>NZ_CP110011.1:0-4970000 GCF_025947345.1 Flavobacterium sp. N502536 | reverse complement strand
AGATCTGATATGTCCGATCCGATAAACAAGCAGCGCTGCATATTGGAGGAACTAAATTTTTCGTTTAGATTTTTTAACCCCGAAAAGTCAGCGTCTGTCCAGTTTCCATATGACATATCCCAGCTAAGTTTTTTCTTTGGCTTTGTTGCGGGTAATTCATCAGGTTGTTTTGTCAATGGTTCAACGGCTGCCGTTTTAGTAGTTTCAGATTGAAAATTTTCAGAGAAATAGTTAAGATCAACGCCCAGAATTTCCGCCAAACGATTAAAAGTGGTGATGTCGGGCATAGATTCTCCGCGTTCCCACTTTCCAACGGCTTGTGAACTGATAAATAATTGCTCGGCAAGCTGTGCCTGAGACAAGTTTGTTTTTTTTCGCGCTACAGCAATTTTATTGCCTATCATTTTAGTATTTAACATGGTATTGTTTTTTTATTTTTAGATCTTACAAAGGTATTTGGATGTATTTCGAGAATCAAAAAAAAGCGAAAACTTATAGTTGTATTTAGGCTACTTTTGATCGCTATTTAACAACTAACGGTGGTATACATGATTTCTTACTGTTGGAACCGCTAAAATGAGGGCTACGGACTTGCATAGAAGTAAAATAGTATATATTCGCATTATAAAATTTATTTCAATGAACAACCGATTCTTTAGCAATGTGGTACTATTAACAGGTATATTATTCCTTATAATTATGGCTACTATAGCGCAGGGATACTGGGCTTTGTGGGACTATAAAACTCAACCGTCTTCTTCCTGTTTGGAGTGTGATATTTTTTTAGACTTACTGTTTTCTTCGATACTACCTGTATTTTTAATTGCGATTAGTCATGTTTTCTTGTTTAAGTTTTCGTCAAAAAAGATTTTTAGGATACTAATTACAGCTTTGATTCTCTTATCTTCATGGTGGATAATAGATACTGAAATTTTTATAGAAAGAGAAGCATCATGGAGTACTTACACGAATGTTTGGGAAGTTGGTTTCAGATTGGCTGTTATTCCAATTTTAACTGTAGGAGCATTGTTTCTTTTTCTGTTTGATTTGTTGGTTGAAAAAATTTCGTTTAAGAGGAAATCGTAAGTAGTACAATCTAAATTTATTAAAATTGTTGTTTCATATATGGACAAAATAAAAACAGTAATTATTGAAGATGAACCTGCGATAAGAAAAGAATTGCAATGGTTAGTTTTACAAGAAGAGTCTCTAAAGCTTGAAGCAATGGCGGGTTCGGTAGAAGAAGCATTGCAAATCATAAAAGATGTGAAACCAGACTTGGTGTTGATGGATATTCAGCTGTCAGACGGTACCGCTTTCGATATATTGAATCAGTTGGAAGAGCCCTCTTTTTCTATCATTTTTATTACAGCTTACAATCATTTTGCGATAAAAGCCATTAAGTATGGAGCATTGGATTATTTGCTAAAACCAATAGATGAGGGTGAATTTTCAACAGCAATACAGAAAGTTAGGAAAGTTAAACGCACTGATTATTTGAGTCAGATTAATGTTGTAAAAGAATACAGCTCCGTTAAAACTATTGAAATGAGTTCGAGTATTTGTATCACTTCTGTGGACTGCATGCAGATCGTGCGGCTGGATGAAATTATATACCTGTCAGGCGAAGGATCTTACACGCAATTTCATTTGGGTGATAAGAAAAAGATAACCGCTTCTAAACCTTTAAAATACTTCGAAGACATTCTGCCGGATCATTTTTTCATTAAGACACACCAATCTTATATTGTGAATAAAAATTTTATTGATAAATACATGAAAACGGGTGTAATCATTATGAAAAATTTGGCCGAAGTTCCCGTGGCGACCCGCAGAAAAGATTTTGTTATGGATCACCTAAATCCTTTGAGATAATGAACAAAATAGTACTTTTTTTGTTGTTGCTACTAATTTCCTGTCAGCAGAAATCGGAACATTCACTCCTCAATTCGGAAAAATTAGTAGAAAAATTACAGCAGACCAGTGATAGTTTGGATCAAAATCCATCAATAGATAAATTTGCTTTTTGGACTGGTAAACTCAAACAAAAAGATTTTTCAAAGTCGACCTCAAGTTTGGCTTTTATACATTACAATCTTGCTAAGGGCTTAGCAAAGACTGATATCGATAGTGCTAAAAAACACATCAATATAGCTTTGACTTTGATTGAAAAGGAAAAAGAGTTTAATGATCTTAAATTTACTATTTATAACGGAGCTGGTTTACTGGCAGAACTTGATGGGAAATTTTATCAGTCCGTATATTATTTCAATAAGTCAGCAGCCATCATAATGAATGATGATTCGCTGCAAAGCAAACCTTTGGCAAAAGTGATCTGTTTGCTTAATGCTGCTCAGGATAACAATAAAATTAGCCAGTATCCAAAGTCTGTAGAGCAAAATCAGCTTGCTTTGCGAATTCTGAAAAAACTGCCTGATGCTAATTATAAGTACAATTTCAGGGCCTATTCGCAGTTATTTACAGCTTGTGAAGAGAGTAAAGTTTATAAGGCAGATTCGCTTCTTTTTTACCTCCAAAAGCTGAAACATATCTCAATGGAAACAAATGATCCGATGCAAATCAGATTTGCAAATGAGCATACGGCACATTACTATACATTGAGTGATCGGTACAAGGACGCGATTCATTATTATGACTTTGTAAAACAATATGACGCGGAAATTTTGCTGGCAGACCCGGAGAAACCTGTTGCCGTAAAAAATCTGTATACTACTTTAGCCAATCTTATTGATTTAAATGTTCTAACCAAACAATTTGCAAATGCCGAAGACTTAATTAAACAGGCAGATAAAATTGAGGAGCAGCATTTTCATATTCTATCTTTTTATGAATTATGTCTTAATAAGCAGGCCAAAATGCATTATTACTTTGCTAAGGGAGATAGCACTAAAGCACAAAATCTGGCCAATCAGGTATTGGAACTGAAAGACAATATTCTAAAAAATTCAGGTATTCAGGCTACAGAAGAAATGGCTACTATTTATCAGCTGCAGGCCAAAGACAGATCGATTTACGGACTTAACCGAACTATTGATGATAAAACAGATCGCTTGGAACGTAATAAACTGCTGTTGTTTATTGTTGGATTATTGGCGCTATTAGCGATTTCATGGGTGTTTCTGCTTTATTTTTTCCAGAGACAAAAAAGACAAAAGCAGGAAAAGGAGAAAATTTTGTTGCAGCAGCAATTGCTCCGAACACAAATGGAACCTCATTTTATTTTCAATACTTTGTCTGCGCTGCAAAGTTTTATCAGATTTGATGAAAAAGAGAAATCAATCAAATACTTAAGTCAATTTAGCAGATTACTCCGAAGCAGTTTAGAATTGAGCCGTAAAAATTATGTTTCTCTTGACCAGGAGATTGAAGCCTTGGAAAATTATCTGAGTTTGCAGCAAATGCGTTTCGAGTATACGTTTACCTATGAAATACTGCTGCCTGAGATGGATACTTCTGCCGTATTAATTCCACCGATGCTTATTCAGCCTTTTGTTGAAAATGCAATTATACATGGTATTGGGAATCATTCTGATAAAGGAAGTATAGTGTTAGAAATTGAGTTGGAAAAAGATCAGTTACTGGTAAAAATTACGGACAATGGAAAAGGGTATCAAAATACATCAAACGCAGAAGCTGATCATCAGTCTTTATCGGGTACTATAGCCAAAGAGCGTTTGGATATTCTGGCCAGAGAGAATAAAATAAAAACAAGTATAGAAATTAGTTCTGGCGAAAATGGTACTGTCATATTACTGACACTTCCTGTCAAAAACCAAAGATATTAGTGCGGATTTAAAAAGGATCAGTGCGCATAACTGATTTTTGCAGCCGAATTTATATCCGTTTAAATTGATATGCTTTTATTTTTCACATTTGTGTGGAAAACAGGAAATAGAATGAAATGATTGTAAAATCTGAATTTACACATAATGGAAAATTGATTTTGCAAAAGGCAGACGCACAAGATTATATCGTTTATAAAAATGGAAAGGTTGAAAAAAAAAATTAAGAGTAATGTAATCGGTATTGCATTGTGTTTGCTGGTATTGTCGGCCTGTTCAAAAAAGGTATTGACGTATAATCCGGAACCGGAGACTGAACTTTATGCAATTGACCATAAAGAGGAGGTGAGCTTAGTTTTTTTTGATCATAACCAAGATGGTTTAGAAAAGCACTTGAATTTGCATAAAAGATTTGCTGAAGCTTTTGATACTATTCAGGAGGTGCATGTGGTTCATGTCACTCAGAATTGTGTAATTGAATTCAAGAATTATGGTTACTATTATTTTAGTAATAATGACAATGGTTCTAAATCCGGGATGATACTGTCTAACGGTGTTGATAAGCCCGTTGTGGTGACCAATCCTGATAAATATATCAAGGCATACGAATCTTATTTCGGAGTTCCATTTGATGATAAAGTGTATTACGGTGCATTAAGAAAAGCTGAAATAGCAGTACGTCAGAAAGAATCACAGGAAATATTGAAAGCAAAATTTAAAATTGACGTAAACTATGCAGATCGTTTGATAAAATACGCTAATATTTCCTATTACCCCAGAAAAGCAGCCTCTTTAACCTGCTCCAATGGGAAAGTAAGGGCAAACATCTTTGAAGGGAATACGAATAACAAAAAGAGTATTATGCAGGAAGAGAGCTTGTATGATCAAAAAGGACTATTGAAAAAGTATTCTACTTTTATGAATGAAGCCTTATTTTCGGAAGATGTCTATTATAGAAATGCAAATGATTTAATTGATAGTATTGTGCGGAAGGATCAAAAAGGATTGAAAAGCAAAAGTGTTTTTAAGTACGCAAAGAATCATTTTAATGTCATTTCTGTGGATCAGAAAAATACAATGGTTTCAAAAGTGTATCGTTTTAACGACAAATTTCAGTGTATCAATATTGAAACTCTAAACGAGAGCGGAGATGTCGTTTTAACTGCTTCTTTAAAGTATGATGACTTTGGACGAACTATTGAGGAAACCTCGGGAAATCAGACGATAAAATATGAGTATAAAAATCAAAAAGAAGATTTTTATTCCACAATGAAAATCTACAACAACACAGACCATACATTGGTTAGTGAAAATATAAGAAACGAAGAACAAGACAAGATCATTTTTATATCCAAAAGTAAAGACAAGATCCTTTCGAAAACCATCTCGTTTACTGATTCCAGAGGCTGTATTAAAAAAGTTAATATCTATAGTATGGACAATAAACTGATCAATGTATATGAATATTTTTATGAGAATTAATAAAATAAACTTTTGATTTTGAACACTAATAATTTGCCGAAAAAACAATTTATAAAGAGGAGAGTTTTATGTTTTTCGTTATTTATACTCTTTACCCTAAAAGGTTTAGGGCAAGAAAAAGTTCAGAAAGAAATCAATTACATTCGAAGCATTCGCAGAGAACCGGATAAAATTACAGTAGAATTAGGCAATAATCCGCAATTATGCTATCTACAGGTAAAAAACAATATCAATTATACTAAAAGTGATGCATTATTAAAGCAAAATGAGCAAGAAGGGTATTTTGATAATCAAAGTTTGTTTGAGATAGAAATTGAAAAGATAAGTGGCAATATAAGATCGATAAAACCATTGAGTACAAGCGAGAGTTCAAAGTTTGGATCTCTTAAACCTAATTTTTCAGGTGCTGTTGCCGCAGTTTCAACAAGTGAATTACCTGAAAAAATATATACTAAAGCACTGGAGCTTTTTAACAAAAAACAATACGAAGCTTCAATTTCTGTAATCAATGAAGCAATTGTGATAAACACTCAAAACCCTGACTATCACAGGTTAAAAGCATTGTGTTTAGGCAACTTGATGCAATACAAACAGTCTTCAGACGAAGCGAAGTTTGCACTTACAATGGATAGCGGCAATGCGGAATTGTACGAAGTAATAGCGAACAATTATTATTTTTTAAAAGATTATGCAAATGCGGTTCAGAACTTTGAAAAAGCAATTCAATATGAAAGAGAAAACATCACGAGGATTTACCACAACTACATACGATGCCTGATCGAAATTCCTAATCCGCAAAGAGCTATAGAAGTTTATAAGCTTTATCAATATCGAACAGATAATTTAACCCGATATGCAGATTACTTAGGGAATTTTGAAAGCGATTTGGAATTTTATAGCGGACAAGCTTACCAGCAGCTAAAGGACTGGCAAAATGCTCTTGATATTTACGACAGATTGATTGTGATGTATCCTGATGTTTATGGATATCGTGCCCAAAGAGGAAGGCTTTTTCAGGAGAAGGGAGATTTTTTGGCCGCAATTAATGATTTGACATCAGCATTAAAACTCGATCCGAAAGAAAGTATTTTATTGGTTAACCTTGCACAAATATATCAGGAAATTAAGGAGTACAAAAAGGCCGAAGCAGCTTATAAAGAATATTTGTATAAAAATAAAGGGGATAGTGTACAAATTAGTAACTATGGCTACCTTTTGCTGGATCAGGGACATTACCAGAATGCACAGGCAAAGTTTGAAGTGTCTTTTAAAATTGATAAAAAAAACATTGATACACATATAGGACTTATACTTACAGCTTATTTGCTTGGAGATACGAAGAAAAAGAATTTATTTATTGCGGATGCAAAATCACAATTTCCGGAAATTCCAATTAGTCCGACAACATTAAATTCATTAATACAAACGGGGAATTATTACTATTCTGAAAAAATTATAACCATCTGGAAAAATGCGATTAATTAAGCCTGCTGTTGTATTGAAGTATATGGTATTGTTTGTCGCATTTTCTAATATGTGTTATGCGGGAGGGCTTTCTGCCTGGGAGGATGCTACTCCTTATGGCAATAAACTTTATTATGATGGAGGAAGTGAGCGGCTCGTAGAATTAACTCTTAAAGAGAAGGAGGTGTGGTTTAAAGAATTTTATTTCTACAAAAACTATACGGTTGCAAAAGGGGATGCTGCTTTTTATATTATTGATGAAAAAAAGGATAAGATAGAAGTCTTTCACAGCAAACAGGACTTTGAGAAAACCTTAAAAGAAAAAGAACTAACCCCTTTTTTTATCGTTCGCTGGTACGATGATAATTATGGAAGCAATAAATTCTGGATACCTTTTTCATTGGTTTTATTTCCGTTTCCTTTTTTAATGCCAATCCTTTGGCTGATCTGCTTAATAAGCTTGTTTCGGCAATCAGATAAAATGGTTTTTTTGAAAAAAATAATAGTCTTTAGCTATCCGCTAATTGGAGTGTTGGTATGGATAGTTTACAATGTTCCTCAAAGTTTTTAAAATAGTAATCCGTGTTTTTTACCTAATAATTTATGAATGTAAGATATTTCATTTTTGTAGTAGTGTTGCTTGTTTCCTGTAAAGAACCTGGAAAAAGTAAATCAGTCTTATTAAGATCAAACATCATCAAAAATTCACAGCAGAAGAAGAATTTAGATACGGCGGAAGAATCAAAAGCTCCGAAATATAGCAAAATTATCGAAGTGGGATACTATGAAAAATTAGAAGGCCTTTCTCATCTTCAACTGGACAGTATTGAAGAAGCTGATTATAATAAGATTGCAGCGAAAAAAAGTTTTGAAATTACAGAAATAGAGAGACAAAATGATTTTTTTTATATCCAGGGAGCAAAACAAAAGTTTGAATTTAAAAAGTATAAAGATTATAAAGGAGAATTAAGCTGGAGTGGTTATGAGTATCTTGGACATTGTGCCGTTTTAAATTTAGCGGCCCTACAAGAGTCCAGTACTGCCGATTATCTGGGATTTTCGGAAATGCAATTGTTAGATACTTCCAACGATGTACTGTTTAAAATCATTTCTTTGGGCGATGCAAGCGTTTCAATTCCGGAGCTTTCACCGGATCATAAGTTTATGATCTATTTTCAAAATCCAGAGTATGAGTCAAAAAATCAGGCTATAGTAATTTTGAAAGTGAATGATAAAACCGATCCAACGAAGTTCTTAACAGAGTATAAAAGCTGTCTTTCAGAAAGTGATTATACAATAGAGGAGATTAAATGGAAAAGCAATACTGTAATTTACATAAAAGCGTATCAGTCATCTGGCTTTGATTCAAACGGAAAAGAGCTGAGAGCTTATTTTTATTATAAAGCCGAGATTTAAGAAATCGAACCCCTAGCGGCTAAAATAGCCAAAACCAGTAGTAATACATAGCGTGTTTATCATAAAAAAAACAGCTCATGGAGCTGCTCTTATTCAACTCAAAATAGAGTCGTCCTTTGATTGTGGGGGCAAAAAGGTTAATCTTGTAAAGAAAGGCTCTCACTTACAGCTTTGGCTGTTATTTTTTTTGCTGTAACTTCGATTTTGTGCGTCATCACCTTACCATTTTCTATTATCTCTAAAAAGTAAAAATCGGACGAACTGCCTTCTAAACTTATTGTTGTTGATATTTCTAATTTGTTTGTTTCAGACTCTCTGGAGTAAATTAAATTTCGATTTTCATCATAAATATTGAAAGAGGAACTTTCGGCAGCATCCAGTGTAAAGTTTATTACTTTTTGATCTCCGGTCGCTATAGTCAAAGTGTAATCGCGTGTATTTTCATCAGCATAAGTATAAATTGACGACAATAATAAGTCACCAATAAATACTGTTTTACTAAATTGTGTCATTCTTTAATCGTTTGATAGTCAAATAAAATTGAGGCGCAAAATTAGAAAATTAATTAAGTTTTATTCAAAAAAATCCTATTTTTATATTGGTAAATTGCTGAATTATAGATATTTTGGTGTTTTTATTAAATTATAGGGTAAAACCGCAACTGTTCGAGTTTCTTTTTATACTTCTTATAAAAAAAGAAATTGATTGTCAGTTTATTAGCATTAAAAATTTTGTACTTTTAATACAGAATTCGCTCTTTCGAAATTTTTCGATCCAAAAAAGCATCTAAAAATATTCCGGATCGATCATTTTTAAATCAAATATGAAAGTAATGGCAGTGTCATGAAACTTACAACAGCCGAAATTGCATTGCAATTGTAGCAGAAAAAAGAAGGCCGGAGTATGGGGTAACTAGTCGGTTTGCAGTATAGTTAGTAGTTGCGTAGCCCTAAAAAGAAGGATGTAAAAGATAAAAACTCCCGTAAAATAAGGCTTTGCCGGAGGTATAAAAAAAAGTTAAAAACAAACTGCTTTGTTCAAATGGCACAGTTAATGCTAACCAAGGAAATATAGTATAATCAGAATACTTAATGAAGTATTACAAAATTTAAAAAGAATGAGAAGATTTAAAGGTATGTATGTTTTTATGATCGTGTTATTATCATCAATTACATATGGTCAGGAGAATTTAAGAATGTTTGTAAGAGAGAATAAAGTACCATGTCAGGGTGTTGCTCCAATGGAATGTTTACAGGTAAAGTATGACAATGATAAAGACTGGCAGTTTTTTTATAATCATATTGACGGTTTCAATTTTGAACAAGGAAACCGATATGAGCTTATGGTGACCAGAACAAAAAGACAGGGTGTTGTTCCTGCTGATGCTTCTTTATACGAATACAAACTGAAAAGTATTATTTCGAAAACGGCTGTAAAAGAGCAGAAAGGGATTTACAATACAAAAATGATCCTGACTCAGTTGAATGGAAAAAAGATAAATAATGGTAAAGCATTTATCACCATAAACCAGGAAACAGGTACAATCAGCGGTAAAAACGGCTGCAATAACTTTAATGTAAAATATACAAAGCTTGCTGCAAAAAATCAGATCAAAACCGATGCTCCTTTTGGAACTTTAATGGCTTGTGACGACAAGAGCATGAAATTAGAGCATGAATTTAGCGAAGCAATAAAAGATAAAAAGTTTAAAATTGTAAAGAAAAACAATAAAGTACAGTTTAAAAACTTAAAGAACAAGACTGTTATGGAGTTTGCCATTCCAACTCAAAATGAACTTTGGAGTTTTATTGGTAAGAACAACTGGAAATTAATTATGCTTGAAAATGTGGGGATGGATTATGGCCGTGCTTCTATTAAATTTGATACAGCAAAAAAACAAGTGAGTGGAAATACAGGTTGTAACAATTTTGGAGGAACTTACGAAAGTAAAGGAGACCGTGTTGTTTTTAATAATGTAAGAACTACTGCAATGGCATGTATTGGTGAAGAAGGGAATAAAACAGAGCAAAAGATAATATCTTATTTAAACAGTAAAGAGCTGCGTTTTGATGTAGCAGATCAGACACTGAATTTTTATTTGAATGACAAATTGGTAATGATGTTTGGAATTACAAAGTAAAACTTTCACTGCCTATAAGAATAAACAAGCCTGACGATATTCGTCAGGCTTGTTTGTTTATAGACGTATCGTTACTTAAAGAGCCGACAGTAGTTTAAAAAACGGCAATTTTTCCTGATTGTATTTCGCCTGAGCTTGTAATTATTTTATAGAGATAAATTCCGGAGGCAATATTTTTCAGCGTAACAGTATTGGTTTTAGAAAGTAATGGGAAAGTATTAGTCATTTGTCCGCTGACATTATACAAGTAAAGAGTGGCGCTTCCCTCTTTTTTGGCTTCAATACTTAAGTCTTCATTTTTGCTTAATAAGGTAGGGTGTATCAAAAATAAAGCATCCCCTAAATAATTGGCATCAACGATTAGAGAACTTATTACCGTATTGTTGGCCAGAATAAGGTTTATTTTATATTTATTTCGTCCCTTTGTCGGAGCGGGATCTAAAAATGAAAATGTTTTTGAACCGATATCACTTGTTGTACTAATAACAGTTTCGGCATCGTCGCTTATTTTGACCAGTTCAATTCTTTTGATATTGTATAAGCTAAAAAGACTGGTGTTAATTTTTATTTTATCCTCCTCAAAAACTTCTGCCAAAGCAAACTCAAAATAGCAATTTGAGTTTTGGGCATACTGCAATGTCGACTCACTTTTTATTCCTTCATTAGTGTCAAAAACAGGAACAACAGTATAAATTTTCCCGTCCGTATAGGCGTAAGTTGCGTTTGTGGTTTGTTGTTTAAATTCGAAACCATTGTTAGTGAGTTGATAGATGTTAAAGGAGGTAACAGCAGCAGGCTGGTCCCAATTAATCTCGGTCGTACCGTCGCAGACTAAACTGGAACGGATGTTTAAATCGTATGAAATCGTAAAGCTATCAGAGATATAATCGGTAGTACCAATGATCATCTTTAATTTTGCCCTTGAAAATTTTTGCTCTTTTGGAGTATACGTAAACTGCTCATTGTTTAAAGGGATATCATTTGCAATAACCTCCCAGGTTTGCCCATTATTGTAACTAATAGATAATTGCCCGGAGGTGCCGGAAAAGGACGAATTCCATTTGAAAGGAGAAATAATCCGGCCATCATAAGGGAAATTATCATTTTGAATGGGGTAGTTCCATTCAAATCGATTTTGAAGTTCGTACTCGTAAGCGATGCTGTATTCCTGAGAGGCATTCGAAACATAGGAACCCATAACATTGATCGTATAGGATCCGGATGCGGGATTTTCAATTGTCACCTGTTCGATGGTATTTATTTTGTCTTTTCCTCTTACGGCTTGCTGCTGAGGGATATCAGGATTAAGAATCCAGGGCAAAGTAGTAGTGTTGTCAGCCGAAACAACTTCCAGGTCTAAATCGTTTACCAGACTTATATTGCTGTTTATTGCGGCAGGCAAATCATTCCAGACTAATGTAATTTTTAAGTTTTTTGCATTTACCGGCAGGGTAATAGTGTGTGAAGTGGTTTGCCCGGATGCGAGATTACCGGATAGCATTCTATTTTCACTGATTGTTTTTAAACTTTTGTCCGCATTGATATTGCCATAACCATAAGTAAAATCGGGACCCGGATTGCCTAAATCCTTTGCACTATTAATTAAAATTGCCTTTGCCAGCGCATTATTCAAAGGGGTATTGTATGTCGTTTTGTAATGTTGTTTCATAAGTGTGATAATACCTGTGGCCAAGGCTGTCGAATTTGAAGTTCCCTGCATGCTATAGGCTACCAGCTCTGGTTTTATACGACCGTCATAGGCCGGACCTTTTGAAGAAAAAGGCATAACTACTCCGTTTTGGTCAATACACCCCACTACAATACTGTTTTTGGATTGCTTGAAATTACCAGTAATCGATTTGTATCCCTGAAGGCCTATATTTCCGGAGGAAAAACAGTGGGTCAAATTGGTATTGGAGTACAATTGCGCGTCATAAGCATTGGCAAGGGAGCCATAAAAATTCTCAATCACGGTGCCGTACGAATGATTCTGAGTGGTGGCACCCTGTAAATTGGCTACGTCATCAGGAAAGATATTCGATAAGTCAGAGGAGTGTATTTTAGACTTTGGAGCAACTCCTTTTCCTAGTACAGAACCGTTTCCTGATCCCGAAGTTATAGTCGCCATTGCGGTGGAATGGACGGTTACGGTAGTGGATTGCCCCGTAGAAGGAATGAGTTTGTTTAATAAATCAACATCATTTACATCAAAAAGGTCGTCTTTGATGGCTACAACCTGATTTTCGCCCGTTAGAAGAGGAAAATTAATATTGGCTTTATTGATAGAATTGATCGTAAAGTTTTGATCTACTATTTTAGATTCAGTTTTTGGCTGCAGTGATTCCTGAGAAACAGAAGTTACACTGCTCAAATTGATAATGGCATCTATGATCTTTTTGGAATCACTTTTTAGAACTACAAGATGGTTGTTGAGTATTTTGACGTCAGAAATGTTTATTGATTTCAGGTCGGCAATTAAGGTTTTGAGGGTATCTGTTGCGATGATATACGGCTTGTCTGCTGTATGATTTGAAAAGTCGGCTGGTAGTTTCCATAAATTATTAACCGGACTAATGTTGTTTAAAGTACGATTAGTTTTTGAGGTTTTATTTGCAACAATACAAAAAGTGTCGTCCAGTTTTTTTACAATCTTGTACTGAAAGTGGCGTGCATTTTCTAAAGAGGTAAGATAGTATGGCTCCAATTTTCTTTCATTTTCCTTTTTTATGTAGTGTTTCCATTTTTCGGGACTTTGTGCGAGACTAATTGTCGTAATCAAAAAAAGGAGGAAAATAATTGGTGTCTTCATTTACTATGGGGGTTAGGGCAGTTATAAGGATTTACTCCAATTCACATAAAAAATACGCTTGCAGCGGTTGATCGCTTCTAGATTTAGACAATGCAAGAGAGAAATTTATGTTTAATGATTTCTAAGTGAAATATTTATCCATTGTGAGAAAATCAAAGTTATTAAAATATTTGTAAAAAAAATACGAGTTTTTATTTCCTACAGTATCTTCAAAATAGTTACGTCTACTAATCGCATTTTAGTTTCCATATTCTACTTTAAATGTGATGTCAATTTGCAAATTCATTTTTTAGCAGGAGTAACCTAAGATTGAATATTAAAAACGTATTTTTATAGATAACATTCTGATTTGTATTTAATTATTGGTTTTACTGGGCTCAGCGCAATAATCAGATAATTATGATTAAAAATTCTTAAATTAATTTCATAACAAAAACTGTTAAAATTGTTAAATTACTGTTTTATAAGTATTTTAATATAAAAAATATTTAAGTTTGGAGATAAATAGTATTAATATTTTGTAAAGATCCCCACATTACCAAACTTTTTTAACAACCAAAAAAAACCTGTTTATGAAAAAAATGAAATCAATTTTAGCCTTGTCATTTATGGCGCTAATGGTGTTGTCTTGTAACAAAGATGATCAAGCTGATCAACCAAAAGACGGATCTCTTCAAGTAACACAAGAGGTGTTGAATAAAATTAGTGCACTTGCGCTAAATAATAAGGATGTTCAAGTGATTAAAAACACGAAGTTAGATGGTACCACTGAGGATGCGTTCCTTATTGAAGGTGATATCATTATGACGGAAGAACAATTAAATAAAATGAATATTCATGGAGGTATTACCACAGAACAATACCGCACTACTAATTTAGTATCTACTCCAAAAACGATTAAAATTGTTGGATTATCCGGGACTGGAACAACAGCTTTAAGCACAAATATGCGTGCTGGATTGCAAGCGGCAGTAAACAGATACAATAGTTTAGGACTGTCTATCAACTTTACACTAACTTTTAGTTCAAGTACTACAGGTGCAAACATTGTAGTAAGAAGACAATCCGGAGGTGCCGGTGGAGTAGCTGGTTTCCCTTCAGGAGGGAATCCTTTTAACTCTGTTACATTGTATTCTGGATTAGATACTTATTCAGTTAATGTAAATGCGCACGTAGCTGCACACGAAATTGGTCACTGTATTGGTTTACGCCATACAGATTATTTCAGCCGTCAAAGCTGTGGTCAAAATTCAAACGAAGGAGCAGCTGGTGTTGGAGCAATTCATATCCCGGGAACACCTACAGGATATGACTCAACATCTTACATGAGAGCATGTTTCAGTTCAAATGAAACTGGAGCTTTCAATGCTAACGATGTTACAGCTCTTAACTATTTATACTAGAATTTAACTAAGGGCTCTCTTTACAAAATAACAGAGGCTGTTTCATCATTTGAAACAGCCTCTTTTTTATTGGAAACCGTCGGGTTTAAATCATTTGTTGCTGTTGTTTCGTAATTGGATTTATGTATTACATGGTTAACATTGATTCAAAAGATGCGCTCAGGGATATTTTATCCGCTGATAACAATGTTTAAATTACTTTAGTCTTTAATTGTTTGTTTTTTTATTGTTAATTAAATGATGCTTAATTAAAACCGATACACCAAAGTATTTTAAAAAGAGACCAAAAAAAACCTCAAAAAGATTTTAAACTTTTTGAGGCTTATACTAATTCAGGATGCGATTAAACTTGTTTGTAATCGCTATGCCATACTGCTTCTTCCGGACCATCTCCTTTGTGTCCATCTAATTGAATTACAAAGCTTTTAGCAGGGAAATAAGGTGTAATGTGGATGTCCAGTAAAATTCTGTCCTTTTGAGTTTTATCCTGCTCAATTTTCATTACCGTAAACTTCTCGATAAGATTAGCAGGTCCTTTAATTCCATCCAAAAATTTAATGATTTGGCTTCTTAAGTCAGCTTCAGTTCTGGTTGTCCAGTTTTCAAAGGCTCTTCTGTTTAAGAAATCAAAAAGTACTTTTGTAATGTGGTCAAATACTCTAACTACTGAATAAGTTTGTAAACCTAAGTTATCTCCGTTGAATAAAGTTTTAGCAGAGAAAGCCATAATTTTGCTGTATTCATTTACCATAGGAACTAATCCCATTTTTTCGATTTCAGAGATTTCGCTTTTCTTCAAGTCAAAACGAACGCTTTCTACTTCATTCAAACCTCCAAACTTTTTACCGGCAACAACCTGAGACATTAAAGTTTTGTAGATTTTACCTGCTAATGAAGTGGATGGCGGTACATATAAGTTGTCTTCTTCTCCAACTTCATCATATTTACTTCTTCCAAGTAAATAGTTACAAGTCATGATCGTATTTGATTTGTATACATCACCTCCGGTATGGTTGGCATTAAAGAAAATATCGATAACATCATCCGGTGTTTCAAGATCCTGGAAGTCAGTTAACAGTACTGTTTTGTTCTCGTGTGCGATTTTAGACCATTTGTCTAATACTGCATTTGAACCTAAATAACCTGGTACTGAAAGGATAGAGTAGTTTTTTCTCAAGTCTAATCTGTCAAAATTTTGTTTTAATTCGTTTGAAACATAATCAATAAACAAACTATTGTCAAGATCTTTTAATTGAGAGATATCTGCATTAACGATCGTAACATTTTTGATTTTGTCACTTTCTGCATTTTTATAAAATAAAGCAACACTTCTATAAGATGTTTCTAATTCTCTTGAAACATTTAAAGCGTATTTTAAATTTTTGTTTAAAGTTGAATCTGCTGATGTCGCTTTAGCATTAGCTACTTCGATCATAGATTCTACTGATTGATTGCTTTTTAGCAAATCCAGCCACAAATCCAGTCTGTTGGTAAGAGTTGTTCTCTCACTTTCCCATTGCGCATCGTTAAGAAAAATATTTTTTCTGGCTTTTCTGGTAGGGTTTAGATTTGATAATCCGTCAATTACGTTTTCTAAAAAGGCAAAACCGCCGTATTCATTTAATAAATTTATTTTACTGCCTTGTTCCTGAACCAATTGTTCTACTGAAGAACCATGACTTTTTTGTTCTTTGGTTTGAGTTGCCATATTTATTGTTTGTTGGTGTTAATTTCGTTCTTCGCGTTTTCAAGTAATTCGATTATAGCCTCTTTAACAGCTGGGTCCTGAATAGCTTTTATTAAACCTCTGTTACTCGAAAGTTGGCGTACAATTTTATAAGCCTGTTCTTTTTCGGTATTTAGTTTATTTAAAAAAGGACTATTCTCTTTAATCGATTTGGCTCCAAAATCTCCCAGGTTTTGAAATACCATGGATTCATTTAAATCTGAACCTTCTTCCGTAGAAAATTCAAAATCTACACTCGGTTTGTACTTTTCAAAAACAGCTTCTACCGTCTGCAAATCATACACAGCTTCCGGTCCAACCGGCTGCTCATTTGTAAGTTTTTGAATTAGTAATGTTCTGTTTGAAGGAATTTCTAAAATAGATTCATTGGCGTCAATCTTTACTTCATTGCCACCAATACCATAATTGAACATGCTCATAATTTAATAGGATTATTAGTTAAGTGTGTAAAACTAGTAAAAAAAAACTTTAAATTATTATTGATTTGTAAGTATTTTATTTGGATTTTTGTCGTATCCTGCCGGGATTTTTGTAATGTTATAAAATTATCATAATTCAATTAAATTTGTGTTAAAAAATGAAATATCTGAAATATCCCGTTAATTTTAAGTCGTTATTAAGAGGCTCTCAAGAAAATTTTTGTAAGATTGAAGAATCAATTGCGTACAACATTATGATGATCATTACGACCTCTTTTGGAGAGATACCAGAGACGCCGGGATACGGGACTATTATTTGGGATTTAGAATTTAATCAACATATAAAAAAAAGAGATTGGGAAGATTTGGTACGAAAATCATTGCAGGAATCGATTACCGAATTTGAAAAAAGACTATTGCTAAGTGAAATTACGATTTCTTTAGATGAGATTGATGATAAGGAGTTAGCCTCAAGCATCAGGAGAAAAGCGAATATAGTTGTAAAAGGTTCGATTATAGAAAGCTTAGTTCCGTTTAATTTTCATACTAAATTGAATATCAGCCCAATTTCTCAATAATACCACAATATGAAAGACGTTAAGTTTGTTGAAATAAAAAATAGAATACAGAAAAAGTGTTTAGAAATCTGGGGTATTGAGGACATCAACATGGCAGATCCTCTGGTAATGATGTTGTTAGACGTTTTTGTCCATGAACTTTATTACCTGCATCACGAAGGAGTTGAATCCGACAACAAAATTATTGAGCGCATTGCTCAGGAAATTGTACCAAGTCAGTGGAATCTGCCCATGCCTGCGCATACTCTGGCCAGTACAAGTGTCACTAATGGAATTGTCCTCTTAAACGACGATACCGAATTTGTTGTAAAATCGAATATGGTAACCAGTGTCGATGCCGATATTCATTTTACTCCATTTGCAAACGAAAGTGTCATTGAAGGCGAAATTAGCTTTCAATTGCACGACTCTTTTTTAATTGACTCTTCAAAACATGTGAAGCATTTACCTGCGCCGCACAGAATTTCAGATCATCGTATTTGGATTGGTCTGGATGCCTCCAAAGAGAATCTGGAGAAGCTTAATTCGTTGAAATTTACTTTTATAACAGAAGATTCGTCCTTAGATTCTTTTCTGCAATTTATCGTAGTAAAGGACACTTTAGGAAATACTCTTGAAATTGAAAGAGAAACTTTTGATGAAGTTCAGGACAACAAACATTATACAGAAACGATAAAATCATTCTATAAAAATTTTATTTACAGATTAAAGCTGAACCCTGAAAATTTGGTCTACGAATCGATAGTAGATAAGTTTAAAATTGAAAAAGAAAGCCTGAAGTCGGGTAAAAAAAATACGGGATTAATTTGGCTGGAATTTATATTTCCTGAAATTTTCTCTAAAGCAGAGCTGGATAAAATTCAGATCAAAATAAATACTTTTCCCGTTATCAATCGAAAGTTAAACAACAGAGTACACAATGCCAAGCTAGAGGGAAGGCTTTTTGCAATGAAAGCCGAGAGTAATACCCATTTTTTGGATGTGGCCAGAATTTTTAACGAAAAAAATGTTGAATTCACCAACGGTATAAAACAACCGAATCATCTTAGTTCTAATGTATTCACTATTTTTTATGGTGGATTGGAGAATTATGATTCACGAACCGCAAAGTTTTTCCTTAAAAAATTAGCCCGTGCACTGAGAGAAGATATTAGTTCTTTCTCAAACATTAATGCCGATTATATTGATGCTACGATGACCAGAATTAATGAGGAAATTAATTCAATTGAAAGTAAAATTAATAGCAGTTACAACAAAGTTAGCGAAGAGGAGGTATATGCTTTAATTCACGAAACCGATAAATCTAAAATTCTGTATTGCTCATACTGGACTTCAAATGGGCAGTCGGCCAACAACTTAAAAAAAGGAACTATTTTAAAACAAACCGCTTTGTCTGAATTGGTTCAGGATGCCACTGTTTTTGAAACAAGTTCGGTTGGAGGAATTTACAGAAACAACAAAGCAGAAAAACTGATCAATTTGAGATACGGCTTTCTGTCTAAAGAAAGATTAGTAACCAAACAAGACATAAAATCGGCCGTACACTACCATTTAAGAAATATTACCAAAGAGGTATTTATTAAAGATGGAGTTGGTATTAGCGATCAAAGAAAAAAAGGCTTATTCAGAACTATTGATATAGAAGTTGTTTTACAGGATAAGTATGCTATGCAGATCGAAAACAAGCAGAAAATTGGGTTGTTTTTAAAAGAGACCTTAGAAAAACAGTCTGTTATGAACATTCCATTTCAAATTACAATTAACTAAACCTATGAATGAACTAGATTACAGTCCAAGCTTATTATCTGCCATTAAATCTGCCAAATCGTTAGCAATTCAGGATGGACACAGTACTTACGGTGTTGCTCATTTAGCTTATGCGCTATTGTTTGAACCAACCGGATTAGTCGAAGTTTTAAGAACATTATCAAAAGACATTGAGTACATCAAAGAATGGTTTGATGTAAGGAAGGAAGTATATACTTCTGCTCAAAACAATGACAATACAATCACAGCGGATACTGAAGTAGAACATGTTTTTACAGAATCAAATTTTAATAAAATTAGACTGGGATCAGATTCTATTGATGCATTTTCCGTTTTTATTGCCATTATCAAACCTGGTTTGGTGTATAGCGACAAACAAATTGACGGTTTGAACTTAAGCGATAAAGAACTGCTAAAACATTTTGGACTTCGCAACAATCAAAAGAGTTTTAATCTCGCAGATACTACTGATGAAGAAGAAACGGTCAATATTAACTATTGCGATACCTTATACAAAAAAAACATAATTGAAGAGGGAAGCAGTGTTATTGGCAGAAACAAAGAGGTTAGGCTGATTCTTGAAAATATCGAGCGATACGAAAATCACGGTATTTTATTAATTGGAGAATCGGGTATTGGAAAAACGAGTATTATAAAAAATCTAATTTCTTCGTTACACGAAACAGATCCTGATTTTTTTGAAGAAACTCTCGTGTTGTCTCTAAATGTAGCCAAACTGGTAGCCAATTGCAGTGGTGAAAATGAGATTTCGAAGAAACTGATTGAAATCTTTGAAAAATTAGCCAGAAACTCGAAAAGCATCCTTTTTATTGATGATATACAGGTTTTATTGAATTCGTCCAATTCAAAATCAAATGCCGTAATCAATATCATCAACACCCAATTGACTGAGGGTACTATTAATATTATTGCTTCAATTGATTCCGATTCTTATCGTAAATCAATTGAAGGAACAACCATTAACGGAAAGTTTGAAAACATTTTTATTGAAGAATTAGACTATTCTTTGCTGCTTGAATGTTTGAGTCTGTACAAAGCCAAATTAGAAAAGCATTATAAAGTAACTATTCAGGATGAAGTCATTCAGGAAGCCATTCATTTATCAAAAAGATTTTATAAAGAAAAAAAATTACCCTACGGAGCGATCGATTTATTAGATCGTACCGCTTCATCAGTTATCGTATCAAATGCCAACTCATTGGTAGAGATTGTAAAAATAAAAGAGCAGATAAAAGAGTCTGATCCTGCCGACGAATCAAGGATGAGTTTGCTGAAAAAAGAGATTTACAACCGCATAAGCTGCATCGTAACCAGTAAAGTGAGTGTAGTCGAAAATTCGAATAATTCTAAAAATGAAGCTGTCACTTTTGAAGCGATAGAACAATTATCGACCGATATTGAAAATCTGGCCAAAGAAAAAGTGACCACCGTTACAAAATCGGAGCTTTTGGCAGTTGTTTCAAATGCAACCGGAATTCCTTTAGGGAAAATAAGTGCCGGAGAAAAAGAAAAACTTTTGACTATTGAAGACAAACTGCAGGAAAGAGTAAAAGGGCAGGCACATGCGATAAAAACCTTGTCGGAAGCTATTATTGAATCCCGAAGTGGTTTGAGTAATCCAAAACAGCCTATTGGATCCTTCTTTTTTCTTGGACCAACAGGAACCGGTAAGACTGAATTGACCAAAACACTGGCGGAACTATTATTCGATGATGAAAATGCCATGATCCGATTTGACATGTCGGAATTTAAAGAAGAGCATTCAGCGGCTTTATTGTATGGTGCGCCTCCAGGATACGTAGGTTACGAAGAAGGAGGGATGCTGGTGAATAAAATTAGACAAAAACCCTATTCGGTAGTACTTTTTGATGAGATCGAAAAGGCACACAGTTCGGTTTACGATGTGTTTTTACAAATTATGGACGAAGGAAAAGTGCATGATAAGTTAGGACGAGAAGGAGATTTTTCGAATGCCATCATCATTTTTACCTCGAATATTGGTAGTCAATGGATACAGGAACAAATCGAAAATGGTCATTTGCCTACCTCTAATCAATTAATTGAAATTATGAGTGAGCACTTCAGACCCGAGTTTTTGGGACGTTTGACTGAAGTGGTTCCGTTTGCCCCAATCAATATCGAAATTGCCAAAGCAATTTTCAGGCTGCATTTGGCCCGTTTGCAGGAGCAATTAAAAAGTATTAAGAATATTTCGTTTGATATATCGGAGGCTGCGCTGGAATATTTGACCAATAAAGGGTTTTCTAAAAAATACGGAGCGAGACCTATTGCCGGAATCGTAAGAACCTATCTGAAGAAAACCATTTCGAAATTAATCATTTCAGAGGCGATTCTGGAGAATGAAAGTATAATGCTGGATATCAAAGAGGATGAATTTATCTGGGAAAAAAAATAAGCTATGGAGCAGGATATTGCAGTTTTAAAACAACAGCTTAATTTTAATCTAAAGGGCGAAATTCTTTTTTATGAATTGCAGAACCTTTTAAAAAATGAAACTGAAGTTTTTGTCAGACACAAAGGCCTTTCTAAAAGAAACAATTCCAGAGATGCTATTGATCTTTCTTCAATGTTGTATCAGGAAGATTCAAAATATACAAAGGAAGCGCTGTTATTGCATTTGGCTAAAAATAGCATTTACCATAATTTACCCGAATTACTGTTTCATCCGTTATCAGTTAGTAATTCTACCATGTCTAATAAAGAGATTGTAGAAGCGGTAAAGGAAAATAAAAAAGTAGAAAAGAATGCGCTTGATTTCTTTATGCCTTTTGACAATGAGATTTTTTCGGCAAGTTCAAATTTTGCCGTAAGAAGCCTTCACTTGTTTAGCGATAAGATTGATTTGTTTCTAAGGATTGTAGATGAGTTAA
The DNA here is from genome assembly GCF_025947345.1 of Flavobacterium sp. N502536. Lineage (NCBI taxonomy): Bacteria > Pseudomonadati > Bacteroidota > Flavobacteriia > Flavobacteriales > Flavobacteriaceae > Flavobacterium > Flavobacterium sp. N502536. The sequence goes on along the minus strand of NZ_CP110011.1, from coordinate 4,948,060 downwards.
TTGCAATTGATTTTGATCTGTCTAATACACAAAAGAAGAATCTATTCATCTATTTATGTGAGGCAGAAAAATTAAAAGAGAACCTTCCTGAATTGGAAAAAGTGTTGGAAATGTTACTGGGTGACACGGTAAAACTAAAATACAAAAAACATGTTTTTACAGAATCTCCATTTTTAAAATTAAGCGATGGTTTACTCGGCTTTAATTTGGGCCTTTGCGGAGCTGTAGAAAGCGAAGTTGATAATGTTGAGGTAACACTATATTTTGAGGGAAATATCGACTATTCGATACTCGAGCGGAAGATGACTCTTACCCGGAAAGTACTCGAGTATTTTATTATCAGTAACCGGAGAGTTGACATTGTTTTTTTTAACAACTATCAATTGGGAATAAAATTAAACGAAAACTATTTAGGCATAAATACCATTTTATAATTTTTTAAAGCATCATAATAATACCACTTCAATTATGAATACAATATTGCCCTTTTTTCTGAAATACCTCCTGGCACCGTTTTTAATTTTAATTATTACGCTTGTAATGAATCAATTTGCAAGCATAAAAATAAAAACAAAATCAGCGATCGTATTTGTTTTATGCTTTTCACTTATCGCGGCTTTACCCTGTTTGTTTGCTTTCTTTAACAACGAGTTCATTTGGTTTGGCTTATTTTTTTCAATCTTTTACTACTTACTGCTTGGAGTTGCCTTATTGTATTTCATGAAAACGGCTTTATTTCAGAAGATAGGCATACAAAATAGTGCTCCCGCAAAACTTTTTCTTTTTTTAATTGTAGCCATTCTTTCTTCCTGGATCTACTACCTCGTCTTTAATTATATTGCCATATCAAGTTATGCACACATCAGTATGCTTAACATTCTGTGGTTATATGCGCCAATCTTTTTTGAGGAATCAAAGAAAAAATATTTACAAATCCCTGAACCCTTTTATGAATACTGGAGAGTGGGTAAAGAGCGCAAGGATTTTGACTATTGGGACAATATTGACAAATTCCGCCTGATGCAGGTTTCTATTAATATTAAGAAGAAAATAGACTCTGAATTCTTTTCAAAATTTGATGTAAAAATTGCTCAGGATGTCAATCTGGGCAGCTGGTTTGATAAATTTATTGAAGACCAAAATTATAGATTTCCAAACGATGCTATCGAATCCAGTGCTGAGAACGAAGATACCGGTTGGATTTTTTACACGGCAAAATATTTTAGATTTCCCTTGTTTATCAGAAATCTGAGTCCGTATCAGACCATCTCTCAGAGTAAATTGAAAAACAAACAAATCATTTTTGCTAAAAGAGTTGCTTTAAACAGGCAGCAGGATGAACTAGAGGAATAATTAAAACTTTGACTTCTTTTGAAACCAGATGGATTTAAAAGAAATGGAAATAAAAAAAACTAACGAATACCACCATAAAACAACTTCGAATTATGAAATCAAACATACATTTACCCATTAACTGGACAGATGGTGTAAAACTAACCAAAGACCATTTTATCAATAATTATTTCAACTTTATAACAATTGTAAGCGATTATAATAAAGTTCAGTTAAACAATTTCAATTATGGCTGTATCCAGCCTGCAGGCAATAAATCTATTGAGATTGAAATAAAAATTGAAGGCGGTCAATTAGTTGCCTATTTAAAAAAATGCGAATTAATTGCTAAGAACGGGCACATCATTTCTTTTAATCAGGATATTTATGGTACTAAACTTCCTGAGGTAAGTATCAATGCAAATGATTTAGATCGCAATTCTTTTGAGCAATATTATGTTATTGTTTCTATAAATCCTTATGATTTAATTCCTGTAGGTATTCCGGATCCTGAGAGCATTCCGTTGCACCATCCCCATGTGCTTCCCGATATAAAATTGCATATTGTCAATAAAAAAGAAGTAAACGATAACTTTTTGTCAGGCTACTTTATAATTGTTAAGAAAATAGCCTTCCAGAACGGAACTTTTATCGAAGACGGAAAGTACATCGCTCCTGTAGTAAAGACCAAAAACAGCGAGATTTTAAATCAATTTCTGACGAAAGTGAATACGGAATTGTATCAGTTAAATGATTTTTCAATAAAGATTCATAAAAAGAATGCCCAAAGCGCAATCAATAACAAACTGGTGTCTAACACATTTAGTTTGTGTAACAAGATATTGAACTATTATGCGGAGAACTGTTTTTATCTAAAAAACATTGCTTCTGAAGAGTCTCCGGTTTATATGTTTGACAAAATAATCGTGTTGGCCAATCACCTTCTTTCGGCTCTGACTTTAATGGACGACAAAGAGAAAGAGGTTTTGTTACAATATTACTACGAGTGGATTGATGTTAAACCATCAGAGCTGCTAACGGTATTGTTTGAAGCAAAAAATGCGGTTTACGACCATAACGATATCGCTCAAACGCTCGAAAAACTAAACCAGTTTTTAGGGATTTTAAAACGCTTATGGCAAAAATTAAGCGAATTGGAATATATCGGAATCAGAAAAGAAAATATTGTTATTAGTGAAGAAACCAAAGTCTCTGCACCAAAAAGCAATACATGGTCAATACTAGATTAAAAACAAAACAATGGAACCACTTAATCACATTAAAATAAAGGCTAAAAAGCGTAAGTTCTATAGCATGTTTTTTATCACGTTTGCTTTTATTTTTGGCTGTCTGTATATCACGTTAACTACCGCCAATAAGGGTGTTGCCGAATTAGAGCAAAAGCATAAGTACTATAATGATATTGCGGTAAAACAGGGAGAAATGAACCTGCTGTTTGACGAAATCCTAATCGAAATTAACGACCTGAGATTTAAAGACAGAACCTTAAACGAACGCAAGAATCTTCAGTCTTTAATCAATGAAAAAAGATTCGCGATCAATAATGAAATTCGAAAATCAAAAACGAATCTGACAAATTCTTTTGGGTTATACGAAGAGTTTTTGGTTGAACTGCAACGAATACAGACTAAAATTGATGTTTTGAAAGAAGCCGAGACAGGTTACGGGATTAACAAAAATCAGCTTAAAAATTGTATCGAAAAACACAACCAGGAAAATAAAAAGAAATAATCCTATAATCATGAAAAAGGCAATAGAATTTGATGAAACATATTGGAAAAAGCTAAAATTCAATTTGTTATTTATTATAAGTGCTTGTGTAATATACATTGGTGTTACCAAATTTTTATTAAAAACTCCAAATTTTAATAATACGGATATGCTCAACAGAATTAATGACTATGAAAAGATGCAGGAGATTAAAGTAGATTATGCTAATAAATCAAAACTGATTTTCAAAACCATTGATACGATCAAATACGATATTAATCAGGTACAGCGAATAGATGAAGTAAAAAGAAACATATCCGAATACAAACAATTGTATAAGGACAATGAATTTCATTCGTCGTATAATTTTTGTGTGATTGGCGGGAACCTGTTAAATGTTTTTTTAGAGATCAATCTGGAAGAAAGTACGGTCAGGAAAAATGATACTCTTGTTCAAAGAAGTCTAAACGAATGTAAAGCGAATTTTAAAAATGAACATTAAAAATAAAACAGTAGTTATCCTTTTGTTCTGCCTTGCGGTAATTTTAGTGATCGTGGCATTGCTATTTCCGTACAATAAAAGATTAAATAATCTTGATTTTTCGATATTAGATGAGAATGATAATCATCAGTACGAATTAGATGAGGAGTTGAATTTTAAAATAAACGACAGCACTTTAATAGAAGATAAAAAAGCGGTCTGGTATTTTGGAAACGGTGATTCAATTGTGAGCAAAGGAAGTGTAAATTATACCTATGAAAAAGCAGGTAAATATCTGGTAACGCTAAAAATTGACAATAAGTTTGATTTTTCGAAGCAAATCAATATCGTTAACGGAAGAGCTTTGACTGCAAGAGACTCTATTTCAAAAATATTTGCCCCGGATTTTGGTTATGTGGGCGAAGAAATTGTATTTACCGGATACTCGCCAAGTTCGAGCAACTGGTATTGGGATTTTGGAGAAACGGGGACTATCGATTCTTATGAAAAACAGGCTATTTACATTTTCACCAAACCGGGTGTTTACACCGTAAAATTGGAGACAGATAAAACGGGATATCCGGTAAGAAAAGAGATTGAGATTTATCCATTGTACGAACCCTTTAAAGAACCGGAAAAAATTGATTCGGCAGGTATTGTCATAAATGATATTAAAAAACGACTGCAAATTATTGCCAATCTGGGAGCAAGGGATACAAGAACCTACAAAGAACAGGTCAATTATTTGAAAAACAAATACATCTGTAATAATTTGTCGGATGTAGTAGTGGTGGTTAATGAAGAAAAATACAATGACTTTTTGAGTTATTGTCAGGGACTGCATTATTTAGACGGAAAATCTACCATTATTCAGGAAGTAAAACTAGATACAATCAAATGCTTTAAGCAAATCAATATTACCCAAAAAACCAAAAAAAATAAAGCAACAGATGAAAATTAGTATTTTACTTCGATATACTTCTTTGATGTTCTTGTTGGTTATAAGTCCAATTTTTTCGCAGGTTAGTAATAGTACAAGTGTTCTCAAAAAAACAGAAAAAATTGTGAATACGTACGACAATGAAAGGCAAAAAGAAGACGAAAAATCACAGCTTAAATTAGTGCTTTCAGATAGAAATGAAAATAAAATCTATGAAGAACCTTATGGGGCCAAGGTAAAAAACAAGGTGAATATTTTGTCGCCGATGTATGTGATCAATCAGGATAAGAATTATTACGAAGTGGTGGTTGCCGATAAAAAACTGATTGGTAAACCCAAAGGGACATTTTCGGTCTTTCGAAGTAAAACAAATCACTTTTCTAATGCAAAAGAAGTTCAGTATCTGGGCTGGATTAAAAAAGACAATGTGATTGAATACAGCAGGGCAATGCAAAATCAGGTCAATTTAAAATATGTAAAGTATTTTGTGGCCTGCAACACTTTAGACAACTTATTTTCGAGCAAAATAAACGTTAAAAAGAGTACCCTTTTGCTGAAAAGCGATCCCAATTTAGAAGCGGTATCAAAGAAAAGTATAAAACTAAATGATTTTGTATATGTCTATAAAATAGATAAAACAATCAATTCGGCTTTTGTATCCAACTTTGATGATGTGATGCCAAAAGACACGACTAATCTTAAATACGGCTGGGTTCCTTTGCAATATCTGAATCCTCTTGAAGATAACATGGTCGTAAAACTGAAACCTACCGATACGTTAAAGTTTTCGTCCGGAAAAATTAACTTTCACGCGAGTGAATTGTATAAGAACACTTTTTTTGTAAACGAAAATCAAACCAGTGTACCGGTTCAGTTTGACAATGCCAGCAAAATTTTATTGCCGGCTAACATATGGAATCATGATAAAAACAAAATTACCAATCTAAAAGGAGATGATATTTCGATCAAAACGATTGAACAAATTGCTTTACAAAGCAAAAACATTAACTTCTTTTACGTTTTTGAGAATAACAATGGAACCAAAACGCACTTAAAGAAAACACTTTCAGCACTGCAAAATATTAAATTAACGATCAGTAGTGATTTGTACGCAAACTATAATTTTACGTACTCTTTTATTGCTAAAGGAAGATCGAAGAGTTATTATCTGAAAAAATCAGCCTCTTTTTCAAAATGGTTTGATTTAATCGAAAAAAGCATCAAAACACCCGAAGAGGTTCCGGCAGAAAATATTTTGCCTAACAACAATACGACGATCAGTCAGTTTCTCGATTCAGATGTGAATTTTGAAAATAACTTCTTCATTCTGGCAGGTCTAGACGGCTCTGTAAATTCGGTACTCAACGATAGTTTTACTCAGTTAGCCAAAAATAATGGTAAGTTACTGTTTATTCTTTTTGGGAATGAGAACAATGGAGACAATCAGGATTTTATTCTGCAAAGCAAAATGCATTTGAGCGATGCCAGTAATGCCAATAAAAAGAACATTCAAAATTATTACGTAGATCCAAAATTGATCACCAAGAACGATGAGTTTGTGTATACTGGTGAATACGATAATGATTACATCTACGATGCTCCTTTAAAGAGTAATTTTAATGGAGGAATTGTTTTTCCGAAACTAAATGGAGGGCTTACTCCTGAAACCATTAATAAAGCGATTGACAGTGTGATCAGTAAGACCATAAAAACGAATAACCGACTTTTAAAATCACTCACGCAGTATAAAAATGAATTTAGTTTTTTGAGAAGTCAGCCAAGTGAAACCATAAACAGTCTTCTTGAAAACTTCTCGCATAAAGATAGTGTCGACACCGATATACCGAAAAACTATAAAAGTGAATCCTTTGCCATAACGGCAAAAGACACACTGACTGAAAGTTTAGAAAGTAGTGTACATCTTTTATTTACGGAGGCAGAAATCAAACTGCTTATTGAAAACTACAGAGAGTTAATCAGTAAAGAGTATACCAATCAGAATATTGACAAAGTAGAGATTTTAAACTTTAAGGACAAATGTAAAACGTTTGCTCAAAACATTAGACAAACAGAGCCCTTAAGAGCCAGAAGTTCCCTTGCGGATCTGCTTTATTACAAAACGAGAGTCTTTGTAAATAGTTCGCAATTGCATGAAATAAGAATCAAGGATATTAGAAAGTTTAAGAAAAAGCGGAATGAATTTCGGGCACTTTTTATCACATTAAATGCGAAGGTTGAGGTTTTAGAAAAAATGCTGCGCAACAATGCTTTTGAGGTTTTTGATGACGAAGCACAGCTAAAATACTATTACATACCAAAAAAACTTCTATTATAAATTAACGACTATGGAAATTATCAATACAGTAGACATAACAAAACCTTTGCATGAAATAATTTTAGAGTTGTTTTATTTTGAAAGCAAAGGAAAACCCTTTGAACTTACAAAGAATGAAATTTTGTGGAGATTAAAAGACCCGGCTATTACCGAGTATCAAATGGAAGAAGTCCTCAATTGGATGGTACACCATAAAAAACTAAACGAAACACTGGGACTTTATAGCCTGGACCGTTTTGAATTGATTGATTTAGAAGTAAAATATAAAAACGAAAGATTGAACAGAGAGAAAAAACAAGAGCCTATTTTTTTTACCAATTATAGCACCATCAACAATATTCATAGTGCGACAAGACTAAAACCTATGGATATTATTATTCAGTATATTTTGCCAACATTTTTACTGTCCTATATACTGTTTATCTTTTTTCTGATTAACAAACTGAACAATAGCTTTGAAATCAATAATACTAAAGTAGAAGATGTAAGCGAGCTGACACTGAAAGAACCGAGAACAGGAGTGATCAGGAAAAAAGCAGCCTTATCCGATAAAGAAGTAAAGCGATTGTTTTCCAATCAGCATCAGAACATTTTATATTTAAATAAAACAATTGATTCGCTACAGAAACAGGTAAACAAGATAAATGAAATTCATACCACCGCAACTTTGGACATAAGAAATCAGGTAAATTCTTTACAGCCACAAGTAAACTCAATATTCCTTCACATAGCAGCTGTGTTGTTAGGATTTATTCTGTTGTTTTTTATGAAAAATATTAGAGATTAAATAGTGTGTATTTTTGGTCTGTTTATTTTATAACAGAAGATCAATAAAAAATAATAGAAAGAGGTATTCTAAAATCATGTAGAATACCTCTTTTTTTTGTTCGTAAAGGGCAGGTGAAAAACAAAATGAATGTTCAAAAAAAAGTGTCTTTTTGACAATTGAATTGTTTTTACAACGGAATATTTATTTTTTAAAACAGATGAATTTTCTGTCAGCCCCCGTGAATGCTGAATTCTTACAATTTTGAATGATCAGGCTTGACTTTTTTTTGAATATTTTTATGAAAAAGATTACGAATTGACTTGTTTTTTAAAATTGTATTTGTATATTCGTACAAGTTATTGATTGCGAATCACCCTCATCTTCCTACAAGAAGCAATTAAAAAAAAGTACGTTAGTACAAAAAAGAGGTATTCTAAAATCATGTAGAATACCTCTTTTTTTTGTTTATACTAGTCAGACAAAATAAAGAGGATTCTAAAAAAAAACATTTTTTAACAACTTAATTATTTTTATTATGGCATTTAAAGCAGTTTTAGAATTCGAAGGAAACGAGTACCAAGTATTATTTTCAAAAGTTGATATGTTAAGACATACTGACGGTAAAGGAGCAGTTTCATCTGAAATTAAAGGAGGTAGATTAAATCTTAGAGTAAAATCTACAGATAACACTACAGTTATTGAGCAGGCAGTAAACAGCCAACACAAACCGGTAAGCGGAAAAATTAAATACTTTAAAGCTGATTCTGAGCAAGTAATGAAAGAACTTGCTTTTGAAAATGCGTTTATCGTATTCTTCAGTGAGCAATTAGATGCTTTAGCTGAAACTCCTATGACTACTGAGATCACTTTCTCAGCAGAAAAAATCACATTAGGAAATGCTACATTAGATAACAACTGGGCTAAAATTTAATTTTTCCCATTTGACAAGAAGCGGTAAAACACCGCTTCTTGTTTTTATAGAATTTAAAACATACAATACAATTTCAAAACTGAATGAAAAGATTAAGGAATATCGCTATCTATTATATTGTTTTGGGAATACTGTGTTTCTGTTCTTTTTGGCTTTACGGCTTTTGGAAACTCGCAATAATAGGAGTTGTTTTATTGATAATCTACTTTCTTTTTCGGTTTGTTTTTAAGGTTAAAAAGATTTCTTTTAGTGCCTCAAAAAATCAGTTTATTGTTTGGGATTGTTTTCTGTATCTATTCCCCATTTTATTTATCGCTTTTTCATTTTGGTATTTGACAAGACCTTTTAATCAGGTTATTGTGTTGCCAAAAGGGTATGAAGGTATTGTTAAAATAGAATACAACCAAAAGGACGGACAACCTAAGGAATGGATTGGTGAGTCTTTAGGCATGGGAGGTTCCAGAGTTATAAAAGTAGACCGTAATGGTAAGGCAAAAACTCAATTTGCGTATGAAGATAAATACATACCACTTATTGGAACGCATTCACAAGTTTCTTTGGAGGGACTGAAAATTTATTATGAAAATAATCTAAAAGAAGAAATTCCCCAATATACTTATAATGAAAGCGCAGGTACTGAAGATATTCAGTATGAAAAATTAAAAAACAAAAACTTGCCAATTGCTTATACAACAGCAGTAAACAAGCAAAAAAACATAGTCGTGGTGTGTAAAGTGAATGATTACAAAAATTATTTCTATACGCAAAACGAAATAAAAAAAATGGAAGAACAAGGTATTTTTATAGATTCCTGGTCTAATATTTTAAGAGATCACTATTATAAATAATACCCATCTATGATACCGATTACAATAAAATTCAATGCCTATATTCCAAAAAATCTAGGTAAAACATTGTTGAGTTATTTTGAGAAGGATTCTCGATTTAATCCAAGTAAAATGACCAACTATTATCAGTTTAAACAAAAATTGCAGGAAATTGATAGTCAGGGATACGCTTGGTTACCGGAACCCGGGAACTTTGTATCAGATTATTATTTTTCTACCGATAAAATTGATTTTCATAATAAACACAACGATCATCATAATCGCTTAAGTCTTGTGATGAATCTTGATGGGGCTAAAACGGGAAAATATACTTTATTTGACAAAAGTGCTCTTTTTAGACATAAATGTGGAACTGCATATAAATCGGGACAGCATTCTGATGCTTCGCACAGAGTTGAGGTATATATTCAAAAAGTCCCTGTTTATTATGGCCGTGCAGCAACGGGCAGTATAGCAACTAGTTTTGAATACAGAGGGGTTTGCGAAAAAGTCCTCGTAGAAACGTCTGAAGAAGTGCCGTTAGAAACGAGTATACAAAATGTTGTAAGCGGTACTCATATAAGCCGGGTTGGTACAAAGATTCCTAATAATACCAGTATTATTGAAGCATCAGCTTCTGCGGGATATCCATTTACACCTGGTTTTGCAACGCCAAATATTGATTTTACAATAAAAGTGACAATGTATAGAAATGGAAAGTCACTGTTAATTACGATTAATGGTGAACACAATCATTTTCCAGCTTATGAATTGGTAATCGATGAAAAATTGGTCTATAATTATAATCCTGTGGATCATGGTTATACCAATGGCCCGACGCCTAATAATTTAAGCCAATCTAAGACATTTACTAAAACAATATACAAACAACTAACCGATTGGGACACAAGGTCTTTTGACTCTCCGAAGCGATTGGTTTTTTCGAGTAAAAAAGGATTTAGATTTTAAGGAATCACAATAATAAATAGCCATTATGTCACCACCAGCAATAATCTCATGAAATAGATTCTAAAAGTGTAAATCATTTTAATTGTGAAGTTAAATAATTAGATACAAAACGGACTATGGGTAGATCTTCATCCTCAGCAAAACAGAAAAACGCCAACTCTTTGGGAGTTAAAGGCGCTCAATACAACCAAAAAAGTGGTCAATGGGAAAATACAGATCAGTTAGGGGCGATGATGCAAAGACGAAGTGCACAAGCTTATCGTGTCGCTGAAGATGTTAAAGCTAAACAAGTAAGTTCGGCACCTAAAAAAGAGAAACCTGTTCATCATCTGTTTTTGACAACAATTGCTGTTGATATATATGATTTTGCTAAAGCGAAAGGAGCATCTTCCAAAGGAGCCTTATTAGTGCTGGCACAGGCAAGTTTAGAAAGTGGATATGGAGCATCGGCATTAAAAAACGGTGATTATAATTTATTTGGAGTAATGGGGCAGCCTTCTAAAAGAAGCACCAGCCACGGTACTGTTAAGGATTATTCTACCTTAGGAGGTTATCAGGCTGCACTGACGGATTATTTCAATAAGATCAATAAAAACTGGAGTCATTTTTCGGAGATAATAGCAAAAGACACTATAACAGCAGATGATATTGACAAGGCTTTTAATACCGGAACATATTATCCGACAGCTAAAGAAAGACATGGTGGGAAATATGCCTATAATGCTGATATGGACAGCGCCGGTAATAATCATTATGGAGAGCATCTGGAAAAACAAATAGGCAGTGTAAAAAAGCGTTTCAAAAATAGTTTAGACTATCAGTTAGAAGTCAACAAAGAAAGGTTAAAGGAAATAAATACGGTTTTGACAACCAATTCCCTTTTATTCACAGATCCGGTGAAAACTAAATTAGAAGAAGAGAAAAGAGTGCTTATCAATCAGAATGAAAAATTTAATGCTATTTCAAATGAGATTAACTAACTTTTTTAAAATAAAAATAATTGCAATTGTTTTTATTCTTCTGGGATGTAACTTAAAAAGTAATGAAAAACTTGTAGTAAAACAGGACGAAAAAAAGGAAGCGGAAATAAGTACTATCGACAGCCTAAAAGTTAAAGACAAAGAAGGCGTTTTATACACCATTAAATATGACAAGGATAGTCTTCATATTAGTCAGGGGAGCATAAATATTATAAAAATAAATTACCCAAACCGGTTCGATAAGGCATTTCCAGTCAACGGACTGATCGTGAACGATAAATCTGCAGCTTGTTTTATCACAAGTGACCATGTTCTTTTATTACCATTAAATGAGGTTAACAACAGGATAAACCTAATGGCAATTGATTTAAGGAATAAAAAGGAAATTAACTTTCAGTTTAAGCAAAAATCTGATGTAATTACAACGGCTATTAATTCTTTTTATTTTAATGAAAAAAGCAATATAATTATAAGTACCAATAGTCTGAATTATGAAGGAAAAACAACCGTTCATTATTATAAAATGGGTAAAAGCCTGATAACTCATCAAGGGACTAAAGATTTAAATTTAACGCCTGAAATGCTCGAAAGCAACGATTTGTTTTCGAGATATTTAAATGAAAACAACAATAATATTCCCCAATAAATAGCTACTAATACAAAAAAATAAACTATGACACCACCATCAATAATTTTTGGAATAGATTCTAAAAAAATAAGTCATTTTACCAGTATTGAGCTGGTACAGGTGATAAACGATCACCATAGATTTGAAATTCTTGTTCCGCATGCTGCAATTGAGAGCCCTTTGGCTTACACTCTGGAGAATGCACAGGCATGGCTGGGTAAAGTGGTACACATCATACTTGAAGAGAAAAATAATTTTTTGGGTGTGGTGACCAATATCGCTTTTGATCAGGAAATGGGACATTCCGGAAATCAAATTATCGTTTCAGGTTACTCTAAAACGATCTTGTTGGAATCGGGTGAAAAATTATATTCCTGGGAAGAATTAAACTTAAAAGATATTATAAAAGAAGTGATAAAAAATGGAGCGGGAGAACAGCTTCAAAATGATATTAATCCGGAGTACAGCAGTAAAATGGATTATCAGAATCAATATCTGGAAACCGATTTTCAGTTCATCCAGCGATTGGCTAAACAATACAATGAATGGCTGTATTATGACGGAGAAAAATTAAACTTCGGAAAGCCAAAAAGCTTCGATGCTCCTATATCATTGACCTATAATAGTGATATTTCAAGACTGCAAATAGCGGTACAGGCAGTCCCGAATAAGTTCAGTGCCTTTACCTACAACGAAAGTGCCGATAAACGTTATACTGCAAAATCTAAAGACACAGTAGGAGGTTTGCCTAAATTGGGCAACGAGGCATTTGCAGCTTCAAAAGAAGTTTTTGCCACGCCAGCTTTTACGCACGGAATCGTGAGTACAGGTGATGATTTGGTATTGGAATCCTTCCTGAAAAAAAAGCAGGAAAGTGCTGCCGCAAATACCAACTATGTTACCGCGACTACTAAAAATTTAAAATTAAAAATTGGAAGCATCGTTAATATAAAATCAAGTGTTTTAGAAAACACAAATGCGATTACACAAGAAATAGGTTCTTATTTCATTACAGAAATTAGCCATTATGCCAACCATTTGGGAGAGTATGAGAACAATTTCAAAGCGATTCCTTCAAAAGTGCTTAGTTTACCTGAACCGGATGTTGCTTATCCAATTGCACAAACACAGCAAGCTTTGGTAGAAAGTAATACCGATCCGAAAAACAAGGGAAGAATTAGAGTACAAATGCTTTGGCAGCAAGGTACTTCGATGAAAACGGCCTGGCTTCGTGTTATGACCCCGGATGCAGGAAGCAGCGACAAAGTAGGAACCAATAGAGGAATGGTATTTATACCGGATGTAGGCGACCACGTAATGGTACATTTCCGTTATGGTGACCCAAACAGACCTTTTATTCTGGGGAGTGTTTTTCACGGAAAAAGTGGTGGAGGTGGTGGAACCGACAACAACAAAAGAAGTTTTGCAACCCGCGGAGGAACCTCACTTGTTCTTGACGAAGAAAAAAACACCTTTACAGCTACCGATCCAAGTGGTAACATGATAAAACTTAACGGAGATGGTACAATGACTATTTATGCACCAAATAAAATAGACGTACTGTCTAAAGAAATAAACATTATTGCCGATGAAAAGGTGAATATAAATGGAGTAAATGAAGTAAATGTAGACAGTAAAAAAATAGTAGCTGTAGGTACGGATGAAGTTAGTGTGAAAAGTGATACACAAATCGGTAACGAAGCACCAAGTATTAATATAAAAGGTAAAAATACCATTTTGGCAGAAGGGAAAATTGTTGACATAGACGGAAAAACGATGACTAATGTTAAAGGAGGAGTTGTAAATTTAAATTAAAGCCGAAAATGAATAACGCACACAATCCTATTGCTATAAGGGTCGAAAACATTCAGAAAATTTGGATCAAAACCAGAAAAGATAATCCCAAGGTACAAATATTCAACATGGTTTGTTTTACAGAGGATTATCCTTTAGTAGATGGATTTATTCGTTTAGAATCTTCAGCATACGGACAATCGGTTGATTCGTTTGTCGCTTTTGCTATTGATTTTTACGATAAAAAAGATTTTTACACCACCATTATTGAACAATGGCTGTTAGGTTTTGAAGAAGACCTCAAGAAAAATCCAAATTGGAACTGGGAAGAATTTAATTCTTTTAAAGATACATTGCCGGAGATAGAACAATTAAGCATTCAGGATCTAAAAGATTTTTATATCCGAATGCTCATTAGTTTTAAAAATTTTGAGGCAAAAACGGGAAACCTTTTAATCGTTAGTTTTTTAATAAAAAAAGTTAGTGATCCTGAGGTTTTATTGGAGAGTATAAAAGAACTGATTGCTTTATTACCTGAGAATGTCGGATTCTTATGTATTGACTATCAGGAAAGGCAGTTGTACAGCCAGATGATGGGGCAGCTAAAAGACAAAGGAATCCTCATTGAAATTCCAAAGCAGGAGATTAACAAAGCCTATAAAGAAATAGCCACACAGGGGAATCCAAATGATCCGCAGGTGCGTTATCGAAAATGCCTGTTTGAAATTGGAGAAGCCGCAAAGGATAAAAAACAAGAAAAAGTAAAAAGACTTGGTAATGAGCTTATTGATATAAGCAAGAGTACCGGAGAAACCAGTTTTTGGGCTTCATCCTATCTTATTTACGCCAGTTTTTTATTTCAGTTTAAAGATGAAAAAGAACTGATTCATGAATTGCTGGATAAGGGAATAAAAATAACGACCCCATTTTATAAAGAGAAAGAAGATATTGCAGGAATCTTGATGCAGCTTTTAGTTTACAAAGGCTCACATTACAGCATTACCGGAAATACGGATTTGGCGATACATCACTTTTTAAAACAAGTGGCTATTGCCAAAGAAATAGGGCAGGAGATGCAAGTCATTAACGGTTATAATTATGCATTGTTACTCGCTGCAAAAAAGAAAGACGGACAATATACTGCAATTTTAGACGATGCATTTGAGTACGGCTATGCGTTAACAGACAGTGATCTTAAAATCATCAATTTTACCTTTATCGCAAACAGTTATTTAGAGAATGATCCCAAAATAGAGTACGCAGAAAAAGAAGCTATAGCCGACAGAATGATAAGTATTTTTGGAGAAAACTGGAAAGACACCCCAAAACAAATCGCCAAACAAATCCGGGAAGAATATCAATTAAGCAACACCTACTAAACCATGTTATTAACCGATAACCATTTAACCATTGTGGTGGGAATAGACATCCATTTCACCACTTTGCCTCCTTTTAACCCTTTTCACCCTTACATAGGTATTGTCATTGACCCTTTTGATTATGTTCCATTTTTAGGCACCAGCGTGCATGTAAATGGTTTTAAACGAGGGAACTCAGACACCAGTGGTATCATCATTCCATTGGTACACATTCCGCTTTTTACACCACCCTGGTTGATGACGCCTATTATTGGCCACGAAAGCATGAACTTTTTTGCTTCTCAAACCGTATTTTCAGACAGCACCCGAATGAGTCCCAAAGGTCATATGTTAATGACTTGTAATGATATCGGTATTCCGTTATCATTATCCCTTGGTAAGACTAAAATAGGCAAGAAAATGTTACCGTTTGCCCCAACCCTTTTTGCCCCAACTTCATTTTCCTTGCCTATTCCTACCGGGAAACCGGTTATGGTTGGAGGCCCTTATCCGCCCGATTGGGGCGGGGTTCTTACAGGATTATTAGCTAGTATTGGCTTTAGTACTCTGATGAAAAAAGTTAGAGGTCTTGTTAAAAAGATTAACCTTAAGGGATCAAAAGGTCCTAATGGGCTCAAAGATGGACTCCGAAAATGTGTTAATGACCCCGTAAATGTGGTCAATGGCGTGGTGATTTATGAAGGCAGTGATTTTGATTTGACCAGTCCGATTCCTCTAAATTGGAAACGCAGCTGGTACTCCGATTCTAATTACGTGGGCTGGCTCGGTCATGGAACACACTGTGTCTACGACAGAGCCGTAGAATTATACCCCGAAGATGATGCCTTAGGACTTCGAATGGAGGACGGGCGACTTGCTGTTTTTCCAATACTGCTACCTGAAGAAGAGTTTTACTTACGTGAAGAAAAAACTACCCTCAAAAGAACTCCCGATGGTTATCAGGCTTACAATCATCAAAGTAAACTCTTTTATGAGTTTACCCATTTTGATAGCAAAAAATACCAGCTTACAAAAATTAGCAATCCAAACGGACTTTGCTTAATTTTCGAATTTACAGCAAACCGTTTGAAAAAAATCATCGATGCTGCAGGCAGAGTGATCAAAGTAAGCACCAAGGACGGATTTATTCAAAAGCTGGAGCTTGTCGGACCGGAACAGGACGAACTTTTAGTAGCGTATGAGTACGATCCCGAAGGTAACATAAGTGCTATTATTGATGCACTGCAAAAACCGACAGCCATTGAATATGAAAATCATTTAATGGTTAAAAAAACCGACCGTAACGGACAAGCTTTTTACTGGGAATATGACACCCAAAACCGCTGTATACACACCTGGGGTGACGGCGGCTGGCAGGAAGGCTGGATGGAATACCACCCCGAGGAAGGTTATAATCTGATAACAGACTCCAACCTAACTGTAACCACTTATTATTACGAACCAAGCCAGCTGATTACACAAGTAAAAGACCCAATGGGCAACAGTACCTTTTACGATTATACCGAGTTTATGGAACTCTATCGCGAGATTGATCCCGAAGGACGTGTATTAGGCTTTAACTACGATGACAGAGGAAACAAAACCGGCACGGTTTACCCGGATGGTACCGAAGAAATCATGATTTACGATGAGGAAAACCGCCCGTCGATAGCCATAGATCCCGAAGGGAACAAAACCGTTTATTTGTACAAAGAAGATAGAGAGGATCAGCTTAAAACGATTATTGCTCCCGATAAAACCACCACCCACTTTAGTTATCACGATAATGGACTATTGGCGACAGTGGCCAAAAACAACAACAAACTCGAACTGATTTATGACGATCAATACAATCTTACAGAATGGCGTGAGAACAACCAAAAACTAAAATCATGGGAGTACGACCATCGTGGACGCGTACAAGCGATTTACACTCCAATGCAAATGGCCGATTATTTTAGCTACGATGCATTGGACCGCGTAAGACAAATTGTAGAGAAAGACAGCAATGTCATACAGTTTACCTACAACAATTACGATGAAGTCATAGCTCTAAAAGACAATAAAAACAAGATTAAGTTCAGTTATACCCCACTGGGAAGCCTAGCTACGCGCGAACAAAATGGCGTGAAAGTTCGTTTTGATTACGACAAGATGGAGCAATTGCAAGCCATCAAAAACGAAGACAACGAAGTCTACTATTTTGCCCGCAACAAAGCCGGACAAATAATCAAAGAAACTGCCTTTGACGGTATGGTCAAAAAATACCAGCGTAATCTCGCAGGAGAAGTGACCAGAATAGATCATGGCAATGGAAAATTTACTGAGTACGAGCAGGATGCACTGGGACGCATCACCAGAGCCGACTATCATGACGGTACCTGGGAAACCTACACTTACAACAAAAACGGACTTTTAACAGAAGCTGTAAATCAAAATGTAAGTATCCTTCTGGACCGTGATGAAATGGGACGTATCGTAAAAGAAACCCAGAAACAACAGCTCGATGACACCGAAAATGCCATTACACTTACCTCGACTTACAATAAACTGGGACAACGCACCCATATAAACACTAGTTTAGGAGCAGAGATCAGTACGCAGTATGACTCAAAAGGACAGTTGGAACGCATAGAGGCACAAAGCAACGAACTCAAAGAACAGCACCAGAAGTGGGAAACCACCCTGAAACGCGACGAACTGGGAAGAGAAATAGAACGCTTTACCACAGGTGGACTCCACATTAAAACCAGTTACAACAACAACGGAAAACAAAAAGAACAAGAAGTATTTGCCAATGGCAAACGCACTGGATCACGTTATTACAACTGGGATACCAACCAGCAATTGCGCAGCGCGGTAAATCAAATGACTTCCAGTATCACCTACTTTGACTATGATGATTTTGGTAATTTGGCCAAAGCCGACTATAATGGCAAAGAACAGCTTTACAAAACCCCAGATGCCGTAGGGAATCTTTATAAAACTCCAGATCGAAGCGATCGTAAGTACGGTAAAGGCGGGAAATTGTTGAAAGACGAAAAGTACCATTACAAATACGACGAACTGGGTAACCTGATACATAAAAGTTCCAGAAACATCAACGAAGAACTAAAATTCGAAGAGCCAACCAACTGGATCGATAAACTGACGGGCAACGAAACGGAAGAAGCCAGATTACAGCAAGAACACGAGCAATGGCAGGACGGCGATACCACTTATAGCTGGCTGGCTAACGGTATGCTCGAGAGCATCACCAACCCCGATGGAAAGAAAATATATTTTGAGTACGATGCTCTGGGTCGACGCACTTCAAAAATTGCAAACCAAAAAATAAATCGTTATGTTTGGGATGGAAACGTTCTTATTCATGAATGGAAATACGATTTAAAAGATCGACCTAAATTAGTTGCTACTGAAGATGACTTAGTCTATGATAAACCCGAACCGATTGAGAATCTTATAACTTGGATATATCAAGAAGGAAGTTTTGTACCAAGTGCCAAGATTATTGGAGAAGAAAAGTTCTCGATCATCAACGATTATATTGGTCGTCCTATTCAAGCTTATTCAGAAGCAGGTGAGCTCGTTTGGGAGACTGATTATGATATTTATGGAGATTTACGCAATCTGAAAGGCGATCGAGATTTTATTCCTTTTAGACAGTTGGGGCAATACGAAGATTTAGAGACAGGATTGTATTACAACAGGTTTAGGTATTACTCTCCTGATACTGGAATATATATTAGTCAGGATCCGATAAAGTATTGGGGTGGATTAAATTTATATTCATTTGTCAAAGATTGTAACCAGTATGTTGATATTTTTGGTTGGGAAGACATATGGTTTAGAGCATTAAGTCCAAATGACATGGGTAGCTTAGATTCTGGAGGAAATATTATTCCCAAGGATCCTACAGCAACGAGAAGTGCATATGATCACGTTTTAAATGGATCAACTGATGGCTATAAAGATCAATATATTTCATTAACCAAGGATCGTGGTTTTGCCGAAAGATGGGCAAAAAAATCGGGTACTGATGTTGTTGAGATTGATTTAGATAAAGTATCTAACAATAAAGTTGATTTAAACACACCAGAAGGAAGAAAAAATCATTTAGGAGATGTCAGTAAAAATCCAACAGAAGAGTTAAGAAAAGTAAATAAATTTGCAAAAAATGCTAACGAACTTTTAGTTGAGGGAGAAATTAGTAAAAATGCAATTGTTAAAAGATATACCCCATGCAAATAGATTACTTAAATGAATATTTAGAATATAATGATAGCGATATTGAATTAGAATACTGTTTAAGAATTAATGCCGAATGGAATGAAGAGAGTTACAATAAACTTTTTAATATTTTGATGTCATTTTTTGAGATTTGTAAAAAAGAAAATGAAATTCCAAAAGAGTTTGATTACTTTTTTACAAACACAATAGATAGAATTATTGGAATTTTATCAAATCCTATTTTTACACAAAATAATCTAATAGACCTCAATAATGAAGATTATAAAAAATTAATTTTAAACAAAATAAATGAGCTAAAAAAAATAAGAATAATTTATGAAAAACGTCTTTTTTTTAAATATTATTTTTTCTATGGATACAATAATCCTTTATCTCAATGGTACAATTCTACTTTTATAATAGATGATTTGAATTTCAATTCAGCTGAACAATGGATGATGTATTCGAAAGCCAAATTATTTAATGATTATGAAAAAATGAATGAAATCATTAAAGAACCTAATCAAAGTCGTCAACGAAAATTAGGAAGACAAGTGAACGGTTTCAAAGAAGATATATGGATTAAGAAAAGAGAGGAAATTGTACGAATTGGAAATTTGAAAAAATTTACTCAAAATAAAGAATTAAATTTTTTACTAAAAGAAACTAAAAAAATGATCTTAGCAGAAACAAGCCCAGTTGATCTAATATGGGGTATTGGTTTTTCTACAAATGATCTAGAAAGATTCGATAATTCAAAATGGAGAGGCCTCAACTTGCTCGGAAACATTTTAATGGAAATTAGAGAGATAATATAAAAATATAGAATTCAAAAATTAAAAAGGTAGCCATCCATCTCGTCCGAGTACTTTGCAATACAGGTCCCCGCTCTACGAAGTGTACTTTACAAACGCTACGCAAATGTGGAAATACGATTTAAAAGATCGTCCTAAATTAGTTGCTACTGAGGATGACTTAGTTTACGACAAGTCTGAACCAATTTACAATTTAATTACTTGGGTGTATGAAGGAGGTTCTTTTGTACCAAGTGCTAAGATTATAGGAGATGGGAAGTCCTATATTATTAATGATTATATTGGTCGTCCTGTACAGGCTTATACTGAAAAAGGTAAGTTAGTCTGGGAAACAGATTATGACATTTATGGAGATCTCCGTAATCTAAAAGGCGATCGAGATTTTATTCCTTTTAGGCAGTTGGGCCAATATGAGGATATAGAGACTGGTTTGTATTATAACAGGTTTAGGTATTATAATTCTGAATCAGGGCTTTATTGTAGCCAGAATCCAAATATCTTGTTAACCTGAATTTATAATATTCCAAATGTGTTGGCACATGGTTAATTTTCAGGTTGAAGTGGGTATCTTGCTCGTGAACATAAAAAAACTGCCTCAATACCGAGGCAGTTTTTTGTTTATCGTTTTGATATGAATTCTGAAAAAGCATTTTTCTATTTAAAATATTTAGAAGATTAATTACTTAAAATTAGAGATAAGAACAAACTATTACAGTGTTTACCGGTCCTAAACTAGCATCACAACATATAATATGTCATTAAATTATGGAAAAAGATTTTATTTTTATGGATGATGAAACAGATGGAAAAGAAAGAATTTTTTACAGAAGTATATTTTATTCTTATATAAGAAATCTTATAACAGATTTTTTTAATGCTAAATTAGAGTATAATGATACTCATTTACGATTTATAAGCTTTTTAGAAACATTAGAAGATGCCGGAGATGTTTATTTTTTAATGCATGAGATGCCTTATCATTGGGCTTTAGGTATCATACAGAACACAGCAGAACCTAATGAGGAAATAATGCTTGATGAAAATAAAAAGAATAATGAACTTGAGTTTTGTAAGCAATTTTTGTCAACAAGTAATATAAATTATTTTCTAGAAGAATTTAGTAGTTCAAATGTATGATCTATGCCCATAAAGAAGAAAATAGTACCATAAAAAAATATAGAATTGATTAAGTAGCTTAAAAAACAAAATCAGTTTGTATGTATTTAATCTTCCAGCTGACACAAGGACCTTATCTGTGAAAGTAAAGAAATTGGAAAAAGAATAGAAAAGAAGAAGCCGTCTCAATACAAAATTTGAGGCGGCTTCTTCTTTTGTTATAGATTATGTGCCTTATTACCTTTTTACTAATTTGTACTATATTAACCTTAAATTGGTATATGTTATCTGATTAAAGGTGAAATAGTATTATCATACAATAAACTTCTATTTTTAATAAAATTTCAACACCATACATGAAACCAATACAACTTATTTCAGATCATTTCATTGAAGAAAAATGTAATTTTAAAGAACTTATAGAAAGACTTCGTGCCGGGTTTTCGACCTCGGCGATCAAAGTGCCTATGCGTCATCATCATGATTATTCTAATCCGGAAGAAGGCAAAGATTCGACACTGCTGCTCATGCCGGCATTTCAGGCAGGCAAAGATTTAGGAGTAAAAATAGTTACGGTAAGTCCGAATAATGGTAACTATGATCTGCCTTCCATTCAGGGAACTTATATTTATTTAGACGGGCACAAAGGAAATATAAAGGCAATTCTTGATGCAAAATCACTAACAGCGAAACGTACTGCAGCAACATCTGCTTTGGCAAGCAGTTATCTTTCGCGAAAAGATGCCTCGACTATGCTAATGATTGGCACAGGAGCATTGGCTATTAATTTAATTCAGGCACATGCAAGCGTAAGGCCTATAAAAGAGGTTTATGTTTGGGGGCGAACTATAGAAAAAGCACAATTGGTTTGTGATGCATTTCAAAATTCTTCGTTTAGCTGCAAACCAGTTTCAACTATTGAAGAAGTAATTTCTCAGGTTGCTATTATTTCCTCGGCAACGTTATCACCCGTTCCGCTTGTTTTTGGGAAATGGCTGAAAGAAGGACAGCATTTGGATCTTGTTGGGGCATATAAAAAAGATATGCGGGAGGCAGATGATGAAGCCGTTTTAAAATCAAGTCTGTTTCTTGATACGTATCAGGGTGGGCTAAAAGAAAGCGGCGATATTTTGATCCCGCTCACCAATGGAATTATTACAAAAGAAACTATTAAAGCAGATTTGTTTGAACTGTGCAGCAATACAAAATCAGGCAGAACATCTGATACCGAAATCACTTATTTTAAATCCGTTGGACATGCTTTAGAAGACCTTGTTGCAGCGGGATATTTTTATGAAGAGTATAATTTAAAAACACAGAAAAATGTCTGATACCTACCAAAATATTTGTAACAATACGACTTATATAGCAGACGATGCTGTACTACAGATCAAAACAATTGATATGCATACGGGTGGGGAGCCTTTGCGTGTAATTGTTTCTGGTTTTCCAAAACTTAAAGGGAATACCGTTTTAGAATACCGACGAGATATAAAAGAAAACTACGATTATTTAAGAACGGCATTGATGTTTGAACCTCGCGGTCATGCTGATATGTACGGTTGTATTTTACTACCGCCAAATGATGAGGATGCAGATTTTGGTATTCTTTTCATGCACAACGAAGGATACAGCAGTATGTGTGGTCATGCTATTATTGCGATAAGCACACTGGCGGCAAAAATGAATTGGATAACGGTAAAAGAAGGTGAGAATGAATTGAAAATAGATGCTCCCTGCGGCCGAATTCTTTCGTTTGTTACCGTGTTAAAGGGCGAGGTAACAGGAGTGAGGTTTCATTGTGTACCAAGTTTTGCTGTAGGTTTAGATCGTATTGTAAATGTTCCGGGTATTGGCAACGTTGTTTATGATTTGGCTTATGGCGGCGCTTTTTATGCTTATGTTGACTTGAGAAAAAATACGCATTTGAATTTTGGATTAACCGAGGAAAATTACCGCGGCATTATTCAAAATGGAGTTGCTATAAAACATGCCGTAATGAATCATGATACCGAAATTCATCATCCGTTTGAAAAGGATCTGAGTTTTTTATACGGAACTATTTTTATTGATGAACCACTGAATAGTGCTAATCACAGTCGAAATGTTTGTGTTTTTGCTGATGGAGAAGTCGATCGTTCTCCAACAGGTTCAGGTGTTTCGGGAAGAATTGCGATTGAAAAAGCGAAAAACTCCATAAATTTAAAAGAGTTTATTACGATAGAAAGTATAACCGGAAGTACGTTTACAGGATCACTTGTCAGAGAAGAAAAATTTGGCCCCTTCAAGGCTGTAATTCCCCAGGTTGAAGGAACAGCTTTTGTAACAGGAGTAAATACGTTTTTAATAGATCCAAAAGATCCTATGAAGAATGGCTTTATACTGAGATAATGAATTGATTTAGAATAAAAGAAAGTCCTGAAGTATTTCAGGACTTTTTTATTGGAAAAAACTGGATTCGAACCTCAAGCCTGAAACCTTCATATTTCTTAAATTTCTACCTGGCAAGTCACGATTTTATCACAAAACTCAAGGGATCAATTTCGGAGAATGCCCTCTTGTTTTTAAGGGGTAAAAAAAAGACAGCAAAGAAAGTTCTAAAATATTGGACACATAACTCAGCTGGATAGAGAGGATCGGGGATGTGTAACCACTTATTACATTATACCACCCAATTATTACAATTTATCTATAATGATTCTCACTTGTAATTATATTTATTCCAAAAAATTACAAAATTACAAGAAGCAGAAGCCGTCGCGAGGTACCAAAATGACTCAGGATCGGCGCAAAATCTATGGAACAGCAAACAAAAGAGTATTCCGATTGGAATAAAGAAATGAAACGGCATTTATCTCCAATAAAAAGTAATGCTGTAACAAATAAATAGAACCATCGTCTGATGTGTTTATTATCAACTAATTAAAAGACCAATACAAAATGGAATTAATCATTAAAAACCTGGACAAAAAGTACAGTAATGGCGTGCATGCATTGAACGATGTTTCGCTTCATATTAAAAAAGGAATGTTTGGGTTACTTGGACCAAACGGAGCCGGAAAATCTTCTTTGATGCGTACACTTGCGACTTTGCAGGATGTCGACAGTGGTTCAGTAACCCTTGGAGATATTGACGTTTTGAATAACAAAGAAGCGGTTCGTAAAGTTCTGGGGTATTTGCCACAAGAATTTGGTGTATATCCAAGAACGTCAGCTGTAGAACTTCTGGATCATTTAGCACTGCTGAAAGGATTTGATAAAAAATCAGACCGTAAACAAATCATAGAACAATTACTAGTCAAAGTTAATCTTTGGGAACATCGAAAAAATGCTGTGGGCAGTTACAGTGGAGGGATGCGCCAACGTTTTGGAATTGCACAATGTTTAATCGGAAACCCGCAATTGGTTATTGTAGATGAACCGACTGCAGGATTGGATCCAGGTGAAAGAAATCGTTTTTATAATATTTTGAGTGAAATAGGAGAGAACACCGTGGTGATTCTTTCTACTCATATTGTTCAGGATGTTCGTGAACTTTGCACAGAAATGGCGATAATGAACCAGGGGAAAGTGTTGTTTAGTGGTAATACTGATGATGCTTTACTGCAAGTGAAAAGCAAAGTTTGGGAGAAAAAAGTAACCAAACTGGAATTACCCGAATATCAAAAAGACTACAAAGTAATCTCGAATAAATTAGTGGGTGGACAACCTTTGATTCACGTTTTTTCGAATACTCATTTGAATAACGGATTCATTCCGGCTGAGGAAAATCTCGAAGATGTGTTTTTTGCGAAATTAAACGAATTAGTTTAAGAAAAAAGAGACTGAACTGCTAAGGTTTTAGAAACTTATAGTGATAAAACCTCGGTATTAAATACGTCAATCTCTTAGCTCTTTTTAAATAAAAAATTATGTGGAAATTTATACGATACGAATTAAAATATTGGTTGCAGACACCAATGATATGGATCTTTTTATTCATTAATACCCTGATCGTTTTTTTTGCGGTCGGATCTGAGCAGGTTACCGTTGGCCAAAGTATCGGTAACATAAACAAAAACGCACCTTTTGTTGTAGAACAATTCTATGGCATACTTTCGGTAATTTGTTTACTGATGACTACAGCCTTTATGAATGCCACGGCCAACCGTGATTTTCAAAGTGGAATGTATCAGTTTATATTCTCCTCCCCAATCAAAAAAAGGGATTATTATTTCGGAAAATTCATTGGAGCAGCGATCGTTTCGGTAATTCCTTTACTTGGAATTTCTTTAGGTGCCCTGATTGCTCCGGTATTAGCGCCCATTTTTGATATGTGTCCCGCGGAAAGATTTGGCGAAATCATTTGGTCAGGACACCTGCAGGGTCTCTTGGTTTTTGGGATTCCAAATGTGATTATCTCAGGGGTATTACTATTTGCTTTAGCGATTATTTTCAGAAGTAATATAGTGTCTTTCATAGGAGCTATGCTTATTTTGGTATTCTATGCGGTCTCCTCCGGATTTACCAAAGATATTCAGAAAGAATGGTTAGCCAATTTGCTTGATCCTTTTGGACTTCGTCCTTTTAAGATTATGACCAAATACGCCACTGTTGCTGAAAAAAATCTAAGTGCAGTCTCTTTACATGGCGATTTATTGACCAATCGTTTGATTTGGATAGGAATCAGTTTGGTTATTTTAGTGGCAGTTTACTTTAAATTTTCTTTTAATGCTAAAAAAGAAAAGAGTAAAGAGACTAAAAAATCAAAAGTAGTTGAAGCCCCGATCCTTGTTTCAAACAGAGTATTCGAAACAACAAAAGCGAATGTCTTTTCGATAAGTACCTTTTGGAGTTTAGTGAAATTTGAAACCAAATCCATCATCAAAAACCCAACCTTTATTATCATTGTTGCCATTGGAATGATTAATCTGATTGCAAGCCTTACGAGTTTTACAGGCCGCTACGGAACTGCTCAGTATCCTGTAACTTATGATGTAATCGATACTATAAAAGGGGCTTTTAGCATTTTTATGATTGGCTTTATTACTTTTTATACGGGTGTTTTAGTTTGGAAAGAACGTGATGCCAAAATCAATGAAATTCAAGATGCTACACCTATCAAAACAGGTGTTTTATTCTCTTCTAAATTGGTGGCCCTCATTATTGCTTTAGCCATTGTTTTTGCTTTAACGATAATCGTGGGGATTGCTTCACAAACAGCTTATGGATATTACAATTACAAATTGGATGTTTATCTAAAATCAATAATGGTAGTGTCTTTGTTGGGCTATTCTTTTATGGCGGTGATTTCTTTGTTATTCCATTATTTAATCAACAACCGATATATTGCCTATTTTGCTTTCGTCACTTTAGTTATCGTCAATAGTTTCATTTGGGGACTACTCGAAATCAATAGTAATATGTTGAATTTTGGCAACATACCAGCCATTACTTATTCGGACATGAATGGGTTTGGTCCTTTTGTCTCCTCTACCATTTGGTTCAATGTATACTGGACGCTGTTTTGTTTGATCTTGTGTTTTGTCATTAACGCATTTTACATTCGTGGTAAAGAACAGCAATTTAAATACAGATTGGTAAATGCAAAAAAACAATTTGGAGAAAATAAGGTTTCTATAGCCATCACCGTAGTCGCATTTGCACTTTGCAGTGGTTTTGTTTATTATAATACCAAAGTCTTAAACACTTACGATTCTTCAAAAGAGCAAGAGAACAAGCAGATGGATTATGAGAAAAAGTATAAAAAATTCGAAAATTTAGTACAGCCACGTTTTTATAAATTCAATTATACTATTGATCTTGTGCCCGAAGAACGAAACATGACGGCAAAGATAGAAGCCTGGGCAAAAAACAAATCTAATGTAGCGATAAAAGAACTCCATTTTACGATGCCGGAACTATCGGATAGTTTAAAAATGAATATTGCCGGAGCAAAATTAAAATTAAATGATTCCCGCTTAAATTATCAGATTTATCAATTAAACAAACCTTTATTGCCGAATGATTCCATCAAAATTAATATCGATTTATGGAAATTGACAAAAGGATTCGAAAATGAAGTCAGCTTTACACAACTGACCCAAAACGGGACCTTCTTCAATAATTCTGATATTTTACCTTCTTTGGGATACATTAATGGCATGGAAATTTCGGATAAAAACAAACGAATCAAACTGAAATTACCAAAGAGAGAGCGAATGCCAAAACTGGACGAGAACAATCTTTCGGCCAGGGCCAATTCGTACCTTGGAAATGATTCGGACTGGGTTGAGGTGAATACTACGATAAGCACATCGCCGGATCAAACGGCTATTGCTCCGGGATCATTGCTAAAAACTTGGGAGGCCAACGGAAGAAAGTATTTCAACTACAAATTGGATCAAAAATCATTGAATTTTTATTCTTTTGTTTCTGGAAAATATGAAATAGCCCGTAAAAAATGGAATGGTATAGATCTGGAAGTTTACTACGACAAAGAACACGCCTATAATGTTCCGAATATGCTAAAAAGCATGCAGAAATCATTGGAATATTATACTAAAAACTTCGGGCCCTATTACCATAAACAATGCAGAATTATTGAGTTTCCAAGATATCAAAGTTTTGCACAGGCTTTCCCGGGCACTATGCCTTTTAGTGAAGGTATCGGTTTTATTACTGATTTACGTGATGTAAAGAAAGATGATATTGACCAGGTTTACTATGTTACAGCGCACGAGATGGCACATCAGTATTGGGCACATCAGGTTTGTGGTGCCAATATGCAGGGAAGTGAAATGTTTAGTGAAGGTTTTGCCCAATATTCTGCTTTGATGGTCATGGAAAAAGAATATGGAAAGGACAAAATGAAAAAATTCCTGAAATATGAAATGGATGGTTATTTAAGAGGCCGTAGTTCTGAGCTTGAAGGAGAGCAGTCTTTAATGAAAACCGAGCACCAACAGTACATACACTATCAAAAAGCAAGTGTAGTGATGTATTATTTAAAAGAAATGATTGGGGAGAAAAAGGTAAATCAGGCTTTGAAAAATTTGGTTGACACTTATGCTTATAAAAACCCGCCATTTCCAACTTCGATAGGCGTAGTAAATGAATTACGAAAAGTAACTCCGGATAGTTTACAGTATTTGATTTCTGATATGTTTGAAAACATCACGTTATTTTCAAACCGAATGCTGGAAGCCAAATACAAAAAAGTAGGTTCTGAGTATGAAATCACTTTAAAAACGACTTCCGAAAAATTCAGATCGGATGCATTAGGAAAAGAAACTCAAATTCCTGTTGCCGACTATATTGATATTGCCGTTTTTGCAGAACCAAAAGACGGTTCAGGTTTGGGTAAGGTTTTGGTTTACAAAAGGCTGAAAATAACAAAAAAGAACAATGTTTATGTTTTCAAGACTAAAGAAAAACCTTTTGAAGCAGGTATCGATCCCTACAACTATTTGATTGATAGAGTTCCGGACGACAATTTGAAGAAAGCAGAAGACTAGTTTTTTAGCTGCATTTCCAGAACATTCACTTTTACATTTAGCGGAAGTTTAAAAGAGAATAATTACTTGTATGAAAAAGGGGGAACTTACTAAGTGCCCCCTTTTTTGCGTTTTAATGTTTACCATTCCCATGTCCTTTTCCATGTCCATGTCCATTCTCTTTATATTCTTTATTGTTTCCTTTACCGGGTTTTTGACCGATAGTTTTTTGTGGTTTTCCTTTGTATCCCTTACCGTATTTTACTTTATGAGTTTTATAATTATCATAAGGAGAATTGCCTCTGTAATCGGTTAGTACCACTTTGTATTCATTATAAAGGTCATAATTTCTATAGTTTCGCGGAAGATTTCTGGCTCTGATCCATTTTCCATTACTGATGTAAATGTAATTGGATGCATTGATGTCGTAGTACATTTCGAGATCCGGTAAATAATAGTAACGGACATCTGTATAACCCACCGGACCCCATGCCGGAGGTGTTCCAATATTTACATTAACAGATACCTGTGCCTGTAAAGAGCTTACAGCAATGAATGTCATTGCGATAAAGAAGTATTTTAGTGATTTCATAATTTTAAATAGTATTAAATTATTAAGAATCTAAGGTAAAACAAAAATCGAACCTAAAATTAATTGATTGAAATATTTTTATTATAAAGTCTTAATAATAAGCTTACTACGTCTGTTTATTTGGTGCTCTTCTTCGGTACAAGGCACTCCGTCCGAACATTTGTTTAAGGGGCAATTAGACAATGATTAAGCGATAGCCAACTCCTCTCATATTTATGATCGAAATTTTGGGATCGGAGGCAAGATGACGTCGCAGTTTTGAAATAAAAACATCTAAACTTCTTCCATTGAAAAAACTGTCATCACCCCAAAGATCCAGAAGCACTTCTTTTCTGGAAAGGATACCGTCTTTATTTGTTAAAAATTGATAAAGAATTTGTCCCGATCTTGAAGACAGATAAATTGATTCGCCATTATAATTTAGTTCATAATTGTGGTGATTGTATTTGTAATCGCCCAATTGAAAATTATTTTCATTTGTTTGAGAAGATTTATCTTTTAATAATCTGTTTACTCTCGCAATCAATTCCTCTATGCTGAACGGTTTCCTTACGTAATCGTCAGCTCCTATTTCAAAACCTTTTAAGACATCTTCGGTTAAAACTCTAGCCGAAAGAAGTATAATTGGCATTTGATTCCCTTTTTCGCGAAGCGTTTTTATGAAGGTGTATCCATCTAACTTTGGCATCATAATATCGGCAACAGTAATATCAAAGATTTGATTGTTTAGTGCTTCTAAACCTTCTTCACCGTTAGTTACCCACTGTACTTTAAAGCCTGCCCGGGAGAGCATATCAGTTGTAATTTCGCCCAAGTTCGGATCATCCTCAAGATATAATATTTTAGGTTTACGATTCATAAGAAGGCATATTGATTTCAATTAATGTACCAGTTTCAAGATGAGATTTTATTACTTTAATGGATCCTCCCTGATTTTTTAATGAATTTCTTGCAAAGCTAAGTCCAAGACCAAAGCCTTTCCTATCATGGAGGTCGTTTTCGGAGATTCTGAAATAAGGTTCAAAAATTTCTTCGGCATACTTATCCGGAATTCCGATTCCATTGTCTTTAATGTAGATTAAAACTCTATTTTGAATTTGTTTCGCAGAAATCATAACAATTGGCGCTTTGTCTGAATATTTTAATGAGTTATCGATCAGGTTTAGAAAAATTTGTTTCAACTGATCTGAGTTTCCTTTTAAATTTATTTTTTCATCAACTTCATTGAATATAATTTTAGCTTCATTTTTCAGAATAATACCTGATATTGTTTCGACTACTTTTTCGATCAAAGTTACTAAATTGACCTGGCTGAGAATTTGTTTTTGATAATTGCTGTCCGCTTTTGCATGTTGCAGAATCGTTTCAACCAGAGAATATAGTTGGGTCGCAGCTCGTTGAATAATACCCGCATACTTTTTTGCTGCTTCAGGCTCACTCGCAATATCATATTTTACGAGCCCATCTGTGGCAACCATTATAGTCGAAATAGGAATTTTAAGCTCGTGAGTCATATTTTGCGTGAAGATTTCCTTGTTCTTAAGAAGCTTTCGATTGATTGTGATGTTATGGATAAATAAACTTATAGTACCTATAAAAAGAATTATATAGAATATTGAAAAAGCGATAGATTTCCATATTTGCGAAATGATAATACCGGAAAGGTTGTCTATATGAGCCCTGAAAGTGATGTTTTCTTTCATAATAAGACTAGCGACAGGTTCTGTGGTATTTTTATTCTGAACAGTACGTTTTTTAGGATACGTCGTGGTTCCTTTACTGTTTTGTCGGTAGATGGTTACTCCATTTTCGCTGAATAACTCGGGATGTAATTTTTTCAATGAATGGTAAATCAGACTATCTGCTTTATTGTAGGAGAGCAATATTTTTTTACTTACTTCTTGAAACTTCTCTCCTTTATAGGGGGTTGTAGTTAATACTGTAGCACCTGACTGAGATTGAGTTATTTTGTCATAATCTACTTTTACGTGATTTAAGAGAGAATCTATTTTCGGATTTAAGGATAAATTATTTACAAACTGATTTACTAAAACTTGTCGTATTTCTAGTTTTGTCTGTTCAAGAATCTCCGTTTTTTTATTGAGATAACTGTT
Organism: Flavobacterium sp. N502536; assembly: GCF_025947345.1. Taxonomy (NCBI): domain Bacteria; kingdom Pseudomonadati; phylum Bacteroidota; class Flavobacteriia; order Flavobacteriales; family Flavobacteriaceae; genus Flavobacterium; species Flavobacterium sp. N502536. The sequence goes on along the minus strand of NZ_CP110011.1, from coordinate 4,916,643 downwards.
TTGCAGCCAATACCATTGAAAGGCTAAAACAATTACTATTGTCAGAACAAGTAAGTATTTATCGAAACGGAAAAAGAAACTTCGCATAATTTGTATTTGGTGAGGTATAAAATTACGGACTAAAACAGGCTAAATAAAATCGGTTAACACTATTTAACATTATGTAACCCTGTGATAACCCATTATGGTTTAAAGTATGCTGAAATTTGCGCAATAAAATATGTAAAACATGATACTAAAATCAAAAATTTTCTCGATTGGCATTTTGCTTATAGTGGCAGCAATGAATGCCCAAAACAATACCGAAACAGTTCGCGGTAATCCAGAGTTGCCCTCTTCAAAAACTGAGCTTCAAAAAATTACTGCTTTTGATAAGGGTAGTTTTAAATATCAGGTAGAAGATTATTTTGCAAACCCCAAAGCATCTGCGTTTAAAATTTCGCCTGATGGAAAATTTCTATCTTATAAAGAAAGAGATAAGGATGGTAAAAATCATATTTATGTGAAAAATTTAAAAACAGAGAAAGTGTCCCGTGTAATTGAAGAAAAGGATGAATTAATTCATTCTTATGACTGGTTTGATAATGAGCATCTTTATTTTTTCAAAGATAAAGGAGGAGATGAAAACATGCACGTGAATGTGGCAGACATTAAAAACGGAACTGTTAAGGATATCACCCCTTTTGATGGTGTTAAGGTGAGCCATTTTGAGATGCTGAAGGATTCGGATTATGTAATTGTTGTAATGAACAAAAACAATAAACAAATTAACGAACCATTTAAAATTAACTATAAAACCGGAGCGTTAACACTGCTGATGGAAAACAAGGATCTTAAAGATCCTATCAGCAGCTATATTTTCGACAGAGACGGTAATATAAGGGGATATTACAAGTTGAAAGATGGAGTTGTCGATCAATTGTATTACAAAGATTTAGATTCAAACAAGTTTAATCTTGTGAAAGAAACAGATTGGAAAAGCAATTTTAATATTATAAAATTTAATTATAATTCTGCTAATAAAGATGAAGTCTATGTTTCTACAAATCTTAACAGTGACAAGACAAGAATTGTTTTATATGATCTTAAAAAAAATAGCATTATAAAAGAGATCTATAGCAATCCTATATTTGATTTAAGTGAAATGGGCATAGGGGGAAAAAAACGAAATTATGAACTTGATTTTGTTGGTTACGAAGGAATTAAGCATGAAATAATTCCTATAAGTAAGTTTTATACAAAGATGTACAACAATTTGAAAAAAGAGTTTAACGATAAAGAATTCTCAGTAGTTTCACATGATAAAAATGAAAAAACATTTTTAATACTGGTAAACAGTGATAAATTGTTTGGCAGGTATTATACATACGATGTTGCAACAACAAAAATAAAACTATTATACGACCTAATGCCGCAGTTGAAAGAAGAAGATATGGCAGAAATGCGTCCAATACAATTCACTAGTAGAGATGGTTTGACGATATATGGATATATTACCTTGCCAAAATCGGCACTTAATGGTGAAAAGGTCCCGCTTATTGTTAATCCACATGGTGGTCCACAAGGAATAAGAGATACTTGGGGATATAATAAGGAGGCCCAATTATTTGCAAGTAGAGGTTATGCGACCTTACAAGTTAACTTTAGAATTTCTGGAGGTTATGGAAAAAAATTCCAGGAAATTGGTTATAAACAAATTGGGAGAAAAGTGATGGATGATGTTGAAGATGGAGTAAAATATGTAATTGAACAAGGTTGGGTAGATAAAAGTAAAATTGCCATTTACGGTGGCAGCCATGGTGGTTATGCTACCTTAATGGGGCTTATTAAAACTCCCGATTTATACGTTTGTGGGGTAGATTATGTTGGAGTTTCAAATATCTTTACCTTTTTTGACTCGTTCCCTGAATATTGGAAACCTTTAAGAGAACAGGTTAAAGAAATATGGTATAATTTAGATGATCCGGAAGAAGCAAAAATAGCGAAAGAAGTATCACCGGTATTTCAAACAGATAAAATTAAAAAACCATTATTTGTTGTTCAGGGTGCAAACGACCCAAGAGTCAACATTAATGAATCGGATCAAATTGTGAAAGCGCTTAGAAGCAAAGGGTTTGAAACGCCTTATATGGTAAAATATGACGAAGGACATGGGTTTAAAAAAGAAAAAAACAGAATTGAGCTTTATAAATGCATGTTAGGTTTTTTTGCTGAAAACTTCAATAAATAAAGCATCGTCATTCCTAATATAAAAAAATAGTTGCAGGAATTCAGGGGGTATCCAAATGCACCACGATACTGTCACGCAGAGTTGTTTGATTTTAAAAAATTGCATAACTGCCATAAAGTAAAAACCTGTGAGTCTTTGGATTCACAGGTTTTTTGTTTTATGAGTTTTTGAAAGGATGGAAAAAGCAGAAAAAAGTAGTCTTAAGGTTTTGCATCAAAAAAGGTATTGTCTTTAACCATGAAAAGTTATATTTTTAGCTCGCCTGCAAAACAACAGGAAATTATATAAGGAATGACAGTAGTACCCAAAATCAAAACGTATCATTTTCTTCCATACAAATATGGTTCAGAATTGTTGTTAGATATTGGGCGTATCGAAACATTGGATAATTATGTTTTAGACAATACGTTACACCAACTTAGTTTTTATGAAGTTATTTTCATTGAAGAGGGAGCGGGTACTATTACACTGAACGAAAATAAGATTTTAATAAACCCCCGAACTATTATTTTTACAAGTCCGGGACAAGTGCGTTGTTGGGAGATTGAGAAGGAGGTAAGAGGTTATACCCTTTTCTTTGAAAAAGATTTTCTTCATCTTTTTTTCTCGGACGAACTATTTCTATATCGCTTTCAATATTTCCATCAATATTCACGTCCAACCGAGATGCAGCTATCCGCGACCTCATTTAAAAAATGTCTCGAACTGTTGTATGGAATTGAACAGGAATTTGGTCAGCTTCAGAACGATAGCAGTCATTTGATTCGATCACTTCTATACCAATTACTGGTCCTTCTCAATCGATATTATGCAGAGGTTCACAATGTTCAAAGAGATACTTATGTGCATTTAGATTTTTATAGATTTCGATCTTTATTGGAAAAGAAATTTGCAGACAATCATGGTACCGAAGCCTATTCAAAAATGCTTAATGTCAGTTCGGGATTTCTTAATAAAATTTGCAAGAAATTTAGCGGATTGTCGGCCCAGCAAATGATTCACTACAAGCTTATTTCAGAAATAAAGAAACAACTTTGCCAGAACAAATCGGTAAAAGAGATTTCCTATGAGTTTGGATTTTCAGATCCATCCAATTTTAACCGTTTCTTTAAAAAATTTACGGGGACTACACCGCAACAATATCGAAAGAAAATGTAAATGACCTTTTTTAAGATAAAATGACCATTTTGGCGGGATGAGAATATTCTAATTTTACAAAAAAAAAAGAATATGATAAAATTCACACTTAGTTTCCTATTGTTTTTTACGAGCGTATTGTGCTTACAGGCAGAACAGTTATACGTTAATCCTCAGACGGGCCACGATGCAAATTCCGGATTGAAAACCCATCCTTTAAAAACACTTGCAGAGGCAGCCAGACGCGTAAACTCAAACAAAGAACAGGGCGCAACCACAATCTTTCTTTCAGAAGGGATACATCTGTTAACCGAAACAGTAGTATTCACAAACGACAAGTATAGCTTTAAAAACCGCCTTGTGATCCGTGCGGTTGTTATGCCTGATGATGCCGACTGGACTCCTCAAAAAATGCCGGTCGTAGTAACGGCAGTGCCGCTTTTACCAGGCGTGGGAGGGGAAGAAGCAAAAGGCATACAGCCCGAGGTAAGTCATGTAACCATTGAAGGTCTGCGATTTACAGGCAGTCCGGATTACTCTTATATAGATGGTAACAACCTGCGTCGTTCTTATCCGATATGGCGTAATGGAAAAAGTTTAGACGATTTGCTCGTTACCCAATGCCTGTTTGCAGGGAATGTTGATGTATTGCCCTTGCATGTGGGTGTTATAGCCAATGGTTATGGTCTGGTTATCGATCATTGTGTTTTTTTCAACTGCAAAAATCCGGTCGTTTTTTGGAAAACTGACGGAGGCACCGGCAGTCCTAATGTCATGCGTTATTCACTGGTATATGGTTGTTATTTTAGTGGTGTCTGGACTACACAAAGTACAAATGGAGACAACTTCGACTTTCACCATAACATAATAGCAAACAGCAGTACAGTATGGATAAGAGAAAAGGGAAGCACACGTCAGTACAAAGCATCGGATTGCCTTTTTGCAGATTATACCAATCTGGCGGGATATGGAAGTGGTCCATTGAGTGGTAACGATGCAACATCAACAGACTTTTTAAAGATGGAAAACGTACAAACTACCGGAACTGTAAAAATTGAAAAAGATCAGAGTAAACGCAATTACCTGCAATTAGCAGAAGGTTCAATAGGTTCAAACCTAAAAGCAGGGCTTTTCAAAAAGGATCTATAAGCTTTGAAACGCTCGTTTTAGAATATAAAGATTAGACCATAACTTTCGCACACAAGGGTTTTACGTCAGCTAGTTTGACGTATAAACCCTTGTAGCGTCTGTTATTATAGTCGTTTTACAGCTCTGGTTGCTATGAAGGAGGGAAAAAAATCGTCTAGTTTGTTTTCTTCGCCCCAATTGTCCTCATACAGATTAGTCAAGCTAAAACCGGCCTCTAATTGCCCATTAATTTGGTCGGTCAGACTATGGCCAAATACCAAAGCCTCCTTATCTTTTTTCAATTCTTCTAATTTTTCAGCCGGCAATGAGTGCAGGTCTGAAAATGGCTGTTTGTAAATTAGCTTCAAACTTTCTTCGTCAATTTGGAATGAAATAGGATTGATTAGGCCTGTCATTAGAATTCCGTTTGGTTTTAAAACCCGGAAACATTCTTTCCAAACGGGTAAAATATTGTCAACAAAAACTATTGAACAAGGGTTAAAAATCAGGTCAAACGAATTGTCTGCAAATACAGAAAGATCTTTCATATCTCCCTGAACTGTTTTTATGTTAAGGTTAAATCTGTCGCTTAAAGTTTTGTCTTGCAGCAACTGTTTTTCAGAATTGTCAAAAATAGTAACTTCTGCCCCCAAACTAGCAAAAATGGGCCCTTGTTGTCCGCCACCAGATGCAAGTCCTAAAATTTTCAAACCTTTCAGTTTGGGAAACCAATGGTGAGGGACGCTTTTTTTCGGTGTCAAAAGAACATTCCAGTTTCCATTTTTTCCATTTTCTAATTCTTGTTCGGAAACGGGAATTGTCCAACGATCTTTTTTGTCAACATAATTGTCCCAAGCTGCTTTGTTATATTTTACAATGTCCATTTTGCCGTGCTTTGTTGTTCTACAATTGGCTTTATTTTGTTTATCCCAACGAAATGTTTTACAAAATAACCCATTTTAAACCTAACATAAACTCCAGTTTTTATCCAGAAATTCATCCTCTCCGGGTTCCTCTGTTTTATAAGCAATGGCTTCGGGAATAGAGGTCTTAGGTATGTTTACATGTACAATGGTATTTTCGGTAATGCTCTCAAGCTGGTTCAAAACCTCCTCGAGTTCGTCGAGAGTGTTGACTTCAAAACCTCTGCCTCCAAATACATCAACGAGTTTTGCATATTTCCAACGGTGCATTTCGTTGTAATCATAAACGTTGTTTAAATCGGGAATACTGTATTCTACCTTGTCTGCACCACGAAACGGATTTGGATTAACAAGCATTTGTTCAATACCATAAATACCATTGTCCAAAACAAAAACAATAGTGTCGTGTTTCAGTTTATTCTGTGTAGATATGGCCTGACAGGTTTCCTGAAAAGCACCGTCCCCAACAAATACTACCGGTCTTTTATCAGGTCTGGCACATTTTATTCCGGTAGCCGCAGGAACAGAATAGCCTATCGAAAGCCATGATGCCTGCGCTACGAACCCGTTAGGTTCTGCAATACGGATACCCTGGGCCCCCAGTAAAGGAAAACCCGCATCGGCAACCACTATATGCCTATCGTCTATAAAAGTATTGATTCGCTTGAAAAAGGTATCATAAGTAAGCGCCGGCTTCCCTCTTTTCGTCATGCTGTCATCTGCTAGAAAAAAGGATTCCGACAGTTCCTTTGCAGCATACATTTCGTAAGCGCTAAAGGTAACTTTGGTAAGTTCTTCTTTCAGAAATAGGATAAAATCTCTTAGCGATACATTGGCCACATAAGAAGCACCAATTCTTACACCGCTGTGATTGGCAAGTACAGTATCTTCTTTCCAAACGTCAAAACCACCCAGGTTTTTGCCCGTGGTCCATACGCCAAGACCAATTTTTAGCTGGGCTTTTTCAAATTGTTCCTTCACATCTTTTGGTGATGCCTTGCCATTAAAAACGCCTTTGAATTTCGGATGGTTTTCGGATACGATTGATTTTCCTAGTATAGAGGTCACAAATTCAGTATCGGTAGTTTCAATCAGATCAAGGAATTCGTCTTGAATACCGTAACGCTGGATTTCGATACCGCCCCAGAAAATAATTTCTTTTCCACGTGCCATTGCCGCTACTCTTTGAGCAGCCTTGCGTGCACTTGTTTGACATTTAGAGGACTCTCTTTCTACCAATGGAGCGACAGGCGGATCGCATTCCATTCGCCATGCATCTTCAAAAACCTCAAGATAAACGGGTCTTCCATATAAAATACAGGCATTCAGCACTGCATCAATTTTATAAGGAGCATCCGATGAACCTGTGATTTGCTCTGCCGCAACCGTAACGTTTCGAAACACATTGATGTTGCTGTACATATCACCCGTCATATGCGATGCCAGCATGCCCTGAACGAGGCTTCGTTGTTGGTCTTTGTTCGTCGGAGCGCCATTTATGACAAGCACGGGACAGTGCTCTACATACGAACCTGCAACCGAATTGAGCAGCGTAAAAGCTCCCACGCCATAGGTTACCGCTACTGCGGCGAAACCGTTTTGACGTGCATAGGCATCGGTGCAATGTCCGGCGTTTATTTCATTCGTGTCGTTAACGATTGTAATTTTTGCATTTTTGTCTTCGTGAATCGTATTTAAAAACGGTGCAGTATAATTGCCTGCAATGCCAAATAAATGCGTGAGTCCTAATTGTTCCAGACGTATCTGCAGGTATTTTGCAACGGTTATTTTTTGCTGTGACATCTTAAATAGGGTTATTCAGGTTACCGGTATTTTCGTTGACTTCTAGCGCGGTACGGATTCCGGACTCGATAGCGCCTTCAATCCAGGCATGTTTCAGCGAAGTATGCTCTCCGGCAAAATGTGCCTTTCCTTCCCATTCGGTCGAGATGATGTGACGTTGCAATAATTGTAACTGTCCGGGATTAAAGATAGCCGCTTCACCATAAGCATATGGGTCGCGCATCCAGCTTTGTGTTGCACCGCCAATTAATTTTCCGCCTTTCTTTTTATAGTCCTTGATGCTTGAGGTAATTACGGCAAGGTTGATAATGCGCTGCTGTTCCTTCTCGTCATCGGAGTGCATGATGGCCAGGTTTTTAAGCGCATAAAAATACCTGTCGTCATCGTCCATAGAATCCCAGCGGCTTGCTTCGTCAGACCAGCAATAGGAGGCCAGTATGAGACCATGTCCTTTGCTTCCCAAATCATTGCTTGGATAATAGGTAAAACGGTTCGAAAAATCTGTAATCGTACCGCCACCAACAATATTATAAGGCGCTTCCTGCCACCATTTCTCACGAAATTCGAGCAATATTTTAGTAGCAGAATCATAGTGCAGTTCGCGGATTGCTTTTCGTTTAGGCTGATCGAATTGAGGTGTTACGTACACATGTCTTAATGCGGAAAAAGGTATGGTAACAATCACTTCATCAAATTCCAGATCACCGACAGGTGTTTTTAAGGCTTTGAATCCCGCGTCTTCATAAAACTGAAAGTCACGCTCTACTTCAATATCCACTTCTATCTTTACCTTGTTGTTAACGAGCTTCATTTTGGTCATTCTGCAATCAAAATAGGTGTTTTCTTCGAGCTGATGCGCTTTAAAGAAGGCATTTGGCAGTAAGTCGCTTCCACCAACAATTTCCAGAAAAGTGGTAGAATCTTTGATGATATTTTGCTCAATAAAACTCTGGATAAAATCATAAGCCATTCTGGACTCCAGATTTTGTAAAACCCCAATCATCTCGATGGCATTCTCTGAATACATCGAATTTTCCTTTAAGAAACGACGCATCGAATATTCTCCGTAACGATCGATCAGCAAAGGCCAGTTTTTCTCAGGATCTTCGGCAATAAAAGCCTTAAGCGGATCAATGAGATCAGCCATTAACTCGTCGGCACGTCTGTTTTCGCTAGTCCCCAGATCAAAGCCCAGTAGCTTGTTTATATCAACCTTTGCTTCATCTTTTCGGATGTATTCATTTTGAACAACACGTTTGCGGTTGACGTACAAAAGGGAATTTCTAGTAGTCTCCGGCTCCGGTTTAGTGGGGTCTGCCTGATAGGCGATTGCCTGTTCTTTATCGACAGACTTATAATAAAAAGGCTCGGTTTTGAGTCCGAGTTTATCAATGTATTTGAGCACCATCTTGTGTATGGTTGGGATACGCATCGCACCAGCTTCACCATAAACATTGTCGTCTTCAAAATATTTTTTGTGTTTAGAATTCCTGAAAGTCTTGATCCTGCCGCCAACGCGGGTGTTTGATTCGACTATCGTAACCTTATGACCGGCTTGTTTTAAAAGACTTGCGGCTACCATTCCGGCCATTCCGGCACCAATGATCAGTACATTTTTCGATTTACCCGTATGCGGGATTCCCTCGTCAATGTATTCTAAGTATTTCTTGATAATAGGGTCGTTGTCTTCGTCGAGTAAGCCGTGTAAATAGTTTTCCATAATCAGGTAGTTTAGTTTTTGGTTTATTCATTTGGTGAATGAAATTCTGTAACAAATAAACTCAGTAAAATCCGGATTTTTAAGCGTAATTCTACCTGTTTTTATAGTGTAGAATTGAGAATTTTTAATTCTACGAGTCAGAAACCTTCATTATTGAACCGGAGGAAAAAAAGCAGCGTAATAAAGTTTTGTATCCAAATTACAGGTAAGAGCTAAAGAGATTAATACGGATTTATAAAGAATATTTACGAATATTCAATTGTTTGATACGAATTTATATCAACTTACATTCGCGTTATCTTTTTTTTAAAATTTGTGTTCCAACATCTATTGCAGTAATACTAAAAACGAAACAAACGAATCGGAATCGATAAAGAATGATAAATAGCAACCTATGAGCATACACAAATTCATATTGATTAGAATTGCGATAGTATTGATTGCTTTCCTAATAATTTACAATGGAGCTTATTATACTTTATCAGAATCTTTACAAGAAGACAGGTTTAGTTTTGTTGCTGAAATTGATCGAATTTTTGAATTAAGTTTGATTTTTTCAATTGTATTTTTACTATTTCTATTCGCTGAAATCTATCTGTTTAACAAACGACAACAATATAAATTACGTAAAGCAGCACTAATTTTTAGTGGGTTCATAACCCTTTTGGTTATTGCTTTATTTTACATTAATGGAATTTTTTAACCCAATGATTAACCCAATTAAAAATGAAAAAACTTTTATTATTGCTCTTAATTTTACCATTTATGATTTCTTGCAAGGGACAAAAGAAGATGGATTTACTAAAATTAAATCTAAACGAACCCATCAAAGATGTAATAAACTTCAATGACAAGTTGCTTATTGGCGTTGAAACTGTTGAATATCCGTTTTGTTTGTTGATTGAAGTAAAAGAATCTGAAAAATATAGTTTTGAAGGAATTGATCTGGAAGGCCAAAAAGTCTTTTTTCAAATAAACTCCGAAAAACTCAAAACAGATAGTATTTCAAGATTTGGCGGTGGTCATATTGATTTAAAACCAATCAAAAATGAAGACGAATTAAAGAATACTTTACTCAATTTTAATGCAGAAAATAAAATTTACGGACTGAGAATAGAAATGAAAACTCAGGGTTTAAAATCGGAAATTTTAAAGAAGATAACGTTAAAATACGGTAAGGGTACAAAAAATACCAATACGGCCAATGGTTTGTATTGGAATCTGAAAAAGGAAAACAAATATATTTTTTTCGCACCCGATTATGATAGACTGATTATCTTAAACAACACCAATTTATCTACTACTTGTTATTGGGATACTTTCAACGGACTCATTGATTTTGGTGGTTGCGATAGCGAAAAATACACCAAAGAACTAATAAAAAACAGCACCAAACCGGAGGATACTAAAAACAAACCCATTATAAAAATTGATAAAAACTGGAATGTAAATAATCTAATTACGGGAAAATCAACCGAAGACGATTTTGCAAAATCTCAGACGAACAAAAATTTTGAACGAATGGAAGAAATTGATGGAAGTACCGGAAATGTAAATGAGATTATGTATCAGGATGAATACCATGACTTTTATTTTTATTTATCCGCCAGTAAAGTTAATCCTGAGAATAAAAAAGAAAACCGAATTGTAGGATATGCTATAAACGACTTCAGAAAAGTTGAAATTTCATTTGAAAATGGATTGGAAGTTGGTATGAAATTCGATGACGTAGTCAAATTATTTGACAAAAAATCAATAATTGACTATGAAGAATTAAAATTTGCAAACTATATTGAAATTAAAAATGGAGCATACAAAACGACCTTGAATTTTGACAAAGACAAGCTGTTCTCAGGAATTTTTGTAAAATAATAACTCCTTAAAATCCAAGGCTGTCAGACAGTACTTTAACTCAAATACGAAATAGTAAAATAAAAAAACCTTCCGTCAACAACCAAAAGAAAAACAATGAGAAATAACCAGAGCTTATTTTTATACATCATCATCTTCTTAAGTTTTGCTCTGCAATCTTGTGAAAATAAAGCAAAAAATACAGACGAGACAAAAAATACAGATCAGCATAAATCGGATACGAAACAAACGGATTCTAAAATTGCTCAGGCAAAAGAAGAAGTTTTTAAAGATATTTTTGAGTTTTCAGATTACAATGACGATGCAGATTACACTTCTCTCTCTGCAAAAAAAGGAGATGAATTGTACGGTTTTGTCAATGATAAAAATCAGGACAGGAGTTTATTAAGAGGAGATGTTTGTGAAATTCAATGGAAGAAAGACACCATTTATGTTGCGGGTGATGGAGAAACTCCAATGCTTGAGGATTGGTTGATTTCGGTTAGGAAAATCAAAGATGGAAATGTTTCTAAAATGAGAAAAGAGTACAAAAAGGAATTTAAATACCATTGGGGTAAAGAGAATGATTATTCAAGAGGTTTTTTAGATAAGATTTATTTACTGACGGAATATTACATAGCCAATTCCAAAAATGAACTTCTGTTGCTACATCTCAAAAATAAAGAGCAAATTAGTTATTCCATAGAAAATCAAAAAAGAGAAAACAAGGATTTTACAGTTATGGGAATTGGTTACGATTTTGAAAATCGTTTTACGATTATGCAATGGCTGTATTATGACGGCGATACGGATAAACTTTACGAATATGATTTGCCAAATGATAAGCTTAATGAATTTAAGTAAAAGCGACCGATAGGCAAGTGTTAATGATCAACATCAAATCGGGATTGGTCTGTTTTTTAAATTCGTATCATACTAACTCAAAATTCTTATGAAATACACAGCTCTTTTATTCAGCCTTGCTTTTTGCCTGTTTCCTTTCAAAGATTTCGAGATACAGTGGTTTGAGAATCTCGATGGTGATTTTTCTTTTTCACGAAAACAGAGCTTAAAATGTGAAGCCTGGTGTTATGAGTATGCTGGCGCTACCGAAATAATTGCAAAACGATTGAATAAAGATACGATTGAGTGTTATACACTGGCCAATGCGGCTACCCATTCTGCGTTGCACTTTTATGTGATCAATAATGTCATTAGTAATCCAAGAATTGAACTGAATAGTATTGTTGATGGAAAACGAACCTATTTGTGTAAGGATGGCAGTATAAAGATGGACAAAAAAGCCATGCAAAAAGGAATCTTAAAAGCCCAATTTGATATGAAATTTGACCATCCTGAAAATCCGGAAAAAATAATGTTTTGGAAGGGAAAAATCTATACCAGAATAAAATAAACGCAACCGCTAAAAGATAGTTTGGTTTTCGAACTTATTAGGAAAGCTTAAAAAATAATAATAAATGAAAAAGAAAAAAATAGCCTTCAGTGCCCTACTAATGGTGGTGTTTTTATCATTAGTCAGCTTTAAAAGTATTTATCGGATCGAATACAAATTTAGAGATAACACCGATCAGGAAATTACAGGCGTTTATGTTTTGACCTCCTGCGAAAATTCGAGATTTAAAATTAAAATCGAAAAGAAAGCGGGCGTGTATTTCTTTTTAGTTTTGGATAAGAATAAGGTGATTTCGAAAGGAAAACTTAAAAAGGAAGAAAGTGATCATGTTGTTTATCTCACTTTTGGAGAGATGGGAGGGATGTACAGCGCAAATAAAATCCAAATTCAGAATTATGGAAACGCCATGAATGAATACGAACACTTTACACAATGCGACGAAAAATATTTATCATTTGTAAAATTGGAAGAGTAAAAATTTTAAATCTAAACACAATTCATCAATGAGAAGCAACCCTTTTATTACCGTTTTCCTATTGTTTGCCATAGAAATACTAGTCTATTCTTATATAGATTATACCAATTTGATAGTGCCATCGTCCGGATATTCAGAGCTGGTTATGCTTGTTTTTTGTTTTATAGTTCCTGTAATTGCGCTTTTGATTTTGGCTTTTGTTAAAGATATTGCCTATAAAAAGGCATTTCGATACTTTTCAATATTTCTTCTGATTGCTTCCATTATCATATTTGGAGCATTGTCTTTTTTTATGGCTTTAGGAGGAGCATATCAACATTAAAAGCACATGAAAACAACAAGATTAGATTATATCAACATTTTCTTAGCTATAATTTTAGGAGCATTAGTGATCCTCAATTTTGGTGTAAGATTTAAAAATAAAGAACAGGATAAGCTATTGTGGAAAGCAGAAATTCACAGTACAGCAGGCGATTCTTTAGCAGAAAATTCCAATGGTATCAGAATTATAGAAGCCGTTTTTTTTAATAATTTCAACGATTCTGAAAGCGGTATTGATTCCGAATCGAAACTGCTAACAAGTGCTAAAAGTGAAGATTACGTTCATTTCAAAATTTGGTACAAAGAACTTTTACCCGATTCTTTAAGCCTGAAATATTTTTCGATAGACGAACGTAAATTTTATCGGCTTACCAGCCCGGTTCCCTATAAAAAAATAAAAGATTGGGCGGATGAAAAGAAGGTGACTCCCATTTTAATCTTAGAAATACAGCCTAAAGGTAAAATCCTTTTGAAAATAGTAGAGGATGATAAAGAAAATGCTGAATCGCAACTTATAGAAACATTTACTGCTAAAGAAACTACCGGAGATTTAGATATGCTGGTTTATGAAAAATCGTTAGGAGAAAAGTACAATCGCTATGAAAGTATTGAGAATATTACCGATTATTCAGACTTGCTTCAAAATCAGTACAAATGGGCTGTGAAGATCGAAAAGGAAGAACAGGATGTAGTAACGAGCGTTGATGCGTATTCTTTTAAAGAGGAAAGAGTTGAAATTTTAGAAGAAAATGATACAGCAGTAGTTCGAAATATTCCGAAAGTATTTTATATTTATTGGAAAAATAAAAACAAAAGAGAATACAATATTCAGTACGAATTGAGACCAATTGAAATTTTAAATGCTTTCCGAAAACTAAATGAAACCGATGCATCTGACGCTATAATTTTGACATTGAAAGTGCATAAAAATGCTTATCCCCAATGCGAGATTTCTAAAAATGGCATTGTCATTCCTTTAAAGGATTTATATCCTGCTAAACCATAAAGTAGGCTGGTGACCAATCTCAAATACACACTTAAATTAATCCATCTTATAAAATACCTAAACAGCATTAGAAATGAAAATAACCCACCTCTTGTCTGCCTCCTTACTGCTTTTACTTTTTACTTGCAATAAAAAAGAAAACCTTAAAAGTGCCCAATCGGGTTTAGCTGAAAATACTCAGGTTGAAACCGATTCCATACCAAAAGGAGAAGAAGCAGGGCTCAAAAAGGAAAATATTAATTTATTCACTTTAACTCCGAAAGACAGCAGTGATGTTGCTTTTGTTTCGCTTTCGGATATTTATCCTGTGAATGATGAAAAAGACACGCTTGTTTTACCTAACATCGAAAAACTAGGAAAGTACGACGCTCAGTATTTTACCTTTGATAAAAGCTACCGAAAAAGATTTTTATCTAAAACCAATATATCCGAAACTGATTCTGTTTTTATATTCGATTATGCGAAGCGTAAATTGGTTTCGTTTGTTGTGAAAAACCTGAAAACTGCTGCTATGTTAAATGGGTATTCTTCAGAGGGAGATTGGCCGTATCACAACTATGATTTTATGATCGGATTTGAAATCAATAAGAAATATTTAAACGGATTCAGTGACTATTTTAGAGGTGCAGTCGTATATGTGGGTAAAGAAAATCCATTTTCGAAAGAAGGTTTAAAGCCAATGGACTGGAAAAAAGTTAGCAGTAAAGAATATCCGTCAAAACCAATGAAAAGTGAAGATCGTGCTTTGTTGAAAAACAAGTTAACAGGTAATACTTACGCGTTTAAAACAGCCGATTATCAGTATTTTTTGCAAGACTATTTAGATACTAATAAAACAATTTATGGCAGACGTCTTTTAGTGGCTGATGCTAAAACGAAAGCCATCATCATTGAAAAGCTTTACAGTCAAAGTGAAGGTACTTCTCCCGCTCCTTTGAATTATGAAGAGGGGGACAACGAAGTTAATCAGTGGGCCGGAAAGCTTTTTAAAAATAAACCAGCTGTTGTTTTTGGGTTTGAATATTTTTCTTTTGGATGTCCGGAAATTTCAATTATTGACAAATCAAATGAAGAGATTTTTATTCAATGTGACAATCGTCATTAAGAATGCTATTGGGATGTTTGATTTCAATAGAAATATAGATAAGATTAAGAAAAATCACTGCTAAGTGGAACTAAGCATTACGTACTAATCTGCAAAGTCAAAGAAAATAAAAAAATGAATATGAAGAAATCGATATTTGCAATTTTGATAGTTATAATGGCCGTAACAAAAACTTATGCAGGCTGGTACGAATGTTTTAGCTACAAAGGTAAAATTGATAAATATCCTATTTCCCTTTCTTTCCAAATTAAGGATGGCTATTTTGGAGAAAAAAAGAAAAAAGACTTCAATCTTATTGGAGTTTATAAATATGACAGCCATAACAATCCAATCAGACTTGAAGGTGTAATTGATTTTAAAAAGAATAAAATTTTATTATATGAAATCAGTAATGAAAAATACACGGCTACATTTGAGTTTGAATTCTCTAAGGAGAAATGTGTTGGAGTTTGGACGAATCTTTCGACAAATCAGCATTTGCCGTTACAATTAACCAATACTTCTATTTTAATTGATCAAATAGAAGAAAATGAATTTAACGATATTGAAATTTTGCAAGCCGGTTCTTTAAAAGAATTCTATTTTATTGGTGTATATTCCAAAAAGAGCAATCACGATAAAGCACAAATGGACAAACTGAAAATTATCCATAAAAAAGACAATACTGTTTTTCAAACAATTGATTTTTCAAGAATAAAAACCTTAACCGGTAACATAAGAACTATCATTTTCGATAACGTCGAAATAACCGATAATAAGAAAAAAGAGTTGATTGTCTGGAATGATGTTGGAAGAATGGGCGGTTATTTAACCATAACATTTAATGCAAAAACCAATAAATTTAAATTAGATCCGAAGCCAATAATAGATGGCCCCAATTAATAAGGGCAATAGTAATTTTAAAGCATAAACAGTAAAATAGCCACTGTCCATCTTTGTAAAGTTGCTTCCAATGTTGCAGATCATCTGCGCCGATATTAAGCTTCCTGGTAATGTTCAGCCTCTTTTAGCTGCACCTTTGGTAAAGGGGCGTGTAAATGTTTTTTCAGCCTGTATATGGGAAGATAGGTAAACAATATCGAAAGCACACCTGCAAGAACAGCATCCAGTAGGGCCATAAGGGTAGGATCTAATTTATGCTGAACCGTTAGGCTCTGCTGCGCAGCGAGTAATACCGCTAATACCAGTAAACTGGTTATAATGCCGTGTACCAGACATAATTTGGCTATAAACTTGTTTTTATTCAGCTTAGGGTCTATTGCCACTTCGATTGCTTTTTGTTCGGCAGCGACAATAACCCGTTTGATGATATCCATTGTCAGGATTACAGGTAAAAACAGCGCCATTGGCAATGTTAAACGCGCTAAGCTTTGAGGACCGGCAAAAAAATGAGTATACCCTAATTCCTGAAAACTGGCATAAGCAATAATAAAATTGAAACCTACATTGGGAAGAATATAGTAAATCGCCCGTTTTCGAAGAAAGCGTTTGAGGGTTGTTTTTTTGGGCTGAGCAGCTTTTGTCATACGTAATTTATAGGGATAAAGTCAACAACTCGATGGCCTTATCTTTAATTTTTAAGGCTTCTTGTTTCGGCAGGAAATCCTGATTAGACATCAACGTAAAGTCCATTTGATTGCGATAGCTGGTCGTAACTAAAGTGTTTGAATTTAACCACGGAAATGCTACTGTCGGACTAAAAATATCTTCCAGAATGAAATTGTTGTAAGTATTTTGAATTTGAAGGTTCCCCATATTAGAAAGCGTCAGATCGTGTGCGCCCCGACTTGATTTTAGCAGCGCAATCATACGATGGGCTAGCGGGTGCATTTGTTCTCCCATCCATAACAATTCCCGGGCGTCCATTTTTTCTATTTTTTGAGTAAGCTCCTTTTTGATTTGTTTCGCCTGATCCAGTGCCTGAGGAGTTTTCTTTTTTAAGGACAGTTCTATGGTTGGGGCAAAGGCAAACATATGATCCTTTTTGATTTCAGGAATAAAATGGCGGATATCTATCGGACTAATTACTTTTTCTTTTGCTGATTTACCTTGCACGTCCTGAAAAGCCTGCATAAATGCTGTGCACAGAATGGCATGTACCGAAATACCATTGTCTTTACATTTCTGCGTGACAACAGCTGAGTCTGCCGGATCTAATTTCCAGTGAATGGCATAATTTTTTCCGAGATTTCTTTTTTTATTTTTCCGCTGCAGCAAAAAGAAGCATTTTCCCAGCAGTAAAAATAGCTTTGCTTTGCGTTCTTTTTTTTGAAGATCAAACTGTGGCGATAAAAAATGATTTACCGATTGGAACAATGGATAAGGTTCTAAATCAAGAGTCGGATCATCTATTAAAGCAAGTAATTCCTGCATCAAACTTACCATGCTCGTTCCATCGCAGATGCAATGTGGCGATACCCATAACAGTTCGGACAATTCTTCTCCTTTGATCCATACCAATTGTGCCAAAGGGGAGTCTTCCTCTTTAAACGGCCTGTACCATTCCTGCTCAGATTCCTCCAGCCAATGGGTATCGGTTTGACGTTTTACGATCCGAAGCGGAATCGGTTTTATGTTTTCTTTGACGACAAAAACAGGATGTTGCTTATCCTGTAAGTCAATTGCTGCACGAAGCAGCGGGTGTTTCTTTTGGATTTTTGCTAAGGCAATTTCGATTTGTTCCTTCGAAATTTCACCTTTGATTTTTGCAGTAAATACACAGTTTAAAGGTGTAGTGGCATCAATATACATGATTCGTTCCACTAATAAGAGTTTTCGTTTGATCATGAGGCTGCTTGATAATTTAGTCGGCGTTTAATAGAATCAATTATTTCATCACGAATGGCTAAGGCTTCGTGATAAGGCAAATACCCTTCGCTTCCCATAAAGGTGAAGTCCATAACACCTTGATAAGTAGAGGTGAGTATGGTTGTTGTATTGCCCAATGGTCCAATGACGGTTGGACTTATAATAGCTTCCACGGTAAAGGATTGGTATTGATGAGGTATCTGAATACGGCCGAGGTTGGAAAACATACAATCATTGGACGACTTGCCCCGTTTTAGAAGCTTTGTAAAATTGTTTAATGCATTATGGGCAGATTCCATAACCATCAGGACGATATAGGGATTAAGTTTGGCTGTTTTGCGGTCTACATCATTTTGCATCACACGTAAATTGTCTAAGAAATCGAGTTTGGGATTGGATGACATGACGATCATCAAACCGAAGGCGAAAATATGATCGTCTTTGACCTGTGGAGCGAAACGTCTGATATCTACCGGACAGGAAATCTTATTAAAGGCTTTGTTTCCTCGTACTTTTTTAAAGGTGTCCAGTACGATAGCACTTAAAAAAGTATTGACCGTAATTTCTAGTGATTTGCAGTGAGAAATTAGCTGCTGACTCGTGCCAGGGTCTAGTTTCCAATGAATCAAATAGTCGGTTTGTCGATCAATTGCTTTTTTGCCAACGGGAATGCATTTGATCGCAAATGTTGCCAATCGGCCAATCATTTTTGCTTTAAACCTTTGCCTGTTATTTGTTAAAATTGGGGCAGGAACAACGTCATGAATACCTAGAATCGGATTTTCGGTGCCTATCTCTGCTGTCGGATCATCCAATACTTTTAAAAATTCATGAATTAAAGTCATCGCAGCGCCGCCATCACAAAGACAGTGATGGAAGACAAGCAACATATCGGAGCAATCGTTTCCTTTGATCCACACCAGGCGGATCAAAGGTTTATTTTTATAATCAAAGGGTGTCTGCCATTCCTGCATAGCTTCTTGTTGCCAGTCCTCTTCGCTTTTTTGATCCACTATACGGATCGGAATGGGATTGGTTCGTTTGGACACTTCAAACCATGGAACATTCTGCTCATCGAGATGGATGCATGCCCGTAACCAGGGATGTTTTTCCTGAAGTCTGCCTAAAGCATACTGAATGTCTTTTTCGGCAAATACACCGCGTAGTCGAAAAGGAATAACGACATGGAAGGGATCTTTTCCTTCGCCCAATAACATGCGCTCTCCAAATAACAATCTTCTTTTCATATTTTATAGTGTAGCTAGTACAGAACGTTCTTGTTTTACAAAATCTTCCAATAAGGCAACCGCCTGATCATTACCACCTGCGGTTAGGAAAGCGGTCTGAACTTCTTTGGCGGCATTTCTGTATTTAGGGTTTTCCAACAGTTCAAAGACGGTCTCTCTCAGCGCTTCTATTCGAAGTCGTTTGTATCGGATGCTGATTCCACAGCCGGCCTGTTCGATCAGCTTCGCGGTATGGAAGTGATCGTAAGCAATCGGGGTAATCAACATAGGCAAACCATTGGTAAAGGTGTCGTTCACAGTATTAAAACCGCCGTGACAGATCACCATATCCATATGAGGCATCAAAGTTGACTGTGGGACAAAACCATTTACGATAAAGTTATCGGGCCATTTTTCAAATATTTCGGGCGGTGTCGCGGCAATTATAGTAACGGGTTGGTCTGCAAAGGCTTCAATGAGTTTACCGAAAAATGCTTTACGGATATCTACTAATAAAGTACCCAATGACACAAATATTTTGGGCGTTGTGCTGGCTGCCAATCGTTCCCAGTCAAAAGGACTATTGTTGGGACGGCCTTTTACCGGCCCTACAAATTTCATGTGTGAGGGAACGGTTTCAAAACCTGCAAAGGCCTGCGAGGTGAACACCAGATTTAATTGATGAGAATGTATAAAGATACCCTCATCAAAAATACCCACTTCTTTTTGTAACCCTTTGATTAGGTTTTGCTGCCATTCAAATATTTTAGGCGAACTTTTCTCTGTGTCCCCCATCACATCCGGTGGTACAGGGGTTGTGGTGACAACGGGTATACGATGTTTATGGGCAAATAAAGCTCCGCCAAAAGTGATACAATCATTGATGATGACATCAGGTTGCCAGTGACCAAGTAGTGTTTCCAATCCCGGCATCATCATTTTGGCAAAGGGAACATAGGTTTCTTCGAGGGCTAATTTCATGACTTCCGGTCCGGAACAAGAAGGGCCGTCATCTTGTCGTTTTAAGATGCGCTTAAGTTCGTCCTGAAAGGGGATAAGATCCTTCTCGGGATAGATATAACTTCCTCCCGTTGGAATATGTTCGTCCGCCAATGGCGTAATACCAAACCATTTGACTTCGTGACCACGGGCCAATAAACTGGCACCTATACTTAATGTTGGACTGATATGTCCAAAAAAGGGAGGGACAACAACGAGAAATTTGGCCGGAGTTTCAACAGCCGACTGGGCAGGAGCTATGGCCTGTTCCAATAGATCTGCTGCGGTTTTCGTTCCGCCTGCTTCTATAAAAGATTGACGAACTTTGAGGGCAGCTTCACGGTATTGTGGCTGATTCAGGATAGTATGAACGCTATTTCTGAGGTGATTGGCTTTAAATCGGTTAAAATTGAGACGTTCACCTGCACCGGTACGTACAACACGTCCCGCAACATGTGATTGATCATATGCAATTGGAATAACAACGAGCGGCAGACCCTGTGAAAGGGCTTCTGAGACCGTATTGTGTCCGCCATGGCATACGACAGCATCTAAATGTGGCAGCAAATCCAATTGTGGGATTTGCGAATAGACCATAAAATTCTCGGGCCATTGATCAAATAGAGCCGGATCTGAAACAACGACAACCGTCAGTTCTTCGTCCTGAAAAGCGTCGATTACCTTTTGAAAAAATGCTTTTTTATGTTCGTGGTCGAATGTGGTACCAATACTGACTAAGATTTTTTTCCCTGGATTACTTTTCAGTTGCTCCCAATCGAAAGAACAGGCTAAACGGCGTTCTGTTATTACCGGACCCGTAAATTTATAGTTGGAAGCGAGATCCATTTCTCCAAAGAAATAGGGGGAGGTTAACACCAAAGTGAGTAGCTCCGAACAATCCAGTGATCGGTTTTCCTGTACACCAAGTTCTTCCTGCAGCGCTATGATCTGCTTTTCTTCCCATTCATGTACCTTCGGCAGCTCACTGACAATTTTGATTGCTGCGGGGGCTGTTACAGTGGTCGCATACGGGCGATTCACTTTTTTTGCTGCAATTGCCGCAGCAAATAATTGATGATCGCCAATGACTAAATCGGGTTCATAAGCTTCGAGGAGCTTAACGATTCCTCTGTAACAATGTCTGTTTAAAGGAATCAGTACTTCTTCGTATAAAAACTTGATGCTATCAATGCCGTAAACAATCTTTTTTGAAATGATATCCAGGTATTGTTCGCTCTCTCTTTTTTCTTCGTCTGTCTGATCGTATTGAATAAGCAACAGTTGTCCGCCTTCAGGAAGTTTGGCGTTTAAATTTTGGTCAAGACTGATCCACGCTACTTCATGTCCTCTTTCTAAAAGTTCGGCGCCAATGCTCAAGGTTGGATTGACATGACCTGTTAGCGGGGGAACAACAAATACAAATTTAGCCATAGTTTTGTAATAAAGGGTTAGTTAAAAATTGAACAATAATTTCTGCTATCTGAATGGGGTCCTGAATGGGAATATTGTGATCTCCATCAATGAGTTTTAGCTCGGCTGTACCGATTTTAGATTGCAACCATTCTCCTGTTGGTTTGCAATTGGAAGTCGATCCATATAACAACAGGGTGGATAGGGGTAAGTTGGAAATAGCAAGCTGATGCAGAAAATGCTTTTCTTTAACCATATCCGCTTTGATGCTGGTTTGGTTAAATAAAAACTCGTACAACCGATGGTTTTTTTCCAGCTGTCTTTTTCCCATCTTTACTTTTGTGGTGTCTGTAAAATTGGCTACGTAATGTTCGAGAAATTCCTTGCTATACGCTTCGATAACATCTCGCGCTTTTTCATCTTGTGGATCCGGTGCTTCGATGACCACCAATTGCTCTAAGCGGTCAGGGGCTATCAATGCCGTTTGGAGCGCAATAAGTCCCCCAAAACTATAACCCACAAGTTTTGCTTTTTTGATTTGGAGGTAATCCATCATGGCGATTAAATCGGATGCCATAGTTTTTAAATCGTATCCTTCTAATACGCGCTCACTCCTGCCATGACTTTTTAGATCGTACATGACCACATGAAAATGCTGCGCCAAAATGGGAGCAATATTGAAATAATAAATAGAAAGATTACTGAACATACCGTGGATCAGTACCACGGTATCTTCGGCATCTTTATTTAGTTCCTGTACGTGAACTTTTTTATGATTAACCGTAATTACTGGCATTCGTAGATATAATTGATGATGTTATTCAGATCAAGATTGATCAGTTGATCCAAATCCATAGCAGACAGCCAACCCGTGAAATCAATTTGATCACCAAAGTGTGTTTTGATTTTTTCTGAAAAAGAAACAATCTCTATACTGTCCATTTCCAGATCTTTAGTGAACGAACTGTTTGGCGTGATATCCATCTCTTCTACAAATTCTTCACCGATAATTTCTGTAATAAAACCCTTTAAAAGGGTAAATAACTCCTCATGATTCCTTTTTAATGTCGTGTTTAAAGTGTCCATCCGATGATATAGTTTTGGTGTTTGACTGTTTTGATTTCTATTTGATCGATCCACAGATGATCGCCTTGTATGCGTGTTACTTCGTATTTTTTTGGGTTTCCTTGTAGCCCTGTGCCTAATAATTTGCTATAAGCTTCTTTGGCTACCCAAAAGCGGGTGGTCCATTCCGCCTGATCGCGTTCTTTTAATAAGACTGATTCTGCATCGGTGAAGACCAATTGATAGAATTCAGAGCTGCGTTCGGCAATGATTTCCATATCGATACCAACAGCTTTATCCTGCCGTGCAATGGCTACCGCATCTTTTCCTTTATGGGCCAATGAAATCTCGATCTGTTCTGTGGCATTCCCTTTAAGATAAGGTTTGCCCGCTTTATCAGAATATATTTCAAAGGTTATGGGGTAACTGGGTTGATTTTTCTGTTCACTCAATACATGGCGTACAGCATCTTTTACCGCTACACGACTTACCATCCAGTTCTTTCTGCGGTTGGGCAGGAGTTCCTGATAGTACTGTTTTTCCCTTTGATTGAAATAACGTTTCAGTATAAAATCCCAGGAAGATACGCGGGAATAGGCCTGATGAAAGAAAAAGACTTCCGGGGCAATTTCTTCTGACAGACGGTTATGGAGTGGCGACATGGAAACATTCCACAACGCTTCGTCAATTTCTAATCTGCGGTTTTGCCATCCTTTTATCGCACACCATACTTTTCCGTTTCTCTCCAATACAATGTCGGCAATTGCAAATTCATCGTTTAATTCCGTCAGTATACAGGTACATTCAAATTCGCCATCTTGATCGTGCATGTCTTCGAAAAATTCAATTTGTTTGATTTTTACCGGAAAAGCAATGCGGTCTTTGGTTAAGGTGAGTTGTAACCATAATCCAAATAACTGTCCTGCATTGTCCAATAAGGAACCCTTACCGCCATTCCCTTTTATCTTTCCGATAATACCTTTCTCACCAACAGCCGATATGGCTGTAATACCTTGATAGGCGTCCCCATGAAACATATGCTTCTCATAGATTTCTAAAGGAGTCCGCTCAATCGGTAATCGTTTGCCGATTGATAGGTCAAACACAGCTGGTTGCGGATGTGAGGCTGCTAAAAATACTTCGGCGTTGGCAAAATTCTCGATGTCCAGATAGGCGTGATGGTTGGAGCGCCAAACGCCTTTTATTGTTTTTTCAAAAGGCGTGGCAACGTTCATCCACTGAAATACACTGACGTGCATGATCTTGTGAATTTTTGTTTCCGGTTGTTCTGCCAGTGCTGTTTCGGCCAGTACTTCAAAGATCATGGTCATTGGAATCACAGGTTCCATATCGGCAACCTCCGACCAGCCTTTGGGTTGTCGTAAAAGGCTGTGGTCAATCAGATAGGGATGTGTAACCAAATTGACCTGTAGTGTTTTTGAAAAACGACTGTCGATCAGTTGTTTTTTTGCTAAAACAGGTGCAGCAACAGCCGTTTGTGTATGATTTTGAAAGACGTCCAATACTTCTTCCTGCATTCGGATCATATCGGCGATATTGTCCTGAAAGGCCTGAACTAATGGGTGACTTACTTTTGCTGCCGTTTTGGTAAAAACCTCTTTTGGGCGTACGGTATCGATAGATTTTCGCAAGTTTTTTATAGCTTCAAAATCACGGACAATAGGTGATCCTAATTGCAATTTGATACCTTTTTTGGGTACTGCTTTTCTGTGATTTTGGATGTCTAAAAAATCGAGTGCCAGAACTTTTCCTTCTACAAATAATGCGGCAACTACCCGTTGCAACTGGGCAAGTGCAGTTCGGGTGGCTACACTTGAAGCAAGTGTGCTGAAGGCTTTCCCTTTTAAGGTATCATCAATAAACCCAATTAACCCTCCCGTACCGATCTGGATAAAAACACGGACTCCTTCGTCATAAAGTTTTTCGGTCAGTTCCCGGAATCGTACAGGCTGAACAAGATGTTCGGCGCTTAGTTGACGGATGGACTGCAAATCTGCTGGATAAGGCAGGAGTGTAGTGGCCGACCACAACGGGATTTTTGTTTTTTGGAATTGAACTTTTTCCATCCCTGCTAAAATTACCTCCAGTTTATCGGCAACAAAAGGAGAATGAAACCCGGATTGAAAGGGTAAAATTTGATGAAAGATCTGTTTTGATTTCAATAAAGGCGTTAATTCTTCGAGTGCCGCAAGGGTACCACAAAGGATTACCTGATGTGGACAATTATCATTTGAAACATAGAGGTTCGGAATTTGTTCAATCAAAGGTGCTACATCTTCCAGACCTGCTCCAATGGCAATGAATTTAGAGTCCTTTAGTTCAAATGTTTTTGGATCAAGTACATCGATCAGATCCTTGACAGTACCTGCTTCGGCCAGATCTGAGGCATAGCCCGCCAACCATTCTCCCAAACTATGTCCGGCATTCATATCCGGATAGATCCCCAGTTTTTTTAAAGCACTGTCGAGTATACCACAATTGTTAAAAACACCAAATGCTTCGTTCAACAGTCCTTCACCAGTTGTTTCTATAGGAGCTGTCAATCCAAAATATTGACTGACTGTTGCGACTTCGCCTTTTGCTAAACCATCGAGTCCCGGGAATACAAAGGCTACTTTACCACCATCCTGTAAAAGGGGAGTGGAGGTGTACCATATATCTTGTTTGTTGCGCCAGGCATTATTTTTAGACACAATTTTGATTGCTTTTTGGATGCGTTCGGGTGTTGGATCAAAGAGTGCAATACGGTAATCACCCTCTCCTGCGGCAGTATCATTATCCTGAAGTGCCGAAAGCAAAGCTTCACGTGTCGGTCTCGCAAGTAACAATACTTCGTCTTTTTTAGGGATGGCATACCCTTCCAAAACTACGTGGGCGTTGATACCTCCAAAGCCAAATGCATTTACTGCTGCGATCTTTGGTAAACCGGTTTGCGACCAGTTTTTAGCTTCCTGTATAGGAGTAAATCGGGTGAGTTGCAGGGCGGCAGTAGGTTTTTCGCAATATAAGGTAGGGGGTAATATGTCGTGATGCAAGGCCAGACAGGTCTTGATTAAACCTGCGATTCCTGCAGCTGGCATGGCGTGACCTATATTGGATTTGACAGATCCGATACCGGCACGTACAACTGTTTCGTCTTTACCGAAAAATTGCGCCAGAGTTTGCAGTTCCGTTTTATCTCCCAACGGAGTTCCGGTGCCATGAGCTTCGAGGTAACCGATTTGTTCTTTATCTAAATTGGCATGCGACCATGCTTGATCTAAAGCTTTTAACTGACCTTTTACGGAAGGACTCATGACACTTGTTCCATTGCCATCGCTGCTTACGCCTACACCTTTAATGACGGCATAAATTTTATCCTGATCACGTACCGCTTCTTCCAGTCGCTTCAAAACAACGAAACCGCAGCCTTCTCCAATGAGCAATCCGTCTGCATCTTCGCTAAAGGGCTTGATTTGCTGCTGATGCGATAAGGCCCCCAATTGGCTAAAAATACTCCAAAATGCAGCATTCTGACCTGTATGTACACCTCCTGCAATCATCATATCGCTACGGCCACGCTGTAACTCCTGTACGGCATGGTCTACGGCCAGAAGAGCACTTGCACAGGCTGCATCAACGGTGAAAGCAACACCTCCAAGATTGAATCGATTGGAGACTAATGAGGCCACAAGGTTGGGAATTAATCCCATGGCTGTATCTGCAGAGAATCGTCCTTTACGTTCCTGAAAGGCCTGTTTTACTTTTTCAATATCGGCTGAAGATACCTCCGGCAATAGTTCTTGTAATAGGGAAGAGATCTGTTCGCCTGTACGTACAATTTCAATGGCCCGTGTAGCTCCAGGGCCTGTATAATTTCCTTTTCCGATGACAATTCCGGTTCGTTCCAATGAATTTTTTTTTTGGAATACTCCTGCATCTTCTAAGGCTTTCTGAACGAGATCAAGTGTTAACAGATGATCGGGTTCAGTACCTTCAACGGCAAGAGGTAAAATACCAAAGGCGGTAGGGTCAAATTCATAATCAGGAATAAACCCGCCCCGATTGCAATAAAAGCGATCCATAGTTTGCTTGCTATCGCTAAAGTGGATAGGATCGATACGTTCAGCCGGAGCTGCTTGCGTCGAGTCGACTTTATTGATGATATTCTGCCAAAATGCTTCCGCGTCTTTTGCTCCGGGAAACAGGCAGGATAAACCTATAATAGCGATATCTGTTTTTTTCATAATAGACGAATACAGCGGTTTTTACCAATTTTTACCGGACATGATTAATACCTGACTTTCTGTTCCATATTTGATTTCGTTAAGAAATAGCTCTTTTCCTTCCTCTAATGGGATCAGTGAAATTCCGCGGCGTTCGTACTCATTTTCCAATGAGGTAGAAACCATTCCTGCCCCTTTCCATGGCCCCCAGTTGATCGAGATTACTTTTCCTTTTAACCTTTTGTTTAATGCATTGGCATAATCGTCCAACACACTATTTGCTGCTGCATAATCGGTTTGGCCTTTGTTGCCATAGACAGAAGCGATGCTTGAAAACAGAACTACAAATTGGCAATCTGAGCGCAATTGCTCGGCCAGGACACGTAAGGGTTTTACTTTTGTGTCAAAAACACGTTCAAAAGAACTGGTTGTTTTCTGTTTGAAAAGTTTGTCCTCCAAAAGACCTGCACCATGAATGACACCATCTAATTGGCCGTATTGTTCATAAATATCATGGAGAAGCTGAGTCAATCCTTCTTCATCACAAACATCTAAGGATTGATAGACAACTTTATTTCCCAATTGTTCCATGTCGTGAATGGTACGCAGGATCTGATTGTTTTTGAAAATTCGCGAGGTCTCTTTTTCAATTTGAGGCGGCGTGGTAAAATTACCGGTCTTGATGAGGTAGCTTCTGATTTCTTCTCGCGATTTCATCAACTCTAATTCTTTTGAATCGGTATTAACTTCTCTCGGATCTGTTGATCTGCCGACAAGGATATAGGTACACGGATAAGCTGCTGACATATGTTTTACGAGTTCAGCAGTAATACCCTGTCCTCCGCCAAGAACTAAAACAACCGATTTTTGATCAAGGTGAATGTGTGCCTGGTCAAGAGCCGTTAACATTGGTGAAGGTATGATGTCGACTTTATGTCGTTGATCGTGTTTGTAAATGACTTCCGCTGATTGGTCTGCGGTCAGGATTTCGCGTAATGTAATTTCGGCTATTTGCTCTATTTCCTGCGGGGTATTGAGAGTGATAAGCCTGCAGTTGGTTTGTTCATACTCACGGGCTAAACTTTTGAATAAGCCGGAATAGCCCTGATAGTGGCGCAGTGCACGGGTGTCTTCTAATTTTTCAATATGTGCCGGGATATCTGAGATCAAATAAATCCATTGTGCTTTTTCAAGATCCATTTTTTTAATCAAAGCAACGTGGTCGATGATACTATGTTTGACAGCAGCGGAGCCTATATCGGAAATAATCAGTCCATCAAAGAGCGTCAAATCCTGATCTGTATGAACCAATTGTGCAATTGCACCATGTTGTTCCAATATCGTTTTAATTGCCGCTGTTTGTGTGCCATTGTCCGGGGCTATTGCAAATCGTTTTCCTTTAAGTGTTTCGGTATTTTGTGCTTCGAAAATAGCGGTTGGTATCAAATCAAATCGCAGGCGTGTTAGTAAACTTTGTACAGGTTCAATTGTACTCATTTCACTTATCCAGGTTGCTAAGCCATTTAGCGTTTTTATGGCTGCTAAGTTTTCCATAAGATCATCAGCTTGCTCCTTGTCATCACCAAATCCGATTTTGAATTTTAGATCGCTGATAATTTCCATTCGTTTGATAGAATCGATACTTAAATCGGCTTCCAGATCCAGATCCAGTCCTAACATCTCTTTTGGATAGCCGGTCTTTTCGCTGACAATATCTAAAATGGCCGTTTGCAGTTCTGCAAGTGTACGGATAGCTTTAGCAGCTATTACAGGCGATTCGAGTGATAATTCAACCGTTGCGACAGGAGAAGCAACAGTGCCTGTGTATTCCGTAAGCCAGATTACGAGTCCATTTAAAGTCTTTATTGCCGCCAGTTGTTCCATGACGGTGTCTTCATTTTCATGATCACTGTTAAGAATACCCAACTCATTGCGGAGCGTTCCGATGATTTCAACTCTTTTAATAGAATCTATGCTGAGGTCAGCTTCCAGATCCATTTCCATACCTAACATTTCATGCGGATAACCCGTTTTTTCGCAGACTACGTTTAACAACAAGGATTTGATATCTGTTGATGGTATTGGGAGGGTCACTGTAGCTATCGGTTTATCGTTGGCAATTCGTGTGGGTACGAATTGATCAGCGGTGGTATTTGCTGTTGTTGTAGCATAAACCGGGATAGGATTGATGTGTCCCTGCTGTCCTAAGAAGGAAAGCATGACATCTCGCTGCGCCTGAATCAACAGTTTCATACTGTTTAAATACTCCTGTAATACGTGTTCTGCGACTGGTTGTGTCTCTGTTTTCTGGATGATCGTCGAGTTTGTCATATGAAGGGGAGTTATTATGGGTAAGGCACCATGAGTAGGTAATGTTCCTGTTGTTGGATGAGCGGCTTGTCCATTTATACGCCAAATGGTTGGGCTTTTTTTGTAAAGGTCGGGTTGATCGATCTGGATTAAAGTCGTGTGTCTGCCTTCAAAAAGTTTGTTTAAATTAAGGGTTCGGCCGGTTCCAAGGTATTGCGCAAGCATACAAAGTAAATGGGTGAGACTGTTACGGTTGTTGTCCTCGACATGCAGGGTTATCGCATCTTGGTTGAGGCAGGATTTTGTTAAACCGGTCAATACTTTTCCGGGACCTACTTCAATAAATATTCTCGCTCCATCGGCATACATCGCCTGGATTTCGTCAACAAAACGTACGGGTTGAACCAAGTGATCGGTCAATTGTACTTTGATATCAGATACCGGGCTTGGGTATAAGTTTGCGGTAGTGTTTGACCAGACTGGAATTTGCATTTCCTGAAAAGGAATTTCTTTCAGAACATCAGCATACAAATCTTTGGATTTGCTTACCAACGGACTGTGAAAGGCGCAAGCAACTTCCAGTTTTTTGGAAGAGATACGCTCGTTTTTAAGGTGTTCCATAAATTTGTCAATGGCCGCGGTACTTCCGGCCACAACACATTGAGTTGGTGAATTATAATTGACAGGATAGCAGTCCGGATGCTGTTCAAGAATCGCTTTCAGGCGATCTGCATCGATGTTTACGGCTACCATAGTTCCGGGATCACCATCTTCAACAGCCTCTAAAATGCTTTGTGCACGTTTGCTGCTGAGTTCAACCAACTGTTGTTCGTCAAATACACCGGCGAAACACAATGCAGGTAATTCTCCATAACTATGTCCTGCCAACATATCAGGCAGGATGCCAAATGACTGTAACAATTGAGCTAAGGCAAGGTCTACGATACCTAAAAGAGGTTGTGCCAGACGCGTATCCTTAATGGTTTCCTTTTGTTTTTTTAATGCCGCGGTATCAAATGTGGCTGCAGGAAAAACAACTTTTTCTAAATCAGGATATTGTGCTATAAGTTTGCGCAGGACCGGAAACAGCACAAACAGGTCTTGTGCCATATGAATGTTTTGGCTGCCTTGACCGGGGAACAGAAATGCAGTTTTACCGGCTTGTTGGTTGACAATAAAGATATCTTTACTTTCAATACCCGTTAACAAGAGTTCGATTTTCATCATCAAATCTTCGGTTGTATCGGCAACAATACTTAGTTGGATCGGTTTTTCGGAACCGGCGACTAAACTGTAGGCAATGTCTTTTAGGGATAAACTGTCATTGATTTCCAATAGCGTTTTTACCTGTTCCAATTGAATTTTGGCCTGATCATAATTATCACCACGGAAGACGAATAGCTCAGACGCCCAGGATTGAAGTGTGACAGTCTCTTCTTTTTGCGGGTGATTTTCGATTACCATATGAAAATTGGTACCGCCAAAACCGAAGGCACTAATTCCGGCATACCGTTTTTCTTCAGACCATAATCCTGTTATGGAATGAAAAGCAAAAGGACTTGTATGTACATTGTAATAGGCATTGGGCTGTTGAAGATGAAGCGTAGGAGGTTTTACGCCATGGTATACCGCCATAGAGGCTTTGATAAGTCCGGCCAAACCTGCCGCACATTTGGTGTGCCCAATTTGAGTTTTTACAGATCCGAGATGTGTCTGAGCCGGTAAAGCTCCGGACCTGCTGAATAAATTGGTGAGCGCGCTAAGTTCTGTTTTGTCTCCAACTACCGTTCCAGTGCCATGAGCTTCCACTAAACCAACTGCTGCTGCACTGATACCTGCCTGATCGTAGGCGCGTTCTAAGGCGCGTACCTGACCAATTTTTCGCGGAGCAGTAAGACCAAGAGCTTTACCGTCGCTGGATCCTCCGACACCTTTAATAACAGAATAAATACGATCACCGTCGCGCAGGGCATCTTCATATCGTTTTAAGACCAATATGGCAACCCCTTCGCCAAGAGCAATACCGTCGGCAGTGCTGTCAAATGTTGCGCAGCGTCCTTTGCGGGAGAGGGCATGTGTGCTGGAAAACATCAGATAATCGTTGATACCATTATGTAAATCGACTCCTCCGGTTAGTACCATATCCGATTTGCCCAGTATCAGTTCCTGGCAGGCCAGATCAATGGCAGCCATCGATGAGGCACAGGCCGCGTCTACAGTAAAATTTCTTCCACCCAAATCCAGACGGTTTGTGATTCTTCCGGCAATAACATTGGCTAATATACCCGGGAACGAATCCTCGGTGGTGTGTGGAAATGCTTTTTCGACTTCTTCATGAAGTTCTCCAAAAACTTGTTTGTAATAACCTCTGAAACTATAACTATTGGCAAGATCATTTCCGCCTTCAGCCCCGATGATAACCGATATATTTTCTCTATTAATTTGTTTTTCACCATAACCGGCATCTTCCATTGCACGTTTGGCAACGAGTAAAGTTAGAAGCTGAGTGGGTTCTATCGCCGCAAGTGATTGTGGCGGAATACCAAATTCTATGGGGTCAAAATCTATTTTCGGAATAAAACCTCCCCATTTGGAATGGGATACATCTGAAGCATTGGAGTCGGGTTGATAATAAATCTCTTTATTCCATCGCTCGTCCGGTACTTCGGTAACGCAGTCTTTTCCAAGAATGATATTGCGCCAGTATTCTGCTAAATTTTTGGCACCCGGAAACACGCATTCCATACCTATAATAGCGATGTCCAATGCTTTTTCGGTTGATATAGGTTTTTCTGGTAATGCTGCCTGTGTAATATGTTTTTGATTCTCGATCGCAACGTCATGGTGGAGTGATTCAAGCGTAATTACCTGGTTGTGCATGGTTGCTACTTGTCCGATCATGTACATACCTAAATCAAGCTGTTGGTTTTTAGGTATAGTAACAAGGGCGTCGCCTTGACGGTCAATGCCTTTTGCAGCAATCCTGAGACGTCCTACATTCAGTTTTTCAAGCTGTTCCCAAATTTCCTTTTTGTCCATTCCAATGGCCAGCAGTTTTTTCTTTTCATTGTCGAAATGTGAGGCGAATGCTGTATTTAAACAACGTGTTTCATGACCTGGCGCGGTTTCCAGGAGCACAGTATCTTTGGCCTGCATCGCTTGTTGCTGAAACTCTTGCTGAATCGCACCTGTACTCACCGCTTCCTGTGTGTACAAATAGGCAGTTCCCATCAGTACCCCAACTTTTACACCCCGGGCAGCCAGAGGAGCGGCCATGATAGCCACAAAGGCTGTGGAAAAAGCATCATGAATTCCACCGGCAAAAAATACACTTATATTTTCCGGATGATCTTCTTTTAAAATACGTTCGATTTGTTTTTCCCAAAGTACGGTGCTGGATAGTGGGCCAACATGTCCGCCACATTCCCTACCTTCAAAGATGAAATTTTTGGCACCTTCTTTTAGGAAAATATCCAATAAAGCAGGGGAAGGGACATGTAAAAAGGTAGTTATGCCCGCTTTTTCAAATACTTTAGCCTGTGCAGGCCGACCTCCCGCGATTAATACTACCGGAGGTTTGGCTTCAAGGATATAAGTGGTTTGCTCTTCCCGCAACTCCTGTGGTGCAAAACCTAATATACCGACACCCCAGGTTTTATTACCGGCAAGTTTTTGAGTTTCGAGAACTAATGTTCTTGCTTGCTCTCCTTTGAGTAAAGAAAGGGCTATAAAAGGTAAGGCTCCTGTTTCTGCTACAGCATTGGCAAATGCCGCAACGTCGCTCACGCGGGTCATTGGCCCTTGTGCAATAGGGTAGCGCAGGCCAAGTTGTTTGGCTAACGGATTGTTTTGATCAATGATTGGAGAGGCTTTTGCTTGTTTTAGATGACCATACATAGCTTCTTTAAATCCAAAAACCAATTTTTTTAGCGTTTTGAAATTTTCATACAGCTCTGTTGCCAAAGCAATGTCTTGTCCCATTGGAATGTAACTTTTGCTCGGGTCAAGGTCATTATAATAGTGTTCTAACTCTTCGATAGAAACATTCTCAGATAAAACAGGTGAATTAGGTCTCACCAATACGCGATGGTCGGCGATGATCTTAGTTTCTGTCCCATTTAATTTGGAACATAAATTTTTGAGGTCCTGAGGAATGGTACTTTCGGGATATAGTGCCAATTGACTGTCTAATACAATACCATTTGCGCCAAGTGCTTTTACAGCGGCGGCGGTATGAAGACCTATTCCTCCTTGTACCCATACAGGTATAGTTTTGATTTCTTGTATGACACGCTGAAACAAAACAAATGTCGATTCATAACCAACTAATCCTCCAGCTTCATTTCCTTTCACAATAATTCCAATAGCTCCCAGCTGTTCGGCTTTTTTGGCTTGCTCCAGACTGTTTACCTGATAAATACGTGATACGTTCGGATAGGCGTTTGTTGAGATCCCAAAAGGAAGGATAAGGTGACTTACCTGCCCCGACAGTTGAAGTGAGGTTAACTTGTCATTGGTGAGATGTATACCATAGGAAGGTATATTGATCAGTTCAAGTTGTTTTAATGCTTCCTGAGCGATTGCTTTATCATATCCCAAACTTAATACGGGGAATGCTCCAGCCTGATATAGTTTAGACATCAGGTTGACATCAGGCTTTTCAAAAGGCGTTAATCCTATAAGGGTTAAATTTTTCATAGGTTGATAAGATTGAAATGAGATTTGGAAATGCTAATAACTATAATCATGGCCTTTATGGTACAATTTAGTTAATGTGGTATAGTGGAATAAAAGTAATAAATTTCTGCTAATTTTTAAGTATTAACATTAATTTTATAATGATTTTTTTACAAAAACTTTAAATATGGGTTTATTATTAGCTTGTGTGTAAAAAAAAACTTCTTTTTTTATGATTCTTATAGTTTTTTTTGATTCGTCCGAACGGTTATCTAATGTATTTGTTTCATTTTTTGATAACGAAAAGGGAGATTTTATTTCTAAAATATTGTTCAGTGTTTCAATTACAGCCAATTAAAACTTAAATTTAGCTCTTTGTAATTGTAAAAATCTACGGCATTTTACATGAAAACTTACGGTTATTGGAATGAAAACCGAAATCAGTTGGCCAAAGTAATTGACAGCTCCGTTGGGAATAGAAACTTTCGAGTTGTTTTATAGAGATTAAGAAGTGCAGAAAATAAAAAAACCTGCGAATCTTAAGATTTGCAGGTTTGACCACTGTTATTTTAGGTTTTTGAAAAGATTGAAAAAGCAATCTTTTTACTTTTTTCACTCTTTTTTTGAGGAGAGTAGGATTAGTATCTTAAACCTGAACCCCTAGATTTCTATTTTTATTTTTTTGCAAACTCTAGTGCTTTTTCAAGAATTTCGTCTCTTCCTTCCCGAATACCTTTAATAGTGGGATGAACAACAACGTTAATTTTTATGCCCACCCTTTGAGTTTCGCTTCTATCTGGGTAAAACACACCTAGTCCTGTAATGATTGATTTATAGCCTAAAAAATCATTATATGAAACGTTGCCATCTGCTCCGGAAGTTTGGGTACCTATTGTAGTAACATTGTCACCTGTCTGTAATAACATAGTTGCAAATTCGGATGCACTTTGAGTGTTTTCATTAACTAAGACAATGACTTTACCAGTGTAATAGTCATTGTTTTTAGGTGGAATTGTTTCGCTTTGTTTCCAAATAAATCTCCCGGGATAAGAAAGATCTGGTTTTATCACTTTTGCAAACTCTTTTTTAGTTCGAATCAATCTTCGTGCTATCATAAAAGGAGTGAAATTCATGTACGCTCTATAATCAATAATAATTGCTTTTGTTGCTTTAAGATCTAACATCATTTTGTCAACATCTTTCATTTCTAAGTAACTCATATCCACATATCCAATATTTTTGTCTAGAATTTTATATTTTTCTTTATTTGTGGGGAATTGACTTTTTATATGTTTTAGATCATAACGCCCGAAATTTTTAACAATTTCGTCCTCCCCACGTTTAATGTTTAGTTTTATAGAATCTGTTGCTCCGGCTGTTACAAAAAAGCCATTGTGAGAATCTTTTACTTTATTATTAGATCCTCTATTATAGATTTCATTGGCTGTAGTTATTTTCTTTGCGGCTATTCCTTCTGACTTTTCTACAACATCTCCAATTTTTAAATCATTTAATTTTGCTAATGAATCATTATAAAAACCAGTAATTACCAATTGATCTTCCACCATATTAAAATATACAGGACTGTATTTTCTTCCAAAGTAATCATCGATAGGATCTGTGTATAAAGTTGCATGTGAGTCGTTAAGTTTAACAACTGTTTCCAGCATTGCTAAATGATATTTTGTTTTGTTTTTTGAATTTAAGAACTTAGGAATCATTTGTTTTAAAACTTCATCCCAATTTTCATCAGTCATGTACTTGTAGGGATAAAAATATTCAACAACATTCCAATATCTAAACAAACTTAACAATCGATGGCTTTCATCTGGAAACTCTAAATTTTCATATTGTGGTTCATTGGTTATTTTTACATTACCAGCGTTTGTGGCAGAAACATAATGATTCTTTCCCTGAAATCGGTTGTCTTCTATTTGTTTTAATTTTTTTGAAAGCTCACTAGAAAACAATTCAGTATTTTGCGTCCAGGAAAGGTTGAAATTTTTATCAAAATATTCATCAGACTTCACATCTTTACAAGAACGACACGTGCTGATATCTCCTAGAGAGGCAATCCACTCCATATAGATTTTAGAGATAGCTTCGTTACTTGTAGCTTTTTCAATTTTAGGAATAATGTTTAATAATTGTTCGTCCCAGTTAAAACGTCCTTTCGCAACATTTGGGTGATAATATTTAAGAAATCCCCATACTTTACAAAGAGTATATAAGTTTGCTGTTTTAGTCTCGTCTAATATGGTTGAATCGATATTTTGGCTCTGGGCTAATTGTAAATTACCAAACAAGATAAGTAACAATGGAATACATCTATTGATTAATAATCCATATTTTTTATTAAAAGACAACCTCATTAATTTACTTTATTTAGAATAATGTTTTCCAAAAGTATCGGTTGTATTTTTAAGAACTTATTTAAAAAGATGCAGGTTTTAATACTAAATTATCCGAAAATAATTTCTTGAATTTTAGCAACAGAAATTCATCACTTGATAACCGCTTTAGCGTATAAACATTCAAGAGCATTTCATCTGGTTAAATAAGTGATGCTGACTTAAGCGGCAGGAGCAGGTTTTTCGTTTAATTCAAGATCTCTGGTAGCAACAGCATCACTTAATTATAGTGTTTTACAGGTTTAAAAATTGATTTGTAGTGGTTACATCCGCATAGTAAAACTGCAATGCACTGATGAATGAGGCTTGAACCTGTTCGGCCTCGATGATTTTTCCCTGAAACTCAAGATCTAAGGTTGCACAGGCATCTGCTAACAGTGTGACAGTAAAACCATAGTCCTTAGCAGCTCTAACCGCTGAGTCAACACAAATTTGTGTCATCATGCCGCAAATAACCAAATCAGTAATTTTGTTCTCGTGCAGATAGGACAATAAATCGGTTCTTTGAAAACTGTTGGGTACATGTTTTGTGATAATTTTTTCTCCTTTTATAGGCAGTACATCTTGGTGTATTTTTACTCCCTCAGTATTGGGCAAGAAGAATCCTTCTTCAGCGATATGCTGTACATGAACAATTGTTTTATGCTCTAATCTGAATTTTTCAAGCACGGCTTTGGCATTTTTTGATGCTTTTTCCGGATGAACTAGTGCGTAAGCCCCACCTTCAAAATAATCATTTTGAATATCGATAAGGAGTAAAGCTTCTTTCTTTTGTGTTTTATTTTCCATGTTTAATTTTTTTCAAAGGTATTACGAGAGAAAAGAAGCGTATGTTGAACTAGTTCACCAAATACTTAAAAAGTAATTTTTTGAGGTATAAATGAAAGATGTAAGTAAGTTGTTGCAGCAGGAAGATTTTTTTATTTTAGTTTTACTATGAAAAATGATTACTAGCGAAGTTTTGTACAATGTATAAGAACTGAGAAAAGCGGATAATCGAATTTGATGAAACAAGTGATGGAGAAAAATCTATTTTATGAAAATATAAAAAAGTATGCTGATTTAACGGAAGCTGAGTTTGAAAAATTGAGTTCGTTTTATCATATTGAAAAGATAGAGCGAAATCAAATGATACTTTCTGAAGGTGAAATTTGTGATTTTGAAGGATACGTATTAGAAGGTTGTTTTAAAATTTTCTATAAAGAAGATAACATAAAAGATCATGTTCTCTATTTTGCAATAGAAGATTGGTGGGTGTTGGATATTGGAAGTTTTGTATCTGGTAAAGCTTCGAAATTAAACATTCAGGCTCTGGAAGATTCCGTAATTATGACCATTAATAAAGAGGATAAGGAAAAATTATATGTCGAAATGCCTAAGGCAGAACGACTTTTTCGTTTGATGAATCAAAAAGCCTTAGAATCAATTCAGTTGCGAATGATTAGCATGTTGAATAAAACAGCTGATAAACGTTATTTAGATTTTAAGAATAAATATCCAACATTAGAGCAAAGAATTCCACAGCATCAAATTGCTGCTTATTTAGGTATTTCGCATGAGTTTTTAAGCAAGATTAGAAGAAAGTTGTTGTAGTTTCTT
Organism: Flavobacterium sp. N502536; assembly: GCF_025947345.1. NCBI lineage: Bacteria > Pseudomonadati > Bacteroidota > Flavobacteriia > Flavobacteriales > Flavobacteriaceae > Flavobacterium > Flavobacterium sp. N502536. The sequence continues at coordinate 4,878,799 of NZ_CP110011.1, read as the reverse complement.
TGCAACGAGTTGTAAACTACAAGATTCAGGACGAGACCATTTTTTAATTTTATCAGTTCTTTAAATTTAAAAAATCCAACACCTTTGGTGAAACTTTCAAATCGGATCGGAACCTTAGAACTCCCTTTATGAAATGTCTTTTTAATTCTTTTGAATTGCGTATGGAGAACGGAGTGTTGAATGTAATGGCTTTATAAATTATTGCGTTTGCGGAGTTATCGAAATAATACACACAAATATCATGAGCGAGATCTTCTCCCACTGATAAAACGATATCATAATTTTTCAGATCAGGAGTTGGACATAAAGATTCAAAAGTTAGGGATTCAACAACTATTTCATCTTGATAATGGTGCAAACCATTTTGATCTACTATAACTTTTGTGATTTTGTTTTTTTGGTGAATAATCATATCCTTTATTCCAAAATACACCAAAAAAGATAAAAGAAGCACGGATAGTGCTGCAGAAGAAATTTTAAATTCAGCAGATAGTTTAGATTCGATAATAATTAGCTCTAAGTAAATTATTCCTAAAACGGTACCTGCAAAAATAGCTGTCCCTAACAACTTTACTATAAAAGTTATTTTCTTTGATTCTAATGATTCTATTTTTGAAAATTCATTATTCTGAGAATCCATTTCTTGTTAGGCGTTAGAAATTAAAGATTATAGCTGTTGAAGCTAATTTAAGAAAGATAAATTTAAGTTCGACAATTAGTAAAAGCTGTAGGTTAGGTTTAGAATACGGTCCTCAAAATAGTGACTCATCTTTGCGGTATCTGATTTTCTTTGTATGGTGGTGAGAAAGCCTTTTTTATCATAAGTCATCACCAATTCACTTACTTTTTGCGCACTCCATATATCCTCCATCAGTACCAGATTTTTGTTTTTATTATAGGTGTATTTTTCGCTTCGGGGCTCAAAGCTGTTTGGAGTATCAGCCAGAGATGAAAGAAATCCTTCTTTAAATTGGTATAGTTTAGATGGAGTGGTTTTATCGGCGCAGCCGTTATGAAGAAACAAAGCAACAGGGCGTTCGTTTAAATAATAATACGTTTTTTTCTGCTTACAAGTCTCTTGATTGTCATACTTCTTTAAAAAATCATAGTATTCCGTACACTCTTCGACTTCAAATTTATTTTCGGTATAATAGCGATAGTGCCATGAAGAAAAAGAGTTTTCCTCGATCATTTTATTGAGTAGGTTTTCATCTGGTAAAGTACCAAGTGTCACTATTTTATCTACACCTGGATATGATTCTGCCAGCCAGGCACTATTTTGGGGTCTATTGGGCATTTCGGAATTCAATGAAAAGATTCGGATTTTATCAATTCTGTTTTTTTCATCGTATTGGTAAGAACTGATTTTTACAACGCCATTATTATAATCAATGTTTGCTTTTTTATCGAGCAGCCCTTTTGGACTGTAGTAATTTCTTGTATAGAAAGTGGTGTCTGTTTTCTCTTTCGTGCGATGTATATTAGTTATACTCACTACCTGACCATCCGGGTTAAAATCGTAAATAGAATTGATCCCATTTTCGTCATTATTTTTTACAACAATACTTTTTACCTTATGGTTCTTCATAAAAGAGGAATTGAAAGGGAAGACTGTTTTGGTGAAATAAATTTCTTCCTCAAAAGGAATGACAGTATAAAAAGGTATTACCTGTGCTTTACCATTAACGATGATACAGCAGATAAAAACGCTGGTTAAAAATGCAATAAGTCTGTATTTGGAGTATGACATTTTTTGTAAAATTCAATAATAATAATAACTGTATTTAAAATCTTATCGTTAACAAAAGTATTCTATATTTCTTTAGCATTAACAGCCTGCCTATAAACTTAACTATATAAAATTTAATTACATAGTGTAAAAGTTTGTATTTTCAGATGTTTAGTATTTTCGAACCTAAGTTAGGGTATGATTAAAAATAAATAGCTGTATTAGGCATCAGTGCTTTAAGTTTACCTATAGTTTCTTTGTTCATAGGATTTCCAACTAAAATTAGTGTTTTAAGCTTTTTCATGTATTGAATTTCGTTGGGTAGACTTTTTAGTTTATTATTGGCTAAATTTACACTTACAGCATTTTTTAATTTCATAATTTTTGGAGAAATCGAAGATATCGCATTATCACTCAAATTTAAGTATTCTATATTTTGAGATTGAAATAATGTCCCGGGAACTTCTACAATGCTGTTTTTTTGTAATTCAAGGTATTTCAGTTTTTTTGGCAATTTCATTTCTCCTAAATCATTAATTTGATTCGAAGAGAGATTTAGGTATTTTAAGTTTTTTATTTTATCCAAACGTTCTGAAACAGTACTTATCTGATTACTGTGGAGATTTATTTCTTCAAGGGAAGGGATATCTAAAAGAGCTTCCGGAAAAACACTTAAATTATTTGATTCAAAACTCACCATGCGTAAGTCTTGAAGTTTTGAAATGTTTGAATTTATAGCGGTCAGACTGTTGAGGTTTATCGAAAAAGATTTTAGTTTTTTTAATTCACTTATTTCATCAGGAATGAATTTAATACTGTTTTTATTAACATTCAAAATTTCAAGTTGTTTTAGCGAAAATATTGCTTTATCCATTTTCTCTAAATGATTTCCCATTACATTTAAAAAAAAGAGAGAATCCATTTTTGTAATATCCGGAGGAAGGTTGTATAATCCTTTATCTCTGAAGCTCATGCTGTAAACGGTTTTTTTACTCAAAAGCGCTGCATTAATATCGGTATAAGTGGGATATTTAACCGGGTCAATTTGTGCTTTAGCATTACAGACCGAAAAAACAATAACAATAAATAAAAGTAATTTTTTCATAAATAATAAAAGCTGCCAACATTTCTATTGGCAGCTAAAAAATAAAATTAAGGCTTATTTTTTTAGAAGTTTTACAGTTTTTTGAAAACCGTCAGCTTCTATATTTAAAATCAACATATTTGAATATTGAAGTTGTGTTGTCAAATCTAATTCCGTCACCGGATTTTGTAAAAAAGCCTTTTTATAAACAATTTGCCCTAACAGGTTATAAGCGGTAACTTGCAGGTTGTTAAGGTTGCCAGAAGTAATCTGTACCACACCTGAAGTAGGATTAGGAGATACTACAATCTCATTTTGATTGTGATCAATAACCCCCAATGAATTATCTACCCCTAAATTTTGCTTTAAAGCAATAACGATTGTAGCTGATTTTCCTCTGTAATCAATCGTATTTCCTGTAGCATCAACATCCTTATCGATACCTGAACCAGGATGTTGAATAGAGAAGAATCCGAATTTATGATCGGGTGTAAAAGTGAGACCTGTAGGCTCAGATCCAGCTGGCATAGAAGCAAAAAGTTTTACTTTTGGATTTGCCTGAGTATGATCTGGTGCTATTACCCAAATATAATTTTTTTCCACCATCCTGAAGAACCCAAAGATTTCCTAACTCATCAAAAGTTAAATTATCATTGCCATCTCCCCAAGATTCCGTTTTAACTCCTTCTGTTGTATTTAAAGTATAAACTGTTGATCCTCCACCGACAAAAACTTCCACTTCTGATGCGGTCGTTCCGTTATCTTTCATGCGATAAACTTTGTCTAAGCCTTTTGCTGTAAAATATATTTTACCATCCAAAGGACTTATTTCAACATCTTCTACCCCGTTGAATTTCGTTCCACCTAAAGATTCTGCCAATGAAGTCGTATTGTTTTGATCTGCTTGCGTTTTGTTAGGAACCTGAATCCAGGTTGCTGTTGTAGCTACTGGATTTCCATTTGTTATGCCTTGGTCTAATTTCAAAACATATAAATTTCCTGAAGAAAGGTTATTTGGAGTATCCATGGTGTATTTGTATACCATGTGCGTTCCTCCATCTTCACCATAATATGCTATAGTTCCGGCATTATTAATCACAACATTTTCGTGATTCATGATTCCCATTTGCCAAAGTTTTCCTTTTGTTCCATTAGTGTTTTTAGAAGAAACCTGAGCTGTAACCGGATCAATTTCTACCAACCAGCCATAATCTTTATAACCATCACCATTTGTGTCATTGCCTGCTACAGATTCCTCTGCAGTAACGATAGTTCCCCAAGGTGTAACTCCTCCGGAACAGTTTCTGATCGTTTGCACCAAACTCGCTGATGAAAAATCTACTGCTCTTGATTTTGTTAATTGCCAAAGTTTTGTTGTTGCATTGTAATTAATTTCTGCCATTGTAACTCCACCCGGATTTGTTTCGTGGTTTACCGAAAGATAGCCATCTGTACTGCTGGATACACCGCTTGTTTTTTTAGCTACATAACCAGTAAAGTCATTTAGGCCTCCTACAAATCCTCCACCTTCAGTGTAATTGTCCCCTTCTTTAAGAATCAATTGGTATTTGTGCTGTTTAGAAATAATTAATTTAGACGTTTGTACTGTAGGCACAATAGAGGTAAAACAGCTAATATGATTTCCGTCGTTGCAAGAGGTATCAGGAGGTATAACTACTGGCGGAACGGCTTTTTTAAGATAGGCGTCCATTCTTAAATCAGAACTGCTTGCACTCCTGTTATGCAGTTCAATCGAAATTCTGTTAACTCCTTGTACAAAATTAGCTTTTGGAATAGAGAAAATATTATAAATGCTCTCATTTGCTCCATCGACTGTTGTAGTTGAAAAAGTATCGTACAAAATTGCGCCCGCCGGCATATTATCTCGTACTACTTCAACACCATTCAAATAGACAATAATTCCGTCATCTCTCATTACTCCAAGCTCCATAGTGGCACTCAAATCTGATAAATTAACGGTAAAATCTTTATTGAAATAAGCTGCATTTAAAGGTTTTGCGATCGTAGTGGTTACAGGATCTCCATAGCCTAATGGCCCATTTCCTGATTTCCAGGCTGAAATATCAAAACCGGGATTTTTCCATTGGTCAGCTAACTGTACACCATTGTCATTAAAACGCCATGGCGATTCTTTTTCAAAACCATTATCAGCAACTGTTTTAAGGTAGGCATCCACTCTTAAATCAGAACTGCTTGCTCCTCTGTTGTGTAGTTCGATCGAAATTCTGTTAACTCCTTGTACAAACTTTGATTTTGGAATGGAGAAAATATTATAAATACTTTCATTCGCTCCATCTACTGTTGTACTTGAAAGTGTATTATAGTCAATGGCACCTGCAGGCATATTATCTCTTACGACCTCGACACCATTTAAAAAGACAATAATTCCGTCATCTCTCATTACTCCGAGCTCCATAGTGGCACTCAAATCGGACAAATTAACGGTAAAATCTTTAGTGAAATAAGCTGCATTTAAAGGCTTTGTGATCGTAGTTGTCACAGGATCCCCATATCCTAATGGTCCATTTCCTGATTTCCAGGCCGAAATATCAAAATCGGTATTTTTCCATTGATCGGCTAACTGTACACCTTTGTCATCATAGCTCCATGATGAACCTTTATCAAAAACGATAGTCTGAGCCTGAATTACCGAATTTGTTATTAATAAAAGAGCTGTAATTGAAAGTAATTTTTTTTTCACGGTCTAGTATGTTTTGTTATACCATGCGAAGTTATTTTTCTGTTCCGAGCTTTGTATTACGCTTACTTTAAATAAACACATTAATACGTTAGCAAATCTTAAGATTAATGTTAACAGATTAATATTAAGTTAGTATTGTGCTTTACTCGTATCCGTCAGGGAGTTAATAAAAGCGACAAGCTGTTTTATTTCTTTTTCGTCAAGATTAAGTTTATTAGGAGACAAGGTTTGATTTTTAATTTCTAAACCCATTCCTTCGGCACCTCCTTCATTATAAAAGGCGATCACTTCTTCTAAAGTTGAAAAGGCTCCATTATGAAAATAGGGTTTTGTAAGAGCAGCATTTCTTACTGTCATTGTTTTAAAGGAATTTTCATAAATCCATGAACTCTCTTTTTTTACATTGCTGTTTATTCGGCCTTTATCAGTGTCTATTTCAATGGGCAGAAATTGCAATGGATTCTTGGTTACTCCCAGAACTTCGGATTCATTTTCATTATAAAACGGAGGAACTAATCCTGAAAAATTAGGAGCAAAATGACAGGTTGCGCAGGCCGCTTTTCCCATAAAAAGATTAAAACCTTTTTTTGCATCTTCAGAAATTTCTTTTTCATTTCTCATAAATTTATCAAAATCACTGTTGAAAGAATACAGTGATGCAACGTAAGAACTCAGGGCTTTTGAGAAATTTTGTTTGTCTATGTTACCATTTTTAAAGGCCTTTTTGAAAGCTTTTTTATATTCAGGATTTGTCTTTAGTTTTTTGATGATACTTTGGTAGCTGGTATTAAACTCCTGTTCATTGTAAATTACATGTTCAACTTGTTGTTCCAAATAGTAAGCACGCATATCATAGAAGAATCTTTTGGCAAAAACAGCATTATATAACGATGGAGAATTTCTTAAAACTGTTTTGCCTTCGACATTGCTTAATGACTTTGCTTTTAAATCGGTAAAAGCATTTTCGGGTAAATGACAGGAAGCACAGCTCATTTTTGTATTGTTACTTAAGCTTTCATCAAAGAAAATTTCTTTACCTAAAGATCTTAAATTGGCATTATCTTCAGCTGGTTTTAAGAGCGTATAAAAATAGGGATTCAGAAAATCATCACTGAAGAAATTTTTATTATTGACATTCCAACCCGAGATTTCTTTTAAATCATCTGGAGAATTATCCCAATTTCCTAATTCTTCATACAAAGGCTGAAGGTAAGTTTTATAAAATTCTATTCGGTCAAAAGTTTCAAAATTGGTGCTTTTAGAAAGGTATTCAATACTAGTCCCCAATATTTTTTCGGCTTTTTGAGTGTCTATCTTTTTAAAATAATCATCGTTTTTTATGTAGTTCTCAATTCCCCTCAAAGCATGAATGGATTCTTCAAAAACATTGAGTGATCCTGGTGTATCAAACCCCGTAACGCCCATGGTATAGATCCTGATTAGTTCGATACGCAATAGTAACGTTTTATTTTTTTCTTCCGATAAACCGTTTTTTACCGAACTCAGATAAAAATCATTATAACTATTATAAAGGAAATCTGATAGTTCAACTATTTTATCTTTTTGGATATCGGCTTCTTCCGAAAAGATAAGTTCATCTAACACCTGTAACCCTTCAGGAGGCAATGTATTTGCTGCTGTCCCTGTGCTTTCTATATGAAATAATGGTGCGGCATTAATATTAGTTTTGGAGAATTCAGGGTAATGATACGCAATATAAAATTCTATTTCCTTATATGAATTTCTGGCTTTTTTTAACGACTCCTGCAAACCTTCTTTGGAAATTTTATTTTCCTGAAAAAGATGCGCATCCGATTTTAAAACTACCAATTGATCTTTGAAATTTTTTAATCCTTGACTAATTATAGCATTTGTAGTTGTGTATTCATTATAACCAGGGTTGAAAGACATTATTACAAAACCTATAAAAAGTAGAATAAGAAACGAAAAAGATTTCATGTTTTTATTTGCAAAAGTAATTTCTTCAGATTATCCTAATTTTAAATTTGGATTAAATAATTAACCTCTTTTGGTTAAATAAAAAGTCAGTCTTCAAAATACTTAATTTAGAATGTTATTCGTACAAAGGAAGCTTTTAGGACATAAAAAATATTAAATCCACTATGGGAACTCCAAAACAAGCTAAAAAAATTATCATAAAATTTGGTTTGTAACGCAAACTACTTTACATTTACAGAGTAAATTAATATCTTCTTTATGGAAAAAGAAATCAAATTGACACCACAACAGAGTTTGAAGCTTATTACAGAAGTAATTAATCAAACAAAAGAAAACATCAGGTCACATAGCTTTATATTTTTGCTTTGGGGTTGGACTTTGGCTACGGCAAGTATTCTTCAATTTTTGCTTGAGACGAAAACGGATTTTAAATACTATTTTTTGCCATTCCCTATTTTGGTTGCTATCGCGCTGCTAATAACAATTAATTACAACCGAAATAAAACATCGGAAACTCATTTGAATTTTTTCCTTAAAAAACTTTGGATGGCTTTGGCTTTTGGATTTATTGCCATAGTATTTGTAAGTGTTTATCAAAAAATTGAACCCTTTACTTATACATTGATATTAGCTGCAATTGGCACAACAGTTTCGGGAATGGTACTGAAGTTTAAACCGTTGATGCTTGGTGGTGTTTGTTTTCTTATTGCATCTGTTTGTTGTGTTTTTATTAGAGGCGAATTCAAAGTTTTGCTTCACGGTTTTGCAATTATTGTAGGTTATTTAATTCCGGGATATATACTTAAAAATTCAAAATTATAATCGAATGGCGGAGACTTTTGATGAATTAGACCCTGTTTTGAATGCACCTGTTCGTTTGGCTATTGTTTCTGCTCTTGTAAAAATGAAACAAGCTGATTTTGGTTATCTACAAGAGATTACCAAAACAACACAAGGCAATTTAAGCCATCAGATTAAGAAACTAAATGAAGCAAAATATATTGAAGTAGAAAAAACATTTAAAGGAAACTATCCGCAAACAATTTGTAAACTAACAAAAACAGGGAAAAATGCCTTTGAAAATTATGTGGAAAAAATAAAAAAATATTTGCATCTCTAATTTTTTTGCTTTTTTAGTTTGTATTGCAAACTAGAATTATTTATAAACTAAAAATAGTTAATTATTATGAAAACAATAAACAACGTATTTCTCACGCTGCTCTTTTTAACTAGTATAGGAAACATAAACGCACAAGAAAAAACAATTAATAAAATGGAAACAAAAAAAATAGCATATGCAGACAAAATATTGCTTCATATGCACCCGGAAAAGTTCTTGAATTTTTTACCAAACTTAAATGATGATCAAATTGCACAGCTATACAGTATGTCAATAGAAGAATATCGATTAGCTAAAAAAGTTTATGATGACCAGGCCAAAATACAGCATCAGAACTTTTGACAAATTCAGACTTTATATTTAAAATTGATAAACTTCCTTTCAAGAAAAATCAGACTGTTTTAGTAATTGGCGAAAGTACAGCAGATGCTTTAAACTCCTGGGTTTATATTTTGCAATATCTTTTAGATCAAAGACGACCACAAGATAATATTCGCATCATTAATGCTGCGATTTCAGGACAAACTACAACAGAAGCACTTCGTAAAATAACAGCACAAGTAAAATTAAGTCCCGATTGGGTAATTTGTCATTTGGGCACAAATGATTGTATTCGTTATGGAAATCAAAAAACATCCGTTTCTTTAGCAGAGACGATTGCAAATCTCAGTACTATAAAAGAAATAATTAATAAAGACGCAAAAGCAAATATTGTTTGGCTTACACCAGCATCAATTGACGAGAAAAAAGCAGAAAATTTTCAGCCATTCAAAACGCAACAACTGAGTTTGAAAAATTTAGATTTAAATGAAATTAGTAAATATTTGAAAGCCCAGCCAGAACCCGTAATTGATTTAACAGAAGAATTTGGAAATCCTGTAAATCCTGAATTCGTTCAGTATGATGGTATACATCTTACTATTGATGGGCAAAAAGCAATAGTAAAATCTTTAATCAACAAATTATCAAACATAAAATAGTATGAAAACGAAATTGACAAACCCGATTTTAATTGCCTGTATTATCTTTTTAAGTATCAGTGCATCAGCAGGACTTTACGAACATTTATTTGGCATTCCGGAAATGCTAAAAAGTCCGTCAACAATGATAACCAAAAGTAATAACAACTTAGGGCAAGCCATAAAGTTTTGGATACCCGTTCATCTTTTAATCTTACTTACACTTGTGTTGTCATTAATTTTTAATTGGAAAATCCCAAGTCGAAAAAAATTAGTCCTATCAGCATTCATCTGCTATATGTATATCACAGTAATAAGTATATTCTTTGCGAAAAAATTGGAAATATTTAAAAATATTACAGACAGTATTGACTTTCAACAGCAGACTAGTCTTTGGATTACAGTTTCTTGGCATAGACCAATTTTGATGATAATAATTGAAATATTATTGCTTATAGCGCTTTCACGTCCTAATACTATACAGACAAGTACGATAGGGATATGAAGAGTAATTGATTGCTAACGAGTATTTTATAAAAATAGGGCAGAAGTACTAAATTAAAACATTAGTAATTCTAATTTACATTTGTAGTTTGTTGATAATTTTCATCTTGAAAGCCCGCTCTTTGAGGAGTAAATATGGAAAGACAAATGTCTCCTGATTTCACAGCTGCTATCTTTATTTGATTAACTAATAAAAAATTAACGCAACAATATTGCGTTAGAGATATTTATTTGTATTTTTATTGCGTCAAGAACAGATCGATTTTCTGAAACTGTAGTACATATTTCTGAAAAAGAATTACAGATTTGTCGTTTTTTCGTTAGTTATTCTATATTTCTGACTCAGAATTAATCAAGAACGGAATTGGAGATGTAGAACAATATTTTAGAAATAAAAAAAGGATTAATCGATCTAAACAAAAATATACGATGTCGAACGTATTAAAAATAAATTAAAACTGATAATGAACAGACGTAAATTTTTAAAAGGATCAAGTGTAATAGCGGGGCTTTTCACCCTTAGCCCTTCAGTTATTTTTTCTAATGATTTAGAAAAAATAGAAAAAAAGAATAAAAAAGCCAAAAACATAATTTTTTTAATAAGTGACGGAATGAGTTCCGGGACGCTTCAGATGGCAAATCTTTATGCTCAGAACATTTTGGGAAAAAATGGAAATTGGATGAGTCTTTATGCTGAAAATAAGGTTTCAAGAGCTTTAATGGATACCGCATCTGCCAGTTCATCTGTTACCGACTCTGCAGCCGCAAGTTCTGCCTTTGGTGGTGGTCAGCGTGTTAAAAATGGCGTTCTGAATGTTGGTAGTAATGGAGAGAAACATCTTCCAATCTGGCAGAAATTCAAAAAAGCGGGTAAAAAGGCGGGTTGTGTTACAACTGTTACCATTACGCACGCTACTCCAGCTGGTTTCTGTGTTAACTCAGAAAAGAGAAATGCTGAAAATGAGATAGCAGAAATGTATTCTGATCTTGGTTTAGATGTGCTGCTAGGGGGTGGGGATGATTTTTTTAATGCCTCAAAAAGACCAGATAAAAAGGATATCTATAAAATTTATGAGCAGAAAGGATATCAAATTTTAAAGGAAAAATCAGATTTAGAAAAAATAAAAAAAGGGAAAAAGGTATTGGGGGTTTTTGCTTCCGGAGCACTTCCTTATTCGATTGATAGAGCTAATATTTTGGATTTACAACAGACGCCTTCTTTGGCAGAGATGAGTGCGGCGGCAATTGATCAGATGAAGGATCACGAAAATGGTTTTGTTTTATTAATTGAAGCGGGGAAAGTTGACTGGGCTGCTCATGCCAATGATATCGCTGCTCTGATTCATGATCAGCTGGCTTTTGATGAAGCTGTAAAAACTGCAATTGATTTTGCTGAAAAAGATAAAGAAACGCTTGTTATCATTACGACAGATCATGGTAATGCAAATCCGGGCTAATATATGGAACAGATGCTACAAAAAACTTTAACAGTATTGCGGAGTATAAGTATACCAATGAATATATTTTAAATGCTATTCATAGTGATTTTAATCAAAAACAGATCAAAGATTGGATATACGAAACCAATAAAATAAATTTAACAGATGAAGAAGCTGTTCATTTGCTAAATTTCTATTCCGGGATTGAAAAACAGGAAAGTGGTCTGTATAATTATAAAAAATTACCCTTTAAAGCTCTTTCTGAAATCCAGAAAAAACATAACGGTATAGGGTGGATTAGTATGGATCATTCAGGAGATTATGTAGAATTGGCAGCATATGGACCTGGAAGCGAATTGTTAAAACCTTTTGTAAAGAATATAGATCTTCACTATTTAATGTTAGATGCTGCATTAGAAAGTAAAATATAAGAACTATGCTTGATTGTAAGGTGTTTAGATCTATTCATTTGTAACAGTTAGTTTATAAAAAAGAACTAACTAAACAGGATATGATCTTTTAATATATTTGACTCTAGGCTTCTTAGCACATTATTTTGCTGTATTTCTTGTTTTCAAAAACACCATGTGCCACGATGTTGCCACGAAACTTAGAATGATAAATTTCTGAGAACATTATCTTGTTTTAAATGAGTAAAATAATTCTATTTGTATCAAAAACAGGCAATTCTTTTTGATAAATTTAGAAAATTAGCAACATTAGGTTTTTGTGACAAAAAAGGTATCATTTTCACCTTTTTTTATTAATTGCGGGCATATTTTTGGGTACAAGGGCATCAGCAGGACTTTACGAACATTTATTTGGCATTCCGGAAATGCTAAAAAGCCCGTCAACAATGATAACCAAAAGTAATAACAACTTAGGGCAAGCCATAAAGTTTTGGATACCCGTTCATCTTTTAATCTTATTATACTTGTGCTGTCATTAATTTTTAATTGGAAAATCCCAAGTCGAAAAAAGTTAGTCCTATCAGCATTTATCTGCTACATGTATATCACAGTAATAAGTATATTCTTTGCGAAAAAATTGGAAATATTTAAAAATATTACAAACAGTATTGACTTTCAACAGCAGACTAGTCTTTGGATAACAGTTTCTTGGCATAGGCCAATTTTGATGATAATAATTGAAATATTATTGCTTATAGCGCTTTCACGTCCTGTAATATACAGACAAGTATGATAGGGGCATGAAGAGTAACTAACTGCTTGCTATGGTTTTGTGAAATTGCGGCAGAAGTACTAAATTAAAAGATTAGTAATTCTAATTTATATTTGTAGTTTATTGAAAATTTTTACCTTGAAAGCCTGCTCTTTGAAGCGTAAATATGGAAAGACGAATGTCTCCTGACTTCGCAGTTAGATTTATACTATAGTAAAAAAAAAAGCTCCAGATTTCTCTGAAGCTTTTCTCATTGTAGTCTAACGGCACAATTCTCGAACCATTTTGTAGATGATCTAAAAATTTTACATTTAATTATATATTAAAATAGTAGTCAATTTTATAAGAAACTACAAAATCGATCTCCAAAGTCTTTAGATTTTGGTTTTTTTTTATCCAATAAAATAAATCTTTCCTTGTGTTTTCTGGCAACTTAAAAAAATCGAGGGTAAAATGTGGAAACCCGTAAGAATATTATTCTATTATGTTTTTTCTTTGCTTAAAAACTAATTTTAATTTGATATGAGAAAAACAATACTATTTGTAATATTCTTAATTTCTTTTATTTCGAATGCCCAGCAGAAAATTAATTTTGGATATGATAATGCAGGTAATCAAACCTCTAGATCTTTATGTTTGAGTGGCTGTACGGCAAAACAAGTAAGGGAAATAAAAGAAATCGAAGCTATTGTTGATGAAGATTTAGAAAAATTCTTTCCTGAAGACCAAATCTCTTATTATCCTAATCCTGTAAAAGAAGAGCTTTATCTTAAATGGGAATTAATAGATAATAACGCAATTTCGTCTATAATAGTTTATGGATTTAATGGACAAATCTTGAAGAGTTATTCTAATATTGAAAGGAATAATACCCAAAATATCTCCTTTCATGATTATTCAATTGGCGTATACCTAGTGGTTTTAAACTATTCAAACGGCGATCAGAAAACAATTAAAATTATTAAGCAATAAGGTCTTATGAAACAATTTTACTTTTTTATTTCGATATTATTTACTTCTCTGTCTTTTTCTCAAAATTTTACAGATACAAAAGGAGAATTACAAATTTCTGCTTCAGGCACAGCTACCTATAGTCTACCTATTGCAGTTCCTCCAAGTATAAAAGGAGTTGCTCCAGTTATAAATCTTAATTATAGTAGCGGTATACGAGGCGGTATAGCTGGGCAAGGATGGAATATTAATAGCATTTCTACTATTAGTCGCATTGCAACCCGTCGTGATATAGACGGCTTTGTAGATGGTGTTGATTTTGACGCAGATGATAAATTAGCGTTAGACGGTCAGCGTTTGTTAGTAAAAACAGGAACCTACTGGGCTAGTGGTTCAACTTATGAAACGGAGTATAAAAGTAATACTAGAATTGAACTGAAAATTGAGGGTACGACAACTTATTTTATCGTTACTGCTCCTGATGGGTCAAGAAGTTGGTACGGCTCAAAAGGTTCAGGAAGTTTACAAAACTTTGTTTCATTAAATGCTTGGTATATTGTTCGTTTTGAAGATGTAAATGGCAATTTTATAGATTATAATTATAAAACGGTTACTTACAACAGCATCAATCAACTATATATTGATACAATTGTTTTCAGTGGAAACACAACAGCAGGAATTGCTGCCCAAAATAAGATTAAGTTTAATTATAGAGATTCAAAACGTATTGAAAGGGATTATTTGAAGGGTGTACCGGTTTATGCCACCCAGATACTGGATAATATTATGGTCTATGCCAATAATAGTGTTTTTAGAACCTATAAAATTTCACACATTGAGGACACAATTTTGGGCTATGAAAGAGTTGAAAGTATAAAGGAAATAAATGCTCAAAATGAAGAATCAAATCCTATTTTTTTTACTTATGCACCAATTCGTAATGGTGAGGAAAGAATTGAGAGGGGATATACTAATAATCTTGCTTTTGATAAAACAGAGTTGGCTGGCGATTTTGATGGAGACGGAAGGTTAGATTTTGTAGCAAATAATCAGTTATTTACTAATTTATTTAATGGTAGTAGTGGAAATGCGCCTATTGGTTTACCAACCGAATTATCTGCAGGGTTTAAATATGTAGTAACAACATTGACCGCTAATAGGCTTAATACATTTCAATCTATAGTCCATCAAAGCCGGGTGAGTGCATCTTCTAACACCGACAAAACATTTAAAGTGTATAATTTGATTAATGGGGCTGTGCAATTAGGTTATGCAAAATCCTTTATAACTAATACAGTACCACTTTTATTATCGCAAGGTATTCCGGTTAATTTAGATACTGATATAGATTTGGGTCATAGGGATGAATCATATGTTCCCACTATAGAGAACATAAATTTGGAAGGAGATTTTAATGGGGATGGAATTAGTGAGATTTTCATTATTATTCCAAAGATAAAATATCGTAATGAAAAAATAGTCTATTGGTTTCCTGATGGTACAAAGGCAGGCTCTCTTATTCATACTGTTATTACGGGTAATGGGGAGGATATGTATGTTGGTGATTTAAATCCAAATTCTTCAACAATTATGGGAGATAAAGGATTTGTAAAATTGCCACCCAACGCTACTTACAAATTGACAAATAGTAAAAATTATGTCATGGATTTTAATGGTGATGGGAAATCAGATATTTTATCTGTTATAGGTACAGGTTATACTATTTATAGTTTCAAACAATTGGCTGTAGCGCCATGGATTGAGTTGGAGACTATTGGAACTGGTACACTAGATAAATTTTCAGCAACCAAACAAATCCTTTTTGGCGATTACAATGGAGATGGTAAAACTGACATCATGTTGCCTGATTCTGAAGGAGCCGAAGGAGCTGTACAATGGCATATTTATTATAGCAATGCTAATCCTGCAGGTGGAGAATTTTTTACAAAAGAATCCCATAATATTGTAGAATATCGTCCCGATACGAGTAAAAGTGCGGACTATAAAACCCAAGTGCATTTTAGTAATTATTATGCTATGGATATAAATGGCGATGGTAAATCAGACCTTGTACGTGTATGGAGAAAATATTATAAAGATGACTGGAGTATTAACAATCATGATACGCAGTGGCAAGTAACAGGATTTATAAATAATATTGGAAAGGTGGGCGTTGCAGGTTTTACATATGGTTATAATTCAGGAGTGTTCACTTCTAATTCACCCGATATTCCGATCCCTGTTCCATCTAATTATAAATACGATGGTGCTAATACTGATCTTGTCTTAATTAGAGGACACTATAATAAAATTGAATACTACCAGTTCAATAAAAACGTAGATGCCGAGAACAGATTAATTTCTGTGACAGAATCAAATGGAAATGTTAAACAAACTATTGAGTATAAACCAATGGAAGCTATCGGTGGCGGTTTGGGTACAGCTGCAACTGACTTTTATTCGTCCAGTGGTACAGCAACTTATCCTAATATTGAAATTATTAGAAATTCTGGAAGTTATTTGGTATCTAAATTGACAGCTACTATAAATGGTGTTTCTAAATACCAAGATTTTAGATATAGAGGGTTTGTATCAAATTTTGACTATGGAACAGTTGGTTTTACCAGAACAACCAGAAGCAGTTGGTATTTATCAGCCTCTGATACTAAAATATGGAAAACTCTATATAATGACGTAGCTCTTAGAGGTGCTAATACTATTACATGGTCTAGTACAAATTCTTCTACAGTTTTTGATGCTGTGCCTACGAATTTGTTAAGTACAAAAACAAATGTTTTTTCAACTTATATCAATCCAACCTCAAAAGTCTATAACGTATTGCTCGATTCGCAGACCAATGTTGATGCTTTGTCTGGTGTGAAATCTGAAAGTACCTATACCTATGATGGGCTTGTCAATGCAACCCTGTATTATGGTTTAGAAACTAAAAGCGTGGTGAAACAATATACTGGTGCCTCTTTACAAGGTTCTGTTACAACAGATTCGCAGTATGATAATGACCCAACCGGTGTCGGTAGCGCCTACTATATTGGAAGACCTAAAAAAGTAAACACCTCGGCAAACAACGTTGGCTCAGGAGATACTCGAACCACAGAAGAAGTGTACACCTATACAGGATCAAATTTAACTAAAACTGAGAAAAAAGGTCATAATACCTATGCTATAATCGAGGACATGACCTATGACCTACTAGGTAATTTATTGACAAAAACAGTTTCTGCACCAGCTGCGGTTCCAGCCCCAACAGCCCCAACAGCCCGAATAATTAAGGATGAATACGATACTACTAAGCGTTTTGTAGTCAAGAAAACAGATCATCAAGGCTTTATTACTACTTATGCTTATAATACACTAGGTCAGGTAACAAAGTCTACAAATTATATGGGTGTGATCAATGATTTTACTTATGATAACTGGGGAAAATTAATTAATTCCACCGTTACAAATGCTTCAACAGTGCCATTAACTACAACCATTGTTTATGCAAAATTGGCAACAGGGGGCTACGTTACAACCTCCACTAATAACTTAGAGGCAAAAACAGTTGTAGAATATGATGTTTTAGGAAGAGTGGTAAAAAATTCTACAAAAGGATTTACGACTAATTCTATGATATCTAAACAAGTTGTATATGATGGATTAGGCAGAAAGCAAAAGGAAAGCGAACCTTATCTTTCGGCACCAAACTTATGGACAAGTTATGAGTATGATTATTTGGTGAGACCTACCAAAATAACCGCTCCAACAGGAAAAATACAAACCTTATCGTATTCCGTTTTAACGACGACAAGTAATGACGACGGAAAAATAACTACAGCTACTGTAGATGCTTTAGGTAATAAAGTGCAAAGTACAGACCCCGGGGGGACTATTAATTTTAAATATTATGCAGACGGACAACTCAAAGAATCCGACTACTTGGGTAATAAGGTTGCTATCACTATAGATGGCTGGGGTAACAAAATTGCAATGAGTGATCCAAGTGCGGGAAGTTATTCCTACAGTTATGATGCATTTGGCCAACTGAAAACAGAAACTACACCAAACGGGACTACCTCTTTTGTATATGATGCAGCCGGAAAACCAACAGAAAAAACAATTGTAGGTCCAGTTACCAATAGTAAAACTACCTACGCTTATAATACATTAAGTCAAGTTACAAGCAGTACTTATGTAGACAATGTCGAAACAAAAACAACTACTAATATTTATGAGTATGATGCTCTCAAAAAATTGTTTAAGACTACTGAAACGACGCCATATGCAGTTTTTGTTAAACAATTAACTTATGATAGTCTGGGAAGAGTTGATAAGGAAACTTCTACAGCCACAGCAGCAGGAAAAACAAGTTCAAAAACAATAAAAAACACTTATCAGAACGGTTTTCCCTGGCAAATTTTAGATGATGCAACGCAGACGGTTTTATGGCAGTCTAATACCTTAAACGAAAGAGGGCAGCTTTTGACTGCTACTTTGGGGAATGGAATAGCGATAACCAATGCCTATGATCAATATGGTTACGTCACCCAGATAAAGCATGATAAAACAAGCCCAGCGGTTGTGAATATCATGACACTTAATACAGCTTTTGAAATCAAGAGAGGAAACTTGAACAGCCGTACCAACAGCTTGTTCAGCCGAAATGAAATCTTTAAATATGACGGATTAGACCGTCTTACCGAATATACAAACGGATTAGGGATACAGGAAACGCAGGCTTATGATGATAAAGGAAGAATTACACAAAATACTGTTGGAACTTATGAATATGATACGACTAAGACCTATCAGAATAAAGCAATAACTCCCACACCAGAAGCTTCAGGATATTATGGAAATAGAGAAGGGATTTTTAATGACAGTATGGAAGACAGGACAAGTTGGGGAACTGAGAAATATCCAAATACTGCTTTTTATAGCTATGACAATACAACAGCTGCTCATTCGGGAAAGAACTCTTTAAAGCTTGCCAATACACTCTCTACAGAGCAGTATGTGTTTTCGGATAAATGGGTAGATATAAACAATACAGTGGCCACGGAGTATACCTACTCGGCTTGGTTTTACAGCGATAATCCGCAGGCACAGGTATTTTTATATATGAAAGATGCGGCAAATACAATCACTCAGGCAAATGTTGTAAGTAATACCAAAGGTGTCTGGACACAAATTGTAAGTACATTTTTGGTTCCAGCCAATGTAAAGAAACTTCGCCTGCGATTGGATAATAACGGATTGGGGAACATTTGGTTTGATGATGTTCAGATACGTAAAACCAGTGATCCTGCTACAACAGCAAGAGCATTAAATATAACCTATAATACATTTAAAAGTCCGATACAAATCGAAGAAACAGGTATTGATAAAATTAGTTTTACCTACAATGACGGCAATGACCGTAGCAGTATGTTTTATGGGGGACTGCAGACTGATAAACTTTTGAGAACCTACCGCAAGCATTATTCTGCAGATGGTTCAATGGAGGTGAAACATAATACTGTTACCGGGGCGGTTGAATTTGTAACTTATATTGGAGGTGATGGCTATTCAGCACCTATTGTTTTAAAAAGCGACGGAACAACACAAAATTATTTATATTTACATAGAGATTACCAAGGTACTATAACAGCAATTTCAGACCAGACTGGTACAGTTGTCGAAAAACGATTGTTTGATGCGTGGGGGAATATTGTAAAAGTTCAGGATGGTGCAGGCAATATTTTGGCAGGTTTAACTGTTTTAGACAGAGGCTACACAGGTCACGAGCATTTACAAAGTATTGGTATTATACACATGAACGGTCGTTTGTATGATCCGAAATTGCATCGATTCCTTCAGCCTGACAATTATATTCAGGAGCCTTACAATACCCAGAATTATCACAAGTATGCTTACGTTCTTAATAACCCGCTGAAATATACTGATCCAAGTGGAGAAGAAATAGTATTGGGAGTGGCAGTAGCCATTGGAGCTGCTATCGCAGCGCTGACTTACACCATTACGGCACTGGTTGCCGATGTCCCTTTCAGTGTTGGAGGACTTGTCAAATCAACTTTTATTGGTGCAGCTAGTTCCGCCGTTACTTTTGGTATTGGAAGTGCAGCTGGCAGTTTATTTACGAATTTCTACTCTCAAGCAGCATTTCAGGCGGCAGCTCATGGTACTTTTCAAGGTACAATGACTGCAATTTCAGGAGGTAAATTCTGGAGTGGTTTTGCAGCAGGTGCTTTAAGTAGTATTGCTGCAAGTACATGGAGTGGAGGCTCAAGCGCGCCTGAAACACATAGTTTTGGTGGTGCGAGTTTTAAAGAGACATTTAATCATCAAGGAATAAGTGGATTTTTGGGAGCTAACAATGGGATAGGTATGATTGCTTTTGGTACTGTTTCAGGAGGAGCGGGAGCTGCGCTTACAGGAGGTAATTTTTGGCAAGGAGCAGTTACAGGACTTGTAGTTTCGGGATTGAATCACTTTGTCCATGAGATACAAGGAGAAAATCCAAATAGGACTATGGCAAAAAACATTGTCGCTAAATATAAACATGGTAATATTGATGAAGTTGAACAATGGTTGGATGAGCATCCATTTATTAACAAGAATGGAATAGTTTCATTTGAAGGAATTAGCGGAGTAAGTGTCAATATAAATAAAAGTAATGGAAATCCTAACTATTTGAATGATGCATTTGATAGTGCAGCTAAAAAAGGAATTACAACACTGCTAACAACTTGTATAAAAGGGCTAATAGGGGGTGGGGGCCTCTTGTTAAGTGATGGAGGATTAGCCAAGGTGCCTGTTCGTCCATTTAGAAGTGATTTACTTACACTTAGTGAATCTAATGCACGAAATGCTTTGATAGATTATGTTTTTAGACCGCAAGGGCCTCAGCAAACACCAGCATTTATTAATGGCTATAATCCTTATTCAGGACCTAGTAGATTTGATACATATTACAAAGCTAAGTGATGCTGAAGTAGGATTTAATTAATAATATATAAATAATGAAAAGTACTCAGTTTTTTTTGATAATTATTCTACTTATGTTTATTTCATATTTAGATTTAAACTATAGCTTAAATGGATTTTTAATAATTAGTAGTGATTTGCTTTTGATACTTTATTTTTTAGTTAAAAAATCGGTACCAGTTTTTTTGATCAATTTTAACCTTAATTTTAATTTGATTTATTATCTATTATTTGTTATTTGTTTTTACTGTCTTTATTTTTTATGTACAACGTTCATTTTTACAAATAGTGAGATATTGTTGTTTGATGATTTAAGTAAATTTAATATTATTAAAGTCTTAATATTATATCCCATTTTGGAAGAAGTAATTTTCAGGAAATATTTATTATTGAGTTTAACTAAAATAAAATCAGAGCTAAGTTCCATCCTTATTTTATCTTTGGGCTTTACTGCTATTCATTTCATGACGAACTCATCACTTCTATATGTATTTTTATTAAGTGTGTTTTTTTCTTGGGTATATTTGAAAACGAAAAACATTTACCTAACTATTTTTTTACATGTTTTAAATAATATTTTGTCTTTTACAAATTTGATTAATTTTTTATCTAAATCTAAAATATCGCTTGTTTTAGTTATAGTAATTTTAATTGTGGTAATTCTTTTTACTTTTTTTAAAATAAAGAATGATAAAATAAATGTACATTCTAATGGAGAATAAAGAAATAAGAAAAAAGGAGAAAAACTGGATTAAAATAATTGTAGAACTTTTGTTTGATCTTATTTTAATGCTGAAATGATTAGGGTAAGAATCCCAGATTACTATGTCTTTAGAAAATAATAATTCATAATTTTTTTCATTTATTCTTTGTGAATAGTTTAATAACTTTGTTTTGAGAAAAACAGCTAGGTCTTGCGAAGGGGAAGAAAATTTTTATCTCTTTCCTTTCAAAAGAAAATTAATTACACTACTTCTTTCCTTTGGTATATTTGGTAATGTATCAGATGTGTTGATGGTTAATAATTCTATCTAAGTATTTGTAGATAATAAGGGATTTATAGTAATATCGCATAAAAATTAAAACAACCTTCGGGTTGTTTTTTTATTTTGAATTGTCCTAAATCGAAAAAAAAGGGGCAAACCAGACTAGGTGTTACAGATGTGTTGGTAATATTCAAAACATGATGAAATATGGAAAGACAAAGTCTGATAATCAAAGATATATTTGCAGGGTGTGCAGGAAAATAAGAGCTGAAAATTATACTTATCGAGCTTATAAATCTTGTATTGATGGAAATATAATTCAATTAACAAAAGAAAGTTTAGGAATAAGAAGCACTGCAAGAATATTAAAAATAGCACCCATAACATCATAACATTCTGGATACTTTAAAATTATCTGAAGCTAAAAAGATATTTACAGACAGATTAAAAAACTACAGATATCTTTTTGATTAGAAATTAGATTCTGTAAAACGTTTCGGTACAGCATATTGAAAAGGAAAATTTGACGCTCAGAACTCACTTTAAAAGACTAAACTGTACCACAAAAAAAGCCGAGGAATATAGATTTGTCGGATTTTAATTTTTACTTAGTAGCGGGAACAGGACTCGAACCTGTCCATTAAAAATAATTAAGATAAATAGCCTAATACAATTTTCATAAAGAAAATTAACCCAAAGCAGCTCTCTAACATAGTTCAACTTTTTAGATTAATAAATGTAAAATTATAGCCTCAAAAAAACAAGTCGTTAACCTTTTTAACCTCTTTGTTTACAGGTGTTTTGGTGCGATTTTGTGGCAAAAGTTTTTTAGTGTTTTTTTTGCCACGATTTTGCCACGGAACTTAAATGGTCAGTTTCCGCGGACGTTATCTTGTTTTAAAGGAGTAAAATAATTCTGTTTGTATCAAAAATAGACAATTCCTTAGTAAATTAATAACCTTAGTTTTTTGTGACAAAAAAGGTATCATTTTCACCTTTTTTTTATTAATTGCGCACATATTTTTGGGTACAAGGGCAATTGCTTATGGATTGAAAGAACCTTAATCCGATAGATATCGAATGGGTACCAGAATTGTATTGTGATAAATCATTCATCATGATTTGATAGGAATAACCTAAAGTAAAATAAGCCTTTTTGAAGCCTATCATGGGTCCGATCGTTAATGGTTTTCCTATTTGATCATTCAGAAATCGGTACGATATACCTGCCCAGTAATAATCATCATACCGATTAAATTTTCGATATTTCAAATTCAGGTCGGTAACAGAACGTCCATCACTTTTATACAACTGGTAAAAGATAGAGGGCTCGATCTCCGTTTCGTTTTCTAAACGAACAGCATATCCGGTGTAGAATTGATAGTTGGTCAGTTCTTTGGGTTCAGGACTTGAAAAAGAATCTAATTTTTTTGGTAAAATATTGGTCATATTGGCGCTGAAATAAAAACCTTTGTTGCGATACAAAAAACCTACCTCAAAATTATTATTGGATGTAAACCTATTATCGGTTATATCAGGATCTGGTTCAGCAGGTTTACTATTACTGATATCGATTTTAAATGAATTGTAAATGTATGAAATACCAAAAGAAAGATATTGTTTTGAGTAATAATCCAGAATAAGATGATGGGCAAAAGTAAATTTGCCACCTGCCTGTCTGACATTCCCATTAGTATCATTATACAACGATAGCCCAATTCCGGATCTGTCTAATATTCGAAGATCGGCATAAAAAGATTGATTTTGCGGGGCATTTTCTATACCTACCCATTGCTTATAACCATTTAAATTAATCCTAAGATCATCGCCAATTCCGGCATAACCAGGAGAAATAATAAAGGGATTATCTGCCAAATATTGAGTAGCCACAGGTACATTAAGTTCTTGACTGTAATTGATCATTACATTCAACAAAAAGAAGCAGTTTATAATTTTCTTCATCTTATTTTTATTACTTAAACGTTACATTACAGACTATCTGTAAAGGGTTACATTTCCAATAAATTCCCGGTCATCTCTGGTATTTCTAAGTTTTAAAACATACCAGTAATCCCCGGTGGGAAGGTTGGCGCTTTCATACTTTCCATCCCAGGACTCTTCATGTTTTAATACACATATTTCACGACCATAGCGATCGTAGATTCGGATTCTGATATCGGGATAGTTATCCTGTCTTAATGGTTTCCAGCCATCATTTATACCACTGTCATTAGGAGTAAAAATGTTAGGAACTATGATATCGATAAATTCAAAATACTTAGTTGCTGTTGCGGTACAGCCATTACTATCGACAACTGTCGCCGTGTAATCTCCGGATTTGTAATAAATATATTTAGTTGTAAATTTTAAAACTTCATCATTGATGGTAAGGCTGTTATAAAAACCAGAACCTCCTTTTATTGTTATAATGATTTCATTCAATCCTCCCTGACTTAATGAAATCGTCAAAGGAGGGTTTGATTCATCAACGGCAAACAGGAGCGAAACCTCACTGCATCCACTTGCATGTTCTACCTTTACAAAATGATTTCCGGCGGGGACATTGCGAAATATATTACTGTCCTGCTTAGGTTCTTTTCCGTTTAATGAATACTTTATTAAAGAGGGATTGGTATTACTGGCGTCGATCTTTACAGTAACCTTGTTTCCCGGAGTATTATTTTCGCAATCATAGCTCACCTTTGCAGTGGGTTTAAGAACGATGGTTGGAATATCGAGCAGGATTGCTAATTCAAACTGACAATTATTTTTATCCAGAATATATACAGTGTGTTTGCCTCCGGAAAGGTTGTCGAAATCTAGCTGATCCTGAGTGTAAGTCCCATTGCGATTGTCTAAACTTGTTTTATAGGGCGGAATTCCTCCCGATATGTCAATACTAAAAGCGGCTGTTTTTTCTCCAATACATATTTCTTGTTTTATACTGCCCTGTACTACAGAAGCGTGTATTGGCTTCGGATCGATAATCGTAATTACGTCATTAATGCGGCAATCATTTTCATCTTTAATAGTAATATTATAGGTTCCTGCTTTTATCCCTCTAAATATACCTGTATCAAAAAACTGGTTGGGTAATGACGAAATTGCATATTTAATTCTTCCGGTCCCACCGCTGGCTTCCACTTCAATCGTTACATTGGCTAAACCGGCGCAGGTAACATTATCATATTTTACGCGGTGGGTAAGGGAAAGTGTGGGTTCTTTTATTTCTATCGGAACAATGACCGGATCGCAGTCACCACTCGTAACACTAACCTGATACAAACCGGCCGGTAATTGAGTAAAATTGCCCGGAGTGGTTTGTGTCGGACTAAAGGGAAGTTCAAGCCCTTCATGATCTAGTAGCGTAAAAACATAGTTGCCTAAACCACCTTTTGCCTGGGCCGAAAGCTCACCCGTTAAATTTCCTTTGCATTTGATGTCTTTTGATGAATTTATTTTTAAAGTCAAAGCCTCTAATGGATTATAGTTGAATGACCCTGCATAAACTTTTTTGCAATTATTTGCGTCTATGACATAAAATCGATAATTCATAGGTGAATTATGATTTGGTAGCAGGATACTCATTGGACTAGAACCGGTATAATATTTTTGATATTCCTCACCATTTGCATTATTGCCCAATACCGTAAAAGTGTAGGGAGGTGTTCCGCCTATGGCAGTCACCGTAATCTCGGCAGGTGTACAGGTAGGAGCTTTGGTAATTTGAGTACTGGCGGTAAGTGCTTTTGGACCTGTAATGGTGAATGGATAATGAGCTTCGCATCCGTCTGTTGTAGTAACCAGAATGTCATAGTCGCCAGATTTCAAATTGTCAAATGTATAGGTGTTAGCCGCAATTGTTCCGGAGGTTTTTAGAACCTCATTCCCCGAATAAATAGTAAACACATAATTGGAACGTACGTTGTTTGCCGTCACTTCAATAGAAGCCGTATCATCAAAACAGTTTAGAGTTGAATTGGATATTTTGTGGGTAATATTTAAGTCTTGATGTTCAATTTTGATATTCGGAATCTCATAAGAGCACTTTGCTTTATTGGTTGAATTGGGTCTGATGTACACCGTATAAGTTCCGGCAATTTTTACGGGTAGATTTGTACTGGCCTGATAATTTATTTTATCCAGACTATATTCATAACCAGTTCCCATTGCCGGGCTGTTGACTGTAATGTTACCTGCTGTTTGGCAAAAAATATTCTCAGAAGTTGCGGTTGGGACTATTTCGTCATAAACGTTGAAATAAAATGGAGCCGAACAATTAGTTCCATAACTGAGTATGACGCGGTACTGTCCTTCTGAAGTAATAGCATAATTTCGGTTATTATCGTTGTTTAAATTATCCCACTGACAAGCTGTGGTTTCATCGGGGCAAGTTGCGCCCGGAATGAGAGCACAGTTACTTTTTTCCCATGTTATAGATGAAACCCCTTCAGGTATATTCAGGTTAATAGTTTTAACAGGGCTAGCGGGACACAAATAAAAGTTGGTAAGCTGTTTGGCATTGTTAGCGGTACAAATGACCTTCTCACCAAAAGCTCCTCCCAGAGGATCCAGATCGGACATGATGAAAGGCTTGACTTCGATAATTTCTTTAAGTGTGGCGCAAGCCTGATTGGGTAAGGGGTTTGCAAAAGGAGTGCAGACCACATAATAAGTACCTATAGCATCTACAGTAATGGTTTGGCCGGATTGAAGCACAGGGATCCCTGATGGATTTTTGGACCAATTGTAGCTCTCAAATCCATTTGTTGCGGACAATACTGTACTGGGCGGACATAATAGGGCTTCTGACTGTTTGTCGCAAAACAGTAAATTACTTAGTATGTTATTGGTTTTTCCATCTATATTTTCACAGTTATAAATTAAACCTGAGTCACCATTAAAATGGGTTTGATTAACAACTCCCGTGAAGCTGGTAGAAACCTCATTCGTAATGTTCAGGTCGCAGCTCTGTTCAAAATTTGGATCTGAATCTAAAGTAATACAGGAAACAACCTTAACTCTGAATTCGATAACAGATGGGGCTCCGTCAATATTTACTAAACTGTCTGAGACTTCAAAAATAATGGTTCTCGTTTCGGGATTATAACCCGATATCTGATTGCCATTGGCGTCATAATTGACCACTGAACTTACAGTAACACCGTTGGGTAAACTGGTGAGATCTTGCGGATAATTAAAAATTACATTTTTGGGCAGAATGTTTTTAATTAAAACTTCTCTGGCATTGTCATCGCCATTATTGTTAAAGGTTATTTTATATTTTAAGTATTCTCCTAAATTGACAACCTCATTGTCTTTGACTTCAACATTATTTTCATTTGTAACCGTTTGCTTAATGACAATATTTGGTTGTACAATATCTATTGCTAAAGTGACTAATGATACGGCATAAGCATCTCCGGCAGTCGTTAACTGAAGATCGAGCGATGTTTGACCGTTCCGTAAATACCCTTTATTAATATTGATGAGGTCCATATCAAAACCGAAGGTATTTAATCTGGAAGGGCTTCTTTTGGTGATGTATTCCGCACCCGGTATGACTGGACTATCTGTAAATAAAGGGGCAGATGGAATGGTTATCGAAGAATTAAAAACATTCCTCACATCATTAAGTTCATTAAAAATAGATTTAAACACCGGCTTTCCATTGCTGCCTATCGTTTTGATGTTCAGATAATCACCCAGGTAAGCCAATTCGCCCTCCTGAGAAACAATACCTATAGTAGCCTTTACCGGTTCGGGACCTGCGGGAGTGATAAATCCGTCAACGGTAAAATTGAGTTCCGTCAACTCTCCCTGATTTGCATCTCTCTGAACTCCGACAAAACCATCAAAAGTGACAATCTTTTTACTGGGTTGTGTGATGTCTTCATACACAATCACTAATGTCCAACCGGAAGTAGATCCTAAAGTCCTTCTTCCTTTGGTAGCTTTAACATTTGCAACAAAATAATTACCATTAGGATCTCCAAATTCCTTTAAGCGATTCGTAACGTCTGCGTAACATAGGTAGGGAGCATTTCTAAAACTTTCACGTATGTTGGTTTCATTTAAACCGTCGAAAATGATTTCATCTGCTGTTATGTCCTGATAACCGTATCCCAAGGACGTTTAAACTTAACTTTATCCCAATCGTCTAGACGTTTTGTTCCTGAAAAGTTGTTTTCGTTATGAGGGTTAAATTTCCTGCTCCTGTCGTTGATATAAACGGCCTGCCAGTATAAACCCGCATATATAATCTTTTTACAGGCGCTCTCGATATGGAGTTCGGCACTACTCGAAGCAAAGGTGCTGTTATCGTTATCGATATCAATATACTCCATGCTTTTTCGATTATTGGCTAATCCATCTTCCTTATCTTCACCGTCTAAGTCAGGATCGATCTTCCAGGGACTTCCATTGGCCTGATTGGTATATACTGCATTCGAATTGGCCTGAGCGGTTAAAACAGCTAAATTAGTGGGTATGGGGGATCCCGGTACCATAACAGCATCTGTTCGTGTTACACCGAGCATTGTATTGCCAATAAGTACAAGGTTTCCTTTAATAGATTGATTGGTATATCTTGCCTTAAATTTTTTGCCTTCTTGTCCGTAACCACTTGAAAAAATGAGGACCAAAATTAGCGTTTGAAGAAACTGAGGGAAAAGAAAACGTATTTGCTTTTTATCTGATACGATTTTTTTTCTTTTGCTATTTACGAACCACAAATCCGGTATTGTAATTACTTTCGATGCTCTCAGTAGTAATCGGGTCAAGATAGATTTTTTCATAATTATAGAGTCAATTTTTAAACAATTAAGTCACTATCAAATTGAATCGTCATTATTTATTGAATGTGTGCAGGTGACGATTTTTTATCTCATTTATTTTTTTTACATCATAATTGATGATTAGAGTCAGTTTCGTATTTGCATTATTCTATTTTAGAATTATCATGTTCCTGTTGCTCTAATGTATAAGTATCCTTGTTTGCGTAAATGGGTATTCTTTTGCATCTTAGTTCAAATGCATACATTATTAGTGATTTCAGAAAGCGCTATCGCATTTTCTGTCAGCAAGAAATTCGTTGTATATTAAATTTTTGATATTGTCCGCTATTTCATTTTTTTTCAATGAAATATCGAGTACAAAAACATTATTGAGCCGGCTCATTTTTTTTAGCACTTCAATATTGTCTGAGGCAACAATTATGGGAATGTGTTTTATATAAAGTTGCATAAAATCATATAAATCCATATCGGAGTAAAAGACAAAAAAAACGAAGCAAAAATCTTTTTCGACTAAATTGAATTCTTCATTTTTTTTATTCTTTTTTAGAATTGCGAAGTCAAAATTTTTACCGAATTTATATTTTAAAAAATTGGCAAAATAGTGCTGACTGTCATAAACTAATATTTTCGTTGATTTCATCATAGTATGATTTAGGAGGCTAAACAAATTGCTATTATTAAATTAACGACTTTAAATTTTTTTCATCTGTAAGTGATGACCCTTGTGTTGCTGTATAGCGACACATTCGAATGGACTTTTGATAGATAAAAAATAAACACCCAATAACGATATGAAACTTTCTTTAATTCTAAAATCTCAATTGAACTATCGTAAATTATTGTTGCCTAATGATTTTTAAAGAATTGAAGAATTTTAACTACTAATCAGAAGCACTAACGAATTCATAATTAGTCAATCATTTCAAAATAGGTGTACGGAACAAGTGCTTCCAAAAAGTTTAAAAGTTAGTTTTCCGGAAAGCAAAAGAATATATTCTATAAATAATCGTTCAACATCATCAAATTTTTAGTCTGAACTTTAGCATTGTAACTTTAGTAGAATAATATTCTCTTTATCATATCAAATGTAGCAACTAGATTATTTTTTAAGGTTTTTTGAGCGCCGGAATAAGTCTCAATTTATAAAACGAGACTGTTAAGTAAGCTCTTCGGTGGGATATACGCACGAAATACAGAAACTCAGAAAGCAAAAAAACTTTCCTTTTTTAATATCGTGTGAGAAAGAAGGAATCATCGCCAATAATAATATGAAATTTTGACTTTTCGTACCCTAAAAAAAGCCCTCAAATAGTCAGTAACTTTTTGAGAGCTTTCAAACAATTATACAGGATTGTTTTTAAAATATTCGGAAGGAGTTTTACCGGTAGCGATTTTAAATGCTTTAAAAAAGCTGTTCTTAGAATTAAAACCGGCCTCAGCTGCGATACCTTCCAGTGAAAACTGTGACCAGGCTGGATCGTACCGGTGTTTAATGATATAATCGATACGGGAATTATTAATGAAACTGACGAAATTGGTACCAAATTCTTTATTAATGACCTGTGACAAATGATGAAGCGGAATGTCTAAATCAGTAGACATGTCTGTTAAAGAGTAATTTTTTATGAGAAATATTTTTTCATTTTGAATTAGTAACTCAATTTTTTCCTTGTATTCTTTAGTTTTTAAATCAGGTAATTTAAACGTTTTGGGATTGACTATTTCCTGTTCGTTTTCTGCTTTAGCTTTAATGTAATTATCCTTGTAGTTTAGTCCATATAAAATAGTAGGTTTAAAAAACAGAAATACCACAATAGTGAGTATAAAAATTACGGGAGTCATAATTAGAAGATCCCGGTAGATCTCTTTTTTATAAAGTAGTATTCCAATAATCGGCGTAAATATGGATATTAAATGAATCCCGATATGTCTCGTTAGCCAAAACCAAATATGATTGTTTCGGGTAATCCACAACGGATTGTTTTTGTAAAACTTTATAAAGAGAGGAATTGTTAAAAGGATATAGAAAAGATAGCTGCCTATTTTTAAAAAAACATGGACATTCATGGGTAAAACAAAATAGGGAAGTTGATAGAAGTGATTAGGATTTAAGAGATATTTGGTTAACAAATATTGTTTTCTTTCAACATTAAGAAGATAGAAGGGGACCAGCTCCAGAAAATGTAATAATGCCGGTACAAAATGAAGATAATCTTTCTTGGTAATTTTTTTTGTCTTTTCGAGAATTGATTTTGTATACAAGTAAACAGTACATCCCGGAAGATAATGCAAGGGAAAACAGAAAACCCAAAGGTAAGCATGATTGAGCAGAGGGAACTTATCCTGAAAAAAAGTCCAGGGCGCAATAACCAGTATGCAAAAAATAAGACAAATTAGCATCAAAAATTTGTAGTAGACATGAAATTTGTTCTGAAAGAAAATAATTAGAAAACATATCGCACTTAAGAAACAAGCGAAATAGCATAAGTTTAATAGTATTGTGTTCATTTTTTGATTAATGATGTAACAATTAAAAGCGAAAATATTTACATAATTCCGGATTTAATCGTTTGGTGGTTAGGGGTTTTTTATAGGTTTGTGGAACGTATTTTTTATGAACGGTTAATAGGAGTACTGTAATTTTGGCTAAGAGTCAGGATTGAAAAGGCATTGAAAGGCTCCGTAGTTTTTTCCGGTATAAAATGGATACCATGAATTTTGGAAAAATGTTTTAATCCTTTTTTGTGGCTTACTAAAAAGGTGCGGTTGGGGTGGCGTTTTTTTTGGGTTGTTTGTCATGGTTTGATTTTGGTTTTTGGTTTAATGCTTAGAATATGTCTTCTTTGAATAGGATAAACAACTTTTTTATCAGGGAGCAAACAATCAGGTGTTTGGTGCCGAATGTTTTTGATAGGGTGTATACCATATACTTTACTTTTGGTTATAGCTATAAAGTGAAATCAATTTGAAATAGTATGCAATCCCTATAGCTTATAGCCGTAGAACGTACTGTTTTGCAAGATGAAGAATTACTTATAAGAAAACTTTTCAATTTCATTTTATAAATTTTGAAGAATGTATGATGAGAAAATTTCCAGAGGAGTTTGAAATTCAGTAAAATAGTCTTTAAAACCAGAAAAGGAATCAGCTAATTTTGTGCTTTTTTTTCCCGTTAATTCTAAAAACACCTCCTCTTTTATTGAATTTACTTCTTTTAAATTTGCGAATTTATCTTCGCTTCATAAGGCTTTGTCAGAATATATTTTCACTGCATAAAGTTTTGTCAGAATTTATCTTTTAAATAATTTATTCAAGTTTATTATAAATATTCTATGCAATTATAGGGTCAAATATATATGATTATTTTTATTAATTGCAAGTACTCAAATCAATATTATTTTAAGAAAAAGTTTCAATATTTAACCTGTGAAAGTCACTTTTATTGTGAAAATAGATGCATTAATTCTTTATACAAGAACTTTGAACTTGAAGTGAAGCATCATATTTGAATTATTTAATGTTTAAAGAAAGTGTTTGTAACTATCTGTAAAAGTGGTGAATAAATACTGTTGTCCTTTTTTTACCTATTTCAAAACAGTCTCATTTTATAAACCGATACTACTCTGTTGCGAATAAAATGTTAAAAAAATTGGTCTGTCCTTAATTTTGGAATACAAAATTGCATTTGCCTAATTTTTTAAGTTGTGAATTTAAGAGCAGTGCAAAAGAAATTAAACTTCGAAATGACCATTTTATTTAAACAGATTTGATATATGAAAAACTTTACTCCAAAAAGCTTCAATTTTCTTAAGCCTGTCTTTTTACTTTTTTTATTAGGCATTTCTTATCAACTGGAAGCACAGACTTGTGCCGGGCTTAATTCCATCTATCAAACCAGAGGAGGGACTGGAACTACAGTAAATTTATTTGAGTACAATTTACCATTACAGCGGTTCAATTCCGTAGGTATTTCTGTTACTACGGGAATTACGTCTGGTGCCGCCTCGGCTTATAATTCTAACACCGGGTATTTGTATATTAATGGTGATGGTACTGATCCATTACATGATGTTAGGGTTTTTGATCCGGCTAATGGCTTTGCCTATGTAGGAAAGATTAGCCTTAATTTAATGGGGACGCAAGATATTTATGCCAATATGTTTTCAAAAGGAGACTATATCTATTTCAGGGATGAGGCGAATAATATCTTAACAAGATTTAATGTCAATCATCCTTTTGTCGGTGGAGTTTTCAGCGTTAATGTTGAACAGATACCACTTACGAATAACATGGGAGGAGCCTATTCGGCCAATGATTATACGTATTATAACGGAAAATTTTATGGAATTGCAGGAAAAGGAACTAGTCCACGAACAGAGTGTTTTTTAATTATTATTGATGAAGTTGCTCAAACTCTTGAGAGCAGAGTATTGAAGCTGACAGATTCTAATGTTTCCCATAGGTTTGGGAATACCATTGGAAATGATTTTGGTGCAGTTTGGATTGATTCCAAAGGTGTCATGATGTTTTTTAATAATGATACTGGAAATGTTTATTTACTTAAAGATGTAGATCTTCCGGGATCAACTAATATTAGCTGGGTTCTTCCATCCAATACCTCGTCTGATAATGACGGGTTTGGATGTGAAAGTATCGATTTGTTCACGCCTATTATAGCCATAGGAGGTACTTGTTCTCTGCCTGGTACAGCGACTATAATGAACTACCTGAATAATGCAAGTGAATACGAATATAGATTTTATGAATATCCTAGTGGAACTCCGGTTAGTGGTGTAACTATCTCATCGACGGGAGTAATAAGCGGGTTAAATTACAATCAGGCTTATACTGCAGCTTTATATATTATTGGGGCTGATTATACTTCGAGCCCGTCGGAAGTTTTTACAATTCCAAGCATTACAGGACCAACTGCTGATGCAGGTTCCGATTTTACTAAAAACTGTACGACAAATGTTGCAGGGAAACAAATTGGAATGGTAGCAGAGCCAGGAGTTACTTATTCCTGGTCACCAACAACGGGATTAGATTTTAATAGTCCGTATTCCAGTTCAAATCCATTTGCGAATCCATCGGTAACAACAACTTATGAGTTAACGACTACGAAATCAGGTTGTTCTAAAACGGATACGGTAATTGTCACAGTAGATACAACTCCGCCGGCAACTCCGATAGTAACCGTAGTAAACAATTGTGGTAGTTCTGTACTATCTACGACGGCTCCGGGTACATTGTTGTGGAGTAATGGGCAAACGGGTTCTAGCATTACAGTTACTGATTCAGCAACTTATACTGTAACGACAACAGCTGCTAATGGTTGTGTGAGTGCAGCTGGAAGCGGTGTTTCGGCACCAAACGCAAACCCTGCAGCACCAACGGCCAGTGTAACCGTACAGCCTGATTGTTTGACTCCAACAGGAACCATCGTAGTTACCGCTCCGGCACCTGCGGCTAATGTAACGTATACTGTAACGGGTACCAGTCCGGTGACTCCTGCGGTAACACAGTCTACGACTACCTTTGCCAATTTGGCTCCGGGTACTTATGCCGTAACGACCACCAATACCACTACAGGCTGTGTTTCCTTGCCTACAAATCTAACCATCAATGCCGTTCCGGGGAATCCGGCTGCGCCAACGGCCAGTGTAACTGTACAACCTGATTGTTTGATTCCAACAGGAACTATCGTAGTTACTGCTCCGGCTCCTACGGCCAATGTAACGTATACTTTAACGGGTACCAGTCCGGTGACTCCTGCGGTAACACAGTCTACTACTACCTTTGCCAATTTGGCTCCGGGTACTTATGCTGTAACGACCACCAATACCACTACGGGCTGTGTTTCCTTGCCAACCAATTTAACCATCAATGCTGTTCCGGGTAACCCTGCAGCACCAACGGCCAGTGTAACTGTACAACCTGATTGTTTGACTCCAACGGGAACCATTGTAGTTACTGCTCCGGCTCCTGCGGCTAATGTGACTTATACCGTAACAGGTACCAGTCCGGTGAGACCTGCTGTGACACAGTCTACGACTACCTTTGTCAATCTGGCTCCGGGTACTTATGCCGTAACGACAACTAATACCACTACAGGCTGTGTTTCCTTGCCTACAAATTTAACCATCAATGCCGTTCCGGGTAACCCTGCAGCACCAACAGCGAGTGTAACCGTACAACCTGATTGTCTAACCCCAACGGGCACCATCGTAGTTACCGCTCCGGCTCCTGCGGCTAATGTGACTTATACTGTAACAGGTACCAGTCCGGTAACCCCTGCGGTAACACAGTCTACGACTACCTTTGCCAATTTGGCTCCGGGTACTTATGCCGTAACGACCACCAATACCACTACAGGCTGTGTTTCATTGCCTACAAATCTGACCATCAATGCCGTTCCGGGTAATCCGGCAGCACCAACGGCCAGTGTAACTGTACAACCTGATTGTTTAACTCCAACAGGAACTATCGTAGTTACTGTTCCGGCTCCTGCAGCCAATGTAACGTATACTGTAACCGGTACAAGTCCGGTGAGACCTGCGGTAACGCAGTCTACGACTACCTTTGCCAATCTGACTCCGGGTACTTATGCCGTAACGACAACCAATACTACCACAGGCTGTGTTTCCTTACCAACTAATTTAACCATCAATGCCGTTCCGGGTAATCCGGCAGCACCAACGGCCAGTGTAACTGTACAACCTGATTGTTTAACTCCAACGGGCACCATCGTAGTTACTGCTCCGGCTCCTGCGGCTAATGTGACTTATACCGTAACAGGTACCAGTCCGGTGAGACCTGCTGTGACACAGTCTACGACTACTTTCGCTAATCTGGCTCCGGGTACTTATGCCGTAACGACAACTACTACTACTACAGGCTGTGTTTCATTGCCTACAAATCTGACCATCAATGCCGTTCCGGGTAACCCTGCAGCGCCAACAGCCAGTGTAACCGTACAGCCTGACTGTTTGACTCCAACAGGAACCATCGTAGTTACTGCTCCGGCTCCTGCAGCTAATGTGACTTATACTGTAACCGGTACCAGTCCGGTGACTCCTGCGGTAACTCAGTCTGCGACTACCTTTGCCAATTTGGCTCCGGGTACTTATGCAGTAACGACAACTAATACCACTACAGGCTGTGTTTCATTACCTACGAGTTTAACCATCAATGCCGTTCCGGGTAACCCGGCAGCACCAACGGCCAGTGTAACTGTACAACCTGACTGTTTAACTCCAACAGGAACCATCGTAGTTACTGCTCCGGCTCCTGCGGCTAATGTGACTTATACTGTAACAGGTACCGCTCCGGTAACCCCTGCGGTAACCCAGTCTACTACTACCTTTGCTAATCTGGCTCCGGGTACTTATGCCGTAACGACTACCAATACCACCACAGGCTGTGTTTCCTTGCCAACGAATTTAACCATCAATGCCGTTCCGGCTAACCCTGCAGCACCAACGGCCAGTGTAACCGTACAACCTGATTGTTTAACTCCAACGGGTACCATCGTAGTTACTGCTCCGGCTCCTGCAGCCAATGTAACGTATACCGTAACAGGTACCAGTCCGGTGACTCCTGCGGTAACGCAGTCTACAACTACCTTTGCCAATCTGGCTCCGGGTACTTATGCTGTAACAACGACCAATACCACTACAGGCTGTGTTTCGTTACCAACGAATTTAACCATCAATGCCGTTCCGGGGAATCCGGCAGCACCAACGGCCAGTGTAACCGTACAACCTGATTGTTTAACTCCAACGGGCACCATCGTAGTTACCGCTCCGGCTCCTGCGGCCAATGTAACGTATACCGTAACGGGTACCAGTCCGGTGAGACCTGCGGTAACGCAGTCTACGACTACCTTTGCCAATTTGGCTCCGGGTACTTATGCCGTAATGACCACCAATACCACCACAGGCTGTGTTTCATTGCCTACAAATCTGACTATCAATGCTGTTCCGGGGAATCCTGCGGCGCCAACTGCGAGTGTAACTGTACAACCTGACTGTTTGACTCCAACAGGAACCATCGTAGTTACTGCTCCGGCTCCTGCGGCCAATGTAACGTATACCGTAACGGGTACCAGTCCGGTGAGACCTGCGGTAACGCAGTCTACTGCTACCTTTGCCAATCTGGCTCCGGGTACTTATGCCGTAACGACCACCAATACCACCACAGGCTGTGTCTCCTTGCCTACAAATCTGACTATCAATGCCGTTCCGGGGAATCCTGCGGCGCCAACTGCGAGTGTAACTGTACAACCTGACTGTTTGACTCCAACAGGAACCATCGTAGTTACTGCTCCGGCTCCTGCGGCTAATGTGACTTATACTGTAACAGGTACTAGTCCGGTAACCCCTGCAGTGACACAGTCTACTGCTACCTTTGCCAATCTGGCTCCGGGTACTTATGCCGTAACGACCACTAATACCACTACAGGCTGTGTTTCTTTACCAACGAATTTAACCATCAATGCCGTTCCGGGGAATCCGGCAGCACCAACTGCGAGTGTAACTGTACAACCTGACTGTTTGACTCCAACAGGAACCATCGTAGTTACTGCTCCGGCTCCTGCAGCCAATGTAACGTATACTGTAACAGGTACCAGTCCGGTGAGACCCGCGGTAACACAGTCTACGACTACCTTTGCCAATCTGGCTCCGGGTACTTATACCGTAACGACCACCAATACCACTACAGGCTGTGTTTCGTTACCTACGAATTTAACTATCAATGCTGTTCCGGGTAACCCGGCAGCACCAGCGGCCAGTGTAACCGTACAACCAGACTGTCTAACTCCAACAGGAACCATCGTAGTTACTGCTCCGGCTCCTGCGGCTAATGTGACGTATACTGTAACGGGTATCAGTCCGGTAACTCCTGCGGTAACGCAGTCTACGACTACCTTTGCTAATCTGGCTCCGGGTACTTATGCCGTAACGACAACCAATACCACCACAGGCTGTGTCTCCTTGCCTACAAATCTGACCATCAATGCCGTTCCGGGGAATCCTGCAGCGCCAATAGCCAGTGTAACGGTTCAACCTGACTGCTTGACTCCAACAGGAACTATCGTAGTTACCGCTCCGGCTCCTGCAGCCAATGTGACTTATACTGTAACGGGTACCAGTCCGGTGAG
The DNA here is from genome assembly GCF_025947345.1 of Flavobacterium sp. N502536. NCBI lineage: Bacteria > Pseudomonadati > Bacteroidota > Flavobacteriia > Flavobacteriales > Flavobacteriaceae > Flavobacterium > Flavobacterium sp. N502536. The sequence goes on along the minus strand of NZ_CP110011.1, from coordinate 4,841,217 downwards.
ACCTGTGGTAACACAGTCTACGACTACCTTTGCCAATTTGGCTCCGGGTACTTATGCCGTAACGACTACGAACACCACTACAGGTTGTGTTTCATTGCCTACAAATCTAACCATCAATGCTGTTCCGGGTAACCCTGCAGCGCCAATAGCCAGTGTAACGGTTCAACCTGACTGTCTAACTCCAACAGGAACCATCGTAGTTACTGCTCCGGCTCCTGCAGCCAATGTAACGTATACCGTAACGGGTATCAGTCCGGTAACCCCTGCGGTGACACAGTCTACGACTACCTTTGCCAATTTGGCTCCGGGTACGTACGCTGTAACGACAACTAATACCACTACAGGCTGTGTTTCCTTGCCTACAAATCTGATCATCAATGCCGTTCCGGGTAACCCTGCAGCACCAACGGCCAGTGTAACTGTACAACCTGACTGTCTAACTCCAATAGGCACCATCGTAGTTACTGCTCCGGCTCCTGCAGCCAATGTGACGTATAGCGTAACAGGTACTAGTCCGGTGACTCCTGCTGTGACACAGTCTACGACTACCTTTGCCAATTTGGCTCCGGGTACTTATGCTGTAACAACGACCAATACCACCACAGGCTGTGTTTCATTGCCTACGAATCTAACCATCAATGCCGTTCCGGGGAATCCGGCTGCGCCAACGGCCAGTGTAGCGGTTCAACCTGACTGCTTGACTCCAACAGGAACTATCGTAGTTACCGCTCCGGCTCCTGCAGCCAATGTGACTTATACTGTAACAGGTACGGCTCCGGTAACCCCTGCAGTGACACAGTCTACAACTACCTTTGCCAATTTGGCTCCGGGTACATATGCTGTAACGACAATCAATACCACCACGGGTTGTGTTTCGTTACCAACTAATTTAACCATCAATGCCGTTCCGGGTAACCCTGCAGCACCAACAGCCAGTGTAACGGTTCAACCAGACTGCTTGACTCCAACAGGAACTATCGTAGTTACTGCTCCGGCTCCTGCGGCCAATGTGACGTATACTGTAACAGGTACCGCTCCGGTGAGACCTGCAGTGACACAGTCTACGACTACCTTTGCCAATTTGGCTCCGGGTACTTATGCCGTAACGACCACCAATACCACTACAGGCTGTGTTTCGTTACCAACGAATTTAACCATCAATGCTGTTCCGGCTAACCCTGCAGCGCCAACGGCCAGTGTAACGGTTCAACCTGACTGTTTAACTCCAACAGGAACCATTGTAGTTACCGCTCCGGCTCCTGCGGCCAATGTAACGTATATCGTAACGGGTACCAGTCCGGTGAGACCTGCAGTGACGCAGTCGGGTACTAGCTTCGCTAATCTGGCTCCGGGTACTTATGCCGTAACGACTACCAATACCACCACAGGCTGTGTTTCCTTGCCTACAAATCTGATCATTAATGCCGTTCCAGTTCCACCAGTAGCGCCAACCGCAAGTGTAACGGCTCAGCCAGACTGTTTAACCCCTACGGGTACCATAGTAGTTACAGCACCGGCTCCTGCAGCCAATGTAACGTACACCGTAACGGGTACCAGTCCGGTGAGACCTGCGGTAACGCAGTCGGGTACTAGCTTCGCTAATCTGGCTCCGGGTACTTATGCCGTAACAACAACCAATACCTCTACAGGCTGTGTTTCGTTACCAACCAATTTAACCATCAATGCCGTTCCAGTTCCACCAGTAATGCCAGTGGTAAGTGTTGTTGATAATTGTGATGGTACATCTATTTTGTCAACTACAGCTTCAGGTTCTTTATTGTGGAGCAATGGAGCGACAACATCAAGTATCACGGTATCTATAGCTGGGACGTATAGCGTTACTGCTACAGTTAACGGTTGTACAAGTCTTGCCGGTTCGGGAGTGGCCGCACCAAGAATAACGCCAAGAGCTTTTGAGATAACACGTATACAACCAAACTGTACAAGTACAAGTGGAACTATTACAATAAAAATTCAAAATGCAGGCGATACTTATAGTTTTGATAACGGTAATACTTTTAGCGCAAATAACGTTAAAGGAGGACTTGCAGCAGGGACTTATCTTGTGATTGTAAGAAGTGTTCTGGGGTGTCAATCAGAAGCAGTACCCATTACGATAAGTAATAGTGAATGCCCGGGTATTGCTATCATAAAAAAATCACAATTTGTAGATGAAAATCAAGATGGTTATGTACAAGTTGGGGAAACTATAAGATATAGTTTTGAAGTTAAAAATACAGGTAACACACCTTTAACCAATGTAATGGTAACGGATAATTTATTGGGATTAGTTTTGTCCGGAAATCCTATTAATTTGGCGATTGGCGAAATAAACACTACAAATTTTAGCGGTGTTTATCGCATTACTCAGGCCGATATTGATTTTGGATCAGTTGTTAATCAGGCTATGGCAGAAGGAACTACTCCTACTAATACTAAAGTTAGTGATCTTTCTGATGATAACAGTTTCTTAGAAAATGATCCTACTATTCTCGACATACAAGACTGTAATGTTGAAGTATTCAACGCTGTTTCTCCAAATTCAGATGGAATTAATGATGAGTTTCTCATTAAAGGTTTAACATGTTACCAGAATAATGCAGTTGAAATTTATAACCGTTGGGGAGTTAAAGTATTTGAGACAACTAATTATGGTTCTAATGAGAATTTTTTTAGAGGTTATTCAGATGGTAGAACAACAATTTCCAGAAATGAGAAATTACCGGATGGAACTTATTTCTATACTATAAAGTATGTTGATAACGCTTCTAAAATGCATGATAAGTCTGGTTATTTATATTTAAACAACTAGTTCAGGTTAATTTTCTTTCCCTACTTATTAATTTAAAATATACGAAAATGAAGATTAAAATAATAGTTTTAGCGCTTATATCCTTTGCTGGTTATGCTCAACAAGATGCTCAGTTCACACAATACATGTACAACACCATAAGTATTAATCCGGCCTATGCGGGGTCACGTGGAGCCTTAAGTATTTTCGGTCTGTACCGCACCCAGTGGATCGGACTTGACGGAGCTCCGGAAACAAGCAGTTTTTCGGTTAATACACCAATAAATGGCAGTAACTTAGGAGTAGGAGTTTCCTTTGTAAGTGATAAGATTGGTCCCACGAATGAAAATGCGATATCAACTGATATATCTTACACTATCCGCACATCAGCAAATTTTAAGCTCTCGTTTGGTATCAAAGGAACAGCCAATTTGTTTAACCTGGATGTTAACCGATTACATCCCGCCAGCCAGGGAGATCCAAAATTTCAAAACTTGACCAATAAGTTTTATCCAAATGTAGGAGCAGGGGTTTACTGGCATTCCGATAAAGCTTATGTCGGTTTATCTGTACCCGGATTTATTGAAACCAATCGATATGATGATAACGATGTAGCGATTTATAAAGATAAAATGAATTATTATTTAATGGCCGGTTATGTATTTGATTTAGACCATTATCAATACTTAAAGTTTAAACCTGCCGTACTGACTAAAGTAGTAGAAGGTGCCCCTCTGCAAGTAGATGTTTCTGCCAATTTTATGTTTATGGATAAGTTTGTAGCCGGAGTTGCTTACAGATGGAGTGCTGCAATGAGTGCAATGGTGGGCTTTCAAATTAGTGACGGAATGTATATTGGCTATGGTTATGATTACGAAACCACCAACTTAAACAATTACAACTCAGGATCACATGAAATCTTTCTGCGTTACGAATTTTTGAGAAAGAATGATAGAATAACGACACCGAGATTCTTCTAATGCTGTAACTCCAAAGGTTGTACAGAAAGAAAAAATATAGCATTTAAATAGTAGTGGTACTTCAATAAGTAGGGAATATTCATTTAAAAACGATATTATGAAAAATCATTCACTCCTTTATTATACAACAATAGTTAGTATGTTTTCATTCAATTGTTTTGCGCAAAATGCCAGTAATCTTTATTTGAACCAAAAGAAAATTGGAGATTCAAAAACGAATGTCCTGGCCATGACGGACAAAAATTATCCGGGGAAAAAGGTTGCATATTATCACGTTGAAGAAATCATTAATGTGAAATTTGGAGGACATAAAACGACATACGATGTAACGGATCCTGAATTAATAAACACAAGCAATCTTGGACCTAACAACACTCGGATTATAACGCCAAAGTTTGCCAATGCAGAAAATAATACTTCAAAATTAAAAGCTGCCAAATCAAGGGTAATCGAAGATTCATCTGCTATTGCAACAACGGAGATTAAGAAAAAGAAGAATGTTTCTGTTTATATCGATGTGATAAAAACATATGAAAGAATGTATGATAAAGGTTATAGATCGGTGGATATGCTGAAAAAAACAGGAAATGCTTATTTTTTTAATGGAGACATGGATAGCGCCGCCAAAAGCTATGCAGATTTGTTCAAAATGACTTCTGACTTAGAGCCTGAATATTATTATCGTTTTTCGCTTTCATTACGATCAATTGGAGAAAACGATAAAGCAAATGAAATGCTTAAAAAATTTAATGAATTATCCGGGAATACTGCCAGAGAATAAGTCAGATTGAACAATAGAGACCACTCATAAATATTACCCTAAAAAATAGTAAAACATGAAAAAATTTATACTCTTTTGCCTCACAATACTATGTTTTTTGCCATCAAACACTTATTCGCAACAGAAGAAAGTAATCGCTGCGGATAAAAAATACAATAGCTATGCTTATATCGATGCCATTAAAACATATGAGCGTTTAGCTGAAAAAGGATACAGCTCTGAGGACATGCTTAAGAAACTGGGGAACTCCTTGTATTTCAATTCAGAATTTGAAAAAGCTGCAAAATGGTATGGTAAATTATTTGCCATGAATTTGGAAATAGAACCGGAATACTACTATCGTTATGCACAATCATTAAAATCTACCGGTGATGTGGTCAAAGCCAATCAGATGCTTGATTTGTTCAATCAAAAAGCAGGAAATGACAGACGAGGTAAACTTTATAAAGAGGATAAGAATTATATTGATGAAATTAAAGCCAATATAGGCATTTATAAAATTAATGACCCCGGAATAAATAGTAAATACTCTGATTACGGGACTGCATTTTATAAAAACAAGATTGTTTTTACTTCGGCAAGAGATACCGGTAGTTTGGGACAACGCAAACACAAATGGACCAACGAAAGTTTTACTAATCTGTATGAATCGGATATAGATCAGGATTTTAAAGTGGAGAAGCCAAAAAAGATTCAGTCCAAAATAAATTCGAAGTATCATGAATCTACACCTGTGTTTACAAAAGATGGAAAGACAGTGTATTTTACACGAAACAACTACATTAATGATAAAAAAGGAAAAGATGGAACTAACACGACCTTAATTAAAATATATAAGGCCACGTTTGAAAATGGAGATTGGGTAAATATCACAGAACTCCCATTCGACAGTAATGACTATAGTACAGCACATCCCGCATTGAGCCCTGATGAGAAAACATTATATTTTGCATCAGATATGCCCGGAACATTTGGACAATCGGATATTTTTAAAGTTAGCATCAATAGTAATGGAGGATTTGGTACTCCGGTTAATCTGGGAAAAAGTATCAATACGGAGGGAAAAGAAACGTTCCCTTATATTACAGATGAAAATGAAATTTATTTTGCTTCAGACGGACATCCCGGTCTGGGAGGATTGGATGTTTTTAGTGGAAAAATCAATGAAACTGGTGTAAGTGATATTCAAAACATTGGTGCTGATATCAATTCCGTGCGAGATGATTTTGCTTTTATAATCGACACCAAATCTCAAAGAGGTTTTTTCTCTTCCAATAGAGAAGGAGGGAAGGGCTCGGATGATATTTATGAATTTTTGAGAACAAAAAAGGTAACTTGCACTCAGGAATTGTACGGTATAATAACTGATGTTGGAACCGGCGAAATTTTACCGAATACCAAATTAACCTTATTTGATAGTCAGTTTAATGTTGTAGGAACAACTTATTCAGATGAATCCGGTAATTATACTTTCTCTGTCGAATGTATGAAAATATACCATGTAAGAGCTGAAAAAGAGAAATATTTGACTAAAGAATTAAGCGTTACGGTATCAAATGAAACAGGGAAAACAAATTTGCCAATTACCCTTGAAAAATTAGGATGTACGGTAACAATTGGGGATGATTTAGCGAAATGTTTTGGTATAAAAATGATCTACTTTGCCTTAGATAAATCAGACATCAGAGCAGAGGCAGTCCTGGATCTTGAGAAAATTCTAGATGTTTTAAAGCAGTATCCGGAAATGAAACTGGATATACGTTCTCATACCGATAGCCGTCAGACTCACAAATATAACGAGGGATTATCTGATAGAAGGGCGAAATCGACTATTAAATGGTTAGTTCAAAATGGAATAAATCCGAACAGATTAGGAGGCAAAGGATATGGAGAAACACAACTGATAAACGGATGCTCTGATGGTGTAAAATGTACAGAAGAAGAGCATCAGGCTAATAGACGCAGCGAATTTATCATTGTTGCTTTATAATTTACCAGAAGTGTAATCAAAAAAATATAATCATATAGAAACATTTATTTGGAAGATTATGTTTTTATGGACAAGTAGCTGCCTCAAAATTGAGACAGCTACTTTTTTTTATAATAGTTTGCTTTTGATTAGCAGCTTAATCTTTAGTCACCGCCACAAACCATTGACTAAAGAGTTGGACATCTATGTCTGAAACAGCTCTAATTTTGACATGGCGCATCGTTTTTCCGGTACCCTCCAAAACCCCATTAGGGTCATTGAGTTTTTCAATATTTCTGCTAAAACCAAGATTGACATGGTTCTTGTTGGTCTGTAGGTAAGCAAAGTCTTTAGTTGACTTAAAAACGGGTCTACTCCACTTGTATTCCTCAACTACACAATCAACACTCTGATGTATAAGGGAACGAATCAGTTCCATGATGTTTTTCTGCACCTCGGGTGCACCATTGATATATTCAGTAATCTCTTCGTTCATGTCTTAAATAAATGTATTGGGATGCAAACATAAAAAAATTAAGGGAGACACAAAAAAATAGCAAACGGCTCTCTTAAAAGGAGTAGAGGTGGAGCAGCGTGTATCTTGAAAACGTATAGAGGTCTAAAGTAAAAAAACCTGCGAAATAAAAAAAACGACGCAGAATACCTTCCACGTCGTTCCATTCATTTCTATTTAATTGATTTAGATACCTTCGACCATCAAACGAGTGTCTGGTAAATTTTTCAATGGCTGTATTTTAACCTCTGGTTCTGCCATTCTCGAAATTGCATTTATTGCAGCTGCAATAGCGCCTTCCTGCCAACCAGGAAGGGAGGAAATTTGATCACCAACAATAAAAAAGTTAGCATTGCTCGCATTTTTTGTTATCGGATCTATAATTCCAGATCCTTGTGCAATAGCGTTAAATTGTTTCGTTGAGTAGTTCGCATCTCCAACGGCTTGCCAATATGCCCAGCCACCCTTGATATTTGGCATATTTTGCCAAGCTATGGCAACGCCTTCTTCCAAGCCTTCGGCAAATTTCGTACCGAATTTACTGGCATCATTTCGTGCTTTGGTAAGTCGCTCTTCAACGGGTAATTTTCCCCAATCGTGTGCTACTTTATCAAAATTATAAGCGCCTGTGAGCACGCCTTTTTCGTCTTGATACGCCGTAGATGGATACCAAATTTGCTGAATTTCATTGTCTGTCCAAGAGATTCCTCCAAAAATAGGTACAACTCCCACTTCGGATTTTTCAACTGCCATTGTCTTAAGATTTATTGGGCTTCCTTGCCATAAGGATCGATTTGCTTGCCAACCCACTTTGGAGGTACAAGCTAAAAAACGCGGAACGTATCCGTCTTCTCGCGGTGTATAACCTGGAGCTTGTGTTGGTTCAAATTGTGCCACAAAAACGGCTTCTAATGCATCTTTAAATTCAGGTTCAAGTCCCGATTTTAGGAGATCAGAATCTAGAATGTTTTTCAAAAAAGGCATCGCAAGGTTGCAAACACAATAATCAGCTTCGTAATAGATCGGTTCTTCTGTTCCAACTTGTCCAACCGAAATGATGTACTTCTCTTTAGTTGAGTCCCATTTTATTTTTTTTACAGGACTATTCAAAAGAATGTTTCCTCCCAAAGCTGCCACTTGTTGAGCAAAAGCGTGTTGCACCTGATCCATTCCTCCAACGGGTTGAAATAAAGTAGGTTGCCAAAGAAAATCTGAAGGTTGATAGAATTTCGTGCCTTCCCAAAATTTTGATTCGAGCAATGTATCAAAACTCAAAACATCGGCTACAATTCCAGCCGCAACACCAGGTAAAACTTCATATCCAGCGCGTGTTTTTCCATCCTCGAAGCCAGGTGATCCAGCCGTTGCGCTATAGGTTCCATCTACATCAAGCTCTCCGAAACTGATCATCAAACTTTGTAATTCTTCAACGCGTGTTTTAAGATTACTGTCACTAATTCCCACTTTTGAATTGCGAAGTAATTCTTCTGCATTTTTGTATACCATTTGCGCCAACCAACCTCTTGTATTATGATCCAAACGACGGTAAACCATAGGTTCACCTCCAAAACTTTCGTTCTTTTGAACCAAATTAGATTCAGAGTTCATCACATATATTTCAACGTCTACCGAAAAACGTTTTAAGTAAGAAAGGAGTCGTTTGTGACTGCTTGGAATACGACCAGGACCTGCATTAAGATAAGGTTCTGAGTCTCCCACTGGGCGTTTAAATCGAACAACTTGTGGTTTTCCAGGTTTTGAATCGAACAAATCACTGTTTGCATCTTCGATGAGTGTATCCCCTGTACGTAAGCTCATGCAGCGTCCTCCCGTTTTATGAGATGCTTCCAGAATGGTTACTTTTGCACCAGACTCTTGAGCGAGTAGTTCATACGCGGTGGTAAGTCCCGCAACACCAGACCCGATGATTATAACCTCCTTTCCTTCTAGTTGATTTGGACTAAGTTTAATCGCTTGATTGGTGATCTTGTTTTGCATTTTTGTTGCTTCAGCCAATGCGGCGAATGCAATTGATCTCGGATTGTTTTTTAAAAATTCCTGACGACTTTTGTACTGTCCCATTTTGTATAAATTTTATGTTAAAAAATAAAAAATTTGGATTTCTATGGTATTCGTATTTTTTTTGGGGTAATCTCGAAAACGCTTTCTAACTCTAGATTTTATTTTCTGAAATGAAATTAATGATTGAAAATAAAAAAAATGAAAAAGATGTCGTTAATGAAGGTTTTTCTGTCGTGAATGGATGTTTTTTTGTTGTGAATAAAATTGATTTATTCCAATAAGATAAATTACTTAGGGTTATTGTATGAATGCGGTTTTATAAAGAAGATTAAAATATAAAAAAGTATCCCCACCATCTAAGTTTTGCCACAATTTTGCCACACAACTTTTGAGTGTTTTTACAAAGATTGAAAACTGCCATAAATGCAAAAAAAAACCTGCGAATCTTAAGATTTGCAGGTTTTACTATGTTTTCTTAGGTAAAAAAAAAGTCCTGAAATATTTCAGGACTTTTTTAGTGGGGAGAGCAGGATTCGAACCTGCGAAGTTCACACAGCAGATTTACAGTCTGCCCTCGTTGGCCGCTTGAGTATCTCCCCGAAGCTTGTATTGTTGCGCTTTGTTGTTCTAAGCGGTTGCAAATATAGGAACGTTTTCGATGTTTGCAAACAAAAAAGGAACTTAATTTTAAGTTATCTTAAAGTTATTTTTTAATTCGTTGGAATTGAATAAAATAAAAAACACCTTTTTTAGATGTTTTTAGGATTTGTTTTTAAAAGTAGGATTATTCTTTTGGTTTTGTTGTGGTTTTTTAACCTTGCATTTAGAGCGATTAAGTGTTTAGCAGGCGTTTTTCCTGAGGTATCGGGGGAAACAATACGAAATAAATCTATCTCATATTCTTTAGTAATTACTATCTGTTAAGAAAAATAAGCTTGTTCCTGTTTTTAGGTTAAGTTTCTTTATCAACATTGTTTTTCCCGGATTTAAGCGCTAAAAAATGTGAATTTTAGTTGAGATGCCAAAAAAAGGAGTTGTTGTAGCAAATGCGGGTAATTTCCCTTTATAGACTTCGCTTAATTTCTTTTCTTCAATATTTGTCTTTGTGAATGAAGGTTTGATTCTTGGGGGTGGAGTAAAAACAAAAAAATCTCCACTAGGGAGATTTTTTTGTTTATGCAGAGTAGGGCTATTATTTGGCTAAAAGCTCTACTATTTTTGCTTTTAATTCAGGACCTCTTAAGTCCTGAGCAACTACTTTTCCTGACGCGTCAAGGATAAAAGTTGCCGGAATAGATTCTACTCCGTATTGTTTTGCAATTGGTTCATCCCAAAATTTCAGATTCGAAACTTGTGTCCAGACTAATCCATCTTTTGCGATAGCTTCTTTCCAGGCAGCAGCTTCTTTGTCTAAAGAGACTCCAATAATATTTAAACCTTTTGCGTGTAATTCTTTATAAATCGCTACAACATTAGGGTTTTCTTTTCTGCACGGTCCGCACCATGATGCCCAGAAATCAACGATAGTTACTTTGCCTAAGCTTTCTTTAAGCGAAACTACTTTTCCTTCCGGATTGGGAGCTGAAAAATCTGCTCTTCATTTAGGGCTTCCAACAGGAGCTGCTGATGCACCAACTGCAGGATTTTTCATTTGTCCTAATTTTGTTTTGATTTCTTTACCTGGAGCAGAGTTTTTTAAAGACTCGTCTAAAGAGTTGTATAAACCTTCTGCTTTTTTAACATCAGTGCTTGGATCGTTAATCATACTTTGAATGATTAAAGCAGAGATAAAAGCTTTTGGGTGAGTTTCAGCGTAAGCTAAATATTTCTTTTTAGAATTTTCCTGAACTTCTGTTTGAAGTGTCATGTATTGTTTCATCAAGCCATTGATCGTTGCTGTATCTTGTGCTTGTTGAGCTTGTTGCATTTTTTGAGTGTTTTTCTTTTGGAAGTCAACTAAACTTTTTTGAGTTTTAGTCATATCCTCATTGAATTTTACATACTCGTCATTGTTGTAAGTTCCAGAAATTTTAGATTTGTGGATACTGTCTTTGTCAACTGCAATAGTGATTTCTCCAGTTTCTAAGATGAAAGGAATAGGACCGTTAGCTCCCTGAACAATTAAAGTATGGAAAGCTGGTTCAGTTACTTTTCCTTTTATTTCAAATTTTCCGTTTTCAACTTTTACTGTGTCAAGAGATACAGCCATTTTTGTTGTTGGGTCCTGACCCTGAAGAATGATGGTTTTTCCGTTTTCGATACCTGTTGCAGTTCCTGTGATTAGGTATTCTCCGTCTTTAACTTTGCTGCATGAAATAATCGCTACAGAAGCGGTTAGTAAAAAAAGTATTTTTTTCATTATAAAAAATTAATTAGTTAATTGATTTGTGCAACAAAAGTATCTAAAATTATAAAACTTAAAGAATTTTGGAACCTAAAATTTTGTTATAGTTTTTTTGAGTTTAATTCGCATAGAATCAGCTTGTTTGCTGGCCTGATTTGATTTAAAACTCTTAATTATATTGTTATTATGAAAATAAATAACGCTTTTTTTAATTTTTATGCATAAAAAAAGCACTCTTGTGAGAGAGTGCTTTTGTAAATATTTTGGTATAAATCTATTCCTGATTTGTTTTCTTTCTCCATGTGAAAGAATTCAAAATGTGTCTTTTTGCAAATCTTCCAGGAGAATCAGCATTTACCATTTTAACGTAAGTTGCTTTAGGAACACTGATGTATTCGTAAACACTTCCGTTAGAGAAATCGATAATCAAACGACCTTCAACAAATTTATAATCAGTAATTGAACAAGTCGAAATTGTTTCAGTATATTCTGGTAAATTAAGTTTAATCGTTTCAGGATTAATACTTACCAAGAAGTGATAAGCCTCAATAATAGCTTTACTTTTTTCTTCTGCCGCTTTTAAACCAGCATCATCACCTTGAAATTTATCAGGATGAGATTCTTTCATCGCATTACGATAGATTGTTTTTAAATCTTTTAATTCAGCAGTTTTGTCTACATTTAGTAACTTGCGGTATTCAACTATTTTTTTCATAAATAAAAGGTAACTTCTTGTCTATTAGTTTGAAATGAGTGTTTTTTACTTCAAAACGACAAATTTTTTGCAAAGGTACACTTTTTTTTAACTTTTTAGATTTGATCGAAAAAATAATCAAAAAAATAAAAGGTTAGCGGTTAAGTATTAGCGAATAAATGAAATGGGAAGACCGAAAATAGATTCATTTTGCGGCAAATGATATAAAAAAACGCAAGGTTAACCAAGCTAAAAGCTTTGCGGACCTTGCGTTTTATAAAATAGTAACGTGAGCGAGTAGCTTTTTCCCTCTTCCGATGGAAGCTTCTCTTATTTATTCTCAGGTTTGTTATTGGCTTTATCAAAGTTCTTAGACTTCTTAGGGTACTTATCATAACTGATATCGCTCGGATTTTCGATAATAGATTTAATCGTAATCCAATCGCCAATGTTGAAGTTCGAATGTGCTATTTTATAATCTAAAAGGTACTCACCACAAAAATAGTTGTTGTTTTCATCTTTTTCTATGATGCCCGTATAAACTCCTTTTTGCAACATTTTTTCGTGTGAATCTTTAGACATGACTTTTTTATTTTAAAATTGAAGGTACAAAGTTAATCAATTTATGTTTGTTTTAGGGAGTTCGTGACAATCTCAGTATATTTGCACATGCAAAAAAACTTCAAGCCACATCCTAATTCGTTCAAAAATACCTTTTGTGTTTTTCACGAAGTACTTTCAAATGAAATTGAAGGTTTAAAGAAACAGTTTGAAAGCAAAGCCGGGAGTACCTATTATTATACAGAAGCCGGGATGTACAGAGTGTCCAATCACTGGGGGCGATTGGCCAATAGCAAATGGCGTTTGCTTGCGATGGAGCCGGAAACGCCTTCGAAAACAAAAATAGGTTTTGCTGCCTGGAGCGAATTTTACCCTGATAATGCCGAAGAAAAGCTTTATTATATTGAAGCCGATTTTGAGCAGAACAAAGTAACGTATCAGCATAAGAAAAACCCAAAATACGACGGGAAACCTGTTTTAAGAACCAGTTTTGAAACCACCAAACGCATCAAACAGGTTCGGAATCTGCAACAACTCACTTCATGGGCGAAACATTTTGATTATGACGACATAGACGAGTTGAGAAAACAAATCATCAACGAGTTGATTTACACCGAGAAAACTTTAGAAGAAATTAAAAGAGAAATATAATGGGACGCAACAACGAAAGGAACATCAAAAAGCACAACGACAAATTGCACAAAGCCCAAAACAAAGTAAAACAGGCTGAAATTGCACGTAAAGAAAAGCTAAAAGAAATTATTAAAAAGTTTAACGAGAGTAAAGAGGAGTAAAAAAGTTTCAGGTTTCAGGTTTCAAGTTTTTATAGGAACCTGAAACTTGAAACTTGAAACCTGAAACTTGAAACAAAAAAACAGAACAACAGACATGAGTAAATTCGAAGATTTAAAAATAAGTGTACAGGAAATCATAGATTTAATTGCTGCAAAAAACAACAGAGAAGCTAACAACAAATTACTGGAAGTAAATGAAGTTTTAGATGAGATGCTGGACCATGCTGAAGAAGATGAGGATCTGAGAGAAATCAGCAGATATCAGGTACTTCTGAATCAGCTGCATGTAAAAATTAATGGAGAAGAGCAGGTTGATGGAGAGTAAAAACTGCTTTTGCGACACCGGATTAAGATTTGAGGACTGTTGTGGTTTGTATCTGGAAAACAACCAGGAAGCCCCGACAGCTTTAGCATTAATGCGTTCGCGCTACTCTGCCTATGCTACGCATAATGTGGATTATCTTTTAGAAACTACCGCTGTTTCAGAAAGAAAGTATTATTCAAAAGCAGAGATTTTAAAATGGGCGACCAGTAACAGCTGGCAAAAACTGGAAATTTTAAGCCATTCGGAAAATACGGTTGAGTTTAAAGCCTATTTTCTTGATTCAGATCATAAACCTCAGATACATTATGAATTTTCGACCTTTAAATTCGAAAATAATGCTTGGTATTATCTGGATGGAAAGTTTGAATAATTACTAAGCTTCACGCTAAATTTAGCTGATTTTATTCAAAATTTTTAACTAAAAATTAATAACTGTTTCTTTTTTCATAATTCTAAAATAGCGTAATTTTAGAATTATGAAAAATGAAATTAAAAAGGGTTTTTATTTTAAGACGTATGAAGCCCCGTTTCAGTCTCCTTTTGAAAAGCTTTTTGGTATTTTCAAAGAGCTGATTACCCATACTTCGGGTGATTTTGACGAAGCTATCAACTGGCTTCGGGAGTTAGACAAAGAATACAAGCTAACGGACGAAAACTACACGATCGATGATTTTATCGAAGATTTAAAAAAGAAAGGTTATATAAAAGACGAAGTGAAACCTGATGGAAGTGGTGGTTTTGGAATTACCGCCAAAACAGAACGCGCCATCAGACAACAAGCTTTGGATCAGATTTTTGGCAATCTGAAACGGTCCGGAAACGGAAATCATAAAACAAAACATGCCGGAAATGGTGACGAACATACAGGAGAATTTCGGGAGTTTAGTTTTGGGGATGGTTTAGAACGAATTTCGTTAACCGAAAGTCTGCGAAACGCTCAGATTAATAATGGTGTTGAAAGTTTCATGCTGACCGAAAATGATTTGGTTGTAGAAGAAACGCAATACAAAGCCCAAATGAGTACTGTTTTGATGATCGATATCAGTCACAGCATGATTTTGTATGGAGAAGACCGAATTACACCGGCAAAAAAAGTGGCCATGGCTTTGGCCGAATTAATCACAACACGTTACCCTAAAGACACACTTGATATTTTGGTTTTTGGAAATGACGCCTGGACCATTCCGATTAAAGATCTGCCTTATCTGCAAGTTGGCCCTTATCATACCAATACGGTTGCCGGACTTCAATTGGCTATGGATATTTTGCGCAGAAAGCGAAATACCAACAAACAGATTTTTATGATTACCGACGGAAAGCCAAGCTGCGTGCGCGAGCGCGACGGTTCGTATTATATGAATAGTAACGGACTCGACGAGTACATCGTTGATAAATGTTACACACAGGCACAACAAGCCCGAAAACTGCACATTCCGATTACCACCTTTATGATTGCAAACGATCCGTATTTGCAGCGTTTTGTCAACCATTTTACCGAAGCCAATCAGGGAAAAGCATTTTACACCGGATTAAAAGGTTTGGGAGAGATGATTTTTGAAGATTACGAAACGAATAGGAAGAAGAGAGTGAGGTAGTGTTTAGTCTCAGTCTCAGTTTCAGTCACTGTTGTCCTGCTAAGGGAAGTCGGAGTGTGAGAGAAACAAAAGGCTATTAAAAGTTTAAAAAAAGAAGCAAATTAGAAATTTTTCAATCAGTAAAAATGGAAATAAAAAATACAAACACATTAGGTCAGTTAAAAGCCGCAGGATATAAAAGTATTAGCATCAAAGATGAATTGCGAAATAACCTTAGGGAGAAAATCAAATCGGGGAAGCCTGTTTTTGAAGGCGTTCACGGTTTTGAAAATACGGTGATTCCGGAACTGGAACGCGCTATTTTATCCCGCCACAACATCAATTTATTAGGACTTCGCGGTCAGGCCAAAACACGTCTGGCGCGTAAGCTGGTTGAATTGCTCGACGAGTACATTCCGTTTGTTACAGGTTCTGAAATTAACGATGATCCGTTAAACCCAATTTCACGTTTTGCAAAAGATTTAATTGCCGAAAAAGGCGATGATACTCCGATTTCATGGTTGCACAGAAACGAGCGTTTTTTCGAAAAATTAGCCACACCAGATGTTACGGTAGCCGATTTAATTGGCGACGTTGACCCTATAAAAGCAGCCAATTTAAAGCTGTCTTATGCAGATGACCGCGTGATACATTTCGGAATGATTCCAAGAGCAAACCGCTGCATTTTTGTGATTAACGAATTGCCGGACTTACAGGCCAGAATTCAGGTAGCGCTCTTTAATATTTTGCAGGAAGGTGACATTCAGATTAGGGGATTTAAATTGAGAATGCCACTGGACATGCAGTTTATTTTTACGGCAAATCCGGAAGATTATACCAACAGGGGAAGTATAGTTACCCCTTTAAAAGACAGAATTGGTTCGCAGATCCTGACGCATTATCCTGAAAATATTGCCATTGCAAGAGCCATTACAGAGCAGGAAGCAAAATTGGATGAAACACAGCACAGATCCGTTTATGTACCGGGTCTGGCCAAAGATATTTTAGAGCAAATTAGTTTTGAAGCGAGGGAAAGCGAATACATCGACAATAAAAGTGGTGTAAGCGCGAGAATGAGCATTACTGCTTTCGAAAATTTAATGAGTACCGCCGAGCGTCGTGCCTTGAAAGCGGGGCTAGAAAAAACAACTTTGCGTTTGTCTGACTTTGTTGGGATCATTCCTGCAATAACCGGAAAAGTAGAATTGGTTTATGAAGGAGAGCAGGAGGGAGCTGCTGTCGTGGCACAAAACTTAATTGGTTTAGCCATCAGAACTTTATTTCCAACACTTCTGCCTAAAATTGAAAAGCTGGAAAAACCCGGGGAAAAAACACCTTATTCAGATGTAATCGAGTGGTTTTTTGCCGAAAGCGGTTTCGAATTGTTAGACGATGCTTCAGATGCCGAGTATCAGAGCATTTTAGATGAAGTGACGCCTTTAGATACTTTAATAAAGAAATACCAGCCTCAATTGGATAAAAAAGATTTGTATTTCATGAAAGAATTTATTCTGTGGGGATTGGTCGAATACCGAAAACTGAGCAAAGACCGTTTTGCAAAAGGACATCAGTTTAAAGATATGTACGGAAGTTATATCAGTAAATTGTAGTTTATAATCTATTTTTTTAAATTAAACCCGACAGGTTTTTAAAACCTGTCGGGTTTGTTGTTTAAGAAAAAAACGATATTTTTTTGATAATTAAAACCTGTCGGGTTTATTATTTTGTAAAAAGCCCATTACCAGTTTTATTTCGGCTACCTTGCTCCGTTGACTGTATTTGCAGTTTCCCAAAATAGAAATGGAAGATAGTTTTGAAGATTTGATTGCGAGTTATATAGAAAACAAAGTTGGAATATCGGAGCATTTTTTAAGTCCCGAACTGGCCAATCATTTAAAACAAAATCTGATAGATTTAAATCGTAAAAGCTTATTGCTGGCTGCAGGAATCGGAAACTCAGAAAAACTGTCCTATGATGGTGCTATACGCAGCGATTCTATTTACTGGCTGGATAAAAAGCACAACAATGTTTTTGAAAATGAGTTCTTTGATAAAATAGATGCTTTCATATTGTATTTGAATAGAAGTTGTTATACCGGAATTACGGGCTATGAATTTCATTATTCGTTATACGAAACCGGAGATTTTTATCTGAAGCATTTGGATCAGTTTAAAAACAATCCCGGCCGAAAATACTCGATGATCAGCTATCTGAACAGCAATTGGCAGGAAAGTGATGGTGGAGAATTAATGATTCATCAGGAAAATAACAATCAAAAAATTGCACCCACTCAGGGGAAAACTGTTTTCTTTAAAAGTAATGAATTGGTACATGAAGTTCTGGTTACCCAAAACACCAGAATGAGTATCACAGGCTGGTTAAAAAGCGACTAAAATTTGAATCATTAAACCCGACAGGTTAAAAAAAACTTGTCGGGTTTAAAGTTTTTTGAAATTATATTGATATATCAATTATATTTGTATCAAATAAAAAAAACATGAAACTTGAAAATCCAACCGGAACAGCGCTGTACTCCTTAGAGAAAGCAATTAAAGAGTATCGAAGACTGGCGCAAAAAAACATTACAAAGGTTGTAAAAGATATCACGGTAGATCAATGCCTGGTTTTAATTATACTAAATGACAATCCGGACATTTCCCAAAACGAACTGGCAAATCTGGTATTTAAAGACAGTGCTTCAATTACGAGAATGATCGAATTAATGGTTAAAAAAGAATACATCACCCGAACCATTCATCTCGAGGATCGAAGAAAATTTAATCTGGAGATCACTAAAAAAGGTATCAAAACACTTCAGGAAATACAACCGGTTATTGAGATCAATCGGCAAACGGCACTTCAGGGGCTGTCTTTAGAAGAAATAGCATTACTGGATAAAACACTCCATAAAATTATCATTAATTGTAAAAATAAGTAGCATGAAATCAAGATTAACACTAATCGTATTGTTGGTATTTACTTTCGGATATTCACAAAAAGAGCTTAGCAAAGCGTTAGAACAATACATGGATGCACAATTTGCTGTTAATGGTTTTAGCGGTACGGTATTGGTTTCTAAAAACGATTCTGTACTGTTAAAAAAAGCATATGGTTTTGCAAATTATGAATGGAAAGTAAAAAATGAAACAGATTCAAAATTTAGTTTGGCTTCGGTTTCAAAACAATTTACCGCTGTCGCGATTTTGCAATTGGCAGAGCATAAAAAACTGTCACTAGACGATCAATTGAGTAAATACTTTGCCGATTTCCCTAAAGGAGATAAGATTACGTTGAAAATGATGTTATCCCACAATGCGGGTTTTCAAATGGATTTTGACGAATTGTACTTGATCAGAACAGATCTCAATAAAGATTCTGTTTGTACGTATCTGGCAAAAAAGCCTTTGCTGTTTGAACCGGGAGCCGGTACAGCCTACAGTAACATTGGATATCACTTATTAGCGCGCATTGTTGAGAAAGTATCCGGACAATCTTATGCGGAGTATTTAAAGCAAAATTTATTCGATAAAGCTAAAATGTACAATTCCGGAGTTTCGACTAATGATGCTGTTGTCGATAAAATGACTCAGCTGTATTATTTTAAGGACAACAAATTAACTAAAAACCCATACATCAACTGGAATTTTAATCTGGGGCATGACGGTATATATTCAACTGTTGACGATTTAAATTTGTGGAATAAAGCGCTTTTTGATGGTGAGACTTTGCTGTCGGAAGAATTTAAGAAAAAGATGTTTACATCGTATAATGCGCAAAATTTTGGGTTTGGCCTAATGATCAATCCGGTTTACAATCAGGGGCATCCGTTAATTGCGCACGATGGAGGTTTTTATGGGGCAATGACCTCTTTTAATAAATTTACTGAGGATAAAGTTTTCATTACTGTTTTATCTAACAATCAATCAAAATCGTATTATATCTCTTATGGTCTGGCCGGAATATGTTTTGGGAAAGAGACAGAGCTTCCGTACAAACACATTCAGGTAGCTGCAGATGCTAAGGTTTACGATCAGTATATAGGCGAATATGAAAATATCAAAATTGTAAAAAAAGAAAACAAGCTGTATTATGCGGGTTATACCATTGAATTGCTGCCGGAATCACCAACAAAATTCTTTCGCTCAGACAATAACGATATAACATTGGAATTTGTTAAAAACGGTAAAGGAAAAATTATACAAGTAGAAATCAGAAAGGCCGGAATAAAAGAAATAAAAAATAGAACAAAAGGAGTTTAAGCGTTATTTTTGCAATCAAAATATAATCCTATGTTGTTTCTTGTTCTCAGTATATTGTGCAGTGTAATTGTGGGCGTAATTTTTAAAATTACCCGAAAATACCATACACAACCCACCCAAATTATAGCGTTTAATTATGTTGTGGCGCTTGCATTGTGTTATTTTACCTTTAGTCCGAATCTGAATGAAGTCGACGCAACAGCGCCCTGGAGCATTTATATTGCGATTGGAGTTTTGTTGCCGGTTGTTTTTTTATTCCTGGTGGCATCCATCAAAAATATGGGAATCGTAAAAACTGACGCAGCCCAACGATTATCGTTATTCATACCCATTCTGGCGGCCTGGCTGATTTTTAGGGAAGAATTTAATTCTTATAAAGTCATTGGGCTGATCATTGGTTTTTTGGCCCTTTTGCTCATTTTGAAAAAGCAATCGGAAAACACAGAAAATAAATGGATATTCCCTGCTGTTGTGTTAGTAGGTTTCGGGATCATTGATATCCTTTTTAAGCAAATTGCACTTTATACCACTTTGCCGTATCCAACGTCTTTATTTGTTGTTTTTTGTATCGCTTTGGGGGTTGCATGTTTGATTTCGATCTATGAAATTGGTGTTAAAAAAGTAAAGCTGGAGTCTAAAAACATTCTTTTTGGTGCTTTGGTCGGAATCTTTAACTTCGGAAACATACTGTTCTATTTAAAAGCACATAAGGCTTTCGCCGAAAATCCTTCAACCGTTTTTGCAGGAATGAACATGGGAGTTATCATTTTAGGAAGTCTTGTCGGCTTGCTTTTTTTTAAAGAAAAACTATCCAAAATTAACTTTATCGGAATCTTTCTGGCGCTAATAGCGATTGTTTTTATTGTTTTTTCTCAATTCAAATAAAAATTTTACGGCGCTAAATTGTTAGTTTACAGCTGTTTTTTCGGTTGCAGGTTACTATTTGAAAATAAACTCTACTAATTCTATAGAATTTATAAAATATTTTTATAGATTTGCAATAACAATGAGAAACTATAGTCAATATATCATCACATTTTTATGCAGCTTCACGATGTGCCGCATGCAGGACTATGCGATGAAATGGCGTTAATAGAAAAGTACTTGTTATTTTTTTTTTTTAGCCTTTCATGCACCATGAAAGGCTTTTTTTAGAACGGTCAAAAAATTAAAGAAATGAGGTCTAATAGAAATACCAACATTATGATGCGATGCTGTCTCAGGAAAATCCCTTGCTAGTGCAGGAGTTTACCAATAGTAAAAACACTTTTTAAAACATAAAGTTCAAAATTAAATCCCCAATTAAAAGATATATAGTTATGAGTGCAGAATTAATAAAACAGAATCCCTTTCAATCGATGATTGATCGTTTTAACGTTGCGGCTGATATTCTTAAATTAGATGAAGCGATCAGACAAAAACTTCAGCGTCCGGAAAAACAAATTGTCGTTAACTTTTCGATTACACTAGACAATGGCTCCGAAAAAAACTTTGAAGGCTATCGCGTTATTCACAATACGGCTTTAGGGCCTTCAAAAGGAGGCATTCGATACGATACAGCAGTAAATCTCGATGAAGTAAAGGCACTCGCAGCCTGGATGACCTGGAAATCGGCTGTAACAGGCATTCCGTTTGGAGGAGCAAAAGGCGGAATTATTTGCGATCCCAGAACGCTTTCTAAAGGTGAATTGGAAAAAATTACAAGAGCTTACACCAAAGCCCTGTCGGATATTTTTGGACCTGAAAAGGACGTACCGGCACCGGACATGGGAACAGGACCCGATGAAATGGGCTGGTTGATGGATGAATTTTCTATTGTTCATGGTAAAACAATTCACGCCGTAGTGACCGGAAAACATTTGCATTCCGGAGGCTCATTGGGCAGAGTAGAAGCAACGGGGAGAGGAGTTAGTATTATAACTTTACTGGCACTTGAAAAATTAAAACTAAGACCTGCGAGATCTAGCGTAGCCATTCAGGGTTTTGGAAATGTGGGATTGCATTCGGCTTTGTTTTTGTTTGAAAAAGGACTAAAAGTTGTTGCGGTTAGTGATGTTTCTGAAGCATTTTACAATCCTGAAGGACTTAATATTCCGGAATTGATTTTGTATTACAACCTGAACAACAAGAGCATTAAAGGATATCCGAATTCGGTTGCCATTAAACACGAAGATTTGTTGTTGTTAGATGTTGACGTACTGATTCCTGCCGCCAAAGAAGATGTAATCACACAAAAGAATGCTCACGATATTCGTGCAAAAATTATTGTGGAGGGCGCCAACGGACCGGTTTCTTCAGATGCCGATAAAATACTGCACGACAATAATGTTTTGGTAGTCCCGGATATTTTGGCCAATGCAGGTGGTGTTACAGTGTCGTATTTTGAATGGCTTCAGAATTCGCTTTTGGAGTCCTGGAGAATTCACCAGATCAATACCCGTTTAGAAGACATCTTGGAAAAGGGATTTGAAACTGTGTTTAGAATCGCTTCCAAACACAATGTTACGCCGCGTATTGCAGCTTATATTATTGCGTTGCAAAAAGTGGCCGACACGCAATCCGTAAAAGAAGTGGCACTGGATACTCCAAAATTTAAGCAGAATTAAAAATTAGATTTTTACCTATAAAGATTGTTTTCATTGATTAATAGTATTTTCAAAAGAGAAGGTACTAATTGATGAAAATATCTTTGTTTAAGAGGAGTAGTAAGCTGTTTACTAATCTTGTTCGACAGGTTGAAGTGTTTTTTTTAAGTTTTTTATGAATTAATAAAGTAATTTTTAGAATGGAACATATTAATTTTCTAGCCTTCGCGATGCCTGCTTTTTTTCTTTTCCTCTTTTTAGAGTACAAGCTTGCACAGCGCCGAAAGAGACCGGAAATTTTTAATTATGAAAGTTCAGTTTCAAATATCAGCATTGGTATTGCAGAGCGTTTAATCAATTTGTTTATCGCGGCCAGTTTTTACCAACTGTATTATTTGATTTATGATAACTATCGAATTTTTGACATTCCAAGCAATGCTTTTGTTTGGATTACCTTAATTCTTGCGACCGATTTTGTCTGGTATTGGTACCATCGATTGGGGCATGAAGTCAATTTTTTCTGGGCCGCACATATCGTGCATCATCATAGCGAAGAGTTTAATTTTACGGCAGCAGCCAGAATTACAACCTTTCAGGCAGTAATCAGAACGGGATTTTGGTGTGTACTGCCGCTGCTTGGTTTTCATCCGTCAATGGTCATTACCATGCTGATTGTGCACGGAGCCTATTCGTTTTTTACGCATACGCAGCTTATAGGCAGAATAAAATGGCTGGAGTATGTTTTTGTAACACCCTCTGTTCATGGCATACACCATGCTTCTGACGAGAAGTATCTGGATAAAAACTATGGTGATATGTTTACTTTTTGGGATCGTCTGTTTGGAACTTTTCAGGAAGAAGAAGAAAAACCAAAGTACGGTTTAACGCATCCGCTCAAGAGCTATAGCTTTTTGTGGCAGCATTTTCACTATTATTTTGAAATCTATGAATTGTGGAAACGCTCTACAGGATTTAAAGCAAAATGGAAGGCGGTGTTTGGCAGTCCCGCGCATATGGATCAGGACATTCGGCCAACCCTGGAGAAACGTTTTTTACAGGATAAGGCAAATCCGCATCAAAGACTTCGGTTTAAGAACTATCTTTATATACAGCTTGGAATCTGTACTTTATTTCTAACCGTTTTTACGTATTATTTTGACTGGCTGTACCTGCCGGATAAAGTTTTTGTGCTTTTAATTATTCTGGTAACCCTGGTCAATTGCGGTGCGCTATTGGAACAAAGAAGATGGATTTACTATCTGGAATACCTGAGAATATTTATGGTAACGACCTATTTTTTATATCAGGAAAATTTACTGTCCTTTTTCTTTATTCCGTTGGCCATTATGATTTTTGCTGAACAGTTATTCTCGTTAAGTACCCATTATCAAAACGTTGTTCTTCAATTGGAACGATCAGAATAATAAAGTTTTCGTCAGAGGAGTTTACGAAAAGACTCTTTTTATGAAAAAAACAGAGCTTTTGACCTGAGTTAGAGGCTCTGTTTTTTTGTATGTTGGATGGACAGAGCAGAGCCGCAACTATTTTTTTCGCGGCAGCGTAGAAAAATTTCATTTTTAAATCGGATTGGCTATATTTGAGAGTAAATTCTCAAATACAATATGGATAAAAAATTAAAGCAATTCTTCGTAAAATCACTTGTAGTACTGTTGTTGATTCATTTAGGTTATTTTTTATATGGCTTTTTTAAGTTTGAAGGTCTTGCCGCTATCAATACTTATTTTGAATTTTACAGATTCAAATTTTATGATGATGTTTCCATTTCCCATTTTTTTATCAGCGGTTTATTTTTATTTTTCTTCCTGATTTTTTTAGTTAAAAAACATTCCCGAAAGGACTATGCTTTTGGCAACTTGCTTAAAATCGGTCTTTTATTGCTGCTGATTTGTTTCTTGAGTTTCTCCTTTTTTATCAGTTACAGTTTTGGACTGAATGCCAAATTACGAAGCGAACTGTCAGAGCATAAATTGAATGAAGACAAAACGTTACTGAATGTTTTGAATCCGTTTTTATACAATTATACCTCATACAGTTCGGAGAAATTATTTAATCCGGTTCATATTTTATGTCCAAAACCATATCCGGTGGTGGAGGAAGTGGATAGTGTTTTGATCTCAAATGGGTATTACAATACAGAAAGCAGGTATTATAGTATCGACACTTTAAAAGTACTGACCAAAGATTTTGATAAAGCTTCGACAGTGACCAGTAGCGTTCTGGATGAATTAGGTTTTGATAAAAAAGAACTTACCGGAAGAATTATAACCAAAAAGACCATTAACGACAGTACCGAAATTATTTTTAAAGGCCAGGAAGTACGTCCTCAGTACGATGACAGCATTTGCATTTTTCTCGAAAACAAGTCACTTTTTAAACCCGTAGCAGGAGTTACACCTGAAAAACAACAGTTGGATGCTGCCGTGCAACGATATAAGCTATTGTACAAATACGGGAAAGATTCGCTGCAGTTGCATTTTCAAAAGTTAGATACACTTCTGAAAAAGTATAAGATCGAAAGTAATATCGTTCCGAAGCAGCTTGCGGCAGATGCTTTTTACTTTAGAGACCATAAGGATGAGATGCTGAATGCGATCAGAAACAATTTTGACCGAAAAGCATTAACGGAGAAATTTTCAACCCTCGAGAGGCTGTTTTACGAACCCAACTATCTGCATCCGTCAATTATAGCGATCTTTTTTGGTGTGATTGCAACGGTTTGGGTGATTCTTTTTCTAATTTATATTTTATTCAATAAGAAAAGAAGAGCTGAGTTGTAACGGTTCTAAGTCAGGTGAACGAGAGATGAATTGCTTTTTATACCCTGTTGTAATCGGCTCTCCAGTGTACGATGGCTTTTTTAATAGCGTCTCCGCTGAGGTTGTTTTTAAGGGCATCCTGAAGCAGAGGCAGAATTTCATTATCGGGAGCAAATCTTAAAGCAAAGATCTGATCGTCGGTTAGTTTGTATTCAAATTCTTCGAGCCTTTTTCCGGTCAGTGTAAAATAGCGATAGCGAAGTTCCAATCGTACAATTCGGTTTTGAAGCGTAAGGGCATAATGCTGGCGCAGCATATACGCAAGGCAGAATAAAAACACAAAACAAACACTGATAAAGCACCAGATAAGGGTGTTTTCGGTAGTGAAAGCAAAATAAATACTGCTTCCTAAAAATAAGACTAAAACCGGATAATAAACAAAATGATGTGGAGTATAAAACCGGATATGATTGTAATAGGTTTGAATTTTCATAATGATATCGTTTTGGTTTTGAATGATATAACAAAGCTACCCTAAAATAGAATAACTTTTTCCAAAAAATGACTAAGCCAACAAATGTTTCTTCTCTAATTTAAAGCTGAGAAGATTTTAGAGGTTTTCGATACTTTTAAGGAAGTACTTTAATCGGTGTGAAGGGTGTCCGGATTACGGTGTTGTGCGCCAAGAGAAAATCTCCATTCTTCCAGTTTAGACTGATAGGTTTTACCAGCGTTTGCAGGACTTGTGGAGGGTAAGGTGATGAGTTGATACGTTTTTTTCAGTTGAACATATTTTTTGAAGAATGCTGCCGCTTTTTGTCCGTTAAAAAGAATAGTGGTGATCTTGGGATGCTGTTGCAAAAACGTTTCAAAATCATTTGCGGTTTCATTTTTTATAGCGCTATCCAAACTTCCCACTCTTTCGCAATGCTGTAAAACATCCCATACAGCAATATTATTTTTTTGCAGCAGCGTTTTTCGAATTTCATAATCGTTCGAGAAATCCTCTTTCAAAATGGCAAACATAAATTTCCAGAAATTATTCTGATTATGTCCGTAATATTGGTTTAATTCCAGTGATTTTGTTCCGGGCATTGTCCCTAAAATCAAAATAGTAGCCTCTTTGTCGGATAAAGGAGAGAATGAAAAACTTTTCATGAATAGTGCGTTTGTACCGCAGTAAAGTAAAGACTTTAAACGTTAATTTTAAAGCGTTTCATTAAAACTTTGAGAAGAAAGTGATGTTCGTATTATTTGCAGTTTAGCTTCAATAACCAGCTTTTAGAATACAACAAAAAACCTTTGAACCTCTGCCACTTTGCCTCTTTGCCCCTCAAAAAAAAGCTATCTCCCAAACCGATAATAATCTAAATCCTGATTTTTGGTATTGTTAATCGAGTCCAGTATCGAGTTCATACCTATGACGCTAAAAGTAATTCCGTTTCCGCCAAAACCCAGTACATAATGCTCATTTTTATGGGGATCGGGTTTCCCAAAATAGGGAAGTCCGTCTTTTGTTTCTCCAAAAGTTCCGGCCCACGAATAATCGATTTTGAAATCAATATCCGGAAATTTTCGCTGGAACTTCTTCAATAAAAGCTGCTCTTTTTTGGGTAATAATTTATCACGCTTTACAGGGTTTTTAAACTCTTCATCACCACCGCCCATAATGATGCGATTGTCGGAAGTCGCTCTAAAATAGAGATAGGGAGAGGAGGTATCCCAAAAAATTGCATTTCGGAACGCTGCCGGCAGAACGGGCAGGCTTTCGGAGGCAATGACATAAGTGCTTTTTAGGTCTACGACTTTTTCTTTGAGTGTTTCGGTGCTTTCGTAACCACTACAATGTATGATATGATCTGCGGTAATGTTGTAGTTGTTTTCAGTACTGGCAATCAGTTTCCCGTTTTGCTTTTCTATAGCAGTAATGTTGGTTCTATCCAGAATTTCCATGCCTTTTTTTTGACAGTAGATCAGCAAATCATTGGCGAGTTTAAAAGGATCCATCACGGCCGCAGTTTTAGATTCGATTGCTGCGAGGGCATTTAAACCCAGTTTTTCGAGATCCCATTTTTCCAGCCAGTTCACATCAAATCCATGTTCTTTTCGGGTGTTGAATTCAGCTTTCAGAAAGGGAAGATCTTTTTTTAACGAACAATAATAAATGCTTTTTTTGAATTCAAACTGACAGTCGCTTTTTATGGTATCGATTATCGTACGAAGGTCAAAAATTGCCTTTTTACCGTTTCTATAACTGTCAAGGGCACAGTTTAACCCTCTCATTTCGATGAGTTCGTGTAAGGAAACATCAATTTCATATTGCAGTAAAGCTGTACTTGCCGCGGTACTTCCGTTGCAAATATCACGACGATCCACCAATATAATTTTTTTTCCTTCAGCAATTAATTTGTAGGCGATCAGGGCTCCGGTTATTCCGCCGCCGATGATTAAAATTGCTGTGTTTTTGTCGGAATCGATAGAAGGATAGCTGGTTTTCATAGCATTCCTCAGGAGCCAGAAAGTTTCGGTCGATCGTAGTTTCATTTTTTAGTGCGATTTGGGGTACGGGATTTTGTTCGGGTTTTGTCTTTTCGCTGGTGCTGCTCGTGGGCTTCTGCAATCGAATGTGAGTTTCTGATGCTCTCATCTTTTTTGGCAAGCGCACTAAGATGCTGGTAGTATTTCTGCACAATAATCATTTCTTCTTCCGTCATACTTTCGATATCTACCAAACTGTTGCTTGAGTATTCGTTGGAAGCAACCAGCTCGTTTAGTTTTAACTGAATGGCAAGTGAATCTTTATTTTGCGCTTTCTGAATTAAAAAAACCATCAGAAAAGTAATAATAGTAGTTCCGGTATTAATCACCAGTTGCCAGGTTTCCGAATAACCGAAAAAGGGTCCCGAAATTGCCCAGATGACCACAATTAAAAAGGCACTAATAAAAGCAGGAGTACTTCCTGCCGCCTTAGAAACATGGGTGGCGAATTTCTCAAAGGTACTGCTTTTATTTTGTTTCTTCGTTTTCATTGTAGTTTTGTTATGTTATATTTTTGTTTGTAAATACCTAATAATGTGTAGTTTGTGTTTTTATTTGTTGGCAAAAACAACTATGATTTTTCTTTTCCGGCAGCTGCTTTTTTAGCCTCTTCTTCCTTTTGCTTTTCCTGTTTTTGTTTCTCGTCTTTCGCTTTTTCTTCTTTCTCTTTGTTGGCTTTTTCCTGCTGCTCTTCCTTTTTCTCTTTGGCTTCCTCTTTCTGTTTTTCCTTTTCTTTCTCTTTTTTTCTAAAGTATCCTCTCAACAGGAAATTACTTTTGGCAGCTTCCATATTATCACTAAAACCTTTGGTACCACTTTCCAGATTCGAAAGGGTATTCGAAACGCTATTCGCCATCTTATCATCGCGAACCAGTCTGGCCAGAGCACCGTTTCCGTTGTTCATGCTATGACTGAAAATGGCCAGTTCGTTTGAAATAACCCCTACATTGTCAACACTTTTCTTGACACTTTTCATGATGTCCTGCATTTCGATTCCGTCGATTGAAGCTATGGCACCATTGTTTTCAATTGCCTTTTGTGACTTTACACCGGGAGAAATAGTCAGGACTTTGTCTCCCATCAATCCGTCCGAACCAATACTGGCGCGGGCATCTGTTTTGATAAATTCCCGAACATCGTCTTTAATGACCATTGAAACCACTACAGACGAGTCGTTAATCAGTCTGATTTCTTCGACCGTACCGATATTGATTCCCGAAAAGCGAACATTATTGCCCACTTCTAAACCGCTCACAGTTTTAAATCGGGAGCTAATGTGAAAGGTGGAGCCAAAGAGGTTTTTTTGTTTCCCTATAAAGTATATGGCCATTATAAAAAGTAGCAATCCAATTGCTACAAACATTCCTAATTTCCAGGTATATCCAGATTGTTTATCCATGATTTCTACTATTTATTTTGCTTTATTCAAAGAATGAGCGTACCCATTCGTCTTCGTTTTTTTCCAGTTCTTCATAAGTTCCTTCGGCATGTATGACGCCATCTTTCAAAACCATAATCCGGTCAGCAGTCAATTTTGCGCAGGCCATATCGTGGGTAATAATGATCGAGGTCGTTTTGCGCTTGTGCTTAATGTCCAGAATTAATTCGCTTATTTCCCGGGAGGTTATAGTGTCTAAGCCAGTTGTAGGCTCGTCGTATAAAATGATTTCCGGTTGTAAGATCAAGGTTCTGGCCAAGCCAATTCTTTTTTGCATCCCACCCGATAATTCGGCTGGCATTTTATCGATGGCATCACTCAAACCTACGTTGTCCAGCGCTTCCATCACTTCATGCTCGACTTCTTCTGGCGTTAAATCCCTATTGTGTTTTTGTAAAGTGAAAGCCAGATTTTCGCGTACCGACATTGAATCGTACAAAGCGCCACTTTGAAACAAAAAACCAATTCGGACTCTGATTTTATTGAGCTCCGGTTTGGTTAGGTTCAGCACATTTTCGTCAAACACTCTTATTTCGCCCTGATCCGGAGTTATTAGTCCTACGATGCATTTTATGGTGACCGATTTTCCGGAACCCGAACGTCCCAGAATCACTAAATCTTCTCCTTTATTGACGGTCAGATTTACACCCTGTAAAACGGTATTATCGGTACCAAAAGTTTTGTGCAAATCCCTGATCTCTATGATTGGAGTTTTGCTTTTTTCTTTTGTAGTGGCTTTATTTTCTTTTTCTTTAATCATGGTTAAAAGAATAAATCGGTTATTTGAACGGCAACCATATCGATAATAAAAATGCTGAGGGAAGCCGTTACCACTGCTGAATTGGCTGCTTTACCTACACTTTCAGTTCCGTTAGAGGCATTAAACCCTTTAAAACATCCTATCATTCCGATAAAGAATCCAAAAAAGAAAGTTTTAATCGTGGCGGGAATGAGGTCTAAATACTCCAATGACTGTAGAATCTGAGTCAGATAACGATAAAAATTAACATCCCCATGAATATTAATTCCAACATAACCACCTAGTATCCCTACCGCATCTGCAAAAATGACTAAGATAGGAACCATTAGCGTGCAGGCTAAAATTCGGGTCACTACCAGATAATTGTACGGATTAATGGCGGAGACTTCCATCGCATCAATTTGCTCTGTTACTTTCATCGAGCCCAGTTCGGCACCAATTCCGGAGGAAATTTTTCCGGCGCAGATCAAAGCCGTAATTACAGGAGCAATTTCTCTTATGAGCGAAAGGGCTACCATTCCGGGCAACCAGGATTCTGCCCCAAAATTAACAAGTGTCGGACGTGATTGCAGCGTGAGGACCAGCCCCATAATGAAACCGGTTATGGCCACCAAAGGCAATGATTTATAGCCAATGGCATAACATTGTTTGATAAACTCTCTGGCCTCATAAGGAGGCACAAAAACCTCCTTAAAAAACTGCTTGGCAAACAACGTTGCATTTCCTATTTCGGTGAATGTATTTTTTATAGTGAGAATCAAAATGTTGTGTTTTAAGAATTAAATCAAAAATCGGCTGATACGAATTTTTAAAAGGCGGATTTCCTTCTTAGTATCAAAGATTAAAGTTACCTGATTACTGAAGTATAAATCTTACACAACTTTTTTGGAAGTTTATATAATTAACATTGTATGAGCAAAATAAAAGTAGAAAAGTTACGTTAAGGGGCTAAAAACAAAAAAATCCCTTTGTATGAAAAGGGATTTTTGACGTTTTGTATTTCAGGTTTACCGTTAGGACTGCGTCTGAAAACTATAATATTTTCGCGTTATAAGTGCAATGGGAAGTCCGATGCAGAACATCAGAATCAACATGGACAGGAATAACGGGAAATCTAAGTGTTTTTCGGGAAGCACAGGAAAGGTAATTGGCAATACAATTAGATTCATAATGATCCAGACGAATATTCCATAGAGGAATCCTGAAACAACTGCACTTTTTTTGAGAAATGGCAAATAAGGATAAATGATAAAATAAAACCAGGCGAAGCTTAGTGCAATTAAGTAATGGAATCCAACACCGAAGAGTGCCATTAATGAGCCTCCACTGTAGGCTTCTTTTTTAAAAACGCCGCTTGCAATGGATTGCAACAGTTTTATTGCAGTGGTTTTTTGGAGTATAAAAGCATAAACTGTAATGGCTGCCGTCAGGTCTAATGTCCCGGCAACGAGCCAGGAGGTTAAAATGGTTTTGGTTTTGGATCTCATATTTAGTTTTTTACAACATTATAAACGTTTTGCAATTGATTTAAATGTCTTTTGGAGTGCATGACACAGAAGTTTAATAACTCGTAGATTGTTAAATTTCCAATACCCGGTATTTCAAAATCCATACAGGTGAGTGTTAAATCATAATTTTCGGCAATATCCTGCATTTCCTTTTCAATTCTTTGAAGACTCGAAAGCAACTCGGTTTTATCATATTCGCGGTCTTCGGGATATATAAAATCAGGGGAGTTGTATTTGGTGCTGAAATTGAGAAATATCTCTTTGATTAGAGGAATTTTTTCGTCGTAGTTGGCGGGAAGTTTTTGTGTATTCGCTTCGCAAACCTGACGCAGCCCTGAGGTCGATTTTATAATATGACGGGCAACCTGTCCGCCAGTCCAGCTTCCTTCAAACGGTACTTGATTTACTTCGTTCTGCGTAAAAAGAGAAAGCGTATCGTAAAATTGTCCGATAGTAGTGGTAATGTCTTGTTTTAATTCCGTTTTCATAAGTGTTTTTTGTTTTTAAGAAAGAATTGTAGTGATCCACCAGACATTCCCAAACGGATCGGTAACGCCGCAAGTTCTGCCATACTCTTTATCGCTGACTCCCATTATGCTGGTAGCACCATTTTCTAATGCTTTTTTATAGGTTTCATCGACATTCGGGACATAAACAAATAGGTTAGCGGTTTGTCTGGGCCAGTCTTCCACTACGTCTGTAACCATGATAGTACTTCCGGTTATGATAATTTCGGCATGCATAACCGTTCCGTCTTCGCGCAGTACATGATCGGAAGAAGTTGTTGCATTAAATACTTTTTTAGTAAATTCTATAAATTGTGACGCGCCATTTAAGATTAAATAAGGCATAATGGTCTGATGTCCAGCCGGTAGATTCATTTGGTATGGTTTGAAGGTTGATAGTGTTTCAAATTTACAAATTTTATTTACAAAACTTTATAAATCAGTTGTTTGTATTATTTCTAAAGATTTATAACAGAACTTCACAGTGATAGCCGTAGGAGCCAAGAAGTTCTATTATTTTTTGATTCGAAATTGACGATGCATGTATGCGTAAAATTTTATCACAGTCTTCTAAATCAAAATTAATAAGACTATCAGGAAAATGTTCAAGAAGTTTCCTCACAATCAAAAGCGATTGCTCCACTTCCTGAACATTTGTTTTATAAACTTCTATCATCACGCCAAACGTTTACAAAGCGATGTTTTTGTAACGTTCTATTTTATGATAATAGACGTAAGAGATCGCCAGAATTACTAAAAAGATCAAAGGGAAAAAGGCCTGAAAATTGATTCCGTCGACCGCAGCATGGCTTATGGAGGCAAATATGAAGTCGAAACCAAAACCGGCATAAGCCCATTCTTTTACGTTTTTTGGAATTGACGGTATCACGAGCACCAGAACTCCAAGGATTTTAAAAACGACTAAGGCATTTCCGAAATACTCAGGATAGCCTAAATGTTTGATTCCTTCTTTAGCCAATTCGGTTTGTGAAGTTAAAGCCGGCATAACGCCTTCGAATAAAAAGATAATGGTAGTAGTAATCCAAAAAATAATTTTCGCTTTTTTCATGGGGTTGTTTTTAAAAGGTTGTTAATTAATTCATTACAAACTTACGATTCTTATCTTTTGGTTGGAATACACATTTACGACTATTTTAGGGGCATTTGGGACAGAGAGAGGGTAATTAGGTAATTAGACAATTAGATAATTAGATTTTTGGAGCCTGAAACTTGAAACTTGAACCTTGGAACTTGGAACTTGGAACCTGAAAACTCTCGCTCAGCCTGGTCTCCTCACTTCATACACAGTTTTGTCATTTCGACCAAAGGGAGAAATCACACCAGAAACTCCGCAAACTAAGTCGATAATCTCTGTTGCTCCTCGTATGTGATTTCTGTATGTGATTTCTCGTTCCTCGAAATGACAAGATTGCGTAAACTTGAAACCTGAAACCTGAAACCTGAAACTTGTAATTTTTAATTTAACCCCAAAGGATATTTAATTCGCGTTTAAAACATAATTTTTAATAACAAACAAATCTTCAAAACCTAATCTGGTGTAAATGTCTTTTCCCATGGCAGAGGCTTGTAGTAAGGCATAATCTGCCTTTAAATCGATAGAAAGATTGAGTGCATATTTCATGATTTCTTCGGCGAAACCTTTTCGGCGCATTTCCGGAATGACTCCAAGACCATGAATTCCGACTGTGTTTTGAGTCTGAAACAGCATAAAAGTCCCGATGGGCTGTTGGTCTAAAGAAACCAGATAGAACTGAACATCCTGATGATTATGAATCAGAATTTCTTTGCTGATCACATAACCAAAAGCATGGGGATACAAATCGGACCAAATTTTAGCATCCTGTTCTGTGGAAACTCTTTTAAAAGTCAGCTGGTGTTGCAGTGAAAATTTCTGATCTAATTTTAAAGCCATCGCTACCTGCTCGCTTTTTAATTGGAAACCGTAGGCATCCAGTATTTCGTACGATTTGGTTCCGAAGATGTCCCAATAAGCAAAAGCCAGTTCTGAATTGGCCTGCAGGATTGTACTAATTTCGGTAACATCCTTTTTAGAGATGTCATTTCGAAACCACAATTTATTGGGCCAGCCTGAATTTTCGATTTTGCTATATTCAAAAAGAGCAGTGGTATGATAGGATAGGAAAGAGCCGCTAACGGTTTTCCACAATTCAGTAAGATTGTTTATGTTGTCCTCGATTAAGTTTACATTTTTCATTTTGATACTTGTTATAAGAATATAAGACAAAGATACTTCCGGCTTTTATGGGAAACCTTTACATATGTTGATTTACAAATCTTTTTCGAGATTTTTTCGGATACGGCTTAGCTGGGTAGGCGTAATTCCTAAGTGTGAGGCGATATGAAGCAGCGGAATGCGCTCTGAAAGATCGGGATGGTTCGACAAAAGATGCAGGTATCTTTCAGTAGCATTCTGCATGACCAGTGCTATCTCGCGCTGTTCTTTTTCGATCACCCAGTTTTTTTCTAAGTAGGCGATGTAATAATTTTTCAGATCATTGTGCTGGTCGATGAGCGCTCTGTATTTTTTGTAGTCAAGCTGAATCAAAATAGAATCTTCAAGTGCTTCAAGGGTAAAATGAGAGGGAGTTTGCTGTAACAATGAAGCCTTCGAACCGGCAAAATGGCCTTCGAGGAAAATGTTTTTATTATAGAGATTACCCGCGGCATCAGTAATAAAAGACCGTAAAGCACCTTGGACTACAAAATAAATCTCTTTTGCAATTTGTCCGCTCTCTAATAAAACCTCTCCTTTTTTAATGGATTGAATTTCGGTGATGTCCTCGATTAACTGCCAGGAAGCTGCTGAAATCGGAGCGTAGCTTTCGAATTTTAGTTTTAAATCATTGAGGTATTGATCTTGATGGATTGACATTTTTAGTGAAATTTTACCTATCAAAAATAAGGAAATATTACGGATTATTGGGTACGCGGATGACGCGGATTCGCTATCGCGAAGACACGGATTGATGCGGATTTTTTTATGCGTAATCTTGTCATCCTGACGGAGGAAGGCTCAACCATAGTAAAAAAAACCGCCAAAAAACTTTTACGTTTTATAGCGGTTTAATATGAATAGCTCTTTACCGTTTAGGTCTAAATCTCTTTGTCTTGAAATTTAATCGGCATAATGATAAATACTTTTTTTAATCGTATCTTTTATTTTTTCAAGCGTAACTTCGGTCACACCACCTTCATAATTCATAGTAATGATGACTTTTTCTTTAGTGATTTCGTAATCAATGGAGATCAATCCGTTTTTATTTACGGGTACAGATTTGCTTTCGTTGGGGATTGTACTTAAAAAATTAGCAGATTCTTCAACCTCTTTATTCTGAATAATGTTTTGATAGACCTGAGCAAGATCCGTGTTTTTTAGGATGCATTCTTTTCCGGAACCCATTTCTACTTCGATGTCTTTACAATCTTCTTTTTTCTCTTCTACTTTTTTTACAGTAGAATTTGTCTTTACCG
Organism: Flavobacterium sp. N502536; assembly: GCF_025947345.1. Lineage (NCBI taxonomy): Bacteria > Pseudomonadati > Bacteroidota > Flavobacteriia > Flavobacteriales > Flavobacteriaceae > Flavobacterium > Flavobacterium sp. N502536. Next base: position 4,805,983 of record NZ_CP110011.1, on the reverse strand, counting down.
GTTCTTTTGTCGCTTTTACTTCTTTTTCCGAATTGTTTTCTTTACAGTTTGTAAATAGTAATGCTAAAATTGCAATGCATGCGATTCTTTTCATGGGTTTTAATGTATTGATTAAGAGGTTTGTTTTATTTTTTATTACTATTCGATGCGATATTCATTGTCTGGAGCCATTTTTTGAAGACATGACGATATCAAAAGTAAGGAAATATTACGGATTAAAGGGTACGCGGATGACGCGGATTCGCTACCGCGAAGACACGGATTTTTACTGATTTTTTTATGCGCAATCTTGTCATTTCGAGGAACGAGGCTCGAGCGATAGCGAACAGGCGAAGCAAATCACAAGTGTGTATCGACAAAGGTTAGTGAAATATCTTGCGGAGTTACTTGTGTGATCCTTCCTTCGCCAGGATGACAAGATTGCACATAAAAGATTGCGAATAAAAAAATCCGCGTCAATCTGCGTTTTTCGAAAAGCGAATCCGCGTCATCCGCGAGCCATCAATTAGCCCCATAAAAAAACACCATGAAACTAAAAGTCTCACAGCGTTTTCATCTCAAAAAATAAATAATTAACGGGTATTATTTCCAACCACCGCCTAAGGCGCGATACAACTCGGTATTGGCAGATAGTTGTTCTCTTTTTATGTTGGCGAGTTCCAGTTCGCTTTGCAATAAATTCGATTGCGCAGAAAGCACTTCAAGGTATTCCGCCATACCATTTTTGAATAACAGATTGGCATTTTTTATAGCCTGCTGTAATGTTTTTACACGTTGTTGCAAAAACGATTCCTGTTGCTGCAGTTTCTCTACTTTTACCAAAGCATCAGAAACCTCACTAACGGCTACTAAAACAGCTTGTCTGAAAACAAAAACAGCTTTTTCTCTTTCGGCAACGGCAATATTGTATTGAGTTTTCACCTTTTTATTGTTCAGTAAAGGCTGTGTTAATCCTCCTGCAACAGTTCCGAACAAAGAGGCCGGAATGTTGAACCAATTGCTGGTTTCGAAAGAATTTACGCCACCCTGAGCAGTAATTCTAAGGGCAGGATACAAATTGGCTTTTGTGACTCCCACGTTCGCATTGGCTGCTTGAAGAGCCAGTTCGGCGCTTTTTACGTCCGGTCTGCGGCTTACTAATGAAGACGGAATTCCGATCGCATTATTGGTTTTAACTTCCATCGCACTCAAACGAAGACTTCTTTGTTTTGAGTTAGGAAAAGAGCCTGTTAAAACACTCAAAGCATTTTCCTGAATCGCTATGTTTTGTTCCAATAACGGAATCAATTGTGCAGCGTTTAATTTTTGTGCTTCTGATTGCTGAATCGCTAAGGAAGTGACCTGACCTGCATCGTATTTTAATTTGATAATGTTGGTGGTACTATCGTTTAATTTTAGATTTTGTCTGGCAATATCCAATTGGGCATCCAACATTAAAAGATTGTAATATCCTTTCGAAACATTGGCAACAATAGTGGTCTGCAAAGCTTTTTTAACTTCTTCTGATTGAAGATAACCGGCAAAAGCCCCTTTTTTCTGGTTCTTTATTCTCCCCCAAATATCAGCTTCCCAAGAAAGTGTGGCACCGGCTGTAAAATCGTTAATGTGGTTCTGACCCAATGCCTGACCTAAATTCTTTCCGGTAAAACTATTGTCTGACGGATTGCTGCTGCTAGCCGCTACCGATAAATTCACCTCAGGAACATTTCCCCATTTCGATTGTGTAAATCGGTAATGTGCGATCTCGATGTTTTTAGTAGCAATTTGCAGATCGTTATTTCGGGCAACCGCACTGTCGATTAACTGAATAACATCTTTCTCGGTAAAGAAGTTTTTCCACTCCGTGTCTCCGATACTGGCCGTATCTTTTGAAACCGATGCATTCCTGAAATTTTCAGGAAATGCATCTTTTGGAGTTTCAATATCCTTCGAAACCTTACAGGATATTAAGGTAGTGATCAAAATAGCGATCATTACGATTTTGGTTATATGATTTTTCATTTTAAATGCTGTCATTAAATTTCTGTACAAGTATCTTTTCTGTTTTCAAGATCTCTTGAAATTTTATAGGAGATGTATCCGATGCCAATGATTATGGCTACGAGTACTGTTGTGATATAGTTTTCCATTTTTATTTTTCTTCGTTATGAATTACGGCTACCGGTTTTCCGGAAACCTTTTCTTGTAAATGTTGGAAGATGATGAATAAAACCGGGATGATAAACAATCCTAGAATTACCCCTGAAATCATACCTCCGGCGGCACCAATACTAATCGAATGGTTACCTTGTGCTGATGGGCCTTTGGCACTCATCATCGGGATTAATCCCACAACAAAAGCCAGTGACGTCATGATAATTGGTCGCAAACGCAGTTTTGCAGCATCGATTGAAGCTCTGATCAGGGGCTGACCTGATTTTCTCTTCTGAACGGCAAACTCTACAATCAGAATCGCATTTTTAGCGAGCAATCCAATTAACATTACCAGTGCAACCTGTACATAAATGTTGTTTTGAATTCCGGTTAAACCAATGGCTACAAATACTCCAAAAATACCTGCAGGGATTGAAAAGATTACGGCCAAAGGCAAAATGTAACTTTCGTACTGTGCAGCAAGTAAGAAATAGATGAATATCAAACACAGTAAGAATATCGTTGCGGATTGTCCTCCGGAAGAAATCTCTTCACGGGTTTGTCCTGAAAACTCAAAACTATAACCTGCAGGTAATTGTTGTGCGGCCACTTCTTCGATTGCTTTAATGGCATCTCCTGAACTAAATCCTGGTTTCGGAATGGCATTAATCGAAATTGAATTAAACAAATTGTATCGCGAAGCGGTTTCAGACCCATAAATACGGCTTAGTTTTACCAAAGTATTTATAGGCACCATTTCGCCGGTTTTGTTTTTTACAAAAACTCTGTCAATAGAGGAGGGGTCAGCTCTGTCGGCAATATCAGCCTGAACGACCACTCTGTAATATTTACCAAATCGGTTAAAATCAGAGGCCTGTGCACTACCAAAATAAGTTTGCATGGTTTGTAAAATGTCTTTTACGTTCACACCCAATTGATTGGCTTTTTCGTCATTAATATCCAGTTGAAGCTGCGGATAATCGGCTTTGAAACTTGTAAAAGCTACCGCAATTTCCGGACGTTTCATCAATTCTCCGATGAAGCTTTGAGAGACACCGCTAAACTTATCCAATTTGCCTCCGGTTTTATCCTGAAGAACCAAATCTAAAGCTTCAACGTTACTAAATCCGGGAACAGTAGGGAAGCTGAATACAAAGAAACTTCCGCCGCTAATACTTCCTAATTTTCCCTGAACATCGGCCATTATTTCGTTGATTCCTTTGATTTTTCCACGCTCTTCATCCGGCTTAAGCAAGACAAAAATAACGGCAGAGGATGGACTGGTAGAATTCGTTAATAAATTGAATCCTGAAATCGCTGTTACAAATCGTGATGATTCGTCGTTTCTTAGTAAATTCTCCGCCTGAGTCATTACTTTTTGTGTTCCGTCAAGAGAGGTTCCCGAAGGAGTGTTCACTGCAATCGCAATGAATCCTTGATCTTCTGTAGGTATAAATCCTGTCGGAGTCGTTTTTACCATTACAATTGTTGCCACTGTAATTAATGCTAAACCACCTAAGCTCAACCATTTTCTGCGAATTAAAAATTTCAACCCTCCAACGTAACGATTGGTTAAGGAATCAAAACTTTTGTTGAATGCGCTGAAGAATTTCTCTTTAAATCCTTTTTTCTCATAAGCAGCATCTCCGGAAGCACCGTGATTGTCTTTTAAGAATAAGGCAGCAAGTGCCGGACTTAAAGTTAAAGCGTTTACCGCCGAAATTACAATTGCAATTGCCATCGTAAAAGCAAACTGACGATAGAAAACTCCCGTAGAGCCTTCCATAAAACCAACCGGCAGGAATACAGCAGCCATTACCAGCGTAATTGAGATAATAGCACCCGTTATTTCGTGCATTGCTTCATGTGTGGCTACTTTTGGAGACAAATGTTTGTGCTCCATTTTGGCATGCACGGCTTCGACGACCACAATGGCATCATCGACCACAATACCAATCGCCAGAATTAAAGCGAATAGCGTTAGCAGGTTGATCGAAAATCCGAATAACTGCATGAAGAAGAACGTTCCTAAAATTGCTACAGGTACAGCAATAGCCGGGATTAATGTCGATCTAAAATCTTGCAGGAATATAAATACTACAATGAATACTAATATAAATGCTTCGATTAAAGTATGTTCCACCTGTTCAATCGATTGATCCAGCGAAACTTTTGTACTATAGAAAATATTGTGTTTGATTCCCTTAGGGAAATCTTTAGAGGCTTTCACCATCAATTTATTGATCGCCACCTGAATATCGTTGGAGTTAGAACCCGCCAACTGAATGATACCAATTACAACCCCTTTTTTACCGTTCAAACGCGTTAAACTGTTATAGGAATAAGCACCAAGCTCAACTCGGGCAACATCTTTTAAACGCAGTACTGAACCATCTGCGTTGGATCGAATAGCAATATTTTCATATTCTTCCGGTTTGGTTAGTTTCCCTTTATATTTGATTACGTATTCGAAAACCTCTGTACTTCTTTCTCCAAATTTACCCGGAGCCGCTTCCAAACTTTTGTCCTGAATCGCGCTCATGATTTCGTTTGGAGTCACTTTGTAAGTTGACATTTGCGTTGGATTTAACCAAACACGCATGGAGTAATCTTTTACCCCTCCAAAAATACTGGCCGATCCAACACCGGGAATACGTTTGATCTCCGGAATAATATTGATCTGCGCATAATTGGCCACAAACGTTTGATCGTACTTTGATTCGTCGTCGGTGTACATACCAATTGCCATGATAAAACTGTTTTGTTGTTTGGCAGTGGTTACCCCTTGCTGTACAACTTCGGCTGGCAATTGACTGGTGGCCTGAGCGACTCTGTTTTGTACGTTTACAGCTGCCTGATCGGCATCGGTTCCTAATTTAAAGAAAACGGTAATAGCCAAAGATCCGTCGTTACTGGCTGTCGAACTCATATAGGTCATGTTCTCAACACCGTTGATAGATTCTTCTAAAGAGGGTGCCACCGAACGTAAAACCGTTTCGGCATTAGCTCCGGGATAGACCGCCGTTACCAAAACCGATGGCGGCGCAATATCAGGAAATTGTTGTAAGGGCAATTTCGTAAGTCCAAGTACCCCCAGGATCACCAATAAAATGGAGATTACGGTTGCCAGTACAGGTCTTTGTATAAATATTTTGAACATTTGCGTGAAAATTATTTTTTAGTAATTACTTGGGCAACTTTTGTGGCCGGTTTTTCAGGCTGAATTAGTTGTCCTTCCTGAAGTTTGTCGATACCGCTTAACACAATCTGATCACCTGATTTTACACCATCTTTGATCAGGTAGTTGGTACCGCTTTTGCCAACAACCGTGATTGGCATTTTGTTTACTTTGTTTTCTTTGTTAACAGTGAAAACAAAAATTTTATCCTGCATTTCAACAGTAGCCGATTGTGGTATCAAAACCGCATCGTCATGGTGAAGGCCTAAACGAATTTTTCCTGTATTTCCTGAGCGTAAAGTCCCACCTGTATTAGGAAAAGTAGCTCTTAGTGTAATGGCTCCGGTTGTTTTATCAAACTGACCGTCTACCATATCGATTTTTCCGGTTTGAGGATAAGCGTTATTATCTGCTAAAATCAAAGTTACAGGAGGCAGTTTCTTAATTTTATCACCAAGACTGCTGCCGGCGTATTGCGCTTTAAAATTGATGAAATCGGTTTCACCCAAAGAGAAATAAGCAAAAACTTCATGTACATCTGATAAGTTCGTTAAAGGTTCAACATCAGTTGCCGAAACTAAACTTCCTTGTTTTTTAGGCAATCTTCCAATGTACCCGCTTACAGGAGCTGTAACATTGGTATATCCTAAATTGATTCTGGCCGAACCCACCATTGCTTTAGCCTGTTCGATATTGGCAGCTGCAATTTTTTGAGTCGCTTTGGCTGTTTTTAACTGATAATCAGAAACTACTTTGTTTTGTACCAAAGGCGTTAATTTATCTACTTCTAACTGAGCGTTGATTAAAGCAGCTTCGGCAGCGTGAAGATTAGCCAGCGCATTGTTTAATTGTTCGCGGAAAGGACGTTCGTTTATTTTGAATAAAGTCTGACCTTTATTAACGTAAGCACCTTCGTCTACATAAACTCTTTCCAGATTTCCACTCACCTGAGGGCGAATTTCAACATCTACGGTTCCTTGTATAGAGGCAGGATATTCAGCATCTGTAGTGGTGTTTTCGCTTCTAACGGCCAAAACAGGTAATAAAGGTGCAGCAGGAGCTGCCGGGGCTTGCGATTTATCTGCACAACTACTTAGTACGAGTGCCAGAATAAAACTGGTTATGATAACATTTTTCATTTTACTATTGGTTTTAATTTGTTGAACATTTTTTGAGATTAATTGATGCGGTATTCTGGCATTCCGGGAATTCATATTTAATTATATTAAATTATCTAACGTCGTTAAGCAATTAAGCCTGAAATTCTATACAGTAAGCCCTTCCAGTTCTATTCTAAAAACTGGTATTAAATTATTTATCACTGTTAAGTAAAATGAGAAAAAAAGGTTTCTAAATTACTCTATTAAATTATTTATCACTGTTAAGTAACAAGGCAAAGGTATTTTTTTATCAGCTATTAAATCATTTATCACTGTTAAGTAAAAATGAAATTTTTTTTATTGTATTGATTTTATGATACCACCAATCGCATCTTTCAGGATCTGAGCGTTAATGGTTTCGAGGATGTCACTTTTGTTAATGATATTAATGGCAATCAGACCATGAATAACAGAAAAGAAAGTAAAATATTTTTGTTTGATAATATCTTCACTCGGATTACTGTTCTTCATTACTTCAGCAATTACCGAAGTAAACAGTTTGTAAGGTGCTTCCTGAGCCGAACATCGTTGTGCACAGCAGGTCATTTGAACACCAAACATTAATTGGTACATTTCAGTATTACTGAAAGCAAAATCCCAGTAAGTCATCCACATGGCTTCTAACTGATCTTCGGGGTTTTCAAACTTATCTTTTGCAGTTTGCAACTCCTTCGTTAGTTTTAAAAAACCTTTACCGGTAAGTTCTTCAAGTATTGCTTCTTTATTCGAAAAGTATTCGTAAATAATTGGAGCAGTATATTCAATTCTGTCGGCAATTTTACGCATACTCAAACCATTCCAGCCTTCTTCTTTTACGATATCATAAGCAGCGCCAAGAATGTTATTTCTTGTCTCTTCTTTTTGTCTTAAAATTCGATCTTTACTAGCCATTTTATTTGAGTATTAAATTGTTTAACACCGTTAGGCAAATGTAGGACGGTTTTTCTGATTATGAAATAATTTTGTCATAATATTTTCTTATCGTGTCATAGATATGCTCTGAAAAACTCGTTAAGGCTTTATTTTACTCGATTTTTAAAGATATATTTTTTTTAAGGAGCAGCAGGTTTTTGCGTTTTTAAGACCGGATGTCCTGCTTTTCGCTATATCTTTTTCTGTCTAAAGAAGCCAGAAAAAGGATACCGCTGCAATCAGGGCTAGATAAGACGAGTCATTTTTATAAGATTAACAATTTTAATTAGAAGTAAAATTCCGAAAGAAGGATCAATTTTACAGAGCCGGATTGAAAAATCCAACTCTGCAAAATTGACAAAAACAAAGCTTCTTTTTAAGCTCCTTTAGCGATGCATTATTTTCAAGACACTTCACTTGAGGATGAGATCCCATAAGCAGCTTCTATTTTTTCGTTTACACGATGGTAATAAGGAGTTTCAAGTTGATGTTTATTTGAATTTTCAATAACATAATCTACCAGAAAACGTTTTTCGGTCTGGTTCTTATTTTCAAAATCCAATTGTAACGATGATTTGGACTCAAACGGAAATTTAGTCAATAAATCTTTAGAAGTTTCAATGTCCTGAACGGTTAAACGAATGTTACTTCTGCCTGCCAGTGACTGAATTTCGAGCATCATATTTTCAAGAATGTGCATCAAATCCGGATCTTGTAATAATTGCCCAAAAGTAACTTTGTATGCTGAAGTTATTGCGGCAACAGGCGCAACAAACAAATATTTCTTCCATAAAATTTCATTGATATGGGCAACATAAGTAATGTCTAAACCTCCATCGGTTAAGAGATTGATTAGAAAGTTATTTTCTTTTCCACCAATAAAAATTTTCCCGGGTCCTCCAATATGCTGAACATATCCGGGTTTCTTAACATTGGAAGCCACATAGATACACCCTTCCATAATCTGACCAGCTTCTGGTAAAGCTTCCCGAATAATTTCGCCAGCATTTACTACATTTTGCAGGGTGATTATTGTGGTTTCGGGACCTATACACTCTTTGTAGCTTTGTAGTATCGCGCTTATAGAATAGGATTTACAGCTGAGAATTAACACATCCAGGATTCCAATTTCTATTGGATTATCAGATACCAGATCCGGAAATACAGTTTCTGTTGTGCCTTTAGATTCAAACCGTAAACCCTCATGTTGTATTTGGTTTTTGGTTTCACCTCTGCAGATGAATATGATTTTGACAGCACTGTCTTTATATTTTTTTGCCAAAGGAGCACCAACAAATCCGCCAATTCCGCCAATCCCAAGAACTCCTATTTTTGTTATATCTGATTTCATACTGTATGGTTTAAGATTTTAAATTACACCCAATGGGTATACTACAAAGTAAATGGGTTCGAACTTAGTAAATGATGTAAAAATATAGGTTATATTTGTAAAAATTAAGGATTATGGAAAAGACCTTTTTTATATACAAAGATTTCGAAATTTACTCGGTCGAAGAATTAACCTGGAAGAAAGAGGTGCACAGACACAACTTTTTCGAATTACTATATATTGAATACGGGACAGGCAACCACATCTTAAATTCGATTCATCATCACTATAAAGAGCGTGATATTTATTTGCTTACACCTAGAGATTATCATTCTTTTAAGACACTTGAGCCTACCAAATTTCATTGCCTGCGTTTTCTGCCTAATTTTTTCTCAAATAAGAAAGAAATCGAAGAAATCGAAAAGTTGTTTTATTACCACAATCAAACTCATGGGAATCTGGTTTTTCTTGAAGAGGATAAAACGTTTTGCGAAATGGTGATTGTAAAAATACTGGAAGAAGTTGACCAACAAAAGCTGAAGAGCGAAGTTATCATCAAAAGTCTGATGATGTCATTAATTCAGATCATCCGAAGAGATGCGAACATGCACGAAAGTAACCTGCATGCCAATACCAGCGAGGTTTTAAAAATTGATACGATTTTAAATTACATTCGTTTTAATATCGCTAATCCCCATTTGCTGAAGAAAAAAGAAATGGCCAATCATTTTAATGTTTCCGTCAATTACATCGGCGAATATTTTAAAACCCATTTAAACATTACTTTGCGGGATTATATCGAGCAAACGAAACTCAAGGTTGTCAGTGAGAAATTGAGCAGAAGTACTTTGACTTTTTCGGAAATTAGTAACGATTTAGGATTTATAGATAGCAGTCATTTCAATAAATTTATGATGCGAAGTACCGGAATGTCTCCTTCAGAATTTAAAAAGTCATTGAGTCTTTCTTAGTAGTATTGCGGTTACCTGCTAAAAAAGACTCGTTGTTATTTCATTTCACATCTCACATCTCACATTTTACATCTTCACATAATCCATTTCCACGTGCTCAATTCCGGCATCAAGGAAAAAATTATCGGTTTGTTTGAATCCGTTTTTGATGTAAAAGCGACTTGCATTGACCTGTGCGTACAAATAAATTTTCTCTTCGCCTTTTAAGTCAGACAAGATTTTTTGCAGGATTGCTTCACCAATTCGCTGCCCGCGGTAGGAATTCAAAACAGCAATTCTTTCGATTTTGAAACCTTTTTCCATTTTTCGGTATCGTGCTGCCCCGGCCGGTAAGCCATTAACAGTCGCGAGGTAGTGAACGGCGCCTTCATCATCCATAGATTCGCGTTCCTGCGAAACATTTTGTTCCTCTACAAATACTTGTCGGCGAATGGCAAAGGCAATTTCTACTAATTTGTTATCGTCAATCTTCTCGACTTTTATGGTATTTTCTGTTGTTTTTTGAGCAGTGTCGCTCTTCATTTCTTTAATTGTTGTCATTCGGTCAAAAAGATTTTTTGTTTTCAGATTCTGATTTACTTCGTTTATGGCTTTAAATAAATTATTTTCGGTATCGGTTAGTTCAATCAAAGCTTCGGTCATAATTTGCCACAATGGCTGCAATTGATCGATCATCTCGTTGGCTTTGTCAGTAAGAGTAATCAGGCGTTTTCTTTCGTCTTTGGCGTCTTTGGCAGAGCCAATCAATTCTTTTTTTTCCAGTTCTTTGAGTAACGAAATAGTAGTAGGATGAGAGTAACCAACTTCCTGTGCAAGTTCGACAACGCTTATGGCTTTTTTCTGCGAAAGCACATACACCACCGGAAACCATTTGGGCTCAAAATCGATGTTCTGACTTTTGTAAAATAACTGCGCTTCCTTTCTCAGGTTTTCATTCAAACGCTGCAAAAGATTGCCTAATACCAATGATTTTGATTTTTCTAATACCATAAATATAATTTATATTCAAATTTACGTAGTTAACTACATATATTCAAAAAGGAAATTAAATTTTAAGATTTTTTTATATTTTGTGACTGTAGCAAAGCTGTAAAAAAACAATTTGCAGGACCGGATAAAAAAGGGGTCCTGCAAAATGGTTGGGGTTGGTGTTTTTTTGTGAAATGTGAAATGTGGAATGTGAGATGTGAAATGTTGGTTATTTTAGTATCACGACTTCTTCAGGAACTTTAAATAATAATACACAACCGGTTTTAGAAAACACAGAGTGACTGCTTCCCGGCGGCATATACATATAATCTCCTGTTTTTAACTCGTCTTTTCCGGAGCGGACTTCACCTTCAAGTACATAAATTTCTTCTCCGGCAGGATGCACATGATTGGGGTAGGAGGCGCCCGCTTCGAATTTTAGTAAAAAAACAGTGGGTCTGTTTGTAGTGGCGTCAAAGTGTAACGACTTGGCAAAAATACCGTCCGTTTTTACACCTTCTTCAATAAGAATTTTCCAATCTGTTTCGCTGCTTCTTGTGATTTGTTTTTCCATTTTGCTTATTTTTTAGTTTGTTTTATTTTTCGAAATGATTTGATCTAAACTCCAGTGGTATTTTTCCATAGTCGACAAAAGAAGCGCGGCCATTGAAAATGTAAATACAGAATAATCTAAAGGATCTTTAATTCCAAAAGAATAGGTCATGGCGAGCGCAAATACTAAAGTTAGTATAGCCGCCGCAACAGCCGCATATTTCGTTTGATAGCCAAGCAATAGGAGTAAAGCCAAAAGGGACTCTATAACGGTGGATAGAATGGCAAGGGCAGGAATGCAGTTTTTTGGAGCAAAAGAATTTACTTTTTCGGTATAAGCTAAAAAGTTTTCCCAACCTGAAGACTGTTCTCCCCACAAACCTAACCGACTAGAAACGGCAGATAAAAATCCTGCTGCTAAGGCCATTCGCAACAGCAAGACGGCATGATCCTGATATCTTTTCATAAACTATTTTATTAGTAATTATTAGTGATACAAAGATCTGGCAAAGGGTTACGCTAAAGAATAGACAATCTTGGAAAAAGCATGTAACTAAGCTTTTTCGGTGTTTTTATTAATATAGGGGAAACAGAGAATTACAATCAAAGCAAGAGTACTTCATTTATTCAGGCAAAGACAGTTTTCTATGTGTTGAGAAACTAGTTTTTCTTTTGCCTTCTTTTTTAGGGTACTAAAAGCCTATCTTTCTATGTATTTAAAATCAAAGCCACATTAGAAATTAACTGCTTTTTCTTTATACGATTTTGGAGAAATCTGGGTGTGTTTTTTAAAGAAATTAGAAAAGTAAAAAGGATCATTAAAACCTAATGCATAAGCGACTTCTTTTACGGATAGTTTCTCATACGTAAAAAGACGTTTGGCCTCGGAAATAATTAATCCAAAAATTACACTTTGAGCTGTTTTATTGGTGTGCAGCTTCGAAAGTTCGTTTAGTTTTGATTCTGTTGTACCAATCAGAACAGCGATTTCGTTTACAGAAAGGTTCTTGTCGAAGTTTTGTAAAATAGCTTCCAGAAAATGAAGAAACAGCGCGTCGGGTTTATAGATTTCATCGCCGCGATTAATTTTGGTTCGGTTGATTTCAACCAGTATCAACTCAATTCGGCTGTGAATAGAGATGAGGTATTGATAAGGCATTTGTTTGACTTCTTTGCTGATGGCTTCTAATTCCCCAATAATAAATGGGCTGTTGTCGACAACAATCATTTCATTCATGGCAAAATGGCAAAACAGTCCGTTGTGGAAAATCAATTCCATATCGGTATCATCCTTGCAGAAAAAATTATAGGTAAACTCTAAAATAAATCCAGTTGCATTGCGGATGTTTTTAAAATAATGAATCTGCCCCGAAGTGATGGTGATTACAGCATTTTCGGTTAAGGTAAATTCGTTTTCATCTACAGAAATAACAGTTGAACCCGAAGTACAGTATACCAGTACGTATTTTAAAACACGTCTGGGTTGTTCCAGATCTACGGCTTCGTCAAATGTTTTTATAGCAACCATATCGAGATAATTCTTAATCAAAAATAAGATTTATTTTATGAAGTTGATCAGACATTACCCGTTGATTTGTTTTGCCGTTGGATCTGTCATTAATTCCGGGGTACTACGCATAATTTTTTACGCTCTTTGTAGTTGGAAAAACCAATACGCAGATCACGCCGATTCGCTAAGCGAAAACGCGGATCAACACAGATTTTTTATATTATTTGGGTAGAAGTTAATTGATGTCTTCAAAGTATTTCTATCGTAAAAATCCGCGTAGATCCGCGTTTTCGTGAAACGAATCCGTGTCATTAGCGTTTCTATTTATTATTCTGATAACGTTTTTAGTAATTGGTCTAAGTTGTCAATGCTCATTTTAAAGCCTTGTTCGAAGCCCATTTCGATCATTTTTTCCAGACGTTCCAAAGATTCATTGAAAATTGAGATACTCACTTTTGTTATACCGTTTTGCTCGCTGAAGGTATGATCCCAATCGGAACCAGGCAGTTCGCGATTTTCATCCTGGTCTGCAAAAGTATTGAACATCTTGAAATTGGTTTTTGGAGTAATTGAAGTGTATTCCTGAACCGCCCAGCGTTCCAGACCTTCCGGACTTACCATGGCATAAAATCTTCGTCCGCCAACTTCAAAGTTCATATGTTTTGTTTTAGATGACCAGGGTTTTGGTGCCACCCATTGGTCTAGAAGTTCCGGTTTGGTAAAAGCATCCCAAACCAACGGAAGTTCAGCGTTAAATTCTCTGTTAATGATTACCGTTTTTGTGGCTTTGTCTACGGTAAAATCAAATTGCAAATCGTTTTTCATTTTTTCTGTTCTTTAAGTGTTACTAGTAGTTCGTCAAGCTGATTGAACTTGGTTTCCCAAATCGCTCTGAATTGGACTAACCATTGATCAATCTCTTTCATTTTTTCAATTTCAAGTGAATAGTAAATTTCTCTGCCTTGCTGTTCCTGCTTAAGCAGGTTGCATTCTACAAGTATGCGCAGGTGTTTAGAAATGGATTGTCGCGTAGTGTTAAAATTCTCTGCAATGGCGTTTGGTGTCATTGCCTGCAGTGCAATCAAAGCGATAATGGACCGTCTTGTCGGGTCGGCTATGGCCTGAAAAATGTCTCGTCTCATGATGTTTCGATTTTAATTAAGAAACCAATCAGTTGCAAATATACGTGCAACTATTCGGTTTCGCAATTTTTTTAAGAGTTATTTTTTAGAAATGCTCTCGTAAAGGCGCTGAGGTGCAAAGTTTTGTGGCTGTTTGGTGGTGGTTTGTGGTTTCAAGTTTCAAGTTTCAGGTTTGCGCAATCTTGTCATTTCGACCGAAGGGAGAAATCACACAAGAAACTCCGCAAAGTAAGTTGTCAATCTTTGTGGCTCCACGTATGTGATTTCTCCCTTCGGTCGAAATGACAAAAATGCGGTAAATACTTGCTGAAATTGCTTTAGAAGTTATCAGAGGATAAGAGTTGCTTCAACAAGAAAGTACCAATTTAGAAAACAGCTTTTACTGGCTGAGATTTTGAATCCTTATTTGAGTGAGGAGTAAAGTTAATGAAATGGAAAAAACCTCGATTTTTTTTAGGATCGAGGTTTTTTCAAATTTAAATTTTTATTAAAATAAGTTATAAAAGATTTACATTTGAATCTTTTGAGGATATGTCTTTTTTATACCAGTATTTGAATTGTCTAATAATATTGATATCATCCTGCTTGCTTTCATGTCTTCTTCTCCATTTAACTTCTTCAGAATCTAATTCATTTTTGCTAAATATTTTATTTGTTATTTTGTTAATATAATTTTTATCGAATAACGAAATGAAATATTTGTAATTGTCTTCTGAAAAATCTGATTTATAAGGACCTTTTACGGCCGTACTTGTAGCAGTTGGCACATATATTTTAATAAGATCTAAAAGGGCATTTGGACTTTTATTTAATATATTTTTGATATATTTATTTAAGCCTTTTTTTTCTTTCTTTATCCATATGATAAATAAATCATGTGCATAATCTGGAAATTGTTGAAAAATAGAATTGTTTTTGGATTCTTCGAGAGCTTTGTCTAATAAGATATTTTCTAATTCTATTATCTCTTTATCAGTAAAGAATTCTTGTTTGTCGTTATCTTCTCCTTTAAGCCATGCATACAGATCATATGCAAAATCAAATTTTGATTTTCTAGATAATAGTTCTTTTGAAAATTGATATTGTTCTTCTTTATTATTATGTTTTCTAATAAGATGATATATAAAAAGCGCAGCCTGACTTTTTGGAGCCCCAAAAGATAAAAACAAATTCCTCTGCGAGGATGGAAAAAGATCCGAAATATCGCAAATAGAATTTGAGATTTTCTTTGATTTGCCCCAATCTATTTCTCGTTCGATACTTCTAAATTTATACAAAACATTATCTGGAGTGCTTTGTTCAATTAGAGTTTTTAAAGCATGAGTAACTTCATCTGGTTTTAATAAAATAGTTTCATCCATAAAGTTTTGAAATACAATATCAGATATTTCTCCTTTCATAACTGAATAGCTAAAATATTTATTAAAATATTTTGGAGAAACTATATTTTTATTTTTAAACCATGTATCAATAATATTTTTATCAAATGATGAAAATATTGTATCATCTTGCCTAATAGGAAATAATTCTTGTATTAGTCTTAAAGCACCAGTTTTTTGGCTAGAAGTATATTCTTTCCCTAAATTATCTAGCAGTTGTTGCCTTGATTCTATACTATCTTTTCCTAAAACTGTATTTGATGATGCAATGAATAACTCTGAGTTAGTTTTTACAAATAAGTAATATTCAGAGTAAAATATTTTAAGTGCTTCAATTAATAATAAGTCAACAATATTTACCTCCTTATATAAAAGTGGCATTGAAAATGAAATTGTGTTTCCATATCTAATTGCCAGTCGAGGAGTATCTAGACGAACTAATACATTTGTTGTAAATTGATAAACAAATCGTCGTATTTCTTCCTCTGTAATTTTTATGTTGTTTGAATTTATAGCATTATCTACTATTTCAAAGCAAAAATCTTTTAGTGATTCGGGTTGTGCTGAAGGTATTTTTAAAGGAACTTGAATTATTTTTTCAAGGAAATTTTGTCCTGATCTTTGGTCACCTTGACCAAAGCGTTCTCCAATTGCAGCAGATACCATTTCTTCATCGAAAGATAGAATATATGTTGTGTTTGTAAAATCAGCAGTTAATTTAACTAATCTAAAAATAGAATGAATTTCAATTTTATCTAATCGATCGATATCATCTATAAAAATGACAATTTTACTATTTGTTTTTTTTAGAATTTCCTCAAGTCGGCTTTTCAACTCTTCTATATCTGCGCTATCTAAAATATTTCCAGTGTTTGCTAGTGTTTCACCAATGTTACCAACTACAGGTAATTCTAAGTTAATTAACTTCCCATATTTTTTTAAGACTTCTCCCGCTTTCTCTTTTTTAGTTTTTAGATTAGAATCTAAAGTGTCAGCTAGCTTTTGGAAGAACTGATTTAAGAGTGCATTTTCATCTGTGTAGCGCCAAGGATTAAATTTAACACAAAGTATGTTTTCATTTTTTAATAATTCTGATTCTATAAAATTTAGCAAAGAGGTTTTACCTTCTCCCCAAGCTCCATATAATCCAATTACAATACAATCTTCATTTTTTCTATTATTTATTGTAGTTGCCACTCTTTTAGCAAACTCAAAACGCTGAAATTTGTCTTCGATTTGTTTTGAAATGGGTCTGTCAGCGGAAAAATCTTGATTCATAATATATAGCTTTTTTCAAATATATCATTTTTTCTTACAAATAGTAAAAATTATGATAATATTGGAAAGTGCCTAAACAAAAAAAAACAGTCCCTCCAAAAAGAGGAACTGTCTTTAAGGCGATTTTTTAAATTTACACTCCTAAAGAATGCGTACAGTTTGTAATAAACTACTATAGAAAGTAAAACGCAGGTTATTCGTTTATAACATCACCTTCTTTAGTTTCTTCGCTGGCAATTTTTACCAGTTTGTCCTGGAGGTTTAGATCCCCAAAGACTTCAATTTTATCATCGATTTCTCTTCCTTTTTTAACGTCGACTCTGGTGGCTTTGTGGTTGACAACTTTAATCACAAACAAACCTTCAGCGGAACTTACCAAAGCTGATTTCGGAATGACAAAGGTGCTATCTTTCGCATTTAGCGGTAATAACACTTCGGCTACCATTCCGGGTAATAAATTTGCTTTGGTGTTGTGAACGTCCATTTCGACACGTTCAGAACGCAGTTTTAAATCGAGTGCTCCCGACATTCTCTGAATAGTCGCCTTAAAAGTGTCTGGTAATGATTTTACATTAAAACTCATTTCGTCGCCATTGTGTAGATATCCCGTATACAATTCAGGAACAGAAACGGCCAAACGCAATTTGTCCTGCTGCTGAATGGTAAGTAAAGGCAAGTCAGAACCTTTTCCTGCTGGACCTACAAAGGTTCCTAAATTTACATTTCTGGCGGCTACAACTCCGTCAAAAGGAGCACGGATTTCAAGGTAGCCTCTCATGATCGACACTTCTTTGTGGGCTGCAATTGCGGCCTGATATTGCGCGTAGTCGGAGTTTTTCTTTCCGTTGGCCATTTCTAGATCATTTTTAGAAATTGTTCCTTCAACTTTACTGGTTTCGTACAGGCGGTTGTAGGTGCTTTTGCTGGTCGCATAAATGGCTTCCATCGATTTTAATCTTGATTCGGCAGCCGCCAGTTGAGAACTGATCTCGGGAGCTTCGAGAATGATTAAAAGCTGTCCTTTTTTTACTTTCGAACCAATGTCTACTTTCAGCAATTTTACAAAACTGCTTACTTTGGCGTACAAGTCTACTTGCTGGAAACCGGTTAACTCGGCTGGCAGGCGCAAGGCTGTAGTCAGTTTTTCTTTTTGTAAAAGAAAGGTTTCTGTTTTAGGTTCAATTTCGGCTGCAACGGTTTCTTCTTTCTTCGAATTACAGGCGGTTAGAAGAAATACGGCTACAAAAAGTAATGCGGTCGATTGTATGAATTTATTTTTCATAAAAGGTGAAATTTATTTTTTTATGGGTCATTTAGGTTGTCGCTTTTAACTAGTGTTTTTTGGCGATTCCGCTTTTTGGATTTAATGATGAAATATAGTGAATACTTTCTTCGTCTTCGGGATCTAAAGAAACCGATTGTGTCGTGGTATGCTCCTGTGCCCAGGCAAATATTAATGGCAAAATTAATAAAACGGTGACGGTCGAGAATAACAATCCGCCAATCACGGCTCTTCCTAATGGAGAAACCTGATCGCCACCTTCGCCATGACCAATCGCCATTGGAAGCATTCCCGCGATCATCGCCACAGAGGTCATGATAATCGGACGCAGACGCAGTGCCGCAGCTTCACGAGCCGATTCTAAAGCATTGCCATTTCGCTTGCGCAGCTGTTCGGCATTGGTGACCAATAAAACGGCATTGGCAATCGAAACTCCAACGGACATAATGATTCCCATGTAGGACTGTAAGTTTAAGGTTGAACCTGTGATCGTCAGCATCAATAAGGCACCTAAAACTACTGCCGGAACGGTGGTTAAAATGACCAATGAAACTTTGAAGGACTGAAAATTAGCGGCTAACATTAAGAAGATTACAATAATGGCAACCAATAACCCTACTTGTAAACTGCTTAATGTTTCTTCCAATACTTTACTCAAACCAATTGGATTGATGAACAAACCACGCGGTAGTTCTCCCAATGCGTTTATGGTTGCAGCCACATCTTTAGAAGCCGTCCCCAAATCGGTCTGGTTGATGTTTGCTGTAACGGTAATGTATGGCATAGCCCCTAAATTGTCATTTTCACCATTGACTGTGGTAGGTGTAATTTTCGCAACATCGCTTAATACCGGACGAAGCGAATTTTTTAGTACCGGAATTTCTCCGATATCGGTTTTGTTTTTCATCTGATTCAGCGGTACCTGTACCTGCACAGCAACCGATAAACCAGTTTTTTCATCAATCCAGGTATTTTTTTCGGTATATCTTGACGATGAGGTGGAAGCAATCAACGAACGCGAAATGTCGTTCATGTCTACACCTAATTCGGCAGCACGGGTTCGGTCGATGTCTATATTTAAGGCCGGATAGTGAATAGGCTGTCCGATTTGAACATCTCTGAAATAGTGTATTTTTTGAAGCTTTTCAACAATCTGATTGGCATACAGCTCGTTTCGTTTTTTGTCTTTTCCGGCAATTCTGATTTCAATAGGAGTAGGTGATCCCTGACTCAATACTTTATCAGTAAGTTCGATAGGTTCAAAAGAAAGCTTCACATCCGGAAGGATTTTTTTGATACGGGCTCTCAGATCGTCTTTAAATTCATCCATGTCAACATGGTAGTCTTTTAAACTCACCTGAAAAACAGCTTCATGCGGTCCTGCTGTAAAAAGATAAATAGGGTTGATGGAGAACAATGAAGGGTGCTGTCCTACATATACAGAGGTAATTCCGACATGTTCTTTGCCAACCATTTTATTAATTTCTTTTAAAACCAATATTGATTTTTCCTCGGTTCGCTCGATACGGGTTCCGTCGGCAGCCCTCATTCTTAATTGAAACTGACTTGAATTTACTTTCGGAAAAACATCTTTTCCGATAAAAGTGATCATTATGGCGGCAAGACAGCTTATGGCAATCAGGTAAATCAAACTTGTTGCTTTTTTATAAGGAAATAAACGATCCAGCGTTCGCATAAAACGAATTCTAAAACGTTCGAAAGCGCTAATTTTCCCGTTGTTGTCGGTATCTTCTCTTTCAACGTAGGCTTTTTTCTGTGTGATGAGGTCTTTTTCAGATTCGGGAGTTAAACCGCAATCATTAAATTCGGCTTCATCGTCTGTAATTTCAGGACCATGTTCGTGTTTGGCGTGTCCTTTCATCAGCCAGTTGGCCATTACAGGCACAAAAGTCTGAGACAGTAAAAACGAAATTACCATAGAGAATCCAATCGCTAAAGCTAAAGGAAGGAACAGGGCTCCCGGAATTCCGACCATTGTAAAGGCCGGTGCAAAAACCGCGAGTATACAAAGCAGGATTAATAACTTAGGCAATGCAATTTCCTGACAAGCGTCCCAGATAGCGAGTGCCTTGGGTTTGCCCATGTCGAGATGCTGATGGATATTTTCGATCGTTACGGTACTTTCGTCTACTAAAATTCCAATTGCCAAAGCCAATCCGCTTAAAGACATTAAGTTGATGGTTTGTCCAAAGAGTTTCAGAAATAAAACTCCTGAAATAATCGAAATCGGAATGGTTAGAATTACAATTAAGGCAGCACGTTTGTCTCCCAGGAAAAGTAAAACCATCAAACCGGTTAAAACGGCTCCGATAATTCCTTCGGTAATCAAACTTTTAACGGAGTTGATTACATAAACAGACTGGTCAAACTCATAAGACAATTTTACGTCTTCAGGTAAGGTACTCTGAATTTTTGGCAATTCGGCTTTCAGTTTCTGAACAACATCCCAGGTCGAAGCATCTCCCGCTTTCGCAATACTGATGTATACGGAACGTTTACCATTCACTAAAGCGTAACCGTTTGTAATATCGGCACCATCTTTTACGGTTGCCACATCGCCTAAGGTCAGGTTTTGTACGCCACCTTTGAATAATGGAATTTTTTCAAAATCCTTAATTTCTTTGATGGTGTTATTCGTTGGCGTAATATAGTTTTTGTCTCCAATTCTAACATTTCCTGAAGGTGCAGTCTGATTGTTTACCCGAATGGCTTCAACCACCTGATCCGGTGTCATATTGTGCGAACGCAGTAAATCGGGATCGACATTTACCTCTACAGTTCTTGGGCTTCCGCCAAATGGTGCCGGAGATAATAAACCGGGAATGGAGGTAAACGAGGCACGCACATAAACGTTGGCCAAATCCTGCAATTCGTTATTAGAACGTATTTTACTGCTTAAAACCAATTGTCCGATAGGCAGGGAAGAAGCATCAAAACGAATGATAAACGGAGGCTGCGTTCCCGGAGGAAAGGCCGCCTGAATTCTATTGGATAAAGCACTCAGTTCGGCTGCTGCCTGTGCCATATTGGTGTTCTCATAGTAGGTTAATTTCATGATCATTAACCCTTGTGTATTCTTGGTTTCAACTGATTTTACTCCATTGGCAAAGGGTAAAATGTTGACATAGTTTTTAGCAAAGTAAGCCTCCATCTGGTCAGGTGTATAACCTCCAAACGGATGGGCGATATAGATAACCGGAAGGTTCATTTTTGGCAGAATATCTACCTTAATGTCCTTGATGGCACCAATTCCGAAGAAAAATAAACCCGCAACCAATACTAAGATGGAGATGGGTTTGCGGAGTGCAAAACGGATTAAATTCATTAGGATCTGTAATTAAAATTCATTTATAAATAAGTCAAAATTGCCAGTAGCTGCTACTTTCAGCAAAAACGACTGCCATACATTGTTGTTGACGATATCACGGTCAATTTCGGCACGATTTAAGGTGTAGAGCGTTTGGGTAATATCGGTTAAATCGGTTAACCCATTTTTGTACAAAGTCGATTTTTGCAGATAGGCTTTCTGTGCTGCATTGACCTGAATTGGTGCTTCGGCATAGTTATCCAGCGTAATTTTTATTTTATCATCGGCTAGTGCCAGCTGCGATTTCAATTCCCTGTCGGCCTGGTTGTATTCTTCCTGTAAACCTTGCGAAACATATTTCTGGGCACTTACCTGTCTGCTCATTCGGAACGGAGTGGTCAGGTTCCAGGTGATTCCAATTCCAACCAAATAATTGGTACGATCCGGGTTTACGCCGTCCCAGTAGTTTCGGGTAAAAGCTGTCTGATCGGATGCATAAGCCGAATCAAACCCTGAAGCTCTGGTTTGCAGTACCCCAAATGCAGTCATCGTTGGGTAGTAAAAACGTTTGTATACGTTAACCTGCTGGTTGCTGTAATCGATTTTTGTTTTGTATAATTGCAATAAAGGATGCAAACTATCTGAAGCGACTCCGGTTAATAGTTGTTTTGGAATTTGATTCACAAATAAAGTGTCTGTAATAAAATCCTGAGGAGCAACCCCCATCAAATCGACTAATTTGCTGTTTTGTTCTTTGACGAAATTTTTAGCCAGATTCAAAGCGATTTTGGCTTTTGAAACTTCGGCAGTGGCCAAAGTCGAGTCAACTCCAGCCAATAATCCGTTTTTAACACGGGCAACGGCTGTTTTCTTAAAAATCTCGGCACGGCTCAGGTTCTTTTGCTGTGAAATAAGTAATCTTTGACTTGCCAGTAAGTTCAGATAGGCTGCCGAAATCTTGATCTCCTGCTGAAACTGTTCTTGCTTTAGATCTTTTTCTTTGGCCTGAACATCGATTTTAGCCAAATTGATCCTTTCCTGCGTTTTTCCGAAAGTGAAAAAATCCCAGTTCATGTTCACCAGATACAAAGCGCCAAAAGCGGAGTTCCAGTTTTGTTGTGGTAACGGCAATCCTGACGAAGCAACTCCTAAACCTCCAAAGCCATAAAGAGGTCCGTTTTGTCCGTTTACAGTTCCGTAATCCTGTTGCGCCGATAGGTTAAGATTAGGCAGGTAATCACGTTTGGACTGTTTGAGGCTTTCGCGTGACGCATTGGTGTAATTGCTTTTTGCTTTGATGGAACCGTAGTTTTCCAAACCTGTTTTTATGGCTTCTTTTAAAGACAGGGTTTGCGCATAACTACCACAAGCAAAAATCAAGAAAACTAACAAAGTAATTTTTTTGAAATACATAAAGTTAATGGGTATGAATTTGATCTCTCAAAATTATTTTACTTGCACGGATAAAAGCCTTCTTAAATGATGTAATACGATTATAAATGACCAATTCAATTTGTCATTTAATGGAAATAAAAACTAAAAAAATGTGGTTAATTTGTAAACTATTTAAGTTTTAAGAATGAAGAGACAACTCGAAAACATATTGGATCACAAATGGTGGCAGGAAATTGCCGTGGTTGCGTTTTCATTTACAATTTATACTTTAAAAAACGACTGGATGTTGTTCAGTTCTTTTACATCCATATTAATGGGCATTTTTTTCTATTTGGTTTTGTACCTGCACGCCCAATTCAACCGTTTCTTTTTGCTTCCTATACTTTTTAAACAACAGCGCCCTATAACTTATATTTTTCTGACACTGGCAGGAGTATTCCTCTTTTCGATTGTTTTGTATGAGATTACCAGCCTGGAAATGTTTAGTAACTGCCGTTTGTATCAAAACTCTCATCAACGCAGTTATGTGTATCAGCTGGCCAGTGTTTTGGGGACTTTGGTTTGTATATTAAGTCCGATAATTGTATTTAAATTTTACCGAATCCATAGAAAACAGACGGATGAGACGCTTTTGTTCAATCAAATGCAATTGAATTCGTTAAAGGGGCAATTGAATCCGCACTTTTTATTCAATACCTTTAATACGCTGTACGGAATTAGTCTGGAGTTTCCGGACCGGACCCCGGATTTGATCATGAAAGTATCACAACTGATGCGTTATCAGCTTGAAAGCAATAACAAACAATGTGTTTCTTTGGAAGACGAACTGGAATTTATAAACAGTTATGTGCAGCTGGAAAAAGAAAGGGTAGGCTATCGCTGTGAGATTACTTATGATTGTAAAATTGACAACGAAAACGCCTATAAAGTATCGCCTATGCTGTTGATTGCATTCATCGAAAATGCGTTCAAACACGGAACTTGTGCGATCGAGAAGTGTTTTGTGAGAATCATTATTACGGTCGAGAACGGTTTGCTGCATTTGCATGTGGTGAACTCCATTCCAAAGAAAAAAACCGATGTGGTTTCGACTAAGATTGGTTTAAAAAATACCATTGAGCGTTTGAATCTGATTTATGGTAAAGCCTATAAGTTAGACATTCAGGACGATAAAAATACTTACATTGTAGATTTGAAAGTGCAATTGAAAAAGTTTGTCGAATGAGAGAGCCTAAAAAATGTATAATTGTCGACGATGAACCGGCAGCGCATTATGTGCTGGCAAATTATATCAAACAAAATCCACAATTAGAATTGGTTTTTCAGGGGTATAACGGTATTGAGGCAATGGATTATTTGAGGGAAAACCCTGTTGATCTGATGTTTTTGGATATCAATATGCCGGAGATTTCGGGGATGGAATTGCTGAAGATTATTCCAACACATCCCAGTACAATTTTGACGACGGCTTATTCGGAATATGCCCTTGAAAGTTATGATTACGGTGTTATAGATTATCTTCTCAAACCCATTTATTTTCCGAGATTCCTGAAAGCGATCGATCGTTTTTTTGCGACGGAAAATGGTAAAATGAAAACCGAAGAAGCTGTTGCGAGTGCCGTTACTGTTAAGGTTGATGGTTATTTTATTGATATCGAATTAGATCAGCTTTTGTTTGCACAGAGTTTTGGCAATTATGTGAAACTGCATACGATAAAAAGAACGTATCTGGCTTCTATCACAACCAGTGAATTTGAGAAATGCCTGCCTGAGAAGAATTTCATGCGCATCCATAAATCCTATATCGTAGCACTGGATAAAATTGAAGCAACGGACAAAGATTTTGTAGTGATTAAAAATGAAAGACTGCCAATTGGTATTACGTACAAGAGAGAATTGTCGGATCGATTGAAAAAATAATATCCATGTAATATTGGGTTGAACTATAATAAAGTTCATAAAAAACTGGAAATAAGGAAGCTTACTAATTCAATTATTTCAAAGAAGAAGCCTGCTCAGGAGTAATTTCCGGCAGGCTTTTTTGATGTGTTCGTATTAGTTACAAGTTCAGGATAGTATTTTTTC
Source organism: Flavobacterium sp. N502536 (assembly GCF_025947345.1). NCBI lineage: Bacteria > Pseudomonadati > Bacteroidota > Flavobacteriia > Flavobacteriales > Flavobacteriaceae > Flavobacterium > Flavobacterium sp. N502536. Next base: position 4,781,379 of record NZ_CP110011.1, on the reverse strand, counting down.
TTTCCAGACAGGAAGATTTACGCCTTTAAAGACAAGCCATAAACTAAGTGACAATTCGGCAATTAAACAAGGCATCAATAAAAGGATGCTCGAAAGTTGCGGAGCCAGAATTAAGGCAAAACTATTGGTGAGATAACAGATCCCGGCAATGGCCATTAACACCCCGATTGCTTTTGGAAAGTAGCCCGATTTAAAGATCATATAGCCTTCCAGCAGACATACAAATCCAAAAAAGATCAATCCGATTCCGAAACCAAAATCATGCAGTTTGATCGAAAGATACGACAGGGTGTGCAATTGATCCGGATCGAAAGATTTTAAGTAGGCAGCATCACCCAAAAAGAACAAAGCTGCGAGAAGATTGAGTTTATTGGCTACTAAAACGGCAGTCTGAATTAAATTAAACGATAAATTTAAAAGAGCCAGTTTCCGGTTTACGGGTTTTAGCAGGTAATAGAGAATAATCATTACGGGTAAATCGCAAATTTGCATGATGAGATCTGCCGTAATGCCAATTTTCCATAAAAATTGCGAATGTATAATGTTATTGGCCGTTGCGTTAGCATCTCCGGGCACAAACAATTTGTTTCTGACAAAGGTCTCGGCGAAGAATCCCATGACAATAATCACCAGATATAAGGCACCTGCTATACGGGCATAAAATTGTGGTGAGGTTTCAAAATTTTTCAGGTTAGCATTCATTTTTGTGGTTTTGGTTTCTCGTAAGACGCCTGAGAAAGAACATTGTTACCGTTTATTTTAACATTTTTTTATAAGATCATTTTTTCTTCAAAATAAAGTAGTAATTTTAATACGTGATTGAAAGGATTGTTAATTTAAAATTGGGGCACATGAAAAACCTATTCATAATGATTCTCTTTTTGTATAGCAGCTTTTTAATAGGGCAAAATGAAGTTTATCCCAACAAAGTGGTGACTCCACCCGAAAAAGTAGTGTTTACTTTTCAGAAAGAATATCCAGGTAAAGTTCCGGTATGGACTTTGAAATACGTTGGAGATGATGATGACGAAATTCGATATGAGGCCAAATTCAAAAAGGACATAAATACTAATGCGTTGGCGGTTTATGATAATTTAGGAGTTCTGAAAGCCTTGGAGTTACAAATTCCGTTAAGTCAGCTACCACTAAAAGCACAAGCCTATCTGAAGAAAAATTACCCTGCCAGTGCTATCAAAGAACTAGCGGTTGTAGTTGACGATAAAAATAAAACCACCTACGAGGTTGGAGTACAAAAAAACTCTAAATTCTACGATGTGGTGTTTGATAAAAATGGAGGTTTTGATGTAATCATCGAAAAAGATTAAAAAGCATTCTTACTAACTCAATATATTAAAAAGGACAAACCCGACTGATTTTAAAGATCTGTCGGGTTTAGTTTTTTAGTACTGCTATAAAATGTTTAAAACGAAATAGTTGAATTCCGCATACCAAACCCGACAGGTTTCAAAAACCTGTCGGGTTTAATTATAGATTCGCAAAATAAAAATTACAAATTCATTCCGCCTGAAACTTCGATGCGTTGTGCGTTTACCCAGCGTGCATCTTCGGTACATAAAAAGGCAACTACACCGCCAATATCGTCCGGTAAACCTACTCTTCCAAGGGCGGTAACTGCAGCTAAGTTTTTGTTTAACTGTTCGTTGTCGCGTACCACTCCGCCACCAAAATCGGTTTCGATAGCGCCCGGAGCAACTACATTAGCTCTGATTTTTCGTTCGCCCAATTCTTTGGCCTGATATTTTGTTAGCGTTTCAATAGCACCTTTCATAGAGGCATAGGCTGCATAACCCGGAAAAGAAAATCTTGCCAGACCGGTTGAGATATTTACAATTCCGCCACCGTCATTCATGAGCTTTAGCGCTTTTTGTGTTAAGAAAAAAGGCCCTTTAAACTGTATATTAGTCAATTGGTCGAATTCGGCTTCTGTTGTTCCTATAAATGAATTGTGGAGTCCAATTCCGGCATTGTTTACTAAAAAGTCAAACGTATCCGTTTTAAAAGTATTTTTTAGAGTTTCTGAAATAGAGTTAAAAAAGGGATCAAATGTACCGGAATCGGCCACATTTAATTGAAGAGCGGCTGCTTTTTGCCCTAAACCCTCAATTTCTTTTACAACCGAATCGGCTTCGTCTTTTTTACTGTTATAGGTAATGATTACGTCGATTCCTTTTTTGGCAATTGCGATTGCCATATTTTTCCCTAAACCTCTGCTACCACCGGTAACCAGAGCAATTTTTGTGTTTACTGCCATTTTATATTTGTTTTTATTATGATTGTTTGTGTTGAAATCATTCTTTCAATTCATAATACAAAGGTAGGAGCGAAGCAGGTGTGGGGAGTTGTAAATATCAAACCGAAGTTTGCGAAATTCAAATCATGAAATTAAGTACGGAAGGCTAAAGGTGTAAAAGAGGTTTGTTTTTTAAAGAAATTAGAGAAATGAGCTAATTCTTCAAAACCCAAAGAAAAAGCAATTTCGGAGATGTTCCAGTCTGTTTGTTTTAAAAGAATTTTGGCTTCACTGGTCAAACGGCTGCTGATTAATTCGGTCGTAGTTTTCCCGGTATTTTCTTTTAGAACCTTATTGAGATGATTCACATGAACCGATAATCTTTCTGCAAAATCTTTGGCGGTTCTGAGCTGTAATCGCTGATTTGGAGATTCTATCGGAAATTGTCGTTCTAACAGTTCAGCAAATAAAGAGGAAACTCTGGCTGCCGAATTGTGCTTCGAATACAAGGCCGTTATAGGCTGTAATTTCTGTCCGAAGTGAATTAACTCAGCAACATAATTCCGAATCAGATCGTATTTGTAAATATAATCGGAGTTGATTTCTTTTTGTATTTTGTTGAAAATCAATTCTACTTCGATCACTTCTTCGTCCGTTAGCTGAAAAACAGGATAACCGTCAGAAGCAAAAATCGGAAGTTCATCTAAATCAATTCCGCTTTTCGTTTTTGATAAAAACTCACTGGTAAACACACAAAATTGTCCCGACTGATTAGTGTCCTGAGGCAAATAATTGTATGGGATTTTTGGCGTAGCAAACAGAAAACCTTGTTTTTCGATTTCGATTATTTTATCAGCATATTCAGCACGGTTTCGGCCTTTAATCAAACTGATTTTGTAATAAGCACGTCGGTCATAAGGCATGATCGCCTTTCCCTGAAGCCGTTCCAGAAGTTCCTTAATATCAAACACATTAAAATGACCTATTTCTTTTTGAATGTCATTAGGCAATAAAGAACTCGGTTCAACCGATGAGCCTTCAGTAATATCTTTGTAAAAGGAATCTAGTGATTTCATAGTAGCGAATTGTAAAATTCAAATATACGGAAATTCTAAATATCAAATTCCAAATTCCAAATTCCAAGTTTCAAGTTTCAAGTTTCAGGTTTGCGCAATCTTGTCATTTCGAGGAACGGGAAATCTCACACTTCACATTTAAAACAAACTTCCCTGAATTAATTCCGGTTGAGGATTACTGCCAAAAGGGATCGAATCAATCATAAAAAACTGTTTTTTTATAGGGTCGAATTCGCGTAAAATGATTGCTTCGCATAAAAAATCCATTGCAATTGTGGTAAAAAGCTGTGATGCTGTTTTAAGATGCTCAGGAGTCAGTTTTCTACCAATAGAAATATGAGGATCGCTGCTTTTTTTAAGATTAGAAAGCAGTAATGCCTCCTGTGTTTTTTTCATAATCGGTTTTAAATCCTTCTTTGATTCTTCGTTTGGAGCAATGAAAAAAGCACCGTTTTCATACGAACCAAAATGATCCAAAAGCACCTGAAAAGGAGTAAAGCTATCACAAACTTTTAAAAGCCTTTGTTTGAATTTATCTATTTGAGAATCGTCAATTGAAAATTCACAAATCGTAATATGCGCTATTGAATTCTTACTATTGTACCAGCCAATTTCAGCAGCTAAAAGTTCTTTCATTACTTTGATAGCCTCAATTATTTCTTGTGACGGATGAATAACAACTGAATATTTCTTTTCCATTTTTGGCGTTTGGTTTGGTGCAAATTTAAATAAACCGTTTGGATTCGGACGGTTTAAGATCAGTCCCTTTAAAACGCGAGGCCACACGCGAAGAAATGCTGCGGTCTATAAATTTCCTTTAAGATGTAGTCGATGCTCTATTTCTGATTTTAACAATCCGCTTCCCCCTCCAAAATGTTCAATAACTTCGACATTTGGCTGCTCTTTCAGGCAGAAAGAGGTAAATTCCTTCTCGATATGATCTTCAATTCCCGAACTCAAAAGAACAATATCTATTTTGTGGTTCAGAAAATACTCCTGTGCTGATTTTTCGTCACTGAAACCAACTGCATTCCAGTTTTCATAAGCATTGACCAGTCGCAGCAAAATTTCCAGTATCGCCTGGTTTTTTCCAAGTATTATAAATTCGTATGTTTTCATAGCTAGTAGAGTTTTTTTGAGGTACTAAGGTTCTAAGGTTTTAGATTCCACAATCTTAGTACCTTAGAAAAAGACATGTGTTTGACAAATTTACTAGTAAAGAATTTGTTTCAACTTAATCTAGAATAAGAAAACCACAAAGTTTTCAAAACCTTAGCACCTCAGCACCTCAGAAAAAAAATAAAAGATTTTCACCCCCTGCTGATTCAGACAGTCAGTGACTTAGCGGTAGTAGAGCGAAAAAGATTTTTGGAATGTGGAAAGGCGTAATGATTTCTCTAAAGTTGCATGTACTTTTGCGCCGTAGAAACCGTGGGTTATGTCGTGTTTACCTTTTGTGCGGCATGTAGGTTGCTATAATTAACTGTTTTTGGAGAAACAATTTTTTTAATTACAATGAAAATTTGACTTATTCATTTGATCGTGGGTATAAGCTTTGTATGAATTTGCAAGAGTACAAAAGAGTCTTATTTTTATAGGGTTTTTAGATTTGGTTGGTTGGTTAACCGAGTCTAAAGACCCTTTTTTTTGCTTTTATTTTTCGTTAGAATTTGGCGTAACCCTTAACTTTTAGCCATTCTTCACAGTCTTTGGTCCAGAATTTACTGGTATCGTTTACTCCCAGACCAAAACCATGCCCACCTTTTTCATAAAGATGTAACTCAGCCGGAACGCCATTTTTTTTGAGTGCAAGGTAGTAATTGATACTATTCTCAGCTAAAACCACTTTATCATCGGTAGCGTGAATTAAAAAAGCTGCAGGAGTCTTTGAAGTAACTTTCTTCTCGTTTGAATAAAAATCCAGTAACTCCTGAGAAGGATGATTGCCGAGCAGACTCGTTTGTGAGCCCTTGTGCGTAATATCATTTTGCATCGAAATTACCGGATAGATCAATAGCGTAAAATCCGGACGGGCACTTATTGTAGAATTTGTTTCATAGGTCACATCGTCGTAATGAGTGGCTAAGGTCGAGGCCAAATGTCCTCCCGCTGAGAAGCCTATAACACCAATTTTGTTGCTGTCTATGCCGTATTTGGCTGCATTTTGCCTCACATAACGCATAGCTTCCTGCGCATCCTGTAATGGCCCGGTATTCTTATTTTTCATGATCTGATCACTGGGCAATCTGTATTTGACCACAAAAGCGGCAATTCCTAAACGATTCAGCCAGTTGGCAACTTTCGTACCTTCTTTGTCTATTGCTAAATGCTGATATCCTCCGCCTGGGAAAATAAGAACAGCAGTCTGATTGGGTTTAGGATTTTTCGGTAAAAAAATACTCAGAGTTGGAATGCTGACCAAACTGGTGCTTTGCACTTTTCCGTCTTTAAGAGATTCGTTTTCTATATAATTAGAAGCTTTTATAGCTCCTGGAATCGTATTCCACAGTGGTATGATTTGATCTTGTGCGTGTAATTTAGACTGCATTATGGTGAGTAAAAATAGCGTTAGAAGTACTTCTTTGATGGTATAGTATTTAAAAAAAGGCAATTTTTTCATGAATTATTTGAATTTTTAAGTGAATGGAATGGGTGTTTTAATCGCAAAATTTTAGATCAGATTTTAGTTCCGGTAAAAATGTAACAAATGACTTTTGCCTTGTAGATTGCAGAATTACTGGGGATTCATCAAAAGTGAAAGTTTTCTGGACAATTTTGATACATAAAACGGACAAATTTCACACAATAGCTTTTAACAAATATATTGTTTAATATGTAATTTTGAGTTCTTTTTTTTGATTGATATGTTTAATTATGAGTTTAAATTAATTTTTTCTATAATTTATTTGGAATATAAAGATTTAAAACTATATTTGTGCAATCGATTACATTTGTTTAATTTTGCTAGATTAAATTCAAAGGTGCTGCTGTTTTTGTATCGTGTGTTAACTACAGATTAAACTACCCGAAAAAATATCAATTTTATAATAAACCATTACCATGAACCAAACAGATGCAGTTATTATGAGCCAAACCAAAAAAATTACAGGAAGTTATCGTTGGAGTATATGTGCGTTGCTATTTTTTGCTACAACCATTAATTACTTAGACAGACAGGTACTTTCCTTAACCTGGAGCGATTTTATTGCGCCGGAGTTTCATTGGACGAATAATGACTATGGAAATATAACCGCCTTGTTTTCTATATTTTATGCTGTTTCGCTGCTGTTTGCAGGAAGATTTGTGGATTGGATGGATACTAAAAAAGGATTTCTCTGGGCGATTGGAATCTGGTCTTTTGGAGCTTGTTTGCATGCCTTTTGTGGTATTGCCACGGCCGGAATCATTACAGGAAACTGGTTGGTAGGTTTTGAAGGAGCGAAGGAAGCGATTCATCTTGTGAAAGATACCGGATTGGTAATCAATGTAAGTGTAACCTTGTTCATCTTCGCCCGTTTTGTTCTGGCCGTAGGAGAAGCAGGAAATTTTCCGGCAGCTATTAAAACAACAGCCGAATATTTTCCTAAAAAAGACAGGGCATTTTCAACCAGTATTTTTAATGCAGGTGCCACTGTTGGGGCACTAGCAGCTCCAATATCCATTCCGTTTATAGCAAAATCGTTCGGATGGGAAATGGCGTTTATCATTATTGGAGCTTTAGGCTTTATCTGGATGGGATTCTGGATTTTTATGTATGATAAACCCGAAAAACACCCAAAAGTAAGTGCTGCAGAGTTAGAATATATCCAGCAGGATGATGTGGCCGACAGTAAGTTAGAAGGATATGTTCCGGAAACCAAAGACAAAGTATCTTTTGTAGATTGCTTTAAATACAAACAAACCTGGGCATTCGCTTTTGGAAAATTCATGACCGATGGTGTATGGTGGTTTTTCTTATTCTGGACGCCGGCTTACTTGAGCTCTGTTTACGGAATGGATTCTACACAGGCTGCTTTGCCGTTATTTGTTTTGTATATGATCACCCTGCTGTCTATTATTGGGGGATGGCTGCCAACCTATTTTGTGGAGAAAAAAGGAATGAACCCGTACGAAGGCAGAATGAGAGCCATGCTGATTTTCGCATTTTTTCCGTTACTGGCTTTAATTGCACAGCCTTTAGGGTACATAAGTTATTGGATTCCTGTAGTTATTATTGGTATTGCAGGAGCGGCTCACCAATCATGGTCGGCTAATATTTTTACCACTGTAGGAGATATGTTTCCTAAAAAAGCCATTGCAACGATTACCGGAATTGGTGGTTTAGCAGGAGGTGTTGGTTCAACTTTTATCAACAAGGGATCGGGAATGCTGTTTGACTATGCCAAAGAAAATAATATGTCGTTTATGGGCTTTCAGGGTATTGAGGCCGGCTACTTTATCATTTTCTCCATTTGTGCCGTTTGTTACTTAACAGGCTGGTCTGTAATGAAAACGTTAGTACCAAAATACAGCCCGATAACCAATCTTTAAGATTTTCGGAAGTCCGGTAAACTGTGGTCATTATCAGGATAGAAAAGAGAAGTTTTAATAAAAAATAAAATAAATTTATAGTTTCAATTATGGTTTTTAAGGATAAAAATCTAATTTTGTGCAATCGATTACATTAAAATAAAATTATGACAAAATATAGCTCAAGATACGCGTCAAGCCCCGAAGCGGTAAAAAAGTATGATACTCAGGAATTGAGAAATGAATTTTTAATTGATGACCTGATGCAGGAAGATGAGATTGTATTAACCTATTCTCATTATGACAGATACATAGCCGGATCGGCAGTTCCGTTAAAGGATCTGACTTTAGAAAGTATCGATCCGCTTAAAGCAGGTTATTTTCTGGAAAGAAGAGAAATAGGCATCATCAATGTAGGAGGTAAGGGAGCTGTAGTAGTAGAAGGAGTTTCTTTTGAATTGGATTTTAAAGATGCTTTGTATATCGGAAGTGGTAACAAAGAAGTAATCTTTAAAAGCGATGACAGTAAGAACCCTGCAAAGTTTTATATCAATTCGGCTCCGGCCCACACTACCTATCCAACGGTAAAAGTAAGTTTGGCGGAAGCCAATAAACTGGAATTGGGTACTATGGAAACCGCCAATCACCGTACCGTAAACCAAATGATCATTGGAGGTGTTGTAACCACCTGCCAGTTGCAGATGGGAATGACCGAGTTAAGACCCGGAAGTGTTTGGAATACCATGCCGGCGCACGTACACGATCGCAGAATGGAAGTGTATTTTTATCTCGACATTCCCGAAAATCAGGCCGTTTGCCACTTTATGGGACAGCCTCAGGAAACAAGACATATTTGGATGAACAATCATCAGGCCGTTATTTCACCGCCCTGGTCCATCCACTCCGGTTCCGGAACGAGTAATTATACTTTTATCTGGGGAATGGCCGGTGAGAATTTAGATTATGGAGATATGGATGTGTGTAAAATCACCGATTTAAGATAAAAAATATGGTAAACTCATTGTTTGATATTAAAGGAAAAGTTGCCCTTATCACAGGAAGTACACACGGACTGGGAATGGCAATGGCAAAAGGATTGGGTGAGGCAGGTGCAACAATTGTAATAAACGGTAACTCTTCTCAACAAAAAATTGATGCTGCTGTAGCCGAACTTGAAAAAGAGGGAATTCATGCAGTGGGTTATAAATTTAATGTAACCGATGAGATGGAAGTGATTGCCGCCGTTCGACAAATTGAAAATGAGGTGGGTCCCATTGATATCCTGATCAATAATGCCGGAATCATCAAAAGGATTCCGCTGATCGAAATGGAAGTCGCCGATTTTAGGGAAGTTATCGATATCGATCTGGTAAGTACGTTTATTGTATCAAAGCACGTGGTGAGAGGAATGATTGAAAGAAGACGAGGCAAGATAATCAACATTTGTTCGATGATGAGTGAGTTAGGCCGCAGTACAGTAGGAGCTTATGCTGCTGCAAAAGGCGGTTTGAAAATGCTAACCAAAAATATGGCTACCGAATGGGCCAAACACAATGTTCAGATCAACGGTATTGGCCCGGGTTATTTTGCTACCGAGCAAACCAAACCGATCCGCGTTGACGGGCATCCGTTTAACGATTTTATCATCAGCAGAACGCCGGCCGCAAAATGGGGAGAAGCCAGTGACTTAGCAGGAGCAGCTATATTTTTATCTTCAAAAGCCAGTGACTTTGTCAACGGTCATATTTTGTATGTCGATGGTGGAATTTTGGCAACAATTGGCAAGCCGTCAAACGAATAATTAGTTCAATTATATTAAACAGACATGAGTTTAAATACCTTCATTAACGATAATTTTTTACTTGAAAATAAATTTGCTGAAGAGTTGTATCACGCTTACGCTAAAAATCAGCCCATCATAGATTACCACAACCATTTGAACCCGCAGTTTATTGCCGAAGATAAAATTTTTGATACCATTACAAAGGTGTGGATCAACGGAGATCACTACAAATGGCGCGCGATGCGTACATTAGGAATTAACGAGCAGTTTGTAACCGGAACTGCTTCCGACAAAGATAAGTTCTTAAACTGGGCGAAAACAGTTCCGTATACCATGCGTAATCCTTTGTATCATTGGACACACTTAGAACTGGCCCGTTATTTTGACATTTATGATTTGCTGAATGAAAAATCGGCGGAGAAAATATACATCGAAACCACGGAGAAAATTAATTCTCCAGCCTACAGCACACAAAACCTGCTTAAAAAAGTAAACGCTGAATTGGTTTGTACCACCGAAGATCCTATTGATAACCTGGAGTTTCATCAGAAACTGGCCAAAAATCCAATCGGAACCAAAATGAGTACAGCATTCAGACCTGATAAAGCGATCTTAATTTCTAATGATGGCTATAATGCATATCTGGACACATTAGGGGATGTGTCCGGAGTTGCAATACACACCTACACAGATTTGTGCAGTGCCTTAAGAAACCGAATTGAGTTTTTCAATCAAAATGGCTGTAAACTGAGCGATCATGGTCTGGATCAGATTTACTTTGAAGATTTTACAGAAAGTGAAATCAACACCATTTTCAAAAAGAAAAGAGAAAACAGAATTTTAAGCCCCGAAGAAATTTTAAAATTTCAAAGCGCTGTATTGTTATTCTTGTCCGAAACCTATCATGAGTTTGGATGGGTACAGCAGTTTCACTTAGGAGCATTGCGAAATAACAACGCCCGTATGCACCGAATTTTAGGACCGGACACCGGTTGGGATTCTATAGGAGATTATCCGCAGGCACAAAAACTATCCGGTTTTTTAAATGCCCTGGACAGTCAGGATAAATTGACCAAAACCATTATTTACAACCTAAATCCGGCTGATAATGAGGTCATGGCAACCATGATTGGGAATTTCAATGACGGAAGTGTCAGAGGAAAAGTGCAGTTTGGATCAGGCTGGTGGTTTTTAGATCAGAAAGACGGAATGACGAAACAATTAAATGCTCTTTCCAATATGGGGTTAATCAGCTGTTTCGTAGGGATGCTGACAGATTCGAGAAGCTTTCTGTCCTTCCCGAGACATGAGTATTTCAGACGTATTTTATGCAATCTTCTGGGAGATGAAATTCAACGCGGTGAGCTTCCAAACGATATGGAATGGATTGGAAAATTAGTGGCTGATATTTCGTATAACAACGCAAAAGAATATTTCGGTTTTTAGTGAAATGTGAAGTGTGAGAAGAAAGAGTTTTAGCATCAAGGCTTAAAACCTTTCTAATCATAATAATCTGTGGCAAAAAAAATAATAATAAATATGAATAAAGTAGTTGCATTTGGGGAAATCATGTTGCGTTTGTCGACCGAAAGGCATTTGCGTTTTTCACAAGCTACAGCATTTGGTGCTACATATGGAGGCGGCGAATTTAACGTTTGTGTGTCTTTGGCAAACTATGGTATCAATGCAGAATTTGTAACAAGATTACCCGAGAATGAAATTGGGGTTTCGGCCTTAAAAGAAATGCGAAAAATGAATGTAGAGTCCCGTAACGTAGTGTATGGAGGCGAACGTTTAGGGATTTATTTTCTGGAAACCGGTGCAGGAACACGCGGCAGTAATGTCGTTTATGATCGTGCACACAGCTCCATGGCAACTATTGAAAAAGGAATGATTGACTGGGAGAAAGTGCTCGAAGGGGCAAGCTGGTTTCATTGGAGCGGAATTACGCCGGCAATTTCCCAAAGTGCTGCCGAAGCCTGTTTAGAAGCAGTGAAAGCGGCTCATAAGTTGGGAATTACAATTTCCTGTGATTTGAATTACAGATCAAAATTATGGCAATATGGAAAAACGCCAGCCGATGTAATGCCGGAGCTTTTGCAATACTGCAATGTTATTTTAGGAGATATTGATACCGCTTATTTTATGCTTGGAATTCCGAAAGTCAATCCGGATTATCAGGAGGAGAAATCGCTTCCGGTTTTGTATCGCAAATTGTTTGATTTGATTCCGAATTTAAAAACAGTAGCAACAACCCTGCGTTATTCTGTAAGCGCTTCACACCAGAGAATTGGCGGAATTTTGTTTGACGGAAAAGCCATTTATCAGGCAGCCGTAAAAGAAGTGACTTCAGTTGTAGACCGGGTAGGAAGCGGAGATGCTTTTATGGGAGGTCTAATTTACGGATTGCAACAATATGAGAATAACCATCAGCGGGCCTTAGATTTTGCAGTGGCAGCCTGCTGTTTAAAGCATACCATAGCCGGAGATTATAATCTGGTAACCTTAAAAGAAGTTGAAAATATAATAGATGGTGATTCTGCCGGATTAGTATCCAGATAATTGATTTAAATATGGCAAAATATTCAAGAATTGAAGTGGCTTTAACGATGAAAGAGAATGGAATGGTTCCGCTATTTTTTCATTCAGATATCGAAATAAGCAAGAAAGTATTAAAAGCCTGTTATGATGGAGGCGCACGATTAATGGAGTTTACAAGCCGGGGAGATTTTGCTCATGAAGTTTTTGGCGCTTTAAACAAATATGCTTTGGCAGAATTACCGGGAATGATGCTTGGTGTGGGTTCTGTTACAGATGCGGCTGCGGCTTCGTTGTACATGAGTTTAGGAGCAAATTTTATCGTAACACCCGTTTTTAGAGAAGATATAGCAATCGCCTGTAATCGCCGAAAAGTGCTTTGGTCTCCGGGCTGCGGAACTTTGACGGAAATAGCAAGAGCCGAAGAATTAGGATGCGAAATCGTAAAACTGTTCCCAGGGGATATTTACGGACCGGAATTTATAAAGGCTATAAAAGGCCCTTGCCCGTGGACGAACATTATGCCTACCGGCGGAGTTTTGCCAACAGTAGAGAGTCTGACTTCGTGGTTTAATGCAGGAGCAACCTGTGTTGGGATCGGGTCACAGTTAATTTCAAAAGACATATTGGATAACAATGATTTTGACGGACTAAAAACAAAAGTCAGTCAGGTTCTTGAGATCATAAAAAATATTAAAAATAAATAAGGAGTAATCATGCCAATCCTTATTTAACATGCGTTTTTTTAGATTTTAGAAATTGTAATTGAGCATTACGCTTGATAAATAAATTTTGTGAATCCTCACAGCAAGATTTGTTTTCCTCACACAAGCGTAATGTTTCTTTTACAAGACGAGTGAAGGAGCGAAAGTAAGAGATTAAATGTGGTTATTTATAACACTTTAAGAGAAAAGTAATGGAAAAAATAAACAGAGTAAACTCAGGTTTTTCAGAAAAACTTCCTATAAAAATAGTTCAGTTTGGAGAAGGTAACTTTTTAAGAGCCTTTGTCGAATACGCTTTTCAAAAATTAAATCAGGAAGCTGGTTTTAATGCGGGAATTGCCGTAGTACAGCCTATCGACAGAGGTTTGGTGAACATGATTAATGCTCAGGACGGACTATATACCCTGTTTATGAAGGGCGTTAAAAAAGGAGAAGAAATTCAGGAGAAAGAATTGATTACCAATATCGTGAAAGCAGTGGATCCTTACACTTCTTTTCAGGAATATCTGGCTTTAGCCAAAGAAGAAGAATTGACTTTTATCATTTCAAATACAACCGAAGCAGGTATCGAGTACATCGAATCCGATCAGTTGACGATGCAGCCACCGGTTTCATTTCCGGCTAAATTAACAGTGCTTTTGTATGAAAGATTCAAACATTTTAGCGGTGCGGCAGATAAAGCTTTAACGATTATTCCTTGCGAATTAATCAATTACAATTCAGAGACTTTAAAAGAAATTATTTTAAAATATTGCGCCGATTGGAAACTGGAAGAAGAATTTGTTTCGTGGTTAACCAACAGCTGTTCTTTTCATAATACCTTGGTAGACCGAATTGTACCGGGTTATCCTAAAGACCAGATCGAAGAATACAACAGCCAGTTAACTTATAAAGACGATTTGATTGTAAGTGCCGAAAGCTTCTTTTTATGGGTGATTGAAGGAGATGATCAGCTAAAAGCAAAACTTCCGTTTGATCAAACCGCTTTAGATGTGAAAATCGTGGCAGACATGCAGCCGTATCGTACGCGCAAGGTTAGAATTCTGAATGGAGCACACACCGCTATGGTTCCTTTTTCAATGCTTTATGGCAACGAAACAGTTAAAGAAACGGTTGATAATGCCTTTACGGGAGCTTTTGTAAACAAAGCTGTTTTTGAGGAGATTAATGAGACCTTGAACATGGACAAAGCAGAATTGGCCAGTTTCTCTGAAGAAATTCTGGATCGTTTCAGAAACCCGTTTATCAAGCATTTACTCTCGTCCATTGCATTAAATTCAGTTTCAAAATTCAAAGTAAGGGTATTACCTAGTTTGACAGGTTATGTAGCGATTCATCAGACACTTCCGGTTCATTTAACATTTGCATTTGCGGCTTTAATTCGTTTCTACAAAGGAACATGGAAAGGAGAGGTCTTGCCGGTTAATGACAGTGAGGATATTGTTTCTTTTTTTGAAAGTCTTTGGAAATCGGATGATTATGAAAAAATAGCGCGACTGACTTTGCAAAATAAAAATTTCTGGGACGAGGATTTAACCCTGCTGCCGGGATTAACAAATGCAATTGCAGTGGCATTGGAAGAAATTGATGCAAATGGAGTTGAAAATGGTTTCGCCAATTTTCAAAAACAAATAAACAAGATAACTCAGAAAGTTTAGTTATGGCAACGCAAAAAAAACTAATAAAAGTTCATCCTACTGACAACGTAGCGGTAGCTTTAGTGAATCTTTCAGCTGGTGAGGTGATTGATTTTGAAGGTTCGGCTGTTACTGTGGAGAGTGATGTGAAAATGAAACATAAAATCGCGATGGTTCCTTTTAATATAGGAGACAGGATTATTATGTACGGTGTTTTGGTGGGGAAAGCCAGTGCCAAAATTGAAAAAGGAGGTTTGCTTTCTACAGCAAATGTCAAACATGAAAGTGATAAGGTAACCGGAAAAACAGAAACGATTGGCTGGACAGCTCCTAATATTGACAAATGGAAAGACAGAACTTTCATGGGCTATCACAGAGAAGACGGACAAGTTGGAACAGAGAATGTATGGTTGTTTTTTCCATTGGTATTTTGTGAGAACCGAAACATCGAAATTTTAAAAGATATTTTCGAGAAAGAACTAATGAAACCGAAGGAAAACGATTATCAATTGTTGCTTCGTTCTTTGGTCAAATCAGAAACGGGTGGTGCGGGAAATGAAGCCGCTTCAAATGAAGCCAATTTATTCAACAACATCGAAGTAAAATTTATCACGCATCAAGGTGGTTGTGGCGGTATTCGTCAGGATTCGCATAGTCTGGCCAAATTGTTGGCGGGTTATGTAAACAATCCAAACGTGGCGGGGGCAACGGTTTTGAGTTTGGGCTGTCAGAACCTGCAGATTCAGATTTTTAAAGATGCTTTAGATGCCATAAATCCAAACAGTAAAAAACCGGTTTTGATTTACGATCAACAGCAAATCGGAACCATCGAAACCATGTTGAGCAGTGTGGTAAAAGATACCTTTGAAGCAATTAAAAAAGCCAATGAAGTACAAAGAGCTCCGGCACCTTTGTCAAAACTAAAAATTGGTTTGGAATGTGGTGGTTCAGACGGATTCTCCGGAATTTCGGCTAACCCGACTTTAGGAGTAACCTCAGATTTACTGGCTGCTTTAGGAGGAACTACCATTCTTTCGGAATTTCCTGAATTGTGCGGGGTAGAACAGGAACTAGTAAATCGTTGCGTGGAAGATGAAGGAGGAGAGCGTTTTCTGGAATTGATGAAATGGTACGAAAAAACGGTGGTAGATGCCGGTTCAGGATTTGATATGAACCCCTCTCCGGGAAATATTAAAGACGGATTGATTACCGATGCGATGAAATCGGCAGGAGCAGCTAAAAAAGGCGGTACATCACCAATTACGGGTGTTTTTGACTATGGTGAATACATTTCAAAACCGGGATTAACTTTGCTTTGTACACCTGGAAATGATGTTGAATGTACCACAGCAATGGTAGGTTCAGGAGCTAATATGGTATTGTTTACGACAGGTTTGGGAACTCCAACAGGAAACCCGATCGCACCGGTAGTGAAAATTTCATCCAACACAGATCTGGCTAAAAAAATGTCCGACATCATTGATATTGATACCGGCGGAATTATCACCGGAGAAAAAACGATCGACGAAATGGCCGACGAAATGTTGGAATTTATCATCGATGTTGCCAGTGGTATCATTAAAACCAAAGCAGCAATCTTAAATCAAAACGATTTTATTCCCTGGAAAAGAGGAGTTTCACTTTAATAAAAGAAGGTATTGTAAAAAAAAAGCTCACTTAACAGTGAGTTTTTTTTGTTTGAACCATTAAGACATTAAGTTTCATTAAGTAGTATGGTAGTTATAGCAAGCCGGTTAATTACAGAGCTTAATTCACTTAATCTTTAGATGAAAAAAGGCAAAAACTTAATTTGCCTTAATGTCTTAATGGTAAAATAAAAAATTAAAAGCTTGTTCTTGACGATGATTTACGAATGTGTAATTCCGGAGCAAGAACGACCTTTTTTTCGATTTTAATAGTCTCGGTTTTATCAACCTGTTCCAGAAAAACACGTGCAGACATTTTCCCCATTTCTAAAGGAGACTGATCTACAGAGGTAATCGATAACTCCATGAATTTGGTAAAAGGTTCGTTACTGAAACCGGCTACACAAAATTCTTTCGGGATATTGATGTTTCTTTCTTTTAACTCCTGAATAGCGCCTAAAGCAGCAAAATCACTTGATGAGAATATCGCATCAGGAGGAGTTTCCAGCTGAAGCAAAAGATCAACAGCCTCTTTTCCGTGATCAACCGTACTTTTAACCGGAATAACGTACGCTTCATTAAAAGGGATTCCACTATCCAGTAAGGCCTGCTTGTAACCGAGGAACCTGTTCTTGAAAATTTCAAGCGACTGATCTCCGGACAAATGTGCAATTTGCCTGCAGCCTTCGTCGATCAAATGTTTGGTTGTCAAATAACCGCCTCTAAAATCATTGATCGTTACGGAACTTACACCGTCAATATGTTTGCTTCTGTCAAAAAAGATTAACGGAACATTTTTTTCTAAGACATATTGAAAAGCACCGTCGTTTTCTCCCGTGACATCGGTAACCGACATGATGATGCCATCCACCTGAGCGTCTATTAAAGTATATAGATTTTCGTTTTCTCTTTTCGGACTTTCGTGCGTCTGGCAAATAATAACCTGATAGCCATGCGGATGAAGTTCTTCTTCGATTCCTCTGATTACCGAAGCAAAAAAGTTGCTGTCGATACGCGGAACGATAACGCCAATATTATTACTACGGCCGCTTTTTAAGGCGAGCGCCAGCTTATTCTGCTTGTAATTCATTGAAGCCGCAGTTTTAATAACCAACTCACGTGTGCTCTCTTTTATTTTCGGATTGTTGTTTAACGCCCGGGAAACAGTAGCAGCGGTGATATTTAATTTTTCGGCAATATCGTAAATGGTTATTTTTTCGCTCATGAAAAATGTTTTTTCAAATTAATCTCTGACAAAAATACATATTTTTTTATAACGTTACACAAATTGTTATCGATTACCATAATTTATAGTTAAAACGATTTCGGTTGCACAATGCTAATAAATTATATGTTTTTTTACATTAAGTGTAATTATAATTCGGAATAAAAATTAAATATATAATTAATTTTCAAATAAATTTGGTGCATTGGAACTTATTTTTTACTTTCGTGTAATCGATTACATAATTGCATTGTTTTGGAAATCAAACCAAAAATATCATACAAATGACTACAGGGAAAGTTTTAGTATTTAAATCAGTTTTAATGGCGGCGGCAGCAGGAATCATTATGCTGTCTTGTGGGAAGCAGGTTTTGGCAGTTTCTGAATCGGATCGCTGGAAAGAGAAAGAGGCCATCGTTAACAGCATTCCCGAAACCCGTTTTCCGGATAAGACTTATAATATTAAAGACTTTGGAGCGGTGGCCGACGGAAGAACATCAAATACCTTAGCCTTTGAAAAAGCGATAAAAACATGTGCTCAGAATGGAGGTGGAAAAGTACTGGTTCCTGACGGGAAGTATCTAACGGGTGCCATTCATTTAGAAAGCAATGTAAACCTGCATCTGGACGATCATGCTGAAATTCTTTTTAGTATCCATCCAAATGAATATCCTATAGTTCATACCTCATTTGAAGGAACCGAGCTGATGAATTATTCCCCTCTTATTTATGCAAAGAACAAAACCAATATTGCCATAACCGGTAAAGGAACTTTAAACGGACAAGCTGATCACACCAATTGGTGGATTTGGTCAGGAGGTAAGGATTACGGCTGGAAAAAAGGAATTCCATCGCAAAATGACCCGCAGAACCGTGAGGTTTTGGTAGATATGGCGGAAAAAGGAGTTCCGGTTCCCGAAAGAATTTTTGGAGAGGGACGTTACCTGCGTCCTAATTTTATTGAGTTTTTTGAATGCAATACCGTCCTGGTAAAAGACATTACGATTATAAACGCTCCTTTTTGGATTTTACATCCTCTAAAATCCATGAACATCATTATTGACGGCGTTACCGTAAACAGTCATGGACCTAATAATGACGGTTGTGATCCCGAATATTCGCAAAACATACTCATCAAAAACTGCACGTTTAATACCGGTGATGATTGTATCGCAATCAAAGCAGGAAGAGATGCCGATGGCCGACGCATTGCCATTCCGAGTAAGAATATTATTGTTCAGAACTGTAAAATGATCGACGGGCATGGCGGAGTTGTAATTGGCAGTGAAATATCGGCCGGTGTCAACAATGTTTTTGTAGAAGACTGTGTCATGGACAGCCCCAATCTGGATCGCGCCATCCGGATCAAAACCAATTCAAAAAGAGGCGGCATTATTGAAAATGTATACGTCCGAAATCTTGAAGTCGGAACTGTAAAAGAATGTGTTTTAAAATTAAACATGTTTTACAACGTCTACGGATCACAAACGGGCAACTTTATTCCGACCATCCGAAACATAAGCCTTGAAAATGTAAAAGTGAAAAATGGGGGAAAATATGGAGTCTGGGCAGAAGGTTATGCACAATCTCCCGTTGAAAATATCACGCTTAAAAACGTAGTCATTCAAAAAGTAGACTCCGTACACCTGCTCAAAAATGTAAAGAACATCAAATTTATGAATACCTATATCAATGAAAAAAAAGTAGAATAACTTATAAAACAAAAACTATCAATTAACCAAACCATTTTAAAAAATTATGAATATCAGACCATTATTAAAGAAAAAAATAAAATACAGTCTTGTATTTTTATTTTTCCTGAATTTTCTGTTGAGCACCGCCACTTATGGGCAGTCGACTACAATAGAGGGGAAAATTACAGATGCTGCGGGTTTATCATTGCCAGGTGTAAACATTCAGGAAAAAGGAACTAAAAATGGAACTTCTACAGATTTTGAAGGAAGTTTTAAAATAAATGTCACCAGTAACAAAGCTATTTTAATTGTGAGCTACTTAGGCTTTCAGACGCAGGAAGTGAGTGTTGCCGGAAAATCGAAAGTAAATGTTAGCCTTGCCGAACAATCGAACTCACTTAATGAAGTGGTGGTTGTAGGGTATGGTACAGCAAAAAAGACAGATCTTACAGGGGCTGTCAATACCTTATCGGCAGCTAAAATAACCGAAAGAAACGTGACGAACCCAATGGAAGCCATTCAGGGGGGTATTGCCGGAGTTCAGGTAACTTCAAACAGTGGGCGAATCGGAGACGGTTTTAATGTGGTGATCAGAGGAACAAACTCGATCAATAAAGATGGTTCTAAACCGCTTTTTGTGGTTGATGGTGTACCTAGTGACAATATTGACTTCCTGAATCCGCAGGATATTGCAAGAATGGATGTATTGAAAGATGCTTCTTCTGCTGCAATTTATGGTTCAAGAGGAGGAAGCGGGGTTATCATTGTAACCACCAAAAGCGGAACAAGTGCTAAGTCGGGTGTAACTGTTACATTTGATAGCTCTTACGGTAACAAACAGGCCGTACGATTACCAAAACTAATGAGTCCTGAAAAATGGTGGTATTACCATCAATCGGCATTTTTGGCAACCACTATTTCAGCTACAAATCCAACCTATAATGATATTGATGCTTCAGAATTGAATGCAGCTGTAGGTCAGGCAGGTACAAACCCTGTTTTGTTTCAGAGAGTAGCTAAAAATCAAAGCTATAACTGGCAGGATACAGTTCTTAAAGGCGGAATGACACAAAACAATTATCTGAATGTTTCGGGTCGTGCTGATAACGGACTGTCTTACAACATTGGTCTGGGAGCTCAGAAAGAAACCGGAGTAATTGACAATGAGGGAATTGATAAGTACAATTTTAAAGCGGGTTTAAATCATAAGGTAAACGATAAAATTTCATTTGGAGTAAACCTTACCATTTCTAAAACTTCCGAACAGTTAGGGAGTCCAACGGCCATGCAGGAAGCGTTCAGACAAAATCCGTATACGTCGCCTTGGGCTATAGATGCTGCCGGTAATGAAATTGTGGGAACTTATGCGCAGCAACCGGGGACATTAAGATATCCTAACGGAAATTTGGCGATTAACAAAACGGGTTCTTATAATCCGCTTTTAGAAATTGCAAATTCGGCAGATGAAATAGAAAGATTCACCACTATCGGGAATATTTTTGGAGAATATAAAATCAACAGCTGGTTATCGTTCCGATCTACTTTTTCAGCAGGAAAAATGGATGCCAGAGAAGGAAGATCATTTGGCGCTCAAACCGATTTTGGTCTTAAAAACAAAAGTTTACCATCCGGTGACGTAACGAATCTGAACAATTTTAATTATACCTGGGACAACCAGTTTAACATTAACTATACTTTAAACAAAGACCACGTTTTTAGCTTTTTAGGACTTCAGAGTTTCTACTCTAATACTACCGAAACTTACTTTGCAGCCTCAAGAGAAAACCCTTTTGAAACCAGTTTTTACAATTTAGGTTCAGGAGTTCAGTCTACTTACTCCTTGACACCATCAACCGGGACGATCGCATTAATTCCTTCGGGAGTATTCACACCGTACTCTAAAAACACTTTAGAATCGTATGCCGCCCGTTTCAATTATGCGTACAAGGGACGTTATTTGTTAACCGCTTCGGTACGTTATGACGGATCATCAGTTTTAGCAGAAAATAATAAATGGACGGCTTTCCCTTCTGTAGCTTTAGGATGGAATGTTCATGAAGAAGGATTTATGAAAAAATTAGATTTTGTTTCTAATTTCAAACTAAGAGGAAGTATTGGGTACACAGGAAACGATAACGTAAGCCCGTATTCAAGTTTAAGTGTTTTAAAAAATCCTACTTATTATGATTTCAACGGTACCATCGCAAATGGTTACACGGCTTCAAGTTTAGGAAATACAAATCTGACCTGGGAAAAAACAAAAGAGGTGAATTTAGGTTTAGATTTCGGATTTGCTCATAACAGAATCTCTGGTAGTGTGGATGTGTACAATCGTTTGTCAAAAGATTTATTGTTTCAACAAGCACTTCCATTGGAAATTGGAGTGCCAACTATTACCTCTAACGTAGGTTCGATCAGAAATAAAGGTATTGAGGTTGCCTTGGTTACTAAAAATGTTCAGACTAAAAATGTGAGTTGGGAAACGAGTTTTACTTTTACTAAAAACGTAAACAAACTCGAATCGATTTACGGACAAGATCAGGTAAGTGATGTTGGAAATAACTTATTTATCGGAGAAAATGTTCACTCTTATTACAACTATGTTTTTGATGGTGTATGGCAGGAGAGCGAAGCAGCACAGGCACTTACTTACGGTCAGAAACCGGGAGAAGCAAAAGTAAAAGACCTGAACAACGACGGTAAAATTGATGCCAATAACGACAGAGCTATTTTAGGAAACTACGATCCTAAATGGTCCGGAAGTTTTTCTACCACTTTAAAAGTAAAACAATTTGACTTGTCGATGTCTTTGATCACCAATCAGGGAATGACTGTATTTAGCGGATTCCACGACAACTTTGCCGATGTTACCGATAGAGGACGTCAGAAGTTTGATCTTGGCGATTGGTATGTTCCGGCTAATGGTGCAGGTCTGCCTGCCCAGTATTCAAACACAAATCCGTTACCGCGTGGAGCGGGTGTTTACTACGATACCAATAACGTAGCATTTTATAAAGACGCATCCTTTGTAAAAGTGCAAAACATTGCTTTAGGTTATAGTTTTGATCAGGATTTGGTGAGTAAATTAAAAATTAAAAGTTTAAGACTTTATGTGAATGTGTTGAATCCTTTTGTATTTACAAATTATGAAGGATATGACCCTGAATGGGCAACTGCAGCTTTAGCGGTAAATCGCGTAGCAACAATGACGGTTCAGATGGGATTAAGTTTAAAATTTTAAAGTAAGAAAAATGAAAAAAATACTAATAGTTTTAGGAATACTGGTGACGACATTAAATTCGTGCTCCAATTTTATAGAGGAAGACAATCGTGCCTTCGGCTCGGCAGAACAATATTTTCTTACGGCACCCGGGTTTGAGTCTTTGGTAAACACCAATTATGCAACTTTAAAAGACATTTATGGTGGTGATCCGTGGCTGTTTGAAGCAGGTACCGATATGTACTCTGAAGGAAGAAATCAGGAACCGGAAGGACTGGCTAAATATTTAACCCTTTCTTCGTCTTCTGCGGGTGTAGATTTGTTATACAGAACCTGTTACATGGCCATTCAGCAAGCTAACAAAGGACTGTACTATTCTACCCTTACTGAAAAAGCAAGTACCGTAGATACAAGAGTGGGAGAACTTAAATTTTTAAGAGCAAACGCTTATTTTCTTTTGGTTCAGACTTACGGAGGTGTTCCTGTTGTATTGGAAAATATCAACACTGCTGTGACTTCTTTCGACAGAAATTCGGCAGAAGAAGTATACACTCAAATTTTAAAAGATCTTAACGAAGCCTTACCTGCAGTGGCTACTGGCGCCTACACAGGAAGAATTAATAAAAGAGCTGTTCAGGATTTACTGGCAAAAGTATATTTGACCAAAGGTTATGAAACTTTTGGAACTGCGGCAGATTTTACAACTGCGGCCAATTTAGCCGATCAGGTAATTGCGGGACAGCCACTTAATATTTCTTTTGCCGACGTAGTAAAACCAGGAAACGAAATGAATGCCGAAACGATCTTCTCTGTTCAGTTTTCTGTAGCCTCAAATGCTACTGGTCCAACAGCTTTGGGAAGTTCACAAAACTACTGGTTTAGCTCGTATTTAGGAGCAGCGGCGGCAGGCAATCCTTATCCAAACAGAAGTTACACACTTTGCCCTACAGTTTACGCATTATCGTTGTATGAGCAGGGCGATAAACGTTGGGAGAATACCTTCATGACAGAAATCTATAGCAGATACTATGATTTTTATACGGTAACCGATAAAACGGCATTAAAAATTACAGATTTTTACGAGCCTCGTTGGTTTACTTTGGCCGATAGAGCAGCCTGGAATACTGCTAATGCTTCAAGAAAAGCAAATGCAGCAACTTTCAGATATCACAATTGGGGAACCTATTCTTCAGCAGCAGCTTCAGGTGGTGACTACAACCTGATTCCGGTTCGTAAATTTGACGATCCAAATGCTCCTTATAGCGGTGCAACCAGCGCAAACTACAACACCACACCGATCACACCGGCAACCAACAGAAGCAGTAGCCGTGATTTTATTGTAGCAAGACTTGGAGAAACCTATTTAGTAGCCGCCGAAGCTTACTTTAAAGCCGGTCAGCCTGCGACAGCTTTAGCACGTTTAAACGAAGTAAGAAGAAGAGCGGGTGGTGGAGTAGTCGGAGCAATTCCGGTAATGACCACCATCGATATCAACACCATATTAGATGAAAGAGGAAGAGAATTATTAGGCGAGTACCACCGTTGGTTCGATTTGAAACGTACCGGTACCTTAGTGCAAAGAGCCGTTTTATACAATCCTAAAATCACAAATGCAAACGTCTTTAGCGGACAAAATGGCAATCTTAAAATATTAAGACCAATCCCTCAGTCAGCATTAGATTTGAACAGAAGTAAAAACTACCCTCAAAACCCGGCTTATTAACAGGTTTTTATAATTAGTAGTTTAAAAATTTTGAGGTTCGTTTTTTTTTTTTTGAGGCAGTTAAAAAGGGGTTCGACCCGGAATCGGACTCCTTTTAACTAAAAACCAGAGCAGGTAAATGAAAAGAATAGGGATTGTTTTATTGCTTTTTTCGAAGGTCATGCTGGCACAAAATCACTATGCTGTTGATAGCTCCTATACCATAAAAAGTACTTATGCCAAACTAATTAAGAAATATCCGTTTATAAAAATAGCGGAAGCAGTCAAAAAGGCAAATGTTCTTCAAATAGAGGATATAGTCTATGATAAAATTGAAAAGAAAGAGTTACATCTGGACGCCTATTGGAATAAAGGTGAAGAGGCAAATCCGGGAGTCATACTGATTCACGGGGGAGGCTGGAAATCCGGGAATAAAAAGCAGCTGGAGGTTTTAGGACAGACAATAAGCGCAAAAGGATATTCGTGTTTTGCAATCGAATACAGATTATCACCGGAAGCAAAGTATCCGCAAGCGATTTATGATGTAAAAAATGCAATTAAATTTGTAAAAGACAATGCGAAAAAATTCCATGTAGATCCGGATAAAATTGCCGTTTTAGGATGCTCCTCAGGAGGTCAGATGGCAGCTTTGATTGGTACAACAAATGAGAATCTGGCTTTTGAAGATCCTCGGAACAAGAGTACATCTTCGTCAAAAGTACAGGCAATACTTGATGTAGACGGAATTTTAGCATTTAAACATCCCGAGTCGGAAGAAGGAGAAATGGCAGCTTTTTGGTTAAATGGAACCTATCAGGAGAATCCTGAGAATTGGGAGCAGGCATCAGCGTTAAGGCATACGGATAAAAATACACCGCCAATACTGTTCATCAACAGTAGTTTTGATCGGTTTCATGCCGGCAGAGACGATATGATTGCGATTTTGAATCAGCATAAAATTTACAATGAGGTCAGAACAATTCAGAATTCACCTCATTCCTTTTGGTTTTTTCAGCCGTGGTTGGATGAAACGGTTTATTATGCCACACAATTTTTAAACAAAGTATTTAAATAATTACAATAAAAATGAAAACGAAAATCACCTTAGCGACCTTACTTTTAGTTGGTATTACAGCAGTTAATGCGCAGAAACAGGATCTAAAAACCGCTAAAACCTATGCCGAAATATCTGCTAAAACAGACGGAAAGTGGGAAGGTCGTAAATACATTGGCGGAACAGCATTTAAAAATGTTGACAGACTCAAATTGTCACCGGAACATACCGATCACTCATTTGATATTCGTTACGAAGGACCGGGTTGGGAAAATAACCGCATTGGATATCGTTTGTATTTAGATTGGAGAAATGCGATTGACATTTTTGGAAAAAAAACAGCAGAAATTATTCTGCCAAAAGTGGGACAGGATAACTTTGATTCGTATCACGAGATGAGCGATTGGGGTGCTGATATTCTGAAAGCCGGAAAGGGAATCGGAATTGGTTCAATAGACCGCTATTTAAACAATGAAAAATTACATTTCCATGAAGTGGATTCTACCATTGCAACAGTAGTAAACAAAACCAATGAATCGGGTGTAAAAGTGCAATACTATGGTTGGAAAACCGCCTCTGATAAAATCGATTTCACATCTGTTTTGACCATCAAACCAAACGAACTGTATACAAAACATACCATTCAGGCATCCAAAGAAATTAAGGGAATTTGCACCGGAATTGTAAAGCAGAAAAACACAGAACTTCTTAAAAAAGAAAGCAAAAATAAAAAATGGGCTTATTTGGCAACATACGGGCAGCAGTCGTTAGTTCCGGATAAGTTAGGAATGGCTATTTTTTATGAAATTAACACAATTGAGAGTGCCCCGGATACAGATTTAGATTATCTTTTGGTATTCAAACCAACAACAAAAGCGACTTCTTTTTACCTTTTAGGCGCCTGGGAACAAGAACAAAACGGAGTTAAATCGAAAGAAGAATTTGTAAAATATTTAGATGAAAAGCTAGAGGTGCTGAATAGAAAGGGGAAGATGTAGAATATAAGATGTGATATGTGAAATGTGGAATGTAAAATGTAGTTAAAAAATAGGCCACAGATTAAAGGATTAGAGATTAAAAAATCTGCATAATCTGCAAGATCTGCGAGAGAAAAAATTAAACACAGTAGCATCCACATACATAGCTAATGTGTTTTGAGATAAAAGTAAAACACCTTTTTTAGCCCTTATAAACTATGTTTCTATGTGTTAAAAAATAAGCCACAGATTAAAGGATTAGAGATTAAAAAATCTGCATGATCTGCATAATCTGCGAGAGAAAAATATTCGCAATTTAAAACACAAGTTAGCTTAATCCATTTTAATCGTTGTAATCTGTGGCAAAAAAACATCAACTGCAAGAATATAATTTTATGCTTAAACCGACTTTTATAAAGAATAACTTTATTGTTTTGTTGCTGATAATCAGTATTAAAACAATAGCACAGACACATGAAAATAGCGCCTTGCCCAATAATCTAAAATGGTCGGAAAGAACAGCACTTACTATTTTAGATAAATACCCGAAAGCCTGGCAGATCGATGGCACCGAAAAGCCCAAATGGGATTATAAAATGGGATTGGTATTATCGGCTTTTGAAAAATTATATCAAAAAACAAACGATAAAAAATACTTTAATTACATCAAAGAATATGCAGACGAACTGATTGATGCCGATGGAAATAATAGTAAATATGAGTGGGATGAGTACAATATCGATTGTGCCAATCCCGGAAAATTACTGTTTAAGCTGTACGACGAAACAAAAGACAAACGTTATTTGAAAGTATTGCAGGAATTAAGAAAACAGCTTGAAAGCCAGCCCAGAACAGCCAGTGGCGGATTCTGGCACAAACAAATTTATCCCAATCAAATGTGGATTGACGGTTTGTACATGGCCGAACCTTTTTACACCCAGTATACGGTTAGATTTGAAAATGGTAAAGCTTTAAACGATATTGCAAAGCAATTTGAATTGGTACAGACACATTTAGTGGATCAAAAAACAGGATTGGTTTATCAGGCTTGGGATGAAAGCAAAGAAATTGCTTGGGCAAACCCACAAACAGGAACTTCACCAACCATTTGGGGACGTGGCATTGGCTGGTATATGATGGCTTTGGTTGAAACCTTGGAGTATTATCCAAAAACACATCCAAAATATAAAGCGCTGACAGAAGATCTGAATCAAATTGCAAAAAGTGTCGGGCAGCATAAAAGTGCGTCAGGTTTGTGGTATCAGGTTGTAGATAAGCCTGAAATGAATGGGAATTTTTTAGAATCTTCGGCCTCGGCTATGATTATTTATGCTTTAGCGAAAGGAGCGAATAAAGGATACCTGAAACCGATATATAAAAAGACGGCAGAAGAATCATTCGAGGCCTATCTGAAAGAATTTGTAAGCAAAGACAGTCAGGGACAAATCATTATTTCAAAGGTATCTTCGAATGTTGGTTTAGGAGGAAAACCATTTCGGGACGGAACAAATGAGTATTACATCAAAAGCAAAACAAAGGATAATAGCTCACCAGCACTTGCAGCCTTTTTGCTCAGTGCATTAGAATTGGAGAAATAGTAGAATCTAAAATATAGTTTAAAAATGAAAAATAATAGAACGAAAGGTTGTTTTACAGCAGTGGCTTTAGTTTGTCTGATGGCCTTTACAAGCTGTAAAGTGACTTCTCAGGAAACGTCAAAAAAAGAAATTGTCATTGGTAAAGATTTAAAATGGTCCGATAAAATGACTTTGACTTTAATGAAACGCCATCCTGAAAGTTATAAAATTGATGATTCGAAAACACCAAAATGGGATTATGTTCATGGATTGGTTTTACATGCTATTGCAGAATTGTACAAAAAGAATCCGGATCCAAGGTACGCGGCTTATGTAAAAAGTTATGTGGATACTTTGGTTCAGAACGATGGAACCATTAAAACCTATGAGTTAGACAAGTACAATATTGACTTAATTGTGCCGGGACGTTTGCTGTTTCAAACTTATGCTGCTACTAAGGAAGAAAAATATTTAAAAGCACTTCAATTATTACGCAAACAATTGGCAGAACAGCCCAGAACAGCAAGTGGCGGATTTTGGCACAAACAAATCTATCCCAACCAAATGTGGCTGGACGGTTTGTATATGGGAGAACCATTTTATGCGCAATACACCGTTACTTTTGAAGGAGGAAAAAATCTTGATGATGTTGCGAAACAATTTGAGTTAATTCAATTGCATGCCACAGATCCTAAAACGGGATTGTTGTACCACGGTTGGGATGAAAGCAAAGCAATGCCATGGGCGAATAAAGAAAACGGAACTTCTCCAAACTTTTGGTCCAGAGCTTTAGGCTGGTACGCGATGGCATTGGTTGATGCGCTTGATTATTTCCCTAAAAATCATCCAAAACAAAAAGAACTGGTAAAATACTTCAATAGTGTTTCGGCAGCTTTGGCTAAATATCAGGACAAATCCGGTTTATGGTATCAGGTTACAGACAAAGGCGGTGCAGAAGGAAACTATCTTGAAGCTTCCGGATCTTCCATGTTTGCTTATGCTTTTGCAAAAGGAGCCAATAAAGGATACCTGCCTGCAAAATACAAAAGTCTGGCCAATAAAGCTTTTGACGGTTTGACCAAACAATTGATAAAGGTAGATGCTGATGGTGGAATT
Organism: Flavobacterium sp. N502536; assembly: GCF_025947345.1. NCBI lineage: Bacteria > Pseudomonadati > Bacteroidota > Flavobacteriia > Flavobacteriales > Flavobacteriaceae > Flavobacterium > Flavobacterium sp. N502536. The sequence continues at coordinate 4,752,649 of NZ_CP110011.1, read as the reverse complement.
ACACTTACACAAGCCTGTCAGGTGGCAGGTTTAGGTGGTAATCCATATCGTGATGGTTCGTACAACTACTATGTGAACGAAAAGAAAAAAGACAACGATCCTAAAGCGACCGGACCGTTTATTCTGGCAGCTGTCGAATTAAACAGATAATATAAAACCACCCGACAGGTTTCTAAAACCTGTCGGGTTTAATGGGATGATAGTAACAAATAAAATTTTAAAATGATTAAGTTAAAAAATATCCTATTGTTTTTTGGTATGGTTCTGAGCTTTGGTATTCAGGCACAGAACAGCTATAAAAACTGGCCGGATATTATTCGGAAAAGCGATGCAGCCTGGTTTGGTACCGATGAAGCAAAAAAAATAGCAGAGAATGTTTTACTGTATCAAAGGGATATAGGCGGCTGGCCTAAGAACATTCAGATGCAGAAAGAGTTAACGCCGGAGCAGAAAAAGGAGTTGCTTGCACTTAAAAAAACAACTGCAGAAACAACGACAGACAACGGAGCGACTTGTCAGGAAATGCTTTTCATGTCGAAAATGTACGCGCAGGTAAAAGACGATCGCTACCAGGAATCTTTTTTAAAGGGATTGCAGTACCTGCTGGATGCGCAATACAAAAATGGAGGATGGCCTCAGTTTTATCCTTTAAAAAAAGGCTATTACACGCACATCACCTACAATGACGACTCTATGGTAAACATCCTGAACACCATAAAACAAGTGAGTGAGGAAACGAATTATTTTAGTATAAAACCGGCTAAAGCAATTGTTGAAAAAGCGAAAGCAGCTTTCGAAAAAGGAATCGACTGTATTTTAAAAACACAGTACAGGCAAAATGGTGTTTTAACTGCCTGGTGTGCACAGCACGATGAAGTTACTCTTGCGCCAGCAAATGCAAGAGCATTCGAATTGGCGTCGTTAAGTGGTTCTGAATCGGCAAAGATTGTATTGCTTTTAATGGCAGTAGAAAAGCCTTCACCGCAAATTATAACGGCTGTGCAAAGCGCGCAGGCCTGGTTTGAAAAAACAAAAATCACCAATCTTGAAGAAAAACGTATTTTAAATGAGGATGGAAAAATCATTGACAAAAAAATGATCGTAGCACAAAATGCGGCTCCAATTTGGGCAAGATTTATGGATCTTTCGACCAACGTACCCTTTTTCTGCGATCGTGACGGAATCAGGAAAAAATCTTTAGAAGAGATTGGTGCTGAAAGACGAAACGGTTATTCCTGGTATTCTGATGCACCCAAAGAAGTACTTAAAAAATATCCGGCCTGGGCGGCAAAAAACGGACTGAAAGTTTCAGCTAAAGAACCGTTGGAAAAAAAAAAGAATAACTTCATTACGGTCGCTCAAGACGGTTCAGGTGATTTCACAAAAATCCAGGACGCTATAAATGCTGCCCCGTCATTTCCCTATGAGAAAATCACTGTTTTTGTGAAAAACGGAACGTACAATGAAAAAATCAGAATCCCGGAATGGAATACACAGCTGGCACTAATTGGTGAAAGTAAAGAGAACACAGTGATCGTTTTTGATGATAATTTTTCCAAAATTAATACGGGGAGAAACAGTACTTTTTATACCTACACGGTCTTGGTGGAAGGGGATGATTTTTCGGCATCAAATTTAACGATCAAAAATGCTTCGGGCGACAATGGTCAGGCGATTGCACTGTCTGTTGTAGCCAATCGGGTACAGATTTTAAACTGTAATATTCTGGGAAATCAGGATACCTTATACCTGTCAGGGAAAGAAGCCAAACAGTATATCAAAGATTGTTACATTGAAGGAACCACTGATTTTATTTTTGGAAGCGCAACTGCCTTATTTGAAAATTGCGAAATCCACAGTATTAAAAACTCCTATATTACTGCTGCTTCAACGCCCGAAGGAACTGCTTTTGGATTTGTTTTTAAAAATTGCAGACTTACAGCAGCGTCATCAGCAACGGCAGTTTATCTCGGCAGACCCTGGCGTATTTATGCCAAAACGGTGTATATCGATTGCGATATGGCAAAACATATCAGACCGGAAGGATGGGAAAACTGGTCGAAACCCGAAGCGGAAAAAACAGCTTTTTATGCCGAATACAATTGCAAAGGCGAGGGAGCTTCGTCTGCAAAAAGAGTTTCGTGGTCGCATCAGCTTGAGAAAAAAGAGGCAGAAAAATATACGATAGACAACATTCTGAAAGATTCAATTGTCAACTGGTATTCAGGCCTGCCAACTGTAAAGCAATAGAAAAAAAACTTAGAACCTTAGCACCTCAGAACCTCAAAAAATCATGAACTTTAAATACGTTATTTTCCTCTTCATCACCTGGATTTCTGTAGCGCAGCATACCGAATTTCCGTCAGCAAAAGTAGATTCAATTGTGAATCGAATTCAGCTTCCTGTATTTCCTTCGTATCAAATTAATGTTGTGAAATTGGGTGCAAAGGGAGATTCCATTAGCAATAACAAAACCTTTTTTGACAAAGCAATGGCGCTGTGTAAAAAGAACAATGGCGGGACGATTGTTGTTCCCAAAGGAATCTATAAAATAAACGGCCCGATTCATTTTGTGAGTAATGTCAATCTTAAACTGGAAAAAGGAGCAAAAATTAAGTTCAGTGATCGCCCGGAAGATTATTTACCAATGATTTTAACGAGTTGGGAAGGGACCATGCTCTACAATTACAGTCCGTTGATTTATGCTTATGACTGCTCGAATATTGCCATAACTGGTGAGGGAACGCTGGACGGAGAAGGAGCAAAAAACTGGAAAAGTTTTAAAGCGAAGGAAGGCCCGGGAAAAAACAGAAGCCGTGACATGAATCATAATAACGTAGCTTTGAAAGACAGGAAATTTGGAGAAGGCTATTTTTTACGTCCGCAAATGATTCAGTTTTTTAATTGCAGGAACATTTTAGTCGAGAATATTCGAATTGAAAATTCTCCTTTTTGGTGTCTGCATTTATTGAAATCACAAAGCATTACGGTACGCGGGCTTCGTTATAAATCACTGAATTATAATAACGACGGAATTGATCCCGAGTATGCAAAAGATGTTTTAATTGAAAATGTAACCTTTGACAATGGTGACGATAATGTGGCGATCAAAGCCGGAAGAGATCATGAGGGAAGAGCTAATTCGGCTACACCAAGTGAAAATATTGTGATCAGAAACTGTAATTTCAAAGGACTTCACGGCGTTGTAATTGGCAGTGAAATGTCGGCTGGAGTTCAAAATGTATTTGTAGAGAACTGTAAAACAGCAGGCTATTTAAAAAGAGGTATTTATTTGAAGACTAATGCTGACCGCGGTGGTTTCATCAGAAATGTATTTGTCCGCAATCTAACACTGGATGAAGTAGAAGATTGTTTGTACATCACCGCCAATTATCATGGGGAAGGAAGTGGTTTTCAGTCTGACCTGTTCAATATTTTTTTCTCAAATATTACGTGTAATAAAGCCACGGAATCGGGAATCGTAATTCAGGGGTTTCCGGATAAAAAAGTTCGTAACATCTCTTTAAACCATATTAATATCAAATGGGCAAAAAATGCCATTTCGAGTGAGAATGCCGAAAATGTGCTGCTCAATGAAGTGGTTATCGGAGAAAAAGCAACGGTGCCAACAGCAGCGAAGTAGATTTTTTTTTGAGGGTCTAAGATGCTGAGGTACTAAGGTGCTGAGTTTTTTTGTAGTACGAAAATATGTTTCTAGGTGTTGAATATTTACCCCAACGCATTAATTATAAATCAAATGATGAAATACTATCTGTTACTTATGTGTTTGCTTTCGACGGCTTGTTTCGCTCAGAAAACAACACTTTATACGATTGGAGATTCTACAATGGCCAATAAAAAAGACCCTGAACGTAATCCGGAACATGGATGGGCACAGGTGTTACAGCCTTTTTTTAACAAAGATGTAAAAGTGGAGAATAAAGCTGTAAACGGACGAAGTACAAAAAGTTTTATCAACGAAAAGCGATGGGATTCTATTTATAAAAAGCTTAAAAAAGGAGACTACGTTTTTATTGAGTTTGGACATAATGATGAAAAAATAGAAGATTCAACCGTTATACAAATCCTCATACAAGCTACCGCTACAACTTGATTAAGTTTGTAAAAGAAAGTCGGGAAAAAGGAGCAATCCCTGTATTATTGACCTCTATAGTGAGACGCAATTTTAATGAGAAAGGTGTTTTAGTACCTACACACGGCGATTATCCTTTAGAAACCAGATGGGTAGCCCAGGAGTATAAAGTTCCTTTTATTGACCTGGAATACTATACAGAAATACTGGAACAAACTTATGGACCCGAACAATCGAAACAGCTGCATTTGCATTTTAAAGCCGGTGAAAATGCCTATTACGACAAAGATAAAAGTGATGATACCCATTTGTCATTAAAAGGAGCTACAGCAATAGCTCAGCTTGTAATCAACCAGATAAAAATAAGTACAGATCCTGCTTTAGCTTTACTTAGAAAAGGAATTAGATAAAACAGTTTAAGAATGATATTTTCAAAAAAGAGAGAACGGAGGTTCTCTCTTTTTTGTTTAGAGCTATTTTGAAAGTGACTCAGAACCACTTTTAAGTGGCTGTTAAACAGGTATAGAAGTTCTTTATGTGTACCAATTGCAGATTTGTCTTATCACGATAGTTTAATGGCTTCTAGCGGTGCCCGAAAAAAAAAGTTGCGTCTAAATTTGCTCAGAACTTTATGAAAGGATCGTTTTTTCAGGAAAACAAGATTGGAATAAAGGAAAATTAATTATTAAAAAATAATTAGAACAACAGCATATGAGCACCTCTACCTTTTCTTTAGAGTTTGATCTGAATAATGCGGAAATACGTACTATGAATAAAATGTATTTCAAAGATTTGTACAAAAAAAGAGTAACGTTTTTTTTGGCGATCGTCTTGTTAGGAATTGTTTTTTTGGGCGGGGATCATAACCACGATTTTTTCCAATGGATTTTAAGAGATTTAATTCTGGTGATTTTCTTTTTACTTTTTCACTGTTTAATTGTAAACACAATTTGTAAAGTAACCTTTCGGGTAATCAAAAAATTATTGAAATTTGACCGTCTTTTACGCAGGTATAAATTTAGTTTTACCAATTCATTTATTGGAGTACATTCGCCATTAGGCGGGTTCACCCATCGCTGGTGCCAGATCGAAAAGGCTATTCTCACCAAAGACTTCTTTCTATTATACATTAGAGATAAAAATGCCTACATCATTTCAATTTCTACTAAAGACAATTGCTGTCATAAAATAGCCGAGTTAATTGCATTTATAGATGGTAATGTAACTCCTGTAGAAAGAATCTGATTTGGAGGAATAGCTTTTTGGAAAAGTAAAAATTGAAATAGAGAAATAAACTTTTCTTTGTTCTCTACGTTCCTTCTAAATACAATCACTTTTGAAGCGGTTTTAGTTCAATCAGGTACTTTTTGGGTAGATTTTCTCCAATAAAACAGCAAATTGCAGTTGCTGGATGGAGCAAAAAGTTACTTTTTTGACGTTTTGAAGAGAGAAAATGAAATTTTATAAAAAATACTTTTGAATGCGCTACAAGGCAGGAATTATCGGGTTAGAAAAATAAGATATTGACTATTAGTTTATTGTGTAAAACGGGATGCTGAAAAAAGAAGAAGTAAATTTATTGTTAAGCTAAGGCCCGAAAAATGGGGATAAATTTAACAGCAAAAGTGTTGTAACTCCCATGCAAACTTTTATTTTTGCGTCTTAATTTAATAATTATAAGCATGAACGATCTATTAGTAAAAATCAACGCCGAAATTGAAACATTTAAAGCAGAGGCTGAATCATTAACGGAAAAAGGTGTTAAAGCTGCTGGTCCAAGAGCGCGTAAATCAACTTTAGAAATTGAAAAACTTTTAAAAGAGTTTAGAAAAGTTTCTATCGAAGAATCTAAAAAATAATATTTTTATTTCAAAAAAAGACCTCGTTTAATGAATTTTAAACGAGGTTTTTTTATGGAAAATATTTTTTAGGACTCCACAACTTTTGTACCTGATTCTAATTATATCCAAAGCTTTTTATCATTATATTGCAATAACGTCGAATGTGTGGAGAAGTGTTTTTTTGACTACTCCATTTTTAGAAAAAAAATCGATGCTAAACTGTACTAAACAAGCCTGTTAATATAAAAATGTTTTTAGAATGAGTGACGGAAATAACCTTAAGGCAGTAGCCTATGGAGAAGTACTTTGGGATGTTTTTGCTACTGAAAAAAAGATTGGCGGCGCACCACTAAACGTTGCCTTGCGAATGCAATCGTTAGGTTGCGAAGCGGCTATGATTAGTAGTGTAGGCAATGATGAAGACGGTTCCGCTCTCATCAATCATATAAAAAGTTTCGGACTTGAAACGGATGCGATTATCAGGTCAGAAGATTTTTCAACCGGTTTGGTCGAAGTAAGCTTAAACGATAAAGGTTCGGCGAGTTATACTATCCAGTATCCGGCGGCATGGGACAAGATTATATTGAGTGATTTTGCCAGAAATTTGGCAGTTAATGCCGATGTCTTGATTTTTGGAAGTCTGGTTTGTCGGGATGCCGTATCAAGGAAGTCGCTTGAAGAATTATTGCAGACCAATGTGTACAAAGTTTTTGATGTCAATCTAAGAAAACCTCATTATACCTATGAGATTTTAGAGCGTTTGATGCATTCCGCTAGTTTTATTAAATTCAATGACGAAGAATTAGCAGAAATTGCTCTCGCATTGCATTCGCCTTTTACTACACTGGAAGAAAATATTCATTTTATTGCCGGAAAAACCAATACCAATGCCATTTGCGTCACCAGAGGACAACATGGGGCTGTATTGCTTTGGGAAAATCAATTGTATGAGAACAACGGATATGCTGTAAAAGTTGTCGATACAGTAGGAGCAGGTGATTCTTTTTTAGCCGCTTTGATTACGACATTGCTTACCGGAAAAACACCTCAATATGCAATCGATTTTGCGTGTGCGACAGGAGCTTTAGTTGCTGCTTCACCGGGAGCCAATCCTAAAATTTCAACTTCAAAAATTGAAAGCCTCCTGAGAGGGGAAGAATAATCTCCAATAGCCATAAATAGTAAGCCCTTAAACAAAATTTTGATTGAGGGGTTTTTCGTTTTTGGTAACAGTAAGGACAGAAAAGAGGGGGTAGACCGGTGAAGGTAAAATCATCGGCAGTTGCGCCTGAATATCAGTAAAAATTGATATTTTAGATTTAATTACAACATTTAGTTATATTCTATAAGGAGGTTTGTAAGAAAGAAAATGCATAGAATGCGTAATATTGCGAATGAGAGTTTTATTCAAAAAAAAGAGCAACAGTCTGCCTCTTTTTGAAGCGCAAAATTCATTTTTAATTGTCGCTATGTTTAAGCATTCAGCATAATTATTTCTTGTCTTTATTAATAACCTTTAATTACTATGTTCATTACCCTTACTCAGGATCAGGTCCAGTTTCAGTATGGTTCAAAACGATGGCAATACTGTTTTAATGAAATTGCAGAACTTGGTTTACTCAAAAAAAAGAAGACTTATCTTCTTGAAAACGGAGCTTTTATTCTGGCTACCGCTTTGGCTTATTATGCGATGGTTTTTTCAAATTTAAATGAGCTGTATTATATCGGCCCCACAATATTAGTTTATACCATTCTTATCATTTTAAGATTTCATAATACCATTGAATTTGACTATTATGTTATTGTCAGAGATGTTTATAAAAAAGAAACAAAAGTGAAAATCAAAGTCTTAGATCGTCACGAAATAGGGAAACAGATTGATCAGTTTCTAAACCTGAATTTTAACAGGCTTTTGCAAAAAACAAAAACAAATCTATAATGTTATTAGATGAAATCTCTCAAAATGATCTGCTGGTGATAGTGCTTGCCCTATTGTATGGTTTTGTTATTACCACCAGAAAAAAATGAAAATCGGCTACTTCATAAACCTACCAGTTGAAGTAGTAGGATAGATAGTATACTAAAAAAGTATCGCGGTAATACTAAAAGTTTCATACCGGTCGGTTTTTAGCGATACAAAATACCCCCAAATAAAATTATGACCGCTTCCACTTCAATAAAAAGTAAAATAAAAAGCATAAGAGAATTAAAAAATTATACGCAGGAATATATGGCAGATCAGTTAGGTGTTACGCAGGCAGGATATAGTAAAATTGAGAAGGGAAAAACCATTCTTTCTTATGAAAAACTGGTCGAGATTGCCCGAATTTTAGAAGTTAGTGTCGAAGATGTAATCAGCTTTGACAGTCAGAGATACTTCAACAGTTTTAATAAAGTGAGAGGGAACAATAATGGAAGTATTCAGATCAATTCAGACAATAGTGCCGCATTAAAGGTTTTGTATGAAGATAAAATTGGACTGCTGGAAAAATTATTAAGTAAAACCGAAGAAGAATTACGTCGTTACAAAGAAAAATTTGGAGAGCTTTAGGGTAAAGTTTGGAACAAAAAAAATGGGGTTACAAGACCCCATCTTTTTCTATTTTGTATCGTATTTATGCAGTTTGATCGTCTGTATCAGCTTCAGGTGCATTTGTTTTTACCGATGCAATTCCGTTATCTCTCGCGGCTGTACTCTCATACATTTCGCTTGCTCCGATAATCTGACCGTTACTAGCTTTTAAGTTGAAATAAGGTTTTCCACTTTTAGATTCCAGTTTGTCAAATCTACCATCATCTTGCGAATTTGTTTTAACAGACTCAATTCCGTTTAAGCAGGCCGCTTTCGTAGTATAACCTTCACTTGTTAGAATCGTTTGCCCATTACCAGCTTTTAAATTAAATTGAAATTCACCATTGGCTCTTTTAGTAATTACAAATTTTCCCATCTATTTTTTGATTAAGTTAAAAATTAAATTCTTTGATATTCATAAAATTACAAAACTTCATCGTATAAAGCATAACCGGATGAAAAAATAAATCAAATACTTAAGCAAATACAGCTGTGCCAATTGCAACAGGGCTTTACACTCCAATTACAGTATTGTAATTTGTACTTATTTTTTATTAAAAGCTTTTAAAATGTATTTTTGAATCAATTCGTCACTTGGGGATTGCGAGTTGTAATTTCCTCCTGTAATAATGGTAATCATGTTTTGCTGTTCCCAAATATAGATTTTCTGGCCACCGTTTCCCTGTGCCGCTGCGCCGTAATATTTCACGCCATCGACTTGCAGATATTTGAGCCACCACAAATAACCATAATTAATCCCCTGAATTTCGGTATGTTTGGTTAAGGATTCCTGAATCCATTCCTTAGAGATGAGCTGTTTGCTGTTCCAGACGCCTTTATTGAGATACAGCAAACCCAGTTTAGCCATATCTCTGGAGCTTAAATACAGCTGACAGAAGGTTTCGGCACTTGAAGCATCAGGTTTAAAATTCCATTTAAAGTTTTTAATGCCGAGCTCTTTAAAAAGCGTTTCTTTTGCAAAATCGGGCAAAGGCATTTTGGATGCTTTTTCGATTATTTTACCAAGTGTAATCGGGTTTCCGGAGCAGTACATTCCTTTGCCTCCGGGTACATCAATCATGGGCAAATCAAGTGTATACTGAACCCAGTCGTCAGAAGAGTTCATGCTCGTTTCATCACCCGCAGATTTCGGATTGCTTATATCACAATCGAGTCCGCTTTGGTTGGTAAGCAGGTTTTCAATTGTAATTTGTCTTTTGTCTTCGTTGAGGTTTTTAAAAGTGTAACCAGGGAAATAGGAGAGTACCGTTTCTTTTTTACTTTTAATGTATCCTTTGTCAATCGCGATTCCGGTAAGTGCCGAAACAAAACTTTTGGTTGCCGAACGCAGTTCGTGCAGTTTGGTTTTGTTGTAGTCATAAAAATACTCTTCAAAAACTAATTTCCCATCTTTAATAATCAGCACACTGTGGACGTTTGGGTACGATCCGTTGACAATTTTTCGCATCATTTCGCCCAATAATGCCTTGTCCAGCCCGGTATTGTCAATAGTTCCGGTCACGAGGCCATCATTCTCTTTTTTGGGTTGCTGGTACAGGTATACGTAATCTTTCGGTACGTTGAGTCTGGGGTACCACATTTCTTTGAGGAAAATGACCTTTTTATTGATTAGTTTAAACGTCTTTTCATCCGTCGTATAGCCGTTGAGAATAGCAGTTTTATCGCGTACAAAAGTTACTTTTTCATTAGAGGTGTTTAGAAAAATGTCTTTCTCCGAAGGCGTCAGTGGATATTTGCTTTCGTTGATGATCGCATACAATAGCGTATCTTTTGGTGAAGCCGCGATTTGCAGTGTGGTATTGTTTTGGTACTCATAAAGGCCTTCGTATTCTTTTAGCTGTTCATAGGTAATTTTGAACTTTTGCTGGGAATGCCCGACACAAATTGCCCCTAAAAAAAACAAGAATAAATAGGTGTTTTTCATCTTTTTTGGTTTTGAGGTTGATGTTAATGAGTGAAAAAAAAAGAGACACTAATTTAAAACTAGTGTCTCTTTTGGTATATCGTTCTGCCGCTAAACAATTACTTAATGGTTATTGGAACTTCAACAGTTGTTTTGTCCCAGCCAATTACTAAATTCGCTACAGCGCCCTGAGCGGTAAAAGCAATCGATAAGGCTTCGATTGTATTGGATACCGGTTTCACCGGAACGCTTACCCTTGCAATATCTTTACTTTCATCGTATGCATAGGCACCCCACAAATCAATTTCTTTATTGATAATGATCGTCCATTTGTCTTTTTCAGGAATGGCAAACAAACTGTAAGTTCCGGCAGGAATATTTACTCCGCCAATAGTAACCGGTTTGTAAAACTTGATTTCGGTATTTTCGTTAGCACCTACACGCCAAACTTCACCAAATTTAATTAAATCACCAAAAATAGCACGTCCTTTAGCAGAAGGTCTTGCGTAAATAACCTTAATCGCCGGAGCAGGATTATCGGTTTTTTTGAATTTTACCGCTTTATTCGGGAAATACGAAATGTCGACCGGACTTGCGTCTAACGGAGCAAATTTTACTAAATCCTGTGCTTGAACTGTAAAGGCAGCAAATAAAGTAACTGCCATTAAACTTAATTTTTTCATAGAATTACAATTTTTAGAATATCTACAAAGTAAGTTAATAATGAATAAAAATCATATAATTAAGGTTTGTTTTTTGTTAATGAATTGCTAACGGTTCTTCTGTTTCATTTAGAATGATATAGAATGCAGCTGTTTTTTCTCTTAAATTATCATTTTATAAGGAAATTTTTTTAATATTCTTTTTTCTTCTTTGCATACCAATCCTGCATAATATAAAAGGCTTTCTTTTTATTTCCATCATTGGAGATCAATCCTTTTCGGTTGTATCCGTCCTGAATTCCGGGTAAAAGTCGTTTTGGCGATCTGAAATCAACCAGAATCCACGGACTTAAGCCGCTCAGATGTGGTATTTTTTCGATCATTTTCAGATTTTGAATGTACAGGTATTCCTGATACTCCTCTGTCCATCGTTCGTTTTTTTCACCGTGCAGACCTTGTTTGGCATCACCTCCAAATTCAGAGACAATCACGGGTTTGTTGTATTTGGTTTTCCAGAAAATCTTTTCGGCGTTTTCCAGTTTTCCGCCATACCAGCCTAAATACTGATTGAAGGAAATAAGATCCAGATATTGACCAATTTCGTCATTGATTGTTCCAAAACCGTCTGCTCCGGTTTGCGTCAGTAAAGCCGCACTGATGAGTCGGGTATTGTCTAAAGATTTGGTGTGATCCACCAGATTTTTGATAAATGTATTTCGGGCATCCGAAATTGGAGTTTCATTGGCCATCGACCAGATGATGATGCAGGCTCTGTTTTTATCTCTCGTAATGGCTGCTGTCAACTGCTCTTCGGCATTTTTGTAGGTGTTTGTATTGGTGAATTCAACTGTCCAGTACACCGGAATTTCCTCCCAAACCATGATTCCCATTTTATCGGCTACTCTGATGATATTTTCGTTGTGTGGATAATGGGCGAGACGTACATAGTTGCAGCCCAGTTCTTTTGCCCAGTTTAAAAGACGTAAAGCATCTTCTTCCGAATGGGCACGACCACCTTTTGCATTTTCTTCATGAATCGAAATTCCGCGCAGAAAGATTGGTTTTCCATTCAGGAGGATTTTGTCTCCCTCAGTTTCAATGGTTCTGAAACCAATGGTATCTTTTAATTGCTGGCCGTTATAATCGATTGTTACTTCGTATAATTTTGGGTTTTCAGGAGCCCAGTACGAGATTTTTTTTGCCGGAATTTCAAAGTTTAGGATTCCGTCAGCACCAATTTTTCCTTTATAATGAATCTTTAATTCGGGAATCGAAAGGCTTATGTTATTTTGTGCCGAATTGAAGTTGTTGATCTTTACAAAACCGGAAATCAAAGCAGCATTGCCCTTTTTGAGCTGAATGTGGTAATCTTCTACAAACGATTCATTCTCTTCGATTAACGTTACGTCACGGGTGATTCCGCCGTAATTCCACCAATCGGTATTGATTGTCGGAACATCTTCTTTGTGGCGTGTATTGTCGACTTTAACGACTAAATAGTTGTCTTTTGGTTTTACAATCGAAGTGATTTCATAATTAAATGGCGTAAAACCTCCTTCGTGTCTTCCTAATTTCTTCCCGTTTAAATAAACATCGGCTTTGTAATTAATGGCTCCAAAATACAGAAAAAGACGTTTTTTGGCCTGTAAATTATAATCGAAAGATTTCTTGAACCAGACATTTCCTTCGTAATATTTCAATTCCGGAACCTGTGAAGTCCAGTCTCCCGGAATGTTGATTTTGGGGGATTTGTCGAAATCATATTCAATTAGTTCCTGTTTGTTTACGACATGATAGTTATTAAAAAAAGCCGCATTGGAAGGTTTGGTCTGTTTGTCGTATTCGTCGTGATGAAAGCTGTAATAGCCCGTTTCGTATGGATCGACAATATAATTCCAGACTCCGTTTAACGAGGTCGTATTTCGGTTTGGAACATTGGAGATCAGGTTTTGTGCTACTCCAAAAAAGGATGAGGTGAGTAGCACTAAAGTGATTAGCTTTTTCATTGATACTATTTTATTTTTTAATCATTTTTACACCTTTTGAAAAGGTATTTTCTTTTTTGAATTTTATAAGGTAAAGTCCTGATGGTAGAGACGAGACATTAATGGTTTCGGGAATTGTGTCGTAAGAAACGACCTGTTTACCGGTATTGTCATAAATCCTTATTCCGCTATACTGATTTACAACAGCTTCTGAAAGTTCGAGTTTGTCGCCTACCGGATTGGGGAATTGGATATCAACTGTTGCTTTTGACTGCTCTTTGGCGGATAAAGTAGTCAATTCCTCAATACTGAAATCGGAGAAAAGAAGGGTTTCGTCTCTCATGTTGGCAATATCAGTGAGGCTGCGGTAAATTCCCCATTTGGGTCTGATAAAAGAGTTGGCTGCATAAACAGTTCCGTTGGCGGCCGTATAAGCAGGGCGGATCGTTTGCACATTTGAATTGCTGTAGTCGACCAACACAGTTCCATCGCTGACTTTTTTGATGACCATAGCATAGGTTCCATTGCTGCCAATTTTGATCGTTTCGGTAGCTTCCACCCACACACCCTCAAATAAAGATAAGGCAGGTAAAGCGTATTTAGTGGTTGCCGTTGCAGCATTTTCGTCATAAAGTAATTCTAAACGTGTTGCCCCGGTTGAAAGTTTTCTGAGGGTAATCGTAAAAAGCGGATCGTCGTCGTCACCATCTACAGCTTTAACCTGATGGATGTGCGTAAAACTGGTGGTTGGTTTAAATCCAACAGGAATTTTAAACCGCCATTTGTATCGCACGGTTTCACCGATTATTCCTTTTAAATTATCGAGTGAGGGGTTGTACGATTTAATTTCTACACGCTGTCTGTCCGTTTTCCCGGCTACGGGTTCATTGTCTGGAGGAGTGTTACTCACATGTGCGTGAAATACAAAAACATTTTTATTCAGATCCGCATCAAAAACTTCGGTAATATGAGGTCCAAAACCGGGATGTATAGCATCGGGTGCCTCGATAGCTCCATTTGCTGTACCGGGAGCCAGTGCATTTGTTATGAGTTCATAAGTTCCAACGCCACCCGGACCATCGGCATTTAAAGTGACTTGTGCATGGCCCGCAAAACTGATTAGTACTAAGGCAATTTTGTAAAATAGTGTATTTTTCATAATTGAGTTTTTAGTTTGCAATTTTGTTCTATTTCAATGTAATGCGTATTTTTTGTTTTAGACAGAGTTTTAAATTTAATCTTCAAAAATCATTTTAATCTGTGTAATCAGTGGCATAAAAAACTTTGCGCCTTCGCGCCTTTGCGAGATTTATCTAATTGGCAATCTTCAAATATTCTCCTTTAAAACTCTGGTTCAATGCGGTCATTTCAATCGGAATCCCGGAACCGTCCGGAACCACTTCAATAGAAGCTTTTCCATTAGCCATTTTTATAGACTCGCTTCCGGTGGGCGTTCCCTGATTTTTCATGGTTTTTCCTCCTTTCAGGCATTGAAAATAAACGCTTTCTTCGTAATCCAGACAGCGTAAGTTATTGTGGTCGATTGCAATTGCCGTCACGAGATAGTTACCGTTTTTTAATTTTTCGCTGGACAATTGCAGTGCCGTAGCCGTATCATTTTTATTGAAACGGTAATTCACTTTTAAAGTATCTGTGACCTTTTTTCCGTCTTTTGTTTCTCCAACGGCAATCAGGATGTTTTCTCCTTTTAAAAAATTTACGTCCCAGGTTAAACCATTGGCAGGATACAGTGAAAGATTTCTTTTCTTTTCACCCAGTGATTTTTGCTGATGAAATAAAGTTACTTTTTCACAATTGCTAAAAACACTAATTGTGCGAGGGGTATTTTCAGGGCCCTGACGCTCGGTCCAGGTGTGCGACTCGATGTAGGCAAAAGGTTCCTTGCCCCAGTAGCTTTTAAAAACATAGTAGGCATCTTTTGGGTTTCCGTTTCGGTCTGTCAGTCCTTTTTGATTCATATACGGAATATCGTCTTCCGGTCGCAAAGGCGTCGCAAAATCCTTGAATGCCCACTGAATATTGCCCACAAACGATGGGTCATTCTCGGATATATGCAGATGCCAGTCAAATAAATCAACGATATAATTTTCGCTCCAGTCGCCAATTTGTGCAATATTAGCTACTTTGGTTTGCACTATGGCTTCTTCCCAGCCCTCGGCTTTTATGATATTCTCGCCTGTGACCGGATTTTCACTGTGACGGCCCACATGACTGTCACCGCCATATTCGGCATGAATGAAATGTTTGTATTCTTTTTTGTAAACATCGATTGCTTTTTGATAGCTTTTGTAGCTTCCGGAATACCAGCCCGACCAGATCGAAGGGGAGAAGACATCGACTATTTGAGAACCTTCATAGTATTTTCGAATCGCTGTTTTTCGGGTGGGATCCATTTTGTGGGCGATGTCGTTTAATTCTTTCAGGAATACATTTGTTCGGTCTGTATTATCTCCATCAGGAAAATCCGGCAGCCAGTTCATCTCATTCCCCAACGACCAGATAATGATACTCGGATGGTTGTAGTTTTGATTGATGATTTCTGCGAGCATGTTTTTAGTGTTGGTTTGCCAAAGTTTGCCGCCAATTCCGCCGCGGCACCATGGCAATTCGTCCCAAACTAAAAGGCCAAGTTCATCACAAGCCTTATAAACTTCGGGGTCCTGCGGGTAATGGGCAAGACGAACAAAGTTGGCTCCCATTTTTTTGATGGATTGCATATCGGCTCGATGCTGTGCATTGCTCATGGCAGCTCCCACACCAGCTTCTTCTTCATGGCGGTGTGTACCCCGAAGGAGCAGTCGTTTTCCATTGAGATAAAAAGGTCCATGATCTTTAAATTCAAACCATCTGAAACCTGTTTTTTCATTTACACTGTCTCTGATTTGATTTTTCTCTGCTAAAATCGCGGTAACCGAGTATAGATTTGGGGTGTCAATATCCCAAAGCTCCGGGTTTTTAATATTGTCGAACGCTATTGTTGAACTATTGGCTGTAACCGGAATGGTTTTAGTGGCTACTTTTTTTCCCTTTGGATTTTTAAGAATCACGGTTAAGGTGAGTTCTTTTGAGGGATCAGAATGGTTGGTTTTAGCAACAATATTCAAGGATGCTTTTTTGGCAGAAACTTCAGGAGTGGTAATTTTCAGATCCTCAATGTGGTTTTTGTATTTCGACAATAACCAGACATCACGTGTTATACCACCATAAATAAAGAAATCGCTTTTTTGAGACGGGATGATTTCGATATCATAACTGTTGTCTACACGAACAAGAATTTCGTTGTTTCCTTCTTTGATAAAGGGAGTAATTTCGATTGTAAATCCAATGTAGCCACCAATATGTCCGCCGGCTTCGGTACCGTTTACATATACTTTTGTGGTTACATTCGATCCTTCAAAATATAAATAATAACGTTGATTCTGGTCGATTTTAGGAAGATTCAGTTTCTTTTGATACCAGCTGGCATCACGTCGGTACCCCGGATTTAAATCGGTTGCATCTTCGGCGTTCCAGGTGTGCGGTAAGTTAAGTTTGCTCCAGTGGTCTGCTTTTTTAGCCTGATCAGGACTAGAGGTATTGTTTTCTAGATACAGCCAGTTTTCGTTGAGGTTGGTTTTCGTTTGAGCAAAAGTATAATTGTGAGAAAACAAGCAACAAACCAGAAAAGTCATAACCGGAAAAGACTTGTAGTGATACAGTAGTTTTTTCATAGTTTATAAGGCTTTTTGTCTTAACAATGCTTCCAGGAAATAATAGTCGGCATAGATAATAGGTTCGTCGATTTCGTCGTGTTTTGGCCAGTTTCCGGTGCTGTGATTCAATAGGAAAGGGGCGTTTATTTTGGCATCTAACAGGTATTTTTCGGAATGTAAAGACGCGATTATTTTGTTGGCGAAAGCCAGATAACGGTCGTTTTTAGTATAACCATACAATTCATATAAAGCTGAAGCCATAATGGTTGCCGCAGAAACATCACGTGCCGAATTTGGAATGCCCGGATCTTTAAAATCCCAATACGGAATACCGTCTTCCGGCAGGTTTTTATGGGGCATAAAAAATTGTGCTGTGGCTTCGGCCTGTTTGAGGTAGGCCGGATCTTGTGTATAACGATACGACATGGTGAATCCGTAAACGGCCCAGCCTTGTCCGCGTGCCCAAACAGAATCGTCGTTATATCCCTGCAGGGTCGTTTTTTTTCTTACGGCTCCCGAAACCGGATTGTAATCAATAACATGATAACAGCTGTTGTCTGCTCTAAACTGATTTTTTAAAGTGGTATTGGCGTGTTGGATGGCGATGTCCTGATACTTTTTATTGCCGGATAATCTGCTGGCTTCAAAAAGCAATTCAAGGTTCATCATATTGTCAATGATCACTGGATAGTCCCAAATTTCTTTGTTGAAATCCCAGGAACGAATTGCTCCGACTTTTGGGTCAAAACGGCTGCATAAAGTTTCAGCACCTTTAACAATTACATCTTTGTATTCTTGTTTGTTTTCCACTTTTAGCGCTTCTCCATAACTGCAATAGACTTTAAAACCAACATCGTGGGAACCTCTGTTTACGCTTTCTTTTTTACTGAAAGGCGTCCATTTTTCGGCTTGTTTTTTATAGTCTGTATTTCCTGTTAAGCGATACAATTGCCAAAGATTTCCGGCAAAGAATGCGCTTGTCCAGTCTCTTGAAGGAACTTTTCTAATGAGATTGGTTTTGAGGGTCATGCTTCTGGGCATCGCCATCGAATCAACCGGATAATCCAGCAGCATTTTGTATCGGGTTTCGAGAAGGTGGTCTACTGCTGAGGTATTTTTTGGTTGCGAATTAATCCCGGATTTGCATGCGGTTGTGAGCAATGCAAACCCAAGGATTAAAGTAAAGAAACTAACTCTATTCATATGTAAGTTTTATTTTGGTTTTGATATAGAGATCTGGTGTTAATACAAGATTCTATTTTTTTCTCGCAGATCTGGCAGATCTGGCAGATTTTTATTTTTATTTTTTTAATCTGTTGTATTTATTTTTAACACATAGGAACATAGTTTATAAGGGCGTTTAAAAGGCATTTCACTTTTAAAGTACCTCATAGTAATGTCGTAAAGCTATGCGAAGAAAAAGATACGATTGTTTTATCATTTCGACGAAGGAGACTCGAGCGATAGCGACTGACGAAGTAAATCACACTAGAAACTCCGCATGCAAAATCGACCAATCTTGGCCAGGTTTCTAGTGTGATTCTTCTCGCGTCATAATGATAAGAATATGGTTAAATCTTGTTTTTAGTAACCGGGATTGTTTGGTTTTAAGTTCGGGTTGATCGCTAACTCAGTGCCCGGTAATGGAAATAAATAATCCTTGTTGGGATCAAAATTAGCATGCGGTTCAAAACCAGTCGGACCAAATACTTCCGGACCATTTTGGAGTCTTTTGATGTCGTACCATCTTACATATTCAAAAGCCAATTCTAGTCTGCGTTCATCGATAACCATTTTTCTGAAAGCAGATTGAGATAAACCCGGTGTTACATTGGCAGGAAAGGAAACCAGTTTTCCGGCTTTGTTTCTGGCTCTGGCGCGTACGCGGTTTACATATCCGTCTGCTTCTGCGGTTCCGGGAGTAATTTCATTTAAGGCTTCGGCTGCTGTCAGGAGTACCTCGGCAAAACGCATCGTGATGTAATTGTGCTGTGAAGTTCTTCCGTTGGCACCCGCTTTTCCGGGAAAACGATAGTATTTGGCAATATGCGGACGTGGCGCTTTTTCGTTATCACTCGAAGGAAAAATTTGCAAATTATTGCCCACTTTTTTTCTGATGATGGTGTCAAAACTTACCGCTCTTCGGTAATCTCTTTTGTCCCAGTCGTTGAATACTTTTAAAGAAGGAACGGCTACCGAAAATCCTTGTCCGTAGCTGTAGGTTTCGTCTTTTAGAGAACCGGTGAAAAATGCAGTATAATCCTGACCGTAATTTCCGGAAGTTAAGTTGTTGAAATCAACTGTAAATAAAGGTTCTTTAAGTGCCGCTGTTTTTGTGGCATTAAACAAATCCTGAAAATCAGCGTCCAGTCCTAAACCAAACTTAGCTTCGTTGGTTATAACATATTTGGACTCGTCGTAGGCTTTTTGATAGTTTCCAAGGGTCAAATAAACAGAGGCCAGATAACCCGCAGCAGTACCTTTTCCGGGAACAGCTTTTACTTTTGGTTTGTCTTCCAGCCATTGTTTGGCAAATTCCAGATCGGCAATAATTTTCGGATATACATCGGCTTGTTTGGTTCTGCTTAGGGAATTTACCTGCGATACGTCATTTACCACAAAGTCGATGTAGGGAATATCTCCAAAGATGCGAACTAAATGATAGTAGGCAAAAGCTCTTGCAAAATAAGCCTGAGCCACAATGGCGTTTACTTTGGCGGGATCACCTGGTGTTTTTTTAGCGCCTTCGATTGCCTGATTGGCTGCGGTGATAATGATGTACGATTGCGGCCAGAAGTTGGCCACCAGTGCATTGGTGTCGTTCATCGAAAAATCGTTCACATCGATACGGGCAGCCTGAGTGGTTCTGTCGCCAATATCGGCCATGTCATCGCGCAACATTAAAGCGATTGTAAATTCTCTTCCCCAATAATTATTATGGGCAATGTTGGCAAAAGCTCCGTTTACAGCAGCCTGCAGGTCATCTGTATTGCTGAAGAAGTTTTCCGGACGAATGATTCCCACCGGTTTTTCTTCTAAGTCGGAACATCCAAAAGCGAATATTCCCAGAAAAAGAAAAGCTATATATTTTTTCATACTATTATTTTTTTAGGTATTTGGTGTACTAATTTTAACACATAGAAGCATAGCTTTTTGGAATGTTCTATAATTGTGAGCATAAAATCTATTTTTCGATGTGTTTAAGATCATTTTTAAACTAAAATTTTAAATTAAAGCCCAGTGTAAACGTTCTCACATTCGGATAGCTTCCATAATCCAATCCTAAGTTGGTGTTGCTTCTGGCGTTGGTATCGTTCAGGTAGTTTACTTCCGGATCAGAACCCGGGTAATTGGTAATCGTCCATAAGTTTTGAGCACTGATGTAAAAACGAACTTTACTCAATCCCATTTTGGATACAATTTTATCATCCAGACTATAACCTAAAGAGATGTTTTTCAAACGAATGTAGCTTGCATCGTACACAAATCTTGAAGTAACTCTTTTCGTTCTTGCCGCATTAATAGGCACATTAGTATCGGTGTGAGTTGGTGTCCAGGCATCCAAAACTTCGGTTGTAGCATTATTGTTTCCTGAGGCCAGTTCCATCAGCGTATAGTTTAAAATCTGATTCCCTTCTGAACCCTGAAAGAAAATATTAAGATCAAGATTTTTATACGTGAAATCGTTATTAAGTCCGAAGATGAAATCAGGATTTGGGTTTCCTATGATGGTTTTGTCGCTTGAATCCAGTTTGCCGTCACCGTTTACATCTCTGAATTTTTCTCCTCCGGCTATTGTCTCAAAATTCCCAGGCAGAACGGTTTCTCCCTGCTGAATTACACCGTCGTAAACAAATCCGAAGAAAGAACCAACAGGTTGTCCGACTCTTAAAATTTGAGAATCGGTCGCAAGGAAGTGACCCGGCGTAGAGTTGATTAAAAGATCTTTGTCGTCGGCTAATTTCAGTACTTTGTTTTTGTTGGAAGAGATATTAAAACTCGTTGACCATGTAAAATCAGCTCCGGTAAAGTTTTTGGTATTGATGCCTAATTCCCATCCTTTATTTTCTAATTCTCCAACATTTTGAAGTTGAGAAGCAATTCCTGAAACGCCCGGTAAAGGTCGGTTGAACAATAGATCTTTGGTAATTGTTTTGTAATAATCGGCTGTGATACTGATTCGGTTATCAAATAAACCGAGATCAATTCCGTAATCCTGTTGGTAGGAGGTCTCCCATTTTAAGTTCGGATTGTCTAAAGAAGTCAGCTGAACCGCATTGACAATCACGTCTCCACTTACATCATAAATTTCAGAAAATCGGGAAAGTGTCGAATAAGCTCCGATCGATGGGTTTCCGGTGGCTCCGTAACTGGCTCTCAATTTAAAGTTTGAAACCGTTTTGCTGTCTTTCAGAAAGTTTTCCTTACCGATATTCCAGCCAATTGCTCCAGAAGGGAAGGTTCCGTACTTGTAATTTTTACTAAAGCTTGACGAACCGTCTCTACGGGCTGTAAAAGTGAACAGGTATTTATCGGCATAATCAAAGTTTAACCTTCCGAAAGCCGAGATCAGTTCTGTCTCTGACAATCCCGAATCGGGTTTTAAGAATACGGTTCCGGCACCTAAGTTATGATAGGAGTTGGTGTTTGTTAAAAAACCTCTTGCAGCGGCATAGGAGTTTTCGTTTCTGTTTTTTTGATAGGAGTAACCTCCAAGTACCGTAAGGATTCCTTTTTCGACGATTTCACGTTTGAAAGTCAGGTAATTTTCAGTTAAGAAAGAAGAGAATCTGGTATTGTTTACAGAAGCTTCTCCTTTGATGTTTTTTCCCGCAATTAAAGTGGATGGAGTATATCTTCCGGTTTGTGAATTGGATTCGGTCAACCCTAAAGTGGTTTTGAAGTTCAGATCTTTGGTAAGTTGATACGATGCAAAGAAGTTACTTCTGTTGGTAATGTTGATTACCTCCAGTATGTTTTCCATAGCTGTCGCGTACGGATTGTCGATATCATCTCCAATAGGTGCTGTGGTGGTAAAAGTTCCGTCGGCATTATAAATTCCTTTGTCGGGCATAAAACGGTAAGCAGCGGCAATTACACCTGCGGCTCCTGTTCCTCCCGCACTGGTCTGGCTGATGATTCCTTCTTTATTTTGTTTGCTTTGAAATAAATTCAGACCCACTTTAAACTTGTCGCTCAAATCGGCTTCCAGATTACTTACAATGGTGTATTTGTCAATTCCGGAGTTAATTACAACTCCATTTTGATTGAAATAATTTCCAGAAACATAGTATTTGATTTTGTCTGACCCGCCTGAAAATGACAATTGGGAGTTAGAAATTAATCCGTTACGATAAATAACGTCCTGCCAGTCTGTATCCGAACCTGCCGCAGTGTGTGTGGTGAAACTTTTTCGGTAGGCTACAAATTGATCTGCATTTAGCAGATGCAATTTATTGTTGACAGACTGCACGGAGGTAGAATTACTGAATTCGATAACAGGAGCTCCTGGTTTTCCTTTTTTTGTGGTAACCATGATAACTCCATTTGAACCTCTAGATCCGTAAATGGCAGTAGCCGAAGCATCTTTTAAAATCTCGATCGAAGCAATATCCTGAGGGGCGGGCATCGATGCACCGGCAAAACCGTCTACCACGATAAGCGCATCTCCACTAGCATTGATAGAAGTACCGCCACGAACCCTGATTTTTACGGGAGCACCCGGTTCGCCACCATTATTGGATTGTACCGATACTCCCGCAGCACGGCCTTGTAATGCCTGTTCTGCATTTAATAACGGATAAGCGGTTAGTTCTTTGGCTGTCACCGAAGATACGGAACCCGTGATGTCGCTCTTTTTACGGGTACCATAACCCACAACGACTACTTCATCGAGATTTTTAGTATCCGGTTTTAAGCTGACATTGACTACGGTTTTATTGCCTACTGGAATTTCGACAGTTTGATATCCTATGAAGTTGAAGACTAATACGGCATTTTTCTCAGAAACGATAACAGTATAGTTTCCATCCATATCTGCTGATGCACCCACTGAAGATCCTTTGATATACACATTAGCACCCGGAAGTCCAAGCAAGTCTTCAGCGGAAGTAACTTTTCCTGTGACTTTTCTTTCCTGTGCGTTCATCACAATATTCGCCAGTAAAAAATAGACCAGCAAACACCATTTAAGCGATTTTAAATTTTGGTTTGTAAACATTCATTTTAGGTTTTAGGTTAGTGTTAGATAAAATAAAAAAGCAATAAACTCATTCCGATTATCAGCAATATAAACACAATTTGCAGCAATATGAATTTTGTTTTTTGGGCTTTCATAAGGACAAATGTAGGAGGCACAAAGGATATAGAAATACAAAAAAGGGTATCTAAAAATACAGATACCCTTCTTTTATGCCTTTAAAATAATGGATTTCCTAATAAATGACAGACGAGCTGAAAAACTTATCCGCAAACTGTGTCGGGGTTTCGCCGTATTTTTTCTGGAAACATTTGCTAAAGTATTTCGGATTATTAAAACCTACTTTGTAACTCACTTCGGAGACATTTAATTTGTTTTGTTCTAACAGTTGGGCCGCACGTTTCATTCGTATTTCGTGGATAAATTCGTTGGGTGTATAATTGGTCCAGGCTTTAATTTTCAAAAACAACATGGTCCGGCTGACGCCTAATTCGGTACAGAAAAACGGAATATCAAATTGCTCGTTTGAAATATTTTCTTCTACAATTTTAAAGGCTTTTTTCAGCAGTTCCTCGTCCAGTGAAGAAACGGTAATCTCTGAAGGAACAAAACTGTCTTCATTTGAGAATTTGTTTTTCAGACGTTCGGTGGAATTCAGCAGGTTTTTAATGCGAAGTTTAAATTCGGTTAGATTAAAAGGTTTACTGATATAATCATCGGCGCCGCTTTCCAGTCCTTCAAATTTATAGACCAGTGAAGTTCTTGAAGTCAGCAGGATTACAGGAATATGACTGGTTTTTAAGTTCTCTTTGATTTTTGAGCAAAGTTCTGTGCCTACCATTTCGGGCATAATGACGTCACTGATGATTAAATTCGGAACATACTGCTGGGCTTTTTCAAACGCGGCCTTTCCATTTTCAGCTTCAATGATATTGTACTCTTCTTTAAGTAGATTTTTCATAAACGATCGAAGAATTTTATGATCTTCGACAAGTAAAATGGTTGGTTTTTCATTGTTCATTACAAGACCGGCAATGTCTTCGCGTTCAGTTGTTTCAGAAGCTTCGAGTTGCGAACTGTACTGCTCGATCGCATCACTGATTTGGAAGTTTTCTATAATTTCATGGTCCAGAAGATGAGATCGGCCTAAGGGAAGTGTTATTTTAAATACGACACCTCCGGTTGGTTGGTTTTCTACCTCAATATTTCCTTTGTGGAGTTTTACGATGTTTTTTACAATTGAAAGACCAATTCCGGTTCCTTTGTTGTAGTTTTTCTGTACGTTGTTGTGGATCGGAACTTCGTAAAACAGATCAAAAATTTTATCAATATGTTCGGCTGCGATGCCAACTCCCGAATCTTCTACGGCTATAAAAAGGTTTTCATGGTCGTGTGTTATTTTAAGATGGATGTTTCCACCTTTTGGGGTGTATCGAAAGGCATTGGAAATTAGATTGTAAAAAACACGTTCCAGTTTATAGCGGTCAAAGTACAGAAGGATTTCTTCATCTGCTGCTTCGAAGGTGTAGTGGTAACCGCCGTCTTTTGCATATTCGATAAATGATAGAAAGATCTCTTTGGTGAATTTTACAATATTTCCTTCCGCTGATTCGAGTGTTACCTGATGATTTTCGAGTTTTCTAAAATCCATCAGGCGATTGATCAGGCTCAGAAGATGATTGGCACTTCCTTCAATAACCAGTAACTTTTTATACATTTCATTTGTACCGTTATAGTTGGACAGAATTTGCTGTAAAGGGCCCAAAATTAAGGTCAAAGGTGTTCTGAACTCATGCGAAATATTGGTGAAGAAATCGAGTTTGGCAAGGTTGTTTTCCTCGATGCGTTTGGTTTCGAGATATTCTAGCTCCAGTTTTTGTTTTAGTGCAGCTTTAGATTTCATGATCCAGATTAAGCCGTATATTCCCAGTCCGATTAAAATTCCGTAGAGTAAAAATGCCCAGATACTGCGCCAGGGAGCCGGTTTTACGATAACTGTTAAGGTCGTTGGAGTTTTATTCCAGACACCATCATTGTTGGCCCCACGAACTTCAAAAACATAGGTTCCTGGGTTCTGAATGGCAAAAATAGCTTCGGAACTTTTGGTTGTGGTCCAGTTGTTTTCCAGTCCCAACAGACGATAGCTGTATTGATTGTTTTTGGATCGAATGTAGTTGGGAATCGCAAAATCAATGGAGAAATTGGCTTTGTCGTAATCGAGCGTTATGGTTTTGGTGTAGGTAATGCTTTTTTCGAGGATACCAAGAGTATCATTGGGATGTATGGTTTCGTTTTTGATTTTCAAATTGGTAATTAATACCTGAGGTGCATAGCGGTTCAGAGAGATTTTTTTGGCATCAAAAAAGGTTACACCCGATGGGCTCCCGAAATAGAATTTATTAGAATCGAGTTTTAAGGCCGAGTTATCATTAAATTCATTGCTAGCCAAACCGTCTTTCTGATCGTAGATTACAACTGTTTTCTGAACGGTATTGTATTTTATGATGCCCTGATTGGTACTGATCCATAGGTTTTTGTCATCGTCTTCAAGGATGGAATGTATGGAAGTAATGATGGTGTTTCCAACTCTTAAATTGATTTTAGAGAATTTTTTTCCATCAAAATAATGAAGGCCTTTGGCTTTTGTTCCTACCCAGATTTTCTTTTGACTGTCTTGGAATAAGGTTAGGATATCGTCTCCGGACAGGGAAGAAGAATCAAAAAAGTAATGTTTGATGCTGTATTTTTTTGAAGTGGAATGTTGCAATGGAATGTAATTCAATCCGTTTTGAGTTCCAACCCAGATTCCTTTTTTTTCATCCACCAGCATCGTTCGCACAATGTTGTTGGTTAAATATTCAGGCTGGGCAGTATCATTTCCGATGACTTCAAAGGTTTTAGAAAAGGTGTCGTACCGAATCAGGCCTTTTCCAAAAGTCCCAATCCAAAGGATACCGTTGCCCTCAGCTTTGATCGAATAGACACCGGATTCTTTGAGTAAAGTGTTTAACGCGGGCGCAATTCGATGGTCTTCTATTTTTTTTGAATTAATGTTGTAAGCAGACAGCCCTTTCGAGAAAGTTCCTATCCACAAAACATCAGCAGAAAGACACATGGATTTGATATCGTTTTTGACGTTTTTGCCGCTTTGACTGTTGATATAACCTACCGCTTCGGTATTTCGGTTAAAAACCGTGATGCCGCCGCCTTCTGTTCCAAAATAGACATTGTGATTTTTATCGGCCACAATCGAACTCACAACATCAAAACTCATGGGGATTTTTTTAGAATTCTGATTGTAGTTGGAAAAATTAACATTTGAAATGTCCCAGATGTTGACGCCTTTGTAGTAACAGCCAATCCAAACGGAACCTTTTCGGTCAATAAATATCGATTTTACCTTATCAATTCCGTTGCTATTGTTCGTGCTGTTTATTTTTTGAATGCTTTTGTCTTTTCCTAAAATATAGATTCCGTCGTAGGCACCAATCCATAACGAACCTTGTTTGTCGATTGCCAGAGAACGGATATCCGTATTGATTTCGCTGTATTTTTCATCAGGTAAAAAGGAGACAAATGCGTTGGAGTTTTGGTCTAGTTTTAAAAGACCTTTGTTTTTTGTTCCCACCCACAAATTGCCCGAAACATCTTCTGTAAGGGCCACAACATTCAGAAGGTCTATGGAATTTAAAGGATAGTTTTTAAAGATATATTTTCCTTTTTTTCTGCTGATAAGTTTGCACAAACCTTTGGTGGTTCCAATCCAGATTTCGCCTTTTTTGCTTTTTAAAATGGTGATGATATTGTTGCTGGGTACTGTTGTATCGTCTGTGTCTGAGTGAAAAAGAGAAGTGAACAGCTTGGTTTTTTTATTGTAAAGAGTGATTCCTTTTGAAGTTCCAAACCACATTTCGTCACCAATTTCTTTAATCGACCAAATGGCATTACTGCTTATGGTATGATTGGTTTTGGTGTGCAAATATCGGGTAAAGCGATTATTGACAGGATCGTAACAGTTGAGTCCGTTGTAGGTCCCCACCCAGATTTTTCCTGTATTGTCTTCTTCAATGGATAAAATGTCATTGTTGCTGATCGAATGTTTGTTGGTGACATCATTCCTGAAAATGGTGAATTTACTGCCATCGTATTTATTGAGTCCGTCACGGGTACCCAACCACATTTGTCCCAGTTTATCCTGATGAATTACAATAACAGAACTCTGCGAAAGCCCGTCAGTAGTCGAGATGTTTTTGAGACGGTATTTATTTTGGGAAAGCATGTTTCCGGAAATAAAAAGGAGTAGTAGAAAGGCTATTTTGTATTTCATAGCGGTTTTTTTTAGGTGCAAAGGTTCACAGACTCAAAGGTGCAAAGGTGCAGAGGTTCAAAGGCTTTCCTCACTGTATGTCATTAAAAAAACTTGCGACTCTGCGACTTTGCGAGATTATTTCTTCAAGCGCTTTTGCAATTGATAATCATATAACGAAGGAACTTTATCCATCGCCGTATTCAGAAACTCCATATAAGCCTCGGGTTCATATTTTACCTCAAATTTAGCGTTACCATTTACACCTATAATTCGGGCAAATGGGCCATCTTTCATGCCGTATAATAAAATGGGTTGCGTCGTTTCGATCGGATTTTCAACCTGAACATTCAGATTCCAAAATGTACTAAACGGGGCATGTGAAGGTTTCCAGTAATCGGCGCCTCCACCGCCAAACAAATAATAACTGTTGTTTTTGTCCGGTCGTATATGTACCGTGATCTGATCAAATAAGTTTTGATGATTGGCTCCCGAATGCTGGTCTAAAAGGGCATCGGCAAAAATCTCACAGTTTTGATAGACATTTTTTGTTGCAAAAGTGTTGAAACTTAAAGGATGAACCGCTTTGTTATAAATTTTAAGATTCCTGACCAATACATTATGCACACCGCCCAAAGTAACGGTATAATGCGACAAATGAGGCCCATCGGTAACAATGTCCTGAATGGTAACACTGGCAATTTCTTCGGCCAGAATCCCGCTGTCGGCATTCGTTATGACGACATCTTTGACCCAGCTGTTGAAAAGTCGTGTTAAGAATAGGGCATTGTTTCCGGGTTCTACATGATGTGCGACTCTCGGAATATCCGGAAAGGTGAAGCGCAGCTGTTCGATACCCACTTCGCTCAAATGTTTCCACTCCACTAATTGCGCCTGATAGCTTGGTTTTATGCTGATCGTAAGTGGTGTTTTGAGGGTAATTTTCGAACCTGCTATTTTAGTGATTTCAACCTGTTGCCTGACAATCGGCAGTTTTGGGAATTTCCAGTGATGAGAGCCCGGTTTTACAGGAGCTCCCTGATATAAGTCTTTTATGATTTCGCCATTTTCACCGTCTTTATTGAACAGCTGCAACTCGAGTATGTCGCCCACTTTAATTCCTTTTACTTCCGAAACGGTGATGATATGCTGGCCCATTGTTCCGGAATTTACCTTTGCCAAAGGGGTCGAAATGGGTTCATATTTATCGAGATAAGATTTAACGCGTTCATTCGGAATCTGGGTCCAGATAAATCCACCAGACCATGCATATTGAGAGAAGGGGAGGTCGACGTTGTTTTCGGGTTCGCGTTGTCTTTTATCAAATGTGGTTAAATATTCACGAAGTTCTGCCAAAGACTCCGGATCTTTGAAATACATCATGGGTCTCGGACAGTAAATTTCGGTTCCTTTTTCACCTGACCCCATACCGCGAAGTATAAAATTGCTTCTTTCGAGGTATAAAACGGCACTCAGAATAATTCTTCCGGCAGGCAGTTGTAAAATGACATTGCCCTGAACGTCATTTGCTGCTTGTATGGCTTTTAATAAGGCTTTTGAATCGTCTAGCGCATCATTTGCTTTTACGCCATAATCTGTGGCGTTAATGACTTTTCCTGATGTTTCCGGAATTGGGCTTTCGCCGAAATGATATCCTGCATAACTGAAGTCAGGAAGGTAATTGTTTTTTGAATCGGTTAGTATTTTAGGAGTCTGTTGACTAAATGCAAAGCCAGACACAAAAAAACTGCAGCAAATCAGGATGGTTTGGGTATTCATGGTTGTGGTTATTTTGGTTAGGTAGTTTCTCGCAAAGTCGCGAGGGCGTAAAGGTTTCTGTTTTGTAGGATGTAGCGTTTATGTACCGGTTTTTACTAATTAAATTCTTTTTAGACATGTATAAAAAACTTTGCGTCTTTGCGCCTTCGCGTGATTATTTTATAAAGATTTCACAATCCCCATTTCTAATCCTCTCAATTCGGCTAATCCCCTTAATCGGCCAATAGCAGAATATCCCGGGTTTGTTTTTTTGTTTAAATCGTCCAGCATTTGATGTCCGTGATCCGGACGCATGGGCAACTGGCTGTTGTTTCTTTTTTCAACTTCCAGAATCGCTTTTACAACTTCATACATGTCTACATCACCTTCCAGATGGTTGGCTTCATAAAAGCTGCCCTCGGCATCTCTCTGGGTGCTTCTGAGATGAATAAAGTTCATTTTATCACCATGACGTCTTACGATACCGGGCAAATCATTCTCAGCCCTCACTCCATAAGAACCGGTGCACATCGTAAACCCATTTGATTTTGAATCGGCAGCAGCCATTAGATCGATTAAATCTTCTTCGGTACTTACCACTCTGGGTAATCCGAGAATCGGGTAGGGAGGGTCGTCAGGATGTATGGCCATGAGAACACCTTTGCTTTCGGCGATTGGAATAATTTGTTTTAAAAAGAAGAAAAGATTCTGTTTTAGCGTTTTTCGGTCGATTTCATTATAAGCGCTTAACGTAATCAGAAAATCTTCTATGCTATAAGCTTCTTCGGCTCCCGGAAGCCCTGCCAGGATGTTTTGCTGTAGTTTTACTTTATCAGCCGCTGTCATGGTTTCAAAGTATTTTGTCGCTTTTTTAATTTGATCTGCGGAGTATTCTTTTTGAGCTCCGGGTTTTTTCAGAATAAACAGTTCAAAAGCTGCGAAGGCATTAATATCAAATCGTAATGCTTTAGAGCCATCAGCAACTTCATAGGCCAAGTCGGTTCTGGACCAGTCTAAAACGGGCATGAAATTGTAACAAATGCATTTGATGCCGCACAAAGCCAGATTTAGAATGCTTTCCTTATAGTTTTCAATGTATTGCAGGTAATTTCCACTTTGTTTTTTGATGTCTTCATGTACCGGAATACTTTCGACTACTGACCAGATTAATCCGGATGCTCCTTTTTTGGGATCACCGTTTTCATGTTCAATTTCGACTTTTCGTTTTAAAATTTCTTCAATACTCCAAACTTCTCCGTTGGGAATATGATGTAATGCAGTTACAATTCCGGTGGCTCCGGTTTGTTTAATATCTTGTAAAGAAACCGGGTCATTTGGGCCGAACCATCTTAACGTTTGTTCCATTCTTTAAGTGTTTTAATAGATTCTGTATGATTTTGAAAACCAGGCAGGAGTTTAAATTTTGTTTTAAATACTGGTAGCGGCAAATCCTCCATCAACTTTTAAAATCGTTCCTGTCACAAATTTTGACATGTCGCTGCACAAAAACAAAAGCGCTCCATCGATGTCTTCGGGTGTTCCAAATCTTCCCATTGGAGTGTGTTCGATTATTTTTTCGCCTCGTGGAGTCAGTTTTCCTTCCGGAGTTAGTAAGAGAGATCGGTTTTGTTCGCCTATAAAAAAACCGGGTGAAATAGCATTGACGCGTATTCCTTCACCATATTTTGACGCCAGTTCGACTGCCATCCACTGCGTGAAATTGTCGATCGCAGCTTTTGAAGCGGAGTATCCCACTACTCTCGTTAAAGGCCGCTGTGCGGATGCCGATGAGATATTAATGATATTTCCTTCTTTCTGTCGGGCAAAAAGTTCTGAAAACACTTGTGATGGCAACATCGTTCCAATTATGTTCAGGTCGATTACTTTTTGTAAATCTTCGGACTGTAAATCGTAGATCGCCTGATCTGGTCTGATGGTTGCTCCCGGCATATTTCCTCCGGCAGCATTGATGAGAATGTCGAGACGGCCGTATTTTTCGACAATAAAATCTCTGGCTTTTTCCAGTTCTTCCTGGTTTAAAACATTCGCCTGAATGGCAAAAGCTTTTCCGCCATTGTTTTCTATGGCAGCTACGGTCGCATTGGCTTTTTCGATAGATTGGGAAACAATTCCCGTAATAACGCCCTGTTTAGCCAAAACGTTGGCAAAATTACTTCCTAGTACTCCGGCACCACCTGTAATTAATGCAATTTTTCCTTTTAGATTAAATATTGAATCCATGTAAAGTTTTTATAATTTAGACTGTTCTTGTCTCATGACCTATTTTAAATTTTTACTTTAATCACAATTTTTTTAAGTGCTCCTTCGCCAATCATTGCTGCATGAACATCTTCGGGAAATAAAATCGCAAACTGTTTTTCTTGTAATTCAAAATACATATCCGGTTTGTCATAAAAGAAACGAACATCGCGTTCGTCATTATAATCTCCGTTTGGACTAAAGCATTTTTCTCGGGGTTTCCAAGCAAAAATCTCCGGACCTTTGATCGAAATTTGGATGTCAATATTTTTATCGTGACATTCAAACCCTTTTATACTTTCTTCTTTAGTGGTGCCTTCGCCCACAATTACGATTACTTTTAAGTTCTCGTCAATTTCAAAAACACCTTCTTCGAGAGTGCTGATGTCATTTTGGTTTACATAATCAAATGCTTTTTTAAAACTAGGATGCAGGCTGTAATATTTGGCTGCGTTTGGTAATGAATCTACAATCATTGTGAGTTGTTTTTTATGTTTTTTAAAGGCTTTAAGCTGTCTTGATTAACAGTTTTAGAGCAGGTTGATAATTTGCTTTTTACTTTATGTGTTTAATTGTAAAATACTGGTAATTAGTTTGTTGAGTGCTTTTTGTGTTCTGATGTCAGTACAGGTCAAAAATTTGTTTTTTGACTGTCAGTTTAACGAAAACCAGTTGTTTTACTCTTTGTATGCTTATATTAGTTGTTGATATAAAATGGTTTATTTTGTTGTTTGTTAGTTTGTTATGTGTTTTTAATAAATTGATTTAGCTCCCTTACAGCTCGAAAAAAGGCTCTTAAATCCTTTAAAAGCGAAAATCGTACTATTATTTTTACCAAATGTTATGATTATTTGATCGACCTGTGTATATTTGCGTGTGCGCACACGGTGTTTTACAAATGTATATAAAAAGTTAAGTAAAACAACTCGTTTTTGATAAAAAAAATAATAATTTAAAGTGATTCGTAAAATCATTTAACTTAAAAATCAGCAATATCATAACTATAAAAAAAATCGCGGAACTGGCTAACGTTTCCCCCGGAACTGTTGACAGAATTATCCATAATCGTGGGCAGGTAGCTCAGGAAAATGTAGATAAAGTAAATGCTATTATCGAGGAGTATGGCTACAAACGAAACATTCTGGCCAGTAATCTGGCGTTGAATAAAAAGTTTCATTTTGCAGTATTTTTACCTCAGTATGAAAATTTAGAATACTGGAAAAGCCAGATTGAAGGTATCGAAAAGGCAGCAATAGAGTTTGGTAAATTCGGCATTGTGCTGGATTATTTCTTTTATGATTTTAATACAGCCTCTTTCAAAGAGGCTGTCAAAAAAGTACTTGATTTTGAATGCGACGGATTATTGTTTGCGCCTATTTTCTATGAAGAGTCTGTTCAGTTCCTGAAAGAATATAAAAGAACCAATATTCCCTTGGTGATGATTGACTCTAATATTGATTCGGATACCGCTCATGCTTATATTGGGCAGCATGCTTTTCAGAGTGGTTATCTAGCAGGAAGACTGATTAGTTTTGCGGTAAAAAATGAAAGACAGGTTTTGGTCTTTAAGATTACCAGAGAGATTGAAAGTACCTCGGTTTATTTGCAGCGTATTGCCGGATTTCATTCGTTTTTTAAAGATCAGGAGCATCTTAAGAATTTTAAATTTTCAGAAGTAACCATTAAAGATTCCGGAATCGATCAATTGAATTTGGAAATGTTTGCAGGTGTTAACAGTGTTTTTGTACCAAATTCAAGAGCCTATATCGTTGCCCGATTTTTAGAAGAGAACCATATAAAAGGCATCCGTATTATTGGTTATGATTTACTGAAAGAAAATATCGAATACCTGAACAAAGGGGTAATTGATTTTTTAATCAATCAAAGACCGGAAGAGCAGGGTTATATGGGGATTCACTATTTGTATAAAAAATTAGTTTTGCAGGAAACGGTAGAAGATATGCATTATATTCCGCTGGATGTTATTTTAAAAGAAAACTATTTTCCGGCAAATAGGAGAGGTTTTTAAAATCGGTTCTGTAGATTTTTTAATTAATAAACCCGACAGGTTTTTGAAACCTGTCGGGTTTGAAAAAAAGGTTAAAGGCTTAACCAAAAATTACTTTTTGATCTTTACCAAAAGAGGGTTATTTATTTTTTTAGCGAACGAAGTTAAATAAGCTTCCCAGTCTTTTTTAGTCTGAAAGGGGCTTCCTTTTTTCCATCCAAAACCTGTGTAGTAAATCGTTTTGTTGTTTTTTACTTGGATATTTCCGTAAAGATTACTCAGATCTTTTTTATCGGTAACATAGTGGTCAAAACTTAATAAAGTATTTTTTGGTGCCACAATTCCGGTTCCGATTTCAGAATCGTCAATGGGCTCCCAATAGCTTATCCAGCCTTCTTTAATATTGGTTCCTATTGTTCCTTTTTTGTCGTGTAGCGTTAGTCCTGCTGCCACAGATTTTGTTCCTGTAATACTAATTTCAAAGCGGGAAAGATAACTTCCGTAATCCAGACTAATGAGTTTCGATTCGGTAATTTTGTTGCCTTTTGCATCCCAATTGGCATAAGTCAGTGTAAAACTGGTTCTGATGGGGCCGGTAGTAATGGTTTTCCAGCGGATGAAGTTTTTAGAAAAATAGTATTTGTCATCAACTTTAACTGCAATTCCGCCTACACCACGGCTGTCACCTACGTGAAAATTGTCTAAACCTTCGCCAGTATCTTTGTGATACGTTCCGGTTCCGTTAGTTGCTTTTTCGTACCATTTGTTAATAATGGGGTAGTCAACCCTTTTGAGCCAGGCATCGATTCCGCTGGTCAGCGTTCCACCGGGAATTTGGTCTTCCACCATTTTTTGGGCGACCGGACCATACGTTCTGAAAGCGACTTTGTTATTTTCCCAGGCATAATCATCTGTTCGTTCCGGAACAAATCTCGAGTAACAATTGACTGTTGTTTCTTTTGGAGGATTCTCCGATACTAAAATTTCAAAATCTTTATGAGAGGAAGCCTTTATTTCGGGCTGAAACAACAAAAGATCCATTGTCCCGTCACCGTCGTTGTCGACCGCCTGAGTGGTTAAGAGTGTATTGCTGCCGATCTCTTTAATAATGTAATTTTCGAGTTTGGTTCCGGTAGGGAAACCGAGGATTTTTGGGGTCAGTTCGATTGTTTCAAATTCACGGTCCAGGGGCAGAGGGTTGGTAACCGTGATGATTTTATTTTGGGCATGGGCGGCAAAACTACTGGCCAGAATCGCAGTGAATACAAGGTGTTTTTTCAAAATTCAATTTTTTAATGTTCTGAAATGGCATTGTTTTTTGTGAATTATAAATTTACAAATGAAATTGAATTTAAAAATACGGATTAGGAGTAATAATGTACAAGGTATTGTTGTACAGTTGTTTATTAGGTTTTAAGACCTAATTTTGTTAATCATAATTTAATGGAGTATTTATCTTTTTAAACCGATTCCCACTTCCCATTTTGCTTGGCGAGATCAATGCAAAGCTGACCGTATTGGGTCATTAAACCTTCTGCGATCATTCTTTCTGCCCGGTCTTTATTGGGCTGACTCCATTTGCTTTTTTTAGGATTTCTCGGTGTAAATGTCAAATAATAACTCTCGGGATCCCTTTTTTTGCACAAACTGTCAATCCAGCCAAAACACAAAGCTTCTTCAGTAGCTTCGATCAGATTTACACTTTCCGTTTTACTTTTTTTGTGGTATAAAATCAACCAGACTGATTTTTCGATCTGACTGTTTTCCTGCAGCCAATCACGCCATTCTTTTCGGGTTTTGGCATAGACTGCTATTCTTCCGTCTTTTGTTTCCATAAGTTTAGCATTGAAAATGATTATAAATTTAATGAATTTTAATTGCAAAGTGCAAAGTTTTGCGGATGCTAAATATTAAGGATATGAGCCATGAAGGTTTTGGGGTTTAAATTGTAATTCGATTTGTAAACCTTTGTATCTTTGTTGTTTAGGATGTTTTCGTCTTTTGGAAACGATATAAAAGCAAGGAAAGAAGATACCATTTGAAGTGTAAGCTATACGTATTTTTGGAAAGATCTCTTATTCAGATGTGGGAAAGATAATAAGTCAGGATTAATAACTATTCAAATAAAATATTATGATACATCAAATTGATACAACAGACAATATAGTTGCTTTTCGGGCCTTGGCGGAGCTCACAACAGAAGATTTTTTAAATGTAGTGATTCCAGCCGTGGAGCAATTAGTAAAACAAACCAACGAAATTAATTTTTTGCTGGTACTGGATACGGATAGCGAAATTTTTTCATCGGGTACATGGCTGGAAAATGCTTTACTAGGCTTAAAACCTCTTGGAAAGTGGAATAGAGCCGCCATCATTTCAGATTCGGAAGTGGTTATTTCCTTTGCTAATGGATTTAGTGCTATCGTTCCGGGCGAATTTCAGGGTTTTAAAAGAGAATCCTTCAATAAAGCACTAAACTGGGTGGAAGGGAATATTAATTTGCATTAGAATTTCTAAGGAAAAAAAAAGCCTCAAATTCATGAAGAATGGTCTGAGGGTGCAGTACCATATTCATAAATTTGAGGCTAAACTATTTTTGATCAATTTTGAAATAAGTCCGCTCGTTTTCAGGATTGAAACCTGAAACAAAAAAGACCTAATGATTGTATTCGATACCGCTGCTTACGTTGCGGTCTCTTTTAGCTTTTGTAGTTTTTGATATTTGTTTGTAACAAGCTGTTGCTAATAAGGGTACGGCAAGGCTTCCCACAACGGCAGCGGTTTTATTCTGTCCTGCTTTTTTTAAAAGGGCACCAGCTATAAGTGTTCCTACACCTGCGAAAATCAAATTTTTTACAGAAAGCTTAGAGGCTGGTTTTGGGGTAATTCCGTGTAATAGAGGATCTATAAAATTTAATTTTTCCATGATTATACTAATTTATTTAATTAAACTTGTTTATTATTTATTCAGATAGATTTCACTATCCGTTTTGTTTTTATTTCAATTGCCGTCAAAAAAGACTCCTGCAAATACTTGTTCAAAAAACAAGCGAAAATCCTGCCAGATTATAAGCGTGACCATCATTTAGCAAAATTTTATAATTATACAAGAACCATAAGGAAATTGTGACATAATGGCTAAAATAGTGCGCTCAAGTCTATTTTATATGACAATAACCAATGTTTTAAAATTACTGCAATTCTGTTTACTACAATTATATAGTTTTGTTTTTTTATTATACAATTTCATTCCAGTTGTTAATTTACAAAAATAACCGTTAAGTTTAATTTCTTAACGGTTATGGGATATATTTGGCAAAATTTTTAGAGTTTTTCACGATTTAGGTCGGAAAAGAAAAGCCTGTGAGATCTGTCTTAAGTGTTTATTCCGATCATCGTCCTCATCCGGATTATTAGTTTTTATTGGGACTGTAGAGAACACCGTTTTTGATAGATTTCTTATTCAATGCTCCTTTTTCAAATAAATTTTCTAAGATTTCTTTTGCTTCGGAAAGCGAAATGTCTAATAGAACGGCATATTCCTTTGGAGCAAGAGTTGGATAAATTTCAAAAAGAGATAATGGATTTTCACTTGCAATTTTTTTCTTTTTGGCTTCAGGATACAAGGCTAACAGCGCATTTTCATAAGAAGCATAAGGTTTAGAGCCGTAAACCGTTAACTGGTTGTTCGTTCCGTCAGAGAAAAACAGGGTAGGAAAGCCTCTTACGCCAAGGGTTCTTGCATAATTCAGGTCTTCCTGAAAAAGAATTTGGGCATCCCCTTCATAGTCTGATTTTAACTTTTTTGTATCGAGTCCGACAAGACTGGCAGCTTCAGAAATGTTTTCCCATTTCGCGATGTTTTTCTTTTCGAGATACAACTGTTCTCTTAAAATTCGCATGAACTTTACAGCTTTGTCTTTGTCCTGAATTTGTGCAGCTTTCATTGCAATACAGGAGGGATAAGAAGAATCAAGCGGATCTTCAATCCATACATTTCCGTCGATCGGCATTTCGTAATGTATACTTGCGGCATCCCAGTGATGGGCCACATCTGCAGGTTTATTTATTCCACCGCTATTGTAGGACCAATCCGGAAGTAAGCCGCCCATTCTGTAATCAATATCAATATAGGCACCGTATTCGAGTTTTAATTTTCTCAATTGAGGCTCAATTCCCCAGCAGGAAGAACAGATCGGATCTGTGTAATAAATAATTTTTACAGGTTTATTCTCTGTTGGAATGGTGCTATTTTCATATGTTTTTTCATTAGCGGGCATTTCGCAGGTTCCGGTTTCGGGATCACATAATAGGGGATTTGTTTTGCTTGTACTCATTTTTGAATTTATTTGCGATTGACAGTTTGTACTGCAAATCAGAATTAGTAATAGCGACAGCCTTTTCATAAATAACTGTTTTAAATTTACGCTTCAATTTTAAATTTTTATAATTTTACTGTAAAGTTCGTCCATCTATAATCACAAGTCAATTAGTCTAAAAAATATGACTACACAAAATAAAGCAGAAACAGAGACCGAATGTCCTGCACAGGGGCTTCTAAAACTACTCTCCGGCAAATGGAAACCACAGATTTTTTTACTGGCGGTTAGCGGTCCTTTACGTTTCAACGGACTTTTAAGGGATATAAAAGGAGCCAACAAACAATCTATCGCGACAGCACTTCGTGAACTGGAGGATTTTGGAATTTTAGATAAAAAGGTGATCCAGTTAAAACCATTGCATATCGAATATAATCTATCGGAGAAAGGGGCGTCTTTAATTCCGGTTTTTAAACAACTGGAGTTTTTTTCTCAGGGATAAGTAAGGGGTTCGGGGTGATTTTGACAGCAAAGTAAACGACTAAAACCTATACATTATGAAAAAGTTAGTACTAATTTTTTTGTTGTTATTGCAAATCCCTGTAATCTCCGGGAGTAACCCAAGTCAGGATTCTTCGGCTAAAAGAATTGTAGGAACCTGGTTTGCCGATGCAAACAGAAATACAAGATGGGTATTTACCGCAGACGGAAAAGTGTTTAACTACGACAAAAATACCTTCAAAGTGATGTACCGCTATACGATTTCAAACAGCTGTCAGAATAACTCAGATGATAGTGCTGAATTTTTGACCTTAATGGATAAGGACGGTGATGAGTTTTGTTTTAGATTGAATGGCGTAAATGAAAATAAAAATGGCATATTATCGATGACGAATATGAGTAATATGGAAGCGCTTTTGTTTGTGAACGATATAAACATAACAACAGCAAAGTAGTACTGCTAAGAAAATTTTTTGCGATTAGTTTTTTCTGGGCCACTTCCACGCCAGAACTACAATTATTGTCGTAATGACACTTTCGAACAGCGCCAGAAAAACATAAAAACTTTTCCATACTGTTAGCGAGCCAATCGCAATGAGCAGCATGATTAGAGTAAAAAATATCCCAAACAAAATATGGAGCAATCTGTTTATTTTTGGCTTTAAAAAAATAGAGAACAGTACCATTAGAGGAGGCAGAGCGAGTAGAATAGCTGCAGAAAGTAGTTTCATTGGACTGTTTAATAGATTGTCACCACTTACAAGTCCGGCTGTTTTTCCGGGCAGGTACAATTCAAAATAATCACCATACAAATAACACAACGTTACCGCCGCCCAAAGAAAGGCAAGTTTTATTCTGATATTGACTTCGAAATCTTTTAAATCACTGGTATTCTGATTGGTATCCATAGGATTTTGTTTTTTTGGTATGACGAAATTTTCAGTATTTTGTTACAATTTACAGCTTTGTAAATTTGACCAAAATAAAATTTTGCTGTAATCATTAAACTTTTATTAACAAAAAGTAAATTCTCATTGGTTTATATTTGTAAGGCAAAAATGTAAACAGCACTAATGAATATGAAAACCAACTTCTTAAGAATTCTTGTTTTATTTGCTTTCTCCGTAAGTGGTTACAGTCAAAACGTAAAGCTGTTAAATATAGATCAGCTAAACGAAAGAATTAAGAATGGAAAAGACAGTACTTATGTCGTTAATTTCTGGGCTACCTGGTGTGCACCCTGCATTAAAGAACTACCTCATTTTGAGAAGTTAAAGGCCGATTATAAGTCAGATAAATTAGCTGTTTTACTGGTAAGTGTCGATTTTAAATCGAAATTAAAGTCGGCTGTAGTTCCGTTTGTCAAAAGGAAAGGCCTGAAAAATGAAGTTTTTCTATTAAATGAGAGCAGCCCGCAGGAGTATATTGACCGCATTGATCCGAACTGGTCGGGAAGTATTCCGGCAACATTATTCATTAAAGAGGATAAAAGAAAATTTATAGAATCTGAGTTTACCTATGACCAATTATTAACTGAATATAAAAAACTGTAAATTATGAATAAGTTTATTATCACTGTAACTTTGTTTTTGTTTAGTCTTTTGCTTTCTCAGGCTCAGACGACAACGCTTAAAGCCGGGGAGACTGCTCCGGATTTCAAATTAAAGAATGTAGACGGAAAAGAAGTTTCTTTTGCCAGTTTTCCAAAAGCCAAAGGATACATCGTTGTTTTTACCTGTAATACGTGCCCTTATGCAGTGGCGTATGAGCAAAGAATAATTGAATTGGATAAAAAATTCAAAGCACAGGGTTATCCCGTAATTGCAATTAACCCGAATGATCCGGAAGCTTCTAAAGCGGATACTTTTGAGAAAATGCAGGAGCTTGCGAAGGATAAAAAATACCCATTTCCTTATTTGTTTGATGACGGACAGAAAATTACCGACCAGTACGGTGCAAAGCGCACGCCACATCTTTTCATTGTTTCTAAAACCGCCAAAGGAAATGTGGTAGAGTATGTTGGAGCAATCGATAATGATCCGGAAGGAACGAAAACAGAAAAAACAAAATATGCCGAAGATGTAATTGCAGCATTAAAAAGCAATCAAAAGCCGGCAATCACGCAAACCAAAGAAATTGGTTGTACGGTAAAAAGAAAAGTGAAAGCTTAATTTTTAAGCAACTATCGTAAAAGAGAAGGGGCTGTCCGAAAAGTATGAACTTCCTCTTATTATGTTATTGTTTAAAATCTCTACTTTAGTTCGACGCGGATAAAACAGATTTACTTCGTAAAAACGCGAATAAAAACAGATTTTTTCCTCATTTAAAAGTTTTTTTAATTTTTAGAATCCGTTTTTATCAGTGTCTTCGCGATAGCGAATCTGTCAAATCAGCGTTGAATTAAGACGTATAATTTTTGCCGACCAAATAAACTACTTTTGGATTATAATTCAATTTAAATTATTTATAAAAACAAGGCTGTCCTTACTTTTCGGACAGCCTCTTTTTTATCAGAGTGTTTTAATAAGTTCTTGTTGCTCCTGAAGCTCCAGTTCGGCAATGATTTGTTTTTTCATGGTAGTGTGAACATAGTCTTTGGCTTCGGCATAGGATATGTTGTATTTCAGTGGAATTTCCTGAAGATGAACCGGAAAATCAGCCAATACTTTATCATAATAGCGGTCCAGTTCTTTTTCATTTGGCATCTCAAATTGTAGTTTGATTTGAAATCTTCTAAGCAAAGCCGTGTCAATACTGCTGTAATAATTGGTAGCACAAAGGAGTAAACAGTCTGAAGGGAAATAATCAATCAGTTGAATAATAGTATTAACGAGGCGTTTCATTTCGGCAACATCTTTGTCCTGATTGTCCCGGCTTTTGCCAATCTGATCAAATTCATCCAAAAATAAAACCGCTTTTTCGCGAATGGCTTTATCAAACAGGGCCTTTACATTTTTGGAAGTTTCGCCAATTTTGGCATCGATTATCGTACTAAGGTTCACAATAACAATGTTCTTGTTTAAAGCATTTGCTATGGCTTTTGCAGTCGTCGTTTTCCCACAGCCCGAATGCCCGTGAAGTAGTATTTTATGATCTACTTTCAGCTTGTACTTTTTTAACTCCTCAATATATTTATGTTCCTTTATCGTCTGAAGCAGTGCAGCTTTATTCTCTGCGCTGAAAAGTAAATCATCCAGTGCTATCTTTTCAGTATCGTTTACAACAAGTTCGTACAGATTCATTTGAGATTTTGTTTGGTGCAAAATTAGACTTTATTCTGCAATATTTTCGTTCCAGATTTCTTTTCCTAAAAAGCGATTCCCGAAAATGGCAGTTCCAACCCGTATTAAATTGGAACCTTCGGCAATAGCCAGTTCCAAATCCTGTGACATTCCCATTGAAAGTTGTAAATTAGGGATCCCTTCCGGTTCAGCGGCATAAATTTCATCTCTGATTTTTCGGAGTAAACGCAAAGACGGACGCATTTTTTCCTTTTCCACATCTAACAATCCGATCGTCATGAGTCCTTTGATTTTTAGCGTTTCGTAGCGTTTTATTTTTTGAATAAATGAAAGCACTTCCGTTGGAGGCAAGCCAAATTTACTTTCTTCAAACGAGGTGTTTACCTGTATAAAAACATCCAGTGTTCGCCCTTCTTTTTGCAATTGTTTGTCTAATTCATTGGCTAAACTCAATCGGTCAAGAGACTGAATGCAAGTGACGTACTTAAGAACGTCTTTTACTTTATTGGTCTGAAGATGACCAATAAAATGACGTTCTACTTTCAAATCTTTTAATATCGGATTTTTATCGCGCAATTCCTGCATCTTATTTTCGCCAATGAGCGTTTCGCCTGCTTCGATTGCAATTTGAATGTTATTGGCTGTAACGGTTTTAGTAGCCAGTAACAGCCTGACATCCGACACATTTCTGCCGGAATTTTTACAGGCATTTTCAATACGCTGATGTACCTGTTTCAAGTTAAATAGGACTTCTTCTTTCATGAGGACAAAAGTAATCGCAAGGAAGGTGATTGAAAAGATCCAGTTTTGAGTATAAGTAATAGTCCAGTTTCGGGTTAAACTGGACCAGATTATCGCTATAAATGAAAAAACTGGATTATTTAGCAGGCCTGGAATCGCACTAATTTTGTACAGACAATAAAGTCAAATTAAAAACAAATTAAAATGAGTAAATCAATTTTTTATCATGCCGGTTGTCCGGTTTGTATTAGTGCAGAACAGGATCTTTTAAGTTTAATTAACCCTTCGGAGGTTGAAGTTGTCGATCTGGGGGTTGATAAATTGAGAATTCCGGAAGCTCAAAAAGCGGGATTGCAATCGGTTCCGGCTTTGGTAACACCCAATGGAAATGTGCTTCATATTAATTTTGGAGCTTCTATAGCAGACGTAATTGGGTAGGTTTATTGTGAAATGTTTGCTGTAAAATGTGAAATGTGATCTGTAAAATGTAAAAAGTATGAAGATAGCGGTGTGGGATACTTATGTGACCCGAAAAGACGGAACAGTAATGCATTTTGATATACTAGTTGACGAAGCTACCGTTGATGAGCGCCAGATTTTTGAATATGGCAAAAGGTATCTTAAAACAGTAGCGCAGGAAGGTCAGCCGCTGACTTCGAAGGAATGTAAATTTTGTCATATTGATAAAGCTCCTGCTGCTGTTGAAAGTCAGATTCTTAAGGATGGGTTCTCGATTATCGAAATGGAGAATTGCAATTAACGGATTCTTTAGTTTTGTATAAAAAAGGCTGAAACCATAACGTTTCAGCCTTTTTTATAGCTCTATGTGTTAAAATGAATTTAAGATTATAAGCTTTTTAGTTTCTTCATAAAAACCGGAAATACTTCATTGAGTTCTTCAAAGAGCGGATTGTTGCGGTGCTTCAGTTTGATCTCGCTGAATAGTTTTAAACCAAGTGCAAATTGCGTGGCTTCATATGGGTTTTCAAATATGTTTTTTTCTTTTATTTTTTCGATGATGCCAAATATTTCATCGTGATTGTCAAATTCTATTCCCAGTTCTTTTGCAGGTGCTGTTTCGCCGTTTGCGTACTCTTTTAAGCTTAAAGTCAGATAATATTTGTTGGATCTTTTTTGCATGATATTATTTTTTTTAATTTACTTCAACCATTTGTCTACGATGGTTTTAAAGGTTTCTTTGTATTGTTCGCCAACCGTTATTTCATTTTTATTGATAAATATTGAATTCTTGCTTATTGCATTTATTTTATCCAGCGCAACAATAAAAGAACGATTGATTCGCATAAATTTTAAGGCAGGTAATTTTTCTTCGAGTGCTTTTAAGGAAATCAAAGACATTAATCCTTTTTGAGAATCTTCAAGATGTACTTTTACATAATCTTTCAGACTTTCGATATAGAGGATGTCTTTTAATGAAATTCGAACCCACTGGTATTCCACTTTCAGGAAAATAAATTCATCGTCGGCTGTAACCGACTGAAATTGATTGGATGCTTCTTCTGACAATTGTAAAACTTTGTTAGTGGCCCTTAAAAACTCTTCATAACTAAAGGGCTTCAGAAGATAATCGACAGCATTTACACGGTAACCTTCAATAGCATAATGATTGTAAGCTGTCGTGAAAATAATTTTGGGTAAGGGCCCCGGCTGTTCCTGTAAAAGGCGGGCGAGTTCCATACCGGTTAAATTCGGCATATTGATATCCAGAAAAACAATGTCCGGCTGCTGTTCCCGTATTTTGCTCATGGCTTCTACGGCATTATCACAGCTGCAGGCCAGTTGTAAAAAAGGAGTTTGTTCTATAAAGGTCTCCACCAGTTTTAAAGCTAGCGGTTCGTCATCTACTGCGATACATTTTAATACAATCATTGTTCTAACGTTATTTGCAGGTTTACTTTATATTTTCCGTTTTGATCGACACCGGCGGTCAAAGTATGTTTGTTGGGATAGATCAGATGCAAGCGGCGTTTGGTATTGGTTAAGCCAATTCCTCCCGGTTCTGTTGTGGCTGTTTTTTCGAAAAAAGTATTTTCGACTTCAAATTCAAGATGGGTTTCTTTTTGCCTCAGTACAAAATGAATTTCACTTTTGTCGGTAGCATGTACGCCGTGTTTAAAGGCATTTTCGACCAAAGGCAATAACAGCATCGGAACAATCGGGTAATCGTGAATTTTTTCCGGAATATCCGCTGTAACGGTTAATTTACTGTTGGCACGGAGTTTCATCAAAGCAATGAAATCTTTCATGAACTCGACTTCTTTTAATAAGGTCGTTCTTTCGCCTTCGGTACTGTAAAGCAGATAGCGCATCATTCGGCTCAAAGTGTGTAATGCACTGCGGGAATCTTCAATATTGGTATAGGTAAGCGAGTAAATACTGTTAAGTGAATTGAAGAAAAAGTGCGGATTGATTTGCGCTTTCAGCATTGCCAGCTCGGCCATTGTTTTGTCCTGTTCCAGTTTTTGTTTGTGCTGTGCCGCTCTTTGCCAGTGTTGCAACATGGCATAACTGGTACTGATTCCTAAAACTAGTAAGGTTAAGCTAAAAATATAGTTGTCGAAATAATCATTCCTGTATTTTTTAAATCCAATAAGTGCAGCCAGTTTATTATGTAAATCGGTATTTAAATTATAGAAATAAGACAGTAACTGCATGGCAAAAATGATCCAGAGAATCCACAATAAAAACGGGCCTATTTTGTCTTTAATGATTGTTTTCGGAACAATGATTTTGGCATTGTAGTAAAAAATCACAATCATAAAAACTAAGACAACAGTTTGCCACAACCAAAAAATGTAAGGAAGTACGATATTCCAGGTAAGGGGTATATAAAAGAGTTGAATGTAAC
This sequence comes from Flavobacterium sp. N502536, assembly GCF_025947345.1. Classification (NCBI taxonomy): domain Bacteria; kingdom Pseudomonadati; phylum Bacteroidota; class Flavobacteriia; order Flavobacteriales; family Flavobacteriaceae; genus Flavobacterium; species Flavobacterium sp. N502536. The sequence continues at coordinate 4,707,657 of NZ_CP110011.1, read as the reverse complement.
CTAATAGTATCCAGGCCAGGATGTGTAATCCGGTAGACATAAAGGGTTTAAAAAAGTGGGTTGCCATTATAAGTTTTGATTTTAAGGACAATATTACATTTTATTTGAACAGTTTATAAAACCAATCGCCCAAAACAGATTCACAATCCGTAAAAACCATTTTAGAGCCGACGAGACTATTACAAAAATACTTATTTATGAGGGAACATCTTCCATCGGCTCTCATCTAATCTTTATCGATTGCAGCAGGCTTTTCGTCTATTGTAAAATTTTTGCATGTACTATTTCAGTTCTTTTGTTCCTTAATAAATAGATAATCATACATTCGATAAAAATGAACAAGCAATCTTTTTTAAGTATTCTAGCAGCATCTATTATCATCACTTCGTGTGGAAACAAAAATGATAAAACCGCTCAGGCCGGAGGTGCACCACAAGTTAAAGAATATAAAACGCTGACTTTAGAACCTAAATCGGCGACTTTATATACAGATTATCCTGCCAGCATTCAGGGACAGCAAAATATAGAAATTCGCCCTCGCGTTGAAGGGTACATTGATAAGATTTTTGTTGATGAAGGTGCTGTGGTTCGGGCCGGACAGCCTTTGTTTAAAATTAGTGCTCCCGAGTACGAGCAGGAAGTTCGCACAGCGGCTGCAAGTATTAAAAGCGCGCAGGCAAATTTAAGCGCAGCAAAACTAGCGGTCAATAAAGTAAAGCCTTTGGTTGAAAAAGGAATCATCAGCAAGTACGATTTAGAATCGGCACAATACACCTATGAATCGGCTTTGGCAACACTGGCGCAGGCGAATGCCAGTCTGGTAAATGCGAAAACCAATTTAGGGTACACCACAGTAACCAGTCCAGTTGATGGCGTTGTGGGTTCCATTCCGTTTCGTCTGGGAAGTTTAGTGAGTTCCAATACAGCAGATCCTTTGACCACTGTTTCAAGTATCGGAAACGTGTATGCGTATTTTGCGGTGAATGAAAAAAAGCTTTTAAATTTTACACAAAACACAGATCCGGGAATTTCACTGGCAGCTAAAATCAAAAAAATGCCTGCGGTTTCATTACTTCTTTCTGACGGTACCGCTTATGGCGATAAAGGACATATCGAAACGGTAAACGGATTAATCAATACGGAAACGGGTTCGGTTACTTTCAGAGCACGTTTTCCCAATCCGAAAAGCATCATCAGAAGCGGGAACAGTACTACTGTCAGAATCCCGAATGAAGTTAACGAAGCGATAATCGTTCCTCAGAGTGCTACTTTCGAACTTCAGGATAAATTGTTTGCTGTAGTGGTTGGAAAAGACGGGAAAACAAAAAATGCAAATATTACAGTTTTAGAAAATACCGCAGGAAATTATTATGTCGTAAAAAGCGGTTTGCAAACCGGAGATCAGATTGTTCTGGAAGGAGTGGCAGCACTTAAAGACGGAACAACGATTAAAGCTCAGAACCAAAATGCAGAAACTGTTTACGCGGACTTAAAATAAAAACAAATGTTTAAAATATTCATACAACGACCAGTACTTTCTACGGTAATATCGGTTATTATCGTAATCCTGGGTATACTGGGACTGGCAGCACTTCCTATTGCGCAGTATCCGGACATTGCACCGCCAACCGTAAATGTGGCGGCAAGTTATACCGGAGCCAATGCAGATGTGGTACTAAAAAGTATCGTAATTCCGCTTGAAGAACAAATTAACGGTGTAGAAAACATGACTTACATGACCTCTACAGCGACTAACGACGGTAATGCCTCTATTAAAATTTTCTTTAAAGTAGGTACAGACCCTGATTTAGCTGCGGTAAACGTACAAAACAGGGTTTCCAGAGCTACAAGTTTATTGCCTGTTGAGGTAACTCAGGCAGGGGTAACCGTAACCAAAAGCCAAAGCAGTAACTTATTGATCTTCTCTTTATACAGTGATGATAAAGCTTATGATCAAACGTTTCTCCAAAATTATGCCAAGATCAACCTGGTACCACAAATTCAGCGTGTAGTAGGGGTAGGAGATGTTACTGTTTTTGGTTCAAGAGATTATTCGATGCGTATCTGGCTGAAACCGGATGTGATGCAGCAGTACAAATTGATTCCGAGTGATATTTCGGCAGCTTTGGCAGAACAAAACATTGAGGCCGCACCCGGTAAATTTGGAGAAAACGGAAATCAGGCTTTTCAATATGTAATCAAATACAAAGGCCGTTTAACAAGTGCAAAAGAATTTGAAGATATCGTCATCAAATCGGCTGGGAACGGGCAATTGCTGCGATTAAGAGATGTGGCAAAAGTAGAATTGGGTTCGCTAAGTTATTCTTCTACTAGTACAACAAACGGACGTCCGTCTGTAGGGGTTGCGATTAGCCAGACGCCCGGTTCGAATGCGCGTGACGTAATTAACAATTCTAAAAAGCTTATTGATGAAGCCGTAAAAACTTTCCCTAAAGGCGTAAAATATACGGTTCTGATCAATGTTAATGAGAATCTGGATGCCTCAATCGAAAAAGTAATCCATACTTTGGTAGAAGCCTTTATTTTAGTTTTCATCGTAGTATTTATTTTCCTTCAGGATTTCCGATCGACTTTAATTCCGGCGATTGCCGTTCCGGTTGCGATTGTGGGAACATTTTTCTTCCTGAATTTATTCGGGTTTACCATTAACCTGCTGACGCTATTTGCAATGGTTCTGGCCATTGGTATTGTGGTCGATGATGCGATTGTAGTCGTCGAGGCGGTACATGCCAAACTCGACAATGGGTATAAATCTTCTAAGAAAGCAACGATTCACGCCATGAACGAGATTTCGGGAGCGATTATTTCGATCACACTGGTAATGGCGGCGGTATTTATTCCGGTAACCTTTATTACGGGTTCGACCGGGGTTTTCTACAAGCAGTTTGGTATTACACTGGCGGTTGCGATTATACTGTCGGCAGTAAATGCGCTTACTTTGAGTCCGGCTTTATGTGCTTTGCTTTTAAAACCACATGCTGACGATCACAAACATCAAAGTTTTATTCAGCGTTTTTACACCTCATTCAACGTTGCGTTTGACAATGTAACCGAAAAATACAAACGTTCCGTTCAGTTCCTTTCCATCAAAAAATGGATTGTACTAGCCTCTATACTTATTGCTGCGGGAGCCTTGTTTTATATGATGAAAACAACGCCGTCAGCCTTCGTTCCGGCAGAAGATCAGGGAGTAGTTTTTGCAAACATCAGCTTACCGCCTTCAGCCTCTATGGAACGTTCGGATGTAGTGGCGAAAAAAGTAGACAGTATAGCGCACACCATTCCGGGAGTTGAAAACACGCTTCGTATCGTTGGTCAGAACTTTACAGCAGGTGCGGGTAGTGCCTACAGTATGGTAATTGTGAGGCTGAAAAGCTGGGAAGACCGCAAACTGAGCGTCGATGATGTAATTGGACAGCTGTTTGCAAAAACGAGTGGAATTCGCGAAGCCAATATCTTCTTTATTTCACCGCCAACCATTCAGGGATTCGGACAAAGTGGAGGATTTGAATTCCAGTTACAGGACAAAGGAGGACACAGTACAGCTGAATTTTATAAAGTAAACAATGAATTTCTGGCCAAGCTTTCTGCACGTCCGGAAATACAATATGCAACGACGCCTTTTAATCCGGGATTCCCTCAATATATGATGGACATTAATCTGGCAAAAGCAAAAGATGCAGGAGTTTCTGTCAATACCATTTTGTCAACCATGCAGGGGTATTATGGTGGATTGTATGCTTCCAATTTCAATAAATTCGGGAAACAATATCGTGTAATGATTCAGGCTTCTCCGGAGTTCAGAACCAATACCGAAGGATTGAACAAAATATTTGTCCGCAACAGCGCAGGAACCATGGCACCCATTACTGAATTTGTAAAAATGACCAGAGTATTTGGACCAGAATCGATTTCAAGATTTAACTTGTTTACGTCTATCTCGATCACGGGAGCACCAAAACCGGGTTATAGTTCCGGAGATGCCATTAAAGCCATTCAGGAAGTGGCTGCCGAAAGTTTGCCTGCGGGTTATGGTTATGAATTTTCAGGTTTAACACGTGAAGAATTAGCTTCAGGAAGCGAGACCGTCTTTATTTTTATATTATGTCTGGTGTTTGTTTACTTTTTGTTAAGTGCACAGTACGAGAGCTATATCTTGCCTTTTGCCGTATTGTTTTCGATTCCGTTTGGATTGGCAGGAGCTTATTTGTTCTCGATTATTTTCAAACTGAACAGTAACATTTATTTACAGATTTCGCTGATTATGTTAATTGGACTTTTAGCGAAGAACGGTATTCTGATAGTGGAGTTTGCCCTCGAGAGACGCCGAAAAGGATTGCCGATTGTTCAGTCTGCCATTGAAGGAGCGGTAGCACGTTTACGTCCGATTTTAATGACCTCTTTCGCCTTTATTTTAGGACTTGTTCCTTTAATGTTTGCTTCGGGAGCCGGTGCAGTTGGAAACAAATCCATTGGAACAGGAGCCGTAGGAGGGATGTTAATCGGAACCATTTTGGGAGTATTTGTTATTCCGGTATTGTTTATCATTTTCCAGAGTTTACAGGAGCGTGTGAGTGGTCCGCCAAAAGAAAATTATGACGATGAAGGTGACGATGACGAGGAAGTACAGTTGGCAGAAACTCATAAAGAGTAATAATTTAATTCAAAAAAAATGACTCATAGTTCAAATAAATATATTCTTGTGGTACTGGCAGCCGCGCTGCTGAGTGCGTGCTCGATTACTAAGAAATACGAACGTCCATCGACCATTTCGACGGATAAGTTGTATCGGGATCAGGCTGCTGCCGATTCGACCACTATGGCGAGTATGCCTTGGCAAACCGTTTTTAAAGATGAAAAGCTGAATGCTTTAATTCAGAAGGGATTGGATCAGAACCTCAATTTAAAGAATGCGATCGAAAATATAGTACAGTCCAGAGCCTCTTTGCAACAGGCAAAACTTGCCTATTATCCGACGCTGAATATTGATGCCAATGTAACGCATAACAAACAATCAAAGGCCGGATTAAACTTTCCGCCGGGAATTAACATCAATACTTTGACAACAACTTCTAAATTAGGTTTGAGTACCTCTTGGGAAGCCGATATTTGGGGGAAATTAAGCAGTTCAAAAAGAGCGGCTTTGGCAACCTATCTTTCTACTGATGCGGCAAAACAGGCCATTCAGACACAATTGGTTGCCGATATTGCTAACAACTATTTTTTATTGCTGGCCTATGACAAGCAATTAGAAATAACCAAAGCAACCTTAGAAAGTCGTATTAAAAATGTGGAAACGATTAAAGCTTTAAAAGAAGGTGCCATCGTAACCGGGGCTGCAGTAGTACAGAGTGAAGCCAATCAGCATGCAGCTGAAGTTTTAATTCCGGATTTAAAAAGAAGTATTCGCGAAACCGAGAATGCACTTAATATTTTGTTGGGACAAGGCCCAGGAGCAATCGAAAGAGGTACATTGGGAAATCAGACGGTTCCCGAAAATCTGGCCGTGGGTTTACCTGCACAATTGCTGGAGAACCGTCCTGATGTTCGTCAGGCCGAGTTTGATTTCAGAACAGCGTTCGAAACAACCAATATGGCTAAGACGTATTTTTATCCAAGTTTGACTCTTACCGCAAGTGGCGGATTCTCGAACCTGCAATTGACAGATTTCTTTACTAATTCTGTTTTTTACTCTTTGATAGGAGGGTTGACACAGCCTATTTTCAATCAGGGACTGAATAAAGCAAGACTTACAACAGCACAATCCAAACAAGTGCAGGCACTGAATAACTTTCAGCAAAGTCTTTTAAAAGCAGGACAGGAAGTCTCGAACGCTTTATATGCTTATGAAATGGCAGTTGAAAAAGAAGATTCAAGAGAAAAACAAATTAAAGCCCTGGAAAAATCAGTTGATTTTACACAACAGCTTCTAGAATATAGCTCGGCTACCAATTATACCGATGTACTAACTTCCGAGCAAAACCTCTTGGCCGCCCAATTAAGCGGAATCACTGATAACCTGCAAAAATTGCAAGCAGTGGTCGATTTGTATCGCGCTTTAGGTGGCGGATGGAAATAGTCTTCGCGGCTCCTATTATTTTAAATTTTGAAACGAAAAGCGCCTCAGTTGATGAGGCGCTTTTTTTTATGATGACTGGATTTTTCTAAACTATTTTTTTTGGTTACAATCTTAAAACTTTACAGCACCTTTAGAAACTTTTTCTCCCAGAGTAGTTCTTTTAGATAAATCTAATTTTTGAGAGGAAACCAATTCGATATTCTGGCACGCTTCTCCGTTTACAGAAATTGCTTTTGTCGAGGCCGAATTAAATTCAACATTTTTTAAAGACATATTTTGGGTATTGTAGATTTCAAGTACGGTACTATTTTCGATGTCTAATGTTGCATTGTTGATTTTGATTCCGTTGGCATCAATGATTGTAAAGCCCTTTTCTGCTTTGGCGATCAAATTAGAGATTTCGATGTTTTGGAGGTTCATCTCGGGTAAACCTTGAAGAAATACCGCCTGTGACGCACCTCTAATCGTGATATTTTTGATCGAAATGTTTTTAAACTGTGGTGTTTCTTCGTTTACGGGGACAGCTTTTGTAGTTAAGGTGTTTCCTCCTTCAGCCAAAGTTTCAGCAATTGATTTTCCTCCATAGTACAAATCAAATGAGATGGCCTGTGACGGAATATCGGTCATGAAAATATCCGAGATGTAAATGTTTTCAACAATTCCTCCTCGTCCGCGAGTGCTTTTAAAGCGTAGCCCGACATCGGTTCCCATAAAAGTACAATTAGAGACATGCAAATTTTTTACACCACCCGACATTTCACTTCCTACCGTTACACCGCCGTGTCCGTGATAAACGATGTTGTTTTTAACGATAATATTTTCACAGGCAACAGCACGATCACGACCGTCTTTGTCTTTCCCGGATTTGATGCAGATTGCGTCGTCGCCCACATCAAAACTTGAATTTTCGATGATTACATTTTTGCAGGATTCCACATCAAGACCGTCGCCATTTTGAGAAAACCACGGATTGCGAACAGTTATATTTCTAACAATTAAATCTTCAACCATAAATGGATGCAGGTTCCAGGCAGGAGAGTTTTGAAATACAGGACCATCAAACATTACTCTTTTACTATTTTGAATGCTTACCAAAACCGGACGTAGAAAATCGTGAATGGCTTCAAATTCTTCCTTGGTTTTTAGATCGTGACGCACATTTTGATTCGCACCTTTAGCCCCTTTTAGATATTGCTCAGAAGGATACCAACTGTCCTTCTTCTCGTTTAAAACACCACCGGAAGCTACAAATTTCTTCCATTGTTCGTCTGTGAGTTTGTTTTTTTTAACCTGTCTCCAGGCTTCTCCCGAGCCATCCCAGACCCCTTTTCCGGTAAATGCTACATTGACAAGGTTCTTACCATAAATAGGAGAGAGGCAGCGCCAAGTGTTAAGGCCTTCAAAGCTGGTTTCGATAATTGGATATAAACTTTTATCAGTAGAGAATTTAATCAGGGCCCCGGCTTCGGCATGAAGTTCAAGATTACTTTTTAAAATAATTGGACCTGTAAGCCAGATTCCCGGAGGGATAATTACTTTTCCGCCTCCTTTTTTGGATACTGCATCTATGGCATCGGAAAAAGCTTTAGTATTTAAAACATATCCGCCATTGACCGCACCAAAATCTTTCAGATTTACGGTATTTTGAGGGATTAGCGGCTCGCTGACTTTTACCATTTTAAACTCTATGTTTTTATAGGTGTCATAGGGCTTGTTACCCTGAGCAAAACTCTCCGGAAAGAAACAGAGGATCACAAGTATCAGAGCAATACGCAAAAGTTGGTTTGGGTTAGTATTCATGGGTATGAATTTGGTTTGAAATTTAATTATAAATTAGGATCTATTGTTACAAAATCACCTTATTCGTTAGTGCTTTTTTCGAAAACTTTAAAAAGTAATTTCAATAAATGGTAAAATTTAAATGTAATCGATTACACAAATCTATGAAAAATATTTTATAAAAAGTAGTTACCGAATCGTTTACGGAAAATAAAAGTTAAAAGTGATGAATTGGATTGCTGTAGTTTGCTTTTATATTTCCAAATAAGGAATAAAAATTAGTCCTAAAAACAAACATTCCGTTCCAGAAATCTGAAACGGAATGTTTTAATTAAAAAAAAACTCAAGTAATAACAATTGTTATGAGTGCTTTTACTGCTTTTGCAGCTTTTTTTAGAATACTCCAATATAATGGTTTCCTGGTTTGTTAACCAGTTTTGCTCCTTTGGTTACGGCTCCTGTTGGAATATCGATAACATAAATGTTTCCGTCTTTTCCAACTGGTGTAACAGCAAGGTAAAGTTCGTTACCGTCAACAACAAAACCTTGGTATTGCCCAAAATCTATAGCAGTATCGTAAGCAATACCTTCAACTTTTTTAGCCGTTTTGGCATTCAAATCTACTCTGGCAACAAATCCCTGTTTACCGGTTGCAGTTTGCGTGTAAAGTACATATGCAATTCCGTTTCCTGCATATCTCCACGCATCAATATAAGATCCTTTTATGCCTAATGCAGCATCAAGACTGATAACAAATGAGTCATCATATTGATTATTTTGGTTGATTCTTACAATAAATGAACCTTTGTTTGTATCTCTTTGAGTTGCCTGATAGATGTTACCATCAGTTCCTAAGAAACTATTGAAGCTACGGAAACCGCTTGTATCTCCAAAACCAACTTTAGAAGTAATGACTTGTGGATTCGCTAATGATGGATAATCGACTACAACAGATTTAGCACCTAAACGGTCATATGTTGTTTCGATTTGTCCTGTAGTTGGATTCGTTTTACGCAACCATGTTCCGATAATTACTTTATTTCCTGCTTTGTTGATCGTAGGAGCATCTAAACGGAAAATATGGTGTCCCTGAGCTTCTTCCTGAGGGCTTAATGGAAGTTCATACTGATCGTATTTTGAAATACGAATGCCTTTAAGGTCTAAAGCAAGGACAGTAGCAGTACCTCTTGTATGCATGTAAGTTTTGTCCGGATTTGTTTTAATTACGGGAGTAGTTACATTTACAGCTACACCGGTTTTATCTCCGTCAAAAAGTTTGTTCCATCTTGGAGATGTTCCGGCATATTGAGAAATGTTTACAGTTGTACCTGATTGTGTGAAGTTTTTAGCTCCATTTACGGTATAGGTCATAAACTCTCCTCCGTTAGCTCCTGTGTAGGTAATGTTGAAAAGAGTTTTTCCGTCTACAGAGGATTGTAAACGAGCCGTTCTGTTCGATTGTACCGGCATTCCGTCTGCGTAAACATTAATTGAATAGTTTGGATCTTTGGCGTTTTTTTTCGTAACGGCATAAACCATAGTTCCTCCGTTTCCGTCACCCGGGTTTTCCTGCATTAATGCTCCTGAAACGGTGATCCAACGATCAGTTGTTTCCGGATTTATCGGATCTGCAGCTTTCTCATCATTGCTGCTGCAGCTTGTAGTCAATGACAATCCGCCTAAAACTAAACCAAATGCAAATAGTTTGAACATATTTTTTCTCATATTCATTGTTTTAAAAAATTAGATATTAAAAGTTATTTAGGGTATAATTCAGTTTCAGATAAAAGGCACGTCCGGGTTTTTGAACAGCATAATTATCGAAAACTTGTTTGTCAAATATGTTTTTGGCGTCAAGACTTAATACAAATTGTTTATTTGGAAAAACATAACTCAAGCCTAAATCCTGTGCAAATTGTGCCGGTGTTCTGTAGTCTGGCAGGTCATTCCAAATTGTTGGAAAAGGATCTACATAACCAAAGTTGTAGTACAAATTCAGCTGTGAATTTTTTTGGATCAGTTCTTTAAAGTTGTATTGAATATTTCCATTTACCGTAAAGAAAGGTTCATTTGGGATTTGTCTGTTGTAAATATCTAGTTCCTTCCCATTATCATCGTATTTCTTTTTGTACAAAGAGTTAAATTTTGACATGTTCATCGATACAAACAATCGGTCTTTAAAACTATAATTAAACGATGCTTCATAGCCAATGGATTGCGCACGTCCCAGATTGTCAAATGGTAAAACTTGTATAGCATCATTTACCCTGTCATTGGAGACACGAACTATTCGATCTTTAGTATTTCTTGAAAAACCTGTTGCCGCAACCGAAATTTTGTGTGTGTTTATGGCGTAAGGGCCAAACTGTAATCCAACATTGAAATTGTTACTTTGTTCTGGTTTTAGATTTGGATTTGCCAGTACATTTTCACTAGGTCTTCCAAACATTTCATTTGCAGTTGCTAATCTGACGGCTTTTTCTGCCGATGCCGTAATCATTAATTCAGGAGTAACAAAGTAGGAAGCGGCCAGTCCGTATCCAAATAATGGAGTTGAACTTTTAGTAATCCTTTCCACTACCGTAGTTTGTCCGTTTTGTGTGACCAATTCCGGTTTTCTGTGATTTACTTTTTGTTCATAAAATTTACCGAAGATATTGGTTCTCAGACGTGATTCAAAAGCCTGCATTTCATAGGCTAGGGAAGTAACTGTTTTTTGCAAATCAAATGTTGCTTCAAAATCTCTTTGAAATTCAGGTTTGATTAAATCGTCCTCATTTCTATCCAGTGTATAGAATAAATTACTGAATATAAATCTGTTTTTTTCATTTAGATTATAAGTAAATACGCTTCGGGAGCTAAGTATATTCTCTGAGATGGTATTGATTGTTGGTGCGCCTTGTTGTGCTCCTGTGTATGATAAAAGGGGTTTGCCAGTCCTTAAATCAATTACTTTTTCACCAAACCAGTTGTAAGTCCATTTGACAGTATCGTTTACCACTTCATGTTTATTACTAAAAACAGTATTGGTTGAAAAATCAAGTTTTTTAAATAGAAAATCTTTTTTGGAGTAATTCAGACTTATTACGCTAGCATCAGCTTCGGAAAAACGCCCCTTATAAGGTTTTGTCATGTATTGACCATGCTGAATCTGATTGTGATCTTCAGAGACATTCAGACCGATTAAGAAGTTGTCTGCCCATTTAACATTGGTAAAACCGGCCTCAAATCTTCCTCCATAAGATCGGTATCGGTTCTCAAAACGTTTAACTCTTACAGGTTCACGAGTTCCGTCCGGTGCTATGTTGTAAATAAATCTTCCCCATACTTCATAATCGTTGTCAGAATAATTATAAAAGCCCGATCCTTTTACCGTAAAACCTGATTTTGCACGATAGGTAGTGCTAAAGTTAGATTGAATGGTATTAAAAGAACCATAAGAAAGGGAAGCATTCAGCGTGTTTTTAGCTCCTTTTTTTAGAATCACATTTATAGCTCCGCCCAAGGCATCATCGGCCAGTTCCGCAGGAGTGACTCCTTTGTAAACTTCGATGCGCTCGATTAAGGCAGGGGGATACTGTTAAGACTAAAAGAAGAGCCGTATGTATCTAATGGAATTCCGTCAATAAAAATTCGGATAGCGTTTCCTGACATTCCATTCAGGTTATAATTAACGCTCGATCCTAATCCTCCGTTTTGTCTGATTCTTACACCGGCAGAGCGGTCAAGCAATTCGTTTGTTTGCAGATTTCTGGTAGCGGCTTCTTTAGTTTCGATGACATTTACGGAGAAACCTTTGTTCATGATCTCTTTTTTTACCGAGTTCTTTTTGATCACAACCTCTTTTAAGGCTTTTGGATCATTTGATTTTTCCAATAAGATGTTTACGGGAACAGAAGGGCTATTTACAACAACTTTTATTGTTTTTGTTTTCGCTTCAAGTGAAGTTATTTCAAGGGTATAATTCCCGTACGCAACGTTTTTAATTTCAAATTGACCGTCATTACCTACTAGGGCAAACTTTTGAGTTCCGGTTATGGTAACCGATGCACCAAATGCAGATTCAGCGTTTCCAAAAGTAACCTTTCCTTTAATATTTCCATTTTGGGACCAACCTGAAAAATGAATGAACGTCAACAATAACAATAAAAATCTCATGATTTATGTACTTCTTAAATAGGAATGCAAACTTAAATCATTGTTTATATTTAATCTAAATAAAGGAATTAGAAGATCATTAGAATTACATTAGAAATTCTAATGTTGAGATTAATTTGAAATCTGAAGAGAGAGAATACAACGTTTTTTGTACTATAATACTTTTTAAATTACCCGAGACTGAACAAAGTAAAATAGTGTTGAGCTATGGTGGTTTGTAGTATAGTGTTGATAGGTAGTTTTTTATGAGATACTAAAATGGTGTCTGATAATTGCTTAATTTTGAAAGTGATTACTATCCGAAACAAGGTCAGTTCTGCGAGATGATTTTTGTTAGTGGAATAATCGCTTGTCTCTAATTTCTTCTAAATTATGCTTTCATTTCAAACCAACCATCAGGAATTTGTTCCTTCCGAAGAATTACAGCGAAATATAAAATGCTTTTGGTATGACAAGATCGAGTGCAAAAAAGAGCAATCCGGTTTTGAAGTAGTACCGGATGGTTATGCTGAAATTATTTTTTATTTTGGGAGTGAACTTAGTATTTCTTATCAGGATAGTTTGAAAGTTTTGCCGTCGCCTTTTATAATGGGACTACTCAATCAGCCTGCTGTTTTCAATTCGATCGATTCATTTGAAATTATTGGTATAAGGTGTTATCCGTGGACGATTTTTGATATGCTTGAATTATCTGCTGCAAAAGGAAAGAATGGAGTACAGGTTTTTGCCCATCCTATTGCCGAACTTCAGTCTGCTTTGTGTGATCTGATTCGTTTGCATAAAATAGAAGAGGCAATTGCCAAAGTCGAAGATTATTTTTTGAAAATGCAATCGCAAAGTAGTGAAGATAGTTTATTGTTTAAAGCCGGAACTGCAATGACAGCCGGGGAGGAAATATGCCCGTAAGCCGGATAGCAGCTACGTCTCATACTACAGTTCGTACTTTGGAAAGAAATTTTAAACAATCATCTGGTTACACGGTTAAAGATGTTTCAGGTTTAATGCGTTTTGAACAGGTACGCAATCGATTATGGCATGAACCGAATTTAAATATTGCAGGTTTGGCTCAGGAACTGGGTTACACTGATCAGTCGCATCTTAGTCGGGAATTTAAACGTTACAGTGGTACTACACCCGCTGTATTTGCGCGAAAAGCAAAGCAACAGACGATAAACAATGATTTTGTCGCATTTATACAATCCTGAAACTGTCGTATTGCGGAATTTTGTCTTTCTAATTTAGAATGTAAAATTATGTTATTGAAAGATAAAAAAGTAACCATTATAGGTGCGGGGCCAGTTGGTCTTACCATGGCAAAATTATTACAGCAAAACGGTGTTGAAGTTACGGTTTATGAAAGAGATGAAAATGCGCAGACCAGAATTTCGGGCGGGACGCTTGATTTGCATAAAGGTTCGGGACAGGAAGCCTTAAAAAAGGCAGGATTACTGGATCGTTATTTTGATTTGGCTATACCAATGGGGAGAACTGTAGCAGATCGACAAGGTAATATTTTGTTCTCTAAAACAATAGCGCCAGAAGAACGTTATGATAATCCTGAAATTAACAGAAACGATTTAAGGCTGCTGCTGCTTAATAGTCTGAAAAAAGATACTGTAGTCTGGGACAGCAAGTTTACAAATCTTAAAGTAGTTAACGGAAAATGGCTTTTGGAATTTGAGAATGAAACAAGTGCTATTGCCGATTTTGTAATTGGAGCAAATGGCGGAATGTCTGGTGCCAGAGAATTTATTACCGCAGCCAAAATTGAATATACCGGCACACTTATGATACAAGGCGAGGTGCTTTGTCCTGAAACGACTTGCAAAAAGTTTAGTCAGCTCTGCAATGGTACCATACTCATGACTGCGGGAAAAGAAGGCTTGTTGGTGGCGAACCCCAAAAACGGTAAAGTTTTGAGTTATAATGTTATTTTTAAAAGCCCTGAAGGAGCTGTCAAAATAGAGAAAGCATTTCAGAGTACGGATGAAATTCGCAAATACCTCTTAACCCGATTTTCGGAATGGGATGAATCTTACAAGGAGTTATTTCAAGCCTCATCTTCTTTTATTTTATGGACCACGCGAAAAATAGCCTTGGATTGTGATTGGAAAAAAGATCGCCCTTTACCCATAACACTCATCGGAGATGCCGCGCATATCATGCCGCCATTTGCGGGCCAGGGAGCAAATATTGGATTATTAGACGCCTTAATTTTATCAGATAATCTGACCAATGGAGCATTTGAAACAATTGAAGACGCTATCAGCGATTACGAACAACAGATGTTTGTTTATGCCACACAAGCACAACTCGAGACGGCGGTTAACGAAATAGCGATGCTAAGTCCTGATTTTTCTTTCCTGAAATTTTATGAGTAATAAAAACTCTCGCAGAGACGCAAAGGCGCAAAGTTTTAAAAGCTTTACAGAGAAAAATCTTAGCGTCTTAGCGACTTTGCGAGAAACAAAAATCTGCGTGAAAAAAAACTCGCAACAGATTAAAGTTTAGCCCTGAATTTTTTGATTTTAAAGTTTTTGGATTTGACCAGTTTACCGTTATCTGTAATCATCACACAGCTGTAGTCGGGGTATTTTTTTAATAAAAGCAGACCTTCTTTTTGTCCTAAAACCATAAGCGAAGTGCTTAAACCATTTGCGGTTTCGGCATTAGGTCCAAAAACGGAAACACTACATAAACCGGTAGCAGGATATCCGGTTGCGGGATTAATGATATGAGAATAACGCTTGCCATCAAAAACTACAAACTTCTCATAGCTTCCGGAAGTGGTCACAGCGCCATTATTTAACGGAACCACTGCAAACAGTGTATCAGGGTGAAAAGGATTGGTCATTCCGATGTTCCAGTCTTTACCGTTGGGTTGTCTTCCCCAGGCAGTCATGTCGCCTGAGCCGTTTACAATTCCGGCTTTAATGCCTTTTTCGAGCATCATATTTCGGCATTTATCGGTTGCATAACCTTCGCCCAACGCACCAAAACCAATTTTCATTCCTTTTAATTTCAGGAATATGGTCGATTGAACGCTGTCGAGAATAATGTTTTTGTAGCCTACTTTTTCTACTGATTTTTTGATGGCTTCGGGTGAAGGCATTTCAGTCATTGATCCGTCAAACTTCCAGATTCTGTCCATAGCGGCAAAACTTACATCAAAACCGCCTCGGGTCGCTTCCGAAAATTGTATGGCTCTTTGTGTGAGTTCAAAAACTTCACGATCTACTTTTACAGGTCGGATTCCTGCATTTTGATTGACTTGAGAAACCTGAGAATCGGGCTTCCAGTCGGATATAAGATTTTCTATTCGTGTAATTTCTGCAATTACCGCATCGATATTCTGTTCTGCTGTAAGCGAATCTTTAGCCACAATCGAAATGTCAAAACGTCCTCCCATAAGCAGTGTGGTTCTTTTTCGCAACACCTGAGCAGTAGTGCTTAGGCTGCAAAACAGTACCAGTAGGAGTAAACAGGAAGTACGGATTACTTTTTTGATAGACATTGAAGTTTATTTTTTATGTTTTTACAGCAGCATAAAATTAATCTAGCGATGAATTAAAAGTAGTATTTCACTAGTAACAATCGCTTAGTAACTGACCATTTTTCTTGTATTCTGAAAGATTCTTTACATTTCTTTCCAGACACAATTGGTCCAGAATCGATTCTACATCCTGTTGCATGGCAAGTGAGCCGCAAATCATAATTACACCGCCTTGCTGCAGTAAATTAATGAAAAAATCGGCATCGCGTTTGATCAGATCCATTACATAAAAATGTTCATTTTCGCGGGACAATGCGAGATGAAAACTTTGCAGTTTTTGCTTCTGAATCATTTCAGCCGTAAATTTTTTATATCCTGAAACGGTTTCGGTTTCCATTCGGAATCCTGAGTACAGGCGTGTTGCTGTCTTCGTTTTGTTTTGTTCGATCATTCCTAGGAAAGGGGCAATACCCGTTCCGTTTGAAATAAGGGCAACCTGAGGTGCTTTTTTAGGAAAATGAAAAGCTTTATTGTTGATGATTCTGGCTTTGATTACATTTCCGGGAACCAGCGCATTTAGAAAACCAGAGCCTAATCCGTGTGCATGTAATTTTACCACTAATTGGATGTTTCCGGAATGACTTCCGATCGAGTAGAGGCGCTCCCTGCTGTCGTTGGCCGGGTAAATAGCCAGTAAGTCTCCCGAAGTAAATTTAACTCTGCTATTGACACGTAATGTAATCAGGAAAGTTTGCTCGGTTTCGGAAATAAGCGTTTTGTCTAAAACCATCAACTTTTGCAATCCTTTTGGTACGTGATTGTACAAAGAAGGTGTGGTCGACAACGGAATTCCCATTTTAGCACCCCACAATCTGATCCAGTTTACAAATTCAACTGCCGATTTATCATTAACCGTCTGAACTTCCAGAAAACGTTCCGTCCAATTTTGATTTTCGAGCTGTTTGTCTATTTCAAAAGCAAAACCACAAAAATCAGGATAGGCTTTTGAACCGAATCCAACGACTGAATATGTGATTTTTTGCTGCTGAGGATGCTTTTTTACAAGCGATATAAATTTATTTGCGTTAGAAGGTGCATCACCTAATCCGTGAGTGGAGGAGAAGACGATAAGATGTTCTGCCTTTGGAAAAATCGTATAACTGTTCAGTTCAGTAACAAACGCTTTTTTGCCCTGATCGATCAATTGTTTGAGAACGGCATTGGCAAATCGCAAAGAACTTCCGTTTTCTGAACCAACCAAAAGTATAAATTCACTTTCGGCGGCTTTGTATTTGTTTTTAATTCGGCTGGACCTTCTTTTTAAGGTAATAGCAAAACCTGAA
This sequence comes from Flavobacterium sp. N502536, assembly GCF_025947345.1. Taxonomy (NCBI): domain Bacteria; kingdom Pseudomonadati; phylum Bacteroidota; class Flavobacteriia; order Flavobacteriales; family Flavobacteriaceae; genus Flavobacterium; species Flavobacterium sp. N502536. The sequence continues at coordinate 4,690,784 of NZ_CP110011.1, read as the reverse complement.
TAGATGAAAAAGAGAATGTTGATACTGGCAATCGCAAGTACAAAAGCCCAGATTCCATTAGCCCTTCCGGTATGCAGATCAAGACTTAAATCAGACAATTGAGCGGTCACGGGAGATAGTTTTTTTGTGACAATAGCCCCTGTAACCTGATTGACTTCGATTTCGCGGTCTTTTAAATCGATGATGTAATATTCCTCAGGATCGTCTGTAAAAGGAAATTCAATTTTGTTGACATCCGCTAAAAGCGTCTTTTTGAAAACGGAGGTTTCTTTTTCTTCTTTGGTAATATCAGCTTTGACCATTTTAACCTTTTCGGAATCTTTTTTATTCATGAAAAAATTAAATTTTTCGAGCGATAAATAAGTTCCGGTAAGCGCAATAATCAGAATAGGGATTAAAGCCAGTCTTCCTAAAACTACGTGGTAATATTGTGCGAAATATTCCTTGACTACTTTAGAGAAAAAGTTACGGATGCCTCTTTGTCGGTTTAGTACCAAAGCAAAACCTGAGATTGCAATTAAAACGAGTAAAAAGGAAATAATACCAACAAAAAATCGTCCCGTTTCATGAAGAAACAAAGAACGATGGAATCCGGTTACCCATTGAATAAATTCGCTTTTTTTCAGAGGTGTTCCTAGTTGTTTACCGGTTTTAGGATCAATATAAGCATTAATGTCATTGCCGTCTTCATCAATAGCCTGCACGGTTACAAACTGATTGTGATCAATACTGACGGTTGTGATTTCAGAATAATTCTTTTTGAGAACGGTTAAGGCTTCTTCGAGTGTTATAGCATCAAAATTTTCGGCACGGTACGGAAGTGTTTTTTCCTGCATTGCATCAACAGCCAGAACAATACCTGTTGCCGAAGCGAGGATCAAAAATAAAGAAGAGCATAAAGCAAGAGCCAGGTGTGCGTAACGCCAAAAAGAAAGAGTCATGGAGGTGTAATCTATAGTATAATCAAATGTAAGCGTTTTTTTTACCACAGATTAAAAGGAATTTTAATTTGTTTAGACCTTTTGAATCTGTGGTTATCTTTTTTTCAAAGAATTTAATTAGAGTTAGTTCGTGCGATTGCTTCGCCTGTTTGCTTTCGCCCGATTTGTGACTGCTACAATTAAATTTTGTTTAATCTCACATATCTGATATAACCTTTTCCTTCAGTTTTGTCAGCCAATCCTTCAGTAGTAAGCGGAATTTCTAAATCGCTTACATAGTACTTCTGATCTTCTACTGCCGATTCAAATCTTAGTTTATATCCTTTGTTTATTTTAGAATCTTCGATTTCAATTGTGGTAATGCTGCGGTCTCCACCGGTAACAGAAGCTCCGGTTTTAGCACTGATATCAGCAGGTTTTGCAGTTTGAAACTTATTCCACTCTTTCAATGATTTGTACCATTTTTTATCGTCACCCATTACATAAAGGGTTTTCTCGTATTCTCCTTTTGGATTGATAAGCGAAACAACGATGTAAGCACCTTCTCCCATATAATTAGCCATTTGAAGCATACATTTGTATTTGCTTTGTGCTGTAGATTGGAAAGAGATTAAGCAGATTAACGCAGCTGTAAGCGCTATTTTAAATATTGATTTCATATGAATTATTACTTTTTTCAGATCTTAGATCTTTATATTTTTGGAATTTGGAATTTGAAATTTGGAATTTCGATCTTTCTAGCGATTATTTTAAAAAATCAACTGAGATGTTGTTTTTAGTTAAAGATTCGTTTTCTTTTGCTAAAGCATAAGCAGTTTCGTCAAATTCAGTGTTGATGTCTTTTTTGGCACCAATTGAAAGAAGGTATTTTAAGATTGAATCGTCTTTTGCAACCATCGCTGCTTTGTGTAAAGCTGTTAAACCATCTTTATTTTTAGCATTAATATCAATGTTTAAAGAAGCTAATTTTTTTACTAAAGTCAGGTCATTTTTTGCAATAGCAGAGTGATACAACGTACTTCCGTCTTTTTGAGCTGCAGCTAAATTAAGTCCTTTTTCCTGAAGTAATTTTGCTTTTGCTTCGAATGGATCCTGAGCAGCATTGGCTTCACGGCCTGCCGGACGGTAAGATTGTACTAAGTAAACACCCAGATTGTTTCCGTCTTTATCTTTTACATTTACATTGGCACCTTTGTTTAATAAGGTTGCAACTGCTTCAGGAGCTCCTGATTTTACTGCAAATGTCAATGCCGATTCACCTTTTGTATTTTGTAAGTTGATGTTTTTTGATACCGGTAATAATTTGTCTAAGGCAACAGTTTCTCTTGCTCCGGCAGCGATCATTAACGGAGTATTTCCGTCTTTGTCGATTTTGTTGGCATCAACACCTTTGGCTAAGAAGTAAGCGATTATTTCACCCTGATTTGGTTTGTTTGCCAATAAATGCAATACATTTTCTCCAGATTTACCGGTAGCAGTAGCTTTTAACTTTACTTCTTCCACTAAATATTTATACGTTTCAAGCGTATTAGTTTCTCTGCGTGATCCCTGCGCTGCGATTAGAAGCGCATTATCAGTAGGTTTTACTTTTCGGTCTAAAAGTTTTTTCAAAAGCGCAATGTTTCCTGTTCTTGCCGCATAGTCAAAAGCAGTACTTCCATTAGCGTCAACATCTTTTAGAGACAATCCTTTAGCTACTAAATAATCTGTTAAAACAAGATCTTTATCAGCTGCAACAGCCATTAGCAACAGGTTGGAACCATCAGCATATTTTTTCTTCGGATCAATTCCGGCTTTGAAAAAAGCATCGTATAAAGCAGTATTGGTCTGACCGTTTGAAGCAGCAAAAGCAATTGGAGTAGTAGCGTGGCTGTCTTCAAGGTTAATGTCTGACCCTTTAGCAATAAGGTAATTTACCAATTCAAGATTTCCTCTATAAGCAGCCCAGTGCAGGTAAATACGGTTGTCGTGAGTCAATTTAGTTACTGTATTACCAGGTTGGTCCAATAAGAATTTTATACTGGCTATAGGAGCATCGTTGTTGATTGCAATAACCGTAGCGTCAAAAGCATTGGCATTGGGTGCTACGGGACTGTTCCCTTTTGCAATTTCAGCTTTAACCGCATTGACATCCGGTGCCGTTTTCCAAAAAGATTGCTCTAATAATATGTTTTTTTGCTGAGCACTTACAAATAAGGAAGTGACCAATGCGAAAGAGATAAAGAAATTCTTTTTCATATTTAAAGATTTACTATTTTTTCTAAAATAAGTTAGTTTTGGTATACTACTAAAACAGCTTGCGAAGAACAATCTATTTAGAATAGTTAAAAATAACACAAATGTAAAAATTAATATTAGTAAAGCAATGTATTTGCTGAAGAAACTCCAATTTTAATCTTTTTTTAAGGATTGAGAACCGGATTTTTCACAAAAAGAAAACCACAGCTTAAACGATTTTGAAGATTATAAAAAATCCATCAAATCCTTTTAAGCTGTGGTAAAAAATAACTGTAAAGTTGAGCACGTTCTTAGTGACTTATCGCCAATAAACTACTGTTTTCCTTTTTTTCCTTCGATGTTAGGAAGTAAACTGGTCAAAACTCCTATCAGGGGTAAAAAAGCACAAATTTTAAACACATATTCAATGCTTGTAGTATCGGCTAATTTTCCCAGTACAGCAGAACCTAATCCTCCCATACCAAAGGCCAGTCCAAAGAAAAGCCCGGCAATTAAACCTACTTTACCCGGAACAAGTTCTGTCGCGTAAACCAGAATGGCTGAGAAAGCGGATGAGATAATTAAACCAATAATCACCGATAAAATTCCAGTCCAGAAAAGCGAAACATAAGGCAATAATAGCGTGAAAGGCGCAACTCCTAAAATAGAAATCCAAATAATATATTTTCGCCCAAAACGGTCTCCTAATGCCCCGCCAAACAGCGTTCCTGCAGCTACTGCACCAAGAAAAGCAAAAAGATAAATTTGTGATTCCTGAACAGACAAGTGAAATTTATCGATCAGATAAAAGGTATAATAGCTTGTCATACTGGCCATATAAAAGTACTTTGAAAAGATTAGAACCAGTAAAATCCCTAAAGAAAATATAACTTTTTGTTTGGAAAGCGAATGAGGTTTTTCTTCTGTAACAGCCGATTTGTTTAAAGCTTTAAGATTCAAATGTTCCTGATACCATTTGGCAATACCGGAAAGGATTACAATACCCACAATCGCGGCTAAGCAAAACCAGATAATGTTAAACTGCCCGTAAGGAACCACGATTATAGCAGCCAGCAAAGGTCCGATGGCACTTCCGGCATTTCCTCCCAGTTGAAAAATCGATTGGGCAAGACCTTTTTTTCCTCCCGAAGCCAAATGGGCAACACGTGAAGATTCAGGATGAAATATAGAAGAGCCGATACCAATTAAACTTACGGCAAGTAAAATATTAACAAAACTTGAAGCCACAGCTACTGCTGCCAGACCCACAAGAGTAAACCCCATACCAATTGCTAAGGAATAGGGGCGTGGTTTTTTGTCGGTATAAAAACCAATAAAAGGCTGTAGGATAGAGGCGGTAAGCTGATAAGTCAGCGTGATAAGCCCCACCTCGGTAAAGGTCAGACTGAATTTGGTTTTTAAAATAGGATATACCGCAGGAATAACAGCCTGAAGCATATCGTTGATAAAATGCGTAAAACTGATGGTAAATAAAATAGAGAAAACGGTTTGCTGGGCCAATTGCTTCGATCCGGCTAATGTATTGGTAAAAGTAGTTTCTGTTTTCATAAAGAATAATAGATCAGATCATCTGATGATTATGAGTAAAAAATTAGTAATTGATATGTCCGATAATTTTTGCAACAGTGTTCCAGGCTTTTTTAGGATCCTGTGCAATAATATTTTCTAAAAGTTGATGGTGTACAGCCGACGTTTCCTCGAATATTTTGGTGTCGGTATAAAGGTGTAAAAAACCTTTTTTAAGATGTACGGACGCTGATTTATACAAGTCGGCAAGAATTTCATTTTTTGAAGCTTTGGCGATGGCAATATGAAATTGGATGTCGGCTTCAACACATTCTTCTAAATTACCTTGTTTAGCGGCAATCAATCTGTTGTGTAAATGTTCTTGCATGGCTGCGATATCGTCATTCGTTCTGTTAATGGCCGCTTTTTCAGCAATTTTCATTTCCAGTATTTGTCTCACTTCATCAAGATCCTGAACATTGGCGCGCATGATACGCTGATCCATTGGTTCGCGATTGCTCGTAAGTTGTTCTACAAAAGTACCCACACCTTGCTGAATGCGCAAAAAGCCCGAGTTGGCAAGGATTTTCATGGCTTCTCGTATAGACGAACGACCAACACCAAAACTTTTCATCAACTCAGCCTCAATGGGTAATTTTTCATTAATTTTATAATGACCCATGGTAATTTGCTCCTGAATTTTTGAAGCAACTTCTTCTGCAAGCGATTTTTTTTGGATAAGAGTTTTCATGTATGTATCACATCATCTGATGATTGCAAAAATAAAAGAATAATTGTAGAATCGACCATTATTAACCCTTTTTTAAGATTTAATTGTTGGGCTGATGCCGGTAAAACAAAGCGATTTCAGGGGGTGAAGTATTGCTTTTCAGTTTATTATGTTGAGATGTAGTTCGATTTTAATTAGAAAGCTTTAACAATATAATTGTATAACTTTTCGGGTGAATTATATAAAGTTTCTTGATTTGAATTGTAGATATTTGATACAATTACCCCCAAACCTTTTTTAACTAAATCTATTTCTTATGAAAAATACAAAATCTATTGCGGTTCTTTCGGCACTTTTGTTCACTTTTCTGAGCTGTTCAAATGACAAAGAAGTTGTAACCGATCCGGGCACTATTACAAATCCTGTCGAGGGGAATCCTGCCAATACGACTTATAAACCTGCTTTTGCGGGACAAACCCGTACCAATGGTGTTCAAACAAACACGCCTTATGAGGCAAAGGTAATTACGAGTGCACTTACAAGTCCGTGGGGCGTTAAAAGTCTTCCGGACGGCCGTTTGCTGATCACGCAAAAAACAGGTACGATGCGTATTGTTACTACTGCGGGAGTAGTGAGTGATCCGATTACGGGTATTCCTGCGGTTAATGCCGGAGGGCAGGGAGGTTTGCTAGGATTGTGTTTAGATCCTGAATTTGCAACCAATCGAATGATTTACTGGGTTTTCTCGGAAGCAACAGGAGGAGGAAACAACACAGCGGTAGCCAAAGGAAAATTATCTGCCAATGAAAAAACAATCGAAGGGGTGACAGTCATTTATAGAGCAAAACCAGCCAATGCAAGCACGCTTCATTACGGTGGACGTATTTTATTTGATAAAACAGGTAATTTGGTGGTTAGTACCGGCGAACGTTCGGTTTTAGAGACACGACCTTTGGCGCAATCTCTTACCTCAGGCCTTGGTAAGGTGCTGAGAATTACAAAAGAGGGGCAGGCAGCATCCGGAAATCCTGTATTTACTCAGGCCGGAGCACTAGCTGAATTGTATTCCTACGGACACAGAAATCCACAGGGACTGGCACTACACCCGGTTAGTGGAGAAATTTGGCTGTCGGAACACGGGCCACGTGGGGGTGACGAAATCAACCGCTTAAAGGCTGGAGCAAATTACGGATGGCCTACCATTACATACGGAATTGAATATGGAGGAGATAAAATTGGAGCCGGAATCCAGCAGCAAGACGGCATGGAACAGCCGGTTTATTATTGGGATCCGGTAGTTTCACCAAGTGGTATGACATTTTACACGGGGAATCGGGTTCCTGAATGGCAGAATAATCTTTTTATTGGGGCTTTAAGCGGTATGCATATTGTTCGTCTTGCCATAGACAATAATAAGGTTGTGGGTGAAGAAAGACTATTAGTATCAGAAAATCAGCGATTCAGAGATATTACCCAAGGAAATGATGGTGCTTTGTATGCGGTTACGGATGGCGGTAGACTGTATAAAATTGATAAAAAATAAACTTTAGTTGGAATTGGAATAAGAAAGTGCTGTCTTGTGATAGTCTGTAGTAATTCTGATTCATAAAATAGAATGAGCACATAGAAACAGAGATACAGTATCGATGTTTCTATGTGCTTTTTTTTAATTTCCCTAAAACAAGCTACCAATAGGGTGTTGGTTTTATTTACTTATGGTTTCAATTATTTTTTCACGGTGATTTAAACCCCATTGCACCAAAGTTTCAGTAACTGGCAGCACAGATTTTCCATATTCTGTAACAGCGTATACGACCATAGCGGGCTTGGTTTGCTGTTCAGTTCTGGAAATAAGCAAATTGGTTTCGAGCTCTTTTAGCTCTTTGCTTAACATTTTGGCCGAGATACCTTCAATTTCGCGTTGCATTTTTTTAAAATGAATAATCTGATGGGTACGGTTGGTTAAAAAACGTAAAATCATCAGTTTCCATTTTCCGCCCAGTACATCGAGACTATCGCGCATTGCCATTAGTTCTTCTGAGCAATTGGCTTCGCGAAGCGTTCCGTTATCCTTAATTTTTGCCATACTAGTTTCTCTTAAGTAACCGGTTACCCGGAGTTAACTAGTAGCAAAAATAAGTCATTTGTATACTAATTTCGTAGGATAAATGTATAAAAATGAAAGCAATTGTTTTAGATCAAAAAGGAGAATTCCGGTTGGAGGAAATCAGTACTCCACAGCCATCCGAAAATCAGGTTCAGGTAAAAATTGCCGCTGCGGGTTTTAATCCAATCGATTATCAGATGACCGAAAATGTTATGGAACGTAAATTAGTGCATTCGCCGGTATTAGGACGGGAGTTTTCGGGGATCGTAACGGAAATTGGAAAGAACGTGACAGATTTTGCAATTGGGGATGCCGTTTTTTGTGGTTCGGGAAGTATGGGATCAAATGGTACCTATGCCGAGTTTATTTGTATTCCTTCGGAAATTTTGATGCACTTACCCAAGAATGTTTCGTTTGAACAGGCTGCTGCAATTCCTTCGGCAGGACTTACTGCGCTACAATGTTTGAATCGTATGAAAGCTCAAACTACAGATTTTATATTCGTAACCGGAGCAGCAGGCGGAGTAGGTGCAATGTTTATAAAACTGCTTTTGGCGAAGGGATATCAAAATGTTATTGTTATGGCCGGAAATGAAAATAGTGTTGAAGCATTGCTGGCAATTGGTTTGACTAAAAAACAAATCATTAATTACAAAGAAGAGGATGTCTACGAAACGGCTTTGATGCTCCATAACAATCAGAAGTTTGATTTTGTAGTTGATTTGGTGGGAAATGCTATTGCTCTTACAGCAGCCCGACTGCTAAAAACAAATGGCGTTTATGCAGATGTAACGAATTTTTTGACTTCGGAATCGCGTGAAGTGCTTTTTAATAAAGGTGCAACGATTCTCAATATTTCAAACTATGCCTACGGCCTTGAAAAAAGGTATGATTATTATAAAAATGGACTGGAGCAGTTGGCTTCCCTGTTGGAACAGCAGTTAATTGCACCGCCAAATATTGAAGTAATGGGCAATTTAGAAGTTACAACAGTTTTGAAAGCACACGCTGTGCTTCGCGAAAACAGAACGAATGGAAAGAAATTAATCATGCAAATCAACCCACTATGAAAACAATTCCGAGGAGGATCGTTACAGGAATACGAAATGGCAAATCGATAATAGAAAAGGATGCCCTGGTGTCTAATGTTTCAGAACATTTTCCGGGACTTATCATATCAGATATCTGGTCAACGGACAGTATGCCTGTTCGCTTAAATGAGGAGAAGGTTATTGAGAATACGGCTTTTCCTCATACGCCTCAAAACGGAAGTTACTTTCGTTATGTTCAGATTCCGCCGGATGCTTCTCTGGGTATTGTGGCAGCTGAAGGTGAACCACATCCTTTAATGCATCAAACGGATACGCTGGATTATATCGTTATCCTTTCGGGAGAAATTTATCTGATTGTTGATGAAGGTGAAACATTATTACAGGCTGGGGATATAGTGGTGCAAAGAGGAACAAATCATGCCTGGAGCAATCGTTCGGATTTGCCTTGTATTCAGTTGGCGATCTTATTGGATGCCTTAAGATTTTAGATTAACGATTGCAGATTTTTGATTTCTGATTTGGTATTAGTAAGTACTGAGTATTATCTGTTTTTTTAGGTTTTGTAGATCTGAAATCAACAATCATTCTTTCGTTCTCTTTTTATACCTAAAATCGATGTTTTTATGGGTTTAATCATTTTGTTAATCACAGGCAAGCATGTTTATAGTCTATTATTTTGATAGGTTAATAAAAGTTTTACGTGTTTATGCTTTAAAATTAAAAATAACTCATTAAATTTGCCGCAGCAATGAGAAAAAAAGACCAGAATATGAACTATGATAACTGCAACATGATGATGTGTTGTGATGCTGTTATGAGGTTAACTGATCTGGCTTGTATATAAAATGATATTATTTATTTGAGAAGCCTTTCATGATTTTTTTGAGAGGCTTTTTTGTTTTTAAACTTGAATTACGGAATGATTGAATTAAAAAATGTCACTAAGAATTTTCATCAGAAAGACCGGGTAGTTTCGGCTTTGTCAGATGTTTCGCTTAGAGTTCCACCGGGGAAAATCTTTGGAGTAATAGGAACGTCGGGAGCGGGAAAAAGCACCTTAATTCGATGTGTGAATTTATTGGAAAGACCCACTTCGGGAGAAATTATTGTGGATGGAAAATCACTAATGTTATTATCAAACGCCCAGCTGGCAATTGAAAGAAGGCAAATTGGAATGATTTTTCAACATTTCAATTTACTTTCATCGCGTACGGTTTTTGAAAATGTAGCTTTTCCGCTGGAACTTGTGGGTGCTTCAAAATCAGAAATAAAGGTTCGTGTTTTAGAATTATTGGAATTGGTAGGCTTAAAAGAAAAGGCAAACGATTATCCCGCCAGTCTTTCGGGTGGTCAGAAACAAAGAGTTGCGATTGCGCGAACGCTGGCCAATAATCCGAAAGTACTGTTATGCGATGAGGCGACAAGTGCGCTGGATCCCGCAACAACAAGATCAATTTTAAACTTGCTGAAAGATATTAATCGACGTTTGAACATTACGGTTCTGCTCATTACACACCAAATGGAAGTAGTAAAATCGATTTGTGATGAAGTAGCGGTAATCAGTCATGGAAAATTAATAGAGCAGGGAAGTGTCGGGGAAATTTTTGCAGATCCGAAGCACGAACTGACAAAAGAATTTATTGCTTCGTCGTTGCATCTTGATGTTCCGCAGGTCTATCAGGAAAGACTGCAAAAGGAAGATGGTGAGGGGTTGAATCCGTTACTTAGACTTGAAATGACGGGGAAATCGGTTAATGAGCCTGTTATTTCTGAGGTTTCGCGTTTGTTTGATACGAATTTTAAGATTGTCAGCGCGCAAATGGATCAGGCAGGAGAAGTTAATTTTGGTGTGATGCTGATTGAATTGTCGGGTAAACGTGAAAATTACGATGCTGCGATCCAGTATTTTATTTCAAAACATATTAAAACAGAAATCATAGGTTATGTCTGAATCCATTATTGAATTATTATTGAAAGGTACCTGGGAAACGATAGTGATGACTTTTGTATCCGGTTTTTTTGGCTTTCTGTTGGGACTTCCAACGGGTGTTTTGCTTTTTTTGACACGAAAAAATCAAATTTTAGAACAGCCGGTATTGAATCGCTTTTTATCGGTTTTGGTGAATGTTTTTCGTTCGATTCCGTTTATCATTTTAATTGTATGGATGATTCCGTTTACCCGTGGGTTAGTAGGAACTTCTATAGGTGTAAGTGCGGCATTGGTTCCGCTTAGTATTGGAGCGGCTCCTTTTATTGCACGATTGGTAGAGAATAGTCTTTTGGGACTTCCTTCAGGATTAATTGAAGCAGCACGTGCCTTGGGGGCTACGCCTTTGCAAATTGTATTTAAAGTATTGCTTCCGGAAGCTTTGCCTTCCTTAATTAATGCGGCATCGATTACTTTAATCACACTTGTAGGATATTCTGCAATGGGTGGGGCTGTTGGAGCAGGAGGATTAGGACAGGTGGGATATCAGTACGGTTATATTGGTTATGATGCTGTAACAATGAACTCGGTTTTGGCTTTACTGGTGGTTCTGGTATTCCTGATTCAGTTTGCAGGTGATGCATTGTCTAAGCGATTTGATCATAGGTAATGAATGGAGTGAAAAGTGAGATGTTTGATGTGAGATATTAAATGTGAAAAATAAATAGTAAATAGTAAAAAATAAAAAGAATGATTACGAAGATAAATTTTTTAAAAACAGCCGGAATTGTGGCATTATCAATTGTTGTGACCAATTGCGGAAAAAGTAAAACTAACGACCCACACCATATTAAAGTTGGTGTAGCGGCCGGTCCGGAATATGTGGTAGCACAAGCTGCCCAAAAAGTTGCCAAAGACAAATACGGTCTTGAAGTAGAACTGGTTTCTTTTAACGATTATGTGATTCCAAATGAAGCTTTGAGTCAGGGAGATATTGATGTTAATGCTTTTCAGCACAAACCTTATCTGGACGAGCAATCGAAACAACGCGGATACAAACTGGCCATTATTGCAAAGACCTTTATTTATCCAATTGCGGCTTATTCTAAAAAGATCAAAAGTCTTGCGGAATTGAAAAATGAAAGCACCATTATTATTCCGAATGACCCGACAAACGGAGGTCGTTCTTTGTTGCTTTTGGAGAAAAACGGATTATTGAAACTTCGTCCGAATGTAGGTTTATTGCCTAAAGTGACGGATATCACGGAGAATCCGAAGAACCTGAAAATATTAGAATTGGAAGCGCCACAATTGCCACGTGCTTTAGACGATCAGAATGTTGCCATTGCGATTATCAATAATACTTTTGCTTCGCAGGCAGGATTGGTTCCGGCTCGTGATGCCCTATTTGTAGAAGATAAAGATTCTCCTTACGTCAACTTAATCGTAAGCCGTGATGACAATAAAAAAGAAGAAAAAATAAAACAATTTGTACAGGCTTTCCAATCTGCTGAAGTAGAACAGGCCGCTGTTCGCGAGTTTAAAGGCGGAGCGGTAAAGGGCTGGTAGTTACTTTCTTTAAATCCGACATAGGGTAGAAGTTTTATAATGCGCAATGATCAAGGATCGTTGCGCATTTTTTTTGGATTAAGAATTTTAGTAAAGGAGTTTTTGCTTTTCGTATTTATTCAAAAGTCAATCTTCTGGTAAAGCTTATTTTTATTAGGAATATATCCGTGTTTTTTAGTCTTATATCGGTTTTTCTGTTGGTTTTTTATTTTAATTGTTAAATTTTTGACTAAAAGTTGGTCTATTGTGGAAAGCCGTAAAAGAAATAGAAGATAGTGTATTAGTTTTGGCCTCATAATTTAATTCCTCAAGAGATTAAACCAGAATATTTTATGAAAAAAAATTACCTGTTACTTTTATTATTGTTACCCATTTTTACCTATTCCCAGGACATTCTCTGGGAAAAATCATATGGTGGACAGCATGCCGATTACCTGTTTGACGCCCAACCCACGGCCGATTATGGCTTTATTCTGGCGGGCAGTTCCTTGTCTAACAAAACCGGAAACAAAGACGACGATAATCATGGGGATCTCGATTACTGGATCTGGAAAATGAGTGAAAAAGGAGATCTGGTCTGGCAGAAAAGCATTGGAGGAAGGGGGTTTGATTTGCTTCAGAGTATTAAAAATACCAGAGATGGCGGATTTATTCTTGCAGGAACTTCAAGTTCAGGGAGAGGCTTTCAAAAAAAGGAAAATTGCAAAGGAATCACTGATTTTTGGGTGATAAAATTAGATGCTTCAGGCAGTGAACAATGGCAAAGAACGATTGGAGGTGCAGGGAAGGACGAACTTTTATGTGCTTTTCAAACCAAAGACGGAGGTTATATGTTAGGAGGCTCATCGAGTTCAGATCCTTCGGGTAATGCACTTGCTGTACCAAACGGAATTTCCAAACCAACCACAAAAGCAGATCAGTTTAACAAATCAGAAAAAAGCCGTGGTAATATGGACTATTGGATTGTCAAACTGGACAAACAAGGCGATGTCGAGTGGCAAAAGACTTATGGAGGAGCTTATGCGGACGTACTGAGAAGCATGGAACAAACCTCAGACAATGGCTATATTTTGGCGGGTTATTCTAACTCTCCGGTTTCAGGGGATAAAACAGAGAACAATAAAGGAGTAGGAGATTTTTGGATCATCAAAATAACGGATACCGGTGAAATTCAATGGCAAAGTACCTATGGTGCTGAGGGTGACGATCAACCTTATGTTATCCACCAAACCATCGATGGTGGTTATATTGCAGGAGGAAATTCCAATAGTAAAAATGCTTTGACAACTATGGGAGGAATTGTAGGCAATGGAACTGACTACTGGATTCTTAAACTGGATAAGGACGGTGGTGTTTTATGGAGTAAAACCTATGATTTTGGAAAGGTTGACATCCTGACTTCTCTGGTAGAAAACAAAGATCAAAGTTACCTCATTGGCGGTTATGCACAAAGTGAAAGCAGACGCCCGCGTGAAGGGATCGTAGCCAAAGCACTTAACTCCGTCAGCAAAGAAAAAGAAGGTATCAATGACTACATCGCCATGAAAATAGATGACAAAGGAGAAGAAATCTGGAACAAAACTGTAGGCAGCGCCGGAGAAGATATTCTCAGAAAGTTAATCGAGACCAGAGATGGAGGCTATCTGATGGCAGGAACCTCGAACTCAGCTGCATCAAGAGACCGAAACGGCAGCATTGGAGGCAATGATTTTTGGGTAGTAAAATTAAAAGACAAAACAAAGGTTGAAAAAGTAAAAGCCAGTATCGAAGCCATTCCAAATCCTGCATCAACTTACACCAACATCATTATTGGTTATGATTTTAAAGAAGGTACCGCCTCTTTGATAGACATCAGCGGACGTACTTTACAAGAGTTTGATATCAACAACAGAACTGTACTGGTTAATCTGAGCAACTATTCTGAAGGAATCTATATCATTAAAATCAGAACAGATGTCAAAACCGAGTCAGTAAAAGTGATTAAATCAATAAAATAAGTTAAAGTAAAAATGTACAATTTAAAAATAAAAAGCGGTCTGTTTTTTTTGCTCTTTTCACTCGAAGTGTTTGCACAAGGTAATGCTCAGTCAGTGCCACAAATTATACCACCCTCGCCTACAGCTTATGAATTGGGTAGATACGGACAGGCCGATGTTGGAACTTTTACAGGGACTCCAAATATAAGTGTGCCTATATATACTTATAAAACTAAAAATATAGCAATTCCTATTAGTTTGAACTATAATTCAAACGGTATACAGGTAGATCAAATGGAAACGAATGTTGGATTAGGATGGAATCTGAATACCGGAGGAATTATCAATCGAATAGTGAGGGGGAAGGATGATGATGAACGAATAGTTCCCATTTCTGAAGATATGCATTGTACAGACAGTTTCTTTACCTACATAGAGAATAACCAGTTTAGTGATACACAGCCCGATATGTATTCCTATAATTTTCAGGGACAATCCGGACAGTTTGTTTTTGACAATAGTGGTAAAGCAGTATTAGTTTCGCAGAATAATTTAAAAATTGAAAAACTGGGAACCAGTGTTATATCCGGTTTTAAGATAACAACGGAGGATGGAGTTGAGTATCAATTTACCAATACCGAGTATAGTACCTGGGGAAATGTAGAAGCTCCACAGACTGTTGCTACGGGATGGTATCTGACTAAGATCATTCATCCCGAAGGAGATATAGTTAATTTTACTTATAAAGATTCAAACTATAGTTTTATTTCTAATATTAGTGAGTCATTTGAAATAAAGATGAGTGAAGAGCTAAATTGTTTAAGCAATCCTTTTCGAGGTCGAACAAATCGTAGTGAAAACCACTTAAATGTTATGGGGAAAATAATAGAAAGCATCAGTAGTACTGAATCTCAGTATGGCAGCGTGTCTTTTCAACTGACGGGAAATCCGAACGTGACGGGGAACTTTTTAATAGAAGGGATTCAGGTCTTTGATGCAGGACAACTAAATGTAATTGAAAAAGCTGATTTTAAGTATCTTTTTACAGCCGATAAAAGGATTTTTCTAACAGAATGTATTTTTAAGGATGCTTCAAAGAAGTATGGTTTTGAATATGAAGATCCTAAAGGTCTGGTTGCCCGCTTATCTGATCAGAGAGACTTGTGGGGATACTATAACGGTAAGCCAGGTACTTATCCTGATGCTGTTATTCATAAAAGTCTTTATCCACAAACTGATCTTGTAAAAAATGGGCTTAGTGGGAGATCATATGGAGATAAACGCCCTTATATGGACTTTGCTAAAAAGGGAATATTAAAAAGAGTCGTATACCCTACTAAAGGCTACAATGATTTTGAATACGAAGCTAATTCTGTATGGGGAACTGTCATAAGTTCCTGTGAAATTGAACCGAAAAATATCCCGTTTTATAACCGGATTATAATCGGGAGCAAAAAACTGAAGAATTTGTCTTTGAAAGTAAAGCAGATCACGAGACCGAAATACTGGCAAGAGTTTTCTATAATGATTATGAATTCACAGAGGGTACATTTCCGGTAGGAGAATTATGGCTTACTTTTAAAGTTGAAAATTTAACAAACCCACTGCTTAGTTCTTTTCCTATTACTGCTGATGAGCACAATAAACCTAAAAAAATACCCTATACGTTTCTTAAAAACAATAGTTATAAAATATCTGTTACATTCTCTCCTGATGCTAAAACCACAGGAAA
The DNA here is from genome assembly GCF_025947345.1 of Flavobacterium sp. N502536. Lineage (NCBI taxonomy): Bacteria > Pseudomonadati > Bacteroidota > Flavobacteriia > Flavobacteriales > Flavobacteriaceae > Flavobacterium > Flavobacterium sp. N502536. The sequence continues at coordinate 4,675,006 of NZ_CP110011.1, read as the reverse complement.
TGTAAATTTTACTTATTGTAAAGGCGGCGGAGTGGAATCTAAAGCTAACATTCCTGTGGCAGGATTAAGAATTGCAAAAATTACCAGTTTCGATACTGCATCTAACAGTACTGATGTTAAACACTATTATTATGGTAAAAAAGAAAGTCGTTTTACGTCAACCGGTGTAGAAGGAATTCCGATAAACTTGATAAACTTTACTGAACAGAGGGCATTTTGTGACAAAAATACAGGCCTTCCAAATTATTGGAATGTAGAGACACGGGCTACATTCATGAATATTAATGCCAACAGTATTTATCCTTTGTACCGATCAATGGGAAACAATTCCACCACTTATGAATATGTAACGGTGAGTCATGGAGGGACAAATTTTGAAAATGGAGGTGAAGAATTTCAGTACTATATCTCTGCGGATATCCCTCCTTATCTGTGCCTTGACAGTTATCTGACCTCTGCTCCCTGGACCAATCTGAGCTGGAAAAATGGTTTGTTACATATAAAAAGGATTTTCAATAAGAATTTAGATAATTTAAACATAGTTGAAAACCAATATAAACTGGAGGATCAATATACGCGCAAAATTCCTGGAGTGGCTACTGAGATCAAATACAATGCATTATATCATTTCACTAGTCCAAACTATAGAAATATTGAACATTTGAATATCAATAAGTATACGACCAATTCGTACTGGTTTTATCTGGAATCTGAATCAAACACTCAATATGATGTACAGGGTTCAAATCCTGTAACTACAATAACGACCTATAAGTACAACAATCCGTCTCATTTAAAATTAAGTTCACAAACCGTTACAATTTCTAAACAAGAGGTAACAGATACCAAGGCCACTATTGAGACCAAATACTTTTATCCTTCAGACTCTGATATGGCATCAGAACCATTTAGAAATGAGTTAATGGCTAAGAATATGATTGGAAAAGTTTTGGATACACAAGTTTTTAAACAAGGGGTTAAATTATCAGAACAAAAGACAGTTTATGACAAAAGTGCAGCGACAGGTAATTTATTGTTGCCAAGATCTGTTTACGCAAATAAAGGAGGATCTTCTATTGATTTAAGTCTAGATAAAAAAATGACGTATGATCAGTATGATGACAAAGGAAATATTTTACAATATACTTTAGAGAGTGGTATACCGGTATCTATTATTTGGGGATATAATAAAACACAGCCTATTGCCAAAATCGAAAATGTTGTGTATAACCTGATTCCGTCAGCAACAATAACAAATTTACAAACACTCTCTAACGCTGATATCGATAATTGTTTGTCAGATAATTGTACAGAACAAAAACTGAGAGAAGGTCTAAGGACATTTAGAAGTTCATTGCCAAACGCTTTTATTTCTTCCTATACTTATAATCCATTGATTGGCGTAACAAGTGTAACAGATCCAAAAGGAATACCTTCTTACTATGAATATGACTCCTTTGGCAGATTAAAATTTGTAAAGGATTATGAATTAAATGTACTTCAAAAATACTGTTATAATTATAAGGGGAAACAGACTGATTGTAGCGATAATACTTCAACCAGTGAGTACATCTATAAAAGTGCAGCAAGAAGCGGATTGTTTACCAAAAGTAATTGTCCTGCCGGAGGAACAGGTCAGAGTTTTACTTATAGTCAGGTGGCAGGGGCCTATACTTCGACCATTTCGCAGGCTGATGCCGATTCAAAAGGATTGGCCTTATTCAACACAAACGGTCAGATCAATGCCGATGCTAATGGGTATTGTACATTCAAAAGCATAGCCCTAAGTGGTTCATTTGCCAAAAATAATTGCGCTGCTGGAGGAGTAGGATCAAGTGTCCCTTTTAATCAGGTTGCAGGTGCCGAGACTTCAAATGATTCACAGGCTCATGCAGATTCAAAAGGACTGACTTTATTCAATACAAATGGTCAGGCCAATGCCAATAGTAAAGGAGAGTGTACCTATAGCAGTATCGCTCTAAGTGGTTCATTTACCAAAAATAATTGTCCTGTTGGTGGTGTTGGTTCAGACGAATTCTTTAGTCAGGTTGCAGGTGCCGAAACCTCAAAAGATTCACAGGCTGATGCTGATTCAAAAGGATTGGCTTTATTTAATTCAAATGGTAGGGCCAATGCAAATACAGAAGGGTATTGTACTTTCACCAATACTGAAAAAAGTGGTTCGTTTACTAAAAATAATTGTGCACCGGGTGGAGTAGGTTCAACGGAAGTCTATACCGTTCCCGCTGGAAGTCATTTCTCAAGAGAGTCGCAAGTGGCTGCAGATGATTTGGCGCAAAGAGATGTTAATAATAACGGTCTGGAAAATGCTAATTCAAAGGGCTATTGTACATTTTGGAATGTAGCGATTACCAGATCCTATACTAAAAATAATTGCCCTTCAGGCAGTGTAGGGACTTCTTTAGATTATACAATACCAGCGAGAGAAGTTACGTCGAGGGAGTCACAATTTGATGCAGATGATCGGGCAGCTAAAAAGTGTGATGTATTGGGTCGAATCAATGTCAATACTAGTGGGGCCTGTCGTTTTTACAATACAGCCAAAAGCGGCATTTTTACAAAAAATAATTGCCCTGCGGGTCAATGGGGCGCTCCTGTAACGTATACTGTTGCTGCCGGTATTCATTGGTCAGAATCATCACAGGCTGAAGCCGATATAAAAGCCCAGGAGGATGTTGCTCAAAACGGGCAGAATTACGCCAATGCAAGAGGGGAATGCGGATTTTACAATGCACAAACAAGTGAAGATTTTACCAGAGACAATTGCGGAATTGGATTTATTGGATCAACTGAGACGTATACGGTTCCCGCTCATATATATTTTTCTACAATTAGTCAAAAGGATGCTAATCTTAAGGCATTTAATGATTTAAGACAAAATGGAAAAAATTACGCCAATACTCATGGAACCTGTACGCATGACAATCGCTAATATTAAAGTGAATATTTAGATCTATTTTTTAATCAGTAAGAATAACGTAATGAAAAAATATATAACATTATTAATTTTATTGTTCTTTACAGTCTCGGGCGTAAGAGCTCAGACTTTTAGCGATGATAACTTTGTATATACAGTTGCACCCAAAAAAAGGTTAAGGCGGCTAATTTTAATACCCTGACTAAAGAGGAAATGAGCCAGAATGTGACTTATTTTGATGGTTTGGGGCGCCCCATACAAACTATTGCCATTGGTCAGGGAGAAGGCGGAAAAGATATCATAACCCCTATGGAATATGATGGTTTTGGGAGACAAGCCAAAGAATACCTGCCTTATCCAGCTGCCAATGCAAGCAGCAGTTATCAGAGAATTGACCCAAGTACGGCCATAACAACTTTAAATGGAGTTTACGGTACCAGCAAATACGACAATACTACAAATCCTTTTTCTGAAAAGTCGTTTGAACGCTCACCTTTGAACCGCGTGGTCAAACAAGCCGCGCCGGGAGCTTCCTGGGCTTTAGGGAGCGGCCATGAAATAAAATTGGATTATGGAACCAATATTTCTGCGGATGCTGTAAAATCATACAAAGCTACCGCAACTTGGGAAGCCAGTCAGGGTTTATACGAAATCGGTTTTTCAGACTTAGGAACCTATCCTGAGAAGGAGTTGTACAAAACGATAACTTACGACGAGAATACGACTGCAAATCTAAGTGAATCTTCCGGATCAACCGTTGAATTTAAAAACAAAGAAGGACAAGTCGTTTTAAAAAGAACCTACGAGTCAGGAAGCCGACACGATACTTACTACGTTTACGACCTGTACGGTAATCTGACTTATGTATTGCCACCAAAAGTATCGGGTACAGTTAGTGACTTGGTTTTAAACGGTTTGTGTTACCAGTATAAATACGACAACCGCAATCGTCTGGTGGAGAAAAAACTGCCCGGAAAACAATGGGAATTTATTGTCTATGACAAACTTGATCGTCCTGTGGCAACAGGACCTGCTTTTTCGCCTTTTAATGACGAAACGACCGAAGGCTGGCTCATTACCAAATACGATGCCTTTAGTAGACCCATTTATACCGGATGGAATGCTCAACCCGTAGGTTTAACTATAAGAAAAACATTGCAGGACGAACAAAATAGCGCTACTGTTTTGTTTGAAACCAAACAAACCTCTGGAACGATAGACAATATCCCGGTATACTATAGCAATACGATTGCTCCAATAAATTTTAAACTCTTAACCGTTACCTATTATGATGATTATAATTATCCCAATGCAGCGACCAACCCCTTTGTCATTATGACACAGATCGTTTTAAACAAGGCCAAAGGTTTGGTTACTGGAAGCTGGATAAGAGCTGTGAGTACCGCATCAGCCAAATTGGGAGAAACCACTAGTATCTTTTATGATAACAGGTTCCGTGTTGTGAGTACCCAAACCCAAAATCATTTAGGAGGATATACTCATACCAATACCGAATTTGATTTTATAGGAAAAACACTTCAAACAAAGATCTGGCACAAACGTACTTCGGGAGATACTGAATTAGGCGTAAATGAGCAATACGGTTATTCGCCACAAGATCGTTTGCTGAACTATATTCATATGATCAATGGGATTAATCTAGATTTTTTTTTTACAAATAATACGTATGATGATCTGGGACAATTGAGCACTAAAAGTATAGGGAACAGCACAGGGGCTCCTTTGCAGAAGATCAATTACAGTTACAACATCAGAGGCTGGTTGACTGGAATCAACAATGTTGAAAATCTGCAGCAAGATACAGACCCTGTAGATCTGTTTGCCTTTAAGATTAATTATGACAAAGTAGAAGCAAATGCTAACTATGCAAAAGCACTATATAATGGAAATATTTCAGAAACCTATTGGAAAACTAATACCGATCCGGCCAAGCGTTCTTATGGATATCGATATGATCAATTGAATCGTTTGTCGGAGGCGACTTATCAGACTCCAAATTTAGCCGATAATAAAAATTACTTTGGCGAAAATATGGATTATGATAAAAACGGAAATATAATTAGACTACAGCGACAATATATGGCTGGTGTACTAACCAGTCCATATGTTGGAGATATGGATAATCTGGGGTATTTCTACACAGCTAATTCCAATCAATTGATGAAAGTAACAGATACCTCTAACCAACCGCAAGGATTTAAAGATGATAGTAACGGTTATAATGATTCGGCAGATGATTATGCCTATGATTTAAATGGAAATTTAATCAGAGACGAAAACAAAAACATTACTGAAATACTGTACAATCAGCTGAATTTACCTAAGAAAATTACATTTGGAACAACGGGGTCAATTGAGTATATTTACAACGCAACGGGGCAGAAACTGGAGAAAATTGTAAAAGAGGCAAACGGTACAACTCATACAGATTATCTGGGAGGTTTCCAGTATAGTTATGTTGTTAATGATGGTCCGGCGCCGGATGATCCGGGAAATACGGATCCTCCTATTGATGGTGAGGATCCCGCTCCAAAAGATCCACCGGTAGAGGCGAATCGTTCGAATCTGGTAGGAATGCAATTGACAAGTCAGCAGGTTCCATCGCGACCAACTTTGCAATTTTTCCCTACAGCAGAAGGGTATTATGATGCTATAAATCAAAAATATGTGTACCAATACAAAGATCATTTGGGTAACATTAGATTGAGTTATGCTAAAAATCCTGTTACCCAAGTTCTTGAAATTATTGAAGAAAATAATTATTATCCTTTTGGATTGAAACACAAGGGATATAATGATTATGTAGATAATAGTAATAAATTCAAGTTCAACGAAAAAGAGCTACAAGACGAGCTAGGGCTTAATATGTATGACTTTGGAGCTCGTATGTATATGCCAGATTTAGGAAGATTTTCAGTTATAGACCCAATGGCTGATTTTGTAAATTATCAATCTCCGTATGTAGTAAGTGATAATAATCCAATATACAATGTTGATGAATATGGTTTAGGAATTTTAAATGTACTAGGAAATATATTTAGAAGAATAGGTAATGGAATCAAACAAGTAATAAATGGTAAAGATTGCAGTTGCGTAGTTAAGGAAGATTCATTATATAAGTCATGGATAGACCCTGATTTTCCAAGCAGTGGAGGTGGCAGAAGTAAACCAGTTTACGTAAAAAAAACTGAAGAATCAAGAGAAACTCCAGGTAAAATACCTGAGTTGACATTAGGCTCTACTGGATTAGTTATAGGAGATAATCCTGAACCAAAAACCTCAGAATTTGATATTCCTACTCCTCCAGTTCCGAGTTTTACAAAAAGTGTGACACCACCTTTGTATAAAGCGGGTAAAATTATTAATATAAACGTTCGTTTTAATCCTAATTCATCAATATTAAATTCAAGTGCATCAGACAAAACATTGAATGATTTATTAAAGACTTTGACCGATTACCCTCAAATTTTGTTATTAATAAAAGGTAATGTAAGTATCGCAAATAACCCAGACTGGAAATCAGATACAGATATAGCAATAAATGGTGGTCGAGGAACTGTACGAGATTTACAATTATTGAGAGCCAAAGCGATAAAACAATTTTTGGTTAAAAGAGGAATAGACCCAAATAGGTTGTCAGTTGGGGCGGGTGTATTAGGGAAAGATACTAAAAGTGCAAGTGCTGTAAGCCGTTAAAAGATTTAAAAATGGAAGTAAAAATAAAAAGAATAATATTAATAGTGCCGTTGATTATTATTGTCTGTTGTTCAATGACAAGCTTTTCTGTAGGCAAAAAGTTTAATGACGAAAAGGATGAAATTTTATGGTCTAAAAACAGAAAGCTGACTTGGGAAGATTTTAAAGGGATTCCTGACCGAACTGACTCATTAACTGTAGCAGGAACTACTTCAACAATAAAATTCGAGTATAGCACTACAAAAAATATGATTACTAATTATAAATTACAATCTATTTTCATAAAAAGTAAATCGTGGACTATAACAAATAGCATTCAGCTTTTAGCTCATGAGCAATTGCATTTTGATATTACAGAACTGTATGCTAGGAAAATTAGGAAATCTTTTGACAGTTTAAGAATGAGAAAAAATTATAACGAGGAAAATTATACTTCAATATATAACTCTAATATTGTGAAAAGTCATGATTTAAATAAACTGTATGATAATGAGGTATTTGGGAATAATATCAATCAAAATCAATGGATAAAAAAAATTAGTAACGAGATTTTGAAATTAAGAAAATACGAATGCTTGCCAGATGATTAATATTTTAGAGTTTTAAATAATGATTATTTAGATTTTAAAACCCTCCGCTCTCCGAAGAGTTCAATTGAAAAGTTGCGCAAATGTCTCTGACTTTGCGCTTTTTTTGTTTTTAGAAATTGTAGGTGTCTTGAAAGTCCCTGACTTTTTTAATTATCCTTCTTGAGGTAATTAGTTATAAGACTTGTTTCAAAATTGATTTAAAGTCAGAGACATTTGCACAGCGTGAACAGAGTTCTTGCATAATTGAGAACACTTAGCAGAGTGGGGAATTTAATACCCAAATAGTCTTTTGTTTTGTAGTGCTAAAACCTATAAAATAATCAACAAATGTCAATGTTATGAGTATTGGCTTTTTTTGTATTTTAACCTTGTGTAAAAATAAAACAATTTGTACAGGCTTTCCAATCTGCTGCAGTAGAACAGGCCGCTGTTCGTGAATTTAAAGGCGGAGCGGTGAAGGGCTGGTAGTTACTTTCTTTAAACCCGAAATAGGGTAAAAGTTTAATAATGCGCAATGATCAAGAATCGTTGTGCATTTTTTTTTTGGATTAAGATTTTAGTAAAGGAGTTTTTGCTTTTCGTAGTCATTCAGAACTCAATCCTCTGGTAGAGCTTATTTTTACTAGGGGTGTATTTGTAATTTACTAATGTAATTATTGTTTTTTGTGTTGGTTGTTTATTTTAATTGTTAAATTTTTAATTAAAGTTTAGTCAAATGTGGGAAGCCGTAAAAGAAATAGAAAATAGTGTATTAGTTTTGGCCTCATAATTTAATTCGTCAAAAGATTAAAACAGAATATTTTATGAAAAAAAACTACCTGTTATTTTTATTTCTATTGCCCATTTTTGCCTATTCCCAGGACATTCTCTGGGAAAAATCATATGGCGGACAGCATGCTGATTATTTGTTTGACGCGCAGCCAACGGCCGATTACGGCTTTATTCTGGCGGGGAGTTCCTTGTCTAACAAAACCGGAAACAAAGACGACGACAATCATGGTGATCTCGATTACTGGATCTGGAAAATGAGTGAGAAAGGAGATCTGGTCTGGCAGAAAAGCATTGGAGGAAGGGGGTTTGATTTGCTTCAGAGTATTAAAAACACCAGAGATGGCGGATTTATTCTTGCAGGAACTTCAAGTTCAGGAAGAGGCTTCCAAAAAAAGGAAAATTGCAAAGGAATCACTGATTTTTGGGTGATCAAATTAGATGCTTCAGGTACTGAACAATGGCAAAGAACGATTGGAGGTGCAGGGAAGGACGAACTCTTATGTGCTTTTCAAACCAAAGACGGAGGTTATATGTTAGGAGGCTCATCGAGCTCAGATCCTTCGGGTAATGCACTTGCAGCAGCAAACGGAATCTCCAAGCCAACCACAAAAGCAGATCAGTTTAACAAATCAGAAAAAAGCCATGGCAACATGGACTATTGGATTGTCAAACTGGACAAACAAGGTGATGTGGAATGGCAAAAGACCTATGGAGGAACTTATGCTGATGTACTGAGAAGTATGGAACAAACCTCAGACAATGGCTATATTTTGGCGGGTTATTCTAACTCTCCGGTTTCAGGTGATAAAACAGAGAACAATAAAGGAGTAGGAGATTTTTGGATTATCAAAATAACGGATACCGGTGAAATTCAATGGCAAAGTACTTATGGCGGTGAGGGAGACGATCAGCCTTATGTCATCCACCAAACGATCGATGGCGGTTATATTGCAGGAGGAAATTCCAACAGTAAAAACGCCCTGACCACTATGGGAGGGATTGTTGGCAATGGAACTGATTACTGGATTCTTAAACTGGATAAGGACGGAGGTGTTTTATGGAGTAAAACCTATGATTTTGGAAAAGTTGACATCCTAACCTCTTTGGTAGAAAACAAAGATCAAAGTTACCTCATTGGCGGTTACGCACAAAGTGAAAGCAGACGCCCGCGCGAAGGGATCGCGGCCAAAGCGCTTAACTCCGTCAGTAAAGAAAAAGAAGGCATCAACGACTATATCGCCATGAAAATAGACGACAAAGGAGAAGAAATCTGGAACAAAATTGTAGGCAGTGCCGGAGAAGATATTCTCAGAAAGTTAATCGAGACCAGAGATGGAGGCTATCTGATGGCAGGAACTTCCAACTCGGCTGCATCAAGAGATAAAAATGGCAGCATTGGAGGTAATGATTTTTGGGTAGTGAAACTAAAAGACAAAACAAAGGTTGAAAAAGTAAAATCCAGTATCGAAGCCATTCCTAATCCTGCATCAACTTACACCAACATCATTATTGGTTATGATTTTAAAGAAGGTACCGCCTCTTTGATAGACATCAGCGGACGTACTTTACAGGAATTTGACATCAACAACAGGACTGTACCGGTTAATCTGAGTAGTTATTCCGAAGGAATCTACATCGTTAAAATCAGAACAGATGTCAAAACTGAGTCTATAAAAGTGATTAAATCTGTTAAATAAATTTAGGAAGATGAAAAGTAAATTTTTGATACTATGCTTATTGAATTGTGTATGGTTACTGTCTCAAAATGCTAAGGACAATTTTTTTCCGGTAGCACCTGAGGCAAATTCACTAATCAAATATGTAGATGTTCCGGTTAATTATTCAACTGGGGTTACCAATTATTCGATCCCGGTGCACACTATAAAATTAAAGAACCTGACAATTCCGATTACTTTAACCTATCAGTCTTCGGGATTAAAACCTTCAGAAGTAGCGGGAAATACTGGTTTGGGTTGGGAATTAAATGCAGGAGGAAAGATCACACAAAATGTGGTTGGCCAAAATGATATTGATGTTCCGGGACCGGCAAATCCTGCATGGAATTTACCTAATAACAGAGATTTCAAACTCCCATTGCCATCTAATAGTTTTGTCCCAGGTTCAGGACCCTATAGTCCAAGTCAATTAGACAGTATACATGGAGCAGGAACAGACTATACTTTGTTTAGTAATATAGATGCATACAATTTAGAAACACAACCCGATGTATTTTACTATTCAATACCCAATAAGTCTGGTAAATTTTTCTTTGGGAACAATTTCGAAACCAAACAGATTCCTTTTGGGAAAGAAAAAATAGCTTTTAACAGCAGTACCAATAATTTTGAAATTACAGATACAGATGGTGTGAGGTACATTTACAATATAAGAACAGAAAATTTAAATCTCGTAAGTAGTATTTGTTACGCATTTCAGGCCCTAGCCGGAACTTCACGAAGTAATTCTTATACCTATTATTTAGTTCAGATTATAACACCTAATAATGAAACAGTAGATTTTGTTTATGATACAGTCCAATACAATCTGGAGAACGATAAAGACTATACCAGATATTATCATTGGATTTTTGGAGGAGGAGAAAAAATTACCTCTTACTATTCAGAAATCACTACTAAAGTTTTAACCAAAATCAAAGTCAATCAGGATTACGAAATCAATTTTTTATACAGTAAATATCGAAAAGATATAAAAGGTAAAGCTCAGGCTACGGCTCCTAAGACACTCGATAAAATTACAGTTAATTATAAAAATGAAATAGAAACCTACCAGTTTGATTATGGCTATTTTGGTACTCCTGATAATCAGTACAATCCGGATCTTTTTGAATCTATCATTTCAAATGAAAATACAACATACCGACTGAAATTAAAAAGTTTTCAAAAGACGGGGGAGAATCCATATGTTTTTTCTTATAACAACGAAATGGCCTTAGATAGAAATTCATCATGCTTGGACCATTGGGGATATTTTAGTGGTAACTGCTCAAGATACACCATGAATACCCTTTTTAATGACTTAGGAGGCTCCAAGGCTCCAAGTTTAGCATACACCCAGACCAATATTTTAAAAAATATCGTTCTTCCAACGAAAGGAGAAGTAGATTTTAGTTATGAACTTAATACCTGTTCTGACAGTGATCTTTCTTATACAACCTATAATTGGGAACCTGTCTTAAAAGCATTTGCTAACTCTGAGAAGGTGCCCACCGGCGAATGGATCACAGTGACTGATACAATCACAATTTCGGAAAGAATGACAGGTATACCCTATGTTCAGTTTGATTTAATTAGCCCAGGGGAAGCTACAACTTCAAATTATGCAATAGCAGAATTGCATGAATTGAGTAACGGGCAAGCGCGTCTTATGAATTTTGAAGCCATAGGTACAGTAGGAATAAATTTTAAACCCTATGTTGGAGAGCCTTTGCAGAGAGGTAAAACGTATATACTTAGTTTAAAATGCTATGATACCATGGAAAATTCGAACAAATTTATAACAATTAGTTATCTAATGGGCACCACAGTTCAGGAACCGATCACTTCAGTGGGAGGGTTACGAATTAAAAGCATAGAGACAAAAGAGTCGGGAAATGTGGCTACTCGTCGTTTTTTTGATTACAGTATCGATGGCAAGTCTTCAGGTATATTGTATGAAGTACCCTATTATTACGGAACCTATTCTTATTTTGCAGAAATTACGAATCCGGAAGATAATAATATTAATAAAGGCGTGCAGGAATTTGCTGTTCAGTATTCCAGAATTCCCTCAGATATATTTGGATTTAACGGTTATCATGTTTTCTATCAGAAAGTAACTGAAAAGAATATAGATAATAATGATATTTCCAAAGCGATTAAAGTTGAAAAGTACTTTACTTTTTATGATGACCTGAGGTATGGTGAAGATTCGCATTTTTCTAAAATTTCATACAATTGGAAACGAGGTTTGCCTTTGCTTATTAATGAATATAATAAAAACGATATCGCCAGAAAAACGACTTTTTCGTATCATTTTAGCGAAACAGCTCCCGGGAATAAAAGTTCCGTTAATGATCCTGGTTTTCCTTTAGTAAATGCTACAGCTCCAAACGAGTTTTATAAAAGGAGTATCGCTCTAAGTGTCTTTAGACGCAGTCCAAATTTTTATAACCTATACCAGTACACCAACTCGAGACTTATATCGGCCTGGTATTATATGGATAAAAAAACGACGGAGGAATATTTTAATGGAAAGGTTTTAAAAACAGAAGAAGAATTTAAGTATGACAATCCGGGAAGTGCACAATTGACCTCGCAGATCACTAAAAACTCTAATGAAGAAACCATAGAAACAAAATACTTTTATCCTGATGATTTATTGAGTGAGCCCTTTATGGCTGAATTAAAAACAGCTAACAGAATCAGTACACCAATAATTACGGAGAAGTACAAATCAGGAACGCTTTTTTCAAAAGATAAAATAGTATTTGCGAAGGATGCCTTAACGGGTAATTTGCTGCAGCCTAAAGAAATTTATGGGGCAAAATTTCCCAATTCGTTACCTTCATTGAGCAATATAGGGAATCTCGAAAAGAAAATTACCTATAACCAATACGATGAAAAAGGTAACGTTTTACAGTATACGGTCGAAAACGGAATTCCCGTTTCGATCATCTGGGGGTACAATAAAACATTGCCTATTGCTAAAATTGAAAATGTTGCTTACAACGCAATTCCGGTAGGAACCATTGCAAACTTGCAGAGTCTTTCAAATGCCGACAATGATAACTGTATGTCAGGAAATTGTACGGAACAATTACTAAGAAATGATTTAAATGCATTTCGAGCTGCATTTCCAAATGCTTTTATTACCACTTATACTTATAATCCCTTAGTTGGTGTAACAAGTATAACAGATCCAAAAGGAGTACCTTCTTATTATGAATATGATTCCTCTGGCAGGTTAAAATTTGTAAAGGATTATGAATTAAATGTACTTCAAAAATACTGTTATAATTATAAGGGACAGCAGACCGATTGCAGTAATAATACTTCAACTAGTGAGTACATCTATAAAAGTGCAGCAAGAAGCGGGTCGTTTACTAAAAAGAACTGTCCTGCCGGGGGATGGGACAAAGTGTAAGTTACAGTCAGCCGGCGGGAGCCTATACCTCGACCATTTCACAGGCAGATGCAGACGATTTGGGACTTGCTAAATTCAATACAGATGGACAGGCTTATGCAGACAATAACGCTGCTGTTAAGTGTGTTTTTAAAAATACTGCCAAAAGTGGTTTGTTTACGAGAAATAATTGTGCTGCCGGTGGAACACCCGAAAGTGTTTTGTATACTGTTGCAGCAGGAATTTACAGTTCTGATAATTCTCAGGCTGAAGCTGATACTCAGGCCCAGAATGATGTCAATATAAACGGATATGCCTATGCCAATGCTAATGGTAGATGTAGATTTTGGAATACAGCCCAAAGCGGGTCATTTACAAGAAGCAACTGTGCTGTAGGCGGAGTACCTGAGACTGTTGTGTATACAGTTCCCGCAGGAAGGTATGATTCTTATAGTTCTCAGGCTGCTGCAGACAATCTGGCGCGAGATGAAGTCAACGCCAATGGACTGGTTAATGCCAATGCTAATGGTAGATGTAGATTTTGGAATACAGCCCAAAGTGGGTCATTTACAAGAAGCAACTGTGCTGTAGGCGGAATTCCTGAGGCTGTTGTGTATACAGTTCCTGCAGGAAGGTATGATTCTTATAGTTCTCAGGCTGCTGCAGACAATCTGGCGCGAGATGAAGTCAATGCTAATGGACTGGCTAATGCCAATGCTAATGGTAAATGTACTTTCAAGAGTATTGCTCTAAATGGTTCATTTACTAAAAATAATTGTCCTGCTGGTGGTGTTGGTTCGAGTGTGCCTTTTAGTCAGGTAGCAGGAGCGAAGACTTCAATAATTTCGCAGGCAGATGCTGATTCAGAAGGACTTCGCTTATTCAATACAAGGGGGGAGGTCTATGCTAATACTAATGGCTCTTGTACTTTTAATAGTGTTGCCCTTAGTGGTTGGTTTACAAGAAATAATTGTGCTTCTGGTGGTGTTGGATCAATTGTTTTCTTTAGTCAGGTTGCAGGAGCCAAGACTTCAACGGATTCACAAGCTGATGCTGATTCAAAAGGACTAGCTTTATTTAATAGCAATGGTCAGGCCTATGCAAATGATAATAATAATGCAAAATGCATTTTTGCCAATACTGCAAAAAGTGCTGTGTTTACCAGAAACAACTGTGCTGCCGGAGGAACTCCGGAAAGTGTAACTTATAGTGTTCCTGCAGGACGTTATAGTTCTGATGTGTCGCAGGAAGCAGCAGATATAAAGGCGCAAAATGATATCACTGCCAATGGTCAGGCCTATGCAAACGACAATAATAATGCAAAATGTATTTTTTGGAATTCTGCCCAAAGTAGATTAATCGCCCGTAACAACTGTGCTGCTGGTGGTACTCCTGAAAGTGTTTGGTATACTGTTTCCGCGGGAACATACAATTCCAATACTTCTCAAGGGACAGCTGATGATCGGGCTCTTGATGAAATTAATAGATATGGACAGAATTATGCTAATTCAGCCGGAAAATGCACTTTTTATAGTTTGGAGATTAATGATATATATTATAAAAACAATTGCCCTCCTGGTATGAGAGGATCCACAGTTTATTATCATATACCATATGGAACATACAAATCCTTTATTTCAGAGGCTGATGCAACAAACAAGGCTGTGATGGATTCGGGAGCAAATGGACAAAATTATGCTAATAGTGAGGGATATTGTTTGAACCCGGGAGAAGAAGAGAATTAAAACAGTAAAAAAATAAAGAAAGGACCATAAAAGTCATTTTGTAATACTCAATACGTTATGAAAAAATATATTCTTTTAATAATTTTATTCGCATTTGCAGGTTTGGGCTTAAAAGCCCAAACCTTCAGTGATGATAACTTTGTATACACTACGGCACCCAAAATAAAGGTTAAGGCAGCTAATTTTAATACTTTAACCAAAGACGAAATGAGTCAGAATATAACTTATTTCGACGGATTGGGGCGTCCGATACAATCCATTGCCATTGGTCAGGGAGGAACGGGACAGGATGTTATAACTCCTATGGAGTATGATGGCTTTGGCCGACAAGCCATAGAATATCTACCTTATCCAGCTGCCAATGGAAGTAATAGTTATCCCAGAATTGACCCAAATACGGCCATAACTGCCGCAATAGGGGTTTATAGTGCTGTAAAGTATGACAATACTCCAAATCCTTTCTCCGAAAAAGCATTTGAACAATCGCCTTTGAACCGTGTTTTAAAACAAGCAGCTCCTGGAGTTTCCTGGAAGATGAATAGTGGTCATGAAATTAAAATCGAGTATCAGACCAATACGGATGCCGATGCGGTAAAATTGTATAAGGCCGATGCCAATTGGCAGGCAGGTTTAGGACTGTATAATACCAGTCTTCCAGAGCCGGAAGTTATGCTGAAGGAAAGCTATACAAAACGGTAACCTACGATGAGAATTCGGGTGGAAACCCAAGCGAAAGTAACGGTTCTACAGTAGAATTTAAAAACAAAGAAGGACAGGTTGTCCTCAAAAGAGCCTACGATTCCGGAGAGCGACATGATACCTATTACGTTTATGATTTATACGGTAATCTGAGCTATGTACTGCCGCCAAAAGTTACAGGTACGATTAATGATGAGATTTTAAACGGTTTATGTTACCAGTACAAATACGACCAGCGCAATCGTTTGGTCGAGAAAAAGCTGCCTGGGAAACAATGGAATTTATTGTCTACGATAAACTCGATCGGGTAGTAGCTACCGGACCGGTTTTTTCGCCTTTTAAAGACGAAACGACCGAAGGTTGGCACATTACTAAATACGATGCCTTTAGCAGACCCATTTATACCGGATGGAATGGTCAACCCGTAGGTTCAACCATAAGAAAAACATTGCAGGACGAACAAAATAGCGCTACTGTTTTGTTTGAAACCAAACAAACCTCTGGAACGATAGACAATATCCCAGTATACTATAGCAACACTATTGCTCCCATAAATTTTAAACTTTTAACTGTTACCTATTATGACGATTATAATTATCCCGGTGCAGCTGTCAAACCTACAGTTGCCGGGGGGCAGTTGGTTTTAGACAATGTTAAAGGTTTGCTTACCGGAAGCTGGACAAGAGCGCTGACTATGGCATCCGAAACATTTGGAGAAATCACCAGTACCTTTTACGATAGCAGAGCCAGAGCAGTGAGTACACGACTACAAAATTATTTAGGCGGTTATACCAACACCGACAGTAGTTTAGATTTTACCGGAAAATCGCTTTATACAGACACCATGCACAAACGCACGTCCGGAGATTCAGAACTGATCATAAGTGAGGGATATACCTATTCACCCCAGGATCGTTTGCTGGCCCATACCCATCAGGTCAATGGTGGACTAGTAGAGGTTCTGGCCTACAATACCTATGATGATCTCGGACAATTGAGTACTAAACTAGTGGGTAACAACTCATCAAACCCTTTGCAGAAAGTACACTATAGTTACAACATCAGAGGCTGGTTGACCGGAATCAACAATGTTGCAAGTTTACAGCAAAATACAGACCCGATAGATCTGTTTGCCTTTAAGATTAATTATGACAAAGTGGAAGCAAATGCTAACTATGCAAAAGCACTTTATAATGGAAATATTTCAGAAACCTATTGGAAAACTAATGCTGATCCGGCCAAGCGTTCATATGGTTATCAATACGATCAATTGAATCGTTTGTCGGAGGCGACTTATCAGACTCCAGATTTAGCCGATAATAAAAATTACTTTGGTGAAAATATGGATTATGATAAAAATGGAAATATTATTAGACTACAGCGACAACATATGGCTGGTGTACTAACCAATCCTTATGTTGGAGATATGGATAATCTGGGATATTTTTACACTGCTAATTCCAATCGATTGATGAAAGTAACAGATACCTCTAACCAACCGCAGGGATTTAAAGACGATAGTAACGGTTATAATGATTCGGCAGATGATTATGCCTACGATTTAAATGGAAATTTAATTAAAGACGAAAACAAAAATATTACTGAAATATTGTACAATCAGCTGAATTTACCCAAGATAATTACATTTGGAACAAGTGAGACGATTGAGTATATTTACAATGCAACGGGGCAGAAACTGGGGAAAATTGTAAAAGAGGCAAGCGGTACTACTCATACGGATTATTTGGGAGGTTTTCAGTACAGTTATGTTATTAGTGACGGTCATGTACCGGATGATCCGGGAGATACGGACCCTCCTGTTGATGGTGAGGATCCTGCTCCAACCGATCCGCCAGTGGAGAATAGTCGTAGTAGTGCGTTGGCAAGTCAGCAGGTTCCATCACAACCAACGTTGCAATTTTTCCCTACAGCAGAAGGCTATTATGATAACATACATCAAAAATATGTGTACCAATACAAAGACCATTTGGGGAACATAAGATTGAGTTATGCTAAAAATTCGGTGACTCAGGTTCTTGAAATTATTGAAGAAAATAATTATTATCCTTTTGGATTGAAACACAAGGGATATAATGATTATGTAGATAATAGTAATAATTATAAGTACAACGGAAAGGAGCTTCAAGACGAGCTGGGGCTTAACATGTATGATTATGGAGCGAGAAATTATGACCCGGCACTTGGTCGCTGGATGAACATTGACCCATTGGCTGAAAAGTTTATTAGTGAATCACCATATGCCTATGTTAATAACGACCCAATGGGATATGCCGATTTTGATGGAAAGGACTATCTTATAGATATTGTTAGAGATAAAAAAGGAAATATTACAGGAATAAATATTAGTGGGACTATTTATATTCAAGGACAAGGTGCAAATAAAAAAAGAGCGGGAGAGTTAAATTCATTTGCTAAGAAAAATTTACAATCTAAAATTGTTGACGGTATAACTATTGGAGTTACCATGACATATAAATATGATGAAAGTAAAAACGAGAAGAATTTGAAAAGCGGTGAAAATATTTTAAGCTTTGATTCTGCTCCAGAAGATGATGATAATATTTCTCATGTTAATGCTGGCGAACAAAGAAATAAAGCTGGACGTTATATGTTTTTAGCTGGTAACACTGGGACAGTATTTGATAGTGGTAAAGATAATAATACGGTATTTCATGAAACATTGCACCTTCTGGGCTTGAGTGATAGATATACTGATTATAGAGGAGACCACAGAGTACTTTCTGAGAATCAAATAACTTTCCCTCATAAGGGATACGAAAAGAATGTAATGGGAGATGCAAGTTATACGAATCTTAATAAAACTCAATATAGAGCATGGTTGCAACATGCACTTACAAGAGCTAAACCTAGTACTGATAGAGTGATAGGAACTTTACAGGCAGATAGGAAATTAAAACAGGATTATGAGACTAGCTATTTTTTTATAACAATCAGTATGTTACTGATAGGATGTTCGAATAAAAAAGATTCAAAAGAAGTCATTAACTTAATAGACTTACTAGAGATCTATGAGGGGTATGGAATTATTCGATTTACTCCTAATTCAACAGGCTCTATAAGATATTTGGAATTTTATCCTTTATCAATTGAAAATAGTAAAATTGATTTTACAGATATTAACAAATTTAACATTGAAAATGGGCTTGTTTTGAGACACACAAATAAATCTATGCTATGGCAAAGTTTAATAACAGACAAAAATATTAAATTGGACAGTGAAGGTTATGGATTAGCGGTGATTTCAATCAAATACCATAAAAAAAACAATGATAATAAATTTGTAAAGGAATATGATAATTATTTAATTTTAAAAAATCGTAGTATTAAAGTTAAAATGTTTGACCCTGAATCTAATAAAATTGAGATTGATGATTTTAAAATAATTCAAGGAATATAAATTTTAAAAGTATTTTGAACTTTTTTATATTTTTAATTACAAAATGATTGAAAAAGCCATTCTTTATGAATGGCTTTTTAGTTTTAATATTTTTTTACTTATTCATTTTTGACTGGAGGTAATTCAAAATTAAATAATTCGCTAGGTTGAACTTCTAAGGCTCTGGCGATTTTTAATATTGTACTAACAGTTGGATTTATTTTGACAGTCTCAATTCTAGCAATTTGAGATAACGTTATTTCAGAACGATAAGCCAGTTCTTCCTGAGATATATCCTTTTCAGAGTGTATTTCTTTTAGTCGTTTTGCAAGCAACTCCAAACCTTTTAGGTCGAAGATTAATTTTCTGGATTTAGTTTCATCTTTTTTCAGTTTATGAAACTGAAGATATAAACTGCAGAATCGCTATATCACATGTGTTATAATTTGTATAGGATTGTTATTGTTAATTCTTTAGAAATGTCTTGAAGAATTGATAATGTACCAGATTGGTATTGTTTCTTATTTAGGTGTTTTTACAAAATAGAGATACAACCACTTAAAAAAGGATATGAAATTGTAAATTTTAAAAAAAAGAAGAGACGACATGTTGGTCGTCTCTTCTTTTTTTTATTCCTAATAAGCTTAAAATATTTCTGCTATATCTTGACGAATCAAATGAGACAATGAAAAAAAATGTAATATCTAGAATTTAATACCCAAATAGTCTTTTGTTTCGCAATGCTAAAACCGATAAAGTAATCAACAAATGTCAATGTTATGAGTATTGGCTTTTTTTGTATTTTAGCCTTGTATAAAAGCAAACACTCATATCAATTGCGAAAATACAACCCTATTTAGTTGTATTGATGACATTTTATAAGGGGGATAAACTAGTTAGTGACAATTTTATCGAACTGACTACAAATAAAAAAAAGACCAAAATATTTAACCAAAAAAATGAACTGCCTAAACTGTAACACCGAATTAAATTCTAATTTTTGTCCAGATTGTGGACAGCCCAAAACACTCAAAAGGATCAACGGACACTATATCGTTCACGAAATTGAACACGTTTTGCATTTTGAACGTGGAATATTATATACCATTAAAGAACTTATAATAAACCCGGGGCAAAATATCAGAAATTATCTTACTGAAAACAGAAGCCGATTGGTTAAGCCTATCATTTTTATTATTGTTACTTCCTTAATTTATTCCGTAAGTAATCATTTTTTTCATTTCCAGGATGGTTATATGAATTACCTTGACAGTCAGAAAACGACAACAAGTACTATTTTAAAATGGGTTCAGGTGAATTTAGGTTATTCCAATATAATGATGGGGATATTCATCGCATTGTGGACAAAACTATTTTTCAAAAAACGAGATTATAACATATTTGAAATATTAATTCTTCTATGTTTCGTAATGGGAATAGGGATGTTAATTTACGCCATTTTTGGTCTTGTTTATGGTCTGACACATTTAAATATAATGCAATTTGCCGGAATTGCGGCATTTATTTACTTCACTTGGGCTATTGGAAATTTTTATGACAGAGGAAAAGCATCTTCTTATATTAAAGCCTTTTTTGCCTACATTTTAGGGATGATAACATTTTCATTGGCCATTATGATTGTTGGAACATTAATTGATTTAGTAATAAAACATTAAAATTCCATATGCTTTTGGCTTACAAGGATAGGTTAGTGCTCCGGAGTTGATGATGATAGTTAAAGACTTTCCCTTTTTAACTATTGAATTGTTATTCAAGCAAACAAATTTCAAAAGTAGTTTTGCCATTTTCGTTCCGATGGGTGATATAGCCGCCATGTGCCTCAATGATGTTTTTGGAGAGCGTTAAACCAATGCCGGCGCCTTCAGTTCGGGTGGTGAAAAAAGGAAGGAATACTTTGTTTTCAATCTC
The DNA here is from genome assembly GCF_025947345.1 of Flavobacterium sp. N502536. Classification (NCBI taxonomy): domain Bacteria; kingdom Pseudomonadati; phylum Bacteroidota; class Flavobacteriia; order Flavobacteriales; family Flavobacteriaceae; genus Flavobacterium; species Flavobacterium sp. N502536. The sequence continues at coordinate 4,654,078 of NZ_CP110011.1, read as the reverse complement.
TTTTTCAATTCCGTTTCCGGTATCGGTAATTTTAATGAAGACTCTGTTTTCTTTGATTTCTGCTGACACAGCTACGGTCTTTTTTGTGGCATCTTTTAGAGCATAGATACAGTTGGTCAAAAGGTTAATAAAAACCTGTTCGATTTGTTGCGAATCGATCGTAATCCAGTGTTTGGAAGTAATGGTGTTGACCACTTCAATGTCTTTTTCTTTGAACAGAGGAGCCATAATTTGAAGACAATTGTACATCAGAAGTTGTAAATCAGCTTTCTCTTTTTTGGGGCTTGGCAGCATCGCCAGTTTTCGATAGCCTTCAACAAACTTTTGCAGATGATCGCTTCGTCTGAGCATGGTTTCAACGCTATTTTTGACATCTTCTAAATCTTCCGCCGACATGGTATCCTGATCGACCAGATCTTGTAAGTTTTGGCAGATCGAGCGAATTGGCGTGATCGAATTTAGAAGCTCATGCGAAATGACTTTCATTAAATTGACCCAGGCATCTTTCTCTTTTTTCTCTACAACATTCTGAATCGAATCCAGTAAAACGATAAAATAATCTTTCCCGAAAATTTCTGTTCGCGAAGCCTGTAAAACAAAGGTCTGCATGTTTTGTTCTCTTACTCGAATTTCTAAGGAAGTTTTGATTTCCTGAAAATCATCTGCTTCAATAATCTCGCACAACGAGGGTAGCTGATCTTTGAGGTATTTCCATTTGGACACTTTTGGAACGCTAAAATGGGAAGAAAAATAATCGTTCATCAAAAAAATATCCCATTCCTTTTCTTCTTTTTGCAGAATTACAATCCCGGTTTCAATATTGTTTAAGATCGAACGATAGACAATGTCTTTGGAAATCTGCTCATTCTGTTTGCTTTTTAAGGTATCGTACAAGAGAAATAATTCGTGGTAGTTTTTATTGTACTTATGCTGCGAAAAGTCTGATCCGAAATCATTTTGTAGTATAGAAGAGATCGTTCTGTTGTAGAGCAAAACAAAATTACGAACATAAAAGTACATTTCGCGGACGAGCAGAAAGACAACAAAAAGACCAAATATTCCCGTAAAGAGCAACTCTTTCTTAAAAAAATACAGAGAGATTTCGATCATGGCAACAATCAGAATCAATCTTAAAAACAGCAGTTTATAGGTTTGGAAGGTTCTAAACATATTAGTTGATATTGATGTTGTACTTTTCTAAACGACGGTACAAAGAACCTCTGGACAAGCCCAATTCTTCGGCCGTTTTGCTGATATTATTGTTGTTTTTGAGTAGAGCTTTTTCGACTGCAGCTTTTTCGACGGAAGAAAGCTGAATATCGTCTGGATTTTCATCGTATGGGGTTATGATCTCTAAATCTAAATCGGACGTAGTTATTTTATTGTTTTCACACAGAATAACGGCACGTTCAATTTTATTCTCCATTTCCCTGATATTTCCATTCCAGGCGTGCTTTTCAATTTGTTCGAGTACTTTTTTATCAAACTGAATGGCTGTTCGGTCGTATTTGGCAATCATTTTATCGAGCAGGTAATGGGCCAGCGGAATTTTATCTTCGTTGCGTTCCCGCAAAGGAGGCAGAACGATTTCCATCGTATTGATACGATAGTACAAATCTTCTCTAAAGTTTTTATCGGCAACTTCCAGCTTCAGGTTGAGATTGGTTGCTGTGATGATGCGCACATTTAAAGGACGTGCTTTGGTTTCTCCCAGCCTTGTCACCGTTTTTGTTTGAATCACCTGCAGCAATTTCGATTGTAAATGCAAGGGTACATTTCCAATTTCGTCCAAAAATATAGTTCCGTTCTGAGCCATTTCAAAACGTCCGGGTGTATCCGTTTTAGCATCTGTAAAAGCACCTTTGGCATAACCAAACAGTTCGCTTTCAAAAATGTTCGCGTTTAAGGCTCCGAGGTCAACCGCTACAAAAGGATTGTTTTTCCTTTCAGACTGGCTAAAAATGTGGTGCGCCAAAACAAATTTACCGGTTCCGTTTTCACCTAAAATAAGCACGTTGGCATCCGTTTTCGCCACTTTGTCGGCCAGAGAATAAGATTTTTTGATGATTTCGGAAGTACCTATAAAAAAGTCATTTTCAACTTCGATATTTCTGGTTTTCTTTTGTTCTTTTCGGGATTTGTCGACAGCCTGTTTGACAGATTCCAGCAGTTTTTTATTTTCCCAGGGTTTTAAGATATAATCAAAAGCACCTGATTTTAAGCCTTCAACAGCGGTTTCGACTTTGCCAAAAGCAGTCATCAAAATCACAACGGTTTTTGGTGAAAGCGTTTTAATTTCCTTCAATAAATACAAACCTTCTTTTCCGTCTTCAAAACCTATTCTGTAATTCATATCCAATAAGACCACATCAATGCTGTTTTTTGCCAATAATTCGACAATTTTTTTCGGATTATTGAGCGTATAAATGTCTTCAAAATACTTTTTGAGGAACACTTTCGACGCAAAAAGGATGTCTTCCTGATCGTCTATGATTAATATTGCAGCATTTGTCTTTTTCATTTTTGTTCGGTTTTGGACGAAAGCTGTCCATTATTGGACACTTTTGAATTCTTTTAAATAATAAAAAATTTAAAATTAGGCAGTTACAAATTTTAAGTTTTTGGCATGAAAATCACATTACCATTAACAAATCATCAAATAGTAGAATCATTATTGCTGGTAAATGTAACAAAAATAGATATTTATAGATTATGTTATCTATTATCTTAATTTAGGATCTGTTTTTTACTTCGGCAATAAAATTCTCAGAGAGAAAAACAAACATCAAAAAGAAATTATTATGATCAGGATTAAAGAGCTTTCAAAAATTTTCAGAACCGAAGAAGTAGAGACAAAAGCTTTAAGCGAAATTTCATTAACCATTAACGAAGGCGATTTTGTGTCGATCATGGGACCATCCGGAAGCGGAAAATCAACGTTATTGAACATTATCGGATTATTAGACAGCGCTTCCGGCGGAAGTTACGAATTGTTAGGACAGGAAATGATTGGGCTGAAAGAGAAATTTAAATCGAAAGCCAGAAAAGAAAATATCGGATTCATTTTTCAGAATTTTAATTTAATTGATGAATTATCCGTTTTTGACAATATCGAATTGCCACTGATTTATAATAATGTTCCTTCGGCAGAGCGAAAGAAAAAAGTACAGGAAATTGCCACTATATTGGGCATTGCACATCGTTTGAAACATTATCCGCAACAACTTTCGGGAGGACAGCAGCAGCGTGTGGCCGTTGCAAGAGCCTTAATTAACGACCCGAAAATTATTTTGGCCGATGAGCCTACGGGAAATCTGGACAGTAAAAATGGTAACGAAGTAATGGAGTTATTGACGGATCTTCATGCGAGCGGTGCTACAATTTTGATGGTAACACATTCGGATTATGATGCTTCGTTTTCGCAAAAAACAATTGTGATGAAAGACGGAGTGATTCTTTCTGAGAAAATGAATCATAGAAATGTAGATGTTTTAGTAAACAATTCAATCAACTAAATCATGCTAAAGAACTGGATCAACATATTTATTTATCACATCAAAAACAACAAAGTTTTTACAGCTTTGAATGTTTTGGGGTTGAGCATTGGAATTGCAGGATTAATTTTTGCTATTTTGTATTGGAACGATGAGCAATCGTACGATCAGTGGAATCCCAATAAAGACGAGATATTTTTAGTAGCCAATAAAATGAATCCTACAACCTACTGGTCTTCAAGCTCGGCAGCGGTAGGGTCGGCGATACAGACTGTAAGTCCTGAGATAGAATCTTTTTGTTATTTGAGCGGAGACTATGATGATGATATACTTTATTTTAATGGTAAAAAAGTGCAGTCGGACAGGATTACCATAGCTCAAAAAAACTTTTTTGAATATTTTCCTTTTGAGTTTACAGAAGGCAGTCAAAAAGGAGCATTGCCGGATGTAAACAGTATCTGCTTGTCAGAAGATTTGGCTTTTAAACTTTTTGGAAACGAAACGGCTTTGGGTAAAAAAGTTGTTTTGCGAAAAAAAGCCTTAATTGTGAGAGGCGTTTATAAACTGGATCAAAAATCGGCCTATAATCCTGCCTGTGTGGTTAATTTTATGGAGGAACAAATTAAGGCAAACATTCAGTTTTGGGGAAATTTTCAGTATGTTTTATTACTGAAACTGAAAAATCCGGAGCATCAAAAACAAGTAACAAGCAATCTGGAAAAGTTGTATTTAGAAAACCTGACGTTTCGTTTTGCCAAAGAACAGGGGATTAGTCCTAAGGAATTTATTCGTAAATATGGTGAAGTAAAACCTGTTTTAGAACCCTTATCGTCAGTACGGCTGCATACCAAAACCGGAGGTTTGACAGAAGGGAAAGGTAATTTCCAGTTTTTGCTTACTATGGTGGGATTGTCAGTTTTAATTCTGCTGCTGTCTATTGTAAATTATGTTAATTCCGCTACGGCAAATGCGGTGAAGAGAGCTAAGGAGGTTGGGGTTCGAAAAATTATCGGGGCTTCAAAGTATGATATAATTCAGCAGTTTGTTTTTGAAACAGCTATAATCTCGTTATTTGCCATTCTGGTATCATTGGTTATTGTCGAGATTTCGTTACCGTATTACAATGCCTTTTTAGAAAAATCGCTCGTTTTGCAAAACGGTCAGTTTTACCTGCAGCTGGTGGCAATATTTTTTATCACGGTTGTACTGGCAGGTATACTTCCGGCGGTTTACGTTTCTAATTTTGAGCCGTTAAAAGTGTTGAAAGGAAATTTTGGACGAAGTAAAAACGGGATCTGGCTTAGAAACGGAATGCTGATCTTTCAATTTGGGATAGCTGCTTTTTTCATTATTGGTTCGTACATTGTTTATCAGCAAATAGAACATATGAATTCGAAGGATTTGGGTTTTAGTGGAAAGCAGGTGTTGAACATTTCCTATAAGAATATCTATGGTGAGAATATTACCAATAAAGACCGACTGAACCGATACAATACCATCAGAAATCAATTACTGCATATAAAAGGAGTGCAAGAAGTTTCGGGAGGTGGTTTTATTTTGGGAAATGGCCCGAAATCGGTTATATCGTATCATTATAAAGATAAAAATGTAGACGGAAACAATATACCCATAGATTTTGGATTGTTGGAAATGCTGAAAATAAAAATGGTCAAAGGACGTTATCTCAATCCAAAATTTGCTCAGGATACGGTCAATAGTATGTTGATCAACGAGACTGCATTAAAGTTACTAAACGAAAAAGATCCGATAGGTAAAAAACTAAACTGGAATGGTCAACAAGTAATAATTGCAGGAGTGGTAAAAGATTTTAATCTGATGAATCCCGGTGAAGCTATTCCTCCCATGTCATTTTTACATTTTAAAACAGTGCCTTGGTTTACAGAACTTTTGAACAACATTTATATCACGGTCGACCCCAAAACAATGCAGCAGACTATGACGGATATCGAAAATCTCTGGACTAAAAAAGTGGATACAGAATACCCGTTTTCTTATGATTTTGTCGATAAAGAATACAAAAGATCCTATAGTAATTATGTAAAGCAAAAAAATCTGTTCTCCTTACTAAACATCATCGTTATCATAATTGCACTTTTTGGGTTGTTTGCCCTTGCTTCGTACTCTATTGAACGCCGCATGAAAGAAATCGCGATTCGAAAAACGCTGGGTGCCGAAACCAATGTTTTGCTAAAAGAACTTTGTAAACAGTATGTTGTTTTCAGTGTCATCGGGTTTTTAATAGCACTGTTTCCGGCTTATTATTTACTCAACAAATGGTTAGAGAATTTTGCCTACAGAATTACAATTTCCATTTATCCTTTTTTAATTGGATTTACTGCTTTATTGACATTAACGTTGGTGGTGGTACTTACAAGAGCATATCAGGCAACCAAAATAGATGTTTTGAAATACTTAAAGTACGAGTAACATGCTAAAAAACTGGACCAACCTATTTATTTACCAGATCAAAAACAATAAGTTTTTTACAGCTTTGAATGTTTTGGGTTTAAGTATTGGAATTGCAGGATTAATTTTTGCCATTTTGTATTGGAATGATGAACATTCTTATGACGAGTGGAATCCTGAAAAAGATAAAATTTACGCGGTACTGAACAATATAGGAGGGGGTAATATTTGGGCTGTAAATTCGCCTATTCCGGGACCTCTTTTAAAAAGAATGAGCCCGACTTTAGAGCGTTATTGTTATTTCACAAACAATTATGCCCGGGAAACGATACAGTACAATGGCAAAATTGAAGTAATAGATAAAATTTTTTCAGGGCAGGAGAATTTTTTTTCTTTTTTCCCTTTTGAATTTATTCACGGCAGTGGAAAAAGCGCACTTCACGATCGCAACAGTATTGCTTTTTCTGAAGAGACCGCTTCGCGTTTGTTTCAGAATGAAAACCCAATAGGAAAACAGGTTAAGTATGCCGACAAAATTTTTATTGTTCGGGGCGTCTACCGACTGTCTAAAAAAGCTTCGATAATGCCCAATGTAGTGACTTCCAACATTGAATACGAAATAGCTAAAAACAGAGAAAGCTGGGGGCTGCGTTATGGATTAATGTTGAAGTTAAAAAAGCAAAGTGATACGACAGCGGTACTCAAAAACCTGAATACAATTTATATCGAAAAGAAAGTTAAAAAACAGGCAAAAGCGGAAGGAATCACTTATGAAGGTTATTTGAAGAAGTATGGAGAGGTAGAAAAAGCCAAGTTGCTTCCGTTTTCAGGCGCGAGATTGTATCAGGGAAATACCCCTTTTCCGGAAGGAATTACCAATCTGCGGTTTTTAAAAATTTTAATGGGATTGTCAATTCTCATTTTGCTGTTGTCCATTGTCAATTATGTTAACCTTGCCACGGCAAATGCTGTAAAGCGGGCTAAAGAAGTGGGAGTAAGAAAAATAGTTGGCGCCACAAAATTGCAAATTATAACCCAGTTTGTATTTGAAACGACTTTAATTACGCTTTTTTCACTCTTGTTGGCATTGGTAATTGTGGAGCTTTCATTGCCTTTTTACAATTCACTTTTACACAAAGATCTGATTCTTGAAGGCTCTCAGTTTTATTTGCAGCTAATTTTCATTTTTATAATGGTCATTGTGGTTTCGGGAGTTTTACCTGCGATATATGTTTCTAACTTCGATCCTTTGAAGGTTTTAAAAGGAAATTTTTCCCGCAGTAAAAACGGAATCTGGCTTAGAAACGGGATGCTGGTTTTGCAATTTGCAATTGCCACATTTTTTATCATTGGTTCATTTATAGTATACCAGCAGGTTAACTATATGGCTCATAAAGACCTTGGGTTTAAAGGGGCTCAGGTGATGGACATTTCTTTTAAACCTAAGAAAGGGAGAAACCAATTTGAGAGATACAAAACAATACAGCAGGAACTTTTAAAAATAAAAGGCGTTCAGGCAGTTTCGGCAGGTGTATTTTCGATCGGAAACAATGTTAATTCATGGTCTGGTATGCATTACAAGGACAATAAAGAAGTGATCACACAGCAAATGGCGATTGATTTTGGGATGATGAACGTTTTAGGGATTCGTATCGTTAAAGGCAGGGATTTAAACAACAAAATTGCCTCAGACAGTAGCAGTAATGTTTTGTTAAATGAAGCTGCGGCTAAAACATTAATGGAAAAAGATCCTATAAACAAAGAAATCATCTGGGAAGATCGAAAATTGAAAATTGTTGGTGTGGTAAAAGATTTCAATTATTTTGGACTTGAAAACAATATTTCTCCCATGATTTTCATGCACATCAAAGCTTTCGAATGGATGGAAAAGGATTTGCTTAATATTTCGGTTAAAATTGCACCCCAGGATATGCCCGAAACAATAGCGGCTATAAATAAGTTCTGGATAACAAAAGTAGATGCAGAATATCCTTTCGAGTATAATTTTGTAGACAGAAGCTTTGCCCGAACCTATAAGGTGTATGAAAGCCAAAGCCAATTGTTTTCACTCTTAAACGGAGTTGTGATTCTCATTGCCGTTTTTGGATTATTTGCTTTAGCTTCCTTTTCGATGGAAAGAAGAGTACGGGAAATTGCAATCAGAAAAACACTGGGAGCAGACACGACTGTCTTACTCCGGGAATTATCCAAACAATACGTGGTTTTTTGTATGATCGGTTTTGCAATCGGAATAATTCCGGCCTATCTTTTATTGCGAAAGTGGCTGGAGGACTTTGCGTTCCGGATCGAGATTCCCTTACTTCCTTTTATAATTGCTTTTGTATTGCTGCTGTTTTTAACATTATCAATCGTACTGGCAAAAGCCTATCAGGTAACAAAAATAGATGTTTTGAAATATTTAAAATATGAATAAACCGTAAAATTAAAACCTTCAAAGTGAGCACATTTTGAAGGTTTTTTTAATTTCAGAAAAATTGAAAAAAAGAATTATCTTTGAGAGAATACGATTCTATTTGCATAAAAACTTTATTTCAATCTTTAATAACCGGGATCATTTATGAAGATGTTTTTCCTTAAATCCGTATTGTTTTTTTCCTGTCTGGCCCTATTTTCCTGTGAAAGCAAACGGCAAAATCCGGTTGCCAAAGCATATAAAGCAGGTGTTATTTTATCTTTTGATGATGCCTATGTCGACGAATGGGCGGAGGCGGATCGGGCATTGAAAAAGTACTCCTGGAAAGCCACTTTTAATGTGTGCCGAATTGATTCGATCGGAAAGCCACAAATCGAAAAACTGCTGCAAATGCAAAAAGATGGACATGAAATTGCCGGTCACGGTTACCATCATTACAACGCCGTTAAATTTGTGAAGCAACACGGAATGGATGCCTACATCGATCAGGAAATTACCCCTATGATCGCTTCCATGAAAAGACTCAATTTTAAAGTCACTACATTTGCTTATCCGTACGGAGAACGCTCTGACGCCTTGGATAAAGCGTTATCTCCCAAATTTAAAATCATCAGAGGAAGGGCTTTTGGAGGAGAACTTCCGGAAAAACAGGACAGCTATTTTAACAATTCTAAAATTGTATTTGCCTTTGATATCGACAACAGCCACATTCATTTTAGCATCCCGTATCTTCTTGAATTATTAGACTACGCAAAAAAGCACAATAAAATTCTGCTTTTATGTGGGCATAAACCGGTGCGAAATGTGACCGAAAACTATCAGACCAAAATAGAAACACTGGAGTTCATTTGCAGATACATGAAGTTAAACGATCTTAAATTCTATACCTTATCTGATTTAGACCCTTTGCTGGAAAAAAAATAAACTCTTTATTTTTGAGTCAAAATTAACCTTCGGATCAAACGATTTCGTAAATAATCTGACGTATTTTTCCAAAAATAGTATCTTTGCAGCAAGAAAATTGTAGTAATAAGTAATGATTAAATTGTAGAACAAGTTCTACAGACTGTTAGAGAATGTTCTACAGTCGGTTTAATCCCTGCATGCTATTTTTGCTTCTTATTAAGAAAATAGAAACAAGTATATTTAAAAAATAGAATAAAAGTATGTTTTTCGTATAAAACCTATTTATTCTATTAAAAAGATCCCCAAATCTCTTTTAAATATCTGTTGTGCTATGGTTAATAATGATCGACAACTGCTGTGGCTTTGCTGTTTTTTAAGCAAAAAGCTGTATCTTAGAGGAATAACAGCTGATGTTGGCATTAAAATTGAATTAGCGGTGGCTAATTTTAACTATAGAACAATATTTATTCAAAATGTAGTACATCATTCAGGATGTTCTTTCGATACCTAATTAAAAAAGTTGCAAGAGTTACAGATTAAATTCTATGGCTCTTTATTTTATTTATCATTTTAAAATATAAATTTTGATTAGAAAACATTCCTTAAATAGTACCTTTAGTTTTTTAAAGCTAAAGTTCAAACACAGAAAAATAATTCACTACACTTTAATAGCCTGTGTCATTTTTTTACAGATAGTTGCAATAATTATTTGGTACAACGAATCTTCTAATGAAGCCGAAATGTCGAAAACGCTGAGTTCGATGGATTCATTAAATAAAATAACACACTTTACCAGCAACATAAACAACTCCTTTGTCGATTCTCAAAAAAGTTTTAGTAATTATACCTACTATAAAGACAAGGAATCACTCGATAAATACACCGCTTCATTAAACGAAATCAGCCGTTTGATTGACAGTTTGAGCTTAATTACCAAAGACAATAAGGAGTTTATGAGGATTCTGGAAGAGAAGAATCAGTCTGAACATTCTGTTGAATCGTTAAAATCCAGTATCGACTCCATTATTGAGTCACAGATCAATCCGGATAAAACCACTTTGAACCAGCCTTTTAAGTTGAACAAATTTGCTTATAAAAAGATCTTAGACAGTATCAAAACTGATTCTTATATAAAAGTCGACAGTGTATCTAAAAAAGGATTATTCTCGAGACTGGGAGCTGCTTTGGCCGGGAAAGTGGATGTGCAAAAAGAGCAGTTGAAGATTACCGTTACCATGAAATATGACAATAAAGTGGTTTCGGGTAGTATCGAAGAACAATTTGCCAACCTGTTTAATACCACCAACAAGTACTACGAAGATCAGTTTAAAAACTTAAAAAAGTCATTCGCCAATTTAAAAGATCAGGATGCTAAACTAAAAGGGTTTAATAATGATTTGTTAAATCTAGAAGCGGAGATAATGCCAAACTACAACAATTCGCTGAAAGTGCTTCAGGACAATACGCAAAAACAGTTGCAAAAGCAGTACGAATCCAATAAAGTAGTAAGAAGCTACACCATTGCGATTCTGATCTTGTTAATGTTTATTGTATCGCTTGTACTTTTCGGTTTTACACGACTGGCTTTTCAATATGAAAAAAGACTTACGACAGCGCAGATGCAAATTAGAGAGAGTTTGAATTTTAAGAATAGAATTATGGGAATGATCAGTCATGAAATCAGATCGCCTCTAAGCATCATTTCTATTTACAGTAAAATGATCAGCTCTTCGATAAAGGATCCCGAAATAAAAGACACTTTTAAATCGATTCAGTTTACCACAAATTCCTTGCTGCTGTTGGCCAATCAGATTTTGGAGTATTCTAAAGATGGAATTTACGAGCCTAAACTAAACAAGAAACATTTTTACCTTAAGGAAGAGGTGCATCAGATTGTAAATTCGATGACTTCACTGGTAGAAAGTAAGGGAAATAAAATTGAGGTTAATTCTAATCTGATTTCAGAGCTTGAAGTTAATTCTGATGCGGCAAAAATTCACCAGCTTTTTTATAACATTATCGGTAATGCAAATAAGTTTACAGAGAATGGCCTCATAAAGATCAATATGGATCTTGAAAAGACTTCGGATAAGATGGTGAATTTAAAAATTGAAATTCAGGACAGCGGAATTGGAATTGCCAAAAACGACCTGAAAAACATATTTGAGCTGTATTACCAGGGAACCGTTTCAGGAAAAGTAAACGATCTTGGAGTAGGTTTAGGGCTTAATTTGTGTAAAGAAATAGTAGAATTGTTTGATGGAAAAATAGATGTTCAGAGTGAGGAAGGTAAAGGGACTAAAATAATTTTTAATCTCCTTATAAGCTTAGTTTAAAATAAGACCAAATTAATTATGTTAAAGTGGTAATTAGTTACAAAAAAGCGCTGAAATAACCCTAAATTAGGTAAATGAAAATGAAATCACCATCCAACAACTATTGTTTTCTAGTGGCCGATGACCATAGTGTGGTTCGACAAGGCGTTTCTTTGATGATAAAAGAATTATTTTCGAATGCTATAATTCATAAAGCAGGAAATTTTAAGGATACACTTAATCTTTTAAAAGAGGAATATATAGATTTATTGATATTAGATGTGAACTTCCCTGACGGAAACAGCATCAATATTATAGCAGAAATAAAAGCAATCCAGCCGGAAGTTAAAATATTAATCTTCTCGGCTTATGATGAGAATATTTATGCGATGCGGTATTTAAATGCAGGAGCATCCGGATATCTGAACAAAGAGACTTCTGAGGAAGAAATGAAAAATGCCATCAGCGCAATGATCTCTTCCGGAAAATATATTACTCAGAATGTGAAAGACAGGATTCTGGATTCGTATATTTCAAAAAAGCCTACCAACCCATTGGATGTATTGTCGAACAGAGAAATTGAAGTGGCACAGCTTTTAATTAAAGGGTATGGCAATCTGGAAATTATAGAACATCTGAACATCAAAAAAACAACGGTAAGTACTTATAAAAACAGGATTTTTGAAAAACTGGAAATCGATAATCTGGCCGATTTGATTAAGTTTTTTCAGTTGTATTCTGATTAATAAACAGATACAGTATAAAAAGGAATTGCAGAGCACCGATAGAGTAGAATCTGCATCTTAAAAACAGGAACTTTTGCGTTCCTGTTTTTTTTTGGACAGGATGTGTTGTTTTAAGATGTATTTTCTGTAGAAATAATTCTACAACAGCACGTTCGATGTACTATAAAGTATTGATTTTATTGCATGTATTTTTGTTGTGTCAGGAAGATGCAGTTGCTGGAAGTCTATAAAAAGGATGGATTTGTAGTAGAAAAGGATTATTTTTTTTCAGCATCTAGCTTCCTGTATTAAAAGATATTTTTTTGTTGTTGCGGACGGCTTTTTTGTTTGTGTTTTTGGGTTTATACAAGTCAGGTTATTTTTTTTTGATATGGCCGTCTGATCAACAAATATGGTTTTCGAAATCTAATGCAAACTTAGCATTAGGGAAAACGACAGTTAACAGAATTAGAATGTAAAAAAGTAAGGTTATGGAATTCGATTTTTATAATACAAAGAAGAAAGCAAATGTGAATGTTTTTAAATCTAAATCATTTGATGAGATTCAGGATGCGCTTTTCGTATTTACGATTTCGGCAGTTAACGAGTATGAGATGCCATTTATAAATGATGCTACTTATGAAATGTTTGAAGTTTTATCCAATAAAATGTTTACCACCACGGTACTTTCTATCTACAACCGAATCCATGAGGAAGACAAAAAACACGTAAAGAAATCATTATTAAACGCCATTAAAAAAAGAAGAAAATGGAGTGTAGTGTTCAGAGCAGAATTGCCTTTGAACGGATTAAGCTGGTTTAAGGTCACGTCAAAAAGACTGGTTAATAAAGATGGAAGCACAGAATTTTATGGTCGCATAACAGATATTACCGAGTTAAAAGAACAAGAGCTAAAACTGAAAAGAACAGAACAGCGTTTTAAAGTGATGATGGAGACTTCAAATGCAGGTATCTGGGACTGGGATTTAAGAGCGAACAGAGTTTACTACTCCACGCAATCCCTGAAAATATTAGAATTGAAAGCTTCAGATACTCCAAGCACCCGTGATGGCTGGAATAAAATGGTACATCCGGAAGATCTTGAAGGATATTTAAGCGTATTGCAGAATCATTTGGACAACAAAACTCCTTCTTACGAAAGTTTTCAGCGTGTACTGACTTCAAACAAGGAATACAAGTGGATTATTAGCAAAGGAATGGTGATAGAGCGTGACGCAGCAGGGAGACCTTTAAAAGTAATAGGAACTCACAGTGATGTTTCTTTTCAAAAAGAAAAAGAGCTGGAGTTAAAAAGAGAAATGGAAGTGTATAAAGAGAAAAACAACAGATTGTTGAATTTTTCGCACATCGTATCTCATAACCTAAACTCGCACGCAGGTAATTTTAAAGTTCTTTTGGACTTGATCGATTCAGAAGAGGGTTTTGATGAAAAAATCGAAACCATAAAATACCTGCGTGCGGTTTCCGGAGATCTTAGTAAAACAATTGAAGATTTGTCTCAGATTGTAAACATTCAGAACAACGCCGAAATTAATGTTGAGCCTCTCAATGTAAACAGCTATCTGAACAGAGTACTCAACATTGTTAATGCTTATAGCGATAGCAGTCAGATGACAGTAATCAACAACGTTTCTCCAGAAGCAGTTGTTCGTTTTAATCCGGCCTATCTCGAAAGCGTATTGCAAAACCTGAGCACCAATGCTATAAAGTATGCAAATCCTGCTAAACCCCTTATCGTTGAGTTTGATTTTTTCATCGAAAACGGAAAGAAAGTACTGACTGTAAAAGACAACGGTTTAGGGATTGATCTGGCGAAACATGGAGATCTAATTTTCGGAATGTATAAAACATTTCATAAACACGAAAAAGCAAACGGTTTAGGGCTGTACATCACAAAAAACCAGATCGAATCTATGAATGGGAAGATTACGGTAGATAGCACAGTGGGAGAAGGAACCACATTTAAAATTGTTTTTAAAGACTAAAGATGCTGTTTTCAGCATGATAAAAGATATCAAATTATATAAATAATTAATTTAAGAATGGAAAAATTTGTAGTTAATAGAAAGGCTAATGGAGAATTTCAATTTGATTTTGTAAATAAAAATGGCGAAGTTATTTTGAGCAGTGGAGGGTATACCCGAAAATTTATGTGTATAAAAGGGATTGAATCCGTAAAGAACAATTCACAGGACAGCACAAAATTCTTCAAAAAAACAAATTCAAAAGAAGAGCGATATTTTAACCTTAAGGCTTTTAACGGTAAGATTATCGGAACAAGTAAAATGTTTAAAGACAGAGATTCCCGTGATGCGGAAATCCTGGAATTTAGAAAATACGCGCCGGAGGCTATAGTAGAAGATCAGTCTAATGCTATATTGGAAAGCGTTGCGTAGTAAAGAATGAAATCAAAACCGTATTGGCAGATCGGTGCTATTTTAATAAAACAGTAAACTTTGCCGTTTCCGGATTGTAATAACGGAGCCGTTTTTTAGATAATTTAATTGGTATTTACACACTTAAGATCGCTTTTTTGCGGTCTTTTTTGTTTGTAGAATATAGTGTAAGCTGTTTTCGCCCTTTCAGCCCTTTTGAAATAGTTGTACCGAAGCTGACAAATGGAATAATTTATGTCAGTTCAAAACTTTTATAAGGGGCATTATTTGTAAAAAATCAAACAAATATTTTACAAATAGTAAAAAAATGATTTTTCAAAAAATCAGAACTTAATCAGGACTTAACTTAAGTCCGATGAAGTATTTTTTATCATACTTCCTTTTAATTACTGCACTTAAAGCCCTAAATGCAATAATAGTGTACCGATAATCAAAACATTATAGTACAGTTTTTTTACAAATACTTAACAAATCAGGCTGCTGAATTTTCTTTTCTTTAACAATTAGATAATTTTCAATTATTTACTATTTATAAAATTCATTGTTTATTTGCTTGCATAAATTTAATATTTGTAAACAAATTAACCATGAAAACAATTTACAAGGCAATTTTAATTTTTTCGGTTGCACTTTTTACTCAAAACATGACCGCCCAAAAGGCAAGCATTAGCGGAACAATAACCGATACGCAATCGCCACTTCCAGGGGCGACTATTGTTCTGTCTAATAATCAAAAAGCAACAACTGATTTTAGTGGTTATTTTACCATTCAGGATGTTGCAGCAGGTAGTTTCGAATTGGAGATTTCCTATATCGGATACGAAGTAAAAAATATAAAAATTGATATTAAAGACAATCAACAGCTTAAATTAGGAATCATTCAGCTGCAAACCAATTCTAAAGAACTGAATGAAGTTGTGGTGAGCGGAATGACACAAAGAAATAGTGAAGCCAGAGCGCTGAACATGCAGAAAAAAGCAATGAGCATCGTAAACGTAATTGCAGCCGACGGGATCGGAAAACTTCCGGATCGTAATGCTGCCGAAACCGTACAGCGTATGCCGGGAGTTTCGATCGAACGCGATCAGGGTGAAGGACGTTTTGTATCGGTGAGAGGATTACCGCCTTTTTGGTCATCCACTACAATCAACGGAAACCGAATTCCAACAGCCGAAGAAGAAACGACTTCGAGAGCTACGGCATTTGATTTTTTTCCTTCAGATCTTATTGCATATGTAGAGGCTACCAAAGCCCTTACGCCGGATATGGATGGGGATGCAATTGGTGGAAGCGTAAACTTTACCACACAAACCGCTCCAACCAAAAGAACCATTAAAGCCACTGTTTTTAGCGGATACAACCAAAAATCTGATAAAGGAATTTATAGCGGATCGCTTACTATTGGCGACAAAAGTAAAAACGGAAAGTTCGGATACATCATCAATGGTACGTACTGGGACAGAAATTGGGCAACCGACAATTACGAGGCCAGAAGACAGGGAGATCAGGGAGTTTACCGATTAGAGCTTCGTGACTATACAGGAGTTAGAAAAACCACAGGTTTGAATGGAGCGATGGAATTCAATCCTTCGTCGAGAGATAAAATTTTCCTGAAAGCTACTTATGGCGGACTTACGGATGAAGAAACGCATTACAAACACCGTATTAGATTTGACAAATTCAATGGAGCAACAAATGCGTTGACTGTTGAGCAACAAGACATCCACAATCAGTTAATGACACAATTTATAGGTATTGATTTAGGAGGGAAACACCAATTAGCGAATGGAAATTTAGACTGGAGCGTCGCATCTTACCGAAACAGGTTCAAATACGGCAACATTCCAAATGCAGAAGACAACAGTTACTTTTTAATTCAGTTCAATCAAACCGGAGTAGGGGTTAAGCCGGAATATTTAGACACAGTGCCGCTTGCCAATGGTGGAGCGGGAGGACCAAGAGCGTATTGGGCTGCAGATGGCGGAATGCTGGACCCGAACAATCCGAAGTCAATATTTGATTTTTATTCAGATCCAAATTTTAAAACAGATCCGGCAAAAATGAAGTTTTCTACTTTAGAACTTTACAAAATCAACATCGTTGAAAGAGACAATATAATTGCTGCCGTAAATTACGAGCACAACTTTAATGAAAATTTGAAAATGAAGTTCGGTGCAAAATTAACCGACAAAGACCGTATTGCTACTTTCAGAGACGAATATTACAACTGGACAGGTTCGCCAACACCTTATTTGTCTAACTATGGCCCCGATTTAATCAATCAGCCTGGCGGTACAGATTATATGAGAAAAGAAACGGGTTCTTCGATCGGAAATAGCTTTGGTCCGGTTTTATCGGCAGATGGTATGTCAAAATTATTCAATACTTCAAAAGGAAATTTGGTTTTAAACCCTACGGATTCTCAGATTCCGGAATTAGGAAAAGGTTTAGGAAGAAACTTTAATGTAGGCGAAACAACTTCTTCGGTTTATGCCATGTCAACCTACAGCTTATCTGACAAATGGACTATTTTAGGAGGTTTGCGCGTAACCAATACCATAACACAGGTAACCGGTAAAACAGTAGAGAATAATGTAGTAGTTGATGCTGAAAATACCAAAACCTATACATCGGTACTTCCAATGATGCATGTAAAATATACCCCGATTGACAATTTAAACCTTCGTTTTGCTACCACCAGAACATTTGCAAGACCCAACTTTGGAGATATTTCACCAGCCGGTTCACTAAACACGATTGACGGGGAATATGCAGGAGGAAACCCAAATTTAAATCCAACCTATTCGTGGAATTTTGATTTACTGGGAGAGTATTTCCTTGATGAAGTCGGAATCATTAATGCCGGAGTATTTTACAAATCGATTACCGATCCAATTTTTGACGATACGTATCAGGGTACGATCAACGGAATTCCGGACATCGAAATCAGTTCACCTGCCAATGGTGGAAATGCATGGATTGGCGGAGTTGAATTTGGAATCACCAAAAGATTCAGCTTCTTGCCGGGCTTCCTGAAATATTTCGGAACTCAGATCAATGCAACACTTATGAATTCTGAAATGACATTGGGGCAAAATGCTAACAATCCGAACGGAAGAAAAGTATCTACCCCGTACCAGGCAAAAGAACTTTATAATCTTCAATTGTTTTACGAGAATGGTAAACTGAATGTGAGAGCTGCCTTCAACCACAAAGGGGCTTATGCTACAAGTTTTGATGCCAATGCCAAAAACACAGACATGAACGATATTTATTACGGTAAATACAACTCACTTGATTTTTCAGCTTCGTATAAAATAGGCGATCATTTTACCCTTTTCAGTGATGTAAATAACGTGTTGAATGAGCCTTTGATGTACCACTTTGGAGAAACACCAAATCGTCCGAAGCAAGTAGAATATTACGGAATGAAGTTTAATCTTGGTTTAAAATATAATTTATAGACAACTATAAGTTAACCCGTTGGATGCTGGTAGGTTTTATTTTTACAGTTTATTTTTTTTTCAATCTACTGCAGGCAACGGGTTTTTAAAAACAACAATAAACGATTCTTAGTTACACGACAACTATCACGCTAAATTTCAGGAACTAATGTCTAAAAAAGCATCTAATTTCAGGTTCATACTCCAAACATCTATAGCGGCATTTGGCACCTATTTTTGTATGTATGCTTTCCGAAAACCCTTTACGGTAGCCACATTCGATCAGCTTTCTTTTTGGGGAATCGATTATAAAATTCTCCTGATTCTGGCGCAGGTTTTAGGATATACTTTTTCAAAATTTTTGGGAATCAAGATCATATCTGAATTGAAATCGGCTAGGAGAATTTTATACCTAATCACTTTTATTGCCATTTCAGAGCTGGCTTTATTAGGCTTTGCTTTGGTACCGGCACCCTACAACATTCTGTTTTTATTCATTAACGGATTGCCTCTCGGAATGATTTGGGGAATTGTTTTTTCTTATATCGAAGGCCGGAAAACAACCGAGTTATTAGGGGTGATTTTATGTTCGAGTTTTATCGTTTCCTCGGGAGCTGCAAAATCGGTAGGAATATTTGTCTTGAAGGTTTTGGGATGCAATGAATTTTGGATGCCTTTTGTTTCGGGATTGCTCTTTATTGTTCCGCTAATCGTATTTTCATTGTTTTTGGAAAAAATCCCAAATCCGGATAGCGAGGATTTAGCCCTGCGATCGGAGCGTAAACCATTAAGCAAAAAAGAACGCGCTTCGTTATTCCGACAATTCGCTTTTCCGCTCACCATACTCATTATCTTTTATGCGATGCTAACGGCCATGCGTGAGTTCAGAGACAATTTTGCGCGGGAACTATGGGATTCTTTAGGATACAAAGAAAGTATTTCGATTTATATGTACTCAGAAATTCCCATTGCGATATCCGTTTTGGTTATTTTAGGGTTTCTGGGAAGCATGAAAAACAATTACAAAGCTTTCCGGAATTATCACCTCGTATTGCTGTTAGGTTCAGTACTCATTAGTACTACAACTTTCCTGTTTCAAAAACAGCTGATGTCGGCATTTCCGTGGATGATGATTTCAGGATTTGGAATGTACGTTTGTTATATTCCGTTCAACGGTTTATTTTTTGACCGAATGATCGCTACCTATAAAATAAAAGGAAATACAGGATTTTTAATCTACATCGCCGATGCCTTTGGATATTTAGGAAGTGTTTTGGTATTATTTTTCAAAAATTTCGGAGACCGAAAAATTTCTTTATTGAACTTTTTTACCACTTGTATTTACCTGCTTTCTTTTGTAGGGATCATCACCACTATAATGTCCTTTAATTATTTTAAAAGGAAGTTTAGAAAGACTGTCGAAATTCCCACGGCTATGAGTTATGAGATGTAAAATGTGAAATGTGAGACGCAGGTGAAACCTGAAACCTGAAACTTCAAACTTGAAACAACAAACCAAAAACAAACAAATAATTAAGCAGTAAAACACATAAAAACACAAACACAAAATGAAAGAGAAGTATGATTTAATAATTGTAGGATCCGGAGTTTTAGGAACATTTCACGCCTATCACGCCCTGCAAAAAGGATTATCCGTAGCCATTCTGGAAAAAAACAGCAAACCGGAAGGTGCAACTGTTAGAAATTTTGGACAAGTAGTACCGTCCGGAATGGACCAGAAATGGCAAAATTTCGGAAAAGAAAGTTTAAAGATTTATAAAGATATTCAGTCGCAGTTTGATATCAACCTGCGTCAAAACGGAACTATTTATTTGGCATCCAACGAAGAAGAAATGCAGCTGATTGAAGAGTTACATCAGATAAATGTTTCAAATGATTACGAATCTAATTTGCTGACAAAAGAACAATGTCTGGTTAAATATGATGGGTTGCGTGCTGATTATTGCAAAGGGGGATTATTTTTCCCGCAGGAAGTAACTGTTGAACCTAATACGATGATTCATAAGTTGCATCAGTTTATGACCACCAGTATGGGACTTGATTTGTTTATGAATACTACCATCGTGCAAACGGAAGAGCGAAATGATGAGGTTGTAGCCACCACTGCCGCAGGATTAGAATACAAAGCTTCAAAAATCATTATTTGCAATGGAAGTGATTTCAAAATTTTATATCCTGAGATTTACAACAACAGCGATCTGATTGTTTCCAAACTTCAGATGTTGCAAACCAAACCTCAGAAAAATTATAAACTGGACGGTTCTATCTTAACCGGATTGACGATCAGAAGATACGAATCTTTTGAAGAATGCAAATCATATCAGGCCATTAAAGCAAAGGAAAATCAGGATAGTTTCGAGAAAAAATACGGCATTCACATCCTGTTCAAGCAGGCCCTTGATGGTTCAGTAATTCTTGGAGATTCTCATGAATATGCTCCCGCAAAAGAAATAGACTCTTTAGGTTTTGACCTGAATATGGATATCGACCATTTTATGATTGAAGAAGCCAAAAAGATAATCGATCTTCCAACGTATGAAATCCAAAACAGATGGTTTGGAATGTATTCGCAATGCAAAACAAAGGACATCTTTGAATATACTGTTGACCAAAACATTCACATCATAACCGGAATAGGAGGTAAAGGAATGACCGGCAGCGCAGGATTTGCCAAACATAATATTGATACTATCTTTAATACTTAGGGATTGTGAGGTTTTAAATGTGGATATGAGTTATGGAGGTAACCTGAAACCTGAAACCTGAAACTTGAAACCTGAAACAATTCTAATTCTAAATATACAGCCTCTTGGGCTATAAAAATAAATACACAAAATGAAAATTAATGAAATTGAAATGGTTGTTTTTGACATGGCCGGAACAACAATAAATGAGCAAAACATAGTTTACAAAACATTACATAAATCGATCAATCACTTCGGTATTGATGTTTCTCTTGAACTGGTATTGTCTTTAGGAGCAGGAAAAGAAAAGCATCAGGCGATAAAAGATATTTTAAAACACCTGAACATTACAGATCTGAACAAGTCGGCTTTAATATTTGACTACTTTAAAGAAACACTGGACAAAGAATATCTTTCGGCTCAGGTTTCACCCATAGAAGGTGTCGAGAAGGTTTTGAAAAACCTTAAAAATGACGGTATAAAAGTAGTCTTAAACACAGGATACAGCAGTCATGTTGCCAATACTTTATTAGAAAAGCTAAATTGGAAAGAAGGAAATCAATACGATGCCCTAATCACAGCCGATGATGTAGTGCTGGGACGTCCTTTTCCGGATATGATACACAAAGCCATGCAATTGTTTGCCATTGAAGACGCTTCTAAAGTACTAAAAGCAGGTGATTCGGCAATAGATATTGAAGAGGGTAAAAACGCTAAATGCGGAGTGACCATAGGAGTTTTGTCAGGCGCACAAACCAGACAGCAGCTCGAAGAAGCCCAACCCGATTACATATTAGATTCGCTGGCATCACTTTATGGAGTTATTGGGGTGAAGTGTTAGGTGTGAGATGTGAAATGTAAGATGTAAGATGTAAGATGTGAGATGTGAGATGTGAGATGTTAGTTGTGAAAAGTGGGCACATCGCTCTGCGGTTTATTTTGAGCAAAGCGTCTTTTACAAGTATTTCGAGCTATGTTTCTATGTGTTAAAAAAGAATTGAGAGATTATAGAATAAAGAGTAAAAAGTAAAAATCTGCGAGAGAAAAATACAAAACCAACATCATTTATTTAGAGTAAAAATATCTTTTGTATGTAATTAGAGTATCTCCGCTATACATTAAAAAATTCGCTAATTAGTTAAAACAATATCCCTGCAGGAAAAGTTTCAAACAAGTAAATAAATAGTAACCATAAAACAATTCAACCCAATGAAAAAGATTTTTAGATTAAGTTACATTACAATTCTTGCAAGTGTGCTTTTAGTCACATCCTGTACCAATGATTCCGCATTTAAGGATAACGAACAGGCCGTAAATGCTAAAACAAACGCTAAAACAGGTAAATCTGCTTTAAGCAGCGGAACCAGAAAATTACTGATTATTGGAATTGACGGCTGCCGTGGAGATGCTTTAATGGGAGCCAATACCCCTAATGTTCATGCTTTATTACCCAATGCTGTCTATAGTCTGGATGCTTTGACTGAAGCACCGACGTGGAGTGGAAACGGCTGGTCGACGATGCTTACCGGTGTTACCCATTTGAAACATGGTGTAACGGACAACTCATTTTCGAGTCCGAATTTTACGGCATATCCGAATTTTTTAAAACGATTGGAGACTTATAATGCGGCCTTAAAAACCATGTCAATCGTGCACTGGGCACCGATCAATACCAACATTGTGGACGGGATTGATGTAGAGAAAACACTCACGACTGACGTGGCTGTTAAAAATGAGGTGGTTGCCGCGCTTACAAACGATAATCCGGATGCTTTGTTTTTGCATTTTGATGATGTTGATCACGCCGGGCACAGTTACGGATTTTCGCTCAATGTAGCGCAATACAAAGCTTCAATTGAAACAACAGACGGTTATATTGGAGAAATTTTAGCAGCTTTAAAAAACAGACCCAACTATTCCAATGAAGACTGGCTGGTTGTAGTTGCACCGGATCATGGTGGTATCGTTACAGGTTCCAGCGGTTCTCATGGAGGGACATCCTACGAAGAGCGAAATATTTTTACCATTTTCAACAACAAAAACTTCACTTCGACTAAGATCGAAAAACCTATAGATCCAACCACAACGATTACCGGTAAATTCGTCAATTTTAATTCAAATAGTGTTTATGCTTCAACAGCCAATGCACTTTACAATTTCGGAAGTTCTAGTTTTACGGTGGAATGCCGGGTGAAAACATCAGGTTACAGCAGTGATCCGTCATTGGTTTCGAATAAAAACTGGGTGAGTGGTAAAAACCGCGGATTTGTAATTTGTGCCAATACTGGTGGGAAATGGAAGGTAAATATTGGTGATACACAAAATCGTGTTGATATTTCAGGAGGTACAATCAATGACGGGAAATGGCATCATTTGACGTTGGTAGTTGATCGTACCCAAAAATTGGTTAAAACGTATCAGGATGGTGCTTTTGTCGGACAGGCGGCGATTGGAGCCAGTTTTGGAAGTCTGACTTCGGGCTTGCCTTTCGCTATCGGACAGGACGGAACGCTGACGTATGGTGCAAATGTAAACGGAAATATTGCTGAGGTTCGTGTTTGGAACAAAGCCTTATCCGAAGCTTCCATCTTGAGTTATACCTGTTCATCAGTTACTGCCTCTCATCCGGATTATTCAAATCTTATCGGATATTGGAAAGGAGATAACGGATCAGGAAACAGTTTCACCGATTCCAGTAGCCAGCAAGTGGCGCTTACTTTTCCAAGCACACCAAGTTGGACAACCAGCACGGCTACTTTAAAATGTGGCACTGCGACGGGAGAAGTTCCTAAAATGGTGGATATCGCTTATTCTTCTCTGCAATGGTTTGGTGTACCCATTAATAGTGGATGGGCATTAGATGGCCGTTCATGGCTTCCGGCAGGGAATTAAAAAATTTGTGTTTTTTGTTTTTATAAGGCTATCTTCATTTATGGAGGTAGCTTTATTGTTTAAGTACAAAAATGCATTGTTTAACCGCAAGGAGCGTAAAGATTTATATTTTTTATGAATTGTCAACCAGCTTTAGCTGTTGGCATTATAGAGTGCAGGAGTATTGGCTTTAGCCTAAATCAGTAGTATTTGGCTAAAGCCCAATCTGTATTAAATTAAGATCCTCCAGCTAAAGCTGGAGACAAATTAAAATATTTATTTACGCCTTTGCGAGCCAAAAAAGCATAGCGAACTTTGCGTGAAACTTTGCGCTCCTTGCGGTTAAAAAAAAACTAACTATTACTCTCCGAATAAAAGTAAAGCACCAGCATCAAACAGTTTTCGGTTGTTCTGTTTTGAGGCACATGTGGATGCCTTCCGTTGAAACATAAAGAATCACCCTCACTGACCACTACTTCTACGTCATCGATAATGTAGGTTACACTTCCTTTGATAATATACTTGAACTCCCAGGCATCAGTAATTACTTTTTCGCGTTTGCAATTTGGTTCTACGTCAAGGATTACGGCTTCAAAACCAATAGAATTAATACTTTTGCTAAAAATATGATAGTAGTTAAAACCAGTCGTTTCGGCACGGTCTTCTTTTTCTATTTTTTGATAGTCTTCTTTTTTAATATGGAGGTATTTGGCATTTTTGGTATTCTCAACTCCTTCAAAAAAGTAACTCACATCGGTATTTAAGGATTGTATCAATTCAATTAAAACGGGTAGAGAAGGTATGGTTCTGCCATTTTCAATTCTGGATATCAAACCGTTGCTAACCCCGGCTCTGTTGGCTACTTCGTGTATGGTTAATGCATTTTTCTTCCTGATCTCTTTTAATCTTTTTCCAATACCAATTAAAAAATCTTCCATAATAAAAACTTCGGTTTAAATGGTAAATATAACACAATTAGCGGGTCAGTTGCAAAAGCAGGGAAGCCTTTGCATAAACTTTGTGTTCTGTTGAAAGGATTGTACGCGGATAACACAGATTCGCTATGCGAAAACGCGGATTCGCACGGATTTTATTTTTCTTATGTGGAATAAGATAAAGTTTTTGCGGATAGTCAATTTACCTTTAGATTTCGTACCCTCGCTTTTTTAATGAGATTTAGAGAATCTCTGATCAGCGATTTTATTTCCAGGGATGGAGCTTTTCGTCCTTCGTATCTGCTTTGTACCGGGCCTTCTATGTCCATTTTAGCTGCCTGTAAATCGGTTTCAAAAGCTTTGAGCACCTGGTTTTCGATATTCGAATGTTTTTTGTAGTAATAGATTGCATTGTGCAGATCTTCGATATGCCCTGTAAAATCTAAAATCGCTCTTTTGGATACCGCCCGATTGTAATAGATAGAAAACTCCAAAGGATCGGTTTCGATGGCTTTGTCAAAATCTTCAATGGCATTATAATGGTAATCGAGTTTTTGAAGACAATTTCCTCTCAAAGCATAAACGCCCTGATCAAATCCTGAATTGATGGCGATGTTCAAATGTAATAAAGCATCCTGAAACTGGTTCGACAAATAGAATTGTCTTCCTCTTTCAAGATGAGCCGACCCTTCATTAGAATGGGATTTTGAAAGTCTTTCCGTAAACTTTTTTATTGTTAAAGTGTTGAACCATTTCATGCTTATTAGATTTTAGCCGACAGATTAAACAAATAATAAAAAGATTTATTAGAATGGGGGGACTAAAATTAATTAATTTTTTGAAATATAGCAACTTATGATAGTTCTTATTTTGCAAAATGCTTCAAAAGTGTCGCGAAATCCTATAAAAATGGATGCTCTTTAAAGAAATAGAATAGCAAACAAAACCTACTTTTTCTTTCTACCCAGCCAAATCAGCAAACCAGTAATAGGTAATGTTGCAGCAAAAAGGCAGACCAAAAAAGCAATTATTTTGGTTGGTAAACCGTAGACACTTCCGGTATGAATAGGATACATCAAACGTCTCAGTTTATCTCCTTTGGAATAGGATGCAAAGTGTCTGTTCTCAATATTTTTGGCAGTATACTTATCAAAATACGCAGAACTGGATTGGTGCGGAATGATTCTTTCTACATCTTCTTTAAGAACCGTAATACTGTTAATGGTATCCACAGGCATTCTGATTTGAATATTTCCGTTATAAGGAAAAATGCTGTCCGTAGCATTGTAAATGCTTTGGTAGAAAGCAGTGTTATTGAGTTTAGGATCTATTTTGGTTGGATTTTCTACTTTTAAAGAGGTTTTCTTTGTCGTTCCTTCGGTCACCAGGTAAAGACCACTTTGAAACCAGTCAAAAGCAAATGTCAGACCAGTTAGCGAAATAAGAAGTAAAACTAAAAAACTGTAAAAACCAAAAGTCGAATGGAAATCCCAATTGACCCTTTTGAAAGAGCCGCTCCATTTTACAGTCAGACGCTGCTTTAGATGTTTCATTTTTTTGGGCAACCACAAAACGATACCCGAGATCAGCATAAAAACAAAAATAAGACAAGAAGATCCCATAATAAGTTGCCCCGCATCTCCCAGTAACAATTGCCTGTGCAGTGAAAGGACTACCACAAAAAATCTGCTTTCCTGAGGCGTTGTTGCCAGCACTTTTCCGGAATAGGGATCAATAGAAAAAAAATGTGCTTTTTTATCTGAATCTTTTCCCAGAATTTGTATCGTACGTGAAGGATCATTAAAAGTAGAAATTCGGCTAATCTTTTTGATGCCATATTCTTTCTGAAGAATATCTGTACAGTAATCGATTGTCTTTTTGGTTTTCCCTATAGAAGAAACGTGGTAATATTGTGGATTTACCAATTGGTCAATCTCTTTTTCAAAAACTAAAATACTCCCTGTTAATGCAGCAATAAAAACGATTAAACCTGAGCCAAGTCCCAGCCATAAATGTAATTGTCCGATGGTTTTCTTTATTCCTTTCTTCATTAATAGTTTTATTTTGGTTTATGGCATTGGAGTTCACACCCTAACAGTGTCAGTTTTTCGTTGGACGTAAATTCTTTCCAACCAAAAATCCGTCGCAAATTTATACTTATTTAGACTAAATCTTTTCAGTTTAAAGGAAAAAATAAAGGAGAATCTCTTAAAAATACTTAAGAATTACACTTCGAAGACAACAGAGTAATGCTTTTTACAGTGAAAACTTACAGCTTGGTTTTATGTGTGAAATGTGAGATGTTAACTGAGAAATGTGAAACGTTTTATTTTCGGCAAGAAAATAAATGTTCTACGTGTTAAAATGATTACTACAGCTAGAAAGATTAAAAAATCTGCTTAATCTGCAAGATCTGCGAGAAAGAATTACAACATGCAGGCATGTACTTTATGGGTAGGGAAAGAATGCCTGAGAGAAAATCATTGTGGTGATTTAAAATTGTTGTGAAATATGTCGTTCCTCTGGAACTTATTTTGATGACGCTTTACTTTCAACGGATTAAAATCCGTTGCTACAAATTTGGCGTTCCTTCGGAACTTATTTTGAAGACGTTTTATTTTTAGCAAGAAAATGAATGTTCTATATGCTCAAAGGATTGGTACAGCTAGAAAGATTAAAAAATCTGCTTAATCTGCTTAATCTGCGAGAAAAAAATACAACATACAGGCATGTACTTTATGGGTAGGAAAAGAATGCCTGAGAGAACATCATTGTTGTGGTTTAAAATTGTTGAGAAATGTGTCGTTCCTCTGGAACTTATCTTGAAGGTGCTTTATTTTCAACGGATTAAAATCCGTTGCTACAAATTTGGCGTTCCTTCGGAACTTAATTTCAAAAAGAGGTGAATATCATTGTCATGGTGTAAAGCTGTTGCTAAATGCGTTGTTCCTCCGGAACTTAATTATTAGATGTTTTTTGTTGTCAACGGATCATAATCCATGCATATAAACCAAATGGAACCATAATGACTGTGGTAGGTTTAGCACAATCGATTTTGATAAACTAAGCGGTTTGCCTTGTAAAAGAGCCATAGGCTCGTATATATTGTAGCGACGGATTTTAATCCGTCGTAGAGAATAAAGATCATAATAAAAAGAGCCATAGGCTCGGCCCATATTGTTCCATGTATTAATCAAAGGCGTTTGGTATGTGTTTAAATAATTGATACAGATAGAGAGATTAAAAAAATCTGCTTAATCTGCAAAATCTGCGAGAAAAGAAAAGAGATGGAGTTAAAAATATTTGCGACTAATAAATTGTCAGAAAATAGATTTATTTTCTGACAATAACAAGAAGATTAGTAAAAATTCTATAGAATAAATCGAAATAGTACTTGTTAAACAATTATTAATCTTTACTTTTGCACTGTTTTTATTAATTCTAAATAAGAATAAAATCACTAACCAAAACTTAAAAATCAATGAAATATCTTAGTTTAAGAACATCAAAGTTTTTATTTATTATTAGCCTTTTATTTTCTGTGGTTTCTTCTTTTGCACAACAAAATAATGGAAAAATTAAAGGAGAGATCACAACTTCTGATGGTAAATCAGCCTACGGAGCAACAATCATACTTAAAAATTCAAAATACAAAACCACTTCTAATAGCGATGGTAGTTTTAAATTCAATAAAATAGTTGAAAACATTTATACGCTTCAGGCTTCATTAGCCGGTTATGAAACGATCGAGCAGGAAGTTACCGTTGCAAACAATGAAACTGCCACCGTAACTTTACAATTGAAGTTTACCGGAAAAGAAAGCGAGATTTCAAAAGAAAATGGCGATCAACTGGATGAAATTATCGTTTCGGCCAGCCGAAAGGTAGAAACCTTATCTAAAACACCTTCTTCTGTAACCGTAATCAACGCTAAGGATATTGACAACTTATCGATCGTGAGTTCAAATATTGCCAATGCTGTGGCATTTGCAGTTCCAGGTTTAGGATCGGCAACAAACAATACTGGGAATTACGGTCAGACTCTTAGAGGAAGAAACCCATTGGTTCTTATTGACGGAATTCCGCAATCGACACCATTAAAATCGGCAGGACGTGAACTTCGTTCAATAGATCCTTCGGTAATTGAACGTATTGAAGTAATCAAAGGAGCTACAGCTATTTATGGGAATGGTGCCGATGGAGGTTTGATCAATTATATCACCAAATCGGGGAAAACACAAAAGAAATTTGCCGGATACAGCGAGGCCGGAACGACAGGTAATATTAAAGGAGACAGTACAGCAGGATACCGATTTAATCAGCAGTTTTACGGAAAAATCAATAAGTTCAACTATATGGTAGGCGGAACTTATGAAAAAACAGGTGTTTTTCGTGATGGAGCAGGGAAGGTTATTTCTCCTGAATACGGATTAGGAGAAACTAAAGCGTACAACGTTTTTACAAAATTAGGTTACGATTTAACCGCCAAACAGAGAATTGATTTGATGTACAATTACTTCAGTTCCAATCAGGATTCTGATTTTGTTCTAAAAAATGGGGTGTACGGAGTAAGTCCGGCAATTGGAGTATTAGGCAACAGACCTGGGGTAGACGAAGGAAATCGTTACAATCACAACGCCAATTTGCAGTATGTAAACAAAGAAATTTTTGGAAATACTTCGCTTACAGCAAACCTTTATTTTCAGGACTTCTTAACGATATTTTCCAACTCTACTTTTTTCTACGGAAGCGGGCAGTCACAAACAGCATCAACCAAAAAAGGTCTTAGAGTATATTTGAATTCTCCATTTACAATCTCTTCTAATTTTACAGGTGATGTAACTTATGGTTTTGATTTACTGAATGACAAAACGAACCAAAAATTGGTTGACGGACGTGTTTGGGTTCCAAATATCAACATGGTCAATCTGGCTCCTTATGCACAAATATCGACACAATTGTTTAGCGACTGGAATGTAAAAGCCGGTTTACGTGCCGAAAACATTAAAATCAATATCGACGATTACAATACCCTTGCTACCGGTGCAAACGGAGCGGGAAGTATCGCTGTAAAAGGCGGTGATCTTACTTACGATGCCTTTGTTTTTAACACGGGTATCCGATATTCAAGATTTAAATTCTTTAATCCATTTGTGAGTTTTTCTCAGGCTTTCTCTGTATTTGATTTAGGACGAGTTTTAACAAACGCCAAACAGGATGCAATATCTAAATTAGAAACTGAACCTATTATCGTTAATAATTATGAAGGTGGTTTTAGCAGTCAGTTAGGGAAATTCAATTTGAGTGCTTCCTATTATTTGAGTACTTCAAAACTAGGAACCAATTTGATTCAGGTAGATGGATTCCTGGTAGCGGAACGTTTACCGGAAAGAGTTTGGGGATATGAAGTTCAGGCCGATTACCAAATTTTGAAACAATTGACAGTAGGAGGAAACTATGCGAATGTACAGGGAAGAGGGGATAAAGATTCTGACGGTCATTTTTATGGTCCGACCGATATTTATCTGAAATCAAACAGAATCCCTCCGGTTAAAATTACAGGTTATGCAAAATATGGCGGTGAGAGATTAAATGTTGAATTGTACTGGATGTATGTAGGTGATCGCGATGTTTTTAAACCAAATGCCAAAGGAGCTTACGCTATTGGTGAAGGACCAATTCATTCATTCAACTTATGGAATCTGGCTACAGCATACAAAGTAACGGACAGCATCAGAGTAAAACTTGGAATAGAAAACATCTTCAATACCGATTATTACCCGACAACTTCTCAGTTCTTTGGTACAAATGCCAATTATACAAGAGGAAACGGTACAAGATTTAACTTAGCACTTGGATACAGTTTCTAAAAAAATAGCTTTTCAGCAATAGTATTATTTTGTTTTTTTTATGAAAAGGCTTCTGACGCATTTTGTCAGGAGTCTTTTTTATTTTGAAGGATGAAAAAAAAGTCGCAGTATTCAGTCGCAGTGCTCAGTTTTAATGTTTACCGATTACCGTGACTGCGACTGTGACTGAAAACTGCGACTGAATACTGAATACCTACAAAGCTCCCTCCAATTCGAGTGCTTCTTTAAGCAATGGATAGTTTACCTTTCCGTTTGGTGTAAGCGGAACATCTTCTATATGCATTACTTTTAAAGAATTGGCATGAAGATTCAGCTTGGCTTTTAAGATTTTTAGAATCAATTCTTTGTTCATATTCTTGTCGGTGTACATAACGGCCAGGTGTTTATCGTTTATTCCCAAACAGATAAAAGTTTGTCCGCCCAGTGCATCTTTTAACAGTAATTCTGTTTCGTCAAGATTCAAACGTACGCCAAACAATTTTACAATTCGTTTGATTCGGCCCACAATGTAGTAGTAGCCTTCGTCGTCTTTACGGGCTTTGTCTCCGGTATGAAGTCTTTCCTGCTGTTCAAAAAACTGTAAATCGGCTCTGACATTGGCATAACCGCCATAAACGTTAGGACCAATATAAATCAGCTCATCCGTTTCGTTATCGATCTCAAAACGTCCGTTTTTGACTGGTAAACCAATAGAGGTTCCTTTTCGCAACAAGTCTTTAGGAGGCAGATAAGCCATACGGCCTGAAGCTTCTGTCTGACCGTATTGTGCAAAGAACTGTTTGCCAAATTTCTCGCTAAAGTCGGAAATTGCTTCGATCAGTTTGTGATTCAGCATTCCGCCCGTATGCGTCAGGTAACGCAGTGAGGGATGGTCTTTTTTGAAAAATCCGATACTGTATAACATTTCATAAAAGTACGGAACGCCACCCAGGGTAGAGTATCCGTATTTTTTGAAATCGGCCCAAAATTCTTTTTGAAAAGCATCCTTATCCGTACATACAATTTGACTGGCTTTGATGCAATTGGTCGTAAAAATCGATAAGCCGTAAACAAAATTAATAGGCACATTTAAAGGCACTACATCGTCCGTTCGAATAGGCATATACTCCATAATCGACTTTGCATTGTGCACCAAATTTTCATCGGAAAGCCTCACGAATTTCGGTGATCCGGTAGTTCCGGAAGTGCTGAGCAAAAGTTTGATTTTGGCGTGTATCGGGTAAATTAAATTTACATTTCGTTTGAACAATACTATAGTGTCCGATGCATTTACCGTTGTATAACCTTCTATCTCGGTACGAGTAGGGTCAAAGATATAATAAGGCGTATATTTTTGTTCTAAATTTTCTTTAAAATGCTCGTGTAATCCCATTCCCAGCAAAGCGATAGTAAACCTGCTCTGATAAAAGTTGAGCAGGGTTTCAATAGCGGGTAACTGATTGTCATTGTAAATAAAAACAACCGAACGAATGTTTTCGATGTCCAGTGACTGATCCATTTCTGCAATAGATTTTGAAAGGCCAGTGGTGGAATCGGTAAAAGTCAGTTTTTCGTTTTTCCTGATTAAATCGTATAGTTCCATAAGTTTAGTGGTCTATTCTAATTAATTTCAAATCCGTATTTTTTAAGGATGTCTTTTATTTTTGCTACACTTCCCATTTCAAGGATATCTTCCATTTCGATAGAGATCTTATACGTGCTTTCAAGTTCTTCTACCAATACCAGATGACTCATTGAATCCCATTCGGCGATAGCCTGATATTCCAGTCCGTCGTTTACTGCCTCAACAGGAATTTCAAAAGCTCTTGCAAATACTCCGTGTAATTGTTCTACTGTACTCATTTTTTTATGATTTAATATTAAATTGATATTTTTATTTTGTGTAATGTTTAAATTGCTAAAGAGATGGCGCTCCGCTGGAGCTTTGACAAAAATGGTATCATTAATTTTCTATAGATATGTAGCTCCTACGGAGCTTTTAATAGCTATTATGTTCCATCGGGACATTAATATTTATAACATTCCTATAATCCGTTTTGTTGAACCCCAGCGGGGTGAAATCTCTTCAAATTTGTTTGTTTTTAAACTCTTGTGTGCTTCCATTTTCCCTTTCGAAAGACCACAATACAGGCTACAGCCAATATGATTTCCGAAATAAGAATGGCTGTAAATACACCATTTGATCCCAGGTCAAAAGAAATTCCTAAGGCATAGGCTAGCGGAATCTGTACGACATAAAACATCAGGATGTAAAGCCAGGTCACTACTTTTACTTCGCCAGCCGCGTTAAGGGCTCTCGAAATAACCATCGTATAGCCCAACAGTATATAAGCCATCGAAATAAGATGAATGTACATAGTGCTAAAAGAGATTACTTCGGGATTATCGGTAAAGATTTTCACCACCGGAACGGCAAGGAAAATCCAGCATACTCCAATTAAAACCAGAAACCCCATGTTCAGCATTCCCGCCCTCCAAACCGATTTTTCAGCCCTGTCTGGACGTTTGGCTCCCAGATTTTGTCCGGTTAGAATTCCTGCGGCATTTCCAAGACCCCAGGCTGGCATCGTAGCGATAGAGGTAACTCTTTGCGCCAGTATGTAACCTGCAAGGGCATTTTCGCCAAAATGGGACATAATTTTGATCATGAACACCCAGCTTGAAGCAGGAATGATAAATTGTACCGTACCGCCAAAAGCCAGTTTTAAGACTCTTTTGAAAATAGCGAGATTAAAGACCAATTGTGCGAGACCAATTTTCAACAGGGTTTTGCCGTTGATCAGATACCAGGCCTGATAAAGTACCCCAATCACTCTCGCAATTAAAGTCGCCAAGCCAACTCCCAACAAACCGTAAGCCGGAATTGGACCCCAGCCGAAAATAAATATTGGGCACAACACTATGTTTAAGGCATTCGAAAGCCAAAGTATTCTCATGGCAGTGGAAGCGTCTCCGGTACCTCTGAAGATTCCGTTTACGACGATACGAAGAATTAAAAACCCGCTGGAAGCAAACATGACGATTCCGTAAGTAGTTCCTTCTTCAACCATCGCAGCAGAAAGTCCCATTGCACTCATAATATCGGTGGTCCAGATGGTACAGACAATACTGATCAGCGCCGCAATGGGCACTGTAGCATAAATAACCTGCATGGCTGTTTGACCTGCCGCCTTGAATTTTTTCTCTCCAATTCTTCTGGAAATCATAGCGGAGGCCGCAATTCCGAGACCAATAGAAACCGAATAACAAAAGGTGATAAAAGTAGTGGTCGCTCCCGCAATAGAAATGGCATTTGTTCCCAATCGGCTAACAAAGAACAGATTGGAGCACACAAATAAAGATTCCATCAGCAGCTCTGCTACCATGGGAACAGACAGCAAAATAATGGTTTTGTTGATACTGCCCGAAGTGAAATTGCTTTCGCTGCCGGCTAGTGAACGCCTTAACAAACCAAAGAAAGAGCGTGTTTTTAAAAGGGCTTCTTTCATTAGTTTTCTTTTGCCGTTAGTACTTCTTCATTGATTAACTGATGCAGTGGATTCGGAATAAAACCACTTTTTTTCATGTGTGGAAAACCAGCTGTTTCTTCATACCCGTTATACAAACGTCGACTATTGAAAATAAGACGTTTGAATTCAGGGATAAACATATTGTACTTGTCAAAGATTTCCTGAAGTTCAGGATGTTCTGCCTGATATTCGGTAACAATGTCGTAAACACAATTCCAGAATTCCGTTTCGGTATAGTTTGCCGTTGTAATCATCACATCGCTCAGGTATCTGAAGAAGGCATCAAAAATGGCAATCAGTATCGTTAAGGGTGCATTTTCAGGATTTGGAGAAGCATTAAACAAGTTCTCAATAAATTCCTGTGGCAATTTTTTCTTCGCTTCTTCATTGATCAGAATATCGCCTACGAAGTCCTGCAAAGCAATACGTGTTGGTACATAATCTTTTAGAATAAGAATCACATTTTGTCCGTGTGGATCAATAGATAAAGAATGCTGGTAATAAATTTGAAGCACAGGTTTAAGATAGGCTGTCATATAAGCCTTGAGCCATTGTTCTGTAGAAAGACCTGATTTTTCGATCAGTTCTTCTACCAAACTTTTACCGGTTTGGTCTACATATAACAAGGCCGCCATCGTCATTAATTTTTCACCTTCTCTAAGCGAATTTACCGGGCTTTCACGCCACATGGCACCCAGATATTCGTTGTACTGGTACGGAGGATTGGCAATTTTGCTGTAACTAGGGTGGGTGTAGGTAACAGATACCACTTCGCCCAAAAGAACAACCCCCATTTTTTGCAAGTGCTCGTCTTTTTTAAGAACGTCTTTCAGATATTCTGTCAAACGTGGCGCTATTAATAATTGTTTGGGCGACAAACCTCTAACGTGACTGGTATTTAAAATAGACATCGATGTTTTTACATAATGTTTATTTGGCGCACTTTCGTTAAAAAAAGTACGGATGCTTTGCTGAGGGCTGTAAATATCTTCGGTTAATTCTAAAGGAACAAGATGTTTGGAAGCGATATCATTAGCAAACTGCATAACCAATTTGTTTTGCCATTGCCATAAATGCACAGGGATAAAAACATAATCGTCTGCATTTACATTTAGTCCTGTTAACTTGTTTTTAAAAACATCCAGTTTTTCTTTTCCGATTTCACTTTCGTAGAAAGCCTGATGTTCCATATCGGTTTGTAAACGCAAAGCGGCTCTGTTTTTATGAGCAGCAATCCAAATCAAACGGGTTCTTTGGTCCGACTCCGGCGTGAAATTATTGTAATCTCCAGAGTTAAAACCAATTCGGCCTTTGTTGACAATTACCCATGGGTGGCCGTCCAGACTGTGTTCGATGGTTTGAAAATCAGCATCGACTAAGGTTGACGAAGGCACACGACGGTTGGAATGGATGTAGGCATCGGCATATAAGGTGTGCAGCAACTCTTCGATATAATGGGCAAGAGTAAAATCGTTGATACCAAAAGTTTCCTTAAGTTCGATAAAGAAATTAGGTACGTCAATGTGATCTAATTTTACTTCATGCTCGACTTTGCAGATACTGTCTCTGACGATGTGCCAGTAATTTAAAAATCTTGGATAGGCCGAAAAGATATAGTAAATATGCTCTGAATCGGTTTCTAGAATAAAATGGGTAAGACCATCTTCGTCTTTACCCGTTATTTGGGGATTTGCGACATCTTCACGCATCAATTCCGAAATACTTTTGGCCAGTAAATTGCGATTTACCTGGTTCCAGATCTCGGCGTTGAGGTGTTGGGCGTCTTTAAAGGTATTTTCTGGGGTTGTCATTTTAGTTGATTTTTAGTAAGATCTGCCGATTGGGTGTAATTGTTTTATCACTAAAAAACGATGTTTCTAAGTGTTCAATATTTTTTTAATTACACCAATGGGCTAAAATCTAATTGTTTAATTGCTCGTCTATTAATTCCATAACATTCGTTGTCGAAAACTCCGGAGTTGCTTTTTGAACTCCAAATTGTTGAAATGCAATTCGTTTTTCGACCTTATACACTTCACGATTGGCAATCTGGTTGATGATGTACGAATTTCGATAAGCACCCATTCCTAAATCAGGAGTCGAAAGACCGTGTGTATGCAATTCTGCATTCTGAACAAAAATATCTGTCCCGTTTTTATCTATGGTATAATTACGGTGCACCTTAAACAAGCCATTTTCCAAACGACCAATTTTGTTTTCAAGTCCCGAAAGAAAAGCAGGTTCTTTGTATCGATAACCTGTTGCCAGAATCACATAATCAGTTTGATCCTCGAACGGCTGCTCGAGTTCCGTTTGAACGAAATCAAGCGTATACGAACCATCAGCCGCTTCATTTACCGAAGTAAGACGC
Source organism: Flavobacterium sp. N502536 (assembly GCF_025947345.1). Taxonomy (NCBI): domain Bacteria; kingdom Pseudomonadati; phylum Bacteroidota; class Flavobacteriia; order Flavobacteriales; family Flavobacteriaceae; genus Flavobacterium; species Flavobacterium sp. N502536. Next base: position 4,617,657 of record NZ_CP110011.1, on the reverse strand, counting down.
ATATTCGAACGCAACTCCACATTCAGCGGTTTGTCTTCTAAACTCATTTCATAGAGACTGTCGAAAATCTCATTAATCAATTCGGTGTCGATTCCTTTGTAAAGCCCATGTTGACTGTCTAAAAGCTGTTTGCGCTTTTGTGCCGAAAGACTATGAAAATGATCTACATATTCTGGAGAAGTCAATTCTAAAGTCAGCTTTGATTTATTGTCGAGCGGGAAAAAGTGGGACGAACGGGTCAACCATTTCAGTTGCAATCCGTCTTCGGTATCCGGCAAAAGATCACGGAATACTTCAGCAGCACTCTGCCCGGAACCAATAATCGTTACAGCTGTATTTTTTTGAATGTGTGGCTTGAAATACAAATACTGAGAGGCGTGAATTACATTTGGCAATGCTTCCGCATCAATAAATTCAGGGATATAGGGTGAAGTTCCCGTACCCAGAACTATTTTATGTGCATAATAAACAGCCGTAACACAAGTCTGAGTATTGATTACTGTAACTTTATAAACATCGTCAACAGGATCGACCGAAAGAACCTTGTGCGAAAATTTGCAATTGCTAAGCTGAGCAGCGGCCCATTTGCAATATTCATTGTACTCTCTTCTGTAAATAAAGAAGTTTTCACGGATGTAAAATTTATAAGCACGTCCGCTTTGTTTGATGTAATTTAAAAAGCTGTATTTGTTAGTTGGATCGGCCATAGTAACCAAATCGGCTAAAAACGGAACCTGTAATGTTGCATTATTCAGCATTAAGCCCGGATGCCAGTCAAAGCTTTCGGACTGATCAAAAAACAGTGCTGATAAATCTTCTATGGGTTCGATAAGTGCGGCAAGTCCAAGATTGAAAGGACCAATCCCGATTCCGATTACCGAATATATTTTTTCTGTATTCATTGTGGTTGTATTACGAATTAAACTTGTGAGGCTGAAACGGTATTTTTTTGAAAGGCTTCGGCAGCCGGGAATTTAGCCCAATACCATTCTCTGTAACAGAAGTTCAGATTGGCTTTTTTGTGCGGCATTTCAATGACTTTCTGAATCTTAAATCCAACGTGAGCCTTGTTCATCATTGAAGCGATAGAGTCTACAGAACCTTCACCCACCATTTTGCCTACTTTGGCTTCGCTCAAAACAAAATCCATCATTGATTGTGTTGCCGGAGAACCGTATTTTAGTTTTGGATCGGTTGGTGCGATAAATTGGTGCGTTCCATAATCGGAGGGAAGTACGTCATAGTATTCTCCAACAATGTCACGGCATGGCCAGTACACTTCAATATTAAAAGTCGGAACCCCGTTGGCCTCTCCGATATAACTGTGCGAATGACCACCAGGAAGCATGGTGCGGTAAAATACCTCTAACTCACGTAACGGCCAGTTCATTTGCCAGATTTTCAATGCATGTTCGCGGTGAAACCACTCGTGAAGCATCTCCAGATCGTTGTCTACATCTACCGGACGCAGGCTGATCGTTACGTTGTCTTTCTCAAAAAAACGGCTGAAAACTGTAGTGTTTGGTTTTGGCTGAATCAATTTTTTGGAGAAAAAGTGTTTGTTTAACGGATTAGGATATGTTTTGTACACCGCCGGATTGGTTCGTGGCGCACTGGCTTCGTCCATATTGTTTAAACTGGTCAGTAAATTTCCTTTTACGATTAGTTTGACACTGTTCGTAAAATGAGAAACCAAACCTGTTACATCTGAATCTTCTTCTTTTTTTAAAGCATCGTATATTAAGTCCAGTAATACCGTTTCATCTGCAAGTTTGTTTTTGCCCAAAGCGCTCACAATTCCTAACAAATGATTGATTAACAGGTAATAGCCCCAGAAGTCAATAATTCTTTTTTCGGCAATAAAAGAGCGGCTTTCTTTTCCAAAATCAGGGATTAAACGTTCCAGTTCCGGTACGATTCCTTCGCGGAAAAAATATCCCTGATTGTCTCTGAAATAAAGTTTTGACGGGAAAAGATTTTCATCAAATTCAACCATTACATTCTGTTGGTGAAATTCTGATCCAAATCCGTATTTATTAAAAACGCCAATCAAAGGAGTAAGACTGATGTTCAGGTATTGTTTGAACCAGGCAATGGCGGTGTCAGCTACTGTTGCATCTTGTCTTTTGGCCGATTCCTCAATCAGGGTTACGATTCTTGGCAGTTCATTCAAAATGTTATCTTGAGACAAAGCAGCTACCAGCGTTACATTTTTATTGGCGTTGGCTCCATGAAAAGGATTTTGACGAATACTGGTACTGAAACCGTCGATAATTTTATCTTCAAAAACCACTGTGATGAACGCAGGATCGGTAACGAGCTGAATTTGCGGATAGTCTTTCTGAATGCCTTTTCCCCAATCAGTTTTCATCAACTGCGCTGCATCATAACCACGATTAAGCTCATGTGGATAATTGACACGGAACGAATTGGTGATTTTCACATGCAGTGAGAATTTATACATCCATTCGCTTTCGTCATTGTACACCGTACGAACCGATGAGGTTGCCGCATAGGAAGGACCAAATTGCCCCAGACTGAAAAGCAGTTGTCTGGACTGCATTTCTTTCACCTCTTTTTGCTCTAATAGATAATTGGCTTCCCAAGGGTGTGCCGGTACTACTTTGTATTGTGAATAAAAATCCAGTAATTCTTTGGCATTTTTATTGGCATATTTTGAAATTTCATTTCTCAGATAATTGGTGATCAGATAGTCTTCGGCACTTTTTTCGATAACATTTTCCGGGTGCACCAGGAAAAAGTGTAACGGAAACTGTCCCTCGGTTTCAGGAGAATATTTAAGCAACTCGTCTTTGGTAAATCCTTCTCTGCTTTTTGGCAGCGGATGTACCGTATGTCCTAAAATCAAAGATTGTTCAGCTGATATAAAAGTTTGTTCCGGGTTGCTGGCGTTACGGCCGCTATTTTTATAATGCTCCAGGTAAAGTGCCAGATTGTCAATACTGTTTTCCATACGTTTTTGGGTAGGAAGCGGGTCAATATCCGGATATTCTGCTTTGCAATAGCCCGCAACAATTTCTGTAAACGCGATAGGATTTATTTCTCTGAATTCATCCGTTGCAATAGTACGGGACACTATCGGAAAGCCAAAAGCATGAACGCCACTTTCGGAAAAGTAAACCAAAGGAGCAAAAACTTCCTGGCCAACAGTGCTAAAGTCAAATCGAAGAAAAGAGCTGTGATCGATAGTCTGCATAAATTCAGCCAAAGCAGGGTCGTATTTCGGAACACCTTCGTATTGGCTCCAGTTGCTGAATTCTCTGCAATAACAGTTGAGGAGGGATTTGTAATTTACTTGTTCGGCAAGTTGTTTAAAATTAGTTAAGTCTGTGGTATTCATCTCCGTTTTGTTTTATGAGGTTAAGAATGTTTTTAATATCATTTAGGGTGGTAAGGGGATTTAAAATGGTGAATTTCAAATAGAATTCTCCATCTACTTTGGTGCTGGCTACCAGAACTTCGCCGCCAAAAAACAGCTTCTCTTTGATGTATTTGTTGACTTCGCAAGAATTAGATTCAGCTGGTCCGTCGAGATAACGGAAGAGTAAAATACCGATATCTGAGTGGCATAACAGTTCAAAATTAGGATCGGCTTCTATATAGGCAGCGGTTTGTTGGGTAGTTTCGATCAGGGTCTCCGTAAATTGCCCGAGCTTTTTCTTGCCCATATAACGAAGGGTAAACCAAAGTTTCAAAGCATCAAAACGACGTGTAGTCTGAACAATCGATTTATTGACCTGAGCCGGAAGTGCATCGTAATTTTGCTCTTTAGGATTCAGATAATCAGCGTGATGCTTGATCAAATTGAGGTGAAGTTTATTTTTAACAATAAAGGCACTGCTGCTTACCGGCTGGAAGAATGATTTGTGGTAATCGACGGTTACAGAGTCGGCCAGTTCTATGCCGTTTAATAAATACCTTTGTTTCTCTGTTAAAAGCAATCCGCATCCATAGGCAGCATCTACGTGAAGCCATAAATTGTGCTGGCTGGCAATAGCGGCGATTGTTTTTAACGGATCGATGTTACCAAAATCGGTTGTACCGGCAGTAGCGGTAATGGCAATTGGAATGTTTCCTTTCTTAATTTCGTCAGCGATCGCCTTTTCGAGTTTTTCCGGATCCATACGGTATCTTTTGTCGACACCCACATTTACGATGGCTTGTTCTCCAAGACCTAAAACCCAGGTGGTTTTATGATTGCTGAAGTGCGCTTTATCCGAAACAAAAATCCTGTACTTGTGCGCATCAGGAGGAAGTCCTTCCATTTTAATATTCCATTTTTGATACTGCATGGCATAGTAATCTCTCGCCAGGAGCAGCCCCATTAAATTGCTTTGAGATCCTCCTGCTGTAAAAACACCATCGCCTTGTGTATAACCCACCTGCTCGCTGGTCCAGTCAATTAACTTTCTTTCGATAAAAGTTCCGCCGGCGCTTTGATCATAAGTATCTTGTGATGAATTGATGGCACTTATCAGAATTTCTGCTGCCAGTGCAGGTATCACCACAGGGCAATTTAGGTGTGCAATATATTCCGGAAGGTGAAAAGCAGTGGCGTGGTTCACATAAAGTTCGTCTACTTCGTTCAGCAGACTTTCGTAATCGGGTAGGGGTGTTTCAAAATCTATTTCTTCCACTTTAGCCCTTATTTCTTCCGGTCTGATGCCACTGAACGGTTTTTTATTGTTTTTTAAGAAATTCGAAACGCGTTCCTGTGCCAATTTCATTGCCTGTGCATATTCCGGGCCGGAATTCTGATGGAAAATGTCTTTGTAAAAATCCTGGTCCTGCTGGACCTCTCTGTCGAATGCTTCCTTACGGATCAATGTGGTATTCATAAAATAGTTGTTTTAAGGGGTTTAAGTTATTTTTCAGTCGAGGTAGACGACTTTTTTAGATAGTGGGGTTCTCTTTTTCTTGGAGGGTTTTAAGGCTTCGGGATAATAACCGAGATAAAGAAGTCCTAATGATTTTTCATTTTCAGCGAGGCCAAATTTGGCAACATAATCGATGGCTACTCCTTTGGTACTCCAGTAACTGCCAATTTTATGAGCACTGCAGCTAAGCGCTATATTTTGTACAGCAGAAGAGACAGCTGCAATTTCTTCCCATTCAGGCAAGGCAATTTTGGTGTTTCGAACCATAATTACCCCAATCATACAGGCTGCATTTAATGGGTAGTTTTCGAGATAAGAAAGTTTATCTCTTTGATCTTCGGGCGACAATTCATTATAAAAATCTTTGTAATAGTGGGCCATATATTCGCCATACTTCTTCAGGTATTTGCCGCGGAAAACGACAAACCTCCAGGGTTCTGTCATTTTGTGATTGGGTGCCCAGGTCGCATTAATCAAAATTTCTTCCAGCAGCGGTTCAGGCAATTCTCCTTTGATAAATTGATTGGCGTAGATGCTTCTTCGGTTGCGGATATTTTTTGAAATTTTATTGAGTTTATAAGAAGAGTCTGACAGCTTGGTTTTACTGGGGTTGTTCTTGATTTTCATATATTTTTGAAATTTTTCTAAGAAATTTCTTTTTTATTTGGGGTTAAAAAAATATATTTGTAAGTAATTCTTATTTAGAATAAATAAGAATAGTACTTGACAAAAGTATAAATTAATCCCAACAAAAAAAATAAATTTTAAAAATTTATGAGAATGTCCGTACTTGTTTGTGATTAAATTAGGTGTAATTTTTTACATTTTAATGCTTTTAAGCCTTGTAAATGCTGGTTTTTCCTGCTTTTTAACAATACTGCTGAATAAGGAAAAATGAAATAATAATCGATATATTTCTGGTGAAATGATTGTAAATAAAACTTTAAATTTTTGTTTTCTTACAAAATGATTATTTGCAGAAGCAACCCGCTCTAAAGACCTGTTTTATCCAATTTGGAGCTCTTTTGGCAAAAGTCTTTTCCGTTACAAAAACCGGATTGCCTAGTAGCTTATCAACGTCCGAAAGACACAATTTTTAATAGCGAACCGCTTAATTTTCGTTTGCAGATAACGGTTGAAAATTGATTCTAAAATCATAAAAACGCAAAACATTTAAATTTTTAATAACATAAATCGATTTTTTGTTGGCTTATGGTTATAAAATGGTAAAAGTTTATTCCTTCTTGTACTTAGTGGGGAATTATTTTGCGACATCGTTTAAATTTGTGAAGTGCGAAAACTCATTATATACCTGTTCATCTTTTTAATTGTATCCAATATTGGGTTCTTTCAGCAGTTCTATAAACTGCCGATATTGTTGGAACACTTTAGAGAGCACCAGGAAAGACATGAGATTAGCTTTTTTGATTTTTTAGAAATGCATTATTGGGGAGAAGATTTAAAAGACAATGATTCCGACCGAGACATGCAGCTTCCGTTTAAAAACATATCCGGCCCTTATGTGCAGCTGGTATTTGTTCCGCAGGATAAACCCCTATTTTATATTCCATTTACCATCGGATTTTCGCAAGCTGTTGCGATTCCTTATACCTCAGATTTATATTCGAATCCCGCTTTGTTTTCGGTATTCCGCCCTCCTGTAGCTTAATTTAATTTTCCGGAATTTTTATTGTGGTGAAAACATTTTGATGTTTTGGCCATGGCATTAGTATTTCAAAAAAATTAAATCAAATTATGCTTAATAAGATCATACAATTCTCAGTTAAAAATAAACTGGTAATTGGGGTCTTCACCTTGCTATGGATTATCTATGGCGTGTTTGAAGTTACCCGTTTACCTATTGATGCCGTTCCTGACATCACCAACAATCAGGTACAAATTATTACGACAGCCCCTTCTTTGGGAGCGGAAGATGTAGAGCGTTTAATTACATTTCCAATCGAGCAGGCGATTAGCAACATCCCGCAGCTCAAAGAAAGCCGCAGTATTTCGCGTTTCGGACTTTCGCTGGTCACGATTGTTTTTGCAGACGATACCGATGTGTATTGGGCGCGTCAGCAGGTTGCAGAACGATTGCAAAAAGTAGAGATCGCCGAGAATGCCAACATTCCTGAAATGGCACCGGCAACAACAGGTTTGGGCGAAATTTACCAGTATGTACTGAAACCGCAACCCGGTTACGAAACCAAATATTCTTTGGAAGATTTACGTACCCTACAGGACTGGACAGTTAGAAGACAGCTTTTGGGAACTCCCGGAATTGCTGATGTCGCTACTTTTGGTGGAAAGTTAAAACAATATGAAATTGCCGTTAATCCGTCTCGCCTAAAAGCACAGAACCTGACGATAAAAGATGTTTTTACAGCACTGAACAGTAATAACGAAAACACTGGCGGCGCTTATATTGAAAAAGGCCCAACCGTACTTTACATCCGAAGTGTCGGACTGACCCGAAATATCAGGGACATTCAGAATATTATTGTCAAAAACACACAGGCCGGAACTCCTATTCTGATCAAAGATATTGCAGAGGTAAAAATGTCTTCGGCCATACGTTACGGAGCATTAACAACAGCTGATATTGGCGAATCGGTAGGTGGAATTGTGATGATGCTAAAAGGGGAGAACGCCAATAATGTGATCGTAAATATCAAAAAACGTGTTGCCGAAATTGAGAAAATCTTACCGAAAGGGTTGAAAATTGAGCCTTTTTTAGATCGTACCAAAATGGTCGACAATGCGATTGGTACGGTTCAGAAGAACCTTATCGAAGGAGCATTGATTGTGGTGCTGGTACTGGTGCTTTTCCTGGGCAATTTAAGAGCAGGTTTTATTGTGGCTTCAGTAATTCCGTTAGCGATGCTTTTTGCCATTATCATGATGAACACCTTTGGCGTGAGTGGTAATTTAATGAGTCTCGGAGCGCTTGATTTCGGTTTAATTGTCGATGGTGCGGTGATTATTGTAGAAGCCATTTTGCATCACATTCATTCGGCTAAAAAATACAAAGCAATCGATACTATTTCACAGGAGGAGATGGACAAAGAGGTGACAGGTTCGGCAGGACGCATGATGAATGCCGCCGTATTCGGACAGATTATTATTTTGATTGTTTATCTACCGATATTGTCTTTGGAAGGGATTGAAGGAAAAATGTTCAAACCAATGGCACAAACCGTAGCCTTTGCCATTTTGGGTGCTTTTATATTATCGCTTACTTATGTTCCGATGGTGAGTGCTTTGTTTATCAGTAAGAAAGTCAGCCACAAACCCAATTTGTCGGATCGCATAATGGCAAAACTGGAGTTTTACTATGAAATTGGATTGTCGAAAGCGTTGCAAGTGAGAAAAGGAATTGTGATTTCGGCATTTGTGCTGTTTGGGATTGCCTTATTCATTTTTAGCCGAATGGGAGGAGAATTTATCCCACAGCTTGAAGAAGGTGATTTTGCAGTAGAAACCCGTTTACTGTTGGGGACAAATCTGTCGACGACAACAACCACTATTGAGAAAATTTCGACCGCATTGAAAAACAGGTATCCCGAGGTAGAAAAAGTAGTTTCGAGAATTGGAAGTGCCGAGATCCCAACAGATCCGATGCCTATAGAAGGAGGAGACATGATTATTGTACTGAAAGACAAGTCAGAATGGACAAGTGCTTCTTCGTTTCCTGAACTGGCCGATAAAATGACGCAGACAGTAAAAGAGGTCGCACCCGGAGTTACAACCGGTTTTCAGTTTCCGGTACAGATGCGTTTTAACGAATTGATGACAGGAGCAAAGCAGGATTTGGTTTGTAAAATTTATGGTGAAGATCTCGATAAACTGGCAAAATATGCCGAACAGTTAGGCTCGATTAGCAGCACAGTAGAAGGAGCTACGGATCTTTATGTAGAGAAAGTTACCGGAATGCCACAGATCGTTATTGATTATGATTGGGCCGAAATGGCGAAGTACGGGATTTATGTTTCGGATATCAATCAAACGGTAAATGCCGCTTTTGCGGGAGCTGTAGCGGGAAGCATTTACGAAGGAGAGAAAAAGTTTGATATGGTGGTGCGCGTGGAGGCTAGTGGACGAAAAGACATAGCCGATGTGCGCAATTTATTGATTGCAACCCGTTCCGGAATGCAGATTCCGCTGTATCAGGTGGCTTCCGTAAAAGAAGTGGAGGGTCCGAATCAGATTCAGCGTGAGAATGCTAAAAGAAGGATTATCGTTGGTTTTAATGTAAGAGGGAGAGATGTAGAATCGATAGTCGAAGAATTGCAAAAGAAAGTAAACATTCAGATCAAATTTGAGCCCGGTTATTATATTACCTATGGCGGTACTTTTGAAAACCTGCAACAGGCAAAATCCCGTCTGGGAGTTGCGGTTCCGGCAGCTTTGTTTATGATTTTGGCGTTGCTGTATTTTGCGTTCAGATCGTTTAAAGAAGGAATTATCATTTTTACAGCCATCCCGTTATCGGCAATTGGCGGTGTGTTTGGACTGGCTTTGCGCGATATGCCGTTTAGTATTTCGGCCGGTGTTGGTTTTATAGCACTGTTTGGTGTGGCTGTTTTGAATGGAATTGTTTTAATCTCCGAGTTCAACCGAATCCAAAAACAAGGAGAAATTACCGATCCGCTTCAAATCATTATTAACGGAACCAAAAACAGATTACGTCCTGTATTGATGACCGCCGCGGTAGCCTCTTTAGGGTTTTTACCAATGGCTTTAAGCAATGGTGCAGGAGCAGAGGTACAACGTCCGCTTGCAACTGTTGTGATCGGCGGACTGATTACGGCCACTTTGCTTACGCTTTTTGTACTTCCGGCTATTTATTTAATGACGTATCATACCAAAGTTTTTTCGAGAAAAATTAAAAAACACAAGATGAATAAGCTGACTTTACTGGTGCTGGCTTTGTTCCTCACCGTTTCGGTACAGGCACAGGAAACGCCAATATCTCTTGAAGAATCGCTATCAATAGCACTTCAGCATAACAGAAGAATTAAATCTTCGCAATTGAATGAAAGATCAAAAGAACAGTTGGAAAAAACGGCTTTTGATCTTCCCAAAACAGCTCTGAGTGCCGATTATGGCCAGTTTAACAGTGCGGTAAACGATACGCGTTTTGGCATTAGCCAGACTTTTGCATTTCCGACATTGTATACCCATCAGAAAAAAGTTTTGAGGGAAAATTACAATGCAGCCAAAGCAGAATCGCAGCTAACGGTACAGCAGATTAAATCGAATGTGAGGAATTTGTTTTATTACTACATCTGGCTGAACAGCAAAAAGGATTTATTGGTTTATGCCGATTCGATTTACAGGTTAATGGAGCAGAAATCAGAATTGCGGTATAAGACAGGGGAGACGAATGTACTGGAAAAAAGCGCTTCTCAATCGGCACGGCAATTTTATACCAACCAGCTTACAATGGTCAATAAGGATATTGCTATTACGCTTAAAATGTTCAATACCGTTCTTCAGGACAGTAAGGTTCATGTGCCTTTTTCTGAAACGATCAAGAATGATTTTGCTGTTTCCTTAAATCAGAATAAAAATACGGCAGCACTTCCTCAGGTGCAACTTTCGCTGTACGAAGCTGAAGCAGCAAAGTGGAAATGGAAAACTGAACAGGCCAAAATACTGCCTGATGTTACCATTGGGTACAATAATTTAAGCATAGTAGGGACACAAACCAGTGCTTCAGGTCAGGATATTTATTACAATAGCAGTCAGAGGTTTAGTTATGTCAATTTGGGGCTGTCAGTTCCGTTATTTTTCAGCAGTCAGTCGGCGCGTAACAAAGCTGCCAAAGCGGAGTATGAAACCTATAAGATGCGGGCAGAAACGACAAAGATTGAAATGCTGACGGAGATTAGTAATGCCGAAAGCGAGATCGAAAAGTACAAAGAGAGCCTTGCTTATTATGAAAACGAAGGACTAAAGAATGCAACGGTAATTATTGACGCTGCGAATAGTCAGTTGGAGAACGGAGATATTGATTACCTGCAATGGGTGTTAGTCGTCAATCAGGCGATAACCATAAAAAATGAATATTTCGACAGAATTAACGATTACAATAAGGCCGTGATTAATTGGCAAACCCTTAATAATTTATAAAAGAATGAAAACATATAGCAGCATCATTTTAGTTTTTTTAGGCTTAGTTTCCTGCCAGGGCGATAAAAAAGAACAACAGACTAAAAAAGAAATAACAGCCGAAAACAGTATTCAGTTCAGCGAGGCACAGGTTAAAAATGCAGGACTGGTGGTGGGTTCTCCGGAAGAACGAACGGTGAAAGGAATATTACAGCTTCAAGGAACGGTTACCGTACCGCCAAAAAGTGTGGTAACGGTAAGTATTCCTTTGGGAGGTTATATCAAAAAGACCGATTTAATGGCCGGAATGCATGTTCGAAAAGGGCAATTGCTGGCGGTAGTCGAAGACATGCAGTACATACAGCTGCAACAGGATTATTTGACCGCAAAAGAAAAGTTTCAGTTGGCTCAAAGTGAGTTTAACCGCCAGAAAGAGCTTAATGCGAAGAAGGCCAGCAGTGATAAGTTGTTCGAGCAGACATCAACAGAAATGCAAACACAACGCATTTACATGGCATCGCTGGCACAAAAACTGGGATTGCTGGGGATTAATGTTAAAACACTCACAGCTTCAACGATAAGCAAAACGGTCGCAATTCATTCTCCAATCAATGGTTTGGTTGCGAAGATTAATGTGAATGTCGGCAAATACATTTCGCCAACCGATATGCTTTTTGAGCTGATCGAAATGAGTGACATTGTTTTGGTAATCAATGCTTTTGAGAAAGACGTACACCTGCTTTCGGTTGGGCAGACGGTTACGGCTTATACCAATGCCAATCCGTCAAAAAAATACAAAGCAAAAATTGCTTATATCAATCAAAGCCTGAACGACGATCGTGCAGCAGAAGTAATTTGCAAAGTGAATCACTATGAAAGTTCGTTAATACCGGGACTTTTTATTAATGCTGAGGCTGAGTTTGATAATCAAAAAGCGCTTACAGTTCCCGAAGATGCTGTGGTAAGATGGCAGGGTAAGTTTTTTGTTTTTGTGAAGACTGGCGGCCATAATTTTAAAATGGTCCCGATTGAATTGGGTACTACCAGTGAAGGATACCGTCAGATCAAGTCTTCGGTTATCGATGCTTCTTCGGCAATTGTAATCAAAAATGCCTATACGTTGCTGATGGCTTTCAGGAACGGAGGAGAGCAGTAGTTTTAAGTTAAAAGAAATCCCCCAGCTCCATAGGGATTGGAACTGGGGGATCATAAAAAAAATAAAACACAATCTTTAGAACGTATACCTCACTCCAAATTGTCCCTGGAATCTTGAGGCTAACTGATCTACAGTATAAGGTGATGTCGAAGGTTTTTGGAACGTATAGGTTGGATCGCCAGTAGCTACTCCGCCTAAATTTCCTGATTTTGTTAACCCAAGATTTGCTGTTGAATTGTAAGTGTTTGGAACGAAATAACTTCTTCCCCAATCTTTATTGATCAGGTTTCCAATATTTGCTACACTGAACGAAAGTTGTAAAGTACCTACTTTTGTAATTTTGATTTCATCCATTAATTTCAAATCGGCCTGGATGTTCCATGGTGTTGTAGCACCATTTCTTTCGGTGAAATTTCCTCTTCTGCTTTTCAAATAATCGTTTCCGTTAATGAAAGCTTCGTAATCTGCTACCTGCTGTGCTGCTGTAGCCGATGGAACGCCTGCTGCATTTACACCAATGTATTTCGCTGCTTCTGTGGCATCTTTAAAGATATAAGCCAATCCTGCTGCCTGACCTGTTCCTGCAATAGTGGAGTTTACAAATCCCCATGAAAACGGATTTCCGGACTGAGCATTGAAATATACATTTGCTGAGAAGATATTGTTATCGGCTACTTTTACAGCATATCCAACATTCGAAACAATTCGGTGTTTGATATTAAAGTTGGATGTTGCCAATTGCGGATTGTTTGGTGTTAACGACTGGTTCATCTGAAAGTTACTCTCCATCGAGTTACGGATTCCGTTGGTAATGTCTTTCGAATTTCCGTAGGTATAAGCCACCATAAAGTTAAGACCGAAATCGTACGTTTTAGAGATCATCTCGGTAATGCTGTATCGGTATCCTTTGTTGGTATTCGACAATAAATACGCATTAGAGAACGCCGGATTTATATTGGCTGCATAAATTGGCATCTGGTGATTGGTATCATACGAAAAGTAAGTAGGGTTGTCGGTTTTATTTACCTGTTGAAATTCAAGATCACGAATTACTTTGGTATACATCCCTTCGGTTGTAAATTTGTACCCATCGATGATTTTATCGATCGCAAGAGAGTTCCTTAAAACTGCCGGCATTTTAAATTTATTGTCAACTAAATCGGCCTGTACTTTTGGCGTTGCATCGTGATAACCGTTTAATCCATTGTTTGCCAAAGGATCTCCCGCTGCTGCAACCTGTGCCGGAGTAAGATTGTTTTTGTCATAACTTCCGTAACCTACACCATCATTGTAGTAAGCATATCCCAGCCATGCAAATGGAATTCTTCCGGTAAATACTCCTGATCCACCTCTAATAACAAGTGTTTTGTCTTCGTCTACATTATAAGTAAATCCAATTCTTGGTGACACCAATGCTGTGCTGAAGAAGTTGTTTTTAATCTGGCTCAATGGCGTGTACGAATAGGTGTTGCCATAATTAGGATCAGCCGGAGAGTTTTGTACTTGTGAACTCAATTTTGGCTTAGTAGGCAAGTCTGTATAGTCAATTCTTACGCCTGGAGTAAGTTTTAATTTATTTCCAATTCTAATTTCGTCCTGTACATAAACACTGTAAAGGTTTACTTTAAACTGCGCATATGGATTGTTGAAAATCTGATCTCTTGTTGAACCGTCAAAAGGGTAGGTACCGCGAACACGGGTAGGAAGTTTGCCGTAGAAATCGGCCAAAGATTTGTATGATACTCTTCCGTTAAGAGCGTTTACAAATCCGTAATTGATGTCGTAGAACTCATTGTGTGTACCAAACAACAAAGTGTGGTTTCCGGTTTTATAGGTAAGATTGTCGGTGATTTCGGCCGTGTTTTGTTTCATATTGAATACTGTTGCCTCACGATCGTTTCCTAAAAAGATTGTTCCTCCGTTATAACCAATTTCTGTTTGGGGAAACATGATATTGCTTGATTTTGGATCGCGATAATCTTTGATAGCCGAGTAACTGGCAATGAACGAGTTGGACCACTGGCTGTTAAAGTGACTTTTAAGTTCTAAAACGGTACTGATGGATTGGTTTTTCTGCGTAAAATCCATGCTGGAGAACCTGAAGTTAGCAGCGTCGCGCTCTAAGTTGGAAGCCTGAGAGATAACCGTATTGTTTCTTAACGACAGCGCGTGTTTTTCATTAATTTTCCAATCTAATTTGTTGAAGAATTTTTGACTTTTTGCAAAGTTGTTGTATCCACCGAAAGTTCCTGCGTCAAACCCGTAGTTTGTTTTTACGAAGTCCGAGATTTGTTGCGAGGTAGTGTTGTCTACCAATGAAGTCAATTTACCATTAGAATCGGTTTGTCCTGCATTGTAAAATAAAGGATCTGTTCTTTCGGCATACTCCATATTGGTAAAGAAGAACAATTTATCTTTAACGATTGGTAAACCTAGACGGAATCCAATTTGATAATCACCAAACGAATTTGGCATTTTTGAACCATCACCGGCATTGTTGCGTCCTGTAATGGCTGCGTTTCTGCCATAACTGTAAATCGATCCGCTCACATTGTTGGTACCGCTGCGGGTAACGGCATTTACGCTTCCGCCTAAAAAGTTTCCTAGTTTAATATTGTAAGGAGCAATATAAACCTGAATATCCTGTATTGCATCAAGACTTATCGAATTGGAACGCGTACTGCTTCCCGGCATCCCTGAAGTCCCTGATTGTCCTCCTAATGACGGGCTAAAACCAATAGCATCATTGTTGATCGAACCGTCAATAGTAACGTTGTTGTATCTGAAATTGGTACTGGCAAAAGAGTTATTAGAACTCTGTGGTACTAGTTTGGTCACATCCTGAATTCCTCTGTTGATTAACGGAAGGCCATTCACCTGTTTTTCATTAATATTGGTTCCGTTATTTTTAGAAGAAGGTTTAGAGCTTGTAATGACCACTTCTTCTAATACATTATTATCTCCTTTGCTAACCACGATCGTTGGCAGATCATTATCGCCAAGGGCTAAGTGTATTTGTGCGTTAGAGTAATCTTTGGTGGAAGCACTTTTAATTTCTAATTCGTAAGGTCCGCCGGCATTTAAATTTTCGAAACTAAACCTACCTTGTTTGTCAGTTGTAGCTTTGTACACTGCGTTAGTAGGTAAATGGGTTAAAGTAACTTCAGCGTCGGTAAGTGGGCTAGTGCCGTCATTTACCTTTGCAGATAATGAAGAGGTCGTAATTTGGGCAAAAATGTTTCCCATAACAAGGAGCATCACAGCCGAAAAAAAGAGTTTTAGTTTTGTCATTGATTTTTAGTTTTTATTTGACAAAGAAACTCTGTTTGTTCGGATCGGATTTAACGCTTTTGTTAACTTAAAATGATAAAAAAATATAGTGTTACCTTAAAATTATCAAGTGGTTATCCTTTTAAAATTTTCTAAGCCTTTAAAATCAATGATTTGTGTAAGTGGTTAAAAATAAAAAGATTAGAGTTGTATTTAAAGTAGATTAGAGAAAGATTAGAGTGTTAAGCCAAGGTTACCAAATGTAAAAACAGGCTTTGTTAAATTGGAATGCGACGATGAAAAAACGAAACAATTTATGGAAATTGCAAAGTGATAGAAGTGCTTTTTCCGACTTCAGAATCGACGTTAACGGTAATGTGATGCAGTTTGAGTATCTGCATGGTAATAAAAAGCCCCAATCCTTGTCCTTGTATGTGACGGGTATGATCGCTTCTGAAAAAAAGATCAAAAATAGCTTCCTTGTCCTGCTCTGCAATTCCGGGCCCCTGATCGGTAATTTGTATCAAAAGTTTGTTTTTTTCTGCAAGCGTAAAAACAGTTACCGGCTCAGGAAATGAGAATTTAATGGCATTGTCCAGAATATTGTACAGCGCTATAAAAAGCATGTGTTTATTGGCATAGACCGAAAGTAAATTTTCGTGTTCTGCCAGTGCACTCAAATCTACCGATACTTTTGATTCGGGATATTCGATTGCTTTCTTTTCCAGAACATTCCATAGTATTTCGTCGATCCTTACTGTTTCCATTTGCTGAGGTTCAGACAGTTCAAGTCCCGATAATACCAGAAGTCCTTCTAAAGTTGATTTTAAGTGCAGGGTGTCTTTTCGAAGCGATTTTAAGATCTCTTCATATTGCTCGTTTGTTCTGGGCTGTTGCAGGGATACATCGATATCTCCAATGATAATGGTTAGGGGAGTCTTAAGTTCGTGTGACGCGTTTTTGAGGAAATTTTTTTGCGTCATAATACCGGTTTCGAGCCTTTCTAAAAGATAGTTGAAAGTGGTAACCAGTTCTTTGATTTCGTCTTTCCCATGAGCCTGCTGAACTTCTAATCTCGAATGCAGGTTCTCGGTGGTGATGGTATTTACTTTTGCAATGACTTCCGAGAAAGGACGGAAGGTTTGTCGGGCTAAAAAGGTTCCCATAAGATAGTTTAGCGGAATACCGGCCAGATAGAAAAGAATAAACATAAAGCCCAGAATATCCAGCTGTCGGTTACCGGCACGATCGATACCCGAGACTACAATTATAAAATCGCCCTGATTGTCTTTGTAAAATAACCCCACAAACTGCCTGTCGTTTATCGAAAACGATTCCATTTTGTTTTTTACAATACTATTCAGATCGTGATCGGTTAGCGGAATGTCAACAGAATCCTTTAGGTATAATTTTTTTGTTTTGGCATCGTAAACCCGTATCGATTCGTTGTTGATTCGGTTGTATTGAACTTCAATTTGGTGATAACGTTCGTTGGTGAATTCTTTTATTTCGTCTTTTTTGAAATAAAATAAGGCAGCTGTCATCGCATGATCTTCCAGATTGTCATAGTAAAGATCTTTCATGTGGCTTCTGAAAAGAAGAAAAGATCCGGCCATGAGCAACCCGACAATAAAAGCAAAAAGCAAAGTAGAATTTACAGCTAACTTATTTTTAAGATTCATAACGCTTTAATTCGGTTTTTAATACAATAGGAACTTTACTCAAAATAAGTTGTATCGCAGTTTTTTTTCTCTCGCAGATGTAGCAGATTGCTTCGCCTGTTCGCTATCGCTCGGGTTAGCAGATTTTCAATCTATAGTCTTTCTTCTTTACTCTTTCCACATCTCACATCTCACATCCCACATCTCACATATAACATCTCACATATAACATCTTCAACTCTTCTGCTTCAACATATACCCGGTTCCTTTTATCGTATGAATGAGTGGAGTAGGGAAGTTTTTGTCGACTTTATTGCGCAAATAGTTAATGTAAACGTCGACTGTGTTTGAGGTACTGTCAAAATCAATATTCCAGACGGCTTGCGCGATTGCGACTCTTGATAATGCGGTTTCGCGGTTTTTCATAAAGAAAATTAAGAGTTTGAGTTCTCTTGACGAAAGGTTGAGTTCTTTTCCGTCTCTTGTTGCACTTTGTTCTTTCATATTGATTT
Source organism: Flavobacterium sp. N502536 (assembly GCF_025947345.1). Classification (NCBI taxonomy): domain Bacteria; kingdom Pseudomonadati; phylum Bacteroidota; class Flavobacteriia; order Flavobacteriales; family Flavobacteriaceae; genus Flavobacterium; species Flavobacterium sp. N502536. Next base: position 4,600,046 of record NZ_CP110011.1, on the reverse strand, counting down.
CGATTCCGGCATAGGATTGAAAATCGAGAATTCCGGTGCTGAATTCGGCGCGACGCAGCTGGGCATTGATTCGGGCCAAGAGTTCTTCAAACATAAAAGGTTTCGCTAGATAATCATCGGCGCCGGATTGGAGGCCTTTTACTTTTTCCTGAGGCGTATCGAGTGCACTTAAAATTAGGATGGGCACTATTATTTTTCGGCTTCGTAAAACTTCACAAACTTCAAATCCGGTGATGTCCGGCAGCATGATATCGAGAATGATGATATTGTACTCATTTTCCATGACCTCCTTAATGGCTTCAAAACCTTTGGTGATGGTTTTTACTTCATACAAATGTTCTTCAAGTCCTCTTGTAATAAAAGAGGCAACTCTGGGATCGTCTTCGACTAATAATACTCTGTTCATATTCGAAAAATAATTGGGGTATGGGCTTCTTTTTTAGGTAATAAAGTAATTCTTTTGCTGACGTACCGGGTTTATCTTTTTATTGTTTAATTCTAATAAGGTGTTTTCAATCATTTCCGACATTGCATCGAGTGCCAGATCGTTAGGCTGTAATCCGAAAGGGTTTTCGAGTTCGTCTGCAATTGCTTCTAGGGCCACAAAAGTATAGGCAATAAAAACAATGATGAAGGGCGTAATCCAGCCCATAGTTTCGACAAAGCCAAAGGACAATAAAAAGCAATAAATATAAACCGTTCTGTGCAACAATACACTATAGGTGTAGGGGATAGGAGTACCGGCAATTCGTTCGCATCCGCCAACAATGTCAGACAGTTTGTTTAGGTTTTCTTCAAAAGCCAATTGTGTGACACTGTCGATTTTGTTTTCTGATTTGGCGTTTTTAACCCAAAGTCCCAGTTCTCTTAAAAGGATGATTGGTTTGTACCGAGCTTCCTGTAACTGTTCTTCGAGTTCTTGTGGAAGCAGTCGTTTCATATCGGTAGTAGGGTCAGTTTCTCTAAGTTGGTGTTTGAGACTGTATACAAAAGCAATAAGCAAATTAGTAAACTTTTCGCGTTTGGCTTCGTATTCCTGATCGGGGATAAGCGTGATGCTTTGGCGTGCGAGAGATCGGGTGTCGTTGAGCAAAGCGCCCCATAGTTTTCTGCCTTCCCAGAAACGATCGTAACTCACACTGTTTCTAAAACCGAGGAAGATTGCCAGAGCAATACCGAATAGGGTAAAAATAGCAGGATTGATGTGCAGATCGTATTGAATCAGCCAGGGTTTAAAATAAACAACGGCGAAGGAGAATAACAGCAGCAGTAAAAGCCTCGGAAGCAGTTGTGGTAAAACGGAACCTCTCCACTCAAAGAGCATTTTGAACCAGGTATTCTTTTTCTTTATAATCATTAGCGGGCTTCAGATTTAATACTATAAAAGTAATTAAAAGTGTGGCCTCAAACAAAAAATGATTGAAATATATGTGGTATAATTGGGACTAATGTAAAGTTGAAGATTAATCTTTCTCCCTTACTAGGACTTTGTCATTCAGAAATCAGTTTGAAAAATTCAGAAAGTTTAATATTTCTACCGTTACAAATTTTATCTAAAGTATTTACTGGAATATTGTAGTTTGAATTATTTAGTTGAAGAGCTGTACTTTTTATTTTTCTAACTATACTTTCTTCTATATTGTGATCTAATGCAAATGACCTCTGGGATTTATAAGTTTTAATCCAGTTCTCGTAAATATAAAAACAAATTTTGATATTAATTTCAGTCATCATAGCAAAGTAAGGCAATTCAGTAAATTAAAATGCGTACGAAAGTGCGCGCTTTTGATATGTTTTCTTACATTTGTTTTATTCTTTCAATGGCGATCGTCTAGAGATGCATTTTGAAAATTACATATATGAATAATTATGAAATCGAAGAAAGAAAAACAGGATTGGAAAATTGCATCCGAAATTGAATTGATTTATAAAAATAAAGTAAGAGTTTCGGAACGACCTCATCTTTCATCCTCTAAAACGGCTTACGAACTAGCTTTGAAAGTTTGGGACATGGGTAAAATTGAGTTCTTCGAACAGTGTAAAGTTTTTTTACTCAATCGTTCAAATAAGGTGTTAGGGGTTTATGAAGTATCTTCCGGAGGTACATCAGGAATTTCGGTAGATCTTAAATTATTGTTTGCTTCACTAATTAAGGCAAATGCATCTGCTTTTATTATGATTCATAATCATCCTTCGGGTAAAACGCTGCCTTCAATTGCTGATCGATTATTTACAAAAAAAGTTAACGAAGCAGCAATTCTTTTAGATATTAAATTGGTAGATCATTTAATTATTACTTTGGAAGGTTATTATTCTTTTGCGGATAACGGTAATTTTTTTGAAGATGGGTTTTAATCCATAAAAAAAAGCCGATTTCCCCCAAGAAACCGACTTTTTTAATTTTCCCCTTACGAGGAAAGTATTTGTTTAAGATTTTGTATTTAATTGATTAACGCAAAGCATATCTCAACTTAAGTCCGTAAGAGACCAATCTGACATTGTTTGCCAACGGAGAATCAAGTACGCTGTTGTGTTGCAGCTTTACAGGAAGTTCCGGATTGTACTGAACCAGATTTTTACCGCTAGTTCTATCGTAGATATTATTCAAACCATAGTCTAAATAAAGTCCGATATAAATCGAGCTTCTTTTTCCAATGCTTTGTTTTAAACCTGTTTCAATCGTAGCCGAATAAGATACTTTGGTGTCTAAATCCTGTTCTTCGGTTTTTACATCATTGGTACTGGCAAAGCCTGCAAATGCCGGGTTAAACAATTCTACATTGTATTGCGGATAGTAACCGCTGGTAGTAAGGTTCTGGATGGTAGTTTGGTAACATCCTTTAACAGCAAATCCTACTTTGGCTCCGGCAGCAATATATAATTTGCTTGTTCCTGAAGTTTCATACTGAATTCCGATCGGAACATTTACATAACCTAAGTTTTGTTCTTCTCTCAAATTAGTAGCCTTATATCGGAATTGAAAGTTTTCCTGTTCAGCATCGGTTGTTGCGTATTGCCCGCTAACAAATGCAAATTTTGCATCAGAGCTGTAGGTTTGATACTCAGCGCCGATTCCGATACTCAATCCTTCATTTAGATAATAAGAATATCGAATTCCTGCACTAATTCCGTTTCCGGGTACCAGCTCACCGGCAAAACCATATTTTAGAAAAGAACCCGGTCCTGCGACAGAGATCGATAGTTCCTGTTTTTTATCCTGACTATAACCCTGCAGACAAATCGCCAGAATTGCCGTCATTGTAGCTATAGATTTTATAGAGGTACTGATATATTTTTTCATCTTAAAGTTGTATTAGCCAGTACCATTTTGAAGTGGTACCGGCGTGATTTTGTTTATTTTACAAGTACTTTGAATGATTTCTTGATATTGCCTGACTCAACAACTACAAGAACCATATTACTTTCGGTAGTTGAAGGTAATTGTATTTGTGTCTGAGCAGTAGACGATTTCACTGTTGTAATCAGTTGACCTGTCACAGAGTAAAGGCTTATTTGCATGTTTTCCAAATCACCTTCTGGTAAATCAGCGTCTACAGTAAGCATTTTTCCTGTCTCCACCGGATTTGGATACAATTTAACCTCAAGTGATTTCTGTGACTTAATTTTACTAGTACATGTTTGCAACACCTTACCATCTTTAGTCGTCATTTTTACACTATAGTCGGCAGTTAGATCTAATTTATTTGCCAGATCGTCTCCTGCTGAAAAGTATTGGCCTGTACCAATTAACTGTCCATTTTTAAACCATTGGTAAGAAACAAATTCGTAACCTCCATTGGTTTGCGGATTGTTGTTTACGATAAGTACATTGTTGAATTTTTGGTGTACGATATCATAGAATCCAAATGGTTTTTCAACTGTTATAGCATAAGTAGCACTTGCACTTCCATCTTCAGAAGTAATCGTTACATTTTGGTTATAAATTCCCGGTTTAGGAGTATTTATAGTAAAATTAGCCGAAGGAGTAAAGGTAGCATTGGTTGTATTAGTCAATGTCACATTTACGTTGTTCTCGCCACATGCCATCAGGTAGTTAAGCGTTTTAGCCGGATTCGGATATACTTTAGTTCCAATGGTAATTTGAGTAACCGTAATGTCGTTGTTTTTGATTACCAATAGTTGTGTAACATCCGGAGCAGCTAAGTAATTGCTATCACCAGCCTGAGATGCTACAATTGTTACTTCTCCAGGTCTTAACATCGTTACTACACCAGTTAATGGAGCAACAGTAGCAGGAGGTAACGCAGTTTTATAAGTAAAGGTATAGTTTACTGCTAAACCTGAATTGGCAGTAGCCCCCAGATTGAAAGTATTTGATCCTCCAAGCGTTTTGATTCCCAATATTGGGAAAGTAATTAGCTGTGGAGCTTTTTGAATTGTAAGCTGTGCAGTAAGCGTAATTGGTGAACAATTTGGCGCGCTTGCTGCAGGCGATACTACGGCAGTAACGGTATAAGTTCCCGCATTTGTTGCTGAGTTTCCTGTACCTGAAGGCGTGATAGAATAACTAACAGTCGCTCCTGCCGGTAAATTGGCCACTTGCAGTGCTTGAGGGTTTTTATTGTAAGTAACAGTTGCATTAGTAAAAGTTACTTGTTGAAGTGCTGAGTTTAATACTTGTACCGTTTGTGTTTGTGTACTTATGTTTCCACTTACATCAGTATACTTCCATGTAATGGTATAAGTTCCCGGTGTATTGTAGTTCAACGGACTTGTTGTTGTTGCCGTGATCGTACCGCTGCAATTATCAGTTGCAGTTGGAACCGGAATTTGAGCTGATAAAACAGCGCAAGAGTTTGTAATTACAGGAAGAGTTGCCACATTTGGTACTGGTGCTGTTACATCCGGAGTTGTAATTAAAGTCACAGATTTAGTAGCAATACAACCTTTGGCATCAGTAACTGTTAACGTATAAGTTCCTGCTGTTAATCCGCTTAGATCTTTAGTTGTACTAGCATTAGACCATAAGTAGGTGTAAGGAAGTGTACCACCGGTTACATTAATCGTAACGGCGCCGTCGCTTAATCCGCTGCAAGAAATATTCGTTTGCGTTGCTATGCTTGCTGCTAATACGGCAGGTTCGCTTATAACAGTGCTTACTGTTGTAGTACAAGAATTTGCGTCGGTAATTGTAACAGTGTAATTACCAGGAGCTAATCCTGTAGCTGTTGCAGCAGTACCTCCGGTAGGAGACCATGAATACGTATAAGCACCTGTTCCTCCTGTTGCAGTTACAGTAGCCGAACCATTGTTTGCTCCATTACAACTAACATTTGTTGCTGCTATAGTACCAGTAATCGCAGTTGGTTGTATAATATTGAAACTTTGTGTTATGGTACAACCATTGTCATCTGTAATTGTTACAATATAAGTACCCGCACTTAATCCTGTAGCTGTAGCTGCAGTACCTCCTGATGGAGACCATGAGTAAGTATAAGGTGTAATTCCGCCCGATACAGCTACAGTAGCCGTTCCGTTAGCACCTCCATTACAGGAAACATTGGTTTGTGATGGTACTACTACCAAAGCAGTAGGTTCGCCAATAGTAATATTTTTAATAATTGAACAACCATTAGCTGAAGTAATCGTTACAGCATAGTTACCTGCAGTAAGATTGCTGGCTGTAGCAGCAGAACCTCCTGTAGGAGCCCATACATAGGTAAACGGACCCGGAGCACCTGATGGTGTTACCGTTGCTGAACCTGTGTTACCTCCATTACATAAAACAGCTGTTTGGCTAACAGTAGCGACTAAAGTGTTGGTTGTATTAATGGTTACACTTTGAGTGTTGGTACATCCGTTTCCATCTGTAATGATACAAGTATAGCTTCCGGCTGATAATCCTGTAGCAGTGGCTGTTGTTGCCCCTGATGACCATTGGTAAGTGTACGGAAGTACTCCTCCAGTTGGATTTACGGTAGCCTGACCTGTTGTTGAACAAGTGGCATCTATTTTAGATGTTGTTGCCGCCAATACTGCCGGCTGATCGATAAAGAATGTTGCGGTAATAAAACAACCGTTAGCATCTGTAATTAAACAGCTGTAGTTTCCGGTTGCCAATCCTGTTGCTGTTGCTGCAGTACCTCCTGTTGGAGACCATGCATAAGTATAAGGTGTAGTTCCACCTGTTACAGTTACAGTAGCGGTTCCGGTTGCTGAACCATTACATAAAACATCTGTTTGTGATTTTGTAACAGTTAATGCAGCTGGTGAACCTACAGCGATACTTTTAGTAGTCGAACAACCATTTGCATCTGTAATTGTTACTGTATAAGTTGCGGCTGCTAATCCTGATGCTGTTGCAGCAGTACCTCCTGTTGGAGACCATGAATAGGTATATCCAGCTGTACCTCCGGTTGCATTTACAGTAGCAGTACCATTAGTACCTCCATTACAGCTTACATCAGTTTTTGATATTGTAGCTGTTAATGCTGTTGGCGAACCTATTACAGCTGTTCTGTTTAAAGTACAGCCTTTACTATCTGTAATGGTACAGATATAAGTTCCTGCTGATAATCCTGTTGCTGTTGCAGCAGTACCTCCTGATGGAGACCAAGAATACGTATATCCAGGTGTTCCTCCGCTTGGCGTTACCGTTGCACTACCATTTGCACCTCCAAAACAACTTACATCTAAGACAGCGGTAGAAGCACTAAGAGATGCTGCCGGCTGATTGATAGTAAAACTTTGTGTAGTGGTACAGGCATTTGCATCTGTAACCGTTACTACATAGGTACCGGATGCTAAACCTGAAGCGGTTGCTGCAGTACCTCCTGATGGTGCCCATGAATAGGTATAAGCTCCTGTTCCTCCTGTTACATTTACAGTAGCAGCTCCGGTTGAATTTCCAAAGCAATTCACATGAGTAATTGTACCTTGTGTAGCTACCAATGGGTTTGTAGGTTGTATGATGGTGAATGTTCTGGTTGTAAAACAACCATTTGCATCTGTAATTGTTACGGTATAAGTACCGGCTATTAATCCTGTTGCTGTTGCAGCAGTACCTCCTGATGGAGACCATGAATACGTATAACCTGGAGTTCCTCCGGTTACGACTACACCTGCGCTTCCGGTTGCACTTCCATTACATAAAACATCAGTTTGTGAAGTTGTTACGGCAAATGCAGCAGGGTTGCTAAGAGTGAAAGCCTGAGTAGTACTACAACCATTTGCATCTGTAACAGTAGCGGTATAAGTACCGGCTGCTAAACCTGTTGCTGTTGCTGCAGTACCTCCTGATGGAGACCATGAGTAGGTATATCCGGGTGTTCCGCCTGAAGCGACTACAGTTGCACTACCGTTAGTCCCGTTATTACAAGACGGACTAGTGTATGCACCCTGAGAAGCTACCAGAACCGGAGGCTGGGTAATAGTAAAGTTTTGTGTAACGGTACAGTTGTTAGCGTCTTTTATAGCTACACTGTAAGTTCCTTGCGAAAGACCATTTATGGATGCTGTTGTAGCAGTATTGGACCAAAGATAAGTATAAGAACCAGCTCCTCCCGTAGGCGCAACTGTTGCTGAACCGTTACTGCCACCATTACAACTTACATTAATTTGTGTTGCATGTGGATTAATAGCGGTAGCCGTACTTATTACAATATTACTGATCGTACGCATACAAGAATTAGCGTCGGTAATGGTAACACTATAAGTTCCTGCTGTAAGACCTGATGCAGTTGCTGCAGTACCTCCCGATGGAGACCAAGAGTAAGTATAACCCGGAGTTCCTCCAAAAGCACTTACGGTTGCAGAACCAGTCGCAGCTCCAAAGCAAGAAACAGAAGTTGTACTAATAGATCCGTTAAGTGATGCGGCCGGTTGCCCAACAGAAATACCACCTATCGTTTTAGTACAACCATTGGCATCTGTAATGGTTACACTGTAAGTTCCTGCCTGAAGCCCTGATGCAGTTGCTGCAGTACCCCCTGATGGAGACCAGGAATACGTATAACCTGGAGTTCCTCCAGATGCAACAACAGTAGCTGTACCGTTATTTCCTCCAAAGCAGGAAACTGCTGTGCTGGAAGCCGTTCCATCAAGAGCGGCTGCTGGTTGTCCTACAGAAATACCGGTTATGGTTTTAGTACAGCCGTTAGCATCTGTAATGGTAACACTGTAAGTTCCTGCCTGTAATCCTGTAGCTGTTGCTGCAGTACCTCCTGATGGAGACCAGGCATAAGTATAAGCTGGTATACCGCCCGTTGCAGTAACAGTAGCGGTACCATTAGCTCCTCCAAAACAAGAAGCTGAAGTAGTAGAAGTTGTCCCGTTTAAAACTGCAGGTGGTTGCCCTACTGAAATATTATTGATCGTTCTGGAACATGCATTAGCATCTGTGATGGTAACACTATAAGTTCCTGCGGCAAGTCCGGTTGCAATAGCAGTCGTGGCTCCGTTAGACCAGCTGTAGGTATAACCCGGAGTTCCTCCTGTTGGAGCAATAGTAGCTGAACCAGTGGTACCTCCAAAACAAGCTACATTAATAACCGAGGGAGTCCCATTTAGTACAGGAGGTGCTATTAAGGTAAAAGGTCTTGTAATTTGTGTTAATTCGGCATCTGTAATAGTGGCCGTATAAGATCCGGCTGACAACCCGGTAGCTGATGCTCCGGTACCACCAGCTGGTGACCAAGAATAGGTATAAGGAGGAACACCTCCTGTTGCAACCACTGTAGCGCTACCATTTGTACCACCATTACAGCTTATATTGGTAAATGAGGTCGAAGAAGTACTTAAAGCTGCTGAGGTAGCGAATGTTGATTCAGCACCATAAGCTGTTCCGGCACTATTCTTTGCATAAGCTCTGTAATGAATAGTCGAACCAGGGGTAAGCCCTGTTACGGTATTGCTAAAAATTCCCGCTCCGGTTCCAATCTGAAATTTATTGTTTGCGATAGTCGGGCTTGCTGTAGTCGCCCAAACTATTCCTCTTTCTACGTTAGCATCTCCACCATCTGTAGTTACGTTACCACCAATAATTGCTTTGGTTGAACCAACATTTGTAGCGGTTGTTGTAGTTACTGTTGGTAAACTTACGCCATCAACCCAGGTAAAATTGTCAACAGCTATATAATCATAATTACTGCTTAGCTGGATTTCAAGCTGGTCAATATTGATGTTGGTGTAATCGGAAGCTCCGTCAGTAGCAAAGTTAATGGGGATAAAGCCATTGTTAGGAGAGACGTTAGGTGTATTGGCACCAGTAGTATTTTTAACAAGGGTAAATACTGTAACCCCGCCAAGTTTTCCTCTAAAAGTAATCGATCCAGGCAGTGTATTGCTGGTACCACCAGGAGTATAAGCAGCATTACCGGTTACAAATAGCCATAAATTGTTTACTTTAATGTTACCAGTTGCGGCACTAATAGTAGCAATTTGCCCCATAGCTTCAGGTCCTGGGGAGTCCTGAACCTGTAGAAATTTATTTGAGTTATTGTAACCCAGACCTGTCAATGTGTAAACTTTAAAGCTAACATAATTACTGGTCAAATTAAAGGTCTTACCATTACTGGTAAAATTGGGTAGGTCATTTGTTGCCCCTTCAAAGGTTTCTACTGTTTGCGAAGCAAGTTGCTGCATCGTAAAAAATAGTAGAAGTAGTAATAAGTAGAATTTTTTCATAATTTGCTGATATTAGATTTATCATTTTGTATTCTTGCATTTGTTTTTTAGTTTTAACTTCAAAGCCTTAACTAAAATAAAAGTATCATGTATAAACAAGAGCTTACGATTATTGTTCAATCTATCATTGCGTCAAATACTGTTGATGAACACACAAAATGTGCGCGAAACCTTTCAGAATTTTATGAAAAAATTGCTACAATTAATCACTTTGAAAACAACGAAACTTTTGTAAAAGGTGGAGTTGCTTTATCCAGTTCTGGCGCCGCAGACTGTGTTGATGATTATTTACGTACCGTTTATTTCATAAAAGGCGTTTATAAGGCTTTGATAAAATTGTGCAATGATTTTCCCGAGAGAAGTATTCATATCCTTTATGCGGGTTGTGGCCCTTATGCAACTTTAATTCTTCCTTTACTTCCTTTGTTTAATAAAGATAGAATTAAAGCCATTTTACTAGATATCAATACAGCTTCAATAACATCGGTACACCATATTTTATCGGTTATTGGCCTTAGTGACTATTCAGTTGACTTAATTGAAACGGATGCCATCACCTATACTAAACCTCAGGATTTTACAATCGATTTGGCGATTTCAGAAACGATGCATTACGCTCTTACTCGTGAACCACAAGTGGCTATTACACAAAACATTGTTTCACAATTGCCTTCGCATGGAATTTTAATTCCGGAAGAGATCAGAATTGATCTGACTTTTTCTTTTTTTGATTACGAGCCATCGCTTAAAAATGGGAACAGTGAAGTAAAGGGCCGCGATGAATTGCAGCCCTATCCTCATAGTGTATTTGTAGATAGATTATTTACAATAAACAAAGAACTTTTTGGCACTAAAAGTCAGTTTTTAAGTTTTAAAAGTGACTTTTATAAGCTGCCCGATGATTTTAGCAATCATCCCGATGTGTGTATTTTTACTGAAATCAGAATATTTGAAGACATTGAATTAAAAACTGCAGAGTCCTATATTACAAACCCATATTGTGTAGCTTCTATATACAGCCTGACCAGCTATTCTGAAATTCAATTTTTATACGACTTTAGCGATATACCAAAATGGTCTTATAACGTAAAAACCGCTCTTAATGAATAGCTTAATTTCTGGAAGGAAAAATTCCTTCTAAACAAATGATATAAGACAATGCTACGTAAGGCTGCATTACTGAGATAGGGAGATTACTACCTGTTGCACCTGTTGTTACATTGCTTAATAAATCAACACTTGGTGTTGCTGTTGTAAAGCCTAATGTTGGTGTAAAAACTCTAGATACAATTGATCCCGGCACAGCTATTGAAGCACCTGCCACAGGTAGTATATCTGTTGAATTTGCAGCACTTACCGATATTTTACCTGGTCCTGCGTGAACGTGAGCTGGTAAGTTGCTTGTTAAAATTGAAACGTTTGGTGTACCTGCAGCTTGTCCAAGAACGTAAGTTCCTCCTGGTGAAGTTCCTTGTCCAATAGCTGTTGCACCTTGTAGATTTGGTAAAGCGAAAGTAGTCTGACCATTTCCTCCATAGGTTGTACCAAGGATTGAGAATAATGCCGTATTTTGTGCAATTGACAATATTTGTCCGTTACAAAAGGCCCAGCCTCTTGGGGCAAAATTTCCCGCAAAAAGTTTTACAACTCCAATGAATTCTTCCATAGTGTTTAGTTTTAATAGGTTAGTGTTTATATTTGTTTTTGATATTACTTGTTTTTTTACTAAGAAATAAAAGGGCAATTTTTATATTTCAACTAAGGTATAAAATATAAAACTCTCAAAAACAGGTGTTTCTACCTGATTTTATCTTCTAAAACAGGTTAAAACTAAACATCTTCTGCACCGATACTGAAAAATATGTCATGAGGCAGGTTTTTATTGTCATGAAATATCTTATTCGTGTTGGAAAAAGTATCGAGCAGAGCGAGAAAAACCATATGACACCTAAAAAACAGACTATATCTCTTCTATTTAGGGGTGTTTGTAGCTTTCAATCAGCACAGGTGATAGCTGTAGGAAGTATAATACAACTTTGCCTTTCTGTTGCACCTTCAGCATCTTAGAAAATAGTACCCCACAACAGATCCTCCCAATATCTTCATAACATAACACGTCAGATGTTAATACAATGTTTTATAAAGAAGGCATTTTATTAATGTAAACGTAACCTTGCAGACCTACCCTCAGCTTTAATTTTGGAGACATATTATAAAACAACACAATTGTAGTATATGTCATTTTTTAAAATAAGAATACATCGCAGCAGGATAATGGGAATGGAAGTTTTAGTAACAGCGATTTGTTCGCCGAATCATTCAAAAGTGGAGTATTATGTATAAAAAGTTCACGGATGAAGAACTTGTTGAATTGTTAAGACAAGGGAAAGATAAGGCGTTTGATGAGTTGTATTTTCGTTATCGCGATGTTTTGGTGCGGTTTGTTTACATCAGAATGAAATCGGTTCCGGTTTCTGAAGAAATTGTTCAGGAAGTTTTTACTGCAATTTGGGAAAGGAGAAAGGTGCTGGTTATTCAAAAGAAATTTTCGGCTTACATCTACACATCCGTTCGATACGTGACTTTAGACTACATCAAATCGCACACCATTACAGACCAATATGTAAAAGAGGTGACCGATCGAAATACAAATGACTATAACAGCAGTAACACTACTGAAGATTCCATTTACTACGAAGAACTGCAGGACGCAGTGGACAAAGCTACTTTATTACTTCCCAAAAAATCCAAAGAAGTTTTTATTCTCAGCAGGATTAAGCATTATACCAACAAAGAAATAGCCGAAGAACTTAATGTTTCGCACGAAACCGTAAAGTATCACATTGCGTATGCTTTAAAGTTTATGCGAAGCTATCTGGGCGAGTTTAACTAACAGCCGATTTCTAATGTAAGGTTGCGCTTTCTTTTCTTAACAAAAGCGTAACCTTAGCCACCTACCTGAAAATACTATTTCTAAGACATACTATTAAACAAATTATAATGCCTGAAAAATTACACCAAGATATAAAACATTTTTTAGAAGGTAAGCCTTCTCTAAATGGAGAAGAATTATGGAATAACTGGTACAATCATCCGGAAGAAATCTTTGATACCATAGCAACGATCACCTCCGATCGTTCAAAACTAAAAAAAGAGATTCAGCAGATCAAAAAATCCGGTAAGGTTATTTCCATTGCTTACAGAAACTGGACAATGGCAGCTTCTCTATTTGTTTTACTGGGCCTTTCCTGTTTCTTTTATTTATCAACGGTAAAAACCATTAGCAGGCAATATGCTACCAAGGCAGGAGAACATGCCAAAATAGTTTTAAGCGATGGTACTCAAATATGGCTTAACGCGGGAAGTCGCGTAAAATACCCTGTTGCTTTTAAAGGGGATACAAGAGAAGTTTATCTAACCGGAGAAGCTTTTTTTGATGTAGCCAAAGACAAAAAACACCCTTTTATCATTCATACTGATAAAATGGATACAAAAGTACTGGGAACCAGCTTTAACGTACAGGCCTATCCGGATCAGACCACGCAGGAAGTTTCGGTTTTGACCGGAAGAGTAAATGTAAAATCAACCGTCACCGAAGAGAACGTCTATGTCACCCCGGGTCAAAAAGTGATTTTTAAATCACGTGATAACAAATTGCAGGCTTTCAAGGATATTCCGGTCAATTCAATTTCGTTATGGCGAAAAAACATTATCGTTTTTGAAGACGCTCCCTTACCCGAAGTCATTGCAACCATCAATCGGAATTATAATGTAACCGTCGAAATTGGAAATAAGAATTTAAACAATTTAAAAATCAGTGCCTATTTCAAAGAGCTTCCGGTAGGGCAGGTCGTTGCTTTGGTGTGCAACATCATCAATGCCGAGTACAAAGTAGAAGCAGGGACTTATGTGATACGCTAAGCCACAGAACGGGAAAAGAAACATACAGTAACACCATTCGTATAGCGCTATGCGATTTAGTGAGAGTAACTGTAGCTATCCGCCATAAAACAATTCGTTACCAATCCAATTAAAAAAAAATCTACGTAGAAAACTGATCCATAATCAAAAACAATTAAAAAATCACAAACATGACTAGAAAGCAAATGCGGTATGTTCCAAACCGCGAGAGCATTAAAAAATCGGTACTAACGAGAGCGCTGCTTTTTACAGCTCTATTTTTTATCGGATTAACCGTGAAAGCGGGCAGTTTTGATATAAATAAGAGAGTAACCTTAAAAGTAGAAAACGAAAGCATCAAAAATGTTTTTCAGAAAATTGAAAAACAAATTGACGTGCATTTTATGTACGAAACCAATCAGGTGAATACCAATCAAAAGATTAGCTTAAAACTCAACAATGTACCCTTAGAACAGGCACTGGATAAAATATGCAGCAATTTATTGTTGAGGTACGAAATTGTGAGCAACAATATTGTCATCAAGAAAAATTTGAAAATTTCAGATGCCGCTCAGGGCAAAATAAGCATTTCGGGAACTGTTTTTGGAGGGGATGACGGAATGCCGTTGCCGGGTGTCGGAATCAAAGACAAAGATTCGGACGCAGCCGCAACAACAGATTTTGACGGTACCTTTAAGATGGAAATCAATTCGTCTGTGGCCGTACTTGTTTTTTCTTACGTGGGTTATGTGACACAAGAAGTAAAAGTAACCCAATCGGACAAAAATATAAAGATCAAATTAGTAGCCGATATGAAACAACTGCAGGAAGTGGTTGTAATGGGATACGGAAGTGTAAAAAAGAATGAAGTTTTGGGAGCTGTAGGTACCGTTTCGATGAAGGAAACTTCGAGCAGAACTTATAACAGTGCAGCAGAATTATTGCAGGGTACTGTGGCTGGTGTTACCGTAATTAACAATGGAGGAGACCCAACGGCTGAGCCAACAATCAACATTCGTGGTATTGGATCTTTGAATGCCGAAACTCCTTTGATTGTTTTGGACGGAATTATTTACAGCGGTTCTTTGAATACCTTAAACCCGAATGATATTGCTTCGATCAGTGTTTTAAAAGATGCGGCTTCTGCAGCAATCTACGGAGCGAGAGCCTCAGGTGGAGTAATTTTAATTACCTCTAAAAAAGGAGTTTCAGAGCGTATTAACATCAATGTAAACTACCAGGGAGGTTTTCAAAGTGTAGCCAAAAAGTTAGACGTTTTAAATGCGGCCGAATATGCTGATGCTATGAATACAGCCAGAGACAATGCAGGTATGCCAAGAATTCCTGCTTTTGATCCGGCATTTGAACCAACGGCCAGAACCACTAAAACCAACTGGATGGATGAAATTTTCCGTACAGGAGAAATTCAGGATCTTTCCATTTCTGTAAATGGTAAAACCGAAAAATCTAATTTCTTTATCTCAGGAAGTTATCGCAAAAACGAAGGGATACTACTTAATACTTTCGGAACCCGTTATACCGCAAGAGCCAATTCATCATTTAAACTCGCGCCCAATTTTACAATAGGTGAAAACTTGTCGTATTCCTTAACCGACGGTCAGGCAGCCAATACCTCTAGTGGGTATACAGGAGCTATTTTAGCAGCCATTTTTTATCCGCCCAATGCTACTATTTACAGAGAAGACGGTTCCGGAAGTTTTGGAGGAGTTCCTGAAAAATATATCGGTTCGTATGGAGACGTAATCAATCCGGTGGCTTATTTAAAAAGACTGGACAACCGCAATCCGGTTTCTACCGTTTTAATTAATCCTTATGCGGAGTGGGAAATTGTATCGGGTTTAAAATTCAAATCCAACTGGGGTTATACCAGAATTCAGAACAATGCAACCGACTTTGCGGTTAAAATAACAGAACCGGGTAAAATATTCGATTTTAACCGATTGACACAAACGGCTTCTACCACAACTGATTTGTTAAGTGAGCAGACGCTTTCTTATGAAAAATCATTAGGGAAACACAATTTTAAAGCATTGGCAGGATACACCTACCAACAAACCAAAAGAGATTTTTATACGGTACAGGGAACTGGTTTTGATAATGAAGATGCTTCACAGCGTTATTTATTGAATGCTAAACTAGTACAGCAATTGGATGCAGGAATGTCTGAAGAGATCATTTCTTCTTATGTGGGAAGGCTGAACTACGACTTCAATCAAAAATATTTAATTTCCGGAATTGTACGTCGCGACGGTACTTCAAAACTGATTTCTGATAATCGTTGGAAAGTATATCCTTCTGTTTCTGCCGGATGGTTGATCTCTGAAGAAGGATTTATGAAAAATATAAATCCAATTGTAAGCAACTTAAAACTACGTGCAAGCTGGGGACAAATTGGAAACTTAGGAAACCTTGGACCGTATCAGTTTAGTGTGCCTTTAAAACAAACACAAGCCTTAATCGGAAGCAGTCCGGTAATCAGCTACGGTTATTCGGAGGCCGAATTGTCTAATCCTGATTTGAGATGGGAAAGCTCCGAACAAACCAACGTTGGATTGGATTTCACCATGTTTAACAATGCTTTGACAGGTTCTGTGGATGCCTACATCAAAACCAATAAAGACATGTTGGTTCGCGATCAGTTGCCGGGTGTTTCGGGAACTCCGTTAGGAAGAATCGTAAATTCAGGAAATGTTGAAAACAGAGGATTAGAAGCGAGTTTAACCTATCAGAAAACACAGGGTGAGTTTAAATTTGATGTAACAGCAAATGCAGCTTTCCTTAGCAACAAAATTTCTTCGATCAAAGATGATTTAACCTCTCTTGAACCATTGAATTTAAGCAGAGTGCGTAGTTTGCCTTTGGCTAACATTTATCAGGTAGGAAGTCCTGTAGGTGCTTTTTACGGTTACTCGACTGACGGATTGTTTCAAAGTGCTGCCGAAGTAAAAGCGTATGTAAACGATAAAGGAGTTGTATATCAGCCAAATGCAGTTGCCGGAGATATTAAATTCAAAGATATAAATGGTGATGGAGTGATCAATAACAGTGATAGAGTAGTACTTGGAAATCCATTTCCGAAAACCACTTTCAGTTTGAATACCAATTTCAGATACAAAGGGTTTGACATGAACATCTTTTTTAGCGGAGCAGCCGGAAACAGCGTTTTTAATGCCGTAAAACATACTGGTTTGAATGCTTCTTTCCCGGGTTACAACTTACTGGCTGATTCTAAAAATGCCTGGTCACCAACAAACACCAATACCAATATTCCGGTTCTTTCGTCAACAGACAACAATAATAACTTTGGACGAATCTCTGATTTTTATATCGAAGACGCTTCTTTCGTAAGATTGAGAAACCTGTCAATAGGCTATACCGCAAAAGAACAATGGTTGAATGGAAAAGCAAAACTTAGATTTTTTATCTCTGCGCAAAACCTGTTTACCATTACCAAGTATTCAGGAATGGATCCGGAAGTAGGGCTTAAGAATTTTGGTATGGACTTAGGGAAGTACCCTCTTTCCCGTATTTATATGACGGGTGTAAACGCAACTTTTTAAAAAATATACAAATAAAATGAAAAAATTAAGTCTTTTAGTATTGAGTTTTATGCTTTTAATAGGCAGCTCGGCTTGTGAAAATGAACTTGATTTAGTGCCTCAGGGAGCACCTTCAAGTGGTAATTTCTGGAAAACACCTGCCGATGCAAAAGCAGGAGTAAATGCAATCTATGCGCTTTATTCTGATGACAATATGTACGGTCGTGGATTTTTCTGGCTCAACAATGCGAGTGATGACATTGGGACCAAGCCAAGGCAAAATGCAGAACGAATCAAGAACTTTATTGTAGACGGAGCAGAGTCGGATACCAAAGACATCTGGAGACTGCATTATGAGGTAATGAAACGTTGCAACGATGTGATTCGCAACATTCCGAAGATCGCTTTAGACGATAAAACAAAAAACATGATGTTGGGAGAGGCTTATTTCAATCATGCTGTGATGCACCTGGAACTGGCCTATCACTACGGAGACGAGCGTGCCGGGATTCCGATTCAGGACAGAGAAAATCCAACCAATGTATATGTACCACGTGCTAAAAACGTAGCCGAAAACTATGCTTACATTGCTGCCGATTTGGTGAAAGCCGCTGATTTATTGCCTTACTTTAATGAGCTAACGACTGACAATTACGGACGTGCTCACAAAACTGCTGCCTGGGCCTATTTGGTACGTACCTACTTGTATGCAAAAGACTGGGACAATGCTATTAAGTACGCCAATATGGTTGTGAACAGTGGAAAGCACAAATTGCTGGATAATTTTGAAGATGTCTTTAAAATTAAAAACAACTGGTCATCAGAATACATCTGGTCTGTAACTTCCAGTGCCGAAAATACAAGTCTGGGGTCAATTTTTCCGGGAGTATGTCTCGAAGATAAAGGCTGGGGAGTTTACAATGGCTGGGGAAATTTCTACCCTACCAAAGAGCTGTTTGATACCTATGATGCGGCTGATAAAAGACGTAGCGCTACCATTTTACAAAAAGGAGATAAGTTTATGTATTTTGGCGAATTAGTGACTTTTAATGAAGGGAAATACATCGTAAGTTCAAGTAATAGAACCGGTTATCAGTTTAAAAAATACATGGAGCCGTTTGGTTATCCAAAAACAACTTCGGGTGGAATTGACATTCGTTATGTAAATGCTAACGGAGACAAGCCTTCAACAGCCTTAAATGTACCTCTTTTACGCTATGCCGATGTCATTTTAATGTTGGCCGAAGCAAAATTAATGAAAGGACTGAGCGCTGATACCGAGATAAATATGATTCGTAATCGTGCAGGTTTACCAAGCATTGGAGGAGCAACTTTAACCGATCTGAAAAGAGAAAGACGTTGTGAGCTGGCCGGAGAATGGACAGACCGTCATTTCGATTTAGTACGCTGGGGCGACGCTCAGGCAACCTATGCAAAACCTTTACACCACTATAACGGGACGGTGATTTATCCTGCCCGTAATTTCAATCCTGCTATTCACCATGTGTGGCCAATACCACCGGATGAAATTGCAGTGAGCAAAGGAGCCCTTTTCCAGAATAAAGGCTGGTAGTTTAGTAGTTTCATTTTGTTTGTTTTTTTTTACGCTGCAAGCTTAGTTGTGAAGCTTGCAGTAGTAAAAAAACAAATGATTTTTAAGCCGTTGGGTGTATTAAAACGAACTGAGACCTCTTTTTTAGGAATACAAAATTGATGTAACGAAGTGTTGAAATAGATTCAACCTAACGGGTTAATTTTTATATAAAGTATATTTCCATGAAAAAAACAATAATCCTTTTGTGTCTTCATTTCTTTATGTTGGCACAAGCGCAGGAATACAGCTCTGTCAATATTCATTCGCACAATGATTATGCAGGGAAATTACCATTTTATGAAGCCTACTCCAATGAAGCAGGTGTTATCGAAGCCGATGTTTTTCTGGTAAATAACGAATTGCTGGTCGCCCATACGTCAGAAGAAATCAAGACTTACAACACATTGCGAAGTCTTTATTTAGACCCTTTGTCCAAAAAGCTAAAAACCTTAGAAGGCAAAGCATACCCTGACAACAAACCTTTAATTTTGATGATCGACATCAAATCGGAAGCTGCGGCAACCCTTAAAGCGATTGTTCAGCAGTTAAAAACGTATCCGGAGCTGATTTCTAATAAAAACCTAAAAGTAGTCATTTCAGGAAGCCGACCTTCACCGGCAAGTTGGAAAGATTATCCCGACTTTATCTCTTTTGATGGCAGACTGAATGAAAATTACAGTGCAGAGCAATTGGCGCGTGTCGAAATGATTAGCGATGATTTAAAAGAACACACAGTCTGGAACGGTAAAGGTGTGATGACACAGGTCGATTTAGAAAAAATACAAGCCATCATTAAAAAAGTTCACGGTCAGAATAAAAAGATCCGATTTTGGTCGACGCAAGATAATGTGAACACCTGGATGACTTTAATGAATTTAAAAGTCGATTTTATTGGAACCGATAATGTGCCGGCACTGACCGAATTCATTCAGAAAATAAAAAGCACTTTTTATCAGAATACAGAATTCCATCAGGCCTATGTACCTAAGAATGCCGCTTTGTTTGCTAAAAACAAACGTCCGAAAAATGTAATTCTGCTGATTGGTGACGGAATGGGACTTACCCAGATTTATGCGGGTTATACGGCCAATAAAGGACAGTTGAGTCTTTTTAATATACCCACTCAGGGATTGTCGATCACTAAATCGTCAGACAGTTATATTACCGATTCGGCTGCGGGTGCTACGGCAATGGCAACCGGACATAAAACCAACAACCGCTTTATTAGCGTAGACGAAAACGGAAAAGCACTGGAATTAATCACGCAGCAGCTGGCGCAGAAAAAGTACAAAACAGCCATTATTTCTGCCGGAAATATTACAGATGCTACTCCGGCCGCTTTTTATGCACATCAGCCTGAAAGAAGTTTTAGCGAACCAATTGCTGCCGATTTTATCACAAACCCTTCCGATATTTTGATTGGAGGAGGAGCAAAAGAATTTAAAAACAGAAAAGACGGTAAAGACCTGTCTAAGGTATTGAAGGAAAAAGGATATACTTTTTCGGATCAGTTTAAAACACTGGACACCATCAAGAATAGCCGATTTGTGATTTTAGAAGATGCTGCGGTGGTTTCGATGAAAGAGGGCAGAGGCGATTTTTTAACCAAATCTTTATCAAAAACGACAACTGTTTTTTCAAAAACAAAGAATCCATTTTTCATAATGGCCGAAGGAGCACAAATTGACTATGGCGGACATAAAAATGACCTGGAATATGTCGTTCGCGAAATGCTCGATTTTGATAAACTGGTTGGACAGGCTATGGAATTTGTCGACCAGAATCAGGAAACACTTTTGATTGTAACAGCCGACCATGAAACGGGAGGACTCTCCTTAATTGATGGCAGTATCGCAAAAGGATATGTACAGGGAAGTTTCAGTACCAACGACCATACAGCAGTGCCAGTTCCGGTTTTTGCCTACGGACCCGGTGCGTCGAATTTCATGGGAGTGTATCAAAATACCCAAATTTATACCAAAATACTCGAAGCGCTTTTTGCGAAGCAGTAGAGATCATTTAATTTTCTTCTTTAAAAATAAGCAGTAACGATTTTTTTGTTACTGCTTTTGTTTTGTAATAAGTGTCTTAAATACTTTTAAATAAAGGAGATGTTTTTAGAAAAAACTGCTTTTCAAAAAACGCCGAATGGCTTTATTTTACTGGGGTTTTTAAATCTGAGAATAAATTAAATAAGAAAATTATGATTAAATTAGTGATTGTAAAATTGTGTTTTTTTTAAGATTAATTTCTTTTTCTGTTAAAAACTTTTACAAGAAAATTTCTGTTCTTTGTACCTTAAGATTGCTTAAGAAAAAGATTAAGGAAGTCTTAGTGGATTCGCTTTCGGGCACAATATTATTTTAGACATTGAGTTTAGACTAATTATCATATTTGCGTTATGGACAACAGGAAGTTTATATTAAGTTTAAAAAAAGGTAATGAAGCCACTTTCAAAGAAGCTTATCTCAATTACTATGATAAACTGATAAACATAGCCAAACGCTTTAACTTTACAGTACTTACCCCACAGGACTTTGTTCAGGAGACTTTTTTAAGATTGTATAATAAAAGAGAATTGCTGCACGAAGATGTCCTATTAGACAAGCAAATATTTGTCATTTGCAAAAACATCATCCTTAATCATCTCAACAGAGAAAATAAAATCGTACAGCTCGATCCGTTGCATGTGGTAATGGACGAGGAGGATGTTGATACTGAAATTTTTGAGGAAAGACAGGAAAAGCTAAATACTTTCATAAATCTGCTTCCGGAACAGCAACAAAAAATTTACACCTTACATAAACTGGAAAACCTTAGCTATAAGGAGATTGCAGCGCTAACGGATCTTTCTGAAAAGACCATAGCCAATCATATTTATCTCGCCAGTAAATTTATTCGAAAAAAAGTCGAAAACCATTAGGAACTTTTTTGTTCTCATTTGTTATCTATAAAAATGGGAACATAAAATGAATATTGAAACTTATAAAACGGACGTTACAACTAAAGAAGATGCAAGATTTGTTGTAGCGCTTCTTCAATTTGTTATTTCTGATTGTATCATGAATTTTGATGTAGAAGATACAAATCACATTCTGAGAATCGAAACCAACAGGGAGATTAAGGAAATGGTTTACGGTGTTTTTAATAAGCAGGGATTTTATTGTCAGAAACTTTAACGCTCCAAAGATATGAATGATAAAAAAGTAGAAGAAGAATTAAATAAGATCTGGGATGATATTCCCATTTCGCATTCCGACGAGGAGAAAGAAGCTTCGTGGGAAGCGTTTCAATCTAAAACCTTCCCTTCGAATAAATCGAAATTTAAAGCATGGCATTATGCCGCAGCGGCAGCTGTTTTGCTTTTCGGGTTTATTGGTTCGGGCTTGTTCTTTAATAAAAATCAGGAACAATCAGAAGTTAAATTGGCTTCGAATGTAATTGAAAACACCACTTCCATTGTAAAAACAGTTTTTTTACCGGACAGTTCGAAGGTTGAATTAAGTCCTAATTCCAGAATTGAGTATGCCAATAATTTTACAACCAATCGTAAAATTGAAATCAAAGGAGAGGCGTATTTTCATGTAAAGAAAGATAAAAAACACCCTTTTCAGGTTTTTTGCAATGAAACCACAACCACGGTTTTAGGAACTTCTTTTTTAGTAAAAGGATATACACAGAAAGAGGTAACGGTGGAACTTTTTGAAGGAAGCGTTGAAATGAGCGTGAAAGATCAGGACAAAAAATGGATCCTTGTTCCGGGGGAGAAGTTTACCTATGCCAACAATACGGTTGAGGTAACGGAGTTTGAAAGATTTACCGATTTTGAAAATGAAAAGATAACGGTTTTAACCACCTACATTAAAACCAATTACGGCTACACGATGACCTTTCCGAAGGAGTATTACGAGCAGCGCATTACATTGAGAATCAATAAAAAAGAAGATTTAAAAATAATTATCCAACTCATATCCGAAATGTATAACCTAAATTTTGAAATAAATGAAAAATTGAAAGAAGTTACTTTTCAATAGAAAAGAAAAAGGATGCACTAGCCGCGAAACTAAACATCCTTCTCATGGTCAGGATAATAGGAAACTATCCTGTTTAATAATATTCAAAAATACAAAATTTTATGAAACATATAATTTCAGCCTGTTTTTGTTATACGTTAAAATTTCCGCAGGAGTACTATGACCATCGTATTACAATGCGAATTAATAAAAAAGAAGATTTTAAAAGATTTATCCAATTAATATCCGAAATGTATAACCTAAACTTTGAAATAAATGAAGAATTAAAAGTAATTACTTTTCAGTAGAAAAGAAAAAGGATGCACTAGCCGCGAAACTAAACATCCTCCTCATGGTCAAGATAGTACGAAACTATCTCATTTAATAATTTTCAAAAATACAAAATTTCATGAAGCATATAATTTCAGCATGCTTTTTTTTATTCAGTTGGGCGGTGTTTTCTCAAAACGTAACCGTAACTGTTGATAAATCAGTAACCTTAAAAGAATTCTTTAAGCAAATTGAAAGCCAAACCGATTTCAAGTTTGCCCACACAGATCAGATTAATACAGGTCAAAAGTATTTTACTCAAACCAGGACTTACAAAAATATCAGCGTAAAAGAACTTGTCAATGAACTCAATAAGAGCGCATCGGTTCAGTTCTCCATCGTAGGGAATAATATTTTTGTAAAGCAAAAAGTAACCAAAGCACCTAAAAAAAAAATAAGCTGACCGGTCAGGTATTTGACGAGAACAAAGAGCCGGTTATTGGTGCGAATATTTTTATTAAAGAACTTTCTACCGGTGCTACAACTGATGCAGATGGAAAATTTGCGATAGAGGTAGAGAAAGGAAATTATACCGTACTCATTACGTATCTCGGTCTAAAAAACAAAGAGAAGCAAATTGAAGTTGCTGACGATTCGAGAATCAATTTTTACATGGATGCCGACAGTCACGAACTCGAGCAGGTAGTGATCACCTCCAATAAAGCCGTTGATGTTAAAAATACTCAGATGAGTGTCAACAAACTTTCGATGGCCGAGATTAAAAGAATTCCCGTTGCAATGGGGGAGGCCGATCCTTTAAAATCGATATTGACATTACCGGGGGTGACCAATGCCGGAGAACTTTCATCGGGTTTTAACGTTCGTGGAGGTGCTGCCGATCAGAATTTGATTTTGATAGATGGTGGTCCGGTTTATGCCGATTCACACATGTTTGGTTTTTTCTCTATTTTTAACGCCGATATTGTAAGCGGGTTAGATTTATACAAAGGAGGAATTCCTTCTAAATATGGAGGACGTGTTTCTTCTGTTTTAGATATCTCACAGCAAACCGGAGACTTCGAAACCTACAAAGTAAATGGAGGGATTGGTTTAATCTCAAGCCGTTTATTGGTGCAGGGACCTATTCAGAAAGAAAAAGGATCTTTTATTGTTGCAGGACGTGCTTCATATGCGCACTTATTTATGAAACTGGCCGATAACAAGAACTCCGCTATGTTTTATGATTTGAATGCAAAGTTCAATTACCGTTTTGGCGCCAATAACACCCTGTCTTTTTCAGGATATTTTGGAAACGATCTTTTTGATTTGAACAATCTTTTTGACAGTACCTACGGAAATACAATGGGAATCTTAAGCTGGAAACACAAGTTTTCGGAGAATTTAAACACCAATTTATCTGTTTACTTCAGTGATTATAAATTTAATCTGGGCTTAGAAAGAGAAGGTTTTAAATGGAACAATAACATTCAGACGTATGGTCTAAAATACGGCTGGAGTCAGACTTTATCCGAAAAATTAAAACTGAACTATGGAATAGACGGCCAGTATTATGATTTTAATCCCGGAACCGTAAAGCCTACCAATTCAACTTCGCAGTTCAATTACAAACAGCTGGCTAAAAAGTATGCTTTTGAATCTTCTGTTTATTTGGACTTCGAACATCAGCTTACCGAGAAACTGAATCTTCGATACGGTCTTCGTTACAGCATGTTTTACCGTTTAGGAGGTGAGGAAATCAGTACGTATGAGGATGGAAAAGCAGTAGTGTATAATCCTTTGTACAAAATTTATGAAAAAGGTACGCCAACAGGAAGTAAAACCTATAAAAGCGGATCGACCATCAGTAAGTTTGATAATTTTGAACCACGCGCTGCATTATCGTACGCTTTCGATGAAAATACTTCGGTAAAAGCCAGTTACAACCGAATGGCACAGTACATTCACATGTTATCCAATACCCAGTTTCCTTTGCCAACGACAATCTGGACACCAAGCGGACCTTTTACAAAACCACAGTTATTGGATCAGTATGCTGTAGGATATTTTCAGAACTTTAAGGACAAGGAGTACTCTTTTGAGGGAGAGTTGTTCTACAAAAAAATCCAAAATCGTATCGATTATATTGACGGAGCAGACATCTTAGCCAATGACAATATCGAACAGGTGATTTTGAATGGTAAAGCCAGATCATACGGTTTGGAGTTAATGTTGAGAAAAAATACTGGAAGATTTTCCGGATGGGTTTCTTATACTTTATCAAGAGCCGAACAAAAAACACCCGGCAGAACACCCGAAGAACCTGGAATCGCAAATGGCGGATGGTACTTATCAGGATACGACAAACTGCACAATTTGAGCGTTGTTGGGAATTATGAATACAATAAAAAATGGTCTTTTAATGCCAACTTTAGCTTACAGTCTGGGCAGCCGGTAACTTATGCGAATGGGTATTATGAATTTGGAGGAATTAATATTCCGAACTTCTCCTTAAGAAACGAAAACAGACTTCCACTTTTCCATCACCTGGATGTGGGCGCTACTTATACGCCAAAACCGGACAAAAAGAAAGGATGGCAGAGCTATTGGGTATTTAGTCTTTACAACATTTACAACCGACAAAATGCAGCTTCGATGACCTTTAATACAAATGAAGATACAGGACTAAATGAAACCAGAAGACTGTCTATTTTTGGAATAGTACCCGGAGTTTCTTATAATTTTAAATTTTAATGAATATGCAAAGGATTGATATAAAAATGATTAAAAAGAAAACACTAGCCGTTTTAAGCCTTGTTTTGGTACTGTTTTTCTCTTCTTGTGATGAAGCAGTAAAGCTTGATTTAGAAACCGGTGAAACGAGAATCGTGGTTGACGCTGAAATTCTCTGGAAAAAAGGAACATCCGGTAATGAACAGCTGATCAAGATTAGCAAAACGGCGCCTTATTACGACAACAAAACCCCAAAAGTTTCGGGAGCAAAAGTAAAAGTGACGAACAGCAAAGGGGATATCTTTACTTTTAATGAAAAAGAACCGGGCTTATATGTATGTACTAATTTTGTGCCTGTGATCAACATGGATTATGTGCTTACGGTTGAGGCAGAAGGGCAGGTTTTTACTGCGGCTGAGAAATTAATGTCGGTAACGCCAATTGACAGAATAGAGCAAAAACTTGTTCCGGATGTAGGAGGAGAGGACCTGTATGAAATTGGGTTCTTCTTTAAAGATCCGATCGATCAGGTAAATTTTTATCTGACTGATTATAAAACTGATGTTCTTCTTTTTCCAACCTACACTTTATTGGACGATGAATTGTTTAATGGAAATGAAATAAATCCGCGATTTTCTGACACCAAATTGAAACCGGGAAAAAGTGTTGCGGTTATAAATCGTGGTGTTTCTAAGAATTTTTATAACTATATGAGTCTGCTTTTAGAGATCTATGGTGGGAATCCTTTTTCTGTTCCTCCGGGAAATATCAGAGGGAATATCGTGAATACTACGAATGCCAATAATTTTGCTTTTGGTTATTTCAGGCTTTGCGAAGCAGATACCTTTTCCTATGTAGTAAAAGAGAACGATACTATTGTCTATCCGGGCAAGTAAGATTTTAATTGAAGGTTGATTTGTAACGGCATCTGGCATATAATTATTTATGTCAGATGTTTTTTTTTATTTAATCGGATTTTAATTCAGTCTTACAAAGCGAGACGAGTAGATGGCTCTTTTTTGGAATTCCTTAGAAATGTTCCTATCGTAGCAACAGATTTTAATCCGTTGAGAATAGATTTGGTTTTATAGGAAGTTCCATAAGAACGATCGATATAGATTGTTTTTGATTGGCTCCAGCTTTAGCTGGAGGTAAAAATGGAATAAAGTAAGAGGCTTTAGCCAAATAAATTATTAGGTTTTTAAGCTATGAATATTTTGGTACTCATTCGGCTAAAGCCTTTTATTGGCTTCTATTGGAGCCTCCGGCTAAAGCCGTACGCAATTCAATTTATGAATTACATTGATTATAGAACACAAAAAATGGACTTGTAAGAAAGTCCATTTTTTGTATTATTTTGAGAATAGTAAAATTATTTCGCCACTTTTTTAAAGCGCATCATTGGAACATCGTTCAGTAATAAGTTCAGTTTGCCCTCTTTATCAATAGAATAGGTATTGATTTTTCTAATCATTTCGGTAAAAGTTTGCTCTCCGCCGCCTTCGCAGAACATCATGGTTGTCGGACCTTGTTCGCCAAAGCTGATGGTTTGCCCTTTTAAAGTATAAGGAGCGCTATAGCCATTGCAGCCGGCATTTCCGGAAACCTGACCCGTACTTTGATCAAACTTTATAAAAGGTTTTTTAGTGGGAAATAAACCTTCAAAAGCAATACGAGGACCGGAAATATATTCCAGTTCCCAGGTGGTGTCATAAAGAGCGGTATTTTGCGTGGTATTTTTCGTGCAGTTGCAAGAAGTGAAAACTAAGGCAACAGCTGCCAACATTAGGGTGAAGTATTTTTTCATAGGAAAAGTTTTAGGATATAAAATTAACAAGTTTTAGGTTATCATGATCGTTTTTCAAAGAGAACTTAAGGTAAATTTTTAAAATATTGAATCATTCTAAATTTCTAAATCTGTTGTCTAATAATTTTAGCTTTAAGAGCTGAAATCATCCCTTTTTAAAGCTGTAACCAATAGTTACGAAAAAGTTCTCGTTGTAAATTTTCCATTGCCGGATTGTATTTGCATTTTCGATAAGAGGAACAAAACCGCGAAGATATCTTGCGCCAAGAGTAAAACCATTCGGAAACTCATACGTTAAACCGGTCACAAAACCCGCATCCATTTTCTGGCTGTAGCCATGGGAAGCTTTGCCAGTTCCGTAGAATGCAGTATCGGTATATAAATTTCCATCGGCATCTTTGCGCTGCACAGAAGCGTTCAGTAAAAAACCGAGGTAAGGACCAGCATAGACTTGTAAGCCTTTATAGTAAAAAGCAGGACTAACGGGAAACAAATCAACATACTGGTGTTTCAGCTTGCTGGTGAATCCTCCGTTTATGGTATCCGCGATTTGAAGAGCTGTTTGTTTTCTGCTGTAAAACAGTTCGTGTTTTAAACCGAAATATTGTGAAATTTTGTTGTCTAAAGTGATTCCGATAGTCAGGCCGTTCAAACCTTTTGAAGCTCCGTTAGTAGACAGACTGTCTAAATCTCTCCCTTTTAGCAATGACCAGTTTGTACCGGCGCTGATACCAAAAGTAATGCCTTCCTGTTGCGCGCTCATTCGCATCGTGAAAAGGAGTATCAGGCAAATTGTATATGTTTTTTTCATTATTTCTTCTTGTTTTAAAAATTAATATCCCAAATTCCTGCCGCTTTTTCGAGTTCGACTAAGGAAGCAGCATAACGATATACCGCTTCAAAGTAATTGAGTTGTGTTGCATTGTACGTTTGCTGTGCATTCAGGACATCCAGCAATAGAGTTTCTCCGCGTTTGTAACTGTATATTTTGCCGTTGAGCAGTTTCTCGGCATCGGTTAACAAACCTGTATTGAATTGCTGTACCTGTTTTTGTGCGGTGAGGTAATTAAACCATGCTTTTCTTACTTCGGTCTGAACCACTAACTCCGTCTGTTGGTACAATACATCGGCTTGAAACAAACCGTATTCAGCGGCTTTTAATTCTCCTTTATTTTGGTTGGAGAACTTTAAAGGAATGGATATACCCGCCGATACAGCAGTTGTTGATGGAGTAGGAGCAACAACATTACTCACCACCGATGCAGTTTCTACTCCAAAATGTACTCCCAAATCCAAAACTCTATTGGCTTTTGTCAGCTTTAAAATATCCTGCGATACATTTTTATTCTTTAAGGCGGCCAGCACATCCGCTCTGTTGTTTTGAGCAGTAGTGATCAGTTCATTTAAATCAAACGATCGGTCAAATTTTGTTAGATCCCCGGAAGGAGAATTTAAACTATCCTTTTTTTGCTCTCCAATATAACTTCCTAAATCCAATAAAGCGGTTCTCCAGTCGGCTTCACTTTGGTATACCTCATTTAACATCGAATTCGCTTCAAGCTTACTTTGACGGGCATCAATTTCAGCAATACTCCCAAGCTTAAACCGGATGCTGTCGGTCGCAGCGATATTCTTTAAAATTTGGTAAGAGTTTAATTGTACTAAAAAAATCTCTTTTTGTTTTAAGCTCTCCAGAAAACTCAAAGTAGCGGCTGCACGCAGGTTTCGAAAATAATCTTCCAATAAAGCTTTGGTGAGTTCTGCCGTGCTTTTGGCCATATTGATTCGCGCTTTTCGCTTTCCGCCAAGTTCGAGCGTCCAGCTAAGTTCTGATGAAAAACCGTAGCCCATCTGCATTCGGCGCTGGCCATTATCACTCGCTCCTATAGCCAGTTCGGGATCAGGAAAAACTTTTGAGGCTGCGACATTGGCTTCAGCTATATTTACATTGAATTTTTGGGAGCTGTACTCGAGATTATTTTTGCTGACTAAGGTCAAAAAATCAGTGTAATTCATTTTTATTTTTGTGAAAGTAGTATCAACCTGAGCATTGGATACTGTCGAAATAAGTAGCAATAGCAGGAGGATTATCCAGTTTTGTATGTTCTTTTTCATCATAAGGTTTCATTTTATGGATTGTCGATTTTGTGTTGTATTTCCTCTTTGGGCAAATCAAACTTTTTCTCGATCAGATAATAAAGAGAGGGTAAGGCAAAAAGCGTTAGTATGGTTGAGAACAATAGCCCGTAAACAATAACAGTTGCTAAAGGTCTTTGTACATCACTGCCTATTCCTGTGGCCAAAGAGGCGGGCAGCAAACCAAGTACCGCGACGGTCGCTGTCATTAAAACAGGACGGAAGCGTTGTTTGGCACCATTGCATACGGCTTCGAGCAATGCCATTCCGTTTTTACGAAGCTGATTAATGTGCGAAATCATAATAACTCCATTTTGTATGGCCACGCCAAACAAAGCAATGAAACCTACCGCTGAGGATACATTCAGCGTCATGCCACGGACGGTGAGGGCTAACATACCGCCAAATAAAGCCAATGGTACAATACTCATTAACAGTCCTGCCTGACGGAATTTTCCAAATGCACCGTAGAGCAGCACAAACATTAAGGCCAATGCAAGAGGGACAATAATGGCCAAATGACTATAAGCCCGCTCCTGGTTTTCAAATTGTCCTCCCCATTTTAATTTAAATTTTGCGTGGTCGTATTTTACTTTTTCTTCAATTTTTGATTGTGCTTCCTTTAAGAAAGAACTTAAATCGGCGCCTCTCAAATTCAGGCGAACCGTCAGATGGCGTTTGTTCATTTCCCGGGCAATGGTACTTTCGCCGGTATTAAGTTTGACATCGCATACTTGTGACAACGGAATTTTGACACCTTCAGAATTGGTAAGCATCAGGTTGCTTATTTTTTCAGGATCATTTCGGCTTTCTTCATTGTAGCGAGCCGTAATGTCATATACCTTATTGCCGACAAAAATTTGCGAAATGGCTTTTCCACCCATAGCCACTTCGATTAATTCCGAAACAGCATCGACATTTAATCCGTATTGTGCTATTTTCTGGCGGTCTGCAATGATTTGCACCTGAGGCAATGGCGGTTCCTGATCGATAGCAAGATCAACGGCACCTTTTACCTCCTGAAGGGTTTTAATGACATCTTCTGCAATTCGTCGGGTTTCTTTATAATCCTCGCCATATATTTTTACCACCAGTTCGCTGTGAGCACCTGATATTTTGTCCATCACCCCGTCGATCATGGGTTGTGAAAACCCAATGTTATAACCTGGCATAGTGGCATATTCGGCGGCTAATTCTTTTATTAAATCGTCTTTTGTTTTTCCTGATTTCCATTGGTTGTAAGGTTTTAAACCCACACTGCATTCGTAATGCGAGGGCGTCCAGGCATCGGTCCCGTCATCGTTACGGCCTGCCTGCACCATCATGTAAGTTACTTCTTCGTGTTTTAAAGTACGATGACGCAGTGTATCGCTCATTTCCTTCGATTTTTCTAAAGTAATACCCGGAGGCAAGGTCACCTGCAGCCAGATCGATCCTTCATCCAATGGCGGTAAAAAATCTTTTCCGACCACGGCAGTAAGTATAAAGGCGAGAACCAATACTGCAATCAGAGGGGCAAATACCTTTTTAGGGACCTGCATGATTTGCTGTATGCGATGATGGTAAGCATTGGTTAATTTTTCCAGCCATTTGTTGTGATGCATTTTCTGCGGCTTGCGATAGATGAAATAAGCCAATCCGGGTATCAGCAGTAAAGCAACCAATAAAGCGCCAAAAAGAGCATATCCTACGGTAAAAGCCATTGGAGTGAATAGTTTTTTCTCGACACGCTCAAAAGCAAACAATGGCAAGTACGCGGTTATGATAATCAGGGTAGCAAAAATGATGGGGCGTGCTACACTTTTTACACTGGCGGCAACCTTATTTTCAGTGAGTTCTTCCCCTTCGTTGTCTTCCCGCTTTTTTAGAATGGTTTCCATCATCACTATGGCTCCGTCGACAATAATACCAAAATCAATTGCCCCAAGCGAAAGCAAATTGGCAGGAATGTGCGTGAATTTCATTAGGATAAAAGCAATCAAAAGTGAGATCGGAATGGTAATCGCTACCAATAAAGCGCCTCTCCAGCTGCCCAGAAAAACAATTAAAACAATAATTACAAGCGCCATTCCTTCCAATAATGTATGAGAGACCGTAGTAAGTGTGGTGTCTACCAGACTCGTGCGGTCCAGAAAAGCGTGGATTTTAACGCCTTCAGGAAGGTAATTTTTATTGAGGTCGTCCACGGCTTCATTGACTCCTTTTAAAACCACAGAGGGGTTTTGGTTTTTGAGCAATAATACAATCCCTTCGATATTGTCCGAATAATCAACCCCGCGTTTGTCGGTGTATCCTAAAGCTCCTTTGCGCTCCAGATTGCCATATTTTAACTTCCCGATATCACTCAGATAAATAGAGACTCCATTTACCGATTTTACAACAATGCGTCCAATATCCTCCAGATTTTTTACCAAACCAATTCCGCGTACCACATACGACTGATCTCCGCGATTGATAACGCTTCCCCCAGTATTTGCATTATTTTTTACGATGGTTTCCGTTACTTCATTTAAGGATAAACCGTACTGCTCCAATTTAGCGGGATCGAGCTCTACCTGGTATTGTGTTGTAATTCCTCCAAAATTGGTAACATCAGCCACTCCTGAGACCTGTTTGATACGGGGAATAATGGTGTATTCCTGTAATTCGCTCAGCTCTCTTAGTTCGTGGTTGCTGCTTTCGATGATATAGCGATAAATTTCGCCTGTAGGAGAGGTCAGCGGATCTAAACCCGGTACAGCACCATAAGGCAATTCGACATCATTTAAGCGCTCCTGAATTCTGGTGCGGGCAAAGTAATCTTCAATACCGTCATCAAAAACGATCGTTACCATCGATAAACCAAAAGTACTTTTGCTTCGCATGACATGTAAGCCCGGCAAACCGTTTATAGCCCGTTCTATCGGAATGGTGATCTGTTGCTCGACTTCTTCCGCTGCCAGACCCGGAACCTGTGTTACGACTTGTGAGGTGACATCGCCGATATCGGGATAAGCCTCAACAGAAAGTTGTGTCCAGGAATAGTATCCAAACAAAGAAAGGAGTAAGAATAATGCCAGTATTAACCAGCGTTTTGCTATTGTTGTTTCAAATATATTTTGTTTCATAAAGTCATTTATTTCGCTTCAAGGATATAAAAAGCTCCTTCACTGATAATTGTTTCATTTGTTTTTAATCCGGAGAACACGGCTATTTTTCCATTTTGTGATATTCCGGTCTCGATGTAACGACGGACATATTTGCCCGGCTCTGATTGGACGAAGACAAAGCTTCTGTCATTGACTTGCAATACTGCCTTGGCGGGTATGAACAAGGTATTTACGGGCTTGTCTGTAAATTTTACAGAGACAAACATTCCCGGTTTAAGGATATGATCGGTGTTGTTACAGGCTATTAATACCTGTACGCTTCGGGTATCCTCATCTATTATTTCGTCGACATGATAGATTTTACCCGAAATTTTCGTGTTCGGATAAGCGCCGGAACTGATTTCGGCCCCTTGTAGTTCTTGCAAAAAATGAATGTCTTTTTCCTTAATCTGCCCCGCAACCCATACATTTTTGAGATCGGCAACCTTTGCTTTTGGCCCGGCATCTTCTTTTAAATACTGTCCCAATACCAGTTCATTGGTTATCACTTCTCCGGCTATGGGTGAGGTGATCACTAAGGGCTGACCGAAAACCAGTTTGTTGGTGTTTATTCCAAAAACTTTAAGGCTGGCCATCGCATTTTGGTATTCTTTTTCATTGATTTCGAAATTGGTTTCGGCTTCTTCGAGATCTTTCTGTGAACCAACACCATGCGTTTTCAGATCTTTTTGACGTTTTAACGAAAGACCAGCAACCTGATAAGCCGATTTAGCCTGAAAGAAGTTTTTCTGAGCGGCTGTAAAATCGGGAGAAACCATTTCAAATAAAGGGGTTCCCGGCAGTGTTTTCATTCCTAGTCTTGCATGTACTTTGGTAACTCTTCCGGAAAAAGGAGGAGCAATTTCGGCATACGAATTCGGAATTGCTTTGACAGTTCCGGCAGTTTGTAATTCGAATTGATACGGCTCGGTTTTAACGGTTTCTAATTTTAGTTTGACGGCAATATTTGATTTTTGCGGAACGAGGATCGTATCTCCCTTTAAAGAAAAGCTTTCAACCTCTTTTTTTTCGGTTTTGTTCTGGCAGGCTAACAGCATTGAAGCTGTCATTATAACAAGTAGAAGGTTTTTACATTCGGGATTTCGAGGGCAGGTTTTTGATCGTTGAAGTCTGAAAAGTTTTGTAGTCTTTAATGTCATGTCATTTTGATTTTTACGCATTAATTAAATTTTGCGGTTCGCTATGGATAAAGCATTACCGCAGAAAATTTGGGAACAGTAGTATTGGTAGGGTAACACATCGTGTGTCACAACAACAAATCATGATCCTTAAATCTGGCGCAAAATTAGACTGGCAATCCCGAAAGAGCCATTAGAGACCTTTTAGAAAAAAATTAGAATTCTATTAGAAAATGGGGCAAAACCGCTTTTGGGTTTTAGAAAATAACCCGGTAAAATAAAGAGAATGTACCGCTGTTTGGAGTACGTATAGGAAGAAAAAACAAGCTGACACTTCTTTAAGTTAAGAATGAATCGTAAGTGTTTAAGGTGTTGAAATAGAGTGGTTTTGCGTAATGGTATAACCTGGCTTGTCATACTTTTTTATGACAGCAGTTCGACTCTGAATAACAGAAGGTCTAGCATTGAAAGAATGCTATTGTAAGTTGAAGGTTACGGTAAAAGTTGTTCCCTGATTTTTTTGGGAGGTAACGGTGATAACCCCTTTGTGGAGCAGAATGATCTTCTTTGTTAAGGAAAGACCAATACCATTTCCATCGGCGTGAGTTTTATTGGAACCTCTGTAAAATGGAGTAAAAATAGACTCCAGTTCTTCGGGTAAAATACCAATCCCATTGTCCGAAAAACGAAGTTCTATTGTATTGCTGAGAAAGGAAATGGAAACCATGCTTTGCTGATCGGCAGAAAATTTACAGCCATTTTCAAATAAATTGGCAAAAGCAACTTTTAGAAGATACTCGTTTCCATAGATGGAGATCTGACTGTCCTCTTCAAAATCGTTCTCAAAGTGGATGCTAATGTTATAGTCCGGATTTGACTTTTGAACTTGTTGGCGGGCATCTAACAGTACTTCATCAATACGAAGCTGTTTAAAAGCAATTTCCGAAGGATCGTAATTGGCTTTCGCAAGATCGAGCAAACTGTTCGAAAGTTTGGCTAGTTTTTTGGCATCCTGTAAAGTGTTTTGAATGACTATTTTATATTCTTCCGTATTGCGTTCTTTATGACCTGAGAGCTCTAATTCGGCAATAATTGCTGAAAGTGGTGTTCGAAGCTCGTGCGAGATGTTTGAAACAAATTGTTTCTGAGAGTCGAAGGAACTTTCGAGACGGTTCAGCATTTTATTGAACGTGGTAGCCAGTTCGGTAATTTCATCTTTGTTTTTCGAAGTGTCCAGACGCAGATCAAGATTTGTAGCCGAAATGGTTTTGGCTTTGTTCGTCATTTTAACAATAGGTTCAAATGCTTTTTTTGAAAAAAAACGTCCGGCAACGTACAGCAGCAGAATCGATAAGATAAAAACAAGGATACAGGTTTCAAGGAGGTTGTAGAATTTGATGTAGCCAAATCCGTCATATGCTGCGGCCGTGATAATGTACTCTTTTCCCTGAAATCGATAGGTCATGCCTATAACCTGCCATTCTTTTTGATAAAATTTTATTTCGCCTTTACGGGCAATTTCATTAATCATCGACTTGGTTTCTTTCACCACATCAATATCAACAGCATCGTGATAGAGTAGGTGGAAAGCAGGGGTATAAATGGCAACTTCAACCTCGTTTAAGGTGGCTCTGTTGTTTTTGTAAATGTCTTGTAGTGTTTTACTGTCGACTTCAGCATTCAAAAATAAATTGGCTTTGGTGACGGCCTCTTTCTTTAACAAAGCATAGAATTCTTTTTCTCTGTTTTCTTTTGCAGAAATTAGAATAATAGCAGCAAACACTAATAAAATAGTGGCCGTGACAAGGGTAAACAATAGGGTTAGCCGGGTTCTTGTTTTCATTCTGTTTTCAAAATAAATCCCATCCCCGATTTTGTATGAATGAGTTTTTTATCATAATCCCTGTCAATTTTTTTTCTCAGATAGTTGATATAGACATCAATAAAATTGGTACCGGTATCAAAATGAGTGTCCCACACTTTTTCGGCTATTTCTACGCGCGAAAGCACCCGCTCGGGGTTTTGGAGCATATACTCTAAAAGTTTAAATTCTTTTGGAGTAAGGCTAATTTCAGTTTCATTTCTTCGGATACTTTTGGTTTGAAGGTTCATTTCAAGTTCATCATACTTCAAAATAAAGCCAGTGGTATGAATGGAATTGCTACCGCTTCTTTTTAACAAAGCTCTGATACGAACTAATAATTCCCTCATTTCAAAAGGCTTTGTGAGGTAGTCATCGGCTCCCGCATCAAAACCTTCCACTTTATCATCTGTCGAGCCCAAAGCGGTTAACATTATGATAGGAAGATCAGGTTTGATCAAACGAATCTCTTTACACAAATCAAGTCCGTCCATTTTAGGCAGGATGATATCGGTAATAACCAGATCGAAAGGGTTATGTAACACCAGTTTTTTCGCAGAGAGACCGTCATAAGCCACTGTTGGGAAAAATCCGTGTTCAGTAAGTCCGCGCTGAATCAACTCAGCCACTCTTTGGTCGTCTTCTACTACTAAAATTTTCATCTCTACAAAGTTATACGATTGAATGTAGAATGGGAAAAAAATTAGGTATTAATTAAAGACGAAGCTTAAGTATTGGTACGGCAAACCCAAAGTTTGCCGTTTGTCTTGCTTGAGAGTTTGAGTATTTTACGGCCGATGACTGTAGGCATTAAACCTTTCTGGGATCTCCTTTTAGATAGGTTTTACTATATTTAAAATACTCGGTCGAGGTTCTTTCTCCTGCTTTGCCATCAACTCTTAAGACGCTTCCGGCGCTATTAAGAAGTTTTTGCAGTTCGGTAGCTTCGGCGGTAGCCGTTCCGGAGAAATAGCTTGTTTTGTTTCCCTGAAGTAGTATGCGTTCCACGATGTGTGGATTGGGCAGGGTAATCAAATGCTGCTCCATCATACGTCGCAACAAAACGGCAGCGCCACATTGTTTAGAAACGGCGTTTGGATCATACTTACCATCCTGAACATACTTGCCTTTGGTATAATGGTTGGAGTAACTCCATAAGTAAGGCGAATTAATTCCTTGTTTGTAATATCCCAATCCGTTAAACAATTCAAGTCTGTAGAGAATTCCGGAAATGCTCCAATCGGTCCATGTGTTTAGTTTGTCGTAAATCAAAGCATCATTTGCACTTACTTCCCAGGTAAAGGGTGGTTTTCCTACTTTCGGGCGTCCTGCAGGAACCTGAACGGTACGATTGGTAAGCGGATCACCGTTGTGCAGGTGCCTGTCGAACCTCAAACTTCCTTCCATACAATGTATAATTGCGATGATATACCAGGGAATATTCAGGGGATTGCCTACGGATTGATACCTGGTTTTATTGTCTACTATTTTTGCTACAAGTGCATCAATTTCAGGATACTTAGCTGCTTTTATGATACAGCTGGCAAATAGTTTCTCGTAATTGGTCTTTTTGTCTTCGGGTACTGTTGTTGCCATGATAGTTTGTTATAATTAGGAATTAATTTGGTGTACTTTTCAAAAATGTATAAGCTTCTATTCAACCAGTTGGATTCAATTCGTGGTAACAAATAGGTAGTTCGGTTTTTTGACTAAGGCATTTAAAAGGGTAAGGTGAAGGTTAAATAAATGCGTTTTGTTATGAGGCGTAAAATTTATTTTCCGCGTGTAAGCCTAGCATTGTTTTTGGTGACAATCAGGGAGTTAAATTTCGATACTGTAAAATTAGTTAAAAAAAGTATTGCTGCTTTTAACGTATTAAAAAACAGGTATTTATACGGTTTCTTTGGAAGGCTAATTTGGAGACGAAATAGTAGCCGCGGGATAGAATCTTTCAACGCAAAAATGCGATTGGGCAGTTAGGAGAATTAGTCTGCATAAAAAATGATATAAAATTGTGCAAAATAAAAAGGAATTAGTCTCTTGTATTTTTCAAAAGTGGGAAAGCTTTGGGCTAATAGAATCGTAACCCTTTCAAAAGGATTTAGTTAGTGTATTCGTAACATTTTTTGATAAAAAGTGAGAAGTAAAAAACAATTATGGGTTGATTTTTATAGATTTGTAGAATCAATTTATTCCCAAAAATGGATTGGGGAGCAATTATAAAACTTTAAGACAATGAAAGCTGTTACTTCACTATTTTTACTTTTAATATTTGCCAGTCCAAATTCTTATTCACAACTAAGTTCAGATAAAATATTCGAAAGTTTTAAGCAGGGAGAGCGCACCAATTGTTCATCGATTGCCTTTATTAAAGCTTCTCTAAATGTTTACGGACTGGACAATTTGTTTGTAAATGAAAAGATGGCGGACAATTCACATAAAATTACCTTAAAAAATAATGCATCCTTTTATCTCAAAGAGGATGAACTAACGAAAGCCACAGTATCAGCCGGTTTTATTTATATCAAAGACAATTGCGAGAGCGAACAAATTACAGATTACGCCGTACTGACTTATGCTGTAATGGCAAAATACAAGCAAATTATAGATAAGATCTCAACTTTTGATGAAGCATTGGAGGATTTAGAAGATGGTTCGGTACACACTCCTACAATTTATAAATATTTAGGATTTAAAGAAGGCAAACAAGTTCAAAAGTTAAAGCGACAGTCGGGAAGTGAATTTTGCGGAGTTGTTGCCTGGTCTACGGCTCATGCCGTTTTTGTTTGTGAAGATTTTATGGACTATTACGGCAATAAAAAAAGTATCTGGATCAAGTATCCGGGACGTTTTAGGGTAATTAAATCATAAAACGAGAGACAAATTGCTGTAAAATTTCAGCATTTTTCAAAATTACAACAGATCGTTACCCCAGTAAAACAGGGCTTACAGCACCTCAGAATTGTCTTATAGATTGATATAATGCAAATTGTTAAAATTTTTAAAAAAAAAGGAATCATTAAACTTGCGGCTTAAGTTAAATTGTATACTTTTGTTTTCCTCAACAACCAATTACATTAACAAAATGAAAAATAGTATTATTTTAGTAAGTTTCTTTTTCTTTCTTGCAACTGGCGCTATTTCAGCACAGGCGAAGAATGCTCCAAGAAGTATAATCAGTACAACAGCTATTATCCGCAAGTACCATGATCAAAAAGAATTGAGTGGTATGCAAAAAGGAGAACTTTTGGAATTATACATTGAGCGTATTAAAGTTTTAGTAAAAACACTTCCGTACATCGCTTTGGTTACAAAACCAGGTGTAACAATGGCTGACTTAGGTATTCCGGACGATAGTGAACACAAAAAAGTATTAGACGGTCAAGCCGAAGGAACAACAACATTTTTGGATACAACTGTAGATTTCCAAAGAAAAATGATGCCTTACTCAGATAAAGGAAATTTAATTGCTGCAATTTTATTTTACGAAAGCACATTAAAATCATTACACGAGTTTAACGACATTAACTAGTGTAAATAGGGATTCATTCCACAAAAAAAAATAAAAACCTCCAAAGTCATTTGATTTTGGAGGTTTTTTTATTTGAAATAGTTGAGTCACAGGTTAGATTTTACTTTGAAGAGATAAAGGTGCCAGGAAATTTTGTCTGACTGTAGTACGAGTTCATTTTGTACTAATTCATATTGATTGCATAACAGGCTTATAATATCATTACTAATTGAATTACTATAAAGAGAAACAATAAGATAGTCGCTATCCGTATTCGTAATAAATCTGGACACCAGATCTTTTGGGTTTTCCAAATAATAGAGCACTTCATTAAAGATAATGATGTCGTAGGGTTCATTGGTATTGAATTGGGTAAGATCGGCAACTTGAAAAGAGGAGTTTGTAAAATTTTGCGCTTTGGCTCTATTAATGGCAGTGAAAGATAAATCAACACCCAGTATTGTTGAATAATCAGATTCCTTGAGATAGGAGTTAAGTGCTCCGTACCCGCAACCCAGATCTAATATTTTGGGTTGTTTTATAGTAGAGGCTTTGATAAATTCAATGATTTTTTCGTATCTCTCTTTTTCATCTTTCATGTAGTCCCATTTGCCTATGGCATATTTATAATTCCAACTACATTTTTTCCTGAATTTTTCTAATCGTTTACTAAAATTTAACTTCATTTTTATGTTTTTTCGATTTTTAAGGTGATTCTATTTTGATAAAAGTCCAATGTCAAATACTTTAAAAAGATGAACGATAAACGAACAAATTAATAAGAGCTAACTGAAATCGAATAAAGTTACTGTTCTTTTTATTTGACTGAATGTTAGTGTAATAAAAGAATCTTTATTTGTAGTATCTGATTTATAGAGCTGCTACATTTGGAAGGATTGGGTAATTCCTTTGCCTTTACTAGAGTAATTCTTCTAGTACTACGATAAGATTGATGTTCTATTATTTCTATGTTTTTTACCCACAAAACAGGTATTACTACTTGTCTTCAATCGCTATAAATTAGGTTACTTTACAATCTTGTAAGAAATTAACTGATAAAGATTTAGAGTCTTAGAAATCGCTCTGAACACCTTTTGAACAGGATGATTTGGTATTGATCGAACAGTAAATTGCCCCGTATTTTGCATCAAAAAAAAGATGGGTTTGAAAGGGTTTTTACAGGAATAAAAAGCTTTGAGCGGGAAGGAGAATGAGAGGCGGATTTTTGAATACACAACTTATTAACGCTAAAAAAAGAATATTATGTTAAAACGCAAAGACCTCGAAGAAGGAGGAAATTTAAATCAGCTCACGGCTGATTTTGCTCAAAAGGCAAATGAAGCGGTATTTGAAGCTCTTCAGGAAGAAGAAGGAATATTACACAAGCTGCTGTCCAAGTATCAAAAAGTTCTGATTGAAGATCCTATCCGACCTTTTTATGAAGAGAACCTTCAAACCATTGTAAAAAATGTAGATTACGGTATTTTAAGAGTATTAGAAGGCACCTGGGTAAGCTACAACAATAACAATGACAACCAGTCTCAGAAAAAATTAGTAGGCAGCGGTATTCATACCACCATCATGCCTTCGCCTGGTACAGGTGCAGGAACCATTCCGGGAAAATACAGCTTTGAATGTGAAGAATATATCGAAAAACTGACTTTTAACCTGGTACCCGGAGGCGTTCGCAACCGTGGAGGAGCAAATGAGCAGTTTTGTGGAGCAGTAAAATACGAGCAAAGTATTAAAAGTGTAAACAGCATACCTGGGCAGGATTCTTTATTATATACCCCAATTCACGAAGAGAATGGTATGTATTTATGGTTGAGTGATATCTTTAATTATGCGGCAACGGATAAAACGATTAAAGAAGACCGCGGTGTACATGCAGTATCGCCAAATAACCCGCACAAAGATTTATACAAAAGCGGATATCAGGACGAAACCCTTTTTCTAATCAAGGACGATCAGGGCAATAAAGAATATGTAACACTCGAAAACTTAAACGGACGTAAGTATTATGAGATTATCGCTTCTAAAGAACTAAAAGCGGGAGCGGGCCAAACCGGACCTTACTTTATACCTGATTACTCGATTTCCCGAAGTGGCGTAATTCCACATGGAAGTACAATTACATTGCTGGGAGATTTAAAGCCAAATAAATCAGGTTATTTGATTAATGGTGCTCCAAAGTACGCGGAAGGGTTTGCGGCCTGGGACTATAAACATCTTGCTATTTCGCAAACAATGGGAGGAGCAGATACGAGCAATGAGCCTATAAATCTTGATGCACCGCCACCACCTTGGGTATTTGAGACATTGGATGATAAAAACGATGAAGGCGAGAATAAAATTTATACTCAACGAATATTAGCGCATCATTTATATCCTTATTCGGTACGGCCAGATTTACGCCTTCGTGATACGTTGAAAGGTGAAGACGTAAGAAACCATGTATTGCTCGAATTGTCGTCCAAAAATAAAACAGGAGCACAAGGAGGGATATTAAATGTTCCGTTTGTAAATCGTTTTGTTCCTACGGTCGAAATGAACATGAGAATGTGGTTAGAAACAATTTTTGAAAATGATAAAGAAATTCTTCAGTTGCAATACGAGCAGGTTATATTTTTCGAATTTGATTTCGGAGACGACGGAGGTACCACAAGCTGG
This sequence comes from Flavobacterium sp. N502536, assembly GCF_025947345.1. Lineage (NCBI taxonomy): Bacteria > Pseudomonadati > Bacteroidota > Flavobacteriia > Flavobacteriales > Flavobacteriaceae > Flavobacterium > Flavobacterium sp. N502536. The sequence goes on along the minus strand of NZ_CP110011.1, from coordinate 4,558,082 downwards.
CCGCACATTCAAGTGAATACACTTCGTAAAATGGAAGATGTTTCCCCTGAACAAAAACGTTTAATCGAGGAACAATTCCCGGGTACTTATAAAGCCGGATCATCGGCATCATCAGGGCCCGCTTCAGAATGTCCTTATAAAAAAGAGTAAACAAGAAAATAAAACAACAACCTCGGGTTGTTGTTTTATTTTGTAATAGATTGATTGTAATGGGAATAAAATGAGTTATTTGAGAGTTAGTTTTTGTCTAGCTTTAATATAGTCAATTATTTTATTTGTCTTATATAATTGTTTATTCCTTTCCCAGTATTCGAATGCTTGCTGAATAGAACGGTCTGGAATACCGGCATCGAAGTTTGGCATACCTGGAATTCTAAATGGGGAAGGCTTTAAATGTCTGTCTTTAATAACTTCTTCTATAAAGAACTTATTTGTTTGTATTGCTTCCTCTAAATATTTATCCGCTCGTTTATAATTATCTTGCAGAATACTTATCGCAACTAAACCAAATTTGAATTCTATTGAAAAATCATCAGAATACTTATTTAGTAATTGTTGAGCTTGTTTATAATCTTTTGCCGCAAATAATGTTTCAAGTAATAAATATCGAATTCCTTGGTTATCATTTTCATTTAAAGCTAAATTAAGTTTATATATTTCGATTGCTTGAGAATAATTTTGATGATATTGACATTCTAATCCAAAAGATTGGCAAGCTCTTAAAAAAGGGCGATTATTTATATTAGACCAAGGCAACTTGTCTTTTTTTAAATTGAAGGATTTTGGCAAACAATTCTTACCTAAATTAAATGATTTTTCAGCCGTTAAGAAACTTTCAAACTTTTTCCCCTGATTTCTGAAAGATATACTTAAGTGATTGTATGCATCGATATAGTATGGATGTTTTGTAATCAGTTTTTTAAAAACCTTTTCGGCCATTTGATCATCATTGTCTAAAAGTTTTACTGCATGCCAAAATTCATCACTTATTTTTTCATTATCAATAGATGAAGGGTAAATAAATTCCCAATTATTCTCATTATATTGTTGTACTATCGGTTCGATTATTTTACTAGTCATAGATTTTATTTTTGCTAAATTTCTTAGAAGCAATTATATGCTTTTTCAATTTTTAAATGTTCAACCAAGGAAGTTCAGTATCGAAAATTGTTTTATGTGCATTTTGTAGCTTATGATATTCACTGAAAGATTTTGTAAGTCTTCTATATTTTTCAGGTAATTTCACATCAATCATTCCAATTACAAAATTAGATTCTTTAAGTTTGACAAGGAAAAAGGTTGCTGTTTGATTTGGGAAATAATAAATGTTTTTTTTGCGGGGGGCTTTCGTAATAACCCTATGATCGACGATTTGTCCGAGCATAGGATCATTTATATAAAGTGGTATTATATTTTCAATATCGATATTTTCATCAGACAATGCATCTTTTCTTACGGTTATAAAGCCATCATCGGAGATGCCTTTAACTCTGATGATTTTATCAGTAGTACTGTTTACTACGATACTTCCAATTCTAAGCTCTTCAATTTTCATAAGGGTCTTATGTTAAATTATATATAGTGGTTATACCAGTTTTGACAAGTGCAGAAACTATAAATGATATGGGGTATTTGATAGAATATGTTGGTGTAGAAGAAGTAACGTTTCTTTGTGCCACTTTTTAGCAGCAGCAAGTCTCTCTTCATTTTTTCGGGGAATTTTACCTAAAGGAGACTCTAAAAAGAAAGTCGCAAAAGGTTTGATGCGAGCAGTAAAATAATCTCTTTGCCAATCAATATCTCTGCAAGAGGTTATAACAACATCGGCATCTGAATTCTGTTTTAATTTTTTGATCAAACCATTCATACATTTTTTATCGTCTGTGGCAGAGTGAATAATAATCTTTTTTCCAAGTCGGTGAATGACAATAGAAAAGTCATTGTATTCTTCCTCAGAATTTGGCAAAAAAGAAGGAAATGGATTTCCGTTTATATCCGCTGTAAGACCAGTGGTCAACCATTCTGCAATAATATTGATTGAAGTTGTTTTACCCGTTTTGGGTGCGCCTGAAATAACTAAAAAGTTCATAAACTGTATTGTTTTTTATTATAAAGATTAAATTCTTATTGATTAAGGGATCATTTCTTAAGAAAAAAGAACTGCAAGCCTTTTTATTTTTGCGTTATTGAAATCCGATGAAACTAGATTTGGGTTTCATGCTAAAATATTGAATATATATGGAAGAATAAAAAGGAAAACCGTAATTAGTAAATAATTTCCTTGATTTTTTTAGGTTACGAAAATCAAGTAGAAACACTTGATTTTTATGTTTTTAGGATTGGTATATTTGAGGAGCTTTTTTAGTTATGAATTCCAGTCTTGATAGCAAGGCATTAACCAATTAACCGTTACATATCATGGCAACACCTTACACAGTTGACGAAGCAGATTATCAGGCTGACTTTATAATTTCTGAAAATTATATCAAATTTACCGCTGAGTTGCTTCGGCTTTCTTTATTGGCCATTGCAGGGTTTGGTGCACTTTTCGTTGCGAAAATAAAAAATGAAGGATTAGCTCCTAAATTAGATTACTCTGAATTTATTGTAGCCTTAGTATTTTTTGTTATTTGTTCAGGCGCTTGTCTGTGTCACAGGTATTTTGCCACAGACGCAATGAGTTGGTATATTTGTTTATTGCGCGCTCAGAACAATGGAAATGCGGCTAAAGCGAGTAAACAAAAAAAGGGTTTGCATCGAACATTACTGTTTTCGAGAATCTTCTTAATTCTCAGCGAATTTTCTTTTGGATTGGGGGTGATTTTTTTCTTTATCGCAATTTATAATGGTATTAAAGCTGTATGATTGTGAGTTATCTTAAAACATAGAAACATAGAGTATTTTCAAAAAACATCCTATGTTTCTATGGGGTAAATTAGTTTTTTACTTTAGATTATTTGAGATTCATTTTTTTGTAGATATCATCATACTTTTCATAGTTGCGAAGAATAGTTGTAGGAGGGAGATTGAGTTTATTGGAGATCTTCGATACGTCGCCTACACTCTTAATAGCTTCTATAAATTTGAGATCACTTTCCGGCGTGTCAATGGGGTTATTTCCCAATAGCGTGTTGAGACGCTCCTCTTTTAGCAATTCGGGTGCGATTGAATTCGCAAGGATTTGTGTCGCTTTTCTTTTGATATTTTTACTGAAAATTTTTGATTTATCCAGCAGCTCATTGTACAGTTTTTCCATAATTAAGAGGTCTTCTACCGCTGAAAAATTGTTCCAGAAGATATCAAAACTCAGACTGTCCAGCACACGATCCATTATAGACCCGGGTCTGAATTCCATTTTTTTTCCGGCAGTTACCATACATTTGGCCATTATCGCCGAGACGATTGGTAATTGATCTGAATTGATCTGCTGCTTGCTGTCTTTTAAGGCTGTGAGTAATGCAATGTCGGGAAGGTATAATATTGGTACATTGGCAAATTCTAAACTGTCCTGTTCGTTTTCCGTAACCAGATGAAGAACATGCAAAAGGGCGACCAGATAGGGATGGGCTTTTATAGCAGAGCGATCCGAAGGAGTCAGCAGTTTATAATTGCTGTAGTCTTTATAAACATATTGAATTTTGTCCAGTAACAAGTATTTGTCGTCCGTTCTGTTAAATCCAAATTTATTGTCATAGTAGAAAAAACTGTTCGAAAAATCGGGAGTTTGTTTGTAGCGCAGCAAAAACTGGGTTTGAAACCGGTCATAGATATAAAAGGGAAAAATTCTGCGTTCCTTTTCTTTTTCATATTGAAGGAAATACATCCCTTTTTTGAGTCGGGCAGAAAAAACCAGTACGGAAGCATCCGGATCGATAAACGAGTTTTTATCCCTGAAACGAATATATAGTTTACCGTTAGGATCAAATAGAGAAAAGCTCGTCAGCAGCTCTATAACGGTTTGCTCTTTATTTGGAAAATCCCTGTCATAGGCCGCAGCAAAGAAAAAGAAATTAGGAATCTTATTATTGTCACTTGATGTACATTTTCGACTCCACGTTTCAGCAGGGTTCGAAAAATACTCATGCGTTGTTGCAAATTCCATACTGGGAGAAGTCATTGGGTAATGGTAATCCAAAACGAAATGCTCATCCTGGCTTACAGTCAGAAAGTATTCCTCAAAATAGTCTATAAAAGAAGCTTTTAATTGGTAGATTCCTTTTAGCAGTGAAAGTTCAAGTTTTTGGGTCTCTTCCTCTACAATTTTGTTCAGTGTGCCATCAACAAGTACAAGTTGCAGCCCTTCCAGAGGTTGTCTGAAAGAAATATGAATGGAATATTTAGGATCAGAATCGTTCATAACTGATTGTTTTTGGAGAGTAATTGATAAAAGTTTTGGGTGGTGCTGCAGTATCAGTATTGTCTTTTAACTGATGGAAGCCTTTGGCCAGCCTTTTTAGTTGCAAAACCTGCCCTATGGTAACATCACCGTGCCAGACTTCTTCGAGGTTAGGACCGTAGAGGGTCACATTGGAGTTTCGTTCGAAGGTAATTTCGCAATTGTATTTTGGCAGTCTCACAGGAACTTTGCAAATCAGAATCTGATCTCCGCCATTTAGGAAATCGGCTGAAGCATCCTGTATTTTTTTGAATTTTTCGGCATGACTTTTAAAATTGTTCCGAATATGATTCGTAAGATTCATTGCCGTAATTTGCCCGGTTGCATCACTATCGGCATCACCATTGAGACTGTCGATAAGGAAAGTGGTAAAAGCCCCTCTTTTTTTATCAGACTCTGATTCTTTTGGTTGTTCGTCGTTCGCTGCTCCACCGTCTGAAGGATTGTTTATTACCGGATCAATAGTCACCTCATAACTCAGTTTGCCGTAGGCGGTAGAATTACAAATGAGCACTTTTGGATTCCGGTTACCCACCGGAAGATTCCAGGGACCCATAGGGGAATTCCCTTTAATTAGCGTATCATGTTCACGGCAGCAATCAAAGAAAATTAGGATCTCATCAAACGCTCCCGCATTGGTAAACCAGGTGCGGTAATCCATACCCGAGATACAATGGTTGATTAGTGACGGCCAAAGACGAAGGCACAGTGCCGTATTCTCAAAAGTGACGCCTATACCATGCCCGGAGAAATAAAAATACAATCTGTTTATTTCATTTTTCGGTCTGGCAACACGATTCATTTCGTTGATGGCAATGTCAATTTCGGGACCACTAACGAGCAGGTCTGCGCTGTTGGAAACAAAGAGTTTGAGGTTTTCTTTTTTAACACCTCCTTTTGTTTCCAGCCAATTGGCAAAAGCTTTCGCGTCAGCTACAGCACCCGACAATGGTTTTTTCTCGTAATGGTCGATTCCTATTACAATAGCATAATCCATAATTAAACGATATTGATAGTTGAAAGGATTGATTTCAGAGTGGCAGGGTTGTTGTCAAAATCACCATGGCGGAAAGAATCGGTCCACATGCTGTTATCCGTATTGGTGATATCATCTGACAGTGCCAGCTTATTGCTCATAATAAAGCTATTGATCGTTTTCAATTCGGCGAAATTTTCATAACGTTTTTTAGCCTTAAACTGCTCATGAAGCCCCATTATCTTTGCATCGGTTTCGTCTTCGAACAAGCCTGATACCAGATAGAGCAGGGAGTAGGTGTACAGGTATTTAACGCAGTAATCTTTTTTCTCATTCTCTTCCTTCATGGTAAACATCTTGAATTTTTTGTAAACCCCATTCTGTTTAGCAGGAATTCCTTTTGCGATAAAGAGGTCGGTTCTGCAGGCAGGCGCCAGAAAAACAACATTGTTGTATTTTAATTGTTTGAAATTTTCGGATGTTGCGGCCAGCATGTTACAAATTGCGATAGAGCCCGCGCTATGACCTACGAGTTCGATAGCGAATTTTTTACCTGCATTTTGTCTTTTTTGATAATGTTTTTCTAATAAGGAAAGAAAATAGGTTCCGGCATGTAAATCGTCACCCGAGCGTCCTTGATTATCATCAAACATTTTTTGGGCCTTTTCTTTCATTTCAGACCAGCCCCATTTGCCTACACGGTCGATATAAATCTTTCTAAAAGTTTCTTCTACAATAGTTGGGTAAAAATCGTGATGGGTCTCTTGCGCGTAACGTTTCAGCACTGCAAACGCAATTTTGGCTACAAGTTTCCCTAGCGTCAGTAATAATCCTCTTGAATCTCCTGCATCGGGATCAGGTTCTGCCACTTCAATTTCTTCTGTAGCCATTTCATCTTCTGCGCGGATCATGGTATTACTTTCCTGTTCAAGTCTGGCCAGGAAGCCTTCTTCATCATCTTCATCAAACATAACGCTTCCGCTTCGGCTATTTCCGAGTTGATTGTTTAGTTGAGCAAAGGGATAAACTTTTAGTTTTTCTGCTTCAATTGTCGGGTTGTCAAGTGTTACTCCACCACCACGTGCACCAACGCCCAGCTTTTTGCCTACAATTTTAATCACATAATTAAGTACTTTCTGGAATTGATTGTCTGAGCTTTTGGCACTAAGATTTTCGACTATGATTTCCCAAAGACCTGTTTCCCATACAAAGGTAACCGCATGTGTTTTGGATGGAGCATCAACGAAATTGGTACGCATAACTTCAGCCGCTTCCATTCCGCTGGCTTCATTTACGAGTCCGCCATGGAAATAAACGAGCAATCTTTCGATGTCGTGATCTTCCAGATGTTTGAACAGGTTGTCGACATCGGCAGGTGTAGTATAATAGTCTCCGGATTTTTGAAATGTTCCGCCCGGTCCGGCGTTTACATAATAGATTTTTTCAAGATTTGTCATGGATTTTGGTTTATTTTTTGGTTTGTTTCTGGTTGGTAGTATTCTCAGTGAGCCAGCCTTTTTGTAACAACAAAAGGCTTGTGCAGGTGATCTGGATTTGCAGAAAAAGAGAGCAAATTCTAAAGTTCTTTTCGGTTATCAATACTTATTTTGGAGTGTGATCTTTATCTTTAAATCAATTTCTTCAGCGTATAAGGGATACTTTGCTTTACCCATACTTACGGTAAGGGCAACAGACTTTAGCTGGTATTAAAAGATAGTTTTTATTGATAATGGTCAGGTCAATGGTTAACGCTACTGATTAAGTGAGCAATGATAAAATGATAACGTAAATTTAAAAATAAAAACACGAGTACTAACAGGTAAAAACACCTGTTTATTTTAGTAAAACAGAAAAAGAAACCCCTGTATTTCGGCTGTTTTTTCTTTACCAAAAAAAAGGAATGGATCACTTTTTGTTTCCTCTGAATAATTTGCTGATGGAGGATTAATTGAATTTTAGTGCTAAGTTTGTAAAGGTATATTGAATCAAAAAATCTGATCAAATAAGGATATGAGTACATTATTTGTTAAAAACATGGTTTGCAACCGTTGTATTATGGTCGTTCAAAACGAACTAGAAAAACTCGGGTTGGATTTTACCAATATTAAGCTGGGTGAAGTTACGCTAACAAGAGAACTCAACTCTGAAGAAAGAAACGCGCTGGAGGAAGTACTGGTTCCGCTTGGATTTGAAGTCATAGATGATAAAAAGAGCAGAATCATCGAAAAGATAAAAAACATCATTATCGAACTGGTGCACCATCAGGATAATGATACCAAAAATAACCTGTCGGATATCCTGAGCGAGAAAATCAATCATGACTACAACTATCTTTCAAATTTGTTTTCGGAGGTAGAAGGTACTACCATAGAAAAGTATTTCATAGCACAAAAAATTGAGAAAATTAAAGAGCTTTTGGTTTATGATGAGTTATCGCTTAGTGAGATCGCTTTGCGCTTAAACTATTCCAGTGTTGCCTATCTGAGCAATCAGTTTAAAAAAGTAACCGGATTAACACCAAGCCATTTCAAGCAAATCCGGAAGAGAAAAGAAAACCTTTGGATGAGGTTTAAGTAAATTTTACAAATCAAATCCATAATTCCACAATAAAAAACAGCGGTATTGTTGCCAACTTTGCAGTTATAAAAGAACAAGCGAATTATGGCAACAAATTATAATACTAAGGAAACAATTTACATTCCGCTGGAAGATGTAGAGAGCGAGCACTGTGCATTAATCGTTGAGAAAGGATTAGCAGAAGTTAAAGACGTTGAAACCCACAAAGTAGAAGTCAATAACCGCAGAGCTGCTATTACCGTTAAAAACAATGAAACGGTTGGTAATGCCGTAAAGGCGATAAAAGACCTGGGATATGGTGTGCCAACTGTCAAAAATACATTTCCTGTTTTAGGAATGACTTGTGCCTCTTGTGCCGGAAGTGCAGAAAGCATCGTATCTTATGAACTGGGAGTAGTGGATGCATCGGTAAACTTTGCAACAGGAAATCTTACCGTAGAGTATCTTCCGAATCTCACCAATGCTTCTACACTGCAAAAAGCCGTTCAGGCCGTTGGTTACGACTTGCTAATTTTAGACGAATCGAAACAACAGGAGTCTCTGGAGGCTATTCATGCAGAGAAATTTAAAAAACTAAAAAACAAGACCATCTGGGCCGTTCTGCTGTCGCTACCCGTAGTAGTGATAGGGATGTTCTTTATGGATATGCCTTATGCCAATGAGATCATGTGGCTGTTTTCGACACCCGTAATTCTGTGGCTCGGTAAAGATTTCTTTATAAATGCATGGAAACAAACGAAGCATGGTTCGGCCAATATGGATACATTGGTCGCTTTGAGCACCGGAATTGCCTATTTGTTTAGTGTTTTTAACATGTTATTCATGGATTTCTGGCACCAACGCGGATTGCATGCCCACGTATATTTTGAAGCAGCGGCAGTTGTTATTGCCTTTATTCTGTTGGGTAAATTGTTGGAAGAAAAAGCCAAAGGAAATACTTCATCAGCTATTAAAAAATTAATGGGTTTACAGCCCAAAACGGTGATCGTGATTCAACCCGACGGAACAGAAAAACAAGTGGCTATTGAGGAGGTAAATGCCGGAGCTATTATTCTGGTAAAACCAGGTGAAAAAATCGCTGTTGACGGTATGGTTCTTTCCGGTCAATCTTATGTAGATGAAAGTATGTTAAGCGGTGAACCGGTTCCGGTATTGAAAAAAGAAAATGAAAAAGTATTTGCCGGAACGATCAATCAAAAAGGAAGTTTTCAGTTTCAGGCGGTTAAAGTAGGTAAAGAGACCATGCTGGCCCAAATTATCAGAATGGTGCAGGACGCTCAGGGAAGTAAAGCCCCTGTGCAGAAATTAGTCGATAAAATTGCCGGTATATTTGTTCCGATAGTAATTGGTATAGCAATTCTAACTTTTATTGCCTGGATTGTTCTGGGGGGAGATAATGCTGTTGCACAAGCGCTATTGGCTGCCGTTACGGTATTGGTTATTGCCTGTCCTTGTGCTTTGGGACTGGCTACACCAACAGCGATCATGGTAGGAGTAGGTAAAGGTGCCGAAAACGGAATATTAATCAAAGATGCCGAAAGTTTAGAGCTGGCAAGAAAAGTAACCGCCATCGTATTGGATAAAACCGGAACCATTACCGAAGGAAGACCACAGGTAACCGGTATAAAATGGTTCAACGATGACGCTACAACTAAAGAGGTTCTGCTAAGCATCGAAAAGCAATCCGAACATCCGTTGGCAGAAGCCGTGGTAAAGAACCTGGAAGGCGTAACAACTGTCGTTTTATCAGATTTTGACAGTATTACCGGTAAAGGAGCAAAAGCCACTTACCAGGAGCAAACCTATTATGTAGGGAACAAAAAGTTGTTGGCAGAGAACACTATTGTGATTCCGGATTCACTGTTGAATCAGGCAGAGGAATGGGGCAAAGAATCGAAGACTGTGATTTGGTTTGCCAATAGTCAGCAGGCACTTTCGGTTATTGCAATTTCAGATAAGATCAAAGAGACCTCAGTTCAAGCCATTAAAGAATTGCAAGACATGAATATTGAACTGTATATGCTCACAGGGGATAACGAAGCTACTGCAAAAGCGATCGCTGCCCAAACCGGAATCAAACATTATAAAGCAGAAGTACTGCCACAACACAAAGCCGACTTTGTAAAAGAATTGCAGCAACAAGGTAAAACGGTGGCAATGGTAGGTGATGGTATCAATGACAGTACAGCCCTGGCAACCGCCGATGTAAGTATCGCAATGGGTAAGGGGAGTGATATTGCAATGGATGTGGCCAAAATGACCATCATCTCTTCAGATCTGACGAAGATACCACAAGCCATTCGTTTGTCTAAACAAACGGTAGCGACGATCAAACAAAACTTATTCTGGGCATTTATTTATAATCTTATCGGTATTCCGCTTGCTGCGGGGATACTGTATCCGATAAACGGGTTCTTGCTGAATCCAATGATAGCCGGTGCTGCAATGGCTTTAAGCAGCGTAAGTGTGGTGAGTAACAGCCTTCGCTTAAAATGGAAAAAGTAAACTCTTGATGCGTTTGCCCAACGGCGGTTTCCAAATTTAAAGGCCGCCGTTTTTATATTTTTTTATAATTGATTTGTAGTAATGACCTCATTTTTCCCCTTCCAAAGCATTTTGGAGCGGGTTAAATTGAGGTCATTTTTAGTTAATGGTAACACCCGAAACATGGCTAATGTCAGTCGGTGGGTTGTGATTCTAGCTTTAGGACCCGTAAAAATATAATTAAAGTAATGGTTGAAAAGAATTGATTTGGTCTAATGGTTAACAGTAATATGGATAAATGTAAAATTTATAATGTAAACTTAAAGCGACAGTTTTAAAATTTGGAATTTGGAGTTTGGTTTTTGGAATTTGGTTTTTAGAATCAGTAAATCTCATAAATCAAACCAGAAATAGTGTATAACAGTTGAGCTTTAATTAACCGAAATTTACAGTATTAAATAACGATTAAAATATCAATACAATGGAAAAGAAAGATTTTCAATTTAAAACAAACCTTAATTGCGGTGGATGTGTAGCGAAAGTGCAATCAGATCTGGATCAGGCAGCAGGTATATGCGAATGGAATGTAGACACTACGACTAACGATAAAATACTGACTGTTCAATCGGAGGGTGCTACCGAAGAAGAAATAATTGCTATTATAAAATCAAAAGGTTTTAAAGCAGAACCTTTAATAGCATAATATCTAAAGCTTTTGTTTAATTATAAAAAAGGGCAGTCCGAATCATTTTTGGACTGCCCTTTTTGCATGCTCATTGGAAAATAAAGCTATTTTTCGGAGGCTACTTTTTCATTTCCTTACCGGCTTGAAGAAAACTTTGGTAATTCTCTTCCGATTCAAAGTAAGCCACATTTCCCTGTTTGTTCAACGAAACAATATAAGCCGTTGCTTTATCGACTTTTGCTCCGGTATGCGGATCAACTGCTTTGCGGACACTTTCGTCACTCGGAATGCGTTCGACACACATATTGCAGCAACCGTAGTATATTTTGCCGTCAAACGGAACTTCCATTTGTTTTTTACCCATATGAAGATCATTGACCATACAGACTTCATCGCTAGGCACGGGATTTCCTTTTGCAACAACAGCTACGTCTTTTGCGGTTACTTCCTGTTGGTCAGAAACCCCATTTTCTTTTTTGTTTTCCTGATCCTTACACGAAATCATTACGATTGCCATTGCAGTAATAAGGAAATAGTTGCCAATTGTTTTCATCGTTTTATTTTTTAATTTTTGTTCCTTCTATTATTTCTTCAGTCGCTTTCATTAAAATTGCATCACCCTCGTTTAGTTCGCCAAATACTTCAAGCTGATCCGGTAAGACACGTCCTTTGGCTACAGGTATATTTTTAGTTTTTCCTGCTATAACCTGAATGACATACATGCCCATATTGCTCTCCACCAGGGCTGTTTTAGGCACAAAAAATGTAGCTTCCTTAGCTTGTAACGAAAGCATGGCTTCTACCACCATTAAAGGTTTTAGTTCGGGCTGAGTTTTCAGAAGATCGGCTTCTATGCGTTCCGAACGTAGTTTGAAATCCAGTACTCCTGATTTACGCGAAATTTTAGCCATGTATTTTTTCTGAGGAAGCGACGTTACTTTAAAATGTATCGAATCTCCTAAGTTTAAATAAGGTGTATTGGCCTCCGGAATGGAGAGCGAAACACGTAGTTTTTTATTGTCCTGAAGCACCAATAAAGGTTTGTCAGATCCTTTTCCCATTGGACCCACATAAGAGCCCGGATCTACATTTCTTTCGGCAACGATTCCGTTGAAAGGCGCCCGAATGACCAAATAATCATTCATAACCTGTATTTCCTGATAGGCGGATTTTGCAGCCTCTAGTTGCGACTGATCGGATAGTTTTCTGGCGGTAATCTGGTCTAAGGCATCTTTGGCGATAGCTCCTTTAGTTTCATTGGCCTTAAACATTCGGTCGTAATTGGATTTGGTTGCAATGTATATGGCTTCCTGTGCTTTCCATTTGGATTTTGCAGCGGCCAGTTGCGCTTGTATTTCAGGGGCTTCCAAAACCATGATGATCTGTCCGCTAGTGACGGGAGAGCCAATGTCGACATAGAGTTTTTTTACATAGCTGTTTACTTTTGCATAAATAGCAGTTTCCTTGTCGGAGACCAGTTCTCCGGCAAGTTTTAAAGGAACTAAAGGATTGCTTTTTTTCAGCGATACCGTTTCAAAATTCTGCATCATCATCATGGGCATTGCTGCCGGTTTCTCTTCTTTTTTATTTTCTGAATTGCAGGATGCAAATACAATTCCGATAAGGATATAATAGACTAATTTCATGGTTTATTTTTCTAACGTTATATAATGAATACTGTTTTCGTCTTCAGGATCTAGTGAAGGTGATTTGGTTGAGGTTTTGTTTTGGATCCATACAAAAACCAAGGGTAATAGGATTAATACACTAAACGAAGAAGCGATTAATCCGCCAATTACAGCTCTTCCTAATGGCGCTACCTGATCACCGCCTTCTCCATGTCCGATCGCCATTGGAAGCATACCGGCGATCATTGCTAATGTGGTCATAATGATCGGACGTATACGCAAGGCAGCCGCCTGAACTGCCGAACTAAGTGCATCGCCATTTTGCAAACGCAGCGACTCGGCATTACTAATCAGTAAAACGGCATTGGCAATAGAAACGCCTACAGACATAATAATTCCCATATAAGATTGTAAATTCAGCGTAGAGCCTGTGAGTTTCATTAAAATCAAAGAACCCAGAATTACAAAAGGCACGGTCGTTAAGATGACTAAGGATACTTTAAAGGATTGGAAATTGGCCGTTAACATTAAGAAAATAACGATCACTGCAATCAATAATCCTGTGGCCAGACTGTTCATGGTTTCTTCTAAGACAGGAACCATTCCCGACACCTGAACATTAACACCTTTAGGCAATTCGCCAAGCGAATCTATAGCAGCCTGTACGTCTTTTTGTGCTCTTCCTAAATCGGCATTATGAATGTTTGCTGTAACGGGTGTGTAACCCATGGTGCCCAGATTGTAACTTTCACCAACTACCTTAGTTGGGGTGATCGTTGCAACATCGCCCAAAACAGGCCGATCTGAATTCTTTCCTAACGGGACATTCATTAACTCATCCTTACTGTTTAGAATGTTTTGAGGGGTTTGCACCTGAACATCGTAAGCAATTCCCATCATTCCGCCTACCCACATGTTTTTACTGGTGTAGCGGGAAGAAGCTGTTATCGGTATTAAAGAACGAGCGATATCCTGAGCGTCGATCCCCAGTTGTGCAGCTCTTACCCGGTCAATATTGATCTCGAATGCCGGATAATTTAAGGATTGCGGAATTTGCTGATCTCTTAAATAATCAATTTCTTTTAGTTTAGCCAAAAGCTTGTTGGCATACATCACATTCATCTTTTTCATCATACCGGAGAAACGAACCTCAATAGGCGTATTGGTTCCCTGGCTCAGAATCTTTTCTGTAAGTTCGATAGGTTCGAAGGAAAAATGCAATTCCGGCATTTTTTCTTTCATATGCTTACGGATCGTTTCTTTCAGTTCATTGGTATTTCCGTAAAAATCTTTCAGAGCAATTTGCATTAAAGCTTCATGCGGACCAGCATTGTACAAATAAATTGGACTTACCGCAAAAGAGGAGGGGTGCTGACCAATAAATACCGATGATATCGCAATATGATCCTTGCCAATAATAGATTCCAGTTCGCGTAAAACCTGTTTTATTTTTAGTTCTGTTTTCTCTATACGAGTTCCTTCGGGAGCTTTAATACGCACCTGAAACTGACTTGAATTTACGGTAGGCAATACATCTTTCCCGGTACTGTTGTACATTAAAAAGGCGCCTATTGCCACTACAACAAAACTTACGATTAAGATAGGCCCGCGTTTGCCCATTATCGATTGTAAAAATTGTACAAAACGATTTTTGAACCTGTCGAATCTATCTTCTGTAGGTTCGTGGTTTTCCTTGTTTTTCATTAACCAGTTGGCCATCACAGGAACAAAGGTTTGCGATAGTACAAAGGACAATAACATCGAGAATCCGATGGCCAGTGCCAGAGGCATAAATAACGATCCCGGTATGCCCGTCATCATAAAGGCAGGTGCAAAAACGGCAAGAATACACAACAGAATTAAAAGTTTGGGAAATGCGATTTCCCTACAGGCATCTAAGATCGCTTTGGCCTTCGTTTTACCCATGGCAAAATGCTGGTGGATATTTTCGATGGTAACGGTACTCTCGTCAACCAAAATTCCAATAGCCAATGCCAGTCCTGACAACGACATGATATTGATACTTTGTCCAAATAATTTAAGGAATAATACGCCTGAAATAATAGAGATCGGAATGGTAAGCACCACAATTAAAGCAGCTCTGCGGTCGCGTAAAAATAAAAGCACCATTAATCCGGTTAACATCGCTCCTAAAACACCTTCGACAATTAAGCTTTTTACAGCATTGATTACATATAGAGACTGATCAAATTCGTATGAAATGGTAACATCGTCCGGTAAATTATTCTGAATGGCGGGAATCGCCTTTTTAAGGTTTTTTACCACATCCCAGGTCGAGGCATTACCCGATTTTGCAATGTTAATGTAAACTGATCGGGTACCGTTAATAAGAGCATAACCTGTTGTAATATCGGCTCCGTCTTTTATAGTGGCCACATCGCGGATATAGATATTATCGACCCCGTTTTTAAAAATTGGAATATTTTCAAAATCGGCTACCTCCTTTATCGTATTGTTGGTAGGAGTCAGATAATTAATATCGTCAACATATATATTACCGGAAGGCGATGTAATATTGTTTCGGCTAATCGATTCAACAATCTGTTCAGGCGTTAGCTGATGCGTGCGTAGTTTATTCGGATCGATATTGATTTCGATCGTTCTTGGACTTCCTCCAAAAGGCGGAGCAGTTGTTAATCCCGGAATTTTAATCAAAAACGGACATGCGGTAAAATTGGCGATATCCTGTAACTCGTTGTTTGTTTTTGATTTACTTTTAAACACCAGCTGACCAACTGGCTGGGAGGAAGCATCAAAACGAATAATAAACGGAGGCGGGGCTCCTGGAGGTAAAAATACCTGCGAACGGTTAGAGAGCGCATTGATTTCGGCAATGGCCTGACCCATATCGGTACCTTCATAAAAGTTAATTTTCATTAAGGTAAGTCCCTGCGTATTTTTCGTTTCAATGCTTTCGATACCATTGGTAAACAGCATCATGTTTACATACATTTTTGTAAAGTAACCTTCCATTTGCTGAGGTGTATATCCATTAAAAGAATGGGCTATGTACACCACAGGAAGATTCATATCAGGTAAGATGTCGACCTTTATTTCTTTAGAAGCTTTAATCCCGAAGAACAAAAGCCCCAGCACCATCACCATAACAGAGATGGGCTTGCGCAAGGCAAAACGTATTAGATTCATAATTTCGGGTTTATTGTATCGCGTTTAGTAAAATGTTTAAATCGCCTGTAGCGGCAGCTTCAATCCATAAGGCCTGCCAAATGTTGTTCTGGGCAATTTCGTACTCAATTTCAGCCCTGTTGAGGGTGTAAAAGGACTGGGTTAAATCGACAATTGTAGTAAGACCATTATGGTACAAAGCGGTATGCTGACGGTAAGCATCTGTAGCAGCGGTTACCTGTATCTTTGTTTCTTCAAAATTTTCGTAGGCATTTTTCAGTTTATCCCCGGCAAGTTTTTGCTGGGCGATAAGCTCCTGATTCATGTACTCGTATTCGTTTCGAAGCGATTGGGTAAGCAGCTTTTGTTCGCGCTTTTTAGAGGACTGACGGTAAATATTGGTCAGGTTCCAGCTTAAATTGACTCCAACAATATAATTGCTGCGATCTATCCCGACACCATTACCATAGGATTGGGAGTAAGCGGTATTGTCCTGTACATAATTCCAGTCAAACCCCGAGCCACGACCCTGCAGGACTCCAAATGCCGAAATATTTGGTAAAGCGAGTGCGCTTTGTAGTTTTTCCTGTTGCTCACTTTTCAGGATATCACTGCTTCGCCATTCCAGTAAGGGATGTTTACTTGTTTCTACAGAGATCTCTGAAAGAAGGATCGGTGTTTTAGTAGTGAACACACTATCGAGTTTATAGATCTGATATTCTTCACCCAGCATTACGGCGAGTGATTTTGAATGATCCAGTTCCATATCATACGCCTTTATTACAGCCGATTTTGCATTAGCAACTTCGGCCTTTGCCAAAGAATAATCTACTTCAGGTATCAGACCGCTTTCTGCGCGGCTTTTTGTAGTGGTTTCTACCACTTGGGCACGCTCCAGGTTTTTGTCCTGTA
Organism: Flavobacterium sp. N502536; assembly: GCF_025947345.1. Classification (NCBI taxonomy): domain Bacteria; kingdom Pseudomonadati; phylum Bacteroidota; class Flavobacteriia; order Flavobacteriales; family Flavobacteriaceae; genus Flavobacterium; species Flavobacterium sp. N502536. Next base: position 4,541,277 of record NZ_CP110011.1, on the reverse strand, counting down.
CAAATTTAATGCGCTGGGCAGCGAGCAGGTTCAAATAGGCAGCACCCACTTTTACCTGATGTTGAAATTTTAGCTGTTCCAGATCCTTTTGCGCCACATTTTCATCGGCTTTGGCAATGGCAACCTGCGTTTTAATTTTGCCAAAAGTAAAAAGATTCCAATTGACGTTGGCAAGATACAGTGATCCAAAAGCGGCATTCCAGTTTTGATCTTGTAAAGGCATTGAGGTTGCGGCGCTGCCTAATCCGCCATAGCCGTACAAAGGACCGTTTTGTGCATTAATGGTACCATAACTTTGTTGTGCCATTACCGTAAAGTCAGGTAAGTACTGGCTTTTTTGATAAATAGTATTTTCTTTTGAAGCATTGACAATTGCTTCTTTGGCTTTTATTTTTTCAAAATTTTGAATAGAGCGTTCAAGAGCATTGGGCAATGTTACCGTTTGTGCCCAGAGATTTCCGGAAACCATACAGAACATAGCCAATGCAAAATATTGCATTTTCATAGTATGTATTTAAAAATTAAACAATAGAAATTGTATAACATTTGGGATAAATGCTACAGTTCGTTCAATTGTCTAAAATCAAATACGGTAAACGCAGTAGAAAATATACAGAGGGGTATTCCGTATCGGAATAAATGTAGAGAATGCATATTCAGTTTTACTCACCTTAGGCGAATAAGAGCCAAATACTACTTCGTAAAAATGAAAAGGAAGCGCAATCGCAATAAACTTAGGAACCAGATCAGCGGGAGCTGTTTGGTGTACCTTTTCGGTAGCTTTATGAAATTGTGCCTTATGTTTACAGCAATCTTTGCTTTTTTGCTGTTTTTTCGCAACGCATTTTGGGCAAACTTTTCCAACCGGAATATCACCAAACAGATTGGTTTCCTGTTGCACCCCTTTACAAAAATGAGTTATCGTGGTAAAGCCTGACGACAATACCAGATAAAAAACCGAAAGAAGTAGTATGAGTGCTTTTTTCATAATCAGTTGCAAAGGTGGCGTGATTATGTCACAAAACTGTTGTAAAATTTTGGCTGAATTTTGCAAAATTTATAAATCTTTCGGTCGATCAGGAGCTTTTGGGTTGGCTGCGGGAATAGGAATTATAAACTTTAGAATGTTTTAGAATTTCTTTATTAAGCAAAATAACCGGTGCTGGTTTATTCTATTTTTTTTAATTCGTTTCTTGCGTCATTTTTAAACTTCTTAAATGCCTTTTGACTTACTTTCGACTTTGATTTCATTTGGTTAAAGGCACTATCAATTTTTTCGGGGGAAAAATATTGATCAACCAAAACATTATATTCTTCTATAAATTCAGCGTACTTCTCTTTCGATTTTTTTAAGAAAGCGGTTTTATACTCTTCCGTATTTTTTCCTTTTGATTCATGGCCTGTAAAGGGATCCAGTATTTTCGATTTCCATACCAAATTCCACGGAGCCGTAAAAAGAAATGGATTTTTGGTACGTCCAAATATATGAGTAACCTGATAATTACTTATTTTTTTACTTACCTCATTATCCTTTTTTATTGTTTTAGAAAAACTGGTAATTTTTTGTAGTAATTGTGTTGGTTTTGCATTGTTGGTTGAATCCTTTGTTATTTCTTTATTTCCTAATAAGATTTCATATAATTCTTTGTATAAATCGGTAGCATGTGCATTCCTTCCGTAACCGCGAATATAAACCTGTTCACCATGGGTAACTGAATCAATTAGATCTTTCCATTGGGTTTTAATTTTATCAGATTCCGGATAAATAGTGTCAATTTCAACTCCAAATTTTATGATGTCTTCGAATTTGATATTAAAATGTTCAAAAAAAAGGGTATAGGAATCTCTCATTTTGTACTTAAATTAATTTCGTTTTTTGATTGCTTTCAGCTTTTTGATTTCTTGATTTTGCAGTTTTATTTGTTTGTTTTGTTCAATTACATATAAGGTCAATTCTTCAATTTTCTGTAACAATTTCATTTGAAATTCTTTCATATTGACTCCATTTTCAATCATTTCTTTTTCTGATGCTATTTCAGGAAGATGTTGTTTAGTGGTTACAAACTTTTCGAGGTCGTTTAAATTCATTAATTTATAATCTTTTTTGAACACAAAATCACAACCTGAAAATAATTCGACTTTAATTTCTTTAGCTCGAATTGTTCCACAAACATCAAGTTTATAAGCTGGTGTTATAGTTCCAATTCCAGTATTACCGTTATTGCCGTCAATCACAAAATAAGTTCCATTTTGATTTTTGATCGAGAATTGATGATGATCATAATTCTCTACTCCCGATGTTAGTTTCCAGATTTTGGCTCTTGAATTAGGATGAGTTAAAGTAATACCATCTCCGGCATCATTTGCATTGACATATAATTTTGAAGTTGGATTAGTAGTGCCAATTCCTAGGGAACCAATTGGATTAATCCGCATGGCTTCACTTCCGTTAACGCTAAATTTAAGAGTACGGATACCATTTCCAAGGTAGCTATTATGCTCAAGCAAAATTGAAGCGGATTCACCATTATAATCATAAAATTTATATCCACTTGTGAATTTTTCAGTTGTTGAGGTTCTGCGATCTTGAACCGCAATATTACCCCCCATTTCTCCAATTGTAAATTTTTCTACAGGTGAAATAATCCCAACTCCGGCATAACCCGTTCCAATTCCTACGTTTGATGTAGTCCAAACAGGATTTGTACCGTTCCATTGGGCGTTCATCTTCACACATGAACTAATTATAATCAAGCTTAGTAAAATTTTTTTTTTCATTTTCATTTATTTTAAATTGTTTATATTTTAAGCATCATCTTGGTACAATATTCCACTACATATTTATGCTAATTATGATTGGATACAGTCAAATTAGACCAGTTGGTTTTAGACCACTGCTTAGTTTTTTTTCGGCGAATATAGGAAATATCTTTACTTATTGAGGGGGTAATTTTCTATGATTTTCGAATTGACTTTCTTAATTTCTGTACTCCAAAATATCTCCAGGCTGACATTCTAATACTTTGCAAATGGCTTCCAGCGTACTGAACCTAATGGCCTTTGCTTTTCCGGTTTTTAATATGGATAGGTTCGATAAAGTTAAATCTACTTTTTCGGAAAGTTCGTTTAATGACATTTTTCGTTTTGCCATCATCACATCCAGGTTTACGATAATTGCCATAGCTTATATTGTTAGTTCGTTTTCTTCTTGTAATTCGATTCCTTTTTTGAAGATATAAGTTACAACAAGCAATATGACACCCATAAATAACCAAACATCTGCACCGGCAATTTGTAATTGTTGAATGTCTTGTAGTTTCAGACCACTATTAGACAAATTGTTTACGAGTTCTATTCCCCATGAAGAAAATAAGCCAATTCCAAAGGATAGATAAGCCAGAGTCAGTATAAAATCCTTGAATAAGCTGTTGAATGGCGCTGCAATGTTTAACTTTTTGTTCAGGAAAACTTTTATAATACAATAAAACAATATTGCTTTTAACGTTGCAACAATAATGATAACACTGCTAAGGGTGATGTACTGACTCTGATTGAAGCGGTACAGGTCCGTTAAATCAACTGATTTCCAGAATTTAGCGGCATCATCAGGATTCAGGGTTAGCGTTGCGATTGTTTTTGTCAGTATTCCAACTGCTTCGATACACAATCCAACAAAAATAATCCATGAAAGCACGTGTAATACTTTCAGTATGGTTTGGGTACTAATTTTAATTTCCATAGTATTTGGTTTAAAAATTCTATGTAATATTAATAAATATTTATTGATAAACAATAAATTTATACTGAAAAATAATCAATTTCAAGAAAAATATTTCTAAAGTCCAGTAAAATCAATGCTTTTGAAATAAAGAAAATCCCCAACTATTTTAAAGTTGAGGATGTAGTATGTATAAAAGACTTCTTTTAATAATGTTTCCTATATTTCATCGATCAGATTATTTCTCTTTTATACCAAAAGCCAATAACCACAAACAAATTCCAATTTCTCCAATTGTGGCCGGCATGCTGATGTATTTTGAAATTCCGAGGCTTGAATAATCTGAAAGCAAAGTATTGCCTAAAAAGTTGATCAGATATCCAAAACATCCCATCATCAATAAAATACCGAAAAATTTAGGCAAAAAACCAGATTTGTAGACCAAGTAGCCAAAAGGGAATAGCCAAAGTCCCGAGAAGATGTGTACCATTCGCATACCGTTATCGTATTGATTAAGATATAGCATAACCTGTAATTTGGTTTGCTCTAATGATAAACCAAGATTAGTATCTGTTATGAGAGAAAGCACATTGAATTGATTCTGAGCATTCAAAAAGTAAACGGGTACACTTAAAATGGCTAAGATCGCCATTGTTTTGGCATAGCCTTTATTGACCGGTTCGAACAGTTTGTACAATCGCAGCACTAAGAAAAAGAAGAAGAGATAACAGGATAATCCGGCTACAATTCCAAATCTAAAAAGCGATTCAGCTGCTTTGATATTGTCGTAAGTTGCGGTTAAATTATCCCATACAATAAGTTTGGAAGGTACATATGCCAAACTGAATATTCCTGTCAGGACTACTGCTAAGTAGAGTAGGCCTGTAATTCGGGCTGCTTTTTTTGGTGTTGTCATTTTGTTTTGGGTTTAAAATAAGACGTCAATAAATTGATTCTGTTACACTTTCTGACTTTGTTCGATCAAATAACTCCTATAAAGTCTTCGTTTCCTCTCAATAAAATATTGATTTATCTGGGTACAGTTTGTATTTTTGCCCTTATGAATGATAATTTTACAAATGAATATTTTGGGATAGGGATTCAAAATGGTAAAACACCTGAGAATTTGGGTGTTTTGTGGCGATCCGCTCAAAATTTGGGTGCTACTTTTATATTTACGATCGGAAATCGATATGCCAAGCAAGCCTGCGACACACATGATGCGGTTAAAGCAATTCCTTATTTCCATTATGATACCTTTGAAGCTTTTCTTGAAAACTTACCAAAAGGAGCAAGATTGGTTGGAGTTGAGCTAAACGAAAATGCTTCTGATCTGGAAACCTATGAACATCCAAGACGCTGTGTCTATTTATTGGGAGCAGAAGATCATGGTCTGTCCAAAAAAGTAATGGAGAAGTGCCATCATTTAGTAAAATTTAAATCGGTTAAGAGTTTAAATGTGGCTGTCGCCGGAACTATTATTATGTACGACAGAAACTTACCGAAACCACGCTCTTAACACCATTAAAAGTGGTCTGCTGCCTTTAGCGGTTTTGTTAAGGGTCTTTGCTAAGAGCCAAAAGTGATCAGTATCAGTTTAAAATTTTACCCTTTTTAAAATAATAAAGTATGAAAATACTAAAACCAATCTTTGTTGTACTTCTTCTGACGTTTTTAAGCAAGGCTTACAGCCAAAAAATATCTGTAGAAAAAGACATTCAAATCATTCCGAAACCAAAGCAATTGGTCCTTAAACAAGGGAGTTTTCAGTTTTCTGCAACGACTAAATTTGTGGTAAGCGGCGACGCTCAAAAGGAAATTGCTACGGTTTTAATAAACAAATTTCAAACTGCAGCAGGATTTCGTCCTGAAATTTCAAGTGCCCTTCCAAAAAGAAATTATGTTCAGTTTAAAGTCGATCCCACTTTAAAGAACGAAGCTTACGTATTGGAGGTAAATAAAGAAAACGTAACCATTACGGCAAAAGGAAATGCAGGTTTTATTTACGGTTTAGAAAGCATCCGACAATTACTTCCTGAAAGTATTGAAAGTAAAAACGTGATAACAGCTGCAAAATGGGAGATTCCGAATCTTACCATTACAGACGAACCTCGTTTTCAATGGCGAGGATTGATGTTGGATTTGTCACGTCATTTTTTTGATAAAAATTACATCATTGAGACTATCGATCGGTTGGCAATGCTAAAAATGAATGTTTTGCATTTGCATTTGGTTGACGATCAGGGTTGGAGAATTGAAATAAAAAAATATCCAAAACTTACCGAAGTTGGAGCCTGGAGAGTCGATCAGGAAAATGCAGCCTGGAATGCAAGACTGGTTACCAATCCGGATGAAAAAGGAACTTACGGTGGTTTTTTGACTCAGGAAGAACTAAAAGAAATTGTAAAATATGCAGCTGCAAAAAATATAGAAATTATTCCCGAAATCGAGATGCCGGCGCATGTGAGTTCGGCTATAGCGGCTTATCCTGAATTGGCTTGTTTTAATCAGAGAATTGGAGTTCCGTCAGGTGGATTATGGCCTATTACGGATATTTATTGTGCCGGAAAAGAGACTACTTTTGAATTTTTGCAGGATGTAATAGATGAAGTCATTGTCATTTTTCCTTCGAAATACATTCATATTGGCGGCGACGAAGCAACTAAAACCAATTGGGACAAATGTCCGAATTGTCAAAAAAGAATGACAGATAACGGATTGAAAGACGCCCATGAATTGCAAAGCTATTTTGTGAAAAGAATAGAGAAATACATCAATTCTAAAGGCAAAAAATTAATCGGCTGGGACGAAATACTGGAAGGCGGTTTGGCTCCCGAAGCTACTGTGATGAGTTGGAGAGGTACAAAAGGAGGGACAGAAGCAGCAAGACAGGGGCATGACGTCATCATGTCGCCGGAATCTCCTTGTTATTTTAATTTTTATCAGGGACCTCAAAACGTAGAACCGCTAGCTTTTGATGCCTATAATCCATTGAATAAGGTTTATGAATTTGATCCCGTTGTGGCTACCATGACGCCACAGGAAGCCAATCATGTTCTGGGCGGACAAGCAAATTTATGGGCTGAATTTATCACAAATCCAAAAGCTTCGGAGTATATGATTTTTCCGAGACTGGCTGCTTTGTCTGAGGTTTTATGGAGTTCAAAAGAAAATCGCAATTGGAATAATTTTACTTCCCGATTGCCTTCTTTGTTGAAACGATACGATTTTTTAGGGATCAATTATGCCAAAAGCGCTTATTTGGTTACGGCTTCGGCTGTGGCTGATTTGCGCCAAAAAGTGATTCAGGTTACCCTTAAAAATGAATTTCCAAATTCGGACATTCGTTATGTTCTGGGGGACAAAAACATAGAACATCAGGCCATACAATATACAAATCCGATTCCGTTTAATCAAACAACAGTGTTAAAAGCGGCTTTGTTTCAGGACAATAAACCGGTTGGGAGAATATTTACAGATACGATCGTATTTCATAAGGGGTTTGGTCATAAGGTGAGTTATTTAACGCCTTATAGTGAAAGTTATAAAGGAGATGGTCCTTTTGGAATGGTAAATGCAATCAGAGGATCTAAAAATTTCCATGATGGTCAATGGCAGGCATGGCTGGTCAATGATATGGAAATTGTAATCGATCTTGAAAAAGTACAAAGTATCGAAAAGGTAGCAATTGGAACTTTAGAAAGTCAGGGTGCCGGGATTTATTTCCCAACACAATTAAAAGTTTTAGTATCAAAGGACAGCATTAACTATAAAGAAGTAGGGAAAATAAAACGTCCGTTTGCGGTGAACGTGAATTCAGAGTTGAAAGATTTTAAAATCAATTTTGTACAACAAGAGGTCCGATTTGTAAAAGTAATTGTATCCAACTTGAAAAAGGCTCCAACAGGAGGAAGCTCATGGCTGTTTGTTGATGAGATTTTGGTGGATTAAACCGTTTTTTTTGAATTACAGAAAAATGATTGCTGATTTTTGATTTCAGTTGTTTCACAAACATGAAAGAAATTTACTATATTTATATTGTATGGTAAAAGATTAGAACGATAAAGAAACTACATTTCGAAAAACACGTAAAACTACGTGTACAACTTTGGTTTTAATCATTTTAATTTACTGTTATCTAGTATGATAAAACAGTTTTGTATGGAAAATGAAAAGCAATTTAACGGTCTGGATACTTTTGACCATATCGTGGTACTGATGCTCGAAAATCGTTCTTTCGATAATTTATTAGGCTATCTCTATGAGCCGAATGAAGTGCCGGATGGGAAATCTTTTGAAGGACTTTACAATCCGGAAGTAGACTATGCGAATCCTATTCCCGGCAGGGCTACAAGTCCGTCAGGTGAAACGAGTATTTCTCCTTCACGTGCAGCCGATTATTGGACACCTTATCCGGATCCGGGTGAAGAATATCCCCATGTTAATACACAACTTTTTGATACCATTAATCCTGATTGCAATGTAGGTGTTCTCGATCATGATATGGTCAAACCATACAACTTACCTAATTCTGCACAGGAACCCACCATGAATGGCTTTGTTAACGATTATGAAAGTAATCTGATGTCGACCTATGGTATTGCAAAGCCCTCGTTCGACGATTATAAGGTAATTATGGAGTGCTTTCAGCCGGATCAGATTCCTGCGATGGCTACTTTGGCAAAACAATTTGCAGTTTTTGATCATTGGTATTGTTCAGTGCCGAGTCAAACTTATTGTAATAGGGCGTTCTGGCATGCCGCCAGTTCGGGAGGTAAAGTGATTAATCCGATTGGTGAGGATGGGAACGGTTTTCCGGGGCTTGATGGTGATCTAAAAGGAATGGATTCGTGGGTCGAAGAAGTATGGTCGTTGCCTACTATTTTTGACCGCATGTATGATAAGGATGTTTCCTGGAAAATCTATTCGCCTATAGCACCACTGAGCCTGACCTATGTTGTCAACGGGCATGAGAGAGGGCTGGACCATACACATGGATATGATGATTTTCTTGATGATCTTAGAAAGGGGGATTTACCGCAATATTCATTTGTAGAACCTCAATTTCTTCATAAGCACAACGATCAGCATCCGTCGGCTGTAAAACATAATTTAGGAACCGGAACAGTAAAATTAGGAGATGAACTGATCCGCGAAGTATATAACGCTATCAAAGACAGTCCGCTAAGAGACCAAATACTTTTTATCATTACGCACGATGAACATGGCGGTTGTTTTGATCATGTGATCCCGCCTGCTACAGTACCGCCTGTTGCCGATATGATAGGAGAGTGCGATTTTACTTTTGACCGTCTGGGAGTTCGTGTTCCGATGATAATGGTATCGTCTTATATTCAGCCCAATACCATAATCAACGGGCAGTTCGAGCATACTTCCTTTATCAAAACGGCCTGTCAGAAATGGGACCTGGATGCGTTGACCGAAAGGGATAGCGATCCTGAAGTTTTACCGTTTACAGAAGTCTTTTCCGATCAGAAAAGAACGGATTGGCCTGATATTCCCTTCCATATCGATTTAAAAGAGTTGCTTCCTGAGCCCGATACCAGCAAGGATCCGTTAAACGGCTTACAAAAGACCATGTTAACCAGTTTGCTGCATATTGAGAAGATGAAAGGTCTTGGCAATACTCAAAGAGAAGACATACAAACCATAGGTGATATGATGGAGTTTATCAAAAGATTCCAATAATATCAGCTGGAAAAAGTAGTACCTACATTGAGAAGAGTTAGTATTGAAAGGGGAGTGTCTCTGACTTCGTGTTCATAGTTTAATTAGAAAGATATAATTAAAAATCCCGTTTAAAGTGTTCTTGAATGACACTTTAAACGGGATTTTATTGTTTGCGATCTTTTGTGAAAGTTACTTCTGCTTATTTAGGTCGTCGTACAATTTATCCACTACTTTTTCCAAGATTTCTCCGGTTTCATTAAAGCTCGTATTGGTCAATATAGATATCCCTATATTTTGTTTAGGATAAATGACAAACCAATTTTGCATTCCGTAGATACCTCCGTGATGTCTGTAAATTAATTCATTGCCATTTTCTAATATGTACCAATGGTAGCCTTCCCAAAAATCAGAACCTTCTTTATATAATTTTTTATGAGATTCATTTACGATAAGATTTGACTCGTCAAGTTGCAATTTCATGTATTTTACTAAATCTGTAGTAGTAGAATGCAATCCTGAAATTCCTCCCCATAAAGTTCGATTGAAGTTTGGCATTAACTCATTTTTATCATTGTACCCTTTTACTAATCTTAGTCTGTCATTATCATTTAGTGTAAATTTGGTTTGGTTCATTTTATTTGGTTTCAAAACAAATTCATTTACCAATTCCTCATAAGGCTTTTGATACACTTTTTCAAGTATATAGGCAGTTAACTCTGGAGCCGTGTTGGAATAAGAGTATGTTTCTCGGGTATCGTTTCGATTTTGATTAATTTCAATCCTTCTAAAAAAGCCGTTTTATTTTCACTTTTTGGGGGAAAATTTGGAAACCCGCTTGTATGCGTGAGCAAATGTTTAATTTTTATAGGTTCGCCTTTAAACTCTAAATTGGGATAAGGTTCGTTAAGATAGATTCTGACATCATCATCTAAATTTATTTTTTTATCAAGTACGGCTTTTGCGGCTACATAACCTGTAAAAGTTTTAGTTACAGAAGCTATTTCATAAAGTGTAGAATCGTTTGGTTTGTTTCCTTTTCCAATAGATAATTCTCCAAAATATTTTATTGTCGATTCTCCATCTTTGAGCACTGCTACTGAAACAGAATGAAATCTTTTGTCCTCTAATAACTGATTGACATTTTTTGTAATCGCATTTTCAATATTTTGTTTATCGCTTTGCTGTTTACTTTTGCAGCCAATTAAGGCAAAAATCAAGAAGGGCATTAAATGTTTTAGGCTCATAATTTTTAGTTTAATCGCTGAAAACTTACCTTATGCGAGCTATAAAAAAAGGTTAAATAAAATGCTGTTTTATTTAACCTTTTTTAACTCATTAAGTTTTCTCGAGAGTAATAATTTTTGCTAAGATATTGAAAAAAATGATTTTTAACATTACGGGAAAGCGTAAATGGCAAAGAAATAATTCAGCTGTGTTTTTTTAACGGAAAAGTGTAAATACGATTGCTTCCGAAAATGGAAATATTACCAGTTAAATCTTGTGTAGTCATTTATTTGTCAATACAGAAATTAGCAAAAATATTCCCCAGCTGGTCCGGGTAGTTCCACTAGAAATCAAAAACAAAAGCTATGAGATTTTGCACAGCTGGAGTGTTTGTGTAGGAGACTCATGGTTTTATCTAAAAAAAGATATTTCTGTTGGTTAGCATGGTAAAAACAATACTACGCTTTAACAGTTTTGGAATAGAATCAATTAGTTACTTTCGTTGGCAATTACTTTATTTGCGACAGAATTGCTCGGCGAATAATTAAATTTTACAATGTTATATTCATAGTTAAATTTGTCTAATTCACCACACTCACAGTCTATTTCTTCAAATTGATCTTTGGTCGTTGTGGTGGCAGTAACATAAGTAAAGGTGGTCACGGTTGTTCCTGTTATTTCAACATAACCTACAACGCAAGTTAAAAGGCCAATAGTTTTAGCTGTTGTGACTTTTGCATCTGCTTGTATAATTTTCATATATCGTAATAGATTGGATTCCATGTATTTTAGTTTGTCATTTGAAATCCCTAGTACATCTTCAAAGAATTGTAAATTCACGGCAGAGGGGGTACCACAATACAATTTTGTGCTGGGGTATGCTGATGTTTCTCCCATCCCATTTATAGTGTTCATAGCGCGTTGCATTTCGGGGCCGTCTACCAGATACAATCCTCCAACAAAAGGTGTTGTATTGTAGGTTTTTTTTAGAGCGACTCTTATATCAACGAATAATGCAAGTGCATTTTTAAAAGCTTCCAAAAGTGCTGTTTCTACTTTGTTATCTGCATCCTTTGGTAGTAATGCCAGTAATAAATTTTCATTACAGGTGTGCAGCCACGCCTGATCCAGAGCAGGCGTAATGCAATATGGTATAGATTTGTTCATGGGGTGTGTTTTTTTGTTGTGTATAAAATTGTAGTTTAAAAAACGTGTTCGAAAACTGTTTTTTCTATTACGGATAAAACAAATTTGGTCATTTTATGCACTCTTTTTCATTGAATAGAGTAAGTATTCATTTCAAAGGAATGCATAAACTGACACAAATTAGTTACTTTTTACGAAATGTTTGAGTTTCGAAAAAGTGTTGTTGTTGAACTAAGATGGTTCTATGTAGGAATAACCAACTTTTGTATAGTCTACATTATAAGAAAATTTAGTTGAATCGCTAGAGCATTTATGCTTGATCAGTACAGCAGCAGAAGAAGCTTTTGAAACTGCATATACAACAGACGTTGTAGGTATGTTCAGACCAGGTACTAAAGACAGTAACGTAATAGTTGTACCAAGGTTTTGAGCTGTTGTGTTACCCGCAGCTGCAGCCTGAGTCGCCGCCATCGCTCTATTAAGATAGTCCCGCATTGGGTTTACTGAACCGCCCACACCTGATAGGATATCGTTAAACAACTGCTCATTTGCTTGCTGTATAGTACCATTACCAATTAATGTTCTTTGGACTACATTAGTTTGTGACATTCCTCTTATAGAATTCAAAGCTTTCACCATAGCAGGTTGATCTAGTGTATAAAGACCATCCACCACTTGTTGTCCTGAAGTTGCCAGTACAGCATCTTTTATTTTGTTAGGAACTTGTAAGGCTCTTAAGAAGGCATTTCCCATTATTCGGTTTTGCTCCTCGGACCAGATGTCTAGTTTATAATAAAAGATGTAATCATTTCCTTCCGTATGTATCCATGTGCCATCATTAGTAACGCCACGTGTTTCAAGTATAACATAATCATGTTTCTCAAAATTGTCAATAATAGTGCTCATTGTTTATTTGTTTTTGGGGTTGTAATCATTGCTACAAGAATTTATAACTACCTGTAACAACTAACCTTAGACCACCAGACTTTCTGATGCTTCTAAAGTATTTGTCCTACTCATAAGGCTTTTCAGTTTCCGCCCCTGTAATAAAAACCTTTACAGGAAGGTTTGTTTAAATTGGTGCTGCAGCATTGTTTTTTTTCTACTAGTAAACGAATTAAGCAAGACCATAAATCCGTATTTTTTATGTTACTTTTTAGAATATCGTATTCTAAATTACGCTTGGTATTGTAAAAATTAGCTTACTGATAGTTTTTGCTTTTGTAATATTACTCTGCAAAATTACTTTATTACAAAATTATGAGATAGCGTATAAATACTTGATTTTAAATAAATTAGCATTTTTTTTGTTTGCAGGGCTAACCAACAGCTTACAATACACATATATTTAGTCAAAACAGTAATGCTTCATGTAATATTCTGCTAAGGCTAAAAGGCAAAAATGAGCCATGCTACAACTCGCTGATAGCGTTATAGGATTGCCTGAAAATTAGGGTAAAAGTGACTATCGTATTGTGGTAGAAAAGATCAATTGATTCCGGTTTAAAGTGACTACTTCAATAAGTTGTGTTTAAAAAGAATATCTTACGATGGAATAGAGAAGAATTGTTTAGTGTTGTTTTGCTACGTTATTTTCAGATGCAATATCTAACTTCTCTTTGTTTACAGAAGGGTAAGAGTGGTAAGGAGTACAAAAGATGTAGTTGTTTAGTATAAAAAGAAGTTTTTGATAGGAGTAAAAATAATTTATGCTTTCTTTTAATTATCGACTAATTCTTAGTGAGCTTTGAGAAGTATTAAAAACAGATAAGATAGTAATGTCAATATCGCCAATCAAATAGATTATTTTGTAACTCCATTTTGGAACAAAACGAATGTTTTCATCATTAAAATAGGGTTCTATTGGATGCTTAAAAGGCATATTTGAAATATTTTCGGCAGTTGAAACTAATTCAGTAATGACGTTTTCTGCATTTTGAGGACTGTTTAAGAAAATATAATCATAAATCTCTTGTAGCTCTTGTTTTGCTCTAGATTCCCAAACGATCATCTTTTAATAATATGATTTAATACTTCTTCAGAAGTAAACGTTTTAGCAGTTCCATCTTTTACATCATCAATACGATTTTGTATGTTTTCTTTATATTCAGAAACAGAAAAAGCTTTACCATTTGGAGTATATCCAGCTATTATTTCATCTTCATTTTTTGTTTCAAACATCATTCCCATTTCTTTTGCTAAATTTTTCAAAAGAGATAACTGTGCTTTGTTCTTAGGATGTAATATTATGGCTTCCATTATTTTCAATTTTTCTCAAAGTTAATTATTATTAATCTTGCAAAGATAAATTACACTAATTATTTATACAGTATATTTTTAAATTAAGCTTCATTTTTTTAGATGGGATAGAGGTAAAACCAACAGGGAAATGGTAAAAAAATATTTATGAAAAGCCCGAAAAAGATTTGATCTAAAAGTTAGAACATAAAAAAAACTACCGAAGCAGGATTTAAAATATAGTAACTTAAAGTTTACCTTATAATCATAATTGCTAAAGTAATAAACAAGCTAACAAAACATTTATAGTCTAATTAAAAAAATATATAATTAAAGAATCCCTTTTAAAATGCTATGGGATAACATTTTAAAAGGGATTCTTTGTTTTGTAATCTTTTATGAAAGCTACTTCCCGATACAGAAATTAGCAAAAATATTCCCTAGTAACTCATCATTGGAAACCTGACCCGTGATAAGACCAAATTGGTATAAAGCTTCGCGAATATCGAGTGCAATCAGGTCACTGGAAAGATTAGTTTCCAAACCAAATTTTACTTTCTGAATTTCATCTAATGCTTTAAGTAAAGAATCGTAATGTCTTGTATTCGTTACTATCGTTTCATTGTTTCGGAGGGCTCCGGTATTGACAAAAGAAAGTAATTCATTTTTTAAATCATCAACACCAATTTTCTCTTTAGCTGAAATCAATAATAATTTTGCGTTTAAATTTTCAAGTTTATTGGTGATGTTTGCAACTTCATCAGCAGACAATATATCTTTTTTATTGACAACAATTAGCAGAGGTTTTAACGGGTATTTATTTTTGATTTGTTCAATTTCAGAAACAAACTCAGAGCTTGAAATCTGAAACTTGAAACCGTCGAATAAATAAATCACAACCTGCGCCTGGTCGATTTTCTCAAATGTTTTTTTGATTCCGATGCTTTCTACAACGTCTTTGGTTTCACGAATCCCGGCTGTATCAATAAACCTAAAACCAATTCCGCCAATCACTAATTCATCTTCGATGGTGTCGCGTGTGGTTCCGGCAATGTCAGAAACAATGGCACGCTCTTCGTTTAACAAAGCATTCAGCAAAGTAGATTTCCCCACATTAGGCTCTCCCACAATAGCAACCGGAATACCGTTTTTAATTACATTTCCAACAGCAAACGAATCAATCAGACGTTTTAAAACAAATTCAATTCGGTTTAATAACTCATGAAATTGCGTACGGTCTGCAAATTCTACGTCTTCTTCGGCAAAATCCAGTTCCAGTTCAATTAGAGAAGCAAAATTTAAAAGTTCTTCACGGAGTTTGGCAATCTCATTACTAAAGCCACCGCGCATTTGCTGCATGGCGATTTGGTGCGAAGCTTCGTTATCTGATGAAATCAAGTCGGCAACAGCCTCTGCCTGCGACAAATCAAGTTTTCCGTTTAGAAAAGCTCTAAGCGTAAATTCTCCCGGATCGGCCATTCGGCATCCTTTTCTTAACAGCAGCTGAATAATTTGCTGTTGGATATAAGTAGAGCCGTGACACGAAATTTCAATCGTATTCTCGCCTGTATAAGAATTAGGTCCTTTAAAAACAGAAACCAATACTTCATCGAGCGTTTTAGAACCATCAACAATATGCCCTAAATGTAAAGTATGTGTTTTTTGAGTGGTTAAGTCCTTGTTTTTTATGGATTTAAAAACCGAATTTCCGATCGTTATAGCGTCAGAACCTGAAATACGTATGATAGCAATAGCTCCAGCCCCTGATGGGGTAGCCAATGCAACTATAGAATCTTGATTTATCATGTTGCAAAGGTATAAAAAAAGGCACAAAATTACGAACTGAAAGCAGACTTGAAAATGGGGTTTTGAGTTTTTTAAAATGTCGATTTTTAATAAATTGTCAAATGTTAAAATACTGATAATTATCAGTTTGTTTTGAGCCTAGAATGATTAAATTTGAGAAACAAACCTTTAATCTCAAACAAAATGAAAAAGATATTATTTCCAACAGATTTTTCTGAAGCGGCAACAAATGCTTTTGTTCACGCCTTAGAATTTGCTAAAATTGTAAATGCCGAGCTTGTTTTGTTACATACTTTTGAGATTCCGGTTTACGACAGTCAGTTTTTCCCCGAAAATTACGCTTCGATCTACAGTTCGATCGAATTGGCAAAATTTGAAATGTTTAAAGACGAAATTCCAAAACTCAGAGCCATTGCTGCCGAGCGAAAACTGGATTCAATTGTGATCAAACACCGCTTGATGGATGGAGATTTAATTTACAATCTGAAAAATGCGGTAGAAGAGGACCATATCGATTTTGTAATCATGGGAACTTCAGGAGTTTCGGACTGGACGAAATTTTTTCTCGGATCAAACACCAGCTCTGTAATTTCAGAGGTTAAAGTTCCTGTTTTATGTGTTCCGGCAGCTGCGAAATTTAAAAAAATAAAAACAATTGGTTTTACGACCCGTTACCGTGAAAAAGACAAAGCCGAGCTTCGTAAAGTTTTGGCAATTGCAAAGAAAACAAATGCGAAGGTAAAAAGTTTGTATGTCAGAGCGTCTAATACAGATGTTTCTGATGCCACAATTAAAGAGTGGGATAAAGAATTTGCGAATGAAAATGTAGAATTTTTGGTTCTGCCAAGTGACGAAGTAAAAGAAACCATTCTTGATTTTGTACTTTACAAAGATCTGGATGTTTTAACGGTTATTACACATAAAAGATCTTTCTTCGAAAGCATTTTTGAATCCAGTTTCTCAAAAAAGATAGCCAAAGAAGTTTCGATACCTGTTTTGGTCATGCACGAGACCTAAAATCTATTAGAAAATTACTGCGGGAATGTAAGTGTAAAACCTATATTTGTGTTTCATTAAATTAGAAGAATGGAAGCATATCAGAATAAAGTTGAGCACTATACAGGACGTTTTAATAAAATCAACAAAAAATACAATAGCATTAGTATACTGCGTCTTTTAAGCGTATTTCTATGTTTGTTCTTATTGTTTTATTACATCAAAACCAACGAAATACTTTATGCAGTTTTTGCTTTTCTGTCTTTTGTTGGTTTTCTTTTTTTAATGCGAATTCACTCTGCTCTGTCTTTTCAGAGAGAACTTACTAAAGCAATTTTGAAACTAAATCAAAATGAAATTGCGTATTTAAAAAGAGAAAAAATCCCTTTTGAGAACGGAGTAGAATTCAATGATTTTAGTCATCCTTATGCTTACGATCTGGATATTTTTGGAGATCATTCGCTGTTTCAAAATTTAAACCGAACGGCAACTTATATTGGTAAAAAAACATTGGCAGATCAATTATTGAAGCTGTCTCCGAATGAAACGATTCTCGAAAATCAGGAAGCGATCAATGAATTAAAAACAAAAATCGATTGGCGTCAGGATTTCATGGCTTTAGCGATGATTAGTTATGACACAAAAGAATCTTACCAATCTTTAGTTCATTGGAATTCATTTAAAAATAATATTTTACCTAAAGTATTAATTGCGATATCGGTTATTTTTCCAAGCTTGTTTTTGGGCATTTTGGCAGCCTATTTTATTACCTCAAAAACAATTTTACTATCTTATCTGAGCTATATTTTTATTGCCAATATGATTGTTTTGGGGAGTTCTTTTAAACGGATTCAGTCGGAGATTGCCAAAGCGGATAATGTGGACAAAATTATCAAACAGTATAGTTTATTGGTTCAGAAAATTGAAACTGAATCTTTTCAGTCTAAACGATTAATCGATTTGCAGCAGCAGCTTATTTTTAGAAATGCAACCGCAAGTAAACACCTGAAAGATCTTTCCGAGTTGTTTTCGAGAATGGATACCATTAACAATTTTGTAACTGCTACTGTCTTTAATGGAATGTTTTTGTTCAATTTGCACGTTTTGAAAGCACTTTTAAAATGGAAACAAAACTATTCGGCTGAACTTGAAAAATGGATTGCTATTATTGGTGAATTTGAAACGTTGAATAGTTTAGCGAATTTGGCTTACAACAATCCGGACTTTGTTTTCCCGGAGATCAACTCAGACTATAAAATTGGGTTTTCAAATCTGGGCCATCCTTTGCTAAATCCGGAAACGAGAGTAGGGAATGATACTCATTTTTACCCTGAATCTTTTATGATTCTAACAGGTTCTAATATGTCGGGAAAAAGTACTTTTTTGAGAAGCTTGGGAATCAATATGGTTTTAGGTGGAATTGGTTCAGTTGTTTGTGCTTCAAAAGCGGAGCTGCATCCACTTCCAGTATTAGTTTCAATGCGATTGTCTGATTCGTTAGCAGATAGCGAATCCTACTTTTTTGCCGAAATTAAGCGTTTAAAACAAATTATGGATGCGCTGGAAGAACGCCCTGCTTTTGTTTTACTGGATGAAATTTTAAGAGGAACAAACTCCGATGATAAACGAAACGGAACGATCGAAGTCGTTAAAAAAATAATTGCAAGGAAAGCAATTGGGGCGATTGCAACACACGATATTGAGGTTTGTTTGACAACAAATGAATATCCTGATGTTTTAACCAACCAGTGTTTTGAAGTCGAAATTAAAAACAACGATCTTCATTTTGATTACAAACTTCGAAGCGGAATTTGTAAAAATAAGAGCGCCACTTTCCTGATGCAAAAAATGGGAGTTATTTAGGAGATTTTAGATTGTTGATATTTGTTTTTTACCAGTAAAATTGTTGATGCAATCAACAAATAATATATTTGCAAAGTAATCGAACAGAAAAATCTACAATCTACAATCTAAAATCTAAAAGCTACAATCTATTTCTGCATTTCTTTAATGGTGTTTACAAAAGCTTCGACAGGCTGAGCTCCGGAAACGGCATATTTTCGATCAAAAACAAAAAACGGAACTCCTTGTACACCAATCTGATTGGCTTCGTGTATGTCGGAATGAACGTCGTTTAAGTAAAGCTTTTCATCTTCTACGACTTCTTGCACCTCTTTTGCATTTAAACCAGCCTGAGTACCTAATTCGATAAGGGTTTGGGAATCGTTTAGATCTTTTCCTTCGGTAAAATAAGCTCTGAAGAAAATTTCCTCCATTTGATCGCCAAGACCTTTCGTTTTAGCCAAATGAATGATACGGTGTGCTGTTAGTGAATTTGAAATGATCGCTTTATCAAAATGATAGTCCAAACCTACGCTTTTTGCGCGTTCTGTCACATCTTTGTGCATTTCGATGGATTGCTCAACGGAAAAACCTTTTCGTTCCGCCAGAAACCTATAAACATCTTTACCTGATTGCGGTGTGATCGTTGGGTCGAGCTGAAAGCTTTTCCATTCAATTTCAAATTCATCATTTGGAAATTCAGCTAAAGCTGTTTCCAGTTGTCTTTTTCCGATATAACAAAACGGACACATGATGTCCGACCAAATTTCTATTTTCATTTTGCAAAGTTAAAGAAAAAAAAGTTTCAGGTTTGACATAATCGATATAGACCCGACAGGTTTTTAAAACCTGTCGGGTCTAAATGTTCAATAAAATAAATCCCAAATTCCAATGATCAATAATTGGAATTTGGGATTTTTATTTATTGGAATTTTATTCTTTTTTAGAAAGAACTCGTATTTCAATCTGAAACCTGAAACCTGAAACTTGAAACCCGAAAACTTGAAACTTGAAACTTGAAACAAAAAATCACCAAAAATAAAAAACCGCAAATCTTAAAAAAAGAATTGCGGTTTCTAGGTATAAAAAATGGTTGGTTAATAGCGATGTTATTTTTTTTTACAATGATATGTCTTTAATTTCAAACTAAAAAAAATCTCTGTAACAAAAAGAAGTTTTGATGTTAACTATTTAACATTACAGGCATTACCAGCATTGTTACAGTTTCTCCTTCCTCTAAACCGTCAACCGGCGTAAGAATTCCAGCTCTGTTAGGCAATGACATCTCCAGCATAATCATATCCGATTGCAGGTTCGTCAGCATTTCAGTTAAGAAACGAGAGTTGAAACCAATTTGAAGATCATCTCCTTGATAATCACAAGTTAATCTTTCTTCAGCTTTGTTAGAGTAATCGATATCTTCTGCAGAAACATTTAATTCAGCTCCGGCAATTTTCAAACGAATTTGGTGTGTAGTTTTGTTAGAGAAAATGGCCACACGCTTAACTGAACTTAAAAATAAAGAACGGTCAATCATTAATTTGTTTGGATTTTCCTTTGGAATTACCGCTTCGTAATTAGGGTATTTTCCATCGATCAAACGACACGTTAAAATATAATTGTCAAATGAGAAAGTCGCATTTGAATCGTTGTATTCAATTTTTACTTCGGCATCAGAAGTTCCTAAAATACTTTTTAAAATATTCAAAGGTTTCTTAGGCATAATAAAATCAGCTACCTGAGACGCTTTTACGTCTGTACGGGCATATTTTACTAATTTATGTGCATCTGTTGCTACAAAAGTTAATCCTTCAGGTGAGAATTGGAAGAAAACTCCGGACATTACCGGACGTAAATCGTCATTTCCGGCAGCAAAAATAGTTTTACTTACAGCAGTTGCTAAAACATCAGCAGGAACAAGTGTTACAGACGGTTCTTCAAGACTTACCGATTTTGGAAATTCTTCACCGGCAGCGTATGCTAAAGCATATTTTCCAGAGTTAGAACTAATTTCAACGGTATTGTTTTCTTCAACCGTAAAAGTTAAAGGTTGTTCCGGAAACGTTTTTAAAATTTCAAGCAAAAGTTTAGCTGGCACAGCAACACTTCCTTTGCTTGTAGAATCGATTGATAATGTAGCAGACATCGTAGTCTCAAGATCCGAAGCCGAAACTGTCAGCTCGCTGTTGTCTAGTTCAAATAAAAAGTTGTCTAAAATAGGCAACGTATTGTTGCTGTTAATTACACTACCTAAAACTTGTAATTGTTTTAATAAGTACGAACTCGATACTATAAATTTCATCTCTATTATTTTATTTTTTTGCTCTTTTCTTTAGTTTTTCTTCAACTAAGATAGGTTTTACAAATATATCGTAAACAATCTTAATTTAAGCAATTTTTTTATTAACATCTACTTGCTGTACTTTCTTCTTCGCATATAGGTAAATACCAATCCAAAAATCAACAAAATTAGAATTGGAAGTCCGATAGTTATGAACTGTGTGAGTGTATAATTTTCATAAACTTTCTCTTTGTCCAATAGGGGCAGGCTGACATCTTTACTTCTAATGTTAATAAGTCCGGTATCATCCAGCAAATAATTGATGCAATTCATCATGAAATCTTTGTTGTCGTATAGGTTTCCGGTACGCTGATCATAGCCCAGTTCTACAGGCATCATGTTTTTGTCCAACTGATTTCTGGCCAAATCACCATCGGCTATTACAATCATTTTGTTTGGTTTTCCCTTTGCCAAGAATGAATTTTCTTTGAAAGGTAAAACGCGATTTTCAAAAGCGGAATGGAAGGATCCTTCCAGTAAAACGGAAAGTGGAATGTTTCCTTTGTTTGCATATTCCTGAGGAGAAGCTTTTTCGGTTACACTGTTTAGATTGATTGGAGCAGGAGTTCCAATTGCTTTTGAATAAGGAGAAGATTGCAGTAGAACTGTTTTTTTGATTCCGTTTTTTAAGGTGTCAATCGGACTCGCAAAATCAAATCGGATTCCGCCTAAGTTTTTTACAATCGGGTGCTCGCTGGTTGGGTACACCTGCGGGGCATATTTCCAAATAAAGTCTTGATATTGTGTAGCACTTCCTTGTTCGCCGGTAGCCAGTTTAATAGGGCTTCCTTGTTCGTCTTTGATCAAATCAGGATTGATTCTGAAGCCGTATTTAAAAAACATATCGTTCAGATTCAGGTCTCTCGGGTACGCCAGAGTTGCTCCAGCCTGGTTGTAAAGACTGTCCATGTCGGCAGCCACCTGATCGATTAACCATAAGGTTTTACCTCCGTTCATGATAAACTGATCCAAAACCTGTTTTTCCTCGTCAGAGAAAGTTTCTGTTGGTTTTGAAATAATGGCTAAGTCGTATTTTTTAAGTGCGGCTAAAGTTTCAGTCGGACTTTTGGCTACAGAGTCTAAGGTAAAGGGACCGATATAATAACTTTCGCGAATTTGCTGTAGCATTTTGGCAATGTGAATCTCGTTCAATTCTCCATTTCCTTTTATAATAGCAACCTTCTTTTGTCTGTCTTTACTAATTTTATTGATCGCATCTGCAATCGAATATTCTAAATGCTGAATCGATCCGATTACTTTTTGGGTAGTTGAAGCTCCCATGATATTTTTTAACAGCGGAATATTAACTTCCTTATTGTTGTAAACGGCAACAGCCCACGGGAAAACCATAGCCTGAGATTGTTTTCCTTTGTCGTCGACAGTAATGTTTATGGGTGTAAGACCTTTTTGATAAAGCGATTTTATGACATCCATGCTCTCGTCTTCGTTTTCTAGAGGATTTACGAATTCAAAAACAATATTGTGATTATAGGCCTGAAATTCCTCCAGCAGCTGACGTGTTTCCTGTTGAAGACGTCTAAAATCTGCCGGCAGTTCACCCTGCATATAAATCTTGATCGATAATGGATTTTTAACTTGTTTTACGATCTGTAAAGAAGTTTCGGATAAGGTGTATCGTTTGTCTTTGGTTAAATCGAATCGGTGGAAAAATAAACTTCCCAATACATTTAAAACGATTAAAACAAAAACAGTAATCCCTAATGTTTTAATATTTTGTTGAGTAGATGACTTCATTACGCTTTAAAAGATTTTAATTGATAAACAGTAAATGACAGAAACAATACAGTGATGCTTAAAAAATAAACCACATCACGGGTATCGATTACGCCCCGACTCATACTTTTAAAATGATCCTGCATGCCAAGTGTCGAAACAATAGCAGAAGATCCCGGAATCAACGAAGCCAGACCTTCAAAACCAAAATAAAGAATAAAACATAGAAAAACCGAAAGAATAAAAGCAACGATCTGATTCTCGGACAGGGTAGAGGTAAAGATCCCGATTGCAGAATAAGCAGCAATCAGAAACAATAATCCGAAGTAAGAACCAATAGTGCTTCCCATGTCGATATTTCCTTCAGGAGATCCTAAGTTCGAAATTACTTTTACGTAAATAAGTGTTGGGATAATGGCTAAAACAATTAACAGGAATGAGCCCAGGAATTTTCCGTTTACGATTTCCCAAATCGATAAGGGTTTCGTCAATAACAGTTCAAGGGTTCCTTGTTTTTTTTCATCAGAAAAGCTTCTCATGGTAACCGCCGGAATCAGGAAAATTAAAATCCACGGAGCTAAGGTGAAAAACGGAGTTAAATCGGCATAACCGGTGTTTAATATATTGTAATCTCCTTCAAATACCCATAAGAATAATCCATTGCTGATTAAGAAAATGGCAATGACCAGATAGCCAATAGGAGAACCAAAAAAGGATTTTATTTCTCTTAAAATGATTGATTTCATGTATAAGGTTTATTCGTTTATTTGTTTAATCGTGTAATTGTTTTTTTTTTGTTTCAGGTTTCAAGTTTCAAGTTTCAGGTTGCTTTCCTTTGCGAACTTTGCGTTTTATCAAACCTTTTAAATATGATCTTTGCGTTCTTTGCGTTAAAGGGTTCCAATTTTCAAATCCAGTATATAACCTGAAACCTGAAACCTGAAACTTCAAACCTGAAACTAATTTAAACTCACCAGCTTATCCACGCTCCACGCTTCAGGTTTGGCATTAAAAAGTTTTTTGGTAAAGTCCCAAACCGTATTAAAAAGTTCAGATTGTCTGTAATTTTCCAAATCCTCTTCGGTTTCCCAGTAACTATAGGTAAAAAAAATGCATTTGTCATTTTTATCCTGATACAGCTCTAAGAACCGATTTCCATCTGCTTTTCGTATTTTGTCTTTCACACTTTCGAAATTCTCCAGAAAATCAGGAATTTTTTCTTCGTGAAAACTCATTTTTACTATTCGAACAAACATAGTTGTAATTTTTGATTGCTGTTTTTAGATTTTAGATTGAAAATCTGTTACAGGTGCGCAAAAATACCAAAATTGATTGTTCTTTTGATGAAAAAAAATAAATTCCAATAATGAAAATCCAAACTCCAGTTTTTCAGTGTTTTAAATCTAAAACAGAATGTCAAAAACGATTACAAAAATTTAATCGTAATCACATCTCTGTAATTCAATCCTAACAAACTTTTGGCAGAGCCCACCTTGGAAGGATTGCTTCTGAAAATGGCAATTTCAAGAAAGCCGGCTTCGTTAAAAATCGCTAGCTTTTCGCCTTCATAAGTTTTTATCGGATACTTTTCCGAACTCGCAATTGCAGAATAATTGGGTAAAATAGTCTTGATGCTTTTGGGCTTCATTACAATTTCATAGGATCGGCCTTTTGCAACTTCTGTAAATTGTCTTTTAGAAATATTGGTGACCACATTTCCAAAATGATCGATATAGATTACATATCCTTTTATAGAGTTGTTGTCACTGGCCACTACAGGCTGTAGCTCTGTGATTTGCTTGATTTCTTTAATTTCTTTACCAATAACATTAAGTAAACCTCCTTTGGAAATGTGGCAGGCTACTTTTATAAAAATATCCAAATCACTAAATTCACTTGGGAATCGGTCGTGGATGTTGACAGCAACAATTTTTTGCGGAACAATCTTTTGCGTAAGCATGCTCAAAATACCATTATCGGCACAAATAAAGTAGTGATCGTTCCATTGCATGGCAATATGCTGGTTTTCTTTATTGCGTTCGATATCCACTCCAATCAGGTGAACAGTTCCTTTGGGAAAGCTTAAATAGGCTGCGCCGATAACGTAACTTGCTTCGGCTGTGTTAAATGGGTCAATGTCATGCGAAATGTCAACAAGTGTAACCTCTGGATACTCAGATAGTATTTTACCCTTTAGCGAACCAACAAAGTGGTCCTTTAAGCCGTAATCGGTAGTGAGGGTAATTATTGACATAATTTTGTTTATAACTATTGGTAGTATTTAAATCTAATTTTCATTAAATTTGAGAAATGCAAAGCTAGTAATAGTAATTGCAAAAACGAAAAAATGAAATGATAAATTGCAATTATTAGTCTGAGTTTTCAGTCTCAGTCACCTTAACTGAAAACTACTGCTAAAGCTGCGACTAAAAAAGACCCGACAACTACTGATTTATAAAAACTGATTTATTTTTAATTAAAAACTATCTCATTTGAACGAAAGAATTATCGAGCTCATAGACATCGCTCCAAAAGACTTTTGGGGCGCTCAAGACACTCATCTTGAAATCATTAAAAAGTATTACCCAAAGCTTAAAATAGTAGCGAGAGGTACCACTTTGAAAGCGTTTGGCGAAAAAGAAGTTTTGGATGAATTCGAAAAAAGGTTTCAGAGGCTTATGCTTCATTTTACCCGATACAACAACATTGACGATAATGTAATTGAACGTGTAATCATGAGTGATGGTCAGGATGAAAAAAAAGCATACGATCATGACAAAATACTAGTTCATGGTGTTGGCGGTAAAATTATTAAAGCCATGACGCCTAACCAGCAGTTACTGGTAGATACCATCAAAAAAAATGATATGGTATTTGCTGTAGGACCTGCCGGAACCGGAAAGACGTATACGGGTGTTGCAATGGCGGTAAAAGCACTTAAAGAGAAAGAAGTAAAAAGGATCATATTGACGCGACCAGCGGTAGAAGCAGGAGAAAATCTGGGTTTTTTACCTGGCGATATGAAAGAAAAACTGGATCCTTATATGCAGCCTCTTTACGATGCTTTACGAGATATGCTTCCCAATGAAAAGCTCGAAGATTACATTTTAAAAGGAATTATTCAGATTGCGCCTTTAGCTTTTATGCGCGGACGTACACTTGATAATGCCTTTGTAATTCTGGATGAGGCACAAAACACCACGCATTCGCAAATGAAAATGTTTTTGACCCGTATGGGAAAAAACGCCAAATTTATGATAACAGGTGATCCGGACAGGTCGATTTGCCACGCAGGACTATTTCAGGTTTGAAAGAAGCTATTCTGGTTTTAAAAGACGTTGACGGAATTGGAATTATTTATCTCGACGATAAAGATATTGTACGTCACAGATTAGTCAAAAAGGTAATTGACGCTTACAAACAAATAGAAAATCACGATTAATTTTTTTATAAAATGTCAAATGTAAATCGTAAAATGTGTTTTGACATTTATTAATATTCGTTTTATACCTATCTTTGAGTAGAGAGGCGTAAAACGAATATTTTTTTGTTAGAAGTTTAAAAAAGTAGAATTAATGAAATCTAGAATTATCCCTATTTTAGTTCTCGTTAGTTTGATTTCATGCAAGAAATCAGAAAGCTTGCCAAATAAATTTGTTGGGACCTGGTATGATACTGAATATATAATTCCGAACAAATCAATCTTGAAGATAAACAAAGACAGTACTTTTAAATATCAAAGTGCAGGTTGTGATTGGAGAGTAATTTCTAAAGGGAATTGGAAAATAGTTGGAGATTCGATAGAACTAAATAGTACAAGTAGTGATACTTGTTACAAGATGTTTCCATTTGTAGAATGCATTCCTTTTGGTAAATTTGATAGAAAAGACATTTTGACAATACCCAACTGTGAACCTGCGAATAATGAATCATTCGCAATTTTCGCCAAAGAAAAATTTTACATCAAAAATGATTCTTTAGTGTATAAGTTAAAGCCAAGTTCCAGTTGTCCGGACACTTTGAAAATTATTTTTGCAAAAACTGAAAAAATCAGAAGATGAAACAACTGGATGATTTCTACCTAAAACAAGAAGAACCTATAAAAGGGATCTTTCTTGCTGTAAAAGAAATTATTCTCAAACAAGACCCTGATATTACCAACGTTTTAAAATACGGAATGCCTTTTTTTTGTTACAAAGGAAAAATGTTTTGTTATTTATGGACGCACAAAAAATACAAACAGCCTTATATCGGAATTGTAGAAGGAAAACATTTTGAGGAACCGTTTTTACTTCAGGAAGCCCGATCCAGAATGAAAATTATGCTGCTCGATGCTGAGGAAGATTTGCCCATAGAAAGGATTGAAAGGATTCTGCAACAAGCTTTAAATTTATATAAAAGCGGAATTGTTAAAGTTTAAATGTTTAAAATGCAGTATTTAACGAAATAGTTAAATATATAATAAACTTGTCGTATTTGGCGCTTTCAGAGCCTGAAATCTTTGCTCTTCTGCATACAAAGCAGTATTTTTGCAATGGATAAATACCTGAATTTTAATATGACAAAGCTTAAAAATATAAAAGTTGTAGTAAGTGACTTAGACGGAACTTTACTCAACCCTCAACACCGAATATCAGATTACACCAAATCAATTTTTCAGGAACTACACCATCAAAATTATCTTATCGTAGTAGCTACAGGTCGTCATCATCTTGATGCGATGGCTATTGTTGCAACGCTTGAAGTTCCGGTTTATCTCGTAAGCTCAAATGGAGCAAGGATTCATTCTCCTGAAAAAGAAGAACTTTTTGCGTTCGATTTAAAAAGCGACGTGGTAAAGGCAGCTTTAAATGTGGATATTGACCCGGAAATTACAGTAGTTTTGTTCAAAGAAAATGTTTGGCAAACCAATAGGGTAAATGAAAGACTAAATGCTTTTCAAGCCGAATTAAAATACCGTCCGGAATTAGTAGATTATAAGACGCTGGAAGATTTTGGAGCCATTAAAATATTCTTTTCTCATGAGAATCACGAAAAATTAGTAGCCTTAAAAGATGCTATTTTGGCCAATTCATCCAGTGATTTGCACCATGCTTTTAGTTTACCAACCTGTTTGGAATTCATGGATAAATCGGTTGATAAAGCCGTTGCGATCCAGCGTGTTTTAGAAAAAGAAGGATTTTCTCTGGAAGAAGCAGTTTCGTTTGGTGATGGCTTTAATGATGTACAAATGTTAGCGTCAACCGGAAAAGGTTTAATTATGGGAAATGCCCCGGCTTTGTTAAAAGAAACGTTACCGGAACTGGAAGTAATTAAAACCAATGCCGAAGATGGAGTTGCCAGCTATATCGCTTCAAAGATTCTGAATAAAGAATTGGCTGTGAATTAATTTTTTTAGTCCTTAATTTTAAGCATTTTTACGACTTAGCAATTCATTAAAACAGATAGCGTACAGACGGTTTACGTCTTATAGGCCGTTAGAGTATCATAAATTTTACGAATCCCCGAAGATCACTTTGGGGATTTTTTTTGTTAATGATAAGTGATTGAGCGTGTGAAGTTGTAAAAACATTTTTTTAATAATTTTCAAAGTGTATTTTTGTTTGATCAAAAAACTATACCATGACAAAAAACATTTTTATGCTTGCCTTTTTTACGCTTGCGATTTCGGGCAATAGCCAAACCCTGAAATTGGAAGAAATAATGAAAGGCGAATCTTTTATCGGAAATCAACCTACTTACGGACGCTGGTCTTTAGATGGGAAAAAAGTATATTTTGAGTGGAATCCAACCAATGATTTGGGTGCAAATACGTATTCCTGGCAAAAAGGAGCAGTAAAGCCTGTTTTGGTGGAACCCAAAGAAGCTGCTTTCTCAAAGTTAGATTTTAAAAGAAAACCAACTTCAGATGTAGTGTATTACAGCGATAAAGGAGGTTTGTATTCGTATTCAATCAGTACCAAAACGGTTAAAAAAATTATTCAGCAAAGTACTCCGATCTCAAATGTAGAACTTGGTGCGGCAGCAGAAACGGTATTTTTCGAGCAGAACGATAATATTTTTAAGTACAATGCAAAAGAAGGGACTGTTTTACAAATAACGAACTTTATTAAAGGAACAAAAAAGAAAAAGCTCCTGATAAAGATTCTTTTTTAAAGACCCAACAAAAAGAACTCTTTCAGTTTATCAGAGATGCAGCGGCTAAGAAACAATGGAATCTTGCGAAAAACAAAGCGGTTAAATCTGATTTTGCAAAAGAATATTTTTATGGAAAAGATAACTTTTACAATTTAAAAGCCAATCCAAACGGAAATTTTGCCACTTTTAGCCTGGCCGAGGAAGCGGACACTAAAAAAGAAAAAATGGAAGTTTTTATAACGGATGACGGTTATAATCAAACTCCGAATACAAAGGACAAGGTTTCGACGGCAAATTTGGTAAAAACGAAATTCGGAATTTACTCTGTTGCAAAAGACAGTGTTTACTTTGTTAATTTCTCAACTTTGAGCCATATTCAGGATCATCCGAAGTACTATGAATCTTACGACAATTTAAAAAATAAAGCTAAGGAAGACCGTTTAATTACAGCACAGGCTCCTGTGTATAATGAAAATGGCTCTTTGGCAATTGTTGAACTTAGAAGTCAGGATAACAAAGACAGATGGCTGGTAAGTTTGAATCCGGAGAACGGATCGTTTAAAGAAATTGAGCATCAGCATGACGATGCCTGGATTGCCGGTCCCGGAATCCCATCTTATTCATTCGATTCGGGAGTTCTAGGCTTTTTAGCAGATAATGAAACCATTTATTTCCAGTCAGAGGCTACAGGTTATTCACATTTGTATACGTACAACCTAAAAACGGGAAAGAAGACGCAATTAACCAGTGGAAATTGGGAAGTTCGTGATGTGACCCTGTCCAATGATAAAAAGACATTTTATGTAACAACCAACACTACACATCCGGGAAACAGAAATTTTTATAAATTACCTGCTGCCGGTGGTACTTTGGAGCCTATTTTAACCAAAGACGGTGCTCATGAAGTGGTGGTTTCTCCTGATGAAAAATCACTTTTAGTACGTTATTCGTATAAAAATATTCCTTGGGACTTTTATATCGCTGACAATAAAAAGAATACTAGTTTACAACAAATTTCATCTTCTGTTTCTGAAAGTTTCAAAGAATACAAATGGAGAGAACCGGAGGTAATTACTTTCAAAGCACAGGACGGAACTCCTGTAAACGCGAGATTGTATACACCAAAAACGGAAAATGCCAACAAAGCGGCCATCATTTTTGTTCACGGTGCGGGTTACCTGCAAAATGCACACAATTATTGGAGCAACTATTACAGAGAGTATATGTTTCATAATTTACTAACTGATTTAGGTTACACGGTTCTGGATATAGATTACAGAGGAAGTGATGGTTACGGACGCGATTTCAGAACCGGAATTTACCGTTTTATGGGAGGAAAAGATTTGTCAGATCATCTAGATGGTAAAAAATACTTAGTTGAAAAATACGGAATCGATGCCAACAGAGTGGGTATTTATGGTGGATCATACGGTGGCTTTATTACTTTAATGGGAATGTTAACCA
The DNA here is from genome assembly GCF_025947345.1 of Flavobacterium sp. N502536. Classification (NCBI taxonomy): domain Bacteria; kingdom Pseudomonadati; phylum Bacteroidota; class Flavobacteriia; order Flavobacteriales; family Flavobacteriaceae; genus Flavobacterium; species Flavobacterium sp. N502536. The sequence goes on along the minus strand of NZ_CP110011.1, from coordinate 4,510,939 downwards.
CTCCTGGTGAATTTGCTTCGGGTGCAGCCTTACGTTCTGTTACGGATTGGGCGCATTACAATCACGGATATACCGGAAACATTCTGAACTTCCCTGAAACAGATCCGGAAGCCTACAAAAAAAGCTCTCCAATTTATTTTGCGGATAATTTAAAAGGAAATCTGGTAATGTTACACGGAATGGTAGACGATAATGTAGAATATAAAGACATTGTTCGTTTGTCACAGCGTTTTATCGAACTTCAAAAGAAGAACTGGAGTCTGGCTTCATTTCCTGTTGAAGCACACGGATTTAAAGAAACCTATTCCTGGATTGACGAATACAGCAGAATCCTGAATTTGTTTAATTCGACATTATTGAAAAAGTAGTGTTCAGTTTTCAGTCGCAGTCACAGTCGCAGTTTGTAAACTGCAAACTGAGACTGCGACTGTATACTGCGACTGCGGCTATACGTAGAAAAACGAATAATTAGAAATAGACATTTAAAGTTTTGGATAAACTGATTTACAAAGTAGAAAATAGCGATTATACGGCATTAATGCGTGTTTGGGAATCTTCTGTGAAGGCTACACACGATTTTTTAACGAACGAAGATTTTGAATTTTATAAAAAGTTGATTCCGGGCTTCTTTGAGCACGTAACATTGCATGGCGTAAAAAATGAGGCAGGGGAGATTATTGCTTTTATGGGAACAAATGACGAAAATCTGGAAATGTTATTTGTTTCGGCAAATGAGATTGGAAAAGGTATTGGAAAAGAACTTTTACTGCATGCTATTCAAAATTTAAACGTGACAAAAGTTGATGTTAATAAAGATAATATACAAGCTTTGGAATTCTATCAGCATTTTGGTTTTGAAGTAAAATCTGTTTCTGATGTAGACGGTTGCGGAAAACCATATCCGATTTTACATATGGAATTAACAAATGCATAAGATAATAACAATCGCAATTTGCAAACGGTAAACTGCAACTGTGACCGTGACTAAAAAAAAGAATCTGAATAGGTTCTTTTTTTCTTTTAATTAGTTTTAAATTTGCATTCATAAAAAACAACACAACACTAGAATAATGAGTAATACAATCACAACTACAAACTTCAGTTTCCCAAATCAGAAATCGGTTTACCGCGGAAAAGTAAGAGAGGTTTACAATATCAATGACGATCTTTTAGTAATGGTAGCAACCGACAGACTTTCGGCTTTTGATGTGGTTTTGCCAAAGGGAATTCCGTACAAAGGACAAATCCTGAATCAGATTGCAACAAAATTTATGGAGTTAACACAGGATATTGTACCAAACTGGTTGATCGCAACTCCGGATCCTAATGTAGCTGTGGGACATTTATGTGAACCTTTTAAAGTAGAAATGGTGATTCGTGGATATGTTTCAGGACACGCTGCTCGTGAATATGCTGCCGGAAAAAGACAAATCTGCGGCGTTACAATGGCAGAAGGTTTAAAGGAGAACGATAAATTTCCGGAACCTATTATTACACCAACTACAAAAGCAGATAATGGCTCTCACGACGAAGATATTTCGCGTGAAGATATTTTATCAAAAGGAATTGTTTCTGAAGAAGATTACCTTGTTTTAGAAAAATACACCCGTGCTTTGTTTCAAAGAGGAACTGAAATAGCAGCAAGCCGTGGCTTAATTTTGGTAGATACTAAATATGAGTTTGGAAAAACAAAAGAAGGGGTTATTGTTTTAATTGATGAAATCCATACACCTGATTCTTCTCGTTATTTCTATGCTGATGGATATCAGGAAAGACAGGAAAAAGGAGAGGAGCAAAAACAATTGTCAAAAGAGTTTGTGCGTCGCTGGTTGATCGAAAATGGATTTCAAGGTCAGGAAGGACAACAAATTCCGGATATGACAGACGAATATATCCAATCCGTTTCAGAGCGATACATCGAATTGTACGAGAATATTTTAGGAGAAAAGTTTGTAAAAGCTGATATCGATAATATTGACCAACGTATCGATAAAAATGTATTAGAGTATCTTTCAGGAAAATAATAATTTTTATACTTACCTTATAGTAAACCCGACAGGTTTTTAAAACCTGTCGGGTTTGTCATATAAAAAGGATTCGATAAATTTTATTTTTAGATTTAGGTTATTCAATTTTCTAAACCTTTCAGGTAAATAATAATTTTTATACCTACCTTATTATTAAACCCGACAGTTTTTTAAAACCTGTCGGGTTTGTTATATAAAAAGGATTCGATAGATTTTATTCTTCCATTTTGGTTTTTAAGTTTTCCAAACCTTTTTGCAGGTCGTTACCAATCATTTGGTCCATTTTCATCATAGGCAGCATAATATTCATTGGGTAAGGAATAACGCCACTGATGCCCCATTTTACTTTGGTTTGATTTCCCGGTGCGGTTTCTGTCGACATAAAACCTATCGCAGTATCATCCATTGGTTTTTTGAAACGCAGGGCAAAGTCAATGCGTTTGCCTTCTGTAATCTTGGTAATTTCCTGTTCGCCTTCACCAACTTCTTTTACCTGACTTTCCCAAGCCGAGATTGAACCAACGCTACCATCAGTTCCTTTATAAGTCGATTTCATTTTGGGATCGAGGTTGGCCCAAACGCTAAATTCATTTTGATTTTTAAGAGATCTCACATAATTAAAAACACTGTCAACAGGTTTGTTGATGGTAATCTCTCTTTCTATAGCATAATTTTTAGGCATAAAATAAGCTGCAATCAAAACGACAGCAACAATAAGAATTAAAAGGATCAGAATTTTTTTTAGGATTTTCATAGTTCTTGGTTTTAGGTTGTTATTTTTTTTTGCTCACCTGGTTAAAGTGTAACTCCTTTATTGATAACGTTTTTTGTACTGTAAAGTTATTAAAGTTACGCCTCGTTTTTGTCACGACGAAAAAAAATAATAAGATTTTATACATTTTTTTATTGTAAAGTGTAACATATCCACTTTTCAAGCGTCTATTAAGAAAGCTAACAATTAACATTCAAATTACTTTAAAAGGCTTTTATTAATTGAATGTTAAGAATTAGTTAAAACATGGTACTTTGTTATACATAATACGAAAAATAGAATTACATTTACATAGAATTTAAAAATCATCAATCAATCAGTTAACAATCAATCATTATGAAAAATTCAATCATTTATTTAGGAGTTGCTTTAGTAGCATTTGCAAATGTCTCAATGGCATCAAATCAAACATCAGTTGTGAAACCACAATTGGAAATTGTAAATAGTTTTTCAACACCGCTAAATGTCGCAGTTAGTAAAGGAGATTTAGATTTCGTTAAAAAATTATTAGAATATGGAGCTGACGTAAACGAGATGTCAGAAGGTTTATCGCCTTTAATGATCGCCGCACGTTATAACAAAGTGGATATTTTGAAAGTGTTATTAGCAAAAGGAGCTGATGCTTCTGCTAGAAATGAAAAAGGTTTTACCGCTTTAAAATATGCACAATTATCAAATGCTGCAGAAGCTATAGCCATTTTAAAAGATTTAAAATAAAAGTTTAAATCGAGTTTTTGAGTTAGTATATGAAACGACCTTCCTTGAGCAGAAGGTCGTTTTTCATTTTATATAGCGCTGTCTTTTTTGGATTATTATTTCACAAAGCCGCACAAAACACATACAGAGAATCATAAAGATTTAAAATGATCTTAAAGAAAGCAGGAGCATTTCTTTTCCTGAAATGATATAAAAAAAGCACCATTATTTTTAATGGTGCTTTTTCGTTAAAACGGAATCAAATTAATTTAACCAATTAATATTTTAAAACTCTTTATTCAATTGGAACGTGTTTTTTGCGGTTGAATACCCAGAAGATGATTGGGAAAACCAAAAGAGTCAGAATCGTTGCCGTAATTAAACCTCCAATGATAACAATTGCTAATGGTTTTTGTGATTCAGAACCAATTCCCGTAGAAATAGCGGCCGGCATTAAACCTATCGAAGCCATCAGGGCAGTCATAACCACAGCTCTAGTTCGGGCTTTTACTCCCATAAAAATGGATTCTTCGAGTGAGAACTTTGCCTTTAGATTGTGATGAAACTCGGAGATCAGAATTACCCCGTTTTGAATACATATTCCAAGTAATGCAATGAAACCAACACCTGCTGAGATTCCAAAATTCATTCGGGTAAGATGCAGTGCAATAATTCCACCAATAATGGCAAAAGGTACATTCGCTAAAACCAGCAGAGAATCTTTAATATTTCCGAACAGTATAAACAACAGTACAAAAATTCCTATCAAACTAATCGGTACAACCTGAGCCAATCGGGCACTCGCACGAACCTGGTTTTCAAATTCCCCGGTCCAGCCAACGGTATAGCCTGTTGGGAGTTTCATTTTGGCCACTTTTGCCTGTGCTTCCGCAATGGTACTTCCTAAATCACGATCACGAACAGAGAACTTGACTCCAATAAAACGTTTGGTATTGTCTCTGTAGATAAAAGCGGGACCCGTTATGGTTTTTAAATCGGATATTTCTTTTAACGGAATTTTAATTCCGCTAATGGTTGGAACTTTAAGTTCGGCAATATCATTTTCATCTTTACGATATTCTTTTGAAAAACGGACTCTGACATCAAATTTTTTGTCATCTTCATATTTTTGAGTAGCTGTTTTTCCTCCAAAAGCCAATTCTAAAACAGCTTGTGCATCACTTAAGGTTACACCATAAGCCGCCATTTTATCTCTGTCGAGAACAACACTAATCTCAGGCTGCCCAACATTTCTTAGTATTCCGGCATCTTTTATACCCGGGATGTTTTTTATTTGAGCCAAAACTTCATTAGAAAGTTCGTCCAGTTTATCGAGATCATCTCCGTAAATTTTTACGGCGTTTGAAGCTTTAAAACCCGCAACAGATTCGGCTACGTTATCAATTACAGGCTGCGAATAATTATAGGTAATTCCCTGATGAACTCTCAGTTTTTCGTCCATTTCGTTAATTAATTCATCCATTGTAATTTTTCGTTTCCATTCCGATTTTGGTTTCAAATCTACCTGAAGCTGTATAAAACCAAAACCATTGGGATCTGTTCCATCGTTACTTCTTCCGGTTTGCGATAAAACATTTTTAACTTCCGGAAAGCTCTCCAAATCTTTTCGGATGATAGCGGCTGTTTTGACACTTTCAGGCAGGGAAGTACTCATAGGTAATTCGGCCGTTACCCATAAAGCGCCTTCATTTAACTGCGGTAAAAATTCGGTTCCTAAAAATGTAGCCGAGAAGAAAACCGTTACTAAAAGGGCTATAGAACCAATAAGTGCTTTTACTTTATGCTTAAAAGTCCAGGCAAAACTTTTGCCTACAATGCGATCCCAGAAATTGACAAACGGGTTGTTTTTTTCCTTTACATTTTTGTTTAATAAAATATGTGATAAAACCGGTACCAGCGTCAGTGTAAAAAGTAAGGCTCCCATTAAAGCAAAACCAAGGGTGTAGGCCAGAGGTGAGAACATTTTTCCTTCTACTTTCTGAAAAGAGAATATCGGCAGTAAGGCTGTAATGATAATTAACTTAGAAAAGAATATGGCTTTACCCATTTCTGCTCCCGTTTTTTTAATCAAACTTCCTTTTGCAATTTTATTGTAGGCGGTCATTCCTAATTGATGGGCTCGATGGTCTAATACGACAAATAATCCTTCGACCATTACAACTGCACCGTCAATGATAATCCCAAAATCGACCGCCCTAAACTCAGTAAGTTGGCACTCATTCCCATCATTTTAAGGCACAGGAAGGCGAATAATAAGGATAACGGAATCACAATCGAAACCGTAAAAGTAGTCCTCCAGTCGGCCATGAAAAGAAATACTACACAAGTAACCAGTATAATTCCTTCAAATAAATTATGCATAACCGTTTCGGTCGTGAAATTCATTAAATTGTCACGATCGTAAAAGGTTACCAATTTGATGTCTTTTGGAAGAACATTATCGTTCAGATCTTGTATTTTGGCTTTGATTAAGGCTAGTGTTTCCTGTGGATTCTCGCCTTTTCGCATTACAATAATACCTTCAACAACATCATCATTTTTAGCCAGACCGGTTTGCCCGACTCTTGGCATCGCACTTTCATAAACGGTTGCTAAATTTTTGACCAGGATTGGATTTCCATTGGCATCGTCTACGATAATATTTTCGATATCCTGAATCGATTTTAAAAGTCCAACTCCACGAACAACAAAGGCCTGACCATTTTTTTCAATGATATCTCCACCAACATTCAGATTTCCTCCGTTTACAGCATTGTAAACCTGAAGCGGGGTAATGTTGTATTTGGCTAGTTTTATAGGATCAACCCCAACTTCATAAGTTTTAGTTTGTCCACCAAAAACATTCAGGTCGGCAACACCGGGAACAGAGCGTAATTGTTTGTCAATCACCCAGTTTTGGTAGGTTAGTAATTCCCTGCTGTCTCTGCTGTCGCTTTTTACAATGTATCTGAAAATTTCACCCGTTGGCCCGTAAGGAGGCTGAACATCCGGTTCTACATCATCCGGTAGCGAAACATTTTTTAATAGATTATTGACCTGAAGACGCGCAAAAGTATCATCGACACCATCGTCAAAGATAATTTTGATGACGGACAGACCAAACATGGTGATACTGCGAACACTGGTTTTCTTTTGTACCGAGTTCATAGAGATCTCGATAGGCGAGGTAACGAAACGTTCTACTTCTTCAGCACTTTTTCCATTCCACTGTGTAATGATAATAATTTGAGTATTGGTTACATCCGGAAAAGCATCGATGGGCATGTTCTTGAAAGAAATGAATCCTGCAACGGCCAATATTCCCACCCAGAAAAAGGTAAATGCCTTGTTTTTCAGGGAAAAAGCTATAATGTTTCTTATGAATTTGTTCATTTTAAAAAGTATTTTTAATGATGAATTTTTGTTTTTGATGCTGCTGTGCGGAGCATTTTTTATAATCTGTATTTCTTAATTAGAATTCGGTATGAAAACGCAAGGCAAAAAACTGAACCGGGCCTCTGTCTTTATTATAGGCAGGATTCATGGCAAACTGGTAATCCGGCGAAAGTGTAATATGAGTATTAGGAACTAAAAACGAATAGTACACCTCCACAATTTGTTCGACACCATAATTCAGCGTACTGTCACCAATCATAAAACCATTTCCCCCGAGCTTTTGATACTGTTTGTGTGGATTCGATAATCCGTTGGCGACTATGGCAATACCGGCAAAATCATTGGTTCGGTTCCACATTTTTCCGTTCAGGTTCATTCCCAACTGTGCCGATCGGTCAATCTCTGTAAAAGCCCAGGTTTCATTTTTACCGTCGTTATAACTCATTCGGGCAAACAGTCCCCAACTATCTCCGTGTGTATAATCCATGTTTAAACCAATGCCATACTTGGTGCGTCCATTTTGTCTGGTACTTTTTATATCCGGAATTGTGGTGAAGTTTGAATTGGCTTCGTTGTAATTCCCCATCCCGGCTGTATTTCTAAAACCTAACAATTTAATGGTTCCGGTATCTTTATTTTGAAAGGTCAGCTGCTTTTCAATTTCTACGTTTATGGCGTTAGAATCTTTAAAACGAAACTCAACATTTGGACCGTTAGCATTGGTAGGCAAAGCCGACCATGAAGCTCTTAGCTGCCAGGAGTCCAATTGGTAATTCGCATATAATCCATCGGTATATCCGCGGGTGTTTGCAGCATAATCCCACGCTCCATGTGTCATTAGGGCCCAATTTAAAAATTGTGTTCTGGGATCGTGCGAGTAGCGATTGGTATCAAAATAGTCGGATAGTCCAAATTTTCCAAAAACCAATTGTAAGGATTGGTTGTTTTTAAATTGAAATTTTTGTTCCAAAAGCATTCTGGCCACATAAACAACTGGTTTAGTATCTCCAATTCTAAAAGTTTCGCCGTTAGGAAAACCGCCCAAACCTCTGGCCTGAGACAAACCTTCGCCTCCTGACATTTCAGGATTAAAAGTTAGGGTAGCGCCTTTCCAAAGCGGAACATCGAGATACAAGGTTGATGTTAAGGACAGAGCACCTTCGGCTTCGGGCGACATACTGTTGGTCCCGGAATAATTAGCATGAAAAGCCGGATGGTATTGATAGATAGACGTCATTTGAAATCCCAGACTATATTTTCGTATCGAATCAGTTTCTTGCGAAAAGGATAGTGTTGAAATAAATAACGTGGCAAAACCCAATATTTTTACAGACTTTTCCATCTCATTATTCGTTTAAGGCACGATAGATAAATAACTGATTGTTGGTAATTACTTTTTCATTTTCTTTCAGGCCTTTCGAAATATAGGTTACATCGCCTACGACTCTGTAAATGTCTACTTGTCGGGTCTCAATGTTATGACGATCTTTAAAAATCATGACAAAGTTTTTACTTTTATCAAAAACAATCGCTTTACTGGGTACGGCTATCATAGATTGAGCTTCGCTATACGATAACTTAATGTTCGCATTCATATCGGGTTTCAGCATATAACCTGGATTTTCCAGTTTTATACGTGCCTGCATGGCTTTGGTCTCAGGGTCAATCACATTGAAGATTTTATCTACTTTTCCTTTAAAAACTTTATCAGGATAACTTAGTGTAGTTACATCGGCATCAATACCCAGTTTTACTTTGTTGATATCAATTTCATTGATGTTTGCCAATGCCCAAACTTCGCTGATCTCGGCAATGTCAAAGATGTTCTCAGAGCGGTCATTTCGCAAAAGCATATCCTGATTGATGCTTTTTTGAATGATAAAACCGCTAATTGGTGCCGTAACTTCATAAATAGAACCTGCTTTTATATTGTAAATTTTATAGGTTTCCTGAACTTTACTCAATTGTGATTGCGCTTTATTTACTTCTGATTTTGCCTGAAGTACATCGCTTTCAGAATTTAATTTTCCGTCAAATAATTCCTGTGCTACTTTTAAATGATTTTTAGCCACCAGTAAATCATTCTTGGCATCGATAGATTGCTTTTCAAAATCGGCAATATCGGTACTTTTTATAGTAGCCAGAACTTGTCCTTTGCGTACATAATCTCCAAGTTCGACATTTACTTTAATGACATTTCCACCCACAAGAGGGTAAACATCAATCATTTTGTTATTATCGGCAGTAATTTTTCCGTAAAAACTCAATACATTTTTTACCGGTTGTGTAACTGCCTCCGCTGTTGTAGTAGTTTTTAGCATCGATTCGCTTAAAGCAAAAGAGGTATTTGTTTCCGGATTTTCAACTTCTTTTTTGCAGCTTACGAGGGATAAACTCACGAGAGCAATTCCTATTAGTAGTTTATATTTCATTTTATTTAGTTTTAGAATAAGTCTTTGTTGATGGTACTGTTTAATTCTTCGCCTGAAAGAATTACTTTTTTCTTTAGTTCGTTTACCTGAATAGCGGCCTGATTGTAACTTTCCATAAAATCGGTAAATTCTAATAAACTGATATTTCTTTTCTGAAAGTTGGTCAGGATTCCATTGTAAACGGCCTCAAAGTCTGAATTTACAGTTGGTTTGATGACCACATAGTTTTTACGGGATTCTTCCCATTTGTTCCATGCCGATGTAATTTCGGTTTGCAGTTGCAGGTCAAAATTTTGCTTTTCAACTTTTGATTGCTCTAAAATTGTTTTCGCATATTTAATATTTCCCTTGTTTTTGTTCCAAAGAGGCAATGGAATTCCAAGGGTCAGATTGGCTTCTCTGTTAAAAGCTCCACTGCGCTGATCGTAAGTGGCGCCAACAGTAATATCAGGAACAGCAAGTGCTTTTTGCCATTTTACATTTATTTCATTGGCTTCAATATCCTTTTGTTTGGCTAAATAATCCGGACGATTTGCAATAGCTTCATCCTGAAAGGTTTTAAGATCAAAAGGAACGGTTTTCAGGTATTTATTAAACTCTTCTTTAGAGACTTCCGGAATTACGTTTTCGGCTGAATTTAAAAGCAATTTTAAGTTGGCCTGTTCTTCAATGTTCTCATTGACCACTTCCATACGCTCATTTTTGAAATTCAAATACAGCGATTGCAAACGCACAAGATCTCGTAAAGGAAGATTGCCTTTTTGTACCTGCACCGTATATGAACTGATCAAATCTTCGATATGAGCAAGCTGATTGTCGGTAGTTTCAAGACTTTTTTTGTTGTAGTACACCGTGTAGAAACTCTTTCTTAATTGCAGTTTTAAAGTTCTTAACAAATCATTAAACTGTAATTCGGCCAATTGTTCATTGGTTTGAGCCAGCTTAACTTCATTGCGTTTTTTTCCGCCTAAGTAAATTAACTGCTCTATACCAAATGCTTTTTGCCCTTGCTTTCCGATATCAAAATACTGATTTCTTTCGGGGTTGTAGGCATTAAGTTCTGCCGTTACTGAGGGATTGTCCCAAATTCGGGCCTGAATGGTTAGTGCTTTAGAAGCATCGATATTGTATTGTGATGCCAACAAAAAGAGGTTGTTTTTAAGAAATTGGCTTTCACAGTCCTGAAGGGTGACTGTTTTTTGAGCCAAAACTACCGGACCGAAAAGTACAAGTAGGAATGCACAGAGTTTTCTCATTGTATCATTTTTAATTTATACAAATATGCTATCACCGGACTTTAAGACACCTTAAAATCTACCTTAAAAATAACTTAAAATAAATTACGAATGAAAAAATAACTGAAATAAATTCGTGTTAATATCTGGAACACTGTAGGTTATAGATGCGTTATGAAGGGTTAGAATACGTTGAACAATACGTAATCCTAGACCAAAACCCGAAGTCCCTTTCGAATTTTTACCGCGCATAAAAGGTTGAAAAAGATTTTTTTGTTCTTCCTCATTTAAAGTCTCTCCCGTGTTAGAAATGGAGAGCACTAATTGATCGTCCTGAGTACTGATAATCACTTTTGCCTGTTTGTTATCGGAGTAAACGCAGGCATTTTTCAGGATATTGGTCAGGGCAATTTCCAGTAAATTTTTATTACCATTTACTTCTAAAGCAGTATCCAGATTGTTGTTTTCCTCTATTTCAAATAAAATTAGAAATTCGGGATAGCTTTTATTCAGATTTTCTATGGCCGAAAACAAAATTTCATCCATACGATGCAGTTCTGTGTTTTCGTTTTTCTTATTGTCAATTTTAGAAAGAATCAACAGCGAGTTAATCAATTCCGTCAGTTGATTGATATCGGACAAAATGGTTTTTAAAAAGCTTTTGCCTTTATCAGATGTTGCGGGATCGGCAATAGTGTTCTCAATTTGTGAAGTAATTCTCGATAGGGGAGTTCTTAGTTCATGAGAGGCATTAGCCGTAAATTCTTTTTGTTTTTGGTACGAAACTTCAATCCGGTCCATCATGAAATTAAACTCATTGGCAATCAGATCAATTTCATTTTTGTTGTTTTTGGAAGCAACGCGGGTATCGAGATTGTTCTCGTTTATATTTTTTATTTTTTGATGAAAAATGCTTAGCGGACTCATGGCTTTTTTGACCATAAATGAGGTTAAAACCCAGCAAATACAGGTGAAAAAAATATAAGAAATGACTAAGGTATAGCGAAGAAAAAGTAATTTTCGTTTGCCATAATCGTCGGTGGCCGATATTAAAGCATAAAAATCCCTGTCTTTAGTATCATAAAAAACACCATAAACTTCGTAATCGCCTTGTTGTTTAAAAAAAGTTTTATGTTTTTTGAGGTATTTTAAATCGTCAACCGACCAGTTAATTTTTGCATCGTCAATACTGCTGTAGATGAGTTTAAAATTAGAATCAAAGACCAGTGTTTTTTCATCATACAATCGGTTGATCGAATTTTGGTCGATCATTTTTAAAAGCTGATCGTCCACTTCTTTAACGTTGACTAAGAGCTTGATGTTCGAAAGGGCTTTAATTTCCAGTCTATCGCGAAATTCTTCTTTCCTAAAATTAGAATACAAAACAAATATCAATGTAGAAGCCAATCCAAAAAGGATTGTAAATAATAAGCTTACTAAAAGTGATATCCGGTTTTTTAAAGTCATTCCTGATCGCTTAGATAATATCCGTAGCCAACTTTGGTTCGAATCAGTTTAACAACATGGTCCTTGTCGATTTTTTTTCTTAAAAAATTAATGTAAACTTCAATCGTATTCTGATTGGTTTCGATGTGATAATCCCAGAGTTTCTCTGCAATGAATTGTTTCGATAATACTTTACCTTTTGCATGAGCGAGAATCAGAATCAGTTTAAATTCTTTAGGAGTCAGTTTGATTTCTTCACCGGAACGAAATACTCTCATATCGCTTTCGAGAATTTCCAAATCGGAAATAACTATTTTTGTTTCTGTCTGTTGTGGAATTTCTTTTCGACGTAAAAGGGAGGAGCTTCGGGCATAGAGTTCCTCAAAATGAAAGGGTTTAACCAGATAATCATCGGCACCACTATCAAAAGAAGCCAGCTTATCCTCAATTTCGCTAAAAGCAGTAAGCATGATAATTGGTGTCTTTTTATCGACTTCGCGAATGCCTTTACAAACTTCAATACCATTACTGCCCGGAACATTAATATCCAGAATGATTAAATCATATTCGTAAGGAAAATATTTTTTCAGCAATAACGAGCCATCATAATAGGGAAAACACTCAAACTCTTTTGAAGTAAAGAATGCAGAGATTTCTTTAGATAAGGTAAAATCGTCTTCGAGTAGCAGTATTTTCATAGTATTCTGGTTGGTTTTTTAGTTCTTAGTCCTTAGTCCTTAGCGCTTAGTCCCTAGTTCCTGGAGATTTGTTATTACGATTAGTAGCTAGGGACTAATTACTTCAAAATTATAACTTATGTTCATGAAATCTAAGCTTAGAGCTAAGGACTAGGAATTAACCACTAAGGACTAAGCACTAATTAAAATAAGAAAAAGTTTCGTTGTTTTCAATTTTAAGTAGTGATTCGTAAATCAATTGAATTACATTTTCAACATCTTCTCTTTGAACCATTTCTACAGTAGTGTGCATATAACGCAAAGGCAGGGAAATCAATGCCGAAGCCACACCGCCATTACTGTAAGCAAAAGCATCGGTATCGGTTCCTGTAGCACGTGAAGTCGCATGACGCTGAAACGGGATTTTCTTTTTTTCTGCGGTATCAACGATCAGATCACGAAGTTTATTTTGTACAGCTGGTGCATAGGCAATAACCGGTCCTTTACCCATTTTTAAATCTCCTTCTACCTTTTTGTCGATCATTGGAGTAGTGGTATCGTGGCAAACATCCGTTACAATAGCAACATTTGGTTTAATCGTTTGAGCGATCATTTCGGCTCCACGAAGTCCAATTTCTTCCTGAACAGAGTTTACGATATACAAACCAAAAGGAAGTGTTTTTTTATTCTCTTTTAACAAACGCGCTACTTCGGCAATCATAAAACCACCCATTCGGTTATCGATAGCACGACATACAAATTTATTCTCGTTCAAGATCATAAATTCGTCCGGATAAGTAATCACACAGCCTACATGTACGCCCATGGCTTCAACCTCTTCTTTGGTTTCACAGCCTAAGTCGATAAAAATATTACTGATTTTTGGTGTTTCTTCTTTATCGCGCAAACGGGTATGAATAGCCGGCCATCCGAAAACACCTTTTACAATTCCCTTTTTAGTATGAATGTGAACTCTTTTGGAAGGGGCGATTTGATGATCGGAACCACCATTTCGAATTACATACAACAAACCATCATCTGTAATGTAGTTCACATACCATGAAATTTCATCAGCATGCCCTTCAATAACGACTTTAAACGGCGCATCGGGATTTATAACTCCTACAGCCGTTCCGTAAGTATCCGTAATAAAAGTATCTACATAAGGTTTCAAATAATTCATCCAAAGTTTTTGCCCTTCGCTTTCGTAGCCTGTAGGGGAGGCGTTATTGAGATAGCTTTCTAGGAAAGCAATTGAGGTATCTTTTAAGATCGATTTTGTGCTCATAAAAATATTTTTTTGCTAATTTATAAATTTGGTATCAGAGTTGTATATAAATATATAATTTTACATTTAAATTATGACTCGATGAGATTTACTGCCCCTATTTTATTTTTTATATTGATTTCGTTAACTAGTCAGGCTCAGGTTAAACCCAAAGAGAATGAGCAAATGGGCTACATATTAACCGAGCAGGATTCGATTTTGAATGATACAATCGAATTGCCTGAAATTATCATTTCTAAAGAAAAACTGGATCCCGAAGCGCAAAAGCAATTCACGATTCTGCAAAACCGTGTGTACAAGGTATATCCGTATGCAAGGCTTGCTGCAGATCGATTGACAGCATTGAATAACGGAATGGCACGTTTGAAGACCAACCGTGAAAAGAAAAAGTATTTTAAGATTGTGGAAGACTATCTTAATAACGAATTTGAAGCGAGACTTAAAAAACTGTCCCGTAAACAAGGTCAGATTCTGGTCAAACTTATTCACAGGCAAACCGGAATAACCACTTACGAGTTAATCCGAACTTTAAAAAGTGGCTTTAAAGCTTTTGTATCCAATACCACAGCCAATTTATTTGACATTAGTTTAAAAACCGAATACAAGCCCTTTGAATCTAATGAGGATTATTTAATTGAAACGATTTTGGTGCGGGCATTTGATTCCGGAAAACTCGTCAATCAAAAAGCAGCAAATCCTGTAAATTATGATGATTTAATGAGCCAATGGGAGGCGAAAGCAAAAGAGACAAAAGCAGAAAAATAACCGCATTTTATTTAAAATATTTCAAAAAAGACTTACAAGTAATTTTGTAAGTCTTTTTTTATGGTTTTTGGTTTCGGATTACAAAGTAAGTTTTAATCAAAAGAATTTACTTACTTAAATTGCGATTTTTTGATTTTTCGCTGAAGCCCCGCAAAATAAGCGTTTTTGTTATAATTTTTGTAGTTAAAAGAGTTTTTGCTTTGTTTTTTAACAAATTAATTACAAATATAATTTGTCAATTATAGTTTAATTTGTAGGTTTACTGATTAACAACCACTATGTTAACCAAAACCAATTTAATCTATGAGAATAAAACTACTTACACTATTTGTGTTATTAGTGACTATGTCCTTATGGTCACAAAAGACATCTGACAGTGATTTTGCCATTTCCGTCAACGGAAATAAAATCACGACCACTTCCAATTTTAAACAGCAGTTTAAAGACAAAAAAAGTACCAGTAAACAAAACCTTAAAACTGAGTACACACTGTTGCAGTTTACAAAAATCCCTTCTGTAGAAGAGCAACAAAAGTTAAAATCGCAAGGGATAACATTACTTAGTTATTTATCGAACAACGCTTATTATGCGGAAATTGCTCCTGAATTTTATAACAAGAGCAGTGTTTCCGACAATATAAGAGCTGTGATTGCCGTAGATCCAAAATTCAAACTGGATCAAATGATTGTAGACAATGCAATTCCGGATTACGCTTTAGAAGGTAATAGCGGAATTAAAGTGGTCATCAGTTATTTTAAAGGGGTTGATAACAAACGTATCCAACAGGACTTGGCAGGTTTGTTTTTGAAAAACAGCAAAAATGACACGACCTTTAATGAAATCTATGTTCAGGCTTCAAAAGAGAAACTGGAAGAATTGGCAAAATTCAATTGGGTACAAAATATCGAATTGGCTGCTCCGCCGGTAGAAAGCGACAACAAGCCGGGTGTAACTTCGCACAAAGCAAATGTTTTGGGATCTACAATTCCGGGCTTTGGTTACGGATTAACCGGTAAAGGAGTAAAAGTTGGTGTTTGGGATGGTAATTTGGAACCACATAAAGACCATACCGGAAGAGTAATTAACAGAGAGTACGAATATAACTCGTCGCATGGTGATCACGTTTCCGGAACTATTGGTGGTGCTGGTTTATTAGATCCAAAAGCAAGAGGAATGGCTCCTGAAGTACAAATGTACGGATGGAATTTTAATACACAGTCTAATGGTCTGACTGTTCAGGCAGAAAGAGTGAAAGCCGCGAACGAGGATGGTATTGAGATAACATCAAACTCGTACGGAGTAAATTTAACTTCGGGTTATAATACCCGCAGATACGATAGTGGAGATCGTGGTGATGACAACGTTACGGTAGTATTCCCTTATTTATTAAACATTTATTCAAACGGAAATGCACAAACCGCATACCCGGGTGGATTTAATACTTCAACCAAAAATTCAAAAAACGCACTGCACGTGGCTGCTAATAATCCGGATGATTTAATTAGTAGTTATAGTAGTTTCGGACCGACGATCGACGGTCGTTTGGTGCCTCAGATTGCCGCTGTAGGTACAAATGTGTATTCATTAGACTACAGTAACTCGTATCAAATTATGAGTGGTACTTCTATGGCGACACCCGGAACTACAGGTATAGTAACTTTGCTTTACGAAAGATACAAGAACATTTACGGTACAAAACCACTGGCTTCTTTAATGAAAGCATTGGTAACAGGTACTTCTAAAGACGCAGGAAATCCTGGGCCGGATTATAAATACGGTTTTGGAAATTTAAATGGTCTTAGAGCGATTAGAGCGTTAGACAACAAATTGTTTTATTCTGAGAGCGTATCCAATGGACAAAGTTATGAGAAAGAAATTGTCGTACCAGCTGGATTAGTGAGCTTAAAAGTGATGCTTGCTTATACCGATTTGCAAGGAACACCGGGAGCGTCTTCTATTTTGGTAAACGATTTAGATGTTAAAATTGTAAAGGACGGTGTAACCACTTTACCATGGGTATTAAATCCGACAACACCAAATGCGAATGCTGTTCGTGGAGTTGATAATATGAACAACATCGAACAAGTTACTTTAGACAATCCTGCACCGGGAACGTATAAAATTATTGTTAGTGGTACAAGAGTGCCTATTGGTACACAGGAATTCTCAGTAGTATACGATTATGTAGCTCCGGAATTAACTTTGACTTATCCGATAGGAGGAGAAAAAATCAATACTGATACTACAGAATACATCCGTTGGGATTATGAAGGAGAGCCAAAAACGTTTACTCTTGAATATTCTGTTGATGGAGGAGTTAACTATCAGGTAATCGCCAAAGATATTCCATCAGCTGCCAGAAATTTTGCCTGGAAAGTTCCTGCGGGAATTGTTGCTAATGCAAAAGTAAGAGTGATTGCCGGTAGTAAAGTGGATACATCAAGAGAGGGATTTACGATTATTACCGAGCCTAAAAACTTAGTGATCGCACCTTCAGCATGTGGGACTTCTTCTTATAAAATGGATTGGGATCCTATTGCAGGAGCAAAATACGAAGTTTTAAAAATGAACGGTTATAAGTTTGACGTTGTAGCAACCGTTACCGATCCTACTTATACTTTCGTAGTTGCCCCTGGAAACGATAACTGGTTTTCAGTAAGAAGCATAGATATTGCAACAGGACTAGTTTCTGAGCGAGTAAGAGCAGTAAATGTAGAACCTGTTTCCGGAGCTGTTGTTAGCGCGGTAACACTTCCTTTTACTGAAAATTTTAACTCCAGAAAAGCATCAAATTATGTGTTTTCTAAAGGTACAACCGGTACTGTGAAATACGAATACGTTAATGCAAGCTTTGTAGACGGAGCAAAAATGGCGGGATCTGGTGATGTATCTGCTTCACCGTGGGTAGCCAGTACATCGGCAAATGCTTTCGCAAATAATCCAAACTTTGTTAAGAAAGTATCTTTCTGCGATATTGATGCCTCAAGTTTGGCTGGAAAAGCACTTCGTTTGAAATTCAATTTAATTTGGAATAGTGTTGGAGTACAAAACAAAAACTTTTTCAGACTGGTTGTAAATGGTACACCTGTTAATAGTTCTGAAAATGTAGGTGTTTATGGAGGAACTGTCTTAAGCGGAAGTACTGAATTGACTTACGACTTATCGGCTTATGCCGGGACTACCTTTAGTATCGCTTTCGAATCGGTTATTGATAACGATGTAATTGTAGTAAGTAATGATAATGTATACAGTCATGTTTTTATTGATAACGTATCTATTTATGAAGCGACTACAACCGATTTGAAATTGACTTCATTGGTTACCAATACAGGGCTTACAGCTACTGAAACGATAAAAGTAAAAGTATTGAACAATTCTCCTGTTGCAGTAAGTAATGTTCCAGTATCGTATCAAATTGACGGAGGAGCAGAAGTAATTGAAACTATCGCAGGACCTATCAGTCCTTTAAGCGAGGTATCTTACGACTTTGTACAAAAAGCAGATTTTTCAACTCCTAAAATTTATACAGTAGTTGGAAAAGTGAATTATACGGGTGATGTTGTTGCTGATAACAACACCATTCAAAAAAGTGTCGCTAATATCGGTGCTGATGTTTTGATGGGGTCAGGGACACCGCCAGCTACTTGTGCAGCTGTATTTACAGATAGCGGTACACGTTTTGCCAATTATGGTGATAATCTTTCACAGACGATAACTTTCAAACCTACAGGAACAGGAAACAGTGTAAAAGTGACTTTTTCTGCTTTTAATGTAGAGCAGGATTTTGATTATCTGTATGTTTATAATGGTACAACTACGGCAGCGCCTTTATTAGGTACCTTTACAGGGAATACTTTGCCTCCTTCTTTAACATCAACAGCGGCTGGAGGAGAGCTAACTTTTAGATTTACTTCAGATAGTAATACCAACGAATTAGGATGGATTGCTGATATTAGCTGTGTTGTAAAACCAACGGTAACAGATGTTTCTGTAGTTTCGATTACAACACCTGAAGTTTTAGGAAAAAAAACAAGTACAAATAATATAACCATTAGAGTAAGTAATTTAGGAACGACTGCTTTAGTCAATCATCCAGTATATTATCAGATAAATGGTGCAGCCAAAGTAACAGATGTTGTTCCTGCAATAGCAGCTAATGCAACAGTAAATTTCACTTTTGCTACTAAAGCCGATTTATCAGTTGTGGATGCTACATATACCATTAAAGCCGGAGCTGATTTGCCAGATGCAAATGCCGCTAATGATGCAGTCGAAAAAGTGGTATACAATAAAAACGAATTGCCGGTTCACACCAATACAAATGGATATGCAATTTCTCGCCTGAAATGGGATGCTGTGGTAAACAATTCAGGAACTACCGCTTATTCGGATTTTAAAAATATAAAAATCCCGGTTTATGCTGGTTTCAGCTATCAGCCAGAAGCGACAATAACAAAACCGGAAACACCAATCACCAGAGACTTGTCTGCGAGTGCAACAGGGGTATTTACCATGGTTGTTATCGATTTAAATGGGGATGGAAATTTAACAGATGAATTTTATGCAGGAAATTTTTGGGTAAATACTACACCAACTTCTGCGGCACCTGCTATTCCATCTACAACAAGTACTCATTATTTCAGACATAATGCTACACTGACAGGAGGTTTAACGATTCCTGCTAACACAACAGCGGGTGAAAAATTGATGCGTGTCGTTCATATGTTCCGTTCGCCATCAGAATATTTCAATGTTAATCTGGGACCAACTTTTGATGGATTAACAAGTTCAAGAGCTGATTTTGAAGTAGAAGAATACACCATTAATGTATTGCCATTTACAGCTGCTGATGCAAGTGTAGAAAGAATTGCAGCGCCTATTAAACCAGGTAATGCACCAGTGGCGGTTACAGCTGTAATTCGTAACTATTCAACAGTAGCAATTTCGAATTTCCCGGTGGCTTATAAAGTTAATGGAATGACAGAAGTAGTTGAGACTCATGTACCTGCAATTCTTGCAGGGGCAACAGCTACTTTTACATTTGCTGCAAAAGCTAATTTAGGAGCTCCTGGCGATTATACTATTGACGTATACACCAAACTGCCTGCAGATACAGATCCAACAAATGATGGGAAGTCAGTAACACTTTCGCATGCTGCAAATTATGCGACTAACGTTACGGGAACCTTTGATGGTGTAAATGATTTTATTAAAACTGATGTTTCAACTCTTGATCTTACGAATAATTATACGTATGAACTTTGGGTGAATCAAAAGCAGCCTTCAGTTTTTGGTAGACTTTTAGATAAAGGTACAGCATTGGTATTTATACATAACAACAATAGCTTGTCGCTTTATAAAGAGAATAGTTTAGTAATTTCGATTACAACATCTGTAGGTTCGTATGTAATTAATACAGGTGTAAATACGATTAAACCAAATACATGGCACCATATTGCGTATACGGTAAGTGCTGCCAACGTATATACGGTTTATATTGACGGAGTTTCAGTTCCGTATACCAGTACAGGTACTGCAGGAGCATCAAATTCAAATGCTGCTGTAGCTGCTTATATAGGTAATAATGCAGGATTGGCTCGTGGTTTAATTGGTAATATCGATGAAGTTCGTATTTGGGCAGGAGTTCGCAATCAGGCAACAATTGCAGCCAATTCAACCACTAAATATATTGGAAACGAACCTGGATTATTGGCGTATTACAGCTTCTCAGAAGGTGATAAACCGTTTGTGTTTGATAGTACAATAAGCGATAATACAGCTGTTGTAACCAATGCCGATACCAATGGTGTAGGTGAGGGGAAATTCTGGAATGTACCAGTACTATTACAAAAAATCGAGTTTGCCAACCAACTATCATCAAGTTATGATGCAGCAACCAAAACGTTCTCTATATTATTAAGCAATGGATCAGATTTAACAACTGCAATTGCCAATTATACTTTAGGAATGAAGAGTATTGCAAAAATTGGTGGAGTTACACAAGTTAACGGAGTAACGCCAAACGATTTTAGCAATCCGGTTACTTTAACAGTGGAAGGTGTTGGTTTTAATACCGGAATCACTGAAACCTATACTATTAAACTTGTAACAGGTTTAAGTGATCAAAGTAAACTGCTTTCTTATGACTTTAAAACCGTTTCAAACCCTGGTTTACCACAAGAAATCATCACTGATATTGCAGGAAACAATGTAACTAAAACGGTACCGTTTGGTTATAATGTAACCAATTTAGTAGCAGACTTTACTATTTCTGCGGGAGCTGAGCTTTTCGTAGACGGAGTAAAACAATTGAACTCAAAAGTAGTTGCTTCAGATTACAGCAATAGCTTCCTGGTAACGGTAGTTTCAGAGAACAAACTTGCTCAAACGAACTATACGATAGATATTAATGCGAAAAATTCTCAGGCTGGTATTCTTAGCTATTCTGTAGCCAATCAGATTGGAACAAGTATCATTGATCCGGTTTTGAAAACCGTTAAGGTTGTGGTGAATAATAATGCTAATTTGAGTGCTTTGGTACCTGTTGTTCAGGTGTCGGATTTTGCTACATTGCGTATTGGAACCTATATTCAAACTAGCGGTGTAACTACTCTAAATTATACAGGACCAGTAGTGTATAATGTGACTGCACAAAACAGATCTATTGAAAACTGGACTGTAACGATTGAGGTGGCTAAACCTACAATTACATTGTTAGGTGATGCTGTAGTTTCAATAGACAAAGGATGTGTGTTTACAGATGCAGGTTATACGGCTAAAGACAACCTTAATACAGATATAACTGCGTCAGTAGTAGTATCGGGTACTGTCGACGTAAACACTCCGGGTCAGTATGTAATTACCTATACCGTTAAAGACGCTTTGCAAAATCAATCAACAGTAACACGTACGGTAAACGTATCGTCTACTACCTGTACTTTAGGATTACCGGTTAATAAGATTGAAGGTTTTGTATTGTATCCAAATCCGGTTACCGAAGGAAAAGTACATATAGAATCGGCATCAGCTAGCGCTAAAAACATTTTGATCTCTGACATGTCTGGTAAAAAAGTACATGCTGTTAAAACAGAGAAAACAGAAATCAATGTTTCAGGTTTACCAAGTGGTGTATACATCATTAAAGTAGAGCAGGACGGAAACACCGCCGTGCAAAAACTGATTGTTAAATAAACATCCATTTTGTTATGGAAGTAGTCTTCCATAAATTATAATAACAACCCGACAGGTTTTCAAAATCTGTCGGGTTTTTTTATAGAAAAACAAAAAGAGGAAATCTCATAACACGGAGACTTCCTCTTTTTTTGTTTTCAACTTTTAGATTGCGGAGCAAATCGGAAGTAAAAAAAGGTTTAAAGCGAAATTTTAATTTTTATGGTAGATTTTGTAAAATAAAACCGGTTATATTGCGTATTTTTTGGTTAAAGTGCTATTGTGTTGCGTTTTTGCTAAAATTAATGCAAATAAAATTTGTATGTTTTTATTTAATTTGTAGGTTTACTCTGTAAAAACCAATTTATTAACCAAAATCAATGAAGCGATGAGATTAAAATTACTTGCACTATTGGTGTTATTAGTGGCTCTGCCATTATGGTCACAAAAGACGACTGACAATGATTTTACCATTTCTGTAAACGGAAATAAAATCACGACGACCTCTAATTTTAAACAGCAGTTTAAAAGTAAAAAGAGTATTGCCAAACAAAATCCTGAAACAGAGTACAGGTTAGTGCAGTTTACCAAAATTCCTTCTGTAGAAGAGCAGCAAAAGTTAAAATCGAAAGGAATAACCTTATTGAGTTATTTATCCAACAATGCTTATTATGCCGAAATTACTCCCAAGTTTTACAATAAAAGCAGTGTTTCCGACAATATAAGAGCTGTGATTGCCGTAGATCCAAAATACAAACTGGATCCAATGATTGCAAACAATGCGATTCCGGATTATGCTTTAGAAGGGAATAACGGAATTAAAGTGGTCATCAGTTATTTTAAAGGGGTTGATGACAATCGTATCCAACGGGACTTGGCAGGTTTGTTTTTGAAAGACATTAAAAATGATAGCACTTTTAATGAAATCTATGCTCAGGCTTCTAAAGAGAAACTCGAAGAAATAGTAAAATTCAATTGGGTGCAAAATATCGAATTGGCCGCGCCGCCGGTCGAAAGCAACAATAAACCGGGGGTAACTTTGCACAAAGCAAATGTTTTGGGATCGACTATTCCGGCTTTGGGTTACGGACTAACGGGTAAAGGTGTAAAAGTGGGTATTTGGGACGGTAACCTCGAGCCGCATAAAGACCACACCGGAAGAGTGATTAACAGAGAATATGAATATAATTCGTCACACGGAGCTCACGTTTCGGGAACTCTTGGTGGTGCCGGTTTATTAGATCCAAAGGCGAGAGGAATGGCTCCGGAAGTACAAATGTACGGATGGAACTTTAATACGCAGTCTAATGGTTTGACGGTACAGCAGGAAAGAGTAATAGCGATAGAGAAGGATGGTGTTGAGATCACGTCAAACTCTTACGGAGCAAATTTAGCTTCAGGTTATAATACATTCAGATACACTAGTGTAGATCGTGGAGACGATCACATTACAGTAAAATTTCCTTATTTATTAACCATTTTTGCAGCTGGAAATTCACAAACGGCATACCCGGGTGGATTTAATACAACAACCCAATGTGCAAAAAACACATTGAATGTGGCAAATGTTCAGCCGGATGGTTTGATTGAGGGTACGAGTAGTTTCGGACCAACGATTGACGGTCGATTGATACCTCAGATTGCTGCGGTAGGAAGTAAGGTATATTCATTGGACTACAGTAACTCGTACCAGTTTATGAGCGGTACTTCTATGGCTACTCCGGGCGTTACAGGTACAGTAGCTTTGCTTTATGAAAGATACAAGAACATCTACGGTACAAAACCATTGGCTTCTTTCATGAAAGCATTGGTAACCAATACCGCCAATGATGCCGGTAATCCCGGACCGGATTATAAGTATGGTTTTGGACATATAAATAGTCTTAGAGCGGTTAGAGCCTTAGACAATAAAATGTTTTATTCGGAGAGCGTATCCAACGGACAGAGCTATGAGAAAGAAATTGTAATACCGGCAGGCTTAGTGAGCTTAAAAGTGATGCTCGCTTATAGCGATTTAGAAGGAACACCGGGAGCATCTTTGGTTTTAGTAAACGATTTGGATGTTAAAATAGTAAAGGACGGTGTAACGACTTTACCATGGGTATTAAACCCGGCAACACCAAATGTGAATGCTGTTCGTGGAGTTGATACTATGAACAACATCGAACAGATTACTTTAGACCATCCTGCAGCGGGAACGTATAAAATTATCGTTAGCGGTACCAGAGTGCCTATGGGGACACAGGAATTCTCGGTAGTGTACGATTATGTAGCTCCCGAGTTAACGTTGACGTATCCGATAGGAGGGGAAAAAATCAATACCGATACTACGGAGTTCATTCGTTGGGAGTATGAAGGAGAACCCAAAACATTTACGCTTGAATATTCTGTTGATGGAGGAATGAACTATCAGCTCATCGCCAAAGATATTCCGTCAGCTGCCCGAAATTTTGCTTGGAAAGTTCCTGCGGGAATTGTGGCCAATGCAAAAGTAAGAGTGATTGCGGGTAGTAAAGTAGCTACATCAACAGAGGTATTTACGATTATGACTGAGCCTAAAAACCTGGTGATCGCCCCTTCAGCCTGCGGTGTTTCGTCTTATAAAATGGATTGGGACGCGATTGAAGGCGCAAAATACGAAGTTTTAAAAATGAACGGTTATAAGTTCGACCCTGTAACAACCGTAACCGACCCTACTTATACTTTTACACTTGCTGCAGGAGAAGAAAATTGGTTTTCAGTAAGAAGCATCGATATTGCAACAGGACTAGTTTCTGAGCGTGTAAGAGCAGTAAATGTAGAACCTGTTTCCGGAGCTGTTGTTAGCGCGTTAACACTTCCTTTTACTGAAAATTTTAATTCCAGAAAAGCGTCTAACTATGTATTTTCTAAAGGTAAAACGGGTACTGTTAAATACGAATATATTGATGCAAGCTTTCTGGACGGAGCAAAAATGGCCGGATCAGCAGATGCATCTGCTACTAAGTGGGTAGCCAGTACGTCGGCAGATGCTTTTACCAATAATCCGGACTTTACTAAAAAAGTGTCTTTTTGCGATATGGATGCCTCAAGTTTGGCTGGAAAAACGCTTGGTTTGAAATTTAATTTACTTTGGAATAGTGTTGGCACAGAAAACAAAAACTTTTTCAGGCTGGTTGTAAATGGCAAACCCGTTAAGAGTGCTGAAAACATTGAGGTTTACGGGGGGACAGTCTTAAGCGGAGATTCCCAATTGATCTACGATTTATCGGCTTATGCAGGGACTACCTTTAGTATCGCTTTTGAATCGGTTATGGATAACGATAAGAGTGGAAGGGAATACAGTGATGTCTTTATTGATAATGTTTCTATTTTTGAAGCGAAGGCAACCGATTTAGAAGTGACTTCATTGGTTCCGAATACAGGACTTACAACTGCTGAAACGGTAAAAATAAAAGTATTGAACAATTCTGCTGTTGCAGTAAGTAATGTTCCGGTATCGTATCAAATTAACGCAGGAGCAGAAGTAATTGAAACGATCCCAGGACCTATCAGTCCTTTAAGCGAGGTAGCTTATGACTTTGTGCAAAAAGCAGATTTTTCAATCCCTAAATTGCATACCGTGGTTGGAAAAGTAAATTATACAGGTGATGTTGTTGCTGATAACAACACCATTCAAAATAGTGTCGCTAATATCGGTGCTGATGTTTTGATGGGGTCAGGTACACCGGCAGCTACTTGTGCAGCTGTATTTACAGATGACGGTACACGTTATGGGAATTATGAAAATGATCTTTCACAGACGATAACTTTTAAACCTGATGGAGTAGGAAACAGTGTAAAAGTGACTTTTTCTGCTTTTAATGTAGAGCAGGACTATGATTATTTGTATGTTTATAATGGGAAAGATGAATCAGCTCCTTTATTGGGTACCTTTACTGGGAATACGCTGCCGCCATCTTTAACTTCAACAGCTGCCGGAGGAGAATTGACTTTTAAATTCACTTCAGATAAATATAAAAACGAATTGGGATGGATTGCGGATATTAGCTGTGTGGTAAAACCTATTGTAAATGACGTGTCAGTAGCTTCGATTACAACACCTGAAGTTTTAGGAAAAAAGAGCAGTACAAATGATATAACTATCAGAGTGAGTAATTTAGGGGCAACCGCTTTGACGAACTATGCTGTGTTTTATCAGGTTAATGGCGGACCAAAAGTAACGGACGTTGTTCCTACGATAGCTGCCTATGAAACGGCAAGTTTCACTTTTGCCACAAAAGCCGATTTATCTACTGTAGGGGCTACTTACACCATTAAAGCCGGTGTTGATGTACCGGATGATAACCCTGCTAACGATAGCTTTGAAAAAGTGGTATACCATAAAAACGAATTGCCGGTTCACACCAACACCAATGGATATGCAATTTCGGAATTTAAATGGAATAATGTGGTCAATACTTCGGGAACTACAGCCTATTCTGATTTTAAAAATATAAAAATTAGGACTCTTGCGGACGTCCCTAATAAGGTTGAAGTATCCATTGCGAAACCGGAATTAGCTTTTGATAAAGAAAAACCAAAAAGTGGAGGGGTGTTTACCATGATAGTGATCGATTTAAATGGGGATGGAAATTTAACAGATGAATTTTATGCCGGAACTTTTTGGGTAAATACTCCACCAGTTTCAGTATTTGGTACTTCATCCACCCCAACTACTCATTATTTTAGAGACAATGCTACCCGCTCAGATGGTATAAAGATTCCGAAAGGTACAACTCCCGGCGAAAAATTAATGCGTGTGCTGCATATGTTTCATGCCCCATCAGAGTCGTACAATGTTAATTTGGGACCTACTATTGATGGTCTGACAAGCTCAAGAGACGATTTTGAAGTAGAAGAGTATACCCTTATTATTGCGCCACCTACAGATGCTGACGCAGGTGTTGTATCAATTTTGGGACCTGTTAAACCGGGTAATGCACCAGTGGCGGTTTCTGCTAAAATAGGTAGTTTATCGGATATAGCCATTTCGAATTTCCCGGTGGCTTATAAAGTTAATGGGGGTACAGAGATAGTAGAGAATTTTACAAAATCAATTGCAAAAGGGAAATCGACTACATTTACGTTTAAAACAAAGGCTGATTTAGTAGCTCCCGGCGATTATACCATTGAAGTCTACACCAAACTGCCTGGAGATACAAATCCAAGAAATGATGGGAAGTCGGTAACGTTTTCACGTGGGGCAAATTATGCAACTAACGTTACAGGGACTTTTGATGGTGTAGATGATTTTGTTGAAATTGATGATACACCAGCGCTGAATCTTAAGAACAATTACACCTGTGAGCTTTGGGTCAATCAAAAGAAACCTTCTGTTTTAGGCAGACTTTTAGATAAAAGCACAGTAGTGGTATTCATACATAATAACAGTAGTTCGCCACTTTATAAAGAGAATAGTTTGGTTATTTATATTACAACAGCCAAAGGTTCTTATGTAATGAATACAGGATTGAATTCTATCAAACCAAATACCTGGCACCATATTGCGTATTCTGTAAGTGATACTAATGAATACACGGTTTATATTGACGGAGTTTCAGTTCCTTTTACCAGTGAAGGTACTGCAGCAGCGGCAGTAACTTCAAGCTTATTTTTTAGTAGCCCGATTTATATTGGCAATAACGCAGGATTGGCTCGTGGTTTAAACGGTAGTATTGATGAAGTTCGCTTTTGGTCGGGAGTTCGCGATCAGCCTACAATTGCAGCCAATGCAACCACTAAATACATTGGAAACGAGGCTGGATTA
Organism: Flavobacterium sp. N502536; assembly: GCF_025947345.1. NCBI lineage: Bacteria > Pseudomonadati > Bacteroidota > Flavobacteriia > Flavobacteriales > Flavobacteriaceae > Flavobacterium > Flavobacterium sp. N502536. The sequence continues at coordinate 4,483,247 of NZ_CP110011.1, read as the reverse complement.
CTGGCGTACTATAGTTTTTCGGAAAGCGACAAACCGTTTGTATTTGATAGTTCACCAAGTGATAACACGGCTGTTGTAAGCAATGCCGATACCAATGGCATGGGCGAGGGGAAATTCTGGAACGTGCCGGTGCTGTTGCAAAAAGTAGAGTTTGCCAACCAACAAGGATCAAGTTATGATGCGGCAACCAAAACGTTTTCGGTATTTCTAAAAGATGGAGCGGATGTAACAGCTGCTATCGCCAAGTATAGCTTAGGAATGAATAGTATTGCAAAAATAGGTGGTGTTACACAAGTGAATGGAGTAACGCCAAACGATTTTAGTAATCCGGTTACTTTAACAGTTGAAGGTGTTGGTTTTAATACCGGAATTACTCAAACCTATACGGTGAAATTAATTAAAGGTTTAGGTGACGAAAGTAAATTGCTTTCGTATGATTTTAAAACTACTTCAAACCCTGGTTTGACAAAAGAAATTAATACCAATATTGCCGGGAATAATGTGACCAAAACGGTACCGTTTGGTTATAATGTAACCAATTTAGTAGCAGACTTTACGGTTTCTCCGGGAGCGGAGCTTTTCGTAGACGGTGTAAAACAAATGAATTCAAAAGTAACGGCATCAGATTACAGCAATAGCTTCCTGGTAACAGTAGTTGCAGAGAATAAACTTTCTCAAATCAACTATACAGTTGATATTAATGCGAAAAATGCTCAGACCAGTATCATTAGCTATTCCGTAGCCAATCAGATTGGAAAAAGTACGATCGATCCGGTTTTAAAAACCGTTAAGGTTGTAGTGAATAATAATGCCAATTTAAGCGCTCTGGTACCTGTTGTTCAGGTGTCGGATTTCGCCACATTGCGTATCGGAACCTATATTCAGAATAGCGGTGTAACTCCCCTGAATTATACCCAACCGGTTGTGTATAACGTGTTAGCGCAAAACAGAGCTATTGAAAACTGGACTGTCACTATAGAAGCGGCCAAACCAGTAATTACACTTTCAGGTGAGGCCGCGGTATCCATAGACAAAGGATGTGTGTACAAAGATGCCGGTTATGCGGCCAAAGACAACTTAAATACAGATATAACGACATCGGTAGTAGTGTCAGGTACTGTTGATGTAAACAGTCCGGGTCAGTATGTAATCACCTATACGGTTAAAGATGCTGCTCAAAATGAATCCAAAGTAACGCGTACTGTAACGGTATCGTCCACCGCCTGTACGTTAGGAGTACCGGTTAATGTGATAGAAGGTTTTGTAATGTATCCAAATCCGGTTACCGAAGGAAAAGTACATATAGAATCGGCATCCGCTAGTGTTAAAAACATTCTGATCTCTGATATGTCCGGTAAAAAAGTATATTCCGTTAAAACAGAGAAAACAGAAATCAATGTTTCAGGTTTGCCAAGTGGCGTATACATCATTAAAGTAGAACAGGACGGAAACACCACTGTGCAAAAACTGATAATTAAATAAGCATTAATCAATAGATAACGGTTGCAGAGCCGTTTCGACAGGAAGTTATTCTTCCATAATGACAACAACAACCCGACAGGTTTCCAAAACCTGTCGGGTTTGTTTTTGTCTACCTATATATAAGAGTAGTTTTTGCCCGGCTGAGCGAAGTCGAAGCCATCAAGTTTAGAATTTGGAATTTAAAGTTTTTAGAAGCCATCTCCCGCTATCCGCTACAATCTTTTGCTTTTTAAAGGAAAAAGCAAAAGGATTTCCACTTCTATCGGGGCTAGGGGATAGGTTTTCAAAAGAAAACAACCCAAAAAACAAAAACGCAGCGTCCTTTTAAACCCGACAGGTTTTCAAAACCTGTCGGGTTTGTTTTGCGAGACCAGTAAAATCGGGGCGTTTGGAAAGATGGGATTATCCTGAAAGAGATTCACTAAAGAAAAACCTTTCAAAACTAAAAATAGATTAAATTCTAAAAGGGGTGTTATCAGAGTGTTAACAAAAAGTTTTCAAAAACATCAAAAATACTTGTGTAAAAAGCTTGTAAAAGTGAATAAAGTGACTACTTTTGCACCCGCAACAGCGACAGACGTTCACCGAAATACTGGCAAGAAAAGGAATCAAAACGAAAATAAAATTTCAAATAAAAATTCAAAAAAGCTTGCGAGAATGGAAAACGGATATTACATTTGCACCCCGCAAAATATGCGAAGCTCATTGAAAGATTGGAAGGAGAAAGAAGAAAAAAGGAAAGTAAATTTTCTAAAAAAAACTTCAAAAAACTCTTGCCATTTAGAAATAAGTTTTCTACTTTTGCACCCGCTTTGAAACACAAGCCAAACACAAGAAGACACGTTCGTAGACATATTGAATTGACAGCCGTTTTAACAGAGATGTTAAAACAAAAGAATAAGAGTAATGGAATCGAGAGATTCGAAAAGAACCGATAGAGACGACATCGCAATATAATATAAAAATATACGATGAAGAGTTTGATCCTGGCTCAGGATGAACGCTAGCGGCAGGCTTAACACATGCAAGTCGAGGGGTATAGTTCTTCGGAACTAGAGACCGGCGCACGGGTGCGTAACGCGTATGCAATCTACCTTTTACAGAGGGATAGCCCAGAGAAATTTGGATTAATACCTCATAGCATAGCAATCTCGCATGAGATCACTATTAAAGTCACAACGGTAAAAGATGAGCATGCGTCCCATTAGCTAGTTGGTAAGGTAACGGCTTACCAAGGCTACGATGGGTAGGGGTCCTGAGAGGGAGATCCCCCACACTGGTACTGAGACACGGACCAGACTCCTACGGGAGGCAGCAGTGAGGAATATTGGACAATGGGCGCAAGCCTGATCCAGCCATGCCGCGTGCAGGATGACGGTCCTATGGATTGTAAACTGCTTTTATACGAGAAGAAACACTCCGACGTGTCGGAGCTTGACGGTATCGTAAGAATAAGGATCGGCTAACTCCGTGCCAGCAGCCGCGGTAATACGGAGGATCCAAGCGTTATCCGGAATCATTGGGTTTAAAGGGTCCGTAGGCGGTTTAGTAAGTCAGTGGTGAAAGCCCATCGCTCAACGGTGGAACGGCCATTGATACTGCTAAACTTGAATTATTAGGAAGTAACTAGAATATGTAGTGTAGCGGTGAAATGCTTAGAGATTACATGGAATACCAATTGCGAAGGCAGGTTACTACTAATGGATTGACGCTGATGGACGAAAGCGTGGGTAGCGAACAGGATTAGATACCCTGGTAGTCCACGCCGTAAACGATGGATACTAGCTGTTGGAAGCAATTTCAGTGGCTAAGCGAAAGTGATAAGTATCCCACCTGGGGAGTACGTTCGCAAGAATGAAACTCAAAGGAATTGACGGGGGCCCGCACAAGCGGTGGAGCATGTGGTTTAATTCGATGATACGCGAGGAACCTTACCAAGGCTTAAATGTAGATTGACCGGTTTGGAAACAGATCTTTCGCAAGACAATTTACAAGGTGCTGCATGGTTGTCGTCAGCTCGTGCCGTGAGGTGTCAGGTTAAGTCCTATAACGAGCGCAACCCCTGTTGTTAGTTGCCAGCGAGTCATGTCGGGAACTCTAACAAGACTGCCAGTGCAAACTGTGAGGAAGGTGGGGATGACGTCAAATCATCACGGCCCTTACGCCTTGGGCTACACACGTGCTACAATGGCCGGTACAGAGAGCAGCCACTGGGCGACCAGGAGCGAATCTATAAAACCGGTCACAGTTCGGATCGGAGTCTGCAACTCGACTCCGTGAAGCTGGAATCGCTAGTAATCGGATATCAGCCATGATCCGGTGAATACGTTCCCGGGCCTTGTACACACCGCCCGTCAAGCCATGGAAGCTGGGGGTGCCTGAAGTCGGTGACCGCAAGGAGCTGCCTAGGGTAAAACTGGTAACTAGGGCTAAGTCGTAACAAGGTAGCCGTACCGGAAGGTGCGGCTGGAACACCTCCTTTCTAGAGCCTTAAATGTTAGCAGTAATGCACGTTAAGGAAAAAAGATGTTTATTTAAAGGATCTGAATCGCTAAATTCAATTACTCTTGCTGTTAATTTAAAAAAAAATGAAAATTAAGTAAAACAGAGTCTCGTAGCTCAGCTGGTTAGAGTACTACACTGATAATGTAGGGGTCGGCAGTTCGAGTCTGCCCGGGACTACTTTTTTAGAATTGTTGATTGTTAATTATTAATTATTAATAAAAAACAACAACAATAACAACAAACTAAAAAAGACTGAAATACTTAAATAAGGAAATTCTAGAAGTTGGAATTCACCAAAGGAAATTAGAGAAGAATTAGAAATCTAAAATCTGAATTCTACAATCTAAGATTGAAAAATGGGGGATTAGCTCAGCTGGCTAGAGCGCCTGCCTTGCACGCAGGAGGTCAACGGTTCGACTCCGTTATTCTCCACAGATCCGAAAGGATAAAAGTTCATTGACATATTGAGATAAGAAAATAATAAAAAGTAGAAAGCGTTTTTTGTTATTTAATAACAAAAGACAAAAAAAAACGGTCATAATTAAATTTATGATTGGTACAATAAGCAAAATAAGGGCGTATGGGGGATGCCTAGGCTCTCAGAGGCGATGAAAGGCGTGATAAGCTGCGAAAAGCTACGGGGACGGGCACACACCGATTGATCCGTAGATACCTGAATGGGGCAACCCACTATGTTGAAGACATAGTACACCGATAGGTGGGCAAACCCGCTGAACTGAAACATCTAAGTAGGCGGAGGAGAAGAAAACAAAAGTGATTCCGTAAGTAGTGGCGAGCGAACGCGGATTAGCCCAAACCAATGATGTTACGGCATTGTTGGGGTTGTAGGACCACGACATTTTATGTACAAGGAACCGGAAGTTACTGGAAAGTGACGCCATAGAGGGTGATAGCCCCGTATGGGTAACGAGTATAATAGATAGTGGTATCCTGAGTAGGGCGGGGCACGTGAAACCCTGTCTGAATTTGGCGGGACCATCCGCTAAGGCTAAATACTCCTGAGAGACCGATAGTGAACCAGTACCGTGAGGGAAAGGTGAAAAGAACCGTGAATAACGGAGTGAAATAGATCCTGAAACCATACGCTTACAAGCGGTCGGAGCCCTTTCGTGGGGTGACGGCGTGCCTTTTGCATAATGAGCCTACGAGTTAACGTTGCTGGCAAGGTTAAGTGATTAAGTCACGGATCCGTAGCGAAAGCGAGTCTGAATAGGGCGCTTTAGTCAGTAGTGTTAGACGCGAAACCGTGTGATCTACCCATGGGCAGGTTGAAGCTGTGGTAACACACAGTGGAGGACCGAACCGGTTGACGTTGAAAAGTCTTCGGATGACCTGTGGGTAGGGGTGAAAGGCCAATCAAACTCGGAAATAGCTCGTACTCCCCGAAATGCATTTAGGTGCAGCGCTGAGCGTAAAGTTATATAGAGGTAGAGCTACTGATTGGATGCGGGGGCTTCACCGCCTACCAATTCCTGACAAACTCCGAATGCTATATAATGTTTCTCAGCAGTGAGGGCTTGGGTGCTAAGGTCCAAGTCCGAGAGGGAAAGAACCCAGACCATCAGCTAAGGTCCCCAAATATACGCTAAGTTGAAAGAACGAGGTTTGTCTGCCCAGACAGCTAGGATGTTGGCTTGGAAGCAGCCATTCATTTAAAGAGTGCGTAACAGCTCACTAGTCGAGCGGACGAGCATGGATAATAATCGGGCATAAGCGTATTACCGAAGCTATGGATTTACAAGCAATTGTAAGTGGTAGGGGAGCATTCTAACAGGGTTGAAGGTGTATCGTCAGGTATGCTGGACTGGTTAGAAAAGAAAATGTAGGCATAAGTAACGATAATGCGGGCGAGAAACCCGCACACCGAAAAACTAAGGTTTCCACAGCTATGCTAATCAGCTGTGGGTTAGTCTGGTCCTAAGGCGAACCCGAAAGGGACAGTCGATGGCTAACGGGTTAATATTCCCGTACTACTAATTACTGTGATGGGGTGACGGAGTGATGAAAGCGCCGCGAACTGACGGAATAGTTCGTTGAAGTACCTACCTATAAGAGATGCAGGCAAATCCACATCTTTTGGGGAAATACGATAGTACTCGGAGTCTTCGGACAAAGAGATAGTGCGCCTAAGGGCTTCCAAGAAAAACCTCTAAACTTCAGGTAATTAGTACCAGTACCGTAAACCGACACAGGTAGTTGAGGAGAGAATCCTAAGGTGCTCGAGAGATTCATGGCTAAGGAATTAGGCAAAATAGACCTGTAACTTCGGGAGAAAGGTCGCCCCGAGCAATCGGGGCCGCAGTGAAGAGGTCCAGGCGACTGTTTATCAAAAACACAGGGCTCTGCAAAATCGTAAGATGAAGTATAGGGCCTGACACCTGCCCGGTGCTGGAAGGTTAAGAGGAGATGTTATCTTCGGAGAAGCATTGAATTGAAGCCCCAGTAAACGGCGGCCGTAACTATAACGGTCCTAAGGTAGCGAAATTCCTTGTCGGGTAAGTTCCGACCTGCACGAATGGTGTAACGATCTGGACACTGTCTCAGCCATGAGCTCGGTGAAATTGTAGTAACGGTGAAGATGCCGTTTACCCGCAGTGGGACGAAAAGACCCTGTGCACCTTTACTATAGCTTAGTATTGACCTTGGATAAATGATGTGTAGGATAGGTTGGAGACTGTGAAGTGGCGTCGCCAGGCGTTGTGGAGTCATTGTTGAAATACAACCCTTTGTTTATCTGAGGCCTAACCCCGTATTGCGGGGGACATTGCTTGGTGGGTAGTTTGACTGGGGTGGTCGCCTCCAAAAGAGTAACGGAGGCTTCTAAAGGTTCCCTCAGTACGCTTGGTAACCGTGCGTAGAGTGCAATGGCATAAGGGAGCTTGACTGAGAGACATACAGGTCGATCAGGTACGAAAGTAGAGCATAGTGATCCGGTGGTTCCGCATGGAAGGGCCATCGCTCAAAGGATAAAAGGTACGCCGGGGATAACAGGCTGATCTCCCCCAAGAGCTCATATCGACGGGGGGTTTGGCACCTCGATGTCGGCTCGTCACATCCTGGGGCTGGAGAAGGTCCCAAGGGTTGGGCTGTTCGCCCATTAAAGTGGCACGCGAGCTGGGTTCAGAACGTCGTGAGACAGTTCGGTCTCTATCTACTGTGGGCGTTAGAAATTTGAGTGGATCTGATTCTAGTACGAGAGGACCGAATTGGACAAACCTCTAGTGTATCTGTTGTCCCGCCAGGGGCACCGCAGAGTAGCTACGTTTGGAAGGGATAAGCGCTGAAAGCATATAAGCGCGAAACCCACCACAAGATGAGATTTCTTTTAAGGATCGTGGAAGATGACCACGTTGATAGGCTATAGATGTAAAGGCAGTAATGTCATAGTCGAGTAGTACTAATAATCCGTAAGCTTATGTACACCCTTTTCCTCCGGGCAACCCGGAGGAAGAAACTTTCTAAACAATTTATGTTTCTTTATCTCAGTATGTTAAAATATTAGCTCGACGCGAGCAGTTATGAGTTTTGAGTTATAAGTTAGGAGTTGAAAAACGCTAAACTATAAACAACAAACAAAATAACTAACAACCTTAAGGTGGTTATTGCGGCGGGGCTCACCTCTTCCCATCCCGAACAGAGTAGTTAAGCCCGCCTGCGCAGATGGTACTGCAGTTATGTGGGAGAGTATGTCGTCGCCTTTCTTTTTAAAAACCCTGTTTCTAATCGAAACAGGGTTTTTTGTTTTCTTTTGCGATACCTTAATCTTCTAATGATCTCCGAAAACTTTTATCGCAAAAGATTTAGCGGACAGCCCGACCCGGAGGGGAACGCCCGTAATACAATTATATCGTAAAATAATCTGGATGGTGCAGTGCATCCAATAGCTTAAAACCGTTTGAGAATCTTTGTAATATTTCAGATAAAAATCCTATTTTTACTTCAGTGTTTAATTTTTTAGAATCGAGATACCATGAAGAATGTTTTTTTAAAGGAAGATTGTGATGAGTTTGTAAAGCGTATCAATTTGCTTGAACCGGAATCAAAAGGTCTTTGGGGAAAAATGGATGTGGCGCAGATGCTGGCACATTGTAATGTTTCCTATGAGATGGTTTATGACGACATTCATCCTAAACCGGGTTTCTTTTTAAAATTTATTATGAAGACACTTGTTAAGAGTAAGGTGGTAAGCGAGACGCCTTATCTTCACAATAATCAGACTGCACCTCAGTTTATTATTAAAGGCAACAGGGATTTTAATCTTGAAAGAGAGAGATTGATCGGCTATATTAATAAAACGCAGCTGTTGGGTGAAAAAGAGTTTGATGGCAAAGAATCTCATTCTTTTGGCAAATTAAAAGCTGTAGAATGGAATAATATGTTTGCAAAACATTTGGAGCATCATTTGAGTCAGTTTGGTGTTTAATTTTATACTTAGTCTATGAAGCTATTTTGTATCGTGAGTTTGTTGTTTTTGGGATTGTCTGTAAATGCACAGCAACAAGAGGTTCAGAAGAGTATCGAAACCTTTTTTGAAGGATTTCACCAAAGGGATACTCTAAAAATGAAAGCGGTTTGCGCGGATAAGCTAATCCTGCAATCTATTAGTGAGAGTGCGGCTAAAGGAAACAAGCTTACAGATGAAAAAGCCAGCGCATTTTACAAATCAATTGCTACAATTCCTTCTAACATTAAATTTACGGAGAAAATACTGAGCTATACGATTCAGATTGACGGGACAATGGCACATGTATGGGCGCCTTATCAGTTTTATGTGAATGATAAACTGAGTCATTCGGGGGTAAATACTTTTACTTTGTTTAAAGAAAAAGAGGCCTGGAAAATTATTTATCTGATCGATACCCGAAGAAAATAGTAGCTTTTTACGCTATTTCAGTTGCAAAGTAATGACAGTAATCTACAATTAAACATTCTTCGCACTTAGGTTTAGGTCTGCACGTTTCTCTTCCCAGAAAGGAGATGGCCATGCCAATTTCAGACCAGATGGTTTTAGGTAAAACCTGCATCAGGTCTTTTTCTGTTTTATTTCCATCTTTACTTTCTTTGATAATTCCAATTCTTGGAGCAACACGAATGACATGTAAATCGGCAATAATACCTTCTGCCGGCTGATGGGTTTCTCTCAGAATTACATTGGCAGATTTTCTTCCGATTCCTTTTAAAGCAGTTAGCTCTTTCATGTTCAGTGGGATATTATCGTCATCTTGAACCGTTTTTGCAATTTCTAAAAGCCACTGCGCTTTGGTAGGGTAGTTTCGAACCTTGCTGATATAAGGAATGAAAGTTTCTGAATCAGTTTCGGAGAGACTTTTTAAGGTGGGATACTTTTCAAATAGAGCCGGTGCAATTTTATTGATATTAGCGTCAGAATCCTGAGCAGATAAAACCACCATTACCAATAATTGATAGGTATTTTGATATTCTAAAGGATGTCTCTTTCCTTTATATTTACTTAAAATAGGTTCAAGTTTTGTTTCCCAGTCGGTTGTCTCTCCAAATAAGTCCATTTTTGTTTTCTTTAGAATTAAACAATATAAAATGTAACCATCACAAAATTAAGATGTTTTGATGAAATCCAGCGTTTTTTTGATGACATTTTGATTGCCTAGTATTTTTCGGTGTCCTAAACCTTCTGTGAGATACAAAGTACCATTTTCTAACTGTTTGTGAATATGGATTCCGGCTTTTACTGAAACTTCGGGATCATCATGATCGTGAATGACCAGTACAGGTATTTTGACTTTTTGAGCAGCTTTATAAGCAGAGTAATCATCCATTTTTACCTGGTATTTGTCTTCAAAATGGGCACGCATACGCTCACTGATTTCTTGTTTTAATTCGAGTTTTGCCACAAAATCATCCAGTATGTCCTGTACGATATCGCCACTGCCAATTATTACCGCTTTTTTTACCTGTAAGCCGTCTTTTATTGCATTTAGAACCGACATTCCGCCTAAGGAGTGACCTATAGCAAATTCAAAAGGACCAAATTGTTTTTCAATTTCTAAAATAGAAGCAATAAACTCAGACATGATGGTACTTTTTCCTTCGGATTTTCCATGTGCCGGAGCGTCGAAACTTACTGTCGAATAGCCATTTTTTAAAAGTTCATCAGCTATTTTAAACAATTGTGTACCTCTTCCTGACCAGCCGTGTACCAGTAAAATTTTGCGGTCACTTTTTCCATATTCGTAGGTAACAACACTTTTATCAATTGCAGGAATAGGGATGGTTTTTTGAATACTTTTTTGCTCCATCTCCAGTTCACGTTTTGGAACCTTATGTTTTATAGGGGTTGTGAAGAGTTTTGCCGCATATGAGGTAACCAGTTTTGTTGAAAAAAAGGCACAAATTTTAGCGGATACAATAATAAACTGGGGAATTTTTAGAGATTTAGTAGGATTATTTTCCTTTTTTGTCATATCAATAAATTTTTTTGGGGGCTGGACTTTGTTTATTTTTTCCTAAATTTAAAAAACATAAAAGTAGCACATTAATAGATGTTTACCGAAAAAAATAATTCACAAAATAGTATTTAATACGCATATAAATCTTAAGAATGGAAATATTTCACATCAGTGCAGAGTGTTATCCAATGGCAAAGGTTGGAGGGTTGGCGGATGTGGTTGGCGCATTGCCTAAATATCAGACCAATGCAGGTCATGACGTTCGTGTTGTAGTCCCTTGTTATGACACAAAATTTAGGAAAGAAAATGATTTTGAATGTGTTCATTGGGGGAATGTGAAGCTGGGGAATTTCGATTTTCCGTTCAGTGTCCTAAAAGAGACGACGGACAAGTTGGGTTATGAATTGTACCTGATTGAAATTAAGGAGTTGTTCGATCGGCCTAATGTTTACGGGTATGAAGATGATATAGAAAGATTTGTATCGTTTCAGATTGCAACCTTAGATTGGATTGCAGCTAGAAGCAAAGTTCCAGATGTTTTAAATTGTCACGATCACCACACGGGATTGATTCCGTTTTTAATAAAATATGCCTTTAAATATGAAAGTCTGAGTAAGGTACGAACTGTAATTACCATACACAATGGTTTGTATCAGGGCTGGTTTGGTTTTGATAAACTACATTATCTGCCTGAATTTGACTTAAAACATGTTGGTTTCTTAGAATGGGATCATTCGATTAATTCACTGGCGGTGGGCATCAAATGTGCTCATGCCGTAACTACAGTTTCTCCAAGTTATCTGGACGAGATTAATAACGCTGCCAATGGTTTAGAGGCATTGTTTAAATCCGTTCGCTATAAATCAAAAGGAATTTTGAATGGAATTGATTTTGAAGTTTGGGATCCTGCGAAAGATCAAATGATTGAGAGTAATTACTCGATTGAAACTTTTGTGACCGGGAAGCAAAAGAACAAAGAAAAATTGTGTGAGCAGTTTGAACTCGATGCAACAAAACCCTTATTTAGTTTTATTGGCCGTTTGTTTGAGGAAAAAGGGGGAGATCTACTTCCACAGGCCTCTGCACTGGCGTTATCAGAGAATTTTGAAAGCATCAATATACTGATTCTGGGATCTGGAATTTCGGTAATCGAAGAACAGCTGGTTCAATTGCGAAATGATTACACAGGAAATTACAATGTTTTTATTGGTTATAATGAAGAACTGGCACATTTAATTTATGCCGGATCCGATTATATTTTAATGCCTTCGAGAGTAGAACCTTGCGGTTTAAATCAGATGTATGCACTGCGTTACGGGACAGTTCCGATTGTGAGAAGAACGGGTGGACTGAAGGATACTGTTATTGACTTTGGAGACGATGGGAACGGTGTATGCCATGATCAGGCCTCGGTGGGAGATATTTGCTATTCGATAAATCGTGCCGTGAAATTGTACGAAGATCAGACTAATTTTAAGAAGATAAGAGCGAAAGGAATGGCTACAGATCATTCCTGGGAGCGTGTTTGCCAAGAATACATCGAGATATACAACCTAATAATTGAGAAAAATGAAATTTAAGAAGAAAAATGTAGTTGCCATTATTTTAGGAGGAGGACAAGGATCACGTTTGTTCCCGTTAACAGAAACCCGATCAAAACCCGCAGTTCCGATTGGAGGAAAATACCGATTAGTAGATATCCCTATTTCCAATTGTATTAATTCTGATATTTTTAAAATATTTGTTCTGACACAGTTCAACTCGGCATCATTAAACGCCCATATCAAAAACACTTTTAATTTTAGTATTTTCAGCCAGTCCTTTGTAGATATACTAGCGGCAGAGCAAACGCCTGATAATCCAACCTGGTTTCAGGGAACAGCTGATGCCGTTAGACAATGTATGTCTCACTTTTTGAAGCACGAATTTGATCATGCTTTGATTTTGTCGGGAGATCAATTGTACCAAATGGATTTTAACGAAATGCTCGAAGCTCATATTGCGGCAGATGCTGCCATTTCGATCGCGACATTGCCTGTAAATGCTAAAGATGCACCTGAATTTGGAATTCTTAAAACGAATCATGAGAGTTGTATAGAGGCTTTTATAGAGAAACCCGATGCTTCGCTATTACCGGAATGGGAATCGGATGTGAGTGAGCATATGAAGGAAAAAGGTAAAAAATACCTGGCTTCGATGGGAATCTATATTTTTAACCGTCAATTACTCGAAGAGCTGATGGCAGATCCGGAAACAAAGGATTTTGGAAAAGAAATCATTCCGCAGGCTGTTGGAAAACATAAAATATTGAGTTATCAATACGAAGGATATTGGACGGATATCGGAAATATTGAATCCTTTTTTGAAGCAAATATTGGCTTAACAACCGATATTCCGGAATTTAATTTGTTTGATAACGACAATAAGATTTTTACAAGACCCCGATTATTACCACCGTCTAAATTTAGAAATTCAACCATCAATCAATCTTTGATTTCTGAGGGATGTATTATAAACGCTAAAGAAATTAAAAGTTCGGTCATTGGAATCCGTTCCAGAATAGGAGCAGGAACCATACTGGAGAACTGTTATGTGATGGGTAACGATTTCTATCAGGATTTAGACGAGCTCAATCATGAAGCAACCATTAATAAAATACATGTGGGTATTGGCGAAAATTGTTTTATACAAAATGCGCTGATCGATAAGAATGTTAGAATTGGAAATAACGTTCATATCAGCGGCGGTAAACATTTAGATAATTTTACGAATGAGCTGTACAGTATCAAAGACGGTATTGTTGTGATTAAAAAAGGAGCGGTTCTCTCTGATAATTTTAGAATTGAATAAAAGACTTAAAATTAATTATTGCCTTAAAAACCAAATATGTCTAAAGTAATCACGCATTCTCTCTTTACGGATTTTGATATTGATTTATTCAAAGCGGGAAAACACTTCCAATTGTACGAAAAATTAGGAGCACATTTAATTGAAGTTGATGGCGTAAAAGGAGTGTACTTTGCCGTTTGGGCTCCTACAGCTCAATCGGTTTCTGTTGTGGGGGATTTTAATTACTGGACACAAGGTGAGCATCTTTTGCAGGTGCGCTGGGATTCTTCGGGCATTTGGGAAGGATTTATTCCCGAAGTTTCAAAAGGAGCTTTGTACAAATATAAAATACAATCGAATATTGACGGAATTGTAACCGAAAAGGCAGATCCCTTTGCCTTATATTGTGAAAAACCGCCTCATACTGCTTCGGTGGTCTGGGATTTGGATTACAACTGGAAGGATGAAACATGGATGCAATCGCGCCGGAGAATAATGCATTAGAAAAACCTCATTCGGTGTACGAAGTGCATCTGGGTTCCTGGAAACGTGGCGAGAACAACCGTTTTTTAACCTATTTGGAACTGGCCGATGATCTGGTAGCCTATGTAAAAGAAACCGGTTTTACGCATGTCGAATTTATGCCGGTGATGGAGTATCCTTATGATCCTTCATGGGGTTATCAGCTTACAGGATATTTTGCACCGACTTCGCGTTTCGGAAAACCACAGGATTTTATGGTGTTGGTAGACAAGCTGCATCAGGCCGGAATTGGGGTTATTTTAGACTGGGTACCCTCACATTTTCCTGACGATGCACACGGTTTAGGTTTCTTTGACGGATCGCATTTGTACGAACATCCGGATCGTCGAAAAGGCTATCATCCCGACTGGAAAAGCCTGGTGTTTAATTACGGACGCAATGAGGTTCGTGCTTTTTTAATCAGTAATGCGGTTTTCTGGCTACAACACTACCACGCCGATGGTTTGCGGGTAGATGCCGTTGCTTCGATGTTGTACCTTGATTATTCCAGAAACGAAGGCGAGTGGGAACCGAATATTTATGGAGGAAGAGAAAATCTGGATACAATCAGTTTTCTTAAAGAATTTAATGAGGTTATCTATGCTAATTTTGATGGAGTTCAAACCATTGCAGAAGAAAGTACATCATTTCCAATGGTGTCCAGGCCAACGTTTACAGGAGGTTTAGGCTTTGGAATGAAATGGATGATGGGCTGGATGCATGATACTTTAAAATATTTTCAGAAAGAAACCGTCTATCGAAAATACCATCAGAACGATTTGACTTTTTCGATGACCTACGCTTTTACCGAGAATTTTATGCTGCCTTTTTCGCATGACGAAGTGGTGTATGGAAAAAAATCAATTGCCAATAAAATGCCGGGCGACGAATGGCAGAAATTTGCCAATTTAAGATTGCTGTACGGTTATATGTTCACACATCCCGGAACCAAGTTATTGTTTATGGGATCGGAGTTTGGGCAAAGCGATGAATGGAATTTTGAGAAAAGTCTCGATTGGCATTTGCTGCAATACGATTATCATTCCGGAGTAAAAAAAGTAATTACAGCATTAAATCAATTGTATAAAACCCATCCGGCACTGTATGAAAAGCAATTTACAGGAGAAGGTTTTGAATGGATTAACTATTCAGACCATCAAAATGCTATTTTGTCTTACATCCGAAAAGGGAATAACCCCAAAGAAAATCTGGTTGTCGTTTGCAATTTTACGCAGGTCGTACGCGAAAATTACAGAATAGGTATTTCACAAAAAGGTCAACTACAGGAGATTTTTAATAGTGATGCCATTGTGTATGGAGGAAGCGGTGTTGGAAATTCGGAAGCCCTAAAAATAGAAGCATCGCCTTATGACGGCAGGGATTTTTCGATAGCATTAAATTTGCCGCCTTTAAGCGTAACGGTTTATTCATTTGTATAAACAATTGGTTATTTCCGGAATACCGTTTTATCAGTTTCACGTTCTTAAATTATCGATTTGTTTATTTTTTAAGAGGATATTTAACAGCCATTCAGAAAAAACGTTTTCGTGAATAATCCTTTTATTCATAGAGGGTTATCGAGTTTTTTTGTATGTTTGAAAGAGAGATTAGCGTTATATAATTAATACAAAATTGATATGATTACAAATACAGCATTAGAATATAAAGGCGATTTATACCCATCAAAAATTATTTCGCATCAACATGAAGGGGACTCTATTTTTTTTCATACCAATAACAAAGTAATCTTAAAAGTCACTATTCTTAGAGACAGTTTAATCCGGTTCCGTTTTACAACAAAAGGATATTTCAGCAACGATTTTTCGTATGCTATTGACAGAACACAGCTTCACGGTTACAATTTTCTGGAACTTACCGAAGAAGAAACGTATTTTCAGATCAGGACCAGTAAAGTAAAATGCAAAATCCAGAAGGCAGATTTACGTCTGGCGATTTATGATTTGAATGATTTCCTGATTCTGGAAGACGAACTTGGTTTTCATTGGGAAGAAAGTTACGAATACGGAGGCAATATTGTAAAAATGAGCAAATCTTCTAAAGATGGAGAGTGTTTTTACGGTTTAGGAGATAAAGCAACACAAATGAATCTAAAAGGCAAGCGACTTGAGAACTTTGCCACAGATCAATATGCGTATCAAAAAGAACAGGATCCATTATATAAAGTAGTGCCATTTTATATCGGTTTACACAACAAACAGTCTTACGGAATCTTTTTTGACAATACTTTCAGGACCTTTTTTGATTTTTGTCAGGAAAGAAGAAACGTTACCAGCTTTTGGGCAGAAGGCGGAGAAATGAATTATTATTTTATCTACGGTCCGCAAATGCAGGACGTAGTGACCAATTATACAGATTTAACCGGGAAACCGGAACTACCACCGCTTTGGGTATTGGGTTACCACCAATGCAAATGGAGTTATTATCCCGAAAGCAAAGTAAAAGAAATCACCTCAAAATTCAGAGAACTAAAAATCCCCTGTGACGCCATCTATCTTGACATTGATTATATGGAAGGATTTCGATGTTTTACCTGGAACAAAGACTATTTTCCCGATCCCAAAAGAATGGTTGCCGAATTGGCCGAGGATGGCTTTAAAACAGTCGTCATCATTGATCCGGGAATCAAAATAGACAAGGATTATTGGGTGTATCAGGAAGCTTTAGAGAAAGATTATTTCTGTAAAAGAGCCGATGGCCCGTATATGAAAGGTAAAGTATGGCCGGGTGAATGTAATTTTCCTGATTATACAAATCCTGCAGTAAGAGAATGGTGGGCAGGTTTATTTAAAGAACTAGTTTCAGAGATTGGAGTTAAAGGGGTCTGGAACGATATGAACGAGCCGGCTGTTATGGAAGTCCCAAATAAAACATTCCCTATGGATGTACGTCACGTTTACGACGGAAATCCGTGTAGTCATAGAAAAGCACACAATATTTACGGTACACAAATGGCCAGAGCCACCTATCATGGTGTCAAACGTTTTGCCTACCCGAAACGTCCGTTTGTCATTACAAGATCGGCCTATTCGGGAGCACAGCGTTATACCTCTTCGTGGACAGGCGACAATGTAGCGACCTGGGAGCATTTATGGATTGCCAACATTCAGGTGCAACGAATGAGTATTTCGGGGATGGGTTTTACCGGTTCTGATATTGGTGGTTTTGCCGAACAGCCTACGGGTGAATTGTACGGGCGCTGGATACAGTTAGGCGTATTTCATCCGTTTTGCCGAACGCATTCTTCCGGAGATCATGGCAATCAGGAGCCCTGGGCTTTTGATGAAGAAGTCATTAACATTACCCGTAAGTTTGTGAGCCTGCGTTATCAGTTGCTTCCGTATTTGTACACCATGTTCTGGCAGTACATTGAAGAAGGCGTTCCGATGTTAAAACCATTGGTGTATTACGATCAGGAAGACACACAAACACATTACCGCAATGATGAATTTATCTTTGGAAATCAGATCTTAGTATGTCCGATCCTTGAACCGAATGCGGTGGGCAGACGTATGTATATTCCAAGAGGCGAATGGTACAACTATTGGACCAACGAATTTAGTGTAGGAGGAAGAGAAGTGTGGATTGATACCAAATTTGATGAAATTCCGGTTTTTGTAAAGGCGGGAGCTATTATTCCGAAATATCCGGTACAGCAATATGTTGGCGAACTTGAATTTGATGATTTAACATTGGATTTGTATTTCAAACTGGGGAAAGAAAAATCAGTAGTGTACGAAGATGCACAAGACGGATACGATTACAAAAAAGGGCGTTACAGCTTCTTGTCTTTCAGGACTATCGGAAAAGAAAAGGAACTGATTGTTCAATTGCACAAAGAAGGTAAATACGATACACCGTACAGCAAGTATAAAATCAATTTAATCGGATTGCCTTTTACGGTGAAGGAGATTGAAATAGACAATGAAAAAGTAACTTTTGATAAAATTGGTTTTGAACAAAATCATTTTCTAATCGTCGACAAAGAGTTCAATGAACTTCATATTATTGGCGAATAAAGAAATCCTGATACTTTTTTTGATAATTATATAAATCCTGAAAAAAATAATAATTGTATTTTTGTATGTTGTTATAATACCACCATCATGAAAAAACATTTAGTATTAGGCCTTTTTGTCGTAATTCTGGCAGGCAGTTGTGCGACAAATCCAATTACAGGAAAACAAAACTTGAATTTTGTTTCCAATAGCGAATTGTTTCCTTCCTCGTTTCAGCAATACAATACTTTTATAGCCGAAAACAAAGTGATTACAGGAACAGCAGATGCCAAAAAAGTAGAAGCTGTAGGAACAAGAATTAAAGCGGCAGCCGAAAAATACCTGATTTATCTGGGGCAATCACAATATTTGAAAGATTACCGCTGGGAATATAAACTGGTAGACAATAAAGAGGTTAATGCCTGGTGTATGCCGGGAGGGAAAATTGTAGTGTATTCGGGAATTTTACCCGTAACACAAAACGATTCCGGTTTAGCCACTGTTATGGGACATGAGGTTTCACATGCCTTAGCCAATCATGGTGCACAAAGAATGAGCGCTGCACAATTACAGCAAATCGGAAGTGTTGCTTTGGGAGCTGCTACAAGCGGTAAAACGCAACAAACGAAGGAGATATTTGCACAGGCCTACGGACTTGGTACTCAGGTTGGTGTAATGCTGCCTTTCAGTCGAGGCAATGAAACCGAAGCAGATAAAATTGGACTTACTCTGATGGCAATTGCAGGTTACAACCCGGATGATGCCATTTCGTTCTGGAGCAGAATGTCAGCCAAATCAGGAGGAGGAAGCACGCCGGAATTTATGAGTACGCACCCGTCTGATGCTACAAGGATTGCCAATATTAGAGCTTTAATTCCCGAAGCAAGAGCGACAGCACTTAAAGTTGGAATAATTAAATAAATTTTTTACCGTAAATATTATAAAGCTATTCTTTTTAGAGTAGCTTTTTTTTTGGTGATAATTTATTAATACACGAATTAGTGAAAATTGATTTGATTATGATAAAAAAAAGATAAATTCGTAGCCTGTTAACAAAACCATTACTATGAAAAACCTACAAAAAGGAGATAAGAAACTATTGAATGCCTGGGCATTTTACGATTGGGCAAACTCCGTTTATACACTAACGATCGCATCGGCAGTATTTCCGATATTTTATGAAGCTTTATTCTCAGACCGTGACCATTATATTGATGTATTTGGGATGCACCTTAAAAACTCTGCCTTAATTAGTTTTATTACTGCAGCGGCCTTTTTAGTAGTGTCGTTTATATCTCCTTTGTTATCCGGGATTGCGGATTATGTTGGAAACAAAAAAGCATTCATGAAATTCTTCTGTTATATGGGAGCCTTATCCTGTATGGGATTATACTGGTTTGATCTTGGAAATATTTATGTTGGACTGGCTTTTTACTTTTTTGGACTGCTGGGGTATTGGGGGAGTTTGGTTTTTTACAATTCCTATTTACCGGATATCGCTTTTGAAGAACAGCAGGATAAAATTAGTGCCAAAGGATATTCAATGGGATACATTGGTAGTGTAATTTTGTTGATCATCAATTTGTTGATGATTATGAAACCCAAACTTTTTGGTATTACCGGAACTGATGGAGAGGCAGCGATGAAAGCCATGCGTTATTCGTTTATAATGGTAGGGGTTTGGTGGATCTTATTCAGTCAGTATACCTATTTTTATTTGCCAAAGGGAAGTAAAGCCAGCGGACAAAAATTAACGAGTGCAGTTGTTTTCAACGGCTTTAAAGAGCTAAAGAAGGTTTGGGCACTGTTAAAAGAAAACATTCCTTTAAGAAGATATTTAAGCGGATTTTTTGTTTCAAGTATGGCGGTACAAACCGTAATGCTTGTGGCTACTTATTTTGGAGCGCAGGAAATTCAGTGGGCAACTAAAGAAGACAGTACGATCGGATTAATAAAATGTATTTTAATTATTCAGTTAGTTGCTGTTGTAGGAGCTGTTCTGACTTCCAGAGCTTCTGCTAAATTTGGAAATATTCCAACCCTAATTTTTATCAATAGTATTTGGGCTGTATTTTGTGCTTTGGCCTATTTTATCATTTTGCCTATGCATTTTTATGTTATGGCTACCGTTGCCGGATTTGTGATGGGTGGTATTCAGGCACTGTCCCGTTCTACTTATTCAAAACTATTACCCGAGACCGAGGATACAGCTTCCTTCTTTAGTTTTTATGATGTAGCTGAGAAGATTGGAATTGTAATCGGAATGTGTGTTTATGGAATCATTGATCAGATAACAGGAAGTCCGCGTGCTGCAATTGTAATTTTAGCCGTCTTTTTTGTTACTGCAATTTTCCTTTTAAGAAGAGTACCAAAAAAGGCACTTTAAAAAGCTATTGTGTAGATAGAAGTATAAAAAAATAACACGAATTCCACGAATTGACACACATTAGTACCAATTCGTGGAATTTGTGTTTTACTTCAATATTATTTAGATTTAAGCTGCGTATTGATTTTTGAAAGCATTTGCGCAGCATTCTCATTTTTAGGATTTAGCTCCAGCGATTTTAAATAATTTTCTTTAGCAGGACCTAATTGACCAATTGCTTCATAAATTTCACCCAAACTGTCAAAAGCATTTGCAGAATTTGGATGTTCAGTGCAATTAAGTGTAAAGATCTGAACCGAAAGATCCGTTAGTTTTTTACTGAATAAAGTGTATCCTAAAGTATTGAGATCATCTTCAAAATTATAAGCAGGGTATCTTAATCTTAACTTTTTAAATTCAGCTAAGGCAGTTTCAAACGTATGCTCACTGAATAGTTCGATCAACTGCGTTTGCGGCGTTCTGATTTGTTCCAGCGTAAGCTGTAAAAATCGGGTTGTATCCGTTGAACGGGTGATGGTTATGGCTTGTAATTTAGTATTGAGTAAGTTAAAATGGATCTGGTTGGGGTAATTGTCGATTTTAAAAGTATTATTTCCCAGATAGTACATTCTTGTTTTCTCAGTATCAAAATTTTCTTTTAAAAACGGAGAGCAGAGATAAAGTAAATTATCTTCTTCAATTATTTTAGACGTCCCCAATCCGTCATATCCATAGAGAATTTCAGTATAATAACCTTTTATAGCTTCTTTTAAGTGGGATGGAATTGCAATAGGATGCGTTTTGATTGGTTTTGACCAGCCTAGTCTTGTGATCACTTCTTTTTCGATATAAGACATTACAGGAAGCCTGTTGGGTTTATCACCATTGGCTAAAACGGCAATCCCGTTACCATTTTTCATTGTGGCGAGCAAATCGCCTCCGGTCCCGGTATTAGAACCATCATGCGAGAACCAGTCAAGATTTCCGTATCCCAAACTTCTCTGCCAGCCGTAACTCCAGCCACGCGGACCTTTCATCGTAACAATGTTTGTAACCTTAGTGGCCACAGCTTTCGAAATTACTTTATTGCCTTTTCCTGCTAATGCTTTTTGCATTTCGATCGCAATTAAGGCCAAATCAGCAGGGGTAGACCACAATCCCGAAGGCGCGACCTGAGGAGTTATAGGGATCCCTGTTCGGATTATTTTTCCGTTATGGTTGTGTACTTTGGCAACATTGGTTAGAAAGCCATTTTCATTAGGCTGAAGCATCGTTGAATTTTGCAGCTGTAACGGATCAAGCAGATTTTCTTTTACAAGTTGCGCCAATGGCTTTTTGAAATGATTTTCGAGAGCGCACTGCACAATTACATAACCGCCACCGCTGTATTGCCAGTCGGTTCCCGGTTTAAAAAGAAATTCAATAGGTTTTTTAGAACGAGGCAATAATTTGCCTTGCAGACTCTGTTCAATAGTAGGGATCGAATCTCCCTGATAATAATCCTCAAAACCATTCTGACTTGTTCCGGCAGTATGCGATAAAAGCTGCTTCCAGGTAACCGGACTATCTTTGGTGAAAGTACTGTTTGGCAATTGCCATGTTTTGAGGTACTTTGAGACGGGAGCGTCAAGGTTGATTAATCCTTTTTCTTCCAGCATAGCACAAACGATGGCCACTATAGGTTTTGAGATTGAGGCCGTAGAGAAAGCAGTATACTGATCGATTTTTTCTTCAGCATTTGCAGCTTTCACACCCCATTGACCGGTCCAGATTATTTGATAGTTCTCAAAAACAGCAACACTTAAGCCTTTAAGATTGTATTTTGACATCATTTCTGAGGTGCTATTTTTTAAGCTGTCCAGAGATTTGATTTTTGAAGTTGTTGTTATTTGAGCAAAAGAGAAGTTACAGGAGAAAACCAGAAGCGAAACTAAAAGAGTTTGTTTCATTAGTTTTAATTTTGGATGAATACTGGTTTTAAAAGATAAAGCTCAATAATAAAAGAAGAATAGTGCTGTTTGTTCTTTGATTTGATGATGATAAAGTTCTTTTATTATTGAGCTTTTTTGAAATTATGCTTTTGAGATGCTTCCTGAACCCGAAACTTTTACATCACGTTTTTCAGGATTCCCTGTGTATTTAATATCCCCTGAACCCGAAACTCTCCCGGTTAAACTTTCAGTACAGTTCACGCGAATGTCGCCCGAACCCGAAATGGTTACATCTGTATTTTTTGATTTAAGATTCGCTGCATCGATATCTCCCGAGCCTGATAATTTAGTAACAAAGTTAGCCGTATTTCCTTTTAAGCTTACATCTCCTGATCCGCTTAAATTTAACTCAAGATCAGTAGAGTTTACCGCCAGATTAAAGTTCCCTGAACCTGACAATTTAGCCAGGAACTTGTCGCTTTTGATAGGATCTTTGGATTGAACATCTCCTGAACCGGATAGCGTCAATGCCGATATGGTTTCAAAAGGAACTGTTACTTCAATCTTTTTGCCAAGGCTTGGTGAGAGGTTAACCCCCTTTTCAGTATAAACTTTTAAAACATTATCTTCGACTTCCACTTTTATGGAAGCCAGCAAGTTTTGCTCTCCTTTTACTATAATTTTTCCCTCTTTTCCTGCGACTAAATCAACATCAAAAAAACCGGAAACTTTTATAGCATTATAATCAGAAGTCGTTCTGGTTTCGGTAACGACATTGCCATTACCTTTTATTTTTTTGTTAGACCATTGTGCATTTGCAATAGAACTGAATAAAAGCGCACTGCAAACTAATAATTGAACTGATTTTTTCATTTTTTGGTTGTTTTAAGATTGTTATTTTTTAATTAATGCTGCATTGCCATAGCTGGTGGTTACTGCTATCTTGCTTTGCCCTTTTTTCTTGTTGAAACCGCTTATCCTTTTAGAATTGCTCTTAGTTTCTGCTACCGAAGTATCTAATGAATTGTCATATTTAATACTTCCGTATTTGGTATTGATATCAAAATCAAAAGCAAGATTAGCACTGTATCCTAGTGATACATTGGTATAACTGCTGTTGATGTTTACATTTTTTTGTTTTTCAGTAAGCGTTTCCACATTTATTTTCGAATAAGCAGTGTCGACATTCAGATTGCCTAATAAATCTCCAACCGAAACACTTAAATAATTTCCGGAACCTGTCAACGAGTTGATTTTTTGCAGCTTAAAAGTACAATAATTACTATCGTATTTGATGTTTTGGCCTTCCTGAAGGATATATAAATCAGTATAATTGGCATCTATCGTTAAATTTCCGGACTCGTTTATCTTTAAGTTCGAATAACGCGCTTCAATACCTCCGTTTTTGATGTAATCAATTGTAGAGTTCTGGCAATACCCCAGTTCAATTCGATTGTTTGAACCATTTAGTTTTCCTAACACTATTTTACCGTATTTGCAGGTAATATCAGTGGTAGATTCCAGGGTCAAAGCGGTAATATTTCCGTACTTATTATTAAGCTTTACTGTCCCGTTTTTCGGAATTTTAATCACATAATTAATTTCGAAAAAATTAGCGCTTCCTTTACTTTTTAAAGACGAATTACCAATGTTTGTAACGGCAGTAACCATTGATTTAAGAGCGGTAATGTCGACGTCAATACTGTTGAGCTTTGCGTTAACCCAATCTTCATTGTTGCTGGTAACCTTAATGGTAATGTCAATGTCAATTTTATCCTCGTTCCAGGTACTGACTGTGATGTCACCGTATTTGTTATCAATATCAATACCTGCGTTCGAATTTACGATGTAGGTTTTTTTAATGTTCTTTTGCTTAGTGCTGTAATTATCGTCATTTGAGAATCCTAAAAAAGGAAGCAAAAGAAACAGGATGAGTATTTTATAATGTCTTTTCATGTGTGGTATTATTTTTAAAATTTTCATTTTCTTCAATTCGTTTTAAAACAGTTTGTAAAAAGGAAATTCGGGTTTCCAGATTACTGATCATGGCATAAATAATTTGTTTGTTTTCGCCATTTTTCTGCAATTCGTTTATAATTTTTGCATAATCGGCATCGAACACCTTCATTTGTTTTAAGGCATCGCTAATAATCTGCTCATTTTCAGGAGAACTTTTTTCTTTTAATTTAACTAGCTCATTATCGATTAAAATGCTGAATATCGAATCGGTTCTTTGCGCTTCCTTCGAAGCAAACTTATACTGTTTAGGTTCCTGGTAGCTGTTGTAAAATAGAGACACACTCAACAGTACCACAATTGAAGCAGCAATTGCCCAAACCGTATGATTTTTCTTTTTAGGTTGTTTTTGGTTTAATTTATTTAAGAAATTCAGCTGATGATCCGAACTTAGTTCCTCAACATCCCATTGATTTTCAAATTTTTTAAATAACTGATCTAAATTGTCATTTTCCTTTTTCATATCTCCTCTAATTTTTTTCGTAAACTTTCTTTTGCTCTGCTTAGCGTTGTCCGGCAATTAGCGTAACTAATGTTTAAAATTTCGCTAATTTCCTCCTGATCGTAACCCTCGATATAAAATAGGGTCAACACCATCCGGTAATTGTCTTTCAGGTTCGAAATCGTATCTAAGACCTGTTTCACTTTAAGCGAATTCATGTCAATGCTGTCACTTAATACACTGTCATTTTCCTCTATTTTATAAAGGGTCTTGCTTAAATCTTCTGCCTGGAAAGCATTATTCTTTTTATAAAAATCAATACTGTAATTGATAATTATTCTTTTTAACCACGCACCAAATGCTACTTCTTGTTTATAGTCGTTAATTTTTGTAAAAGCTTTTAGAAAACCTTCCTGCATGACGTCTTGTGCAAAATGTTCATCTTTCACAATGCGGAAGGCCACATTGTACATAGCTTTACAATAACGATTGTAAATTTCGAACTGAGCTTTTTGGTTGTTCTCCTTACAAAGCGCGATTAATTCTTCGATATTCTGGTTATTTATACTCAAGTAATTGTTGCTAGTTTTTAATAATGACTTTGCTTTTTTTGGTTTGTTACACTTTTGATAAAATTAATTTTATTTTTTTTCAAAATTGTTCTCTTTCTGGTATTATTTGGCCCTCGAAGTTTAATTTCAAAACTGTCTTTTTTGGTTTTGGCATAATGATTGTCTATTTTTACGGCTTATCATGTAAATGAAACACTTTACATACTTATAGCAGAAACTATCGTATATACAGTTATATTTACGGCTAGTATAAAATATTTAATGACAAAACGACTTATATACTATTATGTCAAACCATAAAATACTCACAATTGACAATCTGTCACTTCAGGAATTTGACTCGGAGGCAGATTTGATTCCATTATTAACTCCGGAAGACGAAGAGGAAATGAACAACGAGGAGCTTCCGCTTTCGTTACCTATTTTGCCATTGCGCAATACCGTGTTATTTCCGGGAGTTGTGATTCCAATTTCAGCAGGAAGAGATAAATCAATCAAACTAATTAATGATGCCAATGCCGGCGGAAAAATTATTGGGGTAGTTTCTCAGATTAATGAAGAAGACGAAGATCCGTCTAAAGATGATATTCATAAAATTGGAACCGTAGCCAGAATTCTTCGCGTTTTAAAAATGCCTGACGGGAACGTAACTGTTATCCTGCAAGGAAAAAAACGCTTTGAAATTGACGAAGTGGTTTCGGAAGAGCCTTATATCACTGCCACAATCAAAGAAGTTTCGGAAGAGCGTCCGGAAGAAGACGATACGGAATTTAAAGCAATTTTGGATTCTGTAAAAGAATTGGCGATTCAAATTATTAAAGAGAGTCCAAACATTCCGTCAGAAGCTACTTTTGCGATTAAAAACATTGAAAGCCAGTCGTTTTTAATCAACTTTGTTTCTTCTAACATGAACTTATCTGTAAAAGAGAAACAAGGTTTGTTGTCTATAAACGGATTAAAAGATCGTGCGCTTGAAACCTTGCGTTATATGAACGTAGAGCTGCAAAAATTAGAACTGAAAAACGACATCCAGTCCAAAGTACGTTTTGATTTAGACCAGCAGCAGCGTGAATATTTCTTGCACCAGCAAATGAAAACCATTCAGGAAGAATTGGGAGGCGTTTCGCAGGAGGAAGAAATGGACGAAATGGGGCAGAAGGCAAAAGCTAAAAAGTGGGACGAGAAAACGCAGAAACATTTCGAGAAAGAACTGTCTAAAATGCGAAGAATGAACCCACAATCACCTGATTTTGGCATTCAGCGCAACTATTTAGAGTTATTTTTAGAATTGCCTTGGGGCGAATATTCTAAAGATAAATTCGATTTAAAACACGCACAGAAAGTATTAGATAAAGATCATTTTGGACTTGAAGAAGTAAAGAAAAGAATGATCGAACATTTGGCTGTATTGAAACTTCGTAACGATATGAGATCGCCAATTATATGTTTAACGGGGCCTCCGGGAGTTGGTAAAACTTCTATCGGACGTTCTGTTGCTGAAGCTTTAGGGCGTGAATATGTACGTATCTCTTTAGGAGGTTTACGTGATGAAGCCGAAATTCGCGGACACAGAAAAACCTATATCGGTGCTATGCCGGGACGAATCATTCAAAGTTTGAAAAAAGCCGGAACTTCAAATCCTGTTTTTATTCTGGATGAGATTGATAAATTGTCAAGTGGTAACAGCGGCGATCCTTCTTCTGCTTTATTGGAAGTATTAGATCCGGAACAAAACAATGCTTTTTATGACAACTTCCTTGAAATGGGATACGACTTATCTAAAGTAATGTTTATTGCAACTTCAAACAATATGTCGGCCATTCAGCCTGCCTTGCGCGACAGAATGGAAGTCATTAAAATGTCTGGTTACACCATTGAAGAAAAAGTGGAAATTGCCAAAAGACACCTTTTTCCAAAACAATTGGAAGCGCACGGATTGACTACTAAAGATTTGAGCATTGGTAAAAAACAATTGGAAAAAATCGTAGAAGGATATACACGCGAATCCGGAGTTCGTAACCTTGAAACTAAAATTGCTCAGGTAATACGTAATGCGGCAAAATCAGTTGCAATGGAAGAGGAGTACAATAAAAAAGTAACCGATGAAGATATCGTGAAAGTTTTGGGAGTACCAAGACTGGAGCGTGATAAATATGAAAACAATGATATTGCCGGAGTTGTTACAGGTTTGGCCTGGACAAGTGTTGGAGGAGATATTTTGTTTATCGAATCGTTAATTTCTGAAGGAAAAGGCGCTTTGACCATTACCGGAAACCTTGGTAATGTCATGAAAGAATCGGCTACAATTGCTTTGGAATACATCAAAGCCAATGCTAAAAAACTAGGGCTGAATGTTGAATTGTTCCAAAAATACAACATCCACTTGCACGTACCGGAAGGAGCAACGCCAAAAGACGGACCAAGTGCCGGTATTGCCATGTTGACGTCTTTAGTTTCATTACTGACACAAAAGAAAGTAAAGAAAAGTATGGCAATGACAGGAGAAATTACGCTACGTGGTAAGGTTTTACCGGTAGGTGGAATTAAAGAAAAAATCCTGGCGGCCAAAAGAGCCAACATTAAAGAAATCATCTTATGTCATGAAAACAAAAGTGATATTGATGAAATTAAAGAAGAGTATTTAGAAGGACTTACTTTTCACTACGTAAAAGAAATGAGCGAAGTGCTGGCTTTGGCCCTGACCGATCAGAACGTTAAGAACGCGAAAACATTGAAATAAAGTTTTAAACTTTAAATTCCAAAATATAAATTCCAAATTCCAATCTGAGCGATCAGTTTTGGAATTTGGATTTTTTTATTACAGTTTAATCTAAGCTACCAGCTTTGGAATTTTGGTTTTTTTTATTGGAATTTGGGATTTGAAAATTTGGAATTTAATAGGAGCGATCCGCTTTGGAATTTGGGATTTTTTTTATTGGAATTTAATCTAATTGTATCAGTTTTGGAGTTTGGAATTTTGGAGTTTGGAATTTAGAATTTGGGATTTGGAATTTTTTTATTCTAATTTATTTTTATCAATGATATAATTTTATCTTCGCACTTGCGTTATCCCACTATAGGATCGCCCCAAAAGGATGTTAAAACAATTTGTTTTATTTTTATTAGTATCGATTTGCTCCATTAGTTATGGGCAAATAGGAGGGCGCTACACCTATCAGTTCTTGAATTTAACAACCTCGCCAAGACAGGCAGCATTAGGAGGAAAAACGATAACCATTTACGATGAAGATGTCAATCAGGTTATGTCTAACCCGGCAGCTTTGAATGAAGACATGGACAATCATCTTGCGATGAATTATGGAAGTTATTATGGAGAAGCTTCTTATGGAACCGCTTCCTACGCTTATACTTATGACAGGCATGTGCAGACGTTTTATGCAGGAGTAAGTTATGTTAATTATGGTTCATTTGAAGGTTATGATGAAAATGGACAGGCTACCTCAGATTTTACGGGGAGTGAGGGCGCACTTTCATTAGGCTATGCTTACAATGTTCCGTTTACCGATTTGCATATTGGTGCAAACATGAAGTTAGTGACTTCAACGTTAGAGAGTTATAATTCAATTGGAGGTGCAATTGATTTAGGATTTTTGTATGTAATTGAAAAAAATGACGTAAATTTGGCTTTAGTAATACGCAATATTGGTACACAATTTACCACGTATTCAGGAATTAAGGAAAATTTACCATTTGAAATCGTGGCAGGAGTTTCGCAGGAATTAGAGCATGTGCCCCTTCGCTGGCATCTTTCATTAGAAAATTTGCAACAGTGGAATATCTCTTTTTCAAATCCCGTTCGTGGAGAAACCGGCATCGATGGATCAGTAAGTAAAGAGAAAGTGTCGTTTGTCAATAACGCTTTGAGACATGTGGTTTTAGGAGTAGAACTTTTTCCAAAAAAAGCATTTAATTTGCGTTTAGGATATAACTTTAGAAGGGGAGAAGAATTACGGGTGAATGAACAGCGTAATTTTTCAGGAGTTTCGGTGGGATTTGGTTTAAAAATGAATAGATTAAAGTTTAATTATTCGTATTCCAGATATACATTGGCAGCAAATACAAGTCTTTTTGGTCTAATTTTAAATTTTCAGTAATGATATGAAAATACTTAGTTTGTTTTTGTTTTTAACCGTAGGCGTTTTAACGGGTGCGAAACACTACTATAAAAATGAGACTACTATTTCCAGCATGGAAGTAGAGCGCATGAATACCAGAGTAAGCGAAATTAAAAACATGATTAGTATTGACTCTAAGTACAATACTAAAATTGCTTTTTTTGTTGATATGAGAATACCATCAGGTAAAAATCGTTTTTTTGTTTACGATCTGGCAAACAACAAAATCATAGATCAGGGCCTTGTAGCACATGGCTCGGGATCTGAAACCGGTATAAAAGGAAGTCTGAGATTCAGTAATACCCCTAATTCCAATTGTACTGCATTGGGACGTTATGTGATTCAAAAATGTTACAAAGGAATTTTTGGCAAAGCCTATAAATTAAACGGTCTGGATGAAACCAATAACAATGCTTTAAAAAGAGCGATTGTATTGCATTATTACTCAGCAGTTCCTTATGAAGAACAGGACTATTACATCAGCAACAGTCACGGCTGTCCAATGGTAAACGAGCAATTCTTCAAACGACTTGAAAAATATATCGATTGTTCTAAGTCAAATATCATTCTCGATGTTTATTATTAGAAAACTTAGAATATAATTTCAATAGACTTAAACCGTATATTGCTGTTGTTTTCCTTCAACAGCATTTTTTTTGTTTCCTTTTCAACCTTATTCCATTACATTACTATTTTCAGATGAAGAAAATCCTTTTTATTTTTCTTGTGGTACTCCTGATTTTTGTGGGGTATAAGATAGTCAGAAAAGACAGTAAAGCTCCTCCAGTAGTAGCAAAAACAATTGATACCCAAAAAATCAATGAAGTCCGCGATATCATAAAAAGCAATCCAAAATACAACGACAGATTTGCCTTTTTTATCGATATGAAAATACCTTCCGGTAAAAATCGTTTTTTTGTATACGATCTAAAAACCAACAAAATTATTGACAAAGGTTTAGTAGCTCATGGTTTGGGGTCTGAGACCAAAACAAAAGGCAAACTAAAATTTAGTAATATTCCCAATTCACTCAGTACTTCATTAGGGAAATATACTGTTGGTGAGCATTATAACGGAAAGTTTGGCAAAGCCTATAAATTATACGGATTGGATGCTACAAATTCGAATGCATTTGATCGAGATATTGTTTTTCATTATTATTTTGATGTTCCGTATGAAGAGCAAAAAGGATATATTTGCAACAGTTATGGATGCCCGATGGTGAACAAAAAGTATTTTGAAAGAGTAGCAAAAATAATAGACAATTCCGGATCCGATATTGTGATGAGTATTTACTATTAAATCCGGACCAGCACAGTAAACAAGTTTAAACTTAAATATAAAAAAATTGAAAAAAATTACCATTGCAATTGATGGATTCTCCTCAACAGGAAAGAGCACTTTGGCCAAACAATTAGCGAAAGAGTTAGAATATGTTTATGTAGATACCGGAGCAATGTACCGGGCGGTGGCTTACTTTGCCATGCAGCATCAGCTTATTGCATCAGATTTTTTTGATAAAGCAGCTCTTATAACAGCTTTGCCTAACATTCAGTTAGAGTTTAAATTTAATCCTGATCTGGGTTTTGCCGAAATGTATCTCAATGGTGAAAATGTAGAGAAACAAATCAGAACCATCGAGGTTTCCAGCTTTGTGAGTAAAGTAGCCGAGGTTTCCGAAGTGCGTTCTAAACTAGTCGAGCAGCAACAGGAAATGGGAAAAAACAAAGCGATAGTGATGGACGGAAGAGACATTGGTACCGTAGTTTTTCCTAATGCCGAACTTAAAATTTTCATGACTGCCAGTGCCGAAACCCGTGCACAAAGACGTTTCGATGAATTACAGCAGAAAGGCGATAACGTTTCTTATGAAGACGTGCTGAAAAATGTAGTCGAAAGAGATTATATCGATACACACCGCGAAGATTCCCCTTTAATCATTGCCGATGATGCGATAGAAATAGATAATTCTTACTTAAACAGGGAAGAACAGTTTGATGCAGTTCTCGAATTAGTAAAGGATGTTGTTAAAACAGTTTAATTTTTTGTAGATATCATTTTTAATGGTAGTTTTACCGCTTTATTTATTTAAAGACAATTTCATCATATGGGAATTAAAAATAGGTTGATTATAATGAGCTTTCTTCAATTTTTTGTTTGGGGAGCCTGGCTTATAACAATTGGAAATTATTGGTTTGGAACTAAAAATTGGGAAGGAACCCAATTTGGTCTTGTTTTCGGAACCATGGGAATTGCTTCTTTATTCATGCCCACTTTAACCGGAATTATTGCAGACAGATGGATTAATGCAGAAAAACTGTATGGAGCCCTGCACATTGTCTATGCAGTTGTTTTATTTGGTATTGCACATGTTACGACACCGGATAATTTTATATACGTTATGTTTATCGCAATGTGTTGCTACATGCCTACAATTGCTTTGAGTAACTCTATTTCGTATACTTCGCTTAAACTAAACAATAAAAACATAGTAAAAGATTTTCCACCAATCCGTGTTTGGGGAACTATTGGTTTTATTGCTGCCATGTGGATCACTAATTTAAGTGGAAGCAAAGCAACAGAATACCAGTTTTATATCGCCGGAGTTGGTGCATTAATTCTTGGAATATATGCTTTTACATTGCCTAAATGTGAGCCTCAGCGTCTGACTAAAGAAGATGCTTCAATGGTAGAAACTTTAGGATTGGAAGCCTTTAAATTATTTGGAAACTATAAAATGGCTTTGTTCTTTGTATTCTCTATGTTTTTAGGAGGTGCTTTGCAATTGACCAATGCTTACGGAGACGTATTTTTAGACGAATTCAAACATTTCCCTAAATATGCCGATTCTTTTGTAATCCAATATTCGACGATCATCATGTCGATCTCTCAGGTTTCTGAAACCTTATTTATTTTGGCAATACCGTTTTTCTTAAGACGTTTCGGAATCAAACAGGTAATGTTGATCAGCATGCTGGCTTGGGTACTGCGTTTTGGATTATTTGGATTTGGAGATCCTGTAGGTGGTTTATGGATGATTATTTTATCGTGTATCGTTTACGGAATGGCATTTGATTTCTTTAACATCTCAGGTTCTTTATTCGTTGAAAGCAATACCGATTCAAAAATACGTTCGTCTGCGCAGGGATTATTCATGATGATGACCAATGGTGTAGGTGCCGTTCTGGGAAGTTTGACTTCCGGTTGGGCTATTGATCGTTTCTTTACCAAATCATTCACAAATACTACTGAGTTAGCCGGATTTTTACAAACCGAAAGCACAAATTCAAGAATGCTGGAATTTGTGAAAGGACAAGGCAATTCGATTTCGACTGACGGAATTTTTACAAATCCAATTTTAATGAAAGACTGGCATAATATATGGCTGTCATTTGCAGCATATGCCTTAGTAATTGCGATTGCTTTTGCTATTTTATTCAAACACAAACATGACCCAAAAGAAATAGAAAATTTGAGTCATTAAAAACATAAAACATTTTCTGGAATCCCGTTTTCAATTTAAGAAAACGGGATTTTTTTTGGCATAAGTTATATCATTAATTGACTTCGATGCGGTTAAATTGAAACAGATCATTATCGGACGATTTTACCGTAATATAATAGCTGCCAACCGGCAAATCCGTTTCAATTGTGCCATTCTTTGGAGTAATTAGGGTAGATTGAATCGGAATTAGTACATCTGCATTTTTAGTGGAATTGTATTCTTCTGACAAGAAAACGTCAACCAAAAGTTCTTGGTTTTTAAACTGCGTGAATTTTTGATCTTTCAGACTAACTTTTTTAAAAACCTGATTCGGGTAAACAGATTGAAGATTGGCTTCGAGGTTATTGATTAAAAAATAATCGGCACTTGATTTCATTAAAGTATCTTTTGCAAATACCGATCTAGGAAGCAAAATCAACTTTTCTTTAGTCTTCATCATAACAGTCTCCTGATTGATCGTAATAGGATTTATGTTGGAGTACTCTTTTAAATAACTGCCCATAAAACGTTGTTTTCCATCTTCTTCCAGATGACCATGTCCCACATAAACAAAAATTTTAGCCTTTGGATCTTTCTCTAATATTTTCATAATATTCTTTGCCTGACCTATTTCCCGGTTTGTTTTCTGATCAGAATTCTCATGTCCTACCAATGTAAATCCCATAGCATTTGCTTTTCTTACAAAGTGACCAAAATAAGGGTCTTTGATATAAAAACCATTTTTGGTATTTGGAACGGGTGCAGTGGTAGTACTTAGATTTGGCATAAAGGTTTCCATGGAAATCACAGTGAATCCTTTTTGTTTCAAAACGTCAAGAAGATTCATAGCAAACAAACGATGTTTTGGGTAAAAATGATCCTCGTTGAGCATAATAATCTGATTGTTTTCTGCCAGATCTGCAATTGCTGCAAGTACAGCTTCTTCTTTTTTGACTTCATTATTGGATAGTGAATTGAGAACAGTACGATTAAAATCGCGTTTATCACTTTCGTAATGTTTGATCAGTAAATTGTACTCTTTATTAGTACCGATAAAAGAATTGATGGTTAAATACAAAGGATCTTTGAACATTATTTTTTTGGGATCTTTTATTGGAGCCAGCCTTATTTTTTCCCTTCCCTGTAGGTAATTTTTATGAGGTTCGGCGGTATAATAATTAAAGAGATGCATATAAGACAGTTTATTCAAAGAGGTACTGTCTAAATGAACTCTTCGAATATTTTCTTTGGCTTTTTCTAAATCATTCATGCTCCCTGACATTCGTGTAAGTGAAATGATTTTTTTTGCCCCCTTTTGTTTTTCAAAAATTACAATCCCATTTGTACTGTCATTTTGCAGTAGTTTTTCATGCGTAAGGGTGTCAATTGGCTTTTCAATCTTTTCAAAAAAATAGAAACTTTCTAAATTTTGGTCTGTTTTATAGCTAAGTATTGCCTGAGCAGAAGAAAGATCTTTATAATTCCCAACTCTTTTCCTTAATGTATTTTTATGAATCTTAGAAAGATCTTCATAGGTTGCATTTTGAGGGATGTCAATAGAAACATCCAGTAGATTGTTGTAAAACAAATCGCCTTTGTTTTTTTCTCCGGCGATATAATTGTGCTGGATAACATCCTGATTAGTGGTTTTGCATGCGGCGAATACTAAAAAACAACTTGCTGAACAGTAATATTTTTGAAATCTGAAAGGAATTAATTTTATCATATTTTTAGAAGTAAAGTACAACAAATATCATTGCTTTACAAAAGTTTACATGCCGGTTTATTATCGTAAATCGGTACTATGTTAACCCGTTGAGACAACTAATTCTAACATGTCTTTTGCTCTTAATGATGTTTGGTTTCAAGACAGGGGTACAACATAGAGTTTATTGCAACTTTCTGCTGATAGAAAATTATTTTTAAGCCCTTGATAAAATTGTACAGGAAAATTGTTTACATGTACAATTTGTCTTACTTTCTTTAGGGATATCTTTGCTGGTATAAGAATGGAACACAGTCCTCTAATACGTAAAACCATGAGAAATAATACCACCGGATTGACCGCTTTTTTTATTGCTACATTAGGTTTGTTATCTGTAAAAGCACAGGTTCATGAAGAGAAACCGCTTTTTCATTACTCGGTTATGGATGCGCTTCGCAATGGTGTTTATACAGGTGAACTTACGATTGGAGAACTCGCCAAAAAAGGGAATTTCGGAATTGGGACTTACAATTATTTAGACGGTGAAATGATCGTACTCGATGGTGTTTTTTATCGGGTAGATGCTTCCGGACTGATCGGGATTGCAGCAAACAGCCGTAAAATACCGTTTGGCTCTGTCGCTTTCTTTAAAGCCGATACAACATTTGAACTCAACAATATAAAAGACATCGAAAAACTCCAGAATGAAGTGATAAAAAGACTCCCTTCTGTCAATAAACCTTATGCCGTTCATATCGAATGTGAATTTGAAAACATTACAGTCGGTGGCGCCAGGCGTCTCGATGAAAATGAGACTACCGGGCTGGCCGAACTCATGAAGACAAGGCCTTTGTATCCAAAAGAACATATTTCGGGCACTATGGTTGGTTTTTACAATCCGCCTTATTTCTCCGCTATCGATTTATCTCCGTTTCATTTTCATTTTATCTCCAGAGATCGTAAGTATGGTGGACATCTAATGTCTGGAAAATTAACTACAGCAACAATAAAAGTCAGCATAGACGAAAAACCGGGTTGTGAGATTATTTTGCCGCAGCAGAGCAAAGCCTTTAACAAACCCTGGACAAAGCAAAACGGCGTTAAAAGCTCTTATTAAAAGAGTGCCGGTATAAATCGCTTTTATCATTTAAAATTCTACAAAACATGACAAAATTTAAACTAGCAATCTCTACAATGATTTTGCTCGCTACTGCTATGACAGCACAGCAGACAAAAGAAATCCAGCATCTAAAATTCGATAACTTGGGATGGGAACAACTGGGTGATAAATTACAACGCAAATATGTATATGGAGAACAAGGCATGCTCGCACTGTTTAAGATGGACAAGGGAGCCAAAGTACCGCTGCATCAGCATCCAAATGAACAAACCACTTACATTACAAAAGGCAGTGTGAAAGTAAGCATGCAGGGTAAAGATTATATTGTGAGTGCCGGTGAGGTTTTGATTATTCCGGGCAATATACCCCATCAGTTCGAATGTTTGGAAGACGGAACATTAGATATTGATTTTTTTGCACCGCCACGCAAAGACTGGATTGAAGGAACTGCCAGTTATTTTGGAAACACAGACAAGACGGCAACTGCACTTGAAGTGGTTGCAGCCATGGACATACGCCCGGGTGATGTGGCCGTATCGGCTGAGGGTCGGGTTTTTGCTACCATACATCCACTGGGAAGCCAAAAAATGCAATTGGTTGAGATAGTCAACGGAAAGGTCGTTCCGTATCCCTCTGCCGCTTATCAGAAGAATGGTGCAAAACCAAGCGATGCTAAATTTGATGCAATGCTGGGATTAATCTTTGATAAAAACAATCGACTTTGGGTAACTGATATGGGACTTGAACTCGGAAAATCCAGACTTTGGGCCTTTGACATCAGTAAAAATAAGGTAGTGGAAAAAATTGAACTGCCTGAAGCAGTGGCTCCAAAAGGCACTTTTACACAAGACGTTGCTATTGACGAGAAGAATGGTTTTGCTTATCTGGCGGATATTGCCAATCCGGGAATCATTGTATTGAATTTGAAAACAAAAAAAGTACGTCGATTTAGCGGGCACCTTTCTTTACAAGCAGAAGATAAAGACATGATTATTGATGGAAAAGTGACCTATTTTGGAGGGAAATCGGCTCGTGTTGCTATTGATCCCATTACACTTTCGAATGACAGAGAAACCATCTTTTTTGGAGCAATGAATGGTACTTCATGGTATAGTGTACCAGCCAGATTGTTCAGAGAAGAAAAAAGTGATGCCGAAATTAGTAATGCCATCAAAAAAATAGGCAACAAACCTTTTAGTGACGGTGCTTTGACAGACGAAGCAGGAAATCATTACTTTACCAATCTCCAGGAACATGCCATAACAAAATTGGATACTGCGGGTAAATTGACTACTATTGTACAAGATGCTCAAAAATTGCAGTGGCCGGATAATGTTTATAAAGGTCCGGATGGTTGGATGTATATTTCGGTAAATCAGCTTAATAGTACTCCTGCCTTTACTGGCGCCGATGATCAGGGAAAACCACCTTATTACATTTATCGTTTTAAGCATTAAAAGCATGCTATTAAATTTAATTCAAAAATAAAATGTTCAAATTTTTCAGGTTCTCCGTCAGTATAGCCATAGCAGCGTTATTTGCACTTAGCTTAGTTGTAGGAAGTGATGTTTTTCTTCATGACAATCAGCCCTTTTTCTACATGCTGACTCTGATAACGGCTTTTATTTTTGCAGCTATGGGACTTGTGGGAATCATGATTTATAAGAACTTTAAAAACATTTGGCAGCATGTTTCAAAAGAAGAGCAGCAGCATTTTGCCCGGACTTCTGTTCAAAAGCTGTTATTGGTCTTTGGTTTTATTGCATGGATAACAACACTATTTTCAGTCATACTTTGCATAGGTCTGGTGGAGCGAATGCGGGATGGAATGGCTTTGTACGGCTAAATTAAAAGAAGTTTTCTAAGCAGATTACCCGTTTAACATTACAAAAACACATTATACAGTAAGCGTATAATGTGTTTTTTTTGTTTTTGGACTTCATATTCTGCCATATATAACCTTATTATATCCACTTATTGCAGGAATAGTTAAGTTATTTAAAAGCATAAGCTTCGTATAGTACTTGTTTTATATTTGTAAGATAAATATGTAATTTTTGCATATGATTCCGCTTAAGAAATAAGAGGAATAGTCTAATTTAAATTTTAAAACGAAAAGTTAATGAAAAAAGTAATGATTACAGCGCTGTTATTGTGCGCGATTGTGGTAACTGCACAAGAAAAAGGTAAAAGCGAAGTAAGATTGGCATATAGTGATGCATCGTATATTCTTCTTACTGAGTCGTTTGCTAACTCCTTGAGTAATACCATTGTTTCGGGTATAACTGGAGTCAAATACAAGGATGCCAAGTCTACCGTGTTCGGAATGTACGAAATGGGTTATCGTTACAACATAGGGGAGAGACTTAAGATTGGAGGAGATATAAGCTACATGAGAACGGAGGATAAATTTGAAAAGAGCAGAACAAATCCTAAAACAGTAAAAAGAACAAGTAATTATTTTATGGGAATGGTAATGGGGCAGTACAGTTATATTAAAACCTCCCGATTAGATTTTTACGGTTCTGGCGGCGTGGGGTTTATTGGCTTATCTACAAAGGATCAGGTAGGAGGTTCTTATAAAGATAATGCACTTGGATTTGCTTTTCAGATTAATCCGGTGGGTTTAAGAGTTGGAAAAGCATTTGGTGCATTTATAGAATTAGGCTATGGATATAAAGGAATCGCGACAGGAGGATTTAATTATAGATTTAAATAAGTAGAATAAGAATTAGCAGACCAACCATTTTTTAATATTTTAACCATTTTTGAGAGGGGAGTAAATCTCCTCTTTTTTTGTTTTTAATGCGAATTTTAGAGAATAGTAACCGTTTATTTCATAAACGACGCAGTTATTGAAAACGGCCTTCACATCTCATAACTTGATCTTAAATTTGTAATCAGAAAACGAAAGGTTTTATTAAACAGGTTATAAAGGAAATGATGAAAAAGCTGTTTATTTAAGTAAGTGGATAAACAATCTAAAATGGAAAGTATTTTTTTTGAGGCTCTAAGTTAGTTGCTTTTTTTTGTTAAATTTTGAATTGTAGAAGTGTTTTTGGAAGATTTTTTTGTGTTGTTCCTTTAGCCTGTTTGATATTCCTTTTGTACACATCAAGAAGATAAAAAACGTGCGGGACATAAGTGAGGTAATGCAATAGTAGTAAACAATAGCTACCTTGCATTATCTCAGCCTGTACAATTTTTTTTAGGAGTAAGATTATCAGAGCTTCTTGAACTGCTAATTTTTAGTTGTAACAGAAGAGTGAAATTAAATTTATATCTGTAGCACTTTTTTTAAACTATCAATTCTTCTTCTGGCAATAGGAAGTTTAGCTCCATTAGACATTTCACAATAATAGCCCTGTTTTTTATTAATTTTTGTGATATGGTTTATATTGACAATATAGGAATGATGGACTCTAAAAAAAATGACCGGATCAAGTAGTGAGCTGTATTCCCCTAAATTTTTGCTTGAGACATGTTCCATGTTATTTTCCAGAAAGAAGGTGGTGTACCTTCCATCAGACTTACAAAATAAAATATCCTCTTTCTTCATGATGACTATTTTGTCTAACGAATTGATCGTAATATGATCAGTGTTGACCGCAGCTGATGGTGGATCTGCTATAGATTTAGATTGTGATGGCAGCGTTACTACTTTACGAACTGGTTCGGTTTCCTGTTTTAAAAAATGATTAAATTGTTCTTTTTCATTCAATTTCATAATCACCTTATTGGTAGCCACTACAATGTCATCAATAATGATTGGTTTTACGATATAATCAATCGCATTGTATTTAAATGCTTTTAGGGCATAATCATTATAGGCGGTTACAAAAATGATTTCAATTTCTGAAAAATCAATACAGTCTAAAATTTCAAAGGCATTTTTTTCATGAAGCTGTATGTCCAGATATACCACCTGAGGTGATAGTTTGTTAATTAGTTCAATAGAATCTTCAACATTACTCGCTTCTCCAATAATATTAATTAAAGGACAGAATTTAGTCAGGAAATATTTTAATAATTCCAGATTTTGAAAATCATCGTCAACTAGTATGGCATTGATTTTAGATATCATATCTTTATAATAAATTATTTTTGGTAAGTTTTTTTTGATCATATAATATTACAAAAAAAATAATAACATGAAACAATTTTTGATCGTTTTAATTTTATTAGTTTTTCAAAGCGTACAGTCGCAATTTCGCAATCAGTTTGTGATTGTGGATTCGCGAAACGGATTGAAGTCAGATTTCGTATATAGCGTAAGCGAAGGTTTGCAGCACAACATCTGGATTGCGACAAACAATGGTATGACGCGTTTTAATGGAAGTACTTTTAAAAATTTCTCGATCGAAAATGGACTTGATTCCAATGATATTGTATATTCTCAAATTGATTCTAAAAACAGAATCTGGGTGTGCGATTACTACTATGGACTTAAATACATAAAGGAACATCAGGTTTTTTACATAAAAGTAGCCAGAAAAATTCCAGGGCTTTTTTTTTGTTTTGAGAATAAAGGAAGTATTTATTTCAGTTCGGTAACTAATGGTGAATGTTATTTATTAACTCCTGGGAATTCTTTTATTCCCTACAAACCTAAAAAGAAAGATACTGAAATCCATAGATACGATCAAAAGACAAAAACCTATTACGGTTACGATCGCTTTTTTAAAAGACATTTTGTTATAGAACCCGGTAACAAATTCAGGCTAAAACCTTTTTACAAAGCCCGGCAGAGTAATATTGATTTGCATCGTTTTGGTTTGTACACCCAATCTGCAAAAATAGACTCCAGTAATCAAAAATTGCTTTACAATTTTTATTACAATAAAGTGGACCATCTTATTGATGATTTAAAGCAAATTACTCCTTTATATACTGCAAAAGATACGCTAAAACT
The DNA here is from genome assembly GCF_025947345.1 of Flavobacterium sp. N502536. Classification (NCBI taxonomy): domain Bacteria; kingdom Pseudomonadati; phylum Bacteroidota; class Flavobacteriia; order Flavobacteriales; family Flavobacteriaceae; genus Flavobacterium; species Flavobacterium sp. N502536. Next base: position 4,442,764 of record NZ_CP110011.1, on the reverse strand, counting down.
ACATTCTCTTACAGCTGCTGGCCAGAAAACTAAGGGTACGGAGTTTAAAAATATTGGTGATTTGATCAGGCTTAACGGTAAGGAGTTCAAATCGGTTTTTGTGGATTCGGGTAAAAACTTCTGGCTTATTGATGAAAAGAATCGATTGTATTTTGTGAAATACAGCGGTCTGGAAATTCAAAACAATGTCAATTATAAGCTGTTTGGTTCCAACGATATTTTTATCGAAAAGAGTCGTTTAGAGGGTGACAAACTTTATTTTATTGCCAGTACCAATTTATTTGGAGTGGTGGATGTCACAAATTTCGAGGTAAAAATCATTAGAAAGTTTGAAGGAAAACTTTTTAATTTGTTTTTCTCAGGAGATGATATATGTCTTATTAGTAACAAAGGCAAATACTTCTATAATAAAAAAACAAACGATTTTAGTTTTAAGGAGATTAACGCCAAGCTTAATCTGGAAAAAAGTTTCATAGACAATGACAACAATCTATATGCCATTGAAAAAAACTTTATTGAAAGTGAGCACAACGAAAGAATCACATTTGATTTTACGGATATACGTTTTAAATATTTCTGCCTGAACAACAACTTAGGAGTGGTTGGTAACGAAGAGATGGTGGCTTCTTATAATTTTGCCACCAAAGAAAAGAACAAGAATACAGCCATTAAACAAACCAGTTTTATCCGAAAAATGAAAGATGGTGTTATAGTGGGAACCGGCAGCAGAATGGTGTTCTTTTTAGATAATAATTTAAAAATACAGCAGAAAATAAGACTTAAAGACAATTGTTATTTTATAAAATACTATGACGATAAAGTATACTTGGCCACCTATAACGATATTACAGTCTATAATAGAACGAATGGAAAATGGCATTTTTTTAATAGAATAAATTTTGACGAAGGAATATTGCGTGGACGTATTTTAGATATGGCCTTTCAAAAAGATAAGTTTATCGTCATTACTGACAATGGTATTTCGGTGATTAAAAACAGCTATTTAGAAAAAACCGCTTCAGCAGAAGTTCAGATCCTTGATTTTCTTGTGGGTGAAAAATCAATTTTAAATGCAAAAGACAGAAGTATAAAGCAAGGTAAGTATGGCAATATTATGATCAGGACTTCGCTTCGTACATTTGATAATAAAGACTGCTTCGAAATTTTCTATCGATTGGTAAAAAATGGAAATTATGATGATACTTCCTGGAGCCGACTACAGAACAGAAATGTGCTTTTTAATGACTTGCCTCACGGAAACTACATTTTTGAAGTTTGTGCGCGTAATTTAAGAGACACCAGTCAGAAATCTTTTAAAGAAGTCAGTTTTAAAGTCGAACCTTATTTTTGGGAAACCAATTCCTTTTTTATCGCGGTCATGGCGATGTACCTTACGATGGTTTTTTACTTTTTGCGCTATTTTAGAAAAAAAATTAATCAAAGAAACAAGTTAAAATTAGAATTGATTACCCTCGAGCTTAAATCGTTGAAAAATCAAATGAAGCCGCACTTTTTGTTTAATGCCCTAAACAATTTGCAAGGTATATTATTTACAAAAGGAATAGAGGAGGCCAATTTATTTTTAAACAAATTTGCTCAATTGTTGCGGTCTACTTTAGAAGTGACACGGGACAAAATCACCTCTTTAGAGGAAGAAATGGCATATATCAAAACCTATTTGGACTTTGAACAGCTTAGAAGCAATAACGAATTGTTTGTTACTTATAAGATAGAGGAAACACTAGATCTAAAAAGCATTGAAATTCCTGTCATGGTAGTGCAGACCATTGTAGAAAATGCGATCATGCATGGATTAAATGCCAGTAAAAACAGGAAAGAGCTGCTGATCGAAATTTATTCATTGAATAACAGTTTAAAAATCATCATTGAAGACAATGGAGTTGGAAGGAGAAAGTCCGGCAGCACTCAGAGCCTTGATCATAAGCCATTGGCATCTTTAATCATACAAGAAAGATTCCGGATTTTAACCAAACTCAGAAAAAGAAGTCACACTTTAGAAATTAAAGACTTAGAGAAAGATGGTGTAGCTTGTGGCACAAGAGTTATCATAACAGTACCACTTTATTATTTCGAATTTGACGGCTCCTCTGAATAATGTTTTAATCAGATAACTTGAACCCGGCAGTTTTTTAAACCTGCCGGGTTTGTTATTTTTTACCCCTTTCAAATTTTGTTTTAAAAGGATAAACGAACAGGTTTTAAACCCGACAGGTTTTTGAAACCTGTCGGGTTTACCAACTCCAAACTCCAAACTCCAAACTCCAAACTCCAAACTCCAAACTCCAAACTCCAAACTCCAAACTCCAAACTCCAAACTCCAAACTCCAAACTCCAAACTCCAAACTCCAAACTCCAAACTCCAAACTCCACTAATAAAAGCAGTTATAGACTTTAATTTGCCAGTTATTTCTTGGTTTAAACCGTTTGTTACAAGTGGGCATATTGATATCGGGAACGCAGTTATTTTTGTCTTAAGTCTATGGGAAAAGCGCAATACATAAGGCCTTTACATAAAATTACGGGATGTCTTATGAAATGTTTTTTTTAGAAAAAATAAGCGCTTTTGTTGGAGTACGAATCATTATCAATAGAAGTACAAAATTAGAATACACAGTTATTCTGATTCGGTAAAACGGGAGATTAAGAATGCAATTTAAAACTGTAGGGTGATCGTTTAGGTCACAATAAAAAAGAAAATAGAACAAGCAAAGGACGTATTTACGTTCGCAGGATATTTAATAAAATCATAATTATTTTACAGAAATGGAGAGAAAACTACATGTTTTAATATTAGGGTTACTGTTGAGTAAATTCAGTGCAAATGCACAGCAGGGTGCCCAGTATACACAGTATATGTATAATACTTTAGCAATAAACCCTGCCTACGTGGGAACTCGTGAAGCGATTAGTATTACTGGATTAAACCGAACGCAGTGGTCAGGAATTGACGGAGCTCCAAGAACAATGAATTTATCAGTAAGTGGCCCCATTTCAGAAAAAATAGGTTTAGGTGCATCTGTTGTTTATGATCAAATTGGTCCTTCAAATGAAACTTTAATTGCTGCCGATATATCTTATAATGCAAGATTGAATTATGATTACTGGCTGTTCTTTGGTCTTAAAGCATCTGCTGCGCTATTGAATATTGATTATACGAAACTAAATCCCTACAATACAAATGATTTAGTTTTTCAAAATAACGTACATGATTTTTCGCCCAATATCGGTGCAGGGATTTTTTTAATGTCTGAGAATACCTATGTGGGAATTTCGACTCCTATATTAATCGATACGAGCGATTTTGACGAGCGAAAAGATATAGTAGCCCGTAGAAGAATTCATTATTACGGGATGGCCGGACATGTTTTTGAAATGTCAGATAATGTAAAATTCAAACCGACTGTTCTATTAGACTATGTCAATGGAAATGCGTTACAAATTAATCTCTCGGCTAATTTTTTAGTTTACAATAAGTTGACACTTGGAACAGCATACAGGTGGAATGCTGCTGTTAGTGCTTTGATTGGAGTTCAGCTAACAAAGGGACTGTTTGTCGGATATACCTATGATGCCGACACAACGAAGTTAGGAAAGTACAACTCGGGATCCCATGAACTTTTTTTTCGATTTGATTTACCTATAAGAATTATGAGAGATTGCTCTTGTTCATCGGCGCGTTTTTTTTAAGTTGTTAATTCAATTTACAAAGCCGACAGGTTTCAGGCAGGAACCTAATTGGTTTTATCATAGCCGACTCTAAGATTTTCAAATTTGTTTATCACATCAAATTTTTCTTCCATTTGCTTTGTCTAAAAAAGTCAATATAGTTTTTACACTTAAAAAAATAATTTATGAAAAGAAAAATATACGCTCTGGTAGTGCTATTTTTAGTAACTACATTCTTTGCTTTTTCTCAGGAAAACAAGATAAAAAAGGGAAATAAAAAATACGATGACCTGGCCTATATTGATGCAATAGAGATTTATAAAAGAGTTGCAGAAAAAGGATATAAATCAAAAGAATTGTTTCAAAAATTAGGAAACTCTTACTATTTCAATGGACAATTATTGGAGGCAAATAAATGGTATGCCGAATTATTTAAAATGAAGAAAGAAAATGACGATAACTTCGTTAATCCGGAATATTATTATCGCTATTCTCAAACTTTAAAGTCTGAAGAAAATTATGAGAAAGCAAAAGAATATCTTAACTTTTTTGCTCAGCATTCAGAAAATGAGATTAGAGCAAAATTATATGTTAGTAATAAAGACTATTTGGAAGAAATAAAGATGAATTCCGGCAGATGTACTTTACAGCATACCGGAATTAATACTTCTTATTCAGAATATGGAGCTGCTATTTATAAAACGAACTTAGTTTTTGCGTCGTCGAGACTTAATTTTAAAGGAGCTAATAAAGTAAATAAGTGGGACAATCAGCCTTATAGTAGTTTATTGATTAGTAAAATGGACAAAAACGGCACTCTGGGGGAACCGCATTTATTTTCTGAAAAATTAAATTCTAAATTCAGTGAATCAACTCCGGTATTTACGAAGGATGGTAAAACGGTTTATTTTACTCGTAATAATTATTTAAATGGAAAATTAAGTACAAATAGCGAAGGTGTAGCGTTGCTTAAAATTTATAAGGCAACCTATAAAAATGGAGACTGGTATAATATTACAGAACTTCCTTTTAATAGTAATGAATATAGTGTTGCACATCCCGCCTTAAGCCCTGACGAAAAAACGTTATATTTTGTTTCAAATATGCCGGGTACCGTTGGCCAGTCTGATTTGTTTAAAGTAGAAATTTTCGATGATGGGAACTATGGGAAACCAGAAAATTTAGGAGTAACTGTGAATACAGAAGGTCGTGAGACTTTTCCGTTTGTATCAGAAAACAATGAACTGTATTTTGCTTCAAGCGGGCAATTAGGGTTGGGAGGTTTGGATGTTTTTGTTGCCAAAATTAATCCGGACGGCTCCATATCCAAAGTAACCAACCTCGGAGAACCCATAAATAGCCCTTTTGATGATTTTTGTTACTATATCAATTCTAAAACCAAAACCGGATTTTTTTCTTCTAACCGGAACATGGGACTGGGTTTTGATGATATTTATAAATTCACGGAAGATCGGCCTTTAGATACCGATTATAGTAAAGAAATTCTTGTAAACCTAATTGATACAGAAACCAATCTTCCTATTTCAGATGCCGAGGTTTCATTGTATGATGAAAAAATGAACCTTTTGGTTAAGGTCCCTTCAAGTCCTTTGGGGACATACAAATTTGAAAATCTTACTGCAGGCAAAAAATATTACATCAAAGCAGAAAGAGAAAATTATGAAACGATTGAGAAAAGCTTTTTTACCAATTTTGATAGTGACAAGAAACCACAGGAATTTTCGATGCAGGAGAAAGTGCGAAAATTAGAAGTAGGTGTTGATTTGGCTAAACTGTTTAATTTTCGTGACATTTATTTTGATCTGGACAAATCGGTAATTAGGGAAGATGCGTTGGTAGAGCTTGCCAAAATAGCGGAGCTAATGAAATTAAGACCTAATCTTAAAATAGATGTCAGGGCACATACCGACAGCCGTAATAGTAATGCTTATAATTTGAAGCTTTCAAATCTGAGAGCCAAAGCAACAATTGACTGGTTGGTAAAGACAGGAGGAGTTGATGTGGCAAGATTAACAGGAAAGGGCTACGGAGAAATGATGATTTTAAATAAATGTGTAGACGGGGTTCCTTGTACCGAACAAGAACATGCTATTAATCGAAGAAGCGAATTTTTAATTGTGAGTACTACTGAATAAAATTTACAATCGTTTTGATTATTTCACCAAAAGAGATTTTTTATTTTTTGCAATAATTAATAGTAATAACTATGGAAGAGGAATTAAGAAAACATTTGAATAAAGTAGCAGCCGCTGAAATGTATCAGGGAAAGAACTTTGTAGAGAAAATAAAACACTTTGTTTCGGAAGTTATCATAATTGTTTTTGCGGTAATGCTCTCAATTTCGTTGCATAGCTGGAGTGAAAACAGACACCATCAAAATGAAGTAGAGGAGTTTTTAACGGATCTTAAAGAAGACTTAAAGGAAGAAAGAAACAGTCAGGTGAAACATATTGCTAATGTAAGTACAGCAACAGAAATGTTTGTTGAATTACTAAAAATAGATCAAAAACTCATTGACAGTATAGATAAAAGTGGAGATGATGTTGTTTTTGTACTTAATTTTTTAACACATCAGTTTGATAGTGGGAACTATGAAGGATTTAAATCGAGTGGCAAAATTGGTTTTATAAAAAACAGAGAGATAAAAAAGTTAATCCTTCGATTTTATGAACAAAGAGTACCATTGACTATTGAAGTTGAAAACAGGTACAATAATCAAATCAGAATACTAAATGATTATGCAACAACTGCAAAGGATAAAAAAGAAATGTTTTTAACCCGCCGGTCAAAAGTGATGTTTGATTTAGCAAGACAAGCCGGGCTCCAATGCGATACTGTTTATAAAGAAAATATCGCACTAATTGATTCTATTATTAAGGAACTTAAAAATCAATAAAATTTTGTTGCGTAAATTACTGTAAACTCCGTTTAGGAGTAGTTTAAAAGTATATTTAGTTAACACATAGGGTTTATAGCATCTGTGGGGCAGAGGTAGCATACTGCAGCTGTTTTTCAGCTCAAAAAGTGCTGTTTCTATGTGTGGCCATTGTTAAGTTTTTTTCTTCCTGGTCATTGTTCTCATGATCATGTCTGTTTACAAAAACAGTAAACTCCTTTAACCGTCCGTTTCGCAGACAAATGAGCAGTTCTAAGGCATAGTCTGTTGCAAGAGTAGCAGTAATATAGCTACAGAACGAACCTTGTTTCTATAACCTTACTAAGAGATAGGATACACTGAAAAACAGATAAAAGTAAAGTATTTGCCAGCTTTCTAAGTTGTTTTTTAAGAACAATACTGGTGTTTTTTCCTTCAAAACAATTCGGTTTTTACATTCAATTTACCAGTTATTTCTTCATTACTACTCGTTATTACAAATGGAAAGTGGGTGGTTTAACTTGTTATTAAATTTGTGTTTAAAGCTAAGGTGTTGAAAGTTAGTTTTATAAGTTGATAGTGATAATTATTATTTTATTCGGAAAGTTCAAATCTTGAAATTGTAGCATAAGATAAGTAGAAAAAGGCGCATTATCAGAAGGATTAGAAATGTAAAGTTATTGATTATGGAAAAGAAAAAAGGTTTGGTGTTTGACAGTCAAAGGTATTTTGCCAGGTTCTTAAAATATGAATTCAGAGATGATTTTGTATTTGACTCTTATAAAGATATTACTCATTTCGACAACTCGTTAGAAGGATATGATGTAGTTATTTTCATGTTGTATAGTGATAATGAGATAACCGATCTGATGCGGTTGCATAAAAGAGGTGTACCGATTATAGCATCTTATTTAGACCAGACAATGAAATCAAAGCTGAAGAGGATGAAAGGTGTTTATCTTTTTGATTGTACCAAAGTCAAAGCAGAAATGAGATTAGAGTTAGGACTTTGTATCGACTTGGCGCTGTAAATTGACGGTTTCGATCCGTAAAGCTTTACGGAATGTCTTAACAATTTAGATTTGAATACGTAGCTATCTATAATATTTATTCTTTTATGGAAAAAATTATCTGTCATTATGAATCTGGTTTGGATTGGGCTGAGCCTGTGGCCAAAGAACTCGGAGGAAAAGTAGAAGGCAATTTTATTGCAGCTTCGCCAGAAGTACATACAGGCAGCCGCTATTTTTTAGATTGCGGAGAAGGAATATCGGCACTATATCTCGATATTGAATACAAAACTGACCTGCTGATGGTTCAGAAAAGTAAAAAGAAGGACTTTGTAGGCATTTATTATGATTTGACAGAGGAGGGTGAAATTAAGTTTTCTTCTGAGAATAATTCTAAAGTTCTTAAAAAAGGAGGATATAATCTTGCCGTTATCGATGGTACATTAGAAATAGAACGTATCAGTAAAAGTGGAAGTCGAAGATTTGCTTTGTACCTGTTTGTTAGAAAAGATTTGTTTTACTCCTTTAATAAAAAAGATAAAATACTGCACAATCTTTTTCAATCTGATCATACTGTTTTGGCAAAATTTGGCAGAATGAGTTCTGAAAGCCTTACCTATCTTACAGATTTACGACGCAAAGAAGTTGGAAGCAGTTGTTTTGATCTGGATTTGATCGCTACAGCTTATTTGCTTATCTCAGAACTTTTGGATCCTATGTCCACAACTAAAACTACTAATTCGGAAATTAGTGAGTATGATTTAATGAAAATAAAAGACACCGAAAAAATGCTGAGTCAAAATTTAAAAGGAGCTTTTCCGGGAATTGATGTGCTTTGTGATCAGGTGAATATGTCTCCTTCTAAATTTAAGTATGTTTTCAAAAAAGTACTAAAAACAAGTCCGCAATCTTATTATATGAATACTAAGCTTTACAGAGCAAAAGAACTTCTGGAAGAACAGCAGTTAACAGTAACTGAAATTTCAGAGAAGTTTGGTTTTTGCAATGCTGCGTATTTTGGATCAGCTTTTAAAAAAAGGTATAATATGTCACCGAGAGTATTTACACAACAATTATCATGAAAGAACTTAAATATTGTAACGGATTATCATCCTTATGGTATAAAGAGCTGGCGGCAAAATTAGAAGTAACTTTAGAAAACGATAAAATTTTGGTTTTACCGGATACTATCGGAAAAGGATACTCCTTTTTTGTTGAGGTCATTCCGGGTATGTCTGCTTTATTACTGGATTTTGTATTATCAGCGCCTGTACGAGTACAGCATTTGGCAAATAAGGATGATTTATACATTATAAATTTTGATCTTAGTGAAGAAGTCAATATGATTCAGATTCGTGATATTAGTTATCAGGTAGGGTCTAAGGTCAATCTGGGGCTATTTGTCTGGAAAAATACGATCGGAAATACATGCGAACATCCAGCCGGAAAAAGAATATTTACGATACGTTTGATAGTAGATCAAAAACTACTACATCCTTTATTCATAAAAACAACAGACCAGAATCCGTCCTCAAAAAACAACGACAGATTCGATAGAAAAGACCTGTATTTTCAAGATTTAATTGACAGTAACAGCAGAATACTGATTGATTCGGTAATGCGAAAAACAGTTTTAGACGAGCATTTTAATTTTTATCTAAAAGGGCTCGCTTTAAAATTATTGGGAAACTTTATTCATCGCTATTCGGATGTTGTCCCTCTGTCTCAGGGAATCAAAAAGATTGACCTGGAAGCCTTAGATATTTCTAAAAAATTTCTGGTCAAAAATCTAAAAAACAAGTTTCCGGGAATTTTGAAGCTGTCGGAAATCGCCAGTATGTCGGCAAGTAAATATAAAAGACTTTTTAAGGAGATAGAAGGAGTTACACCAAATGATTTTTTTAAAAGAGAAAAAATAGTACTAGCTCATAAATTACTTTGCAGCGGCTCTTACAGCTCTGTTGTTCAGTTAGGTTACGACCTGAATTTTACCAGAATAGACCATTTCTCGAAAGAGTACTTTAAATTTTTAGGAAGAAGCCCTGCTGAGGATCTGGTTGTTAAAAACAAGCCAGAATAGTTTCTGAGAAATAATAAATCTTGTAACACTGGATTTTAAGCAGTTGTTCATAGAGTAGTATATCTAATTGCATAATTAAGTTACTATAGTTTCGTAGAAACGACCAATTTTGTAACGACGGATTTTAATCCGTTGGTAATAGAGCAACATGCCAAAGAAGTTCCATAAGAACGTCCCGTATAAATTTAGTATATGGATATTAAGTTTCGTAGAAACGATCCATTCTGTAACAACGGATTTTAATCCGTTGGCCAAAGAAGTTCCATAAGAACGGCACATATAAGTTTAGAATATCAAGAAAACCGCATTATCCCTCTTCACAAACAAAAAAAGAGGAAACTACTACACCTTCCGATTGAACCAAAATCGAATTAAACCGGAAGATTCTTCTCAAATGCCGAGCCAAAAGAGAAAAACGAATCTGTACTTCCAACACCTTCAATCTGATGAATTTGTTCGTATAAAATTTTACGAAGTTCTTCGTTATTGATGGCAACAATCTTTATGAATAAAGCATACTTTCCGGAAACCCAATGGCACTCTACAACCTCCGGTATTTCTTTTAATTTTTCGGCAATCGAGTAGGAAAAACGTGCTTCTTTGGTTACAATTCCGGTATACGTAGTCGTCTCAAAACCAATTTCTTTCGGGTTTAGCTTTACCGAAAAACCAGTAATCACTCCCGATTCCTGTAACTTTCTGACTCTTAAATGAACCAATGAATTGGATATGTTTAATTCTTTGGCTAAATCTGAAAAAGAGATTCTTCCATTTTTGCTTAACATTTGTATGATTTCGCGGTCTAAATAGTCAGTATTTTCATTCTTCTTGATACTTGGCATGGCAGGGGGAAGTTTAGTGATTTCTATTATTTTGACAATTCTTTAGTTAAAACAGGTTTTATAAATGTCAAAATTACAAAAAAAACCGCACGAAGTGTCGAATTTTAAATAAACGTAAGTCTATGGTGTTATAATAACACTATTATATATAAATTTGTGTCATAATCACACTATTTTAACAAAACTGAAATGGATAAAAATCAATTACTTATGAAATTATGGGAGCAATATGCTAATATTACCCCATCTGCAAAAAAAATACATGAATTACTCGAAGAAAGAGGAGAAGAGATAAAAAATGATCATATTGCTATACGTACCTTCAATGATAAACGTGTAAATATTGAGGTTTTGGAAAAACCTTTTTTGAATGTTGGATATGAAGCAAGAGGAGAGTATAATTTTGAAAGTAAAAAATTGTTTGCTAAGCATTACGAACATACTACAGATAAAGATGCTCCACGAATTTTTATTTCGGAGTTAGAATTAGAAAAATGCTCCCCTGAATTGCAGGCAACTGTACAGGATATTCTGAACAGCTGTGATTCGAATTTATTTAATAATCCCGAGTTAGTTTTAAGTGGTTCTGTGTGGAAAGGAAATTCACAGGCCGTGTACAAATCGTTACTGGAGGAATCGGAGTATGCTGCGTGGATGTATGTATACGGATTCAGAGCCAATCACTTTACCATCAGTACCAATGCTTTAAAAGGATTTACAACCTTAGAAGAACTTAATACTTTCCTGGAAGAGAGCGGATGGAAACTGAACGCATCAGGTGGAAAAATCAAAGGTACTCCAGAGCAATTATTGGAACAATCCAGTACACTGGCTGATTTGTATGTAGTCGATTTTGAAGAAGGTGCTGTAGAAATTCCTTCTTGTTATTACGAGTTTGCACTTCGTTACCCAATGGCCAACGGAGAATTGTACCAGGGGTTTGTGGCATCATCTGCCGATAAGATATTCGAGAGCACGGATGTAAAGTTGCAGGAAGCTAAATAATTACCTGAAGTAAGTACAATCATCTTTATTACAATCAACTTTTTAATGATGTATTAATAGTGTAAAAGAGGGTAGTTTTTGAACCTATTACTCTTCTATGTTTCTAGTACTAAAAAGTTGGATAATCAATATTAAAAAAGTCGTAATGGCAGTAACAGAATTACAATTCGGAATAAAAGAAGCTTTAAGCCAACTGGGCATAAAAGATATAAATGAGGGAACTTCAACCGGATTGAATCATTTTTCAGGCGGAGAAATTCTGGAGAGCTATTCTCCTGTAGATGGACAATTGATAGCAAAAGTTAAAACATCAACCGCTGCAGATTATGAGAAGGTTATGGAGGCAGCAACAACTGCTTTTAAACAGTTCAGGCTGATGCCGGCGCCACAACGAGGAGAAATCGTACGTCAGTTTGGGGAAAAGTTACGCGTGCATAAAGAGGCATTAGGAAAACTGGTTTCTTACGAAATGGGGAAGTCGTTGCAGGAAGGTTATGGCGAAGTGCAGGAAATGATTGATATCTGCGATTTTGCAGTAGGTCTTTCACGTCAGTTGCATGGATTAACAATGCATTCAGAGCGTCCGGGTCATCGTATGTACGAGCAATATCATTCTTTGGGAGTGGTAGGAATTATTTCAGCTTTCAATTTTCCGGTGGCTGTCTGGGCATGGAATACTGCACTGGCCTGGATTTGTGGAGACGTTTGTGTTTGGAAACCTTCAGAAAAAACACCTATCTGTGCGATTGCCTGTCAGAATATTATAAGTGAAGTCATCAAAGAAAATAATTTACCGGAAGGTATTTCAGGTTTAATTAATGGTGATTATAAGATAGGAGAGTTGCTAACCAACGATAATCGTATTCCTTTAATTTCGGCTACCGGTTCTACCCGTATGGGGAAAATCGTAGCGCAGGTAGTTGCAGGACGTTTGGGAAGATCATTACTGGAATTAGGCGGTAACAATGCGATTATTGTAACACCTGATGCCGATATTAAAATGACTGTGATTGGTGCCGTTTTTGGTGCCGTTGGAACAGCGGGACAAAGATGCACATCCACCCGTCGTTTAATCATTCACGAAAGTATTTACGATAAAGTAAAAGATGCGATAGTGGCTGCCTACAAGCAATTGCGCATCGGAAATCCGTTGGATGAGAATAACCATGTTGGTCCTTTAATCGATACTCAGGCGGTTGAAATGTACCAACAGGCTTTAGATAAAGTGGTAGCTGAAGGTGGAAAAATTCTGGTTGAAGGAGGCGTACTTTCAGGCTCCGGATACGAAAGCGGATGTTATGTAAAACCTGCTATTGCTGAGGCTGAGAACTCATTTGAAATTGTACAGCACGAAACTTTTGCCCCAGTCTTGTACTTACTAAAATACTCTGGAACTGTCGAAAACGCAATTGCAATTCAAAACGGTGTCGGACAAGGTTTATCTTCTGCAATCATGACTAATAATTTAAGAGAGGCCGAATTGTTCTTATCTGTTACAGGATCTGATTGTGGTATTGCAAATGTCAATATTGGTACATCCGGTGCCGAAATTGGCGGTGCATTTGGCGGAGAAAAAGAAACAGGCGGAGGGAGAGAATCCGGCTCCGATGCCTGGAAAGTGTATATGCGCAGACAAACCAATACTATTAATTACACGACTAGTCTGCCATTGGCACAAGGAATTAAATTTGATTTATAAGCCGAGTTAGAACTAAAGCCTATACTAAAATCACAATCAAGAGAATACTGCATTGAATAAGACAGTTTTGCAAAAGGCTGTCTTATAAGGTGCCCGCTTACAAATAAAAAAAACAAAAAACGAAATTTTAATTAACCAAAACCATTACCAAAATGAAAAAACTACTCATTAGGAAATTAAATTTTATTCCTTTACTGTTATGCTTGTGGTTGCCAAACATCAACTTTGCGCAAGCAAATCAGGCACAAAAGACCATTTCTGGAAAAGTCACTGATGACAAAAACAATACATTGCCGGGTGTGAGTATTTCTATTAAAGACTCTAAATACAATGCTGCAACTGATATTGACGGAAATTATACCTTAGTATATTCATCAAGCCTTGTCAATCCGGTTATTGTCTTTTCATACATGGGATTTATTGAGAAAAGCGAGGCTGTAAATAACCGCGCTGAACTTTCAGTTAGCATGCAGGAAGAAACCAATAAACTGAATGAAGTAGTGGTCATTGGTTATGGTTCTCAGAAAAAAAGTAACGTAACAGGAGCTATTTCTACGGTTAAAAAAGAGAGCCTCGAAACCAGAGCTACCACGAGCCCGGCCGAAGCACTTCAGGGCTTAGTCGCAGGGGTAAACGTGCAAAAAAGCGGTGGTGTGGCAGGAGCTGGTGTAAGCGTAAAAATTCGTGGGGTAAATACCTTTGGAGCTACAGAACCACTGTATATTATTGACGGTTTTCAAGGATCTATTAATACCATAAATCCAACCAATATTGAATCAATGGAGGTGTTGAAAGATGGTGCTGCAGCTGCAATTTACGGATCTGTTGCTGCGAATGGTGTAATTATCGTAACGACTAAAAACGGACAAAAAGAAGGTGTAAAAGTAGATTTCAGCTCTTTTTTAAGCATCACAAATCCATCTAAAACATTAGATTTATTAGATGCTGACGGATATCGTACCGTTCACAAAAGAATGTACGATGAGTACAATAAATATGCGACTTCGCCAAAGGCACTTCCGGCATATATAAATGCTCCGTCTGACATCAATACAGATTGGCAGGATCAGGTTTTCCGTTCCGGATTTACACAAAACTACGGTTTGGGAATTCAGGGAAGACAAGGCGATTTTAAATTTGCTTTGTATGGTAACTTCGTAAAACAAAAAGGAATTGTAATTGACAATCAATTTGGTTCTCAAACAGCTAGTGCAAGAGTAAGTTTTAAAAAATCTATTTTTGATATAGACGGAAAAATGGCCTATATCGGAACACAAAATGCATTGCCTAACTTCCAATTGAGAGAGGTATACACCATGTCACCTTTGGTTCCGGTTTATGACGATAATGAAGAATACGGTTATGGATTAACCAGCAAAAATGGTCTGCCTGCCGGAACAAATCCGGTTGCTGAGGAACATTTTAAGAAAAGCAATGATGTAGGACAGGATATTACAGCCAATATTGCGGCAACTGCTAATATTGCGCCTTGGTTAAAATATAAATTAGCGTATTCTTACCGTGTGAAGAACAATCAGCAAATGGAGCATTTTCCTCCATACATTGCTAATCCAAAAGAGGTACATTTATATCCGTTGCAAAGGGAGTTGAGAACAACCTGGAACGAGCAAATCTTAGACAACATTATCACAATTGATAAAACTTTTGGGAAACATGTTTTTGGTTTAATGATTGGTAACACTTTTAACAGTCAGGCCTCTAACTGGAACGAGGTAATTGTAGAAGGTAAAACAACCGATTATACAGTAGAAAATGGACAATTGGTTTCTATAGACCGTCCATCAGGATTTCTTGATCCGGGATTTGAAACTATTGGTGCCGGAAGAGGTGGAACATATACTGCCGACGGATCAAAATTTCAGTACAATCGTGTTTCTTTTTTCAGCAGATTAAACTACTCTTACAACGATCGCTATTTGTTGCAAATGACGGTTAGAAGAGACGGTTCTTCTAAGTTTGGAAAAGACAGCCGTTGGGGAACTTTCCCGTCTATTGCATTAGGATGGAAAATAGAACAAGAAGATTTTTTCCCGAAAGATATTTTTATTTCTACGTTGAAACTACGTGCGAGCTGGGGACAATTGGGTAATGAGGCAGCTTTAGGATATTACTCTGCAAATACACTGATTAATACCGGTAATAGCTTGGGTTCAGGTTATGTACAAGGAATAGGAAGCAACCCTTGGCCTGGAAGCATTGCAAAAGCTTTAGAAAACAGAAACCTACAATGGGAAACTACAGATTCTAAAAATATTGGTATCGATTATACCCTTTTAAAAGGAAAAATTAGCGGTTCGATGAACTACTACCACAATGTGACCGACAAATTATTAATTACAAAAAGACTGGCTCCATCTGCCGGAGTTGATGATCCAATTTTGAACGTAGGTAAAATTAGTAACAGCGGATTTGAGTTTGAGGTAAATTACCGCGATCAGGTTAATGAATTCAAATACAATGCAGGTTTAAACTTTACGACACTTAAAAACAAAGTAATAGCACTAGCCAACGAAGGACAGACTATTTATGGAGAAGGATTAAAATTCGGAGACGAGCATTTTCCAACTCAGGCACGTGTAGGAAGCCCTATTAGTGGATTCTATCTTTACAAAACGGATGGTATTTTCCAAAGTACTCAAGAGGTAGCAGCTCATAATAAAAATGGTGTTTTATTACAGCCAAATGCTCAGCCGGGAGATATTCGTTTTAAAGATTTAAATGATGATGGTGTTATTGATGATAAAGATAAGGCGTACTCCGGAACCGGATTACCAAAAGTAGAAGTGAACCTTACTTTAGGAGCAAGCTATAAAGGCTTTGATTTCTCAGCTTTGATTGGAAGCGGTTGGGGGAATAAATTGTACAACGGAAACCGTTATTTTTATGAGTCTATGAACTCAGGAACCAATATGCTGGTTTCAACTTTAAATTCATGGACACCGGATAACCGCAGCGATATTCCAAGAGCCGTATTGCAGGATCCTAATGGAAACAGCCGTGAGTCAGATCGTTTTCTGGAAAATGGAAATTTTATAAGAATGCGTCAATTGCAATTAGGATATACGATCCCAAGCAGTATGTTAGGCAAAGCAAAAATGGACAAACTTAGATTTTATGTGAGTGTAGAGAATTTATTTACGATCACCGATTATTCTGGTATTGATCCTGAGTTTTCACGTGCTTCTGTGCTTAATACTGGCGTTGATCGTTTTGTGTATCCATTTACAAGATCGTTTGTATCGGGTATTCAGTATATATTTTAATTCTATTTTATAAAAGACACCATCATGAAAAAGATATTTTTATTATTATCCACTATAGGTCTGTTGACCATTACAAGTTGTAGTGATTATCTGGAGCAACAATCTCCGGACGAACTTACCTCAGAGAATTTCTGGAGAAATAAGGCTGATGCCGAATCTGCTTTGGCGGCAACTTACGGACAGCTTGAATGCGCCACTAACGAATGGTCTTTTGCCGAGATAAAATGGCCGGTAGAAGCATACCGTGAAGATATAAACGAACTAGGAAGCGATGCTTTGAATTACCAAAACTGGGTAGAACTTTCGACTTTTACTTATACCAATGGAAACAGCCAGTTTACCAGTTATTGGAGAATTAATTACAGAGGAATCAGTAATGCCAATCAGGTTATTGATAAATTACCACAGGTTCCGGGTTCTAAATTAACAGATGGGGATCGCAAACAAATTGAAGCCGAGGCTCGTTTTTTACGCGCTTATTACCATATGAAATTGCTTTTGAACTGGGAAAAAATTTATGTTAGAGATAAATATGTAACCAAAGAAGGCGATTTGAACATTCCGCTTTCTACACGTGCTGAAGCGTGGGATTTTATCACAAAAGAATTTAAAGCGGTTGCAGATATATTGCCTGCAAAACAATCTACAGATAAAACAGGACGTGCGACAAGTGGTGCAGCAAATAGTTACCTTGGTTTTGCTTATTTAACCCGAGCGTACGAAGAAACAGCTCAAAAACAAAGCTTCTTAACCGAAGCACTTACTGCACTGAACAAAGTACAGGGGTATGAGTTAGTTAAAGATTATGTTTCTATGTTTGACGGAACGACAAAAAACAGCAAGGAGTCTATTTTTGAATTGCAATTTTCAGAAACCACTGCCAATGGTGCTTTCTATCGTAATGCCCTTCACTATTGGATGGCGGCTGCAGAATTGGGCGGATGGGATGAGATTCTTCCGAGTGCAATGCTGATAAACGAATTCAAAAAAGAAGGAAAAATTGCTACTACCGGAAATTATGATACCCGTTTGTACAGCACAATTTTCTTTAAAGATCCTTATTTTAATGATGCAAATAATCCAATGGTATTAGGCGCTACTTATGATGAAAAATTTGAAGGTACTGACAAACCGGTGTATCGCAGATACATTCCAAATACTCAGGAAAAGATGAATCAGGAATTTACAGCGATCAACATTCCTTTGATGAGATATGCGAATGTATTGTTGATGCAAGCCGAGGCATTGAATGAGTTGGGACGTACCGGAGAAGCTATTCCGTACATCAACAAAGTTCGCGAAAGAGCCGATATGCCAGCCATGACCGGAACAACTGCAGCAGCTGTTAAAGCGCAGATTGAACACGAAAGAATTATAGAATTCCCATTAGAAAACTATCGTTTTTATGATTTACGTCGTTGGGGAAAAACTAAAGCAGCACTCGATGCAGTGGGACGCACTGGTTTTGATACAGCAAAAAACAGCTTTTACCCAATTCCTTTAACGGAATTACAAGCGAATTAATTATTTAAGCAAAGAGGTCAATTCCTAAAAATTGATTTTCAATAGAGATTTTAATCCTACGAGGTCTTTTTCGGACCTTGTAGGTTTAATTTTTATATCCAGAAGCCTCACATATTTAGAAGAAATTAACTACACGCCAAAATAAAGCCACAGATTAAAGGATTAGAATGATTAGAAAAAATCTGCCCAATCTGCGGGAGAATATTGAACGCAAAGCTTAAGTAGTTACTGAAATACAGCCACAGATTATAGGGATTAGAAAGATTAGAAAAAATCTGCTCAATCTGCTCAATCTGCGGGAGAATATTGAACGCAAAGATTAAATAGATACTGTAATAAAGCCGCAGATTAAAGGATTAAAAAAAAGCCCCTAAATCTAAAGCAAAATACTTAAGTTAAAGAAAGATTTACTACATTATCTAATTAAAAAACACACCATAAAAACAAAACAACATGAGCAAAAAGGAAATACTTTTTATTCTTGCCTCCTTTTTTATAGTACAATCCGGTTGGACACAAAAGAGCTATCCAAACTTAGAATCGGGTAAAAACAGTCTGAACTATAAAGGAAACCCAACCAATGCCACGGACCGAAAATCACTAGCCTTTTCAGACAAAGGAGCGTGGTTTGCATTTGGATTTTTAGAGCCCTCAGTCATTCAGGCGGGATTCTCGGGACCATTTTTAATGACGGAGCAAAATGGCGTTTGGTTAAGTCCTTCGTTTGTTTCGTTACAGCTTCAGGATGAAAACAAAAAAGAAGTAATCGAGTGGAAAAACACTCTGGTGAGTCAAAACAGCTACAACAGCCATCTAGAACAAGAGTTTAAAAATGATAAACTAACGGTAAAACAGCAGTTGGTGTATTTATCAGGACATTCAGCTTTACAAAAAACAAGCATTACCAATACATCAGGAAAAGCGATAACACTTTTTCCTTCATACAGCTCCACACTTTTTTTAACTGATTTACAACTGTCAAAAGAAGGTAAAACATTAAAAATTGTTTCGACCAAAAGTACAGCAACAGGGTATATTCAGTTTTTGAACAGTACTCCCCAAATTGAAATTACCAAACAGGGATACAATGTCCAAACAGAGAAATTGGTTCTAAAACCAAATGAAACCAAAGAAATAGTCGTTTCACAAACCTTTATTTTTTCGCAGTACTCCTGGAAAAATGAGAACGAAAACATTGCCAAAACAGTATTCACTACACTGTTGAACAACACACAAAAAGAAAAAGAAAATCAATTGGCGCAATTAATTGCCAGAAAGAAAAACATTTACAAAGACGTCGTTTACTCTGATTTGGTAGCCAAACTGGCATTGACTTTACAAAACAATACCCGAATTGCAGCAGAAGGTTTAAAACACGGAGGTCTTTTTCCGAGTTACAACTACGAGTGGTTTCATGGCTTTTGGGCATGGGACAGCTGGAAACATGCCGTTGCAGTAGCCAATTACAATTCGGAACTGGCAAAAGATCAAATGCGTGCTTTGTTTGATTATCAGGAGCCAAACGGTTTTATTCCGGATTGTATTTACAGAAATAATCTTCTTGAAGAAAACAACTACCGAAACACCAAAGCACCGCTTGCGGCTTGGGCAATCTGGAAAATTTATGAAAAAACAAAAGATGCCAATTTTATAAAAGAATTCTATCCGAAGTTAAAATCATATCACAACTGGTGGTACAAAGAACGCGACCACGATCAGGATGGTTTATGTGAATTTGGTTCGACCGACGGAACTGTGATTGCCGCAAAATGGGAAAGCGGAATGGACAATGCCGTTCGTTTTGATGATAGTAAAATCCTTAAAAATGGAGAGAAAGCCTATTCCTTAGATCAGGAAAGTGTTGATTTAAACTCCTTTTTGTATGCCGAAAAAAACTATTTGCAAAAGATGGCAGAAGTTTTAAAACTAACGGAAGAAGCAAAGAAATGGAAGGAAGAAAGCAGCGCTTTGAAAGTTAGAATTCAAAATCAGTTTTGGGATGCTGCGACGGGTTGGTTTTACGACACGACAATTGATGGCAAAACCTTAGTAAAAGCAATGGGTTGTGAAGGATATTTGCCTATTTGGGCAGAAGTAGCGACTGCAGAGCAGGTTCAATTGGCAAAAAAGAACATGATGGATACCGCCAGATTCAACACCTTTGTTCCGTTACCAACATTGGCCGCCAATCATCCAAAGTTTAAACCGAATAATGGGTACTGGAGAGGGCCGGTTTGGCTCGATCAAAGTTATTTTGGGATAAACGGACTGGAAAAATACGGATACACGAAGGAAGCCAATGAACTGGCACACAAACTGATTTATAATGCAGAAGGAGTTTTGGACAAAGGAACTTCTATCAGAGAAAATTATCAGCCAGTTACAGGAAAAGGACTGGAAGCCTACAACTTTAGCTGGTCGGCTTCTCATTATTTAATGCTGCTTTTAGAAGATAAATAGTGAAACAAGCTGTTGTTTATAAAATTTTAACACATAGAAACAAAGATTCAGAATGGTAGGAAAAGGCTAAGCAATGTGAAAGAAATGTGTTTCTTTTGAGAATGTCTTTTTAAGAATAAAATCTATGTTTCTATGCGTTTAATAAAATTTTGCAAATTACATCCAACAGCTTAAAAATAACTATCTAAATTTGATTAACACAACAATAGTACAAAGTATGTTCAACCACAAAATATCATTCACAAAAATAGTAGCAACAGGCTTGCTTATTGCGAATTGCAATTCGACGCCTGTTTTTGCTCAAACGAAAAAAACTACGACGACAGAAAAAAAAGATCCGCAGCGTTTTTTCTCGAAGCCCGATTTAATGCAGATTGGGGTTTATTATTATCCAGAACAATGGCCAAGAGAACAATGGGAGCGTGATTTAAAGAACATTAAAAAACTGGGATTCGAGTTTACTCATTTTGCCGAATTTGCCTGGACATATATGGAGCCTGAAGAAGGAAAGTACGATTTCAAATGGCTCGATGATGCTCTTGCGATCGCAGAGAAAGAAGGTTTAAAAGTTATTCTTTGTACGCCAACACCAACACCACCGGCATGGATGGGTGAAAAATATCCTGAAATCTATCTGGTTGATGCAAGCGGACGCCGCAGGGAACATGGCAACAGAGCCAATCAATCGGTATCGAATGAAAAGTACAGAGCATTTGTAGAGAAAATAGTTACTGAACTAGGAAAAAGATACGGGAAGAATAAAAACATTATGGGCTGGCAAGTAGATAACGAGCCGGGAGCTCCGGATGACTTTAGTCCCTCTGCACAAAAAGGATTTCAGAAATGGCTAAAAGCGAAGTACGGTACGATCGAGAAATTAAATGCCGAGTGGCTCGGAAGTTTTTGGAGCATTCGCTACAACAACTTCGAGCAAATTGCGATTCCTAATGCCGAAATCTATTTTGAAGACAAACTAAGTCCACATGCTATATTAGATTTCAAAAGATTTACAGCAGATTCTCAGGCGGAATACTTGAATTTACAAGCTGAAACACTTCGAAAATACGTTGATCCGAAACAATGGATTACGACCAATTACACCAACGTAGTGTATGGAGCTGATCCGAGAAGAACTGATAAAATGGATTTTGCTACCTATACCATGTATCCGGTAAGCGGAAGAAACCAATTGGGCGGTCAGAATTTTAGAATGGGACATCCAAACAAAATATCAGAAGCCAATGATTATTACAGATCCATAAACGGGGTAACTGGTGTTATGGAAATGCAGCCAGGACAGGTAAACTGGGCAAGTATAAATCCGCAATTACTTCCGGGAACGGTTCATATGTGGATCTCGCAGGCCTTCGGTGGTGGCTGTTCGTTTACTTGTACGTACCGATACAGACATCCGTTAGGAAGCAGCGAAATGTATCACGACGGAATTGTAGGTACGGATGGTGTAACCCTGACAACAGGTGGAAAAGAGTTTGTACAATCCATCGAAGACATGAAACTGCTTCGAAAAGAATACAACCCAAAAGCAGTACTTCCGGCGGATCTTGCCAAAAGAAAAACAGGTTTTTTATGGAGTCATGAAAATCTTTGGGATTTAGAAAATCAGAAACAAACGGAATTCTGGAGCACGTGGAGACATAGAAATACTTATACATCTGCTGTAAAATCGACTGCTGCGCCAATGGATTTTATTACTGAAGATGACGATTTCTCTGCTTATCCTTTTATTGTAGCTCCGGCTTACCAGCTTATCGATCAGAAACTGGTGGATAAATGGACTAAATATGTAGAAAACGGTGGTAATTTGATCTTGTCCTGCCGAACTGGTCAGAAAGATAAAAACGGCCATTTCTTTGAAGCCAAATGGAGCGCACCGATTGTGCCGTTAATAGGTGCTGATGTAGATTTCTTTGACATGCTTGTTGCAGATGTAAACGGAACGATAAATGCCGGAAACAATACCTATAAGTGGAATACCTGGGCTGATGTATTAGATCCGAAACCAGGAACAGAAGTTTTGGCTACTTATGCGGATCAGTTTTACAAAGGAAAAGCCGCAGCAATTACCAGAAAATTAGGAAAAGGAACCGTAACTTATATTGGAGCGGAAAGTAAAGACGGAGATTTAGAAAGACAAGTGGTAAGATCGGTTTACGAACGTGCCAAAGTAACGATTGATGATTTGCCAAAAGGTGTATTTGTAGAATGGAGAGATGGTTTTTATGTAGGTGTAAATTATACCAATGAACCAATCCAATTGCCTATTCCTCAGGGAAGCAAAGTACTAGTGGGGCAAAACCCATTACAACCGGCTCAGGCGATTATTTGGAAATAAAAAGTTCGCCACAAATTCACGAATTATTATGCTCATGCTATTTAAAGAAATTTGTGCGCATTCGTGAAATTCGTGGCGAAAAAAAATAAAACAGACAAAAACAATTTAATATAGTACCAATGATTTTTTCAGAAGCAGCTATTCAGGATTTAGTAAAAGAACATTACGGATTAATCGTTACCGTAAAAGCATTAAATGGATATGACGAACTGAACTTTCTTTTATCGAATGAGAAGAATGAAAAGTACATTCTAAAAGTATCAAACGAAAGTCACCCGTTTCCTTTTTTAGAAGCGCAGATTAACATTATTCAGCATCTTAAAAAGAGCAATATTTCAGATTGTTTTCAGCATTTCAGCATCAACAAACACGGGGAAGAGCTAACCAAAATTGTTAGCGGTTCCCAAACCTATTATATCAGAATTTTAAATTTTTTAGAGGGTGTTTTTTGGGTTGATGAGAAAGCCAAAACAAGTGAATTGCAGTATGATTTGGGAAGCTTTTTAGGTAAGATGGATCATGCGTTACAGGACTTCTCACATCCTGCCATGCACCGCAATTATACCTGGGACATCAGCCACGCAAGTGAAGCAGCTGATAATTTGAAACACATATTAAATCACGAGAAAAGACGTATTGCAGGCTATTTTCTGCTGCAATTTGATACCGAAGTTGTACCACAGCTGCATCGCCTGCGTCATGCTTACATTCATAACGATGCCAACGATTACAATGTATTGGTACAGGGCAATCGCGTGAGTGGGTTAATCGATTTTGGCGATATGGTCTATACCGCTTTAATCAACAATCTGGCTATCGCCTGTACTTATGCCATGTTGGACGAGGAAGATCCTTTGGCAGTTGCGGCATTGCTAGTAGCGGGATATCATAAATCATATGCCTTAACAGAGCAGGAAGTCGATTTGTTGTATTATCTGATTGCCGGAAGACTTTGCATCAGTGTAACACAATCGGCGTACAATGCCTCATTAGACAGCAACAACGAGCACCATTTTATTACCGAAAAACCAGCCTGGGATTTGTTGTTCAAACTCATTCAAATTAACCCTATCAAGGCTCAGGATGCTTTTAGAAAAGCCTGTGGTTTTGAAGGATTGATTACTGCCGATGATTATAGCGATTTATTGGAGGTTCGTAAAAAAAGAATTGGACGTAATCTAAGCATTGGGTATCAGGATAAATTAAAAATAGTAAAAGGAGCTTTGCAATATCTATACGATGATAAGGGGAGAACCTTTGTGGATTGTGTTAATAATCCTTCGCATGTAGGGCATTGTCATCCGGTAGTCGTTCGAAAAATGCAAAAACAAATCGCTACTTTAAATACCAATACCCGATATTTAAATGACGCTATAACAGCTTATGCAGAGAAACTTACCGCAACATTGCCGGCTAAACTGAGTGTTTGTTACTTTGTGAATTCGGGTAGTGAAGCCAACGATCTGGCCATTCGAATGAGCCGTCATTTTACCAAACAAAAAGATATTATTGTACTGGATCATGCCTACCACGGAACCTCTACTGTGGCGATGGAAATGAGTCCGTATAAATTTGACAGCAAAGGCGGATTTGGTCAGATGCCTTGGATACACAAAGCAATCAATCCCGATTTATATCGTGGACCTTATAAATATGGAGATACCAATGCGGGAGAAAAATACGCAGCCGATGTACAACGAATTATAGAAGAACTAAAAAAAGAAGACAAGGCTCCGGCTGTATTTATTTGTGAAACTTTATTGGGAGTTGGAGGACAGATTCCGTTACCGGAAAATTATCTAAAAACAGTGTATGACCATGTCAGAGCTGCCGGTGGAGTTTGTATTGCCGACGAAGTTCAGGTTGGATTTGGAAGAATAGGCGACCATTTTTGGGGCTTTGAATTGCAAAATGTAGTTCCGGATATAGTTGTTTTAGGAAAACCAATTGGTAATGGACATCCATTAGCGGCTGTGATTGTAACAGAGGAAATTGCTGATTCTTTCAACAACGGTATGGAATATTTCAACACTTTTGGAGGTAATCCCGTATCCATGACCACAGGTTTGGCGGTACTGGATGTAATTCAGGAAGAAGAAATGCAGCAGCATGCTTTGGAAACAGGGAATCATTTAATGAATGGGTTAAGAGGTTTAATGGCCAAATACCCAATTATCAGTGATGTGCGCGGACATGGATTGTTTATTGGTGCCGAAATGGTAAAAGATAAAAGCACGATGGAGCCCGCTGTTCCTGAAATTGATATTGTAGTAGAAAAAATGAAAGCTCAGGGATATTTATTAAGTACCGACGGACCTTTACACAATGTTTTGAAAATAAAGCCACCCATGACATTCAACAAACAGAATGCTGATGAAATGGTGAAATTTTTAGATATCGCTTTGAGCGAATTGTAAAAAACGTTTAACACATAGCCCTGAAGTTTAAACACAATGTTGTCATTTCGACCGAAGGGAGAAATCACAAGCGGGATTCCATGCAGAATGGAAGCTTCTTTGTCGAGTTTCTCGTGTGATTTCTCTCTTCGGTCGAAATGACAGCTTACTTAATTTAAAGTATTAAAATGAATCACAATAATATCCTTTCTAAAGGTACTGTTCCTCTTGAAAGTTTAGAAAAACAATTAGAAGGTAAATTATTCTACGATCATACCATGCGCTTGCTTTATGCGACTGATGCCAGCGCTTACAAAGAAATGCCTCTGGCAGTTGCGATTCCCAAAACAAAGGAGGATATTCAGAAAATAATCGCTTTTGCAAGAGAACACAAAAGCAGTGTAATTCCACGTGCTGCCGGAACATCACTTGCCGGACAGGTAGTGGGTAACGGAATTATTGTCGACATTTCGCAGGAGTTTACCAAAATTATATCGGTTGATCAGGAGGAAAAAACTGCTTGGGTAGAACCGGGTGTCATTCGCGATGAGCTCAATCTTCATTTGAAGCCGTACAAACTGTTTTTCGGACCCGAAACTTCCACCAGCAATCGCTGTATGATTGGCGGGATGGTAGGAAACAATGCCTGCGGTGCAAGATCGGTTATTTATGGATCGACACGCGAACATTTACTTGAAATCAAAGGTTTTTTGGCCGATGGTCACGAAGTTACTTTTGGCGCCTTGACGAATGCCGAATTTGAAGATAAATGCAACGGAATTAATGTAGTAAGCCCTTTGGAACAGGCTATTTATGTTCAGGCAAAAGAAATTTTATCGGCAACATCAAACCGAATTTTGTTTGAAGATAATTTTCCTAAAAAATCCATTCCAAGAAGAAACACCGGTTATGCTTTAGATTTACTGGCAGATACAATGCCGTTTACAGATTCAGAAGAGAAGTTTAATTTCTGCAAGTTAATTGCAGGATCAGAAGGAACTTTATTCTTTTCGACAGCGATAAAATTGAATCTGGTTGAGGCATTAAAACCTTATTCGGCTCTGGTTTGCGTGCATTTTGAAAGCATTAATGAATCCCTTAAAGCCAATATCGAAGCTTTAAAATTCAACCCTGATAGTGTAGAGTTAATCGACCATTATATTCTGGAATGTACAAAAGAAAATATTGAACAAAGTAAGAATCGTTTTTTTGTAAAAGGAGACCCACAGGCCATTTTAGCGGTCGAGTTTTTAAGGGATACTCCCGAAGAAATCGACAGTATTGCCAAAGAAATGGAAGCTTTGATGCGCTCTAAAAATCTGGGCTATCATTTTCCGGTGGTTTACGGAGAGGATACCAATAAAGTCTGGGCCTTGCGAAAAGCGGGATTGGGCTTGTTGTCTAACATTCCCGGTGACGCCAAAGCTGTTGCGGTAATCGAAGATACAGCAGTAGACGTAAATGATTTACCGGAGTTTATCGAAGAATTTAACGCAATTCTAAAAGAGCGAAATCTTAACTGTGTACATTATGCACATGCGGCAACTGGTGAATTGCACTTGCGTCCGATTATTGATTTAAAAACCAAAGAAGGGACTGCCATTTTCAGGACCATTGCAACTGATATTGCCCATCTGGTAAAAAAATACAAAGGTTCCTTAAGCGGTGAGCATGGTGATGGAAGACTTAGAGGCGAATTTATTCCGTTGATGTTAGGGGAGGAAATTTACCAATTGTTTCTCCAAATTAAACAAGTTTGGGACCCGTGGGGCGTTTTTAATCCCGGGAAAATTGTCAATACACCACCAATGGATACCAGTTTGAGGTATACTCCCGGACAGGACACTCCAATGCCGGAAACCTATTTTGATTTTTCGGAGCATAACGGAATTCTACGGGCAGCTGAGATGTGCAACGGATCGGGAGATTGTAGAAAAACCGAAAAAAGCGGGGGTACCATGTGTCCGAGTTATATGGCTACTAGGGATGAAAAACATACCACGCGTGCGAGAGCAAATATGCTGAGAGAAACCATAAGCAACTCGACAAAAGCAAATAAGTTTGATGACGACAATCTTTTGGAGGTACTCGATTTGTGCTTAAGCTGTAAAGGATGTAAATCAGAATGCCCTTCAAATGTTGATATGGCAAAGCTAAAGGCCGAAACATTACAACAATATCATGATAAAAACGGAGTAAAGTTCCGTTCCAGACTTATTGGAAATACCCCTAGAATTAACCAATGGTTTGCTGCGATGCCTTGGGCATACAACTTATCGGCCAAAGGAGCTTTTGGAAATGTGATTAAAAGGGCAACGGGCTTTGCTACAGAACGAAAACTCCCTCTCATGCATAAAATTACTTTCGCCAAATGGATGAAAGCCTACAGCCAGAAAGGAGATTTTGTAAATGGTAAAGTTTACCTGTACAATGATGAATTTTTGAACTTTTATGATGTTGAAATAGGGCAGACGGCTGTTCAGTTATTGAATCGTTTAGGATACGAGGTTGGAATACCAAATATAGGGATTAGCGGGAGAACCTATCTTTCGAAAGGAATGTTAAAAGAAGCGCGTGAAATAGCCGAACAGAACATCAGAAACTTCGAATTGGCGATTCCTGAGGGTGGTATTCTGATCGGAATAGAACCGTCGGCGATATTAACTTTTCGTGACGAATATCCTGATTTGTGCCGTGGGGAATTAAAAACAAAAGCAAAAACATTCGCAGCAAGAACGTTTCTAATTGAGGAATTTTTAGCCAAAGAACTCGAAGAAGGAAGAATTTCGTCAGACAGCTTTACAGCGAAGTCAGAGCGTGTGCGTATGCATGGACATTGTTTTCAGAAAGCCTTATCATCATTAGTACCGCTCAAAAAAATCCTAAGCTTGCCCGAGAATTACACGGTATTGAACATTCCGAGTGGCTGTTGTGGTATGGCGGGATCTTTCGGATATGAAAAAGAGCACTATGAGCTATCGATGCAAATAGGTGAGCTGGTTTTGTTTCCAACAATCCGTTCTGAGGAAGAAGCTACCTTAATCTCTGCTTCGGGAACCAGCTGCAGACACCAGATTGCAGACGGTACAGGCCGAAAAGCACAGCATCCTGTGGAGATTTTGTTTAAAGCATTAAAATAGCCTGAAGCTGATGAGTTTTTAGTTTCTTCAATAGGCCGCAGCGAACGAGTTTTTGGATTTTCGGTGATAGATATGGATAGGCTTTTTGGACGATTGTTTATAGTTTGTTAATAAATAATGACAGATGAATATTTTTTTAACAACTAGTCAAAAGAATAATAATTAAATTTGATAGTAGGCTAAAGGTTTATCAATTTAAAAACATCTACTATGGAAAAAGCTATAAAACTAAAAGTTCGCAAGGAATTAGATGGTCGCCAACAGTTGAATATCATTAAACTTAAAGGAAGTTTGATTTCTAAAGGGTACACAGAAATCATACATATCCTGGATCAGGATGATGAATTTCACATCAACTCTTTTGAAACTCCATCTGAAAGTACTAATGAAGTTCAGGAGTTTATTACAGCTTTTATCCATAGAGAAAACCTAACCGATACCATATCGTTTTTCAAATAAGGTTTTTCAACAGTTATAAAATAAAACAAGAACCCCGTTTCAGTATAGAAACGGGGTTCTTTGTTTAAGCAGATTTAAAGTTTCACATCTCACATTTAACATTTAACAGAAACTCTGAAATACGAAGTCTTACTCCATTCCTCCACCTAAGGCTTTATAAAGTAAAATCTGTGCGTTTGCATTTTTCAGCTGAATGTCAACAAAATCGAGTTCGGCCTGCAGTTTGTTTTTTTGGGCACTGATGATTTCGAGATAATTGGCATATCCGTTAAGGTATAAATCATTTGAAACATTGACTGCAATCTCCAGATGTTCAATTTCTTTGGACTTGTACTTCAACACATCTTCAAAAGCTTCGGTTCGGTGCAGCAAAGCACTTAGCTCATTATAGGCTGTTGTGATGGTGTTTTGATACTGCAAAAAAGAAATCTCCTGTCTTCGGTTAGCCGTAAAAAACTCCTGTTTGATTTGTCCTTTGTTGAATACCGGAGCAGTGATTCCGCCAAGCAATTGCCAGGCAAACGAACCGCTGTCAAAAAAAGTAGAAAACGAAAAAGAGTTCATACCCACATATCCGCCTAAGTTTAAAGTGGGAAAAAAGGCAGCACGTGCAGATTTTGCATCAGCATTTGTGGCCATTAATTCAAAGTAAGCTTCAGAAACATCAGGTCTTTGGTGAATGATAGAGTCTACACTTATTTTTTGATTTAAAACTTTAAGATGACCGGATAAAAACTCAGCACTTCTTTCGACTTTTCCTCCGTACTCTCCAAGCAGTGTAAGCAGTGCCTTTTCGGTTTGGTTAATTTTCAGATTGAGTTGTTCTGCTTCTGCAAGTATATTATTGTTTTGAGCATTAAACTGCTGTACAGCTAGTTCTGTTGCTTTTCCAACAGATCGCTGTGCCGAAATAATATCAAGGGCATGCTGCTGTGTATCTAAGTTTCTCTTGTAAATTACAGCCTGTTTGTCTAAAGCTACCAGCTCGTAATAAAGTTCAGCTATATCACTTAGGAGTTTGGTTTTCAGTAATCGCATTCCTTGTTGTGAAGCAAAGTATCTTTGACGTGCTGCTTTTTTTCGGTTGCTTAGTTTACCCCATATATCGGCTTCCCAAGACACTTTTCCTCCTAAAAATAGGTTAGGAGTAGCGCCCGTTGCAATTCGCTGTCTTTCGGATATGTTTTGAGACAAATTGGTATCAAAGTTTCCAACACCTTCCATAGTGTACTTCCCGTAACGTGTTCCGGAAGCATCTGTCTGAAGATCAAAAGAAGGCCGTAAAGCAAGTTTGGCTACTTTCAAATGAGAGTTGGCGATTAAAATGCGCTGCTCCATTACTAAATAATCCGGATTCTGAGCGACAGCTTTATCTAGTAATTTTTCTAATTTATCATCTTTGAAATAAGCGGCTGTTTGCAGCGGAACAAATGGTGTTCCGCTGTCAGCAGTTTTTTTTGAGATCACATCAAAATTCTTTGGCAAGGGTTTAGCGGCCAGGTTGTCGTTCACTTTTGGAGCAGAACAGGCAGTCAGCAGCAGCATTCCGGTTACCAGAATGAGCGCGAACATCTTAAACTTATAGTTGAGATGAAGAGCTATTTTATATTGATTTAGTGTATTTTTCATTATATATTATTTTTTCAATGCTTTTTCAAATTTGGCAAACAGGATATAAAGTCCCGGAATGATTACAAGCCCGAAGACCGTTCCTATAAGCATTCCTCCGGCGGCTGCAGTACCTATCGAACGGTTACCAATAGCACCGGCACCTGAGGCGATACACAAAGGAATTAAGCCTGAAATAAAAGCGAAAGAAGTCATTAAAATGGGTCTGAAACGTAATCGGGCTCCTTCGATCGCAGCCTCGGTAATATCGCGTCCTATTTTGTTTTGGGCCATCGCAAACTCTACAATCAGAATGGCATTTTTGGCGAGTAACCCAATAAGCATGACGAGTGCCACCTGAGCATAAATATTATTGTCCAGTCCAACCATTAACAAGGCGAGATACGAACCAAAAACACCTACCGGCAGACTTAAAAGCACCGGAAAGGGCAGTAGTAAACTTTCGTATTGAGCGGCAAGAAGTAGATAGACAAACAGTATACACAAGGCAAAAATGTAAATGGTCTGATTTCCGGATAGAATTTCTTCACGTGTCATACCCGACCATTCCAATTCAAACCTGCTTGGGAGTTTTTCGGCTGCGATTTTCTCTACGGCTGCGATTGCTTCTCCTGAGCTGTATCCTTCAGCAGGCTCTCCATTGATCATAGCCGACATGTACATGTTGTAACGCGTTAAAACTTCGGGACCATAAACACGTTCCAGTTTAATGAAGGTCGAGAACGGAACCATTTCTCCGGCATCATTCTTAAGATACATATCCAGAATACTTTCGGGATTTTTTCTGAACTGTGGACTGGCCTGAACCATTACTTTATACATTTGGGAGAAACGTATAAAATTTGTTGCATAAAATGAACCCAGCATCGTTTGCAGTGTAGACATGGCATTGTCTACCGAGATTCCTTTTTTGGCAGCCAGATCATAATCAATATGGATTAAATACTGAGGGAAAGTAGCATCAAAACTACTAAAAGAGTTTTGTATTTCCGGTGCCGCATTTAGTTCCTTAATGAAGTTTTTGGTCACGGCATCCGTGTTAGTGATCGTTCCACCGGATTTATCGAGTAATCGAAGTTCAAATCCGCTTGTATTTCCGAAACCGGGAACGGTTGGCGGTGCAAAAATCTCAATCTGTGCATCAGAAATGTTTTTTGTTTTCTCACCCAATTTGGCGATGAATTCATTTACCGAGATATCACGATCACTCCAGTCTTTCAAATTGATCATTCCCATACCATAAGACGCTCCCGCAATTTCAGTCACAATACTGTATCCGGCAAGCGTTGTCACATTGTCGACACCTTTAATTTCTTTGGCCAGACGAGTCACTTCATCCAGTACTTTTTCGGTACGTTCTACGGTGGCTCCTTGGGGAGTAGTCACACTCACATAAACCATCCCTTGATCTTCTGAAGGAATAAATCCGGCAGGAACAAATTTACTGGTTCCCCAGGTGAGTAAACAGAATAAAACCAATAAACCGGCTGTAACAGTGGTACGGTCTGCAAATTTTGACAGTATTCGGATGTAACCGGCCGTAACTTTATCAAACCATGTATTAAAGCTGTTAAAGAAACGATTGATCAAAGAATTCTTTTTCTCCTCTGGATTATGTGGTTTTAGTAAAATAGCACAAAGGGCGGGGGTTAAAGTAAGGGCATTGATTCCGGAGATGACGATACTAATAGCCATGGTCAAAGAGAACTGTCGGTAGAAAACTCCAACCGGACCACTTAAAAAGGCAACCGGAATAAACACGGCACTCATGACGATGGTAATGGCAATTACAGCTCCGGTAATTTCTTTCATGGCACTAATCGTAGCCGGTAGCGGTGCCATATGCTCTTCGGAGATTTTAACGTGAACGGCTTCGACGACCACAATGGCATTGTCGACCACAATTCCTATCGATAGTACAAGGGCAAACAACGTAAGAAGGTTGATTGAAAAGCCCATCATCGACATGAAGGCAAACGAACCAATAAGGGCTACAGGTACCGCTAAAACAGGGATTAAGGTAGAACGCCAGTCCTGAAGGAAGATAAAAACAACAAAGGCCACCAGAATAAAGGCTTCGATAAGTGTTTTTAGCACTTCATCAATCGAAGCATCCAGAAAACGCGATACATCGTAGGCAATATTGTAATCCATACCGGGAGGGAAGGACGTTTTTTGAAGTTCGGCCATTTTTTCTTTTACGCTGGCAATTACTTCAGAAGCATTAGAACCCGGTCGTTGTTTTAACATGATCGAAGCAGAAGGTTTACCGTCGGTTTTAGAAACCATTCCGTAACTCATCGATCCAAATTCGATTTTAGAGATGTCCTTTAATCTGAGGATCGTCCCGTCTGAGTTTGCCCGAAGCGGAATTTCTTCGTACTGTTTGGGTTCGTAGAATTTCCCTCCGTATTTGATAACATACTGAAGCTGATTGTCGAGCTGTCCCGAACCTTCACCCACTTTCCCAGGAGCAGCTGATATATTCTGTTTTTGAAGGGAAGCAATCACTTCATTTGCCGAAATGGCATACGAAAGCATTTTTTGCGGATCGAGCCAAACCCTCATGGAATATTCTTTCTGTCCCATGATTTCAGCACGTCCGACACCGTCAATCCTTTTCAGTTCCTGAAGAATATTGATATCGGTGAAGTTGAAAATAAATTGTTCGTCCTGTGTTTTATCGGTACTGGTAATGTTCAGATACATCAGCATACTGTTCACTTCTTTTTCGGTGGTTACTCCGGCACGAATTACCTCTTCGGGCAATTCATCCAGTATGGTTGTCACACGGTTTTGGACGTTTACAGCTGCCAAATCCGGATCGGTTCCTACTTCAAAAAAGACTTGTATCAGCGTCAGACCGTCATTGGAAGTAACAGTCGACATGTAGGTCATTCCCGGAACACCGTTGATGGCACGTTCTAAAGGCAGTGCGACTGCATTGGCCGAAACTTCGGCATTGGCTCCCGTATATTTGGCCGTTACCGTTACAGATGGCGGAACAATATCAGGAAATTGTGTGATAGGCAGCTGAAACAAGGCCAGTATACCCAGGAGTACTATCATAACCGAAATGATTAACGACAGTATTTTTCTTTTGATAAATAACTCTATCATTTTATGTTTTTTTTGATACTAATTTGAAACTATAAGCTTACGTTTTGCATGTCTTTGATGTTAATCTTGTCACCGTCGCGCAACGACTGAGTGCCTTCTTCTACAATCAGGTCATTGCTTTTCAGTCCTTTGTTCAGGATAAATACATCGTCGAGCGTACTGCCAATCGTAATGTTGGTCATTTTTACAATTCCTTCTTTGTTCACAAGAAATACAAACTGTTTGTCCTGTATCGAGAAAACAGCTTTTTGTGGAATTAGGATCACATTTTTCTTAGGTTCCGAAATGATCAGTTTTCCGGATGTTCCGTGTTTGATAAAACCTTGTGGATTGTGAAATTTAGCTTTGTATTGAATAGAACCCGTTTGGCGGTCGATTTCGCCATCGGCAGTTCTTAATTCGCCTTTTTGGTTGTAAACGGCACCGTTGGGTAAAACCAGTTTGATATCACCTCCGGCTTTGTTTAAACTTTTGTCGGCCATCATTTGAAAATAAATGTTTTCCGGAATGGAGAAATAAGCGTAAACATCATCCAATTGCGAAACCGTTGTCAGCAGAGAACCATTTTCAACAAGACTTCCTTCTTTGAACGGAATACGGTCGATTGTTCCATCAAAAGGAGCTCTGATGGTGGTGAAACTAATTTGCTGGTTGATTGCTTTTCGTTCTGCAACCGCATGCGCAACTTTGGCGGAAGCGGCTTCGTGTTTGGCTTTAGAAAGTTCAAGTTCCTTGTCGGCGATTACTTTTTTATTGAAAAGTGTTTGGGCCTGCTCCAATTCAACTGTTGCAATTCGGAGATCTGCCAAGGTGCTTTTGTACACGGCCTGGGCTTTTAATAATTGTATTTGCAATTCGACATCACTGATTTTAAACAACAATTGCCCTTTTTGTACTTTTTGTCCTTCGCTCACAAAAACTTTATCCAGTAATCCGGGGATGCGAACATGTATTTCTACATTATTTTTGGCGTGTACGTCAGCAACAAACCGGTTGGAGACAATGGTGTCCTGCAGCGTAACCTTGTAAACAGGCAGCGTTTTAATTTTCGAAACATCTTTTTTGGTTTTATCCCCACAAGAGGTCAGGAATAAAACAGATAAAACAATTAACAAGAATTGATTTTTTGTAGTGTTCATAATGAATTTTTAAAATAGGTATATAAATGGAGGGGCTCCCTGATATTGATTTGTAGGGAGTTGTGAATTACTTAAATGTTAAACATGAAAAATGCAACGACAGCTGCTTTTAGAAAACAGTATCGTTTGGAAGAAATATTTTTATAGTACAACAGCTCCTTTATGTGAAAACAAAAGAGTGCAGGGCAGAAGATTTCTACCTATAAAAAAAATAAAATTGTTGATCTAGAAAAGTTGGTAAAGATGCAGATGAGTGTGTCGCTGAATCTGATATATAGTCGCAATGCCATAGATTAAGCCATTCTCAAAGATCTTAAAATGTACTAGTTTGGTAAAGTACGGTGTTTTTAGAGTGCTGCTGTCAGAAGTTGTCGCACGATGTTTGATCTTCTTTTTGACGATAAAATGAATGTCAAGATCTTTGGGTGTAACCAGAGAGGAAGAAGAATATTGAGGTACTTCAGAAGCTAAAAAGTTTTCCTGTGCCTGGCAAATAGTAAGTTGTACAGGGGTTTTGCCCATTTCTGCTCCACCCACAAGAGGAAGCAAGAATAGCAAAAATATACCTATGAACTTAAATGATTTCATGTATGCCGTAAAGAATTGTAGCTTGTAGTCTGAAAAGACAGGCTTGTATTTGATAAGGGACCAAATATAGTCAATTGCAAAATAATGAATTCTTAAAATTTTTAGAAAATATTAAAAATTCAGGATAGGATAACATTCCGTTAAACGAGATCCTCTTTTTTAGTATTGTTTTGTGAGGATTGGATGCAGTAAAAGAACAATTCATTCTTAATTTTGTAGAAAAGCAGAGATGCATTAAAAAGATAAAATGAACAAAGTATATTCAGAACAGGGTACTTTTTTATTAGGAATAGCCAACTCAGAACAGTTTGCCTTAGATAAGCCCGTTCAGTTTAGCGAATACACGGTTTTGTTTGTTAGTGAAGGGGAAGGGATCTATCATGCCGATTTTGCTTCGTTTCATTTTTCGGGTCCCGTTTTATTGTTTTCGACACCTCAACAATCTATTCACATAAAAGAAATGAAAGCTGTTGAGTATAGTGTTTTACAATTTCATGGTGATTTTTATTGCATTGAATACCATAGAAATGAAGTTGCCTGTAACGGCTTACTCTTTAATAATATTTATATAGAACCGTCTATACAACTGTCTGCCGAACAACATGAGCTGTATGCGCAGTTAATGAATCAGATCAGAGATGAGCTCAGGCAGGAAACACCTTCGGAAATTGTATTGAGAGCCTATATTCAGCTTTTTCTGGCGAAATCGAGCAGTATCAAAATGAGTTGTATCGAAAAACAAGAGCTTCAAAAAGATGAAAAAATGGATCAGTTTAAACTGCTGCTCGAAGAACATTTTTTAGACCTTCACAAACCAAGTGATTATGCTTCTTTATTAGCAATGACTTCTAATAGTTTAACCAAACAATGCAACAAACGTTTCAATAAAACTCCGACACAAATGATTCAGGAGCGATTGATTTTGGAAGCCAAAAAACACCTGCACCTTACCAGAATGAGCATTAAAGAAATTGCTTTTGCTTTAAAATTTCAGGACGAATACTATTTTAGCAGGGTCTTCAAAAAAATGACTAAGGTTTCTCCACAAACTTTCAGAAAAACAACCGGAATCTCTGTTGTGGCAGATTTGTCTAGGTAATATCCTTTTTCGTCCATTCTTTGCGGTGGTATGCGGACGTAGTTTTGCGCTGTAACTTTTAAACAATTAATTTAAAAACAGCAGCAATGAAAAATACCCTCTTAAATGCCATCGCCAATTTAGATCAACTCGGAAAAAAAGCAGTACGTGCCGGAATTGTAGTTGTTTTTCTATGGATTGGCGGACTTAAATTTTTTACCTACGAAGCAGATGGAATTGTGCCGTTTGTGGCCAACAGTCCGTTTATGTCTTTCTTTTACGAGCACCCTTCTGAATACAAAGAGTATGGGAATAAAGAAGGAGAGTTAATTGCCAAAAATCACGAATGGCACCTTGAGAACAATACCTACGGGTTTGCCAACGCTCTTGGAATTTTATTAATTGGAATCGGGATTCTGGTAGCCCTTCATCAATGGGCACCTTTGGCCAGTATGATTGGCAGTATATTGGTTTTTATACTAACCATTGGCACACTTTCTTTTTTGGTAACCACACCCGAAAGCTGGGTACCGCATTTAACTGACGATCAATACGGATTTCCTTATTTGTCCGGCAGGGGACGTCTGGTTTTAAAAGATATTGTTATTCTGGGAGCTTCACTAATTACCATGAGTGAATCGGCAGCATTGTATTTGAAAAAGAAACATTGAAACAAAAAAGAGCCTTTAGCAGCATGCTAAAGGCTCTTGATTCTTTGTCTAGCAAAAGATTGAAATTATTGAACTGTTACGGCATAACTTAGATTGGAAGTGCCAGACTCTCTTTTAAATCTCATTCGGTCATACACTCCGGCAGGAACTCCGGCCGGAATTTTTAAGGTGGCTTTATAAGAAGTAAGTTTTACAATTTCTAAAGGATAAGTTACAGCTGTATTAGCGGTGTTGTAAATTTCTACGGAAGTCAGTAAATCCAATAAACCGCCTCGTACTTCAAGTGTTTCGCCGGAACGTTTGGTAGTTGGAAAACCAAATCTTTCGGTTTTAAAATAATCGGGCTCGACCACTTCGACTTTAAACCTGTTTTCTACACTGGCATTCTGAAGGGTGTAGGCTCCGTTTTTGATGCGCAGATCATACATTCCCAATGGCATATTTTCGGAAAGAAAGTAATACACTCCATATTCCAGAAACGGAGCGGTAGTTTCGCCACTACCTAAGTAAGCAATTTCTGCGGTATACTCTATTTTTTGGTCGGCAGCAGACACAAAATAGACTCTGGTATCTTTAAGGCTCATCCATAAATCATTGATGATGGCCGGATCACTGGTACCGCGATTGGTCATTTTTGCCATAAAACCTTTGGTTATAGGTTCTTCGGCGGTCGAAGTCCATGTTCTCGGCTCTTTTTGCCTGAAATCTATTTTCAGTGTGTACTTTTTTGTAGTACCTGCTTTTGAAGTTACAGTATAAACGGTACCGTCCTTAAAAGCCACTTCTGCACCTGATGCAGGAGAAATGACAGCTTCTGTGCCCAAGATAATTTCGGGTTTAACGGTTTCCGGAAGTAGCAGGTGGTTGCTCCAGGTAATTACAATATTCTCTTCTGTTAGTGCTGCGCTTATCGAATTATTATCAGCATCTTTAATGGTAAAGGATTCAATATGGGTATATCCCGGCACTTTTATAACATCTGCAGGGATAGTATTGACTTTGTCTATATATTCTGTATCGCACGAAAGGCACAGCAGTGTTATAAAAAGAAGGGCAATCTTATATAAAAAGACAGGATAATGGATTCTTTTATTCATGATTGTATTGTCTATTTAATTTTTAATTGATTTTATTTATTAGTTTTGCCACTTATTGGATAAGTAGGCTTTTATTTTTTAAAATGCCTGTTTTACAATGCTTACGGTAATTTTATAAAGCCGTTTGTGGTCATGGGGGAATGATATAGGGCAGGGGGTATTTTGCAGTGGATCGCCGGTCAGCTTTTGCTGCAGTTACCTTTATCTATTTCGTGCTCCCATGTTCTTTTTTTACGCTGTTATTAATTATTTTACCTGTGTCCAGTTATAGTTTACTGTACTGTTAGAAGATCCCGGTGTAATGCTTGTTACTTTAACCAAATAAGCTTCTAGAGCTGATGCAGGGCTGGTAACTGATTGTGAATTTGTTCCTGAATTGGTTCTCCAGATCACAATAGCTTTCGCAGGAGTCATAACGTGTGT
Organism: Flavobacterium sp. N502536; assembly: GCF_025947345.1. Classification (NCBI taxonomy): domain Bacteria; kingdom Pseudomonadati; phylum Bacteroidota; class Flavobacteriia; order Flavobacteriales; family Flavobacteriaceae; genus Flavobacterium; species Flavobacterium sp. N502536. The sequence goes on along the minus strand of NZ_CP110011.1, from coordinate 4,404,184 downwards.
CAGGATGTTGTAAGAGTAATATCCCAAACCATAGTTTGCTCCGGATATAGTTCCGTTGTATCCCAATACATTGTAAGGATCTGCCGGAGAAGTTCCAACATTACCTGATGCGTTTTTAACTACGATGTTTGCATTCCAGCTGTCCCAGTCATCACAAGTCTGGTTTAAGTTCACAGTACCAACATACCATTTACCGGTATTACCTACCGGACGGATTGAACCACCGTAGATTCCTTCCCATTGAACATTAACACCTCCAATTGCGGCAGCAACAGGAGTCCAGTTTGTGTAAGTAGACGAAGGGGCTGCAGTTCTGTTTACAGTAACAGAAGTTGAAGTAACCGTGCAAAGGGCTAAAGCCGATTTCTTAGTTAAATTGGTTCCTTGCGATTGTTCGTTTGCTACTGCTTGTGTTTCTGCATTTTGTTCGTCAGTACTACAAGATGTAAATGAAATAGCAGCCACTGCTAAAATTGATAGAATTATTTTTTTCATAATGATTTATATTTGATAGATTAAGTGGCTTCTTTTATTACCTCGGCAGTATAAACAGGCATTTTTATGTTTCTGAAATTTAGTTTGTTATTCGGAACGGATATTTCATTGTGGCCGACAGATTGTAACTTTCCATCATGAACCAGTAATCGGTATCCGATTTAAGAGGGACAACAGTATTGGCATTGTCTGCAAATACATACATTGCATAAAAACTTCCAATGTCCAGACCTTCATTGTATTGTTTCATCTGCCATTTTTTATTGCCCTGTGCATCTACTACAAATATTTTTGTAACCTCATACGACGGCAGGAAGTTTTGCCCTTTTACAGTAAGCGGACTGTCTGTACTAATCAAAAAAGGATCGGTTGCATTTGAAACCTCATTTACCACTAATTTAGGCTGTTGTATCACCACATTCACCGTGTAAACAGCAGTGGTACCGTCGGTAGCTTTGGTGGTATAGGTTACCGGAGTTTTGCTGAAAACAGGTATAAGCTCCTTAGCAGCAGGCGAAATAGTAGTATTGGCGGGTACTGTTATGGCTGCTTCAAGATATTGGTATTCATAATAAGAAGGCAGGTATACCGTAACTGTTTTCTTTAAATTGTTTACGGCACTATGGATCACCTGTGTAGTCCCCGGATTTGTTACGCGAAAAGAGATAATTCTTTTGGCATCCAGAGTTGTAACTATTTCTGTAATGGGCTTTTCTTTTACATCTGTCCATCTTTCTTCTTCGTTGCTACAACCTGTCAGAAGGGCAAGTAGCGCAAAAGCAGAAAAAAGAAGGTTTGATTTTAATGGAGTAATTTTGGTATTCATGTGAATTGATTAGGTTATTTGATTTCAAATTTGGTGCTACCGGCAGGTACCATTACATAGTCAAAAGTGTAATACATGTGTGGAGTGTCTTTGTACCAGTCCTTAGAATTGTATACGTCTTTATAAACGGAGATCATTTTGATTTTGGCATAACTACCGTTGGCAGTCTTAAGGATAACCGTTCTGGCTGGAATCACAGTACCGTTTGTAATTTTAAGAGATTCTCCAAGTGCATAAGCAACATGTGCTTTCTGTGGATTCTTTCCGTCCGATACCACATCGCCACCAAAGTCGTACAAGTACCAGCCAGTTCCATTTCCGAAAGAGCCGGCATCATCGGTGCCAATAAGGTCAATTCCGGTTTTAAACTGATTGTCGGCCGGGATATCAACTACCTCGTTAAAAGGCTTGGCTACAATCGTGATTCCGCCTATACCACCTGCAAGCGATCCGTTATTCTGCGAGTTGCTGCCGTTGTTTCCGGATAAAAAGCTGGCATAAAGTCCACCGAAAGCTAAGTCCCATTTACGGGTTTTTTTATAAGATCCCTCTACGGCTTTATTCTCTTCAAGGCTATAATAAAGTGTTGCCGATGGAGCGGTAGGATTGGCATCAGAGGTGCTTCCCTGATAATTTTTTACATGTATTACTTTATAGAATAAGCCTGTTGCAGGCACTTCAGTTTGGGGATTACCACCATTTCCGTTTTCGGGATCGGTCACTTTGGAATCATCTCCAGAGCAGGCTGTAAGCAATACAGTGAGAAGAAAAACGGTCAGTAGGGGGCTGGACAGTTTTTCGGTTAGGGTTTTGAATTTTGTCATGTTATTAAATTAATTGGTATTTAAATTTTTACTTCCGTCCTGTTGCACGTAATATTTAAAAGTAAAATAGGGTGCAGGCCAGTTAAGGTCGGTTACTGCCGGGGGATTGCCTTTGTAGGCATTTACGAGCTGTAGTTTTGCATATTTTCCATTCGGCAATCGCAGAACATAAGTGCGATCCGGAATGGCCTGCATAATATGACTGCTCAGACTGTAATAAAACCAGCCAGCAGAGCTTTCAGAAGAAGACCACCCGATTTTAGTGATTTCACTATTGTTAAAATCAGCATCAGCAGCGGCCTGGTTTACATTTTTGTAAGCCTCTTTGACTAAAACCACTGCTGTATTTTTGGCAGGGCCACCGTAACCCGGATTGTACTGGTATTTGCTGTTGTTTATAAAAACCTCACTGTTGTAAGGTCCGGTAAAGGCAATGTCCCAGTCGTTTGTTTTCATAAACTGCAACGAATCTGCTTTTGTATGCAGCCAGATTTGTTTCTGATCACTAAAGCGAAAAAGAAAAGTATGAAAGTTCCTTTTTTCTTTGCCTTTTGTTTCACCTCCCATTGCAGCTCCGGTATCTCCGGCAAGATCTGAAACGACAGTGCTTTTGCCATCGGCAAGAGTGGTTACCGTATTTTCTTCGTTACTGCTGCACGAAACAGCCTGTAGTGTTATAATGAGTAGTAATGCTAAAAGTCCTTTTTTGAGTATATGGTTTGTTATCATTGTGAAATATTTAAAGTAGATTAGTTTTATTGATTTTTAAAGAAGCGGTAGCTTACACCAAGAAGCAAAATTCGTCCTGGCTGCCCCGGTATTAGCGGATCTGTATAGTCAAAAATATTATCGGCCGTGAATCGGATACTGAGGTGATCTTTTAAAAGTTGTTTTTCAAAACTCGCATTGGTCAGCCAATAGTCCTTCACAAAAATGTCGTATTTGTCGATGAATTGATTCCCGTTGCGATCTCCGAACGGATATTTGCCTCTGAAATTAATTCTGATATTGGCGTTGAGTTTCCATGGTTCGTACCGATAAAAAATAGAAGTATTGGCCATGTGACGCGAGCGGTTTTCGATTCCCCAATAATCGGATGGCCTTGGTTTATAAGAGTTGCCGGTTGCCGGATCATGTATGTTTTGACTGTACGGCCATTTTCCTGCACTAATGCTGTCTTTAACGCTGAGATCTTTGGCAATGAGGTATTGATAACCGGCACTTACTTCCATATTTTTGATCGGACTGAATTTTAAAGCAAATTCAAATCCTTTGTTAACGGCTTCGGGCAGGTTTTGATAGGTATAAATAATTTGGCTATTGGTTCCGGTAGCCACCTGTATGCTATTGATTTGATTGGTGATTTTATGATAAAAAGCACTTCCTTCTATTTTAAAACTTTTGGCAGGTTCGAAGACTAATCCCGCATTGTACGAAATACTCTTTTCGGCCTGAAGATTACCGGCGGTCTGATTCAGTACATACTGTCTGATTTCGCTTATTTGACCGTCCTCTTTTAATTGCTGAAGCGTAGGAGCCAGGACTGCATTACCAATAACCAGATAATTTCCGTTCGGATTAAAAAATACCAGATAGTTTGTTTTAAAATCGGGAGCTTTAAATCCGGTTCCAATACCGGTTTTAAAAGTTAATTTTGGTGTAATGTAGTATTGTAATCCAAAACTTGGATTGAGTCTTCCTCCAAAATTATTGGTATGATCGTAACGCAACCCGCCAACCGCTTTTAATTTTTGAAAGGGAGTCCATTCGCCCTGAATATAGGAGAAGAAAGTTTGAAGAGAATTGACACCATTAAGCGATTTGTCGTTCATGTGCTCCAGACTTCCGCCAAGACCACCCACAAGCTGGTAGGAATTGTTGTTGCTGTACGAAAATTGCTGTTCCAAACGGTGTAACGTTTGTTTAAACACATCCTGACTTACTGAACTGTTGCTTTGCTGCCAGGCTACACTCATGTCGGCCGTATAATGGGTGAGGTAATATCGGGAGATACTTCTTAGATTGCTAGTAAAACGATGATCAAACGAAAGTGAAAGATTGAGATCCTGCTCGTCCTGATGGTCTCCGGAAATATGGCCAAGGCCAAAATCCTTCTGCATAAAAGAACGACGCAGACCGTAACGACCGCTTAAATTTAAATAACTGTTGGCGCCGGTTTGATAACGGGATCTTCCCTGTAAACTATAATTGTCATAGGGTGGGGATGTGGTGCCTTTTATGTATTTGGAGTTGGTATTATAACCATCGGTTCGGTAATAATTCGCCGCCAGATTTACGGTTCCTTTGTTCTGCAAAAAGGGTGTTTCGCCTTCCAAAGTAGCGTCAATAATATCCAGAGAACCATAACTTAAAGAAGCTTGCAGCTGTGGATCAATTACGCCATGGCGTGTAATAATATTAATCGTTCCGCCCAAAGCTTCACTGCCGTAAAGACTTGAAGAAGCTCCTTTAATGATTTCAATGCGTTCTATATTGGATACACTGATTCTCGAAAGATCGAAGTTGCCGTTATTCCGTCCAACCATAGGCTGACCATCGATGAGCACCATGATATATTCGCTGCCAAAGCCCTGCATTTGCACTCCTACAGATCGGGCACCGCCACTAATGTTGTTGACAATAGCGATACCGGTTTGCTCTTTTAAAACCTCGTCAAGTCTTCTGCTGCCCATCAGTTCAATGGTTTTACGGTCTATGACTGTAACAGGCATAGCGCTATATTGAGCATTAATAAGAGTTTCAGGATTGTTTTTCTTTGAGCGGCCTTTTATACTCACTTCATTCAGATCGATACCTCGCTCCATGTTCACCTGCAAGGGACGTATTGCTTTTCCATTTAAAACAAGCTGTTGGATGTAATCTTTATATCCCATGGTTGTGATTCTGATAGTGTAAGTTCCATTTGATAGTCCTTTAAATGAAAAAAAGCCTGTAGGATCGGATACCACGGATTTACCGGAAGACTCTAATATGACCAATGCTTGCGGCAGCGGATTTCCGGCATGAGAGACAAAACCGTTGATGCTGGTGCCGTTTTGAGCCTGAGTTAACGTTATATACAATACAAAAAAACAAGTGATGATTGTTTTCCTGGCAGGACCGTAAATGTTTTTGTTTTTCATTCTTATTGTTATCCATTGTCTATAGTGATCAAAGATTAATCGCGCACTATTCTTATTTAGACTTGGTAAAAATAATAATTAATACAGTAGTAATAGTACTTTTTTTACAGAATGAGCAAAAATTAAGTAGGTAAAAGATTATGAATATGAATTTAAACTTGAATTGGCGTGTTTTACTTGATTGTTTACTAGGTTTTTAAATGCTAATGAGATGTAATAAGCTTGTTTTGTATTTAAGAAAAAATTAACAATAAAAAAGCAGTAAAAGTGTTGAAAATATGGGCCGTTTTTTGAGTTATTTAACACTTAATTACTTTAAAATGGTTTCTAAAAAGAAAGAAAACGATGCTTTTTTTATTTAATGCGCTATAATTTTGATGCTCGTATTGCTCTAAATTCTATGCGATTTGATCCTTAAAAGAACAACAAAATCCCATTTCGAATTGAAATGGGATTCTTGAAGTAAATTTTTAATTTTTTTAATCTGTGGCGAGTTGAACTGCATAGGGCAAGGTATTAGGATACAGTTTTATATCCATTCTCCTGCGATGTTATGATCGTTTGGTAAATAAGTAAGGTACTGCACCATTCTTGGGCTTTGACCTTTGTTGGGTGTCGCGCAATGGGGCAGTGCACTATTCCAAATGATAAAATCACCTGCATTCCCAAGTATGGGTTCTGGTTTCAGTGTTTTTACAGCTTCTTCCCTAGGGTTAACATTTGGATCAAGGTTATTCAGCCAATCGTCTATTTTGTTGTGAAAGCCCGCAACACAATGAAAAGCACCATCCTCGACACCACAATCGGTGAGGTAGAGTAGTCCCTGCAGTTCGAATTTCATGGGTTGTTTTAAGCTGGTATCCCAATGTAGCGGACTTCCCAGAAAAGTAAAATCTTTAGTTTCGGGAGGATTAAAACTTACCTTATCAATCGTTTTGTATATTTCATCGGTGTTGTAAAGCTGCTCGTAGGCCTTTTTAATTTTTACCGAAAACCGATTGTGATTCAAAGTTTCATGATCGGAAAAGTTAAGCATCAGTCCCTTTTGATCCTCATGTCTTTCATACCAGCTTTCTTTTTTGTCGGGATCCATTTTTAGAAAATCCCAAATGGCCTTTTGCGTTGCCTGACAATCTTCTTCTGAGATGGCATTTTTTAGAATAACATAACCATTTTCATTCCAAAACCTAAGATCCTCTTGCGAGAGAACATCGCTAATCACATCTTCGGATTCATGATTTGCGTTTCGCATTCTTTTGTCGATCCAGTTTTTAAATGCCTCAAAATCGGGTTTTTCAAAATACAAGTACTGTAAGGTGTCTTCCATACCAATACCCATTTGGAATAAGACTTTAATTTCTGCATTCCAGGTTGCGTCATTACTTAGATCGGTAGTGCTGTCAGGGTGTAAAGTTCGTTTCCATAACTTTTCAAGAACAGTCAGGGAGTCTTTCATTTGGGGAGGTTTTATAATTTAAGAATCAATAGTTTCAAAAATAAGACATTTCAAGTTGCCTGCTTAAAGTATAAATACGCGTTTTTATTGTTTTAAAGTAGATTCCCAGTATGATTTTCTTTCAATCTCAGCTAATCAAAAAGTGTTAAAATCAGGTGTATTTACTTATTAATAATGTTGAAAATTTACCTATACTTGTGATAGGTTTGCGTGAGTAAACGATTGATTATAAGAGGCTAGTTAATTAGATAATTAGATAATTAGATTTTTGGAATTTGGAATTTTTAGAATTTGAAATTTGAATTTTAGGAGAAAGCTAAAAATCCTTTAAAGAGTAAGCGAAACTTTAAATTAAGAGATGATGGAAATTAGTTTTTTTTCCTCGACGATTGTTCAGGTTGCAATTTCATTAGTTATTAGCTGGGCTTTGTTTGCACTATTGTGTAGCATGATCCTTGAAGCAACAGTGCAGATAAAAAGCGAAAGAGGCCGGTTTTTCAGAAATAAAATTGTAGAAAAACTGTTTGATTTTTCGAATCAGATCAATTGGGGATTGTTGATGTACAACAACAGCAACATTAGATTGTTGACCAAGTCAGAAAAAGCTCCACCCGCCGAAATTAATTCCAAAACTATGGCAGAAGTGTTAATTGATACGGTTGCTAATGCTCAGGCAGCCAAAATACTTTTGCAGGAAAAAAAAGAAGATCTTAACAATAAGTATAACAATGACCTGCTCAATAATTTCGAATTTGCCATTACCTATCTGGGGCAGAGCGATTTGATTATGATGCTGAGAAATTCCATGAACAAAGCAAAAATCAAATCCTCCAGTTCTGATGCTGCTGTTGTAGAAAAAAGGCTTTATGAAGAGCTGGTTAAAGAAGTTACGACCTGGTTCGATCAGTTTAACGACCGAACCAGCGCCTGGTACAAAAAACTCTCCAGAAAACGTTTGTTTATCATCGGGCTTCTGGTGAGCGGCATTGTGAATATAGATAGTATTGCTTTGTTTAAGTATTATGATAGTAATCCAACGGCAAGAGCTGCCATGGTTGATTATTACACAAAGAACAAGGAACAATTAGAAGCACTAAGCGCAAAATATAACCCAACTGGACAAAGTGTGGTCGTAGATCAGGCCTCTCTCGCCCTGATTAAAAAGGATACTGAAAAATTAACAAAACAAATTGATAGCCTGAGAACGAATATTGATTTACCTATTGGCTGGAAGAAAGCGGTTTGTAAGGAAAAGAAAGACCCTTCGGGAAAAGATTGTTTTACGCTGTCTTGTATTTTGCTAAAAATATTGGGGATTATCATTTCGGCTTTTGTAGCGAGTTTAGGAGCTCCATTTTGGTTTGATGTTTTGAAAAAAGCAACCTCAACAGCTCAAACAGTAACTAAAGTAGTATAGTCATGAATAACAATTATAAAAATGCGCACACACACATATTCACCATGAATAATGCGCCCCAAAATTTTCTGGATCTGTATCTGCCTCCGTTTTTAGCAAAAGGAGTTGACAATTTTACCAATACTGATCTTGGCGCCTGGACCATCAGGCTTTTGGCCAGCAAGAATAAAGGAATGGCTAAACGATATGCTACGTTCCTGCAAATTGGTAAAAGTAAATACCAGACCGATATTTTTGAAGATCTAATGTCCCGATATCCCAACGAGACATTTCAGTTTGTTACCTTATGTCAGAACTTAGAATATTTGAGTGTTGGCAGATCGGTTAGTGGATTTGAAGGACAAATTGAAGAAATAATCGATATCAAAAGAAAATACCCTGCAAATATTTTACCCTTCTTCGGACTTGATCCGAGATGGAAAAGCAGCGGAGATGAAATTCAGAAAACGGTAGAACGTTATTTTGAGACCCAAATCGAAGTGGGAGGAACTTATATTTATCCTTTTCAGGGATTAAAATTATATCCGAGTACCGGTCATTATGCTTTTGATGTTAAACTAAAAAAAACCATGGAATGGGCCGCCGATAATGGTGTTCCGGTAATGACGCACACTTATTATCTGGGCGGAATTTACAATTACAGCAGGGAATATATTACCCGAAATCTTAACCCTGTTGATCCGTATACCGGAAACGTATACGGCATACCCAAATTTATAGAAGAGAAGGGAGGTTTTTTTGGAAATGTCTTTAACGGACAAACCCGCAGAAGCTGTAGGAGCAGCTGTTCTTATTTCTTGGAACCACATTCGTATGAATCGATGCTCGACAAAATTAAAAACCTTAAAATATGTTTTGCACATTTTGGCGGTGTAGGTCAGATAAAAGCATCGAGTGGAGACAATAAAGAAAGTGAGCAGGTTAATCCGTATGGGGTATTAAGAAAGAACTGGTTCAATCAGATACAAAACCTGATGACTCAGTACCCCAACGTTTATACCGATATATCATATGATGTTGCCGAATGTCTGGATAAAAAGAACAGTGATCTTTATGGGATATTTCTTGAGGAAGCCAATAAATCGTACGGAAAGCAAATACTGTTTGGAACAGATTATTTTATGACCGAGAAAGACAGTTTGGAACAAGATGCTGTCAAAGGTTTTAGAAACTACGCTTCAGATAAGATGCTTAGTAGTGGAAACTCTTTATGGGATCAAATGGCCCGAGATAATATCAACACTTACTTAAAGAGTAAGTACTATTAATGAAGAAATAGCCGAAATACATTTGAATACTATAAGATCCTCCTTTTAACTTCAAAGTAAGAGAGGCAGTCTGTCATTTGTCGATAATCAACAATAAAACCAAAATAAATACTAACCCTCAAAACCAAACATTATGAAATTGAAAATTACTTTAACACTTGCTTTTCTTTTAATTCTCTTAAAAGTTCAGGCGCAGACTCCTTCAATCAACGAAACCAAGAAAAAAGTATTCGAGAATAGCCTATCGTATCAAAAGGTGTATAAAAAGATTATTGAAGACGATCTAAAAATTATTGAAGCAGAGAAAAAGTTACTCAAAGAAAAAGTTACCTCTATAATCTCGGAAGATGAGAAGACAAAAATTTCTAAAACAATTGCTGAAAAAAACAAGGAAATTGAAGTATTAAAAAATAAACTGAAAAATCCGGCAAGAGATATTTTATACCATGAATATGATAGTTTGTATACACGAATAATAAAACAAAAAAGAGATAGTATTGCGGGATATAAAAAAGTTATAGCGGACAGAGGAGACAAGTTAACTCTGAAAAAGTTAGACTCGATTGCAGGATTAGTTAAAAAAAAGCAGGGAGAAGAACAGCAGACAATACAGGAAAAAAATGAAAGACTTTCTGCGCTGGACAAATTTGACTGGGTACTGCCTACATGGGAAAGAGCAAATCGAAGAAAGTTTTTTGAAGACATGTACAATAACAAGATAGAAAAGCTCATTTTCTTAAACTCATTTGCCTTAAACAGTAATACTGATGCGGCGTCTGTTCAGAATGAAATTGTTACCGATAATTTATTGGCGGTTCGTCTTACTTTCGGAAGTGTACTCTCGGTATCTTCAGGTTCTAAAAAAGATGGAGAAACACCAGAAGAGAAGGAGGAACAAGACAAATACAAAGCAGAGCAGGAAGCATTGAGCAGACTGGTAAACGGAGGAGGAAATTTTTATCTGGAAGCAATTCTACCTCTTGCTTCTACCAACCAAAGCAATGGGGATCAGTTTACATTTTATGCCTACGCTAATCTTAGAGGTGCAATGGATTTAAAAGATCTTAACAATAATGTAGATACCTCAACAGGTAACGGTAGTGCCGGATTAAATATATATATGGCGGTTTCATCAGACAACAAAAAATTCAATTTCTTTGCTCAGGGTAATGGGAATTTTACGGTTGGTAATAGGGGTTTTTACCAAAATTTGGGATTAAATTACGAAAAACCCTTTTTAAACGGTAAAGTGATAACCGGGGTTACTATTTTAAACAAATTCCGTCTTTCGGCAATTATAAGTGCATTTGGAAGCGACGAGAAAGTTAGAAGTAACAAAGTAACGGTTGGAATTCAGATACTACCATAGTTTGATTCTAAAAAAAAAGCTGAGATTTTTTGCATTTATTAAAAGAGCAGGTAAAATCTTAACCTCCAAAGTCGATTGACTTTGGAGGTTTTTTTTGCGGCAGGCTGTACAGAAGCCGGAACTGTTATTCTTACAATTAAAATCGAGTCTTTTATGTTTTGTGGTGTAAAAGTTATTTTTATTTAATTATCTTAAAATCAGGTATTTGTACTCTTTTTTGCTTAATTTAGTTTAACGAGTTTTGTTGTGTTTAAAATAAAATCCTACAAATGCGCTAGGTTTTGTAGGTAAATAATAGCGATGTATTAGTGTTTATGATTGAATCAACTCTTACAATATTCTACCAATTATTTAACCTTTAAACAATTCAAATTATGGAAACCAGAAGCCCCCCTTTTGTTTGTAAAGATTTTTGAGATATAAAAAATGATTAACCCCTTAAATCAGATTATATGAAAAATTTATACAAAATTATGCTGCTTTGCGTCTGCGGAGCTACTTATGCACAAACCCAAAATGATATTACCAAAATTCGATCGGGCAGTAACTTGTCTGAGCTTCAGTCTTTAAGTGTACGCTACCAAGCCGAAGCCGACAAAAGCAAGCAAAGAGTAACTAGTCTGGCCAAGGCAAACGGCTGGAAAACCTCATTTTTGAATAAAAACGGAACCTCAAGTGAATTAGTAGATGTGAGCGCAGATGGAAAAACGCCCATTTACTATGTTACAGAAAATGTAAATGCCGCAAAATCAACGCGGGCAAACTTTCTGAATTCTGGTGGTGGCTTGGGATTGAACCTTAACGGACAAACGATGACCGCTTATGTTTGGGATGGAGGTGCCACACTTCCTACGCATAATGAGTTTGGCGGAAGAGTGTCAATTGGGGATGGCGTTACTACTATTGTTACTACCAATAATAACAGCCAGCACGCCAATCACGTAACAGGTACCATTGTTGCGGCAGGTACTGTAGCGGCCTCTAAAGGAATGGCCTTTCAGGGAAATGCCAGAACAAATGAATGGACCAACGATTTGACTGAAGCGACTACTGCGGCAGCAAACGGAATGTTGATCTCCAATCATTCCTATGGATGGGCTACAAGAAATTCGGCCGGAACGGTTTTGATTGCCCCTTGGCAGTTTGGTGCGTATCAAACCACTGCCAGAGACTGGGACATTCTGATGTTTAATGCTCCTTACTACCTGCAAGTGAAATCAGCCGGAAATGATGGCGGTGATAACACGGCAAACACAAGTCCGTTAGGTGGTTTTACTGCTTATGATAAACTGACAGGATTTTCGACTTCTAAAAACAATCTGGTGATTGCTAATGCTAATGATGCCGTTATCAGTGCAACAGGAGCTTTAACAAGTGTTACCATTAGCGGATCCAGCAGTCAGGGACCTACAGACGATTTGAGAATCAAACCGGATCTTGCCGGAAACGGAGCCTCCGTTTATTCGACAGCCACACTTACAAATCCGATAACACCATTAACGAACAGTAGTTATGGTAATGCCAGCGGAACTTCTATGGCCGCTCCAAACGTGACAGGTACTTTACTTTTGCTGCAACAGCATTATAAAAACCTGACCGGAAACTTTATGCGTGCAGCCACTCTTAAAGGATTGGCGCTGCATACCGCAGACGATGCCGGAGCAGTTGGACCGGATGCTATATTTGGATGGGGACTGTTGAATGCAAAATTTGCCGCAGAAACCATTACCAAAAACGGAACTGCGTCTATCGTTCAGGAAAGTACACTGGTTAATGGAGGTACTTATACATTGTCCGTAACCTCAGACGGTGTTAATCCGTTAATCGCATCTATTTCCTGGACAGATCCTGCAGGTGTTGCTTACTCAGGCAGTACACCAAATATTGGCACAGCAAAATTGATAAATGATTTAGACATTCGTGTAACCAATGGTGCCGGTACTAATTTTCCATATCGATTATTAACCGCAACAACAAATGGATTGGGTGATAATACCAGAGATCCATTCGAGCGTATCAGAATTGTTGGAGCAGCCGGAACCTATACCATTACAGTAACTCATAAAGGAAGTTTGGTTAATGGCAGTCAGAACTTTTCGACTGTTGTAACCGGAATTACAGTACCGGATTTGTACGTAAAAGACAGACCGTTTGATGTTGGATTACAACCTAATCCGGATTCAGGGCCTATGTGGATCAGTGATGATATCTGGGTAAGACAAACGATTGACGGAGGAACTGTACATGAAAACCCTGAATTTAAATTAAGTTCACCAAACGGAGTTTACGTTAAAGTTACTAATAAAGGAACCGTTGCCAGCGCTTCCGGAAAAGTGAAACTGTATTTTGCAAAAGCTTCTTCAGGATTAACATGGCCTACCAACTTTGTTAATTTTTATGTTGGACCTGTATTGCATGGTGATTATATTGGAGAGGTAGCTATCCCGGCAATTGCTGCAGGTGGAAACGCTACGGTGGTTATTCCGTGGTATCCGCCAAATCCTGCTGATTTCACTTACGATGTACATCATTTTTGTTTAGCTGCAAGAATAGAATCATCAGAAGATCCTATGTTTAATGAGCAAAACAATGTTAGTATTGCGGTTAATACCAAAAACAACAACAATATTGCCTGGAAAAATTTAAGTGTTTACAACCTGAATACGACCGATTTTGTTCCTCCAACAGCCGTATTTATTAGAGGAATCAGATCTAAAAACATCAATGTAAGATTTGTAGACAAAGGATTTAACGAACAGCTTAAGAATAATTTCTTTGAGTTAGGCGGTACCATCGAAGCGACACTGGATCCGAAATTATTTGAAAGAGCACAGGCCAATGGAAGCTTGAAAGGAGTACAGATTTTAGATAAAAATAAAATCCTGATCACGTCAAGAGAAGGAGCAATTGCTAACCTGCCAATTGATATTGATGAAACTTTCGGAATAACCTTTGATTTCAAGGTAGCAAAAGATTTCCCGGCTGAAGAGCAAATTACCATAGATCTTGTTCAGGAAGATGCCAGAACGGGTGAACTTGAAGGAGGAGAGCGTTTTGCACTGGTAAGAGCTAAGGCCAATACTAAACCGGGTGCTATAGCGCTTACTGAAGCAGCTGAATCGCGTATTGTTACTATTTATCCGAATCCTACAAACGGAATCTTTAAAATAGGAATCAATAACGAGGAGCAGGGAACTTTAAGAATAACAAGTGTTTTCAATAGCGTTGTTTTTGAAGAAAAAACGAATAAACAAAAAGAGTTTAATGTGAACATCTCCAAACAAGCTCCCGGAATTTATATCGTTCAGTTTATTTCTGATAACGGAAAAGTAGTGACGAGAAAAATAATTAAAAACTAATATTTTTCTATTGAACTGCATATTCCTTTAGGGAATGTATGAAAATGAAGAAAGTCGTCTCAATGTAAAAGTTGAGACGATTTCTTTTTTATAGCCATCAATTAAGGATCAGCATTGGTAGTCAGGTTATCTGTGGGAAAAACAGAAGCGGTTAAGCTGAAAGATTTTCAACTTAACCGCTTATTAAAAATCTATAATCGTTTAAAGGAATCTTGCTTTATTTTCACGGATGAACTTTTGCAACATACGAAGACACTGTTACGGTATCCGAATCATTTTTAACGGTATAAACGCCTAAGATACTATTTTCATAAGCCGTATTGGCGCTTGTACTGTCAGCTTCCGGAAAATCAATATCTATCCAGTTGGCTTCTCCAAATGAGCCATCTGAATTTCGATTGACAGCAACAAAGGAAGCTCCTATATCTTTTCCGTTAATACTGATCCAGTCAGAGGGCATATGATAACCATTACCTTTGGCAGCAGTAATACCTTCAAAATGTGTGACTACAGACAGAGCAGTTTCATTCTTATAACTAAACGATTTTAAATTACTTGTTTCCTTCGTTTTGGAATTGTAATCAACGAGAAAAGCCTGGCTTATTTCCCCCAGTTTAGCGCTCGAATAACCGCCAGCCATAGTATAATGATCACCGCCATTGTGCCAAATCCCGTACAAAGTAGTCGTTAAGGAATTGGAAACTTTAAAATCAATATATTCTTTAGTGACAACATCATATAGAAACGCATATCCATTCTTGTCGTTCTCTACATCATAATTCCCAACAGCGATTCCGCCCATTATGCTATGAACAAATACATTATTGGTATTACCGCCATTTGGCGACACCTGAATCCAGGTTCCTGAACCGTCTACTGGTCCTTCGTAATAAAAACCAAGATTTCCGCTCGGAGCTTTACCGGTAGAGGCCGAGATTTTATAGGAACCAACCAATTGTACTTTGCCATCATGCCCGTTATTAGGACCGTAACAAGAGGTATTGATAACCGTTGCTGTTGGTGTACTTGGAAAATTTACAATGTTCCATTTGCCTTGATTACCACTTCCATTAATTGGCCCTTCATAGATTAAGCCCTGAACAATATTATCAAGGCCTATTAAACTGCCTGAAATGTATACATTTTCAGATCCTGTGACACCTCTTACGCCTTGTATGCTGGTTTCTCCGCCAGCAGGATAATTGAAATCGGTATACTTTGCAGTATTGACTTCCAGATTTATATTTTCTGACATAATTTTTTTTTTTGATTATTGCTTTATACTTTTTTAGCACTGTGCCCAAAAGTTGTTTTTAGTTGAACGTTGTGGTACTATAGACATCTTTTGGCGCATTTACCCAAAGTTTTTCTACTTCCAGCTGATGCAATTGCTCTTCTAACTCATGCCTGATTTCACTGTAAGCCGGATCATAGGCCAGATTTGTGATTTCCAATGGGTCATTCACTAAATCATACAGTTCATATTGTTTGAAATAGGCTGTAGCGGCATCAAAATAGTAATCAAATTTCCATTTTTCGGTTCTGATACAACGGATGCGATTGGCAGCTCTTACGATGGTCCAGGTACTATTAGATCCGGCTTTGATATCATCATAAGTAAACAGAAGGCTATGCTGAACCGGTGTATTGTCCTCCATTGTAGGCAACAAACTCGTACCGGCAAGCCCTGTTGGCGGATTGGAAACATTGGCCATCTCAATAAAAGTAGGGAAGATATCGGCTAATGTTGCTAAGTTCATCGAATGTTTGACAGGATGGTTCTTAAACAGTATCGGATTTGAAATGACAAGTGGTACTCTTAAAGCCTCTTCATACGCAACAAAAGTTTTCTGACGTAATCCGCCATGAGCGAGACCCATTTCGCCATGATCGGATGTCATGGTAACTATGGCAGAATCGGCCAGTTTATGCCCATTTTCATCTTCCTTATACAGTTCGTCAATCAGATAACCATATTGTTTATCAGCAAGACTTAATAAATAACCGTAGAAATTGATATAATTCAGTTTGTCTTCGGTGCTATTGATTGCTCCGAGGGTTAAAGCCATATTGATCAGGATTTGTTCCTGTGCCATTGGTTTTTTATTCTCGAGCAGATTCTCATTTACGGTAGCAGGAAGGCCGATCTCTCTGTCTAGCCAACTGTCGGGATGATATCCTGATGTACCTGCTGTATTCGGATAAGCTAATACATCGTGTGGATTTACGAGAGACAGAATCAAACAATAAGGTTTATGGTTTCCGGCGGCTCTTTGGGCTCTTACTTCCTTTAGATATTGAATCGCTTCAGCCGTATACCTTGCATCATGGTTGGCATATCCGCCCCCAAAATTAAGCGGATTGACATCTTCACCGGCATCGGGAGCAATCCAGCCCATAGCCCCATACAATGCAATATCAGCAGCGGTTAGATCTTCATAATTTGTTTTAGTACCATTAGGGGCAACACCTTTACTCATGTGCCATTTTCCGCGGTATTGCACATCATATCCATCAGCCCAAAGTGTATTCATAATATTAGGCAGTGCATTGCTAAGCGTAGGTTCCTGAGGTGACAACAGACCGCCTTCGGTAAGGGTTTGGCTTACACCATGTTTCGCAGGATATAAACCAGTAAATAAGGTCGAGCGGCTAGGAGAACACATGCAGGTGTTGCAGAAGGCGCGGTCAAAACTAAAACCATTTTGTTTCAGAAAAGTCAATGTAGGAAGGTTTTCCTCTTCCCATCCCGGCGGGAAATGTTGCGTAGCACGCTGCTCGTCGGTAATAATTAAAATCATGTCCGGCTTTTGGCCAATTTCGTTAAGTTTTTCTTTTAAGTTCATTGTTTATGGTTTAAGGGGTTAATAGAATATACAATTGTTGATATTGATGGGTAGTCAATAATGTTATGTGAGTTTGAAACAATCTAAAAAAGGAGATGCTTTGGGTACTTTATAGAATCCGGGCGCGAAGAGAGTATGTTAAGATACTGGTGTGGAGTAAATCGCAAAAGGCTTATATACAGTATTGTAATCAAGTTGTTGACTTGATTAATAAGAATAAAATTACAATAACTGAGCAGATTTGAATTACGTATAAATACCTGTTTTATAGAGAAGTAGGATTTGATATTATCATTTGCAGAAAACAAAATTCCACAAGTAGAAACGTGAAAGGTCTAAAAAAAAACCTTCAAAGTCTGGTAGCTTTGAAGGTTTCTTGATTTCAACTGGTGCTAAACAACAGCAGTTGTTAATGGGATTATCGATTTAATTTCCTTTTAGTAAATTGATACTTACGGTCGCGATATCAGCATCGGGGAATCGTTTAAAAATTGATTTGTCCGGAAATAATCCTGCCTCTGCGGCAACTTTATTAAAAACATCTATCTCAACAATATACTGGTCCGAAAAGCCATGAGTAGCATCATAGGCTGTTGCAGGAGTTTTTCCGATATTGTCGGCAGCAAGCTTCGGATCTATGGTATGCAGTTCAATCAGCAGCAAGCCAAATTTACGCACATAAGGCGACCATTTTTGCAAATGTTCCAGCAGATTGTCTTCGACCAGATTGTTACTGATTCTTTTTCCTCTGTAGGCAAATGCACCGGTAGATGTACTGATTCTGTCTTTGTTAATGTGTTCCGGATCTTTCCAAATTCGATTGTGATCTAAGAAGGTCCTTACGTTAAGCAAATCCTTCAAATCAATATTGTAATTCTCTTTCAGATTTTCCGAAAGCAGTTGTGGGCGTCCGATATCCCCCCAAATGACCTTTGCCCAAATGTCGGCCTTGATCAAATTGGCTCTGGTTACTTTTAATGCGGCCTGATTATAATCGGCTCCAACTAAAAATAAGGGATAATCGTCGAGCATTTTTCCGCGTAAGGTTTGTCGGTCGATTACTTCAAAAATATGCTGAAGAAAAGCACCATTACCGCAGCCCATATCAAGAATTCCCTTAGGCTGTTGTTCGATTGGCAGATTAAAAAGCGTAACGATAATTTCATCTACCACTTTAAAATAAGTGTCGTGAGCACCGCCGCTTCCCCAAACGTTCATTTCGCGGTCAACATGAATTTCGTTTTCGCCATCGGTAATCATTCTTAGTACAGCAGGATCACCAAATATTAATTCTTCGATTTTGGCAAATGTTGGCAAGTAAGAAACCGTTACACCATAGGCACTGGCTCTTTTGGCATAAAAGAGACCCGTTTCGGTAAATTGGTAGTTGCCATTTTTTTCCAAAAACCATCCAAGATGTACAAAAAAGTCCAGTATTTTTTTAAAATTTTCAGGAGATTTATGAAACTCTTCGGGCTGGAAGGAAGTTTCCATGAAATATTTGTGAAACATCCCTTTCATGGCCAGACGAACAATTGTTGGACCAATCAAATGGCCTTCGATATGTTTTAAAATCTGCTCCTGAATACTATTTTTTAACGGATTGTCAGAAGGGAGAATTCCGTATCTTTTTTTATATTTTTCAAAGATGACATTGAGTCTTTCAAAAGGTACATCTTCAAAAAGCCGTGGATGAAACTGTACCGAAAATTGAAGCAGATCGACAACATCCTGATAGAGATAAAACAATGAAAAAGCCGTTTCGGTTTTTTCGTTGACAGCGATCGTAATTTCCTGTGTACCGTTATCGACTTCATAATCTAAAAAGCCCTGGGAAGCCAGAATTCTTAAACCGACATTCAGATAACCTTCATTTGCTTTAGAAACCGTTACCAGCTCTGATAATTGGACTTGTTTTTTGTTTAGTATATACTCTAAAACAGCATTGTTTTTTAGTGCTATTGCTACGGGAGCAACGGCTAAGCCGTCAAGATGTCTGAAAATAGAACTTCGTAATTGTGATTTATCGGTCATAGTATAAGTATCATGGTTTGTTAAAAATAGTGATTTTTTTTGACCGAAGATCAATACTTGGTTTCATTTTTTAAATCGCCTGTTTTAAGATTTCTATTACACTATTTTATATGAAACGAGTTTTTTATTTTACTAAATGGGTTTAGAGAATAAACTAGTTCACAGCCATTTTGTTGTACTTATTGCGGTATTCGATCGGATTTAGACCTGTTACCTTTTTAAAAATGGTACGAAATGCTTTGGTGTCGGTATAACCTACATCGTACATTACCTCATTAATATTTTTGCGGCTGGTTTCGAAGCTTTTTTTGGCAAACTCAATTTTCACACGGTTGATGTATTCTAAAACAGAATTGTTGGTAGCGGCTTTAAACCGTCTTTCAAAACTTCTTCTTCCCAATAGCACCAGATCAGCCAATTCATCGATAGTGATTTTCTCCTGTATATTATCTTCAATAAAGTCCTGTACCTGTTTGATTGCTTCGTCGTTGTGATTTTTCTGTCCTTGAAACATCGCAAAAGCGGCCTGACTGTCTCTGTCAATATCGATCGCAAAATATTTGGAAGCCAATATTGCCGTTTGTCTGTCGGTATACTTCTCAACTAAATGCAGTAGTAGATTCCAGTATGAATGTGCACCGCCACTGGAGTATATTCGGTGTTCTTCGGTGATAATGCTGCCGTCTATGACTTCTACTTCAGGGAACATTTCGCGGAACTCATTTTGAAAACCCCAATGTGTAGAGCATTTTTTGCCATCCAATAAACCGGTAGAGGCAAGTAAAAATGCACCAACGCAAAGCGAAGCTACTTCAGCTCCTTTATGATAGTGTTCGTTTATCCAGGGCAAAAGCTCCTGATTTTGAGCAATCGCGCTTTTCATATCTCCAAATAAGGCAGGAATAACAATCAAATCTGTGTTTGTGACTTCTTTTGTAAGCTGAGACGTATTAACTGAATATAGTCCGTTATTGAGTTTGACTTCTTTTTCTAAACCAACGAGCTGCACATCAAACAATACGGGTTTGCCCGATGCAGTCATAAACTGATTGACTGCTGAAAATAAATATTGAGGATCTGCTATAGCCTGCAGAACGGAGCTTTCAGGAACAAGGATACTTACTTTTTTTATCATCTTCTTTATTTTTAGAACTGGCTCTAAGGGCTTATTTGTTGTGCAAAGCCCCTAAAAATCACATCGTTTGCCATTTTGCAATTTCAAAGATAAAGATAGTTTGTCGTAAATGCCCTTTTTGTTGTCGTTTTTGCATATCCGCATTCTGTTATTTCTGCTCCATCTTTGTATTATCAATTAACAACTAAAAAAATAGAACAAATGGCAACAAAAATTTTCATCAATCTGCCGGTAGCAGATTTACAAAAAGCAATGTCTTTTTACACAGCAATTGGATTTACAAACAATCCTCAATTTACAGATGCAACAGCAGCCTGTATGGTTTTAACCGAAGAAATTTATGTGATGTTATTAACACACAGTAAGTTCAATGAATTTACCAACAAAGAAATTGGAAATGCTTTTCAAAAAGCGGCGGTAATTAATTCATTGTCGGTAGACAGTATCGATGAGGTGGATACCATGCAAAATAATGCATTAAAAGCGGGCGGAAAAGAAACTGCTGAAGCGAAAGACTACGGTTTTATGCAACAACGAAGCTTTGAAGATTTAGACGGACATCTTTGGGAGGTTTTATACATGGACCTGGCCAAAATCCCACAACAATAACAGTATTCAAATGGCACAGCTTAATTCTTATTTAACATTTAACGGTAACTGCAAGGATGCAATGTTATTTTACAAAGCATGTCTTGGTGGTGAACTCGAGCTGCAAACGATAGCCGATTCGCCAATAGGGGAGCGCCTGCCGGAGAGAATGAAAAGATGTATTTTGCACGCCACGCTTAAAAGCGATACTCTTGTGATTATGGGATCGGATATGGCTCCGGAAAACCTGACAAAAGGGAATGCCTTTTCGATGATGCTCACTTTTGACAGTGAAGAAGAAACCCGAAAGGCTTATACCGACTTATCGAAAGACGGTCAGGCTACCCATCCGTTAGAAAAAACTTTCTTTGGAGTCCTCTTCGGACACCTTACGGATAAATTTGGACATCAGTGGATGCTCTGTTATTCGTCAGAAGAAAACAAACCCTTAGCCGTTGGGTGTAATTAGTTTTGATAATTATACCCAATTGGATAAGCTCCTTTAGAAAACGCTATGAATCAGGAGCTAATGACAAATTATTTTTAACCAACAACCTTTACAGCTATGAAAAAAGATAAAATACTATTCTGGACCACAACAATTATCATTTTTATTATGGAGGGCATTATCCCGGCCCTAACTTCACAAACTGAACTTGCCAAACAAGGGATCAGCCATATGCAATATCCGGCTTATTTTGGTAACGCATTAGTAGTTTTCAAAGTGATTGGAGCACTTACCGTGATTATCCCGCAAGCGCCAAAATTTGCGAAAGAGTGGGCGTACACCGGTTTTGGCTTTGTGTTTATATTTGCCAGCATCAGTCATTTTGCTGTTGATGGATTCGGGTTTCAGGCGATACTGCCTTTGGTTTTCCTTGGTATATTAGTGATTTCATACAAATTGTATCAAAAATTGTATCAAAAGGAATATGCAGTTTCAGCAGCTTATTAGATCTGTTAAAAACGGTAGAGATAAGCTTTAAAAAGTAAAAGAGACGACTATGCAGGTCGTCTCTTTTACTTTTATACCATTAAGAGCTGGTATTTTTTTACGCCTAATATCTATGTTTGGGTGTGTTGAATCAATTGTACTTAACGGGGGTAAATTCATCTAAAAAACTATATATGCCGAGCCTACGGCTCTTTTATGGTTGTGCCTGTTTTTTATGACGGATTAAAATCCGTCGCTACAATATGAATCGAGCCGATGGCTCTTTATGGTTGTACCTAAATTTTTTGTGACGGATTAAAATCTGTCTCTAGATTATCATTCGAGCCTATGGCTCTTTTATGAAGTTAATCTTTATCTTATTTAAACCTATTTCGGTTTATATCGCCTGTTTCTATTTTAGGTGCATGGATCGTAATCCGTCTAACAACAAAAAACACCCGCATGATTAAGTTCCGAAGGAACAACAAATTTTGTAACAACGGATTTTAATCCGTTGGAAATAAGGTGTGTTCAAAAAAAGTTCCGGAAGAACGATACATTTCGCAACAATTTTTAAACCAGAACAACGATTTTCAATTTAATAGGCAACAACAAAAACAACCGTATAATTAAGTTCCGAAGGAACGACAAATTTTGTAGCAACGGATTTTAATTCGTTGAAAATAAAACGTGTTCAAAAATGTTCCGGAAGAACGATACATTTCGCAACAATTTTTAAACCAGGACAACGATTTTCAATTTAATAGGCAACAACAAATTTTGTAGCAACGGATTTTAATCCGTTGAAAATAAAACGTATTCAAAAAAAGTTCCGGAGGAACGATACATTTCACAACAATTTTAAAGCAGGACAACGATTTTCAATTTAATCGGTCAACAATAAAAACAACCGCATAATTAAGTTCCGAAGGAACGATAAAATTTGTAGCAACGGATTTTAATCCGTTGAAAATAAAGCATGTTCAAAAAAAGTTCCAGCGGAACGACACATTTTACTTCATTTCCTTGTAATTATAAGGCTTTGCAACAGAAAATAGTTGACACATGACAGTAAATTCCGCGTTCGTTGCATCTTTTTCATCTCTATTAGAATCAAGCACTAGCTTTACTTCAAAAGCAACCAAACGTAACGTCCGGCTAAGACTTCCAAACTAAAAGTAAAAGACAATCTTAGAAAACAGTACCGTATAAAGCTGCTTCATTGAGTTCAAGTTAGGGCGGAATCCGAAAAGCCTATGAGTAGGGCAAATGCAAATTTAAATTATGGAAATTAAAGAAATCGTTAAGCAGGAAGTATTACAGAACTTCATGGCAAAGGGAGCAAAAACAACGGCTACTGCCACTTCAAAAATGGTAAAGTACACCGATGATAAGTTAGAAAAGCTACTGGTATTTGATGTTACGACCATAGCAGAACAGCTAACTCCTCAGGCACAATATACGGTTGATCAATGGACTCAAATTTTAAGAAATCCGGAAAACATCAAGATTCGTTCTGCAGCTGTTGCAGATCAAAAAGCGTATTTTACGGAGCAGGAAGTGAAAGACAATGTTTCCAAAATACTAAGCCTTTTCCTTGATGGAAAAGAAGTAAGAATCCCGCTTGTTACTAAGAAAGACCAAACCACGAATGATTATTATAGTGAGGTTTTTGTGGAGATGAGTAATAATTTTTATAAATTTTATTCGCTGAATGCTATAAAAGACGGAAGGGATTCGGCACAGGAAGTGATAACAAAGCTGTCGGTACTCAATGATAGTCTGGCCAGTTTTGATACCGACTTTAGAAAGATGGACAGGGATGCCGGTTCCTTCTGGCGACCTGACAATCCAAAGCGATATGACAATGTTCGAGGCTCACTGAATGAGTGTCTGAGAATGCTGGGTCTGACTCGCGCTATGGCTAAGAATTATTTGGAAGTACTGGATAATATTCTGCCTGTAATAGCAGAGTACAGTAATTTTATAGACCTGGTAAGTTCCAGACTTCCCGATTTAAAAATTGATTCATCCTTTAACCTGCAAACACTTACTGAAAAAGAATTTTATCTTTTTGGCTGGATTACTTTAGGGACCAATTTTTTTGCCGGTGTAGCTACTGTTGGCATGTTAGGAGCCGCGCTTGGACCATTAGGCTGGATTGTTGCGGGCTTAGCGGCCATACTTTTAATTATTGGCTCGATAGATTATATCATTAACAGTATTTCTGCGGCCAACGATTTAATGGATTGGTACGAGAATACACAGAAAAAATTAGACGAAACAACTAAAAATCTCAATGAGCTGTACGGGCAACTGAGCTACTCAAAAAGGCTTTTTGATGAAAACTGGATCGATTTCCAATCGCTTGCAAATAGTTTGAAACAGAATGATCTGCCTGTAAATAATGGAGATCAGGTTTGTAATATTTTTAAACTGTACATCGGATCGTTTAACGAGAGATTGATACAGGAAAAGCAATTGTTTTTGGATATGGCGAATGCCGATGGACTTGCCTCTTTGGTACTGATTAAGTCCAAAAGAATCATAGATGATAAGTACCCTTACCGTGGAGAACCGGACGATGACGATGAAAAAGAGGTTTGGTTAAACTCCAACAGTAATAAAATTAAATCTTTAGCATTCAAATGGTTATTAGAAGGTTATGCAAAAGCCGGAACTGATGCCGAAAAACGACACTCTTTTGAGGTTGAAATAGATAAAATAAGTGATCATCTGTCTCATGAAGAACTTAACCGATTGCTGATTACGTCAGTTTTTGTCCATGCGGCATCACCGGAGGAAGTTCTGAAAGACTCAAAATTCAATGAGACATTAGTGAACAAGATCAGATTTGAATTGATACAAAACTTAATAATTGCTGCCTAAGGATTGGATCAGGATCAGAAAAAAGAGTTTTTAATTTTAGAAAATCTTTAAAGCCGATAAGTATATAAATAGAATTTTACCCCTAAAAAGGCCGTCTGATCCAGACGGTTTTTTTGTTTTTTGCGAAGTTAAGAATCGGTGAAAAACGGTTCTTTTTTACCTCTTCAATTCTTTGATTCGGAGTTAGGGGAAGGGCGCTGTATTTTATGTTTTTATAATATTAATTATTTGTATAATAGTTTATTAGGTTTATTTATATCAATAATAACTTTAGTTGGATTACAAAATACTGTAATGGATACCCTTTTTTAAAGAAAAGCAAATTAAAAGACATTTCATTCTCTCATTTTAGAAAAAATCTTACACAGCAAAGGAAAATCAATTGGTTGTTAACTATTTTGTTTTTAGTAGTTTACCCTTTTGGAGTTATTTTTTTAACATTTTTTATATAAAAAAAAGAGTTAAAATTTTGGCATTCGTATTTTTAATATACTTTTGTTCTATCAAATTAGTAGAATATAAGAATCGCCGAATTTGTTCACTTTTGAACGAACGGGAGCCCAATAGAAAGGCCCTTTTCGATAGGGCATCGGGAGCAGTGATCCAATTCAAATAATAATAACCCAAAATAAAAAGAAAATGAAAAAGCGAATGTGTAGCTAATAAAAAACCATTTCTGCGGGAACAGAAATGGCGAAGCTTAAAGAAATTGTACATCTCTATAAGGACGGGCGGAGTATATCCGGCACCGGTCACCTTATTTATTAAACTAAAACAAAGTAATGAAAAAAAAAATAAATAGATATATAGCATTATGTATTTTGTTGATTTCCACTGGAATTAAAGCACAGGAAACCAAACCGCTTATCCAGTCCAAACTTGAAGGAACAGTAATCGATGCTGCGACAAAGGAACCTATTATTGGTGCTTCGGTGAACATTAAAGGGACTACTCATGGGGTGGTAACTGATTTTGATGGAAGATTTCATTTCCAAACCGGGCAAAAACTTCCTTATACTTTAATCGTAAGCTATTTGGGGTATAAAAAAGCAGAAGTTGTAGCCAGTGAAAATTCGGTTACCGTTGGCCTTACACAGGAACAAAACGCACTGTCGGAAGTAGTAGTTACCGCATTAGGTATTACGAAAGAGAAAAAATCGTTAGGATACACTACGCAGGCGCTTAAAGGAAAAGAAGTGTCGGATACAAAAGAAACCAACTTTTTAAACAGCCTTAGTGGTAAATTGGCGGGTGTTCGTATTACCAATTCACAGGGAGATATGGGATCTTCACGTATTGTTATTCGTGGTGAAACTTCTATATCCGGAAACAATCAGCCGTTGTTTGTGGTCGATGGAGTTCCGGTAGACAACTCACAGTTGGGTAGCACTGGAGGAACCACCCGCGATTTTAAAAATGCGATTGCCGATTTAAACCCGCAGGATATTGAGTCATTAAGTGTACTGAAAGGACCTAACGCGGCAGCTCTTTACGGATCTCGTGCGGCACATGGGGTAGTTTTGATTACAACAAAATCAGGAAAAAGTCAAAAAGGATTGGGGATTAGCGTCAATTCAGGAATTACCATCTCTCAGGTGGCGACTTTGCCTAAATTTCAAAATTCATTTGGGCAAGGATCAAACGGAAAGTTCAGCTTTGTAGACGGTAAAGGGGGCGGTATCAATGACGGAGTGGATGAAAGCTGGGGACCTAAACTGGACGGCAGACTTATCCCTCAATTTTACTCCAATGGTGTTGCTGTACCTTTCGTAGCACATCCGAATAATGTAAAGGACTTTTTTAATACCGGTGTTACTTATGACAATAGCGTTTCTATCGCGAAATCAGATGAAAAATCAGATTTTCGTTTGGGAATAAACAATCAAAAACAACTGGGAACAGTACCTAACAGTGAAGTAAACAAAACGAACTTTACGGTTAATACCAATTACCAAATCTCTAAAAATATAAAAGTAGGGGTTACGGCCAACTATATTGTGACCGATGCTCCGGCTTTACCGGGCGGTCCTCAGGGTAACCGTGCTGCTGGTGTAATGCTTCAGTTTCTTTGGTTCGGACGTCAGGTAGACATCGACGAACTTCAGAAGAACAGAGACGTGAACTGGAACAACAGTTATTACAGCAATCCGTACTGGAACGCGTATTACAACACCACCAGCCAACAGCGTAATCGTATTATTGGAGACATTCATTTGGATGCCAAAATTATCGAGGGCCTTAATTTCAAATTCCGTACCGGAGTTGATTATTACAACGATCGCAGAAAGTACACGATTAAATACGGTACAAACGGAACGCCTTTCGGATCGTATGCAGAAGATGCTTACACCGTAAACGAAAGAAACACGGAGGGGATTTTTACTTATACTAAAAAAGTAAACGACGATTTTAGTGTGGATGCCCTTGCCGGATTCAATATTCGTAACCACAGTGATGCCAACAATTATCAAAAAGCACCACGTTTGGCTGTACCGGACTTGTATACCCTGACGAATTCGAGAGACCCGTTGACTTCGTCAAACTCAATTTCGAGATTAAGAGTATACAGTGCTTATGCGTCGGCACAATTTGGGTATAGAAATTATGCTTATCTGAACGTAACTGCCCGTAACGACTGGTCGTCTACATTGCCAAGCAGCAACCGTTCTTATTTTTATCCTTCCTTTAACGGTAGTTTTGTAGTTTCTGACGCCTTTAATCTGAAAAGCAATACACTTGATTTCTTAAAACTTCGTGGAGGCTGGTCGGAAGTAGGTAACGATGCAGATCCTTACCAACTGTCTACTGTTTACGATTTTCAAACTGCCTTTGACGGAAACCCGATTCAAACTTCGGCTAAGAAAAAACTGAATGAGAACCTGAAACCTGAAACTACGCGTTCTACGGAATTAGGTATAGAATCTTCTTTCTGGAAAAACAGACTGCATTTGGATGTGGCGTATTACAACACCAATAGTTTTGATCAGATCTTAGAAATAAAAACCACAGCTTCGAGCGGTTACAATTCGCAATTGATCAACGCAGGTAAAGTGAACAACCGCGGTATCGAAGTTCAGTTGGACGGAACTCCTGTTCAAACGGAGGACTTCAAATGGAATGTAGGCGTAAATTACTCGAAGAATATAAGCGAAGTAAAGATTTTGGACTACGACAAACAGATTCAAAACTATACCATTGGTTCTTCAGGAGGTGTTGATGTATTGGCTTCAGTAGGGCAGGCTTACGGTGCTCTTTATGGCACAGCGTATCAGCGTGATGCCAACGGAAATATAGTAGTAGGTGCTAACGGATTGCCTAAGGCCGATCCGCAAAAGAAAGTATTAGGACATTATACTCCGGATTATTTAGCGGGTGTAACCAATACATTGACGTATAAAAATCTTGAATTTTCATTCCTTATTGACGCCAGTGTTGGGGGTGACATTTATTCGGGAACCAACAGAACAGGTACTTATACCGGTGTACTGGCGGAGACATTAGCAGGCCGTGATGCCGCAAATGGAGGTTTAAATTACTATTATCCAAATAACAACTCGGCCAATCCGAAAACATTGTTAACAGGTGGCACAGCTCCAAATGGAGCAACGGTATATGATGATGGTGTTATTTTTAACGGAGTGTATGCTGACGGAACCCCAAACTCTCAGGTGATTAGTGCACAGGAGTTTCACAAAGCATCTTACAACATTAACGAAGCCTACATTTACAGTTCGACTTTTGTAAAACTAAGAGAGGTAAAACTGGCTTACAATTTCAATAAGAAATTTGTTAGAAAACTTGGATTAGAAGGAGCAAGTATTACAGCTGTAGGCCGTAACCTGTTATTTATCTATAAAGATGCACCAAATATTGATCCTGAAACGGCTTTCACTACCGGAAATGCTCAGGGATTGGAGAGCTTAGCTTTGCCAACGACTAGAAATTTCAGTCTGAATGTTAATCTTAAATTTTAAAAAAAAGAAATCATGCTAAAAAAATTAGCCTATATAACTCTATTTGCGGTGTCGCTTACTTCTTGTGGGGATACGCTGGATGATCTTAATAAAAATCCAAATGCAACCGAAACACCACTGGCACCTTATCTGTTAACCGGAACACTAAAACAGGGAGCCGATTTGTATTGGGGATCTGATAATAACTTTAATGCCTCTTTATTATTTGTCCAGCATTGGGCTAAGGTTCAGTACACAGAGCCGGACAGGTACGATGTATCAAACACCTCTTTCACTACTTTGTGGAATACAGGTTACGCCACCTTAATTACAGATTTGAACACCATTCTGAAATTTCCGGATCAGCAGGCCAACCCAAACTATAAAGGAATTGCACTAACATTGCGCTCGTGGACATTTTTATTGTTAACAGATGCCTACGGAAGCATTCCGTACAAAGAAGCAGGCTTAAAAGTAACACCGGCCTACAATACGCAAAAAGAAGTGTATACAGGATTACTGGAAGATTTAAAACAGGCACAGTCTTTATTAAATCCGGCAAGTGGAAGCGTAACGGGAGACTTGGCGTATAAAGGAGATATCACAAAATGGAAGAAGCTTGTAAATTCACTTCGTTTGCGTATCGCATTGAGAATCTCAGATAAAGAGCCTGCATTGGCCAAACAAGCAGCGATTGAAGCAACAAGCGATGCTGCGGGAGTCATTGGCAACAATAACGAAACCTTTAAGTTTACTTTTACCAGTTCACCTCAGCAAAATCCTGCTTCGGCCTGGTTTGAAACCCGTGATGATTTTCGTATTTCGAAAACTTTGGTAGACAAGTTAAACGAATTATCCGATCCGCGTTTGCCGGTTTATGCTCAGCTGCCTACAGATCAAACTGTTGGTAAGTATGTGGGTGGTGCAAACGGATTATCAAACAGTGATGCGAATAGTCAAGGTTTTGCTAAGACCTCAAAACCGGGAACTTACTTCCTGACTTCATCGTCACCGGCTGTAATTGTTTCCTATTCTGAAGTACTGTTTAACCTTTCTGAAGCGGTAGCACGTGGTTATATTGGCGGAGATGCTGAGCAATTGTACAAAAATGCAATTACTGCTTCGTTCAATCAATTTGGAATCACAGATGCAACAACAATCAATAAATATCTGAATCAGGCTACTGTAAAATATGATGCGACTAATTATGCCAAATCGATAGGTACACAAAAATGGATTGCATTCTACGGACAAGGTCTTGATGCTTTTGTGGAATGGAGAAGACTTGATTATCCGGTACTAAAAGCTGGTCCGGCTACGGTTTTGAACGGACAGATTCCTTCGCGTTTCTTTTATCCGGGAACAGAGCAGTCATTGAACGGAACGAGCTACCAAGCCGCAGTATCCGCTCAGGGAAAAGATTTGCTGACTACAAAACTATGGTTTGACGCCAATTAAATCCTATTTGGAAATAATTGATTTATAAAAAATGTTTTTTTTGAGAAACAGCCCTGCACTAAAACAATGGTGCGGGGCTGTTTGTTTTATGGCTTTGAAGGTCAGTCAGCTAAAAACAAAACCTAAATTTCTATTTCATTTCCCATTAACGGAACAGTACATTTAAAATGATAGCGATGGTGAATTTTAATTCGCAGTTCATCAGCCGGCAAATTTTCGCCATGCACTAAAAAAACACATTTTGGAGTGTTGGTAAGAGCAGACAGCCAGTTTAAAAGATCATTTTGGTCTCCGTGTGCAGAGAGACCTTCTATCTGAAAGATTTTGGCTCGCACCGTATAGTAATTTCCATAAATTTTAATTTCTTTATCACCTTCAAGAAGTTTTCTTCCGCGAGTACCTTCTGCCTGGTAACCGACAAAAATAACAGTTGTTTTTTCAAGACTGATATAATGTTCAAAATAGGATAATACCCGCCCGCCTGTTGCCATACCGCTTGCAGCAAGAACTACTTTGGGCTGAGGATTTGCAATAATACGCTGCGTTTCCTCGTACTCGGAAACAATCCTAAACATTTTTGCCATCTCATGACAGTCCTCAACAGACAGTTTGTGCCATTTTAAATTCTCTAAAAATACGTGCAGGGCATTGGCCCCCATTGGAGTATCGAGTATGTAAGGAACGTCAGGAATTCTGCCTTCCCGTTTGAGCTGCCACAGCAAAAACATGACCGATTGCGCCCGCTCTACAGCAAAGCCCGGAATGATGACGGTTTCATTTTGTGCTATAGCAGCATTGATGAGTGTTTCCAGTTCTTTCTTTACATCTAAATTGGGATGCAGTTTGTTGCCATAGGTGCTTTCCAGAAAGATATAATCGGCCTTTAGGGGTTTGGTTGGCGGAAACATCAGTACATCGTCATCACGGCCTATATCCCCCGAAAACACTAGAGTTTTACCCTCGGCAGTCAGCGTAATGCTACAGGCTCCTATGATATGTCCTGCATTTTCAAAAACGGCGGTGGTATCCTCTGCAATCGTTACGACTGTATCAGGAGGGATGACTTTAAAAAATGACATCACAGCCTCAGCCTGTTCTACGGTATAAAGCGGCTCCGCGTGCGTGTGTTTCGAATATTGTTCCTTGTTGGCCCTTTCGGCTTCTTCCTCCTGAATTTTAGCACTGTCCAAAAGGACCAATTTCGCAATCGATTTGGTCGGACCGGTACAGTATATCTTACCCGTAAAACCCTGAGCTACCAATCGCGGAAGCCAGCCACAATGATCCAGATGACCGTGGGTAAGCAGGACAAAATCGATACTGGAGGGTAAAACAGGTAAAGGATCCCAGTTGAGTTCCCGAAGCGATTTTATCCCCTGAAAAAGACCACAATCAATCAGTATTCTGTTACTTTTTGTTTCGATCAGCGTTTTAGAACCGGTTACAGTTCCCGCACCTCCTATAAATTTTACTTTCATGTCAAATAAGTTTACAAATTTGCGAAGCTTCGTGTAGTATATTTTTGATTCGGTTTTGGCTAAGTCCTATTTTTGACAGGCTTTGTGGATCATCAATAAGGTCTTTAACCAAGATCTGATCCAGAAAAAGCAGCTTTTCTTTTTCAACTAGTGACAAGGTAGTGAGACAGGTAATAGGGTAGAGCGCTCCTTTGTCAATTTTATTTTTAAGACTATTGTCTTGCGGATAATCCCAGCTTACCAACGAGATTCCGCTGCAACTGGCAAAATCCTGCGCGTCTTTGGTAAAACGATTGTTGGTCACAATAATACAGGAATTAATACTTTCGTTATTGGTAAAAATAGTGTGTCGGTTTGCCTTAAGGTCATTAAAACGGGAAAGGATGTACATCGGGACTTTTACATCCGAAGAACCTTCTTTGCTGCCGTGAAACTTACATTCAATCATGGTAATCAAATTCTCCTTCATAATAGCCACATCCACTTCATGTGACACACATTTTCCTTGTAGCGTTAAATTTATTTTGGCTTTGTAACCGTCTGCGGCATACAGTCTGGCAATGAATTTTTCAAAGAAAAAACCAGCTGGACCAAGCATTTGCAACGCCAGTCTGATATTGTAACGTCCTGCATGTCCATTGGCCGCTTTTTTTAGAATCACAAAGGCCATTTTGTAGATTTCTTTGGTGGTAATACCCTCATAGATTTGCTTTTCGATTTCACCCAGAGATTCCTGGATAAGATCGGGTGCAGCTCCCGATTTTTTGAGAGAAAGCTTTAGTTTTTCTTTGTCGAATGGGACTTTGTGCCCGGAGTGCTTCGTTATTTTCATCACAGACAATGCGTTTAAGAGCTGATTCTGTTTATCAAAAAAGAAAAACAGCAGCTTGTTGCTATTGAGTTTAGGTTCCCTGCATTTGCTTTTTACAGTAGGTTTTGGGAACGGTAATTAGGATTTTCGAACTTTATTCGTTCGGTTACTCCTGAAACTGGAAAATTGAAGATTTGGTAGTAAGTTGGCAGAAGAACGGTTACAGATGGCAACAGGACACTGTCAATTACAGTTTAATTGCTATTAAAAGTGTTTAATTTTTAAATAGTATACAAAGAGTAAGCGTATGAACAAATTTCGGTAAATATTTTTGATAATCAGCGTTTTAAGCTAAAATTTAAGAAAGAAAGAAGTGGTTTGGATCTTAGTGTTTTAAAATATTATTTTTATTGAGTCTAAATTAGGTTATATTTGCAACGATTAACCGCCTTTTTGTGATATAGCTTCCGCAGCTGCTAGAAATTTAATACCATGTTTCTTTTTAATAGTCTTACGGCATTCCTGTTTAAAAGGATTGCAACTGTCCTTTCTGTAGCATTTCTGTTGCTTTTTAACCCAGTTTTTGCTCAAAATATCCCTAAAGTTACACTTCAGATTACCCTTAAAGATGCCGAAAGTAAAGTTCCGTTAAAAGGAGTTGTGCTTTCTCTAGAAGGAACCCGCAAGTTTGAAACCCTGTCAGATGATTTTGGTCATATCCTTTTAAATACTATTGAAAGTGGCCGCTACAAACTAAAATTGACGTGCCCGGGTTATGAAACGATCGAGAAAAATCTGGAATTGAAAGCCAATGAGAAGCTGTCATTCGAATTAATTCCGTCTAGCGTTCAGTTAAACGAAGTGGTTATAACTGCCGTAGAGTCGCGCGGAATGACCAGTACCTCGATTATCGATAAAAAAGCAATGCAGCATTTACAGCCATCGAGTTTTACCGACTTATTGGAATTACTGCCTGGCGGACGCTCGAAGGACCCTGTATTTAATGCTTCCAATCATATCAAACTACGAGAAGTGGGTATAGCCGACTCGAACTATGATATTTCCTCTCTAGGAACTTCTTTTGTAATTGACGGGATTCCTTTAAACACCGATGCGAACCTTCAATACACCACCGGACCCAACCTGACGATAACGCCGGGATCAGGATACGCCAATACAAGCCGAAATACCACCTCAAAAGGGGTAGACATGCGCTCTATTTCTACAGATCAAATTGAGAGAGTTGAAATCATCAGAGGAATTCCCTCTGTCGAGTATGGTGATTTAACGAGCGGATTGATTAAAATTCAGCGAAAAAGAGGACGCAGTAACTGGGAATCGCGCTTTAAAGCAGATGAATTTAGCAAGTTGTATTATATAGGAAAAGGCTTTGAATCGGAAGAGAAACGATTGGTACTGAACGTTGGATTGGATTATCTGAATGCAAAATCAGATCCGCGAAATAGTTTTGAAAACTATAAGAGAATCACGACATCCATACGGGCACAAAAAACATGGGAAAATGATGCTCATCAGCTTCAATGGGATTCCAGTTTAGATTACAGTGGGTCTGTCGACAATGAAAGGGCAGATCCCGATGTGGGTTATACTAAAATTGACCGATATAGTTCGAGTTACAATCGATTTTCACTGGCCAACTCCTTCAATTTAAACTTTAAAACATCCTCGTTTTTAAAAGCGCTTCATACATCGGCATCGCTTAGTCAGCAATACGATAAAATAGAACAGACCAAATGGGTACAGGTATCCAGTGCAAAGGCCATCCCCAATACGACACAACAGGGTGAATCTGACGGGATTTTTCTAACACCGCAGTATGTTTCTAATCTTACTGTAGACGGAAAACCATTTGATGCGTTCTTAAAAGCTATGGGAGATTTTGAAGTTCGTTTGTTTGGAATTACACATGCTTTAAAAGCGGGCTCGGAGTGGACCTATTCTAAAAACAACGGAAAAGGGCAGGTGTATGATACCACACATCCGCCATCGCCTGAAATGTCTACACGTCCGAGAGCATACAAAGATATTCCTGCGAGTACAGATCTGTCTTTTTTTGCCGAAGACGCGATTACAGTTCCGCTTGGTAAACATCGGTTAAACATGGCCGGAGGTATCCGGGCAATGTCGTTATTGAATGTGCCATCGGCTTACTCCATTCACGGAAAATACTATTTCGATCCCAGAATTAATACTCAATGGGTGCTTCCGTCTTTTAAAATGGGCGAACATGTAATGAAAGCAGAGTTTACAGCGGGTTTCGGGCAGTATACTAAATTTCCAACGCTGGCACAGCTTTACCCTGATTTTATCTATAACGATTTGGTGCAGCTCAACTATTATCACAATACACCGGAGTACCGAAGAATTAACCTGATGACCTACAAAACGTCTCCGGTAAATTACGAGCTGACACCGGCAATTAATAAAAAATGGGAGCTTCGTGCTGATTTTTCGTACGACAGCAATCGGTTTTCGGTGACTCTTTTTAACGAACGCATGGATTCCGGATTTAGAAACAATTCGAGATACCAGGCGCTTTCGTATAAAAAGTACGACAATAATTCTATCGATCCTTCAACTTTAACCGCACCGCCTGATCTGGCACAGCTGCGTTTTGTTATGGATACTTTATTAACGTCTTACAACATCACCAATAACGGAAGCAAACTGCTTAAAAGCGGTGTCGAGTTTCAATTCTCTTCAAAGCGTTTTACCGCAATCAACACCCGATTTACGCTGAATGGCGCCTGGTTTAAAACAACCTATACCAACAGCAGTCCGGTTTATAAAAGAGGGCAGAAAGACATTATCATCGACGGAAAAAGGCTTCCTTATTTAGGGCTTTACCAGTTTGATGATGGCTCTGAAAAACAGCAGTTCAATACCAATATAATTGCAGACACCTATGTTCCTTCTCTTGGATTAGAGTTTTCGGGCTCCTTCCAGTTTTTATGGTTTAGAAACGATCAGTCTACCCCTATGAACGGAACGCCTGTTGCTTATATCGATCCTTCGGGCAAACAACATCCTTATCTTGAAAAAGACAAATCAGATCCTGTTTTACAATGGCTGGACATCAAGTACAATGAGGCTTTGTTTCAAAAAAAGACCGTTCCGATGTCGATGAACATGAACCTGAAAGTGTCTAAAGATTTTTATAAGCGATTTAGAATTTCCATGTTCGTTAACCGACTCTTCAGCTACTATCAAAACTATGAAATCAATGGTCAGAAGATTGAACGTAGAGGGCTTACTTCACCTTATTTCGGGATGGAATTAAACTTGAATTTTTAACTTTTAATATTAAATAAATTACCCAATTATGAGAATTAAATTACTACCCATTTATCTAACAATAGCCTTAGTGGCACTCTTACAATCCTGTTCTAAAGACGATGATAACAGCAGTAAGGAAACGGCTTTAACTTTAACACTTGTAAATCCCGATGATTTAAGCAGTGTTGCCTTTTCTGAAATTTCGGTTTCTTTTAAAGAGCGCAATACCGGTAAAATCACACAAAGCAAAGCGGTATCGAACACCCTTTCGGTTGCGTTAAGCGAAGGTTCTTATGAAATTTCTGTTGATGGAAAAATTAAATATACCATAGATGGAAATACGGTTGAAGCTACGGTAAGTAGTTATAAAGAATCGGTGGTGGTTACCGGTGGAAGTGCAGCTGTTTCTTTGAATCTGTTCCTGAAAACAACCCAGTCTGATTTTGTGATCGAAGAGGTATTTTTTACCGGAACAAGAACTCCTCAGGGCAAACAGTATTTAGGAGACAAATACTTTAAAATTCACAATAATACGGACAAGGTATTGTATGCAGACGGTTTAATGATCGCGCAGTCAGAATTTATGACTACCGATAAACAGGAGTATACCCCAAATATTATGGCACAATCGTTTGCTGCATCAGCTGTTGCGATTGTTCCGGGTAACGGAACTACTTATCCAATCGCTCCGGGTGAATTTTTTGTTATTGCCGAAGACGCGATCGATCATAAAGAATACAACTCGGCCTCGATGGATTTGAGAAAAGCCAATTTTGAATTTTATACCGAAGATGCCGATGATGTTGATAATCCTGCCGTTCCGAATATGGAAAGCTTATTCTCTTCTATGGTGATCCACAACAGAGGATTTAAAAGTTTTGTTATCGCTCGTTTGCCAATAACCAAAGCAAAATACCTTACGGATTACACCTATGACTACGAGTACAATTTGGTAGTTGGTGGAGAAAGTTACCCAATGGGAGAAAGTGTTTATTCGATTCCAAACACATGGATTATAGACGCTGTTAACCTAGGTGTTGAGTCTGAATTTCAATGGATTGTAACAGCGCCATCATTGGATAAGGGTTGGACGTATTGCGGAAAAGTAGATTCTGATGCAACCCGTTACGGAAAAAGTGTTCGTCGTAAAGCGCTTTCAACTACGGCAAACGGTAAAAAAATATTAAAGGATACTAACAATTCTACTTTAGATTTTAGTCCTGAGGTTAAACCCTCTTTAATGAATTAATGAATGTAATCATGAGCTTTCGTTCCCTGTTTCTATTTCTTATTTTGAGTTCGGGTATGCTGTATGCGCAGGACAGTACTTCGGTGCTGGTTCGCGTCCAGGAAGACTTATCTCCTGAGCAAAATTTTGTCGGCGCTTTCTATAGTAATCCTGCCAATCAGCGTTATGCCCGTCGTTATTCATTATCAGAACTGAGTGCCAATTATAGTTCGGCTTCACAGCAAACCAATATAAAGCAATTGGGGAATGGAATTAGCCAGTTTCTAATCAACGCCAAATCGTACTATAAGATGAATTCTGAAAATACAGTTTTTGGAAACGCGTATTACAAGAATGGCAAGCGCAAAAAGGTGCATTGGAACGAAAGCTCAGATTATCAAATCATTTATCCGTATGTAACGGCCGATTCTATTGGAGGTGATCTTTCGTATGAGGAGTATTCTTTTAGCGGTGGTTATACTAAAGCTTTTAGTAAAATGAACCTCGGTATTTCAGCCAATTACAGGGCTTTAATGGAGTATAGAGATATTGATCCGAGACCAAAAAATACCGTTTCAGATCTTAAGGTTTTGGCTGGTATTTCGGTAAACGTTGGTGATCATTATGTTTTAGGATCAGCGCTAAATCTGCAAAAATATACTCAATCTGATAATTTGAAATTCTTTAGCGAATTGGGTGCTCCGGCGGTTTATCATATGGTAGGACTTGGTGTGTACAATAAGCTGCTTACCGGAAATAAACTCAGCTCTTATTACGACGGAAGAGGATACGGCGGAAGCTTGCAGTTTTTCCCAAAAGATCGAAGTGGTTTTGGATTAACGGCAGGATACAATCGGTTTGAGTATGAAAAAATAATGACCGAGTTTCAAAATCTTGTTGCGTCTGCTATTTTAGAAAATAGTTATGAAGCAGCCGTTTCTTATTCTAAAAAATCAGAAGAAAAGTTTTGGGGCACAAAAATTGGACTTTTTTATACCAACAGAGCGGGAACCGAAAACATATTCGACAATCAAAGTACAACCTCTTACATTAAAATAGCCGAACATACGAAATACAGCAATCAGGTAACATCCGTTGTGTTTTCGGGATTGTATGTTATTCCAAAACCTGCATTAACCTGGTCGGTTGCACCAAGTTTTAATCTAAAAAATACAGCAGAAAAGTATAGTGATCCTCTGCGAACTGTAGACATACAGCAGGGTATTGGCCGACTGGATTTTGCCGTTTCAAAAATCCTGTCTCAATCCTTAATCAATCTTTCGGCTTCGTTGGAGCATAACTGGATTTTAAGTTCGGAGATGGCACTGAGTGACCGAAAAACAAATCAAATTTTCGACCTGCTCGATTCTAATTTTGCCTACTTATCAGCGGGGTATTCCAAGGTAAATCTCGCGGCAAGGTGGGACTATAAATACAAACCCGATCTTAACTTTTTTGTAAAAACGAGCTTTGATTATTACAACTATTCCAAAAACTTAAACAATACTTTTTATCAAATGTCATTGGGGTTGACATTTTAACACAGATTATAAAATCTTTATCTACTCACAATGAAGTCTCTGATAGTAAAAACCTCTTTTTTTGCCTTTTTTACAGGTATTATTTATGCATTGCTAAGTTTTAGTGCTGCATTTAGTGAAAAAATAGCAAACTCCAACTGGCGTGAAATTTATAGCAAACCCACTCATCAATGGCCAAAACCTACCGTTGACAAAGATGTTCTTTGGCAGGAATTTGAATCCCTGGCGATAGATAGCAGTTACTACGACAGATTGGAAGATCCTAAAGTAATTTTAGGTCAAATGCTATTTTTTGATCCCAAACTTTCCGGGTCCAATCAGGTTTCCTGCAGCAGTTGTCATGATCCGGAGCTTGCGTGGGGAGACGCAAGAGAAAAATCTTTAGGCCATGACCATTTGCAGGGAAAAAGAAACACGCCATCGTTATATAACATTGGAGCCCGGAAATCCTTTTTTTGGGACGGTCGTGCAGCAACTTTAGAAGAGCAGGCGCAAGGGCCCATTACGGCACATCACGAAATGAATATGGAAGCTAAAAGTTTGGCCAAAAAGCTAAAGAAAATCAAAGCTTATCCTGTTTGGTTTCAAAATGCCTTTGGGAGTTCGGAGGTTACCTATGAAAAAATCCTTCAGTCTCTGGCGGTGTTTCAAAAAACAATTCTCAGTAAAAGAAGCCGATTTGATGCTTTTATCGATGGCGATTATACGCAGTTATCCGATCAGGAAATATATGGGCTGCATCTTTTTCGTACCAAAGCAAGATGCATGAATTGCCATTCCGGGAAATACCTGACCGATGAATCCTTTCACAATATTGGACTCACTTATTACAAAAGAGAATACGAAGACTTAGGACTTTATAATGTTACTAAAAAAGCAGAAGATGTTGGGAAATTCAGGACCCCTTCTCTGCGCGATGTAACGTTTACCGGCCCGTGGATGCACAATGGTTTGTTTGACAATATCACCGGAATTGTAAACATGTACAACAGCGGTATGCACATGATCGACCCCGACGAATCGGAAAAAACAGCCGACCCGTTATTTCCTAAAACGGATGTTTTAATGCAGCCGTTACATCTTAATGATGAGGAAATTGTGGCTTTAGTTTCTTTTATAAAAACATTGTCAGGAAGACAGTATAAAATGGAAAGACCACAGATACCAAGGTAGATAACGCATAAAAAAATCCCATTTCGCAAGAGATGGGATTTACTTTTTAGGGAGTGAATAAAAACCTCCAGCCCGGACAAAAGTCCAAGCCAGAGGAGCAACAGGCATATATTTCTTTAAATGTTTTATGCATAGGATAAATAATCCAAAGTGTCTTCTGAAAGCACTTATTAAAAGGAATATCCTAGTGTTAACAGCCAGTTCGAAGGCGCACCAGGGAACAAACGAATATAGTCGTAACCTCCAACCCAGTAGGTTTTATTGGTGATGTTGTTGGCATTCACCTGAATTTTAAATTTATTGATGCTGTAATATAATGCCGCATTAAACAAGGTATAGCCCGGAATAGTTTGTGTAACCGTTTGACTTAAGTTGCGGGTGGTCACAAAATTAGTTCCGAAAGCCAGACCAAAATCTTTTAAAGCACCATCAGTAAAGTTGTAACGTGTCCAAACATTCCCTTGCTGTTTTGGCGTATTTGGTTTTTGTCTTCCAATTTCTGTACCTACAGGGCTTTCGGTAATTGCAGCTTCATTATACGAATAAGCCGCAGAAATACTCCAGTTTTTGGTAATACTTCCGTTCACATCAATTTCGATACCTTTTGACTCTTCCTCTCCAATGGATCGCATCAAATCTGGATTTACAGGATCGTTGGCAGGATATAAAGTGTTTTTTTGCTGAATTTTAAACAAAGCCACCGTCACAAAAAGTTTCTCTTTAAACCAGGAAGATTTTCCTCCAAATTCAATCATATTGCTTTCTAACGGATCAAATGGCCCACCTGCATTCGGATTGGATAAAGAAGAAGCCGTTTGTGGATTGTATCCCTTTACGTAAGTTCCGTATAAATTAATATTGGGATTAAGAGTATACGTAAGTCCAAAACGAGGCAGGAACGAATGCTGTTTTACCTTCTTTTCGGTTGTTTTTTTGTAGTTTTCTTTATCGGTATATTCGTCGTAACGAACCCCGATTAAAGCCTGAAAAGCGCCAAATTTAATGTGATCCTGAACATAAATTCCATATAAGGAATAATAAGTCGGGTCAAACGGACGAGCGGCATAGAAATATTTGCTCATGTCTTTTAACTGTTGTGATGTCGACGGATTGGTCAAATCAAAATGCGCCACATTGGGAACCGGATTCCCTTTAGAATCTAACAAATAAAGATTCTTCTTTTTAGGGTCGTAGGTTGCAATTGAACCCGTATTGGCTGCGTTTCGGTACCCTGTTGCCTGAAGTTGAGAACCTCCTGCCGGTACCTGTTCCTGTGCATAATCATAGCCGGCAATCAAATTGTGATCTAAAGCACCGGTTTTTGCCTGATATTTAAAAAAGGCAGAAAGATTATCAATATAACGCTTGCGCTTGCGTTGGAAAACCTGCATTTCGATTGCGGTCGGAATGGTCGTTCCATCACCAGCTGAAGCATATTTGTTGGCACCACGATGCTCCAAAAGATCCTCGGTATAACCCGTACGGATGTAAGAAGCAGAAAACGACAAACGATCGGTAAACTGATGGTTTAATGAAGTAGTAACAATATAAGTTTCTTCGTTTAAATAATCGTTTGTAGAATTTAACGAATTCGAGGTTTTTGTCGAATATAAATTATTCTCGTAAGTAGATTGTCCACGATCCAGTATACTTTTCGAACCCGTATAAATCAGGTCAAAGTTCACGCTTGTTTTATCATTTGGAAGAAAGGAAAGAGAAGGAGCAATGACAATATTTTTGTCGAATTGCAGATCTCTGAAAGAATTCGCATTTTCATACCCTACATTCAAACGGTATAAAAGCGACTTGTCTTCTGTCAGAGGCCCTGTAAAATCGGCTAAGGCTCTTAGCGTATTAAAACTTCCTGTGGAGAAACTGACACTGTTTGCGGCCTGATCCAGCGGTTTTTTAGTCACGCGGTTCAAAACTCCTCCCGGCGAAGCGTTCCCAAACAAAGCAGAGGAAGGTCCTTTTAAAACTTCAACACGTTCGAGGTAATTGGCAAGTGGCTGCTTCCAGAATCCGGTAGAAGTTCGCATTCCGTTTAATAATTGTGTATTGCTTCCTCCGTTAATTCTAAAACCACGAATCGAAATATCGTCATAAAAGGTAAACTGACTCACCCCGCTGAAGTTTTTTACCACTTCGCCTACGCGAATCGAACCCTGATCGGCGATTAACTCTTTGGTAGCATAAGAAACAGCTTGTGGAAGATCTTTTAAAGCTATTTCTGTTTTGGCTCCAATAAACGATTTGGTGTTTTTATACGATTTCTCCTTTCGGCCTGTGATCTCGACCGTCTGTAAAGTATTGATGTTTTCCTGTAAAACGATCGAAAGTTCAAGGTTTTCATTGAGTTGGAGCTCAACTCTTTTTTCCTGTGCAGAAAAACCCATTGCCGAAAAATGAAGGGTATACGTTCCTGGTGTCAGATTGTTGAATTCAAAGTTTCCTTTGTCATCAGAAGTAGTGTTTTTTTTGAGGCTTTTAAGAAACACAGAAGCATACGATACAGCTTCATTGTTTTGGGAAACGATCTTTCCCGTAATTCTGGCATTTTGCGCCTGACCAAGGCTAGAAAAGGCCAGCAGCAAAAGTAAATAATTGAATTTCATGGCGGTTATTTATATTATGATTTAAAAATTAGGTCACAAATATACTGTTATTATTTAGACTAAATATAAATAGCGTAAAAAAGAGAGAGATTTAACAGAATAATTTAGGCAGAAGATTTAATTTTTGTAAGGCATCGAATAGAACACAATCTTTTTGAATGCTATTTATATAGAGTAAAGGCTATATAGAAGCAATTCCGATTCGTAAGAAAGGAGATCTTTATTTTATATGCTTTTCAGGACTGTTTGTATACTATTTTTTTTACGATTTCAAAAAAAGACAGTTTGCTTTTTGTTTGAACACCTTATATTTTATTACTAATTTTAGAGTACAGTTAGGATTTGGTCCTGTATACCATTGCCTAATAATAAAATCAGAATCGCATATAACGTATAGCTACCAGTATGAGTCAATCACAAAATGTTACCGATTATCCAAACAACAACACCATTTTTATGGTTTGGAAATTTAAAAATCAGACCGATATAAAATCGGCATTTAAGAAAGTGTGTTCGTTGATCAGTAATTTAAACAATTCCTTTACCATAAGAATTCCCGACGGACGAAGCAGCTGCGTAATGGGGGTTGGACATGACGCCTGGATTACACTGGGATTACCGAAACCTTTACCGAAAGAACTGGTGAATTTTGAACCAATAACAGGAGCAAAACACACCGCAAAAGCTACCGCAGGTGATCTTCATTTTCATTTAAGAGCACAAAACGCAGCCATTTGTTTTGATATGGCTATGGCAATTTCAAAGGTTCTCGAGCCAGTCGCGGAATGTTTGGAAGAGATCCACGGATTCAGATATTGGGACGGTCGGTCTATTATTGGTTTTGTGGACGGCACCGAAAACCCGATAGGTGATGAGAGAGATTTTTTTGCAATAGTAGGTGAGGAAGATGCTGACTATAAGGGTGGAAGCTATTTGTTTGTACAGAAATACTTCCATAACATGAAAAATTGGGAAAATCTAACTACCGAGGAGCAGGAGAAAGTAATTGGAAGAACTAAAATGAATGATATTGAATTGGATGACGAAGTGAAACCTGCAAACTCACACAGCGCGCTAACCGCAATTACAGATGAAAATGGTGAGGAACTTAAAATTGTACGAGACAATATGCCTTTCGGAAATCCTTCTAAGGGAGAAGTGGGTACCTATTTTATTTCGTATGCCAGTACATTCAGCACCACAAGAAAAATGTTAGAGAATATGTTCATTGGTAATCCACCCGGAAACTATGACCGCATACTGGATTTTAGCACTGCAGCAACCGGAACATTATTTTTTGCACCAAGTTTTGATGTCTTAGATCAATACGCTGATGAATAAGATTATTTTGACTATAAATGCTAAACCGAATACCAATTGACAATCCAAATTTTATGGAAATTGAAAAAACTATTGAAGAGAATGTACATCACTTTTTGTTCGACCTGAAAAAAGAAGGAGAAGGAGAAAAGGAGGCAGCTTTAATTATTCAGAAGTACATAAAAGAAGGCAGCATAAGCGAAGACGAAGAGAACACGCTTAAAATCCAGCTTTCCGATTCGTTAAAAATAATTGGCATCGGTATTCCTTTTTTACTGCTTCCGGGCGCTTCGATCTTATTACCAATACTGATAAAAGTGGCCGATAAATACCATATCGAACTGATGCCGTCAGCATTTGACAAAACTGACGGCCAGACCTAAACGGTTGCGGTTTACAGTTCCTTTATGCTTTCGTATATTTTAGGATTGTGTCTTTTAATTTTAATTTTCACATACTTTGATGCGGGCATATTGCTGTCTTTTACAACATTGTTCACCGAAACCAGTACGTTGGTTTCGGGAAAATAGGTAACAGTATTTTTCTCGGGTATCTGATACGAAACAATAACGAACAAAGGCGCAATTCGTTCGATACCATCATCATAATTAAATAAATCAACCTTGTCGCCCGCTTTTAATCCTGCTTTTTCAATGTCTTTTGGATTCATAAATACAACACGGCGTTCGTTTTTTATACCGCGATAGCGATCGTTAAGACCATAGATTGTGGTGTTAAACTGATCATGGGTTCGGGTTGTAGCCATCATGTACTCATCGGGAGCAAGGGCATTATCCGGTACCGTAGTTAAGGTAAAAGGAGCACGGTTCCCAAATTCTTTTGTGATAAATTGTCCGTCACGCGCTGCGTTCGGCAGGTAGAAACCTCCTTTGTGACGCGCTCTGACATTGTAATTTTCAAAACCCGGTATGCACTTTTCAATAGCATCTCTTACGGCATCATAGTTATCATGGTAGCCTTGCCAGTCAACAACCGATTTGCTTCCTAATGTTGCCATTGCCATTCTACAGACAATCTGTGTTTCATTAATTAAATTATCGGAGACAGGTTTTAGCATTCCTTTAGATGATTGTACCACGCCCATTGAATTCTCGGTAGTTACAATCTGTATTTCACCATTGACAATGTCCTTATCACTTCGCGACAATGTTGGCAGTATGAGCGCTTCCTGTCCGTGAATCAGGTGAGTTCGGTTTAACTTGGTAGATACGCAAACGGTTAAATTTAGTTTTCTTAAGGCACCGGCGGTATAAGTGGTATCAGGTGTTGCAGATAAAAAATTACCCCCCATACAAAACAGCAATTTCACTTTTTCTTCCTGCATAGCTTTAATGGCGCGAACAACATCATAGCCGTGTTTACGGGGAGGATTGAAGCCGAA
This sequence comes from Flavobacterium sp. N502536, assembly GCF_025947345.1. Taxonomy (NCBI): domain Bacteria; kingdom Pseudomonadati; phylum Bacteroidota; class Flavobacteriia; order Flavobacteriales; family Flavobacteriaceae; genus Flavobacterium; species Flavobacterium sp. N502536. The sequence continues at coordinate 4,359,325 of NZ_CP110011.1, read as the reverse complement.
ATAGGCCTGTAACCGATCGAGTTGTTCGTCAGTCGGTTTTTCGTCAATCATCATCGTCCGGTTTCCCTGAACGTTGCTGTGACCACGTACCGGACAAACGCCCGCTCCGGGTTTACCGATGCTTCCTTTGAGCAGCAATATATTAAGAATTTCTCTGATCATCTCGACACCGTTAGGCTGTTGGGTAAGCCCCATTCCCCAGCAAACAATAATTCGCTTTTTGAAGGCTAAAATTTCCGCAGCTTCATACAACAGCTCCTTAGAAACACCGGATTGTAGGGCGAGTTCATCAAGGTTGTAAGCGTCAAATTGTTTTAAAAAAGCATCGTATCCTGTCGTTTTTTCTTTGATAAAATCATAATCAAAGACTTCTCCGGGGTTTTTCTTTTCAAATTCAATTAATATAATTTCGATCGCTTTAAGCAAAGCCATATCGCCATTTATTTTTACAGGCAAAAAAAGATCGGCCAGTTTAATACCGCTTCCAATAATTCCATTCACTTCCTGTGGATTGTGAAACCCCATTAAACCTGCTTCGGGTAAAGGGTTTATCGCAATGATCTTTGCTCCGTTTTTTTTACCTTTTGACAAAGCGCTCATCATTCGGGGCGCATTGGTTCCGGGATTCTGACCAATGATCACAATGACATCTGTATCATAAAAATCATCCAGCGTTACAGTGCCTTTCCCGATGCCAATGGTTGGCCGTAAAGCCGATCCCGATGTTTCATGACACATATTGGAGCAGTCAGGCATATTGTTTGTACCAAATTCTTTTGCAAAAAGCTGGTAGAGAAAGGACGCTTCATTGCTTGTTCTTCCCGAGGTATAAAAAGCAGCCTCATCGGGAGATTCCAATGCATTGAGATGATCGGCTATTTTTGTAAAGGCAGCGTCCCAACTGATAGGCTGGTAATGAGTAGCATTTTTGGGTAAATACATGGGGTCCGTCAGTCGGCCCATTTTGCCAATTTGATAATCGTCAAGTTTGGCAAGTTCGTAGACCGAATTTTCTTTAAAAAAGTCAGCTGTAACTTTTTTGGTTGTAGCTTCTTCCGCCAGTGCTTTAGCGCCGTTTTCACAATATTCACCCAGAGGAGATCGCTCGTCATCGGGATCGGGCCACGCACAGCTTGGACAGTCAAAACCACCAGCCTGATTCATCTTAAATAAAGCTTTTGTACCCCGAACAAGTGTTTTTTCTTCAATGAGATCGCTAAAAGCCGCTATGACTGCGGGTACGCCAGCGGCCCACTTTTCTACTTTTGTTAGCTTAAGATCTAAAAGACGATATGGATTTTCGGCGTTTGGTTCTTCTGTAACTTTACGGTCGGTGCTTTTTTTAGATTGATCTTCTTTCATAACTTTTGCATTTAAGTAGTATACTCGTAAAAAACCGGAATAATTATAATTTTATATCGTAGCGGTTCAAAATGTATTCTAATTTTTACTGGAGGTCGGAATGAATACCTGATCAGTAGAATGGTAGATATTGAATCTCTCTTTTTTAAGAAACCCCAGTAGGGTAATGTTAAATTCTACCGCCAATTCAACTGCCAGACTAGAGGGCGCGCCAATAGCCGCTACAATTGATATTCCAGCCATCGCTGCTTTCTGAATTAACTCAAAACTGATTCTGCCACTCAGAAGCAGGATATAGTTGTTTAAGGGCAATAGGTTTTCAGCCAGAGCCTTACCAATTAGCTTGTCTAAAGCATTGTGTCGTCCAACATCTTCCTGCAAAAGCACTAATTCTCCCTCAATAGTAAAAAGTCCCGCCGCATGAATACCTCCTGTAAGAGCAAAACTACTTTGGCCGGTTCTTAATTTGTCGGGTAATTGGTAAAGTACAGCTGTTGACAATTTTAGTTTAGAACTTGGGATAGCTTTAAAAGCGCTAACCGTTCTGATGGATTCAATGGCACTTTTCCCGCAAACCCCACAACTTGAAGTCGTATAAAAATTCCGATCTGTTTGTACCAAATGTGGAATAAAATTTTCGATAAGATCGACCTGGACTACATTCTTCTTTTGTGCTGCACAATTCGTTTCGATATGATACACTTTTTTGATGTTTTGATAAAAAGAAATAATGCCTTCGGTGAATAAGAAACCAACCGCAAGATCCAGATCATTCCCGGGTGTACGCATGGTCACTGAGATGTTTTTTTGTGTTCTTTCAGCCTCAGAACCATAACTGATCCTTATTTCGAGAGGCTCTTCGACAGAGACAATATCCGGGAAGGACGAACTTTCGATCCCGTCTACCTTTCTAATGAACACCTCTTTAATAGAAACTAATTCCGGATCCTTCATTTCCATATAAACGCATTAAAAGTTGACACGTAAATTTAATAAAAAAACAGATATAAAAAGTTCTGAGTTTAAGGATAACGACCTTGAAATGAGCAAATCGGCTGGTGTTTTGTGTTTACCAGGGCATTTCACCATCTTCATTGAAGAATTTTCCTGTTGCACCTTCCGAAGTAAGGGTTGCATATTTTACAATTGCTCTTGCTCCATGCTCGACGGGCCTTACACCCATGTAGTTATTAAACGCCGTTTTGGTAAAACCAGGGCAAACACAATTCACTTTAAAATTACTGTCTTTAAGTTCTTTGGCTAACATGACGGTGTAGGCATTTAAGGCCGACTTTGAAGCTCCGTAAGCCGAAGGATTATAGGCGTAAAATTCCCAGTCAGGGTCCTGATGTTTGGTAATCGAAGAAAGTTCGGTAGTTACATTTACAATTCTTGGTTCGTTTGATTTTTTCAGTAAATCAATAAATTCTTGTATCACCTGAATTGGAGCAAAGAAATTGGTTTCAAAAACGGTTTTTACTTGTTCTAACGGAACTGTAAGTGCCGGTTGTGGAAAGCCACCGCTAATGCCGGCATTGTTTATTAAAACATCTAATTGGGGTGTTTTGCTTTTTATGGCTTGCCGTGCCGCTTTGACAGACAAAATGTTGGTAACGTCTAATTCGACACAGTCTGCATTTGAAAAACCTAATGCTTTAAGTGTTGCAACTGCCTCAAGTCCTTTTGCTTTTTCCCGACTGCCGATGTAAACAAAATATCCGAGTGCTGCTAATTGTTTTGCGGTTTCAAAACCGATTCCTCTATTGGCTCCTGTTATAAGTGCTGACTTCATTTTTTAATAAATTAGTGAGCTGTAAAAGTAGACGGAGCAAATTGAAATGGGTTGGACAATTCGTTTTAACTGCCTGACAAATCCTGAATGTCAGTGATATAATTACTAATACTTTTTCCCGTGGTCTTTTTAAAAAGCCGTGAAAAATAGTCGGGGTCGTTAAAGCCCAGTTCGTACGCGATTTCTTTAGCAGAAGATTTGGAGTAGTGCAGTTTTCGCTGTGCTTCCAATATCAAACGATTGGTAATAAATTCTTTTGGTGAAACACCCGAAAACTCTTTCACAATGTTGTAAAGGTGGTTCGTCGTTACGGCCAGATGGTCTGCCATAGTATTTATGGGAAGTTGTTCGGTGAGATGGGTTTCAACGGCAATTTTAAAATCAATGTATTTTGAAAGCCGCGCTGGCATTGCGTTTTCTTTCACTACATTTTTAAAATAGGCAGTGTTAATTTCTGTCAGTATCGAATTAAGATGCGCCAGAATAATAGCTCCGTCTATTTCATTTCCCGCTGTATTTAGAATGCTGTTCAAAAGTTCAAAAAGCATTTTTACCCGTTGTTTTGAATCGTTATCAAAGGAAACGATTTGTGAGTTTAAGGGATTGAGTAAGAAAGAAAACTGCTGAGGAAGCAACGACAAACAGTTTTGATCAAAACTCATTTTGAAATATTTAAGACCATCCTTAACCTCTTTGGGTGCTGTATGGATTTGATTGGGCAGGATAAAAAATAATTGTCCGTTGGAAATGGTCAGATCTTTTAAATCAACTTTATGAGTAAGCGAACCGTTTTCAATAAACACAAAGAAAAAGTTGGCTTTACGGTGAGGACGGGTAAGCATTTTCATTACATCCTCAGGCAATTGATTATCGGAGTTCGTACTTACTCTAATGGCAATTTTGCTGTGTAATTTTATTTGCTGAATTAGTCCTTTGGTTTCCTGCATTTTGGGTCTCTATATTTAGGCTAGCGCTACAAATTTAAGAATTTTAAGGACTTAGCACTATGGTATAGAGTACCACAGCTGTCTCATGATTTTGTCAGAGCGATAGCAGACCAGTTTTAGGGGTATTTATTTCTGAATGTGATTTAAGAGTTTGGTAAACAGGTGTATATACTTGCTTGGGATTCTGTGTTAATTCCTAAATTAGCTTGATAAAGCTGTGATGCTAAATTTCTACGGAATAGCAATCCGTAAAGAGGCATACGCTTAGCTAGTTCGGACCCTGCATTATATCAATTAGGATACAAGTAAAAGAATAGGTTAACAGCTTAATGTCGAATAACAAACTCTAAATTCACATGACTCTATTTCGATTTTTTATAATAAACGCAAGCAATTTAATACGAGGTATTTACTTGTTCTCACCCGGTCTTATTTTTTTGATACTCTATTATTTTGTCATAGTTAAATTACCAATGGGACAAGATATGTTGATGCAGACTGTCGAATATTTGGGACCGTTTGTATTTACAAATTTGAGCGTAATTTTATGGATGTTATTGTCCTGGCTAAGTTCCAGACAAATTTCAAATTTGTTTATAACCATGTATGGTGCTGCGACACCTCGAATTTACAATCATTTTCCTCGTTTGTTAGGGTATAATGTAGCGGTCGGCTTGCAACTTGCGGCATTAAATCTGCCAGCTATTGATTTTGAGAATAAAACGATTTGGCTTTTTTGGGCACTGTTGTTATTTCATAATGCCTATTATTTTTTACTGAATAGAACTTTTAACTTAAAAACCAGACGACTCATTACGATCAGTATTGTTACAGGCATCAGCTATATTATACTTCTCATTTATTTATTCGCTTCCACAAGTTTTGAGAAACTATTTAAAATGGATGATCCTAAATTTCCACTCCATATCCGGTATTGGATGTTTCTTTCTATTTTTTACTTTTTGTTGCAAATTCTGTTTGTGTTTGTCGCTGTTCAAAAAAGAAAAACAACTGTTGGTGTTACGGTAAGCACGGGATGGAAAAGGATTTTTTACGGGGCATTATATTTGTCGTTTATATTGTATTTATTAATTCTTTTTTCACCAGATTTCGCCATCCGATATGGTTCCCTGGGCTGTCTACTATTGGCAATGGGATTATGGGTGGCTTTTGTCTGCAAGATCAAATCTTACGCTGTCAAGTATAATTTTCGGTTTACAATGTTAATTGTTTCGTGGGCGATATTACTAGGTTATTTTTACGATCCGTACGATGTAAATCTAGAGGAGACTAAAACTGAACATTTGTACGCCGATAGACTTGAAATTGATAAGTATCTCGACGCATGGATTCAGAATCCGATTCGTTCAAATGTCCTAAAAAAAGACTCTACATCTTATCCGATATATTTGGTTATCGCAGATGGAGGTGCTTCTAAGTCAGGTTATTGGGTAGCTTCTGTATTGTCAAAATTGGAGGCCGCTTATCCTGAAGATAAATTCTCAGATCATCTTCTCAGTTTAGCGGGGGCTTCCGGAGGTTCTGTCGGTAATCTCGCATTTTATACCACGCTGGTCGATCCGTCAATCACAATTAAAGATACCACAAAGGTGATAAGCGATTATCCTGCTGCTGGTTTTTTTGAAGCTGATTTTCTGACCTATCCTTTAGCCCGATTTTTAGGCCCGGATTTATTACGTCATCTAGTCCCTTATTTATTGCAGGACGACAGGGCAGAGGCATTGGCAACCGCAATGGAAAAGTCGGATTACAACTCTCAAATTGGACAGTATTTTAAAGGGACCCTGGACACTGTTTTTGATTATAGCGGACGTCTGCCTATTGTCTTTGTTAATACAACCAATATTGAAAGCGGTTCATCCGGTGTTATTAGTAATGTGAAAATTAACCCTCCTTTTACACACCGTCTGGATGTGCTTTCGCAGCTGGATGCAGATACCGATGGGGGATACAAAAATATAAAATTGAGTACCGCAGCCGTTCTCGGAGCTCGTTTTCCTTACCTGTCACCAGCAGGAGAAATAAACAATAAGTATTTTGTGGACGGCGGTTATTACGATAACAGTGGAGGCGGAATTACCTCAGAACTTCTACAGCGCATTGAGATCCGAATGGAAAGCGGCAATAAGGATGACATTTTTTATCAATTACGCAACAAACTAAAATTCAAAATAATATACATATCCAATGGCACAGTTAAAAAGGAGGAACCTAAAACATTACACCCATTAGTAAACGATCTCGCAGCTCCGCTTATAACCGTTTTGGGGACGTACGGCAATCAGACAGAATTGTCTAATAAAAAATTACAGGATTATATAGAGCGCAGTTCTTTTAGAATGAATCACGAGTCATTCCGTAAAGAGAATTTGCCAAAAGATAGTACTGACAATATAATTCCGTATCCAATGAACTGGGTCATTTCCGATTATAATATTAGAAGAATGAAAGAAAACCTAATACAAGTAGATCCTAAAGAGGTACTGGGCAGGAAGTAAATAAACTTTAATTTATCTTTTCGGACTAATAGTATCAAATACAAAAAAGCTCTCACTTCATAAGAAATGAGAGCTTTTGATTCTATTATGGTTTAAACAGCTAGTTTACAGTTACTATTGAGCATCCCAGGTGGCAGTAGGATAGTAGATAGAACTTGTTACCGGAGCTTTCCAGTATTCCTGACTGCCGCCACGGAAGGTGTGAAGACTTACGGCATTCACATTTCGTTTTGAATCGTTTGTCACCCAACGAATGGTTTGATTCAATAACTCCGTACCGTTTACATAGTATTTCACGTATCCGTTCGTATTGGACCCGGTATTTAACTTAACAGAAATCTGACAGTTGTAGGTAACGCCTTCCTGTATGAAGTATTTTTTCCCAAAATCATTTCCAAACTGTCCAGGCTGATCTTTGTAATATACATAAGGCTGAAGATAAGCACCGCTTCCTATAGCAGAATTTGATCCATTTGGACAATACCACATAAATCGGGCACTACCGCCATTACCATCCCATCCCGGGTCACCGCCGGTATTCTGGTCACCAATTAGAATCCCATAGCCGCATTTACCGCCTCTGCTCCAATAAAATCCGGAATTAAATCTCATCTGGAACCAAACCGTATAAACCCCTTCTGACCAAACGCCGTACGAGGTACACAATCCACCCGGACAGGATAAGGTGTTGGTTTGTAATGTGATCGTTCTGGCACCGGCACTACCTGCTAATGCCGCAGCAGCTGAAAGGGCCTCTTTTTTGGTGTTTTCTTGTATCTCATTGTTGACGATTTGTGACTCGTCTTTGGTAACGCTTTGCGGGGCATTGACCTCTTGTTCCTTTTCGCAGGAATTAAACACCACTACTGTAATAAATAACAAACTTGCTAATTTTAAGATTTTTTTCATTTTTAAAACTTTAAGGTTAATAAATAATTAATGGTTAGTAAAGCATAGATTGTAATTACATCATTGACCTTGAAAAAAAGTATCAAAATCAGTATCAGGTAATTGACACTGTAAAGTTGATTAATAACAATTTGTAAGAGGATTAAAAAAGTACGATTTTAGGTACGCAATAATCCCGTTTAGTTATTTTTCTTGTTATTTTTTGGCTTTTAAAAGGAGTAGTAGTGAAAAGACGCAGGATAAAATACCCTACAAGATCATAAAGCCTTTCATTTTGAATGGCTTATTCTATCAGTTTGATAAGGATTTATAAATGATATAAAAGCTTAACCTTTGCATTTGTTTGTTATTCAATCGGTTATGGTTTTTCGAGTTGTTTTGGCATATCGTTTGTCTTTATGGGTGAAAATCAACTCAAAAGTTTTTGTAAAAATCAATAGTACAGGATTGATTTTGATCATTATTAAACTTTTCATGACAGTTGTATCAACATTCATATACCCCAAACAGTATCAAACAAAAAAAATATGAGAGCAAATAAAACAAGAGATAGGGAGATTGCGAAACTATACGCATCAAATAAATCCATGCAGAGCAAAGACAGAATCATCAACCTAATAGTTTTTGCTTTAGTTTTATTCCTTACTGTTTTTCTAATTTCTCAATTGATGTAGAAAGTATTTAATTTAAGATCATAAAAGCCTTTCATCTCAATAAAAACTTTAATAAGCTGTTAAGATTTTTTTTAAAAACCACATTAGATATCATAAGTCCCATCCTATACCTAAACAATTATGAAAATTATAAATCCTATTATAGATCCCAGAATAAATCTAACTAAGAATTTTTTCTCCTCTTCTGATTCATCCCGTAACAAGGCAACATCTTCAGCTGTTAAAGACACGGAAGAAGCGGTTGATTTTATTATTGAAAAAGCCAGATGCAGTCATACCTATTGGATCAAAGAAATCTGTGAAGCCACATTGTTAGCTGCAAAAGCTCGTGGAATTGGTATTTCAGAATGTGCTCCAGAGTTGTTGGAAGCGAAAATGAAAAAAGGAGATGCTGTCATAGCATTTACATCAGACGGAAGATGGGCAGGTTTTTCTTTTATCAATTCTTGGGAGAACGAAAGTTATGTTTCTAATTCAGGACTAGTTGTAGCATCTGAATTTAGACATACTGAACTTGCGAAAAAGATAAAAATGAAAATTTTTGAACTGAGCCGCGAGAAGTACCCGAATGCACGTATCTTCAGTTTAACGTCAGATCTTGCCGTAATAAAAATGTACCATGAACTCGGTTTTAAACAACTGACCTTCTCAGAGCTGCCCTCAGATGAATTGTTTTGGAAGAGCTGTAAATCATGTGTAAACTGCCCTGTAGTAACGAATAAGGAAAGAAAAACCTGCTTGTGTACCGCGATGCTTTATGAGCCAAAACATCATTTGGCAGTTGTTGACCAGAATACAAAAAATGCTGTAGTGCAGGATAAGGCTTTGTTAGAAGAATTACGTCTAATTAAAATCAGGTCATTAAATTTTCTTTCCATTAAGATCTAAAATTTAAAGGCAAATCAAAAATGTAAAAGACTTAATATCTGGTGTTTACAACTGCTTATTTTGTGTCATACTAATAGTGTTGCCCATATACGAAGTAGGCAGCTGTCATTTACAATTTAATACTTAAGTTTGTAACATGAGTAAGACGATTAAGATTATATCCTCGGAGGAATTCCCAAGACAATTTATGTCGGATGCTTCTTTAGATTTTGATTTTTTAAAAACTCCATTGCAGATTTATGACCTGAATGCCACAACGGAGTACATTCAAATTCCGACTCCGCTTTTCCGACCTGATTACAATTTTATGGTTCATGTTACCAATGGTAATGCCATACAACAGGTCGATAATGAGACAATAGCACTAACAAAAGATGATATTTTATTTGTAAAACAAGGGCACATTACAGCAATGAAAGAAATTGATTCGGAGATAACCGGTCATTTTATTTTATTTGAAGAAAGCGTTCTGAATCACATTCTGTCTAAACAGGAATTGATACAAATTTTTGCCACAAACTCAGTTGTTAAACTGCCAAAAGAAACGAGTGTATGGCTTAATTCCTTGTTTTGCTTGTTAGGACAAGAATTTCGCGACGAAAATTCCAATATCGAAATTTGTTATTCGCTTATGCAGGCTGCCTTTCAAAAAATCATTTCTTCCAATAGAGAGCTGAATAAAGCGGTACATCGTGGTAATGAGATCACTTTTTCTTTCAAAGAACTGGTGTACAAATACCACAGTCAGGACAAATCCGTCTCCTTTTATGCCGATAAGTTAAAAATTTCTGTAAACTATCTCAACAGATGCATTAAGCAAACCACCGGAATTGCCCCAAAAGAATGGATCAACAATGTCAGTATCCTGCAAAGTCAGATTCTTTTGCAAGATTTGACTAAAGATATTTCAGAAATCGCTTTTGAATTGAATTACGAAGATCCGTCTTACTTTGGACGTCTTTTCAAAAAAATAACCGGTACAACCCCTTCTCAGTACCGAAACTCATTGATGCACGATTTGTCCGAGTAACGGCAAACTAAATCCTAACAACAATTATTGTTTTAAACACACCTTTGTCCCAAGAAAATCTTAGGGGCTAATAGGGCTCATGTGTTTAAATTTAATAAGTGTTATTTTGAAAAAAGTACTGTCATTAGTTTTATTAACCTTATTTATTTGTCTTCCAAATAAATTTTATGCTCAATTAATCACAGATGGCGCAGGGGTTAGCGTCACTGTAAACGGAAAAAGTAGCTTCGGGAATTTATCAGCTGTAGATCCTTATTACGGAAATAAATTCAGATACAATACGTATGATTTTTGGCTGCCAATACCTTCTTTTAAAATTGGAAAAACACGCATTCTTGGCATCGTTAACTATCGTGTTTTAGATTTTACATTCGATAAGGACTTCAAGGATAGTCCGAATACTATCTCAAAAATACAAGAAATCAAACCTACCGTTGTAGTGCGACATCCTTTTGGAAAAAGATGGGCTGCTTTTGGAGTTTTAATTCCTACTATGGCTTCCGATTTTAAGGATTCGTTTTCAATCAATGATATGGTTTTGGATGGGATTTTTGGGGTTTCAAGAAAGTTTGGAGAAAAATCGAATCTTGAAATTGGTATAGGACCCCATATTATGTATGCTTTTGATAAATTCCTGATAACACCTGCCATATCTGTTGATTACAAGAGTAATGATGGTAAATGGTTTGCTCAGTTGTACTGGCCAAGGGTAAATGTGTTTAGGAATCTGGGTAATTCTACACAAGTTGGTGTGGCGGGATCTATAGATTGGACGCTTCACAATTTACAAAACTATAAGAATAATGAAGGCCAGGAGATTGACTATGCTCAGTTCTCGGCTGTTCATGGCGGTTTGCAGATTAATCAGCGGCTTTTTGATGGTTTTTGGCTTCAGCTGCAAGGAGGTGTGGGATTTGCCAATAAATACACCTTATACGATTCAAATAACAACAGTATTACCGACTATAAGACAAAAGAAATTCCATATGCGAAAATGATGCTGACCTATCGTTTTGGAAATTAAGAACACAAATCAAACAAATTTAATCACAATAATTTAAAAGAAGAAAATGAAAAAAACAATGCTGAGTATACTGGTATTAGGAGCCTCGTATTTGACTAATGCGCAACAGGTAAAAATGAATGTTGATGTCACCAATATCCAAAAAGGAAAGGGCACAGTTGTACTGAATGTTTACGATAAAAAACAAAATTTCCTTAAAACGGCCTGCTTTACAAAAGTTCAGAAAGCCAATCAGGAAACGATGAAATTTCAAGTTGAATTGCCAAGAGGGACTTACGCCATTACCGTTTTTCAGGATTTGGATAGTAATGGAAAATTAAACAGCAATTGGTTCGGAATGCCAAAAGAACCGGTAGGAAACAGCACTAATTTTAAACCGGACGGCGGAGCACCAACATTCAATGATTGTTCTATTTATGTTTTAAAAAATGACTCTGCGATAGCTATTGAGCTTTATTAGGAGTTTTAGTCTCAGTCTCAGTTTGCAGTGGCAGTATTCAGTGTTTGTAACAGGTAGGTAACGGGTTGGAAACTGCGACTGCGACTGAATACTATTACAAGGATAGAATGTTAAAAAAAGAACCAAATTATAATAGTAAAATATGGAGGAGATCATTTCAAAGAACAGAGTTATTGCAGAAATAAAAGGCGCGTGCAAGGAGTATCAAACCGGTGACACCTTGATTACGGCCTTGAAACCAACAAATGTTCAATTTAAAACAGGAGAACTAACCTTAATCATTGGTCCTTCGGGTTCGGGGAAAACGACATTGTTGTCATTATTAGGCTGTGTTATTTATCCAACAAGGGGAGATGTTTTTATAGAGGGGCAACAGGTAAATATGCTTTCAGCGAAACAATTATCGACTTTGAGATTGAATAAAATTGGATTCGTTTTTCAAAGTTTCAATCTTTTGGCACCACTCAGTTCCTTAGAAAATGTAATGGTTCCGTTGCAACTTATGAATTATAGCGATGCTGAAGCAAAGAAAAAAGCCGAAAAAGCGCTGGAATTAGTAGGCATGCAGGAAAGAATGAAAAACTTGCCAAAAATGCTAAGTGGAGGCCAGCAGCAAAGAGTTTCTATTGCACGGGCGTTGGTCACTAATCCGCCAATTGTGCTTTGTGACGAACCAACGGCTGCCTTGGATGTCAAAAGTGTTGGTGTCGTTATGGGTGAATTAAAAGCACTTGCTAAAAACGGCAAAAGTGTAATTGTAGTTACACACGATATGCGACTCAAAGCATTTGCCGATCGAATTATTTATGTAGATAACGGAATCGCAACCGAGAACCAAATGGAAACCGTATAAAAAATCATTAATCAAATTATACAGAATGAAATATATCTTAATTTTTCTAATAGCCTTTTTTCTTAGCTGTTGCAGCAAGAAAGAAGCCAATAAATCAGAGCAGGTAGCTGTCCATAAAGAAGTTGCTTCAGCAGAAATTGTAGGACTCGGACGGATAGAGCCTAATGAAAAACTATCCGCATTAGCAACAGAAGTAGGGGGCATTGTGGTAGGTATTCATAAAAAAGAAAACGACCTAATTACCAAAGGGGACTTAATTATTGAATTGGATCACGCCGTTCAGGACGCCAAGAAAGCTCAAATCAAAAGTAGAATTGAAACGCAAAAAATAGAAATTAAAGTAACTCAGTTAAACTTAAAAGAGCAGGAAATAAATCTGTTAAACAAACAAACGGAACTGCAACGCTTGAAAAACTTGCATAAAAATGGTGCAGAAACCAGACAGAATGTTGATAATCTGGAAACAGAAACAAAGATTTCTCTGACCAATGTAGCGCAATTACAAAACAAGGTGCTGATGGCAAGCTCCCGACTTCAGGAAATGCAACAAGAATTGGAAGTTTCCAATAGAGAATTACAGCAATATGCAGTAAAAGCACTGGGTGATGGACAAATTATGACTATGAATGCTACAAAAGGCGCGGCATTGTCACCCAATCAGGCCTTTGCAGATTTTATTCCAAAAAGTAAATTAGTGGCTACTTGTGAAATTGATGAGTTGTTTGCAGCTCAAATTAAAGAAGGACAAAAAGCCATTATCCGTCAAATAGGTTCCAATAAAACGATCGGAACGGGAACTGTCATTTTTGCTTCATCGGCGCTCAAACGCAAGTCACTTTTTTCTGAAAAAGCAGGTGATCAGGAAGACAGAAGAGTTCGGGAAATAAAAATACTTCTGGCAAACCAAACCAAGTATCTGATTAATTCCCGAATTGAATGTGTAGTTCAAACCTCCCTATGAAACCGATGATAAAAACAGCCTGGAAGTTTATTCGTTTTGATAAAACTAAAAGCATAGGAGTAGTGGTGGGCATAGTGATAAGCACTTTCCTTATAGGTCAGCAAATAGGAACATTCAATTTTTTGACAGGATTAATGAGTGTTTTGGTAAAAAATACAACAACAGACATTTGGGTTGTTGATGACAAAACGACTGATGCCAATCAGCTTAGTTTGATTGACACGAGAAAAGAAAAGGAAATCAAGAGTCTGACAGGGGTTAAAGAAGCATTTCCGATCATTGTAACCAGTGGAAAAGCAAAATTTCCTAACGGTACCAGCGCTATTGTAAACATTATTGGAAGCGAATACCCCCATTTTAAAGTAGGTCCGGATAGTACTAAGATCATACAAGGGGAACTTCCGGATCTGCTGCAGGAAGCAGGTGTATCTGCCGATTATTTTGACCGCGGCAATTTTGGAGGCTCGTCGGATGTTGGAACCTTTTTTGAGATTAATGGAAAAAGAGCCGTCATTACGCTGCAAACGAAAGGAATAAGAGGCTGGGGCGGTTATTTAATGTATACTACAGCAGACAGGGCAAGGTTTTATGGTAATATACCCTCGACCAATATAAGTGCCTTGATGGTAAATGTAAAAGATGGGGAAGATGTAGATGGTGTCGTCGATCAGATCAATAATTCTATTTACGGAGTCAGAGCCTGGCGTACGTCATCTTTAAGTACATCAACGGTAAAGAGTGTTTTGGCTTCGACGGGTTTAGGTGCCAGCACAGGATCTTTAGTAGGCTTTGCAATTATCGCGGGTTTCTTTATTATTGGCCTTACCATGTATTCGTCGGCACTTGACAGGATCAAGGATTACGGAACTTTAAAAGCAATCGGAGCAACCGATTCCTACATTCGGAATTTGATACTTACCCAGGCTACTTTATTTGCTATTGTTGGATTTATGGTAGCGCTCGTTTTCTTAATGGGGTTTAAAAATGGAATGTATCAAACAGGAATACTGATCGATTTTAGTCCAATTATACTCTTCTCAATTCTAACCATCACCTTTTCTATTTCGCTTTTTGGAGCTGTGTTTGCCATTAGAAGAATAAAAAATGTAGAACCTGCTTCCGTATTCAGAGGCTAAAAATCGTTATAATGAAAAATAATTTAATGAATATCCGTTTTATCGGGTGTCTTATGCTGTTATGCCTTTGTAAAATGAATGCACAAAGCACGGTATGGACCTTAAATAAAGCAATTGAAGAAGCGCAAAAAAATAGAAAATTACTGGCTTCTTTGGAAACCGCATCTAAGATCAGCAGCTTAAAAACAAAAGAATTAAATGCAAAATATTTACCCAAAGTTTCTTTGAACTACAATTATCAATACAATCCCATTATTGCTACAAGTGTATTACCTGCGAGTGCATTTAATTCGGGAACCTATTCAGACGGAATGATACCGGTAAAACTAGGAGCCAATTATACCCAAAATGCCGGTGTTTTACTGCAACAGCCTTTGTTGGATATTTCGATTTCAAAGTTAATTACGGAGTCCAGGTTACAGGAAAAATTGGCAAGCTTAAATGAAAAAGAGGCCAGAATAGAGCTTACGTACGAAGTTTCAAAGGCCTATTTTAATACATTGGTAGCGCAACAGCAAGTGAAAGAAGCTATTGGTGATACTACCCGCACAGCTTTAAGTTGGAGTACCATAAATCAAAAATACAGTAACAACAGGGCTTTAAAAGTTGCTGTAAACGATGCCAAAGTAACGCACAATAACGCAATCCAAAAATATCATAATGCTGTAAATAACGTTTTGGTTTTAAAGCAATACCTTGTGTATGTTACCGGAAATGAATCTTCACTTGCTGCTTCAATCGTATTGGAAAAGTATACTATGGATGGAAATATTACTGATCTCGATGAAAATTTAATCTATGCATTACCTCAAATCCAAATTTTGAAGACACAGAATGAAGTGTTAGAAAATAAAAAGAAACAGCAAAGAGCCAAACACAGTCCGACGATTAATCTCAACGGTTATTTAGGAGCAGATCAGTTTACAGCCAGTATGAATCCCTTTCAGCAAGACAGTTGGTATGGCAATAGTTATATTGGAGTCTCCTTAAAATTGCCCCTTCTTTTTGGTGAAAACACAGCAAAGAGAATAAATCAGTTAAAACTGGAGCAGGAGCAAAATAATAACCAAATCGAAGAGGATCTTCATAAAATCAAATACAATGCGTTGAATGCGACTGTTGTTTATCACAATGTCTTGCAACAGCTAAAAACGGTGCATGAAAATACCAGACTCACTCAGGAGATTGTAGCGGTTTATCAGGAACGCTATAAGTTTGACCAGGTATCGTTTAATGAACTAAATGATAAAGAGATTCAATTGCAAAATTTAGAATTAGTCGCTAATAAACTTCAGCAGGAATTGATCGTGTCATGGCTGGATTGGAAGAAAGCCGCGGGAAAATTAGTTGTACAATAGTGAAGCGTCTTTAGCATAAGTGTGACGACTATTGCATAATTTTGTAACGCATAAAGTAATTAGCTACTTATTATTACACCATGAACAATACATTTTCCGACAGCAGCCAAATTGGAACGGTCGCTACTTTCTCTGAGCTTATACATACCGATTTCGAAGGAGAAAAGAATGCGCTATGCTGGTACAGAAACTTGGATGGCGATTTTAAGGAGATTGTAGCTCAGTTGTCTTTGGAAGAGAATATAACCGAAGTGCATAAGGAAGATCTATTGGCGCTTCAACTCTCAGAAAAGGGGAATATAGCCAGGGAAATAATCCTAAAAGATTTACAATTATTAACTGATTTTGGAGCTTCTCCGGCTCTTAATTTACTAAAGTGTTACGAACGCGATGATGAGTTTGATTTCATATCGACGGATGTATATTCGTTTCATGTAGATCGTTCGCCCATAGCAACGGATACTTTTTTATGCACCTATCACGGAGCGGCAAGTGATATTATTCCGAATACACAGGCAGAACAAAAAATTCTGATTCCGGAAATCCGATCAAAGTTAAAAGAGCTGTATGACGGACCAGAAGAAGAATTCGAAAACTTCCTGAAGGAGAATTATTTTGATTTGCATTATCAGCTACATCCGGATGCAGAACCTGTTAATCTAGGGTTAGGACATCTTTGGCGATTGGCTGTAGACCATCCCAAACAACGAGTGCTGCCGTGCATTCATAGAGCACCAGTAGAAAACGAGGGAGAATATCGGTTGTTGCTGATTTGTTAACGGAAATGGAAACTGACCCCCTAATTGAAGTTTTAGTGCGGTGCATGCTTTGTGCAATTCCTTTTTTAACTTATATTCGCTGTTCATACATTTGTGAGTACATCTAACTTATTTAAAAATCTAATTTGTGAAACAAAAACAGGAAGACGTAAATGACAATCAGCTTAAACGTGGATTGACAAACCGACACATTCAGTTAATTGCCCTAGGGGGATCTATAGGAACAGGTCTTTTCCTCGGCATTGGCCCAGCGGCTGTATTAGCAGGACCATCTGTTATTTTAGGATATGCTATTGCCGGAATAATCGCTTTTTTTATTATGAGACAACTTGGAGAAATGGTTGTTGAAGAACCTGTATCAGGAAGCTTTAGCCACTTTGCCTATAAATATTGCGGTTCTTTTGCAGGTTTTGCGTCTGGTTGGAATTATTGGATTTTATATATACTGGTTAGTATGGCTGAGCTTACAGCCATTGGTGTTTATGTACAGTTTTGGTGGCCTGAGATTCCATTGTGGGCTTCCAGTTTATTCTTCTTTCTGGTTATTAATGCTTTGAATTTTGCTTCTGTAAAAGTTTACGGCGAGACTGAGTTTTGGTTCTCCATCATAAAAGTGGTTGCCATTATTGCAATGATTCTCTTTGGTACCTACTTGCTAATAAGCGGTACAGGAGGGGAGCATGCTACCATTCACAATTTATACAACGATGGAGGTTTCTTTCCAAAAGGTTTCTTTGAAAAAACATCTTCAGGTAGTTTTCAGGGCTTATTATCTGCAATGGCTTTGATTATGTTCTCCTTTGGTGGTTTAGAACTAATCGGAATTACCGCTGCTGAGGCAGAAAATCCGGAAAAAAACATCCCAAAAGCAACCAATCAGGTTATTTATAGAATCCTTATCTTTTATGTTGGTGCATTAGTCATTTTATTTGCTTTGTCGCCTTGGCAGAAAATTACAACAGACAGCAGTCCATTTGTAATGGTTTTTCAAAACTTAAACGGAATGGAGTTTGAGCTGTTTGGCAGCAAAATATATTTTACACGTCTTATTGCCAATGTGCTTAATTTAATCGTATTAACCGCGGCTTTATCAGTATACAATAGCAGTGTATACAGTAACTCACGCATGTTGTACGGTTTAGCAGATCAGGGCAATGCGCCTAAGTTTTTAATGAAGCTAAACAAACAATCGGTGCCGATTAATGCTATTTTAATTTCTTCCTGTTTTGCAGCGATCTGTATTTTAATCAATAAAGTAATTCCGGAAGAGGCTTTTAGTATTTTAATGTCTTTGGTGGTGTCTTCTTTAATTATTAACTGGGTCATGATTTCGTATACACATCTACAATTCAGACTTGCGAAAAACAAGGAAAACACTATAACGAAGTTTCCTTCAATATTCTATCCAATAAGTAATTACATCTGTCTGGTGTTTTTATTGGGTATTCTGTCCATCATGTGGATGACTGATATGAAATTATCCGTAGAATTAATTCCGATTTGGCTGGGGGTTCTTTTTATCTGTTATAAAGTTTTTAAAACAAAAAAATAGTAGCTTTTACTATTATTCATTAGGAGGCATTGAACATCAACATCCGGTTGATGTTTAATGCCTTTTTTAATGCTTTGTTTTTAAATCAGCATGTATCATAATGTAAGGTTTACAATAATTTATTACAGGCATCTCTTACTTTTCCTTTCCTCTGATCCGTGTAGTAGCAGAAAATAAGCAGTTACAGCAAGCTATGTATTTCTTAATCATACTGTAGGCCCGCTAAAGCCTTCGTTATTAGAAGTTCCAGATTAAAGATTTTAAACCAATTGAGGATTAATTTTAGTAAAGGGATTCTTAATAGTAATGTAAGGTAATTTTAAATATGCCATAACTTGGGTTTTCAGATTAAATTGTTTTTTTGATTTAAAAATATTTTATGGAAAATAACAAGGATTTAGGCAGAAGAAGGTTTCTTAGAAATTCATTATTGGTTGCCGGAGGAGTTTTTATCGCGCCTCTTATTGAAAGCTGTAGTAACGATGATAAAACGGATAACAGCGGTGCACCAGATGGAATGAAAAATGAAGGGTTTGAGACAGGAGTAGCCAGTTTTGACCCTACTGAAACCGGAGTCATTATCTGGACAAGATATTCAACAGGCTCAGATGCCGAAATTACCTGGGAAATAAGTAAAGACGCCTTATTTAAAGAAGTAACAAGAAAAGGGCAGGCCGGAGCATCTTCTGCAAATGATTTTACAATAGCGGTAGACGTTCAGAATATTTCTTCCAATACAAAATATTATTACCGATTTTATAATGCCAAAACCAAACAAGTAACGGTTACCGGAGAAACACGTACGCTGCCGTCTAAAACTGATAGTGTAAACGAGGTAAAAATGGCCGTTGTTTCCTGTTCAAATTTTCCGGCAGGACTTTTCAATGTGTATGGAGCGATTGCTTCTTCAGATGCCGATGTAGTGGTTCATCTTGGTGATTATATCTACGAATATGCACCGGGACAGTATGGAACAAATCCTTTTACCAACCCGCTGGGCAGAGAACACAAACCAGCAAAGGAGATTACAAACCTTAGCGATTACAGAGAACGATACAGACAATATAGAGGAGATAAAAATCTTCAGCTTCTTCATCAGAAAAAACCTTTTATATGTGTGTGGGACGACCATGAGTTTGCTAACGATACTTATAAATCGGGAGCAGAAAACCATCAGCCGGCCGAAGGAGATTTTCAGATGAGAAAAATGGCTGCTTTTCAGGCGTATAGCGAGTATATTCCGCTTAAAACAGGAAAAGATCTTAGAATTTACAGAAGTTTTAATTTCGGTAATATTCTTTCGCTTTATATGATGGATACCAGAGTCATTGCAAGAGATAAGCAGTTAAGTTATACCGATTATATTGACAATGGCGGGAATTTTGACCAGACAAAATTTAAAACAGATTTACTAAGTCCAAGCAGAAGATTAATTGGAAGCGAACAAATGACATGGCTGGGATCACAGATCAATGCCGATACCGCTAAATGGAAAGTACTAGGCCAGCAGATTCTGATGACAAAAATGCTGATTCCGGCAGAGCTACTAATGCTTTTGAATCAAATTTTAGCAGAAGTGGGTAAACTCGGAAGTGCAACTCCGGCGACCATGAAGGCTCTTACTACTACAATCTCTCAACTTGTTGTTATCAAAATGAGATACAAACAAAACGATCCTTCTTTAACGGCTCAGGAAATTGCGAGAGTTAAGACAACTTTACCTTATAATCTGGATGCCTGGGACGGTTACTTTGCAGAAAGAGAACAATTGTATGCGATCCTTTCCGGAAAAAATGTTGTGGTTTTGGCCGGAGATACTCATAATGCATGGATGGGTAAACTTACCGATATGCAGGGAAAACATATAGGAACCGAAATCGCGTGTAGTTCTGTCTCATCACCAGGATTGGAAGGTTATCTTGGAATTACCTCAGACCCTTCAAAAGCGATAGAACTGGCACAGGCATTTACGGTACTGATAGATGATTTAGAATATGCAAATTTGTATAAACGAGGATATACCTATCTTAAATTTACTGCATCCGGTTCTGAAGCCGAATGGCGATTTGTAGACAGTATAACCACTGAAACGACCACTACGGTTACAGAAAAAAAGTATACTATAGGATAGAAATCTCCACTTCCCAAAGAGTTTCTTATGAAAAGCTGCGCAAATGTTTTTGACTTTGCGCTTTTTTTTTTAGTTGCTATAATTTCTAATGAAGACTTGAATTGATAGCGTGAGGTGCAAATTCACGCGATTGGTTACGTTAAATTTCTACGAATAAAAGGTATTGCCAATAGAGTCAACTGCTCTAGAAGTCTTGTCTTCCGATGATGGTAATAATTTCTACCCGTTTATCTCCGCTAATTTGATAGTAAATAGTATCAACGCCACAAACACAATAACGATATCCTGTTTTAATGTGGTCAGCAGATGGAAATAAAAAAGGATTTTCCTCTATTTTTTCAAAACAATCATAAAACATATTAAAATAGCTGTCAGCTTGATTAATGCCAAACTTACTAACACCATAATAATAAATTCTTTTTAAATCTTCTTTAGCTTCGCTACTTAAATAATAGCTATACATTATCAGGCAGATCTTTTTTAAATTCAGCTAACATTTCTTCTCTGGTTTGTTTTTTAGCAAAACCGCTTTTTTCTCCCTTATCAATTTTAGTCCTCACAAACTCATGGTATTCTTCTTTTGAGCGCGCTTGTTTAATCAAATAGTTAATAGCTTCACTTTTACTGCTAAACTCTTCTGTATTAACCTGATTTTTTAACCACTCTTCATTAGGGGCAGTTAATGATATACTTTGTCGTGTCATGATAATACCAATTTTTAGATTGGTGTAAATTTACACCAAAATTTTGAAATAGAAGAACATGTTTCTATGATAAAAATAGTATTCAACTCCGCTCACCGAAAAAGTTCCTTAAGAAAAGCTATGCAAATGTCTCTGACTTTGCGCAGCGTGACTAGACGCTTATTGGACACTTCATAGGGCGAGGAAATATTGGTTATTGTTGATTTGTTAAGAAGGTTTTATTTGTACTTACTTAAATCCAGATTAAGAATAGCACCTACTTTGCTAAACTCATCATTAATCTTTGCATTCAGGATGAGT
Organism: Flavobacterium sp. N502536; assembly: GCF_025947345.1. Classification (NCBI taxonomy): domain Bacteria; kingdom Pseudomonadati; phylum Bacteroidota; class Flavobacteriia; order Flavobacteriales; family Flavobacteriaceae; genus Flavobacterium; species Flavobacterium sp. N502536. The sequence goes on along the minus strand of NZ_CP110011.1, from coordinate 4,337,946 downwards.
TCTTTATTGGTTATTGGATGATTAAAAATTAACTGATGTGCATGAAGCATCATTCCTTTCAGGTCAAAATTATCCAGCCATAATTTATTTTGTTTGTTACAACCATGTGGACGGCTTCCTAAAATGGGATGAAAAATATGTTTGAAATGTTTTCGCAATTGATGCATACGTCCAGTTTCGGGAATCGCTTCTACCAAACAATACCGTGAGGTTGGTTTATTGTTAAATTCTAAATCAACTTCGGCATTTTGCAAACGGTGAAAGTAGGTGATTGCATTTTGTTTAATGTCATCATCATTGGTTAAGTCATAATCAATCGTTAGTTCTTCGGGTGACCAACCACGTAAAATGGCTAAATATTTTTTTTCGACTTCACGTGTAGCAAAACGATCGTTCATAATTTTCAAAACTTCTTTATCCAATGCAAATAACAAGACACCGGATGTTTTCCTGTCTAACCGATGAATAGGATAGACGTGTCGTCCTATTTGATTTCTCAATTCCTGAATAGCATACACTTTTGCATCGCGTGCATAAAATGATTTATGAACCAACAAACCACTTGGTTTATTAATGGCTATAATATATTCGTCCTGGTAAAGAATTTCTAACATTTGGCAAAAGTAAAAGAGATTTCGATTGAAATCTCTTTTATGACTTATTTATTTTCAGTTGAAGACTTGAGTAGGTAGCGCAAAGTGGGAGACATTTGCTATTACTTTAGATTAGATCCTTGATAGAAACTTTGTAGAGTAGGAATCCGAGTCAAGCTAAAAGAACTTTATAATTTAAATAGCATAAAATATTAATCAAGTAAAAATACCTAACGATTAATGATACATTATTATTATTATTCTTGTAGTATAAAAAAAGTATACTTTATGGTTTTCCGTAATATTGAACTTAAATAAATTATAATATTTACTTTTTCAAAAATTTTTCAATAATTTTATTTGTTGCACTTGCAAGTTTAAAAAAAGAAGTTTGTAAGTAACGGATTATTGTTAATAAGAATTTTATTTAAAGTTTAAGTATATACCTATCTTTAAAATGTGCTCTGTACAACTTATCTATCTAAATAATTAAAAAAAATATGGCGCAAGCATTTAAAATTTTATCCATTGATGGTGGAGGGATTAAAGGACTATATTCGGCATCTATATTAAAGAAGTTTGAAGAAACATTTAATTGTCAAACAAGTGATCATTTTGATATGATTTGTGGTACATCAACTGGCGGTTTAATTGCATTGGCTTTATCATTAAAAATATCTGCAAAGGAAATATGTGATTTTTATGAAAATAAAGGAGAAATAATATTTCCAAAACATAAAAAAAGAAAAATTCCATATTTTGGAACTATTGATTATGGATTCTTAAAGCAAATAGCTAAAGGTGGAAAGTATTCAGATAAAGGATTAAAAGAAGCATTAATTGAAATTTTCGGAAGTAAGCAGATCAAAGATTGTAACAATCTATTATGTATTCCTAGTTACTCAATTACAGAAGCTAAACCGAAAGTATTTAAATACGATCATAAACATGGAGAATTATCTCGAGATAATGAAGCGCCAATTATTGATATTGCTTTAGCAACATCTGCTGCTCCAACATATTTTCCATTAGCAGAGTCAAAATTTTATGAGAATGAACAATTTATTGATGGAGGTGTCTGGGCTAATAATCCGACTTTAGTTGGTCTTTTAGAAGCTTTAAATTATTTTGTGGGTAGTGAGAAAGACAAAGAGTATAACTCTATTGAAATCTTATCTCTTAGTAGTCTTACCATCACAGGTGGTAAGAAAACAGGGCTAAAAAGAGAACGTTCGTTTAGAGATTGGGGGGCAGATTTATTTGAAACATCAATGAATGGACAAAGTTATTTTACAGACTTTTTTTTGTCAAAAATAACTGAGATATATAATGTTGAAATTAAATATTTACGAATTCCCAGTGTATCAATATCAACTGAACAAGAAAGTCTGATTCAGCTGGATGTTGCTAATAAACAAGCATATGATTTAATGAAAATTAAAGCAAAAGATCAAGCATTAGTTTTTGAGAAAAAAGAAGATATAAAGCGAATATTTACAACTAAAAAAACTTTTAATATTTAACATGGCTGACTTACACGAAACTTTTACAGAATTTAACGGGATCATTGCTCTTAGTTCGACAAAAAAAAGTGAATTAAGAACTTCTCGAAATGCAATTAGATCCGATATTGAATCTTATTTTGATTTAAAAAGAGATAAACATACTGTCAAATTTAAAGGACAAGGTTCTTTTTCAATGAATACAACAATTTTACCATTAAGTGGGGAATACGATGTCGATGACGGAGTTTATATTTTCGGTAAGGAAGAGGATAAACCATTGCCTGAAACAGCCCATAGTTGGATTGTTAAAGCAGTGGAAAATAGAACTGACCAAAATACAATTGATAAAAATACTTGCGTACGTGTTCAGTATGCAAAAAAATACCATGTTGATTTGCCTATTTATTATAAGATAACAGATAACGAAAACGAAAGTTTTTATGACAGTGAGGATATTCCAGAATTGGCTCATAAATCAAAGGGATGGATTCAAAGTGACCCTTACGCTTTCAAGAAGTGGTTTGATGACAAATCTAAAGATAGAAGCCAATTAAAAAGAATTGTAAGGTATTTAAAAGCTTGGACAGATAATAAAAGTCATTTGAAATTACCTAGCGGAATGGTATTTACTATTTTAGCTGTTAATAATTACATTTCAAATGATAAAGATGATATGGCTTTTTTGGACACTTTAGAGGAAATTCAAAAATCAATTGATGATACAAGATTTACATGGACAGCAATTTATGAATGTAAAAGGCCAACTATAGATGATGCCGAAAATTTATTAGTAAAATATTCTTCAGAAACTCGTAAGAAAAATTTTCTTGATGCCTTAGATAGTTTAATTACTTCTGGAAGACAAGCTATAAATACAAAAAGCAAAAAAGATGCTTGCGCTAAATGGCAAAAACATTTAGGAGATAGATTTCCTTGTTCAAGTATCGAAGAGAAGGATGAAGATGTAGCAAAAACATTTTCATCATCTGATCAGTTGAGATATGATAATAAATCTGCTTAATGATTGAATATAATTTACTTCTAGAAGAGATCAGGAAGACTGAAACTTGTAAAAAAATAAATAGCGAGGAATTAAAAGAGCTCAAATACAAATTTTACAGAGACAGTATTGTTTGGGAAATTAAGACTGAAATAGCAACTATTCATAAATCCCTTGATGTTACTTTTTTTTTAAACTTCCCAATTGATTTTCCATTTAATGTGCCTAAAATTTTTATTAGCAAAGAAAGCTATAAAGAATTGAAATATATTCCACATATAAGTCAAGATTATAGTATTTGTATTTTTGACGAGGGATTAAATTTAATTTTGCCTAATAATAATTTTTCAGACTTCGTTGAATTGATTTTGGCGAGAGCAAAAAGAATAATTCGTGATGCTGAAAATATTGAATATAGAAAAAATGAGTTCAAAAGAGAATTTAAGGCATATTGGGAGTTAAGCTATTCTGAAAATGATTTAATATCTAATCAAGTGTTTCATTCTATCTCTAACGAAAATGATGAGTTGGTAGGTTTAAAATTCACAAATAATTATCTTGGAAATTATCGTTATTTCATTAGTAATAGTGATCTTGATATAAAGAAAATAAAAGATTATGCCAAAGAATGTAAATGTTTAGTTGAAGAAATAGGAATTATAAAAATTGATGGTAATTTTTCTGAACCACCTTTTGAATTAACTTTTGAAGCAAGTATTGAAATAATTAAAAGTGATGAAGAGAAATATAGGCAATTTCAAAATTTATGCAATAATTTCAAGTTTGATAGTATACTAATTGTTTTTGCTAATAATTATAATTCTATCACTGAATATTTTGGTTGGACATATCAAAATGTACAAATTCTCGCACGCAAGAAAGGAGGAAGCAGACATATTATCTCTAAAATTCAGCATCTAACTAATAGTATTTATGCAAAAAAAAATGTAACAAGATTATCATTCGATAATATGAATTTAAGCAGATTGCAAATTAGAACAGCTGGTTATGAAGAAAATCAAAAAAGTGTCGCCATTACTGGATTAGGTAGTGTTGGCTCAAATTTAGTTTTCTTTCTTAAAAACTTGTCTATAAACAAATTTTATTTAATTGATAAAGAAATCTTGTCATCAGAAAATATAAACAGGCACTTATTAGGATTTTCCGCTGTCTGGAATAATAAAATTGAAGGAATAAAAAAAGAAATAAAAAATTCCAATCCACTAATTGATGTCCAGATACGCAATGAATCTGTTACAACAATAATCGAAAATGAAATTGGATTTATTAACACTTGTGATTTTCATTTTGTTGCAATTGGTAAAACAATGATAGAGAAGTTTATTTTGAAGAATGTAGTAGAAGGAAAATTAACCAAACCCGTATTTCTTTTTTGGGTTGAGCCTTTTTTAGCAAGTGGACAAATGCTTTTTATTATGCCTGACGATGCAGCAAAAGCGATTGAGCTGATCCAAACTGAAAATTACCCTTTCGGCACATTATTAGCTTTAAAAAATCAATCAGAAAAGACTTATCTAATTGAAGGGAGTTGTCAAACTGGTTATTCGCCGTACTCATCAAGTTATTTAATCCAATTCTTGTCTGCAATTTTTCCTTACGTAAAGGATCATTTAAATGGAAAGAATGTAACTTCTAAAGTATACTCATGGATTGGGGATAAAGAGTTGCTGGCGGAAAAAGAATTGCTAATAACTGATTTTGCAATACAATATAATTCGTTTCAACTTATAATAAAAAGTTTATGATTGAATTTATTTTAGGAAATCTTTTTGTAAAAATATCTAGAAATGTATTGGAAGATTTGAAAAAATTTATACAAGATGATTTACAAAAGCCTGAATCGGGTGGTATATTAATTGGTTTCTATATAGAAGATAATACTTATTCAATTACTGATGTTTCATTTCCTAGTAGCTATGATAAGTCTAGTCGTTATAACTTTACTAGATCTATAAAAAATGCCCAAAATGTATTAAATCAATTTTTTAAAGAAAGTAATGGTAAAAAGATTTATTTGGGTGAATGGCATACACATCCCGAAGACTTTCCTATACCATCCAGTCTCGATGAAAAATCTATATTACAACAGATGACGGGAAATATTCTTAACTCTCAAATAATTTTTATGATGATAATTGGAAGAAAGGGAATTTACATCTCATCTGTTGATGAAAATGGAATTAAGACTAAAAAAAAGGTTAAATTTGACGAACTTTAAATACTTCTATTTTGAATTTAAAATATTACAAAACAAATTATTTAGTAGCCACCATATTAGTACTTTCAGTTTTTTATAATTGGATTTCAAAATATATAGAAAATTTTATTATTAAATATAAAATTCTGAATGATGCCTATGCATATGTAGGGGTTTTTTCGACAATTACATTAATTACGTCAACAATAATACTAATAGATAAGTTTGGCTGGAAGTATAAAATATTTGAATGGCTTATTAATATACCAAACTTAAATGGGCGTTATGTTGGTGAAGTTATATCTAGCTTTCAAATTTCAGGCATTCCAGTGAGAAAAACATGCGTTATGGAAATTAAGCAAACCGCATCAAGATTACATATATATTCATATTTTGGCGATATTGGTACGAATCTCAATACCTCCAGTTCCGAAAGTAAAGTTGAACAAATTAAATGTGAGGACAATGATATTTTTAGTGTTTTTTATATTTTTTCTAATGAAACGGCCCCTTTATTTGATCTTAATAATCATCTTGGTACAGCTCAATTAAAATATTTTAAAGATATAAAAACTTTAGATGGAGTGTATTATAATCAAAGAAATAATAACGGTACAATTAAAGTTACATACGCTCAAAAAAAGTTATTAGGTAGGTTAATTTAAATTTTTATGATAGAAAAAATAATAAAACTTTGTACTGATTTTAATGGTCAAAAGAGTGCAAAGTTTGAAGGTATTGGATTAGTAGTATATAATGATTTTGATGATTTACCTGTTATACCGTTAAATGAAAAAAAAATACCATTTACATTACCGGTAGTGAATTATGAAAATATTTTGAAAGTACTAATTGAAGTTTCATCTTCTGAAAGCATCTATCAAGATGGATTTCATCTATTATCAGAAGATCTTTCATTAACTCATATTTCTCAGTATTTTTCGACACCTATAAAAAAAGAGCTAAAAGTTAAAAATAACTATGGCAGTAGATATAGAACTGCATTATATGGTTCGCTTTTGCCGAATGTTATCTATACAATAGTTATTAGTAAGGATTATGGTATAGTAATTTTTAGTGATGGAAAGGAATTATTTACTCAAAAAAGTAGTTAGCACAAAAAAAACTTTAGAATCTCTTTATTCTGAATTTATATGTTTTTATAAATGATTTTTTTATTAACTAATTCATTTTTTAAAGTCTTAATGTCATTTTATCTTTTTCTTTTAACGTATACTTGTCTTATTGTAATTTTTTTTTCTTGAAGTTGGATAAATTTGCCTATTGGATTAATATTAAACGTGTGCTCTCGTTTTACATTCTTTTAGTTTCCTCTTTTAGTGAGGTAGCTTTCACTTCTTTATTTTTTCCTGAACCAAAATAGTAGGTGAGTTGCACATAAAAATTGCGTGTTTCCCAACGATTCGTCCAGTCGGTTGATACATGGTTAATTCTAGTGGTTTCGTTGTAGAGACTTCTTTTTAATAGGTTTGTACAGCCACCTTCTACTACCAGTTTTTTGTCCATCAAACTTTTTTTAGCGGTAAAGCTCATGTCATAGGTAGCTTTTGAAAAACCGCTTGGCGTGGTAGAGCGCCCATTGTAGAAACAGTTCATGGTTAGTTTCCAGTTGCCTTTTAAGTCTGCACTCTGATAAAAATTAAGATCGTAGCCGAAACCTGTTCCGCTATAGGAGAAGTTTTTTATTTCCGATTTCTCCCCGGTCAAATAGGTGTCTAAACTCAACTGCATTGACCACCAGTCGGCAGGTTGGAAGGGCGTAGATGCTGAAAAGCCAAACCTGCTGCCTTTGGTCGCATTGGCATCATAGGTAATATTATAGTTTTGGTCACGCTGGTAGTCTATAACCTGAATAAAGCCGTCTTTATAAAGATAGCCGTAAAGACTCAGATTCAGCTTACTCTTGTAGATGTAACTCAGTTCAAAACTGTCGTAATATTGCGGTTTTAGTGCCGGATTTCCAATGTTCAGGGTATAAGCATCTATATATTCGTAATACGGGTTCAGCGACAGGTAATTCGGTCGGCCGATACGTTTACTGTAGCTAAACTGATACTGATTGTTTTCCTGCTTGTAACCAAAGGAAAAAGACGGGAATAAATTAACGTAATTACCTTTGTTTACTTTCGAATTTATTTGAGAGACTGCTGTAAAGTTGTAATATTCCGTGCGCATTCCTGCCTGCAGGTTCCATCTACCAAATTCACCGGACGCCTGGGCATATCCGGAAAGCAGTTTTTCATCATATTTAAAGTCATTGACCAGTAAACTGTCGGGTATAAACAATAGTGCTGTATTGTTGGTCGTATAGCGGTTGTAATAGTCCATTTTTACATAAGAGTACTTGGCACCAACTTCAAAATTGATTTTTTTTGAGAGCTTGTGACGAAAATCAGCCTGCAGATTAGCGATAGTGTAAGAGGTTTTGTTCTCACCAGCAAGCTCCATAAAAGCACCATCTGCATAATCATTAAGCTGTACTCCGTTTTTCTTCTTACTAAACTGTAAAAAGTTGGCCTGCACATCAAGTTTTGTCGTAAGGCTGTCGGAGGTAAAATTATAAAACACATTCCCGGAAACGCGTTTCTCCGGAACTTTAAAAAACTGACTGAGATCAACCGTGTTCTGCAAAGTGCTGTTAAGATATTCATTGGTATAGCCCTTGGTCGTTTCTTTACTTTTTTCGTTGTAAAACTGCCATTCGGTGCTTATAATCTGGTTTTTAGTTAGTTTTCTCTCTACAGCGAAGTTCATACTGGACAATGTAGTAACCGGCAGCCAGGTGTTGTATTGGTCTATGATCTTTTCAGTTCCTTCGGTGTTAATGTTCTGTTTGATATGCCTGTAATTGACAGATTTTCCATTGTAGTAAGATCCATTTGCAGTAAACGTCCAAAGAGAATCGTTATAAAACAATCTTCTACCTTGTCTGCTTTTAAAATAGTCGCCTTTGTAAGCTGAAGAATAAATACTCCCCGATAAACCTGTGGCACTGCTTTTCTTCAGAGCAATGTTTATTATTCCTGCTGTCCCTGCTGCTTCATACCTTGAAGAGGGCTGTGCTATTATCTCAATTGATTTTAGGTCCGAGCCCTTTAAGGAGCGTATATATTCTCGCAGGGCATCTCCCGAAAGCAGACTTTTTCGACCGTTAATCATAACCTGTATGTCCTTACTGCCGCGGTAAACAAGGTTTTGGTCTTTGTCAAGACGCATACCCGGCACCCTGGCTATGGTTTCAAGTCCGTTGTTCCCATTTCCTACACCAGAGGCATCAACATCAAATATTGTTTTATCCCCTTTTATGGTAATTGCATTTTTACGGGTATCCACAACCACTTCCTTAAGTTGGTTGTGATCCTGTACCAACATAATATCCAGGATATCTGGCAGGCTGGGAGCTTTAATTTCTTGACTGTATTTGGTATAACCAAGGCAAGTTACTAAGAGACTGCCATATGTAAAGGAAGCGGGAAGGGGTAAAGCGTAATGACCAGTTTTATCCGTTTCTGTGGCAGCTATTTTTTTTTGATTTTCGTCAGTAACAGATACTGATGCAAAGGGAATGGGGGTGGTGTTATTTTGATCTTTTACAGTACCTTTAATCGTTGTTTGTGCCAGATTAATCAAAGGTAATAAAAGCGTGGCGGTTATAAACAGTAGTTTTTTCATGTTGGATTGATTTACGCTGTAATGTTACTCTGTTTATTTTTCTTCAAAATTGATTCAGTACCAATTGCTTATTTTATAAAACAAAACCTAAGCTGCATCTCGTTTTGTATTTCGTTGTGCAATCTCTATTGTTTATCCTGCAATTAATCCTGTTAAGCCAGTGAAGTTGCCTTTATGATCGAAAAGAATTACTTTAGCAGTATGAGCAGAAAAAAGGAAATACTGTATCACATTTTGTTCTGGACCTTATTTGTGGGGCTGGACCAACTGCTAAAAAGCATAACAATATATAAGGATTTAGACAATCCATGGAGTATGTTGCAAAACATTGGTTTTGTGTCGTTAGAACTGCTGATTTTTTATCTCAACTATCTTATTATCTGCCCCAGAACAATTCCCTTTAAAAAATGGTATCTATTGATCCTGGCGCAATTCAGCCTAATTATTCTTTTTCCCTTATTGCGTTTTGCTTATGAGGAAATGTTGCTTTTTGAAATAACAGGCAGGCACAATTACAATATGAGAACCTTGACGCCGCTGTACTATATTTATGATAATTCGTATTTTTCTATAAGAGTGCTGTTGTTTAGTCTGGTAGGTTACTTTTTGAAATATCTTTGGAATACCAGTGCCCAGGTGAACCAGCTGACTTTAGAAAAGAAATACGCTGAACTACAGGCTTTAAAAAACCAGCTCAGTCCGCACTTTTTATTTAACTCGCTGAATGGTTTCTACTCCGATTTGTATGACACTAACCCGGAAGTAGCCGCCGATATAATGAAACTATCGGAAATGCTGCGTTATGTTACGTATGAAAGCGAAAATGATATGGTGCTGCTCAAAGACGAAACGATGTTCCTGCAAAATTATATCGATCTGTTTAAAAGACGTTTTGATGGTATGGTGGCCATAGATTTTATACATCCTGATAATTTGGGTAATTACAGAATACCGTCGTTAATGCTGATTCATTTTCTTGAAAATGCGCTTAAGCATGGCGTCAGCGATGATTTTGAAAATCCCGTAACGATAAAGCTGAAAATTGAAAACGGAAGACTTATATTTACATCAGACAATAAATACCGAATTACTAAAAGCTATGATGAGCACGGTGTAGGAAACAAAAACATAAGCCAGCGACTGCGTTTAATGTATCCTGATAACCATACTCTTATTATTTTAAAAGATGATAGCTGCCACAAAGTAACCCTAAATATGCCTTTGAGTTGATGAGCGATTACCTTACTGCTATAATTGTAGATGACGAACCTCCTGCGATACGTCTGCTTCAAAAATATTTCGAGCAGCTTCAGGGAATAAAATGTATTGCCAGCTGCACGCGGGCTTTAGATGCACTTGTGCTCATAGAAAAACACAAACCTGATGTGGTGTTTCTCGATATACAAATGCCTGATCTTAACGGTATACAGCTTTCAGCAATTATTAAGGACAAGGTAAAAATCGTATTTACTACTGCTTACCCACAATTTGCAATAGAAGGTTTTGAAGTGAATGCAATAGATTATCTTCTCAAACCCATAGCATTTGAACGTTTTATTGTAGCTGTAGAAAAAGTTCGCAAACAGCAAATAGAACATACCGTTGTAAATACACCTGTGCAAACGAACATTGACGATTACTTTTTTGTCAAAACCGATGGGAAAAAACGCTATCAGCGTATTGAGGTCAGAGCTATCAATTATTTAGAGAGCATAAAAAATTATGTAGTACTGCATACTTCATCCGAACAGGTGGTAACCTACAATACTTTAAAATATTTTGAAGAAAACCTGCCTAGTAACCAGTTTGTAAAGATTCATAAATCATTTATCGTCGCCATCGGCAAAATTGAAAAAACAGACAATAATGAAGTCTGGGTTTCAGGGAAATGCCTTCCAATTGGTGATACCTACAGAAATGATTTTTTTGAGAGGATAGAACGATTCGAAATTTAATTTTTTTTAAAGACTATATACTTTGCGTCATACAGAACTAAAGAGCAAAAAAAATCCCACTTCGTAAGAAATGGGATTTTTGTGACCCCTACGATACAAAATCCAAATCATTTTATGCAAGATTTAAAGAAATTGGCTTACTTTTAAGTTAATTTGTAAGATAATTATTTTAATTTTTCATTTAGAAACGGTTTGCTTGTCCTGTAGAGGTTAAACGTTAAAAAATGTTAAAACACATTTATATTTAAACTTGTTGAAGTGTAATTGTTTTTATAAGAACTTGAAAATAAAATTTATTACTGTTAAAGAAAACGATTTGGTTATTAGTAAAATTATACAATAAATCGAAGATTATTCAAATCAATATTTGGTGAGGATATTAGAGATCCATCTGGTTTTAATCTCATAAAAAGAAATTTTGTTAGACATTTGATTTGCTAATTTTCTGGACAAATAAAAATATTTAATTTAATTCATTAATTGTCGTTCGATTGAGGTTAAAAATCGACTTATTTCTCTTTAGATAAGAAGATTATTTGTTATCAATACGTTTCTAAAATTAAAAGGGGTATTTTTGCGTGTATGCCTTATTTTTTTTAATATTAGATTTGTAGTAGCATTATAATTCCACTGTTATTTTATTTTGGATTATTTAGTCTGAATGATTTTCAAGTATCGGAATGACATTCTTAAAATAGCTTTGAACACTTTAATAATCTTTTATGAAAGAAGCTAGTACTACTGAAGAAACATTTTTTGATGGCGATCATATATGCACCTTTCCTCAGCATCCCTTTGAGTCAATTGGATTTGCTTTATCGGGAGGAGGTTTCCGTGCAGCAGCATACGGTTTAGGAGTTTTAAGCGTTTTTGATGCTCTTAAAATCAATAACCCGGGAGGGAAGACTTTGCGTCTTCTTGATAAAGTTGAATTCATTTCATCAGCTTCAGGAGGAACCATTACCTTACTGGTGTATACGGCAGCACTTCGGAAGGGTAAATCATTCGGAGATTTTTTTGGAGATTTAAACAAGAAGCTTACTGGCGAATTTTTAATTCATCAGGCATTGGATATTTTAAAACAAGACAGTTATTGGAAGGATGGAGAAAAAAAACGCAATCCAATAAATGCTTTTGCAAGGGCTTATCATATTTCGCTGCTCGATTTTTTAAATGAAGATGAAAAATGCCTTGATTTTATTATGTCTGAAGATCAAGGTAATCAAACAACTCATTTAAAGGAATTTTGTTTTAATGCCACAGAATTTTATACTGGACTTTCTTTTCGTTTTCAAGGCTCTCAAAAGAACTGGAAAGAGAAAAAAGGCGGTAAGCTGGGAAACCGCAATATGGGCATTAATTGGAAAGACTCTGAAAATTCTTTTAAAACATTAAGACAGATCCGTCTGGGCGATATTTTGGCATCTTCTTCCTGTTTTCCGCTAGGTTTTGAACCGATTATCTTTCCCCGGGATTTTTCTTATTTCAATGGACCGCAGATAGAAGACTTAAAACAGGCAGTTGAATTAAAGACAAACAGCTGGAGGGAAGGAGAGCAGTACAAGCTCACCAATTCTAAAAGCAGCAGGGCTTTTGATGAAAAAAAATTTGTAGATAAGGGTGAATTTGGTTTGATGGATGGAGGAATCTGTGATAATCAGGGACTTATTAGTTTAATGCTTGCCAATAAAAGAAAAAAAATGAATTCGCTAAAAGAGGAAAAGACCTTTAAGAGCAGATTTGATTTAATGATGGTAAGCGACGTTGCCAGTTTTTATATGAAGCCCTTTAGTGAACCTGCAGTAAAAGGGGAAATCTGGAACCAAAAGAGCATTGAAAGCTATTGGAATACTTTAAAACTGTACCAAAAGAATACCCAAAAATGGTTCTCATTTGTATTTTATGGTGTTATTGCATTCAATATAGCTTCCATATTAATTCTTTTTCTTGAAGGTATTTCCTTTGGATCAGTTTTGTCTGAAGCAGTATTGCTGCTTCTTCTGGCCGCAATAGTATATGTAAAATATAAAATAAGGGGTATAATCAGGTCAAGATTGTTTACGCAGGTTTTAAGCAGTGATACCTTGGAAGATCTTTATTCACATTATTTCCCAGAACCTAATTTTAGAAATAAAACGATTTTAAGAATGATTGCATACCTTAAAGGGGTTAAAACAGAGCAGATTTTAAATATGATTTATACCAGGGTAGAATCAGCTCAGACCATGATTAGCGATGTTTTCTTAAAACAGGTGCGCCGTCTTATTTACGATCAGTTTTTCAGCAATGAGCACTATAAGTATCGACATGTAAATAATCCTATTTACAGACTCTCGTATACCAATGATAAAAATCGCAGAGATGCTGATTTTGAGGTTTTCGCTGAAGATGAAGACAAAGAAAAATACACCAGACGAAAAGAAGACTTTGAAAAAGATATCCTCACTTACTGCAGATTAACTTCTCAAATGCAGGACCTGGCAGAGATTGCCTACAGCGCTCCCACGACATTATGGTTTTCATCTGAAGAGGAAACGGAAGGAACAGAGAATGTGCGCAAGGCCATTATCGCTACAGGACAGTTCAGCACCTGCACGAGTCTTCTTCGCTATACTTTATCATTGAGGCATAGCAGAAACTTTTCTGCTTTAAGCAAAGAATCAAGGCAGCGAATAGAAATGGTTCTAGAGCAATTAAAAGATATGATGTTAAACTTCGAAAGAGCCCCGATGTTTTTATATGATGTACTTACCGATCCCAAAATAAATATTTGAATTTTGTAAAAAAACAATTAAATTATGGCTTTATATTTTAATAGCCCTCGTCAAGAACCATCCACCCATATATTGATTATTGGTATAGGAGCATATCCTTTTTTGAAAGGGGGAGCCAATGCTGTCCAGCAGAGTTTTGATGGCGCTCAGCTAATGGGGCAGTTGGGATCGCCAGCGGTTTCAGCTGAGGCATTTTACAATTGTGTTATAGAATTGGAAAACAATAACTCTTGGATAACTCCTTTGGGCAGCGTTGAAGTGCTTGTCTCTGCACCGGCAGATGCTTCCCAGGTATTTGTTGGCAAGGAGCATGATGCGGCAACACTTAGAAACATTAAAACGGCTTATAGGAACTGGAAGAATCGCTGTAATGAGCATGAAGGGAATACTGCCATTTTCTTTTTTTGCGGGCATGGTTTGGATAATGGAGAGCAGTATCTTCTTGCCGAAGATTTTGGCGAATACCCTGATAATGCTTGGGAAGGATCTTTTGCATTCGATATGACACGCCGTGCTTTTTTGTCTTGTCAGGCGCAGACGCAAATATTTTTGATTGATTCCTGCCGACAGCTGACACCTGATATGCTGTCTACCGAACTTCCGAGAAATCCTATTGAACCGCCTAATCGTTTCAACAGGGAATGCAGATATAGCCTGGTGCAGAAGGCCGCGGCACCAAATGAGGCTGCGTACGGCATTACCAATGATGTATCTTTCTACACTAAGGCACTTATTGGTGCTCTTAAAGGAAATGCAGCTGATAATGATGCTGGCGAATCCTGGATGGTTTCAATGGGGAAACTTTCCTCAAAAATGACAGAATTTCTTCGGGATATAGCCATTGAGCAGGGTTATGACCAGCGATGTATAACTTCTACAAGTGATGTGAGGCCAATACTGCGTTTTTCCACCCCGCCAACAGTTCCACTGCTTATCACATGCAATCCCGAACAGGCTTTACCGCACGCCTCATTATCGTACATTGAATTAAATAGCAATACAGGCGATAGCAGAGCACCTGCGATGGAGCCATGGAATGTAAATGTTACGGCGGGAATTTATCAGCTGGGCGCCAGTTTCACGCAGGGAGGATATGTTGGCAGATCCAAAGTCAAATCTGTAGCACCGCCTTTTTGCAAGGAAGAAATAAACTGCATATAAAATAGATATGGATATAAAAGTACAGATTCTTGGAAGGCGGAATAAGGAGCCTATGCAGCTTCAGGCACTTGATGCCAATTTCGCCGTAATTGAAGAGCATTGGATCTCACAAAGCAATTACACTTTTTCTTTGCCCGATCAATTATATACCATCAGGCTAAATTTAGTTTCTGGTAGGCGATATGATATGATTGCTGCAGCAGTTAGAAAAGGCGCAGTCAAAATTATTTTTGATCTGCGCGATGAAAAGCGCCTTTCCGAGCAGATCTCGATTTTGCCTTCAGAGCTGACTCCCCTGAATAGATTGCCGGATTCCATTTTTGTACACAAGATTTTAGTGAATGGCGATCCCATAAATGGCAACTTGGAATTAGGTATAACCGTAGCACGTTTATGGACAAGGCAGAATGGTGTATGGACTACAAAATTACTGCCCCAGATTAAGCAGGAGAAATTAATCAGCGGCGAATTAACCGTTTCTATAAGACCTGCAGGGCAGTTCCATCTCCTAGAGATCCAGAATCCAAATCGTGTATCACAGTTTATCTCGATACCCAAAGCAAATGCTGTAAAATGCGTGATAAGAAAATCGCTAAATCCTTACAGCACTGCGTTCTATGACGTGACACTTAAGCTGTCCAATCAAAAAGCGCAGGCATTGCTTTCACTGATGAACTCAGGTGATATGGCCAGAGCAAAGTCATTGTGGAACCTTGATGATGCGGAAGATCTTTTACAGGAAAAAATCAGTGATCCTGCAGCTGCTGCTATTGGCGGGTATTATCTGCTTAAGACAGGTGAATTATTGCGCATGCACAACTGGGCAGAGAATTTATCACGATGGTTTAAGTGGCTTCCTGATGGCCATATTATCTATGCGTGGCAGATGATCTTGGAAAATGATACCAAAACAGCACTTGAAAAAAATGACCGCAGGATCAGAAACGCTTTTTTAAGCTCGATGGAAGCTGGAATGCCTGTGTTCAGTGAAGGTGTTCGCCTGCTTTACGATGGTCTGGTGATGTGCTCTTATACCTTTGAGCTGAAAGATGAGCCTATTGAAAAAGCATTAAAAGAAGTGAGGGCTTTTTTGGCCAATTCAGACAGCTCAAAAGAAACAACAACCTATTATGGTTCGTATCCGGAACTGCCTGATAAGAAATTGTTTGGCAATCCAATTCTTCCGCCCTTAATTACAGGCAGCGGTTTGCTGGGTAATGCACTAAGTTATGATATTATGCAAAAATTAAATGAATCCGTTCGCCATGAAATATAATATTAATTTTTTACCTGCCCGTTACGGTGACTGCATCGTGGTTGAATACGGGACAGCTGATAAAAACAGCTACATTCTTATTGATGGCGGAACCGGCGGAACAAAAGCACATATTGAGGAGTTTTTCGAAAAAATTCCAAAAGAGAAGCGTGTGATCGAATTGCTGGTTATCACCCATATTGACAGGGATCACATCGAAGGCGTTTTAAATCTGCTGGAAGAGGAATTATTGATTTGTGAAATAAAGTCGGTTTGGTTTAACGGATGGAAACATCTTCAGCCAAATCCTTCTGTAGAGCCTTTTGGTGCCGTTCAGGGAGAGCGTCTAACCGCGGCGATACTAAAACACAGAATTCCGTGGAATTCTCATTTTGGCGGCGGTGCCGTAGTGGTTCCAAAAGAAGGATCCTTGCCAATGATCAGGCTTGACGGAGGTATGGAACTTACATTGCTTTCGCCAATGAAGCAGAACTTAATGAATCTTCGAAGAGACTGGGAAAATGAAGTCAGGAAGGCAGGACTTGATCCTGGATTTGGAGAAATTCCAGCTGCTATAAATACAGGAAATGCGGAGGCATTTGGAGTGCCCGAAATACCAGATGTCGAAACGCTTAAAAACCAAAAATTTAAAGAGGATACTTCCTCTGCCAATGGGAGCAGCATAGCTTTTGCTGCGGCTTATCAAGGAAAAGCGGTTCTTTTTACCGGTGATTCATTTCCGGGAATAATCAGCAGCTCGCTTAACAGACTTGAAGAAAGTATAGAATTTGATTTGGTAAAGCTCTCCCATCACGGCAGTAAAAGCAATACCAGCCCTGATTTAATGAAGCAGGTTGACTGTCGAAATTTTGTTATATCTACCAGCGGTACCATGTACCATCACCCTGATGCGGTTACAATTGCAAGACTGCTAACTTTAAAGTCAAATATTAATATCACCTTCAATTATAAATCCCAAGACAATCGCATATGGGAATTGTTATCACTCCAGGATAGGTACGGCTATACAACAACGTACCCAGAGAATGAGGGTGTGACTGTGACTTTACACAATTAGTTGGACAAGTATGTAAGCCGGCAGATTCCAAAATAGGTCTTAATACAGTCTTTTACCCTCACAAGGGGGGCGTAAGGAGGCTGAATTTGAAAACTGCAGCTAACAGAAACCTTTAAGTTTTAAAATATGAAGACAAAATTTTTTTTACTGTTACTTTCTAATCTGGCAGTTTTCATTTTAAGCTATTCCCAATCGTCAGAACATCTGGTTTTTAAAGGAGTTTCTTTAGACGGAACACTTAATGAATATGTTTTGAAAATGGAGCAGTATGGGTTTAAGAATTTGGGAACTGAAAATGGGACTGCAGTGCTGAGTGGAGAGTTTGCTGGCTATAAAGACTGTATTGTCGGTGTCTCAACATTGAAACAGAAAGATCTGGTTTACAAAATAGCCGTTATATTTCCTGAAAAGGATGTATGGTCTTCACTTTCAGGAAATTACTTTGATTTGAAAGAAATGCTTACTGAAAAATATGGGACACCTGGAGAAGTAGTTGAAAAGTTTGATTCTTCTTCACAGCCGCACGACGACAGTGCAAGGATGTACAAGGTTAAATTTGACAATTGTAAATATTTTTCCATCTGGAAAACCGGCAAGGGGGAAATTCAACTGTCAATCCAGCATGAAGGCATGACACGCTGTTATGTTCTATTATCCTATTCGGACAAAATAAACAGCAGCATCATCAAGACAAAAGCAAAAGGCGATTTGTAAATGAAATTAAAAGCCTGATACCTCCGCAGAAGTTACAACCAGCGGAGGAAGGAGTAAATATAAATCCATTTAACAGTCTATCTTTTCTTTATCATGCTGCCTGTGCCATTTTTTTGCTGCAAGCCGGATTTCATTTTTTGCTGACTGCTTGCTGTACTGGGAAAATCCTCTTAGAATGCTTTAAATTATTCTTTAATGCATTTTTAAATCACAATAAATTTTTATAAAATATCTCTGAAATCGTAGCATTATAATTTCCTTTAAGTTCTGTTTCCACCGCATTAATTAAAGGTTTTATACCTTTGAGACTTTTCAAAACATAGACATTGTCTGCGGCCAATATCCATTTCGCATTAAAGTTTGTGTAATCATATTCATAAGGATTCAACAGCCATCTTTCAAAATCTGAAATATGATCAAATCCGTTTAATAATTCTGATTTCTTGTCAATTTGGAGGATGTTTAATAAAATGATAAAGTTATAAAACGTATTTCCATCAAAAACAGGTCTGCCTTTTTTAAACTCATTTTTAAAACCTTTTTCTCTGTTGAGTTTTATTTCTTCAACATATCTTTTAAAATAATCCTTCTTTCTGTAGTCATATAATTTTTCTCTAATCAGATTATCATAAAGTTGACTATGGAACTTTTCATCCAGCATTTCTTCAATTTCTGAATTTAGAATCTCTTTACACTGCTCATCAGCGATATTCAATAAATATGGTACATATCTCCATTTATGGATGCCGTCTATGTTGCCGATTACTTTATTTATTAACCGTTTTTTGGTAATTTTTGTTTTGGGAAAGAATTTATTCAGTGCTATTGAGATTTCTTTTAATAATCGTTCATACTTATTATTGTTGGGTTTATCCCTGTCAACAGCAATTTCTAATATTTGAATTAACTGTTCCGGTAAAAAACAATCTCCCTTTATGGCAATAAAGCTGCCTAACTCCTGCAGATGATACCATGCCAGATGATCCTCGATAAGTAAATAATTAATAATAACGGGGCTCAATGAGTGGAAGGAATTTTTGGAAATATTAATTTTTGATAAAAGTTTGAATGAATTTGAAACTAATCCTGCATATCTTCCCACGAAATGAAAGTCAATCAAGTACTCCTCGGTAACGCTGCATTTATAAGGCGAATTGGCAAATATACCATTTTCATAATATGATTTTCATAAGTTTGTTATGCTGGCAACGATTACAATTTCGCATTGTTGATCAATTTTTATTGATTCAGTTTTTGAAAGTATTTTTTTAAACTCATCAGGATTTACATTGATCAGGAACTTTTTTAAATAATTAGGAATTGAAAGAAGTCAGTCCCGCTCCTTTTGTCAGGTAGCTTTCTAAAAAACCGTTAAAAATTTTGGCAGTGAGAACTTTATAATCGCCAAAAGCATTGTAGATAATTCTATTGGTGTTTAAAAATAAGTGGAGGCGGTTAAATTCAGCTGCCAGTTCATTGATATGATCTGAGCCAAAAGCACTCTGATGTTCCCCCTTTTCATAATAGGTTTTTAAATTGGTTATGTTTTGTGCTAATGTATCGACTTTATCTTTTACGGATAAGAACAGTTTATTGTCTTTTATATTATGGAGGTAATTCCTAACGTCGTCACTAATGCTGTATTCTATTTCCTGGTACAGGATTTTGTTTAAATCAATACTCCGTATTTCCTGCTTAATTTCAAAACTATCCTTCAGCGTTTCATCTTCCCATATTAGATTGAGCAGATATTTCATATTCAGCTTAGCTAAAAAGTATTGCACTTCAAAACCTTCTTTTCCTTTGATTTTTTCACTGAAAGCCTTATAAATAGTAAAAGCGTCCTTATAGTTATTTGCCGAAACAAGATAATTGCCATAGGCATACTCAAGAGTCAGATACTCTTCTTTATTTTTGGCGGTTTTAAGCTTGCTTAAAAGATATTTAAAATCAAGGGTTTCTAAATTGCAGCAGACACAATCGCAGGACGCATATTTTACTATATCGATGTTTTTGGTGAAGCCTTCTTCCTTAGAAAAATGAAAATGCTGTTTATATGAAAAACCAAGTCCGTTAGATCTTGCTCTTATTACATTTTTATAATCCTTGATACAGCTTATTTTGTTTATTTGGGAGTGGTTTAGAATCTTTATAAACTCATTTATTTTGTCATTGTATTCAATTACTTTACAATGTTCTAATTCTTGTTTCAGTTCATCAGTAATTGTTATAGTGCCTTCACTAAAATCCAGGCCTTTAAACAATTCATACATCTTTGGATTCAGGGTAAGCAGGATATTATCTCTATAATGCCATACATTTTCATTAAGAATATTGAAAGGTTTTATTCCCGCCAGGTAAGTAGGATCAATATACCGCAGCCCTTTGAACGGGATTAACGCAGAGTATATCTCATCTACAATATGTCTGGGCTTTTCATTTTCTTTTAGTTTTTTAAGGCTGATTTTATAAAGCTTATCTGTGCTTGACTTTTCCTGTTTGGTTATAAAACGGTCTTTATGAAATAAAAATAAAATTTCTTTAAGCTTATTTTCATTTCTTAGATCGTCAAGAAAAAATACCTGATAGCTGCCTTGAAATTTGGAAGAATAAAACCGTATTTCTTTAAAATTAGAAACGATCACCCACCTGCAGTTTAACCCCATTTTTGTTGCATACTCAAATGCTTGGGCAACAGCAGATTTGGAGTCGGCTCTCTTTTGCTTTTTATCCAGATCTGTATCAGCATCTTTAATTTCAATTACCGCCCTGACATCATTAAGGGCCTTGTCTTTGGAAAAAAAGCCCAGTACCCCGTCCGGTTTGGTGCCGTCTAAATTTGTCTTTGCTTCTTCTCTTATTGTCCAGTAGTTTGAGTTGCCGTAATTAAAACCTAAAACATCGCCGAAAAATTCATTCAAGAATCTGGATTTAAATTCCTCCTCCTTTGCACTTTCTATTTTTCCTGAATGCAGTTCCTCGATCAAACTGTCAATAATATTTCTGGCCAGTCTAATATTGGGAACATTAGATAATTTGAATTCTGGAATATAATTTGAGAGAAAGTTTTCCGTAAACAAAGGCTGTATATCCATAATATAAGTTTAAAAATAAAGGAACTGATTAATATTAGTAAATCGTACAATAACAAAATCATTTTCCATAAAATTTATTGAGCAAATCTTTCTAATGCTGCTTACCTGAAGCTATAATTTAGACTTTCAAGAATTCAAGAATTTCGTCTATATTGCTTGATACTTTACAATTATAAATTTCGTCTAATTTTCGCTGCTTAATCATTGTACTCAATTCCCGCTCTGTGAAAAAATAATCAAAGTATGGTAAAGCTGATGAAACGTGTAAGAAATCCATTGTATCATTTCCATCTTTATATTTCCGATCTTTATTCCATCTGGCGGCAGCGTTCATCTCTGGAAATATTCGGTAGGAAGGCAGTTCGTCATCAAGTTTTTTCAGCTTAGATAAATTATAAATCATATTTTTATAGCTTTTGTAATTTATTCTTTGACGTTCTTGATCTGTAACTTTATTTCCTGTTTCATTAAAATAAAATTCTTCAAAGTAAATATTAAGATCTTTTTCAAATTCATCTAAATAGCCGCCTAATTCAGAAAGGTACATTTCATGAAAACTATTATTTTCATGTTTGTGTTTTTCTTTTCCAAAATTTAATGCGTCAATATCATCTTTATGATAAAAGGGCTTTAAATTATAAGTCGCTTCGAGTTGATTTATTATATTTTCAAAAGAAATATTGCTGAGAAAATAAATGAATCCAGCTTTAAGCATTTCAGGATCATTTTTTAGAAAAAATGGCAGCAGTATAATCAAGGAAATTTTAGTCCAAACCATGTCGTTTAGATTGTTATGCGGCTTTCCTGATTTACCTTTTACGAAATCCAAAAATTCTAATCTTTGACGATCTTTTTCGGCTGCAATTGAAATTCCTTTTGATAGCTTGTCAATTATTAAAGCTGATTGTTTTAATGAACTTAAATCACTCTGTTTTAAAATTTCCCAAAAAGTAATTTCACTAATCGGTAAAATTACTTTTTCAGCCTCTACAAGTTTGAATAGCTGATTATATAAAAGTTTATCCTTATCTGTTCTGCAGTCTCTAATTTTAAGCCAATAATTAGTGTCCAAATAAATTTTTATCTTACCGGCAACAGATTGGCTAATTTTTAAATTGATGTTTGATAAATGCTGATTGTCCATTGGCAAGTCGTCTCAAAAATGCTACATACCGTTCTGGATCTTGGCCAGATCGGTGATTTTAAAAAAATGTATTTATTTGGTTAAAAATGAATACAAAAACAAAAACTATCTTTAAATTAAAATTGAAACCCTGATGTTACCCAAGATGTGTTGTAGAATATATTTATTCGGTTGTCTCTATATCTTCTTCCGAATCTTTTTTAAACCAATCTTCAAATTGCCTCATAATATTGATATCAGTTTGTTTGTTCTCAAACTCAATATATTCTACTTCTTTTTCATCAATATCGTTACCATAAACTTCTCTGATTTTTTCATGAATTAATTCTTTACTAATTAAGGTTTTAAGGTAATCATACTGTTCTTTGGTGAAATTTGATTTATGAATTTCTGGATTACTTGTGCTGGTTGCTGATGGAGTAAAAGCTACAAGCAATTCTTTGACTTTATCTGGCTGTGTGCTGAAGGTTTGATTTATGTATTCTTTATATTCTTTTTCATCAGATTTTAACCAGGATGAAAGTAAAAAAGCAATATGTCTAGGATATTTTTCAAAAATTGAAGATTCTCCACTCTCATCTACTGCTCGCTTTCTTAATATTCTCGCTATTTCAATATTCTGCTCTTCCGAAAAAATATTTTCAGTTTCAGTTCTGCCGCTTCTATACCATTTATTTAGTAAAAATGAAAACTCCAACGGAACAGGATCTACCATAAGAGATTTTGCAAACTCAAGTGTTTCTTCAATTGCATTATGTTTTTTTAATAGCTGAAAAATAAAAATTGAAGCTTGTGATCTTGCATCGCCAGACCCAAAACCAAAAAAGGAATCGCTTGTAGGGAAAGATTTGCTTTTTATGCATAATGCTAATGACAATTTTTTTGAGGTTGTCCAGTCTAAATCCTCCTCATATGATCTTAATTTAAAAATAAAAGTATCTGCTGTAGTTTCTGCTAAAATGTTATTCAATTTATCTGCAATCTCCTCAGTTTCCCATGTTTTTATTGAGTTTACAAAATCTTCAAATGCTACATCAGAAAGTTCTCCGTCAATGACTGTGTATGAAAAATATCTTTTAAAATAATCTTTCGAAACAATTCTTTTTTCTTTGAACCAATTTTTTTCGCCTTCGTGCTGAAATGTATTGTAGAATGCTTCATTTAATCTTGGAAACATAAATGTAAGTAATGAAAATACAGCAGATTTTTCTTTTTTTGATAAATCTGATCCTATTTCATCTAAATGTGAGCTTAGTTCATTCTTTTTATCTGTTGCATTTTGCTGAACTCCAAAAGTATCTTTTGTCGAGTATGATGTAATAAAATAATACGGATTTGACTTTACGAATTCATAATGTCTGGGATAGAATATTTTTAAAGCTTCTATTAGCATTAAATCTACATGATTAACTTCGCCCTTTAGCAATGGCAGAGCAAAAGACAAAGAATTTCCATATCTAACTGCTGATCTTGGAGTTTTCAGGCATAGTAAAATATGCTCAGTAAATTGATAAGCAAATCTTTGTTCTTCATTTTGACTCAATTTAATTTCACTTTCATCAATTGCTTTGTTGATGAGTTCAAAACAATATGTTCTTAATGCACTAGTTTGTGCTTGTGGAATTTTAAGCGGAACTTGGATTATTTTTTCTAAAAAATTTTGGCCTGATAATTCATTTCCAGAACCAAATCGTTCTCCAATTGCAGATGCAACCATCTTTTCATCAAATGAAAGTATATAGGTCGTATTTGCAAAATCACCTGTTAGCTTGACTAACCTGAATAAAGTATAGATTTCCTGTTTGTCTAATCTGTCTATATCATCCACAAATATGACAAGTTTACTGGTGCTTTCTCTTAAAAAATCATCAATTTTATTTTTCCAGTCCTCTAAATCAATTTCAGATAATGACTTTCCGATTTGGGTAAGATCAGCCCCCATAAAACCTCCCAAAGCACCATACTTTTCAATGAAATTGCCTAATTTGTTTTTTCTTTTTTCTAATTCTTTACCTAATAATTCAGCTATTTTCTTAAAAAAATTTCGAATTAAGGTGTCTTCGTCTTTATACCTCCATGGATTTAATTTAAGTATTAAAATAGTATCATCCGTTTTTAGTTCCTGTTCTATGAAATTTTGAACAGATGTTTTTCCTTCCCCCCAAGCACCATAAATACCAATTACTAATCCGTCGGGATTTTCACGTTTTTTAATTGTTTCTGCTATTCTTTTTGAAAAATTGTATCGTTGAAATCTATCTTGGTTTTCATTTTCAACAGGTTTATCAGATGAGAAATTTTGATTCATTTATAAGTTTTTGATTTTTTAAAAGGTGTTCAGAGAATATTTTTTATAACCTTCAGGCGCTTGGCGCGGTTGTGCAATAAAGATGCGGGATTTTTCTGTTAAACACAAATTTTGAAAATACAAAACGAACTTACCATTAACTTTAAATCCTCATTATCGCAAAACAGCATTTATAGGCTGGAATTCTTAATTAGTTTTCATTATATCCAAATTTTCTGCTTTGCAAAACCTCTTTCCACCAGCCTTCTCTGTCTATTATGATCTGATCATCCGTTGTTGATTTGTAAATGTCAAGGATTGAATATCTAAAATTCTTTTGTATGTGTTCAAAAGTCAGCCTTTTTAATCCAGCGTTTCCGCCATGTCCTGTTTTTACATAAGAAATCCAACGTCCTAAAATCATATTTTCTCCGTACGCAGAACCAACATATTTGTTCCCATTAGAAATATCTGTAAGGAGATAAACTCCTTTTTGATTTTGCAAAACGGTCTTCCAAGCGTCTTTTTCAATGACACGTTTTAATTCATTCCAAGAAATGTTCACTTTTTCGTAACCGGGAAATAAATCACTGTCTAATAAGTTTGGTAATATTTCTTTCAAAACAAAATCACCAATTCTATTACCGCTTAAAGTTACAAAAGCGTTATTTTTATGAAACTGAACGATTATCCTGCCGAAAAACTTTTCAAACTCTGGCAGCCTCTCGTGTTCGTAAAAAGTGTATACATTTGAATGTGTTATACCGTCCCAAAATTTATTATGACTTTTTACTATCCTAGAAATATCGATTAATAACCAATCGTTATTTTTAATTTGGGCTAATCCTATTACAATTTCATTTTCCTTAAACCATCTTTTTTTTGTGCTGTTGTGAAAATTTCCAATCAATAATTTATTTGGGTCATCATGATAAAGGTTTAGGGCATTCCAGGAATTATTAGAAAGGTTAAGTCGGATTTTTACATTTTCTAAATTTTTAATTCGTAAAACATCATTCAACATTATTTTTTCCATTTATATTTCTTTCGCTTGTTTTTATACTTTTTTTTACACTTGTACATTATGTTCTGGCACTTGCTAAGGTTGGAAAGTAAAGAAGCGTAATTTTTTCATTATGATTCAATCTTCCAGATACAAACCAATTTTAAATTAAGACTAAAACCCCAATCTCGCCAAAAGGCTTTGTAAAATAAGCATTTGAAATGTTTTGCCATGTATTATTTCCAAATTTAAATTCTTTTGTTTAGCTACTGTAACGTTTTTTTTATTCAAGCGCAAAATCTCTGCACTCTTTTCTGAGCAATGCTAAGTACTTTGATTTTTTAGGATTATGAGTTGTATTTAAAATTGGCTGGAAATGTTTTATTAAATCCTGTTCTGCAAAATCAATGTTTTTTTCAGCTTTTAAATAATCGAATAACAGATTTTCATTTATCCAATCAACGATTTTAATTGAGTCGCTTTCACTGAACTTGTAATTATTAGAATTTGATTTTCCATTTAATGAACCTATAGGCGGCCTAAAGCCGATTAGCGAACCAATTGCTCTGAAAAATGTTCCATGTCCTTTTCCTCTGCATTCTTGCTTTAAACGCTTTTTTAAACTGCTTCTTTCTGCTTTACCAATATAAATTATTGCTGAATCTTGATTTTCGATTTCTTCATTAAGCTTCTTAGGAAGAACTGAAATATCTTTAACTTTAATTGCATAAACTCCAAAAAAATCAAGATTGACATTTTCAAATTCTCTTAGTGATTTGAAGTTTTCGTTTTTAAAAATTTCGTCCATTATATGCAGTTTTAAATTTATTGCAGCTACTGAGTTGCTGCTTTGCGCTTTAGATGATTTTAAAAGCTAAAATAAGAAAGTCTGATTTTCAGAGTATTTTTTAAGAAAGATAAATGAGCTAGTGCGCGACACCTCTGTTAGCTGTGCTACTCATTTTTCTTTTGCTTGATG
Organism: Flavobacterium sp. N502536; assembly: GCF_025947345.1. Classification (NCBI taxonomy): domain Bacteria; kingdom Pseudomonadati; phylum Bacteroidota; class Flavobacteriia; order Flavobacteriales; family Flavobacteriaceae; genus Flavobacterium; species Flavobacterium sp. N502536. The sequence goes on along the minus strand of NZ_CP110011.1, from coordinate 4,311,492 downwards.
TTCGGGCTTCCTTCAATAATCTTTGATACTCTTCTAAAAACTCTTCATCAGGAATGATTTTGTCAATTACCGGCTGTATTGTTTTTAAAAAGCTCTCTAATTCTTTTTTTCTCTTTGCAGGATCATATTGCATAAAGCCCCTAATCATTTCTATTGCTCCGGTCTTGTTTAAATCCTGTGATTTTTTATTTGATATCATTTTCAGGGTAACTCTTAACCAAGTGCTAAGTTCAAAACTTAGAAGCTCAAAAGCTGTTAAATAAACTGCTTCGTCATTTTTATCGATTTGCGAAATATTATCGGAAGCTTTTTTTAGAAAGTAATCTCTTCTTTCTATTATTTCAAAACATTTTACAAAAGAGTCAAAATATAAAACATGCGCAAATTTGTTTCTAATTTCAGCGAAAAGCTGAAAATCTTTAGCTGTTTCTTTTGGAATAAATTTCAAGTCAATCAACAAGTTGATTTTAGCGTTAAAACTAAGAGCAATATTTTTATGTCCAAAAGACAATGATTCATTTTTATCAACCTCTAACAGCATTGAAAGCAGCTGGGATATTAACTCTTCAAATCCAACTGCTTTTTCAATAACTTTTGCTCTGGTTGTTTCAATTATTTCCATTGTTCTTTAATATTATAGTTAGTATTCTGGCGCTTTACTATATTTTGAGATTAAATTCGTTTATTTTTTTGATTAAACGCAAAAAGTCTTAGGATGTAAAAACATCTTTCCATTAGCCTGGTACCCTAATCCGTTGTAGCAGTTTTTTTAGTAATGCTTTTATCATTATAACTGTTATTTATTTTTAGATGATTTATAACTTAATGATATCCAGTATTCTGGTAAATAATTCATCCAAAGATTCATCGTTGTATAAGGCACAGTTTGAACGCCCGTTAGGCTGTTTTCTTTTTGAGTTAGAATTAACAGTCATATTGGAAAAGTTTTCACCAATTACATTACAAACGGTTTTGGTAGCAGTGAAATAATATATTTCACCAATACCATTGTATCCGTTCCAATACCAATTAAATTCAACTTTATTAATATTAGAACTATTTGCAACTTTAGGATATGCCGGTTGAATTTGAGTAACCCAAATGTAAAATTGGTCAAACTCACTTATTATGCTTTCTCCAAAATTATTCATGCGAAGTGTTTTTCTATTCATAAGTATTCAATATAAATTATTAAATTAGAAAATGGTTTAATCTTTGCTCCAATTTATTGTAAGCTATTCTACTCTAGTTTACATACAATATTTTAGTGCAGGTAATAGAATAAATTATTTCTCTGAAGTTATTTTTTCGAAATGATTGTGGCTAAACATAATTGAAATAACATTTTCTGGACATGGCCTTTTTTCAATTGCTTTTTTGAGTTTTTCAACAGCATATTCGAATATTTTATCTGTTTTTGCATACTACTAGCTGAACATACCAGATATCGTCTTTGCTGACATTTTTATATCTCCCATCAACTATTGCTGTTTCCTTGGCAATTTTTAGACTGTCTACTATTTTAATATAATCCATCTGAGCATCATTAGACACTTTACTGGCTTTATATTGGTCTCTAATGAACTTTAATTCAATCGCTATTGCCGGTCCATCTTGGAAAAAACCTTTGTTGGGATAATCTTTTACCATTTCCAAAGTATTTATATCAATGTTAGAAGGACCGCAAATTGTCAAATCAACTTCAAATCCACTATTCTGGTTTGGTTTAAACCAGGTAACCTGAGAATGGATGAATCCACTTTTCCATCCATCAGATTTTGTGGGCTTAGTCTTTGAGAATAGGTCCGATTGAGAAAGTTTTAGAAAGAGCTGGCATCTAAATCTCCTTCGGTAAGGATTAAGCCTTTTTCTGCTTTATATAAAGTTTGTAAATCATTTATAGCTTTTAAAACTGCGTTTAACCATTCCATATAGTTTTTTTTTTTTTGATTTCGGCTAAAATCTGTTAGCTGAAATCTTTTTTAATAGTATCTCTAAATACCGTATAAAAATCATACAGTTCAGATAAATTATTTAATTTTTGGACTTCTAATTTTTTATTTTTTAAAAAGTCTAAAAACTGTTCTTTATTATTTACTGCATCTTCCTCGTTTAAAGTTAAGTTATAGATGACGCCTGCTAGGCCATTTTGAGAAAAAAAAACAATGTCCCTTATGTTCATTAAGGGAGCAATATAAAATAAATCAAAACTCAATCCCTGTTTTTTAGAAAATGCATGTATGTGTTCTTTTTCTATTACTCTGATATATTCGGAAAGCTGCTGGAATATTAAACTTTTCTGATTTTCTATATTTGTTTGCTGGACAGCTTCTTTTTTTAAATCAAGGAATTCATTTGTAAATTTTAAAAGTTCAACCTCGGTTTCGGAATACGGATAAAGTTGAGGATATGCAACTTTAGCTTTTGCTATATTTAGCTGGTTGTTTGCAAGTTCAATTTTTTCAATTAATTGTTTCATATTCAATATCATTTTTTTTTATTTCTGCGGACGTTTTAATGCCAAAGTGCGGTTGTTACTAAATTAAGACTTTTCTCCAATAGGTTTAGCAATTTATTAAGAATACAAAACCTGCTTCCCGTTATACCAAAGGACACATCTGCTTTAACCACTGGTAACTATATGAAGTTTTAATTACTATATTTTCGGAAAGTGAAAAAGCATTACTTCAACCTGAATTTTCTTGTCGCTGTCGTCAGGTAAAGTGAATTCGTAGTTTATTGAATGTTCATATGTGTCCCTGATATGTCTGCTGTAATTTTTATGGCTGCTGATTTCAGTTTTTATTGTCCTTACAACACTAGTCATTTCTTTTTGGTCCACAAAAAATAGCAGTGCTGTTTTAGTGTCTCTATGCGTCAAATAACCTAATAATTGGTCAATGCCTTCAGTTAATTTTTTTTGTCCTTTCCAGAACTTGCATTCGGCTACAAAGAGATTGCTTCCGTCTTTTGCATATTTTAGAAGAATGTCTGTCTTTCCTTTTTTATTAAACGCTTCGCCTATACCGGTTGTCGCCTCATATCTTGTTTCAAGAAACAGCAGGAAAATATCCCGCAGATCTTCTTCATGTTTATCCTTGTATAATGAGGGTTTCCGTTCAATTGCTTTTCCCACATTATACAAAACTTCTCTAATATCCTTATAAACCTCTTCTTGAAGTATTGGCACCTTTTCTTTTGATACTGTTTTACTTGTTTCTGTTGCCGGAGTTGGAATCGCTTTTTTTGTAATAGTCGGAGGAACTAAATATTCTGTAGATTTTGGATTGACTTTCAGTCCGATTTTTTCCATAAAATCAAACTTCTTTGATACAATTCCTCTTCTGTTTTCCAATGCCTGCTGGATTAAATTTTCAAGTCTGTCATTCCAAGGTTTAATTTCATCATGTATTGCAGGTAAGTTTACGCTTACAGTGCTGATAATTTCGTTTACTTCTGAAAAATAAGCCTTCTCGTCAAACTGCGTTAATGTGATTGTCGCCTTAATATCAGAATTGCCGATGACAACATTATCCTCTAGGTAAACAATAGTGGATCGCGAAGCCATACAGTAAAATAACTTATGGTTGCCCTCAAATGGAATTGTCACAATAATCTCAAGAACACCCTGGTTGATCAATCGTCCCCAGTGGTCGTGCATTTTTTTTGTTGTTTCTTTTGGCTGTGAAGGTTCTGGCTGCCCGATGACAATGGGATAGATAGTAAATTCAGTTTTTAGCCTTGCGGCAAGTTCGGAAATATTCGTACTGTCAGTTATTTCCAATTTATCAATTCGCTCGAAAAGATTATTTCTGTATTCCCCTACAAAATGACCTAAATGATATTTTCTGAATAATTCGCTCATGGTTTTTTATTGGTTATTTGTCTTTGTACGCTCACTGCTTATCAAGTTATGCCTGCGATAAAATTGGTTCAGCGCAGCTTTTTAACGGGTTAGTCAATTAGTAAGATTTTTAAGCGAATATAACAATAATTGCCAAATCTTTTAAGCTGTGCTGCAGTTGTTTCACTAATGAATTCCAGCGGGCGGTTTCTGCGCTAGTAACCATTGTCAGAGGACCGTTTTTCGAATTCATCCCGCTGTCTGCTTCTTTTTTCCATAGCAGCTATTCATCAACAGCATCCCGATTGCTTCCCTTTTGCTTTTGATCAAAGACCGGTATGCTTCTGTTTTTTTTCAGGAGCAAAGGTACTCCGTGCCTTATCCCCAAAGCAAGGCCGGGCCTTTGGTCTGTCCTGAAAATCTCCACGCCTTCGGGTAGTATTTTCAAGCAGAGCCTTGCTTTTGGCGGACACTAACCTTTTTATGCTCATGAAACAAAACACAGCATATGGCGGCTCTTTAGACGAATAAAAAAAATGTCAGAAACGGGAATTGAAATATTGGAAAAACACATGATGAAACAAAACAAGCGCCGGCTCTCATTGCCGAATAAATTTCGAAAAAAATAAAAAATAAAAGCGCGGGGCGGGAAGCGGAAAGGCGGGGCGGGGAAGGGAAAAAGAAATAAAGCAGGATGGGAAAGAAAGTGGAAAGTACGGGGTTAACAGGCGGGAGATAGAAAGTGCGGGGAGAATTTCCAAAATGGCTGGGAAGACTGCATAACGGTGATAATCAATGGGCCAATTTTGCCGATGCAGTAGTAGTCAATTCGGAGGAAATTTTCGAAAAAATCATCCGGATGAACCTGCATGAAGAGATTCTTATCAGGGACTAAGAATGGACGAAGAATGGATGAAGGAAAACAAGGCGTTCCTAAGCAGGCAAGAGGGGGAATTTCTTAAAGTCATTGATATTCTTAACAAATACAAGACTGATAGAGGCAGCGTTGTGGATTTGACAAATTATGAATTATCGGAAAACAACAGGGAGAAATTAAAATTCATGTTTGATGAAATGGAAAAGTTGCTTGATGAGCAAAAGCAGGAGCTGCTGAAAGTCAAAAGGCTTTACAAATTGGAAGAATAAACTGAAGGAAAAGACAGATTTGGATTTTTTGCGCTTTTGCAATTATTTTTCTACATTAGCTCTATGAACATAATTGAGATAATCGGCGCGGCATCTTCCATTTTGGGAATATTTTCATTTTGCAATTTGGATATGAAGACAACATGTCAATTTTTTAAAAATTTGATTTTGTTCCCACCAGAGGAACAAAACTGTGTTTTAGCACTTCAAAAAAATAATATAAATAACATAAATAATACAAGTAATATTATGTTATGTTCTTCCAGCATTTTAAATTATTTTGCCTAAAGAGCTTTTGTATTCTACTCGTTAAATTGAGCTAATACAACATTTAAGTTGCTGTTGTAATAAATACCCACAAAATCAAAAATCTTGTATTGGATAATTCCTTACATGCGTGACCAATATGATTATAGAACTGTTAAACTAATAGTGGACTATGACAATTGCAGAGAGAATTGCCAAAGAGCTTCGGCATGAACAGGCATCAGTATGGTTCATCAACGATGAGTTTGGAGCCAAAATAATGGTGAAGCTGACCTCGCCAGTAATCAAAGAGATAATGAAGGGTTGTCCCGTGGAATTTCTTTTCGGCAAGGACAGCTCCAAGGATCCTGCTATATTCCATTACGGGTTGAAGATCCATGACGATCCTGTAAATTATACAGCGGTTCTTGGAACCGACTGCATGGACGACCAGCATGTCTCGCTGCAGGGGATCATGAACAGGAGCTATACCTATATCCATTTTCATAACGAGCTTGGCTTCTCCATGGCAACTGCAAAACTAGCCTTTACCACGGCGACCCAGCTGAGGGTACTTAATATGTTGGGCGCCACTGAAAAGCTATATTGCGGCAGGATGGATCAGAAGGTTCTTGATTCCATAGACTGTTTTGTGCATAGTATCAAGCTGGAAACCAAAAATGATGCCGTATATGAAATTGAGACCTTTGCGGTTCAGACTGAGCTGAGCGAATGGAAAATATGGAAAAATTCGGTGATCACCCATGGGGATACTAATCATTTTAGGATCGACGACAGGGATGAGGGAGGTATCCTTGAAAAGGAAGTGGCTACTGTCCTGGATGGACTTTTCAAAGAAAATCTTTATTTGAATCCCCAGATTGCCTGTGCAAAGGGCTACAGGGAGCTTACCGATATTTTTGCATTTTATGGCAACGGCCTTTTTCTGATCGAAAGCAAAGCATTGGGAGTTATAGACAGGGTGGCTGGTAAGAGCATAGGAAAGAAAGTCAGCGGACTCCAGAAGCAGATATCCTCAGGCATTGCGCAAGTGGCGGGGGCGGTAAGGAAAATCAATGAAGGGGCAAAAATATACGATAAAAAACTGCAGGAGATCAAGTATGAAAAGAGGGAGTTTCCGCACTGTATAGTGCTAGTGTCCGAGCTTTTCGCATTCGGGGACTGGACGAAGACAATAGTAGAAATATGCAGCGCCATGGTAGAGAACAGAATTTATCTCAATGTGATGGATCTTGCTGAATTCATGCAGTATGTGGGGCACGCAAGGGGAAGTGCAGACCGCTTCAATCTGATGCTTATCGAGCGTGTGGAGGCGTTTGTAAAGCATGAAACCATCAATAATCTCAAGCTTAATGTCACTTATGAGCAAGACAAATCTGAAACGTAGCGAATTCCAAAATGCGGTTTATGATCGCCGCTTCTGAAGTTAACATAAAAATTATCTTATGTTTTTTGGTTTTGCAGCATCAAATACAGCTGAAATAACAAATACATTAATAATATGAAATCAGCCTATTTATACGTTCGTGTAAGTACGGACGAACAAAAAAGAAAAGGTTACTCCTTGCCGGAGCAGGAGGACAGATTATTGAAATATTGTAAATACTACGATATCGAAGTCAAAGGAATTTATCGGGAAGATTTCTCTGCGAAGAATTTTAATAGGCCAGAATGGAACCGATTATTTTCAGAAATAAAAAAGAAATCATCAGGAGAAGATAAAAATATTTTATTTATAAAATGGGATCGATTCAGTCGTAATGTTGAGTATGCTTATGAAATGATTGGAAAACTTCGGAAATACAAGACGACAGCAAAGTCTATTGATCAGCCAATTGACTTCACTGTGCCGGAAAGCACTGTTATGCTGGCTGTATATTTAGCTGTTCCTGAGGCAGAAAATACCCGGAGAGCTCAAAACACGGCAAATGGCATTCGTAGAGCGAAGTTGATGGGCAGACATCCTAGTAAGGCACCATTAGGATTTATTAATTTGACATTAATGGATGGTAAAAAGGGTATCGCTCCTAAAGAGCCTGAAGCCGAAATTATAAAATGGGCTTTTTATCAAGTTGCCAAGAACGATCATAAAATATCCGAAATCATTAAAATAGTTAATGATAAAGGCTTAGTATGTTCAAGGTCACACTTTTTTAGGATTTTACATAATCCTGTTTATTGCGGGCTTATACCGGTCACACTTGACTCTGGTGAAGAGGGGGTCGTAAAAGCATTACACGAGCCATTGATATCAGAGTCTTTGTTTAATCAGATTCAGTCTGTTATTAATAAAAGAAGAAAAACTACTTCAAAAAGAGATGATTTACAATCATTATTTTTTCTTAGAGTTTTTTTAACCTGTCCTGTTTGTGATCGAAAGCTTGGCGGAAGTTTATCAAATGGGAGATCGAAAAAATATCCATATTATCATTGCCATAATGGCTGCAGAACAAGGATAAATGCAAGATTTCTTAATGCTTGCTACGAAAATAAGCTTCAACAAATGATACTTTCAAATAATGCGATAGAATTATTTAAGGGCATTTTGGAAGACAGGAATATAAAGACGCAGAAAGCAAGTTATTTATACGCTCAAAAAGTGTTAGAGAGGAAAATAAATGAGGAGGAGTTGACACTTTCTCGAGGTAGAAAATTATATATAGCTGGAATATTTAAAATTGATGACTACAACGAATTAAAAAAAGAGAATCAAGTCAGTATCAAAAATCTTAAAAAGGAAGCGCGTGATATTGCTGTTAAATTAAAAACTATTGATAGAAAAAATCAAATAGAAGAAAAAGCATTAGTTGAAATCTTTCAAAGATTTTCTGAATTTGAGACTTCAGATAAAAGACATCTTGTAAATCTTATTCCGCCGACTGATATTAATTTTAAAACAGGAGATCTATCTTTAGATTTAAATGAAGCATTTTTAAAAATATTATCAAAAAAAAGTAATCGAAAAATTAATAGAAAAAATGAATTTCATTGAGAAGAATGTTTCAGTAGAAAAAGCCGTTATTATTCTTTCCAAAAACGGCATTCAGGTAGATGTGAAGGAAGCTAAAATTATTTTGGAATTACTGTATTTAGTATCAAAAAATTACGATAAACCAAAAGAGAAAAAAATCCTATATCCTTAACGGGACTTCGAACCATCGTTCAGTTCCCAATAAATCTCAAATAAAGCCACTTTTAGACTGTTTATTTCAAACAGACGAAGAATTCCTTTTGAAAAAATCGAACCACAAATTTTAGGTCGTCAAGGCTTGAAAAACCTGCATGTTTGTGTATAAAAAAAGAGACAACTATTACATAGTTGTCTCCTTAAGTGACCTCGACTGGATTCAAACCAGTAACCTTCTGAGCCGTAATCAGATGCGCTATTCAGTTGCGCCACGAGGCCTTTTTTTCACTTTCAATAAGCTATTTTAGTAGCTTTGTTGATTGTTGTTTGAGGGTGCAAAGATAGACATAAATGTGAGATATGCAAATATAAAATCCCCTGTTTACGGGAGTATTTTGCTTCTAGGCAGAAAGTGGTATGTAAAAATTACAAATATGGTTGGTTTTGATCTTTGATTAAAATTTATAACTATAGCCAAATCGTACTACTTGCGTTTCGTAATAATCTTTACTGTTATACCTAAAACCATCTGCTGTTATTTCTTTTTGTAGCACCAGTGTATTAAAAATATCTGTAGCATTTAAAAATACTTCACCTTTTTCTTTCTGAACTGTTTTTTTAATTCCCAAATCAACAGAGAATCTCGAGTCTATTTTTCCCTGCGGAACAACATCAGGAGCCAGATAAATAGCAGAAACTTGTGCTTTTAATGTCTTATCGAGTTGCAGGGTATTGTTCCATTTTAAATTTCCTGAAACCAGCTGCTGACGATTGCCGTTATAGAGGCTTGGAACAGGGTACAGGTTGGTAACCGTAAAAGCATCAATAGTATTTTGATACAGGTTTCCATTGATATTAAAAGAATACCAGGGAGTTACTTCTTGTGAGTATATTGCTTCGATTCCAAGTGAAGTACTCTTGTCGGCATTCTGGAATACATTGTAAATCAAACTGCTTCCGGGAACAGTAGTCGCAATACGTGCTATGGTTCCGTTTATAATTCTATAATAGGCAGCTGTGGTCAAATATCCTTTTGGCATTGTCTTTTTATAGCCTACTTCAAAGGCGCTGGTAAATTGCGGACGAAGCGCAGGATTTCCAACTTTTATAATTTCGGCATCATCATATTTCGGAAAGATACGAATATCAACTTCTGCCGGTCTGTCGACCCTGCGGTTATAAAAAGCCGTGATTTTGTTTTTGTCATCGATTTTATAACCAAAACGAACATTAGGAAAAGGCTCTGTATAATTATAACCGTTGCTTTTATAGGTTGGATGATTCGGATTAACATCGTATTGCAGTTTGACATATTCAAGACGCAGTCCAAGTTCGGCTTCAATTTTATCGGATTCAAAGACATAATTCGAATACAGGGCAGGAATTATTTCTTTATAATTGGCCCAGCCTCCGGCATTGGCATCAATAGGAGAATTTTGCCCCGGAAAAAATTGCATGTTGGTTGGGATTTCCCTGTTTCGGAATTTAAATCCGGTTTCAAATCGGCCATATTTTAAAGGTTTAATGTAATCAAGATTTATATCAACTACTTTTTCATCTGATAAAAGTTTAAAAGAATCCTGTCCAACAGAAGCGGGCAGGGTATTGGTAAAAAAGTACTTTTCATCTTCACGATGATAGGTGTAGTTGATTCCAGCATTTAATTTATGTCCCGGCTGTCTGAATTTATGTTCGTACGAAGCGCTGGCCATCACTGTAGTTTTTAGTTCATCTTCCAGAAATGACCAAAGACGCAAGCGTTGGGAATAATCCTGATTAAAGAAGGGCTCGTCTCCATTATCTATAATTTTTTCACTCCCAAAAAGCCCCGAAAAAGAGAAACTATTTTGCTCGTTATAATTCCAGTCGATTCCTGATTTGATGGTGGTATAGTGGGTATCACGATTTCTGACCGTCTGCTGATTGATAACAGTACCATCGTCATATATTCGTGTTACAAATTCATTTTTGTTGAGTGTCTCAGTATATAAATAATCTGCCTGAACATAAGTGTTGATTTTATTTTTGCGGTAATTCAGTGAGAGCGATGGATTCATTTTTGGTGTCATCTGATACTGCGGGCGAATGCCGGGAAGGTTGGCTTTGCGCTCCCAAAGCGCACCATATCCGGAACTAATTCCTACCTTTCCGTTGAATCCTTCTTGTTTGTTTTTCTTGTAAATGATATTGATGATCCCAGCATTTCCGTTGGCATCAAATTTTGCAGAGGGATTGTTTATGATTTCAATTTTCTCAATGGCCGATGCTGGTATATTGTCAAGACCTGACTGGTTTCCAAAACCAGTCAGCGCGGTTTGTTTTCCGTCAATAAGCACCATTACTTTATCATTGCCTCGCAGCTGTACTTTTCCTTCGTGAAGCGTCACACCAGGAAGACTCTGCATAGATTGAAGCACGGAGCCTCCGCTTTGGGCAATATTATCGGCCACAGAAAAGACTTTTTTGTCCATTTTGGCGCTTACTTCTGAGGTTTTTGAAGTCACAACTACTTCAGATAAGGTATTGATATCTTCTTCGAGTTCGATGCTATTAAGATCCAGAAAATCGGATAGTGAGCCAACGAAGATTTTTTGGGATTTGGTTTTATAACCTATCGAAGTAATTTCAAGAATATAATTTCCGGATGGCACAGCGGGTATCGTAAAACGACCTTCTTCATTGGTTACTGTGCCGGCAAGCATTTTTTGATCTTTTGCCGTTTTTAGAACTACATTAATATAAGGAAGTGTGATTCCTGAGGTTTTATCTTTAATTAATCCTGAGATTGTAGCGGGGTTGTTTTGTGCCGTTACGCTGTAAATTTTCATTACAAGAAACGACAATACTAAAATTATCTTTAATTTCATTTTTATGGGTTTAATCTGCTATGCTTTTAATATAAGTTCCTTGTTTGTCGAAAATGAGGTCAATTGAAGTGACCTGAGCTTCAAATGTAACCGTACCATGAGCATCGGTTATCCTTGCAGCTTCTTTGATTTTCTTGTTTTTATATGTCTTTTGAATATAGGCCAGAGCATTGGCCGGAAGTTGCTTCACACTGATTTCTTCTTCAGTTTCGAGAATATTTCCATTAGGATCTAAAAGTGTCGAATGTTTTGTTTTGCCACTTGTAAAACTAGCTTCATAATTTTCTTTTTCCTTTTCCCATTTCACATGGGCCTGGCCAGGATGGGAAATTAAAAACTTTGATTTTACACTATTAGGAATCTCTTTCTCACTTACACGCTGCGCTATGGCAAAGGAAGAAAAAAGCAGAACTAAGCATGTCAGGATTGAATGTTTCATTTGTACTATTCTTTTAATTGATAAAAAACATAGTGCAAAGTTGAAATACGAATCTGTAGGAAGTTTGAATTTTCTAAAATTTGACGCTAAAACAGTGCAAATTATTATAAAAACTATAGCTTATTTTCCAATGGTTAAGTTTTGTAATCTTTTTAACGATTGCCAAACCAAGTCCATTGCCCTGAGAAGAAGGGTTAGATTTTGAAAAACGGTTAAAGAGTTTCTCTTTTTGCAAAGCTGTTGTTTGACCACTGTTGCGAAATATCAATTCATCTTTGAGAGTCGTAATAATGATCTTGCCATTTTTTTCATTGTGCCGAATAGCATTCAAAAACAAGTTATTGATCAAAACCTCAATAAGGGCTTGATTTCCAGTAACAGTTAAAGTGGCACTAAATTCAGTTTTGATAGTCAGGTTTTTAGCATTTGCCTGTTCTGTAAAAAAGTCCAGATGTTTTTTAATATAATCGTTAAGAACAATTGTGTCTTTTTCAAGAAAACACTCGTTGTCAATTCTAGAAAGCAACAATAAATTTTTGTTAAGTCGGTTGAGCCTTGAAACGTCCTTATTTAATGAAGTAACAAGATCCGATTGTTCTTTGGTGAGATCAAGTTGCGTCAGTGTATCAATTTTAGTTTGAAATAAAGCTAATGGTGTCTGAAGTTCATGTGCGGCATTTTCGACAAACTCTCTCTGATTTTTATAAATGACTGTATTTTTTTCAATCAGCCATTCCAGACTTTTGTTAAGACGATCAAATTCATCAATATCAGTAGGAATAAAATGCGGTGGTTTGTTTTTGTCAATTTCAAAATACTGAATCTGTTTTAAAGTATCGTAAAATGGACTCCATACTTTAGCCGCGGTAGTTTTTGAGATCCAGATAATTCCGATCATAAGTACGATAATGATAAATAGAAACATGACGGCAATACTCAAAACCATTCCTTCCATTTCCAATAGATTAATCTTCTCGGTATAGGTGTACTTTTTTCCATTTATGTTCAGAGGCGCATAAAGTACACGAAAAGGTTCTTTTTCTTTTGCAATAGGATCATAGAGCATTTTTCCAACAATAGAATCACTGCTAACGCCCATATCGGGTACAATCATTACGTCATGATTGTATTTGTTCCATAAGTCGATATCTTTTTGGGTAAAATCCTTATGACTTTCCTTGATAAAGGCACCTTTATGAAAGTGAAGTACTTCATCAGTTTCATAAATGTAAAGCTGCTCGCTTATGTAGTAGAATAAGGGAGCTGCTATCAATAGAATAAGGATAGCAAAAGTAAGAAAGCTATTGGTTGTTTTATTAAGCAGTTTTTTTTTATTCATTTTCCCATTTATATCCCAAGCCGTAAACTGTTTTAATATAATCGCCGCTTCCTGCTTGTTGGAGTTTCTTTTTCAGATTTTTAATATGTGCATATACAAAATCATGGTTGTCGAGCATATCAGCCATATCTCCGGAAAGATACTCCGCAATAGCCCCTTTGGACAACACTTTATTTTCATTACCAATTAAAAAAAGAAGCAAATCTATTTCTTTTTTGGTCAGATCTAATTTGATATCGTTTACCGCTACAGATTTAGAAAACAGATCAATTACGATTTCATTAAAGATTACACTATTACATCCCTTGAAATTCTTTCGTCTGATGAGAGCCTGCATTCGCACCAAAAGTTCTGAGAGATGAAAAGGCTTGGTGAGGTAATCATCAGCGCCAAGATTGAATCCTTCCAGACGTGTTTCGAGCGTTTCTTTGGCTGAAATCACGATAACTCCGTCTGTTTTGTTTTTTCTTTTTAGTTGTCTTAATATATCAAATCCGTCACCATCAGGCAGCATTAGGTCCAGAAGTATACAATCATAATCATAGGAATCAATTTTGCTAAGGGCCAAACTATAGTTTTCGGCCGTCTCGCATTGGACTCCATTCGTTTTAAAATAATTTTTAATGCTTTGAGCAATTTCCAGCTCATCTTCTATAATTAAAATCTTCATGCTGCAAGTTTAGATACAAATTTTGAAGAAAAGTTGAATTTAAAATGCATTGTGTTTCTTTTCTAGTAAAATCTAAGATAGTGTTTTTAGCTTATATAATTGCTATGAACACCAGTGTAATCTTGCGTTATATGGTGTTGTAAATTAAACATATGTCAAGCTGATACAATGAACTGATTTTTTTTAAGAAGAAATTATGTAAAAAAAATCCTAATTCGGCAGAAATTCTAAATTTATTCAAAATTGACCAATTAATTTACTTTTTATTAATGTGTAGAACACAAGCAGTAAAATGAGATTAGTTAATCTTGCAGCCGAGTAAATTTATAGGTAAGAAGAATTATCATTTTTAGTGCTTTTAGATCGTTCTTCGTCATTTTCTTCTTAAGGTAAAGAAGAACAGTATTGTGATATGAAAATTATTTGAGAACCTAAATAGAGTAAAAAAAAATTAAAAAGAAAACACTATGAATGCCTATATTATCGCTAATTATTCAAGACTTAAACCTTTTTTGTTTTCTCTCCCTATACTTTTTCTGGCAATTATAGTTTTGTTCTTGTACAATTTAGATGCTTTAAATACAGAGCGGTATATACAAATTCAAAAGGACAGTTTCTATTTTATTAATCATCATTTGGGGCATTATCCAAGTTTTGAATACAATCTTACTCAGTTAGGAGATGCTTCTATTTTTTTATCATTTCTAAGTATTTTAATTGTTTACGCTCCTAAATTGTGGGAAGCTTTACTATCAGGCTTACTATTTTCTCTTTTATTTTCTTGTCCGTTAAAAAATATATTTTCTGTCCCAAGACCGGCAGCAACATTCAACAATGATAGTTTCTTTATTGTTGGCAAAGCATTATGCGGGCACAATAGTCTGCCATCAGGACATTCCATTGTGCTTTTCACCATAGTTACTGTCTTGCTTTTTTCTTTTATGCCTAAGGGGTTAAAAATGAAAATTTTATGGTTTTCTGCAATCTTAATTACCGGATTGATTATAGGTTTTACCAGAGTAGGAGTAGGAGCACATTATCCTCTTGATGTAATTATAGGAGGAACTTTAGGATATATTGCGGGATTATTAGGTATTTTTATAAGCCGAAAATATAGAATCTTCGGTTGGATTAATAATAAAAAGTATTATCCAATAATTATTGCCTTGTTTCTTATTTGCAGTATTTGCTTAGTCTACAGAATAATTGATGAGGATTTAATCATATTTTATCTAGCATTCATTAGTTTAGCTGTTTCATTATTTAAAATTATTAGCCTTTCATTCTATGAAATTACCGCCGTTTATGTTAAAAAGTAACTTAAGACTGACTCATTTTGTTTTGCTTATGAGTTTTCTGAATTTTGTGTTCTTTCATTTGCCTTTTTATACCTATGTTTTTAATCATGTCGATTATAAAAGTCTGAATGGTATTGTTTTGATTTTTAGCCTCATCATTCTCATGCTGGTTTTAAACGCCTTTGTTTTCTACCTGATATTTTCGCTGTCCCGGTATGTTGGAAAGTTTTTATTGGTTTTATTCTTTATGATCAATGCAGTTGCTGTTTATTTTGTTAATACTTATAGTGTAATAATAGATGAAAGCATGATTGGCAATGTACTCAATACCAATTTTGAAGAGTCCAGCAGTTTTTTTTCTTTTAAATTAATACTGTACTTAATCTTTCTTGGGATTATTCCCAGTATTTATATTATAAAAGTCAATATCATAAAAGTTGCTTTGAAGAAATTTTTAACTCTTTCTTCTTTAGCTTTATTGTTCATTATCGTTTTGGTATTCGCCAATGCAAGCAATTGGCTGTGGATTGATAAAAACTCGAAACAGTTGGGAGGTCTTGCAATGCCGTGGTCTTATTCGGTAAACACATCACTTTTTTATATTCATAAATACAAGAAGAATGAAAAGGAAATTTTATTGCCAAATGCTGTAATAAAAGACAATCAGAAGTCGGTTGTTGTTTTAGTTATTGGAGAGTCTGCCAGAAGTCAGAACTTTTCTCTGTACGGCTATAAGAAAAATACCAATCCACTGCTTTCCAAAACAAAGAATCTATTTCATTTTAACGCCAATTCCTGTGCTACTTATACAACAGCTGGTGTAAAATGTATTTTGGAGCATACCAATTCAGATGATTTATATGAAATCTTGCCAAATTACCTTTACAGAAACAATGTAGAGGTTGTCTGGAGAACAACAAACTGGGGAGAACCTCCGGTGCATATAGAGAAATATCAAAACAGAGATATTTTAAAGAAGGATTGTAAAGGGGAAGAATGCAATTATGACGAAGTTCTTTTAAAAGGATTAAAAGAGCAGATTTTATCCAGCAAAAAAAATAAAATATTAATTGTATTGCACACCAGTACAAGCCACGGACCTACTTACAGCAAGAAGTACCCGGCTGCGTTTGAAACTTTTAAACCGGTTTGTAATAGTGTTGAACTCGGAAAATGTTCGCAGGAAGAACTCTTTAATGCTTATGATAATACCATTGTCTATACCGATTATATTTTATCAAAAGTAATCGAAGACCTAAAGGAGTTAAAAGAGTATAAAAGTGCTATGATCTTTGTTTCAGATCATGGAGAATCCTTAGGAGAAAAGAATTTGTACATGCATGGAGTGCCCATAAGTTTTGCTCCAAAAGAGCAGTATGAGATCCCTTTCATCGTTTGGGTATCGGACAATTCAAAACAGCTCAAGGCAAATAAGACTGTATCACAAAATCATGTGTTTCATAGTGTTTTAAATTTTTTAAACATTCAAAGCCCTGTTTATAATGAGCAAATGAACATTTTTAAATAAGAAAATAAGAAGCTGTTTTTTAACCGAGTTCCTGTTGAAACAATAGCCAAGTTGTATAAAAAAAGAGACTTTGTGTCTCTTTTTTTTATTCTTTATAATGGCCTGCTTAAAGAATGCGCAGTGCAATAAGTCCCAGAGGGTAGGGAAGAAGAGGGAGACCATTATGTACGTTGTACAGTAAACCGTTTGCAATTAATTTTTATATTTGGTGCTTAAACTAATAAAATGAGCGAAAAAACGAAACCGTATGCCTTAATAACTGGCGCCAGCAAAGGCATTGGGAAATCTATTGCTTATGAATTGGCTAAGCAGGGGTATTCATTGTTACTTGTTGCAAGAAGTGAAGCAGAATTAAAAGCACTATCTGAGGATCTTCAGGTTAAATACGGCATCAACACTGCTGTTTTATCGATTGATCTTTCGATAAATGATGCATCGTTAAAAGTAGCCGATTGGATAAAAAGAAACAACTATCCGGTTGGCCTTTTAGTAAACAATGCCGGTTATGGTGTATGGGGCGATTTTAGTCAGTCTTTGCTAACCGATCAGCTTGGCATGATGCAGCTTAACATGAATGTAGTGGTAGAGCTTTCCCATTTATTAGTTCCCATTCTTTCACAACAAAAACAAGCTTACATTTTAAACATATCTAGTACTGCTGCATACCAGGCTGTACCTACGCTGGCAGTTTATTCGGCTACAAAGGCTTTTGTTTTATCGTTTACGCGTGCCTTGCGTTTCGAACTTGCCCAAACTTCAATTTCGGTAAGCTGTTTTAGTCCGGGTCCGGTTGATACCGGTTTTGCTGCAAGAGCTGGTTTAAATGCCTTTAGCAAAATGGCCGAAAAGTTTAATATGCAGCCTGATGAAGTTGCAAAACTTGCCGTAAAAGCCATGTTTAGCAAAAAATCGGAAGTTATTCCGGGTTTTACAAATATCATTTCGGTCTATGCCAACCGCTTACTACCAAAGGCATTCATCGAAAAAACGGCAGCCGGGATCTATAAAATTTAACTTTTTTTCAAAAAAAAATAAAAAAAAAATCTTTGTAAAAGAGAATTTATATTATCTTCGTTTTAAATATCGACTAATTCTATAGAGTATGTATAATAAAAGAAATAAATTTAATTTTCCTAAAGACCGAATGCACGACAACATGCGAATGTGTTGCTGTTGTTGCTGTTGCAAATCTTTCAGATAAAATTAAAAACTTAAATCTTTCATTTATTAAATCTATTTATTATGATATCTTCTTATAAAACTTTTACCCTTACTGAGCAATTAACTGATGAGCAAATAAACTTTTTTAACCAATACGGCTTCATCCACTTCAAAAAATTTATAAATCCGGAAACGGTTTCATCTATCATTGATGCCTCCAAACAAGTGGAGCAAAAATGGATTGACAATGACCTTAAAAAAATAAATGGTGTTCCAATTAAATACGGAAAAGATTTAGATGGCTCTCCGATTGTACAGCGTTTTGCTTTTATCAATCAGCATCATCAAACCTTAAGCGGTCTTTTACTTGATCCGAGATTTAATAGTTTGTTACAGTTGGCAGGCGATGACGCAAGACTAGGCACTGAAGAAAAAGACGGAATGGTTTTCAATCATTATATCAATGGTCCGGAAAGTAAGTTTAGTAAGATGGGCTGGCATACAGATGGTTTGCGAGATATTTTTTATGGAGCAAAATTAAACCCTATGCTCAATGTGGGTATCCATTTAAGTACTTTAAAACCTGAAAATGGCGGCCTTAAAATCATTCCGGGTACGCACAAACAAAGCATTTATCAAATGCTCTTCCGTAAAAAATACTTTTTAGATCATAACGCCGATCCAGAGGAAGTTTCCATCATTCCGGAAGCCGGAGATTTAACCATTCACGACGGCCGTTTGTGGCACAGAGTTGCAGAATCAACTATCCGTGGCGAAGAGAGTAGAAGGAGGGTTATCTATATTCCAATTATAGCTGGAAAATATGCTCCTAAAAATGAGAATAGCCCAACGGTTTTCTATCAACGTTTTGCGGGAATTGTTAAATAGTATGCTGTTTATTATCGCATTTAGTTATCTGGTTAGATCAGGTAAGCTAAAAAGAACCACCGATTTTTTTAGAAATACCCAAGGAAAAATAAAATTAAAAATTACTAAACTAGAATTGGTTATACAATCTGGTTTACAAACATTGGGCTATTAATGGGAAGAGAAACAGAGGTTGAAGATTATAGTGCAATTGCACAAAGAACATTTTCTGACCGTAAGCGAACTAATATTTTAAAAAGAGCAGAACAGTTAACCATTGTATTTTTACTTCCAAAAGTGCCTGGATTTATTTCGCCAAACGTACTCACTTTAATTGGTACACTTGGTTCGGGATTCATTTTTCTGGCTTTTGTTTTAGGTACCTATTTAACAGATTGGTATTTGCTTTTTGGTATTATTGGTTTGGTTATAAATTGGTTAGGCGATTCTTTAGATGGAAGATTGGCTTATTATAGAAACATTCCACGTCGTTGGTATGGTTTTGCACTCGATATTATTGCCGATTGGATCGGTATTGTACTGATAGGCTTTGGCTACTACATTTATGCTAAAAATGGTACACAAGTAGTAGCTTTTGCTTTTGTCGCGCTGTATGGCTGGTCTATTATCATCAGTCAGTTGCGCTACAAAATCACCAATGAATACAGTATCGATTCCGGCTTTGTTGGTCCAACAGAACTTAGATTTATTATTGCTTTAATTTTAATTATTGAAGTTTTATTTGATGGATCAATTACATATCTGGCGGTCTTAATCTCTATTATTCTATTTGTAATCAATACTATGGATAGTTTGAAACTTTTAAAATTAGGAGATTTAAGAGATAAAAACCAGGACTGATATGCTCAGGAAAAAATCCATTCTAACTTTTCTACAAGCACAAGTTGCGGCATTTTTAGGAGGTATTACCGATTATGGTTTAATGATTTTATTGACAGAAGTATTCAAATTGCATTTTACCTTTTCTATTCTAATCTCGGGAGCCGTTGGCGCCATTATCAATTTCAGCATCAATAGATTTTGGGTATTTAAAAATCAATCGGGTTACAGGAACCGCATCAACAGTCAGCTTTTTAAATTTGCGTTGGTTGTATTGGGAAGCATCTCCCTAAAATCATTTGGTACGCTTATTTTGCAAAAAGGATTTCAAATCGATTATAGAATCGGGAGATTAATCACCGATAGTTTTGTTTCCTATGGTTTTAATTATCCTCTGATTAAATATTGGGTTTTTAAGACAAACGAAAAAAAGAATGCAGTCGAGTCAAATTAGTATTTAAATAACTAGTTTGGTGTAATTACTTTGTCTGTTCACTTCGTTCAGGTCGTGTTTTCTCTATTCAACGCATAGCCAATAAACAAGTGAAACGCTTTTTTTTAGCCACCAAATCTATATTGAAATATATTAAAGTAATTGTAGCTATCAGGTTACATAAATATTTTGTTATGAATAAATTATCATTTAAAAATTTTATAAAATCACTAATCGTTATAACGCTCTTAGTCACTATAAATTCTGAAAATCTATTGGCGCAATCCAAAAATCCATCGCCTTTAAATTTTCCAACGCCAAAAAATATAGATAATATGCTATTTTATATTCAGCGTGACCCCAATATAAACACTGCTATTTATGCCATAAACTATCAGGAGAATGGAAAAATAGACAAAAGTAATCCTGTAAAAGCATATTGGATTCGATATGCTGAGAAAGGAGAAAAAAAGGATCTTAGCTACTTACAGCGTAAATTTGCATACGGAATCGAAAGTAAAACTTTAAATAATGAAGAGTTTGAGCTTCAATTTGTGTCCTATAAGAAGTTACCCTTAACCTTGAAAAAGGTAGAGTCCGATCAAAAGTACCGTGTTTTTGCAAGTGTAAATCAGAAGAAAATACAAGTAGAAAAAATATTTGTACGCATTGAAGGAGGTTCTTTTTGGTTACCCAATGTAAAGTATGCCGAAGTTACCGGAATCGATGCCTCCTCCAATAAAACAATTACGGAACGAATGTTGTTGAAATAAGCACCGATGTAGCCAGTTATCCTCTGTTTTCGATATATACCTCTAAACAAAACTATACATGAAAAGATTCCGTATTCAGAGTTACGGCAATTCGGGCACTTTTTATAAATTCGATTAATCCAAAATTAGTTAATTCGACCGCCAAATCATTGATGGTGTCTTCTTGTCCTGTTGCTTCAAAAACAGTAAAATCTTTCTCAATGATTATAGATCTGGCGTTATATTTTTTAAGTAAATGATTCATATTTGCGTCGTTGATGAAACTAGAAGTCATTACTTTAAATAATCCCATTTGTTTCCATGCGATTTCTTCGTTGGTGTGGTAGTAGCATTTGAAAACCTCTATAATTTTTTCGATTTGAAGCGCAATATTTCTAACGGTTTCTGAAGTTTCTTTTATAACGAGAGTACATCTGTACATTTTGTCAATTTCACAAGTAGAGATATTGATACTTTCTATACTGATTTTTCTTCTCGTAAGTATGATAGTTATTTTGTTTAGTAATCCCATTTGATCTTCTGTGTACGCAGTTAAAGTATATTCTTGTTTCATTTGAAAGGGGTGTCTGTATTGTTTCAATTATTTATAGTTAGTGTTTTTTAGAAATAAAAAAACCTTTCTCATTTATGACTGAGAAAGGTTTTTATTATGCAATAGAATCCTGTCTCGTCAGAGTAGACGAATAATGATAATTGCGATAATGATAATTTGTACTGAATTTTTCATGTATATTTTAAATAAAAAAACCTCCCGAAGTGGGAGGTTTTAAATGGTATCTGTGTACTTATTTATATAACATCCCTGATCATTATCTAATGATAATAATGCTGCTAATAATAGAGATGTTAATTAAGTTTTTCATTTTGTGTTTTTGATGTGCGACAAATGTATTGATTTTTATAATGCTACAGAAAGTTTTTTTTCAATGAAACTATATCTGTTTTAAAGACGAATGTATTTTAGAATAAATCTTTGAAAAATAAACGATTATTTCAATAGTTTTTTGACCATTTCGATTTGATCTGTTGTGACATTATTTTTATTGTAAGCAAGGTAAATTGTATTATGAGTAGGGTGGTGGCCTTTCCAGATTTCTTTAATATGATTTTGTGTTATATCATCCTGCACTAAATAATCGGATGCTATGGTAATACCCGAACCAAAACGAATTCCTTTCAGAATCGAATTATAATCAGGAATAACAAATCGGGGTTTTATGGTGGGGCGTTTTTTAAAATTTTCCAGCCAAAATCGTCTAATGATGGCCAAATCACTGCTGTAAGCATACCAATCTTTATCGCAAAGCCATTTTTCGGCTTTATCAAATTCAGAATTGGTTATAAAATGATCAAATTCGGTTGTGTCAAATTCCTTATTGCCAACAAGAAGCAAATTGGCAGTACGAATAGGTTCATAAACAATATCTTTTTCATCATTCCGATTCGAAGTAATCACAAAATACAGTTTTCCTGAGTTTAGTTTTTGCATTAATTCTTTGGAGGGACAAAATTCAAAAACAAGATTTGCAGGAGCCTGACTGATTTTTGAAGACAGCATGCTGTAGAAAAACTCTTTGGAGGTACCAATACAAGTTAGCGGAATATTGGAAGAACGTGTATATCTAAATTCAGCTTCAATATATTCCAATTTCTCAATGGCATCAATTACCTGAGTATAAAATAATTTGCCATAATCTGTTGGCACCATTCGGCGTGGTTTACGTTCGAATAACTGCTTGCCCACATGAGCTTCAAGAGCCGATAAATGCTGACTTACATTGGGTTGTGAAATAAGCAGTTCCTGTGCAGCACCTGTCAGAGTGCCCACCTGATATATCGTTTTAAACGTTCTGTACCATTCCATGTCTACCATGTTGCAAAGTTACTTGTTTTTTATTTTCCTTATCATATTAAGTATAAATTGATTTATAGATATCTATAAATTATGCTATTTCCTTTATAATTAATTCCGATACACCTTTGCATGCAATTTGTGAAACTTTAATTTAAAAGAACAAGATTGAGGTTTCCATCCAATTCATTATTAATCCATTAAAAATTATTTATTGTCATGCAGCAACATTTAAAAGCTTTGCTTAGTACTATATTCCGAACGTCCATGGTCGGTTATTGCTTATTGGTTTTACAAGGGTGTACATCCAAAGCAGAAAAAGAAAAAACAGTAGCGCCTTTAGTGACAACCGTTACAGTTGATACCACATCGGTTACAACAGAATTAGAGTTTTCGGGTATGCTCGAAGGAATCAGCAATATTGAAATAAGACCTCAGGCAGAAGGATATCTCGAAAAGATATTTGTAGACGAAGGGGCGTATGTACGAAAAGGACAATCGTTATTTCTTATTAACGATACGCCTTACAGCGAAAAGTTAAATCAGTCAACAGCATCTTTGCAAACCGCATTGGCGAACAGGGAAAAAGCCAGAATTGAAACCACAAGAATCCAAAAACTGGTGGACGGAAAAGTAGTTTCAGATGTACAGCTTAAAAATGCCCAAGCCGAACTCAGCGCAGCAAATTCAGCTGTTCGACAAGCAGAGGCAGCAAAGAAAAGCGCTGCCATAAGCAAAGGGTTTACACTGATAAAAGCTCCTGTAAACGGATATATCGGGAAACTGCCTTATAGAGTTGGAAGCCTTGTAGGGCATAACGAACCGGAACCCTTATCTGTGGTTTCAGACATCAATACCATGTATGCCTATTTTTCGATGAGTGAAGAAGCTTTTCTTCAGTTTAAACAGCAGTATCCGGGAAAAACCATAGAGGAAAAAATTAAAAGAATTCCTTCTGTTCGTTTAATGCTTCCTGATAATTCAGTTTACGAGGAGCAGGGCAAAGTTGATATTGTTCAGGGACAATTTGATAAATCTACAGGTTCAATTACGTTTAGAGCTTCATTCCCTAATGTCGGAGGGCTTTTACGTTCCGGAAATACAGGCAAAATTATCATGTCACAATACAACAAAAATGTAATTCAAATTCCACAGTCGGCTACTTATGAATTGCAGAACAAAGTAATGGCTTATGTGGTCGAAAAAAACAATAAACTGAAAAGTGTCTCCTTAAAAATAGGACAAAAAACAGCTTTAAATTATATCATTTCCGAAGGATTAAAACCTGGAGATATATTGGTATCCAAAGGACTTGAACGCTTGCATGAAGGCATACAGGTAAAAGTTTCAAAATAATAATCTAGCCTTTTTAAATTATGTTAAAGAAAATAATCGACAGGCCGGTTACGGCTACTGTCATCTCACTTATATTGGTAATTTTAGGCTTTTTGGCTCTGGAAAAATTACCTATGGAAACCTTTCCGGAAATTGCACCACCGTCTGTGGTGGTTACCGCACGTTACCCCGGAGCCAGCGCCGAAGCCGTTGCCCGTTCTGTAGCCACGCCCTTAGAACAGGTAATTAACGGAGTAGAAAATATGATCTACATGACATCGTCTTCTTCAAACGATGGTACTTTAACGATTACTGTTTATTTTAAACTGGGAACCAATCCGGATCAGGCGGCAATTAATGTGCAGAACAGAGTTTCGCAGGCCACCAATCAACTGCCTCAGGAAGTAGTAAAAACCGGTATTAATACTTCGAAACAAAACAACAGTATGATCATGATTATTGATCTCGAAAGCACCAATCCCAATTACGATTCGGCTTTCCTGAACAATTACGATCTTATTAATATTGTTCCGGGAATTCAGCGTATTCAGGGAGTTGGAAAAGCACAGGTATTTGGAAGCAAGGATTACGCCATGCGTGTCTGGCTGAATCCGGGAAAATTGGCAAGTTATCAAATGACAGCACAGGAAGTCATGAAGGCTATTGACCATCAAAATATCGAAGCCGCTCCTGGTAAATTAGGAGAAGGAAGCGCAACGGCTTTTGAATACACTATTAAATACAAAGGAAAACTGAACAAAGAACCGGATTATGAAGATATTGTAATCAGGGCAAATCCGGATGGTTCTGTGCTGCGTTTAAAAGATGTTGCCAAGATTGAATTAGGATCATTAGATCATGTGTATGCATCGGCACAAACACTGGACGGGCATCCTGGAATTGGAGTGGCTATTTTCCAGACTCCGGGTTCTAATGCCAATGATATTCAGATTGAAATTCTGAAGTTTATGGAAGAAGCCAAAAAGAGTTTTCCAAAGGGAATTAGTTATCGAACCACTTATAGTACAAAACGCTTTCTGGATGCTTCTATCAATCAGGTAGAGCATACTTTGGTTGAAGCTTTTATACTGGTATTTATTGTTGTTTTTATTTTCCTTCAGGATTTCCGTTC
This sequence comes from Flavobacterium sp. N502536, assembly GCF_025947345.1. NCBI lineage: Bacteria > Pseudomonadati > Bacteroidota > Flavobacteriia > Flavobacteriales > Flavobacteriaceae > Flavobacterium > Flavobacterium sp. N502536. The sequence goes on along the minus strand of NZ_CP110011.1, from coordinate 4,286,574 downwards.
TACACTGATTCCGGCCATATCAGTACCAGTGGCGATTATCGGAACCTTCTTTTTTATGGGAGTTTTTGGCATCACCATCAATTTGTTGACGCTTTTTGCGCTCGTTCTGGCCATTGGAGTGGTGGTCGATGATGCGATTGTCGTCGTCGAGGCGGTTCATCATAAATTAGAACACCATTCAACCGATGCTAAAAAAGCGACAATCAGTGCTATGGGCGAAATTACAGGAGCCATTTTATCTATTACTTTGGTAATGTCGGCGGTATTTTTACCTATTGGTTTAATCGAAGGTCCGGTTGGTGTGTTTTACAGACAATTTGCTTTTACACTTGCTATTGCTATTGTAATTTCGGCAGTAAATGCTTTAACCTTAAGTCCTGCTTTATGCGCTGTTTTGCTTAAAAACAAGCATGCCGAATTGTATCAGGACAAACACAAAAAAGGATTACAGCGCTTCTACGAGCTCTTTAATATTGGTTTTCATGCCGCTACAAAAAGATATACCAGTGCTGTTCTTTTTCTGATTAAAAGAAAATGGCTTGCCTTGGGCGGATTAGTTTTGGTCACTATTTTAACAATAGTATTGGCACGTAGCACGCCACAAGCATTTATTCCTACAGAAGACCAAAGTTTTGTAATGACCGCTTTAAGCATGCCGGCGGGAACTTCTTTGGAACGTACCAAGACAGTAACCACACAGGCAAGTAAAAAGCTGAGTAAATTTGAAGGCGTATATTTTAATGCGATAGTGAACGGTAGTAATTTATTGGCCAATACGGTTTCACCATCCTACGCTGCTTCTTATACCATTTTAAAACAGCCGGAAGACAGGGGAAAAGTTAAGGACATCAATAAAATTATGGATTCTATCAAAACTGTATTTGATGGTTTGCCCGAAGGATCTTCGTTTACGTATTCGATGCCAACCGTTCCGGGGTTCGGAAATGTGGATGCCTTAGATGTTGTGCTTAAAGACAATGCCGGAGGCTCGATCGATAAACTGGCTCAGGTAAATGATGAGTTCATAAAATCGTTAAAAGAAAGAAAGGAAATTGCAGCGGCTTTTACCTCTTTTAATGCAAAATTCCCTCAATACATGCTTGATGTTGATGCGGTTAAAGCCAAACAGCTGGGACTTGATGTTAGTACGATTTTAGAAACTATGCAGGCTTATTTTGGAAGTATATATTCTTCTGATTTTAACCGATTTGGAAAATATTATCGTGTGGTAGTACAAGCCGAAGCGCCTTTTAGAGTAGATGAAAATGCATTGAATGAAGTATATGCTAAAAATGATCTGGGCAAAATGGTGCCACTTAAATCTGTTGTGCAATTAAAACGTGTTTTTGGTCCCGAAGTGGTTACGCATTTGAACCAGTCGACTTCTATTAATTTGAATGTTCAGGCTAAAAAAGGGTATTCAACCGGAGATGCCATGAAAGCCATAAATGAGGTTGCCGAGACGCTTCCATTAGGTTATTCGCATGAATATACCGGAATGGCAAGAGAAGAGCAGCAGGCCGGAAACCAAACCATTTTTATATTCGGAATCTGTATTCTGTTTGTCTATTTTTTGTTATCAGCGCAGTATGAAAGTTATCTTTTACCACTGGCCGTAATTTTGTCTTTGCCAACCGGAATATTTGGAGTCTTTGTTTTTATCAATTTAATAGGCGTAACTAATAATATTTATGTGCAGATTGGGATGATTATGCTTATTGGTCTTTTGGCCAAGAATGCCATTCTTATTGTTGAGTTTGCGGTACAAATGAGACATAAAGGAAAATCTTTGGTAGAATCTGCCGTACAGGCTTCGGCATTGCGATTGCGCCCAATCTTAATGACTTCTTTTGCTTTTATTGCGGGATTACTGCCGTTGCTTTTTGCCGGAGGTGCTACAGAGCAGGGAAACCGTTCTATTGCATCGGGAACGATAGGAGGAATGTTCTTTGGTGTGGTACTGGGAATTTTTATAATACCAGTTTTATTTATCGTATTCCAATCTTTACACGAACGTTTTTTTGGTTTAAAAATTACGCCTGCAACCGATCAACATTTAATTCAATCCAATCATTAAAATGACGAAACTACTATATTACATACTTATTCTGGCCGTGTTTTCCGGCTGTCAGATTGGGAAAGATTATGTGCGCCCAACCCTTGCAATGCCTCAGGAATTTCGAGGGAATAATGCACTGCAGCAAAGTAAGGACAGTACTTTACTGCCATGGAAAAGCTTTTTTACAGATCCTGCTTTGCAAAATATTATTGATAATGTTTTACAGCGCAACTATGATATGAAAATAGCGCTGAATACGATTCAGATTAATGAGGAATACCTGAAAGAATCAAAAGCAGCCTGGCTTCCATCAGTTTCTGCAGGAATTGGAACTTCGAGAAATTACTATTCTGATAATAGTCTAAACGGTCTGAACGGTTTTAATTTAAGCAATACCATTGGAACAAAAAGGGTAGAAGATTACACCTTAAATGCAGGTTTAAGCTGGGAAATTGATATCTGGGGAAAAGTAAAAAATCAGAAAAAAGCGGCGCTGAACGAATGGCTGCAAAGTCTTGAAAGCAGAAAAATATTGCAGACCAGATTGATTGCATCGGCCGCTTCGTCTTATTACACTTTATTAATGCTCGACGAACAATTAGCCATAACGCGTAAAAATTTAGCTTTAAGCGACAATACAGTTAAACTAATCCGGGTTCAGTTTGAAAACGGCGAAGCGACTGCACTGGCGGTACAGCAAGCCGAAGTTCAATACAAATCGACACAAGCCTTTATTCCCGATTTAGAACAGGAAAAATTCATTCAGGAAAATGCTTTAAATGTCTTAATGGGCAATCAGCCTGATCCAATTGTACTATCAGAAAGTAAAGCTAATTTTACGGCTCCAGAACAATTAACATCGGGAGTTCCGGCCTCATTGATGTCGAATCGTCCGGATGTGCGTCAGAAAGAATTTGAGTTACGGGCAGCTTCGGCGCGAATAGGTGTTGCTCAGGCGGGTTTGTATCCGGCCCTGAATATAACAGCTGCGGGCGGTCTCAATTCTTTTCAATCTTCTAATTGGTTAAACATTCCGGGTTCGCTATTTGGAACTTTAGCAGGCGGACTTACCGAACCTATTTTTAACAAACGAAAACTAAAAACGGCTTTTAACGTTAGTAAAATTGCCTACGAACAAAAGACCGAAGAATTTAGAAAAACAGTTTTGCAGGCTACAAAAGAAGTTTCGGATGCGATGGTTAAAGTCGAAAAACTGAAAGAGAAAATTATAATTACGGCATCAAAAAATGAATTGTTGCAAACAGCGATAAACAATGCCGGTCTTTTGTTTACAAATGGACAGGCCAATTATTTAGAAGTAATTCTGGTAGAGCAAAATTTAATAGAAAACGAACTGAATTTATCGAGTTTAAAAAGGCAGGAAGCTTTGGCTTATATAGAGTTTTACAGAGCTTTGGGAGGAGGGCAGTAATTGGTTTTTCAAAACTCACACCAATCGTGTGAGTTTTGTTTCATCATCAGTAAAAAGTTTTTTGTTACTTTCGTAAGGATTAAATCAGGTAGTTCTAAAAGAATTTGCAGTTTATGGAGAACCATTATTTACAATTAAGAAAACATATAGAAGAAATAAGTCCATTAACTGATGAAGAATGGGAAACTGTCGCAGCTTGTTTTACTTATAAGAAATTAAGAAAGCATCAGTTTTTAGTGCAAAAAGATGAACTTGTTCCTTCTGAATACTGGATTATAAGCGGTTTGTTGAAAACATATGCTATTGATAATGAAGGTAAGGAGCATATCCTGCAGTTTGCAATGGAACAATACTGGACAAGCGATTTTCATGCTTTTCAGAATCAGGTTCCAGCCACTTTGTTTATTGATTGTATTGAAGATTCAGAATTCTTTTGTCTTCGATTAGAAAACAGGGAAAAACTGTGTAGTGAAATTCCAAAAATGACTAATTTCTTCAGAATTAAATCGCATTATGGTTATATCGCTCTGCAGCAACGCATCATGTCTTTACTGACGCAAACAGCCGAAGAACGCTATAATAATCTTATCAAAAAACTTCCTTTGCTAATTCAGCGTGTTCCTAAAAAGCTTTTGGCTTCTTATTTAGGTGTTACCCGCGAAACCCTCAGCCGCTTTAAGGGATAAAAAGTGTGATCTACATCACTTCAAAACTGTGATGTTCCTCCTCGCATATCTTGTGTTATCGTTAGAACTTTGTACTGTTAATTTTAAACAATGCAATTATGAAAACGATCCACTATTTTATGCAGGCAGTTACCGCTTTTTTAGGTACTGCAAATAATGCACAAAATAAATCAGAAAGAATGTCAATAGTTCTGGAAGCAATTCCTGGAAACATTCCTCATTTATAGCCGGCATTGAAATTCATAATCCAGCGGGATTAAATAATAACATTCTCCTTTACCCTATAGGACACATTAAGATTGATTAAACTGGTTGTAGGATAGGAGGATGTCCTTCGGGGCATTCTCTTATTTCTCTTGCCTTTTTAAACCTTTCCCCTCCTAAATCATTTATAATTTTATTTGAAACAACGATATGAAAACAAATGAAACAGCAGTTATAGCACAAACTGCCACTACACGAAAAAGACTGCCTGCAGCGCTATGGGCATTAACAATAAGCGCATTTGGAATTGGTACCACAGAGTTTGTTATTGTGGGTTTATTGCCAACAGTTGCCACAGATTTAAATATTAGTATTCCATCAGCAGGATTACTGGTGAGTTTATATGCCATTGGTGTTGCCATTGGAGCACCAATACTAACAGCCTTAACAGGAAGTATTCCAAGAAAAAAATTACTCATCTGGTTAATGATTGTATTTATTATAGGAAATGGTCTTGCTTCAATAGCACCTGGTTTTTATACCTTGGTTATGGCAAGAATCATTACAGGATTGGCTCATGGGGTTTTCTTTTCGATAGGTTCTACCATTGCCGCTTCATTAGTATCACCTGATAAAAGAGCATCGGCAATTTCTATTATGTTTACAGGTTTAACGGTTGCTATTGTTACCGGAGTACCTTTCGGAACCTTTATTGGACAAGAATTTGGATGGCGTGCTACTTTTATTGGAGTTGCTGTTTTAGGACTGATTGGCTTGATTTCGGGTTGGATTTTACTCCCAAATAAAATCGAAAATGAAAAAACAATCGCAATAAAAGACCAGTTTAAAGTAATAGCAAACGGTCGATTGCTGTTGGCTTTTTTAATGACTACGCTGGGGTATGGAGGAACTTTTGTTGCCTTTACTTATTTGTCTCCAATACTTCAAAAAATCATGGGGCTTTCTGAATCAATGGTGAATGTAGTGCTTGTATTGTACGGAATAGCGATCGCTTTCGGGAATCTTATAGGAGGGAAAGCAGCAAATAAAAATCCGCTGAAAGCATTATTGTGGATGTTTGTTTTACAGGCGATTGCATTGCTGGTTTTTACATTCACGGCAAGTGATTCTCTTTTTGGAATTATTACTTTGTTTATCATGGGAGCTTTATCATTTTCAAATGTTCCGGGATTACAATTGTACGTGGTTCAACTGGCAGAACGTTACCTGCCCGGAACCGAAGACGTGGCATCTGCCTTTAACATCGCAGCTTTTAATGTGGGGATTGCCATTGGGGCCTATGTAGGCGGATTAGTAGTAGAATCTACTTTAGGACTCGAATCTACTCCTTGGGTTGGTGCTTTGTTTGTAGTACTTGCGATAGGTGCAACCTTACTGAGCTCAAAAATATCAAGTAAAAAAGAAAGCAAATAATTAAAATAACTCGTAATCTGTTAACCGTTAATTTAATTTAAAAATGAAAACAATTTGTAAAATACATATACCCGGCCGAATGACTCTTGGACTAGAATTTCCATTAGACAACGACTGGTCTCTTGAAGGAGAGAAAAAAAGAAAAAAACAAGCACGTCCTTTTGGGATTCCTGATATAAGCAAACACACAGAACTTATTAAACTGGCAGACAAACTTGGATTTGCTGCTTTATGGATGCGCGAAGTTCCGGTATATGATCCGGGTTTTGGAGATGGCGCTCAAATTTTTGACACCTTATCGTATCTGGGGTATGTTGCTGCCATTACCGATTCTATTGCCATTGGGACTGCGGCGGTTGTACTGCCTTTGCATGATCCGCTTCAATTGGCAAAAGCAATTGCAACTATCGAAAATTTATCTGAAAGCCGTTATCTTTTTGGTGTTGGTTTAGGCGATCGTCCTGTAGAATTTCCTTTGTTTGGATTTGATTTTGAAACCAGAGCAGAAAGATTTGCTTTAAACCATGAGATAATCAAAGAAGCATGGAAAGAGCAAAGCGAGCTGAATCAATATTATGAAGGTTTATCCAATGAAATTCAAGTTTACCCAAAACCTAAAAATGAAATTCCGTGGATTTTAGCCGGAAGAGCAAAACAAAGTATGGATTGGATCGCTCAAAACATGCAGGGCTGGTTCAATTATCCAAGAAATGTTGCAGACACGGAAGTTTTGGTAAGAGAATGGAAAAATGCACTTTATGATAACAATCAGGCATCGAAACCTTATATATCAGCTTTCCACTTAAATCTTTTAAAGAATCCTGATGCTCCTTTTACACCGCATCGTTTTGGTGGCGCTGTTGGTATTAATGGATTAACGAAATTACTGCGTTTATATGAATTGGCAGGGGTAAACCACATGGCACTTCATTTAAGAAAATCAGAAGTTCCGTTGGAAGAAGCCTTAAAATTGATTGGACAAGAGGTTCTGCCACATTTTTATCCCCTGAATTTACAAAATTCAAATGCTTAAAGTAGTTAATGGTTTATGCCTTTTGACTTTGCAGATCTTTCAAACTTTAAAATGCAGTTATAGAAGAAGAAGGATAAAAAAAAATCCCATTTCGAAAGAAGTGGGATTTTTTGTGACCGTTACTGAACAGTTTACAAACCATTCTAATTTGATTTTCGATTGTTTTTCTTATTTCTTCCCCACCAAATCAAAAAACCACTGACTGGAAGTAAAGCGCAAAACAAAGAAACTAAAGAAGCTAACAATTTAGTGGGAAAGCCATAAATACTTCCCGTATGAATTGCATAATTGCTGTTTCTCCATTTTGCTCCCAGCGTTTTGTCTTTATGCTTAACGGTATAATAATTTTTTGCTGAGACACTGTTATAAGTATAAATATCAGATTCGTCCCAGCCCGAACTTCCTTCGTGTTTGATAAAAGTCGCAACCGGAACAGCTTCTTTAGTAGGTTTTTCAGGTAGTGATAAACCAATAGAAGTCCATTTAGGAATTTTAACCTTAATGTCCTGAACCATGTACTCAAAAGGATTTTGTGTATTCACAGTGTTTACTTTGGAAATTTCAGGGGTTTTGGCCCATACCTTTTCAGGATCATTACCCAGAATTCTATATATTCCGTTGGTCCACCAGTCAAATGTCCAGACCAATCCAGTAATGGCAAAAATCAGAATAAATATAAAAGTATAAATACCGCCTATATTGTGGAAATCATAATTTTTGCGTTTCCACTTTGTGGTGCTTTTCCAACGAAACCAGACCCTTTGTTTTAAAGCTGCTTTATTTTTTGGCCACCATAAATAGATTCCGGTTAAAATTAAAACGAAAATAAATAAGGTCGAAAATCCAACTATATAATGACCTACATCATAAGTAAGCAGCAAATTTTGATGCAGTACTCTGAGATTAAAGATCCAATCGTATCTTAAATCAACTTCCCCTAATTCTTTACCTGTATATTGATCAATATAAATGTTACTGTAGCTTTTGCAATCTGAAGCTGCTGTCCAATGCGGTGCTGTATTTTCTTCGTAGCTGTTAAATACATAACTTTTTTTTGGATTATGGCTAATTGTAGCATAATCTGCAAATGGATATTTTAGTTTTATAGTAGCATAAAGACTGTCAAGGGGTAGAACAGTACTCTTCACTTCAGGAACAAAAATTTTATCTTTATGATACCAGGCAGATAATTCTTCTTCCCAGACAAAAATACTGGCCGCCAGCATACTTACAAATACAACTAATCCGGTTACAAGCCCGAGCCATAAATGTATTTTATTTAGAAATTTTCTCATTTAGTTATATAAAAGCATTAAGTACAATTATATTAAGAAGGAAACCACGTAAGTTGTTTCAGCTTCAAAAGATTTAATTGGTCTGCAAAACTATTATTAAAACTATTGAGAAACAAGATAATATTTAACTATTCTAAATAAAAATAATTACAAGTTAAAGTGTTTATATGCATTCGGGGAAAGATCTGAAGAGAGGGAGAGATTAGATGCCAATTTTTACTCAAAGAATTTAAGTGCTACGCTTAATCTGGACCGTTACTGTTTAGGACAATTATTTTCTAAAGGGCAAAAAAAAAAATCCCACTTCGAAAGAAATGGGATTTTCGTGACCTCGACTGGATTCAAACCAGTAACCTTCTGAGCCGTAATCAGATGCGCTATTCAGTTGCGCCACGAGGCCTTTTTTTTATTATCAATAAGCTATTTTTTAGTAGCTTTGTTGATTGCTGTTTGCGGGTGCAAAGATAGACATAAATGTGAGATATACAAGCATAAAATAACATAAAAGTAAAAATAAATGCAGATTAAAAATTACATACGTGATATTCAGGGATTTCCAAAAAAAGAAATTTTATTCAAAGACATCACTCCGCTGCTAAATGACCCCATTGCCCGAAAAGAGGCAGTTTCTATTCTGGCAGAATCTTTAAAAGGGCAAAAAATCGATAAAGTAGTCGGAGCTGAAAGCAGGGGCTTCTTTTTTGGGATTTTACTGGCGCAGGAACTGAATGCGGGCTTTGTTCCCGTAAGAAAACCAAATAAGCTGCCTTACGACACGATTTCGGCTTCTTACGAACTCGAATACGGTACAGACAGTTTAGAGATGCACACAGACGCGATAAAGAAAGGAGACAGGGTTTTGATTCACGATGATGTTTTGGCAACAGGCGGAACCGCAAAAGCCGTTTGTGAATTGGTGGAGCAACTAGGAGGGGAGATCGTGCAATGCAACTTCCTAATGGAGCTTGGTTTCCTTAACGGAAGAGAAAAAATAAGCAAACATCCCATCTTTGCCGCTATCACCTATTAATTTGATTTTAGAATGTAGATTAACGATTTTTGATTTCCGATTTTATATTGTCTCTAACATCTAACATTTCACATCAGAAACCATCAATAGTTAATCAAAAATCTTAGGAGCTAGAATCTAAAAACAGATAAAAAAAATCCCAATTCTAAAGTATATTCAGAATTGGGATTTGGAATTTGATATTTAAAAACTTATCTTAAAGTTGCTCCAAGTTCAGTTTCAAACGTTTGCTGTAGTTTCGACATGATTTTGTCAATTTGAGCATCTGTAAGCGTTTTGGTATTGTCCTGAATGGTGAAACTCAACGCATATGATTTTTTACCTTCCGGAAGCTTGTTTCCTTCGTAAACATCAAATAGGTTGATGTCTTTTAAAAGAGACTTTTCGGTTTGTCTGGCAAGATTAAAAATACTTTCGTACGTCGTGCTTTTATCAATCAATAAGGCCAAATCTCTGCGAACTTCAGGGTATTTTGGAATTTCGGTATACTTAATTTTTCCGGTAATGATTTTTAAAATCAGATCCCAGTTGAAATCAGCAAAATAAACATCCTGCTTGATTCCGAAATGTTTCAATATCGACTTTTTGATCACTCCGGTTTCTACTAAAGTTTCGTTATTGTAGCAAATTGCCGTTCCTTCTGAGAAAACATCAGATTGCACAGGCGCATTGGTGATTTTATCAATTCCCAAACGCGACAACACTCCTTTTACATATCCTTTTAGTAAAAAGAAATCAGTAGCTTTTTGAGGGTTGGTCCAGCTTTCTTTGTTTCGGTTTCCTGAAATCAACAAAGTAAGGTGTTTGTGCTCCTCATATCCGTTAAGATATTTGTGATACGACTTTCCGAATTCAAACAATTTTAAATCCGAGTTCTTTCTGTTGATGTTATAGGAGATCGCTTCCAATCCTGAAAACAATAAAGACTGACGCATGGTCGATAAATCACTGCTTAAAGGATTTAGCATCGTAACATTGTGCTCTTCTTTTAATGCAGTCGATAATTTTGCATAGGCGGCTGTAGTTAAAGAGTTCGCCATCATTTCGTGAAACCCTTGTGAGTTCAGTTGTGAGGCAATTACATTTTGCACTTTATAATCTTCGGTTCTTGGGGCGTTAGCTACCGTAGCATTGAATTTTTTAGAAAAATTAATGTTGTTGTATCCGTAAACTCTCAAAATTTCCTCGATTACGTCAATTTCACGCTGTACGTCTACACGGTAAGCAGGAATCGTTAAACCTAAACCTGAATCTGAAACACTATTTACTTTTATGTCCAATGAAACCAGGATTTTTTTGATGGTATCTTTTGGAATTTCCTGACCGATAATTTTCGAAACGTGGCTGAAATTCAATAAAACTGAAAAATCTTCTACTTTTTTAGGATAAACCTCAATAACGTCAGAAGTGATTTTTCCTCCGGCTACTTCCTGAATTAAAAGTGCAGCACGTTTTAAAGCATATTCGGTAATCGTTGGGTCAATACCTCTTTCAAATCTGAAAGAAGCATCGGTATTCAGTTGATGTCTTTTAGCAGTTTTACGCACGCTTACAGCATCAAAATAAGCACTTTCAAGGAATATAGCGGTAGTTCCTTCTGTTACTCCCGATTTTTTACCTCCAAAAACCCCTGCGATGCAAAGTGGTCCTTTTTCATCGCAAATCATCAGATCTTCTTTGTGTAAAGTTCTTTCCACATCGTCTAAAGTCACAAATTTAGTTCCTTCAGGAAGTGTTTTTACAATTACTTTTCCGTTGATTTTTGCTGCATCAAATGCATGTAAAGGCTGTCCTAATTCGTGTAAAACATAATTAGTAACATCGACAATATTATTTTTTGGAGTCAGTCCGATCGCTTTTAGACGGTCTTGTAACCATGCCGGAGACTCTTGAACTGTAATTCCTGAAATCGTTACTCCGCAGTATCTTGGTGCTAAAAGTGGTTCTTCAACATTAACGTCAATTTTCAGCGTACGCATGTCTACTCTGAAATTGCTTACAGAAGGAGTGATCAACTCAATATTTACACCGCGTTGTAGCATACCCGCTCTTAAATCACGGGCAGTACCCAGGTGACTCATGGCATCAGCACGGTTTGGAGTCAATCCGATTTCGAAAACTTCGTCATTAACAACCTTAAAAACTTCTGAAGCTGCAGTTCCTGGAACCAGATTCTCAGCCAAAACCATAATTCCGTCATGACCTGTTCCTAAGCCTAATTCGTCTTCGGCACAAATCATTCCATGGCTTTCCATTCCGCGGATTTTTCCTTTTTTAATGGTAAACTCAGAACCTTCTTTGTCATATAAAACGGTTCCTATCGTAGCAACAGGTACTTTTTGTCCTGCGGCAACGTTAGCAGCACCACAAACAATTTGTATAGGCGCTTCTAAACCAATATTTACAGTTGTAACTTTTAATCTGTCGGCATCAGGATGTTTTTCGCAAGTCAATACATGTCCTACAACAACACCTTGCAAACCGCCTTTGATCGATTGGTATTTTTCGACAACTTCTACTTCAAGCCCTAAATCTGTTAGTAATTCTGAAGTTTGATCAGATGGCCAGTCCGTTTTTATAAATTGTTTTAACCAATTGTAAGATATTTTCATTTTGACTTTTTTTGTTCTTGTATGAGGTTACAAATATAAGGATTGCACATTGTAGTAAGAAACAATTTATTTGCTTTTTTCAGACTGTTTTATAGTTGTTCACTTAAAACATTATTATTCTAAACATATAAAACTTTTGCTTCGTATTAATTGAAGCTATCAAAAGAAACACAATCCAAGGAAAAAGAATCTGCTAAATCTGCTAAATCTGCGAGAAAAATGAGCAAACAACTCATTTTAGTTAAATCAGTTCTTCAATGTGTTTTTTGATGTTTTCCGAGATCTTTTTTGTTGGCAGATCGTTTTCATCATCACCAAACGGATCTTCAATTTCTTCGGCAATAAGCTCTAAACTTGCCAATACATAAAAAATAAAAACCACGACTGGTGCCACATAATATCCTAGACTTACAGAATAACCAAAGGGTAATGTCATGGTATAAAAGAAGATGAACTTTTTAATAAAAGCACTGTAAGAGTAGGGAATAGGGGTGTTTTTGATTCTCTCGCACGCACCACAGATGTCTGTAAAAGACTGTAATTCCTCGTTTAGGATAATGAGTTGCTCTCCGCTAATTTTTTTAGCTTCGTACAGGTCGTTTACTTTTTGAAAAATTATTTTTTTTACCTGATTTGGTTTGTGTTTGTGATGGTCAATTTCTAAATCGACATCTTCAAAAAGCTGTTTGCCGGTATCAGCATCGTGCAGATGTTTGTGCAAAACAGAGGCATAGGCAGGGATAAACTTTCGAAAGAATTTACGATCGTTTTCCTCTTTGAGCATGGCCGAAAGTTTAATAGCCAGATTTCGACTATTATTAACAAGGGCTCCCCAAAGTTTGCGGCCTTCCCACCAGCGATCGTACGCCGTGTTGGTTCTGAAAACCAATAACAAGGATATAACAAAACCCAACATCCCGTGCATGATCGGGATGTTGGGAATATAATCGTTTTTACCAATTTTAAAATAAGAGACTTCAAGATACCCAACTATTGAGGAGTAAACTCCGATAGCAATCATGATCGGCAGCAGTTTTCTAACGGTATCCGATTTATGAAAATGAAAGATAAAAGTAAACCAATCTTTGGTGTTGTATGAAATCATTTGAATCTGTTTTGAAACAAATTTACTTTAAAAATTAATATTTCCGGCTAATTCTTTCAGGGCAATTTCAGATAATTTTGCCTGAAATTGCGCGTTGCTGTAGCGTACTTTTGCATTCACATAATTCAGCTGAGCTGTTCTGAAATCAATAGTGGTAATGGTTCCTATTTTAAACTTGTCTAAAGTAATATCTAAATTCTGCTTTGCAATGGTTACGTTGTCTTCCTCTAATCCAATCAGTTCCAGATTGGTTAAGTAGGTTTGAAAAGCAGTGCTTAATTGCGTACTTAAAATCATGTTTTGCTGTTCTATGGCAATCTGCGAATTTTCGATCTGCAGTTTGGCTACTTTTTCATTTCGGTGCTGATTTAGACCATCAAACAGGTTTAAAGTAGCATTAAAACCGTAATTAAAACCTTTGGAAGAAGCTTGACTCGTAAATCCAAGACTCGACTGACTTTCGTTAAAGTTGTAGCCCGAAGTCAGATTTACCACCGGATAACGATCTGCTTTGACCTGTTTTAACTGAAGTTCGGCAATGCGTTTGTTGATAATTTGTGCTTCCAAAGCAGGATTTTGTTTCTGTGCCAAATCGATTAAATCAACCAAAACCAGTTTATTGTCTACAGTAACTACATCGGTTACGGTAAAGTTTATTTTGGCATCACGGGCTAAATACTGATTCAGTAATATTTTAGCATTAGCATAAGATTCTTTTTGTCTCAGTAAAGCAACCTGATCGGAGTTTAAATCCACCTGAGCGTTCAAAACTTCCAGTTTGGAAGCTTTTCCAATGCTAAAGCGATTTTGCGCCAGTGTTAGTCGCTGTTTCGAAATTACGATTGTAGTATCGAGTGCCGATAATTGCTGTTGTTGCTGTACCAGATCAAAATAAGCGGTGTTTACCTGACCAATTTTTACCAATATGGTTCTTTTTAATTCAGAATCGCCCAGCTTTTGTAATTCTTTAAGCTGATCCAGTCGGGCAAACATTTTCATTCCGTCAAAAACCGTCCATCCCAGACTTACTCCATAGGCCAAACTGTTGTTTTTGGCATTTTTTAAGGAGGTAGAAGTTCCGTCCTGACGTGTTTGTGAGGAGTTGGTAACACTGTTGTTGTCTGTTACCGAAGCAGTAGCCGATGGCAGCATTCCGGCATTTCCAATGGTTACATTGGTTTCGCTTATTTTAGAGTTGTTTTTGGCAATCTTAATTTCGAAATTATTCTCTAAGGCGATCTTCATGGCGTCTTCGATCGTTAAGACTTCCTGCGCGCGCGTTTTTGCTGTGCAAAACAAAAATAAAACGAGACTTGTTACTATTATTTTAGCTTTCATGTGATGAAGGATTAGCTGCGGTTGGTTCTTTAAAAAGAAGACCGCAGCTTCTATAGGTTTCAAAATTTATATCAATTATTTTGTATCTCTTTCATATTCTTCAATATGGTCAAATTCAGGATAATGTTTTCTGGCTTTAGACCACATTAAGTAGATAGCAGGAATTACAAATAGGGTCAGGGCCAATGAGAAAATAGTACCTCCAACAATTACAACTCCCATACCAATTCTACTTGTGGAAGCTGCTCCAAGCGACATTGCAATTGGTAAAGCACCTAAAGCAATCGCCAAACTCGTCATTAAAATAGGACGCAAACGTGCTTCTGAGGCTTCTAAAATAGCTTCTAATTTTGGTTTTCCCTGTTCGCGCAGCTGATTCGCAAATTCAACAATCAGAATCCCGTTTTTGGTCACCAGTCCGATAAGCATTACCGTTCCAATCTGGCTAAAAATATTCCAGGTCTGATTGAAAAGCCATAGCGAAAATAAAGCTCCCGCAACCGCCATAGGTACCGTTAGAATAATAATAAGCGGATCGATAAAGCTTTCAAACTGTGCAGCAAGAATTAAAAAGATCAATAATAAAGCTAATCCAAAAGCAAAAGAAGTGTTTGAGCTACTTTCAACAAAATCTCTCGATTCTCCACTTAAATCAGTGGTAAAAGTATCGTTCAGCACTTTCTCTTTGATTCTGTCCATTTCCTGAATACCGTCGCTGATACTTTTTCCCGGAGCCAAACCTGCAGAAACGGTTGCAGACATGTAACGGTTATTGTGGTACAATTGCGGTGGATTACTTTGTTCTTCAATTTTAACCACGTTATCCATCTGAATCAATTCTCCGCTTTTGTTTTTGACAAACATCGAAGTCAGATCCAGCGGTTTTGAACGGTCTTTTTGATCAAACTGACCAATTACCTGGTATTGTTTTCCGTTTTTAATGAAATAGCCAAAACGCTGTCCACTTAAAGAAAGCTGTAAAGTCTGAGCGATATCAATAATGGATATACCAAGACTTTCTGCTTTTTCACGGTCGATACTAACGTTGATTTCCGGTTTGTTGAATTTTAAATTGACATCGGTAACCGAGAATACATCACTTTTACCCACTTCTTCCATAAAAACTGGAATTTTTTCTCTCAGTTTTTCAAAATTCGGAGCCTGAATGATATATTGAATCGGCAAACCACCACGTCGGTTTACAGCAATTGTAGGTTGTTGAATGACAGATGTTTTTGCATCAGGATATCGTTTCGTCATTTTGGTCAATTGATCGGCGATATCTTTCTGAGATCTTTTTCTCTGATCAGGTTCAACCAATGAAAGTCGTATAAAACCCGAGTTGGTCGCCGAAGCACCAAAACCGGGTGCGGTAATCACCAAACTCACTTTTTTCTCCGGAATCGAATCGTCTACTAATCTTGAAATTTCCTGCATAAAACGGTCTGTGTATTCGTAAGTCGATCCCTCAGGAGTGGTCATACGCATGGTTACAGAACTACGGTCGTCATACGGAGCGGTTTCTTTTGGCAAAATGGTAAAGAATAGATAAATCAATCCAAAACACGCGATCAGAATTGGGAAACTAAGCCATTTTTTGGCAATAAAACGATTCAAAGAGTCTGCATAACCACTGTTTAGTTTTTCGAAGAAAGGTTCAGTTCTGACATAAAACTTAGATTTTTTCTGTTCTCCGCCTTTCATCAGATAGGCGTTTAGCATTGGTGTTAATGTCAGGGATACAAAGGCTGAAATTAATACAGCTGCCCCGATGACGACCCCAAATTCCCGAAAGAGTCGGCCTACGAAACCTTCTAAGAATATTACCGGAAGGAACACTGCTGCAAGCGTTACGGAAATCGAAATTACCGCATAAAATATCTCATTAGATCCTTTGATTGCCGCTTCAATTGGCGACATTCCTTCTTCCACTTTTTTAAAGATATTCTCGGTAACCACAATTCCATCATCCACCACCAGACCGGTTGCCAGTACAATTGCCAACAGGGTTAATACGTTGATCGAGAATCCGAAAAGCCACATGATAAAAAACGTAGCGATTAACGAAACCGGAATGTCAATTAAAGGTCGGAACGCGATGGCCCAGTCTCTAAAAAATAAGTAAATAATGATGATTACCAGTATGATCGAAATCCCTAAAGTTTCGGCAACTTCGAGTACTGATTTTTTTACGAAGATGGTATTGTCAAGTGCAATATTCAGCTTGATGTCTTTTGGAAGATCCTTTTTTAAGGCTTCGTATTTTTTGTAGAATTCTGTAGAAATGTCAAGATAGTTGGCTCCAGGCATCGGTACTATAGCCAAACCAATCATTGGAAGACCGGATTGACTTAGTTTCGTTTCAATGTTTTCCGGCCCTAATTCAGCTCCTCCAATATCGCTTAAACGAACAATTTTATCACCGTTAGTACGAATGATAATGTTGTTGAATTCTTCGGGTTTTGAAAGATTTCCGACCGTTTTTACGGTTAATTCGGTATTGTTTCCGGTTAGTTTTCCTGAAGGCAATTCGACATTCTGGGCGTTTAACGCATTACGAACATCAGATACGGTACATTTATAGGCTGTTAGCTTTACAGGATCAATCCACAAACGCATAGCATAACGTTTTTGTCCCCAGATTTGAACTCCGCTGACTCCCGGAATGGTTTCCAGACGTTGTGAAATGACATTTTCGGCATAATCACTCAATTCCAGTGAATTTCGGGTATCACTTTGTACCGTCATCGAAATAATAGCATCACTATCAGCATCTGCTTTCGAGACTACCGGAGGAGCATCGATATCCTGCGGTAAACTTCTGATAGCCTGAGAAACCTTATCACGAACGTCGTTTGCGGCTTCTTCTAAATTTTTATCAAGGTTGAACTCGATGGTGATGTTACTGCTTCCCTGATTACTGGAGGAAGTGATGTTTCGGATTCCGTCGATCGCATTTACTGCCTTTTCGAGAGGTTCTGTAATTTGCGACTCAATAATATCAGAATTGGCTCCTGTATAATTGGTTCGGATAGAAACCTGCGCAGGGTCGATCGAAGGAAACTCCCTCACCCCTAAAAACGTATAACCAATAAAACCGAACAGAATGATTAAAAGATTCAGTACGATGGTTAAAACAGGTCTTTTTATACTTGTGGTTGATAAACTCATATGAGATTTTTGGGTTTTAGCGTTTAAATTTTAGTTTTCTAATTTTTAAACCTATGACTGTAAGACTTTGAACTTTCGGCTTTACGACTTTTTTACGTTAACTTTTACGGGAGCTTCATTTTTTAACGACATCACACCACTTGTAATTAAAGTATCTCCGGCTTTTAATCCCGATAAAATTAAAATAGAAGAGTCCGTTCTTGTAGTAGCATCCACCATAACTTCTTTGGCCTTACCATTATTGGCGATGTATACTTTTTTACCGCTTTGTACCGGAATAATTGCTTCTGAAGGCACTACGATAGCGTCTTTTATAATGTTTAAAGGCAATTTTACATCGGCAAAAGTTCCTGGAAAAAGTTTTCCGTCAATATTATCAGCAATAGCGCGAACTTGCAGTGTACGTGTAGCTACTTCAACTTCCGGTTCGATAGCGTATGTTTTTGCTGAATAGACTTTGTCAGAACCTGAAACGGTAAAATCAATCGATGATCCTGTTTTTACTTGTGAAGCGTACTTTTCAGGAATAGAAAATGTAATTTTTAGTTTACCGGTGTTTACCAGTTTAGCCACCAAAATAGTAGGGGTGATGTAAGTTCCCGGCGAAATAGAACGCAAACCGATTTTTCCTGAGAAAGGAGCTTTAACCGAAGTTTTTGCAATCTGAGCTCTGATTAACTGACTTTGTGCCTGTGCAGACGCATGATCGGCTCTGGCAACATCAAATTCTTCCTGACTGATTGCTTCTTTTTGAAGTAACAGTTTGGCTCTTCTTTCATTCTCAGCAGCCAGACCTTCTCTGGTTACCGCTTGTCTTAGTTGCGCTTTCAGTTCAATATCATTTACTTTAAAAAGCACCTGACCTTTGTTTACAAAAGTACCTTCTGTGAAATAAATTCCTTCCACAATTCCCGAAACCTCGCTCCGAATTTCGATTTGCTCGTTTGCCTCAATAGACCCTGATAACGATAAATTATTATCGAAAGTGGAAGTTTTAACAATAATTCCGGTTACAGTCGTAGGAGTGTCTTTGTCTCCAAACTTTTTTGATTCGTCGTTCTTCTTTTTGTTCGATACGACTCTGTAGGCAATAAATCCTCCCAATACAATGATTAAAAGGGCGTAAACAAGGTTTTTTACTTTCATAAACTTGAGGTAAATGTATTTTTGGTGTATGTTTTTAGTAAGCTCACAAATTTAACTTTTTGTTGTGAAATCTGAAGAGCTTAGCTTTTATTTAACATTTGTACGTACAAATTTTAAACAAGGCCCTGATTAGACTGTTTTCCTTTACAATGGTTTAATGTAGAAGTGAAAAAAAATGAAAATAAATTACATGGGAGTAAAATAAGGTTCGCAAAAGTCTTTTTTATGGTTTTACGCACAAAAGACGTAGAACTACGGGTTTCAAAAATAGAAAAAAACGCACAAAGCTACAATTTTGTGTATTTTGTCCGATTTTATTTGCAGTTTATCGATTTTATTTGTAACATTGATAAGCTTAAACAAAATGACATGTTTTTTATCTGACGGCTAATGTTTTTGAGGGTTAAGCGTTAAAATATGTAGATTTTTTATTTTATTCAAAGTTAAAATAGTTAAATAGTAAAGCAGTTAGTTAACAATTGTTTAGACATTTTTTAAGTTTTCACCCCAAATTCACCTGTTTATGCTAAAAAAATTACTAGTTGGTTTATGGATGGCATTGTTAGTTGCCGCTATATCGTTTTTGTTTTGGCAAAACGAATTTAAATACAGTTTACCTACACCGGTTCCTAAAAACTACAAAGAGATAGCCGTAGGAAGTAGAGTTGACTTAAAGTGCTGCGTCGCAGACCGAAAACCTATTTTTATCCACTTTTTTAATCCCGATTGTCCTTGTTCGCGTTTTAACATTCCTCATGTAAGCGAGCTCATTAAGAAATATGGTGATCAGATTAATTTTAAAATCGTAGTACTCAACAAAGAAAAAACATTTACCATAGAAGAAATTCAGGATAAGTTTGACGCTAAGATTCCGGTTTACTTTGATCAGAGTATCGCCAAAAACTGTGGTGTATTCTCTACTCCGCAGGCTGTGCTACTGGACGGTTCACAGCAGTTGTATTACCGCGGAAACTACAATAAAACCAGGTACTGCACGAATGCCGACAGTAATTATGCTCAAATGGCAATTGATGCTCTATTAAAACAAAATCACTCCCCCTCGTTTGATGCTTTGGCTCTGAGAGCCTACGGATGTTCGCTACCAAAATGCAATAAATAAACCAAATTCTTAACCTAAATCATTTTAATTTATGAAAACAAGAGCCAGTTTGAATGAACAAGATTATTTGCACAATTTTATGTCGACAATGACACAAAGATCAGACACCATTATCAATTATGTATTAGCGATTTATTTTCTTCTCGGAATTGCTTTGGCCTTTAAATACGATACGTTTGAGGTTGGAGTGGGAGTAGGTCTTCTGAATTTATTACTGTATTATTCGGCAAAGTTTTTCTTCAAAAAATCCAACTTTTATCAATATGTGCTGGCCATTGTTTTGGCTATATTTATGGCGCAGTATATTTATCAGATGCACGGTTTGTTCGAAATGCATTTTACCGTTTTTATCGCCAGTACAATTTTGATTATCTATCAAAACTGGAAATTGCAGATTCCCTTAACGCTTTTAGTGGTATTGCATCACGGGGCTTTGGCCTATATGCAAAATACGGTTTTCAACGATCCAAAAGGACTACAGCTGTACTTTTCGCAGGTTAATTTTGATTTGGAAACCTTCTTGATCCACGTTGTTCTGGCGGCAGTTGTATTTTTTATGAACGGCTACTGGGCGTATTATTTTAAAGAACACAGCCAGAATCACATCTCTAAAATATCAGACGAATACGAATTAGAGAACATGAAGCTGGCTTCGGCAAAATACAGTTCGTTAACCGCTACTAAAGATTACAACGATTTTATTCACAGAACTACGCTCGATTTAAAACTACCGGTAAGCTCAGTGCTTAAACTTATTGATGTTTCGAAAGGACATACAGACAATGATAAATTGTTGAGTTATCTTGAAATGATGCGTGAAAGTGCCAAGAAAATAGACGACCTGGTAAACGATATTCATGTGAAATCGACCGATACCAGAAGTTAAAATAAAGATAGCTAGTGTGTTAAAAGTCAGTTACTTATTTATTAAATACACTTAAGAAAAAATACAGGCCCAAGGCAAAAGGATGATTGCTTATTAATTTTAAATACAGGACTTATGGACAACAGAATTACCCGCCCGATTCCATCAGACAGAGAGGTCGACTGGATCAGAACCAAAGTATTATTAAGTAAAACCGATACAAAAGGAACTATTTTATATGCAAACGAAGCGTTTATTGACGTTTCGGGATATGATGAGCATGAATTAATCGGTCACGCTCATAATATAGTGCGACATCCTGATATGCCCAAAGTGATTTTTAAATTCTTATGGGACAGTATTAAATCGAGTCAGAATATCCATGTCATTATCAAAAATATGTCTAAAACAGGGCGCTATTATTGGGTTGTAACCGATTTTAAAATTATAGCTGATGGTGACGGAGAAATTGTTGGCTATTTCGGAACCAGAAAGGCGGTACCGGACGAAATCATTACAAAGTTTATTGAGCCTTTGTACAAAAAATTGCTGCATATCGAAGAAGCAAGCGGAATGGGCGCTGCCGAAGACTATTTGATTGGCTTTTTAGAAGAGCGCAAAAAAACATACACCGAGTATGTAGATCATTTGATCGCTACAGGCAAAGACGATAAAAACAAAATAAGCAAAGGGCTTTTTAGTGGTCTTTTCGAAAAGAAATCAGCCCCTAAAAAATAAGCTTTAGCAGAATTATATACTTCATTGTAAGAGATTAACATATTCGACTTCCAAAAATTTGTCCCCCAACGAATTTAAATCACCAAAAACATCAGTCGTTGAATTTTTACTCTTTATTACAGTGAAGTATTTTTTTTTACCCAAATGCAGTAAAACACTAGTAATCAGGTATAAAAAAAGAAAAAAAAAACCTCAGAACCTCAGAACCTTAGCATCTTAGCACCTCAGTACCTTGCTAACTAATATAATTCCAAATATTCTTCTTTTTAGTCAGCTCGATAAAAACAGCTTTAAGGATGGCATGTTCCGGTTTTTGAAGCGGGCCGTCTTCTTTTAAAATCTTCATGGCATAATTACGAGCCGTACTTAAAATATCCCTGTCACGGACTATATCGGCTATCTGAAGGTTTAAAACACCGCTTTGCTGAGTCCCCATTAAATCGCCCGGGCCGCGCAGCTTAAGATCTACTTCGGCAATTTCGAACCCATCGTTAGTCTGAACCATTGTTTCCATTCGGGTTTTACTGTCAGAGCTCAACTTGAAACTCGTCATAAGTATGCAATAACTTTGTTCTGCTCCACGTCCCACACGTCCTCGCAGCTGATGCAGCTGAGACAATCCGAAACGTTCGGCACTTTCGATAATCATTACACTCGCGTTAGGCACATTAACACCCACCTCAATTACGGTTGTTGCGACCATAATATTGGTTTTACCTTCCGAAAAGCGTTTCATTTCAGCATCTTTATCGGCAGGTTTCATTTTTCCATGTAAGATCGAAATCGAATACTGCGGCAATGGAAAATCACGGGAAATACTTTCGTAACCGTCCATCAGATCTTTGAAATCCATTTTTTCCGATTCCTGAATCAACGGATAAACGATATAAATTTGTCTTCCCAGGGCAATTTCGTCGCGCAGGAATTTCCATACTTTCAGACGATTGCTGTCGTAGCGATGAACGGTTTGAATGGGTTTTCGTCCCGGAGGTAATTCGTCAATTACCGAAATGTCCAGATCACCGTACAAACTCATCGCTAAAGTTCGCGGAATAGGGGTCGCGGTCATCACCAAAACGTGCGGCGGAATTTCATTCTTCTTCCACAATTTCGAACGTTGTTCTACACCAAAACGATGCTGCTCGTCAATTACAGCAAGACCTAAATTTTGAAACTTTACCTTGTCTTCCAAAAGTGCATGTGTACCAATTAAGATCTGTAAACTTCCGTTTTCGAGTTCTTCATGAATGATCTTTCTGGCTGCAGTTTTACTTGAACCAGTTAGGAGTTTTATGTTGATATTTAGTGTTTTAGCTAATTCCGACAATCCGATAAAATGCTGATTGGCAAGGATTTCTGTCGGAGCCATCAGACAGGCTTGGAAACCGTTGTCTATGGCCAAAAGCATACTCATAAAAGCGACAATCGTTTTTCCGGAACCTACGTCTCCCTGTAACAATCGATTCATTTGGGCATTACTTCCCATGTCGGAGCGAATTTCTTTCACCACTCTTTTTTGAGCGTTTGTTAGCTGAAAGGGCAGGTGATGCTGGTAAAATTCATTGAAAAATTCACCCACTTTTACAAAAGGATGTCCTTTGATTTTGTGTTTCCGAATTAGATTTTTGGTTATTAACTGCAGTTGTATAAAAAACAGCTCTTCAAATTTTAAGCGATATTGGGCTTTAGCCAAAGCATCGGTACTTTTTGGAAAATGAATGTTAAACAGAGCCGCTCTCTTTGAAATAAGTCTTAGTTCTTCGATTAAATAGGCTGGAAAAGTCTCTGTAAACAAAGCCTGAGTCTCCAGAAACAATTGCTCCATTAATTTGTTAATGGTTCGGTTTGAGATGCCTTTATTGGCCAGAGTTTCTGTTGAAGGATAAACCGGTTGCATGGCCGAGCGAAGGCTTCTTTCGTGCTCGCTCCACAATTCGATTTCGGGATGCGCCATACTGAACTGGCTTCCATACAACGAACATTTTCCAAAAATCACACAAACTTCATTCAGTTTCAAACTCTCGCGAACCCATTTGTGTCCCTGAAACCAATTCAAGTCAATTTGCCCTGTATCATCTACAAAAGTAGCCACCAGACGTTTTTTATTCTTCGCAAATTCAACCGTTTTAATGTTGATTATCTTTCCAATAATCTGCACCTCAGAACCGGTATTTTGAAGTTCATTAATTTTATAATAACGCGTCCGGTCGATATACCTGTTGGGGTAAAAATTAACTAAATCTCCATACTTATGAATTCCCAATTCCTTACGAAGCAGCTGTCCACGACTCGGACCAACGCCTTTTAAGTATTCGATTGGGGTTTCAAGGAGATTATTAGACATGTAGTGATTTTAGATTTTAGATTGTAGAGTCAAGAAAATAGAGCCAAGATTCAAGATTATAGAACAAAGACTACAAGATGTAGAATTTACTCTATCTTCTTTGTTCTTGATTCTATTTTTTTGATCTATTTTCTTTCCTAACTGCGAAGATATATTTTAATTGGGAAATTTGAAAGTCGAAATTGTCGGTTTGCTATTTTGAAAAACAAAGATAATAAGTAGATTTGTTAAGATGTTTAAGACAATTTGCCCTTATTATGACTAACGAAGAAAAAGTTCCTTTTGAAACCATGACCTTTGCAGGTGTTGCATTCAAAGTGATCAATCGACACGAAGCACATACTATTATTGGAGATCTTACCGATTTTAACAATCAGAAAATATACAACGTTTTTGAAGACAGCTGGCGTTTTCCCGACTACGAAGAAAATTCGATATTTCTACTAGCTGAAGAAAATGTAGAAATGGATTCGTTTGAGATGGATTATAGTACAGAAGAACATTCGGATGTTTTTATACTTGGATTTATTTTCAAAGGAAATCTAACAGTGGGGAAATGTATAAGCTCTTATGATACTGATAACTCACCGGCCTTAATTGTTTTAGGAGAAACAACTACTGTAAATATTACTTTGTTTGGAAGTGTTCATTATTTGGGTGGTGGCTTAAAATGCGATTCGCTTATAGGCGAATACAACCATGGAGAGCTCTTTGTTAAAGGCGATGTTACAGCCTGGCTTATCTACAGCGATGATATGTGGATGCATTTTGAACGGTTTACCAATGTTCAGGCAATTGTTAATGTAAGCCGACCTGATGTGTTAATTTGCAGCAATCTAACTACAGCTGAAGGTTCAATTATAACAGTAGAAAATTATCTGCCATCAACGCATAAACTAAGCGATATTGCAAACGATTCTCTTATAGAGCAAACCCAATATGATACAGAGATTCTAGGAAATAATTATTATGAGGAAGCCTTTAAAAAAGGGCTATCCATTATTGATTATGACAAAACTGAAAAGTATCAGTACAGTGATTTCCGCAATCAATTTGTAAATTTAATTGAAGTTTTATCCGAAAAAGAAGAGTTTAAAAACGACGAAAGGCTTTATCGCCACATCGATGGTACCACGTACTTGTTTATTTCTTTTGATTATGAAGGAATGAAATACAGTCAGATTTCAGAAGAAATTGAAAATGGTTTTAATATCAGAATGCGCGGTTTGTGGTGTCATGATACGGAGAAAATTACACTCCTTTTGGAATATCTTGATGAAGAGGGAGATCCAAAATACCAATGGATGAACGACGAAACTGCGGTCGGAATTGAGTTTTACGGTATAAAACGTGGAGTCTTAAAAGCTTTTGAAGTGCTTGTGGAAGAACCCGTTGAAGAAGAAGAAAGCGACGAAACCGAATATGCTGAATACGACGGCAGTTTTTCATTAGAAGAATACTCAGCTCAGTTTGGTAAGTATGTTTTACCTGCAGATTTAGTGAAATTATATAAATTCGAGCAGGAATATGGTGTAGAAAGCTATTCAGAATGTTTTGGTTTGACCATAACTGAGGACAAGACCGGTATCAAAACATGGTCGGAAGAAGAAGAATTTTACAACAGTTTTATTGAATTTGCAGGAGCAAACGGATCAGGAAGTTCGTATGCGTACTGGCTCATAGACGATGATTTAAATAAGTGTCCGATAGTGGTTTTTGGTGACGAAGGCGGAATTCATGTCGTGGCAGAAAACACTCGTGAATTAATTCATCTGTTAACTTTTGATACCGAAATTTCAGTTGATTTTGATTCGGCTTATTTTTATAAGGATGAAGAATATTATGAAGAAAGTGAGAATAAAGAAGCTTTTGAACAATGGGTTAAAAAAGAATTTAATCTTGACACCATAACATCAACCGAAGAAACGGATGAAATTGTAAACCAGGCAAAAGAGAAGTACAAAACACAACTAAATGATTTTTTAGTACGATTTGGTATCGAAGTAGGCGAAGAGGACGAATAGTTGAGATAGATCTAAGTCTTCCTGGAAAGAGCAGAAAAGAATTGAAATCTTTATCTTTGAACAAAAAACAAAAAGAATGATAACACATTTAGCACTTTTGCGTGGTATTAATGTTTCCGGTCACAACATGATGAAAATGGAGGCTTTGAAAGCGATGTTAGAAAATATCGGCTTTCAAAATGTACGTACGTATTTACAGTCCGGCAATGTATTTGTTGATACAGAAGAAGAAAGCGCTTCTAAAGTAGGTTTCATGATCAAACAGGAAATTTTTAAGGTTTTCGGACACGAAGTTCCTGTGGTCGTTATTACTAAAAAAGATTTAGAATTGTGTTTTGAAAACAACCCATTTTTGAAAGAAAAAGATATTGATACCAAAAAACTCTATGTCGCTTTTGTTTCAGTTGCCTTAAAAAACGAAAATATAAACGATCTTAAAATTAGCCAGTTCAAGCCGGATGAAGCAAGTATCGACGGGAATAAAATTTTTATTAAGTATGCCGTTGGAGCCGGAAAAACGAGATTTGATCAAAAATATATAGAGAAAAAACTAAATGTAACAGCCACAATTAGAAACTGGAACACCGTTACTAACTTACTGAACATGTATTCTTAATTAGTCAATTAGATAATGTGCCAATGAGATAATGTGTCAATGAAGTAATTTTCTAATTGACTAATTGCCACATTATCTAATTATTTCATTAACCTCTTAGCCATTTTAGCATAGCCGGAAACGGAGGTTTTTCTTCTTCACGAGCGCGATCATTTCCTAAAGTAAGTCCGATCCATTCGAGAAAAGGCAGTCCGATGTAGTTTTTAGCCTTAAAACTGGAAATCAGCCATTCGGAATCGTTCTTATAACCGTTAGGATGGAATACCAGTTCGAGAGGCAACTCTAAATGAGTACATGCCGCAAACGACCATAAAATTGCAGCCATTTCTTCGGCTTCAGTGGGCCAGTTAGAAGCTATTTTGTCGGTACCCACAATTTGTCTATCAGCAGGAGAGGCAACAGCCAGATGTCCGGCTTCGTGTAAAATATCACCCGGATATAATAATTTGCCGTAATCAATAAAGATACAATTGGGGCCCAAATCCAAACCGGGAAGAAAAGTGTCATTCAGTTCCTTTTCAATTACATCTATCCCAATTTCATTAAGAAAAGATAAAATTTTCTTTACTTCTGAATTTTCTTTCGTGAACATATTCTCATTTTAAATCAAATCGCAATACCAAAACCCATAATCAAAAGCATCGCTGGAACTCGTATCACAAGCAGTGTCTGAGGACTCTTGTGTTTTAGGTTTTTCATATTTGCGGTAAACAATTTCGCCAATCTCAAAAGGTACAGGTGTTGAGAAAATCGGCCCGTCAAAAGTAAAAGTATGAAACTCGCCGTTTTCACCACAGACGTCGACATTTTCAGGTAAATCCCTGATAAAATCGGCATCGATAATTCGGCCCACAAAACTTTTGTCCAAATAACGTTCGTTAACACAAACTACAATCGTTTTAAAACCCAGAGAAATGAATTCCTGTATTAAATCACTCGTAGGGATCTTCCAAAGGGGAAAAACTCCTTTAAACCCAATCTTTTCCAATTGACTTTCGCGATACTTGCGCAAATCTTCCAGAAAAATATCCCCAAAAACAGAATGTGTGATTCCCTGCTCTTTTAATTCCGTCAGGGTTTCCGTCATAACACTCTCGTAAGCTTCCATTGTAGGCATTTCCGGAATCTCCATAACCTTCAGCGGCAAACCAATACTTTTCGCCTGCGCTTCGAGCAGTTCAACACGAACACCATGCATCGAAATACGCTGGTATTTTTGATTGACGCTTGTGAGTAAACACTCAATTTTAAAATCAGGATTTTGTAGAATTTTGTATAAAGCAAGAGCAGAATCTTTTCCGCTACTCCAGTTAAATAAGGCTTTTTTAGATATTGACACGCTGCTGTAATTTTGTGTCGTAAACTTACAAATTTCATTCGATTTGTTGATCAAACCTTTGTAACTTTGGGATTTCGCCTTCAATTTTGTTTCCATGAAATATATCCTACTGTTTTTTACCACTTTTACTTTTGCACAGCAAACGCAATTTGTTGATTTTAAAACCGTTTCAGGAAAACTGTCCTTAAATGCCATAGAAAAATCAATTTCCGGTACGGTTGATTATCAATTTGAAGTCCTGAAACCTATTGATACGATTAAGATTGATGCGAAAAACATGGATTTTTTTCATGTCCAGGTCGATAACAAAGAAGCTATTTTTGTAAACACCGGGAAAGAACTGCAAATTATTGGTAATTTTCAGAAAGGAGAAAATCACCTGACTTTTCAATACACCGCCAAACCAAAACAGGCTTTGTATTTTGTAAATATGGAGCATTCTGAAGTTCAAATCTGGACACAGGGGCAGGGAAGATATACCAGCAACTGGTTTCCCAGTTTTGATGACGTGAACGAGAAAATTGTATTCAGCTTAGGAATAACCTACGATGCCGCTTATCAGGTAGTTTCGAATGGAATTCTCGAAAATAAAACAACAACAGATACACAGACCTATTGGCAGTACAAAATGGAAAAGCCAATGAGTTCCTATCTTTTAATGCTTGCGATAGGAAAGTATGACAAAAAAGAATTCCGTGCAAAATCTAAGATCCCATTAGAATATTATTTAGAACATAAAGATGCCAATCGTTTTGAACCGACCTATCGTTATTCTAAGCGTATTTTTGATTTTATGGAGAAAGAAATAGGCGTTAAATACCCGTGGGAAGTCTACCGAGAGATTCCGGTTCGTGATTTTTTATATGCCGGGATGGAAAATACAACTTCAACGCTTTTTGCTACACGTTATGTGGTAGATTCAATAGGTTTTGAAGACCGTAATTACACCAATGTAGACGCACACGAATTGGCCCATCATTGGTTTGGCGATTTAATTACAGCTGAAAGCAGCACGCATCATTGGCTTCAGGAAGGTTTTGCGACTTATTTTGCAGCCTTGGCAGAAAGAGAGATTTACGGCGATGATTTCTTTTATTCCAAATTATACGATACGGCGCAACAGCTTAAATTTGCTTCCAGAACCGATTCTATTCCGGTTTTAAATGCCAAAGCAAGTTCGTTGACTTTTTACGAGAAAGGGGCCTGGGCACTGTTTGTATTACATGAATCCATTGGCGATAAAGCATTCAAAAAAGCGATAAAAAACTATCTCAAGAAATATGCTTACCAAACCGTAAATACGCAGAATTTCTTTGATGAAATTAAAAAAGTAGCCGATTTTGATCTGGAGAAATTTCAGAAAACCTGGTTGGAATCTACCATTTTTGATACGCCGACCGCAAATACTTTATTGAGTAAAAACAAATCAATTCAGGTTCGTTTGGAGGTAGATAAATTAAAAAAGACAGCTTTAACGGAGAAAGAAAATTTCTTAAGTAAAACTTTAAAATCGGATGTTTATTATACTGTAAAAGAAGCCATTGTAAATCAATTGGAGAACGAAAAATACGAAACCAAAAAAGCACTTTTATTACTTGCGATGCAAACCAATGATATTCAGGTTCGACAAGCAGTTGCCGGTAGTTTAAGTAAAATTCCGGAAGATTTTAGAACGGAATATGAAACCTTGCTCGATGATAAATCGTATCAAACACAGGAAGTTGCTTTGTATTGGCTGTGGAGAAATTTTCCGGAGCACCGTACCCGATATTTAAACAAAACAATAAACTGGATTGGTTTTAATGACTACAATCTGAGAACATTATGGCTTTCGTTAGCACTGTCAACGCCAAATTATACAGAAAACTCAGAAGCTCTAATTACTGAACTGATTGCCTTTTCTTCTACAAAATACGAAGCAACAACCAGACAAAATGCTCTTGAAAAACTAGTCGCATTTAAGATTATCAACGATGCTGTTTTAAGCAATTTAGTTTCGGCAACCACCCATCATATGTGGCAATTTTCAAAGTTTGGAAGAGATACCATCCGATTATTATTAAAAAATCAGGAGATGCGTACTTCGTTTGAAAGAATTTTGATTAATTTAAACCCCGACGAGCAATTTCAACTAAAGCGTTTACTGGCTGAGGAAGTAAAGAAATAATAGTTAATTATTGGAAATAAAAGAATAGAAAACTGAGTGATAATACGTGTAAAAGCAGTACTTGCAGATACATTTAATTCATAACTCCAAAAGCACAATTTAAAAATATGAGAGCATTGGTTATTTCTGGTGGAGGAAGTAAAGGGGCATTTGCCGGCGGTGTAGCACAATATCTAATCGAAGAAAAGAATCATGAATATGATTTGTTTATAGGAACTTCGACTGGAAGCTTGCTGATACCCCATTTGGCATTGGGGCATATTAAAAAAATTCACTCCGTTTACACCAATGTTACCATGGCCAGTATTTTTAATATATGTCCATTTGTGGTCAAAACTAAAGATGGGGTAGATATTGTAACCATCAATCACTTTAACGTATTACGTCAGTTTTTTAAGGGCAAGAGAACTTTTGGCGAAAGCAAAGGACTCAAGCGATACATTAAGAACAATTTCTCCCTTTCAGATTTTAACAAACTCAAAAAGTTGGACAGTGACGTGGTAATAACCGTAACCAATTTTACTAAAAATGAAGCCGAGTATAAATCTGTAAAGGACTGTACTTACGAGGAGTTTTGCGAATGGTCCTGGATTTCGAGCAATTATGTTCCGTTTATGAGTTTGGTTGAGAAAAACAACTACGAATATGGCGATGGCGGATTTGCAAGTTTAGTGCCAATTCGGGAAGCAATCAACCGCGGGGCAACAGAAATCGACGTCATCATTCTGGAAACAGAAGTTAATATGGATAAAACGGTTATTGGTAAAAACCCATTCTCCCTTATGATTGATTTGTTCCGAATTGCTTTAGATCAGGTTGAAAAACATGATATTACCATAGGCAAACTGCTGGCAAACAATAAAAATGTAAAACTAAATCTTTACTACACCCCAACAAAACTAACCGACAACGCCCTAATTTTTAATCAGGAAGTCATGAAAGAGTGGTGGGAGCAAGGGTATGAATACGCTCAGAACAAATCGGAAGTTATGAGTGATAATAGATAGTTTAGACTTACTTAGACTTCTTAGATTTTTAGACTGGTTTATACTTTTTTGGATTATTTGGAAGGGAAAAATCAAAAAAAAATCATTCGATTCTTAAATCTAAAGATCTAAGAATCGAATGATCCAATTGTCTAACAATCTAAGAAGTCTAAGTCAGTCTAAAAATCTAGAAAAGATCCGCTACTTCGTTTTTGATATACGCCAGAGCAGCATTACTAGGGGATTGTTTCTCCAGTAAATCATTCAAAATTACTTCACGTAACTTGTCTGCGCTGTCAACACGGTCACTCATAGCAGCTTTGCGAATAATTTGTATCGTTGAATTTTTGGCTGTTGTAATAATCGTCCAGCATTCATCCGACATATAAATTTGTTGCGTTAAATTATGCTCAAATTCCTGTTCGATTTGGTCGATTACAAAATTTTCATAGTCGTGCTTCTCGTTTGAAATAGGCGCAACACGGATTAATAATTTAGTCAAGTTGATACGCTCTAAGTATAAAGTCATGCGCTCATAAGCTTGTAAACGTATCGGCAATGATTCTTTATGAGCCTCTTTGTTCAATAAAAAATTGCGTTTTTTATCGAAGTTTTTAATGTGCAATTCAAAAAAACTGTAGGCTACAAATCCGGTAACAACAGCAGGTAAAGTATAACTGGCTAATTCTATAATTTTTGTAAAATCCATTGGGTTTAAATTTTCAGCAAAAATATACTTTTTGAGGAGAAATCCACTTTAAAATTATTGTAATAAACAATCTGGAAGTTTACTTTTGTGCAGTCTACTTAAAACGACTTCAAATACAATCATAATGGAAACCTACATCATCATTTTACTTTGTTTAGCAGCTTTTGCAGCAGGATTTATCGACGCTATAGTAGGTGGCGGCGGATTAATTCAAACCCCAATGGGACTGATACTATTGCCCAATTTGCCCGTTTCTACTGTGATAGGTACTTTAAAATTGCCCGCTTTTACAGGAACTGCTTTTGCGGCCTTTCAATATCTCAAAAAAGTGGTGATTCAGTGGAAGCTCCTTTTAATTATGATGTGTTTGGCGGTCCCGTCGGCATTTTTGGGTTCTACTTTACTGACTTATGTAAGCAACGATTTTATGAAACCGCTTTTATTGGTGGTTTTATCGCTGTTGTTGATTTATACCTACGCCAAGAAAAACTTTGGACAACATGAAGCCAAAGATCATTCCTTTGCAACACAAATCTTGTATGCAGTTCTCATCAGTATAATTGTTGGTTTTTACGACGGATTTATTGGTCCGGGTACCGGAAGTTTTTTTGTCGTAGCCTTTATTGCTTTGATGGGATTTGATTTTTTACATGCTTCCGCAAATGCAAAAATGGTGAATCTGGCAACCAACTTTGGCTCGATCTGTTTGTTTGCAATTAAAGGAAAAATCATTTGGACAATCGCTATTCCTATGGCAGTAAGCAACGGACTAGGGGGATGGCTTGGAGCAAAACTTGCCATAAATAAAGGTAATGGCTTTATTCGGGTATTCTTTCTAATTGTGGTAATCGGTACTTTAATCCGATTCTCGTACGATGTATTTTATAAGTAAGGCTCTAAGATACTAAGGCACTAAGTTTCTGAGGCTAATAAGTTATAATTAGCAGATTATGATGTTGTTGTAGCGACA
Source organism: Flavobacterium sp. N502536 (assembly GCF_025947345.1). Lineage (NCBI taxonomy): Bacteria > Pseudomonadati > Bacteroidota > Flavobacteriia > Flavobacteriales > Flavobacteriaceae > Flavobacterium > Flavobacterium sp. N502536. The sequence continues at coordinate 4,254,151 of NZ_CP110011.1, read as the reverse complement.
AATGCTATTTTTGTATCATACTTTATTATTTTAAAAGATCATAATATGATAGAAATAGTTGAAAATTATGAGAATTACATCAATAGCCTACCCGAGTTAATTGGCAAATCCTATTATAAAGCAGAGTTTTTCATGCAAAAACTGGGCTTAAAACATGCGACTTATTATCGGAAATTGAAATCTAAAAATTTCACACATCAGGAAGTAAAGCTTATTACAGCAATATTATTTCCAGAAGAAATATTAATCCAAGAGTTTCAAAAAAGCGAAGAAAACATTAAAGCAGGTCGTACTATTGACTATTCAGAATTTAAAGAAAAACTAAGAACTAGGTTCAATATCTGATCTTCGTTTTTTCGCTATTTAAAAGAGGGGCAATCAGAAAAATATAGAGTTTTTACTATAAACTATAACTAACTTGAAACCTTAATAACTTACTCACGAACTAATTTCTTTTTACATCTATAATTGCTATTTTTGCATCATTATGGAGAAAAATTTCATGCAAAAGTACATTGACCAGCTCAATGAAGCACAAAGACAGCCGGTTTTAAAGAAAGACGGGCCAATGATTATTATTGCTGGTGCAGGTTCAGGAAAAACTCGTGTTTTAACCATTAGAATTGCTTATTTGATGGCTCAGGGGATTGATGCCTTCAATATTTTATCACTAACTTTTACCAACAAAGCGGCCCGCGAAATGAAACACAGGATTTCAGATATCGTAGGAGCCAGCGAAGCTAAGAATCTTTGGATGGGAACTTTCCACTCCATCTTTGCGCGTATTCTTCGTGCAGAATCGGATCATTTAGGGTATCCTTCAAATTTTACTATTTACGATTCTCAGGATTCTGCCAGATTGATTTCTTCTATTATAAAAGAAATGCAGCTGGATCGTGACATCTATAAACCAAAGCAGATTTTAGGTCGTATTTCAAACTACAAAAACAGTTTGATTACAGTAAAAGCCTATTTTAATAACCCTGAACTAGTCGAAGCCGATGCAATGGCCAAAAGACCACGTTTAGGTGAAATCTATCAGCAGTATGTAGAGCGCTGTTTTAAAGCAGGTGCCATGGATTTTGATGATTTACTGCTTAAAACCAATGAATTACTAACTCGTTTTCCGGAAGTTTTAGCGAAATATCAAAATCGTTTTCGTTATATTTTGGTTGATGAGTACCAGGATACAAACCATTCTCAATATTTGATTGTAAGAGCGTTATCGGATAAATTCCAGAATATTTGCGTGGTTGGAGACGATGCGCAGAGTATTTATGCCTTCCGTGGAGCGAATATCAATAATATTTTGAACTTCCAGAAGGATTATGAAGGCGTAATAATGTTTCGTTTGGAGCAAAATTACCGTTCTACCCGAAACATAGTAGAAGCCGCAAATACGGTAATGGAGCACAATAAGACCAAACTGGATAAAGTAGTTTGGACGGCAAATGATTTTGGTGCAAAAATTAAAGTCCACAGAAGCATTACGGATGCCGAAGAAGGGCGTTTTGTTGCCAGTACCATTTTTGAACAGAAAATGCAAAACCAGCTGCATAACGGTTCATTTGCAATTTTGTACCGTACCAATGCACAGTCCCGTGCGATGGAGGATGCCTTAAGGAAACGCGATATCCCATACAGAATTTACGGAGGATTGTCTTTCTATCAACGTAAAGAAATTAAAGATGTATTGTGTTACCTGCGTCTGGTAATCAATCCAAAAGACGAAGAGGCTTTGGTTCGTGTAATCAATTATCCTGCGCGTGGAATTGGAGATACAACGGTTGAAAAACTGACCATTGCAGCCAATCATTACAAACGTTCGATTTGGGAAGTGATGGTTAATATTGACAAAATCGATTTGAAATTAAATGCCGGTACAAAGAATAAAGTAAAAGACTTTGTTACCATGATCCAGAGTTTTCAAGTGATCGACCAGAATCAGGATGCTTTTTATATTACAGATTATGTAGCCAAAAAAACAGGACTTGTTCAGGAATTGAAGAAAGATGCTACGCCGGAAGGAATGGCAAAGATTCAGAACATTGAAGAGCTTTTAAACGGTCTGAAAGATTTTACTGAAGGACAAAAAGAAATTGACGGTGCAAGAGGAGCTTTATCAGAATTTATGGAAGATGTGGCACTGGCTACAGATTTGGATAAAGATACTTCTGATGAAGATCGTGTAGCGTTGATGACCATTCACCTGGCTAAAGGACTTGAATTTCCTCATGTTTTTGTGGTGGGGATGGAAGAGGACTTGTTTCCGAGCGCCATGAGTATGAGCACCCGTAGCGAATTAGAGGAAGAACGTCGTTTATTTTACGTAGCTTTAACCCGTGCAGAGCATCAGGCTTATCTAACTTATGCGCAGTCGCGTTACCGTTGGGGAAAACTGACGGATAGTGAACCATCACGTTTTATTGAAGAAATTGACGGTCAATATCTGGAGTATTTAACACCCTCAGAAACCAATTATCGTTATAAGTCACCAATCGACGGAGATATTTTTGGAGATATCGATAAATCCAAATTGCGTTTGGCAAAACCGATCGGAAGTACTCCGCCCAAACATGTTACAGGCAATGATCCAAAACCGGATTTGAATATTAGAAAATTAAAACCCGTTGGGGGTGTCAATCCAAATGGTGCTGCTCCGAATTTGTTTGATAACAAACTAACAATCGGAAATGTGGTGATGCACGAACGCTTTGGAAAAGGAGAAGTGGTGAATTTGGAAGGTGTTGGTGCCGATAAAAAAGCCGAAATAAAATTTGAGGTAGGCGGAATCAAGAAATTGTTGCTAAGATTTGCTAAATTAGATGTTGTAGGATAGGAAATCTTTTGTTTCAAGTTTCATGTTTCAAGTTACTCCACAGCAACCTGAAACTTGAAACCTGAAACCTGAAACTTGAAACAAAAAAAGTGTAGCCTAAAAAAAACAAACTTTAAACTAAAAAAATGGCTGAGTTCATAAAAATATACCCGGATAAACCCAGTGAAGCTGCAATAGCCAAAGTGGTAAAAGTACTTCAGAATGGAGGCTTGGTAATTTACCCAACCGATACTGTTTATGGTTTAGGTTGTGATATTACCAATTCGCGTGCTTTGGAAAAAATTGCAAAAATAAAAGGGGTTAAGCTGGAGAAAGCAAATTTCTCGTTCATCTGCCACGATCTAAGCAATTTATCCGATTATGTGCGCCAAATCGATACGTCAACTTTTAAAATTCTAAAGAGAGCGTTGCCGGGGCCTTATACCTTTATTTTGCCAGGAAATAATAACCTGCCTAAGGAGTTTAAAAAGAAGACAACCGTTGGTATTCGTGTACCTGACAACAACATCATCCTTGAAATTGTACGTCAGTTGGGAAATCCCGTGGTATCGACTTCTATTCGAGATGAAGATGATGTAATTGAGTACACAACAGATCCGGAATTGATTTTTGAAAAATGGCAGAATCTCGTAGATTTGGTCATTGATGGCGGATATGGCGATAATATAGGGTCAACAATCATAGACCTGTCTGAACATGAGCCGGTAATTGTGAGAGAAGGAAAAGGAGATGTTGATATTTTATAAGAAAAAACTAAATATTTTTTAGGTTTATAGATAAAGGTTTGAGTAATTAGCTAATAATTAATCAAACCTTTATTATTTTATGAAAAACCACTTTCTATTTTTATTCTTATTGGTTTCAATCAGTGTAATTTCGCAAAACACCCTCAAAGGGAAGATCACTGGAAAAGACGATATTCCGCTTAAAGGCGCAAATATTTACTTTGACGGAACAACCATTTCAACGATTTCCGATGCAGAAGGAAATTATACCATTGAATTCGAGCCTAGTGCCAATCGTATTCTGGTAGTAAGTATCGACGGATACGAAAATGAGTATATATCGGATTTTGATTCCCCGGAAAATTTTAACATACACTTGCATGCTGCTAAAAATTCGCTTAACGAAGTAGTGGTAAGTAGAAAAGATAAGTTTTCAAGAAGTCAGAAATTAAAAATATTCAGAGAGTATTTTATTGGAAAAACAGTAAACAGTGAAAAAGTTGTCATTCAAAATGAAAATGATATTTATTTTAAATATGATAAGCAAAATTTTATTTTAAAAGCTTTTTCTGATAAACCATTAATAATTTTAAATCCTTCTTTAGGCTATAAAATTAGTTATCAATTGCAAAAGTTTGAAATTACCTTTAGCAATCTAAGTATATTTTCGAGGGATGTAATCAAAAATTTTTACGTTGGTATGAGTCTTTTTGAAGAAACTGCCAATTCAGAAGTTATTTCTAAAAAAAGGGAAGAAGCATTCAAAGGCTCCCAAATTAACTTCTTTAGAAATTTAGTCAATAACGTATGGAGTAAAGATGAGTTTTTAATGTCTAAAAATTACGATAAAGTTTTTTCTGAAAATTGTTTCAAAATATCCAAAGGTGAATTTTATACAAAGGTAGAAGTGGTAAAGCAGCCAAAAGAGAAAAATAAGAATGAAAGTTATATTGCATCCTACGATCTTTTATTTAAAAATAAAGAAGAATCAAGTGTTATTTTTGAGACAGATACTTTTTACGTTTATAAATATGGAAATAACTCTAACATATCTGATATTGTATTTTTAGGTCAAATTGGAGAAGAAAGAGTAGCAGAAATGTTACCTTTAAATTATGCGATAAAATAGAAATTCTGAGATGTTCTTTAAATAACGTGATATTTAGGGAAAATTAAAGAAAAGAAAGTGGCTGATATGTTGCCTCTTAATTACGATATAGAGTCGTTAAAAGGCAAAAAAAATAGCCAATCGGGCTATTTGTAAAAAAAAACTTAAATGATATAATAATCTAAAATAATTAACTAACTTTAGATTAGTTAAAATTTAGTTAGTTAATTTAAAGATAATGCTATTCTTGATTTATATTTAATTGGTTATTAAAAAATTAGGAATACATAAAAGCAGGTCGATTGACCTGCTTTTTCTGTTTAATGAACTATGTAAAAACGAGATTATTTCGCTTGTTTTTTCATTTCTTTTTCAATCATATCATAGAACTGATCGATTTTTGGCATAACCACAATACGAGTTCTTCTGTTACGAGCTTTGTTGTCCGGAGTATCATTAGCTACTAATGGTACGTAAGAACTTCTACCAGCTGCGATTAATTTTGCAGGGTTTACACCAAGATCATTAGTTAATACACGAACGATTGAAGTAGAACGTTTAACACTTAAATCCCAGTTGTCTAAGATAATTCCGTTGCTTTTGTATGGAACGTCATCTGTATGACCTTCAACCATACATTCGAAATCTGGTTTGTCGTTTACAACTTTTGCAACTTTAGCTAAAACAGATTTTGCTTTGTCGCTTACGTCATAACTTCCGCTTTTAAATAATAATTTATCTGCGATAGAAATAAATACAACTCCTTTTTCTACGTTGATTTCGATATCCGGATCATTAATTCCAACAGCTCCTTTTAAGCTTGTAACTAAAGCCAATGTTACACTGTCTTTTTTAGTTAAAGCATCCTGAAGTCTAGATATTTTTAAATCTTTTTCTTTTAAGCTTTCTAAAGATTTTTCAAGGTTCTCAGCTCCTTTAGTAGTTAAAACAGTTAAATCCTTAGAAGTACTGATCAAGTCCTGATTGTGTTGTTTATAGCTTTCAGCAGTTGCTGCCAATCCTGCTTTTTCTTCGAGACAAGTATTTAATTTAACTGTGCAAGAGTTTAATAAATCTTGTATCTCTTTGTTCTTAGCTTCTAAAGCAGCATATTGCTTTTTCGATACACACGAAGTTAAGGCCATTAATACTGATAGTGCGATAACTATTTTTCTCATAGGTATTATATTTAATTAAACGTTGATTACAAATTTAGTTCTTAATATTTTGATTACTGTTAAAGATTTCTTTAAATACAAGTAATTTCTTTATGTAATACAAGTAAACGATACTTTTCACGGTATAGTATTGTTGTATCTGGAAATCTTTACGTTTCCTAAGGTATCTTAAAGATATGCAATAAAAAGAGAAATGCGCTTTCAAAATGGCAAAAGTATGCCCGAACTTTCCTTGTGTAAGAAAACGAATACCGGCGATACCATCTAAAACCATTCGGAAGAAAATCACAAAGAACAATCCCTTTTTTGGTAAATTTTTGACAAGCATTAATAATGAATTTCTAAAATTTAAAAAGGTCTTTTTCGGATTTCCCTGTTGCAAAGTAGCCCCTCCTACATGATAGACAATTGAAGCCGAATTGTACTTAATGATGTGTCCTTCATTTGCAGCACGCCAGCACAAATCAATTTCTTCCTGATGCGCAAAAAAGCTTTCATCAAAACCTCCCAGGTCATGATAGACTTCACTTCTGATAAAAAAACAAGCCCCTGACGCCCAGAACAACTCACAGTTGTCATCGTATTGTCCGTTATCCTTTTCGATAGTATCAAAAATACGTCCGCGACAAAATGGAAATCCATATTTATCAATGAAACCACCGGCTCCACCTGCGTATTCAAAGTATTCTTTGTTTTTATAGTCCAGAATCTTCGGCTGAATAATAGCGGTTAACTTTTCATTTTCAAAAGTTTCAATAATAGGATTAAGCCAATTTTGAGTTACTTCTATATCTGAATTCACCAAAGCATAAAACTCAGCATCAATATGTTTTAAAGCATCATTATAACCTTTTGCAAAGCCATGATTGCCATTGTTTTGAACGATCTTGATGGTGGGAAAATTGTTCTTAACGAAACTTATAGAATCATCTGTTGAAGCATTATCAGCTACATATATTTGAGCTCCCTCAGAAAATTGAATAATGGAAGGTAAAAATTGTTCCAGCAATTTTACTCCATTCCAATTTAAAATTACAACAGCTATTTTATCCAAAAGTAATTTTTATTTATTTTAATATTATTTTATTCGTTATAATCCGGTAAGCCTCTTAAAAACTGATACTTTTCATTTTCAAAGTCCATCTGACAGTAAAAATGACTAAGTCCGTTTGTGACGTTCAAAAACCGTGCCTGCATTGTCATATTGTAACGCGCAATCTGATCAAAAGTTGTCTGCGAGATTTTAACTTCGGGTGCTTTGCATTCTACCAATATATGTATAGAGCCATCAGAATTAAAAACAACTACATCGTATCTTTTTCGCAAGCCATTGACCGTAAGTACTTTTTCAACGTTTATTAACGATTTTGGGTACTTTTTTTCAATCATCAGAAACCGAACAACATGTTGGCGAACCCATTCTTCAGGAGTAAGAATGATAAATTTTTTCCTGATTTCATCAAAAATAGACACTTTATTTTCGCTATTTTTGAATCGGAAAGTATATGTTGGAAAATTAAGTTTTAACATAAGACAAAAATATAAAATAGTTTTAGGTTTCTGATTTAAAGTTTCAAGTTTTGAAACCATAAGCAGAAATCTGAAACTTGAAACAAAATTTTAATGGACGAAGTTGTAAAAATTGTTAATGAGATAAAAGCGGGAGATATAAAACCAATTTACTTTTTAATGGGGGAGGAACCTTATTATATTGATAAATTATCGGAGTATATCGAACAAAATGTGCTTGCTGAAGAAGAAAAGGGATTCAATCAAACCGTTTTGTACGGAAGAGATGTCTCTGTTGAAGATATCGTAGCAACGGCCAAGCGCTATCCGATGATGGCTGATCGTCAGGTTGTTATTGTAAAAGAAGCACAGGATTTATCCAGAACAATTGATAAAATTGAATCTTATGTCGCCAATCCAATGCAAACAACCGTATTGGTTTTTTGTTACAAATACAAAACACTCGACAAACGAAAAAAAGTAACCAAACTACTCGCTCAGAAAGGAGTCGTTTACGAAAGTAAAAAATTATATGAAAACCAGGTTGGTGACTGGATAAAGCGTGTTCTTGCAGGAAAAAAATACACCATTGATCCAAAAGCCAATGCCATGCTGGTTGAATTTTTAGGAACCGATTTGAGTAAGATTAATAACGAACTCGAAAAGCTTCAGATTATTTTACCGCAAGGCACCATGATAACTCCACAGCATATTGAGGAGAATATTGGTTTTAGTAAAGATTATAATGTTTTTGAGCTTCGAAAAGCCATAGGGGAGCGAAACCAGCTGAAAGCCTATAAAATTGCAGAGAATTTTGCACACAATCCGAAGGAATATCCACTGGTAATGACAACTGGATTAGTATTTGGATTCTTTGTTCAGCTTCTAAAATATCACGGACTGAAAGATAAAAACCCTAAAAATGTCGCGGCAGCAATTGGTGTAAATCCTTATTTTTTAAAGGAGTATGATTTGGCCATAAAAAATTATCCTATGCGTAAAGTAAGTCAGATTGTAGGAGCCTTGCGTGATGTTGATATTAAAAGCAAAGGAGTAGGAGCCAATGCATTGCCACAATCTGATTTATTAAAAGAAATGCTGTATAAAATATTTAATTAAATAATTTTAAGATAACATACTGCTGCAAGTGTCTTCGTTTGAAGCGAATGTATCCTTTTATCCTGATTTATTAGGCTGAAATAGTATTGTTTAAAATCTTACTTAATGAGATATATTTAGTCCTTTGTTGTTAAATACTCAAAACTAACAGAGTTCTTTAACTGATTTATCAAAATAACATATAATTAATTAACTATAATTATAGCAAAGACAATGTAATTTTATTATATTTCCTGAATATTATTTACATAAAACAATTCGGTGACCCCATCTACCTTAAACCTATGCAACACAAGAATAAAAGTCATTCTTGTGTTATTTGTCTGCCTATCTACTGTTTTTAAGAGTTATGCCCAGTCTCAAATACTCTTAAAAACAAACCCGGATGCTATAGTGTCAAAGATTGATAGTATCAAAAAACTAATCCGAACGGAGAATGTTCAAAATCATCTTTTGGGGCTTAAACTCTTAAATGCAACAGAAGCTTCCTTAAAGTCAAGAAAAGATACTGCAGGTCTTTTGCTTTTTCACAGAGAAAGTATCAAGCTGATCTCTTATTTACGAAGTTTTGGAACCCCGAATGCGTATCTCTTTGAAAATTTTCAGATCTTAAAGAAACACCATAACAAGCGGGAGTTGGCGCTATTGTACGAAGCCCTTGGCGATTTAAGATATTACGAAGGCAGCAAGTCATTGTCTCACCAGTATGATTTGAAAGCGCAACGATTAATAAAAAAATACGGCAACCATGAGGACAATATAAACATAAACTACAACCTCTCGGCGTACTATAAGTCTCATAAAGACTACAAGAAATCGATAGATTTTGCTATGATTTCACTTGAAAACATTAGAAAAAGCAATACCTCGAAGAAGAATAATTTTAAAATTCCTAATTTATACCTCTTCATTTCCGAAGATTATTACCACCTGAAAGAAAATGATAGCGTTTATAAGTATCTGCAACTTGTAGAGAAAACTCAGGTACCCTATGCTGATGGAAGAGTTCCTTATGACGCAAAGCTGAATGAATTAAAGGCAATGTATTATTACAATACGGGCGATTTGGCGACTGCAACAAAATTTTATCAAATCTCAGTATCAAAGTATATCAGACTCAATCAATACAGAATGAGGCTTATTCAAAAGTCAAACAAATTGAATAATACTTTGAAAATAAAAAATATTGAAAATAGGAGAAAAATTAATGAAGCCAGACTTGAAAGCGTAAGTGAGTCTTATAAAAATTATCTGCTATTTTTTTCATTGCTGCTAGTTACAATACTCATCGTATTATTTATGATTCAATTTAGAGCCTATCAGTATAAAATGAAGGTTAATTTGATTCTGGAAAGGAAAAATTCGGAGTTGGAAAAAATAAACAAAGAGTTGAACGAAGCCTCAAAAATAAAAGATAATTTTCTCGATGTCGTAACACACGAATTAAAAACTCCTTTAAATACGATAAGAGGAACAGCCTATTTACTCGAAAACGAAGAATCGGAACAACTGAAGAAAGACTATATCAAAAATTTAAACTTTTCTTCCGATTACCTTTTAGGCTTTATCAATAATATAGTAGATTTTAAAAATCTAAAACGAGACGATAGGATTAATTTACAGTTTAAAGATGTTAATCTTAAAGAGATATTGACCGCTGTTATTGAAATGTTTAAAATAAATACGACGAATAACAATACCATATTACTTGATTTTGATGACAGAATTCCACAGACTTTAAAGAGTGATGAGATAAGATTCACTCAGGTTATCATGGAGCTGATGACAAATGCTACAAAATTTACGAAAAATGGAACAGTAACTTTAAAAGCAGCACTGATTAACGTTAACAACGATAAAGCCAGTGTTAAATTTGACATTTCTGATACAGGAATTGGAATTTCAGAAAACGTTCAAAATAAAATATTCGAACCTTTTATACAGGAATCTACAGAAATCAATATTAATTATGGCGGGAGCGGATTAGGGTTGTCGATTATCAAAAAAACCTTAGAACTTTTTAATAGCACGATTGAAGTTAAATCTAAAAAGGATAAAGGAACTACTTTTTCGTTTGTAATCGATTTTGACATCTGTAAAGAAATTCAAAATGAATCCTGTTTTGCAAATCATCAGGAACAAAAAGAGGAGCTCTCAAATATTGAAGTTTTGCTAGTGGAAGACAATAAAATAAATCAGTTGTTAACTAGTAAAATTTTAATCAGCAAAGGTTTTAATTGTGATGTGGCCAATAACGGTCTTGAAGCAATAGAGAAAGTAAAAGAAAAAGAATACGCCATAATACTGATGGACATTATGATGCCTATTATGGATGGGTTTGAAGCCTCAGAAATTATTAGCGGTTTAAAACCTGAAATACCAATTGTAGCTTTGACAGCCATTTCAGAAAATATATGTAGTAATAATTTTCAAAAAGCTAAAATTTTAGAAAAACTAGACAAGCCAATAAATCCTGATATTTTGTGCAAAACAATTTTAAAATATGTTGCACTAAAAACGCTCTAAGATTTACGAAAATTCACGATATTTGCATCTCTAAAAAAATACTACATTTAAAATACTAATAACGCAATTATGGGAATGAATAAAAATACCATTTTAGGATGGGCTACTTTTATAATGGTACTTATGGGATTGTTACTTATAGGTCTTGGCGCTTTTAGATACAGAGACGTTTCCGGTTGGGGATTTGTTGCAGTTGGAGTTGGTTTTTTCTCTATCGCCTGGGTTTTTAACGCTTTGAAAGGAAGAGTTTAATTCACCGTCAATTGCACTATCAAATTAAAAAATAAACTAATAACAATAAACATAATATGTCAGACGATAAGAAAGTAATTTTCTCAATGCAAAAATTGAGTAAAACCTATCAGGGAGCAGACAAACCAGTACTTAAAAATATATACCTGAGTTTCTTTTACGGAGCTAAAATTGGTATTTTAGGTCTTAATGGTTCCGGAAAATCATCACTTTTAAAAATTATTGCCGGAGTTGATAAAAACTATCAGGGTGATGTTGTTTTTCAACCGGGTTATACCGTTGGTTATTTAGAGCAGGAACCAATTCTTGATGATTCTAAAACTGTAATCGAAATTGTTCGTGAAGGAGCTGCTGAAACTATGGCTGTTCTTGAAGAGTACAATCAGATTAATGATTTGTTTGGTTTACCTGAAAACTACGAAGATCAGGACAAAATGGACAAGTTAATGGATCGTCAGGCGGCTTTACAAGATAAAATTGATGCTCTTGGGGCTTGGGAAATTGACACCAAACTTGAAATCGCGATGGATGCTTTGCGTACTCCGGAGGGAGATACACCTATCAAAAACCTTTCAGGGGTGAGCGTCGTCGTGTAGCTTTATGTCGTTTGTTGTTGCAACAGCCTGATGTATTATTATTGGATGAGCCTACCAACCACCTTGATGCTGAATCAGTTCTTTGGTTAGAGCAGCATTTAGCTCAATATGCAGGAACTGTAATTGCAGTAACGCACGATAGATATTTCTTAGACAATGTTGCGGGTTGGATTTTAGAGTTAGACAGAGGTGAAGGTATTCCATGGAAAGGAAACTATTCTTCTTGGTTGGATCAAAAATCAAGCCGTATGGCTCAGGAAGAAAAAGTTGCTTCTAAACGCAGAAAAACTTTAGAGCGCGAGTTGGAATGGGTTCGTCAGGGAGCAAAAGGTCGTCAGACCAAACAAAAAGCCCGTTTACAGAACTACGACAAATTATTAAATGAAGACCAAAAACAACTGGATGAAAACTTGGAAATCTACATTCCAAATGGTCCGCGTTTAGGAACGAATGTTATAGAAGCAAAAAATGTAGCCAAAGCTTTTGGAGACAAATTATTATATGACAATCTGAACTTTACTTTGCCACAAGCGGGTATTGTTGGAATCATTGGACCAAACGGTGCTGGTAAATCGACCATTTTCAAAATGATTATGGGAGAGCAGGCTACCGACAGTGGGGAATTTTCAGTTGGTGAAACGGTAAAAATTGCTTATGTTGATCAGTCACACTCAAACATTGATCCAAACAAATCGATTTGGGAGAATTTTGCCGACGGTCAGGAATTGGTGATGATGGGAGGTAAGCAGGTAAATTCAAGAGCATACTTATCACGTTTCAATTTTGGAGGTGGTGAGCAAAACAAAAAAGTATCAATGTTGTCTGGTGGAGAACGTAACCGTTTGCACCTAGCCATGACGTTGAAAGAAGAAGGAAATGTTCTTTTACTGGATGAGCCTACGAATGACCTGGACGTAAATACACTACGTGCACTTGAAGAAGGTTTAGAGAATTTTGCTGGTTGTGCTGTAATTATTTCACACGACAGATGGTTCCTGGACAGAATCTGTACACACATATTAGCTTTCGAAGGTGATTCAGAAGTATATTTCTTTGAAGGAAGTTTCTCTGATTATGAAGAAAACAAAAAGAAACGTTTAGGTGGTGATTTAACTCCAAAACGTTTGAAATACAGAAAATTGATTAGATAATAAGATCTGAATTTTCAATAAAAAAATCCCAAATTCCAACTATAGTGAATTTGGGATTTTTTATTACAGTAAATCTTTGTCGATTTGCACATGTGACTTCTCCTCCGTCGAAGTGACAAATATTGCGTTAACTATTGGGATTTTTTATCTTGACAAAGTATGTCATTTCGAGGAACGAGAAATCACATTAGAAACTCCATAAAGTATTTCTCCAATCTTTGTTGCTTTGCGAATGTGACTTCTCGTTCCTCGAAATGACAAGTATTACACTAAGCATTGGAATTTAAAATATTGGAATTTTTATTATTTAAAGAAACTTAGCTTTCAATTCCACAGTTGGAATCATGCAGCTTTCTTTTTTGCCATACCATTTGTAACGGTTTTTCGCAACATAGTCATAAAGGTAATTTCGAAGTTTTTCTGGTAAAATTTTAAAAACAGAAAGTAAACTGTAAATTCCACCCAGGTTATCGGCAATTTCAATTGCAGCAGATGATTTAAGATAATAGGCAACACCGGGATCGTATAAAATAATGCTGTCGATTTTATTCGGATCCACACCAATATATTGACAAATTTCAATTCCCAACTCAGATTGCAAAGCCACAAAACGAAAATTATCTTTTTTATCATGTTTGATGATAAACTGAACAGCACCGTTGCATAAATTGCAAACACCGTCAAAGAGGATTATTTTTTTGTTTTTTGGAAGATTTTGCATTTGACGAAAAATTTCAGGTTTTAAGTTTCAGGGAATATCAAAAATGATGACAATCACTCCGTATTAGTTTTGTTTATTAAAATGACAAAATCAATAAATTTTACACATCAAAAACAGCTTACATAAATTAAATATAAGCTGTTTTTGAAAAATATCCATCTTCACAACTGTCTTTCAAGAAATCGTTGCGTAAATCGCTTTATTTTAATTTTTGCTTCTTTTTTAAACTTTTAAAGGTTCAAAAACAGGGTTAGAGCTTAAAATTTACTTTTTAACAGCTTCCACCAATTCCAATTCATCCAAACTTACTTTTGAAGTAAAAATTCCGTAGTTGACTGTTGCCTTATTTTTTTCGATGGCATCAATACTTCCAACAGATCTTCCGTCAAGCATTCTGACTCTGTCACCCACTTTTAAAATTGGTTTTGGTTTTTCGATTACAGGCTTAAGTTTCTTTTCTTTTTTCTCTTTTCGAATTTCCTCTACTTTTACCGTAATCTCGGCAATTACTTCTTTTTTCTTTTCGATTATGGCCTTGACTTCTTTCGGGGTTGCTTTTTTGCGTTTTGAATTCTCAATTTCTATAATTTTCAAAAACTCTCCAATAAGCTCTTTTTTATTTTTATTGTTAAAGTATTTCTCTGAAATATCTTCTATTTTTTGGCCAATGTAAATCGTCTTTTGGTTGCTGTCGTACAATTCCTGATAGCTTTCTAGTTTTTGCTTGATTTTTACATTGATGTTTTCCATCTTCTTGCTTTCCTCACGAGCTCTGGTTTCTTCCTCTTTTAAATTAAGAGATGTCTTTTCAAGCTTAGAACGTTCTTTCTGAAGTGTTGCAATGGTTTTGTCGAAACGAACTTTACCCACTTCAATTTTCTTTTTGGCACGATTAATCAATCCAAAAGGGATTCCATTTTTCAGCGCGACTTCAAAAGTAAATGAACTTCCGGCCTGTCCTAATGCCAACTTGTACATCGGTTCTAATGTTTTTTCATCAAACATCATATTCGCATTGGTTGCATAAGGCAATTCGTTGGCCAGAATTTTTAGGTTGGAATAATGCGTGGTAATAATTCCAAAAGCTTCACGGTGGTAAAATTCTTCAAGAAATATTTCTGCTAAAGCACCTCCTAATTCAGGATCAGAACCTGTACCAAATTCGTCAATCAAAAACATGGTTTTCTTGTTGCACTTCTTCAGGAAGTAATTCATATTCTTCAAACGGTAACTATAGGTACTTAGGTGATTTTCAATGGATTGATTATCTCCAATGTCCGTTAAAATTCGGTCAAACAAGAATGTTTCACTTCGTTCATGAACCGGAATCAACATTCCTGATTGTAACATCAGTTGCAGCAAACCAACCGTTTTTAAAGAAATTGTTTTTCCACCCGCATTTGGTCCCGAAATGACAATAATTCGGTTATCTTGCTTTAATTCAATGGTCTGAGGATGCGTAACTTCGTTTTTCTGCTTGTTGTTCAGGTATAAAATAGGATGATAAGCCTCTCTGAAAAACAATCTTCTCTCTTCGGTAATGGCAGGTAAAATTCCGTTAATTCTATTGGCGTATTTTGCTTTTCCGGCAACAACGTCAATATCACTTAAAAATTCCTGATACTCGATTAACAAAGGTAAGTGCGGTCGAATCGCGTTCGACAATTGCTTTAAAATTCGGGTAATCTCTTCTTTCTCTTCGTATTCCAGATTTGCCAGTTCTCTCGAGTATTTTAAAGTAGCTTCAGGTTCGATATAAGCAATACTTCCGGTTTTTGAGCTTCCTAAAATAGAACCTTTCACTTTTCGGCGGTACATGGCCAAAACAGCTAAAACTCTACGGTTTTGTACAAAACTTTCCTTAATATCATCCAAATAACCAAGGCTATTGTATTGTGTCAGGGCTACTCCAAAACTCTGGTTTACTTTACCACGAACCAGATTCATATTTTGTCGTATGCTCAGCAAAGCCGGCGAAGCATTGTCTTTGATCTCTCCGTATTTGTCTACAATTGCATCAATGGTCGTTACGATATCTTTGGTATATTCAACACGTGAAGCTCTGGCGTTTAGATTCGGATAATAATCATCAAACTTTTTAAGGAAATTTAATAAAAAGTTGGAGGTTGAAGAAAGGGTTGCAATTTTTCTAAAGCTGCCCACTTCCAGAAAACTATCTTCGATAGCCAGAAACTTAATTTCGTGCGTGATCGCGTCAAACCCATGATTGGGAATGGCGTTGTTATTTTGAAAGGAGGAAACATATTCTGATGTTTGCATTAAAGCCTGCATCAATGTTTCTTTATCTCTAAAAGGAGTTATTTGTAAAGCTTTTTCTTTTCCAATATCAGTATTACAGCCTGCAGAAATGGTTTCGAGTACTGTTGGAAATTGTAAATCTTGTAATGTTTTTTCGGTAATAGATATCATTATATATCGTAAGTTGTAAAGGTTCAAAGTTACAAAGTTTTAAAACGAAATAGCACTATTAATTAGTACTTTGAAGAAAACTTTGCGTAATTTGTAATAAAAATCAAAAAATGAAAATCAATCTTTCTCTAGGCTGGGAAGCGGTACTTAAAGAAGAAAACTCAAAAAGCTATTTTACAGCCTTAACAGCAGCTCTGGAAACAGAATACCAGACACATACCTGTTACCCACCAGAAGAATTGATTTTTTCAGCATTTAACAGCTGTGCTTTTGAAGACTTAAAAGTAGTTATTATTGGACAGGATCCTTACCATGGAGAAGGAGAGGCCAATGGCTTAAGCTTTTCTGTAAATGATTCGGTCAAAATTCCACCATCACTACGCAATATTTATCGGGAATTAAATGATGATCTCGATTCTATTTTTATGCCAACTTCAGGGAATCTTGAGAAATGGGCAGAGCAAGGTGTTTTGCTTTTAAATGCTTCATTAACCGTTCGTAAAGACAGTCCAAATAGTCATAAACACCTGAAATGGAATTTGTTTACGGATGCCGTAATTCAAGCCATTTCTGATCAGAAAGAAAATGTTGTTTTTCTATTATGGGGAAGCTTTGCTCAGAAAAAAGGGGCTAAAATAGATCGTTCGAAACATTGCATTTTAGAATCCGGACATCCTTCACCAATGAGTGCTAACCAGGGAAAATGGTTCGGAAACAAGCATTTTAGTAAAACAAATGAATTCCTGAAATCTAAAGGAATAACAGCCATTGAATGGTTGTAAAAAAAAACAATAACCAATAAAGTTTTATTGGAGATAACAGTGATTACTCTTTATCTTTTTTGATAATCTCCTCTAAAATCGCTTTATCCTCGTAGTTAACTACTTTTAAGATAATCTCTTGGTTTTTCGCAGTTTTACCTTCAATGATATAAAGCTTTCCTTTATTTACTGGTACATTACTTTTATCAAAATCAACATCTCCATAGGTTAGTGTACTTTTAATATCAGCAGTGTCAACCCATTTTTCATTTAAAGTCTGAATTGCTTTATCAGAATACTGAAAAGGCTTCGTACGTAAATTGTTTAAAACTCTGGCGTTTGGAAAGTAATTGCAACGTGTATCTTTTCCACTGAACACAAGGGCTACAAAAAAACATCCTATAACCAAACCAATCAAATAATAAGCAAAACGATGTACGAACTTCATGAAATATTTTTTTTGCAAAGGTACACTAAAGTTCCCTTAAAATACAAGTAAATTAATATCGTTATCCGGTAAATCGAACCATTCGCCAATTGCTTTGTTAGTAAGGATTCCGTGGTACAGGTAAATTCCGTTTTTTAAACCTTTATTACATCTGATCGCGCTTTCCAAGCCACCGTCTTCCGCTATTTGAAGCAAGTAGGGAGTCAGAATGTTACTTATAGACAACGAAGCTGTTTTAGAGTATCGTGAAGGTATATTAGGTACGCAATAATGAAGCACATTGCTTTTAATAAAAGTTGGTTTCTCATGAGTGGTAACTTCCGAAGTTTCAAAGCATCCGCCGGTATCAATACTCACGTCGACAATTACTGCTCCTTTTTTCATGTGTTCCACCATGGTTTCCGTAACAATAATCGGGCAACGTTCTTTGCCACGCATAGCACCAATCGCAACATCACAACGTCTTAATGCTTTTAATAAGGCTTTTTGCTGAACGGTTGATGTAAAAATGCGTTGGTTCAGATTGTTTTGTAAACGACGTAATTTGGTAATCGAATTGTCGAAAACTTTAACATTCGCTCCAAGACCTATAGCCGTTTTGGCAGCAAATTCACCAACAGTTCCGGCTCCTAATATGACAACATCAGTAGGAGGGACTCCGGTAATGTTTCCAAACAAAAGACCTTTTCCAAATTCATCTGTGATCATTAATTCAGCAGCAATCAAAATAGAAGCTGTTCCGGCAATCTCACTCAATGATTTCACCGCAGGATAGGATCCGTCTTCGTCCTTAATATATTCAAAAGCAAGTGCTGTGATCTTTTTTTGAGCCAAAGCTTCAAAGTATCCCTTTTTCTTCGTTTTTAACTGAATGGCCGAAATTATAATCGTTTCCGGATTAATCATTTCGATTTCAGCTATTGTCGGGGGTTCAACTTTAAGCAACAACGGACATCCAAAAACTTTTTTAGTATCTTTTGTTACTTCAGCCCCGGCATCTGAGTATTCTTTATCGGTATAACTTGAACTTTCTCCCGCTCCGGCCTCAATCATTACTCTGTGACCTTCATAAGTCAAAGAGTTTACTGCATCCGGTGTCAGGCAAATACGACGTTCCTGATAACTCGTTTCTTTAGGAATTCCTATAAAAAGCTCGCTTTTGAATCGGCCAATTTCAAGTTTTTCTTCTTGTGGCAACAATTGCTGTTTCGTAAATGGGGTTAAGGTAATTGACATGGGTGGTGCGAAAAATTAAGAGTACAAATTACGTAAAAAGTTTTAAAATCAATGTAAAAATTCTGCTAATACTTGTTTAAGAATTAAGACAGAATTTTCTCCATCTTTATATCTGCTCTTTCATAACTTACATCTTCTAAAGGAACCTCTATAAAACCAAATTTCTCATATAAATGAAGCGCGGGAAGCAGTATGCGATTGGAATACAGGAATAACTTTTTAATATTATTGTTTTCGGCAACGGTCATGCAGTGTTCTAATAGTTTATTTCCAACTCCCAGACCTTGTGCTTTATCTGAAACCGCCATTTTACTCAATTCAAATGTGGTATCATTAATTTTCATCAAAGAGACCGTTCCAATGATTTCGCCTTTGTATCTGGCATAAAAAATCAACCCTCCTTTGTCTATAATTTCTTCCTGTGGATTGGAAAGCACGACTTCGTCTCTTTCTTCAACTCTAAAATACTTTTGAAGCCATTCTATATTTAAGATCTTTACATGCTCTTTCAGATCGGAAGAGAAAGGAATTATTTCGACTGTGTCCTGGGTATTCATTTTCAATCTTGTTTCTCAAAAATTCTTTAAGCATTTTTATTGCTGCTTATGCGAATCTTTGTGTAATTAATTTAATTCAAGTTTTCTTTGTCCATCTGCCTGTAACTCAATTGAAATCACAGAAGTTTCTTCCGGAAGCAGATTCGCAATTTTTTCAGACCATTCTATAAAACACCAGTTTCCAGAGTACAAATAATCATCAACGCCCATATCCAGAGCTTCGGTTTCTTTGTTTAATCGGTAAAAGTCAAAATGATAAACAATTTGATTATTAGCAGTATAGTATTCGTTAACTAAAGAAAAAGTTGGACTGCTGGTCGCGTCCTGAACTCCCAGGCTTTTACACAATTGCTTGATTAAAGTAGTTTTTCCAACGCCCATTTCTCCATTAAAAAGGATGATTTTTTTTGGATTTGAGGCTAAAATTTGCTCTGCTACTTCTTTGATTTGATCTAATGAAAAAACGATATTCATTTCTTGTTTATTTTGATTAGTCTCAGTCGCAGTTTACAGTCTCTGCTGAAAACTGCGACCGAAATCTTTTTACTTCGGATTAAATACTAAAAACGGAATAATCATTTCTTCTAATGAAATTCCTCCGTGCTGATAGGTATTTTTGTAATAACTCACATAATGATTGTAGTTGTTTACGTAAGCTAAAAAATAATCATTTTTAGCAAAAATAAACGAACTGCTCATGTTTATGGCAGGCAAACCAATCACTTTAGGTTCTTTTACGACATAAACATCCTTTTGTTCGTACGTTAAACTACGCCCGGTTTTGTAGCGCAAATTTAAGCTTGTATTTTTATCTCCAACAACTTTCGAAGGATTTTTTACATTAATAGTACCGTGATCGGTGGTTAGAATTAGTTTGAATCCTAACAACTGTGCTTGCTGAATAATTTCCAGAAGAGGGGAGTTTTTAAACCAGCTTAACGTGAGCGAACGATACGCTTTATCGTCAGAAGCTAATTCTTTTACGACTTCCATTTCGGTCTTAGCATGCGATAACATGTCGACGAAATTATACACAACAGTTACCAAATCGTTGCCTTTTAGGGCTTTGAAATTTTCTGCCAGTTTTTTTCCACCAGCGTAGTTGGTAATTTTAAAGTAATCTTCCTTAATGTTTAGACCCAAACGTTTTAATTGTGCTGAAAGAAATTCGGCTTCATACAGGTTTTTACCGCCATCTTCGACGTCGTTTTTCCAGTATTGTGGAAATTGTTTTTCCATTTCTATTGGTAAAAGACCAGAGAAAATAGCATTACGTGCATACTGGGTAGCTGTTGGAAGTATAGAGAAATAAGGCACTTCTTTTTCCAGTTTGTAATAATTAGAAACCACAGTTTCAAAAGATTTCCATTGATCGTAACGAAGATTATCAATTACGACAAACAAAATTGGTTTATCTTTCTTTTTGATTTCGGGAACCACTAATTCTTTAAACAAATTGTGTGACTGAATAGGTTTATCAGCTTTTGGAGCAAACCAGTCTTCGTAGTTTCTTTCGATGTATTTTCCGAATTGCGAATTGGCTTCAACCTTTTGAGATTCAAGAATTTCAATCATCGCCTGATCGTTAATATTCTCAAGTTCCAGTTCCCAGAAAATCAATTTTTTATACAGTTCTATCCAGTCTTCAAAAGAATTTACCATCGCCAATTCCATAGAGATCTTTCTGAACTCTTTTTGATAATCTAAGGTTGTTTTTTCAGAAATCAACCTCGAATGGTCCAGGTTTTTCTTCAAACTCAGTAAAATCTGATTTGGATTAACCGTTTGATCAGATAATCAGCGATTTTAGAACCAATGGCTTCTTCCATGATGTATTCTTCTTCACTTTTGGTAATCATAATCATCGGGATTGCCGATTTTTTCTCTTTCATTTCAGAAAGCGTCTCCAGACCACTCATTCCGGGCATATTTTCATCTAAAAAAACAATATCAAAATTGTCTTCTTCAAACAAAGCAATAGCATCTAAGCCGTTGTTAGAAGTTGTTACGGTGTAGTTTTTTTTCTCCAGAAATAATATATGTGGCTTTAAAAGATCGATTTCATCATCGACCCAAAGTATTTTTATCTTGTCCATAAACGATTTTTATTTTAATGCAATTTAGAAGTATAGAACTTAAAAAGTATTAAAAATAGTATAAATTTCAGAATTGAGAATGGTAATTTTTACAGAATAAGTTTTTAAGGTATCGCTATTAAATTGATATTCAGACTAAAGGTTTAGCAATTTTTAAGCAAAAAACGCAAACTTCGTTATAGTTAATTACTTATATTTGTTGACTTAAAAATAACCAAATAGTGACTCATATCAATAAGTTAAAAATATTTAATGATCCCATTTACGGGTTTATTTCCATTCCGAACGAACTTATTTACGACCTAATTCAGCACCCGTATTTTCAGCGTTTACGCCGCATTTCGCAAATGGGATTGTCGTATTTGGTTTATCCCGGTGCTAATCATACACGTTTTCATCATGCTTTGGGCTGTATGCATCTCATGCAGAAGGCTGTAGACACACTTCG
Organism: Flavobacterium sp. N502536; assembly: GCF_025947345.1. NCBI lineage: Bacteria > Pseudomonadati > Bacteroidota > Flavobacteriia > Flavobacteriales > Flavobacteriaceae > Flavobacterium > Flavobacterium sp. N502536. The sequence continues at coordinate 4,232,451 of NZ_CP110011.1, read as the reverse complement.
TTTTAAAGGAGTAGCAATTTCAGCTGAAGAAGAGAATGCGTTGTACATTGCAATTTTACTGCATGACATTGGTCACGGCCCTTTTTCACACGCGATGGAGAAGAGTATTGTGGAAGATGTGAACCATGAAGCTATTTCATTGTTGTTTATGAACCAGTTAAATGAAGAATTTGAAGGAAGACTGAGTCTCGCCATTCAGGTTTTTAAAGGGGATTATCATCGAAAATTCATGCTGCAATTGATTTCCAGTCAGTTGGATATGGACCGAATGGATTATTTGAAAAGAGATAGTTTTTATACTGGTGTAGCGGAAGGAAATGTCAACTCTGAACGTTTGATTCAGATGATGAATGTAGTCGATGGTATTTTGGTAATTGAAGAAAAGGGGATTTATTCAGTCGAAAAGTTTTTGCTTTCAAGAAGGCTGATGTACTGGCAGGCTTATTTGCATAAAACAAGTCTGGTGGCTGAATTGATTTTGATGAGGGTACTGAAAAGAGCAAGAGAACTGACTTTAAAAGGAGTGTCTTTGCCTTGCAGCGAGCCTCTTATGTATTTTATGAAGAACAGGGTAACTTTAGAGGACTTTGACGCCGAAAAATTAGATTTATTCTCTCAACTTGATGATTTTGATATTATCAGCGCCTTAAAAGCCTGGCAGAAACAGGATGATTTTATTCTTTCCACTTTAAGCAAAATGCTTATTAACAGAGATTTGCTTAAAATTAAGCTTACTGCAGAAAAAATACCGGCCGAAGAATTACAATCTCTGAAAGAAGAATTCGCTAACGAGCACCATATTACACAATTAGAAGCGGGTTATTTTATTTTTGGCGGAAAAATTAAAAATCAGGCCTACAGTAAAGAAGCTGAACCGATACGAATTTTGAAAAAAGACAAAACAATTGAAGATGTTGTAGAAGCATCTGATCAGTTGAATTTAAGGTCTTTATCTAAATTGGTGACAAAATATTACATCTGTTTCCCAAAACAACTTATCTAAAATTAACATTTAAAATCTATTTTTTATATTTTTGTCGCAATGAAATTTACAGCAGAACAAATAGCGGGAATTTTAGAAGGAGAAGTTGTTGGGAATCCCAATGTAGAAGTTTCTCGATTATCTAAAATAGAAGAAGGTGAGGAGGGATCGCTTACTTTTTTGGCCAATCCAAAATATATCAACCACATATATACGACTAAAGCATCTGTAACTATTGTTAATGATAGCTTTGTGCCTGAGCAGGAAATTACCACAACTTTAATAAAAGTAGAAGATGCCTACGCTTCTTTTTCTAAGCTTTTAGAGTTTTACAATCAGGTTAAATTAAACAAAAACGGCATAGAACCGCAGTCTTATATAACAGAAGGCACTAAATACGGAGACAATTTGTACTTAGGAAGCTTTAGTTATATTGGACAAAACGTGATTTTAGGTAATAATGTAAAAATTTACCCAAACAGTTTTATTGGCGATAATGTTGTTATTGGCGATAATGTGTATATTTTTGCAGGCGCTAAAATTTACTCTGAAACTATAATTGGTAACAATTGTACTATTCATTCCGGTACTATCATTGGTGCGGATGGTTTTGGTTTTGTTCCGAATGAAGAAGGAGTTTACAGTAAGGTACCACAAATTGGTAATGTTATTATCGAAGATAACGTTGATATCGGTGCCAATACAACAATAGACAGAGCAACTCTTGGTTCGACAATCATAAGACAAGGAGTTAAATTAGACAATCAGATTCAGATTGCACATAATGTTGAAATTGGCAAAAACACCGTAATTGCAGCGCAATCTGGTGTGGCCGGTTCTACAAAAATTGGCGAAAACTGTATGATTGGCGGGCAAGTAGGTATCGCAGGACACTTGACAATAGGGAATAATGTGAGATTGCAGGCTCAGTCAGGAGTAGCAAGAAACATTAAGGATGATGAAATATTACAAGGGACACCGTCTCTTGGATATACCGATTTTAATAAATCGTATGTTCATTTCAAAAATCTGCCTAAAATAGTTGCCGAAGTAGAAGAATTAAAAAAACAAATAATAAACCCAAAAAATGGAAATAATGGTTAAACAGAAGACCATCAAAAATGAAATTTCACTAACAGGCGTTGGATTACACACTGGGAAAGAAGTTACAATGACTTTTAAACCAGCTCCAATTAATAACGGTTTCACTTTTGTAAGAGTAGATTTGCAAGGCCAGCCAGTCATTGAGGCTGATGCTAATTATGTTGTGAATACGCAAAGAGGTACTAATTTAGAAAAACTAGGCGTAAAAATTCAAACTCCAGAACATGTTTTGGCGGCATTAGTTGGATGTGATCTGGACAATGTTATTATAGAATTAGATGCTTCAGAACTTCCTATTATGGATGGTTCTTCAAAATATTTTGTTGAAGCAATTGAAAAAGCGGAGATAGAAGAACAAGACGCAAGCCGTAATGTTTATGTAGTGAAAGAAGTAATTTCGTTTACCGATGAAGCAACTGGCAGCGAGATTCTTGTAATGCCAAGTGATGATTATCAAGTAACTACAATGGTAGATTTTGGGACTAAAGTTTTAGGTACTCAAAATGCTACCTTAAAAAGTATTGCCGATTTTAAAACAGAAATTGCGAGTTCAAGAACTTTTAGTTTTTTACATGAATTGGAATCTTTATTAGAGCATGGTTTAATTAAAGGAGGTGATTTAAATAATGCAATTGTTTATGTAGACAAAGAGATTTCTGAAGCTACAATGGCGAATTTAAAGAAAGCTTTTGGAAAAGATGAAATATCTGTAAAACCAAACGGCGTTTTAGACAACCTTACTTTACACTATCCAAACGAAGCAGCAAGACACAAACTTCTTGATGTAATTGGAGATTTATCTCTTATTGGAGTTCGTATTCAGGGTAAAATTATAGCGAATAAACCGGGGCATTTTGTAAATACTCAGTTTGCTAAAAAATTGGCAAAAATCATTAAAATAGAGCAAAGAAATCATGTTCCTGTTTACGATTTAAACCAGGAGCCTTTGATGGATATTCATAAAATTATGGCGATGCTTCCTCACAGACCTCCATTTTTGTTGATTGACAGAATCATCGAAATGTCGGATCGTCATGTGGTTGGTTTGAAAAATGTTACAATGAATGAAAATTTCTTCGTTGGACATTTCCCGGAAGCACCAGTTATGCCCGGAGTTCTTATTGTTGAAGCGATGGCGCAAACGGGAGGGATCTTAGTTTTAAGTACCGTTCCGGATCCAGAGAATTACTTGACTTATTTCATGAAAATTGACAATGTTAAGTTCAAACACAAAGTATTGCCAGGTGATACGTTAATTTTCAAATGTGAGTTGATTTCTCCAATCAGAAGAGGAATCTGTCATATGCAGGCAAATGCTTACGCAAATGGGAAATTAGTGACCGAGGCAGAATTAATGGCTCAAATTGCAAGAAAACAATAATAATTAATCAATTTTATTGTTTAGGTTTGTTGCCCAAATTAGATTATTTTAATTTAAAATATAAAAAATACATATGAATCAACCATTAGCATATGTTCATCCTGGCGCTAAAATCGCTAAAAATGTTGTAATTGAGCCTTTTACAACAATTCACAATAATGTAATTATTGGTGATGGTACCTGGATTGGTTCAAATGTGACGATCATGGAAGGAGCTCGTATTGGTAAAAATTGCAATATTTTTCCAGGTGCGGTTATCTCTGCGGTACCACAAGACTTAAAATTCGGAGGAGAAGATTCTCTTGCTATCATAGGCGATAATTGTACGATTAGAGAATGTGTTACCATCAACAGAGGTACAGTTGCCTCTGGACAAACGATTCTTGGAAACAACTGTCTGGTTATGGCATATGCTCACATTGCGCACGACTGCGAAATTGGGAATAACGCCATTATCGTAAACGGAGTTGCATTGGCAGGTCACGTTGTAGTTGGAAATCACGCAGTAATTGGTGGTTTGGCAGCGATTCATCAATTCATCCATATCGGAGATCACGCTATGATTTCTGGTGGATCTTTGGTTAGAAAAGACGTTCCGCCATATACAAAAGCGGCAAAAGAGCCGTTATCGTATGTAGGTATCAATTCAGTTGGTTTAAGAAGAAGAGGTTTTAGCACTGAAAAAATTAGAGAAATTCAGGAAATTTACAGAATCTTATACCAGAAAAATTACAATACAACGCAAGCTTTAAGTATTATTGAAGCCGAAATGGAAGCTACTCCTGAGAGAGATGAAATTTTAGATTTTATCCGAAATTCATCACGAGGAATCATGAAAGGTTATTCAGGAAATTATTAAAATAAGTTTAACTGTTTATTTGTTTAATCGTTTAATCGAATAAACGGTTTAACGATTCAACAAAAAATAAAAAAATAAAAACAAATGGCATCTACATCAGATATTAGAAACGGGTTATGTATTAAATACAACCACGATATTTATAAAATTATTGAATTTCTTCACGTAAAACCAGGAAAAGGTCCTGCTTTCGTAAGAACGAAATTAAAAAGCTTAACTACAGGAAAAGTATTGGACAATACATTTTCTGCAGGACATAAAATCGAAGACGTTCGTGTTGAAACACATACTTTTCAGTTTTTATATGCTGAAGGTGACGAATTTCACTTCATGAATGCTGAAACTTTTGAGCAAATTTCTTTGAATAAAAACATCTTGGACAATCCGGGATTGTTGAAAGAAGGAACTAACGTAATGGTTCAGATTAATACAGAGACTGATCTTCCTTTATCTGTGGATATGCCAACATCTGTAATTCTTGAAATTACTTATGCTGAACCGGGAGTAAAAGGAAACACTGCTACAAATGCCACAAAATCTGCTACAGTAGAGACCGGAGCAACTGTAAACGTTCCGTTATTCATCAACGAAGGTGATAAAATTAAAATTGATACGGCTTCAGGTTCTTACATGGAGCGTGTAAAAGAGTAGTTTTTATAAGTTTTCAGTTTTCAGTCGCAGTTATCAGTTTGTTAATGCAGATTGAAAACTGAGACTGAAAACTGAGACTGAAAACTAAATAAATATATGAAATTTCCAAAGATTCACTCTTTACAAGAAATTGCAAATTTGCTGGATTGCGAATTTATAGGTGACCAAAACTTTCCAGTTTTAGGCATGAACGAAATTCATGTCGTTGAATCTGGAGACATTGTTTTTGTTGACCATCCCAAATATTACGACAAAGCCTTACAATCGGCAGCTACTATAATTTTAATCAATAAAAAAGTAGAATGCCCCGAAGGTAAAGCACTTTTAATTTCTGATGATCCTTTCAGAGATTTCAATACCCTAACTAAACATTTCAGACCTTTTCAAGGCACCAGCGTATCGATTGCACTTTCTGCAACTATCGGCGAAGGTACCGTGATTCAGCCCAATTGTTTTATTGGGAATCATGTAACAATTGGAAAAAACTGTTTGATACATCCAAATGTTACGATTTACGATCATACCGTAATTGGAGATAATGTAATGATTCACGCCGGAACCATTTTAGGAGCCGACGCGTTTTATTATAAAAAACGTCCGGATGGCTTTGATCAGTTGATTTCAGGTGGACGTGTGGTAATTGAAGACAATGTAGGTATTGGAGCGCTTTGTACGATTGACAAAGGGGTTACCGGCGACACTACTATCGGTGAAGGTACAAAATTGGACAATCAGGTACATGTTGGACACGATACTGTCATTGGTAAAAAGTGTTTAATTGCATCACAAACGGGTATTGCGGGTTGTGTTGTAATCGAAGATGAAGTTACAATTTGGGGACAAGTAGGAACAACCAGTGGCATCACTATAGGAGCGAAAGCTGTTATTATGGGACAAACGGGGGTTACCAAATCGGTTGAAGGAGGAAAGTCTTATTTCGGAACTCCAATCGAAGAATCAAGAGAAAAGTTAAAACAATTGGCCAATATCAAAAAGATTCCTGAAATTCTAAATAAATTGAAGTAATATGTCTATAAAAGAGTTTGTTCAAAAATTTTACAAATCAGATGCCTTAATTGATAGCGAAATCATGAAAACTTACCTACATCCCGATGTAAAGTTGGATTGGAACAGCACTAAAGGACTGATCGAGATGGATTATGAGTCAATGACCGCTATGGCAAACGAACTAAGCCGTGCTTATGTTCGTTCTAAGGTCAGAATTAGTCACATTATTGCAGAAGATGACTTGGTTTCAATCCGATATTCTCATTTTGTGAAAACGATTGAAAACCCAAGAGAAGAGATGTTATTAGCTCATTTTGCGACAATTTGGCAAATAAAAGATGATAAATTATATCGCGGTTATCAAATGAGTCAATTTTCTTAATTTTTTTGAAGACAAAAAGGTTAAAATACGTTACAAAACCTTACTTTTGCATCACAATTTTAAAAACTACATAAAATATATATCATGAGTGTTTTAGTTAATAAAGATTCCAAAATAATTGTTCAAGGATTTACAGGAAGCGAAGGAACTTTCCACGCTTCTCAAATGATTGAGTACGGTACTAATGTTGTTGGTGGTGTAACTCCTGGAAAAGGGGGAACAAGCCATTTAGATCGTCCGGTTTTTAACACAGTAAAAGATGCTGTAGAGCAAGCCGGAGCTGATACATCTATCATTTTTGTTCCGCCAGCTTTTGCTGCTGATGCAATTATGGAAGCTGCTGACGCTGGAATTAAAGTAATTATTGCTATTACAGAAGGAATTCCTGTAGCAGATATGATTAAAGCTAATAACTATGTTAAAGAAAGAAATTCAAGATTAATCGGACCAAACTGTCCGGGAGTAATTACTCCGGGTGAAGCTAAAGTTGGTATTATGCCAGGTTTCGTTTTCAAAAAAGGAACAGTTGGTATCGTATCTAAATCTGGAACTTTAACTTATGAAGCTGCTGACCAGGTTGTAAAACAAGGTTTAGGAATTACTACAGCTATTGGTATTGGTGGAGATCCAATTATTGGAACTACAACTAAAGAAGCTGTTGAATTATTAATGAACGACCCTGAAACTGAAATCATCATTATGATTGGTGAAATCGGAGGACAATTAGAAGCTGATGCTGCTAAATGGGTAAGAGCTGATGGTAACCGTAAGCCAGTTGTTGGTTTTATCGCTGGAGAAACTGCTCCTGCTGGTAGAACAATGGGTCACGCAGGTGCTATTGTTGGTGGTTCTGACGATACAGCTGCTGCTAAAAAACAAATCATGAGAGACAACGGAATCCACGTTGTTGATTCACCAGCTGAAATTGGTAAAAAAGTAAAAGAAGTACTTGGATAATCTCCAATATTTGAAATAATAAATTCCAAAAAAAGTCTCAATATTACTTGAGACTTTTTTACATTTTAAAATGCTGGGGTATAAATAGAAAAAACTTAGCGGCTAAGAACCTCAGTACCTTAGAAGCTAAAAAAAGAAATATGTACAAAGAATTAGAAAAATTTAAAGTAAGCAACAGTTTTACTTTTACGATTGAAGACAGTTTAGAACAAGTTTGCAATGCTCCTGAAGCAGGTGCAGGTGTTTTTGTAGTCTATGCAGTTGAGGGAGATGCAAAAGAATTAATCATGGTTGGTTCTACAGGAACTGTTCAAAACGACGGTACTTTAAAAAGTAAAAACGGTGGTTTATATGATAAAATCGTAAACGGACACCAATTTGCTAAAACCGGAAGAAAATATTCATGGCCAGCACAAATGAAGCTTGAAAATATTAGTGCTCTTGAAGTAGTTTGGTACGAAACTTTTACCGCAGATGTAAAAGGAATTCCAACCACTGTAGAAGGACAGGTTTTGCAAAACTTCTTAGATGAAAACGCAAAATTACCAAGATGGAATGTAGCTTTCTAGTAGCTGCTTCCTAACGTAAATATTAGGAAAAGCCTTGCTATACTTTAGCAGGGCTTTTTTATTTTAAAGTCAGATTCAAACCTGTTCTTAGCGCTTCAATTATTTAGGATTGATGACATTTTTAAACGCCAAAAGAGTTAACAGTTTGTCTCGCAAAACAATCTTAAATGAAATCACAGGGTAAACTCAGTCATAAATAAATGTTAAAAAAAGCTAAGAAACTGTAGCAATAAAATCTGACAATTTGCAAAAACATTTGAACCCGTACATTTAAAAAAAATTAAGCTAAACCCCGTGAAGTCAATAAAAAAGGCCGTTTTCATTATAGGAATAGCGGTCTTTTTTTAGTTAAAAAATTTGTTTTATATATTTGCTTTTATATATTTATCGCATCGATGTAAAGAATTATGTTAAATAATCGTATTCTTTATGTTAAAAACAACTGCTTATTTTCAAGAATTCTATTGCGATTTATATGAATACCAAAACTCTACCATTCAGTACTTCTGACGACCTTACGCTTTGGACTAACTTGAAAAATGGAGATGAAAAATCATTTTCTCTTTTATTTGAAAAATACTACGCCAGTCTGGTAAATTATGGAAATTCTCTCTCTCCTAATGCCGAAAAAGTACAGGATTGTATTCAGGATGTTTTTACAGATATCTGGGTTTACAGACACGGGCTGCAAAGCTCGGTTGTTGTAAAAGCCTATTTGCTTTCGAGTGTGCGCAAACGAATTGCACGTTTGTACGAGCGTGATCACATTTTTCGTAAATCGGCCAGCACAGATTCAATTGCTTTTCTTTTGGAATTCTCTGTAGAACATGATCTTATAGATGACGATTATGCTACAAAAGAAAAAGTGATTCATTTGAATAAATTATTAAACAATTTACCTGCACGACAAAAAGAAGCTTTGTATTTAAGATACCATCAGGGCTTAACGGTAGATCAGATCGCCGAAATGCTCGATGTCAATTATCAGTCGGCAAGTAACTTGTTACACCGCGGTTTACTTACGCTTCGCAAAGAATGGAAGGGTAGTATTTCGTTAATTCTTCTGCTTTATTCAACTACTTTTTAATTTTATTTATATAGAATTAAAAAAAATCACAATTTAGTGAGTATATAATAAAGAACCTGTCCTCTATTGTTTTTGTAACCCTATTTCTAGATGCAAAAACGTAATAAATATACCGAAATTGAAGATTTCTTATCTGATGAATCATTCCAGTCATGGATTTTGTCTAAAATTGACAATGATGGCTGGGAGGAATGGACATTAGAGAGCCGCCGACGCGCTAAGTTGGTACAAGATGCGAGAGTATTGTTATTGGCCATGAAAGTGCCTGAGCAAACCATAACTCAACCAGAACTTTATAAAGCCTTACAGACTACCTGGATTAAAATTGAAGAGAAAGAAAACGAAATCAATTCGAGCCAAAACTCAAAGATAAGATTCCTTAAAAAATATTTTCTTAGCGGTATTGCTGCGGCTTTAGTGATCGCTTTAGGATCACTTTGGATTTTTAACAACCCAATTATTACTCCTGAAAGTAAAGTTGTAACCTACAACGAATTGATTAATGAAAATAATGAAGGATTAGTAGAACAAACGAACAATTCAGACAAAGCACAAATTATTACTTTATCTGACGGTAGTTCTGTTTTGCTCCAGCCTAAAAGTAAATTAAGTTATCCTAAGATCTTTACCGGAAACGAAAGAAAGGTGTATTTATCCGGCGAAGGTTTCTTTGAAATTAGTAAAAATCCTAAAAAGCCTTTTTTCGTTTATGCAAACGAAATTGTAACGAAGGTAGTCGGAACTAGTTTTAGAGTCAAGGCGTATTCCGATCAACCTGATGTTGAAGTTCTTGTTCGCACCGGTAAAGTAAGGGTAAAATCAAATGATTTAATTTCTAAATCAGATCAGGACGAAGTTGTTCTATTACCCAATCAGGCACTTCGTTTTCAAAGAAAAGATCTGAGCTTCAATAAAATTACAGATATCACTCAGGATATAGTTCTTACCCGTAGCGTAGGGAATATCGAACAGCTGAGTTTTGAATTTACGGATATTCCGGTATCGCAAATTTTTGAAACGATAGAACAGGCTTATCTCGTGGATATTGATTATCCAAAAAACAAACTAAAAGACTGTCACCTTACAACTTCTCTTAGCGATCAGCCTTTGATGGAAAAACTGAAAATTGTTTGTAATAGTATTGGCAACAACACCACTTTTGAAATGAATGGAAATCAAATCATTATAACATCTGACGGATGTAACTAATCCTGCTTTGCAACTGTAATTGTAAAGTTGGATTTTAAAAATAAAAACAACCAAAAATAACCAAAACCAAAATTATGCCTATGTAAAAGAGAATGCAGAAAAAAAGTGCCGAAATGCTGTAACATTATCGACACTTAAAGGAATCAAATTGCTCTCTGTAAAGAGCAACTGAGTACGTTTCTTAAAATACACTCGAACAGTATTAATCAAAACAAACCAAAATTATGAAAAAACCAGTTGTTAAACAACGATTACTCCATCGAATCATGAAAATAACACTATTTCAGTTTATTCTGGCACTTGTGTTTTCAAGTGTTGCCATGGCAAATGATGTAAATGGGCAAAAAAAACTAGATACTAAAGTTACTATTAATGTTACAAATTTAACTTTAGATAACACTTTGTCTAAATTACAGAAATCGGCAAACGTAAAATTTTCGTACAATTCAAGACTACCACAACTAAATCAAAAAGTGAGTATAGACGCTAATGATGAAACATTATCAAGTGTCCTGAATCGAATTTTATTACCATTTAATATTACTTATACCGAAGTTAGTAACCAAATTATCCTGCAAAAAAGCACAGCAGCAGATCCTTTTGCGGGTACTGAAGCAGGAAATTCTTTGTTTGAAATTTTAACGGCTGCGGGTCCAATTATCAAAGGTACTGTTACTGATGTGAGCGGAAGTCCGCTTCCGGGAGCTACTGTACTGGTAAAAGGAACAAAAATAGCGGTGCTGACGGATTTTGATGGTAAGTTCTCGATCGAAATGCCAACAAACAGTACTGCTTTGGTTATTTCTTATGTGGGAATGGAGACAAAAGAAATAGGAATCGGGAATACTACACCAACAGTTGTTCTGAATGAAGCAGGACAAAATCTAAAAGAAGTTGTAGTGACTACAGGTTATGAAAAAACATCAAAAAGGACTTTTACAGGAGCAATAAGTAAAATTTCAGGAGCTGAATTAAAAGTAGACGGAGTTGTAGATATCAGCAGAATGATTGAAGGAAAGGCTGCCGGAGTTACCGTACAAAACGTTACGGGAACATTTGGTACTGCTCCTAAAATTACTGTGCGTGGATCTTCTTCTATTTTTGGAGATACAAAACCTTTATGGGTAATTGATGGTGTTGTTCAGGAAGATATTATCAACATCTCTTTTGCAGATTTGGCTTCCGGAAATTCAGAAACCTTGTTAAGTTCATCTGTTGCAGGACTGAATTCAAATGATATTCAAAGTATAGAAATCTTAAAAGATGCTTCTGCAACTTCTATCTACGGATCAAGATCGTTAAATGGTGTTGTAGTAGTAACAACAAAACAAGGACGTAGAGATTCTCCTTTAAAAGTGGCTTATTCTGTTGAAAACACGGTAAGAACAGTTCCTAATTATTCCCAGTACGATATTCTAAATTCTCAGGAATCTATGAGTATCTTAAAAGAAATGGAACAAAAAGGATTTCTGGATGTGCCATCAACCTTACAGGGAAGATACGGAGGAGTGTACAACATTTTAAGCCGTGCTATTAATACTTATGTGCCTGAAACAGGAGGTTATTTAGTAAACAACGATCCGGTAAGCAGAAATAATTTCTTAAGAAAATATGAATTAGCTAATACAGACTGGTTTAAAGTTTTGTTCAGACCTTCTATTACCCAAAATCACTCTTTGAGCTTTTCGGGTGGAGGAAAAAACAATACTTTTTATGCCTCATTAGGTTATTATACCGATCCGGGATGGACTATTGCTGATAACGTTAAACAATTGTCATCAAACATTAAAGGGACATTTTACATTAATGACAATTTAAATATTACGATGTCAACACTGGCATCTGTGCGTGATCAGCAAGCTCCCGGAACCTATGAGAGCCAACAGGATGTGGTGTTTGGAAATGTAACGAGAGATTTTGATATCAACCCGTTTAACTATGTTTTAAGCACCAGCAGAACTTTAAGACCTTATGATGAAAATCGTAATCTGGAGTACTACAGAAACAACTGGGCTCCGATGAATATTATCAATGAACTTCAAAATAATATTCTGGATATTAAAGTAAAAGACATTCGTTTTCAATTGGATTTAGATTATAAAATCAACAAAAACCTGAGTTATAACCTTACAGGATCTGCCCGTTATGCCAATACAACAAGAGAGCATAAGATTTATGAAAACTCTAACGTAGTGGGTGCTTATAAAGCCGGTACAGAATACGGAGCTGACGGAGTAAATACAACGGTTAGAAATGCCAATATCTTTTTATACAAAGATCCTGAAGATTTGACTGCACCGCCAATTTCGGTATTGCCTCATGGAGGATTCTTAAGAAAATTTACAAACGGACTTACTTCTTATAATATCCGAAACAGCATAACGTACAGAAATACACTAAACGAAAAACATGAGTTAGAAGGTTTCTTTGGTACCGAATTGCGTTCATTGGACAGAAACAGTGACAATTTTACTGCAGCCGGACTTCAGTACGATAAAGGCTTAACAGCTTTTACAGATCCAAAATTGATTGAAAAAATCATCAACGAAGGAAACTCTTACTACGGATTTAATGCAGAAAGAGAGCGTACTGTTGGTTTCTTTGGAAAAGTAGGATATACTTACGATCGTCGTTATACGGGGTCTATTACCGGACGTTATGACGGATCTAACAGACAAGGAAACAGCGGGTCTTCAAGATGGCTGCCAACCTATACTTTTAGTGGTAAATGGAATGTTACTGAAGAGCAGTTCATGAAAAACCTTCCAAAAATTAACAACCTGGCTTTGAGAGCGTCGTACGGTTTAACTGCAACTGCGGGTCCTGCAACCAATTCATTAGCCATTTACAGAAGTTTTATTACAGATCGTTTAGGAATTCCTGACAGAGAAAACGGAATTAATATTGATGAATTGCAGAATGGCGATTTAACCTGGGAAAAACAATTTGAAACAAACATCGGAGTTGATTTAGGAATGTTTAACAACAGAGTTCAGTTTGTTGCAGATGTATACAGCCGTAAAGCATTTGATTTAGTTGATTATGTGGTGACTTCCGGAATCGGAGGGCAGCGAGTTAAACAAGGTAACAATGCCAACATGGAAACCAAAGGTCTTGAATTGGGTATTACCACTCAAAACATCGTTTCAAAAGATTTCAAATGGTCGACTACACTTAACTTCTCTGTGTTCAACCAGGAAATTACAAAATTAGAGAACAAACCATCGGCATTTGATTTAGTAGACGGAAACGGTGGAAACGCTATTGGACACCCAAGAAATTCAATCTTTTCTTACCAGTTTACAGGATTAAACAATCAGGGACTTCCAACCTTTCTTTTACAGGATGGAGCAACAAGTAATGTTACAGGATCTAATTTTCAGGATACCGAAAATGTTACGGATTATTTGAAATATGAAGGATCTATCGAACCAAACAAATCAGTTGGTTTAGCCAACACCTTTACTTACAAAAGATGGTCATTGTATGTATTTATCGTGGGATCAGGAGGAAACAAAGTTCGTTTAAATCCTTCTTATAGCAGCCAATACGATGATTTAACAGTATTTACAAAAGATTTTACCAACCGTTGGATCAATCCGGGTGACGAACAATATACAGATGTACCTGTAATTGCTGATCAACGTTTAATTACAAATTATGGCGGAATTAACACTTTAGGACGTGCTTACAATACGTATAATTATTCTGATGTGAGAATTGCTGATGGAGATTTTGTACGATTGAAAAACGTATCGTTAAGCTGGGAATTTCCTAAAGATTTTCAAAGAAAATTAGGAGTAAGCAATTTTACCTTAAAAGCTTCTGCGGTTAACCCTTGGTTAATTTATTCAGATAAGAAATTAAACGGACAAGATCCTGAGTTCCGTAATACGGGAGGTGTTGCTTTTCCAATCACAACACAATACAGTTTTTCACTAAACCTTTCATTCTAATACAGTTGATTATGAACAATATAAAAAATATAAAGGTGCTTTTTGCTTTACTATTACTGATCAGTCTTAGTAGTTGTGATGAATTCCTGTCTGAAGTACCTGATAACAGAACACAAATTAATACACCTGAAAAAATTTCAGAACTATTAGTAAATGCTTACCCTCAGGCTTCTTATATGGATTTGGCAGAAACAATGTCGGATAACGTAGCAGATGCCGAATTGAACAACGCAAGTGTAAAAAGCACGCAAAGTTACAATTGGGAAATGCAGGACGAGACCAACATAGATACTCAGGCGTTTTATTGGGACGCTTGTTACAGAGCTGTCGCACATGCTAATCAGGCTCTAAAATCGATTGAGGAATTAGGAAGCCCTGCAACTTTAAATCCACAAAAAGGCGAGGCTTTAATTGCCAGAGCTTATGCTCACTTTATGCTGGTTACTTTTTGGTCGCAGCGATACAATCCGGCTACCGCTGGAACTGACCTGGGAATTCCTTATGTTAAAGAACCGGAAACTTCCTTATTAAAAAATTACACCAGAAATACGGTACAGGAAGTATTTGATTTTATTCAGAGAGATATAGAAGAAGGTCTTCCATTGGTAACAAACAACTACAAAGAACCAAAATTTCACTTTAACATAGAAGCTGCTAAAGCATTTGCGAGCCGTTTTTATTTGGTAAAGGGAGACTGGGACAATGTTATCAAAATTTCAGAAGGTCTTGGTTCTAAACCGGTAACAAAAATTAAAGATTATGCAACCTTAGCAAATTTGGCTCCGGATGTACAATTTATAGAGTATTCCAGATCGTCATTAACATCCAATTTATTAGTAGCCTCTCCAAATACACTAATTGGAAGATCTGCTGGTGGAAGCAACTTTTACCTAACTGATCCTAAACAGACAGAGCTTTTTAGAGGTACAAATCCTTTTGGAAAGGCATGGGTATATGACTTTTATAGCTACAATAGCAGTAGAACATTGTTTACACCAAAATTTGAAGAATACTTTAAATACACCAATTTAACAGCCAATATTGGAATTGCTTACGCGGGAATAGTGCTTTTATCTAACGACGAATTTTATCTGAATCGTATCGAAGCATTAGTAATGAAAGGCAGAACAGCAGAAGCAAATACAGAATTGGAGTTCTTTTTAGGTACCAGAACAACAGGTTATAACGCTACAACAGATAAACTGACTGAAGCAAGAATAACGACATTATATCCTGTAATAGCAGACGAACTTACTCCGTTTTATACAATGACCCCTGTACAGACTTCTTATGTAAAAGCAATTGCAGAGACGCGTAGAAGAGATTTTGTTCATGAAGGATTAAGATGGCTTGATGTAAAACGCTTTAATATTGTTGTAAGCCATGCGACTTTTGGTAAGCCGACAATTACATTAACTAAAGATGATAAGCGTCGCGCATTGCAAATACCGTTAAGCGCATCTAACTACGGAGTAGTAAAAAATCCGAGATAAAATTTCGAATCAAAATTTTAGAAATATGAAAACAATAAAACAATATAAAGCAATAGTACTACTAGCCGGAGTTTTAACTTTAGGAGCCTGTACGCATGAAGACAGGCCAGGTGACAGTCAATTAGATTATAAGCAGCCTGTGAAAACGGCTTTAGACACCTGGATTGATACCAATTACCTAAATCCGTATAATATCAACGCGCAATACAAATGGAATCAGAATACAGTAGACAATAACCGATTTCTTTTTCCTCCGGCTGTCAATAGTGTGCAACCGGCATTGGAGGTAGTGAAACAAATCTGGATCAACAGTTATTCTACCATTGGTGGTGCTGATTTTGTAAAAAAAGTGGCTCCAAGAGAAATTGTTCTGGTAGGAGGGGTAAACTCTAATACTAATGGAACCAGAACTTTAGGGATTGCAGATTCAGGACAAAGAATTACATTGTTCGAGGTAGACTACCTGAATAGAAAAAACCGTGCAAGTGTTACCGAATTCATTCACACCATTCAGCACGAATATGTACATATTTTGAACCAGAATAAACCTTTTGACGAAAAAGCGTGGCAAAAAGTTACTCCTGCAGATTATACGGCAACCTGGCACTTAGAAAATCTCCAAACCTCTAAAAATCTTGGGTTTGTGACGAATTATGCCAGAAGTAATATTATTGAAGATTTTGCAGAAACTGCTTCGGTAATACTGATCAGTTCTAAAGCAGAATACGATGCATTGCTTGCCAGCGCAAGTGATAGCGGAAGAGCAAAAATCAAACAAAAAGAAGCCATGGTCGTTCAGTATTACAAAGACGCTTTTAATATGGACTTCTATGCTTTGAGAGATGCAGCACAAGTAAACACGACCAATGTTATAAATAATTAAGCCATTCATTTAAATCGCAAATTATGAAATTAAAAAATATAGTACAGTATCTGATAATTGGATTCCTGACCATACAGTTATTCAGTGCCTGCGCAAACGATACCGATGCGGAACCAAAGTTTGATAAAACACCGGCAGAACGTTTGAATGAGCAGAAAAGTGAATTAAACACCGCATTACTTTCGTCAGAATTTGGATGGAAAGCAGTGTATTTTACAGACGATACTCAATTGGGCGGATATACCCATTTGATTAAGTTTCTTCCAAACAATAAAGTAGAAATGGCATCCGATTTTAATAGCGATACTAAAGTTTATACCAGTGAATATTCTGTTGTTTTGGGGAGCACCATGAGTTTATTGTTTAATACGTACAACAGAATTCACCTTTTATCGGATTCAAACAGCTTTCCAATTCCCGCTTTGAGAGGAAAAGGATATTTAGGAGATTTTCAGTTTTTGTATTACGGGCAGGAAAACGGAGATCTTGTTTTTAGAAGCAACAGATTGGTAAGAGAAGTACGTTTTGTAAAAGCAACTGCTCAGGACTGGACTGACTTACCTAAAAATCTTGCAACAGAAAAAAATGTTATAGGAGCTTCAACCAGACCATTATTCAGATCATTGGAGGTTAATGATGGTGCAAAAGTTACCAGATATGATTTTTCATTTACAACAGCTACCCGATATGCAGTTTCAAGAGCTGTTGATGGTTCTGAATCAGTTATTAGTATGGGAGTAGGGTATACGCCTACAGGTATTGTAGTAAGTCCTGCAGTAACCGTAGCTGGTCAGAAATTATCAGCCTTTACTTATAATGATACAGATGGCAGTTTTACCGCAACCGGAACTGGTGGCGTTACTGCAACCATTAAATACGGTAACCAACCTTTAGCATTGACTGATGATTACAAGATATTGCTACCAGCAAACTCAAATTTAGTATACGGTCATGACAGGTCGATATTAACGCTTGCATCCACAAATTCAGCTTCATTTCTTGCATTATTCAGAGCTGTTGAGGCTTCCAGACCAGCCGGTACAACATTAAGCAGAGTACAACCTTGGTTTAACACTCCTAACGGAAGTTATGTGGAATACCGATTTACAAGCGCTACAGGAGTCATAACAAGAGTATATCACTTCTTTACCTTATCGGCAGATCAAACAAAGAAAATTATATACTTAACGCCAACAACTAAGTGGACTTCAGGCAGTACTTTTGCAGCAGCAGTTGATATTCCTGCACCGGCTTATTTAAAGGATCTCGACGATCAGATCATGAACCCGGGAGGATTATACTTTAAAAGAGAAAGTTTTACTGTGGGAGCCACAAATCCTGTATTTACGTTTACATCGGCATCAGGACCATTTAGATTCACAACCTGGGCATTCCAGTAAACATTAATAATATTATTTTGAATAGAAAAAGCTTTTGGGGACTATAAATTACAACAAAAGAGTTTACGATTTAGAGCAAGTGAACAAAGTTGCCCATATAAGTTTTTTTATTAGTTTTTTTTTATTTTGAAGGAAGCAGCTCAAATTTGGGCTGCTTTTTTAAGCAAAAAAAATATACGTAATTTAATACTGATTTTATGTCTGAAACTCAACGGACAAAAAACGATTGAGACAACAAAACCTATTAAATAACCAATTTTATTATGTTAAAAACCATTTTAAACTTCTCAAGAGTGGAAGTACTAAGTAAAGAAGAACTAAAAGGAGTAAACGGTAGCGGTGGAACGAGATGTACTATTCCCTGGACACCTTTTCCTTATAACGGACCTTGTATCATGCTTCCCCTGAACAACCGGTAGAACCAATCTGCAGAGCAACAATAGACGGCGTGGTTTGTGAGTAGGTCTATTTCTTAATAAAATGATGTTGTAATGCTCTTTAAATCTTACTTTAAATAGCTATAAATACGGAAAACCGTTTCATAATTTTGAAACGGTTTTTTTATGATTATTTCTAAACAATCCGCTTAAATCATAAATTATACCAAGAGTAATTTTTTTAAAAAGGGAATTATCATATATTTGACAAGTCATTCATAGCCCTGTTTTTTACGTCATTTTTCACAAAAAAAGAGACCTAAAGAACAGCTTAGCTACAAATAAATATTAACATTATTTTTGATTATGAAATTACTAGAAGGAAAAGTTGCCATTATTACGGGCGCTAGTCGTGGAATTGGAAGAGGAATTGCTGAAGTTTTTGCTAAACATGGCGCAAATGTTGCTTTTACATACAGTTCATCTGTAGCTTCTGCAGAAGCTTTAGAGGCTGAATTGAACGGTTTAGGAATTAAAGCAAAAGGATACCAGTCTAATGCGGCCGATTTTAATGAAGCGCAAACTTTTGTGGATGCTGTTTTGGCTGATTTCGGAACAGTAGATATCTTAATTAACAATGCCGGAATTACAAAAGACAACCTGTTAATGCGTATGTCTGAAGCAGATTTTGATCAGGTTATCGATGTAAACCTGAAATCTGTATTTAATATGACAAAAGCAATTCAAAAAACCTTTTTGAAACAACGTTCAGGTTCTATTATCAATATTAGTTCAGTAGTAGGAGTTTCAGGAAATGCAGGACAAACGAATTATGCAGCTTCAAAAGCAGGTGCAATTGGTTTTACTAAATCTGTAGCATTAGAGTTAGGATCACGTAATATTCGTTGTAATGCAATTGCTCCTGGTTTTATTGAAACGGAGATGACTGCAAAATTAAATGAAGATGTAGTAAAAGGATGGAGAGAAGGTATTCCATTAAAAAGAGGTGGAAGTGCAGAAGATGTTGCTAATGCTTGTCTTTTCTTAGCTTCAGACCTAAGTTCTTACGTTACAGGACAAGTACTTAATGTTTGCGGAGGAATGCTTACCTAATAAGTTGATTGTTGATGGTTTGTTGTTTATTGTTCTGCAGCCATAAACTATAAACAAAAAACTACAAACCATAAACCAAACTAAATATGACTACAAGCACGATTCTATTAATATTACTTTCTTTAGTAATCGCAGTTGGTTTGTCGTATTTTCAATATTTTTTTAAAGCCAAAAGCAAATCCAATGTGATTTGGTTTTTGGCTTTTTTACGTTTTTTAGCCATTTTTGGACTGCTGGTTTTATTGATAAACCCAATCATGACCAAAAACTCGCTTGAGATTACCAAAACACCGCTTGCAATTGCTGTTGACAATTCAAGTTCAATTACCGCTTTGAAATCAGATCAAAAAGCGGTCGAACTGCATCAGAAATTAATTTCAAATCCTGCGTTACGCGAAAAGTTTGAAATTCAGTCCTATCAGTTTGATGCCGATTTTAAGCCTTCAGAGAAATTTGACTTTAAAGGAAAACAAACCAATCTTGATGAAGTTGCTAAAAATTTAAAAAGCATCAACAAAAACCTGATCTTTCCAACCGTAATTATTACAGATGGAAATCAGACTACAGGAAACGATTATGTATATCGTTTTGATCCTGTCAATAAAGTTTATCCTTTGGTTGTGGGAGATACAACTACTTTTTTAGACCTGAAAATCAATCAGCTCAACGTAAACAAATACGCATTTCACAAAAACAAATTCCCGGTCGAAGTATTTCTTCAGTACGCAGGGGATAAAACCACAAATGCCGATTTCACCATTTCGCAGGGCGGTAAAGTTATTGCAAAAGAGAAAGTTTCTTTCTCTCCTGCTAAGAAAACAGCAACCTTAAACTTGCTTTTACCGGCCGATAAAGTAGGACTTCAGGTTTTTAAAGCAGCGGTTACTTCCAATACCAAAGAGAAGAACAGCTACAATAACATCAAAAATTTTGCCGTTGAAATCATCGATCAAAAATCGACCATTGCAATCGTTTCGGCTATAAATCATCCTGATATTGCAGCTCTGAAACGCGCTATTGAAGTGAATGCACAACGTAAAGTGATTCTAGTTAAACCGAATGATGTCAATCAGTTACAGGAAGTATCTGTTTTAGTTTTGTACCAGCCGACAACTGCCTTTAAAGCAATATTCGACAACAACAAACTGGCAGCAACAAATACCTTTATCATAACCGGTAACAACACCGATTTCAACTATCTGAACCAACAGCAAAAAAATCTGCTGTTTAAAATGAGCGGACAAAGAGAAGATTATCTCTGCGAATTTCAATCACAATTTAATCTATTTGCGGTAGACAATATTGGTTTTGAAAACTATCCACCGCTGCAAAATTTATTCGGAACAATTACAACCAGCGGAAATGTATCTGTTTTGCTTTCTTCAAAAATTAGAAACGTTTCTACAAATGCCCCCTTACTGGCTTTTACTGAAGATCATGGAAAAAGAACCGCTTTTCTTTTAGGAGAAAACAGCTGGAAGTGGCGATTACAAAGCCATATCGACAACCAATCGTTTGAAAAATACGATGTCTTTATCGATAAAATCATTCAGTACCTGGCTTCCACAACCACCAAAAAATCGTTGGTTGTTACGCACGAAAGCTTTTACAATTCTGGCGAAGCCATTGTCATCAACGCTCAGTACTTTAATAAAAACTATGAGTTTGACGAAAAGGCAAGACTAACGATTACCGTAACAAATGCCGAAACGAAACAAGCAAAAAACTATGATTTACTAAAAGGAAACAATTCCTTCTCGGTCAATCTGGACGGATTATCAACTGGGAAGTATAACTTTACCGTAAAAGAACTCAATACAAACACGGCTTATTCAGGACATTTTGAAATTTTAGATTTTGATATCGAAAAACAATTTGTAAATCCGGATGTTCAGAAATTAAAACAATTGGCACTTCAAACCAATGGAAAAGCCTTCTTTGAAAACCAGGCAGACGACTTAATTCAACAGCTTTTAGAGAATAAAGAATACAAATCAATTGAAAAGAATGTTTCCACCAAAACGCCTTTGATTGATTGGGTTTGGCTATTGATTTTAATTGCTTTAGTATTAACCGCAGAATGGTTCATCCGTAAATACAATGGATTACTTTAAATAGTCGAAAAGTTTCGCAACGCAGAAAAAAACATTTTTTTTACGTAACTTGAAACTTTAAACATGAAACAAAACTAACTAATACAATGGATTTCAGGCTAAAAGTATTCTACACTGTAGCGATCCGCCTTAACTTTACTAAAGCGGCAACAGAATTGTATATTTCCCAGCCAGCAGTTTCCAAACACATTCAGGAACTCGAAGAAACCTATAAAACCAAACTTTTTGAACGTAACGGCTCCAAAATTGCTTTAACTCCGGCCGGCGAAATCCTGCTGAAACACACCAAAAGCATTTTTGAAATCTATCGCGAAATAGACTTTGAAATGAGCTCTTTTATCAGCGAGCGCCAGGGTTTACTGAGGCTAGGAGCGAGTACAACGATTTCTCAGTACATTATTTCTCCTGTTTTGGCGCGTTTTCATCAAAAACAGAAAGACATCAAAGTCAATTTGCTGAATGGAAATACAGAGCAAATTGAGAATGCGCTGATCAATAAAGAAATAGAAATTGGAATTGTTGAGGGACAATCTAAAAACCAGTCTATTAAATATACTCCGTTTTTAAAAGACGAACTCGTTTTAGTGTGCAACACCAAGAATCCTTTGATCAGACAAAATGAAATTTCATTGGAAGATCTGAAATCGATGAAATTCATCACCAGGGAACGAGGATCAGGAACACTTGAAGTTATAGAATATGCTTTAAAGCAGCTCGATGTAAAAATAAGTGATTTACAAATCGAAATGCAATTGGGTAGCACCGAAAGCATTAAATCCTACTTATTAAATTCAGACTGTCTGGCTTTTATGTCCATACACGCCGTAGATAAAGAGCTTAAAAATAACGAATTAATGGTTCTGGATGTAGCTGGTTTAACAGTAGAACGTTACTTCTACATCATTACTTTACTTGGAAAACCAAACGCACTATCAGAGCTTTTTATTCAAAACATCTCCTCTTACTATAACTTAGAGTTATAGCCTATCGTGTTTTACGATTGGTAATTATGATATAAACGACTGACCTTTGTACAAGAAATATCAAATTACTTATTTTGAAAACAACACAACATACCTCGGCTCATTTATTTGAAATCAATCAACACCTGCAACAGGCACTATTTGCTTTTATAATTGTATTGTGTGTATTATCGATCATTTCACCTCCAATAGCTTTATTACTGGGGGTAGTGCTTGTTAATGTTTTTGGAAATCCTTTTGTAAAATTCAATGCTCTAGCCATAACTTTTTTACTTCAATTCTCGGTTGTAGGTTTAGGTTTTGGAATGAATGCCACGGCAGCGTTATCTGCCGGAAAAGAAGGTTTTGTACTTACTATCTTTTCTATTTTCAGCACCTTAATTCTTGGGACTTTTTTAGGGAAATGGTTCAAAACCGAAAAGAAAACATCACACCTAATCTCTTGTGGAACTGCAATTTGCGGGGGAAGTGCCATTGCAGCCATTTCACCGGTAATTAAATCAAACGAAAACCAGACTTCAATTGCTTTGGGCGTTATCTTTATACTCAATTCGATAGCCTTGTTTGTGTTCCCTTATATTGGTCACCAACTTGATTTGTCACAAAAAGATTTTGGATTGTGGTGCGCTATTGCCATTCACGACACTAGTTCTGTAGTAGGAGCGGCCAATAAATACGGTGCTGAAGCTTTACAGATTGCTACTACCGTAAAACTTGCCAGAGCACTATGGATCATTCCAATATCACTTTTAACAGCGGTGCTTTTCAAGAACAAAAATTCTAAAATTAAGATTCCGTACTTTATCGGTTTATTTATTCTGGCAATGCTTTTCAATACCTATGTGCCACAAACGGCTATCGTTGCACCACATATTGTGGCTATCGCTAAAGTGGGTTTAACGATAACTTTATTCCTGATCGGTGCTACTTTGAATGTGAACACTTTAAAATCAGTAGGAGTGATGCCTCTGTTACAGGGAATTCTACTTTGGATATTTATCGCTGTCCTGGGTCTTGCCTCAATTTTGTACTTAGGTTAAAGAAAATGGCTATTTTACCTTAGAAAATTTAACAGTTGGCTTATCAATCATCTTATAGCGGTTGCCTTTAAATGAAAAACGTCTCTCAATTACAAAATCAAACTGTTTTTTTGTTTTGGCCATAGCCGCTATTTCTTCGGGTAAATTCACTTCAAATTCATCATTGGCTTTTTCAGCTTTATTAAAAGAACCAGTTGTTTTGACAATAATATCTCTAAAGTGTTTCTTCGTTGTATCGTTTACGACCGCATAGGAACCCGACCATTCCACACTGGCAACATTGGTAAGTTTGTAGTTGTAAACCTCCAGGATAGGCTGGTATTTACCATCAAATCCGGCAACCAGATAAAGAATTCCTTCAAACGGACCTCCGGCACCACCATTGACATGGGTGAAGGTAAAGGCATACTGATCTTCTCCAATTTGTACTAATTTAGGCGAGGGCGCCTGAGCAAAAGAACCAAAGGCTTCAATGGCAGGCTGAAACGATCTCATTTGCCAGACTGTACCATTTTTTGCAAACTTGGCGACTCCGGCGAGTCCTCCCGAAAATCTTCCGGTCTGCAATCCGTCCGCGTCATAAAAAGAGTGATTGAAAAGCAATAATTTAAACTGATTTCCTTTAGAATCGGTATAATCAAGGTTCCCCAGAACACGTGTCGCAACACCATCCTCGTAGGGAAACAATTGATCGCCTTCGAGACCATTAACATCATTGTAGGGAGCTGGTTTGCAGGTTTTGCATTTCCAGCTTATAAAAGTATTGTGATCCGAAAGATTGTATACTTTTCCCGGAAACAGCTTTTGCATGGTTTTAACGGCCTCCAACGGATCAGATACCTGCAACGTTCTTTTGGAGTTAAGAATAGTATCGGAAACATTCTTTAATTCTACTATATCTTCCTGAGCGGAACAAACGGAAACAAAGAAAAAGAAAAGAAGGCTAAGTCGGATCAGGCGCATATTTTAGAAATTAGGGTAAAACGGAACGAATTTACAAAGAAACTTTTAATTGTAACTTCTATGATTTCAGCATCAAAAAAATAAAACAAACTTAATTTCATAATCTTTACTGCTATTCCCTTTGAAATGTACATAAATAAAATAAATTTGCACCTCTAACAAAAATAAAAATGAAAAACTTAAGAATGAAACCAAGACTAATTGCATTGTTTGCAATAGCAATTGGTTTTTTGACACTATCCTGGGGGATTGTTGGTCACGAACGTATTAATAAAGCTGCAGTTATGGCTTTGCCACAGCCGCTTTTAATTTTCTTTTACAACCACATTGATTTTATTACTCAAGAAGCTTCTGTACCAGATATCCGAAAATATGCCCTGAATTACAAAGACGAAAATCCAAGACATTATTTTGACATGGAGAGTTTTGGCAGAGTAGACAGCATTCCACAAACTTTAGAGGCAGCAAAGAAAAAATACGATGCTAAATTTTTAAACGAAAACGGAATCTTGCCTTGGTATATCGAAGATATGATGGTAAAATTAACCAAAGCTTTTAAAGACAAAAACAGAGCAGAAATCTTGTTTCTTGCAGCTGATTTAGGTCATTATATCGGTGACGCACACATGCCGTTGCATACCTCTTCCAATCATGACGGACAGTTGACGGATCAAAAAGGGATTCACTCTCTTTGGGAAAGCAGACTTCCGGAGTTATTTGCTAAAAACTACAAGTTAAATGTTCCGCAGGCACAATATTATGAAGATGTTCATAAAGCAACCTGGGACATGATTAACGATACACATAGTTTAGTTCAGCCGTTATTGGATGTAGATAAAAAACTTAGAACTGCAACACCGGAGAATCAGGTATTTAAAATGGATGCAGAAGGAAAAGTACTAAAAAGCAAATACAACACTTCTGTTTTCTCTGATGATTACGCTAAGAAACTGCACAAAGAGTTAAACGGAATGGTTGAAAGTCAAATGAGAAAAGCCATTACAGCAACAGCAAGTTTTTGGTACACGGCATGGGTAAATGCAGGAAAACCTGATTTAAGCGAGTTAGATGCACCGGCAGTTACACAAAGAAACTACCAGCCTTTAAGAGACGATTTAAAATTGTTTCAACAAGGTGACTTATTTGGAATGAAAAATCAAAATGACTAAATAATTCAGTCCTTTTCAAAACTAAAAAAGCCTCAGATTCCATAGAATTTGAGGCTTTTTTAGTTTCCTATTTAGAGTTTTATTTTTAGGTCTTACTTTGTAACTGAAAACTGAGACCGAGACTGAAGACTAACGCTGATACTTCTTATTTTTCAACATATCTGAAGCCGTCTGATAAAAAGAAATAGTCTCCTTTACCAGGTCAGTTCTTTCTGTTTTCATAGGTATTTCATTGTAATCAATCTGAAATTCCGGAGCAATGCCTGGTTTTGTATTGATTTGCAGATCAAATTGTTTTACTTGTTGCTTAGGCGACAGTATCGTTAAAACATTGTCTTTAATCAGTCCCATATCCTGATAAGTTGCTATAAAAGCTCTTGGTTTGTAATCCGGTGTTAAAACATCCTGACCAAAAAACTTACTTTCATAACTAAAGTTTAATAATCCAAAAAGAGTAGGCATCACATCGATCTGCGACATCAACTGATTGTATTTTTGAGGTTTTGCACTCGGATCATAAATAAATCCCGGAATCCTGTACTTGTCTAACGGAAGCTGTGTTTTTCCGGCACTTGACGCGCAGTGATCGGCAACAATCACAAAAATCGTATTTTTAAACCAGGATTGTTTGCTGGCCATTTCAAAAAACTTCTTCATGGCATAATCGGTATATTTTACACCGCCCTCACGGGATTTAGCATCACCCGGAATATCAATTTTATTATTCGGATACGTAAAAGGCCTGTGGTTACTTACCGTCATGATGTGATTAAAGAATGGTTTGTTTTGCTTTTCTTCCGCATTCATCACCTTTATGGCTTTGTTGTACATGTCTTCATCACAAACACCCCAAACGTTTGAAAAGGCAATCTCTTCCGGAGAAAAACTCGATTTGTCTACAATCTCATAACCATTTCCGGAATAGAAATCCTGCATATTATCAAAGAAAGCATCTCCCCCATACAAATACTTCACATTGTAGCCCTTTTTCTTAAAAATAGCTCCGGTCGAAAATTTATTTTTGTTGTCTTCTCTTTTGACCACACTTTCCCCGGCAGTAGGAGGCAAGCACAGGGTTACGGCTTCCAATCCGCGAACCGTTCTGTTTCCTGTAGCGTACAAATTGGTAAAAAGAAGACTCTTTTGAGCCAAGCTGTCCAGAAAAGGAGTAATGTTCTGCTCATTTCCATACATCTTCATGAAATCAGCACTATAACTTTCAATGGTAATCAGTACCACATTCTTATGAATTTCTGTGGAATCACCGGTTATAGTTCTTTGTGTTGTTTGCCCTTTAATAGTTGGAAACTGTTGTTTCAAAAGTGCAAAAGCCTCTTCATTCGGAAGTGTTTTGTAGAATTTAAAATAATCCAGTTTGCTGTTCTCAAACGCGAGGTAAAATTTATATAATCCGTTTGCCTGCAATTCATTAACAAACACGTTCTTTGAATTTTCTGTTTTTGCCAACGTTGGAATCGCAATTAAAGAAACAGCCAATAAACCAAGGTAAATAGCCGTAATTTTTACTTTTTCACTTAATGTTGGAATAGCATCGATATAGTTTCTGGATCTCTTCAGAAGAAAGTAAGTAACGGTTCCGGTCACCAAAAACAATGCAGAAAATATCGGAATAACAGGGTAGGACTCCATAATGTTACCTATAACCTCATTGGTATAAATTAAATAATTTACCGCAATGAAATTGTACTTTACACCAAACTCGTTCCAAAAGAAATACTCGCTTAATCCGTTTTGCAGAATTAGTAAAACATATAAGAAAATCACAAATGCAAACAACCAGTATCTAATTTTAGCTCTTAGTTTGGGAAGAAATAGTAAAACTGCAAAAAGGGCCATCTTGATTCCGATAAAAATCAGGGCAATTAGCGGCAATGCGCCACCGTATTCGTCAAAAATACTTTTTCCGGAAGCCACATAAATAAAAAGTAAAGCAAAAATGCCTAAAATGATATAACCGGAAGGTTTATTGTATTTAGAATTGGATATAAAAATCAAATACAGCCATAAAAAAATACAGGCGGGAATAAAGACAAAAAAATCAGATACAAGTCCTAAGACGAAGATTTTTAAACTCTGCAAAATGGTAAATGAACTTTGTGTTATGGGATGAAAAAACAAGATAATTCTTAACAGAAAGCTAACAATAAAATAAAACAGACCAAGGTTGTAGAATGGGGAAAACTTTTTTGAAAGGGTCATTAATTCTTTTTTTAATTTAAATAACTATAAATTTTAAATACCAAAACATTTAATAAGATTATAAAATTGGCGAAAATAGTATAATTTTTCTTGTCTTTACGCAATATTTAAGCTGTTTTAACACATATTATGAAAATACTGTTTCTTTTATGGCAAAATTAATTCCATTAAATTAATTCGGGATGAAGTTATGCTTTTGCCTTGCTTAGTGTTAACTTAAGGTTTCCTTAAGTGTGACTTTTTTCGCCTATTCTCATGGTTTTAAAGCTTTTCTGACTTCAAAAGTTTTATCTTTGAGGTTAGAAAATCACCGTTTAATCTAAATTTCATCAGTAAAATGCACATTCTAATAGTTGAAGATGAGTTAGGTATTGTTCAGTTTTTGCAACAGGGCCTACAGGAAGAGGGATATCAAATTACGACCGCCAATGATGGTTCTAAAGGCTTTGAGTTGATACACAGCCAGCAGTTTGATTTAATTTTATTAGATTGGATGCTGCCTAAAATTAACGGATTGGATTTATGTAAAGCCATTAGAGTTAAGGATCAGAAAACGCCAATCATTTTTCTAACGGCGAAAGATACCGTTCAGGAAACGATTGAAGGCTTAAAGGCCGGAGCCAATGACTACATCAAAAAACCATTTAGCTTTGAAGAACTGGTAGAACGCATTAAAGTTCACTTTAGAAATCAGAAAGGCCCGGAAAACCTTGCGCTGGGAACAATCAAAATCGATTTATTGAAACATATTGTCCTTAAAAACAATGAAGAAATTGCATTGACCCAAAGAGAATTTGAGCTCTTAAAATATTTAATTCAGAACAAAGGAAAAGTCTGCACGCGAAATCAAATTCTAAAGGATGTTTGGGAAATTAATTTCGAATACGACACAGGCGTAATTGATGTTTTTATGAACGCCATCAGAAAGAAACTCAATTTAAAAATTGAAGAAGATTATATTAAAACAATTCGCGGTATCGGCTATATCGCTAACGATCTATAAATGACACAGCTTTCTTTTAAAAACAGAATTGCATTAAACTATATTATTACCACCGGTCTATTAATCGTAGCCGTTTTTTCTGTTATCTATTCTATTGTAAAACACACCGTTTACAGCCATATTGATGAAAAAATTAAAGTTGAAATTCAGAATCATCTCGAAGAAATCAAAGAGGTCAACGGCAAAGTTATACTAATAGACGAAGAAGAATGGAACGAAAGAGAGCATAATACGGTAGATGTAAACCCCGTATTTGTTGAGTTTTTGGATCTGAACAAAAAAATCATTGAAAAAGCACCGAATCTAAAAACGCAAACGCTCAAGTTTAATGATTCCGTTGAAGATTTTGAACTGTTTGACGCCAAAATGGGAGACCATGCCATTAGACAAACTCAGGTTCCCCTTCACCTCAAAGGCAAGAAAATAGGATATGTCATTGTAGCCATGTCATTGGCTGATTCCAAAATGGTGCTCAACAACCTGTTCGACATCATGTGTCTTTCTTTTCTAGGGATTTTAATATTGCTGTTTTTCATTGCCCGATTCTTTGCCGGAAGGAGTATCAAACCCATTAATGCCATAATTAATACCTCAAAGGTCATCACCAAAGACAATCTGAAAACACGTATTGCGCTGCCCAAAACAAAGGACGAATTGTACACGCTTTCAAAAACGATAAACAACCTTTTAAACCGAATTGAAGATGCAATTGAGCGTGAGAAAGAGTTTACCTCTGATGCTTCTCATGAACTCAGAACACCTCTTACTGTTATTAAAGGAACACTTGAAGTTTTAATTCGTAAACCTCGTGATAACAAGGAATATGAAGATAAAATAAACTATTGCATCAAAGAAGTTGACCATCTAAATATGCTTGTCGACCAGCTTTTGTTAATGGCACGTTTTGAAAACCAGAAAAAAAACATCAACACAGAATCAGTATACCTAAATTCAGTCATTTTAGATGTTTTCAGATTAAATTCGGAGAAGATTAACAGCCAAAAAATCAAAGTCAAATTTGATGTTTCACAGGATTATTATATCGAATCGGATAATTTTTTAGTGATTACCATACTTAGAAACATTATCTCGAATGCAATCAAATATTCACATAGCGGAGGCGAAGTGACCGTTTTACTTTCGGAACAGAATGAAAAAGTAGTCTGCTCCATTTCGGATAATGGAATCGGCATAGCAAAACAGGATTTAGATGCTATTTTTAGTCCGTTTTTCAGATCAAATTCTACAGAACATCCGGAAATCAAAGGAACAGGATTAGGACTTTCAATTGTACGAAGAATAACAGAATTACTTCATATTAAGTTTAAAATTGAAAGCGAAATAGGGGTGGGAACAACGGTTATTTTGTATTTCAATCAAAATAAAAATACGCTGCCGTAAATTCTAAAAATCCAATAAAACCAAGGCTTGGACATTTATTTAACAATAAACTATCGTTAAGTTAAATTAAAAAATGCTTTTTTATGAAAATAACTATTATATTTGCAACCGAATCAAAGAATTAAAAAACAAAACAAGTCATGATTTCTATTCAATTACATCATCATCATTTTCATTATTGCTCTCAGGCGATGTGTTAATGGTATGTGTGTAAATCATCATATTTTAAAACCCGTTTGAGTACATCAAACGGGTTTTTTTATACCACTTCTTTGTACTCAGACTATTAATTTATAAAAAACTAAAAAATGAGTACATTAAAAATTGCAATTCAAAAATCGGGTCGATTAAACGAAGACAGTATTCAAATCCTTAAAGATTGTGGTATTTCAATCAACAACGGAAACGATCAGTTGAAAGCCGAGGCTTCCAATTTTCCTCTAGAAGTTTTATACCTTCGAAATTCAGACATTCCGCAATATCTCATTGACGGAGTCGTAGATTTAGCCATCGTTGGTGACAACCTGCTTGTTGAAAAAGCCAAACACATCGAAGTGATTCAAAAACTCGGATTCTCTAAATGCAAGGTCTCTGTAGCCGTCCCTAAAGCCTTTGAATACAATTCGATACAAGATTTGGCAGGCCTACGCGTTGCCACCTCGTATCCCAATACCGTAAACGAATATTTTAATTCTTTTGGCCTTACAGTCGATATTCACCAAATTTCAGGTTCTGTCGAAATTGCCCCAAATATTGGGTTGGCCGATGCCATTGTAGATATCGTTTCGAGCGGAAGTACTTTGTTCAAAAATAATCTAAAAGAGGTAGAGGTAATTCTGAAAAGTGAAGCCGTTTTGGCTGTTTCTCCAAAAGTATCTCCGGAAATCCAAAAACACATCGACACCTTAAAATTTAGAATTCAGTCCGTTTTAAGAGCGCGTAATTCAAAATACATACTGATGAACGTTCCAAATGACAAGATCGATGAAATTGGAAAAATCCTGCCTGTTTTGCGAAGCCTTACCGTACTGCCGTTGGCTCAGGAAGGATGGAGCAGTGTTCACTCAGTAATTGACAAAGATACTTTTTGGGATGTCATTGACAAATTAAAAGATGCCGGAGCCGAAGGAATTTTAGTTTGCCCAATCGAAAAAATGGTTCTTTAGAGCTTTGCTCGCTTTAGGCTTTAGGCAATACGCTTTAAGCTAAAAACACATACAATAAACTTGCTTATAGCCTACAGCTTAAAGCATAAAGCATAAAAAAAATGAATAAAATAAACAATCCAAAACCAGATACCTGGTCCGAAATACTAAAGAGACCCACTAAAACGATCGATGATATCGAAGTCACAGTGAAAGAAATCTTTAAAGAAGTACAGAAAAAAGGAGACGAAGCCGTATCAAAATATACTTCAATTTTTGACGGAATCGCTCTAGAGAATTACGAAGTTTCACCGGAAGAAATTCAGGAAGCTATTGACTCTGTTTCAAGTGAATTAAAATCAGCTGTTCAGTTAGCAAAAGAGAACATTTATAAATTTCACAGCGCTCAAAAAACAGAAAAAATTCTAATTGAAACCACGGAAGGCGTGAATTGTTGGCAGGAAAAAAGACCGATTCAGAAAATTGGCTTATACATACCGGGCGGAACAGCACCTTTATTCTCAACTGTGCTGATGTTGGCCGTTCCGGCTGAAATTGCAGGCTGCAAAGAAATTGTATTATGCTCTCCACCAGACAAATCTGGAAAGATAAATCCGGCTATTTTATATGCGGCTAATTTATGCGGCGTAACCAAAATATTAAAAGTAGGCGGAATCCAGGCCATCGCCGGAATGACATTCGGAACAAAATCAATTCCTAAAGTGTATAAAATCTTCGGACCTGGAAATCAATTTGTAACCGTGGCAAAACAACTCGCTACTCAATTTGGAGTAGCAATCGATATGCCTGCAGGACCTTCAGAATTGCTTGTAGTAGCTGATGATACCGCGGTTCCAGCCTTTGTAGCTTCAGATTTATTGTCACAGGCAGAACACGGAACGGACAGTCAGGTAATTTTAGTTTCCACTTCAAAAAAACTAATTGAAGCCGTTGAAAAAGAAATACAAATTCAGATTGAAGAGCTTCCGAGAAAAGCGATTGCCGTAAAAGCCATCGAAAACTCAAAACTAATCTATGTCGAAAACGATCAAATTGCTTTGGATTTAATCAATGAATATGGGCCGGAACACTTTATAATCTGTTCCCAATACGATGATTTTTATTGCAATGGAATTGTAAATGCAGGTTCTGTTTTTATTGGGAATTATACTCCTGAAAGTGCCGGAGATTACGCTTCCGGAACGAATCACACCTTGCCGACAAATGGCTACGCTAAAAATTACAGCGGAGTAAATCTGGATAGTTTCATGAAAGCAATGACCTTTCAGAAAATTTCTGAAAAAGGAATTCAAAACATTGGCAATGCGATCGAAATTATGGCCGAAGCCGAAGGGTTGCAAGCGCATAAGAATGCAGTGACGCTGCGATTAAAGAGTTTGGAGGGAAGAGGGGATAGAACCAAGAGAATAGAAGAAAGACAGTAGAGCAAAGAACATAGAAGCAAGAGTACAACATACAGATCAGACAAAAAGTCTATTCTCTTGGCTCTTGACTCTATTCTCTAGAAAAAAAAGAAAGAAATGAAATTCGATATCAACACAATAACAAGAGAAAACGTAAAATCTTTGAAGCCTTATTCATCGGCACGTGATGAGTTTGAAGATTTTGATACTGCCGAAATGATTTTTCTCGATGCGAATGAAAATCCGTTTCAAAATGGAGTGAATCGGTATCCGGATCCACAACAGAACTCCGTTAAAGCCATATTGGCAAAGAATAATAAAGTAAAAACGAGTCAGATTTTACTAGGAAACGGGAGCGATGAAGTCCTGGATTTACTTTTCAGAGCCTTCTGTGAGCCCAAAATCGACAATATTATTTCGTTGCCACCCACATACGGAATGTACAGCGTACTGGCCAATATCAATGCTGTTGAGAACAGAGAAGTGTTGCTTTCAGCCGATTTTCAGCCTCAAGTAGATCAGATTTTAGATGCCGTCGATGAGCAAACAAAAATTATCTTTTTATGTTCGCCAAACAATCCTACCGGGAATTCTTTTTCAGACGAGAGTGTCGTAAAATTATTGCAAAACTTTAAAGGTCTGGTGGTGATTGATGAAGCTTATATTGACTTCTCCCAAAAAGAAAGCTGGCTGACAGAGATTGACGAATATCCAAACTTAATCATCACACAAACCCTTTCAAAGGCGTATGGATTAGCCGGAATCCGTCTCGGAATTTGTTATGGTTCTGAAGCTGTAATTTCAGTTTTGAACAAAATAAAACCTCCTTATAATGTAAACGAACTAACACAGCAAAGAGCTGTAAGTCGTTTGAATGATTCCGCTAAAATAAAAGAAGAAATAGCTTCAATTATTGAACAAAGAGAAGAATTACTTAAAGTTTTACTTCAGGTTAGTTTTGTTGAGAAAGTATATCCTACCGAAGCTAATTTTGTTTTGGTAAAAGTAGATAACGCCAATAAAAGATACAATCAGCTTATTGAGAAAGGAATCGTAATTCGAAACAGAACCAGCCAGCCACTATGCGAAAATTGTCTGCGTCTGACTATTGGTATTCCGGAAGAGAATGCTGTTTTAATTAAAGAATTGAAATTATTATAAAGTCAGCAGACCCGACAGGTTTTTGAAACCTGTCGGGTCTAAAAAATATAAAATATGAAAAAAGTACTTTTTATCGATCGCGACGGAACGATTGTTTTAGAACCTGAAAATTACCAGTTAGATGCTTTAGAAAAAGTAGAATTTTATCCGAAAGCGTTTCAGTATCTGGCTAAAATTGCCAATGAATTAGACTATGAACTGGCAATGGTTACCAATCAGGATGGATTAGGAACGGATAGTTTTCCTGAAGATACATTCTGGCCAACACAAAATTTTATTCTAAAAGCCTTTGAAAATGAAGGAGTTTTGTTTGATGAAATTTTTATTGACAGGTCATTTCCGGAAGATAATGCTCCCACGAGAAAGCCAAGAACCGGAATGTTGACCAAATATATTGATAATCCGGAGTATGATCTGACCAATTCTTTTGTTTTAGGAGATCGTTTGACGGATGTTGAACTGGCCAAAAACCTGGGAGCAAAAGCAATTTTTATCAATGACAATGACGGCATCGGAAGCAATGAAATCTCATTGAAACGTGAGGAGTTAGATAAAACCATCATTCTTCAAACCATGAGCTGGAAAACGATTTACGAGTTTCTAAAACTGGAAGCCCGTTCAGCTTCGATTACGCGTAAAACCAATGAAACCGACATTTTTATTAACTTAAATCTGGACGGAACAGGGAAAAGTAAAATCGAAACCGGAATTGCTTTTTTTGATCATATGTTAGACCAAATTTCGCGTCATGGACAAATGGATTTAGAAATTCTGGTAAAAGGGGATCTGGAAGTAGATGAACACCACACCATTGAAGACACGGCAATTGCGTTGGGAGAAGTTTTTGCAAAAGCCTTAGGGAATAAACTCGGAATCGAACGCTATGGCTTCTGTTTGCCTATGGATGATTGCCTGGCACAGGTAGCAATAGATTTTGGCGGAAGAAATTGGTTGGTTTGGGAAACAGAATTTAAACGTGAAATGGTCGGCAAAATGCCAACAGAAATGTTTTTCCACTTCTTTAAATCCTTCTCAGATGGAGCAAAAGCAAACATCAACATCAAAGCAGAAGGCACCAATGAGCACCACAAAATCGAAGCGATCTTTAAAGCTTTCGCAAAAGCCATAAAAGTAGCGGTAAAAAGAGACACTGAAAAAATGATTTTGCCTTCAACGAAAGGAATGCTTTAACAAGGTTAAAATTGTTTCAAGTTTAAAGTTTCAAGTTACGCTACAGAACTTGAAACCTGAAGCCTGAAACAAAACAAACAAAAACAAATGAAAATAGTAATCATAAACTACGGAGCAGGAAATATTCAGAGCATCATGTTTGCCATTGAAAGACTTGGTTATAAAGCCATTTTGAGCAATAATCCAGATGAAATTCAAAAGGCCGACAGGGTAATCTTCCCGGGAGTGGGAGAAGCAAGCTCAGCAATGCAAAAACTAAAGGAAAGCGGTTTGGATCGCTTGATTCCGAAATTAAAACAACCCGTTTTAGGCATTTGTCTGGGCATGCAATTAATGTGCAAATCAACAGAAGAGGGAAACACCAAAGGCTTAGGGATTTTTGATGTCGATGTCCTTAAATTTACATCAAAAGTAAAAGTTCCTCAAATGGGCTGGAATCAGATTTACAACTTAAAATCGGACTTGTTTAAAGGGATTCCTGAAAACGAATTCATGTATCTGGTTCATAGTTTTTATGCTCCTGATTGTTTGCAGGCTATTGCAACAACCAATTATGAAGCAGAATACGCATCGGCTTTGCAAAAGGATAATTTTTACGGAACACAGTTTCATCCTGAGAAAAGTGGAGCTGTTGGGGAGAAAATATTAGAAAACTTTCTTAAGTTAAATCACAAAGAATAAATTCCAAATTCCAATTAGGACGACAATATCAATTTTAAAAAATCACAAATCTAAAATTGTTAATTTACAATCAAAAATCAAATGAGAATAATACCAGCCATAGATATCATCGACGGAAAATGTGTTCGCTTGTCGAAGGGCGATTATAATACCAAAATAATTTACAACGAGAATCCACTGGAAGTAGCCAAATCCTTCGAAGCACATGGAATCGAATATTTGCATTTAGTTGATTTAGACGGTGCAAAATCAAGTAAAATTGTAAACTATAAAATTCTGGAGCAAATCGCGACACAAACCAGTCTGCAAATTGATTTCGGAGGCGGCTTAAAATCAGACGATGATTTAAGAATTGCTTTTGAAAGCGGTGCGAGTCAGATTACAGGTGGAAGTATAGCCGTGAAAAACAGGACCATTTTTGAAAAATGGATCTCGGAATATGGTTCTGAGAAGATCATCCTGGGCGCAGACGCCAAAGAAGAGAAAATAGCCGTTTCGGGCTGGTTAGAAGATTCTGATGAAGATTTGATTCCGTTTATTCAGCAATATCAAACCAAAGGAATTCAGTACGTTATTTGCACGGATATTGCAAAAGACGGGATGCTGGAAGGTCCAAGTTTTGATTTGTATGAAAAAATACTAAGTGAAGCCAATGGTGTAAAACTAATTGCCTCCGGAGGTATTTCAACGTTCGACGAATTGCCTAAACTGGCTGAATTGGGCTGCGAAGGAACTATTATCGGAAAGGCAATTTACGAAGGAAGAATTAGCTTAAAACAATTAGAAAATTATATAATTAGAAAATAAAAACATATGATTACTTGTCATTTAAAATACATAATAGATCCTTTCCAACTGGCTGTTTTCGAAGATTATGGAAAAAGATGGATTAAACTCGTAAACCGATTTGGCGGTCAGCATCATGGTTACTTCATGCCTTCTGAAGGAGCTAATAATATTGCGTTCGCAATGTTTTCTTTCCCGAGTTTAGCTGAATATGAAAACTATAGAAGATTAATTTTGGAAGATCAGGAATGTATTGAAACTTTTAAAATTGCGGAAGATTCCCGTTGTATACTAAGTTACGAGAGAACTTTTCTTCGCCCTGTATTCGAATAGTATAAAATTGACTAATTATCTAATTGCCTAATTACCCAATTAACACATTAATAAAATGTTAGCAAAAAGAATCATACCCTGTTTGGATATAAAAAACGGAAGAACGGTAAAAGGAGTGAATTTCGTTGATCTACGCGATGCGGGTGATCCTGTGGAACTGGCAGAAATTTATTCAGCGGAAGGAGCAGATGAACTGGTTTTTCTCGATATTTCGGCTACCGAAGAACGCCGTAAGACATTGGTTAATATGGTACGCAGTGTTGCGGAGAAAATCAACATTCCCTTTACCGTGGGAGGCGGGATTTCGAGTGTCGAAGATGTTGAAATATTACTGAACAATGGAGCAGATAAAGTTTCAATCAACTCGTCGGCAGTCAAGAATCCGCAGCTTATTAATGATTTGGCTCAGAAGTTCGGGAGTCAGTGCGTTGTAGTTGCTATCGATGCCAAACAAATTAACGGACAATGGATTGTTCATCTGGTCGGCGGAAAAGTACCAACCGAACTGAACTTATTCGATTGGGCAATTGAAGTAGCGGAACGCGGGGCAGGCGAAATACTATTCACTTCGATGGACAATGACGGTACAAAAAATGGTTTTGCCAATGAAGCTTTAGCGAGGCTTTCCGAACTTATCAATATTCCGATTATTGCTTCGGGTGGTGCAGGTAATATTCAGCATTTTGTGGATTCCTTTAAAATTGGAAAAGCTGATGCAGCACTGGCGGCAAGTGTTTTTCACTTTAAAGAGATTGAGATCAAAACTTTGAAGGAAGAGCTTAGGACTAATGGTGTTGAAGTCAGAATTTAAAAATAAACGTAAGAGTAAAGAGTTCTACAATCTGAACTCTGCAATCTAAAATCTAAAATAACTATGAACGTAGATATAAAAAGCGCACACGGATTAATTCCGGCAATCATTCAGGATTCAGAGACCAAAAATG
This sequence comes from Flavobacterium sp. N502536, assembly GCF_025947345.1. Classification (NCBI taxonomy): domain Bacteria; kingdom Pseudomonadati; phylum Bacteroidota; class Flavobacteriia; order Flavobacteriales; family Flavobacteriaceae; genus Flavobacterium; species Flavobacterium sp. N502536. The sequence continues at coordinate 4,194,482 of NZ_CP110011.1, read as the reverse complement.
TTCTGATGCTGGGGTATATGAACGAAGAATCGCTTCAGAAAACAGTAGAAACTCAAAAAGTAACTTTTTTTAGCCGATCCAAGCAAAGACTTTGGACGAAAGGTGAGGAGAGTGGTAACTTTTTAGAACTCGTGAGTATTAAAAACGACTGTGACGGGGACACCCTTCTAATTCAGGCAAAACCTGTGGGACCAACCTGTCATACAGGTGCTGATACCTGCTGGCAGGAAGAAAATAAAGACAATTTTGGCTTTATTTCTCAATTAGAAAACACCATTAAAACGCGACGTGAAAATGCTGATTCTGAAAAAAGTTATGTAGCCTCTTTGTTCGAAAAAGGCATCAATAAAATTGCCCAAAAGGTAGGCGAGGAGGCAGTAGAAGTGGTTATTGAAGCCAAAGATGACAACGATGATCTGTTTTTAAGTGAAAGTGCTGATTTGTTGTTTCATTATTTAATTCTACTACAAGCAAAAGGTTTTGAACTAAAAGATGTTGTTGATGTTTTAAAAAAACGTCAGAAGTAAAAAGTTTAGTTTCAGGTTTCAAGTTTCAGGTTACCGCACACAACTTGAAACTTGAAACAAAAGTCCCAACGGGGCGAAATATTTCTAAAAAAAACTATCCCTCTCACGAGAGCCCCAGCGGGGCGACATGTATATTACCTATAGATCATCAGATATAACGCTCCGATGGAGCTTTCTCAAAATGCATTAAAATTTACTATAATTATTTCATTCCTAACGGAATTAAAATGGATGGAATCGAAAATCCCTCTATTCTACAAACTCAAAAACTGCAAACTCTTCGGGTTGATGGAATCCAAACCTGAGACTTTTATAAGGCTGTAAGGCAAGGAATTCAGTTGTGGTACCGTAATCAATTCTAAAAGCATTTCCTTTCCATTTTGTACCTTCTTTTGGAGCTAAAAAGTTGCCATTTTTGATGGTATTCAGACTGGAGAATGGGATTTTAATTTCGGTGTTGAAACCTTCGGCAGTTATTTGGCTTTTTGCTTCTATTCCCAAAACATCAAAAGCCATACTAGTATTCCAGCCACCACAAAGCGGAGAGATGCATTTTAGCAGTAAATCGTAATACGAAGAATAGGCATTGACTCCTATTTCGAGGTAATTCTGGCCATCGCCATCAGGATCTATAAAAATTTCAACCAAATCATCTGTGCTAAAAATCTCGCTATCTTTTTGTTGTGCTTTACCAACGATTTTAGAATCTGCTACACGATAGGCCACATACAGGTTTTCCTCATTCCATGAAAAAGAAACATACGTATTCTGAGTTGCTTTTTTTCCAGAATCGTGAATGACAAAGGGGCCTATAAAAGGAGTTTTCCAGTCGGATAAATTACCATCAATAGTTAATTTTTGAGTTGTTTTCGGGATGAGAATATTTTGCGAATAAGTTGTGATCGAGCACATCAAACAGAGTAGAACGGTGATTTTAAGGATTCTCATAAATAGCAGATCTGAATTTGATTCGCTAAAATACAGAAGAATAAGCAAATTTTAACATTAAATTTTCGCAATCACCCATATAAAATCAGTCAAAACTTGATTCGAATGTTTACATTTGTTAAAGTATAAGCGGCTTTATAAGCCTTCTTTATTTCGACAAAAGAAAATATCTACTACGTATGAAAAAATACTTCGGTGGCGTTTTTATCGCCTTTTTATTTGGTTTTACGGCCAACGCTCAAGGACTTTTAAATAAGTCAGAAACTGTTTTTACACATCAGGACACTTTACGCGGAAGCATCACAAAAGAAAGAGCCTGGTGGGATTTAAAATACTATCACCTGGATGTAAAAGTTGACCCTAAGGAACGAACTATTGCAGGTTCAAACACAGTTCGTTATACCGTTTTAACGGAATACAATACCATGCAGATTGATTTGCAGGAGCCGATGCAGATTTCGAAAGTAACGCAAAACGGAAAGGAATTGAAATTTAAAAGAGATGGAAATGCTTTTTTTATCACTTTAATTGAAAAACAGAAAGTTGGCGATACTAAGGAAATTGTAATTTCTTTTGGAGGAAAACCGAGAGAAGCGGTTAAGGCACCGTGGGATGGCGGAATCAGCTGGAAAAAAGATAAAAACGGAAAAGATTTTATTGCTTCTTCCTGCCAGGGATTGGGTGCTAGTGTGTGGTGGCCAAACAAGGATCATATGTATGATGAAGTCGAAAACATGTTGATCAGCGTTAATGTTCCGGGAGATCTTACGGAAGTTTCCAACGGAAGATTAAAAAGCGTTAAAAAGGAAAAAGACGGTACAAAAACATTCAATTGGTACGTTTCAAACCCAATCAACAATTATGGGGTAAATATCAATATTGGGGATTATGTTAATTTCTCAGAGGTATACAAAGGTGAAAAAGGAGATTTAGATTGTAATTACTATGTTTTAAGAGACAATCTGGCTTTGGCAAAAGAACAGTTTAAAGACGTACCTAAAATGCTAAAAGCGTTTGAAAATTGGTTCGGACCGTATCCTTTTTACGAAGACAGTTACAAGCTGGTGGAAGTTCCGTATTTAGGAATGGAGCATCAAAGTTCTGTAACATACGGGAATCAATATAAAAATGGCTATTTGGGCCGTGATTTAAGCGGAACAGGCTGGGGATTAAAGTTTGATTTTATCATTATTCACGAATCTGGTCATGAGTGGTTTGCCAACAATATTACCTACAAGGATATTGCTGATATGTGGATTCACGAGAGCTTTACCAACTATTCTGAGAGTTTATTTTTGGAGTATTATTATGGAAAAGATGCCGCAGCAGAATATGTAATCGGCTGCAGAAGAGGGATTAGCAACGACAAACCTATCATTGGTAATTACGACGTAAACAACGAAGGGTCAGGCGATATGTATCCAAAAGGAGCAAATATGCTGCACATGATGCGTCAGGTTATAAACGATGATGCGAAATGGAAATCGATTTTGAGAGGATTAAATAAAACTTTCTACCATCAAACGGTAACAAGCAAGCAGATTGAAGATTATATCAATACACAATCGGGAATTAACTTTAATAGAGTATATGCTCAATATTTGACAACAACTCAAATTCCGGTTTTTGAATATATGTTTAAAAACGGAACTTTTGGATACCATTGGACCAATTGTGTAGCGAAGTTTGATATGCCGGTAAAAGTAACCTTAAACGGTGAGGAAATTTGGCTTAAACCTACCACAGAATGGCAGTCAGAGAAAACAATTAATGAAAACAGAAAGGTTGAAGTGGATAAGAATTTCTATGTAACAACCTCTAATATTGTCGAATAAAAATCGATAAAATTCAATACAAAAATCCCAAATTCCAATCTATGAAATTTGGGATTTTTTGTATCTAATAAAAAAAGTAAACCCGACAGGTTTTTGAAACCTGTCGGGTTTGTTAGTTTAAAATGAGTGTAAAACAATTATCTAATTGACTAATTCCCTAATTATCATCGACTATTCAGCTTTGCTTTTTCTTTAATAATATCAGCAATCTTTTTATTATCGATTTTACTTTCCAGCCATGAAATAATATCCAGATAGAGGAAAGCTCGTTTCTCATACGTATTTTTCTCGAGTTCGATGAAACGCGCACGCATCTTGATGAACTCTTTTTTAATATCGGCAGGGTAGAAGTTGTTCAGGTTCTTCAGGAACTTGATAATCTCCTTCTGAACTTCGTGTAAATCATTCATTTTCAATAAGAACTTATACGTATTCTTTAAATGATTTTCGAGGTAATAATCCTTGCCCAATTCATAATGTGCGATCAATGACAAAAGTCTTGCAAAACACATCAAATCCTCACGCATCGATAGATTCTTATTGTTAATGATCTTATCTAAATAATTAATGCACTCGTTGTACTTTTCAACTCCAAAATAGATAGAGGCAATTTTATAGTAAAACAACATCTCGTGATGCTCGTCAAGATGCTCACTGTGAAGTTTTATCCTTTCTAAAATCTCCGGAATCAAATATTCGCTTTCGGCAAACGTACCTTCCAGTATGTGCAGGTTTAATTTATTGTTATACACATATAAAAAAGACAGCGAGGCAATGTTGTCATTCACCGGAAACTTAGGATCTGCAATCGTCTCTTCTAAAAGCGTCAGATACTTTCTGAAATTCGACTGATACTTCAGCATATATAAGGACTCTAGGAAATAATGGTTCCCTTTTAAGAAAAAAACCGGATTCAAATAAATCATATTAGGATTGTCATAAAACAATCTCACCCATTTATAAGCATATTTGTAACTCGCTAAGAAGTCCTGAACCAGAAAACTTCTCCAAAGATTGGCATTGTAAAACCAGTATTTTTCTCTAAAACCAAACTTACTTTCGTCTAATTTTGCAATATGTTTGTTGAAATAATCGTCAATATATTTGTACTCTTCATCGCTTTTGACATAGCCGGTTTTTAGCATAATTCCATACAACTGCAACGATAAATTGGATAATTTACTCGAAATGGTATTGCGATAATTCAGCTCTTTGGCCTGAATCACCAATTCGTCGGCACGGCCCTGAATACTTCGGGTAATGTATTGTGATTCGATTAGTTTTTCGAACTCTACAATCTCATAAGCCATATATTTCTCGTCATTTTCAAGAGCCAGAAGTTTTGTTTTGTCCAGAATTTTTAAACTCTGTTTGTACAAACCCTTATTGTATAAAATAACGGCAAAATCTATTTGCTCCCGCAACTGGTACCGAATATTCTGACTCGGAATATTCAAACGTATACTTACTAAAATTTGTTTGTATAAGTATGATTTCAAGTTAGATAACTGCACTTTTTTGATGATTCCGCTCTTTAAAATGAGCTTTTCGTCATAGGTTTCAGATTTATCTAAGATGTTAAATAACTCGATGAATTTAGTATTCGAACTCGTCTCTAAACGGCTTGCAAAAATCTTAAACTGTCTTTTTTCGGATTTAGAAAGTGATTTTATTAATACAAATAAGAAATCTTTTTGATGGTTAGCCATTGTAAAATATAATAATATAACTTATTGATTTTTAGTTAATTAACCTGCTTTAAATTGTTTTATGAACAGTATAATTTCAGTAAAATGAATTTGGTGCCGGCAAAGTACAATATATATTTGTTATCGAGATGTGAAATTACATTAAATAAACGAATATGAATAGAGAGAAAGTTCAAATTTTTGACACCACTTTGCGCGATGGTGAGCAGGTTCCAGGATGTAAGTTAGATACGAAACAAAAATTAGTTATCGCAGAACGACTTGATAAAATGGGAGTTGACATTATCGAAGCAGGTTTTCCTGTGTCAAGTCCCGGCGATTTTTTATCGGTCTCTGAGATTTGTAAAATTGTAGAAAATGCAACCGTCTGCGGACTAACAAGAGCCGTAAAAAACGACATTGATGTTGCTGCAGCTGCCCTCAAGCATGCTAAGAAACCTAGAATCCACACCGGAATCGGAACATCTGAATCTCATATACTCCATAAACTAAATACGACCAGAGAAGATATTATTGCCAGAGCAAAATTTGCTGTAGCTCATGCAAAATCCTATGTAGAAGATGTAGAATTTTATGCAGAAGATGCCGGAAGAACCGATAATGCTTTCTTGGCAAAAGTTTGCGAAGAAGTCATCAAATCAGGAGCAACCGTATTAAACATACCCGATACAACAGGATACTGCCTGCCGGAAGAATACGGAGCAAAAATCAAATACCTAAAAGAAAACGTAAAAGGTATCGAAAATGTGACCCTTTCCTGCCACTGTCATAACGATTTAGGAATGGCTACTGCCAATTCGATCGCAGGAGCTATAAACGGAGCAAGACAAATAGAATGTACGATCAATGGTATTGGAGAAAGAGCCGGAAACACAGCACTTGAAGAAGTAGTAATGATTTTCAAACAACATCCGTACCTAAACTTAGATACCAACATCAACACAAGAGAACTGAACGAAATGAGCCGTTTGGTTTCTGAAAGCATGGGAATGATTGTACAGCCTAATAAAGCTATTGTTGGAGCAAATGCTTTTGCACACAGCTCAGGAATTCATCAGGATGGTGTAATCAAAAACAGAGCAACCTATGAAATCATGGATCCGCTTGATGTCGGAGTAAATGAATCTTCGATTATCCTGACAGCCAGAAGCGGAAGAGCAGCATTGGCCTACCGTGCTAAAAAAGTAGGTTATGAACTTACAAAAGTACAACTGGATTTGGTTTACATTGAATTTTTGAAATTCGCTGATATTAAAAAAGAAGTAATCGATGCTGATATTCATCAAATCATTGAAGCTTCTAAAATTCAGGGAGAATTAATCAGAAACTAGTTCAATAGAATAAAGAGAATAGAACAAAAAGAGAAAAAAAAGGATTTAAATACATAAAGAACGAGACGTTATGAATTTGAAAATAGCAGTTTTACCAGGAGACGGAATTGGACCAGAGGTAATTTTACAAGCCAAGAAAGCTTTATATGCTATTGGTGAGGTATACAATCATGAATTTGTTTTTGAAGAGGCGCTCATGGGAGCAATTGCCATCGACAAAACAGGAAATCCACTGCCAGAACAGACTTTAAACCTTTGTTTAAACACAGATGCTGTATTGTTTGGAGCCATTGGAGATCCTAAATATGATAATAATCCGTCGGCAAAGGTTCGTCCGGAGCAGGGATTATTAAAACTGCGTAAAGAATTGGGTTTGTTTGCCAACATTCGACCTATAAAACCTTATAAATCTCTCATCGATGCTTCTCCCTTAAAAAGAGAAATTATCGACGGTGCTGATTTTACTATTTTCAGAGAATTAACAGGAGGAGCTTATTTTGGAGCAAAAACTCTAAACGAAGAAGGAACACACGCTTCAGACTTATGTGAATATTCAGAAGAAGAAATTACCCGAATAGCACATTTAGCTTTCAAATCGGCACAAAACCGACGCAAGAAACTAACCATGGTAGACAAAGCCAACGTTTTGGAAACTTCCAGATTATGGAGAAAAGTGGTTCAAAAAGTAGGTCAAAATTATCCCGATGTAGCTTTAGACTTTTTGTTTGTCGATAATGCAGCCATGCAGTTGATTTTAAATCCAAAGCAATTTGACGTGATTTTGACGGAAAACCTTTTTGGAGATATTCTTTCTGATGAAGCGAGCGTCATAACAGGATCTATCGGTTTATTGGCCTCTGCCTCTTTAGGAGAAAAAAATGCCCTTTTTGAACCTATTCACGGTTCCTATCCTCTGGCAAAAGGAAAAAATATTGCCAATCCGATTGCGTCAATTTTATCAGCAGCCATGTTGCTGGAACATTTTGGTCTGTTTAAAGAAGCCAATATGATATATAAAGCCGTTGAAAAAGCCATCGAATTTAAAGTCGTTACGGTTGATTTAAAACCAGATTCAAAGTTCGGTACAAACGAAGTAGGGGAGTTTGTTTCTAATTTTATCTTCAGCAAAGACGATTTACTATATTTTAATAATGACAACGTTCATATCGGACAATCGACAATTGTTTAAGGTTTTCTGTTAAAAACTAGAATAAATAACAAGAAGTATGTAAAATGTTGAGATTTTGTTTTTTTAGTCCTTTAAGTTTTCATACTTTTGTCAAACTAAAAAAAAAGAAAGTGCAAAACTCAATTATTATTATTTCTGTCATTACTGTAAATGTGATTATCACATCTGCACGGGGAATGGTATAAATATAATTGAAAAACTATATTACAAACCTTCCAAATACTGGAAGGTTTTTTTTTGAACAAAAATTAAAACAAATAACACAATAATGGAATTAAATAAGTACAGCAAAACCATCACTCAAGATCAAACACAACCTGCGGCGCAAGCCATGTTGTACGGTATTGGTTTAACTGAAGAAGATTTGAAAAAAGCACAGGTGGGTATTGTGAGCATGGGTTACGATGGTAACACCTGCAACATGCACCTGAATGATTTAGCAAAAGATGTTAAAAAAGGTGTTTGGGATGCAGATCTGGTCGGACTTATTTTTAATACCATTGGTGTTAGTGACGGTATTTCAAACGGTACTGAAGGAATGCGTTACTCATTGGTTTCCCGTGATGTAATTGCTGATTCTATCGAAACCGTTGCCGGAGCACAATGGTACGATAGTATCATCGCAATTCCCGGTTGTGACAAAAATATGCCCGGAGCGTTAATCGCAATGGGAAGATTAAACCGCCCGTCACTTATGGTGTACGGAGGATCAATCCACTCCGGAAAATGGAAAGGAGAATCTCTCAATATTGTTTCGGCTTTTGAAGCCTTAGGAAAAAAAGTAAAAAATGAAATTACTCCCGAAGATTTTAAAGGAGTTATTCAAAATGCCTGCCCGGGTGCTGGTGCCTGCGGCGGTATGTATACAGCCAATACCATGTCTTCGGCAATCGAAGCCTTAGGAATGAGTTTGCCTTACAGTTCTTCAAATCCGGCTTTGAGTCAGGAAAAAAGAGATGAATGTCTTGCGGCAGGTAAAGCCATTAAAACATTATTGGAAAAAGATATTAAGCCGAGAGACATTATGACTCGTAAGGCTTTTGAAAATGCCATTACAATTGTTGCCGTTTTAGGAGGTTCAACAAATGCCGTGATGCATTTAATTGCGATGGCACATGCCGTGGATATTGAAATTACACTAGACGATTTTCAGGCCATTAACGACAGAACTCCTGTACTTGCGGACATGAAACCAAGCGGTAAATATATGATGGAAGATATTCATGAAGCAGGAGGTATTCCTTCGGTTATGAAATATTTACTGAAAGTTGGACTTATTCATGGAGATTGTTTAACCGTAACCGGAAAAACAGTTGCTGAAAACTTAGCTTCCACACCCGATTTACAAGATGGACAACAAGTAATTCATGAAATACAAAAAGCTTTAAAACCAACCGGAAACATTCAGGTATTATACGGAAACCTTGCTTCTGAAGGTGCTGTAGCCAAAATCAGCGGAAAAGAAGGAGAATATTTTGAAGGTCCGGCTGTAGTTTTTGAAGGTGAGTTTGAGGTAATTCCTGGTCTTGAAGCCGGAAAAATAAAACCCGGTAATGTAGTCGTCATTAGGTATTGTGGACCAAAAGGTGGTCCGGGGATGCCTGAGATGCTAAAACCAACATCGGCCATTATTGGAGCCGGATTAGGAAGCAGCTGTGCTCTTATTACTGACGGCAGGTTCTCTGGAGGTTCACATGGCTTTGTGGTAGGACACATTACACCAGAGGCTTATGATGGTGGAGGTATTGCACTGGTAAAAGATGGTGATTTAATCGCTATTGATGCCGTAAAAAATACAATCAACCTCAAAATATCTGACGAAGAATTTGCCACTCGTAAAGAGAGTTGGATTCAGCCTCCTTTAAAAGTAAACAAAGGAGTTTTGCTAAAGTACGCCAGATCAGTCTCAAGCGCTTCGACAGGTTGCGTTACCGATAAATAAATTAAAAAATAACAATCTCAATTACAATAGCAATGACAATACTAAAAATCAAAAGCAACAAAAAGTAGAAACAGATCAACTGTGATTTGATACTTGCCATGGATTTTTAAAATTGAAACTTGAAATTGATTTTTGAAAAAAAAGATACTATGAAAATATCAGGGGCTGAAGCCGTTATAAGATGTTTGTTAGAAGAAGGAGTAGACTTGCTATATGGTTATCCGGGAGGAGCAATCATGCCAGTTTACGATGAATTATATAAATTTCAGGATCAACTGCACCACGTTTTGGTACGCCATGAACAAGGTGCTACACATGCCGCTCAGGGATATGCCAGAGCGACAGGAAAAGTAGGGGTAGCCATCGCAACCTCAGGACCGGGAGCCACTAATTTGATTACCGGGATCGCAGATGCGCAGATCGATTCGACACCAATGGTTTGTATTACAGGCCAGGTGGGGAAACATTTGTTAGGATCTGATGCTTTTCAGGAAACCGATATCATCGGAATTTCGACTCCGGTTACCAAATGGAATTATCAGGTTACCGAAGCTTCAGAGATTCCTGAAGTAATTGCAAAAGCATTCTACATTGCACGTTCCGGACGTCCGGGACCTGTACTGATCGACATTACTAAAAATGCACAGTTTGACAAACTTGATTTTAGTTATGAAAAATGCACCGGAATCAGAAGTTATACACCGGTTCCAAAATTGAAATTAGACAAAGTTGCCGAAGCTGCCGCTTTAATCAATAGCGCCAAAAAACCATTTATCGTTTTTGGTCAAGGAATCATACTAGGTCAGGCGGAAGCTGAATTTAAAGCTGTACTTGAAAAATCAGGAATCCCTGCTGCCTGGACCATTTTAGGACTTTCGGCTTTACCAACAGATCACCCTTTAAACGTAGGAATGTTAGGAATGCACGGAAACTACGGACCCAATTTACTAACAAACGAATGTGATGTTTTAATCGCTCTTGGAATGCGTTTTGACGACCGTGTTACCGGAAACCTAAATACGTATGCCAAACAGGCAAAAGTAATTCACTTCGAAATTGACCCTGCGGAAGTTGACAAAAACGTAAAAACCGAAATCGCAGTTCTTGGAGATGTAAAAGAGTCATTAACCGCTTTATTGCCTTTACTCGAAGCAAAAACACATGATTCATGGCACAACGAATTTAAAGAACTACAGCAAATCGAGTACGATACTGTCATTAAAGAAGAATTAAACCCGACCAATAATAAAGGAATCTCAATGGGGGAGACCGTAGAAATGATTAACAAGCACTCAAAAGGAGATGCTATTATCGTTTCGGATGTTGGACAGCACCAAATGTTTGCCTGTCGTTATGCTAAATTTAATTCGACCAAAAGTAATATTACTTCGGGAGGATTAGGAACTATGGGATTTGCTTTACCTGCGGCCATTGGTGCTAAAATGGGAAAACCAGATCGCGAAGTAGTGGCTATTATTGGTGATGGCGGTTTCCAAATGAACATTCAGGAATTGGGAACAATTTTTCAGACTAAGGTGCCCGTAAAGATTGTCATCTTAAACAATGAATTTTTAGGAATGGTACGTCAGTGGCAGGAATTGTTTTTTGACAACCGATATGCATCCACAAAAATGATCAATCCAAATTTTGTTGCTATTGCTGAAGGGTATCATATTAAATCTAAAAAAGTAACACAAAGAGAAGATTTAGACGCTGCCGTTGCAGAAATGCTGGCTTCAAAAGATTCTTACTTCCTGGAAGTTATGGTAGAAAAAGAAAACAACGTATTCCCAATGATTCCAACAGGAGCATGTGTTTCTGAAATTAGATTAAGCTAAAAAAAAAGTTTCAGGTTTCAGGTTTCAAGTTTCAAGTTCTCCTGAGAACGTGTAACATGAAACCTGAAACAAAATAAACTAAAAAACAAATGGAAAACAGAACATTTACCATATCGGTATACTCAGAAAATAATGTGGGGCTGTTAAACAGGATATCCGGAATATTCTTAAAGCGTCACATCAACATATTAAGTCTAAACGTTTCTGAATCAGAAATTGACAGTGTTTCGCGATTCATTATCGTAGTGGAAACAACAGAGAAGTGGGTTCAAAATATCGTAGGACAAATTGAAAAACAAATCGAAGTTATAAAAGCGTTTTATCATACCGATGAAGAAACCATTTATCTTGAAAATGCTTTGTTTAAAATTGCTTCAAGTCTGTTATTTGATGAAAAACAAATTCAAAACATCATCAAAGACAGTCAGGCTACAATTGTTACGGTATCCCGTGACTTCTTCGTGATTTCAAAATCGGGAAGACGCTCTGAAATTGAAGAATTGTACGCAAAATTCAAACCTTACGGCATTATGCAGTTTGTACGTTCCGGCAGAATATCGGTCTCAAAAGAAAAAATGGAAATTTCAACACTATTAGAAACATTCAAATAGTATTATCTGATCTATTAACCAATTATTAAATTACAACATTCATTAAATATTTTTAAAAAAAATGGCAAATTATTTCAACACATTACCACTTAGATTACAATTAGAACAATTAGGAGTTTGCGAATTTATGGAGCAATCAGAATTTGCAGACGGAATTTCGGCATTAGCAGGAAAAAAAGTTGTCATTGTGGGCTGTGGTGCACAAGGTTTGAATCAGGGTTTAAACATGAGAGATTCTGGTTTAGACATTTCATATGCATTGCGCGCAGATGCAATTGCTGAAAAAAGAGCATCTTATAAAAATGCTACTGAAAACGGATTTAAAGTAGGTACTTATGAAGAATTAATTCCAACTGCTGACTTAGTTTGTAATTTAACACCAGACAAACAACACACTGCTGTAGTTACTGCCATTATGCCTTTAATGAAAAACGGATCAACTTTATCGTATTCTCACGGATTCAATATTGTTGAAGAAGGAATGCAGATTCGTAAAGACATCACTGTAATTATGTGCGCTCCAAAATGCCCGGGTTCTGAGGTTCGTGAAGAATACAAAAGAGGATTTGGTGTACCAACACTTATCGCTGTTCACCCGGAGAATGACCCAAACGGTTTTGGTCTAGATCAGGCAAAAGCTTACGCTGTAGCCACTGGAGGTCATAAAGCAGGAGTATTAAAATCGTCATTTGTTGCTGAAGTAAAATCAGATCTAATGGGAGAGCAAACCATCCTTTGCGGATTATTGCAAACCGGTTCTATTTTATGTTTTGATAAAATGGTGGAGAAAGGAATCGATAAAGCATATGCTTCAAAATTAATTCAATACGGATGGGAAACCATCACAGAAGCTTTGAAACATGGTGGTATCACCAATATGATGGACCGTCTTTCGAATCCTGCAAAAATTGAAGCTTACGAAATTGCTGAAGAATTAAAAGATATCATGAGACCATTGTTCCAGAAACACCAGGATGATATTATCTCGGGTGAATTCTCCAGAACCATGATGATCGACTGGGCGAATGATGATGTTAACTTATTGAAATGGAGAGCTGCAACTGGTGAAACTAACTTTGAGAAAACAGCTCCTCAGGAAGCGCCAATTTCAGAGCAGGAGTACTTTGACAACGGAGTTTTGATGATCGCTATGGTAAAAGCCGGTGTTGAACTAGCTTTCGAAACCATGACAGAGGCAGGAATCATCGAAGAATCAGCTTATTACGAATCATTACACGAATTACCTTTAATTGCCAACACTATAGCAAGAAAAAAATTATTTGAAATGAACCGCGTGATTTCAGACACAGCAGAATACGGTTGTTATTTATTTGATCATGCCTGCAAACCGTTATTGACCGAGTTCATGAAAACTGTTGAAACAAATGTAATAGGAAAACCATTCTCTACCACAAATGGAGTAGACAATGCGACCTTAATTGCTGTAAACAAAGAAGTTCGTCAACATCCTATCGAAGAAGTAGGGGCATGGTTGAGAGAGTCAATGACGGCAATGAAAAAAATTGGATAATAAATTGGGAATTACCACATATTCGCTTGTGGAATCTGCACTGTATCTCTGTTCTATGTAATATTTTGAATTAGTAAGCACTTATTAAGAAAAATGGATATAGATGCAAATTGCGTTCACTTAACTTCTGTGAGTAAGCACATGTAAGTTAAGTGAAGCTAATCCCTAATGAAGGGGAGTATATTTAGCACTAAATATACCTGTTGAAAGTTTCATTTTAATTAATAAAGCTGCTACTATTTTCAAAATATGACAGTGTACTTTGGTACAGAATTACAAAATTAATTGTTATTGAAATTGTTAAAATTGAAAAGGCATGGTATTCATTTATCGTGCCTTTTTCGCAAATATGCTTTTTTTCTTCAAAAAGCTATTTTTTAAATTATAGCCATTAAAACGCGATATTTTTTTCTATATGTGTTTTTTTTTGCTATTATTTATGAATTAAATAATTTTAAGAATAGACTGATATTTAATACATTTATAAAAAAATTCCAAAAACGTATGAGTTATTATAAAATTGAAAATTTAGAACAATATTTTAAACATTACAATAAGTCAATAAGGGAACCCAGGAAATTTTGGGGAAAGATAGCTGAGGAAAATTTTACCTGGTACCAACAATGGGAAAAAGTAGTTGACTTTAATATGGGGGATGCAGAAGTAAAGTGGTTTACGGAGGCAAAAGTTAACATTACCAAAAATTGCATTGACAGGCATTTAAGCAAAAGAGGAGAAAAAACGGCTATCATTTTTGAACCGAACGATCCGTCTGAAAGTGCCTTACATATAACGTATAATGAACTATACGAAAGAGTTTCAAAAATGGCGAATGTTTTGCGTGAGCAGGGTGTTCGTAAAGGAGACAGAGTTTGTATTTACTTACCAATGATTCCTGAACTGGCTGTGGCAGTATTGGCCTGCGCCAGAATTGGAGCCATTCACTCAGTTGTTTTTGCAGGATTTTCAGCTTCAGCTGTATCTGCCAGAATAAATGATTGCGAATGTAAAATGGTTATTACAGCTGATGGAGGATATAGAGGTAATAAAACCATCGACCTTAAAGGTATTGTTGATGAGGCATTAGATACCTGTCCGTCAGTTACTAAAGTTTTGGTCGTAAAAAGAACCAATACTCAAATTAAAATGAAAGAAGGTCGTGACGAATGGTTACAACCTTTATTGAATAGCGCAATGGACAATAGTGTAGCTGAAATAATGGACGCTGAGGATCCGTTATTTATTCTGTACACTTCTGGTTCAACAGGTAAACCAAAAGGTATGGTACATACCACAGCCGGATATATGGTTTATACTGCCTATACCTTCAAAAATGTTTTCAATCACGAAGAAAATGATATTTTCTGGTGTACCGCTGACATTGGATGGATTACGGGACACTCTTATATTTTATACGGACCTTTATTAAATGGAGGAACTACCGTAATTTTTGAAGGAGTTCCATCTTATCCTGATTTCAGTCGTTTTTGGGACATTATCGAAAAACATAAAATCACACAATTTTATACCGCACCAACAGCAATTCGTTCGCTTGCCAAAGAAAGTTTAGATTATATCCAAAAATATCCTCTAAAATCACTTAAAGTAATTGGATCCGTTGGAGAACCAATCAACGAAGAAGCCTGGCACTGGTTCAACGATCACGTTGGAGACAAAAGATGTCCGGTGGTCGATACCTGGTGGCAAACGGAAACGGGTGGAATTATGATTTCGCCAATTGCATTTGTAACGCCAACAAAACCAACCTACGCAACCTTGCCATTACCTGGAATTCAGCCTGTATTGATGGACGAAAAACGCAATGAAATCGAAGGAAATCAGGTTGTTGGTAGTTTGTGTATCAAATTTCCATGGCCTGGAATCGCCAGAACCATTTGGGGAGATCACCAACGTTACAAAGACACTTATTTCTCTGCTTTCCCAGGAAAATATTTCACAGGAGACGGTGCTTTAAGAGACGAAGTAGGTTACTACCGAATCACCGGTAGAGTAGATGATGTTGTGATTGTATCCGGTCATAATTTAGGAACAGCTCCTATTGAAGACGCGATCAACGAGCATCCTGCTGTAGCCGAATCTGCTATTGTTGGATTCCCACACGATATCAAAGGAAATGCACTATATGGTTTTGTAATTCTGAAGGAGACAGGAGAAGTTAGAGACAGATCGAATCTTAGTAAAGAGATCAATCAGTATATTTCTGATCACATCGGACCAATTGCAAAACTTGATAAAATTCAGTTCGTTTCCGGTTTACCAAAAACACGTTCCGGAAAAATTATGCGTAGAATTTTACGTAAAATAGCTGAAGGCGATCTTTCTAATTTTGGAGATACGTCAACGCTATTGAACCCTGAAATTGTAGAAGAGATTACAAAAGGTAAGATCTAGTATCTTCACAAAATAAAAAAAAGCTGTCCATTCGACAGCTTTTTTTTATAACAATTATTTTTTTACTTCCTTAATCCTTTAAGAAGCGCATAAATAGCCATTGCGTGTCCGTGACCTAAATCAAAATCTGTTTTTAGCCAGCTCACAATTTCGGTTGCTTTTACTTCAGGTTTTAATTCTCCACTGACTGAAAAACCTTTTTCATCTGAAAGTTTTTTAAAATCATCAGGACCTTTTCCTGTCTTTGTTTTAATATTGGTTAAATAAGCTTGAAATGACATAATTTTGTAATTTTAAAGGTTATCGTTTATTTTTCTACAATCGTTTTTATATTCGTTAGGCTTTCTTCTACATCAGCTCCAATTATTTTATCCATATCAAAGAAAATAAGCATAAAATTCTTAGGCCAGTTCATTCCGCTATTATAAATCCAGATAAGCTTTGTTTGATTTCCAGCTAAACTTTTTGTTTCCATATGCCCATTTGCCGTAAATACATAAGGCGCCAGAAAACGAAGTTCAAAATCGATTCTGTCATTTTCAGATTTTTTTATTTCCCATTCTCCTTTACCAGTCTTATGGTGTTTGCTTTCAAAAGTCAGAACAGAACCCGCAGTTCCGTCAGTACCTGTTATCTCAATTTTTGTAGCAGGATCCAGCAACAGCCATTTACTGTACAATTTTTGGTTGCGATTCAGTTTTATAAAATCAAAAACTTCCGTTTTGGGTTTATCGATGATTATTTCTCTTCTTATAGTGTATTTATTTTTAGTAAACATGGCTACTACTAAAGCTATTGAAACTATAGCTACCAATACCGTTATTATTTTTACGAATATCATTTTCATTTTTGTTAAATTGGTTAATTAAAAAAGTCTTTGTATTTATTGGTAATTTTGATTTGCGGCGAAGTCAAACATCCAGGGGATTCACCAATCACTTGAAATATAATCTGACTGTTCAGACATTTTCTACAGAACGTCTTTATTTTAAGACAATTACCGTTGAAAGCCAGATGAGAATTTATAGTTGTCATTTTGTTCTACTTTTTCTGTTAATTTTTAATTAAACTAACAAGACAAAGATGCGATTACTTACAAAAGACAATACTGTACGTAAATGACAACAATAGGGGGGATTTACGTCATTTCTTTTTACCACCACGAAAAACAAGCAAAATCAAAAGCTTGCAAAACTAAAAAACGTTGATTACGCTTAGCCTCACAGCTATGGATCTATCAAAAAATCTTTAAAATAACAAATCCGACAATCCCAAAGCCTCGGGATTGTCGGATTTACAATACTTATTAATTATCCTTTATTTCGAATACACCAAATATGTTTAGCCAAAAAAAAAGGAAATACTTTTCAGTGATTTCCTTACTTCTTTTTATATGATGAATCAAACTTCCTATTTAATTCCCAATCTGGATTTCAGTTTAAGAAACAATAGGGCAATTTTATACGCGTCTTCTGCAGAAGAATTTCTGTCACTTTTTGGAATTTTGTAAATCTCACTTAAATCGTCCAAAGAAAATTGCTTGTCGTTAATATCCATTAATTTTCGATACATCATATCAACATCCAAAGCTTCGTTTTTTAATCTTCCACAATCCAGACGTTCTAATGCCGCATTCAGCATTTCAATGTCAAAATTAATATGATGTCCAACCAAGATCGAATTTCCTATAAAATTAATCAAAGCTTCCATTGCATCAGGTTCCGGCATCTTCATCATTTTGCTCTCAATGATAAACTCATTCGAAAGTCCGTTATCCTGCAAAAATTTGTATTGTAGTAAAACAGCTTCAAAATTGTCTTTAATCACAATGCTGTCATCAATAACCGAAAAAGCCCCCAAAGACAAAATAACATCTTTATTGGGATTTAATCCGGAAGTCTCTGTAGACAACACCACAAACCTGTTGGGTTTAACTTCAAATTTCGTCAAGTACTCCTTCCAAAAGTCCGGATACTCTTTGTTGATATTTTTAATCCAGTCTAGCATACTTTATGAGAATTGTGTAAGTTGAAATTTACTCTTAATTAATTCCTCAAGGTCTTTCATTGGGGTTAAGGCATTTTTTAACTTTTCTTTGTCTGTCTTAGACAATTCCCTTAAATTAATATATTGTCCGGAATCATCATTCTTCAAACCTTCAACAGTTCTAAACTTTGACAAGGTCAGAAAGGCCTCGGCACAGCTTAAATAAATTTCGGCATTTTTAGAATCTGTAATAGCCAATTGTTTGAATCTCAAATAAGTATTTTTAATCCCCTTTATATTAGCATTCAAAATCAGCAAACGAGCTGAATCAATCAAAGGCATTAATGCGCGGGTCTTAATATCAAATTTTGTTTTATGTGGTCCTTCTTCTTCAACAATAAACTTTTTGAAAAAACTTAAAGGAGAATTACGTTTTAAAGCGTCGTTTCCTAAAAAGTCAAAAAACAAAGTATTGTTCACCGCATTTTTAAAGATCACATTTTCGATGACTTCTTCAATTTTTGGTTCTCCAAAAACAATTTCATAATCAAAGAAAATACTGCTCAGATCGTTACTGTTTTCACCTGGAGTATTCATCCAGCTGTTGTACTGTTTTGTCCAGTCGGTCAATGACTTACACCAAAGCATATTACTTCCCATATGTCCGTTTGGACAAAGTTCGTAACCTACTTTTTCAAGGATCGAAGTGGTTCTTTTGGCCAATCTCAAAAAGTAATCTTTAACCTCTCTGTATTTATCCGGTGCCACATCTTCAAAAATCAGAATGCTGTCCTGATCGGTGAGCAAAAGCTGTTCTTTACGCCCTTGACTACCAATACTTAACCATGCAAAACGAGCAGGAGGGGAGCCTAAATCTAAAATAGAAAGCTCTACCGCACGCTTAATAATGGCCAGGTTAATTTCGCTCGCAATATTACTGACATGTGAAATTGGAATATTCTTCTGAATCGAATTCTGAATCAAATCAGACAAACGATCTCGTATTTGTTTTAGATCTTTTGGCAACTGCGAACGTTTCACTTCTTTAATTAAAACACCAGGGTTACTGGCCTGTGCCACAATTAAATCGTGCTCAGAAATAATTCCTTTTACCGCAGATTTACTGGTACCGTCTTTGGTAACACATAAATGGGTAACATTATGTTTTAACATCAGCAATTGTGCTTCAGCCAACGATACATTTTCAATAACAGTAACTACCGGCGAAGACATAATCTTATCAATCGTTTCGGTAATAGGATAGCGGCCTGTAGCAATTTTTGAAGATAAATCGGCATTGGTTACTATACCAATCGGATTATTCTTTTCACAAATCACGATATTGTCGACCATTGATTCGGTCATCAAAATAGCGACATCCTTAATAATATGGTTCGATTCAGTTGTTAAAGGCGAATTGTTGTACGCTAAAGACTGAATGTACTGCATTTCTGATTGCTGATCAACATAAAACGCAGTATCAGAAATCAATTTTCCATTAGAATGTACATTGTCTTTCGCATGTCTTGAATTTACTGCGAAATTTTCGAGTAAAAAGTTCAAAACGTCTGAATTATTCGCTACAAATGGTCTGAAAACCGCGATTGGAATAGCATAAATAATACTTTCTTCACGCGCTTTAGCCGTCATCATATAGTTATTTTTGGCAAAAAACGGGCGTAGACCAAAAATATCACCTTCATGACATTTGTTTATAATCGTTTCTTCAGCATCAGCAATTGTAGTCAGATTTACAATACCCGAAGCCACAACATAAAAGCTGTCGTGAAGCAGGTCATTGTTTTGAAACAATACTGCATGTTTTTCTAAATTGATAACACGAATGTTCGTTGCAATATCAGATAATTCCTGGAAAGTTAAATTATCAAATGGCGGGTATTCTTTTAAAAAATCTGCAATATGCTCAGCAATTGTATTCATATGTTTGATAATTTTTTTAAAGTATCGAATGTAAAAATAATAAAATAATGTGGTACAATGAAAGCATCTTACACAGAATCTAATTATTTTAAAGAAATGTTAAATATTGTCATTTTAAAGCCTTTAAAATGATTTATTACGATTCAAAAACACAATTTTGGTTTGTTTTTGACAGACGATTTAAACCGAGATAGGTTTGATACAATACAAACCGTTCATTTTTAAGTATTTGAGAGCATCTATAAAAAAATATTTTATAAAGAATCTACAGAGAGCCGAGAAGTTTCCTGAATTCTCTATTTTACATAATATAAATTATAGTTCAAAATATACTATACTAAAATAGGGCAAATTTGCGTCTTTTGCCTTGATTTCTCTAGTATAACTTCGTTAGAACTGTTTCTTTGGGAACTAAATCATCACCGCCTCTTTTGGCAAATTGTAAAAGATCTTCCTTTACAAATAAAACTGCACTTGCAGAACCGTCTTTGCCTTTGATGCTAATTTGAGCTTTTTCACCAAGTGCATACACATTACCGTCAACCTCCATAACACCGCTAACAAATTTTTCATTGCTGCTTGTAATTTCGGCCGTTCCGAAAATTTTGTTATTGGATTGCGCCAGGTTTAATTTCAGTACATATTCCTTGCTGCAACTTTTACAATTTTCAGTGCTCCAGGTTCCGGTAAATTTATTGGCCTGTGCATACGATTGAAAGCTTACGAGAATCAATAATAAGAGAATTTTTTTCATGCGTTTTAAAATATGTGAAATTTATGAATCAAATATAAACGAAAAAAAGCACCACAAAATATGTGGTGCTTCATATTTCCCGTATTTGAAAAATTATTTTAATTTTTTCAAATAAACCGATTTTCCGTTCAATGCGACACTGATCTCATTGTTCTTTTCTGTAAAAGTTGTTCTCAGCGCATTTCCTTTAAAAATGGTAACGTCACCGTAAACTTTTCCGGTTGCGTCAGAAACATACTCAAACAGGAGTTTTTTATTATCCGGTTCAAGTCCAATTTTGTAACTCGTGAATTTAGAATTTGTTAAATCAAATTCCTGATGCGTGTCAATGATATTACCGTCGGCATAAAAATTAGTAACCGTTTTACTTAAAGTAATATCCGGATAATACTGATTGACTTTTTCCAGCAAGGCATATTGTGCCGGAGTTGCATCTTCTTTTTTAGAAGTAATCGTTTGTGCAAATGAAATTGTGGTAAAAATAAGTGTAAATAGTACAATGTAATTTCTCATAATTTTAAATTTTTAAGATTAATATTAAAATGATTTTTGGCAATCCATTCATGCGTAATACACCCAAACTTTTATTAAAAAAGGTTTAAATTACACTACAAGATATGAAATCTTTACCTTTGCAAAAAATGAAAAGCAATTTTTTAAGAAAATGACAACAAAAAAATACATTAAGCTCATCCTTATCTTAGGTTCTTTAACAGCACTTGGCCCTTTTTCAATTGATATGTATCTGCCTGGTTTCTCAGGTATAGCAAAGGATTTACACACTTCAGTCGCCAAAGTTTCGATGAGTTTATCGAGTTATTTTATTGGAATTTCAGCCGGACAATTACTTTACGGACCGCTATTGGATCGTTTTGGTCGAAAAAAACCTTTATTTATTGGGTTAATGGTCTATATTTTGGCTTCTTTGGGCTGTATTTATGTAACTACAATTGATTCGTTTATCCTTTTAAGATTTGTTCAGGCCGTTGGAAGTTGCGCTGCAACAGTAGCTTCTGTTGCTATGGTAAGAGATTTATTTCCTGTAAAAGATATTCCGAAAGTATTCTCCTTATTAATGCTTGTGGTTGGACTTTCTCCTATGCTGGCGCCTACAATTGGAGGTTATGTTACAGAAGATTACGGCTGGCATACTGTATTTTTTATTTTAATGTGTATGGGAATTGCAATTCTCATAGCATCACAGCTTGGTTTGCCTAATACTTATAAACCAGACACTTCAATATCTTTGAAGCCAAAACCTATTATTACCAATTTCTTAAAAGTACTTAGAGAGCCTCAGTTTTATACGTATGCTTTTACAGGGGCAATTGCTTTTTCAGGGCTGTTTTCGTACGTTGCGGCCTCTCCTATAATTTTTATGGATATTTACCATGTTGACGCTAAAACCTACGGTTGGATTTTTGCTTTTATGTCGGTTAGTTTTATTGGTTCAAGTCAGTTAAATTCAGCTTTATTGAAAAAATACTCCAGCGAACAAATGATTTTTGGTGCGTTGATTTCGCAGTCCGTTATTAGTATTGTTTTCCTGATTTTGGCTTTAAACAACCTTTTAGGATTGTATGAAACTATTGGAATGTTGTTTTTATTCCTGGCTTGTCTTGGAATCTCAAATCCAAATACCGCAGGTCTTACTCTGGCGCCTTTTGCTAAGAATACAGGAAGTGCCTCAGCATTAATGGGCGCTATTCAGCTTGGAATTGGGGCTTTAGCTTCATTTGCGGTTGGAATTTTTGTAAAAGATTCTGTTGCGCCAATGGTGGCGATCATGACAACAACTACGATTACCGCTTTTATTGTTTTAAATATTGGAAAACGTTTTATTAAGCAAAAAGTAGAATTGACTAAGGAAGATGATGTTATGATTGGTCATTAACAAAGATACTCCGCTTTGTCATTTCGACTGAAAGGAGAAATCACACTAGTAGCTCGACAAAGATTGGAGATTCACTTTGCGGAATTTTTGTGTGATTTCTCCTTTCAGTCGAAATGACAAGATTGTATAAAAAAAAGCCAGAATTTAATAATTCTGGCTTTTTTATGTTCAATTAAATACTCCCAGTTCATTGGAATTTGGAATTTAAAAATTGAATTTTATCTATTCTCTTTGTTGTCTTTTATCTGGTCTGATAATCATTCTCAAAGACTGATCTCTTGCAAAATAAGCCACCATCCAGTTCCAGAATGTATTTAATCTGTTTCTATAAGTAATCAGGGATATCAGGTGGATAAACAGCCAGATAATCCACGCAAAAAATCCTTTAAAATGCCATTTCGGACTAGGTAAATCTACAACTGCCTTATTTTTTCCAATAATAGCCATTGAACCTTTGTCATTGTACAGGAATGCCTTTAAAGGTTTGTTCTGTATCATTGCTTTAAAGTTTTTGGCTAAATTCAATCCTTGTTGAATGGCAACCTGCGCTACCTGCGGATGTCCGTCAGGGAAATTTTTATCACCGGCTGTGATGGCCGTGTCACCGATAGCGTAAATATTTACGAGTCCATTTACTTTATTGTATTGATCTGTTGCCATGCGTTTTCCGCGGCCATAACTTTCTGTTGGGATTCCTTCAAAAGTTTTGGCAGAAACTCCGGCTGCCCAAATCAGATTTTTGGTTTTAATTGTTTCTCCATTTGCAAAATGAACAGTATCATCAACATAGTCAACAACGCGTGTTTGAAGTTTTACCACAACACCAAGTTTGGTAAGTGCATCCAGAGTATCTTCCTGAGAAGCTTTGCTCATAGGCGAGAGGAGTGCGTCTCCCCCATCGACCAAATAAACATTACTCGCAGAGGTTTCCAGTTCCGGATACTCTTTTAAAAGAATGCTTTTTCGCATTTCGGCAAACATCCCGGATACCTCCACTCCTGTTGGCCCTCCTCCTGCTACCACAATGGTTAGCAGTTTGCGTCGTTTACGGATATCTTTGGTAATTGCTGCTTTTTCAAGGTTTTTAAGCAGTGCATTACGCATTTCGATGGCATCGTTTAATGTTTTCATCGGAATGGCGTTTTTCATAACGTTTTCCATTCCAAAATAACTCGTTTCTGCACCGGTTGCAAAAACCAAATGATCGTATGTTAATTCTCCGTTATTCAGGATAATTTTATTCTCAGCCGGAACTACTGAAAGCAATTCCCCCAGACGAAATTGCAGGTTTTTTTTGCCTGCAAAGAATTTTCTGAAAGGATAACTGATACTCGAAGGTTCTAAAAATGCGGTTGCAACCTGATATATAAGTGGTGGAAAAAAGTTATAATTGTTCTTGTCTACAAGGGTTACCTGTATTTGAGGATGGTGTACAAGCTCTTTTGCAAGATTGATTCCTGCAAAACCACCTCCTATGATGACTATCTTCATATATGCTGTTTATTAAGTAAGATTATACTAAAATTACCTTATAAATATACAACATAAATTAGCAAAGTTAATTGCCGCAAATATTACTTTTTGAATTTTTTAACAGGTTTTTCGGCCACTTCAACTTTGTTCTGTAAAACATAATTGGCTAACAATTTCTCAATCAGTTCGTCTTTAGTCAGATGATGAAAAACTGTTTTTACCTTAGTTTTTAATTCTGTTGAAATATCATGATTCGGTTTTGTTTTGAAAATTTGTTTGGCCCATAAAAGCGTATTGTTTTCTTCAAGACTTGCTACCGAAGGTTTTTGAAATTTAGTAAATTTAATCCCCAGTTCTTGTTCAAATTCAGGAATTTCTACTACTTCTTCTTCCTGCAAAACGGTTAATGATAGCCCTTTTGCTCCTGCTCTCGCGGTTCTTCCGCTACGGTGAACATAGTTTTCGTAGGTGTCAGGAAGATGATAGTTGACTACATAAGAAATTTCTTTTACGTCGATTCCTCTTGCAGCTAAATCGGTAGCGACCAGTATGTTGATGTGCCCCTCACGAAACTGCTCCATAATCCTGTCACGAATTCCCTGTGACAAACTACCGTGAAGCGCTCCAGAAGAAAAACGATTGATGGCCAGATTCTTGGCCAGTTTATTGACTGCTGCTTTGGTTTTACAGAAAATAATACCGCGTTCGCCTTCTCTTGAATTTAAAAAATGCATCAAAACATCCAGTTTTTCAATGGGATCTACTACAATATATTCGTGATCAATCCCTTGGTTCCCAACAGTTTCCATGCTTGCGCTAACCTGAACAACATTTTTATTTAAGTAATTCTGAATCAACTGCTTGATTGTTCCCGGTAAAGTAGCGGAGAACAATAAAGTACGGTGTTTTTTAGGAAGTTCAGCAACAATTTCGTCCAAACTCTCTTTAAGGATAGAGACCATTTCATCGGCTTCATCCAGTACTAAATAGGCTGTTTGTTTTAAATCAATGGCTTTGCGCTGAATCAAATCGATCAAACGTCCCGGTGTTGCTACTACAATATGGGTAGGCTGAGTCAAGCGTTCGATTTGTGGTTTTATTGGAATTCCTCCACAAGTGGAAGCGATAGAAACGTTTGGAAGGTGTTTTCCGAAACCTTCTAAATTTCTGAATATTTGTTGTCCAAGCTCTCTTGTTGGAACCAAAATGACGGCCTGAACTACAGGAGATTCTGTATCGATTAATTGCAGCAATGGCAATCCGAAGGCAGCTGTTTTACCGGTTCCGGTTTTGGCTAAACCAACTACATCGTGAGTTTCAGCTAAAAGTAACGGAATTGTTTTTTGTTGGATTTCCGTAGGTTCAACAATATTCAATTCGCTTAACGCTTTTAAAATTGGTGCTGAAATTCCTAATGATGAGAATTGTTTAGACATACTTTTTATTTTGTTTATTTTGTTTTTATTTGTTTCAAGTTTCAGGTTGCTTTGAGAACTTAAAAATGAGTTTCTAGTAAGTTGCAAAGGAGAAATCGCATCCAATATTCGACAAACTTTGTGTAATACCAGTGCGATTTCTCCTTCGTCGAAATGACATATTGTAACATTTATTTCGCTCAGCGCGACAAGCTGAAACAAAATATCTCTATTCGTCCGGCTCGTTCATGATTTTTTCACGATACTTCTTGCCTATTAATAAGGTCAGGTTCTTTTTATAGTCTTCAACCAGCCATTCGCGGTAGTTTTTACTACATTGGCTCAAACATTTTGCATAACGCTTGATACGGCAATCTATATCGTCATCCAATTCTCTGCCTAATGATTTTGCTTCTTGTAAAGTTTCGGTATTGTCAACACACATTGAAGCATGCTGCTCTAATGATTTATCCAATACAACCTTAGAACGTAAATTTTGTTTGATGATTAATTTATGCTCTTCATCTACATCAAAAGTAACATCGGCCGTTTTGCTAAATTTAGCACGCAACTCCGGTGGCATACTGTATTTGAAGTACATTTCAATCTCGGTATCATCACGTAAATTCTCCAAATAAAATTCAGGTGATTTAAAGATGTGCTGCCAGTTTACCGGCTCACTCCACAAACCAAAACGTGCGGCATTGTTACCCAAATCAATTACTGTAAATTCATCTTTTCCAGGTAATTTACGAGAACCACGCCCAATCATCTGGTAGTATAAAGTTAATGATTTTGTTGCTCTGTTTAGAATAATTGTTTCAACTGTTGGTTCATCAAAACCGGTTGTTAAGATTCCCACAGAAGTCAAAATCGCATCAGGTGTCTTTTTGAACCACTGTAAGATGTCTTTACGTTCTTCAGAACTACTGGTGTTATCAAGGTGTCTGATGTCATACCCCGCTTCTCTAAACGTTTCATATACGTATAACGAAGTGTGGATACCATTATTGAAAATCAGAGTCTTTTTACCTAATGAACGCTCGGTATAGGCATGCAGTAATTTTTCCTGCATAATGGTATTCGTATATAAATCATCTGATGATTTTACGGTATAATCTCCATTGATACCTACTTTAAGAGAGGTTAATCCAACATCATAACTATAAGTAGTGGCACGTGCCAGGAATCCTTTGTCAATCAATGAACTGATGGTGTCTCCCACAATAAGTTCATTGTAACTCTGGTGCATTGGTAATTTTATGTTTGAACTCAAAGGTGTTGCTGTTACTCCAAGAATAAAAGCGTTTTTGAATGAGTTTAATAGTTTTCGGAATGAGTTGTAATGCGCCTCATCAATAATAACCAAACCAATATTGTCTAAATGTAACTTTTCGTCATTGATACGGTTTTTTAAGGTCTCTACCATCGCTACGAAACATGAAAAATCGTTTTGATCCGGTAATTCCTTTACTTTACTATTAATGATTTTGTTAGAAACACCAAACCCTTTCAGCATTTTAGAGGTTTGCTTACAAAGTTCGATACGGTGTGTTAGAACAACCACTTTTTTATCATTATTAGCTAAATAACGACGAACGATTTCGGAAAAAATCACTGTTTTTCCACCACCAGTAGGCAATTGATATAATAAATGATGTTTCTGAGGAGCATTGTCTAAACGTTCAAAAATGGCATCGATGTCGCCTTTCTGATATGCATAAAGTTCTTTTTTCTCTTCTCTTTCTATTTCTAAAGTGTTTTGAGACATTGTTATTTTTTGGATTTTTGCAAAAATACACCGAAAAAACAGTTTTTCACTTTATTTTAACCTAAAATAAATGTTTTTTTTAAATAAGATTTTTTATGAGAACTGCTTTTATTAATCGATTTTCTCTAAAATTGCCTCAAAATCATACTTGTTTTTCCATTTTTGTTGAAGAGTTTCTTGTTGAATGGCTATAATTCTTTCTTTAAAATCAGCTAAAATTCCATTGGAAATAGAAAAATTTACGGCCTGCTCAAATGAATTCAGGATGCTTTTGTAAAACAATTCCTGCTTAACCGGATTTTGTGATGAATACGTTTGCGCGATCTCTATGTTGTAATGCATAATGTCGGCGACAACAAACGGATCAACTCCCAATAAAATAAAATGTTTGATGTATTTCTGTGCCACTGAGCGACGCAGTTTTGCTTTGGGACGTCTTTTGGCTCCTGCTTTTTTAATTGGAAAGTATTCGTGCGAAATCTTCACCTTACATTCCTGCAGCAGCTTATCTTCTTTTGGATTGAAAACAAAATCGTAATACACTTTAACCGGACTAAACTTTTCATACAATTCGACAATCTGCTCTTCGAGCTGCTCTTTGTTTAATTCGGCAAGATATTTTTTTAAATCGCGTTTACTCATTATCAAAGTTTAAGATTACAAAAGTAAATTACTTTCCTGATTCATACTTCAAATACCAACGATAATACTTAATTTTGCTGGTATTAAACTCAAAAAATAGAATATGCTCAAGATTTTCAAAGTTACTGCAATTTTAGAGGGAATCTCTTACCTAGTATTATTTACCAATATGCTTTTCATCAAAACCAATAATCCCGAACTTTATCACACCCTGTTACGTCCGCTGGGAATGACTCATGGTGTTTTATTTATTGGTTATGTATTACTGGCGTTTTTACTTAAAAAACCTCAAAATTGGGATTTAAAAACCTTTGCCATTATACAGATCGCGTCACTTATTCCGTTTGGAACTTTTTATGTAGAGAAAAAATACCTGGAGAATAATGCCTAGACTTTTGGATAAAATATTTAATTTTTTATACCCTATTTTTAGAGATTGGGGCATGAGTCGTAACATAGCGTCTTATGTCAGCTTGATCTTTAATATCGCCATCATGGTGATACTGGCCTACGCCATTTATTATCTGGCAAAGTTTGTTTTGGTTACGCTGACTGCCGTTTTTGCGCAGCGTACCAAAACAAAATTTGACGATTATCTGATTCACAATAAAACGACCAAATACACGGCATACTTAATTCCGTTTTTCTTTATTTACAAAGCCGTTCCAATTATTCTCGACAAATACGAGTACTGGGAGTCGGTTTTTGGAAAAATAGTTGGGGTTTATATCGTTTTGCTCGGATTGTGGATTACCAGGACTATTTTTAATGCCTTACGCGATTATTTAAAACAAAAACCGGAATACAGCGACAAACCAATCGACAGCTTCGTTCAGGTTATTATGATTGTGCTCTGGATTTTTGGGGTTGCGATTATTATCTCCAAGTTGTTTGGAATCAAGCAAGGCGAACTGCTGACTATTTTAGGAACGCTTTCGGCTATTATTATCTTAATTTTCAGGGATACAATCCTCGGATTTGTATCGAGCGTTCAGGTGGCCATCAACGACATGGTTCGTATTGGTGACTGGATTACCATGGATAAATTTGGCGCAGACGGGGATGTAATCGAGATTAACCTGACGACTGTTAAGGTTCGAAATTTTGATAACACGATTACCACAATACCTACTTATGCTCTAAGCTCTGATTCTTTCCAGAACTGGCGCGGTATGCAGAAGTCTGATGGACGACGCATCAAAAGACACGTTTTGATTAAAAGCAGCAGTATTCGTTTTCTGAATGATGAAGATTTGAATCAGATGAAAAAAGTACAATTGATTGCTTCCTATATCGAAACCAGACAGTCCGAAATCGATAAATACAACGATCTGCGTGGTGTTGACAAAACTTTGGCACTCAATGGCCGTAATATGACCAATTTAGGATTGTTCCGTAAGTATATCATGCAGTATTTAATAACACACCCAGGCCTAAACAAGGACATGCACATGATGTGCCGTCAGTTGCAGTCGACCGCAAATGGAGTTCCTTTAGAGATTTATGCTTTCTCGAGCGATAAACGCTGGGCCAACTACGAATATATTATGGCCGATATTTTTGACCATGTGATGGCTTCAGTAGAATATTTTGATCTTGAAATATTTGAATTGCCTTCGAAGATTGGGCGATTTGAGTAGTTTTCAGTCTCAGTATTCAGTCGCAGTCTCAGTATTCAGTCGCAGTTTAAAACTGGAAACTGCGACTGCGACTGAAAACTATTCTTTAATTTTTTCAAAAACAAATTGCGAATTGTCATACTCAATGGGTACTTCGGGTAAAAAAAGCGGAAGATTGAAATAGGTACCAATTACTCCTTTTCCTAAAAACAGTTTGTTGTCTTTCTTAAGTAAAGCCAAAGGAACCCTTTTCCAGCTGCCTCCATTAGAGATAAAATGAAAATCACCTCTAAAAGTATCTCCTTTAATATCTCCCCTTACATCGCCGGAATCTTTACCTATTTTATGATAAAACACTTCATAACGACCGAAAAACCTTTTGTCGTTGATATGAATGTCGAGAACAGCGGTATCTCCTTTGTGAACCGCACGATAAACAGCATGGTTATAACTGTCTTTATTTTCTTTTGAATTACAGGACAACAGCAGAACAAACAATAAAGAAACAAGTATATTTTTTTTAGTCATTTTTGAAGTTTTAAACCGGTACATAATATAAAGAATTATAAACGGTCTTTTACGAATTCAATTTGAGTTTTTCCGTGGGCTTTAGGTTTTCCGTCTTCATCGAGATTCACCATTGTAGTTTTGTCTATGGTAATGATGATTTCGCGGGTCATCATATTGCGTACCGCACATTTTAAAATGAGTGAAGTGTTTCCGAATTTTACAACATCAATTCCAATCTCGACGATATCGCCTTGTCGGGCAGAACTTTTAAAATCAATTTCCGACATGTACTTGGTCACGACTCTGGTGTTCTCCAATTGAATGATCGTGTACAGCGCCAGCTCTTCATCGATCCAGGCGAGTAGCTTTCCGCCAAATAATGTTCCGTTTGGATTTAAATCTTCGGGTTTTACCCATTTTCTGGTGTGGAATCGCATAATATTAGTTTGAATAAAAAATTTTGTATCGGATTTTTTTCTAAATTTAAAGAAAAAACATGGAAGCGAGAGACACTTTTTTAAAAGAATTCAGAGGCGAAACTTTAGGAACAATCAGTGCTCAATCTTCAGCAGATGAGTTGTTTCAAAATCAGACTATTAGACCTATTTTAAAACTTCAAAACGATTTATTTATCGCAGTTTTTATCAACTATGTCAATAAAAACAAAGCTGATTTTTACTCCTACACAGTCGAGAAAAAACTCCAAACCATCGAAAACTCCATTCAAAAAGACATCAAATTTCGAAATTCTCTAAAGGGAATTGTAATCGCTCTTTTTACCATTGAAGAATACGATACTTATATTAAAAACTCCTCGAGTTTAAACAAACGAATGATGAATTTATTGATCGATCGCTTGAAAAGTCAGGTGCAATTGTTTGAATTGGAGTCGAATTCGAATTAATTACTACCAATAAAAAATACAAACCCGACAGGTTTTAAAAACCTGTCGGGTTTAAATATTTTGTCAACAAGAACTGCTGACCCTAATGATTAAATATATTTTTCAATGTCAATAAAAACCTTTTGGATCATCTTAATTAAGATTTTAGGCCTAATTTTAATTCTTCAAGCTGTAAGTATAATCCCGGAATGGATTTCTTCAATTTATTTTATATATGAAAATGAAGATAATAAAGACTTACTTATTCTCATTTTTTGTATTTTGCTTGTTCTTTTTATTTTTTACTTAATCTCTCGATTTTTTCTTTTTAAAGCTAATTGGATAATTGACAAACTAAAACTTGATAAAGGTTTTGAAAACAATACAATAGAGCTGAATTCAAGTCAGAATAAAATAATTTCAATAGCTATTATTGTGATAGGTGGCTATATGCTTATTCAGAACGTACCCATATTATTACAGCAGTTTTTCATGTTCTTTCAAGATAAAACTTTATTTAAAGATTACCCAAAATCTGGTTGGATTATCTTCTATTTTTGCAAGGCTGTAATTGGTTATTTATTAATGACAAACAGTTTTAGAATTGCAAAATTCATTGAAAAAGAGTCATAACTTAAAACAAACCCGACAGGTTTTAAAAACCTGTCGGGTTTAAATAAATATAAATTACTGTTTAAAATAAAAAAGACTAACGGTTGCAATAACCTGTTAGTCTTTTTACTTTGCATCCGTTAGGACGCAGTTCTCAAAAAAAATGTTTTACACACAGATAAAACAAAACCTTATAAACGATGATTCTATACATTCAGAATCATCGTTATTTTTATTCTTCAGATAACATTAATTCCTTAATGTATTTTACCGGAGCACTTCCGAAGCTTAAGAATTTCTCATGAAACTTCTTCAAATTGAATTTGTCTCCTTCTTTCTTTTTAAGTTCTTCTCTTAAATTGTAGATTTCAGTATATCCCGTAAAATAAGAACACAACTGTACTTGCGATAAAGTAACACGTTTCCATTTTCCATCTGCCTCAGCCTGTTGCTGGAATGCTTCTTTGATCAATAAATCCAAAGCCGCTTCTTTAGACATGTTTTTAGTATGAACACTAATATCTAAAATGGTATTACAAGTCGCTCTTAAATTCCATTTGTAGTACATCAACCACATTTCATCCGAATTTTTATAACCGCTTTCCAACATCATTTTCTCCGCATAAACTGCCCAGCCTTCTACCATAGCGCCATTTCCTAAAATAGACTTAATGATACTTGGCGATTGATTACTGTATACCAATTGGGTGTAATGCCCCGGAACAGCTTCATGAATGTTTAAAATCTGTAAAATATAATCGTTGTATTCACGTAAGTAGCTTTCTGCGTTCTCAGCTGTCCAGCCTGTCATACTTCCAACATTATAATACGTATTGGCATTTTTATCATAAGGACCCGGTGCTGAAATAGAAGCTCCTGCAACTCCCGCCATATATGCAGGTTCTTTACGAACTACCAACGGTTTTGAAGGGTCAATATACAATAAATCTTTTGCTTTTACGTAAGCCGTTAATTCCGGAATTTGTTTTTCAATTTCCGACTGGAATTTTTCCGGTGTAGTGTGCTGTAAAGAGATTTTATCAATTACCTGTTTGATCAAATCCAGTTTATTGGCAGGTTTTGGCTCGTTTCCTTTGTATTTTTTCCAAAGTTTGTCTGCCAGAACAAACATTTTTTCGTGCAAATCTTTTTTGTGATCTACTGCAATTTTAAAAATTTCATCCGCTGTATAACCCGATTGAATATCAAAATTGAATTTTTTAGCGTACAATTCCGCCCCAAGTCTAAAAGAACGAGGTGTTTTATTGGATAGTTTTTTCAACCAGTCCACATAATCAGTAATTGCTTTTTTAGCAACGATACCTTTATCCAGCATTTCTTTTTTCTCGGCAGCACTTAGTTTACTTTTCTCCAAAGCTGCAGCCAAATCAACGTCAAAAACAGTAGAACCGCCAAGATTTTGCGCTATAGCAAGTTCTGTATGCTCTACAGTTGGATTTTTAATGTTCTTTTTTGCCGCTTCATAATAAGCCGGAACATTATTCATTTTTGCATTAAAAGCACGCAAACGAATTTCCGGAGTATCGTATTTGCCATTCAAAATTTCTGCAAATGATCCGCAGACATTATAATCAGAAGGATTCCACTGAGAAGACTTTAGTTCTATTACACTAAAAATAGTAGCCTCCAGTTGATTTTTAATCATTTGAAAATCGGTCTTATTGTTATCAGACAAATCTTCAGGATTAAATTGTTTTAAGGAATCCAATTGTGCATTAGCAAAATCAAGTTGTCTTTTTTCCTCAGCAGCATCGGGAACAACCAAAACGCTGTCCAGTTTATGGTAACCAACACCAGAAGCCCAGCCTGGGTTAACCTTCCACAAATCGGTAACAAAACGATCCTTGTAGGTATCGAATTTTACATCTAACGCTTTATCTCCGTTAGACTTGCCATTTTTATTACAGGAAAAAAGTAAGGTAATTGCAAAAATTGAAGCAAACAGTTTTTTCATAAGTTATTTTTTTATGGTTTAAAGATAAAAAAAATGTTCTTTTTGCAAAACAATTTGCTATTTGTAATTAATATTTCAATAATTCTAATAAAACATCTTCAAAACGATTTTTTGATAAAAACTGATCCTCCAGTGCTTTTGTAAACGGAATTGGCGAATCTAAACTGGCTACTCTTTTTACTGGACCATCCAGATATTCAAAACATTCCTCCATAATCAGAGCCGAAATATCGCTGGCAATGCCGCCAAACATAGTGTCTTCCTGATAAATAATCACTTTCCCTGTCTTTTTAACCGAATTAAAAATAGTTTCAGTATCCAATGGCTGTAAGGTTCGCAAATCAATTAAATCGGCTTTTATTTCAGGATTTTTCCCTAAGGTTTCCAATGCCCAGTGAACCGCGGCACCAAAAGCAATGATGGTAACTGATTCTCCTTCTTTTAATAGAGCTGCTTTTCCTAACGGAATGGTATAATAACCTGCCGGGACATCCTGATATACGCTTCGGTACAATTGTTTGTGCTCGAAAAACAATACCGGATTGGGATCGTTTATAGAAGTATTCAATAAGCCTTTTGCATCATACGGAAAGGCCGGATAAACAACTTTTAAACCTGGTGTTTTGGTAAACCAAGCTTCATTGGTCTGCGAATGAAAAGGTCCTGCCTGAGTTCCGCCTCCGCAAGGCATTCGCACGACAACATCAGCCTTTTCACCCCAGCGGTAATGCGATTTTGCCAGTAAGTTAACAATAGGATTGAAACCTGTAGAAACAAAATCGGCAAACTGCATTTCGACAATCGCTTTGAAACCGTTGATCGACAATCCCATCGCGGCCGAAACTACTGCGCTCTCACAAATTGGAGTGTTCCGCACACGCTCTTTTCCAAACGCCTTTACAAAACCATCTGTAATTTTAAACGCCCCACCATATTCGGCTATATCCTGTCCCATTAAAACAAGATTCTCATGTCGTTCCATAGATTGCTTCAAACTGCTGCTTATGGCATCAATAAATCGAATATTCTCTACTTCTGAATCCGGTTTAACTTCTTCATAAGTATAGGGTTTGTAAACGTCGTTTAATTCACCACTATAACTGGGAACAATTTCCGGCTCTGCATTTGCAATTGCCCAATTCTCATCAATTTCCTGTTTAATAGCACTATGTAGTTCTTCATCCAATTCGGGAGTAAGTACTCCTGTTTCGATCAGATATTTTTTGTAATTCACAACAGGGTCTTTTGCCGCCCACTCGTCCATTAACTCCTGCGGAACATATTTTGTACCACTCGCCTCTTCATGACCACGCATTCTGAACGTTTTAAACTCCAACAGCACAGGATGCGGATCTTTCTGCATCTCCTCTTTCAGTTGCGCCAGCTTATTATAGATTTCCAGTATGTTATTTCCATCAATAATATAACTTTCAATACCATACCCAATGCCTTTATCGGCCAGGTTCTCACAATAATACTGCTCGTTTGTTGGTGTCGACAATCCGTAACCATTATTTTCAATCACAAACATTACGGGTAATTTCCAAACGGCAGCGATATTCAATGCCTCATGAAAATCACCTTCACTGGTAGCGCCTTCACCTGTAAAAACAGCTGTTATTTTATTGTCCTTTTGAAGTTTATGTGCCAGAGCAATTCCGTCTGCTATCCCTAATTGAGGGCCTAAATGCGAAATCATTCCAATAATATTGTATTCCTGAGTACCAAAATGAAAACTACGATCTCTTCCTTTTGTAAAACCATTTGCTTTTCCCTGCCATTGCGAGAACAAACGGTGTAACGGAATGTTTCTGCTGGTAAACACCCCTAGATTCCGATGCATGGGCAACACATACTCGGAGTCATCTAAAACAGAGGTCACCCCTACTGCAATTGCCTCCTGCCCGATTCCGGAGAACCATTTAGAAACTTTCCCCTGACGAATTAAGATGAGCATCTTTTCTTCGATGAGTCGGGGCTTGAGAATTTTTTTATATAAGTCTAATAATTGAGCGTCAGTTAGGTTTTGTCTGTAAAAGATCATTAGCGCGTTGTTTTAAGTATTTCAAATATAGAAAAATATAACAATTTTATTTCTTTTTGTTAGAAAAATTTAATTTTAGTATAACTTTTAAAATTCAATTCTAAAATATTCTCTACCTTTGTTATTGAAAGGTCTTACAACGCCTTTTATCTTTAAATAAAAATGTAAAGTATGCAAAACATTCCTAGTGTAGACTTACGTGATTTCCTTTCGGACGACCCGAAACGTAAACAAAAATTTGTAAATGAAATCGGCAGTGCATTTGAAAACATTGGCTTCGTAGCCCTAAAAGGTCACTTCTTAGACGACCAGTTAGTAGACGAGCTTTATAGCGAAATTAGAAAATTTTTCGCTTTGCCAATAGAAACTAAGCATAATTATGAAATTCCCGGTATTGGCGGACAAAGAGGTTATGTATCTTTTGGAAAAGAACATGCTAAAGGACGCAAAGAGGGAGATTTAAAAGAATTCTGGCACTTTGGCCAGTATGTGGACGCCTCTTCTAAGTATGCGGCAGAGTACCCTGAAAATGTAAATGTTGCCGAATTACCTCGTTTTAATGTTGTAGGTAAAGAAGCGTATCAGATGCTTGAAAAAACAGGTGTTTATGTATTAAGAGCCCTGGCTTTACATTTAGGTTTAGATGAGTTTTATTTTGACCAGTATGCGCAAGAAGGAAACTCTATTTTAAGACCAATTCACTACCCTCCTATTACTACTGAGCCGGAAAATGCGATTCGCGCAGCTGCTCACGGAGACATCAACCTTATCACATTATTGATGGGTGCTCAGGGTAAAGGTCTACAGGTACAAAATCATGATGGCGAGTGGATTGATGCTATCGCAGAAGACGATCAGTTGGTGATTAATGTTGGAGATATGTTGTCTAGACATACCAACAACAAATTAAAATCGACGATTCATCAGGTAGTTAATCCGCCAAGAGAATTATGGGGAACTTCACGTTATTCTATCCCGTTTTTTATGCACCCGGTAAGCGATATGAAGCTGGATTGTTTGGAAAACTGTATTGATGACGAGAATCCTAAGAAATTCGAAGATATTACAGCGGGAGATTATTTATACGAACGCTTGGTAGATTTAGGTTTAATCAAAAAATAAACATAAATTAAATTCCAATCTTTAAATTCCAAATTCCAAACTCATCATTGGGATTTGGAATTTAATTTTTACATCCTATATTTATTGGAATTTATTTGAAGCATAAAACCCATGGACTTACAAGATCAATTAAAAAATTTGTTTCCGGATCATGTCGAATCCAACGAACCTGAAGAAATTCAGGAGCAGGATCATGTTCTTTTCATTCAAAAAGAGCCTATGATCTGCAAATTCGAAAAACGAAAAGGAAAAGCCACCACCGTAATCGAAGGCTACGAAGGATCTGATGAAGATTTTAAAGTTTTGGCCAAAGAAATCAAAACCAAACTTAGCGTTGGCGGCACTTTTAAAGACGCGGCTATAATCATTCAGGGCGATTATCGCGACAAAATAATGGAAATCCTTAAAGCTAAAGGATTCAAAACGAAAAGAGTCGGCGGATGATGATTTCTGATTGCAGATTGTAGATTTTAGATTACCGAATTTAAAAAAAATCTCAGAACCTTAGCCCCTCAGAACCTTAAAAAAAAACTAAGAAACATTAAAAAACATGATACATAATTCAGAATTAATACTTAATCCAGACGGGAGTGTTTACCATTTAAACCTTCGTCCTGAACATATAGCACACGATATTATTTTCGTAGGAGACCAAAACAGAGTAGAAAAAATCACTCAGTTTTTTGATTCTATTGAATATTCAACACAAAAAAGAGAATTTAAAACCCAAACCGGGATTTACAAAGGAAAAAGAATCTCTGTAATGTCAACCGGAATTGGTCCTGACAACATTGATATTGTGATAAACGAGCTTGATGCTTTGGTGAATATCGATTTGGAAACACGCCAACCAAAAGAAAACTTAACTTCTTTGAATATTATCCGAATTGGAACTTCAGGTTCATTACAGGCTGATATTCCGGTAGACAGTTTTGTTATGTCTAAATTTGGACTGGGATTAGATAATATGCTTCGCTCTTATTTAATTGACGAAGTTTCGAATGCTGCCATCGAGGATGCTTTTATCACGCATACCAACTGGGACATTAAAAAAGGAAAACCGTATGCAATTGCCTGCTCTGAAAAGCTGGAAAAAATTATCGAATCGGATCAAATGTTTAAAGGAATCACTGCTACAGCCGGAGGGTTCTACGGACCACAAGGACGTGTTTTACGCTTGAACATCCAGGATGAGGAATTAAACAGTAAAATGGATAATTTTAATTTTGACGAGCAAAGAATTACCAATTTAGAGATGGAAACTGCTGCTATCTATGGGCTTTCAGCACTTTTAGGACATAATGCCTTGTCTTTAAATGCTATTATCGCCAATCGTGCTTCAGGAACTTTCAGCGAAGATCCTTATAAAGCGGTAGATGCGCTTATTGCTTATACTTTAGATAAACTAGCAACAAACTAATTCAATAACTTAGTCCACTATTGGGTACTTCATGGAAAACGCTATTATAAAATTTGAACTATTACTGAATGAAAATGCTACTTATTTCCCTTCTTTGGCAAGTGAAATTTTAGAGGCGAAAATCCCGGGAAAATGGTCTAAGAAAGAAGTTATTGGACATTTGGTTGATTCAGGAATTCATAATCTGGTTCGGTTTACAGAAATTAATTATTTGGAAAAACCTTACCATCACAGACCTTATAACCAAATGGATTTGGTAAATTTAAATCAGTATCAGACCATGGACATTTATGATCTGACACAGCTTTGGCTTTCTATCAACCGACAAATCGTAAGAATCATGAAATCGGTTGATGAAAAGGCTTTAGAGTATGCAATCATTTTAAGTGATGGGTCTGAGATTGATTTAAAATTTTTAATGACCGATTATGTAGAACATTTAGAACATCATATTCATCAAATAAGATCCTAGCTTATGTTTTTAAGAGTTGCCCGACATACCGATAATATTGAAAAAATGGTTGATTTTTATGTCAATATCCTTGGCTTTGAAGTTTTGGGCAGCTTTCAGAATCATAAGAATTACGATGGTGTTTTTCTTGGAATGCTCGGATTGGACTGGCATTTTGAATTTACACAATCTAAAACAAAAGCAAATCATACGTTTGACGAGGATGATGTTATTGTGCTTTATCCAAAAACAATCATAGATTACAACGAGCTGGTAGACAGAGTAGAACGCAACAACATCTCAATCTTAACTGCAACCAATCCTTTTTGGAATGAGAATGGAAAAATGTTCTTAGATCCTGATGGTTATCGCATTGTATTATCGCCCTTAAAAGCAGTAATCAGCGAAATTAACTAGCTTGATACAACACAATTACAAAATTAAACCATGGCAGAAACGCATAAAAAAATCCTGTTTAAATACTACAGCACTTATCTCGAAGAAATAGTTTCAGAAACCATGTGGGCTGAAATTATAGATTTAGAAAAAGGGTATTTCAAACTGGATAATATTCCCTTTTTTGGGCCTTTAATTGCAACGGATGACACTTTTCGGGCAGAATATGATGAAAATGAAAAGTGTTTTATTCACAAAGAAACCATAGAGCATTCAGGAAACTCGATCGTTCAGGTTCTGATTTTAGAAAAAGGATTTGACAAGGAAATTATACGTGAAAAATTAAAAGCGATAAACTGTCTGTCAGAAGGACTAAACGACACCTTTCTGGCTGTTGAAATCGCAAAAAACACCGATTATTCGCTTGTGAAAAATGTATTATCGGAGTATGAATCGAATGCTATAATTGAATTTGCCGAGCCTTGTCTCTCTGATAAACACAGAACAGATTTGTTAAAAAATTAATTCCCCGAATAAACTTAGAATACGCTTAACCAACTTAAACTTATATCAGAATGAAAACTGTAAAAATTGTAGGTGTTCCTGAACACTTCAATTTACCATGGCAACTTTGCATTGAAAGTGGTGAATTTGAAGCCGAAAACATAGATTTGCAATGGAAAGATATTCCGGAAGGCACCGGCAAAATGTGTCAGATGCTGCGAAATGATGAAGCTGACATTGCTGTTATTTTAACCGAAGGAATCATAAAAGACATTATCGCAGGAAACCCCAGCAAAATAGTTCAGATATACGTACAATCTCCTTTGATTTGGGGAATTCACGTCGCTGCAAAGTCAAACTTTGAAACGGTGAAGGACCTTAAAGGGAAAAAAGCAGCCATTTCGAGACTAGGTTCGGGGTCGCAGCTGATGGCGTATGTAAACGCACACGAACAAGGCTGGAAAACCAATGATTTAGAGTTTGAAATTATCAATACCATTGATGGTGCCGTTGAAGCTTTGACCAACGAAACTGCCGATTATTTTATGTGGGAACGTTTTATGACCAAACCACTGGTTGATAAGGGTATCTTCAGAAGAGTTGGTGACTGCCCTACTCCATGGCCTTCTTTTGTCATAACGGTTAGAGACGAATTTTTGAAAAAGAATCCGAAAATTGTCGAAAAAATACTGGAGATCATCAATAGAACAACTCAGGATTTTGCTGAGATTCCAAATATTGACAAAACCTTGTCGGAACTTTTCAATCAAAAACCCGAAGACATTCAGGAATGGTTAAAACTAACACAATGGTCTCAGAAGCAACTAACAGAGAAAGCTTTTGATAAAATTCAAAATCAGTTATTTGATCTCGGAATTATTGATAAAAAAAGTACTTTTGTTGAAACCGTAAAAGCGCTGTAAAAACTGCTTTTGATTCTTATGATAAATTTTCCTAAAATTGACTTTCCGCAATTAAAATCCAAATTACAGGTGAAATCACCTTGGGATAGGATTATTATTATGCTGTTGAGTCTTTTAATAACGATTCCGATCTTTATCATATTACATCAAAACCTGATCGATTTAGAATGGAAATTCAATCTGGATCGTGTTTTTATCTTTTTATTTGTTTTTGCTGCTGTTTTCTTTCTTTTAATGTTACTCAGAACGATCATCATCCTTTGTATCGCGGTGTATTTATTGGTTTTGTTCTACGGAAGTGTTATTGGAAATTATGGTTTTAGTGAAATCTCCGAAGATTACAATTCAATGGTTTATACCATGTCTGATAATCCGTTTCCGCAGGATATTATCGTGGCTAAGCTGTTGCCTTTTCCCAATAAGTCAAAAATCATCAATGCGATAGAGTATCAGAATCCAAAGGTTCGAAACTTTGCTATAATGGCTACTACCAAACATTTCAAAGGTTTAAAAGGATATTCCGACTACAGAACTATCATTCAGTGTTTTGCTGTGTTTAAGGAAATCAACAGTCGTTGGAACTATGTCAACGATCCTAAAGAAGGCGATTACATTGCAACAGCCAGTGAATCTTTAGAATATTTCTCGGGCGATTGCGACGATCATTCCATTTTGATGGCAGCAGCCATTCGGTCTATTGGCGGAACTCCGAGATTAATTCATACCAAAGGACACATTTACCCTGAAATCCTTATTGGTTCAGCCATCGACTTAGAAAAAGTCAACTACCTGATTAAAAACGTACTTTTTGTTAAAGAGAGTTACGGTAAAAAAATTCATTACCATATGGACGAGCGTGGTCAGGTTTGGATGAATCTGGATTATACTGCCAAATACCCTGGCGGCCCATTTATGTATGAAGAAATTCTGGGAGCTTTGACACTAAACTAGTTACCAAAAACTCGTCAAAATCATAAGCCATTCATACACTGACACTTTCCTACAATCGTACTGTTTAAAAGCTTTTAGCGTACAGTCGGGTGTTTGACATCTCATTTTTTATAAATATTTGATTTTTAGATTTTTAATTAAAATAAATTTTGTAATTTTCTGTAGTTTAACATCTAATCACAAAATCATGAAAAAATCTAAATTACTTATCTTCGGAATTGCATTACTGACAGTGCTAATGGTTTCTTGTCACAAAGGTCGAAATAGATTAGTGAACTCCTGGAAAATTACTGCTGTAGAGCCTAAAGAGCCGCTTTCAGATTCTCTGAAAAATGTAATTCTAACTCAGGGCACACTAACTTTTACGGAGGATGGGCACGTGACCGGATTTCTGACTCAAGAAATCAACGATGGTACTTATGCGCTGACAAAAGGTGGAAAAAATTTAGTAATTAAAGATGAAACCGGCACTCCTTATCCTTGCGAAAGTACTATTACAGAAGATCAACTGACTCTGGACAGTAAAGAAATGAAAATTACCCTCAAAAAAATATAATGTTTTATACTTTAAAACAATCAAACCACTCTTTTTTAACCGCAAAGAGTGGTTTTTATTTTGCTTAGCTTTTGTGAATTAGCATTTTAAGGCTAACTTTAATGCACCCAAATCATTAAACCTTAATTGAACCTATGTCTTTAAATTCGAAAAAAATATTTCTAATCGACGGTTTAGGAGCCTTATTCTCTACCCTTTTGTTGGGCGTCGTATTGGTTGAATTGGAAATCTACTTTGGGGTTCCCCAAAAAACACTCTATCTTCTTGCTGCCTTAGCCTGCCTGCTTATGGCTTCTTCGTTTGCGAGTTATTGGCTTGCAAAAGAAAACTGGCGCGGCTGTCTTAAAATTATTGCCTTTGCCAACCTGTTATATTGTGGTTTCACGGCAGGTCTGTTGCTATATCTTTATACCCATATCACCTCCTTAGCGGTATTTTATTTTCTGGCAGAAATTGCAATTATACTTTTTCTGGCCAGAACCGAACTAAAAATTGCAAGTCGTTAGCGCCATCGACACCATTTCTTCCTTACAGACTTTCCGTTCGGAAACCCTGAAATCACTGATAATCTTCTGATTGCAAAAAAAATAGTTAAAAAAAATATCTCTAAAAATTTTGTGCAGTCAAATAACTGCATTATATTCGCAGTCAAATAACTGCACAATGGAAATTCGAAGAGATGTATTTCAGGCAATTGCCGACCCTACCCGCAGGGCAATCTTAAGCTTAGTGGCGATTCAGTCAATGACACCGGGTGTTATTGCTGCAAATTTTGATTCTTCACGGCAAACGATATCAAAACACATTCAAATACTAACCGAATGTGAATTATTAGAGCAAACACAAAACGGAAGAGAAATCCATTACCTCACTAATGCTAAAAAAATGAAAGAAGTAGCAGATTTTATAGAACCTTTCCGCCAGATGTGGGACGATCGTTTTAACAAACTGGAAACCATCATGAAAAACTATAAACCAAAAGAATAACCTTATTTATGGAACGAAAAACAAAAATTAGTGCCGAGGACGGCCAACAGGACCTGGTGATTACAAGGGAATTTGATCTTCCGCTGAAATTATTGTTTATGGCTTATGTCGAACCCGAGATTGTCGAACAATGGATGGGAACTAAAGTACTGAAGCTTGAGAATAAAAAGTACGGCAGCTGGCAGTTTGAAACTTCAGATAACAAAGGAAATGTTGTTTTTAAAGCCAACGGAGTGATTCACGAATTTTTTCCCGAGCAGAAAATCACACGAACCTTTGAAATGGAGGGCTCCCCTTTTCCGCCGCAGCTTGAGTTTCTTGAATTTGAAGCCGTAACCGCTGAAACCAGCCTCTTAAGAATGCATATCATTTATAAATCTGCTGCACTCAGAGATCAGATGTTAAAACTGCCTTTTGCCCAAGGAATCAATATGGCGCACAACAGATTACAGGAAACTGCTAATAAACTAAAACCATTGGATGCAAGTAATTAATAAAAAACCATTTAACACATAGAAACATAGGTTTTGTGTATTTAAAGAACATAAAAAGATACAAGTTTCTAACACATAGCAATCTTTGTGTGCTTTGAATAAGTGAAACGCCTTTTTAAGAATATTAAATCTATGTTTCTATGTGTTTAAAATAATTACATCAATAGACTAAACTAACTTAAACTAAAAATCATGAAAAAAAGAGACAAAATTATTTATTGGGTTGCCACAGTATGGTTGGCATTAGGAATGGTATCAACAGGAGTTGTACAATTGTTACAAATAAAAGAAGAAGCCAGTATGATAGAACGTTTGGGTTATCCGCTGTATTTTTTAACACTACTTGGAGTTTGGAAAATATTGGGTACTATCGCTATTTTGATACCTAAATTTCCTTTACTAAAAGAATGGGCTTATGCCGGGTTCTTTTTTGCCATGAGCGGAGCTGTTTTTTCTCATTTTGCTGTTGGAGATCATCCAAAAGAATTATTCGGCCCGGTATTGCTTATCGTTCTTACGATTGTTTCCTGGTACTACAGACCTACAGAAAGAAAAACGGCTTTAGTGAGTGCGTAATTTTTTAAGACTTGGTAAGCACGAAACAAAAACATTTATTAAAATATTTATCCCCTAAAATATAAAGAAATGAAAAACAAACTCTCAGCAGAACAAAGCGAGGAATTATTGAAAGTATTAAGAATTCGTTTTGAGAACAACATGAACCGACACGAAGGCCTGGATTGGGACGACGTTCAGAAAAAACTGGAAGCAAATCCGGGGAAACTCTGGTCCCTCGATGAGATGGAAAGAACAGAAGGAGAACCGGATGTTGTGGGGTTTGATTCAAAAACAAACGAGTATATTTTCTTCGATTGTTCAGCCGAAAGCCCTAAAGGCCGCAGAAGTTTGTGTTTTGACCATGAAGCCTTAGAAAAAAGAAAAGAACACAAACCAGCCGGAAGCGCTATAAACATGGCCGAAGAGATGGGAATTGAACTTTTGAATGAAGCACAATACAAACAGCTTCAAAAACTCGGTAAGTTTGATGCTAAAACCTCAAGCTGGATCGCGACACCTGCTGAAATTCGCAAACTGGGAGGCGCGCTATTCTCTGATTTTCGTTACAATACCGTATTTGTGTATCACAATGGTGCAGAGTCTTATTATGCTGCAAGAGGTTTTAGAGGGCTTTGAACGTTTAATGAATTTTAACAACTGTGCTTATGAATCCAAAAGTTGATTTTTATTTTGAGAATGCCGAGAAATGGCAGGCAGAGCTGCAAGAATTGCGAAAAATCGCTTTGGATTGCCAGTTGACCGAAGAGTTAAAATGGGGTACTGCCTGCTATACCCTTCATAACAGCAATATCGTTTTAATCCATTCTTTTAAGGAGTATTGCGCGTTTCTGTTTTTTAAGGGAGCTTTACTAAAAGATACCGATCAGATTCTAGTACATCAAAGTGAAAATGTGCAGGCCGCGCGACAAATTCGCTTTACAAGTCTTGAAGAGATTATTACTCAAAGATCAATCTTAAAAACCTATATTTATCAGGCTATTGAAGTAGAAAGAGCAGGTTTAAAAGTTAAACTAAAGAAAACTGACGAGTTTAAGATGGCCGAAGAATTTCAAGAGAAGTTAG
This sequence comes from Flavobacterium sp. N502536, assembly GCF_025947345.1. Classification (NCBI taxonomy): domain Bacteria; kingdom Pseudomonadati; phylum Bacteroidota; class Flavobacteriia; order Flavobacteriales; family Flavobacteriaceae; genus Flavobacterium; species Flavobacterium sp. N502536. The sequence goes on along the minus strand of NZ_CP110011.1, from coordinate 4,149,645 downwards.
ACGAAAACAAGGCTTTAGAAACTGCTTTTAAAGCTTTAAGTCCGGGTCGTCAACGTGCTTATTTACTGTATTTTTCAGCTCCTAAAAACTCCACAACAAGAGCGTCAAGAGTTGAAAAAGTCATCGATCAGATTCTTGAAGGAAAGGGACTAAAAGACTGATCTCTTTGGGAAAACAACTACTGATGTTGTCGAAAATAAATTGATATGAAGAAAGAAATGTTCTTTTCAGTGAAGACTTTGATTATAAAAAACGATGCTTTTTTAGCTGTTTACAACCTTGTAGAGGGAATTAAAATATGGGATTTACCTGGTGGCAGAATGGAATTTGGAGAGACAGCCGGGGAAACATTGAAAAGAGAAATTAAAGAAGAATTAAATCTCGAGATCAGACCCGTTAAGGTAATCGACACCTGGAATTATAGGCCTACCGACAATTGTCAGATTACAGGGATTATTTACTATAGTGAGCTCCTTACAAATCAAATTAAAATATCAGAGGAACACGACGGCTACGATTGGATTGGTTTTGAACAAGCGGATGCCTTTTTTACAAAAGATTTTCTGTTAGATCAAATACAACTTTGGGATTGGAATTCAATCAGGAATGATAGTGTCAGATTTATTAAATCCGTTGACTAATCTCTGCTTTCCATTTTTTTTGACAGAAGGGATGCTCGAGAAAGGGACTAAATTTTGACTTTACCAAAAGAAATTAGTTTTATCTTAGTATTAAAAACAAATCTTATGGAAGACCAAAAAAATCAAACCGACCACTCCTCTGCTGACCAAACTCCGAAAGTAACCGGAGTTGGAGGTATATTCTTTTTTTCAGACAATCCGAAGGAAACCAGAGAATGGTATGCCAAAAATTTAGGGATTGAAGTCAACGATTGGGGATCTACTTTTGAATCGCGTAAAATAGATGCGCCCGACGTTGTAGAATCACTTCAATGGAGCCCATTTAAAAAAGATGATGCTTATTTTTTGCCTTCCAAAAAAGAGTTTATGATTAATTATCGGGTACAGCATATCGAAGCTCTTGTCGCTCAGCTTAAAGAAAACGGAGTAACTGTACTTGATGATATTGCCACCTACGATTATGGAAAGTTTGTACACATTATGGATACCGAAGGCAATAAAATTGAGCTTTGGGAGCCGTCATAGGGTGTATTAGCCTTCTCAGCACAAATAAACTATTTTTTTTCTCACGAAGATTTAGCAGACTTTTTATGCTGAAATAGTTCTTAGCTATGCGGAAGGAATGTGTTCCTTTTTATTTATCCTTCTCAGCACATAGAAAAATTATGTTTCTATGTGTTTTTTTTTCACGCAGATCTTGCAGATTTAGCAGATTTTTTATGCTGAAATAGTTCTTAGCTATGCGGAAGGAATGTGTTCCTTTTATTTGTCCTTCTCAGCACATAGAAAAACTATGTTTCTATGTGTTTCGTTTTTTTCACACAGATCTCGCAGATTTGGCAGATTTTTTATGCTGAAAATTTTTCTTAGTAATGATATTCGATCGAAGTATCCAATTGCCTCTAGGCTGAAATAGCTTAAAAACTATTTTGACAGACATAGGGGCGTTATAAACATGCAATTCAGTTTCATGAAAAATATCCATTGCATAGCTCTTTGAAAAACCAATCTTCTCAAAATTAAAGAAACTTATAAAAGATGCAGCCAAAGCATTGTTTAGCCCACTAAACAATGCTTTAATTACAAAGATAATTCCTATATTCGTCGACAGGGAAGTTAATTTTTAACACTTCTAACTAACTATCAAAAAATACCCTAACCTTAAAAAAAAATTATGAAAAAAGTAACCCGTCTGTTTACATTAATGCTCTTTATTTGTTACGCTTCTCCCCCTCTCTATTCACAAATTACATCTGAAAAAATCGATCTTTTAATGCAGGATGCTTTAGAGAAATTTAAAGTGGCAGGCGCCTCAATTGCGGTTGTTAAAGACGGGAAAGTAATTCATCAAAAAGGATATGGTGTCGCCTCTATCGAAACCAAAAAAGCCGTAAATGAAAACACCAATTTTCAGATAGCCTCCAACAGTAAAGCTTTCACTACCGCAGCATTGTCAATACTAGAAGACGAAGGCAAATTGAAATGGACGGATAAAGTGAAAGACCATCTTCCAAAATTTAAAATGTATAACGATTATGTTACGGAGAATTTTAACATACAGGATTTACTAACGCATCGCAGCGGACTTGGATTAGGTGTGGGTGATTTGATGTTTTTTCCTGACGGTTCCAATTTTACAATAAATGATGTTCTGACAGGTTTTCAGCATTTTAAACCGGTATCTGCTTTTCGAACTAAGTTTGATTATGACAATTTACTGTATTTAGTAGCAGGCGAATTAATTGCCAAAGTAAGTGGTATGACTTATGAAGATTTTATACAAACACGAATTATTGATCCTTTGCAAATGAGCAATTCTTTTGCACAAAGCGACAGGATAAAAGATAAAAGCAATCTGGCGGTATCACATTCATCAGAATCCGGAACTATAAAACGAATTGATGGATTTGGAGTACAGATAAACGGTGCTGCGGGAGGAATCATTTCAAACGCAGCCGATATGGCAAAATGGATGACTTTATGCCTAAACAAAGGGCAGTATGGAAGTGATTTGAAATCAACATTGTTTTCGGAGAAAAATCACAACGAAATGTGGCGTATCCATACGGTTGAAGAGGTAGATCGTAATCCAAGGTACAATTCGCATTTTAGCGGTTACGGCTTGGGCTGGGGATTAACTGATGTGAAAGGAAATTTAAAAGTATCTCATACAGGAGGTTTACCAGGAATGTTATCCGTTGTGATCATGTATCCGGATCTAAACCTGGGCATCGTGATTTTGACCAACACAGAGAATGGCGGTGGCGGACTTTTTACTGCCGTTAGTAATACTATTTCTGACAGTTATTTAGGACTGGACGATTTTGACTGGACCAATAAATTTGTGGAATGGATGAAACAAGGCAGAAATACCGGAGATGATGTTACCAAGAATGTTTGGGAAAAAGTAAAGTCGGCAAAAAACGTGAAAGTAAAAAACGAAGATTTTATTGGTGTTTACGCTGACAATTGGTTTGGAGAAATCGAAGTATTTGAAAAAAACAAGCAGTTATGGTTCAGATCCTATCGCTCACCAAAGTTAAACGGTCCTATGGCTTTTTACAACGCTAATACATTTGCTATAAAATGGGAATATCAGGCAATGAATTGTGATGCTTTTGCCATGTTTTCATTAGATGAAACCGGTAAAGCACAATCCATTAAAATGAAAGGCATCTCGCCTAATATTGATTTCAGTTTTGATTTTCAGGATCTGGATCTAAAAAGAGTGAACAAGTAAATTCCTTTTTTTACCGCAAAAGTTGATACAAAGTCCGCAAAGTTTAAGAGAAAGCTTTGCGGACTTTATGTTTTCTTATCTAATCAAGCAGCGCTTTTAACGTAGAATCTTTTTGATTGATGATGAACAGTTGGCTTTTATCTTCTAATAAAATTTTATACTTAAATTCTTTAGCAGCATTAAACTTCCAGTTTTTCAGCTCCTTAAAACTACTCTTGATTAGTTTTAGATGTTCAGCATTATTTTTCGATACAATGATCATTTTGGTAAGGTTTGATTTTTGCATCTTTTCAAGTGCATTTATGCTTATTTCGGTTTCATCCTCTGATCTGGAACGGTAACGGTACTTTTGTTTGATGACATCAAAATCTTTTTCATTTTCAGAAATAACATATCTGTAAGCCATAAGGTTATCCATCTCATCGATCCAGTTTGGAAATTTTGTTTCATAAATTTCAATATAACGATCGATAAAGTTTCCGTCTATTGCTTTCTTTTGAGAAAGATACTCGTTAAGCATGGGGTAAATTTCCTTTGCCATAAGATTGATGTATTTTTTGTTGTACCAATCACCGCTATCTGCTTTTCCGTTCAGTTTTTCATATACATAACCATTAGCTAAGGAAGTTGCCAGCGCCTCATTGAGTAAATGATAGGCATAATTGCTGCATTTTGATTTACTTTCTTTAAAACTCTTGTCAATAGTTTTTTTAAGCTCCAAGGACTGTTCGTTGTAAATAATATGATACGTTTCATGCAGCATTACACTAAAAAGATCCTTGTAATCTGTTAAATCGGTCTGAATGGCACTGATAAAATTGTTATCAAACGACTGTGCTGTAAAGCCTTTGGAATTGGGCAACGGATAAAATGCGATTTCAAAGGGAATTGTAGCGTCCCAACTCGAATTATAGAAAACCAAACCTGTTTCAAAATACTTCTCCATGTCATTTTCGTTGGCATATCTGGTGATTTCAACAAGCTGTTTCTCGAATTTTTCTTTATTGGGATTGTATATCAGTTCGTTGTAAACTGGAGTAAAAACAGCAATGATGCTGGTAAGATCGTTCAGTGTTTTGTTTGTGACAATTCCGATAGAGCGTATTTTAAAGTCTTTCAGATTCTGCGTCTCAATTAAGTTTTTTCTCAAAAAATCAATGGATTGCATTGGCTTTTTAGAACCTTCCGGAAATTCCTCAAATTTGTAACTGTAGTCTAATGCCAGCTGGTCAAACGCTGTTACTAATTTCTGAAACTCTTCCGTATTGTATTTTGATTTTTGAAATTCCGTTTTAAAAACATTATCCGGATAGTTCTCAGATAAATTCTGAAGAAAAACAAAAACAGCCAATTGTTCGGAATACTTAATATTAAATGCTGGTTTTTGAGCAAAGGATAAATGTGTTACCGCGCACAGCATCAAGACTAAAACTTTGATTTTCATTGTAATTTTTATCATTTATGAATTAAGATTGGTTTAGATTAGCATTAGAAGTAACAAAATAACCCGGTAACAAATACCTACACCCTACATAAAAATCAACTCGCTTGATACAATCCTTAATAACTCTTATAAACCGTTTTTAGTATCTAAAGCCCAATCATTTTGCACTGGCCATCTTTTGTCTTAAATTTGTACCCTTGCTACCCGCATAGCAAAGTTCTTCTATTAATGAAGAATATAAATCAAGTGAAAAAAGTGAAAGTGAATACGGTAGAAAATACAGCAGGAAACTGGACGATTTGTCCGGAATGTCTGGGACGCGGCAAAAAAAGCCAAAGGCTCAGCAAAAAAGTACGACTCCGTTATCAGATCGCACTTGAGGAATTTGAAAAAGCAGCGGGCTCAGGAACTCCCCCGCCTCGTCCTAAAGCGCATCTTAACAGCTGCAACAACTGTAACGGGTCGGGATTGGTTCCTTCTGTCACCCCTACAGTTGTGGATACCGAAAACTATCCGCATGTTGCGATTATTGGTGCCGGTATTGGAGGTGTAGCCCTGGCTGTCGCCTGCCTGCACCGTGGGATTCCTTTTACACTATACGAGCGCGATACCAACTTTGACGCCCGATCACAAGGCTATGGGCTTACTTTACAGCAGGCCAGTAAAGCAATCGAAGGTTTTGGTATTTTTTCTTTGGAAGAAAAAGTGATTTCAACAAGACATTTGGTGCATACTACAGAAGGAAAAGTAATTGGCGAATGGGGAATCCGAAAATGGATTCCATCCGATACAAAAACAGCTCCAAAACGAACCAATATGCACATTGCCCGACAATATTTGCGCTCGGCACTACTAAAACAATTAGGCGAACATGCGGTGGTACAATGGGGACATCAACTAATCGATTTTAAGGAATCTGATGATCAAAAGGTTACTTTGAAATTTGAAGTAGATGGTAAAATAAAAAACGCTACAGCCGATTTAGTGGTTGGAGCCGATGGTATTCGAAGTTCAGTACGAAAACTATTGATTGGTGATGAAATTACTCCTTTGCGTTATTTGGGATGTATTGTAATATTGGGGATTTGTCCTTTGTCTGCTCTTGAAGGTCTTGACAGTTCTTTACTGGATTCGGCAACTGTGTTTCAAACTGCCAATGGCAATGAACGCATTTATATGATGCCTTACTCTTCTGATGCTGTAATGTGGCAGCTGAGCTTTCCAATGTCAGAAGAAGAAGCCAAAGCGCTTAGTGCTCAGGGACCACAGGCATTAAAAGAAGAAGCATGCCGCAGAACACAATGGCATACTCCTATTCCTGAAATATTATCGGCAACTTTGTCCACTCAAATTTCCGGTTATCCGGTGTACGATCGCGAGTTGCTTCATTCCGAATTATTGTCTAAAAACGGGCAAGCGACTTTAATAGGCGATGCAGCCCACCCTATGAGTCCTTTTAAAGGTCAGGGGGCAAATCAGGCCTTACTGGATGCACTTTCTTTGGCACGTGGAATCGTAAAAGGATGCCGACCGTTATCGCAGTGGAGAAAAAGTGGAATACGGGAAAGTGTGCTTACGGAATATGAATCGGAAATGTTGAAGCGAAGCGCTAAAAAGGTAAAAGATTCTGCTGATGCAGCGGAGTTCCTGCATTCGGAAATAGTGCTTCATGAAGGCGATGAACCAAGAGGAAGGTGTTTAAAGAAAAAATAAGTGATGATCGTTTATTGATTTTTTTTCTCGCAGATTTTGTGGATCTGGCAGATTTTTATTTACCGCATATATACAAAAAGGAACCATCGAAAAATGGCTCCTTTTTTTTAACTGATGTGTTTGTTTATTGAATTCTTTTTACAGACAGTTTATCCAAACAGAAATAAGCCGCAGTATTCATTCCGTAAACCGGGTGTGAATCTGTTGAAGCCATTTGGAAAACAAGGTATTTTACATCTCCTAAACCTTGAAGTGCTGTAGTGTTTACATTGATCCATCCTGTTGGCATTACCAAAGAACCTCCTGTGTAATCTGCCAATGATTGTGTGATTGGAGCGCTAATTGTTCCGCTGGCATCTACACCGTAGATCAACAATTCGAAATGATCTCCTGAAGAAAATGCCTGAGCAAAACCGTCTCCGTATAAACAGCCGTAATATGGCCACGGATGATTGTTGATTTTAAGTCCTTTTATCTGATACAATCCTGTGTTTCCAATTTTAATCCAGTTAGAGAAACCTGCTTCTGTAAAAGTAGTTCCCTGTGGATTTTTTGGGTCGGTGTAGCTTGACCAATACGCTACAATATAGGGATCTCCTGTTGTTCCCGGAGTTCCAGCAGCAATGGTCGATGAAGTACCAAAACCACTTCCTGCCATAGTTCCCCACTGATTGGCAACCCATCCGTTAGATCCGCCAGAACCTGCTCCTGAACCATAATTTGTAATATCATTTACATTTGATACAATAAAACCGTCCCAGTAGTTGTAACCTGATGATGTTCCGCTATGTGAAAATTTAAATATGTCAACTGTTAAATTGGTATTTGCCACATAGGTATTTTGCCAATACTTCCCTCCTGTTGTTGATGTTCCGCTAGTCAACAAAGAACTGGTCAGGTTAAGCGTAGAAGTTGTTCCTATCGAAGGATCGGTCACTGCACTTTTAGAAGTTGAGCCTGAGCTTTTTACTGCTGCGTTGCCGTTTTCGTTGTTTGAAAGGTTTTCTTCATTGCTACAAGACGAAAGTCCCAGCATCAAACCTACTGTCAAAAAATAAAGTACTTTTTTCATTATTTATAAAATTTAGGATTAATATACTTGGTTAATTAATAAAACAGTGTTATTCAAACTTTTTGATTATTTGCCAGTAGCAAAATTTAAATCTTCAGCTTGTTTGAAAGAATTCGTTACCAGGTCTAACGCCCCGATCTCTGTGAATGTAGGTACATATACTTTTACGAAGTCTATTCCCGGCAGTTGTACTTTAACGCCATTGCTGTCTACAGCCCAGCTGATATCTATAGAAGGATCTTTGATACCACCGTAACCCCATTCAAAAGTCCCTACATTGAAGGCTGTACCTTCTCCGTCACTTATGTCTTTTGTTGGTAAATTGATTTTTGTTCCTTTCAGTGTATAAGAATCTCCAAGCCATTGCGGGTAATAGTTGTAACGTCTCCATTTTTTTGTCCTGGTAATAAAACCAGTCTCCTTTTTATTATTGGTCCATTTAAGATATTCCTTGTCAAACTGCCAATCCGATTTTCCTGCTACAGCAGTTTTGTTGACATCTGGCTTGTAATACGTAATCTCGTAATTTTTTACTGTAGACGATTTATAATACTCACTTCCTGCTATTTCATACCACTCATTGTCTTCCGCAATGCCATTTTTATTTGCATCGTACGCAACAGCGATACTTACAGGAGAGAATTTTGAAACGTTAGAGATCGCGTTCATCTGAACTGTAAAATCTCTTTTGCCATAAGCATTAATTACTGTATGGTCAAATTTTGTTACGATATACCCTCCAAAAGTCCCCAGATCAACCAGATTTCCGTCGGCAAGATTGGTTTGTGCATTCTCTATCGCTTCTGCTTTTGTTGCAAATTCAAAGCTGTCATTATTGTAATGCGGAGCCGGTACATAATCGATAATCGAAAAGGCTTTTGACGTATAGACTTCCCCGTTTCGGCAACGGTTACTTTTGTCGATGCCTGTTTTACTACTTTGTTCAGGGTTACCGTAAGATCTACAGCATAACTCAAAGCTTTTGGTGCTATAAATTTTAAAGTCTTAGTATCGCCAATAACAGAGTCTTTAGCAACACCGTCTTTTCCTGTTACTTTTACAGTCCATTTGTACTGTGCAGCGGCACCGTTGGCATTCTCAATAACCACCTCCGGGTCAATAGCTACCACATTGTATCGTTCTGTCTTAAAATCGGCTTGCAGTTTTAAAGTAAGTGACGGATCTTTAACCGGTTCGGGTTTAGGTTCTTCTACTACAGGATCCGGTTTTGCATCATCGCTACTACAATTGTAAAAAACGCTAATGGCCATTAGGCATAAAGTATATTTGATAAACTTTTTCATATTCTTATTCTCTTACTTTTTTAGATTGTATTTTTTTATGATCTGAAGATCGGCAGCTCCCGAAAATCGGGTAGCCATTGACGATTGCTGGTGGCAAAGTCCCATTGGCTCACTCACACAGTTCACCACTTTTATAAAATGAATTCCCGGAAGATTGGCTTTGTTGCCGTTTTTATCAACCGCCCAGTCAATATCAATATCCGGATTTTTAGCATTGACATACCCCCATTCCGGAGCATCGAAATTCCACAAAGTAGTTTGTCCGGGGCGTACTGCCGCGAAATTTACATTCAACTTTGTTCCTTCATAAACAGCGGTAGTTTGCGTTACCCAGGCAGGATAGTATTCTTTTTTAGTTTTTGATCTTGGCAAAAAGTAAGTCTGGGACTGGTTGTTCTCACAATAAAGGTGCTCACGATCTAAAAAGGGATCATTTGGTCCGCTTACCACAACTTTTTTGCCTGCTGCTGGTTTCTGATAGGTTATTTTAAAATTCTTAATGGTATTTTCTTTGGCGTGCTGACTTCCTATAATCTCGTACCATTCGTCATCATCCGGTTTCCCGTTTGCATTTTTGTCATAGGCTACATAAATTAATCCGGGAGCCGGTGGATTGGCTTTATCGGTCAAATCTGCCCCGTAAACTCTGAAATCTTTCTTTCCGGGAATATTAATCACCATATGATCAAATCCAACAGCGATCGAGCCTCCAAAGCCTCCCAAGTCAATTGGATATCCTACACTGGTTTCATTTATCCTTCCCAATGCTAACTTCATAACATCAGCTTTCGCAAATCCGTCTTTGTACAAATCATTGGCAAACATACCCGGTGCCGGGCTAAAATCGAAAATGCTTGTGATGTACGGATTGTAATTCTGAGCTTCATTTATTACATTCACGGTAGTCGCACTTGTTCCTTTTTTATCTCCTTCGGTAACATTTAACGTTAGTTCATAAGCTCCCGGATACAGGGCAATAAATCGCAAATCTTTGGCAGTCCCTACTACAGAATCTTTGGTTTGGTTGTAAGGATTTTTTTTAAGTACCCACTCATAACTAGGGTTAGTCGTTTCGGCAGAAGCGGTAATATTCAAAACATTAAAGGTAGCTACTTCAAATTTCCCCTGAAGTTTTACTGCTATTGGTATAACTAGTCCTTCTCCTGAGTTGGCATCATTTTTATCGTCATCGCTGCATGCGGTAAATACCGATGCCAAAGCAAATAATAATAAATGGGCAAAGTTTTTTTTCATAATTCTGGTATAATAATTTAGTTTAATACATTTTTGATTGGCGTTATCGCGTTGGAATACTTTCTCCTGACAGGTGCAAATCGGTTGCTCCCATGATTTCAGTCGAAGTTTCTCCCAGCCACCCCGCCTGCTGATTAAGACCGTTGTATACTTTAACAAAATCGATCCCCGGAAGCATTACTTTGTTTCCGTTTTTATCTATAGCCCAGTTGATGTCTATGGCTGAATCGTCATCGCCGTTTGGAGCATTATCAGCATATCCGTATAAAAAGGCATATTGCACAAAGTAACTTCCGGTTCCGCTTTCATCCACTGCATTATCCGGCAACCTTGTTCCTTTAAAAGTAATAGAAGCCTGATCTCTAAGCCATTTTGGCCAGTAATCTAAAGAATGATTGTAAGCGTTATTTTGTATCAGATAACCGCTTTTACCCTGATTGTCTTTCCAATAAATGTATTCCATATCAACAAAACCTACCGTACCTGTAGTTCCTCCCGGTACCGGTTTTTTGTTTGGATCTGGACGATAATACGTAATTTCATAATGCTGAATCGTTTTAGGTATTTTATGCCCGCCTCCTTCTATTTCGTACCATTCATCGTCCGGAAGTCCGTTTTTATTTTTATCGTAAGCCACCATTATAACCCCTGCCTCACTGCTTCCGCCTCGCATTGTACTGTTCGAATTAGGATTGGCTTCTGCCCAAAATGCATTGCCCAGCACTCTAAAATCGCGTTTGCCTTTGACGTTAACAATAGTATGATCAAACCCAAAAACAATATAACCTCCAAAGGCTCCAAGCGAAACCAGGTCTCCATTTTTCTTAGCCAGATAGGTATTGGCTCTTGATAAAATTCTTTCGGCAGTATCCCCGTCATTGGCAGCCGGTAGATCATTTATAAACTGTCCCGGAGCGGGTCTAAACTCAAATACCTTTGCGATATAGGTTTTATACTCCTTCGTTTCTTTTGTTACTGTAATAACTGCTTTTTGTGTTTGTATACTCCCTTTGTTATTTACCGCTACTGTTAATTCATAAACCCCGCTTTCTGCTGCTGCAAACAGCACTTCTTTTTCTGTAGTATTAGTTAGAGCATAGTTTTCTGATGTCGCTTTTGTAACACTCCAACTGTAGGTAGCTTCTGTAGCTGTATTGATAGTAGAATTTATAGCCAAGATTGCAAATCGCTGCGTGTTAAGAGCCAAATCAGAGCTTACCGGTGGCGGATTGTTATCCTCTTTGGCAGCATTATCCTCAGAACAGTTGCTTAAGCAGAGTGCCAGAATACAAAAGAATAAGAACCGGAAATATTGGGAAGTGTTGTAAAACATGTGGTATTATTTAAGTTGGGAGTTGATAAGGCAATTAAAATTGAAGTAATTGCAATGAGGTTTTCATTTTTAATCTTCAACCGGATGCCGTACCGAATGCATCCCATAGTTTTACGAAAGAGCATTGTGCCAGGATTGATTTTTTATAACATTCACTTTCCGGGCGAAATGCTTTTAAAATGGGAGAACAACGATGTAATACTCGCGACTGAAGTAAAGTAGAAACAAATGCAACAATAAATAAGAGTCCTTTTTCTGTATTATACATCACTAAATGAATTAAGTAAACTCCGGGATGTAATAATTAAAAAAGCAATAAGAGAGAATCCCGTCATAAAAAATGACAGGTCTGTTTATTGTTGTTCAACTTTATTCCACGAAAGTCTTAAACTATGTGATTGTGGCAGGTCTCCTGACTTGTTCCATCTTTAAAACAACCTTCTCATCCGCCGCGGCGAACAATGGCATGAGTAACGTTTAAAGACTTGAATAGAACTTACAGTAGCGGGTCTGTTCAGGATTTGCACCTGATTCCCTTTTAACTGTTTTTTCTTAAGAAAAAACAGACCAAAATCTGGCGCAAATATATAACTATCTTTTACAATAGAGTAATTCTAAATAAAAAATTCCAAATCTCAAATTCCAAGTTTCAAATTCCAAGTTTCAAATTCCAAGTTTCAAGTTTCAAATACGGCTCACAACATTACCGGGATTTAGAATTTATGAGTCACTCCAAAATCACAGCTTTAAAAATGAGGATTTTTCTTATTCTTTTTCTTAGCATTTCCCGTTTAAATCGCGTAGTTGTACGCTAAAATCAGCAGTGTCAAATCCCTATTTTTATACCAGAATTCAGGATCCTTTCACGATTCTAAACCATACCGAAAAACTTAAATCTAAAAATGAATTATAACCAAAACAGCCGAAAAAAATAGGCAGTGCTTAATTTTTTATATTATGAAAAAAATATTTCAATCTAATGGATATCCAGAAATAAAACTAGAATCGTCTATTCTGAACAACTTTGGTTTTATACCGCTTTATACTGAAGTTTTTCTGGATTTGCAAAATGGCAGGAACGAAGACAAACCTATCTTTACTACTCCAAAATATTTAACTGACGCTTCCATTCCTTTAACACCGGGCTTTCAACATCATGGCGGACTACTCTTTTTTGAGCATTATTTGTCTTATGAAGCCATGGATGGAGGACTTGAACAAGCAAAGACGGCCGCAAAAAAACTTTTGTTTAACTACACCATCATCAACAACTGTGATGGCAAAGACAATAAATTTAAAGGAATTGACCTTGGCCCAACTTTTATAGAAAGTAGAAAAATTGTTTTTTTCGTTACTTTAATCGATATCGTATGAGAACATTACACCTACTCGCATTGCTAGTCACCTCTTCTGTTCTGGCCCAATCGTATGACAAGACTGATTTAAAAAAAGTAGAATTACTTAACTCGTCTGCTTTGTCTCTATTAGATAATTCTGCAGCCATTATCACGTCGAATCCAAATGTTAAAGAATTCAATATTAATACAGAAAGCCTTGAAAGTATCTCGTTTGACGGGAATTTATTTTCAGCGAATATGAAAGGTCTTGAATACTATGGCTTAGGAAGCGGAACAGATAACATCAAGTCTTTTACGATGCAAAAAATACAAATGCCAACCGTTTCGGGAGCATACAATAAAAATGATTCAATTTCTAAAGTAGCCATCGGAATTAAGTTTAATGTTTTTACGCTGTATAATTCCTCATCTGAAGACATGAGAAAAAAATATAGTTCAATGCGGGCGGACATGCAAGATTTGAGTGCGATGGCTCGTGCCCAGTTACAGCAGGAAGGTTACGTAAGGGACACAACAGGAAACTACTATACGCGTTATGCACAAGTATTAAGGGAATTAACTGAAAAAGAGACCACAAACAAAGAAGTTGCAGCAAAAAATTTCGCAGACATTCTAAAAGCGCCCTTACTAACATTAGACATAGCATCGGCTTACAGCATGTTAATGCCTGCTAAAGATTTCAACAAGTCCCAATCTGGCCGCTTTGGTGCGTGGTCTACACTTACCTTTACAATAGGCAAAGGAGACCAATCTTTAAAACTATATGGTTTTTGCAGATACATACAGGATAATACGGACTACGATGCAAAAAACAACCGATTCACCAACCATACTAACTTTTTTGACGTAGGATCAAAAGCACAGTTTGACTGGAACAAAATCGCTGTAGGCTATGAATATATCAAACGAAATGGAGAGGGCAAAAATTACAGATCAGTTGGTTTTGTTCAATATAAAGTATCTGATAACCTTTATGTAACGGGTGGATTTGGAAAGAATTTTGAATCTGCCTTAAATGATGAATCTGTTTCTTTGTTTGGCATCAGATGGGGAATTAATACTAACGATAGCCGCGACTGGTAAAACAATAATTAAATTCCAAACTGTAAATTCCAAATTCCAATACTTCTTAATCGAGCACTGGAATTTGGAATTTGAGATTTGGAATTTGAATCTACACTTTTTTTCGTTTCTTTAATACATTGCTTACGATCATATAAATTGCAACTAACGCTAAAAAATGCAGTAAATAAGACTTAGATTCTCCTTTTTCATTTACAAAAGAAAAAACACGATTCCATCTTACCTTGTTGAATCCTTTTCCGTCTTTATCCCAACTGAACCAGATAAATACGGGTTTACCAACTACATGATCAAAAGGAACAAATCCCCAAAATCTTGCGTCTAAAGAGTTTTGACGATTATCTCCCATCATCCAATAATAATCTTGTCTAAAAGTATAGGTTGTACTTATTTTTCTATTGATTAGAATCTGATTACCAATAACTTTTAAACTGTTGTGTTCGTATTCTTCAATAACTCGTTTATAAAATGGAAGTGTTTTACTATTCAATTCTATAGTTTTTCCTTTTTTGGGAATGTAAATAGGTCCAAAATTGTCTATGTTCCAACCCAAAGAAAGATCCTGAGGAAACACGCCTTCCCCTTCTCCTTTTGCCATTAAATGTTTCTTAACTCCTTTTACAACCGGATTACGGGCTATTAATGCAGCTTCTTCATTTGTCAATGTCAGGAAATATTGTCCAGTATCGGTTAAGGCAAAATTCCCATTTCCATACTTCATGCCTTCTCTGGCTCCATAATGATTTACAAGGACATCTTGGTTAATTGGTTGTCCTTTGGTATCAATTAAAAAGTTATACTGAACTTTAGCACTTTGCGGCAGTTTTTCTATTTTACCATTGATATAAACATCCCCTTCGCGAATTTCCAGAAAGTCCCCGGCATTCCGACGCATCGTTTTATCAAATTTGTTTTTTTATCTATTGGTTTGTAATAATTTCTATCCGGATGAAAATTATCCATGTCACGCAACGTATCAGCAGGCTGATTAAAAACTACAATTTCATTGCGTTTGATCTTTTCTAGTGCAGGAAATCTAAAATAGGGTAATTGAAATTTGTTTAGTATTGACGTTCCTTTTTTAGTAAAATCATCGCTAAATAAATATGATTTTGTACCCAAAAAAGGAATTGAATCATGTACCATGGGCAATGCAACCGAAGTCATTGGCGTTCTTGCTCCATAGTTAAGCTTACTAACAAATAAAAAATCTCCGATGTACAATGTTTTCTCCAATGATGAAGATGGAATGGTAAATGGCTGTATAAGATAAGTATGCACCAATGTTGCTATAATAACAGCAAATAAAAGAGATCGTACAGTATCTTCTGCTTTGGTTTTTGGCCCCAAATCTCTGTTTTCAACATAGGTTAGATCCTTAGAAAAATAATTTAAAAAAGTGATATAAAACCCTAATGTTAGTACAACCAATACAACATCTCGCGTAGTATCTTTCCTAAAACTTCTAATAGTTTCGATCCAAACTACGGGAATCATTAAAAGATTGATAATAGGAACAAAAAGCATCAAAATCCACCAAACAGGGCGATGTATAATTTTCAATAGAATTACTAAATTATAAATTGGTATAAAGGATTCTACCGCTCTTCTCCCCGCTTTTACATAAAACCTCCAGGTAGACACACCATGAATAATTTGCATAATTAAAATAAAAAAGAGCCATTCTAATACATTCATACTTTTGATTTTTAGTTGTTTTTTATACTTTTTTTGAGGGCTAATTGGGCTTATAGGTACTGAGAAGCAACCTGTTAATTAATTTATATTTTTAACAAATAAAACTACAATTAACATCAAGCGACCTATGATACTAGTAGTATTTGTAGTGTTTTAATTAATTTGTTACAAATCATTCAATAAAAAAAATCTAAAATTTTAGAGGAAGCACAAATATTTCAAAAAAGACATAAAAAAAACTCCTTAATTGCTTAAGGAGTTTATAGTTGAAGTTGCTATCTAATTATCTTTATATAAGCACTATAAGCGTCGTCTTTAATGGTGGTTCGCAGATAAACTTCGTTTTCGTCTTTACTTTTAAACTCAAACTGAATCAAAGCAGCATCCGAATAATAAAAGAAGTAATCATCGCCTCCAAATTCAAAATTTGAAATGGGTCTGGTCGTCAATTTTGTTTCAAATGCTATTTCCCCATTTGTGATGTCTATTTGAAAAAGCTTTCCTTTACGGGTATATCCCCAAATATTATCACTTTCTTCAACCATATACTCGACATTGTCGTCTTTAAAATCCCTTTTCCAAATCTGAGTTCCCGTTTTTGATTCCAGAGCATATATCGAAGAAACTTCCGGTCCTTGTGCACCTACATAAACTTTGTTGTCTTTGCAAAATATGCGCTCCTTGATATTCTGTTGATTTTCATCTAATTTAAACAGCCAAAGTATATCAAGTTTATTGGCACTTAAAGCATAAAGCTCGTTTTTTTCATTTGCTATAAACACATATTCACCATCCGTCACCACTTTTCCGGACATAACGCCCTCAAAGCTTTTTTGAGCAAGAAGTTTCCCTGTATTGGCTTCAAAACTATATAAATTAGTTGCACTTTGAGTAAAAACTTTATTGTCGAAAACAAGAACCGGACTATCATTATTTGTGGACTCCAGCTTGTAGTTCCATACTAAACTACCATCTTTTATATCAAGGGCATAAATACTATTATTGGGACTTTGTGTAGTTAGATACAGTTTTCCTCCATTTATAGTTGGAATTTGGTTCTTTATTACAATCTGATCTGTAGTATTACCTAATCTTGACTTCCAAAAAATGGCACCGGTTTGGTTGTTTATGGCAAAAATTTCACCGTTAATAAACGGAATGTACACCACTCCATCTTGCATAGTGATGGCGTTTGCACACATTTCCGTATTCGAATCAGTAGCTTTTACCGTCCAATTGATTTTTTCAGATTCCAGATTAAAAGAAAAAAGTGAACCGTCGTAATCATAGATTAGAATTGACTCTTTGTCTAATGGAACTTTTGTTAGCGGTTTTAAGACTTTATTAGAAACCTTATCAGTAGCATAAGAAGTTTTATCAGGTTGTGCTAAGGTTGGTAGCTGTCCAAACATATTTACAACAGTACTTACAAACAAAAGAGTGATGAGCTTTTTTTTCATTTTTAAAATTTGGGATTAATGATTTGATTTCTTTTTTAGCGGTAGGACGCAAAAAAAGATCATTTAAATACGGATTAAAACACTGAAATTAAACTTATTTAACGCAATACCTCAATCAATATCTCTGCCAAATATAGTTAAAAATTATTATAGCATTTTGGAAGTTTCGACTTGTATGAATTGAAAATTGAAGTCTAAAATAGAAATAGATGTAAATTAAAAAACCTCCAAAATCAAATGACTTTGGAGGTGGTATTATTGGTTTAATACAGTGACTATCTTAGTTTTCCAACGAATATCACACTACCGCCAATCGCTTCGGAAACGGCTTCAAAATCAGCAGCTCCTTTTTGCTTCAAAAGACTGAATTTTCCATCAGGAGCAGTGATGTTACCATAATATTCTACACCGTCAATTGTACCTACCGTATAAACGGTTCCGTATTTTTCAAAAGAAGTAAAAGGCTCTACCTTTAGTGTTTTTAAATCTACAAGAGCAAATTTTGTTGGAGCATTGTACCAGTCAGCAGGCTTTGCTGGTGGAGTAAACGTATTGTCCAGATACTGAGCAAGGGCTTTATCTCCGTGAACATAAGCAACTACATTTACCGAATGTGCCTTTAAAGCAACTTTTAAATCCACAAAAAAGTTAGGGTCGAATGTCCCGTTAGGATTTACCTTTAACAATCCACCAGCCGGAGGAGCATCTTTTACAGTGCTGTAATCTAATGACAAAGATGTAGCGCGTGAAGGTCTGTAGTACAAAGTACCGTCATTTCCTTTAGCAAACGTATCGTATCCCATTGACATACGAGAATCTTTAACATAAGAAACCGCTTTTGAAGCGATGTCAAAAACTGCAATTTGTGCGTATTGTGGAAATTTATTAAAATCTGTAGGCGTTGCGGCAACCGGTAAAATGATTTTTTTTGCAGAGGTAACATAACTCATGTAAGTAGATGTTTTTATACCAGCATCGTTACTCAACGGCAATGGAGTCACTGAAATAGTTTCGGTGATGGTCATCGTTGCCGGATTGAACTTAATAATTTTCCCATCATTTAAGGCGAAAAAATAAGCCTCTGTTTCAGACACGAAAGCAGGAGGACCAAATGTACCACTAACTCCGGTACCTGCAAGACTTAAAGCGTCTGCCTTCGAAATTTTCATTTCAGTACTTACATTATACTTGGTTAAGGTTGAAGCTGTACCATTCCAAACATAAGGATGTTCACCATACGAATACACTGTTGCCCCGGGCCTATCTCTGTCATTGTTTTATAATCAAGAGTCGAAGGAAATTTATCGTATGCTCCTAAATAAAAAACTCTGCCGCCAGGCGTATTTACACGAACTGATGCAATAACCGCAGGATTCTTACCTTGACCTTCATCTGTTTTGGTATCCTCTGAACTGCATGATGTTAAGGCAAATACCGAACACATTAGGGCTAATACTGCATGTTTTATAAAAAATCGATTTGTTTTCATTGCTGTTTGGTTATATAATTAAAATTGAGTTACTAGTTTGATATTAAATGATCTTCCCGGCTTTTGCACTCCAAAGAAGTCATAATTTTTTTCATTGCTTAAGTTTTGTATTTCTGCTGTAATAGCATACTTGGCTCCCTTTATGCTATTGTGATAGGTTGTACCAAAATCAAAAGTCTTCTGGCTCGGGATAACAAACGGATTTACTGAAGCACTTTCCCAGCTTCTGAAAAATTCATATACATATCTAACATCGAGAAAAAGAGATAATTTATCTGTCTTGCCAATTATGTTGTGAAAAGAATAATTAGCCCCGCCGTTGGCAAAAAAATAAGGCTGATTAGGCACTCTGTCTCCTTTGTAAGCTGCAAATATTCCTTCGTTTGAGTCATTATAAAAATGCTGATACGTACTATTCGCATGAAAAGAGAGTTTGTCGTCTTTTGAAGTCCAGCTGCCCGAAACTTCAATTCCTTTAGAAGTGGCTGCAAATACATTTTGATAAACATTATTGCGATCCACACTCGGCACAAATAAGATCTGATTGTCTATCTTTCTCAAAAAGACATTGGTTTGCACTTGCCAGTTGCTGCTTTCATAATTTCCTTTTGACTTGAAAAAAAGCTCAAAATTGACATTATGACTGCGTTCGGGTTTTAAGTTTATATTCCCTTGTATGAATTGTCCGTCTCCAAACAACTCATCGGTTTGAGGCAGACGGGTAGCATATTCATACGTTAATTTGGTAGAAAACTGCTCGTTGAATTTAAAACGAAATCCATTTCCAAAACCAAAATAGTTCACACTATTCTTTTCTTTTATTACGGAATTATTAGAGGGAATTTTCTCCTCAGAACTGATTTTTTGCAAATAATTTTTAGCAAAAAAAACATTCTCTAATTTTTCATTAAAAGCATTTATTTTAAAGTCTGCACCATTAATCCACGTAAACATTTGCCTTGCAGCACTGGCCGGATCATAACCGTTAATAAGTCGGTCGTCTCCGGTTTGTTTCGAATAGGTAGGCGCTGAAGTAAAACTCAAAGCATATCGATCGTTAATTTTCCATGAAGCTTTCAGTCGTGAAAAAACATCATTGTTCCAGGTATACGTGTCACTCGGACCAGTAGATTCTGAAATTT
This sequence comes from Flavobacterium sp. N502536, assembly GCF_025947345.1. Lineage (NCBI taxonomy): Bacteria > Pseudomonadati > Bacteroidota > Flavobacteriia > Flavobacteriales > Flavobacteriaceae > Flavobacterium > Flavobacterium sp. N502536. Next base: position 4,129,914 of record NZ_CP110011.1, on the reverse strand, counting down.
CGCCGCTGATATTCCCTGCAGACCCCTCAATACGCTCGCCATACCAATTGTATACAAAATCAGATACATCGGTAAACTGGCGCTCCCTATAATTATATCCCGAAATAAAATCGAGTGTAAAGTTTTCACCAAAATCATTGCGGTAGGTAAGAACCGATCCGGCTGCTTTTCGATAAGTCATCACCTCCCCGTAAGGAACTCCAACCATTAACTGATTGTGCTGAATTTCTTTTGTATAATCGGTATAAAATCCTTCAATACTCAATTCCTTTGCCCAGATTCTGTCTTTTATACCCGTTTTTAACTGCACTCCAATGCCTTTGTATGCATCATGAAATCGCGGCACGGTTACTTTTTTGATTTTCCCGGCATTATCCGGAACATCAACATCTACTTTATAGTTGTTTTGAGAGCTGTCGTAAAATGCACTTCCTCTTATAAAAAAGCCCGTCTTTTCATTATAATTGTTAAGTATTAGTGATGTTCGGTAAGTTCCAAAAGAGCCAGCCTGAGCTGAGAAAGATCCACTAAAACCAGGCTTTATTTTTGGAGTGATTAAATTGACAGCACCACCAAGAGCATCTGCTCCAAATTCGATAGGAACAACTCCCTTATAAACTTCAACTCGATCAATCAAATTAACAGGAATTGTTGAAATCCCGAAAGTATAACCGTGATACTCTAATGGAATACCCTCTAAGAAAAACCTGATTTGATTTCCTGTAAGTCCATTCATCGAAAAATTTGTTCTGGAACCTAAACCACCGCTGCGTCTAACACTGATACCCTGCGTTTGAGCAAGTACTTCACCTAAATCAGCAGTTTTAAACTTGGCTTCCCGCATTTCTATTACGGAAACTGCTTGTGCCGATTGTTCTTTTTTCTTTTTTTCAGATACCCCCTTTACTACTACATCATTTAACTTCTCTGCCTCTTTCGGCGTTTTATGAACCTTTTCTAAAGTTATGGCAACCGAAGAATTGAAAGAATCTTCTAAAACAATTTTATGTTTCCTGGAGACATATCCATCTAAGCTCGCTTCAATGGTATAGCTGCCCTTTGCCAGATTCTCTATCTGATAAAGTCCGTCAGCATTAGTTTTTACATTTGTTTCTGTACCTAAAAGCTGAATATTAACCCCGCTTAACGGAATTCCGTATTCATCATTTACTTTACCAGAGATTGTGTTTTGTGCGATTAAAAATGTCGTCGAGAATATAAAGAGCAATACTATTTTGAGCTTCATGAAATAAACTTAGAATTACGAACTATTCTTATTTAGAATGAATAAAAAAAGTGCAAAAATATAAAATTTTATCAATTCACAATACTCTTAAGGGTAAATAAAATTTTGATTGGCTGTAGCCGCAAAAAACAAGCTGGAAACCTGCAGTTTTTTGAACCTAATCCTATTTTATTAAGTTTCAAATAGCCTTAAAAACAAAAAACCTGTGAATCTTTCGATTTACAGGTTTTTGAAATTTTTCGGTTTTTAAAAGATTGAAAAGTTTCCTTTTACTTCTTTTACCCTTTTGTGGGGAGAGCAGGATTCGAACCTGCGAAGTTCACACAGCAGATTTACAGTCTGCCCTCGTTGGCCGCTTGAGTATCTCCCCTAGTCCGTTAACACAGATTTGAAATCCGTGGTAGTTCGGTAAGCCATAAAAAAACTCCTTAGAAAAATAAGGAGTTATTGTGGGCGATGAGGGGTTCGAACCCCCGACCCCCTCGGTGTAAACGAGGTGCTCTGAACCAGCTGAGCTAATCGCCCTATTTTACTAGGTTGCTATCGTTTGTGATTGCGAGTGCAAATATACAGCTAGATTTTGTATTTGCAAGTTTATTTTGAAAAAAAATCAAATAATTTTAGCCAATCCCCTCTACAAGCCTTCTGTGCAAAGTTGCTAGAGTTTGAAGGCATTTCAGGAATGCTTATAAACTTTAAAAATAAGTCAAATCGGTTTAAGTGCTCCATTTTTTTCTGGCCGTTACTATGGTATGAACATCCATTTCGGTCTCTGATTTTTTATATTTTACTTTAAATATTTGAAATTCTCCAAATTGATTCTCGGCAAAAAGTTCTTTTAAATCATTTAAATTATGATAATAGAAATAACTCCTGGCACCACTACTACCCACCTGGAAACCGGATTTACTGGAGTCACCTTCTACAAAACTCATATAAACCAATCCATTTTCATTCAGTAAATTAAAACAGTCCTTAATAAGCTTCCTACTATCTGCCTCAGACAGATATGGCAAACAAAAACCACAAACTATCCCATCGTATTTTACTTTAATTTCATCGATTTGCCTGCTGTCCATCACAGTAAAACTCGCCGTTGGATTGTTCTTAGCTGCAAGTTCTATCATATTTGGGGCGATGTCGATCCCAAAAATATCAAAGTCAGGTCGTTTTGATAACAGGTATTTTGTAATGTTTCCGGGACCACAACCAATCTCCAAAATTTTGGGATTTGCTTTATCAAGTGAATGGCAAACAAAGTCATAGGTGTCGTTATACAGATCCAAATCCATAAACTTATCCTGATAGGGCAAAGCAATTTTGTTCCAGGTTTCAAATGTTTCTTTATATCTGTCCATGATCCTATAGTGTTCAAAAGTGGTGTCTAATCTTTTTGTTAATTCTGCAATTGGCTGTCAGGCATTTTTCATCGCAATCTGTATTTTGTCAATCTGATTGAAATGTCTAATCATGTGATTGATCAAAAATTGAAAAGTGTCTCCCAGTTTTAACTTAATAAAGTTTGAAATTGAAATCTTAATCTTCACTTTGTTTAAACTCACTTTTCCCGATTGATTTAACAAGTCTAAAAGTTTGATTTGCTGATTTACAAACCTGTCAATTACCGATTGATCCAGTTTAGTATTCAACGGATTTTTGTCTTTAAAAGTTCTCATTTTGTTTGGCTTTTCTTTTGGCAACATGCTTTTTGCAAAGTAACTCCCTAAAAATCCACTTTTAAATTCAACATCAGCTTTGGTGGTTGATTGTTTTATCTCGCTTTCTATTTGCGGTAAATAAAAGTCACCATACAAATTCAAATGTTCCAAACATTCCAGAATGCTCCAGGAAGTTTCGTTTTCCCTCCAAGTTAAAGCATTCAAGTCATAATTTTTTAATTTTTCTGCCTGATTGATAATTTGCCTTGTCTGCTCTAAAAGCGTCTGTATTAATTTCTCTGATTGCATAGTTTTATTTTTCTTTATGCAAAATTGTAAAAAGCATTTTCAATAAATCTTGATCGAAGTCAAGACTTTTTTAGCCGGGATAAAGTTTCGGCACTCATTCTTAAATAATTGGCAATATGCCGGTTTGGAACTTCCTGAAAAAGCTGTGGACTTCTTTTTAAAACCCTTTCATATCTTTCTTTTGGCGAATTGGTCAGAATATCAATCTCGCGTTCCATTTGCTGCACTACCAAATTTTCCAGAATTTTTATCCATAGATTTCTATTGCTTTCTGTTTCTAAAAATCGGTCAATTTGTTGTTTGTCCACCACTTTTAGCACCGTTTTTTTGATCGCCTGAATAAACAAATCAGAAGGTTTACCTGTCAAGAATGAATCCAATGAAACGATCAAATTTTCTTTATAACCAAATCGGATTGTTCGTTCTTCATATTCGTCTAAAACAAAAATCCTCAGACTTCCGCTTACTATAAAATACATATTGGTATCAATGCTGCCTTTCACCTTCAGAAATTCGTTTCTGTCGATAGTTATTGTCTTCTCCGAAAGTTCGATAATTTCTTTCATTTCCTGTCTGCCATAGGTTTTGATCTACTTGCAATTCACTTATTTTCTGTGTACAGCTGCTCCTTAACCGAAGCGGTAACTCACTTCTATCAAGCATACGATTTTACAATACTACACAAAAAAACAATACCGGAATTGGCTTTTTAGAGAAATCGTTTTTTTTGAAATGGTAATTAAGTAAAGTCTATTTTAAAGTAATTCCATTTACCTATTCGTCCAAAGAAAATTAAAAAATGCAACGCATAAAAAAACTCCTTAATTTCTTAAGGAGTTACTTGATGGTTGATGAGGGATTAAAACAAAACCTCTGCAACCTAATATTTCAACACAATTTAACTAAGCTAACTGCAACGCTAAATCCATCATTTCTTTAAAAGAATTTTGCCTGTCATCTGCCGATAAAGACTCTTTTCTAAGAATATGATCGGATACCGTCAAAATAGACAGCGCCTTTTTTCTGTATTTAGCAGCAATAGAATACAACGCAGCTGTTTCCATATCAACACCCAATACGCCGTAAGTTTTCCAATTTAAAAAAGGATCACCTAAATGACTTTCAGTATAGAAAAAATCAGAGGTCAATACCGACCCTATATGGGTTTTTACCGTACTTTTCTCTGCAATTTCATTAGCCTTTTTTAATAATTCAAAATTGGCTGTCGGAGCAAAATCACTCCCATTAAATCGAAGCTTATTCATCCGGAATCCGTGCACGCACTCATGGCCAAAACAATATCCATCATGTTTACATCTTCCTGAATAGAACCGCAAGACCCAATTCTAACCAATGTTTCTACACCATACTCTTCGATCAATTCTGTAATATAAATAGAAATTGATGGCATCCCCATACCTGTACCCTGCACGCTAACTCTCTTACCATTATAATAACCAGTATAGCCCAACATTCCTCTCACCTCATTATAACATATTACATCTGTTAAAAACGTTTCCGCTATCAACTTTGCTCTTTTTGGATCACCAGGAAGTAAAACAAAATCTGCTATATCACCTTTTTTTGCATTGTTATGTGCACTCATATTATCTTTTTTTATTGATTTATAAACTATATTTTCCTACTTTAATTTACTTGATCTGAACAAGCTAAGTTAATGATTAATTTATTCCTTCTTTCACCGAATAGAATGTAACCAACAACTCATAGGTCCTCATAAAATAAAAAACCTCCAAAATCAAACGACTTTAGAGGTGGTGTTATTTGTAGGCGACCAAGGATTTAAACCCCTACCCGCTTTCGCTAAATAAAATACAAACAACAACACCATAGATCTTCCATAAAACAAAAAACCTCCAAAATCATATGACTTTGAAGGTTGTATTTTTGTGGGCGATGAGGGGTTCGAACCCCCGACCCCCTCGGTGTAAACGAGGTGCTCTGAACCAGCTGAGCTAATCGCCCTATTTTACTAGGTTGCTATCGTTTGTGATTGCGAGTGCAAATATACAGTTAGATTTTGCATTTACAAGCTTATTTTGAAAAAAAATGAAATAGTTTTTCAAAATAATTCTTAGCAATCTATTTATCAACCCCTTAAAAAACAAATATTTTTTAGCTTTCTTTCCCATTTAGTTAAAAAATGAAATCTCAAGGGGTAATTTCGAATATTCTTTTGTATTCACTGGCTAGAATCATACATTTGCATACCTTAATAGTATACTCAAATGCCTAGATATCAAGAAAACGATTTACCTAAAGCTAAATTAGACTCTAATTCACTTCAAAAAGCACTTCGAATTTTTAAATACGGTAAAAACCACAAATGGAAATTTTTCCTGGGTTTGGTTTTTCTCTTGTTAACCAGTGCCACTGCCCTCGCCTTTCCAAAATTAATGGGAATGCTGGTGGATTGTGTGACAAATAAAAACCTGAACAGAGCCAACGAAATTGCCGTTGGTCTTATGGTTATCCTGACACTACAGGCGATCTTCTCTTTTTTCAGAATTTCACTTTTTGTAAATTTTACCGAAAATTCGCTTTCTAATATTCGTTTTGCGTTATATGAGAATTTAGTAAAATTACCGATGTCTTTTTATTCCCAAAAACGTATTGGGGAATTAAACAGCCGAATCAGCGCTGACATTTCTCAACTGCAAGACACCTTCACCACTACCATTGCTGAGTTTTTACGCCAGCTGATTTTAATTATTGGTGGATTTGTTATTTTAGGAAACATCAGTCCAAAACTAACCCTGATGATGTTGGCCATCGTGCCAATTGTAGCGGTAGCAGCCGTTGTTTTTGGAAGATTCATTCGTAAATACGGAAAGAAAACACAGGATAAAGTAGCCGAAAGTCAGGTAATTGTTGAAGAAACGCTGCAAGGAATCAGCAATGTAAAAGCTTTTGCCAACGAATGGTACGAAATCCAGCGTTATAAAAATAAAATCAAAGAAATTGTAAAAATCGCTATTAAAGGCGGACAGTACAGAGGTTACTTTGCTTCGTTTATTATCCTTTGTCTTTTTGGCTGCGTGGTTGCTGTAGTTTGGTACGGAATCACCCTAACCATTAAAGGCGAAGTTGAAGGTGTTGGAGATTTAATTTCGTTTGTACTTTATACTACATTTATCGGAGCCTCTTTTGGAGGTATTGCCGAGATGTATGCTCAGATTCAAAAAGCAGTAGGTGCAACCGAACGTGTTTTTGAATTACTGGAAGAAACTCCGGAAGAGATCAATGCAAAAGCGAGAACTACTCCTATCGAAAAAATCAAAGGAAATGTTGCCTTCAAAAATGTTGCCTTCAGCTATCCTTCAAGAAAGGAAATTGAGGTTTTAAAAGATGTGAATTTTACAGCCGAATTCGGTCAGAAAATTGCGATTGTAGGCCCAAGTGGTGCCGGAAAATCGACTATATCTTCCTTACTTTTACGTTTTTACGACATAACTTCAGGCGAAATAATTGTGGATGGAAAAAGCATCTATGATTACGATTTGGAAGATCTACGCGGCAATATGAGTATTGTTCCTCAGGATGTTATTCTGTTTGGAGGAACGATTAAAGAAAATATCGCATACGGAAAACCGGATGCTACCAACGAAGAAATTATAGCAGCTGCAAAACAAGCCAATGCCTTTAATTTTGTTGAAGGTTTCCCTGAAAAATTCGAGACTCTGGTAGGAGAACGCGGTGTTAAATTGTCTGGCGGACAGCGTCAGCGTATCGCTATAGCCAGAGCATTGCTTAAAAATCCAAGTATCTTAATTTTAGATGAAGCCACGTCTTCTTTGGATAGTGAAAGTGAAAAACTGGTTCAGGAAGCTTTAGAAGTTTTAATGGAAGGAAGAACCAGTATTATTATTGCTCACCGTCTTTCGACTATTAGAAATGCTGATAAAATTTTGGTTCTCGATAATGGAAAAATTACAGAAGAAGGTACACACCAGGAATTAATCAATTTGGAGAACGGAACTTATAAAAACTTAAGTAATCTTCAATTCAGCAACTCTTAACCGAAATGTAAATAGTACTAACTCATTTTAATTTTAAAGTAATGCCACATTTAAGAATCGTTTTAATTTTATTGTTTATTGTTTTAAATACCATCAGTGTTCTGGCTCAGGAAAAACCTTTTAACGTAGTTAACATTTCCAAAGACGGAGCGCAATACATCAAATTCGGAATGAACCTTCAGGTTTGGGGAAGATATGCAGAATTGAACGAAGGCAGTAAAATTGGCACAAATGAAGTTAGCGATACTTATGATGTTGTAATCAGACGTTTGCGTTTGCAGGCTATGGGAATGCTGACTGAGAATATTTTCTTTCATCTTCAGTTAGGTCAGAACAATATTAATTTTACTCAAAATAACGGTCCTTCAAATGCACCTCTTTCGGTTATGGACGCATTGGGAGAGTACCATTTCAACGAAAAACTTCATATCGGTGGTGGATTGACAGCCTGGGGAGCAGGAACCACGCGTTATTCGGCAAACAGTTCTTCATCACACCTTACGCTGGACACTCCAATGTACCAGCAGTTTACAAACATATCATCAACCTTCGGAAATCGAAATTTAAGCATTTATGCTAAAGGATATTTGGGCAAGTTTAATTACCGTGCGGCTATCACAAATCCGTATCGAAATACAGCAGACAATCTGGGAATAAATTCTTCGGTAAGCACGCAAACACCAAGAGCACAATACTCGGGGATTCTAACTTATTCTTTCTTCGATAAAGAATCGCTTGAAGATGCCTACCATAAAGGAACTTACTTAGGCACAAAGAAAATCCTGAATGTTGCCTTAGGTTATATGACCCAGGCCAAAGCCATGTGGCGTCTAACACCCGATGCAACAGTTGCGTATGACGACATGAAAATCTTAGGTCTTGATGTTTTTTACGACAGTCAGATTAATAACAAAGGAGCTGCTATAACAGCTTACGCCGCTTTCAACAACAATAATTATGGTAAAAACTACATTCAGTCCGTTAACACCCCGAATCCCGCTATTGGAGACAATACTTTAATAAATGGTTCAGGCGCAGGGTTTATTGGTGTAGGTACCGGAAATATTTATTACGCACAGCTAGGGTATCTTTTTGGGAAATCAGACAATCCAGCCCAGAAAGGCCGTTTTCAGCCTTATGCCGCTACACAAATTGCCGATTTAGAAGCTTTAGACACACCAATGACTATGTACGAATTAGGCGTAAATTATTACACTACAGGTACTTTGGGACCAAAATTCAGTTTAAACTATCAAAACAGAGCGGTGTTTGATAAAACACTACTAGGCGCTTACAAACAAAACGATCGATTGGGCATGGTCGTGTTGCAATGCCAGGTCTCTTTTTAAAAAAATGAAATTCCAATATACAAATTCCAAATTCCAATCGTAACAGTTGGGATTTGGATTTTTTTTATTGAAGATTTAAACCCGACAGGTTTTAAAAACCTATCCGATTTAAGCGATCGATTAGGAGATCCTAAATTCCAAATACAAAAAATCCCAAATTCCAATCATAACAATTGGGATTTGGGATTTTTAAATTTATTGGAATTTTTACTACTATTTTCCTTTTCTTCTCTTGCGTTCTGCTTTAATCATAGACAATTCGCGGCTTGTTTGCCCCGCAACAGAAGTATTTTCTTCTGCACGACGAATTAAATACGGCATCACGTCTTTCACAGGTCCAAATGGTAAATACTTCGCCACATTATAGCCATTCTCAGCTAAATTATAACTAATATTATCACTCATTCCGTACAATTGTCCAAACCAGATTTTAGTATCGTTTTTGGCAACTCCTTTTTCCTGCATCATTTCCATCAATTTATAAGAGCTCAATTCGTTGTGAGTCCCTGCGAAAATCGACATAATATCCAGGTGTTCTGCCATATAATGTACAGCAGCATCATAATTAATATCTGTAGCTTCTTTAGAGACACAAATTGGCGAAACATAATTTTTCTCTTCTGCACGCTTATTTTCTTTCTCCATATAGGCACCACGTACCAATTTCATTCCAATAAAGAAACCTTCATTTTTAGCTACTTCATGCAATTTTTTCAAATAATCCAAACGATCCCAACGGTACATTTGCAAAGTATTAAAAACAATCGCTTTCTCTTTGTTGTATTTACGCATCATATCTGTAACCAAATCATCGGCTGCATCCTGCATCCAGCTTTCTTCACCGTCAATTAATAAAGCCACATCTTTTTTGTGAGCTTCACCACAAACCTTATCAAAACGGGCTACTACTCTATCCCACTCTGCTTGTTCTGTTGGAGTCAACGTTTGTTTTTCTCCTAGTTTTTCATACAATTCAAAACGACCAAAACCTGTTGGCTTAAATACAGCAAACGGAATCGCCAAACGCTCTTTAGCAAATTCAATGGTTTTTAAAGTCATTTCTAAAGCAGCATCAAACTGCTCTTCTTCTTCTTTTCCTTCAACTGAATAATCCAACACTGATGAAACACCTTTGGTAAACATTTTGTCTACCACTGTAATACAATCGTCTTCGTTTACACCACCACAAAAATGGTCAAAAACAGTTGCGCGAATCAATCCTTCTACCGGAAGATTTGCTTTAATTGCAAAATTGGTAACAGCGGTTCCTATCCTCACCAAGGGCTGGCTGTCGATCATTTTAAAAAGAAAATAAGCTCTGTCAAGTTCCGTATCACTTTTTAGTGAAAATGCAACCTGAGTGTTATCAAATATTTTTTCCATTAAGGTCAGTTTTTTATGCAAATATAGATAGAGTTTTGAATATTCTTCACTAATCGATACCCAATTTTTCAGTATCGGCAACAACATTGTTACATTTCTGTAAATTATAACATTAGAAGCCTAGTCGATTCCTTTTTTTTGAAAGAAAATTCGAAACAAACGCGTTGGTCCTTATCTAGAATGATTCATTTTAAAACAAATAAGAGTAAAACTTTGGATATTATTTAGTGAAAAATGCCTTATTTTGCGCTTTCAATTAACTACAGACATATGCAATCCATCCAAGCCAATAATTATCTTGTGCATTTTAACCAAACTGCATACGAAGCTTTAAACAATCACTTAAAAGAAAATAAATATTCTAATTTGTTTATCATCGTTGATACCCAAACCAATGAGTATTGTTTGCCAAAGTTCCTGCCTTTGCTTGAAACTGATTTGACAATAGAAATTATTGAATTTGAAGCCGGAGAAATCAATAAAAACATTGAAACCTGTATCGAAATCTGGAAAGTATTGACAGAGCTTGGTGCCGACAGAAAGTCGCTTATCATTAATCTGGGTGGTGGTGTTGTAACAGATTTAGGAGGTTTTGTCGCTTCGACCTTTAAACGCGGAGTTGATTTTATCAATATCCCTACTACCTTATTATCTATGGTGGATGCTTCTGTTGGAGGAAAAACCGGAGTAGATTTAGGCAATTTAAAAAACCAGATCGGTGTAATTAACGTACCTCAAATGGTATTGATTGATATAAACTATCTTGAAACATTATCGCAAGGCGAAATGCGTTCAGGACTTGCCGAAATGCTAAAACACGGTTTGATTTACGATGCAGCCTACTGGAGACAGTTTTTAGATTTAAAAGCAATTGAATATGACGGTCTTGATGCGTTGATTTATCGCTCTGTTGAAATTAAAAACGACATTGTAATTCAGGATCCAACTGAAAAAAACATTCGTAAAGCATTGAATTTCGGACATACGTTAGGACATGCTATTGAAAGTTACTTTTTGGAAAGTGAAACCAAAACAACCTTGTTGCACGGTGAAGCCATAGCGATTGGAATGATCCTTGAAAGCTACATATCCCTGCAAAAAGGACTAATTACGGAAACAGAGTATGCCGAAATTAAAAGCAATCTTAAAAGCATTTATGACGATGTAGAAATCGAAGAAAATGATATCGATCCGATCCTTGAATTGCTAATTCACGACAAAAAAAATGAGTACGGTTTAATTCAATTTGCGTTAATCGAAGGAATCGGAAAAATAAAAATTAACCAATCGGTTGAAAATAAATTAATTCTAGACGCGTTTCAGGATTATAAGTATTAAACTTTTTTTAATAAAAAAGCTTTGCTTTAGGTATATATTATTTTTTACATTTGCCACGATGAAAACAAACAGTAAACAAAGACATTTTAACTCCTATAGAAACCGGCTCAATAGTTCTTTATTAAGAATGTTGAATCGTTTTTATAATAGTAAAAGTCCGTTTTGTTTTGATGTTTTTTTGTGCTCAAAAGCGGAACACGAAAAACTGCAAATTGTATTTGCTAATATTAGGGTTTGAATTATAGATTAAACATTTGTCATCTATAAAATAAAATTCACATCCTTAATATTAAAAAATAAATGAATACAAAATATTCAGATCTAATCAATCAAACCTATTACTTTCCACAAGCGGAATTCAAATTAAACAAAGACAATCTTCAATTTCACAACATCGATTTGATGAAATTGGTAGAGCAATATGGCACGCCATTAAAGTTTACATATTTGCCGCAGATTTCAGAGAACATCAACAAGGCAAAAGCCTGGTTCAGAAAATCAATGGAAAAAAATAAGTACGATGCAAAGTACTACTACTGTTATTGCACAAAAAGCTCTCATTTTGAATATATCATGAATGAAGCTTTCAAGAACAACATTCACATCGAAACATCATCAGCTTTTGATGTTAATATCGTAGAGAATTTACTTGAAAATGGCAAAATCAACAAAAGTACTTATGTTATCTGCAACGGTTTCAAAAGAGACGAATACATTACCAATATTGCAAGATTAATCAACAGCGGACATAAAAACACTATTCCAATCATTGATAACTACGAAGAATTAGATTTACTTCAGGCGGAAATCAAAGGGAAATTCAAAATCGGAATTCGTATTGCAGCGGAAGAAGAGCCTAAATTTGAATTCTATACATCAAGATTAGGAATTGGATATAAAAACATCGTTTCGTTCTATAAAAAACAAATTCAGGAGAATGATAAACTAGAGCTTAAAATGCTTCACTTTTTCATCAATACCGGAATAAATGATACCTCATATTACTGGAATGAGTTGGTGAAATGTATCAAAGTATACATTGCACTTAAAAAGGAATGCCCTACCCTTGACGGATTAAACATCGGAGGCGGTTTCCCAATTAAAAACTCTCTTGCCTTTGAATATGATTATCAATATATGATTGATGAAATCATCAATCAGATTAAAATTGCATGTGATGAGGCTGAAGTAGATGTACCGAATATCTTTACAGAATTTGGATCTTTTACAGTAGGTGAAAGCGGTGGTGCGATCTATCAGATTTTATATCAAAAACAACAAAATGACAGGGAAAAATGGAACATGATTGATTCTTCATTCATTACCACTTTACCAGATACCTGGGCTATAAACAAACGTTTTATCATGCTGGCCGTAAACCGCTGGAACGATACTTACGAGCGGGTTTTATTGGGCGGTTTGACTTGTGATAGTGACGATTATTACAACTCAGAGCAAAACATGAACGCCATTTATTTGCCTAAATATAACAAAGAAAAACCTTTGTATATTGGTTTCTTTAATACTGGTGCGTATCAGGAAACCATTGGAGGTTATGGCGGTTTACACCACTGTCTGATTCCACAACCTAAACATATCTTAATAGATCGTGACGAAAATGGTATTTTAGCCACTGAAGTTTTCTCAGAACAGCAAACTTCTGACGATGTGTTAAAGATTTTAGGATACACTAAAAAAGTATAAAAAAAAACCTGCCAAATAAAAGTTAATAAATATAAAATTATTAATTTGCAGTACCACTAAAAGGTTAAACTTTTAATTCAAAAAAAAATAAAAAAACAAGAACAAATGAAAGGACCAATCAGTCAGTTTATTGAAAAACATTATTTACACTTCAACTCTGCCTCTTTAGTCGATGCTGCAAAAGCATACGAGCAACAATTGGCAAACGGAGCTAAAATGATGGTAAGTATGGCTGGCGCTATGAGTACAGCAGAAATTGGTAAAATTTTTGCCGAAATTATTAGACAAGATAAAGTACAAATTATTTCTTGTACTGGAGCCAATCTAGAAGAAGACATCATGAACTTAGTGGCACACTCACACTACGAAAGAGTGCCAAACTATCGTGATTTAACACCTGAAGACGAATGGGCTTTATTAGAAAGAGGATTAAACCGTGTTACTGACACTTGTATCCCAGAACATGAAGCATTCCGTCGTTTACAAAAACACATTTACAAAATCTGGAAAGATGCCGATGATAAAGGAGAACGTTATTTTCCTCATGAATTCATGTACAAAATGTTGTTATCAGGCGTTTTAGAAGAATACTACGAAATTGATTTAAAAGACAGCTGGATGTATGCCGCTGCCGAGAAAAATTTACCTATTATTGTTCCGGGTTGGGAAGACAGTACAATGGGAAATATCTTTGCTTCATATGTAATCAAAGGCGAATTAAAAGCCTCTACGATGAAATCAGGTATTGAGTACATGACTTTCCTTGCAGACTGGTATCCAAAAAATAGCACTAACGGAATTGGATTCTTCCAAATTGGTGGTGGTATTGCAGGAGATTTCCCTATTTGTGTGGTACCAATGTTGTACCAGGATATGGAAATGCACGATGTTCCATTCTGGAGCTATTTCTGTCAAATTTCAGATTCAACAACCAGTTACGGTTCGTACTCTGGAGCAGTTCCAAACGAAAAAATCACTTGGGGTAAATTAGATATTAAAACCCCTAAATTTATTATTGAGTCGGACGCTACAATTGTTGCTCCATTAATTTTTGCTTATTTATTAGATTTATAGGATATTTATGAAAAGAGTTATAGTAGACTACGCTAAACTTACCAACGAAATTTTAAACCTTTTGGTAGAGAAATTTCCTGATGGTTATGATGATTCGGATGTAATCCGTTTTAGAAATGCTAAAAACGAATTAGTAGAAGCCGTTGAAGTTCGTACTGAAGACACTATTTATTTGGTAAAAATTAGTACTAAACTTGCAGACAGAATCGAAAATTATGATGAAGATGACGATATCGACGTAGACGTGGATACAATCGAACCGGTTAAAGGTCTTGATCTTGATGATGATATCGACGATGACGACGACGATGACAATCAGGACAAACCAGATGTTGACGGTGGAGATGACGACGACGATGACGAAGACAAAGAAGATATTGCTGACGACGAAGATGATGAAGACGAAGATTAAGCAATCTTTTTCAAAATAAATAAAAGGAACTCTATGCGGGTTCCTTTTTTTATTATTCCCTAATCACTTCATCTAAATATAGGAAAAATACTATATATTTGTTTTTATTCTTTTTCCGTAATTGCCAACGCCATGACCTCAGAAATCCTACACGCCAAACTAAAAGAAAATTTTGGATTTGAAAAATTCAGACCCAACCAAGAAACCATCATTAATACGATACTTTCGGGTCAGGATACTTTAGCTATTATGCCCACCGGAGGAGGAAAGTCAATCTGTTTTCAATTACCGGCCTTAGTCTTGCCCGGAATCACCATTGTCATTTCGCCTTTGATTGCCTTAATGAAAGATCAGGTCGACAGCTTAAAAACAAATGGTATTAATGCCTGTTACATCAACAGCAGCCAAACCAGTCAGGAACAGCAATTTTATATTGACAATTTAAAATCAAATACTTTCAAATTAGTCTACATCGCACCGGAGAGCCTGTCTTATCTGGATGTTGTCTTTAACGAACTGACCATCAGCCTGATTGCGATCGACGAAGCACATTGTATTTCTTCCTGGGGTCATGACTTTCGTCCGGCCTATACCAATTTGGGATATTTAAAGAGTCGCTTCCCTTCTACTCCGGTCCTGGCTTTAACGGCTACTGCTGATAAAGCGACCCGAACCGATATCGTCAAACAGTTAAAACTTAGAAATCCAAAAACATTCGTTGCTTCGTTTGACCGAAAAAATCTAAGTCTCGAAGTTCGCCCGGCTCTTGACAGAGTAAAACAAATAATTGATTTCATTGCCAATAAACCCAATGAATCCGGAATTGTTTACTGCTTAAGCCGAAAGACCACAGAAGAACTGGCTGAAAAATTAAAGAAAAACGGAATCACCGCCAAAGCCTACCATGCCGGACTCGATAATAAAGTGAGAGCAAAAACTCAGGATGAATTTATCAACGACGACTGTCAGGTCGTTTGCGCTACCATTGCTTTTGGTATGGGAATTGACAAATCCAATGTCCGCTGGGTCATTCATTACAATTTACCGAAAAACATCGAAGGTTATTATCAGGAAATTGGACGTGCCGGTCGGGATGGATTGGCAGCCGAAACCGTTTTGTTTGAAAGTTATGCCGATGTCATTCAACTTCAGAAATTTGCCTCCGAAGGATTAAACTCTGATGTTCAGCTGGCCAAATTAGAAAGAATGAAACAATACGCCGATGCCTTAAGCTGTCGCCGAAAAATTCTGCTTTCGTATTTTGGTGAACTCGTAAAAGAAAATTGTGGCAACTGTGATATCTGCAAAAATCCTCCCACTTTTTTTGACGGAACTATTTTAGCGCAAAAAGCACTCTCAGCAATTGTCCGTTTACAGCAATCAGAGCCATTGGCTGTAATTGTTGATTTTTTAAGAGGCTCGAGAAACGCGTATATCTACGAAAAAAATTATCAAAGCTTAAAAACGTACGGAATTGGCTCCGACATTTCGTGGTACGATTGGAATCAGTACTTAATTCAGCTCATTAATTTGGGCTATCTTGAAATTGCCTTCCATCAGCACAATAAAATTTTGCTAACGTCTTTTGCAAAAAAAGTACTGTTTGAAGGAGAGAAAGTAAAACTAAATACGGTCGTTAAAAAAGCAATCGACAAAAACGAAATTGCAGAGACCAAAACAAAAACCGCAAAAAATTCACTTTTTGAACTTCTTCGAAAACTGCGTTACGAAATTGCCCAGGAAGAAGAAGTTCCGGCTTATGTAATTTTCAGTGATGCAGCCTTAAGGCAAATGGAAACCTTACGACCAATGAGCGATGAAGAATTTCTTGCCATCGATGGCGTTGGAAATGCAAAACTTGAAAAATACGGTTCCGAATTTATAAATGCCATTATAGCATTTCAGAAAGCAAAAAAAACAAATGCAAAAGCCAAAAAAGAAAGTAATACGTATAAGACTACTTTAGAACTTTTTAAAAATGGCAAAACGGTAACAGAAATCGCCGGAAAAAGAAATTTAGGATATACCACCATTATATCACACTTAGCCAAACTTTATCTTGATGGTGAGGAGATTGATTTAAGTTCGTTTGTAACAAATGACGAAGTCAAACAATTGCACAAAGCTCAGATCGAACTCGAATACCCCTCTGGCTTAAAACCGTATTTTGACTATTTTGATGAAAAAATATCGTATGATAAAATTCGCCTGGGTCTTGCTATTGTTGAGAAGAACAAGTAAAACCCGCTACTTTGTCATTTCGACCGTAGGGAGAAATCACACAAGAAACTCCGCTCCTACAATCTCAATCTTTGTCAAATTCTGCATGTGATTTCTCCCTTTGGTCGAAATGACAAACGGTGTAGAAATTCAATTCGGATTCAGCGCATGCGATTTCTCCCTTCGGTCGAAATGACAAACGGTGTAGAAATTCAGTTTGGATTCAGCGCGTGTAATTTCTCCCTTCGGTCGAAATGACAAACGGTGTAGAAATTCAGTTTGGATTCAGCGTATGTGATTTCTCCCTACGGTCGAAATGACATCAATAAAAAAATCCTCTGAAATTTACTCCACAGGATTTTTGTTTATAATGAAAAGAAATTTACAAATAACGCTCTTCAAAAACTTTTTGATGGTGTTTTTGATGGCCGATAATTACAAATCCCAAAGCGCGAACAGAAATCTGAATATTTGAAGCTGTCCCGATTCTTTTAAGCTGCTCTTCAGATAAACTCTTAAAAAACAACAAATTAGAATGTCTTAATGCAGACAATTCTGTTAGTAAACCCTGAATACTTCTGCTATTTGAATCGGTGCTGTTTGCGTAATCATCTTCCTCAAAACTTGGCAAAGGCGTTAAATCATTTCTCGAAAATCGCAAAGCGCGGTAAGCAAAAATTCGCTCACAATCCAGAATGTGCTGAATAATATCTTTTATCGTCCACTTTCCTTCTGCGTAACGATAGTCAAATTTATCCATTGGAATATTTTGCACAAATTTGATAAACTCGTGCAATGAAATTTCGAGTTCTTCAAACAAATCTCCATTTCCAACTGCTTTGATATAATTGGCATATCCGCCTGAATATTCGTTTTCTGTTAATAGGGCTACGTTCATTTTTTATAGTTTTTAAGCTGAGTTTCTACTGGCATTGGTATTTCCGAAAAGGGATCTTGTTACGATTTTTTCGTAAACTTTAATCAGCTCTTCGTCTACAATGTTTTCTTTGTTCAATTCGTTAATTCTCAATAAAGCATATTGTTGTATTGTCAACAATGGCAACACAATACGCTCTCTTATCTGAATCGATGCTATACCATCAGGATAATTTTCCATCAGGGTTTTATGTCCTGCAATTTTCAGTAAAAGACGTTTGGTTTCTGAAAATTCATCGTAGATAATCTGCCAGAATTCTCCAAACTCAGGATCATTTTTCATATAAGCCGTCAATGGTAAAAATGATTTTGCCAATGACATCATACTGTTCTCCAACAGTGTTTTGAAAAATAAAGAATTTTGATACAGGTCATGTACTTTATCCCATTGTCCACTTTCTTCAAAATATTTTAAAGCCGATCCAACTCCGAAGAATCCTGGTACGTTTTGCTTCAACTGACTCCAGGACCCCACAAAAGGAATCGCTCTTAAGTCAGCAAAATCTAATGATTCTGACTTACTTCTTTTAGACGGACGGCTTCCGATATTGGTTTTAGAGTAATATTTTAACGTACTCATTTTTTCCAAATATGGAATAAACTTAGGGTGATTCTTAAAACTTAGGTATTTTTCATACCCTAAATCAGCCAGTTGCGTTAGAATTTTCGTTTCCTCCACACTCAGCTCATTTTTTTCTTTGCTAAAAACCTGATTGGTGACTCCGGCACTCAATAAGTTCTCAATATTATAACGACAGGAATCCAAAGTTCCAAAATTAGAACTGATCGTTTGTCCCTGAACGGTAATCTGAATTTCGTTATTCTCAATTTTTGGACCTAAAGAAGCATAAAACTTATGTGTTTTTCCACCTCCGCGAGCCGGAGGTCCACCACGACCATCAAAGAAAATTACTTTTATACCGTATTGTCTTGAAATTTCGGTCAGCGATATTTTTGCCTGATAAATACTCCAGTTAGCCATTAAATAACCACCGTCTTTCGTTCCATCAGAGAAACCTAACATAATAGTTTGCTTATTTCCTCTGGATTCAAGGTGTTTAGAGTACTCCGGATTGTTGTACAATTGTTCCATAATTTGATGCGCATTCTGTAAATCATCAACCGATTCAAAAAGCGGAATTATGTCAACCGTTGGGTTTTCCCAATTGTTCAAACGAATCATTGCGAAAGTTTCCATGACATTCAGAGCACTTTCATTGTTACTGATAATGTAACGATTGGCGCCAAACTCACCGTTTCCTTGCTGAATTGTTTTAATCGTCTGAACTGATTCCAGAGTAGATCTTGTAATTTCATCTTCAAAGTCAGCAGGATTCAAGTCTCCTTTTACTTTTGACAAAACTCCCAGTTTCTCTTCTTCCGACAAATCAAAATAATTCTGCGGAAATATCTGCGAACCAGACTTCAAATAATAATTCACCACATCCTTAAATACAGCATTGTGAATTTTACTATTCTGACGAATATCTAAAGTGGCAAAGTGAAAACCAAACAAATTAATTTTTACTAAAAAAGCTTCCAGTTCATCTAAATAAAGAGACTGATGTTTTTCAATAATAATGGTTCTGATTTTATTTAACTGCGTCAATAACTCCTCTAAAGTAATGTAAATTTCTCCTTTCGAATAGAACACCGAACGATAAAGTTTATGTTCAAGTTCTGACACCAAAGTATCTACACCTGAGAATGTTAACTTACGTTTTAAGTTTCTCATTTCAACATAGTAACACTTCAAAATTGACGTACGCAAACGTTCCGCTACTTTTAAAGTAATCTCGGTAGTAACAAAAGGATTTCCGTCACGATCCCCTCCTGGCCAGAAACCTAATTTGATCAATTGGTTCTGAATCGCATTCCCCTGAAGGATATTTTTCTGTAAATAATGAACAATTTCACCCGAAGTTGCATAGAACACATTCTCTAAATACCAGATCAAACTTACTGCTTCATCATACGGATTTGGCTTTTCGTTCTGAATAAAAGGAGTTTTTCCAAGCTGCGCCAGCAATTGTTTGATTTTCAACAAATCATTTAAACGAATAGCATCTGTCAAATCATTGATAATCCCTAAAACCGGACCCGGATAAAATTGCGTTGGATGCGCCGTTAAGACTGTTCTGACATTAAAGCTTTCCAAAAATTCAATCAGCTCATCATTCTTTTCCTTTGCATCTGATTTTTCTTTAATATCGCGTAACGAACCGCGTCCTTCCATATTATTGACTTCCGGAAATGCTGCATCCTCGATCGCGTCAAACAATACGATCTGACGTTCAATGTATTGAATGAATCGAAACATAAGATCGATTTTATCCTTTTCAGAAGCATCATTCAGGTATTTGTTGGAGAAGAAATTGACAATTTCCTTAGGTGTTTCCTGTTTTTTAAATCCCGTTTCACAAGTCTCTGTAAACAAAGGAAGTAACACTCCTGTATTGTCAATGGAATCAAAAGGCAGTGTTATAAAAACACTATTATAAATATGGTATTTTGAAAGAACATCCTGATTAAAACGTTCAATTTTTGGTAACGTGTACATAATCTATTTGTAGTTGGTTGGTTAATTGGTCATAAAAAAACCCCAAGAATAAACTTGAGGTTATATTTTGATATAGCATTCAAGAAGATATTACATATTTTTAAAAATAGTATGCATCAAACGCTTCTTATCGTTTATACTTTCTTCTAATGAAATCATAGTTTCAGTTCTGTAAACACCATCGATATCATCGATCATGAAGATTACTTCTTTTGCGTGTTTAGTATCTTTTGCTCTGATTTTGCAAAAAATATTGAATTTACCTGTCGTTACAGAAGCTACTGTTACGAATGGAATTTGATTGATTCGCTCTAATACAAATTTTGTTTGAGACGTATTATTAAGGAAGACACCCACATAAGCAATAAACGAATACCCTAGCTTATCGTAATCTAAGGCCAATGAAGATCCCATTATTATTCCTGCGTCCTCCATCTTTTTTACTCTAACATGCACTGTACCAGCAGATATCAATAGTTTTTTAGCAATGTCAGTAAACGGAACTCTCGTATTGTCTATTAACATATCTAAAATCTGGTGATCTACTTCATCTAAACGAAATTTACTCATAATTCTTTAATTAATATTACTAATTGCTATTACAAAGTATAAAAATATATATAAAAAACAACAAATTCACATAAAAATTAACTTTTTATCAATCCGTTAACAAATTTAACATTTTTATCTAAATAAAAATCTACTTTTTGATTCAATTTCGGAAAAGTACCAAAGTCATCCGAATAACTAGCCCCTTTTGCATCGTATTCGTAATGTCCAAAATAATTTTCCAAATCGCCTACTTCAACTATGTAGGCATTAAAGTGAATCTTATTTTCAATCAATTCTTCTTTGTATTGTGCGACAAAATTCGTAATAATTTCGATACCATCATAATTTATTTTGATATTTTTCCACATAAAATCATAAAAAACCACTTTATTTTGTGAAATATTCAAATAATCATTAATTCTGTTATCAACTAAATCGTTTTCGCTAATCAGGTCGAAACTTGAAACCAATGAGAAAAACAGAAACTTTCGTGTGATTTCGCGTTCGTAATCATTCGGGTAATGACCTGCTTCAAATAAGATTGTAGGAGCTCCCAGGAATTGAAAGGTGTCTCCTATACAGTTGATATTAAACGAGTCATCAAAACGCCCCACCTGTCCCGGAATGTATTTTTGCAAAACATCATTGATCCCGGCAATGACATTTATCGCTTTTAAACGGTTTTCATTTACCTCTCTTTCTTCGTTGTACGAAGGCGCTAAAAAGGAAAGTGTTGCCGGTTTTCCGGTTGAACCAGCCCCAAAAATAGTACGCTGATCGTGAAGATTAAAACAAAAATGCGGTTTAAAAGCTTCAAATACCGATCTCAAAATAGTACTTTCCGGTTGGGTTAAATTTTGAGAATCACGATTTAAATCTACTTTATTAGCGTTCTCACGCGTGTAAAGCCTTGCTCCGTCAGGATTTAATATCGGAATACTATAAAAGGTAAACGTTTTAAGCATTTTCTGTGCAAACTCAGAACCGCTGTTTAAGACATTTATAAAATCAAAAAGTGCTTTTGTAGTCGTACTTTCATTTCCATGCATTTGAGACCATAGATAAATACGCGTTGGTCCGGTTCCGATTTGATAACTATAGATCGGTTCTCCTAAGACTGAATGACCAATAATCGATACCTGATTGTCTGTATTTAATTTATCTAATAAGGGCTGAATATGATCCAAAGTCAAATAACGTCCCTCTATTGATTGCTCTTTGTGCTGGCTGAATAATTCTTCTAAATTCATCGTGTTTTGATTAGTTTACAAAAGTAAACATCTTTATTTTTACAATTGTAAATAAATTGTAAAGTAATAAATTTAGAATTGTAAACAGTTTTTACTGGTAATAGAATTGATTTTGCTCATTACTAATTGACATTTGTTATTAGTTGAAATACTAAAATATAATTTTATATATTTCAACAAGTTAAAACCAATCATCTAAAGTCTTAAATACACAATTTAAAGATTAATTTTACGATTTACAACTGTAAAATTGTTTTAGAGTCTGCTTTTGATTACATTTGTAAACAGCAATTTTCTAAACAGTAATTTACAATGGTAAACATAGATGATTTTGTAAAACGACTTGAAATTATATTGGATTATTATGCTTTAAACGCCTCTTCTTTTGCGGATAAAATTGGGGTGCAGCGTTCCAGTATGTCTCACCTGCTTTCTGGCAGAAACAAACCCAGTTTGGATTTTGTACTAAAAATTCTGGAGGTTTTTCCCGATATTGATTTGTACTGGATCTTAAATGGTAAAGGGAGTTTTCCAAAAACGGAAGATACCATTGATCTAAAAAAAAACGAATCGCTCTCTGAATTTGCAAAACCTCTTACTCCTATTCCATCAGAAGAAAATTTTGTTTCAGAAAATGAAAAATCCAAAAACACATCTTCTGCAGAAATTAAAACTCAAAGTTTAAGTCCTGCAGAAAATGAAATTGAAAAAATAGTGGTCTTTTATAAAAACGGAACCTTTAAGACTTACGTTCCTTAAATTTGAAATTTCGCGTATTTGAAAATTTTTAAAATTATTTTTCATTTAAGCGATTTCTGGACAACCGGGGCAACAGCAAAAAATTACAACTGAAATCCGTTTTCCGGAATTTTACCCACGACCCCGTCATAGTGTTTTTTTAAAACATTCAAATCAGCCTCATAATCTCCGGTTGGAGAAAATGGTTTCCCTAAGTTGACTTCTTTTTTGCCCCAGTCAAAAGCGACCGGCACAATTGGCACATTTGCTTTAAGAGCGATGTAATAAAAACCGCTTTTTAATTCTTTTACTCCTTTACGGGTTCCTTCAGCTGCTACGGCTAAGCGAAAAACTTCTTTTCTTTCAAAAATTGCAGCAATCGACTCTACTTTATTCAATCCGCCAGTTCGGTCTATAGGTTCTCCTCCTACGCTTCTGAAATAATAGCCAAAAGGAAAACGGAATAATTCTTTCTTTCCTACCCAGTTCATTTCCAAACCGGAAATGCCGCGCGTAAAAATTCCCAAATAAAAATCATGGTTGCTGGTATGCGGCATCACCATCATCACGCATTTTTTTACTTCAGCATTTTCGATTCCCACAATTTTCCAGCCCATTAGCTTAAAAAAGATGAATTTGTACAATCGCTTTTTCATTAATTTGTTTTTTCCTGCAAAATAAAAGATTTAAAGTGGTATTTTTGAGTAAAAGCATTTAAAATGATCCAAAAATTGTTCAGTTATATTGTTCCTATAAAAATATTCAAAAAAAAATCACAAAGAAGCAAAATCATCGAAGTTACCTGGGCTAATGGCGAATTAGTTCTTGATTCTGAAAACACCAATTATTCCTACGGAAGTTTACAGCGTATTTTAAGATACGGACTTCGAAATATCGGTTATGACAACATTCTTAAAATGGATCATATCTTACTGTTAGGTGTTGCCGGCGGAAGCGTCATTAAAACACTGGTAGATGAAATTCAGTACAAAGGAAAAATTACCGGTGTAGAGATTGACCCCGATATTATTAAGATTGCCAACGAATACTTCAATCTTGACCAGATTAAACAACTGGAAGTTGTAATTGATGATGCTTTCGAATTTGTTTTAAAAACAAAAAATAAATATAATCTAATTATTATTGATATTTTTGAAGACATCAAGATGCCCAATTTTCTGTTTGAAAGCTTTTTTAGCGAACGGGTTTGTTCGCTTTTGCAAAGTCATGGATTTGTTTTGTTTAACACCATGATTTTAGACGAAGCGCACAATGTTCGAAACCGAAAATACATTTCTGAAATTAACCCCAAACTGTTTGCTTCCAAAATGCTCCCACGAGTAGAAGTTCACAACGAATTAATAATTATTGAAAAAGTAGTTTAAACCTATGAAACCTCTTGCCTCTATCTTAAAAGCCTTACCACCTACTAAAGTAATTGATTCCAACATTGACATTTCAAAATACATTCCTTTAGACCTGTCCGTAACCAATCAGGAACTTGCCGAATGTAAACCTGCTAACACCGAAGAATTTGAAGATTTTATTACTGCCTACTTAGAAAAAAATGATGCCGAAGTAGCCTATGGCGGTTATATCGAAGGCCGAACAATCTACCAGCGCAGTACCATTTTTAAAAACAGTTCGATACCGGAACGCAACATCCATATCGGATTAGATCTATGGACAAAAGTAAATACCCCAGTACTGGCGCCTCTAGACGGAAAAGTGCACAGCTTTAAAAATAATATAGGTTTGGGCGATTATGGTCCGACTATAATTTTAGAGCATCGTATAGAAAATGAAAAATTTTATACTTTATACGGACATTTATCGTTAGAAAGTATAGAAAACCTTAGTGTTGGGACATTTTTTCATAAAGGCCAAAAAATTGGAACTTTAGGAAGCTCCTCTGTTAATGGAGATTACGCTCCACATGTACACTTTCAGATTATACGAAACATCGAAACGTATTCCGGCGATTATCCCGGCGTCTGCAATACAAATGACCTGAATTTTTACATCGAAAACTGCCCTGACCCCAACTTATTATTAAAAATTACTTAAATAGTTATGAAGAAAGCAGGATTGATTATATGTTTGTTATTGTTAATTGGATGTAAATCGAAAACGATCAATAGAGACACTGAAGATTTAAAAATTAAAAGAGTCACTGCTGCCGAAATAAATTCCAATCAGCAGAAAAAAGCGTACGAATTGGGGAAAAGGGTATTAGAAACCTGTAATTCCTCAAAATTTAAGCCTTTTAATGAAACTGAAGTTACCAAGTCGGTTATGGAAAATACGACTGAAGAACGTTTGACCAAAACCTGTCAGAGATTCAGACAATACTACGGAAGTTTTATCGATTTAAAACTTGATGGTGTTTACAGAGCCAAACAGGAGGTCATTTATCGCTATCATGCACTGTATTCCAAAAAAGTGGCCAATAAAGAGTTGCGCATTTTTGTAAACGAAGACAATTTGATTTCGGCTATAAAATCAATGGATTGGGACGAGAAATTTGATGCCAAAATAACCGAACAATAAAGTAAAAACTATGAATTTAAAACTGCCTCTTTTAATAGTACTGTTAATTACCGGTTTCGTAAACGCACAGCAAACCATAAGTATAAAGGGCTCAAAACCATTTCCGGCAACAACAGCTTATACTTTTATTTGTGAAAAGTATGTTTTTACCGGAGAAACTGAAGTTCAGATTGCCAAAACAGATAAAGGAGGGGTTTTAAAACTAAGTATAGGAATTTCTAACGACAAAACTCAAATCTCAGGAGGTGTATACGTTGATTTAGTCAATGGAGATGTGATTGCCTGCGTGGACAAAAACAGCAAAGAAACCCTTGACGGAAAAACCACTTCTTATTACTATTTCACTCCTGCCGAAATGAATAAATTGAAAAAAACGGATATTAAAGCGATCCGTTTTATCATCAAAGGTAATGCTACAACGTTTGGAGATCAAACCGGCTATTTTACGGCGCTGAACAGGATGGCGTACTTTTCGACAGCATTTGATAAATCAAAAAAAACCTTTGATACCGCAGCCGCAATTAGCGCTTTATAGGTTCTTATGTTAACCAATGATTGTATTTCATTTAAACACATCCTTTGAGGCAAAACAAATAGACTTCTTTTTTCACACTCTTTACAGACTTAAAATCTGTTAAATCATTTTTTGTTAATTAGCCCCCACTGCTTTATATTAGTATAATAAATCTTATATTTATAATCTAAATAGTATCCTCCATGAATCCGAATGAAGCCTTAATTACAAAATTCTATACCGCTTTTGCCAATGCCGATGCTAAAACCATGAGCGAATGTTACCATCCTAAAATTCATTTTATTGACCCTGCTTTTGGTTTACTAAAAGAAGATCAGGTTTCTAAAATGTGGGAAATGCTGCTTTTGAAAAGCAAAGGCAACATCAAAATTGAATTTTCAGCTATTAAAGCAGACGATTTTTCGGGTACTGCCAAATGGGTTGCGACTTATAATTTTAGTAAAACCAACAGAAAAGTAATCAATCGTATTTCGGCTGAATTTGCTTTTCAGGACGGTTTAATCATCAAGCATACAGACAGTTTTGACGTCTGGAAATGGTCGAAACAGGCTTTTGGTTTAACCGGATATTTAATGGGCTGGACAGGATTTTTTCAAAGCAAAATTCAGGAACAGGCGCTGTTGTCCCTAAAAAAGTTTCAGGAATCCAAATAATTTTCTTAAATTGAAAATTCAAATATGCACATTAGCTAAAATTTCCTTTTAGTTTCTATTCAACTACCCGCCTCTTTTATTAGAATTCGCTTGTCTGTTACTATTTTTTGGAGTTAATCGTGTTGTAAATCTTGAATCTCTATGAAAGAAATTGTACACAAAAAATTAAATCAATTACAGGCAACAGCAATTTGCGGAAATGACATCAGTTCTTCCTGTTTATACGTTTCAGCGCTTACCATTTTATATGCCGGGCAGTACGCCTGGATTTCTCTTTTAATTGTTGCGGTTGTTTTATTCTTATTCCGAAAAATTTACGGGGAAGTTGTAGGCGCAATTCCGCTAAACGGAGGAGCATACAACGTTCTGCTCAACACTTCTACCAAACGTTTGGCTTCTTTGGCTGCTACCTTAACTGTCTTGTCTTATATGGCAACAGCCGTGATTTCGGCTTCAGAAGGCATGCACTATTTACACGGGATTTTTGAAAGTTTAAATGTGACTGTGGCAACCATCATTGTTTTGGTTCTTTTTACAGGGCTCGCCATATTGGGAATTGGAGAATCGGCTTTTGTAGCCGTAATTATCTTTATTACCCATTTAGCCACTTTAAGCCTACTAGTACTAGCTTCGCTTTGGTTTATCCTGAATAACGGTTTAGAAACTTTTCACATCAACTGGCAGACTCCCATCGCTTACGGAAACATTAAAACAGCTTTGTTTTTAGGTTTCTCAGCCGCTATGCTTGGGATCTCGGGTTTTGAGAGTTCCGCCAACTTTGTAGAAGAACAGCAATCGGGAGTTTTCCCGAAGACGTTGCGCAACATGTGGGCCATTGTTAGTTTTTTCAACCCGGTAATTGCCATTTTGTTAATCAGTATCATTCCGTTAACCGAGGTGGGTGCCAATAAAGAATCACTACTGGCTCATTTAGGGCAAACTACAGGAGGTTCCTGGCTGGCATGGCTTATTTCTATTGATGCCGTTTTAGTTTTATGCGGAGCCGTGTTAACTTCCTTCGTGGGAGTTTCAGGTTTATTAAATCGAATGACTTTAGACCGGATTCTACCCAATTATTTCCTGAAACAAAACCAACGAGGTTCTCACTATCGCATTGTGATTAGCTTTTTAGTACTGTGCATTTCGGTACTTTTTGCAACCAATGGGCATTTAGAGTCCTTAGCAGGAGTTTATACGTTCTCTTTTCTGGCGGTAATGGCTTTATTTGGAATCGGGAATTTACTACTCAAATTCAAACGTCGAAAACTACCCCGACCAGAGCGTGCACGGGGCATATCTGTAGTTATTGCCGTTTCTTTCATTATCGCTGCTTTTATTGGAAACATGGAACTCAACATCAATGCTTTCTATACCTTTTTGAAATACATGGTTCCCTCGCTGCTCTTCATTGGCATCATGTTAAATCGTGTCATTCTGATAAGACTTTTAATCGAAGCTCTGGAGTATTTTTATCAGCCCTTACGACGAATGGTAATCATCAGCAATCGGTATTTACAAAAAATGAGTGTACAGATCAACTCGCAGGAATTTGTCTTTTTTACCAAAGGAGACGATATTGCCATCCTGAACAAAGTTTTACAATATGTTGAAAACAACGAAACGACCAAAAAACTTAAAATCGTTTACGTCAAAAATGGCCCTTCCAATAACGAAGAATTAATCAAAGACCTGGAAGTTTTGGATCGTGCCTACGATGATATTGACATTGAATACCTTGAAATACAAGGAGTTTTTGGCCCTGAAATTATCGATGAGCTTTCTATAAAATGGAATATCCCTAAAAACTTTATGTTCATTGGTTCACCCGGAAACAAATTCTCTTACCGTATTTCAGATCTGGGTGGAGTTCGCTTGATTATGTAATTTAAAAATAACAAACCCGACAGGTTTTTGAAACCTGTCGGGTTTAGTATTCATTACGAATAAAAGTTTTACGATTTGAACCAGCCGGCCACTAACTCGTCTTCAAACGAAGTGACGTCCTTTTTAAAAACATTTACTAAACAACAAACCCGACAGGTTTTTGAAACCTGTCGGGTTTAGTATTCATTACGAATATAAGTTTTACGATTTGAACCAGCCGGCTACTAACTCGTCTTCAAACGAAGTGGCATCCTTGTGAACAAACTCATTGGTATTTTTGTTATAAGTATAGTCCAAAGCCCATTCTGTATGGTTTTTAGCCAAATCTTTGATGCTTTCGCAAACAAAAGCAATTTCTTTATCAGTAGTAGTTGGGTGAATTGACATTCTGATCCATCCCGGTTTTTTGATTAAATCGCCAATAGTAATTTCGTTTACCAGTTTATTGGAAGTTTCCTGATCTACGTGCAATAAAAAGTGTCCGTAAGTTCCGGCACAACTGCATCCTCCTCTGGTTTGAATTCCGAATTTATCGTTCAGTAATTTCACTCCTAAATTAAAATGAAGATTTTCGATAAAAAACGAAACAACTCCCAAACGGTTTTTATGCTGTCCCGCCAGGATTTTAATATTGGAAACAGAATCTAATTCATTAAAAACGTAGTCAACAATCTCATGCTCGCGTTGCAGGATGTTTTCGATTCCCATTTCCTCTTTTAGCTCAATAGCCAGTGCGGTTTTAATAACCTGAAGAAACCCGGGAGTACCGCCATCTTCACGATCCTCAATGTTATCTATATATTTATGTTCGCCCCACGGATTGGTCCAGCTCACTGTTCCTCCTCCGGGACAATCCGGGATCATATTGTTGTATAACTTTTTATTAAAAATTAGAACACCCGAAGTTCCTGGGCCTCCTAAAAATTTGTGCGGTGAAAAGAAAATAGCATCCAAATACGCTTCCGGATCTTCGGGATGCATGTCGATTTCTACATATGGACCCGAACAGGCAAAATCAACAAAACAAACGCCATTGTGCTTGTGCATTAACTTTGCAGCCTCATGAAACGGTGTTTTTAAACCTGTAACATTCGAACAGGAGGTGATAGAAGCAATCTTGATCGTTCTGTCTTTATATTTCTCCAGTAATTGCTCTAAATTATCCAGACAAAAAAGTCCTTTTTCGCAAGATGGAATAATTTCAACATCGGCAATCGTTTCTAACCACGACGTTTGATTGGAATGGTGTTCCATATGAGAAATAAAAACAACAGGACGTTTTTCAGCAGGAACAACCGTACAATCTTTTAAATTCTCAGGGATTTTTAAACCTAAAATACGTTGAAATTTATTAACAACACCTGTCATTCCGGTACCATCTGTGATCAATACATCGTCGTTACTGGCATTTGTATGACGTTTGATGATCGATCTGGCATGATGATACGCTTTTGTCATGGCAGTACCTGACACGGTAGTTTCGGTATGCGTATTGGCAACAAAAGGCCCGAATTCATTGAGAATTTTCTCTTCAATAGGTCGGTATAACCTTCCGCTGGCAGTCCAATCGGTATAAATAATCTGTTTTTTGCCGTAAGGAGAGGTAAATTCCTGATTAATTCCTACAATATTCTTTCTAAAATCCTGAAAATAGGTTTCTAAAGTGATGGTACTATTTTTGCTGTTCATTAGTGTGCCTGAGTTTGATTGCAAATATATTGCTTTTTTATAGAATTGCGAATTTATCAATTGTAAACTTCAAAAGATAAATAACTGCTTAGTTTCTTTATTTAAATTATCTTTTTACTAATAATTTATCACAATATTCTATCGGATTAATAGGCATTAAAAATTTTAACAATACTATTTTATGGGAAATTTATCAGTTGCCACTTTTGGTGGAGGATGTTTTTGGTGTATTGAAGCTGTAATTCAGCGTTTAAAGGGAGTAGAATCCTTAAAATCAGGGTATTCAGGAGGTTTTATTAAAAACCCGCCCTATCGTGAAGTTTGTACTGGCAGAACCGGTCACGCAGAAGTCATACAAGTAACCTTTAATCCTGACATAATTTCATACCACGATTTGATTTTTATATTCATGACAAGCCACGACCCAACCACTTTAAACCGTCAGGGCGCGGATAGCGGAACACAATACCGCTCGATCGTTTTATATCACGATGACGAACAAAAAGCGGTGGCAGAACAGGTTTTTGAGGAAGTAAAAGCTTTCTACGAGGATCCGATTGTGACACAGCTCATTCCGTTTGAAGTTTTCTATGAAGCCGAAGCCGATCATCAAAATTATTACAACAACAATCAGGAAGCGCGTTACTGTCAAATCGTAATTGATCCTAAAGTGCACAAACTGAAAAAAATGTACGCTGACAGACTAGTTGACTAAATAAACCTTTTTTCTACAGCTTAAAAAGAGAGTTTAAGTCATTCCAAGCTGTGGCAAAGAAAACAATCCTAATGAAAAATTTAAAAATAAATAATCGATTTACCGCTGAACTGCCTGCAGATCCAAACGAAACCAATGAAGTTCGTCAGGTCTCCAATGCGCTTTTCTCTTATGTAAATCCAACAAAACCATCAAATCCTAAACTTATTCATGCTTCCGCAGAAGTAGCAGAATCGGTTGGAATTTCGACTACTGAAATTCAGTCTGAATCGTTTTTGAATGTCTTTTCGGGAAAAGAAATTCTTCCGGAAACGTGTCCGTTCGCCATGTGTTATGCGGGGCATCAGTTTGGAAACTGGGCCGGACAATTGGGTGATGGTCGTGCCATTAATTTAACAGAAGTCGAACACAATGGCGAATCATTTACACTACAATTAAAAGGCGCAGGAAAAACGCCCTATTCGCGAACCGCTGATGGTTTGGCTGTTTTGCGCTCGTCTGTAAGGGAGTATCTGTGTGCCGAAGCCATGTTTCATTTAGGAGTTCCCACTACCCGATCGCTTTCGCTTATAACCTCGGGGGATCAGGTTTTACGCGATATCTTATACAACGGAAATTCAGCTTATGAAAAAGGAGCGATTGTTTGCCGTGTTGCTCCCTCGTTTATCCGTTTTGGCAGCTTCGAAATGCTGACAGCCCGAAATGAACTTCGAAATCTAAAACAATTTGTCGAATATAACATCAAACATTATTTCCCTGAAATTAAGGGAGAACCTAAAGAACAGTATTTACAATTCTTTAAAACCGTAGCCGATACAACTCGTGAAATGATTCTGCACTGGCAGCGTGTAGGTTTTGTACACGGTGTGATGAATACCGATAATATGTCGATTCACGGCATCACAATTGATTATGGCCCTTACGGCTGGCTAGAAAACTATGATCCAAACTGGACACCCAATACAACCGACAGTCAATACAGAAGGTATCGTTTTGGGAATCAGCCACAGATTGCACAATGGAATTTGTACCAATTGGCCAATGCTATTTATCCGTTAATCAATGAAGCCGAACCTTTAGAAAAAATACTGGAATCGTTTATAATTGATTTTGATTCCGATTACAAAACCATGTTTTTAAGTAAATTAGGATTATTCACTTCAACCGAAACTGATAGCGAGCTAATTACTGCTTTAGAAAGTACGCTGCAATTATCGGAGACGGATATGACTATTTTCTTCCGAAATTTGAGCAACGTTCAAAAATCAGATGCTGCAGAAAAAGCAATAGAAAAAATTAAGGAGGCATTTTATATTCCGGAACAAATTTCAGGTACTGTTTTAGAATCATGGCAAAACTGGTTTACGACCTATCTTGAAAGGCTTCAAACTGAATTACTCACTGACCAGGAGCGCGCTGCAAAAATGAATACCATAAATCCGAAGTATGTACTGCGAAACTATATGGCGCAACTGGCGATTGATGCAGCCGACCAAGAAGATTATTCACTAATCGATGAGCTTTATACTCTTTTGCAGAAGCCTTATGACGAACAGCCGGAATACCAAAAATGGTTCGCTAAGCGCCCGGATTGGGCCAGGTCTAAAGTGGGTTGTTCTATGCTTTCCTGTAGCTCTTAGTTTTTATAGCCGCGAATTCACGAATTTTACTTTCATAAGTTGACAAAAGTAAAATTCGTGAATTCGGGACTATAAATTTATTTTGAAGTAATATAATCCACAATCATATTAGCATGAACACGGGAGTTTTCGATAAACCATTTGTGTGTGTACATGCCTCCACAAATTACACCAGCCAAAAACAAACCCTCTACATTCGTTTCCATCGTTTCCGGATGGTAGGTTGGAGTTCTTAGTTCGTCTTCCGCTAATTGTATCCCCATTTTTTCCAGAAAAGTCAAATCTGGCTTGTAACCGGTTAACGCAAGTACAAAATCATTCTCGAGTGTAATTTTCCCCGTAGGAGTTTCTATTTCGACTTCATTTTCACGAATTTCAGTAATATTCGATTCAAAATAAGCCTTGATACTGCCTTCGGCAATTCGGTTTTCAATATCGGGCTTCGCCCAGTATTTAACCCTGCTGTTGATCACGTTTTTTCGGATAACCATCGTCACATTTGCTCCTTTTCGCCAACATTCCAATGCTGCATCTACCGAAGAGTTATTTGCTCCTACAACCAGAACATTCCTGAAAGCATATTCGTGCGCTTCTTTATAATAGTGACGCACTTTTGGCAACCGCTCCCCTTTTACATTCATTTCAATCGGAATATCATAAAAACCGGTTGCAATCACGACATTCCTGGCTTCATAAACCGTCTTGTCGGTGGTAATTTTAAAAGAAGCATCAGCCTGTTTTTCAACCTGTGTCACCCTTTCAAACAATTGAATCGAAAAATTAAAGTATCGGTGAATGTTTCGGTAATATTCCAATGCTTCCTGACGGCCTGGCTTTGGTGCCAGACAACTGAACGGAATATCTCCAATTTCAAGTCTTTCAGCAGTGGAGAAAAAAGTCATGTACAAAGGATAATTGAAAATACTATTCACAAGAGCGCCTTTTT
The DNA here is from genome assembly GCF_025947345.1 of Flavobacterium sp. N502536. NCBI lineage: Bacteria > Pseudomonadati > Bacteroidota > Flavobacteriia > Flavobacteriales > Flavobacteriaceae > Flavobacterium > Flavobacterium sp. N502536. The sequence continues at coordinate 4,096,533 of NZ_CP110011.1, read as the reverse complement.
CAATAATCAGATAACGCAAACCTTTTTTCTGAGCTTCGATTGCACAGGCCAGACCAATTGGACCGCCCCCTACAATGATCAAATCATATACTTCCATAAACTTTACTTCTTCCATTCTTTAAAAGGATTCTTACTCAAATAAGCATTGTAGTATCGTGGATCATCCGTTACCTCTTCCCCCAGCCAATCCGGTTTTTCAAAAAGTTCTGTTTCCGATTCCAGTTCTACTTCGGCCATCACCAAGCCTTCATTTTCTCCGTAAAATTCGTCTACTTCAAAAATGTGTTTGCCTGATTTTATCTCGTAACGTGTCTTTTCAATCTTTCCTTTTTCACATAATTTAAGCAATTCTAGTGCTTCATCCAGCGGGATTTCATTTTCCCATTCAAAACGGGACATTCCGCCCTGATGGCTGATTCCTTTTATGGTAATAAAACCTCTTTCCCCTTTAATACGCACACGAACCGTTCTTTCAGGAACAGCACTTAAGTATCCCTGGGCAATTTTATTGTGTGCAAAAGCCTGCTCTTTAAAATCAGCTGATTTTACAAGAAACTTTCTTTCTATTTCGACCATTTTGATGCCTGAATTTAATTTTTATGCAAGTTACTCAATTTAATCTGGCCTGAGAATTGAAATTACAGGAATCGTTATGTTTTGATCTTCATTGATACAACGCCCTCATAATTAGAGAAATAACTTTAAAATAACTGATTATTAATCGGTTATGTATTTATTTTTTTGTTAAATTTGATAGAATCTTAACTTCATCACTTATGTCTAAAAAAGCACTTTATCTACTAGGCATTGCAATAACCATTATTTTAGGTACCTTTTTATATTTGAAATTTTGCTGCAATTGTACTATGAAAACACCTGCGGTTGATACCGAAAAAGTATCGACAGTTGTGGCTCAGGACGATACTTCTGTCCCTTTTATTCTAAATGGTTCGGGAATTGACTATCATACCAATGATAACCTCAAGTTCCTTAAAAACAGTTTTGCAGTCGTACTGCCTGTGAGTGATTCTGTATCAATTGGAGTTCAAAACCTTAAAACCTTTTTGATCGCTAATCCGAAGCAAAAAATTACGATAACAGGTTATGCAACTTCAGATGAAACCAACACAACTGCTGCGGAAAATCTGGGTCTGGCACGAGCGAATGAAATCAAAAAGTATTTTGTATCACAAGGCATCGCTGAGGCACAGTTAAATACAAAAGGTGAAGTGATCGACAAATGGAAAACGATAAAAGACACGCTAATAGGACCTGCTGAATATGCATTTGATGCTCCCGAAGCTGCTCCAGCAGTAACCGATGAATGGGTGATTTTGAAAGAAAAAATCAATGGCGATCCGCTCATTTTGCATTTCAACACCAATAAATCCAGTGATCACTTAACAGCTGCCGAAGAACAAAAAGTAGCCGATTTAGTGAAGTATATGGAACACGTAAAAGAAGCCGTTATTCTGGTCGTTGGCCATAGCGATAATGTTGGAAATCGGGATTCGAACGTAACTCTTGGTCAAAAAAGAGCAGAGTTTTCTAAGAGTTATTTGTCTAAAAAAGGAGTTGACGGGAACCGCATTACCACCGAATCAAAAGGCCCTGATGAACCTATAGGCGAAAATACCACTGCTGAAGGCAAAGCAACCAATAGAAGAACTGTTATCACAATTAAATAACTAATCAAAATATACTATCATGAATATACCTTGTATCTTAATACCGGCCCTAGTGGGATTAATCTGTGGAATTTTGGGTTACTTACTGGGAAAAATGAATTCTAAAGGTGATGATTCACTTGCGTTGTCTTTGCAAGCTGATCTGGATGCCTGTAAAGCAAATACCCGAAATCTGAATGCTAAAATTTCTACGCTGGAAGCTGAATTGGCCGCAAAAGCTAAGGTTAATGCAGCACCACAATCATTTGCCGCTACAGCAGCAGCAGCTCTAATACCTTTTGACGGCGCATTGGCCGCAACTGTGTACGGTAAGAAAATAAAAGAGAATGATTTGAAAGTAGTGGAAGGAATCGGTCCAAAAATTGAAGCATTATTCAATGCTGCAGGTATTAAAACGTGGCATGAATTATCAGAAGCTTCCACCGAAAAGCTACAATCCATACTGGATGCGGGAGGTGAAAATTATTCTATTCACAATCCAAGTACCTGGGCGAGACAAGCATTACTTGCCTATCAGGGTAAATGGCAGGAATTAAAAGACTGGCAGGACAACTTACAGGGCGGAAAAGAATAAATCCAAAATCAATATAACCTTAAAAACTGGCTTGAAGCCAGTTTTTTTTATGCGTTACTGAGAAAATCAAAATCCCAGTCTTTTGTAGTATTGTACCATAACTGTCCTTGTGAAACTTCAAGCGGACAATCAAAATTGTTGGTATAAAGTCCTCCGGTTCCTAAACCCTGAGGCATGGTAGCGTTTTGCAGGAAAGTCCATTGTGCAATTGCATTGAGACCAATATTACTTTCTAATGCCGAAGTAATCCACCAGCCAATTTGATACTTATCTGCCAGATCAATCCATTCCTTCGTGCCTTTGAAACCTCCAATAAAACTAGGCTTCAAAATAATATACTGCGGTCTGATTTTTTGCAACAGACTTTCTTTTTCTTCCAACGAAAAAACACCGATCAATTCTTCATCCAAAGCAATTGGAAACGGCGTTGTTTTACACAAATCAGCCATTGCAGCAATATTCCCTTTTTTTATAGGCTGCTCAATACTATGCAATTGATATGCACTCAATTGCTTCAGTTTATCTAAAGCTTCGTCTAAACGAAAAGCTCCATTAGCATCTACCCTGATTTCAATCTGCTCTGCTGAAAAATGACTGCGGATATAAGCTAACAATTCGAGTTCTTTTTCAAAATCAATAGCGCCTATCTTAAGTTTTATGCAATTAAATCCAGTCGCTAATTTCTCTTCAATTTGTTCTTTCATAAAGGAAGCTTCCCCCATCCAGACCAGACCGTTTATGGCAATCGATTTTGAACCAGCTGTAAAGTGCGAAGGAAACAAAACAAACGGGTTTTCATTTTTAAGAGACAAAAACGCCATTTCAACTCCAAATTGTATGGATGGAAATTCCAACAAAGCATTCCAGAGCGCTTCTTCTCCCAAATGAATATTCTGGCACGTCCATTGCAGTTTTTCTTCGTAATCTTCACGGTCATCAGCACTCAGTCCGCGAAGAATCCCACACTCTCCTATCCCCTTTTTACCGTTCTCTTCCAGAACGATAAACCAGGTTTCTTTCTCCGTCATAACGCCTCTGGAAGTCCCGGAAGGTCGTTTAAACTCAAGCATGTATTTGTGACAGGTTGCTTTCATAGTGTAACTCCAACTACATAAGTACCACCACGGTAAAGCAAGCGGCAGACTTATACAGTTTTTTACTTTTAATTGTATAGTTTTAAGATTTTCTCAAAGTCTTTTGAAGGTAATCCGGCTTTTTGAAAAACTAAGAAGTCTTGTTTTGTTTTCTCTTTCCAGCTCAGGCTGTCAGTAACATTCTGCGACTGGTATTTTTTGTAAATGGCTTTCGCTTCACTGTAATCATCGTTAATGAGGTAAACGTGTGCCAGATTTAATTTTACCAACAATTCCGTATCGTCCAGTTTCTCTCCTTCTTTTAGGAATTTAAGGGCTTTACCGTATTGTTTTGTCAAAATATAGCAATATCCGATAGAACTGTAATCCAGTGCCGTTGCTTTACCGTCGTTAATGATTGTATTCAATTTTGGAATCGCTTCGTTGTATTTCTGAAGTCTAACCAAAGAAGCCGCCTGAGTTCTTAAGTCATTATAAACATTTTTAGAAATATCAGCGTCTTTATAACAGCTGTTCCCAAAGTCTTTATATGCTTTATTTTTCTCCATTGGCAACAGTTTTTGAAATTCTGTATAGCGGTACTGTTTCATGATTTTTTCAAGAATACAAACGCAAAAATCATCAGAATTTGCCATTTTCTGAGCCATTGTAGAGGTTTTACAAAGACTTATAATTTCATTTTTATTGTCCTGATTCCATCCGCGATTAAGCTTGGTATCTACCCATGGTACGACTTCCAGAACTATTTTTTGATTTAAAAGCCAGTTTTTACTGTGAAAACCAAACCAGAGTGTATTTACATTCTGTCCCAGACAAGACGATTTATCGAGTGACAATCGCTTAGCATCTTTACTCAGAGGGTCTTTCTGATCGTAACAGGCTTTATCGGTTTTACCGTCAGTAATGTACTTTTTTGCTGCTTCATTCGACGTAAACAAGGCATAAGTACAGGTATCGTCGCCTGAAATTTTAGACATCAGAAAAACAGCTCCTGCCGATCCCTGACTAATTCCGGTTGGATCGGGAATTGATTTTAAAACGGAAACCAAACTGTTGGCCATTTCCTGGTTTTCATCCAGAAGCGTGATTCTGTAGACGATTTCTGTGGTTCCAACAGGTAAATCTTCTGTTTTAAGCATAATTCTGTCACGGGCAGAAACTATAATCTCTTTTGTCGTAGCACGTTCTTTGTCCCAATAGCCATCTTTTTGCGCAAAAATGCTGCAGGAAGCGGTGCTAAAAAGAAATAGGGCAATTTTTTTTAAAATCATTTTAAAAAATTTATTTAAAGATCACTTACAAAATTCGGGCCTTATTTTTTTAAGATTTCCTGAATTCTTTTTTCAGCCTCGGCTTTGGTGATTCCATTATAATAATCTTTCACAAAAGGATGGTCAAAATCTTTATGCGGAAAAATTTCAGGTCTCTCATTGCCCGGTTTGGTGACTACTGTTGTTGGAATACTATTTGAAAATTCATACTGCGGAATGTAATTGGAAAGCCATCCAAAATATTGTGCTTCATGATTTTCATCTTCGCCATTTTCCAGATAATCTTCAAAGCTGTTTTCGCTTAAAGAAACCCAAAAACCATACTCCAGATCTTCACAATGATCGTTAACCTGCTGAACCAAAACCACTCTTATAAAACGATTGATATGATCTTCATATTTAATAACACAAAAATCCTGATCAATAACTGCAATTTCTTCTTTTTCCTGTTCTGAAAGCTTGTTGTAAGCGGAAGGCGAACTGTAAGCAATTGCAGGCCAGCTTTCATGCTCCTGACCACAGCAGTCGCAAATATATTTAATATCGGTCATTGTAATTATAATTCAATTGATTCTCCAATTTCAAGAAGCATCAAATCTTTTCCTTTATTGAAAAATTTACGAATAGCATCTTCATGATCAATTTTAATGTAACCAAAAGTATCAAAGTGATAGCCAAGGATTTTGTCGCATTCTACAAAATCGGAAGCGATTATAGCATCCTCGACATCCATGGTAAAATTGTTCCCGATTGGAAGTATCGCCAAATCGAGTTTGGTTCGCATCGGAATTAATTTCATATCCCATGTAAGCGCTGTATCTCCGGCAATATAGATATTTTTATGCTCGCCTTCGATGACAAAACCGCCCGGGTTTCCACCGTTACTTCCATCAGGAAAACTGCTGGAATGAATAGCGTTTACATATTTTACTCTTCCAAAATCAAACTGCCAGCTTCCGCCATGGTTCATAGGATGCGAACTGAAGCCTAATTTAGCATAGTAGTCTGCTATTTCAGCATTTGAAACGATCACCGCTTTAGTACGTCCTGCAATCGCTTCAACGTCCATAATATGGTCGCCATGTGCATGCGTAAGTAAAATATAATCAGCTTTCAAAGTCGTTATATCCACTCCGGCTGCCTGCGGATTTCCTGTAATAAAAGGATCTACAATAATATGTTTTCCACCAACTTCAATGCCTAAAGACGCGTGTCCGTAAAATGTTATTTTCATTTTAATTGATTTTTAAAATTGAACTTTGTTTTATCTCCCTCCTAAAAAGAGGTTCACAATAATGTCTGAGATCAATGAAATCATACATACCGTTAGCAGTATCGAAAGTAAAAAGGTACTAAGTGCCAGTTTTTTCAATTCGGGATCCAACAGCTTTGGATTTTGGTTTTTATAAACGGTAATTAAATGTTTTGTTAACGGAATAAAAGCCAGTAAGAATAAGTACTGATCGAAGTTATAATCACTCAAAAAAGCAAAAATAACGACCAACAGCATGGCTGTAATAATCAAAGTGAAATGATAAATTTTAGCTTTTGCACCACCAATCTGAACTACAATGGTATTTTTCCCCGATTTACGGTCTGATTCCTCGTCGCGCATATTGTTCAGATTCAGTACTCCAACGCTTAATAATCCAATTGAAATAGCCGGTAAAATCAAAAGCGGATCTACTTCTTTCGAGTATAAAAAGTTTACTCCTAAGGTGCTTACCAATCCGAAGAAAACAAAAACGAATACGTCTCCAAATCCTCTGTATCCATAAGCCGAATTGCCCACTGTATAACGAATTGCCGAAACTATCGCTGCTATTCCCAACAATAAGAAAAAGATAGAATACCCAAAATTACTTTCGCCAAAAGCAAAATAAATCAGTATCATGGCAGACAACAACGTCAAAAACGAAGTAATTATAATGGCTTTTTTCATAGCCTGTGGCGTAATAACACCACTCTGAATGGCACGTTGCGGACCAACTCTGTCAGCATTATCAGTACCTTTTACACCATCACCGTAATCATTTGCAAAGTTGGACAAAACCTGTAAACCAAGCGTTGTTAAAAGTGCAAAGCCAAAAATTTTCCAACTAAATACTTCTGTCGGTGTGTTGATGGTGGCCGTCGGGTTGGATAAGGCATATATACTTCCTACTATGATTCCGGAAACTGATAAAGGTAATGTACGCAAACGAGCGGCTTCGATCCAATGTTTCATTCTGTTTTATTTTGTTAGATTATTTTGTTTCAGGTTTCATGTTTCAGGTTGCGAAAGTGAAACTTGAAACTTGAAACCTGAAACTATTTTTTTTTAAACCTCCCTATGGAAGCCATTTATTCTCTCCGAAGTTTGGTTTTCTTTTTTCCAAAAAGGCATTTCGTCCTTCTTTAGCTTCTTCGGTCATATAAGCTAAACGAGTGGCTTCTCCGGCAAAAACCTGCTGACCAACCATACCGTCGTCTGTTAAGTTCATGGCGAATTTTAGCATTTTGATAGAAGTTGGCGATTTTTGCAGAATTTCCTGTGCCCATTCATAAGCCGTAGCTTCAAGTTCGTCATGTGGAATTACGGCATTCACCATTCCCATATCCATAGCTTCCTGAGCAGAGTAATTACGGCCTAAAAAGAAAATTTCACGTGCTTTTTTCTGTCCCACCATTTTAGCTAAATAAGCAGATCCGTAACCACCGTCAAAACTGGTTACATCGGCATCTGTTTGTTTGAATATAGCGTGTTCTTTACTTGCCAAAGTCATATCGCAAACTACATGTAAACTGTGTCCGCCACCAACGGCCCAACCCGGTACAACTGCAATGACAACTTTAGGCATAAAACGAATCAATCGTTGTACTTCAAGAATGTTTAAGCGATGCTGACCGTCTTCACCTACATAACCCTGGTGTCCGCGTGCATTTTGGTCGCCCCCACTGCAAAAAGAATAAACACCGTCTTTGGTTGACGGACCTTCAGCAGAAAGCAGTACCACTCCTATCGAAGTGTCTTCCTGTGCATCGTAAAAAGCCTGGTACAATTCTGAAGTTGTCTTTGGACGGAAGGCATTTCTAACATTTGGTCTGTTAAAAGCAATTCTCGCAACTCCATTACATTTTTTATAAGTGATATCTTCAAATTCTCTGGCAGTAATCCAATCCATTTCTGTTTGTTTAGTTTTAAATAATTGATAGTGTAAAAATAAAGCATTTTTATATTTTTACCTATCCCTATTTGCTTTTAGTGTTGACTAAAATCATATGCAATGTTAACAATTGGTATACTCTTACAAAAAATAATATTTTTTAACAGTAGTTTTAAAAAATAATATTTAATTTTACACCCTAGAAATCAATGAGATACATTTTATTTCATTGGTCGAAGATTGATTTTCTTTCACTGATTTACTAACCTAAAAAATGATTTTTTTGAGAAAATTTAAAAAATTTGTCGCTCATTTTTTTACGGTTTTTATTCACAAACCACTGAAGAATGAGCAAATGATTTATTCGTTTGTTGAAACTTTAAAAAGGAGATAGTAACACCTAAGGTTAAAAGCTGGAATTGTTTAGTAATTAGTATCGAATTGATTACGAAAAGAGGAAAAAATGCTAACTAAAACTTTCTACAAGTTATTTTATCAAACCAAATGGTCTAGCCGTGAAATTGAGTTTTTGTTTTTAATATGGATGCATAGATTGTTTAAAAGACATACCGTTTCAGAAAGTAATTTCTAAAATTTTTAAAGCTGTTACTTTTTGAATGGATTCGAATTTATTTTATTTCTGTTTTTTTTTAATTACAATTTTTTTTAAAACTAGAATAAAAAGGGAAAGGCTACTTGTAATGAGTAGCCTTTCCTGTTATATCAATATATTTTTAAACTCCAAAAATCAAATTCCAAATTCCAAATACCAAGAGTATGCGCCCTATGTAAAATTTGGAGCTTGGAATTTGGAGCTTGGAATTTGGAATTTGAGATTTGGAATTTTTTATTCCTTTACCAGATAAATCCCGTCTTCCTTAATTTCGATCAGTTTTTCTTTATACAAAGATCCAATCGCCTTTTTAAACGTTTTTTTACTCATTTTGAGTACCGTTTTGATGTCTTCGGGATGCGAGTTGTCATTTAAACGCAAAAAACCACGATTGGCTCTTAATTCGTCTAAAATCTTTTCGGCATTTGGCTCAATACTTTGATAACCTTGTACTTGCAGCGCTACGTCGATTTTGTTGTCAGGACGTATGTTTTTAATATAACCGCGCATTCTGTCTCCGGTTCTGATCGCGTCATCATACACTTCGTCTTTGTACAGCAATCCTTTGTGCTTTTCATTGATGATCACATTAATCCCAATCTCGGTAATATGAGAAACAATCAATTCTACTTCCTCCCCTTTTTCCACGGTCAGCTGCTCGTTGCTCAAAAACTGATTGGTTTTACTTGAAGCTACCAGACGATTTGTTTTTTCGTCCATGTACAAATACACCAGGTAACGTTTTCCTTTTTCCATCGGGCGGGCTTGCTCTTTAAACGGAACAAGTATGTCTTTTTCCATTCCCCAATCCATAAAAGCCCCTACATTATTGATGTAATTCACTCTCAATAAAGCAAATTCATTTAATAAAATATAAGGTTCTAAAGTGGTCGCCACCGGACGTTGTTCGTGGTCTAAATAAACAAAAACGATCAATTCTTCCCCGATTTCGAATTCGTTCGGAACGTATTTGTTTGGTAATAAAATATCATGAATTCCTTCAGGGTCTTTCTCAGGGTTACCTAAAAACAAACCAACTTTGGTATCACGCAGTATAGTAAGGGTGTTGTATTTTCCTATTTCAATCATATTCTTAAAATTCTAAGCTGTTAAGCAGCTAAGTTTCCAGCTGCAAATGTACGAAGTTTGAAAATGGTAATCCTAAAAATGTTTCTAATTAAAAAAAGCCCTCCGGATCATGTTGTAGTTTATTCCTTTTCTTTAAATTTGAGAACCTATAATTAATCTCAAATCAATGAAAAAGACCATTTTCTATTCCATTTTTACCTTTTTGTTCTTTACCCATATTTCTACTTCACAAGTTGCCGAAGATCCCGAAATAAAGAAAATGATCAGCGAAATCAAAGCCGAAAACCTGGAAGCTACCATTCATAAATTAGTTTCTTTTGGCACCCGACATACGCTTAGTGATACCAAAAGCAAAACCAGAGGCATTGGTGCCGCCCAGCAATGGGTAAAAGCCGAGTTTGACAGGTTTGCTCTGGAATCTGACGGAAGGCTAACTTCTAAAATCGATTATTTTGATGTGAAAGCCGATGGAAAACGAATTGCCAAAGACAGCCAACTCGGAAATGTTATGGCAACTCTAAAAGGTACCGATCCGAACGATAATCGTGTGTTTATCATAAGCGGACATCTGGATTCGAGAGTTTCAGACGTTATGAATGTAAAATCTGATGCTCCGGGTGCCAACGATGATGGTTCCGGTGTTGCTGCCGTTATCGAATTGGCAAAAGTAATGAGTAAAAGAGCATTTCCTGCCACTATAATTTTCGTTGCTGTAACCGGTGAAGAGCAAGGTTTGTATGGTGCACGTCATTTAGCGGAACTGGCCAAAGCAGCCAATTGGAATATTGTTGCCATGCTAAACAATGACATGATCGGAAACAGTCTTTCCAGCGGTACTAATTTAAGAGACAATACTCAAATCAGAATTTTTAGCGAAACCATTCCGTTTTTAGAAACCGAAGAGGAAGCTAAAATGCGTAAAGCAACAAACCGTGACAACGACAGTCCGTCGCGCTTGTTGGCACGATATATCAAAACGGTGACTGAACAGTATGTTGACCAATTAAAAGTGAAATTGGTGTATCGAAATGACCGCTTCCTTCGTGGTGGTGATCATACTCCGTTTAGTCAAAATGGCTTTACCGCTGTTCGTTTTTGCGAAATGAATGAAAATTTCAATCATCAGCATCAGGATTTAAGAACTGAAAATGGTATTCAATATGGCGATCTTGCTGAGTTTATGGATTTTGAATATCTGCGAAAAAACACCTGTTCCAACTTAGCGACGCTGGCCAATTTAGCATGGTCACCAAAAGCGCCTTTAAATGTAGGGATCGAAGTAAAAGAGCTTTCTAACTCTTCCACTTTAGCGTGGAGCGTGCCCGAAGGAAAAACTCCTTTTGGCTACCAGATTTTAATGAGAGAAACTTCTTCTCCACACTGGGAAAAAACTTTTTTTGTAAAAGATACCAAAGCCGAAATCCCCTATTCTAAAGACAATTACTTTTTTGCCGTGCAAAGCGTCGATGCTTTAGGACATGCCAGTTTACCGGTATTCCCAGTTCCAATTCGTTAGTTTCGAATTTGCTGTAAAAATTAAAAAGACGCAAAGAAATAATAATCTTTGCGTCTTTTTATTTATTATTTTGGAGCTTAAACCAGCTCTTTAAAATATTGTTTTAAAATAACATCGTTCTCCGCAGTTGGTGTGAATATTTCCAAAATACAAGGAGCTTCATTAGTTGTGTAAAGTACTTCAATCCCCTTAGCTAAAGAATCCTCATCAGTAGCTACAAAATAATTCATCTTATACATTTTAGCCAGATGTTCGGCTGTTAAATGATGTGATGTTTCGAAATAGGTGTTAAAAACCGGTTTTTCTTCATGACCCGGTAAGATTCTGAAAATTCCTCCTCCTCCATTATTGATTAGAACAATTTTGAAGTTTTTAGGAATATAAGCATTCCACAAAGCATTGCTATCATACAAAAAGCTGATATCGCCCGTAATAAAAACGGTTTGTTTATCGTTTCCTACCGCTGCGCCCACTGCTGTTGATGTACTGCCGTCAATACCGCTTGTTCCGCGATTACAATAAACTTCGATTGAAGGATCGATCTCAATTAACTGTGCATATCGAATGGCTGAACTATTGCTAATTTGCAGCTGACTGTTTTTAGGAAGTGATCCGATTACTTTTTCAAATACTTTAAAATCTGAAAATCCAATTTTACGCAGATACTCTTCTTTTTTGATTTTTCTTAAATCGTAAATTTTATCAATTTTAGAAAAATAATCACTTGTCGCAAATGTTGTTTTTGGAAGCAGTTCTTTAAAAAAAGTATCCGGTTCCATTACAAAATGTTTACTTAAAGCATTAAAGGTATCATAAGCACGTAAAGTATCTATGTGCCAGTGGTGTTCGGGTTTGTATTTTCGTAAAAAAGCCTTAATACGCTTTGAAACAATCATACCTCCAAAAGTGATTAAAACTTCCGGTTCAAGCTCTTTAAAATCAGCATCGTCAAATGGTGTAATTAAAGTATCGATACTATTAATAAAACTTGGATGATGTAAATTTGATGTGGTCTCCGTAAGCACAACAATTGAGGGATCTTTGGCGAAGTTTTCCAGAATTTCTTTATCAACAGAATTGACTTCGTTTATACCTCCAATAAGAATTAATTTTCTTTTTGAAGTATTCCAAACAGCAACAGCTTCTGCTTCGTTTTCTATGATTGTTGTTCCCAGAATTTCCTCTGAATTGGTAATTACTGGCGCTACAGAAAGTTCTGAAACCGTTTCGTATAAAGGCTCTTCAAAAGGAGCATTAATATGAACAGGTCCTTTTTGAAGTATAGTGGTTTCTATGGCTTTATTGATCTTTAAATCATTTTCTGCAGAAGCTTCCTCGGTTAAATTGGCGTTATACACAGAATGGTTTTGAAATACATTCTCCTGACGAATCGTTTGTCCGTCACCAATATCAATCTTACTTTGCGGACGATCTGCCGAAATCACAATTAACGGAATCTGACTGTAAAATGCCTCAGCAACAGCCGGATAGTAGTTTAACAATGCTGATCCTGAAGTACAAACAATTGCGGTAGGTATTTTGGTTTGCTGCGCAATTCCCAATGCAAAAAAAGCAGCACAACGCTCGTCGGCAATACTATAACAGTTAAAATTAGGGTTTTGGGCAAATCCTATGGTCAAAGGCGCATTTCTTGATCCCGGAGAAATTATAATATTCGTGATTCCTTTGCCTGAACAAATTTCGATAATGCTTTGTGCAAGCGCTATTTTGGGGTAAATCATTCTTATGGTGTATTACTTTTTGAAAAGAGTCTTACTGTTTTTAAGGCTCTTTTTGACGGCACAAAGTTACGAACTTCGCATTGGATTTAACTTATAAATATGAAGATATTGAAACGAGTTTCTGGAAAAAGGGGATATATTTGTAAAAACGATTTTTTTCAATCAAACAAAGCCGTTATGCGTTTTCTATATCTCTTCTTTCTTTTTGTTTCAGTACCGTTTATACAAGCACAAAATCAGTTTGTTCCTGATGATACCCCTTACAAAACTGCTCTGGAGAATGCCAAAACACAAGGAAAACCACTTTTTGTAATGCTTTATGCCGATTGGTGTCCGCATTGTAATCTGATGAAAAAAGAAGTTTTTAGCGATCCTGCTGTGCTGGCTTTTTTGAACAAAAATTATGTTTGTGTCTGGAAAAACATTGAAAAAGAAGAAGGCACTGCACTTAAGAATAAATTCAATACCAAATCGCTTCCCACTTTTTTATTTATAGATCCTTCCAATGAAACGCTTTTATATGCCTTGAAAGGAGAATTAAAAAAAGAGGCTTTTATGGCGGAGGTAAACGCTTCCTTAAACCCTAAGCTGCAATTGCCTTACTTAGAAAAAGAGTTTCTTGCAGACCCCAGTAATGCCGTAAAGTTTTTCAACTATCTGAATACGTTGAAAAAAGGAAAAGACCGCACCGATTTATCGGTCCCGACACATATTTACCTCAATACACAATCGGATGCACAGTTGGTTAGTGAAACCAATTGGCGTGTGATTGCCAACGGGGTTACCGATATAAAATCAAGAGAATTTCAGTACGTTTTAAGTCATGAAAAAGAATTTGCCGCTGTGGCTTCGCAAAGTCGTATCGACCGCAAAATTGAAAGTATCGTATCCGAGTCACTTCGCCCCTATGTTGATAATTTAGACACCACAAACTATTACAAACAAAGAGAAATTGCAAAATCGGTACGCCTGCAGAAGATCGATTCGATGGTGTTTAAGTTTGATTTAACCCTTGCCGAACGAACCGAAAAATGGCAGTTCTACAAGAAAGTCACCCTCGATAATGCACAAAAATTAGTCTGGAACGACGCCAGTGTCCTAAAAGATATCGGGCAAACGTATTTAAAACATATTGCAGATACAGAGAGCTTGAAAAAGTCGATTTCCTGGGTAAAACATGCTATAGAATTAAATGATTCTTATGACGGAAATCTACTGCTGGCAAGGCTTTACAACAAAATAAAAGATAAAAAATCTGCCTTGCAATATGCCAGGGATGCCAAAGAAATTGCAAAAGAAATGAACTGGAATTCCAAAGAAGTTGATACCTTACTGACAGAACTCAATACCAAATAATCTAAAAAACAGCCATGAGCCTTAACATTAGACCAGCAACGACAAACGATTTAGAGCAGATTCTGGATATTGTAAACCATTCGATCCTGCATACCACAGCAAACTACAGCTATGAGATTCAAACTCTCGAAATTCAGACCCAATGGTTTGAAGATAAAAAGGCTAAAAAACTGCCTGTAGTAGTGGCAGAATTAGAGGGAGAGGTTGTTGGATTTGGGAGCTACGGGCAATTTCGTGAGAAGATTGGATACCAATATACAGTAGAACATTCGGTTTATGTGGTTGATCATGTGATTGGAAAAGGTATCGGTTCTCAGTTACTATCAGAATTGATTCGTTTGGCCAAAGAACAGGGCTATCAAGTGATGATTGGAGCAATTGATGCTGATAACGCCGGAAGTATTGCTTTTCATGAAAAATTTGGTTTTGTTGCAACCGGAACCCTTTGTGAAGTTGGATACAAGTTTGACCATTGGCTCGATTTGGTTTTCATGCAACTGATACTCAAATAAACCTGACACATCATAAAAAAAATCCACAAACCTAGAATTTAGGTTTGTGGATTTTTTTATTGGTTCAGATCGTGCTATTAACTCTTGATCCAGTTTATTACTTCCGGATCTGTAGGTAATGTTCTTGGTTTAATTACTTTAACCAATTCGCCTTTTTCGTTAATCAGGTATTTTTGAAAGTTCCATTCTACTTCAGAATCCTGTAAGCCGTTTTTAGATTTTTGCGTCAAAAATTTGTAGATTTCGCACATATCATTTCCTTTTACAGAAACTTTGTCCATCATTGGAAATGTTACCCCGTAGTTTTGTTGGCAAAAGGTCTCAATTTCTTTGTTTGTACCCGGTTCCTGCGATGCAAAATTATTAGCCGGGAATCCTACAATCACAAATCCTTTGTCTTTGTACTCTTTGTAGATTGCCTCAAGATCTTTGTATTGAGGAGTTAAACCGCATTTTGATGCTGTATTTACAATCATCACTTTTTTTCCTTTTAGCGAAGCAAAATCAAAAGTGTCTCCTGATAAATCTTCCACCTTAAATTGATAAATGGTTTCTTTTGCCATGGTTTTATCTGTTTTAGATAATTTTTCTTTACTGGTTTGCGCCTGTGTATTTGTGCCGAACAAAAGAACTACACTACAGACTATAAATACGACTTTTTTCATTGTTTAATTTTTTATAAAATTAGTTAAATTCTCCTTCTCCAAATGACTTTACTTGCTATATTTTTACTAAACATAAGTTAAATAAAAAAATGAAGCCTAACGTTAATCAGACGTTAGGCTTCCCCCCATACAAACAAATCAAACCATGAATTAATCGTTCTTATCTTTTATATTTTTATATTAAATACAGTTGATGTCCCGGTTATAGTGCGGATACTTTTCAAAATTCCAGTCCCTTTGGAGTATATTTTTTTATGGCGTTTATGTTCATTCTGGGCAAGAAGTGGGCTTCCGGAATTCTAAATTCAATTTTACTGTGGAAGTCCGATGACATCAACTTATCTACTAATTCCTAAATAATGTATTATCGTTTGTTACAATCTCTGAATTCTTATGATCATACTGAGCAAGCTGTCTGCGAAAATCACTTTTATTAAATCCCTGGAATGCTAACACTGCGGTCAGACCTACGATCAGTATTTTTAATTTGTTTAAGCCGTTCATGACAATCAAATTTTATTTATTGAGATTTACTTTACAATTAATTCTTTTTAAATGTTAATTTTTATCAGCCTTTCTGTCCTCAGAAATACTTTTAAATAATCGAAATCATCTTCATTTTCAGCCTCTTGCTATTTTCGTAATTATTATTCTGATGTTATAATAGCATTTACGTAATTGGATTGTTTTTGGTTTTAAAAAAATCAAAAAAAAGTGATATTTTTTTCAAAACCCTTATTTTACTAGGTTTTGGACTGTTAAAAAAAAGTAAAATTTCAGAAAAAAATAAATTATCTTTATCTCAGGTTACACAATATATTTCCAAAATTTTGTTTCAACTTAAAAACCCCAGCTTATGAGTCAGGAAGAATTATTAGTTTTAATTTACAAAAAAGACGAAAGAGCTTTTACCCATTTGTACGATATGTACTCGAAAAGTTTATTTTCGGTGATCAATGTTCTGATCAAAAACCGGGAAGAAGCCGAAGATGTTTTGCAGGAAGTTTTTGTTAAAATCTGGAAAAACATCGACTCCTATAATGAAAGTAAAGGAAGGTTTTACACCTGGATCCTTAATATTGCCCGCAATACTTCCATCGATAAGTTAAGATCCAAAAATTTTAATAACAGTCAAAAAAACCTTTCTTCAGATAATTTCGTAAATCTGTTAGACGACAGTAATAAACTCGTTAATAGAATTGATACTATTGGAATACAAGAATTTGTAAAAAAATTGAAACCAAAATGTATTGAGATTATAGATTTATTATTTTTTAAAGGATATACCCAACAAGAAGCCTCAGAAGAATTGGCACTGCCTTTGGGAACGATCAAAACGCAAAACAGAAACTGTATTAACGATTTAAGAAATTATCTAAAAATATAATGGAAGCAAAAGAGTACATAGAATCAGGAATTCTGGAACTATATGTTTACGGTTTATTGACCGAAACTGAAAATCTGGAAATAGCCGAGCTGGCTAAGAAAAACCCGGAAGTTGAAGAGGAAATTGTTTCGATCGAAAAAGCTATCGTAGCTTTATCATCAAGTTTCTCTCCTTTTCACTCGGTAGCCAACTTTGAGAAGATAAAAGCCCGTTTAGAGCTGAAACACGGCAAAGTAGTCGAAATGAAACCTGCTTCAAGCTGGTCTCAATATGTAGGCTGGGCCGCGGCAGTATTGCTGCTCTTAGGTTTTGGATATCAAACTTTAGAATTGACAAAATCAAAAGAAGCTATTGCAACTGTTGGTACGGAGAAAAACAAAATTGAAAAAGATTATGCTTTCTTAGATCAGCAGAACAAGCAAACCGAAAAAAGTCTGACTATTGTAAGAGACATCAAAAACACAGGTGTAACCCTTGGCGGACAAGCGGTTTCTCCAGGTTCATTTGCAAAAGTGTACTGGAACAAAGAAACGAAAACTACCTATATCGATGCTGCCGGTTTACCTAAACCGCCAAAAGGTATGGTGTATCAGGTTTGGGCTTTAAAACTAAGTCCGGTACTAACCCCTACCAGTATTGGTTTACTAGATAACTTTGAAGGAAACAATCAAAAAATATTTGCTGTAAATCAAACCGACTCAGCAGAGGCTTTTGGAATTACTTTAGAACCTGCAGGAGGAAGCTTAACGCCTACTATGGAACAATTGTATACTTTAGGAAAAGTTTAAAACAGCCTATCACAAAACTTAAAAAACGCATATTCAATTCAATATGCGTTTTTTTTTTATTACTTTCAATATATAAACCTTACCAATAAACCAATTAAATCATGAATGGAACTTTACTTCTAAGAATTGCAGTTGCTCTTATCCTCCTTACCCATTCTGTTTTCGGAATGTTTAATAACGGAATTAACGATTTTGGAAATTTATACCTCAATCAGATTGGTTTCGCACCTTTTGGCGTTTTTCTGGCCTGGTCTATTAAATTGTCGCATGTTGTGGCGGCACTGCTACTACTTTTTAATAAATACATTAAACTGGCTGGATTTGTCACTATACTGATCTTAATTATGGGAATAATTCTGGTTCATTTTCAGGAAGGCTGGTTTGTAGTGGGTGGCGGAAGAAATGGTATGGAGTATAATTTTTTACTCATTGTCGTATTACTGGCAATTATGTATCCTAATGGGTTAAAAAAAGAAAACTAAATACTTCAGTTTAGACATAAAAAAAAGATTCAGCTAAAAACTGAATCTTTTTTTTATGTGAATTATTATTTCTTACTTTTTCTTGCTTTTATAATGCTTGCGGTGCTTAGGATATGTGATTGCTCCAATAATCGAGATCACTCCTAATGAATACCAAATCCAGCTTAAAGAATGTGCTTCTCCGGTAGCATACGAATGTAAGCCTACTAAGTGGAAATTTACCCCGTAATAGGTAAACAAAATAGAGATAAAAGCATACATACTCATTAAGTTAAAGAACCATTTTCCTCTAAGAGCCGGTACAAAACGAGCGTGAATAACAAAAGCATATACCATAATCGAGATTAAAGCCCAGGTTTCTTTTGGATCCCATCCCCAATAACGTCCCCAACTTTCGTTGGCCCATTGACCGCCCAGGAAGTTACCAATTGTTAGCATGATTAAACCAATTGTAAGTGACATTTCATTGATATAAGTAATCTCTTTAATGTTCAAATCCATTTTGGTTTTGTTTTTTTCATTGGTAAAGAAAATCAATACCAAAGCTACAAAACCTAAAATCATACTTAACGCAAACGGACCATAACTACCTACAATTACTGCTACGTGAATCATTAACCAATAAGAATTCAGTACCGGCTGTAAGTTTGCAATTTCCGGATCAATCCAGTTCATATAAGCAGCCATTACGATCATTGCAGTCACAAAAGCGGATGAAGCTACGGTAAGTTTCGATTTTCTGTCAAAAGCCAACCCAAAGAACATCGTCGCCCAGGCTACATAGATAATAGACTCGTAAGCATTACTCCATGGAGCATGACCTGAAATGTACCAGCGCGCTACAAGCCCTAAAGTATGCAGAGCAAATAGTAATCCTACCAGTACATGAAAACCGTTGATCGTTATGCGAAGCCATTTCTTCTCAAAAAAGATATTTACAATGGTAAAAATCAACATGAAAGCCGAAACAGTAAGGTACCAAAACGGTAATTTTTTGAAAATATCATATTTGTTGTAGGCTATTTCAGCGTCAATTTTTTCCTCACTTGGTCGTACTTTACTTCCAAATTTCTTTTGAAAACCGTTAATACTTTCGACCAACTGATCGGCTGTAGTAAAGTTTTTAGAAATCGAACCATTATTCAAAGCACTAAAATACATTGGCAGAATCTGAGTAACATAAGTCGAATCCATTCCTTTAAATCCTCCCTGCTGTCTTTCCAGATACGAAACCCATTTGTGATTTGGATCATTCGGAATAGGGAATATTTTCAGAATACTACCGCTTAAAGCAGATTCCATTAAATTAACTCTTTTATCCGTATCCATAAAATCCTTCTCAAACTGATTTGGATTTCCTACTTTGTATGCTGCGTCTAAAAATGGTGAAAGTTTATAATTTCCATTGGCATCAAAAAACTTAACAAAAGGAGCGTGTTTAGCGGTTTTCTCTACCCCGATAATTTTACGAATACTGTCATTTCCGGCTCTCAAATAAACAAGTGGAACCTGTATCCAAACCTGAGCATATTGTGTCATAGACAAAAACACCTGATCCGAATTCATTCCGTTATACGTATCGCTCTGACTCACTTTTCTAAGTAATTCAGATGAGAAAGTATTAATAGGCTTCATTCTACCACCAGCATCCTGAATGATCAAACGACCAAATTTAGCGGCATGAGCTTCAGGAGCTTTGTAAATAGTCAATAAAGAGTCTAATTGTTTCTGACTTGGCGGAGCAGGTGCATGATTGGCGTGATCGTTAGGATCCGTGTTGTGATTGTGTTCATGACCCGGTGTATGAACATGCGGTGCCTGAGCAAAACCACTTAAACCAATCATTAAAACCAATATCGTGATCAATTTTTCTTTTTTCTTTTTCACGCCTTCTAATTTGCGTTTCAAGTCGCCAAAACGGGAATGTTTGGTAAACATAATAGCCATCAAACCAATGTACAACATAAAATAACCGAAATAAGTAATGTTAGTTCCCCATGAATCGTGATTTACAGACAATACAGTTCCTTTCTCGTCCGGATCAAAGGATGACTGGAAGAATCGGTATCCTTTATGATCTAAAACGTGATTCATATAAATATCAGCATTAAATGTTTCTGTAGAATCCTGAACGGTTACTTTACTTTCAAAAGAAGAGTAACTTTTCTCAGTTCCCGGATATTTTGTAGCAATAAAATCGTTTAATTTTATTTTAAAAGGCAAGATATATGCTTTACTTCCGTAGAATAAACTGTACTCAATTTTTCCGATTTTAACGGTCTGAGGCTCCCCTACACTACCTTTAGAACCCAAAAGTCTTACTTCTTTTTCCTGTCCGTCCGCTTTAACTTTTACAATCAAAGCATCATGGTGTGATTTTGCTCTAAAGTCGTTATTCGATTGATAATCTATTACTCCCTTGACAGCAGGATCCGGAAATACAATTCTAATATCACCAATACTGTACAAAGAACGCATCATCAATGGCTGCACATTATCTTTGGTTACAGCACCTTTTAATTTATCAGCCATTCGCATAAACTCTCCTTCAAAAGGCGTTTGAATGGTATATTTTTCACCTGTAGTATTGATGTTGATCGCTCCGGCAGTTGGTTTGTTCAGAGCAAATAGTACGTTATGGATGTTTTGTACTTCACCCTCTTTCAAAAAGTGTTCTTCACGTCCGCCAGATCCTGCTTCTACCATTTTAAGGTATAAAGTTCCTTTTGGATCCGGTTTTATGGTTTCGGTAGCTCCCATGATATAATTCACATACGTCACTTCAAAAGGAGTTTCGTCGAATTTTCCGGAAAGCGTAAAATCATTGTTAGTAACCGGCGAAAACAATAAGTTTTTTTCAAAAACTCTGCGTTTCATTTCGCCTTTGTATTCTCCATCTGCAAAAACCGTTAAGAATGTTTTATCGGAGTAAATTTGATTTTCGGCAGCACCTTCACGAATAGGCATCATACCTTCGTAACTGATATAACGGGTAATAAAAGCTCCCAAAAGAATAAAGATAAAAGCAAGGTGCAATAACAGCGTTGCCCATTTTTCTTTTTTTAGTAGTTGGTAACGTTTGATGTTTCCGAAGAAATTGATCAGGAAAAAGACCATTATCGCCTCAAACCACCAGGTATTGTAAATTAAAATTCGGGCTGTATCTGTGTTGTACTTACTTTCGATAAAAGTTCCAACACCCATTGCAATTGCGAATGTTAAAAAAAGAACAGCCATTAATCGTGTAGAAAACAAAAAAGAGAATATTTTTTTATCCATTTTTAAGGAATTACATTGTATAAAAGTGCCACAAAAGTACTTAAAAATGTTGACTCTCAATATTTGTGATTTGTTAATAAAAACTAAAAAAGCCCATCAAACTAAATTGATTTCGCAAAAGCGTACGCTAAACTTTACAAAGCTATAATCCGGCATCAGAAATTTGCTTTTTATACCACAGTTTATAGGATTAAAAAGAAAGATTCATCTCCTTTTATAAACTTCATTTAGAGTATTACCTTATTGAACAAATCAGCAGAATCATTGTAATCAGTATCATCTATGGCTAAAGTTCCATCGTGTTTATTCTCTTTAAAAAAAATAATGCTAATTTTGCACTATGATTCGAATTTCAATAATTGGTTCCGGAAATGTTGCCCAACATTTGATAAAAGCTTTCTCTAAAAGCGAAGCGGTAGAAATTGTGCAGGTGTTTTCCAGAAAAAAAGAAGCTCTTGCTTCTTTAGTTAGTTTTGAAAAAATTGTAAATGATTTTGACTCCCTCCTTGAAGCTGATCTCTATATCATTGCTGTTTCTGACAATGCGATTTCAGAGGTTTCAAAACAACTGCCTTTTCAAAACCGAGTTATAGTTCACACCTCAGGCGCAGCTTCGCTTGATGTTTTGGATGCTAAAAACAGAAAAGGTGTTTTTTATCCGCTTCAAACATTTTCAAAAAATAAGGAAGTTGATTTCTCCACCATTCCAATGTGTCTGGAGGCCGAAAACACCTTTGATTATCGCGTTCTAGAAAGTGTTGCCAAAAGCATTTCGCAAGCCGTTTATCCCATAAATTCCGGCCAAAGAAAAGCATTGCATGTTGCAGCCGTTTTTGTGAATAATTTCACCAATCATCTTTATCAAATCGGACAGGAGATTTGCAAAGAGCATCAGGTGCCCTTTGAAGTTTTAAAACCTTTAATTCAGGAAACTGCTCAAAAAATAAATACTTTAGCCCCGGCGGATGCACAAACGGGACCTGCAAAACGCAAAGATTCTACCACAATTGAAGCGCATTTGGAGTATTTAACCCATGAAAATCAAAAGAATATTTATAAAATACTAACACAATCTATACAGCATAATGGCAAAAAATTATAAAGAAATAATGAATGACATCACAACGTTTGTTTTTGATGTTGATGGCGTACTTACAGACAGTTCGGTTTTTGTAACCAATGAAGGAGAGATCCTGCGTACGATGAATATTCGTGATGGTTATGCAATGAAAGCGGCAGTTGAAAGCGGCTATAATGTTTGCATTATTTCAGGCGGAAGCAATGAAGGAGTCCGTGTTCGTTTGCGTAATTTAGGAATTACAGACATTCATTTAGGAACTCCTGATAAAGTAGAAACTTTTAAAGAATACACCGATACTTACAACATCAAACCGGAGCAGGTTTTGTATATGGGTGACGACATACCGGATTTTCACGTAATGAAATTAGTAGGTTTGCCAACCTGTCCGCAAGATGCCAGCCCGGAGATCAAAAACATTTGCCGTTACATCTCACATGTAAATGGAGGAAAAGGCGCTGCCCGTGATGTAATCGAACAAGTAATGAAAGTTCAGGGAAAATGGATGGAACATTTTAGCGGGAAACACGATTAATGATTGCAGATTGCAGATTGTAGATTTTAGATTATAGATTGCGGATTACATTTCACATATAACATCTTACAATCTACATCTCACAAAAAAAACCTAGCCCCTCAGAACCTTAGTACCTCAAAAAAATGAAATTCCTCAAACTCATTCGATACAAAAACCTACTGATGCTTGCTTTTATGCAGGTATTATTTCGTTATGCTTTCTTAAAACAACAAAACATCCCTTTAGCTTTGGCCGACTGGCAATATGGACTATTGGTTTTAAGTACCGTTTTACTGGCTGCAGCGGGTTATGTCATCAATAATATATATGATGTTGCGACCGACAGCATCAACAAGCCCAATGATGTTGTAATTGGTAAAGGAATTTCTGAAACCACCGCCTACAACATTTATATCGGACTAAACATTACTGGTGTTGCTATTGGATTCCTATTGTCTAATATCATTTTTAGGCCCATGTTTGCTTCGTTCTTTATTTTGATTGCCTCGCTTCTTTATTTTTATGCGACCACTTTAAAGCAAATTATGATACTGGGGAATTTTGTTGTCGCGTTACTGCTTTCTGCAAGTGTATTGATTATCGGGGTTTTCGACCTCTTTCCTGCCACAACTTCTGAAAATCAGGCACAGATGGCGAGTATGTTCTCGATTTTAACCGATTATGCTTTATTTGCCTTTATGATCAATTTTATTCGAGAAATAGTCAAAGACATTGAAGATGTGAATGGTGATTACAATCAGGGAATGAATACCCTTCCTATTGCAATCGGAATTAGCAGAGCGTCAAAAATAGCGTTAGGTTTTGCCATCGTTCCTTTTATCTCCTGTCTGCTTTACATCAATACCTATTTTGTCGAAAATAAGCTCTTTATTGCTACTTTTTATGCTTTTGCCTTTGTTTTAGCGCCTCTGCTCTACTTTATTGTAAAAATATTTGGTGCAAAACATCCAAAAGAATTTCATCATTTAAGCCGCATTTTAAAACTCATTTTATTCTTCGGAATTTTATCGATTCTCGTTATCACCCTAAATATCAAGTATAATGCTTAAAGAAAAACTAAAAAAATATACTTTAATACTGGCCTCCGGATCGCCTCGCAGGCAACAGTTTTTTAAGGACCTCGATCTTGACTTCGAAATTAGGTTAAAAGACATTGAGGAGATCTACCCACCTGAATTAAAAGCAGTCGAAATAACCGATTATCTGGCAAAACTAAAAGCCAATGCATTTGAGGGCGAACTTAACGAAAATGAAATTTTAGTAACCAGCGATACTATTGTATGGCATCAGAATAAAGCATTAGGCAAACCAAAAGATGCTGAAGAAGCCTTTAAAATGATCCGATCGCTATCCAATACAACCCATGAAGTAATAACATCGGTTTGCTTTAAAACAAACCATTCTTCAACGCTATTGAACGATATTACAAAGGTTACTTTCAATGATTTATCTGATGAGGCTATTTTGTATTACATCCAAAATTACAAACCTTATGACAAAGCCGGAGCTTATGGTATTCAGGAATGGTTTGGTTTTATGGCAGTTGCAAAAGTAGAAGGCTCTTATACCAATGTTATGGGATTGCCGACCGCAAAAGTTTATGAATATTTGAGTACTTTAGTGTAAAATTTTATTTATGTTTTCTTTTAAAGAATATAGCGAGGAAATCTTAACCACCGTAATTCTACTTTTTATTCTTGTAGTCTTGCGCATTATCGTTGCGAAACTAATTCGCCGTTATGCCAGCACAAGTCAGTTATTAGAACATCGGACCAATTTGGTCATCAAGTACATTCATTTACTTATGAACATACTGGTTCTGATTAGCTTAATTGTAATTTGGGGTGTTGAAACCAAAGATATTTTCATAACCGTTTCTTCTATTGCTACAGTTATTGGAGTGGCTATGTTTGCGCAATGGTCCATTCTGAGCAATATAACTTCAGGAATGATTTTGTTTTTCTCCTTTCCTTTCCGAATTGGAGATACCATCAAAATTCACGATAAAGACTTTCCGATCGAAGCCGAAATTGAGGATATAAGCGCCTTTCATGTTAATCTGAAAACAAAAGACGGTGAAAAAATTATTTTTCCAAATAACTTATTGCTGCAAAAAGGGATCTCTATCATGCCGGTACAATACGAAGAAAAAGAGTTCTTTGATTAAATAAGAATGGGAATTTTATAACGTATTGCTAAAAAGGTAAAACGTATTATTGGTAATAAAATATAATATTTGTTGTACTAAATTTTAGTTTTTATTTAATTCCCGCAACAATGAATCGCTCCGTAAAATTGCCTTTTTATGCTAAACTTGCTTTCATTCTGGTAAGTTTTATAAGCTTTGCCTTTATTTTTTGTATTGGAAAAGATATTATTACTCCTGTCTTACTGGCATTTTTATTTGCGGTCTTACTGGTCCCGATTTTTACTTTTTTGCATTCCCGATTAAAATTTCCCAGACACCTTGCTGCCGCGGCTTGTATTCTGCTTTTTGCTTTGTGCATTGTTGGCATCTTAGTTTTTATTTCTTATCAGATTAGTGATATCGCCAACGATTTTGATGCGATAAAGAAAAATGCAAACGCTTTTATTACCGACATTCATAAATTTATAAAAGATCATTTTCACGTCAGCATCGGCGAACAAAAAAAATACCTCGATAATGTAGCCAAAGACTCGGTTCAAAATGGAAAAAGCTCCATAGGCTCTGCTATTATCTCTATAACCGATCTGCTGTTAGATTGCACCATCATCCCTATTTATACTTTTTTGTTTCTACTGTATAAAGATCATTTTATTCTTTTCCTCGCTAAATTAGTCCCTAATGAAGATCATGCGATTTTAAAAGACATTCTTTCACAAATAAAAGTTTCGATTAATAATTATATAGTCAGTCTGATTTTTGAAATGATAGTCGTTTCTATACTGACAAGTTTAGGGCTGTGGATCATTGGGGTTAAATACTTTATTTTATTGGGATTGATTACCGGAATTTTAAACATGATACCTTACATTGGTATCTTAATCGCTGGTATCATCACAGTAGTTGCATCGTTAACAGGAACACCCGAAAACTCTATTATTCTTGGAATTCTGATTGTAAACATTATCGTGCAGTTGATTGACAACAATATACTTGTACCCTTGATTATCAATTCGAAAGTTGAAATTAATGCCTTCGTTTCGATTATGGGAATTATTATTGGAGGTGCCGCTGCCGGAATTTCGGGAATGTTTTTGGCCATTCCGCTTTTAGCCATTCTAAAAATTATATTCGAAAGAATTGAATCCTTAGCGCCCTGGGGGTACCTGATGGGCAATCATATGCCTAAAAAATTCAGCTGGAGAATCCGAAAACTAAAGGTCGAAAATTAAATAGTACTGTAAATTCAGAATAGAATCGCAATAATTTCTTATATTCAACTCCAAATCGACCTTTAAGCCAGTCAAAAATTATATAATGTCCGTAATCAGAAAAATAGCAGTCTTTATTTTATTATGCTTTTGTTTACAAGGCACTTATGCTCAGGTCGCTCCACCTCAAAAAAAGCCCAAAGAAAAAAAGGACAGCACCGAAGTCTATCAGAAAATCAAAAACTATTCGAAGAAGAACAAATTTACACAAACCCTGCACAAATTATTCTTCAGAGGAAACAGGCCTCAAAAAAAAGAAATTCTGGTGCAAAATGACACTACTGATTTTAGCGGAAAAATAATTCGTAACATCAACATTATTACACTGGATCCTTTTGGACACTCGCTTACAGACACCACTCAGGTACCTAAAAACTGGGGCGAACGAACAGGAAACCGACTGCATTTAAAAACCAAGAAAATTGCAATCTACAACCTGCTCCTTTTTAAAAAAAACACCCCCTACGACACTTACAAGGTACAGGAATCTGAACGTTTGATACGATCTCAAAGATATGTGACAGCTGTACGAATCACGAATAAAGTGGCGGGAATGGCTTCCGATTCAGTTGATGTAACGATTAGGGTTCTGGACTCCTGGAGTACGATTCCTAAATTTGCGATCTCGAGCAATCAGGTTTCTTTTGGTATTAAAGAAAAAGACTTTTTTGGATGGGGACAGCAGCTGGAATACAAACATACCAGCAGATTTAATGATGGCCGGACTGCAAATGAAGCAACCTATACCATTCCTAACATCAAAAACACTTATATAGGAACCACCTTGTTCTATAAGATCGATATTGACAATAATTACAGCAAAAGCATCAACGTTGAACGCCTCTTTTATTCCCCTTTGACCAAATGGGCAGGCGGTGTTTCTACAGGCCAAAACTACAGAAAAGACAGTCTGCAAGCACCCGATAAGTCTTATGCCTTTCAGCCCTTTAAGAATAACTTTCAGGATTTCTGGGCAGGACATGCCAGTAAAGTATTTGAAGATGAAAATGGCATAACCAATTTGGTGGCAACCGCACGTTTCCTGAACGTCAACTACACCGATGCTCCCGCTGATCTCTATGATCCTACCCATTTTTATTCAGATGAAAAGCTGTTTTTAAGCGGAATAGGTCTAAACCGACGTAAATTTATAAAAGACAACTATATTTTCAGAAATGGTCAGACTGAAGACGTTCCCATTGGAAGAATTTATGGGATTACATTAGGTTATCAGTACAAAAATGCCCAATGGAGACCTTATGCCGGAGGTCAGTTTTCGTTTGGTAATTACTATCGTTGGGGGTTTTTAAGTATGAATTTTGAGGTGGGTACGTTTTTTCATGATTCAAAAACGTATCAAACAGCCTTTTCATTTGAATCTACTTATTTTACAAAACTATTCAGTATTGGAAACTGGAAACTGCGTCAATTTGTGAACCCAATTGTGGTTATTGGTGCCAATCGGGAAAATATCATCGGGGATCAACTTAATATTAATAATCAAAATGGTTTAGCCGGGTTCAATACCGCTTTATACGGTACAAATAAAATGGTTTTGTCGCTTCAAACACAAACCTATTCTCCTTATGCGCTTTGGGGATTTCGTCTAAATCCGTTCTTTAATTACTCGGTTGCGGTACTCGGAAATCCAAATGATGCTATAGGAAGAAATAAAGGCTACCAAAAAGTGACTTTAGGTTTGCTGATCAGCAATGATTATCTGGTATTCAGTTCCTTTCAGCTTTCGCTCTCCTACTACCCCACCATTCCTTATCAGGGAGATAGTGTTTTTAAAACGAATACTTTTGAGACCAGTGATTTTGGTTTGCAAAACTTTGAGCTAGCCAAACCAAGGATTGTGGAATATAAATAATGGAAATACATTTTATTTCACTTTTTTTTTCAAAAAACAAAAAATACAAAACTACTTCACTACCAAAAGATTAGCAAACTTTCTTGTTTTGCAAAATCGTTAAAATGCATAATTTATCCGATGAAATGCATAGTGCTTTAATTTTTGGCACAGTATATGAATATCCCTAAACAGGATCAACCATAACTTTAAAATTAGAAAAATGAAAACAATAAAATTAGCAATCGCAGGATTATTTCTCCTGGTTGCAAATGCCACGCAAGCGCAGGTATCTATAAATGTGAACATCGGAAGCCCTCCGGCTTGGGGACCTGCGGGATATGCAGAAATGGAGTACTATTATTTACCCGATATCGAAGCTTATTATGATGTAAGAGCTTCCCAGTTTATCTATTTTGGAGGAGGAAGATGGGTTAGAACAAATTACTTGCCAAGACAATATAGAAACTATGATTTGTACGGAGGTTACAAAGTAGTTTTAAACGATTACCACGGCAGAACACCTTATACTTACTTTGATCGTCATAGGGTAAAGTATTACAAAGGATATCATGGTGCACCGCAAAGATGTTACAAACCAAGACCAGCTTATGGATACAATGACGATCGTTATGAGCGCAGAAACCATAAACACTATGATAAAAAGCGTAACAAACACGACAGAGACGATGATGACGATGACGATCATGATGATCACGATGGTCACTACGGCCGCAGAAGAGGCTAATATTTGCTAAATCATTAATTTTCAACACAAAAGAGTATCAAAATCATGATACTCTTTTTTTATGCATGCATACTAAATAAGGAAAAAGTTAATTTATTGAATATAATTTAAAAATAATCACTAAAACGATTGAAAAAGTTAAAGTATTCCTAACCGTTTTTAAAAATGTATTAAAAAATCGTAATTTTGCACGAAATTTAAACTAAAAAACAGAGTTTATGAAGAAGAGAGTTTATTTATTTTCATTATTAGCGTTGTCCCTTTTGACATTTTGTACCAATCACGAAGACTCCGCTACGAATGATCAGGCTAAAAATAACAACATCGAAATCAATAGCGATGTTGCCGCTTTAAGCAAGAGACTTGATTATACCAATTCGGGAGTAATCTCCATCACTGGTTCATCTGCATCAACAGCTAAATTTTCAAAAAGCAATCCATCTTCTGCGACTGATTTACCATTAGTACAAATTGCCGAGATCAATCCACCAAAAGATAACAACGGAAGAACGTTACAGGCCAATCATGTTGCGGTAAACGGAAACTATGCATATGTTGCTTACACCATGAGTGGTGAAGCCTATTCGGGAGCTATTGATGTTATCGATGTCTCTGATCCGTACAAACCAAAACTGATTACGTCTGCATTGATCGCAAACACTGATATTACATCATTAAGCTATTCCAATGGCAGTTTAATTATTGGCGCTGCGGCAGATGTTGATAAAAATCCGACACTAACAAGTCCAGCGGTTGTAATTAACATGACGTTAAATTCAGGTATGCTGACTGATAAATATACCATAACTAATCTTGAAGGTCAAGTAACTACTGACATTGCTTCAAATTCAGGCTCTTATTTTGCCGTAACCGGAGATCAGGGAAATTTATTTAAAATCAATACGACTTCCAAAGTTGTTTCAGGCAAAGTTGCAATAGAAGATTTACGTTCTGTAGCGATCAGCGGAGATAAAGTTGTGACTTTGAGTGGTACAAAAGGAGTAAATATTTACAATGAATCTACCCTTAATCTGCTAAAAAGCTTTACAACCACAACAGATGTAAAAGCTTCAAAAAGAACAATGGATTTTGATGGTACCAAATTATTAGTATCAGAAGGATATAACGGTTTAGGTGTTTACGACCTTAATAGCGGTTCTAAACTGCAAACCATCTCACTTGCAACTGCCGGTGAAGAAAATGTAACCAATGCCGTATCTGTAAATGACGGATATGCCTTTGTAGCCAATGGTGCTGCAGGTTTAAATGTATACAAAACAGGTTCACAACTAAGTTTACTGGGAACCGTTGATATCTTAGGTTCGTCTAACTATGTAAAATCCAGCGGTGATTTTATTTATGTGGCGAGCGGAAAAGGTGGTTTGAAAATCATCAAGATGGAAAAACCAAATACAACTTTCGCCGGATGTACCGGATACGGAACTTACAATCAGGGACAAAACCTGATTTTAAATTCAAATGAAGTGAAATCTTATTCGGGTGCTACAGCCATTAACACTGCTATTGTTAATTCGGGAGCAGTATTAACACATTGTGGTTCGCTTACCATTCAAAATAGTCTGACTTTAAATAGCGGAGGAACTTTTAATATGAGCGGAACGCTGTCTCAGGGGAAATACCAACAGTCTAACCCAACAGAATTTATCATTAACAGTAACGCCGTATTACAAATTGAAGGTACTGTAGTGATTTGGGGAGATTTAAGATTAAATAGTGGTGCGAAAATCCATTTCACAGGAAACAACTCTTCTATTACGATTTATGGAAAAGTAACGAAGAACAGTAATGTCACCATTACAGGAAACTATAAAGACACAGAAAACAAGTTGAAATAAGTGCTGTAATCCTAAGAAATACCACATGATCTAAGGTGTTAGATCAATTTTCTTTAAAGCTGTCAGATTAAATCTGGCAGCTTTTTTTTGGAGTTAATTTTCTTAAAAAAGGAAATCAATAACCAAACATTAACATTTCATTTAAATACTGTACAATAATTTAATTAGTATTTTTGAACTTCTATCAAAAAACACCTAACCACACTATGCGAAAAATTCAGATACAAGTTCTTCTTCTTTTTTTATTAGGTACTACGCTATCTTTTGCACAACAACCACAAAAACCAAGTTCTGTCGAAATTTACAATCAAATTAAAAAATTAAACTTTTTGGGGTCCGTATTGTACATTGCAGCACATCCGGATGACGAAAACACCCGTTTAATTTCCTATATGGCCAACGAAGTAAACGCCCGAACAGGGTATCTGTCTTTGACACGTGGCGATGGAGGGCAAAATTTAATTGGACCGCAATTGCGTGAATTATTAGGAGTGATAAGAACTCAGGAGTTAATTGAAGCCCGAAAAATTGATGGTGGTGAGCAGTTTTTCTCCCGTGCAAATGATTTTGGGTACTCTAAAACCCCTGATGAAACTTTAGAAATCTGGAATAAAGACAAAGTACTAGCGGATATGGTGTGGACGATCCGAAAATTTCAACCCGATGTGATCATCAACCGATTTGATCATCGCTCACCGGGTACCACACACGGGCATCACACCTCCTCGGCGATGTTAAGTGTGGAGAGTTTTAAGCTCACAAACGATCCGAAAATATATCCGGAACAATTAAAATATGTAAAACCGTGGCAGGTTAAACGCCAGTTTTTTAATACATCCTGGTGGTTTTACGGAAGCCAGGAGCGATTTAACGCAGCCAATAAATCAAACTTTGTTCAATTGGAAACCGGCGTTTATTATCCGGGAATTGGAAAATCAAATCAGGAAATAGCTGCTTTAAGCCGCAGCCGTCACCAATCACAAGGTTTCGGAAGTACCGGAGCCCGTGGGGACGAAACAGAATTCTTAGAGCTTATTAACGGAGATCGTCCTACAGAAGCTAATTTATTTGAGGGAATTGATACTTCGTGGAATCGCGTTAAAAATGGTAAACCTGTTGGAGATCTGATTTCTTCCATTATCGCTAAATACGATTTCAGCAATCCATCGGCCAGTATTCCGGATCTGGTTAAAGCTTATGCCATGATTGAGGCCTTGGAAGACGATCATTGGAAAACCGTAAAATCGGCTGCCCTTAAAAACATTATCGCTTCCTGCACCGGATTGTATCTCGAAGCTGCCGCCATCGAACAGGAGGCAACACCCGGAAACACCATAAAAGTAACTCTGGAAGCCATTAACCGATCTTCGATTGAAATGCAGCTGAGCAGCGTGACTTCGCTGCCGGATCAAAAAAACACCGCGCAAAACCTACTGCTGAAAAACAATAAGGATCAAAAAATAAGTTTGGCCCTTCAGCTTCCCACTACACTGGAATATACGCAGCCTTATTGGCTAAAAGAAAAAGCAACTGAGGGAATGTATACCGTTTCCAATCAGGAAAACATTGGGATTCCCGATATTATCAGACAGGTAAAAGTTGTTTTTAATGTTAAAATAAATGGAGTAGAAATTCCGTTTGAACGCACTGTCATTTACAAATATAACGACGGCGTAAAAGGTGAAATGTATAATTTTCTGGACATCGTTCCCGAAGTTACGACTTCAATTCTCGAAAAAGTTTTAATTTTTGGAAGCACACAAAGCAAACTGGTTCCGGTGAAAGTACGTGCCGGAAAAGACGGCATCAAAGGAAATTTACAATTGGAATTACCAAAAAGCTGGAGCGTTTCTCCAAAAGAAATTCCTTTCACCCTGGAGAAAAAAGGAAACGAGCAGATCTTTTATTTTGAAGTTACACCTCCTGTAAATCCGGAAGAAGCGGTTGCGAAAAGCATCGCTATTGTCGACAACAAACGTTTTGATAAAGACCAGACTATTATTGATTACAGTCATATTACCAAACAGATGGTCTTAAAACCTGCGGAGTCAAAATGTATTCGAATTGAGTTAAAAACAAATGGTGACTCCATCGCCTACATCATGGGTGCCGGCGACGAAGTGCCGGAAAGTTTAGCACAAATGGGGTACAAAGTTACAGTCATTAAACCGGAAGAAATCACACCTGAAAAACTGGATTCCTTCAACGTGGTGATGACCGGCGTACGTGCTTACAATACCGTAAATGCTCTGGCACACAAACAAAACATCCTTTTTAATTTTGTAAAAAGCGGTAAAAACATGATCGTACAGTACAATACGTATGGCCAGACCGTTACCGATCAGATTGCACCTTATCCGTTAAAAATATCCAACGATCGTGTTACAGAAGAAAATGCTAAAATTACTTTTCTGGCGCCCAATCATCCCATTTTAAATACGCCAAACAAAATCAGTACTAAAGATTTTGAAGGCTGGAAACAAGAACAAGGTTTGTATTATCCGGATCAGTATGATCCTGCCTTCACTCCTATTCTCTCTTCGCACGATAAAGGCGAATCGGCTAAAAATGGTGCTTTATTGGTAGCTCCCTACGGAAAAGGATACTATATTTACACCGGTCTAAGCTTCTTTAGAGAATTGCCCGAAGGTGTTGCCGGTGCTTATCGACTGCTATCGAATATGATTTCATTAAAACAGCCCATAGAAGCTCCTAAACAAGAATTAAAAAAATAAAACATTCCCAATTATGGAAGCTAAAAAAATAAAAAAATGGAAAAAAAGCTACACCTACGTTTTGGTGGCCAATGCCATTTACATTCTGATTTTTTTCTTAATCATGAAATTATACTCATAACCTATGCAACTATTTGATTGGATCGTACTGATTGTTACTCTTTTATTTATTGTTGGGTACGGCTCTTGGAAAACCAAAGGAAGTAAAAACGTCGAGGATTTTATTCTCGGAAACAATGAAACTCCATGGTATACTGTTGGTCTTTCGGTTATGGCTACTCAGGCCAGTGCCATTACTTTTTTGTCAACTCCCGGACAGGCTTATCATGACGGAATGGGTTTTATACAATTCTATTTCGGATTGCCGATTGCCATGATTGTGATTTGTGTGACTTTTATCCCCTTGTACCATAAAAACAAAGTATATACAGCTTACGAATTTCTGGAAAAACGCTTCGATTTAAAAACCCGTTCTTTAGCTGCGATCTTATTTTTGGTACAGCGAGGTTTAGGAACCGGATTAACCATTTACGCTCCGGCGATTATCCTTTCGGCTCTTTTGGGATGGAATTTAACGGTAATGAACATCGTGATTGGTTTGCTGGTTATTATCTATACCTTCTCAGGAGGAACAAAAGCAGTAAATGTAACGCAGAAACAACAAATGTTTGTGATCATGTCGGGAATGTTTATTACTTTTTTCTTAATTCTGCACTACCTGCCAAACGATATGACTTTTACAAGTGCCCTGCATATTGCCGGTGCCAATGACAAAATGAATATTGTAGATTTCTCCTTTAATCCCGAGGAAAAATATACTTTTTGGAGTGGAATTACCGGTGGTTTTTTCCTTGCGCTTGCCTATTTCGGAACCGATCAGTCACAAGTGGGACGTTACTTATCCGGAAAATCAGTTCGCGAAAGTCAAATGGGACTTATCATGAACGGACTTTTAAAAGTACCTATGCAATTCTTCATCCTGTTAACAGGAGTGATGGTTTTTGTCTTTTTTCAATTCAATCCTGTTCCTTTAAATTTCAATCCCAATAATAAAATTGTGATTGAAAAGTCAGCTTATAAAGAGGAATATCACGCTCTGGAGAAAAAACTAAGTAATCTTTCGGAAGATAAAAAAGTGATTAATCTGTTGTACATCGACCAGTTGAATCAGGATTTCGACAATCCGATTTTGCGAAAAGAACTGGTAACTTTATCGAATAAAGAAAAAGACCTGCGTGACCGTGCCAAAGAGATCATTTCAAAAGCAGACAGCAATAGCGAAACCAACGACAAAGATTATGTCTTTTTCCACTTTATATTGCATTATTTGCCAAAAGGGCTTATTGGTTTGTTACTGGCTGTAATTCTTTCGGCCGCTATGTCTTCAACAGCTTCCGGATTGAATGCCTTAGCCTCTACAACAGCTATCGATATTTACAAACGAAATCTGAAGACCGAAAAGTCTGAAAAACATTATCTGAATGCGACTAAGTTTTTCACCTTATTCTGGGGAATCGTAGCAATACTCTTTGCCTGTGTAGGAACCTTGTTCGAAAACTTAATTCAGTTGGTTAATATTATCGGATCTATTTTCTACGGAACGGTTTTGGGAATCTTCCTCGTTGGTTTTTACCTGCGCCGTGTAAAGGCTAAAGCCATGTTTTTCAGTGCTATTATCAGTCAGATTACCATATTTATCATCTATTATTTTATGATTGCTATTTACCCAAGCGGTCAGGAAAAACTGGGGTATTTGTGGCTGAATTTTATCGGAGCCATTTTAACCATTGTCCTCGCACTCTTCATGCAGTTTGCCTTTTTTAGAAACGAGCCCGATGCTGAGGAGGTAGTTTTGGAATAGTTTAATTTAAAACCCAAAAAAATGAAACTGAATTTAGATACCATTGTCCTATTTGTTCAGGATGTAAACCGATTAAAATCTTTTTACACTACCATTTTTGGTTTTGAAATACTGGAAGAATACGAAGCCGAATGGGTGCTTTTGAATGCAGGTAACGCTAAAATCGGACTTCATAAAATTGGCGCTCCTTATTTGGCTCAAATTAAATCCGGTTATAAATTTGACAATAATACCAAAATCGTTTTTGAAATTGATGAAGACATTCATGCGCTGAGACAAGTATTTTTGGATCAAGATGTAATAATGCGCGAAGTCAATACTTTTGATACTTACGATTACTGGCTCTGCGATGGAGAAGATCCTGAAGGAAATGTGTTTCAGTTGAAGCAAAAGAAATAAGTATTAAAAAAATTATGTTTGGATAAAGATTAGTTTATCCAAACATAATTTTTTTTGGATCGGGATGACTTAGCCCTGATGGAGCGGCATCCTTTTGTGCCGGGGTTCGGCACAAAAGATACAGCGGACAGCAGGAATAGCTACAAAAAAACAAGCCATCAAATTTAAATATACGGTCTTACATTTGAGTTTTTAAAAGACTGGGAATTCTTTACAAATTCTCTATCTTTGAAAAAGTTACCCCTTAAATAAGCACTATGAAAGACCTTAAAAAATACAGCAATAAAACCAAAG
Source organism: Flavobacterium sp. N502536 (assembly GCF_025947345.1). NCBI lineage: Bacteria > Pseudomonadati > Bacteroidota > Flavobacteriia > Flavobacteriales > Flavobacteriaceae > Flavobacterium > Flavobacterium sp. N502536. The sequence continues at coordinate 4,060,553 of NZ_CP110011.1, read as the reverse complement.
CTGCCTTTATTTTATTGATTGTAATGCTTCTGATTCTACTGGGGAATTTCAATACACTTCAAAATTCAAAAAATGTAAATGCAAATATTAACGCCATTTACAAGGACCGTTTGGTTGTGGCACATTACATTTTTCAATATTCTAAAGAGCTGCATTTTATAAAAGCAGAAGCCGAAAAACTGGATTTGAGCGATACGATCAAAAAAGACGAGATTATTCAGACTCTAAATGTCATTCACACGATTGATGATTTGTATGCCAAAACGGTTTTAACCAATACCGAAAAACAATATTTTGATGCTTTTTTAAGTTCCTGCAAAGAAATAAACAATCAGGTTGCGAACAAAAACTGGAACAAAATTGCCGTTTCGAGTGATCAGGCACTAAAAACTCTCGAAGCCCTGTCGCAAATTCAGATTCAGGAAGGAAAGGCAAAACTTGCAGGTGCAAACGCCATGTACAGTAAAAATAATAGCCTTGGGCAGCTTCAGATCGCCTTACTGATTATTCTGGGCGGAATTACTTTTTACTTGCTGATTGTCAAAAAAATCAAAAAAAGCATCAAAATCCCGGAGCCGCCAAGTTTAAATTAATTGAAGCGGTGTTGTACCAAAAATGTTGTGGATATCCTACGCGGATTTTGCGGATTCGTTTCACGAAAACGCGGATTTTCGCAGATCTCTTTTTTTTAGAATTTTAACCGACATTCTCCTTTTATAAATTATGACACTCCTCCGGAGTTTTTTTGTTGTGGAGGATAATTGCGCTATAGATATTCCGCTCCTTCGGAGCTCATTCCATTTTTTATGGAGAGCCACCAGTAAAAAAATCCGTGTCAATCCGCGTTTTCGTGAAACGAACCTGCGTAATCTGCGTGTAAAGCCAAAGTATATACCTCTGTAGCAATAGCAATAGCAATAGCAATGGCAATGGCAACATTAAAACTAAAACCCTACAGGAGTAAACCTTTTTTAAAAATCCGCGTAAATCCGCGTTTTCGTGAAACGAATCCGCGCAATCAGCGTTTAAAGACAAAGTATATAACTCTGTATCAATGGCAATGGCAACATTAAAACTAAACCCCCAAAGGAGTAAACCTTTTAAAAATCTGCGCAAATCAGCGTTTTCGTGAAACGAATCCGTGTAATCCGCGTGCAAAGTAAAGCCAAAGTATATATGTCAATACTAAAACTAACGCTATCTATTATTTCAATTTCCTGTCCTCTTCCTTAATTGGCAAATCATTTATACTAGCAAATCGCTTCTGCATCAGTCCATTGACATCAAATTCCCAGTTTTCATTTCCATATGCTCTGAACCAATTTCCATCCGGATTCTGATATTCGTATTCAAATCGCACTGCAATTCTGTTTTCGGTATGTGCCCAATACTCTTTTTTAAGTTTGTAATGCCTTTCTTTTTCCCATTTTTGGGTTAAAAACTGAACGATTGCTTCTCTGCCGTTTACAAACTGATCTCTGTTGCGCCATTCGCTGTCAACCGTATAGGCTTTTGAAACACGCTCAGGATCCTGGCTGTTCCAGGCATCTTCGGCCAATTGGATTTTTTCTAAAGCCGTTTCGTAAGTGAAAGGCGGCAATGGTAACTTCTGTTCCATAACTAAAAAATTAAAGTTTGAATTATTTTTTTGGATTGTTCTATAAGCTGATTGGATTTAAAAAGCTGACTTTCGATAATGCAACTTTCAAAAAGTAAATAAACATGAGCTGCGACAAGCTCATTGTCAATGCCTCTTTTGAAATACTTTTGCAAATCTGATTTATGATTTTGAATTACAGCAAGCATTTTTACATTGTCTGCTGGTATTTCCGAAAGCAGGTTCAGAAAACTGCACCCTCTGAAATTTTCCTTCTGATTCATAAAGATCAAAAAGTCAAAAGAAGCCAAAATCTTTAGCTTGGTATCTTTTTTATCTAAAGTAAAACTTTCCAGTTGATCAAACCAATACTCATGCCGTTGGTTTAAAAAGGCAACACCCAAATCTTCTTTTGATTTAAAATGCTGATAAAAGCTTGCCTTTGCTACTTTCGCTTCTTCAATGATTTGATTTATCCCGGTCGAATTATATCCCTGGGTATGAAACAAAACAGAAGCTTTATCTAAAATTCGTTCTTTGGGTTGCATGTATATAGTTTGTTTGAAAGTACAAATGTATGCATTTTTTACAAAAACAGACCAGTCTGTCTATTTTTTTTTAAAAAATTATCTTTTAATGCCATTCCACTCATGCAAATTCTATTTATCAGGGGACGTACTTTCAAAAAAAATTCCAAATTCCAATTAAACATTGGAATTTGGAATTTTAAATTTTGGAATTTAATAAATTATTATCTGCTCCACTCAGCGATACTGTCTTTATTCAATTTTACGTAATCTTGATTTTTAGCAACTTCAGCAGCAGCCAGAGAAGCTTTTGCTGTTTCTATAGCTCCTTTTTTATCTCCTTGTTTCGCCTGAATTTGCGATTTTAATCTTAGGATATAGTAAGGTTTATCAGCGCTTAAATCTAATGATTTATCTACATAAGTTCTGGCTGTTTCGATATTTCCGTTAGCCTGAAACAAATAAGTAGCAGCTGAGAAATAATCGTTTGAACTTGGTCCGCCTAAAACTTTATCAATGCTTGCCGTTGCGATTTTTGCAGTTGGCACTTCGAATTTTAATGCAACATGAGAATTTTCCCAAGACATTTCTAAATAACCGTAATTTGGATCTAAACCATTAATTCCGATAGTAAAAGTCTCTACAGGAGTTGGCAATGCATCTTCTTTTACCGTAGTTCTCAAAGCTACGTAAGAGTCGCTCCAATTTTCAGGTAATCCCCAGTTATCAGTAGAAAGGTAAAAAATAACTTCCCAGCTTTCGATTTTAGGAATGGTATAAATTGCATATTTCCCTTTTTTCAAAGTTTTTCCGTCAATCACTACATCATCACTAAAGTTAATGATCGTGTTTTCGTTAGCTCCGGTTCTCCATAATTTTCCAAACGGAACTAAATTTCCAAATACGGCTCTGCCTCTGGCACCTGGTCTTGAATACGTAACTTCAACATCAGTCAGACCAACTGTTTGTTTGATGTATCCTTTCGGACTCGCCTGTGGCGTTTTTATTTGTGCTTCTGAAGCAAAAGGAGCCAAAACGATGGCCAATGCAATAAGTAGTTTTTTCATTTTCTTAGTTTATTTTGTTCCCTCAAATTTACAAATTCAATTAGCGAACAAATGTTAAATTTAACTTAATTCAACCGTTTAATTGCGATATTTTTTGCGCATTTAATTCGTGAAAGTGGTTGATAATCAAATCGGCATCTGATAAATCCTGAAGTTTTGAATGATGACTGTTATAACCCACACAAAAAACACCTGCTCCTTTGGCCGCTTTTACTCCGTTTGTACTGTCTTCGATGATGATACAGTTTTCTTTTGGAGCTTTGGATAGAGAAGCTGCGTGCACAAAAATAGCCGGATTTGGCTTGGATTGCGGAAAATCTTCACCACTTACGATGTCGGTAAAATACTGATGCAAATTAAACCTCGTAAACACACGTTCGATTGTTACTTTCGAAGCCGATGAAGCCAAAATGAGCTGTATTCCGTTTGCATACAAATCTTTTATTAAATCCTCAACACCTTCTAACAGATACAAATCTTCTTTGGTATCAAAAGCATCATTAAAAATGCTTCTTTTTCGCTGAATTAAATCTTCTACTTCGTGCTCAATCGTAGGAAAAAGTCCTTTTAAGGTCTGAAACGTATTTCGTGTCGAAAATCCGGTAAACGAAGTATACATTTCTTCTGTTACGTTTATATTTAGTTCAGAGAATTGTTTGTAATAGGCATAACGATGTACGGGTTCAGTGTCTACAATTACACCATCCATATCGAAAATTACTGTTTTTATCATTTCTTTTTAGTTACTAAGGTTCTGAGAGGCTAAGGTTCTAAGTTTTTTTTAAAGGTACTGAGGTACTGAGGGGCTAAGGTTCTGAGTTTTTTTTCTGAGACTTATCGATTAAAGACTTAGTACCTCAGAACCTTAGCAGCTTAGCACCTTCCCTACTCCTTCTTAAGCAAATGACGGATCACCGCTTCTGCAACATGTAAACCAAACAAGCCCGGCATGTAACTGTTGGTTCCGTAGAATGACTTTTTGAAGTTTTTTCCGTCTGTTAATTTCAGACTTTTTTCGTCCTGAATTTCAGAAGAGAAAACGACTTTGAGTTTGTTTATTTTTTCTGCTTTTAAACGCTTTCTGATAGTTTTTGAAAAGTAACAGTTTATTGTTTTGGAAATATCGGTCACTTTTACTTTAGAGGCCAGCATTTTTCCACCTGCGCCCATACTGCTGATGATTTTTACTCTTTTGCGTTTGGCAGCAATGATCAGGTTTAATTTTGGGGTGATACTGTCGATGCAATCCAAAACATAATCAAAATCAGGAGAGACAATTTCAAAAGCTCTTTCCGGAGATAAAAATTCCTGTACTCGGGTTAATTTCAATTCCGGGTTGATATCCATCAAACGGTCTCCAACAATGGTAATTTTTGGCTGACCAACCGTTGAGTGCAAAGCCGGTAATTGCCTGTTAATATTGGTAATATCTACAACATCACCATCTACAATTGTCATATTTCCTACTCCTGCCCTTGCCAAAAATTCAGCTGCAAATGATCCAACTCCTCCTAAACCTACCACCAAAACATTTGAGTTTTGTAAGTTTTGTAATCCTTCTTTAGTAAATAAAAGCTCGGCTCTTTCTGTCCACTCTGCCATATATAATGTTTTCTTTTGTTTTTAATTGTTTCTTTTGTTTCAAGTTTCAGGTTTCAGGTTTCAGGTTTATTTCTGAAAAACATTGTTGAAATTTTCCAAAATATGATCCTGTAATTCTTTAAGCGTTATATTTTTGTATGTTGATGCCAATTCATAAACCTGCTCTATACTTTCGTCAATGGTATCGGTTTCTAAAAAAAAGCGATCATTGGGAACCGTCTGAAAAACTGTTTTTAAATCCGGATTTCGCAACAGATATTTTCCAAACGAAATGTAAAACCCCTCCTTGATTAACTGCGCCGCGATCTGACCATTTTTAGAAAAACCATGAACAATCATCGGAACGGAAATCTTCATTTTCTTTTTAAGGAGAATCACTTCCTGAAAAGCGGCAACACAATGTATCACTACGGGTTTTTGATACTTTTCGGCCAAAGCCAGCTGTTTCTCAAAAACGATAATTTGCTGTTCTAACGGAATTTCGATTCGCTTGTCTAAACCACATTCACCAATAGCCAGACAATTTTTTGATTGCAATTTTTCTTCTATAATTTTCAGCTCAGCATCTATTTGATCCTCTTTTATGTACCAGGGATGAATTCCAACAGAATAAAACGGTATCGAAGCATCAAACTCCTGCGGATATTGATTCACCAGCTCAAGTACATTGGATTGGTTTTTAAACTGATGGGTATGAAAATTAAAGAATTCCATTAATGAAATGCTTTTACTCCTGCTTTAATGGCTACATTCAGATCGTTTTCTAAAGGAACTAACGGACACGAATATTTGTGATTGTAAGCACAATACGGATTATACGCCTGATTAAAATCGACTGCAATTGTATTTCCTTTCGGGATTTTCAAATCAATATATCTTCCTCCAATATAACTTTCTTTGCCTGAGGTTAAATCTGAGAAAGGCAGGAATAAATGGTCTTTGTACTCTTTTGTTTTCGAAAGTTCGATATTTCTGTAAACATTCAATTTAAGCGCAACCCCGTCGATCGTAAAATACAACGTTCCGTATTTGATGTATTTCGGCGTTCTTGTTCCTGTCGTTTTCATTTCGAAAACTTTTTCGTTTTCTGCTTTTTCAAATTTTGCTGTCACAAAATACTTTGCGTTTATAGGATAAAAATCTAAACTTTTAAACGTTTTCAAATCTTCTTCCATTAACGGACTTGTCTTAGCATCAGCATATTCTGAATTTATGGTCTTCTGAAATTTTTCGCTTTCTTTTTGATCAAATTTATTTTGTCCCAAGCAAAAATTAACCATTAACAACACTAAAAAAACAACACTATTTTTCATCTTAGAAATTTTGAGCAAAAATAGTTTAAAAGTAACAAAGCAGCAACCGCTCATCCGTACAAAGTTTGCTAACTTTGTTGCAAATAACTTATTTATAATGCTCAAGACCGCTTTTAGCCGCTACATCAATAATTTTAAAGGTTTTTCCAGAGAAATTTGGATTCTTGCTATTATTACTTTTATCAATCGTGCCGGAACCATGGTACTTCCATTTTTGTCCAAGTACTTAAAAGAAGATTTACATTTTACGTACAATCAGGTAGGCTGGATTATGGTGGCTTTTGGTTTCGGATCAATGTTAGGCTCCTGGCTGGGTGGAAAATTAACAGACAAAATAGGTTTTTACAGAATCATGATTTTTAGTTTGTTTACGAGTGGAGTTTTCCTTTTCCTTGTTCAATATGTTACACATTTCTGGACGCTTTGCATCGCAATATTTTCTTTAATGACCATTGCCGATATGTTTCGCCCGGCGATGTATGTTTCGCTTGGCGCCTATTCTAAACCCGAAAACCGAACGCGCGCCCTTAGTTTGGTACGTTTAGCCGTTAATTTAGGATTTGCGGCCGGACCTGCATTAGGAGGTTTGATTATTATGGGTATGGGGTATTCGGGCTTATTTTGGGTAGACGGTGCATCATGTGTCATCGCCATTTCGATATTTGCCTTACTGGTTAAAGAGAAGAAAAAAGTAATACACGAAGATAAAATCGAAAGTACCGAAGTTAAAAAATCGGTTTTTCAGGATAAAATCTTTTGGGTTTTCTTGTTTGTGTGTTTCGCGACGGCTATCATATTCTTCCAGCTTTTTACCACTTTACCGCTGTATCACAATGAAAAATTTGGTTTAAGTGCGTTTCAAACAGGACTATTAATGACACTAAACGGATTGCTTATTTTTACTTTGGAAATGCCAACTGTTGCTTTTATGGAGCGGAAAGGCTTTCCTAAAATAAAAATTATCACACTTGGATCTTCCATTATAGCCCTGAGTTTCTTTTTATTATTGATTAATGTTTGGGCATGGATTCTGGCAATAAGCATGATTCTTTTTTCGATTGGAGAAATTCTCAACTTCCCTTTCTCTAATGCTTTTGCACTAAGCCGGGCACCACGCGGACAGGAAGGCCGTTATATGGCACTTTATACCATGAGCTTTAGTCTTGCACATATTGTGAGTGCAAAAGTAGGCTTCGAAATCATCTCCCGCTTCGGATACCAAATCAACTGGCTTTTCATGGCTTCTATTGGAGTTTTTGCAACTCTATGCTGCTTTTGGATAAAAAAAGCATTGGTCAGAGAGAAGGTTTCTTAAAATCTTTCTTTCCTTATATCGTTTATCATTTAGCAAACCCGACAGGTTTTAAAAACCTGTCGGGTTTATTATTTTATAGAAATTTCTTAAATTTTTTATCGATCCGTACCTCTTCAACAATTTCTCCTTTTATTACAAACTCCCAAAACAACCTATAAACAACTATAATTCAATAAATTATAATTAAATTTACCATCCTTTTTCAAGTCGAAAAATCATCTTGAACGTGTTTTTTAGTTAAATAACTACTTTTATAGTTGCGTAACTAGAAAAATAGTTGTAGGTTTGATTTAAAATTAGAAAACATGCAAAAGTTAACGAACAAGGAAGAGGAAATCATGCATATTTTATGGAAGCTTAAAAAGGCTTTCGTAAAAGAAGTTCAGGCAGAAATAACCGAAGATCAACCCCATTACAATACATTATCGACGATAGTACGTAATCTGGAAGAAAAAGGTTTTGTCGCGCACAATGCTTTTGGAAACACACATCAGTATTATCCAACTATTACTTTAGAAGCGTACAGCAAAAAGTATATGAATACGGCAATCGACAACTATTTTAATAGTTCGTATAAAAATATGGTTTCCTTTTTTGCCAAAGAAGAAAAAATTTCAGCGGCAGAATTACGTGAAATCTTAGACATGATCGAAAATCCAAAAGAAGAAAAATAATTGTTTATGGAAGCACTTATCTTATTTATTGCAAAATCAGCTGGTTTATTAACCTTGTTTTACTGTGCTTATTATTTTTTATTGCGCAAAGAAACTTTTTTTAACAGCAACAGATGGTTCTTGCTGGCTGGTTTGGTTACCTCGGTAGTTTTGCCTTTTCTGGTATATTCTAAAACGGTTTGGGTAGACGCTTCTCCAATATCCAATCTCAATTACGTTACCGGTTCCCAACCACAGCTTATTGAAGATGAAGCTTCCGCAATCAATTGGAATTTAGTAGTACTTGGGGTCTATGCCATTGGATTCCTGGGATTACTTTTAAAATTTGCCGTTGATTTTTATAGCCTGAACACTGTTCTAAAAAACAAAAAGGTTACGCAACAGGCCGATTTTAAATTCATCGATACCCACGAAAGCATAGCGCCTTTCTCTTATTTTGAATACATCGTTTACAACTCATCAATGTATACGCCCTCAGAATTAGAAAGTATTATCGAGCACGAAAAGGTGCACAGTGAACAAAATCACACTATAGATGTTTTACTATCCAGAGTATTTTGCGTTCTCTTTTGGTTCAACCCTATTGTGTGGCTGTATAAAAAAGCAATTCTTCAAAATCTGGAATTCATCGCCGATAGTGAAGCTGCACGAAAAATCTCTGATAAGAAAGCGTATCAATACACACTTTTAAAAATAACAACACATGAAAATTGTGTTGCCATTACCAATCATTTTTATCAATCATTAATCAAAAAACGAATCATTATGTTAAACAAAAATCAATCAAAGAAAAGGAATTCCTGGAAATTTGGAGCAATAGTTCCGGCATTGGCTGCATTTGTATTATTATTTCAAATAGAAGTAATTGCCAAAGAAAAACAACAAACTGCAAAGGTAATTTCTAGAAAAACAGAATCAGTAGACGTTTACAAAATCAAAAAAAATACTACAGATGCTGAATTAAAGGAAATCAGAGAAAAATTGAAATCAATTCATAACATTGAATTTAAAGCTTCCGAAATAAAAAGAAATGCCGATAACGAATTAATATCAATTAAAATTGATGTCAAAAATGGCACACAGCAAGCACAATCTGTTCAGACTTCAGGGAACCAAACCATTAAAGATTTTGGGCTAATTGTTACAACGGATACGAATGGCAGCAAAAAAGTTGGCATTCAGACTGCTGACGAAAATAATGATTCTGAAAGTCACAAAGAATCCAAAAAAGTAAAAAGTAAAAAAGTAATCCTTAAACAAACTAAAGATGTTAACACTAATTCTGGTACTGACACAAAAATTACTGGCAATACTCATACAAATACTAGCACTACTACTGTAGTTACAGATGATAATGGCACAACCAGTGTGTCTACGACAAATAATGATGGCAAAATTATTATTTCAACTTCAGGTAAAGCTAATACAAAAGAGCCTAAACTTATCATCGTTGATGGAGTCGAAATGCCTGCTGATTATAACCTTAACGACCTTAAACCGAAATACATTAAAAAAATGAGCGTTTACAAAGGAAGTGAAGCAACTGCCAAATATGGCGAAAAAGGATCTAATGGTGTAATCGATATCGAAACGCATAACTAAGAAAGCTTAAAATGCAAAAACTAACCAATAAAGAAGAGGAAATCATGCAAATTTTATGGAAGCTCAAAAAAGCTTTTGTAAAAGAAATACAGGCAGAGATTACAGAAGATCAGCCACATTACAACACTTTATCTACAATTGTTCGTAATCTGGAGGAAAAAGGTTATGTTAATCATAGTGCTTTTGGGAACACACATCAATACTACCCTATGGTAAGTATCGAAGAATATCGAAAAGGATTTATGAATACCGCTATTGACAATTATTTTAATAGCTCTTATAAAAGTATGGTTTCCTTTTTTGCCAAGGAAGAAAAAATTTCGGCAGCTGAACTGCGTGAAATCTTAACCATGATCGAAACTCCTAAAGAAGTAATATAATTTGTATATGGAAGCTATTTTCATTTTTATCGCAAAATCAAGCGGATTGTTGGTATTGTTTTATGTTGCGTATTATTTTTTACTGCGCAAGGAGACTTTTTTTAACAGCAGCCGATGGTTTTTATTGGCCGGACTCATTACCTCAGTCGTTTTACCTTTTTTGGTTTATACCAAGGTTGTATGGATCGAGCCCACTCCTGTTGTTCAGGCTCCAACGGCAGTTACAGCACACGCTACTGTCGCAGCCTTAGATAACTCAAAAACCTATCTTTCACCGGTTGTAGAAAAAGACGCCTTTGAGATCGATTGGAATTATGTTGTACTCGCTATTTATGCTCTTGGTTTTCTGGCTTTGGTCATCAAATTTATGATTGACTTTTACAGTCTGAATACGGTATTAAAAGGAAAAAAAGTACTGCAACAGGCCGATTTCAAATTCGTCGATATCAACGAAAATATTGCTCCTTTCTCTTATTTTGATTATATCGTGTACAACTCATCAATGTACACCCCTTCGGAATTAGAGAGTATTATCGAACACGAAAAAGTACATAGCGATCAAAACCACACTATAGATGTTTTGATCTCAAGAGTTTTTTGTGTCTTATTTTGGTTCAATCCTTTTATGTGGCTGTACAAAAAAGCAATCCTTCAAAACCTTGAATTTATTGCTGACAGTGAAGCTTCTAAAAAAATAACCGACAAAAAAGCGTATCAATACACGCTTTTAAAAATAACAGCACATGAAAGTTGTGTTGCAATCACCAATCATTTTTATCAATCATTAATCAAAAAACGAATTGTCATGTTAAACAAAAATCAATCAAAAAAACGAAACTACTGGAAGTACTATGCCGTAATTCCTGCACTTATAGGTTTTGTCTTCTTATTCCAAATTGAAATAATTGCACAGGAAAAAGAATCAAAAGAACCTAAAGCAATTGCCGAGAAAACGGATCCTATTGATCTTATTAAAATTCAGAAAAACACAACCGATCAGGAACTTAAAAAAATCACAGAAGATCTAAAACAAAAACACAATATTGATGTTGTTATTTCGGATGTAAAAAGAAACAGCGAAAACGAGCTGACTGCTATTAAAGTAGATGTAAAAAGACAAAATGGAAAAACGCAAACCATCCACATCGAAAGCAACAAACCTATTAAAGGCTGTGGAATTATGGTATCAACCCAAAACAACGGCTCTAAAAGCGTAGCGTTAATCACGGATGATGCTCCTGCTCCAGACAAGAGAAATGTAAGTAGAAATCAGATTACAGTAAGCGACGAAAGCGATGATAACGATAGCGACAGCGATCATTCATCCCTGACGCCTCCAACTCCACCGACTCCGCCAACTCCCCCTGCATTCCTTGTTGAATCGATGCCACAAGTTCCTTCGATGGATGTACCGATGCCACCAATGCCTCCGGGAAATCCAAACAGCAAAACTGAAATGGCTAAGTTTAAAAAAGAAATGGCTGAATATGAAAAGAAAATTAAATCTATCGAGCCTAGCATAGCAGCTTATGAAAAGCAGATAAACACTGTGATGGCACAAAAAGAAGCGGTTTACGAAAAGGAGATGGCAAAATTCGAGATTGCTATGGATAAATTTACTGCCGAAATGGACAAATATACACAGGACATTCAGGTAAAATATGGTAAAGACTCTAAAGAATACGAAATCAACATGAAGCAGTATGAGATAGACATGAAGCAGCATGAAGCCGATATGAAGAAACATGAAAAAGAAATGAAGAGATACGAGAAAGAAATGAAAAAGCTTGAGAAAGAGAGCAAAAAATCGTAATTCGGGACATCTTTAGAAACCAAATAAATACCTAAAAATCAACAACAAAGACTTTGCTTAACCGCAAAGTCTTTTTTTTATATCTTTGCAAAAAATCTACCGCTCATGTATAAAATTTTAGCCAAACTCAACAAAATCCTATTACCGAGTTTTACCAGACAAGGACTAGACATTTCGAAAGCAAAAAAATGGCAGATGGCGGTCATCGGTTATCGTGCTTTTGTTACCAAACGGGCATTAGAATAATTCGATACCCTATTCCAAAATAAAATACTAAACTCTTAGTATACAACATAAGCTACCGCTCTGAGTGGTAGTTTCCCCCTTCCACTACATTTCCATGCAAAACAAAAAATTCAATATCCCTCCTGTTTACGCGGTGCTTTTAGCCATCATAAGCGTTCAGTGTGGAGCGGCAATTGCCAAAACTTTATTCCCAACCATAGGTGCTGCCGGAACAGCTTCTTTGCGAATCGGAATCTCGGCTATCCTCTTACTATTAGCCTACAGACCAAATTTAAAAGCAATCACTCCAAAACAATGGAAAATAGTGCTCCCGTATGGTTTAACTCTGGGTGCCATGAATCTGGTTTTTTATACCGCTATTGAAAGAATCCCGATTGGTTTGGCCGTAACACTTGAATTTATTGGTCCGTTGCTAGTGGCTATTATCGGTTCAAAACGTCTGCTTGATTATTACTGGGTACTATTGGCAGCAATCGGAATCGTTTTGATAGCACCCTGGTCAAATGATAGTATTGATCCAATAGGAGTTATATTTGCTCTTTTAGCTGGTGCTTTATGGGCTACCTATATTATTCTGGGAGGAAAAGTATCTAAAATTATGCATGACGGACAAGCAGTTGCTACAGGAATGTTATTTGGAGCTATTTTGATTTTACCGTTTGGTTTATACGAAAACGGACTGGCAAATCTTACTCCTAAATTCCTTGGGATGGGCTTTGCTCTGGCACTTTTATCCAGTGCAATTCCGTTTACGCTCGAAATGAAGGCTTTGGGACAATTGCCTCCCCGTACCTTTAGTATTTTAATGAGCCTGGAACCTGCCGCTGCGGCAGTCTGCGCTTATATTTTCCTGCAGGAGCATTTAAATTTTTATGAAATTCTGGCGATAGTCTGTGTTGTAATTGCTTCGGTCGGATCAACCTTAACTGCAAAGCGCTAAGTACCAAAAGTTCAAATTCCAAAACCCAAATTCCAAAACCCAACTTTCAAATTGGAATTTGGAATTTGGGTTTTGAACTTTGAGATTTAAGAGCTCTATTAGCTTTTTGGTAATAATACCGTATCCACTACATGTATCACCCCATTTGACTGATTTACATCTGCGATAGTTACTTTAGCACTGTTTCCGCTTTCGTCAGTAAGGTATAAATCTTTTCCTTTCATCCAGGCAGTTAAAGTTCCTCCGTTAACAGCTTTAATAACTGCTTTACCTTTACCGGCTTTAATTGCTTTTGCAATATCAGAGGCATTCCATTTTCCTGCTGCAACATGATAAGTCAAAATATTTTGAAGCATTTTTTTGTTTTCTGGTTTCAATAATGTTTCAACGGTTCCTTTTGGTAATTTATCAAATGCTGCGTTTGTTGGGGCAAAAACGGTAAATGGTCCTTTTCCTTCTAGTGTTTCAACTAAGCCGGCGGCTTTTACGGCTGCTACTAATGTGGTGTGATCTTTTGAGTTAACAGCATTTTCAATAATATTTTTATTGGGATACATTGCAGCCCCACCAACCATTACTGTTTTTTGCGCAAATGATGTAAATCCAAATCCCAATGCTAAGATTGCTACGGCTAAAAATTTTCTAGTTTTCATAATTAATATTTTAAGTTATAAGCTCATTTACGCTGGAATATTTGTTTTGGTTTTAACAAAAATTGAAAAATTTTTAGAAAAAACTAAAATATCCTCAAATAGCACTGTAAAACAAGCTTTTACCACTCCAAATTATTTTTGATTATTTTTAAAATCTTATCACAATTTGTTTTATTTTTAGTAATAACTTTAACTATAAATCAAACCATTATGCAAAATCTGCCTCAAAAAATCAGAAGTAAAAAGTTAAGTGCCAGAGTCGATTTAACTGCAATGGTCAGCGTTTCATTCTTGCTGATTATCTTTTTTATGGTAACGATCGAATTGGCGAAGCCAAAAGTTATAGTATATGATACTGGAGACAGAGGTTGTTGTGATTGCCCACCTCCTCATCACGGAGAGAATAGATCCATGACCATAATGTTAGGTGAAAACAACAAAATCATTACTTATACAGGATTGCCATACGTTCCTATTGATGCTCCCAAAACAACAAAATATGGGAAAAATGGAATTAGAAAAGTGCTGTTTGAAAGAAATAAAAAAGTTTTAGAATATTCAGCTGCATTAGGAAAACCTGGAAGAGGAATTACAGTAATTATTAAGCCCAGCAAAAATTCAAATTATGGAAACTTAATTGATATACTGGACGAGATGGCTATTGCTAAAATTGAGGCCTATGCTATTGTACCCGAATTTACTCCCGAAGAAACAAAACTATTAGCTTCAAATTAATAAATTGACTGACATGAAAAATCTGCCTCAAAAAATCAGAAGTAAAAAATTAAGTACAAAGATTGATTTAACTGCAATGGTCAGTGTTTCATTCTTACTGATTATCTTTTTTATGGTAACCATCGAATTGGCGAAGCCAAAAGGTATTGATTTAGCTTTACCGGATAATGGGGAAATCACTTGCGGGCCTATAGCTTGTGTTGATATTAATCGTATTTATACCATATTATTGGATGATAATAACAAAATTGTTTCGTATTCAGGGTTACTTTCTCTTTATGAAAATCCAAAAAGTATCGTTTATGGAGAAAATGGAATTAGAAAAGAATTATTTGAAAGAAATAAAAAAATAAAAGAATACTCGACCGCGCTTGGGAAACCAAAAAACGGTGCGATTGTAATTATTAAACCCAGCAAAAAAAGCAATTTCAAAAATCTTGTTGATATTCTCGACGAAATGGCACTGGCAAAAATTGATACTTATGCAATTGTAAACGATTTTACTCCTGAAGAAACCAAGCTACTGGCTGCAAAATAAAATTTCTTTTGAAACGGTTTGCCCTTAGCCCTGATGGTAGTAGCATCCTTTTTCTGGCTTCTTTAGCCAGGAAAAGATAGAGCGAACAGCAGGAAACAGCTTCTTAAAATTAAATATTATACATAAAAAAAGTCCCGCATTGCTGTGGGACTTTCTATTTATAAAAGACATTCTTAATATTTAATAAATTTCATACCCGAGCTTCCTTTATCCGATTTTACTTTTATAAAGTAATTGCCTGCAGTAAGTCTTGAAACATCAATACTTGAAGCCGATTTTGCATTTGGAACCGCAATTACCAATTGCCCTAACATATCATAAATAGATAGAGATTGTATTTCTATGCCTTCCTTTGCATTAATATTTAAAGTATGATTTGTCGGATTCGGATACAACGTAAAATAGTTTGAAAACTCAAAATCGGGAGTCCCCAGTGTTACTGTTTTAAAAGTTGAAGTCGCTTTATTGGTCAAAATTGGGAAATTATAATCGAAATAAATATTAGCCTCATTCGTAAAGGTATCGCCAACTCTTAAATTTGATTTTGTTTTGATTTTAAACGCTACATAACCGTCGTTATTGGCATCATCAAAGGGAAGATTGATACCCTCAAAAATAAATTCTACCTTATTCCCTGCTGTAATTTTAGTTGTAAAAGGATGACTTGAACTGGTTGGAACTAAAGTTGTAAGGTCAAATTTAGACAAATCGATCATGTCTTTTACTACAATATTCTCTGCAGCAAATGTTCCGGTATTTTCAAAACGAATCATATAGTGCACATACTCTCCTATTAATTCTGGTGTAATAACAGAACCTTCTAAACAGGTTTTATCGTTTGGATCGTAAGAACCTACCACTACCTGATTAAGTGTAAAAGCATTGTCGATTGGGCTTTCGTCTTTGTCCTGAGAAGCAATAGTTGCTGTTAATTTTAAAACATCGCCATTGTTTACAGCAGGTATATCTGTTGGTTTGTTTGATTTTAAAGTAAATACTATTTCTCTGCTTTCAAATGGCTGAATAGCTGCAAAACTCCATTCTATAGCATTAACTGATTTAGAAGAAAAAGCAGTATTGGAAGAAACATACTCCAATATAGCATCATCAAACGCAAATTTTATCGAACCCGATTGCACTACATTACCCTTATTTTTATATACGATTTTATACTTAGCGTCAAAACCGGGTCTTGCAACATCAATTGGTAATATCGTAACTTCTAAATCCCGATAAGTACCAACTGGAGTGATACAAAAATTTTGAGTGTACGGACTTGTCTGCGCCGGAAAAACAATCGTTGCGGTTGCCGGTGTTACAGAAAAATACCACGGATTTTCTAAAACAGGAGTTATCTTGTGCGTTCCTTTTAAAACAGGAATAGAATAATTACCCGATAAATTATTAACAAATGTTCCAGAAGAAGCTCCCACAATATTAAATTTTAAATTAGGATAAAACGGATCCGAATTGTCACAGCCATTTTTATTCGAATCTATTCTCTGTGATCCCTGAATTACAAAATAATCCTCTCCCGGATGAAAATTGCAATAGGAATTTACATGACAGTCTGTATATTTATACGTTTTGATTAAATTTTGAACTGTAGTAATTTCATTATCATTTTCATCAACGCAAATGTATTTCAAGTTGGGACAGTTGGCAAATTCCATACTGGATTGATTGATGACCCCATTTTTAATGGAAAGATATTTTAAATTTAAATTATTTGAAATACTAAAATAGGATCCTAGCTTACCATAAAATTCTAAACTTTCAAACTTATTATAACCAGCATATAAAGACTCAAACTTTTTACATAAAGACAAATCAAGCTCTTTTATTAAGTTATTGTCACAAGATATATTCAACAAGTTTATAGAACCTTTGATGTTCAAATTTGTTAGTTTATTATTGCTGCAATTAATCGACTCCAGAGCGACCAAATTAGATAAATTTAAATCGGTTAAACTACATTTATAAACATCTAATGATTTTAGATTTGGGGTATTTACAAGGCTTAATTGGCTTAATGTACTATTCTCACTAATTCTAAGATACTCCAGTTTAGGCAGGTCCTTCACCAGGATTGTAGTGAAATTATTCAAATTAGCTTCTACACCAACTATATTCTTACAACTGCTTAAATCCAGATCTGTCAATAGATTGTTATTGCAATACAAAAACTCCAGATCAGTCTGATTGCTTAAATCAAGGCTTTTTATTTTTGATCTTGTAATCATCAGTGTTTTTAACGATTTTAGGCTTTGAAGGTTGATTGATTCTAATCGATCTCCCCCTAAAAACAAAGTTTCCAGATTGGTAAACTGAGAAATTCCTGTCGGGCCATTATCCAATAAATAGGGCATTATTGAAAGGCTACTTTCTGCGCGTATTTCTTTTAAGTTAAGCCCGTTAATGTTGAGATCTTTAGTAACTAAATCCCCTCCACAATTTATTCTTTCTAAATTTTTCAACGGTCTCAAATCAGCGGTTACTCTTTGTCCGTAAAAATTCAAAGTCTTTAAACTGACAAAAAACTCAATTCCCATTAAGTTATAAATCGTCGATTTCGTTCCACCCAGTTCCAAAAAATAAACTTTTGATGCCTCGACAGCATTAATTTCCTTATCAAAGTTGGTGTCGACAACGATATTATTTCCGTTTATATCTTTTGCAAATCCATTGGTTGCATTTGCCGAAAGTAATCTATCTTTAAAAGGAGTACTTCCAAAAGTAATCACCTGTGCATTAGCACCATAAAAACATAACAATAAAACTAAAAAGTAGAGTTTCTTCATAAGTGGTATTTTTACACAAAAATAACCCTTTAACACAATAACACAACTTTTTCTGTTAAAATTTAAATAAGAAAAATAATGAAACAAAAAAAAGTCCCACATTGCTGTGGGACTTTCTATTTAGAGGAAACTAAGAATTATTTTTTCTCAGTTTTTTCCATTTTAGCTTTTAATGCAGCTAATACATCATTGTTATCTCCTAAAGTTGCAGCTGGTGCATTTGTAGAAGAAGCAGATGAAGTATTTTCAGTTGCAGCTTTCACGTTTTTCTCTTCTTCTTCACGGAAGATAGCAGTGTGAGAAGCAACTACTCTTTTGAATTCTTTGTTGAATTCGATTACTTTGAAATCAGCAGTATCACCTTTTTTCAATTTCTTTCCGTCTTCTTTTTCAAGGTGACGAGTTGGAATGAAAGCAACGATATCATCTCCGAATTCTACAGTAGCTCCTTTGTCAACGATTTCAGAAATCTCACCATTGTGGATAGTTCCTACAGCGAAAGAATCTTCGTATTGATCCCAAGGATTAGCAGTAGTTTGTTTGTGACCTAAAGATAATTTACGTCCTTCAACATCTAATTCTAATACAACTACATCAAGTTTTTCACCAACATTTACAAATTCAGATGGGTGTTTGATTTTCTTAGTCCAAGAAAGGTCAGAGATGTAAATTAATCCATCGATTCCTTCTTCTAATTCTACGAAAATACCAAAGTTTGTAAAGTTTCTAACGATACCTGTATGTTTAGAACCTACTGGGTATTTAGAAGTAATATCAGTCCATGGATCTTGAGTCAATTGTTTGATACCTAATGACATTTTACGGTCATCTCTATCTAAAGTTAAGATAACAGCTTCAACAACATCTCCAACTTTCACGAAGTCCTGAGCAGAACGTAAGTGAGTTGACCATGACATTTCAGAAACGTGGATTAAACCTTCAACACCTTCAGCAACTTCGATAAATGCACCGTAATCAGCGATTACAACTACTTTACCTTTTACTTTATCACCAATTGTTAAATTAGCATCTAAAGCATCCCATGGGTGAGCGTTTAATTGTTTCAATCCTAATTGAATTCTTGTTTTCTCATCATCGAAATCAAGGATTACAACGTTTAATTTTTGGTCTAATTCAAGAACTTCACTTGGGTGGTTGATTCTACTCCAAGAAAGGTCAGTAATGTGAATTAATCCGTCAACACCACCTAAGTCAATGAACACACCATAAGAAGTAATGTTTTTAACAACACCTTCTAATACTTGTCCTTTTTGTAATTGACCGATGATTTCTTTTTTCTGTACTTCAATATCAGCCTCGATAAGTGCTTTGTGAGATACAACAACGTTTTTGAATTCGTGGTTAATTTTTACCACTTTGAATTCCATCATTTTGTTTACATATACATCGTAGTCTCTAATTGGCTTAACGTCAATTTGAGATCCTGGTAAGAACGCCTCGATACCGAATACGTCAACGATCATACCTCCTTTAGTTCTACATTTAACAAAACCGTTAACGATTTCTCCAGTTTCATTAGCTGCAATAACTCTATCCCAAGATTTGATAGTACGTGCTTTTCTGTGAGATAATACTAATTGACCTGTTTTATCCTCACGGATGTCGATTAATACTTCTACTTTGTCACCTACTTTTAAGTTTGGGTTGTAACGGAATTCGTTTAAAGAAATAACACCTTCAGATTTAGCATTGATATCAACGATAACGTCTCTATCTGTAATTCTAACAACAACTCCTTCAACTACTTCTTCTTGATCTGTAGCGATGAAAGTTTTTGATACTAGTTCTTCAAACTCTTGTAAGTTTTTCTCATCTACTGCATCAATTCCTTCTTGGAAGTTATGCCAGTTAAAATTTGCTAAAAACTCTTCTTGTGATTTTAATTGTTCAGACATGCTGATAAAAAATTTGTATTCTGTTTTTCTCGAGTTTCATAAAGCAGTAGAAAAAACAGAAGTTGTTTTACATAAATAGTTGATACCTAATGGAAACTCTTCTTTGCCAAAAGGACTGCAAAATTAATACATTTATTCTTAACAGCAAAACAAAATCAAATGATTATCAATTCATTACTCGAACATTACGAAACTAAACCGTTTTAGAGAACAAAACTTCACTGTATCCTTTTAAAAATCAGACCCGACAGCTTTCAAAAACTGTCGGGTCTGATGGTGTTATTTTATATTTATGTGAATCTCTTTTTCTTAAAATACTGAGGTGAGATGGCTACTTTTGCTCTTTTCCAGCAAAATATCAAGTTTTAAAACGGTTTGTCTCCCGTTTTCGTCAATATAATTAAGCGTTTCCTTATCTGCATTTAGAGAAATTGTCTTCGGGTAATTGAAGTAAGGGACTATCTCTGAAAGATGAATTACAATATCCTCACCAGCACTATTCTTGTAACTCAGAATACCGCTCTTGTTTTCAAATACTGCTCCGATAAAAGTTTCGTTGTGCGTTGTCATCGAAAGCCACATTGTTCCATTACAAAAGTAAACATCTTTTGTAGAGAAATCTATAAAAATGTCTCCTGCCATCCCATTGTCTCTTGGAATACCATTTTCTTCGGTCATGTTTTTTAGATTGTTCCATTTATTGTTGTACCAGTAATAATAACCAGACAAAAGATTTACAGTACTTAGTGTATTAAAAACCAAAATAAATCGGGTATCCTTATCTACTACTGTTGACCTGTCAATCCTACTTTTTAATATTGCTCTTGGAATCATGATTTCTTTATTTTTACAAATTAGATCGAAACGGGATGATACATCTGACATTTGTTTTTGAGTGCCTGTCTGGCAAAGTGCAACGATAGGAACTAATAGTATAACATACAAAATTATCTTTCTCATCTTTAAGCTTAACCTTTAAATTCAGGTACAAATTTACCACACTCATTTACTGCATATTAGCCATATTAGACAGACAGATTAAAAGACGTAATAAGTGGTACAGTACTCTGTATAAACGGTAAAAGCGGGATCAGAAAACAATTGCTGTTGCTTCTCAGAAAATCAGGCTCCGCCTCCTATCCGATAAGGAGAAACAGCAAGACATAGCGAAGCCTCCAATTGTCTAGGTATCTGATACAAACAGAAGGAGTCTTTTGGAAAAATCAAGTTATAAAAATTAGAAGAAAAACAGGTCGGGTGCCTTGATTACTTTATTGTTCTAAAACATTTAAAGGCTTGCTTTTACTTTCGATTTCGCAGCCATCTTTCAATTGGTTCCAAAACGGTATTGACAAAGGTAACGAGAAAGGTACAAATCAGAGCTTCGATAAAATAACCCGATGCGGCAATACATCCAATAGCCGCACTGCACCATATTGTGGCCGCAGAATTTAGCCCGTGTACATTAGGGCCTTCTCTGAAAATAACACCGGCTCCCAAAAAACCAACCCCCATGACCACCTGAGCTGTAATACGGGTTACATCAATATTGGGCGCTGTTGCCGCCACTTTAATCGATAACAAAACAAATGCTGCTGCACCTGTTGCTACCAGCATATTGGTTTTTAAACCGGTTTCTTTGTGGTGCCACTGTCTTTCGAAACCAATAATTAGTCCGGCAAACAGTGCAATTATAAGTCGGGTTAGAAATTCTGTTGTACTCAAAGTTATTGTTTTTTATAATTAGATACTGTTGGGTTTAAATTTTCACACTGATTGCTTCGCCTGTTCGCTATCGCTCGGGTCTGCAGATTTAGCAGATGTTTTCTGTTTAATTTTTTCTCTAAATCATTTAATAGAATAAATTTAAGAAATTAAATACAATCATTTTTTATCTCTATCATTAAAAAACAAATCTCTTTGTACGGCACAAAAAAAAGCTGCAGGATTACCCTGCAGCCTTCATAACAATTAATTAACTCAACTTTATTAAAAAAGCTAACTCTTTATTACATCGAAACAATAATAAACTCACTTCTTCGATTTGCCTGATGTTCTTCTGTAGTACATTTTACGCCATCAGCACATTTATTCAGTAATTGTGTTTCTCCATATCCTTTTCCGGTTATGCGATCAGCAGCTATACCTTTTTTAACAAGCCATGCCACTGTTGCTTTGGCCCTTCTGTCGGATAGTTTTTCATTGTAAGCATGAGTTTGTCTGCTATCGGTGTGCGAGCGAACATCAATTTTCATGTTTGGATTTTGAAGCATCACCTGACGGATTTTCTCTAACTCAATGGCAGCCTCTTTTCGAACAATCGATTTACCTAAATCGAAGTAAATCATTTTTATGTGTAAAATTTTCGCTAAATCATCACCAACAATTAATTTTTCAATCGTTTTTTCGACCACTTTTTGAGGTGTTCTTTTCAAAGGTAATGTCAAACTTGTTTTATCGATTGCTTTAGGTAATTCGTTAGTATCATAATCTTGTCTTGCAGCGCGAACAAAGTATTCTTTATTGCAATTTACTTTAAAACTATACTTCCCATCGGCTCCGGTTATTACCTCTCCTATTATCTGAAGCTGATTGTCGAGTAAGTTTACTTTAGCATTCTCGAGTACCAAATTTGTTTCGGCATCTATAACAGTACCTGATAAAATCTCCTCACAAGGTAATTTTCTAGTTTCCGAAAAGCGGTAGACATCATCGTAACCATGTCCTCCATCTCTATTGGAGGAGAAAAAACCGGTTCTGCTTTTATTGTCAATTATAAAACCAAAATCATCCAGTTTTGTATTAATAGGAGCTCCAACATTCTGAACTTCACTAAACGTCAAGTCCTTTTTAATAGTCGAAACAAATACATCAAGTCCTCCTAATCCCGGTCGTCCGTCGCTGGCAAAATACAATTCATTATCTCCTGATATAAAAGGAAAAGTTTCTCTTCCTTCTGTATTAATTGCGGCTCCCAGATTTTCAGGTTTACCAAAACTGCCATCCGTATTAATCGTCACACTATACAAATCTGATTGTCCAAAAGTACCCGGCATGTCTGAAGCAAAGTATAACTTTTTTTCATCTATACTTAATGCCGGATGCGCTACACTGTATTGATCGCTGTTAAAAGGCAATTCAACAATATTCGTCCATTTACCCTCTATAAAACTTGCCTTATACAATTTCAACAAAGTGACTTTCTTGTCGTCTGTCCCTTTTGTACCGTTCAGAAAATTGTTTCTGGTAAAATACATCGTTAATCCGTCTTTTGTAAAAACAGGAGTCGATTCATTAAATTTTGAGTTGATCTTATTTTCAAATCGCTTCGGAGTTCCAACACTACCATCGGCGTTTAATTCTGCCGAATAAATATTGGTAAAAGATTTATTAGTCCATTTGAATTTTACTTTGGCAACTCCGCCCGTATCTCTGGCAGACGCAAATACCAATTTGTTATCTAAAAAAGAACTTCCATAGTCGGAGTATCTTGAATTAATTCCGGCATCGGCTATTTCAAATCGACCTGAATTGTTTTTTATCTGCTCCAAATAATTTTTATTCTTTTCAAATAACAATCCTCTTTTATCCGTACTTGCTTTTTGATTGAAAAGCTCTAATATTTTGTCGGCTTTGGCATAATTTCCTGTTGCTTTTAGTGTTTGGGCATATCGGTAATAGTACTCAAATTCCTGTTGATCATTCATTCCGAAAAGAGCTTTGTACCATTTTAAGGCCTTCACCAACTCGCCATTAAAATAATAGGCATTACCCAGTCGCTGGAACATTTTCTCCTCTCTATATCCTTTTTCTGCTACCTTTTCGTAAGCAGCAATTGCATCGATATAAGCATATTTATCGTATTTTTTATCAGCACTGGCGATACTGCCTGTCTGTGCAATCCCCTTGCAAACAAACAGCACTAAAAAAACGTTATAAACTAAATTTTTAATTTTCATAGTTGAAGTATTAGAAGAATCTTGGTGAAGTAATTCGGCTGTAGTTGTTTAGGAACTCAAAACGCAAAAATATCTCGTGCGATCCGGAGTTGTAGTTTACCAATCGCGTAGTTTCACGATCGTAAGCATAACCTAAATACATACTGTCGCTTATCTGAAATCCTGCCAAGGCACTAATTGACGCACTCCATCTGTAAGCAACCCCAATAACAAATTTATCATTGAACATAAAGTTGGCCGAAGCATCTACCTGTAATGGTGAGCCTTCTACCATTTTAGTCATTAAGGCCGGCTTGAATTTTATGGTTTCATAACGATTCAGATTAAATACATAACCTGCTATGAAATAATAGTTGATACGGTCTTTGTAGATGGAATAATCGTTATCGTCATAGCGGTTGGTTTGAATAAAATTAGGAACGGATAATCCCACATAAGCTTTATCAGTATGCCAGTAAACCCCTGCTCCGATATTGGGAGCGAATTTGTTCTGAAAATCCTGAAATTGAGTATCTCCCTGATGTTCAGGGCTTAACTTTGTAGGATCCAGTTTGAATATATTGGCCGAACCTTTAATACCAAAAGAAAGTTTGGCGGTTGCTGATGTTGGTATTGAGTAAGAGAAATCAGCTGATATGTTGTTCTCATTTGTTGGTCCGATTTTATCATTGACTACTGATACTCCCAAACCTACATTATTGTTTAGGGGTGTATTTAATGAAAAACTACTGGTTTCGGGTGCTCCATCAAGCCCAACCCACTGGGTACGATACAATCCGAAAATGCTCATCACCCCACGGGAACCGGCATACGCTGGATTTATATTAATGGTATTATACATGTATTGTGTAAACTGCGCATCTTGCTGAGCAAAACCTGCAGTAGAACAAAACAATAAAACTAAAACTAATTTTCTCATTTATTTTATTTTTAAATAATGGCTTAGCCTATTGACTAAGCCATTTTATTAGTACAGAATATTATTTGGTCAGGTACAAATACCCAGCCTCCTGATGTGGATTAGATTGGCTGTCTTTATATTTAATGATATAATAATACGTTCCTTCCGGTAATCCATCTGAATCTTTGACCGTAACACGTCCTTCAGAAATACCTCTAAAAGCAATGTCATTATTGTTGTAATGATCACGATCAAAAACCAAAACTCCCCAACGGTTAAAAATTTGAACCGTATTGTCAGGATAACATTCTAAACCTTGGATGTAGAATCTATCGTTCTTGTTATCTCCATTTATGGAAACGGCGTTGAATATTTTTAAAACACATCCCGTAATTGATAATACTGTTGGTTTATCCCCCAATACACTACTATCATCTGATTTGTCTTTTACGACAATATTATCAGGACTTGTTCCGAAAACTTCAGCTTGGTTGGATATACTTCCTGAATTAATATCAGCTTGTACTATCGAATAAGTTCCCGTAAAAGAAGTGCTATCCTCTTCTCCTGCAGCTAAATTTATTGGACCTCCGCTCATCGTAATTCCTGTTAACGGATCTACTATATAAACATTAGTCAAGGCTACATTTCCTGTATTGGTTACTGCAAAATTATACGTAACAGTCTCTCCTACTTTTGCATTACCATCACCGTTTTCATCATTGAAACGGACTGTTTTTACCAAGGCAATACTTGGTCTTGATACCAATATGGTTACCGTTGCAGCATCACAATTTGAAGGATTTGATTTCTCGCAAATACTGTACGTTATTGTATAAGTACCTCCTGGTGTGTTAGCCGGAACACTTATTGTTCCTGTGGCAGTATCAATTACCGGAACTGCTGCTCCAGGTGTTTTTGGAACTGCCGGTGTGGTCACTTTTAAATCAACCAGGCTAATAACAACTGGCACTCCATTTAAAGTATCAGGATTTGTTGGGTTACCCACTAATACATTCCCTGCGTTTGGTGTTCCTGTTGTTCCATTTGCGTTCGAAATGTTATCATCATTTGCAATTATTGGTGTCCCTGCAATTGCCGTTACTTTGATTTCATCTGAAACCGTAGCACAAGTTGTTGGAGTTAATTTGTCGCATAACTCGTAAACTACATTATAAGTTCCCGGTGTGGTTCCAGCCGCAACAGTTACTTTTCCGGTTAACGGATCTAAAGTAATTCCAGTTGGCCATGTTCCTGATACCGCAATGGTAGCGTTTCCTGTTGTTCCTAATACTGCCTGAGCTCCATTTACTCTATCGTTACTTGTAATATTTGCGAAAACTAAACCTCCTGTTGACGGAATGCTTCCGTTTTCTAATATTGGCTCAACAATTGGTGTTACTTTGATTTCATCTGAAACCGTAGCACAGGTTGTTGGAGTTAATTTGTCGCATAACTCATAAACTACATTATAAGTTCCTGGTGTGGTTCCGGCCGCAACAGTTACTTTTCCGGTTAACGGATCTAAAGTAATTCCTGTTGGCCATGTTCCTGATACCGCAATGGTAGCGTTTCCTGTTGTTCCTAATACTGCCGGAACTCCATTTACTTTATCGTTGTTGGCAATGTTTGCAAAAACTACACCTCCTGTTGATGGAATGCTTCCGTTTTCAAATATTGGCTCAACTATTGCCGTTACTTTGATTTCGTCTGAAACTGTAGCGCAAGTTGTCGGAGTTAATTTGTCGCATAACTCGTAAACTACATTATAAGTTCCCGGTGTGGTTCCTGCCGCAACAGTTACTTTCCCAGTTAACGGATCTAAAGTAATTCCTGTTGGCCATGTTCCTGATACCGCAATGGTAGCGTTTCCTGTTGTTCCCAATATTGCCGGAACTCCATTTACTTTATCGTTGCTGGCAATGTTTATGAAAACTACACCACCTGTTGACGGAATGCTTCCGTTTTCTAATATTGGCTCAACAATTGGTGTTACTTTGATTTCATCTGAAACCGTAGCACAGGTTGTCGGGGTTAATTTGTCGCATAACTCGTAAACTACATTATAAGTTCCCGGTGTGGTTCCAGCCGCAACAGTTACTTTCCCAGTTAACGGATCTAAAGTAATTCCAGTTGGCCATGTTCCTGATACCGCAACGGTAGCATTTCCTGTTGTTCCTAATACTGCCGGAACTCCATTTACTTTATCGTTGCTTGCAATGTTTGCGAAAACTACACCACCTGTTGATGGAATGCTTCCGTTTTCTAATATTGGCTCAACTGTTGCCGTTACCGTAATTTTGGCTTCAGCCTGATCACACATTGGTGTACCCAAAGCTGCCATTGCTTTTGAACATATACTATAAATCACAGTATAAACTCCCGGCGCAGTACCGGCGTTAACCTTAATAGTTCCATCTGTATTTAATGTCAACCCTGTTGGTACATAAACCGCACTCAAATTCACTTCCGAAGCGACTATAGCTGTACCGTGTAATTTGTCATTTAACAATACAGAAGCTGTGGTACCACCGCTTACTCCATTAACTACAGCTGGTACTTCATCTATTGCATCAATAAAACTTACTACAGTACAGGTTGAACAAGTAAGATCTATTGGTTTACAAGTCGCACAAATTGGACTTGGATCGGTTGATTTAGCCGTAACTGGTGCTCCTGTTGGAGGAGTTCCTGTTACAGTGGCTACGTTGTCTACCTGACCGTTATTGACATCCGCCAAAGTGATGGTATGAACTGCGGTAAAACTAGACGAATCCGTAGCTCCAGGAGCTAAACTTGCTAAGCTTCCGCTTACTACTGCGTTAGCATCGGTAATCGTTACCGGAGCAAGGGTTACGTTTCCTGTATTTTTAACTACAAAGGTGTAATCAATTCTATCTCCAACATTTACAATTCCATCTGCGTTGACATCTACATAAGTGGCTTTTTTAGCTACTTCTACTTTTGGTGATGCTGTTAAAGGAACTGTTGTACAAGTGGTACACGCTGGATCTTTTGGCGCACAAGTCGCACAAATTGGACTTGGATCGGTTGATTTAGCCGTAACTGGTGCTCCTGTTGGAGGGGTTCCTGTTACAGTGGCTACGTTGTCTACCTGTCCGTTATTGACATCCGCTAAAGTGATGGTGTGCACTGCGGTAAAGCTAGAGGAGTCTGTAGCTCCAGGAGCTAAACTTGCCAAACTTCCGCTTACTACTGCGTTAGCATCTGTAATCGTTACCGGAGCAAGGGTTACGTTTCCTGTATTTTTAACTACAAAGGTGTAATCAATTCTGTCACCAACATTTACAATTCCATCTCCATTTACATCTACATAAGTGGCTTTTTTAGCTACTTCTACTTTTGGTGATGCTGTTAAAGGAACTGTTGTACACGTGGTACACGCTGGGTCTTTTGGCGCACAAGTCGCACAAATTGGACTTGGATCGGTTGATTTAGCCGTAACCGGTGCTCCTGTTGGAGGAGTTCCGCTTACAGTAGCTACGTTGTCTACCTGACCGTTATTGACATCCGCTAAAGTGATGGTGTGAACTGCGGTAAAACTAGCAGCGTCGGTAGCTCCCGGAGCTAAACTTGCCAAACTTCCGCTTACTACTGCGTTAGCATCGGTAATCGTTACCGGAGCAAGGGTTACGTTTCCTGTATTTTTAACTACAAAGGTGTAATCAATTCTATCTCCAACATTTACAATTCCATCTCCATTTACATCTACATAAGTGGCTTTTTTAGCTACTTCTACTTTTGGTGATGCTGTTAAAGGAACTGTTGTACAAGTGGTACACGCTGGGTCTTTTGGCGCACAAGTCGCACAAATTGGACTTGGATCGGTTGATTTAGCCGTAACTGGTGCTCCTGTTGGAGGGGTTCCTGTTACAGTGGCTACGTTGTCTACCTGTCCGTTATTGACATCCGCTAAAGTGATGGTGTGCACTGCGGTAAAGCTAGAGGAGTCTGTAGCTCCAGGAGCTAAACTTGCCAAACTTCCGCTTACTACTGCGTTAGCATCTGTAATCGTTACCGGAGCAAGGGTTACGTTTCCTGTATTTTTAACTACAAAGGTGTAATCAATTCTGTCACCAACATTTACAATTCCATCTCCATTTACATCTACATAAGTGGCTTTTTTAGCTACTTCTACTTTTGGTGATGCTGTTAAAGGAACTGTTGTACAAGTGGTACACGCTGGGTCTTTTGGTGCACAAGTCGCACAAATTGGACTTGGATCGGTTGATTTGGCTGTAACTGGAGCGCCTGTTGGAGGAGTTCCGCTTACAGTAGCTACGTTGTCTACCTGACCGTTATTGACATCCGCCAAAGTGATGGTGTGAACTGCGGTAAAACTAGAGGAGTCAGTAGCTCCAGGAGCTAAACTTGCTAAGCTTCCGCTTACTACTGCGTTAGCATCGGTAATCGTTACCGGAGCAAGGGTTACGTTTCCTGTATTTTTAACTACAAAGGTGTAATCAATTCTATCTCCAACATTTACAATTCCATCTGCGTTGACATCTACATAAGTGGCTTTTTTAGCTACTTCTACTTTTGGTGATGCTGTTAAAGGAACTGTTGTACAAGTGGTACACGCTGGATCTTTTGGCGCACAAGTCGCACAAATTGGACTTGGATCGGTTGATTTAGCCGTAACTGGTGCTCCTGTTGGAGGGGTTCCTGTTACAGTGGCTACGTTGTCTACCTGTCCGTTATTGACATCCGCCAAAGTGATGGTGTGCACTGCGGTAAAGCTAGAGGAGTCTGTAGCTCCAGGAGCTAAACTTGCCAAACTTCCGCTTACTACTGCGTTAGCATCTGTAATCGTTACCGGAGCAAGGGTTACGTTTCCTGTATTTTTAACTACAAAGGTGTAATCAATTCTGTCACCAACATTTACAATTCCATCTCCATTTACATCTACATAAGTGGCTTTTTTAGCTACTTCTACTTTTGGTGATGCTGTTAAAGGAACTGTTGTACAAGTGGTACACGCTGGGTCTTTTGGTGCACAAGTCGCACAAATTGGACTTGGATCGGTTGATTTGGCTGTAACTGGAGCGCCTGTTGGAGGCGTTCCGCTTACAGTAGCTACGTTGTCTACCTGACCGTTATTGACATCCGCCAAAGTGATGGTGTGAACTGCGGTAAAACTAGAGGAGTCAGTAGCTCCAGGAGCTAAACTTGCTAAGCTTCCGCTTACTACTGCGTTAGCATCGGTAATCGTTACTGGAGCAAGGGTTACGTTTCCAGTATTTTTAACTACAAAGGTGTAATCAATTCTATCTCCAACATTTACAATTCCGTCTCCATTGGCATCTACATAAGTAGCTTTTTTAGCTACTTCTACTTTTGGTGATGCGGTTAAAGGAACTGTTGTACACGTGGTACACGCTGGATCTTTTGGCGCACAAGTCGCACAAATTGGACTTGGATCGGTTGATTTGGCTGTAACTGGAGCGCCTGTTGGAGGAGTTCCGCTTACAGTAGCTACGTTGTCTACCTGACCGTTATTGACATCCGCTAAAGTGATGGTGTGAACTGCGGTAAAACTAGCAGCGTCGGTAGCTCCCGGAGCTAAACTTGCCAAACTTCCGCTTACTACTGCGTTAGCATCGGTAATCGTTACCGGAGCAAGGGTTACGTTTCCTGTATTTTTAACTACAAAGGTGTAATCAATTCTATCTCCAACATTTACAATTCCATCTCCATTTACATCTACATAAGTAGCTTTTTTAGCTACTTCAATTTTTGGTGATGCGGTTAAAGGAACTGTTGTACACGTGGTACACGCTGGATCTTTTGGCGCACAAGTCGCACAAATTGGACTTGGATCGGTTGATTTAGCCGTAACCGGTGCTCCTGTTGGAGGAGTTCCGCTTACAGTAGCTACGTTGTCTACCTGACCGTTATTGACATCCGCTAAAGTGATGGTGTGAACTGCGGTAAAACTAGCAGCGTCGGTAGCTCCCGGAGCTAAACTTGCCAAACTTCCGCTTACTACTGCGTTAGCATCGGTAATCGTTACCGGAGCAAGGGTTACGTTTCCTGTATTTTTAACTACAAAGGTGTAATCAATTCTATCTCCAACATTTACAATTCCATCTCCATTTACATCTACATAAGTGGCTTTTTTAGCTACTTCTACTTTTGGTGATGCTGTTAAAGGAACTGTTGTACAAGTGGTACACGCTGGGTCTTTTGGTGCACAAGTCGCACAAATAGGACTTGGATCGGTTGATTTGGCTGTAACTGGAGCGCCTGTTGGAGGAGTTCCGCTTACAGTAGCTACGTTGTCTACCTGACCGTTATTGACATCAGCTAAAGTGATGGTGTGAACTGCGGTAAAACTAGAAGAATCCGTAGCTCC
Organism: Flavobacterium sp. N502536; assembly: GCF_025947345.1. NCBI lineage: Bacteria > Pseudomonadati > Bacteroidota > Flavobacteriia > Flavobacteriales > Flavobacteriaceae > Flavobacterium > Flavobacterium sp. N502536. The sequence goes on along the minus strand of NZ_CP110011.1, from coordinate 4,029,598 downwards.
AGGAGCTAAACTTGCTAAGCTTCCGCTTACTACTGCGTTAGCATCGGTAATCGTTACCGGTGCAAGGGTTACGTTTCCTGTATTTTTAACTACAAAGGTGTAATCGATTCTATCTCCAACATTTACAATTCCGTCACCGTTAACATCTACATAAGTGGCTTTTTTAGCTACTTCCACTTTTGGTGATGCTGTTAAAGGAACTATTGTACAAGTGGTACACGCTGGATCTTTTGGCGTACAAGTCGCACAAATTGGACTTGGATCGGTTGATTTAGCCGTAACTGGCGCTCCTGTTGGAGGCGTTCCTGTTACAGTGGCTACGTTGTCTACCTGACCATTATTGACATCAGCCAAAGTAATAGTGTGAACTGCAGTAAAACTAGAGGAGTCTGTAGCTCCAGGAGCTAAACTTGCTAAGCTTCCACTTACTACTGCGTTAGCATCGGTAATCGTTACCGGAGCAAGGGTTACATTTCCTGTATTTTTAACTACAAAGGTGTAATCAATTCTATCTCCAACATTTACAATTCCATCTCCATTGGCATCAACATAAGTGGCTTTTTTAGCTACTTCAATTTTTGGTGATGCGGTTAAAGGAACTGTTGTACAAGTGGTACACGCTGGGTCTTTTGGAGCACAAGTCGCACAAATTGGACTTGGATCGGTTGATTTAGCCGTAACTGGTGCTCCCGTTGGAGGAGTTCCTGTTACAGTAGCTACGTTGTCTACCTGACCGTTATTGACATCCGCTAAAGTGATGGTGTGAACTGCGGTAAAGCTAGATGAATCCGTAGCTCCAGGAGCTAAACTTGCTAAGCTTCCGCTTACTACTGCGTTGGCATCGGTAATCGTTACCGGAGCAAGGGTTACATTTCCTGTATTTTTAACTACAAAGGTGTAATCAATTCTATCTCCAACATTTACAATTCCATCTCCATTGGCATCAACATAAGTGGCTTTTTTAGCTACTTCAACTTTTGGTGATGCGGTTAAAGGAACTGTTGTACACGTGGTACACGCTGGGTCTTTTGGAGCACAAGTCGCACAAATTGGACTTGGATCGGTTGATTTAGCTGTAACCGGTGCTCCTGTTGGAGGCGTTCCTGTTACAGTAGCTACGTTGTCTACCTGACCGTTATTGACATCAGCCAAAGTGATGGTGTGAACTGCGGTAAAACTAGAGGAGTCAGTAGCTCCAGGAGCTAAACTTGCTAAGCTTCCGCTTACTACTGCGTTAGCATCTGTAATCGTTACCGGAGCAAGGGTTACGTTTCCTGTGTTTTTAACTACAAAGGTGTAATCAATTCTATCACCAACATTTACAATTCCATCTCCATTGGCATCTACATAAGTGGCTTTTTTAGCTACTTCAATTTTTGGTGATGCGGTTAAAGGAACTGTTGTACAAGTGGTACACGCTGGATCTTTTGGCGCACAAGTCGCACAAATAGGACTTGGATCGGTTGATTTAGCCGTAACTGGTGCTCCTGTTGGAGGCGTTCCTGTTACAGTAGCTACGTTGTCTACCTGACCGTTATTGACATCAGCCAAAGTAATAGTGTGAACTGCAGTAAAACTAGAGGAGTCTGTAGCTCCAGGAGCTAAACTTGCTAAGCTTCCACTTACTACTGCGTTAGCATCGGTAATCGTTACCGGAGCAAGGGTTACATTTCCTGTATTTTTAACTACAAAGGTGTAATCAATTCTATCTCCAACATTTACAATTCCGTCTGCATTTACATCTACATAAGTGGCTTTTTTAGCTACTTCCACTTTTGGTGATGCTGTTAAAATAACCGTTAAAGCATCTGTCTTTACATTATTACAACCAGTACCACTAGGCGTTCCGTCACATTCTACATCAGGATCTATCGGAGGTGTACCAATATGTGTATCTGCTGTGGCGTCCGGATCTGTTAAATCTGCAGGACGCATGATCGTCGCTTTGACGGTAGGATTAGTTCCTTCGGCTGCTAATACCTTTACCACAATTGTAAAAGTAATCGTGGCATCTTTTGGTAAATCTACTGTGGCATCAAGAACACCTCCGGTAATATTTTGTGCCGTAACAGCCCCTCCCAAAGTAGAAGACGAGGTAAAAGATTGTACCGCTAAATTTGCCCCTGAAGCTAAATCTGAAAATTTAAATTTTGCCCCAGTTACATTATTCGGTCCTCCAATATTTTTTACAACTACTGTATAGGTAACATTTGATCCCATATTACCACTGACCACATCACTAATACTTGTTACCGCTAAATCGGCCTCATTTTGTTCAATTGGGACAGATATTGGTGGTCCAGGTGTAGTATACACATAAGCCCATGTATCCAGTAATTGTAAGTCCCCATATCCTGACGTACGAGACGTACTGGTAGTCCATTTGTGTGTACCAGCTACACTATTATTGTTTAGGGTACGCGAAGAAGCATCCAACAGATTTGGTGGGAATTTATCGGAACTACCCGTATCTGTTCCAATCGGCGAATCGTTCCAATATACATTACTATTAGGATCCGGTCCATTCAATCTGGTAATAATAATACCGTTCGTATTTTGCTCGGCATCTAAATATGGAAAGTGTACCTCCCCATTGAAAAGGACAATACTCAATTTCAAACTAGTACTGTTGGTTATTGGATTACTTGAACCATCTCTACCATCCCATCTTACTTTATTTGCACCCGCAATAGCAGTACCTGTCAAAGTTACATCTATGGCATCTGTCATCAATCCATTTCCATTAACATCAATTTCGATAAGATAATTAGCGTTAACATTAGCCGTAAAATTGATAAAAGCTCCTAAAGGATAAATTCCCATCCCACTGGTGCCTTCTACTCCATTTACCGAAATATCTGAAATAGCCTGTGCAACAATGGGCACATTCAACCAGGTTGTGGAAGCTGTGCTTCCCGGTAAAAAAATAGGCGCAGAAGCCGGTAAGCTTGCGTCTGGTTCATTAAAAAATATTTTGGATGTAGTATTGGTTAAATCATCAACAATTGTAGGGTCCTGAAAAGAAAAATTTGTTTTAGTATTATCTAAGTTATACAAACTCGCCATAGACGTGCTTTTATAACTTGGAGCTCCTGTTGCCACTGAACCTTTTCTAACCCCTTTATTATTACAAAAAAAAGCAAAGTAATAAGGTGTCATACCATTAGGTTTAACAGTATACTTAAAACCATCATTTGTAATAATATTACAAGTAGACCTGAAACTATTTGAAGCAGAACCTAAAGATCCTGTTAACACATTAGTATACACGCGTCCTATTTGCCCAGTCCCTCCTTCATTGGCTACCGTAATATCCCAAGCAACAACATAAGGGCTGTTATTAGGTTGCGTCCAGTTTCCGTTAGCTGTAAAAGTATGAGCAGCATAACTAGTACTAGAAGGATCTAAAGAAGCATCAGGTGATACAAACTCTACTACCCAAACTCCCGTTTCTCCTGCTGGTACTTTAAAAGTATATGGTCTATAACCTCCCGTAGTCAAATCTAAAGGACCATTAATTTCTTGCGCTCTATTGGCAATTAAACCAACTGTCGTAGAGTTCCCACTGCTATAGCTTGTATTACCGGTTGGACTTGTCAAAATAATTGTTCCTCCACGAATACCTTGAGCGGAAGACCCTAAATAAAGCGTTTCGTTGGCTTTGGCATAAACAAACATTCTCCCTTTGTTTACAATTGCAGTACTAGTAGGTGATCTACTAGAACTAGACAACATCATTCTATTCCCTGTTGCCCCACTGGGAAACAAGTCCTTCGAGCCTTCAGCAAAGACATTCAATCCGCTGAAAAGAGAAAGGAAACACAGTATAAAGGTCAGCTGCAATTGCCTTAATTTTAATGTAATTTTATTCAACATTTTAATAGTTTTGATTATTAGTAACTGGTATAGTATTTATCGACCGATAATAACTTGAGTGCAGTTTTAATTCCTGTTGCTGTAGAGCATGCATCAGTTTAAAAAAAAGATTTTTAACAAATCTATCGGATGAAAAACGATTACTTTTTCGGATAAAAGCATCAAAATCAAGCGAAGTAAAAGAGATTAAGAAACCCTCCTCCAGAGCGCTTCTTCTAACAAAAAACCGTATTTTAAAAAAAGTAAAGTTCACCATATAATAAATAATTAAAATTCCATAAGAAGCTAGTTCGAATATCCACTGATATCCAAAAATTGTAGCGATTGTATTCAGGCCAAACCGACCTAAACCATCACTGCACTCTAGTTAATATGCCCCAGTTTTGATGCCTCACGCACCATACCTGCAACATTACTTACATCGAGTTTGTTAAAAATGTTTTTTCTGTGATTTTCGACTGTATTAACCGAAAGTTTCAATTCGCTGGCAATATCAGCTGTAGTAAATTCTCTAATGATGTATTGCATGATGGTAAGCTCTTTTGCCGTTAGTGTAATGGCTGTACCTACCCTGTTTTGTTTGGACAAAAATGCGTAATCATCCGGCAGGTAAATTCCACCTTCCCAAACTAATTTTATAGCTTCTAAAAGCTCTTCGCTGTCCTGATTTTTGTTTACGTAACCTTTTACGCCCATAGCCAGTAAGTTTTCGACTAATATGGGGCTCGAAAGTGACGTGAAAGCAATCACTCTTAAATCGGGGTGATTTTTATGAAGGTATTCATAGACTTCAAGTCCTTGTACATCATTTGCGATCAGATCTACAATAATTAGATCTAATCCCGAATGCTGCTGAACTTTAAGATATAAGTCTTGTTTGTTAGTAGCGTAAAAAAGAACTTCGAGCCCTTTCTGATTTGAAAAAAAACTAGTAAGACCTCCACATACTATAGGCTGATCTTCAAAAAATGCAATATGTATCATGCTACAAATTAGCGACAAAATTTTTGTTAAGAAAATAGCGGTTTTCCCTATTTAGGCAAGATAATTCTGAATGTACAACCTGCTGATTCATTGTTAAAAACAGCAAGCGTGCCTCCGTTTTTCAACATTAATTCCTGACACAAATACAGCCCGATTCCAAACCCCGATTCCAGATTAGTTCCTAGTCCGGGATTTATTTTCTGTTTGAATAATTTGTCGATCTTTTTTTGTTCAACTCCCTTACCGAAATCTGTTACTATGATTTCATGATTGTTATTTTCAATGGTGATAATGCTATCCTGATAACTAAATTTAATCGCGTTATTGATAATATTTCGCAATACAATACTTAAAACAGCAGAATTAAATACAACGGTTGTTCCTTTAGAAACCTTAAGATCGATTGTAATATTCTTCGCTTTTAACTGATGTGATAATTCCTTGCAGGCCGCACTGATGCTATTGTACAACATAATCTCGCTATAACCCGACTGTGTGGTGATTAGCTCCATCTTTGCCCAATCCAGTAAACTTGTAAGCATGGCATCCGATTGCTCTAACTGCTGTCCTATTGCTTTCACATAGGTCGAAACAATCTTATTTTCATTTTTAAGAACGTCCTCTTTGTCTAATAAGATTTTTAACGTTGTAATAGGCTCCTTAAAATCGTGTGAGATCACCGTAAAAATCTTTTGGTGCAATAAATTAAGACGTTTTAAATCATTGTTCTTTATTTCGATTTGCTCTTTTTGTAGCCTCAGCGTTTCATTGGTGCTTCGTTGCTTTTTGGTCAATACTACAATCGAATACAATAAGATGATCAACAGTGTAATTCCAATTAGCGAAGCAATAAGGGCAATTTTTTGTTTCTGCAAACGTTCCTCTTTGCTTTCGTTGATTTTTTTCAGATTGATATTCTGCTGTTCTTTCAACTTGATTTTATTCGCGATTTCAAACGAATCAATTCTACTGTTCCTAATTTTCATGTCCTCGATGCCTACCAATCGATCCAATCTTTCAAATGTTTTGTGAGCAGCCTCAAACTCGCCCTGCTCTACCATAATTTCTCTTAACGTTCGTAAAGCATTGATTTTGTTCTCCAGATCATTGCAACTGTCTGCCACTCTGATACTTTCGGTAATTACTTTTTTTGCTTTCTCAATTCGATTCTGCCTGCTGTAAATGCGGGCTGTTTTTACATATACTTCTGCCAGTTTACACGGATTGTATTTTTTTGCCACCCGTTCTGTGAGCAAAAACTCTTCCATGCTTTTTTTATGATCGTAATTGATGTAATAATAGTATCCGATAATTAAGTGTAGTACAATATAATTGCTGGGACTATCGGTTGGCGAAATTTTACTTTGGCATAAATTGGCATAATAAAATGCTTTTTTATACTCTTTTTGAGTAAAAAACAAATCCGATAAGATGTATAAACTTTTATTATAGATTTTCTGTGATTCCTTTCCCTCGCCTTTCAGTACGATAGATTTATTCAAATAAACAATCGCATCCGAAGATCTTCCTATTATTTTGTAATAATTCGCCTTAAAAAAATACAACAACTGAAGCTCAAATTGATTTAAATTGGGTCTCGCCAAATGTTTATCAATTAAATAACTGATACTGTCTGTTTGATTTCGGTTGTCTAAACTTCTTAATTTTTCATCTAATTGTTTAATCTGAGGTGTAACTTCCTGAGCTTGGGAATGGAATGAAACTAATAAAAATGCAAGAATGAAGTACTTTATACAATTATTGGAAATGCAGCGTGAAAACATAAAAAATTAATGAATTAAAGTCGTTATTCAGATGTAATATTTGCTCCTTATTATTACAAGGCAACAGTCAATTTTACAACCCTGCTCCAGAACTGGCCACGGAGAGTTAAACAAAGAAATTCAAAAAACGCCTTTAAGAAGAAAAACTACTCCCCGATGTGTTTCGGCAAATTCCCTGCAGTTATAAAACTAACTTACATTTTTTTAAAAGTAAATCTTTTCACAACTCAGCCCACATCCATTTAAAGTTTACAGCGGCAAAATTATCAATAACAACCTAATGAATTGCTATTATTTCTTAAAATAAATGATTTTAATCAAAAGAAAATGGTCATCATCCTATATGAAACTATGAAGTTGATAAATTAACAAGGTATTTAACCCTGTTCTGGCTTATAAGTCAGTATAATCCTGCTTTTCAAATTTATATCCCCTTTCACTTTTAAGATCGTTCTGGTTGAATGACATTCTGAACAAAGTAAAATGACATTCTGAACAAAGTTCACTATTCCACTTCGTCATAATTTTGCCTTGTAACATTCAACTAAAAATCACTAAAAATGAAACAGAACAATTATCAGGGAGCTTTGCAAAAACCAATTGGTTCAGGATTTAATGCAAAATCAACGACAAACGATGTCATCAAAGGCATTGATCTTACAGGCAAAATTGCCATAGTAACAGGCGGAAATACCGGAATTGGGTTAGAAACAGTCAAAACTCTTGCCCTGGCAGGAGCAACCGTTATTGTACCGGCCCGCGATCTTGAAAAAGCAAAAATAAATCTGGCAGGTGTACCCAATGTAGAATTGGAAGTAATGGATCTGATGAAACCTGAATCTATTACTGCTTTTGCCGAAAAATTTCTGTTGTCCAACAGACCGTTGCACTTGCTAATCAATAATGCCGGTATCATGTGGGTTCCGTTTCGTCGGGACCATCGGGGGATCGAATCACAGCTGGCAACCAATTATCTGGCACATTTTCAATTAACAGCACAGTTGTGGCCTACACTGAAAAAAGCCAAATCGGCAAGAGTTATTCAGGTATCGTCTCAGGGCCATCAGTTTGCTCCTTTTAATTTTGACGATCCTAATTTTCTTTCCAGCGAATACGAAACTTTACAGGCATACGGGCAATCTAAAACCGCCAGTAATTTATTTGCTCTGGAATTAGATAATCGTGGAAAAGAGTTTGGTGTGCGCTCTTATTCATTACATCCAGGATCTATAAACGGAACAGAATTGGCCCGCGAAGCCTCTTTAGAGCTGTTTCAAAAAATGGGCTTTTGTGATGATGAAGGAACTATTTTGCCTGAAATCGCTGCCCATTTAAAAACCATTCCGCAGGGAGCTGCTACTACTGTTTGGTGTGCTACAAGTGCGCTGTTGGATTCCATTGGAGGGGTGTATTGTGAGGATGTAGAAATAGCCGCAATAGCCTATGAATCTTCTGTAACTCCCGGAGTAAAATTATACTCGCTAGACGAAGATAACGCCAGACGTTTGTGGGATCTCAGCGAAAAAATGACTCAAATTTCTTTTAACGTCGGAGTATAAAAAACAAAACTTCATTTTATAAAAACAACAAAAGTTACCGCAATCCACCAGCGGTAACTTCTTTATAAAAGGAATGGGCAAGAAAGTAAAGAAGCATTACCCATATAATTTTACTAAATTTGAAAGTCTGTTTCCTCACAGCAAGGAATTACAATCGACCGGAAAACATAATCGTACCCCTCTATGGAATTTGAAGCAAAATACATAAGCCCGGATATTAAACTGTCTTGTTATTCGGATGGCTTTTTTAAATCGGATATCATGTTCGATCAGCACATGCTGGTATGGTTTATTTCAGGAGAAACCAAGATTGTACAGGCAGATGGTGTTCATGTTTTTAAGAAAGGAGATATTTTTCTGATCCCTCGAAATCAATTGGCCACTATTATAAACTATCCCAAAGACGGTCAGCCACACAAAACCGTAGTGATGCATTTGTCGACAGCCAAACTGAGGGAATTTTATGCCGGACTAGATGTCAAACCAAAAACAATCACACATTCTGAAATAAAACACTACAACAATCATCCCTTATTAGAAAGCTGTCTTTCCTCTTTAATTCCGTACTTTGATATGAAAGAGCTGCCCGAAAATATTGCCGCATTAAAGATTACAGAAGCCATTAGTATTCTTCGAACCATCGACAAAAACATTGACGATGTTCTGGCCAACTTTGAAGAACCCGGTAAAATTGATTTAGTCAGTTTTATGGAGCGTAACTTTATGTTCAACATGTCTCTGGACAAAATAGGCTATCTAACCGGACGAAGTCTTTCTACTTTTAATCGCGATTTCAGGAAATATTTTAATACGACTCCCCAAAAATGGCTCACGAGAAAACGACTGGAGCTGGCGCACTATCAATTAACCAACAACCAGAAAAAAACAATTGATGTTTGCTATGAAGTGGGTTTTGAAAATCTTTCCCACTTTTCGCATGCCTTTAAAAAGCAATTTGGTTACTCGCCCACCTCATTAACCTAATCCTTTTTTCGTACGCAGAATTTATAAACTACACTGTGCTTAGCTCTTCAACATGTCTTTTTTCTCGCAGATCTTGCAGATTGGGCAGATTCTATACAATTTCATTGATTACGCTGCTTAGAGCTCTTTTAAACCTACTGGTGCCAAAAACCTTTGTGCCAGCACTTCGGCATATCTTTTTTCTCGCAGATCTTGCAGATTGAGCAGATTTTATATGATCTTGTTAATTGTTATGCGCAGGACTTCACCGATTATTGCAATGGTTTAAAAACAATTTCGTAGGATTTGGCTTTGTTTAAAAATGCATTAGCAAACTCCTGAATGTCTTTTTCAGTGATGCTATTTACAATATCTACATAAGTTGCAGGATCCTCCATGTTGATATTGTACTCAAAAAAATTGTATACTAAACTTAAACTATAGCTGTTGAAGTTTTTGCTGTCTTCCCGCGATTTCAGGTAATTGCTTTTGGTTTTCGCAAGGTCTTCTTTTACCAAAATACCTTTTTTAATTTTGTTAATTTCGTCGTAAACTATAGGAAGCAAACTGTTCACTTTGACCGGATCTGAATCAAAATTTATCGATAGAGCAACCGTGTTTTTTGGAAATCTCGAAGCGGCTGCACTGACCTGCACACCATAAGTTCCTCCTTCTTTTTCTCTAAGGCTCTCGGTATAGCGTAAAGTCAGAATATCGCTAAGCATATCGGTCAAAACAGCATTTTTGGAAGTGTATTTAAAATCGCTTTCAAACTGAATGTTAACCGTACTTTTGACGTTTTCCATTTTAATTAAAACCTCTCTGTTAATTTTATTGGAATTCCATACCGGTGTTTTGTCTTTGAATGTTTCTTCTCTTTTTATACCGGGAATACTGGCGATGTACTTTTCTAATAACGGTTTCAAAACTTCGGGTGTTACGTCGCCTACGATAAAAAACTCAAAGTTAGAAACATCACAAAACCGTTCTTTATAGATTGCTTTTATTCTTTCAAAAGACAAATCATCAATAAACTGCTGGTCCAAAACTCTTATTCTGGGATTATTTTTCCCATAAACAATTGCATTAATACTATCGGTCATTTTTCCATTGATGTCCTTGTCTTTGTTTTCGAGATAATTTTGAAGATTTAACTTCTTAATATCAAAAATTTCCTTGTCAAAACGAGGTTTTACAAAACGCAAGTGTACCAATTGCAGCATTACTTCGAGGTCCTTTACTTTAGCGCTTCCTGAAACCGTTTCGCTTAAATCTCCCACACTTACTCCAGTACCGACAACCTTTCCCGCCAGGATTTTTTCCAGATCGATACTAGAGAATGCTCCCGCACCTGAAGCATCTGCCAAACCATTCAGTGCAAATATCGATGGTAAATCTTTTGGACCATATAAAGATGATCCCCCGAAACTTTCCGCAAGCAGCTGCACATCATTTACATTCTTATTTGCAAATTTGTAATGTACTTTTACACCATTGCTCAAAGTATAGGCGGTAGCACCGATTTCTTTACTTTCCTTTTCAGTCGTAATTTTTCCCGGAACAATCGTTACATCAGTCAGCAGTGATTTACCATTAAAGCTGTCTTCATAAGGCTTTAAATCAGGATTGTTTTCTGATTTGGCAATAATGGCAAACGCGCTCTCCTTGGTTAGATTGGTTTCATTTTCCATGCCTTCAACGGTCACTACTCTGTTCTTTGTCGTATATCCACGAGTTAATTCGGCCTGAAAAGCTTTTGAATCGATATTTTTCAGAATAACTTTTATCATCTCAAACTTACTCTTAGAATCTGTAGCCAGTTGGTGTGAGAGAAATTCTGATTTTATACTATTGATAATACTGTTATGTGAAATTTCTTTCTCTGATATGATATAGTTTTCAAAATAAGAAATAATGGCGGTTATGGTTCTTTGAATTTCACCTTCCGAAAAACCAAATTTTCCGGCACGTATAAACTCATCCATGACAGCAGTTAAAGCTTCTGCCTGTTTATTCGGTTTTGGAGCAATTTCCATTCCCATGACATCGTTCACTCTTGTAAAATCGGAATAGTAAACTTCCGCATTTTTAAACGGGCAATTTTCTTTCTGTGCTAATTCATTCAATCTGTCATTGAGCATTGAAAATGCCATTACTCTTGTGATCAACTGCTGTAGATCGGCAAAAGTCTGACTCTTAAAAGCGCCATTTTGAATGATTTTAAAAGATATACCCGAACTCGTTATTTCTTTATCGATGGCTAACTTAAAAAAAGGTTCCTCATGATCCGGAATCGCAACGTCAAAACGCTTTTTCGGGTTTTTAGCTTTCGGAATATCCGCAAATAACGTTTTTATTTTTTGCTCAATTTCTTCCGCATTCACATCCCCAACAACTGCAATTGCCTGCAAATCGGGACGGTACCATTCTTTGTAAAAATCTCGTAACAAAGCGTAATCAAAATGTTTTACAATATCCATATCCCCAATAGGAGTACGCTTTGCATACAGCGAATGGTTGTACAAATAAGGATTGAATAAATTAGAAATGCGAGTTGATGCGTTTTGCCTGGTTCTCCATTCTTCAACAATAATACCGCGTTCGGCATCAATTTCCTCATTGGTTAACAGTAATGAATGCGACCAATCGTGCAAAATCAGCAAGGCAGTATCAATGACTTTAGGATCTGTTGATGGAATATTGTCAAAATTATAAACCGTCTCATCAAAACTGGTGTACGCATTTATATTATTTCCAAAAACAGCTCCCTGTTTTTCCAGAGTCGTCAAGATTCCTTTTCCGGGAAAATTTTTAGTTCCGTTGAAAGCCATGTGCTCCAGAAAATGTGCCAATCCTTTCTGATTGTCATTCTCTAAAACAGAGCCTACGTTTTGAATAATATAATAACTTGCTGTGTTTTTATTTACCGCTGTTGGATAAATATAATACGTCATGCCATTGGATAATACTCCTTTTTTAAGAGTTTTATTTCCAATTAAGACATCAGTAGGTTTGTAGTTTTGAGCATTTATGGAAGCAACTCCAATAAATAATAACAGTAAGTGTAAAAGTTGAGCGTGTACAGATTTCATCATTTTTGATTTCGGCATTTAAAGTAATGGGTATATATTTTATTCCACATCAGTTGAAAGTATAAGTATTCCTCCTGCTTAGAAGCATATTTGCCAAAGAACAGGAATAGTTCTTTTTCAGTCCATCTGATCATGGTCTGCGCAAAATAATTAAAATTGATGTAAGAAAAAATTTGCGTTACTTATTTAACACAATAAATTTCTTTACTGTACTTGATATTCTAAGCCTATTTATACTTCAGTCACCGTCCAAAATTCTTCTAAAACCACATTTTATAACTCAACCCTGCTGTCCATGCTCTGGTCAGTCCGTCTGGTCTGACTTCCCGCACCACAAAAGGCGTCGCGACCGAAATTTCAATACTACTTCCAGACGCAAAATGATATCCCGCAATAAGATTCCCGTTAACCGTAAGTCCTTCAGAACCTGCAATATTTTTTCTTTGTCCATAAATATCTTCGTAGGTGTCTTCTCCTAAATGGTAAATCAAAAGCAAATTGGGCTTGAACGAAAACTTATGATTGGATGTAGTGATCGTGTAGGTTCCGCGTAAAAGCATATCCGGTTTTCTTTCAAATAAATTGGTGGTCACAAAATCAGCTATACCTGAGTATTCGCTGAAATACGAATTTGCATTTATGTTAATTACAGGTAGTTGCACGGCATAATTAAAATCCCAGTTTTTGTAGTTTAGGTTAACACTTCCCAAAAAATCAAAAGTTCCAAGACTGCTCTGATAATCCATTGGAAGCGGGTGATCGTTTATTTTAAGATTACTTTGATTAAAGGGAATTTTAACCCCCGAAGTAAAACTCCATTGGTACGCCCCCCACATAACCGGCCGATAGTTTGCGGTTAAAAAGGCATCTCCAACCGAGCCTCTGCTTCCAAAACTTCCATTTGCATAGGAGGATGTTACTTTTGCATTGGCAGACCATTTTTCATTAAAAATTCGGCTGTAGCCAATATAGCCCGACACATACTTCACATCGGCATCTCCTTTACCCACGATAGTAGCAAATTCAATACTGTTGTTTTTCTTCTTGTCAGTTTCGTTAACCGCGCTACCGATACTGCAAATACCGGCATCACTACAGCCTTGTGCTCTGGCAGGATTAAACACAAAGAACGAGGCTAAAACAATTAAAAATTTAATTTTCATAATGAGTTGGATTTTAAAGCAGCAGTGGCAAAAAGGTGATTGAATTGCTGACAATGAATTAATACATAGGGATAAGTTGCAAAACTGACTCCTTCAGGAACGGTGTAGGTTTGTGAAGTTCCGGATCCCAGGCTCCCAAGGTTTATAAAACTGTCCGGTCTGTTGGTTTTAGAAAGATAAACTTTAAGATCGGGGCCACTCGAAATACTAAAATCCTTCAAAGACAATTTGTAATGATCTCCCTCTTTATAGATATTAGCGGTACCCGTAACTTTGTTGCCTGCCTCGGGTTCAAAAATTCCCATAAACCGTAAGGTCGCTTCTGAAGAAACCTGTCCTGAACCAATTTTCTCACGCGTTAATTCCCCTTCTGATTCACAACCAAAAAACATAAAAATAGTAATCACAGTAAGTATCTTTCTCATTTTGTATCGTTTAAGAAATCGAATTTACTCACTCTCTCCTTTTGTTAATGTCGGCTAGTTTACATATCCTGCAAATTTTCGGTCTTTTGTCCGTCGTTGCTCATTCCCCACTCCTTTTATCAACTGAAAAGTAAAAGTGCCTGCATCGTGTAATTTGATGTTATACTGTGATATTTTTTTACCTTTATATCCATTATACAAATCCAAATGACAATTCAACAGTTAAAATATATTGTAGCACTAGACGACGAGCGCCATTTTGCCAGAGCTGCAGAAGTTTGTATGGTATCACAACCCGGACTGACGATTCAGTTAAAAAATCTGGAAGAAGAAATTGGAATTAAAATTTTCGATCGGAACAAAGTGCCTTTAACTCCCACCGTTTTGGGAACTGAAATTATAAACCGTGCCAGAAAAATACTTCGCGAAGCTGACGAAATCAGGGATTTTGTGGTGAATGAGAAAAATAAACTGGAGGGCGAAGTCAAAATTGGTATCATCTCAACTTTGTCTCCTTACCTGATTCCACTGTTTATTCAGGCGATGAAAAAAGCCACTCCCAAAATGCAATTCATTATAAAAGAAGCGAATACAGGCCAATTGATGAATGATGTTATGACGGGAGTTCTTGACGTGGCCATAATGGCTACCCCTACCGGAAATCCGCATTTGATTGAACATCCTGTTTTTAAGGAACCGTTTGTAGCCTATTTGAATACAGTACATCCAATGGCTACAGCAACTCACTACGAATTACAGCCCTCAGACCGTGCCGAATTGCTTTTGCTGCAAAACGAATATTGTTACAATGCCCAGCTTCTGGATATTTGCGATATTAAAAGTACGGGCAAAATAAAAGAGCAGTTCAGTTATGACATCAGCTCGATTGAAACTCTAAAGAATCTGGTACGAGCCGAATTAGGTTTTGCCATAATTCCTGAACTTTCAATGATTAATGATGCCGAAACCGGGCTTTTCAAACATTTTAAAGACCCCAAACCGGTACGCGAGATAAGTCTAGTGGTGTCGGACACCTTTTCTAAAAAGTTATTACTGGAAAAAATGAATGAGGCGATCTGGAATTGCCTGCCGGAATCGTTACAGCAAAACTTTGCTTACCGCAAAATAAGATGGAACGACTCTCCGTATTTTATTAAAGCTACTACTCGCTAAATAGCTAACAGTAATCCATACAAAAAAAGCCAAAATACCTTGCAGTACTTTGGCTTTTTTGTATTCATAAAGAATGTTGTAATTATTTTCCGCTTAGATCTTTAGCAGCACCAATTATTACATTGGCAACGGCTACTGGCTGTGACATGAAAACACAGTGGCTTCCTTTTACTTCAGTCGCTTTAGTTTTGGAGCGTTTGTACATCGCACGCTGAATAGATGGGTCGATACTTTTGTCCTGTGTCGCAATTACTGCATAGGCCGGTTTATCTTTCCATGCTGCTTTAGTGATTGGTGTTATAAAACCTTTTGCGTAAAAAGCTCCTTGTGAGGCATACATAAAAGCCGCTTCTTCTTTACTGATGTCTGCACAGAATCCGGCATGAAACTTAGCCTCATCATAATACACTATTCCTTTATCATTTGGAGGCAGCACACCATTTTCGGGAGCAGGAGGAGCTGTTTGCAACCATTGTAAAGCCGATTCTCCGTTGTCCGGCTGAAAAGCTGCCACATATACCAATCCAACCACATTCGGATGGTTACCAGCCTGTGTAATTACAGCACCTCCCCAGGAATGTCCTACCAGAATCGTTGGGCCGTCCTGATTGTCTAATACCACATTGGTTGCTGCTACATCATCTTCAAGCGAACTTAACGGATTTTGAACAATCGTTACTTTATAACCCTTTTTTGAAAGTACGTCGTATAAATTTCTCCATCCGGAACCATCGGCAAATGCTCCGTGAACCAACACTACATTTTTAATTTTTGTTGGCGCTGTTTGCGCAACTGAAATTGTTGACACTAAAAAAGTTAAAATTAAAGCCGCAGACATGAATACACGATTCAATTGTCTTTTTAAATTAATTGTTTTCATTTTTTTTATTTTTTAAGATGTTGTTTGTTAGATTTAAATAATCAATTTAGGTGTAATTAATTCTAACACATAGGAACATAGATTTTGTACTTTCAAAAAAGACGTTTCACTTATTTTTAAGACACAGAGTATTCTTTGTGGGAGAAATTTATTTCTTTTTAACATGCTCTGTTACTCCTAAATTCTATGTTTCTATGTGTTTAATATAATGTTAGAAACTACACTAATAGTTATTTTTAAGACAGTAAAGACACGTTTAAAGCAATTTCTGTGTTCAGTAATTTTGAAATTGGACAAATCTCTTTTGCTTTTTGAGCTGTTGCTTCAAAATTTTCTGTTGTAATTCCCGGAACGGCTCCTGTAAGTTCAAGAGTAATTAAGGTGATTGTACCGTCTTCAAAAGTTACTTTGGCAGTCGTATTAAGATCTTCGGTAACAAAACCTGCCTCCGATAATAAAAAGCTTAATTGCATTGTAAAACATCCTGCATGTGCAGCAGCGATCAATTCTTCAGGGTTAGTTCCTACTCCCTCAGCAAAACGGGTTTTAAAAGAGAGTTGAGCATTGTTTAAAGTAGTACTTTGTGTAGTAATGGTTCCTTTTCCTTCCATTCCTGTACCTTTCCAGTTTGCATTTGCGTTTCTTGTAAATTTCATGACTAAAGTTTTTAATGTTATCAATTTTAATTTTCAAACCGTTGTTCTGATTTGATGAGACAAATTTATGGCAGGTATCTTCATAAATCAAATTGATAATTTTGTATCATTATAAATTTAAATTATAATAAACTCCTAAAATTATCAAACTCTGTACTGATTATAAGGGCTCAATCAAAACTTTCACTGCTCACCAAACGGAAGATTTTGGCTTGCTTTTTTTAGACAATTATTTTTTAGCTCTTAAAAAGATCGTAATTGAAAGACCAAAAAGAGGATTCTCTCCTGGTAAAATGCACAGGAATAGCTAAAAAAATCGTAACTTTATATCTGATATTCTGCAATTTAAGAAATATTAAAGAATAATTAACTTTCGGTAAATGCAATAAATAGCTATCATTAAATGTTATCTATCCGGACAGCAATACATGCATCTGATGTCTGAATTAACACTTTAAAACAATATGAAAAAGATACTATTGACATTTATACTAATTGGTGCTTCCTTATATGGATATGCGCAGAAAGAAGTGAATGGCAAATACAAGCCCATTGATTCAAAAAATGTTGAATTAAAAGACTTACCGCCTCCAACAGAAACTCCGCAAAATCCGGATTTACCATTGCCAAAAGAGCCAACCGTTTTAAAAATAAATCCCGAGGATCTGTACAAAAACAACAGCCTCTATAAACCGGAGGCCAATGTTGAAGGCATCTTTTACAGAAGAAACGAATATCTGGGAGGTTTTGTCACCAATACTGCGGTATCCACTATTCGCTACCGTGATGCTGCTTTTGTAGACGGCGATAAAATACGAGTGTATTTAAATGACAAAGTAATCGAACCTGAAGTAAGTTTAAATGGAGATTATCAGGGCTTTAAAATTACTTTGGTAAAAGGAATGAATAAAATTGACTTTGAAGCTTTAAACGAAGGTTCAGCTTCACCCAATACAGCCGAATTTCAGGTTTACGACGATAAAGGAAAAGTGATAGAAGCAAGCCAGTGGAATGTCGGGAAAGGCTACAAGGCTACAATCATCCTATACAAAGAATAGAACTTTATCGTATTAGATTTTACGACCATAAAGCAACAGTCTTTTAAAAGAATAGATAGCGGGAAGCTTGAGAAAGCCTTCCGCTATTCTTTTTTTATACGTTTCAATAAAAAGGGCTTTCTCCTCTCCTTCCAGACGTTCTGTATACGGAATCAAAGCCGATCCCGAAATAAAGCTGAAAAGCGTTTCGTGGTCTTTCGCAATAATTGGATATACTTTTTGCTGGATTTCAAGATCTTCTAATCCGCCATCAAAAAGAATTTGCGCATAGGCATCGATGTCCAAAACCGGAGATTCTCTTTTAAAACCTTTGAGATAGGATACAAATGGCTCTTCCTGAACCAGCTCTAAAAGAATTTTATTGAGTTTGTTTTCCGGCTGAACCGGCATCTGCACTGCAAACTGTCCTTTTGGATTCAGCTGCTCGATTAATTTGGCAAATAATGTCTCATGATCATCCGACCATTGCAAAGCCGCATTACTAAAAATCAAATCCCACTTTTCACCCGATTCTAAGGTTTCTTCAGTAGTGGCTTTTCTGAAATGCAGCCGGTCTGTTTCTAAGCTTTTTGATTGTTCCAGCATTTCTGCCGAAGAATCAACTCCCAGAAAATCAGCTTCTGTAAATTTATTGGCCAAAATTGCCGTTTGCTCTCCCGTACCACAGCCTAAATCAATAGCCTTCATCCCTTTTACCGGCTGAATAAAACTCGCCAAATCATAAAAAGGCTGGTATCGAATGTTTTTGAACTTATTGTAGATTTCCGGATTCCAAGGCATTATTCTCTTATTTTACAATCAATTTTGATCCCGAAAAGAAGCGGTAATCAAAATAAAATCAGGTTACTAAAGACTAAGATACAAAATTTTCAGAGGAAAGATATAACAATAAAAAAAGACTCTGCAATGCGTATTTATACGCCTTTTAGTAGAAGTATACCGTTCTGTAGTGGTTTGACTTTAAATTAAAATGTTTTCCAAACCCGACAGGTTTCAAAAACCTGTCCCCTTTATTGGAAGATATGGGTAATTAAGTACCGCTTTTCAATTCTAAACTAATTTTAAATGGTATTACTACGCCCTACTTTACAAATGAGTTCAATTCTTTTTCTATAATCTAAACCCGACAGGTTTTTGAAACCTGTCGGGTTTGTTGATTGGAAAGTTACTGATTTTATTGACCTATATCAAACTTTTGTGTTGGAAACAAGTCTAGCTTTGCTGCTCTTTAATTCAAAAAACTCAACTAAAAATGATCAGCACATTACCTTATCCTTTAGAAAAATTTGGTTTAACCAGCATCGAACGTGTCGAAAATGCATTACAACAGCTGCGAAACGGAAAAGGAATTTTACTAACCGACGACGAAAACCGCGAAAACGAAGGCGATTTAATTTTTTCGGCACAACATATCAGCGTACAAGACATGGCACTCATGATACGTGAATGCAGCGGAATTGTTTGCCTGTGCCTGCCCAATGAAAAAGCAGATCAGCTTGAATTGCCCTATATGGTAAAAGAAAACACCAGTAGTTTCCAGACCCCATTTACCATTACGATCGAAGCAAAAGAAGGGGTTACCACCGGAGTTTCGGCAGCAGATCGAATCACGACCATTAAAACGGCATCTGCGCTAAATGCCAAAGCTTCGGATCTGGCAAGACCTGGACATATTTTCCCCTTACGAGCCAAAAACAATGGTGTTCTCGAACGAAACGGACATACGGAAGGCAGCGTAGATTTAATGAAACTGGCAGGTTTACAGCCCGAAGCCGTTTTGTGCGAGTTAATGAACGCAGACGGAACCATGGCCAAACTGGACAAAATCATTAGCTTTGCAATACAACACGATCTGGTAGTACTGTCGATAGAAGATATCATTTACTACCGTAAATTTGTAAAAGACTATCTTTAATTGTTAATGGTTAATGGTTAATAATTGATTATTAATGATTAATGATTAATTACCAAATAACTAATTATCAAATTTTCTAATTACCTAATTTTCTAAATGCCTTACGAACAACTTGCTGCTTATATAAAAAAACGTATTGCCGTTTCTGATGAAAATCTCAATACCATTTTATCTTACTTTAAACCTTTACAACAAAGCAAGAATGAATTGCTGCTTTCGGCAGGGCAAACGAGTCAGCATACCTATTTTGTAACTAAAGGCTGCTTGAGAATTTACTTTATTAATGAAGAGGGAAAAGATGTTACCCGTTATATTGCCTTCGAAAACCAAATTGCGACGGCTTTGGTCA
The DNA here is from genome assembly GCF_025947345.1 of Flavobacterium sp. N502536. Lineage (NCBI taxonomy): Bacteria > Pseudomonadati > Bacteroidota > Flavobacteriia > Flavobacteriales > Flavobacteriaceae > Flavobacterium > Flavobacterium sp. N502536. Next base: position 4,009,721 of record NZ_CP110011.1, on the reverse strand, counting down.
GTTTTATCACCAAAATGCCTTCGACAGAATACATACAGGTTATTGAAAAGTCGGAGTTGTTGTACATCAGTCACGAAGATTTCAATCATTTGATGGAGATTATTCCGCAATGGCGGGAATTTTATTGTTCGTATTTGGAAAAAGCCTATGTAAATAACACCAACAGACTGATGTCGTTTACTACGATGGATGCTTTAGAAAGATACAGTCAGTTGCTTAAAATTAATCCGGCAATTGTAAAACGGCTGCCCAATAAAATTGTAGCTTCGTATATCAATATTTCGCAGGAAACGCTGAGCAGACTAAAATCAAAAGTTTCCATTTAGTTTTCAAACCACACACATTTTACATTTCACATCTCACAACAATGGACATCGATACAATTCTTGACGATATATTTCAACTCCCCGAGGAGTCCAAAAATGCATTAAAACTAGGTATTAGTGAGATAAATTATCCTAAAGGACATATACTGTTAAATGCCGGAAAGGTTGAATCTGCGCTCTATTTTATAAAAAAAGGAATTGTGCGGGCGTATGTGGATGAGAATGATAGTGAAATTACTTTTTGGTTTGGAAAAGAAGGACAGACTATTCTTTCCATGAAAAGTTATGTCGAAGAGCAAAAAGGTTATGAAACGATAGAACTCCTCGAAGACTGTGAACTTTATGAATTAAAAAAAGCGCATTTGCAGCAGTTGTTTGAAACCGATATTAATATTGCCAACTGGGGCAGGAAATTTGCCGAACAGGAACTGATTAAAACAGAAGAACGTTTAATTTCAAGGCAATTCCGAAACGCAACCGATCGTTATCTGGAACTTATGAAACACCATCCCGAACTGATCCAAAGAATTCAACTGGGGCATATTGCTTCCTATCTTGGCATTACACAAGTAAGCCTAAGCAGAATAAGAGCCGATTTGAAATAAATTCATTTTTTATCATATGTTAAATTTTTATTGCGGGAGTTAAAGGAACTTTGCCTCATAAAATTATAACGATTATGAACTGGATTATTCTAATTATTGCGGGACTGTTTGAAGTCGCTTTTGCAACCTGTCTCGGAAAAGCCAAAGAGGCAACTGGTACCGATGTTTACTTATGGTATACGGGCTTTTTTATATCACTAACCGTCAGCATGCTGCTTTTGATTAAAGCTACTGAAACCCTTCCTATTGGAACAGCCTATGCGGTTTGGACCGGAATTGGAGCTGTTGGAACGGTACTGATGGGAATTTTTGTTTTTAAAGAACCTGCTGCCTTCTGGAGATTGTTCTTTCTTTTTACCCTGGTAAGTTCTATTATCGGACTTAAAGCGGTATCACACTAATCGAACTACAACATTTACGATAGTTACTTCAAATTCAATTGTCACTTCAAGGGACGAAATAGCACAAACACTCAGCATATAGGGGTGATAATACTTAATGTGCTTACTCGTTCCTTGAACTGATACAAAAACCAGTTTTATCCTTTACCACCTAAGATTTATCCTTCTAATTTTTTCTTTATTTTTTTTAATGAAACAATGTTGCATTTACAAATAAGAATTCTATATTTGTATTTCATTGCAGATAAGTTATCGATTCATTAGAATGAAAAAGAAATTTAAATTACTAAATCTTTTGATGCCGTTGGTGGTAGTATTTTCGATACTATTTCCGGCGATACATTCGTATGAACACATACAAAATCACAATTCTGCTCCTAAATCAGCAGTACATTACCATACCGACAAAAGCGAATTTAAAGTACAGGATCACTCCAATGAAGAGTGTGCCATTTGTCATTTTAAATTCAGTCCTGTTGGTACTTTTAGCTTTGTAACTTTTCAGTTTTATAAAAATAGTACGCTAATTCCTTATGTACATTTTTATTCTAAATCGTATGCTCCTTTTTTCAAGGGGTCTTTATTCGCTCTTAGAGCACCTCCTATTTTCTAAAACAATAAAAAGTAAATCATTTCCATTTGGAATGGTGTGCCGCTATACGTTTTAGATACTTTCCATTCAAAAAACATCCTTTTTCAGGGGCGTTAATTGTTTTCTATCTTATTGGTACTGTACAAGAAACATTTTGATTCCTACTGTCTGACGAGTTTATTCTTTTTGGGATAAAACTTTCGTGAGATCCTATCGATTCAAAACGATTGTTGCCGTCAACCAATTGTCTACTACTATGCAATTCAATATCTGTAATCGGGTATTGTTTAGCGCTGGTCACACACCTTTTACTTTTTAGTTTATCGAATTCCGCACCGATGAAAGCCATGCTTTTACGACATCCTGTTATGCCGTAAAATGGTTCTTCATTCACTATTTCCTATGCGAAATAAGCCTTCCGTAATCCACATTTTTTACATATGAATACCGCTAAACTCAAATTAAACCGAATGAAAACTCCCAAAATTTTTCTGGCTCTTTTGGTGACGGGCTTTGTTTTCACAGCCTGTGACAGTGACAAAAACGAAATTGATACGGAATATCCCGTAATTGATATTTCGGCTGCAAATGCATTTCCGATACAATGCAGTACACTTAGCCGCGGACAAAAAATTACTTTCAGAGCAAAGTTTACAGACAACTCGCAATTAGGTTCGTACAGTCTGGACATTCACCACAATTTTGACCATCATACTCACAGCACTGAGGTAATGGACTGTACTGCCGATCCTGTCAAAAAACCTGTAAAACCAATGCTTTACATCAATTCGGTTACGATTCCTTCCGGACAAAAAACGTTCGAAGCTGTTCAGGAAATCAGTATTCCGGCAGATATTGATTCGGGAGATTATCATTTCATGATTCGTTTAACGGATAAGGAAGGCTGGCAAACGATTAAAGGTTTAAGCATTAAAATTTTATAAGTTGATTTTAATGAACAATAATAATTCTAGTCCCTTGCGAACGTATTTTGTGCTGCTCTTTTGTTTTGCTTTGGTTGTGGTTACAAAAGCTGCAGCGCAATCTGTTCGTGTTTCCGGCACTGTATTTTCTAAAGATCAAAAGCCTTTAGAAGGAGCTGTCGTTACCCTTTATCCGGCTCATATAAGTACTGTTACCAACAAAAAAGGACAATTCTTTCTGAATCAGGTTCCTAAAAACACAAAACGGTTAACAGTTACTTATTCCGGATATTCTTTATATGAAATGCCTCTTTTTATAGATCAAAATACGATGGTACTTCCTGATATCTTCTTAAAACCGGAAGTAAATGAATTACTTGAAGTCGTGATTAGTGAAGGTTATGAAACGCGTCGTAAAAAACAGGAATCGCTTAACCTTGAAATTGTAAACAGCAGTTTTATCCAGCGAAATCTTGGCGGAAGTCTGATGCAGTCTTTACAAAGACTACCGGGAGTGAAAACCATTTCTATTGGATCCGGAAGCTCAAAACCCTTGATTCGCGGACTGAGTTTCAATCAGGTTATTGTAGTCGAAAACGGCATCAAGCATGAAGGCCAGCAATGGGGAGCCGATCACGGTTTAGAAATCGATCAGTATGCGGTGAATCGCGTGGCAATTATCAAAGGTCCTTCGTCGTTTATGTACGGTTCTGATGCGATTGGAGGTGCTATAAACATACAGCCGCTACCCTTTCCTGCCCAGCATGTTTTAGGCGGAAGTGTTGATTTTACAGGCAAAAGCAACAATGCACAGTTTGGAGGATCGATGAACCTGTATGGACGGAATGAAAACTGGTTCTTTGATACCCGGGTTACCGCCATGGACTACGGAGATTATCGCGTTCCTACCGATACGGTACAGGTTTACAATTATGCCGTTCCGTTATACAAAAATCATTTGCGCAACACAGCAGGACGTGAACTCGATTTGCATGCCAGCACCGGTTATGTCTCTGATAAATTCAGGTCGGTTTTATATTTCAGTAACATTTATACCAAAAGCGGCTTTTTTGCCAACGCTCACGGACTCGAACCCCGAAATGTGGATACCGAACTTCATGATCGATCTAGCAGGGATATTTTGATGCCTTTTCAGGAAGTGACTCATACAAAAATCAGTAATACAACTTCTTTTCCGGTGGGTTCACATCGGGTGGAAACACAACTGGGGTTTCAGAAGAACTTCCGTCGCGAATGGAGCCATTATGTCAATCATGGATATATGCCACCACTATATCCTGTTGATATATATGCTCCGAATCATCTGGAAAGACAATACGATAAAGAAGTGTTTTCTGCTGCTGTTAAAGATGAATTTACGATTCAAAAGCATCAGTTTACAACAGGAATAAATACCGAACAGCAACAAAACAGTATTAACGGCTGGAGTTTTTTAATCCCTGCCTTTAAACAATTCAATGCAGGAGCATTTGTATATGATAAAATTGAGATCAGCGAATTATGGCTGCTTCATGCTGCCGTACGACTGGATTACGGCAAAATCCAAATGAAGCAATACACCGACTGGTTTCCAAGTGAAGTCACTGAAAATGGACAAACGACACCCCAATATTTAAAACGTTCGCAAGACCTGACCCGAACCTTTCAGAGTTTTAACTGGTCTGCGGGTGTTAACTATACTCCCGGACAATGGTCTTTAAAAGCCAATCTGGGGACGAGTTTCAGAATGCCAATCGCAAAAGAACTGGCTTCAAATGGTGTTAATTATCATTATTTCAGATTTGAAAAGGGCAATCCAGGTTTAGCACCTGAACGCTCGTACCAGTTAGATCTTGGTATGGAATGGCAAGAAAATAAATGGTCGGTACAGTTGAGCCCTTTTTTCAATTATTTTCCGAATTACATTTATCTCAACCCCACTTCGCAACATGATATTTATTACGGAGCAGGCAATCAGGTATTTGAATACGAGCAAAGTAAAGTCTTACGTTATGGCGGCGAATTACAAGTACGCTACCAGTTTTTTAAAAATTTAAGTGGTGAAATGCTGGCGGAATACCTTTACAGCGAACAAATGTCAGGAGATAAAAAAGGATATACACTGCCCTTCTCTCCACCTCCTTCTGTTTTGTTTGGGATCACGTACAATCCGGAAATAAAAAACTTAAAAGAAACGTACTTCTCCCTTGATTATCGTTTTACGGCCGAACAGGACCAGATCGTTCCTCCTGAAAAGAAAACGGCAAGCAGCAGCGTCTTCAATCTTGCTATGGGAACCCAGTTAAAAACCGGACAGCAAACTTTTATTATAAGTCTGCAGGTACAAAACCTGTTCAATACAAAATACCTTAATCACACCAGCTTTTACAGGTTAATAGAACTTCCTGAGGCTGGCAGAAACATTATTTTATCGCTAAAAATTCCATTTTTAATACACAAATAAACACAATATGAATGCAATTAATCAACCCAAGACCCTAATGAAAAAACTAAAGTTAATACTGCTCTTTGTAGCCGTGAGTGTGGCTTTTACGGCCTGTAATAACGACGACGACAAAGAAGTTTCAAAACCCAAAGCTGAAAATATTGAAATTGGTACTGCCAATAACAAAAAAGCCCTTATTGGCCGCGATTTTCATTTTAACGCCGATGTACTTGCCGGAGATAAAATTGCCGATGTACAGTTAAAAATCCTTCCTATAAAAGGCGAAACCTATACCAAAGACTGGAAGTTTGAATTGTCCTGGGCAGAATACAAAGGCACCAAAAATACTAACGTGCACAAGCACTTCAACATTCCGGCCGATGCTCCGGAAGGCAAATTTGATTTCCTTTTTATTGTTCTGGATGAAAACGGCTCGAAGCTCGAAATTAAAGAAGTAGTAACCATTACCGATCCTGCGAATATGCCTGTCGATCCTATAATTGGCCGCGATAATCTATCGCGAAACGATGATCTGATTTACTATATAAATACCTGGGTTGAACCGGAACTTATTTTCAAAAAAAATGATCTTCTGACTGCGCATGCGCAAGTAAGTCAAATTATGGGGGATGGAATTTTATATTCTGTTTTGATTAAAAAAAGTGCCAATTATCATCCTGAAAGTATCGACAAACTTGATTTCAAGAAGGTAATTGTGATTTCAAAAGTCGAACACAAAGGTCTGGCGGCTGCCTCAAAAATTACTACACTTCAAAAAATAAATGGTGTTTTGGGCGGTCAAAGCATCACTATTGGTGCAGATAAAGATTTCGAAGGAACTCCAATAACCGCAGACAAAGCATGGCAATCCGGAACATACAACTGGGTCGTGCTTTATAAAAACACCACTTACAATATGAGCGTCTACAAATCGATGCCCATTACAATTAACTTTTAAATATCAACTTTAATATACCTTTACCATGAAAAACAAGTATTACAAACTCATTTTCCTATTCGCCTTATCTACCACTATACTCTCTTGTAGCAACGACGACGACAATACTCCTGAAGCTCCTAAAGAGGCTTTAACCGAGTATAAATTCTTAAGAATTTTACTTTCTGATGAAAAAACAACCGAGATCACACTGGTCGATCCGGTCGAGGCTAAAACAAGCTCTTTTAATGCTAAATTTGCAAAATCTACGCTATACACCACAGAATCTAAACGATATGCAGGAATCATTCACAGAGCCAGTAATACGGTTGAAACTTTCGACAGCGGTTTTGAAGGTCATGGCGATCATGTGGATGTAGACGGAATCCCGAAATTTGGTGCCTTAATTGGTCAGGCGCCTATGCCAACCCATTTCAAGAGCAAAAGCGGAGAACTGATGACTTTTAATGACGGAGACGGAACACTGGCTGTCGCTAAAGAATCTGAAGTCAATACTGCAGGAGCTAAATTTAAAATTATAAATGCAGGTTTATTGGCCCATCATGGTGCTATGGCAACTTTTTCAAACGGAACTTACGCCATTACCGAAAAAGACAATTCGGTAGCAGGGACGCTTCCTGAGAAAGTAAAAATCATCGATAATTCGGGTAAAACCCTTTTTAATGCAACTGTTACGACCAAAGGAATTCACGGAAATGCTTCAGACGGAACTTATGCCGTTTTTGGATCGGCAAGCGGTGTGCTTGTAGTGGAAAGTACCGGAAAACAAAAACTTATTGCGCTTCCTGCTGACTTTGGAACTGCCTGGTTTGGAACTATTTTAGAAACCAAAGCCAAAGGAAAATTTGTGGGTTATACCGCTGCAAAAGGAGCTTATCTTATTGATGTGGCGAGCGAAACCATTAAACCTATCTTGCAAAATACGACTATTATGCAATGCAAAGTAAGTTTCAATGCCACTAAACTGGGAATTCTGCTACATTCGGGTGAATTCAAACTCTACAATCTTACCAGTCTGCAACTGGAAAAAGAAGGAAAAGTTATTGTTGAAACCGCTTCTGATGCGGCTTTAAAACCACAAATTCAGCTAACAGAGAACTTTGCTTACCTTACCTCTCCTTCTACGGGAGAATTACTGCAACTGAATTTGTCTACTATGGCAATTGCTAAAAAAATAAAGGTTTCGAGTACGCCTTATATGATTACAATTTTGGGCTTTGAAAACAGCAAAGGTCATTAAACATTAAATTCTAATATTTATTCAATTAAAAGGCTGGATCACAATAGTGTTTCAGCCTTTTTAAATATATCCCAATCCAGAGACAACTTCAAAAATAGTTCCATCAAAACAGTTCCGAAGGAACGGGTATATTTTATAGCAACGGATTTTAATCCGTTGAAAATAAATCACAACAGCCGAAAGTTCCGTAGGAACGACAAATGTAAATTACGAACGCACGGAGTTTTTTGCCACAGATTAAAAAGATTACATAGATTATAAATCTGCTTGATCTGCCAGATCTGCGGGATAAATAGATCTCGCGAAGTCACGAAGCCGCAAAGGTTTTATATTCTTTGGTCTTAACACAAGCATCACTATTAGAGTCAAAGATCAAAACCTATTATTTTAATATCTCATCTCCCTAATCAAAAACACCCTCAAAAACAGTTCCGAAGGAACGGTCTATTTTGTAACAACGGATTTTAATCCGTTGAAAACAAAACAAAACACCCGAAAGTTCCGTAGGAACGATACATCTAAATTACAGGCAAACAGCATTTCTTGCCACAGATTAAAAGGATTATGTAGATTATTAATCCGCTTACCCGAGCAATAGCGAACAGGCGAAGCAATCTGCCAGATCTGTGAGAGGAATAAATCTCGCGAAGTCGCAAAGGTTTATATCCTTTCCTTCTCACAAAAAACACTCTCAAAAGCAGTTCCGAAGGAACAATTTATTTTATAGCAACGGATTTTAATCCGTTGAAAATAAAACACAACATCGCAAACGTCTGCTGTTTTTGAATGAAACCTCCTATATTTTTATTAGCAAAAAAATTGAATAGTTTAAATTTTAACAGAAAAAATATTATTTTTACACACATAAAACAATGATACACAAATAATTACAAAACAAAACCACTGCATATTTATTATTATTTATCACGACAAACAAGTACACTCTTAACAAATTAAATATAAGTTAACCCCTTAAAATTGAGTACTATGAAACAAGTGTTATTTAAAAATTTAGGCGAGAGCAGAAATAGGGATATTTTTCCGTCGCAAGAAATAAAAGAAAGTTTAGTCAACGCATTTTTTCCGGAAGACACATTGACACTCACTCAAAATTTATCGAGTGTGACTGCGGCTTTTTATGGCCTTTTATTAAAGAATATTGGCGCCGCTTTTGGAAATGATAAAATGGACGAGCATTCTAAGAAATTATTCTATGAATTAGGAAAACTAAAAACCATGCAGGCTTTTCAGGTACATCCTGCACTGGAAAAAGACACTAGGACATTTGCCGCGGTTGTTATTTATACGATATATAACTCAAGTCCGGAATACCACTTCAGAATACTAAAGTACAGCCCGGAAAATACAATCGTAGAGCTTACCGGAGTCGATCGCTATTTGAAAATTTTAACGGAGTTGGGAATTGAGAAGCACATTACCATACCTACATTTTTACCTTTTGTAGAAGGGGTTAAAGAAATCGTAAATATTCCTTGTCAGATCGATTATACGTTTGAACAAACCAACGAGGACTTTACAATCAAATCGGTGTATAACATTAAACAACTTTAATACTATGATATCACAACCCACAAAAAATATAGTAGAATTAATTGGGGAGACTTCGCCCTATTTATTTGAAAATGCCGACAAAATTACGATTAAAGACAATCCTACTGAGTTTCCGCTTCATAAATCCTTTGAGTCTTTTGATCGGGAGAATTTTAGTGATTTTATTAAAATACTGACCACCATGGGAAGTCTGAACCTGGCAAAAGAAATGAAAACGGAAGAGAAAAATTATTTTCTGGCAGAAAAGCTCCGAATAAGAAGAATTTCGCATAAACCACCTTCCGGATTGTTAGTGGCCAAAATAAACCCTCAATTAGAAAACAATCAAAAAGGAAAGTCCTTAATTGAAATTAGAGACGACATGAATACCTTGTTTCAAATGGAAGTTGATTATTATATTTTCAACGAACCTTCCTTCAGGAAAATATTTGAACCGCATTACAATGACGAAACTGATCATACTTTCTCCTGTAACCTGCCCGAAACTTCATTTGAGTATTTAAATGAAAATGAATTTAACGTCACTGTAAATGGATTTACCCGAAATCAATGCAAAGGACATTTTGAAAACTATCAAATTGTACCTGCAGTATATATTGCCAAATGCATTCTAAAAAATGTCTTTAAAGCAACTCCTTACGGTAATCCTGAAGCAGCTCGGGTAGAAATAGAAAACGTAGAGGCTTTTTTAAACAGAGCAATGCCGGTACATACCGCTTTTAAAGTCAATGTAAGCATCTTTCACCTTCAAAAAAATCTAAAAACGTACAAATGCACCGTAACCGATCATAAAAATGAATACGGCCATTATTTTATTACCCTTAAAAACTTGGTAAACTAAAAGAAGATCCCCTCACAAATAATCAAAATCAAACAAATACATCAAACAGAAAAGGCCGGAAAATACATCCGGCCTTTTGTTTATGATTCGCAGCTGCTGCAGCTTACCAAACTTGTCACTAGTTCTTTAGACACACTTTGACTGCGTTGGTAATACAAACTCTTGATTCCAAGCTGCCAGGCTTCAATAAGCAGTCGGTTTACTTCTTTAATCGGTAAATCGGCAGGGATATTCAAATTGATACTTTGCCCCTGATCTACAAATTTCTGACGTATTGCGGCCTGCTGTACAATCTCCAACTGACTGATTTCTTTAAAGGTTTTAAAAACATCTTTCTCTTCCTTTGTCAACTGAGTCATGTGCTGTACGCTTCCGCCATTTAGCATAATCTCTCTCCAAACCTCTTCATTGTCAAGTCCTTTTTCTTCGAGTAAAATTTTAAGGTATTTGTTTTTACGCATAAAATTTCCTTTGCTCAGACCCGCTTTGTAATAATTACTGCTAAAAGGTTCAATACCAGGCGAAGTTTGTCCTAAAATAGCCGATGATGAAGTTGTTGGCGCAATAGCCATAGTGGTCGTATTACGTCTTCCATATCCTTTTAGCAATTCAGGTTCGCCATAAATTCGGGCCAGATCCTGAGTCGCTTTGTCGGCCTTATCACTAATATGTTTAAAAATTTCTGTGGTTTTCATCTTGGCTTCCATTCCTTCAAACGGAATTCTGTTTTTTTGCAGATACGAATGCCATCCCAAAACCCCAAGTCCAAGCGCACGATGTCTTTTGGCAAATCGATTGGCTGCCGAAAGGTAATAGTTGCCTTCTGTTTTTTCTATAAATTCCTGCAATACAGCGTCGAGGAAAAAGATCGCTAATTTTACAGCCTCTGTGTCTTTCCATTCATCGTAAAGCTCCAAATTCATTGAGGAAAGACAGCAAATAAATGATTCGTCAAGGCTTGAAGGCAGCATGATTTCACTGCACAAATTACTGGCATTAATGCGCAAATTTTTGTCTTTATAAACTTGTGGTTTGTTTTTATTTACGTTGTCACTGAAAAAGATATACGGCAATCCTTTTTGCTGACGGCTTTCTAATACCTTAGCCCAGATTTGTCTTTTGTCGTTATCACCATCAATCATTTCCTGCATCCAGTAATCCGGTACACAGATCCCGGTAAACAAATTCTGAATTGGATTTCCAATACTCTTAATCTTCAAAAACTCCTCAATATCCGGGTGATCTACGTCTAAATAAGCCGCAAATGCTCCACGGCGTACCCCGCCCTGAGAAATGGTATCCATCGTAGTATCAAAAAGTTTCATAAAACTTACCGCCCCACTACTCTTACCGTTATCTGTAACAGCGCTTCCTCTTTCACGTAACTCCCCAAAATATCCCGATGTTCCTCCACCAATTTTGGTTTGCATAATCACTTCTCCCAGTTTATGTGTAATTCCTTCAATCTCATCCGGAACATGCACATTAAAACACGAAATTGGCAAACCACGTTCAGTTCCCATATTGGCCCAAACAGGAGAGCTGATACTCATCCAGCCGCGTTCGATCATTTCTACAAAAGATTCTTTCAATTCGGGTTTGTATAATCTTCTGGCTGCAGCCGTGCAAATTCTGTCAATTGCACCTTCTACAGTTTCTCCTTTTAAAAGATAACCACGATTTAAAATTTGCTCACTTTCAGAGTTTTTCCACCACATTTTATTATCGGCCTCACCTAACGGAAGGCTGTTTGCTGAAGTTGTATCTATTGTATTCATAATTGTAATTTGCTTTTTAAAACAGGTCGTTTGCCGTAATGCTTTTGTCGTGTTTGGTATATTCTACTGGTCTTTTTGCAAAGAAATCATCCAGACTGTTGGCAAAAACTTCTTCTTCAAACCAGGCCATCGCCTTATAATCGTCTGCTGCAACATTAAAAATAGTTGGAATATTAATTTGAACCAGGCTTTCGTCTATTCTGAACTTCATGAAATTAACCAAATCAGTTTTATTGATTGTTTCAATCTCTCCCTCTTCAAAAATCCAGTCTAAGATATCGGCTTCTACATCAATCGAATTTTTAACGGTTTCGCGAACGAGATTTAGTGTTTCTTCGTCGAAATAATCCGGAAATTCTTCACGGATTTTGTTTACGATAAAAATTCCGCCATTGGCATGAATTTGCTCGTCAATAGAAGTCCATGCGATAATGTTACTCACATTTTTCATATATCCTTTGAATCGGGTAAAAGACAACAAGATTGCAAACTGACTAAAAAGCGACACATTCTCAATTAGAATACTAAATAAGATCAGGGAAATGACATACTTTTTATTGTCCTGCGATTTGGTATCCTTAAGTACGTCTGACAGATAATCGACACGCTTGCGGATTACAGGAATGTCTAAAAGTTTTTCGAATTCATCATTGTATCCTAACACTTCGAGTAAACGGGAATAAGCCTCAGAATGTCTGAACTCACATTCGGCAAAGGTAGTCCCCAGTCCATTGAATTCCGGCTTTGGAAAATGTTCGTAGATATTACCCCAAAAGCTTTTTACCGCTACTTCTATCTGTGCAATTGCCAGTAAACTATTTTTAATGGCTGTTTTTTCTGCCGCATTCAAATGCGAATGAAAATCCTGTGTATCAGCAGTAAAATCAACCTCAGTATGAACCCAATACGCTTTATTTATGGCTTCTGTAAACTGCAAAACCTCCGGGTATTCGAAAGGTTTATAATTGATTCTTTTATCAAATATAGACATATGTATAAGTATTAAATGTTGACTGAATTTGAATAAAAATGCTTCGTACTTGGGGAGGTTTTGACGACATTTCTATAAATACAAATTTACCCCGGAGATCTTCTTTTATCCCTTTTTTGATGTTAAAAAACGACGCAATTATCAACAGTTTGGCTCCCCAAAATCTTCCCTCATTTTTGCGTTTTATCAACAGTTGGAAAATAAACGGTAAGAGGCGAAATCTCAGTTATTTATACTAAATCTAAATAGAGTTATCAACAGCAAAGGAGGCAAAAAACGGCTTTAGTTGGTCAACAGTTATCAACAACCCTTCTTTGAATTTTAGTCTTTTTACTACAATATAGATTATTTACACCCAAAAGAAAAACGCTGACTGCTTTAGTTTCTAAACTTCTATGTTTTGCCTAACCCATTAAAAAAGCACACTTTAAAACACACCTAATCATTTAATAACAAACTACTTAACACAAATACAAATATGCAGTGCGCGACCGACCATTTTAGTAAATATTAAAGAAACTGCAATTTTTCAGTATAAATTTTGTGCAAAAATGATTGATCTGTAAAAGTTGGCGTAATTTTGCAGACTAAACGCATTTATCATGATTATCAGAAAAGCAACAATTGAAGATTCAGAAAATATTGCAGCACTTTTATTGCTGGCAATGGAGGACATTATCTATAAATTTATCGGTGAAAAGAACCCTAAAACAGCGTACTATTTCCTGCTTCATTTTGTTGAAACCGAAAATAATCAATACTCCTATCAAAACTGTTTTGTAGCGGAAGATGGAAACGAAATTGTGGGAGCGGTCTCTGTTTATGATGGGGCTCAGTTGCATCCGTTACGAAAACCGATTGTTGATTATGTCCGTTTGAATTTCAATTCTGATTTTAGTCCGGAAGACGAAACACAAAGCGGTGAATTTTATATTGATTCGGTTGGGGTAAGTCCAAATCACCAGGGAAAAGGGATTGGCTCAAAACTTCTGCAATTTTTAATTGAGGAGTATGTAACGCAAAACCACCAGACTTTAGGTTTATTGGTGGAAGAAGCAAATCCAAGCGCGAAAAAATTGTATTTAAAATTAGGCTTTAAAATAGTGGGCACTAAGACTTTGGTGGGAAAAACGATGGAGCATCTGCAGATTTCGTAGGTTTTGTTTCAGGTTTCAAGTTTTAGGTTTTAGGTTTCAGGTTTGAAATGAGAATAGAATTACTACTTAATTTTACCGCAAGGTTCGCAAAGGTTTACGCAAGGTTCGCAAAGTTTAAATTTAGCTTTGCGAACTTTGTTTTTTATAGGTCTTGCGTTTATTTTGAAACTTAAACCTGAAACTTTTTTGTCTTAACAGGATTTTTACTAAACGAACCCTTCAAAATACTGTTAACTTTTGCTAACTTGAACAGTATCAATCAAAAAGTTTTATATTTGCACCCTGAAAAATTTAAAACTTATTGTTATAAGGACTGAAATAGGGCCTTATATTTTAATCTACATCGTTGAAATTTACTTTTAAAAATACCTTTTCCGGCAGGAACTTCTTCATTTTAGGAATCATTTTCATTGTTCTTACACTGCTTTCGATTTATATTTTAAGCAGCTTTATAACTGAAATTACCGAAAAATCAAATACAGCAACAGAAGAACGCGGCTTTCAAAAAAAACACGAAGTACTCGCACAGGAATTGTCACGTTTTTTAGAAACTCAAAAGGAGTTAAAACGTGTTGTCGAGATGAGTAATACGCACAACTTATCCGATAATTTAAAAGTGTTGAGTACCATTCATGCCAATGACAGCCTGATAAAAAACAACTGGTTTCAAATTAACAGCCAGCACATTACATTTGTAACCGCCAAGAATAGCCCTAATCTCGAAGCTTCTATAAAGAATTTTGCTGCCCAAAACGGGAATCTCAGCGAATACAACTGCATCGTTGAAGACGATAAAAACTTTTTCTGGCGCATCTACTACAAATACACGGCTACAAATGGCACGGTAATTCGATACGGGTATGATATTGACTTACAAGCCCTTCAATCTTATTTCTCTACTATCGATCAGAAAGCGCTCAATTATGCTTTTGTATTCGATAAAAAAGGAACGATTTTGTACCATCCGGAAGTAAAACTACTGAAAAAGAACATTTTCAAAATCACAAACCTTCGTCCGCGTGATACTACTTTTACGGATAAAAATGGCTTTAGCCGAACCATTGCGCTTTCAGAATATTTAGGGCTGGACATCGTTCGTTATACCAAACGACTCAATGTTAAAGGAACCAACTGGTACGTCTGCGTTAATTTTGCGGAGAAAATATCAAATGAAGATGTTAATACAGTAAAAAAGTATGCTTCGTTAATTTACATCGTAACCACGGCAATTTTAATTGTATTCTTTTATCTGTTTACCCTATTTACACGCAAAACCTTTCAGGAAAAAGAAGTACTTGCACAGGAAAAAAACAACCTGCTGATCGAAAATGAAACGATCAACAAAGAAAAAGCACTTATTCAGTTACAACAATTAAAAGAGCAGATTAATCCACACTTTTTGTTTAACTCCCTGAACTCGCTTTATATGCTTATCGAAAGCAATACGGCTGTCGCACGAAAATTTACCCTTAATCTGTCTAAGATATACCGGTATCTGATTAGCCCGCCCGCAAACAATATTGTTACGGTACAAGAAGAACTGCTTTTTATTGAAAAGTACATTTTTCTGCAGCAAACCCGATTTACTGAAGAATTTGTTTTTTCAATTCACATTGAAGACGAAAATAATCTGGCTAAAAAAGTACCGTATCTGGCTTTTCAGATCGCGGTGGAAAACGCCATAAAACACAATATAGCTTCTGAAGAAACCCCTTTAAAAATAACAATTGACATTAAAGAAAACGTTGTAATTATTACCAATAATTTAAACGAAAAGCAAAACTTCGGAAAAGAATCCAAGTTTGGTCACAAATACTTAGAAATTATTTACAAATATTATTCTAAAGACGATTTCAAGGTCTTCAAAAAAGACGGCGATTTTACTTGCATTTTGCCTTTAATCGGATAAAACAAAACATTCACTCCCGAAAAAAAGCCACTCACTCCATTTTGTTTTTTTTAACGTTAGCCCTGCAATATTTTTAGCCAAAAATTAACCTAAACTTAACTTTCAATGAGAGAAAAGGCATTGTTGATAAACCTAAAAAATATCGTTTTATTAGTACTGGTACTGAGTACCAGCACTATGGTTTCTCAAAAAAAGAATAAAAAGAATAAAGAAGACAAAACAGAACAAGTTAAAGATTCATTAAAAGATTCTAAAGGAAAAAAGTATGATGATCTTGTAAAAAAGGGAACTTTCAAGAAAGGGCTCTTCAATACCATTCAGGTCAAAACAGATTTGTACTTAGAAATTAACGATTCTCTTTTCCAAAGAGAGTTTTTAGTAGTCAATAAAATCTCCAATGTTCCCTTACCTGTTAATGATGCCGGATTGAATAAAGGGATGAATTACGAGAATAAAATTATAACGTTTCATAAAGATTTAACTGCCAAAAAAGTTTGGGTAAAATCTTCTGTTCCAAAGGTATCCTCCCCTGTTGGAGATGCTATTACGGCTTCGGTAAACAGTAATTTCTCAGAATCTATTATTGAAGTTTTTGATATCGAAACCAAAAATAACGACTCTACTTCAGTTGTCATCAAAGCCAACAAGGTTTTTGACGGTAAACAAAAGAGTTTCAACGACATATTAAGCAACATCGGCTTTGGCGGATCTGTAAAATCAGAACTGTCGT
Organism: Flavobacterium sp. N502536; assembly: GCF_025947345.1. NCBI lineage: Bacteria > Pseudomonadati > Bacteroidota > Flavobacteriia > Flavobacteriales > Flavobacteriaceae > Flavobacterium > Flavobacterium sp. N502536. The sequence continues at coordinate 3,993,252 of NZ_CP110011.1, read as the reverse complement.
ATATCGAAAATGTGAAAACGTTTCCAAAAAATATCGTAGTAAAATCACAGCTTACGACATCGGTAAGCGAGGGCGGCCCTGCCCTTTCGGTAACATTTGGGGTAACATCCAATATTATTTTGTTGGATAAAGTTGCTATGCAGCCGCGTTTTGCAGACAAACGTGTGGGGTATTTCTCTGAAAAACACTGGTACTTCAGCGATAGCCAGCATGCCATGCAGGAAAAAGAATTAATTACACGCTGGAGACTGGAGCCTAAAAAGGAAGACATCGAAAAATACCGCAAAGGCGAACTGGTAGAACCTAAAAAGCCAATTGTATATTATATCGATCCTTCGACACCAAAACAATGGCGCTCGTATATCATTGACGGGGTTCGCGACTGGCAGGTGGCTTTTGAAAGAGCCGGATTTAAAAATGCCGTAATCGCCAAAGAACCTACCGCAGAGGATACCGATTTTGATATCGACGATGTACGCTACTCGGTGATTACCTATGTGGCTTCGCAAAAATCTAATGCTATGGGACCTGCAGTTGTGGACCCAAGAAGCGGTGAAATTATAGAATCGGATATTATCTGGTGGCACAATGTCATGACTTCCCTGCAAAGCTGGATGCGCATTCAAACGGGTGCTATTGATCCGAAAGCCAGAGGAAACAAGTTTAGTGACGAACATATGGGAGAAGCAATTCGTTTTGTTTCCTCTCATGAAGTAGGACACACTTTTGGTTTAAAACACAATATGGGGGCTTCATTTGCCTATCCGGTAGAATCGTTAAGATCAAAAGAATTCACGGCAAAAATGGGCGGAACAGCACCATCAATCATGGATTATGCCCGATACAACTATATTGCCCAACCCGAAGATCATGTAGAAGCGATCACACCTAAAATTGGTGAATACGATAAATATGCTATCGAATGGGGTTACAAATGGTATACGGACCAAAACGAAGAGCACACTGCGCTTAACAATCTGATTACAAAACACCAGGACGACCCAATTTATTTCTACGGAGAGCAACAAGACGGTGACAGTACGATCGATCCACGTTCGCAGTCTGAAGACTTAGGGGATGACGCGATGAAAGCCAGCGAATACGGGCTTAAAAACCTTAAAAAAGTGGTAGGTAAAATCCTGGAGTGGACGTATGACAAAGACGAATCGTACTACCAAACAGGGAAACTTTACATCGGCGCTATTGGTCAGTGGAATTTGTACAATTACCATGTATTAACCAATGTTGGAGGAATCTATCTGAATACAACGGTTCATGGCGACAACAAAGCAAGTTATATTCCGGTTCCGGCAGCAATTCAAAAAAGAGCCGTTTCGTATTTGCTAAAAAATAGTATTTCGCTTCCGGAATGGTTGTTTTTCAATCCGATCCTCGACAAAACAAATCCGTTGAAAGACTCTCCTCTTGGGCCTTACGAGTACACTCCGTACACTTTGGCAAGAGAATTACAATACGGTATACTGTACAACTTGTTAAGTGACGATCGTTTGTTGCGCATGACCGAAAACGAATTGTTTCAGCGTAATGAAGCCAAAGAAAATGTATTCACGGTAACACAATTGTTCAAAACAATTCACCAAAACATTTTTGCACCTACGATCCAAAACAAATCGCTTACGATTATGGAACGCATGACACAAAAAAATTATGTAGACATCCTGATCGTTTCAACAAATAAACTTTTTGAGAAAACAGATTCCAAAAAAGGAATACAGTTGAGCGAAACCTTAAACATGCCGCATTTGTGTGATTATCTGAATGAATCAAAAATGGCACGTAACATTAATCAGTCTTCGCTGAAGAGAGTTTCAGAAGTGACTTCTGATAAAAAAGGAGAATTGAATCAGATTCTGCAACTATTGAAAACGAAAAGAAACATTGGAAATCAGGAAACAAGGAATCATTATTTTGACCTGATCCAACGTATCGAAAGAGCGCTAAACAACACACTATAATTAACATAATCCAAAACAACCAATGAAGAATTTATTTTACATGCTGAGCTTCCTCCTGGCCCTCTCGGGTTACGCGCAGGAAAGGACTATTAAAGGAAAGGTGCTCGACGCCAAAGACGGACTGCCAATACCGGGAGTTACTGTTTTTGTCGAAAACACTTCCATATCCAACAATACAGAACAAAAAGGAGTTATTCAAAGTGCCAGTCTGGGAACTGTAACCGATTTTGACGGTGCCTTTGAATTTAAAATAAACAGTAGTATCAAGACTTTAAGAGTAACTTATATGGGTTACCTGCCTTATACTATTGATATTACAGATAAAAACCAATATACGGTTTCTTTAAAATCAGATGTTAGTGAATTGAAAGAAATTGTTGTAACGGGCTACCAAAAGATCGAAAAAAGAAAATTGACTTCGGCTGTTGCCAAAGTTGAAATGGCAAATATCAAACAAGCCGGTGTGGCGAGTTTAGATCAAATGTTAATCGGTCAGGTTGCGGGTGTTGCGGTAACACCACAAACGGGAGCTCCGGGAACCATTGCAAAAATCAGAGTTCGTGGTACAGCATCTCTTAATGGTGCACAGGATCCGTTATGGGTTTTGGATGGTTTGCCATTAGAAGGAAATGATATTCCTCAAAACTATGACAAAGACAATATCGACGTATTAAACAATTTTTCTATCGCAGGTTTAAATCCTGAAGATATTAAAGATATTACCATACTAAAAGATGCTGCTGCAACTGCCATTTATGGAGCAAGAGCTGCAAACGGTGTTATTGTGGTAACGACTAAAAAAGGAAAAAAAGGAAGCATGAAGGTAGATTTGAATGTCAATACTTTTGTGACTCAAAAACCTGATTTTTCTAAATTAAACCTTTTAAATTCTTCTCAAAAAGTAGATCTTGAACTTTCACTGGCTTCAAGAGAAGATTTGACTTACAGAGACGGTAACGGAGAAATTTCCCGTATTCTTAAACAGGCTAATGAATTAGGAGCCTACAGATCGGGAGGTTTTTCGTCTCTAAGTCCAACAACACAAAACTCAATCAACGCTTTAAGAAACATCAATACCAATTGGGGTGATTTATTGTACCGAAGCGCTATCAACAAACAATATACCTTAAGTTTATCTGGTGGTGGAGAAAAATCAGATTACTATTTCTCTTTAGGAGCTTACAACGAAGAAGGAGCTACTATCGGAACTGGTTTTGACAGATACAACCTTACCTTAAAAAATAACTTTGATGTAACTGATAAATTGCGTGTTGGCGTTGGAATTTTTGGTACACAAAGTAGAAAATCATCTTATATTTCAGATACGGACACTTTTACAAATCCTGCTAATTACTCCAGAAACGCAAATCCATATCTAGCTCCATTAAACGCTGATGGAAGTTATAATTATGATAAAGACATGACCGGGTATGGAAATGGAAGTGTATATATTCCTTTTAATTACTTAGAAGAAAGAGAAAATACTAATTACGAATTGACAACAAGATCTATAAAAGCATTACTTGACGTTGATTATACTATTACAAAAGGATTAAAAGCAAGTACACAAATTGGTTTACAGTTTGACAACAATGCTTCTGAAAAATATGCCGGTAAAGACACTTACTTTACAAGAAAAGAAAGAGAAAAAACAAGTGTATTTGCAAATGGAGCTTATACTTATTTCCTTCCTGTTGGCGGAATTATTCAAAATTCAAACACTGACTTTTTTCAATACAACTGGAAAACGATGTTAAACTATAACACTACTCTTGGAGGGAAACATGAGTTAGAATTTATGGTGGGTAATGAGTTAAGAAAAAACAAAAGCACAGCTATTAATACAAAAGGTTTTGGTTTCGACCCGAAAACATTGACTACAACTCAAATTGTTTTTCCAACTCAAAATTATGCATCTAATCCAACCTATAGAACGTATTTAAAGAATGAAAACGAAAATGCATTTGCATCATTCTTCGCAACAGCATCTTATACGTATGACAGAAAATATACGTTCTTTGGAAGTGTTCGTTACGACGGTTCAGATTTATTTGGTGCAGATCCTAAATACAAATACTTACCATTATGGGCAGTTTCCGGTTCATGGGCAGTATCTGAAGAAAATTTCTTAAAAGATAGCGAAATAGTTTCTAATTTAAGATTACGTGCGTCTTACGGTTTACAAGGAAATATCGATAAAAATACTTCTCCGTATGTCGTTGGAACAAATCAAACAACTATTATTTTACCGGGACAATCAGAACCTATTATTAGTGTAGCTTCTCCTCCAAATGATAAATTAAGATGGGAAAAGACGACCAATACCAACTTTGGAATGGATCTGGGGTTATTCAACAACCGTATTAACATTATAACCGATATTTACGGAAGAAAAAGTACTGATTTAATTGGCTTACAATCACTTCCTGTTGAAAACGGTTTTGAATATACAAACGCTAACTGGGCTCAGGTAACGAATAAAGGATACGAGATTTCTTTGTCTACAAGAAACATTGACCGTCCGAACTTTAAATGGAACACGACTATTAATTTTGCTCATAATAAGAGTACTGTTGATCGCATCCAGACAAGATCTAACACCTATTTACCTTCAAGACAAGGATTACCTGTTAATGCCGTATTTGCATTAAAAACTAACGGAATTGATGAAAGTGGTTTCCCTTTATTTGTAAACAAAAAAGGAGAAACTGTAAACACGCAAACTCTTTTTGGTCTTTTTGATCCTTATGCAGATTTTTTCCCGGGAGTTTTCTCGCAATCAAAACTTACGAATGAAGAAACAAGAGATTTGTTTACTTATGTCGGAGATGCAGATCCTAAATTTACCGGTGGTTTTATCAACACTTTTAAAGTTCATAATTTTGATCTTACTATTGCTACCACTTTCAATCTTAAACAAACTGTTGTTGAAAAACCAAATTTTAATGGTACACAATTAGATCGTGGTCAGAACTACACTACAGATGTACTTAATGCCTGGTCACCTACTAATACAGGTTCAAACATACCTGGAATTACTAGTCCAACTTCAGGAACAGGAGATTCATGGATGGCTTACCAATGGTTTTCACCAGCAGGAGCACCACTTAATGTTTACAACTATTTAGATACTTGGGTTCATGAAATGAGCTATATGCGTTTAAGCAGCGTTCGTTTAGGATATTCATTGCCTAAAACAGCGACAAAAACGTTGTTTATGGATAGTGTAAGATTTAGTATCGAAGGAAGAAACTTATTTGTAATCAGCTCTGATTATAAAGGTTACTTTGACCCGGAAACGTTCGGAAATATCTATGCACAACCAATCCCAAGATCAATATCTTTAGGATGTAACCTAACTTTTTAATCTGATTTAAAATGAAAAATATATTAAAATACATATTCTTTGCCGGCGTAGCCATTACTACTGTAAGCTGTGATCATTATCTTGATGTTGAGCCAGTAGGTAAAGTAATTCCGGAAACTTTAACTGATTATAGAGCAGTAATGACAAGTGGCTACTCTACAACTGCTATTCATAAAGCATTATCTACTATTAGAGCAGACGAATTGGTTTTAGATGAATCTAATGATAATGCTACTTTCTACAGAGATCATTATATCTGGAACGATGCCAATCCTGATAAAACTACAAACAGTTTTCCTTATGCTACTTTGTACAACAGAATTTTCTATACCAATGTGATCATCAATGAAGCAACCGTAAAATTAGCGCCTTCTGCAGAGAAAGATCAACTAATAGGAGAAGCTTACGCTCTAAGAGCATTTGCTTACTTTGATCTATTAAATATCTTCAGTAAACCTTACAATGCTGCAACAGCTGCAACTGACAGAGGTGTTCCGTTGGCTTTAAAAATAGATTTAGAGCAAGCTTATGTTCCTCAAAGTGTTGCTGTTATTTACGATCAGATTTTATCTGATAATGAAGAAGCAAAAAGATTATTGAATTTAGACACGCAAACAACGGGTATCAACTACCGTTTTTCTAAAGCTGCCTTATATGCAATGGAATCCCGTATTTTCCTTTACAGAAAAGAATGGGCAAAAGCTATTGCTGCTGCAGATAAAGCAATGACATACAAAAGTGCTTTAATCAACTTAAACACTACTGCTGCCTTACCTAATCTTTACAACGGACCGGAATCTATATTAGCACTTGAGGATCCTTTTATTAATCTTTTGAAAGGAACATCATATGCAGCGCCAACTTTAACAGGCGTTTATGATAAAACAAACGATTTACGTTTTGCGCTGTATTATCAGGCAAGCGGAAGCAGATACAGATTTAGAAAAGGTGGTGATATTACTCAAAAATGTACCTTTAGAACATCTGAATTGTATTTGACAAAAGCAGAAGCATCGGCACAATTAAACGATCTGATAACAGCAAGAACAACGGTAATCACTTTCATCAAAAACAGATATAAAACTACGGCTTTTGATCAGTTAAGCCTATCGATTGCTGCCATGACACAAACTCAGCTTCTTGATTTTATCGCTCAGGAAAGACAACGTGAATTTGCTGTAGAAGGTCATCGCTGGTTTGATTTAAGAAGAACAACGCAAAAACAAATCATACATACCATAAACGGAGAAAATTATACACTTATTGAAAATGATCCGCGTTATACATTGCCATTCCCTCTGGATGCGCGTTTAAACAATCCAGAATTGTAAGTCCCTAAAATAACTTCAAGGTAAAGTTGCCCCAAAACTTTAGAAAATTTTATACTTACAATTTGATACTAATGAGCCCGATGTACTATCGGGCTCATTGATTTTTGGGCTATAGTTAGGTTCTTTATGATCTGAATCATTCGTAATTTTCTTCAATATAAGACCTTGCTTCTTCTTGTGTTAAAACCGAAAAATTCCGATAACGATGATGCACATCTATAATTTCTTCTAATGCATCGGCTACCAGTTCTTTGTTTTCCCAGGTTTTCAGATTGGCAACAACAGTCTCTATACAGCCTTTTTTGTAAGCAATCTGACCCAAAACATGAACTAAAGTTTTTCGTACTCTGGTTGTTTTATCGTGCTGCAATTCCTGTAACAAAGGCAAAATATCCTCAGGATGGGTTCTGCCCCGCAATTCTATTCCGTGACAAATTTCACGTCGGATTTCTTTGTCCTCATGATGTAAAAACTTCCTTGCCCATTCTAAAACCGGTTTTGGGTTAACCTCCCCCATTTTCTTTATCGAGCCAATTACCGCATTCCTGGGAGAATGATGATGGTCAAATAGTCCCTTATCAAAAAATCGCTGCACCATTTCAAAATCCTGTTTACCAATCTCACCAGCTGAATTGATCACCGTCTGACGAATCTTGAAATTTTCGCTGTCAAATAGATTTTCTAAACATTCGATAACAACAGCCTGCAGTTCTTTATTTTCAAAATACAATCTGCCAATCGATAAGTACGCTGCCTTTCGGATATAAGTATCTTCGTCTGAAAAGTACTGGTTTATTTTTTGAGTTTTAGAATTGCTTAAATCCTTATGAATATCCTCTTTTATTCTACTGACTAGCTCCTCTCTTTCCTGCTTTGGTAAGTCATAAAACCCCATTGTTTCATTTGTTTATTTTAGTTCCTGTTTTTCATTTTCTTCACTAAAATACATTAAATTCATTCCGATACTTCATTCCTTACCCCAATAAAATTTAATTTTCACTCCTCGATCTTTAATGATTTTTTAATTGAAACTCCTGTTTTATGCATTCAAACTTCTCTTTACTAAGGGGTTTGTTCAGAAAGCCTATCACTAAGGGATTACTTTCTGCCCGCTTAAGATCTTCCGGATGGGTTGAAGAAGTAATCATCATTATGATACAATTTAATTTGATTGATTCCGAAAATTTCGCATACTCCTCAAGAAACTCAAAACCATTCATTTCAGGCATATTGATATCGAGAAAGATGAATTGTGGAAGCAAATCAGGGGTGTTTTCTAACGAGCGTAAATATTCTAGTGCTGTTGTGGCCAACTCTTCTAAAACAATTTCCTCTGCAAAGTAATACTTCTCGGCCATTCGCTTTGCAATATAACGATCTGTAGCACTGTCATCTATTACAAGGATTTTTTTAAAAGAGGGTTGTGTTTCTGTCTGTTCCATGGGTTAAGGGATTTATTTGTTTGGAATTTTAATAGTAAAAGTGGTTCCATGACCAATTTTAGATTGAACTTTTATATCTCCATTGAGCTTATAAATTGCTTCTTTTACAATATAAAGCCCCAGTCCTGAACCAACCGATTCTCGGGAAACACGGTAAAACATGTCAAATATTTTCGGATGCAAATCTTCATGAATTCCAATTCCATTGTCCTTAACAATAATACTTGTTTCAAAGTTGGAAATATCAATTTTGATATTGACAAATGGGTTTGGAACCTGAAAATTTTGATAACGGATCGAATTTGAAATCAGATTGTTCAAAATTGTAGTAAGACGGTTTTTATCGGAATAAACAGTAGCCTCACCGCTAATATCCACTCCAAAATCAACTCTTCTGTTGGTATCCCCCATGAATTTTAAATTTTGGGTTACCTCGCTCAGAAGTTCTTTAAAATTGATATTCTGCTTGTCAATTTCCATTCGTGAGTTTCTGGAATAATCGAGAATATCACAAATGAAGTTATCCAATTTTTCGGCATTTTCTTTTAACATCTCCAGATGCTCAATCATTAAATCTTCAGTAGTATCGTCCTTGGCTATTTCGATAAGCCCGAGCATAGAATTCAATGGAGCGCGTAAATCATGTGAGGTACTATACACAAAACGGTCCAGTTCGTAATTTGCCGTTTTTAATTCCTGATTTTCAATTTCCCTCTTTTTAAAGGTCTGAATAATATGAGCTTCACTATACTTTTTAAATTGATAAGCCCACAATCCGCAAAGACCAAAAATAGTTGTAGCCAGCAATATGTGAATCACAAAAGTGCGCAGTGTCATATAATCCAACTGAGTAAAATAAATACCACTGACACCAATATATTGCAAATAACCAAATAGTGCATGATGAATGATTACCACTAATGTTAGCGGTATTTGCAGTTTCCAGTTTTGATATGTAATCAGTATAGCACTCGCAACAAATGCCGTAAAATGCATCTCAAACATGCCATGCATCTGATAAATAAACTGGCACATGAAAATCCCCAATACAGTACTAAGAACATACTGATAGAAGTCGGATTCGGGCAACGCTAATTTTGAAGAATAATACGCAATCAGTAATATTCCTCCCACTCCAATGCCAATCTCCCAGGTATCATAACAAAAGGCTAGTAATAAACCTATAATAAAAAAAACGGCCAGAAAGTAATTAATTAAATTATCCGATTTCCTTTTTATTGCCAAAAGAAATTCCTGAATGTTCTTAGATTGTTCCAGATTTTCGATTTTTTCTTTCATACTTTTTTCAATTTGGTAATGAATTGCGATACTCTTTAAAGTAAAGGCAATCTGGAATAAAAAAGGACAAGAAAAGCAGTTGTATGCTTATTTAGTATGTTCATTAATTCTTCGCTTCAGTAAATGAATAATGGCTTTCAGATAAAAGACTTTGGTGTGCTATAGTTGCACTCCATTATTATATCTCAAAAGCGAAAAAAACTGTACATGAGTAAAATAGTAATCTCATCGTACAGCAATTTTTAACAAAAAGCTGACGAACTATACCATTAAAGCTTTAGCTAATTTAATAAAAAAAACGATAAAGTAGGATTTTATCTATTACAATATATCTAAAAATCGGGTAAAAAATTCAATCTACATAGTAAAATATATTTAATAATGAGTTAGTTAAAAATCATCAGTTCGTAAAATGGTTCATATCCAATACAAGTTCAGCTCAATGTTTCAGAGTCCACGCATTTAGATACAGGTCGGTCTAGTCGTGTTCAGGTTCCTTCAAATCAAAATATTCTCCTTGTGTTTTGTCTAAGACATTCGAAATCATTTTGAAATTTACATCAGTTGGCTCCAGGTTGATGTATTTATCTACAATGCTTCTGTGTTTATAAATGATAAAGGTGTTTTTTGCTTTTGTATTTATTTTATTTAAATGGGCGTTTGTTACTTTATCTGAAAAAGACGGGACAAAGGTTAAAGCTGTATTTTTAATCCTAAGCAGCTTCCCCAAGTTCTCTAACTCAAACTGTCGCTTACTTTTAATATAATTTTTACTATTTCCATAAACAAAATAAACTTTGAGATACTGTCTGCGTTTTTCACTTTCCTTTTCCAAAAACGACAGCCATTTTTTTATGGCTTCCCAATCAGGATTGTTACCTACAAAGTAAATAATTCCATGATAACGTCCGTATTTGCAAACGGGACAGGTTTGTGTTCCTTTGTCTGGACCAAACGCGTGAAAGGGCATAAATGAGGGCTGATCTTCTCCAATATTCAATCCCGAATGAATTAAAGCCGTTGTTTTCTTTGGATAATTGGGAATGTTTAATCCCAAAACGATATCGTGTTCTGCGATCTGCAAATTGTCTTTTAACAAAACCCTTACAATACCGCTTCCGCCACGGTTTTCGGGAAGGTGCTTCTTTTTATAAGCGATCAGTAATTTATCATCATCAAAATTAATCTCATCCGTATAATACTCCTTTTTAACATCAGGTTCTTTGATCGACAAATGAATATGTGCCGGCAAAACATCGTTGGGATACGGTGCCGGACGAATGGTTTTTATCATGTATTTTCCGTTAGCATCCGTTTTAACCCAGCCCCGAATATGTCCGTGTCGTTTAATGCTTTCATTCATCCCCGGTTTGGGAGAATAGTAGCCGTCGTTATCCGTCTGCCAATAATAAATAATTACATTTGGCGCAGCTGTTTTTCCATCCAATTGAAAAACGGTACCGGTTACGATAAGCTTTTGTCCTTTCTCACTCCATCCGGGACTTGTACTAACGGAAGGAATTTCTTTTGTCATTCCTATGTACATCAGTTCGCAGCCATCACAACCTCCACCCACAATTCCACTATTTTTAACTTGAGGTTTTGGGTTATTCTGACCGTTACAACTACTCAATAACAGGGCTATAAAAACCGTTTTGCAAATGGTGACTTTTTTCATGGTAAAGCTTTTTTCTGCAAATATCAGCCTGAAAATAGTTGACTGTCAAATGAAATATCGTAAGACGAGTTTATTTTAAGGCAAGCTGATTGTGCTCTGAAAATTTTGACTTGAAATTTTTAGCGTAACTACGACTTACCCTTAAAGTAGTATGTTCTAAAAGTGTAATATCATAATCGCCATTTTGTCGGGACTGGATAGCTGAAATCTTATCTATATTCACAATATGTGATTTATGAATACGGACAAACTGTTTCCCGTCTAATTGGGTTTCTAAAGACCTCAGCGTTTCAGCATGCAAGTACTTTTTTGAAGAATGGTAAATAGTGACGTAAGGTGAGTTTGCTGCAAAATAAAGAATATCCTTTACTTCGAGAAGTTGCTTTTTGTTATTACGATCAGAAATTAAAATAGAGCGGATAAAATTTTGCTCGTTAGTTTGTCCATCAACTTTTTCTTTTAATGGTAAGGACTGACTTTTTCTATTCCATAAAACCACGACCAATAGTGAAACCCCATAAATGATTACTGTTTTTATAAAATAAGCCGATAGGCCAAAATTGAAAGTCTGCCAATAAGAGAAAGTGTGATAGTAGAACACTTTTGAAATAATCCAAACCAAGATAGGATAAGAGAACAAATGAAGTACAATTGCTGCGCTAATTACCAGTAATCTTATCATCAGATTTTCTGATTTCTTTGTCAGCTTTAAAACAGCCGTTAGCAAAGGAAGAAACAATACCCAGTACGAACTGAATAATAAAGATTCCGAAATGTAGAATGCACTATTCTGAAACTGTGTAAACGAATAATCCAATAATACGTTCGTAAAAATAAACAGCAGTATACAAGCAGTAATAATAAGATTTGACTTCTGCTTGCTTTGAAAAATTTGATATGTTACAGACTGAAACATCAAAATATAGTATTTAAGGACCTATTTATACCACTGATGAAAACACAAATTTAGTAAATTAACAACACAACTGATACATTACGAACAACCTATTGGTGGTCTCTAAATAATTAAATTTTACAATTTAACATTCTTTTTCAAGTAGTTACATAGTTGTTTTATAAAAACACCTCATCTAAAACATTATCCGTTCAATGTCTGCTCCAGCTGAGTCTAAGAAATTTTTGAGCCGCGTGTATAGTGGAATGGTCTTTTTGTATATTTTTGGCTTCACCATAAAAGAACAAAAAAACAACTGCACAAAGCCAGGGAACGTTAGCGGCAAATGTAAAAAAGCATTCTGATGAAAAAAATTATACTCAAATTTACAAAATGGACAATTCTAGTTTGTCTCGCAATATTCATCGTTAAAGGATGTATTCCGACCACATTGGATGTGCCTTATATTACACCTCGTGCCACTACCAAATACTGGAATTTATCTACTGGTTCAAAAATTGCATACACACACATTGCAGCCAAAGGGGAGAAAAAACCCTATCCGATTATTTACTTGCACGGTGGTCCCGGAGGATACGTATATACCAAAAATATTGAAACATTAGGAAAACTTTCTGAATCGGGTTATGATGTCTATTTATATGACCAAGTAGGTTGTGGACTTTCAGAAAGACTAGAAAAAGTTAAAGAATACACTGCGGTACGTCATATAAACGACCTTGAAGCAATTATCAAATTATTAGGTGTCGAAAAAGTAATTCTTGTTGGGCAATCTTGGGGCGGAGCATTGGCTGTACTATATTCTGCTGACCATTTAGACAAAATAGACAAAATTGTTTTTACTTGTCCAGGAGCAATTAAACCTGCAAATGAAGCCTTAGAAAAAATTAAAGCACCCGACAGTCTGAATTTAAAAGAACCATACAATCCAAATGCAAAAATACTTCCAATCGTGCTTAATCCGAGGTACGTTTCTATAGGAATTTGGGCAAGATTTTTTGGAAAAAAGCTGGCTACTGATAAAGAAGCTGACGGTTTTTTAACTAATATGGCTACCGTTTTTACGAAAGGCCTTGTTTGCGACTCAACAAATGTATTGAAAGAAGAAGGTGGTGCCGGTAGTTATTGTAATTTAAATACCAGCGTTAGTTATGGTAGTTTAAAAGATCCCCGAATAAAACTGAAAAACAACAAAATTCCTGTTTTGGTAATGAAAGGACAATGCGATAATATTGATTGGGGCTACACGAAAGAATATCTTGACTTGTTTAGTAATAGCAAGTTCAAAATAATTCCAAATGCAGGACATCAGATTTTTGCAGAACAACCGGAATTATATACCAAAACAATCGAAGACTTTTTAACGCAATAACATCTTCTGCTGACAATCGTAGCTGTTGCAGAACTTAAAAACTCCCGGATAATCTGTTGTGGTAAAACAATATTATCCGGGAGTTTTTTTCGAATTTATGCTTTAAAGATGTTGCTATTCCCAAAAAACTCCCTCCCAATAAATCTGAAATTTTGAATCAGGATGAGGAAGTAAAATTCCTCTGTAGAAATCAAAAAAAAATGCGCAACGATCTTTGATCATTGCGCATTACACAACATTAACGCTACACAGCATGCTGTTTTTTTTTAACTTTACAAAAAAATAACTGAAATGAAAATAGTCGTTATTGAAGATGAACATCTCGCTTCAAGCTATCTGAAATCTATATTAGAGCAACAAAGTATAATTCCGATCAGAGAAATTACAGTACTAAAATCTGTAAAGGATGCTGTTGCTTTTTTTACGGCAAATACGGTTGATCTGGCCTTTATGGACATCCATTTAGGTGATGGTAAAAGTCTGGATATTTTTGAGCAGACTCTTGTTTCCTGTCCCGTTATTTTTATTACTGCTTATGACTCTTATGCGGTCAAAGTTTTCAAACATTTTACGATCGATTACCTTCTCAAACCTTATGAAGAAGAGGAATTACTGGAGGCTTTACACAAATACAAAAACATAAAAGAAACGTTTAACAGCAATTCAATTGTTGAATCTCTGGTTGAAATTGAAAACCAAAGTCCTATTCAGCATCATTTTTTGGTGAATCACAGAGACAAACTGATCTCTGTGAATGATACTTCGATTACCTATTTTTTCGCCACCGGAAAACACTTGTTTATCTACACCAATTCTGGCAGCAGCTATTTGTACAACAACAATTTAAAAGACCTCATCGATAAGCTTGATCCGACTCTTTTCTTTAAAATCAATCGAAAGTATAGTGTCAACCGAAACTATATTCAGGAAATAGTTAAACATTCGAGTCAGAAAATTGAAATTCTGCTGAAGGTTGCTGTTCCTGATACAGAGCCTATCATTTTGAGCAAAAAAGAAATCAATAACTTCAAAAACTGGCTCGATTCATAGAAACTTAATTCTATGAACCGAGCCAGTAAAATAGTAGGATTACATAGAGTCCGGCAATCTGTCGGCCTCATTTTTTTTGCGGTTGAAACGATAAATCAAGGTCAGTCTGATATATCTTCCCTGCGCTCTAAATTCCGATTCTAAGTAATACAGCGGTGCACTGACTACCTGTTTTGTTATTTGCGAATTAAAAAGGTTGTTTACGTTTAATGTGACCGACATTTTATCGTTAAGAAAGTCCTTATTCAAACCAATATTGGCGGTGTACTGTGCCTCTGTTAGCGACTGCACTCCCTGATTTTTTCCCCGGTATTTAAAACTAAACTCACCCGAAATAATTTTAGGAAACTTAACAACCGAACGAAAATTAGACAGCCAGGTTTGATCTTCCACATCATACACTACCGTCTCGTAAGTGCCTTGCTGCTTAAATTTGTAATAGTTAAAATCCAAAGACAGTCGCAGCCAGTTTGCCGGGCTGTAGGTAGACGAAACCTCAACTCCGTAACGATCTTCGGTGTCAAGATTTACCGGTGTTGTCACAAAATAGTTCTCAGCCGTACGTTGCAGGATGTATTCAAAGAAATTGGTAGTATGCTGATAATATACTGACGGATTGATGCTGAATTTTCCGAGCTTCGCCAATAGTGTCAATTCAAAAGAATTGGTGAACATTGGATTTAAATCAGGGTTTCCAACGGTAAGGTTACGCAAATCTGAAAGTCCAGAAAATGGATTCAACTGCCAGAATCTCGGACGGTTAATACGCTTACTGTAGCTAAGCTGTAAATCTGTTTTTTCGGTTAGATTGTACACCAAATGTAGGGTTGGAAATAAGTTAATGTAGTTTTTGGTGTTGCTGAATGTATTTTTAGTATCGGCAATTTTTATATCCGATAGTTCTGTTCGTAAGCCTACCAGATAATTGAACTTTTTAATTTTGCTTCCAAACTGAACATAAGCACTGTACAGGTTTTCATCATACTTAAGTTTATTGGTAAACTGATCCTGCGGCACCTCATCAAGAAGGGTATAATAATCGCTTCTTAATGCCCGTAAATCGCTTCTGATTCCCATCTCAATTTTAGAATTTTCACCTATCGGGTTTACAAAATCCGATTTTATAAAAATATCATTACTGCTTTCAATATCTCTTGTGTACAAATTAGAAACCTTCGGTTCGTAAGGCAATGTTTTCTGCTGATCGATGTATTGGTTTTCATCATCATTCCAAAAATCATACTGTAAACTGGTTGTCCATTTTTTATCCTTTTTGTCGAATGTTTTTACATAATTTAATTCCAGAGCATTGTAATTTTTAGGTTCCTTATAATTTTCAAATCTGTTGATAATACTGTCAGTTGTCTGCGCTGCATTGGCATAACGATAGGTATAAGCCGTTTTGTAATTATTGTTGTTTCTATCGTGGTAATAACTTCCCGTCAGCGTATTTTTAGCATTAATATAATAATCACCGCCTACATAAATATTGTAAATGCTGTTGTTGCGCTTGTTATCGTCGTATTGATTCAGCGTGGTCACTACATTGTTGTTTGTATTCTGCTGAAACTGTCTGTTCGACGCAAAAACATCAAAATAACGGTATCCTATATTCGAAAACAGATTGACCTTTTCGGTTTTGTAGCTCACATTGGCATTCAGATTATGATTCGCCGGATTCCCTACCCCAACCTGCAAAGAGCCATTAAAACCCTGCATACTGTTTTTCTTCAGTACAATGTTGATGATCCCCGCACTCCCCTGTGCTTCATAAGCCGCTGACGGATTTGTGATGACTTCGATCTTTTCAATATTTGCGGCCGAAATTTGAGACAATCCATTATTTGCCGTTAGCATGGATGGTTTTCCATTAATTAAAACCGTAACGCCATTATTGCCTCTAAGGCTTACAACACCTGCAATATCAACATTTACCGAAGGAACATTATTCAGGATATCGTTGGCCGATCCGCCTTTTGAAAGAATGTCTTTTCCCACATTGAATACCTTTTTATCCAGTTTTAATTCGACAGCTGATTTTTCGGCTACCACATTTACTTCATTAAGCTGATTGAATTCTTCTTCCAGCAAAACGTCATTTAAAACAAGGTCTTTCTGAAGTGAAAAAGCAGGTACAACCAACGGTTTATACGACATCAGTTCAATTCGTAACTGGTAACTTCCTGCAGGGCTTTTAAAAACATAAACTCCATTTTCGTCAGAAGAGACTGTTCTCTTATCCTGATTGGAAGATTGCAGTGTTACAGTAACGTAAGGCAGGGATTGTTTGGTTTTTGAATCCACTACCTTTCCTTTAAGTGTGAATTCATTGGTCTGTGTCATTCCTTCAAAGCCTAGAAAAAGGATGATGAGTAAGAAGAGCTGTTTCATTTTTGGTTGCGTTTATAATTTTCACCAAAACTCCTCTTTAATTACTTGCAAAAATGACCCGCATGACATACAGTTCTTTGAGACCGACAAACAATCTAATTGACATTACAGACTGTGTTTATCGTCATTTTTTACCCGTTAATGTCTTTTTTGGGCCTATTTGTCGACAGCCGGTTTCTCTTTCCAAATAAATACTAACTTTGATCCACTATGTCACCATTCGAGAAACTCATCAACTATACTTCAGCCCATCGGGTCACAGCTCATGTCCTTTTCTGGACTTGTGTTTATATCATGTTTATCAGCAAGAATACTTTTCGTGACCCCATTAATTATATCCACTACGAAATGCTGGAAACGGCATTCTACCTGTCCTTTTCAATGCTTGCAGCTTATTTTATTTCCTATCGGATTTTGCCGCGTTTGATGAAGGGAAAAAAGCATACTATGGTATGGATCGAGTTTATTGTGGGCAGTTATCTTATCTCGGCTTTCTCCCGAACTATGGTGATCTACATGCTCGAACCTATTATTAGAACACCTCCTTTTGAGCAGGAATCTCTTTTTGAAATCATGACCGATCTGCCAAAGTTGTTTCAGTCTTATTTCTTGCATACGTTCTCTCTTTCGCTATTTTTTGTCTTTATAAAACTGATAAAAGATCAGTATGTCGTTCAGAAAAAAGCATTACTGCTGGAAAAACAAAAAGCCGAAACGGAGTTAAAGATTCTGAAAGCTCAATTAAATCCTCATTTTTTATTTAATACGCTAAACAATATTTATTCGCTTTCGCTGATTAATTCTCCTATTACCTCACAATCCATTGCCGTTTTGTCTGAGATATTAGATTGCATTTTGTATCGCTGTAGCGGAACGTATGTGCCCATTTCCCAAGAGGTCACCTTGCTTAACAATTATATTGCACTTGAAAAGTTGAGATACGATGAAAGGCTTAGCGTGATTTTTACCACCGATATCGATCATAATGGTGTTATTGCGCCCTTAATTTTACTTTCGTTAGTCGAAAATGCCTTTAAACATGGCGCCGGCGAAGACACCGGGAACTCTCCGATCATTGCAATTGATTTAAAAGTTGAAAACAATCGTTTTAGCTTTACCGTGAAAAACACGATTGGAAAAAGTGAAACTGAATCTGAAAACGGTAAGATCGGCCTGAACAATATCGTTCAGCAACTGGACAAAATTTACCCGGAAAATTATACTTTTAAGGTTACAAAGAGTGATACGCATTTTACGGCTCATTTAGAAGTTAACCTGCAAAACGATCACAACTAAGCGAAGAAAGATGAAGATACGATGTTTATTAGTCGATGATGAGCCTTTGGCCATAAACCTGCTGCAAAACCACATCAGTAAGTTGGATTATTTTGAGATTGTAGGCACTTGCCCAAACGCTTTAAAAGCCGCCGAAGTATTAAGAACAACGACTGTTGATCTTATGTTTTTAGACATTAAAATGCCACAGATAACCGGGATTGATTTTTTGAAAACACTAAAAAATCCCCCTTCCATTATTTTCACAACAGCCTATCGCGAATATGCGCTGGAGAGTTATGAACTTGATATTATAGATTATTTACTCAAACCCATCACTTTTGATCGTTTTTTTAAAGCCACCGATCGTTATTTACGCATCAGTGGCCCTACTAACAATAAGATTATAACTCCGCCTCTGGAGAATTTTATTTACATCAGAAACGGATCTAAGTTTCATAAAATAAATACGGATAGTGTTTTATTTATAGAAAGCGTGAAAGATTACATTGTGGTTCATCAAAAAGAAGGGGTAAAACTGACCGCAAAATACAAGATTGGTGATATCGAAATGGAACTTCAGGGAAAAGATTTTCTTCGGGTACACCGCTCTTATATTATTAATTTAAAAAACATTACTGCCTTTACCGCCTATGATGTTGAAATTGGAACTATCGAAATCCCAATTGGAGCAAGCTATAAAGAATATGTTTTTAAAATATTGAAAAACTCCTAGTGGCTCACCATCTAATTAGCTTTAAAATTTGATGGCAATCTTACCAATCGTTTTCCCCGATTCTAAAAGCTCATGTGCTTTTTTGAAGTTCCCTACGGTTAAACCATTAAGCGTTAGATTGAGTGTCGATTTTAGAATTCCTTTATCTAAGAGATCAGCCAATTTATTCAGAATAATGTGTTGTTCCTGCATATCATCGGTTTCAAACATAGATCGTGTGTACATCAGTTCCCAGGAGAAAGAAGCACTTTTATTTTTGAGTTTGTTCAACGCAACCGGATCACTGCTTCCGGTAATAGAAGCAATATGACCTTGGGGTTTAATTAATTCCACCATGATATCCCAATAGGAATTAGTGTCTACAAAATCTAAAATAAAATCGACCTGTTGAAATCCGGCTTCCTGAACCGAAGCAATGAGGTTTTTGTGATCGACCACGAAGTCGGCACCCTGCTCTTTACACCAGGCGATAGTTTCGGGACGCGATGCTGTTGCAATAACGGTCAAACCCGCAATTTTCTTGGCCAGTTGAATGGCGATCGAACCTACTCCTCCTGCACCTCCAATGATTAAAATTGATTTGCCTTTGTCTTTCTCCGGATTGATTCGAATACGGTCAAAAAGAATTTCCCAGGCCGTTAAACCAGTCAGCGGCATCACAGCCGATTCTTCAATGCTTAAGGATTTTGGTTTTCTGCCCACAATTCGTTCGTCAATACTTTGGTATTCGGCATTGCTGCCTGGTTTGGTAATGTCTCCGGCATAAAAAACTTCATCACCTACCTTAAACAAAGTCACCTTCTCACCTACTGCCTCTACAATACCCACAGCATCCCAGCCTATAATTTTCGGGTTTTCTAAAACGGTATCTTTTGCACTATTCTGACGAATTTTAAAATCAACCGGATTAACGGATACTGCACTAATTTTAACTACTAAATCACGCGCTCCCGGAACTGGTTTTGGAGTTTCAAATGTTATAAAACTCTCTTCTTCAGCAATTGGCAACGATGTTTTAAATCCTATGGCTTTCATCTTTATACTTTTTAAGTTGTATGAATACTACAAAGATAAACGCAGTTCCAATTTTACAAACGGTATATTTTTATGATAAACTGGTATATTTTTGTCAAAATTCAACATCACTTTCTAATTCTCAAATACAAAAAAAGCTGATCCTAAAACCAGCTTCTTACTTTTACTCTTTAAAATTTAGCTGCAAATTCTTTTGCAAAATCTTCCAGTTTAATTCGTCCCTCAACAGCACTATAATCGCTTAAGAAATGTGCTGCGATTTTACCGTTTCTAAAACCTGATCCCATTTCGGTATACAATTCGGCAATTTCTTCCGGTAGTCCCGCTTGTTTCATTCCGTCAAGAGATTGCGCATCGGTAAATTCTACCCATGGCAAATCCGGTTTTCCAATGGCTGATCCTAAAGTTTTGGCTACCTCATTTGGAGTTCGTACATCACTAACAATATAACGGATGTTCTTTCCCGCTATCGTTTTTAGTAATTCTTCTGACACCGCTGCGGCAATATCTTCAGGATGTACAAAAGGAATTGTACGGTTAGAAGGGTAATTTGATCCGATAATACCCGCTCCCTTAATCATTGGAACATCATGGTACAAATTGGTATAGAAAAAACCGGCACGAAGATACGTAACCGATACCTTATCTAATGCCTCATACAATTTCTCGATGTTATGAAGCCCTGCAATTGGACCATTCCCCCCAGGTAAATCTGCACCAATACTGCTCAGCATTACAACACGTTTTACTCCGGCAGCAGTTATGGCTTTTGCAAGTGCTTTACCCGCATCAGTAGTATTGGCAATGATATTAACGCCTCCCATATTAGGCGGAGTCATTGCAAATACAGCATCAGCTCCTTCGAATGTACTTTGTAAAAAAACGGCATCACTAACAGAGCCTATTGCTGCTTTGGCACCTATTGCTTCAATCGCTTTTATCCGGTCTGAACTGCTGCTGATTACTGTTACCTCATGTCCTGAGGCAATAAGTTTTTCGGTCAATGGTTTACCTATGTTTCCTAATGATCCTGAAATTGTAATTTTCATCTCTGTTTATTTTTTTATGTTCTGTAACAAAGGTATATTTGTACTTACTTTTATACAAGTACTTACCCTAAAGTATGCACTATGACCGCAATCAAAGAATCATCAACTATTCAGGAAAACAAGCAATATGCTTTAGACAAATGCCCTGTAACTTATGTAATGGAAAAAATTGGAGGCTATTGGAAACCCATTATCATTTACCATCTTTCAGGCGGAAGCAAGCGTTACAGCGAACTAAAAAGGGCCATCCCAGCAGTTACTGAAAAGATGCTGATACAACATTTAAAACAGCTCGAAGCCGACCAACTTGTCATTAGAGAAGCCAAACCGGTTGTACCTCCTTTTGTGACTTATAGCTTAAGTGCTTCGGGAAAGGGATTAATGCCGGTTATCGAAGCTATGGCAACATGGGCCTTTAAAGATAAGGAAGATGGCTTTAAGAACTCTTAAAGTAGTCCGGTCTAAAAAATAATCATCCAAAGTAGCCCAACATCTTGTTATCTTTACATAAAAAGATCGAGATGAAAAAAATAGGTACAGCACAGGCAGGTTTCGTTTTAAGAATTGTTTTGGGAATTACGATGCTCTCTGCCGTTGCCGACCGTTTTGGTCTTTGGGGCGCACCAGGCGCTCCCGGAGTTGCATGGGGAAACTGGGACAATTTTATTCTTTACACCCAAACTTTAAATTCCTTTGCCAGTAAATCCTTAGCAGAAGTTTTAGGAGCTTTGGCTACTTTTTTCGAGATTGTGTTTGGTTTGTTTTTAATCCTAGGATTTAAAACCCGTCAAGTTGCTTTAGGAACTTCCGCTTTAATGTTGCTTTTTGCCCTTTCAATGGCAGTTTCGGTTTCGGTAAAAGCTCCTTTTGATTACTCGGTTCTAACAAGTGCTGCAGCTGCTTTACTGCTTTCGACCTTAGACAGAACTTATCTTGCTTTAGACAATCAGTCAAAATAAGATTTTTAAAATCCTTACACCCAAAAAAATCCGCAGGGCCATCTACTGCTTTTTTGTATTCTTCAACCTACAAAACACCTAAGTGCCAGGTTTTCAAACACCTGACTGCTTCGCGTGCAAATTTTATAAGGCACTTTGAAAATTTTATAACATTTCTTAAATCTAAATTCTCAATTTGAACGTATGTAAGGGAATACGATACTCCGGAGGAATTAAGCTCAAATGGAAATGGTTTTTGGGGCATATTGAGCTTAAAATCTTCCGGATTATCGTTTGTGTTAATAATTTTAAACGAAGGAAGAGATTGGAAAAATTAATGGTTCAGAGATTAAAAAAGAGTTTAGATTATCTCAAAAGCAAACAACGGGAGTTAAAGAAACTGAATGAGGAGGATACCCGGACTCTAGAATCCATCATCAAATACTTAAAAAAAGACATGATCGATCAGTATAAATTAAACGAATACGATTTATACATCAAGCAAGATGTCAAAAACACAGAGACTTTTATCAGCAGTGTCCAAAAAATAATAGACGACAACCTGTAAGTACCTCTTTTTTAGCGTTTCATTCTTAAACTCTGGTTTTTATCCTATAATCAACCAGTTAAGTCCATTTTTGTGTTTTTTTTCACCCTTTAAATTTTAGAATTAAGCTATTTTAGTTTTTAATTATGAAATAAAACATTTTCCCTCCCAATATCAATTCGTAAATTAGCGGTAACAAAATTGATTCGAATGACAGTACTTACGTTTACCCTGATTATGATTCTTGGTGCTTTTTTAGCAGGTTTTATTGGTTCATTATCAGGTTTAGGTGGCGGGATTATCATAATTCCACTTTTAACAGTCATTCTTGGTGTCGACATTCATTATGCAATTGGCGCTGCACTGGTTTCGGTAATTGCCACTTCCTCAGGTTCTGCCGCCGCTTATGTCAGAGAGGGAATCACCAACATGCGACTGGGTATCTTTCTCGAAATTGCTACCACAATTGGTGCCGTTTGCGGAGCCTTACTTTCAACCATCGCCCCTACTTCTTTTATTGCCGTTTTATTCG
Source organism: Flavobacterium sp. N502536 (assembly GCF_025947345.1). NCBI lineage: Bacteria > Pseudomonadati > Bacteroidota > Flavobacteriia > Flavobacteriales > Flavobacteriaceae > Flavobacterium > Flavobacterium sp. N502536. Next base: position 3,970,318 of record NZ_CP110011.1, on the reverse strand, counting down.
GACTTACTTTAATTTTCTCGGCTATCAATTCTCTTCGAAAAAAAGAAGAACATATCGTTTTAGAATCCAGTCCTCTGGCTAAAAAGTTGAGGTTAGAAGGTACTTATCCTTCGCATCACGGTGAAATAATTCGTTACGGAACCAAAAATGTCGTAGGTGGTTTTGGTATGATGGGAATTGCCGGAATGATGTCGGGTTTATTAGGAATAGGTTCTGGTGCTTTTAAAGTCATTGCCATGGACAATATTATGAGAATTCCGTTTAAAGTTTCTACCACAACCAGTAATTTTATGATGGGCGTTACGGCAATGGCGAGTTCTGTTATTTATATTCAAAAAGGATACATTGAACCCGGAATTTGTATGCCCGTAGTAATTGGTGTGCTGTTTGGTGCGATGGCGGGTGCCAAAGTTTTGGTTAAAACGAATCCTAAAAAGCTACGTATCTTTTTTGCCTGTCTGATCTTTGTACTTGCGGTAAATATGATCTATAACGGAATTAATGGAAAAATCTAAGACTATGCAACACGAAAAATTTGGAGAAAAGGATTTTCAAACCATTATTGGAAACTTATTGCGTTATGGCGTTTGGATTTCCTTATCAGTCGCTTTTATTGGCGGAATTGTTTATTTGATGGCGCATAGCACAGACATTGAAGATTACTCGGTCTTTCATGAAAATGACCGCAATATTTTTGAAGTCGTTTCAGCAATTTATCAGGGCGTAATTCAGGGAAATGGTGAATCGTTGATCTTTTTTGGGATCATCCTGCTTTTTCTAACCCCGGTTTTACGTGTTTTACTGTCACTATTTTCTTTTTTACTGGAAAAGGATTATCTGTATGTAGGGATCACCTTAATTGTTATTGTGATTATTCTGATTAGTGTTTCCTTTGGTTTTTCTCATTGATTATAAGCTGTAAGCCTTAAGCTATAGGCTATAGGCTTTTTGAAAAAACATATAACTTAATAACAATCAAACCCGACAGGTTTTAAAAAACTGTCGGGTTTACTAGGCGATAATACTCTAATAACCGTAACCGCGATAAGCATTGAGCTGTAGGCTTTCTGGAAAAGCATATTGTTTAAGGCTTAAAGCCTAATGCTAAAAAAAATGGAAATAGGAATTGACAGTTTCGCTTCGGCGATGTACGGAGACCACAATACCTTAAGCAGTGTTGATGCAATGGAACAATTACTCCAAAGAATCGAGCTGGCAGATCAGGCCGGACTTGACGTTTTTGGAATTGGTGAACACCATAAAAAAGAGTTTTTAGATTCGGCTACCGCCGTAATTTTAAGTGCTGCCGCAGCACGAACAAAACGCATTCGATTGTCAAGTGCGGTTTCAGTTTTAAGTGCTGCCGACCCGGTAAGAGTCTATCAAAGTTTTGCAACTCTTGACTTAATTTCAAAAGGAAGAGCTGAAATTGTAGTAGGCCGCGGTTCTTCAATCGAAGCTTACCCTCTTTTCGGATTTAATCTGAATGACTATGACGCGCTTTTTAAAGAAAAATTAGAACTCTTACTTCAAATCAGAGACAATGAATTTGTGACCTGGTCGGGGAAATTTCGTCCCGCTTTGAACAATCTTCCGGTTTATCCGAGGGCTATACAGGAAAAACTACCCGTCTGGTTAGGCGTTGGCGGAACACCCGAGTCTTTTGTAAGAGCCGGATCCTTAGGTTTGCCTTTAATGGTAGCCGTTATCGGAGGTCAGACACATCGTTTCCGTCCGCTAGTAGACTTGTATCGTGAAGCAGGAAAAGCAGCTGGTTACCAGCCCGAAGAACTTCAGGTAGGTTTACATTCACCAGGATTTACAGCAAGCACTACCGCAAAAGCCATCGAAGAATATTATCCCGGTTATGCTGAACTTTGGACAAAATTAGGATTAGAACGCGGCTGGCCACCGGTTACCAGAGCCAAATTTGACGGTTTAATTGACGATCTGGGTGTTTTGGTTGTAGGCGATCCTGAACGCATTGCCGATAAACTCTTGCGCCACAGCGAATCACTTGGCGGAATTTCAAGATTTACATTTCAAATGGATAATGCAGGCCTTACCCATACACAACTAATGAATGCGATAGAACTTATTGGTACAAAGGTCATTCCGCTTGTTCAAAAAGGATAGTTTTTTACCACGGATTATAAAGATTAAAAGGATTTTCTATTTCTCAATAACAAACAAACCCGACAGGTTTTTAAAACCTGTCGGGTTTAGTATAGGACACTTACTGGTACAAAGGTCATTCCGCTCATTCAAAAAGGATAGTTTTTTACCACGGATTATAAAGATTAAAAGGATTTTCTATTTCTCAATAACAAACAAACCCGACAGGTTTTTAAAACCTGTCGGGTTTAGTATAGAATACTTACTGGTACAAAAGTTATTCCGCTCGTTCAAAAAGGGTAGTTTTTTACCACGGATTATAAAGATTAAAGGGCATCTTATTTCAATAACAAACAAACCCGACAGGTTTTAAAAATCTGTCGGGTTTACTTTTAAATAACCCTCAGAACCCTAGCACCTCAGTGCCTCAGAACCTAAAGAGATTAGAACTTATACGTTACCCCAACTCTAAAGTTTCTTGGAGCTTCTGTTTGCCAGTAGTAAGCTGAAAGCCACTCATAATAAGATCCACTATATAGGTATTTGTCCAGAATATTAAACACGTTGGCTGTAATTTTAAATTTACCTGTTTCATAAGATAAACCTCCATCCAGTTTAAAATAATTTGGTAATCTTACATTTCCTACACTCCAGCTGTCCGTTTGACGGTCTGCAAGATAAGTACCTCCAATTGAAGCCCCTAATCCTTTAAGTTTACCACTTTGAATACTGTAATTCAACCATGCATTTGCACTATGTTTAGCAAATCCCGGTACAACAGAACCAACGCCTATAGATGTAACAACAGAACTCGTTACAACCGATTCTGTAAAGGCATAATTAGCAATAAGATTAAGTCCGTCAAATAATTTTCCTCTAACGTCAAATTCAATACCTTGTGCTCTTTTTTCTCCCAAAACAACTTTATAGATGTCGTTTGGTCCGTTAGTTGGATCAGCAGTAAGTTCGTTTTGTTTTACAATACGGTATGCCGCTAATGTAGAACTCCATGATCCGTCAAACCAATCTTTTTTAACTCCAAATTCTAAATTATTTCCTGTAAGCGGTTTTACCTTATCTCCATTTTTAATAATTCCGGCTTGTGGTAAAAAAGCCTGATCGTATAATCCGTAAACGGCCAGATTATCTGTTACCGAATAACTAACTCCTATACGTGGGGTAATATGACTGTCTTCCTCAACTGTTCCCCAACTGTTTTGGCTAATCCAGGTATATCTTGCTGCAAGAGTCAATCTTAATTTGTTTTCAAAAAAACCAAGTTCGTCCTGAATATAACCTGCTGCGTACTCAGTAGTCTGCTTACCACCGGCTCTCACAGAAAGTGGTTTAGTACGATCGAAAGCTGGAAGGCCATTAGAAGGTGTTCCATAATTTGGATTGTAAACATTAAACGGATTAGCAGCCGTATCAAGATCATGAGATTGTCCCCAATCTGCCATATAATCTTTATTGCCTAAATCTACACCACCTAATACTTTATGAGTTACTTGTCCGGTATTGAACTTTCCGTTTACAAATATCTGACCTAAATACATATTACTTTCGGCATCCCAGATCCCTACATTTCTGATAATGTTCCCTTTCCCAAGAGCGTTCTCACTTGAACCAATCATACTCGGCCATGAACTGTATCCTTTCTGAAGGTATTTGAAATAAGACGTTTGTGCGGTTAATTTCCAATTGTCATCAAACTTATGCTCAAACATAAGGTATCCACTATGATCCTGAATATTGGTATCAGGCAAACCTGGTTGTGTCATTGTAAATCCAACCGGTAAAGTTCCATATCCATCTGATTTAGGTCCGAAAACATAATAAGAACCTACTTCAGTCATGTTGGCATACTGAAAATTGTATTCAGCGGTAATTTTTGTTTTGTCATCAACCTGATACGTAATTACCGGAGCAATTACATAACGGTCATTGTGCTCAAATGCACGGTGTGAACCTCTCTTTTGTGCCGCCGCATTAAAACGATACAATAACTTTCCTTTTTTATCCAGTTTTCCGTCAAGATCAATACTGGCTCTGTAAAAATCATAGCTTCCCGCCATTACACTAGCTTCTCCTTTTGTAATTCCGGTTGGTTTTTTCGTTACTACATTGTACAATCCACTTGGATCACCACTTGAAATCATGAAACCTGCAGGTCCTTTTACAAACTCGATATGATCCACAAAACTCATGTCTTCGGTAAGCGGTCCCCAAGAAGAAGAAACTACGTTAAACCCATTTCGGAACGCCTGAACCTGAGAACCACGCATTTTTATGTTCGTGTACAAATCTCCCCAATGTTCTGAACGTACCGCACCACTCACGTTTCTGATCACACCGTCACTCATACTCACAATCTGCTGATCTTTTAACGCCTGACCACTCACAATCTGAATGTTCTGCGGAATTTCAAGCACAGGAGTTTGAAGACGTAAAGATAAAGAAGGCTTGTCCTGCTTGTATTTGTTCTTCGTAATCACAACTTCATCCAGATCTTCCTGACTCTCGGAAAGCATAAAGTTCTTAATTGTCGTTTGCTTAGCGGCAACTGTAATTCTGTCTTCAACCTGACGAATTCCTACTGCACTAATGCTAATGGTATAGCTGGCTGGCTTAACATTTTTAATTTCGTACTGCCCGTGTTCGTTTGTAATGGCACTATATTTTGTTCCTTTCAGTGCAACAGAAACATTTTCTGCCGGCACATTTCCCGTTAAGGAAACCTTTCCTGTTATTTTTCCCAGTCCCTGCCCCATCATCATTAATGAGTTCAGGAAAATCAGAGAAAATAAAACTTTTTTTATACTCATGATATTCACTATTATTATTTGGTTTTGAATTCGCTGGCAAAAGTAATCGCTAAAACTCTGTTTTGCAAATTATTTTTAATCATTCTAAATAAATACAATCCAAAAAACAAATAATTCAGCACTAAACTCAAAAAGCGAAATATTTTGTACACCAAATCATTCAATAACAAATAACTCTGCTTACCTTTAAGCTGAAAAAAAACTAAAAACACCTTCTCAGATATGAATCATACGAACACAATCAAAAAAGTAGCTATTGTTGGATACAACCGTATTCCGTTTGCAAGAGCTAATACGGCTTATGCCGAAGTTGGAAACCAGCAAATGATGACTGCTGCTCTTGATGGTCTTGTACACAAATACAATTTGAAAGGGAAACTATTAGGCGAAGTCGCCGGAGGTGCTGTAATCAAACATACCTACGATAATAATCTGATGAGAGAATGTGTTTTAAAAACGGCACTTGATCCCGCGACACCCGCCTGCGACTTGCAGCAAGCCTGTGATACCGGAATTGAAAGTGCTATTTATATCGCCAACAAAATAGCCTTAGGTCAAATAGAATGTGGAATTGCCGGAGGCGTTGATTCTATTAGCGATATTCCGATGGCAGTAAGCGACAAGCTTAGAAAGATCCTGCTCAACGCCAGAAATGCAAAATCACTGGGTGAAAAAATAAAGCAATTTTTAAAAATTCGCCCCAAAGATTTAGCACCACTTGTTCCCCGAAATGAAGAGGTTCAAACCGGACTTTCGATGGGCGGACATACCGAAATCACAGCCAAACATTATAAAATTTCCCGTGAAGACCAGGACAATCTCGCGCTTAAAAGTCATCTCAATATGGCAAAAGCCTACGACGAAGGTTTTTTTGATGATATGATAACACCATTCAACGGACTTTATAAAGACAATAATCTGCGAAAAGACAGTACACTTGAAAAGCTCGCCAAGCTAAAACCGGCCTTCGACAAAACCAACGGAACCCTTACCGCAGGAAACTCAACACCACTAACTGATGGTGCATCCTGCATATTTTTGGCCAGTGAAGAATGGGCCAAAGAACAAGGACTTCCTATTTTGGCCTACATCACTTTTGCAGAAATTGCCGCCATCGAATACGTCAAAAATCAACAAAACCTTTTGTTGGCTCCTCTGTTTGCGGTCAGCAATATGCTCGACAAAGCTGGTTTAACTTTACAGGATTTTGATTATTATGAAATTCACGAAGCTTTTGCTGCGCAGGTTTTAGCCACTTTAAAAATCTGGGAAAGCCCCGAACTAAGCACACAAATTGGACTTTCTAAAACTCTCGGTGCCATTGACCGCGAAAAACTAAACGTGAAAGGAAGCAGTCTAGCAGCTGCACACCCCTTTGCTGCCACAGGAGGCCGTATCATTGGTGTGATGGCCAAATTATTGAATGAAAAAGGATCCGGACGCGGACTAATTTCCATTTGTGCCGCCGGAGGACAAGGCGTTACCATGATTATCGAAAAGTAAAAAAAGACAAACCGGACAGCCTTTAAAAACTTGTCCGGTTTACTACTCACGAAAATGTTCAACTATCGCAATTTATTTTCCGTTTAAAAAGCAAACTCTTCAACATCGGTTAAAGCTTTTGGTAGTGCATTCTCAGCAAAATCAGGAATTGAAGTTCCTTCTACACGAAAAGTCGTTACATCGGTAATTCCCAGAAACCCTAAAACAACACGTAAATATGGTTCTGCAAAATCGTAACTTTTATAAGGGCCTTCCGAAAATACAGCTCCCGACGCAACAGACAAAAATACTTTTTTACCAGTTACTAAACCTTTTGGTCCATTTTCATCATAACTAAAGGTTCTGCCGGCTCTGGCCACCTGATCAATCCAACCTTTTAATAAAGCGGGAATTCCAAAATTATAAATCGGAACCCCGATCACAATAATATCAGCTTCCAACAAATCGCTTACAGCATCATCAGAAAGTTTAATCGCTTGGGATTGACTATCAGAATAGGCATCTGCTGGAGTATAAAACGCGCTAAGCTGTAATTCATCAAGATAAGGCAATGGTGTTTTAGAAAGATCAAAGGTTTGTACCGTACTTTGCGGATATTCTTTTACAAGCTTTTCCAGAACGGCATTCGATAATTTATTGCTAAAAGAAGCATCTCCTTTGATGCTTGTTACTATATTCAGAATCTTTTTACTCATGTTTATTATACTTTTGTTTTACAATACAAACTTATCTACATTTGCTATACCTTTTATAGTACTATCCTCAAGGATAGCGCTATCCTTGAGGATAGTAACAGCATAAATATGAAAACAAAGAAGGAACTAAACAACGAAATGTGCTCTGCATCAGAGGAATGCCTGGCTGCGTTATTGCCCGTCAGAGATGCTCTGGAAGTTTTAAGCGGCAGATGGAAATTGCCTATTTTGATTGCATTATCGAACCGACCTAAACGATTCAAAGAAATTTCAAAGGACATCAACGGAATTACAGATAAAATGCTTTCAAAAGAGCTTAAAGATCTCGAGATAAACAAACTGGTAACCCGAACCGTTTATGACACTTTTCCACCAACGGTTGAATATGCCAGAACAGAGCACAGCCACACTTTATATAATGTTATTGGGGCATTACACGAATGGGGATCCTTACACCGAAACAAAATCATTGGACATTTAGATGAGGATACAAAAAGCAATTAACAATTCGACAAACCCGACAGGTTTTTAAAAAATGTCGGGTTTACGGATTGAAATAAAAATAAAAAAGTAAAACTGTAACATTAGCCCAAAAAAAGTCTCTATAGTATAAAAGCCGTTAAAAATTAACCCAAACACTTTTATATGAGAACTCTAAAACTTGCCACTTTACTCCTTTTCAACCTCTTTTTGTTTTCAAAAACAAGCGCTCAGTCCATCCAAAATGACAGTATAAAACTGGATTATACCAAAATCTACTCTCTCGCTTTAGATGGGAATCCAAAATCGGCCCTGCCACTACTCGAGCTTAATCCGACCAAAAAAATAGCGGAAAAAGATTTGAAATTCAAAACCAACTTCGAAAGCCGCTTTAAGTTTGAAGAAGACAAAAGCGATTTCCTCGAAACCAGAAAATCAAAAATAGATGAGCTGCTCAAAATTTACAGAGATTACTGGCGTTTCTCTTTCTTAAACAAGGAAAAGAAAACAGATTCACTGATTATCAAAAACGTTTCTAATTTTCTTAAAACGAATTTTCCTGCTGCCAAAAACTTACCCCTCAATGAAGACAGCATCAATGTATACCAAAAAAAATACATCGCCAGTTTAGGCTATCATACCACAGGATTTGGAAAAACCGGAGGTTTATATGATTTACTGGTTTGGAAAACAGAAAAAGACACCATTTATAAAGTCAATTATGACGGAAAAGAAACCCCAATCAAGATCTTTTTTATGGATGATTTTGTAACGCTGGGCTGGAGCGAATACGCCACTTTGGGACGTTACTATCCTGCAGGCTGGGCCACTAAGGAAGCTTTGTTTTGTGTCAAAAAGGCTTATGACCTAAAATCGGAAAATTTCAGAGTGAGCTACATTGGTCACGAAGGCAGACACTTTGCCGATTATAAGTTGTTTCCGAAATTAAAAGGGATTGGTTCTGCCGATTTGGAATACAGGGGAAAATTAACCGAGTTGTCTCTTTACTCCGAAGAAGGCCTAATGAAACGAATACAGTTTTTTATCAATACCGGAAACTACGATAGCGATAACGGCCATTCAATAGCGGCTTACTGTGTGATACGAGATCTATCCAGAGTATTCTTCAAAAACGACTTCGAAAAAGACATCAATAAATGGAAAGCAATTCCGGCAACTAAAATAAATGAAGCCGCAGCCAAACTTCTGGTTGAAAATACAAAGGCTTTGGAGAAAATTCCAAATGTCGAAAAACTCATCAAATAGTACTTACAGAAGATATGAAAAACATTTAACACATAGAAACATAGATTTTAGGCGTAATAAAGAGTGTTGAAAAGAAATACATTTCTTTCACAGCGATTATGCGCTGTGTTCAAATAATACAGCGCTATGCGGTTTATTTTGAGTGAAATGCCTTTTACACGCATTTTGAGCTATGTTTCTATGTGTTAAAAAATAATTACAGCTAATGGATCAATCTAATAGCTGTAATTTATCTATTAATTCTTATTTTGAATTACAATAAACAGCTCAAATAATAGCGTTTTCTTTACAAAAAACCATTTTTTTATAGTAAATTAGGCCTTCTTAAAATTTAAGTCACTTTATAGACTTGGTGTATAAATTCATTTTAAACTAAAATAGAAATGATTGACTCAAAAATACCCGAAGGACCACTAGCCGATAAATGGAATAACTACAAAGCAAAAGCAAAACTCGTAAACCCTGCCAACAGAAAAAAATTAAACGTTATTGTGGTAGGAACCGGTCTTGCAGGTGCTTCCTGTGCTGCCTCTCTGGCCGAACAAGGTTACAACATACAGTCGTTTTGCTTTCAGGATTCTGCCCGTCGTGCCCATTCTGTTGCGGCACAGGGAGGTGTAAATGCCGCCAAAAACTATAAAAATGATGGCGACAGTACCTTCAGAATGTTTTATGACACTATCAAAGGCGGTGATTTCAGATCCCGCGAAGCCAATGTCTACCGTTTGGCCGAATGCTCTGCACATTTAATTGATCATGCTGTAGCACAAGGCGTTCCTTTTGCCAGAGAATATGCAGGTTACCTAAACAACCGCTCTTTTGGTGGCGTTCAGGTTTCAAGAACCTTTTACGCTCGCGGACAAACCGGACAGCAGCTTTTACTAGGGGCTTATCAGGGATTATTGCGTCAGGTTTCCTTAGGAAAAGTAACAACACATACCCGTCATGAGATGCTGGAATTAGTAGTTATTGACGGAAAAGCCAAAGGTATTATTGCCCGAAATCTCGAAACAGGAGCTTTAGAGCGTCATGTTGCCGATGCTGTTGTGCTGGCTTCCGGAGGCTACGGAAAAGTATATTATCTTTCTACACTGGCGATGGGCTGTAATAGTTCTGCCATTTGGAGAGCCCATAAAAAAGGCGCTTATATGGCGGGAGTAAGCTGGATTCAGTTTCATCCTACCTCGCTTCCACAACACGGAGCCAATCAGTCTAAACTCACCTTAATGTCCGAATCTTTGCGGAACGACGGGCGAATCTGGGTTCCTAAAAAAGCGGAAGACGAGCGAAATCCCAATACAATTCCCGAAGAAGAACGCGATTATTATCTGGAACGTCGTTATCCTTCTTTTGGAAATCTTGCACCCCGTGATATTTCCTCCCGGGCCGCAAAAGAGCGAATTGATGCCGGACATGGTGTTGGGCCCATGAAAAATGCCATCTATCTGGACTTCTCAGATGCTATAAAAGCACAGGGAAAAGATAAAATTGAAGCCAAATACAGCAATCTTTTTGCCATGTATGAAAAAATTACCGGAATCAACGCTTACAAAGAACCCATGCTAATCTCCCCAGCTGCACACTTTACGATGGGCGGACTTTGGGTAGATTATGAATTAATGACCAGTATCCCCGGATTATTTGCTTTGGGAGAAGCCAATTTTGCCGATCACGGTGCAAACCGACTGGGAGCTAATTCCTTGCTTCAGGCTTGTGTAGACGGCTACTTTATAGCTCCTTACACCATTCCTAATTATTTGGCAGGAGAATTAAACGCACCAAAAGCAACAATCAGCCATCCGGCATTTGACGAAGCCGAAAAAACCGTACGGGTACAGCTGGATCGTTTTTTAAACAGCAAAGGCACACTATCTGCCGATTACTTTCATAAAAAAATTGGACGATTGCTCTATGAAAAATGTGGTCTTTCCAGAAGCAAAGAAAAACTCGAAGAAGCCCTTGAGGATATCAAAGCCTTAAAAGCTTCGTTTGAAAAGGACTTATTGATTACAGGAGACGATACTTTAAACAGTGAACTCGAAAAAGCCGGCCGAATTGCCGATTACATTGAGTTGGCCGAACTAATGTGTTACGATGCTTTACAAAGAGAAGAGTCCTGCGGCGCCCACTTTCGGGAAGAATTTCAAACTGCCGATGGTGAAGCCGTTCGAAATGATACCGATTTCTGTTATGTTTCGGCCTGGGAATGGAAAGGAGCAGCAAAACCGCCGGAATTGCACAAAGAACCTCTTGTATTTGAATCGGTTGAACTTGCCGTAAGAAGTTATAAATAATCAAAAGTTAAAGCAATATGAAACTATATCTTAAAATATGGCGACAGTCTGATACTTCTGCTAAAGGGAAAATGGTAGATTATGAAATCGATGAAGTTTCAGAACATATGTCATTTCTGGAAATGCTTGATCTTTTAAATGAATCCTTAATTCAGAAAAAAGAACGTGTGATTGAATTTGATCACGATTGCCGCGAAGGAATTTGCGGACAATGTGGTGTTATGATTGATGGAAGAGCGCACGGGCCCTTAAAAAATACCACAACCTGCCAGCTCCATATGAGAAGTTTTAAAGATGGAGATACCATTTATATCGAACCTTTTCGGGCAAAAGCTTTTCCCGTACTGAGAGATTTAAAAATCGATCGTTCTGCATTTGATGCCATAATTGAATCTGGTGGTTTTATTGGAGTCTCCACCGGTCAGGCGCCTGAAGCTAATACGATTCCGATATCCTACGAAACTGCCGAAGCCTCTTTTGATGCCGCAGCTTGTATTGGTTGCGGTGCCTGCGTAGCCACTTGCAAGAATGCCAGCGCGGCTTTGTTTACAGGAGCCAAAATCACGCACCTGGCTTTATTACCACAAGGACAAGTCGAAGCTTCAAAAAGGGTACTGACCATGGTCAACCAAATGGATGCCGAAGGTTTTGGAAACTGCTCAGATACCAGAGCCTGTGAAATCGAATGTCCGCAAGGTATTTCGATTCTCTCCATCGCAAAAATGAATGCCGAATATACCAAAGCTTTAATTTTTAAAAAATAGAACAAGGAATGAATTAAACACATAGAAACATGGAATTTCAAACTCGGAAATACCATTTCACAGGTTTACAAACTATGCTAAGGAAATGTATTTCTTTTTCGAAGCCTTTTTGCCCCTACAATGTCTGTGTTTCTATGTGTTATTAAAAAACAAACCCGACCTATAAATTTAAACCCGACAGGTTTCAAAAACCTGTCGGGTTTGTTATATAAAGTATCAAACTGCAAAATAAGGCGTTAAAATGTCTTCAAAATTATACAGCCCTTTAGGTTTGTTTTCTAAATTTTCGGCAACAAAAACAACTCCGTTTCCAAATGCCTCCCTCGAAATTGATTCATGAATTAAACGAACCGTCTGATAAGGGAATCCAAATATGACCTCGTGTTTACCGACTATTCCTCCTGCCCTGACCGAATTGATATTGCCTTTATCCACATCCAATGCTTCTGCAATTTTGACCGCGGTTCCCGAAGTGCCTTCTTTCTTTTTAAAATGTTCTTCGTTTACCTCAATATCCACCCAGGGAGCAATTTTCTTTAAAAATTTAGCCGCAAAAAGCAGGTAATTGACACCAAGTGTAATGTTTGGCGACCAAAATACCGTTGTTTTATGAGCCAGTTTCTTTAATAACTGCAATTCCTTCTCTTTGTAATGAGAAATTGCCGAGATAATCTTGACCTTTCGCTTTGCGGCAATTTCGCCATACGTATAAATACCTTCGCTGGAAGAAAAATCAATAATTATATCAACCGGATGTTTGTCCAGTAATTCTTCCATTGTCGTTTTAGAACGCGAGTAAATTAACCCCGGTTCTTTTGAAGGAATACCAAAAAATTCCGAAACTGATCTGTGTTCTAAAACGGTACTTTGTCTTAAAACCCATTCCAGGCAAAATTGATTGTTTTCCAGTAGTACAGAGGCTACTGATTTTCCTGTTTTTCCGAATCCTATTAACCCTATTTTCATAATTTACTTTTTTAGTGAGCAGAACGCCCGTTTATAAAATTGACACTTTTTTGAAGTTTGTGTCAAATCAAAAATTCAATTATTATCTAAGTTGATAATTATCCTCTTCTAGTAAAAATAGAGATTATATAACAAGATCACTAGCCATGACCTACATAAGTAACAATAAATAAACACATTAACAGGAATAATACTATGTAAATTTGTATTTTTGAAGATGCAAATGCGTTTTTTGAACGATTATTTGAAGAAGATTACTTTAACCGTGTTTTTATATGATTAGACTTAAAAAAAATCACAGAATTTGTTCCTCAATAAAATAACCGACAATTTTAATGCATTTTTAAATAAGATATCTATATTTGCAACAACGTTGCGTTAGTTTAAAAGCTATAAAGTCCGCTAAAAACAGGACTTTATCCATCAAGAATGAAAAAGAAAATTGTATTAATTAATTTCTTTATGTCTGTAACAGTATTGTTTGCAATGCTGTTTCAGACGCTGCATTCTTACGAGCATGTTTACAAACAGCTTACCAACAAACATTGCGACCATACTTATGTTGACGGGCAAAAGCAAATTACGCACAGCCATACTGCTGATACCAATTGCCAAATTTGCCACTTTGCGTTTAGCACCTTTATTCCGGACAGCTTTCAATCTTACTCCCTATTTAAAGTAAGTATTGAAACGTTCTGCGCATTCTTTTATGTAAAAACTGCTGCTGTATTTTTCAAAGGCAGTCTTTTTGCGCTCAGAGCTCCACCAGTAATTCGTTAGTTTACTGCGTTTTTACCCGAAAAAATAACAATACCACTTGCTTGTCTTTTTTAAAGTCAGGCAAAACGCATTTGTAGTTTTATCTGCTGCCTTTTTCTATAAAATGGCGCCCGATAAAACCCGAACGGCCATTCCCGCTTATCCAATACAACTATTTTTTCGGTTTCAATCGTAGTAAACACCACTCCCCTTACTTCCTTCATCGTTAAAGATGCCTCAGCTGTAAACCAGCAGGCTGGACTTTGGCTATGATTGACAGTAAGGATTCCTAATAAAAATCATCCAAATACATAAAAACTATGCTTATAGCTGAAAATCTGACAAAGAAATATGGCGATCATATTGCTTTAAACAAACTGAATTTAACCATTAAAGAAGGTGAAATCTTTGCTTTACTCGGACAAAACGGTGCCGGAAAAACAACCACCATCAATTTGTTTTTAGGTTTTATCGCTCCAACTGACGGCGAACTTAAAATCAACGACATCTCGGTGATCTCGAATGCGCAGGAAACCAAAAAGTATGTCGCTTACATCCCGGAAACAGTGATGTTGTATCCAAATCTTACCGGTTTAGAGAACTTAAAGTTCTTCTCGTCTCTGGCAGGATTCAAATATTCAGCTGGCGAACTGACTTATTTTCTTTCAAAAGCAGGATTGCAGCTTAAGGCGCACCATCAACACCTGGGCGGTTATTCGAAAGGAATGCGTCAGAAAGTTGGAATTGCCATTGCGATCGCCAAAAAAGCCAAGGTTCTTTTACTGGACGAACCTACTAGTGGTTTAGACCCTAAAGCTTCTAATGAGTTTTCTCAAATATTAAAAGAACTTTCTGCAGATGGAACAGCCATACTGATGGCGACACACGACATTTTCAGAGCAAGAGAAGTTGCCTCTCATATTGGCATTATGAGACAGGGAAATCTCGTTACAGTTATCGAAGCCGATAAAATCTCGGCAAATGAACTGGAAGATTTGTATTTACAAACTGTATAAAAGGAAATTACTTTTTTCCAATCCAATCCAATCCAAAAAATGAAACATTTTATTCTCTCACTGTTTTTAGTAATCTTTACTCAGTTGGCACAATCGCAAACTGTTAATAAAAAAATATCCGATACTATTTCTAAAGATTCCGTACGAATCAAAGCCGGGCACACCGAATTGCAAACGGTTGAAATCATAGGTCGTTCGACCAAAAAATACAATAGTGATTATTCTTTTGCAGCAACAAAGACGGCTGCCCTCAACAAAGATATTCCACAATCTATAGCAACGATCACCAAAGAACTCATTGCAGATAAAGGCGCCATTTACCTGGCTGATGCTGTCAAGATGGCCAGTGGCGTTATTCCGGCAAGTTATTACAATCAATATACCATTCGCGGAATCAGTCAAAACGAAGAAGGTCAAATTATAAACGGTATGCGAACGCATCAGCATTACTTTTTACAGCCTTTAACGACCAATATTGAACGGGTTGAAGTGATTAAAGGGCCTTCGAGTGCTACATTCTCTTCTGTCGATCCGGGTGGAAGCATCAATCTGGTTACTAAAAAACCTTTGGCTGTCGACCGAAAAGAGATAAGTCTGAGTGCAGGAAGTTTTAGCACATTGCGCGGAACTTTAGATTTTACCGGCCCGTTGAACGAATCAAAAACTCTTTTGTACCGCGTAAACGGTGCGTATCAGGAAGCCAAATCGTTTCGGGATCTGGTTCGTAACAAATCCTTTTTGATTTCGCCTTCCTTCAGCTACATTCCGAATGAAAAAACAGCGATCAATACCGAATTGATTCTGAGCAATATGACCGGAGTTCTGGATCGCGGACAACCCATTTTTGGTGCCGTTGCGGGAGTTACCAGTCTGAACAAAACTCCGATTAGTTTAAATTTAGGCGCTCCGAGTGATTACTACAAATCAAAAGAAATGATTTTGATGACGAATTTCGCTCATAAATTCAACTCTAAAATAGGTTTTAATGCTTCTTATATGAAGCAAACCTGGACAGAAGATCTTCAGGAGCACAGAAGTACAAATGCTTTTGCGGTCGACATGAACAATAAACCTGTGAGCAGTCTGGCCATGATGCAATTTGTGCAACGTCAGCAATATTGGGACGTTGATAATCTGAGTGCTTATTTGAACTTTGATGTAAATACCGGAAAGGTCAAACATAAACTATTGACGGGTTACGATTTAAACAGTTGGAACAAAACTAAAGGTGGCGGACAAAATGCTGCCAGAGGTTATGTATTGAAAGACGGAACTGTAGCCCCTTCATTTGTGGCTGCCAATGCCGCCAATTACCAAACCATGACAGTCGACGGGATAGTTGTACCCAAACCAAATGTCAATTATTTCAATCTGAACAACCCTACTTACACCTTAACAAGTCCTGACGATTATACACTCAATGTCCGTA
The DNA here is from genome assembly GCF_025947345.1 of Flavobacterium sp. N502536. Taxonomy (NCBI): domain Bacteria; kingdom Pseudomonadati; phylum Bacteroidota; class Flavobacteriia; order Flavobacteriales; family Flavobacteriaceae; genus Flavobacterium; species Flavobacterium sp. N502536. The sequence goes on along the minus strand of NZ_CP110011.1, from coordinate 3,954,206 downwards.
CGGCATTACCACCGGCATTAACTACTACTAACGCGATTTACATTCAGGATCAGCTGCAATGGGAAAAGTTTACCGTTTTACTGGGTTTGCGACAAGAATGGTTTAAAGACATTACCAATTACAAATCCAACAATGAACTGACTGTAAAGAAATCAGCTTTGCTTCCTCGTGTTGGAGTGACTTATGCTGTAAACAATCAGATTAATGTTTATACGACTTATCTTGAAGGTTACCAGCCACAGTCGAATACAGTGTCTTTGATGCCTCAAACCGGAAGTCTGCCTGCAGGAAGTTTGTTTGACCCGTTGAAAAGCAACCTGAAAGAAGTTGGACTAAAAGCTACTTTTTTTAACAATTCAGTGAGTTTCAACGCGGCACTTTACGAAATCAACCAACGCAATATTCTAATGAATGCCAACGATTCTGCAAATCCCGATTTACTAGTGACCCGAGGTGCTGAGAGAAGTCGCGGTTTTGAATGTGATGTAGCGGGTTTTATTACAGAAGACTGGCAAATAAACGCTTCGTACAGTTATATCGATGCCGAAATCACCAATGATCGTGATCCTTTATTAATTGGGGCCCGAAAACAAAATACACCAAAAAACAGCGCCAATTTATGGACACGCTACAATTTCAATTCTGATTCGGCCCTAAAAGATCTGGGTGTTGGTTTCGGAATGCAATATCAAAGCAGTAAAGTGCCTTGGTTTACAAGAGCTTTTACACTGCCTGATTTTACTGTTTTTGATGCGGCTTTGTACTATAAACCCAACAAAAGCAATATGCAGATTGCCTTGAATGCAGGTAATTTATTCAATAAAACCTACTGGCTGGGTGCCCAGAATTATCTAAGACTATTTCCCGGAGCTCCGCGAAACTTTACGCTTACTGTAACTTACAAATTTTAAACGGTATCATGTCATTACACATCGAAATTTTAATTGCCAGACATCTAAAAAATGCTGTTTTTAAAAATACAGCAGTTTATATCATCACACTCTTTATTGGTATCCTATTGCTTTATGCTGCTTTTTCGGGTTGGGAAAATTACAACAACCAAAATCAGACCAGCGAAAAATACCAGCATGAATCACGCGAAGACTGGCTCAACAATCCGGACAAAAACCCGCACCGAATGGCGCATTACGGAAATTTTGCCTTTCGAAAAAGTACTCCTTTGAGTGTTTTTGAATTTGGAATGGAACCTTTTTTCGGAAATGCTATATTTCTTGAAGCGCACAAACAAAATAGTGCCAATTTCTCTGAAGCAGGATTCTCTAACAGTATGCTTCGTTTTGGAGAAATCAGCATTGCCATGGTTCTGCAAATTTTACTGCCTTTACTGATTTTTTTCTTAGGATTTAATGCGGTCGCAGCCGAAAGAGAAAACGGAACTCTAAAATTGCTTTTAAGTCAGGGAATCAGCTGGAAACAGCTCTTAACCGGAAAGATAGTAGGAATTGTAAATGTGATCCTGCTGCTTTTTGTTCCCACCATACTGGTGCTTGTATTGGTATGGCTGCTGCTACAGGATTTTACCATTTCAACAGATGAAGCCATCAAAATGCTGTTGTTTGTTCTCTTTCATTTTATTTACCTGATCTTCTTTTGTGTGATTGCTGTGCTGATTTCTGCTTCGAGCAAAACGTCAAAGAAAGCATTAATCTCCTTAATCGGAATCTGGCTGGTGCTTACCATTATTTTACCCCGAACTACTCAGGCCATTGGGGCATACCTTTACGAAGCACCCTCGAAAATAGAATTCAACAGTGCGATCGAAAAGGACATTCTCAAGCAAGGCGATAGCCATAATCCAAACGATTTGCATTACAAAGCCATCAAAGATTCCTTACTGAGCGTTTACAAAGTCGATTCGGTACAAAAACTGCCTTTTAATTATTCGGGATTTATCATGACCGAAGGAGAGAAAATCAGTTCGCGCATTTACAACAAACACTTGGAAAACCTCTTAAAAATCTACGATCAGCAAAATAGTTTCTCTAAAACCGTTTCTTTTCTGAATCCGTACATCGCGATCCGAAACCTGTCGATGGGCTTATCCAATACCGATTATGGTTCGTATGTCGATTTTCAGAAACAAGCCGAGAGTTATCGCTATACCATGGCGCAAAAAATGAATGCTTTGCAGGTTAAATACATCAGTAATAAAAAGCCGGGACCAAACGACAAACCTTTATCCATCAGCAAAGAACACTGGGCTGATCTGGAAGAATTTCATTATGAGCCAAAAGAAGTCCCGGCCATTTTAAAGTCTGAAATCCTCTCTGTAGTCTCTATTTTTCTCTGGATTATCCTGCTTTTTGCTCTCCTGCGAATGGCTGCTAAAAACCTTAAAGCCCTCTAATATGTTAGCATTACTTTTTAAAAATTTCATACGCTCAAAAGGTACCAAAATTGGATTGGTTTTCCTGTTGCTCATCGGATTCATAAGTCTTTTAATTGGACAGCAATTCCAACAAAAACAGCAAAATAATATTGCCGAAGCTGCACTGTACCAAAAAGAGCACATTGCGCGAAATGCTGCTTTTCACAAAGACGAAATGGGACTGCTGCTCTATTACATCAAATTTTCACTGATTAATAAAACATTACCCGTTAACAGCCTCGCGATTGGTCAGCGTGATGTAAATCCGTCGATTCAAAGCGTCACGATTCGGGGTTTGGAAGCTCAAAAATACGACGCAGAGCTTCATAATCCGAACAACCTGTTATCCGGGAACATCGATTTTAGTTTTGTGCTGATTTACCTTTTTCCTCTTTTGATTATCGCATTCTCTTACAATCTGGTTTCGGAAGAAAAGGAAAGCGGAACCTGGAAAATTGTGTCTACGCAAAGTGAAAATACCTTTTTATACATTCTGAAGCTGTTTTACATCCGAATTTTAAGTCTGATCGCATTACTGACTTTTTTACTTCTTTTAGCAGTTTTGATCTTAGGGATTCCATTTGATGCGGCGCTCCTCACCTTTTACGTACTGGGTGTTTTATACCTCTTGTTTTGGTTTGCAGCCTGCTTTTTTATTGTTTCTCTTCAAAAGAATTCAAATTTCAATGCCGTTATTTTACTCACGATCTGGCTGTTTCTCATTATCGTTCTGCCGGCAGTAATCAATACATATATCGTAAATAAATATCCGATTCCCGAAGCTTTGGAGTTAACGGTAAAACAACGCAATGCCTATCATGAAAAATGGGATATGGATAAGAAAATTACAATGGATAAATTCTACCAGCATTATCCGCAATTCAAACGTTATCCGTTGCCAAATACGGAGTTTAACTGGCTTTGGTATTACGCCATGCAACAGGCGGGTGACGACGATTCGGTACAGCAATCTCAGGAACTGCAATCCAAATTAGAACAGCGCAACAAAGCGAGTCAGTTTATCGCACAGTTCCTTCCTACTTTGCATGCACAACTTCAACTGAATGAAATTGCAAAATCTGATTTAGGAAACCAGCTTTTATTTTTGAAGGAAACCAACCATTTCCATGAAAAAATGAGGTTGTATTTTTATCCAAAAATATTTGATAATGCCCCGGTGGTTAAGGAAAACTGGTCGAAGTTTAAAGTAGAAACTTTTACAGACCCTTCTCCGATTCATTATACGAGAGCTTTTTTGCCTTTACTGCTTTTCAATCTGTTATTAGTCGGTTTGGGCTGGATGAATTTCAAAAACAACAGAAAAGAAACCTTTTAAAGGGGATTTTCTCAACTTAAAAGTATTATTTTAACACATAGAAACATAGTTCTAAATACGGAAAAAGGCGTTTCACTTCAAATAAAATGTCCCGATGCATCGGGACGAAAGAAATGTATTTCTCTTTTGTATGCTCTTTTAAGCATATAAATCTATGTTTCTATGTGTTTCATAATTTTAGCGTTCCAACATCGGGACCTCTATTTTAACACATAGGAACATAGTTTTATGAAGCAGAACAAGAAGTTTCACTTTAAATAAAACGCATAACTATGCGAAAGAAATGTATTTCTCTTTTGTATGCTCTTTTAAGCATATAAATCTATGTTTCTATGTGTTTCATAATTTTAGCGTTCCAACTTGGGAATCAATATTTTAATTTACCCTATTTAAAAATTCTAAAAAGATGCTTTGATTTTAGAATTAATATCGTAATATTGCAATATTATATTTTAAATCACATGGGAGCTTCTAAAACGGAACATTTTACCGACAAACAAAATCAGATCGCTACTATAGCCAAAGCACTGGGACACCCAGCGCGAATTGCTATTATTGAATATTTGCTTAAAGTGAATGAATGTATTTGCGGAGATATTGTAAACGAATTGCCACTCGCACAGCCCACCGTTTCACAACACCTGAAAGAACTAAAAAACGCTGGACTTATCAAGGGAAACATTGAAGGAAATGCAATCTGTTACTGTATCAACGAAGAAACTTTTGATCTTCTAAATACCTATTTTTCCGCTATTATTGCGGTTACAAAAAATCAAAAATGCTGTTAAAGGCTTTTTTTAGCTATCTATATCGTAATATTGCATTATAACTATAAAACAAGAAAAGATGAAACTATCAGACATTAAAAACGTTTTGCCTACTCTTGAAAATGTAGCATTTCAACTGGAAAACGGAACTTTTGTTCCGGAGCACTTTCACGTTACCGAAGTAGGAATGATTACCAAGAATTTTATTGATTGCGGCGGTGTAATTCGTCAGGAAAAAAGTGTAAACTTCCAACTTTGGAATGCAGATGATTTTGAACATCGCTTGAAACCCGGCAAGTTATTACACATCATTAAGCTTTCAGAAGAGCAACTAAATATCGAAGACCTGAATGTCGAAGTGGAATATCAAAATGAAACTATAGGCCGATACGATTTAGAGTTTAATGGCAGTCATTTTGTATTGAAAAATAAGGTTACCGCTTGTCTGGCACAGGATGCATGCGGGATTCCATCACCGTCCGGCTTTATCGAATTAAACAGAGACAAAGCAAATTCCTGTTCTCCAAATTCAGGTTGCTGTTAAGCTATGAGCACTTTCTTTCTTAAATACAAAAAACCAATTATAATCACTACAGCTGTTATTGTACTGCAACTGTTTTATGGCTTTGAGCCTAAATTTTGCATTATCAATATCATTTGGTTACTCGTTTAAAATTATGACAAAAAATATTCTCGTGCTTTGCACAGGAAATAGCTGCCGAAGCCAGATTGCTGAAGGCTATTTGCGTTATTTTCTGGGCAACAAAGCGCATGTTTACAGTGCAGGTATCGAAACTCACGGTGTAAATCCCAGAGCCATCACTACTATGAAAGAGGACGGTATCGATATTGCAAAACATACCTCTAATCATATTGATGAGTATCAAAACATTGCTTTTGATATCGTACTTACGGTTTGTGATAATGCCAAAGAGCAATGTCCTTTCTTTCCTTCCAACGCATTAAAATTGCATCACAATTTTCCGGACCCCGCCAAAGCAACAGGAACAGAAGAAGAAATTATGCAGGAGTTTCGCACCGTGAGACAAATGATCAAAGAGTATTGCAGTGCATTTGCAAAAACGATCAACACCGATTATTAAAGACAAACCTATGTCTCTATGTGTTTAAATTTTAGCGTTCCAACATACTAACCTCTATTCTAACACATAGGAACATAGTTCTAAATGCTGAAAAAGACGCTTCACTTCAAATAAAGCACATACCGCTATGTGAAAGAAATGTGTTTCTCTTTTGTACCCTCTTTTAGTAATCCAAATCTATGTTTCTATGTGTTTAAAAAAAATTACCACTACACTACTTCTCATCATAATTTGTTATTCCTTCATCGAAGTATAAAATGATGCGACGATGAGAATACAGTTACCCTTTTTTAAATTTGTTTGAAACGAAAAGAAGCTCCTGCCTCTTTATAAAAGACTATCATCATGAAATTACAACACCTTCAAATTCAAACAAACGATATTCACCAAACAGCAGCATTCTACCAAAATATTCTCCATCTCCCCATCCTGAAAAAAGATTCTAACTCGATTAGCATTCAGGCAGGTGAATCGGTCTTAAAGTTTATCGAAAATCCGCAATTTGATTCTATCTATCATTTTGCTTTTAATATTCCCAAAAACAAACTGCAAGAGGCCATTCAATGGGCCACAAACCAACTGGATTTAATTGTTATCGAAAACGCGAATGTAATTGCCAATTTTGAGAGCTGGAATGCCAACGCTGTTTATTTTTATGACAACAATGGCAATATACTGGAATTCATTGCCCGATACGATCTCGACAATGCCCAAACGGAATCCTTTAGTTCTAAATCGATACTAAACATCAGTGAAATTGGAATCGTCAACGAACATCCTTTAGATTTAGTAAACCAGTTAGCAACCGAACACAATTTGGAACTCTTCAGTAAAAATGACAATAGCGAGCATTTTGCTGCCGTTGGAAACGATGAAGGACTGCTCATTATCGTACGCCCGGGCCGAAACTGGTATCCCACTCAAACACCTTCTGAAAGCAATCCAACCGAAGTTAGCATAGAAAATAATGAAGCTCTGGTTGACTTGAAGTTTTCCTAAAGATTTGCCGGCTCCTCCTCTATTTTTTTTATTTTTATACAAAACTCAAAATCTAAAAAATGCCATTTGTACGAATCAGTTTGCCTAAGAAGCTTTCATTAGCAACCAAAAACAATATTTCAGAAGCGATTCACCAATCTTTAATAGCAGAATTTCATATTCCAACTGCTGATTATTTTCATGTAATTGAAGAATTAGAACAGCATCAGATAAAATATCCCGAAAGTTATCTTGGTGTTTCACATTCTGAAGAAATTGTATATGTTCAGATCACCGCAGGACAAGGTCGGACAGTAGAACAAAAAAGGAAATTGTACCACCAAATTGCTACGAGAATTGCTGCAACAACAGAGATTCTAATTAATAATGTGATTATTGTTTTAGTAGAAAATAACGGTCTGGAAAACTGGTCCTTTGGTAACGGAGAAATTCAGGAGCCAACACATTTAAAAAAATAAGCTTTTATAACACAGTCTTTATGCCACTCTGGTCATTCCGGATGTGAATAAAGCATAAAAAAACAAAACCGTTTCAGCTTGGTACTGAAACGGTTTCTTTATCTTAAAATTTCATCTTCTGAATCCTCACGGCATTCAATATGGCCAGCAAAGCTACGCCAACATCCGCAAAAACGGCTTCCCACATCGTTGCCAGTCCGCCAGCGCCTAAAATGAGCACAAAAGCTTTTACAACAAAGGCCAAAGTAATATTCTGCCAGACAATTTTCTTGGTTTGTTTCCCAATGTTTATCGCCATAGGAATCTTACTCGGTTTATCGTCCTGAATGACAACATCGGCGGTTTCGATCGTGGCATCACTTCCTAAACCTCCCATCGCAATCCCAACGGTGCTTAAAGCAATTACCGGAGCATCATTTACACCATCGCCCACAAAAGCCACAGTTTCATTTTTAGCTTTAATTTCATTTAGTTTATTCACTTTGTCTTCGGGTAGCAAATCGCCAAAAGCATTTGTAATTCCCAGCGTATTCGCAACAAACTGCACTACATTGGTTTTGTCACCACTCAGCATGGTTACTTTAACGCCTAAGTCTTTTAGCTTCGTTACAGCCTCTTGTGCATCTGCTTTGATTTCATCGGCAATCGTTAAATAACCGGCAAACTTTTTATCGTAAGCAATGGCAATCGTCGTGTAAACAACCGCATTGGGATCGACATTGTAGTTGATGCTGAATTTATCCATCAATTTGAAATTCCCTACGTGCAGTTCCTTTCCGTTTATCTCTGCTTTTAAACCGTGTCCGGAAATCTCTTCCACATTTTTCAATACTATTGAAGCGTCAATTTGCCCCACATGATTGTGGATCGCAGTAGCAACAGGGTGCGTACTCTGACTTTCCAGTACATTTACGAGTTTTAAAATCTCGTCTTTATCAAAACCTTCCTGAATAATCACTTCCTGAACTTTAAAGACACCCTCGGTCATGGTCCCCGTTTTGTCCATCACCACATTCTGAATGGTTGAAATACTGTCTAAAAAGTTACTTCCTTTAAACAGGATTCCGTTTTTACTCGCAGCTCCGATTCCGCCAAAATACCCCAACGGAATACTGATCACTAAGGCACAAGGACATGAAATTACCAGAAAAACCAAGGCTCTGTACAACCATTCGCTAAACACATAGTTGGAGACAAAAAGCATGGGTAGCAAACAAATGGCAATCGCCAGATAGACTACAATTGGCGTGTATATTTTGGCAAATTTGCGAATAAACAACTCAGCCGGAGCTTTTTTAGTAACGGCATTTTGTACCATTTCTAAAATCTTAGACAATTTACTGTCGTTGTACGCTGCTGTAACTTTTACCAGTGCAATAGTGCTTCCGTTAATCATTCCGGCCAAAACAGCTTCTCCTTTTACTTTTGTATCGGGTTTGCTTTCGCCCGTAAGCGCTGCGGTGTTAAAGGAAGCCGAATCTGAAAGCAATTCGCCATCCAGACCCAGTTTTTCCCCCGCTTTCAGTTGAATTATCGCTCCAATGGCAACATCAGCAGCTTTGACTTTGGTAGAAATGTTGTTTTCCAACACATTCACCTCATCCGGACGCTGGTCGAGCAGGCTCTTAATATTTGATTTGGCACGACTGACTGCCAATCCCTGAAAGTTCTCTCCAATGGTATAAAACAGCATTACAGCAACGCCTTCAGGATATTCTCCGATGGCAAACGCTCCCAGAGTTGCAATACTCATCAGGAAAAACTCCGAAAAAACATCCCCTTTTCTAATGCTTTCAAAGGCTTCTTTTAAAACAGGAAACCCAACCGGCAAGTAGGCGATAATGTACCAGGCAATTCTAACATAACCTGAGAACCAATTTTGTTCAAAATAATTATCAAATCCAATTCCAATCAGCAGTAAACCAAAGGAAATAAGGGCCGGCAAAAACATTTTAAACAAACTGCTGTCACCACTATTACCGTGATCGTGTCCGTCATCATCAGAATGAACCGGTTCGTCATGTGCACAGCTGCAGGACGGTTGGTTTGTTTTTTTCTTTTTAATCTTTTCTTCTTTATGTAGATGTTCCATGAGAAATTTAAAGTTTTAGGTTTCAAAGTTTCAAGTTTAAACTTTGTTTCAATAATGTTCTAAATTTACGGATTTTGTCTTAATAGTTTTTAGGTACCACAAATTAATCTCACAAAGGCCGAGAAAAGAGATTTAAGATTTTTGATTAACGCTTTTTGATTTCTGATTTGCTGTTACCCAAAAGCGTAACTGTCGACTTTATACGGTTTCAACATCTGAAATCTTCAATCTAAAATCCAAAACCTCTTAGCTTAATGACATTGGGTCAAAGCACAAGACTATGCGTCCCTACAAAAACCTCTGTCCCTTTGCCCCTCTGAGCCTATGAACCTTTACAAAAACCTAGTGATCATGCTCTCCTCCACCTTTCATCGCCGAAAGCAAATAAAAAGCTCCTTTGGTTACAATTTTTGCATTCGGAGCCACTTTCTCTACAAATTTCACTTCTGTAAAGCCCAGATCTGTAGTACCCGGAATGACCTCAACTGCTCTAAAATGAATCTCTTTTTCATGATTTCCTTCTGCTAATGTTTTCTTTTCTTCATGTGCTTCTTCTTCCACATATACAAAGTATTTATCGGCATTTCGAACCACAGCATCCTTTGGTAATGCAGGAACAGTGGTGTTTGTGATGTTGATGTTTGCCGAAACGTACATCCCCGGAATCAGCCCTTTGGCATCGGCCGATTCGATTTTAGCGTGTACTGCAACGGTTTTACTTTCGTTAGAAAAAGACTTATTGATTCCGAAAATCTTCCCTTTAATTGATTTGTTCGACTGATTGGTTAAAACAAAATCAATGACCTGACCAATCGAAATAGAGCCCAGGTCTTTTTCATACACATTCAAATCCAGGTGCATCTGACTGTTATCGACCACTTCAAACAAAACTACACCCGTTTGGGCATAAGCTCCTTTTGCAATACTTATTTTCCCTACATAACCGTTTATTGGCGCTACCACCGGAACCAGTGAAGTACTACCCTTGGTGCTTACATGCAACGCTTCCAGTTTGTTTCTGGCAGCCTGTGCACGGGCTCTTTCTGCGGCCAATTTGGATTTTACTTCCTGAAATGTTTTCCTTGGATTTACATTTTCATCACTCAGGGTTTTCTGGCGGTTGTATTCCAATTGCAGGTATTCAATATTGGCTGTAGCCGAATGGAATTCTTCCTGCATTTCAATTACTTCCAGATTTTGAATGGTCGCCAGTACTTTGCCTTTGTTGACATAGGTTCCTTCCAATACAAAAATATCCTTAACCGTTCCTCCTATTAAAGTCGAAACTTCTGCTGAATTTTGAGGCGGAACTGTCGTATAACCGTTGGCTTTTATCACTTTGTTGAGGTTTCTGTCTTCTACTAAACCTGTTTCGATTCCCACTGTTTTATACTGAGATTCGTTTAAAGCAACTTCAGTTTGCGATTTTTCTTCTTCTTTTGTTTCTTCAGCTTTCTTTTGTCCACAAGAAGTAAAAACGGCGATAGAAGCCAGGAGTACTACCCAACTAGCGGTCTTCCTTGGCGATAAAACCTTTGCAAATTTTACTGTTAAATGCTTATATGTCTGTTTCATTTTAATTGTTTTTGATGGTTGGAAATTGCAATTCGATTGCACTTTGATTAAAGTTATGTGTAGCCTCTGTGTATTGTTTTTTAATATCAATCGCCTGATTTAAGAAACTGATGTACGACCAGTAACTCATATCACCATTGGCATAACTTTTCTGGGCGGTACTGATGATCTGATCGGCATATTGCAATCCTTCTTTCTGATAATAGTCCATTGCTTTCTGTTGTTTCTCAAAGTTGTTTTGTAACTCCGCTTTTTGCAGATTCAACGTTAGCCTGTTCTTATCCAAAGCCAGTTGCGACTGAGAAATGCTAACTGCCGAAGCTTTTGCTTTTGCAGTATTCACCCCTCCAAACAACGGAATTTGCAAGCCCGCCGTAAAGCCCTGAAACAAGGATTCGGTATTGATGGTTTGTGCAAAATACCCGAATCCTACTTTTGGCGTTCGCATCGCTTTGTGCGTATTGGCCTCTTTCTGGTACACCGAAATTTGCTGCTGGTAAAAGTCCGTCATTAAAGCCTCTGCTTTAGAGTTTCCTTCTTCTTTCACCATAACATATTGCAATGTGGTTTGATCGTCGGGAATGATACTCTCATCCGTCTGAATAAAAAATTGCAGCTGCTTTTGGTAAATCGCCAAATCATATTCCAATTGTGCCTTTTGAGTTTCGATCTCTTTCACTTTGGCTTTGGCGCTAATGACTTCAATGTTTCCGCTTTCTCCGGTTTTAAAACGCAGTTCTGCATTCTTCAAAAACTTGGTATAAATCTCATTAAGTTCCGAGTTCAGTTTCTGAATCGAAACACCATACAGATATTGATAATAGGCCAGTGTTACTGCCTTTTCTACTTCATAAGAAGATAAGGCTTTTCGTTTTTCTGCCAGCTTCGCCAGTTCTTCCTGTAGCTGTCGATTGGCTTTTGTGATATTTCCCAACGGAAAAAACTGCTGAATCGAAACATTATGATCGTAATCGGCACTATTGAACTGTCCGCCCTGGTATTGCACCTGAAGCGGATCTGGCTGAAATGCCGTCTTTTTTAAAATCGTTTGTTTCTCAATTTCCTTATCGGCAATCTTTAAATCAATATTGTTTGATTTTGCCAGTTCGATTGCTTTCACGAGACTTATTTTTTCCTGCGCCGTTGCGAATGTGGTTGCGAACAAGAGTGCAAGCACCAGCTTGTTTGCCTTCAAAGCACGCAATGCTTCTTTCGCAAGCTGCACAAAGGGGGTTTTGTTATTATATGTGGTATTCATTTTTTTCTTTTTTAATTCTTACTGTTCTCCCTGTAAATCTTCCTGCTCTTTGCGGTCAAATTTCTTCTCCAACAACAAATACAGAATTGGTAAAACGATTAACGTCAGTAATGTTGCTGAAACTAATCCTCCAATTACAACGGTTGCCAAAGGCTTTTGTACCTCTGCTCCACCACTTGTTGACAATGCCATTGGTAAAAATCCTAGTGAAGCAACAGCTGCGGTCATTAAAACCGGACGTAATCGGGTTTTGGTACCAATTAAAACTCTTTGCAACGGATCAAGAACTCCTTCTGTTTTGAGCTGATTGAAATACGAAATCAATACAATTCCGTTTAAAACTGCAATTCCAAACAAAGCAATAAAACCAATACCTGCTGAAATACTAAATGGCATTCCGCGCATCCACAGTGCAAAGACTCCACCAATTGCCGATAACGGAATGGCTGTAAAAATCAATCCGGCCTGTTTGAAACTTTTAAAAGTAAAATAAAGCAGCACCAGTATTAATCCCAATGCGATTGGAAGCGCTACTGAAAGTCGTTTAGTGGCTTCAATTAAATTTTCAAACTGACCGCCATAGGTTACGTAGTATCCTGCCGGAAGTTTATAATTCTTATCCAATTTTTGCTGAATTTCCTCCACCACACTTTTTATGTCTCGACCGCGAACGTTTAATCCAACGGTAATTCTACGTTTTCCGTTTTCACGAATTACCTGCACCGGGCCTTGTTCGTACTCCACTGTGGCAACTTGCGAAAGCGGTACCTGCTGTCCGTTAGGAAGTGGTATAAACAAATTGCTCACGTCTGTAATATCTGCGCGATTGTCTTCGTTCATTCGCACAACTACATCAAACCTTTTGCTTTCGTCGTAAATCTTTCCGGCACTTTCACCGGCAAAAGACGAACGTATAATCTGATTGATGTCTGAAATATTCAATCCGTATAAAGCGATTTTATTGTAGTCGTATTTCACCGTAATTTGCGGTAAACCCGTTACTTTATCGGCTTTTAAGTCGCCAATTCCTTCAATACTCTTAATTTTTGAGATTAACTCTGTTGCTTTAGCATCCAGGATCTCCAAATCGTCTCCAAAAATTTTAATGGCGATATCACTACGGCTTCCTGTCATTAGTTCGTTAAATCGCATCTGAATAGGCTGAGAGATCTCGATGTTGGCTCCCGGGATAACTTCCATTTCTGCCTTCATGGCATTCGCTAAATCTTCCCAGTTATCATACTTTCCTTTCCATTCTTTCTTATCCTTCAAAACAATAATCAAATCACCACTTTCGATAGGCATCGGATCGGTTGGAATTTCCCCGCTTCCAATTTTGGTTACGATGGTTTTGATCTCCGGGAACTTGGCTTTTAAGATCTGCTCGTATTTAGTGGTTGTTTCCACCATCTGCGTAAGCGAACTTCCGGTCATGATGGTCGCATTTATAGCCAAATCACCTTCTTCGATGGTAGGGATAAACTCTCCTCCCATTGAATTAAAAATGACCAATCCTAATGCAAATAAACCCAGTGATACTCCTAAAACTATCTTTTTAAACTGTAATGCTTTCTTTAAAAATGGTGTGTAAATCGATTCCAGCCACGCCATCATTCTGTCGCTGAAATTTTCTTTGTGCTCTGTACTTTTAGATAAAAATAAAGCACTCATCATCGGCACATACGTCAAAGAAAGTATAAAGGCTCCGGCAACGGCAAACCCTACTGTCATTGCCATAGGTTTGAACATCTTACCCTCTGTTCCTACTAAAGCCAAAATAGGCAGGTATACGATCAGGATGATAATTTCTCCAAAAGCCGCACTGTTCCTGATTTTGGAAGCCGAATTGTAAACTTCAGCATCCATTTCGTTTTGCGATAGTTCCTTTTTGCGTTTGAGTTTCTGCAGGTGATGCATCGTGGCTTCAACAATAATTACAGCTCCGTCCACGATGATTCCAAAATCGATCGCACCAAGGCTCATTAAATTCCCGCTTACGCCAAAGGCATTCATTAAAATAATGGCAAAAAGCATGGCCAGTGGGATCACAGAAGCTACAATTAAGCCCGCACGGAGATTCCCCAAAAACAAGATCAGTACAAAAATAACGATCAAGGCCCCTTCCAGTAAGTTTTTTGTAACGGTTCCAATAGCGTTATCGACTAATTTTCCTCTGTCGATAAAAGCTTCGGCAACTACACCTTCCGGCAGACTTTTATTGATCTGAATCATTCTCTCGTGTATTCTGTTGACCACTGCACTGGAATTTTCTCCTTTTAGCATCAAAACCATTCCGGAAACAATCTCCCCTTTTCCGTCTTTGGTTGAAGCTCCGTAACGCAAGGCAACACCTTCCCGAACTTCGGCCACATCACGAACCAAAACGGGCGAACCATTTCGGTTTTTAACCACTACGTTTCCTAAGTCTTTCGTTCCCTTTGCCATACCAACACCACGAATGAAGTACGCAAACTGGTCTTTTTCAATATAAGCCCCACCCGTATTTTGATTGTTTTTTTCGAGTGCATCAAAAATTTCTGTAATCGTAACGCCAAGGCTATTTAGCGTATTTGGATTTACAGCAATTTCATATTGTTTCAGTTTTCCACCCCAGGTACTTACATCGGCTACGCCTTTGATACCCTGCAATTGCGGAATGATGATCCAATCCTGAATGGTACGCAGCTTTATAGCGTCGTATTTATCTTCATAGCCTTTTTTGGCATAAACGTCATATTGGTAAATTTCTCCTAAACCGGTGCTGATCGGCGCCAGCTCGGGCGAACCCGCATAGGCAGGAATATTTTCCTCGGCTTGTTTGAGTCGTTGAAATATTTGTTCTCTGGCCCAGTAGATATCAACATCGTCCTCAAAAACTACGGTAACCACCGATAATCCGAAACGCGAAATACTGCGGAGTTCTATGATATCCGGAACGGTCTTTACGGCCTGCTCCAAAGGATATGTAATTAATTGTTCGACTTCCTGACTTGCCAAAGTAGGTGCTGTAGTAATAATTTGCACCTGGTTATTGGTCACATCCGGCAGGGCATCGAGAGGCAATTGTTTGAGTGAATAGCTTCCCCAGGCTATTAATACAAGGGTAAATAGTAGTATAACGAATTTGTTCTTTATACTAAACTGTATGATTTTATCTAACATTTTAATGGTATAATGACGTGAGAAATGAGGCAAAGTATTGCCTATTTTACTGCTGCGGATTAGCCGCAACGCTCTTACCCGAATCCCGATTTGTCGGGGCGGGCATCATTATACTATTTGAGGGGGCTGCCAGATACTTCCGTAGAAATTGGAAGCAAAAACAGAAATGTAATTGGGTAACGGACTTGTGATAATAGAATGCGTGACAGGAAAATCATAACTTGTAAAAGTCTGATAACTTAAAACCTGTGCACCACAACAATTGCACGCACAAAAGGGCGAGCACAAATCATTGTCTTTATCGTGAGAGTGATTTGCTTCAGAAGAAAACTGAGCAGTTTTGTGAGCAGCACTGTTTATTTCCATATCCGCACAGGGCATATTGGAAAGTGCCAGTAAATAAATCGATAATATGATTGTTATCCATTTCACATTGCAAAAATAGTATTTATTTCGATTCCAAAATCTAAATAATTGAATTTGATGTTTCTAAAAAAGACAAATGAGTCAGAAAAAACGGTAAAAATCCCTCTTCCTTCAAAACATACTTTCTTAAAAAAATAGTGTCAGTGAATAGAAATTTTAATTAACCTTAACAATAATTAACATTTTTTTCAGGTTCGCTATTTCAAAGCAAAAAACACCGATCAACCTGTAAAACAAAGACATAAAACACTTAATTTCCGTAAAAACACGCTAGTTCTTAATTTATTTGATGCTGTTTTATTCATTAACAATAATAAATACAAAAATCAAGCAGGAATAAATTACTACTGTCGGTCTTTTTTTTATTCCTTAAAGAAGGATTTTTCAGACATGTTTAGACTAATAAAGCTGCAGGAGTAAAAAATCAACCGTTAAAAAACAGTCCCAATATATCCAACAGATCGCTATACCCAACAGCCAAACTATCTATTGAAAAAGGAAAAGCAGCACAAAAGAGAGCCCCAAAAGAAGCAGAATTGAATAAAATTATTCTTCCCGAAGATGAAGAACCAAAACTCAAAAAATAATCCTCTCACTTCATAATTTAAGCCTTTTTACGGTTTTTAAAGCGTACTCCACGAAAAACGAATACCACCAACCTTTACTCTACTAATTTTTAGAGCATTAGTTCACTCATTTTAACTCTTGCTTTACCCACAAAACAGAAATCTCACAATGAACCCAATTGCTCTAAATTTGAACCTGTAACATGAACTAGGATAAAGTATAATTGTAGAAAATCCGAATCTAATTTTGCTCAATATTTCCAATTTGAATAACACTAAAAAATAAAACACAATTATCTTATTTTAAATTAATTATAAGCTTTATATAAAGTAATAATTTAAAATATAATTCAAACAAAAAAAGCTGCTTTTCAAATAAATCAACTGGTAATTTGAAGTCAACTTCTAACGTTAAAACCACCACAATTTCCCTCTGAAAAACCAAATAATTCGAAAGTACATTTTTAACCTAAACGCAACGATAAAATCAAAAATTAGCCTTTGACATGCTTTTTTTGACAAACACACTTTTTGAGGGACACTTTTCTCTGAAATTTAAAATTCAACCCCGATTTCCTATATCTTTTCAAAATAATATCGTCTTCTAAAACCTACAGAAGTTTTGTTTTAGATAACAACAGCTAAACCACTGGAAATAAAAACAAAACAACAAACAACAAGACAATGTGTCAGGCTTTAAATTAGCCTTTTTGCGCAATATTTTTCAACATTTTTTTTCTCTGAGATATAATTCACCCTGAGATATTTTATTCTTCATTGACATCTTTTTACAATGCCACCGATATGTAATCCCTACGGGATATTTTATCTTGCATTAATCAACATCTATAAATATATAATCTCTCCGAGATATTTTTGCTGTGAGTAAAATGCTGACGCATTTAGAGACGAAATTTTAGCGGAATACTCCGCTAGGAGTAAAATATCAGCAACACTCTCGCTATCCACTTCCTTTGCAGTGAATAAAATGCCG
Source organism: Flavobacterium sp. N502536 (assembly GCF_025947345.1). NCBI lineage: Bacteria > Pseudomonadati > Bacteroidota > Flavobacteriia > Flavobacteriales > Flavobacteriaceae > Flavobacterium > Flavobacterium sp. N502536. Next base: position 3,937,081 of record NZ_CP110011.1, on the reverse strand, counting down.
ACGCACAGAGATGAAATTTTAGCAGGATACTCCGCCAGGAGTAAAATATCGGTAACACTCACGCCCATCCACTTCCTTTGCCCTGTAGGGGCTAAACAACTATACCTAAAACCAACAAACCCAACATAAGCAATGCCTACAAGACGGGATCCCTCCGAATATTTTTATTGTGAATAAAATACCAACGCACTCAGAGACGAAACTTTAGCGGGATACTCCGCCAGGAGTAAGATATCGGTAACAAAAAAAACTCTTAAGGAAATTAATTCCCTTAAGAGTTTTTTTACCATAAAGATCCAGAGATACAAACCACAAAAACAAAAACCTTTGCAACTCTGTAACTTTGCCCCTTTGCCCCTCTATAAAGAAGCCATATCAATTACAAAACGGTACTTAATATCCCCTTTTAGCAGTCTTTCATAGGCATCATTTACTTCGTTCACACCGATCAGTTCAACATCAGCAGTAATGTTATGTTCAGCGCAAAAATCAAGCATTTCCTGAGTTTCTTTGATTCCGCCAATAGCAGAACCCGCAAAACTTCTTCTCCCTAAAATAAGACTGAACGAAGTCACCGGAAGAGGCTCCATTGGCGCACCAACCAGAGTCAAAGTTCCGTCAACTTTTAGCAAATTCAGATATGCATCGATATTATGTTCTGCCGATACGCAATCCAGAATAAAATTCAGGCTTTTAGCATGTTGCGCCATTTGTTCCGGATCTGTAGACAACACCACCTCATCGGCTCCCAGGCGTTTTGCATCTTCGGTTTTAGACAATGAAGTAGTAAAAACCACCACATGAGCCCCCATAGCTTTCGCTAATTTGATTCCCATATGCCCCAAACCACCAATACCAACAATCCCTATTTTCTGTCCGGGACCAACATTCCAGTGCTTTAATGGCGAATAGGTTGTGATACCCGCACAAAGCAAAGGAGCCACTCCCGCAAGATCCAATTTATCCGAAATATGAAGTACATAATTTTCATCTACCACTATACTTTGAGAGTACCCGCCAAACGTTTGCCCGCCTAAATGAGTATCCGGAGAGTTAAACGTTAAAGTACTTCCGGCATCACAAAATTGCTCTAAATCGCCTTTGCAATGCTCACATTCTCTGCAAGAGTCAACCATACAGCCTACTCCAGCCAGGTCACCAACCTTGAAGTTTTTTACATGATCTCCTACTTTTGTAACCCTTCCCACAATCTCATGCCCCGGAACGATCGGGTATACTGTACCATGCCATTCGTTTCTGGCCGAATGCAGATCGGAATGACAAATTCCGCAGTATAAAATTTCTATTTCAACATCATGAGCCAATACCGCTCTGCGTTGAATGTCTAAGGTTTGCAACAGCGCGTCTGCCGCCTCTGTACCAAAGGCTTTTATGTTTTTTACTTCCATTTTTTATTGTTTTTTTTAGTTTTATTTGTTTTAGGTTTCAAGTTTCAGGTTTCAAGTTTCAGGTTTCACATAATCAAAACACAGCTCTTCCCATTCAGAATTTTCTAATTATCTAATTACCCAATTATCTAATTAAATCACTTCCCATAACTGTAATATTCCTCATCGGTTACGCTATCGAGCCAGATTCCGGTTCCTTTATCGATTTCAGTAATAATAGCAATGTGCGAAAACGAACTAAAGGGTGTCGCCCCGTACCAGTGCTCGATTCCCGGCAGAATGGTAACCACTTCGTCTTTATGAAGCAATTGAACTGCCTTGCCTTTTTCCTGAAAATAACCAATTCCGTTTGTAGCAATAAACAACTGTAACGTTGGATTAACATGCCAATTACATCTCGATCCGGGTTCAAAAGAAACCTCTTTAATAACCGTATTATCAGGATGAATGTTGCTGGTTTGTTTTTTATACGAAACATCGCCAGTCATATAAGTATTAGGGATTTTCCCCTCTTCAATAACAGAAGTATAAAGTGTTGACATAAAATTGATTTTTTTGAGATTGATTTCTTATTTAAAATGATCCGGCAAAAGCTACTGCCTTTAAGTGTCGGATACCACAATACCTGCCTTAAGCCATTTAAGACTAAAGCAATCCGCAGAAGCTAAATCTTCTTTAGGCAAAACGGTTGTAACAAATTGATTCTCTGAAGTATTCATAATTATTTGCTTTTTTACCACCAGTTTAAACTAAATCATGAAAGCGGGAATGTGCTTTGTGAAGTATTATTTAGCTTATTGAAAACTGATTAATGATTAATACTACTTATTTCAATGCAAATCTACAGCGGTAAAGAGGCAGTGCGATAACAATAATCAAACAAAAAATTAAGAATATGAAACAATTTACACTCTGAGTGATTTTGGAATTGTTCCTGTGATTCTTTTAAAGTAATTATTAAAATAACTTGGATATTCAAATCCCAGCGAATATCCGATATCCGAAATACTCCAGTCGGTATGTTGCAGCAAAGCTTTGGCTTCACCCACAATTCGCTCTGAAATATGAGCTGTGGTAGGCTTTCCGGTAACTTCTTTCACCGAACGATTCAAATGATTCACATGAACAGCGAGGCTTTGTGCGTAGTCCTGTGGTGTCTTTAATGCCAATGGCTCATTTTTGGTTTCTATTGGAAACTGTCTTTCCAACAACTCTAAAAATAACGAAGTAATTCTGGAAGAAGCATTTCTGGGTTTAAAGAAATTCTCAGAAGGCTGCATTTTCATCGATTCATGCAAAATCAAATTGATATAATTGCGAATCAAATCGTCTTTGAATATATAATCTGTCTCCTGTTCTTCAATCATTTTCTGAAACAAAGAATCTATAAACACCTTTTGATCAGCCGATAATGAAAAAATAGGCGTACCACCAATTTTAAACAGAGGCGATTCATGAAGGCTTTCCGAACGGTCTTTTACCTTCAGAAAATCTTCGGTAAAAACACAGGCATACCCTTCATAAGAAGGCGAAATGATTTCCCAGGAGTACGGAATATGCGGATTTCCGAAAAACAAAATCGTTCCGTCCGTCTCAATTCCCCTGTCTGCATAGTGAATAAAACTCTTGCTGGTATTAATGCAAATCTTGTAAAAATCCCTGCGATTGTAAGTCGGAATCTTGCTCACATCGCCGTTTACTTCATATACTTTAAAACCTTTTAGCTTTAAATCACTAATCCCAAGTTCTGAACCCTGTTCCTCTAGTTGTTCTTTCATGCTGCAAAGTTATGAAAATCAAACAAACAATGTTGAAGTTGTTTTTTTTGTTTCAAGTTTCAAGTTTCAGGTTTCAGGTTTCAGGTTTCAGGTTGAAACCAGTTTTGTGGTGAAATTGCTAAAGTTCAATTTTGTTAGCCCGCTGTTTAAAAAAACGGCTGTTTCTTATTTCACAATCAAATCTCAACCATCAGGCATTTATTTTTCATGAAAAAAGTTTGTTATTTTATACCAATCGGTATATATTTGTGTTCTTATTTTGAATTCTCATGAGTAAAGCCGAAAAAACCAAACAATTTATTATAGAAAAAACTGCTCCTATTTTCAATATGAAAGGGTACAGCGGCACTTCTATGAGCGATATTACCGAAGCTACGGGACTTACAAAAGGAAGCATTTACGGTAACTTTGAGAACAAAGACGAAGTAGCTCTGGCCGCTTTTAAATTCAATGTAAAAAAACTTCAGGATGCTTTTACACAGGAAATCGAAAAGCAAACGACTTTTAAAGACAAATTACTCGTTTATCCAAGGCTCTACTCCGATTATTATAAGTTAAGAATCACTCAGGGTGGATGCCCTATCATCAATACTGCCACCGAAGCTGACGATACGCATCCAGTGCTTCGAAAAAAGGTCGAAAGTATAATTCTGGCATGGAAAGATAAGCTGGTCTATTTTATTGAGCAAGGCATCGCTGCGGGAGAATTTAAAGGGGAATCCATAGATCCGGAAAAAACCGCCCTAACCATCATTGCTATTATCGAGGGTGCCGTCATGATTTCTAAAATAACAGGCGACCTGTCGAATTTATCTACTATTATGCTTTCACTCAAAAAGATAATCGATGACTTAGAATAAAGTCAATAAAACAACAGTCCTTTTTTTTAACCAAAAATATACCGATCGGTATAAAATATTGTTCTATGACACCTTTAAACCGAAAACTGCTCATTCTGACCGTCATACTAGCTGCCATTATGGAATTAATTGACATATCGATTGTAAATGTTGCGCTTTCGCACATGAGCGGAAATCTGGGCGCTACGCTCGAAGACACCTCATGGGTGATAACTGCTTATGCCATTGCCAATGTGATTATCATACCCATTACAAGCTTTCTAAGCGCCAATCTCGGGCGACGCAACTATTATATCGGTTCTGTTGTTTTGTTTACGTTCTGTTCTTTTATGTGCGGACATTCCTCTAACATCTGGATGCTCGTTTTTTTCAGGTTCTTTCAGGGAATTGGTGGTGGTGCTTTGTTATCCATCTCACAAGTTGTGGTTTTCGAACTTTTCCCCAAAGACAAACAATCGACAGCCGGAGCTTTATTTGGAGCCGGAATTTTCATCGGTCCCACTATTGGCCCTACACTGGGCGGTTACATAACCGAAAATTACGATTGGCCCTGGATCTTTCTCATCAATGTTCCGATTGGAATTCTCGTAATGATCTCCTGTTACTTTTTGCTGCAGGAACCGCCTGTAAAACCGGAAATCACTAAGGTCGACTGGACTGGCATTGCTTTACTTGCCATAGGAGTTGGGGCTTTACAAACAGTTCTCGAACGAGGCGAAGTTGAAGACTGGTTTGAAACCCGCTATATCGTCGTTCTCACTGTTATTGCCGTCACAAGCCTCCTATTTTTTATTTACTGGGAACTTACGGTCGAAAAACCCGTCGTAAACCTTCGGGTCCTTAAAAGTAAATCTTTAAGTATTGCCGCGATCCTGACTTTTGTAACCGGATTTGGTATGTTTATTTCTATCTATATCAGTCCGGTTGTCGCGCAACGTTTATTGAGTTTCTCCCCTTACCAAACCGGATTACTTCTATTGCCGGGGGCGCTATTTGCCTTACTGGCCTTAAAAATGTGCGGAACCTTGCTGCAAAAAGGCGTTTCGCCGGTACTTATTATCGCAACCGGATTTCTTTTGTTTATTTATTTCAACTGGAGAATGTCCGGAATGACTTTAAACACTAGTGCCGCCGAAGTGGCAACTTCCTTGATTTTTCGTGCGTTGGGCATGGCTTTACTTACTGTTCCGCTTACCATGTTAGCCGTCTCCTCTTTAGACGACAAAGATGTTGGTCAGGGTGCCGCTTTGAATAATATGATGCGACAGCTGGGCGGTTCTTTTGGTGTTTCGATCATCAATACATATGTTGCACATCGATTTGCAGCACACCGAAACGAACTAATTTCGACAGTTACCCCCGACAACACCATAGCAATGGACCGTATAAATGCTTACATCAGGTATTTTCAAAGCAGAGGTTTTGCTTATAATGAGGCTAAATTTAAAGCGCTCCGACTTATGGAGAATGTTGTTTTAAGACAATCTTCTTTATTGAGTTATCGCGATGCTTTTTTCCTTGTTGGATTGTTCTTTGTAGTAACCTTACCTCTTCTTTTATTTGTAATGAATAAATCGAAAAAAAGAAAAACCGATCTCATGCTCTCCGATCACTAAAAAGAGCGCTTTCTTTCTGACAAACAAGCTTGTACGGCCTTTTCCTAAAATTTAGAATCATTCTATTGCCTCTCTTTTATCAAATCATTTTGTTTTGGTGTAATTTTATATTGAAATTAACCTTAAAGTAAAACACAGCTAATAATATGAGTGTTATTAAAGATGAAAATAAGCTTATTAGCACCATTAAACGCGTTGATCAGAAAATCGACAAACTTAATGACCAAAAGATTATTGCCTTTTTTGAAGCTCTTGGGCTGACTGAAAGAGCAGATGTGCCTAAAAATTTCCTGGAATGGGAAACAATTCTTATCGTTGTCCCGGACCGCCATATTTCTCACGAATTAAAGTATTACAAATACTCTATCGCGAGGCTTTCCTTTGTGACCAATCCAAATGCTACTGAAATTCATATTTTTGATTTCACTGAATGGAAAAAAATCACCCAAAACAAAACACAATTTCAAGTCAGAGAATTGTTAAAGAATAATTTTGGCGGAGTCCGTAATCACGAGGACAGATTGAATTAAGTACATAAATTCATTTCAGCTTCAAGTTAGCATCTAAGTTATAAAACCTTTGTCAATGCTATGTTTTGACAAAGGTTTTGTTTTCAGAACTGTACTACCAGTCTCTTTTAATTTCAAAAATCCTGAGAAACTTTTTCTCTAATTTCTTCCGCTTTCTTTCTTCTTTCCATCTGGAATAGAAAATGGTAAAAAGTAAAAACAAATTCACAATAGTAGAAGCTCTCCTAAGCCCTTTTGCAAATAGAACAAAAAACAAGTTAATTGCAATTATAGCAACTAGAGGTGAATATTTCACCCAGAACAATTGAATTTTACTATTTGGCTCAATCGTATAAGCTACTTTAAGTCTGTTATCAACATTTTTGTAGCTTCCTTTTACAACAAAACAGGTAGGAGATGTTGCCGAATTTATGGTCAAACGAAAACTTTTATCATCAAAAAGACCATAAAAAGGCTTTAATTCGCCAAATCTCGGAAATATTCTCAAGGGACTGAATTTTACTTTCAAAGAACCAATTTCAGTATTGTTTTTTAATCTTGCTCTAAATTCAGCTATACTTAACTTTGATTCCATTCAATCCATTTTATATTCTTTCCGCATATTCTTTCTCCAAACAATACTATTCTCAAAGCTTCTATTTTTACTGAGCAGTAAGTAAGCTTTTCAACATTTCATTCAACGCATTTCCATGAATGTTTTTTGCCAGTATGATTCCGTTTTTATCAATCAGAAAGTTTAAAGGCACCGCTTGAAGCATATAATCGCTCGCGGCAGGAGAACTCCAGTATTTTAAGTCACTCACCTGTGTCCATGTCAATTTTTGTTTGGCAATGGCTCCCAGCCAAAGTGCTTTTTTCGTGTCCATAGAAACGCTGTAAATCGAAAACTTGCCGGAATAGGTGTTGTACAATTTTAGCAATTCAGGCTGCTCTTTGATACAAGGGCCACACCACGATGCCCAAAAGTCAACTAAAACAAATTCTCCTCTTAAAGAAGAAAGTGCAACATTATTTCCTTTTGCATCCGGTAGGTCAATTTCCGGAGCAATGTCTCCAACATCAGTTCCTACAACCTGAGCTTTAGAACTCGTGGCAACACAGCATAGGAAACCTAGAATAAGTAGTGTTTTTTTCATAATCATTATGGATAAATTTGGGGTTATTCTCTTTAAAAAGTCTCTCCAAAACCCAAGAATCACTGAACATCTTCTATTATAAATTCTGTAATCCCGGGCTAAGAAAATACGATCATAAGTCAAAACAAATATAAATACTTCTGCTGCAAATTACCTCCCCTGTTCTTAAAATTATGCTAAATAACTTTCTTTAAATTGGTATATCGGGAAAAGTCGATATATTTGCTGCATGGAAGCGATAGAAATTTTTAAAGCATTGTCAAACAAGTCCAGATTACAAATGCTGGAATGGCTAAAAGAGCCCGAAATTAACTTTCCGGATCAGCTCCAGCACTCCGGATTTGAACATGGAGTTTGTGTGGGCCAAATACAGGCCAAAGCCGGACTAACCCAATCCACAGTATCCGAATACCTGTCTATTTTACAGCGCGCTGGTTTTATCGAGGCCAAACGTGTTGGGCAATGGACTTATTATAAACGCAACGAAGGTGCCTTTGAAGCACTCAGTAAATTAATTCAATCTAATTTGTAAATTACTATGAGTACAAACAACCTGTTTTCGCCATTTAACTTAAAAACGTTAAATCTTAAAAACCGAATCGTAATGGCGCCTATGACGCGCTCCTTTTCTCCAAACGGAGTTCCAACTGACGAAGTAGCTTCTTACTACCAAAAAAGAGCTGAAGGTGAAGTTGGATTAATATTATCCGAAGGAACTGTTATTGACAGACCTTCGTCTTCAAACGACGCAAATGTTCCTCATTTTTATGGCGATAAAGCCTTAAACGGATGGAAAAAAGTAATCGAAGAAGTACATACAGCCGGTGGTCAGATGGGACCGCAAATCTGGCATATGGGAATTATGGACAATCATCATTCAGGCTGGATTCCTCCTACACCTTTTGAAGGTCCGTCAGGTTTAAACCGACCAGATTTTAGCAACGGAAACACCATGTCAGAAAAAGACATTGAAGATACTATTATTGCTTTCGGAAAAGCAGCTGCCGACGCTAAAAGACTTGGTTTTGATACCATCGAAATTCATGGGGCACACGGTTATTTAATTGACCAGTTTTTCAGAGCCGAAACCAATTTACGTACTGATCTTTATGGTGGAAAAACACTACCGGAACGCAGCCGATTTGCTATTGAAGTGGTAAAAGAAATCAGAAGACAAGTTGGTAACGATTTTGCTGTGATTATGAGATTTTCTCAGTTTAAACCTTCTGATTACAATTATAAACTGGCTAAAAACCCACAGGAATTAGAGGCCTGGCTTAACCCTATCGTGGATGCCGGAGTAGATATTTTACACTGTTCTCAACGTCGTTTTTGGGAACCTGAATTTGAAGAGTCTGATTTGAATTTTGCAGGCTGGGCTAAAAAAGTTACCGGAGCACCAACTATTACAGTAGGTTCTGTTGGACTTTCAAGCGATTTCTTTGGCGCTTTTGCAGGAGAAAGTTCAGAACCAACTTCTCTAGAAGAATTAAACAGACGTTTCGACAGAGGCGATTTTGATTTGGTTGCCGTAGGAAGACCTCTTTTATCTGACCCAAACTGGGTGGCAAAAATCAAAGCAGGACATACGGATCAATTAAAAGGTTTTAGCAAAGAAGCTTTAGGGCAATTGGTTTTAGAATAATATTAGGGACAAAGATTCAAAGGGACAAAGTTGCAAAGATTTTTCCTCTTTGAGCATTTTTCCAAGAACTCTTACAAATCAAAAAAGGGATGAAAACAATATTGTTTTCATCCCTTTTTTATTTAGGTTCAAAGGTTCGGCCTCTGTCCCTTTGAACCTTTGTAACTTTGAACCTCTTTTTAAGAAACTTTTCTTTTTTGAAATTTGTTCTGAAGCCAGTTGCGAACAGGTTCGTCATAAAATTTAAGACACAGGTAAGCTATTGCAATACTCGAAATTAAAACACCAATTCCGACCACATAACCATCCTTTAACGGAATTTTGTTTTCGAATACCCAAGCCATGTAGCAATAAATTAAGGGATAATGTATAATATAAATTGGATACGAAATGTCTCCCAAAGCCTTGCAAATTTTAAGCGATAACGGATTTTTGATCTCTCCTCCCGCTCCTATAGCCACGATTAACGGGAACAAAAGTATGATACAAACCGACTCATACAAACCATTCATCCACAAACTGTTTTCATCACCAAGTCTTGGAATGCTAAAAATAAGGATAATCAAAACGCTGCAAACCCAAAAGGCACCTTTGATATGAATCAGTTTTCCCAAACGGGAAAGTAAAACTCCTGCAAAGAAAGGATACAACAAGCGGGTAAATCCAACATACAATTCCTGCATCGTCAATGACCAACCGCCAATAACATCTCCTTTGGGGCCAAATACGGTATATTGAACGAGCATTCCGGCAAAAACCAACACTAGAAAGCCCAGTACTTTATTTGAAAATTTGCGGAAGAATAACGCATACAGGATATTGGCAATATATTCGAAGAAAAGGGACCATGCCGGCCCGTTAAGCGGAAACGTTTCACCCCAGCCTCTAATTTCCATTGATGGCGGAAGCGGTATCAGTACAAAACCGGCCAGCATCACCAAAATTAGTTTCCAGACTGGCATTGTGGCAATTTGAGGAAAAGCGACATTCGAAGCCTGAAGGTAATAAAGCAGTGCTCCAATGACCATTCCCATAATAACCATGGGCTGCAAGCGGATTAAACGTCGTTTGTAAAATTCCCATTGTGACATTTTCTCCCAGCGATCGTCGTAGGCATAGGCCACCACGAATCCTGATAAAAGAAAAAAGAAATCGACAGCCAGATAACCATGATTCATAAGCTGTTTGAATCGGCTTCCTTCATTAAAAGCTTCGAAGGCGTGAAAAATAACGACTAAAATTGCGGCTACCCCACGTAAGCCGTCTAAAATTTCATAATGTTTTTTGGGTTTAATTTCCATTGAACTTGAATTCATAAAATAGTTTTGGTTGTTAAAAGGTTAGATAATTTTTTGGTGGAAGCTAAAATAACGATATTTCCCTAACAGGCTGGCGGATTGGACCTTGTAATCCTAAAGAAAGACTGGTTATTTGTTACAATAATTACAGTAAATCTTAAGAGGGTAAGAAAAATCCTTTATTCCTTCATTTCCAGCTGAAATTTGGAATTTGAACTCTTAGAAAATTGGTTTTTAACGCTACTATTCCTGGTGGTTTTTAAGCCATTCCAGTCTGCGTTGGTCCGGTAAATGGGTTACTTTAAAATTTTCGAATTTGGCTTCAAAACCTTTTCCGTCAGGTGATGCTGCCATCAGACCTACCATAACCGGAGTATTGTCCTGCAAAGGTGCATTTCTGGTCAAAATATAGTTTTTATCATCATACGAAAAGAAGACTTCAACGGCGTCCAGTCTTCTCACCACTTTTATCCATACAAATGGTGGTGCTTTCTCTAAAGTGGTCACGCTCCAATCACTTTTATCGTGTGTGACAACGGTGCTGATATTAAACTTCCCATCTACAAATTCAACTCCGGTTTTGATGTAATTTTTTTCATCTATACGAAGCATGAGTCCCATTTGGTCAAAACGGGCAATGTAATTGCCGGTTAACTTTACTTTGGCTTCAAATTCTCCTCCGTAGGTCGCATAATAAAACGGTGCATCGTCAACGGTAAAACCATAATGCGAAATGCGCCAATAATCACTATTTGCTGTGACATTCATGATCAAAGCATTGTTTTTAATTTCCCATTTTTCAGGTTCGTTAAACCATTGCATTTTGTTCAGGCTTTGTGCCGAAAGATTTTGCGCTAAAAACAAAGTGATGGCACCTAGTATAATTTTTTTCATAGTAGTATTTTAAGTAATAGACTTTTTATTTGACTTATTGGGTAAAATTCATATTAAGACATAAAAAAACATTGGCAGTATTCCTAAAAGTAAAGCTGCAAATTTTTACACTTGCAGCTTTACAACCAACCATTTTTAGAAACATGAAATTATTGAAGTGAGAAATTCACTTTAGATTTTATAGCCGTAGAAGATGCTCCAATGATTGCTTCAAAAGCTCCCGGTTCAGCCACCCAGTCGTGTTTTTTATCGTCAAAAAAGCTAAGTGCTGTTTTATCGATGGTAAAAGTCACTGTTTTTTCTTCTCCCGCCTGAAGCGAAATTTTCTCGAAGCCTTTTAATTCCTTAATCGGACGCGGTAATGAAGATTTTAAATCGCTGATGTATAGTTGAACTACTTCTGAACCTTCTCTTGTTCCGGTATTTTTAACTTTTACCGAAAAAGTGATCTGATCTCCGGCTCCCATTTGTTTTTTATCGGCGGTTACTTTTCCGTACTGAAAAGTAGTATAACTCAAACCATGACCAAAAGAGAATAATGGTTTTGCTTTTTGTTTGTCGGCCCAACGGTAGCCAACAAAAATGCTTTCTTTGTAGGTTACATCCTCACCACCCGGAAATTCACCTAATGCATGAGCTCCGTTATCGGATAATTTTACAGGAAAAGTAAACGATAATTTCCCTGAAGGATTTACATCTCCTACCAAAACAGCGGCTAAAGCATTTCCGGCTTCTGTACCTAAAAACCAGCCCTGTACAATTCCCGGAACTTCTTTTACCCATGGCATTGCCACTGCATTTCCTGAAATATTTACAAAAACGATGTTTTTATTTACTTTAACCAACTCTGTTATCAGCTGATCCTGACCATAAGAAAGGCCTAAATCCAGACGATCGTAACCTTCAGCATCCTGTTTGTCACTTTTATTGGTACCTCCTATAAAAAGAACTACATCGGCATCCTTCGCTACTTTTAAAGCCTCAGCGGTTAACTCGGCAGCAGAGCGTTTGTCTTCAAGACTTACTTTTGCCACTACGCCATTGTAGTTACTTGTTGGATCACCAACATATCCACGGGCATAAACAATTTCGGCCTGATTCCCGATTCTTTTCTTTAATCCTTCCAACGGCGTAATTTCGTATCTGGCTTTCAATGAAGAACTTCCTCCTCCAACGGTCATCATTTTGATAGCATTCTCTCCAATCACCGCAATTTTCTTTGTTTTAGAGAGATTGATTGGCAGGATGTTATTGTTGTTTTGAAGCAATACAATACCTTCCTCGGCAATTTTCAAACCTGCTTTGGCGTGTTCTTCTGTTCCAAAAGAACCAAAAGGTCTGTTTTTATTCATTGTAGTTAAAAATGACAAACGCAAAATACGACGTACCTTTTCGTCTAATTCTTTTGTTCCCACTTCGCCTTTTGCAATCATATTTGAATAGGGTTTTGCCAAAAAGTAATTATCGTAGGCATTGCTGGTTCCCCATGAAAGTCCGTTTGTCCAGGAACCAAATTCCATATCCAAACCATTATAAATCGCTTGTTTGGTATCATGCACTCCACCCCAATCAGACACTACAACTCCTTTGAAACCCCATTCTTTTCGAAGAATATCGTTTAATAAAAATTCGTTATGGCAGCAGTGTTGTCCTTTATATTTATTGTAGGAACCCATAATTGCCCAAGCATCTCCTTCCTGAACCGCAGCTTTAAAAGCCGGTAGGTAAATCTCGTACAAAGCGCGATCGTCAACAATTACATTAACCGAATTACGCCCTGTTTCCTGATTGTTTAAGGCAAAATGTTTTACGCAGGCAGCCACTCCGTTTGCTTGTACTCCTTTAATATAAGGAACCACCATTTTTGAGGTCAGAAAAGGATCTTCTCCCATGTATTCGAAATTTCGGCCGTTTAATGGTGATCTGTAGATGTTAACGCCTGGCCCTAATAGTACATTTTTGTTACGGTAACGTGCTTCTTCTCCTATCGATTTTCCATACAGTGAAGACAACTCTTTGTTCCAGGTGGCAGAAAGCGCAGTTAAAGCCGGGAAAGCAATACAGGAATCATTGGTCCATCCTGCCTGATCCCACTCGTCCCATAACACTTCGGTACGAATTCCGTGTGGTCCGTCAGTCATCCAGTTTTCCGGAATTCCCAAACGAGGCACACCCGGTGAGCTGAATTTTGACTGTGCATGGATCATGGCAATTTTCTCATCGGTTGTCATTCTCGCAAGCGCATCCTCCACACGCTCATTAATCGATTTTTTATCATCTAAATAAACCGGAATTTTATGCTGTGCATGTGCACCGACAGCACCCAACAATAGTAAAACAACAATTGTTTTAACGTTTTTAAACATAACTATAAATTTATTAAAGCATTTAATTGACCATCTAAAGAAAGTAGAAGTAGTCTCTCTCTTTTTAAGAATACTGTAAAGCTAAAACGTTATAGTTCGTGTTGGATTTTTAAATGAAAAAAAGTAGCAAAATAAAAAACTAAGTAATTCAAAAACAATTACTTAACAAAAATAAAAAGCAAAAAAAAGTAGTAGTTTTAAATGTATTTTCTAAAGTTTCACTGATATTAGGCCAATTTTCATGACCATTTCTTCAAAATCATTTCGGGAAACTGCGGCTTTATTTCGTGCTCTGGTTCGGTAATTGTAAATCGTGCTCAAAGAGTAACGCAAAAATGCTGCAATTTTCACACTGTCGGTAATTCCCAAACGAATCAAAGCAAAAATTCGAAGCTCTGTATTCATGAGTTCGCCCTGCTTTAAAACGATTTGTTCTTCCTGAATTAAGAGCGCGTTGAAATCTTTTACGAAAGTAGGATACAAATTCAGAAAGATGATATCGAAGTTCTTGTACAGTTCTTCCAGTTCGTTGTCGACCAGAGTGGTTGATTTTAATATTTTATAGATTTCATCGAACTGCTTGGCTGTCGCTTTTTTATTTAACGTAATGCGGTAATTTTCTAATTTATTGATGTAAGTCGAACAAAGACTGAAAAAATGTGCGATGTATTCTTCTTTGACATGGTTGGACTCCGATAATTGTGCATTACGTTCCTGCAACTGATTGTTCGTTTCTGTAATGTCTTTATTTAATTCGGCCAATTTTTGACTTGTAATGTACAGTTCTCCCCTGATTCGAGATACTTTTTTCATTTGTTTGTAAACGTAAATCACCGCCACAATCAAAAATACCGACAACAGGCTGATGCATAAAAGATACAGTTGAAGTTCTGTTTTTCTTTTGGCCTCTTTCTCCAGGTAAACGGTGTTGATAATCGAATAGAGTTCGGACATCAGCAGTGTGCGAAACTGAACGTTGCAATACAAAGTGTCTTCAATAGCCGATTGGGTTAGTTTGTAGGCCATATCGACATCGTCGGCTTCATAAAAAATTAAAGCCAGCTCCTGAAGTGAAGCATTGTCCTTGTTTGCCGTTTTTAAATCAGAAGTGGCCGAAAGGGCATAGTATTTTTTTCGGAGCTCCAGCCGCTGCGTTTTTTTATAGATCGTTGCCAAAAGATACGTCATCATAGCATATTGCGGATGATCTTCCTTTGCATTTTTGAGTAAATCCAACAACTGTTTTTCAGCTACAACATACTTTTTCTCCGACATGTTCTGCTGAATTCTGGTGATCTGATAGTTGAATGTCGAAGGATCCAAAACGGTAAGCAGCGAATCACGGTATTTTATAATTTGCTCAATGTATTTTATATCATAGCTATTGGCAGCATAATGTTCCAAAAACTCGCGATAGGCGGTATAATAATTAGGAAGCAGTTTTTTAGGCAGTTCCTTTTTAGGAATGCTTTTCAAAATGGCTTCAGATTCGCGGTATTTTCCCGATGAAGAATACAAGGTAACCAATTGTAGATTGGCTAGGTTTAGTAAATCGGTATTTTGAAGTTCTTTGGCAATTTTCAGGTTCTTTTTGACATATAAAATAGCCGAATCGGAATTGAATTTTAAGTATTGAGTGTACAAACTTTTGTTGTAATTGTATTCCTGCTCTTTCGTTAAATCATCGGATTTGATTTTTTTGAAATTTAGAATGCGTTCTTCTCTGAGACGAACATAATGCCCTTTGTTTTTTAAAGCTTCATTCAGCTTTTCGATAATACCATCTGTGCTGTCCAATGCATAAACGGGACTTGCTAAAAGAGCAAACAGAAAAAGCAACAGATAATTTTTCAAACCAGTTTGGAATATAATGAGACTTGCAAATATAAGAAAGTGCAGATAGAAAAAGGAATTATTTAGTACCTCCGAAATTTTAGCTTTTGTGTTAAAAAAAGAACCTTATGAAAAAAATAACGGTACCAATTCCCGATTGGATTTTCGTAAATTTGTTTGTACTTCATTTTTCTAATTTAAACATTATACTCATGCCACACTTTGTTATTGATTGTTCTCAAAACGTAATCCGACTAAAATCTGCAGACGATATTATGCAGGAGGTTTACCATACAGCCTTAGCCACTAATCTTTTTGTTCCTACTGATATTAAGGTTCGTATCAATCCTTTCACCTATTACAACAATGGAAATTCTTCAGACGATTTTATCCACGTCTTCGCCTACATACTGGAAGGCCGAAATACCGATCAAAAAGCAGCCTTATCAAAAGCAATTGTCACTAAACTAAACGAAATACTTCCTGAAGTTCCTATCATCTCCATCAATATTATGGATTTTGAGAAAGCCAGTTATGTCAATAAAGCTATGGTTTAAAAAACACTTTCAGGTACTTTGTGATATAACCGAAGTAATAACAAACACTTCTTGCTATTGTAAAAACAAATACCTAACACTCAATAAACCAATCTTTTAACACTTTTAAAAACTATAACTTTAAAAAAAAGTAGCCACGAATTCACGAATTTTTCTAATCAGTTTCCTTAAAAAAATTCGTGAATTCGTGGCTATTTATTATATACTTTTTACATCTCACATTCCACATCTCACTCTAAAAACTCTATTAAACCGCAATTGGTGCCCCCAAACAACTCTCCGGAATATCAAAGGCATTAACCAGCGCCACCGCATCTGGTCGGATGTCCCAACAAAGCTGATTGACCAGTTTACGGATTGCTTTGGTTTTGACAGCTTCCATGTACCCGTCTTCAAGATACCAGGCTCTGTTTTTTTCTAATTGTGCCAGTGCGTACAATTGGTTGAGTTTTGTCAGGATTCCTTTGGTCTTAGTGTCTTCTATGGATTGAATTGCCAATTGAAATTGTTCCAGCACTACTCGCTCCAGATAAGCCTGAGCGACATCGATCATTTGGTGCTGTACTACATTAAAAGCGTCATAAGGTTCTAAACCACCGTCAACCAATTTTTTGATACGACGTGCAGCTGAGGCTAGAATTGTTTTTTCTCTGTGGATAAAGGCCTGCAAATGAAACTCTGCGTCCAGCAAATGTTCCTCATCCGTTTTTCTGGTAGCAATTGGATTTTTCTCAGTAAGAGCCGTTTTGGCATTCTCGTACACATAATTGATTATGCCCAGCGAACCCATTTCTCCAAATGCTTTTCTGAATTCAGAGAGTCGGTTTTTGGCAACCAGCTGCATTAGAACGGTGTTATCCCCTTCAAAAGTGGTATAAATTTCGGTATCATTTTTCAAAGCATCAATTCGATTCTCTGATAGATATCCTTTTCCACCACAGGCTTCACGACATTCCTGCAGTATGTCTCTTGTGCTCCAGGTAGAGTACGATTTCATTCCCGCTGCCAACGCTTCGATTTCCTGCATTTCAGCCTCGGTTCTGTTTAAAAAACGATTGGTAAGATATTGCAAGGCAAAATGTACCGCATATGTTTTTGCCAAGGGTGGAATCAATCGACGCTGGTGCATTCTGTAATTTAGAATCGGAACTTCCGATCCGCCTTCGGGACCAAACTGTCGACGTTGATCGCTGTAGCGAATGGCAATTGTCAGCCCGGATTTGGCCGCAGCCAAAGCAGAACGAGGGATTCCAATTCGGCCACCCACCAAAGTCCCCAGCATGGTAAAAAATCGTCTGTTGTCACTTGGAATAGGGCTTTCAAATTCCCCTTTATCATTTACAGAAGCAAATCGATCCAGCATATTTTCTTTTGGAATCACTACCTGATCAAAACTAATCGTTCCGTTATCCACTCCATTTAGTCCCATTTTATGTCCGCAATCCCCTATCGTAACTCCTTTTAAAGTGGTACCGTTGGTATCTCTCAATGGAACGATAAAGGCATTTACGCCATAATCGTGACCGTCGATGATCAATTTTGCGAAAACAGTTGCCATCTGACCGTGAACAGCCACATTCCCAATATACTCCTTCTGCGCATTTTTGTTTGGGGTATGAATGGTAAAAGTCTGATCGCTGTGGGTATAAGTTGCAGTTGTTTCTAATCCTTTTACGTTAGAACCGTGATGTGTTTCGGTCATGGCAAAACAACCCGGAATTTTTAAGGTTCCAATGTCTTTTAAATATTTGGCATAATGTTTTTCGGTACCTAATGACTGAACACTCATGCCCCAAAGTCCAAACTGAACCCCAAATTTGATGACTAAACTCAAATCATGGTAACTTAAGGTTTCCATAATCGCAAAATAATCGGCTATGTTTTCTCCGCCGCCATATTGCTTTGGGTAGGCCATATTGCCCAGGTTCTCTCCTGCCAGTATCTTGCACCAGTTGTACACCGTCTGGCGGTACACCTGAATATCGGTCGAAGTTTCGTAAGCAAATTCAGGTCTTGAAATGACCAATTTTACCCGATTGATGATAGCCGCTTCTTTACCATTTAAAAGCGTTGTGATCTTCTGAATATCAAAATCACTGTTGGTCTGCGAGTTTGCGGTAAAGGAATTTGCTTTTATTTTAAAGTTCTGCAGCGCTTCTTCGCCTAAAATTCCGAGGTCATTTTCTAACTGAACAAAACTTGTTTTTAAGCTGGAAATGTCTAAATCCTTTTCGGAAAGGGCTACGGCAATATCAAAAATAGATCTGATATCTTCTTTGTTCTGAATACCTTTCTCGATATCCAATTTCCATTGTGCGAGTTCGTTCCGTCCGGGTGGATTTGAAATGTCAACTCTTGAAAGTAATTGCTGTTTCTCTTCCGGCGAAAGCCATATGAGGTTATTGATAAATTTCTGAATGGTAACAAACTCATTTTGAGTCAGTAAATCATCAGACCATACTAAATAAAACAACGGGATAAAGGCTTGCAGTTTGGTATTTTTCATAAGAATATGGGATTTAGGTGCTGTTAAGCAGATTTTTTCAGCACAAATTGCGTCGCTTCAAATCTCTTTTTAGCGATTTCGACTTCAACAATCGGTGCAAAATGTGTCCTCTCTTTTTCATACCGTATTTTGTATAAAAAAGCAGAAATGAAAATACTCATTCCTGTTTACATATGTTGTTAAGATTGTGGTAATTTTAACTTAGCTCCCAAAAAATGAAAAATTGCCTGTCAGGAATCAACCGAAGTATTATATAAAAAAAACAGGAATGAAAAATATTCATTCCTGTTTACACATCCTATAAAGATTCGCATACTTCAGATTTTAAACCAATAAAAAACATAAAGTAGCTGTTGTTATTTCAGAACCTTTGGATATTGCAGTATTTTTTGCCTGATCGCAAAAAGATGATGTGAATTAAAAACCAATACAGCAAGAAAAACAATACTATACGCTACAATTTGCACGGATCCGATTGGCTCGTGATACACGAAAATAGCCAACAAAAATGCAATCATAGGGTTGATGTTTAAAAGCATTCCCACGGTTGATGAATTGATTCCCGAAAGTGCATATAAATTTAAGAACAACGGAAATATGGTAAACAAAATGGCAATGGTTTCGATACAGAAATAAAACTTAAATTCTGTTGGAACCGCCCGCTGTAAACAGGGTAAAATGGCAATAAAAACAAGGCTGCCAACGTAATATGAAAGGTAAGAACAATGAATTTATCAAATCCTTTGTTGATACGCTGACTTACTAAATAAGAAGCATAAGTAGAACCAATGATGATACTAAAAACCATGTCCATAATATTGGCATAAGATAAAAGCAAACAGCCGGAAACACTTAAACCTACAGCCATCCATTGTGTTTTACTCAATTTTTCATTCAAAATAAAGTACGCCAGTAAGGTGGTTAAAATCGGGCAAACCAAATAGGCTAACGAGGTCGCTTTTACGCTAACATGGTTCATTACATAAATGAATGTAAACCAATTTGCCATTAAAAAAACACTTCCTCCAATATTCAGCAAAAGTGATCTGCGTCTCTCCAAAGCCGGTAATGATTTGAAAGTACTGATTGTTTCTTTGATTCTTTTTCTTTTAAAAGTAAAGGCAATCAGCAACATCAGAATGCTACAGCTAAAAACGCGGTAGAATAAAATATCCAAAGAAGCATAGTCGTGAATTGGCTTTAATGCCAAACTAAAAAATCCCCAGATTACAAAACAGGTAATGGCCGCTATATAATATTTTGTTGTTTTCACGAATTATTTTTGGATTAGTTTTCTATTAAAGCAAATTTCTAAAAAATAAAACAGCAATACAGATACAGTTTTTGTAAATTGCACCATAACAGTTATTTTTATGAAAAATTCAAATTACTTGTATCTGCAGTTTGCAGACCGAATTGAAAAGCAAATAAAATCGGGCGTTTTAAGCGTTGGTGATAAACTGCCTTCTATACGCGAAGTCTGTGCCGAAACGGGCTACAGCATGAGCACGGTAAGCAAAGCTTATTATGAAATTGAAAGTCGGTCTCTTATCGAATCGAGGCCTCAATCCGGTTATTATGTAAGTAATATTTCGGCCCGAACCATTCCTGAACCCACGCCGAGCAGTCCTATTTTAAAATGTGCCAACATAGACCGGGAAGATTTAATCGATCAGGTGTATGGTAACATGACCGATCCCAACATAACGATGCTTTCTTTGGGGTTTCCTTCAAACGAACTGCTTCCCATCGCTAAATTAAATAAAGGAATGCTGCAGGCTATGCGACAGCTTCCCAATAGTGGCACCAGCTACGAACAGGTACAGGGCAATCTGAATTTGAGAAAAGAAATTGCACGCTGGTCTTTTACCTGGGGCGGTTCTTTGACCGAAAGGGATATTATTACGATGCCAGGCTGCACGAGTGCGATCTCGCATTGTTTGATGACACTTACCAAACCGGGAGATACCATTATTACAGAGAGTCCTGCTTATTTTGGTATCCTGCAGCTCGCAAAATCTCTGGGATTGTACATTATGGAACTACCCACTAATATGACCACGGGAATAGAACTGGAAGCTTTAAAAAAAGCGCTTTCTTCTAAAAAGGTAAAACTCTGTTTGCTGATGAGTAACTTCAGCAATCCTTCGGGAAGCATGATGCCCACTGAACATAAGAAGGAAGTGGTTCGATTAATGGAGTTTTACAACATTCCGCTGATTGAGGACGATATTCATGGCGATTTGTACTTTGGCTCGAGCCGTCCAACAAACTGTAAAACCTATGACGAGAGCGGAATTGTACTGTGCTGCAGTTCGGTTTCAAAAACACTGGCACCGGGCTATCGCGTGGGCTGGGTTTCACCGGTAAATTCAAAAAAGAAATTCTGCGCAATAAAATTTATCATACGCTCTCCACTCCTACCATTACACATCAGGTGGTTGGTGACTTTTTAAAAAATGGCAGATACGAGAATCATCTTCGAAAAATACGCCAGATACTGAATCACAATTGCAACAATTATATCAATACGGTTTTAGAGTCCTTTCCTAAGGGAACAAAGGTAAGTCAGCCACAAGGAGGTTTTTTTCTTTGGATTGAGCTCGATAAAAATGTCGATACGGCTGCATTTTATCATTTGGCCATGCAGCACAAGATTAGTTTTGCACCCGGACGGATTTTTACTTTTCAGAATCAATTTTCAAATTGCATGCGATTGAGCTTTGGTCTGCCGTGGAGTAATGAATTGAGAACTTCTATACAAACCTTAGGCAAGTTGATTGATCAGTAGTTTATAGTCACAGTTTGCAGTCGCGGTTTGCTGTCGCAGGGTGCAGTCGCATTTCACAACTCACATTTCACAACTCACATTTCACAATTCACATCTCACACCCAACGGGTTAAATACATAAAAAAACTGGACAGCCGCATTAACAAAGCGTTGTCCAGTTCACAAATTGAGAAACCAAAATCAATTCACATAATTATAAAACAAAATAAGCGTTGTTTTCCGCTTTCTTTAAATCGGGTTTAAGATCAAACTCTTTGATAATATCAAATTCACTTTGATACTCGTTTAACATTTGCATCAGATTCTTTTCAATTGTATTCGAAATCGCTGTAACAGGTGTATCTGTTGGTCTGTTTTCGAACGGATCCTGTAAATGGATCGCCATTTTTTCAATCAAAAAGAACGTTCCTCCAATAATGGTAATTAACGGAACAGCAAACCAGCTCAACAAACTGATTAATCCAAATGGTAATAACAGTATGAACAAACACAAAGTCATTCTGATGTACATGCTGTAAGTGGTTGGAAAAATCGTATTCTTGATACGCTCACATTTCCCCATCGCATCACATAACCTTGATAAGGTATTGTCAATTTCTACCTGCTGGTAAGCGTTTAGACGTTTTTCTTTCTTCGCAATTCTAAGATCTCTACCATGAAGTAACAAGATCGCATTTGGAATGTTCTGATGATTTTTGACAAAATTCAGTTCTTCTTCACTAATTAAATCTTTAATAGGCTTTATGGCATCTTTGTTACGCAAGGCCTGTCCTAAGCTGTAACACCACGCTATTTGTCTTTTGGTAAAGTTTTCTTTGAACTCGTTTGCCTCTACCGAAAAACCCGGATCTTTATAAAAAGTCAGCATCTGTCGTACCAGCGTTCTGGACTCGTTTACAATCGACCCCCAGATGATACGTGCTTCCCACCATCTGTCGTAGGCCTGATTAGATTTAAAAGCTAATAATAAGGATATAATGGTACCTACCATTGTTGGAATCGCGATAGGTATTTCGATCGCAACATTGATGAAATAATGGTGAAATATCTCGAATAAAATGGTGTAAGTCATTACAAGGCACAATTCCACTTTAATTTTCCCGAGAACGTACCTCATTGGAATTCTTTTCTTTAATAACATATTTTTCAGTTTAAATTAAACTTCTATTTTTATGGGAAGAAACCTGGTTTTATACCAGTTCTTCATAGAGCGACAGTACCGGAAGTCCCAGTTTATCGTTTATAGTTTCTTTTTTATTTTTTTTGAATTGAATTTTCTCTCCTTTGCGGGTTTCTACCAGCAAATCGATATCGTATTTGGAAATCGCTTCTGATAAATAAGGAGCAAAATTTTCGTAGTCGTCCTCAAATTTGGAGGTCTGGCTTACAATCTCGAACGAAAAATTGTTGTTCAAAAATTGCTGAACATCTTTAACATGCATATTGGCACGGCCGTTTTCAATATAAAGTGCTTTATTGAAGTCCTCTTTGTATTGCTCTGAACCTAAATGTAAAATAGGACATTTTTGGTTTCCGGCTAACTGTACAAGGTATTGATGGATACGTTTTGTTTCTTGCTTGTAAGAATTGGTAAGCACGACCAGCTTTATCGCAAAAACATCGATAATGCGTTTAAAAATTGGAGAAGAAAGTCCGTATTGATTGTGTACTTTTATTTTACAATTGGGTGTGTGCTCAATAATGTATCGGCACGTTTCTAATACTTCTTCCTGACTTACTGTAAGTCCGGTACGCATTTCACGTAAAAAGTTAGAGGACGAAAAGGCATCAGGAGTGTCTGAAACCAACATCAGAATAATTTCACAATCTGAATCTTTTGCCTGACCAATGGCTGATTTTACAGCACAAATTGTATCGTCTTTTAAAGTCGTAGGTATAAGGAAATTTTTCATAAGTATAATCGTTTAGTTTATACATACAAAATAACTCCCGGCAAATTAGAAGGGTCTTAACCCTTAATTAGAATTTTCTAAGATTAAAGATTAGAATTTTTAATGTTGGTTTTCTTCGTGTTTGTTTTATTGAAGACGATGGTTACAATAGTCCCCTTGTTTTGTTCAGACTGTACCTGAATCTCACCATCGTGCATGCGAATGATTTTTGAAGCCAATGGAAGCCCCAAACCATAACCGATATATTTGGTTGCAATTTTACCTCTAAAGAAAGGCTCGTACAAATGCGGAATGTCTTCCGGCGGGATACCAATCCCTATATCATTGATAGCTACTTTAATCCAGTCCTGATTGGCAGAAAGCGTTACAAAAACCTCATTGTTATCCGAATACTTTACACCATTGGTAATAATGTTGTTAATGGCAAGTTCTAAAAGCGGTTTGTTGCACGGAATTAAAAGCAAATTAGAGTCTTTAGGAGCAAAGTTCAACTTGATGCTGACGCGGTTGTCCGGATAAATTTTATCCAGATCAGATTTTACATCCATCAGAACTTCGTCGATTCTGGCAATATCCAAAACCTGCTTTTTACCGTCGTAGCCTGTCTGAGTAAGCTTTAACAAACTTTCGGTCAGATTTCCTAATCGCGAGGCCTGACTGTAAATGTTTTCTAAAGACTGAATGTATTCCGGAATTTCTCTTTCTTTAAAAAGCATAATTTCCGACTCCGCTATAATTGTTGTAATTGGCGTTTTTAATTCGTGTGACGCATTGTTGATAAAATTGGCCTGTATCTCAAATGACGTTTCCAAACGGTCCAGCATGTCGTTGAAGGTTTCCGTAAGGTCTGAGATCTCATCGGAGTTTTTGACTTCCGGCAAGCGGTTGTGAAGATTAGACGCACTGATTCTATTTACTTCTTTGGTAATTCGCGCCACCGGATTGATCACTCTTTTGGCTAAAAAACGTCCCAAAAAGAAGGCAAGAAATATGAATCCAATCCCTCCGAACAACATGATTTTTACGATATAAATTGTCGTTGTCGGACCTTTTCGGTCACGAGCACCTACAATTACGATGTATTTTTGGTTGTTCTCTGTAAAAACCTGTCCCAAATAATACTTGTTCTCTTTCTCAAAATAGTCTCTCCCGGTATTTAAAATATTGGTGTAAAACTCGTTTGGTAAATTCAGCTTGGTGTTGTAATCAAAACTATTGGCACTGTTTATTTTTAGAACAAATTCTTCTTCTTCAATCAACTCCTCCAGTCCATTTTTTTTAAGATTACTGTAGTATTTTATTTTTTCGGGATCGTTCTGAAAATGAATAGAGGCTACAATTTTAGCTCTGTCTTCCAGTCTTTTTAAGAAATGGTAGCGATTATTTTCTCTGAACAGAACAAAAACAACAATACATAGAAGTAATGTACTAAAGCTCGACAAGGCTACATAAGTGTATGTTATTTTTTTTCTTATATCCATATTATGGTTGTATCACGTAGCCCAGACCTTTCATGGTGTGGATGAGTTTGGTTTCAAAAGGTTTATCGATTTTTTTTCTTAAATAGGTGATGTAAACATCAACAACATTGGTGTTCATATCAAAATTAATATCCCAGACATTGTCTAAGATTTGGTCCCGGGAAACGATACGTCCGCTATTTTTAGCCAGGTAGTATAACAATTTAAACTCTTTGGCTGTCAGAATGATTGATTCTCCTTCCCTTTTGACCGTTTTTGCACGACCGTTTATTTCTAAATCGCCAATGGTTATGGTATCTACCTTTTCGGTGTCCTGATGAGCTCTGCGGTGTAGTGCGTTTACTCTGGCATCAAGTTCTCCAAATTTAAAGGGTTTTACCAAATAATCGTCGGCACCTGCATTAAGTCCGGTCACAATATTTTCTGAAGTTCCAAGAGCGGTTAATAGCAATACCGGAACAAAATTCTTACTGGCGCGAAGTCTTCTGCAAATCTCTATTCCGTTAATATCGGGAAGCATTACATCTAAAACAACAACATCAAAATTATAATTGTGAATCATTTCCAGAGCAGTTCTGCCATCCAGAGCCACACTTACTTCATTATTGTTTTCGGCAAATCCTTTCCTTAAAATGGACAAAAGATTTGGTTCGTCTTCTACTATCAGTAATTTCATCTTAGTTCAGGTATGAACAGCAAAAATAAGGATTGACTTTAAAAATATAAATCACAATAGTTATAAATTATGATTTAATTATGAACAATAGGTTATATTTTCCACAAAAAAACAACTCCAAAGAATTGCTTTTCGATCTAAATGTTTCCTGAGCGTTGCGGTGTTGCTTCTTAAAATTAAAGTGTAATGTTGCTGCCAGTCTCCTTTACAGAGCAAAAGAAAATCCATTTTTACTTCATAAAAAAAGCCGGCATTAAAACAATGCCGGCCTTGTATCAATATAGAGAATCTCTTATTTCGTAATGAATTTTGGGTTGATTAAATTATCCAATGAATAAATTTCGTCCCATTTTTCCTGTGTGATTAATTTTCTTTCAATCACCGCGATCTGATGTACACTTTTATTCAGTTTCAAAGCTTCACCTGCGATACTTGCACTTTCTTCATACCCTAAAATTGGGTTCAGCTGTGTTACAATACCAATACTATTCATTACCATATTGTAGCAGTGGGCCTCATTTGCAGTAATTCCAGTAATACATTTATCGATTAAAGTCTGAATTGCATTTGAAAGATAATCCAGTGAAGTAAACATAGCAAACGCAATTACCGGCTCCATCACATTTAACTGTAATTGTCCAGCCTCAGCAGCCATAGTTACGGTTAAATCCTGCCCGATTACATAAAAACAAGTCTGGTTTACTACTTCCGGGATTACCGGATTTACTTTTCCAGGCATGATAGACGATCCTGGCTGACGTGCCGGTAAGTTGATTTCGTTGAAACCTGTTCTTGGTCCCGAGCTCAACAAACGTAAATCGTTACAAATTTTTGAAATTTTAACTGCGGTTCTTTTCAATGTTCCCATAATCTGAACATAAGCACCTGTATCTACTGTAGCTTCAATTAAATCCGGAGAAAGTGTTAATGGAATACCTACTTCTTTCGCTAAGTAATTCACGCAAATTTCAGGGTATCCTTCCGGTGCGTTTACTCTTGTTCCAATAGCAGTCGCTCCCATATTGATTTCTAAAACCAAACTCTGAGCATCTCTTAATCTTCTAACATCTTCTCCAATAGTAGTAGCATAAGAGTTAAACTCCTGTCCTAAAGTCATTGGAACAGCATCCTGCAATTGTGTTCTTCCCATTTTCAGAACACTTTTAAATTCTTCTCCTTTTGTAGCAAAAGCTACTTCAAGGCCTTCTAAAGTTTTAATAAAACTCTCTATTTTAAGGTAAAGTGCAATTCTAAAAGCTGACGGATATGCATCATTTGTAGATTGAGAACAGTTTACGTGATTGTTTGGGTGTAAAAAGTTATAATCTCCTTTTTTATGTCCTAAATATTCTAAACCAATATTAGCAATTACTTCGTTAGCATTCATGTTTACCGAAGTACCGGCTCCACCCTGAATTAAATCGCTCACAAATTCCTGATCAAATTTACCTGCAATTACCTGGTCACTTCCATAACAAATAGCTTCTGCAATCTTTGCGTCTAATGCGCCACAGTCTTTGTTTGCCAAAGCTGCTGCTTTTTTTACATAACCTAATGCTTTAATGAATAAAGGTTCTTTTGAAATAGGAATTCCTGTGATATTAAAATTCTCTACTGCTCTGAAGGTCTGGATACCATAATATAGATGATTTGGAATGTCTAATTCCCCTAAAAAATCATGCTCTTTTCTCGTTGATCCCATATAATATTAATTGTTACGTTTAACTTTAAAAAACAGTGTAAAACTACATCAAATTACCCTCATAAGAAAATATTTCAAATCAAATACTGCTAAGATTTTCTTAAAATTTAACCCTAAAATTAAACACTTATCATTTTAAGAATCAAAAAATATCAAATTCACAAAAAACACCTCTAAATAGAGCTCCTTAACTGCATCAGGCAAAAGGTCTTAACCTTCTTTTCTATTCAATCCGAAAGTCCCCTTCGGGATCAAAAATTATCTTTATTTATCGTCTGCTAATACTTGTATAATTAGTATCTTTTCACCCTGAAAACTATCCCAGAAAATTACCTTGAAAAAAGAATCTCAATATTTCCTTGATAAAGAATACAATACCATCATTTACGGTAGAGATGATGTCAATTTTAAGGATTTCGAATGTTGTGTTTTCAATAATTGTAATTTTTCAGCCTGTACTTTTTTAGCCGTTACTTTTATTGATTGTATTTTTAACGACTGTACTTTTAGCGAAGCAAAAATCAATTATGTAGCCTTTCGTACCGCTACTTTTAACCGTTGTGAAATCAAAGAAGTTAATTTTGCCATGTGCGACAAACTGATCTTTGAAATTCATTTTTACGATTGCGTTTTAGATTTTTCAAAATTTTACACCTTAAAGATTAAAGGAACAACCTTTACCAATTGCAGTTTAATTGCCGTCGATTTTATGGCTACCGACCTCACAAGCGTGCTGTTTGACAATTGCGACCTGTATCGCTCTGAATTCGACAAAGCCATTGCCAATAAGGCCGACTTTAAAACCAGCTACAATTATACCATCGATCCCTCAAAAACCAAACTGAAAAAAGCTGTTTTTGCTTTGAAAGAAGTGAAAGGCTTGTTGTTTAAACATGATGTGATTGTGAGTTGATGTTGTAGTTTGCAGTCGCAGTTTACAGTCGCAGTTCACCTTCTAAAATGCATGTCTGGTTTTGTTTTAGAATTTTTTCTCCATTACATAATCTTCCATCAAATAGCCATTTCCAATATCAAGATCTGACTCTCCGATGATCTCAAAACCTATCTTTTTATAAAAACCCAGAGCGGTATTAAATCGGTTAACATTTAGGGATAATGCCTGCGAATTGTTCTCTGCCCCTAGTTTTTCAATTTCTTCAATAACTTTTTTACCTATCCCTTTCCCCTGAGTTTCCGGCAAAAGGTAGATTTTATGAATTTTAGTTACTGCTTTTCCTTTATAATTGTGTTCGATTCCGATAAATCCGATATTGGTTTGATTCTCATCAATTCTATAAAACAATTGCTCTTTTTTAATTAACTGATCGGTTAAGGCTTCGTCAGAGTAAAAAAGATCTAACATATAAACCAATTGTTCTTTTGTTAAGATTTCACCGTATGTAATCGGCCATGTTATATGTACTATTTTCTGAATTAGTTTAATATCGCTTACTGTAGCTTCTGAAATTGTAATCATATTCTATTTTAAAATGCTTTTATTAATTTGTAAAAACCTGATTTTCCTGTTCACTTACTCTTATAAAGGTCGTTCGTTTGGTAAGTTCCTTTAGACGTGAAGCGCCTACATAGGTACATGTACTTCGCAAACCACCCAAAATATCCAATATGGTATTTATAACCTGCCCTTTGAAAGGTACCTGCACGGTTTTACCTTCGCTTGCTCTATATTCTGCCACACCTCCAACATGCTTGTCCATGGCGGTTGTAGAGCTCATTCCGTAAAATTGTTTGAATTTATTCCCGTTTATTTCAATCATCTCTCCTCCGCTTTCTGTGTGTCCGGCGAGCATTCCGCCCAACATTACAAAATCAGATCCGGCACCAAACGCTTTTGCCACATCTCCCGGTGTACTGCAACCGCCATCACTAATGATGTGTCCACCTAAACCGTGAGCAGCATCGGCACATTCAATAATGGCAGAAAGCTGCGGATAACCTACTCCCGTTTTCACACGAGTAGTACAAACAGAACCCGGTCCAATACCAACCTTTACAATGTCGGCCCCGGCTAACAATAGTTCTTCAACCATTTCTCCGGTGACTACATTTCCGGCAATAATCACTTTGTCGGGATATTGTTTGCGGGTTTGTTTTAAAAACTGCACAAAATGTTCTGAATAGCCATTAGCAACATCAATACAAATGAATTTCAGTAAAGGGTTTTCGGTAATAATTTGGCGTATTTTTTCAAAATCTTCCTTTCCTGTTCCGGTACTAATGGCGATATAATCGTAGAAATCCTGAGTGGTGTCTTTTAAAAATTCTTTCCATTCCTGCGGAGAATAGTGTTTGTGAATTGCGGTAAAGAGTTTTTCTTTTGCTAAAACTTTAGCCATTTCAAAAGTTCCGACAGTATCCATATTGGCCGCCATAATCGGAATCCCAAACCAGGATGCGGAACTGTGCAAAAACTTAAAATTCTGCTCTAAAGAGACTTCAGATCTGCTTTTTAGCGTCGATCTTTTTGGACGAATCATTACATCTTTAAATCCTAATTTCAAATCACTTTCTATTCTCATAGCTTTCAATTTTCGTTACTCTCAAATGTAAGGAATTTTAGATTGCTGATTTTAAGTTATAGTTCATAAAACTTTGCTAATATTTGAACACGGGTTACGTGAACTTAGAGCACGTTTCGACTTCGCTCAACGTGACAATCGTCTAAAAGTCAAACTGAAATACTAAAGCTGTAAAATGTGAAATGTAAACTGTAAACTGCAAACCGTGACTGAAAACTGTAACTGAGACTGCGACTATAAACTACAAACTTTACCCGTGAATAGTCTCCCCTTTTCCGTAGTTGGTAATAATAGATTCTTCGAAGGCAAGCCATTCTCTCCAACGCTTTTCAACGTCAATTCCAACGCCGTACTTTCGGGCATAGGTAATAAAAGTGGTGTAGTGCCCCGCTTCGCTTTCCATTAACTCTCTGTAAAAAACAGCCAACTCTTCGTCCTGAATGTTTTCAGACAGAACTTTAAAACGCTCACAGCTTCTGGCCTCAATCATCGCCGAAAACAATAGTCTTTCCACCAGTCCTGACACACGACTTCCGTCTCCGCTTTTCTTCATGTACTGGTACAGTTCGTTTACATAGTCGTCTTTACGCTCACGCCCTAACTTCAATCCTCTTTTAATGATAATGTTGTGCACCTGCTCAAAATGATCGATTTCTTCTTTGGCTAAAGCCAATAAGTCCTGCACCAAATCCTGGTGTTCAGAATTATTCGTGATAATCGTAATGGCATTTGTTGCTGCTTTTTGCTCGCACCAGGCATGATCCGTCAGGATTTCTTCAATATTTTTCTCTACGATATTTACCCATCGCGGGTCGGTTGGCAGTTGTAATCTTAGTACGCCCATTTTTTTTGTTTTATTTGTTTCAGGTTGCTTTTTTTTCAGGTTTTCTTTGTTTCAAGTTTTCTTTGTTTCAAGTTTTCTTTGTTTCAAGTTTTTTTTTGTTTCAGGTTTCAGGTTGCTTTTCAGAACCGAAAAGTTTAACGTTCTATGTCTTTTACGGTACAAAACCTGAAACCTGAAACCTGAAACCTGAAACCTGAAACTTGAAACTTGAAACTTGAAACTTTTTTTCCCATTTCAACTTACTCCCCAGAATTAAAAAAAGTTTAAAGTTCTATACTTTTTACAGTACAAAACTTTAAACTTGAATTTTTTAAGCTTGAAACTTTATTAGTATGAGAAAATCGGTCTTTCGCTCATCATTTCGTTTACTTCGTTTGCTACTTCTTCAATAACAGCTTCATTGGTATGATCTGCAAGTACTCTGTCGATTAAAGCAACAATCGTTTCCATATCTTCTTCAACTAAACCACGAGTAGTGATTGCAGCTGTTCCAACACGGATACCTGAGGTTACAAATGGTGATTTATCATCAAATGGAACCATATTTTTATTTACTGTAATTTCAGCTTTTACTAATGCGTTTTCAGCTTCTTTACCAGAGATTCCTTTATTTCTTAAGTCAATAAGCATCATGTGGTTATCTGTTCCTCCTGAAATAATGTTGTATCCTCTTTTTACGAAAGCATCAGCCATAGCATTTGCATTTTTCTGCAATTGCATAGCGTAAGTAAAGAATTCATCTTTTAATGCTTCACCAAAAGCTACTGCTTTAGCTGCAATGATGTGCATTAAAGGTCCACCTTGGTTTCCAGGGAAAACAGCAAGATCTAATAAAGAAGACATCATTCTGATTTCTCCTTTTGGAGTTTTTAATCCTTGTGGGTTTTCGAAATCTTTCCCCATTAAGATCAAACCTCCACGTGGTCCGCGTAATGTTTTATGAGTAGTTGTCGAAACAATATGACAATGTGGAATCGGGTCATTCATTAATCCTTTAGCAATAAGACCTGCAGGGTGAGAAATATCAGCAAACAAGATAGCTCCTACGCTGTCAGCGATTTCTCTGAAACGTGCAAAGTCCATATCACGTGAATAAGCCGAAGCTCCAGCGATGATTAATTTTGGTTGTTCTTTAGTTGCGATTTCCTGAATTTTGTCATAGTTTAAACGACCTGTTTCAGCATCTACACCATAAAAAACAGGACGGTACAAACGACCTGAGAAGTTTACCGGCGAACCGTGAGTTAAGTGACCTCCGTGTGATAAGTCGAAACCTAAAATAGTATCTCCAGGATTTAAACATGCATGGTAAACTGATGTATTAGCCTGAGATCCTGAGTGTGGCTGAACGTTTGCATATTCAGCTCCAAATAATTCTTTGGCTCTGTCAATTGCGATTTGCTCAATTACGTCTACTACTTCGCATCCTCCGTAGTATCTTTTGCCAGGATATCCCTCAGCATATTTGTTAGTTAAAACAGAACCAGCTGCTTCCATTACCTCATCACTTACAAAATTCTCTGAAGCGATAAGTTCTAATCCGTGAATTTGTCTGTCTTGTTCCTCTAGTATAAGGTCAAAAATTTGTTCGTCGCGTTGCATTTTTTTGATTTTCGTTAATTTCCTGCAAAAATACAAAAAAACGTTTGTCAAACTGTTAGATTATGATATATTTGACATAGAATTTTTCAACAAATAATTAACATCCACATGCCGATAACCGCCAACGATACTAAAAGAAAATCATGGTTAGAAGTACCACAAAATAGTGACTTCCCCATTCAAAACATCCCTTTCGGTGTATTTCTTACCAAAGAAAATGTCGTTACTGTAGGAACAAGAATTGGCGATTACGCTATAGACTTAGGGGCTTTACAACAATTAAATTATTTTGCAGGAATAGATCTTACAGATGATATGTTCATGCAGGACACGCTAAATGATTTTATTTCTGATGGAAAAAAAACATGGCGACTTGTTCGAAATCGTATCGCTGATATTTTCGACGAAACCAATCCACAACTTAGAGATTCAGCAAAAGACCGCGATATCGTTATTTTCAAAATCGATGATGTCGAAATGCAATTGCCTGTACTAATTGGTGATTATACCGACTTTTATTCGAGTAAAGAGCACGCCACGAACGTTGGAAAAATGTTCCGTGATCCTGAAAACGCTTTATTACCAAACTGGTTACACATTCCGGTAGGATACCACGGAAGAAGTTCTACCATTGTTCCGTCAGGAATTCCGGTACACCGTCCAATGGGACAAACTTTGCCTGCAGGACATGATACCCCGGTATTTGGTGCTTCGCGTTTAGTAGACTTTGAATTAGAAACCGCTTTCATCACTACAGATGTAAATGTAATGGGCGAAAACATTTCTACTTTTGAAGCCGAGGACTATATTTTCGGAATGGTTTTATTAAACGACTGGAGTGCACGTGATATTCAAAAATGGGAGTATGTGCCACTAGGGCCATTTTTAGCTAAAAACTTTGCTTCTTCAATCTCTCCATGGATTATTACTATGGATGCTTTAGAGCCTTTTAGAACTAAAGGACCTAAACAAGATCCTACCCCGCTTCCTTATTTACAAACTAAAGGAAAAAAAGCTTTTGACATTCACTTAGAAGTTTCTTTAAAGCCTGAAAACCAGGAAGAAACTGTAATTTCAAAATCTAACTTCAAATATATGTATTGGTCTATGGCCCAGCAGCTAACACATCATACTTCAAACGGATGTCGTGTAAATTCTGGTGACATGATGGGTTCCGGAACTATTTCTGGTCCAACTCCGGACAGTTTTGGTTCGATGTTAGAACTAACCTGGGGAGGTAAAAACCCAATAACATTAAAGGACGGAAGCGAACGTAAATTTATTGAAGACGGAGATACGGTAATCATCAAAGGTTTCTGCGAAAGCAACGAAGTACGTATTGGTTTTGGAGAAGTTTCAAGCCAATTGTTACCTCCTTTTGTGAGACAATGAAGAGATACTGTCATATCGAAAGATATATAAATAAAAAACCTTGTTAGAAAACTAACAAGGTTTTTTTATGTTTATTTCCGCCACAGATGAAAAGTATTAAAAATGATTTTTTACACTCTGTGAAAATCCATTCCATCTGTGCTCCCTATTAAGCCGGGATCTGCTGGCTCAAACAGTGTAATGTTCCGAATCCCCAGATAAAATCAATACAACTTATTCCGATCACTTCTCTGTCAGGAAAACATTCTGAAAGTATATTTAAAGCCACACGGTCATTGCTGTCGTTAAAAGTAGGAACTAAAACACAGTTATTCAGAATTAAGAAATTAGCATAACTGGCCGGCAATCTTAAGGTTTCGAAGTCTACACGCTTCGGCATTGGCAAAGCTACAATCGTTGGTGATTTCCCATCCTCCAATTTCGCATTTTGCAAACGTTTCAAATTGTCCTGTAAAGGTTTATAATTGGAATCGTTTTTATCTGTTTCTACAATGGTTACAATAGTATCTTCGTTCACAAATCGGCATAAATCATCAATATGTCCGTGTGTATCATCTCCTTCTATTCCATCCCCTAACCATATTACATTGGTAACTCCCAGGTACTCCTTAAATACAGCTTCGTAATCTTCTTTGGTGAAGTTTTCATTTCGAACCTGAATCGTAGGATGCATCAAACATTCTTCAGAAGTCAGTAAGGTTCCTTTTCCGTTTACATCAATTGCACCACCTTCTACAATTACAGGTTTTCCTTTGTACATTACCTGTGTAAGCGGAACATCAATAAAATCAGCTATTTTAGAAGGAACAAATTTGTCCAGTTGGTAATTTTTATATTTAGCCCAACCGTTAAAATTAAAATTCAACGCTTCTCTTTTCGAACCATTTTGAACGATGATTGGTCCGGAATCGCGCATCCAACTTCTATTGGTTTTATGAATAATGAAAGAAACATTCGCTACGTTTACGCGCGCTCTTTCCAGCATTTCGCCTACTTTTTCTTTTAGTTTTTCATCGGCTACCACCAAAAAAACGGTTTCAAAAGTGGCTACTTTTTTAATAAATTCTACAAAAGCCCATTGAACAGCTTCGTATTTTCCCGGCCAGTCGTTTCCGTTATGCGGAAAACACAATACAATTCCTTGTTGTTTCTCCCATTCCGCTGGAAATCTTCTATTATTTGTTGACATAAAAAGGTTCTAATTTGAAAGTGCACAAAGATAATGAGATAATGTGAAAATTATACAATGTGATAATTGGATAATTAGATAATTATCCAATTGACAGCTTAAGTTAAAGATAAAATAATAGAGCCTTAATATACGACCAGCATCTGCTAATTACATTTGGCAAAACTAAAAAACACAACAATGAAAAATTTAAGCCTTTCATTATTAGCTGCTTTATTTATAATGGCGAGCTGTAATAATGATGAAACTTCAAACAATCAGGAACCTGAAGTCGTAGTAAATGAAAATCCGGGATCATTCAAAGAAATTGGTTCTATAACCATTGGCGGGGAAGCTGCTGCAGAAATTTCGGCCTACGACGAAAAAACAAAAAGACTTTTTACAGTAAACAATAGTGGAACCAATCAAATTGACGTAATTGATATTTCCGATCCTACAAAACCAACCAAAATTGGTAAAATTGATTTAACACCATACGAAGGCGCTTCTAATAGTGTTGCGGTTTATGATGGTAAACTGGCCGTTGCTTTAGAATCGACAGTAAACAAGCAAGGAAATGGAAAGGTTGTGGTTTTTAATACCAGCGATTACAGCCTTATCAAACAAGTTACTGTTGGTGCATTACCGG
Source organism: Flavobacterium sp. N502536 (assembly GCF_025947345.1). Lineage (NCBI taxonomy): Bacteria > Pseudomonadati > Bacteroidota > Flavobacteriia > Flavobacteriales > Flavobacteriaceae > Flavobacterium > Flavobacterium sp. N502536. The sequence continues at coordinate 3,901,895 of NZ_CP110011.1, read as the reverse complement.
ATATGATTACTTTCTCGCCAGACGGAAAATACATTATGACAGCCAATGAAGGAGAACCTAATACCGATTATTCGCAGGATCCAAACGGAACAATTTCTATTATTGAAACCGCTACTTATGCTGTTACGACTTTAGATTTCAGTTCTTTTAGCGGTCAGGCTGAAACTTTAAAAAAGGATGGCTTTAGAATTTCAAAATTTGCGAAGAGTTTTGCTCAAGATATTGAACCTGAATACATCACGATATCCGATGATTCTAAAACGGCCTGGGTTACTTTGCAGGAAAATAATGGTGTTGCCAAAGTAGATATAACTTCAAAAACCATCACAGCGATCTATCCTTTAGGTTTTAAAAACTTCAATACCGCTGAGAATGCTATCGATGTAAGTGATAAAGACGATAAAATTGCTTTTAATCCATGGAAGGTAAAAGGAATGTTTATGCCAGATGCGATTAGTCACTTTTCAGCCAATAATGTCCCTTATTTTGTGACTGCCAACGAAGGTGATGCCCGTGAATATACTGCTTACACCGATATAAAAAGAATGAAAGACATGAAGCTGGACGCAACTGCCTTTCCCGATGCTGCTGCCTTAAAACTGGAAACTAATTTAGGAAGACTAAACCTTATCGCAGATATGGGCGATGCAGATGGTGACGGTGACCTTGACGAAATGGTAGCATTTGGAGCCCGTTCTTTCTCGATCTGGAACGGAAACACAGGAAAAATTGTTTATGACAGTAAAAATGATGTAGATAAAAAAACAAACGAACTTGGAACTTACGATGACAAACGCAGTGACGACAAGGGTTCTGAGCCAGAAGCTGTGGTGGTTGCCAAAATGGGTTCTCAAAATATTCTGTTTGTAGGTTTAGAAAGATCAGATGCTTTTATGACTTATGATGTAACAAACCCAACTTCTCCGCAATATTTGCAAACCGTAAAAACGGGCGATGCTCCTGAGGGGGTACTTTTTATTCCGGCTTCTAAAAGTCCGACAAAAAGAAGTTTGTTAGTCGTTAGTAGTGAGGGAGATGGAACGGTAAAAATATACCAGCCAGATTTAAAATAACTTTCACATATACAAATTCAAAAGAGGGCAAAATTTAAATTTTGCCCTCTTTTTTGCCCAAATATTTTGATTCTGTTAACGTATTTACATAATTAAAACCCAAAAGATGGGAATTATGTAAGAGCAAATAGAACACTATCTAAATCTGGTAGTATAATTTTGTCATGAGTTTAAAGATTAAGACTCACTAATTATATTAAATTAAAATTTGGATATCATGAAAAAGAAATTAGCTTCAGTATCACTTTTACTACTATCAATCGCTGCCAGCGCACAAAACGCAGCAACGACATCGACACAGTCTTCAATTGACAAACCTGCTTACAATAAATGGTCTATAGAATTGAATGGTGGTTTAAATAAGCCTATGAGAGCAATGACACCGGGTTATTCAACAGAATCAGTTAGTCCGTTTCACGCAGATTTAGGGGTAAGATACATGTTTAATCCTAAGTTTGGTTTGAAACTGGATGTTGGATACGATCAATTTAAGGAACGCAAAGACACCCCAGAATTTGACAGCAAATATTACAGAGCAAGTTTACAAGGGGTTATTAACCTTGGAAGAGCTTTAAACTTTGAAACCTGGACTAACACTTTCGGCTTATTGGCACATGGAGGTTTTGGTGTTTCGCAATTAAGCAGCGATAAAGGTTTTGACGGTAAAGATTACATGGCTCATGGAATTATGGGTTTAACAGGTCAAGTTAAATTAAGCAACAGAATTGCTTTAACGGGAGACCTTACAGGTATTGTTAACGGAAGACAAAATCACAATTTTGATGGAAAAGGAGTCCCAGCTACCGGTTCATTAGATGGTGTAATGTTAAACGCTTCTGTTGGTTTGACTTTTTACTTAGGTAAAAACCAAAAACATGCTGACTGGTATTCTGAAGACAATGAAAGATTAAACAAGTTAGAAGACCGAGTTACTACTATTGAGACTAATCTTATTGATACTGATAAAGATGGTGTTGCCGATTTGTATGATTTAGAACCTAATACAATCTCTGGAGTTGCCGTAAATACAAAAGGTCAATCTATAGATACCAATCAAAATGGTGTTCCGGATGAATTAGAAAGCTATTTAGACAAAACGTATGCTAAAAAAGGTAGCGAGGCAGCAGCTCCAACAAACAAAACGGTTGAAGAATTAATTAACGGAGGATATGTAAACGTATACTTTGATTTCAACTCTTCAAAACCAACCAATACTTCTCTATCTGGTGTTGATTTCTTAGTGAAATACCTGAAAAACAATCCTGGTAAATCAGCAGATATTATTGGATATGCAGATGAAATTGGAAACTCTAGTTACAATACTGAATTATCAAGAAAAAGAGCTGAAGCTGTGAAAAAAATCGCAACTAATGCAGGAATTGATGCTTCAAGATTAAATGTAGTTGCTAACGGTGAAGATACTTCTGTGAACAAAAAATCTAAAGAAGCACGTCAAATCGTAAGAAGAGTTACTTTCCAGGTGAAATAAACAATTCTAAGCTAGTATAAAAAGAGACTGTTTAAAAATTTAAACAGTCTCTTTTGCATATAAATACCTAAGATTTGAATTAAAGTCCAGAAAGCGGTTTTAACATTCTACATCTTACTTCAACGCAGATAAAACGGATTCGCTATCACGAAAACGCGGATAAAAACAGATCTTAAAAATTGTAAACTCATTAAAAGAGAAAAAAATCTGTGTCTATCCGTGTTTTTACGAAGTAAATCCGTTTTATCTGCGTCGAATTGAAGCTAAAATTTAAACCAATCTTGTCTCTGCTAAAAAAACAAAAGAGGCTGTTTAAAATTAAACAGCCTCTACTTCTTTGCCTTTATATAAAGGTATTTTTTACTTATTAATCAATCGCTCTTTTGTTAATATCTCCAAAAGCATCAATTCTTCTGTCTCTGAAAAATGGCCAGTTCTGACGTACATTTTCCTGTAGATCCAAATCAACTTCTGCAATTAAAATTTCTTCCTGATCGTGAGAAGCCTGAGCTAAAATCTCACCCTGAGGTCCTGCAATAAACGAGGCTCCCCAAAACTGAATTCCTTCAGTTCCTTCAATATATTTTTCTAATCCGATACGGTTGGCAGCGGCAACAAAAACTCCGTTAGCAACGGCATGACCTTTCATTACGTTCATCCATGCTCCATATTGATTGTCTCCGTATTCTTCTTTTTCTTTTGGATGCCATCCAATTGCTGTTGGGTAAAATAAAACCTCAGCTCCTTTTAAGGCAGTAATACGTGCTGCTTCCGGATACCATTGATCCCAGCAGATTAAAGTACCAACTTTTCCTTTTTTAGTTTCGATCGCCTGAAAACCTAAATCACCCGGAGTGAAATAGAATTTTTCATAGAAATGCGGATCGTCCGGAATGTGCATTTTACGGTATAAACCAGCTTCTGTTCCATCAGTATCAATGATATAAGCACTGTTATGGTAAATTCCTGCCATTCTTTTTTCGAAGAAAGGAACAATAATTACCACTCCTAATTCTTTTGCCAGAGCACTAAAAGCAATAAACGAAGTACTGTAAAGTGGTTCGGCTAAAGCAAAATTATCTACATCTTCGCTTTGGCAAAAATAATGACTGCTATACAATTCAGGCAGCAGGATTACTTCAGCTCCCTTATTGGCAGCATCTTTTACCCAGCTGATACATTTTTTAAGATTATTCTCGGCAACATCATTCAGATTTAACTGAATTACGGCGATTTTATACTTTCTTTTCGGCATGACATAAAATTTAGAGTGCAAAAATAGTAATTTTTAGAGGAATGGCAAAGTGTGTGTTGTTTACTTAATACTATAAAAAAAAGAGCCTATTCCGCTCTTTTATATCTGTTTTACAGCATTCCGTTTTGTTGAAAATAGTCGGCAATGTAAACAACTTCTTTATCTACCAATTCTCAGATTCTCTTTCTAAATCATCCTGAGAAATAAATTCTCCTTTTTGAATTTCTAATTTTGCATTAGCTAATTCAGCCTTATAAGTACTTCTTGTAATTGGTTTTCCTTCAATTGAGAAAGCAACTATTTCTTCCTCCTGATAACTTTCAATAACTGCTTTAATAACTTTTAGAAGACGTTCATCTGCAACATTTATATATTCTAAAACACTATTTCTTAACTCTAAAGCTTCCATACTTACAATCTTTTACTGACCTAAAGATAGTTATTTTGAGCCGTTTTTTAATTAGTTACTTATTTTCAACTTTCGTAAAAAACCATTTTGCAAATGGTTTAACATATCTGCAAAATGGTTTAATAAGCTAACTCTTGTTTATCAAAAGTCCATTTACTCAATAACCACTTTTGTCGTTATGAATTCCGTTTCCGATTTTTTGAATTTGATTTCGAAAGTTCCTTTGGTTGTCGCTTTATACTTGAAAACCGTCTTTTTAGGATCCGGAACCTGTGTCGTGCATGGTCCTGTTGGATATTTGGCTTCGACTTGTAATCCTTTTACTCCGCCAATCGTTACGTCGCTAATTTTACTAAATTCCCCACAAGCGTTATCTACAACAAAAGTTACATCATAACTTAATTCTTCGTTCACCTTTCCCGTCGCAGGACCTTTTACTTCTGTTACCAAAGCAACCTTCGTAATTGATTCTGGTATACTTGGTGCATCATCATCATTGCTGCAAGAGATTAATGCTATTGCTAAAAATAATACTACAAAAACTGATTTAAATTTAAAACTTTTCATATAAAATAATAATTAATTGTTAATTACTATGAAGATGTCGAAGACTTGCTTTGGTTGCTTTATTAAAATGTTAAATGTTTACTCAAAAACATTAAACAACTATAAACCACAAACTTATCACATCAAAAAAAACAGAGCAACTCCCCTTATTTTATATCAAAACGCAATCTTATTTCGTAATATCGGCCAGAAACAACATTCAATTTTCTACTGAAGGAAACAAAAAAATACAGCGGCAAAAACGCTCACTATCTACCCGAAAATGACTCTTATTTCCCTCAAAAAAAACACCCGCACTAAGGCCGATGTTCCGTACAAATACTTCTAAAACGATTATCTTTTTAAAGCAAAATGTGCTCGAAATAAATCTGAATTTCCATCGCTATTGGTATACTCTATCAAAAACCAGTAATCATCAGCTGGTACTGCAATGCCATTATATTCTCCATCCCAACCTTCTCCAATGGTATCTATACTTCTTAATAATTTTCCATATCGATCGAAAATACTAATTTTAGGTTTCATTGAAGGTAATAGATCTTCTATCATCCATACATCATTAAAACCATCATTGTTAGGCGTAAAAAATTTAGGATATTTAATGACATGCGCCGTTAAATAGACCTGATTGCAACCATTTTTATCGCGAATAGTAACCTGATAAACCCCGGATTTAGACACCGAAAAAGAAGGGTTATCCTGAAAAGTAGTTCCATCTATAGAAAATTCATAATTTCCGATACCATTTGTAACTGAAATAATAATCTCCTGAATGTCAAAAAAAATATTCTTCACTTTTACCGATGCAATAGCTGAGGAAGATTTACCAACAACTGACTTATCATTGGCCACACAACCGGTTAACTGATCTGTTACTTCAACCGTATACGTTCCGGTTTTACCAGCCATAATTCTGGAACCAATATCCGGTAATGTTACTCCATCACATTTCCATTTAAATTGATACAATGCCTTTGATAATTTTGTATCAATCAAAGTCGGCTTCAGTACCTGATTTGTAATAGGATCAACGCAAAGATATTGATCTCCCAAATTGGTAAATGGCAAAGGAAGAACTTTGATTAAAAGTATCTGGCTCAAACTCGTACAATAATTATTCTCCTCACTTACCTCTAAAAGGTAATCTCCGGGTGGGGTATCTCCCCATTCTATCGTAATCTCATTCGTTCTGTCCTTATAAGGCTTTAGTATTTTTCCAACAAAACGTGAATCCTTAACGATCCAATTATACACAGAACCTACCGTTCCTAAACCTAAATTCTCAGATCTGTCGACTCCATAATGGTTAACACTGCCAAAACAAATTATCTGTTGCCCCCAAGAAGAAAAAGAAACAAAAACCAGGAACAAGACAAATACGATCTTAGGACAAAAGGAATCGTTTGGTCTCGATTTGAATACTCTTCGCATCATTTATATTTTTTTGCAGCTTTTTTAAATAATAGCTAATCGTGAGAAATAGTACCGGTAACGGGTAATAACTTTTTAACAACCTTAACCGGAGATGGTGATGTTTTTGAACAATTTGTCCTAAAATTATTATCGGTAACCGTTACCGTATAATCAGCACTTTCAGTTGCCGTATAAGAACTACCGTTTGCACCAGCTATATCAATATTATTTTGTCGCCATTGATAGGACAGTCCGGGTTTTCTAATTGTTTTTAAAATTACAGTGTCACCATCACAAAATGTGGTCGCCCCAACAACTGTTATGGAGGCATCGGGCAATGGGTGTACCAAAACTGAGATAGGTTTTGAAGTGTTTGAACAACTATTTAGATCTGTAACCTTAAGTGTATAATCGGAACTCTCGGTTGCTTTATAAGAAGAGGAAGTCCCAACGATAACATTATTACTGTTTTTCCATTCATAGGATAAGTTTCCTTTTATCTTTGAATGTAAGGTCACGCTGCCTCCTTCACAAAACTCTAAAAATTCTCCCAATAAAGTTGTTATCTCGGCTATAGGAAGAGGATTAACCTTAACAGTAACTGCTGCTGACGTTTTTACACAATTATTTCCATTTGTAATTTGTACACTATAATCGGAGCTTTCTGTTGCGATATAAGAGCTGTTTATTGCACCAATAATAGCTACGCCTTTCTTTTTCCATTGATATTTTAGATCAGATCCAACATTTGCATTTAATACCACATTTTCACCAAAACAGAAAGTAGTAGGTCCTGCGGGAGTAATTACTGCCAATGGCAGTGGGTTTACAACAACAGTTCCTTTGGCAGCAGCACTAACACATCCAAGAGAATTTTTCACTTTTACACTATAATCGCCCGCTGCAGCAGTACTAATACTTGAAACATTACCGGGATTTACTCCAGAGGGTGTAGTCCATTCATACACATAATCATTCCCTGTATCTGCAGGGGTTACCGTCGCTTTTAAAGACGCCGTCGAACCTTCACAAATCACAGCATCGTTAACCACAACTGTTGGCAGACTCATTATGGTTACAGTCAAAATAATTTCCGTTCCCGGACACGAAGTATTCGTTTCGGTTACCCCTAAATGATACTCACCTACCGGAGTAGTTCCCCAATCTACAGTAATTGAATTAGTGCCCTGATTGCTGATAACTCCAGAGAATTCTACTTCAATAACACGCCAGTTATAAGTAGAACCAGGAGTTCCCGATAAACCATCAGCTAAATCAACTGAATAGTTTTTACTTGCTCCAAAACAGACCTTTTGAGTAGGCGTTGTCAATTGAGCTTGTATGGACGAGCAAAAAAATATCGCCGCTACCACCCCTATTTTTTGTACCATTTTATGCGTCAAAATTTTAATCATGAGTAATTGCAGAAGTCTGCGTATTTATTATGTTATAAGTTCTTATGGTTTCACAGGTTAAATTTCCCAGCAATTTAATCTTCACTATACCTTCTTTTAAAAATTTCACCTCTCCGGTTTCGGGATCAACTGTTGCAATATCCGGATCAGAGCTGGACCAGGGTTTTGGTGGTAAAACAATAGCAGATGCTTTTAGCTGAACGCTTTGACCTATACAGGGATAGAATGGAACTACAGGCTCTATTATTCTAGGTGGAGGATCATAATTGTTTATTACATTAAATCTGATATTTGGATTATTTAAATCGCGACATCCACTTTTTGATAAGATTATATAAGTTCCTGAATAAAAAGACTGTGAATTAAACTGAATTGTTGATTGCTTACAATTTATGCAATCAGATGCATCATCATTAGAGGCTAACAATGCACCGGAACTATCATACAAAGCCAGAAAAGTATCTTCTGACGATTCCCCAACAGTTGTAAATGTATAGGTATTATTGAAAGTTAAAGGAGATAAATTAATTCTAACCTGTCCTCCTGATGGGTAGGTAAGCCATTGAAAAGAACAAACCGGATTGTACAAATTGGGATCTGTAAATGTAGGCACACATTGTGCATGCATAATTTCAAAAAAAACAGTAAAAAAAAATAAAATACTTCTCTTTTCACGAAAAAAAGAAAAACAAACAAAAAAGCGACTAAAGTTCATATCCTCCATTAAAAAATCTTCCAACTACCATTTTTTTACTTCACTTTATAACATTCCGTTTATTCCGAAAAAACGATTCCTACTTTCTTCAATTTTGCTAAAATATAAAAAAAACCTTAACTCTTATCTTGCAAATGTTAAAATTAACATTTATTTTCTTTCAAATTTAATTTAACATACAAAACGATTCTACTTCATAGTCCTTATTTTACTACCAAAACCGAGTCTTATTTCGTGCTATCAACCTGTAAATATGAAGTAATAAAACACCGAACAACCACCTGAAAATGATCCAAAAAAAAACACCGGCACTAAGGCCGGTGTTCTCTTTGATTCTATTATTATGAATTTATGCTTGAGCAGACTTTTTCGGAAGTATCTTTTTGATCAGATTTACAATTGCTAAAACCACAAATCCTAAAGCAAGACCAATAACAAATTCCTTTACGATTGAAGGTAAATTAATCTTAGGCGTTAAATGGTGAAAAAACGGAATATAATGTACAAAGATACCACCCGCTACTAAAATTAAAGCGATTGTACCTATTACCGTCAGACTTTTGATGACCATAGGTAATGCTTTCACCAATATGTTTCCAATAAATTTTGATATACTTTTTTCTTTTTTACTAAATTTAATTAGCTTGTAACCCGCTTCATCCATTCTGACAATCAGCGCAACAATACCATAAACACCAACGGTTGCAATCAAAGCAATTATTGAAGTTACAATGATTTGCTGACCAAGCGGCTGACCGATTACAGTACCCAAAGCAATAATCACAATTTCTACAGATAAAATAAAATCAGTAACAATCGCCGATTTTATTTTTCCTTTTTCAGCTTCTAAAATTTCTTCTTCTGTAAACGTTTCTTCCGTAATTCCTGCCGATTCTTCGTGTTGATGCGGGAATATAAATTCGTAGATTTTCTCTGCTCCTTCATAAGCTAAAAAGAGTCCTCCAAGTACCAGAATTACAATGATCGCGACTGGAAGAAAAGCACTCAATAAAAAAGCAATGGGTAAAATAATTACTTTATTCAATAAAGAACCTTTGCTGATTGCCCATAATACCGGAAGCTCTCTTGAGGATGCAAATCCCGAAGCTTTCTCAGCATTTACAGCCAAATCATCACCTAAAATACCTGCTGTTTTTTTTGCTGCAACTTTACTCATTACTGCAACATCATCCATAATTGCTGCGATATCATCTAATAGTACGAAAAAACCTGATGCCATTATACTTATTTTGTTTTTAAGAATCGCTTAATTAACTGGTTTTAAAGATCCGGTTCAATTGGCGGTTCTGGTTGTTTACTGCCGCGAATCTAAGACTTTTTTGCTAATTTTTCTATCTAAAAATTAACTGCATTGCCCTAAAAGCACCCAAATAATGATAAAAACGAAAATAGTTCCAAAACAGCCTCCTCCTAATTTTTTCGCACCGTAACCTGCTATTAATCCTCTAAAAATATTGTTCATGGTATTTTATTTAAAGTTGTTTGTCTTTTGAATTGATTTTCAAATCACTACTCTAAAGGTCATAACTTTATTTCAAACTATTTTATATTACTTTCAGAAAAATTTATATCATTTATGGCATTACAAGTCTGTGTCTAAACAAAAAACACCAACATTTCTGCTGGTGTCTTTTAACTATTTTTTTAAGAATAAGTTCATTAATCGGTCGCAACATTGTTGCCTCTGCTTATTAAAGTTGCTTTATCTATGATTCCTTGTCCGGTAGGTGGAGCCGGCGGATTTTGGTCGTGCAATAGGAAGGAGTTTTTCGAAAGAGGAGAAATATTTAAAAATCTGCTTAACAACAAATTAACTTCAGAACTGGGAAGTGCATTTTTAGAAAAATCAAGAGACAATCCGCCTTTGTCCATAATCGAAGACAATACAGGCAACTGAATCGAAGTAAGAATCGCATTGTTGCTAAAATACAGTCCTTTACATGAAGTCAACAAAGGAAATGAAATTGAGGTTAAAGAAGGATTATTCAAAATACCGGTGTCGTAGGCTTGTAATGTTTTCAAAAGAGGAAACGCAATTGAAGTAAGCTTTTCGTTATTCGCCACATCCAAATCATTATATACTTCAGCAAGGTTACTTAAATTCACATTCACTAGCTTTAAATTATTCTGGATTTTCAAATTTATTAAATTCTTTATTACACTTAGATCCAAAGTCGTTAAGTTCGTTGTACTGGTTACATAAATATTTTCTGTGTAAGCTCCTAACTCAGCGGTTATTTGTGCTGCTGCCTGCGCATCTGTGACATCGCCGGTTATAACAATACTTGGTTTCCCTTTGTTCTGACTGCTCCCCGCATACAAGGCATAAGGTACACTCAACAGCTGACTTGTACCGCTAATGGTGTAGTTGCTTCCTCCTGTTGGATCGATCTCGGTCTTGATAAAGTGTGATCCTGTACCCCAATTTATTCCCGCAAAAGTTCCGGTAACAGCTGTCCCTGCTCCTATTTCTATAGTTGCCAATCCATTACTGTTTGTCGCTGTACTTTGTGTTTCTACATAAGAAGCCGTACCGCTTGCTGAACCTGCCAAAATACTGGTTTTGATACTCACTAAAGTACCGGCAACCAATGTACCATCAGTTTTACGAATAACCGATTGGTAGCTCATTTTTTGCGGAGCCTGCGCAAATAAAATGGTAAACGAGCTCAATAATAGTAAGGCCAGAGTAATTTTTTTCATCTGTTTTTCTGTTGTTAGAGGGTTTTCTTTATGATTTCAAACCTTTTTTATTGTCTTGCCATGTAATTGCTGGCAAAAAAGGATTAATGCTAAATTTAATCGGTTGAAATGCTATTGTTCAATTTTATAGTTGCTTTATCGATAATCCCTTGTCCGGTAGGTGGAGCTGGTGGGGTCTGACCTGACAAATCAATAAACTTTCCACTTGCAGGGGTAACATTTAGCAGTTTACTTAAAAGCGAATTAATATGATAACTTGGAAGTGCATTTCTACTCACTTGAAAACTGTACTGATTACTATAAAATGAAGAAAAAACCGGTAAATCAACGTAAGAAAGAAACGGATTGCCACTGATGTAAATCGTTTTAGTTTTAGTCAATAAAGGAAAAGAAACAGATTGTAATGAGGTATTTCCGGAAAAATAAATTTCAGAAGCAAGTACTGTTTTTAAAACGGGAAACGAAATAGAGGCTAATTTTGCATTGCCTTCTACATATAATTCATTATAAACTTCCGCAAGGTTGCCCAAAGTTACATTAACTAAACTTGAGTTACTTTTTATACTTAAGTCTACCAGCCTTTTTACAGCACTTAAGTCCAAAGTTGTCAAATTTGTGGTATTCATAACGTAAATATTTTCTGTTTCAGGTCCGAACTCCGCCGCTATTTGCGCTGCCGCCTGTGCATCTGTAATGTCACCTGCTATTATTAAACTTGTCTTTCCTTTGCTTTGACTGCTTCCCGCATACAAGGCATAAGGCACGCTTAACAGCTGACTTGTACCGCTAATGGTGTAATTACTTCCTCCTGTTGGATCGATTTCGGTCTTGATAAAATGGAATCCCGCACCCCAATTTATTCCTGCAAAAGTTCCGGTAACAGCTGCTCCGCCTCCTATTTCTATAGTTGCTAATCCATTACTGTTTGTCGTTGTAGTTTGTGTCTCGACATAAGAAGCTGTACCACTTGCGGAGCCTGCCAAAATACTTGTTTTGATACTCACTAAAGTACCGGCAACCAATGTACCGTCAGCTTTGCGAATAACGGATTGGTAGCTCATTTTTTGCGGAGCCTGCGCAAATAAAATGGTAAAAGAGCTCAATAAAAGTAATACCAGAGTAATTTTTTTCATATATTTTTCTGCTGTTAGAGAGTTATTTTTTTATGATTTTAAACGTTTTTATCGTTTTACCGCTATTGCTTACAGTCAGAAAATAAATGCCGCTATTTAACCCTTGCAAGGATACGCTCGTCTCAGGGTTGGTAACTTCTAAGTTCTTGGATACCATTTTTCCGGTGCTGTCAAACAATTGGCACGATAAATCATTCCATTCGTTTGTAGCAACAGCCAAACTAAGTACATCAACAGTTGGGTTGGGATAAGCGGTCATTGCAAGAGTAATATCTTTAAATTCGTCATTCCCCAGGCTGATTATTTCATAAGCCTGCTGAACACCTTGCAAAACAAAGCCGTTAGCTCCTCCGGGTAAACTTGTGTAGGCGATCTGTCCTACGGAGTAACTCGAGCTGCCTCCGCTCCCGGTCGCATTTCCACCCGAAACGACTACACTCTGTTGCGAATAGCCATTGGTTACAAATGAAATGCCTGTAATAAATAAAATTAAAAAAGTGCGTAGATTTTCTTTCATATCATTGATTTTCTGATTAGTTATCCAAATATATAACAATTCTTATACAGAATATTAGTACTAAGAAGAGATTGCATAAAAAAAAACACCAGCGTTTCGGCTGGTGTCTTTTTGAAATAGTAAAGATGTACGACATCTCGCTGTTATTCATTATTCTTCCTTATGGGTTTGGTTCCTGAAAACCAATTGCCCGTCAAAAGCATCTAATAAAATGATACTGTCGGTGGTTATGTTTCCGGCCAAAATCTCTTTTGACAGCTGATTCAATACTTCTCTTTGAACCACACGTTTTACCGGCCTTGCGCCAAACTGAGGGTCATAACCTTTGTCTGATAAATAAGCGATAGCTTCCGGCGTTGCATCCATTGTAATGCCTTGCAGGGCCAACATCTTTGTAACGCTCTTCAACTGTAGACTTACAATTTTAGAAATATTATCTACTGTTAGAGGCGTAAACATCACAATCTCATCAATACGGTTGATAAATTCAGGACGAACGGTTTGTTTCAGCAAGCCTAACACTTCCACTTTTGCAGCCTCCGTCGCTGATTCGATACTTCCTTTTAAATTTTCGAACTTATCTTGTATAATCTGACTTCCCATATTAGAAGTCATGATGATAATGGTGTTTTTAAAATCGGCCAAACGGCCTTTGTTATCTGTTAAACGACCTTCGTCTAAAACCTGAAGCAGGATGTTAAACGTATCGGGATGTGCTTTTTCAATCTCGTCTAACAAGATTACAGAATAAGGTTTTCTACGAACCGCTTCGGTCAACTGACCACCTTCGTCATAACCCACATATCCCGGAGGCGCACCCACTAAACGGCTCACACTGTGACGTTCCTGGTACTCACTCATATCAATACGTGTCATGGCATTTTCATCGTCAAAAAGATACTCCGCCAAAGCCTTTGCCAACTCTGTTTTACCAACACCTGTAGTTCCTAAAAATAAGAACGTTCCAACGGGTTTCTTCATGTCCTGTAAACCGGCACGGCTTCTGCGTACGGCATCACTTACCGCTTCAATCGCTTCTTCCTGCCCCACTACACGTCTGTGTAATTCGTCTTCCAGATGCAATAACTTTTCTCTTTCTGTCTGAAGCATTTTCATGACTGGAATTCCAGTCCATTTGGCTACTACTTCGGCAATATCTTCACGGGTTACCTCTTCTTTAATCAAAGAATTACCAGACTGATATTCCTGCAATTGTTTTTGTAAAACCTCCAGACGTCCTTGCGCTTCTTTTACTTTTCCGTAACGAATTTCAGCTACTTTTCCGTAGTCACCATCACGTTCTGCACGTTCTGCTTCGTACTTAAAGTCTTCTAATTCCAATTTTACAGCCTGGATTCCGTCCACAACATCTTTTTCTGATTTCCATTTTGCATAAATTTCGTTGCGTTCTTCTTTTAAGTTCGCCAAATCCATGCGCAGGATTTTCAGTTTGCTTTCTTCTTTTTCACGTTTAATCGCTTCAATCTCAATTTCCAACTGCATGATCTTACGATCTAAAACGTCCAACTCTTCCGGTTTTGAATTGATTTCCATACGCAATTTCGAAGCTGCTTCATCCATCAAATCAATGGCTTTGTCCGGTAAAAAACGATTGGTTATGTAGCGTTGCGACAGTTCAACCGCAGCAATAATTGCCTCGTCTTTAATTTGAACTTTATGATGCGTTTCGTACTTTTCTTTAATACCACGTAAGATCGAAATAGCACTTTCGGTATCAGGTTCATCAATTAAGATCTTTTGGAAACGGCGTTCCAGCGCTTTGTCTTTTTCAAAATACTTTTGATATTCATCCAAAGTCGTTGCACCAATTGCTCTAAGCTCTCCACGGGCTAAAGCCGGTTTTAAAATATTGGCTGCATCCATTGCACCTTCTCCTCCACCTGCACCTACAAGTGTGTGAATTTCGTCAATAAATAAAACGATATCACCTTCTGCAGCGGTAACTTCTTTTACCACCGCTTTTAAACGCTCTTCGAATTCTCCTTTAAATTTAGCACCGGCAATCAATGCTCCCATATCCAATGAAAAAACGATCTTATCTTTTAAGTTTTCCGGTACATCACCATCCACAATTCTGTGTGCCAATCCCTCTGCAATAGCCGTTTTACCAACTCCGGGTTCACCGATTAACATAGGGTTGTTTTTTGTTCTTCGCGTTAAAATCTGCAATACACGACGAATTTCTTCATCACGGCCAATAACAGGATCTAATTTTCCGGTACGGGCCAGTTCGTTTAGATTTTTAGCGTATTTGTTTAATGAATTATACGTTTCCTCAGCTGAAGCCGATGTTACTCTTTCGCCTTTACGAAGTTCTTCAATGGCCGCTTTAAGGCCTTTTCCTGTAACACCCTGATCTTTTAAAATCTGAGAAACTTTGCTTTTTGAATCGAAAATTGCTAAAATTAAATGTTCGATAGAAACATATTCATCGTTCATTTTTTGAGCAATGATTTCCGCTTCATTTAGTGTTTTGTTTGCGTCTCTGGAAAGCAATATATCGCCTCCTGAAACTTTTGGAAAGCTTTGAATTGTACTGTCTAATATTTGTAAAAACAACGGAACATTTACATTTAGTTTCTTCAAAATAAACGGAGCGACGTTTTCATCTACTTCAAAAATAGCTTTAAAAATGTGTTCGTTTTCTATCTGCTGCTGTCCGTTGCGTTGGGCCAATTGCTGTGACAGCTGAATGGCTTCCTGCGCTTTAATTGTAAATTTATTTATGTTCATATGTATACGATTTAGGATTGATTACTCGTTTGATAGTCCTATGTCTTTAAAATTACAATTTATTGAATTAATTTTTTAACTTTAAATACTCTAACTTTGCTTCAGAACATTCAAATTATATTCCACACTAAAAATACCGACAAAATGTCGCTTAAAATTGATTTTTAGTCCATTTTTAACGCCAAAAAGTCACAAAACAAGTCAAATATGAGTTTTTTTAATTCAATCTTCGGAAATTCGGAGTCAGCAGACACTCCAAAAAACAATGTAAATTGGACAGAATTAACCGATATTGCCCAATTAATGGAGATCGAAACACTATCCAATGCAAAGCCGGTTGTTATTTTTAAACACAGCACCAGATGCAGTATCAGCCGTATGGCTTTGAAGCAATTTGAGCGTGAATTCGATTTAGAAGATACAGTAGACGCTTATTTCCTGGATTTAATTGCACATCGTGACATTTCAAATGAAATCGCGAGCAGATTCAATGTGTATCATGAATCTCCACAGTTAATTTTAATCCGAAACGGAAAAGCCGTTTATGATGTTTCGCACAGCGATATTGATGCAGAAGCGTTAAAAAGTAAAGTTTAGTTTTTTTTGTGAAATGTTAGATGTGAAATGTTGGATGTTGGATATGAAACTATCTTATTCACATCTCACATTTTACAGTTTACATCTCACACTCAATTTAGAAATTTCCTTCAGATCCGCCTCCGCTAAAACCACCACCTCCGAAATCCATAGGAGAATTTTCAGGTTTAGCCTCCGGTTTTAGTCCAAATGCTGAGGCCACAAGTAAGGTTTCTGCATTTAAAACGGCATTTGAGGTATTAATTCTGTCCGGTTTAAATGTCAAACCGCTTTCTTTGTCTTTCAGTTTTCTGATGGAGAAATAAGCTATGGCAAATAAAACTACTCCACCCAGCGTCAGTGCAACTTCTATTGGCAAAACGGAGTAATAAAACCTAATGGTGTAAATCGTAAAACCAATAGCTAAAAAACTGATCCATAACAGGATTCTATCTTTGTTTTTTACGGCCTGAACCAAATAGACAGCCGGCACTATAAAGGTAAAAGCATAAAAGAAGTACGCAAACGGAATATCCTGTCCCGGAAGCACAGCTACGCCTAAAAGTTCCGCAGAAAGCTCTCTTACCACCAGATAATTACACGAAAGGTAAAATAAAATTAAACAAAAACTATTCGCTAACAAAAGGCCTTTATAGTGATAAGTTTTGGTTAGATTTTGAAGTGCTTTTTTGGTAACAAAGTAAAGTCCCAAAGCAAACCCCATGGTCACAAATGGTAAAATTGTTTTTCCGGTTTCTCCAAATTCAAACAGGCCAAAAAACAAAACGGCAGTTGATGCTAAACAAAACACTAACAACGACAGCAAATTCAAATATCTGCTATAAAGCAGAAACGACATAACGGCAACAAAAATAGCAATCATCAGCTCGTAACCTTCTGTTGTAATGGCAATAGCGAATCCTATATTTAAAATAGCTCCCAAAATAAAAGCATCGTCCAGTCCATGTCCATAGTATTTTTGATTGGCTAAAAATTCTGCGCCACCCAAACCTACCAAAGCAAAAATATAGCAACAGATTTTAAAAAAGGTGTCCTCTCCACTAAGTCCCAATAACGAGATCGCACCACAAATGGAGAGGTATAAAAATGAGCCCAGCAAGAAAAATCCCAATCGGACCAATATGTTTTTTTGTCTTTTAAAAACAGTCAGCTCTTTTTTAATCTGGTCCTTTTGTTCCTTGCTTATAAAACCGGCTGAATGCAGAGAAGCAGCTTCCTCAATTAAAGCTAAATTATCTAATGCGCTTTTATCGTATACTATCATGCTGTAATTTCTTTATTGAATTTCTTAATCAGTTTAATAAACATTATGATTGAACCTATAAAATACAATGGGAGAAGTAAAATAAGTAATTCCCAAACGTCTGAAAAATCAATATGATCAAAAATTCGAAACAAAATTATATTAAGTCCAATATAGGCGTAGACGATTGCAAAAACATACAGTGAAATTGCTTTAAACTGGTAACTGACCTTGTAAAAATAGTAGCAAGAACCAGCCAATAATACTGCAAAAAGCAACCAGATGCCATCCTCAAAATAACCTGTCAGATTATGAATTAGTGCGATACTGGTGATATGCAAAGCAAAGGTAAGATAGATGATGCTGAAGTGTGTTTTTAACTGAATTCTCGAACTATAAACCGTCCACAAAACAAGCAGTATACCCAGTAGAATTGCCGAATAACTCAAATTTTGATCGGCATAAAAATTACTATTGTTGAGTAGATCCTGTGGCGTAACCGAAAGCCCCACGTAAGCCGCCAAACCGGTAATTCCAATTGTTAAAACACTTTTATTATCGAAGTAATAGGCACAAAAGAAACTGACCAGGGTTGGAATCAAGGTGGCCAGTCCGTAATGTGTTCCGAATGGCTTGTATTGAAATTGTAGATAACCGATAAAAATACAGGTCAATATATTGGCTGCCAGTACCAGATATTCTAAAACCGGATGCTCAAAAACGGTTTCTGTTTTTTGGAATCCTTTTGCGTTTTTAAAGCAAAAATAGAAACAAACCCCTATAACAATTAATAGTAAGGACAGAATCGCAATATGTCCTATTGTATCTATATTGTTGTAAATTAAAATTCCGATTCCTGAAGTAAACGATAGTACAGACAAGTATAGAAATAGCTTTAGTTCCGCATTTAGCGAAAAAATACCCAAACTGCGATAGGAAGTTATTTCCTGATACTGGTTTTCTGTTAGTAGGTTTCTGTCCAAAAGTGCTTTAGTGGCCTGATCGTCAAACTTATTCATAGTTACTTTTATAAAACTGTAAATCAAAAATAGTGTTTTTCTTTTATTTGTAAGATGATTATTGTAAAATGTGAGCTGTGAGCTGTGAGCTGTGAGCTGTGAGCTGTGAGCTGTGAGCTGTGAGCTGTGAGCTGTGAGCTGTGAGCTGTGAGCTGTGAGCTGTGAGCTGTGAGCTGTGAGCTGTGAGCTGTGAGCTGTGAGCTGTGAGCTGTGAGCTGTGAGCTAAAAAACGAAATCCCGAATTTAAAAAATTCGGGATTTCGTTTTTGATTATAGTAATTGAAATATTTTACTTTTCACATTTCACAATAAACATTTTACATTCTCACAATTAACAATTAATAATTAATAAGCTGCTTTCATTTTATCTTTTATCGCATCCAGGCACAAATTATTGATACTGCCTTCATGCGTATGTTTTGTTTCTTTAGGAGATTGGTAGGTTCCTGCTTCCAGTTGTTCGGCAACAGCTTTGTAAGCGTCTCTGAATGGCATCCCCGCCACTACCATTTCGTTTAAAGTGTCTACTGTGAACAAATAATCGTATTTTTTGTCTTTAAGTATATTGTCTTTTACGGTAATGTCTTTTACAGAGAATATGGCAATATCCAAACATGCTTTTAAGTTCTGAATCGCAGGAAACAGGCCTTCTTTTAAAAGCTGCAAATCTCTGTGGTAGCCACTTGGCAGGTTATTGGTAATCAAAGTGATCTCATACGGAAGTGCCTGAATCTTGTTGCATTTTCCTCTGATTAATTCAAAAACATCCGGGTTTTTCTTGTGAGGCATGATGCTGGACCCCGTTGTAAGATGGGATGGCAGACTTATAAAATCAAAGTTCTGACTCATGTACAAACAAACATCCATGGCCAATTTCGACAGAGTGGCCGCAACACTGCTCATGGCAAATGCTACTGTTTTTTCTGCTTTTCCGCGACTCATTTGCGCTGCTACAGCATTGTATTTTAGAGTCTCAAATCCTAATTCCTGAGTAGTAAAGGTTCTGTTGATAGGAAACGAACTTCCATACCCTGCAGCTGATCCCAACGGATTTTGATCTACCACTTTTGAGGCCGCATTTAACAGGGTAATATCGTCAATTAAACTTTCAGCATAGGCCGAAAACCACATTCCGAATGACGATGGCATTGCGATCTGCAAATGAGTATATCCCGGTAATAAAACATTTTGATGTTTTTCTGCCGATTGCATCAACAAATCAAAAAGCGTTTTTACCTGTTCTTTTATTGCTTTTACTTCGTCTTTTAAATACAAATGTACATCCACTAAAACCTGATCGTTTCGCGAACGTGCGGTATGAATTTTTTTTCCGGCATCGCCCAGTTTTATGGTGAGTAAATACTCTATTTTGGAATGTACGTCTTCAAAACTATCTTCTATCTCGAAATTTCCCTTTGCAATATCAGCGATAATTTCGTTTAATGCCTCAACCAAAGAAGTAGTTTCTTCCTGAGTTAACAAGCCAATTTGACCTAGCATTTTGGCATGGGCGATTGAACCTAAAGCATCATATTTTGCTAAAACTAAATCCAGTTCACGGTCATTTCCAACCGTAAAATGTTCGATTTGTTTGTCTGTTGGTATTCCTTTTTCCCAAAGTTTCATAACTTAGATTTTTAGACTGCTTAGATTTTTAGATTGTTAGACTGCTTAGACTTCTTAGATTTCTATGCTTTGTCTTTATTTTCTAATCACACTAATATGCCTGTTTATATTACAAACCCGACAGGTTTTTGAAACCTGTCGGGTTTAATTTCGTTTCAATTATAATTTAAAGAAATCGGTTAGTATTTTGATATACAAATCGACTCCTTCTTCGATTTCATTTATAAAAATAAATTCGTCTGCCGAATGGGAACGTAATGTTTCTCCTGGCCCTAGTTTTAAGGACTGACAGCTTAAAACAGATTGATCTGAAAGTGTTGGCGAACCGTAAGTTGTTCTTCCCAAAGCGATTCCGGCCTGTACCAAACCATGTGCAACCGGAATTGATGAAGCATTAAGATGCATGGATCTTGGTGTTACTTCAGCATTTACGTTGGCTTTCACCACTTCCAGAATCTCCGTATTCGAATAACAGTCGGTTACACGAATATCCACCACTAAATCGCATTCTGATGGTACAACATTGTGCTGTTTTCCTGCGCTGATTTGTGTTACGGTCATTTTTACGGGACCTAACACTTCTGAGATTTTATCGAATTTATAGTTTTTAAACCATTCCATTACGGGAATTGATTTATAAATAGAATTATCGTCGTTTTGATGCGCAGCATGACTTGCGGTTCCTTTGACTTTTACGTCTAAAACCAACAACCCTTTTTCGGCAACAGCCAGTTGCATTAAAGTAGGCTCACCAACTATAGCGCAATCTAGTTCCGGTAAATGCTTTAAAACGCTGTTTAAACCATTTTTTCCGCTGCTTTCTTCTTCGGCAGAGGCCACAATTACAATATTATGTGATAAGTTCTGATTTTCGTAAAAATGCACAAATGTGGCCAGTAATGAAACCAAACATCCTCCGGCATCATTACTTCCTAAACCAAATAATTTCCCGTCTTTTTCGATGGCTTTAAACGGATCATTTGTATAAGCCTGATTGGGTTTTACAGTATCGTGGTGCGAGTTTAATAAAAGCGTAGGTTTCTTTTCGTCAAAATACTTGTTGAAAGCCCACACATTGTTGTTTTCTCTTTGAAATGGAATCTCATTTTGATTGAACCAATTTTCGATTAAAAGGGCTGTTTGGTCTTCTTCACTTGAAAAGGAAGGAGTTTCGATAAGGCTTTTTAATAAATTAATTGCTTCCTGGGTAAGCGTTGCAATATTTTTCATAGTTATGGTTTCATTGCCGTGAAGGCTCGAAGTCACATCGTTTTTATTAAATCTGTGACATTTTTAGTTTGCGCAAATTTCTTAAATTAATATTTAAAATGCTTTGCGTGACGTGCTTTTTTTGCCACAGATTAACAGAATTTTCACAGATTTTAATCCTTTTAATTCGTTAATCTGTGGCTATAACTTTTACAGCGTAATGGTGGTGTGCAGAACATCAGGATTCTGAAGCATTTTATGATGCCCAATTTTGATTTTCTGTACGCCTCTTGCTAAACTGTTGAAGCAGTTATCCAGTTTTGGAATCATTCCGGAATGGATTACTTTTTCTTCTTTTAGTTTATTATATAATGTTTCGTTGATTTCGGTTATTACAGAGGAATCGTCTTCTGAATCCTGTAAAACTCCCTGCTTTTCAAAACAATAAGTCAGTGTAACATCAAAAACTTCAGACAAGGCAATGGATAATTCACTTGCAATGGTATCGGCATTAGTGTTTAACAATTGTCCGTTTTTGTCGTGTGTTATCGCGCAAAAAACAGGAACAATTCCGGTTTCTAACAAAGTAGCCAATAATTTGGTGTTCACTTGTTTTACATCGCCTACAAAACCATAATCGATTGTGGGGTGATTTCGTTTCACCGATTGTATCAGATTCCCATCGGCACCTGAAAAACCAATTGCATTATTGTCTTTTGCCTGTAATTGTGCTACTATATGTTTGTTGATTTGTCCTGCGTAAATCATTACCACGACATCAAGCATCGCAGCATCTGTAATTCGGCGTCCATCAATCATTTGTGGCACCAAACCAATACTCTGCGCCATTTTTGTAGCCGATTTTCCGCCACCGTGAACTAAAACTTTATGTCCTTCAATCTTAGAAAAATCAGCTAAGAATTGCTCTAATTCTGTTGGATTATCGATGATGTTTCCACCAATTTTTATTACTGATACTTTTTTCATGAGGTTCTAAGTTGCTAAGGTTGTAAGGGACTAAGGTTTTTATTCAACAGTTTCTCAGCATCTTAGAAACTTAGAACCTTAGTACCTCCAAAAATTATAATTTCTTCAATATCTTCTGTAAAACCAATTGTGCCGAATAGGTTCTGTTATTGGCTTGCTGAATCACGATCGAGTTTTTGCTGTCCAGAACTTCATCACTTACAATTACGTTACGACGAACCGGAAGACAGTGCATGAATTTTCCGTTATTAGTCAACGCCATTTTTTCGGCTGTAACCGTCCAGTTTGGATCTGTATTGGTTACTTTTCCGTAGTCGTTAAAATTACTCCAGTTTTTTACATAAACGAAATCGGCATTTTCAAACGCTTTGTTTTGATCGTATTCGATTTTGCAGTCTTTTGTGATTTCAGGGCTTAATTCATAACCTTCCGGATGCGTGATTACAAAATCCATATCTTTTTGCATTTGCATCATTTCAACGAAGGAATTGGCAACCGCCTGAGGCAACGCTTTCGGATGTGGCGCCCATGACAAAACTACTTTTGGTTTATGCTTTGTTTTGTATTCTTCCATCGTAATGGCATCCGCCAAAGATTGCATCGGGTGACGAACAGCGCTTTCCATGTTTACAATTGGCACTGTTGCATGTTTTAAAAAGCCTGAGATTACGGTTTCGGCATAATCTTTCTCTTTGTCTTCTAAACCGGCAAAAGCACGAATGGCGATAATATCACAATATTGAGAAACTACTTCGGCAGCTTCTTTAATGTGTTCTGAAGCACCGGAATTCATAACAGCTCCGTCTTCGAACTCTAATGTCCATCCCTCGTTAGTAAAATTCATCACCATAACGTTCATTCCTAAGTTTAGCGCTGCTTTTTGAGTACTCAAACGCGTTCTTAAACTCGGATTAAAAAATAACATTCCTAAGGTTTTATTCTTCCCTAAGGCCTGATTTTTAAGTGGGTTCTTTTTAATTTTTAACGCACCTTTCACCCATTTTGATAAGGAGTCGATATCTTGTATTGAAATATAATTCATTGTTTTTATTGTATTGTGTATTTAAACGCGGATTAAACTGATTCGCTATCGCGAAGACGCGGATAAAAACTGATTTTTCTTTTTTACTTTCTTATTTTTCTACTATTTTCGAAAACTTTCCGTCTAAATTCTGGTTTCTTTCCAAAATTCAACAACAAACCTACTTCGCAATTTGTACCTCTTAAATAATTTAATATTTGATTTTCAAAGGCTGGAGCGATACTGTCAGCAGCTTTTAATTCAAGAATAACTAAATTTTCAACAATTAAATCGGCATAATATTCCCCAACTTCTACTCCTTTATAATAAACTTCTATTTTTCTTTGAACTTCAACATTTAAGCCTTTACTTTTTAATTCCAGATACAGAGAATTTTGATAAACTCTTTCTAAAAATCCATATCCTAATTCATTATATACTTCGTAAAAAGTTTTAATAATGACATCCGTTAACTCTTGATGTAGCAATTTCATAATTTTAATATTTTGAACGAAATATACTACATAAAAATAAAATATAAAAACCCGTTTTTATCCGCGTCTTCGCTTTAGCGAATCTGCCTCATCCGCGTTCTAATTTACACAATCTTTGTAAAAGGAATTTCATCGCTTAAGGCTTTCAAAATAAAATTATCATTCAAGCCATTAACGATCCAGGTCTCGATATTAGCAGCTTTTGCAATTGCGGCTGCCTCTATTTTAGACTGCATCCCTCCTGTCCCATGAGATGATTTTGATTCGCCAATTTCTTTTTCTAATACTTTTAAATCATGTACCAATTTAATCGTCTCCGGATTTTCATCATGAATAGAATCTTTCGTATAGATTCCGTTTGTATTAGTGGCAATAATCAGAATATCAACATCTAAAAGAACTGCTGTTAATGCCGCCAGTTTATCGTTGTCTCCAAACTGAATCTCATCTGTGGCAACCGTATCATTTTCATTAATAATCGGAATGTAATTATTCTCAACCAGTACGTTTATGGTATTGACTATATTGACTTTCGACTGTTCTTTTTCAAAATCAGAATAAGACAATAAACACTGCGAAGTCAATAAACCTAAATCGCTGAAATTTTCATGGAAAATCCGCATTAAATGGGGCTGACCAATTGAAGCCAATGCTTGTTTAACTACTATTTCTTTTCCTTTACTTTCGAGTTTTACAAACTGCTTTGCTGCTGCGATTGCTCCGGAACTCACAATTACAAATTCATAATCTTTGTTTAAAGCAGCAATCTGCATCCCAAGGTCTTCGATCTTTCCCCGCGAAATATGATTGGTTTCTTTGGTTAAAGTATTACTTCCTATTTTTAATAAAATCCTTTTTTTTGCCATTTTTTTTAAGCTGCTAAGGTTCTAAGTTGCTAAGATTCTAAGTTTTTATATTGCAAATGTTTTTGATAAATTCCAATTTTTAAATTCCAAATTCCAATTATTTAAAATAAAAATCATCAATCTAAGAGAGTCCAATTATCTAATTGACTAATTATCTCAATTACCTAATTTGTCCTTCTCCATACACGTACCACTTATTTGTTACGAGGTGCTGAAGTCCTATTGGGCCACGCTGGTGTAATTTATCTGTACTTATGGCTAATTCTCCACCTAAACCAAATTGTCCTCCGTCCGTAAAACGGGTTGAAGCATTTTGATAAACGGCGGCGGTATCAACAGCATCCATAAATTCCTGCGCTGCTTTGTCATCCTTCGTAATAATTACTGCCGAATGTCCTCCACAATATTTATTTATTTTATCAATTGCATTTTCTTCAGAATCAATACTTCCGATTACTATTTTATAATCCAGGAATTCTTCGTACCAAATGTCTTCATTTTGAAGTGTTGTTGTATCCTCAAAACTTTTTAGAGATTCATCTACAATTACTTCCACATTAAACTGCTTTAATTCTTCTATCAGTATAGCTGTAAATCCTTCAAAATTGGGTAATTTAGAATCTATTAAAACCTTATCGACTGCGTTACAGGCTGAAATTTTAGAGGTTTTAGCATTTAAAATTATTTTCAAAGCCAAATCTGTATCTGCTTTTTCATGAACGAAAACAAAGTTATTTCCTCGTCCGCTTACAATAACAGGGCAAGTGGCATGAGCTTTTACAAAGGCTATTAGTTTTTCTCCTCCTCTGGGAACGATTAAATCTACTTTTTGAGTTGGTTTTTCTAAAAAAGCCTGAGTTTCTGTACGATTATAATTCAAATACTCCACCCAGTCCTTCGAAACTCCATTTTCTTCTAAAGCCTGATGCCACAAATCCACAATTTTCAAATTCGATTTTAAGGCTTCTTTTCCTCCTTTTAATAAAATCTTATTTCCGGATTTAAAAGCAATTCCTCCCGCTTCAATTGTAACATCCGGGCGGGATTCGTAAATGATTAAGATCGTTCCAAAAGCGGCAGTTTTATTAATCACTTTTATTCCATTATCATGAACAAAATGAAAACGCTCTACTCCGACAGGATCTTCTTGCGAAGCCAGCTGATTGAGAGACAAAATCATCTCGTCGACTTTTTTATCATCTACTTTCAGGCGCTCTTCCATCGCTAAATCTGAGCCATCGTAATCGGCAAGATCTTCCTGATTGGTTAAGATAATCTGACTCCGCTCCTGCTCGACCAGCTTTGCCATAGACCGCAAAACCAGATTGCGTTTTTCAATTGATAATGGATTCATTTTTTTTGGTTAATTGGTTAATCTATTAATCAGTTAAACGATTAAACGAAAGTTGGTTGTTTTTTGGTTGTTTCCCTTATTTAAACCCGACAGGTTTTAAAAACCTGTCGGGTTTAATTTGATGAGAGTTAATTTTTTAGTTCTTCCAAACTCTCTTTCAAAGCTTTTACAAACGTATCTATATCTACTTTTTTTACGGTAAGCGGCGGCAAAATTCTAAGTAAATTTTTGTTGTTGGCGCTTCCTGTAAAAATGCGTTTTTCGATAATTAGTTTTTTTCTTAAAGCCGCAACATCAAAATCAAACTCAACCCCCAGCATTAATCCTTTTCCTTTTACTTGTTTGATTCCTTCAACTTCTTTTATTTTCTCTAAAAAATATTCATAAACTTCGTTTACATTTTTCTGTAAATCCAGTTTTTCAATTACATCCAAAACCGCAATACCTGCTGCACAAGACAAATGGCTTCCTCCGAAAGTAGTTCCTAATAATCCAAAACTTGCTTCAAATTTTGGCGAAATTAAAATAGCTCCTACCGGAAATCCGTTCCCCATTCCTTTGGCAACAGAAACAATATCAACGTTGATTCCGTGATGCTGGAACGCGAAGAATTTTCCGCTTCTTCCGTATCCTGATTGTACTTCGTCTAAAATCAAGACTACATCATGTTTTTTACATGCTTTTTCTAAAGCCTGAAAAAATTCGGTTGTTCCTTCGTCTAAACCTCCAACTCCCTGAATTCCTTCAATAATTACAGCTGTAACATCACCTTTAGCCAGTTCTGCTTCAACTAATTCAATTTGGTTTAATGGTAAAAAAGTAACTTCCTGCTGTGCATTAATTGGTGCTACGATCTTCTTATTATCGGTAACTGCAACAGCAGCAGAGGTTCTTCCGTGAAAAGAATTGTCAAAAGCTACAACTCTTGATTTTCCGTTATGGAAAGAAGCTAATTTCAAAGCATTTTCATTGGCTTCAGCACCAGAACTGCATAAAAACAATTCATAATCTTCTAATCCGGAAAGCTTTCCTAATTTCTGCGCCAATTCTACCTGTAACGGGTTCTGAATGGCATTGGAATAAAATCCTAAATGATCTAACTGATCTTTTAATTTGGCTACATAATCCGGTTGTGTATGTCCAATCGAGATTACACCATGGCCGCTATATAAATCTAAATATTCTACTCCGTTATTGTCTGTAATAGTGCAATCTAGCGCTTTTACAGGGGTTATATCGTAAAGTGGGTATACGTTGAATAAGTTCATCTTTTTTTGTTTATTTTGTTTCAAGTTTCATGTTTCAAGTTGCTCGCTAAACGTTAAACCTGGAACTTAAACCTGAACTTGATTTGAGTTTCAAATCCCAAGTTACGTATAGAACGTGAAACCTGAAACTTGAAACAAATTTTTCCTAAAATCCGCTTGGTTTCAAATGTAAACCGGTGGTTTCTTCTAATCCAAACATTAAATTCATGTTTTGAATGGCTTGTCCTGAAGCACCTTTGGTTAAATTATCAATAATTGAAGTGATCAAAATCCGGTTTCCTTTTTTCAATAAACTGATGATACATTTGTTGGTTTGAACGACTTGTTTCATATTGATATTTGTCGTTGTTACGGTAACAAAGGGTTCATTTTTATAGAATTCTTCGTATCTGGCCACTGTTTGTTCCAGACTCTCGTCAGAAATTGTATATAAGGTGGCGAAAATTCCTCTTGGAAAATCTCCTCTGTTTGGAATAAAAAGCAATTCACTTTCAAAATCATCCTGCAACTGAACCAAACTTTCTCCTATTTCACCTAAATGCTGGTGTTCAAAAGCCTTGTAATGCGACATGTTATTGTTTCTCCAACTAAAATGCGAGGTTTCCGAAAGTCCCACTCCGGCTCCGGTACTTCCGGTTGTTGCATTAATATGAACGTCATTAATCAACAGATTGCTTTTCGCTAAAGGCAGTAAAGCCAACTGAATTGCTGTAGCAAAACAGCCTGGATTTGCGATATAATTTGCTTTTTTGATGTCTGCCTTATTCAATTCCGGTAAACCGTAAATAAAATCTTTCCCTTCAAAATGAGCATCTTTGTTTAATCTGAAATCATTTCCTAAATCGATGATTTTTGTATGGCTCGCAAACTGATTTTCTTTTAAAAAAGAAATCGATTTTCCGTGTCCTAGACATAAAAACACCACATTTACATTTGGATTTACAACATCCGTAAAATTCATTTCAATATCACCCATCAAGTCGTGATGCGCCACAGAAAGTGGTTTTCCCGAATTGGTTGTACTGTAAACAAAATCGATGTTTACTTTGGGGTGATACATTAAAATTCTAATGAGTTCTCCGGCTGTATAGCCTGAACCACCAATTATTCCGACATTAATCATGATCTAAATGGTTTACAGATGAAAATATGTTTTGAGCATTTCCTAAAATCTTAATAAATCCTTTTGCATCGTCAGACGTCCAGGCATTGTTCATTTCTCCATATTGACCAAAGCCCGTATTCATCAAATCGTTTTTAGATTCGATTCCGTCAAGTGAAAAATGATACGGTTTTAATGAAACCGTTACTGTTCCGTTAACTGTTTTCTGAGTATCCTGCAAAAAGGTTTCAATGTTACGCATTACCGGATCTAAAAACTGACCTTCGTGAAACAACATTCCGTACCAATTTCCTAGTTGTTCTTTCCAGTATTGCTGCCATTTACCAAGTGTATGTTTCTCTAATAAATGATGTGCTTTGATGATAATTAAAGGCGCAGCAGCTTCAAAACCAACTCTTCCTTTGATTCCGATAATAGTGTCTCCTACGTGAATGTCTCTTCCAATAGCGTAAGCATTTGCCAGTTTTTCAAGTTTGACAATATTTTTCTCAGGAACATCTTTCTTTCCGTTTAATGCCACCAATTCTCCCTGTTCAAAATGCAAGGTCACTTTTTCTTCTCCTTCTTTTTGCAATTGAGAAGGATAAGCTTCACCCGGCAACGGCTCGCTTGATGTTAAGGTTTCTTTACCTCCAACACTGGTACCCCAAAGCCCTTTATTGATTGAATATTGTGCTTTTTCCCAAGAATAATGAACACCATTTTTTGACAAATAATCTACTTCTTCCTGTCTGGACAGTTTTAAATCTCTAATTGGTGTAATGATTTCAATTTCAGGAGCAATCGTTTGAAAAATCAAATCAAAACGAATCTGATCATTCCCGGCACCTGTGCTTCCGTGTGCGATGGCGCTTGCCCCAACTTTTTTAGCATATTTTATGGCTTCAATTGCCTGAAAAACACGCTCAGCACTTACTGATAACGGATAGGTATTATTTTTTAATACGTTTCCGAAAATCAAATATTTTATAGCTTTATCATAATATTTATCAACGATTGTCAGGTTGGCGTGTTGCGCGCTCCCTAACTCATAAGCTCTTTTTTCGATAGCTGATAATTCTTCTTCATCAAATCCTCCTGTATCTACAAGAACAGTGTGAACTTCGTATCCTTTTTCATTTTTTAAATATTTCAAACAATACGAGGTATCTAATCCTCCACTATAAGCTAATACAACTTTTTTCATTTTTTTATAATTTAGGCTAATACTTTCGTATGTAGCAAGTTTGAGATTTCTCTTTTAGTTTAATTTTTAAGACAAGAACCCGAAAAACAACGTTTTATTCAGGAACAAAGCTTGTTTGATTTTTTTTAACCTGCTTAAAACAGCCACGTTAAAAGGGTGTCTCGGCGGTTCTTTTTGTTTGTCTTTTGGGTCGTATAACATCCCCGTACAAAGACACATTTTGTTTTCCTTGCTTTTTAGAATTTCATAATTCGTACAGGTTTTACAACCCGCCCAAAAACTTGGATCGGTAGTGAGTTCAGAAAAAGGAACTGGTTTGTAACCCAAATCAGAGTTTATTTTCATTACAGCCAAACCAGTTGTAATACCAAATATCTTGGCATCCGGATATCTTTCTAGAGAATAATCGAAAACTTTTGACTTGATTTTTTTGGCTAAACCTAAACTTCTGTAATCCGGATGCACAATTAGACCGGAATGGGCAACAAATTTTCCATGCTGCCAACTTTCGATATAACAAAAACCTGCAAATTTTCCATCTGCCAAGGCAATCATTGCATCACCGTTTGACATTTTTTTCTGAATGTATTCGGGCGTTCTTTTAGCAATCCCGGTACCTCTTAATAGGGCAGATGATTCTATTGTATCGCAAATTTCCTGTGCGAATTTGAAGTGTTCTTCCTGAGTAACAACAATAGAGATTTTCATTTCAATAGTTGAAGTTAGAGTTAAAAATTAAAACGTATTGTTTAGTTTGAAATCCTGAATTCAATCCAATAAAAATAAACAAAATAGAAGTAACATTCTCAAAATCAAAAACTTGACTAAGAAAATTTAAAAAATAAGATATACTTTTAGGATATGTTTGTCCAATGGACAAATGATGTGATTTCAAAATGAAAAATGAATATAAATAAATACGCGGCGAAAAACTCTGTGGATACTATAGAGATAGTGTCCGTACTTCGGGAGAAGTTACAGTTGAGTTTGTCCGTGACAAAGAAGTTATATGTAAACTTATTTTATTCATCGACTGCAAAAGTACACTATTTTTTTATTTATGAAACAAAAAAATAAAATTCTAACATTTTTTTAATTAAATGTTATTATCAGGCAACAAAAAACCCGATAACTATTCCTAACTATCGGGTTTTTAAATATTTATTTTTTTATCTACTAATTTTTAGTAAACGGTATTGCGTCACCGCTACTTAAAATAATCATATCAAAACCTGTTTTTGCCTCGTTAAATTTGAATTTTAATCCGGCTTCAGCTGATTGAAAGACATCTTTTTCATTTTCTACAGCCTTTACAGTAAACTTCGGATAGTTTGTTATCAGAACATTCAATGTATTATTCTTTTCTGTAAAATCAATTTTCAAAGGTGCTTTTGCAGTTGAGTAGGTTCCTAAATAACCATCTAAAACTACATCTTTTTCTATTTTACCGTTACTGGCTGTCCAAACATTATTTGCTTCATTATTGTCCGGAAAAACATGGTCAGGGTCAAGCGTGATGCTTTCTATTTCTTCGGTAGAATTGTGCTTAAATGTCCAAACATTGTTACGTTGCCAAACTTCTACAGGCAATTTAACTCTTGTTACTTTCCCGCTTTTTGTTTTCACATCTAAAATAACCGGCATAGGCATTTTATCGAAATTTTCAACCGTGATTGCAACTCCTTTTGACGGATCATTTTTGATGTACTTAATTGAATTAATCCCTTGATTAAAGCGCCAGTTGTTCACGAACCAGCTTCTCCAGAACCAGCTTAAATCTTCGCCCGCAACGTTTTCCATTGATCTGAAAAAGTCATCCGGCTGTGGGTGTTTAAAAGCCCAACGCTCGATATAAGTACGGAAAGCAAGATCAAAACGCTCTTTTCCTAAAATCTGCTCTCTTAAAATTACCAAACCAGAGCTTGGTTTAAAATAACACAGCATCCCAATATTAGCCTCTTTCATATTATCAGGAGAACTCATTATGGTTTCCAGATCTGGTCTTGTGAATGGCTCTGCCAATTTGTGCAAATTGGATGGTGCTTCTTTATATTCGCCTTTATTAAATTCCTCAGTACTTAAAGAGTTAATAAAAGTATTAAAACCTTCATCCATCCAAGCGAATAATCTTTCGTTTGAACCTACAATCATAGGAAACCAGATATGTCCAAATTCATGATCGGTTACTCCCCATAAATCTTGTCCTTTTGACTCCCAGCTACAAAAAACAATTCCCGGATATTCCATTCCGCCTTCATTTCCTGCAACGTTTGTAGCTACCGGATAAGGATATTCAAACCATCTTTTAGAATAGTTTTCAATCGATGCTTTTACATATTCAGTGGAACGCCCGTAAGCAGCTTCTCCTCCACTTTCGACCGGATAAGCCGATAAAGCCAATGCCTTTTTACCGCTAGGCAAATTAATTTTGGCACCGTCTAAAACAAAAGCTGCCGAAGAAGCCCATGAAAAATCACGAGCATTTTTTATTTGATAATGCCAGGTTTTCTCTCCTGTTGCTTTAGAATTTGCTGTTACAGCAACTTCTTCGGCAGAACGAATCGTAACGGTTTTATCGCTTTGCCCCGCTTCTTTATAACGTTTAAGCTGTTCTGCAGGCAATACTTCTGCTCCGTTTACCAATTCTCCCGATCCCACAACATAATGGTTTGCAGGCACTGTTAGTTTTACATCAAAATTTCCATACTCTAAATAAAATTCCGACGCTCCTAAATAGGGTGCAGTATTCCATCCTTTTACATCATCGTACACACACATACGCGGATACCACTGTGCAATCGTAAAAATTTTACCGTTTTTAGTTTCTAAAACCCCCATTCTGTCTGACCCTTCAAAAGGTGCAATGAATGAAAATTCAATTTTAATTTTTACAGCCCCTCCTTTTGATGCCAATGTTTCCGGAAGAAATATTTGCATTCTGGTGTCTGTAACTATATATTTAGCTTCAATTTCAGTCTTTTTCTTTCCTCCTGAAATTACTTTAACCGATTTAATTTTGTTTCCTCCATCAAAAACCTGTCCCTGAGCACCGTTACGGCTTCCTGAAAGCGGCACCACTGCGTTCCCTCTTGAATCACCTTTGAATAAATTCTGATCTAAATTCAACCATACAAATGACATTTTTTCGGGACTATTATTGGTATAGGTGATTTCATCTGTACCGGTAATCTCATTTGTAGTTCCGTTTAATTTTGCCGTAATCTGATAATCGGCTCTGTTTTGCCAATATTCAACTCCTGGCTGACCATTTGCAGCGCGTGTTGGTGTACCATTTTTGGTGTAAAAATTCGGTCCAAACGCATCGTGATAATTGTAGTTATTAACGGGATTTACTGCTGTTGTTGCAGGCGTTTGCTGTGCCCAAACAGAAGAAATTCCAACAAACAAAGCCATGGTTAATAAGGCTTTCGAGGATTCTATTTTCATATTTTTTAGCTGTTTATATAGCAAATTAATGAAAAAAAAAGCTATTTAAATAA
Organism: Flavobacterium sp. N502536; assembly: GCF_025947345.1. Classification (NCBI taxonomy): domain Bacteria; kingdom Pseudomonadati; phylum Bacteroidota; class Flavobacteriia; order Flavobacteriales; family Flavobacteriaceae; genus Flavobacterium; species Flavobacterium sp. N502536. Next base: position 3,868,938 of record NZ_CP110011.1, on the reverse strand, counting down.
AAATTCTGAAACGAAAATCAAATTTTAATCAAAAAATATTTTAAGCTATTTTCCTAAAAAACTAAAATTTATAAAATATATTTACATCAACATAAAACTAATCCTTTTCAATTTTTAGCACTTTGAATACAACCATTTCCAATTCAGCACTAAGCGTCTCAATAAAACATCTCGGAGCAGAATTATTTTCATTAAAAGACAATCAAAATAAAGAATACATATGGGAAGGTAATCCGGACTTCTGGGGCAAACATTCTCCTGTACTTTTCCCGATTGTGGGCACCCTGAAAAACAACACTTACACGATTGATGGAAAAGAACACCAATTGCCGAGGCACGGTTTTGCCCGTGACATGGACTTTCAATTGATCGACAAGACTGAAAACAGTGCAATCTTTGCTCTAGAATCAAATACCGAAACACTCCAAAAATATCCTTTTGATTTTGAACTGCAACTTATTTACAGTGTTGAAAACACCACTTTAAATATTGAGTACAAAGTAATCAACAAAGGGTTGAATAAAATGCCTTTTTCTATAGGAGCTCACCCGGCAATTGCATTACCAGAGCATTTTGAAAATTATGCGTTTCAATTTGAAAAACAGGAAGTTCTCAACTATTACCTTCTGGAAAATGATCTAATTTCCAATCAAACAAAAGTACTGGAAAGTGAAAGCAATCTGATTCCGTTGCAATATGAATTGTTCGAAAACGACGCATTGATTTTTAAAACACTAGAATCAAACTCATTAACCCTTCTTCAAAACTCTAAACCATATGTTAAGGTTGATTTTGAAGATTTCCCAAGTTTAGGTATCTGGACAAAAGTGCAAGCCCCTTTTATTTGTATCGAACCCTGGCTGGGATACTCGGATACGGCTGAAAATTCAGGAGATTTATTTAAAAAAGAAGGAATTTTAGTTTTAGAAGCCAATCAAACCTTTAATTCAAAGTTTAGTATATCAATATTATAATCTACAAAAAAATGCTGGAATTTAATTTTACTCCATTCCCTGTAATTGAAACAGAACGTTTGCTTTTACGAAGAATAACAAATGACGATGTAAATGAAGTTTTCGAATTGCGTTCGAATCCTGAAACGATGAAGTTCATCCCGCGTCCTTTAGTCAAAAATTCTGAAGATGCTTTAGAGCATATTGCGATGATTGAAAACAAAATTGTGGCAAATGAAGGAATCAATTGGGGAATTACCTTAAAAGGCAATCCTAAACTGCTAGGCATCATTGGATATTACAGAATGCAGCCCGAACATCACCGTGCCGAAATTGGCTATATCTTACTGCCAGAATTCCACGGAAAAGGAATTGTCCCAGAATCGGTAAACCGACTAATCACTTATGGTTTTGACGAATTAAAATTGCATTCGATCGAAGCAGTTATTGATCCTGAAAATTATGCTTCTGAAAAAGTATTACAGAAGTGCGGCTTTGTAAAAGAAGGACACTTTAAAGAATGTGAATTTTATGATGGCAAGTTTATCGATAGCGTAATCTACTCATTATTAAACAATAAGAAAGCCTAGCACATTTTGGCAAAAAAATATTCCTGTTAAATTAATGGTCTCAGATAATAGTGACTATTGGTTTACGTTATATTTGCAGTCGAAATAAGAAAAAAGAGCTTATTTCGACATCACAAAAGCCTATTTTATGAAAAAAATTTTTATTGCCCTCGTTCTTTTCTTTTCCGTTCAGTCTCAAAGTCAGACTTTTATTAAGTTTAATGCTGCAACCGCTTTATTAGCAGTGCCAAATGTTGGAATTGAAACCAGTATTGGAAAAAATTTAACTTTTAGTGTTGATGTAATGGCGTCATTTTGGGAGTCTTTCAATGGAAAGAGTCCGATGAAATTATATACACTAACTCCTGAACTTCGTTACCATTTTAAAGAAAATTACAAAGGTTTTTACGTAGGTGGCCATGCAGGACCGGATATTTACAAAATTCAAAAATGGAATTATTGGGACACTAACATGTACGAACACGGTTTTGGCTATCGTTTAGGGGTTACGGTTGGATACAATATTAAATTAAACGATAAATTTTTATTGGATATTTTTGCAGGAGGTGGCTGGCACCAAGGTTTTTACCACGGTTATTACAATGACGGAACTCCCGGAAGATACGAGAAAGCAAAAAACTGGAACAAAAGCGGTGAATGGCTTCCATACCGTGGAGGTGTTATGATTTCTTATAAATTATAGATTACTTCGCCAATTTAGGCAGTGATTTTACATACAAATCTTCCACTTTTTTACGGGCCCAATCGGTCTTTCTTAAAAAAGTCAAGCTTGATTTTATACTTGGATTTGAAATAAAACACTTTACCGGAATTAATTCTGCCAAAGTATCAAAACCATAGTATTCTACTAATGCTTCTACTATTTTCTGAAGTGTTATACCATGTAAAGGATCTTTCGATTGATTTTGCATTTTATATTTTTAAAATAATGATACTAAAAGACCGTGCTTTTGAAGCACGGTCTTTCTTTTTTACAAAATTAGTAAATTAAACCACAACTATTCTAACCACAGAGAACACAATTAAAAAAGCACAAAGTTCATAAAGTTATTAATTGTTTAATTCGACCAACTTTGCACCATCAAAAGTCTTCTCAATAATTTTTAAAAGAAAAATTTAAATCCGAAAGAAAGTGGTGAAGTCAAATTTGGCCTGCTGCCCGCTAAAGCTGTATTGTAAAAAGGGTCAACATTTGCAACATGTGCCAATCCAAAGTTGGTTACTGTAGTTTTCTCACCATTTTTTGGATCTAATGTTGTAGACGTAAAGTTTGCCAAATCATAAGAAAACTCAACTGAGAAGTTTTTACTAATAAAATAGTCAAATCCTCCTGAAACCGACAAACCATATTGGCTAATTTTCAAATCACTTTCCTTCTCTTTTCCTGTAATAATAGGGGCCGCTAATTGTCCGAAAAAGTATAGCGAACCTGCTACATTCCAATATTTTCTGGCCAATGGCTGAATAACAAGCAGATCTGTTTTTGCTACGGTTCCGGTTTTTGCATCCGCCTTTATATTAATAATACCAAATCCTGCACCTACTGCAACAGAAGGCGTTACAAATGTTCCTACAATTGGTAATACCGATAGGTTTGTACTCTTAACATCTCCTGTTTTGGTTTGTTGATAACCAAATTGCGATGTTGCAAACCAAGTACCTTTTAAACCCTGATTTGTATCCTGAGCTTTTGCAGTTAAACCAATAAATGCAATACTTACTAGTGTTAAAATTTTTCTCATGTTTTAGTTTATTTTAAATTATTCAACAAACTTATACGTAAGCATTTTCTTTAGGCATGATCAAAATCATAGGTTAAAAAAAAACTTTAATTCTTTCATATTTTATTAAAGTTTTTCATTTTTGTTTTACATTTGTACGCTATGTTAAAAACAGTCAATATACTTAATAAAAGAGCCCGGTTTGATTATGAGATCATCGATACTTATACTGCCGGAATTGTTTTGTCGGGAACTGAGATTAAATCTATACGACTAGGTAAAGCAAATATTACCGAAAGCTTTTGTGAATTTAACAATCTGGAACTCTTTGCCATTAATACCTATATCGAGGAGTATTCTTTTGGGAATCAATTCAATCATAAATCCAGAAGTGAAAGAAAATTACTTTTGAACAAAAAGGAGCTTAAAACGTTGCACAAAAATGTTCAGGCCAAAGGACTTACTATTGTCCCGTTGAAATTATTTACCAACGAAAAAGGGCTTGCAAAACTGCAAATAGGTCTTTGTAAAGGAAAGAAAAACTACGACAAACGCGAATCCTTAAAAGAACAGGATACCAAACGCGATTTAGATCGAATTAAAAAAGCATACAACTAAAAAACATCTTTTCAAATCACTATTATACCGCTTTCAAGTTATGGTAGTAATACTTCTATTGTAAGCAGCTGGAGAGATCCTCAGATAACTGCACCCCAGGAGCATTTAAAAAAGTTTTATAAAAGATGAAGCTTCAAGGAGAACTGCCGTAAAAGAAATAAAAAAAAAGACGGCTTACTTACTCTAAATCAATGTTTTAAAAAAGAATATTTGATTTTGTTATTTTTATCGAAAAATATGACTATTTTTGTCAAGACAAATAAAAACTTTTTAAAATGAAATCACTTCTTAAAAATGCAAGAGAACAAAAAGGTTTAAAGACCCGAGAAGTAGCACAACTGCTTGGTATCGATCAGGCTCTAATAAGCAAATTTGAAAGTGGGGCAAGAAAACCAACCAAAGATCAAATTGTGAAGTTAGCAAAACTCTTAGAGATCGACTACGAAACTCTAATGATTGCCTGGCTTAAAGAGAAAATTCTATATGAAATTGGTGATGATGATTTTGCATTAAAAGCTCTTGAAGTTGCCGAACAAGAGATTCGATACAACAAAACTGTTTCAAAATTAAAGCTATCTACCACTTTAGAAAAAATCTTAAGTGAAATTGATATTCTAAAAGAAAAGTTAGACAGTTACAGACAATTTGATAGCTATAAAATTAGTCAGGCCCTTGAGCTTGAGTATACTTTTGAAAGTAATAGAATTGAAGGAAATACAATGACTCTCCGAGAGACCGACATGGTCATCAACGAAGGCTTGACTATCTCCGGAAAAAGCATGCGAGAGCATCTTGAAACTATAAATCATCAGGAAGCAATTGGCTTTATCAAAGATTTGATGCAAAAAAATAACAGTCTAAATGAACGTGATCTTTTGTCTATTCATAATTTAATCCTGCGCGGTATCATTCCTGAAGATGCAGGCCGTTATCGAAAAGTACAGGTTATGATTAAAGGAAGCAGCCATATGCCGCCACAGCCGTTTATTGTTGCCAAGGAAATGGAAGACTATTTTATTTGGTACGAAATCAATAAAAATAAGTTACACCCTGTTATTCTTGCAGCCGAAATGCATGAAAGATTGGTCACCGTACATCCATTTATTGATGGAAACGGCAGAACAGCCAGATTAGTAATGAATTTAATTCTAATGCAAAAAGGATATCTGATCGCCAATATAAAAGGAGATTACGAGAATAGGATGCAATATTACCAATCCTTAGAAACTGCCCAGACCAAAAAAGACAAAGAAGATTTCTTATTCTTTATCGCCAAAATCGAAAAAGAAAGCCTGGAACGTTATATTAGTATTATCGGCCAATAAAACAAAACCCACTATCGCTAGTGGGTTTTTATTTAGTTTTTATCTTCTAACAAAGGAACAAATCGAAATTCTCCAAACTCATGTTTTTCGAATTGTGTTTCGTTCTTTCGAATCAACAGCGTCATAATCTGAACATCTTCTCCTAAAGGAATAACCAGCCTTCCTCCTATTTTAAGCTGCGCCATTAAAGGCTGCGGAATAAACGGAGCTCCTGCCGTAACAATAATACTATCAAAGGGTGCATAACTTGGTAACCCTTTATAACCGTCTCCAAAAGACAGGTGTTTTGGGCGAATGTTTAATTTTGGAAACAAATTAGAAGTGGTTCTAAACAATTCACTTTGCCTTTCCACACTATACACTTTTGCTCCTAACATAAACAAAACCGCAGTTTGGTAACCTGATCCTGTACCAATTTCTAAAATCTTATGATCTTTTTTAACCTCTAATAATTGTGATTGAAATGCAACTGTGTAAGGCTGAGAAATCGTTTGCCCCGCTCCTATAGGAAATGCCTTATCCTGATACGCATAATCTTCAAAACTTGAATTTAAAAAAAGGTGTCTCGGGATTTTTTTTATCGCATCCAAAACCGCTTTATCAGTAATTCCTTTTTGTTCTAAAGTGCTTACTAATTGATTACGAAGTCCTTGATGTTTGGCAGTATCTTTCAAAATGGGTAGGTTTTATTTTGGCAAAAATAAGAAAGTAAATCAATTTTAAATGCTTTCATAGAGAATGTTTTCAACTCAGAAACTTCTTTCAATTTAATATAATCCGAACCATTTACCATTCAAATGCTTGTATCAACCGTTCGTCATTTTTTTAAAAATTTTCAGCTGATGTGTTGCTACTTTTGAAACATCAATCAGGAAATAATCATTTAAAAACCAAAATTATGAGCACATTAAATTTTAAAACTCCGACTGAAGCTCTAAAACCATTAGCTGTTGGTTTCGCTATCGGACTTATTACCAATACCATCAGTTTTTTAATTCACTTGTAAAAAATCAATCAATCAATCAATCAATCAATCAATCAATCAGTAAAATTAACCAATCATTAAAACTAAAAATTATGGAAACCCAAAAAGAAGTAAATGTTTACAAAATTGTTAAATCATTAATCGTAGGATTTATAATCGGAGTTGCGCTTTATAAATTTATCACTGTAGTTGTACTCAATTAATCTAATCCTCAATCAAAAGATATCAATCATGAAAACCAATACACTTAAAAAGATCGCTTTTCTATCTCTGGGAGTTATTTCGACAGGAAATTTATTTGCACAAAACAAACCCGAAAAAGCACCCTCTGTTCCCGTTAAAGATACTTATTTTGGAATTATAGTGGAGGACAAATACAGAAACCTTGAGGATTTAAAAAATGAACAGACACTAAGCTGGTTAAAGGCTCAGGCTGATTACACAAACAATATTTTAAACTCAATTCCGGGGAAACAAACTCTTATTAATGAGCTGACTTCTATAAACGACAGAGTTACTGAAGCGATCAGCGGAACTCAAATCATGGAAGATGGCACTTATTTTTATCAAAAAACAACTCCAAAAGATCAGGTTGCAAAACTGTATAAAAGAGCTGGTTTAAAAGGAAAAGAGACATTAATCTTTGACCCACAAACGCTAAAAGGTGAAGCAAAAGACATCTTTACTATTAGTTCTTTCTCTCCCAATAAGAGTGGAAAACTAATTGCTGTAAATATTTCGAAAAATGGTGGTGAAATGAGCGAAATGTTTTTAATAAATACAGCCGACAATAAAATTTTAGCGGATAAAATCGACAAGCTAAGATTTGGAAATGCCAACTGGTTAGACGATGACAAATCTTTTTTGTACTCACAATCACCAACAGCCGATATTCATGATGCAAAAGCGCAATTGAATATTATAACAAAATTGCACGTTATAGGAAATGATATTACAAAGGATAAAGTAATTTTTTCGAAGGCAATGTATCCTGAATTAAAAATTGCTGAGGAAGAAATCCCTATTATGGGTTATGACGTAGACAGTAAGATGCTTTTTCTGATGCCTTATTCTGTAAATCCGAACTTAAAAATGTTTATTGCCAAAGGTTCTGAGTTGAATAGTGGCAAAATTAACTGGAAATTATTGACAGACAGAAAAGATGAAATTAAAAATTTTGCTTTCAGTGATAAAGACATTTATTTTTTCACAAGTCTGAATGCTCCAAAATTTAAAGTAACAAAAACCAGTATTGCCAACCCAAATTTAGCAACTGCAACACTTGTAATCCCTGAAGACAAAGAAGCTAATTTGAACCCTATTACGATTACCAAAGATGGGATTTTTTACACCAAAACAAAAAACGGAATCGAAAGCACCCTATTCTTCACTGATTTTGAAGGAAAAAAACACAACGAAATCAAAACACCTAAAAAATCTGCTACTATTGTTTTAAGTTCAAGAGGAAGTAAGTTTTCAGACTTATGGGTTAGAACAACAGGCTGGACAACCAAAGGAGAACGTTATAAATACGATGTAAAAAGAAACAGCTTTATCAGAGAAGAGCTCTCTACTATTACTGAATATCCAGAATTTGAAAATTTTGAAATTGAAGAATTAATGGTAAAATCGTATGATGGTGTCGAAGTTCCACTATCCATTATTTATAAAAAAGGAATTAAAAAAGATTCAAACAATCCTGTTTTATTCTATGGTTACGGTGCCTACGGAATGTCTATGTCTCCTGGTTTTAACCCTAGTTTACTTTTATGGGTAGAAAGAGGCGGAATACTTGCTGTTGCTCACGTAAGAGGTGGTGGAGAATTAGGTGAAAAATGGCATTTGGAAGGTCAAAAAATTAAAAAACAAAATACCTGGAAAGATGTAATTGCCTGCACCGAATATATGATTAAGGAAGGATATACAAATCCGACAAAAACTGCCATCTACAGCAGAAGCGCGGGTGGAATTCTGGTAGGAAGAGCGATTACTGAAAGACCTGATTTATATGCCGTAGCTATTCCGGGAGTAGGAAGCATGAATACCGTTAGAGGCGAAAATGCACCAAACGGACCTGCAAATACACCTGAATTTGGAACCATGAAAATCGAAGATGAAGCCAAAGCTCTTATAGAAATGGACTCTTACTTACAACTAAAAGAAGGTGTTAAATATCCTGCAACCTTAACAACAGCAGGATTCAATGACCCTAGAATCATTGTTTGGTCTCCTGCTAAATTTGCAGCTCGATTGCTTGAGGTAAATGCGTCTAAAAAACCAACTTTGTTAAAAGTAGATTATGAAGCTGGTCATTTTGGAGGAGCTTCAAAAGCAAAATCGTATGAAGAAGTTGCTGATGTTTTAAGCTTTGCACTATGGCAAGTGGGTCACCCGGACTTTCAACCAAAAAATTAGTAATTTAAAATGTAACTTTGGCAATGCTGGCATTGCCAAAGTTTTTAAAACTTAAAATTATGATCAAAATAATTATAGCTTTGACAATAGAAATAAGCAATTTGTTATTTAAAATTTTATCTTAATGAAATTAACCGCAAAAATTCTAGTGACTTTAGTCGTTATATTCTGTCTGCTCTTTATAGGCGCTTTTATCGCAGGAATGTATTATGGGTATCACACACCACTGAAGACAAAATAACTTATAAAAATGTTTCAAAAAAAGAATCAAGTTTTCATTTTAGTTCAGATCATTATATGGACTATCTATTCAGGAATACTTTTTATTCCCCAAATTATCATTCCTGAATTAAATTTATTGGGATATAAAAATTGGCAGCTTCTGTTAGACTACTTTTTTAGTGTTTGCCTGCTTACTTTCCTTTCGATAGTTTTAAAATATTTTTATGACCGCCATATAAAGCTGGACGATTTTAAGCTTTGGGAAATTATTAAAATGCTTTTTTTAATTTTCGCATCTGCCCTTTTTTATTATGGAGCGTTAACGGCATACAATTATCTAATGATCACCTATCTTTATGAAAACCCTGAAGTTTTTGATCATCCTTCTCAATCTGCAAAAAAACAGGTTTTATTTATTTTTGTGATGGGATTTCTTTTCTTTCTTTGGATAGTTGTGTACACCATTTACAAAACAACCTCGCAAATCAAGAACAATAAAATGGATCGAATGGAAATTGAAAACAACTTAAAAGATTCTCAACTGAATGCTTTAAAGGGGCAAATCAATCCGCATTTTATGTTTAACAGCTTAAATAATATTCGTGGATTAATTCTGGAAAATCCTGAAAAATCGAGAGAAATGATCACCCGATTGTCCGAAATGCTTCGATATTCCCTGACCAAAAACGAGATTACAACAATTGCTTTGGAAGAAGAAATTGAAATGGTAGAAAACTTCATTGAAATTTCAAAAATTCAAATGGAAGAACGTTTGAATTTTACTTCTCAAATAGACCCAAATACTTTACAGCTGCAAATTCCCCCTATGATCATCCAAATGCTGATCGAAAATGCGGTTAAACATGGAATTGCAAAATTAAAAGACGGAGGTCAAATTGCATTAGAAACCAATCTGGAAAACAACAATTTAACCATTCTGGTTTCGAATACGGGAGTACTTACCATTGAAAAAGATTCTACACAACTGGGTATCAAAAATATTGAGAAAAGACTTCATTTAATCTATGGCGAAAAAGCCAATTTTAAATTGGAGGAAATAAAAAATAAAGTAGTTGCAAAAATAATTATTCCAATACTTTAGGTATGAAAAAAATAAAAGCTGTCATTGTTGAAGATTCTCGACTGGCCAGAAATGAGCTTAAAGAATTAATTAAAAATCATCGTGAAATTGAAATTATAGGAGAAGCAGAAAATGTAGATTCGGGCTTTAAATTAATACAGGAAACCCAACCCGATTTGCTTTTTTTAGACATCAATATGCCGGAAAAAGATGGTTTCGAACTGTTAGAAATGCTTGACAAAGTTCCTATTACAATTTTTACAACCGCATTTGATGAATATGCGATTAAATCTTTTGAATACAACGCATTAGACTATTTACTAAAACCTATAAACCCAAAAAGATTTGCGCATTCCATCGAAAAAGTAAGTCAAAATCTAATTGAAAAAGAAGAAAAAAACAATAAGAAACTGACGCTAAACAACCAGATTTTTATTCGCGATGGCGAAAAATGCTGGCTCGTAAAAATTGCCGATATCTTTCTATTTGAAGTTGAAGGCAATTACACCCGAATCTTTTTTCAGGATGAAAAGGCCATACTTAATAAATCATTAAACAACATTGAAGAAAAACTTCCCGATGATTTTTTCTTCCGGGCCAATCGAAACCAAATTATTAATATAGAATATATACTTAAAATAGACCCTTGGTTTAGTGGTAATCTGCTTGTACAGCTCCCGAAAGAGGTGAAAGTAGAAATATCAAGAAGACAAACCAATAACTTCAAAGAAAAGTTAAGTCTGTAAATACATTTAAATTTGTTTAAATAATTTCGACTTTGTCCCAGCTAAACTTTTACTTTCAACAAATAAATTATATTTTTGTTTAAAATACATTCTCATGTTAAAAGTAGGAGTTTTAGGTGCTGGTCATCTTGGTAAAATACATTTACGCTTATTACAACAATCTGACCAATACGAATTAGTTGGATTTTACGACGAAAATCAGGAAAATGCCGAAAGAATCTCAAAAGAGTTTGGCTACAAAAACTTCAACACAATTGCAAAATTAATCCACGCCGTGGATGTTATCGATATTGTAACCCCAACTCTTTCACACTATAAATGTGCTAAGGTAGCCATCAAATCCGGAAAACATATCTTTATAGAAAAACCAATTGCGAATACTGTTGAAGAAGCCGAAGAAATTATTGCTTTGGCCGCAGAACACAACGTAAAAGGTCAGGTAGGTCATGTTGAGCGCTTTAACCCTGCGTTTATTGCTACAAAAAACATGATCGAAAATCCAATGTTTATAGAAACACATCGTTTGGCTGAATTTAATCCGCGTGGTACAGATGTTCCTGTAGTTCTCGATTTAATGATTCACGATATTGATGCCATTCTAAGCGTTGTCAATTCAAAAGTAAAAAATATCAATGCAAGTGGTGTTTCTGTAATTAGTGAAACTCCGGACATTGCCAATGCCAGAATTGAATTCGAAAATGGATGTGTAGCCAATTTAACGGCCAGCAGAATTTCGATGAAAAACATGCGTAAAACGAGATTTTTTCAAAAAGACGCCTACATTTCTGTAGATTTTCTGGAGAAAAAATGCGAAGTCGTTCGTATGAAAGACGCTCCGGAAATTCCGGGTGACTTTGATATGATTTTACAAAATGCAGAAGGTGTAAAAAAACAAATCTATTTTACAAATCCTGATGTCGAGCAAAATAATGCAATCCTGGATGAGCTGGAATCATTTGCCAATGCTATAAACACAGATACAACACCAGTTGTAACCCTGGAACAGGCAACAGATGCTTTGAGAGTAGCCTATCAGATTATTGATTGTTTCGATAAATAAATTGAACGCTTTTAAAAAATAAATTAGCCACGAGTTCATGAATTAATTTGTGAACTCGTGGCTAAAATCATAAATATAATATCAAATTTAAATGAAGACTATAGCTGTAATTGGTGCAGGAACAATGGGTAACGGAATTGCTCATACATTTGCACAAAGTGGTTTTGTTGTAAAACTAATTGACGTTTCAGAAAAATCATTAGACAAAGGAATGGCAACTATTGCTGCCAATCTGGACCGAATGCTTTCTAAAGGAACTATTACTCAGGAAGAAGTTACCAAAACAATCACAAATATTATCACATATACCGATATTAAAGATGGTGTTGTTGGGGTAGATTTAGTAGTTGAAGCTGCTACTGAAAATGTAGAGCTAAAACTTAATATTTTCAAGCAACTAAACGAGGCTTGCTCTCACAATACGATTCTGGCAACCAATACTTCTTCCATTTCTATTACCCAAATTGGAGCTGTTGTAGCACATCCTGAAAGAGTTATTGGGATGCACTTTATGAATCCGGTGCCTATCATGAAATTGGTCGAAATCATTCGTGGATACAATACCAGCGATGAAGTAACCAAAACTATCATGGATTTATCAGTAAAACTAGGTAAAGTTCCTGTTGAAGTAAACGACTATCCTGGTTTTGTGGCAAACCGAATTTTAATGCCTATGCTTAACGAAGCGATCGAAACCTTGTACAACAAAGTTGCGGGAGTTTACGAAATTGATACGGTAATGAAGTTAGGAATGGGACACCCTATGGGACCTCTTCAATTGGCTGATTTTATTGGTCTTGATGTTTGTCTTGCCATTTTAAATGTAATGTACGACGGCTTCAAAAACCCAAAATATGCACCTTGCCCTTTATTAGTCAATATGGTGAGAGCAGGAAAATTAGGCGTGAAATCTGGTGAAGGTTTTTACGACTACAGCGAAAGTAAAAAAGCAGAGAAAATCTCTAAGCAATTTATTCTTTCCTAAAAAAAAAACACCATGTCGATAGCATCGAATTTAAATACAATCAAAGCGAGTTTGCCTGAAAATGTAACGTTAGTTGCCGTTTCTAAAACCAAACCTGTCTCTGATTTAATACAGGCTTATGATGCCGGTCAGCGTATTTTTGGAGAAAATAAAATCCAGGAAATGGTTGACAAATACGAGCAAATGCCGAAAGACATTCAATGGCACATGATTGGTCATGTACAGTCGAATAAAGTCAAATTTATGGCGCCTTTTGTAAGCCTGATTCATGGTGTTGATAGTTTGAAACTCTTGCAGGAAATCAATAAACAAGCCGTAAAAAACAATCGGGTTATTGATTGCCTGCTTCAAATACATATCGCTGAAGAAGAAACCAAGTTTGGACTGGATGAAAACGAATTAAATGAATTATTATCTTCATCAGAGTTCAAAGAAATGAAAAACATACGTATCTTGGGCTTAATGGGGATGGCAACTTTTACAGAAGATCAGAACCAGATTAAGAAGGAATTTACACATTTAAAATCTATTTTTGATTCGATAGAAAAGCTAAAAATTGAAAACGGTAATCTGAATACTATTTCCATGGGAATGTCGGGCGATTATCAGCTTGCCATAACATGCGGAAGCACAATGGTTCGCATTGGAAGCAGTATCTTCGGAGGAAGATAACTTGATTTTAGATTGTAGATTAACGATTGTAGATTATAAACCGATTACTAAAAACTGAGACTGAATACTAAATTTGTACGCAATACTAGACATAGAAACCACCGGAGGCCAGTTTAATGAGGAAGGAATTACCGAAATCGCCATTTATAAATTTGATGGCCATGAAGTAATTGACCAATTCATTAGTCTGGTGAATCCTGAAATTCCGATTCAGCCCTTTGTGGTGAAGTTAACCGGAATCAATAATGCTATGTTGCGCTCTGCTCCTAAGTTTTTTGAAGTTGCGAAACGAATTATCGAAATCACCACTGATTGCATTATTGTAGCGCATAACGCCTCTTTTGATTACCGAATTTTACGCACGGAATTCAGACGTTTAGGTTACAATTTTGAAGCCAAAACACTATGTACAGTTGAACTTGCCAAGAAATTAATTCCGGATCAGCCTTCCTATAGTTTAGGAAAACTGGTAAGAGCACTTGGGATTCCAATGGCAGACAGACATCGCGCCAGCGGTGATGCAATGGCGACAACCAAGCTCTTCAAGATGCTTTTAGAAAAAGATCTGGAAAAAACCATTGTAAAAGATTTTATAAAACTGGAGGTAGAAAAAGGAATTGCTCCAAAATTTCTGGACATATTAGCTCAAATGCCTGCAAAAACGGGTGTTTATTATATTTACAATGAAGGTGGGACTCTTATTTACATTGGAAAAAGCCAAAATATAAAGAAAAGAGTCAATCAGCACTTTACCGGAATTACCACCAAAAGTAAAAAAATACAGGCCGAAGTTTTCACCATAACTTATGATGAAACCGGAAGCGAATTAATTGCTCTTTTAAAAGAAAGCGAAGAAATAAAAATAAACCGCCCGAGATACAATCGTTCACAACGAAAAACCATCTTTCAATATGCTTTGTATGCAGAGAAAGATGCCAATGGCTACCTGAATTTAAAGCTCGAAAAAGCCGATGGCCGTAAAAAAGAGATCACCTCCTTTGCTACTTTGCAGGAAGGTAAAAACGCTCTTTTCAGGTTTACCGCAAAATACCATTTGTGCCAAAAACTAACAGGACTGTATCAAACCAAAAAAGAATGTTTTCAATACAAAATCAAAGAGTGTGACGGTGCCTGTATTGAAGAAGTAACTCCTGAGATTTACAATGCCCGCGTACAGCAGTTTATTTCTGAAAATAGTTTCGAAAATAAAAGCATGATTTTACTCGACAGAGGCCGAAATGTCAATGAAAGAAGCGCTATTTTAATCGAAAATGGTCTTTACAAAGGGTATGCCTTCTACGATTTGAACTACCAGATTACCAATATCGAGATTCTGAAAAACATTCTGATTCCAATGCAGCACAATCGCGATGTCAAGAATATCATTCAAAACTACATCCGAAAAAGCAAATCGCTGAAGATACTACATTTTTAACACTGCTAAACTTTCATTATCTTCGTGGAGATGAAAAAAACAAAATCCAAATACGAAATCTTCCGGGAAAGAATCAAAATCATCCTTTATGGAACGGATACGTTTTTGGGAAGAATGTTTGATCTGGTACTCCTTGGATTGATTCTGCTTAGTGTTGTTTTGATTATGATGGAAACCGTTCAGGGAATCAATCAAAAATACCACTCTCAGCTTATTGCTTGCGAATGGGTTATCACCGTATTTTTTACCATTGAGTATGTACTGCGAATCATTTCGATTCAAAAACCAGTCAGATATATTTTTAGTTTTTACGGAATTATCGATCTGATGGCGGTATTACCGATGTACTTATCCATTTTTTTCCCGGGGGCAAGTGTGCTGTCGATCATAAGAGCTCTGCGTTTTTTCAGATTATTCAAAATCCTGCATATTCCGCAAATCTCCCATCAGTCTGTTCAGCTACGGGAAGCCATTGAAGCCAGTAAAGAGAAAATTCTCGTTTTTATTTATTTTGTACTGATCAGCACCATAATAATTGGTTCGGTCATGTATTTGGTCGAAGGTAAAGAATCCGGCTTTACAAGTATTCCGATGAGTATTTACTGGACAATTGTTACTTTGACCACGGTGGGTTATGGCGATATTTCTCCTCAGACCCCTCTCGGACAATTTATTGCCGCTTTTGTTATGATTTTGGGTTACGGAATCATAGCTGTTCCAACCGGAATCGTAACTGCCGAGTTTGCAAAAAGCAGCCTGAAAAACAGTGTCGTAAGCAGCAAAAAAACGTGCACAAAGTGCCGCTCTCAGGTGCATTTTGATCATGCTCAATATTGTTTTGAATGCGGAACAAAATTACCTAACAATTAATTCAGAAAGGGCTTCATAATCCTTACTTTAATCCATACAAGTCTAAGGTTTTTGCAACCGTAAAGACTCCCAAATATGAAATATCTAATTACCATCGTCGGACCAACAGCAATAGGCAAAACAGCTTTGAGCATTGCTTTGGCACAACATTTTAATTGTGAGATAATCTCTTGCGACAGTCGTCAGTTTTTTAAAGAAATGACAATTGGTACGGCAGTCCCTACTCCCGAAGAACTGCAATCTGCCACACATCATTTTATACAGAACAAATCTATTTTCGAAAATTACACCGTTGGGGATTACGAAAAAGAAGCACTTTTAAAATTAGAAGAATTGTTTGCAAAGAATGACTTCGCTATTCTCATTGGCGGTTCAGGACTATATGTTGATGCCATTCTAAAAGGATTCGATGAATTTCCGGAAATTGATCCTGAAGTACGTTCTGAAATAAACGCTAACTACGAAAAGCTTGGTATTACTTATTTGCAGGATCAGTTAAAAAATCTTGATCCCGATTATTATCAGAGGTTGACCATAGAAAACCCGCAAACGCTTCAAAATCCGCAAAGAATGATGCGTTTTACAGAAGTGTGTATCGGAACTCAAAAGCCCTACTCTTCTTTTTTAAATCAGAAGAAAAACAACCGAAATTTTACTCCTGTTCTAATTGGTTTAGAAGCCGACAGACCCGTAATCTATAACCGCATCAATCAACGTGTAGATCTGATGCTGAAGGAGGGATTATTGGAAGAAGCCAAAGCGCTATATCCCAACAAAGCGTTAAATGCGTTACAAACGGTCGGTTATAGAGAATTATTTAGTTATTTTGACGGAGAATTTTCGCTGCCTTTTGCCATCGAAGAAATCAAAAAAAACACCAGACGTTTCTCTAAAAGACAACTGACCTGGTTCAAACGAAATGAAGACACAAAATGGTTTGATTATGCGACAGATCGAAACGAAATCATAAGTTACATAGAAAATCTTCTAAAGTAAAATCGGTTTCTTTTCTCTGATAGAAAAATCTAAAATCAACAATCTAAAATTTAAAATTCAGCAATGCCAATATCTCCAAATTTTACTTCTGTCTTAAGCAAAGACTGGGAAATCAATTTTACACAATGTACACCAAATGGTTTTCTAAAGTATACTGACTTATGTAATATTCTGCAATTGACGGCTGCTGCGCATTCTGAAGCCGGAGGCATTAGCTTTTTTGATATGCAGGAGTTTCATCAGGCCTGGGTATTAAGCCGCATGCGTGTTGAAATTACTGCTTTACCGAAATGGCAAGATGTTGTAACGGTAAAAACCTGGATCAACAGTTTAGAAAACTCTCGTTCTGTTCGTGCTTTAGAAATGCATGTAAACGGAAAAAAAATAGTAGGCTGCGAAACGTACTGGGCTGTTTTTAATACACAATTACGACGTCCCGAAGCTTTGGCTTTACCTTACCAACATTTTGAATTGTACCCCGAAAAACGTGCCACTACTGAAGGTTTTTCAAAAATAAACATCAACCACGAAAAAGAAGCGGTTTTTGAAAAAACAGTTTACCTCTCGGATCTGGACATTGTAAATCACGTTAATAATGTCAAATATTTAGAATGGTGCCTTGATCATGTAGAAGAGAAAAGAATTCTTAAACAAGAGGTTAAAAGCTTTGAAATGAATTTTATGAAGGAACTGTCGCTAAAAGATAAAGTCATCATCCATGAGAGCGAAGATGACAATCACACTAAGGCAACGTTCAGCATTACAAAACAGGAGAAAACTTGTTTTGCTTTAGAGTTACACTGGAAATAAGATACTCCAAAAAAAAAAAATAAAAGTTTAAAATTCGTGGTAATTCTGTGAATTCCTGATAAAAGAAACGAGGCATAATCGCCTCGTTTTTCTTTATAGGAAGATTACTTTGCTTTCTTCTTCGAATCTTTTTTCGTTTTTTCAGCTTTCTTTTTCTTTTGCGTCAACTCAATCTTGCCTTTAATTCTTTTCTCCACTTCAACAATATCGGATTCAAAAACAAATTGTAACGTACAAAGTTTCGCCTTTTTAATTTCTTTTAGTGCCAATTGAAATTCTTGCTGCGCTTCATAAAGAATTCCTTTCTTCACAAAAATTTCAGATTTGTTTATTCCTTTTATAGTTAAAGCAAAATCGATTAATTTTTGCGCTTCTTCAAAATCTTCATTTAAAATTAAAGTCTGAATATAGTGCGGATATACTTCGAGTGCATGAATGTTAATCGTCAGGGCTTCCTGAAAATAGATTTTTGCCTCTTCGTAATTCCATAATTGTTCTGACTGAATTCTTCCGTACAAGCACAAAACCATTGTGTTTTTAGCATCATAGGAAAAGGCATAATCCAAAGATTCAATAGTTTCTTCTAATGAATACGGATAACTGTCCAACGCCTGAAAAAGGTATTTATCTATTGCTTTCATGTTATGTGTCGATATTTATTGTTTTTTTTTGGTCACCTATAATTCGCATATAATCATTTTTTTTTTGCGACCAACTTTTTAATTATGCTCATTTCGTAAATCGGTTTTAAGTTTCTGACGTGTTCCTTTGTAACTTTTCTCTGCCTTGTTCTTTTTAAAGTCAGTTCCTGAAAAAACTCTAATCGGATTGCCCCGCTGAATGTTGAGCTGATTTTCCCATTGTTTTCCAACATGGTTTTTAAGTTGCTGTAAGGTTTCGTCTTCTAGCTTTTTTAATAATCGTTCTGTTGCCAGTTTTTTGTTTTGGTGCTGCGAACGGCTGTCCATAGCAACAACCGTAATTCCTGTTGGCAAATGTGTCGCGCGGATTGCCGAACTCACTTTGTTTACGTGTTGCCCGCCTGCTCCGGAACTGCGCATGGCCTGATACTGAATATCGCTTTCAGAAATTGATACATTTTTTTGTGGTTCAATCTCAAAAACACCAATAAACCAGTTTTTTCGCTTGTGCATTTTCCTAAACTGGCTTTGACCAATCCATTGAATCGTTCCTATCCAGGAATCAGCAAATCGGGCAGCATCTTTCCCTTTTACAGCGATGGTAGCGGTTTCTACTGTTCCGTTTTCCTGCCCAACTTCTCGCTGCAGCAAAGTTGTTTCTAATTGTTGTTCCTCTGCTTCGTCCAAAACTTTTTTAAGCACCTGAGCCACTACCCAGGTGCATTCTGCCGGTCCGCGACCCGCTGTTATCTGAATTATTTTTTCCATTTCTCTAATATTTTAAGAAGCTTTTCTCTGTTCTTCGCTTCTTTTACAAATTTTGGTAAACGGGCCACCAAACTCGATCCGAAATTCATTCCTGGATTTCGTTCCCTTAGCGTTGCTCCGATATACCGTTCTAAATACTCCATATGCTGCTTATTATAGGCCCAGAAGATATGTTTATCTACTTCTATTTGAAACCAAAGCGGCAAATTATACCATTGTTCTTTCACTAAACCGTCGTTACGATTTGAATTTTGCAAAACCTCTTCAACTTTTGGTTTCCACTCTTCCTGAAAATTACAATGCGGACATTTCGCTTTATACTTTTCCGGCTTTTCTTTTAATAACTGCGATTTAAATTCATATTTTTCATAACACTGATTGCAATAGGCCTTACCATAAGCAATGTATTGGTAAATGGGCTTGTCAAGCTTATAAAAGCAATGTTTACACTCCAAAACTTTAGTATAACAATGCCCGCATTTGCATTCTTCTGAAAGTTTATTTTTAACTTTAGCTTGAGCATCACATTTCGGACACTGCACTAAAACCTCATGTAAAAAACTTTCTAAAAACTTATTCTCATCCTGAAATCTTTTCATACTCTTTATCTTTTTATCGGTCCATTCTAACGATCTTTGGCGTGAAAGTTCCAAGCACTTCCACCAGATCACTTTGATTTGCCATCACTTTTGTAATGTCTTTATACGCCATAGGCGCTTCGTCAATATTTCCTCCAATTAAGGTCACATCATTGGCTTTTAACACCTTTTTAATCTCACTTTGAGTGAAGGTACTTTTACACTTCGCTCTTGAAAACAAACGCCCTGCGCCATGCGAAGCAGAGTTTAAGCTTTCCGTATTTCCCTTGCCTTTTACAATGTAGCCGGGCGCCGTCATCGAACCGGGAATAATTCCCAATTGGCCTGCTGCGGCAGGCGTTGCACCTTTTCTATGTACAATACATTCCTGACCGTTTACCATTTCTT
The DNA here is from genome assembly GCF_025947345.1 of Flavobacterium sp. N502536. Classification (NCBI taxonomy): domain Bacteria; kingdom Pseudomonadati; phylum Bacteroidota; class Flavobacteriia; order Flavobacteriales; family Flavobacteriaceae; genus Flavobacterium; species Flavobacterium sp. N502536. Next base: position 3,849,059 of record NZ_CP110011.1, on the reverse strand, counting down.
TCCAGGCAAAATTGTGATGATTTTCGATGGTTACCACTACTCTTTTTCCAATTGCTTTGGCAATTCGTCGATGAATATCATCATGACAGGCTTTTGCATACTCTCCTGCTAAATTCATAGCCAGCCAGTATTCCTGACCGTCATGCGTATTTAAATCCAACCAGGCCAAATGCTGAACATTTTTTGGTAACGGACATTGTTTTGTGGCCAGATAGGTATAATGTTTTGCAATGTTTGCGCCTAATCCTCTGGAACCGCTGTGCGAAAGAACGGCGAAATATTCTCCTTTTTCGAGCTTCCATTCGTTCTCCGGATTTTCAATTTTAGCAATTCCGAATTCTACAAAATGGTTTCCTCCGCCAGAACTTCCCAATTGCTTGTAGGCCTTCGGCAAAAGATTCTTTAACAATGGAATATCCTGAAATTCGCTTTTATAAAAAACATCATGATCGACTCTTGAAGCATGAGTTTCATACATTCCAAACTTGGTATTGTCTTTCAAAATTGCTTCCAACTGGTGTTCCTTGCCTTTAAAATACGAAGCCGGCAAATCAAAAATAGAAAGGCTCATTCTGCATCCGATATCCACTCCAACTCCGTACGGAATTACAGCATTATCGGTCGCTAAAACCCCTCCAATTGGCAATCCGTAACCCGAATGTGCATCCGGCATCAATGCTCCGGCTACCGAAATAGGCAGTTTTAACGAATCATACAATTGAAATTTTGCCTGTTGGTCAATCTCATTTTCTCCAAAAATTTTAAAAGGAACTCTTGTTGTCTTCAACTGATGCATTCTTACCTGAACCGGTTTGATCAAACCTTCAGCTACTTTACCCCAGGTTCCGTTGCCTTCATACTTTTCCGGATGTAACAATACATCTTTAGCTTCTGTCAGGATAGATTCTTTTTTCTCCCTTTTTCTATATCTGTTGATCTGCCCTAAGGCGATATTTATTGAATTGTTTTTTGGAAACCCTAATTTAATCAGGTCTTTTCCAGATAATTTATTTCCCATGATTTATATCATTTCGTCCAGATATTGCTTATACAATACTTCCAGACTTTTATTTTTAATTGGGTTTTTCTCTTTTGGATTTTCACTTTCATAGTAACTCCAACGATGCGAAAAACCATCTACTAATTTGTTTATCTTATGTCTCAAATTAAGATTAGTAATGCGATTGTCGAGTAGCTGAATTTCGCTTTCCAAATCTGAATCAACCAGCTTCGTATGTGTTATCATATACGGGCTAACACGAAGTACATAGCGCCACGGCTCATTAAAAACGTAATGAATTTTATATCGCTTAAAATTGCTGCACCAGCGTTCGCGTTTATAAAAATGTGCTTTTTCTTTCTCGGTTAATTCTAATTTTGGACTTCTCCACTCCCACTCTGAAAATTCTTTTACAGTTTGTAACTTCTCGGTATAAACATTTCTTCTTTTTCTCTTTTTCTTTCTTTTAAAAGATTTTTCAGAAGAGAACTGCCAGGTATTTATTTTTTCCAATAAGTTTTTGTAAAATGAAGCTTCACTCGATCTTGCCACATCCTCTCTCAGTATAAAATTACGCTGCCATCCCTTTTGGTAAGGGATCTCTAGTGGAACAAGAGGTAAATCTCTCCGTTTTTCCCAAAGCTTTTTTTCAAGTTTTCTTAACTGAATCAGGTGTTTTTCAAAATCTTCCTTTACTAATCTTTTTTTCTTTCTTTTACTTTTAAGACGAGCGCACAAAGCATACTCCTCTACCGTATAATTTTGCATTAAAAATTATAGTGCATTAAATTAACAGCCAAAACAGGCTTAACATTTTATCCATGAAGGATAAGTAAAATCGATTTTCGGGAAAATTTGAAGTGTCTAGAATAAAAAAAAGCCCGAAACAAAATGTCTTCGGGCTTTATATATCTAAAAGTATATTTCTAGGATCGAAATAAGCCACGAAGAAGTGCTGCATCAAATTCATTTGATGTGAAGCTCTGTGATGTAGATGTAAATACAAACATTTTTTCTTCGTTTTTAAAGGGTTATTATTTTTTTCGTCTGCAAATATTCAGAATACTTTTTTGATTTTCCAAATTTATTTTAAGAAAAATCATTACAAAAATTTTATTCTTATTCTTTCAAGAACCAAAAAAGAAGATAGAAAGCTCAAAATCAAAAAGATAAAAAACAACACTTTACTATTATTTTTTTTGAATATTTAGTCAATCGCAAAGAAATAATACGCGGATGATACAGATTCGCTTCGCGAAAACGCTGATTAAAACGGATTTTTAATGGGTAAAAAGTTATGACAATAAATTACTCTGCATCACATAAAACTTAAAAATCTGCGTTAATCCGCGTTTTCGTTTGGCGAATCCGTATCATCAGCGTTTCATTTTCGAATCCTAATTTAATTCATAATTCGCATCCGAACCATATCAAATCTTTCTGTAGCGTTGCAAGACAAATTACTCCATAAAAAAAGCCCTGATTTCTCAGGGCTCTAATATTTTTTTGTTTGGTTATATTTTTTGTTATTCTGCAACTTTACTTTTAACAACTAGTCTGAAACCTTCTCCGTGAATGTTTAAGATTTCAACATCTTCATCAGCTTTTAGGTATTTTCTAAGTTTGGCGATGTAAACGTCCATACTTCTTGATGTAAAATAGTTATCGTCTCTCCAGATTTTAGTTAAAGCTAATTCTCTTGGCATTAAGTCATTTTCATGAAGAATCAACATTTTAAGCAATTCATTCTCTTTTGGAGACAATTTAATTGGCTCTTCATCCTGGAAAGTCAAGAATCTTAGTTTTGAGTTTAAATGGAATTTACCAATGTTAAATTCAAACTGTACTTGTTCTGCTTTTGTATCAGCAGATTTTCTCTGAATGATCGCTTTAATTTTCATCAATAAAACTTCTGAATCAAAAGGTTTATTCAAATAATCATCAGCACCGGCTTTGTACCCTTTCAATACATCCTCTTTCATAGACTTAGCCGTTAAGAAGATAATTGGCACTTCGCTGTTCTTCTCTCTAATTTCTTTGGCTAAAGTATAACCATCTTTATAAGGCATCATTACATCAAGAATACACAAATCGTATACATCTTTCTTGAATTTTTCGAAACCTTCCATACCGTTTTTAGCTAAAGTAACTTCAAAGTCATTTAACATTAGATAATCTTTAAGAACTGCCCCAAAATTAAGGTCATCTTCTACTAAAAGTATTCTTTTGTTATTATTTTCCATATTTTAATTTATTAATGGTATTTTTATTATAAAGGTGCTACCTTTTCCTTTCTCGCTTTCAACATATACTTGACCATTATGATCTTCTACTATTCTTTTTACATAAGCCAGACCTAAACCGTGTCCTTTCACATTATGTAAATCTCCTGTATGTTCTCTGTAAAACTTCTCAAAAACTCTCTTTTGAGCTACTTTACTCATACCAAGACCATTATCTTTTACTTTTATCAGAATCATGTCTTTGACATTTTCTGTAAAAATTTCTATTTCAGGGTTACCCGGAGAATATTTTATGGCATTTTCTAAAATATTCACTAATACATTTGTAAAATGCACCTCGTTGATCAGACTCGTTGTTCTTGCCGCATTAAAATGCTTCACTACAGTTCCTTGTCTGTCCTCCAAAATTAAATTTACATGTTCGATTGCATCATCAATGATATCATGAATCGCAGTAGGTTCTTTTGTAATATCTAATTCTCTTTTTTCTAATTTAGAGATACGAAGAACGTTTTCTACCTGAGCATGCATTCTTTTATTTTCATCCCGAATCATCTGAAGATAGCGATATACTTTCTCTTTGTCTTCGATTATCTTAGGATTCTTAATGGCATCAAGTGCCAGATTAATTGTCGCTATGGGAGTTTTAAACTCATGCGTCATATTATTTATAAAATCGGTTTTGATTTCAGAAATATGCTTCTGACGCAACAATTGGTTTAATGCACTGGTGTACGCAACTATAATGATTAATGTGAAAATTATTGACAGTATTGTAATACTTAATAATTCAGACAGTAAGAATTTCTTTTTATGTGGGAACGTAAGAAACAATTCGTATTTACTATTTCCCTCATTATCCGTATAAATTGGCACGTGGTAACTTGCATCTTTATCGTAATGAAATCCATCAGATCTTACTTTTGTCGCAAGACCATTGTTAAGAACACCATATTCAAATTTGGTTTTTACACCATATTCTTCCAGTTCCTTTTTTAAGAGTTTTTGAAGTTTATCCTTTGTTATTCGCCCTTCTATCGGTGTCAGTGAAGCAATATCTTTGTATTGAATTTGCTGCTGCACTTTGTTTAAGATATCCAGACTTCCTGATTTTTCGATTTTTAAATCAGGGATAATACTTTGTCCTAAAGTATTATTATCGATATTGTTGTTGTTATTGTATACTTCTGTAACTCTTTTTGAACTGAAGTTTTTAAATCTTTCGCTGCTGAATTTTTTATTAAAAATCGAGCCGCTGATATCATAATCTTCAGATGTAAGCGTATTGGAATAAACTATTGTCTTGTTTGTTTTTGCGTTTCTCTGAATGTAAAAAACCTGAAGTAAATCTTCTTTTTTAGGTGTTTTACCGGTACTGTCTTTGATGCGGTTGTATTTATCGTAAAAACTATACTCTTCCTGCTGTTCGAGCTTGTCTGCCACATTGCCAATTACCTGAGTAACATGGTATTTAAACTGCTCATCGTTATTCTTGAACGAAGAATTAAACCAATATACCTGAACCAGAATTATCCCTATTAAGGACAAACTCATCAATAAAACAAGTAATCTAAAAAATAATTTATTCATCGAAACAAAATTAATATTTTAACAATATACTAAATAATACATTAACCAAATATTAACATTTAAGACTGATTTTGTTTTATATTTAAAATTTTAAGAATTTTAACAACTTCTTCTTTAGCAATTTTAAGATTACTGTTATTAATAACAAAATTGCTTAAAGAAATTCGTTTTTCATCATTCCATTGCATTTGCATTCGGCTTAAAACTTGTTCCCGTGTGGTTTTATCGCGCTTGATGACTCTTTCTATTCTGAGCTCCTCCGGTGCGGTAACGGTTACAATAACATCACAATCTTTATAACGACCACTTTCAAACAAAATTGCGGCCTCATAAATTACATATTGATATTTTTTGTTTTTTAGTAACCAAAGCTCAAAATCCGCTTTGACTGCAGGGTGTACAATTGCATTTAATGCGGCCAGTTTTTCAGCATCATTAAAAACGATTTCTGCCAATTTAGCTCTGTTTAAAACATTATTTTCAAAAAGTGAATCTCCAAAGGTGGTTCTAATTTGTTGCACAATGTTTTCAGACTGCATTACTTTTCTGGCTTCATCGTCGGCAATGTATAACGGAACTCCCATTTCGGCAAAGTAGTTTGCTATGGTGGTTTTTCCGCTCCCTATTCCGCCGGTCAGGCCAATAACTTTAGCCATATCTATATTTTAAAAAACATACGAGGAAAAGCCTCTTGGGGTTTTTGTTTTAAAATAATAACTTTTACGAACGATTTCAAAAATCCCGTTCCATAACCATAAAACTGTTTCCAAACTGCAATCACAGCTAAGTATCCAATTTTAATGCTCTTATTCTGAACACTGGCTGTAAGAAAAATTACAACGAAATATACAAAATATAATTGTAACAAGATATCAATGTTGAAAATTAACAATAAAAAAGCTAATAATAGTCCCAGGATAAAAACCGTAGGAAAAAAGAAGGTTAGCTTGTTATGTTCCGGATACCAACTGTTTAAGATCGGTCGGGCTATTCCGAATTTATTCACTTGAATCGAGAATTTCTCCCAGTCAATTCTGCGTTTGTGATACACATAGGCTTCAGTGAACAATCTGGTTTCAAATCCTAAATTCCACAAACGAATGGAAAGATCCGGATCTTCTCCCGGGTGAATGTTTCCAAAACCATTTGAGGCAATAAAAGCTTTCTTTGAAATTCCCATGTTAAAACTTCTCGGCTGAAATTTATTGATTTTTTCAGAGCCTCCGCGAATTCCTCCTGTAGTTAAAAAGGATGTCATTGCAAAGTTAATTGCCTTTTGAATATCCGAAAAACTATCCAATGCTTTATCCGGTCCTCCAAAACAATCCACATAATTTTCGTTAAGTGCTTTTCGAACTTCTGTCAAATAATTAGAAGGAATGATACAATCTGAATCAAAAATGATAAAATAATCCCCTCTGGCTTTCTGCATTCCAAAGTTCCTTGAGTCTCCCGGACCTGAATTTTCCTTAAAATAATAAGATATATTCAGTTTCCCCTGATAGTTCATCACAACATCCTTACAAGGTATCGACGATCCGTCTTCGACAAGAACAATTTCAAAAGCTTCATTATAATCGGATTTTGACAAACTTTCTAAAAGTTCATCTACTTCATCCGGACGATTATACACGGGTATAATTAAAGAAAAAATCATAGCAGATTATGCGGTATTAAAGTGGCAATATTTTAAATTTCAAAATTTTAACAAAGATATGTTATATTCATAAAAAAACCATTCGTAGCGACGAATGGTTTTGATATATAGTACTATTTTTTTTCTGTTTATTTGATACTTTCAATTTCAACAACTTCATTTGCTTCAGCAGCATAGTCTACTCCGGCAAATTCAAACCCAAACAGGTTTAAGAAATCATTTCTATATCCGGCCAAATCTCCAATTGCTGGCAATGTTTCAGTTGTAGCTTCCAACCAAAGTTTAGCCACTTTAGCCTGTACATCTTCACGCATTTCCCAATCGTCGATTCTGATTCTTCCTTTTTCATCTACAGGAACTTCAGATCCGTTGTACAATCTGTCCTGAAACAAACGCTGGATCTGCTCGATACAACCTTCGTGTATTCCTTCTTCTTTCATAATTTTATATAAAAGAGAAATATACAACGGAATAACCGGAATTGCAGAACTTGCCTGTGTTACCAAAGCTTTATTTACAGAAACATATGCTTTTCCTCCAATAGATTTTAAACTATCTGTAATCGAAAATGCTGTAGCTTCTAAATCATCTTTTGCACGACCAATTGTACCTTTACGGTAAACTGCCTCTGTCAATGATGGTCCGATATAAGAATAAGCTACTGTAGTAGCGCCATCCGCTAATAAATTCTCCGCTTTTAAAGCGTCTATCCACATCGTCCAGTCTTCACCACCCATTACAGCAACTGTATTGGCAATGTCTTCTTCATTTGCCGGAGCGATAGAAACTTCCGAAACGTTTCCAGTGTGAAAATCAACTGTTTTATTGGTAAAAGTTTGTCCGATAGGCTTTAAAACCGAACGGTGTAAAACTCCTGTAACCGGATGTTGACGAACCGGAGAAGCTAAACTGTAAATCACAAGATCAACCTGACCTAAATCGGCTTTGATTAAATCTAAAGTTTGTCTTTTTATTTCGTTTGAAAAAGCATCTCCATTGATACTTTTTGCATATAAACCTGCTTTGTGGGCTTCTGTTTCAAATGCAGCAGAATTATACCATCCTGGCGAAGCTGTTTTACCTTCAACCGGTGGTTTTTCAAAAAACACTCCAATTGTTGCAGCATCAGATCCAAAAGCACTTGTAATTCTTGAAGCCAATCCAAAACCTGTTGAAGCACCAATAACTAATACTTTTTTTGCACCTGCAATTGGTCCTTTTGATTTGATATATTCTATTTGATTTTTAACATTTTGCTCGCTTCCTTTTGGGTGGGCAGTCAAGCAAATAAATCCTCTCATTCTAGGTTCTATAATCATACTTTTTGTTTTTTTCGTATTTTGATCAATCTTTTAAAAATATAAAGATTGTATTTTATCTACGTTTGTTTAATTCGCTTTTAAGATGACAAATATAAATTATTTCTTTAGTTCAACAAGGCTTTAGCATGATTTAAAGCCGAATCAGAAACCACTGCACCGGATAACATTTGGGCAATTTCTATAACTCTTTCTTCCTGAGACAATAGCTTAAGTTCTGATTGTGTGTCCTCATCTACAGTAGCTTTAGAAACTTTAAAGTGCGAATCTCCTTTGGCTGCAATTTGAGGCAAGTGGGTTATGGCAAAAATTTGCATGGTAGTGCTCATTTCTTTCATGATCTCCCCCATTCTAATGGCAATTTCTCCGGAAACTCCGGTATCAATCTCATCAAAAATTAAAGTAGGCAGTTTTGAATATTGGGCCAAAATTGCTTTTACCGCCAACATAATACGGGACATTTCTCCTCCCGATGCCACTTTTTTAAGCAATCCAAAATCAGTTCCTTTATTGGCAGAGAATAAAAATTGTAATTCGTCTTTTCCGTTTTGAAAATAGGTTTCAGAAGGCAATAACTCCATATTGAAACGAACATTTGGCATTCCCAGCGTTTCTAAGATCGTCACTAACTTTTGCGATAAAACCGGAATTGCATCGGTTCTGTTTTGATGAATGGCTGCCGCAAAAGCATCTAATGTTGTAACTTTTTCTTCGATCGATTTGGATACAACCGCGATTTCTTCTTCTATATTATCCAATTCAAGCAACGTATTCTCCAATGTAGCCTGGATTGCAAGCAATTCATCAACAGTAGTTACCTGGTGCTTTTTTTGCAAATTGTAAATCAACTGTAGTTTCTGACTTATTAGTTCTAATTGTGCAGGATCGTTCAAAAGTTTCTCGGAAACATTTTGAAGTTCTTTTGAGACATCATCAAATTCAATCGTTAAACTGGTGATTCTTTCAAAAATGCTTTGATAATCAGCTGAAAAAGGCGCTATTTTATGCAATGCCGTTTTAATTTCATTTAGATTATGAAAAACACCAAACTGCTCTTCGTTAGCAATCGCCAATGATTTATCGATTGATTCTTTTATAATCTCGACATTGTTCAGCTTTTCAAAATCAGCCTCAAGTTCTTCCTGCTCACCCGATTTTAGTTTCGCCGTAACCAACTCATTTAACAAGTAGGTATTGTACTCCTGCTCTTTTCCGGAATCGCTTTGTTTTTTCAACAAAGCATTTAGTTTGGATTTATCAGATTTGTATTCTTTTAAAACATTCTGATAGGATTGAATGGTATCGCCGTTATTGGCAATGGCATCAATAATTTTAAACTGAACTCCTTCGTCTGATAATTCCTGAGTTTGCTGCTGTGAATGAATATCAATCAAAAACAAGCTCAGATCCTGCAATTCCTGCAAGTTTACGGGACTATCATTAATAAAGGCACGTGATTTTCCTGACGGCAAAATTTCTCTCCTGATGATGGTTTCATCCTCATAGTCGAGATCATTTGCTGTAAAAAAATCTTTTAAGTTGTATTTAGAAATTTCAAACTGTGCTTCAATCACACATTTTTCTTCTTTATTTTTTAATGAAGTTAAATCGGCTCTTTTTCCTAAAACCAATCCTATCGCTCCTAATATAATAGATTTACCTGCACCTGTTTCACCTGTAATTATAGAGAAACCTCTTGAAAAATCTATCGTTAATTTTTCAATAAGAGCATAGTTTTTAATCGACAAGGACGTTATCATAAGGAATTTGGGAAATATAAAAGTTAATAAAGAAAGTAATTTAAAAAGATTAAAATTTAATCTGTGACCATTTGACAGAATTCAAAGGAGAAACTTTATTCAAAACATCCGTCAGATCGGTGACCGGGATGTTTGGCCCTCCTGAAAATATCGAAACAATTTCATCTGATTTGGCATCAAAAAATACTCTGGTCAGAAAAGCATTGGGTTTTACCGAATTCAATTTTCCGGTAAGCATCAAGGCTGATTTGATTTTTTCTTTTGATGCTTTCAAATCCTGACTCATACCATCTAAACCTGTATGGTACAAGAACATGGTTTGACGCAAATCGCTATACATTGGCGAAATCAAATCGGTGATCAGATAATAGCGATTCTGAACCCCATCAGACTGAGTCCAACCTTTAGATCCGCCTTGTTGCGCCACATTTGCTATGTTTTGAGCTGTTTCAAGATATTGACTTCCTGCTCCCATTTGAAAACTATCCGCATCCATTGCCAAAATCAAATAGCTGTAAAAAGAAACTACAGAAACTAAATTTGATTCAAAAGTGGTCGGATTAAACAATAAAGGCTCATACTCGATATACCTGAAACTAAAGTCTTTATCGTTGTAATTTAATATTGGGGAAGAATAGGTCGAATTATAGATCAATCGCGAAGATTGTACCTGAATGGTCCCTGAAAACTGATCGGAACTATTCGATGACAAGGTGATATACATCGAGCAATTGATTCGTTCGTTTTGTTTTAAAACTGTACCGGTCCAGTCTGTTTTGTTTACAAATTCAGACAATGAGGTCTGAAGTGTTTTAAATACCTGCTGATTGGGATTGGGTAATCGTTCTGTATTAATAGTTACAGTACAATTTAGCTGCTGTGCTTGTGTAAAGCCAAAAAATAAAAATGCTAAAAAAGTAACTAGTTTATTCATACGAAAGATATTATTTTGGTTAAAGCACGTAATAGTTTTTACTATTCCTGTCTTTGCCTTTTACTTTAAATCACTATGATTTCGTAAAATGCGAAACCACTTTGTTTAAAATATCAACTGCAACAGATTCTTTTGATTTTAATTCCATTGGTTCAATTTTAAAATCCTGATCAATAAAGGTCACTTTATTGGTTTCTTTTTTAAAACCTGCTCCTTCATCCTGTAAGGAATTTAAAACAATCAAATCTAAGTTTTTTTTCTGAATTTTCAGCTTTGCATTTTCAATTTCATTTTCAGTTTCCAATGCAAATCCAATTAAAAACTGATTTTTCTTGATCGCTCCCAGGGAGGCCAGAATATCTTTTGTTTTTTCAAGCTCTATTGAAAATTCATCTGCAGCTTTTTTAATCTTTTGCGTCGCCACTACTTTAGGTCGGTAATCTGCTACTGCCGCAGCAGCGATTGCTACATCAACATCATTAAAATATTGATGACAGGCATCATACATGTCCTGTGCCGAAACTACGCTAATTACTTCTACTAAACTATTTTTAGCTTTGTAATGTGTAGGGCCAGCTACTAAGATAACCTGAGCTCCTAAGTTTGCTGCTTCATTTGCCAGATCAAAGCCCATTTTTCCCGAAGAATGATTCCCTATAAAACGTACAGGGTCTATTGCTTCGTATGTGGGTCCGGCAGTAATTAGTATTTTTTTTCCTTTTAAGGGCAATTTACTTTCTAAATCGGCTTCCAAAAAAGCAATAATATTTTCCGGTTCAGCCATTCTGCCCTCTCCGGACAGTCCACTGGCCAGTTCGCCACTTTCAGCCGGAATCATAATGTTTCCAAAGCTTTTTAAAGCATTAAAACTAGACAAAACCGAAGGGTGTTTGTACATGTCCAAATCCATTGCCGGAGCAAAATAAACCGGACATTTGGCCGATAAATAGGTTGCAATTAAAAGGTTATCACTGTTTCCGGTTGTCATTTTAGACAGGGTATTTGATGTTGCAGGCGCAATCAGCATCAAATCGGCCCATAAGGCCAAATCAACGTGATTGTTCCAAACCGCATCTTCATCGTCCTGATTGAAGAAACTGGAATGTACCGGATTTTTAGATAGTGTAGATAAGGTAAGTGGAGTTACAAAATCCTTAGAAGCAGGTGTCATTATCACTTGGACATGTGCACCTGCTTTTATAAAGAGTCGTACTAATGAAGCTGTTTTATAGGCTGCAATTCCACCAGAAACTCCCAGTAAAATTTTCTTCCCGTTTAAAACTGACATTATACTATATTATTTGTTTGAACCTCTGTGGTATGTTTTACCGTCTAACCACTCCTGAACTGCTAAAGCATGTGGTTTTGGTAATTTTTCGTAAAATTTAGAAACTTCAATTTGTTCTTTATTTTCAAAAACTTCTTCAAGACTGTCATTATAAGTAGCAAACTCTTCTAATTTCTCAGTTAATTCTTTTTTAATTTCAGAATTAATTTGATTTGCTCTTTTAGCCATAATGGTAATTGCCTCATACACATTTCCTGTTGGCTCTTCAATAACTGTTTTATTGTAAGTTACTGTATTTACAGGAGCATTCGTCTTTTTTAAATCCATGACTTTATTTTATTTAGTAAATTTTTGTAAATCTGTTTCCACTCTGGCATTCATTTCATCTGCCTCTTTTTTATACTTGGTAGCACCATTAAACTTAATTAAGTTACCGTAAGCTACTTTCGCTACATTTAAACGCTCTTCCATTTTTGACGGAATACTGTTTATTGCCAATTTATATGCTGAATCGTATTTGTAAAACAGCGCATCTTCTTTTAATGGTGTTCCTGGAAAATCAGCGATAAAGTTATCAAAAGCGACTAATGCCGATTTGTAATCTGAAATCGTATTGTATCCCTTAGCATTTTCATATGCTTTTTTCTCTAACTTACCATTTAAAATTTTCACCGCTTCGTTTGCCTGTACGATGTATTCAGAATTTGGATAGTTCTCGATAAAAGTCTGTAATTTTTCTAAAGCTTTTACAGTATCTGTTTGATCTAAGCTATACACAGGTGCTAGTTTTGAATAGCTGTAAGCGCCTAAAAAAGCAGCTTCCTGAACTTTTTCACTTCGAGGGTATCCCGAAACGAAGCTTTCAAACTGATAACCCGCTAAGTAATACTGTTTCGTTTTATAATAAGATTGCGAAAACATGTAAAATAATTTCTCTGCCTGAGGTTTCCCTCTGTACGAAGAAGCTAATTGTTCAAAAAGACGTATGGCTTTTGAATATTTACCGGCATCATACATTTTTGTTGCAACTTCGAATTTTGCAGCAACATCCTCGTTTTTTAATGCTTTTTGGTAATCACTACAAGAACAAAAAAGGACAACAACAATTAATAGAGATACTATTTTTTTCATTTTCTTACTTTTATTATGATTTCTTAGACAATTATGCCAAAGCAAAATCACACCGAAGTTCCGGTGGCAAATTTAGTTATTAATTTAGCTATTACAAAATATTTTTTGGTATAATAAAATACCGACAATCTCATGCTTATTTTATGCTATTTTTTACAAATTCATTCAATCTGCCTGCTAACGAATCATCAACGGCCACTAAAGGCAAACGTACGATATTTTCAGCAATACCAAGGGCTTGAAAGACTTGTTTGATTCCCGCAGGATTCCCTTGTTCAAAAAGCATATCGATACAATCTGATAAAAGGTATTGTGTTTTAAACGCTTCAGTTACCTTTTTATTGAGTCCTAAACGAATCATTTCTGTAAATTCTTTTGGAAAACCTTGTCCAATAACCGAAATTACTCCTGCTCCACCTGCCAAAACAATTGGCAAAGCAATCATATCATCACCGGAAATCACAAGGAAATCTTTTGGTGCATTTTTTATGATCTGCATCGCCTGTACCAAATCTCCGGCAGCTTCTTTAATCGCTACTACATTGTCAAAATCATTCGCCAGACGAATTACCGTTGCCGGCAACATGTTGCTGGAAGTTCTTCCCGGAACGTTATATAAGATTACTGGAATCGGAGATGCTTCTGCAATCGCTTTAAAGTGCTGGTAAATTCCTTCCTGCGTAGGTTTGTTATAATAAGGAGAAACAGAAAGTATCGCTTCAAAAGCCGAGAAGTCTCTTGTCTTCAATTCAGCTACGATCTGCATGGTATTGTTTCCGCCCACTCCAAGTACCAAAGGCAATCTACCTTTATTAGTATCGATTACGGTTTGTATTACCAGTTCTTTCTCGTCCTCTGTCAGAGTAGCGTTTTCAGCTGTTGTTCCCATGACCACAAGATATTCAACCCCGCCGTCAATCGAAAAATTAACAATACGCTGTAAAGCTTCGATGTCTACTGATAAGTCTTTTTTAAATGGGGTTACAAGCGCAACACCAGTTCCTATTAATGATTGCATATTCTACTTTATAATTTTATTTTATACTCTTTAAATATCGAAACAATTCGTGCACGAAAAGTTTGTGATTCTCTATAGCAGTATCAATCATCCATCGATTTAAATTTTTATCTACTGATGCGAATCCTACTTTAAATTTTGCTTTTGATCTGGCCGTTATCATCATCAAAATGGCTGTTTCGATATCATAATAACTGATCAGAAGATCAAATTCTGTTGTTGTAAATTCATTTAAGAAAGCTGCTGTAATCTCCCCGTTCCAATTGATGTGTTTTCTACCAAAAGTAGGTCTTGAATACGTTTTTTTCTCGCTAAATTTACTGTTGTACGCTACAATTTTTATGTTCTCGGCCTTGATTCCTTTCGAAATCAACTCCTTTACCAGGTCTTCTGAATGCTGAAATTCACTTTCATCAATCAGTAAACCAATTGTTTGCACATTACTTGTAAACACTTCGTTTTTGACATTATTCAAGTTATTTTTTAATGATTTTTTTACAAAAAATTCCTTTATATAATTTAAAAACATAGTACTTTTACCAGATTACAAAATTAATTATTTAAGTCGCATTTAAGATGGTAAAACTAAAAAAGTATAACGGAGTTTTGAAACTTTTTGTTATATTCTTAACACTTTTTTTTATATTTTCCTGCAGTCAGAAAAATTATAATCTAACAAAAATCGAAGGAAAGCAGCTTCCGATCACCGAAAAAGGAACTGAAACCCCTGCAATTGAAAACTTTATTAAGCCTTACCGCGATCACATTAACAAGGATTTGGACAATGTTTTGGCGTATTGCCCGGAAACTCTTGACAAAAGCACCGGAAAATGGCAAACCAGCATTGGAAACTTAATGGCTGATGTTTGTGTGGAAAGAGGAAACCTGGTTTTTAAAGCCCGCGAGAACAAAAACATCGATTTGTGTTTGTTAAATCATGGTGGTATCAGAGCCATATTGCCTAAAGGAAATGTAACCAACAGAACAGCATTTGAAATTATGCCTTTTGAAAACAGTATGGTGGTGATGGCTTTAAAAGGAGAACAGATTTTAGACATGACTGCTTATATTATCAAAGCACAAAAAGCGCAGCCTTTATCGGGTATGACTTTTACAATTGCAAAAGACAAAACCGCAAAAAACATTATGATTCAGGGAAAACCTCTTGATCTTAATAAAATTTATTACGTAGCTACAAATGACTATTTAGCGAACGGCGGAGACAGCATGGCTTTTTTCGCAAAAAGCGTTCAGAAATACGATCTGAATTACAAACTTAGAGACGTGCTAATCGATTATTTCAAGCAAGTAGATACGATTCCGGTGGCAAAAGACATCCGAATTACAGAAGAGTAAATAAAGATAGCCGCGAATTTCATGAATCTGTACGAATTCCAATTCGTCTCCATTCGTGACAAAAAAGTCAAACAATTACATTACAGTTTTCGTAAAAAAAATACAAAATGAAAAGAAGAGAATTTATCGAAAAAACAGCTGCAAGTACTGCCTTATTAAGCTTAGGTTTGTCGTTAAGCAGTTTTGAAACCAACGATATTAAACACTTAACCATTCTACATACTAACGACGTTCACAGCCACATTGATCCATTTCCGGCTGATGATCCGCGTAATCCAAATAAAGGCGGTGTGTCACGCAGAGCAGCGCTTATAGAAACGATCCGTAAAGAAAATCCAAATGTACTTTTACTGGATGCAGGTGATATTTTTCAGGGAACTCCTTATTTTAATTATTACGGAGGGGAATTGGAATTTAAACTGATGAGTATGATGAAGTATGATGCATCGACTATTGGAAATCACGATTTCGACAATGGTCTTGACGGATTACATGCGCAAATGCCTCACGCCAGTTTTGATTTTATCTGTTCGAACTACGATTTTAAAAACACCGTGATGAACGGTCTTGTTAAACCGTATAAGATCTTTCATAAAAACGGAATTAAAGTAGGTGTTTTTGGTTTGGGAATTGAGCTTGCCGGTTTAGTTGACAAACAGATGTACAAAGAAACGATTTACAACAATCCGGTAGAAATTGCGCAGGATATGACGCAGTTATTAAAGAAAGAAGAAAAATGTGATTTAGTGGTTTGCCTTTCGCACCTTGGATACAAGTACAAAGACGATGAATCTAAAATTTGTGACCTGAAATTAGCAGCACAAACGCAGGACATTGATTTGATTATTGGAGGTCACACGCATACTTTCTTAGACAAACCAACTGTTGTTAAAAACAAAGCAGGACAAGAGGTTTTGGTAAATCAGGTAGGTTGTTACGGAATTAATTTAGGAAGAATCGATTTTTACTTCGATAAAGACAAGGCACACACGAATCAAGGAAGATCGATTATAGTGTAATTTTCTTTTTTTTGCTTTTGGCTTTCTGGAGAAAATATTCGACCATAAAAAAGTAGGCCAAAATTTGAGTAGTATCACGAATCAATACGAGAACGACGGAATAAGAAAAATACTCATTGAAGATGTAGAAGATATCTGAAAAGATGTAACTAATCGCCATTAATGACATGAGTAAAGCTAAATGAGTGCCTTTTGTGATGTAACTTACAAAGGAAAAATAACTCAGCACACTTAAAACAATTCCGTAGATAGTATAAATTATGCTGAACTGCTTCATATTGTCAAACTTCATCCCCAAAACCGATATCAACAGGTAGACGATAAAAATGACTACTATAGATACGGGCAGTATATCTTTTTTGGCCAGCTTTATTTTTTCATGTTCTCTAAAATAAAGCCGGACAATTAAAAGGTATACTACTAAAAAACATAAGACTCCGCCAAGTTCTGAACTTTCGACATCCATCAGATTAAACACCTGTCCGACAAAGCAAAACAAAAAAATGACGCCTTCTGTTTTTCCTATGCTGAATTCATTGCTGATTAAAAAGTAAATAAAAATAGCCGGAACTACAATGGCTTTAGAATAGATTGCAAATAAATCTAACTGTGCCCATTCAAAAATGATTGTGCACAGTAATGCTAAAAAGAATAAAATTAACGACGGCTTATTCGCTTTCATTTAATTTATTTATAAAATCTTCTTCTGATAAAATAGGGATGTTTAATTTACTGGCTTTTTCTAATTTAGCCGGTCCCATATTATCGCCTGCAACAACAAAATCTGTTTTTGCCGAAATAGAACTTCCCACTTTCCCACCATTGTCTTCAATAGTTTTCTTCAATTCATCTCTTGAGAATTGAGCAAAAACTCCCGAAACTACAAATGTTTTTCCAACGAATTTTTCGGTGGCGTTTGGATTTATCTTTTCAACAATTTCAAACTGAATTCCGTAACTCTTAAGGCGCTCAATAATCCTTTGATTTTCTTCATTTTCGAAGAATTCAATGACGCTTTTGGCAATTCTTTCTCCAATTTCATCTACCAGAATCAGATCCATCAGGGTAGCCTGACTCAATGCATCGATGTTTTTATAGTGTTTTGCCAGTTTTTTAGCAACAGTTTCCCCTACAAAACGAATTCCCAAAGCAAACAATACGCTCTCAAATGGAATTTCTTTCGATTTTTCAACTCCTTTAACCAGATTCTCGGCAGATTTTTGTGCCATCCTCTCTAAAGGTAAGATATTTTCTACTTTTAATTCATATAAATCGGCATAATTGTGCACCAATCCGTTGTTAAACAGTAACGCAACAGTTTCACCACCAAGGCCTTCAATGTCCATTGCTTTTCTCGAAATATAGTGTTGAATCCTTCCAATAATCTGCGGAGGGCATCCATAAAAGTTAGGACAATAATGATTGGCTTCTCCTTCATTTCGTACCAATTCGGTCTGACATTCGGGACAGTGTGTGATGTATTGGGTAGCTTCTGAATTTTCAGGACGTTTTGATAAATCTACTGCGATTATTTTTGGAATGATTTCTCCTCCTTTTTCTACAAAAACGGTATCGTTTATTCGGATGTCCAGTTTTTCAATCTGATCGGCATTGTGCAAAGAGGCTCTTTTTACTATGGTTCCGGCCAGTTGTACCGGTTCTAAATTGGCGACCGGGGTTATCGCACCCGTACGGCCTACCTGGTAAGAAATGGATTGGAGTTTGGTTGAAACCTGTTCTGATTTGAATTTATAGGCGATTGCCCAACGTGGTGACTTTGCCGTATATCCTAATTCTTCCTGATGCTGAATGCTGTTTACCTTGACCACTACACCATCGGTTTCATAAGGTAAATCATGACGGTGTACATCCCAATAATCAATGAAGTCAAAAACTTCCTGCATGTTTTGTACCAGTTTTGCTTCGTTAGGCACTTTGAATCCCCATTTTCGGGCAGATTCCAGTCCTTCGTACTGAGACGTAAAGGGTAAATTGTTTCCGGTAACAAAGTACAGTAAACATTCGAGAGGGCGTTTGGCCACCTCAGCACTGTCCTGTAATTTCAAACTTCCTGAGGCTGTATTTCTTGGATTTGAATAAGGGGTTTCGCCAATTTCAATTAAATCCTGATTCATTTTTTCGAACCCGGCAAAAGGTAAAATAATTTCTCCCCTGATGTCAAATTTTTCCGGGTAGTTTCCTTTTAACTGTAAAGGAATTGATTTGATCGTTTTGATGTTGTTTGTTACCTCATCACCCTGAAAACCGTCACCTCGGGTTAAGGCTTGTACCAGTTTTCCGTTTTCGTAAGTAATGCTGATAGAGGCACCGTCGTATTTTAATTCGCAGGTATATTGCAAGGCAACATTTCCTAAAACTTTCTGAATTCGGGTCTCCCAATCCAGCAAATCCTCTTTCGAATACGAGTTGTCTAAGGAATACATGCGGTACTGATGTGCAATTGTTTTAAAATTTTTGGTCACGGTACCTCCCACTCGCTGCGTTGGAGAATTTTCATCAAAAAACTCAGGATGTTTATTTTCTAAATCCTGAAGTTCTTTTAGCTTAATATCAAAATCATAATCAGAAATTGTGGCGTTGTCTAACACATAATAATTATAATTGTGCTGATTAAGTTCGTTTCGTAAAGTCTGAATTGTTTCTTGAATACTCATAAAATTTTAATATACTGGAGGTTGTGATTTTGAATAACTGTGTCTCAAAATTAGGATTATTTTTGTTCAAAAACAGTAAAAAACAAAAGTTTTACAAAATCAAAAATCAAGTTGCAAAAGAATGCAACTTGATTTTCTTCCTGCCCATTCTTCGTAAAAAGAATTAATAAAAACCAACTTCCAAATGGTCTCTTTCTGTTCCATTTGTATCTTAATAAGCATGGTATCAAAATAGAAATGGAGCGTTATTTCTGGATTATAATAAAGTCTGAGCGTCTGTTTAACAAATGTTCTGCTTCGGTACATTTTACACCATTTTTACATTTGTTGACTAAACGGGTCTCTCCGTAACCGATAGCACTTTCAATTCTTGAAGCATCAATTCCCTGAGAAAGAATGTAATCCCGAGTTGATTTGGCTCTGTTGTCAGAGAGTTTCAAATTATACGCATCTTTACCTCTGGAGTCTGTGTGTGACTCAATTTTGATTCGGATTTTAGGAAATTTTCGCATGATGAAAACTACTTTCTCCAGTTCGGCGGCTGCCAGAGGTGTAATGTCGTATTTGTCATAGTCAAAATAGATCGGATTGACATCTACCTTTTCAACTCCTGCTTTCTTTACTACGAGATCATCGTAATTACTCAATTCAAAGTCAACATTGGTAATTTCGGCTTCGTTTACTTTGGTGGTTGCGACTGTTTTTTCGTCGTCACTGTAATTAAATTTTGAAGCCTGCAAACGTACTGTTTTGTTGCAAGGAACTGTGATTGCATACTTTCCATCGAAATTAGTTTTTGTTTCCGCCAGAACCGCATTGTAAGGGTCGTAAGCCACTATAGTAACATCTGACAGCAATGCTTTTGTTTTATGATCGATTGCTTTACCCGAAATGTTCTGATTGCAAACCGGTTGTCCTTTTGTAAACGAATAAATGTCATCGTCGCCTTTTCCTCCGGCTCTGTTTGAAGACACATACCCATAACTTCCGGCCTTATCAATTATAAAAGTAAAATCGTCTTTGTTACTGTTTACCGGAGTTCCCAAATTTTGTGGGGTTGAAAAACTTCCATCCGACAAAAGTTTGCTTTCGTATACATCCAAATCGCCTAAACCATAATGTCCGTCAGAAGAGAAATACAATACTCCGTTTCGAAAAAATGGAAAAAGATCATTTCCTATGGTATTGATTTTTGGTCCTAAATTCTTTGGAGAATTCATGGTTCCGTCTTTAGCGATTTGTACCACATACAAATCGGTTTCACCATAACCTCCCGGCATATCTGAAGCAAAGAAAAGCATGCTGCCGTCATCGCTTAAACTAGGATGCCCAACGGAATAATCGTCACTGTCAAAGAAAATTTTCTGCGGGTTTTCAACTTTTTCATTGATTATAGATCCTTTTAGAATCTGAAAGTTATTGATTCTGTCCTGGTCTACTACCAATCTGTTTTTCTTAACAATATTGGTAGAATAGTAAATTGTTTTTCCGCTGGCATCAAAAGAGGCCGTGGCTTCATGATATTTAGTCATGACGTTTGGCATAAACAATTTGTCATTGAACAGGCTCCCGTCGGCAGGGTTTCTCTCGGCGACATACAAATTCAAAAAAGGCTGATTGTTCCAATTGTAGAGTTTATCCGCAAATTTTGTGGTGTCTCTTGCCGATGAAAATACAATTCGGTCCTGAAAAAAAGTAGCGCCAAAATCAGACTTACTGGTGTTGATGTCTAAATTTCTAACTTCATAAAGTGACTTTGTTTTGGCAAGGCTGTCTATGTATTTTTTCTGAGCAACATACCGATTGATCTCTTTTTGATCTCCTTTTTTATTGAGATATTCTTTGGTGATTTTATCGGCTTCCTCATAATCCATAACGGCTTTCATAGACTGAATGTAGCGCAGGTAATAAATGTCGGTTAAGTTATTACCCTGTACCTGATACAATCTTCTATACCATCTGAGGGCATTTCTTGCATCGGAAATAAAGTAATACGAATCGGCAGCATTTTTAATGGTCTGCGCTGATGGATTCTCAATATTCTGCAAACATTCTTCATAGGCCTTTGATGCATCCAAATAGGAATAATTCCTAAACAATGCATCGGCCTTTTTTAAATTGGTCTTTTGTGCAAAACTAAACGTAATGCTCAAGAGCAAACTGAGGATATATAGTTTTTTCATAGGGTTTCTGTTTTAGAAGAATCGAGGTGATTTGATTTTACTTTGTTTTTTAGTAAACTGATAACGCAGAATGATCTCATGAGATCCATCGTTGTATTTGTTCAGGTCACTTACGGTATAATCAAAAGCATATCCGATGTAAAAACTTCTGGAGATCTGAAAACCTGCCAAGGCGCTTAACGAATCATCTGTTCGATAAGATGCACCGATTACAAATTTTTCTGCAATCATAAAGTTCGCCGAAATATCGGCAGTAAGTGGTGCTCCACTCACTGCCTTTACTAAAAATGCCGGTTTAAATTTTAAGTTTGGATTCAGATCAAAAACATAACCTCCCATTAAGTAATAATGCAGACGATCGTAAGATATTGATTCCTGAATATCATCGTAATAATCACTTTGAATAAAACTTGGAACGGAAAGACCCACATACCATTTGTCGGTATAATAGTAAACCCCTGCTCCTACAGCCAGTTTCATCTGATTGTTAATATTCTGATTCAGCAATACATCATTGCTGTTGTAGAATCTTCCTTTAGACCAATCTACGTCTAACATTCTCATCCCTGCTTTTAAACCAAAAGCCAGTCTTTTTTCATATCCTAAAGGAATTGAATAAGAGAAGTTTCCGTCAATATACAATTCGTTTGAGGGACCAATTTTGTCGTTAACGACACTTAATCCTAAACCAATCATTTCGTTTAGAAGCGGTGAATGGGCAGAAAACGATTGTGTTTCTGGTGCTCCATCTATTCCAACCCATTGCGAACGGTGCAAAAGTGTTGCTTCTAAGGTTCCTGTAGACCCGGCATAAGCCGGGTTTACTGACATCGTATTGTACATGTATTGCGTGTACTCCGGGTCCTGTTGGGCACTGACGCAAACTGTGATAAAAGAACATATTAAAATAAAATACGTTTCTAATGATTTTATATATAGTTTCATAACGATACTTATTAAGTTTAATTTATTAGATGATTAATACAGCTGCTTATCTCATTATAGACAACCAACCTTTTTTAACCGTTCCGTCTCCAATCGCTATTACGTAGAAATAAGTACCTGTTGGCAACATATCTCCTCTATTAATAACTCCGGAAACATTGGCGGTTCCGTCCCAATCATTTTCATAATGTTGTTTACTATATACTAATGAACCGTATCTGTTATACACTTTCAACTCATTGTTTGGATAAGTTTCGATACAATCTATTCTGAAAAGATCATTAGCTCCATCATTATTTGGCGTAAACTCATTGTAAACGGTCAAACAAATTGGATCGACAGAAACTGAAGCCGAATTGTTCGATGCATCTACATCTAACGGAGTCGATGTCTCAACAGTTGCAACACTTAAGTATTTACCACTCGGTAACACTTCTGCTACAATGGTAAGTACTACACTTTGACCTGCATTCAATGTTGGAATTGTCCAAAGTTGTGTCGTCAAATTGAAGGTTCCTGCAGTTGTAGATGCGCTTACTAAATCGTATCCACTAGGCAATAAATCACTTACGATTGTATTTATAAAATTACCCTGACCCACATTATTAACGGTTACTGTAAAGGTAATCTGGTCACCAAAATTAGGTGTCGAATTACTTACTGTATTGGTTATCGTTAAGTCAGAACAAGTTGCTACAACTACATTTAATGATTTCGTAGTTCTCTCGTCACAAGTATTAATGTACTCGACCACCACTCTTCCAGGTCCGATATCAGACCATGAAATCGTTACTGAGCCATCATTAACTCCTCCTCCGGAAGTAATTGTTCCGTTAGTAACCGACCATACATAGTTTGATTTTCCATTGGCAATTGAATAGGTTACTCCCTGGAATACACATGGTGTATCATCTGTACTGGTAATAGGCACCAGAGCATCATTATCAAAAGCAACGGTTACACCTAATCTGGCCGCTTTATCGCAACCATTTGTAACATTATTAAGTGTTCCTGCATAATAGGTTGTAGCTGTTAAAGGTGTATTTGCTGGCAGAGGTGTTCCTCCTGTTGCTGAAGCATACCATACTACATTTGGCTCATTAACTACGATATTCTGAATGGTTGGATTTGATGACAAACAGAATACTTGCGTCGTTCTTGGCGTAGTAACAGTTCCCGGTGTATTTACATTCACAGTAACCAGTAATCTTACCGGATTCTCACAACCTGAACCGCTTGCAATAACTCCATAATAATTACCGCTCACTAAAGCTGTTGTAGATGGAATTGGTGTTCCTCCTGTTGCAGTACTGTACCAGATTACATTTGGTTCGTTTACCTGAATGTCTGAAACTTTTGCTGCACTTACAGAACAGAAATTCTGAACTGCTGAAGTGGTAGTTGGCGTAGGCATCGGATTCACAATAGTAACCGAAACCTGCAAACGAGTAGCACTTTTACAACCGGTTGCCGGATCTGTAATTTCTCCATAATAAGTACCGCTGGTTAAAGCTGTAGTTAACGGAATTGCTGTTCCGCCAGTTGCACTGCTAAACCATGCTACATTGCTTTCGTTTACCTGAATACTCGCAAAGGTTGGAGCACTCGTTGAACAAAAGTTCTGAGAAGAAGCCGTTGTGGTAGGATTATTTGAAGTTCCTACAGTCACCGTAACTTTTAGTCGGATACTGCTTTCACAACCGGATGCCGGATCTTTTATCACTGCATAATAATCTCCATTTACCAATGCTGTAGTTGCTGCAACGGCAGTACCTCCTGTTGCGGATGTATACCACACGATGTTGCTTCCGTTTACCTGAATATCGGCCACTGTTGGGTTATTTCCTGAACAGAATACCTGAGTAGCAGCTGTTGTTGTTGGTGTAGCCGGATCAGTAACATTGATGGTTACCGCTAATCTGGTTGCACTTTCACATCCTGCTACAGGATCTTTTATTACTGCATAATACGTACCGCTGGTTAAAGCTGTAGTTGATGGAATAACGGTTCCTCCAGTTAAAGCAGTGTACCAAACAATATTGCTTTGATTCGTTTGAATGCTTGCAAAAGTTGGTGCATTTACCGCACAGAAGTTTTGTGTTCCTGCTGTTACTAAGGTCGGTGTACCCGGATCACTAACATTGATGGTTACTGCCAATCTCACTTTGCTTTCGCATCCTGATACAGGATCTTTTATAGCTGCATAATAAGTGCCACTGGTTAAAACTGTAGTGGATGGAATAAGCGTTCCTCCTGTCAATGCAGTGTACCAAACAATATTGCTTTGATTCGTTTGAATGCTTGCAAAAGTTGGTGCATTTACCGCGCAGAAATTTTGTGTTCCTGTTGTTACCAAAGTTGGTGTACCCGGATCAATAACATTAATGGTTACCGCTAATCTGGTAGCACTTTCACATCCTGTTACAGGATCTTTGATGACTGCATAGTAAGTACCACTGGTTAAAGCTGTAGTCGAAGGAATCACGGTTCCTCCTGTTAAAGCAGTGTACCAAACGATATTCGCTTGATTGAACTGAACACTTGCAAAAGTTGGTGCATCTACCGCACAGAAGTTTTGTGTATCTTCTGTTACCAAAGTTGGTGTACCCGGATCGGTTACACTGATGGTTACCGCTAATCTTACTGCACTCTCACATCCTGATACAGGATCTTTTATCACAGCATAATAAGTACCACTAGTTAAAGCTGTAGTTGATGGAATCACGGTTCCTCCTGTTAAAGCAGTGTACCAAACGATATTAGCTTCGTTGAACTGAACACTTGCAAAAGTTGGCGCATTGACCAAACAGAAATTTTGTGTACCTGCTGTTACTAGGGTTGGTGTACCCGGATCAGCAACATTGATGGTTACTGCTAATCTTACTGCGCTCTCACAAGTCGTAGTTGGATCTTTGATTACTGCATAATATGTACCGCTGGTTAAAGCCGTAGTAGATGGAATCACGGTTCCTCCTGTCAATGCAGTGTACCAAACAATATTAGCCTGGTTGAACTGAACACTTGCAAAAGTTGGCGCATTTACCAAACAGAAGTTTTGTGTACCCGCTGTTACTAAAGTTGGTGTACCCGGATCGGTTACACTGATATTGATCGCCAATCTCGCTGTACTTTCACATCCTGACACAGGATCTTTTTCTGCAGCATAGTAGGTTCCGGTTGTTAAAGCTGTTGTAGAAGGAATCACTGTTCCTCCTGTCAAAGCAGTGTACCAAACAATGTTAGCGGCAACGGACGGACTAACGTCGATCGACGCAAAAGTTGGTGCGTTTACCAAACAGAAGTTCTGAGTCGTATTCGTAATTATTGGTGCTTCCGGATCGGTCACAGTGATGTTCACTGCTAGTCTTACCGCACTCTCACAATTCGTAATTGGATCTTTAATTGCAGCATAATATGTTCCGGTGGACAAAGCTGTTGTAGATGGAATTAAAATTCCTCCTGTCAAAGCAGTGTACCAAACAATATTCGCAGCCACAGCAGGACTAACATCGATCGACGCAAAAGTTGGTGCATTGATCAGACAGAAGCTCTGAGTCGTATTCGTAATTACAGGTGTACCCGGATCGGTTACACTGATAGTTACCGCCAATCTTACTGCACTTTCACAAGTCGTAGTTGGATCTTTGATTACTGCATAATAAGTTCCGCTGGTTAAAGCTGTAGTAGATGGAATAACGGTTCCACCAGTTAAAGCAGTGTACCAAACAATATTGGCTTCGTTAAACTGAACACTTGCAAAAGTTGGTGCATTGACCAAACAGAAGTTTTGTGTTCCGGCTGTTACCAAGGTTGGTGTACCCGGATCGGTTACGCTGATAGTCACCGCCAATCTTACTGCGCTTTCACAAGTCGTAGTTGGATCTTTGATTACAGCATAATAAGTTCCGCTGGTTAAAGCTGTAGTAGATGGAATAACGGTTCCACCAGTTAAAGCGGTGTACCAGACGATATTGGCTTCGTTGAACTGAACACTTGCAAAAGTTGGCGCGTTTACCAAACAGAAGTTTTGTGTTCCGGCTGTTACCAAAGTTGGTGTACCCGGATCGGTTACGCTAATGGTTACCGCCAATCTTACTGCGCTCTCACAAGTTGTAGTCGGATCTTTGATTACCGCGTAATATGTACCGCTGGTTAAAGCTGTAGTAGATGGAATCACAGTTCCACCAGTTAAAGCAGTGTACCAAACGATATTGGCTTCATTAAACTGAACACTTGCAAATGTTGGTGCATTGACCAAACAGAAGTTTTGTGTTCCCGCTGTTACCAAAGTTGGTGTACCCGGATCGGTTACGCTGATGGTTACCGCCAATCTTACTGCGCTCTCACAAGTCGTAGTTGGATCTTTGATTACAGCATAATAAGTACCGCTGGTTAAAGCTGTAGTAGATGGAATCACTGTTCCACCAGTTAAAGCTGTGTACCAAACGATATTGGCTTCATTAAATTGAACACTTGCAAAGGTTGGTGCATTGACCAAACAGAAGTTTTGCGTTCCTGCTGTTACCAAGGTTGGTGTACCTGGGTCGGTTACGCTGATGGTTACCGCCAATCTAACTGCACTTTCACAAGTCGTAGTTGGATCTTTGATTACAGCATAGTATGTACCACTGGTTAAAGCCGTAGTTGATGGAATAACTGTTCCTCCAGTTAAAGCAGTGTACCAAACGATATTGGCTTCATTAAACTGAACACTTGCAAATGTTGGTGCATTGACCAAACAGAAGTTTTGTGTTCCCGCTGTTACCAAAGTTGGTGTACCCGGATCGGTTACGCTGATGGTTACCGCCAATCTTACTGCGCTCTCACAAGTCGTAGTTGGATCTTTGATTACAGCATAATAAGTACCGCTGGTTAAAGCTGTAGTAGATGGAATCACTGTTCCACCAGTTAAAGCTGTGTACCAAACGATATTGGCTTCATTAAATTGAACACTTGCAAAGGTTGGTGCATTGACCAAACAGAAGTTTTGCGTTCCTGCTGTTACCAAGGTTGGTGTACCTGGGTCGGTTACGCTGATGGTTACCGCCAATCTAACTGCGCTCTCGCAAGTCGTAGTTGGATCTTTGATCACCGCGTAGTATGTACCGCTGGTTAAAGCTGTAGTAGATGGAATAACTGTTCCTCCAGTTAAAGCGGTGTACCAAACAATATTAGCTTCATTAAACTGAACACTTGCAAAAGTTGGTGCATTTACCAAACAGAAGTTTTGTGTACCCGCTGTTACCAAGGTTGGTGTACCCGGATCGGTTACGCTGATGGTTACCGCCAATCTCACTGCGCTCTCACAAGTCGTAGTTGGATCTTTGATTACCGCATAGTATGTACCGCTGGTTAAAGCTGTAGTAGATGGAATAACGGTTCCTCCAGTTAAAGCAGTGTACCAAACGATATTAGCTTCGTTGAACTGAACACTAGCAAAAGTTGGTGCATTAACCAAACAGAAGTTTTGCGTGCCCGCTGTTACCAAGGTTGGTGTACCCGGATCGGTTACGCTGATGGTTACAGCCAATCTTACTGCGCTCTCACAAGTCGTAGTTGGATCTTTGATTACTGCGTAGTATGTACCGCTGGTTAAAGCTGTAGTAGATGGAATAACGGTTCCACCAGTTAAAGCAGTGTACCAAACAATATTGGCTTCGTTGAACTGAACACTTGCAAATGTTGGTGCATTTACCAAACAGAAGTTTTGTGTTCCGGCTGTTACCAAGGTTGGTGTACCAGGGTCGGTTACGCTGATGGTTACCGCCAATCTTACCGCGCTTTCACAAGTTGTAGTTGGATCTTTGATTACCGCATAATAGGTTCCGCTGGTTAAAGCTGTAGTAGATGGAATAACGGTTCCACCAGTTAAAGCGGTATACCAAACGATATTAGCTTCGTTGAACTGAACACTAGCAAAAGTTGGTGCATTAACCAAACAGAAGTTTTGCGTGCCCGCTGTTACCAAGGTTGGTGTACCCGGATCGGTTACGCTGATGGTTACAGCCAATCTTACTGCGCTTTCACAAGTCGTAGTTGGATCTTTGATTACTGCGTAGTATGTACCGCTGGTTAAAGCTGTAGTAGATGGAATAACGGTTCCACCAGTTAAAGCAGTATACCAAACAATATTGGCTTCGTTAAACTGAACACTTGCAAAAGTTGGCGCATCGACCAAACAGAAATTTTGTGTGCCCGCTGTTACCAAGGTTGGTGTACCCGGATCGGTTACGCTGATGGTTACCGCCAATCTCACTGCGCTCTCACAAGTCGTAGTTGGATCTTTGATTACTGCATAATAAGTTCCATTGGTTAAAGCTGTGGTTGATGGAATAACTGTTCCACCAGTTAAAGCGTTATACCAAACGATATTAGCTTCGTTAAACTGAACACTTGCAAAAGTTGGCGCGTTTACCAAACAGAAGTTTTGTGTTCCGGCTGTTACCAAGGTTGGTGTACCCGGATCGCTAACGGTTACGGCTGTTACTGATCGCACTGAGCTTTCACAGCCATTCAGGTCTCTGATGGCACCATAATAAGACCTAGTAGTCAGAGCTGTTGTTGGATCTAATGCAGTTCCTCCTGTTGCTGCAAGGTACCAAACCACGTTGGCCTGATCGGCCTGAAGATTGGCAACTGTAGGTGCATCAACCAAACAGAAACTTTGATTAGCCGGTGTAGACGTTGGTGTCGCCGGATCATTAATAAGAACCGTCACCAATCTCAACTCTCCATTTTTATTCTGACAGGTAAAATCACTTGAAACGGCAACATAATAAGACATTGGGCTCATCGCCGGTGTCAAACCTGTAGCTGTTAAAGCTCCCGTACTACTAAGCGTATAATCCACTCCTCCAATTGTTCCGGTAAAAATAGGTTGCGTTTTATTAGCATCTAAATACCAGGCAAAAACAGGGTTCGTCAGCATACTTGATGGTGTTAAAGTAACTGGCGTATCATGACAAATAGAGGCATTATTTATTGAAATATCGCTTACCAGAGAACTTGGTAAAATCGTAAAGGTTACTTGTTTTCTGTCTGCAGGAGCAGTTTCACACAATTCATCTGAACTTACCCCAACATAATAGGTATAGGTTCCCGGAACTAAACCGGTCACGATCAATTTTGAGGTTACTTGTCCAGGGATTAACTGGCTTGTTGTACCATCAAAGCTATACCAGTGGTATACCGGATTTGTAAGTACTGGTGTAGCACTTAAAACCGCATCTAAGGTTACCGTACCAGTTTCTGAACAAATAATAGTAGCTGATCCTCCGTTTATAGTTACGTTTGTTATCGTTGCTGCAGGAACAGTAGCTCTTACAACCACAGTTACTTCTCCTCTTTCTAAAGCAGGACAACCGTAACGAATAGGCTGAATGTAATATTTATAGGTTCCTGCTGCCAATGTAGCCGGAAGCGTATAAGTCTGACCACTGGCTACAAGATTTCCTCCTGTAGGCGAATCGTACCATTCATAATCCGCACAAGGTTTGGGCGGGACGACGAGTGTAATAGCGGTGCCGGGGCAGACCGTGACTTTATTATCAGGGTCACTTCCTATCACTTTTGTATTGGTTACACGATCAATAGAATGTACTCTAAGCTGATCTAAAACACTGGCAACACCGCCAAGTGTGATCACCACTTTATCATAAGGTTGTGTTTGAGGTGCCACAATAGTCATCGCCATTGTATCTCCTGAAAGCAGTTTTAAAGTCAACAAACTGCTTGTATTTTCAATTGGAGCACCAACCGGAATGTTTCCGGAATAAAGCTGAATTGAAAATCCGGTAAGTAAATTAAGATTTAAAACTACTCCGGGTTTTGAGATTACAATTCTTAAACTATCCCCAACCATAGAAGGAGTTCTAAACGTTGTAGTAAGTTCGGCAGCAGCCAATAATCCTACTGCATTAAACATAGTGGCATAGGTGGCAATATCTTTGTCGGCTATATTCCATGGGTTTGAAACTCCCACTGTAGCGGTTAATGCTCCTATTCCCAAATCTCTTACACCAGAGAAAACATCTTCGATATCTCCCTGTCCGCAAGTGATCTGAGTTACTTGTTTTTTGTAATAAGCGTCATATACACTAATGTTTTGTGCTACGCTTAAAATGGATCCCAATTGTACACGGATACCATCATAATCCTGAAGTCCGGCAGTATTAGACGGAACAAAAGTAAATTCGAATGAATTTTCTCCAGGTAATAAGTTTAATAAAGATCCAGTTATGGGTTGTAAAGTTCCAATATCGATCGGATTATTAGATCCGTCACGTTTAGTACCCACTACTGAGATGTTTTGGGCCACAGCAATTAAACTGTTTTCTAAACCAATTTTTACCGTTACTGGTGTTCCTTTGACAATGGTTGTTGGCCATTGCAGATTTTGCCAGGTTGTTCCAATACCCAAAAGTCCTAAACCGGTTGTAATGGTAGAGTGTGTACTTGGATCACCGTCAACAGCTAATGGTCCATTGCTCACGTTTCCTGTAATAATGGAATCTGACGATTGTGTAGTAGCATAAACTCTTTCTAATAAAGGATCGCAGGTAGCAGGATCAATTACACTAATCGTAATCGTCTGACTTGTGGTACAGGTTCCGTTACTGGCAACTACTGTATAACTAAAAACACCTACTGTGTTTAAAGGTCCTGTATTATTTGAAGGTACTACATTTCCTTGCTGATCGTACCAGGTAATTGTTCCGTTTGAAGTTGCTGCTAAAGCTACAGAAGTACCTTTAGGAACCACTACTGAACTCGTTACTCCTGTTAAGGTTGGCAACGGATTAATGGTAACTGCTACCGGTTCTTTAGCAGATGGACAATCACTACCATTCGCCTGAGCCTGAATAAAATAATTACCGTTTGCTGTAATATTTGAAGCGGCCTGATCTGTTATTGGATTGTTTAACGAATCATAAAAAGTATAAGTCGTGGTTGCATCAAAACCAACAATAGCATCTTTTAAATTCACTTTAGCACAACCTGCCAAAGTTGGTGTTACTGTCAAAGCCGAACCTGTTGGGAAGTTTACGACCACTGCTTTTAAGTTTCCGTTTGCATTCTCACAGATACCATTATTAAACACAGATACATAATAGGTATGAGGAGAATTTAACGCAGTAAGTCCGGTAATCGTTAGAGCACCAGTTCCGGAATCTTTAACATAGGTAACTCCGGATATCGTTCCGGTTGCCTCCTGTGTTTTATTTCCATCTAAATAATATTTAAAAGTTGCTCCCGCTAAAGCTGATGTCGGAGTCAAAACAATACCTCCTGAACAAGAAGCGGTCAAAGGAGTTGTGATGTTAATATCTGTAGCTGTCGGTAAAGGCAATACAGTCACCGTAACGGGCTGACGAACGGTATTAATACAAGTTCCTCCACGCGTTGCTTCCAGATAAAAGGTTGTTGTAGTGGTCAATGCAGCAGTTGGATTAACCGCTACTATATTTCCTCCGGTTGGAGCATCGTACCATTCAAATGTATCTCCACCAGCTGCAGTTGCTGATAAGGAAGCAGTTTGTCCGGCACAAATTGGTGCGGCTGCTCCTGTTACTACAGCATTTGCAAATCTATAAGAAGCTTCGTAAATCTCCAGACTTGATAAAAGAGTTGCCAATCCGCTTAATCGAACACGCACACTGGTAAAAGTACCCGCTGCTGCAAAACTTGCTTTGAAACGATTTCCGGATAAGATCTGAACATTCAAAAGATTATTAATGGTACTAAA
Organism: Flavobacterium sp. N502536; assembly: GCF_025947345.1. Classification (NCBI taxonomy): domain Bacteria; kingdom Pseudomonadati; phylum Bacteroidota; class Flavobacteriia; order Flavobacteriales; family Flavobacteriaceae; genus Flavobacterium; species Flavobacterium sp. N502536. The sequence continues at coordinate 3,817,196 of NZ_CP110011.1, read as the reverse complement.
ATCACCGTTAGGTACTCCTGAATTAAAACTTTGCAGGCTAACATTAGAAAGAGCACTAATATCAAGAAGTCCAACAGGAATTCCCAATTCCACATCGATAATATCACCAGTCTGACCTGTTGTTGGAAAGGTTAAATCTTGTTGAATATGATCGGTTACTAAACCAAGAGGGATTGTAAGAGTCGCTGCTGTAGCAGAATTTCCATCTACAGAATTTCCGTCTCCACTAGAGCTACAGGTCAAACAATTTGTGGTTCCTCCTTTAGTAGTTACTTGCGAATTAGCCAACAAACAGCTATTTACTCCGCTAATTACCGTAACAAGGATCGCGGTTCTTGTACTGCTTGTACAATCGGTAGCCAGATCTACTGACTCTACATAAAATGTTTTACTTAGCGTTAAAGCCGGACTAGGGGTATAACTATTTACATTAGTTGCCAAGAGAGTTCCCCCTGTTGGTGCATCATACCAATTGTGATTGATACCCGGGCTACTCACGACTGCCAATGTTGCATCCTGACCTGATTGAACAATCACATGTGAAGATACTGCAACTGGTGCCGAAGGTCGTGGATTAACCGTAACGGTAACCGGTGTACGGCCTGAACTTATACAAGTTCCGATTGAAGCTTCGACATAATAGGTAGTCGTAGTGGTTAAATTTGGTGTCGCAAAAACGGTACCCGTAAACACTAAATTTCCACCCGTACTCGCGTCGTACCATTTGTACACAGTTCCCACAACCGGTGAATCAACACTTATTGAAGTTGTAGCTCCCCCGCATAAATTGGCAGGACTGGCCGATACCGGTGTCGGAGCGATCGGATTATTTACCGTAACCACAACCGGGTTTCTTTCACTATTGACACAGCCATTGCGGGTCACTTCTACATAGTACGTAGTGTTTACCGTTAAAGCCGGCGTAGTATAAGCCGCGGTGCTAGCCAATAAAGTTCCTCCTGTTAAAGCATCATACCATTTAACACTTTCACCAACTACGATGTCTGCTGTTAAAGTAGTGGTCTGTCCGCCACAAATTGTAGTGCTTCCGGTAAAGGATGGCGCTTTATAACGATGTGTAGCCTGATAAATATCCAAAGTCGTTAGCGCACTTACCAAGCCGCCTAATCTAATTTCGATACGATCAAAATTGGCTGCAGCAGTAAAAGTGGCTCTGAACTTATTTCCGGATAATAACTGCAAAGAAACCAATGCGTTATTAATGAAGTTTCTGTCGTTGTTAAAAGTTGCTCCATTATAAGTTGCAAGACTAACTACTCCTAACAAATTAAGATCTGCAATTCCTCCTGGCAATGCAAGATCAACATCAATAATATCTCCCGCTTTTCCCGGATTATTAAATTGTAATGTTTGCTGAATCCAGCCGTTCACTAAACCTATCGGTAGTGTTAGAGAAGAAAAAGTAGCACTGTTTCCGTCAACAGAATTGTTCTGAGCGCTTGACGAACAAAGCAAACACAAACCATTCTGAGTGGTTTGCTGGCTATTGGCTTCTAAACAACCTCCTAAAGCAGCAGGTATAACCGTTACCGTCACCGGTACTCTGGTTGCACTAACGCAGCCTCCCGCACTGTTTCGGGACTCCACATAATACGTTTTAGAAGCTACTAATACCGGAGTTGTAAAAGTATTGGAGTCTCCTAATAATCGAACGCCTCCTGTAGCTACATCATACCAATCTAAAGTTACACCAGGTTCTGAAGTAGAAGCACTAAGTGTTGCATTCTGACCCGAAACTATAGTTACGCTTTGTGTTAAAATAGTGGCAACTCCCGGAACAGGAGTTGAAGTAACCGTAACCGGAGTTCGTGTTGCTGTTTTACAGACACCTATGGATGCCTCGACATAAAAATTCGTAGTTCCCGTTGGAACAGTTGGTGTATAAGTACTCCCGGTACTTAATGCCGAACCACCCGTTGCGGCACTAAACCAGGAATAAGTTGTTCCAGGTACCGGATTTATAACGGATAGTGTTGTTGCTTGTGTTGCTCCCGAAGAACAAATTGAGGTACCAACCGAACTAATGGTTGGCAATACCGGATCCAGAACGTTAACTGTAACCGGAAATCTTTGATCTCCTTCACAACCGGCGCTTCGTGATACACCTATATAATAAGTAGTACTTGTTGTTAAAGCCGGTGTTGTAAAAGTATTTACATTTGAAAGTGCTGTGGTAGAGGTTGGAGAACTGTACCAAGCCAATGTCGTACCCACAGCTGGTGTTGCAGAAAGTGCAATCGACTGTCCTACACAAACAGATTGTGTTGCTCCTCCGGCAATGGTAGGTTGTGCAAACTGTAATCGCACATCGTAAATTCGCACATTAGTCAGAACACTAAGCAGTCCGCCTATTTCTACTTTAACCTGATCTGCATCAGCTGTCAGGGTGTATTTTACAGTAGCTGTAGTAGCGCCGCTTATGGCGTTTACATTCAGCAATGGACTGTTTAAAGCCAATGCCGTACTGCTTGTACCCGCCACAGAGTTACTGGGCTGGATAGTGGTGTTGGCTACCAAACCAACATCCAATAAATCTGCATTTGATCCGTAAACGATCACAATCTGGTCACCGGCTTTTGCCATCTGACCAAATTTCACCGTTTCCTGAACAGAGCAGAGTACTCCCAATGCATTCGTCAATGATGCAAACGTAGTCGTACTCGCATCATAGGCTAAGGTTGGGTTTAGGACCTCTGTAGTTCCCAAACATACTCCTGCTCTACTACTCGTATGGGAGATGGGTCTACAAAAAGTCTGGGCAAAGTTTTGATTGCAAAACAGCAGTAAAAACAATAACCCCAATAATCTCCTCTTCACAAGGAGATCATAAAAAGTAAAATTTTTTTTCATAATTTGGAAGATTAGAAAATGGACAATAAAATACCTCTTGCGATAAGCAGCTATGCTTAGGCAATTTCAAAAAAACACTAATAATCAACTTGTTGAAATAAAATTTAGACTCCCAGAATACTAAGAATGTAAACAACATTTCAGTAAAAAATCATGTTGCACCGAGTATACAGAAGCATACTAAAGAACCGCTCCTATTCTTTTTCGAATAAAAGACATACCAATAAATTTGAGAAATACTGATTCTAAATCAGCATTCCGTAAAGAATGATTTGTTGTAACCAATTTTCATAAAAGAAAATATACGTTTGGAAGAACCGGGGAGTTCTACAGCATATATAGTATGATTCAATATCTATAAAAAGCTGATTAATTCTTTTTATAAACTTTGTTTCTTTTAGAACAGAACTCTAAAAATTGAATCAGTTCATTTTAAAAAACGCAGTCCGTATTTAAAAATTTTTAAACACGACAATACGCCTCATCAACAAACCCCCGATTGGGATTTGAAAATGAAAAAATAACAGAATTGGAAAATTGATGAAATAAGTTTGAAGTGGAACAAAAATTCAATTTGATGATAAATTCAATTTTATTCAAACTCTTATAAGACAAAGCTAAAATAATACGAAAACCTAATGCAAACTTGATAAAGAAAGTAGTGATCAATTCCATACGCAAACTAATTAAGTTATTATAAAAAACTTCAACTCTAGATAACGGTACAAAAACACCACTTGCTTTATTAAAAATATATTAAATCGATGTTTTTGGAAAAAAGGATCAAAAAGTTTTGTTTAACTTTTTCAATACTAAAATTAGAAAAAAGGAGCATACGAAACAAGTATAATTTTACTGTTTTTCAAATTTAGCACAAATATCAAATTTAAAAAATATGCAAATCATCGGAAAAACCTGCCTTTATAACGTAAAATGAAGCTAAAATAAAATGTTAAAAAATATTTTTATTTTTCTTTGCTCTTTAGAAAAGAATGAAAAAGACTACAAAATAACAAGGTAATCGATTGAAATTATGCAAAAACAGCATAAATGGAAAGCAAACCATAAAATTGACAAGAAAGAGCTGCTTTTTTTAAATTATTCAGAAAAAATGCGTAGAAATACGGGTAAAAAAAAACATTAAAAATTAAACAAAAGTTAAAAAATTAAAAAATAGGTAAACATTTAAATATCAAACGTTTACCTATTTCAAACCTTTAAATCTTCAAAAAGAGCAATTACGATTCAATAATCGAATTAATTTGCTTAAACAATTGTCCGTAACTTAAGAATGCTCCTTGCTGAATTAATTCAAAAATAGAAGCATTTCGATCTTCTGTAAATACTTTTTTGCCCACTTTCATTTCTATATTTTCGGTAAACATATTATCCGACAGCCATTGCAAACCCTCTTTGGTCAGAAAATCAGTTTCAGCAACCAACGCTTTTAACACTATAGACTGCACATGGGTTTCAAAACACTGAAATAAAAAGATATGATTTTTAGAAAAATGCTCCAAGAATTCTGCTCTCGACAAAACACCTTCCCAGATTAAATCTGAAAAAACATCCAGTTCCTGCTCTGCAACTTCCGGTTTATTTACTTTAAGAGCATCCCACTCTGCTTTATCAATAGCCTGCGTTGCCAAAAAGCTGGCAAATTCTGCGTGCAATTCATCAAATTGCTCTTTTGTTAATCTTGCGTATTTCATTATTTTTCTTGTGTTAAACACTCTAAAAAGAGCTTGTATAAAATTCCGGAACTTTTTTTGTATCCATAAAAAAAGCCCCCGCAAATGCGAGGGCAAATTTATGACTTTTTTTGCTTTACTAAAAAATGTATCGTATACCAAATTGCGCCTGCCATCTCGACATTAAACTGGCATCATAATTAAACGTTTTGGTCTGTGTTCCGTTAAAAGTATAGGTCGGTGTATTTCCAACAACTTTCACCCCGATAGGCTGAACGCTTGTAGGCACCTGAACCACTCCCCAGTCTGAATTTAGCAGATTTCCAAAATTCAAAACATCGATACTAAACTGAATGGTATTCTTTTTATCAGAAGCCGACGAAATCTTGAAGTTATAATCCTGCAATATCTTCAAATCACATCTTCCTCTCCACGGAGACAGGGCACCGTAACGCTCTGCATACTGCCCTCTTCGGTTTTTCATATATTTATCCTGGGCAATAAATTGGTCAAAAGCAGCTCCTTCTCCCGCTGCACTAAAATTCATTAGCGCTATTTCAGCTGTTGTAGGAATATAAATTAAATCGTTTACTGTAGACCCGTCTCCGTTAATATCTCCTCCATACGTATAATTAAAGCGTCCTCCCTGTGCGTATTCAAAAACAGCAGAAACCGTTGTTGCCCATTTGTCTTTTCCATACTTCCATTTTTTAGAACCTACCGCTATAAATCGGTGATTGTCTCCGTATTTAGAATTCGAAAGTACATCATTGTTTACATTTCCTAAGGCCGGATTAAAAGCAAAAGCATCTCCTGTAATTTCAGCTTCGATAGAGTTCACATCCTTCGATTTCAGATAATTATAAGCCACACTGGCATAAAGACCATTTTCGAAGTTTTTCTGCACTTTTAGCGTTGCATTAAATGCGCTCCCCTTATCTGAATTTGTCATTACATAAGCATTGTTTGCTCCCTTATCTGCTGCTAGGTAAATAGCTCTGTTGTCTACACCCGCCAATGTACCGGTTGGTGCTTTTAATCCCCAATTCTGAACGTGTACCGCATTGATATCTCTATTATAAGACAAATCTGCTGTTACGATATAATTGTTCTCAAATCGGTGATCAAATCCGAGGCTCGTTCTCCAAACCTGCGGCCATTTATAATCCGGGTCCATAATCTGGAAAAAGCTGTCATCGGCACCACTAACCTGATTGCCTAACCACACAAAAGGAATTCTTCCGGTAAAAACTCCCGAGCCTCCACGAAGCTGTGAAGTAGCATCGCCATTAACATCCCAGTTGAAACCAATTCTAGGCGACCATAAAATCCGGTCACTTGGTAAATCGGTAGAAATTAACTTAACAGCCTGACCCGTTTGCGGATTAAAATAATCGGTATTGTTATTTCTTTTACCCCCGCCATTATCCGTATCTATGTATTTCTGAATCAGATCGGCAGTATTAAAATACAAGGGTTTATCGATTCTTAACCCCAACGACAACTTGAAATCATCCCCGATACTGATGTCGTCCTGGGCGTAAAATGCCAATTGTCCCACATTCAATTCAGCCAGTTTCCATCCTCCATTACTTCCTACTTCAAAATTACTTTTAGTAGCAAAAACATCCTGAGCATACTTCAAATTCTGCGCGATAATACTGGTTGCAAAAGGTTTGGCTGCATCATTTAAAAAGTCCTGCGTTGTAAAATAAGGTGTGAAAAAGGTTCCGGCATATCCGTTTGGATTTCCAAAATTGTCATAACCTGCCAGATTAAAGGAGTTCGCAAACTTAAACTTCTCAAAAGAAGCCCCAAAAGTAAAGGCATGTTTGCCCACATTATAACTCAGATTGTTGGTGATCTGAATTACTTTCTGATCCAAAGTATTGTTAATAGAAAAAGGCTCATGTCCGGCAATAATATAGTTGGAGCCCGCTCCATCCTGAATATTAATGACAGGGGCCGGAACTGAAAATGGCACTCTGTAATCGTTAAAATGTGAATATCCGGCCTGCAGTTTATTGGAAACCGATTCACTGAATTTTGAATTTAATTCGACAAGGAAAGAACTCAGGTTATTGTTAATTTGATACCCCGCATTTCTAAACTGTAAAATGGAAGCATTCGGCCCTCTGAAACCCAAAGCTGTTGGGTGTGCCGGTTTGTCTTTGGAAGCATCCAGAAAATTGTAAATAACCGCCAGTTTATGATTGTCGTTTATATTCCAGTCTACCTTTATAATCCCTTTATTCGAATTAGATTCGTGTTTGAAACCCTGATAAGGTCCTGTATCGTACCCTAACTTGGCCAAAGCACTCGAAACCGCAATTAAATCAGACTCCATAACCCTTGATTCATTAATTCCGGTTACGCCGTCATTATTATTCGCCACGAAATTTGACCCTAAATCACTTCGTTTGTCAATTTCAAAGTTCCCAAAAATAAATAGCTTGTCTTTAATAATAGGAGCGCCTAAGCTAAAACCCGCCTGAGTTTGCTCTAACGTGGGCACGAATATTTTTTCTCCTTTTATCTTACTTCCCGTCAAATCCTGATTTCGGTAAAAACCATAGGCCGTACCATGAAACTCGTTTGTTCCCGATTTGGTTACCGCATTGACCGAAGCTCCGGTAAAACCCGATAAAGTAACATCATAAGGAGCTGTCGCTACCTGAATCTGCTCGATAGCATCAAGCGAAATAGGCTGTGATCCTGTCTGCCCTCCGGGTGTTGCAGCATCCAGTCCAAACGGATTATTAAATACCGCGCCGTTTAAAGAGTAGTTGTTATACTGATCGTTTCTTCCTCCAAAAGATCCCCCGCTTGCAGTGGGCTCCAAACGCGTGAAATCTTCTGCCGATCTGGAAATGGTGGGTAGAGCTGTTAACTCCCTTTTTCCAATGGTAGTTTCGGCTCCCGTTTTTCCGCTTTTAAAAACTTTATCCTTAGAAACGATTTGCACCTCTTCCAATGTCTGGCTTTCATCTTCCAAAACAACGTCCAAATTAAAAGGTTTCCCCAGATCGAGATTCAAGTCTGTATATTCGTGATTTCGAAAGCCTACAAAAGTCACTACAATTTTGTAGGGACCTCCAATTCTCATGTTCAAAATATTAAACCTTCCGTCTTCGTTGGAAACGGCTGAATATTTACTTCCTGTAGGGGTATGGATTGCTAGGATAGTAGCACCGGGCAAAAGTTCGTTGGTAGAACTCTTGATAATCCCCTTAATACTCGACGTTGTGGTTTGCCCGATAGCAGTGGTTATGGCAAACACACCTAGTAATAATGCAAAGATTTTTTTCATTTTCCTGGTTTTGAGAATGTTATTCCTCTCAAAATTAGGCAAAAAAAAACCACTCCTAGGAGTGGTTTTTATATTTTATTAACAAGAAGTTAACAAAATGTTATTTTTCAGCGATAATCTCGTATGCTAATTCAACAATAACATCTCTGTGTAAACGGATGCTAGCTGTATATTTTCCAGTACGTTTTACGATACCACTAGTGATGAATTTTCTATCAATAGCGTTACCTGATTTCTCTAAAGCTTCAGCAATGTCGATGTTTGTGATAGAACCAAAAAGTTTCTCTCCACCAGCTTTTGCAGTAAGTTTAATTTCAAGAGCTTTTAAAGTTTCAGCTAATGCTTTTGCATCAGCAACCACTTTAGCTTCTTTGTGTGCTCTTTGTTTTAGATTTTCAGCTAAAACTTTTTTAGCAGAAGGAGTTGCTAAAGTAGCAAAACCTTGAGGAATTAAAAAGTTACGACCGTAACCAGGTTTTACAGATACTACATCATCTTTAAATCCTAAGTTTTGTACGTCTTGTTTTAAAATAAGTTCCATGTTGTTGTCCTTATATTTTAGAAGTTAGGTTCTGACTGAACAGAAACCAGCGACTAGAGTTTTTAATTATTTTAATAAATCGGCCACGTATGGCATTAAAGCTAAGTGACGAGCTCTTTTTACAGCTACAGAAACTTTTCTTTGGTATTTTAATGAAGTTCCAGTTAAACGACGAGGAAGAATTTTTCCTTGCTCATTTACGAATTTCAATAAGAAATCAGCATCTTTATAGTCGATGTATTTGATTCCTGATTTTTTGAAACGACAATACTTTTTAGTTTTGTTAGTTTCAATGTTTAAAGGCGTTAAATATCTGATATCTCCGTCTTTTTTTCCTTTTGCAGATTGCTCGATTGTAGACATAATAATTACGCTTTAGTAGATTTTAATTTAGCTCTTCTTCTTTCCGCCCATGAAATAGCATGTTTGTCTAAACTTACAGTTAAGAAACGCATAACTCTTTCGTCACGTCTAAATTCAGTTTCAAAAGCAATTAGAACTTCTCCAGATACTTTGAATTCGAATAAATGGTAAAAACCACTTTTTTTGTTTTGGATTTCGTAAGCCATTTTTTTAAGACCCCAATCCTCTTTCGATACCATTTCAGCTCCTCTACTAGTAAGAAATTCTTCAAATTTCGTTACTGTTTCCTTCACCTGAACCTCAGATAAAACGGGATTTAAAATGAAAACAGTTTCATAATGATTCATAAATACAATATTTATTTGTTAAAATTGGGTGCAAAAGTAACCATAAAATTTAAATATACAACACTTTTTTACTTTTATTCGTTGTACAACAAAAAATACATGCCGATTTTAGTTTTTTTCTTAAAAAAATAATACATTTACTATTGCTATCCTGAATTTATTCTAAATTTTAATGTTATGAAACTAAACTGTGTTGTTGTAGATGATAGTTCTATACAAAGGACCATTATTGCAAAATTAGTTAATAATCACCCAGGTTTGCATTTAATCGGGGATTTTTCTAATGCAATAGAGGCAAAAAGCTGTATCTCTCTAAATAATATCGATTTAATATTTCTTGATATAGAAATGCCCGTTATTAATGGGTTTGATTTTCTTGACGGGCTAAAATCTAAGCCACAAATTATATTCATTACTTCTAAAGCAGAATATGCTTTAAAAGCATTTGACTATGATGCTACGGATTACCTTCAGAAACCTATTGCCGTAGATCGTTTTAATGCTTCTGTAAAAAGAGCCATTGATATGCATTTGCTAAAAAAAGATATCAAAGAAGAAGAGGGCGAACATATATTCATTAAAAGCAATCTTAAAAAACTCAAAATATTTACAGCAAAAATCAAATGGATAGAAGCTTTTGGTGATTATGTAAGAGTGGTTACCGAAGACGATAGCAACTTGGTACTTTCGACCATGAAATCTTTTGAGAATGATCTTTCAAAAGAAAAATTCATTCGCGTACACAAGTCCTATATTATTAACATTGATAAAGTAGAACGCTTTAACAGTAAATTTGCCGAGATAGGTATTACCAAAATTCCGCTTAGCCGAAACAAAAAAGAAGATTTAGTAAAAGCATTATCAACGTCGTCTTAATTAATAAAAGTCAACGTTTGCAACAACCTTTATAGCTCTGTACTGAGCCACAGCTTCAAAACTATTCAGCATTTTCTGAATAGTTTTTTTCGTATTGACCAAATGCAGGTTCTGCGGAATCTTAATCAGAATGGTTCTGATATACTCGTTCCTGATTCTGCTGATAGCGGGTTCTTCAGGCCCCAATACTGGCATATTTAAATTCTGACTCAAAACCTGATACAGCCACATCGATCCTTCCTTTAATTTATCAAAATCGCGATGCTTTAAAGTCAGTTTTATAATTCTGAAATAAGGCGGGTATTTGTAAATCTGGCGATCATACAATTGCTCCTTATACATACCTATATAATTATGGTTGGTAACCTGCTGAATCGTATTGTGATTTGGGTTGTAGGTTTGAATGACAACTTTCCCCTGTTTTTCTGATCTTCCGGCTCTTCCCGCAACCTGTGTCATCATTTGATAACTGCGTTCAAAAGCTCTAAAATCAGGATGATGCAGCATATTATCAGCATTCATGATCCCCACCAGGCTCACATTATCAAAATCCAGTCCTTTGGCCAGCATTTGTGTTCCAACCAAAATATCGATTTCACGATTTTTAAACGAGTCTATTATTTTTTCAAAACCATACTTGCCGCGGGTGGTATCCTGATCCATTCGACCCGTTTTGGCTTTAGGAAAAAGAGTGAGCAGTTCCTGCTCGATTTGCTCCGTTCCGAATCCTTTAGTGGTCAGATCAATACTTGAACAGCTGTGACAATGCGTTGGTTTAGCAATCGAATACCCGCAGTAATGACAACGCAGCTGATTTTTATGTTTGTGAAAGGTCAGACTCACATCGCACTGCTGGCAATGCGGCACATGACCACAAGTCATACATTCTATTACAGGCGAATACCCGCGTCTGTTTTGAAACAAAATTATTTGCTCACCCAAAGACAAGGCCTCGGCGATTTCTTCAATTAAAAGATCGCTAAAATGCCCCGTCATTCTTTTTCTGAAATGTTTATCTTTCAAATCTACCAGAACAATTTCCGGCATTCGAACATTGTTGTAGCGTTCCGTAAGCGATACCAGACCATACTTATCTGCCTGTGCATTAAAATAGGTCTCAATACTTGGTGTTGCCGAACCTAACAATACTTTTGCCTTATGAAAGTTAGCCAGAACAATTGCAGCATCTCTGGCATGGTAACGCGGTGCAGGATCTGTTTGCTTAAAAGTCTGCTCGTGCTCTTCGTCTACGATCAATAAACCTAAATTATCGAAAGGCAAAAACAATGCAGACCTTGCCCCTATTACTATTTGGGCTTTCTCTGAGTTTTCAAGTGTTTGTTTCCAAACCTCTACTCTTTCATTATTACTGTATTTAGAGTGAAAAACCGCCACTTTATCTCCAAAGTAAAGTCTTAATCTCGAAACCAATTGTGTGGTCAAAGCAATTTCCGGCAGCAGATACAAAACCTGTCTTCCGGTTGCCAGATGTTCTTCGATCAGCTTGATATAAATCTCTGTTTTTCCGCTTGAAGTAACCCCATGAAGCAGGCAAACTTCTTTTTCTAAAAGATTCTCTTTAATTGCAGTAAAAGCTTTTTCCTGCGCTTCACTTAGTATTAATTGCTGATCTGTTGTTTGTCCTGTAAACAAAACTCTGTCCTGTTGTAAAAGATATTCTTCAAAAATTTCTTTATCAATCAGTGCTTTGACTACGGCTGAAGTCGAATTTGAAACCTCAACCAGTTTTTTTACGGTAATCGGCTTTTTCTCAGAAGCCATAATCTGAAAATAAGCCAGTACGATTTCCTTTTGTTTGTTGGCATTTTTTAAGACTTCCAACAATTCTCCCAAACCATTATCCGATTCGTATTGGGCATGTAATTTCACATAACGAACCAGTTTTGGTTTGTATCCTTCTTTAATTTCTTCTTCTAAAACAATAATATTTCTGGCAATCATTTTTTGAAGAACAGGAAGAATGTTTTTCTTATTTAACATCGAAATAATCTCCTGAACCTTTAAAGAACTTTGTTGTTGCAAGGCTTCATAAACCAAAAACTCATCATCGGTAAGCTCATCCTGATCGACTACTGCATCCACTTTATACGAAATAATAGTTTCGCTCTCCAACAACAATCCACTAGGGAAAGCGCCACGATACACATCTCCGATAGCGCACATATAGTAATTAGCTACCCAAAGCCAGTGTTTAATCTGAACTTCGGTTGCGATAGGTTTTTCGTCTAATATCTGATGTATTTCCTTGGCTTCATACAAACCCGGTTCGTTTTGATGCAGATCAATCACCATTGCTGTATAAATTTTACTTTTACCAAATGGTACTGCAACCCGCATTCCCTTTTTTATAAAATGAAATTCAGCCTCAGAAACACGATACGTAAAAGTTTTAGCCAGTGAAAGTGGCAAAACGACTTCAACAAAAAACATGTAAATATTTTATAGAATTTATAAATGAAGATTTAGTCTTAAAACCAAATCCAAACAACAATTGCTCTTTAGTACAAAATTACTTAACTGTAGCCTTCGCCCCGTTGTATTCCTTCACCAGTTTAAGCGTATGCTTTAAAGAGGTCAAATCTGTCCAGTCGTCATGACCTGTAATAATGTACTTTGGGTTTTTAAATTTCGATTGCGCTCTCAAAATAGATTTCTGCCACTCTTTCACATCTGCATCTCCAAGGTAGCCTAAATCTTTGGCTTCAACACTTTTAATAAAACAACCTCCGTAAAGCACTTTTTCTTTGTTAAACCAAACCACAATGTTATCAGGAGCATGGCCTTTTCCGGGATAATAAACCTCAAAAGTGTATTTGTCTACTGTAAAAAGTGTATCGTTTGGAATGACAAACTCAGCTCTTCCTTCCTTGTTTTTCTCTAAAATTTCGTCTGTTAGTTTTATCGTATAGGTTTTGATTCCTTTTTTACGGTAAAACTCCAAACCTCCAGCCCTGTCTTCATGTGAATGCGTAGCAAAACACATTATAACTTCTTTATGGTGCTTTGTTTTGATACTGTCCAGCAAAGGCTGAAATTGTGTTTTATCCCAGGGAGCATCAAACAACACAACTCCCTTAGCGGTAACCAGATACATGGCATTTGCCGAAATCTTTGTCCCTTTATATTCATGAAACGTCCTATAAACATAAAAGTCACCTGTAAGATGACTTATTTGTAATGGCGAGTTCTTAGATTGTGCATAACTATTGGTTAGCTGTGCCAGAAATAAAACGATCAATGCTAATTTTCGCATTTTATATTTTTTTATAAAATTAATTCTTCACTCTACTCCAGTATTGTGTTCTTCCCATTAGAGAAATACCAACATAACCACGAAGTTTAAGTTTATCTGCAGATTCTAATGCAATATAACATTTGTATTTTTTTCCGTTTGTTGGATCTAAGATTGTTCCTCCACTGTATTCAGAACCGTCTTTTTTAAGTCCGTTGATAATGACCATGCCCAAAATTGGTTTGTTTTTATCTGCTCCGTCACATTTAGCACATACGTCTTTTTTGTGATCCGCACGAAGTATCTCAACAATCTTACCGTAAAGTTTTCCGGATTTTTCATAAATCTCTACAACTGATTTTGCTTCACCAGTTTCATCATCAACTGTTTTCCATTTTCCAATTACACCCTGACCTTGAATTGTGCCTAATGTTAGAAAAAAAACACCAATCGTTAACATCCAATTTTTCATATTATTTATTTTTTTTTTGTTTTAATTTTCTGATAGAGGCATTCAATTCAAATCCCAAAAGCAGAATCATACAGTTTATCCAAATGTAAAACATTAGAATTAATAATGTACCTATCGAACCATAAAGTTCGTTATATTTTGAGAATTTTATAACCCAAATCCCAAAAAAGAATGAAGATATCACAATTAAAATGGTTGTAAAAACAGATCCAATACTTATGAAAGGCACTTTGTTATACTGCTTCGTACCATAACGCAATAATATTGAAGATGTTATCAGAATCATTAAAATAACAAACAAATACCTCCCTAAAATAATCAGCGGAATACGATCACTCAACACATCCTGAATGATTGTTTTTTGAATAAAGACCTCAAAAACAACAATGGTTGCCACTGTTACAAACAAGATGATGGTCATTACAAGCGAAATCGCCAGAGCCACCAAATACTGACTTAAAAAACCACGTTTGTCAAAAACATGTTTCGAAGACTCAAAACCACTTAAAATTCCATTGATACCATTAGCCATTAAAAATATCGAAAGCAAAAAACCTGACGACAATAAACCGGAATGACTATTGTTTAAAATATCGCTGATAATCTTGCTGATCGCATCGTATGTATTTGGCGGAACTCCCTGCTGCACAAACTGCAAAAAATCCTGCTGAAATCCTTCAATAGGAATAAAAGGGATCAAGTTTAAAATAAATAATGCAAAAGGAAACAGAGCCATAAAAAAGCTGAATGAAACCGCACTCGCATGATACGAAAATGCTCCTTCAATAATACCAATGGTATACATTTCGAGCAAATCATACAACGAAAAACCTTCCAGCCAGGGCAATTTTATTTGCTTGAAAAAGTGCACTACAGATCGTACAACCGGAATTTTGTCGATCCGGTCTTCTATCTCTTTTGACATGTTTATTTTAGTTTTTTAGAATATTAGAATATTAGACATTAGATTCAAGCTGTGTTTTTCTTTACCCTTGACCTACAACTCAAAACTCATAACTCAACTAAAAAGCCTTCAGACTCAAATCCATGTTGTAAACCGAATGCGTTAAAGCTCCCGACGAGATATAGTTTACACCGCAAAGTCCGTATTCACGAATCGTTTTTTCGTTGATATTTCCCGAAGATTCTGTCTGGCATTTTTTACCAATTAATTGTACTGCCGTTTTAGTGTCTTCGTAATTAAAGTTATCGATTAGAATTCTGTGAACTCCCTCACTCAAAAGAATCTCACGAATCTCATCTAAATTTCTGGCTTCGACTATAATTTTCAAATCCAGATTATTCGCCATCAAATACTCTTTGGTTTTCTTGATGGCAAGTGTAATTCCTCCTGCAAAATCAATATGATTGTCTTTCAGCATGACCATATCGTACAATGCAAAACGATGGTTTTCACCTCCCCCGATTTTAACCGCCCATTTTTCGGCAACCCTGAAATTTGGAGTTGTTTTACGGGTATCCAGTATTTTTGCTCCGGTTCCTTCCAACAACTGCACGTACTGATCTGTTTTGGTGGCAATTGCCGACATACGCTGCATGGTGTTCAGCACCACTCTTTCTGCTTTCAGAATCGACTGTGAACTACCCGAAACTTCAAAAACGACATCACCATATTCTACATGAGTTCCATCTTCTATAAAAGTTTTTACTTTTAATTTTGGATCTACATATTCAAAAACCATTTTCGCCAAGGCAACACCTGCAATAATCCCCTGATCTTTTACTAACAATTTAGCCTGCCCGTGTGCCGTTTCCGGAATACAAGCCAGTGAACTATAATCTCCCGTGCCTACATCTTCCCGAATTGCATTACTGATTAAAAGTTCTAATTCGGTTTGAAACTGTACTTCGCTAATCATTTTTCTTAAATTTTATGAGATGCTAAAGTAGGACATATTTTGTGGATTTAAAAGCTTCGCTTCGATTTTAAAATTTACAAACGATTAAAAGAGTACGAAAAATTAAGTGTCCGTTCCTAACGAAACTTAATCTCTTAATCGTTCAAAAAATTAAAGAACAATAAATATCTTTGAGGTTCATTCAAACAAAACCATGGGATTAATTAAAGACATATACTCGGTTGCTTTTTACGAAAAATTTGGTCAGGCTGTAGCAGAAGTGCATCCAACATTCGACAAACAAAAATTTATTGCCACCATCTATGAAGGTGATTTCAACCAAAAAGAATGGAAAGACCGCATGAAACACACCACCGTTGTTTTGCATCAGTTTATGCCTGAAAACTTCCCGAAGCCGTTTCTTTACTGGACAAAATCATCGAAAACCTGAAGAAAAACAGCTTCACGGACAGCAATTTGGCGTTTATTTTCTTTGCCGATTATATCGAAATGTACGGTTTGGATGATTTTGAAACTTCAGCGAAAGCTTTTGTTTCGATCACACAATTTATAAGCTGTGAATTTGCCGTTCGTCCTTTCATTCTAAAATACAAAGAAGAAATGATCGAAGAAATGACCAAATGGTCCCTGCACGAAAACCATCATGTTCGCCGATTGGCCAGCGAAGGCAGTCGTCCAAGGTTACCGTGGGCAATGGCAATTCCGTATCTAAAGAAAGACCCTGTCTCTATTCTTCCTATTTTAGAAAATCTAAAAAACGACTCCTCTGAATATGTGCGCCGAAGCGTGGCCAATAACCTGAACGATATTGTAAAAGACAATCCGCAAATCGTCCTTGAAATTGCCCGTAAGTGGAAAGGTCACAGCAAAGAAACTGACGGAATTATCAAGCACGGCTGTCGTACTTTACTCAAACAGGGACATCCTGAAATCCTGAGTCATTATGGACTGGAAAGCACCAATATTGAACTTTCTTCTTTCGAAATCAAGACTCCTGTTGTGAAAATTGGAGATTATCTGCAGTTTCATTTTTACTTAAGCAATAAAAACCAGGAGCCAAAAACGATTCGTTTAGAGTATGCTGTTCATTATAAAAAAGCAAAAGGACATCTGGCGAAAAAAGTCTTTAAAATCAGTGAGAAGATTTATCCCCCAAATGAAACAACCAAAATAGAGCGCAACCAGTCGTTCAAAATCATTACTACACGCGTTTTTCATACTGGAATGCATCAATTGTCTATTATTATTAACGGAACAGAAAGCGAAACACTCGATTTTGAATTGATTGAGTAATTTTAAAGGATTCTCCTTTTTTGTCATTCCGAGGAGCTAGAAATCTCCGTAAGCAACTCCGTAACGAAAGTCTAATCTTTGTCGGGCTTCTCGTAGAGATTCCTCGTTCCTCGGAATGACAAACAGCACCGCACTAAAAAAGAAGCATTTGAATTATTCCGCATTTTCCTTACTTTTATAAAGAATACCGGAAACAATTTTCTTAATCTAAATTAAGTTACAGATTACAACTACAGCTGTAATTTTGCTTTCAACTAAAACAAAGAACATGTCAAATATCAGTTTAATCATCGAAGAACGCGCTGCCAATATTGGCAATTTTATGGTAGGTCGTTTATTGCCTTTCCGCGAAAAAAGAGCGGTTGGACCATTTGTATTTATCGATCACATGGGGCCTGCACATTTAAATCAGTATCAAAATATGGATGTCCCTCCACATCCGCACATCGGACTTTCAACTTTGACATTTTTATTTGAAGGAAGCATTATGCACCGTGACAGTCTGGGTACCGAACTGGAAATAAAACCGGGAGCTGTAAACTGGATGACCGCAGGAAAAGGAATTGTTCATTCAGAAAGGACTCCGGAATATTTAAGACATTCGGATAAGATGCTTCACGGCCTGCAAATTTGGGTTGCATTGCCTAAAGAGCTGGAACAAATGGATCCGAATTTTACACATGTAGAAGCCAGTGATATCCCAAGTTGGGAACAAGACGGTGTTTCTTATAAATTAATTGCAGGAGAAGCGTTTGGCAAAAAATCACCGGTTCCGGTTTATAGTCCTCTTTATTTTATTGAGATTAAAAGTACGGAAGCCCGAAAAATTAACATTGGAAAAGATTTATTCGGCGAAAGCGGTTTGTACATTCTTGAAGGAAGCATCAAAAGCGGTGAGCATGTTTATGATCCGAAACAAATTCTAATTACCAACGACAGTACGTTATGTGAGTTTGAAATCGCCGAAAACACTACGGTTTATATTTTTGGAGGACAGCCCTTTCCTGAAGAACATTTCATCTTCTGGAACTTTGTTTCCTCGGACAAAAACCTGATCGAAAAAGCCAAAAAAGACTGGACCGAACAGACTTTCCCTAAAGTTCCGGGCGAAACGGATTTTGTTCCTTTACCTGACCCTAAAATGCGATAATTATGAATACACTATCAGCACAAATCGATACCCGTTTGTATCGCACGGAAATAACATCCGCCAGTGGAAATATTGTAATTGCCGACGAACCTCAGGAAATGGGAGGCAAAAACTTAGGATTCAGCCCGTCAGAACTGTTGGCTTCCTCTTTAGCTTCCTGCACTTTGATCACGCTTCGTATGTATATCAACCGCAAGCAATGGGAGGTTACAGAAATCAATATCAAAGTTGATTTTGAACGGGATCTGGATCAAAAAGTTTCCTTATTTACCCGAAAAATCGAAATCATCGGCGAGGTAGACGACAAGCAAAGACAACGTCTTGAAACAATTGCCAACAGCTGTCCGATACATAAAACACTAACAAATTCAATCGAAATTAAAACCACACTAATATAACATATCATGGAAATTCAACAAATAAACGATACAAGAAGAGGCTATTTTGAAGCTGTAGAAGAGGGAAAACAAGCCGGAAAAATGACTTATACCTGGGCAGGCGATTCTAAATTTATCATCGACCACACTGAAGTAAATGAAGATTTTAACGGAAGAGGTGTTGGCAAAAAACTGGTAATGGCCGCTGTAGAATATGCCCGAACCAATAACCTGAAAATTATCCCTCTTTGTCCTTTTGCAAAAAGCGTTTTTGATAAGGTTGCCGAAATTCATGATGTGCTTTTTTCTTAACACTACTAATTTTTTTTAACCGCAAAGCACACAAAGAATTACGCAAAGTTCGCAAACTCTTTTTAGGTAAAGCGTTGCGAACTTTGCGTTTATATAAAATTTAGCACATAACAAAACCTTGCGCTCTTTGCGGTAAAAAAACAACACAACGAGATCAATTTTTAAATCTCGGTAGAAACTTGTATATTTGCATGTAATTTAAACTTAGAGTATGACAAGGATAATTACACTTTTCTGTATTTTAGTAGTACAAATCGGCTTTTCTCAAACAGCTGACAGTTATTTAGAAAAAATAAGAAATAACGAAGCTCTCTCCACAGCTTTCTTTCAACAAATGCCAAAAGGCGGTGATTTACACCACCATTTTTCAGGATCGATTTACGCAGAACCTCTTTTAGAAAGAGCAATTTCAGAAGATTTTTATTTGAATTTAGAAACTATGGAAGTTTCTAAAACAAAACCAGAAAAAGGAAACTGGCAAACCTTCTCTTCTCTAAAAAAGGATGGCAAATTAGATTATTACCAACAACAGGTTATGCAAACCTGGTCTGCCAAAGATTATAATGGTACTGTACCTTCTGATGATTTGTTTTTTGATTCTTTTCAAAAATTCGAACCTACTATTAAAGGCCATTTTGCCGAAGGAATACTAGAATTAAAAAAACGCGCGCTTTCAGAAAATGTGAGTTATATTGAAACACAATTATCAACGATTCCGTGTGATATGAATGTTTCTGATCTGACTGATTTTAATAGCAAATTACGTCAGGCAGCCGCTCAGAAAGACGAAAAAGCAACGCTCAAACTTTTAGACGAGCTGTACAAATCGCTTCAACAGAAAGAGGCTAAAAAGTATGCTGTAGATTTCAACACTAATTTTATCGCTAAACTGCACAAAGACCTTAAAATTGACGATGAGCGTTTTACAATGCGCTATCAGAATTTTGTGCTGCGTTTTATGGATCCTGTCGATTTATTTAAAAATTTAAGTATCGCCTTTATCTCTGCCAACGACAGCAAACTTGTTGCGGGCGTAAACATCGTTTCACCGGAACATGGCGAAAACTCGATGAAAGATTATTGGTTGCATATGGTGATGTTTAAATACTGTCATTCTAAGTTTCCTGATGTAAAGTATACGCTTCACGCGGGTGAACTGACTTTAGGATTGGTTCAGCCGGAAGAATTAACCTGGCATATTAATGACGCCATTCATATTGCGGGTGCTAATAGAATTGGACATGGAGTGGATATCGCTTATGAAGCCAACTCTTATGATTTATTGCGCTATATGGCAAACAAAAATATTCCGATTGAAATCAATCTGGCCAGTAACGAATTTATTCTGAAAGTGAAAGAAAACCGCCATCCGTTTACGCTTTACAAAGAATTTAATGTCCCAATCGTAATCAGTACGGATGATGCGGGAATTCTAAGAACAAATATGACGGAGCAATATGTTTTATTAGCCAAAAGATACAAGGACGTTTCCTATGCCACTATAAAACAATATGTTTACAACAGCATCAATTACAGTTTTATTCAGGATGAATCTGTTAAAAAACAATTATTGAAAGATCTAGATGTAAGGTTTAAAACTTTTGAAGATAAATTTTCTAAAAACTAAATTGCTGCAAGCTGTAAAGTATGATTCTCGAAGCCGCTTTTCTTTATGTAAAACCAAATCTGGCAACTCAATTTGAAATCGATTTTGCAAAAGCGAGCCAGTATATTTCATCAATTGAGGGTTATCTGGGCCATCGCTTAGAGAAATGTCTTGAAGTCGAAAACAAATATCTTTTGCTGGTCGACTGGAATACGCTCGAAGATCATACCGTTGGTTTCAGAACTTCTGAGGCCTACTTAGAATGGAAAAAGATCCTACATCATTATTATGAACCGTTTCCTGTAGTAGAACATTTTGAAACGGTTTTTGAAAATAAAAAATAGAGATTTATTTGCCACAGATTAAAAAGAATTACAAGGGATTATTTCTTTAATTCACTTTATATCAATCTGTAAAAATCATTTTAATCAGTGGCGAAAAATAAAAACAACCATGAATATCAAACTTATCGCCATAGGCAAAACAGATAACAAATCGCTTCAAACTTTGATTGATGATTATACCAAACGTTTGTCGTTTTATATCAAATTTGATTTGGAGATTATTCCCGATATCAAAAATGTCAAGAATTTATCTGAAAGTCAACAAAAAGAGAAAGAAGGCGAATTGATTCTGTCTAAACTTTCCCCAACAGACCAGCTTATCTTACTGGATGAAAACGGTAAAAACTTCTCGAGCGTAGGTTTTTCCGAAGAGTTGCAAAAGAAAATGAACTCCGGAATCAAAACCTTAGTTTTTGTCATTGGAGGGCCTTACGGATTTTCGGATACCGTTTACAGCAAAGCACAAGGAAAAATATCGCTTTCGCTAATGACGTTCTCCCACCAAATGGTACGTTTGTTTTTTATAGAACAATTGTATAGAGGATTTACTATTTTAAGAAACGAGCCTTATCACCATCAATAAATTGTTGATTGTTGATTGTTGATTGTTGATGGTTAATGGCTAATTGTTGATGGTTTTTTGTTTGTTGTTTATTGTTACTTGCTACACTGCTTATAGCCTATTGCTTACAGCCTAAAGCTAAAACACAAACTCCTCGTCCTGGTTTATAAAAACAAAGGGGATCTTTTTATCGGCCATAGTTTTTACCAGGATTTTACATTGAATATAAGCTCCGAAACTCATGTTTTTATCATACGAAAATTTGATTTCGGCCTTCGGATTGATTACCAAACTATCTAAAAATGGCTTTAGATTCTTTTTCGGAAAATCATATATTTTTCTTCCACTGTATCTTATCATTCCATTCTTCTTAAAATACAATTGACTTCTGTTGTTGGCAATTTCCATTTTGTAATACACTTTCGTGAAAGGCAAAAAAGCAAGGTTCTTCCCAATCGAATCTGCGTAGGAATAATAATTCTCCGCGTTTTCGTTTTTATGGGCGCTGTCAGCTCGCTTTTTCTCCTGTAATTTCATTACTTCGGGAATTACCAGTTTTAAAGGCAGACGTTTGTCAATATTGAAAATCCAATTGGTCGAAATAATACTGTTTTTTCGGTTTACATCGGCAATGGTATCTTTTCCCTGAGCTTTAAAGAAAATGTAAACGGGTGAAAGATCTTGTACGTCTTTCACAATCGTAACATCGGATTTTGGAAGCAAAACGTCTTCTTTTTTACCACAAGAGAAAAGTAGGAAAGCAATAATCAGCGTAAAGTATTTCATGTTTTTATAGTACTTTAAATTAACCTATTTATAAATTGTTATTTTCTTTTAAAATCAGGTATGCAAAAACTCCCAATCGCTCCGGAACTAAATGTAAACACAACATTATCTTTATAAAACATTTTAGAACAATCATCCGAACTCTCCTTTTGTTCCTGTTCATTCAGATTACTATCAAAAATCAAGTAACTTAAAACTCCCATTCCTCTAAAACCGTATTCCAATTTAGTAGGATTTCCATTTGTTATTCCAATGCAATTTACATTCTCTAATTTGTCGTAAAGTTCATTAAAGGTTGTATTACTCCATTTAAGTTTCTTTTTAACTTCTTCTAATGATTTTGTCCTTCCATCATAATACGAAGACTTTTTAGATGCAACATAATCTTCAAAATCAACATTCCATTCCTGAAATAATAATTCTGTTTTACCCGGAATATTTGTTGGTTGGTAAACAAATAAATCAATTTCATCTGAATCGTTATATCTTATTCTAACAATATAGTTTTTTGGAACTATCTTATTAAAATATTCTTTCAACTCTTTAATTTCATTGATCTTTTCACGATAGTTCCTTTTTAGATCTGATGAATCTTTATTAGCACAGCTTGCCGCACAAATTCCAATAAAAAGTAAACACAATAAATTTTTAATCATTTTTTTCTATACTAGAGTATTACTCAAACTCATTTTATTAAACAAAGTCACGCATTCAACCGCTTCTTTCACATCGTGAACACGCAGTATTTTAGCTCCTTTTGTCAAAGCAACTGTATTCAAAACTATTGTTCCGTTTAGCGCATCGGCAGTGGTATCTTTTCCCTGAGTTTTAAAGAAAATGTAAACGGGTGAAAGGTCTTGTACGTCTTTCACAATCGTAACATTGGATTTTGGAAGCAAAACGTCTTCCTTTTTACCACAAGAGAAAAGTAGGAAAGCAATAAGCAGCGTAAAGTATTTCATAAGCTTTTTTATTTTTTTTATACATCGCAATAATCGACAATATTGTCATTCCGAGGAACGAGGAATCACAGTTGCTGAATCGACAAAGATTGACTTTTCTTTGCGGAGTTTCTTGCGGTGATTCCTCGTTCCTCGGAATGACAAAGCTGTCGTTTAAATATGTAATTTGTTAAATAAAGTCACACATTCCACCGCTTCTTTTACATCGTGAACACGCAGTATTTTAGCTCCTTTTGTCAAAGCAATTGTATTCAAAACTGTTGTTCCGTTTAGCGCTTCTGACGCGGTATTGTTTAATGTTTTATAAATCATCGATTTTCTCGAAACCCCCGCCAAAACAGGCAATTCCAATAGATTAAAAAGTTCCGCTTTTTGCAAAACTTCAAAATTTTGCTCGGTTGTTTTTGCAAATCCGAAACCCGGATCTAAGATTAAATCATTGATTCCAAGGCTTCTTGCTTTTTTAACTTTCTCTGAGAAGTAAAAAAGCATTTCTTTTACAATATCGTCATACTGTGTGAGGCTTTGCATCGTTTGTGGGTTACCGCGCATGTGCATCATGATGTAGGGCACGTTGTAGTGCGCAATCACCTCAAACATTTTATCATCCAACTCGCCTGCTGCAATATCGTTTATAATAGCAGCACCGCTTTCGATACTCGCTTTGGCAACGGCAGCTCTAAAAGTATCAATTGACAATAAGGTTTCCGGAAAGTGTTTTAAAATCAACTCGATGGCCGGGACAATACGTTCAATTTCTTCCTGTTCCGTCACAAACTCAGCACTTGGTTTACTCGAATAGGCGCCAATATCAATAAAGGAAGCCCCTTCTGAAAGCATTTTACCCACCTGTGTGACGATTTCCTCTTCATTTTTATACTTTCCCCCATCAAAAAAAGAATTGGGCGTCACATTCAAAATCCCCATTACTTTAGGAATCGACAAATCGATAAGCTGGCCTTTGCAATTAATTGTCATTTGTTGTTGTTTTTTTGTTTCAAGTTTCAGGTTTGAAGTTTCAAGTTCTGGAACACACGCAATCTGCGTCAACTTGAAACTTGAAACCTGAAACTTTTTACATTCTTTTCCACTTTCAGGTTATTGGCATTAACACTTTGTTTAGAAAAAACTTGAAACAAAGAAAACCTGAAACTTGAAACTCTTAAAAAATTATCCTTATTTTTGAAGAAATTTTTAGCAAATATACAGCAATAAATGAAGAATACTTCCCTTGAATTTGATAATGTAATTACGGTTTGCCGTACTTTGTTTATTAACAAAATGAAAGATTATGGCAGTGCATGGCGTATTTTAAGATTGCCATCCTTAACCGATCAGATATTCATAAAAGCACAAAGAATTAGAAGCTTACAGGAAAATGAAGTCCGTAAAGTAGACGAAGACGAAAAAGGAGAATTCATCGGAATCATCAATTATTCGATCATGGCCCTTATTCAGTTGGAACTTGGAGTTGTGGAGCAACCCGATTTAGATGTTGAAAAAGCAACCGAATTGTATGATGCTAAAGTCAAACAAACCAAAGAGTTAATGGAAGCCAAAAATCACGATTACGGCGAAGCGTGGCGTGACATGCGTGTAAGTTCCCTTACCGATTTGATTCTGCAAAAAATACTTCGTGTCAAACAAATCGAAGACAATAAAGGCAAAACGCTGGTTTCTGAAGGCATCGATGCCAATTATCAGGACATGATTAATTATTCTGTTTTTGCTTTAATCTTAAATCCTATCACTAAATAAAATTCCAATTTTAAAAATCCCAAATCCCAAAATTTTATTGAAAAGTTGGAATTTGGAATTTTAGTTTTGGAATTTTAAAATCATTATTTTTATGAAAAACATCATTACTCAATTTTCCAGATTATTTGTCGGTGTACTATTTATTATTTCCGGACTAATTAAACTAAACGACCCTGTTGGTTTCTCCTATAAATTGGCCGAGTATTTTAGCGAACCGGTTTTTAATATGCCTTTTCTCGAACCATTGGCTTTAGGATTAGCGATTTTTTTAGTAATTCTCGAAGTAGTTTTGGGTGTTATGCTGTTGGTAGGATACAAATCAAAACTTACGATTTGGGCTTTGTTGTTATTAATCGTTTTCTTTACCTTCCTTACCTTCTACTCTGCTTATTTTGACGTTGTTAAAGACTGTGGATGCTTTGGAGATGCCTTACACTTAACGCCTTGGCAATCGTTCACAAAAGATACTGTTTTACTTTTCTTTATTCTGATATTGTTCATCAATAAAAAACTGGTAAAACCTTTGTTTTCAAAATTTGTGACCAATATCCTCACTTTGATCAGCATTATTTTGTGTGTTATTATGGCCGTTTGGGTACTTAACCACAATCCGATCAAAGATTTCCGTCCGTACAAAGTAGGAAGCAATATCGAGAAGGGAATGGAAATTCCTGAAGGTGCTCCAAAATCGGTTGTGGAGATGATTTTTATCTACAAAGTAAACGGTGTTGATAAGGAATTTACTGAAAAAGACCTGATGAACATTCCCGAAGGCGCTACGTTTGTAGACCGAAAAGACAAAGTAATTACGGAAGGTTATGTACCGCCAATTCATGATTTCACCATGACAAAAGACGATTCTGATTACAAAGAAGAATTGCTTAAAGAGCCTAAATTACTGGTATTTGTAACCTACGATTTAAAACTTTCTAATCCTGAAGGAATGAAAAAACTGGAAGGTTTAAACAAAGAAGCTAAAACAAAAGGCTACAAAGTAATTGCTATGACGGCTTCTGGCCCCGATGAAATTGCAAAAGCAAAAAAACAATATGGTTTAGAAGTTGATTTCTATTTCTGTGATGCCACTACGCTAAAAACGATCGAAAGAGCCAATCCAAGTATTGTAGTACTGCAAAAAGGAACTGTAGTTCAAAAAGTACACTATAATGATACTGCCGATTTAAAACTATAAAACCTCAATTCTAAAGGTAACCCCAATTTACAAAGTCCGCAAAGTTTCATCGCTTTGCGGACTTTTTTTACTCCAAAAAATAACTTCAAAATCTGAATTTACAGGAGCCTTTTTTTGATCAAATCTGACGTTTTTTTTCCTCCAAAAACTAACGCTCCCGAAAAAAAGTTTTTCTTTTTTTATTTCCTGAATCCTTTTTTTCTGAAAATCCCCTCCAAATTGAAGTCAGTTGCGCCAACTATTACGATTTCACTCCTCCTTTTTTAACCGAAACAGACTCATTTGTGATAATATAAACGACTCTTCAAATTTTGTTAATCTCCATTTGGCATTCCATTTGTTTGTTTAACTTTGTTCAAAATCATTTATCACTATGAAACAAATAACGCTAATTCTAATTGCATTTATTACTTTTTCGTGCTCACAAGCTCAGAAAACAAGTTTTTCTAAAGAAGCTTTGTCTGAAAAATTATTAGCAGCTGATGGAAGTCAGGTTGCTTTCAAAGACATTTTAAAAAAATACAAAGGCAAAACTTTGGTTATCGAAGTTTGGGCTTCCTGGTGTGGCGACTGTGTAAAAGCCATGCCTCATTTAAAAGAGCTACAAGCCAATAATCCTGATGTTTCGTACTTGTTCCTTTCTGCTGATAAAACGGCCGATAAATGGAAAGCAGGAATTGAAAAACACGAATTAAAAGGCGATCATTTTATGATGAATGATGGTATGAAAGGTTTATTTGGAAAAGCAATTGATTTAGACTGGATTCCAAGATACATCATTGTAGACAAAAAAGGAAAAATTGTACTCTACCGTGCCATTGAAAAAGATTTCGATAAAATCAACGAAACTTTAAAAGGTTTAAAATAAAACCGAAAGATCAATTGCACTGACAAGCATACATTTCAATAAAATAAAAGCAAAAAAATAAAAACTACCAAAATGAGAAAAAAGATTGTTGCAGGAAACTGGAAAATGCATAAAAACGCAGCACAAACTGAAGAATTATTAAGCGAATTAATTACTAAAATACCTGCAAAAACTACTGCTCAAGTAATTGTAGCGCCAACTTTTGTAAACTTGCAGGCTGCCGTTGCCAAATTAAAAAACACCACCATCGGTGTTGCCGCACAAAACGTTCATCAGGCTGAAGGTGGTGCATTTACAGGAGAAATTTCTGCTGACATGTTAACTAGTGTTGGTGTTAATACCGTAATTCTTGGTCACTCTGAGCGTAGAGCCATTTTTCACGAAACAGATGCCTTAATCGCGAATAAAGTGGATACTGCCCTGAAACATGACATGACCGTAATTTTCTGTTTTGGAGAAGAATTAAAAGATCGTCAGTCAGACAATCACTTTAATATTGTTGAAAATCAATTGCGTGACGGATTGTTCCAAATTGCAAAAGAATCATGGTCAAAAATTGTTTTAGCCTATGAGCCGGTTTGGGCAATTGGAACAGGAGAAACTGCTTCTCCGGAGCAAGCACAGGAAATGCACGAATTTATCAGAGAGGTAGTTCGCAAAGCATTTGGAGCTGCTATCGCTGATGAAGTTTCTATTCTTTACGGAGGTTCTGTTAAACCGGAAAATGCTAAAGAAATCTTCTCTAAACCAGACGTAGACGGAGGTTTAATTGGAGGAGCTGCTTTAAAAGCAGATGACTTTTTAGCTATTGTTACTGCTATTTAGATAATTAGGCAATTAGACAATTAGGTAATTAGATAATTAAATACTCTAATTGCTGAATATCTTAGCAACTTAGTACCTTATAAAAAAAAAGCGTTCATAAGAACGCTTTTTTTCACATCAACTCTTTCCTAACTTACTTAAGATATGCTTTTAAGAGCGGGCAATTGTACTTTTGAAAAGCGGTCGTTTTTCGATATACCGAATAAAAATTAAACAGCTCCTGCCCCGCTTTAAACGGGTTCTTCTCTTCTTCTTCCGCCGAAACTAAGCTGGCGTAATGATCGTAATAATTACATTCAAAAATCATTAAACTGGCCAAAGCTTTTTCGTTATTGTTTTTAGACATCTTCAACGCTTTCTCATAGTACATTTTGGCCATTTTCAAATTATAATAATTGCCTTTCTGATATTTCTTTTCATTTTCCGAATTGTCTCCATACACATAATCCACATACGACTCGCCCGATGTCCAGTCGTAGGCCGTCATCATCCAGGAATTTCCCAAATACGAAACATTGAAATAGGCATGTGCCAGTTTCAGGTTACTTGTCGCCGTATTTTGCTTTTTTAACCGAATCAGCTCCCCTATAAAATTGGTCTTATTAAAACGATAATTAAACTTGCGTTCTTCTGCTGTTTGAAGGATTTTAGGCAGGAAGGGGTTTTCGTTCAAATAGTCTTTATAGGCATAGTTTTTCTCCCAAAAATCCTGTGGCATCCCCGCGAAAGTTTTATAAGCCAGTTCTAAATCGTTGTTACGGAATGCAATTGTTCCCTTCAGATCTTTATAATAATTGACATTTAGGGCAATAGTTCCCGAACAAATGTAGGTTTCAAATGGCGTTTTGTCTTTTTTCTCCTGCAGCGCTATCAAACGGTCTATATCCGCTACCGTCGCGTTATTTCGGTCAAAATAACCGATGTAATTGTAAAAATAAGGGTTGCCATATCCGGAGTATTCTCCTTCGTTTTTAATATCCGATTTCATAGCCAGTAAACCTGCTGTAACACGATCGTCTTGTTTGGCAAAATCGGCACTGGCAATTCGGTACAAACTGTATAAGTTCTTAAACAAACCATAGTCCTTTTCTACCAGACTTTCAACGGAATCAAAGTATTTGAAAAGCTGGTTTTGAACTTTTTCGTTCTTCAAATCATCTTGTTTTAAAGAAACCAATGCCAATTGAATGTTCTTCTGCATTTGTATGGAAGGATTGGCCTTTTCGGAAATCATAGCGGTGTATTTTTTTCCGAGATCAATTTCATCTCCAATAAAACAAAGCTGAGCAATTGCCGCTGTGATATAATCCTTTTGCTCACCCGAAGTCTGTTCGCGTATAGAAATTAAAAAATATTCCAGGGCTCTTAAGTGCAAAATGTCTTTGTTGAAATTTTCATCTTTTGCTTTTGCGTAATTCTCATACCAGGCCGTACTGTCAAAAACAACTGAAGGGGTTCCGTCATTCGTATACATCGGTGTAAAAATCCAGTCTTCGAGTTTGTTAATTTCTCTTCCAATCAAAAAACTCAGATACAAGCTATTCGGACTCAGCTTATACACTTCCTCAATTGTTTTCAAATCGGGTGCGGGATTGCGCAAACTTTCAATAGCCAAAATCACACTTCGCTCTTCGTCATTTTGGGCCAATGCCAAAGTTTCTGTGGTTAATTTCCAGTTGTAATGTTGTAAAACAGCAAACGATTTTTCTTCGCAGGAAGCAAAAACTTTACTCAGTAAATAATTCTGCAAAGGCAAATCTTCAATGCACAAAGCTTTATAATACAAAGCCCATGGCTCTAAAATAGTGTTTTTATGATCTGCAAAATAAGTATCATACAAACGAATCACTTCAGCCTTATCGGTCGCATAAAAACTGTACCTCAGCATTAAAAAGGCATAACGCTGTTTTAAAAAGGGATCACGTGCCGTTCTGATTTTCTTTTCAAAATCACCAACCTCTGCGAGTTTATGATCTTTACTATCATAGCTCACCGTGTCCCAGCTTTCCCACTTTACATCGGTATTGCTGTTGTATTCGAGTTTTTTAGCAAACAAAATATAGTTTAAGAGCGCTTTATTTTTGGATCCTAGCAGCGCTTCAATAAAAGTATTCTTTTCAAAAACTTTCTTTAACGACTTGGTTTCATAAGCGGTTTCAAATGTCTCAGCATCCGTTTCATACAAAATAACATGTACGTCCTTTGGATCGACCTGACCGCCCAGTTTTTTCGTCCATTCTACACAATTCAACTCCTGATCAACACCCGAAACGGTATTGGTTGTATAATAATTATCGGCCGAATAATAAAAGGGTGTCAGCTTAAAAAAGCCTTCGCGTTGGGCTTTGAACAAAACCAACCTGCTCGTTTCAGGCGAAACACTCCAGCCACAGGCCAAAGAGACCTGAACACTTAAAACAAAAAGTAAGCTACTAAAAACGCGCATAATAACCGGATATATTTTGGGTTCCATAATCATTGATATATTTTTTATCAAAAGAGAAAAACGTCACTTTGGTCTGATTGTCTATCGGAATTTTGTTTTTTACGATGGAAATCATCTTATCGAGCTCGTCCTCTGAAATTTTCTCGATCCTGATTTCATCACCGTTTCTCAAATACGTTTGTCCGACCAAAATGTCATCCTGCAGCCTGTATTTAGACTCTGATACTTTCTTTAATTTAACGGTATCATTCTGAAGTCGATCGTAATCTGATAAAATTCCCTTAAACTGATTGCCTCTAAAAACCACTGCCCAACTGTATAATGGCAGTGCAATATCAAGCTTTAACGGGTATTTATCATGGGTAATGTATTGAGCCAACTCTTCACTGGTTCCTATAGAATTCTTTGTATTAAATTCTTCCGGTTTTGTGATATTGTAACACATGAGCAAACCTTTGTCTACCGGCGGAACCCCCGCTTTTGAAGCATATTTGTACTGCCACAGTCTGATAGTAGCCGAAACCGGAGTGGCCGAATATCGCTTCTTGATTTGCTTTAATAAATAAAAATAATTGTCTTTTGATTGCTCCGACCAGTCGCAATCAATCAAAATTTCTTTGAAATCCACTTTCAATTTTGCCATTTCAATTGATTTTACCGAATCATAGTTCAGCTGTTTGCGATTTTCTTGTTTGTAATAATCCTTGGGATAAACAATCGCACCTGCCGTTTTTTCGGCCTTTGTCTCGTTTATTTTAACACCAATCTGTTCAATACGCTTGGCAATTCGTACCGCCAGACTGTCCAGTTGTTTCTTGTTGGATTGCAGAACAACTTCATTGGTAATAAAAATACTTGGTGTAATTTCGGGATTGCTTTCATTTAATCTCACATCCAAAATTGTCGCAACCGGCAAAGGTTCTTTGGCATAAGGATTCCAATCGACATCAAAAAAACGAACGTATAAGTGTTTCACCTTCAAATCTCTGATGAGAGAATCTTCCTTACTTTCGAAATTTAAATCGGTTTTCCAGTAACAAAACGATCGTACCACTTCATGTTCCTTCTCACAGGTAGCTCCGTTAAGCAGTACAAAGAGCAAAATAAAAACGATATTCTTCATATTTTAAAAATCCTTACAAATTCCAATCAAAATTAACATTTATTAAGGTAAGGATATAGATTATTTATGAACAACTTCTGCTTTGGATTCTTACCTTTGCAAAAAAATTATTTATGTCGAATATATATTTAGGGTACCATTTTACGGTTGAACCAAAAGAACCAGGTTCAGAAATTTTAATTGCTGAATTAGGCGAAAAAGCGTTTGAGACTTTTACAGAAACGGAAAACGGAATTTCGGCTTTTGTAAAAAAAGATTTATGGGACGAGAATATACTGGACGACATTTATATCTTACAATCTGAAGAATTTAAAATCGAATACACGATTGAAGAAATCGATCAGGTGAACTGGAATGAGGAATGGGAGAAAAATTTTGAAGCCATTGATGTAGACGGTAAATGCCATGTTCGTGCTCCTTTTCACGAGAAAACGGATGCTGAATTTGATATTGTAATCGAACCAAAAATGAGTTTTGGAACAGGACATCATGAAACCACACATATGATGATCCAGCATTTACTCGAAATTAATGTTGAAGGTTTAAAAACACTTGATATGGGATGCGGAACAGCTATTTTAGCCATTCTGGCCGAAATGAAAGGTGCTCAGCCTATCGACGCTATCGATATTGACAACTGGTGTTACCTCAATTCGATCGAAAATGCCGAACGCAATAATTGCAAACACATCTCCGTTTATGAAGGCGATGCTGCTTTATTGGCCGGAAAAAAATACGATTTAATCATTGCCAACATCAACCGAAATATCTTGTTGAACGATATGCAAAGTTATGTTGACTGTTTGAATCCAAACGGAATACTGCTTTTAAGCGGTTTCTATGAAGAAGACATTCCGTTTATCGATGCTTCCTGCACCGAAAAAGGTTTAACTTATGTTAAAAAGTTTCAAAGAAATAACTGGGTTTCATTAAAATACGTAAATTAGATAGTTGATTATCTGTTTATTAAACAGTTCACAGATTTCATTATTTTTCTAAATTTTAATTAATCTGTGCGCTATATGCCTAAAAATTAGTAATTCACAACAGTACAAAAACGTAAAAAAATGAGTACTAAAGAAAAAGTAAGAGAAAGAGTTCGCGAAAAGGAAGCGACAGGTTTCAATAACGAAATCATTGTTTACAACGACGATGTAAACACTTTTGATCATGTAATTGACACCTTAATGCGAGTTTGTAGTCATACGCCGGAGCAAGCAGAACAATGTTCCCTGATTGTACATTACAATGGGAAATGCACTGTAAAAACAGGACCTATGGACAAGTTAAAACCACAATGCACACAACTTTTGGAAGCCGGATTAAGCGCCGAAATTGTTTAAGTGTAAATAATTTAAAAAAGATTCTATTTTATTCTATATTTGAATAAAATAGAATCTTTTTTTTATGGAAGAATACGGAAAGATATTGATTATTGCGACGCCGGTTTTTTTAGTATTAATTATAATCGAAAAATTATACGGCATTTACAAAAAGAACGACACTGCTCCTTTGATTGACAGTGTATCGAGCATTAGCTCCGGAATTACCAATTCGGTAAAAGATGTTTTGGGACTGAGCCTGACTTTTATTTCTTATGAATGGATGGTTTCTAAAATTGCGCTTTACCATTTAGAAGCCAACGTTCTCTCCTATTTTATTGCCTTTTTTGTAATCGACTTTTATGGTTACTGGAGTCATAGATGGGCCCATCAGATTAATCTTTTCTGGAACAAACACGCCATTCACCACAGCAGCGAAGAGTTTAATCTTGCCTGCGCATTGCGTCAGCCTATTGCAAGTCTTGTTAATCTCTTTACTTTTTTACTGATTCCGGCAGCCTTATTAGGAGTTCCGGCTTCCGTAATTGCTATTACCCTGCCGCTGCATTTATTTTTGCAATTCTGGTACCATACCAAACACATCAATAAAATGGGATTTCTCGAATACATTTTGGTTACCCCTTCACATCACCGTGTACATCATGCTATAAATCCCGAATATTTAGACAAAAACCATTCTCAGATTTTTATTTTCTGGGACAAGCTTTTTGGTACTTTTCAGGCAGAGTTAGACGATGTTCCACCTGTTTTTGGTATTACAAGACCGGCACAAACCTGGAATCCTATCCGCATTAATTTCCAGCATTTGACCTTGCTGATTAAAGATGCCTGGCGTGCTGAAAACTGGAAAGACAGGCTCACCATCTGGTTTAAACCAACCGGCTGGAGGCCCGAGAATTTTGAAGAAAAATATCCGGTAACCAAAATCGAAAATGTTTTTGCTTTTAATAAATATGGGACTCAAAATTCTAAAAAACTAATTTATTGGTCGGTAACTCAAATGTTAGTCACTTTGCTGTTTGTGACTTATTTGTTTGATAATATTGCCAAAATTGGATTGCCAAACATCTTTATTTACGGCTTTTTTATCCTGATTACGATTTACAGTTACAGCGAACTAATGGACAAAAGCAAATATGCGGTTTTCTGGGAAGCGTTGCGCTTTGGCATTGTGATTGCAATTATAAGCTATTACGGAGACTGGTTTGGTTTAAACAATGTATTTCCTTATTTCAATTATATCATTCTTACTTATTTAACCTTATCCTTTTTAGCCACCATTTACTTTGTAAATATCGATTTTAAAAACTACCAAAACCAACCTGTTAATTCATAAAACGATTATGAGAAATACCTTTATTTTTAAAACCTATATTGCTTTTAGTATTTTATATCTAATTGTTTTATTTCTGGAATATCAAAATTTAGACTTGTATTTAAAACCTGTTTTAGTACCGTTATTGGGCTTTGGCGTTTATTTTAATCGAAAATTCCGTACCCGAAAAATCCTTTTGGGGGCATTATTATTCTCCTGGATGGGTGATGTTATTTTGCTCTTTGCAGATATTGGCGAAATCTACTTTATTCTGGGCCTCCTTTTTTTCCTGATTGCCCACCTGCTGTATTGTGTATTGTTTAACAAACAAGCTAAAAGAGACATCTACATTAACAAAGTACTGTTCGGCGCCGGAAGCCTTCTTATCGCTTTTTATTTAATTGGAATGATTATGTTTCTGATGCCAAACCTGGGCGAATTAAGAATACCGGTAATTATCTACGCTGCGGTAATTTCTACCATGCTTTTATTTGCTTTTAACGGAGGGCTTAGCTGGAAAAAACCAGGAAGTTTCTATGTTCTGGCAGGAGCCGTTTCATTTGTTCTTTCTGATAGTATCCTGGCGTTTAATAAATTTCATGCTCCCATAGAAAAAAGTTCCTTTTTTATAATGCTTACCTATCTTGTGGCACAATATCTGATTGTAATTGGTATATTAAAACTGAATTTGAAGGAAGCAGATTAAGCTACGGATGCAGCCGATTTATACTTTTTTTATAAATCTTTTAATCGGTATTAACTCTAGCAAAAAACGCTTTACCTTTGTAGGACCAATCTCAATAAACCATGAAAAAAATAACCCTTTTTATCCTTTTAATCCTTACCACAGCTTCGTGTATAAGCACAAAATCGACTTTAAAAAATGTAGATGACAATGCTCCGGATCTTGTTTTAAAGAAAGACAATACGTTTGTTATCACACAATTCAGCAACGATAAAAAATACGGTTATGATCCTGATTATCCAATCAATATTTTTTTCCAAAATACCCGCAATGAGGCTTTAAACGAAACTCGTTTTCTAAATGCTCTGGCAGGGCCAAATGGCGAAAAAATCACCTATACGCGCTTAGAAACCTGTTGTCCGTTTCCAACCAAAAGAAGCGACATGGGGGCCGGATTCTTAAATGTCTATGAATTGAAGTGGGACGGGCAAAAGAAACCAATAAAACTCTATTTGAACGTTTATGAAAAAGGTATTTTAATGGTTCCGATGGGATTGCGTTTGAAGAGCAATTAAAAGAACAAGCCTAAAATCAAATTACATCCCGAATTACAAAATGCTGGCAAGTATACCGCTCATTTTACTTATTCTTCCCTTACTGTTTCAGATTATAGCCGGTAAAAAAGCAATTGACCAAATTATCCCCTTAAAATTCGGGGCGGTTTGTTTGATTAGTTGCATCGCACAAATAATAGTTCCGGTTCTTTCCTTTTACATTGCCACCTACAATGCCAATGTTTATAAGGAACAAAATCCAAATTCGCTTAAATGCGGAATGGAGTTTGTGGGGGCATTTTATGCTTGCCTTTCTTTTTGCTTTTATTCTAATCGTGACGATAATCATACAGTACTTCATCAAACGATCATACGAAAAATAATTTTCCCACAAGCATGATAAATGTCATCCATTAGTCTTTGGCATTATCTTAATATTGCGCTGCATTAAAAAGATATGATTTCAAATGAGCTCACTATTAAATTCAGTAATTCCGCTGAAGATTAAGTCCTAAAAGCAGGATTTGCTTCTTAAAAAAAACTTAAATCTTCATCTGCTATTCATAAATCATAACTACCTTTGCACTGTCAAAAAAAACACACTATGAACATACAACATATTCCACAAATTAAGCATACAGAAAGCGGAAACTTCTTTTTATTGGCAGGGCCTTGCGCTATCGAAGGAGAAGAAATGGCGCTTAGAATTGCAGAAAAACTAGTTGGTATTACCGACAATCTTCAAATTCCTTTTGTATTTAAAGGATCTTTCAAAAAAGCCAACCGTTCCAGAATTGATAGCTTTTCGGGAATTGGTGACGAAAAAGCATTAAAAATATTACGAAAAGTTTCTGAAACTTTCCACGTTCCAACTGTAACAGACATCCATACCAATGAAGATGCTGCTATGGCGGCACAATACGTTGATGTTTTGCAAATTCCTGCATTCCTGGTTCGCCAGACTGACCTGGTTGTTGCTGCGGCAAACACCGGAAAAACGGTAAACCTGAAAAAAGGACAATTTATGAGTCCGGAAAGCATGAAACATGCGGTACAAAAAGTACTGGACTGTAACAATGAAAACGTTATGGTTACCGATCGCGGTACTATGTTTGGTTACCAGGACATGATTGTTGACTACAGAGGAATCCCTACTATGCAGCAATATGCTACTACCGTTTTAGATGTGACACACTCGTTACAACAGCCTAATCAAACTGCCGGAGTTACAGGCGGAAGACCTGATATGATCGAAACTGTTGCCAAAGCGGGTATCGCTGTTGGTGTTGACGGTATTTTTATCGAAACTCATTTTGATCCTGCTAATGCAAAAAGTGATGGCGCTAATATGCTTCATTTAGACTATTTCGAAGGTTTAATGACCAAATTGGTAGCCATTAGAAAAACAGTTAATTCATTCTAATTACTTAATACCATTTCATTGAAAACAAATATTATAATTTTCTTTTTGTTGTGCTTCTCAGCAAACACTTTTGCACAGGAAGAAATCGCAGTACAAAGATATACCGCCCACAATAAAGGAAAATTTTTCGTTTCCTGGGGAGGAAACAGAGACAGTTACACCAAATCTGATGTGAATTTCAGAGGGAAAGACTACAACTTTACGGTTGATAACATGAAAGCTCATGACAAACCAAAAGGATGGCATATTGATTATGTAAATCCGGTTAACATGACCATTCCGCAAACTAACTTCAGAATGGGATATTTCTTTAGCGACCACTACAGTGTTTCGGTTGGTTGGGATCACATGAAGTATGTAATGAGCCAAAATCAAACCGCAAATGTTAATGGATATATCAATTTACCTGTTGATCAGGCCGGATCTATTTACAACGGAGTTTACAACAACAGACCGGTAGATATGTCTCAGGGTGGTGCTCAGGAAGGTGGTTTCGGAAAAGGTGAAGTTGGAAGCGGTACTGCTTTTTTAATGTACGAACATACAGACGGTTTGAACTATATTAATACGGAAGTTTCCAGACATGATGATATTTCTAAATTGTTTGGTATCACTAACACGGATAAAATTCAGGTTAATTTGACTGAAGGTGTAGGTGTAGGACTTTTGTACCCTAAAACCAATACTACTCTTTTAGGAAAAGAACGTCATGATGATTTTCATATTTCTGGTTATGGTCTTTCTGCAAAAGCGGGAATCAACCTTACTTTCTTCAAGTATTTTTACATACAGGGTGAGTTAAAAGGTGGTTACATCAACATGCAGGATATCAGAACTACACAAAGTAGTGAAGACAGAGCATCACAGGACTTTTTCTTTTTGCAGCGAATTATTGCTGTTGGAGGAATTTTTAGAATCTAATATTTCTTAAAATTATATTTAAAAATAGTTATCATTTTGGTAACTATTTTTTTTTGACCTTTATTTGTCCTGATAATTTGTGAACGGGGGATTAAGGTGTTGGTTTCAGGTTTCAGGTTTCACATTTTACAGATCACATTTCACATTTCACATCTCACATTACACCTTTACAAAATGAAAAAATCAAAATCTCTCTTTTTAGGAATTACCTTTTTACTCAGCTTTGGGTGTGCTTTGTTTGTTGCGCTTCAGGTTTTCCCCAACAATCCTTTTTCGCACGCTAAAACGAAAGAAAAAACGACCTTACAAGACAAAATTAAAGATGGTGACCTTATATTCCAAACCTCTCAGTCTCCTCAATGTGAAGCGGTACGAATTGCAACCAACTCTAAATTCTCACATTGTGGCATCATTTACGATATCAACGGAAAATGGTTTGTTTTTGAAGCGGTTCAGCCTGTAAAACTTACTCCTTTTGATGAATGGATTCAGCACGGAAAAAACGCAGATTATCTTGTAAAACGATTGAAAAATGCCGATGCCGTTTTGACTCCTGTGGTTCTTCAAAAAATGAAAGCATACAGTCAGCAATTTGACGGAAGAGAATACGATGCCTATTTTGAGTGGAGCGATACCCGAATTTATTGCTCTGAGCTGATCTGGAAAATTTATAAGAATGTGGCAAACATTGAATTGTCGAAATTGAAACAGCTGAAAGATTTTAATCTAACCGATCCAAGAGTACAAAAAATACTAAAGGAAAGATACGGAAATGATGTTCCTCTTGACGAAAAAGTAGTCGCTCCCTCCGATTTGGTCGATTCTGAGCTCCTAAAAACGGTAATTGACACCTATTAAAAGCCATTTTTTGTCTGTATTGAAAGAGAAAGCAGAACCATTTCGTTTCCAAAAACTTACACTTTTACACCTCTATTAACTTTTCAACGAATTAATCTGTTTTTCAACGAATATTCATTAAAATTGTTAAAAACAAATCATAAATGTAAAATTTTAGTGTTATTTTAGTAAGACAAATTTTAAATTAGGTTTAACTATGATTAATAGAGCACCTAAATTATCCAGAAACAATCTGCACTTTTTTTCGCAGTTCGAAGACT
The DNA here is from genome assembly GCF_025947345.1 of Flavobacterium sp. N502536. Taxonomy (NCBI): domain Bacteria; kingdom Pseudomonadati; phylum Bacteroidota; class Flavobacteriia; order Flavobacteriales; family Flavobacteriaceae; genus Flavobacterium; species Flavobacterium sp. N502536. Next base: position 3,778,629 of record NZ_CP110011.1, on the reverse strand, counting down.
TTTTTGACTCTTCACCAGATTTGTTGTGTATTGCAAGTTTTGACGGTTATTTTAAAAGAATAAACCCAGCTGTCTCTAAATTACTGGGCTATACCGAAGAAGAATTACTATCGCTCCCTATAAACGATTTTGTTTTTGAAGCCGATAAAATGAGAACCGCAAATGCCCGAAAAGACCTTACCCTGGATATCGGTCTCTATAATTTCGAAAACCGCTATGTAACCAAAACCGGCACTATTGTCTGGCTCTTATGGAGTTCTGTTCCGATTGCCAAAGACAGACTGGTGTATGCCATTGCCAAAAACATCACCTTTAAGAAAGAACTCGAACAGGAAAGAAACCTTCATTTGGCTGAACTCACCAAACAAAACAAAGAACTCAAACAACTCACCTATACCACGGCCCACGATTTAAGATCTCCTGTAAACAATCTTTTGGCCGTTTTTGATCTTTTGGATACCTCTACTATAACCGATCCTGAAACGCTTGAATTAATCTCTGTTATTCAAACTTCCACACAAAGCTTAAAGAAAACGCTGATCGATCATGTTGCGCTGCTGGATAAAAAAAACGAGGAAGACGAGCAGTTAGAAATGCTGAATTTTGAAGTTGTTTTAGAAGAAGTTTTATCCTCAATCCATTCGCTCATTCAAAATTCGAAAACAAAGCTTATAATTGATTTTTCGGAGGCAGAAACCATTCTCTTCAATAAAACATCTCTAAAAAGTATATTCCTCAATCTGATTACCAATTCGATTAAGTATTCAAAACCCGGTTTTTTGCCTGTTATTCACTTTAATTCCCTTCGTTCTAACGGAACTACCCAATTGATTATTTCGGATAACGGAATAGGCTTTGACATGGAAAAAGTAAAAGATAAGATTTTTGGACTGCATCAAAAATTCAGTTCGAATAAGGACAGTAACGGAATTGGTCTCTATCTGGTTTACAATCACATAACAAACCTAGGAGGTCACATTTGTCTGGAAAGCCAACCCAATGAAGGGGCTAAATTTACGATTACGTTCTGAGAACTTCTTTAAAATTCCAAACTTTAAATTCCAAATTCCAAATATTAGCAACCCGACTGGAACTTGGTTTTTGAAGTTTGGAATTTTTTTAATTCAAATCCCAAATAAAAAAATTCCAATAAAAAAATCCCAAATTCCAAATTCTAATAAGAGCGATCCTACTGGAATTTGGATTTTGAAGTTTGGATTTTTTTTTCAAATCCCAAATAAATAAATTCCAATAAAAAAATCCCAAATTCCAAATTCTAATAAGAGCGATCCTATTGGAATTTGAAATTTGAGATTTGGAATTTACTTTTATAAGTTTAGTTCGCCGCTGGAAGAACAATTCCGCCCTGATCCATTAAATACATCAAAGTTGTCATTGTTGCTGCTCCAAGCTCTAGTTCTCTTTTGTTGATGGCGTCAAATTTATCGTTTGCTGCGTGGTGGTAATCAAAATAACGTTGTGAGTCCGGTTTCAAACCTGCTTTCACAATTGCTTTAGACGTTAAATGATTGATGTCTGACCCTGCGTGACCAATAGTGAAGCTATGTACCAAATATGGCTCGAAAAGGTCTTTAAAACCTGCTATTTTCTTGAAATTAGCATCATCTGCTTCGATTGAAAACCCTCTTGGGCTAAATCCTCCTGAATCGCTCTCTAAAGCAAAAATATGATTCTCGTTCTTTTGTTTCGAAAGTTCTTCATACTTCGCTCCTCCTTTACCACCATTTTCTTCATTCATAAACAGCACTACACGAATGGTGTTTTTAGGCTTATAGTTTAAATTTTTTAAAATTCGAACTACTTCCATACTTTGCACTACTCCTGCTCCGTCGTCATGCGAACCATCCGCTAGATCCCAGGAATCCAAGTGTCCGCCAACAACCATAATGTTGCCAGGGTTTTCTGTTCCGGTAAGTTCTCCAACTACGTTATAGGATAAAACATCCGGCAGCGTCTCACAAGATTGTTTGAAATAAAACTTTAAAGACGGGTTTCTTTTTAGTGATTTACTCAACAACTCAGCTCCATTGGTGCTAATTGCAGCGGTTGGAATGTACTGGTCTTTTGGTAAATCACCATAACTTTGAGCTCCTGTATGCGGAAAATCATCTAAGCGTAAGTTCATCGAACGTACGATAGTTCCAACTGCTCCTAGTTTTGCTGCTTCTTTTGCACCAGCATATCTTTGATCTACACAGGCTCCGTAAGATCTAAAAGTTTCGATATTTTCCGGGTCCATTGGTCTGTTGTAAAATACAATTTTGCCTTTTACCTTATCGCCCAATTCCGCCAGTTCTTTTATTCCTTTTACTTCGATTACTTCAGCGGTAAGTCCCGTTTTTGCAGTAGCAACTGATCCTCCTAAAGCACAAATAGGCACTACCGTTTTTGTTTTATTGTCTAAAATATACGCGGTTTCTTTTTCGCCACGCACCCAATGCGGAACCATTACTTCCTGCAGGTACACTTTATCAAGACCAAGAGTCTCTAATTGTCTTTTGGTGTATTGCACTGCTTTTTCGGCACTTGCAGAACCTGACAAACGGCTTCCGATATCGTTAGACAAATACTCTAACCAGGTGTAACATTTAGACTCGGTCAGAGCTTTTTTATAAAATAATTTAATGTTTTTCTCATCATTTGACTGTGCAAAAGATGTCAATCCGTTTAAAACTAAAGCAGTTAAAAGAATCGTTTTTTTCATAGGTTGTATAGCATTTTGGTTGTTACACAAAGGAACAAAATTCTTTAGAACTGCCATCGCTTTTATGTAACGATTTGGAAAAAAAATGAGAATTATTTTACTTCCTGCAATTCGTTTTTCACTCCAATTCCGTTTTCATTGAACGCTTCAATCGTAAAATAATAGGTCGTTCCTTTATCCAGCCCTCTAAAATCATAAGAACTATCGTCGTAGACCATAATGCTGTTATACAATTTGTCCGGTGAAATGCCGTAATAGATATTGTAACCAATAGCATTACTTTGTTTTTTCCAGGAGATCATGGCGTTTCGCGAATCAGCTGTATTTCGCACTACTTTAAAATCCGTAACCGGTTGTGGTTTTTCTGCCAATCCGTTTCCAAATACTCTGAAATCTGAAATAGCAAATAAACCGGAAGCATTATGAATGTTGACCATTTTAATGTAACGGGCCTTAATTGCTTTTGTCAGTTCAACGTAATCATGCGGAACGTCTTTTGCATTTTTAGATTTATCGATTACCAATTTCCAGTTTACGGCATCGTCAGACATAAAGATTTTATACTGATAATAAATGTCCATTGCCTTGTTGAATTGCGTTGCTTTATGATCGGCATAATTGATCTGGAGCGCCTGAATTTGCATTTGTCTGCCCAGATCCAACTGTAACCATTCTCCCGGATTCGCTGTTTTTGCTGACCAGTAGGTTTGAATATTTTCATCGGTTAAATTCTCTGCTCCGTAGCAAAACTTCTCATATACTTTTTTCCCGCCGTTGTCCATTCTGTGGGTTTCCACTTCCATACATTCTTCTGAAGAAGAAACGGTCACAGGCTTTTTATATGAAAGTAACATCCAGCCGGAGGAAGCTCCTCTTTCCTGGTTGCGTTTTTTGGTTGGCAAAACGATCGGAAAATCTCCGTAAGCGGTGATGGAATACATGACATCGTCTTTGTCAAATCCGGCAGGAAACATATCAATACGACGCTCAAAACGGTCTTTGATGGAGATTTTACAGGTTCCGGTATTCCAATAATTTCCATAATTGTCCGCAAAAGTATTTCCGTGTCCGGCTCCAATTACAAATCCTCCCGGTTTATACGACATCGGATTGTGTTTTTGATAGGTAAAAGGCCCCAGCGGATTGTTTCCAACATGTACGCCATTGGCATAACCTTTAAATTCAGTAGCAGGAGCTCCGTATTGCATGTAGTATTTACCATTGTGTTTGGTCATCCAGGCGCCTTCTATAAAATTCCCCAGGGTGCGGGTTCCATATCGTTATTGGGTCCAAAACGCTCCCAACCGTGATTGGCAGGATCAAGACCTGCGACTTCTTTTATTTCGCCATAAGCACGTTGAATGTCTTCTACTTCAGTGGCTTTGTATAGTTTTTCGTAAGCTGCCTGATCGCCTTTTGGAAGCCAGGTATTGTAATCGACTTCTACGCCTACAAGCGGTAATTTTCCACTTGAACCGTAATACATATATACTTTTTTATCATCGTCCTGAAAAATAGCCGGATCCCAGGTTGGCAGCATCGCTTTGTCGATATGTCGCAACCATTGTCCCGATTTTGGATCGGCAGTTTTCCAAACAGGATGGTCTCTTTTCCAGGTTGATCCCACATAAAATAAGGTATCGTTAACCACCCATGCCGCAGGGGCGCATTGGTCATCATCGGCAGGGCGGCGCTGAAAACTGCCGTACACAAACTTCCAGTCTGACATATCTTTGCTCCAAAAATACCCCGCCTGATTGGTGGCAAACAAATAATACTCTCCTTTGAAGGTGATAATTACCGGATCGGCACTCGAACGACGGGATTCCGGAATGCCATTGTGATTCTCGGTGGTGTAATTGTAGCCGATATTAACCGGATTGCAGTAGGTTGAGGCTTTTTTGTTGGGGTCAAACCATTCGGTCTTACCTGGAATTTTAGTATTTTGTGCAAGTATTGTATTGCTTAAACTAATCAGCATCAGCATAACAGCTACTCCATATATTTTTTTCATAGGATGTTTTTATATAAAAGGTTTTCTCCAAAAGGGAAAACACAGTTTCAATAGTTCTATTTTTTCTGTTTTATCCTTTGTTTTAACAACTCAGGTTCATTGGTAGTGATATAATTGAATTTATGATCAATTATCCAGTCCATATCGGCCGTTTCGTTTACCGTCCAGGCATTTAAAATAACATTATACGCTTTAGCTTCTTTGATCCACTCCGGATGTTTCTTAAATACTGAATAATGATAATCAACGCCGTTTATATGATCTGCTTTAACTTCTTTTGGAGATTTGTTTCCTTCGAGATACTGTAAACTTGCCCGGGAATCGACTTCTCTGATTTGTTTCAGAATTTCGTAATCAAAACTAATGTAGCAGGTACTTTTATCTGCTTTCAGTTTATTGATTGTTTCGACCGCCTTCAACGCCGTTTTTCTTCCTCTTTCTTTACTTATTTCTGAAGGTTTTATTTCACAAACCAAAAGGGTGTGCTTGTTATTTCTCTTGCCTTCAGCTATATACTCGTACAAGGTTGGAAGCTTCTCTCCGTTTGAAAGTTTAAACTTTATAAGATCGGCATAATTTGTTTCCTCAATAAGCAATTTGTTATAATGTGCGTCATGATTGATAACGAGTGAATCATCGGCTGTTCTCCAAACGTCAAACTCTGAACCGGGAAGTTTTAAGTCGATGGCATGTCGCAGAGCTGCTATCGAATTTTCAGGGAGATTGTTCTTTTTCCATGCCCCTCGATGTGCCACTATTGCATTTTCTTTCACACAGCAGGACTGAAAAGCAATTGTTATTGTTAAAAGTAATGATATCCGAAATGCTTTAGTAGTATTCATTATTTTGAATTTATGTTTTATAACCTATATCGTAAACTGTATTGACTGCGCAAATATCCAAAAGAATTAGTTCTCCCTCAGTTTGAGAAAGGCCGTCACCCCCTTTGTAAATTTACGAATACAAACTTTTAATATGTATGAAAATACTGTAATATATTTTATAAGAAATATCTTTCTTTTTATTATTTTATTTAATATTGCATTATAATTTTAAAAATTCAATTTATGGAAGAGCAAGAAAATTCAGGAACTTACCCGGTTAAAACTGATGGTGACAATGGTACTGTTATAAATGCCGTTTTTTCTCAATTAAGAAGTAGTCATACTACCTTTGATGGGGAACCTTATGATGCAAGTATAGCCAACACTTCATTTGCCAGTTTCTACATGCAATTTTTTGATGCGCAAGGTCATGTCCAAGGTCAGACTTATAATTACAATGGTGATAGTGGTCTATGGAATCTGAATGGTGATGCAACATACCCAGTGTACAATGATCAGGTTTCTGGTGCTATTGATATCGATTTTTCATCTAATAGTTAATGTTGAACCTATTTAAAAAAAGCCCTTCGCAAACCAAAACACGAAGGGCTAATCACTAATCAATAAACCAACTAATTAGTTAACTCAAAGCTAACTTTCTTATCGGCATCTGAATTTCCACCTACGAAAACATCAAACTGCCCAGGTTCTGCTACAAATTGTAGGTCAGAATTATAAAATTTTAAATCTTCAACTGTGATCTCGAAAGTCACGGTTTGTTTCTCCCCTTTTTTAAGGGTTATTTTTTGGAAATTTTTAAGCTCTCTAACAGGTCTTGTTACAGATCCAACCAAATCTCTGATGTACAACTGCACGGTTTCTTTTCCATCATAGTTTCCGGTGTTGGCAACATCTACGGTTACTTTCAATTTACCATTTGAATTCATTTTATCAGCTGAAATCTTCAGGTTTGAATACTCAAAAGTGGTATAACTTAAACCAAAACCAAATGGGAACAACGGTTCATTTCTTTCGTCAATATAGTTTGATCTGAATTTTTCGAATTTACCTTCTTTGTTAACAAGAGGTCTTCCTGTATTTTTGTGTGCATAATAAATCGGCAACTGCCCCACACTTCTTGGGAAAGTTGATGTTAATTTTCCGGAAGGGTTCACATCACCAAACAAAACGTCGGCAATAGCATAACCTGCTTCGGTACCGGCAAACCAAACATTTAAAATAGCCGGAACGGTTTCGTTTTCCTCTTTTATCACTAACGGACGCCCGTCAAACAATACTAAAACAACCGGTTTACCTGTTTTTAGTAAGGCATTTAATAAATCTTTCTGGGCCTGTGGAATTTCTAAGTTCGTACGGCTGCTTGATTCACCGCTCATTTCGGCAGATTCTCCCAATGCTGCAACAATTACGTCTGACTGATTAGCCACTTTTAAAGCTTCTGCCAGTAATTCTTCTTTTGAACGAGTATCACGGTGTAAGGTTTTACCAAACATGGTTGCTTTGGTTTCAAACTCTTCATCGTAATCTAAGTTGCTTCCTTTAGCATACAATACTTTTGTAGAAGCTCCCGCTACTTCTTTGATTCCTGCCAAAAGTGAGATCGCATTTTCCATTCTTGTAGCCACACTCCAGGTTCCCGGCATGTTTTCTTTTGCATCTGCCAAAGGTCCGATTAAAGCAATTGTACCTGATTTTTTAAGTGGTAACAATTGATTTTGGTTTTTCAGTAAAACCAAGGATTGTGCTGCTGTCGAACGTGCTTCTTTTCTGCTGCTTGCCGTAAAGATTTCTGTTTTTGCTCTGTTGGCATCACAATATTTATACGGATCACTGAATAAACCTAAATCGTATTTTGCTTCTAAAATAAGTTTAACCGCGTTATCGATAGTCTCGATGGTTACTTTTTTCTCGTCTAATGATTTTTTCAAAGTCCCTAAGAAACCTTCACCTACCATGTCCATTTCTACACCTGCGTTTAGCGATAAAGCCGAAACAGCCTGTAAATCTCCCATTCCGTGTTCGATCATTTCAGGGATTCCGGTAAAATCGGTTACTACGAAACCTTTAAAGCCCCACTGTTTTCTTAAAACATCGGTCATCAGCCATTTGTTTCCTGTTGCAGGGATTCCGTCGATCTCATTGAAAGAAGCCATTACCGAACCTACTCCTGCATCAACAGCGGCTTTGTAAGGAGGAAAATAGTCGTTGAACATTCTGATATGACTCATATCGACTGTATTGTAATCACGTCCTGATTCCGGTGCTCCGTATAAAGCGAAGTGTTTTACACAGGCCATAATCGAATTGTTTTTTGAAAGATCATGCTGCTGGTACCCATTTACCATCGCTTTGGCAATCTGGCTTCCTAAATACGGATCTTCTCCTGAACCTTCAGAAACTCTTCCCCAACGCGGGTCACGAGAAACGTCTACCATTGGTGAGAATGTCCAGTTGATTCCGTCAGCACTGGCTTCCTGCGCTGCAATTCTGGCGCTTCTTTCGATCAGGTTCATGTCCCAGGTACAAGATAATCCCAGTGGAATTGGGAAGGTGGTTTCGTAACCGTGAATGACGTCCATTCCGAAAATCAATGGAATTTTCAGACGGCTTTTCTCCACCGCAATTCGTTGTACTTCTCTAATTTTTTGAACTGATTTAATATTGAATAAACCTCCAACTTTACCTTCAGCAATTTTTTTCGCCACATCAGAACTGTTTGCCTGTCCTGTAGTAATATCTCCAGAAGTCGGTAAATTAAGCTGTCCCAATTTTTCGTCCAGTGTCATCTTTGACAATAACTCTGCTACAAACTCTGATTTCGGTTTGATTTTTACTGTATTTTTAGTGTTCTTTTTCTGGGCGTATCCGAGAACAGCACATCCTAAAAATAGTAAGACTAATTTGTTTTTCATGTGTATTAATATTTGTTTTTGGAGCATGAAACCGCTTTCTTCGTTTCATTTATGAGTTGAAATCGAAGCGTTTTCATTTTAATCTATTTGTTTTTTGTATTCGTTTTTATCGTTTAAACCTCCATCCCCAGATTGCAGGATGTCATTCTAATGTTGTTAGAATTCGTATTTTCCGGATTTAAAACCAAGTTTCGTTAAACCTTGTTTTACTTCGGGAGCATTCATGAACAATTTCCACAATAAACCGGTACGGTAGTTTTCGATCATGACAACTTCAGGTCCCTGATCGATGGCTAAATAACGTTTTGCCACCCATTTGTTCTGTAAGCTTACCGCATCATAAAACCCTGCATTTCCAAAGGTTTCTTTTTTATGATTTTCATATAAGTTTCTAATGACAGCTATTGCTTCTTTTGGCGTGTACACGATTGAACTAATTGCAGCTGTTGGAGAGATAACCCCTTTATCGTTACTTGGCATGTGTGCATCGTAACCTATAGATCCGTCAGGATTTCTGGAATAAGATGCGGTTAATCCCCAATAATCGGGTCCATAACCTTTAAACTTCCCCGGGTTTTCGATACAATACTGGTAATCAATTTTTACCTGATTCACATTCAGATTCCAATAGTTGGCATATTTGTCTGTTAATTGGTTCGGATCAAGTCCTACATACGAATAATGCGCCCAAAACAAGGGTCCTCCAAATTCCTCAGCCCCGTTGTGTTTTAGAATTAATGGCAGGTTGTATTTTGTTTTTGAAGAAACAATTCCGCCATTTCTCGCCCAGCCTTCGTGGTAGGCTTTTGCCTCTATCGCATGTGTGGGTGAAGAAGCTGCCATCACGTAGGTAATCAAACATTCGTTGTAGCCTTCCAGCGGAAAATTCATTTGCCAGTCGTAGGTTGGCGACCAGTGCCAGTACAAGACATTTTTATTGTTGGTGTACCATTGCCAGTCTACTCCTTTCCAAAGTGCGTCATATTTTTGAGCTACTGCTCGCTCTTTCTCCGAACCGTCTTTTAGATATTCGCGAACGGTAATCATTCCTGCAACCAAAAATGAGGTTTCGACCAAATCTCCACCATTATCCTTGGTTCCAAAAGGTTTTACTTTTCCTGTATTTCCGTCTATCCAGTGTGACCATGCTCCGTGAAAACGATCTGCTTTGCCTAAAAAATCAGCAATTTTGTTCAGTCTTTCAACACCTTTTTCTTTGGTTACATATCCTTGTGACATTCCGGATACTATGGCCATCAATCCAAAACCAGAACCTCCTGTAGTTACAATATGTGCATCGTTTTCAGGGTAATTCCCATCCGGATGGTAACGTTCTCTGGCCAATCCTGAGTTGGGTTCGGCATAATCCCAAAAATATTTAAAGGTCTCTTTTTGAACCGTAGCTAAAAGCTGCTCGTCTGTTAATTTTACTGTAGCTGACGATGCCTTTTCTTTGTCTTTTTTTTCTTGTGCATTACAGCTCAAAAAAGTAAAAGTTAATAGTAAAACTGAAATTTTAACCATTATAAAATTTTTAAAAACAATGAATAAAAATCACTTCCTTCAGAAAAAGAAGGAAGTGATTTTAAAAATTTATTTAGTAACCACCAGGGTTTTGTTGCGAAAGTGCGCCTGCTTCTCTCAGGAATGAAGTTGGAATTGGGAATAATTCATGTTTTCCAACCACAAAAGTTTTTCCGTCAGCAGCCATAGCAGCCTCTGCCTGTCCTGTTCTAACTAGATCAAACCATCTGTCATGTTCGAAAGCCATTTCTAATCTTCTTTCTTTGTAGATCGCTTTTCTGATATCGGTCTGAGAGGTAAAAGGGGTATCTCCTAAACCTGCTCTTTTGCGAATCATGTTTACTAAAGGAATTGCTGCCGAAGTTTGCCCCAATTCATTCAAAGCTTCTGCTTTCATTAACACTACTTCAGCATATCTTAAATATCTAAGATTGGTATCTGTAAATTCCTGATTATAAAAAGCAGATGAGTATGCTTTGTAATTGTATCTTGGATTTGCTACAGTAGCCGGTACCGGTGTTCCATCGTATAAAACTGAACCTCTGAAAATGATCGTTGCCGCTCTTCTTACATCGCCTGCTTCATAAGCATTTGCTAAGCCCTCAGTAGGTGTATTGAAACCCCAACCCCAGCCTCCGGCACCACGTGGCGCTTGAGAAACGGTGTAATTACCAATTCCAAATCCAGGACTTGAAGTTGAACCGATTCCATCAATCTCAAAAATAGATTCCGGACCAAATTCTCCTTCTTTTTTATATTGTAAAGCATAATCTGATACTAAAGAATATCCTGTTACCTTATCGCAGTTGTCAATTACTTCCTGCCACTTTTTTTGATACAAACTCACCTTTGCCAACAATGCATAAGCTGAACCTTTAGAAACACGTTTTTTATCATTTCCTGCGTAGGCTGATTTCTCCGGTAAGTTTGCAATAGCATCTTTTAAGTCTTTTTCGATAAAAGCATACACTTCTGCTGCCGGCTTACGTGTTAACTGCATTTTTCTGTCTTCTTCCGAAATCGGAACCAACGCTAAGTGATCTACAATAGGAACTCCGCCATATCCTTTTACTAAAGTAAAGTACATAAAAGCTCTCATAAATTTAGCTTCTCCTTCTAATCTTGTTTTCAAAGCAGGAGTTACTTTATCTAACTTAGGAAACATTTCCAATGCCTGATTACATCTGTTTATCCCGGCATAATTGGCATTCCACGTAGATTCAAATGATGGGGTTGATGCATTGTACGTTAAAGCATCAACAATATCTTTATCTCCACCAGCATCTCCGGGATCTGATCCCTTATCAGCGTCATCTGAAATGATACTTGAAACCGCATTCCATCCAAAAGAGGACATTTCCCAACCTAAAAACTGGTTGTAAATTGCCGTTACAAAACTTGAAGCTCCCTCATCACTGTTTACCAATGCAGGATCGGCCGGAATAGCCTCGCTTGGCTCTACATCTAAAAAATCATTTGAACAACCTGAAATGAACAATCCAGAGAGTACAAATATTGATATATATAATCTTTTCATAATATTAAAATTTTAAATTAGCACCTATAACAAATGATCTCAATGATGGATAAGCATCCAGCTCAACCCCCTGAGTACCTTCAACTAACTTACCATCTGACACTACATCAGGTGAAAATCCTGAGAATTTTTGTGTAATAAACGGGTTAATTGCATTTACATATATTCTACAGTAGCTAAGAAACTGATCGTCTTTTAAAGGAAGTTTATATCCTAAAGTGATGTTATTGATTCTAAAGAAATCTGCTGATTCTAAATAATAAGTGGACGCGAAAGGTGTCACATTAGAAGGTGCAGGATTAGAAGCGTTTGTGTTTGTTGGTGTCCAGAAATCACGAGCCATAGAAGCTTCTATGTTTTCACCTCCAAAACGCTGCGCTTTTTTACCATTGTAAACTTTTGCTCCCCCTGTTCCGTAACCGTCAACAGAAAAATCAATGTTTTTATAGTTAACTCCTAAAGTAACTCCGTAAGTAGACGTTGGTAAAAGTGAACCTACGTATTTTTTATCAGTTCTCTCATTTAAGGCAGTCTGAGCTACTTTGGCTCCGTTTGCATTGTAATACAACATCTGACCGTTTGTTGGGTCAATCCCGGCATATTCGTACATATAGAAACTTCCTAAAGGCTGTCCTACCGAAGTATTGTCTAATATTTTAGTATTTTGACCGTTTCCTAAACTTCCTCCAATAATTGGACTTAGCTGAACATTTTTAAGACTTGTTAGCTCATTTTTGTTATGAGAAAAATTTCCTCCAACCCAATAGCTCAAATTATCCGTTATTTTATCATCCCAACGTAAAGAGATCTCATAACCTTTGTTAGATACTTCTCCAATGTGCGCTGGTGTTGCCAATGTAATTCCTGATGAAGAATAAGGCTTAACATTCAAAATAGTGTTGGTTGTTTTTTTATCGTACAGGTCAAAAGATCCTTTTAATCTGCTGTCTAACAATTCAAAATCAACACCTCCAGAAAGTTCTTCTACAATTTCCCATGATAAACTAGGATCGATTTGAGAGTTAACCGTTATCCCTGAACCAAAATTAGGATAATCTACTCCCGAAGTGATAATCTGTGTGTTCAATGGTACATTTTGATTTCCTAATCTACCCCAAGAACCTCTTAATTTTAATAAATTGATCTGCTCTACTTTGCTTAAAAAGCTTTCTTTAGATACAATCCATCCCAAACCTACAGACGGGAATGTTCCCCAACGTTTGTCTTCAGCAAATTGAGATGATCCGTCACGTCTTACTGTACCGGTAAGCAAATACTTGTCCATTAATTTGTATTGGAAACGGGCAAAGTAAGAAGCTAATCTTCTTTGATTCAAGGCTTCATCTTTGTAACCTGTTACTGAACTGGCAACGTTAACATCTTTTAAAGACCAGTAATTTGAATCTGGATTTACATTTTTTCTGTCAATCGTTAATTTCTCTCTGGTTCCCTGCACGTTAGCTTCGATACCGGCAGTAACTTCAACATCATGAATTTCTGCAAAAACTTTATTATAAGTCAGGTAGTTAGACAAGTTCCAGTTGAAATACTGATCTCTGCTTCTGGTCAAAGTGTTTTTATTCAAACTTCCAGGGTAACCTGCTACAACACGAGTTGGATCTGCTGATAACCAAAGCGCTGTATTGTCAACATAATTGTATTGTTTGTAGGTGTAAAATTCTCCATTAAACTGAGAAGTGAATTTTAATGATTTGATAATCTCGTAGTCTAATTTCAAACCACCTTGTAAAATAACACTTTCCTGTTGCTCATTTGTATAATCCAATTGAGCCACCGGATTTCCAACATTGTTGAAAGATGCTCCTGTTTCAGCCACTACTCCATTCGAAACAAACGGCACACCGTATTTTCCGTTAGGGTAACGCACAGGAACTAATGGAGACTGTCTGTAAGCATTGGTAAATGCGCTTAAAGGCATTGGTCTGTTCTTGATAGTACTAACACTCAAATTTTGAGTCAGTTTAACTTTCTCAGAAAGCTTAAACTCGTTATTGTTTCTAATCGTAGTACGTCCGTAATCAGATCCGTTCAGAATTCCTTTTTCCTCATAATTTCCAACACTAAAGAAGTATTTTACATTATCTGAAGATCCTGAGATTGCAATATTGTTCTGCGTATAGATTCCTGTTCTTGTAATTTCGTCAAGCCAATCGGTATTGTAAGGTTGGTTTGCTGAGAATCTTCCTTGTGGAAAATCTTTGCTGAAAGCGGCATTACTATAACGAACATATTCGTCGCTATTGGCCATTTTTACTTTTTTCAAAGGAGATCTGAAACCTGTAAAACTTTCAACATCTACAGAAAGTTTCCCTTTACCTGCCTTAGTGGTAATCATAATTACACCATTGGCACCTCTGGTTCCGTAAATTGCTAATGAAGAAGCATCTTTCAGTATCTCATAAGAAGTAATGTCATTACTATTAATGTTATTGATGTTTTCGGTTGGCATACCGTCTACTACAAATAAAGGATTTCTTCCTCCTAATGCAGTACCTGCTCCCCTGATTACCACAGAAGGAGTACTTCCCGGTGCATCTGAAGTAGACACCTGAACCCCGGCTGCCTTACCTTGTATGGCCTGAGAGGCATTTAACACTTTCATTTTGGTAATTTCTTCCGATTTAATAGAACTTACTGCTGAAGTATTATCGATTTTTTTTCGGGTTCCGTATCCGATTACCACTACATCTTTCAGAACCGTATCGTCTGATTCTTTTAAAGTAATCGTCATTGGTGCGGATGTCGCTGCTACAGAAACAGCTTCAAAACCCAACATTGAGATTTTTAATATCTCGCCCACTTTGGCATTTATGGTAAAATTTCCGTCGAAATCAGCATCAGTAGAAGCTTTAGTACTCGAAGCAGAAATAATTGCTCCGGGAACTCCCATTCCACTACTGTCTACTACTTTTCCTTTAATTGCTTGTCCAGACATATAAGCCGGCAATAGCAAAAGCGCTAAAAAGCTAAAAATAAAATTTTTCATACAGTTCGTAATCGTTTAAGTTAGTAGTGCCAAATTAAACAATTACAACGTTGTAGTACATCAAATAGCACTACAACACAGCTACATCATTATGTTTAAAATTGGACACAAATTAATGGTTATCAACAAATTAAATATTAATTTTATTTTGTTAACATAACGTTATGATGTAGTAATGATGTATTAGAATTATACAATAAAAGAAGTGGAAAAATATAAGATATTTAAAAAACTAATCCCAATCTTACAGACTTAATAAAAATTTTGAGAGGTTTTCATCCTGTGTAAGCCCTAACTTCTTTCTTAGACGGTATCGGTGCAGTTCTACCCCTCTAAAAGAGATGTTCATCATAGGGGCAATTTCCTTTGACGAAAGATTCATTTTAAGGTAAATACACAGTTTAATATCTTTTGGCGTTAAGCTTGGATATTTCTTAGAAAGATTAATGATAAACTCATTGTGGATCTGATTCAGGTTGGTTTCAAAAATTTCCCACTCGTGTTTGTTTACCTCATTGATCTTGATTGCCTTTTTGATTTCGCTTTTAAGTTTATTGAAGTCTTTTTCGGAGTTCAGAATGTTCTGAATGTTATCGATCATTTCACTTTGCTTGGCAATCGACAATGATTTCCCGGCAACTTCAGAAGATTTGGTTTGTAGTTCCAATTCCAGAATGTGTTTTTCGTATTCCTGAAGATTCAGTTCGTTCTCTGCTTTTAATTCCATTTCCAGAATTTCACGCTGATGTTTTAATTCTTCGGCCTGTAATTTCAGTTTTTGCATGTAGCGCAGCTTGTTCCATTTGTAATAGATGAACAAAACAGCTCCCACTACCAACAGGTACAGCAAGATCATCCAGAATGAAAAATACCAGGGCTCTGCCACTTTGAAATCAAAACTGGTTACTTTTTCGTAGCTCGCTCCATCGTGTTTGTAAACCACAATAGCATGATTGCCACTGCTTAAATTGTTCAATACCACCAGCCCATCAGAAATTGGTAAAAAATCATTGCCCTTATTAATTTTGTAAAATAAATTAGGCTTGCTCGCACCGTAAATCCCTGAGATTACATTTATTTTTATCTCCGTATTGTATTTGATTTTAGAATCGTTTGGTACCAGATTTCCGTCATTAAAAGCTTCTATCTTAACATTCGAATTTTGCTTGTTTTCGTAAGTCAGCTGAAGCGAAATAAATCCGTCATCAAGGTTGAGTAAATAATGGTTCTGCGTTTTAAATATCCTCAGATTATCATTGATCAGTGTGCCTTTGTAATATTTCTCCTGAATAATGTTCCAGATAAATTTATTTCCTTTTGCATAAATATGATACAAAATGCCATCCTGAAGCACAATAAAGTGGTCTTCGTCGATCGAAACGACATCGCTTATCTTTTTAAAATTAGAATTGAATAGCTCGTTTTCTTCCAAACTTGCACTAATCGAGTTGTAGGTGTACCACACATTATTTATGAGAAAAAGAATCTCATTTCTAAACTCAAAAATCTTTACACCAAAATCATTTTTAATTTTACTCTGCTGGGTGATGTTCTCGACTTTTTTGGTCTTATAGTCATCATCATACAGTACGCGATACAATCCGCGGTAATTGTCGGCAGCCCAGATTTCATTCTTTTGATTCTGCGCCACATATTTTATAGGTTTTGAAAGATCGTTAATAATCCTCCTCTGCGTAGGTTTTGAAATATCATCATACACCACAACTCCGCTGTAAGTAGATTGAAAATAAGTAGTATTGATGCCGCTTTTGGTTAAATTCCATCCACCGCTTATATTGTTGATTCGAACCAACGAGCCATTTTCGTAACAAAAGGTTCCGTCATTATGACCAATGATATATTTTGTACCGATTTTAGTAATATTCCAGGCTTGTCCCTGTGTATTGGGCAACATCTTAAATTTGCCTGATACAAATTCGAAAACCCCATGATTTGAAGCAATCAAATACCCTTTGTCGATAGCCGCAACGGAATAAACAGACCCCAGCAGACCCGAATTATCATAAAAGAAGGAAATGGGAGAATTGATCTCTACATGGGTAATACCATTGTCCAAACCTAGCCATAAATCGTTCTCTTTGTCAAAACCAATGCTTAAGACCGAATTGTTCATTAAGACATTGTTCCTGTTGATGTTTTTATAGGTGTCGGTCTGAAAGTCATAGATAAATACGCCTCTGTTCCCGGTTCCTACTACCAGTTTATTTCCTTTAATGAACTTGGCCACATTGATTGTTGCCGATTTTAGGATTTCATTTAAAGGATTGTTCCAGGGTTTTAAACCTCCTTTTTCTACAATAAAGATTCCTTTTTTCTGCGTAAAAATAAACGTTTCGTTTTTGTATTTTTCGATGGCATGAACTACCGTCTTTTTTAAAATGTTCCAGCCTTTCGGATTGGCGATTCTCGAACCGTCCATGCGAAAAAGACCTTTTTCAACAGAGGCCACATACACATTATTATCGACTACAAAACAGTAGGATATCAAAAAAGGAAATTTGATTTTCTGAATGTGTTTTCCGTTATAAATAAAAACATCGTTAAAAGACTGGAAATAAACAGAACCGTTAAATTTAAAGATTTTCCAGATCTCTTCGTTGTCTTTTTCATCAAACAATCGCAGTTTCCTGGTGATCGATACATAGTGCATCTTTCCGTCTTTTCGGTACCAATACCCAAATTCTTTATAAGAACCTGAATAGATTTTATCTCCTTCGATCATGATCGAACGGATGATTGTTTTATTGGGAAGGGTGTATTTTTCCCAGATTACACCATCGTAACGCAATAAATAATGGTTGTTGGCAAAATACATCGCATCATCATTTCCCTGAACAACGTTCCAGATTTGATTGTCGCCCTGATAATCTGATTTGTTGTAATTTTCTACGAAAGGGAGTAATTCTTGTGCCTGGATTTGAAAAGCAATGAAAAAGAAAAATATAGCTTTAAGAAGTATCGATTTCAAAATAGTATGATTTATAGCCAAAGATACAGACAAATATTTAATCTGAAAGCATAAAAAAAGCTTCCCAAATGAGAAGCTTCCTTTTATAATATGGGCCAGTTTTAGCTTTGAAGCAACTGGTAAACCTGATTGGCAATTTCATATTCCTCATCCGTTGGTACCACCAAAACTTTTGCTTTTGAATTTGGTGTACTGATTTCTCTGATTTCTTTAGAACGAATCTGATTCTTCTCCTCATCCAGTTCAATTCCAAAATAATCCATATCGGTACAAACGAGTTTACGCACATAAGAGGAGTTCTCCCCAATTCCGGCGGTAAAAATAATAGCATCCAAACCGTTTAGAGCTGCCGCATACGAACCAATCGTTTTTCTGATTCGGTAGGCATTCATTTGCAATGCCAGTATACAATCTTTGTTTCCTTTTTCAGCTTCTGCTTCAATGTCACGCAAATCACTGTAGCCTGTAAGTCCAAGCATACCGCTTTGTTTCAGTAAAATAGAATTTACTTCATCGGCTGTATACCCCAGGTTTTTAACCATATAAAAAATAACGGACTGGTCAATATCTCCGGAGCGGGTTCCCATTATAAGACCGTTTGAAGGCGAAAACCCCATAGTATGATCGATGCTCTTGCCGTCTTTAATGGCGGTCATGCTACAGCCATTTCCGAGGTGAATGGTAATTATTTTAGCGTTCTTTTCTAAGTGAGCAATCGCTTTTTCAGATACGTACTTATGACTGGTTCCGTGAAAACCATAAACACGTACTTTATGTTCTGTTAAAAGGTAATTTGGGATGGCGTATTTATAAGCCAATTCGGGCATTGTTTGATGAAAAGCAGTATCAAAAACCGCAATTTGCTCTGCTGAACTAAAGATCTCTTCGGCCACATTAATTCCCTCCAAATTAGCAGGATTGTGAAGCGGTGCCAGTTCGAAAAGTTCTTTGATTTTTAATTTCACCTTCTCGTCAATCTTTACTGTATCGCTAAAAGCACTTCCTCCGTGTACCACGCGATGGCCCACTGCGGCAATTTCTGAAGTCGATTTTATCACTCCTTTGTCGGCATCTAAAAGCATATTGGCTACTTTTTGCAAACCTATTTTATGATTGGCAATCGGAAAGGTTTCTTCGATAGTGTTAGTTGCCGTTTTAAAGATCACATTTGAAGTTTCTAAACCAATTCTGTCAATCATACCGGTACAAATTACTTCGTTGGTAGGCATGACCATTAATTGATATTTGATTGACGAACTTCCTGAGTTTATTATTAGTATTTTCATTATTTTTAAGATTCTAAGGGACTGAGTCTCTAAGTTTTTTATTGTTTTTTTGTTTCAGGTTTCAGGTTGTATGACCTAACGCTGAAACGATTATTTTTTTACGCTGGTAAAACGGATTCGCTATCGCGAAGACACGGATAAAACGGATTTTTTGAGTACCTCATACCGCAAAATGCATAATTAACAATTAATTAAAGTCCTTGCGCCTGAATGGCCGTAATTACAACGGTATTGATGATATCATCAACGGTACAACCACGGCTTAAATCGTTTACTGGTTTGTTCAATCCCTGTAACATTGGACCGATAGCCAAAGCTCCGGTTTCACGCTGTACTGCTTTATAGGTATTATTTCCTGTATTCAGATCCGGGAAAATAAGAACACTCGCCTGCCCTGCTACTTCAGAATCGGGCATTTTGCTTTTTCCAACAGCACGATCGACAGCGGCGTCATACTGAATTGGCCCTTCTATCTTTAAATCGGGACGTTTTTGTTTTACAATTTCGGTTGCGGCTCTTACTTTATCTACCTCATCTCCTTTTCCGGATGCTCCGGAAGAATAGGAAAGCATGGCAATCTTAGGTTCAATTCCGAAAGCTGAGCTTGATTCTGCCGACGAAATGGCAATTTCTGCCAATTGTTCCGCCGTTGGATTTGGATTGATGGCACAGTCTCCAAAAACCGAAACTCTGTCTTCTAAACACATAAAAAACACGGACGAAACTACCGAGGAGTTCGGTTTTGTTTTAATGAATTGCAAAGCAGGTAAAATGGTATGTTGCGTAGTATGTGCAGCGCCCGAAACCATTCCGTCAGCGTGGCCTTTGTATACCATCATGGTTCCAAAATACGAAACGTCTTCCATTAAATCCCTTGCCGTGGTAATACTTATATTCTTGGCTTTTCGCAGTTCATAATAGGTGTTGGCATAATCCTCATAAAGTTCTGACTCTATTGGGTTGATGACGGTGATCTTTGAAAAATCCAGTGTAATTCCGAGTTCATTAACTTTGCTTTCAATCTGTTTTTTATCGCCGATAATGGTAATATCGACCACATCCATAGCGAGTAATCTTGAGGCTGCAATGATGATTCTCTCGTCATTTCCTTCCGGTAAAACGATATGTTTTCGGTGCTGTCTGGCTCTTTTTACCATGTTGTACTGAAACATTTTTGGCGTCATTCCTTCTGCTTGAAAGGTGATTAATCTTTCAGACAGCTCATCCATAGCAACATACTTTTCGAATGTGCTGATCGAAGTTTCTATTTTATGGGTATTATTGGCGTAAATCTCTGATCTGATCGATCCAATTCGGTTGGTGATCCCGTAAGTTCCACCATCAACGGCAATAATCGGTACTACAGCCGAAAGTCCTTCAATAAGTTTGAGAATGCTTTCTTCCGGAACGATATTTCCAGTTAGGATAATTCCCGATATTGTTGGATAATTGGCCGATTCATTGGCCTGTAAAGCCCCTAAGATAATATCTGAACGGTCCCCTGGCGTGATCACCAGTGCATTATCATGCAGATGTACCAAATAGTTGTGCAATTGCATTGCCCCAACGCTAAAATGTCCAATTTCATTGTTTAAGTAAGCGCCACCAAACAATACTTTGGCATCAAGCTGGTTGACAATTTCCTGCATTGTCGGATTGTTCAAACTTGAAATCAACGGGATGGTATTAATGAGTACATTGGCCGGTAAGCTTTTTTGCAATCCCTGTGTCACCAGTTCGATGTTTTCGGGCTGTACTTTATTGGCGATGACCGATAATACCTCAACTTCTTTTACTTTAAAAGAATCGTAAACCAAATACAAACTGTCTACTAATTCTTCCAGCGTTTTACCTACTCCCGATCCGATAATGATGGTCGGAATCCCGAGGTTTTTGGCAATTAAAACATTCAAATCCAGTTCGATTGAAGTTCCCTCTCCAGTAAAACTTGTTCCTTCTACCAGAACAAAATCAAAACGCTCTTCAAGTTTTTTATATTTTTCGATAATAAGGTCCAGAACCTCTCCTATTTTTCCTTTGTTTTTTTTCTTGATTAATTTGCTTTTGGTGATGGCAAAGGCGTCTTCAAATTTAATATCAAGATTAAAATGCGACAGCACGGTCTCGATGTGATTGTCTAACTCTCCATCCACAAAATCCTCAACAATAGGTCTAAAATAACCCACTTTGGCCGTTTTACCAATCAAAATACTCATCAAACCAAGTGTTACAATTGATTTTCCGCTATTCTGATCGCTTGTAGCTATATATATTGCTTTACTCATAATTTATGTTTTAAACTCAACAAATGTCGTATATAATCGTATTTTAAATAGAGAAATAAACGTTAAAACCAGCGTCTTTTTTTGAAATAAATGATCAGACCTATTACCAATATAAACATGCATCCCATCACAATAAAATAGCCGTTTCTTTCTTTTAGTTCGGGCATGTATTCGAAATTCATTCCGTATACCCCAACAATAAAGGTAAGTGGAATAAATATGGCCGAAATAATGGTCAGGGTTTTCATGATCTCGTTCATTTTTCGGCTCTGTTCTGAAAAATAGAAATTGGAAGCGCTTTCCAATGAGCTCATATCAGATTCTATCTGCTCCAGAAGCTCTAAACTTTTTTGGTGTAGTCTGATGAAAAAGTTAAAGGTTTCTTTCTGTATCAGACCATTATTTTCATCGTCATCTTTAATGGTTTTTAAATAAAAAAGCGAATCCCGAAGCGGGGTAATCGAACGCTTCAAAAAATTAAAGTTATCACGGTGATTTTCAATTTTTTCCAAAATAATTGGGTCTGCTCCTTTCTTTGTTAAATCGATAAGCTCTTCAATATTATCTTCTTCATCTTCGATCGTAATGTAAAAGTTTTCCATTACAGCATCGAGCAATAAATAAAGCAAATAATCTACCTTTTTAGATCTTACGATTCCGGCATGAGTGCGCAGACGTTCACGTACGTGTGTAAAGAAGTCACTCCTTTTTTCCTGAAAAGAAATCAAAATGCCGTCTTTTAATATAAAACTGAGCTGTTCTACCTTAAGACCATCTGAGTATTCTGAAGGCAACAACGATTTTATGTTGAAAAACAAAACATCTTTTTGTTCCTCCAATTTGGTTCTTTTAGTCGTATTTAAAATATCAGCCAGTAAAAAATCATCTACTTTAAAATGATCTCCTATTGTTTTAATAAGACCGATGTCATTTAATCCGTGAATATTCAACCAATTATTTTTAGTATAATCAAAACAGGAATTTAAGGCCAAAACCGTAAACTTCTCGTACTCGACAATATCAGTCTCATTATAAACAAAAAGCTGCATTTCTGTTTCATGATCTTTATGCGTGCCTGTGTACTCCAGACTTGTATGTTGCAACTTCCTACCTTTCTTGTATTTTATCTTTCTCATTCAAAAATGATTTACAAAGTAATATTACGAAAAAGAATCTGAATGGGAAATGACAAATGTCATTTTGAGGAGAATCCATTAAAATGGGCCTACTACAACGCTTCTCCGTCATAATTTCAACCATAAAAAAAACCGAATCATTTCTGACCCGGTTTCTTCCTTATAAATTACTTTTATTTATGGTTGTGTTACTACAGTATAGGATAAGTTTGTAAAAATTCCATTTTTTACTTCAACAACTTCAGGTGTTTTTACTTTAGTCTGTAGTGTACCCACTTTTTTAGAAGTAAAGCTAAAAGTTCCTGATACTGTTTTTTTGGCAGCATCCATAGAGGTTATCGTTAGTTTTCCGGTTTCAACAAAATGCTCTGTATACGTATTTCCATCAACTAAATAAGTATTAATAAATAGGGCGTCCATATCCTCTATATCTTCAATAAAGTTATAGGCTTTCAATGGCATTGCATCAGCAGTTGTAAGCTCGCTTACACAAGCTAAAGACAACATTTGGGCATTGTCCTGAATATTAATATCGAAACGTTGCTGGTTTTCGCTTTTTACCTTGATTAACGTTACGCTGTTAATCTTGGTTGCATTCCATTCCGCACCATTAATAGTAGCCGAAACAGCGTTATTATTATCATTTTTATCGTTTTCATCACTACTGCAAGCGGTTAACAAAACAGATAACGACAATAGTCCAATGCCTAGAATTTTCTTCATGATTTTAAGGTTCATTTTTAATTATTTTTTTTCAAATTAAAGACTAAAAACCTTAATAAACTTACGTAAAACCACATTCGGCATAAATAATTCAACAAACCCGACAGGTTTTAAAAACCTGTCGGGTTTAAATAAAATAAAAAAAACCGGATCATTTCTGATCCGGTTTCATTATCGTTTAAAGAAGAATTATTTTACTTCTTCGAATTCAACGTCTTCAACATTGTCTCCTTGCGATTGCTCTTGTTGTGGAGCTGCTTGTTGACCTTGTTCACCTTGAGCATACATAGCTTCTGTAGCTGTTTTCCAAGCTGCATTGATGTTGTCAAGAGCGGTTTGAATAGCTGGAATGTCTTGAGATTGGTGAGCCATTCTCAATTCAGTTAAAGCGTACTCTACAGCAACTTTGTGGTCGTCAGCTAATTTGCTTCCTAACTCTTTCAATTGACTTTCTGTTTGGAAAATCATGCTGTCAGCTTCGTTTAATTTCTCAGCTCTTTCTTTAGCTATTTTGTCAGCGTCAGCGTTAGCTTCAGCATCTTTTTTCATTTTTTCGATTTCTTCAGCTGTTAATCCAGAAGAAGCTTCGATACGGATATCGTGAGATTTTCCAGTTCCTTTATCAGTTGCAGAAACTTTGATGATACCATTTGCATCAATATCAAAAGTAACCTCGATTTGAGGAACTCCTCTTGGTGCTGGTGGAATACCATCTAAGTGGAAACGACCGATAGTTTTGTTATCAGCTGCCATAGCTCTTTCTCCTTGTAATACGTGGATTTCAACAGATGGTTGAGAATCAGCAGCAGTAGAGAATACTTGAGATTTTTTAGTTGGAATAGTTGTGTTAGACTCGATTAATTTAGTCAATACACCACCCATAGTTTCGATACCTAAAGATAAAGGTGTAACGTCAAGTAACAATACATCTTTTACATCTCCAGATAAAACTCCACCTTGAATAGCAGCTCCAATAGCAACAACCTCATCAGGATTAACTCCTTTAGATGCTTTTTTACCAAAGAATTTCTCTACTTCGTCAGCGATTCTTGGCATACGAGTAGAACCTCCAACAAGGATTACTTCGTCGATATCAGATGTAGATAAACCTGCATCTTTTAACGCTTTAGCAACTGGCTCCATAGAACGTTTAACTAATGAATCAGTTAATTGCTCAAATTTAGCTCTAGATAATTTTTTAACTAAGTGTTTTGGTCCTGAAGCCGTAGCTGTAACGTATGGCAAGTTGATTTCAGTTTCTGAAGAAGAAGACAATTCAATTTTTGCTTTCTCTGCAGCTTCTTTCAAACGTTGCAATGACATTGGATCTAAACGTAAATCAATACCTTCTTCAGCTAAAAATTCATTAGCCAACCAGTCAATAATTTCGTGGTCAAAATCATCACCACCTAAGTGAGTATCACCATTTGTAGACAATACTTCAAATACACCGTCTCCTAATTCAAGAACAGAGATATCAAAAGTACCTCCACCTAAATCGTAAACAGCAATTTTTTGATCTGTTCCTTTTTTATCCAATCCGTAAGCAAGTGCCGCAGCAGTTGGCTCATTGATGATACGCATAACTTTAAGACCAGCAATTTCACCAGCTTCTTTAGTAGCCTGACGTTGAGCATCGTTAAAGTAAGCAGGAACAGTAATAACTGCTTCAGTTACTGTTTGACCTAAATAGTCTTCAGCAGTTTTTTTCATTTTTTGAAGAGTCATTGCTGACAATTCCTGAGCAGTATATAAACGACCATCAATATCCACACGTGGAGTATTGTTGTCACCTTTTACTACTTTGTAAGAAACTCTTTTTGCTTCGCTTGTAGTCTCAGCAAAAGTGTGTCCCATAAAACGTTTAATAGAAGCAATCGTTTTTGTAGGATTCGTTACTGCTTGTCTTTTTGCAGGATCACCTACTTTAATTTCTCCACCTTCAACAAAAGCGATAATAGAAGGAGTAGTTCTTTTTCCTTCTGCATTAGGGATAACAACTGCTTCGTTACCTTCCATTACAGAAACACAAGAGTTCGTCGTACCTAAGTCAATTCCGATTATTTTACCCATTTTTTATATATTTAATTTTTGATATACTAATTTAATAACTCAGGTGGCATAAGTCAATCTTTGTGCCAATATAAAAAACCAAATAAAATTGTCAGTTTTACTGTCGACACATTTAAAACTATCTGACAACATGACATTTTTAAAACCTGACATACGTGGCATATCAATGCTTTACATGTCATTATCAATATCAATTCGTCATAATATTTACTTCTTTACTTAAATTATAATATATTTGAAATACATTAATTCATTATGATTATGAGAACAATACTTCCATTTATCTGTTTTTTAATTACCGCTCCTTATCTGTTTTCACAAAATACAAACGATACAACTCAACTTAAAAAATCATTAGATAAGGCTACTTTAACAATACGAAATGCATTTGAAAAAGGAGATGCAGAACTGATTGTAAAATTACATAGTCCGAATATTGAAAAATATTTTGGCGGAAATAATGTTGTGATTGGAAGAGAAAACTTAAAAAAGGGATTACAGGACTGGTTTCAAAACTCGAAAGTAGAATTTATAGAAAACACTGTTGAAAGTACTATTTTTAATGGTGAAACTGCTATAGAAACTGTTGTTTTTGGTTTTAAAACAACTCCCAAAAACGGAGGAGCTTCAGTAATAAGCAGAGGCCGTTCAATGGTCGTTTATATTCAGGACAAAACCAGTCCTACAGGCTGGATTACCTTAAGAGAAATGGCACAAGAAGCGCCAACAAAAGAAAAATAAATTACAGTAGTCTTTTTCTAAATTACACGAATGGAAAACTATACCATCATCATTTTTATTCTTGCCATTGTCATAGGACTTTCCGCATTTGCCGATAAAGCAAAACTCCCCTATCCCATATTGTTGGTTATTGTTGGAGTTGCTATTGGCTTTATTCCGTCAATGAGTGAAATCGAAATTAATCCTGAAATTATCTTTCTGATTTTTTTACCGCCTTTATTGTATGATGCTTCGTTTAACATCTCACCAAAACATTTGAGAACAAATCTTAGCACCATAAGTACGCTGGCCATACCATTGGTTTTTCTCACGACCTTTTGGATCGCCGTAGTCTCACATTATATGATTCCCGGCATGACCTGGCCACTGTCTTTTGTACTGGGAGCAATACTTTCGGCTACCGATGCAGTTGCTGCAGTAAACATCACAAAAGGACTGGGAATACCCGAAAAAACAATCACCATACTCGAAGGAGAAAGCCTAATCAATGATGCTTCTGCGCTGGTTGCTTATCGATTTGCAGTGGCGACTGCCATGGGTTCTGCATTTATCATCTGGAAAGCAACACTTCAATTTGTACTCTTATTAGGAGGCGGTTTTCTAGTAGGTTTTATAATGGGCAAAATTTTAGCTTTCATTCTCACCAAAGTCCGTAAAAACACAAATGTCACCTTAAGTTTTATGCTCCTGATGCCCTTTGTTACTTATTTAGTGGCGGAACATTTGCATGTCTCGGGAGTAATTGCGGTCGTATTTCTGGGCCTGGCTATCGCTCGTTTCAGCAAGAAAATATTTCCGGAAAGCCTCCGAAACAATTCGAAAAACTTGTGGGATGTCATTATATTTATCCTAAACGGATTGATTTTTATCCTGATCGGACTTAATTTCCGATACATCCTGAAAGATATCGACGACAACATGATTTTACCTTATATTGGTTATGCTGTTATCATCACTATCGTGGCCTTATTAACCCGAATGGTGAGGGTCTTTTTTCAAAAAATAAACCTGCAGAAAGCCTTTCAAAAAAATGACCGAAAAAGACGAAAAATCAGCGAACATTCCTTATTGGATTCTAAAAACAGTTTTATAATCAGCTGGTCCGGAATGCGCGGTATTGTTTCGCTGGCCATAGCCCTGGGATTACCTAAATTTCTGGAAGACGGCACTCCTTTTCCAGAGCGAAATGCCATAGTATTCATTTCTGTTGCGGTGGTACTTTTAACCATAGTCGGACAAGGACTTACACTTCCGTGGATTGTCAAAAAATTAGGCGTTCAGGAAGAAAAATAAACTGCATCAGAAATTTTAATTATATTCGTTTAAACTAATTATCAACTCCTTAAACGAATATAATTAAAATTTTAACTTATGGAAAATACCATTGCCATCTATGGCGCTTACGGGCACACCGGGAAATTTATTGTAGCAGAACTTTACAAACAGGGCTACCCATTAATCCTTTCCGGAAGAGACCACGAAAAACTGACTCTTTTAAATCAGGACTACCCGAAAGCCATCCTAAAAGCGGCAGATATTCAGGATCCGGCATCCTTAGATGCGGCATTTTCCAAAGCAAAAATAGTCATCAACTGTGCTGGTCCGTTTTTAGACACTGCCGATCCTATCATTCAATCGGCTTTGCGATTAGGCATTCACTATATTGACCTGACTGCCGAACAAAAATCGGTATTGGATATATTCGAACAATTTTCTAACCCGGCAAAACTGGCCGAAATTCTGGTCATTCCTGCGGCTGCCTTTTATGGCGGATTAGGCGATTTATTAAGCACTGCAATCACTCAGGACTGGGATCAGATTGACGAAATAAACCTCTACATCGGCTTGGATTCCTGGCATCCTACAAAAGGAACAAGACTAACAGGAGACCGAAATCATTATACCCGACTAACCTTAAAAGATGGTCTTCTGCAAGACCTTCAACCCAGTACACCTTTAGAATGGGACTTTAAGAATCCAATTGGAGTTAAAGAGGTGGTTGCATTACCCCTTTCAGAAATCATAACGATCTCGCGTCATTTAAAAGTTGGCAACATCAATACTTACCTCAGTCAAAATTCACTCGACGACCTTCGAAATGCTGCCACACCCGAACCCAAACCTACCGATCACAAAAACCGATCATCACAGCATTTTTGTTTGGAAGTTACCGCAACAAAAGAAAACATCAAAAGAACAATTATCGCTCAGGGTCAGGACATTTATGCCGTTACCGCGCCGCTTGTTGTAGAAACAGTGAACAGAATACTGTCCGGAAAAGCTAAAAAAACAGGAGTCACCACCATTGGAGAAGTATTTGATGCCACAGATTTTCTTAAATCTTTAAAAGAAGAGGACATTATAATCTCTGCGATTGAAGAATCGAAATTAAATTAAAACAGTTCGGTTTTTAATAGCAATAGTTCTTCTTTACCACAAATCGTTTGATTTTTTATTCGTAATTTCGATTTTCTAAAAAAGATTGATTTTCCAAAGAAAATAACGTTCTGCCGTCAATCTCATTCAATTAAAATACAATTACAAAAATGGCTTCATTTATTAAAGAAATCTCTTTTCGCTGGTCAGATCTTGACCCTAATTTTCACGTTCGTCACAGTGCTTATTACGATTTTGGCGCACAGCATCGTATTGAAATCCTTGAAGAACTGGGTTTAACTTTAAGAGTAATGCAAACACAGGGTTTTGGACCTGTTTTGTTTAGAGAAGAATGTATTTTCAGAAAAGAGTTAAAACTTTCTGATAAGATCTTCATTCATACCAAAACCTCAAAAATGAAAGCTGATGCCTCACGCTGGTCGATCATTCATGAATTTAGAAGAGAAGACGATACCCTTTGTGCCGTTATCACAGTGGATGGCGCGTGGATGGATACTAAACTCCGCAAATTAGCTTCTCCAACTCCCGAAATCGCTATTGAAGCCTTGAGCATCTTCCCAAAAAGTGATGACTTTGTTGGACTTTAAAACGAAATCCTATTGGTTATAAATTACAAAAATCCAAAAAGCACATTTTAACAAAAATCGTTTTTTGGATTTTTTTTCAAACTTAAGAGCTATGATTGATTATTTAAAAGACTTCAGAATAGGCATTTTTATTGCCATTATAGCGATTACCACTATAATCCTTAGTGCCATTACCGACAAAGTACTTCGTTATGTATTATATCGAAAACAGGCTGATAAAGATTATGATGCTACAGGATTTAAGTTTTTAAAACACTTAATCATTACTATAATTTATATTTTAGGATTTGCCTTTGCCTTAATACAAATTCCCGAATTTAAAATAATTGGTCATTCAGTTCTGGCCGGAGCCGGAGTAATCTCTATTGTTGCCGGTTTGGCTTCTCAACAGGCCTTAAGCAATATCGTGAGCGGAATCTTCCTGGTTATTTTCAAACCTTTCCGCATCAACGATAAAATCACCATCAACAATTTTGTGGGCACAGTCGAAGATATTAATTTAAGACAGGTCGTTCTAAAAGATGCCGAAAACAACCGCATCATCATTCCAAATTCAGTGATCAGCAATCAGATTATTGTCAACACCAACATGCACGACACCAAATGCTGCAAAATTATTGAAGTTGGCATTGGATATCAGTCTGATATTGAAAAGGCCTTAGAAATCATGCAGGACGAAATTGCCAAACATCCGCTTTTTATCGATACCCGAACCGCCGAAAACAAAAAGCAAAAAACACCTTTGGTTGTTGCCCGTGTAGTAGCACTGGCAGATTCGAGCGTAACTCTGAAAGCATGGGCCTGGGCAAAAAACTCTACAGACGGTTTTGTCTTGTATTGCGATTTACTCCAAAGCATCAAAAAACGTTTTGACGAAGCCGACATTGACATTCCTTATCCACAGCAGGTAGTAACGCTGAAAAGGTAATTTACGCGCTTAATCATTTTAGGCTGCAATTCGCAACTCCTTTATTGAAACTTCAGCCCAAAATTTACTTTATCAAAAGTCGTACTGCAGGAAATCGCAAAACGTCCTACGTTAACCGTTCCGAAAATCCCCTCTTCTCCATGACCGGAATAAAATCCTCCTGCCGAGAAACGACCAGTCTGATACTTTAAGGCGATATCATTAACCCTGCTGTTCAACTGTCCAAAAACAATAAGCTTGGGAACAATCTCATAGCTCCCAAAAATTTTCGGAGCCAGTTTGTTGTAATAATTAAACCCTTCATCGGTGCCATTATGGATACTGGAGGAATGCAAGTTTGCTAAACTTCCTCCAATGAAAGTATTCTCACTAAAATGCCAGGATACACTAAAGCCTGTATAAGTTCCGTCATATCCGCTTCGGGATTCTGCATAACCTACAGAGATGGTTGCCCGAAACTTATCACACATCTTACCAATATACCCAGTATAGGTCCGGTCTGATTCCGTTTTATTAATACCTGCTCCAAAAATAATATCATCTTCACACAGGGTAAGCGCGTACTGAAAATAAGCAGAATACTGATCTTTGTTGGCCGAAACCACACTTCGCCCCTTGTCCAGATCAATATTTGGTGAAATAACAGTCGAATTGATGACCGCAAAATCAAATGTGTTCATTTCCTGTGCAAATACAGGAGAAGTAATCAGAAACAAAAGTAGTATTCTTTTCATGATGTCAAATTTAGGAGCAATATTCTTTTACTAAATTACTGACAAAACGATGCGTTAAAAAAGAAAACCCATGAAGTGATAAAATACTCGTTAAAATACAATATTTCAAAAATATATGAAAATTCTGTCCCCTGTTATTCTATTATTTATTGCATTTTCAATTCAATTTTAAAATCATAATTGTATTTTTGAATTACTAACCCAAAAGAACCAAATCAGTTGTTAAGCACTTTTTTTATGCGTTTTCGAAAAAGAAAACAAAGATTAGGTAATACATAACTCAGGGAAACACCTAAAAAAATTAGTATAATTATTCTTTTTAATTTCACATCATTTAAAACTAAAATATATGTTTACAATAGAGCAAATCAAAGAAGCACATGCCAAAGTACAAAGCGGTGCTGACTTCCCAAATTACATTCAGGATTTAATCATTCTGGGGGTAAAAGGTTACGATACTTTTGTACATGACGGACATGTCGAGTACTTTGGTGTAAACAATTACCATGTAACCTCTGATGAAAAATATGACGAAATACAAGTAGCGCCATCGCCTAACAAAGAACGTTTTATTGAATTTTTGGTAATGCACCAGGACGGTCAAACCGATTATCTTACTTTTTGCAATCACGCTGCCCATTGCGGAATAGCCAAATGGAGAGTTGATATAATCGAAATGACCTGTACTTATTTTGACAAAGACGAAAACGAAATCCTGATCGAAAAAATCCCGGGCTAACTTTTTATCAAACCATCCATAAGGGTAAATAACCATTATTTACCCTCTTTTAACCCCTGTTCCCTGTGAAAAAAATACTTATTCCAGTCCTTTTAACCGTTTTATACGCCTGCAACTCCAAACAACAGGATACTAAAACAACCTCTACCCAAAAAGAAACACCAGCAGCAAAAGCTTCCGAAAAAAAGAGTGAAAAAATCGCTGTTGATTACGAAATATCTGCCTACGACGATCCTAAAATTGCCGATCGGCTACGTGAGCATAAAGAAAGCTTAAAGGAACTTTCAGAAAAGAAAGTGTTTCTAGACATTCATACCAAACTGCTTCAAAAACTACCCCAAGAACAACAATCTTTCTTCCGCACCAATCCTGATTACGAATTACTTTCTATAGCAAAAGGAAGTTTGTTTGAAGAAAGCAGCAATGACTTTGCTTTTATCGTTTATGACAAAAAGAAGGTTCGAATTTCGATTGTACTTTATAACGGAATAACTTCTAAATATGCTAAATTATACGAGGACATAAAAGTGGTCAATGGCGTAAAAGATGAAGATTCCGGCAACTATTCGTTTGGTACATCCGATTATCAATTTGCCTATGACTATTTAATTTACAACAAAGATTATCTTGAAAAAAGCACCAGCACTTACTTAGAATCTTCCAATCTTAAAATTACGGATATCTCAAAAGACGAAGATTTCGTGTTAGATCACGGCACTT
This sequence comes from Flavobacterium sp. N502536, assembly GCF_025947345.1. Classification (NCBI taxonomy): domain Bacteria; kingdom Pseudomonadati; phylum Bacteroidota; class Flavobacteriia; order Flavobacteriales; family Flavobacteriaceae; genus Flavobacterium; species Flavobacterium sp. N502536. The sequence continues at coordinate 3,746,727 of NZ_CP110011.1, read as the reverse complement.
TTGCAAAAAATGTTTCAAAAACAAACTTAGCACATACGCTTTGTATTGCAACAAGCTCTGTATACAGCAATTGGGATTGTTTTAGATACGACAAAACAAACCATACTTTTATATTATTTTATTCTCAGGCTTTCGCCGATTAAATGCCCTGCTTTTATATGCGAATTCATAAAAAATAAACTATCTCAAAATGGCAGCTAAACTTTCTCCGATAATAAACCCTAAAGAATTAGTGCAACTCTCTAATTCAGCTGAAATCATTCTCATTGATGCCAGAGCGGGAGCAAATGCCGCACAAAACTACCAGAACGAACACCTGAAAGGAGCCCGTTACATTGATTTGAACAAAGATCTCGCAACAGTAGAAACCGATCCGGCTAATGGTGGAAGACATCCTTTACCATCCTTAGAAAAATTCTCCGTGGTGCTTTCTAAAACCGGAATTTCTCCTGAAAACCATATCATAATTTATGATGATAAAAACGGATCAAATGCAGCCGCCCGTTTTTGGTGGATGCTTCGGGCAGTAGGACACGAAAAAGTTCAGGTTTTAAACGGAGGACTGTCCGCAGCGATAGAAAGTGGTTACCCGATAAGCTCCGAAACGGAGATTTTTGAAGCCGCTGATCAGTATCCGGTTTCTCAATGGAAACTTCACACCGCTGCTATCGACGAGGTCGAAAAGGCACGAAATAACACCCAAAATACGGTAATCGACGTAAGAGACAAAAACCGATTCGATGGTTTAACAGAGCCACTGGATTTGATTGCAGGACATATTCCGGGCGCCATTAATGTACCGTTTAGCGAAAATTTAGACGACAACGGTTTTTACCAGTCGCCTCAATTGTTAAAAGAAAAATATTCCCGCATCATTGGCGACAAAAAGGCCGAGGATATAATTGTACATTGTGGTTCAGGAGTTACTGCCTGCCATACTTTGTTGGCCATGGATTATGCCGGGATACCCATTCCAAAACTATATGTAGGCTCGTGGAGCGAATGGTCACGCAACGATCGTGAAATGGCTACGAAACAAGCCGAATAAACTTTTTTTGCCACAGATCTCACAGACTACAACGATTAGTCTTTTTGAATCTGTAGCAGAAAAAATCATCACTAAATATATTTTAAAATGCAGCATTGGGATATACTTTTGTCAAATCAAGTCAATAAAAAGGCTTTTATAGACACTTTGCTTTTGGGAGAAGCCAAAGGAGACCTCACTGTTTTTAACCAGCAGAAAGGCATTTTGTTCTCGGACATTGCCATCGAGAAATTCATAGAAAAAGAATACCAGTACGATACTGTCGAAGCCGCACCCGAATCACACCGACAACTGAGAACTTTTTCATCCGGCGAACGCAAAAAAGAATTCCTGAAATACTGCATCAATCAAAGTCCTGATTTTATTATTTTCGATAATCCTTTCGATCATCTAGATCAGGCTTCCCGGGCAGCCTTGGCAAAATCTCTCGAAAAGTTAACCGATACTATTGCTATCATTCAATTGGTCAATCGCGTCGTTGATGTACTCGATTTTGTTCCGAATAAGGCCCTGATTAAAGACAATTCCTTTGAATTACATCCGATTTCAAAAAACGAAAACCATTTTAAAACGTTAAACACGGCAGCAATTCCAAAAGCAATTGAACCTCATTCCTTTCACGAAAGTGTATTAATCAAAATGGACAAAGTTTCTGTAAGTTATGAGGAGCGTAAAATTGTCGATAACATTTCATGGACCATCAAACAAGGCGAATTCTGGCAACTCGTTGGTCCGAATGGTTCAGGAAAAAGCACCCTCCTGTCTTTAATCACCGGTGATAATCCAAAAGGATTTGGTCAGGATTTGTATCTGTTCGGAAGAAAAAAAGGAAGCGGAGAAAGTGTCTGGGACATCAAAAAACAAATTGGAATTTTCACCACCTCTATGACCGATCTGTTTCAAAAAGGACACAGCCTGGAAGAAATGATACTTTCCGGTTTTTTTGATTCTATCGGACTGTATATCGAACCTACTACTTTACAAAAACAAACCGTAACACAATGGCTCGAAGTGATTGAAATGAGTCATTTACGAAAAAAACGTTTTATAGATCTTTCAATTGGCCAGCAAAGAGTCGCGCTAATTGTTCGTGCCGTTTTAAAACATCCCCCATTATTGATTCTGGACGAACCTGTAGAAGGTCTTGACGATGAAAATGTCGATTTGGTCATTCAATTGATCAATACCATCAAACAAGAAACCAATGTTAGTATCCTGTACGTATCACACCGCATCGAAAATGGCCTCGCTCCTACCTCGGTATTCGAACTTCTGCCAACTTCAACAGGATCCATTGGTAAAATCAAATACCACTCAGAGCTCAACTAAAAGACAAAAATGAAAATTAAATATATCACATTCCTACTATCCGCATTCGGATTCATTTCCTGTTCAGGAACCCTTTCAACTGTAAAAAGAGAATACCAGATTGCAAAAACAACTGCCCTAAAATCCGATTGGTATTTTAATCCCAACGAATGGAGGCTCCAAAACGATACCTTAACCGGAACCGGAGGGCCAATGCATTGGGGCGTAATCGAGTCAAAAAAGAAGCTTCCAAAAAATTACGAAATCGACTTTAAAATAAACATCGTCAAAGAATCTTTGTTTGAAATCATGCTTCATATCGATCAGGAAAAGTACATTCGAACTTACTTATACACGATCGATCAGAATATCGTGATTGGAAGAGGTGCTTACAATAAAAACAGTGATGAATACTCGAAACGTGGCGGGCCAACCCTATTTAAAAAACCAATGCCATTGGGAAACAACAAATGGTATGCGGTGAAAATCAGAGTTGCCAACAATCAGTTGTACTTTGCTGTCAACAATCAAACTTTCTTAGAATGTTCCATCGAAAAAAACAATCTAAATCAACAAGGACAACTAGGGTTTATAACCAACGGACAAGCCAAAATAACCCAGCTAACCATTAAAACAATTCCATAAAAAAAGCTCCATCAGGAGCTTTTTTTTTATATAACAAATTATCTAATTTTCTAATTAACTTTCCTCTTCTTCCACATTATGCGACTTCACATAATTGCGCCACTTGTCGATACAATCCTGAAAATCCTGAGGCAGTTCGGTATCAAAACGCATCATTTCACCCGTTACAGGATGCACAAAACCAAGCGTTTTAGCATGTAGCGCCTGACGTGGTAATGCTTTAAAACAATTTTCGATAAACTGCTTGTATTTTGTAAACGTAGTTCCTTTCAAAATCAAATGACCTCCGTAACGTTCATCATTAAACAACGGATGTCCGATATGTTTCATATGCGCACGAATCTGGTGTGTTCTTCCGGTTTCCAATTTACAGGAAATCAAAGTCACATAACCAAAACGTTCCAACACTTTATAATGCGTAATAGCAGGTTTTCCAATTTCAGGATCGGCAAAAACGGCCATTTGCATACGGTCTTTCAGGTGTCTGGCAAGGTTTCCTTCAATCGTTCCCGCTTCTTCGGCAACATTCCCCCAAACAAGGGCAATATACTCGCGTTCTGAGGTTTTGGCTTCAAACTGTTTGGCCAAATGGGTCATTGCTGCTTCCGTTTTGGCTACCACTAAAAGTCCGGACGTATCCTTATCAATTCGGTGTACCAAACCTGGTCGCTCGCTGCTGTTCATCGGTAAATTATCAAAATGATGTGCCAATGCATTTACCAGAGTCCCGCTATAATTTCCGTGCCCCGGATGCACCACCATTCCCGGCTCTTTGTTAATCAACAACAAAGCATCGTCTTCATACACAATATTCAGCGGAAGATCTTCCGGAAGAATATGGTTTTCAAACGGAGGATGCGATAACATCACCGTTACAACATCAAACGGTTTAACTTTATAATTTGATTTTACCGGAATATCATTTACAAAAATGTTTCCTTCAGTAGCGGCGTTCTGAATTTTATTTCGCGTCGCATTCTGAATCAAATTCATTAAATATTTGTCAATACGCAAAAGCGCCTGACCTTTAGGGACATCAAATCTAAAATGTTCGAATAATTCGTCTTCCAGATCTAAATTTTCAATATTATTGCTCATCTTTTGGGGTTTCAGTAGTTGGCGCAGCTACACTGTCTACAGCCTGCCCTTCATCTTCATAAGTTGCTTTTCCGTCTCCTAAAACCAAGTCGATTTTAGAAGCTTTCAACACACGATCTCCTACTTTTAAGTTTCTTCCTTTATAACGCATCTCCAAAACCATGTCTTTTCCAAGGTTTGGAATATAAGTAATCGTGCCTGGCTCAAGTCCTAACGCTTTCAGGGTAGGAACTGCTTCACGATACGTTTTCTCAATTAAATCAGGAATTCTAACAGAAGAGAATCCCGATGCATTAATTTTAATATATATTTTTCTTCCCACTTTTACTTTCGTTCCCGGCAGCGGATCCTGCTCAACAACACTGTATTTTGGGAATTCACTTCGGTAATCAACGCTATCCAAAAGCACATAATCCAGGTCCAGTTCGTCCAGTTTTGACTCTACCTGCTCTTCCGTCAGTTTAGCTAAATTTGGAACAGTAACTTCATTACCATGATCAGTTGTAAAAGTCAACCAATGCATAAACAAATAACCTAAAACGGCAATTATAGCAGCCGCACTTAATACTTGCACAAAAAATACCCGGCTCGTTAAATACTTACGTAAACTCATAAATTTATTTTTATTAGTCGCAAAGATAAAGCTATTTCGTTTCAAAAAAAATGATAATTTTGTTTTAGACAAGAAAGTCACGCGATTGCCATTCGTATTAAAAACAAAGGTCCTTGGAATTTTAATTTTCAGCAGCCAATTCCTGCTGTCCGCTGTATCTTTTGCGCCCGCTCTCGCGGACACAAAAGGATGCCGCTCCCATCAGGGCTAGGGTTTTAGGTTTCACAAAACATTTTCGGAACTATTGTCACACTAAGCAATAAAGAAGCTCCAACCAAATTGACAAAGAAAACCCAAAACCTGAAACTTGAAACTTGAAACCTGAAACAAATAAACGATTAAACAAACAAACGGTTAAACATATAAACATCATAAAATGAAAAACATAGCCATTATCATGGGCGGATATTCAAGCGAATATAAAATTTCGCTCATTAGCGGAAACGTGGTACACCAATATCTTGACAAAACAAAATACAACGGATTCCGTATTCATATTTTCAAAGAAAAATGGGTTTATGTAGACGAAAACAACGCCGAATTTACGATCGATAAAAATGATTTTTCGGTAACCGTAAACGATCAAAAAATTACTTTTGACTGTGTTTTCAATGCCATTCACGGAACTCCGGGTGAAGACGGATTAATGCAGGCTTATTTTGAGTTGTTAGGCATTCCGCAATCCTCTTGCGATTACTATCAGGCGGCATTAACCTTTAACAAACGTGATTTGTTATCGGTTTTAAAGCCTTACGGAATCAAAACAGCAATCTCTTATTACCTTAATAAAGGGGATGTAATCCATACCGCCGAAATCGTTAAAAAAGTAGGTTTACCGTGTTTCGTAAAACCAAACAAAGCCGGTTCAAGCTTCGGAATCTCAAAAGTAAAAACAGAAGCCGAACTTCCAATTGCCATTGAAGTAGCGTACAAAGAAGACAACGAAATTATCATCGAAAGCTTCCTTGACGGAACCGAAGTTTCTGTAGGGGTAATTAACTATCAGGGTGAAATTAAGGTTTTACCAATTACCGAAATTGTATCCGACAATGATTTCTTCGATTACGAAGCCAAATACGAAGGAAAATCACAGGAAATTACACCTGCCAGAATTTCAGACGAACTCACACAAAAAGTAAGCGAAGTAGCAAAACGCGCTTACGAAGTCTTAAAAATGAAAGGTTTCTCGAGAAGCGAATTCATTATCGTAGACAACGAACCCTACATGCTGGAGATGAACACCATTCCCGGTTTAACAACCGAAAGTCTGATTCCGCAGCAAGCACACGCAGCGGGAATATCTCTGGAAGATTTATTTACCAATGCTATTGAGTTGGCACTTGCTTAAAAAAGGGACTAAGGTTCTGAGATTCTAAGGTACTAAGATCTCAGAACCTTTTTTTATTTCAACCATGGTCAGACGGAGCGAAGTCGAAGTCCTCAAAAACCTTAGCCCCTCAGAACCTCAGAACCTTTTTTATACTCAACACAATATTGCCATTTCGGTAAAAGAGAACAAAAACTAACTTTTTTAAGTAGCAAAAAAACTCAGAAACTTAGCTCCTTAGAACCTCAGAACCTCAAAAAAGATGCGAAAAGCTATATTCCCAGGGTCATTTGATCCCATAACACTTGGACATGAAGACATTATCAAAAGAGGAATTCCTTTATTTGATGAAATTGTAATCGCTATTGGTGTTAATGCCGAAAAAAAGTATATGTTTTCACTCAAAGAAAGAAAACGTTTCATCGAAGAAACCTTCAAAGACGAGCCCAACGTTTCGGTTATTACCTATGAAGGACTAACCATCGATTTGGCAAAAAAACAAAAAGCCAATTTCATCCTAAGAGGTCTGCGCAATCCTGCCGATTTTGAATTCGAAAAAGCCATTGCCCACACCAACAGGAAATTGTCTAAAATCGAAACCGTATTTCTATTAACAGCTGCCAGTACTTCGTTTATTTCTTCAAGCATTGTTCGTGATGTACTGCGTCATGGCGGAGAATACGAAATGTTGGTTCCGGATGCAGTTAGGGTTAAGAAGTAAAAAGTATACATTTTAATTACCAAGAATGCTATGTTACCTAGAATTGAGGATTGTAAAGTCTCATATAAAAAGATTAAAAATGATGAGATCTAAAATTAAAGATGAACAAATTCTAATAGATTTTATCAAAGATTACGAAACGAACTGTTTTTAAAAAATTACTAAAGATTTCAAATCATTATAAATTTGTCAACAAATCAAATTATAAGTAATTTCGCCTTTTCAAATAAAAACAAAATAATGAGCATTGAAAGAGAATTAAACAAACGCAGCGGATCTAAATGCGAACTTTGTGGCGCCGAAGAAAACCTTAAAGTATATCAGGTATTACCAACCCAAAAAGGCGGTCTGGACGAAAGCATTCTAGCCTGTACTACCTGTATCGACCAAATAGAAAATCCGGACAATGTTGATTTAAACCACTGGAGATGTCTTAACGACAGCATGTGGAATGAAAACGTTGCCGTACAGGTTGTAGCCTGGAGAATGTTAAGCCGAATGCGAGCAGCAGGCTGGCCACAGGAATTGCTTGATATGATGTATTTGGATGAAGATACCTTAGCATGGGCACAAGCAACTGGAGAAGGTGAAGACGACGAAAACAAAATCATTCACCGCGATAGTAACGGAGTAATTTTAGAGCACGGAGATTCTGTAGTTTTAATCAAAGATCTTAAAGTAAAAGGATCAAGCATGGTTGCCAAACAAGGAACTGCCGTACGCAACATCCGTTTAGACCACGAAAACGCCGAGTACATCGAAGGAAAAGTTGACGGTCAGCAAATCGTGATTATCACACAATACGTGAAGAAAATATAGGTTTCTTTTGAGGTTCTAAGGTTCTGAGGCGCTAAGGTTCTAAGGTTTTTCTTTTATTTGCAAAACTTGAAACCTGAAACTTGAAACAAAAACAACCTGAAACCTGAAACAAAAAAAAAGGCTATTCAAAATCTGAATAGCCTTTTCTGGTTTTATACTTTAAGCAAATTATTTTTGGAATAATTTATTGATCTGATCTTTTACAAATGGCTCAGAAACACTGCTTGTTGCAGCAGAAGCCTCTTTTGATGAAACCATAAACTGAACCGTAGCTTTTTCCGGAACAACACTTCCTGTGTAGTGCAACCAAATATAGTTATTCGGTAATTCTAATTTAATATCATACAAAGGGCTTGCTGTGAAACCATTCATGATAATGTTGTAAAGACTTGCGTAGTCGTTATTAACATTTTTAAATGTAAATTTTCTCAAGCTTGACGACTCGTCATCGTTTTGAATACTTGTATAATATACAGTGTACTCATCTCCAATTTTCTGAATGTAGTTGTTATTTACTTTTCCTAATTTTTCAACCGGTACAGTTTCAATAACTTTAATTTGTGCAAAAGACACAACACTAAACAACAAAATAGCAATCGTAATAATTCTTTTCATAATTAATTTGGGGTTTATTATTTACGGGCACAAGAAACGCAGAAAATATGATAAATTAAAGACTTAAGCTTTAATTTTTTATCAATCCTTTTAGTCCCCTGTTTCAACGTGATCAAAGCGTAATAAAACTCCAAACCAACACACTAATATTCAATAAATTAAAACAACCAAACACAGAAATCAACCGTAAAAAATAGTCTGTTTTGGGAACAAAAGAACTCAAAAACAGCCTCCAATTCGTGATATTTTACTACAAATCACCCCTTAAAACTTTGTGAGAATTCCAGTCTCCGAAAAAGTTATCTGCGAAAAACATCAAATAGAGAAAACCGAAAACAAAAAGACTAACGCTCCTCCTCTTTCTTCACCACTTTACGGGCAACTTCGATCTTGAATTTCTTGCCCTTCATCTTTTCATCTTTAATATTCTTAAGCAGCTCTTTTACCTTGTTGTACTTCACGGCAGCAAACGATATAAAATCCTTCACTTCGATCAAACCTAAATCTCCTTTTTCGAGTTTTCCTTTTTGAGAAAAGAAACCAACGATATCAATTTTATTCAGTTTTGTTTTCTTTCCGCCGCTAATATAAATCGTTTGAAACTCCGGTGGTTTCGGTAAAGTTGTCGTGCTTTCGACCTTTAAAACCTCCATTCCGTAATCAATATAGTCCAGCTTTTTTTCACTTTCGTGAACAATAATATAAGCCGTTCCCGAAGCCTGCATACGTGCAGTACGACCGTTACGATGCGTAAATTCGTCTTCTTTTAAAGGCAAATGGTAATGAATTACGTGCTTCATTTCCGGAATATCCAATCCACGGGCAGCCAGATCTGTAGTAATCAGGTAACTCATACTGCCATTTCTAAACTGAATCAAGGCGCGTTCACGCTCTTCCTGATCCATTCCGCCATGATAATAGGTCGCGTAAATTCCTTTTTCGTTTAAAGTATCACTAATACGTTCTGCCGCATCACGATGATTACAAAAAATAATCGCCGACTGTGATTTCAGCGAACAAATCAAATTGAATAAACTATCCAGTTTATCCTTGGCTGGCGAAACCACCATTTTCATCGAAAGATTGGTTTTCTCTTCCTCTTCCGGTATAAAATCCAAAACCGTTGGATTTACCACTCTCGTATATCTTGGAATCTCAATATCAGAAGTCGCTGAAACTAAAACGCGTTTGTTCAGTTTTGTCAATTTCCCAATGATATAAGACATCTGCTCATGAAAACCCAGTTGCAAAGACTTATCAAATTCGTCCAGAATCAAGGTCTGAATTTTATCCGTGCGGAAAGTATCCCTGTCAATATGATCGGCAATTCTTCCCGGAGTTCCGATAAGAACTGCTGGCGGGTTGCTTAAATTCTTGATTTCAGTATCAATAGAGTGACCTCCGTAACAAATATTTACTTTGTAGGGAGTTCCCATTTTTTTCCAAACCTGCTCAATCTGCAAACCTAATTCGCGCGAAGGCACTAAAATTAAACATTGAACCGAAAGAATTTCAGGCTGTAACAATTCTAAAACCGGCAGTAAAAAGGCTAATGTTTTTCCTGATCCTGTTGGAGAAAGTAATAAAACATTAGTATCGTTCAAAATAGCATCTTGTGCTACCTCTTGCATTTCATTCAGGCTTTCAATTCCTAAATTTGAAAGTATGTTATTGGAATGGTGTTTTTTATTCATTTTGCAAAAGTAATCAAAATAGTTTTTTGTTTCAGGTTTTGTTTGTTTCAGGTTTTAAATCCAGACTCCCTAAAAATTTAACTGCAAAGCACGCTAAGATTAAAAAAAAAATAGAAACGTTGATAAGCGCAAGGAACGCAAAGCTTTGCGTTCCTTGCGCTTTTATAAAACCAAGCTTAGAAAAAACTTAGCGTACTTTGCGGTAAAACCTCAATACATTGCTATTCTACTTCCTTCAAAATCAACCTAAACTCTGCAATTTCAGCTTCTGTCAACGGTTTCAACGGACTTCTTAAAAAACCTCCTTCGATTCCCTGAATTTCCAAACCTGCTTTAATGGCTCTCGGCAAACCTTTGTTCACAATAAACTTCAAAAGATTCAATTGCCTGTAAAATGCTTTTTGAGCGCTCTGCAAATCATTTTTCTGAATTGCGTCGTACAATTCCAGATTCAGTTTCGGAATTAAATTTGGTGCAGCCGTACACCAACCGGTTGCACCTGCAGAAAATGCAGCCAGTGCCAGAGGATTTGAACCATTAAAGAAGGCTACATCATCACCCAATTCCCGCTTTAAATAATGCATTCTCTGAACGTCTCCGGTACTTTCTTTAATCATCGTCACATTGGCAATCTCAAGAAGCCTTTTTAACAAAGCAGGAGACATATCTACTCCTCCCGTTGCAGGATTATTGTAAGCCATTACCGGAATTGAAATTTGTTTGGCAACCGCGTCAAAATGCTGTACAATTTCGTCATCTGTAAGTTTCCAATAACTCATCGGGATAATCATTACCGCAGCTGCACCTGCTTTCTCAGCAAATTTAGCATGGTAAATGGTTTTCTCTGTAGTCAGATTTGATACTCCTACCAAAACCGGAACTCTGCCCTTAACCTGCTCGATTGTTGCAACAGTAATCGCTTCTTTCTCTTCGTCTGACAAATAAGGCATTACCCCGGTGCTTCCCAGCGGAGCAACGGCATGACAACCGGAAACAATTAAACGTTCCAGTAATTTTTTATACAAGCTGATATCCACTTTTTCGTCTTTATCGAATGGGGTAATCGGATAAGCAATAATGCCTTTAAATAGGTCGTTTTTCATTTTATTTCTATTTTAATTTAAAGATCCCTTCCTTCTTCTTCTCTCAATGCCACACCTAAATTCTGAAGCTGAGGTGCATTCTCGCAGGCGATGTATTTTGCCGATGCTTCACTGCTTAAATTCTGATGTCTGTGCCACGCCCAGCTCGGAATATAAACAGCGTCACCTGCTTTCCACTCTACTTTTGCATCTTCAATTTCGGTATACCCATGGCCTTCAATTACGTAAATAACCGTTTCATAAGTATGGCGGTGTCTGTTCGTTAATTGATCCGGCAATAAACCGCCAATCGTCATGCTTACATTTTTACTCGGAAGATCCACAAAGAAAACGGGGTGTTTTCGCTCTGTAGAAAATTGATTGTGAACTCCGGCCTGTTCTACATTTCTGTGAATTAATTTTTCAGGCATCACAAAAGTGGGTCTGGCAAAGGTTTCGTGAAAGTCTTTTGATGAAAATTGTTTTTTAGTTTCCATAAGTTTAATAATTATTATTTTTTGCAGTATTGCTCCACAAAATTATCCTAACTTTGGACTACCCAACTGACACAGTTTACACATAAATAAATAGTCCAGATGTTAAGACCTTGGCAATTAGAAATTCAGCTAAACACAAATGCGGCAAAAGCAATTTATCTGCAAATCGCCGATGCTATAATTGAAGCAATCAAAACAGGAATGCTCAATAGCGGAAATGCGCTGCCCGGAAGCCGACAGCTCGCAGGATTGCTAAAAGTCAACCGAAACACTGTAATTGAAGCTTTAGACGTTTTAATTGCTGAAGGTTGGCTGGTTACACTCGAAAGAAAAGGGACTTTCGTAGCCGATATTCTGCCCATAACTTCCGAAAGCACCAGTCAAAAGCAAAAAACAAATTCTACTGTAGAAGAAATACAGCCCTTAATTGTTTTTGATGATGGAATCCCCGACAGCCGAATTGCCCCGATGAATGAACTCGCCAGAGCGTACAGACAGATTTTTAACCGAAAATCACGCTGGCAAATCATGGGATACAGCACCGAGTATGGAAATTTAGAATTTAGAAAAGCCATTGTGCAGATGCTCAATTTTAAAAGAGGCATGAATATCACTCCAGATGAAATTTGTATTACACGCGGAAGTCAGATGGCCATGTATTTAACCGCCAACCATTTACTTTCTAAAGACGATTATGTAATGGTCGAAAATCCGGGGTATCAGCCCGCCTGGGAGACATTTAAAAACAGCGGTGCTAAACTGCTTCCTGTAAATGTTGACAAAGATGGTTTATTGATCGATGAGGTCGAAGCCTATTTGAAGCAATTCGATAGCATAAAAGCAATCTATGTAACACCGCATCATCAATTTCCAACAACAGTTACCTTAAGTCTGAAGCGAAGATTAAAACTCATCGAACTGTCCAACCAATACGATTTTACGATTATTGAAGACGATTACGACAATGAATTTCATTTTGGACAACGCCCGATTCTGCCCATTTCAAGTTACAGTAATGCTAAAAATACGGTGTACATTGGAACCCTGAGCAAAATTGTCGCACCGGCATTACGAATCGGCTATCTGGTAAGTAACCGGGTAACTATTTTAAAAGTGGGTAAACATCGAAAAATAATTGATGTACAAGGAGATAACATTATGGAAGAGGCGGTTTTACAACTCATAAACGAAGGCGAAATAAAAAGACATCTAAAAAGAACGACCCTTATCTATAAAACAAAACGCGATTATTTTGAAGCCATTTGCAACAAATACCTTAAAGACAAAACCACCTTTATCAAACCCGATGGCGGCCTCGCTTTTTGGATAGTTCCCAATTCAGCTGTCAATATTTTTGAAATTGCCAATCAGCTGCTGCTAAAAGGAATAAAGATAATGACTCCTGAAAAATATAGTTTTGACCAACCCATATCCGGATTCAGACTTGGCTATGCCTCCCTAACCGAAAAACAAATCGAAGACGGCATAATCGAACTTGCTAAGTTGTTGTAAATAGATAGATTATTGCTTTCAAGTTTCAGGTTTCAGGTTTCCTGTTGAAAAAAGTAAGTTCTACCAGAACTAAAGTTCCACAACTCACAACTTGAAACAAATAAAACTTGAAACTTGAAACAAACAAAACTTGAAACTAAATTTAATTATATTTGATTCTTGCTATAAAAAACCAAACCATGAAACTTTTTACCCTTATCCTTTCACTTTTCTCCATTACCCTTTTCGCTCAGAACAATAAAAAATACGACACCTATTTTGAAAAAGGAAACGGAAATCAATCAGCTTCGTATCAGGAAACTATTGCTTATTATAAAATGCTGGCTCATGATTTCCCAACCCTTCAGGTGAAAGAAATGGGATTAACAGATTCAGGTGAACCATTACACACGATCACTTACAATCCCGAAAAAGAGTTTGACTTTGAGAAAATCCAAAAGAACAAAGCGGTACTTTTTATCAATAATGGAATACATGCCGGAGAACCTGACGGAATTGATGCTACCATGCAATTCTACAGAGATTTGGCAACCGGAAAACTGAAAGCACCCAAAAATACGGTTCTGGTTTGTATTCCGGTTTACAATATCGGTGGTGCGTTGAATCGAAACTCAACCACAAGAGCCAATCAGGATGGGCCGGAAATTTACGGTTTTAGAGGAAATGCCCGCAATTACGACCTGAATCGCGATTTAATGAAATCGGATACCCGAAATACAAAGAGTTTTGTCGAAATTTTTCAGCAAATAAACCCTGATGTTTTTATTGATAATCACGTAAGCAACGGCTCCGATTACCAGTACAAACTCACTTACATCATGACACAGCACAATAAGTTAGGAACGGTTCTGGGAGACTATATGAATACCGAAATGATGCCTGCTTTGGTCAAAGACCTACAACAAAAGAAAATCGAAACAACACCTTATGTAGATTCTTTTAAAGACACTCCCGATAAAGGTTTTGGACAGTTTGTAGACAGTCCGAGATATACTACGGGTTATACTTCGCTCTTCAATACCATCGGATTTGTAGTGGAAACACATATGCTGAAAAAATATGCCGAACGTGTAAAAATGACTTACGAGTACACCAAATCGACTTTGAATTTTACCGATGCCAATTACCTAAAGATCAAAGAACTTCGTGTAAAAAATCTGGAACAATACCAACCTAGAAAAAACTATACCTTAAAATGGGCACTGGACAGCACAAAAGCCACTACGTTTTTGTTTTCAGGTTATGAAGCCGGTTATAAAAAAAGCGAAGCTACAACAGGAAACAGATTGTATTACGACCGAAGCAAACCGTATAAAAAAGAGGTGCCTTATATCAAAGAATTCAAATCAATAAAAGACGTGGTTATCCCTTTTGCTTATATCATTCCGCGTGGTTATTGGAATATTATTGACCTTTTGAAGAACAATGCTATTTCGTTTACACAACTTAAAAACGACACTATTATTGAGGTTGAAAGCTATAAAATTGCCAATTTTAAGACTGTCTCCAATGCTTACGAAGGACATTATCTACATTACAATACTACCGTAAATTCTAAAACTGTAAAAATGGCTTTTGCCAAAGGAGATTATCTTGTTCCAACAAACCAAAAAGGGGTAAAATACCTGATTGAAGCGTTTGAACCTGAAGGTGTTGATTCGTTTTTTAACTGGAATTTCTTTGACACCGTTTTACAGCAAAAAGAACATTACTCCGGATATATTTTTGAAGATACAGCCGCAAAACTGCTCAAAGAAAATCCAACTTTAAAAGCCGAGTTAGAAAGCAAAAAACAAACCGATACCGAATTTGCTAAAAATCCTGACGCACAACTCGATTGGATTTACAAACATTCTGCCTATTACGAAAAGGCGCATTTGCAGTATCCTGTTTATAGGGTTCTGTAAAGTTTTTTTAACCGCAAAGAGCGCAAAGTTTTTTTGATTTTGAATGAGTTGAAAAACGCTAAGAACGCAAAGCTGTACGTTTAGAACTTTGTCAAAGTTTGAAACTTGATAAAGTTCTATATATTATGGTTTTCCATAATGATTCTGATTTCTAAAATTTTATATTTGAAATATTAATTTACAAAGTAACCTTAACAAACATAGGTAGAAATGAATATTAAACACAAAGAGATAATTATTGAACCTCAAAACCCATTTGCAAATTGTAAATTGGATAGAAAAAAATATTCAGAAGTTTTAACTGGAATTATTGAGGCCTATTCCGAAGGTTTTGTTCTTGCAATAAACAATAAATGGGGAACTGGTAAAACAACGTTTATAAGAATGTGGGAACAAGACTTAAAAAATAATGGTTTTCAAACAGTATATTTTAACGCTTGGGAAAATGACTTCGAAAACAATCCGTTAGTAGCTTTAATGGGAGAATTAAAAGCTTTGACAAATAAACCTACAGATCCTGCGTTTCAAAAAATATTAAAAAAAGTTTCTATTTTATCAAAACATGTTATCCCTATTGTAGCACAATCAGTTGTTGATAAATACATTGATACCAAAGGAATTAAAGATGCTTTTGTAGAAGCATCTAAAGGTGTTGCTGATTTATTTGAAAATGACGTAAATGAATATTCTAATAAAAAGAAAAGTATTCAAGAATTTAGAACTGAATTATCACATTACATAGCTAATACAACTAATGGAAAACCATTAATATTTATAATTGACGAACTAGACAGATGTAGACCAAATTATTCGGTTTCTATCTTAGAACAAATAAAGCATTTCTTTTCAATTCCTGATATTGTATTTATATTATCAATTGATAAAGAACAATTAGGGAATGCAGTTCGCGGAGTTTATGGAAGTGACAGAATAGATTCTAATGAATATTTAAAACGTTTCATTGACATTGAATATTCAATTCCAGAGCCCGAGAAAGATGTTTTTTATAAATATCTTTATTCTTATTTTAACTTTGATGATTTTTTAGAAAATGATTCAAGAAAAAGACATTCAGAATTAGCATATGACAAAAGATCTTTTTTACAATTTTCAACTATTTTATTTGCAAATGATTCTGTAACACTTCGTCAACAAGAAAAAATATTTGCCCATAGTCGTTTAGCGATGAGAGCATTTGGAGAAAACATGTATTTAATTCCGGAAGTTTTTCTTTTTCTCGTATATATAAAAGTTCTTAGTGAAGATTATTATTATAATATTAAATCTAAAACATTATCAATTTCAGAACTACAAGAAAAGTTTTATGCAATTATAAAAAACAAACTTGATGAAGATACAGAAAGATCGTTAACATGGCTTGAAGCATATTTGGTACTATTTTATTCAAACCTAATCAAACCTTCTAGTAGAATGAATAATATATATAAATATGATTCTCAAGTCGGAAAAAACACTTTATTAATTGAATCAATAATAAATAAAAATGATCCAGAAAAATTTTTAGATATTTTTGAAAATATAGAAAGAGCAAGAAATGGAGGTAGTCTAGATTTAAGTCACTTCATAAACAGAATTGACTTAACAGAATCTATAATAAACTAATCCGTAAAAAACACGACCGAAACGCCTTCCTTAGCAATAAATAAAATCAAAAAGCCTAATCAAAACAATTTTTATTAGGCTTTTTTTAA
Source organism: Flavobacterium sp. N502536 (assembly GCF_025947345.1). Taxonomy (NCBI): domain Bacteria; kingdom Pseudomonadati; phylum Bacteroidota; class Flavobacteriia; order Flavobacteriales; family Flavobacteriaceae; genus Flavobacterium; species Flavobacterium sp. N502536. The sequence continues at coordinate 3,730,129 of NZ_CP110011.1, read as the reverse complement.
TTCCAAAAAGAACAAAAAAACACTTATCCTTCCATATCTTCTCTAAAAACTCAACTTTTTCTTTTTCAGCCTGAACCAAACGCTTATAAAGTTTTTCATTCTCTTCTATAGATTCCATTAATTTATCCAGTGGATTAAAAGTACAATGGTTGTTAAAAGTCCCGGCCACTATTATCTGTGAAACTATTAAAATAATTAATCGCGGCTTCGTCTGAAAAATTCTTAAGCGCTTCAACACTTACTCCCAAAGCTTTTGCAACAGCAGCAAGTTTTTCATCGTCTATCGTTTCTCTGTTCTCTAAAGCAGATATTGCTTGTTGATTGGTGCCTAAACTAAATTAAAAGTTAAAAAATGTTTTTTTTTGATTTACACCGACCTAAAAACAACAAAGATTTTCAAGAAGTTAATTTATATTTGTTAAAACTATAACCAAACCACTAAACCATTTTAAACCAAAAACCAAAATGAATACCTCTTTTTATCTTGAAAATTTTCAAAAAGCAGCGGATCGTCTCGATCAAAAAATTCTAAACGAAAAATCAATTGAAGTTGCTGTTGGAATTTACTTAGATTCCGTTTTTATAAAGCTATATAAAAAAACCTGGTCCACTAATACTGATGAAGCCTTAACTTCCGAATCCCGAATTTTCTTTTCGGTTTGGGTTAGTGCTTCAGACATAGAAAAACAAAGGATAATGTACAACATCCATGCTTTAAAACTTAGAAAATTCAAAGTTTACACCATAGAAAGCCGAAAATTTGCAGAAATATTCAGAAAATCATTCAAAACTTATGAAGATAAGTGGCCTAATGTAACAACAAAACATGGCCCATTAACTTTGATGGAGGGCTGGTTACAACTTGATTTAGAAAACATTCAGGAAGAAATCCTAAAACTTTCCCATAACTTCTTAGCGATCGAACATCTGATCGATGACACACTTGATCAATTTAAGAAAAACAACTAAAAATCCTGCTCGTGAGCCTATTCAGAATCAATTTCAAATCCTTACAATTCAAATATCTTCACGAGCAAAACTTTCATCCTTTGGCTAAAAATCAAAGCTGATTTTTAGAACCTTTTTACTGGCTATTCTCGTCTTTTATTCCTTTTAACAATGCATAAATGGCCATGGCATGCCCCTGCCCTAATTCATAATCTGCCTTAAGCCAGTTTACAATATCTCCGGCTTTTACTTCTGGTTTGAGTTTTCCCTCTTGTGTAAATGCTTTTTGTTCTGCTAAAGCTCTAAATTCAGCCGGACCATTGCCAGTCTTTTCTTTGATTGTTTTTAAATACGCTTGAAATGACATAAAATATGGGGTTAGTTGATTAATCTTACAATAAACGAAAATACAAATTAAACTTTAATTTTGTTTATTGTAGTTTATATTCATTTATCATCATTACTTACACTCCATTCCTTCTTCGCTAATCACCAATAAATCTACTACTTAAACCCTTAACAGAACTAAAACAAAAAAGCCAGCGGACAGAATACCACTGGCTTATTTAGCCTTTTATGCTTTTAAACTTATTCCTTCAATTGATTCTCTTCTTCAAACAACAATTTGATGTTTTCATAGGAGTTTTTCAGTGCTTCTTTAATTTGTTCCGGATTTAACCAGGCCACTTTTTCAATTCCCTCTTCCAGTTGACCTTGCGGAGTGCCTTCAAAATCGGTATGCATTTCAAACCAATGTGTGATTTTGAGTTTGTACTTTCCGTTACGTTTGAAAATGTGATACGTTTTTTGAAGTTTGTTGGTAATACGAAGTTGGTTAACCCCGGTTTCTTCTTCGACCTCACGAATGGCTGTAGCTTCAATCTCCTCTCCTTTCTCGATTCCGCCTTTTGGCAGATCCCACTTTCCATTCCTGAAGATAAATAAAACTTCGCCTTTTTTATTGTACACGAAGCCTCCACCTGCTTTATTTACAGGAATTTTAGCTTTTAAAGTCTTCATAATCTCCTTTTCATCAGGATGATACAGATAAGCCTTTTGAATTTTATTTTGAAAGATTTTCACTATAAGCTGCTCGATATCAATGCTCTCTAACAAGAATAATTGAAAATTAGTCTCTCTTGAGATTTCATTTGTCAAAAAAAGTGGTTTGTCGTTCACAAAAACTTTATACATTTGTACTATGATTTTTAATAAAGATACTGCCGAAAAAACAGCCGAATTGCTTTTGCAAATAAATGCAATTAAATTGAATCCCGAAAATCCTTTTACATGGGCTTCAGGTTGGAAATCGCCTATTTATTGTGATAATAGGTTAATTCTTTCATTTCCAAGCATCCGAAATTATGTTCGTGATGAGTTTGCGAAAAATATAGAAAAACAATTTGGAAAACCAGATGTCATTGCCGGAGTTGCTACCGGAGCTATTGGTGTTGGAATCCTTGTAGCCGAAAGCCTTGGACTTCCCTTCGTATATGTGCGTCCTGAAGCTAAAAAACACGGAAGACAAAATCAGGTAGAAGGTTTTCTGCAAAAAGGTCAAAATGTTGTGGTTGTTGAAGATTTAATCAGCACCGGAAACAGCAGTTTGATGGCAGTAGAAGCTTTACGCAATGAAGGAGCCAATATTAAAGGAATGGCTGCCATTTTTACTTATGGTTTTAATGTGGCCGAAGAAAACTTTAAAAATGCCAATATCGATTTGTATACCTTAAGTAACTACGAAAACCTATTGGATTTAGCGGTTCAAAAACAATACATTAGCGAAGAACAACAGTCTACTTTACAAGAATGGAACGTGAGTCCATCAACCTGGGGACAGGAAGAGGAGTAATTTTAGATTGCAGATTTTAGATTTTCAAAAAATAGCTTCGCTCTTTTTTGAATTTAATATCAAATCCAGCTTTTCGAACTTTGCGTTTATAAAGAAAAAGAAATACAAAAAACCTTGCGCCCTTTGCGGTTAAAATAAAAAACAAAAAATATATGAACTTAGAAAGTCCAAAAGTTACAGTTCAGAAATCAGCTCAGGATTTATTTGATTTATTGACTGATGTAAAGAATTTTGAAAAATTAATGCCTGATAATATCGCAAAATTCGAAGTAATCGGCGAAGACGCTTTTATTTTTGGATTGAAAGGTATGCCGGAAATAAAACTTAAAATGAAAGAAAAAACAGCACCGAACAAAATTGTTTTGGGAGCTGCAAGTGACAAACTTCCGTTTACCTTAACTTCGAATATTGATAGTGTTTCTGATTCAGAAAGTGCCGTTCAACTATTCTTCGAAGGAGAATTTAATGCGATGATGGCCATGATGATTAAAGGACCAATCAGCAAATTTATCGAAACTTTAGCAAACAATATGACCAAGCTTTAATAATTATTAATTGTGAATTATTAATTTTAAATTATTAGTTGCAAATTATAACAGAAGCCCGATTTAACGATCGGGCTTTTTTTTTGCACCATTATTCCTGGCTCGTGGAAATAAAAGTCTTTACTATATAAATCATCAATCTTTGTCGATTTTCTCGCGAAGATTTCTCCTCACGTCGAAATGACACGCGATACGATTAATCCCCAAAGCCTTTGAACCTTTGCCTCTTTGAGCCTTTGTTGCTTTGAAAGTCTCAAAAAACACTTCAGACTCAAAAAACAACACTTCAGCACTATAAATTATTACATCCTGAATTATTAATCGAAGTTTGATCCATTAACCAAGCAAAAACAAAAAAATGGAACCAACGATCAAAATTTTAATTTACATTCATGCCTTCTTTGGAGGAATCGGACTTATTACCGGAATAGCGAGCGTTTTAGTCAAAAAAGGAAGTGTGCTTCACAAAAGAATGGGCAACTTATTCTCTATAGGAATGATTATTAGTTCGCTCCTCTCCCTCCCTATTTGCTGGATGCCCAAGCATCAGAATATCTTTCTGTTTCTAATTGGACTATTCACCATCTATCTGGTAATTTCAGGAAACAGGGTTCTTAATTTTAAACACAAAACAAAAGCTGATTTTTACGACAAACTGATTTCAGGAAGTATGCTGTTTTTCTCGGTAATCATGATTGCAATCGGAATCAACTGTCAATTGAATTCTGTTCAGAACGGTATTTTATTTACTTTCTTTGGCGGATTTGGCCTTTATATGACAGTGAAAGATTTTATCTTCTTTAAAAACGTATCCAAAACCAATAATTGGCTGTCCAAGCATATCGGAAAAATGATCGGAGCACTCATTGCATCGATAACCGCTTTTATTGTTGCCGGAATAGGACTTGGAAATATAATCGCGTGGATGGCACCTTCTATCCTCGGAACGTTCTATATACTGTACTGGAATAAAAAAATAGCTCCAAAAACAGTTAAAGCAGTAAAGGTTTAAATAGTACTCCAAACCGATTCAGCAGATTTTACAACCATTCTAGCACAATGCAGTCAAAACCTTAGCACCTTAGCAACTCAGAACCTCAGAACCTTTAATAAAGCATCTGAATCTCTTTAATATCAAACTCCGAGACAGAGTCGTCTTCCAGTAAAATTTGAATTTTACCTACAGGAGATACACCCTGAATGATTCCCATGAAATTTTGATTCTTGAGATTCTTAAATGGCATAGGAACTCCTTTTCGGAATAGTGAATTGAAATAAGTGGCCCATAAATCTTTGGAATTGACTTCCCATAGGTTTATTTTCTCCTTAATTTTTTCAACAATTAAGTGAGGCAAAATATCTTTATCAAAACTATGCCTGGAAAGGACTGCCAGTGAAGAAGCATTTGGCAGTTCGTCAAAATTAGTTTGATTGACATTTAACCCTAATCCAACAACTGACACGATTCTGCCATCGCTTTTAAGGGTATTTTCGATAAGTATGCCACCAATTTTCTTATTGTATGACATAATGTCGTTTGGCCATTTTATACTTAAATCAGGAATATTTAACGATTTTAAGGCTTCAAGTACACTCAAAGAAACGATAACGCTGAGGTTAAAAACCTGTTCATTATTAAAGACAAAATCTTTTACCAAAACACTCATAATTAAGTTTTTACCCGCTTCAGACTGCCACTTTGCCCCCATCTGCCCCTTGCCTTTTGTCTGATTTTCAGCCGTTACCACGGTAAAATTATCGGGCTCATCGTGACTTGACAATGATTTTAGGAAATCATTTGTAGAATCTATGGCATCGAGTTTGATTAGTTTCATTCAAGTAATTTAAATAACTTAATTTAATATTTTGTTAAGGTTCAAAAATAATAACAAAATTTGGTAACTTTACAAATTCATATAAAATAATTCATGGCGAAAAAGACTGTTAATAATGATGTTCTATTGGCGAACATAATCAAAGGGATTGAAGAAGTAAAAGGAAATGATATCGATATTCTTGACTTAAGAGAAATAGACACGGCAGTTTGTGACTATTTTGTCATTTGCAACGGAAGTTCAAATACCCAAGTTAATGCCATTGTAAATTCAATTCAAAAAACTGTATCTAAAGACTTAAAAGATAAACCGTGGCACGTAGAAGGAACCGATAATGCTGAATGGGTTCTGATGGATTATGTGCATATCGTAGTACACGTTTTCCAGAAACATATCCGAGAATACTATAATATCGAGAGCCTTTGGGGTGACGCCAAAATAACTACAATCGAAAACAAATACTAAAGAAAATTTCTTCTAATGGCTAAAGATAATAATCCAAATCCGAGTAAATTTAAAATAAGTCCCTGGTTAATATACACTGCAATACTTCTGGTTTTTTTATTTATAAGTTTTGCAACCGGTGGATCAAACTTAAGCGAGCCTGCTCAATTGACTTCTTCTAAATTCAATACTTTATTAGAAAAAGGACAAATTGAAAAAGTAATCGTTTATAATAAAGCTGAAGCTGAAGTATATTTAAACGCTGCGGCCCTTAAAGACGCGGCTAATAAAAAAGTAGCTAAAGATATTTTTGACAGACCTAACAAAGGTCCTCACTATACTTTAGAAATTGGTAACGATCAAATTTTTCAAACGAAGCTGGAAAAAGCAGTTGTTGAACACAAACTGAAAGACTACAACTTCTTACAGAAAAACAACTGGAGCGACATTTTAATCAGTCTGCTTCCAATCATCATCATTATTGGTGTATGGATTTTCATCATGCGTAAAATGTCAGGTGGTGCCGGTGGCGGTGGCGGACAAATTTTCAACATTGGGAAATCGAAAGCTAAATTATTTGATGAGAAAACCGACATTAAAACTACTTTCAAAGATGTTGCTGGTTTAGAAGGTGCAAAAGAAGAAATACAAGAAATTGTAGAATTCTTAAAAACCCTGAAAAATACACTAATCTGGGAGGTAAAATTCCAAAAGGAGCCTTATTAGTAGGGCCTCCGGGAACTGGTAAAACCTTACTTGCAAAAGCGGTTGCGGGCGAAGCTCAGGTTCCGTTCTTCTCTTTATCAGGATCTGATTTCGTAGAGATGTTCGTAGGAGTTGGTGCTTCACGTGTTCGTGACTTATTCAAACAAGCAAAAGAAAAATCTCCTGCTATTATCTTCATCGACGAAATTGATGCAGTTGGTAGAGCGAGAGGAAAAAGCAATATGTCAGGCGGAAATGACGAAAGAGAAAATACTTTGAACCAATTGCTAACCGAAATGGATGGTTTTGGTACAAACTCTAACGTAATTGTTCTGGCGGCTACCAACAGAGCTGATGTTCTTGACAAAGCGTTAATGCGTGCAGGTCGTTTTGACAGACAAATTTTTGTTGACTTACCGGACATTCGCGAAAGAGCTGAAATTTTTGCAGTTCACTTAGCGCCTATTAAAAAAGTAGAAGGTCTTGACCTTGATTTCTTAGCCAAACAAACTCCGGGATTCTCTGGTGCTGACATCGCAAATGTTTGTAACGAAGCAGCCTTAATTGCTGCCCGTAACAACAAAACTGCAGTAGACAGACAAGATTTCCTTGATGCTGTTGACAGAATCATTGGCGGACTTGAAAAGAAAAATAAAATCATTACACCGGAAGAGAAAAGAGCAATCGCAATTCACGAAGCCGGTCACGCAACGGTAAGCTGGATGTTAGAGCATGCTGCACCGTTAATCAAAGTAACTATTGTTCCTCGTGGACAGAGTTTAGGAGCTGCCTGGTACCTTCCGGAAGAAAGACAAATCGTTAGAACAGATCAAATGTTAGACGAAATGTGTGCTACTATGGGTGGAAGAGCTGCTGAAAAAGTAACTTTCGACCGAATTTCAACAGGAGCATTAAGTGATCTTGAAAAAGTTACACGTCAGGCTCGTGCTATGGTAACCATTTATGGATTGAATGATAAAATTGGAAACGTTACTTATTATGACTCAAGCGGTCAGAGTGAATACAATTTTTCAAAACCATATTCTGACGAAACTGCCAAAATCATTGACAAAGAAATCTCAGAATTAATTGAAGGCCAATACCAAAGAGCCATTCATATTCTTGAAGAAAACAAAGACAAGCTAAATCAATTGGCTGACATATTAATTGAAAAAGAAGTTATTTTTAAAGATGACTTAGAAACAATTTTCGGAAAACGTAGTTTTGATAAAAATTTAGAAGAAGTCGTTTCCTAAAGAATTCACTAAATATGTAATATTTTTTAAAATCTTAATTCAAAATAGCCTTTTGAATTAAGATTTTTTTATCTTTGAACGTTTTCAATTAACATGTAAAGTATTTCATATAAAATGAATTTTTTCAAAAAAATATTTGGTTCCAGCGACGCTGCTTCTGACGAGGAACATGAAAGTGAATACGGGGGGAATCAAGCTCCGGACAGTCATTTATCTATTGATGAAAGATTCATTTTCAATTTCAAGAAAAATGGCGGTAAATTCTTGTATTGTGAAAACAAACAAGAAGTTGCAGAACAGTTTGAAAACATCCTGGAAGAAAACGACTGGTTCGAAAATGAGGTTCTGTGTTATGAACCTGCCCTTTTTAGTTTATTGGAAGAAAACAAACTACTTTATATCTCTCCGCGAAATCCAAAATTTTTATTGGCCACCTGCGAGAATCTAATTGCCGATGAAGGCTCTATCTTGTTTTCATCCAAACAAATCAGACAGGATAAACCAAACGAATTACCTGCAAATATTGTCATAATTGCCACAACAAGTCAGATACTTTCGATCAAAAGTGATGGCCTTAGCGCTATCAAACGCAAATACGAAAGAGACTATCCTACTAATATTACCACAATAAAATATTTCGAAAAAGCGAAAGAAGAAGATTTTACACAATACGGAAGTGTTGCCAAAAATCTGTATTTATTGCTCTTAGAAGACCTTTAAGATGAACGAAACACTCAAGAGAACCATTTCTGGTGCTGTTTATATCGCTTTATTATTAACTTCTATTCTGTTTTCTACCGAAAGCTTTATTATTCTTTTTGGCATTTTTCTAATCATCGCCACTTATGAATTCTGTAATTTAGTTGGAATCAATAAAATAATTTCTATTTTATTTGTTTCTCTTTTCTACAGCACTGTCGCTTTAATTAGTTTTTACAAAGCCGAAACAGAAAATTATATTAGTAAAACCATAAAAGAGAACATTCAAATTACGGTTGATACCGAAAAACTCTTTTCTGTACTGCTTATTATTACCCTGATTGTATCTGTAAAATGCATTGTGTTTTTGTTTGATGACACACAAATCATCAGCAAATCGTCCAAATACATCTATTTACTGGGATATGTCACACTTCCTTTTCTTTTTATCACTAAAATTTCATTCGGAATTAAAGATTACAATCCAAAAATCATCATCGGATTATTCGTTTTGATCTGGACCAATGATACGTTTGCCTATTTAGTGGGGAAATCAATGGGGAAACATAAATTATTTGAACGTATTTCGCCTAAAAAAACGATTGAAGGCTTTCTCGGAGGAGTTGTTTTTGCAGCCTTTGCCGGTTTTTTAATCTCAAAACTATACATACAGCCAAAACCGGATTTTAGTACTAAATCTATTTTAATTTGGATGATTATTGCTTTAATCGTTAGTGTCTTCGGAACGATTGGTGATTTGATTGAATCTAAATTCAAAAGAGTTGCCGGAGTAAAAGACAGCGGTTCCATCATGCCGGGTCACGGAGGTGTATTAGATCGACTAGATAGTGTTATATTTGTAGCACCAATTATATTTTTATTTTATCAAATTTTATACTATGTTTCATAAAGAAGGAGGCCCATCTATTTTATTAGGCACTGTTTTCGCAGTAGCTGTACTTTTAATTGCTGAGAAATTCATTGATATCAATTGGCTAAGAATACTAGTTCAGCTAGCTGGTGTATTGGTTTTAATTATCATTTTGCAATTTTTCAGAAATCCAAAAAGAATCGCAATCAGAAACAGCGATCACATTCTTGCTCCGGTAGACGGAAAAGTTGTTGTTATTGAAGAAGTTTACGAAGGGGAATATTTCAAAGACAAACGTCTTCAAGTATCCATCTTTATGTCGCCAATAAACGTACACGTAACCCGTTACGCAATGGACGGTATTATTAAATTCAGCAAATACCACCCTGGAAAGTTTTTGGTAGCCTGGCATCCAAAAGCAAGTGAAGAAAACGAAAGAACAACAGTTGTAATTGAAAACGAAACTTTCGGACAAGTATTATACAGACAAATTGCTGGTGCTTTGGCGCGCAGAATTGTTAATTATGCTAAAGAAGGAATGCAGGTTGTACAAGGAACAGATGCAGGATTTATTAAATTTGGTTCAAGAGTAGATTTATTTTTACCTTTAGGTACTCCAATCAATGTAGTATTAAACCAAAAAGCAATTGGTGGAAAAACCATCATCGCTACAAAAGCTTAATGACCGAAAAAGATTTAGATACTCGTTTTTCAGAGGCTGTTGAGACCGCTTTAAAAATGACTCAGGCCGCGCTGCCACAAGACGTGCAGTTAAGGCTTTATGCCTATTACAAACAGGCCACTTTTGGAACAGCGGTGTACAATCAATCGGATAATTTTGATTTACGAAATGCTTTCAAAACAAATGCCTGGATGCAAATAAGTCATTTGACAGCTGATGAGGCTAAAGAAAATTATATCGCAATCATTAATGCATTAACATCAAAATAACTAACATTATGAAGAATAACATTGTTCGTTTCAGCATTTTAGCTTCATTTTTTCTATTATTTTCTTGTAATGATAATAAGCTAACCGAGGTTGTCGAAGTTCCTTTACCAACAAAAGAAGAAAAAATTACGATTGGATCACCAAATGATGTCAAAGCGGACCCGGGTTCGTTTGAAATGACAAAATTGCCTTTTGCCTACGATGCTTTGGCTCCTGCAATCAGAACACTTACTTTAGAGACACATTATTCAAAACATTATTTGACCTATACCAACAATTTTAATAAAGAAATTGTGAATACGGAGTTTGAAAATATGCCTATCGAAGATATTCTTAAAAAAATGGATCTTAGCAACGCTAAGCTTCGTCAAAATGCAGGTGGCTATTACAATCATACGTTATATTTTAATATCTTGACACCAAAAGAACTAACGCCAAAAGATACTTTGGCAGGTTCGATTAACAAGGAATTTGGCTCTTTGAGCAATCTTACCAGTCAGTTTAAAGGTCAGGCCACAAAACAGTTCGGATCCGGATGGGTTTGGCTGGTAGTCGACAGGGCCGGAAAACTTCAGGTAACTACAACAGACAACCAGGACAATCCTTTGATGAAAAATGCTCTGATTCCCGGAACGCCAATTTTAGGGATCGATCTATGGGAACATGCTTATTATCTGGATTACCAAAATAGAAAAGGAAGTTATATTGATGCTTTTTATCAGCATATTAACTGGGAAAAAGTAAACGAATATTACGTCGAGGCTTTGAAAAAAGTCAAAAAAGTATAAATCATAAAAAAGCTGATACCACTAAGTATCAGCTTTTTTTATGCGCTTAAATGAAGCAAAACCTAATTCTTGTAAATCTACTTCAACTCATAAATAAATGACTCAGAAGGCGCTATTTTAACTTTCACAACTCCTTCTCCATTATTCACTTTCAAGTACACGACACTCTTTTCATACAGCTGGTCTTTAAGTTCGCAGATTCCCTCCTTCAAATTCCATTTTGCAATAATATCCGAAGGAATCTTCAACTCAAATTCACTTGTTTTTTCGGAAGAAAAATTAGTCACTATTATTAGCTTTTGATTCGCCGACCAGCGCACATACGAATAAATCAAATCATCGTAATGGGGCGTATTCTGACGGTTTATACTTTGAATTTCCTGAAAGTCCCCCATCAAAGCTGGACTCGTAATCAAGAAGTTTAACAATCTCTTGTAAAAATCGCGAAGGTTTTTCTCTGAATCTGAAAGCTGTCCTCCGTCAAATTTTCCGTTATTCATCCAGCGCTGATGATTTGGTACGCCGATATAATCAAATATTGAGGTTCGGGAGCGGGTTCCAAAACCAGCATTTTCATTTGCTGCCTCTCCTACCTCTTGTCCGAAATAAATCATCGTTGGCGCCGTACTAATGGTTGCCGAGACTACCATTAAAGGTTTTCCGCGTTCCGGAGTTCCCGCAAATTCAGGACTCGCTAGGCGCTGTTCGTCATGATTGTCTAAAAAATGAAGCATATGATGTTCAATATCTGCCATTCTTTTTTGAATATCCGACAACTCATCTGGCAACGATTTTCCGCGAATAATATCTTTCAGCTTATCATAAGTCTCCACTTTATCGTACAGATAATCCATTTTTCCTAAACGGATGTAATTGCGATACTCATTCGGATTGTATACTTCTGCCAATAAAAAAGCATTTGGATTTTTCATTTTGATCGCCGAGTTCATATAACTCCAAAATTCGTACGGAACCATCTCGGCCATATCATAGCGAAAACCATCTACTCCTTTATCGATCCAATACAAAGCGATCGACCTGAATTTCTTCCAGGAATCCGGAACGTCTTTGTCCTTCCAAAAAGCAAAATGCTCCTGATACGATTTTTGATCAAATCCGGCAGGCAGTTCAGCAAAATCCTTTGAACCATCAGGACGGATTCCGTAATTTACTTTCACCGTCTCATACCAGTCATTTTGGTCCGGTTTTACTTTTCGCGAGCCATTTCCCGTCCATTTTGCAGGATTCTCATCAAACACACCATTCACAAGAACATTTTTCTCTCCGTTCAACGGAATATCTCCATCCGGAATTTCAAAATGATTGTTTGGGATATAGTAAAAGTTATTATCTCGTTTGTACTCCACATGGACATCATCAGCAGCGCCAAAATCCTTCACTCCGACCGGATTGCTTTTTCCTTCGTATTTCCGTGCAATGTGATTGGGTACAATGTCAATAATCAGCTTTAATCCCACCTGATGTGTACGTTTGATTAAAGCCTCAAATTCCTGCAATCGGTTTGCCGGATTCACTGCTAAATCGGGGTTAACATTGTAATAATCTTTTACCGCATACGGAGATCCGGCACGGCCTTTTACCACCTCTGGATCATCATCCGAAATCCCATAGACTTTATAATCCCCAACCAATGCGTGATGCGGGACACCCGTGTACCAAATATGGGTTACTCCTAAATCTTTGATTTCATGAAGTGCTTTGTCGGTAAAATCATTAAATTTTCCAACACCGTTCTCTTCAATAGTCCCCCAGGGTTTATTGGTGGTATTTTTATTCCCGAACAAACGCGTGAAGACCTGATACACCACAATCTTATTCTCTTTAGCAACCTCTTCTTTACTTGCGTTCATTTTTAGATCTTTGGTTTTACATGCTGAAAACAACAGGACGGCAGACATTCCTGCAACAAAAATTTTCTTATTTATCATATTTACTTTAATAATCTGATTTGTTTCCTGACTAAAAATTATACTTCTAATTCCGGAAATCACTTCCTAAATTTAGGCTAATTTTTAAATTCATCAGAAAACTAAAAACATTTTTGTTAGTGCACCCCTTCAAAATTATGAACTACAACGTAAGAGTAAGATGTTTTGTTGATAAATTAGATTCAAAACTACATGGATAAATAGTACAAGGTTAGCCTTTGAAATGACTTAAAATTACGGAAACCATCAGGCTTTACGGCTCTTGCGCTCTTGCCTCTCTAAAAATAAATTGGCGTTGATAAATTAATCTTAATATCCATAAAGGTTCTAACCTTTTTCATAAATTTGACAAAAAATTAATCCATTGAAGAAATTACTATTTTTCATATCCTATTGTTTGCTTTTTTTAAGCGTACAAGTCCTTTTTGCTCAAAAACCTAAAACAATAATTGTTGAAAATGCTGATTTTCAAGAAATCAACGAAAACGAAATCCCGGGTGCTTTACTATTAATTGGAAACGTAAAAGTAAATCACGATGGCGTTGTGCTTACCTGTAATCGCGCTTATTTTTTTCAAAAAGAAAACTATCTAAAAGCCTTTGGAAATGTACAATTAGTGCAAGGTGACACCTTGTTTCTAAACAGTAAATATGCCGAATACAGCGGAAATGTAAAAAAAGCCTTTGCAACCGGGGATGCCGTAATGAGTTCTCCCGATGCCACTTTAAGCACCGATACCATAAACTTTGACCGAAATATTCAACAGGTATTCTACAACACAAAAGGTACTATCATCAACAAAGACAATACACTGGTTAGTAAATCGGGAAGGTATTATGTTGCCGAGAAAAAATTTCAATTCTTAACTGCCGTTACCATTACCAACCCAAAATATGTTATAAAATCGAACCATTTGGATTATTATAGCAATTCAGGACACTCTTATTTACTTGGTCCTTCCACCATTACCAGTAAAGCCAATTACATTTATACCGAAAGAGGCTTTTATGATACCAAGAAAAATTTGGCGCATTTTCTGCGGAAATCCTATATCAAATACGATGACCGTCTCATAGAAGGCGATAGTTTGTACTACAATCGAAATATCGAATTTGCCTCTGCGACCCGAAATGTAAAAATCACAGACTCCATCAATCGGGGGATTGTAAAAGGCCATTATGCCGAAATTTACAAACTTAAAGATTCAATGTTCGTGACCAAAAGAGCGGTAGCCATAAATCTGGTCGAAAAAGATTCGGTTTATATTCATGGAAAAAAACTGATGGTGACCGGAAAAGAAGGCGAGCGTATTTTACGAGCTTACAACAACGTGCGTTTTTACAAAATAGACATGAGTGGAAAATGTGATTCTATTCATTCGAATTCTAAAACCGCTTTGACAAAACTGATTGGAAATCCAATTCTTTGGAACGGAGAAAGTCAGATTACCGGAGATGTAATGCACCTTATTGGCGATAAAAATACCCAAAAACTGGACTCTTTAAAAGTCCTCAACAACACCTTTATTGTCTCACGGGATACCCTCGGAACCGGCTACAATCAGGTCAAGGGACTCAATTTGTTTGGAAAATTCAAGGAAGGAAAACTACACGATGTCGACGTGATCAAAAACACTGAGGTGATCTATTACATGCGCAATGACGACAATGAGTTAATCGGAATCAACAAAAATGTAAGCAGTAAAATCAATCTGATCATAGAAAACAATGATATTGAAACCATTACTTTTTTCAACAAAGTAGACGGTGACGTATATCCTGAAGCCGATTTACCTGAAAATGCCCGTAAACTAAAAGGCTTACGTTGGCGAGGCGACGAACGAATAAAGTCGAAAGACGATATTTTTACCGCTGAAGACAATGAAATGAACGATAAATTAGTCCAGGAAGGAAAAGACGAAGAGGCTAAAGATAAAGATACTCCAATAAAAGTCAGAAAAGAAACGCTGGATTACGACAAAAAGAAACCCGCGGTGAAGAAAACTACTAATGCTAAGAGTAAAAAATAGTTTTCAGTTTTCAGTTTTCAGTCGCAGTTTTCACTAACTGAAAACTGAGGCTAATGTCACCTAGAAACTTAAAAAAATGAACTTATTTCCAGCAAGTAATTATACTTTCAAAATCATTGGAGAACAATCAGAATCTCTCGATCGCTTAAAAAGAAGAACAGAAAGCAGTGAAAGTTTGGCTTCAAAAATAACGGATAAATCATTTATTGGAACAATCAACAATAATGCATTTACAATAATTTCATCTGAAATAGGTAAAGGCGCATTTTGTGTATTAAGCGGCGAAATTGTTGACAACAATGGGGTTATTAATGTAGAAATAAATAAAGCGTTTAAAATTTTATTAAGCTTCTTCATTTGTCTTCCTCTGGCAGGACTAATTTTGCAAGCAATTTCTCAAGACAACAAATTTTTAATCCTTTTTATCTTAATAGCGATGCTTGAATGTTTAATGATTCGATATATATTTATTGAATTTACATTCAGAAAATTATCTAAACAAAGTCTAAACCGACTTAGCGATGTATTGGATATTGAAACACTTGAAAAAATTAAGAACGATTAAAGCATTCGTTTTTCCTGCATATAAAACTAAAAAAACTTAGATTCTTAGAACCTAAGCAACTTAGAAACTTAAAAAAAAATGAATCCAGATTTTATAAAATACCAGGCACAAACTTCACCATACCCATTGGGAATGGAGGTTTCACACGCCATTGGCTCGTACATTTACGACACTAACGATAAAAAATATTTAGATTTTGTAGCAGGTGTTTCTGCCTGTACACTTGGGCATCAGCACCCGAGAGTCAATCAGGCCATTAAGGATCAGCTCGACAAGTATTCGCATGTGATGGTTTATGGCGAATATTCTCAAAGTCCGGCGGTACAATATTGCAAACTAATGGCTTCGCTCCTGCCTGAATCTTTAAGCAAAACGTATTTGGTTAACTCAGGAACAGAAGCGATTGAAGGCGCATTAAAACTAGCCAAACGAACAACAGGCCGCAGCCAGCTCATTTCCTGCCACAATGCCTATCATGGCAATACTATGGGATCTATGAGTGTTATGGGCTTTGAAGAGCGCAAACAGGCCTTCAGACCCCTGCTGCCGGATGTTGATTTTATTACCTTCAATAACGAAGAAGATTTACAAAAAATAACGACCAGAACTGCTGCAATATTATTAGAAACCATTCAGGGAGGTGCCGGATTTATTGAACCTCACAACAATTTTCTTCAAAAAGTCAGAAAGCGTTGTGATGAAGTTGGTGCCCTGATGATCGTTGACGAAATCCAGCCTGGTTTTGGCCGAACGGGAAAACTATTTGGCTTTCAGAATTACGATGTCGTTCCGGATATTGTAGTGATGGGAAAAGGAATGGGAGGCGGAATGCCCGTAGGTGCTTTTACAGCTTCGGCAGAAAAAATGGATCTTTTGACCGAAAATCCGAAACTGGGACATATTACCACTTTTGGAGGCCACCCTGTCATTGCGTCAGCCTGCCTGGCTACTTTGCAGGAATTAACTGAAACAAACATAATGCAGGAGGCTTTAGAAAAAGAAAAACTCTTCAGATCGCTTTTGGTACATCCTTTGATAAAGGAAGTTAGAGGAAAAGGACTAATGCTTGCCGCGATGACCGAAACTGCCGAAATAACCAATGAAGTTATTTTAAACTGTCAGGACAAAGGGCTTATATTATTCTGGTTGCTTTTTGAAGGATGCGCCATAAGAATAACACCTCCATTAACCATTTCTGAAGAAGAAATCAAAGAAGGCTGTGCCATAATTTTAGAGGTTATGGATGAAATCCTGAAAAAGAAACAACAAGTTTAATAAAACGCATGATAACCGGGATTTGTTTCCCATCGGTATCTAAAAATAATAACAAATAATCTTTTTATAAATCAGAAGATTATGACTAAAAACAGAATCGGAATTCTGTCCATATTGTTAATTAAATTGTTCAAAACAATTAATTTCCTTTCCCCACAGCAATAATATGGTTGCCTAAATTTATAACAGGCTAATTTCAAATAAAGAGAGTATGCAATTAAGCAACGAAGAAGAAGATTATAACCTATCCCTATCCAAATTTGAGTCGATGTTAAAAACTAACAAAGTACTCTTTTTTGATTCTGAAGAATTCGAAGAAATTATTCTTCATTATTTAGACATAGGTAAGGCTAATTTAGCAAAGAAGGCCTTAAAACTTGCATTAGACCAACACCCAAAATCTACAGGCTTAAAATTAGTACAAGTAGAAATGCTGGTTTACGACGATAAACTGGAAATCGCCGAAAAACTCTTAAATGAGTTGTATGCAATTGAACCGAATAACGAGGAAATTTACATCCAGAAAGCCAATATCTGTTCTAAGAGAGATCAACACGAGAAAGCGGTAGAATTGCTTAAGATTGCCCTGCAATTTACAGATGATTACGCCGACGTGTACAACCTGATTGGAATGGAGTATCTTTTTATGGATAACCTCGAGATGGCAAAAGACAGCTTCATCAAATGTCTTGAAGAAGACTTAGAAGATCAGTCTGCTCTTTACAACGTGGTGTATTGTTTTGAATTTTTAGATCAAAACCAGGAAGCCATTGTGTATCTTAACAATTATATCAACAAAAACCCGTATAGCGAAATTGCCTGGCACCAGCTTGGACGTTTGCATTATGGTGTAAAAGAATACGAAAACGCCATTCGCGCTTTTGATTATGCAACGCTGATTGACGATGAGTTTTTGGGCGCTTTCATGGAAAAAGCAAAAGCTTACGAACGTTTAAAAAAATACAACGAAGCTATCGAAAGCTACAACCGTACTATCGAACTTGACGATGCCACTTCCTATGCTTTATTGCGTATTGGAAAATGCTATGAAAAACTCGGAAATTCGGCAAAAGCGTTACAATACTACAATCAAACAGTACATGAGGATCCGCTTTTAGACAAAGGATGGATCGCCATTACAGACTTTCATGTACGCCAGAAAAATTTTCAAAAAGCCCTGTTTTTTGTCAACAAAGCACTTGCAATCGACAATCAAAATCGTTTGTACTGGAAACGTTATGCAACGATCAACAAACAAATGAACTTTTTTGAAGAAGCTGAATTTGGATACCGAAAAGCGGTTGAATTTGGAGATTACGCTTTGGACACCTGGTTATTCTGGGTTGACATTTTGCAGTTTCTGGGTGAATTTGAAAGTGCCATTCAGACCCTGCTGCAGGCCACTGAATATTTCCCGGAAGAAAACGAAATCGAATACCGATTGGCAGGATTGTATTTCATGATTCAGGACACTACCAAAGCTAAATTTCATTTGAGTAATGGTTTGCGTTTAAACTTTGATAATTACATTTTAATCGAAGATTTATTTCCGGTAGTATGGTCGAAAAAAACGGTTCAAAATTACATTGAAAAACACAGAAAATAATAATGATTGATATTTTAAGAAGACGTTTTGGCTTGCTAGGCCGTAATATTAGTTACTCTTTTTCAAAAGGATATTTTACAGAAAAATTTAGCGATGAAGTTTTTGCCGGCAACAGCTACGAAAATTTCGACATTTCTGAAATCAATTATTTCACCGAATTAGTGAAAAACAATCCCGATTTAAAAGGTTTAAATGTTACAATTCCTTATAAAGAACAAGTCATTCCATTCTTAGACAAGCTATCCAAAAAAGCAGCCTTAATTGGTGCTGTCAACACTATTAAGTTTACCAAAAGCGGGAAATTAAAAGGATACAACACCGATTATTACGGCTTCAAAAAGTCATTAGAACCTTTATTAGAACCGCATCATAAAAAAGCATTGATTCTGGGAACAGGTGGAGCCTCAAAAGGGGTCGCTTTTGCGCTGGATGAGTTAGGTATACTCTATACTTTTGTTTCGAGAGAAGCCAAAGAAAACATCATCGATTATAACTTAATCAATGCGACTACTTTTGATAATTTCCAGATCATCATCAACTGTACGCCTGTAGGAACAATTCCTGACACTGACGCTTGCCCTGATATTCCGTACGAGTTTTTTACAGACAAACATATCGCTTATGACTTAATTTATAATCCGGCAGAAACCGAGTTTTTAAAAAGAGCTAAGAAAAAGGGTGCCATCATAAAAAACGGCTACGATATGCTTATTTTTCAGGCAGAAAAAGCATGGAAAATCTGGAACAAATAAAAGTTTAAGACACAACAGTATTTCAAATATCTCAACCCGACAGTTTTCAAAAACTTGTCGGGTTTGTTGTTTTTATACCTAATATTATAAAACAGTTATTCCTTCCCGATTTCCTTATCCCTAATCGAAATAAAACGAACTAAGATGTCTCAATACTATCATTTTCTTTTTCATTTCTAAAAATTCCGGTAATTTATAATTTAAATTAACTTCAAAAAATCAACAAAAAAACCCGCATGATATCTTTAAATTAAACCAATTAGTAAGAATTTCATCGTAAAATAACGTATAAACAAACGAATTATTTTGTAGTTAGAAACACCTTTACTATCTTTCGCTCTGTTTAAAATAAAAACCTTATACATTTAAAATGTTAGAAGAAAAGAATGATAACCTGCAAGAAGCAGACGGAAAATTAGAAATCGACACTAACGATTCTACTCAAAATAGTGCAATTGAAACGGCTGATGCCGATGCAGTAACTGAAAATACAATTTCAGACCCTGAAATTGAATCAGAAATCCCTGCTGAAGCTATTGAAGTCAATCATCAAACTGCATTAGATGCCATAACAAATTCGAATGCCGAAGAAAGTGAAGACGAGACGCTTAAAGAGCGCCACGAAATTCCTATGCAGGATTATGACACTTTTTCTTTGGATGCGCTTGTTGATGAATTGAAAAAACTGATCAATACTGACAAAGTAATGTCGGTAAAAGATCATATCGAAGAAATCAAGAAGTCGTTTTTATTACAATACAACCACCTTATAGAAGAGAAAAAAGAAGAATTCAACGCTTCTAAACAAGATCCGAATGAAGAATTCGAATACCACTCTCCTTTAAAATCTAAATTTGACGAGTACTATAATGTTTTCAGAGAGAAAAGAAATGCTCATTTTAAACATTTACAAACCAACCTGAAATCAAATTTAGAAAACAGACTTGCCATCGTTGAAGAGTTAAAAGAACTAATCAACCCGCAGGAAAACATCAAAGACACGCTTAAACATTTTAATGATTTAAGAGAAAGATGGAAGAATGCCGGTGCAATTCCGAAAGACAAATACAATCATGTTTGGAACAACTATCATTTTCATGTAGAAAATTTTTATGATTATCTGCATTTAGATCGTGAAGCCAGAGATTTAGATTTTAAACACAATCTGGAACAAAAACAAAAGATAATTGCTCGTGTTGAAGAATTGGTTAACGAAACCGACATTAGCAAATCATTCCGTGAACTACAGGACTTACACCGCATCTGGAAGGAAGATATCGGACCGGTTTCTAAAGAACACCGCGATACGATCTGGAACAGATTTAGTGAGCTTACTAAAAAAATTCACGACAAAAGAGAAGTTTTGTTTGAAAGCCAAAGAGCAAACGAACAAAATAACCTTGACGTTAAAAAAGAGATCATTGCAAAAATTGAGGTTTTAGGAACCGAAAAAGTAAACTCTCACTCACAATGGCTGGTACAAATTCAAAAAGTAGAAGGCCTTAGAAATGAGTTTTTCGCTGCCGGAAAAGTCCCTTCAGAAGTAAATGAAGAAACCTGGGCCGCTTTTAAAACTGCCGTTAGAAACTTTAATTCTTTTAAAAATTCATTTTACAAAGACATTAAAAAAGACCAAAACGACAATTTAAACAAAAAGATGGCGTTGGTAGCAAAAGCCAAAGAACTACAGGAAAGCACCGATTTTACTGCCACTACCCCTATCATGAAACAAATTCAGGAAGAGTGGAAACAAATTGGCCACGTTCCTAAAAAATACTCTGATAAAATCTGGAAAGAATTTAAAGATGCCTGCAATCACTATTTTGATAAATTAAAAGAGCACAAATCAGAAGAAAACGTTGATGAAGTAGCTGCTTTCGACAACAAAAAAGCATATTTAGACATCCTGAGAGCTTACCAGCTAACGGGTGATCACAAAACAGATCTGGATGCGATTAAAGCGCACATCGAAATCTGGAAAGGATACGGAAAAGTGCCTTTTGCAAGACGTCATATAGAAGGGAAATTCAATAAAATTTTAGATGCTCTTTTTGAAAAACTAAGTTTGAGTAAAAAGGAAACTGAAATGATGCGTTTCTCCAACCGAATTGATTCTTTGTCTGACAGTAACGATACACGTAAATTAGACAATGAAAAGATTTTCTTAATGCGCAAAATTGAAGAAGTTCAAAATGAAATTTTCCAATTGGAAAACAACATTCAGTTCTTCGCCAATACAAAAAATGCCAAAAAAGAAAATTCGATTGTACTTGAAGTTCGCAAAAACATTGCCATTCACAAAGAAAGCCTTGACGTTTGGAAAGAAAAGCTAAAACAATTGCGCAACTTAAATCAGGAATAATTATCAGATCGATCAAAGTTGAAACCATTTAAATACAAAGACTGCAGTGAAGAAATTCGCTGCAGTTTTTTTTATGCTTTAAAATCTTCATCAGAACTTTACTCTGTCTTTGAAAGCGGCTTAACGTAAATTATTCCGGCCACCGATATGTAGTCCCTACGGGACATTTCCCTATTAGGGATGACTGCTTAGCTATATTATGCTCCTAATGGAGCGCTATAAATATTTAGCTCCTAAAGGAGCATTGTATCTGAAAAATACCATAATAACTAAACTAACAATATTAAGCTCCTAAAGGAGCGCTTTAAACATTAAACTCCTAAAGGAGCACTTTGGCTGAAACTAAACGCTTTACTTTACTACAATAGAAGCCTAAAAAAATCTCGTAGAGATTGCACATTGGTAACCACACAGCTCTCCCTAATATAAAACTGTCCCGTAGGGACTTCACAACTACATCCGCATTATTGACACCAAAGCAGGCAAAACACACCAAGTTATAGCAACAGAAAGCTTTGCGAACTTTGCGTTATACAGGCGTAACTGATAAAAAATCTTTGCGCACTTTGCGGTAAAACCTTCAATCCCTTCCGCCTATAAAACAAAAATTTAACGTTTTATTCAACTTCGAAATGCAATTATGTAAGAAAATTAACTATATTTGAAAGTCACATTATCCAGTGACAATCCATAAAATATCAAATTAATTATTAATTCAAATTACATTACAATGAAATTTACAAGAAAAGCAAATGCCAACTGGAAAGGAACAGGCATGGAAGGAAAAGGAACAATCAGTACGCAAAGCACCACTTTAGACAACGCACAGCTATCGTTTAAAACAAGATTTGCAGACGGCGTTGGAACAAATCCCGAGGAACTTGTTGCTGCAGCTCATTCCGGATGTTTTACGATGCAATTGAGCTTTTTACTAAACGAAGGCGGTTACACAGCAGATGATTTAACTACAGAAGCCGCAGTAACATTTGAAGACGGCTCCATCACTTTGATTCATTTAGATTTAAAAGGAAAAGTACCTGGTATTTCAACAGAGGAATTCGAAAAAACAGCAGCAAAAGCAAAAGAAATTTGTCCGATTTCCAAACTTTTGAATACGACTATCACACTAACTGTTACACTAGTCGCTTAAGATTAAAACTTAAATAAATTCCAAATCTTAAAATCCAAATTCCAAACTCTAAAATCCCAAATTCCAACAATAATTGGTATCATTGGGTTTTGGGGATTTGGAATTTGTTTTCTTTAAGTATTGAGCTTTTATCCAATAGAAAAATTCCAAACTTTAAAATTCCAAAATCCAATAATATTTGACATCATTGGATTTTGGGATTTGGAATTTGGAATTTTAAATTATTGAGATTTCAACATAGCAATAAAAAAATCCAAATTCCAACAATACTTGGTATCATTGGAATTTGGATTTGGAATTTAAAACTATTGAGTTTTATGAACTCTTATTAATTCATTGTAGCTTTCAACGCTTTTGCTTCAGCAGTCATTTCTAACGCTTTGTAAACTCCTAATAAAGTTTTAGCAACATCCTCGTTTTTAGGATCTAACTCGTTTGCTTTTTTAAGGAAAGGAATAACTCCTTTGAAAACACCTTCTCTTTGTGCTTTCAATACATCGTAACGTTTCATATCCTTAGCAGAAGTTCCCAATTTGTTCATTTCATCAATGATTGGTTTTTCAGCTTCTAATTTTAATGCTGCAAGGTTAAGGTAAGCATTAGCATAGTTTGGATTGATTTCGATGGCTTTTAGGTAATATTTCTCAGCATCAGCAGTATTTTTTGCATTAGCACTGATAACTCCTAAGTTGAAAACTAAATCAGCATTGTTTGGATCTTTTTGCAAAGCCTCACCTACTAACTTTTTGTATGTTTCGTAATCTTTAGATTCTAAATACAAATTCGCTTCTGTCAAAATCAAAGAAGAATCTTCCGGATTTGCTTTTCTTGCATCTGCAATAGCTTTCTTAGCATCTTCACTACGTCCTTTTTGAACCAGGATTAAAGCCAGGTTTTTGTAAATTTCACCTCTTTTAGAAGGAATAGCTTCTGTTTTAGGTTTTTCGTGAGTTCCTAATTTTACCGCTAAATCTCTTTCTTTACCATTGTTAAAACCATCTTCGTTACCAGAAATTTTATTAACAGCCGTGAAGCTTGTTCCTTTTCCTGAATAGTTTAATTTTTTTAACTCTTCGTACATTGGTAAAGCAAGATCAAAATCCTGAGCATTTACTGCTGTAGAAGCTGCATAGTATAAATTGATTGTATCTTTTTTGTCTAACAAATAAGCATCATACAATTTTTTTGCTCCATCAGCATGTTTGGTTGCCTGAGAATCTGCAATTGCAGCGTTAATCAATTTTCCTTTTATTTCAGTAATAGAAGCTGCAGCCTGAGTAGAGTATTTAACTTTTCCAGATGCTTTTTCAACATCAATTAGTTTTTTGTAAGTCTCAGCAGCAAGAGAAAGGTTTTTCCCTTCTTCTACTTTTTTATTTGCCAAATCTAAATAAGCATTACCTTTTACAAAATAGTATTGTGCTTGTTCAACATCTTTGGCATTTACTACCATATTTTCAGCATCTTTTAATATCGTAAGTGCTCCCTGAGCATCTCCGCTTTTTAATGCCTTTTCAGCACTCTTAATCTGATCCTTCTGAGCAAAAGTAGCTACTGAAATCAATAATGCTGACGCAAGTATTACATATTTACTTTTCATAATATTCAATTTGTGTATTTAATTATAAGTGGTTTATTTTCTACTATTCTTCAGATTCCTCTTCTTCAGAATCATCTTCATCCTCTAATTCTTCTTCTGAATCATCATCGTCGTCATCGTCTTCAACAACACCATCATCTTCAAGAACTTCTAAGTCCGGTTTCACTCTCTCAATAACCGATTCAATCACGTTACCGTCTTCGTCTACAACAACTTCGGCAACATCATCTTTCATTACTTTTGTTACCGCAGCAATAGAATCTTTACCTTTTAAGTTAATCAATCGAACTCCCTGAGTAGCACGACCCATTACACGTAAATCTTCAATAGCCATTCTAATCGTTAATCCAGACTTGTTGATAATCATTAAATCATCAGCATCAGTTACCGCATTGATAGAGATTAATTTTCCTGTTTTCTCGGTAATATTAAGGGTTTTAACTCCTTTTCCTCCACGATTTGTAATTCTGTAAACATCCTCACCATCGTCGTCAACTAATTTAGTACGTTTTCCGTATCCGTTTTCTGTTACCACCAAAATCTGAGAATCGTTAACATTCTCTTTATCAATGGTTACCATTCCAATTACTTCATCGGTATCGTCTTTTAAAGTAATTCCACGAACTCCTGAAGCTGTTCTTCCCATCGGACGCGTTTTAGTTTCCTCAAAACGAACCAGTTTACCTGATTTAACTGCCAGAATAATTTGGCTCTCTCCGTTGGTTAATTTAGCTTCCAATAACTCATCACCTTCTTTAATCGTAATAGCAGCAACACCATTTACCCTTGGTTTAGAATATTTCTCTAAAGATGTTTTCTTAACCTGTCCTTGTTTGGTTACCATTACAAGATTGTGACTGTTGATATAATCTTTGTCTTTTAAGTCTTGTGTACAAATGAAAGCTTTTACCTTATCATCGCTTTCAATGTTTACCAGGTTTTGGATTGCTCTACCTTTTGCCGTTTTACTTCCTTCCGGAATTTCATAAACACGCATCCAGAAACATTTTCCTTTTTGCGTAAAGAACATCATATATTGGTGGTTGGTTGCCACGAACATATGCTCAAGGAAATCCTGATCTCTTGTTCCTGCACTTTTTTGTCCAACTCCTCCTCTGTTTTGAGTTTTATATTCGGTAAGGTTGGTACGTTTGATATAACCGGCATGTGAAATTGTAATCACCACATTTTCATCGGCAATTAAATCTTCGATACTAACATCTCCGCCTGAGTATTCGATAGTAGAACGACGCTCATCCCCGTATTTTTCACGGATTTCTTCCAGTTCTTCTTTAATTAAATTGGTTCTTAAATCGACATCTGCCAATAAGGCTTTCAAATGTTCGATTAACTTCATTAATTCGTCAAACTCAGCTCTTAACTTATCCTGCTCCAGACCTGTTAACTGACGCAAACGCATCTCAACAATTGCTCTGGCCTGAATGTCTGACAAATTGAATCTTTCGATTAATTTCTCACGGGCTTCTTCGGTATTTTTAGACCCCCTGATGATCGCAATTACTTCGTCGATATTATCCGAAGCAATAATTAAACCTTCTAAAATATGCGCTCTTTCTTCAGCTTTACGCAATTCAAAACGCGTTCTTCTTACTACTACATCGTGACGGTGCTCAATAAAATAATGAATCATATCTTTCAGATTCAACATTTGTGGGCGACCTTTTACCAGTGCAATATTGTTTACACTAAAAGAAGATTGTAATGAAGTATATTTATATAAGGTATTCAATACTACGTTTGGCGTAGCATCACGTTTCAGAATGTAAACGATACGCATACCGTTTCTATCCGACTCGTCACGAATATTCGCAATACCTTCAATTTTTTTATCGTTAACCAAATCAGCCGTACGCTTGATCATTTCGGCTTTGTTTACCTGATATGGAATCTCGGTAACAATGATACATTCTCTTCCATCCACTTCTTCAAAACCTACTTTAGCACGCATTACAATACGTCCTCTACCGGTTTTAAAAGCTTCACGAACTCCTTCATAACCGTATATTACACCACCGGTTGGAAAATCCGGAGCTTTAATATGCGTCATTAATTCGTCAACTTCAATATCGTTATTATCAAGATACGCCAAGGTACCGTTGATTACTTCGGTTAAATTGTGTGGTGGCATATTGGTTGCCATACCAACGGCAATACCTGTAGCTCCGTTTACTAATAAAGTAGGAACTCTTGTTGGCATTACTTTTGGCTCATATAAAGTATCGTCAAAGTTCAACTGAAAGTCAACCGTTTCTTTTTCGATATCTGCCATGATATCTTCAGAAATCTTACGCATTCTGGCCTCAGTATAACGCATTGCTGCCGGGCTATCACCATCAACAGAACCAAAGTTACCCTGACCATCCACTAATAAATATCGCATACTCCATTCCTGAGCCATACGTACCATCGCATCATATACCGAGGTATCTCCGTGCGGGTGATACTTACCCAGAACCTCTCCTACGATTCTTGCAGATTTTTTGTGGGCAGATCTTGATGTTACTCCTAAGTCATACATTCCGTAAAGAACTCTTCGATGCACTGGTTTCAAGCCATCTCTAACATCTGGAAGTGCTCTCGATACGATTACTGACATCGAATAATCGATGTAAGCTGATTTCATTTCATCTTCTATGTTAATAGGAATTAACTTTTCTCCTTCAGACATAAGTTGTTATATTAAATAATTATATTAGTTTCAAAGCGTGCCAAGATACGTTTTTTTGAAATTTTTTCAGCTATTTGCTTACACTTATTTCAATGATTTATTAACAACTTTATTTTAGGTTTTAGTTAATAAATTAAGCGTATTTTAACGCTTTTATTGTTATTTTTTTTGTCACTTAGCTGTCAGGAGATGCTGATGGGTACGGTTTTTGTTTTTCAAACAGTAATTCACTAAATTTACAATACCAATTATATATTATGGATGATAATTTTTCACCAAGAGTAAAAGATGTTATTACCTACAGTAAAGAGGAAGCCTTACGTTTGGGCCACGACTTTATTGGTACTGAACATCTAATGCTAGGCATTTTAAGAGATGGAAACGGAAAAGCTATTCATATACTTAATAACCTTGCAGTCGATTTAGATCATTTACGCAGGAAGGTAGAAATACTTAGTCCAGCCAATCAAAGCGTTGAAGTAAATGCCGAAAAGAAAAACCTTCATCTCACGCGTCAGGCGGAAAGAGCCCTGAAGACCACCTTTCTGGAAGCAAAAGTATTTCAAAGCTCGTCGATTAGCACGGCGCACCTGCTTCTATGCATCTTACGAAACGAAAACGATCCAACAACCAAGCTATTGAATAAACTAAAAATAGATTATGACATAGCTAAAGAACAATATTTAAATATGACTCCAAACGAAGAAGAATTCTTAGAAAACTTGCCAAGAAACGAATCGTATAATGACGATTCAGGACAAGATGACAGTCTTAAAGAAAGTAGTTTTAACAATCCCGCCAATAAGTCAAACAAAAAATCCAAGACTCCGGTTCTGGACAATTTTGGGAGAGATTTAACAGAAATGGCAGAGGAAGGAAAACTGGATCCGGTTGTAGGACGCGAGAAAGAAATCGAACGCGTTTCTCAAATTCTAAGCCGTAGAAAAAAGAACAACCCGCTTCTTATTGGAGAGCCTGGAGTTGGTAAATCTGCTATTGCGGAAGGACTGGCTCTGCGCATTATTCAGAAAAAAGTATCCCGTATTCTTTTCCACAAACGTGTGGTTACACTTGATCTGGCCAGTTTAGTAGCCGGAACAAAATACCGCGGTCAGTTTGAAGAAAGAATGAAAGCCGTAATGAACGAGCTGGAGAAAAACGATGATATCATTCTTTTCATTGACGAAATTCACACCATCGTAGGCGCTGGTGGAGCAACAGGTTCACTTGATGCTTCGAACATGTTCAAACCTGCTTTGGCAAGAGGTGAAATTCAATGTATTGGAGCTACTACTCTTGACGAGTACAGACAATATATTGAAAAAGACGGTGCTCTTGAAAGACGTTTTCAAAAAGTAATTGTGGAACCAACTTCTGTTGAAGAAACAATTGCCATCTTAAACAATGTAAAAGACAAATACGAAGATCACCACAATGTTACTTACACACAGGAAGCTATTGAAGCCTGCGTTAAATTAACAAACAGATATATGTCTGAGCGTTTCTTACCGGACAAAGCTATCGATGCACTGGACGAAGCAGGATCACGCGTACACATCACTAACATTGATGTTCCGAAACAAATTTTAGACTTGGAACGTCAGTTAGAAGAAGTTCGCGAAATGAAAAACATGGTAGTTAAGAAACAAAAATACGAAGAGGCTGCCAAACTTCGCGACGATGAAAAACGTATCGAAAAAGACCTGGCTGTCGCTCAGGAACAATGGGAAGAAGACTCTAAAAACAACAGAATTGAAGTTACAGAAGATAACGTAGCCGATGTTGTTTCGATGATGACCGGAATTCCTGTTAACCGTATTGCACAAACAGAAAGCAATAAATTGGCCCAATTACCTGAATTGATTCAGAATAAAGTAATCGGACAAAATGAAGCTGTTTTAAAAATTGCACGTTCTATTCAACGTAACAGAGCCGGACTTAAGGATCCAAACAAACCAATTGGTTCGTTTATCTTCCTGGGTCAGACTGGGGTTGGTAAAACACAATTGGCAAAAGTTTTAGCAAAAGAATTATTCGATTCTGAAGATGCGTTAATCCGTATCGACATGAGTGAATACATGGAGAAATTTGCGATCTCTCGTTTAGTTGGAGCGCCTCCGGGATATGTAGGATACGAAGAAGGTGGACAGCTGACTGAAAAAGTTCGCAGAAAACCCTATTGTGTTGTGCTGTTAGACGAGATCGAAAAAGCGCATCCGGATGTATTCAACATGATGCTTCAGGTTTTAGATGATGGATACTTAACGGATAGTTTAGGCCGCAAAATCGACTTTAAAAACACGATTATCATCATGACTTCTAATGTTGGAGCGCGTCAGTTAAAAGATTTTGGACAAGGCGTAGGATTCGGAACTGCTGCAAAAGTAGCTCAGGCCGATGAAAACTCAAAAAGCATTATCGAAAATGCATTGAAGAAAACCTTTGCTCCTGAGTTCTTAAACAGAATTGATGACGTAATCGTATTCAATGCCTTAGAAAAAGCTGATATTGATTTGATTATCGAAATTGAACTTAAAAAATTGTACAGCCGAATCTCAGAATTAGGATACACTTTAAGTCTTACCGATAAAGCGAAAGCATTTATTGCCGAAAAAGGATTTGACAGACAATTTGGTGCAAGACCTCTAAAAAGAGCGATTCAGAAATATGTCGAAGATTTGTTAGCAGAAGAAATCATCACTTCAAAAATACATTCAGGTGATGAAATCTTAATGGATCTGAAAGATGATTCTCAGGAACTATCTGTAGAAATCCACAAAGCCGAAGAGCCGACTAATCAATAAATTAGTTTTAATTTATAACAAGAATAACATGCCCGTTACGTTTTCATAACATAACGGGCATTTTTTTTGGAAAATTTGCTATCTTTAATAAAAGCAAATAGCTATTTTTGGCTATTAAATTCTATAATAAAAAACAACGTATGCTTCAAAACAAAGTCATTTTAGGTAGCGAAGAATGGTGCTCATTTCCAGAACTAGGAATCCCGACAATCAAGGCTCGTGTGGATTCTGGTGCCAAAACTTCGGCAATGCACGCTATAAACATAGCTCCTTTTATAAAAAATGATGCCAATTGGGTGAAATTCGATATTAATCCTATTCAGAATAATATTAAAACCATCATTCATTGTGAAGCGCCGCTGGTTGACAAAAGAATTGTAAAAAGCTCAAGTGGTTTCAGAGAACACCGCTACGTGATTCAGACCCATTTAAAAATTGGCGACATCAAATGGCCTATCGAAATGACCCTGACCAACAGGGATTCTATGGGTTTCCGAATGCTTTTAGGCCGTGAAGCCATGAGCGGACGTGTATTGGTTGATCCCGAAGAAAAATACCTTTTAGGACAGCCGAGCCCTGAAGCCTTAAAAGAATTGTACCAAAACTCTGAAAAAGCAAGCTCAGGATTAAGAATTGGGCTTTTGGCCAGTAATCCCGAATTGTACAGCAATAAAAGAATCATGGAAGCGGGTGAAATGCGCGGACATGAAATGCATTTTTTAAACATCAAAGAATGTTATATGAAACTGGATGCCAAAACTCCCGAGATTCACTATCGCGGCGGAAAAATACTAAACCAGTTTGATGCTATTATTCCTAGAATCCGACCAAGCATTACTTTTTACGGTTGTGCTTTAACGCGTCAGTTTGAAGCATTGAAGGTTTTTGTACTAAATTCAGCAACAGCCATCACTCAATCGCGTGACAAACTCTATTCGTTACAACTGCTTTTAAACAGCGGAATCGACATTCCTACTACAGGGTTTGCCAATTCACCACTGGATACCGACAATTTAATTAAAATGGTTGGAGGTTCGCCTTTGATCGTGAAGTTATTGGAAGGAACTCAGGGAAAAGGTGTTGTTTTAGCAGAAACCAAAAAAGCCGCAGAGAGTGTAATCAATGCTTTTAAAAGCTTAAATGCTAACATCCTTGTTCAGGAATTTATTAAGGAAGCCAACGGAAAAGACATTCGCTGTTTTGTGATCGACGGTAAAGTGGTAGCTGCAATACAACGTGAAGCGATGCCGGGTGAATTCAGGGCCAATATTCACTTAGGTGGAACAGCATCTGTTATAAAAGTGACTGCCGAGGAGAAAAAAATCGCCATAAAAGCCGCAAAAGCTATGGATTTAAAAGTAGCCGGTGTTGACATTATCCGCTCGTCAAAAGGACCTTTGCTGCTTGAAGTAAACTCTTCTCCGGGTCTTGAAGGAATTGAAGGCGCTACCAACAAAGATGTTGCAGGTGAAATGATTAAAGCCATCGAGAAGAACTTTAAATTATAATCGCTTCTTTTTCAGTAAAAATATTCATTTAGACCTCATGTCTAAACATTAATTTAGGAACTTTGTTGAAGTCTTGCTTTGACAAAGTTTTTTTTTAATCCAAACACTAAAAGAAATGATGCTATCCCCCTATTTAGATATTATTTTAAGAAGTCTTTCCGTTT
This sequence comes from Flavobacterium sp. N502536, assembly GCF_025947345.1. Classification (NCBI taxonomy): domain Bacteria; kingdom Pseudomonadati; phylum Bacteroidota; class Flavobacteriia; order Flavobacteriales; family Flavobacteriaceae; genus Flavobacterium; species Flavobacterium sp. N502536. Next base: position 3,698,782 of record NZ_CP110011.1, on the reverse strand, counting down.
ATTTTTTCATGACCATTGCCTTGAGAATTTTCGGCAAAAAAGAACTTTCACAGCTAAACACTGCCGATATTATTCTGATTTTACTGATTAGCAACTCCGTTCAAAATGCAATGGTTGGTCCGGATACCAGTCTTTGGGGAGGTTTGGTTGCTGCTTTGGCATTGTTCATCATCAATTACATCATCAAGAAACTGACTCACAAATACAAAGGTCTCAGCAATTTACTACTGGACAAGCCCGAAATCCTGATTCATGACGGCGAACTGGACTTTAAAGCTTTAAGCAGACTAGACATTTCACACGAAGAATTAAAAGAAGCGGCACGTGAGCACGGCCTCGAACATTTGACCGATATTAAGCTTGCTATGCTGGAAATTGACGGCACTATAAGCATTATTTCAAAAGAAAAGCAGAATCTCAAACAAACACACTACAAGCGAAAACACAATCGCAAGAATCTGCAAAAATAAAACAACATACCTAAATACTTAATAATCAATATATTAAATATTTAAAATAAAAAACTTAGCTATATACTTTGTTATACTATGTATTTTGTTATACATTAGCCAAATGAACGAAACATTTGTAACAAACTGGAAATCTCAGGTAAAGAAAGGCACTTTAACTTTCATTATCCTTAATGTACTCAAAAATCAAGAGTACTATGGTTATGAACTTATCGAACAAATAAGAAAACATACCGAAATAGAAATCGCAGAGGGAACACTATACCCATTAATGAACCGATTAAAAACAGAAGAACTGGTAGATTCAAAATGGGTCGAACAGGAAACCGGAATCCCAAGGAAATACTATTCCTTAACCGAAGCCGGCATCGCCACTTTGAGCCAAATGAATATTTACTGGGAAAATCTGGAAAAATCAATTAAAAAAATCATTCAATGAGAATAGAAGATATCAAATTCGAACAAAAAGCTTCACAACGCGTTTACAACAGCTACATGAAGCGCATCAAAAAGACAACCGCTTCACTACCAAAAATAGATCAGGACGACATTTATATGGAATTTAACAGCCATATTTTTGAAGCCATTCAACATAGAAATGGAACAAACGAACTCGATTCTCTTTTAGACAGCATCGAAAAACTAGGCTCTCCGGAAGAGGTTCTGAAACCCCTTATTGCCGATAAAAAACTAGAACAAGCCACCAAAACATTCAACCCTGTTCATGTTTTCAAAGCTTTGGCATTAAACATTACCAATGGCATTTCGTACATCTTTTTCTCTATTTTATACCTTTTCCTGTTTGGTTTTGTATTCCTGATTTTTGCAAAAATCCTGAATCCTTCTCAGGTAGGTCTTCATATCAATAAAGATTCTATTTCTGTTTTCACATTAGGAATAATGAATCCCGAGGATCAAATTAAATACCACACTTACGAGGCTCTTGGTAATTGGTTTATTCCTGTCATGCTAGTATCAACCGTATTATCCTATTTACTTATAACCCTATTATTAAAACTTAAAAAATCAATCAATCAAAAATCATCATCATGAAAAAAATCATCATCAGCTACTGCATTGCTCTTATCACGACGAGCGCTTTTTCTCAAACTTTCAATTCAAAAAAACTCGACAGCCTGTTTGCGCTTTTAGAAAAAAACAGCAAATACATGGGAAGTATTGCCATATCTGAAAACGGGAAAACAATTTACACCAAATCTATTGGTTTTGATGACCTTACAAGCGCAAAAAAATCAAGCCTCAATACCAAATACAGAATTGGCTCGATCTCTAAAACATTTACGGCATCCTTAATTCTTAAAGCGGTAGAAGAAAATAAAATCAACTTAAACCAAACGATCGACAAGTATTTTCCAACGGTAAAAAACGCCAAAACAATCACCATTGGCAACTTATTGAACCACAGAAGCGGTATACACGACTTTACCAATGACGACGATTACTTAAAATGGAACACTCAGTACCAGTCCAGAGCCAAAATGATTGAACGCATTTCTGCCGGTACTATCGTTTTTGAACCTGACACAAAAGGCCAGTACAGCAATTCTAATTACATACTCTTGTCGTATATACTGGAAGACCTTTACAAGAAGTCTTATGGCGAAATTTTAAGTCTGAAGATCACAAAACCTTTACACCTAAAAAACACGTATCTGGGCGGTAAAATCAATCTGAACAACAACGAATGTTATTCTTATACGCTTGAAGGGAAATGGAATAAAGAAAGCGAAACGGATGCATCAATTCCACTTGGAGCCGGAGCTGTAGTTTCTAATCCGACTGATTTAAATCTTTTCTATGAAAATCTTTTTGCCGGAAAAGTAGTTTCTACAGAACATTTAAACCAGATGAAAACCATTAAGGACAAATTCGGAATGGGACTTTTAGAATTTCCGTATTACGAAAGAAAAAGCTACGGACATACTGGCGGAATTGACGGTTTCAGATCTGTTGCAGGCTATTTCCCAAATGAAAAATTAGCGTTGGCTCTAACTTCAAACGGAATGGGCTACGACAACAATAACATCATGTTATGTGCTTTGAATTCGTATTTCAACAAGCCTTTTGTAATGCCGGTCTTTAGTAATGTTGCGGTTACACCTGCAATTCTGGATTCCTATTCCGGAACTTATGGCAGTTTACAGATTCCGTTAAAAATAAGCATTTCTCAAAAGAATAATATTCTAATTGCTCAGGCCACAGGCCAGCCTTCTTTTCCTTTAGAAGCTACAGCCACAAATGCCTTTAAATTTGATGCTGCAGGAATTGTTCTGGAGTTCAACTCCGAGAAAAAAGAAATGACACTAAAACAAGGCGGGAAAGACTATTTATTTACAAAAGAATAAAATTTACCGCACACCAATACAAACAAAAAAGCTGGTTTCGCAATTGAAACCAGCTTTTTTTATTTCCAAAATTGATACCATTTCACACCCTGATTATCGGTTTCAAAATCTGTATTCACTTTCTTAATCGTTTTATTGGTCAAACCATATGCTTTCAGTCTATGATTGAGATTTACCAGAATATAATCTTTTTCTACGGGGAATTTTTCAGCAATCCTTTTATAATGCTTTAAAAGCCTTTTATCCTCTACCCCATCCAATGCTTGCAAAGTGGTATGAATAACTCTGTTTGAACTATCATGAAGACCTTCTATAAAAACAGCGGTGTACTTGTTTTTATCCTTCATTTGCCCAAGCGAATAATAAGCACTAACTCTTATTGACTCACTTTTATTAGACGTAAACGGAATGATAATAGCCCCATAATCCAGCTTCATTTCTTTTAACAAGTACGTACAAAATCTGAAGGTTTCCTCCTCTTCAATCGCATCAGCATTTGCTTTTATAACCTCTAGCCAATCTGTACTTTTGTTTTTTGCATACCAAAATACGAATTGAAATACCGTCAGCAGACTCTCTTTTGCAAAGTCCATTAAATACGGTTTTGCGCGTTCATAATCGAACTTCGTGAGCAGCTGCAGTATTGTTTTTTGAATTTCCCCTGAACTTATTTTATACTGCTCTTCTAAAATACTTAGAGTTTCAACATCTAATATCTCTTTTTTTAAGATTCCGTTGAGACATTCTTCCTTAATTTCATCATCCTCTGTAGAAAAATATACTTCTAAAATGTAAGCTGACAATCCGCCTAAGGTATATCGAAATAAATGAGGTTCCTCTGTCATGGTATTTTCTGGGATAATTTCATCAAGCCATCTTTCGTACCAATCTAAAAAATTAGACTCAAAAGCAAAATAAGGTTTCTGTCTGTCGATATCAATATTTACAACCCGTCCTTTAAATTCTCCATTTAAAACAAGTCCGTAATAATACGAACAGCCCTGACTAGCGATTGGCAGTATTCCGCCAAACAATTTACCAAGTTCCGCATCAAAATCTTCTTGAGAAATACCCTCATTCTCTTCAATATTTTGTGTCAGTTCTACCCAGAATTCATCACTCATTTTTGGATAAACTCTACAATCCTGCTTTAAGCAATTTTCGGGATTACTATAGACAAATTCCTCCAGATTTTTCCCAAAAGGAAATATTCCATAAGACGGCCCTGCAGCTGAATCCTGATAAGATATTCCACCATTGCCAATATGCAGTAAAAAGGCTTTATAATCGTCCGGAAGCTCGAGATTGTATTCGGTTTCAAAACGGATAATCTGATCGGCATTAACCGTTTTTCCAATGGTATATTTATGGCTGTCAGCCCCAAAAACCTTTAAGCCTTTGTCTGCATTTTTCGCCAGGAGCAACTTTCTTTTTATTCTTTCTATCTGATTCAATAGGTCTGTTTTCAATCTGTATTTCTTTCTTTATTTTTAAGTAAATATAAATACATTATACTTCAAAATAACCCGTTTTAACAAACAAAAAAGCCGATTTCAATTTGAAATCGGCTTTAAAATATTTCGATAAAATGTGATTTACCTCTCACATTTCACAATAATCATTTATTACATAAATACGCTCAATACAAAGTAAACCAAACCAGCTAATATAGCCGAAATAGGAATCGTTAGTATCCAGGCCCAGATTAAACTTACGGTAACTCCCCAACGAACAGCGGAAACACGTTTTGTTAATCCAACTCCAATAATAGAACCTGTAATGGTATGTGTTGTACTTACCGGAATTTTTAAGTGCTCTGTAAAATAAAGTGTCAAAGCTCCCGCAGTTTCAGCTGCAACTCCTTCAAACGAGCTTACTTTTGTGATTTTAGAACCCATTGTTTTCACAATTTTCCATCCACCACTTAAAGTTCCGGCTGCAATTGCAGAATAACAAGCCAAAGGAATCCATCCCGGCATTACTCCTTTTACACCTAAATCATCGTTTGGTAAAACAACATCTAACCAGGAATCCATATGCACACCCGGATTGGTGTTGATATAAACTGCTACTGCAGCTGCAATAATACCCATTACTTTTTGAGAATCATTCCCTCCGTGACCCAAACTAAAAGCCGCAGAAGATAACAATTGCATTTTTTTCAACGCTGCGTCTGCCTGATGAAGATTCAAACTACTGAATATCAAACAAAACAAACTTACCGTTAAGATGATAAAAGCAACTAAAAACCATTTAATATTATGCGGATCAAAAGCTACACTCCAAAAATGAGATTCGAAACGTGGTTTTCCATGCTTAACAATCTCCTCATAAGGAACCATTAAACTGCTCACCATCCAGATTGTTGCTATCATTAAGGCCACTGTAAATATTTTTGGACCAATACTTTTACGAGAAGCATTTAACAACCAAATCGAAATTAAGTAAGAAGCCAAAGCCCCCAATAATGGTGCTAAGACAATAAAAGCAATAATAATAAGAACTCCCGAAGGCATTCCACCGTCTTTACCAGCTTTGTACCAGCTTACGATTTCGTACCAGTAGTGCGTTGTTCCGTCTTCACCAACATATCCTGAGAATCCGTGCACTGCAATCGCATGCGCAATTGCTGCTCCGGCAAAACCACCGATCAAAGTATGCGAAGAACTTGAAGGAATTCCTAACCACCAGGTCAATAAGTTCCAACAAATAGCCGCAATAACACCGGCAAGAATTACAACCAGGTTAATCTCCATGGTGTGCGCTGTTTTAGCAACAGTATCGGCAACACCAAATCCAAAAACCCAATAGGCCAGAAAGTTAAAAAATGCTGCCCAAAGAACGGCCTGAAAGGGCGTCAAAACCTTTGTCGCAACAACGGTAGCTATAGCATTTGCTGCATCATGAAAACCATTGATGTAATCAAAAATTAAAGCTAATACTATAATAATTATAAGTAGCGTCATAAAATTATAACTTCAGAATGAAATAAATTGAATTAAGAATGTTTTACAGAAATAGATTCCAGTATGTTCGCAACACTCTTACATTTGTCTGTTGCTGATTCTAAAACAGATAACACTTCTTTATATTTAATAATATTTTTAGCGTCTGTTTCGTTTTCAAAAATTTCAAAAACTGCTTTGTTATAAACATTATCCGACTTATTCTCCAGTTTATTAATTCTGGCACAAGCTTCTTTAATAATGTTCATGTTTTTTAAGTTACTCAACTCTTTTACAGCGCTGTCAATATTCTGACAAGCTTCAAGGTTGATTTCGGTCATTTTTCTGATCGATTTTGTAATCTTATCTACCTGATACAATTTCATTCTGCTTGCTGCACCATGAAGGTAATCGGCAACGTTATCAATTGAAGTAATTAATGTATGAATATCCTCTCTGTCAAATGGAGTGATAAAATTTCTACTCAATTCAAGATTGGTTTGACGTGTAATGTCTTCTCCTTTTTGCTCTAACTCATCAATTTTTTGAAAAAGAACTTCTCTTTCTTTTAATGGAAGGTTTACAGCTTCGTGTAAATTAGAAGCTAACTCAATTAGATTGCTTGAAGCTTCTTCAAAAAGTGGAAAGAATTTCTTGTCTTTCGGCACTAAAAATTGGAAAATACTGTTTATTGACATTTTTATATTTTTGATAGTGCAAAATTACTTCAATATTATTTTGCCATGTTAAGCCATTGTTAACAAATCGTTTTCAATTTGGAAACTGTCAAGGAATTCAACTGTTTTTTTAATATCATAATGCAGAATTCTGTCTTCTTTAACCAACGGCACGACCTCTCTGTAACTGTTCAAAAACATTTCGATGAAATCGCTTGATTTTAAAGGTGCTCTGTAAGCAATCGCCTGAGAAGCATTCAACAATTCGATTGCCAAAATACGTTCCAGATTATCCATAACACGCAATGCTTTTGTAGCTCCGTTGGCTCCCATACTCACATGATCTTCCTGTCCGTTACTTGAAACGATACTGTCGATACTTGACGGAGTTGCCAATTGTTTGTTCTGACTTGCGATACTGGCAGCAGTATATTGCGGAATCATAAATCCTGAATTCAATCCCGGATTATCTACTAAAAACGCAGGAAGATTACGCAGTCCTGAAATCAACTGATACGTTCTTCTTTCAGAAATACTTCCCAATTCAGCCAAAGCAATTGCCATGAAATCCAATGCCAAAGCCAAAGGTTGTCCGTGGAAATTTCCTCCTGAAATGATCTGATCGGCTTCTATAAAAATATTTGGATTGTCTGTAACCGAATTGATCTCGGTTTTAAATACTTTTCTAACATAATCAATGGCATCTTTTGAAGCACCATGAACTTGTGGCATACAACGGAAAGAATACGGATCCTGTACATGTTTTTTCTCCTGAGCAATGATCTGGCTTCCTTCTAAAAACTCCGTAATGCGTTGTGCCGTTACAATTTGCCCTTTGTGAGGACGGATAAAATGAATTAACTCGTTAAAAGGCTCAATTCTTCCATCAAAACCTTCTAATGAAATAGTTCCGATTAAATCTGCCAAATACGAATATTTATAGGCTTTTAATAAAATATGTGCTCCATAAGCGCTCATAAACTGAGTTCCGTTTAGCAAAGCCAAACCTTCTTTGGACTGTAAAACGATAGGTTCCCATCCAAAATGTTTTAAAACTTCAGCAGCAGCTGTTTTTTTTCCTTCAAATAAAACCTCTCCTTCCCCTAATAAAGGCAAAGATAAATGTGCTAAAGGCGCTAAATCTCCTGAAGCTCCCAAGGATCCCTGAGTATAGATTACAGGAAGAATATCATTATTGTAAAAATCGACTAAACGCTCTACGGTCTGCAATTGAATTCCGGAATGTCCGTAGCTCAAAGACTGAATTTTAAGCAACAACATCAGCTTTACAATTTCAGCAGGAACTTCTTCTCCGGTTCCGCAAGCATGCGATTTTACCAGATTTTCCTGAAGCTGAGATAAGTTTTCATTTGAAATTTTCACATTACAAAGTGATCCAAAACCAGTATTGATTCCGTAGATAGGTTCTGAATGGGAAGCCATTTTTTTATCTAAATAATCACGACATTTCTGAACGTTTACTTTTGCTTCTTCTGATAGCTCAAGCGTTTTCTGGTTGACAATAATTTCCTGTAAAGCTTCTAAACTTAAGGTCTCCGTACTTATATAATGGATTTCTCTCATGTTGTTTTAAATTTAAGACTTCAAAATTCAGCAAATCAATATTAAAAAGCAACATTTATTCCTAATAATTAAAATTTGATTCTCACAAATTCCCCGATTTTGTTCTTTTCACAATAGTAATCATACAAAATCGGGATCGTTTTTTCTATGTCAAAATGATCCCTTCAAATTTTAACAAGAAAATTAAAAAAAGCACTCAATTCCTAGTAAACTTATAGACTAATGACGTTTTTCAGTGTTATTTGGGATTAAAAATCAACCTATTAACTCTGTCCACACCAAATATAAACCCGTATATTTATACGAATCCAATAATTTAACAGACTCAATTCTGACAAAAGCTCAATATTAATTTGATGCCATTTGATTTTTTAAAATATTCACAAAAAGGCCCGAAAGATTTTTAACTTTTATAAAAAACTGTACTTTTGAAAAACCTAAATGAAAAGTAACAGCGCAAAATATCATTCTACACTAACAACTCAAACCGGAGTTGCAATTGCTGCTACAACCATTTCTACAACAACTACTACCCCTTAGGGGTATACATTTTACATATCATCCAGGTTACCTAGTACTTTTTTCTAAGAAGAAGAGAGTTATTGGATACATAAAAAACATTTACAAAGAAAAAAATAGTCGCAGTTTTCAGTTTCAGTTCACAGTTGATAACCTTTGAACCTTTGTTACTAAAAATCTTTGCACCTTATTAAAAAACATCAAAAATGAAAGTATTAAAATTTGGCGGAACTTCGGTTGCCAATGCACAAAATATAAAACTAGTTCTCGAAATTATAAACCAAAAATCGAAGCAGGATCAATTGGTTGTGGTAGTATCTGCGTTAAGCAAAGTCACTGATTTACTGCAATTGGCAGCTGCAAAAGCGGCAGCTAACGATGAAAGTTTCAGAGAAATTGTTGCCGAAATCGAGAAAAAACACCTTGACACTTTAAAAGAATTGATTCCGGTTAGCGAGCAAAGCAGCTTGTTAAGCCATGTAAAAAGAATCATCAATCACTTAGAAACTTTATTGGACGGCTGTTTTTTACTGGGCGAATTATCTCCCCGAACTTCAGATACCATTTTAAGTTTTGGAGAATTACTTTCGTCTTACATCATTGCACAGGCGTACCAGCAAACGAATAAAAATGCGGTTTACAAAGACAGCCGTGAACTGATTAAGACCAACAACAATTTTGGAAAAGCAGTTGTTAATTTCGAAGTTTCCAACCAGCTGATCAGGGAATATTTTGCCGAAAACCAATCCAAAATCAATATACTTCCGGGATTTATTGCTTTAACTCTTGACGGAATCGCTACTACTTTGGGTCGTGGAGGCTCTGATTATACTGCGGCCATTATTGCCGGAGCACTTGAAGCTGAACAATTGGAAATCTGGACGGATGTTAACGGAATGTTTACTGCCAATCCTAAAATCGTAAAGCAGGCCCACCCTATTGCTACCATCTCGTATCAGGAAGCGATGGAGTTATCGCATTTTGGAGCCAAAGTGCTGTATCCGCCAACCATTCAGCCTGTTTTAAGAAAAAACATTCCCATTTTAATCAAAAACACGTTTGAACCGGAAGCCGAAGGAACGCTAATTTCCGATCAGGTTTCGTCGAAAGATACGGTTGTAAAAGGGATCAGTCATATCGATAATATTTCATTAGTAACACTTGAAGGTCCTGGAATGATCGGAGTTTCGGGTTCGTCAAAACGTTTGTTTGAAGTATTGTCGCAGGAAAAAATCAACGTGATCTTTATTACTCAGGCTTCTTCTGAGCATTCTATCTGTATCGGAATCCTTAATTCGGATGCCGAAAATGCAGAGGCTGCAATCAACAGAGCTTTTGAAGTAGAGATTTCACAAAACAAAATCGATCCTTGTATTGTCGAAAAAGACCTTTGCATTATTGCCTTGGTAGGTGAAAACATGAAAAACCATCAAGGTTTGAGTGGTAGAATGTTTAGTACTTTAGGAAAAAACAATGTCAACATCCGTGCTATTGCACAGGGAGCATCTGAGCGCAATATCTCTACAGTAATCAACGAAAGAGACGTTAAAAAAGCATTGAACACTTTACACGAAAACTTCTTTGAAGAAAACACCAAACAGCTCAATTTATTTGTGATGGGTGTTGGAAATGTGGGTGAAAAATTCATCGAGCAAATTCACAATCAAAGAAGGTTTTTAAAAGACAATTTGAAGATTAACGTACGCGTGATCGCTTTGTCTAATTCCCGAAAAATGCTTTTTGACGAGGACGGAATTTCCTTAAAAGAATGGCAATCGGCTCTCGACAAAGGTGAAAACGCCAATAAAGAAGCCTTTATCGCCCGTGCGAAAGAACTGAATTTACGCAACAGCATTTTTGTCGACATCACTGCAAATGCGAGTGTTTCTGAAACCTATGAAAATTTCTTAAAACAGAGTATTGCGGTAGTGACCTGCAACAAAATTGCCTGTTCGTCTGCCTATGACAATTATAAAAAATTAAAGAACTTATCCCGTCAATACAACGCTCCATTTTTGTTTGAAACCAATGTTGGCGCTGGATTACCAATTATAGATACGGTAAAAAACTTAATTGCTTCGGGAGATAAAGTACATAAAATTCAGGCTGTTTTATCCGGAAGTCTGAACTTCATATTCAACAATTTCGACAAAGACAATTCTTTTCATGATGTTGTAAAAGAAGCCGGAGTACAAGGTTTTACCGAACCGGATCCTAAAATTGACTTAAGCGGAATCGACGTAGCCCGTAAAATCCTGATCCTGATTCGCGAAAGCGGTTACGAAATGGATATTGATGCAATCGCCAACGAATCGTTCCTACCAGCCGAATGTCTTGCCACAACCAACAACGAAGATTTCTTTGCTTCTTTAACGCAACATGCTCCTCATTTTGCTAAAATATATGACGAAGCATTGAGCAAAGATTCCAGATTGAAATATGTAGCACAATTCGAAAACGGAAAAGCAAGTGTTGGTCTGCAATTCATTCCAAAAGAGCATCCTTTTTACAATTTAGAAGGAAAAGACAATATTGTACTTTTCTACACCGATCGCTACGTAGATCAGCCATTACTGATCAAAGGCGCCGGAGCAGGTGCCGCCGTAACCGCATCAGGAATTTTTGCGGATGTGATTCGTATTGGAAACGTTTAGTTAGGTACAAAGGATCAAAGGTTCAAAGCAACAAAGTTAAAAGCTTTCAACCTATGATCCTTTGTCTCTTTGAATCTTAAAATAAAAATAATGAGTAGTAAAACCTCTGAACCTTTGAACCTTTGCCACTCTGAACCTATAAAAATGAAAGAAATAAAACTATTTTGCCCAGCAACTATTGCGAATCTTTCGTGTGGATTTGATGTGCTTGGGCTTTGCTTAGACAATGCGGGCGACGAAATGATTGTTCGAAAAGTCGCTCAGAAAGGAGTCCGAATTACTAAAATTGAAGGAGCCAATTTGCCTTTAGAAACCGATAAAAATGTTTCAGGGGTTGCGGCTCTGGCGATGCTGGAAACTTTAGACGAACTGGATTTTGGTTTCGAAATCGAAATTTACAAACATATTAAAGCCGGAAGCGGAATTGGAAGCAGTGCTGCCAGTTCTGCCGGAGCGGTTTTTGGAATCAATGAGCTCCTGGGACGTCCTTATTCCCGTAAAGATTTGGTACAATTTGCCATGCAGGGTGAAAAACTAGCCAGCGGAAATGCGCATGCCGATAATGTGGCTCCTGCCCTTTTGGGCGGTTTTACGCTCGTAAGAAGTTACGCGCCCTTAGACATTATTCGAATTGACAGCCCCGAAGAATTGTTCGCTACCGTGGTTCATCCTCAAATTGAATTGAAAACTTCGGATGCGCGCTCGGTACTAAAACAAAACGTCTCACTCAAAAGTGCCATCATGCAGTGGGGAAATGTAGGCGGGCTTGTAGCAGGCTTATACACCAAAGATTACGATTTGATTGGAAGATCGCTTCATGACGAAATCGTTGAACCTTTAAGAAGTGTCTTGATTCCGGGATTTGATCAAATCAAACAAACGGCGCTTGAAAACGGTGCTTTAGGCTCAGGAATTTCAGGTTCTGGTCCTTCGATTTTCGCTTTAAGCAGAGGAAAAAATACCGCCGATCAAATCGCCAAAGCCATGAGCGATGTTTATAAAAAAATGAATTTGCCATATGAAATTCATGTTTCGAAGATTAATCCCGATGGCGTGAGGATTCTTTAAAGCAATAAATAATTTAGAATTAAAAAAATATAGAGATAGATTGTCAGACTGAGCGAAGTCGAAGTCCACGCCTAGTTTGTCATTTCGACGAAGGAGAAATCACACCAATGATGACGCACTGTTGGCGAGTTCCTAATGTGATTTCTCGTTCCTCGAAATGACAAGATTGTGGAATTACCTATTTAGCCCAGACTTCGACTTCGCTCAGTCTGACAAAAAATACGATTAAAACGAATTGAATAAATTATATGCAAGGCAAAAAAGCTTAAAGCTTACTGCCTAAAGCCTAAAGCAAAAACAACAATGAAATACTATAGTTTAAACCATAATGCTCCAAAGGTTTCGTTTCAGGAAGCCGTAATACAAGGACTTGCGAGTGATAAAGGATTGTACTTCCCCGAAAACATCACCGCTTTAGACGTCTCCTTTTTTGACACCATTGAAAATTTAAGCAATGAAGAAATTGCTTTTGAAGCTATCCAGCAATTCGTTGGCGACGAAATTCCCGCTTCGACGTTAAAAGAAATTATTGCCGAGACTTTATGTTTTGATTTTCCGGTGGTGAAAGTCGAAAAAGATATCTATTCCCTGGAATTATTCCACGGCCCAACCATGGCTTTTAAAGATGTTGGAGCACGTTTTATGTCACGCTGTCTGGCCTATTTTAACAAAGACAAAAAAGACAGTAAAAACACTGTCCTTGTAGCTACTTCCGGAGATACCGGGGGTGCTGTTGCCAGTGGTTTCTTGGGCGTTGACGGTGTAGATGTCGTGATTTTATATCCATCAGGTAAAGTCAGCGACATTCAGGAAAAACAATTGACCACTTTAGGACAAAACATTAAAGCCCTTGAAGTTGACGGAGTTTTTGATGATTGTCAGGATATGGTCAAAAAAGCGTTTTTAGATGAAACGTTAGCACATAAAAATCTGACTTCGGCCAATTCTATCAATATTGCGCGCTGGTTACCGCAAATGTTCTATTTTTTCTTTGCTTATAAAGCTTTGAAAAGTCAAAACAAACCGTTGGTTTTCTCTTGTCCAAGTGGAAACTTCGGAAACATCTGCGCCGGAATCATGGCAAAAAGATTAGGATTACCCATCGAACATTTTGTAGCGTCTACCAATGTAAACGACACCGTACCCCGATTCTTAGAAAACGGAAAATACGATCCAAAACCTTCAAAAACAACAATTTCAAACGCTATGGACGTTGGAAATCCAAGTAACTTTATCCGAATTCAGGAATTGTATAACAACGACTTAAAAGCTTTCGAAAAAGACTTCTCTTCATATAGTTATACCGACGAAGAAACACTTATTGCTCTAAAAAATATTTATACCACAGACGGCTATATTGCAGAACCACACGGTGCTGTTGGCTATTTAGGTTTGAAAAAAGAATTGGAAAAACACCCCAATGCAATTGGTATTTTCTTAGAAACAGCACATCCTATCAAGTTCCTGGATGTGGTTGAACCCGCTTTAGGAATTACACTTCCTATTCCTGCTCAAATTGAGAGTGTTATCAATGAGGAGAAAGTTAGTGTGAAGATTAAGAGTTATGAAGAGTTGAAAGCCTTTTTGGGGTAGTTTCATCTCTTTATAAAATTTTAAAGCCACAAATTACAGAAATTTATTTTACCGTAATTTGTGGCTTTCTTTTTATAAGTTTCTTATGTTTGATTTAGAATTAATTAATGTAAAAAATATATAAATGCTAAAAAAAATAGTTATCCTATCGATATTAACCTTAATCTCTTGCAATAAAACTGAGCCAACTCATAAAGTTCAGAAAAACCAAATCCCAGAAGCCTTGCAAGAACAAACAACTATAAGTATTGGAAGATATCGAAGCCACGATGATTTATCTGAAGAAATTTATCAAGAACTTGTAAGTAATTCTATTGAACTGAAAACCTTAGAGAGTGAATTAGAAAAATTTAATCCAAAAGACACTTTAAATCTATTTGATAATTATAATGAAAAATCAGAAGATTATTATCGATACGCAGATAGTAAAGTAAATCTAATAAGAGACACCATTTTAAAAAACAAAATACTTAATGTTTTAGAAAAAAGTAATGAAAAATACATTCAAAAAACAACTGAACTAAACCAATTACTCAAAACAATTTATCAAAAACGTAAAGCTATTAGTGATTATCATACGGCCTTAAAAATTATTCTGACAATTCCGGTAATGGAAAAATATCAGAATGAAAATATCCCTAAGAAATCCTCATTCGAAAAGGTCATTAAGAATCAAAACGCATTGATTGAGAAAATAATAAAGAGCACTCCTAAATAATATAACTAATGGCAATCTGGCAATATCTTTTAATTGTAGTTCCTCAAAATTCAATTGATAGTAACTATAAATGCATTTTCAAAAATAACAAATCAGATTTTTTACCTCCTACAAATTCTTTATGGAAAAATTTCAATGGTGATATTTCTTCGATTATTTCTGAACTTGATCAAATTATTCCAAAAGCTGACTGGAACGATGAAACTTATTTAAGCTGGAAAGGAAATGCAGATAATGATGAAGATAATGATGCCTGTATCTGTTTAAGTGCCGATAAATCCAAAGTTGAAGAATTTCAGTTTCGAATTGATTTAAGAAAGGAATCAAATATTATAAAAGTCCTTCAATCTATTCTAAACCTCTGCAAAAAAAATCAATTTGTTTTAATCGATTTAAAAGGAGCTATTTTTCAACCACAATTAGAAGATATTCTTAAAAGTATCAAAACTTCAAATGCAACATCCTTTCTCACTGACCCAATAAAATTTTTAGAAAATTTAAGTCAAAACACCTCCAATGAAAAAAGAACATAAACTTATACTGGACCTAATAGAATCTTATTTAGAAAAAAATCCAAGTCAAAGATTTGGACAAGCGCTTTTTAATCTTGGCGTAAATGAATTTCAGGAAACTACTGATCCGAGAAATCCGAATTACAACATAAGAGATATTCATGGCGACAGTGACTTAAATATCGTCGAAAGAATTAAAACCCGTTTGGCTTATTTTGAATCACAAAAAAAATGAAATATAGCAATTTGTTTCTCATCGGGCTAACAATCGCAACAATTTCGGCTAAAGCCATTCTACCCTATTCGATCTTTTTCCTTTTTCCCCCAGCTGAAGCTGGAGGCTATTCAAAAAAATCTGAAAAATAAACCTTAAAACAGGTCAATTCAATTGCCCTCAGCTTCAGCTGGGGGTTTTGTATTCAAAATAAGAATTGGGCTTTAGCCAAATGACATTGAGCGGGAGGTCATTCAAAAAAAACATGCACATCCCTACCCTGCACCATCCTTCCTAAAATTACCTGGTCTATCCTAAAAATTAAAAATCATCACTTATTATTATTTTTATATCTTTAAAAACTCTAAATATTTACCAGTTTAGAGCATTGAAATCCCATCATTAAAACAACTCTCTATTTCTATGAAAAAAACACTAATTACATTCCTTCTGGCTGGATTTTTTGCTTCCTATGCTCAGGAATCAAAACCAAAAGCTCCCCAAGCCCCTGCAAAAGAAGAAAATTCGCCTTCTAATCTTACTTTCAATCCGGATTCTAATGTCATCACAAATCATACGACTACCATAAAAGGACAAAAAGTTCCTTATAAAGCCACAACGGGTACGATGCCGGTTTGGGATGAAGACGGAAAAGCCATTGCCGGATTGTTCTATACTTATTATGAGCGTTCGGATGTAAAAGATCAGACTTCGCGTCCTTTGGTTATTTCATTTAACGGTGGTCCGGGTTCTGCTTCGGTTTGGATGCAGATTGCTTATACAGGGCCAAGTTTGTTGAATATTGATGATGAGGGCTACCCCTTGCAGCCTTACGGAATAAAGGAAAATCCGTATTCGATCTTAGACGTTGCTGATATCGTTTTTGTTAACCCTGTTAATACAGCCTATTCAAGACCTACCAGCAAAGACATTCCTACTACAAAATTCTTTGGTGTAAATGCCGACATTAAATACCTGGCCGACTGGATCAATGGGTTTGTAACCCGCACCAATCGCTGGGCTTCACCAAAATACCTGATAGGCGAAAGTTATGGTACTACCCGCGTTTCGGGATTAGCGCTTCAATTGCAAAACAACCAATGGATGTATCTTAACGGAGTGATTTTGGTTTCCCCAACTGAATTAGGAATAACACGCGGAGTCGTTTCTGATGCTGCTCTTAAATTGCCTTATTTTGCAGCTACTGCCTGGTATCACAAGATGCTTCCTCCTGATCTGCAAAACAAAGATTTAACTGATATGTTACCCGAAGTTGAAGATTTTACCGTAAATGAGCTTCTTCCTGCATTGACCAAAGGAGGCTCTCTGGACGAACAAAAAAGAAAAGAAATTGGTGCTAAAATAGCACGTTATTCAGGTATTCCGGAGAAAGTAATCCAGCAAAACAATTTAGATGTTCCTTACGATTATTTTTGGAAAGAATTATTGAGAGATAAGGGCTATACGGTAGGAAGACTTGATTCCAGATACAAAGGAATTGACCGCAAAGATTCAGGCGAAAGCCCTGATTTTAATGCCGAACTTACTTCCTGGTTGCATTCGTTTACACCGGCCATCAATATGTACTTGCGCAACAATCTGAATTACAAAACTGATTTTAAATACAATATGTTTGGCTCTGTGCATCCTTGGGACAGATCTAATGACAGAACAGGAGAAAACCTGAGACAAGCTATGGCACAAAATCCATATTTGCATGTAATGGTGCAATCCGGATATTATGATGGTGCATGTGACTACTTTAATTCTAAATACGATTTATGGCAAATGGACCCAAGTGGAAAACTAACCGGTAGAATGTCATGGAAAGGGTATAGAAGCGGTCATATGATGTATTTAAGAAAAGCAGACTTAGAAGCTGCAAACGAAGACATCAGAACCTTTATAAAACAATCCTTACCTAAAGCCGGGCAACCTGCAAAATACTAAAGATGAGGCTAAAGCCATCTTCTAATGCAATTTTCTTGTCTCCGGCTAAAGCTGGAGGCAAGAAAAATTTTTTAAAATATACTTTATAATTACAGAACACATTTCATGATCTCAAAAGCAACATTAGCCGATATTCCTGCTTTGAATATCTTAATCAATTCAGCATATCGAGGCGAAACCTCTAAAAAAGGCTGGACGACCGAAGCCAATTTATTAGAAGGAAAAAGAACCAACGAAGAAGAATTGACCCAAACAATTCAAAATCCTAAGAACACAATTCTGAAATATACGGAGAATAATACCCTTATTGGTTCGGTTTTACTAGTCGAAAAAGGACATCAATTGTATTTGGGAATGTTAACGGTTTCACCGGAATTACAAAATAGCGGTATCGGAAAAAAGATGCTGTCGGAAGCCGAAAATCATGCAAAAGCTTTAGGATTGTCAAGTATTATCATGACGGTGATATCGGTTCGCGAAGAGCTTATTGCCTGGTATAAACGTCATGGCTATGTTGATACAGGCGAAAGAGAAGCTTTTCCTGAAAGCGAGATTCACGTTACTATTTCAGAGAATCCTCTGGAGTTTATTTTCTTAGAGAAGATTATTTAGTTTTATTTGTTTCAAGTTTCAAGTTTAATGTTTAATGTTTCAAGTTTCAGGTTTCAAGTTTCAGGTTTCAGGTTTGAGAGTAAAAGCTAAAAAAACTTAACAACTCAGCACCTTAGGACCTTAGTACCTCATAAAAACCTTTGAACCTTTGTTATTATCCCACTCTGAACCTCCAATAATAAAAAATGAACCTACACCTTTTACCTAAAGAAAATAGTAAAGCCTCTGTTTGGAGTGGTGGATTGACCTACGAATATATGATCTATCCGAAAACAGCAAATTATGCCGATAGAGATTTTACATTCAGAATAAGCAGTGCCACCATAGAGAAAGAGCCTTCAGAGTTTACCCAATTTAAGGGCTATCATCGATACTTGGTTATGCTTGACAACCAATTACATGTTGAGATAAACAAAGAAAAAAAAGAATATAAACAATATGAAATCATGGAATTTAATTCGGATGATGAAGTGACTTCTTATACAAAAGGCATTGACTTTAATTGGATGGTTTCTGAAAAAACATCCCATCACAAGCTGAAAGTAACAGATGGCAATCAAAGTTGTAATGCTCAAATAGTACTTTTATTTTCGTTACATACAGCAGTTATCAAAATTAATGAGAAATCATACGATCTAAAGTCTTATGATTTGTTGGTAATTGAAAATCCGGAAAAGGAAAATATAACACTTCACTTTTCTGATAAATGTCTGTTTGGGATATTGGATTTTTAATCCCGGAATGAATTTAACCGCAACGTTAGCGAAGGGTTACGCAAAGATTCGCAAAGTTTTTTTGGTTGGTACAGCATATGCTCGCAAAGACGCGAAGACGCAAAGTTTATGCTTCTTGCTTCTTTCTTCTTGCCTCTATTTTTCAAAACCACACTACAAAAAAAACTTAACCCCTTAGAACCTTAGCAACTCCTCTTAATCTTCGATAAAAATTCATGTGAAACCCCAAGATAAGAGGATAAATTTCGATTATTGATTTTCTCCGCCTTGTGCGAATACCGTGCTATAAACTCGAGGTATCTTTGCTTTGAAGTTTTGTTTAGTACATCAATAAGTCTCTGCTGAATGGCAATATTGGCCCTTTCAACCATTAAAATGTGAAACTGAATCAACTTGGGTACCTGTTCAAACAAAAGCGCTTTGTTGGCTTTACTAATCACTAAAATCTCGCTGTCTTCAATCGCTTTAATATTATAGGTGGTTGGTTTTTGATGATAGAAACTTTCGAGATCGCAGATCCACTCGTTTTCGAAAGAGAAGAAAATGACACTTTCGGTACCATTATCATTTAGAATATACGTTTTGAAAGTACCTTTTAAAATAAAACCTTCATAAGAACTGTTTGAATCCTGAATCTGCAGAAATTCATTTTTTTTAAGTTTAATAAACTTTACTTTTTCCACCACCAAATTCCATTCTTCGTCCGTTAACGGAATCTTGCGCTCAATACTCAATCGTAGGTTTTTATACATGTGGTTTTTACTTTTTATTCTTACTCAGGGGCGTAAGTATGTGAATGAATGAAAAATAATGTAATCGATTACGCAAAAATATACTTTTTTGTAATGTAAAGGTTACTGCGGGCACAATTAATAGTAAAATATTTTCAAAACATTGAACAAGTTCAACTTTTTTCATACTAATTATAAGCAGATTTGCACTATTAACTATTTAACCAAACTTAATTATTATGAAATTTAAATCAACATTCTCAGCGTTTTTACTAACGCTGGTTCTCGGTTTTGCAGCCTGTAATACCGAAGAAATTGCAACACCACAAAGCAGTGAAAATGCTCTTTTAGAAACCACCACAACTGCCTCAGGCAATTTGACGGCAAAAATTGGAAACTGTGCTCAGGTTCCCGGATGGGCTTCTCAAAATGGAGGAACGACTGGTGGAGGTACATCAGCAGAAGAAGTAGTAACGAATTATGCTCAATTGAAATCGGCTATTGAAAACAGTGCTGTAAAAGTGATCAAAGTTAGTGGTACAATTACGGTTACTACAAGATTATCACTACAGGACCAAAGCGGTAAAACCATTTACGGTGCAAGCGGTGCAAAACTGGTTTCTACCAATCAAACGAAAGATGGTTCGGGTATCATCAACATCAAAAGATGCACGAATCTAATTATCAGAAACCTTATTTTTGAAGGACCCGGAGCTTATGATACAGATGGCTGGGACAATGCTATTTTAGATGATTGTCAAAATGTATGGGTGGACCATTGTGAATTCAGAGATGGAGTTGACGGAAACTTCGACATCAAAAATAAATCAGATTACATTACGGTATCTTATACAAAATTCGGTTATTTAAAAGCTCCCAAAGCCGGAGGTCCCGGAGGTTCTGACGATCACAGGTACTCTAATTTGATTGGTTCCAGTGACGGTGCAACTGCCGATCGCGGAAAATTAAGAATCACTTTCGCTCGCTGCTGGTGGGCTCCTGGTTGCAAAGAAAGAATGCCAAGAGTTCGTTTTGGAAAAGTACATCTGGTAAACAACTTCTTTAACAGCACGGTAAGTAATAAATGTATTGCGGCAGGTTTTGAAGCTAATTTAAATGTAGAAAGCAACGTTTTTGAAGGTGTAAAAACTCCAATCGATCTAATGAGCGGTTTTACTGCTGTTACAGCAACGGACAATGTTTTTACCAATACAACCGGAAATCAAGCCGGAAGCGGCACTGCTTTTACTCCACCCTATTCGATCGTAAAATTGAACAAAACTGCTGTTAAAGCTGATATCTCTGCCAATGCAGGAGCAACTTTAGGCGGCAATATCTGCGGGTCCTTTTAATTAGAAATCCAACTTAGTTTTTTTTACCACATAAATTTTTTAAGCCTGTCAGGCCGTTAGCCTTACAAATTCTTAAATTATTTATGTGGTTGTTTTTTTTATTGGCAAAACAGTAAAGAAAAGACAAAGAGTATAAAACCTTTGCCACTCTGAACCTTTGAACCTTTGAACCTCTCCTAAAGAACTAATTCTTCAAATAATCTTTGGATCGTTTTTTCTAAATCCTGACACAAACCCGGATGTGGCCTTGAGGTTTGTATGGCCGAGCTTCGAATTGCGGTCAACCATCGAAAACGTTCCGGAATATCAAATGCAGCGATCGGTCCTCCATCTTTAGTACCCCTAACAATTTTTTCTAATGACGTTAAATTACATTCTAACTGTTCGATGTCAAAATCGGCAGAAAGAGCTTGTATTCTTTCTTTATTCAAACGAAAAAGAACCTTTATAAATTTGCTTTTTTTGCAAAACAAAATGATTCCGATATTCAGAAACTCTTCACGTTCTACTCTAGGCACCACGCGAATTACGGCATACTCATATAAGTGACTATCTTGCATTTTGTGCCTGGTTTACAAAGATTTCTGAATGATTTAATCGGGTCTGCAAAAACTGTAAATATACGTTGCGCAAGGTCTCCGGCGTTTCGTCGGTATCTTCCCATTGCAGCCATTCCAGCGGAATTGTGTTTACGATTTCTTCTAGTATTTCCGGTGATAAAAGCGCTTTAAATTCGGCATCAACTTCCTTTAAAAGTGACGCTTGTGGCAATAAAACATGGTCTTTAATCAAAGCAAACGGGCTTTTGGCATGCTGTTCCCAATTGTTCCAGGAATGATGGAAATACAAACATGCACCATGATCAATTAACCATAATTCTTTATGCCAAATCAGCATATTTGTATTTTTGAAGGTACGGTCGACGTTTGTAATATAAGCATCCAGCCAAACAATTTGCGAAGCCAGTTTGGCATCTACAGTTGTAACAACAGGGTCGAATGTTATCGCTCCCGATAAAAAATGAAGCGCCAGATTTAATCCCTGACTTCCTTGCAGTAAATCCTGAATTTCTTCGTCGGCTTCCGTTCTTCCAA
Source organism: Flavobacterium sp. N502536 (assembly GCF_025947345.1). NCBI lineage: Bacteria > Pseudomonadati > Bacteroidota > Flavobacteriia > Flavobacteriales > Flavobacteriaceae > Flavobacterium > Flavobacterium sp. N502536. The sequence continues at coordinate 3,676,989 of NZ_CP110011.1, read as the reverse complement.
AAGCTTCATCAAGATTGGCGAAAACCAGCTCCGGCAATTTCAGTTTCAAAGCTTTGGCTATTTGTCCGCCTACCAATTCGGCGATCAAAGCTTTTACGCCATGACCGGCTCCTTTGAATTTTAAGACGTATTTAAAATCGTCATCGGCTTCTGCCAAAGCGGGTAAGGAACCGCCTTCGCGCAAAGGCGTGATGTAACGGGTAACATTTACCGTTCTCAGATCAAAAGTATTTTTCATAGATACAAACTTACTGATTTTTGATTGCAGATTTTAAAGGTAAGATGTGAAATGTGAAATGTTTGATGTGGAATGTTTGATACCGTAATGTAGCAAACCCGACAGGTTTTAAAAACCTGTCGGGTTTAGAGTGTTGCTTTAGTTGGATAAAAAGAGCCATTGGCTCGACTAGATATTGTAAGACCGGATTTTAATCCGGTTTCAAATGCATACCTCAAATTTAAAGAGCCCTATAGGGGCGACACATTTTAAAAAATTGAAAACTAATATCCTCGTCATAACAAACCGTTATCAAACCCGACAGGTTTTAAAAACCTGTCGGGTTTAGATGTTGACAATCTAAAAACCTAATGCTCTAAAAACAAAAAGGCTTTCCCAAGATTTTCGATGATATCTGATGCTATAAACGACTGGTAACCGGTTTCTGGCAGTGTAATATCGGCGGTTAATCCGTGAAGGAAAACACCCAATTTTGCTGCATACTTAGGTTCATAGCCCTGAGCCAATAAGCCTGTAATCATTCCGGTGAGAGTATCTCCGCTTCCGGCAGTGGCTAAAGCTACATTTCCGGTCGTGTTTTCGTAGATTTCAGTTTTGATGATGATATAGGTCGGTGCTCCTTTCATGACCATAATAACTTTGTATTTTTCTGAAAAAGCAATCGTCTTTTGAAATTTTTCGGATTCCGAATTCCACTTCCCAATTAAACGTTCCAGTTCTTTGGGATGTGGTGTGAGAATCGTGTTTTCGGGAAGCAGTTCTAACCAGGAGAGGTTTTCCGCCAGAATATTCAAAGCGTCGGCATCCAGTACTAAAGGAGATTTATTAACTCTTAGAAATTCAAATAAAGCCTTTTGCGTACCCAGCTCCTGCCCGATTCCCGGACCTAGTCCAATGGCCTGAGGCAGTAACGGAAGATGAATACTAGTCATAAAATTGGTGTTTTCATCGGTAAGCACCATCACTTCGGGAATCGAGATTTGCAGAATTTGATAACCACATTTGGGTATAAAAGCAGTTACGAGTCCACAACCCGATTTTAAGCAGGATTTTGAGGCCAAAACCGCTGCTCCCATTTTGCCATAGCTTCCCGCAATTATAACCGCATGCCCCTGAAGTCCTTTATGTGTCAACGGATTTACCGGTTTGTAGAATTTCAGAATCTCTTCTTTTGTGATTAAAAATGGATCTTTCATCGAACTGATTTAATGTCTTAAAGTTACATAAAAAATGAAGAAAGAGACACTTCATGCAGCCCTAAAATTCAGATTGTATTACCGCTGTGCTGTTTCTCTTAATCCCTAAAAAACAAAAACACAACAGGCTGCCCAAACTAGAGGATATTGCTACGTATGCATAAATTAGGCAAGAATATTGCGAATTTTAATAATTTAGTATATAAATCTTCGGTATTTTTTAAATAAATTTGCGACACAATTTTATAAAACAACACAATGAAAAATACTGCGCTTACGCACATACATGAGAGTTTGGGAGCGAAAATGCTACCTTTTGCCGGTTATAATATGCCCATTACCTATGAGGGTGTAAATGCTGAACACGAAACAGTTCGCAACAGCGTGGGCGTTTTCGACGTTTCGCATATGGGAGAATTTTTACTGACAGGCCCAAATGCTTTGGCTTTGATTCAAAAAGTAACTTCAAACGATGCTTCAACTTTGACTATTGGAAGAGCACAATATTCTTGTCTGCCAAACAATGAAGGTGGAATTGTAGATGATTTGATTGTATATAAAATGAAAGAAGAAGAGTATTTACTGGTTGTAAATGCTTCAAATATCGAAAAAGACTGGAACTGGATTTCTTCACACAATGATTTGGGTGTTGAAATGAAAAACCTTTCTGATGACTATTCTTTACTGGCTATTCAGGGACCAAAAGCGGTTGAGGCTATGCAGCCTTTATCTTCTATAGACCTTGCAGCTATTACTTATTACCATTTTGAAGTAGCTGATTTTGCTGGTTTTAGTGATGTAATCATTTCTGCAACGGGTTATACCGGTTCTGGTGGATTTGAAATTTACTGCAAAAATGCTGATGCCGAAGCTATTTGGAAGAAAGTTTTCGAAGCGGGTGCAGCTTTCGGAATTAAACCTATCGGACTGGCAGCACGTGATACTTTACGTCTTGAAATGGGATTCTGTTTGTACGGAAACGATATTAACGATACCACTTCACCATTAGAAGCAGGATTAGGCTGGATTACTAAATTCACTAAAGATTTTACCAATTCAGAAAATCTGAAAAAACAAAAAGAAGAAGGTGTTAGCCGCAAATTAATTGCTTTTGAAATGCAGGAGCGTGCAGTACCAAGACACGATTACGAAATTGTAGACGCTTCGGGTGCTGTAATTGGTATCGTAACTTCAGGAACAATGTCACCTTCTATGAATAAAGGTATTGGATTAGGATATGTAACCGTACCTAATAGTGCTGTTGACAGTGATATCTTTATCCGAATCAGAAAAAATGATGTAGCTGCAAAAGTGGTCAAATTACCTTTTTATAAGAAATAATATTCCATCCTAATATTTTAAAAATGCATTACTTACAAGTGATGCATTTTTTTTTTAGTTTTTTTTTGCCACAGATTAAAAGGATTAAATTGATTCTTTTTGATTCTAATGAATCTATAGAACGTAACAAGTTTCATCGTCAAAAATTCCGGTACGATTAGACATAAAAAAACTAAACAAATTCGTGAATTCGTGGCAAAAACTCTCCAGAATAAAAATCATATGAATGTAAGAATTTTTAGAAAAGTATAGCCTTTTATGAAAAAATAAGCGTAATTTTAATCTGAACGAAGATTTCCATCTATGAAAAAAATTGCACTGGCATTGATGTTAACCACAAACTTTCTGTTTAGTCAAAGTAGTGACCCAACCTGTGAAATAGTCAACAAAATAAATGCAGTTATTCAGGAGGAACATATCAGACCTAAACCGGTAGATGACAGTTTGTCGATTTTCGTATTTGATAATCTGATTAACGAATTGGATCCCTCCCGAAATATTTTTTTCAAAACGGAATACGATAAAATGGCCGAAAAATACCGTACCAACTTAGATGATTTTATTCTAAGTAACGATTGTAGTTTTCTCGCCGATATTACTTCCAAATACAAAGAAGGGCTTTTGAGAACCAAACAGGTTCTCGAAAAAATTCAGGCCAACCCTATTGATTACAACAAAAACGATACGATACGATTTTATAAAAAATCATTTCCTTTTTACCTGAAAAAAGAAGATATCGAAAAAGTATGGCTCAAAAAAATCCGCTATCAGATTTTGGACGAGATAGCCGAAACAAGTGATAACTTAGATTCGATCAAAGCCAATTTCCAATCTATCGAACTCAAGTCAAAAAAACTAATTCTGACAAACGAGATCTGCCGAATTAACACGTTACTGGAAACGAATACCAAACAGGAGGAAAAGTTCTATAATTTCTTCTGTACCTATTTTGATCCGCATACGGCCTATTTTAGTGACGATTCTAAAACGAGCTTTGTGGCCTCACTCTCAAAAGAACATCTTTCATTGGGAATGACCGTGAATCTCAATGAAAAAAATGAGATCATTGTAGCCGAAATTGATCCTAATGGTCCTGCCTATCAGACGGGGCAGATTAAAAAAGGCGATCAGATCATTTCGATATCCAATCAAAAAGAAACTTTGCAGGTTTCCTGTGCTTCGCTGGAATCCATCTCGACTTTGATTTTATCGGAATCCAATAAAAGCATCACACTAACCTTAAAACGAAATTCAGGCAAAAGCTTTGATGTTTATATCGAAAAGAAGGTGATGAAAGACGAGGAGAACTCTGTTTTCAGCTTTATTATTGGGAAAGACAGTAAAATTGGGTACATCAAAATCCCAAGTTTTTATGCCGATTTAGAAGGTAATAGCCGTAAAGGCTGTGCCGATGATGTGGCACGCGAGGTTATAAAACTCGAAAGAGACGATATTAAAGGACTGGTAATCGACCTGATTGACAACGGTGGCGGATCGATGGAAGAAGCCATAAAACTGGCAGGAATGTTTATCGATTACGGGCCGCTTTCTATTGTTGTAGACCGCAATCAGGGGAAATCGGTTATCAATGACCCGTATAAAGGATTGATTTATAAAGGTCCGATTGTAATATTGGTAAACAGCAACACCGCTTCTGCAAGCGAATTTTTCTCCACGATATTACAAGATTACAACCGTGCTTTATTATTAGGGAGTAATACGCTTGGAAAAGCTACGATGCAAACCATTCTTTCGCTTGACGAAACTAAAAATACCGACTTTTTAAAAATCACCATTAATAAATTCTACAGAGTTACAGGTAAAAGTCACCAATATATAGGCGTGAAACCCGATGTCGTTCTTCCGGAATTTTACGAAGATGTTTATCAAAAAGAAAGTGATTTCCCTACTGCCATTAAAAATGATAGTATCACACCGTTCTTAAAGTTCAAACCTTATGTAAAGCGCGTGCTGATCGACAAACTGGCCAAAAACAGTACAACAAGACTGGCCGACAATTACTTTTTTAATAATATAAAAGAAATCAATCAAAAAATTGACCAGCTGGTCAATAAACCAAAAGCAGAAATTCCGATGACGCTGGAGGCTGTTTTCAAACAAAAGAAAATCGTAAATTCTCTTTGGAAGGAAATCAATACTTTCAACGACGAAAACAATCCGTTAGATGTTTACAATTCAACGGTAAACCAGTTTTTACTCGGAGTTTATCCCAATGATAAAACCATCAACCAGTACCAGATCGACAACCTTAAAACAAATCCGTATTTAAATGAAGCGGTGAATGTTATTAATGAGTTTAATACTTCTAAATAACTTTTTTGTTTCAGGTTTCAGGTTTCACGTTTTTTGGTTCACAAAAGACCAATTTGTAAAACGAGATGCCCTTTTGTTTCATGGGTACTAACCACCTGAAACCTGAAACTTGAAACTTTTTTAACTTCTAAGTCCTAACAATCACTAAAAAAGAATACGATTGATTTTGGAAAAATAAGGAATAACCGTATTTTTGCCTCACAAAACTAAAAATTAGAAATGGGAAGAGCGTTCGAATTTAGAAAAGGAAGAAAAATGAAACGTTGGTCGGCAATGGCCAAAACATTTACCCGAATCGGTAAAGATATCGTTATGGCTGTTAAAGAAGGTGGCCCAAACCCGGATGCCAATTCTAGATTAAGAGCTGTAATACAAAATGCAAAAGCTGCTAACATGCCTAAGGACAATGTGGAGCGTGCGATAAAAAATGCAAGTAATAAAGATACTGCCAACTATAAAGAAATTCTGTTTGAAGGATACGCTCCTCACGGAATTGCGATTTTAATTGAAACAGCATCTGACAACAATAACAGAACAGTAGCCAACATCAGAAGCTATTTTAATAAATGCAACGGAACTATGGGAACTCAGGGTTCAGTTGAATTTATGTTTGACCATACTTGTAATTTCAGAATTGCAAAAGGTGAAATCGATGCTGAAGAATTAGAGTTAGAACTAATTGATTTTGGTGCTGAAGAAGTTTTCGAAGACGAAGACGGAATCTTAATCTATGCTCCTTTTGGAAGCTTTGGAGCTTTACAAAAAGAACTGGAAAACAGAGGTCTTGAAATTTTATCTTCAGGTTTTGAACGTATTCCTCAAATTACAAAAGAGCTTACCGAAGCTCAAATTGCGGATGTTGAAAAACTAATCGAAAAAATCGAAGAAGATGACGATGTGATGAACGTTTATCACACCATGAAAGAAGAGTAAATACTTACATTTTTATAGTATAAATCAAACTCCTGAGCAATCAGGAGTTTTTTTTTGCCATAATGTGGAATCCCGTAAAGAATAAAGTCAGAGATTGTTTATGTTTGGCAAAAATTTAACAAAACTAACATTTGATAATCTAATGAACATAAAGAAAAGGAGCCTATTACTTTACGGCTCTGTCCCTGAAATCTAATGTTATGAAAAGAAAAGTTGCAGCCTCAAAACGATTTCTTTTCTGTTAAAATCACCTCTATTTGGGTGCCCCTGAATAAGTTGCTTTAGATCCGCTTACGCGTCACTATATTGCTTAATACCAACCAAACCTACTAAGACTTGAAAAAAACTACTCTTAAGTTATTTCCTTTTATCGTATGTATTATTTTGTTTTTAGTTAGCATCAATTGCTTTTCTAATACGTATACCGATACCATTACCAATTCAAAGAAGGTTTTTATTTCTAAAAATTTTCCCAAAGACGATGTTGGTCTTCTCAACAATTCGCTGAGTTACTACCAGGCTCCCGAAAGCGAATTCACTAATGAGTTTCTAAAAAAGAATTTTCCGGTTTCGCAGGAAACCAATAAAGATCGTGATCTGGCCATGTCCGTTTTTAAGGAGATTGCTAAAAACGATAATCTTACTGATTTTTTAGAGCCCAAAAAATTATCCATGCTGCCTCTTGGTATAAAGAAAACCATCGGAGGAATTCAGTACATGTTAGGAATCAGCAGCGCCAAATTTACTCCGCAATACACGGAGCTTACTGCTTTTGTAAAAATCGTAATTCCACAGAAAGATTCACTTGGAAGACCTAAAGAGTTATTCTTTGGGGCTAACGGTATTAAACTTTCGCACAAAGGTGGATTGGTTGGTGCCACGAACCTGGTTTTACTGGGAGACGTTCCACTTAACATCAATGGTCCGAATTCGTTGCTTATTTTAAGAGGAGGCATGGAAATGTCTACCGGACTTGTAGAAAAAAAGACGTATGTAACGATTGACTGTAACGGTTTCAAGGAACTTGGAATTACCGCAGACGTTGAGTTTTCAAGAAATTATCTAGAACCCGTCGATGATCAGTACAAGCTTATTCCCGCTCCTACCCGCGTAACAGGTTCCTTCAAGACAATAGTATCCAACTGGAATGATATACTGATTGAAATTTCATTACCCAAATTTCAACTGACGTCTTATAAGGGCAAAGGACCTGCCTTTGAACTAAATAATGCCGTAATCGATTTGAGTGACATTAGAAACTCTGATAAAATCGAATGGCCCGATGCCGATTATGTCAAAGATTATCTGGTACCAGGCAATGAAAATTTATGGAGAGGTTTTTATGTAAAATCTCTGAAAGTTGTATTACCGGAACAGTTCAATAAAAGAGACGAAAACAAAAGGGTCAAATTTGAAGCCGCCAATCTTTTAATTGACCGAATGGGGGTTTCCGGAAAATTCATCGGTGATAATGTTTTTAGCCTTAAAGAAGGAAGTGCTTCCGGCTGGCAGTTTTCATTAGACCATATCGAAATGGAGTTCCGTGCCAATTCCCTGACAGCAGCCGCTTTCAATGGTGAAATTGTTTTACCCCTTTCTTCGGAAGATAACACCCAGTGTGATCCTAAATCAAGAGGAAGGTTAGCGTACAATGCGATCATAAACCCTGTAGACAACGAATATATCCTTAAAGCTGATGTAACCAACAATATTTGCTTCCAGGCTTTTAAATCAACGGCTTCTTTAGAAAAAAACTCCTATTTGGAATTAAGGGTAAAAGACGGTAAGTTTTTACCTAAAGCCGTTCTTTACGGAAGTTTAGCTTTAAAAGGCAGCAATAAAAATACTACTGCAGCCGAACTGGCTGCCTCACCAATTAAATCTTCTGAAACCACTAATGCTGATGGTGAGAAAAAGGAAGCTCTTAATTTTAAAGGAATCATCTTCCAGAATTTAACCTTACAAACAGTCGTGCCTTACCTAACGGCTGATTATTTTGGTTACAAACACATTCAGGAGAAAGATGCCGCGGTTAGTAATTTCCCTGTAACCATCAACGAAATCTCTTTGGTTGCTACCGATGTATCTGCAAGTCTGAAAGTAGACGTTGCCATTAACATCATGCAAAATCAGTTTAGCGGTCAAACCAAATTTTATGTGATTGGATCGTTCGACAGAGAAAAAGGAATTCAAAAATGGAAATACGAACGTATTAAGTTTGAGGAAATAAAAGTTGCTGCCGACTTAGGAGGTGTAAAATTCAAAGGAAGTATTACCATAATGGACAATGATCCGGTTTATGGAAATGGTTTCAAAGGAAGTGTATCGGCCGATTTTACAGGAGGTATCAAAGTTGAAGCCAATGCTATTTTTGGATCTACAACTTTTAGATACTGGTATGTGGATGCTATGGTGGACAATTTAAATATTCCTGCCGGAGCGATTACTTTTAAAGGTTTTGGTGGTGGTGCCTACTACCGCATGAGAAAAGACGGATTCAGTTCTTCTTTTGTGGCATCCAAATCAAATTATGTTCCTGATGCCGAATCAGGATTAGGGGTTAAAGCCATGATTAAGTTTGCAGGTACTGCCACAGCCAATGCATTCTGGGGAGGCGCCGGTTTTGAAATTGCCTTTAATAATAATTCCGGTATCAACAGAATTAGTATTTACGGAGAAGGCCATATCATGCAGCCGTTTGAAATTCCGGGAGCGGAAGAGATAACAAAAGCTTTAAAGACAGTTACCGAAAATGAATCCATAATGGGTCAGATCGCAACAGAAGCCTTAAAAACAAGCAATTTATCGGCAGCTGCAGAACAACTTTATCCAAATGATGTAAAAAACAGTATGGGTATCAACGCCTTTGCTGCGATAGAATACGATTTTAGAGCCAAAACATTACACGGTACATTCGATTTATACATTGACACTCCGGGAGGTTTCATACAAGGACGTTCTTCAGGAAACAGAGCCGGTTGGGCCGTTTTACACTTCGGACCAGACAAATGGTATATCCGTGCGGGTAATCCTACCGACCGATTAGGTATAAAAATAGCTATTGGATCTATCGAAGTAGAAGCCGGAGGTTATTTTATGCTTGGAGATGATATCCCGGGCAGTCCGCCGCCACCGGATATTGTGGCCCAACTTTTAAGAGTTGACGTTGCCAAACTGAATTATATGCGCGACGAAAACAGCATTGCTTCAGGAAAAGGATTTGCCTTTGGTGCAGATTTTAGCATTAAAACGGGGAACTTAAGTTTCTTAATGTTTTACGCCAATTTCCAGGCCGGATTTGGATTTGACATCATGGTGAAAGATTATGGAGAAGCACAATGTAAAGGTTCGGGGCAAATTGGTATAAACGGTTGGTATGCCAACGGTCAGTCCTATGCCTATATGCAAGGGGAACTTGGAATTAATATTAAACTGTTTTTTATACGAAAGAAAATATCCATTATAAAAGGTGGAGGTGCCGTTTTACTACAAGCCAAATTACCTAATCCAGTATGGATTCGAGGCTATATGGCGGGTGAATTCAGTCTGCTTGGTGGTGCCGTGAAAGGTAGTTTCCGTTTCAAACTTGAATTTGGAGAACAATGCGAATTCATATCAGCGAATCCGTTAGAAGGCTTAAAATCTATTGCCGATATTACTCCTGCTCAGGGAACAAAAGACGTAGATGTCTTTACCGTACCTCAGGTTGGATTTAACATGCCGGTCGATAAAAACTTTAACATTGAAGGAGATGACGGGGTTAAAACCTACCGACTCAAACTGGAAGAATACACCGTCAAAAAAGCCGGAGTTCCGGTAATTGGTTCGCTAAGCTGGAACAAAACAAGTGATTTGGTAAGTTTTAATTCATTTGAAATATTACCTGAGAAATCAGAATTAACCTTAACTGTGAAAGTAAGCTTCCAGGAATACACCAATGGTGCATGGAAAACGATTATGGATCAGGGTCAGGTTGCAATGGAAACAGAAACCCGAACTTTTACCACAGGTGTGGCGCCAAACAATATTCCGGTAACTAATATTGCTTATAGCTATCCTGTTTTTGATCAAAAATATGTTTATCAAAACGAGAGTAAAGAAGCTTATGTAGTGCTAAAAATAGGACAGGCTTATTTATTTGACCTGAAACCGGGACAATCTCAAAAAGCATACTATAAAACCGGAACTAAAACAGGAAATGGGGCTATAAGCTACAATACGGAGTTAAAAAAGGTAATCGTTAGTATGCCTGCTTTAGAAAACGTAAAACCATATAATTTATCCTTAATGACGCTTGAAACGGTAAAAGACGCAAATGCAAACCTGAGTGAAAGTTTTGACAAACAGGATCTTGGTACAAATGCCAATGTAGAAGTTAAAAGCAATAAACTGGCTGAAACGCTAACAGGTGGTCAGGGTATTGAATTGCTGCAGTATAATTTCAATACCAGTCAATACAATACTTTTCAGGAAAAAATGGCTGCTAAGAAAGCACGTAAAACGCACATAGAAATCATTGAGGCCGATATTCATGCCTTGCATGCAGAAAGCACCGCAACTGAAGCTTTTGATGAAATTGAAATCGCCGGTACACCTCAATCAATGAACATTCCATTGGTAAGTGTTGAAGCCGTGTTAGACGACAGTTATTTTAAAAATGATATTTATCCATTGATCTATAAGGGGTATCCTCTTGAAGCCGATTTAACTTTAAACCGAAACACGAGTATTCTAGGAAATCCGCCGGTTAAAGGAATGGAAATCATCACCTCTTACCTGGCTGATTTAATCAATAATCCGAAAAGTCCTTATTTAAGAGACAGGTTGCCGTATCGCTACAACCAGCCTTTTTACTATAAAGATGATTTTATAAAAATTCAGTATAAAGTAGTCAATAAATATGTGAACAGTCAGAATAGGGCTATGATTGACAAGTACAACTATATCATAACCGGAAGATTTCCGATGATAAAAGACGGTACTTATAATGTCAGACTAAATTATATTCTGCCAGGCGGACAGGCTGGAACCAGTTCAATTTTTACATTCAATAAAACAAATTAGCATGAAGCTTAAATTTTTAATTCTCCTTACTTTTATCATCACTGGTACGAACTATGCACAAGAGAAAAATGCCACGGGAGAATCGAATCCAAACGAAATAAAATCGGAAATACAAGTTATAGCCAGAGTGCAAAAAGACAGAATTCTGTTGCGATGGGCGGTCAGCAATGCGATAGCCTGGAAAAAACTGAATGCATACGGGTACACCGTAGAGCGTTACACCGTTACCCGAAGCAACAAAACTCTGGCAACTCCTGAAAAGGTGGTTTTAGTGAGTGCCTTAAAACCGGAACCACTGGAAACCTGGGAAAAACTAATTGAAAAGAATGACAATGCCGCTATTGTGGCACAAGCCATTTACGGAGAAAACTTTTCGGTTACCGGAACAGACAAATTAGAGAACATCGTTAACCTTTCGGAAGAGAACGAGCAAAGGTTTACTTTTGCCTTGCTAACTGCTGACAGGGATTATGAAATTGCCAAAAAAGCTGGTCTTGGATTTGAAGATAAAACGGTTAAACCAAACGAAAAATATGCCTATCGTGTAATTTCAAATGTACCTGAAAAGGAAGCTACTATTTCGTATGGCGGAATCTTTGTGGGATTAGAGGATTATCAGCCCCTTCCAAAGCCGATGGATTTTACTGCTCGCTTTACGAACAACAGTGCGATGTTAAGCTGGAATTTTAAAATACTGTCGCATACCTATGCCAATTATTTTGTAGAGCGCTCGTCAGACAAAAAAACTTTTGAAAGAATTACAGATAAGCCTTATACCAGTTTAAATCAGCAAAACACCAACAACAGTCAGATTTTCTATGTGGATTCGATTGCCAACAATAAACCGTACAGCTACAGAATTCAGGGAATTTCTCCTTTTGGTGAGCTAGGTCCCTATTCGCAGGTTGTCACCGGAAAAGGTGTCGAAATCTTAAAATATGTTCCGCATCTTACGGTGAAGGAATTTAAGGATGAAAACACCGTTACCTTAACCTGGGAATTTCCGAAGGAAGGAGAGGATGACATTACAGGATTTGAATTAAATCGTTCCGATACGGATGATGATGGTTATAAAACGGTGATAAAAAACATCCCTGCCAAGAGCCGCACAGTGACGTACAACAAGCTCTTATCGACCAACTATTTTACCATTACGGCCCTTGGAAAACAGGGCAACAACAGAACTTCATTTGCTATGCTTGTGCAGCCGGTTGATTCTATCCCGCCTTCGAAACCACTTGGTTTAAAAGGGGTAATAGACAGTTTGGGAGTTGTAAAACTAACATGGGATCCGAATAAAGAAAAAGATTTACTGGGCTATCGTATCTATAGAGGAAACACTGCTGAAGAAGAACTTACGCAGTTAACCGTAAGTCCTAGTGAGCCAACCTCTTATCAGGACAAAGTGCTTGTTAAAAGTTTGAATAGTAAAGTATACTACAAAGTTATTGCGGTAGATTATCATTACAATATGTCTGATTTCTCAGATGTTTTAATTCTTAAAAAACCGGATGTAATCCCTCCTACTTCACCTGTTTTTACCAGTTTTAAAATTAAAGAAGGTTCGATTTTTCTCGAATGGGTAAACAGCCAGAGTGAAGATGTGGCGGTACACCAATTGTACAGAAAAGAAAATGACCAAAAGGACTGGACGCTGATTTTGGAAACTAAGAACAAGGAAGAAAAGTTTCAGGATAAAACGGCTGTTGAAGGGAGTACGTATCGCTACGCCATTTTTGCTAAAGATGAGAGCAATTTAGTTTCTAATCCTTCACCGGGATTAACCCTATTTGTGCCTAAATACTCTGTTATGCCAGCGGTGAAAGGCTTCTTTGCCCAGCCCAACAAAACGACAAATACGATCGATTTATCATGGGATTACTCGAACAATGAGGTCGATGGTTTTGAAATTTATAAAGCTTCAGATAAAGATGCGTTACAACTGATTCAGATTGTGACCGGGACTACCCGATTTTTACCTGACCCGACTATTACAATTAATACCACATACCAATACGGTATCAGAGCAACATTTAAAGATGGAAGAACCTCTAAAATGGATTTTTTCACTGTAAAGTTCTAAGTACATGAAACCATTAATGACATACAAAAACATATTCCAAACCTTAAAAATAGCCTGCCTGTTTTTAACTGTTTTTGGTATGCAGCTAATCAATGGACAAACAACGTACAAGTATAAAGTGAAGTGGGATTTAAGGAAATCGGCAAGCAGCGGCCGTAACGTTTACTTTTATTTAAATACCGGAGATACTTACCCTTTCAATGGAACTTATGCCAATGCAAGTGCAACGTCCGGAAGCAGTTCATTTTCGTATGTTATAAAAAATTCAGGCGTTAGTCCGATGGACGGTGTTGTTGTTTCGACTAGTCCATTACGTCTTAGTGGAGCGGTTGATAACGGATCTTCGGGATTCTTTCAAAAACACGCACCCTTTATGACAGGTCCGTATTCCGGTTATTGGCAATCTAACTTTGCTTATAACTTTGATAATATTACAGTTACGCACAATACCCAGTTCGAATTCTTCTATTTGCAAACGCTTGTGGAGGTAAACAATTACAATGTTTCCAATTCAGAACTAAAACAATGCGAAACTTTCAATTTTACGGTAGCCGTTGTGGGTGAAAGCGGTTATATGACTTTTGCCGTTGAATATTATGATCCAAACAGTGCAGGTTGGAAAGAGCTATTTCCTTATGCATCAAGATCGGCGCAATACATCCCCATAACGTTTACCTCCATCCCTAACCTGCAATTGAATCAAAACTTTCAATTGAGGGCGAGATACACCAGAACCGGAAGCGGCGGCGCAAATGATTACTCTGATATTTTAACCTACAGGTTTATCCCTTGTTCTCCTAAACTGAATGGTGCACCGGTAACCGCTCAGGTCAAATGTTACAATCAACCGAATGGCAGTGTGACGTTAAATTTCCTGTCGGACGTTCCGTCAGGCCAAAAACTGCTTCTTACCTTATATGAAAATGGTGCTTACAGAAGCCACCGGTTTGCAAAAGATACAGAGGTTTCCAATAGAGCTTATAGCTGGGACGGGCTTGCTCCGGGTTCTTATACCATAAAATACCAAACGCAAAACGTTTCTGATCCCAATGCCACACTTGGTTCCAGTCCGGTAGAAACTCCGGTTTTCAAAATAGACAATACAGAGGCCTTAACTTTTAAAGCAACAGCCATACAACCCCAATGCAGCACTGATAAAGGCGGCGTTGAAATTTCAGTAAAAGGAGGCACACCTCCTTACTACTACATTATCGATAATGAAACGAAAAAAGAGCTCACTAACAATCCGGACATCATAAGTGTTACAACCGATGGAGATCATCAGGTGATTGTCGTGGACCGTTTTGATTGCATGGAAAACTAATTTAAAAAAAATACGATACCTGTTTTAAACATTAAAAAATGAATATTTTACAAAAAACCATTTACATTTTGACTCTGGCCGCCTTTTTTGCGGCTCCGGTGATTTATGGTCAAACGGGTAAAATATTAATTGAAACTAAGTTAACAAGATATGGTCCTGACCTCAAATCCAATACCTATAGTGTAAACATTTCCGCTACCGGAGCTCCTGCTTTTGGTAAAGCCTATAACATTAATAATAATGACGATGATGAAAAGATTTTCTATGATTTAGTACAGTACGATCAAACGAAATACCCTCTTAAAATTGTTATCAACGGTTCTAATGTTGTTAAACCAACCCAATTAGGAGGCCCAGAATGCAATCAAAAAGATCAGGCGACTTTAGCAGCTCCAAAAAGTGTCGCTATGGGAGCTTGTCACGGCCATACTACCTTCCTGCTTTTAGACCTGCCGGAACCAAGTGGCTTAATTGGCAACTGTGGCAATTTTACCATACAAAAACAGGTTCAATTGTCGGGTGCAGGTTATTCGTGGCAGTACAAAAAAAGTACCGACACCCAATGGAAGTATTTTAACTATGGTACCCAATATACCGAAAATGGGCTAAACTTTAACTTCAAGGATGTTCCCGATTTGAAAGATTACACAGGAAACCTGTTTATCAAATTTGTTGTTGACTATGAAAATCTAAATACTTCTAAAATTGAAATCTATGAGTCGGATATTGCGACCTATAACATTATATCCTGCTCTCCAAAATTAGAGGCGACATCAAATCCAAACATTACTGCCTGCAATTACAGCAACGGTGAAGTTACCTTTACTTTTAGCCGACCGCTGGAAACAGGAGAAAAATATCTTTTCAATCGCGTTCCTGTAGGCAATGGTAATCCGAGTTCGGCAACTTCAGATGATCCTGACGTTGAAAAGATTTCAGCACTTAGTTACAAATGGAAAAATATTGCTCCGGGGAAATACGATTTCAAATATCAGACACAATTTGGAAACAATACACCTTCTACAGTGTCAACCGTTACCAATTTTACAATCACTTCAAGAACGCCTGCATTAACTTTTAAAGCAGCAGACGTGCAGCCTGAGTGCAGTACCGATAAAGGCGGAATTCTAATTTCTGCTGAAGGAGGAATGCCCCCATATTATTACATACTTGACGATGAAACGGAAATCGTTAACAACATTATAGTACCTAAAAGAATCCCGTTTAGCGGTTCTTACCTAATACCCATTACAACGGATGGAAAACATAAAGTAATAGTCGTAGACAGCTTTAACTGTATAGAAAAATAATATTATATGATAAAAAAATTACTCTTATTTATATTCTTGTTAGGGAATCTGTTTGTTTACGGACAAACGGACTATGGAATTCTTGTAATTTCTACTTTATCACCCTCACGAGGATGGGACGGCAGTCATGCGGGCAGCTTAAGCCTGACGTTGGGAAACCATTCCATACATAAAAGCAGTAATACCGGCGATCAGGAGGAAATTGAATATGATTTTTTCTATGTAACCGACAATCCTACCAAAATAGATTACAGAAGTGCAACAGCCGGAAACAAAAACGGCACCGATTGTCAGATTAAAGACTCTACTCCTTTTGATATCACTACTTTTAGCAGAGACGGTTTTGGAGGCTGTATTGGCGATTTTGAAGTGCTAAGTTTGAACATCCCAATTCCTGTTTATCCGGAAACCAATCAAAAATGTGTAGAAGATATTATTACCCTTAAAAATGGCTGGAATTGGCAGTATCAATTTGATGGTTTGAATTGGGCACCGTTTCCATCGCAATTTCAGGAAAAAGCATCCATTTCATTCCAACTAAAAGATTTACCAAACTATAAAACTTCAGGTGATGTGCGATTTAGAGCCGGATATCAACAACAATTTGCCAAAATCGTCACCTATAATATTATACCCTGTTCTCCAAGATTAGACCATACGTCCGATCCAAACTATACGACTTGCAGTTACAGCAATGGCAGTGTAACCTTTACGTTTAGCCGACCACTGGAAACCGCAAAAGGAGAAAAATTCCTTTTCAATCGCATTCCTGTTGGCAATGGTAATCCGAGTTCTGCAACTTCAGAGGAACCTGAAGTAGAAAAAATTTCTGCGCTTAGTTACAAATGGAAAAACATACCTGCGGGTGTATATAATTTTAAATATCAGACACAATTTGGAAACAATACGCCTTCTACAGTGTCACCGGTAACGAAGTTCGAAATCAAGCAACGTACAGCCTTAACTTTTACGGCAACAGCAGTACAGCCAGTCTGCAGTACAGACGAAAAAGGTATACTTATAACAGCTACCGGGGGATCGAACTCTTACTATTACCTTTTAGACGGTGAGCCTTTAGCACAAAAACATGCCTTTACAAGTCCTCATACCATAAAAATAACAACAGATGGTGCTCATAAAGTGATCGTTGTAGACGACTCTGATTGCATAGAAAAATAACATTATGAAGAAAATAATATATCTTTTTTTATTCACTGTAATGCTCTTATCCGGCAGTAAGAGTTATTCGCAAAAACTGTACATCGTCCGTCATAGTATGGGAAGCTGTGTCAACGAATGTGCTTGGTTGTCATCGTATTATTTTATGTCTGGTAATACAGTTATCGGACCAATTGCCGAGTATGGGGATTATCATGTGTTTAATGTAATCCCAACTTTTGTTGAACTTATTAGTACTGCCGATACCGGTTTTGGCTGTGCCTGGCGCGATCCTATGGCCTGCTTCGAGCGAAGTACTATTAACATGAATGATTGCTTTTGGGGAATAACCAATGCCGTTTTACCCGAACCAAACGTAGATACCAACTTGTTTTGCGATAAAAAAACCCTTACTGCGGTAAGCTGCCCGGGGCCTTATCGTTTTTCATGGGAATACAGCACTAATGGTATTAATTTCACTCCTATGAACATTACTACTACCCCAAATCAAAGCTTCGAATTTGTTAAAGCCAATTATCCGGCCCTAAACGATTATACGGGAACTATAATTTTCAGGGTTTTAATTGACTCCGACCCAAATGCACCTGATGAAAATGTTTATTCTAATGTGGTTAATTACTATATCATACCGTGTTCTCCTACACTAGCTGCTACTTCAGACCCAAACTTAACCACTTGCAGTTACAGCAATGGCAGCGTAACTTTTACGTTTAGCAGACCACTGGAAACTGCAAAAGGAGAAAAATTCCTTTTCAATCGCGTTCCTGTAGGCAATGGTAATCCGAGTTCGGCAACTTCAAATGATCCTGACATAGAAAAAATTTCGGCACTTAGTTACAAATGGAAAAACATACCTGTAGGTTTATATAATTTTAAATTTCAGACACAGTTTGGAAACGGTACTCCCTCTACTCCGTCGACTATAAGTACATTCGAAATCAAAAAAAATACAGCCTTAACTTTTTGGGCAACGGCGATACAACCCGAATGCAGTGGCGACAGGGGTTTCATAGAAATAAGTGCTACCGGTGGAACAAGTCCGTACTACTACATTTTAGACGATCAGACCGAAGTTGTAAACGGCCAGACAGTCCCTAAAAAAATTAGATTTTCCAATGGTGACAAGATCCCCATTACTACAGATGGTGGCCACAAAGTAATTGTAGTAGATAATTCTGATTGCATCGAAAAATAACATAATGAACAAAAAATTACTCGTATTCCTATTCTTTTTAACAAGCCTGTTCGTTCAGGGGCAGAATGAGTATGGACTATTGATACGATCCACAATGAATCCTAAAACTCCTGGTACCAAGACAACCCGATACACCATTGAGGGAAGAAAAACTGAAGTACTGGTTTTTAGTACCCGTAATATACAGCCCCTAATTTCTCAGGAAATGGTGCAATATGACTTTTTTTACACTAAAGATATCAATGAATTGTATTTCTTAGCGCTCGAACAAAAAACCAACGACCAGGTAAACTGTTCAAAGGAATATACCATTCCGTACAACCCGGCAGTGAGCACTCAGGAAAACTTTGGAGGCTGTGTGGGTAATTCGGTAGCCTGGACCATTCATCTTAAACAACCTACCTCCAATAACCTTTGTGCCGACGATGTTGTTACTTTAACCAATGGATGGGACTGGCAATACCAATATGATGCGACGGGATGGAAACCCATGCCTTCTCAATTTCAGGGAAAAAGGGCCATTACTTTTAGCCTCAAAGACATTGGCGATTACGATGGTAAATCTCAAATTTTCTTTCAGGCGGGTTATAAAACACAATTTACAAATACCGTTTTTTACAGTATTATTGGCTGCTCGCCCGAACTGGAAGAAAAAAAACCAGCAGCAACTGCTGTTGAATGCAGCAATACGGCCACAGGCAGTGCCTCTTTAAAATTTAAGACGGGGCTAAAAGCAGGCAACAAACTTCTTCTTAATCTCTTCCATGCCAATCCGGTTGCTCCGGATACAGGCTTTATCACGAGTATTTATGCCTCCGAAAATGAAGTTTCTAATAAAACCTATACCTGGAAAGGCATAGCGGCGGGTACCTACAAAATAAAATACCAGGCCCAAAGCACATCTGATAGTGGAGAAAAAGTGGGTTTAAGTGCTATTATTACGGATCCTTTTACCATAGACGAGAAAACACCTTTAACCTTTTGGGCAAAGGCCATACAACCCGAATGCAGTGGCAACAGAGGTTTCATAGAAATACATGCTGCCGGTGGAACAACTCCGTACTATTACATTTTAGACAATCAGACTGAAGTTATAAACGGCCAGACAGTACCCAAAAAAAATGAGTTTTCCGGTACCCACCAGATCCCCATAACCCTTGATGGAGGCCATACCGTTAAAATCATTGACAAATTCAATTGCGAAGAACAATAAATTCCCGAACAACCATACCATTATGAAAAAAATCTACTTACTACTACTGTTTCTTACGAGTTTATTGGGATATTCTCAGGCTCCGGACCCTCAACCGGCAGTTGACGGAGCCAGAACCATTACAATCACAACGCCAAAAGCAATTACAGTTACTGCTGGTACTTTGAGTTATACGGATGCAAAAGAAAATGGCACCCCCAATGGTACGTTCTCTGTTGTATTTGAAGGCGGTACAGGCGACTACGTTTATTTCTTTACCAAAGACGGGCAGCCTTATACCCCGACTAACTGGAATTCACTACCAGCCGGAAGCTATGTCATGTATGCAAAAGACAGAAATAAAGTTTGTACAAGTACTAATGTTCCTTTTATAATTTACGAACCTGGGAAATTAGTTGTTAGTACGCCAAAACCAACTAATATATTATGTCCGGGAGGAACAGGTACTCTGACAGCATCAGCTATTGGAGGTTTTCCGTATAGCGCAACACCAATAAGCAGAACTTACAATTATACCTGGTATAAATGTGATGCAGCCGGAAATATTCTTAGTAAAGTTTCGGGACCAAGTACAACTTCTACTGTTTCGGGACAAAGTGCCGGTTATTATAAAGTTGTTGTTGCCGATAGCAACAATAATACCGCTACAGGCCCTGTGGTCTTACTAGAGCCTAATCCTCAAATACAATCTACTGTAACTTCTAAAAAAGACGTTAGCTGTTTTGGCGGTAATGATGGAGAAATTACGATAAGTCTGAGCGGAGGATCCGGTACGCTTACCGTACTTTGGAGTGACGGTGGTACTGGTGCAAACAGAACGGGTTTAAAAGCATTAGATTATTCGTATACCGTAAAAGATGAGAATAATTGTACTTTAACCAACGGCATCATAACCAAAATTACGCAGCCGCCAACGGCATTAGCCATTACAAACATAACACAAACACAGCCTACATCGACTGCTGCAACCGACGGTACTATTACAGTAACAGCCACAGGCGGAACTGCTCCGTACACCTATGTATGGACCAAAAATGGTCAGCCTTTTGGCGCTAATACCAATGGTGCAGGACTTACTACTGGTTTAGGAAATGGTACGTACCAAGTAACAGTTAGAGATGCAAAAGGATGTACTATCCCAAGCGGAACCGTCGAATTAAAAGCGCTGGCCGTAGTCTTGCAAGATCAGACAAACATTAAATGTAAAGGCCTGCCAACTGGTAGTATTACCGTAGTAGCAAGTGGCGGAACGCTAAACACTACTACCCCAAATTATAAATTTCAGTGGTTGTTAAATGGAACTGAAATGCCTGGTAAAGAATCGGCTACACTAAGCGGAATTCTTAAAGGAAATTATACGGTAAAAGTAACCGATGCTAATAACAGTATCTTCTCTATAGTTTATACCATCTCAGAACCTGCAGACGTTCTTACTATAACAAACTCAACTGCACAACGTCGTAATGTTTCCTGTAATGGTGGAACTGACGGAGCCATAGACATTACTGTTTTTGGAGGAACCGGAGCTTACAGTTATTTATGGAGTAACGGCAGTACAGCTTCAAGACTGAGCAATGTTCCTGTTGGTACCTATTGGGTTGCCGTTAGCGATGAAAATGGCTGTCCTGCCCGATTAGACAATATCGTAATTACACAACCTAATCCAATCGTTGTTCCAACTCCAGCTATTAAAGATGTGGCCATTTTTGATCAAAACACAGGTTCCATAACATTCCCTGCAGATCCAACAGGAGGTACTCTGGCTTACCAATACAACTGGACTCGTGCCGGTGATCCTACTTTTCCAAGAACGACAAGAGATATTACAGGGCTGAAAGCGGGAACTTATCGCTTAGAAATTAAAGATGCTAATGCAAATGTCGTAGACAATACAGGCTGTATCGTTACAAAAGATTATACCGTAAAAGAGTCGACCTTATTGGAAGTTGAAATTAAAGAAACCCTATTTATTAAATGTAATGGGAATTTTAACGGACAATTGACTGCTCTTGTTAAAGGCGGAATTGCACCTTACAAATATGTGTGGAAGAAAAATGGAGTGGTACTTCCATCAGAAACTAAACCGGAAATTTCAGGTCTTGGGGTTGGTCAATACAGCGTTACCGTAACCGATACGGCAAATCCTGAACCAGCTGGTCCTTTTGCAAAAGCAGAACAACTCAACTATAAACTCAACGAACCAGATGAATTAGTAGTAAAACTAACAAAGCAAACAAATGTTTTATGCTTTGGTGCCGCAACAGCTGCAATTGACATTACAATTTCAGGAGGAACCGGACCTTATACACAACAATGGACTAAAAACGGTGTGAATTATTCCACAGCGGATGATTTATCAAATCTTACAATAGGAACTTATACCGTTACCGTAAAAGATCAGACCGATCATGGCTGTATTGCAACACTTGATGTGCCTGTAGTAATCACACAGCCTGCTGCACCTTTAAAAATTGAAAGTGCAACTCTAATTGACCTAACCGGTTTTGAAACCAAAAACGGTAGCATAGCTGTAACCGTTTCGGGCGGAAAACCAAACTATAGCTATGAGTGGACAAAAGATGGCGATGCTACTATAATTGGATCAACTTCTTCCATCGGAAATTTAGCTATTGGTACTTATCATTTGATCGTAAGAGATGCAAATGGCTGTAGTCTTCCACAGGTAGATTACAAAATTACACAGCCAGACAAATTTGAGATCATCAGTATCACACAAACTCAGAATACAAATGTTGCCTGTAATGGCGATAAGCCGGGTATATTTACGGCTGTCGTACGAGGCGGTGTAAAAGCCTATACTTTTGAATGGTTAAACACCACCACCGGAGTAAAACACAAACATACCGAAAGTACCAAAGACGATTTAACCAGCTCGGAGGCTATAGAATTAGGAGCCGGAGATTATGTTATTACCGTAAAAGATCAGCAAAACAATATTCTTTTTGGAACAAATACTTTCACCATTACACAACCGGATAAACTGGCCTTTACTTTCACCAAAACAGAAGTATCCTGTTATAATGGAAATAATGGTACCGTGCAGTTAAACATCGTTGGAGGAACTAAGTTTGCCGACATCGCAAAACCGTACACTATCATAGCAAGCGGTGGAACAGTTGATGCTAAAAACGGACTTATTACGGGATTGTCTGACGGAAGTTACACCATATTCATAAGTGACGCAAACGGTTGTGTAACACCTGTACAAACCGCTACCATTACAGAACCTGCAAAAGCTGTATTTATCAACAGTGGAGTAGCTTCACCTACTACAGGTTATGGCCTGTCTACCGGTAAAATTGTAATTACTGTTGACGGTGGAACTCCCGGATATACCTACCAATGGAGAAATAGTTCGAATGCGGTTGTAGGAACCAACAGCCCAACTTTAAACAATGTCCCTGCCGGCGTTTATACCGTTTTGGTAACCGATGCTAAACTTTGTCCAACCTCAAACAGTTACACGATTGAGCAACCCACAAAACCACAGCTGACCGAAACGCATTTACATGCAAAATGTAACAGTTTACTAGGTTCATTAGATGCTGTTGCCACCGGAGGAGCGGTCTACAACCAAAATCAAGCGGACAGAATTTACACCTATAAATTAAGAAATAAAACAACCGGAGCTGTAGTAACCATTATCAAAAACACAGCCGGTTTTACAAACATACCAGACGGAGACTATGCACTTACCGCTACAGATGCCGGTAATGTAGACTCAAATACCATTGACGTAACGTTTAAACAGCCAACAGCCGTTGTAGTAAGCTTAACTTCTAAAATCCCGGTGAGCTGTTTTGCCGGACAGGACGGAGCAATTGCAATTGCAGTTACCGGAGGAACACCTTTTATTGTAAATGGCGCTCCGGTTTATACGTACCAATGGAAAAAGAGAAATACCGCAACCAACTCTTACGAAAACTTCACACCAACGGCATTAGATGCCCTTACGGAAGGTGATTATGCAGTTGAAGTTCGCGATGCCAATTACAATTCAAGTGATGCTACACATTGCGTTGGGATCCTGGAAAATATAATCATTACACAACCGGCAGATTTTGGATTTGATATTGATAAAATTACCTACATCAACCCTACTGCTCAAAATGGAAATGACGGTGCACTGCATTTTGAAATTATAGGAGGAAAACCAAATTTTGAGTATAAACTCTACACTAAAAATGCACAAGGAAACGTAACCGTGTTAAAAACAATTTCAAACACAGCTGCTAAAATGGTAGACTTTACCGGACTTGTAAAAGATCATTACTATGTATCCGTTCAGGACGCGACCGGCTGTACCAAATACACTGATTTTGACTTTACCGATAATCCGTTAACCATCACTATCCAGCAAACTCAGGACATGACTTGTTTTGAATCGAACAATGCTATCATAAAAGCAACCGTAGCCGGAGGTTTTGGAACTAAAAAGATTAGCTGGTACAGAAACAATACGTTATTGCCAAATGAAAACAAAGCCGAATTAACCAATGTAAAAATTGGTACTTACTATGCGGTTGTAAAAGATTCAAAAGCAATTGAAGTAACCACTGCTCCGTTAACCATCACCCAGCCTGATTACATCACCTTTACAACGGTTCTTGAACCTGTAAAATGTTTAGGCGACAGTAACGGAACGATTTCCATCACCGCTGCCGGAGGAAACGGAATATTCAGATCCCGTTGTTTCCAAAATGGAACGCTGGTTAGAGACTGGACGAATTTTACTAACGGAACAAAAACAGTGATCAGCGGTTTAGCCGATGGTACATATACCGTTCAGGTACAAGACACCCAACAATGTAAAAGTACAGATGCGACTGTAAAAATTACATCGCCAACCGCTTTAACTATCAGCACGATCGTATCAACTCCTGCTACAGGAAAAGGATTAAGCAACGGATCTATTGCGGTAACCTCACAGGGAGCCAATGGCAGTTATACCTACAACTGGTTCAAAAAAGACGGTACAGCACTAAACCAAACTACTGCCACCGCAGTAAACCTGGCTGCCGGAACTTACTATATTGTGATCAAAGATGCCAAAAGCTGTAGTTTAACTTCTTCATTAATAGAAGTAACAGAACCGCCACTTTTAGAAACCAGCGTCGCTATACAAAATGTTGTTTTATGTAATGGAGACCAAAACGGAAGCTTAAAACCAATTACTATTGGTGGACTCTTAAAACCAGGAGAAAGCTATACCTACCAATGGTTTGCTCAAGGTAATGCAGCCGTATTGGCAACAACAACTGTTTTAACAGGTATCGGAAAAGGTTCGTACTATACCATTGCAACCGATTCAAATGGAAACAAGGCAACCAGCCAGATCTTCGTTGTGACCGAGCCTCAGGTGCTGAACAATGTACTTACCGCTGATTACACCCTTTGTGGTGATTTCAACGACTGGACGATTGACGCGACTCCGTCCGGAGGAACGCTTCCGTACACCTACATCTGGAACACGGGTGCTCAGACGGCTACCATTAAAAATGTACCACCGGGTTATTATTCCGTAAAAGTAACAGACAAACACGGTTGTAGCATTACAAAAAATATGACCATCACAGCACCTGTTCATTTGGCTGCTGCCGAAAAAATAAAAATACCAACCTGTTACGCCGGTTCTGATGCTACCATTACCGTGACCGTTTCAGGAGGAAAAGCACCTTATACCTATTTATGGAATACAGGTGAAACATCAAACGTATTGAGCAATGCTTCGGCAGGCAATTATAGCGTGACCGTTACCGACATCAAAGGCTGTATCATCAACCATACATACACCATCGTTAATCCGCCAAAAGACATTATCAATATTGGAGAAGACGTAACCTTATGTTTTGATCAAACTTTAACCATAAACGCCACGATCAACGACGATAAAGCAACGTACGCCTGGACATCTGACAAAGGTTTCAAGAGCAACAAAGCCATGATTACCGTTTCGCAACCTGCCAATTATACCGTTGTGGTGACCAACAAATTGGGTTGTGAGGCTACCGATACCATCAAAATATCAAGTCAGAACACACCAATTAGTGCCGAATTTGCAGTCTCAAGTCAGGTATTCAAAAACGAGAAATTCATCATCGTTGACATTAGTAATCCGGATGCTGACGAAATCGAATGGGTAATCCCGGAAAACGCAACCGTAATTTCGAAAAACAAAGATTTTGCCGAAATCAGTTTTAGTCAGGCCGGAGAATATGACATTACCTTAAACACCAAAAAAGGAAACTGTACCGCTTTTCAAACCAAGCAGGTTCTGGTAACTGAAGGTGAATATGAAGAAAACAATCCGGACGAGGAGACTTTGAAGAAATTTGATTTGAAAATCTATCCAAACCCGTCAAAAGGAGCTTTTACTGTAGATGTACTGCTTGATAAAGTAATGCCTGCACATGTTAAGGTTTATAATTTGAGCAACAATTTGCTAATCGATTCAAAAACTCAGGAGGGCAAAGACAATTACCTGTTCAACTTTAGTCTTAACGGACTTCCTTCAGGAGTATATTTTGTGTTATTCGAGTCACAGCAAGGAAGTAAATTGAGAAAAATCATTATTCAGTAAACCTCAATTTATCCAGCAAGTAAAAATTATAAATTTCAAATATTAATGGAAATCAGGAAACAACAATCCTGATTTCCATACCCTTAAAGAATGATTTTAAAGAAAATAATTTTAATTACACTACTGCTTTTTACAGCTGCTTTTGGTTTTTCGCAAAACTTTAATGTGCAGGAACTAGGCAAAGCCAAGCTAATAAATGTCAGTGGTGGTGCATCTGCCAATACCGTATTCTATTCCGGAAATGCAGCAAGAGAACCCTTTAGTTACTTTTTGAACGGAAACATCAATTTCAACATTGCGAACCTGTACAACATTCCGCTTTCTTTCTCCTATACCAATCAAAAATTCGGGTACAACAAACCCGTTTTAATGAATCGTTTGAGCATACATCCTTCTTATAAATGGATTACAGCCCATATTGGAGACGTAAGCATGAACTTCTCTCCTTACACCCTGAGCGGTCATCAGTTTTCCGGTTTTGGAGTGGATTTGACACCACAGGGAAAATTTAAAATCAGCGCCATGTACGGACGACTGTTAAAAAGTAACGAATTTGATTCCGCTTATCCGGATATCCTGCCGGCTTACAAAAGATTCGGTTATGGTTTTAAAACGGCTTATGCTTTAGAAAAAATCACCCTTGGACTTACCTTGTTTAAAGCCAGAGATCAAATCAACTCTTTAAACAATCCCGTACCATTTGAATTGGATGTCACGCCAAAGGAAAATGCTGCTATTAGTTTTGAAACCAATTTTAAACTTTTTAAAAAACTACAGGTTTCTACCGAATACGCCAACAGCAGTATTACGGAAGATTTGAGAGTGGTACAAGCTGGAAAAGCAAAAGGAGTTTCCTCTTTCTTATTGGGCCGAAATAGTACTACCACAAGTTACAGCGCCTTCAAAGGACAGCTGGCTTACCCGGCCGGAAAAGGTACTTTAGGGTTAGGTTACGAACGTATTGATCCGAACTACAGAACCTTTGGAGGATACTATTTTAATAATGACTTAGAAAACATTACTGTTAATGCCACGCAAAATCTGTTCAAAGACAAAGTATCGCTTGCCTTAAACTTAGGTCTTCAGAAAGACAATTTAGAGAAACAGAAAGAAAGCCAGATGAAACGTTTGGTATCCTCTGTTAATGCCGATTTCAGACCAAACCAAAAATTAAACTTTAACCTGAACTACTCTAACTTTCAATCGTACACCAACAGTCGTAATCAGTTCGATTACATCAATCAGGTTTCCAATTATGATTACTTAGACACCTTGAATTTCAGACAGGTCAATCAAAACCTGGGACTGACGGTAAATTATTTATTAAGAAGCGACAAACAGCTAAAGAAAGCCATAAGCGCCAATTTCTCGATGCAGGATGCCGTAAACCAGCAACAAGGAAAAGCAGTTGCAGGTGGAGCTTCGACCTATTACAACTCTGCCCTTACCTATTCTCTTGGTTATCCGCAAAAAGATTTAAGCTTCAACGGTTCCATAAACAACACTTACGGACAAACGGATGGTGGAAAGAATTTTATTATCGGACCAACCGTCGGAGCTTCCAAATTGTTTTTGGAGAAAAAACTCAACGCCACTGCTTCGACCAGTTACAACACCAGTTATAACAATGGCGAAAAGCAAAACGACATCTTCAATTTCAGATTGAACGGATCTTACATTTATCTTGAAAAACACAATTTCAACATGAGTGTCATCACCTTATTCAACAAAACAGCCACGGGCAAAAATAACGATCTGACGGCTACCCTTTCTTATACCTACTCTTTCGACAAAATCAAAATGCGTCCGAAAAGAGAGCCAAGAACCGAGGAAGACATGAACCTTACTCCTATCCTGAAAATAAACCTTAACGGAAAAGCTTTGGAAGGAACACGTGATCAAATTACGGCCCAGCTCAAAGAAATGCAATTGGCTCTAAACCCATTACCGGAAGATGAAAGCACAAATTTAGAGCATTTACTCACACAGGCTACCCTTGCCTCTGACGACAAACAGTTTAAAGAAAAAGTTTTAGATTATCTGGAAACCTACCAAACAGAAGCCGAAAACGTAAAAAAATACAACAACTACCTTTCGGAAGCAGCCAGAAAACTGGAATCAGAAATGAAAAACAAAGACGAAAGTCTTGAAAACGCTTATGTTGCCGCTATAGGAAGAGTAAACAGCCATAAACTACACGGTGTAGATGAAGCAGCTATTACCGACAAAACAGCGCACAAATCGTATCTCAAACTGGTAGAAAGAAGCAACAGCAACCGCGATCAGTTAACCCGCCACCGATGGATGTTAAAAGAAATTTCGGCATTGGCCAAACTGCCGGCTGCCGAAATACAGCAAAATCCAACCGCGGTCGTTTTTAGCGCAGAGCAAGTGGGAGAAGCTTTTAAAGCAATAAAAGACAAAAAATCCGGCCCTGAAATAATAGCTGATATCGAAGTCAAAATGATCCCGTTTTATCATGAAATCGCCCTTAAAAATGCAAAAACTGATGAAATCGATCTTAATCATATTCAAAAATAAAGGATTCAATACGAATACTAACCTGACAAAAAATGGATAAACCTCAATTACCCAAAATGCTGAAAAAACTATACCTATTGCTGTTGCTGCTGTGTTCCCTGACGGGCTTCGAAAGTCATGCACAAACCTTTCCAATTTCGGTCAACACCCAAATTACGCAGCCCTCGCCTATTTATCTGAGTAAATACGCCGATGCGACTACCATAAACAGTCCCATAAAAATTCAATTGGTACTAAACGATTTAACCATCTCAAACCGTCAGGTACGATTGAAACTTTACCTTCACGGCAATGGAATTTCTTTTACCACCAACGACTTTGTTGTTGGATCCAGACCCTTGTATCTCGAAGGAGGATTTCCGCTACAGCTGACTAATGTTGATCTGGCCCCCTACTTTCAGTACCAGAACCTATTGGGATTAAATCCAAATCAATATGCGCAGCCCCTACCCGAAGGTATTTACAACCTTTATGTAGAAGTATATGACTTTGCAACAGGAAAAAAACTGTCTAAAAAAACAGGTTCCACTACGGTTATTTTTCAAAACGATCCTCCTTTCCTGAACCTGCCTTTGAACAATGCTTCGATCATGCAGCAAAACATTCAGAACATTGTATTTAGCTGGACACCGCGAAGCATCAATGTTAGTAATGTAGAATACGAATTTTCATTAGTTGAAATCTGGGACAATTATACCCCGGTTCAAAATGCCTTTGCATATTCGCCGCCGTTGTACACCACCACGACCAAAATGACCACCCTGCAATATGGGATGAGCGAACCTCAACTGATTCCCGGTAAAAAATATGCGTGGCGTATAAAGGCAAAAGCCATTTATGGAGCCGAAGAAATTGGAGTGTTCAAGAACAACGGTTATACCGAGATATTCGCTTTTACTTACGAAGTATTTTGTACCTCGCCATTGGCCATTGCCACTTCGGGCATCAGTCAGGATCAGGCCAAAATAAGCTGGAGCGGTAACATCGACAACTTTGATTATCAGGTAAGCTATCGCGAGAAAAACGCCGGTTCGGAATGGTATAAAGCCGTAACACCAAGAGAAAATATTACCCTTAGCAACTTAAAACCCAACACCACCTACGAATATACCGTAGGATCCTCTTGTGACGTGGGCAAATACGTTAACAGTACGATATTTGAATTCACCACCATCGCCAAAGACGAAATTGCCTTTACCGGCTGTGGTATCAAACCAGACCCTAACGATTTAGCGAACCAAACACCGCTTCCGGAACTTTTCCCGAATGATGTAATCGCAGCGGGAGACTTCCCTATTGTAGTCCTACATGCTACGGGAAGCAATGGTAACTTCTCGGGAGACGGTTATGTGACCTTGCCTTTCTTAGAAAAATTCAGAAAACTGATTGATGCCGCTGAAGCCCTAAGTCCAAAAGACGGAGAAGGCAACACAAAATGGAACCTGAGCGAAAATACCCGAATCAAAATCACCTTTGACAACATTGGTGTCAATACCGATTTTAAATTAATCTCAGGAGAAATCGTAGCCGGTTATGATGCCGGTAACTGGGATAATTTTTTGGATGTTGATAAATTGGCTGATGATATTGCAGCTGCTTTAGAAAAGGAATCCGTAGAACTTCAAAAAGAAATCACTCAACCTGAGGTAACTCAAATAGCTGAAGTACCAACTAATCCTGGTCAAGATCCAACTGTTGTTCCAAATCCAACAAATGTAGCAACTCCGCCAGTTACAAATGTGACAACTCCACCAGTGACAAATACCCCAACAAATCCAACGGGAGGCACCCCAGTTCCATCAAACAATACAAATGATACTCCTAAGCCAACTGAAAACTCTAATACTACTGAACCCAAAAAAGAAGGAAAACCCTTCAGTTCAAAAGAACTTTACGCTATAGGTTTAAATAGTAAAGATGAACCTAAAAGAGTTGCCAAAACTGGAATGACTCTATATTATGTAAACAAGGCTTCTCTACTAAATGAAAAAAAGGAAACCACTTTTTTACTTGTAAACAATCCAAATTATGCTGAAAAATTAGTTGATAAAGAGTCTATAAAATGGACTGTAAATGGTACTCCTTTCCCAGCCTTTACAGGTAAGAAACAATTTGTTAAAAATATTTCAGAAAAAGACGAGCTTACTAATGTAACTTCTACAGCAGGATCCCCAAATCCAACAGATAAATATGTTTACGTAAAATGGGTTGACCACAATTACAGTTCTAATACATTAGCGGTTGAAGGATCAAAAATTGCCGAATTTAAGAAAACCTTAGAGAAGCTGGCACATTATCTGGGTACCAGAGTTTACAATAGAAGAGATCGTCCGAAAGGAGAGGGAGATAAAGGAATCTTATATGATGTATCTTATCAAAATACCATTCAAAATAAAGAAGCGGAAACAAGCAGACTTTACTATAAAGAGACGGAAAGTGTCACAAAACTTGAAGTAGGAGCTAAAATTGGTTACGAAGCGCCTGTACCAGGATGTGCTATACCTTCAATTGACAGAATGCTTTTTGGACACAAAATTAAGGTTGAATTTGGTTTATACTGGTTTGTAGGTGCCCAAACCTCAGCTACTATTGGAATGACTAATACAACAAGAGATTGGGTTGATAATCCTCAAATGCGAACTTCAACCTGGACCTATGGTCATCCTTCTACTTTTGCGATTGAGGGAACTGTTGGACTTAACCCAAAATTCGTAATAAAGGTACCGGGTATTTCGGGAGAAGCTTCTGCTAAATCTTCAGCAAAAGCGAAATTATATGAATTTAATTTTAAAAAATGGAAGAGTTCATTTCCTTTGGTAGAAGATGGAATTCCTCTTGAAATTAACCCAATTACAAAATTTGATATCTTTGGCCTAAGCTGGTCACACGAATGGGGCAAATACGAACACACTATAAAATTTAATTAAAATGAAAATAAAAAATAATATTTTTTTTAAAGAATATAAGATCATTAAGATCATATTATTAATACATCTGCTTGTTTCGGTTATTGTTACCACTACAATGGCCGTACATGGACTTATTGAAGGAAATATCAAAAAAAACTTTCAGGAAAATTATGAAAATTATATCGCATTGTGCAATCCTGAAGAATATTTGAAAGATGATATTTTTGTAGTTGATACCGCCTATATTGAAACTCAGACAACTTCAAATCAGGGATCATCCGCAACTTTCAAGGATTACACTATAATCAGAGGGCATTTGTTACACTCCAAAACTAAACAGGAGATTACTTGTAAGTACGTAAATTCAAATGTATTAGATAGCTTTTATCATCAAAAGGTAGAAAAAATAAACGTCTTAAAAAATAGCATCAATGGTATTGCCTTTTTAGAAGACAAAAAATATTTAAGCTCTGAAAAGATGAATGCTGTTGCGAACTTGTATTTTAATCTTTCACTCATTCCGCTTATCCTAATCTTATTAATATTAAAAAACAAATCAAAATGAAAAAGTATGTAACTCTTTTAATTATTCTTTTCTTCACAACTGGAAATGGACAAAATCTGGTTTTAGAATATTCAGGAGACAATGCGGTCGATTTTCATATCTATAATTCTACAGATAATTTTAAATACAAAATTGATGATATTACAAAAGTAGACAGATCAACTGTAGAAGGATTAGTCCAGTCTTACTTTTTTGCTGCAAACAATGACTGGCTAAAAAATAATTATCTTGAAGAAAAAAGTTTTAGTCCTAACGAAGAAAAACATTTTAGTACTTTAAAAAAACTAAATAAAGAAAAAAGCAAAGTAGTTTTTTTGCATAAGCTCTCATACAAACTTGAAGGTTTTGAGATGTGTTATATAAACTTTATTGCTGATTTAGATGGAATCGATTTTAAGTTTCCGACCTTACTTTCTTGCATAAAAAAAGATAACAAATGGTACGTCTATAATCTGGCAAACCAACAAAAAATAACTGATATCTTGTGGACTTTCAGATCCTGTAGAATTTTGCAATTAATAAATGGGCAGAAAACAAATAATCCCTTAATGAATAATCTTATTCAAAAAACATTAAGTACTAACAATTTCTTAGATATCAATAAATTATACGATCAAACCCAAACCTGGAGTTTTGATGATGTTAACCAGCGATTTTTTACTATGACAGATAACAATAATTGTGATGACAATACTGTTTTAGACGTAAGTAAAAATATAAATTTCACTTCTGTTTTTAAAAGTGCTAAAATAAATACTTTTGATAAAGACGATCAGGCAAAGAATATTAGTATCATTTCTAACATCAAAAAGAATCCAACTGATTCTATTTATTTAAAAGCAAAGTTTGATATTGATTATAATGGTCAAAATTATTCCGTAATAAAGTATAATTTAATTAACTCTACTGGTAAATCAACTATTAAAACGCAGTTATTAGATAGTACATTAGATGTTTCGTCTAAACAAATCTCAGAAGTTATTTTTTTATTCGAAAATCTAAATCTTCAAATTTTCGGTGATTTATCCCCTTCTATGAATGCCCCTGAATCACAAAAACAAGATATTTTATACAAAAACACAAGAGGTAATTTGGATGTATTAAATATCAGTAAACTTTATGACTTGTACAAAAATGACAAAACATTGTTTGCTAAATATCTTGAAAATTAACTCTCCGCTATTTCTCAAAACATTTACTTTCAATAAACACAAAAAGCTCTGGAAATCCAGAGCTTTTTTTATTCAAAAAACAACAAATCAATCAATTCTCTTTAATCACTTTTTTCTCTGTATAAATAATCCCTAATCCTCCGGCAATGTACACTTTAATCAGCTCTTCGGTATTTATGATGATATTTTGCAGCAAAACATTCTTTTTGACATTTTTTATATCAAAGGGGATCGTTTTGGATAAATAATAATCACCACTTTTGATTGTGATCATGAGGGCTTCACTATTTTTAGAAACCATTGACGAAATAGAAAACTCACCCGTTTTTGGATTTATTTGCATCGCAGGTTGGGCGTCATTGATACTAAGCGTCAAATCTGGATAGACTTTACCACTTAAAGGCCTGTTTGTTTTGGCATCTAGCAACTTTCCTTTAATCGTAATCAAAATTTCCTGCTCGGCAGTTTGATTAACAGCTATCTTCCCCATAATAGCGTGATTGGGTACCGGTACATTTACTTCCGTTTGAACCGGTGATTTCTCCTGTCCTGTAACATTTGATGCTAACAGAATTGAAGCTGCAACTGCCGCATACTTCAGCGTATTGATTTTGGAAATTTCATGTTGT
The DNA here is from genome assembly GCF_025947345.1 of Flavobacterium sp. N502536. Taxonomy (NCBI): domain Bacteria; kingdom Pseudomonadati; phylum Bacteroidota; class Flavobacteriia; order Flavobacteriales; family Flavobacteriaceae; genus Flavobacterium; species Flavobacterium sp. N502536. Next base: position 3,643,162 of record NZ_CP110011.1, on the reverse strand, counting down.
GTAAACTCCTCTTCCAACTGCGTTGTTTTCAAACGGGCACAAATATTCTGGTCTTTATTGTTGGCAACGAATCGGGCCACTTCAGCGTTTGTCTTTCTGCTTAAATCAATTACATTCTTGGCACAGGAACTGCAAAACGAACCTTGTGCATTAGGAATCATCTGGTCAAAATTTTCAGAACAAGGGTTGGCTATTTCTAAAGTGAATTTCTTTTTCATACTATACTCTTTTTAGTTAAAATCATGCAACAATGATTATACTTCTATAGAGTACATTTTACATCAAAAGGTTGGGAAGAGTCTAAAAAAAAATTCGCTCTTTGCCTCCATATCGATTTCAAAAAATAAGATTGGATGCAAATTATCTGCTATATTTACAAAAAAATAAAACAATGAAAACATCAAAATACACCAAATACGCAGTAATACTTTTGGTTATTGTATTTGTAATCCTCAGTGTGATCAGCTGCACAGTTCATACGCACAGTACTGCTTCTGGTTCGGGAAAAATCCCACCGGGACAAGCCAAAAAAATGTCAGGAAGCAAAAGTGCCAAAGCTTATGCTCCGGGACAGCAAAAAAAGCAATAGTAAAAAATCAAAAAGCCTTCTTTAGTTAAACTTCGGAAGGCTCTCTCACTATTCAAAAAATTTATTGCTGTTAAGCAACGGTGAAAAAATAAAAACTAATTGACAATTTCCTATTAACCAAAACCTTGTCTCTAATTTTAAGTTATTTTTTTGGAGGCATATTGGTAATTTTCAACAAATAAGTCCCTTCAGGCAGATCATTAATATTGATCGTATTGCTGCTTCCCAGAATTTTTTGCCCTTGTGAGAATACCTCAACATTTTTTAAAACTTTATTCGAATCCCCCATTGCCGGACTGGCAGTTGGTACAACCTTAATTTTTACCGCTGTATTTTTTACTGTCTTTGAAACAGCAACAGTTTCAGCATTTGCTACAACAGGAGTAATTGCTTTTGAGCTCTCGTAAGAAGCTTCAACCTGTTCGCTGGTCATCGCAACATCATAAATTTTTAAATCGTCTATATCAGCGTTGATACCCACGGTGGTGTTTATTTCCCCCAATCTGAAAATATTTCCTTTTGTAGAGCGGCTAATCCCTTCTGCGGCTTTTAACAAAACACCGTTGCGGTATATTTTAGCTGTCTTTCCATCATACGTTATTGTATATTGATACCAGCTGTCTTTGGCAAGCGGAGTAGAAACGATCACGTCATTGGAAGCACCCCAGCCTGCTAAACTTAAATCAGAATTAGACGAAGCCGTACCTTGCTGCAACAATCCGAAATACTGTGCATTATAAGCTGTTCCGTAACCCCATATATAATTTGCCGATGCAATATCGTTTAGTTTTACCCAGATGCTTACAGATCTGGCGCTATTGCCCTGAGGAAGATTCTCAACAACAGCTTCCAGAGCTTTATTGGTGAGACGTTGCGCACTTTTGGCCACTCCTGCCCGATCTGCAACAAAATTTGCAGCTCCGACAAAAGAAGCGGTATTGGCGGTATTGTTTAAAGTAGCATTAAAATTAAATTCCTGTATTGGATTCTGAGCATTAGTATTCAAATAACTAACAAACATCAAAGTAAGTAGTAATTTTTTCATAATAGGTAGGTTTAGGGATTAAAAAAACAAAGTGTCGTTCTAATGCCTCTAAACTAAATTATTATGCATATGGACGGAAATTTATTCGACAACGGACCAAAATAACCGTTAAATAACCAAAATTGATGATTTAAAACCTATAATTACATTTACTTATACTTCACTTTATTTTGTTAAAAATATAAACTTATCATAAATAAATCATATAATTACTACAAATAATAAAATCATTTACAACAAAAGAAGAAAAATTAACATTCTACACAAACACTTATAAAGCGATAAAAAAGTTAAAATCAGCCGTTTAAAACAAATTCAGGCATAAAAAAACTCCATCCGTAAAACGAATGGAGTTGTTATAGTAAGAAAGCAGTTTAATGTACTACTTTACAAATTCAATTTTTTGAACTTCTTCTTCATTGACACTGTCAAAGAACCCTTGTTCGTTCATCCAGTCATCACTGAATACTTTACTCATATAACGAGAACCGTGATCCGGAAAAATGGCAATGATATTACTGTCTTTTGTAAACTCGCCTTCTTCTGCATATTGTTTGATCGCCTGCATTACTGCTCCTGAAGTATATCCTACAAACAAACCTTCTTTTCTGGTGATCTCTCTGGCAGAGTGAGCACTTTCCTCATCTGTCACTTTCATGAACTTATCAATGATATCAAAGTCAGTAGCCGAAGGAATTAAGTTTTTACCTAAACCTTCAATACGGTACGGATAAATTTCTTTGCTATCAAATTCTTTTGTTTCATGGTATTTCTTTAACACCGATCCAAAAGCATCTACACCTAAAATTCTGATATTCGGATTTTGTTCTTTTAAGAATTTTGCAGTTCCTGAGATCGTTCCTCCTGTTCCGCTGCAGGCAATAAGATGTGTTATTTTTCCTTTTGTCTGTTCCCAGATTTCTGGTCCTGTAGAGTTGTAATGTGCATCAATATTCAACTGATTAAAATACTGATTGATGTATACAGAGCCTTTTGTTTCTTCATGTAAACGTTTTGCTACATTATAGTAAGATCTCTCGTCATCTGCTGAAACGTGGGCCGGGCAAACATATACCTTGGCACCTAAACTTCTCAACATGTCAATTTTATCTTTGGATGATTTTGAACTTACGGCCAGAATACAATTATAACCTTTTATAATGCTTACCATAGCTAAACTAAAACCTGTGTTACCGGATGTCGTTTCAATGATGGTATCACCTGGTGATAGAATCCCTCTTTTTTCAGCCTCTTCAATAATGTATAACGCTATTCTATCTTTTGAGGAATGTCCTGGATTAAAAGCTTCTACCTTTGCGTAGAAATTTCCTTCTAACTCTTCGGTGATTTTATTTAGCTTAATAAGCGGGGTATTACCTATTAATTCTAAAACATTATTATAAGCGTTTATTTCTTCTTTCATAAAAAAATAGTTAATCAAAGGCATTTTAAAATAACCTTGATAGGTTGCAAATTTAACAAAAAATTTCTAATTAGCTTTTAATTTTTTCTAAATCTAATAAAAAACTAAATTCTTTTGCTAAGTCTTTTAGGGCTTCAAAGCGCCCTGAAGCTCCGCCATGTCCGGCATCCATATTGGTATCTAAAAACAATAAATTGTTATTTGTTTTCAAGTTTCTTAATTTGGCTACCCACTTGGCAGGTTCCCAATACTGTACCTGCGAATCATGTAATCCGGTTGAAACGTACATATTTGGATAATTTTGTGCTTTTACATTATCGTACGGTGAATACGACAACATATAATCGTAATATTTTTTATTGTTGGGATTTCCCCATTCATCATATTCTCCTGTTGTCAACGGAATACTGTCATCCAGCATTGTGGTAATAACATCTACAAAAGGCACCTGAGCGATCACTCCGTTGTACAATTCGGGTGCTTCATTTACGATAACCCCCATCAAAAGTCCTCCGGCTGATCCTCCTTCTGCGTACAAATGTTTAGAAGAAGTGTATTTTTCGTTAATGACAAATTTAGAGCAATCGATGAAATCTGTAAAGGTATTTTTCTTTTTTAACAGTTTTCCATCCTCATACCATTGTCTTCCTAAGTCTTCTCCCCCTCTGATATGGGCAATTGCATAAACAAAACCACGATCCAGCAATGAAAGTCTTGTAGAAGAAAAATAGGTATCCATTGTAATTCCATACGAACCATAAGCATAAAGAAGTAATGGGTTTTTACCATTCTTCTCGAGTCCTTTTCTATAAATCATCGAAATTGGCACCTTAACACCGTCTCTGGCTGTTGCCCACACACGTTCTTCGATGTAATTTTCTTTATCAAATTTTCCTCCTAAAACCTGTTGTTCTTTTAAAACCTCCTTTGCTTTAGTCTTCATATTAAAGTCGATTACCGAAGATGGTGTTGCCAGCGATTGATAGCTGTAGCGCAAAACATCGGTATCAAAATCAACATTTGTTGTCGTGTAGGCATTATAGGTTTCGCTTCCAAAAGGAAGGTAATAATCCGGTTCACCATTCCACGGCATAATGCGAATGTGGTTCAAACCATTGGAGCGTTCTTCTACAACCAAATAGTTTTTAAAAATTTCAATATCTTCTAATAAAACATCTTCACGATGCGGAATAAGGTCTACCCAATTTCTTTTTCCTGTTTTGTTTTCAGGCGTTTTCATTAACTTGAAGTTCGTCGCCTTGTCTTTATTCGTTAAAATATAAAAGGAGTCTTCAAAATGTGAAATACTGTACTCCAGCCCGCGAACACGTGTCTGAAACACTTCAAACTCTCCGTCGGGATTATCTGAATTTAAAATTCTGTATTCCGTTGTTAGAGTACTTCCGGAACCAATTACAATATATTTTCTTGATTTCTCTTTACTAACCGAAACATTGAAGGTATCATCGGTTTCATTAAAAACCAAAACATCGGTCGCCGAATCTGTATTTAATTTGTGTCTGAAAATTTTATCCGCTCTTAAAGTTACTTCGTCCTGTTTGGTATAAAAAACGGTTTTATTATCATTTGCCCAAACAGATCCTCCAGTTGCATTTTCAATTTTATCCGATAAAATTTCTCCGGTCTCTAAGTTTTTAAACTGAATGGTGTAAATTCTTCTCCCCACAATATCCACTCCAAAACTTGCAAATTTATTGTCGGGACTAATGCTTAAACCTCCTAATTTAAAGTAAGCATGTCCTTTTGCCAATTCATTGCAGTTGAATAAAATTTCTTCCTCTGCTGAAAGGCTGCCTTTTTTTCTGGCAAAAATTGGATAGTCCTGTCCTGTCTCAAAACGGGTGATATAAAAATAACCGTTATAAAAATAAGGAACCGAGGAATCGTCTTCTTTCACTCTTCCCTTCATTTCCTCATACAAATCTTCCTGAAGTCCTTTTGTATGCGAAGTCATATTTTGGTAATAGGCATTTTCCTGATTCAGATAATCAATTACCTCAGGATTTTCGCGGTCATTTAACCAAAAATAATTGTCTACTCTAGTCTCTTTATGTTTTTTTAATGATTTTGAAACCTCTTTGGCTTTTGGAGCCAGTATATCGTTTTGCATTGATTGAGCATTAGTTTTTAAATACGAAGCAGCAAAAATACTATAAACACAACAGAACCAAATTAATTTTTTCATAAAATATCTATTGCTTTCATACAGCAATATACTAATTTTGTATGAAATAATTTAAAAATCAACAAAAATGGATTTAATGGGAATGATGGGTAAACTTAAAGAAACCCAACAAAAAATTGAAGATACAAAAAAGCGTTTAGACACCGTTTTGATTGATGAACAAAGCGCTGACGGATTATTAAAAGTAACATTAACCGCAAATAGAAAAGTAACATCAATCAGCATTGACGACTCTTTACTAGAAGATAAAGAACAACTGGAAGACTATCTTATTGTAACGTTAAATAAAGCAATAGAAAAAGCAACAAGCGTAAACGAAAGAGAACTGGATGCCGTTGCTAAAATGGATATGCCAATGATTCCAGGATGGATAATCTTTTTAAATAACGGAGGTTCTGAGGTTCTGAGGTTCTGAGGTTCTGAGGTTCTGAGGTTCTGAGGTTCTGAGGTTCTGAGGTTCTGAGGTTCTGAGGTTCTGAGGTTCTGAGGTTCTGAGGTTCTGAGGTTCTGAGGTTCAAAAAAAAGCTGTCCTAAAAGGACAGCTTTTTTTTACTTGTAGCATTTAGAATCAAGCCTTAGTATCTCAGAACCTTAGTACCTTAGCCCCTTTTTCGCTAAAACTTCTGCAACGTTTCAATCACATAAGTATGCATTACCTCTTTATAATCTAAATGCGTTACAATTCTAAGTTTATTATGTCCCATTGAGCTTATGAGGATATTTTTTTGTTTTAACTTTTCAATCAGCAACTGATCGCTGTATCCCTCTGCCAAAGAGAAAATCAAAATGTTCGTTTCCACGGCTCTATTGCTGATACCCAGGATTTCGTGCTTAAAACAGCGGCAATTTCCTTGGCTCTTCTGTGATCTTCTGCCAGTCGTTCGATATTATGTGCCAAAGCAAACAATCCCGCTGCGGCTAAATAACCTACCTGACGCATTCCACCACCTAGTATCTTCCTTATTCTCAACGCTCTACGGATATCTTCTTTGGTTCCAAGCAGCACAGAACCTATTGGAGCACCTAATCCTTTAGACAAACAAACCGAAATAGTATCGAAAATTGCTCCAAATTCTTTTGGGTTTTGTCTTTTTGCGACCAAGGCATTCCAAATCCTGGCTCCGTCTAAATGGAATTTCAGATTATTGGCATCGCAAACTTTTTTTATCTCTCTTAAATCTTCTAATTCATAACAAGCCCCACCTCCTTTATTAGTGGTATTCTCTACGCAAACCAAACTGGTTAATGGACTGTGATAAAACTCGGGATCATTGATTGCCGCAGCAACCTGACTCGCATTGATCATCCCGCGATGTCCGTCTAACAAACAACAGGAAACCCCGCTGTTAAACGAAACTCCTCCTCCTTCATAATGATAAACGTGGGCATATTTATCTGCGATCAATTGTTCTCCGGGTTGGGTGTGTAATTTAATTGCGGTTTGATTTGCCATAGTTCCAGACGGAAAAAAAAGCCCGGCTTCCATACCAAAAAACTCAGCTACTCTAGTCTCTAATTCGATAACTGTAGGATCCTGCCTGTATACGTCATCGCCAACATGAGCATTAAACATATACTGCAACATTTCATATGTTGGTTTAGTAATGGTATCGCTAATTAAATTTATTTCCATATTCTAAAAACTATATCTTATTTTTGTACAGCAAAATTACGTATTACTGTTAGTTAATTTTGGTAAGTTTCAGTAAATTTTAACTTCCCTATTACTACAGAACCAAATTAACGTAATATTTGTAAAAAACATATAAAACTACTATTAATTTATGACAACGACCGAACAAATAAAAGGTATTGTGGAGCGCCTTGGTGCGTTGAGGAGGTATCTTTGACGTTGATGCCAAGCTAATCGAAATTGCAAACGAAGAAGAAAAGACCTTTGCGCCTGATTTCTGGAACAATGCAAAAGAAGCCGAAGCTATTGTAAAAAACCTTCGAAACAAGAAAAAATGGATCGAAGACTACAACAAAGCAATCGAACTGACAGATGAATTGCAACTGGCGTATGATTTTTACAAAGAAGGCGAGCTTTCTGCAGAAGAATTAGACGAACATTACAACACCACTCAGGCACATATTGAAAACATTGAGTTTAAAAACATGCTTTCAGATGAAGGCGACAGTTTAAGCGCCGTAGTGCAAATTACAGCCGGAGCAGGTGGAACTGAAAGTTGCGACTGGGCCGGAATGCTGATGCGAATGTACATGATGTGGGGAGAAAGTTACGGTTACAAAATAAAAGAACTGAACTTTCAGGCTGGCGAGGTTGCCGGAATCAAAACCGTTACCTTAGAATTTGAAGGCGATTATTCTTTTGGATATTTAAAAGGAGAAAACGGAGTACATCGTTTAGTCCGAATCTCGCCTTTTGACAGTAATGCCAAACGCCACACCTCATTTGCCTCTGTTTATGTGTATCCATTGGTAGACGACAGTATCGAGATTGACATCAATCCTGCCGATATCGAAATTACCACTTCACGTTCAAGTGGTGCCGGAGGGCAAAACGTAAATAAAGTTGAAACCAAAGTACAATTGGTGCACAAGCCAACCGGAATTCAGATTCAATGTTCCGAAACGCGGTCTCAGCAAGACAACCGACAACGTGCTATGCAAATGTTACGTTCGCAGTTGTACGAAATCGAGCTGAAAAAACAGCAGGCTCAACGTGCCGATATCGAAGCCGGAAAAATGAAAATCGAATGGGGTTCGCAAATACGCAACTATGTAATGCAACCTTATAAACTGGTAAAAGACGTTCGTACAGGCTATGAAACCAGTGACGTTGACGGCGTAATGAACGGTAACATCGATCCGTTCCTGAAAGCATTTCTAATGATGATGGGACAGAAAGAGGAAGAGTAATTTTTTATTAGTTTGCAGTCACAGTTCTCAGTCGCAGTAAACTGAATGCTTAGTTTTCAGTCACAGTATACAGTCGCAGTAAACTGAATACTGAGACTGAGACTGAGACTGAAAACTGAGACTGAGACTGAGAACCGAAAACTTAAAAAAACAGTTATGATAAAATGGGCAGATGTAATTCGTTTTACCAATAAAGGAAATCCGATCCCGGAAAAGCGAATAGAAAAAACAGAAGAAGAATGGAAACAGCTTTTAACACCGGAAGAATTTCAGGTAACTCGATTGAAAGGCACTGAAAGATCTTTCAGTTCTGAGCTCTGCAGTTTGTTTGATCCCGGAATCTATGAGTGTAAATGCTGCGGAACTTTGCTTTTTGATGCTTCCGAGAAATTTGAATCCGGAACAGGCTGGCCCTCCTTTACACAACCTTTAAAAGAAAATGCAATTGGATACCATGCCGACAAATCGTACGGAATGATCCGCGTTGAAGTAGTCTGTAATACCTGTGATGCACATTTAGGGCACGTCTTTCCTGATGGTCCGGAACCCAGCGGTTTGCGCTATTGCATTAACGCCATTTCTCTTTCTAAAATAAAAGATTAAAAAAATAAAAATCGATTCCTTTCAACAAAGCGAATCGATTTTTTTTTACCTCATGCATTTTTTTTAAAAGATTTATATTATATTTGTAAACCACTACTTACCAATAATTTACTATTATTTTTAAGTTCCAAATTCAAATCGAATCCCTCTACATTCGTATCAAAAAACCAGCAGTACTACCTTAACACAAACTAAAAGACCATTAACAGATCGTCTGTTAAAATGTTAATATTGTAATATTTAAGCTATTATTTTAAACATATTTCAATAAACCCAAAAATAATATTAGGTAATTAAAATCTAATTGATTTTATTTGGGAAAAATTAACCCTATAATCTATTACATTCATTAAATGAAATCCTATTCAATTCAAGAAATTAACGAAGTAATCAATGGCGTAATCTACGGCACTACTTCGCAAAGCATTACAGCCACAGAGCAACTAGAAAAAGCGACAACTTCAGAAATTTCGTTTATAGGAAACAAAAAATATGAAAAATACTGGTCAACTTCAAATGCATCGATTGCAGTAGTTAACGAAGATATTTCAATAGAGCCAGGGGAAAATCGTGCCTTCATCAAAGTAAAGAATGCCGATTTAGCCATGTCACAAATTTTAGCCCTTTTTGCCCCACCTACCCCAATATTTCACACTAATATTCACAAAACCGCTACTGTCGATGAAACCGCCATTATTGGTGAAGGCGCAAAAATTGGTGCCGGTTGCTACATTGGTCCAAAAGTAACCATTGGTGCTCATGCCACTATTTATCCAAACGTGACCATTCTTGACGAATCGACTGTTGGAAAAAACACTATTATCTGGTCAGGGACAGTGGTACGTGAGCGTTGTCATATTGGTAACGATTGCATCATTCATCCTAATGCAACAATTGGTGCAGACGGTTTTGGATTCCGTCCCTGCAATGAAAAAGGACTGGTAAAAATTCCGCAAATCGGAAATGTAATTATCGGAAACTGCGTTGAAATTGGTGCCAATACCTGCGTAGACCGTGGGAAATTCAGCTCGACTATTGTGGGAGACGGCTGTAAAATTGACAACTTAGTACAAATCGGACATAATAGTAAATTAGGTAAATTTTGTATCATGGCTGGAAACAGTGGTCTTGCCGGTTCTGTAACTTTAGGAAACGGTGTTATCATTGGAGGAAGTGCTTCTATAAAAGACCACACCACTATTGGCGATGGTGCCGTAGTTGGAGCAGGTTCGGGAGTTATCTGTGATGTTGCTGCCGGAAAAACCATGTTAGGCTATCCTGCTGTAGAAGCTCGTGACGCTTTAAAACAATGGGCCATTCTAAAACGAATGGTTGGCGATTCTAAAAAATAAACCAAACAATATATGATAAAAAACCAGAAGACAGCTTCTGGTTTTTTTATGCACGCTTCTTAAATACACCTTTTATTTCTTCTAAAAAGGCACTTAAATATGGAATAACAGCACCTCAATTTTATTTCATATCCGCATGATATTTATTATGTGGGTTTCAATTGATTTTGTAAATTAGCCAACACTATTTTGTTAAAACATTAAAATATTATGGATTTAAACTTCAATAAAAACGAAGATCACAATAAATTACTACTTTCTGAATTAAAACACAAATTTGCCAAAGTAAAATTGGGCGGAGGCGAAAAACGCATTGAAAAGCTACATGCCGAAGGTAAAATGACCGCACGTGAACGTATTGACTACCTGCTGGATGAAAATTCGAAAAGCATTGAGATTGGAGGTTTCGTTGGAGAAGGAATGTATGCGGAACATGGTGGCTGTCCGTCTGGAGGAGTTGTCATTAAAATAGGATACATCAGAGGAAAACAATGCATTGTGGTAGCCAATGATGCTACTGTAAAAGCCGGTGCCTGGTTTCCTATTACCGGGAAGAAAAACCTGCGTGCACAGGAAATTGCCATGGAAAACAGATTACCCATCATTTATTTAGTAGACAGTGCCGGTGTTTATTTACCGCTTCAGGATGAAATTTTCCCGGACAAAGAACACTTCGGAAGAATTTTTAGAAACAATGCCCAAATGAGCAGCATGGGAATCACTCAAATTGCTGCCGTAATGGGAAGCTGTGTTGCCGGAGGTGCCTACCTGCCTATCATGAGTGACGAGGCTTTAATTGTGGACAAAACCGGAAGTATTTTCCTTGCAGGAAGTTATTTGGTTAAAGCTGCAATTGGAGAAACCATCGACAATGAAACTCTGGGTGGTGCCACAACACACTGCGAAATCTCAGGTGTTACCGATTACAAAGCCAAAGACGATAAAGATGCCCTTGAAAAAATAAAAAACATCGTAGATAAAATTGGCGATTTTGACAAAGCTGGTTACAGCCGTATCAAAGCCGAAAAACCTGCCTTGGAACCTAAAGATATCTACGGAATTTTGCCAAAAGCAAGAAACGAGCAATACGATATGATGGAGATCATCAATCGTTTGGTTGACAATTCAGAATTTGAAGCTTACAAAGAAGGTTACGGTCAGTCGCTGATCACGGGATATGCCCGAATTGACGGTTGGGCCGTTGGAATTGTAGCCAACCAGAGAAAAGTAGTAAAAACGAAGAAAGGAGAAATGCAGTTTGGAGGCGTAATTTACTCGGATAGTGCTGATAAAGCCACTCGTTTTATTGCCAATTGCAATCAGAAAAAAATACCTTTAGTCTTTTTACAGGATGTTACCGGTTTTATGGTAGGATCAAAGTCAGAACATGGCGGAATCATCAAAGACGGTGCTAAAATGGTGAATGCAGTAAGTAATTCGGTTGTTCCTAAATTTACTGTCATTGTTGGAAACTCTTACGGAGCCGGAAACTACGCAATGTGTGGAAAAGCTTATGATCCGAGATTAATTTTTGCCTGGCCAAGTGCAGAACTTGCCGTTATGGGTGGAACTCAGGCTGCAAAAGTGCTTGCTCAAATCGAAGCTTCTTCGCTAAAAGCAAAAGGAGAAATCGTAGACGAAGAAAAGGAAACCGAATTGTTTAACAAAATAAAAGCGCGTTACGACGCACAAACTTCTCCGTATTATGCGGCTTCAAGGTTGTGGACTGATGCTATCATTGACCCATTAGACACCCGTACCTGGATTTCTATGGGAATTGAAGCGGCCAACCACGCTCCGATTCAAAAACCATTCAATTTAGGAGTGATACAGGTTTAGATTTTCAATCATTCTTATAAATACGTTAAATTAAAAGTAAAAAACTTATTTTCAGTTACTTAAAAATAAATATATCATTAAAAATCAGTAACTTTAGTGGGTAATTTTTAATCACGTAGTATCATGGAAAATGTAAAAAGTTTAAATAAATGGGCGAATTCGCACACTTATTTACCTGTAGATTTAGTACGTATTGTATTGGGGATTTTTTTATTTATGAAAGGAGTTTCATTTGTAACGAATGTTCAATATCTGCATGATTTAATTTCTCCCATTGACAAGTTTGGTGGCGGAATGTTTTTATTACATTATATAGCACCAGCCCATATGATTGGTGGTATCATGATTGTTTTTGGGTTACTCACCCGTTGGGCAATAGCTGCTCAGTTGCCCATCCTTTTTGGGGCCATTCTGATTAATTTTATGGGACACATGCATTCCGAAAGCTTAATTCTTGCTATTGTAGTTTTGCTGGTTTGTGTATTCTTTTTATTCTACGGAAGCGGAAAACACTCAGCTGATTATTATTTCAAAATGCAACAATAACTTTGTTTTATCCTCAACTGCACCAATTAAATGTTGAGGATAAAATAATTAGTCCTTTTTTAAAGTTAATTAATCCTTTAAAATTTCTTTAATTGTCTTTTAAGAGTTAAATTCGCGACCATGAATTGGATTCGTAAGGCCATTATATTTGCATCACTTTTGATCATCGCATTTTTTGCTGCTCAGGCAAACGAATCTGCTATTGAAAAAACGGAAAGCAAAAAAGCGGATACTACGTTTTCTATCGACTATACCGATTCTTTGGCTTTTATACAGCCACAAACGGGTTACAATCTGGTCGGAAATATAAAAACCAATCATCCCGCCTTACTTAAGTGGTTTGACTCTTTATTGGTTGCTATTCCACAGCATCAGGCTGTACATGCAGCTTCAAACTTTGCCAATCAATTCAATACCCAGAGCAAAAAGGTTCTTTTAATGCTCTATCCCTTCCATTTTTTCTGGTAGATTACTTTATGAAATTCTGGCGGAGAAGACTTTTCTTTTCCAAAACCATAAGCCGTTTTCATCCTGAAAGCAGCTTACTATTTCATACTAATTTATCAAATTTTACATCAAAAATGGAAACGAGTGTAACCATAATTGGTATTGTGATCGCCATCATAGTAGCCATTCCTATTTATTTTTCAGCCAGATCAAGCGCTGCAAGCAAAACAAAAATCTTAAACATAAAAAAGAAATTCAATCCAACTCATCCGGAAGACTTTGATCTGACAGAATCTCAAAGCAATAAAACGCTGACGATCGATCAGAAAAACAGAAAATTTATCCTGATGAACTTCAATCCAAATCAGGAAGAATCTACTTACGTTGATCTAAGAAGTGTCTCTTCCTGTAAACTAGTACTGACTACCGACGGAAACTCAGACACTATACTAAAAATTGATTTTGAATTTCTGGACAGAGAAACTTCTAAAAAAATTACAATCGCATTCTATGATTTCGACGATGACCGCATCAAACAAATAAGCGCTTATCAGGATCATATGTTTGCCAAAAAATGGCTTAAAATCATTCAGGATTCTATTTAATGTTAGTTAATTAATTCACTAAAAGAGGCTCAAAATGGGCTACAGTCTGAACACAAATTCCACGAATTTGCACAAATTTTAATACGTTAACCTTGTTTGTAAAATGAATTCCACAAACAAATTGGTGATAATCCGTGCAATTTGTGTTACTTTTTATACTTGTGTTCTTACTGTAGCTCAAAATGGGTCTCTTTTTTTATATATGATATTTGTCATTTTATTTTTGGTGTCGGTATTCTAATTTTGAGTATCCAAAAATCCTTTTTTATGAAAATTTCACTGACACAGAAATACAATGTTCCCGGTCCGCGTTATACCAGTTATCCAACCGTTCCTTATTGGAATGAAAGTAATTTTAACGAGCAAAAATGGGTGACAACATTACAAAGGGCTTTTGCAGAAAGCAATTCACAAAACGGAATCAGTTTATACATTCACTTACCCTTTTGTGAAAGCTTGTGCACTTTTTGCGGATGCAACAAACGAATTACAAAAAATCACGCTGTGGAAGAAACTTATATTAAAGCGCTTTTAAAAGAATGGAGCCTTTATTGTACTTTACTTCCGGAAAAGCCAATTATAAAAGAGATTCACTTAGGAGGAGGAACTCCAACCTTTTTCTCCAAAAACAACCTGGAACAACTCATTAATGGTATTTTCAATAGTGCTCAAAAAGCCGAAAATCATGAGTTTAGTTTTGAAGGCCATCCTAACAATACCACCTACGAACAGCTTAAAAAATTATACGATTTAGGTTTTCGCAGGGTTAGTTTTGGCGTTCAGGATTATGCAGCGAAAGTTCAAAAGGCGATTCATCGCATTCAGCCTTTTCACAATGTTGCCAAAGTTACCTTGTGGGCAAAAGAGATAGGTTATACTTCTATTGGCCACGATATTATATTTGGCCTGCCCTTTCAGACTGTCGAAAATATTATTGATACGGTTGAGAAAACAAACTCGTTAAAACCGGATCGCTTGGCCTTTTACAGTTATGCACACGTGCCCTGGATCAAAGGAAATGGTCAACGTGGATTTAATGATGAAAACATTCCAAAGGATGCCGAAAAAAGAAAACTATATGAGGTGGGCAAACAATTGCTTGCTCAAAATGGTTATCATGAAATTGGTATGGATCATTTTGCTTTTGCAACGGATAGTTTGTACAAAGCAGCTCAAAATAAAGAATTGCATCGAAACTTTATGGGCTACAGTGCTTCAAAAACACAGTTGATGATAGGTCTGGGTGTTTCGTCTATTAGTGACAGCTGGTATAGCTTTGCTCAAAACACCAAAACCCTGGAAGAGTATTATCAATTGTTGGAATGCGGCAAATTACCGGTGGTAAAAGGTCACATACTGGATGATGAAGATTTAATAATTCGAAAACACATTTTAAATTTAACCTGCGAATTTGAAACTTCATGGGCTGATGCCTCTTTATATTTTAAAGAAATCCCAACTGTTTTATCGGATTTAAAAGAAATGGAAAGCGATGCATTACTTGTAATTGAAGAAAACAAAATTAGCATTACCGAAGCTGGCCGACCTTTTGTTCGTAATATCTGTATGGCTTTTGATTTGCACTTAAAAAGAAAATCTCCCGAAACCAACCTGTTCTCTATGACTGTTTAATGACAGTTAGGAGTCGACTGAACAAACAAACTCATATTAGATGGGGAAATATAAGGAATCCCCAAACCTAAGCCTCTAAGGATAAATAAAACACCAATGACCACAGCAACATAAGGGATTGCTTTTTGTATTTTATTTCTAAAAGGAAGTTTGATCAACGAATTTACATATACTACAAGGGTCATAAGCGGTACAGTGCCCAATCCAAACAGCAGCATATACAGCACTCCCAAACTGGCGCTTTGCATGGCAATAGCACCAAATAAGGCTACATAAACCATTCCGCAAGGCAGAAAGCCATTCAACAATCCGATCGTAAAAAGAGATTTATAGCTACGGTCTTTAAATTGATTGCCTAAGCTCGATTTTATCCTGGAGATTACTTTATAGACTGGTTTAGAAAAGTTGTATTTGGAGAAGATTTTCTCCGGAACCAAAACAACGACTATCATTGCGAGACCAATAAAAATGGACATTTTTTGCTGAAGTCCGGCCAAAAAGAATCCTCTTCCCAACAATCCAAAAATCAGTCCGATGGTGGCGTAAGCGGTTAATCGTCCTAAATGATAGGTAATCATCTGAGTTACCTTTTTAGCTTCATTCTGGCGGTCTACAGGCAACATCATGGCAATTGGACCACACATTCCGATACAATGTAAGCTGCTGATTAATCCAAATATGAAAGCGGAGTACAACATTTTTTTTTATTTTTTTTACTACAGATTAGATCCTTAATAAGGATTAAAAAACAATGACTTGTCAATTGAAAAATTCTTCTTTTGACAAGTCATTTTATACTATTAGTTTACATAGATTACCTCTTTTGACAGGTATTTTTTGCCATCGTACTGCCATTCCATGTTAACGTCCCAGCGCCCTTTTACCAGTTTGTTTTTTGGAATCAACAAGGCTGAGTTGGTTAAAGCAATTCGGGTATTAAAATCAAACTTTTTATTTGACGGGCGGTACAATAAGATGTTCCCTTTGACTTTATCATTTTCAAAAGTGGCAGGAAAGACAATTTCAACTCCATCTTTGTGATAGGCAATTGAAGGTTTTTGCTGTAAATCCTGAGCATTCTGAACACGTGCCATTTCTTCCTGAAAATGTGAATCGTGCTTGTAATATTCTTCTACAACCAAATCGTTGTCGTATTTACTGTTGGATTGTACTTCAAAAACAAAATATAAAATAAAAGTCATAAACAATGCAAATGCAATGACAATCCCGGTTCCCCAATTTATTTTCATAATCGTATTTTTTAATTAAAACTTCGCGGTCCTAAAAAGTTAGTGGTGGTGGTTTCCAACAATTCTTTGCCATTGTAAACCCCAATTTTCACTTTTGTTTTATCGCTTTCCAAAAGCACTTCGTCTATTTCTATAAATAATGTTCCTTGCGAAATGCCTTCTTTAGCTACTTTAAAATGTGTTTTTCCAACCTTTTTAATCTCCCCTTTCTGATCGATGAGCTCAAAATGAATATCGTTATAATCTTTTACTGTTTTATTGACAATTTTATAGGTATACACATTACTGATTTTGTCTCCTTTATGCTGAAACAACTGTCCCGGTAAACGCAGAATAACAGCCTGCAGATCGGTTCTTAAAAACAGCATTCCGACAAACACACTCAGCAAGATGAATAAAACGGCGGTATAACCTTTCATTCTTGTGGTGAATTTAAAAGGTGCTTTTTTCTCAATTTCATCTTCAGATGCATAACGAATCAGTCCTTTAGGCAAACCAACGTTTTCCATAATAGTGTCACATTCATCGATACAGGCTGTACAGTTGGTACATTCCAGCTGAGTTCCGTTTCTAATGTCGATACCCATCGGGCAAACGTGTACACATTGGTGACAGTCGATGCAATCTCCTTTTCCGGTTAAGGCTCTGTCTTCTTTTTTATTGAATTTAGCACGGCCTTCCTCCTTCTCTCCACGTACAAAATCATACGCCACATTGATCGATTTATTGTCCAGAAGTACCCCTTGCAGTCGCCCATACGGACAGGCAATGATACAAACCTGCTCCCGAAACCAAACAAATACAAAATAGAAGACTCCTGTAAAAATAAGCAATGCTATAAAATTACTGGCCTGCTGAATTGGTCCTTGTTCAACCATTAAAAAAAGTTCATCGCTACCAACGAGATAGGCTAAAAACACATTGGCAATTCCAAAAGAGATCAGAAAAAAGATGGTCCATTTGGTTCCTCTTTTTCGAATTTTCTCGGCGTTCCATTCCTGTTTTGCCAATCGCATTTGTGCACCACGGTCTCCATCGATCCAGTATTCAATTCGTCTGAAAACCATCTCCAGAAAAATGGTCTGCGGACAAATCCATCCGCAAAATATTCTTCCAAAAACCACTGTAAACAAGATGATGAATACAATTCCGACGAGCATTGAGATCACAAAGAGATAAAAATCCTGAGGCCAAAATGGAAATCCGAAAATATTAAAACGTCGTTCGATGACATTGAACATCATGAATTGGTTTCCATTTATTTTGATAAACGGATTCGCAATTAAAATGACCAGCAAAATATAACTGACTATTTTCCGGTATTCGTAAAATTTACCAGACGGTTTTTTAGGAAAAATAAATTTTCTCTTGCCGCCCTCATCAATAGTTCCAATGGTATCTCTAAAAGCTTCGTCTGGTAAATTTGACATGGTATTATTTTTTAACTTCTGTACTATCTTTTGTTTTTTCTGCTGTATCGCCCTTTTTAGGAGCACTTTTATCTACCCAAACCTCACCTTCCGGTTCTTTTGGATCTTTAGGGTTACTACCTTGTAAAGACAAGATGTAACTTGCTACTTTTTGAATTTCTTTAGGTTTCATACCGTTGGTTTTCCAGGAAACCATTCCCTTTCCGTCACGTCCCCCATTGGTAATGGTGTGGAAAATCTCTTTAATACCACCTCCTAAAATCCAATGGTCGTCGGTCAGGTTGGGTCCAATTTGTCCTCCACCGTCTGCTCTGTGGCAAGCTGCGCAATTGGTCATAAAGATTTCTTTACCGGCAGCTAAACTTGCATCATCTGTCAACAATACTACTGTTTTTTCGTCCATCAAATCCGGGGCTGTTTTCAGGTATTCTTCTACATCTATTTTGGCCTGAGCCATTTCTTTTTTCAGCTCCATTTCCTGATCATCAGCACCAAAAACATCGTAACGTGCTACATAGATTACACCAAAGGCAATACAGATATAAAACAGGTACACCCACCAAGGCGGTAAGTTATTATCCAACTCTTTAATACCGTCATAATCATGATCCATCAACAAGTCGCCTTCTTTTTCAATGGGCTCTGTTTTGGTAAGTTTATGCATCAGCTCTTTGTACCAGGTACTTTCTGTGAGGCTTAAACTCTTTTCATGCTCTAGTTTTGCTTTTTCTTCAGGCGACATCAATTGGTACATGACCCTATTAACAGCGCTCAGCGTTATTTCGATGGCAATCAGAATAAACAGAAAAACAAGCAGAAAAACAGAAACCATCGGATACTTAATAAAAGCTGGTTTGTCGCCCGAATCTATAAAGTACTCCATCAAAGCAAAGACAATGAAGAAAATCAATGGCACTCTTACATATACTGGGAAAAATCTTTTCATTTTTATTTATCTTTTGAAATTATAATAAGCCCTTCATTCAAAGGTATCGCACTCATTTCTTCAATTTTTTCTTTCTTATAGGAAAACACCCAGATTCCCAGGCCTACAAAGAAGAAAAAGAATATCAACAGAGAAAGTATCGGGTAAATCTCTATACCCGAAATGTTCTCCATATTGTGTTTTATTTGCTCAAACATAATGCTGTTATTTAGAAGGTTGCTTTACTTTAATATCCGTTCCAAGTCTTTGTATGTAAGCAATTAAAGCCACAATTTCTCTCTCATTCATCGGAACGAATTTTTCGCCTTTTGCAATTGCTTTTTTCTTACTGTCCTCATAACTTTTTACATAATCAGGATCATTCTCCAGGCTTTTTTCGATTTTCATGGCCTGTGCCTTTAATGTTTTAGGAGCATTTGCAATTTCTGCTTCGGTATAAGGAACTCCAAGTGACACCATAGCCTTCATTTTCTTCTGCGTCAGCGAAATGTCCATCGCTTCATTGTCAAACAGCCATTTGTAACCCGGCATGATTGAACCTGCTGAAGTACTTTGTGGATTCCACATATGATTAAAATGCCAGTTGTCATTATACTTCCCACCTACTCTTAACAAATCGGGACCTGTACGTTTTGATCCCCATAAAAATGGATGATCGTATACAAACTCTCCTGCTTTTGATTGCGGTCCGTAACGCTCTACTTCACTTCTGAACGGACGAACGGATTGTGAATGACATCCCACACAACCTTCTCTGATATACAAATCACGTCCTTCCAATTCTAAAGGGGTGTATGGTTTTACACTTGAAATCGTCGGAATATTCGATTTGACCATAATCGTAGGTACAATTTGAATGATACCTCCAATTAAAATAGCAATTGTTGCCAGAATGGTTAACTGAATTGGTTTTCTCTCCAACCAGGTATGGAATTTCTCTCCATTAAGTCTTCCACTGCTAATTCTTTGTAAAGCCGGAGCTTGTGCCAGTTCATCTTCAATGGTATTACCCGCTTTTACGGTCATAATAATATTGTAAACCAATGTCAGCATTCCTATTAAATACAAACTACCTCCAATGGCTCTCATCCAGTACATTGGCATAATAGCCGTAACGGTCTCAAGGAAGTTACCGTAAACTAAAGTTCCATCGGGATTAAATTGTTTCCACATAGAAGCTTGTTGAAAACCTGCTACATACAACGGAATGGTATAAACAATGATTCCTAAGGTGCCTATCCAGAAATGAAAGTTGGCTAATTTTTTAGAAAACAACTCCGATTTGGTCATACGGGGAATCAACCAGTAAATAATACCAAATGACATGAAACCATTCCAGGCTAAAGCTCCTACGTGTACGTGTGCAACGATCCAGTCTGTATAATGCGCGATAGCATTTACATTTTTAAGTGAAAGCATCGGTCCTTCAAAAGTGGCCATTCCGTAACCTGTAATAGCTACTACAAAGAATTTCAAAACCGGTTCTTCACGGACTTTATCCCACGCTCCTCTTAAAGTTAAAAGTCCGTTGATCATACCTCCCCAGGATGGTGCAATAAGCATTACTGAAAATGCAACTCCTAAATTCTGAGCCCAGTTTGGTAAAGCAGAATACAATAAGTGGTGCGGACCAGCCCAGATGTAAATAAAGATCAGGGACCAGAAGTGTATAATTGATAATCTATAAGAGTATACCGGACGATTGGCTACTTTTGGAACGAAGTAATACATTAATCCTAAAAAGGGTGTAGTAAGAAAAAATGCAACCGCATTGTGACCATACCACCATTGCACTAAAGCATCCTGAACCCCTGCGTAAACCGAGTAACTTTTTAAAGCCGAAACCGGAATCTCGATATTATTGAAAATGTGCAGTACCGCAACGGTAACAAATGTTGCCAGATAAAACCAAATGGCTACATACAAATGACGTTCTCTACGACGCAGCATGGTACCAATCATATTGATCCCCATTACGACCCAGATAAGCGCAATGGCAATATCAATTGGCCATTCCAGCTCCGCATACTCCTTTGAAGAAGTATACCCTAAGGGCAATGTAATAGCCGCCGCCACAATAATAAGTTGCCAACCCCAAAAATGTAAATTACTCAAAAAGTCACTGAACATTCTGGCTTTTAACAAACGCTGCAAGGAATAATACATTCCGGCAAAAAAGGCATTTCCAACGAAGGCAAAAATAACCGCATTGGTGTGTAAAGGTCGTAATCGACCATAACTAAGCCAGGAGATCCCATCTGTAATGTTGGGAAAAAGGTACATTACCGCTAAGGTAAGCCCCACTAACATCCCCACTACCCCAAATAAGATAGTGGCGTAAATGAATTTTTTAACAATTTTGTTGTCGTAATAAAACTGTTCCATTTCCATAATTATACTTGTTTTTCTTTTATTGGTAAATTGTTCTTCTCTGGGGCAATTTTAGTCTCATCATCAAAAAGCATTCTGACTGAAGGTGTATAATCGTCATCATACTGTCCAGATTTGACAGCTAGAATAAAAGCAATGAAGAACCCGATTGCTACGAAAATACTTACTGTAATTAATAGATAGATAACACTCATACCTTAAGTTTATATTAACAAAATTACTGGGTTATTGGCAGGTAAAATATGATAATTATCATTGACTAAGTCTAAATGTTAAATTTATAAAAAAATAACAATTGAATTATTTATAATTATTTTAAATTACTCTTGCTGAAGTAGTTAGACATCAAAGTCACAAAACTTACGATCGTAATTGTGCTCAAAGGCATAATAATAGCGGCCACCAAAGGCAGTAAATTTCCTGTAATTGCGAAAAAAAGTCCTACAACATTATACAGCAACGACAAAACAAAACTCATCTTAATAATCGCAATCGATTTGTGCGATAATTTTAAAAAATAATTCAGTCTTGAAAACTCGCTTGCATCTAAAATTGCATCGCAGGCAGGTGAAAAAACATTGACATTCTCAGAGATCGAAATTCCTACATTACTTTGTGCCAAAGCACCGGCATCGTTTAAACCGTCTCCAACCATCATAACATTATGGCCATCCTCCTGCAGCTTTTTGATAAACTCTAACTTCTGCTCTGGCTTTTGATTAAAGATCAGCTCGGTATGTTTGGGCAGAATGGTTTCGAGGGTGGTACGCTCTCCGTCATTATCTCCGGAAAGCACTTTTATTTGATATTCCTGACTCAATGCCGAAAAAAGCGCTTCTAAACCATCCCTATATTGATTCTGGAATGTAAATTTTCCATAATAAGTGTCATTGATTCTGATGTGGAGACTTGTTTTTTCAATTTCAGAAGATTCCGTACCAGGGCTATCAACAAAGGTTCCCGATCCAATTTTTAAGATGGTGTTTTCTGCGGTTGCCTGAATTCCTTTACCGGTAATCTCCTGAAAATCATCAATTTTAATTTTAGTTGCCTCCGGCAGAAAATCATATAACATTCGGCTCAAAGGGTGATTTGAAGCACGAAGCACATTTTTGATCAGTCTGTAATTTTCTTCCGAAAGAGGATTCCCCTCATATACAATATTCGATTTCTTATTGGTCGTGAGGGTACCGGTTTTATCAAAAACAATGGTGTCTACTTTGGCGAGTTGCTCGATAACCAAAGCATTCTTCAAATACATTTTTTGTTTGCCCATGATTCGCAATATGTTACCAAAGGTAAACGGTGCCGTAAGGGCTAATGCACACGGACAAGCCACAATTAAAACAGCAGTAAAAACATTAAAAGCGGTATTGGCATCAATCGAAATCCAATATCCAAAACCGGCAAAAGCAATTAATAATAATAAGGGAGTAAAATAACGACTTATCGTATCTGTGATAGTTTTGTGTTTTTGAAGCACCTTTTTCTGGAAAATTTCATTACTCCACAATTGCGTCAGATAACTTTGAGATACCGAATGCAATACTTCCATTTCGATCACCTTACCGATGTGTTTTCCTCCGGCAAAAACTTTATCGCCTGACTTTTTAGTAATCGGAACCGCTTCTCCAGTTACAAAACTATAGTCTATCTCGGCTTTTTCGCTAATCAGAATTCCGTCAACCGGAATAAGTTCCTGATTTCGAATGAGCAGTCTGTTTCCTTTTAAAACATCATAAACAGGAACACTTTCTTCGGAGGTGTCGGGATTAATTCTTGTGACTGCAATTGGGAAATAAGATTTAAAATCTCTTTCGAAACTTAAAAAACTATAGGTTTTGATCTGAAACATCTTTCCCAACAGCATAAAGAAAACCAAACCTGTTAAGCTGTCAAAAAAACCAGATCCGTAATTCATTACAATATCAAAAGTACTGCGGACAAACATTACGATAATTCCCAACGCAATTGGAATGTCAATATTCAACATCCCCGATTTGATACTCTTGTAAGCCGAAACATAGTAACCACTTGCCGAATATAAAAAGCTGGGCAGCGCGAGTATAAAAATCAGGATTCTGAAAAAGGGTTTATAATTGTCCAGCCAAAATTCCTTTATTTCGAAGTACTCCGGAAATGAAAGCAACATGATGTTTCCGAAACAAAAAAAGGCAACGCCTAATTTATAGGTCAGACTTCTGTCAACATTATTTTTTCCGGACTCGTAATTTTCTAAGCTTATATAGGGTTCATAGCCTATGGAGCTGAGCATATAAACTATAGTTTTTAAAGAAACCGTATCCGAATTAAATGTAATTCGGACTCTCTTTTCGGGAAAGTTCACCTGAGAGAGGCTTATTCCGGGCTGAATTCTGTTTAAATTTTCGAGAATCCAGATACAGGAACTGCAATGAATGTAGGGGATATTCAAAGAAGCAATTGCAGTATTCCCCTCCTGAAATTCCAGTACTTTTGAAAGGATAGCTTCATTGTCTAAAAAGTCATACTTCCCTTTTATATCCTGTGGAGTAGCACCCGGGGACTTTTCAAAATCGTAGTAACAGGTTAAATCATGAAGACTAAAAATTTCGTAAACGGTTTTACAACCGGCACAACAAAACTTTTTTTCATCAAAATTGATCTCTTCATTTTTAGGAATCGTAAGACCACAATGAAAACAACTTTGCTCACTCATAATTTGTTTTTTTTTGATACTACAAATATTCAGAATAAGAGGTGACTTTTAATATGACATTTATCATATTACCCGGAAATCGATTTCTAATTTAATAAAATAAATCTGCCAAATAACGACATCCTATTTTTTATGTGTTTTTTCTGTCCGAACACTAGCTGCGAAAGCGAATATTGGTTAATTTTGCAGCAAATCCTTTTGCTATGAATAAATGTGACCAATGTATCGTAAGACAGCTTTCTTCTCTAAAAGCGCTTAATAAAGATGAAGTTGTGAAGCTGGCCAATAGCAAGACGACCTATACGATTAAAAAAGGAGATGCTCTTTTTGAGGAAGGCGAAGTTACCAATGGCGTTTTTTGTGTAAAAGACGGGGTTGGAAAGCTCTCTAAATTAAGTGCTAACGGAAAAGATCAAATTGTAAAACTGGTAAAATCAGGAGAACTTTTAGGTCAGCGCTCTATGATTAGCAATGAACCTGCCAACTTATCGGCCAAAGCGGTTGCTGATATGGAGGTTTGTTTTATTCCGAAAGCTGAAATTCTTCACTTTTTTAATAACAACAATCAGTTTTCTATGAATTTGATGCAGTCGATTTGTGAAGATTTAAAAGAATCTGAAAACGATAAAATTGCATTGGTTCAGAAAACGGTAAAACAACGTTTGGCAGAAACTTTACTGCAATTGCACGACGATTTTGGTGAAAACCCGGATAAAACCCTTAAAGTTCAGCTCACAAGAGAAGAACTCGCCGGTATTATTGGTACAGCCACAGAAAGCTGCATCCGCCTATTATCTGATTTCAACAAGCTGAAATTAATTGAACTAACCGGTAAAAAAATCAAACTTCAGGACATCAAAGCTTTAAAAAAACTGGCAGAATAATTACAGTTTTTTTGCTTCATTCCAAAAAACGTCCATTTCAGCCAAAGTCATGTCCATTAAAGGTTTCCCCAATTCGCCCGCTTTACTTTCAAGGTACTGAAAGCGTTTGATAAACTTTTTGTTGGTGCGCTCCAAAGCATCTTCAGGATTTATATTTAAAAATCGGGCATAATTGATCATGGAGAATAGTACATCACCAAATTCGGCCTCTATTTTATCCTGATCTCCGGCTTTTACTTCAATTTGTAATTCTTCGAGTTCTTCCTGCACTTTATCCCAAACCTGATGCGGTTCTTCCCAGTCAAAACCAACTCCTTTTACTTTGTCCTGAATTCGACTGGCT
Source organism: Flavobacterium sp. N502536 (assembly GCF_025947345.1). Lineage (NCBI taxonomy): Bacteria > Pseudomonadati > Bacteroidota > Flavobacteriia > Flavobacteriales > Flavobacteriaceae > Flavobacterium > Flavobacterium sp. N502536. Next base: position 3,618,050 of record NZ_CP110011.1, on the reverse strand, counting down.
TTAACCAATGCTGGTAAACTTCTTGGAACGCCTTCCAACACTGATTTTTTACCTTCTTTTAGTTTTAGTTTTTCCCAGTTTTGCTTTACTTCTTCTTCGTCTTTAACTTTGGTATCGCTGTAGATGTGAGGATGACGGTGAATGAGTTTATCGCAAATCTCGTTACACACATCTGCCATATCAAAATCATTGGTTTCTGAGCCTATTTTTGCATAAAAAACAATATGCAGCAGCAAATCACCCAATTCTTTTTTCACCTCATTTAAATCATTGTCCAAAATAGCATCTCCTAACTCATAGGTTTCTTCAATGGTAAGATGTCTGAGCGTTTGCAAGGTTTGCTTTTTATCCCACGGACACTGCTCACGAAGTTCATCCATGATAATTAGTAATCTTTCGAAGGCTTTTAGTTGAAGTTCTTTGCTCATTTTTGAAGTTTTATCGGGGTTGCGACGATTGTTTGTAAAAGTAAAAAATCCTGTCAAGAAAACATCTTAACAGGATTAATATATTTTAAGTTTTTAGGTTCTGAGGTTCTAAGATTTTGAGGTTCTAAGATCCTGAGCCTAATCCTTTTTTAACAATCTAGAATGAACTTAGTCACTTCAAAACTTAGTGCCTTAGAACCTTTAAAGAATGTTATAAACTACTATTCTTCTTTTTTAGCTTTTGCTTTTTTAGGAGCAGCTGCTTTTTTTGGTTTTTCTTCAACAGCAGGAGCTTCTTCAACCGCTTCAACCGCAGCAGGAGCCAAATCTGTTACCAAACCTTTAGCCTGAAGTGTATTGTACCAGTTTAATACTTTTTTAATATCAGAAGGATACACTCTTTCTTCGTCGTATTCAGGTAAAATTTCTTTAAAATAAGCCGCTAATGTAGCATTGTCTTCTTTATGTGAAATGGCTTGCCCTTTATTTTCTTTAGTAGCAATACGCTGCATTACTTCTGTTAATGGTTTTTCGCCTTCGTAAGTATAAATTGAAATCTCTGATAATAAACTTACATTACTTTTTAAGTTTACTGTGATTTTTTTTCCATCTGTTAATGATTCTGCCACAAAACCAGTACGGGTTTGTACTTTCAATACATATAAACCTGGTTTCCCAGAAATGGCTAAAATTTTCTCTAAATTCATGTTTATTAAAATTAGTATTAAGAATTTGATTTATTATATTTCTTTGATTCTAAATTCATACTTTAGAATACTATCTTCCTTTTTTTGCAGCAAAAAATTTCATTCTGTACTCCTGAAATGTTTTACCTTCTGTAATGTTTTTTAATTTTTTCTGGATCAGACGTTTCTTCAAAGACGAAATTTTATCTGTAAACAGAACTCCTTCAATATGGTCGTATTCGTGCTGAATAACTCTTGCAATTAAACCATCAAAAACTTCGGTTTTCATTACAAAATCTTCCTCACAATATTCAATTGTAACGGTTGGTTTTCTGTAAACGTCTTCGCGAACATCCGGAATACTCAGACAGCCTTCGTTAAAGCTCCATTCCTCGCCTTCTTCTTTCAGAATCTTAGCATTGATAAAAGTTTTTTTGAAACCTTTTAAATTTTCCTGCTCATTTAACGGCAAATCCTCATCATCACTAAAAGGAGTCGTATCAATAACAAACAAACGAATAGGCACACCTACCTGAGGCGCGGCAAGCCCAACTCCTAAAGCGTTGTACATGGTTTCGTACATGTTTGCTATTGTTTCTTTTAAGTTTGGATAATCCGGCGTAATAGCCTCACCCACTTTTCTTAAAACAGGATCACCATATCCTACAATTGGTAAAATCATTTGTAATATTTTAATGTATTATCTACTGAAAAACACTGAATTTAATTCCTTTAATTCAGCTGGCAAAAATAGTAAAAAATAGTCAATGAATAATTCGAAAGCTATATTATATATCATTTTTTGCAATCTCGCCAAAAACTCATCCATAATTATGCCAAATTAATTCGTACAATTCTTACCTTTGTTTGTAAACCTCAATATATGTTTGATCGTATCTCGAAATTTACCAACAGTACTTCTTTTTTAAATGCCTCAAAAGTAACTATTGCTTCAGTCGTTCCCGTCTTAATTTTAAATTTTCTTGGACACTTCGAAATAGGTTTTACCATTGCATTAGGTGCATTTTATACGTACCCAAGTGATGTTCCGAGTTCATTAAGCCATAAAATAAAAGGTCTTATTGTGGCTTCCTTTATTGTTTCGGGAGTCAACTTACTAGTAAATCTCGCCTACCCTTATCCCTTTTTGTTTTATCCCTTTTTAGGCTTTTTATTGTTTTTGTGTTCGATGATTTCGGTGTACGGTCAGCGTGCTACTTTGGTTTCTTTCTCTGCTTTACTATCGATTTCCTTATCATTTGGTCATTTGCATGAAGACTGGGAAGCTTTTGAGTATTCGGGTTTTATTTTTATTGGAGGAATTTTGTATCTTATCGTATCCCTTGTATTTCATTTTGTACAGCCGTATAAATATGTCGAACTTCAAATTGCTGAAGGCATAAAACTAACCGCCAAATATTTAAAACTCAGAGGTGACTTATGGAACCCCGAAGCCAACAGAAAAGCCATTATCGAGAAACAATTAAGTGTCCAGGTCGAACTAAACCTGATTCATGAGGATTTAAGAAAGATGCTTATTGGCAATCAAAATACCTCGGGAGCTACAAGTCAGAATCGAAAGATGCTGCTTGTTTTTATCACTCTGGTGGAGATTCAGGAACTGGCCTTATACACTTCTTTTGACCACGATAAACTGCATGAAAAATTTGCCGCACATCCCGAAGTGCTTCGAACCTACCAGAATGTGGCTTATAAACTGGCTTCTACTTTAAAAAAACTTTCTAAAAATGTGCACAATATCAGTGTATATGTAGACAAGAATGATTTAAAGAATGAGCTGGACGCTCTTGAATTTGCCATTTTTGATTACGAAAAAACCTTAGGCAAAGAAGAAGCAGCCGAAGGGGTTTTGATGTTAACCAATATGCTGAAATATGCTAAAAATCAGGTTGGAAAAATTAAAATTATCCAGCGTGCTTTTTCGCTTGCCATGCAGTCTTATAAATTAAAGGACAAGGACAAAGAGCTGGAAAAGTTTCTTACTCCCCAGTACTATCCATTGCGCACTCTGACTGAGAATTTATCGTATTCGTCTTCTATTTTCCGACATTCGATACGACTAACGACAACTATCTTAATTGGTTTTGTCATTGGAAAATTTCTTCCGTTTCAAAATGTCTATTGGATTTTACTCACCATAGTCGTGATCATGCGTCCGGGTTACGGTTTAACAAAAGAACGATCCTATAATCGAATTTTCGGTACTATTTTAGGTGGTTTGTTAGCGTTCGGAATCGTTTCTTTGGTTCAAAATCACGTTGTACTAAGCATCTTCTCTATTGTTTGTATGCTTCTTGGTATTTCGTTTACACAGATTAACTATAAAATAAGCGCCACTTTCGTGACGATGTATGTGGTTTTTATTTATGGAATTTTAACCCCGGATGTAGTTCAGGTAATTCAGTTTCGAATTTTGGATTCACTTGCCGGAGCCATTTTAGCGTTTTTAGCCAATCAGTTTTTATGGCCTGCCTGGGAGTTTATCAACACGCCGATACACATTGAAAATTCGATACGTGCCAATCGAAATTACCTGAAAGAGATTGCCGATTTCTACAATAAAAAAGGGGAAGTTCCTACCTCATACCGATTGTCCCGAAAAAATGCTTTTGTTGAGGTCGGTAACCTGATGACTTCTTTTCAGCGCATGATGCAGGAGCCTAAATCAAAGCAAAAAACACTTCCGCTGGTCAACAAACTGGTGGTGTTAAACCATTCGATCTTATCGGCTCTGGCCTCTTTATCTACTTATATTCAGTCTCATCAAACTACTTCAGCTTCGGAATCGTTTAATTACATTATAAAAACAATTCTTTCAAATCTGGACCATGCCATTGCCGTTTTAAGAAATGAAAAAATAGTAAACGATACTTATTTTGACAAGGAAGATGTGACTTTGCAATTTGAAGAGCTTAAACGTGTTAATTTTAAGCGTCTGGCCGATGATGATGATTTGGATAAAGAAACGCGACAAGCCAAAATGCAGGAAGCTCAAATGGTCATTGAGCAATTGATCTGGATGAGCAATCTGGCAGAAAAGATTTTAAAGATTACAAAGGAATTTAAAGCAACAAATCCAGATTAATTCATCTGGATTTGTTTTTATCTTACTTTCTTTCAAGCTTAATTATTCTTTTTTCTAATGCTGTCTGATTCTTTTTCATTAGAAGATTTTCATCGGTAACTCTTTGATTCTCTTTTTTCATTTCGATCATATACAAAGTAAGTTCCTCAATCTTCTGAAGCAATTTTGCATTCATCTCTCCCACATTAATTCCATTCTTCAAAACCTCTTCTTCGCTTGGGATATTTTCCAGATGCCCTTTTTCGGCTATATGTTTCTCAACTTCTTCAAGAGTTGGTAAATTATGTCCTTTTTTAAATACAAAATCTGACCACCCTAACATATCAACTTTTACTTCCTGAGAATGAATTACACCTTTTACGTCTAATTTATTATTTGGATTCAAAACCCCTATACCTACATTTCCGTTGTCCATTATAGTAAAGCGATTGGCACATAATCCTCCAGCGGCACAGCCTAAATAATCATAGGCCCAAAACTGCAAACTATTACCATAACCACCAGTCATATTTAAGATACTCCACGATCTCGCAGTACCATTAGACACTTTTGAAGGATTATTGATTACAATTTCACCCCCTATATCTCCTGATACGGTACTGATTACTCTTCCATTAAACAACCCACTACCAGCTACCTCTAATTTTTGCGAAGGATATTCTACTCCAATACCAAAATTCCCATTATACGTATTTTGTGCAAAACTAATCTGCAAAGCAAACAAAAAGGATAACACAATTCCGCTCTTCATAATGTTGATTTTTTTCATTTCAATCTTTTGCTACTTATCTCAATTACACCCAAATTAGCACGTTAGTTTCCCAAAGTAAAATCTGAACTTAATTATTTTTTAGTTTTAAAACTTCAGAGGTGTGTTTTCTAAGTTCTGCTAAAAGCTCCGGTTTGTCATTTAAAGTCTGACCGTATGAAGGAATCATATTTTTCATCTTTGCCTGCCATTCCGGTGTTTTCACCTGATTGGTAAAACATCTGCTGATCAGATCCACCATAATACCAACGGCAGTTGAAGCTCCTGGAGAAGCTCCCAGCAATACGGCAAGACTTCCGTCATGTGTATTGATTACTTCTGTTCCAAACTCCAAAACTCCACCTTCTTTTTCATCTTTTTTAATCACCTGAACGCGTTGTCCGGCTCTTTCTAATTTCCAGTCTTTAGAACGTGCTGTAGGCAAATATTCGCGTAAGGCTTTCATTCTGTCTTTTGGAGACTGACGAACCTGCTCAATCAAATATTTTGTCAAAGGGATGTTGTGGTATCCTGCAGACAACATTGGGATTAAATTGTTCGGTTTTATAGATAATGGTAAGTCTAAGTAAGAACCATTTTTTAAGAAACGAGTTGAAAATCCTGCAAACGGACCAAAAAGCAATGCTTTTTCGCCATCAATTACACGGGTATCGATATGTGGCACAGACATTGGAGGTGCTCCAACACTTGCTTTTCCGTAAACTTTTGCCTGATGTTTAGCAATTACCTCCGGATTGGTACATTTTAACCATTGTCCGCTCACCGGAAAACCTCCGTATCCATTTCCTTCCGGAACATTTGCTTTTTCCAATAAAGGCAACGAACCTCCCCCAGCTCCAATAAATACAAATTGGGTATAGGCTTTTCTCACATTACCAGTAGCAAGATCGGTAATTTTAATACGCCATGATTTATCTTCACGCTGTTTTAATTTTTTAACTTCATGATTAAAATGCAAAGAAACACCGTCAAGCGTCGCTAAATAATTAAACATGCTTCTGGTTAAGGCTCCAAAATTCACATCGGTACCTATTTCCATATGAGTAGCAGCCAATTTTTCATTAGCTTCTCTGCCTTCCATCACAAGCGGCATCCATTTCTTTAATTGCTCAAAATCAGAACTAAATTCCATTTGAGAAAAAATCGGATTGCTCTGTAATGCTTCAAATCTCTTTTTAAGATATTCCACATTTTTTTCGCCCCATACAAAACTCATATGAGGAACGCTTTTTATAAAATTATCAGGAGATGGTATCTTTTTCTCTTCTACCAAATAAGACCAGAATTGGCGTGAGATCTCAAAAGATTCTGCTATACTTATTGCTTTTTTTGGATCAATACTTCCGTCAGCCTTTTCGGGAGTGTAATTTAGTTCACAGAAGGCTGAGTGTCCTGTTCCTGCATTATTCCAGGCATCTGAACTTTCGGCAGCAGCAACATCTAATCTTTCGTAAATTTCAATTTTTATATCCGGTTGTAATTCTTTCAAAATTACTCCAAGAGTGGCACTCATAATTCCCGCTCCAATCAGTACTACTTCACTATTAGAACGTATTGTTTCGTTAGACATAACAGTATTGTTTTAAAAGTGCAAAGGTACTTTTTATAATTGCAAAAAAAAACTAAAATTGCATGATAAAAGTTATGTTTTTCTAAAAAATAAAAGGTCTGAAGACTGAGTATGAAAAAATTTAAAAACGTTTTGCCGAAAGGTAGTCCTGAAGCATGATAGTAGCCGAAATTTCATCGATTAAACCTTTGTTCTGACGCTGCTTTTTACTAAGTCCGCTATCAATCATGGTTTGAAATGCCATTTTGGATGTAAAACGTTCGTCTACACGAACCACTTTCATATCGGGGAAAATGTTTGAGAAGTGGGTAACAAATCCTTTAATTATCGAAGCACTTTCTGATGGCTGACCATTCATTTGCTTTGGCTCTCCAATTAAGACGGCTTCAACTTTTTCTTTTGCAAAATAATCTTTCAGAAAATCAATCAGGGTATTGGTCGGGATTGTGGTTAAACCTGAAGCAATAATTTGCATTTCATCGGTAACCGCAATTCCGGTACGTTTTTGTCCGTAGTCTATGGAAAGAATTCTTGGCATTTTATTTTATTTTATTTTATTGCAAACTTAATTTAAAATAGTGCTCGATGCTTTAAAATACCAATAACATGAACAATTTCATTCTTAGAATCAATTTTTACGATTGTAGTGTATCCTTTAAAAACATAATCTCTAAAATTTTCATCATCAAAATATATAGATTTTTTAAAATGAAAAGGATTTACCAAATCCTTCTTCAGCTTTTTTACTAATTCATTTTTAAAATTTCTTGCTGCAATTGGTTTATCTTTTGAAATAAAATGCACTATATCATTCAAATCATAATTAAACTCAATCGTTAAATTAACTTTCATATTTTTTAATAGTCTCTTCAAGTAAAACATCTAATTCTTCAAACGTACTGTATTGTGCTGTTCCGTTTGCAATTTTTTCAGCTCTCTCTCTCAATTTCCTCTTATCCTCTTCAAATCCTGAATCTTCCGGAATTATTTTAAGCTCTTCTGAAGAAAACGAACTTAACAATTTTAATATTCTCTCTTTTATTTCCGGTTGAAACTCTAATCTAATTGCTTCCATAATACTTTCATTTACAATACAAATATAAAGCTTTTTGAATTGATGTTTTTATAATTTAACGTACCTCAAAAAAGCAATTCATTCCCTCTTCCAAATTAAATTTAAAAAATCCGTTTTGAAAGCTCAAAACGGATTTTCCCCAAATATTCAAAACCTAAAAAAAATAACTCTATCTATTGAACAATCTCCTAAAAAAACCTCTTTCCTCCTCTTCATCATTGTCCTGTACTTCATACTGCGCAAACTTTGCCTGCGATTTCTCATGTTCGTATATTAACTCTTTAATATATTCAACATAAGTTCTTTTCTTTTCTTCCAGAAACCCAATAAGGTACTTCTCACTAAACTCCATACCGCTTGCTGCTTCAATTTGCAGTAATTTTTTATACAATGGTTCGATGTGCAGCGCAATAACTTCCTGAGGAACCGCTTGTCGTCTTCCAAAATAATTTACAATAACACCGTTCTCGTCTTTTGCAATTTCAAAATCGGTAATTACCCAGTAATAACGTCCTGATTTGGCTAAGTTTTTTACAATCGCATGGAAATTCTTTCCGCTTTTAAGATTTTCCCAAAGCACTTTAAAAATAACCCTTGGCATATCCGGATGACGAATTATATTGTGTGGTTGCCCCATTAATTCATAATCTTCGTAACCACATACATCTACAAATACTTCGTTGGCATATTCAATAATCCCAAAGGCATTTGTTTTACTCATAATCACCTGTGTTTTATCCCACGTGACCTCTTTATCGACAACCGCGACACGGTTCTGAACTTGATTTTCTTGATTCATTTCTTACTAATTTAATAATTTGTTTTTGGAATGGTATTTTGTAGTTCCCCCCAATCTTTCGGGAATTATACCGCGAAATTAAAGAGAATGAAAAGTCTAAAATCTGATATTTATCATGTTTTTCTATTTTAAAAAAACGTTAATAAATCTATGTCATTCTTACATTTTTAGGACAGCTGACTTATTTATCAAATTACAAACAAAAAGTTATACCTGTAACATTTTACAAGGGTTTTACTTTTCTGCTTTTCCGCAAATACCTTATCTTTGCCAAAAATTAAAACTTATGAATTCTTTACAGACTATAATAGAACAAGCTTGGGAAAACAGAGCTTTATTACAAGAAACAACCACAACTGACGCTATCAGAGAGGTTATTGCATTGATTGACGCAGGAAAATTACGTTGCGCTGAACCGGTTGGTGACAAGTGGCAGGTAAACGAATGGGTTAAGAAAGCGGTAGTAATGTATTTCCCAATTCAGAAAATGGAAACATGGGAATCAGGTATTTTTGAATATCACGATAAAATGTTGCTAAAAACAGGTTATGCTGAAAAAGGAATTCGTGTAGTACCTAATGCTGTAGCACGTTATGGAGCTTATATTTCGAGCGGTGTAATTTTGATGCCAAGTTATGTAAATATTGGTGCTTATGTTGACGAAGGTACAATGGTTGACACTTGGGCGACTGTAGGTAGCTGCGCACAAATTGGTAAAAACGTTCACTTAAGTGGTGGTGTTGGAATCGGTGGTGTATTAGAGCCGCTTCAGGCTTCTCCGGTTATTATCGAAGACGGTGCCTTTATCGGTTCTCGTTGTATTGTAGTAGAAGGTGTTCACGTTGGTAAAGAAGCTGTTCTTGGTGCGAATGTTTGCTTAACTGCTTCAACAAAAATTATCGATGTGACTGGTGACGAACCTGTTGAAATGAAAGGTTTTGTTCCTGCCCGTTCGGTTGTGATTCCTGGAAGTTATACTAAAAAATTCGCTGCTGGTGAGTTTCAGGTTCCGTGTGCTTTGATTATCGGTACGCGTAAGCCATCAACAGATTTGAAAACATCTTTAAACAATGCGCTTCGCGAATACGATGTTGCGGTTTAATTGACAGTCTTATAAATAATAAAAAAACGGAATGAGAAAAAGCTCATTCCGTTTTTTTTATTCTATTCCTTTTATTTTTTTATGTTTTTCCTGCAGTTTTAAAAGCTTAGCATATTTCATATAAGAAGAAGCCCCCTGAATCATCGAAAACGTAAGACCATCCAACCCGTTTAAAAATCCTTTCTTAAAAAAATAACATCTGAAAAAGGATACTGTACCATTCAATACAGGCTTAAAACTGTTGACCCTTTTATTCCGGTCAAAAAGTTGTTGAGCATGCCAGGTCGAATACAGGTTTTTCTTAGCAATAAACTGATCCAAATTCTCCCAGGCATAATGGTTAATATGAACTTTCACACATGTTTTTTTATTTCCTGAAACCTTCTGGTGTACGAAATCTTTTGACGGAGAAGCTGTTTGTTTGTTAAAAAATCGTGAAGTTTTATCTGGGTACCAACCGGCAAAATTTATCAGCTTATCCCCTAAATAATTGTACAAACAAAAAGCATAGACATCATAATCCTGATTTTCATATTTTCCTGACAATATAAATTTCTCAGCATCTTCAGCCAAAATCTCATCGGCATCCAGATTTAAAATCCAATCATTTTTACAATAAGAGAGACCGTGAATTCTTTGAGGTCCGTCACCTAAAAAGCACTGCAGAATTACTTTAGCTCCTTTTTCTTCCGCAATTTTAACGGTATTGTCTTTACTGAAAGAGTCTACAACAATTACTTCGTCACAAATTCTAAACAGCGCATCAATACATTTACCTATGTTCTTCTCCTCATTGTACGTTATTACAAGTCCACTAATTTTCATACTGTTTTCAAAATAATTTAAGCTTACCTATTTTCAATTTTAGTTTAAATTTAAATAAACTATCTTCCCCCTTTATGTCAATCCTTTTTACCAAATAGTTATCTTTAAAAGGGAATTTATTCACTCTGTTCCCTATTCGCAAACCATATTTTATGCCATTTTTGCGCATGATTTTCTCGAAAACAGCAAACTCCTCCTTCTTCTTCGCATAATTCCCAAAAGGGTAAGCCAAGACTGGTTTTATATCTAAGTGATTCTCCTGTATAAATTTATTAGACCTGTTAAAATCAGCTTCTAACTCTTCTTCAGCTAACGAACTGTACTTTCTATGTTCAAAAGAATGATAGCCCAGCTCAATCAAGGTAGTATCTAAGCCTTTTAACTGCTCGACACTCATGATTTTTTCTTTTCCCTCAATCCAGTAGTCATAATTTCCAACAAAAGAAAACGGTATAAAAAAAGAGGCTTTTAATTGGTACTTTTCAAGCAAAGGCACGGCATACAGAAGCTGACATTCGGTAACATCATCAAAAGTAATGATGATACTTTTTTGAGGTAACTCTTTTAAACCTTCTAAATCCTTAAAATGAAATGTGGTGTAATTGTTCTCCTGTAAAAATCTAAACTGAGATTCTAACTTAGATACCGACACACTCAAATTTAAAGACTTCGCTTCCTCTACAACGACATTATGATACATTAAAACTGGCAGCTTTGACATCTCTCTTTTTTTGACAAAGCTATAATTAATAGTATTATATTTCACAAAAAAACTAGATTTAAGCAAAAAAAAAGAAAGAGAAAAAAAACCTCTTTTACGAGGAGATCAAATTCAACCATTATTTACGACAAGATGTATAAAATATCCGTTAAACGGTCACAATTAAGGAAACGTCCTACAATAAAAAATGCACTAAATAAGTCTCTATTTAGTGCATTTTATAAAATGTAATAAAACATTTATTTTAACTTCTTCTGAAGTTTTAAAAGCTTGGCATATTTGATATAAGAAAAGAAGCTCTGAATCATTGCGATCGTCAAGCCGTCCAGACCATTAAAGATCCCTTTCTTAAAAAAATAACACCTAATAAAGGCAACAGCTCCGTTTGTAATTGGCTTGAAGACATTTATTCTTCTCCCCTGATCAAACAATTGTTGTGCGTGCCAGCCCGAGTATTGGTTTTTCTTCGCAATGATCTGATCCAGAGAATCCCAACCGTAGTGTAAGATGTGTACCGCTACTTTTTTCTCATTTTGAGTTATTATTTTCTGATGCACTTTTGAATCAGAAGGATGTGCCGTTTGTTTGTTGAAAAAACGCACTTTATGATCAGGATACCAGCCCGAAAAATCGATGAGTTTATCTGCCAGAAAGTTTTTTACTCTAAAACTAAAAGCATCGTAGTTTCCTTCAAGATACTTTTGTTCTACAATAAATTTCTCGGCATCCTGATCCAGAAATTCATCGGCATCGAGATTTAAAATCCAGTCATTTTTGCAATAAGGTAAACCATGTGTACGTTGAGGACCATCGCCTAAAAAGGCCTGTTCGATAACTATTGCGCCTTTTTCTTTCGCAATTTCTACCGTACGATCCTTGCTAAATGAATCCACTATGATCACTTCATCACAAACTCTAAGTAAAGCATCGATGCATTTACCAATGTTTTTTTCTTCATTGAAAGTAATAATAAGACCGCTAATTTGCATTTGGAGGGGGTAATTTTGTTTTTTGCAAAAATACAGCTTTTTATTTTAGTTACTGTATCTTAATCGTGCGTTTGCACACTTCATAATTTTATTAGTAATTTAGCACACAAATTGAATTTTAGATAAATGAGAATATTAGTCATTCAGCAAAAAAGAATTGGAGATGTATTAACAAGTACGATAATCTGTAACAACCTAAAAAGCAAATACCCGGATTCGGTTATCGATTATATGTGTTACCCAAATTCTGTCGATGTACTAAAAGAAAACAAGAATATTGACAACATTATTCCTTTGACGAATAAGGTTAGAAAATCAACTCTTTCTCTGTTTAAGTTTATTTTTCAAATCCGACGTAATAAATACGATGCCGTTATAGACGTGTACTCTAAGCTGGAAACGAATTTAATTACCTTATTTTCGGGAGCAAAATATAAGGTTTCGTATCACAAATGGTACAGCCAAATATTCTACAACTACAACTACAAACGCTTAGATGCTGTGGAATCTGAACACGGACTGGCCATTGAAAATCGTTTAATGCTTTTAAAACCGTTTATTTCTGAAAAGATTACAGATGTAAAACCAAAGATATTCCTGAAAGAATCTGAAATTAATGACGCCAAAAACCTTTTGAAAAGCTATAAGGTTGATAGCGAAAAACCATTAATTATGTTTGGAATTTTAGGAAGCGAAGTTTACAAAACTTATCCGTTGGAAGGGATGGCTAAAATAATCAATTTTACTGTTGCCAAAACCAATGCTACTATTATTTTCAATTATATTCCGGATCAGAAAGAACAGGCCCTCGAAGTCTACAACCATTGCAGTGCCGAAACCAAAAAACACATTGTTTTTGATTTGTATTGCACCGAACTAAGACCTTTTCTGGCGCTACTTTCGCAATGTGAAATGTTAATTGGAAATGAAGGCGGAGCCGTAAACATGGCCAAAGCCCTTGAGGTTCCAACTTTCTCAATCTTCACACCCTCTGTCAGAAAAGAAACCTGGCAGATATTTGAAAATGAAGCCAAAAATTTCTCCATTCACTTAAAAGATTTAAAGCCGGAAATATACCAACAGCATACTGAACAATACATAAAAGAACATACTTTACAGTACTACGACGAGTACCCCCTGGATCTAATGCTTGAAAAACTAGCCACTTATTTTCAGGAGTACAAGAATTAATAAACAAAAAAAAGGACAGAAAATCATCTTGTTTAATGATGATTTTCTGTCCTCTTTGTAATTTTAAATAGTATTTTTTCTCCGTTATAAAGAGCTTTCCCGAATTACTTCTTCCAGAACTTAAGTTTCTTTTTCAAACGCTTTTTTCTGTAAAATTGCTCCTGAAAATCAGCTGTGTATTTCCATAAAGTATCAAATGTTTTTTGTTCTGATTCTTTATAAAACTTGGCATACTCATTACTCATAACCGCCACCATTTCTTTTAAGGGAGTCAGACGGCACAAGTTTTTCATTCGCATCTCAAAAGACATGGACTCGTGAAATTCCATTCTGTTTAAATCGACTAAAAAGAATTCATAATTTCCGTCCGGCTTCTTTTTAATCAAAGTATTTCCCGGGGAATGATCTAAAAATTCTATCCCCTTTTCGTGAAGCTCAAAGCTAAATCGGGTAAATTGTCTCAGAATGTTATCATGATCCGGGTAATCGGGAATTTCTACAAGTTCTCTGTAGGTTAAATCAGTTACCAAATGCTCACTCGCATAATAACTGTCTCTCAAACCAACAAAATTAAAGTTCTCTAAAAATGCCATTGGCTGTGGAGTCCCAATACCTTTTTCCAATAAAATTGTAGCATATTCATACGAACGTCTTGCCTTTGATTTTCTAAAATAACGATAAGCTACTTTATTAATTAAATTCGGAATTTTGAACGATTTGATGTTGATTGTTTTTCCATCAAGATCAAACAGTTTAATCACATTGCGATCTCCATTTCCAAACAACTCGCCTGAAGTCTTAAAGTTTTTAATAAAAGACAGTATATCCCTGGAGCTTTTTACTGCTGTTGAAAATTTAAATTTTGAGATCATTAAATATATCTTTGATATTAATTAGTACCGGTTTCCAAAAGGACTTATTCCAACCTGAACGGCCAAAAGCAGCTTATTTTCCGCCCGACTGCCCGCGAAATGCAAGCAGGCAAAATTAATCTTATAATTAAGAAAAATCAATTATTCTGAGATTAAATTTGCTTTTTAACCTATGCCTTTTTCTTTTTTAGAGAGTATTTCAACCACTGTCCGAAATTCTTAAAATAAAGCGTAAACTTAGGTACGTTCAATCTTTTTTCCTTTTCAATAATCTCTTTTATCTGAGGAATACTTTTGGTTGAAAAGAATCCCAGTTTCTTCCATCTTTTAGGCTGCAAATAGTAAAAATCCTTATAGTCTTTGTAATTATTTTCATTCACAACGAGCCATTTGTCCAAAAACCCTTTATCTACATCTACATTGTGTCCCCAATTGTCAAGCTTAAAACGCAAGTCCTCTTCGGTTCTTGACAACGATTCATGCAAAACAATGTTGTTGGTATAAATCTGACGTTCTTTAATTCTGCGTCCGCTTTTATAATTAGGATAATTGGTAGCAAAAATTGCTTTTAACGGTTTATCTACATACAAAATTCCTTTATCGGTATACTTATAAAGCATCACCCAAAAAGCACAAATTTGTATTGGATTTTTCTCGGGATTAATCAAATAAGAATCGTATCGTCTTAGATCTGAAACGAACTTTTTAAAATCAACAAAATACTCGTCGCAATCCACCTGGACAATCCAATTTCCGATTCCCATTTTTTCGGCAAGCATTTTTCGCTCTCTAATTTCACATTCCATTGTTGTCAGCGTCGGAACATAAAAATCATCCTCGTAAACCACTACTTTCTTATCGACATCAAAGGTCTTAATCCACTCAAAAAAAGAGTCGTCGATCGTAAAGCTTCCGCCATTCCAAGTATTTCTATTTTTATCAATGGCGATAAAAACCGCATCTGCCTCATTATACACCGTTGGAAGTGACGTTTTTAACAATTCATAATCATACGAAACCAGATAGCCTACTTGTATTTTTCCTGTCATTTTTACTTTTGTAATTTGTTGCAATTTACTAATTAATCTCTACTTTTGCATCATGAAAAAGCAATATGACTATTTAATAATTGGATCAGGACTCTACGGTAGTGTGTTCGCTCATGAAGCCACAAAAGCAGGAAAAAAATGCCTGGTAATTGACAAAAGAGAACACATAGGAGGAAATGTATATTGCGAAAATATCGAGGGAATTAATGTTCACAAATACGGCGCACATATATTTCATACCAACGATAAAGCGATATGGGATTATGTGAATCAATTTGTTGAATTCAACAATTTTACAAATTCCCCAATGTCACTTTCTAAAGGTAAAATGTACAATTTGCCTTTTAACATGAATACTTTTTATCAGCTTTGGGGAACCAAAACTCCTCAGGAAGCCAAAGCAAAAATTGATGAACAAGTAGCCGCTTATGGTGTAAAAAATCCTCAAAATCTGGAAGAACAAGCCCTAAGTCTTGTTGGAAAAGATATCTATGATAATTTCATAAAGGAATATACCGAAAAACAGTGGGGAAGAAAAGCTACTGAATTACCTGCTTTTATCATAAAAAGACTTCCGGTTCGATTTACTTTTGACAACAATTACTTTAACGACACCTATCAGGGAATCCCAATTGGTGGTTATAATAAACTTATCGAAAAGTTATTAGACGGAATTGAAGTAATAACCAATACCAATTATTTCTCAGACAGAGCAAGATTTGACGGACTTGCAGATAAAATTGTCTACACCGGAAAAATTGACGAATATTTTGATTATAAGTTAGGTGTTCTTGAATACAGATCGCTGCGTTTTGAAAACGAAACACTTGACACCGACAATTTTCAAGGAAATGCGGTTATTAATTACAACGATGCCAGCTACCCTTTTACCCGAATAATCGAGCACAAACATTTTGAATTTGGCAAACAGAAGAAAACGGTTATCACAAAAGAATATCCTTGTGAATGGAATCCTTCTAATGAAGCATTTTACCCGATAAACGATGCTAAAAACCAAACACTGTTTGAAGAATACAAAAAGTTGTCGTTAGAACAAACGAATGTAATATTTGGAGGAAGATTATCTGAATACAAGTATTACGACATGCACCAGATCATCGCCATAGCTTTAAAACGATCTAAAACAGAATTGACAAATGATTAAGATTTTTATCGTAACTCATAAAGAAAACCCGGTATTATCCAATGATATTCTCGTTCCAATTCAGGTTGGAACAAACGAACCAATCACTGCTACTATCCTGAGAGATAACACACAGGACAATATTGGAAACAAAAACAGTAATTATTGTGAACTAACCGCTGCTTACTGGATTTGGAAAAATGAAAAAGAAGCAGACTATGTAGGGATTTGTCATTACAGAAGATATCTTAACTTTTACAACGACTGGTACAATTTAAAACCTTCGGCACAGAAAAAAATCAAAAACGAAGATTTCAAAAATACTAAACTGTACAACGTATCTTCTGAAAAACTGGAGAAAAAAATAGCCTCTATTCTTTCAGAGTATGATGTAATTCTATGCCGTCCTTATAAGTTCAAAAAAGGATCTTTGACCCAAAATTATGTTGAAGAACACAGAAAAGAGGACTGGGATTTAACCAAACAGATCATTCTGGAAAAATACCCGGAATACAAAAACAGCATTACTCAGTTTCTTGATGAAGGAACTCTGTTTCATATGGGAAATATGATGGTTAGTTCAAAAGAAAAATTTGATGCTTACTACACCTGGCTTTTTTCCATACTATTTGAACTGGAATCCCGAATTACAATTCCGGAAGATGCTTATCAGGCACGAATTTTTGGTTTTATATCCGAAAGATTAATCAATCTTTATATGTATCACCATAACTTCAAAATAAAAGGAGTCCCATCATACAAAATAATTGACTTGTAATATGAACGAAGAAATAACCAAAGCGTACGAAGTCATAAAAGAAGGCGGAATCATTCTCTACCCTACGGATACGGTATGGGGAATTGGCTGCGACGCAACAAATCCGGAGGCTGTTGCCAAAATATACAAACTCAAACAACGTGCTGAAACACAAAGCATGATTGTATTGATGAACGGGAAAAAATGATGTACAATGTATTTAAAGACATCCCTGAAGTAGCTTGGCAAATTTTAGATTTATCCGAAAAACCAACTACTTTAATATTAGACGAACCGCGTAATGTTGCTCCAAACATTATCGCAGCAGACAATTCGCTTGCGGTACGCTTGGTAAAAGAGCCATTCTGTTTCAAATTACTAGAACGAATGAAGAAGCCGTTGGTGTCTACTTCGGCCAATATTTCAGGACAGCCTACTCCTATTGCCTTTAAAGATATCAATCCCGAGATTGTAAAAGGCGTAGATTATGTTGTAAACCTATATCACGATAAAATTGCCGGAAAACCTTCCACCATCATAAAACTAACAAAGGATTCACAGGTAAAAGTGATTCGTAAGTAATTTTAGATTGTAGATTGTAGATTGTAGACTTTAGATTGCTGATTTTTGATTCGCTAAATGCAAAAAAAATAGCGACTCGTGAGTAAATAGTTTCAGGTTTCACTACAACAATCGCAATACAACCCTTTGTACCTTTGCAGCTTTGAACCTTTGAACCTTTGCAACTATAAAACCTCAGAACCTTAGCTCCTTAGTATCTCAGCACCTCTAAACTCCTTTTAAACTCTCAATCAACCAGTCAATATCTTCTTTGGTATTGAAATGACTAAATGAAATTCGGAGATTTGGTAATTTTAAATCAGTCTCCGAAAGCATTTCTTTCAAAACATGCGATGGTTTCACGCTCCCGGACTGGCAGGCACTACCTCTTGAAACTGCAATTCCTTTCATATCCAGACTAAACAGCAACATGGACGTTTTATCGGCCGAAAAAGGCAAGATAATGTTGATGATGTTATAAAAATCCTCTTTTTTGCCATTGATTCTGAAACCCGGGAAATGAATTTCGAGCTGATCAATCAAATACATTTTCAAATCAGTGATATAACTTCTTTCCTGATCTAAATTCTCGTACGAAAGCGACAGTGCTTTTGCCATTCCGGCAATCTGATGCACCGCTTCTGTACCCGCACGAAGTCCTTTTTCCTGCTCTCCGCCAAAAATTAAAGGCTGTAATCCGGAGTTTTTTCGAACAAAGGCAAACCCCACTCCTTTTGGACCGTGAAATTTATGTGCACTTGCCACAATAAAATCAACAGGGATTTTTTGCAAATCGATCTCTGTTTTTCCAACAGACTGAACGGTATCCGAATGAAACAAAGCATTGTATTGCTTACAGATGACACCAACTCTATCCAGATCTAAAACAGTCCCGGTTTCATTGTTTATGTGCATCAGACTAACAATTGTCTTTTTCTCTTCGGCTAATAAATTTGATAAATGCGTTACATCGATACTCCCATCAGGGTTGATATTCACATAATCAACCTGAACCTTGTACTCCGATTCTAAAACCATTGCGGTATGCAGCACCGCATGATGTTCGATTCTGGTTGTAATGATGCGTTCGACCTTAAGATCTTCGATTGCAGAACGAAGAATCCAATTATCGGCTTCAGTACCTCCAGAAGTAAAAATAATCTCCTGTGCGGTACAATTTAAGTGCTTGGCAATACTTTTTCTGGAGAGCTCCAAAATGGTCCTTCCATTTCTTCCGAAACTGTGTGTAGAAGACGGATTACCAAAATCTTCTGTCATTACTTTTGTCATTTCCTGAATTACTTCAGGACGCATGGCGGTTGTAGAGGCGTTATCGAGGTATACTTTTTTCATTGCTGCAAAGTTATGAAATATCAATTGTCAAATGTTGAATATCATTTGCCAAATTTTTCACTATTTTTGACCTCAAATAAAATTACGATGAAAAAATATGCAAGCCTTCTCTTCTTTGCGCTTTTATTAAACGGCTGCGATGATGGAGATCTAACAGTAGATACAATTGATTTTAGTGACCCAACTATTACAGCTCAGACCTGTAATACCACAACAAATAATCTTATATACAAACTTAAAAAACAAGAATCTTTAATGATTCAGTTTCCTGAAAACACTCTTGTAAACGATGCAACAGCACCAGGCAAACCCTTATCTTTCGACATCAACAACACCACAACCCGTGTAGTATACAGAGCCTATAATGGTTTGGTTGGTACTGCAAATATCTGTGGTGCGATCCCTCCAACAACACCAAGCGTAACGGAGGAATGGCAGGCTACAGCCGGAAAAATCATAGATATCAGTACTGCAGAAGTAGCAGACAATCCTGATGGAAGTTCTAAAATTACAGGCTACAACCACAGTCTAGTTTTCCAGAACATTACTTTCCTAAAACCTTCAGGACCACAGGTAGAGGCCGAATACTCTTTCGGAGTGTTCAAAACCACTTACGCTTCTCCTACTACAACTTTCTTAGGTGTTGTCAGACAATGTCCTACTACAAAGCAGCTGTTTAACTTTAGCGCCTCAACTGCTTTAACCATTGACAATATCGATACCGCTTTACTTGAAAAGGTAGTTACTCCCACAAATCAGCCTAAAAGAGGCTTAATCAATGCCACTACAAACAGGGTTTTTGTGCGTACTTATAACAACGGTTCGTTGGATCAGAATTATTTTTGCTCTTCACCACTACCAAGTACTCCTTCGGTAAACGAAGTTTGGATCGCAGATAATGGCGAACAAAATGTAAGTGGAATTATTGAAGTAAGCACATCACTTGTTGGAACTACTTACTTCCATACTATTGTTCTTAAAGGCGTGAGATTCACAAAAGGCAACAGCAGCTTTAAACTACCAAGCACTTATAACTACGGAACCCTTGAGGTTGTAGCTGCCCCATAAAAAAGTTAAAACGCGGTTTTTTGCCGACGCTTTATTTCCTACAAAAAAACGTCCGTTTTCAAGTCTGATTTTACTACAAATTCAGAAAGAAAAACGGACGTTTTTTTATGCTTTATCCTCAATATTTTACTATCGAAACAAGGCCTTATTTTTGATTTTGTCTAAAATAAACTTCAGTAGCCCCTAAGCCATATTTTTGATAATTGGCATCCTGAAAATCGATTCCGTCGTAACGGCCCAACAAAAAGTCAAGTTCGGCTTTTAAAATTCCCTCGCCGACACCATGAATAAAAACGATTTTCGGAATGCGATTTCTGATCGCAAATTCAATATGTCTTTTTGCCGTTTCTGTCTGTAAGGTGAGAATATCGTAGTTAGACATTCCGCGTTTGTTTGGTACCAGTTTTTCGATATGCAAATCAAATTCAGGAGCTGAAATTTCGCGCTTATCCTTCTTTTCTTTGACAAAACTTCTTGGTTTTGGTTCGGTTTTCTCCTTTGAAATCTCATCTAAATCAATTCTTTTAATAGAATTCATTAAATTACTGGAATCTTGCACTTTAAGTAATTCGTTGACAAAAAATGTCATCGTAAATCCATCCTCAGTTTCAATCAAAACCTCATTGTTTTTCACTGAAACTACTGTTCCATTTATGGCTTCGTCTAAAACCGAAACCTTATCTCCTTTAGTCAACATCCTGCTCTTCTTTATCTTGATTTTTACTTGGTGTTTTTGCACTCAACTGCATCATTCCATACATGAAAACCGCTATCGCAATAACCATGATGTAGATGTTTTTTTCTGCTGATACCTGCTCGTATAACGCTACCGAAATAGCAAGAATCATTATTAAAATTTTAAACGCTTTCATTTTTTATAAGTATTGAAAGTCCAAAAGTATGAAACTTTAAAATAGCAACTCCCTCCTCCCAAAACTACTTTCCTTCTTTCTAAAAAAAACAAGCCGTTAACTTCAGCAAAACAAATACACTTTCAGCACTTCAAAACCGTCTCTTTTTACAAGTACAATCCAGTAGATTTAAAACCTGCTTTCTTCCTACTTTTTTACACTAATTTTCAGTAGTACCCAAAGCGCATTTCATTCACCCTACCGCATCTTAATTTTCAAAAACCGAAGTTCTTGTTTTAGCAAAAGAATAAATTCAATTGCCCAAAACAGTCCATACGCTTAAACCAAAAAATTCATTCTTTTACAATCTCGAATCAGCTCTCTTCTTCTTAATTTTGTAAGAATTATTTTTTAATCTGATTCAAAATATCATTCATCATTTCGATTTGAACTTTTTGAATTTCGATCAATTCCTGTTGTTGATGCATAATCAAATGGTCAATTTTATCGTGAATCATTCTAATCTCCAATTCCGATTTCAGATTGATCATATAATCTTTTTTGGCACGATTTCGATCCTTCTCTTCCTGACGATTCTGACTCATCATAATGACCGGAGCCTGCAATGCCGCAATACACGATAAGATCAAATTCAGCAAAATAAACGGGTACGGATCAAAACCTTTGTTGACCAAAATATAAACATTCGCACTAATCCAGACTATAATGAAAAGCAGAAACGAAATGATAAACGTCCAGCTTCCGCCAAAATCTGCCACCTGATCCGCCACTCTCTGCCCAAAATTTCGGGTTTCCACTTCATCTTCCACAGTACTCACAATCGACTTGTCTTCTTTTAGCGAGGAAATAACACTTCTTTCAAGATCGGAAAGCGCTCCTATTTCGGTTGATAAATAGTTCGAAATGTATCGCTGACGGTATTCATTCAATTCTTTTACAGCAATACAATCCTCATCACTAAAAGAAGGATGGTCTTTAATGATCAATCCTAATATGGGATCATGTATCGATTTTCCGTAAATTTTATCGGTTTCAGGAAAGGAAATATCAGAGATAGCGCTTTTAAAAGTCGAATTGTTTTTCATTTTTATAAATTTTACTTGCTAATTTACGCATTTAACTCCTTAAGAATTGCATAAAACACCAGCATTTGCATTTCTTTTATTTATCACAAATACAGTTCTCAAAAGAAAATTTCTTTATATAATTCGTGCCTTTATTTACAAAAAACACCTTACTTTTAGCGTTTCTTATTATCCATTCAATTTTACAATTGTGACAAAAGACACTATCATACAAAACATAAAAGCTTTAAAAAGTCATTCTAACATCAATTACGGCATCAAAACCAAAACAGAAGATTTTACCGAAAAGCTTTTTTACACCCTTTTTGATTCCAATGCAGCTTTAGACGAAAGCATCGAAGAACTGGAAATTCGTTTTAAGGAAATCGCTGTTCTGGCGTGCAAAAAATCGGAAAATCTGTGTGAATCCATTTGGGAGCGTTTTCTGGAGAAACTGCCTGGGGTTTTAGAAAAACTAAATCATGATGCCGAATACATCCTTGAAAACGACCCTGCATCTAATAGCATCGACGAAGTTTATCTGGGCTATCCCGGCTTTTACGCGATTGCCATTTACCGATTAAGTCATGAATTGTATCTTTTGGATTTATTGCTTTTTTCGCGTTTAATGAGCGAGTATGCCCATCGTATTACCGGAACCGACATTCATGCCGGAGCCGATATTGCCTCTCCATTTTTTATTGATCACGCGACCGGAATTGTGATTGGCGAGACTACCGTAATTAAAAAACATGTCAAAATCTACCAGGGTGTTACTTTGGGAGCCCTGAGTGTAAGCAAAGAAATGAAAAATGCTAAAAGACACCCGACTGTAGAAGCAAATGTGTGCATTTATGCCAACGCTACTATTTTGGGAGGTGAAACTACCATTGGAAAAAACAGCGTTGTAGGCGGAAATGCATGGATTACCAAATCGATTCCAGAAGATTCGATCGTTTTAAACACCACTACTACTGAAGTCAAAATAAAAGAAAAAAGATAAAAATGGGTCCACAGAAATTGCTTAACCTAATTGGAAACACTCCTTTGATGGAAACTGTCAATTTGGTTAAAAATAAAAACGTAAAACTTTTACTGAAACTCGAAGGGAACAATCCCGGAGGAAGTGTAAAAGACAGAGCGGCATACAACATGATTGCATCCGCTATCGAAAGAGGCGATATTAAAAAAGGCGACAAGCTGATTGAAGCTACCAGCGGAAATACCGGAATCGCTTTGGCCATGATTGCACAATTGTTTCAAATTGAAATTGAATTGGTGCTGCCGGAAGATTCTACAAAAGAACGAACTCAAACCATGCGTGCTTATGGCGCTACAGTTATTTTAACGCCCGCTAGCGAAGGAATTATCGGTTCAAGGGACTATGCCGACAAAAAAGTTGCTGAAGGCGGTTATTTGATGTTAAATCAGTTTGCAAATGACGACAACTGGAAAGCACATTACAAAACAACAGGTCCTGAAATCTGGAGAGATACCGACGGAACGGTAACCCATTTTGTTTCAGCTATGGGAACCACAGGAACTATCATAGGAACATCGACTTATTTAAAAGAAAAAAACAAAAACATTCAGATCATAGGAGCCCAGCCTAGCGATGGTTCGCAGATCCCGGGAATTAGAAAATGGCCTCAGGAATATTTACCAAAAATTTTCGATGCCTCAAAAGTAGATACCGTTATTGATGTCAGCGAAAAAGAAGCCAGAGAAATGACTAAAAGACTTGCTCTTGAAGAAGGCGTTTTTGCCGGAATGAGCAGCGGAGGATCTGTAGCTGTAGCTCTAAAAATTGCTGAGCAACTGGAGTCAGGGGTTGTCGTTGCGGTAATTTGCGATCGCGGTGACCGTTATTTATCTTCTGATTTATTTGACTAAAAAAACTTTATGGTTCTGAGTTAGAAATATTTTTATCCAAAAGTAAGATTGATTCAGAACCATAAACTATAAATTTTGATACAAGAACTTTGCGAATATGGTACGCGGATGAAACGGATTCGCTAAAGCGAAAACGCGAATTGACACCGATTTATTTATTATTAAACAAAAGTTTTTGTAAGCTCCGAAGGGGCGAAATAAATATAGTCCAGTTATCCCCTAACAAAAGAGCTCCGGTGGAGCGGTATACCGCAAATGAACTTGAAACAGGAAAAAGTATTTTTAAAAATAGCGACGTAGCAAAATCCGACAGAATATCGGTGTCTTTTTGAGAACAAAAAATCATTTTTCAACTTAAGAATATCCATAAAAAACATGAAATACAAAAATGACCGATTTTGAAAATCAAAATCGGTCATTTTTTATTGTTTTACTCAAATGTTAGCTTACTTCTGAATACACCTAATTTAGATTTTGAAATTCTATTGTTTTATTTTTTTTATATTAGCTAATTCATTTTCCATTTTCACTATGCGAAGAGCAAAATCTTTTAAGATTTCAATTTCTTGTGCTTGCGAATTTATTTTCTTTTCCTGAGCAATAGAGTAAAGTGTAAGTTCCTCAATTTTTTTCAATAAACTCATGTTCATTTCAGCAAGCATAAGACCATTTTTCTCAATTTCTTTTGCAGAAGGTATTTCTGGTAAGTGACTATTTTGTTTTATGAATTCTTCTACTTCTTGTAGTGATTTTAACTTGTAATCATTAGTAAAGACATAGTCAGGAACCTTAGTCATCGGACCAGAAAGGTCTATCCTAATTTCCTGAGCATGAATTTTTCCGTTAACAGTAAGTTTCTCATCTGGTTTTGTTGTACCGATTCCTACATTTGCATTTGATCCTTTTATTGTTAGAGCATCTGTATAGAAATCTTCAAGTTCCCACTTACTAGCAGTTGTTTTTACTCTAAATGATAAATTACCAAAATTAGTATCTGCATCACTTAAAACTATTTTTGCAGCTAGAGTATTTCCTGAACTTGAAACTTTTGTTAATGCCATTTTTGCATCAAATGAAGCACCATCCCCAGTTCCACCATTAATGTTAAGTTTTTCGATAGGATTATTGGTACCAATACCTACAAAGGCATTAAATCCTTTTATAGTCAGAGCATTGGTATAGAACTCTTCGAGTTCCCATTCACTAGGAGTTGTTTTTACTTTAAAACTTAGATTACCAAAATTAGTATCCGCATCGTTTAAAACTAATTTTGCGCTCAAAACATTTCCCGTACTTGAAACTTTTGTTAATGCCATTCTTGCATCAAATGAAGCCCCATCTCCAGTTCCACCATTAATATCAAGCTTTTCAATAGGAGTTTTAGTTCCAATACCTACGTTATCATTAGTAGAGTTTCCTTTTATTGTTCCATATATCTGAGCTTTCATTGAAAATATAGAAGATATTAAAATTAAAGTACTGAGTATAGTTTTTTTCATGATATAATATTTGATTTAATTCTCAAGCTTAGGGAGCTTTTTAGATAATAATTTAAATGTGTTGTTTTCTTTTTCTAATTTTTCTATTTTTTGTTTAAGATCTAAATTACCTTTGTTTTCCTTACTGATGTAAATTGTTAATCCCTCAATTTTCTATAATATTTTTAGTATCCATTTCTAATACATCACTACCATTTTCCCACATTTAATACAAGCTTAATTATGTGGAGATACTGTAGAACAATTTGAACATGTTCCCTAAAAAGAATATTAGCACTTATTGATGAGGGGGAGGTAATATGATAATGCTGGATATGGTTACGATGCGTCCAAGATGACTATTTCTGATGTCTTTTAGTACTTTTGACTATACTTCGCCAATTCCTAATTTGATATAAATACGATAAATCATTTCCTAAAGTCACTAAAAATATCTTACAATATTAGTCTTAGCAGTTTTATACTTTTTATATATTCAGGAAAATGGAGATATCTATGGACTACAAATCAAACTCAATTTTAAATTCAGCGCCTTTGTTTTTACCTTCGCTGGATGCTGTAAGCTTCCCTTTGTTCTTCTCGATTATTTTTTTGCACAAATACAAACCAATTCCTGTAGAGGATTCGTTAGCAGTACCCAATCGGCTCATTTTTGTGAATTTTTTAAAGAGCTCGTCAATCTGAGTTTTATCAAAGCCAATTCCGTTGTCGGTAACGGTTACAATAAATCGACCATCTTCCGTGTACATTCGAACTTTAACTTCACTGTCAAAATAAGAGAATTTAACCGCATTGCTAATCAAATTCACCAGAACCTGAACGAGTAAACCTTCGTCAATTCGTAGTTTTGCTTCAACCAGTTCTAAGTTCAGACTCAATTTAATGTTCTTATCGATCAAACGCTGTTCGACCTGTTCGTTGATAAAAGGCAAAATATTAGGAAATGAAATCATTCTCATCTCTAAATTCCCTTTGACCACTCTATCCTGTTCCTGCAATAGTTTAATGAAGTTTTCAATGTATCGGAATTGCAGATTAGTGGATTCGCAAATCAATTCTGCCAACTGACGAACGGATTCTGATGGATTTTCGCTTATAATCAGCCTCGCCAACCCTTGCGGATTTCCTGCAAAATTCTTCAAATCATGCGAAAGCATATAGATCAGATCCTGTTTTTCATTGATAAAACTTTCTGATTCATAAATAGATTCCTGAATGTTACACAGCAACAAACCTGCCTCATCACTATATTCTGTAGGTAAAATAGATAATCTTCTATTGTTTCGGTAATCGTCCAGAGCTTTCGAAGCTATCGAAATAGGTTTAATTAAGTGATTTAGAACTAATAATGTGATCAATGTCGCCAATAAAGTCATGACGAGAGAGAAAATTAAAATAGAGGTAGCCGAAATGCTGTGATTGTAATACAGCACATAAAATAAGATTCCAATCAGTGGAATGTGAATACCGATAAAAGCAACAAACAAAAATTTAAACGCATAACTTTTCTTCAAAAAGCCAATTTGAGACAGACTATGATACAACTTCATAAAAGACAACAATAGTAATAGGTTAAAAACGCAGCATTCAGGGGGTTTGTTATAAACAAAGTTAACTTTTAAACTCGATTAAACCACTAAATTAGGGAATTTGATAAAATATTTTAAAAATTAAATTTATAAAAGTTTACAAACCCTTATTTTTGCGCTATGGGAAGAAAAAATACAGACAAAGTTGTCTTTCATCAAATTCAGGTTCTTGATGCAGGAGCAAAAGGAGTATCAGTAGCAAAGGCTCCTGACGGAAAAGTAATCTTTATTCCGAATGTCGTTCCTGGCGATGTAGTAGACGTACAAACCTTTAAGAAAAGAAAAGCCTATTATGAAGGCAAAGCCGTAAAATTTCACGAATTATCAGAACATCGTATTGAACCAATCTGCGATCATTTTGGCGTTTGTGGAGGATGTAAATGGCAAAATATGAAATACAGCCAACAGTTGTATTACAAACAAAACGAAGTAAAAAATCATTTGCAGCGTATCGGGAAAGTCGAACTTCCTGAATTCGAAAACATCTTAGGTTCTGAAAAACAGTTTTTTTACAGAAACAAGATGGAGTTTTCATTTTCTAACAGCCGTTGGTTGACCGAAAAGGAAATCGAAAGTACAGAAGACTTAGGCAACCGAAATGCCTTAGGTTTTCATATTCCGAAAATGTGGGACAAAATTCTGGACATTCAAAAATGTCATTTACAGGAAGATCCGTCAAATGCTATCCGAAATGAAATCAGAGCTTTTGCAAACGACCACAATCTGGCTTTCTTTAATCCGAGAGAACATTCCGGTTTATTAAGAACAGTAATGATTCGTACGGCTTCTACCGGTGAAATCATGGTCCTGATTCAGTTTTTTGAAAATGACCCTAAAAACCGTGAATTGATTTTAGATCATCTTTACGAAAAGTTTCCACAGATTACTTCCTTGCAATATGTGGTAAATGCTAAGCAAAATGATACTATTTACGATCAGGATATTAAACTGTACAAAGGAAGAGATTATATCCTGGAAGAAATGGAAGGTTTAAAATTCAGCATCAACGCTAAATCTTTCTACCAGACCAATTCGGATCAGGCTTATGAATTGTACAAAATAACCCGTGATTTTGCAGGACTTACCGGCAACGAAACGGTTTATGATTTGTACACCGGAACCGGAACAATTGCACAGTTTGTTTCTAAAAAAGCAAAAAAAGTAATTGGTGTTGAAAGTGTTCCTGAAGCGATTTTAGATGCTAAAGCCAATGCAGAACGCAATAATATTACCAATTGTGAGTTTTTTGTAGGTGACATGAAAGTCGTTTTTAACGAAGCTTTCATTGCTCAGCACGGAAAACCGGATGTGATTATCACAGATCCGCCAAGAGATGGTATGCACGCTGCCGTTATTGATCAAATTTTGAAAATTGCGCCTAAAAAAGTAGTTTATGTAAGTTGTAATTCGGCAACTCAGGCACGTGATTTGGCATTAATGGACGAGAAATACAAGGTAACCCGTGTTAGACCTGTTGATATGTTTCCGCAAACGCATCATGTCGAAAATGTTGTACTTTTAGAACTTCGATAATAAAACTTAAATGAAAAAAATAATCTCTCTTTTATTAATCTTTACTTTTGGTCTGTCCAGTTGTGAGAAAGATGACATTTGCGATGCCAACACTCCCACTACTCCAAGATTAGTGATTACATTTTACAAAGACAGTGAACCCACTCAAAAACAAAATGTAAAAGATCTGATGGTTATTGGAGGAGCAGAGGGAGATAACAAAGGAATTGTTTTTAATAAAAGCATAACAGACGAAAAAGATCTTACAAGATATGTAACCAATTCAAACACTGTTTCAATACCTTTGAGAACAGATCAGAATACTACAACATATCGATTCGTTTATAACTCTTTAACCACCAATCTGGCGGCTAAAAACACCGATGTTATCACTTTTAATTACACACATCAAAATGTTTACGTATCAAGAGCCTGTGGTTTTAAGACCACTTTTACTCTTCCCGAAATAAACCCTTTCGTAAAAACAGATCCGACAGGTGACGGAGCATGGATCAAACAGATTTTTGTAAAGCAATTTAATGTTGAACTTGAAAATGAAACACACATTGAGATCTATTTTTAGTATTTGCTTATTGTTTTCAATGTTTTTGGGTCAGTCTCAGGAAACATCAACCACAACAGTAACAAAAGAAAAACCGAAGTCACAAGCGGCCAAACCTGCTATTCAGGAAACCAAACGAGACAGTATCAAAACAGATCGCTACGGACTTCGCGTAGGAGTTGATTTGTACAAATTAACCCGCGGACTGTACGATAAAAACTACAAAGGTATTGAGGTTACAGGTGATTTTCGTCTGACAAAAAAATACTATCTGGCTGCCGAGCTTGGTTTTGAAGATAAAACCACAGATGACGACCGATTAAATTCAACCACGACCGGAACTTATATTAAAGGAGGTTTTGACTACAATTTGTATCAAAACTGGCTGGACATGGAAAATTTAATTACAATAGGTTTGCGAGGCGGTTTCAGTACTTTTAGTCAGCAACTGAATACGTATAAGATTTACAATCCAAATCCGTATTGGGGAGAACAGCCGGCAATTGCTTCCGGTGAAAAATACAATGGTCTTACAGCAGGTTGGGCTGAAGTTGCATTGGGAATAAAAGCAAAAGTTTTTAACAATGTGTTTGTTGGTTTTGGGGTTCAACTGAAACTTTTAGTTGCCAACCAAAAACCTTCCGGATTTGATAATCTATATATCCCGGGTTTTAACAGAACGTATGACGGTAGTTTCGGAATTGGTTTTAACTATACCGTTTCTTACTTCATTCCGCTTTATAAGAAAAAGACAATCATTCCTGAATTAATAAAAAAGGAAACGATTAGAAAATAACAAACCTTACTTATTAAAAAATCCAAATTCCAATAGTTATATTAGAATTTGGATTTTTTTTTATTTAGGACAATTGAAATTCAACTGCAGCCACCGAGTGAATTAATGTGGTATCAAAAACGGGGACAGTAACATCTTCGGGTTTTATCACTAAAGGAATTTCGGTACAACCTAAAATAATTCCCTCCGCACCCTCTTCGATCAATTGATTGGCAATTTCCAGATAACGTTTTTTAGTTGCCTCGGTTACCAAACCTCTCCCCAACTCTTCAAAAATTGTGGTGTGCATGAAATCCCGGTCGGCATCATTTTTCGGAATAATCGTTTCAATTCCGTTTGCAGCTAATTTATCTTTAAAAAAATCGAGTTCCATGGTGAACTTAGTTCCCAATAAACCTACTTTTTTAACTTCCTTCTTCTGAATTTCTACTGCGGTTGCCGTTGCAATATGAATGATTGGTATGTCGATAGCTTCTTCTAACCGATCAGCAATTAAATGCATGGTATTAGCGCACAAAACAATAGCTTCGGCTCCACCCTGCTGAAGAAACTGACATCCTTTTAAAAGCATCTTAAAAGTCGAATCCCAGTCGTTGGCATCGTTATTTTTTTTAATATCAGCATAATTGAAAGAATAAATCAGACACTCTGAGAAATTAAGCCCTCCCAGCTTATCATTAATTCCCTCGTTTATAAGTTTGTAATAATCTGCTGTAGAAACCCAGCTAATTCCGCCTATAAGTCCAATTACCCTCATATAAAAATCAATTAATTATCCAATTTCTCTAATTCCTTTTATAAAAATCCATTTCATGAAAAGCTTTTCTCCGTCTTTGGTTTTCACCGACTGAAATTTAGGCGAAATCAAAGTCGCCACAATAAAAGCGGTCATCGGAATCCAAAATCCGGTTAATCCGGTATAAGAAGCTACCAAAAATCTTCCTAAAATAAATAGAATTGCGAAACACCCTAATTGGTATAAAAAAGCTCTTACTTGTAGTTTTGTCATTTTTCTCTTTTTAAAGGTTCAAAGGTACAAAGGTTCAAAGCGACAAAGTGTATTTTCTTTGTACCTCTGAACCTTTGCCTCTTTGCAACTATTCGTTAACTTGAAATTTCGTTCTCTTACTTCCCTCGTACATTTCGTATTTTACCAAACGTGCTTCAAGGCTTCCGTTGAAAAGTTTAATTTTTCGGGATGGTTTTAGGCCTACAAATTTCAGGGCTTCCAGATTTGCTGTAATAAACCAGGCATTTGTTCCTGGATAGCTTTTCTTTAGAGTATCTCCTATGCTTTTATAGAATTCCTCCATATGAATATCTAAACGCTCGTCATAAGGTGGGTTGAAAACCATGTGTAGCTTTCCTTCCACAGCTTTTTCTGTATCAAAAAAGTTGTCTTCACTTATGGTAACATAATCCTCCAAATTGGCATTTCTGATATTGTCTTTGGCTTTGCTTACAGCACTTGGTGCTTTGTCAAAACCTTTTATGGTATAATGAAATTCTTTTGTTTTTTTCATCAGACTGTTTACAATCTGATCGAAAAGATCATTATCCCAGTCTTTCCATTTTTCGAATGCAAATTCTTTACGGTTAATATTCGCCGGAATATTACAAGCGATCATAGCAGCTTCGGCCAAAAAGGTCCCCGAACCACACATTGGGTCTAAAAAGTGACTTTGCCCTTCCCATCCTGACAATAATAATACTCCTGCCGCCAAAACTTCGTTGATTGGCGCAATATTCGTCGCAGTTCTGTAACCACGTTGATGCAGTGAATTTCCGGAAGTATCCAGTGCTACCGAAACCTGATCTTTATCGATATGCACATTGATTCTTAAATCAGGAAAAGCTTTATCGATACTCGGACGCTGTCCGGTTCTTTCTCTAAACTGATCTACAATAGCATCTTTACATTTTTGAGAAACAAATTCAGAGTGGTTAAAATAAGTTGAATGTACTGTTGCATCGATCACAAAAGTCTGATTGGCATTTAACAGTTTTGACCAGTTTACACCTGAGATTCCTTTGTACAAAGCCTGTTCGTTATTGGCTCTGAACGAATAAATAGGTTTTAAAACTTTAAGCGCTGTACGAAGCGATAAATTGGCTTTGTACATAAAACCCTTATCTCCTTTAAAACTTACCATTCGTACTCCTTTTTCGACATCCTGAGCACCAAGAGCACGCAATTCATTCTCTAATATTTCTTCAAAACCAAAAAAACATTTGGCTATCATTCTAAAATTTTCTTCCATCTTTATTTTTGAATTATTTCAAATGCACTGTTGTTCATCTCTGCATCTGCATCTCTGTACACCTGCTGCATCTCTGCAATGATTCGTGAGGTATCGTTGCGAAATAGTTATTTTTCGGCAAAAATACACTAAATTTGCGGGACTTTGAATTAATTGAAATAGAATAAATGTCTGAAGCAGCAAACTCATCCTCACCAAATCAGGAACGTAATACCGAAAATTGGTTTACTTCATGGTTTGACACTCCATATTATCATATCCTTTATAAAGACCGAAATTATCGCGAAGCTCAGATTTTCATGGACAATCTGACCCATTATCTGAATCTTCCTGAAAAAGCAAAAGTACTGGATTTAGCCTGCGGAAAAGGCCGTCACTCCATCTACTTAAATCAGTTAGGATTTAACGTTTTAGGAGCCGATTTATCTGAAAACAGTATCGCCGAAGCCACTAAAAACAGCAACGATACCCTGCATTTTAAGGTACACGATATGCGTGAGCCTTTTGACGAAAAATTTGATGCTATTTTTAACTTGTTCACCAGTTTTGGATATTTCGAAAGTGACGACGACAATCTGACAACGCTTAAAGCCATTAAAGAAAGTTTATCTGAATATGGTTTTGCGGTAATCGATTTCATGAATGTTACTCAGGTTATCGAAACATTGGTACCCGAAGAAGTAAAAAATGTGGACGGAATTGATTTTAAAATCAAACGATATGTTGAAGACGGACATATTTTTAAAGAAATCGATTTTGAGGATCAGGGAAGAAAGTACCATTTCACCGAAAAAGTAAAAGCCTTAACTTTAAAAGATTTTGAGGATCTAATGGCCGAAGCCGGTATCTTCCTGTTGGATATTTTTGGAGATTACAGACTAAAAAAATTCCACAAAACCGAAAGCGAACGATTAATCATGATTTTTAAATAAAATTGGGCAATCGTTTAATTGTTTAACCGTTTGATCGCTGAACAAAAAAAACAATTAACCGATTAAACAAATCAACGATTAAACAATAAAAAATGAATTATCTATTACCCTTATTTTCTGTACTTTTAGGTTATCTGGTGGCTTTGTTTTTAAAACCAAAAAGCAAAACCAATCTAAAACTATTGCTTGCTTTTAGCGGTTCATTTTTATTGTCACTAACCGTAATGCATTTGCTTCCGGAAGTTTACGAAACACACAATGCCAATATTGGGATTTTCATTATGGTTGGAATTTTATTCCAGATCATACTTGAATTTTTCTCTAAAGGAGCCGAACACGGTCACGTACACGGACATGCTAAAATGTCACAGATCCCTTGGCTGCTGTTTGCCAGTTTGTGTATTCATGCTTTTCTGGAAGGTTTTCCGGTAAGTCACCATCACGGTTTGGCACTTGGAATTGCTATTCATCATTTGCCAATCGCCGTAATTTTGACTACTTTTTTTATCAATGCTGACCTAAATAAAAAAGCCATTTTTGCTTTTATGCTTACGTTTGCAGTGATGACACCGCTAGGTACGGTTGCTTCTGAATATTTGCCTATTTTAAACAAATATTACACAGAGATTACTGCTATCGTAATTGGAATTTTATTTCACATCTCCTCAACCATTATTTTCGAAAGCAGCGAAGGACATAAATTCAATGTTGCCAAAGTCTCTATGATTGTTCTTGGAGTTCTTTTGGCCTTTATACTGTAATCTCAAAAAGAAATGAAAATCATTGTCATGGCTTAAAATTGCTGCGAAATGTGTCGTTCCGCCGGAACTTGTTTTGAACACATCTTATTTTCAACGGATTAAAATCCGTTGCTACAAATTTATCGTTCCTTCGGAACTTGATTGTTTGATTGTTTTTGTTGTTAACAGAACATAATCCATTCATATAAGCTAAATAGAACCATAAAAACATAATAGGTTCTGCACAATTCGATTTCCATAAAATAAAGCGTTAACGTTCCAAAAGAGCCATAGGCTCGAATAATATTGAAATGATTCAGGTTAATTTAATCTCAAAAAGAAGCAAAAATCATTGTCATGGATTAAAATTGTTGCGAAATGTGTCGTTCCGCTGGAACTTATTTTGAACACATCTTATTTTCAACGGATTAAAATCCGTTGCTACAAAAATTGTCGTTCCTTCGGAACTTAATTGTTTTTGTTGTTAACAGAACATAATCCATACACATAAGCTAAACAGAACCATAAAAAATAGGTTCTACACATAATCGATTTTCATAAAACAAAGCGTTAACGTTGCAAAAGAGCCATAGGTTCGAATGATATTGTAACGACGGATTAAAATCCGTCGTAGAAAAAGACATCATAATAAAAAGAACCATCGGTTCGACCCATATTGTAGCGATGGATTTTAATCCGTCGTAAAAAACAAACATCATAATAAAAAGAGCCGTAGGTTCGACACCAACGTCATTAAGTTAAAATATTTTAGATTGCAGATTAACGATTGTAGATTTCTAATTTGGTGTTACTTTATTATCTATTTTTCCAGATTTCATAAATCCGAAATCTACAATCGTTAATCAAAAATCAGCAATCACTTTACAGCTTATTTTTAATTCCCGGTTCTGTTTTTCTCTTCCTGATTTCCGAAGTCACGTTGTTTTACGTTTATCTTTTTATTCCCGAAATTATAAATAACAGACAAACGCAAAAATCTGTTGGAGAAATTCTGACTGTACACCTGCTTTACACCATTTACAACCGAAACCAGATCTTTTAAATAAGAGGTATTAAAAATATCATTGGCCAAAAAGGCGATTTGCATCGATTTCCCCAACAGTTCCTGCTTAAAACCAATATCAAAACTCGACATATAGCCTGTTTTGTACAAACCGCTTTTAGAAGGTGTATTGTAGTTAAAATCAATCTGTAGCTTGGAAGATTTTCCTAATGAGAACGTGTTATTGGTTGAAAAATTAACTTCTAAACTGTTCGATGGAGTGGCATGAATATCTTTTATAAACTTTGTTTTTGATCCTAAGAAATACAGGGTGTTTTCACTCTGCCACCACGCTGCAAAACTGGCAGAATAGCTCTCTCCTACTCCATATTTAAGATCTCTGAAGTAATTTTCTCTCGTTACAATCTGTGTACTGGTTTCCGGAATTGAAGTAAAAATTACCCCATAACCATCATTAATAACATTTAAGAATACACTGGTTCTCAGAACTCCTTTGTACGAATGGGTAAATTCGAAATTATCACTGAAAGAAGGTCTTAAAAACGGATTCCCCTCTGAATAACTGTTACTGTTAATGTAGTTGCGAAATGGATTCATCAGATCAAACTGAGGTCTGCTGATTCTTTTTCCATAATTCAAGCTGAAATTGTTGTTTTCATTTTTCTTGTACGAAACATAGACCGTTGGAAACAATCTCAGATAATTATTCTTGGTCTCCTCGTTTAAAGTCTCCGAAAAACCATTTGTTTTGGTATTTTCAAGTCGTAAACCCAGTTGAAAATTCCAA
Source organism: Flavobacterium sp. N502536 (assembly GCF_025947345.1). Classification (NCBI taxonomy): domain Bacteria; kingdom Pseudomonadati; phylum Bacteroidota; class Flavobacteriia; order Flavobacteriales; family Flavobacteriaceae; genus Flavobacterium; species Flavobacterium sp. N502536. The sequence goes on along the minus strand of NZ_CP110011.1, from coordinate 3,582,454 downwards.
TTTTCGTTGATTTTTTTATCTCCGTTAATGTAAACCGCCTGATTGTTCTCGGTATATGTAAATCGGTTGGACTGGTTAGGATCCAGTACCGGTACTCCCGTAATTGTATCGTAATAAAGTATATAACTTTTGCTGTTTGTAAAACTCATTTTTGCTCCATACGACAAGTTAAAGGCTTCAAGCGGATGCTCCATATCTGCCTTAAAACTCCAGTTATCAATATCCTGATTCGAAATATTTCTGGCAGACTGATTGATACCAACGAAGGTGTTGTCTGGTCTGTAATTATTGGCAATAGAACTTCTGTCAAATTTTGAATCGTAATTAAAGTAATCCACATCAAAAGACAGCTTTCTGTTCAACGAATCCAGTTTTGCAATCACATGCCCGTGATAGGTCTGATTACCGGACTGCTTATCTACAAAACTATTATTCAGAATAAAATTATCCAGTTCATTTTTAGTATTGTAATTATTGATTCTGATATCCGAATTAAAGTCCGGGTTACTTCTATCGTTTAAAAACTGAAAACCAACTGTAATACGATCTGAAAAATCATAATCCAGGGCTAGTTTTCCGGATAAATTCTGATCCTTGAATTTTGTGTTAATAATCATTTCAGATAGTCCATCAGGAAAATACATGTCCAGAAATTCATCAGCATATTTATGTCCTGTTTTTCCATTAATGCTGGCCGAGAATCGAAACTTGTTTTTGTTGTAAAAGAAATTGTCTCTCAAGGTCAGAGCCCCGTACTTATTTTGATCGTAAGAGGTAGTGATTGTATTTTTCCAGGAATTTCGGGCACCTTTTTTCAGTATAATATTAATGAGTCCACCTGTTCCCTCGGCTTCGTATTTTGCCGGAGGATTACTGATAATCTCAATGTTTTTGATATCTGCTGCCGATATCGATTTTAAGTAATTGTTTAGTTCCTCACCGGTTAATTCAACGATACGTCCATCGATCATCACGCGGGAAGCGCCTTTTCCTAAAATATTAATCACGTCTTTTTGTACCACAACACCCGGCGCTGTATTGATGGCGCTCAAAGCATCACCGCCAACCGTTGTTACATTGTTTTCAAGATTATAAACCAGACGGTCCGTTTTTTGCTCGATCGTGCTTTTTTGGGCTTTGATCACAACTTCGCCTAATTGGGTGGTGTTCTCCTTCAAAACTATGGTCTTTAAATCGATATCTTTTTCAATCGTAATCTGTTTTTCGTAGTCCACAAATCCCAACAGACTTATTCCTATTTTATAAGAACCCTCTTTTAAACTCATCTCAAAAGAGCCGTCTTGTTTACTTGTTGTTCCTTCTATAATTTTTCCTTCTGAATTAAATACCGAAACATCTGCCCATTCTAATGCAGTTGTTTCGCTGGCTATTTTTCCTTTTAATTTTGCAGTTGTTTGTGCTAAACCAAACACTGGCAATGCTAAAATAATAAGGAGGCAAACTTTTTTCATAATTTCTGGTTTTAAACTTGTTCGATTAATTTGAAGCAAAGTTGCCCTGGAAATTTTGAGAATTCGACCGACAAAAAAAAGTCGAACTCATTTTCTCAGAAGAAATGAGTTCGACTTTTTACAGCACAAAGTAGTACTTTATGCAAAGCCTTTATTATGAGGCGTTCCGAAAAGCTGTAGGCGTTAAATTAGTATATTTTTTAAAAGAGGTATTGAACGAAGATTTTGAATTAAAACCTACTTCATACAAAATTTCCAGTACCGTAAGCTGGCTTTTGGACTGATCTTTCAAGATATTCATTGCCTTCTGAATGCGATATTCATTCACAAAATCAAAAAAGTGCTGGTCGATATGATGGTTAATCAAAACCGATAAATCACGAACCGGAATATTAATTTGGTTGGAAAGTTCCTGAATGGTAAGCGACGGATCAAGAAAAGGTTCTTTTTCGGTCATATAAAGCTTCAAGGTCGAAATTTGATCTGCAATTGCCTCGCTTTGATGTTCTTTTACCTCGGTAGTACTTTCATTCTCTTTTGGACGAATATCTTTGGCCAATTGCAATTTGGAATCTATCCCGCGAAAAAGTTCCGGATGATTCAGGGCTTTTAATACAAACCAACAGGTTATTACTAAAACCATACCCTGTAACATAACATTGGTCCAAATCCATAACGAATCGAAGTCAACATATCTTAAAAAATTCTTGGCGATACATAAGTAGTACAAAACAAAGAATATAATCGCTATTTGAAGCAGCCATTTAAAAACAGAACTTCTGGGATTCGCATAATTTTCCTGATATATTGCTTTGTATTTTTTTAAAACCAAAAACACTCCTATACTATAAAATACAATTTGCAGCGCCAGAACCAAAAACAAAGAAGACATTTCAGGCGACTGATCACGGTGGTTGTAAAACGCTATTTTAGCCTCATCTGTTAAAAAGTAAAGTCGGAACAGGTAAAAAATATTGATGAGTACAAATGGAATTGCATGCAATAAATGCTTTGCTTTTAATCGAAAATCGGCAAAACAAACCGATAACACATACAGATAGAACGGAGGCAATACTAAAGAACAAACCGACCATCTGAAAAATTCTAAATTAAAATGAGCTTTAATAAACTCATCATCGATAAAAATCCCGCTATTGTCTATGGCAAAAAATATTAAATAGAACGCAAATAACCGGTTTGCCAGTTTATTTTTCGTTTTTACATTGAGTAAAAAGAAGGCGAGTAATAATGAAACAAAAACTGATATTTTTGCGATACTCGTTAAAAAGCTAATTATATCCATTCCGATTTTTTAATTATTTAACAAATATAATATTTTAGTTGTTGCAACAGAAGTCCAATAAAGCAATCCTTTTATCAAAAATTACAGCCACTACGATTCTAAATCTTTGTGAGTTTACGTTCTAAATTTCGGGATTGCAATAAAAAAGATTAATTTTGACCCAGTTCAATTAACATGAAAAAATGACCTTTACAAAAACCACAGAACAGGCCTCAAAATACGAACATTTAGAAGAAATGTCAGTTCATGAACTTTTGGTTAACATCAATCAGGAAGACAAAACTGTTCCGGATGCAGTCGAAAAAGCGATTCCGCAAATTGAAACTTTAATAACGCAGGTGGTTTCCAAATTAAAATTGGGCGGCCGCTTATTTTATATCGGAGCAGGAACATCAGGGCGTTTAGGCGTAGTGGATGCTTCAGAATGTCCCCCAACCTTTGGCGTTCCTTTTGATTTGGTAAACGGAATTATTGCCGGTGGTGACACTGCCATTCGTCGTGCTGTTGAAAATGCCGAAGATAACGCCACACAAGCCTGGATTGACTTGCAGGCCAATAATATTGATAAAAATGATGTTGTGATTGGTATTGCTGCTTCTGGAACGACACCTTATGTGATAGGTGGTTTAGAAAGCTGTAATCAAAACAATATCCTTACAGGCTGTATCACCAACAATGCGGGAAGTCCTTTGGCGCTTACGGCTCAATTTCCAATTGAAGTGGTTGTAGGCCCGGAATTTATCACAGGTAGTTCCCGAATGAAAGCCGGAACAGCTCAAAAATTAGTACTCAACATGATTTCGACTGCCGCAATGATTCAGCTTGGAAAAGTAAAAGGCAACAAAATGGTCGATATGCAATTGAGCAATGTAAAACTGGTAGATCGTGGTGTAAAAATGATTATGGGGAAATTCCTGTATCCTACGAAGAAGCCAGTGAATTATTAAAAAAATACGGCAGTGTTAGAAATGCTGTTGATAATTATAATCTTTAAAGTCAGAGGTTTTTTGTAAGATGTGAAATGTGAGATGTGAAATGTGAGATGATTATCTGATTGCAAATTTCGCAAGGTTTCGAACCCGAAACTTGAAACTTCAAACTTGAAACTTCAAACTTGAAACTTCAAACTTGAAACTTCAAACTTGAAACCTGAAACCTGAAACTTGAAACTTGAAACTTTCAAAAACCTGAAACAAAAAAAATGGCAACAAATAAAGAATTACTGGGAAAAGGAATTAAATATTTATCGGGTTCATTGCCTTTATTGTTTATTGGGCCATCATTAATTTACAATGCTTTTATGAACCAGCATACCAACTGGCACTATCTGGTTCTGGGGATTGGGATTGTAGCTTGTTTAAGCGCTATGTTTTTGATCTTTTACGGATTGAAAATCATTATGAAAGGTTTGTTTAATGACTAATTTGTATCTTTACTCAAATTCTTTATTATGGATATTCAAGCAGAACTAAAGTGGATTCATCAGGAAATTGATAAAGTAAAAGACCCTTCGTTTGTCGAAAAGCTAAAACATCTTTTACAGTCTGTAAACAACACTACAGTTGATTCAGACAGAGCATATAATTTAGATATCGAAGACGCCCTGGAAAACATCAAAAAAGGCAACTTTTATACAGAAGATCAGGCTAAAGAGATTGCGAAAAAATGGGGAAGAAAATAATTTGGTCTAGCAATGCTTTAAATCAGTTAGAGGACATTCATTTTTACATTTTCTTCGAAAGCAAATCAATTGCAATTGCTGATAAAGTAGTCAATACTATTTTTGACAGTACCGAAATTCTTAAAACACAACCTGAAATTTATAAACCCGACATACAAAAAACCAATAATGATGGTAGTTTTAGAGTTTATACTGTTTACAATTACTCCGTCTCCTATCAAATAACAGAGGAAATCATTTATATCCTTAGGGTACGTCACAATGCACGAAAATCCAAAAAACACTCATGGAAAGTCTAATTCACATTCAGAAAACCTTCGAAAAAGTCGCTTATATTGATAAGAAAATAAACAATCGGGAGTTTGAAGATTGTGTTTTTAAGAATTGTGACTTCTCGAACAGCAATTTTGCTTACAATACCTTTTTAGACTGTGAGTTTATTGATTGTAATTTATCAATGACAAGTCTCTTTAGTACCAGTCTGAAAAATGTTACCTTCAAAAATTGCAAACTTCTGGGAATCGCTTTTAACGAATGTGATGATTTTTTATTTCAGGTTTATTTTGAAGACAGCACTTTAGATTATGCTGCTTTTTCGAACAAAAAGATGCCTAAAACTAAATTCATCAATTCCTCTTTACGGGAAGTGACTTTTATTGGATGCAATCTGACCAGTTCTTTATTTGACAATTGTAATCTTGAAGGGGCTATTTTTAACGATACACAACTGGCAAGTACCGATTTCAGGACCGCTTACAATTATAAAATTGACCCGGAGTTTAATCCAATGCGAAAAGCTCAATTTTCAACTCAGGGAATTACCGGGTTATTAGACAAATATGATATTAAAATTGTATAGTTTGCTGTCGCGAATTCCCGAATAATTTTTACGATAAAGAATTAATGTCATTCGGAAATTTGTGCCAAAGAATAAAATTCTATTTCCGCTAAACCAAATGTATCATTATGAAAGCAACTGATTCCTATTTAGAAAGCGTTAAAAAACAGTTTTTGTACTATAAAATGCTGGGCGAAAAAGCGATCGCACAATTAGAACCTGAGCAGCTTTTTGTTACCCTAAATGAAGATACCAACAGCATTGCCACCATTGTCAAACATGTCTCGGGTAACATGCTTTCGCGCTGGACAGATTTTCTGACTTCTGACGGCGAAAAAGAATGGCGCAATCGTGATTCGGAGTTTGAAAATGATCTGCAATCAAAAGAAGAAGTTATGACGAGCTGGAACAAAGGCTGGGATTGCTTTTTTAATGCCTTAAACAGTTTAGAACCCGAACAGCTTTCCGACATCATCTACATCCGTAACGAAGGTCACACCGTAATTGAGGCTATCAATCGGCAACTGGCACATTATCCTTATCATATCGGGCAGATTGTTTTTTATGCCAAACAGCTAAAAAAAGGTGACTGGGACAGTTTATCCATTCCTAAAAATAAATCCGGAAATTACAATGCCGAAAAGTTTGCCAAAGAAAAAGAAATCAAGAACTTTACAGATGATGAACTGAAGAGGCCTTAGAATTTTGATTAACAATCTCAATGTCCGGCTGAGCGAAGTCAAAGCCAAGCTGAGCAAAGCCGATGTCAGGCTGAGCGAAGTCGAAGCCCCCCTCTCTACTATTACCCATAAAATAATTAAAACTTAAAATGAAAAAAATTATATTCCTATTACCCTTAATCACTTTATTCTCCTGTTATAATGCAGAACACAACTGCAAAGATTTTAAAAACGGAAAATTCAAATTTGAGTTTGAAGTAAATGGCGTTAAAAAAACAACGGTTTTTGAGCGCAAAGACAATATCGAAATCGAAACTTTTGAAGGAAAAACAGATACTTCAACCGTACGCTGGGTAAGTGATTGCGAATACATTTTGCAGAAAAAACATCCCAAAAACATGGCTGAAGAAAAAGCCATCAGCATGAAAATCCTAACCACTTCTAAAGATTCTTATACTTTTGAATTTGGAATGGTAGGCTCTGATCAAAAACAACGCGGTACGGTGGTAAGAGTGGAGTAAATAATCTATTAAATGTTCTAAAACACTTTTAGCATGGAAGTATTTTTAAATCCTGATGCATGGATCGCCTTACTGACACTGACTTTTCTGGAAATTGTACTGGGAATCGATAATATTATTTTTATATCGATTGTTACCGGAAAGTTGCCGGAGGAAGACCGAAAGCGAGCTACCCGAATTGGTCTGTTTTTAGCAATGTTTATACGTATCGCCCTGCTGATGGGAATTTCGTACCTCATTGCTATGAAAGCGACCCTTTTTAGCATTCATTGGGGCTGGTTTGAAGGAGATTTTACCGGGCAGGCTGTCATTTTATTCCTGGGTGGTTTGTTTCTGATTTATAAGAGTACCAAAGAAATCAGTGAAAAGGTAGATCATCAGGCCGAAGAAGAAAAAGCACTTAAAGCTGTTGCTAAAAAATCATTCTCAAACGTTATTCTGCAGATTTTGTTGATCGACCTGATCTTTTCGGTCGACTCGATTTTAACGGCTGTTGGTATGACAAATGGTGTTCATGGCGCTTTAACGATCATGATTACCGCTGTGATTATTTCAGTTCTGGTCATGATGCTGTTCGCGGTTCCGGTGGGTAATTTTGTCAACAAAAACCCGTCCATACAAATACTAGGACTTTCATTTTTAATCCTGATTGGTTTTATGCTAATTACAGAAAGCATGCATTTATCGAATGCAGCACTCGCCGGCGAGCATATTGGGGCTGTCCCTAAAGGATATTTGTACTTTGCCATTTCGTTTTCGCTAGCGGTTGAATTTATCAATATGCGAATCCGAAAGAAACATTCATAAAACTAGCAAGAGTTTCCATTTGGGAGCTTTTCATCAACAAATCCAGCACGAACCTGGAGCTATAAAAAAAACGCTAAGACATTCTTAGCGTTTTTTGTTTTTTATTATTCTAAAACCAGACCAATCTGGCCGTCGTCATCTAATTCTGTTTCGACAGATTCATCTTCAGAATCTACTGGTTTCCTTTCGGGAACTTCTTCAACCGGTTCTTCATAAGGCAGCGGATCTAGCAAATTAACCTGTTTCAGCTTATCAGCCGTCAGTTGATTCCCTAGAGCTTTAAAGCCTTTTACCGCAATAAAATCTTCAACATCAATATGTAAATCTTCTTTCTGAACTCCTTTTACCTTGGTAAATACCAACTGGGCTAACGGACGGTAATCTGTAGATACAATTTCTAATTGCGAATTTGGATGGTCTGTAATAAAACTTTCTTCTTTTCCTTCATTTTCAACAAGGAAACGTTTCAGGAAATAACGTTCTTTTTCTCCATCATAATAAATGGCCGAAATAGGTTTCTTAGGTTTCCATTTTTCCAGAACAATCATATCTTCATCAAAATGAGTCGATAATTCAGGTATAATAACCTTTAGTTTACCGCTCTGACTGATAATTAAGATTTTATCGCTTGGTTTAAATTCACCCAGCAATTCTCCTCTGGCATCAACATTCAAACGTTTCACCGTATCATCAAACCAAACTTTTCTTGGCAATAAAGTCGAAATTCCTTTCTCTTTTAATTCAATTTTCTTGATCGGGTATTTCGTCACCAGATTTCCTTTTGAAGCACGTCCTTTGATCGCCAATTTAGCAAAATCAATATCAAATTTCAATTTCTTGATCGTTCCAATCTGACGCAATAAGATGGTAACAACTTCAGCCTCTCCATTCGGATTATGCGAAAAATAAACAACTTGCGATCCATTGGTTCCATTGGTCAAATCATAAGGTTTGTCGCGCGTTACACCGGTAACATTAAAACGTTTGATATAAGAAGGACCTGATTTTCCATCACGGTACATCATATTGTAAATGGTACGTTTATCGTTTTTATCAAAAACGGCAGCATGTATAATGTCTTTTCCGATGAATGTTTTGCTGTCTACTTTTGTAATCATCATTTTACCATCACGCAAAAACACAATAACATCATCAATATCCGAACAATCTGCTACATATTCATCTTTCTTTAAACTCGTTCCAACAAAACCTTCTTCGCGATTTACGTACAATTTGGTATTTCTTAAAACCACTTTTGTAGCTTCAACATTATCAAAAACACGAAGCTCAGTCTGACGCTCGCGGCCTTTTCCGTATTTTTCTTTTAACTTAGTAAAATACGCAATCGCAAAATCAGTTAAGTTCTCGAGATTGTACTCTACCTCCTTCATTTCGTCTTCTAACTTCGCGATAAAATCATCGGCTTTATCAGAGTCAAAACGGGTAATACGAATCATCGGAATCTGAGTCAGTCGTTGTAAATCTTCATCATTGATTTCTCTGACGAATGATTTTTTAAACGGCTCAAAACGATCGTATAAATATTTATAAAGTGATTCTCTGTCAGAATACAGTTTGAAATCAATATACATTTCTTCACGAATGAAGATTTTTTCTAAAGTCGAGAAGTGCCATTTGTTTTTTAATTCTTCTAATTGAATTTCCAACTCCTGACGAAGCAAATCAACGGTTCTGTGCGTCGATATTTTCAACATTTCAGAAACCCCGATAAACAAGGGTTTATTGTCTTCAATCACACAGCCTAAAGGCGCTACCGAAGTCTCACAGGCTGTAAAAGCAAACAAGGCATCGATGGTTTTATCCGGAGAAACACCCGGAAAAAGATGGATTAAAATCTCAACATCGGCCGCAGTATTGTCCTCAATTTTCTTGATTTTGATTTTACCTTTTTCGTTGGCTTTTAAAATACTGTCAATTAAACTCGAAGTATTGGTCGAAAACGGAATTTGTGTGATCACCAGTGTATTTTTATCTAACTGAGCAATTTTAGCACGCACACGCACACGTCCGCCACGAAGTCCGTCATTGTAATTTGACACATCGGCAATACCTTGTGTCATGAAATCAGGATATAAGGTAAAAGCTCTTCCTTTTAAGATTTTGATCGAAGCATCAATTAATTCATTGAAGTTGTGAGGTAAAACTTTAGTCGAAAGTCCAACCGCAATCCCCTCTGCTCCTTGTGCCAAAAGCAACGGAAACTTTACCGGAAGATTGTTCGGTTCTGCACGACGACCATCATACGAAACACCCCAATCGGTAATTTTTGGTGAATACAAAACCTCCAAAGCAAATTTTGACAAACGTGCTTCAATGTAACGGGAAGCTGCTGCTCCGTCACCTGTTAAAATATTTCCCCAGTTTCCCTGGCAATCAATCAATAGATCTTTTTGCCCAATTTGTACCATCGCATCACCAATACTCGCATCTCCGTGAGGGTGATACTGCATGGTGTGACCAACAACATTGGCAACTTTATTATAACGACCGTCATCCAGCTCTTTTAAAGAGTGCATAATACGACGCTGAACCGGTTTAAAACCATCTTCAATCGCCGGAACGGCACGTTCTAAAATTACATACGAGGCATAATCCAGGAACCAGTCCTTGTACATTCCGGTTACTTTCGTAATCGTGTCCTGACCTTCCTCTTCCTGATTTTCGTAAAAATGCTGCCCTTCAAAATGTTTGGCATCTACGTCGATAATTTCATCGTCATCGCCTTCCTGAATGTTATCCAGGTTCTCTTCTGAATTATTCTCGTCGTCTCCCGGAATGATGTTATCGTCTTCTTCGTCTTTCATCTAATTATATCCTTATTATAATTCTATTTGTTTTCGAGCAGTTCTTTTAAAACCTCAACACTTGGTAGTACTGTTTTGTATTTACTGGCAAATATTTGCTCGTTGTTTTCTGGCAAAGTATATTTTACTACCGATTCACTTTTGTTCTGACAAAGTACAATTCCAATTGTTTTATTTTCGTCTTCCAATCGCATCTCCCGATCGTAATAGTTCACATACATCTGCATCTGACCTAAATCCTGGTGTTTTAGCTCTCCAATTTTTAAATCAATCAGTACAAAACACTTTAATATTCTATTGTAAAAAACCAAATCGATTCGAAAATGTTTATCGTCAAAAGTAATTCTGTTTTGTCTGGCAACAAAAGTAAAACCATGCCCCAACTCCAATAAGAAGTGCTCTAATTTATTGATAATCTCCTCTTCCAATTGCGATTCGGAATACTGATTTAATTCGGGCAACCCCAGAAACTCCAGTATATAAGGATCTTTAATAATATCTTTCGGTTTTTCAATAATCTGACCTTGTTCTGAAAGTTTTAAAATTCCTTCTTTATCACGGCTTAAAGCTAATCTTGTGTAAAGTGCCGTATCATATTGGCGTTTTAATTCACGAACACTCCAATTATGCTTTTCAGATTCTATTTCATAAAAACGTCTTTCTTTTTCATCATCAATTCGCATTAAGAAAATATAGTGAGTCCAAGTCAATTTAAAAAGCGAAACCAGTGTCTGCGTTTTTTCAAGTTCGAATTCCTCAGTCAGCGACTGGGTTTTCTTTGTTTTCAATTCCCCAGTCAGTGACTGGGGAATTTTAATTTGAGAATTCGTCACCATTGATGACGAAATTGAATAAGTCAAATAAAACTTCCTCATATTCTCCAAATTGACTAAAGAAAAACCTTTTCCAAACTCTTCTGTCAATTGCTGAGAAAGCCCTTTTAAAAGTTGCTTTCCATACTCCGCTCTGTCTTTTCCGTTCTGTTCTTCTTCAACAATGATTCTCCCAATTTCAAAATAAGTAATTGTCATAGTTGAATTTACGGCACGTAAAACCTGTTGTCGTGCATTTTGCAATAACTCGGCAACTTGCTGAAAAATAACTTTATTTTGAAGACCCTCTGACAATAGTATCTTTTATTTAACTCTTAAACTTCCTCTTCAATGGCATCCAGCTCTACTTTCAGGTTTTTGATAATAAACTCTTGTCTGTCAGGTGTATTTTTACCCATGTAGAAAGACAATAATTGCTCGATCGAAGTGTGTTTGTCCATCATAATTGGGTCAAGACGAATGGTTTCTCCAATAAAATTCTTAAACTCATCCGGTGAAATCTCTCCCAAACCTTTAAATCGGGTGATTTCAGGTTTTGGTTTTAGCTTTTCAATCGCATCTCTTCGCTCTTCTTCAGAATAACAATAGATGGTTTCTTTTTTATTACGAACCCTGAAAAGTGGCGTTTGCAAAATGTATAAATGTCCTTCTTTGATTAATTCCGGGAAAAACTGCAGGAAAAAAGTAATCAGCAGTAATCGAATGTGCATACCGTCGACATCGGCATCGGTAGCGATTACGATGTTGTTGTAACGCAATTTTTCCAATCCGTCTTCGATATCCAAGGCTGCCTGCAATAAATTGAATTCTTCATTTTCATACACAATTTTCTTGCTCATTCCGTAGGAATTCAAAGGCTTACCACGTAAACTGAAAACGGCCTGTGTATTTACATCACGTGATTTAGTAATCGATCCGGAAGCCGAATCTCCCTCGGTAATAAAAAGGGTACTTTCAAGGTTTCTTGGATTCTTTGTATCCGGAAGATGCGCACGACAATCTCTTAATTTTTTATTGTGAAGATTTGCCTTTTTAGCACGATCTGTTGCCAGTTTACGAATTCCTGATAATTCTTTACGCTCTCTTTCTGCCTGTAGAATTTTACGCAATAAAGCTTCGGCAGTTGGTGGATTTTTATGTAAATAGTTATCTAATTTATTTTTGATAAAATCGTTTACAAAAGTACGAACTGATACCGGTGGTGTTCCGTCATCAGAACCCATATCAGTAGAACCTAATTTGGTTTTGGTCTGAGACTCAAAAACCGGCTCCATTACTTTAATACTAATCGCACTCACAATCGATTTACGAACATCAGAAGCTTCAAAGTTTTTATTGTAAAACTCACGAATGGTTTTTACAATAGCTTCTCTGTAAGCAGCTAAGTGTGTTCCTCCTTGCGTGGTGTTCTGACCGTTGACAAAAGAGTGATATTCTTCGCTGTATTGTGTTTTACTGTGTGTTAAAGCAATTTCGATATCGTGATCTTTCAGGTGAATGATCGGATATTCTAAATCATCTTCATTAATCGTTTCTTCCAATAAGTCTCTAAGACCATTTTCGGAATAATATTTTTCTCCGTTGAAAATAATCGTCAAACCATTGTTTAGATAACAATAGTTTTTGACCATTTTAATTACATATTCTAAACGGAATTTATAGTTTTTAAAGATCGTTTCATCCGGCGTAAAGGTCACTTTTGTTCCTTTTCGCTTTGTTGTCTCGATTATATCTTCTTCCAGAACCAAATTTCCCGCAGAAAATTCCGCTCCTTTTTGTTTATCATCACGAACTGATTCTACACGAAAAAAATTGGATAATGCATTTACTGCTTTTGTTCCGACACCGTTCAGACCAACCGATTTCTGGAAAGCCTTCGAATCGTACTTTCCTCCCGTGTTCATTTTCGAAACTACATCAACTACTTTTCCTAACGGAATTCCACGCCCGTAATCACGAACCGAAACCGTTTTGTCTCTGATAGTCACTTCGATAGTTTTTCCTGAGCCCATTACGAACTCATCAATACAGTTGTCTAAAACCTCTTTTAAAAGAATATAAATACCATCATCCGGCGAAGATCCGTCTCCCAATTTCCCGATATACATTCCGGGACGCATACGGATATGTTCTTTCCAATCGAGTGATCGGATGTTATCTTCGGTATATTGATTTTGCTCTAGCATAAGGTGAATTGGATTTTTGGCTAATGTACCATTTATAGTCAAAAAATGAAAGCGTATTTTTCTTTTTGTTACGATTCATAACAGCTTTAAACCCTATTTACATTGATTTTAAAATAATAACGTTTCTAAAAATATAAAAAAACAGAATTTGAACAAAAAAATACTATTTGATTCCCAGTACCTCTTTCGCCAAAGCAATCATTTCGGGCGTTCCCGTATTTTTGTTTTTTTCATCAGAAAGTTTTACAACGCCTTGCCAATGGGTATCGTTCAGCTTAACTTCTGTCAGTTTTATAACCATATTCATCGATCGTAAACCAACATCATTGGTAAAATTGGTTCCGATACCAAATGACATTTTGATTTTGTCTTTACAAAAATCGGTGATGTTTTTTACCTTCTCATAATTCAGCGAATCAGAGAACACAATGACTTTCGATTTCGGATCAATTCCCATTTTGACATAATGCGAAATTACTGTTTCTGCAAACTCAATCGGGTCTCCGCTATCGTGACGTACTCCGTCAAAAAGCTTAGAATACTTTTTATCAAATTGTTCAAAAAACACCGCTGTGGTATAAGTATCTGTCAGGGCAATTCCAAGATCACCGCCATACACCTGTGTCCAGTGTTCCAGCCCCATTGAATTGGCCATTTTAAAGCCATATTGTGCAGCATGAAACATAAACCACTCATGAGCGTGCGTACCCAAAGGCCGTATGTTGTTTGTCATTGCAAAATGAACATTACTTGTGCCTATAAAACTCTCAGCACCAAATTCCCTCAATGTTTCATTCACCACAGCCTGTACATCATAAGAGTGACGGCGGCGTGTTCCGAACTCCAGAATCGAAACTCCGATTTTATTGTAATTGTCTATTTTGCTTTTGGTCAGACTTCTTAAAGTTGCATCGTCTGATCGAAGTAAATTACCGGTTTTATAATACAATTCCGAAATTAGAGCCATCAAGGGCACTTCCCATAAAATTGTCCGGTACCAGTATCCCTCAACCGTAACTTTTAACTCAGAACCTGTTTGCGTAATTTGAACTTCAGACGGATCAAAAATATAGCCCTGCAAAAAATCAAAATAAGTGGGATCTAAGTAAGAGCAATGACTGGATAAGTATTGCTTTTCTTCTTTTGTCAACCGCAAATCTGCCATCGCATCTACCGATTTTCGAAGTAAATCTCCAAAACCAGGTGGAAAATCATGTTTTCCCCTGTTTATAAAACCATAACGGACCTGAGACTTCGGAAAAAGTTTGATTACAGCATGCTGCATTGTGAATTTATAGAAATCATTATCTAAAATTGATTTCGGAAAAGTTGTTTCCATGATCTGGCTGCTAAGTTAATTTCAAAAACCTTATACGCTAAGATACGGCAATTCGGTAAAAGAAGAAAGTACTTTGCACAAAGATCGCCCATTTGGCTTACTTCGGAAGGATTTTAAATGCCATTATACCGTTCCGATCGAGAAAAAAAGTAATAAATGAGCCTATTTTTTTATCATAGGTTACTTCAAACTCCAAAGCCCCTCTTATTTCTTTAGAAGCTTCAACTTTGACAGGTTTCCCATTTTTCAGATAGTACAATGTATCCGACTTTGAGATGTTTTTTACTCTAAAAGTGATCTTGTCTCCATCGTTTGCACGAATAATTCCCGAATTGGGTTTCAAAATTTCATGATCTCCTTCAATTGTAGCATCAAAAATCAAAGGTCCGTTCAGGAAATCCTCTTTGTTTAATTTTGTATTGAGATAGGTACCGGAATCCGGAAAATGTTTCGCAAAAAAGTACTTCGGATCGGTGTCGAAATAAGCGGATGTAAAGTGACTCACCGCCATCTTCTTGTTACCATCGTAATAGCCCTGTCCCCATGTTACATCAACCAATATCCATTTCCCCTCTATCTGAACGATATTCCAGGAATGATTGGACAATGAATTTTCACGTCCGATATCACTCAGCAATCGCTTAGAATCTCCTCTGATCACTTCACATTTCAAACCAGTTAAGGTAGCCAACTGCTGATACAGCAATGTAAAACCCTCACAAACTGCTTTTTGAGAAGCAAAAGCTTTCTGCCATGTTTTATCTTTTATAAGCGTTATCTGTGCTTGTTTTTCGGCTTCATTTCTGTAACTAAACCGAACTGGTTTTGGCGGATTCAGATACGATTTGTAATCGTATTTTAGATTTAAAGCAATCCAACTGTAAATCGCTCTCGCTTTATCGCGATCTGAAGTAAAATCTTTTTGAATTCTGTCTGCCAGATTTTCTACAGAACTAAAATGTGCAGGATACTTGAGTACCATATTATCAATGGCATCCTGTTTTTGGGCATGTCCCGAATGCAGGAAGATAAAATTCAGAAGTAAAATGCTAAAGGCAATCTTTTTTAGGATCATAAATTAAAAACTAGACTTAATAATGTCTTTTAGTTCCTTATTTAACTCTGCATTTGAGATTTTATTTTCTTCCAAATCAAAATTTGCATTAAATGTAGGCAATGAAAAAGTAGCCTTAATTTGTGCGCCGAATCTCGGCAAAGCATTATTGGCAATTTCCAAAACTGAAGCCCCTCCTCTTGGTCCAGGTGAAGTCGCCAATAACAACATTGGTTTCTGCTGAAAGATTTCTTTCATTATTCTGGAACTCCAATCAAATAAGTTTTTAAAAGCAGCAGAATAATTTCCGTTGTTTTCTGCCAAAGAAACCACTAAAAGATCTGCATTTTCAATCTTTTGCAAAAATGCTTTTGCCAGCTCATGCTGACCAATTTCTTTTTCTAAATCAACACTAAATAAAGGCATGGCAAAATCATTGAGATCCAAAACCTCAACTGTTGCATTATCAAATAAGCTGGCAGCATAAGTCGCCAGATGTTTGTTTATTGAATGCTGACTGTTACTTCCTCCAAAGGCTATAATTTTCATAGTGGTATTATTTTTTAATTTCAAAAATCTCTTTTTTTATTTCTACAGCGTATTCGTTTGGAGCAATTTGCCCTCCAAATGATTTGGCATACACTTTGGTAAACTCAGCTCCAAAATACAAAATGATGGCCGAATAATACACCCAGACCAAAATAATTATTACCGATCCGGCTGCACCGTAAACACTTGCTATTGTTGAATTTCCTAAATAAAATCCAATTGCAAATTTGCCAATCAAAAAAAGAACTGCTGTACATCCGGCGCCAATAAAAGCATCTTTCCATTTTATGACTCCGTCTGGTAAAGTTCGGAATATAATTGCGAAAAGCAATGTGATGCTTACCAAAACGATTATCAAATTTATGACATAAAACAAATACACCGTGTTATCTTCCAAATATATTTTGAGTCTGGAGTTTAAGAGATCTAAAACAGCATTTAACATTAAACTCACCAGCATCAGAAAACCAACAGAAACAATCATCGAGAAAGACATGATTCGGTTTTGAATGAACTTTTTAAGGCCTTTATTGGGTTTGGCACGCAGCCCCCAGATAAAATTAATAGAGCTCTGTATTTCAGCAAAAACACCCGAAGCCCCAATCAGAAGCATTACAACTCCAAAAATCGTTACAAAAACATTACTGTCAGTCAATTGCACATTTTTGATAGCATCCTGAATCTGAATCGCAGCATCGTTGCCTACTAATCGGTTTATTTGTCCGTACAACTCGCCTGTTACCGCCTCTTCTCCAAAAAAGAAACCACAAATTGTTATAATGATAATCAATAAAGGTGGCAATGCAAATATGGTGTAATACGATAAAGCAGCACTTAACTTGATCGCATTGTCGTCATTGAACTCTAAAAAAGTCGTCTTCAGTAAATACCAGGTTTTGGATAAAATATTTCGCTTTTCCACAGGATTCGTTTTTTGATATTCTTTCAAATTTAAAAAATAATTAAACGATTAAATTCCTGTATTACAGACAATTTTTACATTTTTACCATCTTCACCGAAATTTAACTCCTGGCGGAGTTTATTCTGTAAAGATTCAATACTGGTAACATCCATAATCCTCCGAAACTTTTTGTCCCGTAGGGACTAAACAATCTTACCGCCGCTTTCTCTTTTTACTGATAATGGCAAAAAATCCCTTTATCATAAACCGTCCATAAGCTTGCTTTTTGATTGGCTGCTTTTAAGGCACAATTCGCCCAGGTATTACAGGTATAAAAAAGACTATAACTTCCTTTAGCCTCATAAAAAGCGTCTTTGGCTCCATAACTATACCCCTGAATCCACTCCGGGTTTGTGGGATTATTGAAGCTTTCTGAAATATAAGCTACCAGCTTTTGGTAGTTTTCTTTTGAAACCAGTATGCGTTTGCAATTTTCTCCTTCTTTTAAAGGTTTGAAAAATGTAGTATGCATCGCTGACGAACTTACTCCGAATACGGCTTTTAAAGCTGTACTCGCCTTTAAATCCGACCATTCCGGTGTGTGCAGATAAAACCCTTTATCTCCCCAGCCAAAAGCCACAAAGGTTGCCAGTGTATCCTTAGCTTGGGTATGACTGAACTGGATTTCGTTTCGCCAGTCTTTGACTTCATTAACAATTGGAACCACTATATCGGTATGTACTCCATTTGAAAGTATATAAATTGGAATCCCATCTTTTTCATTGACTTCTGCAACATCAGAATTCACCGTGATTTTTGAAGCGATAAGTACTAGTGAGGTATACAAGAAAAGGAAAGTGAAAATTCCGAAAAGAGTCCAGCCCAAAAATTTGAAAGCTTTTTTTAGCATTTTGATTGGTTGTTTTTAGATTAGTAA
The DNA here is from genome assembly GCF_025947345.1 of Flavobacterium sp. N502536. Lineage (NCBI taxonomy): Bacteria > Pseudomonadati > Bacteroidota > Flavobacteriia > Flavobacteriales > Flavobacteriaceae > Flavobacterium > Flavobacterium sp. N502536. The sequence goes on along the minus strand of NZ_CP110011.1, from coordinate 3,564,527 downwards.
TGGGTTGTTTTTTCTGTAACCAATTTTTAAGCCAAAATTTTTGAAGGCGCAATTTGTTTTAGACCGATTTTGCAGATTTATCAAAAAGAGTTCCGAGCTATAATGGACAGACAAAGGAAATCTACATTTAAAAACACTACAAAGATTAGCGATTTACCTTGTGGAGCTACCTGTAGAGATTTCTCCTTCGTCGAAATGACATACTTTGCGAACTCCTTTTTAAGCATAAAAAAACTGCTGAATTTCTCCAGCAGTTTCCTATATGTTCTGTAATCTTTATTCTATCTAAAAAGATTAAACGTTAAAACGGAAATGCATTACATCACCATCTTTTACGATATATTCTTTTCCTTCAACTTTGAATTTTCCAGCTTCTTTTGCTTTTGCCTCAGAACCGTATTGCACATAATCTTCGTATGAGATTACCTCTGCACGGATGAATCCTTTTTCAAAATCAGTATGAATAACTCCTGCAGCTTGTGGTGCTGTAGCTCCAATATTGATGGTCCAGGCACGTACTTCTTTTACACCAGCGGTAAAGTAAGTTTGTTGTTTTAATAATTTGTAAGCTGCACGAATTAATACCGAAGCTCCAGGCTCAGTTAATCCCATATCTTCAAGGAAAACCTGACGCTCTTCGTAGCTTTCTAACTCCGTAATATCAGCTTCTGCTCCAACTGAAAGAATAATAACCTCAGCATCTTCATCTTTTACCAGTTCACGAACCTGATCTACATATTTGTTTCCGTTTACTGCTGAACTTTCGTCAACATTACAAACATACAATACCGGTTTTGCCGTAATCAACTGGAAAGCTTCCATTAAAACCTCTTCATCATTGCCTTGAGGAACAATAGTTCTGGCTGATTTTGCCTGCAACAACGCTTCTCTGATTCGGTTTAACAAAGCTTCTTCTGTCTGAGCTTCTTTATTTCCGGTTTTAGCCGCGCGTTTTACTTTTTCCAGACGTTTTTCGATTGTTTCTAAATCTTTCAATTGAAGCTCTATATCAATCGTTTCTTTATCACGAATTGGGTTTACATTTCCGTCAACGTGAACAATGTTGTCGTTATCAAAACAACGCAAAACGTGAATAATAGCATTACACTCTCTAATGTTTCCTAAAAACTGGTTTCCAAGACCTTCTCCTTTACTTGCACCTTTTACCAAACCTGCGATATCAACAATATCAACGGTTGCCATTTGTACACGCTCTGGTTTTACTAATTCTTCCAGTTTGTTAATTCTTGGATCCGGAACGTTTACAACCCCAATATTAGGTTCGATTGTACAAAACGGAAAGTTCGCACTTTGCGCTTTTGCATTAGACAAACAATTAAATAATGTTGATTTTCCAACATTTGGTAATCCTACAATTCCTGCTTTCATCTGTTGATTCTATTTGTTTTTTATGTGAACCTGTTTTTTTAAGTTTCTCCTATCCTACCTTCTTGGTATACAGCAGTCTCTTTTAAACAGCTTATAATTTATGTTTTTCCTTATGCATTTCTGCCAAAATATTATTTTTTGGCTTTAAAATTTTGCAAATATAAGATTTAATAGCTCGCAAGTGAAGTAAAAATGACGATTAATGTTTTTCATAACCCTGTCTTGAAAATAATTAAACTTTTTACTAATTTTTTGTTAAAAATACTTACTTTTATAACAAACCAACTAAGAAGAACCAAACCAAATTTAATTAACTATGAAAAAGATTGCATTATTAATAATACTGCTTAACACAGCATTTCTATTTGCCCAAAAAGAAATATCAGGAGTTGTAAGGGATAAGTCGGGTAATCCGCTGCCCGGGGTTAATATTCTTGAAAAAGGAACTACCAATGGCGTATCTACCAATTTTGAAGGCGGTTACCTTATTAAAGTAAAAGAAGGTGCCATTTTAATTTTCAGTTACGTGGGGTATACCAATGTAGAAAAACCCTCTTCAAACAGTAAAACTGACGTTGTTTTAGACGAAAACGGAGGTCAAGTACTGAATGATGTTGTCATTGTAGGATCAAGAAATACAAAAAGAACCGTTGTCAATTCGGCTGTTCCAATTGACGTGATCAATGTACAGGACGTTACGACTCAAAGTGGTAAACTCGAAATCAATCAATTACTGCAATATGTTGCCCCTTCTTTTAATGCCAACAAACAATCGGGTTCTGATGGTGCCGACCACGTTGACCCGGCTTCTTTAAGAGGTTTAGGACCCGATCAAACGCTGGTTTTGATTAACGGAAAAAGAAGACATCAATCGTCATTAATTAACTTATTTGGTACACGCGGACGCGGAAATACCGGAACAGATTTGAATGCAATCCCTGCTACCTCTATCAAACGAATTGAGATCCTTAGAGATGGTGCTGCAGCACAATACGGTTCTGACGCTATTGCCGGTGTTATTAATATTGTGTTAAACGACAATGTCGACGAGTTAACAGGATCTGTAACGTATGGCGTGTTTAACACCAATGCAAAAGGCGATTTTGTGGATGGAACTCCTAACACCAAAAACTTCAGACTGGACCAAAACGGAAATGGAAATTCGTATGGCAAAAATCAGTCTTTTGACGGTGGATCTGTAAAAGTAGCTGCCAATTATGGAGTAGCCATTGGTGAAAAAGGCGGATTTGCCAATTTCACTACGGAGTACATCAATAAAAACAAAACCTTAAGACCTGCTTACGATTTTAGAAAAGGTTTTGGTGATGCCTCTATTCAGGGCTTTAATCTTTTTGGAAATTTAGCCATTCCGGTTTCCGAAAGAACGCAATTTTATGCCTTTGGAGGTCGAAATTACAGAGACACTGATGCTTATGCTTTTACCAGAAACGGAGGAGAAAGAGTTGTTGAATCGGTTTACCCTGGCGGATACACCCCGAGAATTACGTCTAATATTATCGACAATTCTCTGGCAGCAGGTTTCAGAACTAAAACAGCCAGTGGATGGAATATCGACCTTAGTAATACGTATGGTAAAAACCTTTTCCACTACTACATCAAAGGAACTATAAATGCTTCATTGGAAGGGAAATCTCCAACCGAATTTGACGCGGGAGGACATAGTCTGACCCAAAACACGACCAATTTTGATCTTTCTAAAAACTATGATACTGTATTAGACGGTTTAAATCTTGCTTTTGGAGCGGAATACAGAACCGAAAAATTTACCATTTTCTCAGGAGAAGAAGGTTCTTATGCTACTTACGATACGAACGGCAGACCTATAACCGATCCTACCACGCAAAGCGCACCAACAATTCCAAATCCGGATTACGATCCTACTGACCCAACCTCTTCTCCAACAATTTCGAGACCGGGAGGTTCACAAGGTTTTCCAGGATACAGCCCATCGAATACGGTAGATAAAAGCCGTACCAACTTATCTTTATATACAGATGCTGAGCTGGACATTACAGAAGCTTTTTTACTAAGCGCTGCCGTTCGCTTTGAAAACTACAGTGATTTCGGAAGTACTTTAAACGGTAAATTAGCCGCGAGAGTAAAAGCCGGAGAGCATATTAACTTTAGAGGATCTGTAAGTACCGGTTTCCGTGCCCCATCTTTGGCACAAATCTACTACAACCTGCGTTTTACAAACTTTAACGCCGGAGGAGCTACCGAAGTTTTACTTGCGCCAAACAACAGCCCTGTTACCAAAGCTTTTGGAATTCAGAAACTAAACGAAGAAAAAGCAGTAAACGCTTCTTTGGGTTTCACCACTTCTTTTGGCGATTTCACCGCAACAGTTGATGGTTATTATATTAAGGTAAAAGACCGTATTGTTCTTACCGGATATTTTGATGCTACTTCTTTAAACCTTGGTGTGGACAAAGCCCAGTTTTTTGTTAACGGTGTAGATACCAGCACTCATGGTTTAGATTTAGTTCTGGCCTGGAAGAAAAGATTCGGAGAGTCATTGTTTAGTGCAACTTTGGTTGGAAACATCAATGATATGAAAATTAATAATGTGAAAAATGGTACTTTAGACGAGGGTACTTTCTTTGGAAAACGCGAAAAAGCATTCTTATTATCTTCGGCTCCGGACAACAAATTTGGTTTAAACCTAAACTATGCTAAAAATAAATTTGATGCAGGTATCGCATTTACCCGATTCAGCAAAGTTGTTTTAGTAGACTATACAGATGAAAATGATGTGTACAACCCAAGATTAATTACAGATGTAACGGTGGGTTACAAACTGACCAAAAATCTGAAATTAAGCGTTGGAAGCAACAACTTATTTAATGTTTACCCAACCAAACAAGATGAGACAGGCAACACTGAAGCTGGCGGTTACTGGGATGCTGTACAAATGGGCTTTAGCGGAGCTTACTACTATGCAAGACTTGGTTTTAATTTCTAATGAAGTTAAAAACTCCTATTCTCTTCCTGGGCGAAGTCGAAAAAGAAATTCAACTTTAGCCAGTGAGACACATAAAAGCAAAAAAAATCCTGAGTTCAACACTCAGGATTTTTGTTATTTATCTAAAACAGTAAATACTTATTTTTATTATTCAGCATGTAAAAACGCTTGTCTGTTCAACAAAGTTTCTTCGTCTTCAACGTGATTATCATCTGGCACACAACAATCAACCGGACATACGGCAGCACACTGAGGTTCGTCATGAAAACCTTTACACTCAGTACATTTTCCCGGAACGATATAATATACCTCATCAGAAATTGGTGTTTGCGCATCACCTGCATCAACCTCAGTTCCGTCTGGTAAAATTATTTTTCCTGAAAGACTGGTTCCGTCTTTATATCTCCAATCGTCAGCTCCTTCATAAATTGCTGTATTTGGGCATTCTGGTTCGCAAGCCCCACAGTTTATGCATTCGTCAGTTATAATTATTGCCATTTTGTTCTTAGTTACGAGTTAAAAGTTATAAGAATTGCGTTAAAAACGTCAAACATTTTATTCTGCTTTGCCTTATAACTTAATATAGCTTATTTTTGTGCAAAATTACAATCAAAACCTTTCATAAACAAATTACTTATGTTACAAAACGAAAAAAAACAGTCTTTTATAGCACTAGGTCGATTTTTAAGTCAGTTCTCTGAAGCAGAAAACACACGAAATGAATCGGTTTTAGGTAATGAGCTGTTTTTTGATGCTTTCATAAAACTGATTGACCTTTCGCAATCTCATAACGGATGGTACACTCCTGAACAAGTGCATTTTGCCATAAATTCTTGGGCTGAAGCTTTGACGGAAGAAAACCTTGAAAAATGGCTTTCTCCTTATACCGCAGCATTTGAGAAAGCGGGAAAAACAGAAAAAACGGTCGCTTTAATCCTTGCCGGAAATATTCCGTTAGTAGGATTTCATGACTTTTTATCGGTTTTAATCACTGGAAATAAAGCCTTGATAAAAACTTCTTCAAACGATCAGCATTTATTGCCGTTTTTGGCCAAATACCTCATTTTTGTTGATGAAAGTCTAAAAGATAAGATCACTTTCGTAGAAGGCAAACTCGAAAATTTTGATGCCGTAATTGCCACCGGAAGCAACAATACTGCCCGTTACTTTGAATATTACTTTAAAGACAAACCCTCAATCATTCGCAAAAACAGGAATTCGGTAGCGGTTTTAAACGGAAAAGAAACGCATGAGGAATTAGAAGCTCTGGGAGAAGATATTTTCAGATATTTTGGTCTGGGATGCCGCAATGTATCCAAACTTTTTGTTCCAAAAGGATATTCCTTTGATGCCTTTTTTCAGGCTATTTTTAAATATCAGGACGTTATCCATTATGAAAAATATGCTAACAATTACGACTACAACAAAGCCGTATTTTTGATGAGCAACTTCAAACTTCTGGACAATGGCTTTTTAACTTTAAAAGAAGATCCAAGTTACGCCTCTCCTATTTCGAGCGTATTTTATGAATTCTATGAAAACATCGAAGAGCTGCAAGCTCGTTTAGAAGCTGATTCTGAGCAAATTCAATGCATCGTGAGCCATGATCTAATCCAAAACAGCATTACTTTCGGGCAAACCCAGAAACCACGATTGTGGGATTACGCAGATAACATAGATACTATAACGTTTTTGTTAACAACAAAGTAAAAATATGTGCAAATATTTCGAATAATTTATCGCTTTTTCAGGTCCTATTGCCGAAATTTGCGTCTTTAAATTTTTCGACTATTAACAACAACCATGAAAAAACACAACTACAGCGCAGGACCAAGTATTTTACCTCAGGAAGTTTTTGAGAAAGCCTCAAAAGCAATTTTAGATTTTAATGATTCAGGACTCTCTATTCTTGAAATTTCGCACCGAAGTAAAGATTTCGTTGCCGTTATGGAAGAAGCCCGATCCCTTGCTTTAGAATTGTTAGGACTTCAGGGGAAAGGATATCAGGCCCTATTTTTACAAGGCGGTGCCAGCACAGCTTTTCTGATGGCTCCTTACAACTTAATGAAAGAAAACGGAAAAGCAGCTTATTTAGACTCCGGAACCTGGGCAACTGCTGCTATAAAAGAAGCAAAGTTTTTTGGAGAAACTGTTATCGTTGGTTCTTCAAAAGAAGACAATTACAGCCATATTCCAAAAGGATACGAAATACCAAGTGATGCTGATTACTTTCACTGTACCAGCAACAATACTATTTTTGGAACTCAGATGAAAGAATTCCCGACAACTAATGTTCCTGTGGTTTGCGACATGAGTTCTGATATTTTTTCACGTGAACTGGATTTCTCTAAATTTGATTTAATCTATGCCGGTGCTCAAAAGAACATGGGACCTGCAGGAACTACTTTGGTAGTGGTTAAAGAAGAAATACTGGCGAAAAACGGAAGAACAATTCCAAGTATATTAGATTATACCAAACATATCAAAGCAGAAAGTATGTACAACACACCTCCTGTTTTTGCTGTGTATGTTTCGTTATTAACCTTACAATGGGTTAAAGAAAAAGGAGGAATTGCTGCTGTTGAAAAACTAAACAATGCAAAAGCCGACTTACTTTATACAGAAATTGACAGGAACCCATTGTTCAAAGGTACTGCAGCAGTTGAAGATCGTTCTAAAATGAACGTTACTTTCTTATTAAACAATGCCGATCATACTGCAACTTTTGATGCTTTATGGAAAGAAGCCGGAATTTCGGGATTACCAGGACACCGCTCCGTTGGTGGTTACAGAGCTTCAATCTACAATGCGATGTCTATCGAAAGTGTTCAGGTTTTAGTAGATGTAATGAAAGCTTTGGAAACTAAAGTTTAGTTTGCAGTTTACCAAAAATGTGAATGGAACACAGGATTCCTAGCCCCGATAGAAGTGGAAATCCTTTTTTGTTTTTTCTTTAAAAACAAAAAAGATTACTTCACTAAAATATTTATTTTAATCGGAGTTCAGTGAACTTCGTTTGTAACGGATAGCGGGATTAGCTTCTAAACAAAAAAGAAAAAATTATAATATAGGTTTAATCTAATCTGTACGATTAAACAAATAAACACATAAACTAAGATGAAAGTATTAGCCAATGACGGAATTTCAAAAAGTGGAATTCTTGCTTTAGAAAAAGGTGGTTTTGAAGTTATTACTACAAAAGTAGCTCAAGAACAGGTAGCTAACTTTGTAAACGAAAATAATGTAGCGGTGGTTTTAGTACGTAGTGCTACCAAAGTTCGTAAAGACATTATCGATGCCTGTCCGGGACTAAAAATTATTGGTCGTGGTGGTGTTGGTATGGACAACATCGATGTTGATTATGCAAAAAGCAAAGGAATCCATGTGATTAATACACCGGCTTCATCATCAGAATCTGTTGCTGAGTTGGTATTTGGACACTTATTTTCTGGTGTTCGTTTTCTACATGATTCAAACCGAAATATGCCTCTTGAAGGGGATTCTAACTTTGACGGCTTGAAAAAAGCCTACGCAAACGGTACCGAATTAAGAGGAAAAACTCTTGGTATTGTTGGTATTGGACGTATTGGACAAGCTACTGCAAAAATGGCGCTTGGTTTAGGGATGAAAGTAATCGCTGCCGATAGCTTTATTCCTTCTGTAGACGTTAAAGTGGAGTTTTTTGACGGTCAATCTATCACAACCACTATCGTCTCTCAATCTTTAGAATCTTTATTCAAAGAAGCTGATTTTATCACTTTACACGTTCCTGCCCAGGATGGATACATCATTGGAGAGAAAGAACTGGCGATTATGAAAGATGGTGTTGGAATCGTTAACTGTGCCCGTGGTGGTGTTATCGACGAAGTTGCCTTGGTAAAAGCATTGGATTCAGGAAAAGTTGCGTTTGCAGGATTGGACGTTTTTGAAAGCGAACCAAAACCAGAAATGGCTATTTTAATGCACTCTAAAATTTCACTGACGCCGCACATTGGAGCTGCTACAGGAGAAGCACAAGACAGAATCGGTACAGAATTAGCCTCACAAATCATCACTTTATTGAGCTAATGATTTAAAAATAAATTATTTAGAAGGGATTTATTAACATCGTTTAATAAATCCCTTTCTTTTTTTGATTAAATTTGAGTTTAAATTCTAACCTAAATTCTTTTAATCATGTTTGAACAATTAACACAATTAGTACAACAATACGGAGGAGATGCAGTGGTAAACAATTCTGCTGTCCCAAATGAGCATAATGAAGCGGTTATACAGGAAACAAGCTCTTCAATATTTTCAGGATTGCAGAAAATTGCTTCAGAAGGAGGTGCAGAACAATTGGCTGGCTTATTCAACGGAACTTCGAAGTTAGACAGTTCTAACCCTGTTGTACAGCAAATAACGCAGCAATTGAGCGGTAGTCTTGGTGAAAAATTCGGATTAAGCAGCGCCGATTCAGCCGGTGTCGCTTCAAGTATGATTCCGCAGGTTTTAAGTTCTTTAGTAAACAAAGCAAAAGATCCGAACGACAGTAGTTTTAATATCTCTGATATCATAAGCTCTATCTCCGGAAATAGCGGACAGGCTTCGGGCATCATGGAAACCATTAATAAATACGGAATGCAGTTTGGCCTGGACCAAAACAACGATGGAAAAGTAGACGTATCCGATGCCATGGCACTCACTAAAAGCGGAGGACTAGGCGGTTTACTGGGAAAATTGTTTGGAAAATAGTTTCTTTTAAGAGGCAAAGGCCCAAAGCAACAAAGGTTCAGAGTTCTCAAACTAAATCAATAAAAAGGCTGTTTACACAAATGTAAACAGCCTTTCCTCTTTATAGAACAGCTACGCCAAACCTTTAAACCTTTGAACCTCTGTAGCTTTGAACCTTTAAAGCTCAGCACCTTTCTTTACAAACTGTTAAATACCAAAACCTTTTCCTCATTTATTCGTAAATTTAAGGCTCAAACAAAAATTATGAAAAAATATCTTTTTATACTAGTCCTACTGTTTACGATAATAGCATGCTCAACGGCTTCGAAAAAAACTGTTGCAGCAAATACTATCTCTAAGCCAAATACTGCTGTAAACGATACGGTACGCATTGCCAATGACTCTTTGGAATATGAAGTTATTATCATTGATAATGGTTTTAGTACCTGGCTGGCTTCGAGAGCACTTCCGCGAAATTATTATTCGTTAACTTATCTTGAAAACAAGAATAATTTGTACGTAACCGAATGGAACAATCGTGTTTTACAGCCGCAGCGTTACAGTCCGAACTTATATGAAATGCGAATTGATTATCAGCCAACGATTCATTATGGCTACGAAGTAAATTATTTGATTTATAACTATATGATTTATTTTCAAAATACATACAAACAAAAGCTCGCCGGTTATGTTCCTATAAGATAATGTTCTTATATTTGTAATCGTTACAAATAAAGAATGAACAGACTAAAAAAACGTTGGGGCATTACCTCAAATGTACAAGCCATTATAATACTGATTGTTTTTGCCATCACAGGATCGGCATCTGCATGGCTGTCTAAACCCTTTTGCGTTTTACTGGGCATCACCAAAGAAGATTTCGGAGGCTGGTTTACGCTGATCCGATTGCTGATTATTTTTCCAATCTATCAGGTTTTATTAGTAGCCATTGGCACTTTGTTCGGGCAATTCCGTTTCTTTTGGAATTTTGAAAAGAAAATGCTTAAAAATATGGGACTTGGTTTTTTGTTCAAAGATTCAGAACCTCAGTCTTAATTTACCCTAAAAGATTTAAGATTGCTGATTAACGATTGCTGATTTCAGATAGTTTATGGCAGTATAAAATCAACTATTGCGTTGTTTATTTAACAACACCAGATCAAAAATCGTTAATCAGCAATCATAAATATCCCTACTCCTTACTCCCTTTTTGAAAAAAGTAAGTGTAAATCCAGGTTATTGTAAACGAGGGAATAATATCGGTTCCCGGAAGTATTTCTTCTACAAAAGTCAGCACACTCGCTACTTTACCTACCCTTCCCTGATACATTCTGGTCATGATAAAAGCCGCTATCGGCGCCCAGATCAAATCCGCAGGCTCAGCAAAGCCCGGTATACTGTAGGTTAGCATTCCTATCGCATCCAAAGCCAACCCCAAAAGGAGTTTCTTTGTTCTGTCGTCATTCATTACTTTGGCATCCTGCATTTTCATCGTATTTAGAGATTCGAATTTAAAAAGAATTCTTTAAAACAAACTTATTTTTTGATCACAATTTATTTCTTAATTCCCACTTGTCCAGCACCTTCTTTACAAAAAACATGCTTTTCAATCTTCTACCAAAAACCAGACCGATTATTCAGTCGTCTCTATTTTTTTGTTATCTAAGCTTTTCCCGGCTCCATAAAATTGAGATTATCATTTCTATTGCCCTTAAAAACTTGTTCTTAAAATTCTGTTAGCTGGCATTTTTATATCGGAAGAATCTTTGTTTCTTTGTAGAAACAGTTTCAAAATGATCCACGCAAAAAATATACATAAGTTTTACGACAAATTAGAAGTTTTAAAAGGAGTCGATCTGCACATTAAAAAAGGAGAAATTGTTTCGATTGTTGGTGCATCAGGTGCAGGAAAAACAACACTTTTACAAATTTTAGGCACCTTAGACAAACCGGAGAGAAACACAGCATCTTCGCTGACCATCAATGGAGAGAATGTATTAAAACTACAGGACGCTGAAACCGATAATTCGAAAGAAGAAAAAAGATTCAAAATTGTATCGTGGATCGGCGGTGTGTATTCCATTTTATTATTCGTTTATCTGGTCTTCTTCAGAACTAAAAACGAGGATGATTTGATGGAATATGTCGCACTTTTCGCTTTCGCACAGCCTATTTTATCTGTACTGATTTATTTGAATCGTTATTTTAAAAAGAAGAGCAAAAAGGACAAGGTATTGTCTAATTTCCGAAATTTAAATTTAGGCTTTATCTTCCAGTTTCACCAATTATTACCTGAATTTACGGCGCTGGAAAACGTTTGCATTCCGGCTTATATGGCTAACAAACCTAAGGCTGAAGCGGAAAACGAAGCAAAAAAAATCTTAGAATATTTAGGATTATCACATCGCATACATCATAAACCAAATGAACTTTCGGGAGGAGAACAACAAAGAGTTGCTGTCGCCAGAGCGCTAATCAACAAACCCGATGTTATTTTTGCCGATGAACCTTCGGGAAATCTCGACACCCACTCGGCCGAGAACTTACACCAGTTATTCTTCCAGCTTCGCGATGAATTTGGGCAAACTTTCGTAATTGTAACCCACAATGAAGAATTGGCTAATATGGCCGACAGAAAGTTAGTAATGGTGGACGGGTTAATTAGCAATTAAGAACTCCTCAACAATCCGGCAGCCTCTTCCCTTTTAATCATGACACAAAAAGAACTCAAAGAATTTCTCGACGAAAAAGTAACACAATACAACAATCTCGATTTTATCGACAGCGATCCTGTGCAGATTCCGCATTTATTTACTCAGAAAGAAGACATTGAGATTGCTGGTTTTTTGAGTGCCACCATCGCCTGGGGAAATCGTAAAATGATTATTAAGAATTCACATCAAATGATGGAATTAATGGGGAATACGCCTTATGATTTTGTGATGTCACATTCAGATGAGGATCTCGAACGTCTGGAAAACTTCGTACACCGTACTTTTAACGGAAAAGACTTCTCAGGGTTTATAAAAGGATTACAGCATATCTACCAGAACCACAATGGTCTGGAAGCGGTTTTTGCCAAAAATCAGGAAGCCGACAGTTTGCAGAAAAGCATCAGCGAATTTAAAAAGATATTTTTCGAAATCGATCATTTACCGCGAACTCAAAAACACATTTCAGATCCGTTAAACAATTCGGCTGCAAAAAGAATCAACATGTACCTGCGCTGGATGGTACGTCAGGACACCAAAGGCGTCGATTTAGGAATCTGGAAATCCATTTCTCCCGCTGTATTGTCCTGCCCGCTTGATGTACACTCCGGTAACGTAGCCCGAAAATTAGGAATACTGACCCGAAAACAAAATGACGGAAAGGCCTTGACAGAACTTGACCTCAAACTCCGAAAAATGGATCCAATCGATCCGGTAAAATACGACTTTGCTCTTTTTGGATTGGGCGTTTTTGAAGGATTCTAAGCCCGATAAAGCAACCTTTCATTAGCTTTGTTCTGTTTTTTTTCGTAATTTCACTCTATAAAGCAATATTTATGGAGCATTTTATAGGCTATATAAAACACTACGCCATCCCATTATTTGTATTTACAAGTTTAGCTTTAGCACTTGCCTTAATACTCAAAAGAATTCATTATCAATACACGCTACCTTACAGACATCATATTATCCGAAAATCTGAAATTTTCCTGACGGAGATCACACTCTCAAAACCGGAGAAAAGCATACTAAAATATAAAATCGCCAAGTTTAAATCCGAAATTCCCATTCATAAAAACTGGTGCAAAAACATGCTGATCGAAGATATGATTCGGATGAAAAGCAACTTAAAAGGAAAAACAGCCAAAAACATTCTTCTTATTTACAAACAGCTGAACTTAAATCATTATTCAGCAAGTTTACTTCGGGATTTTAGAAAGTATAAAAAATGCGATGGCATTTATCATTTTCAGGCCTTGGGATACAAACCGGGAATTTCACTTTTAAAGAAATACCTGTATCACCCCAACAAAATCATTCGGTCAAATGCCAATGTTGCTTACCTGATTTTAACTCAGGGCGACTGGCAGGCGGTGAATAAAATTCCTGTAAAAGTATCGATTACCACCACCATAAAAATAATGGATGTACTGCATTCACAAAACATCCCAATCCCACCGGAAATAGACGATTGGATCGAATCCGACAATCCAACCATTTTGAAATTGGCGGTAATGACAATGGTTTTTTACAACTACAGAAACAAATCTAAAGAGATCATCAAATTGCTCCGACATGAGAATAAAAGCCTGAGAACCGATGTTATCATCGCCATTCGGGATCTGTACCTGTACGAAGCCGAAGATGATTTACTGCTGCAGTTTGAACAGGAGAATATCGAAATACAATTAGAGATTCTGGACGCGCTGGCCGTAATAGGGTCTGAAAAAACAATTACGTTTTTAAATACCCAAATTCCAAAAGAAGAGACCAAAGACCTTAAATTAAAAATGGTGACTGCTTTAAACAATCTTGATGCAGTACGTTTGGATCAAATGGGAATAGCCGATGCAGATACCAAAAAAATGATTAATCACATTAGAAAATTACAGCTATGATTCCGGATTTTCTATCTCATCTGATTCGCTACTACGATATTTTTGTCGCCTATTTTTCTGTTGGGTATATTTTGTTCTACGTATTCCTCTCCATTTTATCGTATTGGGCAATTATCAAACATTTGAAATATCAGAAATATTTAGACGAAGACGTTTTACTTCGATCCAATCACATACTAGGGGTGTCTATTGTAGCACCTGCTTTTAACGAAGGGGTAAATATTGTCTACAATGTCAAATCCCTGCTTTCTTTAACCTATCCGAAATACGAAATCATTATCGTCAATGATGGAAGTTCTGACGATACACTCGAAAAACTTATTGCCGAATTTGATCTGGTTCAAGTTGATTTTTATTATCAGGAGAAAATAGCCACACAACCTGTTCGCGGGCACTATAAATCAAAAAATCCCGTGTATTCAAAACTACTGATTGTAGACAAGATCAACGGAAAAAGCAAAGCCGACGCAACAAATGCCGGAATAAATTCCTCGCAGTACCCCTTATTTTTATGTACGGATGTGGATTGTATTTTAAAAAGAGATACTATTCTAAAACTGGCCAAACCGTTCATGGAAAACGAAACTCGTGTTATTGCATGTGGTGCCGGAATCAGGATTTCAAACTCCTGCGACATTAAGGAAGGTTTTTTGTTTAAAGTTCACTATCCCAAAGAATGGTATCCGCGTTTTCAGGAGTTAGAATATGTGCGTTCTTTTATATTTGGAAGAATGGCCTGGAGTCAGCTAAACGGCTTGCTTCTGGTTTCAGGAGGTCTGGGTATGTTTGACAAAGATATTGTAATTAAAGCAGGCGGATACTGGCACCAGTCTTTGGGCGAAGATATGGAACTAGTTACCCGAATGCGCAGATACATGCACGACAATAAAGAGAAATTTTTAATCAAATACATCCCCGAATCACTTTGCTGGACCGAAGTACCGGCTACCCGAAAAATATTCTTGCGGCAGCGCATTCGCTGGGCACGAGGATTGGTGCAAACCTTACAGCTGCATCGAAAAATGTTTTTAAATCCGAAGTACGGACGAACCGCATTCCTGGTGTTGCCTTACTTTTTTAGTTTCGAATTCTTGGTTCCGATTGTTGAATTTATTGGTATTATAACCCTGATTTCGAGTTTTATATTTGGCCTTATCGATTACCAGTATTTACTCATAATAAGTCTTTTGGTTTATTTATTTTACCTCTCCATCACCATAATATCCATATTGATTGATGAAATACTCTATAAAAGTTACGCCAATTATAAAGAACTAATGATTCTTATCGGGATGGCCGCCCTTGAACCTTTTGTTTACCATCCTGTCACCATTTATGCCTCGTTAAAAGGGTATTGGCTCTTTTTCCGCAGAAAAGAACAAAACTGGGGTGTGATGATTCGAAAAGGATATGCAAGTCCAACTAAAAAATAACAGGATGATGAACCATAACAGAACTATACCTCTTATACAGCTGTTTCTTTGTTTCTTTTTCTTGACCTTTCAAACCGTGAAAGGACAAAAAGTAGACACCGATAGTCTTCTGACTGTGGTGCTCAAAGACATGAAAAGCATCCGTCCGGATTATAAGACCAATATTCAAAGAGCTTTGTTAGGGAAAAAACTGGCTCCGGATTATCTTGATTTTTATCTCGTATTGGGTCGGAACTATGATTTGACGAAAGCAAAAGACAGCGCCCGGTTTTACTACAACTATGTGATTGATAAAAGCCCAAAATACGAAGATGCCTATCTGTATCTGATCAATATAGATCTGGAAGTCAAAAATTACGACAATGCTTTGGTATTAACCGATAAAGCGATTGAATCGTTTCCAGACAACAAAACCTTCCGACTTAAAAGAATCGCTATCTATTCTCTGCAAAATGACGCTAAAAATGAAGAAAAAGAGCTAAAATCGATTCGGGCAAAATATCCTAATGATGCCGACATCGAGCAGCGTCTTTTTACCTTATACTCCAAAACCAATATCGACCGAGCAGGTGCTTACTACAACTACACCACAATTGATCGTGACGGTGTTGGTCCCTGGCATCTGGTAAGTGCCGATTATATGCGGCAACGTACCTGGGGAAGTATAATTGGAAAAGTTAGTTATGCCAAAAGACTTTCCTCCAGTCTGGTTATGGCTAGCGGACTCCAGTTTGAAGTGGAATCTTATCTTTCGGGAAAGAAAAACAACTATTCGTATATTGATGTTGCGTACAGCAAAGACAGTGCTTTTCCGGAATGGAGACTGGGGTATTCCTATTTCTATAATTTCAACAAAGGCTGGGAGGCCGATTTAGGGTTTCGTTTTATTGAAATGCAAGACAACAGCAATTTAAAAACACTAAATGTGGGTCTCGGAAAATATTTCGGCTCCTATTGGGTCAATTTACGGTCCTACATTCAAAAAGACGGTCCTTCGTTTACCCTGACTTCACGTTATTATTACGGAACTAAACTTGACTATATCACTGTAATTGCGGGTTACGGAACGTCACCGGACGACCAGACCAGATCGGCAGAATATCAAAACAGAGCTTCTTTAAGTTCCTATCGATTGAGTGCCGGCTTTTATAAATTAATCAAAAACCACTATATTTTTGGTCTATTAATCACAGACAATCAACAGGAATATACCGCCAAGAAATTTCAAAACGAGCTTGATTTTGCTTTTATACTGCAATACAAATTCTAAACCGTATGAAAAAAAAGCAACCTCCTTATCTCCTAATTTTTCTCTTCACCCTGCTTAGCTTTAAGATGATGGCACAATCTGAAATCATAATATCCGATCAAAACAAGATTATTGCAACAGCCGAAAATACTCAGGCAGCAGCAGGAATCCTGAAAACGTATCTTGATAAAGCCATTTCGAAACCCTTTCAAATTATATCTGAAAGCAAAAAAGAAAGTACTACGTCCGAAATCGTTCTGGAAATTTCTAGTGATAAAAAACTTAAAGCAAATGAATTCACCATCAAAAGTGATTCAAAATCCATTTATATAACGGCTCCAAATCAAAAATACCTGCGTTATGCCGTGTATTCTTTATTGGAAATCTGGGAGTTTCGAAAATTCACCGCCACCGAAACCTACATTCCGAAAGTAACTCAATTTACTTTTGCAAAAAACACCAGCAAAACCTACCAGCCTGCCTTTGATTACAGAGCCTTGTTCTACCCCGATTGTTACGATGAGGATTTCAGGGACTGGCACAAGCTCGACTGGCAGCTTGACGATTTTGGACTTTGGGGACATTCTTTTAGTACGCTTGTTCCGCCAAAAGAGTATTTTAAAAACAACCCCAAACTTTTTGCTTTGTACGAAGGCGAGCGAAATACCGAATCTTTGTGTATGACCAATGATACTGTTGTGCGTTTGATCGAGAAAAACCTGGCCGAAATTATCGCAAAAACGCCCAATGCTCAATTCTATTCCGTAAGTCAGAACGATGATGTCGTGTATTGCGAATGTACCGAATGCCGGGCCATGAACCACAAATATGGCGGCCCGCAGGGTTCATTTTATTATTTTTTGAATAAAATTGCAGCTCGTTTTCCTAAAACAAAAATTACGACCCTGGCCTATCTTCATACCTTCAAACCTCCTGTAAATTTAAAAATAGCACCCAACATTTATACTATTTTATGCCCAATCGAACTGGACCGTGCTAAGCCGGTTAGCCCTCAGAGTGCCCCTTCGTTTGTGAAAAATTTAGAAAACTGGAGTGCAGCTTCGCCACACCTCTTTTTATGGGATTATACGGTGCAGTTCTCCAATTTCATGTCACCCTTTCCTAATTTTAACTCTTTTCAGGACAATTATAAGCTCTTTAAAAAGAACAAAGTAAAAGGGTTATTTGTACAGGGCTATGCTGATGTTCCCGGAGATTTTTCAGAATTGCGGCAATATCTTCTCGCCAAATTAATGTGGAATACGGATATTGATCTCAAAGCTGTTACAGCCGACTTTTTTAGAGGTTTTTACGGAAAATCAGCTCCTTTCGTGGCAAAATATGTCGAACTGCTGCAAGCCAATCAAAACAAAAGCAACGCTTATTTAGACATCTATTCAGGCCCCGTTCAGGCCCGAAATACTTTCCTGACTCCCGAAGCTATGGACCAATACGATCGCTTGCTCGAACAGGCGTACGCGGCCGTTGAAAATGATTCAATCTTAAGCTCACGTGTTCATAAATTACGACTGGCTTTAGAATTTGTCTACTTTGAACAAGCTAAATTTTATGGAAAAAACCAACACGGTATGTTTATCGTAAATGCCAATGGAGAAAAAGAAGTAAAAAAAGGTTTAACAGAAAGAGTTTTAAAATTTGCTCAATCCTGTAAGCAATTCGGAATTTATGAATTGAGCGAAGACGGGCTTTCTCCGGATAATTATTATAAAGAATGGGTTGAAATTTGCAAAAACACAACCACTCATTTGGGTGAGGATTTAAACGTTACCTTTATAACACCTCCCTCAGCTGAATTTAAAGGTAAAGGAAGTTATGGTTTGGTTGACGGAAACAGAGGTTACAAAGATTTTAACAGTAACTGGATTGGATGGTACGACATCAATCCCGAAATTGAAATCGAAACCAAAAACCTTATTTTTAATACCCTGAAATTAAATTTCCTAAGCGATCAGAGACATTGGATTTTCACACCCAAAAGCATCAAAATATACGGTTTCAAAAATCAGAAATGGGAACTTATAAACGACCAAATTTGTGACATTTTAACAGAAGACTACGAAATTACAACAAAATCATGGGAACTTAGAAATCCGATCTTCAGTAGTTTTGCCAAAATTAAAATCGTCGCAGAGAACCAGAAAGAACTGCCTGCCTGGAGAAAACGAAAAAACAAAAAAGCTATGATAATGCTGGACGAGATAGAATTGTTTAAAAAATAAGAGTCAAAATGGATACTGCTGATAAAAAAATTATGATCATCGATAATGATGACATGACTGTTGAAATTCTAAAATTCATTCTTAAAAAAGAAGGATATAAAGTTAGTATTGCAAAAGATGGTATCAGCGCCATGGAGCGCCTGCCGGTTATAATGCCCGATTTGGTCATTACCACGATTACAATTCCGCTTAAATCCGGTCTGGAAATTATTAATGAAATCAAACAAAATTACAACAACATTCGCGTTATCGCACTTTCTTCACTTGGAGAAGAGGAAAACACCGTTGAAGAAGCTTTTGAACTTGGTGTAGACGATTTTATTGCAAAACCCTTTAATCCAAATGAGCTTTTGTTGCGAATAAAACGATTTTTATAGTATTTCAAACCGCTTTTTTGAGAAATACGAATGCCCTAAACCATCGTAATTTCTAAGAAACATCAATTTTCAGCTATTTATAGCTATATTTGCACAAAATTTAATGCAAATGAGCACTTTCGAAAAATTCAATCTCCCAAAATCAGTACAAAAAGCAATCGACGAATTAGGCTTTGTTACGCCTACCCCTATTCAGGAAAAATCTTTTGCCGTGATTATGTCTGGCCGGGACATGATGGGAATTGCGCAAACCGGTACCGGTAAAACGTTTGCTTACTTACTACCACTTTTAAAACTATACAAATTTACCAATACCAATACACCTAAAATTGTAATTCTGGTTCCAACGCGTGAATTAGTAGTTCAGGTTGTAGAAGAAGTAGAGAAATTAACCAAATACATGTCGGTTAAAACACTTGGTATTTTTGGTGGGGTAAACATCAATACACAAAAAAAGGCCGTATACGAAGGTGTTGATATCCTAGTAGGAACTCCTGGTAGGACCATGGATTTAGCCTTGGATGCTGTGGTACGTTTTGATGAAACTCAAAAATTAGTCATTGATGAGTTTGACGAAATGCTGAATTTAGGTTTCCGTACACAATTGACGGCCCTTTTGGCCATGATGAAAACCAAACGTCAGAACATACTATTTTCAGCAACTATGACAGATGAGGTTGATGCTGTACTAAATGACTTTTTTGACTTTCCGGAAGAAGTAACACTTGCTGCTTCGGGAACTCCATTGGAAAAAATCACACAGATTACTTATAATGTTCCGAATTTCAACACGAAAGTAAATCTCCTAAAACATTTACTTGAGACCAACGAAAGCATGGAACGTGTTTTGGTTTTCGTAAACAATAAAAAGATTTCGGATATGCTTCATACCCGAATCGAAGAGGATTTTGAAGGACAGTTTGGGGTAATTCACTCCAACAAATCTCAAAATTACCGTTTGAGTACCATGGCAGAATTCCAGGAAGGAAATCTCCGCGGATTAATCACTACAGACATTATGGCGAGAGGTTTAGATATTTCGAACATCTCTCACGTTATTAACTTCGAACTTCCTGAATTCCCGGAACTGTACATGCACAGAATTGGTCGTACTGGTCGTGCCGATGCTACAGGAACCGCTATTAGTTTCATCACACCACGTGAAGAAGAATTTAAAGTAGAAGTGGAAGTATTAATGAATCAGGAACTTGAAATTGCAGATTTCCCGGAAGAAGTAGAAATTTCAACCAAGTTAATTGAACCTGAAAAAGACAGACAGCCTATTAAGTTTTTAATGAAAAAACAAAAACTTGATGGTGATGGTGCCTTTCACGAAAAAGCCAAAAAGAATAAAAAAGTCAATCTTGGAGGTCCTTCCAAAACAAAAAAGAAAACCCACGGATCTGTCAATCGTAACATGCTAAAAACGAGAGACAAGAAGAGAAAGGATAAGGATAAATAGTCTTTTTTTAAAAGGTACTAAGGGGCTAAGGTTCTGAGGGACTAGGGATTAAGTAGAAAGCTCAAAATATTGAATTAAGTTATTCTTCATTCAATATTTTGAGCTTTTTTTATTGTTCAAACTCAGAACCTCAGTCCCTTAGAACCTTAGCAGTTTAGCAGCTATATTTTAGTAAACACCAACCCCACCGGAGAACACAATCCGATTCTTTTTCCGGTATCGGTTAATTTTCCTGTTGTTTTGTCTCTTTTAAAAATAATTATATCATTGGTATACTGGTGCCCTACTAACAGATAATTCCCCGTAGGATCAATTGCGAAATCTCTTGGGCCTTTTCCTAAAGTACTGATTTGCTCTACCAGTTCGATTCCGCCTTCTTTTTGGATTTTATAAACGGCAACCGAATTGGCATCTACGCGGTCTGTAACATATAAAAATGCTCCGTCAGGTGAAATTTTAATGGCTGCAGCTCCTGTTCCGCCTTTAAATCCTTTTGGCAAAATACTCGTTTCGGCAATTGCTTTCAGGTTTCCGTTTTTATCCAAACTAAAAGTAGTCAGCGTACCGTCTAATTCCTGAACCAGATATACAAATTTACCATCTTTGCTAAACGTTAGATGTCTTGGTCCGCTTCCCGGTTTTACATCTACAGTTCCCTTTAACGTTAAGATCTCATTTTTAGAAATGGGATTGTACTTATAAATAAAAACCTTATCGAGACCTAAATCGTTAGCTAAAACAAATTTCTTATCCGGTGAAAAAGCAAGCATATGCACGTGTGCTTTCTCCTGACGTGCCACATTGGTGCCTTTTCCTTCATGCTGAACCAGCTGCTGTACTTCGGAAATACTTCCATCCGTATTCTTTTTGAAAACAGCGATATTGCCTCCCGAATAATTCGCGACAAGCACATTTTTATCATCGTTAATCAAATGACAAGGATCAGCGCCCAAAGCATCATTTTTATTCAGAAAGCTAAGTTTTCCGTTTGCGGCATCGTAACCAAAAGCACTCACCGAGCTTTGAGGTCCGTTTTCGTTTACCGCATAAACAAACTTATTATCTGCCGAGACCGACAAATAACTTGGACTCACAACGCTTTCAGAAGAATTTTTCAATTTAAAAGCACCCGAATCGGCATCAAATTCATAAACATAGATTCCGTTACTCTGGCAGGTATTCGTATAAGTCCCTACCAGCAAATTGAATTTGTTCTGAGCCTGCAAACCTGCGCAGAAAAAAGCAGAAAAAAGCAATATAGATAATCTCTTCATAATTTTGAGTTGTTTGTTGAATACGCTAAAATAGGGAATAATATCTTTTCTGATCCCATTTTTTTGTTACAAAACGGATTACAAAAGTTACATTTTTCAAACCATACGGCTTGCTTTTCTAAAACCCGCAAATCCTATAAATAGATTAATTTTCCCCTTCAATAACCTTTGCTTATAATCTCTCTCATAACTCAGCTGTTTTGAGTAAAAATTTGTATTTTTGACCAGTGTCTTCGCGAAAAATAAAACGTAGTGAAGTAAATCGAAGCCAGAATGCATTTTAAACATCCCGAAATTCTATACTTTCTGTTTTTGTTAATTGTTCCAATCTTGGTTCATTTATTTCAATTACGACGTTTTAAAACCTCTTTTTTCACCAATGTTCGTTTCCTGAAAGAACTTGCTATTCAGACCCGAAAGAGTTCTAAAATCAAGAAGCGATTGTTGCTGGCTACCCGCCTGCTATTGTTGACCTGTATCATTCTCGCTTTTGCCCAGCCTTTTTTTCAAGCCAAAGACAGCAAAAATGCCGCTAACGAAATGTACATCATTCTCGACAACTCGTTTAGTATGCAGGCCAAAGGCAAAAAAGGGGAATTACTAAAACGTGCCGTGCAGGAACTGCTGGAAAACACGCCCGAAAACACCTCTTTTTCATTGCTGACCAATACCGAAAACTACTGGAATACCGATATCAAATCATCCAAAAGTGCTTTACAAAACCTAAAGTACAGCGCTACTCCATTTGAGCTTCCATCGATAATGGCCAAGATCAAAGCGCACAAATCAGCGCATAAAAAAGATATTGTGGTTATCACTGATGCTGTTGGTTTAGCCGAAAAAGATGTAAAAAATATCGATACAGAAGAGAAACCCTATTTTATTATCCCTGAAGCTGAGCAAAAAAATAACATCGCCATAGACAGTGTTTTTATCAATCAAACCTTAGAGAACTTCTACGAAATAGGCGTTAGTTTATCTGCTTATGGTGAAGATTTCAAGCCTGTTTCGATGGCACTATACAATCAAAGCAAACTAATTGCTAAAACCATCATCAATTTTGATGCAAAGAAAAAGAAAATCAACTTTACCATTCCGAAAGAAGCTTTTCACGGTTATGTCGTTATTGAAGACAACGGATTAACCTACGACAACAAACTCTATTTCAGCATTCTAAAAACAAAGAAAACCAACATCATCAGCATTGGTGAACCTGAAAAAAGCAATTTCCTGTCCCGAATTTATACGGCAGCCGAATTCAACTACCACAACTATTCGATTAGCAGTCTGGATTACAATAGCCTGGACAAACAAAATACGATTATTTTAAATGAATTAGCCGAAGTTCCTCAGGCACTGCAAACCACTTTAAAGGCCTTTGTAGGTAAAGGAGGTAATTTAGTCGTGATCCCGTCTGAGAAAACGTCGATTTCAAATTTGAATTCCTTTTTAGCTAATTTCGGAAAAATTCAATTTACGACTCTTGAGAGCAAGGTGAAGTTAATCACCAAAATCAATTTTGATCATCCGTTATTCTCTGGTGTTTTCGAGAATAAAATCACGAATTTTCAATATCCAAAGACAAACAGTTCTTTCGGAATTTCAAGCCCTTATCCGGCCGTTTTATCATACGAAGATCAAAGTGTGTTTGTAACAGCCATTCAGAATCCAGTTTCCGGAATTACGGTTTTTTCAGCTCCTATCAATGCCACAAATTCAAACTTTCAGCAATCACCCTTAATTGTTCCTTTGTTTTATAAAATGGGGCAAAACAATCAGAAAACCGGGGTAAATGCTTTGATTATAGGCAGTAACCAACCCTATTTTGTAGATGTTTTATTGACCAAAGATGCTATTCTGGAAGTAAAAGGAAACGATGATTCTTTTATTCCAATCCAGCAGGTACTGAACAACAAAGTCAAACTTACTTTTAACGACTTCCCGGAAACAGCCGGTAATTATAGTGTTTTTGACAGAAAAGAATGGGTTGAAAATCTGAGTTTCAATTACAAAAGAAGCGAAAGCGATTTGAGTCAGGTAAACACAAATGTCGTTTCAGATTTTAAAACTGCCGATACCCTTTCCACCATTTTTAACACCTTACAAACTGAGCGTACAGACAGTCAAATTTGGAAATGGTTTGTTATCTTTGCACTGTTATTTTTAGCATTGGAAATAGCAATTATAAAATTTGTAAAGTAGTTTCTCAGCTTGTATGTCATTTCGACCTAAGGAGAAATCACACTAACTGAGAACGCACTTCACGGAATAATTGGATGCGATTTCTCCTTCGCCGAAATGGCAAGAAAGAATTTGTAAATAAAAAATAAATTACTCTACATATGAAAATAATCATCAGAAGCGCCAAAATTATCGATTCAAAAAGTCCGTTTCACAATCAGACTGTTGATCTTTTAATTGCAGATGGTTTAATTGAGAAAATAGGAACTTCAATTCTTGATATCGAGGACACAACCGAAGTAAAATTTGATAATTTACATCTTTCTCAAGGTTGGTTTGACAGCAGTGTTTCCTTCGGAGAACCAGGTTATGAAGACAGAGAAACGATCGCTAACGGATTAAAGGTCGCTGCAAAAAGCGGTTTTACAGCCGTTGCCCTGCAACCCAACTCCTACCCTGTTATTGACAATCAATCACAGGTAAATTTTGTAAAAAACAAAGCAGCCGGTTTTGCAACAGAACTTTCCCCAATTGGAGCTTTAACCAAAGCCAGCGAAGGAAAAGACATGGCAGAATTATTCGATATGAAGAAAGCGGGAGCCGTCGCTTTTGGAGATTACAACAAAAGCATCGACAATGCCAATCTTTTAAAAATTGCTTTGCAGTACGTACAGGATTTCGATGGTTTAGTGATCACTTACGCACAAGACCCTAACCTAAAAGGAAACGGAGTTGCCAATGAAGGAATCGTTTCAACCAGATTAGGTCTTAAAGGAATCCCTGCTCTGGCAGAAGAACTTCAGGTGGCAAGAAACTTATTTTTACTGGAATACACTGGTGGAAAATTACACATTCCGACCGTATCTACAGCAAAAACAGTAGCATTAATCAAAGAAGCAAAAGCAAAAGGTTTACAAGTAAGCTGTAGTGTTGCAGTGCATCATCTTGTACTGACCGATGAAAAACTGGAGGAATTTGATACCCGTTTTAAAGTCACACCACCACTTAGAAACGAAACGGACAGAACTGCTCTTTTAAATGCCGTTTTAGACGGGACAATTGACATGATAACTTCTGATCACAACCCAATCGATATCGAATTCAAGAAAATGGAATTTGATACGGCTAAAAACGGAACAATTGGTCTTGAAAGCGCTTTTGGTACTCTATTAACCGTTTTACCTTTAGAAACCGTAATTGAAAAGTTAACTTTAGGAAAATCTGTTTTCGGAATTCAAAACAATACTATTGCTGAAGGTTCAAAAGCCAACTTCACTTTCTTTAATCCGGAAGGAAAATCAACTTTTACAAAACAAAATATTCTCTCTAAATCCAAAAACTCGGCTTTTTTAGGAGCAGAAATCAAAGGAACTGTGTACGGAATATTAAATCAAAATAAACTTGTTACCTCTAAATAATTACAATGAACAATTCAATTGAAAAGGGAAAACCAATCGCAATCACCAGTTATATTTTGATTATTGGGGTATTAATTGCCATGTCGATGAATTCTGAAGACAAAAACAGCTTTGCTTCTTTCCACATCCGCCAGGCATTAGGACTTTCCCTGACCTTTATTTCATTCGGAGCCATCATCAGCAATTTTGACAGCTTCTTTATTACTTTCCCAATGTGGATCTGTATTTCGATTTTATGGACTTATGGCATTTTTACCGCTATACAGGGGCAAACAAAGCCAATTCCATTAGTGGGAGAACTTTTCCAAAAATGGTTTCAAAAAATTGGGTAATCTTTAAATTCCAAAACTCAAATTCCAAATTCCAAAAAAAAGTAATCCGTTAAAATCCGCGTTTTCGCTTTAGTAAATCTGTTTCATCAGCTTATTAATTTGGAATATGGACAATAAAAATTCTAATAAGTCGGCAATCAGTTTAAAAACTGAGACTGCGGCTGAAAACTAAAAAAATGAATCTATCTCTAGAATATAAAATACAAGCACCAAAAGTTATCTTAGACAAAAATCCTGTTTTACTTTTGTTACACGGATATGGCAGTAACGAAGCCGATTTATTTTCGTTTGCAACCGAACTTCCTGATCATTATTACATTATTTCGGCCAGAGCTCCTTACGACATACAATATGGCGCTTATGCTTGGTACGCCATTAATTTTGATGCCGATCAGAATAAATTTTCAGACAATGAACAGGCAAAAACTTCCCGTGATGTAATTGCTTCTTTCATTGATGAATTGGCTGCAAATTATCCTATTGATGCAAACAATGTAACTTTGGTTGGTTTCAGTCAGGGATCTATTTTAAGCTATGCCGTGGCGCTTTCGTATCCCGAAAAAGTACAACGCGTAGTGGCTATGAGTGGTTATTTCAACGAAGAAATCATCAAAGAAGGTTACGAAAAAAACAACTTTGCAAATCTAAAAATATTTGCCTCTCACGGAACTGTCGATCAGGTTATACCAGTTGAATGGGCTAGAAAAACTCCGGCAATTTTAGAAAATTTAAACATCCCGGTAACGTATAAAGAATACCCGGTTGGACATGGTGTTGCTCCGCAAAATTTCTTTGACTTTAAGAATTGGCTGACGCTCTAATTTATTGTATTAAATCTCAGCTCTTTTTCCGGAGTTGATAAAAAATAATACAAATCTTACAAATAAAATCGTTTTCCGAAAAAACATTTGTACTTTTAAAACCTTAGACCTCAAAGTCTAAATCATCACATACAAAAACAAAAGAATAAGCAAAAGTATCCACAAAAGGAAACTTTTGCTTATTTTTGTAAACGGAAAAATGAAATGGAAAAACTTTTTGAAATTCAGTTTCTTGAAGAAGCTTATTTCTTTTTGAAGAACCTGGAATCAAAACACTCGGAAAAAATCATTTACAACATTCGTAAAGCACAACTAAAAAATGATCCGGAGCTTTTCAAAAAACTAACCGATGATATTTGGGAACTTCGAACGCTTTATCAAGGAAACCACTATCGATTACTTGCTTTTTGGGATAAAACCAGTACAAAAAACACCTTAGTAATAGCAACACATGGATTTGTAAAGAAACAAAGTAAGGTTGCTCCCAAAGAAATTTTAAAAGCAAAAAAGATACAACTGAATTATTTTAAAGAGAAAGAGTAATCTAATTATACCGTAATGAAAACATATACATTAGAAGCAGTAACAGATGAGTTAGTTGGTGAAATAGGAACACCAAACAGAGATCAGTTTGAATATGACTTACAGCTGGATTTAATTGCCAATGCTATCAGACAAACTCGAAAAGAACGCAATTTAACTCAGGAAGATCTGGGTAAACTTATAGGAGTTCAAAAAGCACAAATTTCAAAATTAGAAAACAACACCGGAAATGTTACGATCGAAACGCTAATTAAAGTTTTTACCGCTTTAAAAGCTAAAGTTACCCTTCAGATAAAACTATAACAATATTCTACAGCAGTCAATCGTCTTCTATAGTTTAGTAAAAAATAAAATGTGAGATGTAAAATGATTGGTTTATCAGTTTTACATCTCACATCAAAAGCTATAAAAGCCTAAACGTTATTATTTATTCGCCTGTATAGATAATTTTATCCTTCTTTTTCAGGACATAACCTTTCCAGGGAATTAATTGATAATCACCCTTTACCCAAGGCTCTCCTTCAGATTTTCTTTCTAAAATGATTACGTCATCCTGAGTGTCCAGAAAAAGCTCTGCTTTATTTCCTTCAAAAACAACATAAGCCACAGTCGCGTATGTTTTTCCGTCTTCGGCATGAGCTAATTTTGTACCTTCTTCAAAAACACGAATACATTTATTTTTAAGAATAGACCAGGTATATCCCGCAGAACCTTTACAGCCATGAGCGTCAGAATCGCCTCCAACAACAACCGGTCTTACTTCCTCTTTATTTTCAGGAGTTTTATTTTCTTCAGCAATTTTCTTTCCACAAGAAAACGAAAGTCCTATTACAACCGCCAATAAAAAAATCTTTTTCATACGTCATTTTTTTAGTTAAAACTCTATAAAACAAAACAATACATTCTTATTTTTGATACAACCAGGTTTGGTTTACTTCAAAAGTAATACTTTCATCGTCATTAACAAAGTACTTTAATAAGACTTCTCCCCATAATTCTCCATTACTATAATCTGCAATGATCCATCTGTGGTTTAGAATTTTTACTTTATTGATAATAAATTTGTTTGGGCCAATTTTATCCTGCCCTGTATAAGGGTTCCCATTTGGGTTTGCATTTAAGTCCAATAATTTCTCTGTTACGAGCGGGATCAGTTTTTCATATAAAATTACTTTTCCTCCACTAGCACCGTTGTCAAAGTAATTTTGTGCATTTTCATTATGTTCTAAAGAGAAATAATCCGCTTCAGCCAGTTTTGTGGATACCAGACTAATACTATCTCTAAGTTTCTTTGTAGTTTTCTCATATCTTTCCTTTTCAAATTTTACTTCACTGCTGTAAAACATATAAGTAAAAACATTCATTAATATCGCCAGGATAAAAAGGTAAAGCATTAAGGATTTTTTCATTTTTGTAGTATAATTAAATTGTAATTTCTAAATTGTCATAGGCCAGAAAAACATTTTCCGGCAATTGTTTTTGCACTTCTTCGTGAAAGCCCAAAACGTGGCTGATATGTGTTAAATAAGCGACTTCAGGTTTCACCAGCTCAATAAAATCAAGTGCTTCCTGCAAATTAAAGTGCGTATCGTGCGGCTCTACGCGCAGCGCATTGACCACCAGTACTTTTAAGTTCTTCAGCTTTTCAACTTCGGCTTTATCAATCGTTTTCACATCCGTCAAATAAGCAAAATCATCAATGCGGTATCCAAAAACCTGCAAATCACCATGCATGACATTAATTGGAATTGCTGTTTTGTCGCCAACTGCAAAAGGCACGTTATTGACTACTTCGATCGTTTTAACGCTGGGTGCTCCCGGATATTTGTTTACTGTTTCAAAAACATAATCAAAACGACGTTTTAAGTTGTCGATTACACGCTGATGTGCATACACGGGAATTTCACCCTGTCTGAAATTATACGGACGAATATCATCCAGACCGGCTGTATGATCGGCATGTTCATGTGTAAATAAGATTGCATCGAGTTTTCGGCAGCCGCAGGAAAGCATTTGCTGTCTGAAATCAGGTCCACAATCAATCACGTACGAATGCTCGCCCCATGTAATCCAGATGGACACACGAAGTCTTTTATCCTTAGCATCAGTGCTTTTACAAACTGGATGATCCACTCCGATTATCGGAATGCCCTGAGAAGTACCAGTACCTAAAAAATATACCTTCAATTGAACTTAATTTTTTTACAAAAATAGGATTATTTCTCTTTCATTAGAAGCCTAATTTACTAACTTTGTAACAAATCTATTTAAAATAAAATGGGTACAGAAATAAAACTCAAAGGTGACAAGGTCATCGAACAGATCCCTTCTATAAAAGACAAAGCGTTACGCATTAATTTAAACGAGAATATTTACGGAACATTTGCTGAAATTGGTGCCGGGCAGGAAACAGTAAGACATTTTTTCAGATCCGGAGGTTCATCGGGAACAATTGCAAAAGCAATGTCTGCCTATGACAAAGATTTTAGCGATGCCGTTTATGGAGTTGAAAGTGATGGTCGCTATGTAACCGAAGAACGGTTAAAAAAAATGCTTACGCTTGAAGGACAAATCATCGAAGAACGATTAAGCAGAGAAAAACATCCAACAAAGCTTTTCTTTAGTTACGCCAACACTGTTGCTACCATAGATTTTGCTAAACAATTTAAAGGCCATGGCTGGGTAGGAATCCGCTACCAAATTGAACCGGACGAAGCATACAACGAAATTATTCTACACATTCGTTTTAAAGAAACCGACGCCAGACTACAGCAGGAAACACTTGGAATTTTAGGGGTAAACCTAATTTACGGTGCTTTTTACAAATACAACGATCCAAAACGATTACTTCGTTATTTATACGATCACTTAGACAAAGACCAACTTGAAATCGATACGATTAACTTCTCAGGACCACGTTTTGCAGATGTTGACAATCGTTTGATGAGTTTGCAACTGGTTAAAAACGGAATGACAGATGCCGTAATGTTTAATCCGGAAGGAAAAAACATTTTGCCGGCAGCGATCTTATACAAAAAGAACCTTCTTGCCTTAAGAGGAAGTTTCCGCCCTGTTACAAAAGTAAACATGGACATGTACGAGAAATCTCTTAAAATGTTCCTTGAAGAAAATAAGGTCGAAAAAGACAATACACTGGTGATTTTCGAGATCACGCTTTCGAACTTACGTTCAGACGGTGAAATTGACGAGCGTGACTTTATGGACAGAGCCGAATTGCTTTGCTCTCTGGGTCAGACTGTAATGATTTCGAACTTTCAGGAGTATTATAAGGTAGTAGAATATTTCGCCAATTATACCAAAGCCCGTATGGGATTGGCAATGGGTGTAAACAATTTAGTCGATATTTTTGACGAGAAATATTACCGTCATTTAAGCGGTGGAATCCTGGAAGCCTTCGGAAAATTGTTCTACAGAGATATGAAAGTTTTCTTGTATCCGATGTTAGACGAAAATGGCGTTCTAATGAATTCAAACAACTTAAAAGTACATCCAAGAATGAAAGAATTGTACAAATTCTTTAAATTCAATGGAAAAGTAATTGATATCGCCGATTATGATCCACATAATTTAGAAGTTTTCTCCGTGAGGTTCTAAAAATGATCAATCAGGGAAAAACAGGCTGGGAACACATGCTTCCAACCGGTATTGCCGAAATCATCAAAGAACACCATCTTTTTGGATACCATCCGCAAAAAGAACTGGAGCAAAATACATAGCAAAAAAAATCCCCAACAAGAATGTTTTTCTTTTGGGGATTTTTTTTTAGTTTACAGTCGCGGTCTCAGTCTCAGTTACTACACTGCCAACTAAAAACTGCCACTGAATACCGAGACTGAGACTAAATACTGAGACTAACCTTACTTCAAAATCTGCGCAGCGTGTTCTTTCGTCTTCACCTGAGCAATCACTTCTTCGATAATTCCGTTTTCGTCTATAACAAAAGTAGTTCTGTGGATTCCGTCGTACTCTCTTCCCATAAACTTTTTAGGTCCCCAAACTCCAAATGCATTGATTACTGATTTGTCTTCATCTGCCAATAGCGGAAAAGGAAATTCATATTTATCCTTGAATTTCAACTGTGCTTTCTGACTGTCGGCACTTACCCCTAAAAGCTCATAATTGTTCGCTTTAAAACGCTCAAAATTATCTCTTAAATCACAAGCTTCAGCGGTACATCCTGGCGTGCTTGCCTTTGGATAAAAGAAAACGACCAGTTTTTTTCCAGCGTAATCGGCCAGTTTATGTGTCTTACCATCCTGATCTGTTCCTGAGAAATTTGGTGCTTTATCGCCTTTTTGTAATGTTACCATTTATTTAGATATTTAGATTGTTAGACTTTCTTAGTCTTCTTAGACTTGCTTAGACTTCTTAGACTTACTTAGATTGTTAGATTATTTAGATTACAACTTAGAAATAATTCATTCCCCAGAATGAAACATTCCCATTTCACATCTCACAATTCACATTTTACAATGTACATTATACAATTCACAATTAAAATAATACTATTTTTACGGGATTAAAATTACGGAAATGAATAAAGAAGCTCGCGTTACATTTGTTATAAATACGTTAAAAGAACTCTACCCTACTATACCTGTACCTTTAGATCACAAAGACCCGTACACCTTGTTAATTGCAGTTTTACTTTCGGCACAATGTACTGATGTTCGCGTGAACCAGATTACCCCTTTACTTTTTGCAAAAGCCGATAATCCGTATGACATGATTAAAATGTCGGTTGAAGAAATTAAAGAAATCATCCGTCCTTGCGGTTTGTCTCCAATGAAATCTAAAGGAATTCATGGATTATCACATATTTTAATTGACAAGCACAACGGTGAAGTACCTCAGAGTTTTGAGGCTTTGGAAGCCTTACCGGCAGTTGGACATAAAACGGCAAGTGTAGTGATGTCGCAGGCCTTTGGTGTCCCTGCTTTTCCGGTCGACACACACATTCACCGATTGATGTACAGATGGAATCTTTCGAACGGGAAAAACGTAACACAAACTGAAAAAGATGCCAAAAGATTATTTCCAAGAGAATTATGGAATGATTTACACCTGCAGATTATTTGGTACGGACGCGAATATTCGCCCGCCAGAGGATGGAGCCTCGAAAAAGATATTATTACGCGGACTGTTGGTAAAAAATCTTTATTAGAAGAAGCTGCCAAAAAGTAATTTTAGCAGCTCCTCTATATAATTTTACAGTTTGCTTTTCAGCGCATTGTATTCTTTTGTCATATTCAGTGTTCTGTAAATACCCAGAAGTGATTTTGCTGCACCTTCATTTTTGGGTTCGATCGCCAATGCTTTTTGAAGATAAGGGATCGCACTTTTTACCACTTCATCTTTCTGTGCTTCTAATTTATCATACTGCTTCATTTCACTGGCACTGGTCCCTAATGAAGACATCTGGTCCTGAATTTCTTTTCTGAACTGCACTTTTACATAAGCAAGATTAATGTAACAGGTCATACAATTTTGATTGATTTTCAATCCTTCTTCATAGTATTTTTCAGCATTGCGAAAATCATTTCTCTCTAAATACGAATAGGCCAAAGAAACCAGAATCTCTTCTTTTCTTGAAGGCGGATTTACATTTCTTGGCTTTTCATAAAAACCTTCATTGATACTTGACTCTCTGGCACTCATCGAAACAAAAACTTCTTCTTGTTTTGTTTTTTTATTAGTGGCATAAAAAAGCATTCCTTTTCCGGAATAATTAACCTTTTTAAGCTCTTCAAAGTATTTAATGGCAGCCGTATAATCTTTACCGGCTAAGGAAGAAGAAGCTGCATTGAACAGGTTCAAAGTATCTTTTTTATCAAACAAATACACTTCGTAACTCTTATCGGCACTTTCTTTGAATTTCTCTGCTTTATAGTCATTGTATGCGCCGTCAACCAATTTGGATTTCATTTCTTTTAAAGCCAAATTCGCTTTAAAAGCATACTTATAATTACGCGACTCATTCTCATACAACAATACGTCCTGATATGCCGCCAATGCCTGAGTAAAATTACTTGCAGCATCTATATTTTTGGCAGCCAGATCCTTATAAATATTTCCTTTGGTAAAAAAATATTCGGTCTTTACCTCGTCCGGTGCATTTAACATGAGATAGTCTATTTTTTTTAAAACGGCTAAAGCTTCCTGGTTTTTTCCTTTAGCATAATAAGACTGCGCTGATTTTAATTCTTCTTTTTGAGCAAATGCTCCAATACTTACCATTAGTAACAACGATAACATCTTAAGATTCTTTTTCATTTTTGGTTTGGTTTAGTTGTTTAATAGATTTTAGGGTAATCTCATGAGCTACACGATGGCAAAAATTCAAAAGGAAACAGCAAAAATCACTATTGAATCCCTTTGAGCATCAAGCGATAACTCACCATTCTTACTATTTTTTACAAAATACTAAGAGGAACAACAAACAAAACAAAGTTTGGGTAGTTTTTCTTCATAAATTATCCGGTTTTGGTTAGACATTTTAAAGCGGCATTCCTGAATGAGCTTTTCTATATATTGAAAGGTTTTTAATACACAAATCGTTAATATAGAGCAAATTCATTACACAAAAGTTCGCTTTTTAACTAAAATAAAGCTAAATATAAAATAAATAAATGAAATTCAAACAAAATATAGAAATTTAACAAATTGCCCTCCAAAAATTCAAAGACAACTTACTCCATACCACATAGAAGCTTACGAAAATTTCAGGGTCTTAAAAACGCTAATCCGCTCACACCCATAAACAAAAAAAACTCACTACCCGCATTTTCATGCAAATAGTGAGCTTTTAACCAGAACGACCATCTGGTTTTTCTTTCGAAATAAACATCCGACAAATGGAGTGGGCTGTTTAATTAGCTATAATTTCAAAACTTTTATCTTCAATTTTCACAACAGTTAATGCTTGTGAATAATTCAATAAAAAAGAAATGACTTCTTTTTTAGGTTTTAAATCTTTAGAAGCTAATGCCTTTTTAGAGTAAATTTTCGCCATACCGTCAAAACGTTTTTATTATAGTATAACGAAGCAATACCTGAATTAGTATTAGTTGGTTAAAATAATTTGATGTTTATCAATAATTTTTCTCAAATTCATCAAAGCATAACGCATTCTTCCCAATGCCGTATTGATACTGACATCTGTAAGTTCAGAAATTTCTTTAAAACTCATGTCCTGATACATACGCATTACCAGCACTTCTTTTTGATCCTCAGGCAGCTCTTCAATTATTCTTTTTAAGTCAACTTCAACCTGATCAAAAATCAATTTATTTTCGATGGTTAAAGAATCATCCGACATGACCGAAAATATAGAAAACTCTTCAGTTTCCCGGTACATCGGCATTTTTTTGGTTTTACGAAAGTGATCCACAATCAGATTGTGAGAAATACGCATTACCCAAGGCAGGAATTTACCTTCTTCGTTATAGGAATTACTTTTTAAGGTTTTGATCACCTTAATAAAAGTGTCTTGAAAAATATCATTTGAAATATCTCTATCCGCAATCTTTGAATATATAAATCCATATATCTTAGACTCGTGCCTTTTAATTAATGTCGCAAGAGCATTTTCGTTGCCCTCGACATAATTTTTTACCAATAGAGCGTCAGGAATATGCACATCAGCCATAATACTACTTTTTTAGTTTCTATTTAAAATTTGGAGTAATTTTATAAAAAGTAGTTTTTTTGTATAGGCGTGGCTTTTGGGTTATGTAGTTATGTTAATATTTTGACCAAATTTAACAAATTAATATTTTAAAAAGCAAACAAAAGGAAGAATAATTAACAATAAATCGTTAATTTTTGCAGTACACACTTTTTTTTGCTTCATCCCCAGTAAAAAAGATCCAAAATCGCCACTGTTTTAACACAAAAAATCAGATACAAACCACTAAAAAACAACACCTTAACCCCTATACTAGCTGCTATTTTAATTTTACAAAGAAAACTTCCTTCCCTATTTTTTTTATCTATTACAGTTGTATTCTTTTCACTCAGATTTGACCCTTTTTCAATTCCACCTCTTTTGCTCTTATCTTCTTTTTGTCAATCTCAATTCTGTTAGAATTTGGAACAATCTGATTAACAAAACTCAGATCAAAATTGATTACTTTTGTAGAAATTGACTTTTTTTATGCAAATTGATCTTTCGACACTCGACCCAAAACATAATATTATCATTAAAGGAGCGCAGGTACATAATTTAAAAAATGTAGATGTTGCAATACCCCGAAATAAACTTGTTGTTATTACTGGTCTTTCAGGATCTGGTAAATCAAGTTTGGCATTTGATACCTTGTATGCCGAAGGACAGCGCCGTTATGTAGAAAGTTTATCTTCCTATGCACGTCAGTTTTTGGGACGTTTGGACAAACCGAAGGTAGAATACATTAAAGGTATTGCCCCTGCTATTGCGATTGAACAAAAGGTAAATACAACCAATGCCCGTTCTACAGTTGGAACTTCTACAGAAATATACGATTATATCAAACTTTTGTTTGCCCGAATTGGCCGTACCTATTCGCCAGTTTCCGGACAGGAAGTGAAAAAAAACACAGTTACCGATGTCATTACCGATGTGAAAGCTTTAGAACTTGACAGCAAATGGCTGCTTCTTGCTCCTATTCATCTCGAGGAAGGCAGACAGTTGGAAGACAAATTAAAAGTACTGTTGCAACAAGGGTTTGCCCGTATTTTAGTCAACAATGAAATGGTACGTCTGGACGATTTTTCACCGGCAGATCTTCATCAATTAGACAATAAGGATATATTGCTGATTATTGACCGTATCGTGGTTAAAGACGAAGAAGAATTCTACAACCGTCTGGCTGATGCTGTACAGACTGCTTTTTTTGAAGGAAAAGGCATTTGTTATTTACAGGAATTAAACTCCGATAAAAGATTCTCCTATTCTAATAATTTTGAATTGGATGGCATTACCTTTTTAGAACCCAACGTTCATTTATTCAGTTTCAATAATCCGTATGGAGCCTGCCCAGTTTGTGAAGGTTATGGAAATATTATCGGCATCGATTCCGATTTGGTCGTCCCAAATACTTCCTTATCTGTTTTCGAAAGTGCTATTTATCCCTGGAGAGGCGAAAGCATGAGCTGGTACAAAGACGAGCTGGTAAAACATGCATACAAATTTGATTTCCCGATTCACAAACCCTATTTCGAACTCTCAGAAGAACAGAAAGAGGTTTTATGGAAAGGAAACCAGTATTTTCAAGGTCTGAATGATTTTTTCAAAGAACTTGAAGAGAAAAATTATAAAATTCAAAATCGTGTCATGTTGTCCCGTTACCGCGGAAAAACAAAATGTCACGTTTGCCGTGGAAAACGTTTACGCGAAGAGGCTTCTTACGTAAAAATCAACGGAAAAACGGTTTCAGATTTAGTCGATCTGCCTATTAAACATTTGGTTACTTTTTTCAAAAACATCGATTTAAATGTTTACGAACAGCAGATTGCGAAACGATTAATGGTTGAAATCAACAACCGTTTGTCCTTTTTGACCGAAGTAGGCTTGGATTACCTGACTTTAAATCGAAACTCGGCAACACTTTCGGGAGGAGAATCACAACGTATCAATCTGGCCACTTCGCTAGGGAGCAGCCTTGTTGGATCGATGTACATCCTCGATGAACCCAGTATTGGTTTGCACCCTAAAGATTCCGAAAGGTTAATTAAGGTTTTACTATCACTACGTGATTTAGGCAATACAGTAATCGTGGTAGAACACGATGAAGACATCATGAAGGCTGCCGATATGATTATTGATATTGGTCCCGAAGCCGGAACTTTTGGTGGAAAATTAGTAGCCCAGGGCACTTATAAAGAGATTCTGCAATCGGATTCGCTTACTGCCAAATACCTGAACGGTGATTTAGAAATTTCGGTTCCAAAAAGAAGACGAAAATTCAAAAACCATATTGATATTGTCGGAGCAAGAGAGAATAACTTAAAAAATATCAATGTTACTTTTCCTTTGGACGTTTTAACTGTTGTCACCGGAGTCTCAGGAAGCGGAAAAAGTACACTGATTAAGAAGATACTCTTTCCGGCCATGCAAAAAAAGCTGGACAGTGCTGCCGAAAAAGCGGGTCAGTTTAGCGAACTAAAAGGTTCTTTTTCGCAAATCAAACATATCGAATACGTCGATCAAAATCCAATTGGAAGAAGCTCCAGATCCAATCCGGTAACGTACATCAAAGCGTACGATGATATTCGTGATTTGTATGCAAAAGAAAAATTATCCAAAATAAGAGGGTATCAGGCCAAACACTTTTCTTTTAACGTAGACGGTGGCCGATGCGAAACCTGTAAAGGAGAAGGATCTATAAATGTCGAGATGGTCTTTATGGCCGATGTTTCGCTACCCTGCGAAACCTGTGGTGGTAAACGTTTCAAAAAAGAAATTCTAGAAATCAATTTCGACGAGAAAAACATCAACGATATTCTAACCATGACTATTGATGATGCCATTGCATTTTTTGACAAAAACAAGCAAACCAAAATCACACAAAAATTACAACCTTTACAAGACGTAGGTTTGGGTTATGTGCAACTGGGGCAGTCATCTTCAACGCTTTCGGGTGGTGAAGCACAACGTATTAAACTTGCTTCCTTTTTGGTAAAAGGGGTTACAAAAGACAAGGCTTTATTTGTTTTTGACGAACCTACAACCGGTCTGCATTTTCATGATATCAAAAAATTAATGGCTTCCTTTGATGCCTTAATCGAAAAAGGGCATTCCATCATCGTAATTGAACACAATCTCGATCTTATCAAATGTGCCGACTGGATTATTGATCTGGGGCCCGAAGGTGGTGAAAATGGTGGGCATTTACTGGCCGTAGGAACTCCTGAAGACATTGTAAAAGTAAAAGAATCCGTTACCGGGATATACCTGAAAGACAAGTTATAACTCTGGTGAAATCCCAATAAAAAAAATCCAAATCTCAATACGGTTAGTTGTATTGGGATTTGGATTTTTTTAATTTCGTTTTTTAAGTTACTAAGCCACTAAACATTTTTCTTCAAAAGGAAAGCCATCCTCGTCGATGGCAACCAGTACTTTTTTCTGCTTAGAGGCTTCTATTGTCAGATAAAGCCACGCAAATGACCACAATCCCAGAGTCAGGCAAAAGATCATAAAATTTAAACTATGATTTACTACTTTTCCACCTTTAGTAAGAACAGCAAAAAGCAATTCATCATTTCGTTCTTCCAGTGTAAATCCATTATGAATTTTGTTTGATATCATATTAGAAAATACTTGCAAACTTTGTTCTTGGCTGAGTCGACCGTTCTTCATAATAATCCGTTAAAAATTAATCCAAATACTACTACAATTACTCCACAAATTATAAATTCTCAAAAAAGCATTCTAATTTATTAAACACCGCAAAGTACACTTTTATTGTCATCAGTCCGATATCATTAACTTATAACGCAAAGTGTTGTCATATTCTTAGCTAAAGTTAAATTTTATAAAATTAACCACAAAATGAAAAACTGTTAAAATTTTAAGACTACTCACAGAGTATCAATCCCTTACCTCGAAATCTCTATATTCTCTTGCCTCTATTCTCTATTTTTCATTCTTAACCTTAAAAGAAGGCGTTTCATAATCCTTCTTCAGGTAACTCTCCGGAATTGTTGTGGTATTCCCGTCTCGCAGTGCGTTGTAATGCGGAGACATGATTTCGATTCCGGCCGCGTTAAAGGTGTCCTGAATGTTTTGATGCAGAGAGGAGTAAATAAGAGGTTGTTTCGTAGGCATTTTGGTATAGACATTAATCTGGTACGAAACATAAAAGTCATCCAGACTGGTTTGCAGGACAAAAGGAGCCGGCGTCTGCTCTGTCATATCTGTTTTTAAAGCCGCTTCGATCAGTGCTTTATAAATGTCTTTCCACGGTACATCATAACCAATTGTAACGGTTGTATGAATTAACAAGCCGTTATTCACCTCTTTGGTATTGGCCGAAAAGTTGGTAGAAGTACTCGACAAAACGGTCGCATTGGGAATGGTAATATCCTCAAATTTAGGTGTTCTGACACGGGTAACCAATGCTGTTTTCTCAATCACTTCCCCACTTACATCACCAATCTTAATAAAATCTCCAATTTTAAAAGGACGCATATAGGTAATTACTAATCCTGCAACCATATTGGCTATGGCATTGGATGATCCCAGAGAAAATAAAATCCCCACAAAAACCGAAACCCCTTTGAATATAGGAGAATCCGAACCTGGTAAATACGGAAATATGACAACCAGCATAAAAGCCAGCATTAAAAAGCGAATGATATTAAAAGTCGGCATCGCCCAGTCACTATAGAAACCATCAATTTTAATATTCTCTTTTTTAATTTCATCAAAAAAGAATTTGATCACTCTTATCGCATATTTAAAAATGATTAGAATAACAACAATGGTAACCAAACTTGGCAGGAAGCCAACAAAGCCCATAACCGCAAGTTTTGCCGGCGAAAGAATCCAACGCAATAAAGTGGTCGTATAAGCTTCTGTAGCAGGGAAAATACTAAACAATAAGGGTAATGAAAGGTATACGATTAAAATCAGCGTAATAGCCTTAATAACACCATACAATCGCATTAGTAAAAACTGTTGCTTTTGAGGCGAAAGAATACTGATGCTATTGTACTTGAAACCTTTAAAATACCGGTCGCTATTTTTTAGGATGTAGAGTTTTACTCTGTTGAAAATTTTGCCGACAAAGTACAAAACAAAACCAATAATCAAAACCAACAGTGCGGTATACCCAAGCCTTTTTGGAAGCATCGAATAATTGTCATTCTGATACACAATAGCTCTTTTGATCAGATTTAAATTTCGCTTTGCGATAAAATCTGCCGTTTGATTTTCAGCTTTTCCATCCACATCTAAAACAGACATGATTACAAAATCATTATTGTAGACGATATCCTGGGAAATATCTGAAGGCACAAGGGCAATAGAATCTGCTACAAAAAAAGAATCTTCGTACAGCTTCTTTATTTTTTCTGTAATGGCATTTGCCCTGCTTTCGGGCGAAAAAGAACCTACTTTATTGTACACATAAAAAAGTGTGTCTTTAAAAGGTTTTACAGGATAACCTTTCGGTTTTACTTCCTTAACGGCTATTTTGGGGGTTTGAGAACTGTCTTTCTGAGCAAAAGCCAGTGAAGAAAACAAAGCAATAAAAACTGTTAAAAAACAAAGTATTTTATTTTTCATATACTGTCAGCAATAAGTTGGTTAACCTTTCTAACAAATATAAAAACAAAACAGCTTCAATTGTAAATTACTTTTGCTTTCTCTGTAAAAATCGCATTACATTTTTATTCCTATCTTTTTCAAAATAGTATCGATTACTTTATTGATCTCAGGAGAGATCGCAAACTTATAATTTAAATAAACATATAAAATGGTTACTAAAATTGATTTCAATGCAATACTAATCAATTGATAAAAAGGAAACTCCCAAAAGTAAAACAATAAAAATAATGCAAATGTAATTAACATCGAATATATTGTCTGAATCGTAAAAGGATACAAATGAAGCCTTTTAACCACAAAAAGCAGTTTGGCCAGACTATATAAAGTAATCGATAATAAAGTAGCAAAAGCAGATCCGAAGATTCCAAAAATTGGAATAAAGATCATGTTTAAAATTACGGTCAACGCAACCAGCATTAATCCTAAATACAATACCATACGGTAATATTTAGTATTAAAAATAATCGCATTATTGTTTCCTAAAATTAAATCAAAGTATTTAGACAAGCCAATCATAAATACAACTGCAATTCCACCGCTGTATTCTTTGGGAACCAACTCGTATAACTGACCGATATTTACAAATATGCAAAGCATTACAAAACCACCCACAATCTGCAGGTTTATTGACGTTTTTTTGTAAAGCTGGTTCAACTCATCATGTTTGTTGTCATGCATTAATTTTGCCGTAATGGGGTATACAATCTGATGCATGGCACGACTTGGAACCGAAATAACCAAAGCAATATAGGTAGCCACAGAATAGAAAGCAATATTTTCAATCTGCATATATTGATTTAAGATCATTTTATCGCCATCCAAAAGCAAATTGGCAACACTTCCGGACAAGATAATATAAAAAGTATATACTAATATATCTTTTGTATTTGCCGGTATTGTAAACTGAAAAGTTGGTTTCTGAATACTAAATGCATACAGCATGGTTATCAGGAATGCTAAAAAATATAAAATTGCTGTTGCATACACAAAACCTTCTACGCTAAGCCAATTGTAGTAAACACCTATTAATAGAAATAATGAAAACAATCGTAAGCCCACTTCCTTTACAAAGTTTCCAAAAACAGAATGCATATTTACCCGCAACCAGGCATAAAAAATTTCAAAATAGGCCATACACAATCCGATAAAAGGTATTAACCAAATATAACTTCTTACAATCGCATTCTTTTTTGACAAAAAGAACAGAATCTCATCATAAAAAACAAGACCTATCAGTAAAAGTGGAATTATTAATAGCAGAGGAAACAAAACCGTAAAGGATAGAAAACGGGATTTTTCTTCCTCCGTTTGATATTGCGAATAAAATTTAACCAAGGTATTTTGCATTCCAATCGCAAACAAAGGCATAATCACATTGGCACAAGAAGTCACATAATTAGTTAAGCCATAAAAAGTTGCACCCAAAAAAACAGGATACAAATAAAGTGTATTAATGGCTCCAATACCGAAACCTATGTAAGTGATAATTGTATTTTTAAAAGACTGATTTAAAACAATACCCATTGTAAATTTTTGATTGCAGATTTTAGATTGCAGATTGTTTATCGAAATTTAGCCCCAAATTCACAACCACCAACACATAATTTATAACTTATTAACCAGCTCCGCTAACTGTTTTGTTAGATTTTTTCTGGAATATTGTTGCAAACCAACACCGTTAGCCTGTAACTTACCCTCCAGAAACTGATTATAAAAGTCCAAAAGTACACTTTTTAACTTCGCTTTTTCAGAATAGTCAAAAAATACTCCTGTATTCGTTTCTTTTATAATATCGGCAAAATCAGAACCCTGAGGTCCTATGGCTACTATTGGGCGATTAGACACCATGTATTCGAATAATTTACCCGGAATTATACTTTTAGTATCTTCCGAATTAATCTCGATTAAAAGCAAAACCTGTGATTTCTTTTGATGAGCAATTGCCTCATGATGCGAAACATATCCCAAAAGATTCAGATAAGCATTCAAATTAAACTCCCCAATAGCATCTAATACTTCCTGACTAACTGCTCCGATCAGTTTAATTTCTAAATGTGTTTTAAAATCCGGAATTTCCTGAAGTAATTCTACCAGACATTCCCATAAAAACGGAGGATTTCTATCGGATAAGAAAGATCCAATGTGCGCCAAAGTAAATTTAACATCCAAAGTCTGTTTCTCCACATTTTCGATATCATAACCGTTTGTAATCACCGAAATTGGCTTATTGGTGATGGCTTCAAACTCTGTTTTCGTAGTTTTACTCGTAACAATAATGCTATCAGCACTATTCAGTACTTTATGCTCGAGATTTTT
Organism: Flavobacterium sp. N502536; assembly: GCF_025947345.1. Taxonomy (NCBI): domain Bacteria; kingdom Pseudomonadati; phylum Bacteroidota; class Flavobacteriia; order Flavobacteriales; family Flavobacteriaceae; genus Flavobacterium; species Flavobacterium sp. N502536. The sequence goes on along the minus strand of NZ_CP110011.1, from coordinate 3,521,854 downwards.
ATGCTTTTTAGCGGCATAATCAGACAGGCGCAATGCCTTGTGGTATCCAATTGTAGTCCAGGGATCACGGAAATCAGCAAACCATTTTACATTTAGTTTTTCTTTTAATTCTAAACCTATTAAATGCAAACTGTGCGGTGGCCCTGAAGTCACTATGGTATCTATATTGTTTTCTTTGATGTATTTTTCGAGATAAGCCACAGAAGACTTTACCCAGAAAACACGGGCATCCGGAATAAATAAATTCCCTCTTACCCAAAGAAAGGTTTTATCTAAGAAGGTTTGTTTTTTCTTGTGCGGAAAGATTCCGGAACTAATTTTCTTGGTTTTATTCTTCGAAAAAACGGAAGCCAGCTGATAAGGTTCCCAAATTTTATTTTTAAGAACAATTACTTTATCCGAAATTTCACTTACCAATCCTTCATCTACAATTGGATAAGTTGGGTTTTCAGGAACATAAACAATTGGTTGAACACCGAATTCCGGCAAGTACTTTACAAATTTTAACCAACGCTGTACACCAGGACCTCCGGCTGGTGGAAAATAATAGGTAATGATTAAGAGTTTTTTTTGTTCCATTAATTTTTTTTCGGTTTCACAGAGTTTCACCAAGTTTTCACCAAGTCTCACAAAGATCTTTAAATTATTTTAGCGTATCTCCATGATTTTTTTGTGAATCTTTGCGAAAGAACTTTTCGAAATAAACCCCTCCAATTAAAAGCAGTAAGATTCCAATTGAACTTGCCAATGCAATTCTGCTTCCTGTTTTTACAACCTGAGGTTCAAATTTAAATTCGATTGTATGTTGACCACCCGGAATTTCCATGGCTCTCAAAACATAATCAACCGGAAAGTGATTGGTCAATTGGCCATCAATATAGGCATTCCATCCATTTTTGTAATAAATCTCAGAAAAAACAGCCAAACCGTCTTTTCCGTTATTCGATTTGTATTTGATATAATTAGGCTTGTACTGTACTACCTGAATGGTTCCTGTTGTATCCCATTGCTTTTTCATTCGGGCATTTTCGAATTTGCTTTCATGTTCGTGAACATTGAAAACTGCCACCGTTTTAGTGTCAATATGATCCAGCGCTTTCATTACATCATCCGGCTTGTTTACCAATTTTACCGTACTTACAAACCAAGCATTTCCGTTTGCGTTTGGATTTATTGTCGGGAATTCTTTTCCTTCTTTATCGGTTTGAATGATATACTTTACATTTAACATGTCTAAAACTTCGACATTGTTTTTGGCAATCTGATAGTCAAATAACTGCTGTATTCTTCTTGGTTTTGCAGCATGATATCCTCCCAACGAGTGGTGGAAATAAGAAGCACGTGCACTAGACATGTTACCATTTACTTCAAAAACCCTGTAATGTGTAGTATCTTTTAAAATCTGAGCATCAGAAGGTGTTTCCTGAAATGGTGCTGCAATTTGTACCGGACTCACAAAATCTTTGGCCGAAACATATTTTTTATCCACAAAAAACAAATCAAAAATCATTAAAAGACCAACGATAATCAAAGTCGTATTTTGAGCTAATTTATTTTTGATAAACAACCACAAGATTCCAAAAGTAACCACTATAAAAAAGCCTGATCTCAATAAATCAGCAGAATATAAACTCTTTCTGTCTTCTTTCAAAGCATCTACAAAAGCAGGTCCGTAACTTTCTAAGAAGTAATTATCACTGCTTCCTGTAAAATGAAACATGCTTTTAGCGAAAACTAAAATCACAATAACGCCTAATCCAAAAACTCCTGTTTGCACCAGTGCTTTTTGTTGCAATTTAGGCTCTTCTTTGGCTTTAAAAAACGATTGTAATCCCATAACAGCCAAAACAGGGAAACACAATTCAAGAATAACCTGAATCGATGACACCGCTCTAAACTTATCATACATTGGAACGTAATCGATAAAAAAGTCTGTCAAAAACGAAAAGTTTTTCCCCCAGGAAAGTACTAATGAAAATAATGCTCCGGTAAGAAATACGTATTTTATTTTTCGATCATCAATAAACAGCGCTAAAACGGCCAAAAAGAAAACCACAACTCCAATATAGGCAGGCGCCGCAACAATAGGCTGATCTCCCCAATACGTTGGCATTCCGGACACAAAATCCTGTGCTTGTTCAGAAGGTACTCCCTGCTCTATCATAAACGAATACATACGGCTGTCTGTCCCTACATTTTCATGATTAGAACCACCAAAAAGTCTTGGTGCGATTAGGTTGAAACTCTCCGCAATTCCGTAACTGTACTCCGTAATATATTCACGGCTCAAAGCATTTTCATTCGTCTTTTTAGAACCGTCAGGATTGAAAGTCAATTCGCTGTTGCTACGGGTACTAAACTTAGCATATTCGCTGGTCGCCAACAAATTAGTAGCATTGGCACCAATAGCAAAAATTCCGGCCACAGCCAAAACCCCCATTGCAGTTAAAAGCGGTTTAAATTGTTTTTCTTTAATGAAAGTAAACGCAAAATAAGCGGAAAGGATCAATAAGAAAATCAATAAATAATAAGTCATTTGAAAGTGGTTGGCATTAACTTCTAATGCAACCGCAAACATGGTGAGCAAACCTCCCCATATGTACTTTTTCTGAAAAACCATTATAAATCCGGCAATAACAAGCGGCATATAAGCAATAGCATGCGCTTTTGCATTATGTCCAACGCCCAGAATGATAATTAAGTAAGTCGAAAAACCAAAGGCAAGCGCCCCGATAAATGCTTTTAAAGGATCTGTTTTTAAAACTAACAGCAAACCGTAAAATCCTAAGAAATACAGAAATAAGTAATCGGCAGGACGAGGCAGAAAACGTAAAACATCGTCTAATTTCCCTACAAAATCATTTGGATAATTTGCTCCTAACTGATAGGTTGGCATACCTCCAAACGCAGAATTTGTCCAATAAGGTTCAGCATGTTCTGCTGCTCTAAAATCGTTTTGCTCTTTAGCCATTCCGGTATATTGAGCAATATCCGACTGGAAAATTTGTTTTCCTTGTAAAACTGGATAAAAATAAATTAAAGAAACGAGGATAAAGCCCAGGATAACAAGGGCATGCGGATAGAACTTATTTACTATTTTCAATTTAGGCTGGTTTGGGTTAAATGATGAATCCTATAAATCTAGGTCACAAATTTAATCTATTTCTTCGTAATCAACATAGTCGCCCACCTTTTTGGTTTCGCGGGATTTTTTTACATTGGCTGTATCGATTATAATTTCATCATTATTCGTACGTGTTTTTTGCCATGTATTATCCTGACTATATTGTTGTTGTCTCTGAAAATTCTCCCCAGCTTTTTCCACTGCTTTCTTCACCAATACCGGTAAAAAGATTCGTGCTAAAAATTTAAAAATATAATAAAACGCAATGATCCACATTATCGTTTTAAACAGATTTACAAAAGATGCTTCTTGCATGATCATATAATTTTTTTCCAAAATTAATAAATCCATTGTTTAAAATTAAAATATCAATCTTAAATAAATAATAAAATATAGTACATTTGAAATGCGTTATTACTTTTTAATTCAAAAACACGTGTATGTTAAAAAATAAAACCTTTTTTATTGCCGCTCTTTGTTTATTCCCACAATTATTTTTCGCGCAGTATACTGACGTCATCAACTCAAACCGTCCGGGTGAAACGATGTCTGCTTATGCGGTTGGAAAATCAGTTATACAGGCAGAACTTGGTGTATATGGCATCAAAGAAAAACACAATCTGCTGGATTATGATGCAAGTGGTTTTGGTACCGATCTGACGATTCGTTACGGGGCTTTTTTAGAAAAACTGGAGTTTATTGTGGATTTGCAATACCAAATGGCGAATTTTGACACTCCCTATACAAGCTACAAAAAAAACAATTTCAAACAAACGGTTTTAGGAGCCAAATATCTGATCTACGATCCATATAAAAATTACAAGAAAGAAGCCAACATCTACAGTTACAAAGCCAATCACAGCTTTAACTGGCACGAGTTAATTCCTGCTGTTTCTGTTTTTGCAGGAGCCAATTTTGTGGGGGCTGACAATCCTTATGCTTTTGGCTCGCATTCATCATACTCCTCCGTAGAAGGCAGTATTTCTCCAAAAGTGATGTTGATCACTCAAAACCTTTTTGGTGGCGGAAAATGGGTTTTTGTAACCAATATTATTGCCGATTATATTTCAACAGACTACCCGAGCTACGGCTATGTGCTTACACTTACACACGGGTTTAACGATAAATGGTCCGGTTTTGTCGAAAATCAGGGTTATAAAAGTGATTTATACAGCGATGCCATTGCTCGTGGGGGAGCAGCTTACCTTATTAACCCGAACCTTCAGGTTGATGCCTCTGTAAGTACCAATTTCAAGAACACACCTTCTATATTTTATGGAGGAGTTGGTGTTTCCTGGCGTTATGACGGAAGTTATAAAGAAAATCAACTACAATCTAAACGAGAGGAAAGAGCCAAAAAGAATAAAGACAACAAAATGGAGCAAAGAGAAATAGATTACCAGGCAAAAGAACGAAAACGCAAATCGAAATACGAATAATTCAAATTCATCTCGTCATTGCTACAAAATTATCCTTAGTTTTGTCCTATTCCATTTTCAAGTTTTACCACAGCAAAAGTGCTTAGATCAAATAGTTGACCTAAGCACTTTTGACATACTACCACCTTTTTAAACTACAAACAAACTCTTTCTCCCGTTAGCTTAGGTAAATCATTATACACCTAACCTACCCCGTTTGCCTATTTTTCTAAAAACAAAAATTGACTATCTATTAAAAGTAAGAAAAAAGATATTTTTTATAATTATATTATAAATAAAAGATTACATTTGAAATATAATTAATCTTTGCACTATGAAACCTTATAAGCCATTCAATTGGGGTAGATTAAAATTCTTATCTACCCTATTTACATTAGCATTAGCTACTACAAAGCTCACTTGTTTTGGTATCTCGTTGCGAATAATATTTAAATAATCATGACGAAAATAAATTACACTTTACTGATACTGCTTATTAGCTGTTTGTCTGTAGCGTCGCAAAACACAGGTGTAGAAAAAGACATTTACAACCTACAAACCGGCTTTCTGGGAATATGGCTCAATCATGAACATCGACTACTCAATCAAATAAGTTTACGAAGCGAAATTGGTTTTGATGGTGGTTTTTACGCATGCTCCGGCTGCAGGACAGAATACGTATTAACTCCCGCAATCACTCTGGAACCAAGATGGTATTACAACATCAATAAACGGAATGCTAAAAATAAAAAATCAAATAACAGCGCTAATTTCGTTACTTTAGGGATTGACTACCATCCTAATTGGTTTGTTATTTCAAATTATGACAATGTCTTTGTTCCCAACCAAGTTGCTATAATCCCAAAATGGGGAATTAGGCGAAATATTGGAAATAGTAATTTCAATTATGAAGCAGGCATTGGAATTGGGCGTAGATTTTATCTGGATAAAAATTTTTCAGACACTGCCGCCGACCTTCACCTCCGTATTGGTTATACTTTCAAATGACTTCTCAAACCCATTAATCAGGGCTTTTTTTACACAATTCTTTTTTGTTAAATCAAAGATGGCTATATTCGTTTCTGAAATGACACGATCTAATTTAAAGCAACATTCTTAACAAAGAAAATCTTAATGATTACAATTAAAGAAGCCATAACCAAAAAGGAACTAACCGACTATATCAAATTTCCGTTTTCACTCTATAAAGACAATCCTTACTGGGTTCCGCCTATTGTTGCAGATGAACTGGAATCTTTTGACAAAACTAAAAACCCCGCTTTTGAAAATGCCGAAGCCTATTTTTATCTGGCTTATAAAGGCAATGAGATCGTAGGACGCGTTACTGCCATTATCAATTGGTCGGAAGTAAACGACCAGCAGAAAAGAAAAGTTCGTTTTGGATGGTTTGATGCAATCGATGATATCGAAGTTACAAAAGCACTACTTGATAAAGTGTATGAATTAGGAAGACAACATAATCTGGAACACGTTGAAGGACCAATGGGATTTTCGAATTTAGACAAAGTTGGAGTCCTAACGGACGGTTATGATCAGTTGGGAACCATGATTACGTGGTACAATCACCCCTATTATGTGACACATTTTGAGCAGTTGGGTTTTCAGGTTGAAAAAGAATACCTCGAAAGCATCTTTCCTTTTTCAAACGTAAAACCTGAATTCTTCCTTAAAGCACAAGAGCTCATCAAGAAAAGATATGGCTTACGCGCACTGACTTTTACCAAAACAAAAGACATTATGCCACACGTAGACAAAATGTTTGATTTGTTTAATGATTCGTACGCCAAATTGGCTTCGTTTGTAGCAATTTCGGATGTTCAGAAGGAATATTTCAAAAAAAAATACATCAGTTTTATCAATCCGGAGTACATCAAATTTGTGGTTGACAAGGAAGATAATCTGGTTGCCTTTAGTATTGTGATGCCTAGTTTCTCTCAGGCTTTACAGAAAGCAAAAGGAAAATTATTTCCGTTCGGATTTATTCATTTACTGAGAGCCCGTAAAAAAAGCAAGGATGTCGTTTTTTACCTGATCGGAGTTCATCCGGAATATCAAAACAAAGGAGTTACCGCTATTATTTTTGACGAATACTATAAAACTTTTTCCGAAAAAGGAATTCAGAACTGCATCAGAACTCCTGAACTAGCAGATAATACAGCCATACATTTACTTTGGAAAAACTTTGACCCAAAAGTGCACTGCCAGAGAAAAACGTATTTAAAATATCTTTAAATAACGTTCCGCTTCTACAAAAGCGTACCGTTTTACCGCAATAAAAAATCCATTCGCAATAACGAATGGATTTTTTTACTAATGCTAGCAGAACTTACTCTACTTTACAATCTACTTTTGTCAGGACGTTTTTCTGATCAAATTTTAATTGCTTTTTATCTTTAAAAGAAAATTTTCCATTGGCTTCCATTACATCTCCGTAGCCTTCTATAAAAGTCCCGTCCTTTTTCAAAAACGCAACTTCTCTGACAGAGGAAACGCCTTCAGACATAAAAGTATAATCTGCAATTAGTGTATCTCCTTTCATATTTCCAATCAAAGTCCCTTCGTTTTTATCTTTCCCTGATAGGTTATAACTCAATTTCCCATTTACTTCCTGATGAGAATTCACATTAAAACTCATCTCCGTAACGCTATTTTGGGTTCTTGAAGCATAACACTGATCTCCAGCCGGTTCAGCAACTTCGGCTTCTTTTGGCGGACTCGGTGCAATTTGTACCGGATCGGTATCGGTCGTTTTCTTGCAGGAAATAAAAACAGCGAACATTATCATGGATATTACTATTACTTTTTTCATAACTCTTATTTTACTGATTTTGAATGATAAAAGTACCCCAAATAAAAAAAATCCACTCGTATAACGAATGGATTCTTTTATATAATTCCCATATCAGGAATTTATTTCTTTAAAGTTTACGAAACATCAACTGTAGTACGCTCCGCAATTTCTTTATAAGTTCCGTTAACTAATTTCTCACGAATCGCTTCAAAAGCAGTTAAGGTTTCATCGATATCTGCTAATGTATGAGAAGCTGTTGGAATCATTCTCAACAAAATAATCCCTTTTGGAATTACCGGATATACCACAATAGAAAGGAAAATACCATAATTCTCTCTTAAATCATTCACCATTACCATAGCTTCAGGAATACTTCCTTCCAAGTAAACCGGAGTGATACAAGTATTGGTATCTCCAATATTAAATCCTTTTTCTCTTAAACCGTTTTGCAATGCGTTTACATTCTCCCAAAGTTTATCTTTGATTTCAGATGAATTACGCAACAATTCCAAACGTTTCAGTGAACCAATTGTTTGGATCATTGGCAATGCTTTAGCAAACATTTGCGAACGCAAGTTGTATTTTAAGTAATCAATTACGGTTTTATCTGCTGCTACAAAAGCTCCGATATTAGCCATAGATTTTGCAAAAGTCGAGAAGTAAACATCAATATCATCCTGAACTCCTTGCTCCTCACCTGCTCCGGCCCCTGTTTTACCAAGTGTACCAAAACCGTGTGCATCATCTACTAACAAACGGAAATTGTATTTTTGTTTCATTGCAACAATTTCTTTCAATTTTCCTTGTTGCCCGCGCATTCCAAAAACACCTTCGGTAATAAATAAAATACCTCCACCTGTTTCCTCAGCCATTTTTGTAGCACGTTGCAGGTTTTTCTCCATACTTTCAAGATCATTATGCTTGTAAGTAAAACGTTTTCCCATGTGCAAACGAACACCATCAATGATACAGGCATGAGAATCAACATCATAAACAATGATATCGTTTTTAGTAACCAATGCATCTATAATAGAAACCATTCCCTGGTATCCAAAATTCAATAAATAAGCTGATTCTTTCATTACAAAAGCAGCCAATTCTTCTTCTAACTGTTCGTGGTATTTTGTATGTCCCGACATCATACGAGCTCCCATTGGGTAAGCAGCTCCAAACTGAATTGCAGCATCTGTATCTGCCTGACGAACTTCTGGATGATTCGCTAAACCCAGGTAATCATTTAAACTCCAGTTTAGAATATTCTTTCCGTGAAATGTCATTCTTGGTCCTAACTCTCCTTCTAACTTTGGGAAAACATAATAACCTTCTGCCTGAGAAGCCCATTTCCCTAATGGTCCTTTATTGTCCTGAATTCTTTCGAATAAATCTTTTACCATAATATATTGTGTAGTACTATTTTTATTTTATACAGGGTGCAAAAATAAATATTTATTCTGTGCTATCATAATAATTTAAAAATGATTATGACCAAAATTGCTCTTTGACAATTTTTCACCACAAAACTATCAAACACATACTACTTTTCCTAATAAACAAGCCTGTGATTCAAAAATACTGCAATTTATACCAGTTATAAATTCAGCGAAAAAAGCCCAAATCATTTTATTTTTACTAATTTTAAAGAGCATTTTAAAAAATGAATTACAAATTCTAAAACCAAAATAATGGCTTTAAGCACTTCAAAAGATCTAAAACTAGCCGTTCTTATTGATGCCGACAATGTACCTTACAGTAATGTAAAAGGAATGATGGAAGAAATTGCAAAGTTTGGAACACCAACCACTAAACGTATTTATGCTGACTGGACGAAACCAAATTCTAACGGCTGGAAAGCTGTTTTACTCGAACACGCTATCACCCCTATTCAGCAATACAGTTATACCGTTGGAAAAAACTCTTCTGATTCTGCTCTTATAATCGATGCGATGGATTTACTTTATTCCGGAAAACTAGATGGTTTTTGCATTGTTTCCAGCGACAGCGATTTTACACGTCTCGCCATACGCCTGAGAGAATCAGGGATGAAAGTAATCGGTATTGGAGAAAAGAAAACGCCTAATTCCTTTATTGTTGCCTGCGACAGATTCATCTACATTGAAGTTCTGGACGGCGCTATTCAGAAGAAAAAACCCAAAACTACTACTACAACCGATACTAAAAAACCGGCCGAAAAGCCTGTTGAAAAACCTGCTGCAAAAGCACTTCATAAAATTGACGAACAAACAATCGAGCTTATCGAGGCTACCATCGAAGATATTGAAGACGATGATGGCTGGGCATTTTTAGGAGATGTCGGAAATCTTATTGTAAAGAAAAAGCCTGAATTCGATCCCCGAAATTATGGTTTTTCTAAACTTACTCCTATGTTAAAATCGTTAACGCATATTCTTGAAATCGACGAAAGAGAGTCGGACAAAAAGGGCATTAAACATGTTTATGTACGCCTGCGCTTCAATTAACTACAAATTATTACTTTTTAAATACTGGTAAACATGAGAAAAAAATTCTTCATCTATGGATTCTTATTGTTTCTAATTGTTTTAGCAATTTATCTTTACACGAAACGAGGTTTTTTACTGGTAATTATTTTACCTATATTATTAGTGGTAGGTGTTTACAATGCCACTCAAAAGAAACATGCCATTTTAAGGAACTTTCCGGTTTTGGGTTATTTCAGGTATTTATTTGAAATGATTGCACCCGAAATCCAGCAGTATTTTATTGAGCGATCAACGGATGGAAAACCATTTTCCAGAAATCAGCGTTCTTTAGTCTACCAAAGAGCCAAAAATATTGACTCAAGTACTCCCTTTGGAACACAACAAAACCTCAATCACGATAGTTACGAAGGAATAAAACATTCTATTTTCCCTGCAAAAGTCAACGAAGAATTGCCTCGTGTTTTGGTAGGCGGTAAGGATTGCAAGCAGCCTTATCTGGCTTCATTATTTAATGTATCGGCAATGAGTTTTGGATCTCTAAGCGAAAATGCCGTTCGTGCCATAAACATTGGTGCTCAAAAAGGGAATTTCTATCAAAATACCGGAGAAGGCGGTTTAACCGAATTTCATCTTGCCGGAGGCGGTGATATTACTTGGCAAATTGGTACCGGGTATTTTGGCTGTCGGGATACTGAAGGTAACTTTAGTCCTGAAAAATTTTCAGAAAAGGCCAATCTTCCCAATGTGAAAATGATCGAAATCAAACTTTCGCAAGGTGCAAAACCTGGTCATGGCGGGGTACTTCCAGCGAGAAAAAACACGGAGCAAATTGCTAAAATCAGAGGGGTTGAGCCTCACACAATGATCCTGTCTCCTCCCGGACACCACGCTTTTTCAGACAGTAAAGGTCTTATTCATTTTATTGCCCAATTGCGTGAGTTATCCAATGGAAAACCTATTGGTTTTAAATTGTGTATCGGAAATACAGCCGAATTTGAAGCCATCTGTCACGAAATGATCGCCGAAAATATTTTCCCTGATTTTATCACAGTAGACGGTGCCGAAGGCGGTACTGGAGCTGCTCCGCTGGAATTTGCCGATGGTGTAGGAATGCCGTTTGAGCCTGCCCTGATATTTGTAAACAAAACATTAATCGGTTTAAACATCCGTGATAAGATTCGCATTATTGGAAGCGGGAAAATCATTTCGGGATACTCTATTTTACATGCGGTGGCTCTGGGTGCGGATATGTGTAACAGCGCACGTGGCTTTATGTTTTCTTTAGGCTGTATTCAGGCATTGCGTTGTCATAATAACGAATGTCCAACCGGAGTAGCCACTCAAAACAAAATGCTGATGAAAGGTTTGGTTGTCACCGATAAATCTGATCGTGTGTACCATTTTCATAAAAACACGCTACATTCTGCCAACGAGCTTTTAGCCGCAGCAGGTAAAAAAAGTTTCAGCGAAGTCGACATCAATATTTTCATGCGTGGCGACGAATTTGGCAATTTATCCGACAACTATTTCCCGGACAATTTAACAAATGTAACAAAACATTAAAAATTTACCTATAAAATAAAAACCAATACATAGCTTTTTTATTACATTTGTATAGTTGCTGATTTATTTAACCATTAAGATAAATCGTTAATCTTTTAACCTAACTAAACAATTTAATCATGCTATTAACGCCCAAAGGATATCGCATAGAAATGCTTGATCACCATCAAAGAGCAAATCTGGCAAATGATCTTATTCATGGATTTAAAAATGTTTCTGAATACATTAATGGTGTTTGCTACGAAACCGTTGCATACGTTCAGTATTTACTAAATCCCACAAAAATTTCACTCCGCGAGATGGAAACCATTACAGGTAAAAATTGGGTGGAGAAATTCACCACACAGCGAGAGTGGACAGGCGAAATAATTCCTGCAGGAACTGCTATTGGCTTTTACCGTATAAACTCAAGCGGTTTCTTCCATTTTGCCTTATCCTCAGGAGGAACACAAATTCGTGCCGTTAACGGATTAACACTTGGAGCAAGCTGGACCTTTGAAGTCAATCTTCCAGCTGTTCTTGGCCCAAGAAATGAAGACGGTACGTACAACTACGACAATAGCAAAATCAGGGTATATTTAATGTACCTTTAATATTGTACTAAAGCAAAAAAAAGCCCTATCCCTTATTGTTATTATTTTAACAAGTTCGGAAGGGCTTCTTTATTTATAACCTCTTTTGCCAAAACCGTATTATCATCGGCTAGGAAATAAGTATCAAATTTTACTCCTTCTTCTACCAATTCCTGAGGAATCTGATTTTCCTTTATCATTTCTTTCAGTAGTTTTGGAAACGATGCAGCGGCGGCTCCTTTATTAGATTCGTTTTGTTCCAGATTGGTTTCAAACCTTAATTCAATTTTACCATCTTCCATATAACCCCTTGCTGTAGTAAGCGTTATGTTTTCTTTATGAAAATTCTTAGCCGTACTAGTATTATAGGTAATCACATACTCCTGAAGTTTTTGCTTGGTATTTTTACAACTAACCAATGACATCAGTACAACTACAGCAAACAAAGTTGGTATTATTTTTTTCATCACAATCTTTCTTTTTTACAATTCTTTAAATTCTAAAACTGCCTCAAGATACTAATAATCTTCTTATTTTTTAAAACTGAAAAGAAAATCCCTTTTTAGCTTTCAATTGCATCAAATCGCTGTTATTTGAGCTCCATATTCTTATCTTTGTTTTACTAAAAAAAGCAATAATAAAATTGAAAAAACGAAGAATCCCTTACCTATTCCTGTTTCTTTGTGTCGTTTGCTGTGGAATTCTCTCCAGAAAAATTGCAATAATTCCATTATGCTTTGGAGATGCCTTGTATGCCATAATGATGTATGTATTGGTCAGAATCCTGTTTTTTAACCAAAAAACCACCACTGCAGTACTGTTTTCATTGACTATTTGCTACAGCATAGAATTTTTTCAGCTTTATCAGGCAGATTGGATTATCGCGCTTAGAAAAACACTCTTCGGCAGATATGTGCTGGGACAGGGATTTTTATGGAGCGATCTTCTTGCCTATACCATAGGAATTGCAATTGCTTTTATTATCGAAAAATTCACCTTAAATTATACTACTTATGAAACTCGTTTTCGCATCAAACAACAAAAATAAAATCAAAGAAATACAAAGTATTCTCCCTGAAAGCATAAAAATAGTGAGCCTTGAAGATATTGGCTGTTTTGAAGAAATAGAAGAAACGGCCGATACGATTGAAGGAAATGCCATTTTGAAAGCCAATTACGTAACCCAAAAATACGGTTACGATTGTTTTGCAGACGATTCGGGTCTGGAGGTTACTGCTTTAAATGGTGAACCTGGCGTATATTCGGCCCGATATGCCGGCAAACAACGCAATGCCGATGACAATATGAATAAGCTATTAGATGCCTTAAAAGACCAGTCAGACCGCAGCGCCCAGTTCAAGACCGTTATTACCTTAAACTTAAATGGAGAACAGCATTTGTTTACCGGAATCGTAAAGGGGACTATTACTTTGGAAAAAACCGGAGATCAGGGTTTTGGCTACGATCCGATTTTTCAGCCTGAAAATTATAGCCAGACATTTGCCGAATTACCCTTAGAAACCAAAAATAAAATAGGTCATCGCGGAAAAGCAACCCAGCAACTAATTGATTTTCTGAGTTCAGCCAAATAATTGTTTAAAATACAACATTTTAGAGTACAAAATTGATATTTCACGACGTTTTTTTTTTGAAATTTCTTCTATTTCCGATAAAAATGATTTTACATTAAACATAACTTTTTGATAATCAAATCATAACAAATACATAATTCTTAAAAGAGCATTAGTTTATCTGAATAATTAACAGTAATTTTGCACCCTATTTTAAATACACATATGAATAAATTTGAACAATTAGGATTGAATGAATCGTTACTGAAGGCGATTTTAGATCTAGGATTTGAAAATCCGTCAGAGGTACAGGAAAAGGCGATTCCCCTATTATTGGAAAAAGACACAGATATGGTTGCGTTGGCTCAGACAGGGACAGGGAAAACGGCAGCTTTCGGTTTTCCGCTAATTCAAAAAATTGATGCTGACAACAGAAATACACAGGCATTAGTTTTATCGCCAACACGAGAACTTTGTTTACAGATTACCAACGAACTTAAAAACTACGCAAAATACGAGAAAGGTATTAATGTTGTAGCAGTTTACGGCGGGGCTAGTATTACAGAGCAAGCCAGAGAAATAAAAAGAGGGGCACAAATTATTGTGGCTACTCCGGGAAGAATGCAAGACATGATTAACAGAGGATTGGTTAACATTAAAAACATAGATTACTGTGTACTTGATGAGGCTGACGAAATGTTAAACATGGGATTTTATGACGATATCTGCGCGATCTTATCAGATACACCAGATGAAAAAAGCACATGGTTGTTCTCTGCAACTATGCCACAAGAGGTTGCCAGAATTGCAAAACAATTTATGAGCGAACCTGTAGAAATTACAGTTGGAACTAAAAATTCAGGTTCAGCAACGGTTTCTCACGAATTTTACTTAGTAAATGCACGTGACCGTTATGAAGCTTTGAAACGTTTAGCCGATGCAAACCCGGATATTTTCTCTGTGGTTTTCTGTCGTACTAAAAGAGATACTCAGGCTGTAGCCGAAAAATTAATTGAAGATGGATACAGCGCTGCTGCCTTACACGGAGATTTATCTCAGGCACAACGTGATGGTGTAATGAAATCTTTCCGTGGAAGACAAATTCAGATGCTTGTTGCTACTGACGTTGCTGCACGTGGTATTGACGTTGATAACGTAACACACGTTGTGAACTACCAATTGCCGGATGAAATCGAAACCTACAACCACCGTTCAGGTCGTACAGGTAGAGCAGGAAAATTAGGAACTTCTATTGTAATTGTTACAAAAAGTGAGTTGCGTAAAATTTCTTCTATCGAAAGAATCATCAAGCAAAAATTCGAAGAAAAATCTATTCCATCCGGAATTGAAATCTGCGAAATTCAATTGTTGCACTTAGCAAACAAAATTAAAGATACTGAAGTTGATCACGAAATTGACAACTATTTACCGGCAATCAACAATGTTCTTGAAGGTTTATCTAAAGAAGAGCTGATTAAGAAAATGGTTTCAGTAGAATTTAACCGTTTCATCGCTTACTACAAAAAGAACAGAGATATTTCTTCTCAAGCTTCAGGAGAAAGACGTGACAGAAACGATTCTGAGCCAAGAGAATTCAACAACAACGGAGCAGTTCGTTATTTTGTAAACATTGGCTCAAGAGATAATTTCGACTGGATGTCTCTTAAAGATTACTTAAAAGAAACATTAGACTTAGGTCGTGATGACGTTTTCAAGGTAGATGTAAAAGAAGGTTTCTCTTTCTTTAACACAGATCCTGAACATACTGATAAAGTAATGGAAGTATTAAACAACGTACAATTAGAAGGACGTCGTATTAATGTTGAAATTTCTAAAAATGATGGTGGCGGAAGACGTGACCATAACGGACGCAGCGGTGGCGGACGTAGCTCTGGCGGACCAAGAAGAGAAGGAAGCTTTGCTCCAAGACGTGAAGGTTCTGGCGGTGGATTCAGAAGCGACAGAAACTCAGCTCCTAGAGAAGGTGGTTTCAGAAGCGACAGAAACTCTGCTCCAAGAAGAGAAGGTGGTTTTAGAAGCTCAGCTCCAAGAAACGAAGGTGGCTCAGACAGAGCTCCAAGACGTTCTGAAAGCTTTGGTGATTCACCAAGACCAAGAAGACCAAGAAGAGATTAATACTTTGATTTCTTAAAATATAAATCCCAAATTCCAGACATAATTGGAATTTGGGATTTTTTTATACGAGAAATCTTTCTCCTTAGCGATTTTTAGTTAAATACCAAAAGTAATCCTTTTTGCTTTGTTAATTTTCTTATAATTATATTCAAAGACTGCAAAATATTTAATCCCGATTCACTACTTTTAGTGCTTTAAATCAGGATATGAAATATTTCGCAGTTTTCTTTTTTACACTACTATCAGCCGTTGGTTTCGCACAAGACGCCGAGTCTACAGCACCACAGAGAGTTTCAGGTTACGTAATCAACGACAATACCAAACAGCCTCTTCCTAATGTAAATATCATCAACACCAACAAAGTACGCGGTGCAAAGTCTGATGCCAAAGGATATTTTGAAATCGATGTTCAGCTTAATGATACCATTCACTTCTCGATTTTAGGTTTTCAATCTTTAAGAATCAGAGTAACCAATGACTGGATTAAAAACAAAGTAACCCGTATTCAGCTTACCGAAAAAGCAATTGCACTGGAAGAAGTAATTATTGCTCCTTTTAACCTGACGGGCTACCTTGAAGTCGATTCGAAATTAATTCCAACCAAAGAAAATTATCGCTATAGTATTTCGGGCCTTACACAAGGTTACGAAGCGGGTGAATACTCTCCGAATGCCTTTGGAAAAGTACTGGGCTCTATTTTTAACCCTGCCGATATGCTTTACAATTTCTTTGGAAAAAACGGAAAAGAACTCAAGAAACTGAAAGAAATGCGAAAGGACGATACCGTTCGTAATTTACTGGAATCAAAATACGATCGTGAAACAGTCTCTGTACTTTTAGGTATTAGCAAAGACGAAATCCCTGAAATCCTACAACGCTGTAACTATTCAGACTCCTTTATACAAACCGCAAATGATTTACAGATTATGGACGCTATTAGCGGATGTTACGAACAATATAAAGTACTAAAAAGGAATTAAAACTTTACTTTTAAATCAAAATATACAAATCCTCAATCCGAAAGGTTGAGGATTTTTTTTTCGCTTTTTTTGAAATAACAAAGTTGCAACCCTAATCTACATTTCAATACTTCGCATAAAAATGTAGCGTTTGACATTTTTTTTGACTAAATTAGACAGCTTACTACTCTTGAGACTTCAGTTTCCAAAATATAATACCTCGAATACCATGACTGATATTACACAAAAAATCCTAAATTTTATTGATCTCCAAAAAGGGGAAGAAAATAAAAAATCGGTAATAGAAAACATAACCAGCACCATATCCTTTAGAGGATCCAACATCTGGATTCTTGCCTGTGCCATTATTATCGCTTCTGTAGGCTTAAATGTAAACTCTACGGCCGTTATCATAGGTGCTATGCTTATTTCTCCTTTAATGGGTCCTATTGTGGGTGCGGGTTTTGGTTTGGGAATGTATGATTTTGAGCTTCTGAAAAAGTCAATGAAAAACCTGTTGATTGCAACAGTAGTGAGCTTAACTACCTCGGCGATTTATTTTTACATCAGTCCGTTTAAAGAAGCCCAGTCTGAGTTATTAGCCCGAACTTCTCCTAATATTTACGACATTTTAATTGCCTTTTTTGGTGGTTTAGTTGGTGTAATTGCCGTTACCAGAGTCGAGAAAGGAAATCCGATTCCGGGGGTAGCAATTGCAACCGCGCTTATGCCACCGCTTTGTACAGCCGGTTACGGACTGGCACTTGGAAATTATACCTACTTTTTTGGTGCGCTTTATCTTTACACCATCAATTGCGTATTTATTTGTATTGCGACTTTTGTGATCGTAAAATTCTTAAACTATCCCGTTACCAAACAATTGGATTTACACCTGCAGAAGAGAGTAAAATATGGCATTACACTACTTATCTTGTTATTAATTGTACCGAGCATTTATTTTGCCTATCAATTGTACGTTCAAAAAAGCTATACTTCCAGAACCGAAATTTTTATACAAAACGAATTTCTCGATAAGGACTACCCTATTATCTACAAGAAAATCAAATACAACACTACTCCCAAAAGAATTGAACTGGCTTTTTTAGCCAAAAAATTCAACGATGAAGAAATTATTGATTTAAACAAAAAACTGAGCAATTACGACCTGCCTAACACCAAATTGATTATCAGACAGGATACTGTTAATTTAAGAAAAGACATTATGAATCAAATTAACAGCAATCAAAGTGTGGTTGATCAGAAAGATATCTTAATTAGTACGCTTCGAAGTCAATTAGAACAATACCAATTCAACACCACGCAGATCAATAACGAAGCTAAAATACTTTTCCCCGCTATTAATTCCTTAAAAATTGGAAATTATAATATCGAAGAAGAAGCCAATAAATCAAAGATAATCCCCGTAATTTTATTTCAAAGCAAGAAAAAAGTCGATTTCGAAACCAAACAAAAAATGAAATTATGGCTAAAAGAGAGACTTGCCAAAGATTCTGTTGAAGTATATCAGCAAAACAACTAATAAACAAATCATTAAAATAAAAAAATTATGTCAAAAGGCCAGGATTCTAAGAAAACAACAAAAAAAGAACCGTTAAAAACGGCTAAAGAGAAAAAAGAAGAAAAGAGGGAGAAGAAAAATGCTCCTAAGAGAGATTAGTTTTTAGTCGCAGTTTTCAGTCTCAGTGTACAGTCGCAGTTTTCAGTTCTTTAAGACTGAATACTGCGACCGAGACTGTAAACTGAGACTGCGACTGAATACTATTACTTAACCGGAATGTTCGAAAGGATTTCCAAAACAAATTTCCAGTATTTCTGTGCTGATGAGATACTTGCTCTTTCGTCAGGAGAATGCGCACCGTGAATTGTTGGTCCAAAAGAAATCATATCCATATCCGGATAATTTGTCCCTAAAATTCCACACTCTAAACCTGCATGACAAGCTACTACTTTTGGTTTCTCATTATTTTGTTTTTCATAGATCCCAACCAAAGTGTCCAGGATTTCAGAATTAACATTTGGAGTCCAACCCGGATAAGAACCTGAAAGTTCTACTTCACAACCTACCAATTCGAAAGCAGAACGCAAAGCATTAGCCAAATCAAATTTTGAAGTTTCAACAGAAGAACGCGTTAAACAACCAATTGTTATTTCACCATCTTTTACAATTACTCGCGCAATGTTGTTGGACGTTTCTACTAAATCCTCCATATCAGCGCTCATTCTGTAAACACCATTGTGAGCCGCATAAAGTGCACGAATAATACCTTCCTGAACGCCTAAATCCATTACTTTCTCAGGCAAATCGCATTTTACGATTTCAATCGATAAGTTAGGTTCAGTAGTTTTATATTCGGCTTTAATATCATTGATGATTTCCTGCATATCAAAAATGTAGGCTTCATCAAACATTTCAGAAATAATTACTTTTGCAACACTTTCTCTTGGTATCGCATTTCTCAAACTTCCTCCATTAATTTCAGCTACCTGCAATCCGAAGTTTTCAAAAGCATCAAACAACAAACGATTCATAATTTTATTAGCATTACCTAATCCTTTATGAATATCCATTCCCGAGTGCCCTCCATTAAGTCCTTTCACCGTAATGATATGACCTACCGATCCTTCAGGAACTTCTTCTTCATTGTAAGTTCTTGTAGCCGTTACATCAATTCCTCCTGCACAACCAATATCAATCTCATCATCTTCTTCTGTATCTAAGTTTAAAAGAATCTGCCCTTGCAAAATACCTCCTTTAAGGTTTAAAGCCCCTGTCATTCCGGTTTCTTCATCAATTGTAAACAAAGCTTCGATTGCCGGATGCGGAATATCTTTACTTTCCAAAATCGCCATCATTGTCGCTACCCCAAGTCCATTATCAGCACCAAGTGTAGTACCACGCGCACGAACCCAGTCACCATCCACATACATATCAATTCCTTGTGTATCGAAATCAAAAACAGTGTCTGCATTTTTCTGGTGCACCATATCAAGATGCCCCTGCATTACAATTGCCTTGCGGTTTTCCATTCCCGGAGTTGCCGGTTTTCTGATGATTACATTTCGAATTTCGTCTTCAAAAGTTTCCAAACCTAAGCTGTTTCCAAAGTCTTTCATAAATTCAATTACACGCTCTTCTTTCTTTGACGGACGCGGAACGGCATTTAAATCGGCAAACTTATTCCATAGTGCCTTTGGTTCCAGATTTCTTATTTCCTGACTCATTATATTTTGTTTGTAGTTTAACAATTAAGAGTCCCAAAGTTACAAAGTTTAAATGCTTTTTTCGTCACAAATTTCATGAATTAGCAGTAATCTTATGTGTAAAAAACAAATTGCGCAAAACGCTTCTTTTTTAGTTCTAATATTGTATTTATATTTACGTATCCAAATTTAAAATTGTGAAATCAAAATACATCTTACCTCTATTTCTACTTGTTCAGATTGTTCTTTTAAAGCTTCTCTCCTGCTTTCCGAAATTTATTGAAGAGGTTTACAGTAACGGATTGTATTTAAAAATATCCCACTTTTCGAGAATCCTTTTGGGCAAAATTCCCTTTTCTATTGGAGACATCATTTACTCTGTTTTGATTTTATTTTTGATCAGATGGATCTGCAAAACCCGTAAAACCTGGAAACAGCAATGGAAAGATCATCTTTTAAAGGCTTTAAGCATACTCTCGATATTTTACTTTTTCTTCCACCTGCTTTGGGCACTGAATTACTACAGGGAGCCTCTTTTCGAAAAAATGAAGATCCAAAAAGAATATACCGATGCCGAATTACTGTCTTTTACCAAAAAACTAATTGTAAAAACAAACGAAATTCAGTTTCAGATTACCAAAAACAACGATTCAAAGATTGTCTTCCCCTACTCACAAAAGGAGGCTTTTAAAATGAATTTAAACGGATATGAAAATCTGGCCAAAGAACATTCTTATTTCAGCTACGAAATTCCCAGCGTCAAAAAATCGCTTTTTAGTCTGCCTTTGACTTATATGGGGTTTGGCGGTTATTTAAATCCATTCACCAATGAAGCACAAGTAAATGATTTACTGCCGATGTATAATTTCCCGGTAACAACTTGTCATGAAATGGCCCATCAGATGGGTTATGCAAGCGAAAGTGAGTGCAATTTTATTGGCGTACTGGCTTCTGTTAAAAACGAAAATTTGTATTACCAATATTCCGGCTATAGCTTTGCACTGCGGTATTGTTTAGGAATCTGGCAGGTCAAAAACGAAACTATTTTTAAACAGTTAAAAAAACAAACCCATCCCGGAATCTTAAAAAACTATCAGGAAAGTCAGGATTTCTGGAAACAATACGATACTTTTATCGATAAAGGATTTCATATTTTTTATGACAATTTTTTAAAGATCAACCATCAAAAAGACGGTTTGGAGGGGTATAGCAAATTTGTAGATTTGATGGTGAATTACTATAAAACCAGAGCGTTATAAACGTTTATCGCGAATTAGGTTAAAATTTCTGCCACAGCTTACATGAATTTTTAATCTGTGGCAGAAAAAAAATAATCGTAAGCTGTAACAAAATAGCTTTCAGTACTACTAATAAATTTATGAGCGAAAATCTAGAACAGTCATTTGTTGCGCAATTGCAGGCAAATCAGAATATAATCCACAAAATATGTCGATTATATACTGCCGGCGAAGATGCTCACAAAGATTTGTTCCAGGAAATCACCATTCAGCTCTGGAAAGCATATCCAAAATTTAGAGGCGACAGCAAGTTTTCGACCTGGACGTATCGCGTTGCCTTAAATACTGCCATAACCCTATACCGAAAAACGAAACGAACCGTATCGACCGTAGAATATGAAAGTCATCAGCATTTTATAAAAGATGTCGATTACAATTATGAAGAAGAAGAACAGATTAAATTGATGTACAAAGCCGTTTATCAGCTTAATGACATCGAAAAAGCATTAGTTTTTATGTATTTAGAAGACAAAGATTATCAAGAAATAGCAGAAACCTTAGGAATCAGCGAAGTGAATGCTCGTGTGAAAATGAACAGAATTAAAGGGAAACTTAAAAAAATACTAAATCCTTAAAAATTATTATGAAAGAACTGGATTTATTAAAAAAAGACTGGCAAAAGAACTCGGATTCTTTTGAACAAATATCGGAAAAGGAAATCTACAAAATGATTCACAAAAAATCATCTTCGATCGTGAAGTGGATTTTAATTATTAGCATTTTGGAGGTTCTGTTCTGGACACTGTCCAACTACTTCTCTAATGTCGACGCCGATTTAAAGCGAATGAATCATCCTGAGATTATTCTCTTTATGGACATTCTGATGTATTTTAATTATGTTGTGATTTTTGTTTTTATTTTCTTTTTCTATAAAAACTACAAAACCATCACTACTACGGTTTCTACTAAACTGTTAATGAGCAGTATATTAAAAACCCGAAAAACAGTTCAATACTACGTTTGGTACAATTTAGGAATGCTTGTGGTTTCGTCTATACTGAGCTTTTTCATCGGATATGTTTACAATCCCGATATGGCACTGATTAGAGAAAAACTGGCCTTAAACGGAAAAGCAATGCTGTTTTCGATTGGCGCGATGGTATTACTTACGGTAGTGCTTTTCGGAATGTTCTGGTGCATCTACAGATTGCTTTACGGAACTTTATTACGTAGATTGTACGCCAATTATAAGGAGTTGAAGAAAATTGATTTTTAACGAGAGGTACTGAGGTACTAAGTTGCTAAGCTTATTTTGAAACTTGAAACCTGAAACTTGAAACAAAAAAAACAATCTAAACTCTAAAATCAGAAATCTAAAATTACTAGTAGTCCCATCTTCTCATTTTATTCAGTTCTTCCTCTACTTTAATTTCTTCAGCCGGAATAACTTTTAAAAAGGAAGGATGTTGTTCGATTGCATATTCTACTTTTTCAACGATTTCTTCGATGGTATCGTTTTCATAATCAATATCAAGAGGTTCTTTGATGATAAAGGATTGTAAGATTCCTTTCTTTTTCATTCGTAGTCCTTTTTTATCAAACGAACGACGGAAACCATCTATAACGATCGGAATTACAACAGGTTTGTGTTGTTTTATGATATGCGCTGTTCCTTTACGAACAGGTTTAAACGATTTAGTTGTTCCCTGCGGAAATGTAATTACCCAGCCATCTTCAAGTGCAATTCTGATATTTTCAGTATCGTTTGGGTTAACATCGCGTTTTTCGGTAACATCAACACCTTTTGCACGCCAGGTTCTCTCGACTGTAATTGCACCAACATAAGCCAGAATTCTTGGCAATAAACCCGCTTGCATGGTTTCTTTGGCAGCAACATAATAAATATTCATCTTCGGTTGCCACAAATAACCAATATTCTTAATGGTATCCTGACGTCCGCTTAAACTTGCGTTAAACACATGAAACATGGCTACAACATCAGCAAAATAGGTTTGGTGATTGGATATAAACAAAACATTTGTATCTGGCAGTGTTTTAATGATTTCAGATCCTTCAATCTGCAATTCATTAAAACCTCTATATCTTCGGTGAGTCATGGCACCCAAAATACGGATCAACCATTTCTTGATGAATAATATATGTCCAAAAGGATTTCGTTTAAACAATCCCATAGCTGTCAAATGTATTTTTTTGTTAGGACGCAAACATACAAAATTTATTCTTTTAGCGATAGTATAATACAATTTCGAAAATAAACTGCTATAACTATGAATATCAAATTGTTAATTTTTACTTTTTATACCTTGTCTCCAAAAGTTATTTTTAAAACATCTCTCAGTTCACTCAATATCATGGCCGTCGCCCCCCAAACTATATGATTTTGAATGTTAAATGCCGGAACTAAAGCATCATTCGCATAAGAAGTTGATAATGTGACTTCGATGACAATTTCGTCATTCAGAAAAACCGACAGCGGTAATTCTATAATATCGGCTACTTCTCTGATATCCGGATAAAACAAAAGTTCCTCTTCGGAAATCCCTAAAAAAGGATGTACCAAAAAGTTACTTGGCGGAATATACATGGGCGTAAAGTGTTTGATAACCTTTATTTTTTCGGGTACAACACCTACCTCTTCATGAGTTTCGCGCAAAGCTGTCTTTTCATAATCGGCATCAGTCAATTCGTATTTCCCTCCAGGGAATGCAATTTGTGACGAATGAACTCCATTATAGGCATTTCGGACGATCAGTACCAAATGTGTTTTTCCGTTTTTGGGATAAAACAACATCATAACGGCCGCAATACGCGGATTTTTATCTTTTAAATCAAGATTCTTTAAGGCTTCGAGGCGTTCTTTTGGAGCCATTTTACTATGCGCCGACTCCGCCGGCAATACTACCGGTATTAAATCAGGAACATATTGCAAAAAATCTTGAAAATCCATAAGCAAAGTTTATTTTTGTACTTTTAAATAAAATATAAATATAGTCCAGAAAACGCGGTTCTACAAGTTTTCTAAAATCAAGACCTAAAAATGTACAGTAAAGAAGAATCACAAAAGATAAAAAGAGAATTCTGGGTAGCATTCGCTGAAAAATATCCTCGCAAATGGGTACTTTATGATACCAAAATTAAAGATTTCTCTTTTAAATTTTATGTTGATAATAAAAAAGCACAGGTTTTAATTGATATTGAACACCGAAGTGATGAAAAACGAAATGCTTATTTTGAAAAAATTGAAGCGTTGAAAAGTATTTTGGAAGAAGAATTTATTAAAGATTTGGTTTTCGAACAAAACTACACTCTCGAAAGCGGCAAAACCATTAGCCGAATCTGGGTCGAAAAATTAGGTATTGGTTTCAGCAATCGCAACAACTGGGATGCCATTTTTGATTTCTTCAACGAAAACATGCATGCTCTTGAGATGTTTTATCTGGAGTATGACGAATTTATCAAGGATATTGAGTCTTAAAGAAAGATACTAAGGTGCTAAGATTCTAAGGTTTTTAAATAATAAACCCGACAGGTTTTAAAAACCTGTCGGGTTTATTATTTTCTTTCCTTTATGATAATTTCTATACCCCTAGTTTCTGAAAGAGAAGTATTAAAATAAAGATGATTACAAGCCTGTAATAATTGCTCCATCCTTCTTTCTTTTTTTGATCCTTAGAGGCATTTTGGTTGTATTTATACCACAAATATCCATTGTGTACTAAGATCAACACATAAAGTCCTATTAGCAAATTACTCCAAATCATGATGTGTTCCTCCCCTCTTTTAATATTTTTTTACTATGGAACTATTCCATAACTCAAATTTATATCATTACATAAATTTGTCTTATCCAAAAAACGGGTAATTCACACATCTTTTTTTTCGCACACAAAGGATAATCAATACTTTACGTGAACTGATGAATATTTAAGAAGCGCATCAACTAATGATCCGGGATATCACCAATAAATATACTACTACAGCCAATTCACCTAAAAATTAGACCCGACAGGTTTTAAAAACCTGTCGGGTTTATTATTACTTTTTTAGTGCGAAATGTCCTTTTTTAGTTAATCCATTTTCAAATACTAATTGAAACCAATAATCAGAAGAAGGCATAGAAACTCCATTATAATTCCCATCCCAACTCTCCTCTTTCTCTAAAGTTTTTAATAATTTTCCATATCTATCGTAAATATAGATTTTATAATTTTGATTCTTTACCCCTGTAATTTCCCAAACATCATTAAACCCATCTGCGTTTGGTGTAAAAAATTTTGGCACTATATAATCATCCTCTTTACAATCTGAACCATCATTTGAAACATGTAAATTTATTTTTGCTTTTACATTACAAAGAGTAGTAATATCTGTAACAATAATATTTATTTCCTCTCTATTCTTAGTGGTATTTGTATACGATTCATCAATAAACCCACTAATATCATTTCCGTTTTTATCAAAGTAAGAAAAAGTAAACAATGAAGGATCATTTACAAGAATAGAATTAATTTTTGATAAATCGAATTCAGCAAAACCAGTTCCCTTTAGGTCGCATTTATAAATATCCGGTACTTGATTTAAAGTAAAAGAAGAAAAAGTCTCTAATTCAATTTTAGTATCCTTATAACAACCCAGATTGTTTTTATTTGCAACTCTAACATTAATTTTTTCTGAAAATGGAGTACTATTAGAGTAATTTACCGGTAAAGGTGATGGTAACTTATTACCACTTTGATCACTATAAGTAAAAAGGAAATTATTAGGGTTTTCAACCAAATCATTTTCAATAGTCGCCATATTAAAACTAGAAGAAAAACCATTTCCTAAATCTGCACAAGATTTCAGAACAGGTATCCTATTTAATACCGGTTTTTGAGCATTTAAATAATCATAAGGATTAAAAATATAAACTGATCCGGTATATCCTATATAATTTTGGTCATTTGCATCTAATCCATCCCAAAATGCCCCTATAAATAAATCCTTGTCATATAAAGAAATCGAACCCGCAAACCAATCACTATTACGTTTAATATTTGACTGTACTATTTGATACTCCGTCCATAAGTCATTTACTCCTTTTTTGAACATATAAACGCGTCCATAAATTTTTGATAAATTACCATTGGAATCGTATTCACTTTCACTGGACCTAATAGCTAATTGGTCTTTGTAAATTTCCATTTGACCACCAAAACTCGAAATATTGATTGAACTATCAGAAGCTCTTATTTTTTGATGCCCATTCCATTCTCCATTTAAGCCTTTCTTAAAGATATAGACCGAACCTGTAAAAGTTAATGCACCTCCGCCATCTCCACTTAAATTAGAGTCGTAATCGTCTTCGGCTGGAGCCGAAATCATTATCCCATTTTCATTGATCTGTACAATTTCTCCAAATCTATCTTGTAAACCTCTAAAGTCGTAAGCTGTTAATTTCTTAGTTTCCCTCCATGTATTAGAATTATTATCCTTTTCAAAAACATAAGCTGCCCCGGCCCAATTAGTCCCCTCTTTAACTGCCCCAACCACAATTGTATTTTTGTAAATAGCTACAGAATTACCGAAAGTATCACGTCTCTCTCTGTCACTTGCAACAATTTTTTGTACCAATGTCCAAACTCCGTCAGTTCCTTTGGCGAAAATATAGGCCGCACCCGCGTTTTCTAAATAATTACTCAAATTACTATCTGTACTATTATAGTATGCTCCTACAACCATAAAATTTTCTGAGATCGCAAATTCTGAGCTATAATTGTCATTTAAGGAATTCTCTACCCGGCCTATTTTCTGTTTAAAAACATACTGGTCACTATTATCTCTTTCATATATATAAATTGCGTTTCCATTCGAGACTGCGGAATCACAACCTGATACAACAAGTGTTTTTCCTTCCATAAATAATCTGGAACCAAAACCACAATAATTTCTTGCATCAGGACGCGTAAGTTCCTGATATATTGTCCAACCGTCACAATCTTGTCTTGCAATATACACTTTGCCCGCACTTTCAACGCCTTGTACATCTGCTGTGCTAGAAGCATAAGCTGCAAAACCATCATAAGTTGCAACAGAAAAACCAAAACTATTATCTCTCACTCTGGTGGGTTCAACAATTTTAAAATTTTGTTTCCATTGCTGAGAATACATGGTCAACACACTAAGTAATAAAAATAGTGTTGATCTTTTTTTTAATTTCATAAATAATTGGGATAGTCTTATAGCGCAGTTCCTACACACTAAAAATATTATAAACAATAATACGATCGTCGTAGTTAATATAAAGCTGTTTACGGAAATCCTGTTTTTTTCGGGTGATGATCGATAGCTTACAGGCCGTACCATCATTGTCTTTACACATAAAAGAATACACAATATCTGTATCATTTTCTTCGCGTTCGATATAATCCAAAATACTAAAAAGCTGAATTTCCTGCGAATAAACCACAATTCTGTGTTTATTGGTATCCAGTATCACAGACAAATTGACCAAATCAAGATCGGACCACTCTCCCCATTTTCCTTTTTCATTCTTTTCTAAGACACTAAAACCTGAAGTTTTAAACTGATAAGACTGACTATAAGCTTGCTGTAAACCAAGTCCGAAAAAAAGTAAACATATAAAAGTGCGTGTAGGTTTCATGTTGTAGTTCTTGGGGGTAATTTAGAATTCAAATTTAGCCTTTTCCTGGCGGGCAGCTTCAAAATCGGACATCATTTGTTGAATAATTTTCTCGACGGGCAAAATTTCATGAATTAATCCCGCGATTTGCCCTATTTCGAGTTCTCCCTCTTCAAGATCTCCTTCAAACATTCCTTTTTTTGCTCTTGCTCTGCCTAAAAGCGCTACCAAATCTTCTTTTGAAGGACATTGCTCATACAATTCCTGAACATCCTGATAGAATTTATTTTTAACCAATCGAACCGGAGCCAGTTCTTTTAGCGTCAATTGTGTATCACCTTCTTTAACTTTAATAATAGTGTCTTTGAAATTATCATGCGCCGAAGATTCTACAGAAGCAGCAAAACGGCTTCCCACCTGAACGCCATCGGCACCCAAAATCATGGTGGCGAGCATCCCTCTGCCTGTTGCAATTCCTCCGGCGGCAATAATGGGTATCTGAATTTTTTCTTTAACCATTGGAATTAAAGTCAGGGTTGTCGTTTCATCACGGCCATTGTGCCCACCTGCCTCAAATCCTTCGGCAACAATAGCATCAACTCCTGCCTCCTGGGCTTTTAAAGCAAAAACACTACTGCTTACGACGTGTACCACTGTGATTCCTTTTTCTTTTAAAAAAGAAGTCCAGGTTTTTGGATTTCCGGCGGAAGTGAAAACAATTTTCACCCCTTCTTCAACCACAATATTCATAATTTCTTCGATGTTGGGATACAACATCGGAATGTTAACTCCAAAAGGTTTACTCGTTGCTTTTTGACATTTCTGAATGTGCTGGCGTAATACTTCGGGATACATCGAACCTGCTCCAATTAGGCCCAAACCTCCTGCATTACTTACTGCAGCTGCTAATTTATAACCACTGTTCCAAATCATTCCTCCCTGAATAATTGGATATTTAATATTAAATAGTTGTGTAATTCTGTTCATTCAAAAATGTAATTATTGTTTGATTATCTTTCCTGTTTTATGAAGGCCATTAGCCTCAAAAGTATAAAAATAGAGTCCGCTTTTTAACGCTTCAACAGAAAGAATTGGATTTTGATTGGTAATTTGTTTTTCGATCAGCTTTTGTCCCAAAACCGAGTAAATGGAAACAAAAGCGGTATTGTTTTCAAACAAAAAAGAAAGTGTTGTTTGAGTAGGATTTGGAAATACAGAAAACCCAGTATCTAAAGACTCGAAATTCTCTACTCCTAAGCTGGCTCCAAAATTTGGAATACCATAACCATAATTATTATTGGGTGCAGCATATCGATCTGAAGACTGCAAAATCATTTGTCGAATCTCTTTATTGGTTTTGGATGGAAAGGCCTGCCACAAACAAGCAATCATCCCGGCCATGATTGGACACGAAAATGAAGTACCGTCTATAGTAATTATGTTTCCTGCAGTATCAGACACAACAGCAGCTGATCCCTGCGCCATAACTTCCGGTTTAATCCTTCCGTCGTAACTTGGTCCTATCGAACTAAAACCGGATTTTACTTTTGAAGCTGTGACAGCACCTACAGTAATTACCGAAACGGCATCTGCCGGTCCGCCAATATGAGGTTCTGAAGTAGCTCCTTCATTTCCTGCCGAAGCCACAACGATTATTCCTTTACTAAAAGCCAGTTCGGCTCCACGGGAGATAAAATTAGTTGTGCCATTCATATCACTATAAGTATGAGTATAACTGGCATTATCAAACTCAAAATAACCGAGCGAAGTTGTTATAATATCAGCTCCTACACGATCCGCTTCTTCTGCTGCTTCTACCCAATAGGATTCTTCAACAGGGTTTTCGGTAGGATCATATTCTGTAATGAATAAATAATACGAAGCATCGGGAGCAGTACCCACTAAGGAATTTTCTTTATAACCGCCCATCGTTGAAAGTACCATTGTTCCATGACTATCCCCTGTATAAAAATTGGCATTTCTACTCACGAAATCATAACCTCCTAAGATCTGATGGTTATCGATTAGTTTCTTAAAGGGTAAAGCGGTGTTAACACCCGGAAAACCGGCATCTAAAACGGCAATTATTTTTCCCGAACCTGTTTTATTCTGTTGATGTAAAACCTTTCCGTTTAACATTTCTATCTGATTTCCCGAAGAGCCATAGGCATAATCGGTTTTCGATTTACGTTTGTCTTTTACGGGAGTAACCTGACTTTCTGTATTTTTTTTAGAGGTAGTATTTAGATTTTTATTGGCAAAAGTTACCTTATCTACAAATAACAACAATTTAAGTGCTAAGATATCAGATTGAGTTCCCCTGATATGAAGTGCATTTAACCATTTTGATTTGGCCATTATAGTAATCCCGGCACTCGATCTAATCTGATTGATATAAGTCTCCTCTACAGGTGCGTCGGTAACGTCTAAGGCAATGTTTTGACTGACCCTTCGATCTAGTGCACGTTGTGTCAAAATTGAAAGGGGAGCATCTAAAGACGCTTGTGCATTTGGTTTATTTTTAAAATAGACCCATGCATCTTCCTGCGAAAACATCGCAGTAGATAAAATCAACAATAAAAACACAAAATAATGCTTCATGATTACTTTTTTAAAGGTGAAACCTCCGTAAAAAAGTATAAAGCTAAGAAATTACTCCCGAACCAACTAATTCATTCTCTAAATACCAGGCAACAAACTGTCCTTCTGTGATAGCCGACTGAGATTCTTCGAAACTCACGTACATTCCGTTTTCAAATTGATGCAGGATTGCTTTCTGTAACGGCTGACGGTAACGTATTCTTGCCATTACTTCCATTTTCTCCCCTTCATTCAATTTCAAATCTTCGCGAACCCAGTGTACTTCGGAGTTTCCAACAAACAATGCTTTCTTAAACAAACCAGGATGATTGCTTGTTAAACCGGTATAAATGGTATTGGTATCAACATCTGTTGCAATTACAAATAACGGATCTGTAGTACCACCAACATTTAATCCTTTTCTTTGACCGTTTGTAAAATAATGTGCTCCCTGATGTTTGCCCATTACTTTACCCATTGTTGGAAGATAATCCAGTTTTTGAGAATCGATTTTTAATTCGTCTTCCAGAGAAATTCCTTCCGGCTTTTCGATAGTATAAATGGGGTCATTTTTGTCAATTTGAACAATCAGACCTTCTTTAGGCTGTAATTTTTGCTGTAAAAATTCAGGTAAACGTACTTTTCCGATGAAACAAAGTCCTTGAGAATCTTTCTTTTCGGCAGTAACCAATTCCATTTCAGCAGCAATTTCGCGCACTTCCGGTTTTGTCAAGGCTCCAATTGGGAACAAAGCTTTTGATAGTTGTTCCTGAGACAACTGGCATAAAAAGTACGACTGATCTTTGTTAACATCATTTCCGGCAATCAATTGATAAACCGTTTCTCCGTTCACTTCAATTTCGCTTTTCTGGCAGTAATGTCCGGTCGCAACATAATCGGCTCCAAGGCTTAGAGCGATTTTCATAAAAACATCGAATTTAATTTCGCGGTTACAAAGTACGTCAGGATTTGGAGTTCTCCCTTTTTCGTATTCGTTGAACATATAATCAACGATTTTTTCTTTGTATTCTTCGCTTAAATCAACAGTTTGAAACGGTATACCCAATTTTTCGGCTACCAATAATGCATCGTTGCTGTCTTCTAACCACGGGCATTCATTAGAAATCGTAACGGAATCATCGTGCCAGTTCTTCATAAAAAGGCCAATAACTTCATATCCCTGTTGCTGCAATAAATAAGCCGCAACACTTGAATCTACTCCTCCGGAAAGTCCAACAACTACACGTTTCATTCTAAATCGTTTATATTTTTACAAGAGTGCAAAGATAAGCCCTATTTTTGAAAGTTGCAGCAGTTTTGATTAGTTTATGCAATGCCGTTGTAAATAAAACTTATTGTCCCTTTTACAAGCTTTGTAGGCGAATAAACTGATCACTTAGAAATCTGGGATACTGTATTAAAAAAATCTTTTTCAGAATATTTATCGTAACTAAACTTATTCCGTTTTACGTTTAGAATCTGCCTGATAACTACTTTTAGGATCACTCATGTTTACTTCTTTGGTCAGTTTTCCTTTTAGGTAAAATTGCCACATGCCAGCCTTTTTGCCTTTCAGAAATTTTCCTTTAGAAGCTACGACACCATCAGAATCATAAAAAACAGCATCACCATTGTATTCATTGTTCTTAAATGTACTTTGCTCCAAAAGAATACCATTTTGCCCGTACTTCTTATAAACTCCTTCTTTCAGACCGTCTTTGTACGTCATTTCTTCGGCAATTTTAGCATCCGGATAATAAACTGTTCTTGCTCCTTCCAATTTTCCGCCTTTATATTTTTCAAGCGTCATAAGGGCTTTCGAAGCTTTATGGTAATATTTCCAGTCGCCTTCACGCGATTTACCGACTTCTTTTCCTTCGCTTACTTTATTCTTGTTCTGATCGTAAAAGATGGTGTACGAACTTCCGTCATTTGCCGTAAAATCACGAGTTGCGATAACATCTCCTTTTTTGGTATCATCAAAAAATTTAAATACACCCGTTTCTTTTCCGTGATTGAAGGTTCCTTCGTAACGAGGTCGTTTCGAAACTTCATAAGTTCCTTTCCAAATCCCGTCTTTTTTCCCGCTGGCATCTGATTTATTAACCTCTTGCGCTGCAACAAAAACGGTATTTAAAAAAAGCAATCCGATTATTATTTTTCTCAAAATCATATTTATATTTCATTTTTAACTTTAACGATAATGGCTTTGATAAAGTATATCTGAGGTATAAAAAAATCCCGATAAATCGAGATTTTTTTAGTATTGTTATTTCTTTTTATTCTGAGCTTTCGCAGCTTCCTGCTGTTCCATTACTTCCTGAAGACGTTGTTGAAACTTGCTTTGCTTTTTAGGCTCTTTTAATTTGTTTTCCTGAATCTGAGCGTGAATTTTATCTGTATCCACGATGTAGTTTTTAATAACAAACATAATTCCAATTGTAATTAAGTTCGAAATAAAGTTATACAAACTCAAACCTGCTCCATAACTGTTAAAGAAGATCAACATCATTAACGGTGAAACATAAATCATGATTTTCATCATTTTTGCCATATCCGGCATACCTTCTTGTTGAGGGGCTGCCATTTGCTGGTCTCCAGAAGTCATTTTCATATAGAAGAAAATCGCAATAGCTGCCAAAATTGGAAACAAACTGATATGATCTCCATACAATGGAATGCTAAATGGTAATTTCACTACCGCATCAAAAGAAGACAAATCGTCTGCCCAAAGGAATCCTTTTTGTCTTAACTCAAAGGCAGATGGGAAGAACTGGAATGACGCATACATAAACGGAAGCTGAATCAATGCCGGAATACATCCTGCCATTGGGTTTACCCCTGCTTTGTTGTACAGTTTCATGGTTTCCTGTTGTTTTTTCATTGGGTCTTTTTTGAATTTTTCTCCCAATTCTGTAATCTCCGGACGTAAAACTTTCATTTTAGCCTGTGACAGGAATGACTTATAGGTAATTGGCGACATGGCCAATTTGATAATGATTGTAAAGATGATAATGGCAATTCCTAATGACAATCCAATTGTAGAGCTTAAGAATCCAAACAATGGAATGAAAATCCATTTGTTGATCCATCCAAAAATCCCCCAACCTAATGGAATAATTTTTTCGAAGTTTTTATCGTAAGATTTTAAAACTTTATAATCAGCCGGTCCAAAATACCAACTCATTTTATAATCAACTTCTCCGTTAGTAAATGCTAAAGGAACGTTTGCTTTAAATTGTTTGGTGAAAATAGTATCGATTTTTTCATCTTTTACTAAATTTTCAGAAACCAAATGTGCTTTTTCAAAAGAAGTATTTGTTTGTAAAATTGTAGTGAAAAAGTGCTGTTTAAAAGCAACATAATCCACTTTTTCAGGATTTTCTTCTTTAAGAGTACCCTGTCCTACATAACTTTCTTTACCATCCTGATAGCTATAATAAATTTCAGCATAACGATTTTCATAAGAAATACTTTTCTCATTTCTGAAAGTTCTTAAATTCCATTGTAAATCTAATGGTTTAGAAGAATTTAAAACTTTGTTCAATCCTTGAGAATGAATATCAAAACCAACTAAATAATCGTTTGGTTTTAATACATATTTAAATTCCAAAAATTCATTAGCACCCGCTTTCAAACGCATAGTCAAGATTTGATCCTCACCGTTTTTAGTCAACGTTGGCTCAAAATAAAGATCTTTCGAATTTAAAGTTCTGTTGTCAGTTGTTTGTAACTGAATGTTTAGGTTCGAATTATTGTCTTTAATTAATTCTACTAATTGTCCGGAATTTTTCTCAAATCTTTTAAATTCTTTCAATGTAGCTTCAACTACATAACCACCTTTGTTGGCGATTTTTAGTTTAATCTTTTCGTTTTCAATAGTTGTAAAACCTTCTTTAGCAGAAGGAAGTGTAGCCGAATAAGCGAAACCACCTAATGTTTTTTGTAATTGCGCCAGCTGAACTGTGTCTCCAGGAGTTGCTGTGGCAGCCACCGGTAAAACAGCTGTTTTTGTTTTATCCGCTTTCGCTTGTGCTTCTTGTTTGGCAACTAGTTCTTTCTTTGCTTTTTCAGCAGCAATCTCTTTATCAGAAGGCTGATTTTGGTACATAATCCAAATCAAAATTCCAAATATCAATACAAAACCAATGATTGAATTAAGATCAAATTTTTTTTCTTCCATTATAGTTTAAAAAGTTATTCGTTAAAAAGGTATTAGTAATGAGTTGAACTCAAAAGTTACACTTTTCAGAATATTAATTATTATTTTTTATGCGCATTCACTGCAGCAGCCACAAAGTTTACAAAAATCGGATGTGGGTTTGCTACTGTACTTTTGTATTCAGGATGGTATTGTACACCAATGAAAAACGGGTGGTTTTCTAGTTCTACAATTTCTACCAAACCTGTATCGGGATTCACCCCTGATGCTTTTAAACCTGCATTTTGCAATTCTTCAGCATATTTATTGTTGTATTCGTAACGGTGACGGTGACGCTCTGAAATTGTTTTTTCTCCGTAAATTTTATACGCCAGCGTATTCGGTTTGATATCACATTTCCAGGCTCCCAAACGCATGGTTCCACCTTTGTCGGTCACTGTTTTTTGCTCTTCCATTAAGTTCACTACCGGATGAGGCGTTTTATCATTCATTTCCGTAGAGTTTGCCTCTTTGTAACCTAAAATATTTCTTGAATACTCGATTATAGACATTTGCATTCCCAAACAAATTCCGAAAAACGGAATGTTGTTTTCACGTACGTAACGAACAGCCTCAATTTTTCCTTCAATACCTCTTTCTCCAAATCCAGGAGCAACCAAAACACCATCCAGGCCTTCTAGTTTTTCTTTGATATTTTCAGCATTAATATGTTCTGAATGTATCGAAATCACATTTACTTTGGTTTCATTTGCAGCACCTGCATGTATGAACGCTTCTAAAATAGATTTGTAACAGTCCTGCATTTCTACATATTTTCCAACCAGACCAATGTTTACGGTATGTTTTGGGTTTTTCAATCGACGTAAAAAAGTATTCCAGTTTTTAAGATCCGGTAATGCTTTTTTAGGCAAATCTAATTTTTTCAAAGCCACTACATCTAATCCTTCTTCAAGCATTAAATTTGGAACTTCGTATATGGTTGAAGCGTCAATAGACTGAATTACCGCTTCTTTTTTAACATTACAAAACAAAGCCAGTTTCTGACGTAATTCCTGAGACAATTCATGCTCGGTTCTACAAACCAAAATATCTGCTTTGATACCACTTTCCATCAAAGTTTTCACAGAGTGTTGCGTTGGTTTTGTTTTCAACTCACCCGCAGCAGCCAAATAAGGAACTAATGTCAAATGAATCACAATTCCGTTATTTTCACCCAATTCCCAAACTAACTGACGAACAGATTCAATATAAGGCAAGGATTCGATATCACCAACAGTTCCACCAATTTCAGTAATTACAATGTCATAATCGCCGGATTTACCCAACAATTGCATTCTGTCTTTGATTTCGTTTGTGATATGAGGAACTACCTGAACTGTTTTTCCTAAAAACTCCCCTCTTCTTTCTTTTTCGATTACCGAAAGATAAACTCTTCCTGTAGTAACGTTATTCGCCTGAGAAGTTGGAACATTAAGAAAACGCTCATAATGACCTAAATCTAAATCTGTTTCAGCACCATCATCTGTTACATAACATTCTCCGTGCTCGTATGGATTCAACGTACCCGGATCCACATTGATATACGGATCAAATTTCTGAATAGTTGTACGGTATCCTCTTCCTTGTAACAATTTTGCTAAAGATGCCGCGATAATACCTTTTCCTAATGAAGAAGTCACACCGCCTGTAACAAAAATATATTTTGTTTGATTCATTCTGTTGTTGTTTGTATTGTAGTTGTGTAAAAAACTTGGCAAAAGTACAAATTTAATTAGATAATTTGTTAATTAGAGAATGAGATAATTTTTAAATTTTTAGGCACATTTTATTTTAAATGCTTTAGCAATCAATTCTATTATCAAAATGAATGTTTTTTATCAGTATTAGCTAAAAATCCATAAGTAAAACTCAAAAATACAGCCTAATTAATTTCTAGTAAGGAAGTATCAAATTATAAAAACAGAAAAGAAAAGAAATTACACTTAACGAAATATCAAAGATTAATACCCTTTTAAATATGGGGAAAGAAATAATGCAATTGATAAAAAATCTCGCAGCAAGCTGAAACAAAAAGAAACCAAAAATTTTTATGCTAAATGGATTGTACAGAATTGCTTCCCGAAAATGAAATCTAAGTATTTGAGAAAAAGCCCTTGTGAGTCCGCGGCTTTTACAATAAATCAACGGCAATCCGTCGCAGGATGAACGCAAACCAAAATTTAAATAGGGAAGAAAAAAGCAATAAAAAAAGACAAACATAATGATGAAGATCAAAATTATGTTTATCTTTTTATAAGAATCAATTTCTTGATAAATAGACATTTACCGAATATATTATTTTACAGTATCCTCAATTGCAGTAGTATCTACCTGCACCTCTACATCTAAAGAATCAGCCGTTTTTATTTGTTCTACTTTAACAGAATCTAAAGCTCTTTCGATTTCATCCTTGTGTTCTAAAGCAAGAGAACCTATCGAGCCAACAAAAATAGCAACCCAAATAATAACAAAAACTGTTGCTGCGATTCCCAAATATAAACCAGCTTTTGGTAAAGAAGTCGATGCATTTTCTTTTTTTGCCTGATTTAAACCAATCGCTCCAAATACAATTGCAAGAATTCCAAATAAAACTGCAATAAAACCAAAGCAGGGAATAAAAGCTGCTAATACACCGATAATACCAAAAATTAAAGCGATAATACCTAATGACTGGCCAGCATTTGAAGAAGGTAAATTATTTTCCATAAAAAATTGTTTTTGTTAGTTCTGACAAAAATAGAAAACGACTTACACAAACGATAACTACCCCGTCTAAGTTATCAACAATTAAATTAACCTTCTTTTTCTGAATTTGAGAAATCAACAACTTAATTAAAAGAAAAAGATATTTCTCACTATTTCAAAGGTTTAGGATATTGCTTTTTAATATTGCGGATCAGTTCCTCAAGTCCGTTCAGTTTTAACTCGTAAACAAGCGCTAATTGCTGTCCGAGCTCTCCTTTTGGAAATCCTTTATTCTGATACCAAACGACATAATATTCGGGTAAATCAATTAAAAACCAGCCTTCGTATTTTCCGAATGGCATTTTGGTATGGGCTAATTTTATGAGCAGTTTTTTGTCTGGTTCCATGTTTTTTTTAAAGAAAAAAGAAGCAAGAGGAAAGAAGTTCTATATCCTTTCCTCTTGCTTCTTGTTACATGCAAAGCTATTATTATTTTTTTTCTTTTACCAGAGATTAAAAGATAGTTTTCAGTCTCGGTTTTCAGTCGCAGGGCCTTAACCTCTTTTTAAAACGTACTGCCAAACTAACGATTAATAAAAGACAGCTATTCGGGTAAATGATTTCGCCACGAATTAAAAAATAGTCTACGGTCGCAGTTTTCAGTCGCAGTAAGTTTGAAACTGAGACCGTAAACCGCGACTGAAAACTAAAACCTTAGCACCTCAGAACCTTAGCCCCTTTTTTAATAATGCCACCTTACAAAAGCTTCCATTGCAGCGTAAGTAGCTAGACCTAACTGTTGGTACAAAGCAGCTGTTTCGGCATTTCGGTCTTCGGCTCTTTGCCAAAATTCTCTGGCATCAGTTCCCTGGAAAACAACACCGTCTTTTTGAGATTGGTGCTTGAAGATTCCGTGACGTTTTGCCAATACCTGATCCGGGCTCATTGGTACCGCCATTTCAACTTCATCAATTCCCCATTCCTGCCATGCTCCGCGGTACAACCACAACCAGCAATCGTCCATAAACGATTTTGGTTTTAGTGCTTTTACCGCTTCGAAAATAGCGTCCAAACAAACCTTATGTGTTCCGTGCGGATCTGCTAAATCTCCTGCAGCATAAATTTGGTGCGGCTTAATTTTTTCAATTAAGTCCATCGTTAACTGAATGTCTTCTTTTCCAATTGGTTTTTTCTCAATTGTTCCGGTTTCATAGAATGGTAATTCCATAAAATGAATCTGATCATCAGTTAAACCTACAAAATGACTGGTCGCTCTCGCCTCTCCTTTTCTGATTAATCCTTTGATGTAACGAACTTCAGGAATATCAATTTCGCTGTTCTTTTTATTGGTTAAAAAAGTCGCTGCTTTTTGGTAAATATTGTCTGCTTCGGCACTTTTGATTCCGAATTTTTCATTGTAATCAATTACGAATCTTGCAAAACGCAAAGCTTCATCATCGGCTACAGCAATATTTCCGGAAGTTTGATACGCTACATGTACTTCATGTCCCTGCTCCTGCAAACGCATGAAAGTTCCTCCCATACTGATGATATCGTCATCCGGGTGCGGGCTAAAAATCAATACACGTTTTTTAGCAGGTTCTGCTCTTTCAGGACGATTGGTATCATCGGCATTTGGTTTACCTCCCGGCCATCCTGTGATTGTATTTTGTAATTTATTGAATATCTTGATATTGATGTCGTATGCCGGACCTGAATCAGCCAATAAATCGCTCATTCCGTTTTCGATATAATCGGCATCGGTAAGCATTAAAATTGGTTTTTTAAGCTGTAATGCTAATCCTAAAACCGCTTTACGGGTCAATTTATCGGTCCAGATTACTTTTTCTACCAACCAAGGTTTGTTGATTCTGGTTAGTTTTGAAGAAGCCTCTTTGTCTAAAACAAAAACAGCGTTGTTGTGTTCCTGTAAAAACGAAGCCGGTACGCGGTTGGTCACTTCATCTTCGACTGATTTTTTTACAATATTCGCTTTCCCTTCTCCCCAAGCCAGTAAGATTACCTGTTTGGCTTCCATGATCTTTTTTACTCCAAGTGTAATTGCTGTTCTTGGCGTATTGCTCAATCCGAAAAAGTCTTTACTTGCTGCTACTCTGGTAATATGATCTAAAGCCACCAAACGTGTTTTAGAGTTTTGTAACGATCCCGATTCATTAAAACCAATATGTCCGTTACCTCCAATTCCAAGAATCTGCAAATCGATTCCACCAAGTGCTTCGATTTTTGCTTCATAATCGTGGCAATAATCTGCGATTTGCTCTTTTGTTAAAAGTCCGTCCGGAACGTGGTAATTTTCAGGTAAAATATCGACATGATCAAACAGCAATTCATTCATAAAACGAACATAACTGTTGATTGAATTTGGCTCCATTGGATAATATTCATCCAAATTGAAACTAATTACGTTTTTAAAACTCAAGCCTTCCTCTTTGTGTAAACGTACCAGTTCAGCATATAATCCTTTTGGAGAAGATCCTGTTGCCAGACCTAAAATACAAGGTTTATTTTCTTTTTGCTTGGATTGAATTAAAGCCGCAATTTCCTGAGCTACTGCTTTTGACGCATCGCCAGAATTTTCAAAAACAACTGTATTGATGTTTTCGAATCGTTTCTCGAACCCCGTTGCTTTGTCGATTTTACTTTTTAACATGATATAGTCTTTTTAATTTTTCTCGTTACTCCTTACCAGCTTCGATACTTATGTCCTTTTACTGCATAAAAAAGAATCATTACATACGATGGTAACAGCATTAAATACGCAATTTGATTTCCGCTTTTTGAAACTCCAACGGTACCATTTGCAATATTTGACGCATTTATATTTTCTGTGATTATTCCGTAGAACAAAGGAAAAATTGCTCCTCCAATAATTCCCATAATCAATATTGCACTTCCAATTTTGGTATAACCTCCTAAATCCTCTAATGCCATTGGCCAAATTGCCGGCCAGCAAAGTGCATTTGCCAGACCCAACAACGCTACCAAAAGAATCACCACCGGCAGACTTGGAATTCCAGGCAGCTGAATCATAATTTTTGGTGAAATCAAAACGATTGCCAATACTAAAATTATACCCAAAACTCCTGAGCCTTTCAAGGCCGTTACCTGCGAAAGGTATTTTGGAATTAATGTAATCCCCAGTATATACCCCAC
Organism: Flavobacterium sp. N502536; assembly: GCF_025947345.1. Lineage (NCBI taxonomy): Bacteria > Pseudomonadati > Bacteroidota > Flavobacteriia > Flavobacteriales > Flavobacteriaceae > Flavobacterium > Flavobacterium sp. N502536. The sequence continues at coordinate 3,481,497 of NZ_CP110011.1, read as the reverse complement.
AACCATTGCCGACATGGTAAACGAGGTTAATTTTAAATAAAAATTCCCTTCGCTTCCATATACGCCCAGTTCTTTTCCGAATCCTCCAATAGAATCTCCGGCTAAAACTTCTGCCGCTAAATACAGCATCAAAGTGATTACTCCTAAAACCAATTGCGGACGTCTGAAGGCATTTCTGATTTGCTTAAAAATACTCAAATGCGCCACATTTCCTTCTTCATCTAAATCAATTTCCGGAAGCGGAGACAGTTTTACCAAAAATGCTAAAACCATTATAATCAATCCCATATAAAGATAGGGTCTTTGCAATTGTAATGCAAGAGAATTTAAAGCATTTGTTTTGGAAACAGTATCCAAAAGCGCAATTTTATCTGCCGTAAACTCCTGCATGTTTGACAATACCAAAGCCGTTAAGATCAATGGCGCAACAAAACCTGCCAGTTTATTTGCAATTCCCAGTACGCTAATTCTGGCTGCTGCACTTTCTCTTGGGCCAATCACTACCACATACGGATTCGAAGCCGTCTGCAAAATAGCCAAGCCCGTTCCCATGATAAATAAGGCAATTAAAAACAATATAAAAGTTCGGCTTTCGGCGGCCGGATAAAACATAAATGCTCCGGCTGCAATGATTAATAATCCTAAAGAAATACCATTTTTATAGCCTACCTTTTCAATTACCCAGGATGATGGAACTGCCATTACAAAATAGGCAATATAAAAAGCAAAAGTTACAAAATAAGCCTGAGAAGAAGACAACTCGCACGCTAATTCGAAAAAAGGAATTAAAGGTCCGTTTAACCAGGTGACAAATCCCAATATAAAAAATAATGCGGTCAGGATAATCATCGGAATGATCGAACTCCTCTTTTCTATAGGTATTGCAGTCTCAATTTTTGACATAATTTTATTGGTTGATAGTTAATAGATTAGTTGTTTTATCCATCTAAAATAACACCAACACTTTTTGCAAATATATTGCAATTTAAACACTTTTCAGTGCGTATTTTTTGCAATTTTAAAACAAAAGTAGTTTAATAAGTTATACTTATCTGTAAATTAGATATCAATTTTTTGTTAATTTTTTTTAAGCGTCCCAGTCTAAAACCGGATAATGCTGCTTTAAATATTCCTTTACATCGGCAATATCTTCTTTAGCAGTCAGATCCGGAACATGTTCTGAAAATGGGATCCCTATTGTGGTATTTGGGTTTTCTTTTACGGCATTTAATAATACTGTAGGCAGCTCTTTTTCGTCGCGCTCAGGATGAACAGGACAATTTTTTAAGTGTGTGTATAAAGTACTTCCGTTGAATTTAAAAGCATTCATACTCACTCTTATTTTCCCCTCAACGTCTTTATAATCCGCTAAAACATCGGCCGAAGGTTTTTCTAAAATATCCAGCAACTGATTGTTCTGATCCAATTTAGCAATGGCAAATCGGGAAATTCTTTCAGACGGAAATTCCAAAGCCTCACGATCGTAAGCAATAAAAGCGTTTGGACTATTGGTTTCTCTAAGCGCCAATAAAGCAGCAGCTGAGTACAAGTTATCACTGTTACAAACTGAATATTGCTGTGTGTTTAATTCCGGAAACTGCTCTACCGCCTGAAACAACGCATCAGCAGTACCAAATGGCTTCACTCTTCCTTCGGGAATGTACTGAACCGCAAATGAAATGTTGAGTCCGTGAAAATCATTATCGGTGTCACGGCTTCCGTAAAACTCTTTAAACAGCTCTCCCTGCTCTCCAATGATAATGTAGATGTTTTTATATCCTGCTTTTTTAGCGTTGAGCAAAAGATAATCCAACAAAGGTCTTCCGCTTGCTCCAACTCCTATTAAGCCTTTACTTCTTTCATTTGCCTGCGCGATTTCTTCTGCAGTTAAATTATCTGAAATGGCTTCTTTTTTCATACGGGAAGATGCTCCACCCGCAAGAATAACTAAATTGTTATGCATATTTATATATTTTTCATTTTGAATTTCCTTAAATCTATTGGTTTAGAATTGTTTCAGGTTTCAGGTTTCGGGTTTCAAGTTTCAAGTTTCAAGTTCACAAAAACCACAACTCACATCTTACAACCCACATCTCACAACTTAAATTTCAACATTTTCAATAACCCTGACACCAGGATCAACAGACACCGCGTAAGCTTCCTGAGCTCCCGCATTTAGAATGGCTTCAATAACCAAATCTTCTTTCTCTGGATTTGCTATGACCACAATACTTCCGCCACCACCTGAACCTACAATTTTTGCTCCGTAGGCACCAGCGCGCAAAGCCGCATTGATCATAGCGTCAATTCGCGGTACAGTAACTTTTAATAAATCGCGCAAAACTTCGTGATGAAGATTCATCAGTGCACCAATTTTCTTAAGGTCTAAAACGGGTTTTTCAAACTCTTTTAAAGCTTCTTTGGTATAGTGATAATTTTTCAAGGCTGCTTCGAAGAAAGGAATCAATCGGTCTGGCAGGCAATTTCGATAGCGGTCCAGATCTTCTATTTCGGAAGCATTCAGATCAAAATCAGGGAAATTTTGCTTTACAATATCAATTGACATTAAAGCATTTCCTTTTAACTCTCCCAGCAAACCGATAGTTTCTTTTGGAACTCCCGAAACTCCGGTAACAAGGCCTTTCAGGTTCGTTCCTATTATTTTATACGAAAAAGGATCTTTGGTATTAATGTAAACGATATTCCCCACTCCGATGCTAAAATGATCCATCATTCCGCCCGGTTCTCCGTGTTCTAAAACTTCCGATTCGTACCCTAATTTGGAAATAAACTCAGGAGTAACTTCACGATCAATTCCAAAGGCATCGATTAAAAAACGAATCCACGCCATCAATAAAGCAGAAGAACTCGACGTTCCTGAGTTTATTGGAATATCTCCTGTAATGATAATGTCGTAGCCAACATTAGGCACACAGCCATATCTTCGCAATACCCGTAAGGACGAAGCAAAATAATCTCTGGGCTCTAATTTGTCGAAAGTAGCATCGATATCAATGATACGAATCTCATTAATATCAATCATATTTAAAACAAATGTCTGGGTTAGATTTTGTTCGGCAGATAGTTGTATATTTCGATCGATTGCACAGGCGATAACCGGCAATCCTAAATAATCCTGATGGTCTCCGAAGAGGCAGGTTCTGCCCGGGGCTAATGAAGTAATTTTTTTCACTTAAAAATTTTATAATAAAGCCTTGTAAAACAATAATTTACAACGCAAATTGGTTAAGGATTTATTTGATTCTTTTGATTTTGATTCTACGAAACTAGAGATTATATTTTTATAAAACAAGAAAAAAAAGAAAAATGTGCTCGAACACACCATTAAAATGTTCTCGAGCACACTAATTAATTCTTACAGGATTTTAAAAAAATTAAATCAAAGTTTCTATATTTGCCTATATGGATAAAAAGTACACCATTAAGGATATAGCAAAAATGGCGGGAGTTTCTAAAGGAACTGTCGACAGGGTTTTGCACAACAGAGGAAAAGTTTCTCCTACGGCCTTAGACAAAATAAATGAAGTTCTGAACGTCATCAATTATGAGCCGAATTTAATAGCACGAAATTTAAAAAACACCAAGGTTTACAGAATCTGTGTTTTACTTCCCGATCCTGAAATTGATCCTTACTGGCTTCCCTGTGTAAACGGAATTCAGGATGCGATCACCGAATTTAAAGCGTACAGTGTTATTATTGAAACACACTTTTTTAATCCGGAAAGCACCAAATCATTTTTAAATACCAACGAAACCATTATCAAAAAATCGCCTGATGCTGTTTTGATTGCCCCTTTATTCCACAAAGAAACAGTGGGGATCGTAAAACAATACGATGATTTGAACATCATGGTGAATACGTTTAACAACCAGATCGAAGGCGAATCTATAAAAAGTTTTGTTGGACAGGATTTACATAAAAGTGGTCGTGTGGCTGCCAGTTTAATGAATCTGATTTTAACAGAAGGCCAGATTGCCATCATCCATATTGACGAAAGCCTTAAAAACGCCGTGCACATGCAGGAAAAGGAAAAGGGTTTCAGAAGTTATTTTGACGAGAAAAAGATCCGCAGCTTTTCACTGACTACTCTAAAATTAAAACATCCGAATGTTGAAACTAAGTTTTCAGCCTTTTTAGACGAAAATCCAAATCTGAAAGGAATTTTCATCACCACCTCAAAAGCATATCAAATCGCCTCTATTTTGTCTGCTGTACCCAACAAAAAGATCGCAATCATTGGTTATGATTTAGTAGCGAAAAATGTCAATTTCTTAAATCAGGGACTGGTTCATTTTTTAATTCATCAGAATCAAAAAAGACAAGCTTATTTGGGTGTTAGTACTTTGGTGGAGCACTTTTTATTCCGAAAAGATATTCCGGAAACCATTTTATTGCCAATCGATATTATCAACGTGGAGAATGCTTCTTTTTACGTTTCTTAATTTTTATCCACAGAATTGCCACTAAGACACTAAAACGCAACGATTTTTTGTTTTTTTTTGTCATTTCGACCGAAGGGAGACTCGAGCGATAGCGAACAGGCGAAGCAAATCACGCATGAAGCTCGACAAAGATTGGCGATTTTAGGAACGGGGTTTCTTTTGCGATTTGCTTCGCCTGTTCGCTATCGCTCGAGTCTCCCTTCGGTCGAAATGACAAAGGGTCCTTTTCTTAAAAATTCAAATTAAGCTTTACATCACTCACACACCCCAATACCTACAATCCACATTTCATAGATTTAGGTGGATTTTTTTTCTCGCAGATCTGGCAGATTTCGCAGATATTTTTCACCCTAAAAAAATTCGTGTTAATCCGTGTCTTCGCAAAGCGAATCAGCGTCATCCGTGGCCCCTATCCAACATCACTCACACACCACAATGTCCATAATCCACATTTCACAGATTTAAATAGTTTTTTTTTCTCGCAGATCTGGCTGATTCCGCAGATATTTTTCAACCTAAAAAAATCCGTATTAATCCGCGTCTTCGCAAAGCGAATCAGCGTCATCCGTGGACCCTATCCCCACATCGCTTACACGCCCAATGTACACAATCTACATTTTACAGATTTAGGTAGATTTTTTTTCTCGCAGATCTAGCAGATTTCGCAGATATTTTTCAACCTAAAAAAATCCGTGTTAATCCGTGTCTTCGCAAAGCGAATCAGCGTCATCCGTGGCACCTATCCCACATCGTTTACACGTCCAATGTACACAATCTACATTTTACAGATTTAGGTAGATTTTTTTTCTCGCAGATCTGGCAGATTTCGCAGATATTTTTCAACCTAAAAAAATCCGTGTTAATCCGCGTCTTCGCAAAGCGAATCAGCGTCATCCGTGGCCTCTATCGCACATCGCTTACACTCCACAATGTCCACAATCCACAATCCACATTTCACATTTCACATTTCACATTTCACAAGAAACATTTCACTCCATCAAAATAAACTTCCCAAAAGAAGAAGCAATATGAAAATTAGGTGTTTCGGTATTGGGATTTACCCACGAAATCCAGGTGGGCTCGTATTCGTCATTTGTATTCTTATCAAACTTAGCTCTAAAAACACCCGCTTCAATAGTGTTGTTCTGTATTAAATTCAACTGTTTTAACGATTGAATACTGATTCGTCCTTCAACAGTAAAAGAAATTTCATCCTTTGACGTCGTGATCTCTAAATCATTTTTAGGCCAATTCCAATCAAAATCAAAGTCCTTACCGGGACGGGCTTTAAAATCCATTACACGCCCTGCTGTATCGATTTCCAAACAATAATACGGATCTAAAGACGCATTGATTCTAAAAAACAATTCTACCCGGTCAGAATTTCCTATACTGTCAATACTATCGTCTTTTTGATCCAGGTGAATATGGGTATCAAACACTCTGAATTTAAAAAAAAGATTTTCACGATCCCAAAAGGCACTGAATGCTATTTTTGAAAAGGGGTCACTGTTCCATGCCGAGCAAAAATCAGTAAGTTCATTTGCTTTTTCCCAAAATGAGACAACGGGATTTTCTATAGCTATTTTCTGATTCTCATTTCGTAAAACTACCTGATATTCTTTCACAATGTTTGGCTTTAAATATTTGTTAATTTTTTTAACATTTCAAATTCTGAAGACCGCTTCAGACGGAGGGTATTTTTTGCTTTTTTTCGGATTACGAAAATAGGTTAAAATCGGATAAAAGAAAACAGGATACTTTTCTGAATATAATGCATGAGAACAGCCTTTCTCTCCTTCAAAAAATCAAACCTATCAATAATAATTATTCATTAATTTTAACACAAATACGATAATTAACGCAACTATTTTCTATTTAACACTAAAATACTTCAAAATAGAACTAACGTTTTTCTTCTCATTAATTCCACAATAATCATACGAATTTAAGTAAAAAAATGTGTTTTACTTAAAAAAATGTGCTCGAGAACATTAATTACGTGTGTTCGAGCACATTTTTAGTGTTTTTTCTTGTTTTATAAAAATATAATCTATAGCTTCGTTTCATAATAATCTTAAAAACAAGTTAATTATATGATTTTTAATGGTTTTAAATTGTTCAAAAAAACAGAAAAACCAAAAGAAATAGCCCCATACAAAAAGATTAAAATAGAACGGCAATTGTTTTTTAGCCATTTCGTCAGAAGATAAATTACTCCCAAAAAAAGTTATCTCATAAAAAAAGAAGTCCAAAACTTACAAACGAAAAAAACAAATAAACATTAACCAAACCCAATTTTTAAGTATGAAATTATTAACCCAAAAAAGCCCCGGAGATTTTAGGCTAAAAGATCTTACCGGTACAGAGATTAAACTCACACTTTTTTTAGTATTCGTTTTTACTGTTCAGGTTTCAGCGACCTCAACTGTAAAAATAAATCGCAGAAATGATATTGCATTCGTTTTTGAAAAAACAGTGAAGGGTAAAGTGACAGATCAAAACGGACTTCCAATAGCCGGAGCAAATGTTGTTGTAAAAGGAAGTCGTACCGGAGTACAAACAGATGCAGACGGAAGTTTTGCTATTACTGTTGCTGATAATGTGACCAAACTAATCGTTTCCTACATTGGTATGGAAGATCAGGAAATAACTATTGGAACCTCACCTATAAAAGTCGTTATGAAAGAGGTAGGCCAAAAATTAGAAGAAATAGTTATAGGATATGGAAAAGCCAAGAAAAAAGACCTTACCGGTTCTGTAAGTTCTATTGGCAAAGACAATTTAAATTTAGGCGGAACCATTACCAACGTTGGCCAGGCCTTACAAGGTCGTGCTTCAGGCGTTCAGGTACAGCAAAACAGTTATGCTCCTGGGACAAATCCTTCCATTGTTATTAGGGGTGGAAACTCTCTTAACAACTCTAATTCTCCTTTGTATGTGGTAGACGGTTTCATCACCAATACCGGAGCCTCGATAAGTCCAAATGATATTGAGAACATTCAGATCTTAAAAGATGCTTCTTCTACTGCTATTTATGGTTCGAGAGGTGCTAATGGGGTTATCCTGATTACCACCAAAAAAGGAAAGTTAGGAAAAATGCAGATCGAAGCTGAAATCTCAGATGGTTTTCAAAACATCATTAAGGAACCTTCACTTATCAACGGACAGCAATATGCCGATATTCAAAATGCAATCGCAAAGGAAAATGGCCGACCGCCCGTTTTTTCTTCCGATTTCCCTGTCGCCAATACCAACTGGTTTAAGGCCGCAACACGTCCCGGAGAAGTAATAAACAGAACCATTACCTTTAGTGGAAGTGATAAAACGTCTAAATTTTTTCTTTCAGGAAACTACCTCAAACAAACCGGAGCTATCGAAAATACTGATTTTAAAAGATACAGTGTGAGAATGGGTGGCGAAAAAAGATTTAATGACCGATTAAATGTAGGTACTAACATTTATGGAGCTGCCAGCGAAGGAAACAACAGCGATTTTGGAGATAACATTTTATCGCCAATGTTTTCGATCCAGACTGCTCCACCAACCATTCCGATTTACAATCCTGATGGATCTTATTACAAATTTCAGGGAAAAGATAATGCTTTAGCCCTTTTATTAGAGCCAACCGATCATATCATCAACAGATTGGTTAACGGGAATATGTTTTTGGATTATGAGATCATTAAAGGACTGACCTATCATTTTGGAGCCGGTGCCGAATGGCAGGAAAACATCGAGGGAAAATATACCCCAAGAACACTGGTGGCCGGAGCGGCTTTGAAGGGATCCGGTTCTGAGGAAAACAAAACCTATTTTAGATGGAGTACCGATCAATATCTGACTTATAAATTCAATATAAACGAACACTCTATAAGTGCCATGATCGGAACTTCTAATCAAAAAGACACTTATGAATTTTTAAAAGCGGCAGGTACGGGCTTTTCTAACGATGTGTTAACCTATCACAACCTTGACGCTGCAGCGGTTTATTTGAAACCCGAAACAGAAAAAATCGAAACAAAGCTAACTTCTTATTTCGGAAGGCTAAATTATTCTTTTAACGATCGATACCTTGCTGCTTTTACCTTAAGAAGGGACGGCTCATCTCGTTTTGGAAGTAATAATTCCTATGGTACTTTCCCATCGGGAGCCGTAGCGTGGAAAATATCGAACGAGTCTTTTATGCAAAACTCCAAAACGATCTCCGATCTTAAATTGAGAGTGAGTTATGGTGTTACGGGGGCAGATGGTATTGGAGATTATGCTTTCATGCCTACCTTAAAAGCCTGGGGAGTAACGATTGGAGATGGAAATTTTTCTAATGGTACTGAACCTGCCAACTTATCCAACAAAGATTTAAAATGGGAACAAACTACTCAGACCGATATTGGTTTAGATATGGGCCTTTTTAATGATAGAATAACGGCCACAATTGATGTCTATAGAAAAAGAACTACCGATGCACTTCTTAGAGTTCCAATTGGTGGCTGGTGGGGCTTTAATACGCAGACCATTAATTCGGGAGTTATTGACAATAGAGGTATCGAACTGGGCATTACCAGTACCAATTTCAGAAACGATAATTTCTTGTGGACTACCTCTTTAAACCTTGCTTACAACAAACAGGAAGTAGTTTCACTTGCCGATAATGTTGCCATTATCACCCAAAACACCTCTAACCCAAGCGGAACGGTTTCGGGACGAGAATTTACAAGACTGGAACCGGGCAAAGAAATGGGGTTACTCTATGGTTTTAAATATGCCGGAGTTATCAAAACAGGAGAAGTATATGCTCCGCAGCCCCTGTCTAAACCGGGAGATCCAAAATACGAGGATTTAGATGGCGATGGTGCAATAACAGTGGCAGACAGGGCTTATTTAGGAAATTCTACTCCGCACTACACTGTTGGTTTCAATAATGACTTTAAAATAGGAAACTTCGATTTGAACATCTTTTTTCAGGGCGCTTTTGATTATTCGGTTTACAACATGACCAAAATGGTTGGAGAATCAACCACTAGTACCGATGCATTAAACCGATGGGTGGCAGGTACCAATGAAAATACGGATATTCCAAGAGACGGTTATTACAAAAGTACTTACGGAAGTTATGTCAATTCAAAATTTGTCGAAGAGGCTTCTTACCTGCGTCTAAAAAATCTTTCGATCGGATACTCTATTCCCGAAAGTGTTTTAAAACCGGTTAAATTCATAGACAATATCAGAGTGTATGCTATTGGGCAGAACCTGCTGACGATTACAAAATATTCCGGAAATGATCCTGAGGTAAACGGACATTACACTAACGATACTACCAAACAGAACTTAGGAGGAGGAATTGATTTTAATTCATTCCCGGCTTCACGAACCATCATTCTGGGTATTAAGGTTGCCATTCATTAGTCGCAAAGCTTTTTTAGTAACATAAAATTTATTAAAATGAAAAAATATACAATTATATTCCTCTTACTGACTGCCGGGTTGCAATTTTCATGCAATGAGGATCTTGATCCTACCGTGTATAGCAGTTTGACCGATACGAATGGATTTCAAACCAAATCGGATGCTATTGCTTCTATTAATTCCATTTACGGAAGACTAAAAGGCCCTTCTGTGGGAGATAACTTTTCGTATTGGGCAACACGACATTTTGCTTTAACCGATATTGCCACAGATTTAGGGCATTGCCAATACGGCGGTGATCCCGGACAATTGTCTCTGGGACTCTGGAATTCTGCTAATGGTTTGCTTCTCGAAGACTGGAATGCCATGTACAAACTGGTGGCCAACGCTAATTTTGCTATTTTTAATATTACCAAAATGAGCGGGATCACTGACGCAGAACGAACCCAGTTTATAGCCGAGGCCAAATTTTTAAGAGCTTCTGCTTACATGGATTTAACAGATGCATGGGGACCTGTTATTCTGGTAACAGAAGCCAACTTAGACAATCCAAACTATTTGGAACAAACACCACCCTCCTCTGTTGAAACTATAGAAGCGCTTCTAATCAAAGATTTGAATGATGTCGCCGCCGTTTTACCGGTCAACTATAAGAAAAATGCAATTTATGAGAGTAATGACGTAGGACGTGCTACAAAAGGTGCTGCCTTAACCTTATTAGCAAAATTGTATTTGCGAAATCACGACTGGCAAAAAGTAGCCTCACTTACACAACAAGTCATGAACCTCAACGAATACAGCCTTTTCCCTTCCTATTTGGGATTGTTTAAAGAAAGTAACAAATGGTGCAGTGAAAACATCTTTTCTTCTCTTAGTGATGCCAATGTAAACGGAACCGAACTACTGAACCACTTTGGCCCGATAGACCATCCGGTTGTCGAAAACAGATGGCAGTACTATACCGTAAACTGGGATTTTTACAACACTTTTGGCGATGAAGACGATCGAAAAAAATGTTTCTTCCCGGAGTTTATGGGAACTGATAAATTGCTGCACAAACAAGCGCCTTCTTTAGGAGCCCAGCCCCCAAAAGGAGTATTCTATATGCCCGATGTATCGACCAGAAAATATGCCGACGATGAAACCACTACTTATTATGACGGTCACAGCGTAAACATATTGCGTTATGCAGATGTGCTGTTAAGCAGAGCCGAAGCCTTAAACGAGATAAGCGGTCCAACTGCAGAAGCTATAGACCTTATCAATCTGGTAAAAGGAAGATCGCATGCCAAACTGCTGGTTTTATCCGATTACAATAAATCTACTTTGAGAGATGCTATTTTACAGGAAAGAGGCTGGGAATTATTTTATGAAGGAAAACGTCGTCAGGACTTAATTCGAATGAATAAATTTGATGTACTGGTAAACGCCTATCATGTAAGAGTTGGAGAAACCGCACCAATCGTCATGCCGAAAAACAAATATTATACCTATCCGCAAACTCAGGTGGACCTAAACCCTAACCTGAGCAACGCCGACAGACAATAATAGAAATCAGATCAGGAACAGCGGGTTTTAAAATACCCGACTGTTCCTGATTTTTAATTATAAACAGTAGATCTTATCTGTTTCATAAAAGAAGCCTTTCAGATGATTAAAAATGTAATAGCAAAAGGAGTTTTTATTTGGATCCTGCTTATTCTGGTAAGCTGTTCTAAAAATCAGGTCAATCCGATCAAAAACATCACTATTGGCACTCATGGCAACAACGAATTGAAAATTCAAATCGATGTCACTACGAATGAAAATGTTCAGGTTTATGCAGAATACTGGCCGGATCAAAAAGGAATAAAAAATAAAATAACTTCTCCAATTTCAAAAGCAGGCCGCTCCCATTCTTTGGTGCTTTGCAACATTACTCCTGAAACCCATTATAGTTTTCAATTGATAACACTAAATGGCCCCGAAAAAGACACTAGCAAAGTATATACCTTCAAATCCCGAAAATTACCGGAATGGCTGCAGAAACAATTCAAAGCAAACTGTCCGAAACCTGAACTGGTACCGGAAAATTTCAAAAAAGGATTTATGCTTTTGGCCAAAAGAGAAACACCGGGCGTTGCTTATATTGTAGATTATAAAGGCAATTTAAGATGGTATCATACTGTTGAAGGAACAGGTTTTAAAGTAACCCATTTTACCAAAGAACAAAGTATTATTGCTATCCTGGGGAAAAATGATGAGCCTACAAGTTATGGAAGTGAGATACTCGAAATCAACTTACAAGGCGATACCCTAACCCATATCAAAAAAGGGCAGGGCGATCTGAAACAGGTGATTCATCATGAGATCATCAAAAAATCGACTAACGAAATTGTGACCTTATTTGTAGACACCCGAATAACCGATTTAAGATCCATTGGAGGAAAACAAAAAGACACGATTAATGGCGATGGGATTCTGATTCTGGATAAAAAAGGAAAACAACTTTGGAAATGGAGTGTTTTTGATGATTTGGATCCAATGAAAGACAAAAAACTACTCCAAACCAAAAAAGACTGGATGCACGCCAACAGTTTAAATTATGATAAAGACGGAAATTTTCTGATCTCTTTTTACAACAACGGTCAAATCTGGAAAATAAATGCCAAAACCGGAAAAGTGATCTGGAAACTAGGAAGAGGCGGAAATCTAAACCTGTCCAAAGACATCGATTTCTCTCAGGCACATGCCGCACATATCAATCCCGAAGGCAGTCTGATGTTTTTTGATAATGGAGTCGACAAAAAACAATCTTCTGTTTTTGCCCTCAAAGTAGATGAAAAAGCTAAAACCGTAAAACTGGATTTCCACATACAATTGCCAAAAGATATTTACAACGACCGAATGGGAAGTGCCTATATGATTGATAAAGAAACCATTTTGGCCTGCTGCTCCAAAAGACATATTACTGTTTTGACCAATAAAAAAGGGGTTTTACTCTGGGCATTAGAATCTGAAATTCCGCCTTATCGGGTGCAATTCATTCCCGAAGAAAACTTAAAACCGTTTCTATTGAATTAAAGGCACAATCTTGTCATTTCGACGAAGGAGAAATCACATTCGCTAATCGACAAAGATTGGCTCTTTACTTTGCGGAGTTTATAGTGTGATTTCTCCCTTAGGTCGAAATGACAAAACAGGACGTATTAAAAAAATAAAAAACATGAAAAAAATAATTCTTATTGGTCTGTTTACAGCATTGCCAATTGTTGTTTTCAATTCGTGCAATACATCAAATTCACAGACATTAGCAAACAAAACCGCTGATGATGAGTCGTATATTACCATTGACACCTCAAAAATTCCGGACGATCAATTTGGAGAAGCTGTTCGTTATGGAAGAGAATTAATGCTAAAAACGGCTTATTACATTGGTCCGAATGGAATCAAAGGAAAATATTTGGGCAACAAGATGAACTGTACCAACTGTCATCAAAATGCAGGAACAAAACCTTACGCCTTCAATTTAATGTCTTCTCACGACAATTATCCGCAGTACCGCGGCCGTGAAAATAAAGTCCTGACGCTTGCCGAAAGAGTCAACAATTGTATCATGCGTCCTCATTCCGGGAAACCGCTCCCGCTCGACAGCAAAGAAATGGTCGCTTTTTTATCGTACTTCAAATGGATCAGCAAATTTGTTCCAAAAGATGGTGATTTCAAAGGAGCCAAAAACCTCGAAATTGAATTTCCGGATGTCGCTGCAAGCCCTGAAAGAGGAAAAGCACTCTTTATTGAAAATTGCGCCCGCTGCCACGGAAACAATGGCGAAGGCCAATACAATGCCGACAAATCGGGTTACACCTACCCGCCTCTATGGGGAGAATATGGTTATCAGCCCGGTTCAAGCATGCACAGAGTCATCAAACAGGCACAATGGCTAAAAAGCAATATGCCTTATGACAAAGTCACTCCCGGAAAACCTTATCTTACAGACTTGCAGGCGCTGGATATTGCCGCCTATGTAAATGATGATTCCGTACACGACAGACCCAATCCTAAAACATTCGATTATCCCAATAAAATGGGCAAACCTATTGATTATGCACACAGTCCTTTCAACGATCATTTTTCGGAACAACAACACAAATATGGCCCCTACAAACCCATAATCGCCTATTGGAAAAAAAATGGCTGGAAAGCGGTATATTAGATGTGTTTATTGTTTAATCGGTTAATTGTTTAATCGTTTAATTGTTTATGGTTTGTTGTTTGAAACCTTAACTCTAAAACATAAAACATTTGTAGTTTATCCTCTATAACCATGACTAATAACTAATAACTAACATTTCACAGATAACATCTCACATAATAAGACAATGAAAACAAACCTAAAAAACAAACCCATTTTGAGTAGACTATTGATACTGTGCCTTTTCGTTTTCAGTATTTCGTTAACTGCACAAATAAAATATTCCGACGGTAACGACAGCTGGAATCCGAACCTATTAGGAAACCATCGTGTTGCAGTAACCTTTACCGGCACCGGAGATGTTGCCAAAACCACAATCGAATGGCGCAGAAGAGACGAAAAACCCGAACTGAAAAAAATCATTGTTCAGGATGCTTCAGGCAAAACCATTGAAAACATTAAAACAACCAACATCAACAGAGAAAACGGTACTATTTTCTTTGAACCTGTTTCGGGAAAAGGAACTTATTATGTGTATTACCTACCCTACATTGACGAAGGTGATGCCAATTACCCAAAAGGTGTTTATGCCAAAGCCGAAGATAAAGCAGCTGCAAGCTGGCTTGCCAAAATCAAACCCAATCTGGCCGATAATTGTACGGTAAACGAAATTCAGAGTGTAAATGCTTTCAACAGTTTTTACCCGATGGAAGTCATTGCAACTGCGGCCGAAACGAAAGATCTTATTGCGAAAAACAGCGGCAATTCCTTTCTGGTATTCCCCGAAGACCGACTGTATTCGATCCGAATGAAAAATGATTTACCACAAAGATGGATTCAAAAAGGGGTTCAAAACACTTTTTCAGACACGGCTTTAAGAGGCGAATACCTGGCCTTTCAATTGGGCGTTTATGCTTTGCAAAATATTGACAACTTAAAAGTTACCTTTTCAAATCTGATCAGTTCTACAGGAGCCATCATCGAATCGAAATACATCAACTGTATCAATACTGACGGGACTAAATACGACGGATCGGTTTTTGCTAATACCGTTTCGGTTTCAAAAGGAAAAGTACAGGCGATGTGGTGCGGAATCGATGTTCCGCAAACTGCCGCTGCCGGAACATACAGTGGAAAAGCGATTGTAACTGCCGACGGAAAGTCGAAAGAAATTGTACTTCAGATCACCGTAAAAAATGAAATTACGCAAAACGGAGGCATCGATTTCCCTGAGAAAATGACCCGTTTAAAATGGTTGAATTCTACATTAGCACAGGAAAATACAGTCATTGCGCCTTATACCCCACTAACGGTTAAAGATTCGGAAATCTCTTTATTGGGCAGAAAATTAATTTTAGGTTCAAATGGTTTTCCTGCACAGATTCAAACCTATTTTACTCCCGAAATGACAAGTGTAGGCACAAAAGCCAATGACATTTTAAGCAGCCCGTTAGCTTTTCATTTTCTGGATGCATCAGGTAAAGAATCCCTGCAATGGAAAAACACAGGACTCCAATTTCTGAAAAAAGAAAGCGGAACTGTTTCCTGGGAAAGTGTTTCTACGTCAAAATCACTTCAAATGGAAGTAAATGCTGCCTTAGAGTTTGACGGATTTTTATCCTATACGGTGAAAATCACAGCCCTTGAAGATGTGACTTTTAACGATATTAATTTCCACATGCCTCTTCAGCCTACTTCTGCAAAATACATGATGGGATTGGGTCAAAAAGGAGGCGATCGTCCGGCTACATTCGACTGGAAATGGGACGTTGCTCATAAAAATCAGGATGGAGCATGGATTGGTAATGTAAATTCGGGATTGCAATTTTCTTTGCGTGATGAAAAATACAGTCGTCCGTTAAACACCAACTTCTATTTACAAAAACCACTATTACTGCCCACTTCCTGGGGCAATGAAAATAAAGGAGGAATCACGATTACCCCTAATCCAAAATCAGTTTTGGTCAATGCCTATAGCGGAGCCCGAAATATGAAAAAAGGCGATGTTTTGTACTATAATTTCAATTTACTCATCACTCCTTTTCATACGCTAAACACCGATTTTCAATGGGACACTAAGTTTTATCACAAATACAGCGATATCGATACTATCGCAAAAACCGGAGCAACGGTAATCAATATTCACCATGCCAACGCCATCAATCCGTACATCAACTATCCTTTCATTGAATTTAAAAAAATGAAAAGTTATATCGATGAAGCCCATGAAAAAGGATTAAAAGTGAAGATTTACAACACTGTCAGAGAGGTTTCCAACAAAGCTTACGAGACTTTTGCTTTAAGAAGTTTAGGGCATGAAATTTATTCTCCTGGTAAAGGAGGTGGATTCTCCTGGCTGCAGGAACATGTGGGAGACGATTATATTGCGGCCTGGTTTGTACCTGAAATTAAAGATGCGGCTATCGTAAACAGCGGCATGAACCGTTGGCATAACTATTATGTGGAAGGAATGAACTGGCTGACACAAAATGTGGGCATCGACGGGGTTTATCTTGATGATGTGGCTTTTGACAGAATTACGATGAAACGAATCAAAAGAGTACTTACAAAAGACGGACATCCGGGAATCATTGACCTGCACAGTGCCAATCAATACAATAAAAGTGACGGATTTAACAACAGCGCCAATTTGTATATGGAGCATTTTCCGTACATCAACAAACTGTGGTTTGGAGAATATTTTGACTACGAAAAAAACAATCCCGACTTTTTCCTGACAGAAGTAAGCGGAATCCCTTTTGGATTAATGGGTGAAATGTTACAGGACGGAGGAAATCCGTGGAGAGGAATGGTGTACGGAATGACCAACAGAATGCCATGGAGTCACAATGCCGACCCAAGACCAGTGTGGAAATTATGGGATACTTTTGGCATTAAAGGTTCGGAAATGATTGGCTACTGGAGCGAAAACTGTCCGGTAAAAACAACAAACGATAAGGTGCTGGCAACAGTTTACAAAAAAAACGGAACTGCTTTAATCTCTATCGCAAGCTGGGCTGATACCGATGTAAAAGTGAAACTGCTTATCGACTGGAAAAAATTAGGAATCAATCCGGCAAAAACAACCATAACCGCTCCCGAAGTATTGAATTTCCAACTGGCACAAACCTTTACAGTAAAAGACGAAATACCGGTGTCAAAAGGAAAAGGATGGTTGTTGATTGTGAAATAAGTGAGATGTGAAATGTAAGATGTAAGATGTAAAATGACTTCCATTTCATAACGATTATACACCTTGTTTGTCATTCCGACCGAAGGGAGAAATCACACTAGAAACTCCGCAAACTAAGTCGACAATCGTTGTCGCTCCACGTATGTGATTTCTCCCTTCGGTCGAAATGACAAGATTGCGCAAACAACAAACAACAAACAACAAACAACAAACAACAAACAACAAACAACAAACAACAAACAACAAACAATAAACAATAAACAACAAACCATAAACCATAAATAGCCCTCCACATGAAAATTAAATCTTTTCTATCCGTTTTACTTTTTGGAAGCCTGTTTGTCCATGCACAAAATAAACCCACCATAAAAGAGTACAAAAAAGTATTCACCACCTACCCTTTTTCAGATCCTGATCCGATTCCGAAACCGGATACAAAAGTGTATCCCTATTTTCGTTTTGACGGTTTTACCAATAAACCGATACAAAAAGAATGGAAAGTAATCGAGCTCGAAAATGATTATATCAAACTCATGATTCTTCCTGAAATTGGCGGAAAAGTATGGTCGGCTGTGGAGAAATCAACCGGGAAAGACTTTATTTACAACAATCATGTGATCAAATTCAGGGATATCGCCATGCGCGGCCCCTGGACAAGCGGTGGTGTTGAGGGCAATTATGGCATCATCGGACACACGCCTAACTGTGCTACCCCTGTTGATTATGTCACCATTACCCGTGCAGACGGAAGTGTAAGCTGTGTGATTGGGGTGTTGGATCTGCTCACGCGGACGTCGTGGAAACTAGACATCAATTTACCCAAAGACAAAGCCTATTTTACCACAAATTCCTTCTGGTTCAATTCAACCGAAACCGAGCAGCCTTACTATACCTGGATGAATACCGGAATAAAAGCCTCTGAAAGTTTGCAGTTTATTTACCCCGGGCAAAGTTATATCGGACATAATGGCGAGCACAATTCGTGGCCCATTGACAAAGAAAACGGCAAAGACCTGTCGTACTATAAAAACAACGATTTTGGCGGTTACAAATCCTATCATGTCTTTGGCAAATACGACGATTTCTTTGGCGGTTATTACCATGATGAAGATTTTGGAATGGGCCGATATGGCAATCACGATGACAAACCCGGCAAGAAAATATGGATTTGGGGACTGTCACAGCAAGGAATGATCTGGGAAAAATTACTAACGGATACCGACGGTCAATATGTAGAAGTTCAAAGCGGAAGGCTCTTCAATCAGGCAAGTGAAGGTAGTAATTTAACCCCTTTCAAACAGCGCTCCTTCGCTCCTTATCAAACCGATTTGTGGACAGAATACTGGTTTCCGGTAAAACAAATCAAAGGGTTCGTAAAAGCCAATAATTATGGCGCCGTAAACGTGAAAAATGAAAACGGCTGGTTGAAAATCTATTTTTCCCCGCTTCAAAAACTAAACGAAAAACTGGAAGTCTTTGACAATGGAAAAAAAATCTACTCAAAAGATATTTCCGTAAACACTTTGCAGTCCTTCAAAGATTCAATTCAGATTGCAGTTGACGAAAATAAACTTCAACTCACACTTGGCGGTACTAAACTGGTTTGGAATTCGGCTCCGGAAGAGGGTAATCTGAATCGTCCGTTGGAAACTCCAAAAGATTTCGACCACAACTCGGTATACGGATTGTACCTTCAGGGAAAAAATTACATTAGTTTTAAAGATTATGTAAAAGCGGAAGAAAAACTAACCGCCTGCCTTCAAAAAGATCCTCACTATGCTCCTGCTCTGGCTGATTTGGCGATTCTACAAATTCGTAAATTCCAATACCGTGAAGCAATCAATTCAGCCGCTAAAGCTTTAGCCATCGACACCTATCATCCCGCTGCCAATTATTATTACGGACTAGCCAACCTGCATTTGGGCAATACTACGGATGCCAAAGACGGTTTTGATCTTGCTACGGCTAGTGTTGAATTCAGAAGTTCAGGTTATACCGCTTTAAGCAAAATATACTTTACTGAAAATGATTTTGCAAAAGCAACTGAATATGCCGAAAAGAGCCTACTGAACAATCAGGGTAATTTAGAAGCGATGCAGATACTCGCAGTCTTGTACCGTCTGCAAAACAACAGAGACAAGGCAGCCGAAATGCTGAATAAAATCAATACCGCAGATCCGCTCAACCATTTTGTTGGTTTTGAAAAATACCTCTGGGAGTCTTCTGATACCTCCAAAAAACAGTTTATGGCTCTAATTCAAAACGAAATGCCACAGCAAACTTATCTTGAATTGGGAATCTGGTATCAGCAAATTGGCCGCAAAGAAGAAGCTTTAAAAGTACTTTCGTTTGCCCTTCCCAATGCTGAAATGGAGTACTGGAAGGCTTATTTGGAAAACAAAGCTGTTGATTTAAGCAAACTCCAACCCGACAATAGTTTCCCTTTCCGTGGAGAAACAGCCGAAATTCTGGAAAAACTCATCAAAACCAACCCTCAGTGGCAGTTGAAATACCATTTGGCGTTAATCGAATGGAACCGCGATAATACCTCAAAAGCTAAAGAGCTGTTTACACAATGTGCCAACCTGCCTGCTGATCCGGCTTTTTATGGAGCCAAAGCTTCGCTGTTTAAAAATGACAACCAACTGGTTTTATCCAGTCTTCAGCAAGCCATCAAACTGGATCAGCAGAGCTGGAGGTATCCTAAGCTTTTAACCGAATATTACATTGCTCAAAAACAATTTGATAAGGCCCTGGCCATCGCAGCTCCTTTCTATAAAAAACATCCTAGTAATTATGTGATGGGAATGTTGTATGCCAAAACATTGCTGCTGAACAAAAAGTACACTGCTGCCGATGCGTTCTTAACCCAGCTCGAAATCCTTCCGTTTGAAGGCGCTACAGCAGGACGACAGTTGTATCATGAGGCAAAACTGATGCAGGCTCTGGCTGAAATGAAAAACAAACAATTTAAAAAAGCGTTGCAATTTATTTCGGACGCCAAATTATGGCCGGAAAATTTAGGAGTGGGAAAACCCTATGACGAAGATATTGATGAAAGGCTGGAAAACTGGCTGAATTATCAATGTTATACCAATCTGGGTGATCCTGAAAAAGCGCAAACGGCTTTGCAAAAAATTACGGCATTTACCCCAAAGGTTGACAACACCGTTATGAATTTTCTGCCAGCCAATCAATTGATTTCGGCCTGGGCAATCGAGAAAACTTCTTCCCCATCAAAAGCACAGGACTGGCTGCAAAAACAGGCCCAATCCTATCCTGACAATAAAATTGTGCAATGGTCTCTTGAAACGTACACTAAAAAACAATCCAATATTTTAACTGAAGATGAAAAAGATGGCGAAGTCCGAATTATAGAGAAACTTTAAAATACTTTCGGGAAAATTGTATTTTCAAAATAAAAATACGAGTTTTATAGCACCTGAAATGTCAATTTAAAACGTTATCAACTCCATTTCAAGTTTAAAAACAATAATAGGGCTATCCGTGGCTAATACCAAGGTGGTAACATTAGCCACAGATTAGAAAGATTTCCACAGATTGCTTTAATAATTGCGTATAAAATCTGTGTGAATCTTCAAAATCAGTGGCAAAAAAATATTCTTGGTACGTACTAAGGACAATCATAAATAATAATCAATCAAAATAATCATTCTAAAAACCAAACAATGAACAAACACTTTTTAAAGTATTCTCTTTTCAGTCTTTTCCTTGTGGCAGGTCAAAATGCAATGGCCCAAAATAGCGATCAGACTAAAAACCCGTTATCCGTTTATCAGGTCACCCCTTTAAAAGTAAATGACCTTGTACATACCAAACTCGACGTATCCTTTGATTATGGGAAACGTTATCTCTATGGAAAAGCATGGCTTACTTTAAAGCCTCACTTTTATGAAACCGATTCGCTTAGACTGGATGCCAAAGGAATGGATTTTAAAGCAATTGCTGTTGTTGATGGTAAAAAAACAATTCCGTTAAAGTACACTTACGATAACGAACAGCTTCTTATAACCTTAAACAGAAAATATAAAAGCACCGAAAAATACACCGTTTTTATCGATTATACGGCAAAACCAGATGAGTTAAAAGTTAAAGGAAGTGCCGCAATTACCGATGCAAAAGGATTGTATTTTATAAACCCTGACGGAAAAGACAACAAACCAATTCAGATCTGGACACAGGGCGAAACGGAAGCCTCATCGGCATGGTTTCCAACCATTGATAAACCCAATCAGAAAACAACTTCTGAAATTGCCATGACCGTTGATGCCAAATACACTTCGCTATCCAACGGAAAACTAATCGCTCAGAAAGACAATAAAAATGGTACCCGTACCGATACCTGGAAAATGGAATTACCACATTCTCCTTACTTGTTTATGATGGCTGTGGGTGATTTTAAAATCTACAAAGATTCTTATAACGGAAATGAGGTAAGTTATTACCTGGAGCCGAAATACGCGCCATACGCCAAACAGATTTTTGGAAAAACTCCGGACATGATGAAGTTTTACGGCAAAATGTTAGGCGTTGAATATCCTTGGGGGAAATATGCTCAAGTTGTGGCCAGAGACTACGTTTCGGGAGCCATGGAAAACACTTCGGCTACACTGCACGGTGAACACGTACAAAAAACCGAAAGAGAATTGTTAGACGATAATCAGGAAAGTACCATTGCCCACGAACTTTTTCACCAATGGTTTGGAGATTATGTTACTGCTGAATCCTGGTCGAACTTAACCATGAACGAATCTTTTGCCACTTTTGGTGAAGTACTTTGGCACGGCCACGATGAAGGACAGGACGCCGAAGACCGCTCTCGTTATGAAAAATTACAAAACTGTCTGCGTTCTTCAAAAGACGGAGTTAGTCCGCCATTGGCACGTTTTCATTATGGAAATAAAGAAGACATGTTCGACAATATCAGCTACTCTAAAGGTTCAATCATCTTGTATGCTTTAAAAAATCAAATGGGTGATGCTGCGTTTTTCAAATCTTTAAACCAGTACCTGACCACGAATGCTTTCAAAACAGGAGAAACTCATCAATTGCGTCTGGCAATGGAAGAAGTAACCGGAAAAGACTGGAGTCCGTATTTTAACCAGTGGTATTATCAGGGAGGGAATCCGATTCTGAATATCGAGTACGGTTATGCCGATGGAAAAGCTACAATTGCTGTAAAACAAGTTCAGGAAAGCGCTGTACAAACTTTTACCCTTCCGCTAAAAGTAGATTTTTATACCAATGGAACGAAAGTCAGAAAAGATATTTTAATTGAAAAAAGAGAGCAAAATTTCAGTTTTGACCTTGCTTCAAAACCTGATTTTATTGATCTGGATCCTGACAAAATTCTGGTAGGTAAAGTAATTGACAATAAAAAAATATCCGATTACCAATATCAGTACAAAAATGTCCCTACCTTCTATAACCGGATTGAAGCGATAAAATTTGCAGCAAAAGACAAAAGTCACGAAGCACAGCTGATTCTTTTAGCAGGACTTCAAGATCAGCAAGAAGACTTAAGAACGCTTAGTATTAGAGGAATTGATCTGGGAGACAGTCAAATAAAAGAAGCTGCTCTTAAAGCCTTACTGAACATTGCCCAAAACGATAAAAAGACATATACCAGAGCTACAGCACTTATAAAACTTGCAGGAACCGGAGATACAACTTACAAGAATTTAATGATTGAAAGCGCTAAAAATCAATCTTACAATGTGGCTGCTGCCGGAATCTTTGGTTTATCAAAGTTTGCTCCGGACGAAGCAGATAAAACCTTAGCAGCCTTAGACGAAGACACTAAAAATCATATCACGCCATTGCTTAAACGATTCAACAATCAAAAATAAACAGCTGGCTGGTTTAATACCAGTGTTATTTAAAAACAACAAAGGAACAAGGTTTTATAATTAGTACTTAAAAATTTTTGTTTCCAATAGCCTCTCTGATCTAATTAGAGAGGCTTTTTTTGTTTAATGGGAGAAATCCGTTTTTTCATGTTTGGTAATTTTAATTGAACATCTTTTATAGGACAATTACATTCTTCCCAACAATTTTACTAAACTAATGATGCTTCAAAATTTAGAAAAAGACTGTAAATTGTTATTTTTAAAATAATTTAACCATTCATGACCTATTTTTTCCAGTGAGAATTGCTCAACACCTTCTAAAACATTTTCCTTGCAATTAAAATAGCTTTTTTTATCGGCAAACAGATGATTCATTGATTCTGTAAGTTTTTCTAAATAATATAAGTGTATTTATTTTGATAAAATCAAACAATAAACAAGAATAATCTTATTCATTGTTTATATTTATTTTATGCATATTCTTTTAATTTACGTCCCTTCAAATAATAATCCATACAAATAAATTTTCATTTTTTTTTCGAAATAATATTTTTTATAAGTATTTTCGTACCTTAAGTAATTTATGTTTTTTATCCAAAAAAAAAACAAATACACTTATAATCAAAACATTATACCGTAGGCAATGAAAAAGAAACTATTACAAGCAAGATTAAACAAAGGATTATCACAAGAAGAACTGGCAGACTTAATAGGAATATCCCAGTCTAATTATTCCCGACGAGAAAAGGGGCTAAAAAAGATATCCAATATCGAGTGGGTTAAAATTGCAAAATGTCTGGATGTAGCAAAAGAAGAGGTCTATGAATCTGATAATCTCAATACGATTGAGACAAACGATTCATTGAAAGCCGAATCGTTCGTAATTCCAAAATTTATCATTGAACATATAGAAATGCTGACTCAGAAAAATAAACAGCTTGAAGAAAAGTTAAAAAAATATGAGCTTTGAATTTCTTTAACGCAAAAAAATCTATCAATAAATGCTACTTATTAAACCTCAGCTTGATCTTTTACCAAATGGCACTCTGGTAACGAATTTGTCAATGGAATGATAATTTTTTTTTCTGCTTTAATTCAATCAAAAATCATTTCACAAAAAAGGTATAAAAGCGTCTCCTCTACGCTCCAAATTGAATTCATTTTTCTTCCTGTTTTTCGAAATTGTGACTTCGAAAAAATTAGCCTTTCAATTTCTAAAATCGCATTCAAAATCGCTTCTTTATCCGGCTCTTTTTTATCCGTAAACTAAAGGCCGTTTTTTACCCAAAAAACACAACTGCTCTCCGCAGAAATTAATCCTCAAAAGACAAAATCCCCCCAAGAACGCCCTTACAGAATAACAGTAGAAAACTTACTTTATTAGCAACATAAAGGGGTAGTGATTACGAAATTCACAAAATTAAACACAACTCTTTTTAATAACTTAAAAATAGAATATTTACATTTTGACAATATAAATATCGAACTATTCTTTTTTGGTCATTTTATTTTAACAAAACACTACTTTTTTAGTGTAAAAAAAACGTTTTACGCAATTTTATGTGCTCGAGAACACAAATTTTGTGTGTTCGAGCACATTTTTTGTGTTTTTTCTTGGTTAATAAAAATATAATCGATAGTTTCGTCAAGTAATAAAAACACTGAGTGGGAATAATCCTATGTTTTAAGCCTCTTTTATTCGATTCTTAAGCCATAAAAAAGAACACTTTAAATACCGATTACGACAAAAAAATAACCTGACAAAAACAATCATTAACCAAACCCAAAAACAAGAGTATGAAAAATGCACTCTCAAAAAACCCTAAGAATTTAAGGTTGCAGACAGTACTTGAAAAAAGCATAAAGGCAACACTGTTTTCATTGTTGTCCGTGACTTTTCAAATTACGACCGCAGCTCCCTCAAAAGAAATCTCCTTAAACAAAACCAGCTTACTTGCCTTTCAAAAAATGGTGAAAGGTAAAGTTGTAGACGATAAAGGAATTCCAATTCCTGGTGTAAACGTTATTATAAAAGGATCTAAGACCGGTGTTCAGACCGATATCGATGGAAGCTTTGCTATTGAAGTACCCAATGCCAATACGATTTTAGTATTTTCTTTCTTAGGAATGCAGGATCAGGAAATCCCTGCCGGGAATGGTACTGTTAAAGTAGTCATGAAAGAAGCCGGACAACAAATGGATGAAGTTGTTGTGGTAGGATACAGCAAAGTAAAAAAAGAGAGCTTAACCGGATCTCTGCAAACTTTAGACAATAAAAAATTATTGGATGTTACCACTTCTAATGTCGAAAACTTACTGGCTGGAAAAGCAACCGGAGTTTTTGTAAGTACAAGTGGTGGTCAGCCCGGAGCTCCGTCAAAAGTAGTTATCAGAGGTAGAAGTACCGTAAACGGAAGCACCGACCCTCTTTGGGTAGTAGACGGTGTTATAGTTGGAAACAGTTCTCCAACGATGAACCCTTCTGATATCGAAACTTTAACCGTTCTTAAAGATGCAGCTTCTACGGCAGTTTATGGTTCGCAAGGTGCCAATGGAGTAGTTGTAGTAACGACAAAAAGCGGTAAAGCAGGTAAGGCAACCATAAACTTCTCTGCAAAAACAGCTTTGGCTACTATAAATTCAGGGAATTTTAAAATCATGAACGGATCTGAATTGTATGACTTATATGATTCTTTCCCAAACAAACAAATTTTTCAAAATGCTTCATGGTGGACTCCTGAATTAAGAAACAAAAACTACGATTGGTGGAAAAATGCTACTCAAACCGGTATTGCTCAGGATTACAACCTGTCAATCAGTGGTGGTGGTGATAACTTTAAAAGTTATGTTTCCTTAGGAGTTTATGATGAAACAGGTGCTATCATTGGCTACGATTACAAAAGATACAACGGTTTGATGAAATTTGAATACAAACCAAATACCTGGTTGACCATAAGACCACAAATAAACTTAACAAAAGAAACAACTTACGACAAACAGCATTCTGTTGGAGACATCTACCGTAATCTTCCATGGGACAGCCCTTATTTGCCTGATGGAACATTGGTAGGAAATGCACCAAACCCAACCTGGGTAAACACCACCGGATCAAACTACCTGTATGATTTGCAATGGAATTTTTCTGAATCTCAAGATTACAATGTACGTTCAAATCTTGACTTCGATGTTAAATTAACCAAATGGCTGACTTTTGCATCGGTAAACAACTATATTTTTGGTAATGCCAATTCAACGTCTTATTCTGATCCGAGATCTTCATCAGGATTAGCGGTGAAAGGTAGAATTACAGACAACTTCAGTACTTTTAACAGAATTTATACCAACCAGTTATTAAAATTCAACACCAAAATTGACAAACACGACATCAATGCGATTGCCGGTTATGAGTGGAACGAATACAGTTCAAAATACAGTAACGCTACTGCTACAGGATTGCCTCCGGGAATCATTGTAACAGATCCGGCTGCAAAACCTGAAAAAGTAGAAGGAAACAGATCCGAGTGGGCAGTACAATCTTTACTGTCAAACGTTAACTATTCTTATGACAACAGGTATTTAGCGCAATTCTCTTTCCGTCGTGACGGAGCCTCTAACTTTGGAAAAAATGCACAATATGGTAACTTCTTCTCCATCAGTGGTGGATGGAATGTTCACAATGAAGCTTTCTTTAAAGTAAACTGGATCAACAACTTAAAACTAAGAGCCAGTTATGGTTCAGTAGGAAATCGTCCAAACAGTTTATACGGACACCTGCCATTGTATTCTTTCTCACAAAGTTACGACGAGAATCCGGGAGCTCTTATTTCGCAATTAGCGAATCCTGATTTAAGCTGGGAGAAAACATTTACTACTGGTGTAGGTTTAGACTTGAGAATTTTCGACAGAGTAAACATTACATTTGATTACTATAATAAAAACACATCCGACTTATTGTATTATGTACCGCTTCCGGGAGTTATTGGTGTAACGGGTATCTGGAGAAACGTTGGAGCTGTAAACAATAGAGGTTTTGAAACTTCTATCAATGTAGATATCATTAAAACCGAAAACCTAAGATGGTCATTTGATGCTAACATAGGCGTAAACAAAAACAAAGTAACGGCACTTTACGGAGATCGTCAGGAAATTATTGTAGGAGACGGTAGTGGTGCTGCAGGATCTGCTTCAAAATTGCTAAAACCGGGTACTGATGTAGACAGCTGGTACTTAACAGAATGGGCTGGTGTTGACCCTACAAACGGAAAACCACAATGGTTTACGACTAATGCTTCGGGAGAACGTGTAAAAACAAATGATTATGCGGATGCTTCAAAAAACAGAAAAACAATCGGAACTTATACTCCGGACTTCTTTGGAGGATTCTCTACCAGTTTAAACTATAGAAACTTTGATTTTGCAGCTGTTTTCAGCTACTCTGTTGGAGGACAAATTTACAACTATGCCCGTTCAGAGTTTGATTCAGATGGTGCTTATACTGACAGAAATCAAATGAACCTGCACAGTGGATGGAGCCGTTGGGAAAAACCGGGTGATATTGCAACACATCCGCAGGCTATCTATGACAATACCAGCCAATCTAATAAAGCTTCTTCCCGTTATCTTGAAACAGGTACCTACTTAAAAATGAGAAGTCTTTCTTTCGGTTACAACCTACCGCTTAAAAACATAAGCATCGCCAATTTAAGATTATTTGTAGCAGGAGAAAACTTATTTACCATCTCACACTTTTCAGGTGTAAATCCTGAGTTATCACCAAATTACAACAGTGCAACCGGACAATACGTAATTTCTGGAGTGGCTACACAAGTATATCCGCAAACCAGAAGAATAACTCTTGGACTTAATCTAACACTTTAAAAAGAAACAAAACATGAAAAAGATATTAATATTAGGTATCGCAATTAGTTTACTGTCCTCATGTGAGTTAGACAGAGAGCCATTTGGATCATATACACAAGACAAAATACAACAGGATAAAGAAGCTTCAATCGAAGTTTTACTTAACGGATGTTACGCACAATTAAAAGGCTGGTCGGATGTCATGCACCGCGTAGGAGAATATCCGGGAGACAACATCATGATTAGAGGAACTTCTACGGACTCGTTTTACTCTTTTATTTCCTATCAGCACATTCCGGATAATGGCCGATTGTCTACTTTTTGGAACAACGGTTATAAAATCGTTTCACAGTCAAGTGATTTGATCAAAATCATCCCTGAAGGAGAAAGCCCGGCTGTTGACCAACAATTAGGAGAAGCTTACTATTTAAGAGGTATGATTTATTTTTACCTGTGCCGTACTTACGGAAGACCTTATGCGCAGTCGCCTGAAACCAATTTAGGTGTACCGCTTGTAAACGGTTTGCCGGCCGATATTGCTAACCTGAGACTTCCGGACCGTTCTACTGTAAAAGCAACTTACGAACAGGCTGTAAATGATTTGAAAAAAGCAGAAGCTCTGATGAGCGTAGGAAAAGCAGCTACTTATGCAACCAAAGAAGCGGCTCAGGCCATGCTTTCAAGAGTGTATTTGTACATGAGTGGTACCTATGAAACGCCAAATCAGGAGTATGCAACACTTTCTATTGATTATGCCAAAAAAGTAATCATTAGCGGAAGATACAGCTTATTAAGCCGTGCGAACTTTATGAAATACAACACTTATGCGCCGGATTCTGCTGAACAAACAGAAACTATTTTTGCTATAAAAAGAGTTGCTTCAGAATATTCCGGATTTGATCACTACTATGGTATTGGAGGAATGTATGCCAATATTCAGGGACAAGGATGGGGAGAAATGTATGCTAGTGGAGAATACCTTGACTTATTGAGAAAATCCGGATTGAAAAAAGATGCTCGTTGGGCTTTTATTGATCCGCAATATACCAAAGATGCGAGTGGAAATAAAACAGAAGCTTTCCGTTTTGTAGTGGATGTTTTCAATACTGCCGGTACACAAACCGGATACAATTATGTGCAGCAGCCTTTAAAAACAAAAGCTGATGGATCGTACTTTATTACCATTGGAACTACAGATTACAACCTTACTGCGGTAAACGCTGCCGATAACCAATACTCGATTGTATACCAAGGCAAAACCTATACGGGAGAGAAAGATTATATGATGCTTTTAAACCGTGTATATCCAATGTTTTACATCACAAAATGTTCTTTACAAAATAATGATTCACACCTGCACTCGCCTATCATCTCGAGATTAGCCGAAATGTACCTGAACATGGCCGAAGCTTATGCTAAAAAAGGAGATTATACCAATGCTTTGACCAACCTGAACATCATTCGTGAAAGATCAATTGTTGGCGGAGGTTATGCTTCTTTAAACAGCACAAACGCTGTACAGCGTATCGATGAAGAGCGTCAGTTAGAATTGGCTTTTGAAGCACATCGTGGTTACGACGTTTACAGAAACGGTCAAACGATGACACGCCGTTACCCTGGTCCTCATTTACCAATGAATGACGTTCCGGCTACGAGTTTACGTGTGGTACAATACATCCCGCAATCTGAAATTAATGCTTACCCTGGGACTTTAACACAAAACCCATAGTTTTTTATTTTATTGTTTGTTTTGAAGCCTCTCTAATTGGATCGATTAGAGAGGTATTTCAAAAATCCCCTCTTAAAGTATCATCGCTTAATCTCAAAAAATGAAAAATATACTGTACTTGTTTTTTGCTTCTTTTCTGGTCTCCACTTCCTGCGCTGGCAGCAATGATGATGCATCGCCGATAAGTGAAACCATAGAAAACCCAAAAACAACCATTTCCCTGCCCCTTGGAGGAAATGCATATAGTTCCAAACACTTAGACGGAAGTAATACGATTACTGACAACGGTATAGAGAACTGGACCGACTCTGGTGAGTTTTTCACCGCTTATTTCAGAATTTCTAAACCCGGAACATTTCAAATTACAGTAGAAGAATCTGTTCAGGTGTATGGAAAATCGGAATTAGAATTCTCAATCGATAACGAATCCAAAAAAGTAAATTTCACCACTTCAAAAAAGGCTGTTATAGCAGGAACCTGGAACCTTAAAAAAGAAGGATACATTGCGGTCAGAATAAAAGGAATCAGTAAAACCGGCGATCGTTTCCCGTCTATTAGTCGTTTAACGATTGCAAGTGCTGATTTTGATGGCAAAATCTCTTATGTGCCTAACAACGAAGGAGCTTTTTACCACTGGGGACGCCGTGGACCTTCTGTTCATTTAAACTATCAGGTACCTGAAAACACCAACACCGAGTGGTACTACAACGAAATTACCGTTCCTCAAAACGAGGACAAAATTGGATCTTACTTTATGGCAAATGGTTTTGGAGAAGGCTACTTTGGAATTCAGGTCAACTCAGCCACCGAAAGAAGAATTTTATTTTCGGTATGGAGTCCGTTTACGACCGATGATCCTGCCAGCATTCCCGAAACGCACAAAATTAAACTGCTGAAAAAAGGAGAAAATGTACACACTGGCGAATTCGGAAATGAAGGTTCGGGAGGGCAAAGCTATCTGAAATACAACTGGAAAGCCGGAAACACCTACAAGTTTTTACTTCGCGGATTCCCAGCGGGTAATAACACCACCACTTATACCGCTTATTTTTATGCTCCGGAATTGAATAAATGGCTGTTAATTGCCAGCTTTAACCGTCCGGAAACCAACACCTATTTAAAGAGATTCCATTCTTTTCTGGAAAACTTTATTCCCGAACAGGGCGATCTGTCCCGTAAAGTGCTTTTCAACAACCAATGGGTTTGTGATGATAAAGGCAATTGGTCTGAAATCGGTTCGGCACGATTCACCAACGACAATACCGGTGCAAAAGAATACAGAATGGATTTTGCCGGAGGTACCGAAAATGGTTTCTTCTATCTAAAAAATGGAGGTTTTTTTAATGATTATACCACGCCAAAAACTATTTTTACAAAAGCTTTAACCAATAAAAAACCCGAAATCAATTTCAGCACATTACCTTAAAAAATACTCACAAAACAATAATCCCTGATAATCGGATTTTAGATTATCAATCATTTCAAATCAAATTAAACTATTATGAAAACTAGCATTTTAAAATTCATGTTAGCCGCCTGTATTCTGTTTGGAGGAACAAACGCATCGGCACAAATGATTAAAACCAAAACACCAGCTCGTGCAAAAGGTCAAACCGACGTTTTACGTTTGGCAACAACACCAATACCTACCGTTCGTGTTGCCTTTATAGGTCTCGGAATGCGTGGCCCTGGAGCAGTAGAGCGTATGACACATATTCCGGGTGTAGAAATTGTCGCTTTGTGCGATATGACACAGGAAAACACTTCTAAAGCAAACGAAACTTTAACCAAAGCAGGATTTCCTAAAGCGCAGGAATTTTACGGTGACGAAAATGCCTGGAGAAAAGTGACCGCTTTACCAAATGTTGATTTAGTATATGTTGCTACCGACTGGAAACATCACGCGATTATTGGTGTACAGGCAATGAAAGACGGTAAACACGTAGCCATAGAAGTTCCCGGAGCAATGACAATGGAAGAAATCTGGCAACTTATTGATACTTCTGAGAAAACCCGTAAACACTGTATGCAGCTTGAAAACTGTGTGTACGATTTCTTCGAACTTACGACATTAAACATGGCGCAGCAAGGTTTATTTGGAGAAATTCTTCACGCAGAAGGATCTTACATTCACGGACTTCAGCCTTTCTGGGGAGAATACTGGAACAACTGGAGAATGGATTACAACATCAAACACCGTGGCGACATTTATGCGACACATGGTATGGGGCCGGCTTGTCAGGCTTTGAACATTCACCGTGGAGATAAAATGAACTTCTTAGTTTCTATGGATACTAAAGCAGTTGGAAATCCGGCATACATCAAAGAAAAATCCGGAAAAGAAATCAAAGATTTTAGAAATGGTGACCACACCATGACTATGATTCGTACTGAAAACGGAAAAACAATCCAGATCCAGCACGATGTTACTTCTCCTCGTCCGTACAGCAGAATGTACCAATTAAGCGGTACTAAAGGTTTTGCTAACAAATATCCGTTAGAAGGATATGCTTTAGACGGTAAAGAGCTTGGTGACGATGTAAAACCAAATCACGAAAAATTAAGCGCACACTCTTTTGTTCCGGCAGATGTGAAAAAAGCATTAATGGAAAAATACAAACACCCAATCGTAAAGAACATCGAAGAGCAGGCTAAAAAAGTAGGTGGTCACGGTGGAATGGATTTCGTAATGGATTACCGTTTGATTTACTGTCTGCAAAAAGGACTTCCATTAGACATGGACGTTTATGATTTAGCCGAGTGGTCTTGTTTAGGGCCTTTAACAGAGATTTCTCTTGACAACGGTTCAGCTCCTGTAGAAATTCCTGATTTTACACGTGGCGGATGGAACAAGTTGAAAAAATTAGAGTTTTCAGAATAAATTTATTGGTTAGTTAGTAGAAACAAGAGGGCGCGATTTATAGTGCTCTCTTGTTCATTATAGCCAACACTAATTAAAATAAAAAGATGAAAAAAATATATTTTACATTGTTGTTTTTGTTTGTCTTCTTTGGTGCATCGGCACAGGAGAAACAAAGTTTTGCTATAGCCAATGGAA
Source organism: Flavobacterium sp. N502536 (assembly GCF_025947345.1). NCBI lineage: Bacteria > Pseudomonadati > Bacteroidota > Flavobacteriia > Flavobacteriales > Flavobacteriaceae > Flavobacterium > Flavobacterium sp. N502536. Next base: position 3,448,743 of record NZ_CP110011.1, on the reverse strand, counting down.
ATTTCCTGCTCAACGGAAAACCCATACAAATTCATTCGGGAGAAATGCACTACTCCCGTATTCCTCAGCCCTACTGGCGTCATCGCTTAAAGATGATGAAAGCAATGGGTTTAAATGCCGTGGCCACCTATGTATTTTGGAACTACCATGAAACGGCTCCCGGAATCTGGGACTTCAAAACCGGAAATAAAAACCTGGCCGAATACATTAAAACCGCTCAGGAAGAGGGTTTATTCGTCATTTTACGCCCGGGCCCGTATGTGTGTGCCGAATGGGAATTTGGAGGTTATCCGTGGTTCCTGCAAAACGTACCCAATATGGTCATTCGCGGAAACAACACCGCCTATCTGGCCGCAACTAAAGCCTATTTTACCCAACTGTACCATCAGGTTAAAGATTTACAAATCACCAAAGGAGGCCCAATTATCATGGTTCAGGGGGAGAATGAATTTGGGTCGTATGTAGCACAACGCAAAGACATTCCGCTTGACGAGCATAAAAAATACAGTGCTGCCGTTTTTCAGCAACTAAAAGATATTGGTTTCGAAGTTCCGTTTTTTACTTCTGACGGAAGCTGGTTGTTTGAAGGCGGAGCCTTGCCGGGTGCGCTGCCAACAGCAAATGGCGAAAGTGATATTGCGAAACTAAAAAAAGTGGTCAATCAGTTCAATAATGGACAGGGACCGTATATGGTGGCCGAATTTTATCCGGGCTGGCTCGATCATTGGGCAGAACCTTTCCCAACACAAACTCCCGAGGAAACCGTAAGCCAAACTCAAAAATATTTGGACAATCAGGTTTCATTCAACTACTATATGGTGCATGGAGGAACTAACTTTGGCTTTACTTCGGGAGCCAATTATGACAAGGAACATGACATTCAGCCCGACATGACTTCTTATGATTACGATGCTCCAATTAGCGAAGCGGGTTGGGCAACTCCAAAATACAATGCGTTAAGAGCGCTGCTCAAAACAAATGAAACTCCGGCTGTTCCGGCAAAAATGCCTGTCATCACTATTCCGAATATAGCCTTAACAAAAGTTGTTGATTTAGCCGATTTAAAAGCTAAAATTACCCCTATAATTGCCGATAATCCTTTAACCTTCGAACAGCTCAATCAGGGAGACGGTTATGTTTGGTACAGCAAACGTTTTACCCAGCCTATTAGCGGAAAACTGGAACTAAACGGATTACGCGATTATGCTGTGGTGTATGTCAACGGGAAAAAAGTAGCCGAGTTAAACCGCTATTATAAAAAATACGATTGCGAGATTGAAGTTCCCTTTAACGCGACATTGGATATTTTGGTAGAGAATATGGGACGTATCAATTACGGGTCTCAGATTAATGCCAACAACAAAGGCATTATCAGTCCTGTATTGATCAATGGCGAAACCATTACCGGAAACTGGAAAATGTATAAATTACCAATGGCACAGGAACCGGATCTAACGGCTTACAAAAACTCAGGAAAAACCGACCGTCCTACCTTGTATCAGGGAACTTTTAATTTGAGTAAAACCGGAGATACCTTCCTGGACCTGCGCGACTGGGGCAAAGGTATTGTTTTTGTAAACGGAATCAACATTGGGCGTTACTGGAGTGTTGGCCCACAGCAAACACTGTATGTACCGGGTTGCTGGCTTAAAAAAGGCAAAAACACCATACTGATCTTTGAACAGAAAAACGGAAAAATGCAAAAGGACATCAAAACAATCCTTACGCCAATTTTAGAAGAACTAAAACCCGAAAACGGACAATAAACACTTCTCTTTTTCCCATAAAAAAGGGGCTGTCCGAAAAGTATGAACTTCCTCTTATTATGTTATTGTTTAAAACCTCTATTTTAGTTCGACGCGGATAAAACAGATTTACTTCGTAAAAACGCGAATAAAAACAGATTTTTTTCCTCATTTAAAAGTTTTTTAATTTTTAGAATCCGTTTTTATCAGTGTCTTCGCGATAGCGAATCTGTCAAATCAGCGTTGAATTAAGACGTATAATTTTTGCCGACCAAATAAACTGCTTTTGGATTATAATTCAATCTAGATTATTTATAAAAAAAGGCTGTCCTTACTTTTCGGACAGCCTCTTTCGGTTTTAACACTTAACTAAATTACTCCTATTAAAAGTAATTTCTTTTCTATTTCAGTTCTTCAACTGAAAAATATTTTGAGATTCTTATCCGTAACAATTCCATCAGGCGTTAGATTACTGTGTACTCATAAAACCTAATAATCATCACTTATTTGTTGCCAATCTGTACCATCGCTTTGCAAGCCATAAATTCTTTCTCTTGCTATAGTAGTAATACTACCACTTCCTACCCTTCCTATAAATGGCGATATGGTTATAGCAATACCTGACAAATTCTTAATGATATAATTCCTTCCCTTACACGTATTGGCTGCAGGTAATGTGACCGCTGTACCCGTATAAGTTCCAGATTTTAGAATAAGGGTGTAATCGTTCTCGGTTAAAGTGGTACTGGCGGTTACTGCTCTTATGGGTAAAGAAACCGACCCGCCCACCTGCAAAACCGAATTGGCCACTGCTCCATTGGTCATTATACCTACTCTAACGGTACTGGTTGTACCAGATCCCTGCCCTTGTAGGCGCATCATCTCAGTTGTAACACCAACACCAGTACCATAATTGCTATTTTTAAATACAATAGGCTCGGTACCGTCGTCTCCGATAATAAATTCTAAAGAACCATTATCATTGGTGCCTGCAGATCCCATTTCAAAAAAATCACTGAAGCCAACACCTGGGGCAGCAGCTCCTTTTATCCTAAAATTCCCCTCTGTGGTTGTATAAATAATAGGTTTAAAATTGGGAGCTACGGAAGCTTCAAATTGTAAAGCCGAGACTCCGTTGCCTTTCAGATAGGCCATGTATTGATTTGCATTGGAGGCCTCTGGACGTCCTGAATCCACTAACCCCAAAGTACCGCGTTTTCCCAATTCAAGAATAGAAGTATTATTAGAAGCCAAAGCTACTTTTATGTCATTGGTCGTTCCTAATAAACTGGTGGCTGTTGCATTTGAATTGCCATTTAAGCTCCAGTCATTTTCATTTCCGATCAAAGAAAGGGTTCCATTGCTCAAACCAATATACAATTGTTTGGTGTCGGAAGTGAGATACAAATCGCCCAGTCCGGCATTGGTAATCGTTGGAGCCAATGCCGAAGTGGTACTAATTTGCGAACGGGCAATGGTACTGATGAGTATTACTAAAAATAGAATTTTAATCTTCATTTTTTCTTCAATCTATTTGATTCTTTTTACAAGTAATGATGATCCGTTATTGACCATCGTTAAAGCTAAAACAGCAGCTGTAGAAGCGTAGGTACGCCCTTTTACTTTAATTACAGTAGAGGCTGTTGTTGTTACTATTGTTTTAGTCACCGAAACGGTGTTTTTATCCACAACACTATTTCTGGCATAGGTATAAGCTCGTGTACCCGGTGATTCTGTACCCGCAACCTCTAAGTAAAATTCTCCTCCCGATCTTTCATTGTTATTGGCATCTGTACTTACTCTGTAGGTTATCTCATAACGGCCCTTTTTTTTAATGGTGACAGAAGTTCCATTTACAGAGAAGTCTGAAGTATCAACAATTCCCGAATCACTAAAAACAATGTCTGAAAAGGCACCCGCAAGTGTCTGCGAAGTAGATGGGCTGCCAATATAGAGTTCGGCAAGGTTTCCTATTCCCTGCTCTATAGTGACCAAAGTTCCCTTATTGTCAACTACTTTGGCAGTTTGCGCATAACCTAAATTACAGACGACTGCAAGAAAAACCATCAAAACATTGCATTTAAGAGACATATTTAAATTTTATAAAAAAGTTATCTAATGTATTGAACTTCAATAATATCACCAGCATACATTGGCAAGTCGGCTGCGCTATAGGTAATGGTAACTTTAGCTGCTGTTGCCACAAAATCTGTCCCTGATCTTAATTTAATACCGTTTCTAAAAACAAATAATTTAGCATCTGTGGTTCCGGCTGCCAAAGCTGGTAAACCCACTACAGCGACATCTACATTCGCGGCGGCATTGGCTACTTGTGTATACTCTACTCTGATTCCGCTCACTAAATTGTCTGCTGCCATTTTTTTGGTAGCCCCAGTGGCTTCGTCTCTTACCAATAAAGTCCAGCCTGTACCTGTTCCGCCATGGATCGATCCTGTCGTGGCATTTGCAGATGCGGCACCTGTTTCTAAAGCAATACCATCCAAAGCAAATGCTTTTCCGTTAACGTCTATATACGTATTATCCGTCAACTGTCCTCCTAATTGCCAGGTGGTGGTGGTAACATCGCCAGTTGTATTTACAATTTGTGAAATACCGTTATTGGATTGAAAATACCTTATGGTACCTTTATTATCCACCACTTTAATCGCTTTCGTTCCTTTGGCTACATCTTTAGTCGATTGTGCATTTAGGGCGTTAATTCCAAGCATAAATACCGTAAAAAGCGCGCATTTAAATAATTTTGTTCTCATTTTCTTCTGTTTTAATTATTGATTTAAAGTTTAAGGTTTTCTATTAATAAATCAGTACAATTCGTACTTCATCGTTTTGGTAACAAACAGCACTGGGCTCTAATTTTATAGTTCCGGGTTTTACGATCGAAAAATCTACTCTAATACCATTCCGATAGACGTTTACTTTTTCGGGATCCGAAATGGGCGATACCGGTGTAAACTCTGCCTGACCGTCTTTGGCGATAAACAATTCCTGTTTTTCCTGCACAAAGGAATTTGTTGCCACTTTTTTCAGCGTTCCTTTCGTTTTATCTACGACTACAAATTCGTCGGTTTTTAAATCTCCGGTTTCCAAACCCTTTAGGGCCAATGTATTTGATGCTGTGGTTGTGAGTGTAGTGGGGATTTGTAATGCACCTCCTAATTGTAGTTTTCCGTTAGACATGGTCAGACCGTTCTCGGCTGCTACTGACAAATTATCACCTGTGATCGCTATTCTGTTCCATTTGTTATTGGACCAGTAATAATATCCGGGTGTGATATCTGCAGCTGTTGCGGTGTTGTAGACTAATAAACTTTCCACATTACCGCTTTTAATGGTAGTTAAATCTTTGCTTCCCACTAATGCAATTCTTGGAATAAGAACCCCTCTATTTGCTGAAACGATATCAAGCATTGCCGAATTATCGGGATTAGAATTTCCGATCCCTACCTGACTATAGGAGAGATTACATAACAGTAGTAAAATGGGAATAAATAGTAATTTTCGACACATCTTGTTTGATTTTGCATTAAGTAATTTCTTCAAATTCACCTAAATCTTATACAAGTGTACTGCAAAAAACAGATTGAAATTCCGTCAAATTAATAAGCGCCAGCTACATTGATATATGTGTATCTCAATAGTTCATAAATGGTTTAGCAGTACTGATCAGCTATCAACTTTACGCATTTGGGTTTGAAGTTGCAGTTCGCTTTTTTCCATAAAAAAAGCCCCCAAATAGTGTCTGACTATTTGGGGGCAATACGTGTAAATATCTTTCGGTTTTACCGCTTCAAACTACTTCCAGTTAAAAGTAATATTCTTTTCTATTTCAGTGTTTAAACTTAAAAATACAGGGCAGGTCATTGCCGCACGTTCCAAAATCGTTTTGCTTTTTTCATCGGCATCACCTTTCATTTCAAAAACAATTTCAATGGCTCCGATACGTCTTGGTTCTGCATTCATTATTTTGGTTACCTCGGCAGTGGAGTCGATTAAATTGACGTTCAAATCACGGGCTTTAATTCCCATAATCGTCATCATACAACTGGCTAAAGCATTGGCAACTGTATCTGTTGGAGAAAAAGCTTCTCCTTTTCCGTTATTGTCTACCGGTGCATCCGAAATGATTTCACTTCCGGATTGCACATGGATTGATTTTGTTCTTAAATCGCCTAAATAGGTTACTTTTGATGTCATTAATTTGCTACTTTTAAAGTTAAATCATTATCGTAATATAAGATGTAGACCCCTTTGTTGGCGTGCCCTCCATCTTCTTTTTTATAAAATTGAAATTTATTGTCAACTTGTTCGGTTGTCATTAAATCGGCTGTTTCCTGATAGGTTTTTCCCTGAACCAAACGCATCATGGTATCAAAAGTAACGTCAAACCCTCTGGTAGCGTAGGTATTTGGATTTACTTTATTCTTCAATCGATACTCTTTCTCAAAAATCAAAACCGACGGTTCGTCGCTGTCACGCGTAACAGACGGATACATCAATTTTAGTTTTATCAAACTGTCAAAACTAATTTCATCTGAGTCCAGCGTACTGTTTGGCTCTAAAACAACCAATTGTACCTGACAGGTTTTTTGAGCATCCAACAACGCTTTTATAGTGGTTCTAACCATGGCAGTATTGGCGGTTTCCATTACCACATAGTTCACTCGGTTTGGCAATAATAAGCTTTTTAAATTGGCCACGTCCAAAGCTCCGGTTTCTGTCAGACTGGCAAACACAACTCCTTTTTGGTTTTGCTTGATGTAACTGATAACAGATTCTTTCTTTTTATCGACCACCGCAACGATGTTTCCATTTTTGCCGCGCATGTACTCAAACATAGCATTTCTAACCATATCGTTTGACGGAATGGTCTGATACAAATTATCGATCGGGTTGGCTTTATCTTTTGACAATGGCGAAATCACCGGAATATTATACAAACGCAAGGTATTGGCCGTAGATTCGGCATTACTCTGATAAAAAGGTCCCACTACAGCATTGGCATCCTGTAATTTGTTTTGCGCTATTAAACCCGAAACATTGGAACTGTTTTTGGTTTCCTGAGAATCATAAATGGCAACATCTATTGGTAATTTTAGAGTTCTCGCAGAATCGATTGCCATCAACGCTCCCGAATAAAAATCAAGAGTCATGTTGAGGAATTTATCATTTTTAATTCTGGTAGCCGAACTGGTGGTGTCGTTTTGCATTTTAGCCAAATTAAACGGCAACAATAAAACCAGTTTTTGACGCTCTGTTTGTCCACGTTTTTTAGTCAGTTCAACCACTTCAGGATTTACAGAAACGGTTTCCGATTTTACTTTGTCTATAATTTGTATCCCGCCTGTGCTTTTATTTTCGACTGCTTTTTCAATCGTTTGCTGTGGCTGTTCCTGCTTTTCCTGTACAACAATAGGTGTTGGCGCTAAATATCCTGCCGGAACTTTTAAGACCATTCCTTCTTTAACTCCTTCCGAAAGTGCCGGATTCAAAGCCGTTAATTCTTCCTGAGTAATATGAAAAGTGTGTGTTAAACTATAAAAAGTTTCTTTTGGCTTTACCTGATAGTCCATATAAGAAACTGCTTTTTTCACAGGTTCTGCCGCTTTTTTAACTTCTGCCGGTTTAGCCACATGAGCCGCAGGTTGAGCCGAAACCTCCGTTTTAGGAGCCGTTCCTTTTATCGTCAAACGATACCCAACCGGTAAATTGGAAACAATCTCAGGATTGCGTTTTTCCAATTCTTCAATGGTCATTCCGAATTGTTTTGCGATCGAAAACTTAGTTTCTTTGGCCACCACATCATGATAAACGTATTTTTCAGGAGCTGCCGATTTCGTTTTGGCAGGAGTCAAAGCTGCTGCTTTTACCGCACTTCCTTTTGACGGTATCGTAAGAGTCTGCCCAATTTGCAAACCGTCTTTTACCAAAAATGGATTGGCTGCTTTTAAAGCTTCATCCGAAACATTATATTTTTTCTCAATGCCAAACAAAGTCTCTTTGGGCTGTACTTCATGCGTAGTCGTTTTTCCCGGGTTGGAGCTCTTGGCTGCAGCAACCTCAGTTTTAACCGCCGCTTTCGTACCGGAGGTTGGAATCAATAAAACCGTATTCGGTTTAACACCATTTCTGGCATCCGGATTTAGTGAATAAATATCATAAGGCGTAACCTTAAATTTTACGGCAATCTGATTAATAGTTTCTCCGCCTGAAACCGTATACTTCACCACTTTTTCTTGTGAAAATGCGGAACTGGTTGCAAAAAAAATCAGAGACAATAATGTTGAATAATATTTCATAATAAAGCTTAAAACAATTTAATTTCAATTTCAATAACAAGTTACAAAATTCTCTTTAAAGCAAGATTCCTGCCAGTTATTATTTCTGCACTGCTTATTCCCTAAGATCAATCTCGACCTTAGCAATAACAACCTCTTTATATAACTCCTCTTCCTCCTTTTTCTTGCATTGATACAAAACTTCTTCCATATTTTGGTACTTATCGGAGTACACATAGTACGAAAGACTGTTGATATTAAAGAAGAAACTGGCGTTAAAATCGCCCGAATCAATGAGTTTCATAATGAACCTGTCTCTTAGCGTTGCGTCTGTAAATATACCTAAAACTAAGTAATAGCCGTTTGAAACTTCTTTAAGATTATCAAAAACTTCAACCTTTACGGTTTTGTCTTTTCTAAGCGGATTTTCCTTTAACTCGCGCTTCATTTCTTCTGACGAAACGATCTTCACATCTGCTGTTGCGCCGCTTTTTTTCTGATTTTTAATCGCCTGATCCTGATACTTTTTGAGTTTAACCAAAGCTACCTTGTCATCAAATTTTCGGGCTTCCATGCTGTAATAGGATGCTTTACTGATGTGTCTTTTTACTTCGATCTTTTTCTGAATGTCCAGCGAATCTATTTTAGCAATCAAAAGCTGATTTTGGGCATCCCCCTGCTCCTGCTCTATTTTGTAACGCTTTATTTCTTCGAGCGAAAGACGTTGCTGCAGCGAAGTTGAATTGTTGTTCTTTTCGCTTTCGCGGATTTTCTTCTTGTATTCCTGGTTTTCCTCCACCGCAATTTTTTCCACCTTATTCATTAAACCGGCATATGCTTTTCGGTTCTCGGCCAGTTCTTTTTTCAACTGAGACGACAATTCATTGGTTTTTCCGATGCTTTCATACGATCGTTTTTCGAGTCTTTTTGATTCGTCGACATTTAAAACATCCATTCTTTTCAAATCGACCAGATCGTTACTCATTGTATTCACCAGTGAATCCAGTTTTGCCATTAAAATATCCTGAACATTTTTATTGGCTTCCAATACCAATCGCAGCTTTTCAACTGAATTTTCTTTGGAACCGTTCATATCATTCAGATTCACTTTCAGATCATTAATTTTTATAATCTTCTGATTCATTTCTTTCTGAACCACCAATCGGTCTTTCAAATCTTCGAGCTCAACCGTTTTGGCTTTTGTTTTTTCGACCACTACCTGCTTTTCAGCCAAAGCCAGCATCAATTCTTCGCTTTCGTTTGTCGGTTGTACTCCTTTGGTATTGATCGCCAGCTTGTTTCCTACGATCAGTCCGTTTACCGTTTCAGGATTTTGAGATTCCAGCTGATCAATAGAAATTCCGTATTTTTTAGCAATCGAAAACTTGGTTTCTTTGGGTTCTACGACATGAAAAACTGTTTCCTGATTGATGACACGAACTCTTCCGTCCAGTGTTTTTCGTTTGTTCGGAATCGCAATAGACTGTCCTATTTGCAATCCGTTTTGAAGAAGGTTTTTGTTTAAATTTTCTAAATCCAGCACCGAAACATTGTATTGTCTGGCAATACTGAATAAAGATTCCTTCGCGACAACCTGATGGTTTACTTTGGAAGAAGTGGTGCTTTCATTTTTGGAAAGGGTTGCAGGTCCTTGCGGAATAACTAATTCCTGACCAATCTGAAGTCCGTTGGCAAGAATCGTCTGATTGGCATTTTGAAGGGATTCAACCGAAACGTTATACTGTTTCGATAAACCAAAAAGGGTTTCTTTTGCGCCAACAATGTGGGTAATTTGGGGAGCGGAATTTGTTTTCTCAACCGGGTGAACAGGAATCTTAATAATCTGATTGTCTTTGATTCCACTCTGTGATTCGGGGTTGAATTTGTAAATCTCTTCGACAGAAACCTTGTACTTTTGGGCAATAAAATAGGCGGTTTCTCCTTTTTGAATTTTATGCTCAATAAATAAATCTTGCGCAGTTATTTTGTTAAAAGACAAAACAAAGACAAGAGAAAACGTTAAAAATTCTCTCATAAATAGTAGGTTTAAAAAATTAAGGCGTTACAAATGTAACGCCTTAATTGGAAAAACAATACTATTCCCACTCAATTGTTGCAGGTGGTTTTGAGCTGATATCGTAAACAACACGATTCACTCCTTTTACTTTATTGATGATGTCATTCGACACTTTCATTAAGAATTCGTAAGGCAAATGCACCCAGTCAGCCGTCATACCATCTGTTGATTCTACAGCTCTAAGCGCCACCACTTTTTCGTAAGTACGCTCGTCACCCATTACACCAACACTGTTTACCGGAAGCAAAATTGCTCCAGCCTGCCAAACTTTGTCATATAACCCCCAAGATTTTAATCCGTCGATAAAAACAGCGTCAACATCTTGCAAAATCTGAACTTTCTCCGGAGTAATATCTCCCAAAATTCTGATGGATAATCCTGGTCCCGGGAAAGGATGTCTTCCTAACAACTCAGGATCTATTCCTAAAGTAGCTCCTACTCTTCGAACTTCGTCTTTGAACAACATTCGAAGCGGCTCTACAATTTTTAATTTCATATAATCCGGCAATCCACCTACGTTATGGTGCGATTTAATGGTTGCCGATGGTCCTTTTACCGAAACTGACTCGATAACATCAGGATAAATAGTTCCCTGTGCCAGCCATTTTACGTCTTCGATTAGGTGTGATTCATCATCAAAAACTTCGATAAATACACGTCCAATTGTTTTACGTTTGGTTTCAGGATCACTGATTCCGGCTAATTCAGACAGAAAACGATCTCCGGCATCTACTCCTTTTACATTCAATCCCATTCCTTTGTACTGATTCAATACATTTTGGAATTCGTTTTTACGAAGTAAACCGTTATTTACAAAAATACAATATAAGTTTTTACCGATTGCCTGGTGCAATAAAACAGCCGCTACGGTTGAATCTACTCCTCCGGATAATCCTAAAACTACTTTATCGTTTCCTAATTTCTCTTTTAACTCTCCCACCATTTCTTCTACGAAAGCATTTGGTGTAAAATTCTGAGGAACTTCAGCAATATCTACTAAAAAGTTCTTCAGCATTTTTGATCCGTCAGTCGAGTGAAAAACTTCCGGGTGGTACTGAATCGCATAAGTCGTTTCGCCTTCAATTTTATAAGCGGCAAATTCTACGTCATGCGTGCTTGCTAATTTCACAGCATTGGTTGGCAAAGCTTTGATACTATCGCTATGGCTCATCCAAACCTGGCTGTTTTCAGAAACTCCGTTAAAGAAAACTTCATTCTCTTTAATATAAGACAAATTCGCTCTACCATATTCTCTGGTATTCGAAGCGGCTACTTCACCTCCACTAAAATGAGCTAAGTATTGTGCTCCGTAACAAACTGCCAACATTGGAAGCTTGCCTCGAATTTGAGATAAATCAGGATGTGGAGCATCTTCTGCACGAACAGAAAAAGGGCTTCCTCCTAAAATTACGGCTTTATAAGGTGATAAATCACTAGGAAAGTGATTGTAAGGGAAAATTTCGCAGAATATATTTAATTCGCGAACTCTACGCGCAATAAGCTGAGTATATTGCGATCCGAAATCTAAAATAAGTACGTTGTGTTGCATGCGCAAAAATACTTTTTATATTCGAATTTGAAAAATCAGAACGTCGAAAAAAAAAATATTTTTTTTCAACGTTCTTATTCTTCAGGCTCAAAGCAACAAAGCAACAAAGGTTCTAAGAGTACTAAATTTAAAAAAATATTTGCTTTGTTCCTTTGAACCTTTGCATCTTTGAACCTGTAAATAAGAAAATCCAAAAACCAGATTATTTCGTACGTAACGAAAAACCCCATTAAAATTTAACTATGAAATCAAAATTAATTGCCCTTTCCCTTTTCCTGTCTTTGTTTTTAAGCTCTTGTGATGCCGTAGATGATTTATTGACGTTCACTATTTCCAACGAAACTTCGATTCAGATTAAAAGTACTTCTCCGATCAATTTGCCTTCAGAAATTATTACTCCGGATGTAACGACCAATTCATCGGCTGAATTTGAAAACAACAAAACGAAGGCAAGCTTAGTAAAAGATGTCAAGTTGAAATCGTTAAAACTAATGATTACAAATCCAAGTGATAAGACCTTTACGTTTTTAAAATCGGTTCATTTGTACATCTCCACCACAGATTCTGACGAAATAGAACTTGCGTATCAGGATAACATTAATGCCTCAACCAACAGCATCGATTTAATTTGCACAGATGCAAGACTTGATCAATACATCAAAGCCGACAAATATAAAATCAGAACAAAAGTTACTTTAAAAGAAACGCTTACCAAAGATGTAACCGTAAAAGCAGAAATGAAGTTTAGAGTGACTGCGGATCCATTTTAATTGAAGGTTCTGAGGTTCTGAGATACTAAGGTTCTAAGTTTTGAAAGACTTAGAACCTTAGCTCCTTAGTACCTTAGTACCTTAGCAACTTAAAAAAAAACTATTCTTTTGTCACAATAATCGAAGCCTTAAATCCTGCGGCGAGATTATCCCAATAATCATTGGTTACTAACTGTCCTTTATCGTCGTAGACTTGAATTTCGGCGGTATTTCCTCCTAAGGTACCGATATTCAGTGCTTCAAAATCAAGTTTGTTGAAGCCATCGCTCAGCATGATTTTTACGTCTTTGAAACTGGAATCCAAAAATAGCTGATCTTTTATTACTTTATCGTTAGAAGATACTTTGACCAAATCGCCATCAATGGCCCCAAAGTCACGGAATTTCACAATAAAATATTGCGATTTGGTTCTAAAATCTCCCAGAGAAATATTTCTTTTAACTAATGTTCCGCGTCCTTCTTTTAAACCGGCATCTCTTAAGGCTTTGTCTAAATCCTTCTCCATTTTGGGTACGTAACGATCACCTGGATTGGCAAAATCAGTTTCGGTAGACATGGTAAATTTGCTTTTTTCGGCCCCAATCTGAAATTGAGATTTTGGCGTAATACTCGTATTGTCAAAAACATTGGGCGTTTTAATACCCGGCATATCCAAATTCTCCCCCTGAGGATCTTTTATTTCTGGAATTGGAGTCTTTTTTGGTTTTGCGCCAAATTTTGGTGCTGCGATAGGCTTGAATTTAGTTCCAAATTCCTTTTGTGCTGATACGGTGACAGCAGTAAAAAATAATATAAAAAATAGGATGTGTTTCATTGAAAAGGTATTATCGAATCGGCTTTTATAATTTGGAATAAAACAGGGTCTTGCATCACAAAAATAATATAATATCATTAGGCACTACAACTTTAAGAGTTTTATAACACTATATTATGCATTTTTTTGGAATCAAAAAACCTGCCAAAAACCACAAATTGGAGCAAAATTAATTTCAAATTCCAAATTCTAAATTCCAAATTCTAAATTCTAAATTCCAAATTCCAAATTCTGAAATTCCAAATGCCAAATCAATCGGGGCTTCTGAAACTGTGGAAATGTTATTTTTTTTAAGATTCGAAAAGCATCGTTTTGATTATTAACAACTTATTCCTAACTTCAATCTTTTTAAAAGCAGCACTACCGATCATCCTCTGCAAAAAAAAAAATCAAAACATAGAAACAATTACACTCAACACGTAATACATACTCTTATCCCCTTAAAATACCTGATGAAATAGCTAATTATTAAATTTTCAAGCCATGGATTATATTGATTATTATAAAGTATTAGAAATCACAAAGTCTGCAACTGAAGCGGAAATCAAAAAAGCTTACCGGAAACTGGCGCGAAAATACCATCCTGATCTGAATCCGAATGACAAAGAAGCGGAAAGGAAATTCAAAGAACTCAATGAGGCCAACGAAGTTTTAAGCAATCCGGAGAATCGTAAAAAATACGACAAGTACGGAAAAGACTGGAAACATGCCGACGAGTTCGAAAAAGCCGGTTACGATCCCAATCAGCAGCAACATTCCAGACAACAGCAAGGCAATCAAAGTTACACTGATTTTGGAGGAGGAGACTTTTCAGAAAGTGACTTCTCTGATTTCTTCCATTCTATGTATGGATCCTCAGGAAGAAGTTCCAGAAGCCAGGCAAAATACCGCGGACAGGATTTTAACGCCGAATTACAGCTAGATCTGGCGGCGGCTTACACCACACACAAACAGAACTTAAGCGTCAATGGAAAAAATATCCGAATCACTATCCCGGCCGGGGTCGAAAACGGACAGATTATCAAAATTCCAAATCACGGTGCTCCCGGGGCGAATGGCGGGCCAAATGGCGATTTGTACATTACTTTTTTAATTGATAACAATTCCGATTTCAAACGCGAAGGCAATAATTTATACGCCGATGTTGAACTGGATTTGTACACCGCTATTTTAGGAGGAGAAGTTTTTGTGACCACTTTTGATGGAAAGGTAAAAATAAAAGTACCTGCCGAAACCCAGCCCGGAACTAAGGTAAAACTAAAAGGCAAAGGTTTTCCTGTATACAAAAAAGAGAATCAGTTTGGCGATTTATACATTACCTACACCATAAAAATCCCGACCAAACTATCTGCAAAAGAAAAAGAATTATTCGAAGAACTAGCTAAACTAAGAAATCATGAGTAGTAGAAACTTAATCCAGATAAAACAATTTTGTTTGTACCACGAAATTGAAAATACCTTCATCACGGAGTTGCACAACTATGGTTTGATCGAAATTATAGTGTTTGAAGAAGATGAATATTTCCAGCCCGAACAATTACCGGCAGTCGAAAAAATGATACGTCTTCATTACGACCTGAAAATTAATCTTGAAGGGCTTGATGTCATTGCAAACTTACTCAGCAAAATCGAAGCACTGCAGCAAAATCTTACGACAACCCAAAACAAACTCAGGCTGTACGAGCAGCATCAAATCGATTAAAAAAATAGCTTCTAATTAGTGAAAATATCACAAAAAAGAAGGAATCCCGAAATGATTTCAATTCAATCGTGCTCTTTTTCATCGGCATATTTCATAAATTGCAATGCTATTAACGAACCGGAATTTGCTTAAAAATAAAGAGTCAAATTCAAAAAAAACAAAAAAATGAAAAGAGAAAACATCTTAACAGGATCGCCTTGGGAGGACAAAATGGGGTATTGTCGTGCTGTAAGAATTGGCAACATCATTGAAGTCTCAGGGACTGTGGCTATTGTTGATGGTGAAAAAGTAAAAGCCGATGATGCTTATGCCCAAACCTATAACATCCTGGAGCGTGTTGAAAAAGTTTTAGAAGATTTAAATGTTGCCATGAAAGATGTCATCAGAACCCGAATTTTCACCACCGATATTTCGACTTTTGAAGAAGTAGCCAGAGCACACTCTTCCTTTTTTAAAGATATAAAACCTACAACCGGTTTTTATGAAATCAGCAAACTGGTTGCGCCGGAATATTTAGTTGAAATAGAATTCACGGCTGTTGTACAATAATTTTTTAGTCCCGAATTCACGATTTTTTTTAACCATAGATTAAGGAATTAAAAAGATTATTTTTGTCTAAATTTAAAAAATCAAAATTCGTTTTATTCGTGAATTCGGGACTAAAAAACTAAGTTTATTAATGACTTTTCAAGACCTCAAAAAAACACTGCTTACTATTTTCAAATGGATTCTCATTTGTGTTCTAATAGGTATACTGTCCGGATCTGCTTCGGCGTTTTTCTTAGTTGCTTTAGAATGGGTTACACAATTTAGGATTCAGCACGACTGGCTGATCTGGCTTTTGCCTTTCGGCGGATTGTTAGTCGGATTGAGTTACCATTACTGGGGAGAATCTGTCGTAAAAGGCAATAATTTATTGCTCGAAGAATACGAAAACCCCAAAAAGGTCATTCCGTTTAAAATGGCTCCTCTGGTACTTTTAGGAACCTTACTCACCCACTTATTTGGAGGTTCGGCAGGACGTGAAGGAACTGCTGTACAAATGGGAGGCGCTATCGCCGATCAGTTTACAAAGCTTTTTAAACTGGATAATGGCGAACGCAGAATTCTAATCATCCTCGGAATTAGTGCCGGTTTTGCTTCTGTTTTTGGAACTCCGCTCGCAGGAGCAATTTTCGCGTTGGAGGTTTTATATTTCAGTAAAATCAATTTTAAGAGCATCCTTTTATCATTTTTAACCGCTTATGCCGCTTATTTTACAGTCGAATTCTGGCAGGTAAAACACACGCATTACAGTATTCCGCTTGTTCCCGAAATTAGCGCAACCACTTTATTCTATGTGATTGTGATTGGAATTTTATCCGGTTTCGCAGCTTTGCTTTTTTCGAGAAGCACCCATTTCTGGGGCTCACTTTTTTCAAAAAACATCAAATATCCTCCACTCCGCCCTTTTATTGGAGGAATTGTTCTGGCCCTTGCCATCGCAGGTTTCGGACTAACAAAATTCTCCGGTTTGGGTGTGCCTGTCATTGTCGATTCTTTTTCAAACGCTAATCCGTGGTACGACTTTCTGCTTAAAATTCTCCTCACCGGATTCACTCTGGGCGCAGGTTTTAAAGGCGGAGAAGTGACCCCATTGTTCTTCGTAGGCG
The DNA here is from genome assembly GCF_025947345.1 of Flavobacterium sp. N502536. Lineage (NCBI taxonomy): Bacteria > Pseudomonadati > Bacteroidota > Flavobacteriia > Flavobacteriales > Flavobacteriaceae > Flavobacterium > Flavobacterium sp. N502536. Next base: position 3,432,138 of record NZ_CP110011.1, on the reverse strand, counting down.
CTACTTTAGGAAGTGCTTTGTCTTTAGTAATTCCACTGCCAATTGCTTTCTTAGCTGGTCTGGGGTTTGTTGCTGTATTTTCGGGAGCGACTCACACTCCTGTTGCCTGTACCATTATGGGGATGGAGCTTTTTGGCATCCAACCTGGAATTTTCATCGCTATCGCCTGCACCATCGCCTATTTTTCATCCGGTTCGGTTGGAATTTACAAATCACAAATTGTCAAAGGAGTCAAATACAAGTTGTATCAAAAGCTACAGCGAAAAGAACTGGAAAATCTGTAATTACGCTATAGGCTGTAAGCTTTAAGCTTTAAGCTTTCTATCTTTGACTTTGAAACTTGAAACTTGAAACTTGGAATTTGGAATTTGGAATTTGGAATTTGAACTTTAGACCTTGGACTCAGCCCAAATAACTTATAAAAAAATGATTTCAGCATTACATTAAAAAAATGTAAATTCGCACACTATGAAAATACAAGATATTCAAGCGATACAATTATTACTCGCAACCCCAAAGAAAATCGCTATCATTCCGCATAGAGGTCCTGATGGTGATGCTATGGGTTCAACCTTAGGTTTATACCATTTTTTATTAAAAAACAATCATCAGCCAACGGTGATTGCTCCTAATGATTTCCCCGATTTTTTAGCCTGGCTTCCGGGTTCTGAAACGGTTAAAATATTTGAAAAAGATACAGAAAACTGTACCCGAATATTAGAAGAAGCTGAGCTTATTTTTACACTCGATTTTAATGCTTTTCATCGTACCGGTGAAATGGAACATACTTTAGCGAAGCTAAGCGCTCCGTTTATCATGATCGATCATCACCAAAAACCGGATGATTATGCGCTGTATACGTACTCGGACACTTCCTTTGGATCAACCTGCGAGATGGTTTACAACTTCATTTCTTTCTTAGGTAAAAAAGACGATTTAGACAAAACCATCGCCACTTGTATTTACACAGGAATACTAACAGATTCCGGTTCTTTTCGTTTTCCGGGAACAACAGGAAATACGCATCGCATCATTGCAGAACTAATTGATTTAGGGGTTGAAAACACACAAATTCCGGTTTTATTGTTTGACAATAGTTCGTACAGCCGTTTGCAATTGTTAGGCCGTGCGCTGCAAAACATGAAAGTTCTTGAAGAGCACAAAACATCATACACTTCGCTTACTCAGGACGAGCTGGATGCTTTTAATTATGTAAAAGGTGACACTGAAGGTGTTGTTAATTACGGATTAAGTATAAAAGGTATTGTTTTTACTGCTATTTTTATCGAAAATAAAGAAGAGAAAATCATCAAGATCTCTTTCCGTTCGCAAGGCGGATTTGACGTGAATCAGTTTGCCAGAGATCATTTTAATGGTGGCGGACATAGTAATGCAGCCGGAGGAAAATCAGAGGTTTCGATGGAAGAAACTTTGAAGAAATTTGAAGATTTAGTAAACAAACTAAAAATATAACCCACATTATGAACTACTTAAAACGAAGCAGTTGCGCCCTACTTTTTGCTGTTTTATTGGTTAGCTGTAAACAACATGAAGACGCGAGAAGACCTATTTCTCAGGCTTCAGGTACTTTTATGAAAAAATCGGCCGATCGAAATAAAAAATTAGTAGCCAATGAAGAGGATGTTATCAAAAAAATAATCAAAAGCAATCCGAAAACAAAATACTATGCCACCAGAAAAGGATACTGGCTGTTTTATGACGAACGAAACGAAACCGATCTAAAGACTCCTAAAAAAGGTGACATCGCTTATTTTAATCTGGAAGTAAAAGACATAAACGGTAAAATAATCTACTCAGAAGCCGATCTTGGTCCGCAGACGTATTATGTAGACAAGCAGGACATTATGATGGGATTGCGCGATGGTATCAAAATGATGCATAAAAATGAAACGGTGACCTTCTTATTCCCTTCCCATATTGCCTACGGATATCACGGAGACAACAAAAAAATAGGACCAAATCAATCCTTAATGTGTACCGTTACACTTCGCAATTTTGTACCGGATCCGACAGCTGCACCAGCAACAACGGCCACACAAACACCTAAAACAACGGCTCCTAAACCCGTAACTCAGACTAAAAAAGATACATTAAACCCATAAAAACAACCGCTAAAAAATGAAAAAAAGTATTCTACTAGTATTACTTGCCGTTAGTTCATTATACTCTTGTAAAGACGAACACAGCAACTTACCTGATGGTTTATATGCCGATATTGAAACCAATAAAGGACACATTATTGTTGAATTAGATTATAAAAAAGCACCTGTTACTGTTGCTAATTTTGTAACCTTAGCCGAAGGTAAAAGCGAGTTTGTAACCAAAGATTACCTAAAAGGCAAACCTTTTTATGACGGATTAAAATTTCACAGGGTTATTGATAATTTTATGATTCAAACCGGGGATCCTGAAGGAACAGGTTCGGGAGATGCAGGATATAGATTTAAAGATGAAATCACCGATTTGAAATTTGACAAAGCAGGTGTTTTGGCAATGGCAAACAATGGTCCGGCTACCAACAGCAGTCAGTTTTTTATCACTCACCTTGAAACTCCATGGTTAGACGGAAAACATACTATTTTTGGTCATGTTGTTGAAAAAGGACAAGAAGTTGTCAATCAGATCAAACAAGACGATAAAATTGTTTCGGTAAAAATCATCAGAAACGGTGAGGCTGCCAAAAAATTTGATGCTGTAAAAGTATTTCACGATTATTTCTCTGAAATTGCTAAAGAAAAAAGCAAATACAACGGAGTACAAAAAGAAAAAGTAGCGTATTTAGCTTCTGTAAAACCTAAAGCAACCAAAACCAATTCAGGTTTAGAATATGTAATTACTCAAAAAGGAACAGGTAAAAAACCAGCTCCGGGAGCTCAATTATACATTAATTATTCAGGTTTTCTGGAAGACGGAACTTTATTTGATTCAAGTGTAGAAGAAGTGAATAAAGCTTTTGGAAAATTTGACGCTGCGAGAGCTGAAGCAAACGGATACCAGCCAATTCCTTTTCAGGCAGGCCGTAAAGACGGAATGATCCCGGGCTTTATCGAAGGAATTGAACAACTTTCATTTGGAGACAAAGCAGTTCTTTTTATTCCGGCACACCTGGCATATGGAGCAACTGGTGCAGGAGGAGTAATCCCGCCAAATGCAAATATTATTTTCGAAATTCAATTATTAGAAAAACCACAATAGTTTATTTAAAAGAAACCAACTTAGACTTAAATTCGGAACATCATGAAGTTTAAATTTCTATTTTTATTTTGTCTGGCTGTAGTAAACATTCAGGCTCAGACTACAAAAAAACCAGCTGCGAAACCAAAGCCAAAAACAACAGCTACAGCAGCCAAAGCAGCTCCTAAAGCTAATCCGGGCGAAGGTATTTTTGCTACCATAGCAACTACAAAAGGAGACATCGTGCTTTCTTTAGAATATGTAAAAGCACCGGTAACCGTAGCGAACTTTATTTCGTTGGCAGAAGGAACTAATCCTAACGTTAAAGTTGAAAAACTTAAAGGAAAACCTTTTTACGATGGATTAAAATTTCACAGAGTAATCAATGATTTCATGATTCAGGGTGGAGATCCTGACGGAAATGGTTCAGGAGGTCCTGGATATGCTTTTAAAGATGAATTTGTACCGGAATTAAAATTTGAAAAAGGCGGAGTTTTAGCAATGGCAAATTCAGGTCCTGCTACAAACGGAAGTCAGTTTTTCATCACCCATAAAGATACACCGTGGTTAAACAGTAAACATACTATTTTTGGTCATGTAGTTTCGGGAATGGACAATGTTAATAAGATTGTTCAGGACGATATTATGACTAAAATTACGATTACACGCAAAGGTGCTGCAGCCAAAAAATTCGATGCTGTAAAAGTACTTGCTGAGGATGCTAAAGGCCAGGAAGCCAAAAAAGCAGAATCTCAAAAAGTAATCACTGAAAAAGCAGCTTATTTTGCTGCTACAAAAGCCAAAGCTACTACCACAGCTTCAGGTTTAAAATATGTTGTTACTAAAAAAGGAACCGGAGTTAAAGGTGCTGAAGGCTCTAACATTTACTTCCACTATGCCGGATATTTTGAAGACGGAAATCTTTTTGACAGCAGTATTGCGGCTGTAGCAAAAGCTTATGGTAAATACGATGCCAACCGTGACGCTCAAAAAGGATACAAAGCATTCCCTTTTGTTGTAGGTAAAAAAGACGGAATGATTCCTGGTTTTATTGAAGCTTTAGACATGATGACAGACGGAGAAAAAGCAATATTTTTTCTTCCTTCTAATTTAGCTTACGGAGAAAAAGGTGCCGGAGGAGTAATTCCGCCAAACGCAACTTTGGTCTTTGAAATCGAAACTTATAAAGAACAGCCTGTAAAGTAATAAAGTACTTTATCAGACTTAAAATCAACCACCACGATGTATTTCTGGTGGTTTTTTTATTTTACAAAAGATGTTAAATCTTCAATTTTAAACCTCAGGAAAAGAGCCAAATAAACGCAATCTCAACGTTTATAAATATTTTATATTAATTCCTAAACAAAATAGCTTACCTTTGCCGGCTTAAATTTTTTAAAATAAACAGATTAAAATGTCACAAAACAACGTATTAAAAGGAGTATTTTTAGTAGCATTAGGAGCCACTACTTATGGAATGTTAGCCACTTTCGTAAAAATGGCCTATACAGAAGGATACACTACCGCCGAAGTAACTACCTCTCAATTTGTATTGGGAATCATTGGTATCTTGCTGATTAATACGTTTCAGAAGATAAAACATAAGGACAAAGTAGTCAAAGCTACTCCAAAAAACATATTCAGTTTAATGCTTGCAGGTACTTCTTTAGGGATGACCAGTTTGTTTTATTACCTGGCTGTAAAATACATTCCTGTTTCGATTGGTATCGTTTTATTGATGCAAACGGTTTGGATAGGTGTTTTACTTGAAATGATCTTAGAAAAAAAATTACCTTCGAGACAAAAAGTGTTTTCGGTATTTATCGTTCTTATTGGTACCGTTTTAGCCACTAATATTTTGCACAATGAAATCGAACTAGACTGGAGAGGTCTTGTTTGGGGGATGTTAGCTGCAGTATCTTTTACGACAACCATGTTTACAGCCAATCGCGTTGCAACCGAAATCTCATCGGCACAACGTAGTTTGTACATGCTTTTTGGAGGTGCCATCATCGTGTTTTCGTTTGCATTGGTAACACAGGTTACCCCTTTTAACCTTGCGATCTTTGCCAAATGGGGAATCATACTAGCCTTATTCGGAACCATCATCCCTCCAATGTTAATGAACTTAGGTTTTCCATTAACCGGAATTGGTCTTGGAAGTATCGTTTCTGCACTTGAACTTCCAGTTTCTGTAACTATGGCTTACATTTTATTAGACGAAGAAGTAATCTTATTGCAATGGGTTGGAATTGTTTTAATCATCCTGGCCATTATTATTATGAATGTAAATTTCAAACGCAAAAACTAGCTAATTTAGAAACGCTCTAAAAAAAAGCCTCTTTGTAATGCAATAATTGTTAATTTTTTTATAAATTCGTGAGAAACAATCCTGTATCATGAATTTACCCTGGCATTTATATTTAATGGCGTCGCTTTATATTATTGCCGGATTAAATCATTTTAGAAAACCGGGAATGTACATTCGAATCATTCCTCCATTCTTTTCAAACCCCAAATTAATAAATACTTTAAGCGGAATTGCCGAAATCCTTTTCGGCATACTTCTGATGATTCCTGCTACTTCCCATTTTGGTGCGTGGGGAATTATAGCTACTTTAATTGCTGTATTTCCTGCCAATCTTTTCATGTATCAGAATAAAAAAGCAAGTTTTGGTTTACCCAAGTGGATTTTGCTTATACGCTTGCCCATTCAGATTGTCTTGATTTTATGGGCATACCAATATACTTTTTAACAATCAACTATTAATTAAAACTATTTATTATGAAAAAATTATTTGCAGAATTTTTTGGAACTTATTGGCTGGTTTTTGGAGGTTGTGGAAGCGCAATTTTTGCTGCCGGAATTCCTAGTTTAGGAATCGGATTTGCTGGTGTTGCCCTGGCCTTCGGTTTAACAGTACTAACAATGGCTTATGCTGTAGGACATATCTCAGGCGGACACTTTAATCCTGCTGTTTCCTTTGGTTTATGGGCAGGTGGCAGATTCCCTGCAAAAGATTTAATCCCTTACATTGTTGCGCAATGCGTTGGTGCAGCTGCCGCAGCCGGGACTTTATTTACCATTGCATCAGGAAAAGCCGGTTTTGCAATTGATAATACAAAAGCAGGAGCTTTTGCCTCAAATGGTTTTGGAGCATTTTCACCTGACGGATATTCTTTGCAATCTGCTTTTATCGCTGAGTTTGTACTTACGCTGTTTTTCTTATTGGTAATTCTGGGTGCTACAGATAAATTTGCCAACGGAAGATTTGCCGGTATTGCCATTGGTTTAGCATTGACTTTAATACACTTAATCAGTATTCCAATTACCAATACTTCTGTAAATCCTGCAAGATCATTATCTCAGGCTGTTTTCGTTGGCGGAGAGCCATTGTCACAAGTCTGGTTGTTTTGGGTAGCTCCTATTCTGGGTGCAATTGTAGCCGGATTTATTTATAAAACATTACTGCAAAATCATGCCGAAGCTTAATCAACTTATTACTAACTTTTAAATTTTATCCTATGGAATTTTTATATTTTTTACTTATTGGTGCAATATCCGGATGGCTTGCGGGTCAGATATGGAAAGGTGCAGGTTTTGGATTATTGGGTAATATCATCGTAGGAATTGTGGGTGGTATCATTGGTGGCTGGATAGCCGGTAGACTTGGCATTGGCGGAGGCGGACTTCTATGGCAAATTATAATTGCGGTTGGAGGAGCCTGGGTGCTACTTTTTATCATCAGCTTAATCAAAAAAGCTTAAAACCTTTATTTATAACTTACTTTAAAAGAGAAAATCAAATATAATACTATTCGGTTTTCTCTTTTCTTTTTGGAGCAACTTAAGTCCGTCCTTTTTCTCCAGTGACTTTATTCAGACTTTTTTCGTATCACTTTATTCTATTCTTATGAATGACATTATTGCCTATTTCAGTACGATTCCGTCTTCACATAGAAGTTTAATTCTCATGGGAGGAATCACCTTCTTTTGGCTGATCGAAAATACCTTTCCTTTGTTTCAGCTGCAATATCGAAAATGGCAGCATGCCGGGATTAATTTTTTCCTCACCTTCACTACAATTGTTGTCAATTTCGTTTTGGCTTTTATCTTAATTAAAACAGCCAACTGGACAACAGAAAACGATTTTGGACTATTACAATGGCTGCCTGTTTTACCGCTGTGGCTTTACACCATAATTGGTTTATTGCTATTGGATTTAATTGGCGCTTATCTTGCCCATTATGTACAGCACAGGTTCAAAATTTTATGGCGTTTTCATCTGGTACACCACACCGATACCTGGATCGACACTACCTCGGCAAATCGGCATCATCCGGGCGAAAGCATTATCCGGTTTGTCTTCACCACTGTTGGTGTTTTGATTGTAGGAAGTCCGATGTGGATGGTTTTTCTTTATCAGACCTTATCTGTTGTGTCTACTCAATTTACACATGCTAATATTGCATTACCTCAAAAATTAGATGTTTTTCTCAGTTATTTTATTGTTTCGCCAAACATGCATAAAGTACATCACCACTATGTTCTTCCGTATACCGATAGCAACTATGGGAACATTTTTTCGGTTTGGGACCGTCTTTTTGGCACTTTTACCAGTTTGCCCAAAGACAAAATAATTTATGGCGTAGACACCCATATGGCTGTTGAAGAAAACAACAATCTCAAAAATTTATTAAAAATACCGTTTCAAAAAGCGAGATCCATAAAAAACAGTTAAAATCAGTAAAAAAAATATCGTTGATCGAACCAACTAATTATTTTTTTTATTAATATTGATACTTAAATTGAAAATCAATCTATTAATCATTAACCTCTATTTTGAATTAATTTTCACGTGATGAAAAAGAGTAACCGCAAAGAATTGAATTGGGAACAAACTGAAAAAGTTGTTTCGTTAGCCTTAGAAGAAAAAAATCCATTTGAAATCATAAAAAAAGAATTTGGATTGGCAGAAAAAGAAGTTCTGGAAATCATGAAAAAGAAAATGCCACTTGAGAAATTTGAGATGTGGAAAAAAAAGGCAATTGCAAATAAACCAAAACCAAAACCAGTTAAAATAGACGATTTTGACGAAGATTTGGATGGCAAATATTATATAAAGAATAAACTAGACTAAGATTAGAACTCCTGAGATTCAGGAGTTTTTTTTATTTTTAATCAAAATGTAACTTTTTTACCTTTTGTAAGTCATATAGCAATAACCAAACATGAAGAAATGAAAAAAATACTTTACACCCTAGCTCTGGCAGTTACACTTTGGAGCTGTAAAACAGGGAGCCCTTCAGGTGCCGCAAAAAGCAATGTCGTAGATGTTAATATTAATCTTGTTGACGTTAAAGACGATAAAGTTTTGGTAACGGTAACACCTCCAAAAATCAAAACAGACGAGGTAATTTACAGCATCCCAAAAACGGTTCCGGGAACTTATTCTACGGACAACTACGGTAAGTTTTCAGACGATTTTAAGGCCTTTGACGCCAAAGGAAATGCATTAGCCGTAAAAAGAATTGATGATAACTCATGGTCGATTTCTGATGCTAAAAAGCTTAACAAAATAACTTATTTAGTAGGAGACACTTTTGATACTGAAAAAGGAACAGGATTTGGAAATGACGACGTCTTTTCTCCAGCTGGTACCAATATCAATGCCGGAGTGAATTTCTTAGTAAACACACATGGTTTTGTAGGTTATTTTAAAGACAAACTTGAAATTCCATATAAAGTTACCATTACTCACCCGGAAACCCTTTGGGGAGCAACTTCTATGACCGATGAGGATGCAAGCAAAACAAGTGATGTTTTCACCACTTCGCGCTATGCAGTTTTAGTCGAAAATCCAATCATGTACTCTAAACCTGATTATACGACATTCAACGTAAACGGAATGGATATTTTAATCGCTGTTTATTCTCCAACAGGGAAATTCACAGCAGAAAGTATTACTCCGGAAATGAAAACGATGATGACCGCACAAAAGAACTTTTTAGGCAAAGTAAATGCTAACAAAAAGTATACTGTTCTTTTGTATCTGTCAAGTATGGCTAAGGATGATGCTCACGGTTTTGGAGCATTGGAACATCCAACTGCTACAACAGTTGTTTTACCGGAATCTATGCCTAAAGAAAAACTGGTTGAATCTATGAAAGATGTAGTTTCTCACGAGTTTTTTCATATTGTAACTCCGTTAACGATTCACTCTAAAGAAATTCAGTTTTTTGATTACAATGCACCAAAAATGTCAGAACATTTATGGATGTATGAAGGGGTAACCGAATATTTTGCCAACCTGTTTCAAATCAATCAGGGATTGATTAACGAGGCTGAATTTTACACCCGTATTGCTGATAAAATTGAGCAGTCTAAACGTTTAAACGATACCATGTCGTTTACTGTAATGAGTAAAAATGTATTGGATCAGCCTTATAAAGACCAATACTTAAATGTATATCAAAAAGGTGCTTTGATCGGGATGTGTATTGACATTATCATCAGAGAAAAAAGCAATGGCGAAAGAGGAATTCTGGATTTAATGCACAAATTAGCAAGCGAATACGGTGTTGAAAAACCATTTAACGATAACGAGCTTTTTGCTAAAGTAACTGAACTTACTTATCCAGAAGTTGGGGAGTTCCTTAACAAATATGTGGCTGGCACTACTCCTATTCCTTATGACTTTTATTTGGCCAAAGTTGGTGTTACCAAAGCCTCTGAAAAAGTTCCGGGATCAATTTTCATCAAAGGACAGGCTCCTTATATTGGAGTTGACAAAGCCACTAAAGCAATAAACGTTCGTTCTAACATCGACCTAAATGTATTCTTCTCCAATTTGAATCTAAAAGCTGGTGATGTAATCCTTTCGGTAAACGATAAGACCTACAATTTAGACAATATTTATGATTTGATCGGGGAAAGTGAAAACTGGAAAGAAAATGATCCTATTACCGTTAAAATCAAACGTGCAGGTGCTGAACAAACCATCAAAGGAACAGTGAAAGTACCATTTGAAGAAAAAGAAACTTTTAAAGCAACTGATGCTTCAAAAGAAAAACTTAAAAATGCATGGTTAAAAGGTTAATCTCTTTTAATTCAAACACAAAAAAACCGACAAGTGATTGTCGGTTTTTTTATTGATCATACTGCCATTTCGAAGAATGAGGAATCTTTACAAGCAGCTCTACATCATAATTACTTATTTCTATAGACTGGTGAAGGCTTTTCACTTCAATGCATTGTGGAGTTACTTGTGGTGATCCTTCCTTCGTCAGGATGCCAATAGTGGCGCAAATACTGTCATAGAAAAACGACAAATAATTGTCGTTCTCTTTATTGATCATTTTGTCATTCCGAAGAATGAGGAATCTTCATAAGCAGCTCTACATCGTAATTACTTATTTCTATAGACTGGTGAAGGCTTTACAATTTAATGCATTGTGGAGCTACTTGTGGTGATCCTTCCTTCGTCAGGATGCCAATAGTGGCGTAAATACTTGCATAGAAAACTACGATCATATTGTCATTCCGAAGAATGAGGAATCTTCACAAGCAGTTCCACATCGCATAATTATTTTACTTAAAAAGAAAGAAAAAACTTTCATTTTTATAATGAAAAATCAATTAAAACTATTACTTTAGTTTTATGAAATACACAGAAGGATATCATACATACTATATTTATATCATAACAAATAAATCAAGAACTGTGTTTTATACCGGCGTAACCAACAACTTGAGAGTTCGTTTGAATCAGCACAAGGAAAATTGTATAACAGGCAAAAAAACTTTTGCATCAAGATATAAGGTAGAATTTTTACTCTATTATGAAAAATTTACCTGGATCCAGGAAGCCATACGTCGAGAGAAAGAAATTAAAGGCTGGCGAAGGGAAAAGAAAATTGAACTGATTAAAACAATTAATCTGGATTTAGATTTTTTAGATTACTTATTTCTATAGACTGGTAAAGGCTTTTCAATTCAATGCATTGCGGAGTTACTCGTGGAGATTCCTCATTCTTCGGAATGACAATAGTGGCGTAAATACTTGCATAAAAAACGACAAATGATTGCCGTTTTCTTTTAATTCAAACAATAAAAAACCGACAAGTGATTGTCGGTTTTTTTATTGATCATACTATCATTCCTAAGAATGAGGAATCTTCACAAGCAGTTCCACATAGTAATTACTTATTTCTATAGACTGATAAAGACTTTACAATTCAATGCATTGCGGAGTTACTCGTGGAGATTCCTCATTCTTCGGAATGACAATAGTGGCGCAAATACTTGCATAAAAAAACCGACAAGTGATTGCCATTTTCTTTTGATTCAAACACAAAAAAACCGGCAATCACTTGCCGGTTTTTTCACAACTATTATTATCAGACTAAGTAGTAGCACCGTTTAGCTTGTAGGACTTCGACTTCGCTCTGTCTGACAATGCATGTTCGTACTTTAGCTTTTAACTACTTCTTCTTCACCGGAAATTTCCAGTCAAATTCGTCTTTATCGTTAATGATTGCGCCAATTTCAAACTTCACAACCTCGTCAAATTCTGTTTGAAGAATGAACCAATTGTCTTCATTAAAGTAATTTTCAAAAGTATCAAAAGTCTCCTGATTGTATTTTGTAATTCCTTTTGTTGCGAGATCTTTCTTGACATCAGCAATTTTTCTTCCGATTAATTTGAAGCCAAAAACATCCAAATCGTTGCTTGATGCTACTAAATAACCTAATTTCAGGTCTTCTTCCTGATAAAACGTCAATCTGATTTTTTGCGCATTGTATACAAAAATTACATTATCATCTTCGTCTTTATAATTTTTATCAGGCTTTCCTAAAGCAGCTGTAACATCATTCTGCTTCATGCCGAAAAGCAACTTATCAATTCCTGATTTTAGATTTACTTTCATATTTACTTTTATTTAAAGTGCAAATTTCGTGAAGTTTCTTGTTGTTCCGCTATGAATTACACAAATTTTCTCAAATTTTAATATTACACATCGTAAGACTGAGCGAAGTCGAAAGAACTTCACCACAAAAAAGAGGGCTTCGACTTCGCTCAGCCTGACATATATAAAATTAATATTGTTTCTTATTCGGTTTGGCACTCATATAAAAGATAATTTTTCCACCGTTTATCACCTCCGAATGCTTTAGAAAAGGCTTGTCCAATTGTTTTCCGTTTAAAATCACCTTACTCACAAACACATTTTTATCGGATTGATTTACCGTTTCGACTTCAAATTTCTTTCCGTTCTCTAAATTAAAAATCGCCTTTTTCACCAATGGACTTCCCAATGCATACTCATCAGAACCCGGAGCAACCGGATAAAATCCTAAACTGCTAAAAATATACCAGGCACTCATTTGTCCAAAATCATCGTTTCCTCCTAAACCATCGGCTCCGTTTCGGTACATTTTTTTCAGAATCATCCTGATTTTGTCCTGAGCTTTCCATGGTGAATTCGTCCAATTGTACAAATAAACGACATGATGAGAAGGCTCGTTTCCATGAACATAGTTCCCGATGATTCCGTCTCTTGTAATATCTTCTGTGTTTTCAAAATATTTGTCCGGTAAATGCATGTTAAACAAAGAATCCAGACGAACTTTAAACTTCTCATTCCCACCCATCAATTTGATCATATCGGCGGGATCCTGTGGTACATAGAAGCTGTAATTCCATGAATTTCCTTCAATAAAACCTTGTCCGTGTGTATCCAACGGATCAAATTCTTTCTTAAAAGTTCCGTCATTTAGCTTTGGACGCATAAACCCCGTCTTAGCATCGTAAACATTTTTATAATTTTTAGATCTTTCGATGAACTCTTTATAAATTTCTGTCTTGCCTAACTTTTTTGCTGCCTGTGCAATCGCCCAGTCATCATAAGCATATTCGAGTGTTTTTGAAACCGAAGCACCGTTTTTGTCTTCAGGCACATAACCTTTTGTCATATAATATTCCAATCCGTCATAATAAGGTACTTTTGCAGTGTTCACACACGCCTGAAGTGCTTTTTCAGCATCAAAATTTGTATTGCCTTTTACAATCGCATCCGCAATTACAGAAACAGAATGATAGCCGATCATACACCAGTTTTCATTGGCATAATGCGACCAGATAGGCAACATCTTATGCACACTTTGGTCTGAATGTGCCAGCATAGAACTAATCATATCCGAGTTTCGACCCGGCTGTACTAAGTTGAATAACGGATGCAAAGCGCGATAGGTATCCCATAACGAGTAACTGGTATAATTTTTAAAGTTCTCGGCTTTATGAACGTTCATATCCAAACCTTTGTAGTTCCCGTCTAAATCCATGTATTCGGTTGGTCCTAAAAAGGCGTGGTACATCGCCGTGTAAAAATTCACCAAATCTTCTTTCTGAATGGTTTCAATCTGAACTTTATTCAACTCGTTGTTCCAGATTTCCTGACTTTGTTTTTTAACTTTTTCGAAATCCCAGCCCGGAACTTCTTTTTTCATATTTTCAAGTGCACCGGCAGAACTTACAGGTGATAAAGCCATTTTGATTTTGATTTTCTCTCCTTCTTCCGTGTTAAAATCAAAAAACAATTTTAAGTTCTGACCCGCCATTTCGGGGAAGTTTTTCGTCTGGTCAAACCTACCCCAAAAACCTCTGTACACACTTTTTTCTGATACCGCCTGACCGTAGCTTTTAATAGGTTTACTAAAGCTCATCGCAAAATAAACCGTTCTGGTTCTCGCCCAGCCATTCGTCTGGCGGTAACCCGTAATCAAAGTATCATTTTCAACACGAACAAAAGTCCATACATTTTTTTTATCATAATTGTAAATTCCGGAAGTCAGATCCAAAATCACATGAGCTTCATCCGACTTTGGAAAGGTGTACTGATGCATTCCTACACGTGTGGTGGCTGTTAGTTCCGCTTTGATTTTATGGTCCTCCAGTAGCACACTGTAATAGGCCGGCTCTGCTTTTTCGGTAGTATGAGAAAATGCCGATCGGTAACCCGATAACGGCTTTGAAGCAATACCCGGATTCAATTGTAACTTTCCTGTTGTGGGCATAATTAAAAAGTCGCCTAAATCAGAATGCCCTGTCCCGCTAAAATGAGTGTGACTAAACCCTACAATTGTTTTATCTTCATATTGGTATCCCGCACAATATTTATAGACATCTCCATTGTATTTCCCATTTGTACTGTAAGCTATAGTATCAGTTTCAGGACTCAACTGCACACTTCCAAACGGAACTGTTGCGCCGGGATAGGTATGTCCCATTTTGGCTGTCCCAATCATCGGATCAACGTACTGAATCAGATCTCGTTTTTCAGTCGGTTTTTTCTGAGCATTTACGGTACAACCAAATATTAAAAAGGATAATCCAAAAACAAAATTTTTACAATTTATTCTATTCATTAGTTTTCTTTTAATGATTATTTTTTGCTTAAAGCAGTATCTGGCATCTACTAAATCGATTTATCAATACTTTCAGATTTGAAAAATACAACAAAATATGCTTTTTAAAAAATATAAAATGATCCATTCTCAAAAGCTTTTAAATATCTTTGATTCTGCAAAATGTCATAACATACATGAAAAAATATATTTTATTGTGGATTCTTTTTTATAGTACATTCAGTTCTGCACAAAAAATAGAAAGTCACAGACTAACAAAAAAAGAAATCACTCAAAGAGAGCTCAACAATCTTTCTGATTTTCCAATCTATAAAGCCTTCGAGTGTTCCGATAAAGGTGGGGTTTATGAATTGCTATTCTGCGAAAATCAAAAAACAATCACCCAAAATGACACTTTAAATACAAAAATACAGGCCATTTATGTCCTTAATGATCATGGAGGTTTTCTTGAAAAATGGCGAATCAATGATTTACTGGAAGATTATGATCCCAAAGAAACAAATATCTGGTTCTGGACAAAATACAGCAGTACCAAAGATCTTGATGGAGACGGATATATCGATCCCGTAATCGTTTACGGTACAAAAACAGAGTACAATGAGATAAGACGTGTCAAAATTATTACGGTATACCAAAACAAAAAGTACGTGATTCGCGCCGTAGAATGTGATCTGGATTATTGCAGGAGCTTTAAAAAAGACAATAATTGGAATTCTTTACCGCAAAAAATAAAAACCCATATTGATCAATTGGTTGTCAAACTTAGAAAAGAACAAAATTTAATTTTGAAAGACGGATAGAAATTAAATGCCAATCCAAATTTTAAAATTCTAATGAATTGTGTTCTTAAATTCTGTAAATAAAATGGGGCGAACCGGATGGTTCTTCTTTTCTTTCCATTCCGTTTTTAACCGGATTAAAATCCGGCCCTACAATATGAGCCGAGGCTAGCGCCTCTTTTTTAAAGCTTACGCTTTATTTTTACCAAATTATACGTTTTGTAAAATGGGGCGAACCGATGCTTCTTCTTTTTCTTCCATTCCGTTTTGACCGGGTTTAAAATCCGACCCTACAATATGGGCCGAGGCTAGCGCCTCTTTTTTAAAAGCTTACGCTTTATTTTTACCAAATTATACGTTTTGTAAAATGGGGCGAACCGATGCTTCTTCTTTTCCTTTCATTTCGTTTTGACCGGATTAAAATCCGGCCCTACAATATGGGCCGAGGCTAGCGCCTCTTTTTTAAAAGCTTACGCTTTTTTCTCTTACCTCATCAAAAAAATCTTTTCTTAGGGAGATATCTTCATTTATTACAAAATTAGATGTTGTATTAAGGAGTTCCGTAGGAACGAAACATATCGTAGCAACGGATTTTAATCCGTTGTAAAATAATGCATCCCACCCAAGAGTTCCGTAGGAACGGCACATATTATGACGACAGATTTTATTTTTGGGCAAATTACAAATCCACAATGGGTTTGTAAAATAGGACGAACCAATGGTTCCTCTTTTCTTCCCATTCCGTTTTAACCGGATTAAAATCTGGCTGTACCAAATGAATCGAGGCTAGCACCTCTTTTTAAAGCTTACGCTTTAAATTTTCTCTTACCTCATCAAACCATTCGTTTCTTAAAATACTTAAAACGATGGAATCACGGCGAACATCACTATTTGCGGTTGGCATATGACTTCTTAAAACACCTTCGACTTTACAGCCGATGCTTTTCATCGCAGCAATACTGCGTTCGTTATTATTATCGGCACGGAATTCTACTCGTTCCATACCAAGTGTTTCGAAGGCAAATTGCAGCAATAAAAATTTACAATGTTTGTTCAGTCCGGTACCTCTAAATGCCGATCCGTACCAGGTGAATCCTAACTGAAGTGTTTTATATTCGAGATTCATATCGTAGAAACGGGTTGAACCTGCATATTTTTGAGTTTTTTTATCGAAAACTATAAACGGAAATTCTTTTTGATTTTCGCGTGCTTTTATCGCCAGCTGAATGTATTGGATCAGATTTTCTTTTCCATCTGCACCTACGAGTGAGTACTTCCAGGTTTCCGGTTCGTTGATCGAAATTTCCAATAAATTATCGACATCAGATTCTTGTAAAGGGCGCAATAAAACGGACTCGTCTTCTAAAATTATAGTATCGGAGAAATTAAAATTTGATGTTGTCATGAGATTTTTTTTTGAACCGCTCACTATAAAGTCTTCTATTTACTTTATCTAAAAACTATTTCACAGAGATTCGCAAAGTTTTACAAAATTGATAGTTTATTCACTCATTTCGTCATAACGCTCCGGAACTTGCGGATCGTATAACGGACATTTGAATTCTTCCATCAAAGAAACCAGTTTGTTCATGGTTTTTCCTTCGGTTCCGTAACAATCGATTTTGATGCTTTGTGGTGTCGTAATGACCTGAAAAGCTCCTTTTCCTCCGTTGTTTTTCCAACTATTTTCGTCCACTCTCTCCCATTGAGAAAAAACTGAGTTGATTCGGTTTAAGATAACTTCAACGGGAAGGGTCTCAAGACCTTCTACTTCTTCTTTTTCCACAAGGGCTTCATAAACTTCATGATGGTTTAAATAAACCTCTTCTAAATATCTCCAAAAAAGTAATTCGTACATGATTTGATGTTTTTAGCCCCGATAGAAGTGAAAATCCTTTTGTGACGGGGTTCGGCACAAAAGATTGCAACGAATAGCGGGATTAGCTTCTAAAAAAGCCAATGATTAATAAAAAAAGGTTCTGTGATAAACTCCAGCATAAAAACCTTTGCAACTCAGAACCTTTGTGTCTTTATTTCAAAAAATATTAATATTCGAATGTTCCGTATTCGCTGGTAATGGTAAGTTTTTTAGCAGTTGCTGCTTCTACTCTACCAACAATTTGTGCGTCTACATTAAATGATTTTGAAATTGCAATAATATCTTGTGCAATGTTTTCAGGAACATAAATTTCCATACGGTGACCGCAATTGAAAACCTGGTACATTTCTTTCCAATCGGTTTTAGATTGCTCCTGAATTAACTGGAACAATGGCGGAACCGGAAATAAATTGTCTTTTATAATATGTAAGTTCTGAACGAAATGTAAAATCTTAGTCTGAGCTCCTCCACTGCAATGCACCATTCCGTGAATATCTTTTGGCGTATAAGTATCCAAAATTTTCTTGATAATTGGCGCATACGTTCTGGTTGGAGAAAGTACCAACTGTCCTGCATTTATTGGACTGTTTTCGACAGCATCGGTTAAATTTACCTGTCCTGAATAGATTAATTCTTCGGGTACAGCTGCATCGTAACTTTCCGGATATTTTGCCGCAAGGTATTTTCCGAAAACATCATGACGTGCAGAAGTTAATCCGTTGCTTCCCATCCCTCCGTTATAGCTTTTTTCGTAAGTAGCCTGACCAAAAGAAGCCAATCCAACAATTACGTCTCCTGCTTTTATGTTGGCATTATCTACGACATCACTGCGTTTCATACGAGCAGTTACCGTAGAATCGACAATAATAGTACGAACAACATCACCTACATCGGCAGTTTCGCCTCCTGTTGAATGAATGGTTACCCCAAAAGATTTTAATTCGTTGATTAGTTCTTCGGTACCGTTGATGATCGCCGAAATGACCTCAGCCGGAATTAAGTTTTTGTTTCTTCCGATTGTTGACGAAAGCAAGATATTATCGGTTGCCCCTACGCACAATAAGTCATCAATATTCATGATTAAAGCATCCTGAGCAATTCCTTTCCAAACTGAAATATCTCCGGTTTCTTTCCAGTACATATAGGCTAATGATGATTTTGTACCGGCACCATCGGCATGCATAATCAAACAGTGCTCCTGGTCTTGTGTTAAATAATCAGGTACAATTTTACAAAATGCCTGCGGGAATAAACCTTTATCAATATTTTTTATGGCGTTGTGTACGTCTTCTTTTGATGCCGAAACACCTCTTTGTGCGTACCTTTTGCTAGAATCTGAACTCATGTAACTTAGTTTGTGTTGATGTGGTGCAAAGATAATCCCTTTTTTTAATTCTTTGATTGATTCGTATGTCTGATTCACAAAAAAAATCGGCAAGCTTTTAGGCACTGCCGATTTTTTTCAATAAAATTGGTTATCAAAAATTGAGTTTTTAGTATTTTACCTCCAATCCGGCATTGAGGCGTTCTGAAACAGTGTTGTTCGAGAACCATTACTATTGCTGCTAGAAATAGTAACTTTTTGTATAGTGTTGGCTGATAAACCATCATTTGATGTATTGACATAAATCAGCTCCGCTTCATTTGGAGAGAATTTTACATCGAAATCATTAAATCCATTTGGTTTTTGACTTGCCAATTCGGTTGAAGTATTATCCACGACTGTGTAAATAAATATTCTGGAGTCTAATCGTCTGTAAGTCGAATTTTCGAATCCTGAAATATCTCTGGTATAGGCAATTTTACTATTGTCTACAGAAATACTAATACCACTTGCACCACCCGTTACTCCGGAAAGCACCTGATACAATACATCACCGGCGGTATTGATAACATATATCTCAACACCGTATCCTGACATATCATTTACTTTAAGTACAATTTGTGACCCGTCCTGACTCCATTCACATTCTGAGATGAATTTTCCGTTTGGCGTTTTAAACAATTGAACCAATCCCGATCCGTCAGAATCAATGCGATACAATCTGTCAAAATTTGGATAAATAATTTGTCTTCCGTTGGTGCTCCAGCAATAATTAACATACTCCATATTAAATCCTGCTATCGGTATAAAGTTTGTAATTTTTTTGACATCGGTACCATCCGGATTCATGGTAAATATTTGATTTAATGATCCGTCAGAACTTATATAAGCAATTCTGTTGATGCTTAAATTTTTTCTCGGTCTGTAGCTGTTTACTTCGGCAGAGGATAATTGAAGTTCGTTTCCGGCTTCATCGGCTGTATAAATAACATTGTTATTTTTTACTTTTTTAACATACAAATATCTCGGATTTGGAAATGCTAAAGTCGTAAAGGAGTTTGTGACACTATTTATGGGTTTGTTAATTCCATCGTCTACGGTTACCTGCCAATAGTATTTTGTACTAAAACTTAAACCTGAAATGTTAAGTTTTGTTTCTTTTAGATTGGCATAGGTTTTAGTTTCGTCTGTTGTTCCGTTTTTCACCGTAACGGTATAGGTCATCGGATCTGATTCCGGATCTTTTGCTGTCCAGGTTAAATCTACGGTCAGAGGCTGTGCTGTAGCATTGTCTGTAGGTGCGGTTAGTACGGGAACATCTGGTGGTTTGTTATTGGCGGTAGAGACTTGTAACTCAAAAATAATCTGAGCTGTTATGTCTTTCTCAACAGTGGCAGGTTCAAATCTGGCGGTAAAACCATCTTTCTGGGCCTGAAAAGAATATTTTCCCAATGTTATTTTATCTATCTCGAAATATCCGTCTTTATCCGAAAATACGGTACTCGTAGTTGGGCTTGAAGAAATACGTGCGTTTTCTATTCCTTCATATGTTCGCGCATCTACTACTCTTCCTTTTATTGCTCCTGTTCCTGTTTCATCGACTTGATCTTCACTACAAGAAATCAAAAGCATAAAGCATATCAATATTTTTAGTCCTATTTTCATTGCGGTCTTGATTTGGTTAAACTTATCTTGACTTTTTTCTCTATTTTTTATTGAAAAAATATCGCTCTTTGGCATTATACTGCCGAACTATTTTTTCTTATGCTTGAAACTTTTTGGGAAGTAATAAGTGAGTCCCAAACCAAGTTTCCAGTAATAATCATCTCTTTTACCTCTTACGATATAATCGACATTGTCGCTAAAGGCCATATTATATTCTGCGAATAATTTTACTCCTAACTGACTGGTAGCCATATATTCGACACCACCTCCAAATTGAACTTTACTATGGAAATTTTTGTAGTCCTTATTAAATTCAAATCCGTACCCCCCATAAATAAAGGGCGTCAGAATATCACGAGGTAATATGGTGCATTCGAGATTGAGATCTGTAGATATATACCCCAAATCGTCTTTTCCTTTATTCTGAATTTTGAATACATTGGTTGAAGCGCTTATGTTAAAAGCCGGAGTGAAAAAATATTTCACAGCCCCTCTGGCCATTGGACGCGGCTCAGGACTTTTATAATCGCCTTGTATAATAGTTGTTCCACCGGAGATCTCTATACCAAAACGGCCTCTTTTGCCTTCTAAATTTCTATCGTATAATTGGGCCAGATCGGCTTCGCTTTTTTCTTTATCGTAGGCTGATACAAAATTATCGATTTGATTTTGAGGCGCATTCACTTCCCAAAGCTTGTCTTTGATTCCTTCTACAATAAGACCTTCAACGGCTTTTTCTATGGCTTCTGTAACTGCCAGCTGAATGGGTTCATTTCTGGTAAAACCGGTTTCTACTTCCAAAAGTCGATTTAGATTTACATATCGAAATAAACTGGCGTCTATACTTTGTGATAAGATGGTCTTAGAAACATAAACCGTGTTTAGTATTTTTCCGTTTGAGGTAGAAACCAATCTTAAATATACCGTAACCCGATCTTGTCTGTATCGCGTAGAACCTCCGGCGCCAAAATATCGGGCTCCAAAACCTCCGGTAATAATATTGGTGTCATAAGAAATAATACCGCCCTCTAATAAAACTCCCGCAAAGAGTAAAGGCGTCAATACTGCTTCACTGCCTTCTTTTTTTGCTTCATATTCCTGACGTGTAGACCGGATAATGTTTCGTTCGTTTAATAAATTTCCCAGATTCTCACGTTCTATAGGAACAAACCATTTTGAATCTTGAAGTGCTTTTATTAAAATAGAAGTAGCACCCTGAGTAACTGCTGTGCTAAATGTGCTTCCAACTTCCGTCGCTTTGTATTGACCTGTCTGGTCTTTAAATTTATACACGCCCACCACAATCTGTTCTTTTGGTTTTGGCATATCGACTAAGTGTTCAGTTGCAGAAGTGTTTTCTCCAAAAACAGCTTTCTGAACTCCTACGGGTTGATTAAAATAAGCGCCACATCCTGAAAAGAGTAGGCAGGTTATTAACAGTAGAAAAAGGAGAGTTTTATTCATAATTAGTTATTTTTTAATAATAAAACATGAACTTACTTTTTATAAAAATCGAATACCAGACTATTTACCCGGTATAATAACTTGCGTTTGCTCGCCAGTTTCTATATCCAGAATATTGACAACCATTCCTAAGTTAGAATTGTAAATATCCACAGACAGCGTTCCGAATACATAATTACCCGGAGTAAGTCCTTGGCCACCGCCAGTACCACCGCCAGAACCTGTACCTGACCCAAATTGACCTTCAAATAATGAATTTGAAATTCGGTTGAGCAATTGGTTATTTAAAGTACTTTTAAAACGCTCCAGATCTGTTGGCTGCTTGTATCCGTTTGTATTGTCTTCTTTATAATCATTTTGTGCCTGTGCAGAACTAAGCATCCATTGATAATTAAAAGTTTCACCACCGCTAAAAGCCGGATTTATAGGCTTATAAGCAAGATCCTGTGCGAAAGAAACGGTGCAAAAACCCAACACAAATACGAATGAAATTAAATTTTTCATATTGCTGTTATTTAGTTTCCTACATTAAAAAAAAAAGAAAAACTCCTCTACAAAAATTACTTCTCGATTATTAATATTGAGTTATTTATTAATACTGAGTGATTATTTTATTCTGTTTTTCGATGTCTTTAAAATACTTAAATGCTTTTGATGCGGCAGATTCTGCCATGTATTTTAAAAAATCTTCGTCCGGACGTGAAATAAATTCTTCGACTATTTCTCCATCTACCAGAATAGTAATTTTTGTTGTACGTCCAAAAGTCAATTCCTCCTGAACGGTCACGATTTTAGTTGTATTAATTCTTAGCTTTGAATATTGTGCGTAAAAAAAATCATAAAAATCATTCCCCAGTTTTGTTTTGGTATCGTTAGCAACAATCCCGATCATTTCAATTCCATCTACAGGAATTGACTTTCCGGTATCTGATACTTTATCTTCTCCAAAAACAACACGGTCTTTACCTATCAATTCATTTTTTTCATCATAAATTAATAGCAATATTATGATTTCATCTTCTGGTGTAAAATTAACCTGCGTTTTAGAAAGTTCCACTTTTTGAATCGGTTCCAGGGTGACTCTTCCGTCCTGCGCATTATTTGATTTATTCGAGTTTTTTTTGTTTTTTTTAAATACAGTCAATTTATATGATATGTTCTTAAACTGCGATTTTAAGTTTTCTGCAGTTCCCGTAATAGCAAGTAAATTTTCTATTTCTTTTACTTCTATTTTGGCTTTTACTTCAATGTGAACTTCCTGAGAAAATCCAGATTCAGAAAAAAAAATAGCAAAAACAATAATCAATATGCTCCAATACTTTTTCATGATACTATCGATTGAATATGTAAATTGTCCCCGAGTTTCCCGTTTGATTAATTATTAAATCTTTAGATATCGAATTTGAGCCGGTACTGATTACCGATAAATTATTGCCGTACTGATTGATTGCCATGGAAGTCACTCCACGCGAATACATCGAAGTATCATTTATATAATTGTTATTGCCTGTTTGTGTGTAGGACTGATTAATTTCATCAGCATATTTGTAGACATTCATGTAGTTATTATTGCCTGTCTGTTGTGCGGTAACATAAGCATTATTACTTATGATGGTTAAATTGGCTTGATTGTAGTTTCCAATTTGAGCAACAGTTACGATGTTGCTGCTTCTGATGTATTGATTTACTGTTTGATTTTGATTGCGATTGTAGGCTTCATTTAATAAATAGTCACCTCTATTCACATCAATTACTTGAGAGAATAAAATCCCTGTGATTAGTAAGAAGATAAAAGTGGCTAAACGTTTCATGACCTTTTGTAATTTAAAAAAAGGAAGAACTTAATAGTTCAAGTTCTTCCTTTTCCTGGTTTATTCTTAGTTAGATTGAATTACTACACTTCCATTTAAGAAACCTGTTTGAGTAACTGTACTCATATGATCGTTTCCAAATTGTGCAGTGGCTGCAAAGTTGCCGGCTCCGTATTGTTGAATACTAGAAGTGTTGTCCCAGCCTAATTGTAAAGTAGCTGCATTGTTAAACAGTCCAAATTGATCTGTAGATGCGGTGTTGTCATTTCCGAATTGAAGTGTCAAAGCGTTATTGGCAAGACCAAATTGATTAGTAGTAGCTGTATTGAAGTTACCAATCTGTAATACATCAGAATTGTTGTAAGCTCCAATTTGAGTAGTAACTGCAAGATTACCGAACCAGATTCCCTGAGCGATGCTAGAGTCATTATTGTCTCCGATTTGTGTTACTATAGCAACATTTCCTCCTCCTAATTGTCCAACAGTAGACTCATTATCATCTCCATATTGTCCTACAATTGCAACGTTGGCAATACCTATTTGGTCAACATCTGAGCTATTAGTTGCTCCTACCTGAATTACTAGTGCACCATTTAATAAACCTGTCTGGTCCACATCACTCATGTTACCTTGCGCAAAAGCTGCGACTCCCACAAACAGCATCGCGGAGATGCTTAAAATTGCTTTTTTCATAATAAATATATTTAATTGGTTATTAATTCAATTTATTACGTAGGTCAGTATGATTTAGGGAAATCATGCACTCAAAATCTTCATTCAAAAATAAAAATCAAAGCTCTTATTTTCTTTCTTCATGATCAAAATTAGAAAACTTATCACCAACCAAAACAGGTATAAATACCTATTTTCCAATATCTTAATTACTTTTCGATGAACTGTAAAACTATCTCGATGAACTACTTTAATGCGTTTTTTTCTTAGCAGGAAAAAAGCTACTTTTCATAATTTGATCACAATTTGACTTAGACATTTGTTAAAACAAAATCATAATATCAATTTTTTAACAAAATCATAAAAAAAATCCCGTCTTGGAAAAGACAGGATTTAAGAAAGTGTATATGCTAAATGTTATTTGGTAAACAACAATTCTCTGTATTTCGTCAAAGTCCAGCTTTCATCATCTACTAACAATTCTAATTTATCACAGTGATTGCGGATGTCTTCAAAATAAGGTTTTACTTTGTTACAATACGCTTCTGCCATTTTTTGTGCATCGGTCAATTGATTTGCTGTTTTTCGCTCACTAGTCATCGCCAGTACTTTAGAATTGATTCCTTCTATATGACCTGAGATTTCTTTGATCAGAACGATTTGTTCTTTTGCAATGGTTTCAAACTCTTTACCAAAAATCTCTTTTAACCCTTTTACATTTTCAATTAAAGTATTTTGGTAGCGAATAGCAGTTGGAATAACATGGTTTCTCGCGATATCCCCTAATACCCTTCCTTCGATCTGGATTTTCTTAGTGTATTCTTCCAATTCAATTTCGTAACGCGCTTCCGCTTCAACGTGATTCAGAATTCCGAGTTCGTCAAATAATTCCAAAGCTTGCTTAGAAACTTTCGCTTTAATCGCTTCCGGAGTGGTTTTAAAATTACTCAACCCTCTTTTAGCCGCTTCTTTTTCCCAGGCATCACTATAACCATCTCCTTCAAAAAGGATTTTTTTAGACTGCTTGATATATTCTCTTAAAACATTAAAGATCGCATCGTCTTTCTTCATGTCTTTAGATTCAATTAAACCGTCTACTTCTATTTTAAAATCTTTTAATTGTTTGGCCACAATAGCATTCAGGGTAGTCATTGCGTTTGAACAGTTGGCATTCGACCCCACAGCTCTAAACTCAAATTTGTTTCCTGTAAAGGCAAAAGGCGAAGTTCTGTTACGGTCTGTATTGTCTAAAAGAACGTCCGGAATTTTTCCGACAACGTTTAATTTTAAATCTGTTTTTTCCTCAGGAGATAATTTTCCGGTGGTTACACTTTCTAATTCCAACAATACTTTAGACAATTGCGCTCCGATAAAAACAGAGATGATTGCCGGAGGTGCCTCATTAGCTCCCAAACGATGATCGTTGCTGGCCGTCGCAATAGAAGCTCTCAATAAAGTTTCGTAATCGTTAACCGCCTTAATCGTATTGATGAAGAAGGTTAAAAACTGCAGATTGCTCATTGGCGTTTTACTCGGACTCAATAAATTAACTCCTGTATCTGTTGCCAACGACCAGTTGTTGTGTTTTCCGGAACCATTTACTCCTTTAAAAGGCTTTTCATGAAACAGCACTTTAAAATCGTGACGCTCCGCTACTCTTTGCATCACATCCATTAATAAAGAGTTGTGATCTACTGCCAGATTGGTTTCTTCAAAAATTGGAGCTAATTCAAACTGGTTAGGTGCTACTTCATTGTGACGTGTTTTTACAGGTATACCTAATAACATACACTCCTGCTCTAAGTCTCTCATATAAGTTAACGCACGAGTTGGGATCGATCCGAAATAGTGATCGTCTAACTGTTGTCCTTTTGCCGAAGTATGTCCTAATAAGGTTCTTCCTGTCATCATTAAGTCGGGACGGGAATTGGCCAATGCTTTATCAATTAAAAAGTATTCCTGTTCCCAGCCCAAAGTAGCGGTAACCTTCTTTACGTTTTTATCAAAATATTTACACACTTCAGTCGCCGCTTCATCCATTGCAGATAAAGCTCTTAACAATGGAATTTTATTATCCAAAGCCTCTCCTGTATAAGCAATAAATACGGTTGGAATACACAAAGTGGTACCGTAAATAAATGCCGGAGAAGTTGGATCCCAGGCAGTATACCCTCTCGCTTCAAATGTATTTCTGATTCCGCCATTCGGAAAACTTGAAGCGTCTGGTTCCTGCTGCACCAATTGCGCTCCTCCAAACTTTTCTACAGGGTCGCTTCCGTCGTAAGACGTTTCAAAAAAGGCATCATGCTTTTCTGCAGTTGTTCCTGTAAGAGGCTGAAACCAGTGTGTATAATGGGTAACCCCTTTTGATAATGCCCATTCTTTCATCCCCATGGCGATATAATCGGCCAGTTTTCTGTCTATTTTAGTCCCATGTTGAATGGCATCTCTCACTCCTTTTAAAGCATCAGAAGTTAAAAATTGCTTCATTGCTTTTTCATTAAACACATTTGAACCAAAGATGTTCGATTTTCTGTCTATTTCTTCAAAATGTACCGGCTTTCTTGTAGAAGCTTCTTGTAAAGCTTGGAAACGTAATGTTGACATGTATATAAGTTTAAAAATTTGTAATTATTTTCATTAAAAAAAGAGAAACAAATATAAACAATAAACTCCCCTCTTTGAAACATAAACTTTAGAATATTATCCAACGATTTATCAACATTAAACGCTTTTTTCAAAGAATAATGAATTTGATTCAAAGAAATATAACAAAATGCCGCAGTATTATTCATTAAATCAACATTTTTTCACAATTCTATAGTTTAAAAATTTAAAAACAGGCCCTCATTTTTACGAATTTGCCTTTTTACACTATCTAAAATTACTTTTTTAAAAATATACCCCTTCAAAAATTACGCTTATCTAAAAAATAGTAACACTCAAAACAAAATAGCCCCCTAATTTTTAGGAGTGAAAAAATAAATCTATCTTTGACCCAACGAAAAAAAACAAAAAAATTAATTTATATTATTATGGCTAAAATTAAGTTAGAATACATTTGGTTAGATGGATATGAACCAACCCAAAATCTTAGAAGTAAAACTAAAGTTGAAGAGCACGAAAATTTCAAAGGAACGTTAGAAGAACTTGGGAATTGGTCATTTGACGGTTCATCAACCAAACAAGCCGAAGGCGGATCTTCTGACTGTCTTTTAGTTCCAGTTGCAATCTATCCGGATCCAACACGTATTAACGGATACCTGGTAATGTCAGAAGTTATGTATGCTGACGGAAGACCACACCCTTCTAACGGTAGAGCTACAATTGACGATGATAATGATGATTTTTGGTTTGGATTCGAACAAGAGTACTTCATCATGGATACTAAAACTCAACTTCCTCTTGGATTTCCTGTTGGAGGTTACCCAGCTCCACAAGGGATGTACTACTGCTCTGTAGGTGGAAAAAATACACATGGTAGAAAATTAGTAGAAGAACATGCTGATTTGTGTATCGCTGCCGGTATTAACTTTGAAGGTATCAACCAGGAAGTTGCCTGCGGACAATGGGAGTTCCAATTATTTGCTAAAGGAGCTAAAAAAGCCGGAGACGAGATCTGGGTTGCCCGTTACTTATTAGATCGTTTGACTGAAAAATACGGTTACTATATCGAATACCACCCAAAACCACTTGGAGATACCGACTGGAATGGTTCAGGTATGCATGCTAACTTCTCTAACGAAGTATTGAGAACATGTGGAGATCAGGCTACTTACGAAAGAATCTGTGAGGCTTTCCGTCCTGTTACTGCTGAGCATATTGCAGTTTACGGAGCTTATAACGACCAACGTTTGACTGGTAAACACGAAACAGCTTCTATTCATGATTTCTCTTATGGTGTTTCAGACAGAGGATGTTCAATCAGAATCCCGTTAATGACGGTACAAAAAGGCTGGAAAGGCTGGTTAGAAGACAGAAGACCTGCTTCAAACGGTGACCCGTATAAAATCGCTGCCAGAATTATCAAAACTGTAAAATCAGCATTGTAATTCTTAAAGTATATCATACTCAAAAGTGCCCTCCATTTAGAAGGGCACTTTTTTTATACGGCCTATTTTCTAAAATCCGGACAACGGGAATAAATTACAGGAATTTGCCGTTAACTTTTCAAGAATTCATTTTTAGATTTAATATAAAAACTATCTTTGTGAATCACTAAAAAAGCACCCTAATGGTTTGGATTTTCTTCTTAATAGCTGTCGCACTTATTCTTGCTTTAGACTTAGGCGTTTTCAACAAAAACCCACACATCATCAGTACTAAAGAAGCAAGTAAATGGACTCTTATCTGGGTAACCCTGTCTTTTCTTTTTTCAGGAGTTATTTACTGGCTGTACACTACCGATTATATTGCAAATCCCGACAATCTGAAACCCGCCGTGGCTTCTATGAAGTTTATAACCGGTTACCTGATTGAATTATCGCTAAGCGTTGACAATATTTTTGTGATCGCGATTATTTTTGCTTCCTTTAAGATACCTCAAAAATACCAGCACCGTGTTTTATTCTGGGGAATCCTGGGTGCCGTTATTTTCCGCGGATTAATGATTTTCTTTGGAGTAATGCTTATCAATAAGTTTGCCTGGACAACTTATTTGTTTGGTGCTTTCCTGCTTTTTACAGCCATCAAAATGCTGTTCACCGGAGACAATGAAGATTTTCAGCCCAAAGACTCTTTTATCTACAAAACACTGGGAAAAATTATTCCGATTACCTCGCAGATGGACGGAGAGAAATTTTTCATCAGCACAAAAACAGCTAAGAAAGCTGCAACCCCATTATTTGTCGCTCTGATTGTAATCGAATTCATGGACGTTCTTTTTGCGGTAGATAGTGTACCCGCTATCCTCGCCATTACTTCTGACCCATTTTTAGTATTCAGTTCTAATATTTTTGCTATTCTGGGATTGCGTTCGATGTACTTTTTCCTAGCCAATATGCTGGCAAAATTCAGTTATCTGGAGTACAGCCTTATTGCGATCTTAAGTTTCGTAGGATTAAAAATGCTGCTTCACGATGTCTTCCACGTACCGGAATGGGCTTCTTTGGCATTCATTGCCCTTTCTCTTTTAGTTGGAATCCTGGTTTCTTTAAAATTCGGAGAAGAAAAAGAATTGACAGATGCAGATCCGGAATAGAATTAAAAATATCATAAACAAAAAAAAGGAGATCTTTCGATCTCCTTTTTTTATATCATACTCTAATGATTAGTT
This sequence comes from Flavobacterium sp. N502536, assembly GCF_025947345.1. Classification (NCBI taxonomy): domain Bacteria; kingdom Pseudomonadati; phylum Bacteroidota; class Flavobacteriia; order Flavobacteriales; family Flavobacteriaceae; genus Flavobacterium; species Flavobacterium sp. N502536. Next base: position 3,402,647 of record NZ_CP110011.1, on the reverse strand, counting down.
TAGCACTTTAACCTTACTATCATCAATGTTGTATTTTTTAATAACCGCATTGTAATCAGAGTAATCGGCTTTATTAACTGATTTACCTGTACTTGAAAATGCTCCCGGCACAATTACAATTCTAAAAGTTTGGTTTTTTATAAACTCAGGCGTCAAAGCCAAATCATAACTTCCTCCTGCAAAAATGGTAAAATCGTTTTTACTAAAATCGAAGTCATAATCGAAATCCCCTTTTGAAGTATAAACTGTTCTAGGAATTTGCTGCCAGATTGGAGTAGTTGGATTAACTGTTCCTGCCAATCTATAAATTATAAGTACATCGGAATCAAAAATCGCCGGTGTCAATTTCTGATAGATATTATAACCGTCAGTGCTATTAAAGCTAAAATTTACATTTTGAAGTTCAAAAACTTCTGCCGCAGGTCCCGGATCACCAATAGGTCCTTCTGGTCCTTCACAACTTGAAAATCCGATTAGTCCAACGACTGCAACTGCGAAAAGTGTAAGTATCTTTTTCATAATTTCTGTGGTATTACTTGTTTTTAGAATATATATAAAGGTATTCCAAAAATCAAACCAAAAAAAATATTTCGCGCCGTTCTTGTTAGAATTTTCTATTATTTTTTCGTAACCTGCTGATTTTTAAGTAGTATTTTATTAAAAAATAAAGCATGATAAGACAATGAATTCTCCCAATAATCCCAGGTATGTGCTCCCGCACGTTCGGTATAATCATGATCTACTTTATTATAAACCAATCTTCGATGTAATTCTCTATTGGGTTCTATCAAAAAATCATCGACACCACAATCTATAATTAAAGGAAGTTTATTTGCTTTTAATTTGTCCAACATCCCCATTACAGCATATTGTGCATACATTTCAGAACTGTCGCTTTTATCCCCAAAAACGGGCTGCATTAATTTTACAATCTGTCCCGATGCATCTCTGTTTAACATTACACTCATATCTACTGCGCCACTCATACTGCCTGCCGCACAAAACAAATCCGGATGTTTGGCAGACAAATACAAAGCACCATGCCCTCCCATCGAAAGCCCTGTAATGACTCTTCCATTTCTGTTGCTTATGGTTCGATAGGTTTTGTCTACTTTCTGAATCACTTCCTGTGTGATAAAGGTTTCAAACTGACTTCCTTTATTGACCGGGCTATCCAGATAAAAACTAAACGTTTCTCCTTCAGGCATGACGATAATCATATTGTATTGATCGGATAAATTCTGCACTAATTTTTTATTGGGTGTATTTTTCAGCCAGTCGCTAAAATGTCCGTAAGCCCCATGCAGTAAATACATCACCGGAAATGCCGATTTGCTTTTTGCATACGAATTTGGCAAAACAACCGCAGCTTTGTAGGTTTTGCTCATGGCTGTACTCGCAACTTGTAACGTATCTACTTTTGCCGCATAACTCATTGAAGTAACGCCCAAAAAAACAGCAAATACTAAAATTCTAAAGTTTTTCATATTTAAATTTTTCTGATTAAGGATTGTAAATATAACTTTTTCAAAATGAACCATATGAAAAATCCGGTCGTTTTTTTGACACAGAAATGAGGAATTTGTTGGATTTTTTCTATTTAGGTTGGGAAGATAGTTTTGCCACGAATTTCACAAATTTCCACCAACATTCACACATCTAATTCGCGTAATTCGTGGCAAAAAAAAAGCCACTCGTTGAAACGAATGGCTTTGATATTTTGAAAAGATAAGCATTACCAGATTACTACTCGTAAGTTATCCTGCTGATACATTTTATCTCCTTTTTTGACATTGAATGCCTTATGGAACTCCGGAATATTACTCAACGGCCCGTTAACCCTGAATTGTTCAGGCGCATGTACATCGGTCATAATCTGATTAATTTTTGACTCGTTCCTTCTGTTGATCATCCAGGAATAGGCATAGGCCAAAAAATAACGTTGCTCCGGGGTTAATCCGCTGATCTTTTCCTTGTTTTTATATTGTGCTGTTTTTTGAAATGCTTCGTACCCCATAATTACACCACCCAAATCGGCAATATTTTCACCTTGGGTAGCATCTCCGTTTACATTTTTCCCCAGTATACTGTATTTGTTGTACTGATCTACAATTAATTGTGTTTTGGCTTTAAATTTCTTCAAATCCTCCGCTGTCCACCAATTGTTTAAATTTCCTTTTTCGTCGTATTGACTTCCCTGATCGTCAAAACCATGTGTAATCTCATGTCCAAAAAACGAACCTCCAATGATTCCATACAACACAGCATCGTCCGGCATACGTCCCTCGTAACCTGGGACGATAATGTTACAGGCCGGAATTACAATCTCGTTATTACTCGGATTGTAATAGGCATTGTAGGTTTGTGGCTGCATAACCCACTCGTTTCTGTCAACCGGTTTACCGTATTTGTTCACCATAAAATTATACTCCCAAACATTGGCTTTCATTACATTTCCACAGTACGAACTTCTGTCTATAGAAAGCTGGCTCATATCCTTCCATTTGTCCGGATAGCCTAATTTCATTACCATTTTGCTCAGTTTATACAACGCTTTTTGCTTGGTAGCCTCACTCATCCAGTCTAACTTCTTAATGTGCGAAGCAAATACATCACGAATATTGTTTCCTATTTCGAGTAGTTTCTCTTTCACCCCTTTTGGCATATAGTCGGCAACATATACCTGTCCAATCAATTCCCCCAAAGACGAATCGGTTTGCTCTACTACCCTTTTCCATCTTGGTTTTTGCGTCGACACACCGTTTAATACTGTAGAATAGAATTTGAAATTTTGCTTTTCAATGGCCGAATTCAGATAAGAAGAATAACGATTTACAAGATTCCATTTCAGATACGTTTTCCATTCGTCGATGGAATAACTTTTAAGAGTCGAATTTAGGGCTTTAAAAAATTCCGGTTGCCCAACAATTACTGAATCGGCTTTGGCTACCCCTAAAACCGGAAGCACTTTCTTCCAATCGATATTGGATGTTAGAGCATTGAACTGGTCAATACTTAATTTATTGTAATTTTTGATTGGATCACGTAACTGTTCTAATTTTCGGGATGCTTTTGCCAGTTCGGTTTCAAGCTTCAATATTGTTGCCGCATTTTTTGCTGCAAGCGCTTCTTCTTCCCCTGTTAAACGCATCATGGTTTTAAGATGTGCCAAGTATGCTGCACGAATTTCGACATTTCGTTTATCAGCATCCAGATAATAATCTCTTTGCCCCATTCCAATACCACCTTGTCCGAAGAACAACGCATACTTGGTGCTGATTTTATCATCCTGTGCAACATAAAATGAAAAACCGGGATCTGCTCCAACAGTTTGTAAATGTGCAATTGTATTGACCAGACTCGAAACATCTTTAATTTCACTGATCTTTTTAATTTCTGTATTTAACGGAAACAAACCAGCTTTTTCAATCGCAGTGGTATCCATTCCTGAAGCGTAAAAATCACCTATCTTTTGTTTGTTGCTGCCTTTGGCGAGGGATTCATCTTTTGCCGAATTTTCACAGATACTTTTAATTTGTTCGTTAATAGTATCCATCACAATTCTCATGATACCATTATTACTATCAGTAGCAGCAATAGGATTTTTTTTAAACCAGCCATTATTAGCATAGTTAAAAAAATCTTCCGCAGGATTTACCGTGGTGTCGCGGTTGGTTAGCAGTGGATCTGAAAATACGGTTTCTTTTTTGCTACAGCTTAAAAAAGCCATTCCAACAAGAAAAAATGCAATTCGTTTTCTAAATAAATTCATGCAGTTATAAAGTTTAGTTGATTGTATTGGTCTATTCCTGACCAACTGGTTACATTTTAAGTACAACAAGCCTGTAAATATAAATTTTATAACAACAACCTTTATAAGTAAATTCATAAAAAAAAAGATACGAGCTGTAAAAACTCGATTTCATACTCCAAAAAATATAAAACAAGCTTTTACTTCTTTCATATCCTATAGCAATATTCCTTTAGCTAATAATAATTTTATGTTCGAGACGGTACTGCGAAGCACTTTTACCGGTATACTGCTTGAAAGATTTACTAAAGTGACTAAAATTATTGAACCCGCTTTCATAACACACCTCATTAATACTTATAGGTTTCTCTGCCAAAAGTTTTGAAGCATGTACCAAACGGTATTCGTTTACAAACTCCGTAAATGTTTTATTGGATATTTTTTTAAAGTAACGACAAAAAGAAGGTGTCGTCATGCTAATCAAACTCGAGACTTCGTCTATAGCAATCGATTCCTGAAAATGATCTTTCACATAATTAAAAATTACATTCATTCGGTCATTGTCCTGCGTTTGCAATTCTAGCGAAAAACCGTCGGCATTCAGGATGGTATATTCTTCTGATGAGTCTAATTCATCCAAAATACTTAAAAGCGTCAACAAGCGCTCAAACGGAAGTTGATTTTCCATCATCTCGATTCGTTCACCTACCTTTTTCTTGGTTTCTCCACCAAAAGCAATTCCACCCTTTGACTGACTCAGGACGTTTCGAACCTTTTTCATTTCGGGTCCGGCGAAAAAATCATTCCCTAAAAATTCAGGTTTAATGTGAATTACGGTTTCATCTTTATTTCCGGTTAGTTCATTTGTAAAACCACAATGCGGAAGGTTTGCCCCGATCAGAAGCAAGCTGCCATTGGTATAATACGAAACATGACTCCCTATTTGTCTTTTTCCCGCGCCCCCGTTTATGTAAACCAACTCAATTTCGGGATGGTAATGCCATATATGTGCCTTGCTGTTGGTTTTCTCAGCATGTTTGGTATAGGTAAATGAGCTTCCGTAAGAATTAGATATCACTTCAAGAGCTGGGGCAATCGTCTTCATGATAATGACTTTAAAAAATAATAACAAATTTAACAAAAACACCTAACATAATTCATATTTTAACCTATAACGGTTTCGTAAATGAGAATATCTCATGAAAAAGCAAAAAAAACCTACATCTCGAATTACGATTATTGCGCCATTTTTTTTAGTACTCCTAATTTTTTGATTCTTTTTTTTAACATATACTATTTAAACCCGTCTTTTTATAAACATATAACATTTCTGTAAGAATTAAAGACGTTTTTCAAAAAACTAAAAAAACTCCAAACATTAAAAAATAACAACCTAATTAACTAAAACACCAATAATAATTAAAATTTTAACCTATAACGGTTTCGTAAATGAGAATACAGCACATAAATAGGCAAATAGAGTTGTGAAAAAAAACCTGATACCAAAGTAATTTAGCCTCAGAGAAATGAACCAATCATTTAAAACTAAAAGCTATGAAAACGATTTTAAAATTAAGTTTAGTCTGTGCAGTACTTTTAACCGGATGGAACACTTACGCCATTGACGGAAATGAAAACGGCAATAATGATTTTAACCTTCATGTATTAAAAGCCAATGGAAAGCTCATTACGTTTGCTCTGAACCAGGTACACAAGGCCAGTTTGAGTATTTATGATAAAAGTGGTTCTTTACTCTATACCGAAAATGCTTCAGGCAAAGACGGAATTTTAAGAACTTTTAGTTTAGAAGAATTTCCGGAAGGAACCTATTTTCTGGAAGTTGAAGACAGTTTTAAAAAAGTGAGACATGAAATTACGATAACCGACGACAAATCTGTGTTATCTTCTAAAGCAGTTTCATCAACATACAAAGCAGATTTCTCTGCTCAAAATTCAAACGTAGCAGTACGTTAAAAAAGTTTATACTCGCATAAAGTATAAAAATGAGGTTAGATAGTTAGTAAAGTAAAAACGTGATTGTTTTAAAACAGCTCTTTGTGGTTATTGAGCTGTTTTTTTTTGCCTATAAACTAAGCAGCTTAAACGCAAGGTGCGTAAGGCTTTTTTATATATCTTTTTATACAAACGCAAAGTTCGCAAAGCTAATTATTGATAAAGCCTTGCGAACTTTGCGTTTACTACGCATAATTTGGGATAAAAAAACTTCGCGCACCTTGCGGTTAAATCCTAAAATACATTTTGTAAGAAAGAGAAGCAAAAATACATTATCTTAACTTTTACAAAACATTAAAATATAACCACAGAATTAACACTAACACTTAAAATAATTCATAATTTAACCTATAACGGTTTCGTAAATGAGAATATAGCATATAAATAAGAAAATAGAGTTGTGAGAAAATTACCATCTCCGAAGTAATTTAGCATCAGAGAATTAGAACTATTAATCTAAAAAACAAAAGTCATGAAAAAGATTTTAAAATTAAGTTTAGTATGTGCAGTGCTTTTTACAGGAATGAGTACGTATGCAATTGACGGGAATGAAGATTTTAATCTTCATGTATTAAAAGCCAACGGAAAGCTGATTACGTTTGCCCTTAACAAAGTGCAAAAAGCAAACCTGGCGATTTATGATAAAGATGGTAGTGTACTTTATTCTGAAAACGCTTCAGGTAAAGAAGGCATTTTGAGAACTTTTAACCTGGAAGAACTTCCGGCAGGAACCTATTTCTTAGAAGTGGAGGATAGTATAAAAAAAGTAAGACATGAAATTACAATTACCGATGCTACAACTGTATTGTCGAGAAAAGCAATTTCATCCAGTTATAAAGCAGGTTTTTCTGCCAAAAAAACAAGCGTAGCAGTACGCTAAAAAGTTTATACTTCAACAGTATAAAAGTGAGTTTATCTAGTTAGTAAAAATAGTACATTTTAAACAGCTCTTTGTCGTTATCGAGCTGTTTTTTTATGTTCATTTTTAATCTCAAACAACTGATCTTTATAATTTTAGAAAAATATTCTTAATAATTACAAAAAGGTATTTTTTACACTATTAAAAAAATAGCAAATAAAAACATCCATCATCCCAGTAAATACGTACATAGTTCAGGTAAAACACAGAAACATCTTTAATTCAGCAATTTAAGTATTGAAAAAAGTAAGTTTTTTGCATAAAATTAAATTTCTATTTGTAGTTTTACGCGTTGCAAAATGAGTAATAAACAATTAAAAAAGACATGACAAATTTAACGAAGGTGGGCTTAGTTGTTGCCGTATTTCTAACAACAATTTTTACGTATGCATTTGATGGAAAAGGGGATTATATTTTGAATATAAAAACCGGAAATGGAAAGGTAGTTAGTTTTACTTTAAACTCCATTGAGAAATCAGTTTTTACTATCTATGATGAAAACAATAATTTGGTTTACACAGGAGAAGCTGCTTCAAACCAATTAGAGACTTCAAAAACTTTAAGTTTAGAGGCATATCCTGCCGGAACTTACATCCTGGAAGTAAAAGAAAATGGTAAAGTTGCCAAACATGAAATTAAGGTTTCTACTAAGAAATCAAAAACTGTAAAGATGGACGAATCAGTGAATAAAAGCCCTGCTTTCCGTCGCTAATTGTTTTTACTTGAAATTGAAAAGCATCAGCCGGGCTGATGCTTTTTTTGTTTATTCCTTTTCTTTCCCTCGTAATTCCTTCCCTATTTGAACTAGTTTCCAAAACACAACAACATCTTGCGGTACAGGAATTTTTAGCTCATTGATTTTTAAATCTTCGCAATAAAGTGACGAATGCAAAATAGCATAACTTAAATCTAAAACATCAATTGTCGTACAGCTTTGTTTAAACTCAGGTCGCAATTCCTGACTGTGCGCAAAACAAACATTTCCGGTTACTTTCTCGTCCATAAACATCAAGCCGTAACAATTTGCAATGAATTGAACCGTTTCGGGATTTAATACCATACCATTATTGTTTGTTTTTTGAAAAAGCACCTCCAGCGTAAAATAGCTTTGACTGTTCTCTAACGCTATTTTTAAAATAAGCTCCTCCAACTCAGCATTAACACAAAGCCCAACTCTATGTTCTACAAGACGCAAATTATTTATTTTACTTAAATAGTCTTCCATTCTCATACTGCCGTCCTCTAAATCTTTATAAAGTTAGATTATTTTTTAGCGTAACTAAAATAATTTCAAGCCTTAAACGTTTTTATATCCATAAGAAATTATTTACCAGACAAGATTTTACTATTGTTTTCGACTCTAATTTTATCGATAAAGTCAAAAAAACATCGCCAAAATACATGTTATATTACTGATTTAGATATATTTGCAAAAAACACAATCAGCTGACATTAAATAATTCTCTTGCTTTTAAATTGTTCCAAAAAAATATAAATAATATCAAGTCCCCATTTAAATCTATTTCCATGAAAGAAAAACTAGCTGTTCTAGTGCTATTGACTCTTTTTTCAATTCGTGTTTCTGCTCAGGATGAAAAATTTTATCAAACCAATAAAGTAAGCGACAAATACGTTTATGTTGACGTGATGAAAACCTACGAAAGGGTTGCCGCAAAAGGCTACAAATCTGTAGATCTATTTCAGAAGTTAGGAAACTCCTCTTACGCCAAGTGTAATATGGACAAAGCCGCCAAATGGTACCGCGAGCTTTTTGCCCTTACCACCGATTTAGAACCTGAATATTACTACCGCTATGCAGAATCACTGCGATCGATTTCCCTATATCAGGAAGCCGACGCTCTTATTGAAAAATTAAAAACAAAAGTTCCGGTAAAAAAGAAAGCTTAATTCGATAAAAACAACCACAATATTGTCATTTCGACCGAAAGGAGACTCGAGCGATAGCGAATAGGCGAAGCAAATCACATTCGAAACTCTACAAAGATTGGCGACTTTCTTTGCGGAAATACTGGTGTGATTTCTCCCTTCGGTCGAAATGACAAGCTGTATGGATTTTATTCTTTGTGTTCATAAACGGGACGCTCGACTAGCAAGGGAGCAACTCGTTTGTACATTACTTGGGATTCACTCGGGAATACTTACCAGCAACGAGAAGAACAACCACAATACTGTCATTTCGACGTAAGGAGAAATCACATTCGAAACTCTACAAAGATTGGCGACTTACTTTGTGGAAATACTGGTGTGATTTCTCCCTTCGGTCGAAATGACAAACTGTATGGAGTTTTAGTTCTTTATTATTTTCTTTGAGATGATAGTTCCGTTAACTTTAGCTTTCAAAATATAAGTACCTGGATTTAGCTTAGAAACATCAATTTTATCAGCAGCAAAATCAGCTTTATTGCTTACTAACTTTCCATTTAAATCAAAAATCTGAGCATTTTCAACTTGATTATTATTTTCAGCCTGTATACTTACAAAGTCACTTGCAGGATTTGGGTAAAATACCAAAGATGATCTACTTTCTATTAATGGAGTACTTAAGTTATTAGTATATTTCCATAATTTGCGCCCCTTTGCGTAATATATATCGCCATTATAAACAATGGCGTCTCTTATATTATCTAGTACACTAATGTTTTCAATTGTATTTAATGCTCTATTAAAAATCCATCCTTTTCTCGAATATTTATCCTTATCTATTTCTGATATAAAATACTCATTATTATTAATTTTAAAAATCTTAGAACAATCAAATAAATAAATAAAAGCATCAGTCTGTTCTATAGTATTTGATAATTGCTTTAAATTTGACACTTTGTAAGTTGCAAAATCAAATGACACTAAAGATGCGGCTCCTATTTCATTAGATGAAAGGAAAAGCAAAGAATTATCTATTTTAATAAAATTTGAGGGTGAAAAATATTTTTGACTTGTGTGTGTATATATTTCGTTCAAAGTTCTATTTGCTGGATCAAATTTCCATATTGACAGCTTATGCTTATTCGCAGAAAAAAATATGAAATACAAATTATTATTTACCTCTATCGCAGAACTATAATTCACTAAATCACTTTGTGCATTCCACACACTTCCAATATTTTTTGTGTTTTCAAGCGTTCCATCTGTTTCATAGAGAAAATGTCTCGTAATAAAATACAACTTGTTGTTAAATTTTATATACTGAGATAATGCATTTGTACCTGAGTATCCCGAACCATTTCCGCTTAATAATGGACTAATAGGATAAGTTCCTTCTGTAGTTCCATCACTTCTCCAGATTCTACTGCTGCTTAATCCTGTAGCTGAAATCGTGAATATAAAATTCCCATTCAACTCGCCTACAAAACTTGGGTCAAAAAAGTAATTCTGAATATCTTTAATCATTACAGCCCCACCTATAGATCCATCTGTTCTCCAAACTTGCAAATGATCGTTACCTATCCTAATTAAAAAAAAAACATAGTCTCCCACAGGAAATATCCTCAGAACTCTTTCCTTTAGAAAATTTGTCAATTTTATGGTACCATTTGTCGTTCCGTCAGTTTTCCATATGTCAGAAAAATTTTCAGTGCCTGCTATAAAATACAAGTCATCTTTGAAGGTTACAGAATAATCTTCCGACAATAGGGGATAAGATCCTTTTTTTCCAGGGTAAATATCTGCTATCATTTTTGTATTATTGGAAGTTCCATCCGATTTCCATACTTCTCGACCAAACTCCTCATCATATCCTTCAAAGAGAATATGATCATTAAATTTTATAAAGTAATCAGGATTTCCATAAAAATCATAAATTTTTTGTTGAGCGCTAAGATTAGTAAAATTAAAAACGAAGATAAAGAAGAGTAGTTTTGTTTTCATTAAAGGCAATGGTTGATAATTTAATGCGTAATATTGTTAAAAAAGTCGCAAATATATAATGATTATTATTACAAATATCATTAGTAAAAAATATAAAAATCATGTATACAAAAAGAGATTTGACAGTTCAACCAAACCACTTTTTAATAAAAATACGAGAAAAGAAAAAAACATATTTCCCTTCTTGTGCCAGCGCGATAAATTAAATACAAAAGCTATGAATCATGATACCAAAGAACTTTTTAATTATTTAAATCAGTCTATAGCAAATAATGCAACTTACAGAGAGTTATCGAATTTATGTTTAACATTATTTTGTACTTGTAGCATTTTACCAGAAAGGTTTGACACAACAATTATTAACAAAGAAAAATTAGCAAAAATATTTTCTAAAATCGCAAAAGAGAAAAATATTGTTTCTTATCCACCAACTGCTTCATTTTATGGAGCTTCATTTCATAACACTCATAATAAAGGACATTGGTTAGAGGTAATGGCTAGTGTACTGAAATTAGCCCGAGAGCCTAGTATAGAAGAAGCTAAAAATTTATTAGCATAAGTTCGTGTGAGAGACTCGTTCGTGCATTGCTTTGGATTCATGTGGAAATACTCACCAGCAACGAGAAGAACAACCACAATGCTGTCATTTCGACGAAGGAGAAATCACATTCGAAACTGTGCAAAGATTGGCGACTTTCTTTGCGGAAATACGGTGTGATTTCTCCCTTCGGTCGAAATGACAAACTGCACGGGGTTTTATTCTTTGTGTTCACAAGTGGGAAGCATTTGTAGAGCGTTTACATAAATCCTCTTCTATAAACCTGAGTATTTCAATTTTCATAAAACAAAAAAACCTCCCATTTCTGAGAGGTTTTCCATAAAATAAAATTAAAAAGCTTACATATTCCTTCTATACTGCCCGCCTACTTCAAACAAGGCTGAAGTAATCTGACCCAACGAACAAACTTTTGTGGCTTCCATTAAATGGTCGAATAAATTTTCGTTTTTAATGGCGGCTTCCTGTAGTTGACGCAAGTGCTCGTTTACTTTTGCTTCGTGAAACTGGTGTAAGTTATCGAGCATCGTAATTTGATATTGTTTTTCTTCTTCAGTGGCTCGAATTACTTCTGCCGGAATTACCGTTGGAGAGCCTTTTGAGCTTAAGAAAGTGTTTACCCCCACAATCGGGAAGTCTCCGTTGTGTTTTAGGGTTTCATAATACAAACTTTCTTCCTGAATTTTAGAACGCTGGTACATGGTTTCCATGGCACCTAATACTCCGCCACGTTCTGTGATACGGTCGAATTCCTGTAAAACGGCAGCTTCTACCAAATCGGTTAATTCTTCGATGATAAACGATCCCTGAATTGGGTTTTCGTTTTTCGCAAGACCTAATTCTTTATTGATAATCAACTGAATTGCCATTGCTCGACGCACTGATTCTTCGGTTGGCGTGGTAATCGCTTCGTCGTAAGCATTGGTGTGTAGCGAGTTACAGTTGTCGTAAATCGCATACAAAGCTTGTAAAGTAGTTCGTATATCATTAAAATCAATTTCCTGTGCGTGTAACGAACGCCCGGAAGTTTGAATGTGATATTTTAGCATTTGTGCTCTTTCGTTGGCTCCGTATTTGTTTTTCATGGCTTTTGCCCAAATCTTACGTGCTACACGACCAATTACCGAATATTCCGGGTCTACTCCGTTTGAGAAGAAGAACGATAAGTTTGGTCCAAAATCGTTGATGCTCATGCCACGGCTTAAGTAATATTCCACGTAAGTGAAACCATTCGAAAGCGTAAAAGCCAACTGTGTAATTGGGTTCGCTCCTGCCTCGGCGATATGATATCCTGAAATCGAAACAGAATAAAAGTTACGAACGTTTTTGGTAATAAAATATTCCTGCACGTCACCCATCAATCGCAAAGCAAATTCGGTAGAGAAAATACAGGTGTTTTGTGCCTGATCTTCTTTTAAAATATCAGCCTGAACCGTTCCACGAACCTGTGATAAGGTTTTGGTTTTAATATCATTATAAACGTCTAAAGGTAAAACCTGATCTCCGGTAACCCCCAAAAGCATTAATCCCAAACCGTTGTTACCTTCCGGTAAATCGCCTTGGTATTTCGGGCGTTCAGTTCCTTTTTCCTTGTATATTTTGTTGATTTTAGCTTCAACTTCTTTTTCTAAATCATTGGCTTTGATGTAATATTCGCATTGCTGATCGATCGCCGCGTTCATAAAAAAGCCTAACAACATTGGTGCTGGTCCGTTGATGGTCATACTTACCGAGGTTAAAGCGTGAACCAAATCGAAACCAGAATATAGTTTTTTAGCATCGTCCAAACAACAAATCGAAACTCCGGCATTACCGATTTTTCCGTAAATATCAGGACGAATATCCGGATCGTTTCCGTATAAAGTCACACTATCAAAAGCGGTCGAAAGTCGTTTTGCCGGCAATCCTGCACTCACATAATGAAAACGTTTGTTGGTTCTTTCCGGTCCACCCTCACCTGCAAACATTCTTGATGGATCTTCTCCCTCACGTTTAAACGGATACAAGCCCGAAGCAAACGGAAATTCACCAGGAACATTTTCCTGTAAATTCCAACGCAAAACATCACCCCAGGCTTCATACTTCGGCAAAGCAATTTTTGGAATTTGCAAATGCGATAAACTTTCAGAATGGGTCGCGATTTTAATTTCTTTATCACGCACCTTAAAGCTGTAAACCGGATTTTTATATTTGGCTACTTTTTCGTCCCAATTCAGAATAATTTCCCAGTTGTATGGATCTAAATCCATTTTTACCTTATCAAACTGATTGAGTAATAGGTTTAAAAAGATTCTGTTTTCGTCATGTGCTTCCGTAACGCTTGGTAAAACAGTAGAATCATCGATTCCGGCTTTATTAATTTGCGGAACTTTCCCTGAAACCGATTCTATGGTTTTAAAGATTCCGTATAATTTCTGTGCTACTTTTTGCTGCGAAAGCGCGCTTTCGTCATAAGATCGGTTGTTCTCTGCAATTTCTGACAAGTAACGGGTTCTGTGTGGCGGGATCACGAAGATTTTCTCACTCATTTCCTTTGTAATCTGAAAAGTAGATTTCAGCTCCGATTGCGTTTTCTCTACAATCTTGTCCATGATCGCTTTATAAAGCGTGTTCATTCCCGGATCGTTAAACTGAGAAGCAATGGTTCCAAAAACCGGCATTTCATCCGGATTTTTATCCCATAAATTATGATTGCGCTGGTATTGCTTTTTAACGTCACGAATCGCGTCAAGAGCACCTCTTTTGTCAAACTTATTCAAAGCCACCAAATCGGCAAAATCAAGCATGTCGATTTTCTCCAATTGTGTTGCTGCTCCAAACTCCGGTGTCATTACATATAAAGATACATCAGAGTGATCCATAATCTCGGTATCTGATTGTCCGATTCCTGAAGTTTCAAGAATAATCAAATCGTATTTTGCTGCTTTTAAAACCTGAATGGCCTCGGCAACATATTTAGATAAGGCCAAGTTCGACTGACGTGTCGCCAGCGAGCGCATATATACACGAGGATTGTTAATGGCATTCATACGGATTCTGTCTCCTAATAATGCTCCTCCAGTTTTTCTTTTTGACGGATCGACAGAAATCAATCCGATTGTTTTTTCAGGGAAATCAATTAAAAAACGACGAACGAGTTCATCTACCAAAGACGATTTTCCGGCTCCACCTGTTCCGGTAATTCCAAGAACCGGAATTATAGAATTGGTATTGCTTTCGTGAATCTGATCAAAAACAGGTTTTGCGATTTCAGGGAAATTCTCTGCTGCCGAAATCAAACGTGCAATTGCTGTTGGAATTTTGTTTTCGATATGATCAATTTCTCCGTTTAACTGATCTCCAATTGGATAATCGGCACGTTGCACCAAATCATTAATCATTCCCTGCAAACCTAAAGAACGGCCATCATCCGGAGAGTAAATTCTCGTGATACCATATTCGTGTAATTCTGAAATCTCGCTAGGCAGAATTACTCCGCCTCCGCCTCCAAAAATTTTGATATGTCCTGCTCCTTTTTCTTTTAGCAAGTCATACATATATTTAAAATACTCATTATGCCCTCCCTGGTAGGATGTCATCGCAATCGCATTTGCATCTTCCTGAATAGCAGTATTCACCACTTCTTCAACACTACGGTCGTGCCCCAGGTGAATAACCTCAACTCCAGTGGACTGAATAATACGGCGCATGATGTTTATCGCTGCATCATGTCCGTCAAAAAGTGACGCTGCGGTTACAATTCTTACTTTATTTTTAGGAATATATGGTATTTGTTGTTCCATTTTATGAATATGATAATTTTAAGGGAGCAATTTACAAAATATTACAACATTTGATCATGCTAATATCTTTTTGTTAACAAAAAAAAGAATCTTTTTTAATTCAGAGGGGTAACAATTTGAATACTAAGTTGATTTATCCTATATAAGTCTTATAAAAATGTTAACAACATGGCAATCTTGAAATATTTAAACAAAATACAACAACTTAAAAACCAGTATTGTAAACTAATTTAGTAGTATAGAAAAACCCCAAATTTTTACTTAAAACTACCTACAAAAGTAACAATGTAAAAATTAAAAAAATGAAAACATTATATCCACTCAGCCTAATTATAGTCCTAAGTTTTTTTATGTCTTCTTTTGCCAAAACTGATCATAAGAACGTTTCTTATAAAAAAACTTCAACTATCGCACCCGTTTACAAGAATTCAGGTTCTGATAATGTAAACGAAATTTCAAATGACTTCTTTAAAAGATATTCTGATTTGAAAAAATATAAGTCTAACGTCATGTCATTATACAAAAACAGAACTCCGGGAACTATTTGGTTTGATGAAGATGCCATCAATGAGTTTGGTTCTGCATTATATCAAAAAGCCAAAAAAACGAATGATTTGGTTGTTCCTTATCAAAAAGAAATCGATGCTCTTTTTTCTTCTTCTTCAACAACAAAACTGTCTAAAATAGATGCAGATATGCTTTTGAGCACTTTATATATTGCTTACGCCAAAAAAAATAATGCAGATGCCGGGAAAAAAATGTCGTATGATGCTATGCTGAAAGATTTTTTAAATTATAGTACAATCGAAGAAACTACTACTTCGACCACTGAAAATGTTAAAGTAACCTATGATCAATATTATAAATTACAGGACGTTCTGAAAAAATATAAAAAACTAGACCGTTCTAATAAATGGAAACCTATTGTTCCGGAAGAAACACCTTATAAAGATTTACGTCCGGATGCTGTTTCAAATACTATCGCCCAAGTCAGAACCCGTTTATACTTATTGGGAGATTTAAAAAATGATTCTAAAAGTAACGTTTACGACCGTGAATTAATGGATGCTGTAATGAAATATAAAGTTCGTAACGGTTTCAAACCTAACTATATTTTATCAGAAGAACATATTAAAGAAATGAATGTTCCTCTTGCCGATAAAATGGAGACCCTAAAACTTAACATGGAGAGATGTCGTACTATTTCGGATCAAATGGCCGGTTGCGATGAGTATGTTTTAGTCAACGTTCCTTCGTATGAATTGATTTATGTAAAAAATGGGAAGGTGCAACTAACTTCCAGTGTCTTTGTTGGAGCACCATTAACTAAAACAACCATTTTTAATGGCGAAATTGAGAGAATCGTTTTTAGCCCTTACTGGACCGTTCCGCAAAGTATTGTAAACAATGAGTTGAAAAGTAAAATCGCTGAGGATAAAAATTATCTGGCCAAAAAGAATATGGAAATCGTAAATGGTCAGGTACGACAAAAACCAGGACCGGATAATTCTTTAGGATTGGTAAAATTTATGTTTCCGAACCCTGATGACATCTATATGCATGATACCCCATCTAAAACTTTATTTGATTTTGAAAAAAGAACGTTCAGCCATGGTTGTATAAACGTAAAAATGGCAAGAGAATTAGCTGCTGCCATGCTTAAAGATTATCCTGAATGGACTCCCGATAAAATTGATAAAGCGATGGCGGGTAAAACAGAAAACAGTTTTAAACTAACTAAAAAAGTACCTATTTATATTACTTATTTTACTTCGCTGGTCAATGAAAATGGAGAAATTGGTTTCTTCCAGGATGTTTATGAGCGAGATACTGAATTAAACAAAACGGTTTCTCCTCAGACGGGAGTAGTATCTAACTAAAGTCTAGCGAATTAGTTAGTTCGCTTCATCAAAAGATTTTTAATTGAAGCTGTAATTTTTAATGGGTAATTTTAGATTTGAATTAAGAGTTTGGAAGATTAATAGTATCTTTAATCCTTCAAACTCAAATCTAAAATTACCCTTTTTATGGAAGACGATTATACTGAAGTTAGAAAAAGCTGGTGGGACAGAAATTGGAAATGGTTTGTACCAACAGGATGTTTGAGCCTTCTGGTGCTGTTTGGTTTGTTTATAGCCGGACTTTTCTTTGGATTAACTTCCATGCTCAAAGAATCCGATTCTTATAAAGCGGCCATGAACGAAGCACAGCATAATACCATAGTGCTGGAGAAATTGGGTAGTCCAATTGAAGATAACGGAATTGCCTCAGGCAGTGTTAATTCGAGCAACGGCATAGAGCATTGCGACTTACAGATTCCGATAAGAGGTTCTAAAAGCAGAGGAACCTTATTTGTAGTGGGAACTAAAAACGGAACATGGAAATACGAAGAAATGAGTCTTTATGTTGAAGACACTAAAGAACAAATTGATTTACTAAAGAAATAAAATTTCACTCCAAACCAACCAAATTCAATACTAATTCTAAGATTCATCTGCGTAAATAGCTGATGGAATACCGTTTATTCCGCAAGGTTTTTTTCTCTTTAAAAACATTCTTTTTAGTAGTTTGCTTCCCGTCCATATTCCTATATTTGGGCAAAAATTAACCTATGAGAAAAATTACATTGTTCTTACTGCTAGCCCTAATCAGCGGTACTTCTTATGCTCAGAAAGCAGACACCAACAAGAAAAAAGTTAAAATTACCATCCCAAAATCGGATACTTTCAAAAACATTAAAACCTACAACATTATCATCCAGGGAGATGACACCTGGAATGCGACTTATGCTAAGAAGAATTCAAAAACTTATGAGCACAATGTTGTTAAAAATACAATTGAAGATTACACTAAAAAAGATACTACAAATCCCGACGTTCGCGTTTTAATGGGATACAAAGGCGCTACTTACAAAAGAGCTGATAATGGTACTTACCTTTTAGATGGGGATTTCAAATATTTAGTTTTAGGAAAAAACAATGAAATCTTATATGAAAAAGGTACAAATGCTAAAATGTATTCTGGTACTTATGTAAACGGAAAACCAAATCAAAGTTTAGCCAGTGATTTGAATAACATTGGATACAAATACCTTACTGACAATAACATTCTTGCAACTGAAAAAGAATTTGCTTTAAACTACGGTTTGTTTGAGAAAGCGGAGGAGTTTCCTGAACTTGTTGAGTTTAATACTAAAACAGATGAGTTTTTAAACAAAATTGCAGCCAATTCTTTAGACCAATCGTACCTTACTGAATTAGAAAAATTCTACTTGAGTTATGTTGGTAAAGAATACAAAAAATTAAAGCCGAAAGATTACAACAAAGTAATTTACCTGAACTTAGCTTTGACACAAATGTTTCTGCTAAATTTTGATAAGTCTTTAGAATATCTTGAAACAGCGAAACAAGGTGCCGGTATGATGAGTTTATGGCCAGACGATGCTAAAGCAAATATCACAAGTTTAATGACCGTTAACCAGAAAAACTTAACGACCAAAGTGGAAAATCCAACATTTGATTCTGCTTACTTTATCTACATCAACGGAAGTGTGTCTCAAAATGACAAAAAGCTGACAGGAAAATTAAAAACCGATCGTTTTACCAATCACGCAGAGGGTGGCATTATGCAATCTAATGATCCAACGGAAGCAAAGGTTTGGGCGTACAAAGATAATGGAGAAGTTGATTTTGTTGTCGTTAATGATAAAACAACGATCACCACTGATAAAGGCCTTGAGTTAAAATTCATTTCGTACAACAATAGCTTTATTTTAGTAGAAAAAACTGGAGATTCATGTTTCAAAAAATACGAATCGAGCTCGAATGATGTTTACTGTGAGAAAGACGGTAAATTTGTAATTCAAAAATAAAAATACATTTAATACTACACGGTACAAAAAATAAAAAGAGGTTCAATTGCTAAAATTGAACCTCTTTTACATTTATACGATTTATTCCTCTGTCTTAAAAAGGTACTAAGGTTCTAAGATACTGAGGTAATAAAGTTCTGAAAACAATAAAAGCTTAGTCCCTCAGAACCTCAGCATCTTAGAACCTCCAAAAACCCAATGTTAAGGATGCAACAAATTGTTTACCCTCCTGAAATAAAATTGTGGCTTTATTTTTGAATAAGTAGTATTTTTGAAACTTATAAAACTCATTTAATGAAAAAGATTTTAATTCTATCACTTGCCCTTACCTTTTCTTTTAGTTCTTATGCTCAGGTACAAAAAACCTTAGACCAATTATCTCAACTGTCGTCAAAAATTAAAGGCAACAGTGGTGTTGATATCGCTTCGGGATTAAAAGAAGCCCTGAACAAAGGAATTACGAAGCAAGTAAGCAAATTAACCGCTGAGGATGGTTTTTATAAAAATGAAGCTGTAAAAATCTTAATGCCGGAAGAATTACAAAGGGTTGACGCTACCTTACGAAAAATCGGATTGTCCTCTCTTGCCGATGAAGGAATCAAAGTACTCAACCGTGCTGCCGAAGATGCCGTTAAAGAAGCAACTCCAATATTTGTTTCCGCCGTTAAAAACATGTCCTTTACCGATGCTAAAAACATTTTGCTTGGCAATGAAAATGCGGCAACCAGTTATTTACAAAACAGTACCACGACCGCTTTATACGGAAAATTTAATCCGGTAATCAAAACCTCTTTTGAAAAAGTAGGTGCCGATGTGGTCTGGACCAACATCATCAAGAAATACAATACTATCCCTTTAGTACGAAAAGTAAATCCTGATTTAACGGATTATACAACAAATCAGGCTTTAGCAGGTGTTTTTAAAATGATTGCGGTGGAAGAAAAAGACATCCGTACCAATATCAATGCGAGAACATCTCCTTTATTGAAAAAGGTATTTGCCATGCAGGATAAAAAATAATTTTTATTATTAAACTGTTTATTTGTTTAATCGAATTTACGGTTCAACAAATACAATTAACCGATTAACCAAGAGCCAAAATGCAAAAAATTACCATTTTAATTCACTGTAAAGATCAAAAAGGAATCATTGCCGCAGTGACTACTTTTATTGCTAAAGTAGAAGGAAATATTATCTATATCGATCAGCATGTTGATGTAGAACAAAATGTGTTTTTTATGCGATTAGAATGTGAACTTACCAACAATCAGGTGAGTCCCGAATCGATAAAAGAAGATTTTAGCAGAACGATTGCGGCCGATTTTAATATGTCCTGGGATTTGTACAAACAGGAACAAAAGCCTAAAATGGCGCTTTTTGTTTCCAAATACGATCATTGTTTGTTTGATATCCTTGGACGCTACAGCGCAGGTGAATTAAATGTAGAAATTCCTCTGATCATTAGTAATCATAACGATTTACGAGCGATTGCAGAGCGATTTGATATTCCGTTTCACTGCGTGCCTTTTACAAAAGACATTAAGGAAGAAGGGGAAGCAAAACAAATTGAACTTTTAAAAAGATATCAGATCAATTTTATTGTTTTGGCGCGTTATATGCAAATCATCACGCCTAAACTGATTTCACTTTACGAAAATAAGATCATTAATATTCATCATTCGTTTTTACCGGCCTTTCCGGGTGCAAAACCCTATCATTCGGCTTTTAAACGCGGTGTTAAAATTATTGGAGCCACCAGTCATTACGTAACAGCAGAACTGGATGAAGGGCCAATCATCGAACAGGATATTTCGAGAGTTTCACACATTCACTCCGTTGAAGATTTTATCATGAAAGGACGCGATTTAGAGCGTATCGTTTTAGCCAGAGCGATAAAACTACATGCCGAACGTAAAACGATGGTTTACAGCAATAAAACGATTGTTTTTTCTTAGGAACAGAGGGGCAAAGAAGCAAAGGTTCAAAGGTTCTGAGTTTGGAACGTATATTTTTAAAAAGTAAACCCGACAGGTTTTTAAAACCTGTCGGGTTTGTTTATTTAGAGGAAAAACTTTATTCCTTTGAACCTCTGAGCCTCTGAACCTTTTTATTAACGTAAATCAAATCGGTCAAGATTCATTACTTTGGTCCATGCTGAGACAAAATCTTTTACAAATTTTTCTTTGGCATCATTACCTGCATAAACTTCCGCTAAGGCACGAAGTTCAGAATTGGAACCAAATATAAGATCTGCACGGGTTGCTGTCCATTTTACTTCTCCCGTAGCGCGGTTGCGTCCTTCAAAAACTTCTCCGATTTCATCGCTGGCCTTCCAGGTTGTTCTCAAATCCAACAAGTTCACAAAGAAATCATTACTCAATGTTTCGGCTTTTGTTGTGAGTACACCATGTTTTGAACCGTCATAATTGGCATTCAATACTCTCAATCCTCCAATCAATACCGTCATTTCTGGTACTGACAACGTTAACAATTGTGCTCTGTCTACTAAAAGTTCTTCGGTAATGGCAGATGTTGTGGCACTTTTATAGTTTCTAAATCCATCAGCTTTTGGCTCCAACGCGTCAAACGAATGTACATCTGTTTGTTCTAAAAGAGCGTCGCCTCTTCCCTGTGCGAATGGAACGTCTACCGATAAACCAGCATTTGATGCTGCTTTTTCAATTGCAGCAGATCCTCCTAAAACAATTAAATCTGCGATAGACACTGATTTTCCCGAATTAGCAAAATCATTTTGTATGGTTTCTAAAACTGCCAATACCTTTTTCACCTGTCCTCCTGCATTAACTTCCCAACTGATTTGTGGTTCGAAACGAATACGGGCGCCATTAGCTCCCCCACGCTTATCTGAACCACGGAATGTAGATGCCGATGCCCAGGCCGTATTTACTAATTGTGAAACCGACAAACCACTGGAAAGAATTTTATCTTTTAAAGCAGCAATATCATTATAAGTCAACTCTCCTTTAGCCGCAGGAATCGGGTCTTGCCAAATCAATATTTCGCTCGGAACTTCAGGTCCTAAATAACGTGAAATCGGCCCCATATCTCTGTGCGTTAATTTGTACCATGCTCTTGCAAAAGCATCTGCAAATTTGTCGAAATTCTGGAAAAAATCTCTTGAAATTGGTTCGTAAATCGGATCCAGTTTCAAGGCCAGATCGGCTGTTGTCATCATCGGAGCGTGTCGCTTGGCCGGATTGTGAGCATCTTCTACAGTTGTAGCGGCGCTTTCATCTGTTGGTGTCCACTGATGTGCTCCCGCAGGACTTTTAGTCAATTTCCAGTCGTATTTAAATAAGGTTTCAAAATAACCATTATCCCAGGTCGTCGGATTTGGTTTCCATGCTCCTTCGATTCCGCTTGTGATAGCATCTTCCCCTACTCCAGTACCAAAACTGCTTTTCCAGCCAAATCCCATTTGTTCAATACTTGCACCTTCGGGTTCCGCTCCTACTAAGGCAGCATCGCCGGCTCCATGGGCTTTTCCGAAAGTATGACCACCCGCCACCAAGGCAACAGTTTCTGCATCATCCATTGCCATTCTTGCAAAGGTCTCTCTAATATCTCTGGCCGAACCTAGCGGATCTGGATTACCGTCCGGACCTTCCGGGTTTACATATATTAATCCCATCTGTACGGCTGCAAGAGGGTTCTCTAAATTTCGATCACCAGTATACCTGCTATAAGGTTTATCACTGGTAGCTAACCATTCTATTTCGGAACCCCAGTTCACATCTTGTTCCGGTTCCCAAACATCTTCTCTTCCACCTGCAAAACCAAAAGTTTTAAATCCCATAGATTCCAAAGCACAGTTACCAGTTAGGATCATCAAATCGGCCCAGGAAATTTTATTTCCATATTTTTGTTTAATTGGCCAAAGTAAAAAACGTGCTTTATCCAGATTACCATTATCCGGCCAACTGTTTAAAGGTGCAAAACGCTGGTTTCCTGAACTCGCGCCTCCACGACCATCAGATATACGGTAAGTTCCCGCACTGTGCCAGGCCATACGAATAAATAAAGGCCCGTAATGACCATAATCTGCCGGCCACCAATCCTGCGAATCTTTCATCAAATCAAAAAGGTCCTTTTTGACAGCATTCAAATCTAAGGTTTTAAATGCTTCAGCATAATTAAAACCTTTTTCCATCGGATCTGACAAATTAGAATGCTGACGTAGTATGTTTAAATTTAACCGATTTGGCCACCAATCTTTGTTAGAAGTTCCTGTACCAGCAGTTTCTTTCATTTGCCCATTGTGAAAAGGACATTTACTTTCGTTTGAATCACTCATTTTTTTCTGTTTTTTTTGATTAAAATTAATGGTCGCCTACCAAATGCTAATTTTTTTAAGAAACCACACCGCATTGATATTTAACACTTTATCAAATATACAAACTTATCTTTGCGATATTAATAAACAAAATTGATTGTTTTTATATTTTAATAGTCAAAAATTATTTAACACTACAGAAAGCTCAAAACAGCGAATCAAAAAATCTTAACTTATGTTCAACAAAGTAATAACAAAACCTTAACAGCAAAACATCCATATAAGTTGGATCTTTGTAGTGTAATAAACTGGTTATTTATTATTTTGGTTTTGGTTAGTTAAATGATGCCGGCGTCTTCGAGATGCCGGCATTTTTTTTTGATGAAATTCCAATACTTTTTGGTTAAATTCCAATAAAAAAATTCCAAATTCCAATTTATGCTGAACTGGTATTTGGGGTCTATTTTTTTTTTGCGAAATTCCAATAAAAAAATTCCAAATTCCAAATTTATAGCAAGTCTGGAATTTGGAATTTTAATTTTGGGATTTATTTTTCAGCTAAATTCCAATTTATAGTAAGCTTGGAATTTGGAATTTGATTTTTGAAATTTAATTCTTCAACCTTTCCTGTAGTATTTTAAAATAAGAAAGAGCCTTTAGCAATCGGCTTCCGTGCCAGGAGAACATTTCGCCATCGACGAAAATAGTTTTGGCGTGATGTGTAAAACGTCCGATCTCAAAGGCATCTTCTTCTTTAAACGGATAAGGCTCTGACGAAAGGAAAACCAAATCAGGATCGCCTTCCAGACGCATTTTTTTGAGTTCAATTTCAGGATAACGGCCTTTGTCACCATAAATATTGTGAAAATGATTCAGCTTCAATAACTCATTAATATAGGTATCGTTTCCTGCTACCATATAGGGATTTTTCCAAATAAAGTAAGCTGCTTTTTTCTCCGGAATGTCCTGAATGTATTTTTTAAAATCGTCTAAAGCGAAGGTTAACTTATTATTCCATTTTTGAGCTTCGGTTCTGCAGTTGAAGAGCTGGCCAAAATCCGAAATCATTTGGAAATTATCTTCAATAGAAACAATATTGGTTACCCAAACCGGGCAAATTGTGCTTAACTGTGCTACAATTTCAGGAGTGTTTTCTTCTTTATTGCAAATGATAACATCGGGCTGCAATAGTTTTATCTTTTCAAAATGAATCTTCTTGGTTCCTCCCACCATTTTTTTAGTCGATTTAAAATGATAGGGATGCACACAAAACTTGGTGATTCCGATGATTTTCTCTTCTAAACCTAAATCGTAAAGCAATTCCGTCTGAGAAGGAACCAACGAGATAATTCGTTTTGGGGCGGTTTCGAAAGTATGTAAAGTCCCGATCTGGTCTACTATTTGTTTCATGCTTTTTTTGTTTCAGGTTTGAAGTTTCAAGTTTCAGGTTCTTTAACCGCAAAGTTCGCAAAGATTTTCCGCAGGGTTCGCAAAAAATAACTTTGCGTTCATAGCGTAATCCTTTGCGAACTTCGCGGTTAAATTTTCAAAGTAAAATAACTTGAAACTTTAAACTTGAAACTTTGAGGTAATAATCTCTTCCATTTCTTTTTGAACTTTCAGCGCTTCTTCCCTTGCTTTTTCTGCAAAGTCAGTTCCTTTTGAGGCGTAGATAATCGCTCTGGCTGAATTGACCAATAAACCAACCTGATCGTTCATTCCGTATTTGCAAACTTCAGACAAGCTTCCACCCTGAGCGCCAATTCCAGGAACTAGCAAAAAGTTATCCGGAACAATTTTTCTGACTTCAGTAAAATACTCCGCTTTTGTAGCGCCTACTACGTACATCAGATTGTGGCTGTTTTTCCAGGTCTTGGAAGTTTCTAAAACTTGTTTGTATAATTCTTTTCCGTTTACGTTTAACGTCTGAAAATCAAAAGCACCTTCGTTTGAAGTCAGCGCCAGCATAATGGTGTGTTTATTTTCAAAAGCCAAAAACGGCTCTACCGAATCTTTCCCCATATAAGGAGCAACGGTTACACTGTCAAAATTCAAATCTTCAAAAAAAGCTTTGGCATACATGCTTGACGTATTTCCTATGTCACCGCGTTTTGCATCGGCAATGGTAAACATTTCCGGAAAATTCTCGTTGATGTATTCAATGGTTTTCTGAAGCGAAAGCCATCCTTTTAATCCATAAGCTTCAAAAAAAGCAGTGTTGGGTTTGTATCCCACAGCCAAATCATGAGTGGCATCAATTATTGCTTTATTGAATTCAAAAATAGGATCTTCGGTTTCTAATAAATGAGGTGGAATTTTGGTCAGATCGGGATCCAGTCCAACGCATAAAAATGATTTTTTTAATAGAATTTGTTCGTGTAGTTGTTGTGTTGTCATTCTTGATTTTTTAGTTCTTCTAATGCAGTAGAAATACTTCCATTTTAGAAGTATACAAAAATAAAAAAAGCCATTCAATTACGAATGGCTTTTTGGTTTTATATTCAATTTCAGCTTACAAATTGCCTAAATAAACAATTTCTGTTCTTCTGTTCTCTGCTCTTCCTTTAGCTGTTTTGTTGGATTGAACCGGTTTTGCAGATCCAAATCCTTGTGAACTTAAGTTCGTCGGATTTACTCCTTTTGCAATCAGAGCCTCCATTACTACTTTTGCTCTTGCTTCAGATAATTTCTTATTTGTTTTAGGATTCCCTACGTTATCAGTGTGTCCGTTAATCGCAAACTTAGCATTTGGATAGTTTTTCAGGATTTCTTTGATCGCATCTAATCTGCCTGAAGTTTCTCCTTTTCTGGCATCACTTAAAGTTGCTTTTCCGGTTGTAAAGAAAATAGATTTCGCTTCCACTTTCAACTGTGCCAATGTTTCTTTGGTAACTTTAGGACAACCGTTGTTTTCTGCAGGACCATATACTAATGGGCAAGCATCATCCTTGTCTAAAACTCCATCTTTGTCAGCATCTAAAATTGGACATCCTTTATTTTCTAACGGACCAGCAGCTTCCGGACAAGCGTCATCTTTGTCTAAAATTCCGTCTTTGTCTGTATCAGGCCATGGACATCCTTTATTTTCTACCGGACCGGCAACCGCAGGACAAGCATCTACATTGTCTAATAAAGTATCCCCGTCTGTATCCGGCCACGGACATCCTTTGTTTTCAACAGGACCCGCAACATTCGGACAAACATCATCTTTATCAAAAACTTTATCCCCATCTGTGTCTGGCCAAGGACAACCTTTATTTTCTTCCGGACCAGCTACTTTTCTACAAGCATCTTCTTTATCGATTACACCGTCTTCATCTGTATCTTTGAATTTCTTCTCGTAAACCGGTAATTTTACACCAAGGTGAAAATCAGCCGCTTTTGATTCTTTTGAAACCAAATTGGTAATAACAGAACCTGAACCAACAAAGAAAGCACCTAAGCGAATCCCTGATCCTACCTGCATTCCGCTATATTCCATCCAGGTCATTGGTACATAAAAACTAAACCATCTACTTTCATAACGAGGCGT
Organism: Flavobacterium sp. N502536; assembly: GCF_025947345.1. Classification (NCBI taxonomy): domain Bacteria; kingdom Pseudomonadati; phylum Bacteroidota; class Flavobacteriia; order Flavobacteriales; family Flavobacteriaceae; genus Flavobacterium; species Flavobacterium sp. N502536. The sequence continues at coordinate 3,376,044 of NZ_CP110011.1, read as the reverse complement.
TAGGCTTACACGATTGGCAATACTGCTTCCGTTTAATTTAGAATCGCTCACCATGCTGATGTCACCATTTAAATTCAGGTAGAATTTTCTGTACATGTTCCAATCTACATCGGCATGAATAGCCGTTGGTAAGTTTGTTTTAACTCCCTTAGAAGTCGAAACCTTTGTATAATGCTCGTTTAGGAAATCATACAGATTATCAGCATCATTTATCATTTTCTCTGTTACAACTCCGGTAACATTATAGGTATCTAATTTTGAATTTCTGTAGTTAATCGAACCAATATCAGTAACCGAAAGACCAAAACGTACTTTGTATTTGTTTAAATCACGAAAGTTATTGTCGGCTCTTTTGGCCTTGTTTAGATCGTATTTTTCGTACTCCGGTCTCCATTCGTAAACAAGTCCAAAATCAAAACCGAAACCATTTGAATTTGCATCAAATTTATAATCTTCATTAGCCTCAAAATCCTGGCTCGCTCCTATCGTTACTTCTCCTTCAGAAAGAAGAGTGCTGGCTCTTGGGTTAGCTTTGTTTTCTACAAACGCCACTTTTACTCCTCTGCCCTGAGCATAACCGTTTACACCTCCCTGAAGGTACTTTGCAGTTAAACCTCCTTTTAAGAAATGCTGATTATTTTGCCATAAAACTGCAGCATAAGAAAGACCAACTTCTCCCCATGAATTAGAAACTGCGTTTGGATTGCCTAAGTTAAAATTAAAATTACTGGCATGATCTAAACCATCTTTCACTTCATTTACAAGGCTACCATTAACATTATAGGCATTAGTAACAGATCTGGCTCTTGTAAAAACAGCAATCGTATGTTTTGGAGCAATATTAAACATGAAAGAAGGCCCCATGATATCAAAATTAACCAAACCATTGTTGGCGTTAGCCGGTGTCATGATCGACTGACGGTCAAAATCATATCCTTTTTTGTACACATCAAAAAGACGAACACCGTAAAGATCATTCGATACCGATCCACTGATCGAAAACAGGTTAATATCGGTTTTAAAACGGGAATCAGCGATAGAAGCCGGATTAAAAAGAACACTTTGAACACCTGCATAATTATCGTGCGTGTATCCCAGATAAGACTGAGATCTGGCCGAAAAAGTAATTGCAATAAGTAATAAACTGAGTAAAGTTTTTTTCATTAAAATTTGTTTTTGTTTGGGTAAATTCGGCGGCAAAACTACACTATTTGAATCACAAACAGGTTAAGTAAACATTGAATTCCTGTAACTTCTTTAACAAATTATGTAAGAAGATCAGAAGGCTCATTTTCTATTTTTGGTAAACAACCTTTAATCAGACAATTATGATCCCGCATATTGGAATAACACCAAAAAATTTAAAAAAGAGTACTGCGCTATTAGCCACGATTTTATCGAATGAAATGACCCTTTATGTGAAAACCAGAAAATTTCACTGGAATATTTCGGGAAATAGTTTTATGGAATTACACCAATTATTTGAAGAGCAGTACCGCATTCTCGAAGCCCATATTGATGAAGTTGCAGAACGCATCAGTCAGCTAGGAGACAAAACAATTGGAACAATGAAAGAGTTTATCGAGAATTCAACGCTAAAAGAGTCTCCAAAAGAATACCCTTCACAGAAACAAATGTTAAAAGAACTTTTAGAAAACCACGAGCAGCTGGTGACGGAGTTTCGGGACTATATTCCGGTTTTTGAAGAGGAGAATAACGATGCAGGTTCGGCCGATTTTGTGACCGGATTGCTTCAGGAACACGAAAAAATGGCCTGGGTTTTGCGCCGCTATCAGGCTTAAAAAGCTCAAAATGTGAATTATACAACTCTTCTTTAAATGGATGTAACAGAAAACCAACCATTAATTGGCAACTTTACAATACTATTAATCTTTAAAACTTAAGGTCATGAATATTACAGAAATAAAAGGAAATTGGAATGAGTTAAAAGGAAAACTGAAGCAAAAATTTGCAACTCTGACAGATGATGATTTGATGTTTGCTGAAGGAAAAGAAGACGAAATGTACGGAAGAATTCAGCAAAAACTGGGGAAAACAAAAGAAGAATTTCATCAAATCCTCTCAGATTTGTAACCCTTTCTGGCTCAATCGGGATACCGTCTAGTATACATATTAGACGGTATTTTTTTGAGAATTTTCTTTATTATTTCAAATATTAGTAAATTTCTAACAATTGTTAAACGGTGTAACCAAATTTAAATTAAGTATCTTTAACCAAATTTTTATAGAATGAAACTATTTATAAAGTTTGACATCAACACCATTTGTTCGCTTTTTTTAAAGCACAATCTGGATCAGCATAAAATAAATTTTACGACCCTTGGTTTTGGTGAAATTGAAATCAATGATAATATGGATGCTGAGGCGCTTGAAGCTTTAAAAGAGAAACTGGGCCCGTGTGGTTTTGAAGTTGTTGAAAATCAAAAAAGTGTTCTGGTTCAAAAAATAAAAGATGCTATAATTGAACTTGTTTTCATGGAAGACAACAACAATTACAAAAGTTCTGTATTTTTAGCCGAAAAGCTCAACCATAGTTATGGCTATCTGTCGAATGTATTTTCGGAAGTAACCTATTCTTCTATCGAAAATTTTATCATTTTACAAAAGATTGAAAGAGCAAAACAATTAATTATTATCAACGAAATGAGTCTGACCGAAATTGCTTTTTTACTCAACTATTCAAGTGTAGCCCATTTGAGTACACAGTTTAAAAACACCACCGGAATTACACCCTCGGCTTTTCAGAGAATAATTAAGAAACGAAGAGAAAATTTAAACTAAAATCCAAATACCCACATTAAAATGCAAAAAAACGCATTACATATTTTATTGGCCGATGATGATGAAGACGATCGCCTTTTTTTTAAAGATGCCTTTGAAGAGATAAAGATCCAGACAAAAGTAGAATTTGCACATGACGGAATGCAGTTAATGGATCATTTGATGAATCCAGACAATACGTTACCTGATATTTTATTTCTGGATTTAAACATGCCTAAGAAAACCGGAAAAGAATGCTTAATCGAAATTAAAAAAACAGAGCATTTAAAAAACATTATTATTGCCATCTACTCTACTTCTTCCTCTGAAGAAGATATTGAAGACACCTTCATTCAGGGAGCGAATATTTACATTAAAAAGCCAAGTGATTTTAATAATCTCAAAAAAATAATTAATGAAGTCGTTACTGTAAACTGGCACTATCATACCTCAGGGTTAAATCGTGATAATTTCCTGTTGCGACTAAAATAGTAAAACACCAATGAAGTGGATCCCAAATTTTAATTCCTCAAACTCTTTGAGAGTTATTTTTGTAATCGCAGTTTTCATTCTGTTGTTTCTTTCTTCTATCGCTTACAAACACAACCAGGACCTTAATGAGTCCAGTAAGTTGGTAATGCATACGTATGAAATTAACATTCAGCTAGAACGGTTAATGTCAGCTATAAAGGATGCCGAAACGGGACAACGCGGTTATATCATAACCCGTAATGCCCGTTTTTTAACTCCTTACCTTTATTCGCGTGACAAGGTAAACACTTCGTTCATCACTTTAAAAAAATTAACGGCCGACAACCCAAAACAGCAGGAAAACCTCCAAAGGTTATTCAAGCTCATCATTCAGCGTTTTGTTTCTTTTGAAAATTGTCTCAAATACAGCGATCCCAAAACTTACGACAAACGAAAACTCGACAATTATATGTTTGGGGGGCGAATTTTGATGGAAAACATTCGTTTTAAAGTCGACGAAATGAAAGACAGCGAAAAAAGCTACCTGGCCAAAAGGTTAAAAATTTACGATGCCGAAATTTCCCTGAGTCCTCTTTTTTCTATTTCGCTGTTTCTGGTTGCCCTCACTTTTATTTTACTGGCTTACCGACAAATCAGTCGTGATTTTGAACGTCTGAAAATCATTAACAAACAACTGTTGATTTCCAGCGGACTTATGGCGGAATCTGAATCTATCGGTAAATTCAGTACCTGGCAATGGGATTTAGACACCAACAAGATCGATTATTCCGACAATCAATATCGTTTACTTGGCTATGAACCCAACGCTTTTGTTCCTGAAAAGGGGACTTTTTTAAATTTTGTGCATCCTGAGGACAAAGTAACAGTTGCAAAATCGATGGAAGGGATTCTCAATTACGAGCAATTGCCTTTTGTTTATTATAAAATTATGCTTCCGAATCAGGAAGTCAGACACTTTAAAACTACCGGAAAATTATTAACAGACCAACAGGGAAGTAAAATTTTACTGGGCATCAACTTTGACATTACCGACGAACATTTACTGAATATAGAACTTCAGGAACGTAATCTGGAATTGGAAAAAAGCAATAAAGAACTGGCTTCTTTCAACCATGTTGCGAGTCACGACTTACAGGAACCTTTGAGAAAAATTCAGACTTTTATCTCCAGAGTTTCTGATGCCGACAAAGCTGTTATGTCACAGAGTGCCAGAGATTATATTGCCAAGATTGAAGTTTCGGCCAAAAGAATGCGCGTTTTAATTGATGATTTACTTTTATTCTCCAGAACCAATACGACCAAAAAAGAGTTCATTAAATCAAATTTAAATGAATTGCTTAAAAATGCCGAAGCAGAATTAACAGAAATGATCGACGAGAAGAAAGCAATCATTACCACTACAAAATTGCCAAAACTGTCCGTTATTCCGTATCAGATCGAACAGCTTTTTATCAATCTTATTGGCAACTCTTTAAAATACAGCCGTCCGAATATTGCTCCCGAGATTGCAATTGAGAGCCAAAAAGTATTCTCTGTAGATTATCCCGAACTACTGGATCAGAATGTGAAAAAATTCCACAAAATAACTTTCACAGACAACGGAATGGGTTTTGACCCTCAGTTCAAGGAAACCATTTTTGTATTGTTCCAGCGACTGCATTCCAAAACCGATTATCCGGGAACAGGAATTGGTCTGGCCATCTGCAAAAAAATTGTCGACAATCATAAGGGTTATATCATGGCCGACAGTCAACCGGATCAGGGTTCTGTATTCACTATTTTTCTTCCGGATTAGTCACTCAAAAAAGCCTTTAAAAACCACATAACAAACGTTGTATAAATCTTTTATGGGAATTATATAACGTTTCTTTTTTATGCTGTAAAGCAAAATCTTCTATTCGTCGCCATCTTTGTAAAGTAATACTTTATGAAGTAATAATGAAAGCAATCCCCAGAGTAAAAGCATCTTTTTTCAAAGCAATATTTTTATTGTTAACCCTAGTTTTTGTTGCATCATGTAAAAAAAGCTATCCAATAGAAACTTCTTTAAAAAATGAAACTTTTACCAAAAATGAAAAAGAAGAAATTGAAGCCTTTTTTTTTATTGCGGCGGCAAATGTAAGTCAATCCATTATTTCTAAAAGTCAAATTGCACAACAAAAAAGTTCTGACAGTACCATTCTCGAAGTAAGCAAAAAAATCGAAATTAATCAAAATCTGTTGTTACAGGAAATAACCAATCTGGCCAATAGAAAGCTCATTATTATTACTGAAATCAACGCAACCCGAAAACGGGACCTGTACGATTTGATTGATGCCAATGAATACAATTTCAACCACGCTTACCTAGATTCGATGCATGAATCATTGGAAGAACAGATTCGGTTATTGGAATCCATTTCCAAAGAAACAAATGACCAAACGATTCTGAAAATGGTTTTACAATATCTGCCACAACAATATGAGTTTTCAAGAGAAATACAAAAATCAAAAATAGTACTCTAAACGCCTCTAAACGCTATTATTAACTAAACTATTTAACTATGAAAATGCACTTTAATTTTTTATCCGCCTTAACCCTTTTTTTAACAGCTTCATTCGGAATGCTGCAGGCCCAAAACAATAATGTAAATACCGAGTACGGGATCAAAGGAGGGTTCAACATGTCCAATTTGTATTCTAATGATGCCAACGACGACAATGTACTGTATGGTTTCAATGCCGGACTTTATGCAACTTTACCAATCTCTGATTTTATTGCCATTCAACCGGAAATCCTGTTTACCACAAAGGGAGCCAAACTAGAATACAATAATGCTTTTGCCAGTGGAGATTCAAAATTCAAACTCAACTATATCGAAGTTCCATTGTTGGTAAGAGTTAATATCACCAAAAATTTTAATGTTCATGCCGGTGGTTACGCTTCTTATCTTGTGAGTTCAAAAGTTACGGGGAGCGGAGATATCAACTTCGAGCAAAGAATCGATACCGATGATCTAAACAAGTTTGATGCCGGTCTGGCAGCGGGTGTTGGAGTCGATTTTGATCCAATAAGCATCGGTTTACGTTACAATTATGGACTAACAACCGTTGGAAAAGAGAGAACAGTTGCCGGAACAACCTATACTTTTCCGGACGCAAAAAACAGCAACCTTAGCTTGTATCTTTCGTATAAGCTAAACTAGAAAAGGATTTTATTAACCCTAAATACACAAGTCATGTCAAATTTATTATATACCATCGCAGTAATTCTGATCATACTTTGGGCTTTAGGCTTTTTTGTTTACAGCCTGGGAAGTATCATTCATATTTTATTAGTCATTGCCATTATTGCTATACTACTCCGACTTATTAAAGGTCGTGAAGTTTAAAAAACAAATACTATTAACCACTTTATATTAATTACTAAATCGAATATTATGAAAACGAGCAGCACAATTTTAGGAATTTTAGGAGCCGCAGCGGCAGGAGCTTTTTTGGGTGTTTTATTTGCACCGGACAAAGGATCAAATACCAGAAAAAAAATATCAGACAAGTCTAAAGATTACGGAGACAATCTGAAAAACAAGTTCGACGGAATTGTAAGCACGATTACTTCAAACGGTAAAGAAATTATCGAAGAAGGAAAAGCAAAATTCAGCCAGGCAAAAGAAGACTTCAACGCGATTAAAGATGAAGCAAAAGCTGTAAAATCGAACTATTAAGAAAGTGAATTTTGTAAATCCTAAACATACCCCTCTATCATGGAATCAGATGCAACAACAAACGACAACTTAAATCTTTACGAGAAAGCAGAAAACTATACCAAAACGAGTTTAGAATTAATTAAGCTCAAAACGGTATCAGCATCAGCAGATGTTTTATCGACATTGACCTCTAGGATCGCGGTTGGAGCTGTTGTTGCATTTTTTACCTTGTTCCTCAATATTGGGATCAGTTTATGGATTGGAAAAAAATTAGGCGAATACTATTACGGTTTTTTTATACTGGCCCTTTTTTATCTCATAGTAGCCATTGTGCTGCACAAACTGCACCACAGACTTATTAAAACCCCTATTGGAAACATGATTGTTTCGAGTATTTTAAAAGAAACTAACAGAGAAGCCAACTCTGATGTAAGTCAGTCAAAAAACTAAAAAAGACGGTTATGGAAACGATTTACACCCTTGATGCACTGGACCGGAAGATTCAGCTTTTAGAAAACCGTCAAGACGCCGAATGGTGTTCGATTAAAGACGAAATCGATGAAATTAAAGAGCATTTAAAGCCTCTTAACCTCATTCGAAACACAGTCGAAGAAATCAACGAAACGGTTGGTTTTAAAAGCCATCTGGCACAGTCGGCTATCAGTATCGGAATTGGTTATCTGGCCAAAAGATTTGTGGTAGGAAAAAGTAAATCTACTTTCAAAAACATCTTCGGATCCTTACTACAGCTTGTCGTTACCAATATAGTTTCGAAACCGCACGAACCCTCCCACGAAGATTCGGCACCTTAAAAATCGTCACGAGAGTAATGGTCTAACTAAAATTTAATTATTATGGAAAAGTTAAGCGAAATAATAGTCAAAAATGGTGTGTACATGTACTCTAATCTTTATAAATGTTTTGAATTCACAAGAGTATTTTTAGGTATCTAACTTGCTTTATACGTTTTATAAATAAACGGTTAATCGGTTAATATCCTTCACTATATATTTTTTTCTCTGAGGTACTGAGGTGCTGAGTTACTAAGGTCCTGAGGTTTTTTTAAAAGGTTCAGAGGTGTAAAGGGACAAAGGCACAGAGGTTTTACTGGAGAAAATAAAAAAAGAGCGTATTTCAAGTAGTTGAAATACGCTCTTTTTACTATATAAATCTTAATTGATTGGAAAAGATTAATCCTTTGCAACTTTGTGCCTCTGAGCCTAAAAACTTAGTCTCTCAGAACCTTAGTGTCTTAGAACACTTCCGAAGCTTCCTTCAATTTCTCCATGTTGTTCACCAACTGAAGCTCGGCAACAATTTTCTGAATGTCACCATTCATGATGTTTCCTAAATCGTATAAAGTTAAACCAACACGGTGATCGGTTACACGACCTTGTGCGTAGTTGTAGGTACGAATCTTAGCCGAACGGTCACCAGAACTTACCTGAGACGTACGTTTGGTAGCATCTTCAGCTTCTTTCTTAGCCAATTCCTGTTCGTACAAACGAGAACGTAAAACCGTTAACGCCTTATCTTTATTCTTATGCTGCGATTTCTGATCCTGACATTGCGCCACCAATCCCGTAGGAATGTGCGTTAAACGTACAGCCGATTTCGTTGTATTTACCGATTGTCCTCCAGGTCCTGACGAACAGAAGAAATCTACACGAACATCGTTCATATCGATTTGTACATCAAACTCTTCTGCTTCCGGTAAAACCATTACCGTTGCTGCCGAGGTATGTACACGCCCTTGTGTTTCGGTTTGCGGAACACGTTGTACACGGTGCACACCAGCTTCAAATTTCAGGGTTCCGTACACATCTTCTCCGGTAACTTCAAAAATAACCTCTTTGAAACCTCCCGAAGTACCTTCGTTCATATCGACCACAGAAGTTCTCCAACCTTGTGATTCACAGTATTTAGTGTACATTCTGAATAAATCCCCTGCAAAAATACTAGCTTCGTCCCCACCCGTTCCGGCACGAATCTCCACCATTACATTTTTAGCATCTTCAGGATCTTTAGGAATCAACATAAATTTGATTTCCTCCTCCAGTTGCGGCAAGCGTTCTTTTGCTTCGTCTAGCTGCATTTTGGCCATTTCGGTCATATCTGCATCGCTTCCGTCAGCAATAATTTCGTTTGCTTCGTCAATATTTGCTAAAACAAGAATGTATTCTTCTCTTTTTTCAACCAAAGCTTTGATGCTTTTATATTCCTGGTTGAGTTGCACATAACGTTTTTGATCAGCAATAACATCCGGCTGAATAATCAAATCCGAAATCTCATCAAAACGCTGCTTTACATATTGAAGTCTATCTAACATTTTCTAATTCCTTTTATTGGACTGCAAAATTACAAAATTTTTGTTGAAAATTCTAGTATTGATTTTTTAGGTTTTTTGAGGGGAAGATTTAGTGGAATGAGGATGGTTTTTAGGAGCTTGTTCCTGCTATCCGCTGTATCTTTTTAAGCAGAAAGTTAATTGTTTAATTTTAGGAGTTTTCGTTTGCCTAAAAAGGATGCCGCTGCTATCAGGGCTAAGGGTTTCAGGTTTTAAATTGGCCTTTATGGATTTCCGTAAAATCAGTTACTTCAAACAATTTACTTTTATAAAAATTCAGGTGTTTATACTTGGTGGTGAATTTAAATTTAATGCGATGTTTGTTTTTATAAAAACTTAATTATTGGATATGATTTACATAAATGGCAAAATCTATAGAAGTAAATAATTCAAAAAACTAAATTTATAGCACATAAATGTTTCATTTCTTTTAAGACACAAGATCATGACTATAAAAAATATATTCATGATGAACTTGAAATTGATATGATAGACAAATCCTTAAATGAACCAATTAATTCAGATGTTATATGCCATTTTAAAGAAACAACCAAAACAGAATCAATATGACAAACGAAGAAAAATTGCAGAAAATTATTGCTGCTTACACACCGTTAGACTACACAAAAATTAACCTTAAAAGAACAATAAAGGACAATTATATTGCCGCAGAGTTCAAAGACAATTTTTGTGATGATATTTGTATCACTTGGCGAAATATCAATGCGACACAATTACGAAATGATATGTTTGTCAAGTTGAAAACAGGAGAAGATATTTTAAAAATCCTAAAATACGTTCTACTATGAAGTTAAAAATTACTCTTTTGCTAATTGTTCTCTTGGCAATTTTAAATAACAAAGTTTTTGGCCAAGATTTTATTAGAATTGGTGCGGCTCACGATTTTCAAAAAAATAAAGTTGTTCAAACTTTCTCATTTGACTTCAATAGAACTGAAAAAATTGATGAAAAGAAAGGAAGATATCTACTTTTCGACCACAATAACTTTTACATACTCCCCTCTTCAGATGTGAATATTGGTGACGGAGTTACTTCATCTGAAAATAATATTCTGTTTCAAATTAATATGGGTAAAGCATTTTATGGAGAGAAATGGAAAAGTAAAGACAATTTAAGAACATCAGCATGGAACAAAGCAATCGAATTTAATCCATCATATAATTCAGATAAGCTTTTTCAAGAAAAATTAATATTTGGGCAATTAAAGTTATTGGTCAATCTGATATCTCAAAAACATAAAGATGCTACTGAAAACACATACATTCAATCTGTTCATTCAATCGCCTTGGGAGGGTTTACAAATCTTGGTTATAGATATAGTAAAACTTATGATACAGATGATTTATATTCAACTGCTGGAATATTGATTGACTACAAAACCAGAATTTTAAACTCTAAAAATGAAGATACATGGGTTTTCAAAGTGACAGGAAATTATTATTACATAGTTTCGGATGTCCAACAATTAACAACTGACAATTTTGCTGGACTAATTAAGTCATCAATTGACAGACAAATATTTAAGAATACATTTGTTGGGCTTTCTTATAAATATGGAAATGACAACCCAAATTACAAATACATTCATACATTGGAGTTGTCTGCAAAAATAAAATATTGACAAAAAAACGGCATCTAATACACGCTACAAGCAAGCTGGGATTTGGCTTAATTTGAAGATGATTATGTATTTGAAAAATTAGGTTTTAACCCAAAGTTTAGGTTTTCTTAATCCCACCCTGTGTGTAGCGCGGGGAAGATGAAGATTATATAATGAGAAAAATACGTGAAAATTATTTATCCGATTCTACTGTTACAATTTTTTTAATTGTAACAGTAGAATCGGCAAAAAACTCATTTTTTGAAAATCTCTCCGCTAGCGCGAGCGCCTCACTCGTGCCGACTAGAGAAATACAATAACAAAAATTCATTCGAAAATCACTAATTATCAAATTCTACTTATGACTAAAATTAAGTCCTTCATTTCTCTTTTTTTTAAAACTCTTTTTTTTTTAATTCTAATTTTCACCATAGTCTATACTTCTATTAACCGAAATTTACAAACAATTATCCAAAACATACTTTTTTTTGGAGGTGTAATAAATGGTATTTTTATTTTCTCTTTAATTTCGATATACTTTCAAGATCGAAAAACAAATTTCCAATACGTAAATATCTTAATAGCTTTTTTTTCGGCATTTTTATTAGGATTAACATTTTATTCTGTATCTATAGTTTTAGAAGATTTTACCTCTCTTCAAAAAAACTATTATTTCTCCTCTTATCATAATTGGAAAACTCCCCTTATTGTATTCATAATTTTATCAATTGGTTTTTCTCTGTTTTACTTTCGGTTATATGTTAGAAGTATATATGGCTTAACTGAAGCAGTGATTGGAGTCATCATCGGAGTTTCTAAAATTTTAGAAAAAGAAAATAAGACAGTTGAAACAGAATTTTACTTTGCTATTTTGACCGCTTCCATCTATTTAATTGTAAGAGGTTTGGACAATATCCACCAAGGTCTTACAAAGGAACCGCTTGATCCTGTTGCACAAAGATTAAAAAAGATGATCAAGTAATACATCATAGATAACATGCTTAACATGAAATAAACAATTAACATATAGATATGGTTCTATTTTACAGTATAATTACTTGAGAATAAATCCAGTAGATTATGGATTTCCGTAAAACCTATAATTAATATAAACCGAAATTTGTTCCAATTTATATAAAGGACTCACAAGCTGGAGTGTAAATCAGCTTAATTTAAAACAAAAAAATTATGTCAGATGACTTAACTAAAAAAAGACCACAAGACGCCAGCAAGATTAGTCTTAAGGAACAATGGGAAATTGATTATTGGTGCAAAGAATTTGGAATCTCTGAAGCAGCATTACGTAAAGCGGTTGAAGCGGTCGGCCATTCAGCAGCAGCAGTAAGAAAACACCTTGGTAAATAACCAAGATGTAATCAAAAAAGAAAGAGGTAGTCTATACTTCCTCTTTCTCTACTTTAATTTGAGTAAGTTTTAGAATTTCTATCTAACCCTAAGCAAAGATGGAATCCAATTATTTTGCATCAATTTACCACTGCTGGCGCGAGCGCCCCGTTCGTGAACGTAAAGAGCGAGATAATAACACTGGCAGAAAGAATTAAACCTTAAAACAAACTTCATTAAAAAAACAAACCATTATGAAACATTTTATTTTACTTTCTTTTTTATTCGTTTTCAATATCAATTTTGCACAAGAAGCCAAAATAAAAAAGGAAAAATGGCATTGGAACAACGGTCCTAAACAAGATACCGTTATTGGTTATGCTCAGGTTTTAAAAGTGGACAATGTGCTTTACATTTCGGGTGCTGTAACAACGGAATTGACTCCGGCAGGAATCACAGCGGTATATAACGATTTAAAAGCTTCACTAGCGAGTTATGGCGCTACATTTGCAAATGTTGTGAAAGAAAATCTATATACAACCGATATTGAGACCGTGAAAAAGTACAACAACGTTAGAAAAAAATTCTACAATGGTGACTTTCCTGCTGCTACATGGGTACAAGTAGTACAATTATACATGCCACAAGCAAAGTTAGAGGTTGAGTTGATTGCGCATCTGCCTAAATAACTGGGTTAAATAGGGTTACCTATAATCGATAAATCTATCAAAATAGAAGTACAACTTAAATATCAAACAAGATATTAAAAAAACGACTCTCCAAAGTGCCACTTCGCTGATGCGAAATTCTAAAATTCACCATATGGATTTCCCAAGACCAATTTATAATTCCTACTAAAGTTGTAATTATGCAAATTTAATAGAGTAAACCAAACTGTCTGTTGAAAAATAGCATTCGCGAACAAAATATACGACCAAACATTTGAATACAGCTAAAAATATTGAAGAGCAACTAGAAGATCTAACGACAAGATTACTCGAAATGGTAAATCTTTATTGTTGTAATGATATATCAGAAAATTTAGTTTTTATTCTTTCAGATATTTCAAAAGTAAAAGGAGAAAACTTTTTTATTCAGCGCAGAAATAAAAATAAGCTCAATAAAAAGACAAAACCTAAAAATTTTAATGAAGCAATTTTAGATCTTAAAGAAATTTATGATTCAATTTATGACATTAATCTATATGTTTACAAAGCTGAAAAACATCAAACAATTATTGATATCAGGTACTTCCTAAAAAGCAATCTTGAACCTAATTTTGTAAAAACAATAATTAACAACCCGCCAATGTTGCATTGTAAAATAGCCCATCCACCCTATTTCAAAAATGATGACAAGAAATTTGATGCCAATTGGGAATTAGGAAGTTTAAGATATAGTTGGAATATGTTTTGGTGGAGAGCAGCCTACAAATATAAACAGCTCACTTACTCCGTTCCTAGAGAATAGAAATCATTTCTGGCGGAATTAAAAAATACATGATTACAAAAAGAGCCATAGGCTCAACCAATATTGTAGAATTGGATTTTAATTCAATTTGAATATACACATTGAGAATAGAGAACCAGCGGTTCGACATATTTTAATACCTAAAATATATGCCGTTCCTATGGAACTTTCGAAACCCAAAATCCTTTTTTCAACGGATTGAAATCCGTTGCTATAAAATATTTCATTCCTACGGAATTAAAGCATACGACCTCTCATGATTTTTTTAATAAAAAATTATAGAGATTATGATCAAACTGTTTTGCATATTAATATTAATTTGTATTCTTTGCATGGACGAGCGGGACGCTTGCATCAGCAGGATATTTTTTTACTGAACTGCAAATACACATTTAAAACAAAACAGTAATATATTTAGGTTTTAAACTCAACCTTATGAATAAAACACTTGTCACTGTTTTTCTTTTTTTCTCAATCATTGCCTTTTCCCAAACCAACAAGAAAAATGAAAATCCAATTGATGTTTTAGAATCTAAATGTCTGAACAAAGATGATATCTCGAATGCCGATATGTGTAATTGTACCATACAAGCGCGTGAATCCTGGGATAAAGAATTGAATAAATACTACAACCTGTTAAAAGCAAAACTCCCAAAAGAAGCTTTTGACAGTCTGAAAGAATCCCAATTGCAATGGTTGAAGTATCGGGATAAAGAATACGCTTTTATTTCTAAATTTTACTTCGAAGTTCAACAAGGAACAATGTGGTACACCGTTGCCGAAAACAGAAAAAAAGAAATTGTAAAAACCAGAGCAATTGAATTACAACAATATTACAAAATGTTAGATTTTTAAGCCTTACAATCCGCTCTTCGAGTTTTTTCAATAACAATCATTCGCAACGGAATTAAAATCACGCAACAACACATTCCATATTTTTTTGTTCAGCAATCTGCATATCGATTATTTTTTGAGCCACTGTACCTCTTTCGAACAAACGAATGAATTTGAAAACAGCACTCACAAAATATCCCGGATTTGAAACTAAGCGGGCGATTTCTGTTATTCTCACATCTCTTTCATGCGTACAGGCTTCCCTTTTATCCTCCGGAACTGCTACAAATTCATTGGCAAATTTCCAGGCACCGTCTCTTGCGGTTTCCATACTAAAGTCAATAAAAAAGGTGTCTGCTTTACCTGTTATTTTTAATATCCAGGTAAGCGTTGGCCAAATTTTAATCAGACATTTTTCTACGCTACCTACGAGACTGCTTAGAATGGTATTTATTTTGTCGAAATCGGCTTTTAAACTTCCTATATCTTCAACCGTACTGATCTCAGCAGCAGCTATACCCAAATCCAAATTGATATGAGCATTCATTCCGAGTAATAAATGTTGCAGCACTATCGGCCAAAACTTTTCGGCTTGTTCAAAGGCAAAACCCCAACATTCCGATGATTTTTCTTTGGCTTTATATTGATAATAAGCCTTTAAATACCGATTGGCAAAAATAACATCCAATTTTTCCATGCGTTCACCATTCTGAAAAGAACCATTTTGGATCCCTTCTTTTACGCTCACAGTAACTTCGCGATACAGGGTAGCAAACAAACCTATAGCACTTTGCTCGATCTTTGACACTTCTATTATTTCATCTAATAGCTGAATTACTTCCTCTATAGTCGCAGCTTGTTTTATATTCATTTCTAATGGGTTAAGATTATTTTTGGCAGAACGAATATAATTCTTTTAATCTTTCAAAATGCATTTTTGAAGCAATTATCTTGTTATTTTTTTATAACTTAGTAGTCCAAAACCTCCTATTGAATAGCATTCGGAAGTTTCCCGGCAAGGATATTCCGACTGCAGCACTAATACTATTTTATTAATACACCTTTTTTTGGGTTTCATACCTAAAAATAGAGCGTTTAAGACATTTTTTAAGAAGTCAGTTTCTTAATTACCTACTTTCAACTATTCAAAAAAAGATAACTACAAAAACGAACTAAAGCCCCTCTATCATGAAAACTACAAAAAAGGTATTGCTTTTAATCACGCTAATCGTCTTCTGTGCCTGTAAAAAGGATCCAAAGACAGAAAAAGACACTTATACAACTGTAAATAAAAGTGCCGCTACTTCTACCTGTTTAGCTCCTGCTAATTGGTTTACGATGGTCAACAACACTCGCCAGACTCCTCCGCCAAATGAAGGACCAACAAGCGCATTTGCCAACAATGCAACTGTAACGAATTGTGACTTTCATCAATGGTCGTGGCAAAAGTTTCTTTGGCTCACCAATGAAGTCAACGGAAAACCGTTATTTATTTCCAATTTGATTCAGGTGACTGCGGAAGGCAAAAAAGTAGATACAAGTGAAGGAATTGTTGTTCTAAGAGATACCGCTCAGGCAAGTTCTTCCCAGGATATTTTAAAAACCCCTAAATATACATCAGGTGTTCCTAAATCTACTACTGTTTATTATTCTATTTTCATGGACAATCTTATGTACTCAACCATGCTAAAATATGGTCCAATAGCAAAAAAAGATCCTGCCAAAATAAAAGATATAACTTTTCCTGTAGGCTCCTTAGAACTTAAAACCTCCTGGATTGATGCGAGTGCTCTTAAAGATCCTTCTTCCTATTTTATTACTCAGGGTGTAATCAATGGAGTTAAAAAAAGAGTAGCACTTTTAGGGATGCATGTCGTTGGAGTTGTACAAAATCACCCCGAATTTGTATGGGCTACTTTTGAACATGAAAATCTTGCACCTGCTTACGATTGGTCAAAAGCTACGCCAACCACTGATGCACCGGTGACGAGTACAGTTGATTATCCTTTTTTTAATAAAAACAACACTGCAACCGTTAAAAATATAACTACAAAAAATGGAATTTATACTGATATCTTTTCTCTTTACAAATATGGTGTTCCTGTTGAAAAAGTAACGAAAGGTTCTCATAATGTTCAGGTTTATATGAAAACGAGTCAAAATGGTTCGCAAAACTTCAATAATATTCGTACGATTAATCAAAGCGTTAAAACACAGCTGAAAGGTATCTGGAACAATTATTTTTACAATGGTTCATTATGGATTAATACTGCAGGATACGATACTACTCAGGCTCAAGCGGCCTTATTAAATACGTTATCTGATACTCTTTCAGACTCTAACCCTGGAAAATTAACCCGAGGTTCCGTTGCAGCCTACAATATTACGATGGAAACCTATGTTCAGGCAGGATTTAGTCCAACAACAATAAGCAAAACTTCAGTTAACGATCTTGTTAATTGCTTCTTTTGCCATAATACATCTCATAAAGGAGTTGTTACTCCCCTCAATATTAGCCATGTTTTTACAGGATATGTAGGCAGTCTGAAGGGGTTAAACAGAACACAAATCAAACAAGAACATGTTAATGAATTCTTGAGAGAATCCAATTTGCGTCTAAAATTAAAATAACCCAATAGCAAGCCTTTTACTTTAAGGCAAAGCTGAAATTTATAATTACAAAAAACCACAAGCTTCTGTTTGTGGTTTTTATGTTTTATTCGAAGGCTACAAGATTAAAAACATCTAAAGTTTTTTCCTCTTGCAGATCCAGCAGATTTTTAATTTTTAATTCTTTCTGCATGGATCTTTTAAACACATAGAGACATAGCTCAAAATGCTTGTAAAAGATGCTTCACTTAAAATAAACTGCATAGCTATGTGCTTCTTTTCGCTCGCAGATCCGGCAGATTGTGCAGATTTAAATAAATTCTATAAAATCACTCCACGTAAATCTGCGGAAAACAAAAAACCTTTGTCCCTTTGCTCCTTTGCCTCTTTGTAACTTTATAACGCTATAATTTCGATACCACTTTTAAAATTCCTAATTTCGCTTTCGAATAAGAAAGAGAAAAATGAAGGTCTGTATTGCTGAGAAACCAAGTGTAGCACGTGAAATCGCATCCGTTTTGGGAGCCAATACCAAACACGACGGGTATTTTGAAGGCAATGGTTATGCTGTAACTTACACCTTTGGGCATTTATGCACCTTAAAAGAACCCAATGATTACAAACCCCATTGGAAAAGCTGGGATCTGAACAACTTACCCATGCTTCCTGAGAAGTTTGAAACCAAGGTGGTACAAAATTCAGGAATCCAAAAGCAATTTAAAATCGTAAAAAGCCTATTCGACAAAGCCGACGTGGTTATCAATTGCGGGGATGCCGGGCAGGAAGGAGAACTTATTCAGCGTTGGGTGATGAATGAGGCGCACTATAAGGGCGAAGTACAGCGCTTGTGGATTTCGTCCCTAACCACCGAAGCTATCAAAGAAGGTTTTGAAAATCTGAAACCATCCGAAAACTACGATAATTTATTCTACGCCGGATTTTCAAGAGCCATTGGCGACTGGTTACTGGGAATGAATGCTACACGTTTGTACACCGTAAAACATGGCGGTTACAAACAAGTATTGTCAATCGGACGCGTGCAAACGCCAACATTGGCAATGGTTGTCGACCGATTTAAAGAAATCGAAAATTTTAAACCTCAGCCTTATTGGGAGTTACAAACTTTATACAGAGAGACTCTTTTTAGCTATGAAGAAGGGCGTTTCCTAAAAAAAGAAGACGGAGAACTTTTAGCTAATAAAGTCAAAGAAAGCGAATTCGAAATTGTTTCAGTTGATAAAAAGAACGGAAACGAGTACGCTCCTAAACTATTTGACCTGACTGGTTTACAAGTATATTGCAATACTAAATTTGGATTTTCGGCAGATGAAACGCTTAAAATCGTTCAAACTTTGTACGAACAAAAAGTAGTTACGTATCCCAGAGTCGATACTACCTTTTTACCAAATGACATTTATCCAAAAGTGCCTGGAATTCTGCAAAAATTATCCAAATATGCCGAATTAACTCAGCCAATTTTAGAGAAAAAAATAAAAAAATCGCCAAAGGTTTTCAACGATAAAAAAGTTACCGATCACCATGCGATTATTCCAACCGGGATAGAGGCCCATTTGCAATTCAATCAGCAGCAGGTCTACGACATTATTACAAAACGTTTTATTGCCGTATTTTACGACGATTGTCTGGTTGCTAATACCACAGTAATTGGAAAAGCAGCCGATGTGACTTTTAAAACCACCGGAAAAGAGATCTTAAAAAAAGGATTTCGCGTTGTATTCGAAGATCCGAACGCCAAAGAAAGAGAGGCCGATTTGTTACCTAGTTTTGTGGTGGGAGAAAAAGGCCCGCACGAACCTTCTTTTCTGCAAAAAGAAACCAAACCACCCAATCAGTTTACCGAAGCAACGTTGTTACGCGCCATGGAAACTGCAGGTAAACAAGTAGATGACGAAGATCTGCGGGAACTGATGAAAGAAAACGGTATCGGTCGTCCGTCAACTCGAGCTAATATTATCGAAACACTATTCAAACGTCAGTATATCGTTCGAAACAAAAAACAAGTTTTGCCAACACCAACAGGTATTCAGCTCATTGATACTATTCAGAACGAACTTATCAAATCGGCCGAACTAACCGGTTCCTGGGAAAAACAGTTGAAAGACATCGAAAAAGGAACTTATACAGCCGGAGCGTTTATTAAAAACATGAAACGCATGGTCGAGGCTCTGGTTACCGAAGTACGAAGTGAAACCAGACATGCCAATATTTCGCATGCTGCAACAATCGAAAAACCAGTTGTAAAAGCAGAGAAAAAGAAAGCTGCAGGTATATTAGCCGAAACCTGTCCGAAATGCCAAAAAGCGACCTTAATTAAAGGAAAATCAGCTTTTGGATGTGGTAATTATAAATCGGGTTGCGATTTTCTGCTGCCTTATACTTTTGCAGAGAAAAAAATATCTGAAAATCAATATTTAAGATTAGTTCAAAAAGGATCAACCGTAAACATAAAAGGTTTTAAAACCGAAGAAGGAACTGTTGAAGGCCTGATTCGTTTTGAAGAAAATTACAAACTCAAATTAGAAACAAAGAAAACAACTCCAAAAGTAAAAGCTTCCACAACATCAGATGCCTTAACCTGTCCGAAATGTAAAAAGGGTACAATTCTGAAAGGAAAAACTGCCTATGGCTGTAGTGAATATAAATCAGGCTGTGATTTTAAAGTTACTTTTGATGACGTCAGAACCAAACTAAAAGATCAAAAACCAACAAAAGAACTGGTTTATTCGATTCTTTGTGAGATTTAAAAAATGTGAAATGTTAGATGTAAAATGTAAGATACAGTGTTTCATTGCCCATTTTACTTTTCACAGTTTACTGTTTACAATTCACAACAACCAATTCTTTTTCATACTTTAGTACTTCCATTTAAAACCAAAACTCATAAATATGTTTCAGAAAATTACTCTTTTAGCCCTTGTTTTAGCTGCTGTTTCTTGTCAAAAAAAGGAATCCGCCGAGAAAGATAAAATCAAAGTTGCGGACTGGCTCATCGGGAACTGGGAAAACAAATCTCCAGAGGGTGTTCTGACCGAGAACTGGCAAAAACTAAACGATAGTACTTTTAGTGCTTCCTCCTATTTCATAAAAGAAAAAGACACTATTCATTTCGAAAGTATCGTTTTAACACAAAAAGACGAAACGCTAACTTATATTGCAACCGTAAAAGGTCAAAATAATGATAAACCTGTTTCTTTCGCCTCAACAGCTGAATCTGACAAACAATTGGTTTTCGAGAATCCTAAACACGATTATCCGCAAAAGATAACCTATACAAAAGGTGCAAATAATACTTTAACTGCTGAGATTTCAGGGAATTTGAATGGGAAACCAAGTTCGGAAAAATTTGTGATGACGAAGAAATAATATTTCCAGATAATTTTGTTGCGAAGTTACAAAGTTCAATTTCCTTTATGGCTTCGCTACTTTGCGTTATTAAATGGGCCGTTCCTATGGAACTTTAATTTCTTATACCTTTTCGATTCCAACGGATTGAAATCCGTCGCTACAATATAATTCATTCCTACGGAATTTTAAAAACTTTGCGTTATCAAATAGACCGTTTCTATGGAACTTTAATTCCTTATACCATCACAATTCCAACGGATTAAAATCCGTTGCTACAAAATAGTTCATTCCTACGGAATTTCAAAAAACTTAGAGCCTTAGCCTCTCAGTACCTTAGTCCCTTCAAAAAAAACTACTCATTCTCCCCGATCTTATTCACCATAAAGATCATGAGTATTCCTAAAAGCGCCATTACCAAAAATGCCCACTTCATACTTAAATATTCGGATATAAACCCTACCATTGGCGGAACCAGTAAAAACCCAAGATAACCAATAGTAGAGATCGAAGTTAAAGCAGAACCGCTGCTTAGTTTTGATGATCTTCCGGCAATACTAAATACCAACGGAACCACACAGGAAACTCCAAACCCAATTAAGACATAGCCAAAAATAGTCGGATAAGCATACGGCAGGATAAAGCAAATACCAAATCCTAAGGTGATTAAAACACCGCTGTAAAACAGAATTCGTTTGGTACCAAATTTCATTACGCCATAATCACCAAACAAACGTCCCAGAGTTACTGCTGTCGCGAAAAACACAAATGCGGCACTGGTTAATTTTGGAGACGCCTTCAATATATTTTCAAAATAAATACCACTCCAATCGTACATGGTATTTTCACAAGCCATAGACACAAAACAAATCAGGGCAAACTTAACCAGATTTTTTTCGGGCATTGAAAAGAACTTCTTTTTAACGGGTACAGGTTCGTTATGAATACTCAAAGGATAAAAACAAGCCGTTAGCGCAAGCATAAAAACACTTACTCCCAGCAAATGATGTGATGGCGCAATATGCTGCGTTACCATTACATACCCCAAACCTGCTCCCGAAAAAACGGCTATGCTCCAAACGGCATGAAAACGAGTTATAATAGAATGTGGATATAATTTTTGAACCTCCAGAGATTGTGCATTAATAGACAAATTGAAAATATTACGTGATGCACCAAAGAGTAAGAGTACAATAACCAACTGCCAGACAAAAGCAACTAAACCCGGTAAGGACAATGCAATATTAAACATGATTGCTCCGAGCAGCATAACATAACGGCTGCTGTATTTGTTTAACAGCTTACCTGTAAAAGGCATGGTGAGCATTAAACCAATTGGAAAGGCAAATAAAACAGCTCCAAACTGAGCTTCGGACAAATGCAATTGTGCCTGTATGTGCGGAATACGGGATACCCACGAAGAATATCCAAATCCCGAAAGGAAAAAAAATACAGTATTGGCCAGACGGTATCCTTTAGGAGAATGCTGCAATTTTTTCAAGAAAGGTAAAATCATATGAAAAGCTTCATTTTTAAAACGCAAAATTAAGGCTTTCAAAGTGTAACTTCTACCCTTTTCATTTTTTTTAATAAACGTCAGAAATTTAATTCATTCCAATTATTATTCAAAGAAATTTTAAAAAAGTACCTCAGATTTAACTGAAAGTTCATGAAATCAAACGAAATACTATTTGTTAAAGAAGTATTAATTTTTACATTTGCACTGTTTTTATTCATTCTAAATAAAAACAAAACCTTAACCAAATACAATAAAATGAAATATTCTATTTTGAAAACTTCTCGTTTTCTGCTTACAATCAGTTTCTTCTTTTCTTTTTTTTGTTCGTTTGCCCAACAAAACTTTGGAAAAATAAAAGGAACGATTACTACATCTGATGGCGATGCTGCTGCTGGTGTAAATGTTATTCTTAAAAACTCAAAATACGGTACCGTTACCAACGACGATGGTAGTTTTGATCTCAACAGAGTGCGAACTAATACCTATACTTTACAAGTATCTCTAACCGGTTATGAAACTACTGAACAAGAGGTAGTAGTAACTGAAAGCGAAACAACAGTTCTTAATTTGCAATTAAAAGTTTCGAACAAAGAGCTACATGAAGTTGTAGTCAACGGCAAGAAAAGCATCCTTTCTAAAAAAACAGATTATGTTGCGAGAATGCCGCTGAAAAATCTCGAAAACCCGCAAGTCTATAATGTGATTCCCAAAGAACTTTTGCAGGAACAAATTGCAGTAGATATTAGAAGTGCAGCTGTAAATGCTCCTGGTGTGACCACAAAAATTTATCCGTCAGGAGGACTTGAAATTTCTTTTAGAGGATTTAGTACCGGAGTTAATGCCCGAAACGGAATGGAAAACATGACGGGTCGAAGCTCTATTGCTATTGATAATGCAGAACGTATCGAAGTTCTTAAAGGACCTTCAGGAACCTTATTCGGGTCGTCTGTATCTTCTTTTGGTGGTGTTGTGAATTTAGTTACCAAAAAACCTTTTGAAACTAAAAAAACAGAAGTATCCTATACCGGAGGAAGTTTTGGATTAAACCGACTAGCGCTTGATATGAATACTCCACTAACGCCTGATAACAACGTATTGTTTCGATTAAACGCTGCAGTAAATACCGAAAAGAGTTTCTTAGATTATGGTTTTAGTAAAACATTCCTGATTGCGCCAAGCCTTACCTACAAAGCAACGGATAAACTAACCTTAAGTATTGATACCGAAATTTACAATGTAAACAACACACGTCCTACTTACGGACGTTTCTATGCTCCGGGAATTACAAACCCTACGGATTTAAAGGTAGACTATAGAAAAAGTTTGTTTCACGATGACCTTGATGCCAAAACTTCATCAACAAAAGTTTTTGTTCAGGCCGAATATCAATTGGCAGAAAACTGGAAATCAACTACTGTTTTCTCTTTTATAGACGAAAATGTAGATCGCAGTTATCAGTATTACACGCAATGGATTTCACCAACAGAAGTAAAAAGAAGTGTATCGCGTTTTGGGCCAATATTTAATCAGTTTACCAATATACAAGAAAATATTAACGGTCAGTTTTCTACCGGAAGCATCAAACATAAACTTTTATTAGGTACCAATTACAGATTTTCAAAAGGTACTTTTAATTATGGTGCAACGCCGGTTCTGGATACGATCGATGTAACAAAACCTTTTGATCCTATCCGAAAAAAACAAGTTGATGCAGTGGTATCGCAACTTACATGGGCAGTTCCGGACGAACAAATATTTAGTGTTTATGCCTCAGATGTGATAAGCTTTACAGACCGTTTATCGGCCATGCTAAGTCTTCGTTTGGACAACTTCGTTCAGAAAAAACTGGAAGACACGAAGGGCTATAACCAAACTGCTTTATCGCCTAAATTAGGTTTGGTTTATGAAGTGGTTAAAAATCAGGTTTCTTTATTTGGAAATTATATGAATGGTTTTCAAAATTCAGGTCCTGTAAATCAACCCGATGGAAGCTTGTTAGTATTAAAACCGGTTTATGCCAACCAATACGAAGGTGGGGTAAAAGTAGAAGCGTTCAATAAAAAATTAAGTACTACATTAAGTTACTACAACATTACGATTGATAATGCTACAAGAACAACTTCTGACGGATTTAGTGTTCAGGACGGTAAACAGGTGAGTAAGGGAATTGATTTTGAATTTATTGCCAATCCGGTTGAGGGTTTAAATGCTATGCTTGGGTATGCTTATAATGACAATCGCATCGTAAAATCATCAGATGCTGCTATTGAAGGAAATAAAGCCAGCGGAGCTCCGGAAAATGTAGTTAATTTTTGGATATCGTATAAGTTTCAAAACAAATTAAAAGATCTAGGACTTGGTTTTGGAGGCAATTATGTAGACAAACAATACAAGTTTGAAGATGAAAGTTTTTACAACCCGTCTTATTCTGTTTACAATGCCACCGTATTTTATGATAAGCCAACATGGAGAATCGGTGTTAAATTCAACAACATAAACAACAAAAAATACTGGGATTCTTACGGAATGGCGCAAGCTCCTGCCAACTTATTAGTAAACTTAACTCTTAAGTTTTAATAGCATCTGCAATAAAAAAACACCTCTAAATTAGAGGTGTTTGCATTTAAAAGAAAATTAGTCGCTTATTAATTTTCTACAATTATTCACTGATAACAATAACCAATCAAAAAAATCATGAACAACTTTGAAAAACGAATTAAAAATTCTCAATTCGTAATTTATCTCTTTTTACTCTTTTCTTTCAGTGCTTTTGCTCAGCAAAACAACGGAAAGATTAAAGGAACAATCACTACATCTGATGGCGAACTGGCCGTTGGTGTTAACGTTATCCTTAAAAGCTCAAAATACGGTACTACCAGTAATGAAGATGGTGCTTTTGAATTTAACAGAGTCAAAGCCAACACCTACACTTTGCAAGTTTCTTTAACGGGTTATGAAACTCTGGAACAGGAAGTAATTGTTTCGGCCAATGAAACTGCAACACTCAATTTACAATTGAAGGTTTCCAATAAACAATTAAAAGAGGTGATCATTACCAATAACCGAGGAAAAGCTTTCCCTAAGCAAAGTACTTATGTTTCAAAAATGCCATTGAAAAATGTCGAAAACCCACAGGTTTACAATATTGTTTCGTCTGAATTAATAAAAGAGCAAGCCATTACAAATTATGAAGATGCTTTAAAAAATGTACCCGGAATTCAAAAATTATGGGAATCTACAGGGCGCGGCGGTGATGGCGGAAGCTACTATACTTTACGCGGATTTGAAATTCAGGCCAATATCGTAAACGGATTACCGGGCTTAACAAACGGTAGTTTAGATCCTGCAAATGTAGAGCGTATAGAAGTGATAAAAGGTCCATCAGGAACTTTATTTGGCAGCAGTTTAGTGAGCTACGGTGGATTAATTAATACCGTTACCAAAAAACCATACAGCGGTTTTGGCGGTGAAGTTTCTTATCTGGCCGGAAGTTTTGGATTAAACAGGGTTACTGCCGACATCAATACTCCGCTAGACGATGCCGATAATGTTCTTTTTAGAATTAACGCAGCGTACCAAACCGAAAACACTTTTCAGGATACCGGATTCCGTACCTCACTTTTTGTAGCGCCTTCCTTGTCTTACAAAGTAAATGACAAGCTTTCCTTTTTATTCAATACCGAATTTATGCAGGAAGAAAAAACAACGCCTTCGATGTTGTTTTTAGGGAGAGATGCTGCTTTGCAATATGCCAATTTGGCCGAATTAAACTACAATACCGATTTGTCTTTTAACAGTAATGACTTATCGATAAAAAACCCGAGATACAGTCTGCAAGGGCAAATGACCTATAAAATTTCTGAGCAATGGACTTCTCAAACGGTTTTATCCAGAAGTTCCTCAAAATCGAGAGGCTACTACTCTTATATTTATGACAATGAAGACGGAAATAAAGATTTCGGGTTTAATATTACCAAAGAACAATCACAAACCGCAACCACTGATATTCAGCAGAATTTTATTGGAGATTTCAAAATTGGTACCATGCGCAATCGTCTTGTGGCAGGTCTGGATTATTTCGAAAGAAAAGTAACGAACGGAGGTTCCGGTTACGGTCGTCTTTACAATATTACTGCACAAGGCGAAGTGAGACAATTAGACGCTGCCGCTCCTTATTATCTAACACAAACCTCTGTTGACAAACTTCTGGCAAACAGACCAGCAGGAAACTTCAGTCCACAGGATGCTACCTACAGTGCATATGCTTCTGACGTGCTTAACATTACTTCTAAACTGTTGGCCATGGCAAGTTTGAGAGTGGATTATTTTGATACGAAAGGTGATATCAAAAATAAAAATGACGATTATACACAAACGGCTTTATCGCCAAAATTCGGATTGTTATACCAGCCTATTGAAGACAAACTAGCTGTATTTGCCAATTACATGAATGGTTTCAGAAACATTGCACCAGTCGTAAATTATGATACTGATGGTAATTTAATCGGAACCAAAACTTTCGAACCGGAACATGCCAATCAATTAGAGTTTGGTGTAAAAGCGACTATTTTTGAAGACAAGTTAAATGCTACTATGAGCTACTACGATATTAAGGTAGCCAATTTGGTAACCAGCAATCCGCTGTACAGTTCACAAGGAGGTGAAGCCCAAAGCAAAGGTTTTGAATTTGATTTAAATGCTGCGCCAATAAAAGGATTAAGTATTATTGCCGGATACAGCTATAACGACAGTAAAATTACGAAAGGCGATGTTGGAAATGTTTGGCTGGAGCAAGGCAAAAGACCATTTTGGTCAGGTCCTAAAAACCTTGTAAACCTGTGGGCAACTTATAAATTTGAAGAAGGTGCACTAGAACATTTCGGTCTTGGTTTTGGAGGAAATTATGCGAGTGAAAATGCCATTCTGGACAGTTCTAAAACCGGAAAATTTGTATTGCCGGAATATACCGTGATCAATGGGTCTGTTTTCTATAATTCAAATAAATTTCGTGTAGCTTTTAACCTCAACAATATTGCCAACAAAGATTATTTTAACGGTGGATGGTCAACTCTAAATCCGCAAAAACCAAGAAATATTGTAGCGAGTTTTACATACAAATTCTAATCGATACTTTTTTCTGAATATAAAAAGGGGCTAATATAAGTTAGCTCCTTTTATTTTTTTAGCTTACTGGGTAAATAACCAAAAGTCTTTTTGAATGCCACTGTAAAATGATGTGGGTTTTTATACCCCAACTCTTCCGAAACAACAGATATCGGGAGATCCTTTTCCAATATCATTTGTTTGGCATATTCCATTCTCACCTGCGTCAAATAGTTAAAAACAGTAGCATTAAAAACCATCTTAAAATACTTTTTAATTTTAAAATTGTTCAGTCCTACCTGCGATGCTATACTCGCTAAAGTATGTTTTTCTTTAAATTGTGTTTTTAAAATATTCTCTACTTCCAGAATTTTAACATAATCGCATGCACTAAGTTCTACACTTACATTGGTATTTTCTTCTTCATTTATAATGGTAAATAAATACGAAAGAATCTCTACTACTTTCGATTCCAGAAAAGCTTTTTTAATGGCTCCGGAGTACGAACATTGCAAAATATCTTCGATTAATACATTTAGTTTTGGCGAAATACTTTTGCTCGTATCCCACATTGCATATGAGGTATGAGTAGCTATTGCTTCTGCCAAAAGCGGAATGGTGGTTTTTAAATTGGGATAAAACAGCTGCTCTAAATAGGATGCTGTAAACGTAATTTCGAGCGTTTTTCTTCTTTTGGTCCGATAATTTAAAATGCCTTTTATTTTGGGCAAATAAAACAAATTATAATGCCCCTGCGGAATATAGATCCCTCTGTCTGATGTATTCTCGGGGCAGTATTCATTATCACCCTCCATTTCAATATGAAGCTTTATAAACGAAAAATCATGCTCTACTTCAATCGAATAAAATTCATTCTCTATTATTAGATCTCTTGCCACCAAATGAACCCCGTCTAACATAATATCGGTAATGACACCTCTAATTCCTTTGTAATTATAGTTGATTTTCTTCTCGACAAGATCTTCCTTATTAAACCGAATAGGATCGTTTACAACAACCAGTTCTCTCTTAAAAATATCACTTCTCATCACTGTTTTCATCGCTACCATTCTATTTGCTGCAACAGGTTTAAATGCGTAATTATAGCTTATAACTTACTAACTACAAGACGATTTCATTTAAATCCCTATTGCGTTTATATTAATCCTTATTGCGTTTATTATGTTTTTATTAACATATTACTTTTGCGTAAAATTATCAATTTATAACCAATCTAAATAAATATAGTATGCTTTTTATTATACCAAGGCTAAAAAAGATGTTAAGCACCCCCATTTACATGCTTCTCCTCGTTTGTTTTTTCATTACAGATGCATTTTCCCAACAAAATACCGGTTCTATAAAAGGAACTGTAATTACCTCGGATGACCACGTTGCTTCCGCCGTAAATATTGCCATACCAAAATTAAAAAAGTCAGCCCTCACGGATGAAAATGGTGTTTTTATAATAAACCAGATACCTGCAGGGACACACGAAATCGAAATTAATATGATGGGACATATTCCGTCAAAACAGCAAATTACAGTCACAGCAAATGAAACCTCAACGGTTTCTTTTCAATTGGAATCTTCTTTAAAAGAGTTGCAGGAAGTTGTAGTTGTTTCTGCCGCCAAAAAATTTGCTAAAAAACAAAGTGAATATGTGGCCCGATTACCGATCTCAAATCTTGAAAACCCGCAAGTTTATACTGTTGTTCCAAAAGAACTTTTTGTAGAACAAATCGCGGTTGATTTCAGAAGTGCCTTAAACTCGGCTCCGGGATTAAACAACGTGACGCAAAGTGTAGGTTCAGGAGGAGTTGGATTAAGTTTAAGAATGCGTGGTTTTAGTGGTTCATCGGCAGCGGGATCTATTCGTAACGGAATGAACACAAACTGGGTAACGATGAGTGATCCTGTAAACCTGGAAAGTATCGAAGTTATCAAAGGACCATCGGCAACCTTGTTTGGTTCGTCCTTAACCACCTATGGAGGTCTTATCAACAGAGTCACTAAAAAGCCTTTTGATGTGATGAAAGGCGAGGTAAGTTATACTACCGGAAGCTGGGCTTTGAGTCGTACAACTATCGATTTTAATACACCTCTGAATGAAGAAAAAACAATGCTTTTCAGAGTTAACGCCGCTTTAGACAACCAAAAAACATGGCAGGATTATGGCAAAAGCCACACTTTTGTAGTAGCTCCTTCCTTTACTTATAAAGCCAGCGACCGTTTGACTTTTGACTTTGATTTAGAATTGTACCAGGGAAACCGTAATTCTACTTCTATCGGTTTAGGAAGCGGTACACCGCCAGTAAAAAGCCTGAATGATTTACATTTCGATTTCAAAAAATCGTATGCAACAGATGATTTACAATCGGAAGCCAAAAACACCAATATTTTTGCAAAAGCCACCTATCAATTGTCAGATCAATGGGTTTCGCAAACTAATTTTTCTAATGCTTTTACCGACAATAAGGCCAACTATTTATTCTTGCTGATCAATACGGCTGCGAACTCTGGTATCACTTTACAACGAAGATTGTACAACATCAACAGTACTTTTAAAACGTCACAAATTCAACAAAACTTTATCGGGAATTTCAATATTGGAAGCTTTAAAAACCGATTACTTTTAGGGATCGATTACACCTGTATCAGTACAAACGATAACAGATGGCTTATTAATAATTATGATGCTGCTGTTGCAAATCCTGCTCTTACCATCAACGGAAATGCTGCTTTTATCAATATGGAAAAATACAAACAGCTTATTGCCAATATGACGGCACCAACTGTAGTTAACACCAGAGATTTTAGGACTTTGAGTTTTTATGCTTCCGATGTGATCAATATTACCGATCGATTTATTGCTATGGCAAGCGCGCGTTTTGATCATTACGAAAACAAAATTGCACAGTACAATCAGAATGCCGTTTCTCCAAAATTTGGTTTAGTGTATCAGGTTGTTAAAGACAAAGTTTCGGTTTTTGGAAATTACATGAACGGATTCAGTAATGTGTCACCTGCACCAACTGCAGACAATCCAAATGGTTTGACCGAGTTTAAACCTGAAGAAGCAAACCAGTTAGAAGGTGGTGTGAAAATTGAATTACTGGGCGGAAAACTAAACGGTACTTTGAGTTACTATGATATTAAAGTAAAAAATAAACTGCGTACAGATCCTAACAATCCTTTATTTTCTGTTCAGGATGCAACGCAAAGCAGTAAAGGTTTTGAGGCCGATTTGATTGCAAATCCGTTTAGAGGTTTACACATTATTGTAGGTTACGGTTATAACCAAAGTGAATATACCAAAGCGAACCCAAGTCTTGAAGGAAAAAAACCTTACTCTACTCCTGCTAATGTTGCTAATTTCTGGATTAGCTATAAAATCTTAGACGGACAAGCCAAAGGAGTTGGTTTTGGTTTTGGCGGAAACACACAAAGTGATAGTTATTTAAACGATGCCAACACTTTTACAGCAGACGGATACACTACATTAGATGCCAGTATATTTTATGAAAAACAAAAATTTAGATTAGGGCTAAAAGTCAATAACCTTGCGAACAAAGAATATTGGTCAGCAGATTACTGGGCTAATATGATGCCAACAAGACAATTAGTAGCTAATCTTACTTTCAAATTTTAATTCTTTTTAATTAGTTATAACCAAGCTGCCTCTCATTTGAAATGTAGCTTGGTTTTTATCGTTTTACCGTATGTCTGGAAATACAATCAAAAAAAACAAACAAAAAAGCAAATGGAGTAAACTGAATCATTGGCTGCACTTATGGTTAGGGCTTAGCTCCGGAATTATTGTATTTATTGTGGCGCTTACAGGAGTATTGTTTATTTTTTGCGATAATATCATTGATGGACTCGCTTATGATTCCTTATATGTTTCTAAAGTAAAAGAGCAAAAACTGACTCCGGAAGAAATCATAAAAGCTTTCAAAACACAGCTACCGGATCGGAAACCCAGTTATTTTATTACTTACAGAGATCCCGAAAGAACCATTAAAATGGCTTCGTCGACCAAAGACCGGGATTTGCAATTTTCATGGATCGATCCCTACACAGGCAAAGTTCTGACTTCGGGAAAGGCTTACGATTTCTTTTATGTCATTGCCCACATTCACAGCGGTCACATTCCGTTTGGAGATATTGGGAATTTAGTTGTAGAAATTTCGGTTTGGATTTTTCTAATCGAATTAATTACGGGACTTATTTTATGGTGGCCCAAAAAATGGAACCGATCTACCAAACTGCAAAGCTTTACTATTAAAAAAAATGCCAGTTTCAAGCGACTCAATTATGATTTACACAATGTTCCCGGGTTTTATAACCTGTTACCCGCCTTATTGATTACCATTACGGGTTTAATTATTGTCAACAAACCTTTAAACTCAGCGACGCAAAAAGCATTTGGCGGTATGCCGCGTGCTTACTCCAAAATGCGGGACATCAAACCGGAATATGACAGTACTAAAACATTTGCAGCACTAAACCCTATAATAGAACGATTATTTGCAAAAGACAAAACGATCGAACAAGTCAAATTATCGATTGCCGCAAAAGACAGCATTACCAGTTTATTTGCAGTTACAGCCGAAGACATTGGTCTGAAAGGTGTTCAAAACGGGAAAACTTTTGTGCTTAATCGCTATACAGGCCAGGAATTTGAAATACCCGTAAAAGTAATGAACGGTTTAGATATTGATGACACGACTATGAATCTCCACATTGGTTTTTGGGCCGGATGGATCGGAAAAACCCTGACTTTACTGGTGGGACTTGTATGTATGTTTCTTCCCGTAACAGGTTTTTTAATTTGGTATGGACGTCAGAATAAAAAGAAAAAAACACAATCAGTTTAAAAATGAAAAAAACAATTTTATTGCTATCCCTCTTTTGGTTTACGCCTTCCTTTTCGCAAGATAGCATCTCTATTGGCAGTAAACATCATCTATTCTCTAAAGCATTAAATGAAGAACGAAACTTCTGGGTTTATCTTCCCCCCGATTACAACAGTACTAAATATGCTCCTGCAAAATATCCTGTTGTTTATTTATTGGATGCCGAGAGTAATTTCCATTCCTTTACCGGACTTCAGCAATCACTTGCACGAGGACCTTATGCCAGAATTCCTCAAATGATCATTGTTGGAATAACCAATACCAACCGAACCAGAGATCTTACCCCTACCGAAGCAAATCGTCAGGCGTTTTTTGATAAAAACAAAAAGATGTTTCAACAAAGCGGGGACAATAAAAACTTCATCACTTTTTTAGAGAAAGAGCTACGTCCTTACATCGACTCCAAGTACAGAACTTCGGGTTATAATGTTTTAAACGGGCATTCTTTTGGAGGATTAACAGCCGTAAACATTCTGTTGAATCACACCTCATTGTTTAATTCTTATATCATTATTGACCCAAGTCTTTGGTGGGACAATGAACTTATGAATAAAAAAGCCGATTCACTTTTCAATACAAAAAATTTTGAACAGCGCAGTATTTATTTGGCTATGGCCGATAAAAAAAGTATTCCTCAGGACACTACAACCGATATGGCAAGAGGCATCAGAAAATTTGAAAAATTATTAAAAGATAAGAAGCCTAAAAACCTTCGCTGGGGCTTTAAATTTTATGACAATGAAGACCACGGAACCATTCCCATTCCGGCCGAATATGATGGTTTACGATTCCTTTTTGAAGAACATCTGGTTCAGGTAAAACAAGCCGTTATTGATCCAACACTGGTCGAAAAGCAATATGCTAAATTATCTCAGCAAACCGGTTTTACCTTCCTCCCAACCGAAAGTTATCTCGATTGGATTGGCAATTATTGTCTGGATATTGAAAAACCGCAACAGGCCCTAATTTTCTTTAAATATGCCGAAAAGTATTATCCGAAAAGTAAAAATGTACCTCTCGCATTGGAAAAAGCATATCTAAAAAATGGAGACACAAAACTGGCTGACGATATTCGGAAGAAAATCCAAAATTAGATTTACAGGTTATTATTCATAATTGTTCTAAATAAATATTGTCAAACTAATATTAAATTTTACATTTGTGATACTCAATTATTAACTCACTATTTAAATATTATGAAATCTAAAACTTTAAAATCAATAACATTTTTACTTTTAATGTTAGTTGCGAGCCCTGCATTATTTGCCCATGCTTTATGGATTGAAACTAAAGCGACTGGTACTAAAGGGAAAGCACAGGAAATTTCAGTTTTCTTCGGAGAATTTTCAGATAATGATATTACGGCTTCAGCAAAATGGTTTTCAGATTTAAAAGATTTTTCATTGGTTGTAATCAGCCCTTCAAAAAAGGAAACAAAACTTACTGCGGCAGCTTTAGAAAATAAATATCAGGCCTTTTTTACACCAGATGAAGATGGCGTTTACACGGTTGTTATGCACCACACTGTAAAAGATGTGTACGGAACCATGAAATTAGATTACAATTCAAGCGCAACGGTTACCGTTGGAAATGCTGTAAAAGGAAACGATGCTACTGCAAACACAAACATTATCAGTGTGTTTTCTAAAGAAGTTACCGCTGCCAAACAAAAAACAGCTATCAACATAAATGCATTGTACGAAGGTGCTGCAGCCAAAAAGCAAAAAATAAAAGTAATTGCTCCAAATGGCTGGGAAAAAGAATTATGGAGTAATGACAAAGGAGAAATCACTTTTACACCGCTTTGGTCAGGAAATTATATGGTAGAGTTCGCTTATACCGAAAAAGCTGCCGGAGAACACAATGGTAAAAAATACAACGAAATCTGGAAGATGGCGACTTATTTAATCGCGGTTAAATAATTCATTCTTTCGATTTTAAAACTTTATATACTGGTTAAGCCTTGTTCAGTAAGAACAGGGCTTTTTTATTCGAAAGGCCCTAGCATAGAACTATCCTTGCCTACACAATAAAACTCAAAAAAGCAAAATCTTAAGCAAATCTTAAGACTATTCTAATGAAATTTTAATCTAGAAACCTTTCTTTAAATTTTGTTAAAACATCGATGCGCCCTTATATTTGCAAAAATTTATTTTTATTAAATCTAAATAAGCATCATGAAATATAATTTACTACTTGCTTTATCTTTGATTAGTTTTGCGTCTTACAGTCAGAACTACTCCAGTACAGAAAATACTTCGACTGAAAATGATACTGTAAAAAACAAAAAAGGAGAGGTTCTAAATGAAGTTTTAATTAAAACCAACAGAGAACCTAAAGCGGTTACTGCAGTTCGTTCCGGACTAAAACCAATGGATAACCCGCAAACTATACAGGTTATTGGTTCTGAAATAATTGAACAACAACAGGCAATTCGTTTAAGCGAGGTTATAAAAAATGCCAATGGTGTTTATGTAAGTTCTGCACGTGGTGGTGCACAGGAATCCTTTTTCTCAAGAGGATATGACATGTCTGCCAATAATATGTTTAAAAATGGTTTCCGTTACAATTCCGGTTCCATTCCTGAAGTTTCCGGTCTGGAGAAAGTTGAGTTCTTAAAAGGAGGTTCGGCTTTATTGTTTGGAAACGTTGCGCCGGGAGGTATCTTAAACCTGGTAACGAAAACCCCTTCATTCAAATCAGGCGGTGAGATAGGGATGCAAATCGGAAGTTATGCTTTCTACAAGCCTTCTTTTGATTTTTACGGTCCACTTAATAAATCTATTGCTTTCAGAATAAACGGTTCTTACGAAAACTCGGAGAGCTTCAGAGATGTAGTAAAAAACGAACGTTTGTACATCAACCCGTCTTTGCTTTTTATTGTTAGCCCTAAAACACAAATTACGGTACAAGGAGATTACCTAACAGCAGACTGGACTCCTGATTTTGGAACAGGTCTTATAGGAAAACAAATTCTTGACTTGCCTCGTAATGCATTCTACGGATCACTTTGGTCTACTGGTGCGACAAAATCAGCAAGTGCTTCGGTTTTATTAAACCATGATTTCAATAAAAACTGGAAACTAAACTTCAATAGTTCTTTCCAAAGTTATGATAGAACTCAGAAATCTACAGCTCAGATGTCTAATATAACCGATAAGGGAGACTGGACCAGAGCATTAGTTCAAAATAAAAACTTAGAGCAGATATTGGGAGACCAGTTAAGCTTACAAGGAAATTTTAATACCGGGTCAGTAAAACACCAAATCTATACTGGTATAGATTGGGAAAATTCATTTGCTACCGGATACACTTATGCTTTTGATCCTGCAAATTACGACACCATTAATTTATTTACTTTTGATCCTTCAAAACAAAAGAATGATATTCCAAATGCAAGAGCGACTCAAATTCTAAAAACAGAAACTAATCGTTTTGGAGCCTATTTTCAGGATCTGATTTCGATTACAGAAAAAGTAAAAGTATTGGCTGGTATTCGTTGGTCATGGCAAGAAGGAGAAGCTACTACTTATAAAGAAACTTATAACACCGGCACAAAAGTTCAAACGGTCGCTCCGGAAAATGCAACGGCTGAAGTTGGCGCTAAAAGACTTGACAATGCATTCTCTCCGAAAGTGGGTATTATCTATCAACCAACAAAAAGCACTTCATTGTTCGCCAGCTACTCGAACTCATTTTCACCAAATTCAGGGTTCACTGTTGACAACAAAACAATTGAAGCATCGATCATCGACCAATACGAAGCAGGTATTAAGAAAGATTTCTTTGATGGATTGTTAAGCACAAACTTAACTGTTTACCAAATCTCAAACAGCAATTTGGCTCAAACTGCACCATTTTTAGCTGATGGAGTTACTGAAAATGTGAATTCAAACATAAAAGTATTGGGTGGTGCTACCAAAAGTAAAGGAGTTGAAATTGATGTTACTGCAACACCTGTAGAAGGACTTAATATTATTGCCGGTTATAGCTATAATGATATGCGTTATACTAAAACTTCAGGAACAAGTGGAAGTTTTGTAGCAGGAGATCAGGTTGTAAGAACACCAAAAAATACAGCCAACCTAAGTTTCTTCTATAAAGTACCGGAAGGAATGTTTAAAGGAGTTTCATTTGGAGCAATCGCCAACTACATTGGTAACCGTTTAGGAGGTTGGAATGATGATTATTTATGGACAGCTGTTAAACCTACACCTGCTAATCCAAAACCAAATCCTGCTTACATTGTTACCATTAGAGACAGAGATATTCCTATCGAAGGTTACACTACTATAGATGCTTCAAT
This sequence comes from Flavobacterium sp. N502536, assembly GCF_025947345.1. Classification (NCBI taxonomy): domain Bacteria; kingdom Pseudomonadati; phylum Bacteroidota; class Flavobacteriia; order Flavobacteriales; family Flavobacteriaceae; genus Flavobacterium; species Flavobacterium sp. N502536. The sequence continues at coordinate 3,339,649 of NZ_CP110011.1, read as the reverse complement.
AGGTTATGAGTGGGGGAAATTCTCAGTTTTATGTAAATTATCTAATATTACAAACGAATTGAATTATACTGTTCACGAAAATTACAGTATAAACCCTATCGCACCTCGTCAGGTTATGACAAGCTTAAAATATAAATTCTAAATTTTGAATTAGATTTTACCCTCCAGACTTTTGCTGCATTTCAGCAATGAAAACAAAAAAGTTTGGTTTTAAACCGAAAACCTCAGCTGGCAACAGTTGAGGTTTTTTGTTTTACCTAAAGAAAGTACTGAGATTGTATTACTTTTGTCCGGCAATACCACTAATCAAAATAAAGCCCTTTATATGTCAGACTCCAGAAAAAACCAATTACAAAAAAGCCTCGGCTTAAGTTTTAATATTGCCGTATTAATTGGAGGTACGATTGGAGTTGGTATTTTACGAACACCGGGAACGATCGCCGAAATGCTTAACAATTACTGGTTAATTATTGCTTCATGGCTCTTTGGAGGTTTGTATGTTTTACTGGGAGCCAATTCGTATGCCGAACTTGCAACTATGTTACCCAAAGCCGGAGGTTCTTATAACTATATTAAAAGAGCTTTTGGCGAATATGCGGGTTTTCTGTCCGGTTGGTTCGATTATATTACCAATGTTATCCCGCCAGCTTTTTACTGCATTGTCATTAGCGAATATGTTATTATTTTATTTCCTGCACTTGCTAATTATTCTACTATAATGGCCATTTCGTTATTGCTTGCTTTTGTATTGATACACCTGAGCGGTGTAAAAAACGGAAGCGTTATCCAGCAAATTACAAGCTTACTAAAAGTGATTTGTTTTGTCGCCTTAGTTGTTGCCTGCTTTATGTATACCGGTATTGAAACTACACCCATAAAAACAGACAGCTCTTTCTTTCAGATTGGCTTATTATTTGGATTTTTCAAATCATTACAACTCATCATCGGTACTTATAACGGCTGGAACAGCGTTTGCTTTTTTGCTGAAGAAAATGACAACCCGGGCAAAAACATTCCGAAATCATTGTACAGCGGTGTTTTACTCGTTATGTCTATTTATATTTTGGTAAATGCCGCTTTTTTTCATGTCTTACCCATCGAAACTTTAGCCAAATCAAATCTCGCAGCTGCCGATGTCGCCAAAATTCTTTTCGGAGAAAACGGTGCTCTTATCGTTACGGTAATTTCTATTTTTTCCTTAATCAGTATTTTGAATGCTTTTATGATGATTCCACCAAGAATTTTGTACGGATTAAGCCGTGACGGGTTTTTCATCGAAAAAGGAACGCAGGTAAATAAGGGCGGAACTCCTATAGTAGCGCTTTTAGTATCATCACTTTTCAGCTTGTTTTTAATTTGCATCGGCTCTTTTGAAGTACTGTTCTCCTTCGCCGCTTTTATCTCGATTATCGTTTGGGGACTGGCCTATTTTTCGCTTTTAAAACTAAGAACTAAAGAACCTGATCTTCCAAGACCTTACCGTTCTTTTTGGTATCCCTGGACCACCATAATTGCTATTATCATCTCGATTGCTTTACTAATCGGATTTATTTACAGCGATCCTAAAAGCTTTATCATTATTATGGGAATTACAGCGATTTCTTATCCCCTATTTTTAGTTTTGAAGAAGAAAAAATAACTTCTAATTAATAGCCACGAATTCAATAATTACAATACCAAACCCGACAGGTTTCAAAAACCTGTCGGGTTTAATTTTATAATGAACAGAGAAAATTAATTCTTATTTCAAACCACCCTAACGCTGCTGACATACGGTTGTCACTCCCTGTGATTTAATTTGCGGTATAAAACGATACAAGATGAGCAAACTAGATTTAACAAAAAGTGACAAAGTATATTATACGGCCAAAGCCAAGCCTGAAATACTTTATATCGAAAGAACAAACTATATATCGATTACCGGAACAGGAGATCCTTCGGGAGCAGTATTTTCAGAAAAAATTCAGGCCCTGTATACCACCGCTTACTGCATTAAATTTATGCTAAAAGCAGTCGATAATGATTTTGTCGTTCCAAAACTAGAAGCTTTATGGAGTTTTGATGCCGAAAAATACAAGGATATTTCAATGGATGAAGCTCCGTTAAAAATACCCCGAGCGGAGTGGGATTACAGAATTATGATTCGAATGCCGGACTTCATAACTAAAGAACATGTGGAAGAAGCTATTCCTATTGCCGTTAATAAAAAACAAATAACGTTGGCAAAGTCTATTGAGTTTTATGAAATGGCAGAAGGCAAAGTAGTGCAGATTCTTCATGTGGGTCCTTTTGAAAATGAACCGCAAACGCTGAAAAAAATCCAGGAGTTTACTACTGCACACCATTTAGAGCAAAACGGATTGCATCATGAAATTTATCTGTCAGACTTTCGAAAAACACCTTCTGAAAAATTAAAAACTTTACTCAGAGAACCCGTTAAATAACAAACCCGACAGGTTTTTGAAACCTGTCGGGTTTAATTTTATAATCCCCAGAAAAATCTAATTCTTATTTCAAACCAGCTAAACTCTGCTCGATTGTAGCAATTTTTGCTAAAGCATCAGCTTGTTTTTGTTTCTCTATGTTTAGGACTTTTTCCGGAGCTCCATTTACAAATTTTTCGTTAGAAAGTTTTGCTTCTACAGATTTCAGGAATCCTTTTGTATAATTTAATTCTTCTGTCAGTTTTGCAATTTCGGCTTCAACATCAATACTTCCGGTAATCGGAATGAAATATTCATTTGATTTTACACGGAAAGATAACGCTCCGTCAACTTTTGCCGAAACATATTCGAAAGCTGAAATATTACCTAGTTTTGTTACAATTGAATCAAAATACGTTGTAATATTCTCGCTGTTGATTGCCTTTAATTCGATTGCATCTTTAAACGGAATGTTTTTATCTTTACGAATCGTTCTGATTCCTGAAATCACTTCAATAGTACTATCAAAATCAGAGATTAAACTCGCGTTGAAAGGTTTTAATTCCGGCCAGGTCGAAACGATTAAAGCTTCTTCAGCAGTTCTGTCTGCAATTAAATGCCAAATTTCTTCGGTTAAGAAAGGCATAAACGGATGAAGCAACTTCAAATTACTTTCTAGCATTTCGATTGCTTTGTCAAATGTCGTCTTATCAATTGGCTGTTGGTACGCCGGTTTAATCATTTCTAAGAACCATGAACAGAAATCATCCCAAACCAATTTGTAAATGGCCATCAATGAATCTGAGATTCTGTATTTCTCAAAATTATCTTCAATATCAACCAAAGTCTGCTGCAATTTTGCTTCGTACCATTCGATCGCTACTTTTGATGATTCCGGTTGTGGAATAGTTTCTGAAACTTCCCATCCTTTAATCAGTTTAAAGGCATTCCAAATCTTGTTTGAAAACGCTTTCCCCTGATTACACAATTCTTCATCAAACATAATATCGTTTCCTGCAGAAGCACTCAAAAGCAATCCTACACGAACTCCATCCGCACTGAATTTATCGATCAGGTCTAATGGATCAGGAGAATTCCCTAATGATTTAGACATTTTACGACGCTGTTTGTCACGAACCAAACCAGTTAAATACACATTTGTAAATGGTTTTTCTCCCGCATATTCATAACCTGCAATGATCATTCTCGCTACCCAGAAGAATAAGATATCCGGACCGGTAACCAGATCATTTGTTGGATAATAATATTTATAATCGGCACTTTCCGGGTCCATGATTCCGCCAAAAACTGACATTGGCCAAAGCCATGATGAAAACCAGGTATCCAAAGCATCAACATCCTGTGTTAAATCTTTTGTTTCAAGTTTCAGGTTTGAAGTTCTTTCCTGCGCTAATTTTAGAGCATCTTCAATATTTTCAGCTACTACGAAATCTTCTTTTCCGTCTCCGAAATAATAAGCAGGTATTTGTTGTCCCCACCATAATTGACGTGAGATGTTCCAATCACGAATATTGTTTAACCAGTGCGCATACGTGTTTTCAAAACGTTTTGGATGCAATTTAATATCTCCGGTTTCTAAAACTGACTTAATAGCCGGTTTTACCAAATCTTCCATTTTCAAAAACCATTGATCAGACAATCTCGGTTCGATTACTGCTTTGGTTCTTTCAGAAGTTCCCACTTTATTCAAATGGATTTCGGTCTTTGCCAAAGCTCCGATTTCTTCTAATTCTTTTGCAATTTCAGTACGAACCACAAAACGGTCTTTACCCTGATAATGCAATCCGAAACTATTTAACGTAGCATCTTCATTAAAAATATCAACGATTTCAAGATTGTGTTTCTCTCCTAATGTTTTATCATTCATATCGTGCGCCGGAGTCACTTTCAAACATCCGGTTCCGAACTCAACATCAACATATTCGTCTTCGATAATCGGAATAACTCTTCCACAAATTGGAACGATGGCACTTTTACCTTTTAAATGTGTAAAACGCTCATCATTTGGATTGATACAGATCGCAGTATCTCCAAAAATAGTTTCCGGACGTGTTGTAGCAATCGTCAGAAAATCTTCTGAACCTTCAATTTTATATTTTAAGAAAAATAATTTCCCTTGTTGTTCTTCGTAAATAACCTCTTCGTCAGACAAAGTTGTTTTGGCTTCCGGATCCCAGTTTACCATTCGGTATCCTCGATAAATCAACCCTTTGTTGTATAAATCAACAAACGATTTAATTACAGAAGCTGACATATCAGGATCCATCGTAAATTTAGTTCTTTCCCAGTCGCAGGAAGCTCCAAGTTTTTTAAGCTGCTCTAAGATTACACCACCGTATTTATCTGTCCATTCCCAAGCGTGTGCCAAAAACTCTTCGCGGGTTAAATCATTTTTATTGATTCCTTCTGCTTTCAATTTCTGTACTACTTTTGCTTCTGTAGCAATAGAGGCATGATCCGTTCCCGGAACCCAGCAGGCATTAAAACCTTTAAGACGCGCTCTACGAATTAAAACATCCTGAATGGTATTGTTCAACATATGCCCCATGTGAAGGACTCCTGTCACGTTTGGTGGCGGAATTACAATTGTATAAGGTGTTCTGTGATCAGGCTCTGAATGAAAATAATTATTCTTCATCCAGTAATCGTACCATTTATTCTCGATTGTTTTAGCGTCAAATTGTGCTGGAATTGTCATTTAAATAGATTGTTTAATCGTTAATTCGTGTATTTGTTTAGTCGTTATTCCCGTATTTGTTTAATCGTTTTTTACTGCAATCACAGCTTTTACTAATCATCAGTCGATTAAACGGTTAAACGATTAAACAATAAAACAGAAAAACTGGTTCAATTTTTGTAATCATTACTGACAGCAAAAGTAAATAATTAAGTACACTATAAAAAGCGAATTAATAATTTGTGTGTTAATTAAAAGAATGTATATTTACTTACAACTTAAAATAAATTTCAAATGAAAAATGTAGCCTCTTTTATTGCAGTCGTATTGTTTAGCACAATAAGTTATGCACAAAACGGCCCAAAAATTGAATTTGCAGCCCAAGACAATACAATTGATTATGGAAAAATTTCTAAAAGTGACAACGGAGTTAGATCTTTTGAATTTACCAACACAGGTGACGCACCACTTTTGATTACAGGTGCCGAATCGACCGTAAGTTCTATAGTTGTTACCAAACCCGCAGCAGCAATTATGCCAGGTAAAACAGGTAAAATTGATGTAAAATACAACATGGTTGCCGGTCCGATCCGTAAAACAATTACTGTTGAAACCAATGCCGTAAACTATCCTGACGGTAGAGTAGCCTTAAAAATTAAAGGTGAAGTTTTATAAAAAACTAAAATCTAAAAATAGTAAAACCGCTTCTCAAATTAAGAAGCGGTTTTTTTTATCCGCATTTTTAAACTAAATCCGGCAGGTTTCAAAAACCTGTCGGATTTGTTTTGAGAGGTTATTATTTTTTCTCTGCACAAGCTGCAACATCAAATTTATACTTCACACGGTCAAAATCGATAGGTTTGTCTTTTACCAAATAAGTTACGCCCATAGTAGTCTGCATGGTTCCGTTACCCAAAATAAGTTTATTATCCTTCTTTAAAAATGCCATTGGGTTTTTAAAAGTTTTATTCTTGTTGGTCACCTCTTTAAAAGTATAATCGGCAAATAAGGTATCTCCGTGAAACTCTCCCGCAAGTTCCCCTACTCTTTCTGTTGCCGCGGCAACTTTCATAGTCATGTTACCACTTATCTTTCCATTTTTTAGCGTGTTTACTTTTAAATCGATTGTATCTTTTTCATATATGGCTTTATAACATTCTGTACTTACGATGATTTCAGCAGCTACCTTAGCTGCTTCGGCCGCTTTCTGTTTTTCATTGTCTTTACAGCTTTGAAGTCCGACACAAGTCACAAGCAAGCAGGATACCACTAATTTTTTCATAATTATATTTTTTAAAGATCATTGTTATTCTATAAAATTAAATAAAAAAGAAGCCAAAAAAAAGGCTTCTAAATTAAAATTTCAACTGTAAAACCAAAACCGCAGGATTTCAAGAACCTCCGGCCCTGGTACAGCCGCTCTGTTTATAAATTCTTAATTACAAATTCGCTCCTTCTGTTCAATTCATGTTCTTCTTCTGAACAGGCCTCATCGGGTTGGCATTTTATGATAGGCACTGATTCTCCGTATCCTTTAGCCTCAACCCTTTTGGCATTGATACCCGATTCTATTATAAAATCTCTGGTTGAACTGGCTCTTTTCTGAGACAAATTGGCATTAAACTTCTCATTCCCTCTTGAATCCGTATGCGATCCTATTTCGATTACCATTTCGGGATATTTCTTCATTAATTCTACCACACGGCCCAATACTACTTTAGATTCTTTTCGGATGTACCACAAATTATAATCAAAGTAAATCGGATCTGTTTTTATAATTAATCTGCCTTTATTGTCTTTGACCACATCTTTTTCCTGTGCAATAATCTGAGCTATTTTTTCTTTCTTTCTGATTTCTCCTGCTGTAATTTCTTCGGCTTTCGCTTTTTTATCGGCTTCTTTTAAAGCAATAATCGCCAGAGCTTCTTTTTCTTTTCTTCGCTTGGTTTCAATTTCTTCCTCTTTCTTTTTGGTCTCAGCAATTTGCAGCTCTTCTTTCTTTTTTGTTTCAGCAATCAGCAGTTCTTCCTGTTTTAGTACTTCCAAAGATTTTAAAGCCATCGAAGCATCATGACTTGCCTCTCTGGTTGTTCCCGAAGACACTGTTCTCGACTCACTTGTATAGCCTTCCTTAGCGCCCAAAACAGTAAACGCACTTTCGCAGGCAACGGTAAAACTAAATTTCCCCGCTGCGGCAGTTGTCGTTGTGCTCAAAACCTTTCCATCTGAATCCTTTAACGTCACAACTGCATTTTCCAGAGGCAATTTGGTATCGATATCCGTAATAACCCCCACAATAAATTGTTTACAATCTTCTACCAGTAAAGCTTTGATTTCTTTAATCTGATAAATATCGTCGCCCCCTTTTCCTCCCTCTCTGTTGGAAGCAAAATAACCTTCTTTGGTATCGGAATCGATGTTAAACGAAAAATCATCCCGATTTGAATTCAAAGGCAAACCAACATTTACAGGTTTACTGTAGTCGTTAGCCTTAATTTCCGAAACAAAAACATCCAGTGAACCGTAACCCAAATGCCCGTCAGACGAGAAATAAAGTTTTTGATCGTTTGAAACAAAAGGAAATTGCTCTCTTTTAGCTGTATTAATTGTCGGACCTAAATTTCGGGGTGTATCAAATGCACCTTTATTAATGTTGACCGAATAAATATCAAATGACCCTAAGGTTCCCGGCATATCTGATGCAAAATACAATACCTTTTCATCGGCACTCAAGGCCGGATGCTCAACCGAATATTCCGAACTATTAAACGGAAGCGCTACTATATTGGTCCATTTTCCTTCAACCTGTTCGGCTTTAAAAATTTGGAGATTCGAGATTTTCCGATCGTTTGTTTTCTTGCTTTTGTTCTTTGAATTGTTGCGTGTAAAGTAAATGGTTTTACCGTCTTTTGTAAAAACCGCATTGGCCTCGTGCATACCTGTTTTTAGTTCTTTGGCAAAATAATGCACAATAGAATCAGCCGAATTGCTGTTTTTTAAAGGGATCGTAACCAAGTTCAAATAGGTTTTATTGTCCCATTTGAATTTTTTATCCAGCAATCCCGGTTTTAACTTTACGCCCGCAAAAACCAGATTATCATTGTATTTTACAGCCCCAAACTCTGAATTAGGTGTATTGATCGCCAGATTTTTAAGTTCATAGCGCTTCCCGATTGCCGAAACATTTTCTAAAATCTTAAGGTCTTTTTCAAAATTAGAAACAGCGTCAGCGTTACCAGATTTTGCATAATATTCTTTTAAAGCTGCATTGGCATCGGCATAACTGTCGCTTGCTTTTAAAGTTTGCGCATATCTGAAATAATAATTCCGGTCTAAATCATTACTGTAATTTTGAATCAAAAGCCTGTAGTAACGCTGGGCTTTTATCAAATCGTTCGTATAAAAATAAGAGTCGGCTAAATTTTTTATCACTTCCTGCGAAGGTTTATTCTCTGCTAACTTTTCATACAAAGTAATCGCTTCACTGTAATGGGTTTTATCAAAAAATCGTTTGGCTCTGGCCAATTCAAAATCCTGAGCACTGATAAACTGTATTGAAAATACGAATACAATAACGAGTAGTTTTTTCATATTTTTCATTTTAAAAGAATCTTGGCGATTTATCATATCCTTTTCCTAACAGATCTAAATCAAAAAGCAGCATAATTTCGTGTGTGCCAGAGTTAAACCAGCCCATATTAGATAAGGTATGATCGTAGGCATAACCTACTCTTAAAGTTGGTGTTACATTTATGTTCATTAAAGCACTCACCGCATCGTTAATTCGATAAGCAGCTCCCAATTCAAATTTATTGTTGTACAAAACATTCGCGGTCAGGTCTACAGCAACAGGCGCTCCCGGAACAAATCGTGACATAAATGCGGGTTTCAGTTTGACCTTATCGTTGATTTGAAAAACATATCCGGCAGTTAAAAAGGTATGAATCGCTTCTGATCCGTAAGCATTAATTCCCGATTTTTCTTCGATATGTTTGCTGCTCAACAAATTCGGAGCCGACAATCCAACATAAAAATTATCCCTGAAATAATAAGCTCCCACTCCAATATTGGGTTTGGTGACATTTACATTTTGAGCGAAAGCTAAATCTGTAGCAGTATCACCACTTTCTAAAACAAAACCGTTAAAATTAGTCTGGAGAGATGTAAATCCGGCTTTTAATCCCAGTGAAAGTTTATTTTTTCCACCCAGGTTTAAGACATAGGCAAAATCAGCATAAAAATTATTTTCTTTTTTAGCACCATCACCAATATCATCTGAAACCAACGACAGCCCCACTTCAATTTTATCGCTTAATGCCGTATGTCCAAAAAAGGTAAAAGTCTTGGGTGCTCCAACAGCTCCCACCCATTGGGTTCTGTACAATCCTCCAAAATTCATCATTGCAGGAACTCCTGTGGCGTATGCAGGATTTACCACACTCATATTGTACATATAATGGGTATATTCCGGATCCTGCTGTGCTGAGGCTGAAGCAATGTAAAAGAGGAAACTTATAAAAAGTAGTACTTTCTTCATTTGAAACTTATATTAAATAGTGTAAAAAGGAAATTATCGGTTCAGGTAAAGTCGGCCTTGTTGTGGGCGTCTGTTGTCTTTATTAAAATTAACAACATAAAAATAGACACCGTTTGGCGCGATTCCGTCACCAAAACCGGCTGATTCCGAATTTTTCCCGTCCCAATTGGGTTTGTTTTTATTTCCCTTAAACATCACATTTCCATATCTATTGAAAATTTCCAGCGTGTAATCAGGATATAAAAATTCTATATCCGGAATCCTGAAAGTATCGTTTACATTGTCTCCATTTGGCGAAAATCCGTCCGGAATAAAAAAGGTATATTCTTCGGGATTACAATCGAATAAAGAAACAGTAACCCCCAAATAATTATCCGAGATACAATCTGTGACAGTCGAAAGATCAAAACCATAGTAGGTTACTTTGTCTTTAAGTACTGTTGTTGAAGCCAATAAGTTTCCATTATTTTCAGCGTCATACCAGGCAACTGTTGAAGAAACATTGGTTGCTTTGGACAGATCTGCAATAGTAGGATTTTTTAAACCGCAAAAATTTTCTCCTCCCGAATTTAAAGTCGGAGCCGGTGTATCGTTTACCACCACCGAAACTAAAGTTGGTGCAGAAGTACAATTTGCAGTCGAAGTCTCTCTCACATACAATTGCTCTGATTTTAAAACATAAGTACTGGCAAGTGGCGTCGTTGACGTTGCAGAACTATACCATTTGTACTGAGCTCCACGCGGAGCTAAATTTGCAATTACTGCTCTTTCCACTTTACAAAATTCCTGCGGGCTTACTGAAAGTGGAGCGTCTGGAATTGTATTTATGATAAAAGTATCCAATACATTATTTAAATTAACATCACATGATGTAATGTTGTTCTTCAAATTACGAGCTATAATTACTGAAGCACCGGTATTCAAAAGTAATTCCTGAGGAATAACAAAAGTAGCTTTTCCGTTTGCAACTGCTAAAACAACCGTTTGTACTACCGAAGCATTATCACCGGAAAGCGTGTAAGAGAGCGTAACGTCAGTTAAATTCCCTAATCCCGAAACATTAACCAGGACAGGCTCTCCAAAACAAAAGTTTTCAACCTGTACAACAACAGTTGATCCATCTGGCAGAGGATTAATACCCTGATTTCCTTTCACATTGGCCACATTCGAACATTGGGGAGTCGGATTGGTAATGTCTGTGATACTTGTTATCGTAATTGCTGACGACCCGCTTTTTACATTTAAACTTCCCGGAATTACAAAGTTGGCATTGCCACCGGAAACTGCAATATTTACTGTTCTTCCGGTAACAACATTATCTCCCGTCAGATTGTAAGTAATCCTGTAATTTCCATTAGTCAATAATGAAGCATTTGAAATCTGAACTGTCGCTGGCTGATTCTGACAGACTGGAGTGGTTGTCAATACGGCACCATCTAATCGCGGCAATGGACTAATGATTAAATCATCCGACAAATTACCGATTATATTGGTACATAATTTTTTACCTGCTGTTGCTATAATACTGGTTACCGCAACTCTAAATGTGCCTATTTGCCTAAAATAATTAGAATTAAGCGGAAATACCAATACCCCATTGGTAAAATTAGCCTTTACAGTCGCTGACGCAACGGTAGGTCCTGTAATATTATATTGAACTTCATATTCTCCATTCGGAATCATTTGCGGCCCTTGTGTAATTTTTGCGGTATACGATGCCGTTGCAATTTTATCTTCACAAATATCTGAATCTACTTCTATCTTCGCGCCGGTAAAATCTAATCTCTTTTCCAGTGTAATGATTACTGTTTCAACATCATTTTGACAGATATTCTGATTCGGAACTGCAAAAACAGTGTAGGTATACATGTACTCTCCAGGTCCGGATGCATCAAACAATTGCTGAAGATTAACCGAGTGGTCTCCCGGCAAAGTTATACCTGGTCCACTCCATCTACCCCCCATATCTTCCCCGGAAAGCAGATCGTGCAGATCAAAATTAGTATAAGGTCCGAGGTCAGTCGTGCCGCATAAATCTTTATTTGATGGAGTTCCGGCTTCGGGCTTCCTTACAACCGTTACCTCCACTGCAGAAGTAAGTGGTGCCGTTTCACATTCCAGTACAGGCGGTACGGTATAAGTAAAATTATAAGTTGTCTTCACTTGTACCTTTGGTACCGTAAACGTAGATCTTACAATCTGACCGGCGCTATCTCTCCATGTTCCGTTGGAATGCGGCCCCATAACTGCACTATTAAATACGGTAAAAAGATTATACTCCCCTCTGTCATTACAGATTGTAGCTTCAGTTCCAATTCCGGAATATGCCCCAATAATTAAAGTTACGGTTGCTTTATTTACAGTACATCCTGCTGCTGTTACGGTATAGGTGTATTGGTAAGTCCCCCCACTTGAAATAAGCTGAGCATTTAACATTCCAGTAGCAGGATTCAAACCTCTTAAATTATTAGTATCTGTCCAGGTACCTCCCGGAGTTGGTGTCCCGCCCAATAGGGCAAATAAAGAAATCGACTGATTAACCGGATTCTCGATATCACAAATTATTTTTTGAGCATCGGTACCCGCACATTGTGCCTGAATTTTTGGAGTCCAAATCAAAAAGGCGATTAAAAACGATACAAACTGCAAGAAATTAGTGTATTTTTTTACCATAGACTCCCAATTATATTTTCTACAAACATAACAAAATAATAATGTTTATTAAACACTTGAAGTCTGCTTTAATAATTAAATCTTTACAAAATACACCCAAGCTAAAAATAACTATTCTTGTTTTACTAAAATTTAGGATTTACCTCTTTTTACAATTCATCTTCCAGTTTAAATTTGAATTTTAAAAGCAGGCTGTTTCTTTCTACTTCCAGCTCTACCCACACATCTTCTTCAGACTTTAAAAGTAAGTTTATCTGCTGCAAAGTGTATTTATAGGGAAGCGTGTGATTGATTCGGACAATGACATCTCCTACTTTCAATCCGCAACGTTCGGCAGCTGATTTTTTGCGAATGTTTACAATTTCGTAAACCGGTTTTAATGAAAATTTATATCGGAAGTCATCATTTTTTTTATTGGTGTAACCCGCATCTTCTATTGAAGAAATAACTTTTACGGTTTCCAGATGAACGGTTTCCTGAACCCATTGAAGTCCATTGTGCTGAACTGTTATACCGCTTTTATTGTAGGTAAAGGGTTCTGAAAATTTACTGTTTTTTTTAAGGTACATCGTTTTACCGGCATAGTCCATTACCAGTGTAAATCGTTTTAAAATTTCACCGCCAACAGAGCCTATACGATCGGGTACCATTTTTACATTTCGAACCGAACTTGAATCGGGAAAAGCGACAATCGGATGTTTGAAATCAAACTCATCTATAGAAAACTTCTCGATTTTGGCTCGATGTCCCTCTATATCACCACTAAAACCTTTTCCTAAAAAGTCAGGAAAATTCTTTTTAGGAAGCTTAATTTTATTGTTCTGAAAAATCCAGAAAGCATCACTGTTACCAATATCAATCAGCATTTTTGCCGGTATAGTAACACTGTCAACAAGAGCGGTAGAATAAAGATAGGGTTTCGCTCTTTCAACGGTAATTGGAACGGCTTTAAATTTCTTATTGAGTTTTTTACGGAGCTCTTCATTATTTTGATGAATGTAAACCTTCTTTTTTTGATAATTGATCTCCACCAGATTGTTTCTGAAAAATTTATATCCAATAATACCGTTCACCGGAATTCCGATATGCGATGACAAATTAAAAGTTTGATCCAAAATCACATACAACAAATGATTGTTAGATTTCAAACCATGGCTTTCGAGTATATTATTAGTCGATTTTAAGCCTTCTATTTCTTCTTCACTTCCTAAACCTCTCAATTTAATCTTCTGAACATTTTTAAAACTAACTTCCTGCCTTTCTTCCATGCTAAACAAAATGGTTTCTTCCACACCGGAATCCAGCAAGAAATTCAGTTCTACTCCGTTTACTTTTATCGGAATAAAAACCAGATTATTAATTAATTTGAAAGGTATAGTAACCTTTGAAGCGTGGTTTTCGATTTGGAAATCTTCTTGCGCGTGAAGTGCAAAAGCTGTCAAAAGCCCAAAAAACAACATGAAATGTTTTTTCATTGATAAAATTTTAAGATAAAATTACTAAAAATATCGATAATTACTACAAATTAATAAGTACCCGTAATGTTTACGTTAAATTCGAAAAAAAAATGCAAATTTGCACTTCAATAAGAAAACTCATGCCAACAATTTCTCACAAAGGCAGAAACATGCCCGAATCACCGATACGTAAACTAGCTCCTTATGCAGACCTTGCAAAGCAAAAAGGAAAGAAAGTGTATCATTTAAACATTGGTCAACCGGATATCAAGACACCCGAAGTGGCCATCGAGGCGGTAAAAAACATTGATTTAACTCTTATAGAATACAGTCCGTCAGCCGGATATGAAAGTTATAGAAAAAAATTAGCTCAATTTTACCAGCGCCAAAACGTAAATGTAAACTCAGAAGACATCATTGTAACCACTGGTGGCTCTGAAGCCTTATTATTTGCGCTGGCCACGATTACGGATCCGGGAGATGAAATCATCATCCCAGAGCCTTTTTATGCTAATTACCATGCTTTTGCATCTTCAACAAGTGCGACAGTAATTCCCGTAATTTCAACGATCGAAAGTGCCTTTGCTTTACCAAGCATTGATACGGTCGAGCAATTGATTACGCCAAAAACAAAGGCCATATTAATCTGCAACCCGGGAAATCCAACGGGATATTTATACTCTGAAGAAGAAATTAGACAGCTGGCAGGCTTAATCAAAAAACATGATTTATACCTGATTGCTGACGAAGTGTATCGTGAATTTTTGTACGATGGAGACGATAAACATTTTTCGGTAATGAATCTCGAAGAAGTTCAGCAAAATGTAATTATGGTCGATTCGGTTTCTAAACGTTACAGTATGTGTGGTGCCCGAATTGGATGTCTGGTAACCAAAAATAAAGAAGTTCTGGCAACCGTAATGAAGTTTGCGCAGGCACGTTTGAGTCCGCCAACAATTGAACAAATTGCCTGTGAAGCCGCGATAGATACTCCGCAAAGTTATTTTGACGAGGTAATTACCGAATACAAAGGACGCCGTGACACTTTGATTGCTGAATTAAACAAAATCGAAGGTGTAATTGTAACGAAACCAAAGGGAGCTTTTTACTGCATCGCACAATTGCCTATTGACAATTCTGAAGATTTTGCACAATGGCTTTTAGAAAGTTACGATCTTAATGGCGAAACCGTTATGGTGGCTCCCGCGGCCGGATTCTACTCGACTCCCGGAATGGGACTCAATCAGGTAAGAATTGCCTATGTTTTAAATAAAAAAGATTTAATTACTGCTGTAAACATTTTAAAAGAGGCTCTTTTGGTTTACAACAAGAAATAATAATACAAAACCAAAACTTTCAAAAGACAATAACAGCCTGTGTTATTGTCTTTTGCATTTTAAAGAAACCACATTTTGGAAACAATTTAAATTATATACCAAAAGGAGCAATTAAATAGTAAAAACCATAGAAAAGATTTCCTATTTATTAATTATCTTTACCGCCTTAAAAAGAAATACCCATACTAATAGTAAGTTTTTAATGATAAATAACGAAGATTTTTTAGACGAAATAGGAGACAATCATTTTAGCAGTAATGCAAAAAATCCTTTAAGACAGGACGCTTTTGACTTAAGTGATGACGAAAAAATAGAAAAGATAAAAAAAGATGTTGAAAACATTCTCCAAACTCTGGGAATGGACTTGACGGATGACAGCATAAAAGGTACTCCAAACCGAGTAGCAAAAATGTTTGTAAAAGAGATTTTTGGAGGTCTTAACCCTTCAAGACAGCCAAAAGCTTCTACTTTTGACAATAATTACAAATACGGTGAAATGCTTGTAGAGAAAAACATTACGGTTTATTCTACCTGTGAGCACCATTTATTGCCAATTATCGGAAGAGCGCATGTGGCTTATATTTCTAACGGAAGAGTTATTGGTTTGTCCAAAATGAACCGTATCGTAGAATATTACGCTAAAAGACCTCAGGTACAGGAGCGTTTAACCATGCAAATTGTTCAGGAATTACAAAAAGCACTTGGAACCGAAGACGTAGCCTGCGTTATCGATGCCAAACACCTTTGCGTAAACTCAAGAGGAATTAAAGATATCGAAAGCAGTACCGTAACTTCTGAATTTGGTGGTAGATTTAAAGATCCGCAAACTAAAAGAGAACTTTTAGACTATATTAAATTAGATACGCAATTTTAGTTGAACCGGTAAATCGTTAATTTGTTTAATTGCTTGGCCTGGTCCTACGTTTGCGATTCAAAAAATCAACAATTAAACAGAAAATAATTTAAGTTTTTTCATTTGAGAAGTTAGAAGTTTGGCAAAACACCAGAGGATTAATTTTGGATATTTATAAATTAACTGGTAAATTTCCATCAAGTGAACTATTCGGGATAACTTCTCAAATCAAGAGAAGCTCTTCTTCAATTGCGACAAATATTGCAGAAGGAACTTCGAGAAATTCGAATAAAGACAAAGCTCATTTCCTGACGATTTCATACGCATCGGCAATGGAAACTTTAAACCATCTGATCATTGCAAAAGATTTAAATTACATATCTGACATTGATTACATCGAATTACGTGAGAAAATTGAAAAAATTTGCAATCAGATAAACAGCTTAAAAAAGTATTATCTTTCCAAAGAATAAGACTTAAGTAATTACAAAACGTTTACACGATTAAACAAGCAACAAATAAACGATTACAATAAAAAAATAAACGGTTAAACAAATAAACGATTAAACAACAAAAAAATGCCTTTATACACAGCTCAACATCTAAAAATATACAATTCACTTTCGGGTGAAAAAGAAAATTTCAACCCTATACATGAAGGAAACGTTGGAATGTATGTTTGCGGACCTACGGTTTATAGCAATGTACACTTAGGAAATGTTAGAACTTTCATGTCTTTTGATGTGATATTCAGGTATTTTTTACACCTTGATTACAAAGTAAGATACGTGCGTAACATTACTGATGTTGGACATATTGTAGACGACGTTGACGAAGGCGAAGACAAAATTGCCAAGAAAGCACGATTGGAACAATTAGAACCAATGGAAGTGGTGCAGCGTTATACGGTAGATTTTCACGATATTCTGAAATCGTTCAACTTTCTACCGCCTAGTATCGAACCAACTGCTACGGGACACATTATCGAGCAAATCGAAATCGTTAAGAAAATCATCGCGACCGGAATTGGTTATGAAGCCAACGGATCGGTTTATTTTGATGTAGTAAAATATAACGAAACCAACAATTACGGAGTTTTAAGCGGCCGAAATATCGAAGATATGTTAGCCAACACCCGTGATCTTGATGGACAATCGGACAAAAGAAACCCACAGGATTTTGCGCTTTGGAAAAAGGCAGAACCCCAACATATTATGAGATGGCCTTCACCATGGAGTGATGGTTTTCCGGGCTGGCATCTAGAATGTACAGCCATGAGTACCAAATATCTGGGCAACCATTTTGACATTCACGGAGGTGGAATGGATTTGAAATTCCCACACCATGAATGTGAAATCGCTCAAAACGAAGCTTGTACAGGTCAGTCTCCGGTAAACTACTGGATGCATGCCAACATGCTGACTTTGAACGGAAAGAAAATGGCAAAATCAACCGGAAATAACATTTTACCGGGAGAGATTCTAAGCGGAGACAATGCCTTTTTAAGCAAAGCTTTTTCTGCATCAGTAACCCGTTTCTTTATGTTACAGGCGCATTACAGAAGTATTTTAGATTTTTCTGATGATGCTATTGTGGCTGCCGAAAAAGGATATAAACGATTAATGGAAGCCGTAGATGCTTTACCGTCTCTTACAGCAGACGCAACAAGCTCTATCGACGTTGCATCATGGAAACAATTGTGCTACGATGCGATGAATGACGATTTTAATACGCCAATCCTGATTGCGCAATTATTTGAAGCGGTTCGTTTCATCAATTTATTAAAAGAGAAAAAAGAAACCCTGTCGGCTGAAGACTTAAACACTTTCACAACTACAATTAATGCTTTTGTTTTTGATGTTTTAGGTTTGACCAGTGACAAGGCCACAGACGGAAATACCGATAAATTAGCAGGAACTGTCAATATGCTTATCGGAATGAGAAATCAGGCCAGAGCCGATAAAGACTTTGCTCTTTCAGATCAGATTCGCGATCAGTTGATTGCCTTGGGCATTCAGTTGAAAGATGGAAAAGAAGGAACAAGTTTCTCGATATAACACAATCACTCTCTAATAAACCATGAAAGTAATCACTCCATTTGTTTTATTAGTCCGCTTTTATCAATCTGCAATATCGCCTTTTACTCCGGCGAGTTGCAGATTTGAACCAACGTGCTCTACTTATATGATTCAGGCCCTGCAAACACATGGCTTGTTTTATGGAGGATACCTCGGCATGAAAAGAATCCTAAGCTGCCACCCTTGGGGAAGAACCGGTTACGATCCTGTTCCGGAGAAAAAATGTTCACACAAACATTAACTTTTTATAAAGTAGAACTCCATTTTTAATATTTATTTTTACCAAATACTCAAAAACAACAATACATGACACAGCCCTTAAATATTGTTTGGAATCCTTCGGAAGGAATCGATTTAGGTTTTTTTATGATTCGCTACTACAGCTTAATGTTTGTAATTGCCTTCGGTTTAGGATGGTTTTTAATGAAAAAAATCTTCGAACGCGAAAACGAATCTATTGACAAACTGGATTCTTTATTTGTCTGGACGGTTCTGGCAACTTTAATAGGCGCCCGTTTAGGACATGTTTTATTCTACGATTGGGAATATTTTAGAAATCACTTACTTGAGATATTTTTACCGGTTAGATTTGAACCAAAATTCGAATTTACCGGCTTTCAGGGATTAGCCAGCCACGGTGCTGCTATTGCCATTATTGTTGCAATGTATTATTACAGCAAAATGATCCTAAAACGTCCTTTATTATGGATTTTGGACCGTGTAGTAATTCCGGTTGCCAGTGGCGCTATTTTTGTTCGTTTAGGAAACTTCTTCAATTCTGAAATTATCGGACATGAAACGACTTCTGCTTTCGGAATTCGTTTTTTACACGATCAATTCAGCAAAAATGAAGCGGTAAATGCTACACAAATTGCAGATCCAAAAGCCGCTTATACTGCTATTGCAACCGATCCTAAATTTGCTGACTTACTAGCTCAGGTTCCGGCAAAACACCCAACACAATTGTACGAAGCAATTTCATATGTCTTTGTTTTTGCTGTTTTGTTTTTCTTATACTGGAAAACGAATGCCAGACTGAAATCAGGATTATTGTTCGGACTGTTCCTGGTTCTTTTATTTGCCGTACGTTTTGTAGTTGAATTTGTAAAAGAAAGTCAGGGCGGATTTGAGAACGAATTAGGCCTTTTCTCCACCGGACAATGGCTAAGCATTCCGTTTATTATTATTGGCCTTTTCTTTATCATAAGAGCACAAAGAAACCCTTTAGCGGAATCTTAATAACAATACAAAAACAAAAAAAACGCCCGATATGTCCAATATCGGGCGTTTTTTTTACAAACAATACGAAATACCAAATTCAATATTTCGCGTGTTAAATCCTGCGTTTTCACTATTTAGTCCGGCGTTTGAGACGTGCCGAATCCCTGAACGAATATCAAATCGTAGCTGTTCTGCTTGAACCGAAAAACCCAGCGCAAAAACATCTGCAAAAGCAAAACCGGCCGACAATCTTTCGGTGTCCCGGTCCGTTATCAAGGGGCCAATACTTCCTAAAGCATAAACCGAAAAAACCTTACCAATCGGTTTTCTGACTAAAAAACCAAGATTCAGCACATATTCATATACCTCTTTCAGCTTGGTATATTCTTCTCTCTTTTCAAGATAATCCGGTTCTTCTGGTTTTACAAAATAAAAGTTCAACAATTGGTGTCTTCCAAAATTAACTTCCGGCTGAATTAAAATTTCAAACTGAAAATGCCGTGTTTCCTTTACCCGGTAGTACAATTCTATTTTATAAAATTGATTGGTAAAAGTATAGTTTCTGTTGTTAAACTCGCTACCAAAACCATAGTTAACACCCAGCGCCACTTTTTCCTTTTTAACCTGCCCTGAAATCTTGAATACACCAAAAAAAATAATTAAAAACAATAGTAGTTTTCTACTCATAGGCATTTCTTTTTACTAATCTAAATATAACAAAAAAAAAGATCCGTTTTCACCGGATCTTTTTCTATAACTTAAGCATTTAATTATGCGTTGTGCTTGTCTTCGATTGTGTGTTTATCATCACTTGAAATTGTATCAACCAATACTGGTGTAGCAATAAATAATGATGAATAAGTTCCTACCACAATACCAATTAACATGGCAAAGATAAATCCTCTGATAGATTCTCCACCAAAGATAAACATCGTTAATAATACGATGATCATCATTAATGAGGTATTCAACGTTCTTGACAATGTAGTGTTAATAGATGCGTTTACGATATCTTCAAAACTTCCTTTACGGTTTCCGATGATAAACTCTCTAATTCTGTCAAATACAATTACAGTATCGTTCATAGAGTAACCAATTACAGTAAGGATAGCCGCAATAAAGTGCTGATCCATTTCCATGTGGAAAGGCATGAATTTATAACATAAAGAGTAGATTCCTAATACAAAGATAACGTCATGCGCTACAGCTGCAATCGCACCTAATGAATATTGCCATTTACGGAAAGAGATCATTAAGTATAAGAAAATAACTGCCATTGCACCTAATACAGCCCAGTAAGAGTTTGTTTTGATATCCTCAGAAATAGAAGCTCCAACTTTAGATTGTTGCACTACTCCAATTCTCTTACCATCAAATGAGTTGATGAATTTTTCATAAGAAGTGTTAGGGAAATATTTCGCTAACGACTTGTATAAAATTTGATTCACTTCTTCATCAACAGCTACACCGTCTTCTTTAATTTTATATTTAGTTGTGATTTTCAACTGATCATCATCACCTAAAATTTTAGCCTCAACAGGAGTACCAAAAGAAGCAGATAATTCATCTGATACTACAGTAGCATCAATTGGTTTTTCAAATTTCACCTGGAATGTTCTTCCTCCAACAAAATCAACACCTTCATCTAATCCGTTTACGAAGAAGATAGAAACTAAACTCACTACAACTACAATTGAAGAGAAGATGTAAGTGAATTTCTTAATCTTAATAAAGTCAAAGTGGAAGTTTGTAAACCAGTTTTTAGTAATGTTTGTAGAGAATGTTAAATCTCCTTTTCCAGCAATGTTTCTGTCAATAAAAATTCTAGCAATAAAGATTGAAGTAAACAATGAAGTTACGATACCAATCAATAATGTTAAAGCAAAACCTTTAATTGGTCCTGTACCAAAAATGAATAAGATTGCACCAGTTAAAACGTGAGTAACGTTTGCGTCGATAATAGAACGCATTGCTCCGTGCCATCCGTAAGAAGCTACAACTGCTTCTGACAATGATTTTCCTTCACGTAATTCTTCTTTAGCTCTTTCAAATATAATGATGTTCGCATCTACCGCTGTACCTAATGTTAATACGATACCTGCAATACCTGGCAATGTTAATACAAAACCAAAACTTGCCATAATTCCAAACAAGAAAAGTAAGTTCAATAATAAGGCAAGGTTAGCATACCAACCTGCTTTACCATAATAGAATACCATCCATAAACAAACTAATAAAAATCCTAATACAGAAGAAATTGTACCTGCATCAATTGCAGCCTGACCTAAAGATGGTCCCACAACTGTTGACTGAATAATATCTGCAGAAGCTGGTAATTTACCTGCGTTTAATACGTTAGCTAAATCTTTAGTTTCAGCTACATCAAAAGAACCTGTAATTTCAGATCTTCCTCCGGCAATTGGTCCACTTGTAACACCTGGCGCAGAGTAAACAATATTATCTAAAACAATAGCGATATATCCTTTTTGAGAGAATGCTCTTCCTGTTAATTCTTCCCAAACTTTAGCTCCCTGGCTGTTCATTTGCATAGAAACAGCTGGTTTTCCTAATTGGTCAAATGTATCTTTTGCATCTGTAACAACACCACCGCTCATTGCAGGAACATTGTCTCTGTTTCCTTTTAAAGCATATAATTCAACTGCTTCAATATCTTTTCCTTTTGCATCTTTAATAGTAGTTGGTTTACTCCACACAAATTTTGCATTGTGTTGGTCAGCACCCAATAAAATTCTGATGTCAGCTCTTTTAAAATAGTTGTTTACAGTAGCTGTATCTTTAGGAGCAAAGTATCCTAAAACTGGTCCACCACCCTGACCTAACATTTTGTCAAATAATGGGTTGTTTCCTTTTTTAGTATCTACTGAATCTTTAGCGTTATCCGTTAATAATGCATTTAATGAATCTTTAACAACAGTTTTAGTTTCTGTTTTTTTGATTTCAGTCTTTTTTAAAGCTTCGTTAGTCGCTACTAAAAAGTTACCGATTTCTTCGATTTTAAAAGTCTCCCAAAACTCTAATTGAGCTTTTCCTCCTAATAATTTTTTGATTCTGTCTACATCCTTAGCACCTGGAAGCTCTACTAAGATTCTTCCTGTTTCTCCTAATTTTTGGATGTTTGGTTGCGTTACACCAAATTTGTCGATACGCTCTCTAAGTACTTTGTAAGCACTTTCGATAGACTCATCTACTTTTTTCTTAATTACTTTTTGTACTTGCGCATCAGACATTTGAAAATCTACACCACCTTCTCCTTGTAAACTTCTGTTTGCAAAAATATCAGGTGAAGCTAATTTCACTGTCCCTTTTGAGTTAGCCTCAAAAGCTTCAAAGAACTTATTTAAATAGGTTTTGTTTCCTTCTAAATTTGCAGTTGCATCAGCTAATGATTTATTAAATACTGGATTTTTAGAATTGTTTGCTAATCCTTTCAAAACGTCTTTAACCGAAATTTGAAGAATCACGTTGATTCCTCCTTCTAAGTCAAGACCTTTGTTCAGTTGTTTGTTTTTTACTTCATTATAAGTAAAATCAGTAAAACCAAGGTTTAACACTTTCTCTTTTCCAATAGAATCTAAATATTTTAATTCTTTATCAGGATTATCTCCTGCAAAAGCTTTAGCTTCACTTTTGACGTTATTGGCCACAAAAGTGAACGAGAGTTGGTAAATACTTACCAATGCAAATAGAATTGCGAAAAATTTAATAAGTCCTTTATTCTGCATTATTACTAAAAATTAATTATGTTTTATTGTTTGTTTTTGTTTTAAAGTCCCATAAAATAAGCCCTGACGTGAGTTTTTAAAACTAAAAAATCGAGATCACGAATTACAACATTTTTTTTAAACCGAGCAAATATATAATTAACGAAAAGATTAACCAATTTATTTATTAATTAATCTCAAAAAAAAGACTGCAAAAGTGCAGCCTTTTCCTTTTTTTACGAAATTCGTTATACTAAAATCGATTTTAGAGCATCATTCATGCTTCTGACCGCAGCTGCACTTTTTGCAAACAGCTCTTTTTCCTGATCGTTTAACTGAATGTCTAAAATTTCTTCTACTCCGTTTTTACCAATTATACATGGCACTCCTATGCAGATATCCTCTTGTCCATACTCTCCTTCCACAAAAACAGAACAGGCAATCATTTTTTTCTGATCATTTAAAATACTGTCTACCAAATAAGCTACAGAAGCTCCTGGCGCATACCAGGCCGATGTTCCCAAAAGACCTGTAAGAGTTGCTCCTCCAACCATAGTGTCGGCAGCTACTTTTTGTAAGGCTTCTTCTGAAAGAAATTCGCTTACCGGAATTCCATTATAAGATGCTAAACGGGTTAACGGAATCATAGTCGTATCACCATGACCACCAATAACCATTGCCGAAATATCATTAGCTGGTTTATCCAAAGCCAAAGAAAGATAGGTTCTGAAACGTGAACTATCTAAAGCTCCTCCCATACCAATAATTCTGTTTTTTGGTACTCCGGTAGATTTCAATGCCAAATACGTCATTGTATCCATCGGATTAGAAACCACAACTATTATAGTGTCCGGAGAATGTTTCAATACATTTTCGGCAACTGTTTTTACAATTCCTGCATTTATACCTATTAATTCTTCACGAGTCATTCCTGGTTTTCTTGGAATTCCTGATGTGATGACTACTACATCACTTCCGGCAGTTTTAGAATAATCATTGGTCACCCCAGATACTTTGGTATTAAAACCTGTATTTGTGGCGCATTGCATAATATCCAACGCTTTCCCTTCGGCAAAACCTTCTTTAATATCCAACAACACTACTTCGCTAGCAATTCCTCTATAAGAAATAACATCTGCACATGTAGCTCCAACATTTCCTGCTCCTACAATGGTAACTTTCATATTTTATACTTTATCGGTTATTAATTAATTTGTTTGTGTATTTGATAAATCGACAATTCGTTTAATCGTTTAAGTAAATTTAAACAATTAAACGAATTGATGATTAAAATTTATTACGCATCGATATTAGCGTAAACTGCATTTTTCTCGATAAATTCTCTACGTGGTGGTACTTCATCCCCCATAAGCATAGAGAAAACTCTGTCGGCTTCAGCCAGACTGTCAATGGTTACCTGACGTAAAGTTCTGAAGTTCGGATCCATTGTTGTTTCCCACAATTGTTCCGCGTTCATCTCTCCAAGACCTTTGTAACGTTGAATCGCGGCGCTTCCACCCATTCTCTCATTGGCCTGATCGCGTTGAACATCATTCCACGCATATTCTTTTTTGTTTCCTTTCTTAACTAAGTATAAAGGTGGTGCAGCGATATAAACGTGACCTTCTTCGATCAACTCTTTCATGAAACGGAAGAAGAATGTTAATATTAAGGTAGAAATGTGACTACCATCGACATCCGCATCACACATGATGATTACTTTGTGGTATCTAAGCTTTTCAAGATTCAAAGCTTTACTGTCTTCTGCTGTACCAACGGTAACTCCCAAAGCGGTAAAGATGTTACGAATCTCTTCGTTTTCGAATACTTTATGATGCATCGCTTTCTCCACATTCAGAATCTTACCACGCAATGGTAAAATCGCCTGAAAGTTACGATCACGACCTTGTTTTGCTGTTCCACCAGCCGAATCTCCCTCGACTAAGTAAACCTCACATCTTGCAGGATCCTGCTCCGAACAATCGGATAGTTTTCCTGGCAATCCACCGCCACCCATTACGGTTTTACGCTGTACCATTTCACGCGCTTTTTTAGCAGCGTGACGGGCCTGAGCAGCCAGAATTACTTTTTGGATAATGATTCGGGCATCATTTGGATTTTCTTCCAAATAGTTCTCTAACATTTCTCCAACAGCCTGAGAAACCGGAGAAACCACCTCTCTGTTTCCTAATTTTGTTTTGGTCTGACCTTCGAACTGAGGCTCAGCCACTTTTACCGAAATAATAGCAGTTAATCCTTCACGGAAGTCATCTCCCGCAATTTCGAATTTCAATTTATCCAACATTCCGGATGCATCGGCATATTTTTTCAGGGTTCTTGTTAAACCACTTCTAAAACCTTGTAAATGCGTTCCTCCTTCGTGTGTGTTGATATTATTTACATAAGAGAAAATATTCTCGGTATAACTGGTGTTGTAAATCAAAGCAACCTCAACCGGAATTTCACCTTTTTCGTGATCCATGCTGATTACGTGAGAAATAATTGGCTCACGGTTACCATCTAAATAACGAATGTATTCTTTAAGACCTTCATCTGAATGAAACACTTCGCTTTTAAATTCTCCTTTTTCATCTACTTCTCTTTTATCCGTAAATGTAATGGTGATTCCTTTGTTTAAGAAAGAAAGCTCACGCATACGAGCTGATAAAGTATCATAAGAGAACTCTGTAGTTTGAGTAAAGATAGTATTATCAGGGTAAAATGTCTGACGTGTACCTCTTTTATCTGTTTCTCCGATTTGCTTTACCGGATATAATGATTTTCCTCTTTCGTACTCCTGTTCGTAGATTTTTCCTTCTCTAAAAACGGTAGACTTCATGTGAACGGAAAGGGCATTTACAACCGAAACCCCAACCCCGTGCAAACCTCCGGAAACTTTATAAGAATCTTTATCAAATTTACCCCCGGCACCAATTTTAGTCATTACAACCTCAAGCGCCGAAACTCCTTCTTTTTTATGTAAATCAACTGGAATACCACGACCGTTATCTTCAACTGTTACTGATCCGTCTTCGTTTATTGCAACACCAATGGTATCACAATGTCCTCCCATCGCCTCATCAATAGAGTTATCAACAACCTCATAAACCAAATGATGTAGCCCTCGAACCCCCACATCTCCAATATACATCGATGGACGCATTCTTACGTGCTCCATTCCTTCTAATGCCTGAATACTATCTGCTGAATAATTGTTCTTCTTGATTTCTTCGCTCATATAATTTATTCTAAAAAATGTATTTATTGTCTAACACGCAAATATATAAAAACGCAAATTATATATCCGTTAAATTACCATTTAAAGCGGGTAAGTTATTAACACAATTGTCTTAAAAACCCAAAAATAAGCCTAAAAGAAGACTTAGATTCCAATTTTCTTAAATTCCAAAATTCAAATTCCAAATTCCTTTTTTTTCAAATTGCAAATTCCAAAAATTAAGAATGCGGTAAAAATTTCGATTGCATTTATAAAACCTAAATTATTTTTTAAACCGTATAAAAAAAACCGAAATAACATTATAAAATGCATTTCGGTTTCTATAAATTTTAAATCCCTAAAAATTGGAATTTGGAATTTGAATTTTGGAATTTGAATTCCCTAAGCTTTATTGTTTCTTATTAAAATCTCCTGCATAAATAGAAGTCATTTTGTCTAAGCTTATGTACTTTCTCACAACAGCATTTACCTCTTCTACTTTTAATGCTTTTACTTTACTTTCAAGAGTATCATAATCTTCCAAAGGAATTCCGTATTGCAGATAGGTATTTGTCAAAGTTGCTAAAGTTCCGTCATCGCCTAATCTGGTTTTTCTTTCATTAAGCCAGCTTACCAAATTTGTTTTTAATTCTTCGGCCGTAAAACCGTCTTTTAATGCTTTAGCAATTTCCTCTTTGGCAGCAACTTCAACTGCATTTTTTTTCGTTGGATTTAAGAAAGCGTAGTAGGCCCAATAAGCAACATCATTTGTAATGGGTACATTTACAAAAGATCCTGCTCCATAACTGATTCCTTCTTTTTCTCTCAATCGCATCGGAATTCTGGCAGTCAAAAAGCCTCCGCTTCCTAAAATTTCATTTGCCATTACAAATGCCGGGTATTCAGCATCTTTCTGATTCATTTTAAAACTAATTTTCCCTACCGCAACGGCATTTTCCTTATCCGGTGTGATATAGTCTTTGTCTGCTTTCTGAGTTTCGAAAAATACAGGTACTGCCTTTTCATACTTTGATTTCGAATTCCATTTTCCAAAAGTACTCTCTAAAATCTGAGCGGTCGATTTAGCGTCTAAATCTCCGACCACAGTTCCAACTCCGTTGTTTCCTCCTAAAATATTTTTATAGAAATCAACAATTTCTGTTTGTTTTATCTTTTTATAAGCGTCCATTTGCTCCTGAACAGTTGACGTATAAAAAATACTCTCTTTCGAATATTTTGACGTTTGTCTTGAAAGTTCTATAAATGCAACAGAACGAGGATCGTTTAAACTCGATTCTAAGTAGGTATTGTATTCGCTAATCGTTTTCGTTAACTCATTTTGAGGAAAAGTAGCATTAACCAGCAGATCTCCTAAAATATCCATTACTTCTTTAAAATTTTCTTTGTAGGTATGAACCGTTACTGACAAGGTTTGTTCTGAGAAATCAAAATACAAACTTGACTTCAATTGATCTAAACGATCGCTGATTTGCTCTTTTGTTCTGGTAGTGGTACCCGTTTTTAACAACTGAGCCAAAATAGCCCCTACATCTGATTTTCCGGCTAAATCCTTTTCATTACTTACCGGAAATTTAAAGCTTGCCTGAACTTTTCCTCCTTTGATTTCTTTTTTAATCAAGCCATACTTTGCACCATTGCTAAGCTTTCCTTCTACAAAATTTTGTTTTAAGTTCTTGATAGAAGCTTCAAACGGAGCCGCTTCTTTTTCAAGAGCTTTCCCTTTGTAATCTTTAGTAAAGGCTAACAATTGTTCGTCTGTATATTCTACCGGCTTAACTCTTTGTTCGTCTTTTGAAGGAATGAATACTCCAACGGTTCTGTTGTTGCTTTTAAAATATTTCTCTGCAACTCTTTGTATGTCTTCTTTCGTTAGATTTTCGATTGCATCTCTGTATAAAAATCCTAATCTGTAATCTCCAGCTCCAATAATTTCGGTAAGATTAATAGCAAAAGAAACGGTGTTGTTTTTTATTCCTTCAATTTGCTTGATCAATTTAGCCTTAGCTCTGCTTACATCTTCATCTGTATATTTAATAGTTCCTATTTTATCCAATTCGGCTCTCACCAATTCTTTTGTTGCTACAACATCTTTATCATTAGGAACAGCTACTCCAAAGTATACAAAACTCGCATCTCTGGTAGTCGGCTGCCAATAATAAATACTGGATATTTTTTGAGTTTCAACTAAAGCTTTATACAAATAACCTGATGGATCGGCCGTTAAAATCTCGCCCAAAGCATCAATGGCAGCATAATCTTTGTCTGCGTAAGCCGCAGTATGGTATAAAGCGCCAATATTTTTACTGTCACCAGCTCTTTTCAACTCCACATATTTTTCACCATCCTGCGCCGGCTCTATGGTATAAGTTTTATCTAAAACTCTTTTCGGTTTTGGAATACTACCAAAATACTGCCCCACATATTGCAAAGCTTTTTTCTCATCAAATTTTCCGGCAATTATTAAAGTTGAATTGTCCGGCTGATAATACTTTTCGTAGAAAACGCGTAATGTTTTTGCTTTTACGCGCTCAATATCTTCTTTACTTCCGATGGTACTTTTTCCGTAATTGTGCCATAAATAAGCCGCAGAAAGTACTCTTTCCTGCAAAACACCATCAGGGTTGTTTTCGCCTATTTCAAACTCGTTTCTAACTACAGAAAACTCCTTATCTAAATCTGTTTGCAAAATGGTCGCATTGATCATTCGGTCCGCTTCCATTTCAATACTCCATTTCAGATTTTCATCACTGGATGGGAAAACTTCATAATAATTAGTACGGTCTAACCAAGTGGTTCCATTGGCAGCCCCTCCTTTTTCAGAAAGCATTTTTTTGATATCTCCTAAATTCTTCGTACTTTTAAAAAGCATGTGTTCTAATAAATGGGCCATCCCCTTCTCTCCGTACCCCTCATTTCTGGAGCCTACATTGTAAACAATATTCACAACCATATTGCTTTGCGAGGCATCCGGAATTAAAAGAACTTTCAATCCGTTATTTAAGGAATACTCTTTGACTCCTTCAACATTTTTAATATACTTTGGCACGTCAGGTTTTTGTGCATAAACAGCACTTAATGACGCAAATGAGCAGCATAAAATACTACTAAACAATAAATTTCTCATAGGTAATTTTAAATAAGGTTAGTTTTTAATGGTAGCCAAATATAGTATTTTTCCTAAACAGGCTGCATCGCATTAACATGGTTTTTAGAAATTTATATCACAAAAAAAATCCGGAGAGATGTATTAAATATCTTTCCGGATTTTTTATATTAATTTATTCCCAGGTTTCACCTTTTAAACGGTAACTCCGGCTTTCGAAGTTTCAACACCCGCTTTTACGTGTGCTGCGTTCGCTCTTCCACTTGGGTCCTGATTTTCCTGCCATCTTGGAATCCATTTTCTAACGGTATGTGCGGCGCTGACTTGTGGGTAATACTTATGAAAAATCGATCTGTACAAATAAGCTTCTTTGGTTGTTGGTGAATTATACGGAAATTCAACACTTGCTCCCGCCAGCTGCTCGTCCGAAACCTGTCCGGCGCAGTAGTCAATCAATTCATCCACCCAGCTGTATCCTACTCCATCCGAAAACTGTTCTTTCTGTCTCCATAAAACTTCCTCAGGCAAATACGGATTCTCTGGTGTATCAAATGCTTTTCTTAAAATGTATTTTTCAATTCCATCATATGTTTTTGGCTGTTTTTCTTCGGTTTTAATTCGAATTGCAGCTTCTAAAAATTCTTTATCCAAAAATGGTATTCTCGCTTCTAATCCATGAGCCATTGGTATTTTATCGGCACGTAACAAATCAGCGGTAAACATTTTTTGTACTCTTTCGATTGTTTCGTCCTGGAACTCTTGTGCTGATGGTGCATTTCTAAAATACAAATGACCTCCAAAAACTTCATCGGCGCCTTCACCGGAAAGAATTACTTTAATGCCTTTATCAGCAATCGCCTTTGACAACAAATACATTGGCACTCCGGAGCGTACCGAAATAATATCGTAAGTCTCAATATGGTAGATTACTTTTTCCAGAATTTCAACTCCTTCTTCTACCGTAAAATGTATTTCATGGTGTTCTGTACCTAAAAACGCTGCAGCTTCTCTCGCCGCTTTGTTATCGGGTGCATCAGCATCCAAACCAATAGAAAATGAATGTAGTTTTTCTCCGTTTTCTTTCAATAAACGAGCAGCAATCGCCGATGTTAATGACGAATCTAATCCTCCGGAAAGTAATACTCCAACAGGAACTTCGCTCATTAAACGTTTGCGGGTTGCTTCGATTAAAGTCTCTCGAATTAAATCTAAGTTTAATTTTTGAATGGCATTTGAATGGTCCTCATATTCCGGATTGTAATATTTTACAAAACCCGTTTTACCAGTATAATAATGTCCGGGAGGAAAAGTCGAAAAGGATTTACACTGATCTGAAATGGACTTCATTTCTGATGAAAAATAAATTCTTCCTCTCTCATCTAGTCCGTAATACAAAGGCTTTACACCTACTGCATCTCTGGCCGCTATATAATTATCGCCATCGATAATTACAAAAGCAAAATCGCCGTCCAGCATATTACAAAACTTGTATCCAAATTCTTCGTACAAATGCACGATAACTTCTGAATCCGATTTTGTTCTGAAGGTATGCTCTTTTAAAACTGTATCTTTTAGTTCCTGATAGTTATAGATTTCTCCATCATGCACCATCCAGGCCTTATTAGTTCCCTGAATAGGCTGCTTTCCTGATTTTAAATCAATAATCGACAAGCTTTCATGGCAAATAATACTGCCATTTTCCATAATATGCAAATCGCTTTCATCGGGACCACGATGGGACATTCTTGCGGAAAGCTCTTTTACGAGTTGCGGGTCTTTTCCTTTACCAATAACAGCTAATAATCCAGACATACTGTTCTATATTTTTTTATTATTCTCTATTTTTTACCGATATTAAATCGGTTAATCAAATATCTTATGTTTTTCTAATGTTCGGCTAAGCTAAATATTATTTCTGACTTTATGTACTTAATAAGCTACATTTTTAGTTCTTTTCATTTTTATTTCAGCGAATGTCAAATATAAAAAAGAAAGTCACACTATTTTCCAAAAAACACATTTAACTAACTGAAATAACATCATTTAACACTATAAGACAAGAAAAACGCCCTCAGTACTGAGAACGTCTTTCGGAAATATATATACTAATTCTAAAAATACTTGTTTATGCTTTCGCGTAAGCATCATCATGCACGCTTGCCACAGCTCTTCCTGATGGATCGTTCATGTTTTTGAAAGCTTCATCCCATTCCAAAGCAATTTTTGTACTGCAGGCCACACTGGCTTCCTGAGGCACACATAACGCAGCGGCATCACTTGGAAAATGTTCTGCAAAAATCGAACGATAGTAATACTCTTCTTTCGAAGTTGGTGTCTGCAATGGGAATTTATATTTTGCGTTTGCCAATTGCTCGTCCGAAACTTCTACGGCTACCACTTCTTTCAAAGTATCAATCCAGCTGTATCCTACACCATCCGAAAACTGCTCTTTTTGCCTCCAGGCAACACTTTCAGGCAACATGTCTTCAAAGGCTTTACGAACTACCCATTTTTCCATTGGATGCTCTTTGTTGATCATTTTATCCTGCGGGTTGATTCGCATTGCCACATCCATAAATTCTTTATCCAAAAACGGAACACGTCCTTCAATTCCCCAAGCCGCTAAACTTTTATTAGCGCGAAGACAATCGTACATGTGCAGTTTACCTAATTTACGAACGTTTTCTTCGTGAAATTCTCTCGCATTTGGTGCTTTATGAAAGTACAAATAACCTCCAAACAACTCATCTGCTCCCTCACCTGACAATACCATTTTGATTCCCATTGATTTGATCACTCTCGCCATTAACCACATTGGGGTTGACGCTCTAACGGTGGTTACATCATAGGTTTCTAAGTTGTAAATAACATCACGAACAGCATCTAATCCTTCCTGAATGGTAAATTTAATTTCGTGGTGAATTGTTCCGATATGTTTGGCAACCACCTGTGCTGCAGCTAAATCAGGAGAACCTTCTAATCCTACTGAGAAAGAGTGCAACTGCGGGTACCAGGCATCAGTAGTATCATCTGACTCGATACGCTTTTGTGCAAATTTTTTGGCTACCGCTGAAGTGATAGACGAATCTAAACCTCCGGAAAGTAAAACACCATAAGGAACATCACTCATCAATTGTCTGTGAACTGCTGCTTCAAGCGCTTTCTTGATTTCAGGAATACTGGTTTCGTTATCTTTTACCGCCTCATATTCTGTCCAGTCTCTTTTGTACCATTGTACAAATTCGCCATCTTTACTTGTCATATAATGTCCTGGAGGAAAC
Source organism: Flavobacterium sp. N502536 (assembly GCF_025947345.1). Lineage (NCBI taxonomy): Bacteria > Pseudomonadati > Bacteroidota > Flavobacteriia > Flavobacteriales > Flavobacteriaceae > Flavobacterium > Flavobacterium sp. N502536. The sequence goes on along the minus strand of NZ_CP110011.1, from coordinate 3,307,028 downwards.
AATTGGATTTTTGTACAATATCCTTCTAAAGCTTTTAATTCAGAAGCCACATAAAAAGTTCCATGTTGGTCCCAACCAATATACAATGGAATAATTCCCATGTGATCGCGGGCAATGAAATACTCGTCTTTCTCAACATCATAGATTGCGAATCCAAAAATCCCGTTCATTTCATCTACAAAATGAGGTCCTTTTTCTCGGTAAAGTGCCAAGATCACTTCACAGTCACTTTCAGTCTGGAAGTTGTATTTTCCCTGAAACTGTTTGCGTAATTCTCTGTGGTTGTAAATTTCACCATTTGCAGCCAAAACCAATTTTTTATCCTCCGTAAACAAAGGTTGTTTTCCTGAAGCCGGATCTACAATTGCCAGACGCTCGTGTGATAAAATTGCTTTATCATTGCTATAAATTCCGCTCCAATCCGGTCCACGGTGACGGATAATTTTAGACATCTCTAATACTTGAGGTCTTAAAGTTTCGGCTTTTTGCTTTAGATCAAAGGCACATACAATTCCACACATAACGCTATATTTTTATTTTTAAACTTCATTTTGATAAAGCAAAGATGCAATATCAGTTATAATTGAAAAACACATATAGCTATTTTAATTACAATTTAAAACTAAAAATACATTTTTACATATAAAACATAAAATTTCAGCATTTAAAAAAGCCTCAAACTTAAAAATTTCAATTTCAGGTTTGATAAAAACAAAAAACGCAAATCCAAAGAACGATCTTTAGGTTAAATTACACGATATCTCAGAATCATTGACAGATTTTATATGGGGCGTTCCTACGGAACTTATGGCTCATGTTTATACCTTTTCGACGGATTGAAATCCGTCGTTACAAAATAAAGCGTTCCTTCGGAACTTTTGCATAAAAACCTTGAACTCGACATATATTGCAACAGAGAATTTTAATCCGTTGAAAAAAAATCACCTAAACAAAGTTTCGAAAGAGAGACGAATAAAAACGGTTCTGGAATTGTTATTATAGTTCATACTGAGATTTCTAACCAAGTCGCCCAAAGATTGACAGATTTTACATGGGTCGTTCCTACGGAACTTATGGCTCGTGTTTATACCTTTTCGACTGATTGAAATCCGTCGTTACAAAATAAAGCGTTCCTTCAGAACTTTTGCATAAAACCTTAAACTCGACATATATTGCAACAGAGAATTTTAATCCGTTGAAAAAAAATCACCTGAACAAAATTTCGAAAAAGGGATGAATAAGAGCCTTTGGTTAGACATATAATGGAGCAACGGATTCTAATCCGCAAAAAAAAAATGACCTAAACAAAGTTTCGAAAGAGTGACGCAAAAGAGCCTTTGGCTAGACATATATCCTAACAACAGATTTTTATCCCTAAAAAAAAAACTAAACAAAGTTCCAAAAGAGTAAATGTATAAGAGCCTTCGGCTCGATACATATTGTAGCAACGGATTTTAATCCGTTGAAAAAAAACAATCATCAAAGCAAAGTTCCAGAGGAACGACACATTTAGATTTAAAAAAGTTTAAGCAAAAAAAAGCAGCTCCAAACAAAGAGAAGCTGCATATTAAATAGAAGGTAATCCATTTAACTAATTTCCTGAATTAGATATTTGGTTCCGTTAATTTCAAAAGTAAACCCTATTTCATTCCCCATTAAATGGGCTCCTAAAGGCGATTGTGGTGAAAGTGCAATAACATTTGTACCCTCAATATTGATTTTAGGAAGCGCTACACTTACATACAAATAAATTCCGTTAGCTTTCACCAAACTTCCCGAAATAATATTTTCAGTAGTTTTTAAGGCATCTATTTTATCTAAAATCGCTTTTTGGGCAATCCCTTCTTTCAATTTATTGGTGAGTTTTTCCTGCTCAATGTGCATCATCGACAAAGCAGTTTCATGTTTGTCTCCGGCAGAACCTTTGGCATCGTTTTTAGAATCTTCGGTTAAAGCCGAAATCATGTCTCTAAAAACATCTATTCGGTCTTGAACCATTTGCAGGTAATGCGAGTGTATTTTTTGTTTAAAAGTCATTTTTTTGAGGTACTGAGATTCTGAGGTACAAAGGTGCAAAGATAAAGAGGTACAAAGGTTTTCCTTTTATATTTTAACCGATTATTTCATCGGGAATCCATCCTTCGGCATTATTCACGATTTTCCGCACCCAAGTCCAACCGTTTAAGCTTTTAATTTTTACAATTTCATCGTCCTTATCGACATTCAATTCTTTTGCCGTGTAGTATTCTAAAACTTTTGCCTCCTTTTTATCCAAAGAAATTTCGAGTATCTGTAACGGTACCCAACCTTTGTTGACTTCATTTTCTGCCCAAATCCATCCTTTCCACTTTTCTTCTTTCTCCTCTTCTCCTAATTTTACAGTCTCGCCAGTTTTAAGAATAATAGGATTTTCATATTGTGTCTTATAGGTTTCAAGAATTTTAAATACTTTCATCATTCACTATATTTTTTGAAATGAGGTACACAGTTCTTTCGTTGTCAAAATCATCTTTTGTCACGAAGTTCTAAAGATCGTAAAAAGTAGTTAAAAAAAGATTACCCTTTTTACTCAAAAAAAGCAGTCGGATAAATGACTTTCCCTCTTACTCCTGACAATCCGTTTTCGGTTAAAGCGATGACCATGCAATTCTCTGCAGGAACCTCAAAAGGCATTTCGATATGGTACTTTTCACAAAGTTCGTAACCAAATCTCGGATAATAATCGGGATGTCCTAATAATATAATCGATTTATAGCCCAGCTCTTTTGCTACTTTATGGCTGTGCAGTATCAGTTTTGAACCAATTCCTTTTCCCTGAAATTCAGGTAGTACAGAAACCGGTGCCAGTGCCAAAGATTCAAAAGATGCTGTATCGTTACTGATTTCTAACTTTGTCAATAAAATATGTCCGACAATTTCATTCTCCACTTCGGCAACAATTGATAGTTCCGGAATAAAAGCAGCTGATTTTCTTAATCTTTCAACCAAAAATTGTTCTTGGTGATCGCTATATTCTTCCTTTTCAAAAGCTTTTTCAATTAAGGTGAAAACACTTTTGTGGTCCTTTTCATTTTCTTGTCTCAGTTTAATTTCCATTTTTTTGAGGTACTACTGTTATTAGTTACAAAGATGCAAAGGTTTTATACAGTCTCAAAAAAAGTGAGCCACGAATTCACTAATAATCCTAATTACTTTGTGAATTCGCGGCTCAAAAACTTTATAGCTTTCTGTAAATCTCTTTTAAAAATCGAATTTGTAGTTTGCTCCAACGACTACCTGAAATCCTTGTACCGGATAATTCAGCCATTTTTCGTAGGCCTGATTTCCAATATTATTAAGCTTTAAAAAACAAGTCAAACGTTCGTTGTATTTATACCCTAAATGTGCATTGGCGTCAAAATAACTTTTTAGTGTTGTAAGCACCGGATCTGCTCCTAAATTCAGATTGGATTGCATGTCTTTACGTTCTCCCACATAGAAAACATTCAGTCCAGCATACCATTGTTTCGTGATATTTACGTCCAGATTAGAACTTAATTTCATAGTCGGTAAATTCCATGCTTCTGTACCATCAAATTTATAGCTGTTAAAAGTTCCGTTGATTCCGAAAGAGACATTTTGAGAAAAATCGGCTTTTAATTCTCCATAGAAACGGAAGGTTCTCACATCATCATAAACCACTCCAAATGAGTTCCCAAAAGCATAATTTTGGTTAGAGAAATCTTCCGTGTAATCATTGCCTTTGTATAAGGCTTTGTCTTTTTCATTTAGATAAGAACCGGTAAGATTATAATTGATATTGTTGGCCAGTTTTCCTTTTAAACCTGCAAAAACAGTGTACTGATTGTTAGTTGGTTTCATATGAAGCGTTGGCGATAAAAACGGATTCCCGGTCACCAAATCAGCATAAGAATTTTGATTTAAACCTCCGTTAACTCCGGTATAGAAAATCATTAAATCTCCTACCAGCTTATACGAAGCATTCACTTTTGGATAAATATAAAACTTGTTTCCGCTGTTTTCAGAATCCAGACCATAAAACAATCCCGCACCTAACTCCAATGTCCAGTCATTTTCCAAAATCACAAAACTTGGTTCAATTCCAAAATTCGTCAGACTGTATTTTAATGGGGCTGTATTATCGTGCGCATAATTATGTTCAAAAGATCCGCTAACATGATCCACAATAATATTGGTATTTATAGACTGATCCATCACTTCTACTTTGAAAGAAGGTTTTACATAAAAACGATTTTCTGACGATGAAAAACTATCTGAGAAATGCGTAAACTTGGTCGAGATCTTACTAAAAATCCCCTCCGTAAAAGATACATTACCACCCAAGGAAATGGTGTTATAAGAATGATTTGGATTGATCCCTCTTATTAAATCATCGCGGGTTTGTCCGGCCAAAGTAGCTCCAAAATCAGCTGGTAAACCATACCAGTTGTACAATTGATTCTGATAACCTAAATCAACATTCCAGGACATATCACGATTGTTTACACCATAGCCCACATTTAAGGCTGTATCGTAAAACTCATCGTTTAGATCTACCCCTTTAATTCCGCCCTGAGAAGAGTGATGACGAAACATCCCTGCAACATAATCGTTATTCCCCAACTCCTGATTGACAAATAATTCAGCATTTAAAGTCCCATAATTCCCTACTCCCAATGTGGCATAATTGTTAAACAGTTTTTCTTTTTTAGATTTCTCAACCCCTTCGGCCTTTCCTTTTGAAGGTGTGAATGTAGAAGCCACCGGAACAGATAAAATACTATATTTTATGGTTTCTTTTGGCTGATTTCCGGTATCGTCAAGCGAAGGTGTTTCCTTCACTTTAAAAGCATCTGAAATCGTTGGCGAATAAGGTTTTACTACGTTTACTGTTTCTGTTCCTATTGTTTCGTTTTTCTTTTGCGAAAACGAAAGCTGTACAACAAACAATACTAGTAAAATGATGATTTTATTGTGGCAATTAATTTTCATATTTATTTCTTTTTGTGAAATGTTAGTTGTAAAATGTAAGATGCATTTCAGTTCACATTTCACAATTAACATTTTACATTATTAACTTTTCTATTTGTTATACTTCCCAATCTCCTTTTGCAACAAACTGTGCTTTTCCTCCTATTTTAATCTCAAACTGATTTTCGGTTACTTTTCCTTTAAAATAAATTTGCGACGGACGATTGATATAATCTCCCTGATAATTAATCATTTCAATTTGCGGCAAATGATATTTTAACAGAAAAGCCTGTAAACAGGTGCTGGCACTTCCTGTTGCTGCATCTTCAACCAATTGATTGTGTTCGACACATAGCATTCTGCTAAACAATTTGGAATCTTCTAAATAATAGAAATACAGACCTCTATGAGAAGTTTTGCAATTTCTTTTCATCCATTGATCGGCTTTATCTTTATCTAAAACCAAGTTTTCCAGTGCTTTTTTATTGCTCAGCCCCACCATTACAAATGCGCTTCCAGTTGTCACTTCCTGAATTGGAAATTGATTTTCGAAATCTTCCTTTTTCAGATTACTGAATAATGTGAAATCTTCTTTCGAAAAAATATCCCAAAATTTTGGCTGTGCCGCTTTTAACCAAATTAAATCTTCGGACTGGTGAATTGGAATTCCTCCAATAGGAACATTTAATGTGATGTTTTCAGGGGAATTTTCAAATATTTTATGGATCAAAACCCAAGAGGTTCCAATTATAGGATGTCCCGCAAACTCCATTTCATGAGCTGGTGTAAATATTCTGATTTCGGCCTTATTTTTCTCCCGGTCAAGTTTTGTTATGAATGTGCTTTCTGCGAAGTTTATCTCTCGCGCCATCTGCTGCATTTCTTCTGAACTTAAATTTTCAGCATCTAAAAAAACGGCCAACTGATTCCCGGCATACTTTTTATCAGCAAAAACATCAATTATATAAAAAGGTAAACTCATATGTTGTAAAATGTGTTTTGTGAGACGTAAAATGTTATCTGTTATTCTGATTTCACAGACAACATTTCACATTTCACCAAATGAACTATTTCGTAATTGAAGAATTCGTTTTAGACTCTTCTAATTTTATTGCACTTAATTCTTTCTTAGCTTCTTCCACAACATCCGGATAATCGGTAAAATTGTTAATGACGTTGTCCAGAATGTAGGTTGCCTGATAACTGTCTTTTAATCCATAGAAATTCTTTGCCATCAGGACTAAACTTTTCGCTCCGTAATATTTGTAAGCCGAGTAGTTTTTAGCCAGCTTTTGTACAGAAACATTCGAAGCATCAAATTTCCCTTCTTTGGTTTTAAAATAAGCATCATAATACAAGGCTTCCGCAGCTAATTCTCCTTTTGAAGTTGCCGATAATTTCGCATAAGCTGCTTTGGCTTTATCTTCATTTCCGGTCTGCATTGCTGCACGTGCGACAATAATCTGAGCATCGGCTTTTACGTTTGCATCAGCTTTTGCATTTTGCAATACTTTATCAGCATACACTACAGCATTATCAAAGTCTTTCTTATCGTAATAACATTTCATCAGGTTGGCCTGAGCAAAGCTTTTATTTTGAGGAAAATCGGCTTCATTTTCTAAACGCACCAATACCGGAACCGACTGATCACAGTCTTTTGCTTTTAGGAAAATTTGTGCCAGTCTGCTCAACGACTGCTCTGTAAATTCACTTCTTGGCTGATCAGCTACATACTGATAATTTGCTGTCGATTTTGTTTCTGAGCCTTCAGCAAAATACAATTGTGCCAGATAAAAGTTTGCTTCAAGCGCATGCATTCCTTTTGGAAACTTGTTTATATAACCTGTAAAACCACTTATGGCCGGCTTACTGTTATTCTGACTGTATTGTTTGAAAGCTGCATCATAAGTATCGTTATCCAGCTCGGCATCTGTAACTGCCACAAAATCTAATGTACGAACCCAAGTTGCATATTCATCTACTTTTCCTGAATCAACATAAATCAATCTAGCCGTTGAAACCGCTTCCAGAGCTTCTGGAGTTTTAGGAAACTCAGCTGCTACTTTCTTAAATTTCACCAAAGCCTGATCGTCACGATCTGAATTGTAATAAATCAACCCTTGTTTTAAAATCGCTTTTGAAGTAAACGAACCATTTTTAAATTCTGAAATTAACTGATCGTATGTTTTAAGGGCCTGCTCGTTCTTTTTCTCAGCTACATAAGTATTCCCTAATTCATACAAAGCATCATCACGATAAGACGACTTTTTATACATTTGAAGGAAATTGTTCAACTCATCGGCCTTCTTGTCATTTTTAGACATAAATCCGTAAGAAATTGCTTTTTGAAACTGTGCATAATCGGCATCAACCCCTTTTGCTTCAATGGCTTTTGCATACGCTTCATTTGCGGCACTGTACTTCGTGCTCACAAATCGACTGTCCCCTAAACGCAGGTACGAATCGTTTAAACGCACTTTATCTTCTTTCGAATTATCAATTTGTGCCTGAAAAGAATTCCCTGCCTGATCGTATTCTTTGAGTTTAAAATAGGCGTAACCAATATTATAGTTGATGTTTTTGTACTCAGTGGTAGTTTTAGCGGCGGCTAATCCGGCAAACTGTTTATAGCTTAATAAAGCATTCTGAAAATCATCGGTCATGTATTCTGTTTCTGCTTTCCAAAAAGTCGCTCGGGCTGTAAATTCAGGTGTTTTTTGTTCACTGATAGCACTTTTGAACATTTTTCCTGCCTCCTGATAGTTTGATTCATTGTACAATTCTACACCTCTGTAAAAAAGTACTTTTTGATAGGCTGCTTTATTTTCTGCCGATCTGTTTTTTTCTAATAAAGACAATGCTTCTTTGTAATTTTTAGAAGAAATATAAGAGTCTACCAATAATTTTTCTACTTCCGATTTACTGGAGTTGTTTGGGTATTTTTTTAAGAAATCAAGTAAAATGCCCGGAACGGTTTGATAGGCATTTCCAATTTCATAACTCAGCTTTGCATAATTCAAAGCGGCATCTTCCTGAATCTGGGCATTGAAATCCATTTCCGAAGCATTTTTAAACGCATTTAAAGCTTCTTGTTTTTTGCCCGTGTTCAAATAAGCCAAACCTAAATGGTAATACGCATTTTGAGCAACGAAATCTTTCCCTTCGATAATTTTATTGAATTGAGAGATCGCTTTTTCATACTCTTTTTGCTCGTAATAAGCATATCCCAACTGGTAGAAATCAGTATTGTTCCACTTTCCTTTTTTACCGGCATATTGCTCTAAAAACGGAATCGCTTTGCCGTATTGTTTTAAATTAAAATAACTCTCTCCTATAATTTTATTCAATTCAGATTTTTCCAAATCATTGGATTTACTCATTGCTTTTTGCCCTAAGTCGATTGCTTTTTGGAAATTCCCCAATTTAAAATTCATGTCGGCCTGATAATACGAAAGCTTTTCTTTGTATTTTTCTTCACCCGAAACTTCATCAAAATATTTAGTTGCTTCTTTGTAATCGTCACCTTCGTAAGCCATAAATCCCAAATAATATTTGGCCTGAGAACCAAATTCAGGAGAGTTTACCACTTTATTAAAATAAGTTGTAGCTTCTTTTTTCTTTTTAGCATTGAAATAACTATAGCCTTTCTGGAAATTAAATTTATCCGAATCCGATTTACTCATATAAGTTTCATCGACTTTGTCAAACCATTGCAAAGCTTTCGGATAATTTCCCTGCTCAAAAAAGTACTGGGCCACTTCAATATAGGCCTGATTTTGTTTTGTACTTGTTGGATAATCGTTTACAAATTTTTCGATTAGAGCATCGGCATTTACTTTGTTTGTACGAATAGCGCAATTGGCAATATAATAAGCACAATCTGACTGAACTTCTTCAGTTGTGGCATTGTTTTTTACCTGTTCGAAAATAAGTTGGGCCGAAGCATATTGTTTGTCATTGTATAAAGCCAGTGCTTTGTCAAAATCCTTTAAATCGTAAGTGTAAATAGCTGATTTTTGTGCCGAAACTATGGTCGAAAAAAGGATAATTGGAAATAAAAAGAACCAGGGAAGTTTACGCATTTTAATTATATTTAGTATTCAAATGTATCATTTTATACCGTTTATAACGAAACGTTTCAGGCTTTTATTATGAACAAAAAATTAATTAAACCCGATCAGCCGTATAAATAATTCTAAACTAGATGCTTTATCAACTGAGTTTAATTGCATTACCAACCTTCCATTAATTCGGTTTAAAAATCGTCATCACTCCCTCGTAAAATAAACCTGTGCAACTTCTTGCGGTTCCTTTTTTCGTTATTTTTTATTATAAAATTTCTACTCAACAAAATTTAAGTTTTCGTCTAAAAAGAGAATCAAATCCTTCCAATCCGTTTAATTCGTGGTTGCTTTTAAAAAAATTCCCATAGAAATGATTGAAATTTATTTTGAATCCAAGCGTTATCTTATTACTTTTACCATTCAAATCAATTTTATTATGTCGCAAACCGTACTGTCTCTTAAAGAAGTCACTATATATCAGGAAGGAAAGAAAATTTTATCTCATATTAATTTAGATGTTCAGCATGGTGAATTTATCTATATAATTGGAAAAACAGGTTCCGGAAAAAGTAGTTTCATGAAAACGCTGTACGGCGATTTACCTTTAACTGAGGGTGAAGGTCATATTGTAGAATTTGATTTGGCGACTTTAAAAGAAAGCGAAATCCCGTATCTGAGACGTAAAATCGGAATTGTATTTCAGGATTTTAAGTTACTTCCGGACCGTTCGGTAAAAGACAATATGCTTTTTGTTTTAAAAGCAACTGGCTGGTCTGAGAAAGAAGCAATGGAACATAAAATCGATGAAGTTCTTGACAAGGTAGGCATGAAAGAATTCTTAAACAAGATGCCACATCAACTGTCGGGAGGTGAGCAGCAGCGTGTTGCAATTGCAAGAGCGCTACTAAACGATCCTGAATTCATTTTAGCCGATGAGCCAACCGGAAATCTCGATCCGCAAACAAGCTCAGAAGTCCTTGAAGTTTTGAAAAAAATCAATGCCAACGGTAAAACAGTTATCATGGTTACTCATGATTATGCTTTGCTGATGAAATTCCCTTCCAAAACACTAAAATGTGAGGATGAAAGAATTTTTGAAGTGGTGCAACGCAGCGTGTAATGCTCTCTATTTTAATTCCGGTTTTTAATTATAATGTTTTACCACTTGTTGAGACATTGTATAAACAGGCTTTGGAATCAGATATCGTCTTTGAAATTATATGTCTTGATGATGCTTCTACATTTTTTTCAATTGAAAATCAAAAGATTAATCGATTCGAAAAATGCAGCTACGCTATCTTAGAAAAAAATATTGGAAGAAGTGCCATTAGAAATTTGTTAGCTCATAAAGCAGCTTATGAAAATTTGCTTTTTTTAGATGCTGATACAATTCCAATTCACAGCAATTTTATTTCAAATTACATCTCACAAATCAACGACCGTGAGAAAGTTATCTATGGAGGGATTTTATATGAAGATTCAAAACCTCAACAAAAAGAAACCTTACGATTGGTTTATGGTAGAAGACGTGAAGCTTTATCAACTTTAGAACGAAACAAAAAACCGTATATTTCGTTTCTAACTTTGAATTTCATGATCAGAAAAAGCACATTTTCTCTTGTAAATTTCAACGAAAACATTCCAAATCTCAGACATGAAGACACCTTGTTTTCATACAATTTAATGCAAAATAAAATTGATATTGTTCACATTGAAAACCCCGTTTATCATTTGGGAATTGAAAACAGTAAAACATTTTTACGAAAATCCGAAGAAGCTGTTGTTGGATTGAAAAACTTAGTTGATTCTGATCTAATTCCTCCAGAGTATACCAAACTCTCACATTATTTTCAAATCATAAATAAATATTACCTTAAAGGTTTAGTTGCATTTGGATTCAAAATATTTAAACCTTTTTTTTTGAAGCAATTATTAAGCAAAAAACCTTCACTTTTTCTTTTTGACATTTATCGATTGGGCTATTATTGTAATATAAATTAGGCCTTTACAATTGAGTCAAACAATATTTTCCATTGATCCATAATGTGCTTCAAATTATATTTTTCTATGCTTTTTTTGGCCTCGTCACTCATCTTCCTTCTTAAGAGTTCATCTTCTATTAAAAGACTTAATTTTTCAACATAAGAATCCTGATTCCCTTCCTCTACAAGAAATCCATTTTTATCGTCTTGTATAATTGCTTTTGGTCCAACTGGGCAATCATAAGCAACGCAAGGCAAACCACAAGCCATCGCTTCAATTAAAACCATTGGCAATGCTTCATTTCTAGAGGTCATTACCAATATTGATGCTTCGGTGTATTTTTCCTGTATACTTTCAACCGGATCAAAAAACATCACGCTTTTTTCTATTTTCAACTTCTTTGCTAAATTTCGCAAACCTAAAGCTTCATTTTCTTTTCCATAGATCTCCAGTGACCAATCAGGATATTTTTTCGCAACTAATTCCCAAATTTGCAGTAATCTATCAATTCCTTTTTCATAGGAATGTCTTGCTATAGCAATTATTTTTTTTGCTTTTAAATCTGAAAAAGATTTTGTTTCCATCCACAATGGATTAGAAATTACAACACTATCTGTAACTGACCATTCACTCAGACTTTCCTCAGATAATGCAACAAAAGTCATAAATTTAGAAGCACAATAATTTCGATATTTATATTTGAACTTACTCATAAACCCTAAAAAGAATCCATTTCTGTATTCATTGAATCTGGAACCATGTGCTTCAAAAACAATAGGAATCTTGGTATTTATGAGCAATGGAATTGAAAATGATTTTAATGCAAAATCGCAAACAACGATACAATCAGGCTGTATTCTTTTTATATACTCTTGTAATCTTTTTTTATAGTGAAACAGATTAAAAACTTTATTACTTTTTAATGAAATATCATAAAACTCAATTCGCTTATTAAACTCAAAAAAAAGATTTTCATTTCCTTCATTTTGAGTAATAATGCTTATTTGATAATCAAATCTCTCGATTAAATAATTAGTTTTTACCGCAAGTACCCTTTGCACCCCTCCTTCTTCGTTTGCTCTTTGCGTTATATAGAGTAATTTCATTCTTTTGACTTCAAAAATTCACTATAAGTTCGTAAATAATCGCTTTCGTCAAAAACCTCAGAAGCTAAAACAAGACAAACGGCACCTGATGAAAAATTTTCTAGCTCACGCCATATATTATTCTCAATCAACAAACCCTTGTCTGGTTTATTTAAAGTGACTGTTTTCTCGACTTCACCATCTTTTAAAACCACATCAAAACTTCCCGAAATTGCAATTAAGATCTGCTGTAATTTTTTATGAGAATGACCGCCTCTTTTTGAAGAACTCGGAATATCGTACAAGTAGTAGACTCTTTTTATTTCAAAAGGAATTGTGCCATTTTCAATTACTGCAATGTTGCCTAAGATGTTTTCGATTTTAGGAAAATCAATCAAAACTATATTCATAATCTTATTTCAATTATACTTTTTTTGTTAGGCACTATCGACTTCGATTTCTTATTTTCGTATCAAATATATAACTCTTTAAAAACAATATGCAAAATAAATCGCTGGTAACTATTATTTGCTTATGTTATAATCATGAAAAATTCGTGATTGAGAGTTTGCATTCAGTAATCTGCCAGGATTATGCTTTTGTGGAATTAATAATTGTAGACGATTGTAGTACTGATAACTCCAAAAATAAAATTAAAGAATGGCTTGTAAACTATCCTAAAGTAGCATTCATTGCCAATAAAACGAATTTAGGAAATACTAAATCTTTTAATAAAGCATTAAAACTGGCCCAAGGAGATTACATCATTGATTTAGCTGCCGATGACGTTTTAGTACCAAACTGTGTTTCCTTACAGATAAAGACTTTTAAAGAAAGTACTTTTAAAAATCTTGGAATTGTTTACGGAAATGCTGAATTGATTACTGAAAAAGGAAAATTCGATTCTTACTACTTCCCCGCAAATCATAACCGTAAAACAATTGAAACAAAACAAACCGGAGATATTTATTTAAGCGTACTTTCGGGTATAGACAGCATTTGTTCTGTCTCTTCAATGGCAAAAAAAACAGTTTATGATTCCTTAAACGGCTATGATGAAAAACTATCCTATGAAGATTTAGATTTTTGGATCAGAGCATCACGCATTTATGAATTTGACTTTATTGATGAAATTTTGATAAAAAAGAGAATTTCGAAAAATTCATTAACTTCAAATTTTTACGACAATAAAAAATTAGGATTTAAAAAAATAAACCAATCTACTTATCTGATCCTAAAAAAAGCAATCCAGTTAAATCGAACAAAAGAAGAAGATCTCGCCATTCAAAAAAGGGTACATCATGAAATTGTACATACTTTCCAAATCAGAGATTATGGTTTATTTTTAAAAAATATTGGCTTACGTTTCTATTTGTTTTGGAGAACTTACTTCAAAAAGTATTAGACCCTATTTTACTTACAGCCTTATTTAATCTCGAAAAATCTCTATTTATAATTTATCATGAGTACTTTTTCACTAAAAATAATTTAAGAAATAAACTACCTCATTCTTATATAAATGCAAAGAATTAATAACATTGATTATATAAACAAAGTCATTTTACGAAGCCGTGTACTTTTTTCTATTTACTAAATAACCAAACAGAGCGGCTGTAAAAAACATGATAAGGCTGTATACCGCTGCCGGTATACTCATGGTGCTATTACCAATTACATTTAAAGCAACATAAATAGCCAGAGTACCATTATGAATTCCTATTTCCATTCCTATCGATATTGATTGTTTCTTATTTATATTTAACAACATCGGAACATAATAACCAATTGCCATACTTGCAATATTAAATACCAAACAAGCTATTCCTACTTGTTCAAAATAGTGCAGAAATTGGTCTTTTTCTTTGATAATGGCTCCAACAATGATCAGCACTAAAAAAAGGGCCGAAATCATTTTAACCGGTTTTTCCATTATTTTTGAAATTTTGGGACTGCGATAATTAATCAGCATACCGATGATAACCGGAACAAGTACAATTACAAATACCTCAACTATTTTCTTAAACTGCATAGGGATAACCTGATCACCCATCATAAAAATATCAATCGCTTTATTGACTATAAAAGGAAGCGAAAATAACGTAAGTACACTATTTATTGCTGTAAGCGAGATATTGAGAGCCACATCACCTTTTGCTAAATGACTATACAGATTAGCTGTGGCACCACCGGGAGATGCAGCTAATAGTATCAGACCTACTGCAAGTTCAGGAGGAAGATTGAACGATAGACTTATACTAAAGCAAATGACAGGCAAAAGTAGCATCTGACAAAACAAGCCAACAAAAATTGCTTTTGGGTAATAAATCACGTTTTTAAAGTCATTTACCTTTAAATTTAGACCCAAGCCCAACATAATAATACCAAGAGCAGCGGGAAGAAATGCGGTTAATAAAGAATTTTGTTCCATTTTAGATTTGATTGATTAAAATTGTTTGCCTTTACTGGTTTTCAAAACATTAAAAATTAATCAAACTTACCGATTTGGGATTGAAACTTTTCAACACAATCTCTATAAGGCATCTATCATGTAATATACGCCACATTTTTACTCATAACTAGCATCACGAAAGGATAATCTCAAAGCCATTGCTTCTAACTTATCATTCCGAAAAGTATATCATGAACTTTCAAAATCACAGATTATTGATTTATAAAAAAGGTTACCACGATTTTGGTTATTCTGGAGAAAAAAAGCCAAAGAAAACTATTTTTTCTTCAACTTTGAAAGCACTTCCCCAAACTCTTTAAGTTCCTCTAATTTAAATAACCAACAAATAAACAAATAGGTTGTCGATCCTAGTATGACGCCTAAAAATAATTGAATTATTAGATTATCAACAAAATATGACATAACAAATACCGAGATTGCCATTCCAACTGTTGCTGAAACAGCAGGCAGCATGTCTTTCAATTGATTTATTACCCCATAACCATACAGCTTCCCCGGGAGATATGCATTTATAACAAAAGCTATTGCTGATGTAGCAACATGACCAATTATAATGGCTTTTAGCCCTAACGGAATTGTAATTATCATAGCTAATATAGTTATGGGTAATTTCGACAAATCAACTTTTAAGTACAAATCTGAACGGCCAATTGCATTTAACAAACTCATATTGATCACACTCATAGGAAGAAAAATACGAGAGAAAACCATCCATTGCAAAAACGGAATCAGAGAAATCCATTTTTCGGTAAACAATAATACGACTATAGGTTTTGCCAGCAAAGCAATAAGCGTCATAAGTGGAATAATTAGAAAAGCTGACATACGAATCATGCGGCTATATATGGAAACTAATTTGTCTTTATCGTTCTGAACAGCAGTTAAAACAGGAAATGTAGCCTGCTGAATAATACTCACTATTGTTCCCCCTGAAAGATCAGCAAAGCTCTTAGCCCTTGTATAATAACCGAGTGAAGCCGTGGGATAAAATCTACCTAAACAAATATTATAAACGTTACTAAGTAACTGTGCATACAATCCTGAAATCAGAATTTTTGATCCGTAACCAAATAAAGAGCGAAAAGATTTTTTCGAAAATGAAAATGACGGATTCCAACTGCTTAAAAACCAAAGAGAAACTGTTGTTGTTAAGGACCAAACTAAACTTTGAATAACCAATGACCAAACTCCGTAACCATTTATTGCCGATATTACACCGCATAATCCACCTAGGATTACGGATAACACATTACTCTTCGCAATAGATTTGAAATCCATTGCTATTGTTAATTTAGTTTTTTGAACTATTGCAAAAGCATTTATAAACAAACTTAAACCTAATACACGTACTAAATCTGTTAATTGTGGCTGATTAAAAAAAGTCGAAATATAAGGTGCGGAGAAAAACAATACCAGATAAAAAAAACTGCTAACCCATAAATTAAACACAAATACGGTCGAAAAATCAATATCTTTTCTCTCTTGTCGCTGAATTAACCCTATTCCCAAACCACTTTCAATAAAGGTTTGTGACAAAGCCATAAAAATGGCTAACATACCTATTAATCCAAAATCTTCCGGCAGCAAAATACGGGCAAGCACTACGCTCACAATAAATTGCCCAATTTGAACAGCAAATTTATCAATAGCTGACCAAAAAACGCCTTTTGTTGCTATTGATTTCAGAGAGGTGTTGTGCATTTAAGAAAGGTTAAAATTTTACTTCTTTACAATCGTACATCTATCACTTGCCCTGTATAGTTAGATAACAAAGTCTGAATACATCTTAAAGCAACAGTTTCTGGTTTTAATAAAGTATTTTGTGGTTCGCTTCCAAAATTCTTTATTCGCATTGGTGTCTCTGTTCGTTCCGGATTCATACAATTTACTTTAACACCTAATGTTTCCCATTCTTGTGAAATTGCCTGCACAAAATTAACAATTGCAGCTTTACCAGAAGAATAAATACTGTAAAACGCCCTACCTCTGGTATATGAGCTTGAAGTAAAAAATAAAATATGCCCTTTTGATTGTTTTAGATATGGTAATGAAGCTAATGCAATATTAACCATTCCGAGATAATTAACATTTATCGAATTCAGAATATTTTGATAGTTCATTGTTTCTAAAGGTTCCTTATATAATATGCCTGCGGTATTGACAATGTAATCAATCTTATGCTCTGTTTGAAATACCTTTTCTAATACCTCCTTAACAGCTTCCATATTAGAGACATCTACATTATTCTCGCTACGGGAAAAATTATAAACACGTATCCCGTTCTGCTTTCCTAAATCTACAATACTTTTCCCAATACCATAAGTTCCTCCAAAAACAACCATAACTTTATCCGATAGAGATTCTAAGGATAATTCAATATTTTGAATTTCAACAGAGCGCAGTTGAAACAATTTATCTAACAAATAAGTGTCTTCCGGATAAGTAAGTTTCATATTAACCTCTTCACCATCTACTACAAAAATGCTTTCTTCAGGCAAATACTTTTTAACTACTCCACAATCATCAGTAGCTTTAAAATTTTCATCTTTCATCGCTAACTCGTAGGCTTTTGCGATTACTGTTTGTTTAAAACCTTGTGGAGTTTGTCCTCGACGCATTTTTACACGCTCAGGGATAGCTGTTATAATCTGATTTTGAACCTCAATAATTGTATCTGCCGAGTGAATAGCAACATCAACAGCCTTGTAATTATCCATCGCCCGTACAACCTCACCGATAATTCTTTGACTTACTAAAGGCCGCGCAGCATCATGAAAAATTAAATTAGCGTCTTTTAAATCTGCATAAGCATTCACTGCTGCAAGACTGGAATGGTATCGCTCCTTACCACCAATTAGAGTTCGTTTGACTTTTTTCCATTCGTTTTTAATAATCATATCTTCTATCATAAATAAATAATGACTGTTAATAACAATTGCAATTTCATCTATTAATTCATTCCTTTCAAATGCATCTACAGTATGTTCTATAACCATTTTTCCGGCAACTTTAAAAAACTGCTTAGGCAAAGATTTTTCCAGCCTAATTCCTGTTCCACCGGCTAAAATAACAGCTATATTCATCTATTCTTTGTTTTTATAAAATTTAGTTATTCAAAAAAAATTATTCAAAAAAAATTATTCAAAAATTTGAGTTTCCAAATAATTCATTATGTTTTGAGATGCAGTTAAATTATTGTTCTGAATTAGATTATTTTCAACAAACTTATTACGCGTTTCTTTCATCCAATCATTTTCATTCAATACCACATTTTCAATAAAATCAATCAATTCTTTTTTATTTCTAGACTGATAATGTACCGCCACAGTTTTTTCTCCAAATTCGCTCCATTCTTTCATGACCGACTCGTTTCTCACCATAAAAAGAGATGGTTTCTCTGTAATAAGATATTCCGCCATAAAGGAGCCACAATCATGAATCAAAGCATCTGACGTTAAAAATAGATCCGTATATTCAGAATTTTCAAATTGTCCATTCTCTAAATCCATCCATTTATGGTAATATGCATCTGTTTTCTTTTTACCCCAATCCGGATCATTTTCTAATTTAATTCTTAATAGAGGATGAGGCTTAAAAGCAATTTGCAATTGATTATTATACACAATAGCCAGTTCCAAAAAAACATCACAATACTCTAAAAAATTTGATACTTTATTAAGTTCATTCATCGAATGATGTGGAGCCCATATTACTCTTTTTAAAGTTTTATTATTATTTTTCCAAACATTACTATTAGGCCTCTTAATTGTTAAAAGCTGATCAAATCCCGGATAACCTGTTACAACATTGTTCTTTCCTTTATTTTTTTGTTTCTGAAATGCAATATTTTTATGAATCGGGGTTTCTGAAAAAATCCTCCAAACAAGATTATGAAAGTTTAAATTGTAAAAAGCATCGTAGTTCGTCGTCATTATCGCATAAGGTACATAACAGGTTAAAATATTCGAAAACTCCTTTATGTAGTATCTATAATCTACTAAACCTTCATAAGGATTAGTATAAAATACAATATCCGGAGAAAAAGTTCTTTTTACATCTAAATAAACTCCTGTTTCATTATTATATGTTTTAATAACATCATATCCTTTATTTTTAAAGGCATTATAGGCTTTATCCATCTCAAAAAGCATATTTTCGTTACCAAAATTCACAACAGGACACACAAATATTTGAGGCTCAAACCTAGGATGCACGAGCATTAAATCGAATAACAAATCATATTTCCAAACCGATTCATGAGTTAGAAAAAAAGCAACTTTTACCTTTTCTTTTTTCCTAACAATTTCGAGTGCTTTCTGATGATTTTTGGGTGCCTTTTTAATTAAATATGATTCATAAGCTGTTCTTAGATTTGTAAAATTATAAACCTTAATGAGTGATATCCATATTTTCTCAGGAACGAATTTCTTAATCCTTAATTTTAATTCAGACATTTTTCATTCAATTAAAATTAATAACCATTTAAAACTTCAACAATAAGATCAACTTCAGCAGCTGTCAAAACAGGGCTGATAGGCAAACTCAAAACTTCATTGTGAATTTGCTCTGTAACCGGAAAAGATAAATGATTCCAGTCCGGAAATGCTTTTTGTTTATGAGGTGCAACCGGATAATGAATTACAGTTTGAATATTATGCTGAATTAAATATTCTTGTAAAGCTTCTCTGTTTTTCACCCGAACAACAAACAAATGAAAAACATGATTGTTTGAAAAATCCCAACAAGGAAGCACTATTTTAGCATTTTTAATCTCAGACAGGTAGCGCTTTGCAATTTTACGGCGTTTACTGTTGTCTGAATCTAAATTGGGTAATTTAAGATTTAGAAAAGAAGCCTGTAGCTCATCTAATCTCGAATTTACGCCAATGTATTCGTTATAATACTTTTTCTCTGAACCATAATTTCGAAGTGAAAAAAGCACTTTTGCCAGTTCGGAATCATTTGTAACAACTGCTCCTCCATCTCCTAAAGCACCTAAATTTTTCCCCGGATAAAAACTAAAAGCTTTTGCTCCCGAGGCCCCTTCTACTTCCCTTAAAACGACATTCGTCAGTTTTGGAATTTGGAATTTAACATTATTGGAATTTGCAACCGCCCCATGCGATTGCGCTGCGTCTTCTACAACAACTAAATTATATTGGGCTGCAATTTCATTTATTTGATCCATTTCAGCCAGTTGTCCATACAGATGAACCGCTAAAATGGCTTTTGTTTTTGGAGTAATTTTCTCCTGAATCAAATCCGGATTTAAATTGTAGGTCTCTAACTTTGGTTCCACCAGAACCGGAATCAAATCTGCCTGCAAAATCGCCAGAATACTTGCAATATAAGTGTTTGCAGGTACAATTACTTCATCGCCTTTCTGAAGTTTTCCCAGTGTTATATATCCTTTAAAGATTAAAACCAACGCATCAAAACCATTCCCTACTCCGATACAATAATCGGCCCCACAATATTTCGCAAATGCTTTTTCAAATGTTGCTACTTCTTTTCCTAATATGTACCAGCCATTCTCTAAAACCTCTTTCAGTTTTTCCTGAAAGGCCGTTTCGTATGGCTCATTTATTTTTTTAAGATCCAGAAATGATATCATTATTCTTTTTTTTCAGTTAAACTAAAACACCATTTAACTTATTATGATTTAGGGTTTCAACTTCATAAAAATCATGAATTATGGTACCTGCGCCAAAACTTTCTTTCCAGTATGACAGTCCTTCATTCAGATTCCTTCCTTGATTCTCATTTGAAATTCCGAAATCAAAAAAACGCTTGCTTTTAAATCTTTCGTGAATTAAATAGTGAAACAAGTAATCCAAACTACCTAAATTTTCCTGATTTTGATTTTTTGAAATGTATTGACCATGTGCAACCGTTTCCGTTTCAAAAATAGTTGTTCCTGCCACAATTTTATCCTCCAGATAAACATTAAATTGATGAATATTTTTAGGGAAACGCGTTTTTAAGTAATTCATTTCTTCTATTGAATGAACAGGTTTTGCGTTATGTTTCTGATCTAAATTTGGAATCAGAATTTCATTCCAAAACGATTCAAAATCGTTTTCTTCCTTAATAATCAATTGTTTTGAAACTGCTTTTTGAATTCCTCTTTTTCTAATTTTTGAAAGGTTACTTTTTTGTGACAAATCAATAACTGAAAGAGTGTCGCGTCGAACCAATTTTGCATCAGTTAGAAACAGACTATATAAAATCTCTTCCGCAGGCTCCAAATGATAAATAGAAGGAAATGCCTTAAGGTATAATTTCTGAATTTTAATTTCATTTAAAAAAAGTAAAACAGCCTGAAAGACTTCCATAACTGATGCTACTTTTGTTTGTTTTTGATATACCAGTCCCCCGTAAGTCAATCCCTGATGAGAGTAAACAGAATCGTTGGCTTTATTTGCCGGTAAAACTGCTTTTAATTTGTTGTCTTCAAAAACAAGAAGTGAAAAATCTTCAAACCGATCCTGATGGTATTCCATAAAATCACGGTGAAACAGGAATGTTGCATTTTTAGCCTGTGCTACAAATGCATTCCAAATCTCATAATCGTTTTTATGGTAATTCCTTACGGTATATTTCATCATAATTCCGATGGTCGTTTTAGGGTTCTCCTCTTGCGTTTTATTTGAACAAACTTATTAAAAAAATAAGCCGCGAATTCACAAATTTAATTTTTATTGAACAACAAAAATTTAAATTACGTTTGTGAATTCGCGGCTCTTAAATTTTCAGCACGCTAATATCGTTTAAAAAATCTTACCTGTGTTCAAATGCGGGCAAATACCATTTATATTTTACGGCCAGTAAACGTGTAATAATCATCACAACAGAGGTTACTAAATACAAAATATCGTCTTCTAAATTCAGTTTTTTAAGGATAAAAAATACTACTCCCCCAAAAATACAAATGGTTGCGTAAATCTCTCTTCTAAAAATCGTTGGAATTTCGGTACACAAAATATCCCGGATCACACCTCCAAAACAAGCTGTCATCGTTCCTAAAGCGATACAAATAACAGGATGTAAACCAATCATAATTCCTTTTTCGAGTCCAATTAAAGTGAAAACACCCAATCCGATCGTATCAAACAGAAACAACGAAGTACGCAATCGGTCAAACTTTTTTCTGAAGAGAATGGCAAAGGCGAAACCAATGATAATTACATATACATATTGCAAGTCCAACATCCATCCTACCGGAGTTCTGCCTATCAGTACATCGCGGAGCGTTCCGCCGCCTACAGCCGTCACAAAAGCAATGATAAAAACGCCAAACGGGTCCAGTTTTTTATGCATCGCTGTCAAAGCACCCGACATGGCAAAAGCCATAGTACCGATAAGATCTAATAAATGAAACATTTTTTACTTTTTAGCTGCAAAGATACAGAGCTGCAAAGGTACAAAGGTTAAATTTGTTTTTTTATTCTTTAAGGGTTCTTCTGTCTGAGAATTTATTTTTTTACATAAATCGGACTTCTTTTTAACAGATAAGAAACAGAATCCATCCAACTGTCTTTTACATTTAGAAATGGCTTACGGGTTTGAGAGTAAATTTTCGTTCCGTTTTTGTACATGTCAAAATAAACCATGTAGTTATAGTAGGTTTGTGTGCTAGCACTTGTCGTTGAAACATCGCTCGTTTTTACTTTTTTATTATTGTCACTCACTTTAGCACTTCCACTATTGTAAGTGGAAGCTATAGAGCCTTCTGTTATCGTGTACGAAACTTTTGTTGCTATAATATTATCAACTCCCAGAATTCTTTGAAGGTCTTCGATTGGAGTTTCGTCAATATTTTTATAATCAATCCCGGCTTTATGCAACAAACTGTTTGTTACTCTTAGATCCTGAACGGTTAACGGAAACAGATTTGATGACTTATCCAGCAGTTTATTGTAAAGATCATTTTGAGCAAATTTTGCCATTTCCTCTGAACTTTCTAAAGTGCCCGAATTCAAATAAGGAACTGGCAGTACAGCAATGGTATTGGGTTTCATTTCGGCTGCAGCAAAAGACTGTCCTGAATTAACAGAATTCGCAGTATTTGATGCTGAAGTATTTGCAGACACATCAAAAGTTTGTGAACGCCCGCTGGCAAAATCAATTCTGGCAATCTGAGATACATCCAGTGAAATTTGCAACGTCTCTCCCGGTAAAGAATACTCAACCGTTTTATCGGACATTTTCGCAATTGTACCTTCTATAATCTGATAATCTCTTTTTAT
This sequence comes from Flavobacterium sp. N502536, assembly GCF_025947345.1. Lineage (NCBI taxonomy): Bacteria > Pseudomonadati > Bacteroidota > Flavobacteriia > Flavobacteriales > Flavobacteriaceae > Flavobacterium > Flavobacterium sp. N502536. The sequence goes on along the minus strand of NZ_CP110011.1, from coordinate 3,284,206 downwards.
TATTTTATCCAGTTTTTTGCCTCCGGTCTGAGCAAAATTGGCAATGGAAAACAGTAACATTATAATCGCAAAAACCTTTGTAATTTTCATTCTTTCTATGATTTAAATGATCCTACTCTTATGGATTTTCGGTCCCTCCTTTTCAAAAAATAAATAATAAACACAATCTGCTAATCAAACTTATAATAAGCTGATTTTAACAGTAGTAAAATTAAAGGATTTCTGGTATTTAAAAAATGATATTTGTCATAACCTTCATTTATCCTTTTTACGGTTACATATTCTGGGTATAAAAATTATAATCTTTGAGGATAACTCTTAAGAAATCAGTATTATTTCCGGATTGATTTTTAATTCCGGTAACACTCTCTATCTTAGTGACCAGTTTATAAATAATTTCGTGATCGTTTTTGGCTAGCGCACTTTGAAAAGTTTCCTTAATAATTCGCATATCATTATCCGACAATTTGATCACCAAAGGATAGGTTGGAACATAAGCATCTCCAATTTCTTCGAGGATGGTGTGGCTGATATTGATTTTATTTTTTAGCGTGATTACGGCCGTTCCAGCAACCATATCTCCTAATCGTTGTCCTTTTTGACTCGAGATTACCGATATTAAACCCACGATTCCTCCCAGGATCGAAATGTCAACCAATCTAAAAAACCAACGCATTAAATAATCGCCAAAGCCCGCCTGATAACCATCAATTTTTACCACTTTTATTTTGACCAGTTTCTTTCCTATGGTCTGTCCTTCAAAAATACTTTCTAAGATTAGTGTGTAAATAATAAAGGGAAAATACAATAGTAAAAGTACCGATGCTCTTGACCAGCTGTCTAAGGTATCCAACACTTTATCAAAATTAAAAACGTAAAAAAATATCAGAGAAATTACGATGGCATAAGCCACTTTAATAGCCAAATCGATGAAATAAGAACCAATTCTTTCCCCGACAGTTGCGGCGATAAAATTTATTTTGACATTTTGTGTTGTATTTATAGATAATTCTGACATATTTTATATTTTAGCCTGCAATGAGAGAAGTCGCCTTCATAAAACAAAATAAAGAAAAATGGCTGGAATTTGAACTAGCTATTTTTGGTAAAGCTAAAAAAAATCCGGACGAGTTAGCTAATTTGTACATTCAGATGATGAATGACTTGGCGTATGCCCAAACGTACTATCCGAAGAGTAAAACCGTTATTTACCTCAATCATCTTGCCTCACAAATTTATCAGAAAATTTATAAAACCAAAAGAACAGAAAAAAATAAGTTTCTGGAATTCTTTATGACAGAAGTTCCATTGCTTATGTACGAGTACAAACGCTATTTAATGTATGCTTTTGTGCTGTTTTTTATCACGGTAGGAATTGGCGTCGTTTCGGCAAGATACGATCAGGATTTTGTTCGCCTCATTCTGGGTGATGGTTATGTTAACATGACCCTGGAGAATATCAAAAAAGGAAATCCAATGGCTGTTTACGGCTCCGGAAGCAACTGGGGAAGTTTTATTGGCATCACCATGAACAACCTTTATGTAGGGGCACGATGTTACATTTATGGAATTTTTGGTGGTCTTGGTACTTTTTACATCTTCCTTCAAAACTGTATTATGTTGGGCTCTTTTCAATATTTCTTCTACGAACAGGGCGTTTTCTGGAAAAGCGTACGCGGAATCTGGATTCATGGAGCCATGGAAATTTTTGCAATTGTAATCGAAACTACTGCCGGTTTTATTTTAGGAGCTTCGATCCTGTTTCCCAAAACTTTCTCGCGAATGAATTCCTTTAAAATAGGCTTCAAAAATAGTTTCAAAATATTTCTGAGTACCTTTCCGTTTACCATCAGTGCAGGTTTTTTAGAAGGTTTCATCACCCGATATTCAATTGATATGCCCAATTGGTTAAGCAGTCTTATCATTTTGCTTACATTAGCCGTAATTTCATTTTATTATTTGATTTACCCTTTTATTGTTCACAAAAAAACAACTTTATCATAATGTTTGAGCTTTACAAAAAACGACAATTAGGCGACTATATCGTAGATACCTTCAGTTTTTTCAAAACTTTTGGAAAACACTTTTTTAAAATCTTTTTCATCATCAACGGAGCCTTTCTGCTTATTGTAGGTGCTTTAGTTTTTTTCTTTCTAAAAAGTAATTTTCAAGCCGTAATTAATGAAAGCTTAGACCATCCGGAAACCGATAATCTTGCCGGTTACTTCAACGATAATTTTGGTCTTTTAATTGGTTTTAGCGTCCTTTTTTTTGTTGTTATTATCGCCTTATCGCTCTTCAATTCGACTTATCCTATACTGTATTTAAAACTGGTCGACCAAAAAAGCAAAAACAATTTCACCACAGAAGATGTCGTAACGATCTTTAGACAAAACCTCTGGAAAATCATCAAATTCTGTGTTGGACTTATATTTTTGGTCGTTCCAATGCTGTTTGTTGTTATCATTTTACTCTTCTTCCTTTGCTTTTTAATCGTTGGTATCCCATTGCTTCTGATTGCGATACCCACTTTATTTACCTGGGTCAATTTTAGTTTTTATACGTACCTGTCAGAAGACAAAGGTTTCTTTCAGTCCTTAAATCATGCTTATCTTTTGCTGAAAAAAGATTTCTGGACTTCGATAGGGGCTACTTTTTTAATACTTATCATGATGCAGATGATTCAGGGATCGATCACTATGGTTTTTTATTTTGCAGGCATATTTATGTTTTTCCTGACCGCTCTGGGGAGTTCAGAATTTAATCCGGAAACTATGGGCGATTCTCCGTTCTTAATTTTCTTTCTGACTTTTATTTTTATTCTGATCTTTACGCTGAGTAATATCTTCAACAACATGATCATGATTAATCAGGGAATTATGTATTATAGTCTGGGGGCAGAAGAAAAAATTTCAAATAGCGACATTGAGTTAATCGGAACCGATAATGAATAAAATTCTATTCTTTTTATCCTTTCTGCTTTTCTCGGGTATCTCTCGTACCCAGGACACTTTGGCTACAGCCGAACCTCCGAAAATAGCTACCGTAAAATATACCGAAAAAAATATTCGGGTAACTTCTGACACCGTAGAAATTAAAAGTTTCGCTAAAAACTTCAAAAAAAAATATACCGATTCCAGTTTTGTTTACGAATTCAAAGCTCCCGAAAAAGGGCTATGGCAGCGCTTTAAAGAGTGGTTGGCCAGTCTTTTTGGAGATTGGTTTGAGTTTGAAAGTCCTGAGACCTCCGTTAATTTTGTTTCGGTTTTATTAAGAGTACTGGCCGTTATCATCATCATTTTTGTCATTTATTTGATTACAAAAGCCATAATCAATAAAGAAGGACAGTGGATTTTTGGAAAAAATGCTAAGAAAAAAAACATTTACTATTCAGACATCGAAAAGAACATACACCTTTTAGATTTCGATAAACTAATTAAAGAAAGCATACAATCCGGAGAAAAAAGAACTGCCGTTCGTTATTATTATCTCTCGCTTTTAAAAGTGATGGCGCAAAATCACTACATCGAATGGGATATCGAAAAGACCAATTCTGATTATTTGTACGAGCTTCAAAAACCCGCACACAAGGAAGAGTTTACCTATTTGTCCTATTTGTACAATTATATCTGGTATGGTGAATTTGAAATTGATGAAATCACTTTTGAAAAGGCCCAAAATCGATTTAAGAAAGCCATAAAAACGTTTAGCAATGAGTAAAACACTTAAAATTTATATTGCTGTACTGCTTTTTATTCTAATCTTAATTTTAGTAGCAGATTACGACCGTCCAAAGCCTATCGACTGGAGGCCGACCTACTCTGTCAACGACAAAATTCCTTTTGGACTTTATGTTTTTGACAAAGAAATCAATGGCTTTTTTAAAAATCATACCGTAGAACGCATTTCAACTTTAACCCCTTATGAGTATTTAGATTCAAAATACAACAATGATACGCTGGTAGAAGACTATAAAATAAAAGGAACTTTCATCAACATTTCCGAATCAAATACAATTGACGAAGAGTCCGTAAACGAGCTTTTTTATTTTGTATCGCGTGGAAACAATGCTTTTCTGAGCATGAAAACCTTTCCCAAATACCTGTTAGACAGTTTAAAAGTCGAAGTAAATTCCGATTATCAAAACTCGGGCAGTACAACGGTCTGGCTGGCCAACCCACAGCTGAAAGCCAAAAAATATAAGTTCGCACAAACCTTAGAAGATTATTTTTCTAAAATTGACACCGCTAATACGACCGTTTTGGGTTATCAGGTGGCTTCGCTCAAAAAAGCAAAAAAGCACATCAATTTTATAAAAGTACCGTATCATAATGGGCATTTTTACCTGCACACTCAACCGGTTGCTTTTACAAACTACCATTTACTGAAAGCAAACCATTATGAATATGCCGAAAGTGTCCTGTCTTTCCTGCCTAAGGGAGATATTTTTTGGTACACCAAAGGACAAAATAACGAGAGTATTTCCGCATCACCCCTACGTTACATTTTAAGTCAGCCCGGTTTAAAATGGGCCTGGTATTTCTTTTTGTTCGGAATGTTGATTTTCATTATTTTTAATGCCAAACGAAAACAGCGAATTGTTCCCATATTAAAACCTTTGCCCAATTTAACCGTTGACTTTACAAAAACCATCGGGAATTTATATTATCAGGAAGGCGATCATACCAATATTATTGATAAAAAAATCATTTACTTTTTAGAAAAAATTAGAAATGAATACTTAATCGACACCACAAAACTGGACGATAATTTTATTCAAAAATTGCATCATAAAACAGGTAAAAAGGTAACCGATATTCAGGAACTTGTATTCCTGATTAACGAACACCGAAATAGTTATCACGGCAGCCTTGAAGAAGATTTGATCCGAATCAATACTGCGATAGAAAAGATTTTACATTAAAAAAATTACAGCCAAATTCAATAAAAGAAAACAAACCCATCATGGACGATATCAATACAACACCAGAAATCACAAATGAAAATGTGAATTTTGAAACCCGAATCAACTTAGCTCCCCTATTGGATCATGTCGGCGCGATCAAAAAAGAACTCGAAACTGTAATCGTAGGACAGCACAAGATGGTCGATCAGCTTTTGGTTGCTATTTTATCCAACGGGCACGTTTTACTTGAAGGTGTACCCGGAGTTGCAAAAACCATCACGGCCAAACTTTTGTCCAAAACCCTGAACATTGGCTTTAGCCGCATCCAATTTACACCGGACTTAATGCCGTCGGATATTTTGGGAACCTCCATTTTTAATTTAAAAACATCTGAATTTGAATTTAAAAAAGGGCCTATATTCTCCAATTTAATCTTAATCGATGAAATAAACCGTGCTCCTGCCAAAACACAGGCCGCGCTTTTTGAAGTAATGGAGGAACGCCAGATTACGATTGACGGATTGGCCTATCAACTGGAAACCCCATTTTTGGTAATTGCCACTCAAAACCCAATTGAGCAGGAAGGAACTTACCGTTTGCCCGAAGCACAATTGGACCGTTTTTTATTCAAAATCACTATTGATTATCCGAAACTAAACGAAGAAATTCTGATTATCCAAAGAGAGCATTTACTACAGGATCATGGAAAACTGGAAGCCATCAAAACCATACTGTCTGCTGCTGAAATAAAACAGTATCAGGCTTTGGTAAAACAAATCAGAGTCGAGCAAAATCTACTGGAATACATAGCCAGAATAGTAGTCAACACACGTGAAAATGCCTTCCTGTATTTAGGAGCCTCTCCTCGTGCCTCAATTGCTATTTTGAATGCTGCCAAAGGTTTCGCTGCCATCCGCGGGCGCGATTTTGTCACGCCTGAAGATATTAAAGAAGCTGCGGTTCCGGTTTTACAACATCGTGTAATTGTAGCTCCCGAACGTGAAATGGAAGGTATTACCAGTTCAGAAATCATCAGACAAATTATTGAAACAGTCGAAATTCCAAGATAGTTTTCAGTCTCAGTCTCAGTGGCAGTGCATACTGAAAACTGAGACTGAGACTTGAAACTTGAAACAATAAAAACCTGAAACTTTTTAAAACGTGAAATTCATCAAAAGCCTTTACCTCAATAACTTTTTCTTCTATGTGCTTCTGAGTATTATTGGATTGTTTGTTTGTGCTTTTATTTTTCCAAATTTGTACAACGCAGTTTGGTTTATCGTTTTAATTTTATTGACTTTTTTGGGACTCGATGTACTCCTGCTCTATCTCAGTAAAACGGGTATTGAAGCAGAAAGAACTACACCGGAAAAACTTTCGAACGGAGACCTGAATCCCGTTACGATTAGCATCAAAAACCTTTATACGTTTAAAATTTCAGTCAAAATTATTGACGAAATTCCGTTTCAGTTTCAGGTGCGTGATTTCAAAATTGTAAAGACCGTTAAAGCCGCAGAACAAAAAGAAATTGGGTATGAATTACGACCTACAGAACGTGGCGAATACTACTTTGGCTACCTGAATGTTTATGTTTCTTCCCCATTAAGATTAATTTCCAGAAGATTCTCTTTCGATAAAGATAAAATGGTTCCCACCTACCCGTCTTATATCCAATTAAGAAAATATGATTTACTGGCTTTTTCAAATAATTTATACCAATACGGAATCAAAAAGATCCGCAAGATTGGTCATACCATGGAATTTGAACAAATTAAAGAATATGTTCAGGGTGACGACCTCCGAACGCTGAACTGGAAAGCTACCGCCAAAAAAAATGCGCTCATGGTCAATCAGTTTCAGGATGAGAAATCACAGTCTGTTTACATGGCGATCGACAAAGGCCGCGCCATGCAAATGCCATTCGACGGACTGAGTTTGTTGGATTATGCGATCAATTCGACCTTGGTTTTGTCTAATGTTATTCTGAAAAAACAAGACAAGGCAGGAATTTTTTCCTTCTCTAAAAAAGTAGAAAACCGGGTTTTTGCCGAAAAAAGGGCTTCTCAGATGCAAAAAATTCTGGAGACCCTGTACAATATCAAAACCGATTTTTTCGAAAGTGACTACAGCCGTTTGTACGTAGACATCAAGAAAAACATCAATCAAAGAAGTTTGATCATTTTATACACTAACTTTGAAACGATGGACGGTTTAAACCGACAATTGCCTTATTTAAAAGGAATTGCAAAAAGTCATTTATTGGTAGTCGTTTTCTTTAGCAATACAGAACTGAATACGATCATCAACAAAAAAACGGATACCATTCAGGAAATTTACGATAAAGTAATTGCTGAAAAATTCATGTTCGAAAAACGATTAATCGCAAACGAACTCAAAAAATACGGCATACACTCTGTTTTAACACAACCTGAAAATTTAACACTGGACGCGATTAATAAGTATTTAGAAATTAAAGCCAGAGGAATTTTGTAGCAGTGAGGAATACTTTTCTTTGTGAGAAGTAAAATGGCAGGGATCTTTTTTTGCAAATATTATTAAAACGTCAAGTTCTTTATAAAAATTAAGATTAGTCAAAAAAACTTTGAACCTTTGTTACTTTGAACCTTTGTAATTCCTTAAGAAAATGAAAAAACTACTTGTACTTGTATTCGTTTTTACAAGCCTTTTGTCTCATGCACAAAAAACAGAAAACATCATCATTATTACTACTGACGGCTTTAGATGGCAGGAAGTTTTTAAAGGAATGGATGGTGCAATTGCCAATGATAAAAAATTCAATCAGGGAGACAGTACCTATATTCATAAAAAATATGCAAGTGCTGACCTGAAAGAAAGCCGAAAAAAAATCATGCCTTTTTTATGGTCTGAAATTGCTTCAAAAGGGCAAATTTATGGCAATCGTGACTTAGGCAGTAAAGTAGACGTTTCAAATCCGTATTGGTTTAGTTATCCCGGATACAGCGAAATCATGACCGGAAATGTTGATCTTGCCGTCAATTCCAATCATTACAAAGACAATCCGAATGTGAATGTTTTGGAATTTTTAAACCAGCAATCGAAGTTAAAAGGAAGAGTTGCCGCTTTTGGTGCCTGGGATGCTTTTGATCGAATTTTAAACGAAAAAAGAAGTGGTTTTCCTGTAATTTCTGCTTTTGATAATGTGGGAGGAGATAAGCCTACCGAGACTCAGAAATTGTTGAATGAAATGCGCAACAACTCTTTCAAACCTTTTCATCAGGATGAATGTCTGGATGTTTTTACACATTATCAGGCTTTGAACGAACTTAAAACCAAAAAGCCAAAAGTACTTTACATCGCCTACGGAGAAACTGATGAATGGGCACATGCCGGACATTACAGATCATATCTTGACGCTGCAAACCAGGTAGACAAATGGATTAAGGAAATCTGGAACTTTGTACAAAATGATCCGCAATACAAAAACAAAACTACCATATTAATCACTGTAGATCACGGCCGTGGCGACAAAATAAAAGCACAGTGGACTGATCATGGTGCTGATGTTGAAGGTGCTTCACAAATCTGGTTCGCTGCTATGGGACCTGAAATCGCAGCAAAAGGAGAAATCAAAACAGACTCTCAATTGTATCAAAAACAAGTTGCACAAACCATTGCAAAAATCATGGGATATACTTTTGAAACCTCACATCCCGTAGCAAACGAGATTTCGGAAGTACTTCAAAAATAAGGAGATTTTTTTTGCCACGAATTTCACCAATTTACACTAATTTTTACCAGCTTTAAGCAAAATATGAATTAGCGAAAATTCGTGAAATTTGTGGCAACTTTTTTATACCCCTTTTACACCTCCACCCCTATAAAAAAACCTCAGTACCTTAGCACCTCAGAACCTTAGTACCTTCAGAAAAACCTTAGCACCTCAGAACCTAAGTACCTCCAGAAAAACCTTTGCAACATTTAAAAAAAAACTCAGTACCTTAGCCCCTCAGAACCTAAGTACCTTCAAAAAAAATGAAACAAATTACTTCAATACAAAATCCGTTTATAAAATCACTTGTTTTACTACAGGAAAAGGCCAAGGCCCGCAAACAAACCGGAACATTTTTGATTGAAGGTTTACGTGAAATTCAATTGGCAACAAAAGGAGGTTACGAAATCGAAACCGTTTTATTTTTACCCGAGCTGGTTACCGAAAATCAGATTCAAAAATTAGTGAACGGTCCGGTTCAACTCATCGAAATCAATAAAGAAGTTTATCAAAAACTAGCGTATCGCGATACCACCGAAGGGATTCTGGCTGTGGCTAAAACCAAATCGATGCTGTTATCTGATCTGAAATTATCAGACAATCCGTTAATAATTGTGGCCGAAGCACCGGAAAAACCAGGAAACATCGGCGCGCTTTTACGAACTGCCGATGCTGCAAATCTGGATGCTGTATTAATTGCAAACCCAAAAAGTGATTTATACAATCCAAATATTGTACGCTCTAGTGTTGGTTGTTTGTTTACCAACCAAATCGCAACAGGAACAACAGCTGAAATCATTGCTTTTCTAAAAGAAAAAAAGATCGATTTTTACTGTGCCACACTGCAAAATTCTACCTCATATCATACACAGAATTTCACAACCCCAACCGCTTTGGTTGTAGGCACGGAAGCCACCGGCCTAACGCAGGATTGGAGAGATGCTGCCACTCAAAACATTATCATCCCCATGCAGGGCGAAATTGACAGCATGAATGTCTCGGTCGCTGCTGCTATTCTAATCTTCGAAGCCAAACGTCAGCGCGGATTTAACTAAACCAAAACATACCGTCATGAACTACAAATTATCACTTTTAGCCTTATTATTTAGCCTTACCCTTTCAGCTCAAATAACCAATCCGGAAGTAGATGAACTGGTCAATCGCACCCTAAAAGCATTTGATGTGCCCGGAATTGCAGTCGCCATTGTAAAAGACGGAAAAGTAGTTCTTGCAAAAGGTTACGGAGTAAAATCAATCACAACACAGCAAAAAGTAGATGCCAATACCCTTTTCGGGATTGCGTCCAACAGTAAAGCTTTTACCTCGGGAGCATTGGCGATGCTGGTGGATGAAGGCAAAATAAAATGGGACGATAAGGTCGTAAAATACCTTCCGGATTTTAAAATGTACGACGATTATGTAACCCGTGAATTCACGATTCGTGATTTATTAACACATCGAAGCGGACTCGGACTCGGAGCCGGAGATTTAATGATCTGGCCAGACGGAAGCGATTTTAAAGCAGCCGATATTGTACATAATCTACGATATTTAAAACCTGTTTCGAGTTTTAGAACCAAATACGATTACGACAACTTACTGTACATTGTAGCAGGTGAAATTGTACACGTGGTAAGCGGTAAAACCTGGGCCGAATTTGTTGAAGAGCGCATCATGAAACCTCTGGAAATGAACAATAGTGTAGCTTCAGTAAAACGTTTAAAAGACACCACCAACGTCATCACCCCTCATGTGCCGGTTGACGGCAAACTCAAAACCATCAAACGTTATGAAAATCAGCTTTTTGACGGAGCAGCCGGAATCTATTCCAGTGTAAATGATTTGAGTAAATGGGTCATTTTGCAAATCAATAACGGAAAATACGGCGATAACAAACAATTGTTTTCAGAGAAAGAACACGATGAAATGTGGCAACTGCAAACCATCATTCCGGCAAAAACGAGACCTCCGTACAACACACATTTCTCAGGTTATGGTTTAGGCTGGTTCCTGAGTGATGTAAAAGGATACAAACAGGTTTCGCACACGGGAGGATTAGAAGGAAATGTAACGCAAACTACTTTGATTCCGGAATTAGGCTTAGGCATTATTGTTTTAACCAATCAGCAATCAGGAGCTGCTTTTAGTGCGATCACCAATACCATAAAAGACAGCTATCTCGGTGTTAAATCCGATGACTACGTAACCCTTTACAGCAACCGCATGAAAGCCAGTGAAGCATCAGCCGACAAGGTAACCGATGAAGTCTGGGCAACCGTTGCCAAAAACAAAAAAGACAAACTTAAAACCGATTTTTCTAAGATAAACGGAACTTACAAAGACAATTGGTTTGGAGAAATCACCATTACAGAGAAAAAAGGAAAAGCCTATTTTGCTTCCAAACGCTCTCCGCAACTGGCCGGCGAAGTATTTTTCTACAAAGACGGAAATTATGTCGTAAAATGGAACAATGCTTTCTTTCATGCCGATGCCCATTTACTTTTCAAATACGATGAAAGCGGAAAAGTCACTAACTTAAAAATGCTCCCAATTTCCGAATTAACCGATTTTAGCTACGACTTTCAGGATTTGGATTTTTTAAAAGAGTAATTCCATGTTTCAAGTTTCAGGTTTCAGGTCGAAAACTGCATCTAAAAGCAGTACTCAAAAACTTGAAACCTGAAACCTGAAACAAAATAATCTCATTCTAAAATCAACCCTCCATTCCCTTGCGTATATTCAAACTTATTCTTATTTTTAGTACTTGAACTATGCCGTTATGATAGAAATAGATATTGAAAAAGAAAACAAAGCAATTGCACAAGAGTATAAAGAATTACTTCGAATCAGTTATCAGACTTTAAGCCCAACCGACAAAAAACTTATCCGTAAAGCATTTGATGTTGCTGTTGATGCACACAAAGAACAAAGACGTAAATCTGGTGAGGCGTATATCTTTCATCCTATTGCAGTTGCAAAAATAGTTGCCTCTGAAATTGGTTTGGGAGCGACCTCTATCGCTGCGGCCTTATTACATGATGTTGTCGAAGATACCCCTTTGACGGTGGAGGATATCGAACGTCTGTTCAATCCGAAAGTAGCTCAATTGGTAGAAGGTTTAACCAAGATTTCATTAGTTCAGAGAGATCTGAATGCCTCTATGCAGGCAGAAAATTTCAGAAAAATGATTCTGACACTGAACGATGACGTTCGTGTTATTCTGATCAAACTGGCCGATCGTTTGCACAATATGCAAACCATGGATTCTATGGCGGAATACAAACAAACCAAAATCGCCTCAGAAACACTTTATATTTACGCTCCTCTTGCCCATCGTCTGGGACTTTATAATATCAAAACCAAACTCGAAGATTTAGGTTTAAAATATACCGAACCGGCTGTTTACAATGATATCGTAAGCAAAATCAGAGAAACAAAAGAAGAACAGGATGCTTACATCAAAGACATTTCGGATGTTTTGAAAAAATCCTTAGACAGTGAGGGCATCGATTATGTCATTAAAGGGCGTCCAAAATCGATCTATTCCATTCGTCGAAAAATGCGAGCTCAAAATGTGAGTTTTGACGAAGTCTACGACAAATTTGCCTTAAGAATTGTCTATAAATCCGATCAGCATGACGAAAAATTCGTAGCCTGGAAAATCTATTCCATTGTTACCGACCATTACAGACCGAGTCCGAGTCGTTTGCGTGACTGGATTTCCTCTCCAAAATCAACCGGTTACGAAGCTTTACACATTACCGTGATGGGACCGAAAGGCCGTTGGGTTGAAGTACAGGTTCGAAGCGAACGTATGGATGAAATCGCAGAAAAAGGATATGCCGCACATTACAAATATAAAAACGGTGCAAACGAAGAAAGTGGTCTGGATGTTTGGCTGAATTTACTTCGCGAAGCATTAGAGAATCAGGAAACCAATGCGGTAGATTTTGTAGAAGATTTTAAAATGAATTTATATTCAAAAGAAATCTTCGTATTTACACCAAAAGGAGAAATCAAATCACTCCCAAAAGGAGCCACATCACTTGACTTTGCTTTTAGTATTCACTCCGAAATCGGAATTAAAACCAGAGGAACCCGTGTCAATGGGCGATTAGTGCCTTTAAATCACGAATTAAAAAGTGGCGATCAGGTCGAAGTGATTACCTCTGCCAATCAAAAACCAACCGTCAACTGGTTAGAATATGTAACCACTTCGCGAGCGAAAAATAAAATTAAAAACGTTCTGAACGAGAACACCAAAAAAATCGCTGAAGAAGGAAAAGAACTGCTTACCAGAAAACTAAAACATCTAAAAATCACTATTAACGAACAGGTGATTAATGAACTGGTTAACTTTTTTAAACTTAAAACCAGTTTAGATTTATTTTACAGAGTGGGGATTGGTGCGATCGAAAATCAGCAATTAAAAGATTACGCGGCGCAAAAAAGCAATACGTTTATCAATTTCTTTAAAAATAAAATTAAGAGAAACAAAGATACCACTGCTTCCGAAGACATTCACAAACCCATAATCAGCAGCAACTATGACATGCTGGTTTTTGGAACAGAGCACGATAAACTGGATTACAAACTCTCACCATGCTGTAACCCGATTCCGGGAGATGATGTATTTGGATTTGTAACCATCAACGAAGGAATCAAAGTTCATAAAAAAGACTGTCCTAATGCGATTGGCATGCAGTCCAATTACGCTTACCGTATTATGAGTGCCAAATGGATTGATTCTTCTCAAGAGGAGTTCAAAGCCATTATCAACATAACAGGAATGGATGTTTTAGGACTTACGAATCAACTGACCAGAGTTATTTCGAACAACATGAGCGTAAATATCCAGAGTATTTCACTAAGTACCGATGCTGGAATTTTTCACGGACAGATTGCCGTTATCGTTCAAAACAACACCATTTTGAAGAAAATGATTAATGCCATTAAGAAAATTGACGGAGTTGACAAAGTAACCAGAGAATACAGAACGTAATTCCAAATTGAATTTAATCGAATCTGACTTTTTGATATGAAAAATGAAGTACTGGAGATTCCTAAGATCCATTTAGATGAAAACGGCGAGCTTATTATCATGGCTTCCGATACTTCGTCAAAAGATGATTTTGATTTTTTTCAGGGAAAATCGGATATCCGAAACAAAAAATTAAAACAAAGGCTTTCAAACTGTACAGAATGGATCGAATTTCCCTCCACACAGGAAATGTATAAAATCCTGCACGGAATTGGTAATATTGATAATTTTCTTGCCACTTTTGACGGAAAGCCGTTTGAAGGCATGACCGTTAGATTATTCAATCCTGAAACCCGATTGTGGAGTATTTACTGGTCCGATTCAACTACCGGAATCTTAGACAAACCCGTAATAGGCTCTTTTGAAAACAAAGTCGGACATTTTTTCTCTAAAGATATCTTTGAAGGCAAAAAAGTTTTTCAGGTATTCCGATGGGATGCAAGAGATGAAAATAATCCGATATGGAGTCAGGCTATGTCTGCCGATTCTGGAAAATCATGGGAATGGAACTGGTATATGTACATGACAAAAAGGAAGTGACAAAATGTTAGTATTTTCATAAATAAAAACAATTATGTTAATTATGTTCGCCTGAATTTTTTAAATTTATCATTACAAACACCTGTAATTGATACTTTATTACGGATCGAATACAAATTAAAACGTTAAACTTTAAACCCGAAACTTTTATTCATTAAAAATAAAAAATTACCTTTGCCGGATATGACACTCATTTCAACTGACAACACTAGAAATCAAGAAATTGTAAAAAATGTTTTTACAATGTATCTTGAGCAAAAAGGGCATCGCAAAACTCCTGAGCGTTATGCTATACTTCAGGAAATTTACGATAGCGAAGAACATTTTGATATAGAAAACTTATATATCAAGATGAAAAACAAGAACTATCGTGTGAGTAGAGCTACATTGTACAACACGATTGAGCTTTTGTTAGACTGTGCTTTGGTGAGAAAACATCAATTTGGGCAAAATCAGGCTTACTACGAAAAATCATATTTTGATAAACAGCATGATCATATTATCATGACGGATTCTGGTGAAGTAATTGAATTTTGCGATCCAAGAATCCAAACCATCAAAAAAACAATCGAAGAAATATTTGATATTGAAATTACAAATCATTCTTTGTATTTCTACGGAAACAAAAAGCAAAAACAATAATTCCAAAAGGCATTATTCAAAAAATATAAAAAAAGAAAATTAACTACATTAATCAGTAGGGCAACTCGGATTGCCTCAACGCAAATTAAAAATAGAATGACCGTAGATTTATTACTAGGATTACAATGGGGAGATGAAGGTAAAGGAAAAATTGTTGACGTTCTTACCTCAAATTATGATATTATTGCACGTTTTCAGGGAGGACCAAATGCAGGACATACTTTAGAATTTGACGGAATTAAACACGTACTTAGAACCATTCCTTCCGGAATTTTTCATAAAAAATCAGTAAACATCATTGGTAATGGTGTTGTAATAGATCCGGTAGTTTTTCAAAAAGAAATTGAAGGTTTAGAGAAATTTAACCTTGACATCAAAAGCAAACTGATCATATCAAGAAAAGCACATTTAATTTTACCAACACACCGTTTATTAGATGCTGCATCTGAAGCATCAAAAGGGAAAGCAAAAATTGGCTCTACTCTTAAAGGAATTGGACCAACTTATATGGACAAAACCGGAAGAAACGGATTACGTGTTGGAGACATCGAATTAGAAGACTTTAAAGAGCGTTACAGAGCTTTAGCTGACAAACATGAAGCTATGATTGCTTTTTATGACGTAGCGATTCAATACAATCTGGCTGAACTTGAAAAAGAGTTTTTTGAAGCTATTGAAGAATTAAAAAAACTGGATTTCATTGACAGTGAAGAATACATGTACCAGGCTCAAAAAGCGGGTAAATCGATCTTATGTGAAGGAGCTCAGGGTTCTTTATTAGACGTTGATTTCGGAACTTATCCGTTTGTAACTTCATCAAACACTACAGCTGCCGGAGCTTGTACCGGTTTAGGAATTGCTCCTAACAAAATCAAAGAAGTATACGGAATTTTCAAAGCTTATGTTACACGTGTAGGTAGCGGACCGTTCCCTACTGAACTTTTTGACGAAGTAGGTGCAACAATGGCGAAAGTTGGAAACGAATTTGGATCTGTTACAGGAAGACAAAGACGTTGTGGATGGCTAGATTTAGTAGCTTTAAAATATGCTGTACAGGTAAACGGAGTAACTCAGTTAATGATGATGAAAGGTGACGTTCTTTCAGGATTTGAAACCTTAAAAGTTTGTACCGAATACAACTACAAAGGACAAAACATTTCTCACTTTCCATACAACATCGAGCCTGAAAATGTAACTCCTGTTTATAAAGAATTTAAAGGATGGCAAGCTGACTTAACCGGAATGACCTCTTACGATCAATTGCCAATCGAGCTAAAAGAATATATTGAGTTTATTGAAGCAGAAGTTGGAGTGCCAATCAAAATTGTATCGGTTGGACCAGACAGAAAGCAAACTATAACAAAATAATCTCTCTAAACGCTCTGATAATCAGAGCGTTTTTTTTATATAAACATTTCTAATGATGAAAAATCCAAAAATTAAAGTTACCGAAACTCAGTTATTATCAGACAATTGGTACATCCTAAACAAGGTAACTTTTGATTACGAAATGAAAGATGGTAAAATAGAATCTCATATCCGTGAAGTGTATGACCGTGGAAACGGAGCCGCTATTTTACTCTACAATACCACTAAAAAAACAGTTATTCTGACCCGACAATTTCGTTTACCTACCTATTTAAACGGAAACAAAACCGGAATGATGATCGAAGTCTGTGCCGGTCTTTTGGACCAGGATCATCCCGAACAGGCTATTATTCGCGAAACCGAAGAAGAAACCGGGTATCGTCTGCAAAAAGTAGAAAAAGTGATCGAAACCTACATGTCACCTGGATCTGTAACCGAAATTTTATATCTGTTCGTTGGAGAATACGACGAAACAATGAAGGTAAACGACGGTGGCGGATTAGATGCGGAACAAGAAAACATAGAGGTTTTAGAATACACCTTTGATCAGGCCTACGCCATGATTCAATCCGGCGAAATTACAGATGCAAAAACTATTTTATTGTTACAGCATGCGAAAATAAAAAATTTGATTTAAGATTTTTTGAGTATTTTAGATAAAACTAAAATCTATTAAATGCTCCATTTTAAAACATCACTTTTTCTGCTTTTTCCTTGTCTGCTCTTTTCACAAAATGAAAAATGGCCTGCCGCAAAACTAAAACAGGATTTATCGACTTTTAAGGAAATTAGAGAAAAAGCCAATTCAGGAGTTTATAAATACCGAACCAAAAAACAGATCGACAGTATTTATTCGTGGGCATTTTCAGAATTAAAAAAACCTAAATCGCTGCTAGATTTCTACAAAATAGTCCTCAAAATCACTGATTTTGAAGGCAGCGTACACAATAACACCACTCTTCCCGATGAATTTCAAAAAAAATATACATCGGGAAAAGTTTTCTTTCCGTATCCCGTAAAACTACTGAGCAATAAAATAATTGTCAATTTTAAGAATTCCGAAATTCCGATTGGATCTCAAATTCATAAAATCGACGGTATTAAAATCGAGAAAATAATCTCCCGTTTCTATAAATATTACACAACGGACGGTTACAACATGTCGGGGAAATCAATAGGAATCACTGCTTCATTCGGAAGGTATTTCGAACTGGAATACGGTCCAAAAGCGCATTTTCTGGTCGAATATTCACTCCCCGATCAAACTCAAAAACAATCCAAAACGATTGCCGCTGTTTCGAACGATCAAAGAAAACAAAACTTTAAAAACCGACATTCTTTACCTATTGACAGCCTGTTCTATGGGGAGATTAAAAACAAATACACTTTCAAACTCGCTGCTCCAAATACAGCATTGCTTTCTATACCCACTTTTGCAATTGGAATGAATGCAGAAGACAAAGAACATATCGTCTATAAAAAATATCTCGACAGCTGTTTTCAACTTCTCACGCTGCATCCGGAAATCAAAAATTTAATTGTAGATGTTCGAAGTAATGGCGGCGGAAGCGATCCGAACGACCTTGTCGCTTTTTCTTATCTGACACAAAAACCGTATCGAGAAAATACATCGGCATTTATTAATTTTCAAAAAGTTCCCTACCCTCAGTATTTTGTTTATCAAGAAACAGAGCCACAAAAAAAGATCGAAGAGCTCCATGAATTTGAAGCCGAACTTAAAGAAGAATACCCTGAACTGAAAGGGCAACAGTACCTGCAAGATCCTAAATTCAATCGTTTGTTACAGCCCGACAAAAACAGCTTTAAAGGACAGATCTATTTATTAATAAGCCCCAGAATAGCATCTGCAGGATCACTCTTTGCTTCTTTAGTTGCGGGCCATACCAACGCTATAATTGTTGGAGAAGAAACAATGGGCGGTTATTACGGTCATAACGGACATACACCTATGGAATACGAACTTCCGAATACAAAAATAAAAACGCAGTTTTCGATCGTTAACCTCGAACAGGATGCCCCTAAAAAACCCAATCAGCTTTTTGGCAGAGGTGTGATTCCCGATCATGAAGTCATACAAACCATTGACGACTTTGTACAAAATAAGGACACGCAGTTTGAATATACTTTGAAATTAATTGACTCAAAAGATAAAACAGAAGCCAATTTCAAATGAAAATCCAACAAACTATTCAGGTAATTGTATAAACGATTTGGCTGGTAATCAAATAACTTTACTAGTATAAAAAATACAATTATGAGAAAGTTACGATACCCCTCAAGTATTTTACTACTGGTCGTTTTGGTTTTAATAAGTTCTTGTAAAAAGAATGAAACAACCGAAACGAAGGGCAAAGTAAAGCCTAAAAAAACGATCGAACGTACAAAACCGAAATCGGTTTCCTATCATTTTGAAAACACAAAGGAATGGCTTAAAACCAACGCCTCCGACAGCAGTAAACTTCGCATTGCCTGCGCCATAAACCGAACTGATCAAAAGAATTTCGTCAAAATGGACTCGGTTATTATTCCTGCTGATTTTACAGGTGATTTGGTCTATTACCTACCGTTTCCCACGCATGTCACTGCGTTAGAAGAAGTTTCGAAAGTGATCCTTTTCTCCTATCCTGCTCAGGCATTTGCGGCTTATGAGAATGGAGAATTAATGTATGCAGGCCCAACCAATATGGGCCGAAAAAAAGATCCCACACCAACCGGATTGTTCTTTACCAACTGGAAAGCTGAGAAAACAACCAGTACCTTTAATGATGAATGGGACTTAAAATGGAATTTTAATATCGAAAATAAATTGGGAGTTGGCTTCCATCAGTACGATTTACCGGGATACCCTGCCTCGCATTCTTGTTTGAGATTACAGGAAAACGACGCCAAAGATCTTTACAAATGGGCCGACGAATGGATTTTAAAAGACCCCGAAAATGTAAAAGTAAAAGGAACTCCGGTCATTGTTTTTGGAAGTTATCCTTTTGACGCACCAAAACCCTGGTATGCATTAGTAAAAAATCCTAAAGCACTGGATCTATCAGAATCAGAAATAAAAACCCAAACTCAGTCCTTTATACAGGAAATCTTAGAAAATCAAAAACTTAGAGAAGCCGAACAATCTGCTACGCCCTAACTCTATTTTATAAAAAGCGACAGCATTACAATCAGTCAAAACCATCTCTCAAAAGGTTCTGACTGATTTTTTTTATAAAATTCACGCCCCCACTGAGCCTCGGAACCTTTGAAACTTTGAAACTTTGCTCCTTTGAAGTTTTAAAACTATTTAACACTTAAATGAATAAACGTTCATTTATTATTTATATATTTGTTTCTTAATTCAACAAGACATGAACCATTCACTTATAAAAAACAAAAAGATCGTCATTATTGGTGGCGGGCCTGTTGGTTTAACCACAGCGAGAATTTTACAAATTAACGGTGCTGATGTAACCGTTTACGAAAGAGATCTTAATGCACAGGCCAGAACTTCGGGCGGGACATTGGACATTCACTCCGATTCAGGTCAAAAAGCAATCGAAAAAGCAGCTTTAATGGACGTCTTCTATCAGTACGCACGTCCAACCGGCGAAAAAATGGCTGACATGCAGGGAAAGATTACTTCGGCTGAGATGCCGGACGAAGAAAATGCTTATGCACGACCTGAAATTGATCGTAATGATTTGAGAAAAATCATGCTCGAAAATCTGAATGACAATACGGTAATCTGGGACAGTCATTTAACCCATATTGAAAAAACGGGAGCACAATATCATTTAGAATTTAAAAACGGTACTACCGCAACCGCCGATTTTGTGATAGTTGCCAATGGCGGAAGATCAAATGCTAGAAAATTTGTAACGCATAAGGAGCCTCAACTTTCGGGAACCTACATTATTCAGGGAGAAATTGCCGACCCTGATAGTGATTATCCGGAATTCAAACCCAAATATGGCAACGGAAATGTAATGGCAATGGGCGAACAGAAAATGTTTTATACGCATACCTTACGCGACGGTTCCGTTCATTTTGGAGTTTCTTTTAAAGCAGATGAAAACTGGATTTCAAACCACGGAATTGACTTTGAAGATCTTACCGCCGTACGAGTTTTTTTGAATGAAACCTTTAAAAACTGGGGTGACGACTATAAAAAATTCTTTGCCGTTGCAGCTGATTTCTCCGGGCTGCCTTTACGTTTATTCTCTTTGGAAGAACCTTGGGAAAAACATTCTAATATTACACTTGTTGGTGATGCCGCACATTTAATGCCTCCCTTTGCAGGCGAAGGTGTCAATATGGGACTAATGGACGCCTATCAATTAACCGAAAACTTAACCAACGGAACATTTGAAACGCTACAGGGCGCCATTGACGATTATGAACAAAAGATGTTTGGCTATGCTTTAGAAGCGCAACGACAAACTTCTAAAATGGAAAATCTACTGCACTCTGATATCACAACCGAAGACATCATGAACAGCCGCATTGGTCATAAAACCGAATCCTAAAAATCAAAAAAGGCATAAGAAACTAACTCTTATGCCTTTTGTTTTATATTGAAAACTAAAATTATCTTGAATAATTTGGAGCTTCTTTTGTAATTGTAACGTTATGCGGGTGACTTTCTGTAATTCCACTTGAAGTGATTCTAACAAAACGTCCGGATTCCTGTAAAGTTGGAATGTCTTTTGAACCACAGTATCCCATTCCGGCACGAAGACCACCAATGAACTGAAGCATACTTTCGTTTAACTCTCCTTTGTAAGGAACACGTCCTACAATTCCTTCCGGAACTAATTTTTTAACATCGTCTTCAACATCCTGAAAGTAACGGTCTTTCGAACCACCTTGCATGGCTTCTACAGAACCCATTCCGCGGTAAGATTTGAATTTTCTTCCTTCAAAAATGATCGTTTCTCCCGGAGATTCTTTTGTTCCTGCCAGTAATGATCCTAACATTACACAATCAGCACCTGCAGCGATAGCTTTAGGAATATCTCCTGTGTAACGAATTCCACCATCAGCAATTACCGGAACTCCAGTTCCTTTGATCGCCGCAGCTACTTCAAGAACTGCTGAGAATTGAGGAAAACCAACACCTGCAACGATACGGGTTGTACAGATAGAACCTGGTCCGATTCCAACTTTTACACCATCAGCACCGTTTTCAACTAAGTATTTAGCCGCTTCCGGAGTTGCGATGTTACCTACAATTACATCTATGTTTGGGAATTTAGATTTTACTTCTTTCAGGGTATTTACAACCCCTTCAGTATGTCCGTGAGCAGTATCAATGATAATAGCATCAACACCTGCAGCCACTAAGGCTTCAGCTCTTTGAACCGCATCACCGGTAACTCCGATTGCCGCTGCCACTCTTAAACGTCCGAAAACATCTTTGTTTGCGATTGGCTTTTGAGTCAGTTTTGTAATATCTCTGAACGTAATTAAACCAACTAGTTCGTAGTTAGCATTTACTACCGGTAATTTTTCGATTTTATGTCCTTGTAAAACTACTTCTGCCTGTTCTAAAGAAGTACCTTCAGCAACAGTCACTAAGTTTGTGCTTGTCATTACCTCGGCGATTGGTCTTGCTCCGTTTTTTTCGAAACGTAAATCACGGTTGGTAACGATTCCTTTAAGTATTTTATTTTCGTCAACGATTGGAATACCACCGATTCCGAATTCTTTCATTGCATTTTTTGCATCTGCAATAGTTGAATTTGTTGGTAAAGTTACCGGATCGATAATCATTCCCGACTCCGCACGTTTTACTCTTCTAACTTTCGCAGCTTGTTGCTCGATCGTCATGTTTTTATGTAAAACACCAATTCCACCTTCCTGAGCCATAGCAATCGCCATTGAACTTTCGGTAACGGTATCCATAGCAGCTGATACTATAGGAACATTAAGTGTTATATTTCGTGAAAACTTTGATTTAATACTCACTTCGCGAGGAAGCACATTCGAGTAGTTAGGTACTAATAATACATCGTCGTAAGTCAAACCTTCGCCGATAATCTTGGAGTTGTGTGCTATCATGGTGCAATTTCTAGTTGAATTGCGTGCAAATATAGTGAATAAATTGATAACTTGAATGCTAACTTATTCATAAATTTATATTTACAGGAAAGATAGTACAAATTATGACTGTGTAATAAAGATGTAGTTAGTAGTCGCAGTCGCAGTTTACAGTTCACATTTTACAGTTCACATTTTACAGTTCACATTTCACAACTAACATTTCACAATCAAGAAAAGCTATTCATCAGAATCCTCATTAAAAATAAAATTGAAACCAAACTGAAACGCCATACTATTGGCTTTTGAAACGTCTTTGAATTCTAAAACATTATTGACGAGAACATACATATTTAGTTTTCCCAATGTGCCGGAAAGTCCCAAACCTATATTCTTACTCGAATAAGAGTCAACGGTATAAGTCGCTTTTACATCTAACTTTTCGAAGATACTGCGTCGGTAAAAAGCGGTTACCGCAACAAAAGGTTCCACTGGCAAAGCCATAGCAAACAGCTGCCCTCCTACACCATTAACATATTTTCTGGTAACTTTTCCTTTGCAATTACAGTCTTCTTCATCAGAACGTGATTCGCCAAAAGAGTACTGTAGCGAAGAATAGAATTTTGTTGGTCTGCGGGTGGTGTATTTACTGTAAAGTGTGTCGCGCGGTATTGCCTTATCAAATTCATCAAAAATGTTCTTTGGTTCGTTTGAATTCATAAAATCAGGATTTACACCTTGGTATTGATACGTTCCTTTATAGGTTAAAGTCTCAATATCTTTGGACTGCCTCACAAACCCCAGATCGACAATACTTCCGGTAAGTTGAAGATTATCTTTAAAATAATAGGTAAATCCGGCGTCAAGTCCCAAACCTAAACTTCCGTTAAAAAAAGTATTGTGCACAAGATCCTTTGGAATACTCCCATCGTACTCATCCTTTGTAAATGCCGCAATCCCGGAAGTCCTTATTTCCAGATTGGAAGAAATTACCTGATTGTATAAATTAGGAGTTCCCGCGGCCTGACCGGTATATATAAATCCTGAATTTCGGGTTGATGTAGCATTTGCACCGCTCGAATAAATTTTGGCACGACCACCCAGCACCAATTTCTCACTTAGCTTTTTATGAAAGCCTACATGAAATACCGAGAGTATTTCTGCTCTCATATTTAAATCGGCCAAATTAAACGATTTCCCAATATGATCTTTATTTCCGTCTAATGCCAGTACGGCCAAATCCTTAGGAACATACATCAAAAAATCAAATTCCTGATAGACACCAAACGAAATGTACGACTTACTGTCTCTTCCTCCAATCCTGAAACCTCCCGAAAACAACTCGAGCTGCTGATTGATCTGGGTTTTATCTTTACTTGATGATTTATTAATGACATTTCGGACTTTATCGTTGAAATTCACTCCATTATTGGCAAACAAATCATAAGCCGAAAAGCTGCCCGAACCCAAATTTGCCGAAACTCCGGACAAAACAGGAACTCCAAAATAATATTTATAGGCAACATCTGCCCCGGATTTACAAGCGAAGATTGTGGAATGGCGGTAAAGTTATACAGCACTTCTTTATTTTGAGCCAAACAAGAAAGCTGAAACAACACTATTAAGACTAGCTGTAGCTTTCTCATTCGATTACCATATAAGCGGTTGCACTTGAACGTAATTTTAAACTGCCTGCACTGGTTCCGTTTAAAGGCGGACCGGGTGCCATTACAACTACAAAACCAAGTTTTCGGGATTGCTTTAATAAATCTAATCGTTGATTTTCGAATACTTCAGTAGGATATTTTATAACATTTGTGCCTCCTGAATAGGCCGGAATGGCAAGTGTGATGGTTTGAAGAATTTTATTGTTATCGTCCAGAAGCAGTACATTAAGTGTAAAAGCTCTGTTTATAGTATTCTCCAATTCAAAATCAAACTCAGCTTTAACGAGATTGTCTCTTAAAAATTTTTCTTTAAAAATATCAAAATCCTGAACATCAAAAGCTATTTGCTGTTCGGTACCATTGTCAATAAACGAAGCTGCGGGGACGTCAAAATAAGCCAGATTAGCCACAAAAGCAGGTTCTAACTTTAAATCTTTAGTCTGATCAAAGTCCAGATCACTGGAACATGAAGCAATAAAGATGGATAGGAATAGTATTTGAGAAATTCTCTTTATAAAATGTAGTCTCATGGTATTTATACATTATCTAAATACTAACAACGCTGATTTGCTATCACTTATTATTTGTCTTTGTTTAGTAAATATAGTTATTTTCTAATGAAATTTCCCAAACAATTTTGATGCTTCATTGTAGGCACTCTCAAAACTTAAAGAGTTGAGGCCTGTGGCTTTTTTATTGGATGTAAAGTAAGAGATCAGCTTTTCGGTAGGCATATTACCCGTGAGTTTATCGGTTGCCATCGGACAGCCGCCAAACCCCTGAATAGCCCCATCAAAACGGGTACAACCTGCTTTTGAAGCTGCATCTATTTTCTCGAACCAGCTGTTGGGTGTGGTATGCAGATGCGCACCAAACTCAATTTGCGGGTACTTCGGAATCAAATTTGAAAAAAGATAGGTGATTACTTCCGGTGTAGAACTACCAACAGTATCGGAAAGCGATAATATTTTCACCCCCATTCCGGCCAGCTTCTCTGTCCACTCGCCCACGATCTCTACATTCCACGGATCACCATAAGGATTTCCGAATCCCATAGAAAGATAGGTAACGACTTCTTTGTTTTTCTGATCGGCAATTTCAAGAATTTCTTCGAGCGTAATTAAAGATTCAGCGATGGTTTTATGTGTGTTTCGCATCTGAAAGTTTTCAGATATCGAAAAAGGAAATCCTAAGTATTGAATAGGTTCATGTGCTGCAGCGAGCGATGCTCCTTGTGTATTGGCTATAATCGCTAACAATTTGCTGGTAGTTTGCGATAAATCAAGCTGCGCCAAAACTTCAGCAGTATCCTGCATTTGAGGAATCGCTTTTGGAGATACAAAACTTCCAAAATCAATGGTATCAAAACCCACTCTCAACAGAGCCTGTATATACGAAACCTTATTTTGGGTAGGTATGAAAGTTTTGATGCCTTGCATAGCATCACGCGGACATTCGATAATCTTGATTTCTTTATTCAAAGCTTACTCTTTTATAATGGCTAAGTTAGTTTCTTTTTTAAAGAAATAAAAGTTATAATTTTCTTTAATTATATTACAGAATATGGTAACACTTTATTATGTTACACAAAAACGTAACAATTGATAGTGTTACACAAAAACGTAACATTTAAAAAATATTAACTACATTTGTAATACTATTATTATTCTTTTTATTTATATTTGAAGCTATGACTAGTGTAATTACAGGAGATATAATCGATTCCAGAAAGCAAAAATCAAAAGACTGGGTAACCTCTTTAAGGGAAATCTTATCTCCTTTTGGAGAAACACCTCTCCAATGGGAAATTTACAGAGGGGATGAATTTCAAATTGAAATAAAGAATCCTGAAGAAGCTTTATTGACCGCCATTCTCATCAAAGCACATTTAAGAGCCTTAAAACTGGATGCGCGAATGAGCATTGGCATTGGAAATAAAACACATGATGCTGAAAAAGTTTCTGAAAGCAATGGTTCTGCCTTTATACATTCGGGGGAACTTTTTGAGACTTTAAAGAAACTAAAAATAAGTTTAGCGCTGCGAACCGGCGATACCGTTATCGACGAAAGAATGAATTTAATGATTCAGCTTGCTCTTACTTTTATGGACAATTGGCCAGCTCAATCTGCCGAATTTGTAGCAATTGCAATAGAAAACCCGAGTTTATCACAAGAAGAATTAGCCCCGAAATTAGGGATAAAAAGAGCCGCTGTAAGCCGAAGACAAAAACGAGCTCAATTTGATTTGGTATTGAATTTAGACCGCTATTTCAGAACACAAATAAAACAACTTGTAACGTTATGATTTTATTTATAAAACTACTTTTAGCACATTTACTAGGTGATTTTACAGCCCAACCCAACTCCTGGGTAACCGACAAAGAAGCCAAAAAACATAAAAGTATTTATTTATATCTTCATATTCTTTTGCATGGGATTTTAGCCGCCATATTGGTTGGAGAAATCCAATTTCTTCCATATGCACTTCTTATTGCCGTATCTCATGGCATTATCGATTTAATCAAACTTCATTTCCAGAAAAATAAAACAAAACGCAGTTGGTTTATAGTAGACCAATTGCTGCACATTTTAGTTTTAATTGGCGTTGTTTTTCTCTACAAAGGCGAAACAATCCATTTTCATTGGTTCAATAATCAATTTTGGATTCTAGTGACCGGAGTTTTATTCATCACAAAACCAACTTCTATTCTCATTAAAACCATTATTTCAATTTGGAATCCCGAAAGTCAAAATAGCCACAATGAAAATTCGCTCTCCAAAGCGGGAAATTACATTGGTATCTTAGAAAGACTGTTTGTCTTCTGTTTTATCTTAACAGGTCATTTCGAGGCTATCGGCTTCTTATTGGCAGCGAAATCAATTTTTAGATTTGGCGATTTAAAAGAAGCCAGAGACCGAAAACTAACCGAATATGTTCTAATCGGTACGTTAATCAGTTTTGGAACTGCGATTGCTGCCGGGCTACTTGTTCAGGTATTGCTTTTACAATTGTTTTAAAACCTTTTTATTGATTGCTTTTATCAAGGCTGGCCCTTCATAAATAAAACCGGTATACAACTGCACCAAACTCGCTCCTGCATTTAGTTTTTCGATAGCATCGTCTGCAGTGTGAATTCCCCCAACTCCAATGATTGGGAAAGCTTTATTGCTTTTTTCCGAAAGAAAACGAATGACCTCTGTCGAGCGTTTCGTTAATGGTTTTCCTGACAATCCTCCCATTTCTACCTGATTGGCAGACTGTAATCCGTCGCGGGAAATTGTAGTGTTTGTTGCAATCACACCTGCAATC
Organism: Flavobacterium sp. N502536; assembly: GCF_025947345.1. Classification (NCBI taxonomy): domain Bacteria; kingdom Pseudomonadati; phylum Bacteroidota; class Flavobacteriia; order Flavobacteriales; family Flavobacteriaceae; genus Flavobacterium; species Flavobacterium sp. N502536. The sequence continues at coordinate 3,256,939 of NZ_CP110011.1, read as the reverse complement.
TGGGTGGTTTTTACAATATCAATAATATCCAGCAACTGCTCGTCTGTAAGATCGGGAGCAATTTTTAGTAAAATTGGTTTTATCTTTTGTGTACTTGTTTTTTGCTTCTCTACGTTTCTGTTTTGCAGTGTTTGCAATAAAGCCGTTAAAGGTTCTTTGTCTTGCAGGGCACGTAAGTTTGGCGTATTTGGCGAACTTACGTTGACCACAAAATAATCTACATGATCAAACAAAGCATCAAAACAACTGATATAATCGTCAACTGCATTTTCGTTTGGCGTTACTTTGTTCTTTCCAATATTACCACCAATCAAAACTCCTGAATTCTTTTTCAAACGCTCTACGGCTTCCAGAACTCCGCCATTATTAAATCCCATTCGATTCACAATTGCCTGGTCTTCTTTCAATCGGAACAAACGTTTTTTAGGATTTCCCTCCTGTCCGACAGGAGTCACGGTACCAATTTCAATAAAACCAAATCCAAAATCCGACAATTCTTTATACAACTTGGCATCTTTATCGAATCCTGCTGCCAGTCCCACCGGGTTTTTAAATTTGATTCCAAAAACTTCGCGTTCCAAACGGCTGTCTTTTACTTCGTAAATCGATCTGATAATTGATGAAACACCAGGAATTTTTGAAATGAATTTAACAAATGAAAAAGTAAAGTAATGTACTTCTTCCGGATCAAACCAAAAAAGTATCGGGCGAATTATCAATTTATACATAGTAGTGTGTTGTTGTTTTTTTGGATGCAAATTTAAATATAATACTTGAAAGTGACTATGATTTATAGAAAACTGTTTCCAACATTCTTTTCCCCCATATATAACGCTGAAAACAAACACAAAGCAATTGAAACACAACCGGGCAAACAAAACAATAGTAATTCTATAAAATAAATATAGTTATATTAAATTCTCTTTTAAACTTTATTCTTATTTTTACCGACAACTACTATACTCCATAAAAACACTTGGGATGAAAAATAAAACCTATTGGATTATCGCGATTCTAACAATCTCCATTATTACAATTGCTTACAGCTACACAAAACTTATTGTGCCGAAACAGAAATTAGTCGCAATGGATTGTACCGAAACTCCAAATCCAGCAGAAGCTTCATCATTTAAACCAACGATCGAAAACAAAAACAAACCTTCCGGTAAAACTCCGGCGGGAATGGTCTGGATTCCGGGTGGAGAATTTTCTATGGGAAGTAATGTGGAGGACGAAAGCCTGTGCAGCATAAAAGGAGTTACTAAAGATGCCGCCCCAATACATCGCGTTTATGTAGATGGATTTTATATGGATAAAACCGAAGTTACAAACGATCAGTTTGAAGCTTTTGTAAAAGCAACCGGTTATGTCACTTTTGCCGAAATAAAACCTACACATGAAGAATATCCTGATGCTCCATTAGAAAATCTTGTTGCCGGATCGGCCGTATTTACCCCTACTCCCGCTAAAGTAGATTTGAACAATTATATGCAATGGTGGTCTTACAAACGCGGTGCAGACTGGAGACATCCGGAAGGAGCCGGAAGTTCTATAAAAGGAAAAGGCAGCTACCCTGTTGTACAAATTTCTTATGATGATGCCGCTGCTTACGCAAAGTGGGCCGGAAAAAGATTGCCAACAGAAGCAGAATGGGAATTTGCAGCCCGTGGCGGAAAATCAGGCGAATTGTATGCCTGGGGAAATACCCTAAAACCTAAAGGAAAATTTCAGGCCAACATTTATCAGGGACAATTTCCACTGGAAAAAGGAGATACTGGCGAAGACGGTTATATCGGTATTGCACCAACTGCAAAATTTGCACCCAATGCTTACGGTCTCTATGATATTGGAGGAAATGTTTGGGAATGGACAAACGACTGGTATACCGCAGACTATTACAAGATACTAAGCGAAAACGGTCGGGTTGCCAAAAATCCTAAGGGTCCTGAATCTTCTTATGATCCGGCAGAACCAGAATTGCCTAAAAAAGTACAGCGCGGCGGTTCGTTTTTATGTACCGATCAGTATTGCACCCGTTATATGGTGGGCACCAGAGGCAAAGGAGATTACAAATCACCCGCAAATCATATTGGTTTCAGATGTGTTCAATAAAGATTTTTTATCATCAATTACACGAATTAAAACATCCTTTATATCACTTAAAAATCCAATTTCATGAATTTAAATTCGTGAAATTGGATTTTAACTTTCAATAGCTAGTGCAAATCCGGGAAATTTGCGTCAAACTTTTTTCGGTCTAATTTACAGTTTTCATAATTAGTCGCTTTACAACCCTTAACTATTTACTTATATTTGCCTAAAAATAAAATAAAAAAATGCAACATATTATAGATCGTTTTATTAGTTATGTAACTATTGACACTGAATCAGATCCAAATTCAAAAACAACGCCAAGTACAGAAAAACAATGGAATCTTGCCAATAAATTAGTCGAAGAACTAAAAGCAATTGGCTTATCAGATGTTACCATAGACGACAAAGCCTATATCATGGCCACATTGCCTTCAAATGTTGATCACGAAGTTCCTACAATTGGTTTTGTATCTCATTTTGACACTTCACCAGACTTTAGCGGAGCCAATATAAAACCTCAAATCGTTGAAAATTACGACGGAAAAGACATCCTTTTAAATGCGGAGAAAAACATCGTTTTATCACCATCCTACTTTAAGGATTTATTGCAATACAAAGGGCAAACCATTATTACTACAGACGGAACTACTTTACTAGGAGCCGACGACAAGGCAGGAATTACCGAAATTGTCTCAGCAATGGAATACTTAATTCAGCATCCTGAAATCAAACACGGGAAAATCAGAATTGGTTTTACACCTGACGAAGAAATTGGTCGCGGTGCGCATCATTTTGATGTGAAAAAATTTGGCGCTGCATGGGCTTACACCATGGATGGAAGCCAGATTGGTGAGTTAGAATATGAAAATTTTAATGCCGCCGGAGCTAAAATCACCTTCAAAGGAAAAAGTGTTCACCCGGGTTATGCCAAAGGGAAAATGATCAATTCGATGTTGATCGCCAACGATTTCATCAACGAACTTCCTAAAGGAGAAACGCCACAAGAAACCAAAGGCTACGAAGGCTTTTTCCACGTTCACCACCTTACCGGAAGTATTGAAGAAACTGTTTTAGAATTGATTATCCGCGATCACAACAAGAAAAAATTCGAAAAACGCAAAGACCTTATTGCTAAGATTGCCAAAAAAATCAATAAGAAATACGCGAAACAATTCGGAGAAGATATTGTAATTGCTGAAGTAAAAGATCAGTATTACAACATGAAAGAACAAGTACTTCCAGTAAAACACATTGTTGATATTGCCGAAAAAGCAATGCGCGAATTAAACATCAAACCAATCATCAAACCTATTCGTGGGGGAACTGACGGGTCTCAATTGTCATTTATGGGACTTCCTTGCCCGAATATATTTGCCGGCGGTCACAACTTCCACGGAAAATACGAATATGTTCCTGCTGAAAGCATGCAAAAAGCTACAGATGTCATTGTAAAAATAGCTGAATTAACTGCAATTCCAGGCATTTTTGACGCATCTGAAAAGCCGAAAAGAAAAAGATAAATCCAAAAAATATGTCTGACAAAAAACACGTTTGGGACAAAGTCAATAGCTGGGAAGAAGAACTTCTTTTCCTAAAATCGATTATTGACAAAACCGAACTGGTTGAAACCGTAAAATGGGGCGGCCCGGTTTATGTGTACAACAAAAAAAATGTTATCGGCATAGGAGGTTTTAAAGAGTACTTTACGATTTGGTTCTTTAATGGTGTTTTTCTGAAGGACGAGAAAAAAAAGCTCATCAACGCTCAGGAAGACAAAACAAAGTCATTACGCCAATGGCGCTTTACTTCAAAAGACGAAGTAAACGAAGCTGACGTTTTAGCTTATATTGCAGAAGCTATTGAGAACGAAAAACAAGGTAAGATCATAAAACCCACAAAAAAAGAAGCGATCGTTTCTGAGCTTTTTGAAAAAGAAACAGCTCAGAATCCTGCTTTAGCAGAGGCATTTCAGAAATTTAGCCCTTACAAGCAATATGAATTTCTGGAATATATTGAAACCGCTAAGCAAGAGAAAACCAAGCTTTCAAGGATTGAAAAAGTTATTCCGATGATACTACAAAACATCGGACTGAATGATAAATACAGATAGGGGGAGAATTTTAATTTTTAAAAAATTCCAAATTCCAAATTCCAAATTTCAAGCTACACAAACCTTTATTAAAGTTTTAAACTTTGATAAAGGTTTTTTCTTTACACAAATGACAATAAAAAAAATCCCAAACTCCAGTTTTGGAATTTGGGATTTCATATTTTGAAATTTATTTTTTCGAAGAAAAAATCTATGCTTTTTTATTCAAACTAGCGCTCATTTCCATAGAAATTGCCGAACGCTCAATTTTTAATTTTCCAGACATTGTTTCGATTACCGCACTTGTATCAGCAAGCTCAACAATTTTTCCGTGAAAACCACTTTTAGTAATTATTTTATCACCTACTTTCAGGCTGCTTTCAAATTCTTTTTCGTTTTTTACTCTTTTTTGTTGTGGTCTGATCATAAAGAAATACAACACTACAAACATTAGTAAATAAGGCGCAAATTTCATTAAATCTTGCATAGTATTCAGTTTTTATTTTTGTTATTAATATTTATGTTTTAAGCTCTTCTAACCTCACCTGAAGTGACATCATCAACAAGAGTTTGGAAATTTATTTATAAAACCGGTATCAATTACATTAACCCGCGTCCTACTTTAACCATCTTTTTATTCGCTGTAAGCTCTTTAACCAGATTGTCTAAAATTCCGTTGATAAAAATACTACTTTTTGGTGTAGAATACTCTTTCGCAATTTCTAAATATTCGTTAAGAGTTACTTTTACAGGAATAGAAGGGAATTTTAAAAATTCGCAGATTGCCATTTTCAGGATAATCGTATCAATTTCAGCAATCCTTTCACTGTCCCAGTTTGGTGTTTTATCATCGTATTCTTTTGCCAGAATCGATTCGTTTAAAACTGTTCTTCTAAACAAGTCTTTAGCAAAATCCTTATCCTCAACATCTTTATACAATTTAGGCACTCTAAAATCATCCGGATCTTCGGTTTTAATAGCTTTCAACTGTTTGATGATATGTGTATTTACCACCGGAATATCATCCACCCAGGTTAATTTATCATCCTCTAAATACTCATATAATTTTTCATTTGGAACAATTACATCTGCAAACAAATCAATTACAAATTGTCTGTCTTCTTCAAAAGTATTTGTTGTAGTGCTCATGTATTTCGCATACAATTCGCTTGATTTGATATCATTTAAAAGCAAAATGATATAATCATCGTTCAGATTCCAGTTGTTGATTTTACGATTTTCTAAAGCAATACTAAGAGAGTTGCTTTCGGCTAGAAGTTGAAAAATTTTGTTTTTTACAAATTTTTCATTCGGATTACGTTCTGCAGCGGTTGCAAGATGTTTTTTACTTGAAAGATGTAAAAAAACTGATTCTTTTTTGCAAATTTCAATCAATGAAGAAAGCATTATAAGATATAGATCCTGAATATTATCAATACTGTAAAAAAGAAACTTCTCTTCTTTTTCCATATTATCAGAACCGCTTTGATGCATTGCATAAATGGATTGCATTACTTTAACGCGTATGTGTCTTCTATTTACCACCTTGTAAGAACATTTAAAAATTAGTCTGCAAAAGTATGAATTTCGCAGTTGATATTAAAATTAATTTGTAAAAAAGTATTTCTTTAAGTCTCTGTTTCCAGTCGCAGTTTGCAGTCGCAATTTTCAGTGATTTAGAAACCGCATAAAAAAAGTCTCAGTTTTCAGTCTCAGCTTTCACTTTTTGCGAAACTGAGACTGAAAACTGAGACTGTTAACTTAAAAAATTATTTTTTCGCGTTCTCAATTCTTCTCAAATCGATACGATTTTGAGCAATTGTAAGAGCCGCTTTGTGAGTCGTCATTCCGTTTTTCACAGCATAATCGATAATTTCTAAAGTTGTGTTATAGATATTTTCGGTTTTTGTCATGATTTCCGCTTTACCGTAGTGCTCTAATTCAGCATATACGTTAATGATTCCACCAGCGTTGATCAAGAAATCAGGTGCATATAAAATACCTCTTTCCTGTAATCTTGCTCCATGAATATTTTCGTCAGCCAACTGATTGTTAGCCGCTCCTGCGATAACTTTAGCTTTAATTTTATCTACAGTTGCATCATTGATGATCGCTCCCATTGCACATGGCGCATAAATATCAACATCAGCAGTGTATAAATCTTCACCAGAATAAATTGAAGCATTGTATTTTGAAGCTACCTGATACAATTTCTCTTCATTGATATCTGTAATGGTAACTACTGCTCCTTCTTTAGTTAAATACTCAACTAAAGCCTCTCCTACGTGACCAATTCCCTGAACTAAAACTTTTTTACCTTCTAAAACATCAGTACCAAACTGACTTTTAGCAGCAGCTTTCATCCCTAAATAAACACCATAAGCTGTTATTGGAGAAGGATTTCCTGAACCACCTCTTTCTTCAGAGATACCCGTAACATAAGGCGTTACGTCTCTTACAGTGTCCATATCTTTTGTTTCCATTCCAACATCCTCAGCAGTAATATATCTACCACCTAAAGAGTGAACAAATTCACCAAACTTACGCATTAATTCAGGTGTTTTTTGCGTTTTAGCATCACCAATAATTACTGCTTTACCTCCACCGATGTTCAATCCGGTAATGGCAGATTTATATGTCATACCTCTTGAAAGACGCAAAACATCGTTTAATGCTTCCCATTCAGTATTGTAATTCCACATTCTAGTACCTCCCAAAGCTGGTCCCATAACCGAATTATGAATACCAATAATTGCTTTTAAACCTGTATCTTTGTCATTGCAAAATACAATTTGTTCGTGATCGTCAAAAGACAATTGACCAAAAACAGGATCCATTTTTTGAAGTTCTTTTCCAGTTGCGAAAGTTGCATCCATAGCGCTACTATATTATTTGTTAAAATTATGAATTTGTCAAAAAGACTTCTCAAATTTATATAAAAAATATACATGTGCTAATTTATTATCTTTAAAATAACAATCTAACAATCGTTTTGTTTTGATAATTTTATACATTACATTAATTTTTATTCATAATATTTCCCGAAATCAAAACATTTTAACATTGAATCTCTTAAAAAAATGAAAGAATTAAGCTATTTAAACAAATATTTCATCAAATATAAATATAGTTTCTCTTTAGGAATTTTAATCACCATAATCGCACAAATCTTCTCTTTGTTCACTCCAAAGCTAATTAGCAAGTCGCTAAACGCTATCGAAAAGTTTGACAAACTACCCGAAGCCGATCAAACTTCGCAAATCGTTATCGATACGTACCGCGAAGGATTAATTCATAACGTGCTGTTAATCATAGCTACTACCATTGTTGCCGGTTTTCTAACGTTCTTAATGCGTCAGACTTTGATTGTAATGTCACGTCATATCGAGTTTGATTTAAAAAATGAGGTTTTCAAACAGTATGAAAAACTCTCGCAAAACTTTTACAAACAAAATCGCACCGGAGATTTAATGAACCGTATTAGCGAAGATGTTTCAAAGGTTCGCATGTATGTGGGGCCCGCGGTAATGTATACGATTAATACTTTTATCCGTTTCGCCATCGTCATTATATATATGTATAACGTTTCGCCGCGATTGACACTGTATACTATTTTACCTTTGCCAATTCTTTCTTATTGTATTTTCAAGTTGAGTTCAGAAATCAATAAAAGAAGTACCACCTTTCAGCAATATCTGTCTAAAGTATCCAGTTTTACACAGGAAATTTTTTCCGGTATCCGGGTTATAAAAGCCAACTCACTGGAAAATCAGCATCAGAACAATATGATCGCTCTGGCAGACGAAAGCAAAAAAAAGAGCTTAGACTTAGCTAAAGTTCAATCCCTGTTTGGTCCTTTGATGATTGCTTTAATCGGAATCAGTAACCTGGTGGTGATCTATTTTGGCGGTGTTATGTATATTAATGGAACGATTCCGAATATTGGTACTATTGCCGAATTTATTCTATATGTAAACATGTTAACCTGGCCGGTAGCTTCATTAGGATGGGTTTCTTCAATGGTTCAGGAAGCAGAAGCCTCTCAGAAACGTTTGAACGAATTTTTGAAGATTGAACCTGAAATAAAAAACAGAAACGAAAATCACTCTGACATTCAGGGTACAATAGCCTTTGAAAACGTAAGCTACACCTACGAAGACACCAATATCGAGGCACTAAAGAATGTTACTTTTACAGTCAAAAAAGGAGAGACTTTGGCCATCTTAGGAAAAACAGGTTCAGGTAAATCCACAATATTATCTCTGATCTCGCGTTTATATGATGTAACCGAAGGCAGAATCATGATCGACCAAAGCGAAATCAGCAGTTTAAACCTGTATGATTTGCGTAATAATGTTGGAATTGTGCCTCAGGACGCTTTTTTATTTTCGGACACTATTAAAAACAACATAAAATTTGGCAATCAGAACGCTACAGATGAAGAAGTAATCGAGGCCGCCAAAAATGCGGTAGTTCACGATAATATTGTTGCTTTTAACAAACAATACGATACCATTTTAGGAGAAAGAGGGATCACACTATCGGGCGGACAAAAGCAGCGAGTGTCTATAGCGCGGGCCATTATTAAAAATCCGGCGATTTTACTTTTCGACGATTGTTTGTCGGCAGTAGATACAGAAACAGAAGAAACGATTTTAAGCAATTTGTTTGAAATTTGTAAAGATAAAACTACAATCATCGTAAGCCATAGGATATCATCTGCAAAGAACGCCGACAAAATAATCATTTTGGAGGACGGCAGGATCATTCAACAAGGCTCTCATAATCAATTAATAAATCAGGAAGGCTATTACGCATCGTTATATTTAAAACAACTTTCGGAAAAAGAATTACTTTAATTGTTGCGTAATCGATAATTTTTTATGATTTTTGAGTACTATTAATTCCAAAAATGATAGAACGTATTATGAGAGAAAATGACATGTTAGAAAAAGAAGAGATTTTTTCTAAAGTATTACGAGCAGGAAGAAGAACTTATTTCTTTGATGTGAGAGCTACTAAAGCTGACGATTATTATATCACAATTACCGAAAGTAAAAAATTTACTGAAGAGGATGGTTCGTTTCATTTTAAAAAACACAAAATCTACTTGTACAAAGAAGACTTTAGTGCTTTTGCCGAAATACTAGAAGAAATGACTTCGTACGTCTTGAACCACAAAGGCGAAGAAGTAATTTCTGAAAGACACCAAAAAGATTTCAAAAAAGAATACGGTTCTGACAAACCTGAGGGACAAAGAACCAGTTTTACCGATATTGATTTTGACGATATTTAGTCAAAAAAATACTTTTTAAAAGTATAAGTCCATTCTGTTCTGCATTTTGGACTTTTTTTAAATCTTAAAACTCTACCATTTTAGTCGACATTTATCTTGTAGTCTAAAAAGTAGTCTGTCAAATATTTTTATAAAAAGACCAGAAATGGAAACGCAACTATTAATCCTGCCCGGACTTGGGAATTCGGGAGTCAGACACTGGCAAACGTTTTGGCATAAGAAATTTAAAAATTCAACCCGTATTGTTCACGACGAGTGGGACGAACCTATTCGTGAAGAATGGCTTGAACGCTTAAACGAGGAAATCTCCAGACTAAACAGCCCAACGGTATTGGTAGCACATAGTTTAGCCGTTTCGCTTGTCCTGCACTGGGCGGAGGCAAACCACAATCCAAATGTTGTTGGCGCCCTGCTGGTAGCACCTGCCGATGTAGATTCACCTCAGCATACCCCCGATTCTATTCGGAACTTTTCTCCAATGCCCATTTCAAAGCTGCCTTTCCCCTCAATTGTGGTCGCAAGCGAAAACGATCCTTATGCAACTTTCGAAAGAAAAAAGTATTTTGCCGAAATGTGGGGAAGTGATTTGGTCAATGTGGGACAAAAAGGACACATCAACTCTGATTCTGATTTAAAATACTGGGAAGAAGGACAATTGATTTTGAAACAATTGATCGAGAAAATTAAATAGTTCTCAGTCGCAGTTTACAGTCGCAGTCGCATACTGAAAACTGTGACCGTAAACTGCGACTGAAAAAATCACCCAATTCGCAATCCGTTTTCTATTTTAAAATCGGGAGCAAGTAAAATAACATCTCCTTCCTTGCCTATTGCGCCAAGAACCAGACATTCACTCATAAATTTCCCGATTTGTTTTTTGGGAAAATTGACTACTGAGATAATTTGTCGGTTTAATAAATCTTCTTTTGTATAATGTGTTGTTATTTGGGCGGACGATTTACGGATTCCAATTTCGGCACCAAAATCAATGGTAAGCTGGTAGGCTGGTTTTCTGGCTTCGGGAAAATCATTTACTTCCATAATAGTTCCTACGCGCATATCGGTTCTTTCAAATTCATTCCAGGTTAAATCCATTTTATTTTTAGTATTTGATGATTTACAAACCTATTAATTTTGTAATTATTATCCCTAATTCTATAACCGTTTTTTTTGAGTAGCTTTTAATTTTACGAATCAAATTGGTACGCTAACGCTAAAAAATATAAAAATGGAAAATAACCTTCTAAATAACAGTACCTCCCTTAGAGATTCCGACTTTGACATCCAACTTTTAAACAGCGACAAATACATCGAAACGGCTAAAAATGTAAAGCTATATGTTAAAGATTACGGAAAGGGAAAACCGATAATTTTGATTCATGGCTGGCCGCTTTCAAATGAAATGTGGGAATATCAGATTGATTTTTTAGTACAGCACAATTATCGCGTCATCGCTTATGATCGTCGCGGATTTGGCAAATCATCACAACCTTATGACGGCTATGATTATGATACGCTAACCGATGATTTAAAAGAGATAATAGAGCAGCTTGAGTTAGAAAATGTTACTCTGGTTGGCTTCTCAATGGGTGGCGGTGAAGTGGTTCGCTACTTTAGCCGTTATGGCGGAAAAGCCGTTACAAAAGCCGCGTTAATTTCTTCTATCATCCCATTTTTATTGCAAACTCATGATAATCCTGACGGGCATCCGAAAGAAAAAAGTGAAATTACAGCAAATAATATCAAACAAGACAGAATTGGTTTTATAGATAATTTTGGCAAGATCTTTTTCGGAATCAATATCATCAATAGGCCTTTAAGCACACCCCTGTTAGAATATTACAGAATGCTGTGCTCTTTTGCCTCACCGCGTGCTACACTCAAATGTGCTGAGTCTTTTTCTTTTACTGACTTTAGGGATGAACTGGATACTATAAAAGTGCCTACTTTAATCATTCATGGCGACGATGACAAAATTGTACCTATTGATCTTACGTCAAAAAAAGCAGCCAAAGCCATTTCTGAAAATACTTTTATCGTTTATGAAGGCGCGCCACATGGCTTGTTTTATACCCATAAAGATAAACTAAACAAAGATTTGTTAGACTTTTTAAACGCCTGATTTATAACAAACGCCACAGATTAATGGTCAATACTGATTAATGCTGTTTAAATAGTAAAATCTGTGGCAAAAAATTAAAAACAGGTCCATACACTTTCTTTTACAGAATTTTAAAGCTATTTTTGAGGAACTTATTTCTACAAAATGGCACGAACTCCTTCAAATATGATTCCCCTTGGAACAATAGCTCCGGGATTCAAATTAAGAGATACCAATTCTAATAATGTTTACTCATTTGAAGATTTGAGAGGATCAAAAGGCACTTTGGTTATTTTTATTTGCAACCACTGTCCGTTTGTACTTCATGTTATCAAGGAGGTTGTAATGATCGCCAACGACTATCGTGTACAGGGAATTAGCATTGTTGCGATTTCAAGCAACGATATTGAGAAGTATCCACAAGATGCTCCTGAATTAATGACTGAATTTGCTTTTCAGAACAAGATTGATTTTCCGTACTTATATGACGAAAGTCAGGACGTTGCCAAAGCTTATGAAGCGGCTTGTACCCCTGATTTTTATTTATTTGACAATCAGGACCGATTGTTTTATCGCGGTCAATTAGACGATTCAAGACCTGGAAATGGGATTCCGTTAAGCGGAAGCGATCTTCGCAGCGCAATTGACGCTCTTATTTACAACAGAAGCTTAAAAGATCCGCAAAAACCAAGTATTGGCTGCAACATCAAATGGAAAACAACTCTTTAGTGTTTTCAAAAAGTTTGCCTATCTTTACCAATCCAATTAATTATTTCCCCAGTGACCACTATTCATTTACTTACAGCCTCTCCGCTATCGTTTTCCCTTACGGGAAGAGCGCTTGCTGCTGTATTTATCTCACATAGTAAGGCCTTTATCAATTAGGCCTCCGTCTATTTCAATTTCTTCTCTCAGACGGAGGATTTATTTTTTAGTTTTCAGTTACAATTTATAGTTTTCGGTCGTAGTCTCTGTTTAGAGGCCGCTACTAATGACTTTCATTATAATCTGTCTCTGAAAATTCCGAATATTCAAATCACAATAAATTAGAATCGATATGAAACCAACCCCTACATTCTGTAAAACAGATTATCAGTTTTTAAGAGAACTGATACTGAAAAGTAAAAACGCAACTAATGCCAAAGAAATTGGACAGCTTTCGCACGAATTGGACCGCGCCATTATCCGTAAAGAAAGTGAATTGGACGAAACCGTGATACGAATCAATTCGCAGGTCACTATTGAAGATGTAAAGGCAAATAAAAGCATGAAAATTCAAATTGTCCTGCCATCCTTCGCCGATGTAAAAGAAGGAAAAATATCCATTTTGGCACCGCTTAGTGTTGCTATTATTGGCTTTAAAGAAAATGATGTTGTCGATTGGGAATTACCGGCCGGAATAAAAACATTAAAAATAACAGCCGTTAGCAATTCAGCTGAAAGCATTTCTTAGTTTTTTAAACACCTCCTGCGTGAAGGTGTTTTTTTATGTCCTTTTTTAAACAAAAAAAAACTATCCAACTTAATTGAATAGTTTTTATGAATCTAAAACACCAGCTTCTTACAATTGAGAAGTGATATAATCGGATATCAAAGCGATCTGAGTATCATCAACCTTCGCTTTTTTCTGCATTCTTACCAGAATTGGTTTCCAGTCTTCCTGACTAAATTTCTTCGGATCATATAATTTATGACATCTTGCACAACTGTTTTCGTACAAGTTTTTCCCTTCTGCCAATGCAGGCGTTAATGCTGTAGTTTTTACCGTCTCACTCGCAGCCGGAGTAGCTGTTGCAACCGGAGCTGCTTTTTTCGTACCGCACGAAACCCAAAGCAACGTCGCAGCGGTTAAAGTTAAGATCCTTAATTTCATTGTTCTTGTTTTTTAAGTAAATATAAAAAAAATCCCATTCGACAAGCGAATGGGATTACTATTTAAAACAATACTAAATTGTCTGTAAAACTCTTATTTTACGTCCATTAATTCAACGTCAAAAATCAAAGTTGCGTTTGGTGGAATAACTCCTCCAGCACCTGCAGCTCCATAAGCTAAATCAGATGGAATTACAAAACGAGCTTTGTCACCTACTTGTAGTAAAGCGATACCCTCGTCCCATCCTTCGATTACCTGTCCTTGACCTAATCTGAATTCGATTGGTTTTTTACGTGGGTAAGATGAATCAAAAACTTTTCCATTTTCTAAAGAACCTTCGTAATGTACTGCTACTGTTTTTCCAGCTTCAGCTTTTTTACCTTCTCCTTTTTGAATCATTTTATAACGTAATCCGCTGTCTGTTTTATCAAAACCTGCAGCCAATTGTTCCATTTTTGCTTCTGATTCCGCTTTTAAAGCAGCATCACGCTTCAAACGGGCTCCTTTTAAAGCGATAAAAGCTTCAATAGCATTCCATTTTTGAGCTTCTTCACCTACTCTGATGATTTCTACTGCATCAAGATTATCTCCCTGAGCAACTGCATCAACAACATCCTGACCTTCGATTACATGACCAAAAACAGTATGTTTCCCGTCTAACCATGAAGTTGGAACGTGTGTAATGTAAAATTGAGAACCGTTACTTGCAGGACCTGAATTAGCCATTGCTAAAACTCCCGGGCGATCGTGTTTCAAACTTGGGTGAAACTCATCATCAAATTTATATCCCGGATCACCAGTTCCAGTTCCTTTCGGGCATCCTCCCTGAATCATAAAATCAGGAATTACTCTATGAAAAGTTAATCCATCATAGAATTTTTGTCCCTGAGGTTTTACTTTATTCTCCATATTTCCTTCTGCAAGAGCTACAAAATTCCCTACGGTCCCAGGTGTTAAATCGTGTGTAAGTTTTACTAAAATCGAACCTTTACTAGTGTTGAATTTAGCGTATATTCCGTTTTCCATTGTTCTTATTTTTTATTTGAATGCAAATTTACAAATTAATTTTATATCAATTTAAGCTTTCTGTTTTTTTAGACTTTGATTTGTAAGTAAGGCCGTAAACGACAAATGCCAATGCCGACAATCCAACGCAGCCAATGGTTACCGCATGCCATCCGCCCAGTTTCCACAACAACAATCCATAAGCTGATCCGGCTGCCGTTCCTAAAAAACTAAACGACATAAATACGGTATTCAATCGGTTTCTGGCTTCGGGAAGCAGCGAATATACTCGGGTCTGGTTTGAAATATGTACGCCCTGAATTCCGATATCAATAAACACAATTCCAATCGCAATTCCGATCACACTTTCTATTGAAAAATAGAAAACCAGAAAACTAATTAAAATCAATAAACAACCGTACCCTACCGCAATTCTTGAGTTTCCTTTGTCTCCCATTTTTCCTACAAGGGGTGCCGCCAAAGCTCCAGAAGCTCCTACAATTCCAAAAAGCCCAATTGTAGCACTGTTAAAACCGAATGGATCTCCGGAAAGCAGTAAAACCATAGTGGTCCAAAAGGCTCCGAATTGTGCAAAACTGAATACATTGATCAGTGTCGCTTCACGCAAAACCGGTTGCGTTTTTATAAGTGTAAAAAGGGATTGAATCAACTGTCCGTAAGTTCCCTCAAACTGAGGTTTATTGACCGGAAATTTTTTCTGAATCACAAAAAAGATCAGCAAACAGATACCCGCAGCAATATAAAACATAGACCTCCAGCCCAATACCTGACCTATAAATCCACTTAATGTTCTGGACAATAGTATTCCAACAAGCAAACCGCTCATAATAGTTCCTACCACTTTTCCGCGCTGTTCGGGCGCACTCAAAGAAGCTGCCAAGGGTAAAATAAGCTGGGGTACAATTGAAGTAATCCCGATTAATAAGGAAGCTACCTGTAAAAGAAAGAAACTTTTTGCCGTTGCTGCGATAATCAAAGCGATTACAGAAGCAAAAGTGGTCATTAAAATTTGTTTTTTACGTTCGATTTTATCGCCTAATGGAACCATAAAAAACAACCCTATCGCATAACCCGCCTGGGTTAGATAAGTTATTGTTCCCGCACTGGCTTCAGGAATTTTAAATTCGTTGGCAATTAAAACAATTAAAGGCTGGCAATAATAAAGATTTGCAACTATAAGTCCGGTGCAAGCTGCCATAAACAAGACATTCGTTTTAGATAAATTCATTTTGCAAAAATACCAATCTAATTATTACCGAAACTTTAAAAAAATTATAATTTTTCCAAAGTCGACAGTAAATCTGACTATTGTTTTAAAGATTATGCTGAATGTTAAAACATTACGATTGTATAAAATCTTCCCGAATCGGACTAAAAACATCCGTTAAAAGTCCGCTTTCTAAACAAACCACTCCATGAATGGCATGAGGCGGAATGTAAAAACTATCTCCTTCTTTCAGCGTTTGGGTAACACCGCTAATGGTAACATCAAATTTACCGCTTGAAACATAGGTAACCTGCGAATGATAGTGTTCGTGTAAAACACCAATTCCTCCCTTTTCAAAATGAACATTTACCAGCATCACTCTTTCATCAAAAGCAAGAATCTTGCGCCTGATACCTTCACCAACCACCTCCCACTCGATTTCATCTCCTTTTATAAATTCTTTGCTTGTTTTTGAATGCTGCATTTTCAAGGTGTTTAATTAACTTTCTATTTGTTGTAAATTGTATAAATCAGCAACGTTTTTTTATCCTGACTATTTCTATCAAATTTAAGCTAATCTGTTTTCTTATGGCTTACTTCTAAATTAATTCTTTAAAAATAAACCTTTCATCGTAATCGACTTCAGCTTTTTGCAAAAAGTGAATATACTCCTCTCTCAAGGTTTTCTTTTTGTGGTGCGCTTCCTGATTCTCAATATACTTAATTACGGCAGTCAATTGAGATTTACTGTATGAGAACGCTCCATAACCTTCCTGCCATTGAAAATGTCCTTTGGACAATTTATTCGTATTGATCCACTTTGAGGAGTCCTGTTTAACATTTTTCATCAAATCGGAAATTGATTGCGCAGGTCTAATCCCGATTAAAATATGAATATGGTCCGAAACACCATTTATCGCCAGAAGCTTATGGTCATTATTTTTTATAATTCCGGTTATATATTGATATAATTCTGCTTTCCATTCTTTGTCTATTAACGCGCGTCTGAATTTTACTGCGAAAACAAAATGTACATGTATTTGGGTGTATGTGTTTGCCATAATTTGCCGCTATGTAATTCCTGACGGAATTATTTGTGATGTGAAAACTATATATGGATTCTATTTACCGATATGTAATTCCTGACGGAATTATTTGCGATGTGAAAACCATATTACTACCAATATGTAATTCCTTGCGGAATTATTTGTCATATGTAAACAATTTTCATTTTACATATTATATCATAAATGAAAGAATAAAGCTACAATATTTTCATTAATAAATAGCACTTCGCTTCAGCTTATTTTAATTATTATTCAAAAAAAAAGCTCCATAAGGAGCAAAATATCGGTAATTCGGTAACCTATATATAGGTCAGCAAAAGAAACCCACCGTAAATGATGTCCCGTAGGGACTACACACGTTTTACATCAGTAGCTGTTCTTAGTTTTCCTCTTCTTCAAAGTTATCGAAATAGGTAAAATCTTTGGTGATTAATCCGTTTTCGATTGTAAAAATAGTACAGATCGGCAGTTCAAATTTTGAGTTGTCAGGCGCTGTACCTGATGAAACAAATTCTACAATAATATGCTTTTCTCCCGACGGATAAACCTGAATCACTTTGTCATGCAGATCCGGAAAAGCGGCATTAAGCGCTGCATACTTATCTGCAATTTGTTTACGGGTTTGTTTGACAATCCCGGGTCCTAGCGAAGGATCTTTGAAATCAGCAGTCTCTGTGTACATTTCTGACATCTTTTTCCAATCGTGCTTATTAAAATGTTCAAAATACGCTTTGACTAATTCTTCATTTTTTGTGGTATCCATAGGTTTTAACTGGTTTTGATTCTGACAGGAAATAATTAGAAAAGATACCAAAAGTATCACCGTTTTTCTCATGATTTATCATTTTAAATCGCTAAAGATCAACCTAAAGCGGACATAAATATAATCAAATGATTTTGACAACAATGATAAAAACGCAATATTTTCGTATAAAAAACAAGAAATCAGCTTATTTTACAGCAATTGTCTGAGGTGGCTGTTGCTGTTTATCGGTTTTGTAAAAATAAATTTTTCCGTCCTTACGAGTGTATATATAGGTGTAATTCCAGTAGTTTGAGCCGGCCATTCTGGGACCTTCACTAGTAGCTGCATTGGTATACACTTGTTCTGCATAAAGTAATATTTCTCCCTGATCTGAATTTTGTAACGTACGTATAGGTGGCCCCCAAATCTTAATAAGATTTTTTTTGGACTGACCAATCCATTGATCATTTGGATTTTTAGTGGTAGAACATGCCTGTAAAATCAATATAATGAGTAATATTAGCAGCTTTTTCATGGGAGTTTTGTTTTTAAGTAATTCTTTACAAAATCAAATAATTGAAATGTAATAGTAATTAAAATTAAGCATCTTTTTTTTACATTTCAGACGTTTTATGTTATATAATTATCATGTATTTAACTGTTTTACAAACACTTAAATAACATTCAAACAACATTAAACGTTAAGTAGCTCGTTATGAACTCTTTCTCAAAAAGTCTTTAATTCTTTTTCCCCATTTTCAAATCTTGAAAATTCACAAAAATTAACTTGTATCTTTGCACCTTAGAACTATTGAAGAAAAAAAATGCGAATTGACATTATAACGATTTTACCTGAATTATTAAAGAGTCCGTTTGAGGCTTCGATTATGAAACGTGCCATAGACAAAGGATTAGTGGAAGTTCATTTTCATAATTTGCGTGATTACACCACAAACAAGCAAAAAAGTGTTGACGATTATCCTTTTGGAGGAGGTGCCGGAATGGTGATGACTGTTCAGCCTATTGATGCCTGTATCACGCATTTAAAAAGCCAACGCGAATACGATGAGATTATTTATATGTCACCTGACGGGGAAACTTTAAACCAAAAAATGGCCAATACCATGTCGATGTATGAAAATATCATCATTCTTTGCGGACATTATAAAGGTGTAGACCAGCGTGTTCGGGATCATTTTATTACCAAAGAGATTTCAATTGGTGATTATGTTTTATCGGGTGGAGAATTAGGAGCTTTGGTGTTATCGGATGCTTTGATCCGCTTGATTCCAGGTGTTTTGAGCGACGAAACTTCAGCATTAACTGATAGTTTTCAGGACAATCTGCTTTCAGGTCCTATATATACAAGACCGGCAGATTATAAAGGCTGGAAGGTTCCTGAAGTTCTGACTAGCGGTCATTTTGCCAAAATTGACAAATGGCGCGAGGATATGGCGTATGAACATACTAAAAACAGACGACCGGATTTATTAGAAGAAAAATAAACCAGACTCTTTACTCATTTATTTTTAGTGATTCTTCTAAATCATATGTGAAAGCTGTAATTAATACGTTATCCTTATTATTACCCCTTTCTAAAAACTAAAAAATGAATGATTTTAATCTAAAACATATTTACAATACCCGGAATTATATTGAGATGCATTACAATCAAATCATCTCAATAAATTCTCTGGAGGACATTTCGTGTTACTCCTACCGGAATCTGCAACGCATTTTTTATTCTTTATTTAACGAAACCATTGGCGCTTACCAAACCCGATTGAAGGTAGAAAACGGATACAAAAAACTCATCTACTCCAACAAACAAATCTCAGAAATTGCACTTGAAGTAGGTTTTGCCGATGTACAGTCATTCTCAAAAACCTTCAAAAAACATTTTGATTGTTCCCCTTCCCTGGCACGCAATCAAAAGGAGCTTTTACTCAACGATACCCATCCTCTTCAATCTTTTACCAGTGTTTTAGCCCCCGATATACTTGTAATCCCTGAAACAACTGTTTATTACCTAAGTTCCAAAACTCCTTATGTTAATCAGGAAATAGAAACGCTGTGGGAAAACCTTCTGCAAAACAAATTCCCTGAAACTGACACCCGCTTTTTTGGAGTCATTACAGACGATATTTTAATTACCGAAAAAATAAATTGCACTTACGAAGCCTGTGTTGCTACGACAACGGTCCTTAAAAATTTGCCAAAGAAGCAGATTTTTGGCAGTAAATATGCCCGTTTTTTTCATCACGGCAGTTACAATACCTTAGAAAATACCTATAACCAAATTTATGGAGGCTGGTTTCTAAACAACACTTTTGAACTTTCACACTTGCCTGTAATTGAACAATATCTGAAAACCAGCGACAATTGTGATAACGAGTCTGAATATCTTACCGCGATTTTTATTCCGCTGATTTGATTTGTCCATTTTGGACAACTGCCAGATAACGGTTTAGAAATACATTTGTACCGTCAAAATACTAGTAACAAAATGACGCTAAACAAGTTAATCCACAACAAACACAAATTAAGATGAAAAAATTATTTATACCTATACTGCTATTTCCTCTATTTACTTCCTGTCAGGAAGATGCAGTAGGCGTAACGCCGGACGAACCGACAGAATCGATTAAAAGTGAAATTATGTACACCATGCCCGAAGAATCTGCTCCGCATGAAGCAACCTGGCTGCAATGGCCACATCAATATCAATATGGTATTGACTATAGAAATGATTTAGATGCTACCTGGGTCGCTATGACTAAATCATTAGCTGCAAGCGAAAAGGTCAATATTATTGCCTATGATACGACTGAAAAAAACAGAATTACCGCCTTATTAAAAAATGCAGGCGTTTCTCTTTCTGCCGTAACATTTAAAATTTACAAAACGGATGATGTCTGGGTAAGAGATAATGGTCCTATTTACGTAAAAGACAAGAACAATCAATTGGTAATTCAGGATTGGGGATTTAATGGCTGGGGGAAAAAAGCCGATTTCAGTAATTGCAACACCATTCCTTCACAAATTGCAGCAGATCAGAAAACAACAATTGTAGATTTAAACACTATAATGATTAATGAAGGCGGAGCTGTAGAAATAGACGGAAAAGGAACCTTAATGGCTACCAAAAGTTCTATTTTAAACTCCAATCGTAATCCTGGAATGTCTCAGTCACAGGCTGAAGCCATTTTTAAAAAGTATTTAGGTGTTACTCATTTTATCTGGCTTAACGGAAAAGCGGGAAGAGAGATCACAGACATGCACATTGATGGTTTTGCACGTTTTGGCAATACCAGCACGATCGTAACCATGAATGAAGATGATTTATTGTATTGGGAAGTACCACAAGCCGACATTGCTACCTTGTACAATTCAAAAGACGTAAAAGGCAAAAATTATACTTTCGTAAAACTGCCATTGTCCCGAAACAACGTTGTAACGACTTATGGTAAAAAATTAGGTTACAAAGGTTCTTATGTCAATTATTACATTGGAAATACGGTTGTTCTGGTTCCGAATTACAACGATCCTAATGATACTGTTGCCAATCAATTGATTCAGGGTTTATATCCTGACAGAAAAGTAATTGGTATTGACGTTCGTAATTTGTACGCCAATGGAGGAATGATCCATTGTGTTACACAGCAGCAGCCTAAATAAAAAGTTTCTTTTGTTTCAAGTTTCAAGTTTCAGGTTTTGATGACGTACACAAGAAACTTGAAACTTGAAACTTGAAACAAGCCCTAACCATCAATTTATCAACAACTTAAAATAATTTACAATTTATAATTCATAATTTACAATTATTTTCTACATTTGCACCCGAATTAGACTAACCTCTGGCGAAATCCGTGAATGTTACTCTATACTAAACAATAATAAAAAATTATCATGGCAGATTTATTAAAGTTCGTTCAAAACGAATTCGTTGCTAAAAAAGATTTCCCTGTTTTCGGAGCTGGAGATACTATCACAGTTTACTACGAAATTAAAGAGGGTGAAAAAACAAGAACTCAGTTTTTTAAAGGAGTTGTTATTCAAAGAAGAGGTTCTGGTAACACAGAAACTTTTACTATTCGTAAAATGTCTGGAGCTATTGGAGTTGAGCGTATCTTCCCAGTAAACTTACCAGCTTTACAAAAGATTGAAATCAACAAAAAAGGAGCTGTACGTAGAGCTAGAATTTTCTACTTCAGAGAACTTACTGGTAAAAAAGCTAAGATTAAAGATAAAAGAAGATAATCATTTATCGATTTGTTATAAAAAACTCGTTTCATATCATTTGAAACGGGTTTTTTTTTGTGCTTTATTTTCAGAATATCAAAACCGTAATTTTTTAATAGCAAAATCGTCGATTTGACAATTTAAAGAGCACGAAATAACAATCTGATAATTTCGGCATTTCTCCTCAAAACTACACCGTTTTCGGACTGTTTTTATTATATTTGCTCCGCTCATTCTGAGCCGACTATACCTTTTACATCGTCATTCTCTGACGATACGATTATAAAAAAAAAAAAATGACACAGAATTCAAAAATCTATTACACCTTAACTGATGAGGCGCCATTGTTAGCGACTTATTCTTTTTTACCTATTGTCCAGGCTTTTACGTCTACAGCAGGTATTGCAATTGAAACCAGAGACATCTCTTTGGCAGCCCGAATCTTATCCAATTTCCCTGAGCTTTTAACAGCTGATCAAAAAACGGGAGATGCTTTGGCTGAATTAGGGCAATTGGCAACACAACCTGATGCTAACATCATCAAATTGCCAAACGTTTCTGCATCGGTACCGCAATTAAAAGCAGCTATTGCCGAATTACAATCACACGGTTATAAAATTCCTAATTTCCCGGAAGATCCACAAAATGATGCTGAAAAGGAAATTAAAGCAAAATATGCTAAAGTTTTAGGTTCTGCCGTAAATCCGGTTTTACGTGAAGGAAACTCTGATCGTAGAGCTCCAAGAGCAGTAAAAAACTTTGCAAAAGCAAATCCACACTCAATGGGTGCATGGTCAGCTGATTCTAAAACAAAAGTGGCTTCAATGCCAAACGGTGATTTCTACGGAAGTGAAAAATCGCTTACAGTTGCAGAAGCTGATGATGTAAAAATTGAATTCGTTGCAAAAGATGGTACAACTACAGTATTAAAAGCAAGTACACCGCTTAAAGCAGGTGAAATCATTGACAGTTCTGTTTTAAGTGTAAAAAAATTAAAAGCTTTTGCTGCGGATGCTATTGCGGATGCAAAAAAAGAAGGTGTTTTACTTTCGGTACACTTAAAAGCAACCATGATGAAAGTATCAGATCCAATTATCTTCGGCGCGATCGTTGAAGTATACTTTGCTGATCTTTTCAAAAAATACGAAACTTTATTTGCAGCATTAAACATTGACACCAGAAATGGTTTAGGTGATATCTATGCAAAAATTGCAGGAAGACCTGAACAGGCTGAAGTTGAAGCCGATATCACTAAAGCAATCGAAAACGGACCTGCTTTGGCAATGGTAAATTCTGATAAAGGAATTACAAACTTACACGTACCTTCTGATGTAATTGTTGATGCTTCTATGCCGGCAATGATTCGTACCTCAGGACAGATGTACAATAAAGAAGGAAAACAACAAGACACGATTGCCCTTATTCCAGATCGCTCTTATGCCGGAGTTTACACCGCTACAATCGATTTTTGTAAAAAACACGGTGCTTTTGATCCTAAGACAATGGGAAGTGTTCCTAACGTAGGTTTAATGGCTCAAAAAGCAGAAGAATACGGATCTCACGACAAAACATTCCAGATGAAAGCTGACGGAGTTGTTCGTGTCACAGACAACAAAGGAACTGTTTTAATGGAGCAAAACGTTGAAGCTAATGACATTTTCAGAATGTGTCAGGCAAAAGACGCTCCAATTCAGGACTGGGTTAAACTGGCTGTAAACAGAGCTCGTTTATCTGATACTCCTGCTGTTTTCTGGTTAGACGAAAACAGAGCACACGACAGAGAATTGATTGCAAAAGTTCAAAAATATTTAAAAGACCACAATACTGTAAATCTGGATATCCGTATCTTAAACCCTGTTGCGGCTACTGAATTTACTTTAGACAGAATCATCAAAGGTTTAGACACCATCTCAGTAACCGGAAACGTTTTACGTGACTATTTAACAGACTTGTTTCCAATTCTGGAATTAGGAACTTCTGCTAAAATGCTATCTATCGTTCCGTTAATGAACGGTGGAGGATTGTTTGAAACGGGTGCGGGAGGTTCTGCTCCAAAACACGTTGAGCAATTCACAGAAGAAGGTTATTTACGTTGGGATTCATTAGGAGAATTTTTGGCTCTTGGTGCTTCTTTAGAGCATTTAGGACAAACTTTAGACAATTCTAAAGCAATTGTTCTATCTGAAACTTTAGACGAAGCCAACGATAAATTCCTTGCTAATGATAAATCTCCGGCTCGTAAAGTAGGGGAAATTGATAACCGTGGTTCTCATTTTTACCTTGCTTATTACTGGGCTCAGGCTTTGGCTGCTCAAAACAAAGATGCTGAATTGAAAGCGATCTTCACTCCAATTGCTGCTGAATTTGAAGCTAACGAAGCTAAAATTGATGCCGAATTAATTGGTGCGCAAGGGAAACCTCAAAATCTTGGCGGTTACTACCAGCCAACTCCTGAATTAGTGAGCAAAGCAATGCGTCCAAGTGAAACATTCAATTCAATTATTGCACAAATAAAATAATCGAATGAAACATAAAGAGTCGTCACAATATGGCTCTGTAGAAAAGACAACTTTAATTAGTTGTCTTTTTTTTTTGAATGGAACCAAAACCTCTGAACCTTTGTCCCTCTGCCCCTTTGCCCCTCCAAAAAAAGAGTCTTTCTTAACTAATGTTTAACAAACGTTCTGCAAAAATATCTAGTTAGAATTATTAACTATGTGTTTCAAAACCAAGACAATGACCACAAAAAAAAATACCACATTTTTTATTCTGTTCTTTACTATTTTAACATCATTTTCTCAGGAAAAATTCACTTTAAGCGGCACCATTACTGACTTTAAAAACAACGAAACCTTAATCGGTGTGAACGTCTATATTCCGACCTTAAAAATAGGTACAACCACCAACGAATATGGTTTTTATTCGCTTACCGTTCCACAAGGTGAACATCAGATTGAAATTAGTTATGTGGGGTATCAAACCCTTCAAAAGACAATTGCTTTAACTCAAAACACGAAAAATAATTTTGCGATCAGCGAAAGCGGCGAAGAGCTTCAGGAGGTGGTAATTATCGACAATAAAAGAAAAATCAACATCAAATCGCCGGAAATGAGTGCCAACAAACTCTCAATTTCCACCATCAAAAAAATGCCGGTTGTTTTGGGTGAAGTCGATGTTTTAAAATCGATTTTATTGCTTCCGGGCGTTACCAATGCGGGAGAAGGCGCTTCGGGATTTAATGTACGCGGTGGTGGTGCCGATCAGAATTTAATTTTATTAGACGAGGCTACCATCTTTAATTCTTCGCATGTATTTGGCTTTTTCTCCGTTTTTAACCCCGATGCTATTAAAGATCTAAAACTATACAAAGGCGGAATTCCGGCACGCTATGGCGGAAGAGCTTCTTCTGTTTTAGACATTTATCAGAAAGACGGAAACAGCAAAGAATTTCACGTTAATGGTGGAATCGGGTTAATTTCAAGCCGACTTCTCGCCGAAGGCCCTTTAGTAAAAGACAAAGGTTCTTTTCTTATTGGAGGAAGAGCTTCCTATGCTCATTTGTTTCTAAAACTATCCGAAGATCAAAAAGACAACTCTGCCTATTTTTATGATTTGAATACCAAACTGAGTTATAAATTAAACGACAACAACAGCTTGTATTTGTCCGGTTATTTTGGCCGTGATGTGTTTAGTCTGAACAAAAGTTTTACCAATATCTACGGAAATTCAACCTTAAACCTGCGTTGGAACCATCTGTACTCTGATAAATTATTTGCCAATTTATCCCTGATTTACAGCGATTACTATTATGGTCTCGATCTGGACTTTGTAGGCTTCAAATGGGATTCGGGAATTAAGAACTACAACATCAAATACGATTTCAAAAACTACCTCTCAGACAAATTCAAACTGAACTACGGTTTAAATGGTATTTACTACGAATTTAATCCCGGGACGATCAAACCAAGCAATGAAACGTCCGGAATTAATCCGGATCAACTGGATAAAAAATACGCCTTTGAACCTTCTGTTTATATCGAAGCCGAGAATCAGCTCTCGAAAAAAATTACGGTTGCTTACGGATTACGATACAGTTTGTTCTATCGTTTAGGATCTTCTACCATCAATTATTATGACAATAACGAACCAGTAGTTTTCAATAGCGACATGCAGATTTACGAAAAAGGAACACCAACCTCAACGCGCTATTTTGGCAAAAACAAGGCCATTCAGCATTACAACAATTTAGAACCGCGGCTTTCTGTTTCCTATCAGTTAAATGATGATCAGGCGATTAAAGCAAGCTATAACCGAATGGCACAGTATCTTCAGCTGATTTCGAATACTTCATCTCCTACTCCGCTCGATGTCTGGATGCCAAGTGATAATTACATCAAACCTCAGATTGCCGATCAGGTGGCTTTAGGCTATTTTAGAAATATCAACAACGGAGCTTACTCTGTAGAAATCGAAACCTATTATAAAAAAATCCAGAACCGACTTGATTATATCGATGGTGCCAATTTGATTGCCAATGATGCGATCGAACAGGTAATTCTGAACGGAAGAATGCGGGCCTATGGTGTCGAATTTATGCTAAAGAAAAATGAAGGCAAGTTCAATGGATGGATCTCCTATACTTTATCAAAATCACAGCAGCAAACTCCGGGAAGAACTCCGGAAGAAATTGGTATCAACAGCGGACAATGGTACAGCTCTGCCTATGATAAGACTCATAATTTAGCCATTACATCTGCTTATAATTTAAACGAGAAGTGGTCTTTTGGCGCCAACTTTGCGCTGCAATCGGGTCAGCCGGTTACGTACCCAAATGGACGCTATGAGTATCTGGGAATTACAGTACCCAATTATGGATTAAGAAACGAAAACCGCTTACCGGCCTATCATCATTTAGACATTTCGGCAACTTTGACCCCCCGAAAAAATAAAGACCGAAACTGGAAAGGCGAATGGGTTTTTAGTATTTACAACTTGTACAATCGCCAGAATGCGGCTTCGATCAACTTCCGTCAAAATGTAGATACCGGTACAAATGAAGCTGTAAAAACGTCAATTTTCGGAATGGTTCCGGCCGTGAGTTATAATTTTAAATTTTAAGACCAACTTTCTGTAAAAAGAAAACAAAAGATAGATCATGAAAAAAGCAAGCATTTTAATGATAGTTTTAATATCGATTTTCTTCACAAGCTGTGAGGAAGTTGTAGATGTTAATTTAGATACTGCCCCTCCAAAGTTAGTCATCGAAGCTGCGATAAACTGGCAGAAACAAACAACCGGAAAACAACAGACTATAAAACTGACCACTACAACTGGTTATTTTCAAAACGTTATTCCAACCGTTGCGGGAGCGACCGTATTTATAAAAAACAGTCAGAACACACAATTCAACTTTATTGAAGTTCCCAAAACCGGACGATATGTGTGTTCGAATTTCGTTCCGGTAATTAACGAAACCTACACCCTAACCGTGATTTCGGGAGGCATTACCTATACTGCTACCGAAACCATGAAAGCAGTAGCACCCATAAGCCGAATTGAGCAAAACAACCAAGGCGGTTTTACCGGAAAAGATATTGAAACCAGAGCCTACTTTAATGACCCTGCCGACGATGATAATTTTTACCTCTTTAAATATATGTATTCGAGCAAAATTACCTCAACTTATTATGTTACGGAGGACAAGTTTTTTCAGGGAAATGAATATTTTAGCACATCAGATGATGACGATTTAAAAATTGGAGATGAGATCGAGATTACCCATTACGGCATCTCAAAACAGTATTACAACTATATGAACATACTGGTGAGTATAGCCGGGAATAATTCTGGCGGACCTTTTCAGTCCCCACCCGCAACTGTAAAAGGAAACATTATTAATACTGTTGATAAAGCCAATTATCCGTTGGGTTATTTTTCGCTTAGTGAAACAGATTACAAAAAATACAAAATCAAATAAGCTCTAAAAATGGAAGCCAAAATTCAGATATTACCCGAGAAGAAACTAATTGGTAAATACGTTACAATGTCATTTCTTGAAAACAAAACGCATCAACTGTGGAGTTCTTTTATGCCAAAACGAAAAGAAATTAAAAACACAATCGACGCCAATTTATATTCGCTCGAAGTTTTTCCTACTGCACACTTTGATAATTTTGATCCCGGTAATACCTTCGAAAAATGGGCTGCAGTCGAAGTCTCTGCTTTTGATGAAATGCCACTGGAAATGAAACCATTGGTAATTCCTACCGGATTATATGCTGTTTTTGTACATAAAGGTCCGCAAAGCGAAGGTCATAAAACCTATCATGAAATTTTTGTAGATTGGCTGCCAAATTCAGAATATATGGTGGATGAAAGGCCTCATTTTGCCGTAATGACTGAAAAATACAAAAAAGAAGATCCCGATTCTGAAGAAGAAATCTGGATTCCGATAACTCATAAAGCTTAAAATCATGTTGATTGAAACCTTAAAATTGCTTTTTAACAGAGATCTGAACAAATTGAAAGCCGAAATCGAATCGTATCCAAACGAAAGTCAGATTTGGGCAATTGCACCGGGCATTTCCAATTCAGCCGGAAATCTTTGTCTGCATTTAATAGGAAACCTAAACACCTATATTGGAGCCGAAATTGGAAAAACGGGTTACATCCGTGATCGTCCCTTAGAATTTTCATTGAAAGATGTTCCAAAATCAGAGCTAATCGGTAAAATCGAGAATACTATTTTGGTTGTAAACACTGCGCTCGACAGCCTGACCGAAGCTGATTTAGAACAAACTTATCCGCAAATTGTTTTCGAAAAAGAAATGTCAACAGGCTTCTTTCTGGTACATCTTTCTACGCATTTAGCGTATCATTTAGGGCAAATCAATTACCACCGACGTCTTGTTTAATTTTAGATTGTAGATTGTAGACTTCAGATTTCTCACATTTTACATTTTACATTTTACATTTAACTTCTCACATTTCACATTTCACATTTCACAATACTAACAGTACCTTTGCTCCACATTCAAACTAAAAAACTAAATGTCTTCACACCATATCGTACGCGACGACCAGGAACCCGCTTTAATTATCGCCAACGGAGCAGCATGCAATCCGGAATTATTAGGACAATTACTCGAATGGTCTCCGCTGGTTATCGTACTCGATTCAGCCATTGAAAGAGTAATTGAACTGGGCATCAAAGTCGATGTCCTTCTGGGTGATTTCGACCGTGGCTTTGATCCTGAAATTTACAAAACAACACAATACCCTATCGAAATCGTTCATACACCCGACCAGGACAAAACCGATTTAGAGAAAGCTTTTGACTATTTAATCGATCGCAAAATACCTGCTGTAAACGTCGTTTGGGCTACCGGAAAACGTGCAGACCATACCATCACCAATATTACCAACATTGCCCGTTACCGCGATTTGCTAAAAATTGTTATTCTGGACGACCATTCTAAAGTTTTTTTACTGCCCCGTAAATTCGAGAAATGGTATACCGAAAAAACACCTATCTCCTTGATTCCGATTGGGATTGTCAATGGCATTTATTCGACCAATTTGCTCTATCCGCTTACAAACGATACCCTAACGATTGGCTACAGAACCGGAAGCAGCAATGCTGTTCTACAGGATGGTTTAGTAACAATCATCCACACCGATGGTGATTTGCTGTTGATGGAATGCATGGATTAATTTTACAGGACGTTTCCTAAGAAAGGAATACCTATCTTTGCACGGAAATTTACAAAAATGAAAACAACAGACAATTCCGAAAAAAACAATTTACATCCTCGAAATCTTCATCGTTCCCGTTACGATTTCGAACTTCTTATCGCGAATTGTCCTGAGTTAAAAGCACAGGTTGCCGTAAACATTCACGGAATTGAAACTATTGATTTCAGCAATCCTCTTTCAGTAAAACTGCTGAACAAAGCTTTACTGAAAACCTATTACGACATACAAAACTGGGATATTCCTAAAAACTATCTTTGTCCACCTATTCCCGGAAGAACGGATTATATTCATTATCTAGCCGATTTACTGGCCGAAACTAACAACGGAAATATCCCTAAAGGCCCGTCAGTGTTAGGCTTGGATATAGGAACAGGCTCTAACTGCATCTATCCCGTTTTAGGAAATGCGATTTACGACTGGAGTTTCGTAGGAACAGATATTGACGAAAAAGCGATTGCAAATTGCAGCAAAATTATCGAAGCCAATCCAAAACTGATTGAGGCTATAAGCCTTCAGCAGCAAACGGAATCGCGTTTTATTTTTAAAAACATCATCACCCCCGAAGATCGTTTTACTTTTACAATGTGCAACCCACCATTTCATTCTTCGGCTGAAGACGCCAACCAAAGCACCGCACGCAAAGTTTCAAACTTAAATCCGAAAGAAAAGAAAAAAACAAATCCTGTTTTGAACTTCGGAGGTCAAAATGCAGAATTATGGTGTGATGGAGGTGAAATTGGTTTTGTAACTCAAATGATTTATGAAAGCGCCAGATATGCTATGCAATGCTTATGGTTTACCACTCTGGTTTCAAAAAGAGACAATCTTTCCAGTATTTACAAAACATTAAACAAAGTAAACGCTGCTACCATCAAAACAATCGATATGTCTCAGGGGCAAAAAACAAGCCGAATTGTAGCCTGGTCATTTTTAAGTGAGACTCAACAAAAAGCATGGAAGCTGGAAAACGCTTAACATTGAAATTCTAATACTTTAAAATAAAATTCTGATACTCTGAGGGTTCACATTTTTCGTACCTTTAAAGTAATTTGAATTTTATTCCTATGCCAAAATTACTCTTCAAAGCAGTATTGTTATTTTTGCTTGCCGGTTGTGCCGCTTCAAAAAAGGCAAAGTTTGACGATTATGTTTTTAAAACAAAAAGCGAAAAACAGACCTATATCGATTCATACAATCAGACTTTAAAGCTTTGGGGCATTCCGTATACCGAAGAAAACATACAGACAGCTTACGGAACAGCCCACGTAATTGTTACCGGATTAAAAAATGGCAAAGACTTGGTTCTGCTACACGGAATGGATGCAAGTTCCAGCATGTGGTATCCCAACATAAAAGCACTCTCCAAAAAACATCGCATTTATGCAATTGATTTTATAATAGAACCCGGAAAGTCTACTTTGACCTCTAAATCTCTTTCCTCAGACGAAATTGCCCTTTTGTACAATGAAATTTTCAATCACTACAAATTAAAGAATTTTGATATTATAGGAGCGTCACGTGGTGGCTGGATTGCAACATTATTAGCTACCCAAAACAACAATTCTATTGATAAAATAGTACTGCTAAGTCCTGCACAAACGTTTAAATTTATAGACAAAGTGAGGAAAACAACTTCTGCCCTAATGCTGAAACTGTTCCCAAATGAAAAGAAATTCGAAAAAACACTCCAAACTTTTTCTACTCATCCCGAAAAGATCAGTCCTGTTTACAAAAAGCAATTCTATCTGGCCAATAAATATGCGAAATCAAATTCAAGCATGTTCAAAATGCGTCCTTTTTCAGATGCTGAACTCCAATCCATCACCAATCCGGTTTTGATTTTAATTGGAGATCGTGATGTTATCAATTCAGAAGAAAGCTTAGAAAGAGCAAAAAAGTTTTTAATTCATAGCCAAACAAAAACAATATCGGATGCAGGGCACTTTCTATCGATTGATCAGTCGAAAATAGTGAATAACGCTATGATTGACTTTTTAGAATAGATAAAAAACACTGTGCTTACGGGAAATTATAGCAAACCTAACCCATTTGATTCATCCTCTTTTTAAGTTTTTATATAGAATCCAAACTTTGTATCTTTACAAAACTAATCTTTCATCGTCCAAAAATGAATTTCCAGGTATCCTCTGAATACAGTCCAAAAGGTGATCAGCCGCAAGCAATTGAAAAACTTTCACAAGGCATTATAGATGGTGAAAAATACCAGACTCTGTTAGGAGTTACGGGATCCGGAAAAACCTTTACGGTAGCCAATGTCATTCAGGAAGTTCAGCGACCAACTTTGGTTTTAGCGCACAACAAAACGTTGGCTGCACAGTTGTATTCTGAATTCAAGCAATTCTTTCCCAATAACGCTGTAGAGTACTTTGTTTCCTACTACGATTATTATCAGCCGGAAGCTTTTATGCCGGTTAGCGGAGTATTTATTGAGAAAGACCTGTCCATCAACGAGGAACTCGAAAAAATGCGTTTGAGCACTACCTCTTCGCTGCTTTCCGGACGTCGTGATATTTTAGTTGTAGCTTCGGTTTCCTGTCTGTATGGTATTGGAAATCCTGTTGAATTTCAGAAAAACGTTATTGAAATAGCGAGAGATCAGGTTATCTCCCGAACCAAATTATTACACAGTCTGGTTCAGAGTTTATACTCCAGAACCGAGGCAGATTTTACGCCCGGAACATTCCGAATTAAAGGAGACACCGTTGAAGTATACCCAAGTTATGCCGATGATGCTTTTAGAATTCACTTCTTTGGTGATGAAATCGAGGAAATAGAATCTTTTGATGCCAAGACCTCACAAGTCATTGAAAAATTCCAGCGACTGACGATTTATCCGGCCAATATGTTTGTGACTTCCCCTGATGTTTTGCAAAACGCTATTTGGGAAATCCAACAGGATTTAGTCAAACAGGTTGATTATTTTAAAGAAATAGGAAAACATCTGGAAGCAAAACGTTTGGAAGAACGTACTAATTTTGATTTAGAAATGATTCGTGAACTGGGCTATTGCTCCGGAATTGAGAATTATTCAAGATATCTGGACGGAAGAGAAGCGGGAACGCGTCCTTTCTGTTTGTTAGACTATTTCCCAGATGATTATCTGATGGTAGTCGACGAAAGCCACGTAACAGTCTCACAGGTTCACGCCATGTACGGAGGTGACCGCAGCCGAAAAGAAAATCTGGTCGAATACGGTTTCCGTTTGCCGGCCGCAATGGACAACCGACCTTTGAAGTTTGAGGAATTTGAAGCCATGCAAAATCAGGTCATCTACGTATCTGCAACACCTGCCGATTATGAGCTGCAAAAAACAGACGGAATTTATGTCGAACAAGTCATTCGCCCAACCGGCTTATTAGATCCAATTATTGAAATCCGACCAAGTTTGAATCAGATTGATGATTTGATCGAAGAAATTCAGGTGCGTTGTGAATTGGATGAAAGAGTTTTAGTAACTACACTGACGAAGAGAATGGCCGAAGAACTAGCCAAATATTTAACTAAGGTAAACATTCGTTGCCGCTATATTCACTCTGATGTCGATACACTGGAACGCATTGAAATCATGCAGGACTTACGTAAAGGTATTTTTGATGTTCTAATTGGAGTAAACTTACTTCGTGAAGGTCTCGATTTACCCGAAGTTTCTCTTGTTGCTATTCTAGATGCCGACAAAGAAGGTTTTTTAAGAAGCCACAGATCGCTGACTCAAACGATTGGTCGTGCTGCAAGGAACCTGAACGGAAAAGCAATTATGTATGCCGATAAGATTACGGCAAGCATGCAAAAAACGATCGATGAAACCAATTATCGCAGAACAAAACAGATCAATTATAATACTGAAAATAACATCACACCTCAGGCCCTAAACAAGAAAATTGATAGTGCCTTTACTAAAAATCCGCTGGTGGAATATGAATTAGGACATACCATACCGGTTGCAGCAGAACCTCAAACCGCTTATTTATCGAAATCGGAGTTGGAAAAAATGATTCGTGAAAAACGAAAATCAATGGAGAAAGCAGCAAAAGAACTGGACTTTTTACAAGCGGCAAAGCTGCGTGACGAAATTAAAAAACTACAGGAGCAACTGTCTTAGTTGTGCTGTTCCTGAAAAACTTTCAATAAAACTTTAGGGTCAATTATAGCGTTTGGCGCATTTTTCATTAAATCTAAAACACGTCTGGTAGCGTTTGGATTCAATCCCATTTCAATGGAAATTTGCTGTATGGCTTTTGCTTCTTTTTCATGCAAAATACCATCACAATACATAATCAATGCCAGTCTGTAAAATTGCTGAATGCGCTGAAACTCCGATTTTATAACTATACCAGCGCTTTCCTGATGAAATAAATCACGAAAAACATCCGGGCCAATATTGAGCTCCTGGGCTACCAGCCACAAAAAATCATACTCTCTCTTATGCAACTGCCCGTCAACGGTAGAAAAAGCAATCATTTCTAAAAGTAAACTTCTCTTTTCTGTTTCGGTATTCATCAATTTATTATTTTTAGCTAAAATATTGTTTTTAAATCTAAAACGCAACAGTACTCATGATTAGGAGATTTTTCTTTTTTATTTTCTTATGGGTAACGGCTATCGCCGGCGCACAGAACAGTACTGCTTCCAAAAACGTATCGACTTTTACGATTGAAGCCCCTCAATTAAAAACCACCAAAAAAATATGGCTTTATCTTCCTGAAGGTTATTCGGCTACAGCCAAAAAGAGATACTCCGTGATGTATATGCACGATGCTCAGAATTTGTTTGATGCCAAAACCTCGTACGCAGGCGAATGGAATGTAGACGAAAAACTGGATAGCCTCAAAGCACCCGTAATTGTAGTGGGTATTGAACACGGAAATGACAATCGTATAAGCGAA
Organism: Flavobacterium sp. N502536; assembly: GCF_025947345.1. NCBI lineage: Bacteria > Pseudomonadati > Bacteroidota > Flavobacteriia > Flavobacteriales > Flavobacteriaceae > Flavobacterium > Flavobacterium sp. N502536. The sequence goes on along the minus strand of NZ_CP110011.1, from coordinate 3,222,540 downwards.
TTAACGCCCTATAAAAATGACAAATATGGTGGTGGAAATGCCGATAATTATCTCGATTTTATTGTAAAAACCTTAAAACCGTATATTGATCAGCATTACAAAACAAAAACCAAGGCAAAAAATACCCTTATTATGGGAAGTTCGCTTGGCGGATTAGTTTCGTATTACGCCATATTAAAATACCCGGAAACCTTTGGAAAAGCGGGTGTATTCTCGCCATCCTTCTGGTTTTCGAATGACATTTATACTTTGACAACACAAACTCCTAAAATCAAAACCAAGATTTATTTTTTATGCGGAGACAAAGAAAGCGATGATATGGTAACCGATATGACAAAAATGGAACGTTTATTAGATACGAAACACTGTTATTGTCTTCATCTGACCAAATCTAAAATTGTAAAAGGAGGCGAACATAATGAAAAACTTTGGCGTGATGGTTTTGCGAAAGCTATAATCTGGCTGGGGTATTAACTAAAAAACAGACTTATGGAATTAATTTTAAGAGAGTACAATCTAAAACTCAAACATACTTTTACCATTTCCAGAGAATCAATTGATTTTCAGCCTTCGCTAATTGTAGAGCTCAAAAGCGATGGTTTTTCGGGTTTTGGAGAGGCCACTTCAAATCCGTATTATAAAACAACCGTTCCGATGATGATTCAGGATTTGGAAAAAATCAGAGGCATTATCGAAAACACTACGAATGAAACTCCTGAAATTTTCTGGGCAAAAATTTATCCGTATTTAAAGAATGACATGTTTGCTTTATGTGCGTTAGACATGGCTTATAACGACCTGTATGCACGCAAAAAGGGTAAAAAACTATACGATTTATGGAATTACACTATTGATCGAAATCCGCTGACAGATTATACGATTGGTATTGCTTCTATAGAAAAAATGGTTTCAAAAATGCAGGAGCTTCCGTGGCCTATTTATAAAATTAAACTAGGGACAAAAGAAGACATCGCCATTGTAAAAGAACTTCGAAAACATACCGATGCTATTTTCAGAATCGACGCCAATTGCGGCTGGGAGGTTGACGAAACCATTCATAACGCCATTAAACTAAAAAAACTAGGAGTCGAATTTCTCGAACAGCCTCTGAAAGCCGATCATTGGGACGCGCATAAGGAAGTTTTCAAACATTCGGTTTTACCCATAATAGCGGACGAAAGCTGTATTATTGAAGAAGATGTAGCCAAATGTTTCAATCATTTTCACGGAGTAAATGTAAAATTGGTGAAATGCGGTGGTTTGACTCCGGGGAAACGCATGATTGAAGAAGCCAAAAAATTAGGACTGAAAACGATGGTGGGCTGCATGACAGAATCTACCGTGGGAATCTCGGCAATTGCGCACTTATTACCTCAACTGGATTATGTGGATATGGATGGAGCCTTACTTTTAGCAGAGGATATTGCCACCGGTGTCACCATAAAAAATGGTGTAATCCATTATTCTGAACTTAATGGAACCGGAGTTACTTTAATCTAACTGCTATGAACGTCGATCAATTTCCGGACAGAATCATTGAAATCAATCAGGAGCATTATTTGTATTTTGGAGGAACAGCTTATTTGGGATTACCCACAAACAGGGCTTTTCAGGAATTGGTCATTAAAAATATGCTGCGATGGGGAACAACCTATGGAAGCTCCAGAAATGCCAATATAAAACTAACGGCTTATGAAAACGGTGAAACTTTTCTGGCCCGTTACATACAATCCGAAAGCGCGGTTACCGTATCCTCCGGAATGCTTGCCGGAAAACTGGTTCTCGAGCAATTGCTTACAACCACCGATTGTTTCTTTCATTTTTCAGATTTGCATACCGCAATTAAAACGCCCAATAGTTTACCAGTATTTTTAAATAACCAAATAAATCCAAGGCTGCTGGATGCTAAAGCAGAAAAAATCAGCATTCTTACTGACGGAGTTCCCTCCCATCAAACCAAAACCATTGATTTGTCGCTTTTAAAAGAAATTCCCCATCATAAAGAAATTACTTTACTTATAGATGAATCTCATTCACTTGGGATTTTAGGCCAAAATGGCTGCGGACTTTACTCGGGTATCGACCTTCCAATTAAGCGCAAAATCATGGTGTCGTCTTTAGGAAAAGCACTGGGCTTAAGCGGTGGCGTAATTGCCAGTGATGTTTCTTTTATCAATCAGATCAAAAACACCGATACCTTTGTCTCAGCTGCCGGAATGAATCCTGCTTTTGTTCAGACGCTGGCGGATGCAACCGAAATTTACAGTGTACAACATCAGAAACTGCTGGATAACCTTCATTATATCGATCAGAAACTAATCAAAAATGACACAATCCAATTTGATAAAACATACCCTTTACTTTATTTAGAAGATGAAAATCTAATCGAAATACTGGAAGCAAACAAGATTATTATTGCCAATTTCAAATACCAAAAAGACACAGCTCCTTTAAATCGAATTGTGATTACGGCAAATCACGTTAAAGATGATTTAGACAAATTAATTGACGTTTTGAATCAAAGTAGCGGCTTATAAAAAAACAGCTCTGATCAAAAAATCAGAGCCGCTTTAGTTTTTATTTGTCCCACCAAACAGGTGTGACCATTGATTTAAAGTTTAATTCGTAATTTGCTTTATTAGCGTTTCTTTCGTTGGTAGAATAAATAAATCTTCTTATCCATTTTCCTCCATTAGCAGGATCGGCGGCTTTTGGCAGGGCTAATCCCGGAAAAACGTTTGTAGAAAAATCATAGCGTCTGTAATCATTAAATGTTTCGCAGTTCAAATAGAGTGCTATATTTTTTTGCCTCATAATATCTTTCAACTGCAAATTGGCCGCACCTTTATTGATAGAAGCATCTCCCAAATAAGCATTTTTATCCGAACCAGAAACTCCTAATTTATCCATATTTGCACCAATAGCCTCCATATAGGCGCTATACCCTATTGCATTTGTTCCGGTACTTGTCGCATTACCTCCATTTAAAATAAATTGTGCTTCGGCCTGCATTAGTTTAACTTCAGAAAAGGACAAAATAACAACTGGTGAATCTATTTTTGAATAATAAGAATACAAGCCTATTTTAGCATTAGGTGCTGGTGTTCCTTTTGATCCCTGTCCAGGTTCTCCACCAATATAACTACCCGGAACATTAGGATTTGGATCTTTAGGATTAACAACTCCATCTGTTACGGGATAACTTCTAAGATCAATCAATAATGGCATTCTGGGATCCATCGCTACGGTTTTAAAAGTAAAGGTACTCCCGTTCATAAAACCAATAAATTGCCTGGTGATCAGATAAGATGCATTTCCGGTATTAAGTCCTAATTGGTTATTGTACCATGGATTTGTCTGTACTTTATTGAAAATCAATTGAAAATCATCTGCATTGGATGTTATTCCTTTTGCCAAATAAGAAACTACCGTATTGGCAGCAGTTGTGGCATTGATTTTTGATAAGTGCAACGCATATCTCGCTTTAAAGGTGTAAGCCGCTTTTATCCATTTTCCTATATTTCCACCATAAACAAGGTCTTCTTTTCCCGGAGTAAAAGAGGATGTGTTAGGAGCTGATAAATTGGCAATTGCCTGATCTAATAGGTTGTTTATACCTTTATAAACCTCTTCCTGACGGTCATATTCCGGCTTAAAATTCTGTGATGCCAATGACGCCTGCGAAAAAGGTATATCTCCGTACAGATCCGTCAGCAATCCAAAATTTACAGCTTGTAAAATTTGAACAATCCCCTTGTAATGTGATGATTTTGTTTCATCGGCTTTATCGGCTACTTCTTTTAGGTTTCCTAAAGCTTTTACATACGCAGAAGACCAATAGCTATCTAAGGATTCTTCGTAATGATTGTCTACCCCTACTGACGAATTAAGTGCAGAGGAAGTATATTGCGTTAGCAAAGAAACTCTGGTCGCAGCAGTATACTGAGCATCAAATGTGTAGTAAATTGCAGGACCCAATAAATCTTTCAGATTTTTATTCGCATCAGGTATTACATTTCCCGGTGTATTTATATCAAAATAATCATCGCTACAGCTATAAGTTGTTAGGACAATGCTTATTATCAAGAAGGTTTTGAATATATTTTTCATCTTTTATAAATTAAAATCCTAGATTAATACTAAATGAATATGATTGTGTAAGCGGAGTGGTCAAACCTGTAAATCCGTAAACATTGGTACCGGCACTATAGCTGGAACCTTCCGGATCGAAACCATCAAATGGTGTCCAAATCAAGAAATTACTCCCCGATACGGTAAAAGACAAATTAGAAACACCAATGGTTTTTAATGCTTCTTTGGTCATATTATAAGTAACCGACACATTTCTAAGCTTAAACCAGGAGGCGTCCTGTATAAGAGCATCTGCAGCTGTATTGTAAATCGTATTGTTGTAATAATTGTTGCGCAACGATTTATTTATAGGGATATCATTAGGCACATATCCTCCTGCTCCATCAGATTTTACACCATCTAAAACAGCACTTTCGTTTCGGTCTGCCGTAACTCCCAAAACACCATTTCTAATTCCGTTTCTTCTGGCTGTATCGTACGCATCTCCGCCTTTTTTATATTCCAGCAAAAATCCAATATCAAAATTTTGAATTTTGAACGTATTGTTTAGCGTAGCTACCCAGTCCGGAAAAGCCTCGCCAATCTTATTTATGGCTATGGCTCCGGTACTTGTTTTATTAAAAACGGGCAATCCGTTTGCACCAATCACTACTTTACCATCTACGCGTTGCCAGGACTGTCCATAAAGTGTTCCCGCTGCATCGCCCAAACGTACTTGTGAAGTTATATTGGTAGCCTGAGAGTCATATCCGAAAATAATATTTTCAAAAGGCAATTCTGTAACCTTAGTTTTGTATTGTGTAAAATTTAGCGTAGACGTCCAGCTGAACTTTGGATTTTTAAACCAATCTGCACCTAAAGTCAATTCGTTTCCTGTTGTTTTTAAAGATCCCCCATTGTCCCAAAATGCAGTAATTGAAGAGGATTGCGGCACGATTCTTTGAATAATCTGATCGTCACTAACTCTGTTAAAATAAGTGTATTCCAGTCGTATTCTATCTCTAAAAAAACGTAAATCTGTACCTATTTCCCAAGTCGATATAATTTCGGCTTTCAAATTTGGATTGGCATCAACAGATGTGGCAGATACTCCTCCAACTCCGTTGAATGGAAAGTTGACATCTTTTATATTTTTTCTAAAGATCGCAAACGGAGGTGTTTTTCCGCTTTGTGCCCAGGATGTTCTTAATTTTCCATAAGACAAAATAGATTTGTTCTGGTCAATCAGATCTCCAAAAAGAAAAGACAAATTCGTAGAATAATAATCAAATTTATTATTTTTTACCGGCAAAGTAGATACCTGATCGTATCGCCCCGTAACACCCAGATAAATAATTTCTTTATAATCTGCTTTTGCTTCAAAAAAGTTTCCCACGTTTCTTACGCGCTCTTGACCCAAATTATAAGCAAACAAATTGGTCGCATTAGAAATATTATTAAAATCTGTAATAAAAATTCCTTCTCCTCTTACATTTGAATAGGTGTTTTTGGTATCCAAAATTTGATTTCCTAAGGTAAGGGTGGTATTAAAATTTCCAAATTTTTTATTGGCCGTAATCACAAAACTGGAATTAAGTCCGGTAAAACCAATATTTTCATCCAGAATAAAACCATTTACTGCTGTTCCCACATCAAGATTAGCAGGAACATATCTGTTTCTTGTTTCAGAATAATTATCTACACTAGCTCTATACACAAAGTTTAACCATGAAGTTGCCTGATAATTAAAATCGGCCGAAGCAATAATACGATTTACATCATCTTTTAAATTACTTACAGAAGTAAAATACCTTGGCTGATCGATAATACCATTTGTATAATCTTTTTCTTTTCCCTCAGCAGTAAGATAATCGTTTACATCAATAGAAGGGGACCAATATGCCAGAGAACTCATAACCGATTTGTCTCCATTATTAGATCTTATGCCTCCCGATTTTGTATAAGCAAAAGAAGTCCCTATTTTAAATTTTTCAGAAATTTGATACCCTCCATTTGCTTTGAACGTTTTTCTTTGGTAAGAGGTATTGGGTACAATGCCTTCATCTTTACTGGTAGAAGCAGATACAAAATAATTGATTTTCTCTGTTCCTCCGCTTACACTCACACCTAAATTTTGAGTCACACCCGTTTTAAAGAAATCTTTATAAAAATTTCTGTACTTAATTCCCGCACCATCTGAACTGGAATATTCCGGTCCAAAACTCCAGAATCCTCCGGGCTCGCAGGATTTACCCATTCAAAACCGCTAGGACTATTCGACACGGTACTTTTTACATAAGAAGCTCCGTTTAGACCTTCTCTGTATTTGGATTGCAGCTCCGGATAATGATTTACCTCACTAAAAGAAATGCTGGAATTGATATTAATTTTTGGCTTTCCTTCTTTTCCTCTTTTGGTAGTGATAATAATCACACCATTACCAGCCAAAATACCATACAATGCCGTAGCACCGGCTCCTTTAAGAACGGTGTAGCTTTCGATATCCTCCGGATTAATATCTATTGCTCTGTTAGAAAACGAAAACTGTTCTCCGCTACTCACAGAATTAGAGCCTTTTGAGGGCGCTACATTTCCTATAGCCGTAGAATTATTTACAGGGTTCCCATCAATAATAATCAAAGGCTGATTATTATTAGACGGATCTAAAGAAGAAACACCACGAATAACAATATCTACACCTGCACCAACTCCTCCTGAAGTTTTACTTATGGTTACTCCCGCTACTCCCCCTTGCAAACTCTCAAGAGCATTTAATTGACCCGGTCTTTCGATATCCAACGCCTTCAAAGTCTGGCTGGCGTAACCCAAAGATTTTGTTTTATTTTTTATCCCAAAAGCGGTTACCGTCACTGCCTCCAACTCTTTGGAATCCGGATTCATTTTTACATTCAAAATACTTCCTGTTACGGTAGCTTCATTCATTTTGTACCCAACGAACGAAAATAGCAGGACTGATCCTTTATTTACGCTAATGGCAAAATCCCCGTCTAAACCAGAAGTAGCAGTATTGGAAGTTCCTTTTTCCAGAATGTTTACACCTGGCATTGAAACTCCCCTCTCATCTGTTACGCTTCCTTTTACCGTTATTTTTTGTGCAAACAGTATGCCTGAAGCAAGTAAGAACAAAACGAAGGAAAAGGTAAAATTCTTTTGTTTCATAAAAATTTAGTTAAAAATGGTTAATAATTTGGTTTGTTAGACCCGTAATTTAACACTTTATTTCACTAAAATTCCTTTTTCATATCAAAATTTTAAAGATATTTCTTATAAATACACTTTTAAGCAAAAAACAGTCAAAACCACATCATTAGCAAATTCATTAACCAATTCCGTGAATTTTCACTAATTAAATTTGAACGCAATACAATTTGCGAAAATTCATGAAATTCGTGGCAAAAAAAACTCACCCCACTCAATAAATTGCAATCAAATTACTTTTAAAACGTACCTTTGTAAAAAATTAAACGATGACAAACAACGATATCCTAAAAAAACTTCGCGTGGCTTTGATGCTCCGTGACGACCAAATAGTAGAAATTTTAGAATTAGTAGATTTTAGAATTTCAAAATCAGAATTGGGCGCTTTTTTTAGAGCCGAAGATCATGAGAATTATATGGAATGTGGCGATCAGGTTTTGCGTAACTTCTTAAACGGACTGGTAATTCATTTAAGAGGAACGAAAGAAAACCCTAAAAACCCAAATGATGTTTTAGCCAAACATAAAGCTGAAATTCCAAAGAAAGACAGTTCAAACCGACCTGAATTTAAAGCTGCTCCAAAAGATCCTGAAAGAGCAAGAGGCGATCAAAGTTCATCGAAATCAAGTTCGGCTGCCAAAAAACCTAAAAAGAAAGAGTTCCCAAAAGGCAACGGAAAACCATCAGTGGTAGAAAAAGTGGTTTACAAAAACGGGAAGAATAAAAAATAGTACTGTTTGTTTAACCGCAAAGAGTGCAAGGATTTTTAATTATAAGAATCTATACAACCGCAAAGTTCGCAAAGCTATAATGGATAAAGCTTTGCGAACTTTGCGTTTATTAAGCACAACCTAAGAAAAAAACTTTGCGAACTTTGCGGTTATTAAGCGCAATCTAAGAAAAAACTTTTGCGCCCCTTGCGGTAGAAATCACCATCAAAACAAACTTATATCTTATTCTTATCAATTCTATCAAAAAAAGCATCTTTAAAAGTCGCTCCAATAGGCAGTTCTTTACCATTGACAAAAACCGAAAAACTGTCTGTCGATTCAATTTGTTTCAAAGCCAACACGTATGATTTATGTATCTGGACAAAATCTCTTTCGGGCAGCGATTCGATTACATTTTTTAAAGACGAATGCGTGATAATTTGCTGATTCACTGTATGAATACAAACATAGTTCTGAAGACTTTCTACATACAGAATCTCGTCTAAAAACAGCTTTACGAACTTATTTTTTCCGTCTGTTTTAATAAAAATAAAGTCAGAGGAGTTGTTGGGTACAACCTCTGTTTTTGAATCAGTATTTAGTTTAGAAACGGCCTGATAAAATCGTTCAAAAGCAATTGGTTTCAATAAATAATCGACTGCATTTAATTCAAAACCCTCTAAAGCAAAATCCGGATAAGCGGTCGTGAAGATCACTTTGATCTCTTTCGAAATAATTCTGGAAAGTTGTAAACCGGTTAACTGCGGCATCTGAATATCGAGAAAAATGACATCAACCTTTTGTGTATTTAAAAATTCTAATGCTTTCAATGCATCATTGAAAACAGCTGTTTTTTCCAAAAAAGAGACTTTCCCGATGTAATTTTCCAGAATACGCGTTGCCGGCGGTTCGTCATCAACAATGATACACTTATATTTCATATTACTTTTTTAGCGGTATTTTTAAATAGGTTTTAAAGGTATTCTTTTCTGCTGTTTTCTCGAGTGTAAACTCCCCTTTATAAGCATGCTCCAAACGTTTCCTTAAATTATCAAAACCAATTCCGGTTGAAGAATAATTCTCGCCTTCGGCATTATAGTTAAAGGTCGACAGCTCTAAAAAGTTTTCTTTTATGACAATAGAAATAACTGCTTTCTCTTTCTCATTGTTCAATTTTCCATGTTTGAAAACATTTTCAATAAAATGAACCAAAGCCGATGAAAGAATCTTTTCTGTTGCATACTTTCCTTCAATTATAAAATCTAGGTAAAGCAGATCTTCAAATCTTTTTTTCTGTAAATGAATATAGTTTTGTACAAACTGAATTTCTTTAGAAAGCAATACCTCATCCTTTTCCGTTTCTGTAATAACATAACGCAGCAAATCCGAAAGTACTAAAATATCCGAAGCCATTGCATCATCTTTCAAAACCAGCTGACTGTAAAAGGAATTTAAAGTATTAAACAAAAAATGCGGACTCACCTGCGATTTCAGCATTTGGAGCTCGGCCTTTTTATTTTCTAATACTAATTCCTGATTTTGTTTCTGCGCTTCCTGAAAATGAAAGAACAGATAAGCCAGACTGCTTAAAATAACAGCAGGCAGCCCAAAGAAAAAATTATCCTTAATATAATAGCCTATCTCTCTGGTTTCTTTTGCATAATTATGAATTCCGGTAAGCTCATAAAGGATCACTTCCTGAACGAAATACCGTAGTGCCGCAAAAATTAACAGGGAGACAGGAATACTCATCACATAAAAAAGAATTTTCCTTCTGTTTAAAAACCAATTGCAAAAAGTATAAAAGTTTAAGAGGTAAACGATGAAGATTACCAGTACGAAACTAATGTTAAACATATAGGAAATCCAGTTGAAGACTAACTCCATGTCCCGATTGTTAACACCAATATCCCAAAGGTTTAAGGTGATAAACAATCCTAAAAAAAGAGCGATATGATAGGAAAATGGAATTTTTAGCTTCATAATAACCGTGTTGTCCTTTCAAAAATACAACTATACCTTCATATGGATACTATATTTATACGAAACCGCTATTTTGGGTGACAAACTATCAAAATCGATACACCAAATTTTTCAACCGCTGATTCTCAAGGTTTGTAATTTGAAATCTACTGTTCATCAAAAACCCGAATTTCACCTGAAAAGCTACGCTACATTTGTCTTGAATTTAAAAACCAATCATCATGAAAAAAATCGCCTTATTACTGTTTTTTGCTCTCGCATTCCATACTGTTTCTGCACAATCCAAAAAGAAACAAGTGCTATTACTTGGAACCTTCCATTTTGAAAACCCGGGACTTGACGTTGCTAAAATAAACAGCTTTAATGTTATGTCAGACAAGAGCCAAAAAGAACTGGAAAACATTACCAATAAAATTAAAAAGTTTGGTCCGGACAAAATTTTTGTGGAATGGAATTATCAGAAACAAGACAAACTGGATAAATTTTATGCCAAAAACACAGATAGTTTGTTGCATAAACGCGCCGATGAAATCGTACAAGTAGCTTTAAGATCGGCCAAAAAATTAGGACACAAAAAGTTATACGGAATTGATTATAACGATACCGACTTCCCATACGACAGTTTAGTAAAAGGCATGACAGCTGCCAATCAGTTTGATCTGATCAAAAAAAATGAAGAGACGATGAAAAGCTACGAAAAAGACCAGAATGAAAAAATTGCCAAATATTCCCTAACCGAATTACTTGTGGACATTAACTCAAAAGAATCCAATGAAGACAATGTTAGCTGGTATCTGGAAACGGCAATTAAAGGAGGTAAAACAGACAATTTTGTGGGGGCATTTCTAGTTTCTGAGTGGTACAGAAGAAATCTCTACATGTATGCTTTGATTCAAAAACTGACCGAAAGTAAAGATGATAAAATCATGGTTTTATTGGGAGCCGGGCATACCGCTATGATAAGAGACTTTTTCAAACACAACTCCGATTTTGAAATTGTAGAACTGCCGACGGTTTTGAAATAATTTTTTATTTTAACCGCAAACTTCGCAAAGCTAGTTGTTTAAAATAGCCACGAATTCACGAATTTTTATTCTCAAAGATTATAAAAAATAATTCGTGAATTCGTGGTTAAAAAAACTTTGCGAACTTTGCGTAATTCTTTACGGTTAAAAACAAAAAAAATCCACTCCTTTCGGAATGGATTTTCTATATAAATTGATTTCTTATTTAATTAAGAAAGTGCAGCTTTAACCTGATCAGCAGCTTCTTGAAATTGAACAGCTGATAAAATTGGCATACCTGAATTGTCAATTAATTCTTTTGCAATTTCAGCATTTGTTCCTTGCAAACGAACAATAATTGGCACATTGATAGCATCACCCATGTTTTTGTAAGCATCAACAACACCTTGAGCAACACGGTCACAACGAACGATTCCTCCGAAGATATTGATCAAAATAGCTTTTACGTTAGGATCTTTTAAGATAATACGGAAAGCAGTTTCAACACGTTTTGCATCAGCAGTTCCACCAACGTCTAAGAAGTTAGCAGGCTCAAATCCAGCGTATTTAATTAAATCCATAGTTGCCATTGCAAGACCAGCTCCGTTTACCATACAACCTACAGTACCGTCAAGATCTACATAGTTCAATCCTACTTCTTTAGCTTCAACCTCGATTGGATTCTCCTCACGGATATCTCTCATCTCAGCATATTTTGCTTGTCTGTATAAAGCATTATCATCGATATTTACTTTAGCATCAACAGCCATAATTTTGTTATCTGAAGTTTTCAAAACCGGGTTGATTTCGAACATAGATGCATCAGAACCAACATAAGCGTTGTATAATGAATCGATGAATTTCACCATTTCTTTAAAAGCATTTCCAGAAAGGCCTAAGTTAAAAGCAATTCTTCTTGCTTGAAAACCTTGTAATCCAACAGTTGGATCAATTTCTTCTGTAAAGATTAAGTGTGGTGTATGCTCCGCAACTTCTTCGATATCCATTCCTCCTTCAGTAGAATACATAATCATGTTACGTCCTGTACCTCTATTCAATAAAACAGAAACATAAAACTCAGAAGTTTCACTTTCGCCAGGATAATAAACATCTTCAGCAACTAAAACTTTGTTTACTTTTTTACCCTCAGCAGAAGTTTGAGGTGTAATCAATTGCATTCCGATGATTTGTTCAGCAATTTCTTCAACTTGTTGCAAGTTTTTAGCCAACTTCACTCCACCACCTTTTCCACGTCCACCTGCGTGAATTTGTGCTTTTATCACATGCCATCCTGTACCAGTTTCGGCAGTTAATTGTTTTGCAGCAGCCACAGCTTCAACCGCATTGTTAGCCACAATTCCGCGTTGAATGCGTACTCCGTAACTTGCTAAAATTTCTTTTCCTTGATATTCGTGTATGTTCATAATATAGAATTTGTCTGGTTCTGAATTTATTTCAGAATAAAAGTGCGACAAAAGTAGCAAAATTCAACTTAATAGTAAAATCTTTTTCAATTAAATAATACGTGTGATATGCACGAAACGTTTATTCTTTTTGAATGCAAAGAAATGGTTAACTAAACAATTTATTAATATTAACTAAAAACTACTAAAACGTTTGATATTTAACAAAAACACCACCGTATTCATTAGCCTTACAGCGATTTTTCCTAATATATTTTAATCCTAATTGTCATTTTAATAATTCGCAATGGTTAAAATAACAATATTATCAATTAAGAAGCCTTTTTCTATTATTACAACAAAAATGAAAGCCAAATCATCATTTCAATACATTATGTTTAACGAAATCTCTATTTTTGTAAAAAAAATATCAAGAATGAAAGTTAAAGAACAAGGGCTTTATTTGCCTGAATTTGAACACGACAATTGTGGTGCAGGATTTATTTGTAATTTGAATGGTATTAAATCAAATGATATTATTCACAAAGCATTGGATATCTTAATAAAATTGGAACATCGTGGTGCAGTTAGTTCTGATGGAAGAACTGGAGACGGAGCTGGAATTTTATTCGACATCCCACATGATTTTTTTAAAAAGGTCTGTGATTTTGAAATCCCTGAAACACGTGAGTATGCAGTAGGAATGGTTTTTTTACCAAAAAGCAAAAACCAGGTTTCTTTTTGTATCAACGCTTTCGAATCGACTATTAAGGATCAGAACTTAAAAATCCTTGGTTGGAGAGATGTACCTGTTGAAGTGGAAAATTTAGGGCAGATTGCCGCAGAAAAAGAACCAACAGTTAAACAGGTTTTTGTTAGCAAAAACGGTCAGGATTTAACTGAAAATGAATTCAATGCAAAACTTTTTGCAGCTAGAAAAATTGCCGAACATGCCGTTAGAGGATCTAAAACCTCAGAAAGCCACATGTTTTATTTCTCTAGTTTATCGACAACTACCATAATATATAAAGGTTTATTGATGCCAGAAGACATCAGCCGTTATTATGTTGACTTAAAAGATCCCGATTTAGTGACTCGTCTGGCATTGGTGCACCAGCGTTTCTCTACCAATACTTTCCCTTCATGGGAATTAGCGCAGCCGTTTAGATACATGTGTCATAATGGTGAAATCAATACACTTCGTGGAAACGTAAGTCGTATGCGTGCCCGTGAAGAATTGATGCAAAGCAAAGTTTTTGGCGATGATATCAAAAAACTATTCCCAATTATATTAGAAGGAAAATCAGATTCTGCTTCTATGGATATGGTGGTAGAACTTTTATTAATGACCGGACGTTCCTTACCCGAAGCAATGATGATGGTTGTTCCGGAAGCCTGGGAAAAACACCAGACCATGTCTCCTGAGAAAAAAGCATTCTACGAGTTTAACGCTTGTATTATGGAACCTTGGGACGGTCCTGCCTCTATTCCGTTTACTGACGGTAATGTGATTGGTGCTTTACTAGACCGAAACGGATTACGTCCTTCCCGTTATACCTTAACCAAAAGCGGTTTTGTAATCATGTCATCAGAAATTGGTGTATTAGATATAGAACCGGAAGATGTAATACAACACGGTCGTTTAGAGCCGGGAAAAATGTTCCTGGTGGACATGAACGAAGGCCGTATTATTGAAGACGAAGAAGTTAAAAAATCAATCGTTACCAAACGTCCTTACAAAGAATGGATCGATGCGAATCTATTGCCTTTATCTAAAATACCGTATACCAACAACCAAACTCCGGTTGAAAAACTGGATTTCTTAACCAGACAAAAATTATTTGGCTATACGATTGAAGATTTAAAAACAATCATTAACCCAATGGGAGGCCAGGGAGCGGAAGCTATTAGCTCAATGGGTAACGACACGCCTCTGGCTGTTTTATCAGACCAACCTCAATTGTTGTACAACTATTTCAAACAACTATTTGCTCAGGTTACCAACCCGCCGCTGGACGGTATTCGTGAGGAAATCATTACCGATATCAGTTTAGCCATTGGCGGTGATTTTAATATTTTTGAAATTGAATCGAAACAATGCAAAAAACTGAAAATTCAAAATCCGGTTATTTCGAACGAGGATCTAGATAAAATCAGAAACATTGATCATGTTGATTTCAAATCGGCCACTATTTCTACCTTATATAAGATCGAAAAAGGAGTAAATGGCTTAGAGCGCGCACTTGAAAAATGTGTTGAAGCCACATTCAAAGCCGTTTCTGACGGATGCAACATCATTATCTTATCAGACAGAGGAGTAAGCGAAGAACTGGCTCCAATACCAATGTTATTGGCTTGTTCTTATATTCACCACTCTTTGAATATTTTACAGGTTCGTTCTAAATTCGGAATCATAATCGAATCTGCCGAGCCTCGTGAACCGCATCATTTTGCTTTATTGTTCGGATATGGCGCAAGTGCGATCAATCCTTACATGGTAAACGAAATCATTCACGATCAGGTGAATCAGGGCTTTATCAAAGGTGTAAAAGCGGATTATGCGATTGTAAATTACAACAAAGCAATTGCAAAAGGAATCGTTAAAATCATGAACAAAATTGGTATCTCTACTTTACATTCGTACAGAGCTGCACAGATTTTCGAAATTTTAGGTTTAAACAAAACCTTTACTTCAAAATATTTCCCTTACACCCCATCAAGAATTGAAGGAATTGGTTTGATGGAAGTCGAAAAAGAAGTCAAAAAACGTTTCCAGAAAGCCTTTCCAAACTCAAAAATTGCCAACTTACTTTCCCTTGAAATTGGAGGTATTTACAGATGGCGACGTGGCGGTGAAAAACACATGTTTAACCCGACTACTATTTCAAAATTACAACAGGCCGTTCGTTTAAACAGTCCTGAAAGTTATAAAGAATACTCCAACATGGTCAATGAGCAAAGCTCAAACCTAATGACCATCAGAGGATTATTTGAATTCAATAATCTAGATCCGATTTCGATCGATGAAGTAGAATCGTGGACTGAAATTGTAAAGAAATTCAAAACCGGAGCGATGTCTTACGGATCGATCAGTAGAGAAGCGCACGAGAATTTAGCGATTGCCATGAACAGAATTGGCGGAAAAAGTAATTCGGGAGAAGGTGGAGAAGATCCAAAACGTTTCCAGAAAGAAATTAACGGAGATTCGAGGAACAGTGCGATCAAACAAGTAGCATCGGGACGTTTTGGTGTTTCGATCAATTATTTGACAAATGCCAAAGAAATTCAGATTAAAATGGCTCAGGGAGCAAAACCTGGTGAAGGTGGACAGTTACCCGGAGAAAAAGTGGTGCCGTGGATTGCCGAAACCAGAAACTCTACCCCTTATGTAGGTTTGATTTCGCCACCGCCACACCACGATATTTATTCTATCGAGGATTTATCACAGTTGATTTACGACTTGAAAAATGCCAATCGTGAAGCGCGTGTAAACGTAAAACTAGTTTCTGAAGTTGGAGTTGGAACAATCGCTGCCGGTGTTGCCAAAGCAAAAGCTGACGTCATCTTAATTTCAGGTTATGACGGAGGAACCGGTGCTGCACCTTTAACTTCTTTACAGCACACAGGTATTCCGTGGGAACTTGGACTAGCCGAAGCACAGCAAACTTTGATCTTAAACGATTTAAGAAGCCGTGTAGTTCTGGAATGTGACGGACAATTGAAAACAGGTCGTGATGTAGCGATAGCAGCATTGTTAGGAGCTGAGGAATTTGGTTTTGCCACTGCACCACTGGTAGCCTCAGGATGCATCATGATGAGAGCTTGTCACTTAAATACCTGCCCGGTTGGTATTGCAACTCAGGATCCTGAATTAAGAAAAAATTTCAAAGGAACTCCGGAACACGTCATAAACTTCATGTATTTTATTGCCGAAGAGTTAAGAGAAATCATGGCGCAATTAGGTTTCAGAACTTTAAAAGAAATGGTGGGTCAGTCGCAAAAATTGAATGTGAACAAAGCGATCCAACATTACAAAGCCAATGGATTGGACTTATCATCGATTTTATACAAACCGGAAAAAGCTAAAACGGTTCCAAATCACAATACGACTGCACAAGATCACCAACTTGAAAATGTATTAGACTTTGCCATTATCAAAGAAGCGATTCCGTCTATTTACAGAAAAGAAAAAACAAGAGTTACCTTTAAAATTAAAAATACAGACCGTTCTGTAGGTGCCATTTTGAGTAATGAAATCTCAAAAATTTATGGTGCACAAGGATTACCTGATGATACTATTTTAGTTGATTTTGAAGGTTCTGCCGGACAAAGTTTTGGTGCTTTTGCCACAAACGGGTTGTCGTTTAAAATTCACGGAAACTGTAATGATTATTTAGGAAAAGGGCTTTCGGGCGGAAAACTAATTGTAAAAGTACCTCCTACTGCCACTTTTAAACCTGAAGAAAACATCATTATCGGGAACGTTGCCCTTTACGGAGCTATTACCGGAGAGGCTTATATTAATGGAATTGCCGGAGAGCGTTTCTGTGTTAGAAATTCGGGAGCAACTGCGGTTGTCGAAGGAATTGGAGATCACGGATGCGAGTACATGACCGGTGGTACGGTAGTAGTTTTAGGAAAAACAGGGCGAAACTTCGCGGCCGGTATGAGCGGTGGTGTTGCCTATGTTTACGATCCGAAACAACAATTCGATTCAAGGGTATGCAACATGGAAATGGTTGCTTTTGATCCTATCGAAGACGAAGACGTGAGAAAACTAAGAAAACTGATCAAAAACCACTCTCTGTACACCAACAGTCCATTAGCAAAAAGAATTTTGGCAGACTGGGAAAATGAACAGCAAAATTTCGTAAAAGTAATGCCAACAGATTACAAAAAAGCATTACAACGAATTGCAGAAGAGAAAAAAATAGAAGAATTAATAGCGGGATAAAAATCAATTTCAAAAAATAAAATTCCAAATTCCAATGGCAATGTCTTCCTGAGCGGAGTCGAAGGAAGCGAAGTCGAAGGATTGGAATTTGGAATGTAAAGAAATTGGAATTTAATTTAAAATGTCATGGGTAAAATAGGCGGATTTAAAGAATATAGCAGAGCCGACGAAAGTAATTTAGCAGTTGCAGAACGTGTTACGAACTACAACGAGTTTACTATTCCGTTAGCAAAAGATAAAATAAAAGAACAAGGTTCGAGATGTATGGATTGTGGTATCCCTTTTTGCCACAGCTCCTGTCCATTAGGAAATTTAATTCCTGATTTCAACGATATGGTGCATCAGGAAGAATGGCAAAGTGCTTTAGAGATTTTACAATCGACGAATAACTTTCCTGAATTTACGGGTCGCTTATGCCCTGCTCCATGTGAAAAATCATGTGTATTGGGAATCATCAAAGAACCTGTTGCCATCGAAAACATCGAGAAAAACATCATCGAAAGAGGTTTTGCCGAAGGCTGGATCAAACCACAAGCCCCAAAAACCAGAACCGGAAAAACGGTTGCCGTTATTGGTTCAGGCCCTGCAGGTTTAGCAGCAGCACAGCAATTAAACAGAGCCGGTCACATGGTTACCGTTTTTGAAAGAGACAATGCCATTGGTGGTTTACTACGTTACGGAATTCCGAATTTTAAACTGGAAAAAGGAATCATCGACAGACGTGTAGCGATTCTTGAAGCAGAGGGAATCACTTTTAAAACCAATGTAAATGTTGGTGTTAATTTTAGTGTAGACGAATTAAATTCTTTTGATTCTATCGTATTGTGCGGTGGAGCAACCGAAAGAAGAAGTTTGCCAACGAAAGGTATAGAAAGCAAAGGTGTTGTTCAGGCCATGGATTTCTTAACACAGCAGACTAAAGTTTTATTTGGAGAATCGATTCCGGATCAGGTTAAAGCTACTGGTAAAGATGTAATCGTGATTGGTGGTGGAGATACAGGTTCAGATTGTATCGGAACCTCGAACAGACATGGTGCAAAATCAGTAACCAATTTTGAGATTTTACCAAAACCTCCGGTTGGAAGAAGTGAGACAACTCCTTGGCCTTTCTGGCCGCTGCAGTTAAAAACATCTTCTTCTCACGAAGAAGGCTGTAACCGAAACTGGTTAATCAATACCAAAGAATTTATTTCAAACGACAAAGGAGAACTTACTGGATTAAAAACCGTTGAAGTACAATGGAAGATGACTCCCGGGCAACGTCCGGAATTAATCGAAAAAGAAGGTTCTGAGAAAATCTGGCCTTGTGATTTAGCTTTATTGGCTTTAGGATTCACAGGTCCGGAGAAAACTTTAAGCGAGCAATTAGGTTTGGAAATCGACATGAGAAGCAACTATAAAGCCAAAAATTACCAAACGAATGTACCACACATTTTCACTGCCGGTGATATGCGAAGAGGACAATCGTTAATTGTATGGGCTATTTCAGAAGGTCGTGAAGCAGCCAGAGAGGTCGATTTATTCTTAATGGGCTCTACGAATCTGCCAACTAAAGGAAACGGAGATTTACCGAGTTTGTAAATCGCAGACTCATTTCACCTTTATAAAAACAAAAGAGGCTGTCCGAAAAGCAAGGACAGCCTCTTTTTTTTATAAATAATTTAGATTGAATTATAATCCAAAAGCAGTTTATTTGGTCGGCAAAAATTATACGTCTTAATTCAACGCGGATAAAACAGATTCGCTATCGCGAAGACACTGATAAAAACGGATTCTAAAAATTAAAAAAACTTTTAAATGAGGAAAAAAATCTGTTTTTATTCGCGTTTTTACGAAGTAAATCTGTTTTATCCGCGTCGAACTAAGGTAGAGATTTTAAACAATAACATAATAAGAGGAAGTTCATTCTTTTCGGACAGCCCCCTTTGTTATGAAATTATGGAATTACACTTCAAATTAGAAAGATTCTTCTAAATTTAAAAATTATACTGAATTTGTAAAGTCGTACGTCTTCCCGGAGCATTTACAAAATCTTTATCTCTGGCTTGCCACCATGCAATATTGGGTGCATAATCTTTATTAAACAAATTCTCAACTCCCAATCCTAATCGGAATGATTTATTGATAAGATAAGAACTGCTTAAGTTAAAAACGGTATATTTTTTTACTGGTCCTTCGTTAAAACTGTACAGGTTTGTTGTTGGACTTGGATCAAATCGATCTCTTTTAAAGTTATGCAAAGAGCTTAATTCAACCTCTAAATTTTTTATAGGGTGTACCTGAATATAAGTCGTAAGTTTTGGAGCCATTATTCGGGATCCGTTAATGTATTTCTCGTAGGTTCCGTTATTATCATTATCTACTTTACCTTCTATCCAGGCAAAAGCACCACCAAAACTTAAAACATCCAACGGTTTAAAACCTACAACGGCCTCGTAACCCCAGATGTTTTCGGGAGCACGCTGCATCGCAAAAGAACCATCAGCAGACTGAATCGATGTAGCCCCTAACTCTGATGTACTCCAGAAACTGGTTACCTCATAGTTGAACCACTTTTTAATCGCTCCGGCCACACCCATTTCGTAATTATTTACAATTATAGGATCGGTTGGTAATTTTGAAATCACACTTTCGGTAGACGTTCTTAAAATACGCCCTACCTCATTGATCGAAAAGGATTGAGAGTAACTTGTAAAAACATTTACCTCCGGCATGATGTTATATCGTAATCCAATGTTTCCAACAAGGGCATTGTAATCTAATTCGCCTCCCTGGACAAAAATACTTTTGGTGTAGGTATTGTTTTTAGCATTCAATACCGGCAATGTATTAAAATCATCCGCCTTAACTTTAATATTTTCATATCTCGCACCCGCTTTTATGGTGAATTTCCCCCAGGCATCAAATTTGATTAAAGCAAACGGAGCCGTATTGACCATATTCATTTGTGGTGTCCAGAAACGACCGTCTTCTAATTTTTGAACCGTTTTATCCTGCAGCAAGTCCAAACCATAAATTACTTCTGCTTTATACGTATCATTTGCAAAAAGACGGGAATCAAAATTAACACGCAGCCCTTTCTTTTGTGAAGCTACATTCGACTGTCCTCCATTTAAAAACTGATCTCTGTCGTACGAATAAACCGTTCTGAAGTCCTGTGCATAAACATTTACGTCCAAAGAAGTATTGTTCCAAATTTCCGAATTGGAATACGACAATCTAAAATTATGATTTCTAGGAGTTCCTTCAGGCGTTCCTAAACGGCCACCGGCATCCACTCCAATAGTTGGAATTTCTCCCCACTTACCAATCTTAACATCCTGATCTAAAAATGACTTCGATGCATAACCCATGTACGAGAATTCCAGTCTTTGCTTGTCTGTAAGCGAATATCCAATTTTAAACAGTCCGTTATAGGTATTTAAATTGGATAAACTGTAAAACGGTGAAAGATTAACACCATTTGCATCTTTAGACACACCCGATCTTTCCTGCGTAAATCCAACAACATAATCGAACTTTTTTAGTTTTCCGGCCAAAGAAAGTGAAGCTCTGTAACCAAATGATTCTGCAAATGTTTTAGGCTGTGTAATCAACCCAACTTGTACCGAACCACCAATCTTTTCTTCCGAATGATTTTTCTTTGTAATGTAATTGATGATACCTCCATCGGCCCCATTACCATAAATTGAGGTGGCTCCTTTAATTACTTCCACTCTTTCGATAGATGATGGATCAATTACCTGAAGATCTCTACCTCCATTTCTCAAAGGTGTAGATTGTGGTATTCCATCAATCATCACCAAAAACGGTCTTCCTCTTAAAGTCTGACCAAAATTTGAAGTCTGATTGCTTGCTGTTGCTAAACCCGGAACTGTATATTGTAAAATATTGCTGATATTTGAATTCACCATCGTCTGACTTTGGATCTTTTTCGCTCCAACAATCGTAATGGAAGAAACAACTTCTTTGATACTCTCTTTTTTTCGACTTGCTGTTACAATAATATCATCTAAATTATTGGTCTGCAAACTGTCTTTTGATTTTTCCTGAGCAAATCCTACCGTAGTTGTAAGGATAATCAAGCAAAATGTAGTGATTTTTTTCATAAATAATCTTTAAAAATAGAAATTTTTTGCAAATATAATTTTAATTTGTTCTAAATAAGAAATTATTCATTTTAAAAAAAACTTCAAATTCCACGTTGTTATTTTTATAACAATTTGTTACAATTTGTTATTTTTCATTTTAAAATTTGTCAATCCCCAAAAGAGTAATAAGTTTGCTGAAAATAGTTTACAGATGCAAGCAAAAGATTTACTGCAGTTAGCAGAACAATTTGGAAGTCCATTATATGTATATGATGCCGAAAAAATCCAATCTCAGTACAACAGATTAACTAAAGCTTTCTCTAAGGTAGAAAACTTAAGAGTTAATTATGCCATGAAAGCATTGTCTAACGTTGCTATTCTTCAGTTATTAAAGAACATGGGGTCTGGCCTGGACACTGTATCTATTCAGGAAGTTCAATTAGGACTTCATGCTGGCTATGATCCTGACAAAATTTTCTTTACACCAAACGGAGTTTCTTTAGAAGAGATCGAAGAAGTTGCTGCAATGGGTGTTCAGATCAATATCGATAACCTTTCTATTCTGGAGCAATTCGGAACAAAATATCCACAAATTCCAGTATGTATTCGTATCAATCCGCACGTAATGGCGGGTGGAAATGCCAATATTTCTGTAGGACATATCGATAGTAAATTCGGAATTTCGGTACATCAGATCCCTCATATTTTACGAATTGTAGAAAATACAAAAATGAGTATCGTGGGAATTCACATGCACACAGGATCGGATATCCTTGATATCGAAGTATTCTTGTATGCTGCTGAAATTTTGTTTGACACCGCAAAACACTTCAAAGACCTGGAGTTCCTGGATTTTGGAAGCGGATTTAAAGTGCCTTACAAAAAAGACGATATCGAAACCGATATTGAAGAATTAGGCAAAAAATTATCAAAAAGATTCAACTCTTTCTGTGCTGAATACGGTAGAGATTTAACGCTGATTTTCGAACCTGGAAAATTCCTGGTAAGTGAAGCCGGTTTCTTCTTAGCCAAAGTAAATGTAGTAAAACAAACTACTTCTACAGTTTTTGCCGGAGTCGACAGTGGTTTCAACCACTTAATTCGTCCTATGTTTTACGGTTCGTCACACCATATCGAAAACATCTCGAATCCAAAAGGAAAAGAGCGTTTTTACTCGGTAGTAGGATACATTTGCGAAACTGATACTTTTGCCAACAACCGCAGAATCTCGGAAATTACGGAAGGTGATATTTTAGCATTCAGAAATGCCGGAGCTTATTGTTTCTCTATGGCATCCAACTATAATTCAAGATACAAACCAGCCGAAGTTTTATGGATGAACGGAAAAGGAATCTTAATTCGTCAACACGAAACATTCGAGGATTTACTTAAAAATCAAATTCCGTTGCCACAAGAAGTTGCTGCAACAGTTTAAAATAAAAAAAAAGAATATCACTTTAATCCCGTTTCTTAATTGAGGCGGGATTTTTTTTGAATTTTTTCACGTTATTCAAACCCGACAGGTTTTAAAAACCTGTCGGGTTTAATTGTCAACTCTAAAGAGGAAACTCGAGCGATAGCGACTGACGAAGTAAATCACGCTAGTTGATCGACAAAGATAGTCGTCAATATAGCACACGGATGACGCGGATTCGCTTTGCGAAAACACGGATTATGACAGATTTTTTTTCTCTCTTTTTTCTAAACTCAATCTTGTTATTTCCAAACTACGCAACAAATCCAACAGCCTTTAAAAACCTGTCGGGTTTAATTGATTCTTATAAATTTTTAATGAAGCACACTATTCGCTCAACTTCGGTAAAACCAGCTTTTTGATGAAAATCAATGCTTGCTGAATTACCCAAGTCGGTGTCAGACGCGATTTGTTTAAATCCTTTTTGTTTCGCCCAGTCTTCAGCAACTTTTGTTAACCTTCTGGCAATACCTTGTTTTTGATACGCTGGCTTCACATAAATAGCTTCCATATAAGCAACTGGTAAATCTTCAGCGCCTTCAACATAATCATTTCGCGTACTTAAATGTACAAACGCAATGTAGTCTTCCTGATCCCTAACCACATAACAAATTTCATTTTCTGAATCTATGATCGATTTATAACTTTCAAATTCTTCGTCAAACGAGCAGTCGTTCCAAAGCTCTAAAACCAATTCGACAAGCTGCTTTAAATTTTGTGCTGAGATTACTTCAATGTCCATTTTAAAATTCCGGTCTTTTTAATTTAACAATCCAATCAAAATTATACAAATTCCGCATAAAATGTTTGGTTATAGGGTACATAACCATCAAAATAATTTATCTGAATAAATCTTATTCAAACCCGACAGGTTTTAAAAACCTGTCGGGTTTAATAACGAAAAATGAATTTCAAATAACTCAAATAAAAAAACTATTTTAGTTTGATAAATTAAAACCCTAAACCATGAAAATTACGATTCCCCTGTCGGCATTATTCTTATTACTTACTACTACTTTATTCGGTCAGACAATTGCCGATTTAAAATTAAAAAACAAAGAAATTCCCAAAGGCTACACTTTAAACGATGGCAATATTTGTATCACTCCCCAAGCCTGTACTTTTTATAATGATATTGAAACCTATGCTAGCATTGTTGGAACCTTAAAAAGTAAAGCGATTCAAAATTTTAAAAGTAAAACGGATCGTGGATCTGTAATGTATTTTGAATTTGAGCACACCTTTAAAGGCGATCGATTTCTGCAAGGCTTGCTTTGGGGAAAAGACGGTCAGCCAACTGATGAGCGTCCGGAAGAATATCTGGCAAAAGGAAAATTCTTGATTATCTGGAATTTTCGTCCTAACAGTGTCCTCAAAGAAAAATCAGAAACTAAGATCGAGGCGATTTTACAATAAGAAAAAAACAGAGTACATCTACAATTCAAAACTCCTTAATACTATTTACATCATAACCAGATCTCTATGAAAAGCCCCTTTTACTAATTTTAATCACAACAATTAGTTTCTCGACAGCTTTTAATTTTCATTCTTTGTAGAGTTTCTTGCGATGATTTCTCCTCACGTCGAAATGACATACTTTGTGGTTAAAGTTTCAACAAAACTTAACGCAATCTTGTCATTTCAATGTAAGGAAAAATGACAAGGTTGAAGACAGTTGGGGCTTTAAATTTAAATAAAACAGAATCCTATCTTCAAATACAAATAATTTAATATCTTCCCTAAGAACTTTCAAAACCTGTAGAATGAACTTCGAAGTAATTAATATACGTAGAATAGACTCCACAACAGGGAGCTTCAAATTACATGAAGATTATATTCTTTCGTATGACCATTCTGATGGTTTTTCTGCAAGATTATTAAGTTTAGGAATTTACATCGATATAATTTTTGAATGTAAAGTTGAGATATCTTTTTTTCTAGATGGTCGTGAAGGATATGAAAAACAATTTGAATGCGAAATACCATCCCAAATTAAAAACACAATTTTAGAAATCCTGAATCTTGACTCTGTGCTGTTAAAGGATTACTACGCAGATATGTTTTTAGAGGATGAAACCACACAGGATTATGTTATCAATCATTCCGGAAAATCACATAATATTAGAATAGGAACTTTGCTTAAAAAACTACAGCCTGAAAATCCATCAGAAGAATTATTTTTTGTTCTAATTGATCTTTTCAAGAAATGGCGGGAACAAATTTATCAGGAATGTTTAAAGGAATCAACGACATCGAATCAGATCAATGCTAACGATAAGCCAAATATTCGCGTTAAGCGGTGAAGTTTCTGAAATTGCAAAAAAAATAATCAACAAATAAGAAAATGAACAGACAAGGAGCGGTTGGCGCATTGCTTGATATCTACGAACAGGCAATTTTAGATCTTACCAACGTTATTAAAAGTATTCCGGACGATGCTTTGACCATTATCATAGACGAAGAAACAACAAACGAAGATTGTAAATCCATACAAACCATACTGTCGCATGTTGTAAGTTCCGGTTATAGTTATGCCATCAGTATCCATAACCTGAAAGGACCGACTATTCAACGACCTGACAAAATTTTTCATTTGACCATTGCCGAATATCTGACAGATTTGACGAATGTTTTCCTCTTTACCGAAAACATTTTCAAAGAAATTAAAGACGATGAACTAGAACAATTTGACGATTCACTAAAAATAAAAACAGGTTGGGGACAATTGTACGACATTGAACAAATTACAGAACATGCGATTGTACATATTCTTCGTCACAAACGACAAATTGAAAAAATAAAATCCGGCAAATTGAACTAAAATTTTCTCTAACTTCGCTTACACTAAAAAATACCTTACAAAATGAAAAACAAGTCAAACCCCGTTGTTTATTTTGAAATTCCGGTAGCCAACATCGAAAGAGCCATACAATTTTACTCGGCCGTTTTTAGTTTTGAATTTGAGCGGGAGCGTATTCATGATAACGAAATGGCTTTTTTTCCGCTTACCGAAGGTAATACTGGTATTTCGGGAGCTTTGGCGCAAGGAGAAATATACAAGCCAACTTTAAACGGAACTCTTGTGTATTTTAATACTGAAGATATTGAAGAAACGCTGCATCTGGCTGTAATAAATGGTGCCGAAATCTTATTTCCAATAACCTCAAATGGCGAATTTGGCTGGGTTGCAGAATTTAAAGACTGCGAAGGAAACAGAATTGCGTTGCATATGAGGAAAAAAGAATAATTTAAAATAGAAAACAAATCCAACCCTGTAAAATTACTTTTCTTTAATAAAGACAGTACTAACATAATCAACATTTCATAAAACTTCTTTTCTACAGTTTTATCTAAAAAACATCAAAATGAAAATCCAAATACGAATCCTGCTTTACGCAATCCTTTTCTTTTTATACCTTACTTCAACTTCACTTTTACTTTCTTTGGGAGAACGATTAAAAACAGATCCGTATATCACGCTCGGATGTGGTTTTGCCGTTTTAAATATCATTTATTCCTTTTTGGGATTAAAATGGAAACCTGTGCTGAATGTAGTCTGTTCTATAGTAATTGCAGCATTGTCGCTATACTTAGCGGTTCAGTTTGCCAACTTACATCTGCTTTCCAAATACGATCCTTATTTAGTTAAAACAGCCATATTCACCAATGCTATTTTGTCAATCCTCTTTTGGGAAATTGTATATCAGGTGAAAATTAGAAAATAATGAGACCCTAACCATATATTAGACGCACTGCTGCGTTTGTGTCTACGTTAAAAACGATGCATAATAAAGTCATTAAACATTCTCGCTGAACATCTGAATCTGTACACGCGCAATAGTATATGGACATTTCTGCAATTCCTAAATTTAAATTTCATAAATTTATTATCCTAAAATTTTAGCAGTTAAAATCTAATATTTTAAAAAAACATCTTATGAAAACTAAAAAAATATGGGCAAATTTAGGCGTAGAAAATTTAGACCGAACAACTAAATTCTACAATGATTTAGGTTTTACACCAAACGGTCACAATACAAATGAAGAACTCCGAAGTTTTATTTTTGGTGACGACAATTTCATTATTCATTTTTTTATAAAAGAACGTTTTAAATGGGCCGTCAACGATGAAATGGCCGACCTTAAACTGGGAAACGAAATTATTTTCTCGCTTTCAGCCGAAAGCAAAGAAGAAGTAGACCAATGGTTATCTGACGTAAAAAATGCAGGAGGCGTTATTTTTGCTGAACCTCAAAATTATGCCAAAGGCTATTTCTTTGGATTCTCTGATCCGGATGGTCATAAATTTAATGTGCTGTACTGGCCGGAGTAAAACATAAAATTCCAATCGATTGTTCTTTATGAAAACTAAACTCTATTAACTAGCCCCGATGGAAGCGGTATCCTTTTTTGCCAGGTTTCGGCAAAAAAGATTTAGCATACAGCGGGACTGAAGGTTATGATAAAAATTAAAACTTCTGCTTCTTAAATTAAAATCACAACCTCTAATTTGTCTAAAAAACAGATATCTTTGCTTCTTTAAAATCAATTGTCTTTAGCATGAAAAAAATCACTATACTGTTTTCTATATTATTTTTAACACTGTCGTCTTGTGGAGTTAAAACGACTCAATCAATGCTTAGCGATGGAAATTATGATGGAGCGATAGATCGTGCAGTCGAAGCTTTAAAAACCAAAAAAGATTCTAAAGGAAAACAAGATTATGTGTATTTACTGGAAGAAGCTTTCGCAAAAGCCAAAGACAGAGACTTGCGTAATTTGGAGTTAATGATAAAAGAAGCAAATCCGATAAATGCCGAACGCACTTACAATACCTACATGCAGTTGAACAATCGTCAGGAGAAAATCAGACCGTTATTGCCTCTGCAACTGTTGAAACAAGGAAGAAGTGCCACATTTCAGTTTGATAATTATACGAATCAGATCATAAGCAGCAAAATTGCATTGTCGAGGTATTTGTATGAAAATGCATCTGCCCTTTTAAAATCAAAAAACAAAATGGATTTTAGAAAAGCCTACGATGATTTTTTCTATCTGGAAAGTATTAGTCCAAACTACAAAAACACCAAAAAACTGATGGACGATGCACAGTTTAAAGGAACTGATTTTGTAGATGTGTATGCTACAAATGAAACCAATATGGTCATTCCGAAACAGCTTCAGGATGATTTGCTGGATATTAAAACTTACGGACTAAATGATAAATGGACGGTTTATCACAGTTTTAGACAAAAAGGAGTCGTTTATGATTATAGTTTGATTGTGAACTTCGTACAGATTAATATTTCACCTGAGCAAATCAAAGAAAAAGAGTTCATCAAAGAAAGACAGATCAAAGACGGTGTAAAAACACTACTGGACAGCAGAGGAAGGCCGGTTAAAGACAGTCTGGGCAAAGAAGTAAAAGTAGACAATTACAGAACGCTTCGTGCAAATGTATACGAATTCAGACAATTTAAATCCTGTCAGGTTACGGCTAAAGTCGATTATGTCGATGCAAGAACAAATCAGTTGGTTCAGTCCTTTCCTGTGAGCAGCGAATTTATTTTTGAGAATGTTTACTCTACTTTTAAGGGAGACCGAAGTGCCTGTGAAGACAGTTACATCAACTATTTCAATAAACGAGCAGTCCCATTCCCTAACAACGAACAAATGGTTTTTGATACCGGAGAAGACCTGAAAGCCAGATTGAAAGACATTATCGTTAGAAATAAATTCAGAAGCTAAACCGATGGCAAATGAATTCATTTGCCGCAGAAATACCTGAAATCTAATGTTCAGCTATATATAGTGCTTGCCCTAAGTAGTACTTACAATAAAGTATAAATTTGATATCAAATGAAAAAAGTAACAATCCTGTTTTTAGTATCATTTTGTTTCACAGGCTGTGTCGCTCAAACGCAGACAGCCAAAACTCCTACCGCAATGACAGAGCAGCAACCTTATCCCAAAGCATTAGTTGATTACGATGATTTTAAAAATCTGGTTACCGAAGTCGAAAAGGCAAGAGCAAAACATCTGGTGAGTCTTGATCGCTTTCTTAAAATGAGCCGCGAAGACAATACCATTATTCTGGACACACGCTCTGATTTTCGTTACAACCGAAAACACTTAAAAGGGGCTATCCATATTGATTTCACCGACTTTACACAGGAAAACCTGCATCAGTTAATTCCCGATCCCAACACCAGAATATTGATTTACTGCAACAACAATTTTAATGGTGACCCGATAGATTTTGCCTCAAAAATGGCTATGCCTAAAAGTGCCCCTGAATCTCAGATTTTAGCCAACAGAAAGCCTGTTATGCTGGCGCTGAACATTCCTACACATATTAACCTTTATGGGTACGGCTATAAAAACATCTACGAACTTGACGAATTGGTTCACGTAAATGATAAAAGAATTAAGTTTGAAGGAACGGAAGTGAAGTAATTGTTGATAAAGACAAAAATCTGCTAAAAAAACTGCTTCATTTATCCTAACGTATACATTTACAAACGACAGGACAAATACCACTACTAAATTTCCCTACTAACAAATCGGGAGCTTTACGGCTTTACGTAATGTATTGCCGATTTCGCACATTACATTTACACTCAAAAAATAATGCTGCTATTTTTTTATTCAAACATTTATCTAACTAACATTCACTAACTAAAACCAATAATAATCAACAACCTAATTTTAATGAAAAAACAAGCCTTATTTCTTATATTAGCTCTTATAATAAGCATTAACAGTTATTCTCAAATAGTTTTCGAACACGGTTACATTATTAACCAAAATAATCAAAAAATAGAGTGTCAAATCGAAAATCAAGACTGGAAAAATACTCCTACCAGCTTCAGATACCAACTCCCTGACAATACGAATATCATTACTGCGGATATAAAAACTGTAAAAGAATTTGCAATCACCGGACAAAGTAAATACATCAGATCTTTAGTTAAAATAGACCGCTCCTCAAAAAACATAGAAAGTATGAGTACGGATAAAAATCCTGATCTTAAAGAAGAAACGCTCTTCCTGAAAGTACTTGTTGAAGGAAAAGCATCTCTCTATTCATATAACGACGGAAACTTAAGACGTTTCTTCTACAAAATGGACAATACCGAGATAAAACAGTTGATTTACAAAACATATCTAAGCGAAAATTATTCAATTGCCAAAAACAACTACTTTAGAGAGCAGTTATTTATTGACATGAAATGCGAAAATATCCTTCAAAAAGAATATGAATTTTTAGACTACAACTCCACTAAACTGCTAAAATTTTTCATCAAGTACAACAAATGCAGTGATACTAATTTTGCCACTTTTGAGCCTAAAGAAAAGAAAGATGTCTTTAATTTAACCTTAAGACCAAGACTAAATAATAGTTCTTTATCAATAAGCGATCATTTTGACTTTAAGTTTGATTCTAAAACAAATCTTAGTCTGGGTCTTGAAGCAGAATTTATTCTCCCTTTTAATAAAAATAAATGGACAATAATCGCAGAGCCAACTCATCAATATTATAGTGGGGAAAAATCAAAACAAACCTCCAATTTGTCAGGTGGTGAAGTAAACGCAAAAGTAGATTATAAATCAATAGAACTGCCAATAGGAATTAGACATTACTTTTTCCTTAATAATAATTCCAACATATTTGTAAATGCTTCTTTGTTATTTGATTTTGATTTGAACTCGAAAATAGAACTCACCAGAAAAGACGGTTCGTTAGTAAATAAATTAGATGTTAGTTCCCGTAACACCTTAGTATTTGGAATTGGTGGAAAATTTCGTGACAGATACAGTATAGAGTTTAGATATTTGGCTAGCAGAAAGATTTTAAGCAATTATCAAACCTGGAGCTCCTCATTTTCAACGACATCTATCATACTAGGTTATTCCTTTTTCTAAAAGATTTCACTAGCATTAAACGTTTAATAAATCCCTTTCATTGCTTGATGAAAGGGATTTATTTTATAGTCGTTTTTTAACAATGTTTTCCCTTTTATTAAGATTTTAGCATGCTATAAATTTGTATTTTCGTTCTACATAACTTTCCTGTTTCACGCTGTGACATTTTACCCTATTACTATTAAATAACACCATAATGAACAAATTTTTTACCCTTGCCCTTTTATTTCTCTCTACAACTTTTATGTTTGGCCAAACCAATAAAGCCAAAACAACAGAAACCAGAAAACCATTTGTATTGGGAGTTATCGATGAAATTCAATCGAAGGAACTGGGCGAAAAAAGGATTCTGAATATTTATCTCCCGGAAGGGTACAAAGCAGAGGATGCAACAAAATATCCGGTAATTTATTTGTTAGACGGTTCAGCTGATGAAGATTTTATTCATATCGCCGGTCTGGTACAATTTAATAGTTTTGAATGGATCAATCAGGTGCCTAAATCAATTGTTGTGGGAATTGCAACTGTCGACAGAAGAAGAGACTTTACCTTTCCGACAACTATTGAAAAAGATCAAAAAAGGTTTCCCTCATCCGGTCATTCTGATAAATTCATTGCTTTTATCGAAAAAGAGTTGCAACCTTTTATTGAAAAAAACTACAAGGCCAATGATTCAAAAACCATCATGGGGCAATCATTGGGAGGCTTACTCGCTGCTGAAATTTTATTAAAGAAACCAACACTTTTTAATAAGTACGTTATCGTGAGTCCAAGTATTTGGTGGAATAATGCATCGATTCTAAATCAGGATAGTGCTCTTTTTCAGGAAAATTTTAATCAGCAAACCCAAATTTACCTTGCAGTTGGTAAAGAGGGGCTTACTCCAACCGAAATTCCAAGAGTAATGGAAGTCGATGCCAATTTACTGGCTGAAAAAATTAAAGCCTCAAAAAGCAAAAACATACAAGTCTATTTTGACTATCTCCCACTTGAAAATCATGCTACTATTTTACATCCCGCAGCTTCGAATTCGTTTCGTTTTTTCTATCCGATAAAAGAGAAAGAATAAAAACCGAATATAGTGTGCTCTGGAAAATTATTTTCTAAACTAATGAAAAATACAGACGAGAATAAATTAGACAATCCGGTTTGGCATTCCTTATCCGAAAGTCATTCCGCATTTGCTCTTGATTATGACGGTACTAAATTTTACAATCCGGACTATTGCCCGTTTGGAGGTTTTATAAAACCGGAAAGCACTTTAAAAGCCGCAAAGCAATATGCATCTATATCGGATTCTTTTTTTATAGTGGGTGAAAAACCTGAAATCGCCGATTCTTTAAAAATAGTCAAAGAACTGATTTGCCTGCAAATGGTTGTTTCCGACAAAATTCAGCTTACAGTAGATACTGAAATTGCCAGACTTACCGAAAATCATAATGCCGAATTATTACAATTGGTTAATTTGGTTCAGCCGGGGTATTTTAAACCCAAAACTCCTTTATTAGGCAATTATTACGGAATATTTAAAGAATCCCAATTGGTCGCAGTTACTGGCGAACGTATGAAAATGAACGATTTCACAGAAGTGAGCGCTATTATCACTCATCCCGATCACACCGGAAAAGGTTATGCCAAACAATTGATTACAGCTGTTGTCAATAGGATTTTAGACGAAAATAAAACTCCTTTTTTACATGTGGTTGAAAGTAATATTGGAGCCATTAGCCTGTATGAAAAACTAGGTTTTAGGACAAGAAGAAAAATCAGTTTTTGGAATGTTTCTAAAAAACAGTAATTTTATACTGCACCTAAAATAGTTGTTCAAAAATCAGTTTTAACATCGTAATCCTTAAAACATGACAGCAAATAAACAAACCGTAACCGAATACATGGAAGCTTTTAGGGTAAGCGATCATAAGCGAATTTTAGATTGTCTTACTGATGATGTGATTTGGGAAATGCCCGGAGTTTATCAGCATGTTGGTAAAGAAGCTTTTGACAAAGAAATCGAAAACGACAATTTCACAGGCAGTCCCACCATTCAGATCCTAAAACTGATTGAAGAAAATGATATCGTTATTGCTGAAGGTGCGGTTCAGGGAAACATGAAAAATGGCAATAAACTGGATGCTGTTTTCTGTGACGTTTTTGAAATGGAAAAAGGAAAAATTAAAAAGCTCACCTCCTATTTAATGTCTAAAAATGCCAGTTTAAAATTTGAATAAGGTGAAACTCAAATCTTAAAAACTATTTTTTGTATCTTTGCAGCAATAAATAAACCGTACCATCTCTATGTGAATAAAAATTTCTTTCGGACAATTTTAAGGTAAGCTATTAAAATGGCTTGCACATTTGTTTATTCCCTAAAGAAAGAAATTATGGTTATTTTACAGCATATCTCCTACTTACATTCAAACAAGAATTTGTTGTTTGATAAAATTACTTTTACAGTTAACCCTCACCAAAAAATTGCTTTAATTGGCAATAACGGTGTTGGAAAATCAACCTTATTAAAAATTATTGCAGGCGAATCAGAACCTGTCGACGGTTTATTAAAAACAGATTCCAAACCCTATTATCTGCCTCAAATTTTCGGGCAGTTTAATCAGCTTACGATTGCTCAGGCGCTTCAGGTTGAAGACAAACTGAATGCTTTGCACGAAATTCTTAACGGAGTCGTTTCTGAAGAAAACCTTACTATTTTAAACGACGACTGGACAATTGAAGAGCGTTGCAATGAAGCCTTACAATACTGGCAGTTGCAGGATTTAGACCGGAACCAAAAACTCGGAACGCTGAGCGGCGGACAAAAAACAAAAGTTTTCCTGGCCGGAATTTCGATTCATGAACCAAAACTGGTTTTACTCGATGAACCAAGTAATCATTTGGACATTTCGGGAAGAGAATTATTATATGAATTTATAAAAAAGAGCGCTTCAACTTTGATTGTAGTAAGTCACGATCGAAAATTATTGAATT
Source organism: Flavobacterium sp. N502536 (assembly GCF_025947345.1). Lineage (NCBI taxonomy): Bacteria > Pseudomonadati > Bacteroidota > Flavobacteriia > Flavobacteriales > Flavobacteriaceae > Flavobacterium > Flavobacterium sp. N502536. The sequence goes on along the minus strand of NZ_CP110011.1, from coordinate 3,188,723 downwards.
TACTGCAGGTTGTTTATGAATTATCAGGACAGGGAATAACAGTTTACGGTGGTAATTATGATTTTTATACTGAACAAAAACAGATCGAAAATAAGGCTTTGAGTCAGGATATTCAAAGTAAAGAAAAAGCGTTACGCAAAGCAAAAGAAAAAGAACATGAAACTCTGGAACGTCAAAACAAACTGGACTCCCGTGGTGAAAAGAAGCAGAAGAAAGCCGGAGTTTCAAGAATTATGATGAACACTTTGCGAAACAATGCCGAAAACAGTACGGCCAAAACAAAAGGTGTTCATGCCGAAAAAATTGGAACTATTGCTAAGGACCTGCAAAAATTGCGGTCAACATTACCTGATATTGATCAAATGAAATTTGGTTTTGATAAAACAAACCTTCATAAAGGAAAAATACTTTTCAAAGCATCAGCAATTAATCATAGTTATAACGATCAGTTGTTGTGGAAAAATAAGCTTCATTTTCAAATTCTAAGCGGGCAGCGTATCGCCCTCAAAGGTGCAAACGGCTCCGGAAAAACGACATTGATAAAAATAATCACGGGCCAATTGCAACCCAAAACAGGAAATGTTTACAAAGCCAATTCTAAATCAATTTACATTGATCAGGATTATTCACTTATTGAAAATCAAATTTCAGTTTATGAACAAGCACAGAAATTTAATACTTCCGGTTTACAAGAACATGATCTGAAAATGAAACTTGATAAGTTTCTGTTTTCACAAAATGATTGGAACAAACCCTGTTTTGCTTTAAGCGGAGGTGAAAAAATGCGACTGATGCTTTACTGTTTAACCCTCAATAGTGAAGCTCCGGATATGATCATTCTGGATGAACCAACAAACAATCTTGATATTCAAAATATCGAAATTCTGACCGCAGCTGTAAACGAGTACAAGGGGACTTTAATTGTGGTTTCGCATGATATCCTTTTTTTAGATGAAATTCATATTGAGAATTTTATAGAATTAAGTTAAATTTTCGCTCCAAAACAGTAAAATCTAAAATCTCTACCCCAGCCAGCCCTCGCGGTCCAAGCTTCGGTACTGAATCGCTTCGGCAATATGCTGTGAGATTACATGGGGCACTCCTTGTAAATCGGCTATCGTTCGCGCGACCTTCAAGATTCTGTCATAGGCTCTTGCTGACAGATTCAATCGCTCCATGGCCGTTCTCAATAACTCTTTTGACTCATCATCCAATACACAAAATTCCCGAATAAGTTTACTGCTCATTTGTGCATTGTAATGTACGTTTTCGATTGTTTCAAAACGTATACTTTGAATTTCTCGCGCAGCAGTGACCCGTTTGCGAATTTCGGCACTGCTTTCGGCTTTTTGATCATCGGCCAGTTTTTCAAAAGGAACCGGTGTGACTTCAATATGAATGTCGATTCTATCCAGTAATGGCCCCGATATCTTACTCAAATAGCGCTGCATCTCATGCGGCGAAGAAGTATTGGGCATCGCAGGATCATTGAAAAAACCACTGGGACTGGGATTCATACTGGCCACAAGCATAAACGAAGAGGGATACGTTACTGTAAATTTAGCACGCGAAATAGTAACTTCCCGATCTTCAAGCGGCTGGCGCATTACCTCTAAAACATCACGCTTGAATTCCGGTAATTCGTCTAAAAACAAAACGCCATTGTGAGCCATCGAAATTTCTCCGGGCTGTGGGTAACTTCCTCCACCCACAAGGGCAACGTTTGAAATAGTGTGATGCGGGCTTCTAAACGGCCGTTGATTCATTAACCCCACTTCTTTTAACTTTCCTGCAACGCTGTGAATTTTTGTTGTTTCAAGGGCTTCACGCAAAGTCATAGGAGGTAAAATACTAGGCACTCGCTTGGCCAGCATTGTTTTTCCGGCTCCGGGCGGACCAATTAAAATAATATTATGACCGCCGGCCGCCGCAATTTCCATACAGCGTTTTATACTTTCCTGCCCGCGTACATCTGAAAAATCAAATTCGGGGAAATCCAGGTTTTTATAAAATTCGGCACGAGTGTCGATAATGGTCGGCTCAAGCGTTCCTTTTCCATTAAAAAAGTGAATAACATCCTGCAGTTTTTCAACACCATAAATCTCCAAGCCAGTCACTATAGCGGCTTCTTTTGCATTTTGAATCGGCAGAAAAAAACCTTTATAGCCTTCCTCTTTCGCTTTTATCGCGATAGGCAGTGCTCCCCGGATAGGCTGCAAACTACCGTCCAAAGATAGTTCTCCCATAATAATGTATCTATCAATCTCGGGTGCTTTTAGTTGATCGGAAGCCACCAGAATCCCCATCGCCAAAGTTAAATCATAGGCAGAACCTTCTTTACGCAGGTCGGCCGGAGCCATATTTATGGTTATTTTTTTTCCGGGAAAATTCAATCCGTTGTTCTTAAGCGCCGCAGCAATCCGATAACAGCTCTCCTTTATGGCATTATCCGGCAATCCAACTAAATGATAACCAATCCCTTTATCCATATGTACCTCTACCGTAATTGTCGTTGCTTCTACTCCAAAAACGGCACTTCCGTAAACTTTTACCAGCATAAATCCTATTCATTAAATGTTTCTAAATCTAATGAAAAATATTTAAAAGTAGGTTTATTATTACAATTAAATAATTCAGACCCACATTAAATTATTTTAACAATCAATCCATCCCCTAAATCATTCATTATCAAATATTTTTCTCAAAATTTATCATAAAACTCTAAATTAGCGTTATAATATAAAAATCCAAAAGCAACATGAAGCACCTCCTCAAACCTTTTCGACACAAGATTTTTATTTTTAGCAACAAACCTGTTCTTTTCCTCCTTCTGTCTTGCCTTACGCTATCGGGTGTAAACAGTCAGCAAAAGAAAATAACCGAAAAATTTAAAAAGGAAACTATCTTAAAAATAGATTCCCTGATACAAAAGGAATACATATTTCCTGAAAAGGGAAAACTGATGGGTGCTCATTTAAAAAAGGCGTATAAAGAAAATAAATTCAAAAAATACGATTTGCTGGATTCCTTTGCTGTAGCCTTAACAAAAGAAGTCCGGTTTATCAACGATGACAAACATCTTAGAATCAGACCCAAATTTGTTCCTGAAAAAGACAAATCAATTGCGACTAAAGATTCGTACGAAGTTTATCTTCACAATTTAACCGACGATCGAAAACTCGCCAATGGTTTTAGAGAAGTTAAAATACTTGACGGCAATATTGGATATCTGAAGTTTAACTATTTCATACACGAGACCCAACAAACTATCGATTCTTATATGCTGCTGTTGGCTAAAACAGATGCCATTGTTGTCGATCTAAGAACCAACGGTGGTGGAAGCCCAAAAACCGTTCAATACCTATGTAGTTATTTCTTTAAAGACCCCATATTGTTAAATACTTTATACTTTAGGAAAGACAACTTTACAGAAGAATTTAAGGTCATCGAAGTAAACGGCAAAAAGCGAATCGATGTTCCTTTGTTGATTATCACCGGAGCCAGAAGTTTTTCGGGAGCAGAAGAATTCAGTTATAACATGCAAACACAAAAAAGAGCAACCTTAGTTGGTGAAGTAACCGGTGGCGGTGCCAATCCGGGTGAAATTCTTGAAGTGAACCCTCTCCTGGAAATATTTATTCCTACCGGAACGGCCATAAATCCAATTACCAAAACAAACTGGGAAGGTATTGGTGTAATTCCGGAATATAAAACCACCAAAGATTCCGCATACAACAAAACGATAGAATTGGCCGCAAAAGCAGCCGAAGGCTATCGAAACAAAATAGCAGCTGAATCAAAAAAACTATATCTGGAATTACAATCCGTTATCGATCAGCAAACGAAACCTCTTAACGAAACTGATTCGGCTAAGATGGACCAGCAAATCGCAACGGTTGTTAAAAAACTAACCGAATCTGATTTGTTTTCCGAAGAAGACATTGCCACGCTATCGTCTGATTACATGAAGACAAAACCATTTATTGCAGAGTCCATTTTAAAAAGCAATACCGAATTGTATCCAAAATCTCCGATGGCATTTTTAAAATATGGTGATCTTTTGGAACAAAATGGGAAAAAAGATCGTGCGACGGCAGTCTTAAAAAAAGCAGTAGAAATTGCAACAGAAATCAAAGCTCCTTATCTGGACGGCTTAAAAAACCGCTATGAGAAAATCCTAAAATAAAAAGACATTCTTAATAACTGCACTCCCAAAAACAATATAAAACATCAAAAATACGGAAAGTACTAAATCGTTTTTGGTACTTTCCGTATAATGTAAAAAATTAATTTTAATTAAAACTTGCTTAAATATTAATATTTGCTATTTTTATTAAAAATTTTATTAATTATCCATGAAAAGAAAACTACTACTACTATTTTTGAGTGTTTTTTTAACAAAAACGTATGCTCAAGATTACTTTCCTGTAAATGAAAGTGTCCACAACAAAAACAACAATTACACGGTTTTTACCAATGCCACGATTTATGTTACTCCAACACAAAAAATCGAAAAAGGAACTTTACTGATTCAAGATGGAAAAGTGGTTGCTGTTGGAAACAACATCACCGTTCCTAAAAACAGCATTGCGATTGATCTTGCCGGAAAAACTATTTATCCTTCGTTTATTGATATCTACACCAGTTTCGGGGTTGAAAAACCTAAAGCCCCTGCCGGACGTGGACGTGATCGCAGCCCTTTATACGATACTAAAAAAGTAGGTTACTACTGGAACGAAAGTGTTCGTCCTGAAGTAAATACTTATGAAACTTTTAAATACGATCAGCCTAAAGCGGAAGAATTACTAAAAGCCGGTTTTGGAGTAGTTGGAACGCATATTGCCGACGGAGTTGCTCAGGGAACCGGAATTCTGGTAGCCCTAAACAATACCGAAAACAGCAAACAAATTATTGCCAATAAAGTAACCAACCATTTTGCTTTTACAAGAAGTGCCTTAACCAATCAGGCTTATCCAAGCTCATTGATGGGGATGACCGCCTTATTACGTCAGATGTATCTGGACTTAGACTGGTACAAAAAAGGAAATTCAGAAACAAAAGATTTATCATTAGAGGCATTAGCTGACAATGAAAAGCTAGTTCAGATTTTTGCTACAGAAGACAAGTTAAACAGCTTAAGAGCAGCAAAAATTGCTAAAGAATTTGGACTAAATTATATATTGAAAGGTAGTGGAAATGAGTTTGAAAGAATCGAGGAAATTAAAGCTACCAATGCAAAATACATCATTCCAATCAGTTTCCCTGAGGCGTATGATGTTTCTAATCCGTATTTGTCCAATCAGATCGAACTGGCTGATATGCGTTTCTGGAATCAGGCACCAACTAACTTAAAAGTACTTTCAGACAACGGAGTTGTTTTTGCCTTAACCACAGACAAATTAAAAAAGACCGAGGATTTTAAACCTAATTTATTAAAAGCTATTAAGTACGGGTTTGATAAAACAAAAGCTTTAGAAGCTTTAACTACAGTTCCTGCTGCTTTACTTGGAAAAAGCAATGAAGTGGGAAGTTTAAAAACAGGTGCTTTTGCCAATTTCATCATTACTTCAGGTGAGATCTTTGACGAAAAAACTGTTTTATACGAAAACTGGGTACAGGGAACTAAATATGTAGTGAATGACGTTAACGCAAAAGATATTCGTGGTAACTACGACTTAACCGTTGGAAAAGACACTTACAAATGGAAAATCGAAGGAACAGCTGATGCTCCAAAATCTGAAATTACAACTGCAGATACCAAAAAAGTAAGCAGCACTTTTGCTGTTTCTAAAAACTGGATCACACTTTTGATTAAACCTACAGATTCAATCAGATCAAACTTTACACGTTTAACCGGATTAATAGAAAAACCGGAAAATTTATCCGGAAAAGCGGTTTTGGCCAACGGAACTGAATTGTTTTGGAGCGCTACAAGAACAAGTCCGTTTGTAGCAGTTAAAGACTCTACTAAAGTTGAAAAACTAAATCCGATTATCCCGACAACTTACCCAAATATTGCTTTTGGAGACTCCAAAAAATTAACTGCCCAAACTTTATTATTCAAAAATGCTACAGTTTGGACTAACGAAAAAGAAGGTATCCTAACCGAAACGGACGTTTTAATTAAAAACGGAAAAATTGCTGCTGTAGGCAAAAACCTTTCAGATGCTTCTGCTACGGTTATTGATGCAAAAGGAAAACACATCACCAGCGGAATTATCGACGAGCATTCGCACATCGCTATTTCAAAAGGTGTAAACGAAATGGGGCACAACTCTACTGCCGAAGTTACGATTCAGGATGTTGTAAACTCTGAAGACATTAATATCTACAGAGACCTGGCAGGAGGTGTAACCACTTCACAATTATTACACGGATCTGCAAATCCTATCGGAGGGCGTTCTGCAATTGTAAAATGGAAATGGGGTGCTGCACCGGATGAAATGTTATACAAAAACCAACCAAAGTTTATCAAATTTGCTTTAGGAGAAAATGTAAAACAAGCCAATTGGGGAATTGATAACCCAACTCGTTTTCCACAAACCAGAATGGGAGTTGAACAAGTTTTTATCGACTATTTCCAACGCGCAAAAGAATACGATGAAAGCTGGAAAAAATTCAACGCCGGTTCTAAAAAAGGAAAAGCACCAAGAGTTGATTTAGAAATGCAGACGATAGCTGAGATTCTTAACAAAGAACGTTTTATTACCTGCCACTCTTATGTAGAATCTGAGATCTTAATGCTGATGAATGTTACCGAGAAATTCAATTTCAAAGTAAACACTTTTACGCACATCCTTGAAGGTTATAAAGTTGCCGACAAAATGAAACAACATGGTGTTGGAGCTTCTACATTCTCTGACTGGTGGGCTTACAAATTTGAAGTAAACGATGCAATTCCGTTCAACGGACCAATTATGCACAATGAAGGATTGGTTGTAGCTTACAACTCAGATGATGCCGAAATGTCAAGAAGATTGAACCAGGAAGCTGCAAAAGCAGTGAAATACGGAAATATCTCTGAAGAGGAAGCCTGGAAATTTGTAACACTGAACCCAGCTAAATTATTACATATCGACGATAAAGTAGGAAGTGTAAAAGTGGGTAAAGATGCCGATGTTGTATTGTGGAGCGAAAACCCACTGTCTATCTATGCTAAAGTTGAAAAAACAATGATTGAAGGTGTAGTGTATTTTGATGTTGAAAAAGATGCCGAAAAACAATTGGCTATTTCAAAAGAAAGAAGTTTACTTATTGGACAAATGTTGCAGGAAAAAAACAAAGGTATGAGCACGCAACAGCCAACCAAAAAAGAGAAGAAAGAATATCACTGTGATACTTTAGAACAATAATAACGGCTTTATAAAATTCATAAAGATAAAAACAGCTAACATGATTAATAAAAACATATATATAACTTTGCTCGCCTTTTGTGCCTCGCTACAAATAAAAGCACAGCAAATACCTGCCCCTCAACAAACCAAATCGGTTTTGATATTAAACGCCACTGCCCATTTAGGTAACGGAACCGTTATTCCAAACAGTGCGGTTGGATTTAAAGACGGAAAAATAACGCTGGTAGCCGATGCAACAACGATAAGACTTGCCGCCGATGCATACGATACCACTATTGATGCCAGCGGAAAACATGTTTACCCGGGATTTATCGTTGCCAATGCCACATTAGGTCTTGTAGAAATTGATGCCGTAAAATCATCAGACGATCAGGAAGAAATTGGAACTTTTAATCCTAATGTAAGAAGTATTATTGCCTACAATTCTGAATCAAAAGTAGTAGAAACGGTTCGTCTAAATGGTATTTTGATGGCGCAGATAACCCCTCGTGGAGGCCGAATTTCAGGAACCTCTTCTGTTGTACAGTTAGATGCCTGGAGCTGGAAAGATGCGATTATAAAAGAGAATGACGGAATTCATCTTGACTTTCCTTCTAATTTCAGAAGATCAGGATCATGGTTTGAGCCGGGAATTATTGAAGCTAACAAAGATTATCCAAAACAAGTGGAAGAAATTGCTGCTTTCTGGGGGAATGCGAAAGCTTACAATCAGGCTGCTTCAAAAGAAAGAAACATCATTTTTGAAGCTACAAAAGGTCTTTTTGACGGAACTCAGACGCTTTACGTACACGCGGATGAAGAAAAACAAATCGTTGATGCCATTCAGTTAGCGGTAAACAATCAGATCAAGAAAATAGTTATCGTGGGAGGATTTGAAGCTTATAAAGCTGCCGACGTATTACAAAAATACAATGTTGGTGTATTCTTAAGACGCGTTCACGACATGCCTTCAAGTGATGACGAAGATGTAAATCTTCCTTACAAAATGGCCAAAATACTTACCGATAAAGGTATCGTAGTTGGGCTTGAAAACAGTGGAGATCACGAGCGTATGAGTGTACGTAACCTGCCATTCTTAGCCGGAACCTGTGCTGCATTTGGCTTAGATAAAGAAAAAGCATTACAGCTTATCACTTCAAATACGGCAAAATTATTAGGTATTGATGCTACTTGCGGTACATTGGAAACGGGTAAAGATGCTACTTTATTTATCTCTGAAGGTGATGCACTGGACATGAGAACCAATAAATTAACGACTGCTTTCATTCAGGGAAGAAAAATTAATTTAGAAACTTTCCAGACGAAACTGAATGATAAATTCAAAGCAAAATTCAATCAGAAATAAGCAATAGTTTTTTAAAACAAAAGGCATCATTTGAAAATTCATCTGATGCCTTTTTTATTTGAAACAAAAAAGAAGCCCGAACTTTAATGGTTCGGGCTTCTTTTTAAATGAGTGCCATCTCTAAAACTTGTAAAGATAGCTTAAGGTGAATCTGGCACCATTACCTTTTACATAACTCAAATTATCAGCCATCCATTGTGAAGGAACTGTAAAATAATCTTTATTGAAAACATTCTCTAACCCTAGTTGTATACTACTGTTTTTATCCAAATTATAATTACTAAAGAAACTAAAAGTCGTAAAGGAATCCATTGGTCCTGTTCCGTAGCTGTACTTACCATTTACAGGATCAAAACGCTTGCGGTTACCTGCACTAAGCATTTGCAATCGCAATGTCCAATCGGATAAAGGACTATAAGAAACATAAGCTGTAGTTTTTGGAGGACCAATTCGGTCGCCACCTAGATAAACTTTCTTGCCGTTGATTTCTCTTTTGCCTTCGGTATACGAATAAGATCCCCCCAGGCTTAAATTATCTAATACGGCATAATCTGCAGCCAATTCAAACCCATAAATAGTCTCCGGAGATCTGGCTATTTGAGCTTTTCCATCCACAAATACATAAGAAGCCCCAAGTTTAGAAGTACTAACATATGTAGCAGCTTCAATATTCAGTTTTCCAAATGTACTGCTAAAACCTACCTCATAATTATTGGCTATTATCGCTTTAGTTGTAAGTTCTTTAACCGTATTTTCTTTGGCAGAGCGCAATACCAGTCCTAAATCTCCAAGACTGTAACTTTGTGAAAAACTAACAAAAGGCTTAAAATAAGATAGCTTATTGTAACGTAAACCTGCATTAAAAATCAAAGCATTGTAATTAATCGCATCTCCTTTTACAACAATTCCTCCACCCGAATAACCTCCGGTAACATAATTGCGGGTAGCCAAAGTGGTATATGTAGGAACATCGACATTAATATTCTCAAAACGTGCACCTGCTTTAAAAATCAGATTTTGCATAAAAACTGATTTCACCTGCAGGTATGGAGCAAGATTACGCATATCCATTTCCGGAACCGAGACACGCCCATCAGTAAGTATCGTAGAAGTAACATCTGAAAGAACATCCAGACCATATACAAAATTACCATTCCAATTATCCGAAACAACAAAAGGAGTGTTCAAATTAATACGCAAGCCTTTCTTTTTACTCAGGTTTCCGGGTTGTCCGTTTCCTTCAAAAAAATTGCTGGATGATAATAAGGTATAAAAATGCTGCAGGTATAAAGTTACATCCAAATCTGTTTCACCAATAATTCTCTCACTATTGTAATGAATGTACAGATTGTGATTGTATGGTGTTCCCTCTGCCAGACCCGGACGATCTCCTGGAACTCCTATTGTTGGCAAATTAGCATTTCCGTATTGCCCGGCCTGAGCAACATAATCTGTATTTTGCTTACTTGTAAAATAATTATACATTACTTCAACACGATTGTTAATATTGATACCATAACCAACTTTTGCAAAAACGTTCCACATATCCAATTCATTCAATCCATATTCGGGAGAAAGGACGCGGCCTTTGGCATCTCTCGAAACACCAGTATTCTCAAAACGTCCTGAAACTACATAATCAAACTTCTTAATTTTACCCGTAAATTGCTGTCCAATGTATCCTCCAAATGTCTGATCTGGTTTAGATAAAAAACCTGTACTACCAATTGAAGTCTGACCGCTTATCGCTTTACTAACATTTGGTTTCTTAGTAATATAATTAATAAGCCCTCCATCGGCGCCATTACCATAAATGGCCGTTGCCCCTTTTATAACCTCCACTCTTTCGATAGCAAGCGGATCTATACTTCGAATATCACGCATACCATTACGTAATGGAGTCGATTGCGGTACACCGTCGATCATTACCAAAATTCCACGCCCACGCAATGTTTGTCCAAGGTTACTGGTTCTGTTGGTATTAAATCCAAGTCCGGGAACCGTGTTTGCCAGGATCTCGCTTAAATTGTTACTAATTGTTTTTTGTACCGAAAGACTTTTAAGACCTATAATATTGATGGAAGAAGGAACCTCATCCAGCGTTTCTTTCTTACGGCTGGCCGAGACTACAACCTCATCTAAATCTGAATCTTGTACCAAAGTAAAATCGGTATGAAGAGTCTCCCCCGCTATCAATACAATGTCTTGTTCTGTTGTTTTATATCCTACTGCCGAAACTTTAACAGTATACCTTCCCGAAATAACACTGAGAGCATAAACACCTTGCTGATCTGCAACTTCTCCAACTTTAAGTTCTGAAATACTTATTGAAGCAAAGGAAATAGGTATGCCCTGATTGTCATTTATTCTTCCTGTAATAATAGATTTTTGCGCACTTGCAGTGAAGCTTATCGTAAAAATGGCGGATAAAAGTAAAAATATTTTCATTATTTAGAATTGTTTTAAATTACAAACTTACAAAACGAAGCCTTATATTTTGCAACCTAACAAAAACAAATTTGAATAAAAACACTTTCAAAAACGTAACCCACTGAATTTAAATCGATAAGAAATTACAGAGACAAAAAAAACTCTAAAATCCTATTCTATAGCAACTTCCTTAAACATAAACAAACCAAAACTTACATTTTGCAGCCGATTTTTCATTAAAAAAAAGATTTCTGCTAAAACCTCATTACCAAAACCTGATTTTAAGACATATTTTAAACACATACCCATAAAATAACAGGGTCTAAAATAAAAAATTAATAAAAATAAACCACATAACACTATTTTTTACAGGGGTTTAAGTTGATTTTATATTTTTATAAAAAATTTAAAACCAATTAACTATGCGAAAAATTATTTTAAGTGTGATTCTTATCACGATTTTGGTACTAACCTTTTTGTCCAACTTCATCCTAACCGATAACCCAATTCCGGCAGAAGCTGTAAAGTTTGACACTGGAGATACTGCCTGGATGATCGTAGCAACCGCTTTTGTTTTGCTTATGACACCGGGACTAGGGTTTTTCTACGGAGGAATGGTAGGTAAGAAAAACGTTATTAGTACTATGCTGCAAAGTTTTATGGCAATGGTAATTGTTACCATTTTATGGGTTATAGTAGCTTTCGGATTAGCGTTTGGCCCTACCATTGGCGGAATCATTGGAGATCCAACTTCTAATTTATTCTTTCAGGGTGTAGGCACTTCTACTGCCTGGAGTCTTGCTCCAACAATACCTTTTATGTTATTCGCGTTATTTCAGGCCAAATTCGCCATCATTACACCTGCATTAATCACCGGTGCATTTGCAGAACGTGTGCGTTTCTGGGCTTATTTATTATTCATGGTTCTATTCATTATATTCATATACTCTCCTTTAGCACATATGACGTGGCATCCTGATGGAGTTTTCTTTAAAATGGGTGTATTGGACTTCGCCGGAGGAACAGTCGTTCACATGAGTGCCGGATGGGCTGCCTTAGCCGGAGCCATATTCTTAGGAAAAAGAAAACTTCAAAAAGTAAATCCGGCCAGAATTACTTATGTTTTATTAGGAACAGGTTTATTATGGTTTGGATGGTTTGGTTTCAATGCAGGTTCTGCATTAGGAGCTAACGGACTGGCTGTTCAGGCTTTAGGAACGACAACGGTTGCCGCCGCTGCTGCTGCCATGGCATGGGTTTTCCTTGACAAAATCTTAGGCCATAAATTATCTGCTCTTGGCGCTTGTATCGGAGCAGTTGTTGGTCTGGTTGCCATTACTCCTGCCGCAGGTTTCGTGAGCATCTCTCACGCTATTTTTATCGGAGCATTCTCTGCCATAGTGAGTAACCTTGTCGTAAGCAAATTCCCTAAAGGAAAAATCGACGATGCTCTAGACGTTTTTGCCTGTCACGGTGTTGGTGGTATGGTTGGAATGCTGTTGACCGGTGTTTTTGCATCCAAAGCAATCAACCCGGCCGTTGGGGACAATCAGGGTTTGATTTTTGGAACTCCTACCTTATTCATCAATCAACTGACAGCATTGGTAATCGTTTCCATCTTCGCTTTTGTAGGTTCTTATGCTTTATTCTTTATCGTAAATAAAATTACTCCACTAAGAGTTACCGAAGAAAAAGAAGAATTAGGACTGGATATTTCCCAACACGGTGAATTCTTATAAAAACTCAATTTCCTTCTTTGCCATAAAAAATCCCTCTAAAGCTCAACCTTAGAGGGATTTTTGTTTTGAATTAACTTCACCTTTGTTTATTATAGATTGTAGAATTTAGATTATATACTCTATCCATTTCCACATTTAACCTCTCACAAAAAAAACTATTTGAAATTCGAGATTCCTTCTTTCAGCCATTGCAGGTATTCCTCTGCATTTACATAACTAATCGTCGGTTTTGAAGGGTTTAAATTCTTCCCTTCCAAATCGGTTATCACATATAAGGGCTGTGTATTTGTTTTATATTTTGAGATCATAAAATCGGTCCATTTATCTCCAACAGTTTCAATTTTGTCTCCTTTTGCTGTAACATATTGCTCTTCTTTTGGAAGGTCGCGTTTGTCATCGACATAAAGGGAAATTAAAACAACATCATTCTTCAGGATTGGCAGAATCATTGGTTCTGACCATACATTGTTTTCCATTTTTCTGCAATTCACACAGGCATAACCTGTAAAATCCAGCATAATTGGTTTGTTGATTGATTTTGCATATGCTAAACCATCTTCATAATCATGAAAAACCATGATCCCATGAGGGCCTAACTCCGCTCCTGCCGGCATGCCTGAGACAATCTCAATACTGCTGTTACCCGAAGTAGAAGATCCTCCTACTCCAAACGGACTTTCACTATACTGTGGGGGTGGCGGGAATGCATTTATTAACTTTAAAGGCGCTCCCCAAAGTCCCGGAATTAGATACACCGTAAAGGCCAAAGTAACTACTCCCAAATACAATCTCCCTACAGAAATATGTTGTAACGGACTATCATGAGGCAAAGAAATTTTTCCAAATAAATATAAAGCTAAAGCCCCAAAAATAGCAATCCAGATCGCTAAGAAAACTTCTCTTTCCAATAAATGCATTTGTAAAACCAAATCAGCATTGGATAAAAATTTGAAAGCAAAAGCCAATTCTAAAAATCCTAAAAATACTTTTACTGTATTAAGCCATCCGCCTGATTTTGGCAATGAATTTAACCAGCCCGGGAACATCGCAAACAACATAAATGGCAATGCCAATGCTAGTGAGAATCCAAACATTCCAACAATTGGTCCAATTACACCATTTGTAGCTGCCTCAAACAGTAATGATCCAACGATTGGTCCTGTACATGAAAACGACACAATAGCTAAGGCTAATGCCATAAATAAAATTCCAATTATTCCTCCTCTATCGGCTTGCTGATCTACTTTATTAGCCCATGAGTTGGGTAACATAATTTCAAAACCACCTAAAAAAGAAGTAGCGAAAATTACCAACAGAACAAAGAATCCAATATTAAACCAAACGTTCGTAGCTAATGAATTTAATGCGTCAGCACCAAATATCCACGAAACTAAAAATCCTAATGTCACATAAATTACGATAATAGAAACTCCATAAATAATGGCATTTCTAACTCCGGCAGCTTTTGTTTTACTCTGTTTGGTAAAAAAACTAACCGTCATAGGAATCATCGGGAAAACGCAAGGAGTCAGCAATGCTGTAAACCCAAACAAGAAAGCCACAAAAAAGATCGACCATAAACTTCTTGGCGACGCTGGCATTGGGTTCTTTTCTTTTGCATTAGCTATCGAAGTCGCTACATTTACCTTTACATTTACATCTCCTGCCTTCGTTACTACTGCACTCTTAGCCGTATCACTGGCTGCATCAATCACGATCACCTTAGTTTCATTTAACTTTGGATCTGCCGCCATTGCAGCTGCATCCATTTTAAAAGTTGACGGAATTGCAATCGAGAATTTTTTACTTGAATTGATACAAACTTCTTTACAAACCTGAAAGTCAAAATCAACATCAACCGTTTTTAAATTTGGATTGATGATGGTGATTTCCTGTTCGATATGTGCTTTACCTTCAAAGAAAGTTTCGTTTACTCCAAAAACATCATTAAAAGCGGTTTTGGTTTTTCCTTCTTTGGCTTTTCCAACCAAATTATAATTTCCCTTTTGATTTTTAAAAGCAATCTCCAGAGCAAGCGGCCCGCCTTCCGGTGTAAATTGCGAATACATGTGCCAGTCTTTTTCAATCGTTCCGTCAAAAATCAAAACGGCATTATTTCCGGCTCTCTTTTCAATTTTAGAAGTCCATTTTACAGGTTCCAGGATTTGAGCATTCCCCATTGCAAATGCAAAAAGAAAAAACAGCAAAAACACAATGGATTTATTCCAGACACTTTTCGACATTGTTGTTTGATGGTAGTAGTTAGGGTTCATTATAATAATTCTATTTTAATTATTTTGTTTGTAGTATTCTCAATTTTAAAACGTTCATCCTGTCTGATTCCAATCACCCACACAATTTGATCCTCTGAGCATAAAATCCAGATCTTTTCCTTTTCAATCAGCGACAATTTTTCATCTTTAAAAAGCTTGCTTAGCTTTTTCGATTTCCCATCCATTCCAAAAGGATGAAAAACATCACCTTCTTTCCATTTACGTAAAATCAGCGGAAACCGGATTTTTTCAGCGTCCACAAATATAGCTTTATTTGAATCTATTGTAATGTCGTCTACCTGACAAAGCCTCAATTTTAAGGGAAAATTAACGTCTTGCTCTACTTCGCTAATTTCAAATACTTCCTGTTCCTCTACTTCAGAAATTGGACTCAAAATCAAAGTATCCCTGTTTTTCAATAACCGGAAATCGGCCGAAAACACTTGTTTTCCTGATTGCCCGTCTACCAAATCATAAACATCATTCCAGGCCAGAAAACCAAATTCATTGAGCCACTGGTACAGGTATGATTTATAATTAGGAAGCTTTTTAAGCTGATTCAGATCAAAATGAATATCATCACCCTCTTCTTTTGCCACTTGCTGGTAAATCATGATCGAAGCATCCTCAACCATTTCCTGCGATTCCTGCAGATAAGATTGCGTTTTTTGAAAGGCATTTAAAAAATTTGGATTGATCTCTTTTAGTATTGGAACAAGATCATGGCGGATTTTGTTTCGAAGGTATTTATTTGACGCATTACTGCTGTCTTCCCGCCATTGAATATTATTTTGCTGGGCATAGTCTAAAATTTCCGTTCTGGAAAAAGGCAACAGCGGACGAATAATTCTATCATTCTCTTCCGGTATCCCAATTAAACCCTCCAATCCGGTCCCACGACTCAGATTGATGATGAACGTTTCCAGATTATCATCGGCATGATGGGCTGTTAAAATATAGTCGAAATTTTCGGTATCTAAAAGTTCGTAAAACCAATTGTAGCGCAATTCACGAGCCGCAACCTGAGTAGATAGTTTGTAATCTTTAGCAAAAGCTTCGGTATCAAATTGGGTACTAAAAATCGGAACAGCATTCTGATCGCAGTACTTTTGAATAAAATCCTGATCCCCGAAACTTTCTAATCCGCGAAGTTGAAAATTACAATGTAAAACAGCAATTTTAATAGGCAATTGCTGAAACAAATGCAACAAAACCATACTGTCTAAACCTCCGCTTACCGCCAGAAACAGCTTTTTATCTTCCAAAAATGGAAACCTTGAAGCGAGATGATTTTGAAATTTTGAAAGCATTTATAAATGTAAAAATTTAATTCTAATTATGAAGAAAGATTCCTTTATGTTTTAAAAGTGCATGAATTTTATCCTTTTTCAGCTCTTACACCGAATCTCCTGACGCTCTAATCCTCTATCTGACATTGTCTTTTCTAACGCAGGACTTCGTGCATCGCTTTGGCTTTTAAAAGGCACTCCTCATATTCTTTTTCAGGAATTGATAAGGAAGTAATAGCACTTCCAACCGAAAATGAAACGTATTTACGCTCCTGATTGTACAGGATACTTCTTATGACAACATTAAAATCAAAATCACCTTCTGGTGTAAAATAACCCACAGCACCGCTATACAAACCTCGTTTAGTCTCTTCCAAGTTTTCGATGATTTTCATAACCGAAATTTTTGGGGCTCCGGTCATACTTCCCATCGGAAAAGTGGTTCTTAAAACATCAATTGGCGAGTATTGCGGATCCAGTTTTGAAGTGATGGTAGAGATCATTTGATGCACCTGCAAAAACGAATAAATTTTACAAAGTTCCACTACTTCAACAGAGCCTTTTTGTGCAGTATGCGACAAATCATTTCGTACCAAATCGGTAATCATAATGTTTTCGGAACGTTCTTTCGCATCAGATGCCAAAAATTGTTTTGATTTTTCGTCTTCAACCGGATCTAAAGATCGTTTTGAAGTTCCTTTTATCGGCTGAGAAATCAAAGTTTCCCCTACTTTTTTCAGGTAGCGTTCCGGAGAAACTGAAAGCAAATATTGTTTGTGGTTTTTAAAAAAAACTGAAAACGGAGCCTGTGATATTGCACTTAACTTCTGAAATTTTTCCAGAGGGTTAATTTCGGCATTCTCCGCAAAAAACTCCATACAAAAATTGGCCTCATACAGATCTCCTATATGAATGTGCTCCTGCATTTTTGCAACCTTTTCGAGGTACGCTTCTTTTAAAATACGTTGTTTAACCTCTATTCCGCTTAAAGTTTCGAAGCGGTCAAATTTGCTTTGAACAATTTCTTCAAAATCATCTTCAAGTTCATCATCACAAAGCAGCAAGTATTGTATTTCAAGCTGATTTCCTCTTACTGTAAATATTTTTTTAGGCTGAAAGAAAAACAAATCCGGAAAATCCAGACCATCAAAATTAGACGATGTCAACTTTTCAACATCATTCTTTAAATCATAAGAAAGGTATCCAAAAAGCCAGTCTTTAGTAGTTTGCTGATATTGTTTTAAATCTTCAAAGGCGTTATGAAAATCTGTTTTTAAAGACGTAAAAGCATCTGCTGCCAATACAAAATCGAAACTGGAATACTCCTGTGGATAGGAGTTGCTATCCAAAAAAACAACCTCACGAAATTGTTGTGACCAGCTTAAAAGCTGCTGTTTAAAATGCTCTGGATCTGAAATATTTTTATATGTGGTAACTCTCAAAAATAGGTATTTTTTAGGCCTCAAAATTACAACAAAAAAAATCCCTCAATAAAATAAATAGGCAAAAAATATTGGCACACTTTTTAGTACATCGATTTAACAAGAACTCTTAACCACTTTACTGCCTATTGATTCAAAAAATACTTCTTAAAAAAACAGATCCTTTAAATTATTTATGAATCAAATTCTAAAACCTTTATGAAAACAGTTGCAAACCTTGGATTAACTTCCTTAGTGATTATCACTTTATTCTTTTCCTGTAAAAAAGCCGATCCTGCAGCGGAAACAGCAAGCGCAGATTACAAAACCACAGCAGACAGTACTGCAATTTCTTCATCGGCTGCGGTGGAGAAAAAAGACAGTAAACAGAAATTCATTCGGACTGCCGATATTAAGTTTAAGGTTAAAAATGTCATCAAATCAACTTATGCCATTGAAAACGCAACACAAAAATTTGGAGGTTTTGTAACGTACACGAATTTGCAAAGCAACATTCACGATCAGATTAAAACTAAAATCAGTCAGGATAGTACACTCGAAACTACCAAATACACGGTCGAGAACAACATTACGATTCGCGTTCCCAACACACAGCTTGATACGGTTATTAAAACCATAGCCAGACAAATCGATTTTCTTGATTTCAGAGTTATCAAAGCCGATGATGTTTCTCTAAAATTACTGGCCAATCAGCTTTCGCAAAAAAGAAGTGCGGCTACAGAGAAAAGGGTCGAAAATGCAATTGATTCGAAAGGCAAAAAAATCAATGACGTTATGGAAGCCGAAAATGCACTGGCGAACCAAAAAGAAGAAAAAGACAATCGTGCCATTGAGAATTTATCGCTGCAGGATCAGATTAATTTCAGCACCATTACTTTGCAACTCTATCAAAACGAAACAGTAAAACAGGAAATAATGGCAAGCGAAAAAAGTGGTAATGCGTACAAACCAAATCTGGGTATCCAAATCATTGATTCTCTTAAAAACGGCTGGTATATTCTCGAAACGATCTTTGTTTTCATTCTTAATCTGTGGCCTTTTATTCTGATAGGTTTTGGTGGATTCTTCCTTTACAAAAAATACATTAAGAGACAAGAAAAGTGTTAATTAAATAGCAATTTCATAAGAAAAAATTCGTTATATTTGATATAGCATTCTATTTTTCCTAAAATAGAGCAATAAAGATTGTAAAACTCTCAACACAAAAGCCTTAAAAGCTGCTTTTCATTTTATTTGAGAGTTCAGATTGTAACGTTTTCCAAAAATAAATTATACTTTTTTAACCCATTAAAAATCTCAAGTATTATGAAAATTGCTACCATTATTGTCCGTGTTTTAATTGGTCTTTTGTTACTATTCGCCTCTCTTAGTTTTTTCTTTAAACTGGCACCGGAACCGGAAACTACCGGTGATTTTAAAGCTTTTAACATGGGACTTGTAGCCTCAACTTATTTATTGCCTTTAGCAAAATCAATCGAACTTCTTTGCGGTATTGCTTTTGTAACGGGGCGTTATGTAACATTGGCTAATATATTGATCCTACCAATTACGGTAAACATTCTGTTTATTAATTATTTTCTGGCTCCACAAGGTTTGCCGCTTGCCATATTGCTATTCCTTGCCAATTTATTCTTAATCTACAGATATTGGGATAATTATAAAAGTGTTTTCACCAGATAGTCTATTTTCACTTTATACCAAAAGTAAACCCGACAGATTTTAAAAACCTGTCGGGTTTGTTATTTTAAAAGTATACATGCACTGTAACCTAGAACTACAACTGCTATCCCCTGTAATCTCAAATCGATAGCAATTTCATTTTAATCCGAATAAAAAGGACCAAAAAATGAAACCTTAAGCATACCAACATTGTCCTTTTTGACAAACCTGGCTTTTCCCGATGCTTTCCTCCCATTTGTCTTTTATGACATTATAGCCCCTGTTATTAACCTTTTATCAATCATTAGTATTTAAAAGAACCAGTAGTTACATTGTTTAAAACTCACTTTCATTGATCATCTAACCCGGTAATTTTACTAAATGTTTTAGAGGAGTCAAAATTGGATTTTTTGATTTTTTTTGATCTTCAAAAACAAATCAGGTCTCTAATTCTTCATTCCTTCTAAAAGCAAAACTACACCACTGTTTTTCAAAACATTACCACTTTAATCTCACTAAATACAGCGACAGAATTCTACCTCTAATTTACAAAATTTTTCCTAAACTTCCTCTTTTTTGAACTCAATTTTTAAAAGAATAAAATTGATCTCTCTAAATAGTTTTACTAAACAACTATATTTGATTAAAATTAGCCTTTTACATGAAAAAACACTACTTGATCCTTTTATTACTGTGTATTAATTTTTCGAGATCACAATCTATAAAATCTGTAGATTCTCTAACCATTGAAATCTGTAAATCATTAGTGCAAAACAAAGTGCTGGACAATGAAATCAGAATTAATACCATCAATAAGACTCATATCACTCCTTACCTGACAAAATTTAAAGACAGCATCGTGCAAAGGAGAGTATTTGAACAGGTATTTTACCGATTGCATAAAAACTGTAATGAATTTGTAGCGCTTTTCCCGAATGAATCTGCACAAAGCAGCTGGTCAATGCAGGATGAAAAGCCTCTCGATGAAATATCTAAAGAAGAATGCAATCGTTTTGACCAATCATCAAAATACTATTATTTCGAGCATGGAGGTGCTAAAGTAGAAGTAACTTTAAGCGATGATCTATGGATCGAAAAATTTGCCGACAATACTTTTTCAAAATTGCATTTCAGAATGAAAAGTAATTGTGAATTTGAACTGGAATTTATTGAAAGCAACAATCTGGCACGAAAAAATTTAAGCATCAAAGGCGACAAATATTTGTACCATTTGTACAAAGAAGAGAATGGGACTTATGGTGTGTATTTAAAGAACAAAGAAACTTATTATACTTTTACTGTAATTAAGCAATAAAAAACCCGTCAGAAGTGATTCTGACGGGTTTTTAGCTATAGTCTTACGTATCTTATACGTGTAATGCTCTGTTGTCTGTAGCTGCTAAAGCTGCTTCTTTTACTGCTTCAGCAAAAGTTGGGTGTGCGTGGCTCATTCTTGAGATATCTTCAGCAGAAGCTTTAAATTCCATTGCAGTAACTGCCTCAGCAATTAAATCTGCAGTACGGGCTCCAATCATGTGAACACCTAAAACCTCATCCGTCTTAGCGTCAGCAATAATTTTCACGAAACCGTCAAGATCTCCACTTGCTCTTGCGCGTCCTAATGCTTTGAAAGGGAAGCTTCCTACTTTGTATTCTGTTCCTGAAGCTTTTACCTGCTCTTCTGTTTGTCCAACAGCAGCAACTTCCGGCCAAGTGTACACTACACCAGGAATTAGGTTATAATCGATATGTGGTTTTTGACCTGCTAAGATTTCAGCAACCATAGTTCCTTCTTCTTCCGCTTTGTGTGCCAACATCGCTCCACGAACAACGTCACCAATCGCATAGATGTTTGGAACATTAGTTTGTAAATGATCGTTTACTTCTACCTGTCCTCTGTCTGAAATTTTCACTCCAGCTTTATCAGCGTTCAATCCGTCTGTATATGGACGACGACCAACAGAAACTAATGAATAATCTCCCTCTAAAGTGATAGTTTCTCCTTTTGCATTCTCAGCCTGAACCACAACAGCATCGCCATTTCTTTCTACTGATTTTACTTTGTGAGAAACGTAGAATTTCATTCCTTGTTTTTTCAATACTTTCGTCAATTCTTTAGACAAAGCGCTATCCATTCCCGGGATAATTCTGTCCATGAATTCCACTACAGAAACCTGAGCTCCTAAACGAAGGTAAACTTGTCCAAGCTCAATTCCGATTACTCCACCACCAATAATTACTAGGTGTTTTGGAACTTCTTTTAAAGCTAAAGCCTCAGTAGAAGTGATGATTCTTTCTTTGTCAATTTTAATGAAAGGCAAAGAAGATGGTTTAGAACCTGTAGCGATTACAGTATATTTTGCTTCAATCGTTTCAGAAGTTCCGTCAGCTTTAGCTACAGCAATATGTGTTGCATCTACGAAAGAACCTAAACCATTAAAAACAGTAATTTTATTTTTATCCATTAAGTAGTTGATTCCACCTACGGTTTGATCTACAACTGCTTGTTTGCGCGCGATCATTTTCTCTAAATTGATTTTTACATCTCCAGAAACCTCGATTCCGTGATCTGCAAAATGTGCAATTTCTGCATAATGATGAGAAGACGATAATAATGCTTTTGAAGGAATACAACCTACGTTAAGGCAAGTTCCGCCCAAAGAGTTATACTTTTCTACAATTGCAGTTTTAAAACCTAATTGTGCGCAACGAATTGCTGATACATATCCGCCAGGACCTGAACCTATAATGACTACGTCAAATGAACTCATAGTTTGTCTATTTTATTTTTAGCGATACAAAATTAAGGAATAAAGTTTTGTTTAAAGTTTAAATCTCAATGTTTTTTGTGTGAAATTTTACTTAATGTTTTACTTGGGATTGGTTTGCCGGATCTGCAAAGATTTGATACGTTTAGGTTGTTTTTTTTTGCTCGCAAAGACGCAAAGACGCAAAGATTTTTTTTATCTGAAATCGGTTTTTGAAGATGTTAAAGTAAGGTTCTCGCAGATTTTGCAGATTAGGCAGATTTTCTTTTCATAGTAACAGAGACGTGCAAAACGCAAACCCGGATCCTTAGAATCTCAGCGCCTTAAAAAAACTTTAGATGCTGAACTAAGGTTTTTTCTTAGGATTTCTGGAGGTATGAAAAACAGAGTAAACGATTACTTCATTTCCAATAATTTCATAAATAATTACAAATGGAAATTTTACCAAAGTTAATTCCCGATAACCAGGTTCTTTTTTTATTTCAAATAATTCCGGATGAGTTTTTAAAACTTGCAGGTACGCTTTTAAATAAGTCAGAAATTGCTTCCCTAACCCCTTACTCCTACTTTCATAGAATTCAATAGTTTCATCAATTTCATTTTCAGCCTGAGGTAGAATTTTGATTTTAAAAACCATACTTAGCATTCAAACGTTGTTCTACTTCTTCCCACGAACTGGCTTCGCTCTCCTGTGAAAGATACTTTTCTCTTTCTTCGGCAACAAGATCATAGTGAGAATCAGAAACAATTGATTTCTTTTCATCATGATTTAGAGCATCAAAAACACTTTCTAAAATTTCTAATTTAGAATCATCTTCAATAAATTTCCCGAAATCTTTTATAAGCTTAAGCCTTAATTCTTTTGTCTCCATACTAAAATGTATTTGATTCAAATTTAAGCTATTTTGCTTTTGAAATGTGTTAATGTTATATTTTATGAATACAGTATGAGAAGTTTCTGATTTGTTCTTTCTGGTTTTTGAAAAGTTAAGATAATGCTCTCGCAGATTTGGCAGATCAGGCAGATTTTCTCTTTATATTGTAAATAGTTTTGCGCTAATCTGCTTAACTCTTTTTAAAGCTGCGACAAAATAAAAAAGCCGCTCTGAAAACTACTTCTCAGAACGGCTTGTCTTTTTTTTATATTCTAACTATAAAGCTTCTACATTCAGCTTGCTATTTTTTCGGCTGAAGCCAAAGTAAATACAAAGACCAATTAGCAACCAAACTGTGAAGTAAATCCAGTTCCAGACACTCAATTCAGCCATCATGTACAGACAACAAATTAGTCCTAAAAGCGGAATCAACGATAAATTTTGTTTGAAAGCCCAAACTGTCAAGCCAACTAAAACAAGTAAGAAGATCCACATTGGAATTTTATGTTTGAACAAACTAAATCCACTTTCGAATTTTAAAGAATCACTAATTGGTAAACCTTTTACAACCTCGGCGTACTTCGCATCATCCGATTGATATTGGCTTAGTAAATGCTCCAAATCGGCTGTTTCTGAAGTTTTATTCTGAACATCGATGCTCTTTAGATAATTGAATACTTTTTCGGACTCGCTTTTATCCAATGACGTAATAATGTCTGCCGGGCTATTAATTTGAGTCTCGTTTGTGATAAAGCTCATCGTCGCTTGTTTATTGTATCCAAAGGCGAAAACTAATCCGATGATTAATAAAATCGGCATTATGTATTTTGAATTGATGTAAGGCGTTTTAAACTTTCCTCTTGGAATCTCCGGTTTGTTTTGCAATACCAAAACTCCGGCACAAACCAATACGAAAGCAAATAAAGTTCCAATACTACACAAATCTGTTACCATCGTAAGATTTAGGAACAAGGCCGGAACCGCAACCACAAATCCGGTTACAACAGTTGCATAAGAAGGTGTTTTGAATTTTGGGTGTACGCGCGAGAAACGTTTTGGCAATAATCCGTCACGACTCATACTCATCCAGATACGAGGCTGTCCCATTTGAAAAACCAATAAAACGCTGGCCATCGCCACTACCGCACTTACTGCAATAATTCCGGACATCCATTTTAAGTCTAATTTTTCGAATACAAATGCTAACGGATCCCCTACATTTAATTCGTTATAACGCACCATTCCGGTAAGAACCAAGGCAATGGCGATATACAAAAGCGTACATATAATAATTGCCCACATCATTCCGCGCGGTAAGTCTCTTTGCGGATTTTTACATTCTTCGGCCGTGGTCGAAATAGCATCAAAACCAATATAAGCAAAGAATACTGCTGAAACTCCCTTTAACACTCCACTTACTCCATTTGGCGCAAACGGGTCCCAGTTGGCTGTATCTACGTAAAATATACCCACTGCGATTACTAAAAGTACAATACAAAGTTTCACCACCACCATAATATTACTGGCATTACGGGATTCTTTCATTCCACGATAAATCAATGCTGTAATTAAAATGATGATCAATAAAGCCGGAAGATCGGCAACAAAATGAAAAGAACCAAATAAAACCGGTGAAGTCGTCCAGGCGGTATAAGCCGACTGCAGGGCTGGTTCTAAATTATCAAAAGCTTTTCCGCTGTGCATCAGAGCAGTTGCATTATTAAATCCGTTTGAAGCGGTTAAATAATCCATTTGAACCCACTGCGGGAGGTGAATGCCTCCGCTGGCGAGCAGTCCCGTAAAATAATCACTCCACGATATGGCGACGGTTATATTTCCAACCGAATATTCCATGATTAAAGCCCAACCGATAACCCAGGCAATAATTTCTCCAAAGGCAACATACGAATACGTATACGCACTTCCTGAAACGGGTACCATTGAGGCAAATTCAGCATAAGCAAAAGCAGCAAAACTACAAGCCACTGCTGTAAATAAGAACAAAAATATAACGGCTGGCCCACCGTCTGCACTGGCTTTTCCGATAGTACTAAAAATTCCGGCACCAACAATAGCAGCGATTCCAAAGGCAGTTAAATCTCTGGCAGTTAAGTGTTTTCCTAATGCATTATGACCGTCTGCATCGTTTTTTGCAACCTGCTTCAGAATATCTTGTACCGTTTTTTTTCGGAATAAACCTGATAATGCCATATGTAATTATGCTTTTAAAATTAATTTAATTCGGTCTTTGTGGTTTTATTTTGCAAATAATGCAAAAATTATCCTGATTTCAAATATATAAAACGATTTTGTTTTGCATCGTTTTTTGTGATGAATTATTTTGCCCACGGATTGTTGCGGATTAAACGGATTTACGCTGGTTTTTTTTCCGCCACGACCCGAGCGATAGCGAACAGGCGAAGCAATTGCACGAATTAGTACAAATTATTCTTTTGCCACAGATTACGAGGATTAAAATGATTAAAAAAAAATCTGCGTGAGAAAAATCTAAAATCTACATTCTAAAATCTAAAATTACTTCAGGCAGTTTCTCAAAATACTCACCGGATGCTGTGCTTCCCTGCTCGTTCCATCATAAATTTGATGACGGCAACTGGTACCTGCTGCAGCGATTTTTACGTCCTGAGCGGTCGCTCTTACTTTCGGGAATAACGTATCTTCTCCCATTTGCATACTCACCTGATAATGCTCTTTTTCGTAACCGAATGATCCTGCCATCCCACAACAACCCGAATTGTAAATGGTAACGACATTGTTTGTTGGCAAATTCAGCATGGCAAAAGTCGCTTCAACCGAACTCAGTGATTTCTGATGGCAATGTCCGTGAATCTTAATTTCTTTCTTTTCTCCTGAAAAAGAATCGGACGTAATCTTACCATCACTAATTTCCTTTTTAAAGAATTCTTCTATCGTAAAGGCATGCTGCGCTACTTTTGCTGCCGCTTCTTTATCGGTTGCCAGACGTAAATATTCGTCTCTGAAGGTTAAAATTGCTGAAGGTTCAATTCCAATTAAAGGTACTTTCGCAGAAACCAAATCCTTGAAAATAGTCACGTTCTCGTCCGCAATTTTCTTCGCTTCTTCCAAAAATCCTTTCGACAAATAGGTTCTTCCGCTTTCTTCATGATCGACGATCAAAACTTCGTAGCCTAATTTCGTCAGTAATTCAAAAGCATCGATTCCGATATTGACATCGTAATAATTCGTGAACTCATCATTAAACAAATACACTTGTCCGTTTGGAAAATTCTTTTGCTGCGGTTTATGATTTTCGTACCATTTTCGGAACGTTTTCTTCGCCAATAAGGGAACCTGTCTTTCCGGTGCAATTCCCATGCTTTTTTTCACGAGGGACTGATTGGAAATAAAATTCGTGATCGACGGAAACAGGCTTCCCATCTTATTCAGTTTGGCGTTGTGTGCAAAAATCTTATTTCGGGTCGAAAAGCCATTTGCTTTTTGGTACTGGTATAAAAATTCTGCTTTCAAAGTGGCCACGTCCACATTACTCGGACACTCGCTGGCACAGGCTTTACAGCTCACACACAATTCAAAAACTTCGTAGAGTTCTTTCTGATCAAATTTATTTTCTTTCTCTGAATAGGTCAAATATTCGCGTAAAGCGTTGGCTCTTGCACGTGTGGTTTCTTTTTCATTTTTCGTCGCGCGATAACTCGGACACATAGCCCCTCCTGCCGACGGTAATTTTCTGCAATCGCCCGAACCGTTGCATTTTTCGGCCGCACGCAAAATCCCTAAACTGTCGGAGAAATCCTGAAACGTCTTAATATCCGGTTCTACCCTGCCCGAAACGACACGATGATTTTCGTCCATTTTTAAGGCATTCACAATCTTACCGATATTCAAAGCCGAATTTGGGTCAAACGCAAGCTTGATTCTTTTCAGCAATTCATAATTCGTTTCGCCAATCATGTACGGAATAAATTCACCGCGCACGATTCCATCACCGTGTTCCCCACTCAACGAACCTCTGTATTTTTTAACCAAAACAGCCACATCGGTTGCAATCGTTCTGAAGAGTTTTAAGTCTGATGTTTTTTTCAAATTCAAAACCGGACGCAAATGCAGCTCACCTGCTCCGGCATGTGCGTAATAAATCGCCTCTTGACCGTGGCGCTGCATCATGGCTGAAAATTCGGCAATATAAGCCGGTAAATCACTCAGTTCAACAGCAGTATCTTCGATTGAATCGGCGGCTTTATCGTCTCCCACTATACTTCCCAAAAGTCCGAGACCCGCTTTACGAAGCTCGTTTACTTTTTCAATATCAGTTCCATAAATTTTTACGAGTGCGTAACCAAAATTGTTTTTCTCCAAATCGGCAATTAAAGCGTTGGCCTGGTTTTCGGCATCCTGTGCATCATGCGAAGCCACTTCAAAGAGCATAATCGCTTTGGGTTCACCCACTAAAAAAAACCTGTTTTTCGATTGTTCACGATTGGTTTTCGTGCAATCTAAAATCGTATCATCGATCATTTCAGCGGTATACAAATGATGTTTCATCACCACTACAACAGACTCCAGCGATTCCTGAATGCTATGATAATGCGCCACGACCATAATATTATTGGCCGGCGGCAAATCGTCGACTTTTAATGTAATTTCGGTTGTAAAAGCCAGCGTTCCTTCGCTTCCGCAAAGCAATTTCCCTAAATTAATAGTAGGTTCTGTCCCTCCAAACAAATCCGATTTCAGCAGAATATCCACGGCATAACCTGTATTTCTTCTGTGAATCTCGGGCTTCGGAAATTCTTTTATGATTTCGTCCTGCGTTGCTTTTACCGAAAGTTCGTCATAAAGGCTTTTATAAATTTTATTTTCTAAGGTATCCCCTTTGGTTTTTTCGATAAATTCAGCCGACGTCAGCTCCTTAAAAACCGTCGCCGAACCATCGCTCAAAATGGCTTTGATTTCGACAATTTTATCACGTGTTACCCCATAACGAATCGAAGTTGTTCCTGAAGAGTTATTCCCCACCATTCCGCCAATCATACAGCGGTTGGAAGTCGAAGTATTGGGTCCAAAAAATACACCGTGAGGTTTTAGGAATAAATTCAGTTCGTCGCGAATGACACCGGGTTGTACTGTAACCGTTTTTTTAATCGGGTCAAAATTCAAAATCTTAGTAAAGTTCTTCGAAACATCGACTACAATTCCGTCACCAACCGTTTGTCCGGCAAGAGAAGTCCCAGCCGTTCTTGGTGTAATCGAAATATGATGTTTTCCCGCAAACCGGATTAGTTTGCTAATGTCTTCGATCGTTTTAGGTACGGCCACCGCTTTTGGCCGGATTCGATATACCGAAGCATCGGTAGAATAAAGTGTTTTATGAAGATCGTCGTATAAAAGTGTTCCTTCTAATGATTCTGATAAGTGTTGTAACTCTTTAATTATTGACATTATAACTTGATTTATGAACTAAAACGGATTCAGTGAATTACAAAAATAGTTTTTTTTAAAGGTTCTAAGCTTCTGAGAAGCTAAGGTTCTAAGTTTTTTTTTCTTTGATTCTCCCTTTTTCATTTGGAATTTGGGATTTAAATTATTGAAATTTTATTTTTTATCAGAAGCTAATCCTGCTGTCCTTCCAATCTTTTGTGCCGAACCCCGCCACAAAAGGATTTTCCCTCCCATCAGGGCTAGGGCTTTTGATATTATATAGAAAAGGTGATTCTTGAAGAACTCTATAACTCATAAAAACACACCCAAAGGGAGGTTTTTCCGTATTCTTAATAATCTCCCAATCTAATATTCCTTTATTTATGAGCTGATACAATTCATATTCGATAAAATCATCACTATAATTTAGTTTCTGATACTCTGGATGCGTTCTAACAAACTCTGAAAATTTCCATTGCGAAAACTTAATTTCATTTACAGTAATATCATAATCATAGATAATACCGTCTTTTTCAGCCTTACAGCCACTTCCATGAAACCAATATTCAATTCCTTCGATCGTACCTTTTCTTTCAAAAAAAGTACTCGAAAACGAACATGGATTTATATCCTGTTTATATTTCTTTTTTAATAAAATTTCAAATGTCCTTATAAAACCGATATACTCCGCTACTATTTTTTCAATCATAATTGTCCCAAAATTAAAATGAAGATATAGGATTCACAACCCTCTTTCACAGACGTGAGCGGGGCGCCCGCACCAACGAAGGGATTCATTTACCTAAAACACTCCACTCAATAAAAATCCCGCACAAAAACGCAAATTTACTTACACAACCCTCGCCCCGGCTTCCACGAAGCTTTTAATCTTAGCACTCTTCGGATTCAGCTCAGTAACGATAGCATCTACTTTATCGAGACCACAAACCTGATGTGGCATTTTACCATTTATTTTATCTGAGGTAGCCAGTACAATTACTTTGTCTGACGCATTGATCATTTCTTTTTTGATAATCGAAACTTCGTAGCCCATTTCGGTAAGTCCCTGATTGACATCTAAGCTGCTTACCCCTAAGAAACAAACATCGGCTCTGATTTTAGACAACACCTGAACTACGTCGATGCCCACGGTTACCATAGCTTTTTTCTGTAGTTTTCCACCAATAAAAATCAATTCAATATTGGGATGCTGCGACAACTGCATCGCGATGGGTAGACTGTACGTATATATAGTAGCCGAAAAATCGATTGGAATGAGTTTGCAAAAAGACAAATTGGTGGTTCCTCCTGTCATGATAATCACCTGACCTTCATTTAAAAACGATAAGGCTTTTTGTCCCACTACAATCTTTTTGTCTTCATTGATAATGGTAATATCAAATACATTATTGGATTTCTCCTTTACCGGAAAAGCAGCTCCATATACCTTATTGATCAGGCCTTTGTTGTGCAACTCATTAAAATCTCTGCGTATGGTATCCTCAGAGATGCTGAGCTCTGCGGCAAGATCGATCGTATGTATTTTTTCGACATCCTTAAATTTATCCATGATAAACTGATGTCTTTCTTTCTTAAGCATTTTAACTTTTTTGAACAAATATAAATTATAATGCGTTATTATGCACTATTTACCTGCTATAATTTACAAATTATCTTACACAAGCCTAAAAACACTAAAAATTAAAACAAAAACTGCATTATTATGCATTTTATAACAATTTTCATAAAAAGCTTGCATTAAATCGCATTTATTAAAATTAATTCCTATATTTAGAATCTCTAACCAAACAAATATTTTAAAAATGAAAAAACTGTTATTTATTCTATTTGGAATTATTTTGTTTGCGCAGCCCATTTTTGCGCAGTCAAAAACCGTAACCGGTACCATTACCAGTACTACCGACGGACTTTCTTTACCAGGAGTATCTGTTTTGATTGAAGGTACTTCAAAAAGCACTACAACTGATTTAGACGGAAAATTCAGCATCACTGCAAAAGAAAACGAAACGCTCGTTTTTAGTTTTGTAGGATTTGCTTCGAAGAAAATTAAAATCTCAGCAAACACCACCACCATCAACCTAAAAATGTCCGAAGAAACAAACGCTCTTTCTGAAGTGGTTGTACTGGGTTCCACCGTACGCGCTACCCGTAAAGAGCTCGGAAATGCCGTAACCAGTTTAAAAGGAGAAGATTTGGTTAAAGCACAACCCGGAGGGCTTTCAACGGCTTTGCAGGGGAAAATTGCGGGAGCTCAGGTTTCTCAAAACTCGGGTGATCCGGCAGGAGGTTTCAGCATCAAGCTTAGAGGAACTTCTTCTATACTAGGTTCTTCAGATCCTTTATATGTTATTGACGGTGTGGTTTTAAACAATGCAACTACCAATGTAACCAACTTAAATGTAACGACCGGAAACTCCAACATGCAAATTGGTCAGAACAGATCTTCAGACATTAACCCTAACGACATTCAAAGTGTCGAAGTGTTAAACGGAGGTGCTGCAGCCGCCATCTACGGATCAAGAGCAGCCAATGGTGTAGTTTTGATTACCACTAAAAAAGGAGTAGCAGGCGAAACCAGATATACATTTTCAACCAGCGTAACGTCAAACCAAATTCGTAAAAAACTGGATATGAATATGTCTGACAAGCAGTTTGTAAGCACTTCTCCGGCACTGTTCCCTATTCAGGGTAATCCGGCTAGTCCAACTACAGTTAGCGTTTTAGGCAGAAACCTTGAAACCAGAACGACTAACGTACAACGCTACGACTATCAGGATGACATTTTCAATACCGGTGTTGGAACCGATACTTATTTCTCACTGCAAGGAGGAGACGAGAAAACCAAATATTTTGCTTCTCTAGGTTATCTGGTAAACGAAGGAATTATAAAAAATACCGATTTTAAAAGAGCCGGAGCCAAAGTAAGATTGAAACATGACTTCAATTCAAAGCTATCTGCTACAGTGGGATTAAATTACATCAACTCGAGTTCGAATGAAAAACCGGACGGGAATGTTTTCTGGAGTCCGATTAACGCGATCAATATCACCAATAATATCTACGACATCAATCAAAGAGACGTAAACGGCAATCTGCTGGCTGTTGATCCCAACAGGGTGAATCCGCTTTCGATCATCGAAACTTTCAAAATCAAGCAAAATACAGACCGTATTATTTCAGATTTACAATTAAACTATACGCCGTTTAAAAATTTCAATGCCGATTTGATTTTTGGTATCGACAACTACAATCAAAGAGGAAATGTTTTCATTCCGAGATATCCGTATGTGGTGAATCCAGCGTATTACAATGACGGTTACGTTTCTGAAGCGACCAACAGAGTCGTACAATTCAATAACGATTTGAACTTAAGATACCTTTGGAACATTAACGACAAATGGAAAGCTACTACTTACGGAGGTTACAACCTACAAACCTACCGTGATAATTTTGCAGCAGTTGAAGGCCGTAACTTAAAACCATTTATCGAAACCATAAATGCTTTTAATACTTTGATTCCGGGTTCGCCAAGTTCCAGCCAGTCCAAATATAATTTATGGGGCTATTACCTGCAGGAAACTGTTGGTTACAAAGACAAATTGTACCTGACAATTGCCGGAAGACAGGATGCTTCGACTATTTTTTCGAGTGCCAACCGTTCTCAGTTTTATCCAAAAGCGAGTGTGAGTTATGTATTTTCAGATGAAAAATTCATGGAAAACATTCGCGATGCTGTAAGTTCCGTACGTTTTAGAGCTTCATGGGGAAAATCAGGAAGTTTAACTGCGATTAAACCTTATGCGCGTTTCACCAATTATTCTACCGGAACACTTTTAGGAAACAGTACTTTTACCATTGAAGGTTTCAAACAGGGAAATTTAGATTTAAGACCGGAACAAAGTGTTACCTATGAAATTGGAGGTGATTTTGGTTTTATCAAAGACCGTCTGAATTTGTCTTTCAGTTACTACAATGCTGATATTGACGATTTGTTATTGCCGGTTCAATTGGCTGCTTCTGAAGGCGCTACCAATACGATTAAAAATATCGGAAAAATGAACAACAAAGGGTTCGAAATCAATTTGAAATACGATCTGATCAAAAAAGAAAACCTTCATCTTGATGTATTTGTAAACTACAGCAGCAACCGAAACAAAGTAACAGGCCTACCGCAAACCCGTTTCAAACTGGACAGTAACCTGGCCGGAGCACCTGTTTTTGTTGAAATGAACAAACCAATCGGGATTTTCTACGGGACTTATTTTGCCCGAAATGCCGACGGAAGTTTATTGCTGACTCCTGGCGGATATCCGCAAACCGAAAAAGGAGATGTAAATACCGGAGCTCCACAAAGAGATGCTTCAGGACAGCCGACAGGAACTATTTTGAACAAACAAATCGGTAATCCAAATCCGGATTATATCATCGCATTCGGAGCGAATCTGAATTACAAAAAATTTGGTCTTTCAATATTGTTTGACGGTGTTCAGGGCGTAGATGTTTTTGATGCCGATTACAGAACCAGACAGGGTGTGGGATCAGGCAAACTGGTTACTCAGGAACTTAATGGTGAGTTACCGCGTGGGTACATCTGGTCGGTTTATAACGTGGAAGAATTTAGAGTGGTAGACGGAAGTTACCTGAAATTAAGAGAAGTTTCGCTCAATTATTCTTTCGGAAAACTAAACAAATTCTTTGACGATTTAACCGTTACTGCCAGTGGAAGAAACCTGATTTCATGGGATAACTTTACCAGTTTCGATCCTGAAACCAACTCGGGCGGACAGTCTTCGGTTGCGAAATACAATTTTGGAACAGTGCCAATTCCAAGTTCTTACTCCTTGGCGGTAAAAGTTCAATTTTAATCAAATCAAAACATCATGAAAAAAATATTCATCCCTATAGTAGCTCTAACATTACTTTTAACGAGCTGTAATGAAGATTATTTAGACCCAACCAAACCGTCTCAGGAGTTAGTTATTGGAACCCGAGAGGGAATTATTGGTGCTGCCAACGGATTACAACTGCTGTGGAGCGTTGACCGAACAAGCCCCGTTTACAATACCATTACCGGAAACGGATTTACCACAAAAGAACTGCGACTTCTAAACGCCGGAAATGTCGACGAAGGCGAACTTTCTGTAGGCGCCGGTGTACTTTCGACCAAAAATCAGGTCGTAAATAATTTATGGTCACAGTGCCTTGTCATTAAATCTGAATCGCAAAAAGTAATCGATAATATTAATGTATTAACTTCAGACACTGAGAAAGCCAGTGTTCTTGTTCATGCCACTATTTTTAAGGCAATGGCGCTTACAACTCTGGTACAATATTTTCAAAGCGTACCGCTAAAAACCGGTAAAAATGCCACTTTTGATTCCAGAGCCGATGTATTGGCCGAAGCCATAAAAATTTTAAAACTAACAGAGCCTTTATTAGACAAAGCCACCGGAGTAACGGGATTGGTGAACAGTATTAATTACAAAAATACGGTTTATGCCCTGTTGGCCCGAACCTATCTTATGGCCGGAGATTACGACAATGCCATTGCCTACGCCGGCATGGTTGATCTCTCTGTAAAATCGGTATTTGCCTTTGATCAGATTAGTGCGAATCCGATTGCCTATATTTCGATCACGACCAACAATGTTTTTCAGCCCGTTGATCTGACCTTGGGATTACCTGCTGCCTTAGCCCCTTCAAATGCTGACGGAAGACTTAATTTTTACATCAAACCGGGTCAAATCCTACGGTTGCCACAGGATTTTTTGATTCAGATACCAAATCAATCCCATTGTATTTACCGGGTGAAATGATGCTGATTAAAGCCGAAGGTTATGCCCGAAAAGACAATTTACCGCAAGCACTTATCGAGTTAAATAAGGTTTTAACCAAAACGACCGGAGCAGATACCTATGGTATTGGCGCCAACCTTCCGCCCTATGCGGGAGCTGTAACCAAAGCTGCTATTTTAACTGAAATTTACAGAAACCGTTGTATCGAAATGTACATGTCAAGTCTAAAACTGGAAGACAGCAGAAGATTTGACCGTCCGGCAGCAGGAACAACCGGTGCCGAAAGAAACCGTAACTGGTATCCTTATCCGGATTCTGAAAGAAACAACAATACCAACACCCCTGTTGATCCGGCTATTTAAAAATTGTTGGTCTTCGACTTTGCTCAGACTGACAATTTTGACTTTGATTAGACTGACATTCTCTGATTATTATTTTTTGATTTATAAAATCTAAACTCAATTTATAATAAATACGATTTGTCAGTCTGAGCGAAGTCGAAGACTGACATTCTTTAATTGTTGATTTTTGATTCCCAAACAACAAACAGCTAAAAGATTAAACAATACTACAGCATGTATTATGAAAAATAAAAACCCAGAAACCGAACAAGAATCCCTTTATAAAAATCTGGATAAGATGAGCACCAAAGAACTGCTCATCAATATGAATACAGAAGACAAAAAGGTACCTGATATTATTGAAAAACAAATTCCGAAAATTGAAAAACTAGTCAAAGCCATCGTCAAAAAAATGCAATTGGGCGGACGTTTATTCTACATTGGCGCCGGAACTTCAGGACGCATCGGGATTCTGGATGCTTCTGAATGCCCTCCTACTTTTGGAGTATCCCATGATATGATTATCGGAATTATTGCAGGAGGGGATACCGCCATTAGAAAAGCTGTAGAAAAGGCCGAAGACGATACCGAACAAGCCTGGAAAGATTTATCCCAACATCAGATCTCGAGTTTAGATTTTGTTATTGGTATCGCCGCTTCAGGAAACACTCCCTACGTACTGGGCGGACTCCAAAAAGCCAA
Source organism: Flavobacterium sp. N502536 (assembly GCF_025947345.1). Lineage (NCBI taxonomy): Bacteria > Pseudomonadati > Bacteroidota > Flavobacteriia > Flavobacteriales > Flavobacteriaceae > Flavobacterium > Flavobacterium sp. N502536. The sequence continues at coordinate 3,153,268 of NZ_CP110011.1, read as the reverse complement.
AGAAAACAATATCAAAACCGGAAGTATTTCCTGCATCAGCAACGGACTGATTGCCCAGGAAGCCGATTATCCCATTGAAGTAGTTGTAGGCCCGGAATTCTTAACCGGAAGTACCCGCATGAAAGCCGGGACAGCACAAAAGCTAACTTTAAACATGATCTCAACCTCGGTTATGATCAAACTGGGAAGAATCAAAGGCAACAAAATGGTAGACATGCAATTGTCTAACGAAAAACTGGTAAAAAGAGCCATTAAAATGATCATGGAAGAACTTCATATCGAGCACGATCCGGCTGCTGAGTTGCTGGAGAAACACAAAAGCGTGAGGGCCGTTTTGCAAGCAAATAACACTAAGAAATAAACTCCGTAATACTATGATGAATCAATTTCCCGCAGAGTAACTGTCATTTCGACCGAAGGGAGAAATCACACACGAAACTCCGCATAGAAAGTCGCCAAACTTTGTCGAATTACTAGTGTGATTTCTCCTTCGTCGAAATGACACTATTGTGTTTAATTGACCTTTTACTAGGCACATCATACAACTTCAAAAAATAATCTCATCACTAATCCAAAACCAAAATGTCTTCAAGCACCATCTTAATTTTTATCATTGTATATTTTGGAATATTACTGCTGATTTCACAAATCATCAGCAAAAAAGGACAGGACAATGATTCGTTTTTCAAAGCCAATAAAAACTCCAAATGGTATTTAGTTGCTTTTGGTATGATTGGTACTTCACTTTCCGGACTTACTTTTATTTCGGTTCCCGGTGAGGTTGGATCACCAAACGGAGAACAGTTCAAATACTTTCAATTTATATTAGGCCAAGCCGTAGGGCTTATCATTATTGCAAAAGTACTCCTTCCTTTGTATTACAGAATGAACCTTACTTCGATTTACAGTTATATCGAAAAAAGAATGGGGGCAAACAGTTACAAATCAGCTGCTTCTATTTTCCTGGTCAGTCGTACCGTTGGTTCTGCTTTGCGCTTTTATTTGGTGGTACTTGTACTACAGCGCTATGTTTTTGACTACTATCACATTCCGTTTCCACTCACCGTATTTTTAGGTCTGACCTTTGTTTTTCTCTACACCTACCGCAGCGGTCTGAAAGCTATTATTATCACGGACACCCTACAGACATTCTTTCTGGTATCCTCTGTTTTTATTACCATTTATTTTGTTTTAAACAGCTTAGACTTAACCATTTTCGAATCGGTTTCAGCAATCCGAAACAGTAATTATTCCAAGACCTTTTTCTTTGATGATTTCCTGACCAATAAATTCCATTTTGCCAAGCAATTTCTGGGAGGATTGTTTATAATGATTGCAATGGTGGGACTCGATCAGGATTTAATGCAAAAAAACATCAGTTGTAAAAACATCGGAGAAGCACAAAAAAACATGTACACCTTTACCGTTATTTTTGTCACCATCAGTCTTCTTTTTTTAAGTCTGGGTGCCTTACTGTACATGTATGCCGCAAAAAATAATATTTCCGTGCCACTGGATTTAGTAACCAACAAACCCAGAACCGACCTGCTTTTTCCGGAAATTGCGCTGAATCATTTAGCGACTATTCCTGCATTGGTCTTTCTGTTAGGAATTATCGCGGCCACTTTTGCGACTACCGATTCTGCCTTAACAGCCCTCACCACTTCATTTTGTGTTGATTTTCTGGGGATGGATAAAGCCGAAAACATTTCAAATCCCAAAAATGTAAAACGAAGACATTTGGTACACCTTGCCTTTTCCTTTCTTTTCTTTCTGGTGATTATTGTTCTGAATTCTTTTAATGACAGCTCTGTTGTTGCACTGGTTTTCAAGGCCGCCTCTTATACTTATGGACCGTTGTTAGGTTTATACGCTTTTGGATTATTGCAGAAAAACAGAATTGTAAAAGACAAACTGGTGCCCTGGTTTTGCATTTTGGCTCCTCTGCTGACGTATTTATTAAGCGAAAATTCCGAAGCCCTTTTGGGTTATGTTTTTGACAATGAATTAATAATTGTAAATGCTCTGATTACTTATACAGGTCTTTATTTTACCAGTAAAAAATCAAAGAAAAAAATATACTTTTAAGCCGATTAATGCCGAAAAAATCTATTTTTAACCCGTTAACAAAAAAATGATAACACATAGAAACATAGATATTGTAAGCTCAGAAAAGGTAAAACTAAATGATACAGCATTTACATAGGATTCGTGAATAAAAAATTTAGCCACGAATTCACGAATTAGTACAAAGCAATAATTCGTGAATTCGTGGCAGAAAACAACTTTATGACCTTTAATCCATGTCACTATGTGTTAAAACAAATCATCACAACAGCTTAATTTTAAAATTTTTACACAAAAATTCATCTTCATAAAATTCAAATTTCATGAATAAAAATATTAGCGCACTGTACCAAATTGCAAAAAAAGAAACCCGCAGCATTATTGGGCTAATGTCTGGCACTTCGCTTGACGGACTCGATATTGCTTTATGCGAAATTTCAGGTTCAGGGCAAAATACTGTTGTCAAAATAGATCAATTTGAAACCATCGATTATTCGGAAGACATTAAAATTGAAATCCGTAAAGTTTTTGCGAAGAAAGAAATTGATTTTCAACATTTGGTCATGCTCAACGAATGGATTGGAATTTTGCACGCCGATATGATCAACGATTTTTTAAAAAAACGAAATATCCCTGCTAACCAAATCGATTTGATTGCCTCACATGGACAAACGGTTTTGCACGCACCTAAGTTTTTGCATCAGCAGGAAAAATTTCCAAACGCCACTTTGCAAATTGGTGATGGCGATCATATTGCGGTGAAAACGGGTATCATCACCCTGTCTGATTTCAGACAAAAACACATTGCTGCAGGTGGTGAAGGCGCTCCTTTGGCTGTTTATGGTGATTATTTTTTATTTGGAAAAAAGGGAGAAAACCGCATCATGCTCAATATGGGCGGCATTGCTAATTTTACTTTTTTACCTGCTTCTTTAAATGCTGAAGAAACCTTCGTGACTGATACGGGCACCGGAAATACTCTGATCGACCTTTTTACCAAACAGTATTATCCTGAAAAAAGTTACGACAAAGATGCCGAAATAGCCAAACAAGGAACGGTAAACCAGCTGTTGCTAAACCATTTAAAAGACGATGCTTTTTTCCGTCAGGAATTCCCAAAAACAATTGGACCTGAACTTTTTAGTGCCGAATACGTAAAAGCGGCTTTGGCTAAAAGCACCCCCGATACAATTTCCCCTCCCGATTTACTGGCTACTTTAACCCGTTTTAGTGCCGAAACAATTGCCGAGGCGATTCAGTACGCCGTAAGCCAGTCCGATTCAAAACTGGAGGATTTCAAAATTTACCTGTCCGGCGGAGGTACACACAACCCCTTGTTAGTCCAATGGCTTAAAGAATTATTGCCTTGCGATTTTCACAAAACAGACGAACTGGGTATTTCCGGTGATGCCAAAGAAGCCGTTTTATTTGCCATTCTTGCCAATGAAACCATAGCCGGAGAAGATTTTAATTTTGGTTCACATAAAGGGATTCCATCCGTAACCATGGGGAAAATTTCGTTACCACAATAAATAAAACATTTTAGAAGCAATCTCTCAAAGTTTAAATAAACACATAGAAACATAGATTTTATCTGTAAAAAAGGAATACAAAAAAGAAACCCGTTTCTTTCACATAGAAAGCTATATGCGTTAAGAAAAAGTGAAACGCCTGCTTTTAGTTTGCAAAATGCTATGTCACTATGTGTTAAAAACAAATACCCCGAAACGGATTAAATAAAATAAGAAAAATGAAAGACCGTATCATTTCAGTTGATGTTTTAAGAGGACTTACCGTCTTGTTAATGACCGTTGTAAACAATCCGGGAAGCTGGGATTACGTTTACCCCATTCTCGATCACGCAAAATGGAACGGCTGTACCCTGGCCGATCTTGTTTTTCCGTTTTTTATTCTTGTCGTCGGAATTGCGATTCCACTTGCCATGCCCATCAAACAGGACAAACCCGAAAATATCTTAAAAATAATCACCCGTTCCCTGCGCATTATTTGCCTCGGATTCTTTCTGTACTTTTTTAACAGTATTTATTTCTTAGGACTCGACGGATTCCCGCTTCTACTAGTTCGTTTAGTCATCACCTTTTTGGTCGGATATGCTTTAATTGGAAACTTCAATCTTAAAACCAAAACCATTTTAGCCGTTGGACTTTTCCTTATTTTCCTGACTTTGGCTTACGGCGGACACGAAAATTTCAGCGATGTCAGACTTCCGGGTGTACTGCAGCGCATTGGAATTGTCTATTTAGTGGTGTCGATTGTTTATTTAAAAACAACCATAAAAACCCAGATCCTTCTAAGTATCCTTATTTTATTGGGATATTGGGGCATCATGACGCTGATTCCCGTTCCCGGAATTGGTCCTGCAAACCTAGAACCGGGTACCAATTTAGCTTCGTGGCTGGATAGTATTTTACTCAAAGATCATATGTACATCGCTACTAAAACCTGGGATCCTGAAGGCATTTTAAGCACGGTAACCACTATAGCCAACGGATTGATTGGTTTACTAATTGGGCAACTGCTTCTTAAGCCTTTACCTAAAATCAAAATTGCCAAAAAAATGGGAATCCTGAGCATTGCACTGCTTCTTTCAGGATTACTTTGGTCCATCGTCTTCCCATTAAACAAAGCACTCTGGAGCAGTTCGTATGTGCTATTTACCGCCGGAATTGCGCTTTTCCTTCTCACCCTGATTTATTATATCGTAGACGTGCTGAATCACAAAAAATGGACACCGTTTTTACTAGCTTGGGGTGTAAACCCGATGATCGTATTCTTTGTTTCCGGAATATTACCGCGTGCACTCGCACTGCTTAAAGTTCAGGATCCTCAAAATATTTCAGATTCCATCAACGTTAGAGACTATGCGTACCAATATTGGATCAGTCCGCTTTTTGAAAATCAAATGGTATCTTCTCTGACCTATTCTATACTATATGTTCTTTTATGGAGTTGTATGTTAGGATATTTTTACAAAAAAGGACTCATTTTTAAGGTATAATTTTTGTAAAAAAAACGAAGAGCATATAATTTCTTATACTCATCTAAAAAAACTATTTTTGGTTTCTGTTAAAAAAGATTGAAATGCATAAAAATCAGCAACTATTATTCTCTATTCTATTTTTATTTTTCTTTGGATGGAAATCCAATGCACAGGAAAAAGACCTTTACCCTAAAAACGAATTTAGAGGGGTCTGGATTGCAACTGTGGTAAACATCGACTGGCCCAAAACGGCTACAGACGGCGTGGAGAAAGAAAAAGCAGACTATCTTGAAATTTTAGAAGCCTATAAAAAATTAAATTACAACGCCGTAATTGTTCAGGTCAGAAGTGTTGGTGATGCTTTGTATCCTACAGAACTCGCTCCCTGGTCTCGTTTTCTTACGGGTAAAGAAGGTCAGGCACCCAATCCGTATTACGACACATTGGCCTGGATGATCGAAGAAGCTCATAAAAGAGGTTTTGAATTTCACGCCTGGTTGAATCCGTATCGCGCCACTTTCGATCTCAACAAACAGCAGCTAAGTCCTAATCACGACATTTTTAAACATCCGGAATGGATGATCGAATATGCCGGGAAAATATATTATGATCCGGCACTGCCTGAAGTTCAGGAGCATTTAACCAAAGTCGTAAAAGAAGTAGTCGACAAATACGATATCGACGCCATTCATTTTGACGATTATTTTTACCCGTATACTGTTCCAGGGAAAACCTTTAACGATACCGCCTCTTATAAAAAATATGGAGCCGGACTAAGCATTGGCGATTGGCGTCGTGCGAATGTGAGCAATTTTGTGCACACCATTTCTACCATGATCAAAGCCAGCAAACCATGGGTACAATTCGGAATCAGTCCGTTTGGCGTTTGGAGAAATAAATCGCAGGATCCTAAAGGTTCTGAAACCCAATCCACTTCCAATTATGACGACTTGTATGCCGATCCTGTTTTATGGATGGACCAAAAATGGATCGATTACATTCTGCCTCAATTGTACTGGAGCATGAACAATCCGAAAGCTTCCTATTCAAAATTAGTGAAATGGTGGTCGGAGAACTCCAACAATACTGCTTTGTATATTGGACACGCTTCTTATAAAATTAGAGGAGACAATGACAAAAGCTGGAATTTTGCCAGTGAAATCCCAACTCAGATTGATTATGCCAGAAGTTTCAAAAAAGTAAGCGGAAGCGCCTATTTCAGCTCTAAATGGTTCATGAACAAAAACTTTGACATTGTTCGTCTTTTAGAGGAAAATCAATATAAATATCCGGCACTTCCGGCTGCAGTTCCTAATTTAAAACACATTATAATCGATACACCGTTTGTAAATGAGTATTCAAAAGACAGCAGTAAATACACCTTCACGATCAAAAATCCGTTGAACACAAAAGTGCGTTATATGGTAATTTACGGTGGCGATCATGTCTCGAAAGTAGACATTAATGACGCTACAAAAATTATCGATAAAATTACCGTTCGCGAAACAGGTGACGTGATCACCTTTAGCATTCCTGCCGAAAAAATCAGTCAGTACAAAGCCTGTGCTGTAACCTTTATCGATTATTATGCCAACGAAAGTACGCCCGCTGCGATCGACTTAAAAAAGACATTTAAACCTTATACCCCTGCCCAGCCTAATGAAAACAGATAATAAACCGTGGTTCTGGATTCCGTTTCTCAATTTCGCATCTGGATTGCCTTATGCCATAATTATCTCCGTTTCTGTAATTATGTACAAAAATCTGGGAATATCGAATGAAGACATTGGTGTTTACACCAGTTTATTATACTTACCGTGGGTGATCAAACCACTCTGGAGCCCTTTAATCGAATTGACCGGCACCAAGAGAAAATGGTTTTTATCGATGCAGCTGCTTATTTCCATTGCTTTTTTAGTAGTCGGATTTACGATTCCGGCGAGTGGATTTTTCATGATGACCTTAGCGATTTTCTGGGTGGCCGCTTTTGCTTCGGCTTCTAATGATATAGCCAGTGATGGTTTTTATTTACTGGTTTTACCAAAAGAGCAACAATCCTTTTTCTTAGGAATCAGAAGTACATTTTACAGACTTTCGATGCTTGCCGGAAATGGATTAATTGTTTTGCTTGCCGGTTATTTAGAACATAAATACGGTGACAATACAAAAGCCTGGTCCTATACCATGATTATTGTTGGTTTGTTAATGACCTTTATCACGCTTTACAATTTCATCTTTACTCCAAAAGACGAAATAAATGCATCAGAAAGTACTGACAAAGCACATCATCAAAATTTTGCGACTGTATTTACCAGTTTCTTTCAAAAAAAACAAATTGGAATAATTCTCGCTTTTATCCTTGTTTTCAGACTTGGTGAATCACAATTACTTAAAATGTTAAGTCCTTTTTTATTGGACGGAAAAGAACTGGGCGGAATGGGATTAGATACCGAAGCAGTTGGAATAATTTACGGAACTTTAGGGATTTTTGCTTTGACTGTTGGTGGAATCCTGGGTGGAATTGCACTCTCTAAACACGGTCTTACCAAATGGATGTTTCCTATGTTCCTTACGATGCATCTGCCTATTCTTGGTTTTATCGGATTGGCCCATTTTCAACCGCAAGATATTTTCCATCTGCATTTAAATTTTTATTTTTTCGAAATTAACTCTCCTCTAAATCTCTATACCTGCATTACTGTGATTCTCGAACAATTTGGATACGGTTTTGGTTTCACAGGGTTTATGATGTATTTGATACATGTTGCAGAAGGAGAATCGAAAACGGCACATTATGCACTTGCAACTGGTTTTATGGCATTAGGAATGATGCTTCCGGGAATGCTAAGCGGTTTTATACAAAAATATTTAGGTTATGAAAACTTCTTTATTTGGGTAGTAATTGCCACAATTCCAGGTCTTATTTTATCACGTTTTTTAATTTTCCCGAAAGATTTTGGGAAAAAAGCTGAAGAAGTTTAAACCCCAAATCAAACATCTTACATATGGAAATCAATGAGAATCTGCAGGCCGAACGCAACCTGAAAGGAGCTGAGTTCGAGAAAGCAGGAAATTTAGAAAAAGCAATTGAGTTGTATGAGGAAAATGTCAAGGAAAGCTTTAAAGGAAATCATCCTTATGATCGATTAGCAACGATCTACAAAAACGAAAATAGTATTGATAATGAAATTAGAGTTTTGGAAAAAGCCATTATCGTATACGAAGAAATTACAATCGAAGACAGAATTGAAGGTTTGCCAAAACTCTTCCGCTTTAAAAACCGATTAGAAAAAGCATTACATACCAAAACACAACTTGCCAAACAAAAGAAAAGCAAACTGAAATAAACCTAACTTTTAATACAATTTGCCATGATTGCTTTAAAAAGAACCAACTCTGACGATACTGATTTTAGAAACCTGGTAGTTTTACTGGATCAGGATTTAAAAATCAGAGATGGAGACGACCATGCCTTTTACAATCAATTCAATAAGACCGATCAAATAAAACATGTTGTGGTTTTTTACGAAAATGATGTGGCTGTAGGTTGTGGCGCTTTCAGAGAAAAAGAAAAAGATACGGTAGAAATCAAACGCATGTTTGTACATCCGGATTTCCGTAAAAAAGGGATTGCTTCTCAGGTACTGGCAGAACTGGAACAATGGGCCAAGGAAGTTGAATACCGTTATACGATTTTAGAAACCGGTAAAAATCAGCCCGAAGCCATTAATTTGTACCAAAAATTAGGTTACACCATTATTCCAAATTATCCTCCTTACGAAAAAATGGAGAATAGCGTTTGCATGAAAAAGACTTTATAATAATGAAAATGACAGCACAAGCATTAAGACAAAAAGTGGGACAATTCTTTTTTCCTGCCGTTTTTATAAACGATACTGAAGAAAACATTCAGGAAACGGAACGTTTAATAAAAGAACACAACATTGGCGGACTTACCTTTTTTCACAGCCGTGCCAGTGCCGCGACAAACTACGAAAGCCAGAAAAAAGTCGAATTCAATGACGATAGTTATCAAAAAATAAAAGACCTGATCGTTCGCTACCAAAAAGTAGCCTCTACCCCACTTTTAATCAGTATTGATGCCGAATGGGGTCTTGCAATGCGCATCGAAAAAACACCACAATACCCCTACGCGATCACTTTGGGAGCTTTACCTCAGAGTAAATCACATTTGGTTTATGAAGTTGGAAAACAGATTGGTTTAGATTTAAAAGCGGCCGGAATTCATTACAACTTGTCGCCACTGGCAGACATCAACAACAACCCGAATAATCCGGTAATTGGCTATCGTTCTTTTGGTGAGAACAAAGAAAAAGTAGCCGATTTTGCTGTCGAATATTTGAAAGGTATGTCCGAAGTTGGAATTTTGGGCTGTCTGAAACACTTTCCGGGACACGGAAATACCAATGTCGATTCGCATCTGGGATTACCGGTTTTAAACGAAACTTTGGAAGAATTACTCGAAAATGAGTTGTACCCATTTATTAAAGGAATTGAAAACAATGTCGATTCGATTATGATTGGACATTTGGCCGTTCCAAGTTTAAATGACGGCAAAAATACATCGGCAACTTTATCAAAACCTATTATCGAAACCCTTTTACGAGAAAAATTGGGTTATGATGGTTTGGTAATTTCTGATGCCCTAAACATGCACAGCGTTTCTAAACTGTATGAAACCAAAGGAGAACTCGAATGGGAAGCCTTTAATGCCGGCAACGACGTTTTATGTTTCGCCGAAAATGTACCCGAAGGAATTGAAGCCATTCTTAAAAATGCTTCTCCGGAACGCATTGAAGAAAGTTTTAACCGAATCCTAAAAGCCAAACAAAAAGTTGGGATCTTAGCTGAAACTTCCTTTACCTCAGGAGAACTCAATTTTGAAAAAGCTTCAGCCCTGAACCTTGAAATCGCTCAAAATTCCATCACCAAAATCATCGGCAATTTCACTACTGAGCAGGTTTTCGAAGCACAAAGAAACAATCAGCTGGCCAAACTGAGTTTGTACAAAAACAGCAATAATCCATTCTTTCAAACCTTAAATTCAAAGCTAAATTCAGCAGAATTTGCTTTTGAGAACCTGGAAGTTTCAGACCTTCAGCAAATTCAAAAAAGTCTGGAGCCGTTTGAAACGATTATCATTTCTTTATTTGTTCCGAAAGCAAAACCGATGAACAATTTTGAAATCAATGCCGAAGTTTTGACATTGCTGTCTGATTTGCTTCAAACCAAAAAATGTATTCTTTATGTTTTTGGAAATCCTTATGTTTTACCAATAATCCCGAACCTTTCAAAGGCCTCAGGACTTATTCAGGTGTATCAGGATTTTGACGAGTTTCAAAAAAATGCCGGAAATCAATTTCTTGAAAATAGCAACTGTAAAGGAAGTCTTCCTGTAAATATTGACATTCAATAACTTACAATACAAAAACCATTACTCATAACCAAAAACTATCAGTTAATAAATATTAATAATCACATCTTATTATAAGATTCTATACTTATACCCTACTTTTGCAGCAGAAATAAATTTTTAACTTTAAAACGAAAAATATGTCTTTAGTAGGAAAAAAATTCCCAAGTATTGCAGTTGATGCTATCTCTGAAATGGGTGATAATTTAAAAATCAACATTTTTGAAGAAGCAGTAAACAACAACAAAAAAGTATTATTGTTTTGGTACCCAAAAGATTTCACTTTTGTTTGCCCAACTGAATTACACGCCTTCCAAGCTGCTTTACCAGAATTTGAAAAAAGAAATACTATCGTAATCGGAGCTTCATGTGACACCAACGAAGTACACTTTGCCTGGTTGAACACACCAAAAAACAATGGTGGAATCGAAGGTGTAACTTACCCAATCTTAGCAGATACTAACCGTAACTTAGCTAACATTTTAGGGATCCTTGATATCGAAGCTACAAGCTACAGCGAAGAGACTGATTCAGTTATCATCGAAGGTTCAAACGTAACGTACAGAGCTACTTATTTAATTGACGAAACTGGAAAAATTTTCCACGAAAGTGTTAACGATATGCCATTAGGACGTAACGTAAACGAATACTTAAGAATGGTTGATGCTTACACACACATTCAAACTAAAGGTGAAGTTTGTCCTGCAAACTGGGAAGCCGGAAAAGAAGCAATGAGCGCAGACAGACTTAGTACTGCTGAGTATTTGAGCGCAAACTAATAAAATCTCAATTTTTAAAATTCCAAATTCCAACTTTGGGATTTGGAATTTATAAATTGAAATTCCTTTTCACAAAAAACAATAACATTTCAAAAAAATAAAATTCCTGAATTCAATCGTAAGATTTGGAATTTGGAGTTTATAATATTGGAATTTAAATAAAATGATATGTTAATCGACTTAAACGAAGATACGTTAGCAGATTTAGTTGCTAAAAACGAAAAAGTAGTAGTACAATATTCAGCTTCATGGTGTGGAAATTGCCGTATTATGAAACCAAAATTCAAAAAATTAGCAACAGAAAACGAAGCTATCACTTTTGTTTTGGTTGATGCTGAAAATTCACCGGAATCAAGAAAGTTAGCCAATGTAAGCAATCTGCCTACTTTCGCCACTTTTGTAAACGGACAATTGGTTGGAGAAACTCAAACCAATAAACAAGAAGTTTTAATCGACTTGGTAAACGCAATCGCGTAATGAGATTGGTTAGACTTACTTAGATTTTTAGACTTCTTAGATGATGTCTAAATTTTCAAGAAAGTCTAAGAAGTCTAAGAATGTATAAAATCTAAGAAATCTAATTATGAAATTACCCGTAATAAAGCAATTGACCCAATTCATCGAAGAAAACGATCAGGATTATATCATTGAAACCATCGAAGTTTTAGAAGCTATGACTGAAATTCCATCTTTAAAGGATGAAGAATTAGATGTAATTGGCGAATTAATTTCAAATATGTATGGTGCGCTTGAAGTACACAAAATGGTAGTTCAGGGTACCGATAAAAAAGAAGCTCTAAATGCGTTTATGAAACGTGTTTTAGGTTCCATCGATAAATAATCGAGCATTACAAATAAAAAAAACATGACAAGGAAAAAAGCGTTTCAATTTTGAGACGCTTTTTTTTAGTTTTCAGTCTCAGTCTCAGTCTCAGTGTTCAGTCTCAGTCTCAGTGGCAGTTTTCTGTCTCAGTTTTCAGTCTCGGTTTAAACCAATGGTGTCTTCCTAAGCGAAATCGAAGGACTTTCACGCTGCAAAAGATCTTCTTCCCTGCTCAGACCAACAAACAAAAAACGCAAGTTTAGGAACAAACTCCCTCCTCCCGTTTTGTTAAAATTTAAAACTTTAACAAAGCCCTCTCCATTCAAATTCGTTAATTCATACCAGCCCAAAAACTATCCTTAATCTCTCCTTAAACCCATTAACAAATACTTTTAGATTCAAATATTAATCCTTACTTTTGAACCTCATTAATTTAAATAAAAATCATGGCTTCAATAACATTGGGAGGAAATCCTATTCATACTTCAGGCGAGTTACCAGCAGTTGGATCACAACTGGCTGATTTCAAATTAGTACAAAACGATTTATCAGTTGCTTCTTTAGGGAATTTCAGCGGAAAAAAGTTAGTTTTAAACATTTTCCCAAGTATCGATACCGGAACTTGTGCTACATCTGTTAGAAAATTCAACGAAAGCGCTAGTAATTTAGAGAACACAACTGTATTGTGTATTTCAAGAGATTTACCATTTGCTCAAAAACGTTTTTGTGGTGCTGAAGGATTAGAAAACGTAGTTAATTTATCGGATTTCCAAGCGGGAGATTTCGGAAAAACTAATGGTTTAGAAATTGTTGACGGACCTTTAGCCGGATTACATTCAAGAGCAATCATTGTAGTGGATGCTGATGGAAAAGTAGTTCACACAGAACAAGTAGCTGAAATTGCAAACGAACCAAATTACGAAGCAGCTTTAGCAGCACTATAAGACCTTTAAATGGAATTTCAAAAAGACAATACCTTTGTTACTGGCCGATTAAAAAGTATGACCTATGCTTTTAATGGAGCCGTAAAATTGATCAAAACAGAACACAGCATTATGGTTCAATTCTCATTGGGAATTATCATGACCATTGCCGGGTTTTATTTTCATATTTCACAGACCGAATGGCTGTGCCAAACATTAGCCATAGGTTTAGTTTTAAGTGTTGAAGGTCTGAATACGGCAGTCGAAAAAATCGCCGATTTTATTCACCCTGATTACAGTAAACGAATCGGTTTTATTAAAGATATTGCCGCCGGAGCGGTATTTTTTGCTGCAATGACCGCAATAGCAATAGGCTTGATCATTTATCTCCCAAAATTTATATAGGCAACAGTAAACGCAAGAATGGCAAAAACAACCAAAAAAGAAACTTTAGACAAAAAAAACGAATCAAAGACTGAAACAGCGAAGTACTTGAAATTAACCAAACAGCAAAAGTTTGTTTTGGGATGCCTTTTGGTGCTCTTTTCAGTTGCACTATTAGTGGCATTTATTTCTTTTTATGTCAACGGACAATGGCAATCTGACCAAAGTGCGGTAACCCAGTTTGGTGATCGTACTGAAGTTGTAGAAAACTGGCTCGGAAAATTTGGGGCCTTCCTCGCCGATCTTATTGTATACAGAGGTTTTGGTATTGCCGCCTTTGTACTGGTGCGTTTATTTTTTCTTACCGGAATGTTTCTGGCTTTGGAACTCTCTACCAAAAAGTTAAAAAACATTTGGTTCTGGGATCTGTTTGCCATTATTATTGTTTCTGTGCTATTTGGATTTTTCGCCACATCAGCACCTGAATTAGGCGGAACAATTGGATACGAACTCAACCTGTTTTTACAAGATTATATTGGAAAAACAGGTACTTTACTTACACTTCTTTTCGGGTTAATTGTATACCTGATTTTTAAAATCAAACTATCACCTGAAAAAATTCAGTCGTTTTTTGATTCTACTAAAAAGGAATTCAGTTCAGAACTAGCGTCTATAAAAAAGCCTCAGGAAGCTGAAAGCGCTTATAATTTAGAAGAATTTGCAATCGAGGAAGAAGATCCGGAATTGGATAACATTCATTTAAAATCGGATGTCAGCCAATTCGAAATCAACAAAGAAGCCTTGAAACCAACCATTTCAAATGCGTCAGAAATTGATTTGAATCCGGTTTTAAAACCAGTTCAGATGGATGTAAATCCGGTAACTGTAAAAGCCCCTGTTCACACAGAAGAATTTGTAATTGAAAAAGCGGAAGAAGAGGATATTATCGAAGAAAATCTGGCTTCCCGTTTGGTAGCCGATTTTGGTTTATTTGACCCAACTTTGGACTTATCCAATTACAAGTTCCCAACAATTGATTTATTAAAAGAATATTCGACTGGCGGAATCACTATCAATCAGGAAGAATTAGAAGAAAATAAAAACAAAATTGTAGATACTCTGCGCAATTACAAAATTGAAATTGCACAAATCAAAGCAACCGTTGGTCCATCGGTAACTTTATACGAAATTGTACCTGAAGCCGGAATCAGAATCTCTAAAATTAAAAGTTTAGAAGACGATATCGCGCTATCCCTTTCGGCATTAGGGATTCGTATTATCGCCCCAATTCCAGGAAAAGGAACAATTGGTATCGAGGTCCCAAATAAGAACCCGACAATGGTTTCGATGAAAAGCGTTATTGGGTCAGCGAAATTTCAGGAAGCCGAAATGGAGCTGCCAATTGCTTTAGGAAAAACCATTTCAAACGAGACTTTCGTGGTCGATTTAGCCAAAATGCCTCACTTATTGATGGCAGGTGCAACCGGACAAGGAAAATCTGTAGGTTTGAATGCCGTTTTAACCTCTCTTCTATACAAAAAACATCCGGCAGAAGTCAAATTTGTACTGGTAGATCCGAAAAAAGTAGAGCTTACGCTTTTCAATAAAATTGAAAGACATTATTTAGCCAAACTTCCGGATACCGAAGACGCCATCATCACAGACAATGCCAAGGTAGTAAATACCCTAAACTCTCTTTGTGTTGAAATGGACAACCGTTACTCCCTGTTAAAAGACGCAATGGTGCGTAATATTAAGGAGTATAACGAAAAATTCAGAGCACGAAAATTAAACCCCGAAGCAGGTCACCGCTTTTTGCCATATATCATTCTGGTAGTCGATGAGTTTGCCGATTTGATTATGACGGCTGGCAAGGAAGTCGAAATTCCGATTGCGCGTTTGGCCCAGCTGGCCCGTGCTATTGGTATTCACTTAATTATTGCCACACAAAGACCATCGGTTAACGTTATTACAGGTTTAATTAAAGCGAATTTCCCTGCGAGAATTGCTTTTAGAGTAACTTCTAAAATTGATTCCCGAACGATTCTGGACACTCAGGGCGCCGATCAGTTAATTGGACGTGGAGATTTATTATACACCAACGGAAATGATGTAGTACGCGTACAGTGTGCTTTCATCGACACTCCTGAGGTAGAAAAAATTACGGATTTTATCGGTTCGCAAAAAGCGTATGCCACGGCTTATTTGCTTCCGGAGTTTATTGGAGAAGAAACTGGCATCAATCTTGATGTGGATATTTCCGAAAGAGATACTTTATTCAGAGAAGCTGCTGAGATTATTGTCAACGCACAACAAGGTTCCGCTTCATTACTGCAAAGAAAATTAAAATTAGGATACAACAGAGCCGGTCGTTTGATCGATCAGCTGGAAGCAGCCGGAATTGTTGGCCCTTTTGAAGGCAGTAAAGCAAGAACTGTAAACATAACTGACTTAAGTGCTCTTGATCAATTTTTTAATAATGAACAAAATTAAGCCCATCATGAAAACAAAAATTCAGGAAATCCAAAACAATTCTATTACTAAGACGACTAAAAAGTGCATTCAAATGGCAGTTTTATTGCTTTTGAGCTTCACTTCTATTCAGGCTCAGGATAAAAAAGCCAAAGATTTATTGAATGAAGTAACTTCTAAAATAAAGAGCTACAACAATATTGTTATTGACTTTAAATACACTCTGAATAACGCCAAAGAAAACATCAACCAGGACAGTAAAGGTAATGTGACAATGAAAGGCAATCAATACGTATTGAATTTTATGGGAGTAACGAAGATCTTTGACGGTCAGAAAACATACACTATCGTTCCGGAAGATGAGGAAGTAACCATTTCTAAAGTAAACGAAAAAGACGACACTGCTATTACGCCTTCAAAAATGCTGACTTTCTTCAATTCAGGATACAAATACAATATGGATATTGTACAGAACGTAAAAGGAAGAAAAATTCAATACATCAAATTAGCCCCTACAAATTCGAAAGACCAAAGAAAAGAGATTCTTTTAGGTATTGATGTTCAGACTAAACACATCTATAATTTGATTGAAACCGGAAAAAATGGAACAAAAACCACTTTAACCGTTAATTCTTTTAAAACCAATCAGCCTTTATCAAAAAATCAATTTACATTTGTAGCGAGCAAATATCCAAAATACTACATCAATAAATTAGACTAATTACAAGGTTGAAAATTTTAGACAAATACTTACTAAAAACATTTCTGATTACATTTACTACGGTATTTGTAATCCTTTTTTTTATCTTCATACTTCAAACCGTATGGCTCTTTATCTCAGAACTTGCAGGTAAAGATCTGGATTTGATACTGGTGGTAAAATTCCTTTTATTCTCGATGCCCCGAATCATCCCGTTGGTTTTACCCTTATCGGTTTTACTGGCCTCTATTATGACTTTTGGAAATCTGGCTGAGAATTATGAATTCGCGGCCATGAAATCATCCGGAATATCGCTTCAAAGAGCGATGCGGGGATTAATCGTGTTTATCTTTGTCTTAAGTATTGTCGCTTTTTGGTTTGCCAATAATGTGATTCCGTATGCGGAATACAAGTTTATTAATTTTCGAAAAAACATCGCGCAAGCCAAGCCAGCAATGGCAATTGCCGAAGGACAGTTTAATGATGTTGGATTCTACAATATTAAGGTCAACAAAAAATCGGGAGAAAACGGAAACAATTTAACAGGCGTAACTATTCACGAAAAGCCAAACAATACCGGTGAAAACAAAACCGTTATTAAGGCCAAGAGTGGTAAATTAATGAGTAACGAAAAATCCAGCATTTTAAAATTAGTTTTAAATGATGGTTATTACTATCAGGATGTTACTCCGAAAAAATACGAGGATCGCGCCAAACTGCCTTTCATAAAAGGAGCTTTCAAAAAGCAGATCATCAATATCGACTTATCTGAATTAAACAAAACCGATGACGATAAGGAAAATATAAGCAATACAAACGGAATGCTGAATGTTAGCGAGCTTCGCTACACACTAGACTCCCTGAACAAAAATCTGGACAATGAAATCATTTCTTTTTCAGAAAACATCAATCAGCGTGTTGGGATCCGAAAATCGCCGCCAACCTTAAAAACAGCTATAAAGAAAAAAGATTTACCCAATAATCTTTTATCACTATATACCACCAAAGAGAAATCTGATGTTCTCAAAATGGCCACCAGCAATGTTACGAGCAACATCTATTCGATTGAAACCACACAAAACGATTTAAAAGACAAACAAAGAGACATCAACAAACACTTAACGGCCTTATATGAAAAGTTCGTTATTGCGTTTGCCTGTTTTTTAATGTTTTTTATTGGCGCACCATTAGGAGCCATCATCCGTAAAGGAGGACTTGGTTTACCTATAGTGTTTGCTGTTTTAATTTTTATTACATTCCATTTCATCAATACTTTTGGGAAAAGACTTTCGCAGGAAGGCGGAATGAGTCCGTTTATAGGATCATGGATGTCTTCTTTTATATTATTGCCTTTAGCTGTTTTATTAACGTATCGTGCTACTAACGACAACGGATTAATCAACTTTGACGCAATTACAACTCCAATATCACAACTATTTCAAAAAATTTCAGAGCGGTTCTTCCCTGCTCAAAATCAAAAATAATTATGTCAACAACAAAAATACAACTGAATACCATTGAAGAAGCTATTGAAGACATTCGTCAGGGTAAAGTAATCATTGTAGTCGATGATGAAGATCGTGAAAATGAAGGTGATTTTCTGGCTGCTGCCGAAAAGGTAACTCCGGAAATGATCAATTTTATGGCGACTCACGGACGTGGGTTAATTTGCGCCCCATTGACAGAAAGCCGTTGTAAGGAATTAGATTTAAGACCAATGGTTACCAACAATACGGATCATATGGAAACTGCTTTTACGGTTTCTGTTGATTTAAAAGGACATGGAGTAACTACAGGAATTTCAGCAGCTGACCGATCTAAAACAGTGTTAGCACTAACCGATTCAAATGTTAAGCCTCATGAACTGGCACGCCCGGGGCATATTTTCCCTTTGGTAGCCAAACAAGGGGGTGTTTTAAGAAGAACAGGACATACAGAAGCTGCAATTGATTTTGCGAGACTAGCTGGATTCAAGCCGGCTGGTGTAATCTGCGAAATTCTAAATGAAGATGGTACCATGTCCCGCTTACCGGAACTGGTTAAAGTGGCTAAAAAATTCAATTTGAAATTAGTTTCGATTGAGGATTTAGTAGCCTACAGAATGCAGCACGATAGTTTGATTGTAAAAAAAGAAGATTTTGATATCGAAACACGCTTTGGAACTTTTAGATTAAGAGCATACGAGCAGACTACCAACAAACAAATTCATATTGCGTTAACAAAAGGAACCTGGAATCTGGGAGAACCTATCTTAACGAGAATCAATTCTTCGCAGGTAAACAATGACCTGTTAGGAACATTAACCAATAATGCCGAGCAGCAATTAGACGATATGTTTAAGGTGATTAATGAAAATGGCAAAGGCGCTGTATTATTCATTAACCAGGACATGACAGCTGTGAATCTGTTGAATAGAATTGCAGAACTTAAAGCCTTACAGGCAGGAGGAACAATGAAAGCACCAAAAGTGATCATTGACAGTAAAGATTACGGAATTGGCGCTCAGATCTTACACGATATTGATATTTCAAAAATCAGACTGGTCTCTAACACGGAACAAACAAAACGTGTGGGAATGATTGGATATGGTCTTGAAATTACCGAATACGTTAGCTACTAAATAAATATGGGAACATTAGAAGAAAGAATTGCAAAATCGGAAACACACATTTTTAAAGCGGTTTTTCCGAGTACAACCAACCATTATGACACTTTATTCGGAGGTACTGCACTTCATTTGATGGATGAAGTTGCTTTTATTTGTGCGACACGATTCAGCCGAAAAAAGGTAGTTACGATTTCAACCGGCCAAATTGATTTTAAAAAAGCAATTCCTGCCGGAACTTTAATCGAATTAGTAGCCAAAGTGATTAGCGTTGGAAGAACGAGCTGTAAAATTCACGTAGATATTTTTATGGAACAAATGTATTCTGAACTTCGCGAAACCGTAGTTTCAGGAACTTTTTCGTTTGTTGCGGTTGATGAAAACAAAAAACCAGTACCGGTTTTAGACGACCTGGATTAATTTTTTCAAAAATCAGTTTCTCGTAAATACTGGTAACTAGACACTTGAAAATTATTAAAAAAAACTTTCAAAAAAAGTCTAAAAAAAGTTTTGAGAACCGAAAAAGCATCTTATATTTGCACTCGCAATCAGCAAATGATCTGCGACATACTGGAGAAATGGCAGAGCGGTCGAATGCGGCAGTCTTGAAAACTGTTGACTGTAACAGGTCGGGGGTTCGAATCCCTCTTTCTCCGCTGAAGACGAAACCCTCAACATTGTTGAGGGTTTTGTTGTTTTATACAGCAATGGTTTCTCCATACTCTACTAAAAAACACCTAATCAACCCAATACGTTTATCTTTGCCTTTACATTAAAATAAATTAAGATAATAATATACCCAGTGTACCAAATTAAAAAATCCACTTTTTCTGGTGGATTTTTTTGTTATTTATAAGAGTTCTAGAACTTTTCATTAATTCGATCTATAACTTTTTCGATATTGACTTTATTTGCATCAGTTGAAGATTCCATATAAGCATTCACATGTTTCATTAAATTACTAAGTTCTCCAAAAGTTGACGGTTTAGCTAAGAATGAAGTATTCAACATTATAGAAACTTTTATATTAGTTTTATTTATTTCATCTGTTTCAATTAGTAATTCTTGAAGCAATGATACTAGTTTATTCTTCATAGTCTAAAATTTTAAACGAGATATGTAGGTACATCTATCCATCCAACAACTCTATCAGTAATTATTTCTTTAACGCTATCGTCCTCAAATCCATCAGATTTATACCAATTACCAGTAGCGACGTTATAATATGCAACATATTTAAAAGTGAAGTCTCCACCAACATAAGGTCTTTGAATAGAAACTAAATAAGTTCTCGAAGTAGCGGGTCTAATTTGAGGATAATCTATCCAACTCATATTATAATTTTTAGTTTCCATAAAGATACAAAGATGTTCTGAAAAACAATTAAAAAGCATGCTTTCTAAAGCATGCTTTTTTTGCATCATTTTCTAACTTAACAAAAGTGTAGAGTTTCATTTTTAAATCTTGTTGAATTATCGAAATTTTAAATTTTAAAATTATGATAAACAAATTTAAACAGACATTGAAGTTCTTACACGAACAAATTTCAAAATTTTCAGAACCATTGAAAAAGCTACTACATTCAATGATTTTTCTTTACAATCTTTACGAAATAATACACTTTTTTAAAGATTTATTTTTCTAATGATGTTTTCAAAACCACCTGTTCGTAGCAGGTGGTTTTATTTTATAAATTAAACAATATTCTTGATTTACTCTGAATGCTTTCCAAAGTTTCAAATCAGATTGATTTCATTTTTAAACATTGTTGAATTAGCCAGAATTTTTAAATCTAAAATTATGGCTTCTATTAAATATGACTTCACTTCTTGCTACGATGCATACGATTTCTCACATGTTGACTATGAAGAAATCTACCCAGATTTAGAACCAACTGCATTACAAGAAACCTGTGAAGATCTTTTAAACAAAATTCTAGTTCAATATGGAATAGTACTTCCTAAACCAATCTTTGTTAGGTTCCCTGACCCAGTGAAATTGTTAACAACTCGTTTAAGAAATATAAGAAAAACCTTGCCTATAACACCAAAAAGTATTATTTTTAATAAAACAAAGATGAGTAAACATCCTGATATTGAACTTGATACTGCACAGATTTTTAAATCTGTACATAGTATGGGAAAGACTTTAAACAATTTTAAAGCATGTCGTGAACACCTAGAAAAATTGCGATGGAACGGAGAACCAATTTGTCCTCATTGCGGAAGTCAACGTGAAAATCATTATAAAATTAAAGGAAGAACAGAAGAGAAATTTCGTTACAAATGTAAAGATTGTCGCTTACCATTTACTGTAATTGTTGGAACTATATTTGAAAAATCAACAATTCCCTTAGATAAATGGTTTATAGCTATTTTTAAATTTTTAACAAGTAAGAAAGGTATTAGTAGCTATCAACTCATGAGAGAAATAGAAGTTACTCAAAAAACTGCTTGGTTTATGTTAAGTAGAATTCGGAATTCAGTTAAAATGAGAGATGATTTCGAATTTGACGGTATTACCCAAGTTGATGAAACTTTTGTCGGAGGGAAAAATAAAAATCGTAGTAAAGGTAAAAAGATTCCCAATACGCAGGGTAGAAGTCCTAAAACAAAAACAATCGTATTTGGAATGCTTAACAATGGAATTGTATATACTAAAGTTGTGGGGGATACTACAGGTGCAACTCTCAAGCCCATCATCAATGATAAAGTTAAAGAAGGTTCTACTATTGTAAGTGATGGATGGAAAGGGTATCGTGGATTAGACAAGTATTATGACCATAAAGTTATCCAGCATAACTTAGGATTATATAAGGTAGGAGCTTACCATACGAATGGAATTGAAGGATTTTGGGGGATTTTAAAACGAGGTATCATTGGGATATATCATTTTACAAGTAAAAAGCATTTACATCGTTATTGTGATGAATTTGCTTACCGCTATAACATTAGCAAAATGCCCTTGGGAGAACAGTTTAATTTTACTTTAGTTAACTGTGATGAAAGATTAAGATACAAGGAGTTGATTGCAAAGGTTTAATACATAAATAAAAAATCCCAATCATTAGATTGGGATATAATATTAACTTTTTCCACAGCACTTACAGTTATTATTATTCGTTGGTCCTAAATTTGCTGACATTTTTACACTAATTTCTCTCTTTTTACTTAGGTTAGTGGATAAATCGGTTAAAACTCCAGAAATTATTAAATTATCAATTTCTTTTTTTAATTCAATTTTTTCAGCAGTGGATAATTCTAAAAAGCCATTAAGTACCCTAAGTACATCTTTGTTGTTGGTCATATTATAATTTATTAGTTAAGTATTAAAAATTTCCACAAACACCACAATTGGTTGATTTCATATCGGTAGGTGTTACATTGCATCCAGCACATGAACGGCGAAAGTTTCTTAAAGAATATTTCATTCCTTCACGTTTTTCTTCGTCTGTTAAAGGATATTTTGTATCATTTGTATTTCTAATTTGATACTTTATATTAATTATATCCTTTTTCGTTTTTAAATCACTTTTTTCTTGTGGTGGGTATTTTGCTAAGTTAGTATAGTCATTAGATAATTGACCATTATCGTTTGTAGACTCTAAATAATACGAATAAGAATCATCCCATTTATTTGTTAGTGAAAGTACAGATAAGACTAATTGAAGTACAGAAATAGGCGCTGCAATAATTAATATAATTTGTAATGCATCTGCAGATACGTTATACGAAGTTACTATTCCACCTATAACAACAGGAACTATAATTCCCAAAAAATTATTTAATTTTAAAAGCTTTCCAATTTTTCGGCTTCTTTTAGAATAAATATATGATGTTCCGAAAGAATGTAATGCATCATTCCAACAATCTTGTCTTAAATTATCGTATTCGTCAATTTGGTTTTCAGTATTCATGAATTAATTATCTGGGGTAAATTATTCAAATATATAAAAAACAAAACCAAATTTTATGCTGAATATTTTGACAATAGTATATAATCGATGAATGGAAAATATACTCGATGAAATACAACATTTAACAAAGGTGTTTTTAAGAGTGTTATAAATATTATAAACATAAATTATGAGAACATTAACTCAACATATTCAAGAATCGCTAAATAAATCAACAAAGAAAGTTCAAGAAAAACCTGTTGAAGAAGATTTATCTGATTTGATGAGGACGAATCCTGCAAAAGGTGGAGGAATAACGAGAGGAACTTTAAAGGAGAAAGAGGATAATTAATTAGTTGAAGAATATTGAATTCTTCTTATTAAGTCCTCTTTTGGCATTTTTACTATCCATCTTATAAAATCTGTTATTTCAAATGAAGCATCAGAATAAGATACACCCACATAATGTGAGAAAATTATTTGCTCATTAATATATTCAACTTCTATCGAAAACTCTACTTCTTGACAAAATCCAGAATATTTGACAGCATATTTCTTTTTTAAATTATCAATTAAGTTTAAATTAAATAATTCTTTCTTTTCGTATTTTCTAATACGATTGTCAAATTCATTTTTAATTGCATTATATATTGAATCCATAAGTTTCCTTTTGAAGTAAGGAATAAAGATACCTAAAAACTTATAAAGTCGAAGTCTGAACATGATATTAATGTTTTAGATTATTTATAATATAACAATGTTCATAAGCTATCAAAACATTGTTCTCTTTCATTTTCCCACGTTATCCTTTTTAATTATTTTTGTATTGTAAAAATATTCGTGCTTAATTACGTTATTGCTAAATCCAAATTACCACCCTGAAGCTCAACAGCTTCTAGATTTAACAAGCCAATAATGTATGTGAGGTACGCCGCTATGGCGTGGCTTTGCATCATTGCTTGTTTAAGGGTGTGGTAACCCTGGATTTAGTGTGGTGTAAATGTCCACGCTTATTTTTTGCACTAAACATTTATAAATCCAAATTACCACACAATGAAAAAGCACTATCAAAAGTACTGCATGCATTTCGCGTACGCCATTATTTCCATTTCAACATTCTTATTTACAACACGTACAGTCGGTCAAGAAAACCATTCATTATCAATTTCGGAAAGTACACTCGTTTACTTTAAAAATAAAGATTTAAAATGGAATGCAATACTTCACGACACTATTATTGGAACTAAAAGACCTGTATTGTTTTTAAGCAATGAAGGTATAAGTGATAACGAATTAGTAGGATCGTATTCAAAAATACCAACTCAATATTTGCATGCTAGAAGAAATGATCCACAGGGGAATTATATCGAAAATGAATTAGTAGATAAATCGAAAGAATTTAATAACTATGGGTTATCTGAGATTGTTTATTTCATCTATAAAAACGATTCAACTGGTAAATTGTATGGAATAAGAGAAGAAAATTTAAAATCTCTTACTGACTACATTCAAGCACAAGAAATGATTAAAATTGTTCAAAAGTTAGGGTACAAAGTTTATGAAACTAATGAAGCTTACTACGAAAACTATTACTACATCAAATCTAAAACGTGTGAAATAAAACTGGACAACTGGACTTATAATGAACTAAAAAAGAATCCATCTTACATTTCTTCATTAGATAATTATCAGATTAAGCTAAAATCATTAATTCAGCAAACGATCCCACATTCAAAGATTCTTGACAAGCATTTAAGTCTTTATCGAATTCAAAGAAATAAAATGTCTTCTGCAAACATAAATGCTTGGAAAAATGCAACGGTGCAAGCACAAAAGATAAACGATCAAATCTCGAAACTTGGAGAACAATATGCCGGAAATTACTCTTTCACACCGTTTGATCAGATGACCGGTTTGAGAAGGCAATTCACAGATAACTTAGGAGCTTCGAAGGTGGTGCTTGGGATGTAAAAAAATAAATCCCGCTCATTGAGCGGGATTTATTTTTTGTTTTTTGGACCTTTGTAGCTAGTAGATGGCTTTAACCAAGATCGTTTATTGGGCTTACATTCCTCAACATAATCAATCTGTTTTGCAGAAGGAATTCTGAAAGTAAAGCATGCTTCACCATTAAAATTTGTAAAAGAAAAATCTCCTAAAGATATTATATCCATACCTATCAACATTTCGGTGTTTCCAGATAAAACAGCTTCAATTACTTTAACACCAATAACATTAATACCGTTTGGCAAATATACATTAACTAAATAAGTATTAACTTGATCCGATCCACCAGCATGATTAGATGTAACTTTACCTGTGGGTTTTAGACCTAAATCGATAGCAACTTTTGATGTAATAACTGTTCCTGTTGCTCCAGTATCCCATATAGCTTCATAATTATTAATTACGGGTCTAACCAAAGGATTATTAATATCAACAGCATCAGAAACTCCACATTGAGTTTTCAATTGATTCATTCTGCCTTTTCCCTTTAATGTAAACGCTTTACTATTATTAACCATGAAGCACTACTCTTGAATGATATGTTTCTGTATAATCATTGTTTCCTGGAGAACATTTTTGAATTAAAAAAGTGCCTATCTCATGACTCTTTCTTGTTTCAACTAAAGCTTGCACTTCAGTATCATATTCACCAATAATATCTTCACCTATGATAACAATAATTTTACCAGCATATTTCTTAAGAAGTTCATCTTGATTGTCTAAATAATATTGAAATTCTTTCTCTAACATAATATGTGTTCTTAAAACTAGTGTGCAAAAATATAGTTATTTATATATAAAGATACAATATTTTAAAAATAATTGCAATTCTATATAGATTTCATTTCTGATACTCAATACAGATTTGCTATCTGTAATACAAATCTATCATCAATATTTTAATTTTCAATAGGTATAAATACCCTTTTTTAACTGTTAGCAAAAAATGATTCTTCAAATATATATCAATATCGAAAATATTTGTTTAGTAGCTTATTAAATACGTTAGGTAACTGTACATACTTGTTCAATTCTTAAAACCGTCCTTACTCGGACGGTTTTTCTTTTTCTACAGATTCATCTTCATTAACAACTTCTTCTGTGTTGTCTATTTTATTTTCTACAATTGTTTCCTGATTTTCTTTTACAGTAGTAAAACTTTCTTGAATGTGATTAGAAAGTGTTTTCATGATATCTTTGTTTGAAGTTATATAGTATATATAATTAAACAATTATCCCGTTGTGTATTAGAAGATTTTCATTTGGTACACTGGGTATATTAATATCTAAATTAAATAAAAGGTTAATATATATTTTTAATAACCAAAAAAGCATCTTATATTTGCACTCGCAATCAGCAAATGATCGCGACATACTGGAGAAATGGCAGAGCGGTCGAATGCGGCAGTCTTGAAAACTGTTGACTGTAACAGGTCCGGGGGTTCGAATCCCTCTTTCTCCGCAAAAGACAAAACCCTCAACATTGTTGAGGGTTTTGTTGTTTTATACTACAATGGTTTCCTGATACTTTACAAAAGATATACGTTGCGGTAATGTATTATATCCCTACCGTTGAAACCGCAGCCAATATCTGTAATACTATTACATAATCTCTAACTCTTTTACCAGATCTATCTTCGTTCCATTTTGTTTCAGGTCATAAAGCATAGCCGTACACAAACAGTTTTTCCTGTCCTTATTCATCAATATGGGGCAGTTTACACATGATTTACAATTTTCCCAGAATGTTTCGTCTGAAGTCAGTTCGAAGTAAGTAACGGGTTCAAAACCGAGTTCGTGGTTCATTTTCATTACAGCAAGATCAGTAGTTAGGCTGAATATACGAGCATCGGGATATTTCTGTCAGCTGAGCTCAAAAATTTTTATTTTAATCCTTTTGGCAAGTCCGGTATGTCTGAATTCTGGAGCTATAATTAATCTCGAATTAGAGACATATCTCGATTCGGTTACAAACTTGAAAATCACAACCAACCATTAAATTATCTTCGTACCAAATACCCAAAAATCATTTGGTGCTTCATTTCCCAAGCAAAAAAATAGCGCAATGTACTGAGGTAATAAAATGACACACAATCCAACTTAAGTAATTCATTGTTCCTCTCATCAAGATCCTAAACAGCGGTTCGCTACTCTGGAGAAAAACAGAGGAAACGATCTCACTTTAAAATATTCAATGTTCTACAAAAAAGTAGTCAGCGAACCCAAAAAGAAAAAATTATCATTCACAGCAAATTAATTTAAAATCATAAATCATGGTAGCAAAGAAAACAAAATTGAAGAAGACAAAAAGAGTATCGGCAAAAAAATTATGCAGTAGTGTAATTACTCGAGAGGGCGTTAAAAAAGACGGAACGCTTAAAAAGGGTTATCGCTATGTTAAAGGTGGTAAAGTTGTGAAGGCGAAAGCAAAAAAATAGTTTTTGATTTGGTTGATTGGAAAAGCCGTGTTGCAGAGATGTGATGCGGTTTTTTTGTTTAGTTTTTATATTGAATTACTTGTTTATAATAGTTAATAATTATGTGGATAATTAAGTACTTGCAGTACCTTTTAGACCAAGTTAATCCGCTTCTTTTTTCTTATATTTGACAACATTGTCAAGAAAACAAAATCAAGATGCAAGTAGAAAATTTTGGAGAATATATCAGGCATTTAAGAGAAAAATCAGAAATGCCATTACGAAAATTAGCAGCCATTTTAGATATTGATCAAAGTACTTTAAGCAAGCTTGAGCGTGGTGAACGTCCAGTGAATAGACAGATGCTACCGATAGTTGCAAAAACTTTTAATGTTGATGAGAAACAGTTAGTTATAATGTTTATGAGTAAGCAACTTGCGTGTCAATTAGCAGGTGAAAAATATGCTAAAGATATTCTTCATGCAGCTGAAGAGCAAATTAATAATCAAATTAAAAAGAAAAATTAATGAGTTCAGAAAATAGAAAACAAAGATTATCAAATCTAATCTCAGAATATACTGAATTTAAAGAAAAAGGTAAACTTGATTTGACATCTGAGGAAACAATTCGAACTTGGTTAAATCAATTTCTCGAAATATTTGGTTGGGATGTGAGAGATACTTCTCAAATTTTGCAGGAGAAAGTTTTATCAAAAGCAGAAAAAGAGCAACTAACCTCTATTGGATCAACTAATACACGCCCTGATTATACATTTAAAATAGCAAAGCAGAAATTAACATTTCTAGATGCTAAAGATATTAGTGTAAACATCAAAAATGATGTTGACTCAGCATTTCAAATTAAATCTTACGGTTGGTCAATTCTCGCTCCATGCGCTTTTATTTCAAATTTTGAAGAATTCGCAATTTATGACTGTACTTATACTCCAGTGAGAGGACAAAATGCCAATTTTGGTTGTTTATATTTTAGTTTGGATAATTATTTGGGCAACTTTGAAACTTTAGAAAAACATCTTTTAAAAGAAAATGTATATAAAGGAGTTCTTGCTGAAATCTATTCTTCAACATTAAAAGATAATAGATATATTGAGAAAATTACACCAGACTTAAAATTTGCAAAAGAACTATCAGAATTTCGCTTAGCGTTAGCTGCAGATATTCTAGAAAATAATCCTGACTATATTCAGAACAATGCTACTAATTTAAGCTACATAACACAGGTAATTATTAATAGAGTTCTTTTTATAAGAGTTTGCGAAGCAAGAAAGATTGAAGAAGATGGATTGTTAAATATGTTTAAAGGAAATGGATTCTGGAGGGAATTTAAACATTCATCCTATTTTAATTTTTATGATCACTATGATGGACCGTTGTTTGACAGAATTAATGAAATACACCAACTTAATATATCAGATTCGGTTTTTGATATTTTGCTTCAGCATTTATATTATCCTTCACCATATCGTTTTGATGTTATACCAACTAAACTCCTTAGTGATATTTATGAAATATTTCTTTCTAGAAAACTTTTAATTGAAGATTCGGTTGTAAAAGACGAAATCAAAAGTGAGTATACAAAAACTAAAGGAGCTGTCAGCACACCTCAATATATTGTTCAGGAAATTATTCGAAGAACAATTTTAAAATCACATTTGCAGAGAGATGGAATTGAAAATATATTTTCCAAAAAAATTCTTGATATAGCTTGTGGTAGCGGAGTTTTTGCTATTGAAGCTTACGATTATATTGAAGATAATTTCAAAGAATTGTTTATAGCTACTGGTCATCCTGAATTTATACAATACTTTCATGTCACAGAAACAGAGACAATAGTTAATTTGTCAGGTAAAAAAGCTATTCTCGACAATTGTATTTTTGGGGTGGATATAGATGCAGAAGCAGTAGAGGTTACTAAAATGTCATTATCTCTAAAAATAATAGATTCATCTGAACATCCTGAATCTTATAATGAGATTGGTCTTTTTGGAAGTAAAATTCTTCATGGAATTGGTAATAATATTAGATGCGGAAACTCTTTAGTTGAATCCGATATATTGGATTTATTCCCGGATATTGAAAATAATCAAGAAGAATTGTTGAGGACAAATATTTTTGATTGGGACAGCGAACATGGATTTAGTGAGATATTCCGTCAAAAAGGTGGATTTGATTATATTATTGGAAATCCGCCATATGTTGAAGTGAAGAATTATAATACTGACCTGCCATTCATGCATCAATACATTAAGGAAAAATTTCCTTCTGCAAAAAATGGAAAAATTGATCTTGCGATACCTTTTATTGAGTTGTCAGTCAAGTTGCTAAATCCAAGTGGACGGCTTGGCTTTATTATTCAGAAAAGATTTTTTAAAACTGATTATGGGAAAAAAATAAGAGAAATAATTTCTGGATTAAGTTATCTTTCTTCGGTAATTGATTTTGATACAACTGCTATTTTTAAAGATAGGATTACATATGTAACAATATTAATACTTGACAGATTGGCTCCTGACCATTTCAGTTATAAATTATTTAAAGATAAACCAGAAACTTTACAGTTCGAACTTAGAGAGGTTGCAACACCAGATATAGCAGCAGAGGAATATACTTTGTTACCCTCTAATTCATTATCAGGAAACGCATGGAATTTCGGAGATAATGATCTCATAGCTATACGTGCAAAACTTTTAGAACTAGGGTGTCTTGGTGATTATGCTGTTGTGAGAGTTGGTATACAATCATTATGGAATGATGCTTATCATATTCGCCCAATATCATTAGCAAATGGTATCCTTACCGGTAAAACCCATTTGGAAGATTCATTTGAAATTGAGTTGGACGCTTGTTGTGCACTTTTGCCAAATGAGCATTTCTATTCCTTTAGAGATGATACTCCTGAAACGTATTGTATTTTTCCTTATGTAATTGAAAATGGAGTTTCGACAGAAATCCCTTTTACACTTTTTAATGAACGATTTCCACTAGCGGGAGCTTATTTACTTAGAAATAAAGAGCAAATACAGCTTAAAGTAGAGACTTTTCTTGGTGAACGCTGGCATTGTTATACAAGAGCAAATAATATTGCTAGGAATTTCCCAAAAATATATATACCAATGACAGCTCAGGATACTTTTGGAGCTATAACTTATTCTGAAAGACATTATTGTGACAATGCTAATGTAAATTATATAGAGCTTCCTCAAATTAATGAAATAAATTTACAGGCGATGGCGGCAATTATTAATTCAACCATTTTCTCTGTTTTGGCCAGATCGATTGCGAATCCCCAAACAAATGGTTATTTCAAATTCAATAAGCAGTTCCTTGAACCTGTGCCATTTCCCGTTGGAAATTTTACCAATAATGCAGCTTTAAAAGCCCAGCTTGCTCGTTCAGTCATGAGAATCTCAACAATGCAAATTCAACATAGCACTTCTTCTCCTTCACAAAAAAGAGGAATAGAAACCCTTCTGAATAGAGAATGGAATACCATAGATGATTTATGTTATGAGCTTTATGAATTATCTCAAGAGGAAAAAGATTTTTTTAGAGAGAGAAATAGAAACATTAACCGAATACAAATTCTTCATTCTTAGTCATGAATAAAGATTTTATAAATATAATTAAGAAATTTAGTGAAAATGAGACGACTCTTAATAAAATACTTGTCTCATTATTCGTTAAATCAAATGCAATTAAAATTGAGAAAAATATTTTAATTAGAGATTTGTTGCTTACTGAAAATTCAGAAGTATTTTCAGAACCATTATCATTGCAATTGCAAAGTTTTTCTTTTGATGATCTGATTGAAGCATTCGAATTGGCGATTCCATCAGTAGAAAAAATAATAAATGGAGCTGTTTACACGCCAAACTTTATAAAATCTTTCATTGTTGAAAATGCGTTGAGTAAAACAGATAAAAATCAAGATAAACTTTTATCTGGTGATGTTTCATGCGGGTGTGGTGCATTCCTTTTTACATTGGCTAACAAAATACACTATTCAACAAAAAAGTCTTTCAATAAGATATTTAGGGATAATATTTTTGGGCTAGATATTAGTGAAACTAGTATTCGAAGAACAGAAATATTACTTACGCTTTTAGCACTTTCAAATGGTGAGGATCAAGAAAAATTTGAATTTAATTTGTATTGTGGAAATGCATTGTCATTTGATTGGTTCACATCATGCAACAGGATTAAAAACAATGAAGGGTTTGATATAATTATTGGAAATCCACCCTATGTACGAGCTAAAAATCTTGATGAAGGGACAAAAAAAATGCTCTCCGATTGGGCTGTAACAAAATCAGGAAATCCTGATTTATACATTCCTTTCTTTGAAATTGGTTTGAAATATCTCAATGTAAATGGAATTTTAGGATATATTACTGTAAATTCTTTCTTTAAAAGTGTCAATGCACGACAGCTTAGAAAATATTTTGAGGAAAAGAAATATGATATAAGTATTATTGATTTTGGTGATGAAAAAATATTTGATAAAATATCGGCTTACACCTGTATCTGCTTCATCACAAAAAAAGAAAGTGATACTATTGCTTATAAAAAAGAATCAGCAAAGTCACTAACAAAAAATGGACTTACATCATTCAACCATATTTCATTCAACGATCTTAATTATCATAAAGGATGGCTACTTAATAATAAAATAATAGTAGAAAATATCAGACGTATTGAATCAACAGGTAAAACACTAGGTGATTTATATACCATCAAAAACGGGATTGCAACTCTTAGTAATGATATTTACATTTTCAAGCCAGTTTCAGAAACCAAAAAACATTATCTCTTGATTCGAAATAATAAAGAATATCAAATTGAAAAAAGCATTTGTAGGGATATTATTAAGCCCAATATTTTGAAATTTGAGCATGAAATAGAAACCGTTAAAGAAAAATTAATTTACCCTTATACTAACGGGATTTCTCCACTTTCTCTAATGAAAGAAGAGTATCTAAAGAATAATTTTCCGAAAGCATATGATTATCTGTTAGATCATAAAGTAGATCTCCATAAAAGGGATAAAGGGAATGGCAATTATGGAGAGTGGTATGCATTTGGAAGAACACAGGCACTCAGTGATAAAGGTTATAAATTGCTTTTCCCATATATGGCAAAAAAACCATATTTTGTATTTACCGATCAGAAGGAAATGATGTTATATTGTGGATATGCAATATTTAATGATTCGGTAAAAGAACTCAAAATTCTAAAACGTATCTTAGAATCTAAGGTGTTTGAATATTACATTGCAAATACTAGTAAGCCATATTCATCAGGCTATTTATCGTATGGTAAAAATTATGTCAAGAATTTTGGTATTTGCGAGTTAAATGAACAGGACAAATATTTTTTATCAAACGGAGCAACTAAAGAGGAAGTGGATGATTTTTTAGTAAAAAAATATAGAATTAAAATCTAACCCCAAAATTTTGAAACATCTAACGATAACATTTAAAATATGAAAATTACGAAGATTAAAATTATAAATTATCGTTTGTTACAGGATTTTGAGTTAGATCTTGAAAAAAACTTATCACTTGTAATAGGAAAAAATAATTGTGGTAAAACTTCTCTTTTATCGGTATTAGATAAATTTCTTAGCGATAAATCGAATACCAAAGATTTTACATGTGATGATTTTAATATTGATTTCCAAAAGCAGCTAAAAAAAATTATTGAATCTGATGAAAATATTGAAATTCCGTTTTTAGGAATTTCATTAAAACTATTTATTGTCTATGATGAAACTGATGATCTTTCAAATTTGAGTAAAGTAATTATGGATCTTGATCCTGACAACAAAACTGTTGTATTAGGATTTGAATATTCATTAAATCCTGATGATCTTCCTAAATTAAAAGCTGCATTCAAAGAGTTTCAAAAAGAGCAAATTTCAAAGATTAATAAATATTTTAATGAAAAAGAAAAGGACTCAACAACTCCTGAACAAAAAGTTTTATTTGAAAACCAGAAAAAACAAAAAGTAAGCTCTTTATTTTATGACTTTTTCAAAAAGTATCAGAAAACATATTTTAAGTCATCAAGAAAAACCATTCTTTTCAATATTGAAGCTAATGTTGAAGATGATAGTAATTTTATTGACTTGACCACTGAGAACATTCAACTAGATAAAATTATTAATCTGAAGATAATAAATGCGCGAAGAGATGTTTCAAATAAAGACACCGATAAGACACTTTCCTTATTATCTTCAAAGTATTATGAAAAAAGAGAAGGTCTTGAAAATAAATCTGAAGCAATTCAAAAGTTTAAAGACACTCTAACCGAAACCGATGCACAACTTGACGAGGTTTATGGGAGACTATTTAAAAGCATTATACAAAAAGTAGAAATGTTTGGAGGGATTAAAAAGGGTGATTCCATAATTAAAGTTATTTCAACCTTACAACATAAAGAGCTTCTAAAAGGGAATACAACAGTAATGTATGATCATAACGATGAACATTCATTACCGGAACATTATAATGGTCTGGGCTATATGAATCTAATAGGAATTATATTTGAGATAGAAGTCCTACTTACTGATTTTAGAAAGAATAATAAAGAAAATGAAAAACCATCCGATATCAATTTGTTGTTTATTGAGGAGCCAGAAGCCCACACGCATCCCCAAATGCAATATGTTTTTATAAAAAACATAAAAAACATTTTGAAAGAAGCAAGCAAAGGTGAAGCAGGAGTTAATCACTCATTTGATTTACAGACAATAATTACAACACATTCATCACATATTACCGCCGACAGTGACTTTGATGATATTAAATATTTTTCCAAAGAAACTGAAAACAAGGTTATTGCTAAGAACCTAAAAGATCTAAGGAAAGAATATTCAGAAGATTCCACACAATATGATTTCTTAAAGCAATATTTGACTATTAACAGGACAGAATTGTTTTTTGCTGATAAAGTAGTCTTAATCGAAGGCGATACAGAAAGATTATTGCTAGCAACAATGATGAAAAAACTAGATATAGAAAATAAAAGTGATATAGATTTACCTTTGCTATCTCAAAATATATCTGTAATTGAAGTGGGGGCACATTCTCAAATATTTGAAAAATTAATTCATTTTTTAAATATTAAAACAGTTATTATAACTGATATAGATACTTATAAACTAGAGCAGTCAAAAGACAGGTTCGGTAATTTCAGAGAGAATACGGATGGTACACCTAAAATGATCCGGACAAAATCTAGAGTTGCTGATGCTGCAGATTATGGTAATAACGCAATTAGACTTTTTTTTAATGAAATTACTTTTGATGCTTTAAAATTACTAAAAACCAACGAGACAATTTGTAGTAAAATTGAGGGTAAATGGGAATTGGACAAAAATGGGAATGTCTATATTGCATTTCAGTCTATTGAAGGGACTTACCATGCAAGGAGCTATGAAGATGCATTCATATCATTAAATTTGGATTTTATTAAAAACAATATTGATAAATTTAAGGGACTGAAAAATATTGATGATATCAATGACTATGATTCATATGACATTGCAGAGAACTGTATTTTGAAAAAAACTTCCTTTGCATTAGACATTTTATTTGCAAGTGATGAATCTTATACTAACTGGCAAATTCCATCTTATATAAAAGAAAGCTTATTATGGTTGAGGAAATAAAATTAGAGAAAGAGGTCGAAACTATCTTTGAGTATATTACCAAAGGGAAAAATTTTTTATTAAGTGGAGGAGCTGGAAGTGGGAAAACATACTCTCTGGTACAAGTAATAAAGAAGGCAATTGAAGATAATCCCACTTCGAAAATTGCCTGTATGACATACACGAATGCAGCTGTAAAAGAAATAGAGGAAAGAGTAAACCATCCTAATTTAAGTGTCACAACTATTCACGATTTTCTATGGGATAATATCAAACTATATCAGAGTGAGCTAAAGGCTGGTTTAATACAATTAATAAATACTGAAGATTCAAAAATTAAAAGCCCTACTGGAGGTATCGTCAACGTACACTACTTTAAAGATATTAGTGAAGGTATTCAATATAAAGAATGGACAAAAATTCAAGATGGGATTATTTCTCATGATGATGTACTTGAACTATCAAATCATCTTTTTAAAACATATAGATTATTATCTGATATTCTGAAAGATAAATATAAATTCATATTCATTGATGAATATCAAGATACCCATCCACTTGTGATAGAGATCTTTTTGGTGCATTTAAAGCAAAGTAAAAAGAAAAATATTATTGGTTTTTTTGGGGATTCAATGCAGGCAATTTATGATGATGGAGTTGGCGATTTAAAAAAATATATTTTAGATTCATCAATAGTAGAAGTCCAAAAAAAACAAAATCGTAGAAATCCGATGACAGTAATTGACTTAGCAAATAGACTGCGTACTGATGGATTGAAACAAGAACCTTCTGAAGATATTACTGCTCCAAATATGGAAGGAACAGCTATAAAACAAGGCAAAATAAAGTTTATATATTCGAAAAATCCTGATTTAGAAAAACATAAAGTAAAAATTGGTTGGAAATCTGACGACACTAAAGAAACAAAGGAATTGAACTTGACACACAATTTGATAGCTCCAAAGGCTGGTTTTGGAGATCTCATGGAAATATATGATCGCGATAAAATTTTAGATTACAAGAAGAGAGTTACAGATTATATAAAGGATAATAATATTACAAAAGATTTTTCTGCGTATACATTTGGTCAAGTTTGCAAAGAATTAAGTATAACGCCAACACCAGCACAACAAGAGTTCATCGATGCTAATTCTATATTGTTTATTTATGCTTCAAATTCTAATTTCGAAATTTTAAAAAGAACCTATCTTAATAAAGATTCTCTTATCGATGATAAAAAACAGGATGAAAAAGATGAAAGTAGAAAAGGATCTAAAAGAGATAACCTGATTAAACATCTTTTTAAAATTCAGCGTAATATTCATTTTTATAAGACAAAACAATATAATGAGTTTTTAAGACGTACGGAATATCAAGTAAGATCTGTCAAAGATAAAATAAACATTAAAAAGATAATTGAAGAATTAGATGAGATGTCGCAACAAACAATTGCCACAGTTATTGATTTTGCAGATCAAAAAGGACTTTGCAGAAAGGATGATAAATACTCTAAATTTATTAATGAATATCCGTATATTTTTGAAAGAGTAAAGCAAGTGAAATTTGAGCAGTTCCAAAATTTGTTTTATTATCTAGAAGGATTTACTCCGTTTTCAACACAACATAAAATTAAAGGTGCTGAATTTAAAAATGTACTAGTTGTACTTGATAATGGTGGATGGAATAATTATAATTTTGAATACCTATTAAACCCAAGCATATATAGTACATTAACAGCTGCGAAAAAGAAATCTCATCCCGGAATTTTATCCCGTACTCAAAAAATTTTCTATGTTTGTTGTACTAGAGCAAAAGACAATCTTATTATTTTCTATTATAATCCAGATGCTCAAATTATTAAACAAGCTGTAAATTGGTTTGGAAGTGAAAATATAGTTAATCTTGATTTGATAAGTTGATTTTTTGTTTTTATTTCTGAAAAAAATTAGGGGTAGACTCCCTCAAAATATTGTTCGATAGATTTTCTAAAACGAGTATCTACTTGAGCGGGTGTATTTCTTATATAACTTAATGCTATTTGTTTTTCATTATTTGGTAAATCATCAATAAAAGCTGTTACATTTTGTAAGCTGAACTGTCTTCCTATGATATCGGTAAAACGTGGCGAGAAATCTGACCAGAGTATTGCATCGAAACCTTTGTCTTCATTCCACAAACGAAGTATTTCAATAATAAAGGAATTTGCGGGTCTAACCTGTTGAGTATTATTTGTGAAATCTATGAAGCCAATATTATCAATATTGGGAGTGTTTTCCCTATTGCGAAGATTCTCCCTTGCTGCTTCAAAAGTATTATGTGACGAAATTGCATATAGAACAGTGACAGAATCGAAGCCGGGTTTAAGAACCAAGGTTAGTCTATTATCTCCAGATATTCGCGCAAACTCTATTGGTAATGATGGGCCACCATAAAACCAATCACCTGTAATTTGTAAATTCCTTGGATCCCAGTACAATGAGCCCCAAACTAATATTGCTATTTTCATGATTGAATAACCTATTTTTTATAAAATTAATAATTCATCGTTGGGAGGGAATTTGCCAGTTATTACTGCTTGACCTGGCTGATTAGGAAATTCAACAACAATATTCGAAAATACACCAGGTGCTAACTGGCTAATATTAGCTGTAAAACCATCTTTACCATTTGGTTGCATTTGGATATAGTGATTACCTCTTTGATACATATATCTATCATTAACAGTAATAACTTCAATTTTACCATCCGGGTGTGTGAAATTTAAAGAATAGGTTGCCGGTTCCATTGATATTGTACCTATGGGTACTTTGAAATTAAATTGGAAGCCTGAGGGTAACCAATCTTCCATTCGTTCTTCTCTTATATATGGGAAAAAGAAATGATTGATATTTGATGAGCCTGTTTTCACATTTGTCACAACCGATGGTTGGTGAAATAAAACAGATGAAATTGGTTTATCAGGAAACTCGATAAAATATTCATCTAGCCATTCTTTACATTTTGCAACTGAAGCCAACGGTGAGAGATGTATAAATAGAAAATTTTTAACAAATTCATCTTCGGTTGCTGAGTGTTTTGAAAGATTAGAGCAGGCATCTTGAATCTTGCTTAACAAATTGTCATTTTCGTTCGGGTGATAAACACTACTCAATACAAAAGTGTATGAATTGTATTTAGGGTGAAGTAGACCATCAGCTGCGATATGGGGACTAATAATAACAATCCATTCAGGAACGTCTGTACATAAAGCAGAAAATGGATCTGTTGCATTTTTTTTTATTTTAAAAATATTGTCGAGATGAGAATGAAGCAATTTCCATTTTGCTTCACTCGGATATTGACTTGGACAATCGATCCAAATTGTTACGGGATGGTATTTGTATTTTTTCAGAAGTTTGACTATTAATTCTTCTGTTTTAGTTGCCCATTTTACAAATGTTTCTTCATGTTTAGATTGACCATAATTTTTAATTGATAATCGTATTGTTTGACCAGAAGGAGTTAATGACATTAATGCATCATAACCCGGTTGGTTTGTTTTTGCAGGAACAGTAACATGATTGTCTCCATTTAATAGATATATGCTAAAAACTTCTGCAAATGCACCAAGATAATTATTTCGCTCTGCTGATTTCATCAGTTTAACTTGATTACGAAGCCAATTAGAATCTATAGTAGACAATTCATCAATAGCAGTCCCAAGCGAGAAAATTTCATTTGAGGATAAAATATCACTTCTTTTCCATAGGGCTCTAAGAGGATGATAATTGTTTTTGTTTAACCATTCCTCAGATATTAAATCTATAAAACGTTTAAATGAATTATCAATTTCCTGTTCAGGAATCCCTGAAATTGGTTGGCGTTTTTTATAAAATTCCATACATTAAAAATTCATTATTTTTCTTTTAAAAGGCTTTAGAAAGATAAGAAAAACCAAATCATTTATAATGTTTTTTCTTCCAAATTGATTTTATATTCTAAAACTATTTCAATAATTGAACATCTAAATTTTCACTATTTTTTGATTGTAATTTTATTTCTTTATATTTGTCTTATAAGATTTCAAAATTTGCAACTCAAAATAGAGGGGCAAAAGCGAGACCCTAAAATAGGAAAAAAATATATAATCCTTATATATAAAAGCATTAGAGAAGGAGTACAAATCCCTCTTTCTCCGCAAAAGACAAAACCCTCAACATTGTTGAGGGTTTTGTTGTTTTATACCGGAATGATTTCTTCAAGTTTTAAAAAAATATATCCCGAAATTTTACTATGTTCCTGTCGTCAAAAACACAGGTAATGTCTTTAATAGCTGTTAATCATTAAAAGTGATGAAACCGACAAACTCTCCAAGGATGCTACTTTAGAATTTTGACTTTTTTAATCATTTTTATTTCCAGTTTTTTCATCAAAATATACTTTTCCATAATTTATTTTTTCAGTTGCATCTCTGAAACCGTTATAATAATCAGCTATCCATTCCTCATTTCGATAGATAAAGGATAAAAACTCCCGTTCGTATCTGTGCGGAGTAAAAATTTGAAGATTATCTCCTTCATTGGGTTGATAATCAAAATCAAAACAATTTCTATTATTTAGATCGGCAAGCATTTTTTCAGTTGTCAAATCTTCTGATAAAACATCGAGAGGAAAAATCATCATTCCATCCATCATACACTGACTATCACCAACATATTTTTCTAATGTCCAGGTAAACTCATTGCGCAATTTTTTAAATCGTCGGGATTTTTTGTTATGTACAATTGTATTTATACCATTTGGAACACAAGTACAAAGTTTAATTTCTTTTCCGGTTTCGCACATAAATTTTTAGTACTAAAATAGTTTATCTTTCTGTTTACTG
This sequence comes from Flavobacterium sp. N502536, assembly GCF_025947345.1. Lineage (NCBI taxonomy): Bacteria > Pseudomonadati > Bacteroidota > Flavobacteriia > Flavobacteriales > Flavobacteriaceae > Flavobacterium > Flavobacterium sp. N502536. The sequence continues at coordinate 3,113,226 of NZ_CP110011.1, read as the reverse complement.
TTATGATCAAATATTAAAACTAAGGAAGCGACAGATATTCTTTGTATTCAATTTTATTGTCGCTATTTTTATAAAAGACATAACGGTTTTCACCTCCCTGAAAAAACATATTTATTTTTAGAGTATCCTGCAAAATCCAAGTATAGGTCACATCTGCATCCGCAGCTTTCCATTCATGATTTTTCTGCGGTAATTTTTTCAATAAACTCTCTTTTAAGTAATCCGGTGATTCCTCATAAAATATTTCATATGCGTTATTGAATGTGTTTTCATTGCATACACATGTTTTATTAAGAGGATCGTCATATCTTGAAATGCCATTGTCATTTTCTTTGCATTTAAAAAGTAATTCTTTAGGGTTTTCTTTCTTCTTTAAAAAATGCATATAATTTCCCGAATACCAAACCAACAAATCATCTCCAAACACATATATTTTATGAAACGGAACGGCACATTTTGTGGTGATAACGCCTTTAAAGTCTAATATATTAACATTAAATAAATTGTAGAATTTGTCACTTAAAATTTCCATTTCATCTTTTATTGAATGACCATAAAAATGCCCTTGTATATGATATTCCAGATTATGAATACTATCAATTTCAAATGATGTATCGCAAGTTCCTTCATTCAGGGTAAATTCACTGTCACCTAATTCAAAATTATAATTTTTAGAATTATCCCCAATTGAAGCATTTTCAAGTTCCCATTTGCCTTTAATCTTTTGCAAATTAAAACCTTTGTAATTTTCATCTTTTACTAAAAGATATTTTGAACTATCACTTTTTACATCTATAAATTTACTCTCCTCTTTTTGATTTTTACAACTTGTAACGATTGCGAATGTTATTAATAATAGTAATGTTTTTTTAATCATTTTTATTTTCAGTTTTTTCATCAAAATATACTTTTCCATGATTTATTTTTTCAGTTGCATCTCTGAAACCGTTATAATAGTCAGCAATCCATTCCCCATTTCGATAGATAAAAGATAAAAACTGTCTCGAATACTTTTCAGGGGTAAAAATTTGAAGATTATCACCTTCATTGGGTTGATAATCAAAATCAAAACAATTTCTATTATTTAGATCTGCAAGCATTTTTTCAGTTGTCAAATCTTCTGATAAAATATCGAGTGGAAAAATTATCATACCATCCATCATGCAATTACTAAAACCCACATATTTTCGTAATGTCCAGGTGAATTCTTTAGGCAAATTTTTAAATCTACGGGATTTTTTATTGTGTACAATTCTATTCATCCCGTTTGGAACGCAAGTACAAAGCTTAATTTCTTTTCCAGTTTCGCACATAAATTTTACTCTTAGAAACAGTTTATTCTTTTACTATATTTTCTAATATTTCCCGAATTGTTTTTAATGCTTCTGTTGAAGTTTCACGAATGATCATTTTATTTTTCTTGTCTTTAATAAGCGCTGTAAATAAATTATCCTCAGTATTAATATCAACGATTGTTCCGCCATATTTCAATGTGGTTTCTGCGATTGCCATTGGCAAATTTGTCGCTCCTGAAGTTCCTACAATAAACAGAACCCCTGAATTTTTAGCAATTTTTAAAGAACTGAATTTTTTATTTGTTTTTTCATCATAATACTCGTCAAACCATAAAATATTTGGTCTCATCCAGCTGCCGCATTCTTTGCACTTTAGCAATTCGATATCTTTATCTGTTAAATCTTCATCTATGTCTTTGCCTTGAATTTCAGCAGGCAAATTTTCTATTCCTTTACATCCATTCGAACATTTAATTTCTCTGGTTTTTCCATGTACTTCATAGATTCTTTCGTTACCGGCACGTCGGTGCAGATTGTCTATGTTTTGAGTTATTAAATGAAATCTGTCTTGTAAAAGATTTTCAATTGCAACTATCTCATGATGGCTTTCATTGGCCTGAGCATTTTCAAACATCTTTTTTCTAAACAGTGAGTATTGCCAAACCTCTTCGGGATTTTCTTTGAAATATTTAAATGTTCCAAACTCCTCTGGTTTATGAAATTTAGTTCCTTTTATCCAAATACCATCTACTCCTCTGTAAGTTGGTATACCGCTTTCTGCGGAAATTCCTGCACCCGTTAAAAATGTAAATAGATTTCTGTTTTGTTTCTGATAAACTTGCCTTATAATTTCAGTAAGTTGTTCCTTCATATTCTGTATACTATTCTTTTTTATTACAATTTACTTTTCAGTAAAACTAGCAAATTTTGTCTATCATTTCCTAGATATTAAAATTGTGATTATGAAATGGAATTTGAAATTTAAATTATTTAGATCGTGGTAATGTATTGTATCCCTAAGATTGAAACCCCAGTCAATATTTGTAGAACTATTACATAATCTCTAGATCTTTTACCAGATCTATCTTAGTTCCATTTTGTTTGGGGTCATAAAGCATAGCCGTACACAAACAGTTTTTCCTGTCCTTATTCATCAAAATCGGGCAGTTTACACATGATTTACAATTTTCCCAGAATGTCTCGTCTGAAGTTAGTTCGGAGTAAGTGACGGGTTCAAAACCGAGTTCATGATTCATTTTCATTACAGCAAGACCAGTAGTTAGGCTGAATATACGGGCATCGGGATATTTCTGTCGGCTAAGCTCAAAAATTTTTCTTTTAATCCTTTTAGCAAGTCCGGTATGTCGGAATTCTGGAGCTACAATTAATCCCGAATTAGAGACATAGTTGCCATTTTCCCAGGAAGAGATAAAAGAAAAGCCTGCCCATCTCCCATCTGATGCAAAAGCGATGACAGCTTCTCCTTTTTTCATTTTTGTTTCCAGCAGCTCGGGAGAGCGTCCGGAAATTCCGGTTCCGCGAGCTATGGCTGATGCAAGTGTTACTTCACAAATTTGTTTTATCCAAAAGGTATGAATAGGTCGGGCTTTTTCAATAATAAAATCACCGGATTCCTCTGCCTCTTTTAGCGGTAAAAATACTGTTTGGGTTGGTAAGGGTTTCGAAAGCATAAAGCTTCTCTCCGTAGGGCCTATTTTACATGCTATGGTTCTCATATGATTTGGTGTAACTCCTATTTCTTACTGTCCTTGTTATTTTAGGAGATGGAGACACAATGCATAATATTCAAATTACATACCAATAGATTTTCACTATATCTAAACCGCAACAAAACCTATAAAAATCAGCACATTACACTTAAAACAGCTATTTTAACTGTAAAAAAAACGCCTCAAAATGATACGATTTTATCATTTTGAGACTGCCGTTCGAAGAGTATGGTCCTCGGCCATTTTTATGTAAAAACAAAAGAAGTAAAACTCATCGTTGTCGAGAGCTTTACTTCTTTTAATATCTTAATTAAAATATGTTTTATACGATTTGCGAAATCATCAAAAGTGCAATAAAGAATACTATAGAAAACACCATTAGGTTGATGACTCTGTCTTTTTGTTTGATGCCTTTGTTTGATATCCCCAGTTTTTCGATGTTCTTCTTTCTTATTTTATCTGCTTTCATCTCTTTTATTTTACGGTGTTTTACATTTATCTATACTATTCTGAGCAAATCCGGAAAACTCTTTTCGTTTTCAAACTTAATCTTATGGTGATGCTTTATACCTTAAAATTATGGTCTCGATTTCCCCTTTAGATACAATTGGTGTGCCAAAACAACTCAACATGAAACAAAACACTAATAACCAATAAGTTAAAATTTTTACTTAATTTTCAACTTGCTAATTCCTATCAAAATGATAAGTTCAACGATGCAAAATGAAAGGGATAATTGTTTTTAAATCAAAGCCAGTAGAAGTCTCAAAAAACTTTAAAAACCAAAAGCCTTTAAACTCCGATGTCTAAAGGCTTTTGTTTGATATGCTTTTACTTCTGTCACGTTTTCTAATCCAATAATATGATTTAACGGGGCAAATCCTTATTGTTTTGTGCGATTGGAATTAATTTCCGAACGCTTCTGTTTAGGAGACTTCTTGTCGATTTTTTCTTGATCTCATAAGCCTTGGTACATTTTTCAAGCTCAGTATACAATAGCTGAAATTTATCATATAGAGCATCCAGTTCTTCCATAGCTTTTCGCGTTCTGGCATCTTCGGCCTCTTCAATTTTATTTTTATAAACAGTAGAAAGATGTTCGAATTTATGAAAAGCGGTCAGCAAGATCCGATGCTCTTTAGAATTTATTCCTTGCATAATAACATTACTATTTGACTAAAATTTAAAAAATATTAAGGGTTAAAACGTAATAATGGGTCCGAATCAGCATAGGCTTTAGGCAAAGTCAGTAATCGCAATTCTGCAGCTTTCATTTTACCGGTATTTCCCGAGATGTTTGTCAATGCTGCACTTAACAGAATTTCTGACCGATTGCCTAAAGGAAAAACTTCTAATCCCTGAAATTCATCTGTATAAATATTGGGATCTATTCCTTTAGAATACCCCCCTTCATGTCTGGAATTAAACAACTTATAAATAGACGGATATAATACCCAACCTTTACTTCCGGGAATCCGATCATCTTCTATTGGAAATCCTGCCACATCTTTCCCAAAAGTTTTTCCGCCTAAAGCAATTACATTCATGTAAGGTTTCAGATTATTGATTATAAGCTCTGATGCAGATGCGGTGCGGCTTCCACACAATATATATATTCTGTTTATTGACGGATGGACACCACGCAAAGCATCAAAACTTATTTTTGACTCATTACTTTTTAAGGCTTGCTCAAATGATTGATCGACATTGCCCCCGTTAGCATTTCCTTCAAATTTTATAAAAAGATCAGTTGCTTTAATATTTGGAGCCAGGATAATGCTCAGCGCGGTCGCAGATGCAATATCTCCTCCTCCATTGTATCTTAAATCCAAGACAAGTTCAGTAATCGATTTGTTTTTTAGTTCCTGAAAGATTTGTAAAAATTGTTGTGCTTGGCCGACATCAAAATGTGGAATTTCAACATAACCAATCTTAGCATTTTTATCCGAAATAACCTGATATGGAATGGGCTGAGAAAAACTAAATCCCTGCAATACTGAAATTTCTTTTGGATTCGAAAAACCGGATTTTGAAGAAAATGAAACCGTCTCCAGATTTAATTTTGCTGCACCTACCATATTTTTATACAATTGCTCATAGTTTCCTGCGTTCACAACTGTTCCATCGATTTTAGTGATCAACTGACCTCTTTGCAAACCACTGTTTTTGGCCGGAGAACCTGCCAATGTATATAGTATTACACCATAATATTTTCCTTCAAATTCGACAAAAGACACATCAAAACCAAAGCTCCGTCTGAGACTTTGTGGTGCAGTGTCGGGCAATGCAGGATGAACAGCATAAGAATAAACATCCTCTTTTTGTAATAATTTTTTAAAATACTCCTTAGAGTTTAAAGTTAAATTACCCTGAGCCGGCATTGATGTATTCCAACGATAATACTTTTTCATTTGATCGTACATCCATTCATTTACATACTCATTAGAGTCTTTATTGTAAATTATTGGTGTATCATCACTTTCACAGGAAAGGATTAAAAAAGAAAGCAAAAGAAAAATAAATATTCGACTGTAATAGGAGTATTTCATTTTTTAATTTTTAATTCCAAAAAAATATTGACTCTTCAACCCTGCCCGTTCACTCCTTAAAAAGTAAAGTAATCGGCTAAATTGATGACGCCTCCCACACCGGAGAATTTACCATTTACATCTTGTTCTTCTTCAAGAATAATTAGTTTTGATTTATTGTTTGTCATGGTCATCGCCACAATAACTTTTTGTCCTGCAACATAAGATTCCTTTGTGCCGTGTTTTACAAGTTCCATTTTTAAGGCTGCCGGTGTACTGAATGGAAATTCGATAAAATCACTTGGAGCGTCTTTGCTGATATTTTTTACAATCCCTAAAACCTGACCATTGCTTTTTGTAATAATACCATCCAACGCGCCCTTATAGGTACTGCCTGAATATTTATTGAGTGATGGAAATATAAACTTAAAACCCGCATATCCAGTTTGGCTCAATGTGCCTGGTTTTAAAAAGGAAACATCGTCTATCCATAAATTTTCTTTAGCGTAGAAATATAGAGAACTAACAGGTGTCCGGTTTGTAAAAAGGTAAGTTCCCAAGATCTGACTCGTTTTTTTATTGGTGACTACCAACGTTTTTACCTCATCATTAAAAAAAACAAAGTCATGCTCTTTTTCTATTTTTTTTACGAAAGCTGTATTGTTTTTTTCGTTTCCTATTTCAATCAATTTGCCATTTACGGTCATTTGAATGGAATCGCTTAAAGCGTTATAACCGTGTATAACGATTTTACCAATTTCTCTTTTTCTCTGATCGTAATAAGGCGTTAGCTCATCATTAGCACAGGCACCCAAAAGTGCGAGTACAACAGAAAGGAAAAATGCTTTTGCAATCTTATTTTTCATATGCTATTTTTTAGTAAGGCAGCAATTTTAATACAGGAATAAAACCTACTGCCCTTTTTTACTTTTTAATAAATTTTATTGTTTGCGAATTTGTATCGTTAGTTAGTAACAGAAAATAGAAGCCCTGAGGTAAATCGGCTACAGAAATATTTTGGTTATTGTAATTTACTTCCTTAACCAGATTGCCTGCTGCATTATAAATTTTCAATGCGGTTTTATTGTCTTTAAATTGATCTGCCAATTGCAATTCTAAATTTTCTCTAACAGGGTTTTCTGCAAGAAATGAACGGTTTTTATCCAATATATGATCCCCTATTCCTAAATTTCCTCCTGCTACAATTGAAATTTTATCTATTTCAAAACCTATGAAATTCAGATTTTCGTCTGCTACATTGGATACGGCTAGGTATACCACCGATTCGCCGGCATATTGAGAAATATCGACACTGTAGTCCTTAAATTCTGCTTCAAGTTCTGTTTGTCTTTGTAATTTAAGGGTACTCAAAAGTGTAAATGTATCAGGGTCTTTTGAAGTAGATCCGTATACTAATAGATCCTGATTAGTATCATAAATACTGGTTTGTGCATTTAGAACCACCTGTATTTTTTTGCCGGAATGTTGTGCTAAATTTATTGCTGGTGTAATAGCCCAGTTCTCCACTAAACGAACTACTGTGCTTAAATCATCCAGATTCATTAGGTAGTTTCCTAAAATACTGTGTTCTCCATCTACTATCGCGCTTCCGCTTTCATCAAGGTTTATATTTTTTCTGGCAATCCAGTTTATTCCGTCTTCGTCCCTGTCCAGTAATGTCCAGCCAGCTAAATCTGCATCATCAAAATTATCTTCCCAAACGGTAACCTGAGCTGATGAAACTGCAGAAACAAAAGCAAGCACAAATAAAAGTATAGTTTTTTTCATTTTTTTATGTATTAAAAACATGGGCAGAAATATTCTGCCCATGTATAATTTTAATTAACCTCTTATTAAAAATTTGTAAACTTAGTCCATGTGTTAGTCCACGCAGCTTCTGTTTTAAATGCTCCTGTAGCTCCACCAAGGTTTAACGCACCATCATTAAAGAATGGTTGTGTTAAGGCCCATTTTGTAGCTGGGTTCACCGTAGAAGTTGCAGTACCAATTCCTGTAAAAGTTGTTCCTACAGGTAATGCTACATTGTCAAAACCGTGAATAGAAACTTTAGAATACGTTGAACCACCTGGCAATGAAGGAGACTCAAAATTAACTCCTCTGTTGTATCCTGTAACAGTAACATCAGTAAGGCTTATGTTACCTGCTCTGCGCACGTGAATAGCATTTTCGTATAAATCAGCTACTACAGTTGAGCTTACACCAATAATTGATAATTGGTTGATTACCGGACGTGTGATCAATGCTGTAACTGTTCCTGTAGCATTGTTGTCTAACTCAATACCATTAGAATCCGGATTTCCTCCGCTTAAACTATGTGTAGAATTACTGTCAGCAATTGCAATAGCTTTTGTGATTGTTCCTGTATAACCAAGATCAAAGTCAAAATTATCATCGTCTGGTGCAAAAGAAACTAAATGTCCTGCATTTACAGTTCCTCCAAAAAATTCGAATGAATCGTCTCTTCCGTAAGATACCTGAATGTGATCGATCACAGTACCAGAACCTACACCTCCTAAAGTTAATCCGTTGATTTCAACTCCTGTTGCAGCATCTAAAATACGTCCTGCAAATTCGATACGAACATAGTTTAAGATTCCACCGTTATGAGCATTGTTTGAACCTCCATAATAAAAATCAGAAACAGTTGGCTGATCTCCTAATCCTTCGATGATGTTAGTAACTGAACCGTTATTTACCTGAGCATCACCCAAAATAACTACTCCTGCAAAATCTCCCGGAGTAGCTCCTGTAGCTGCGTTGCCATCTAATAAATTGTAACTTGTAAAAATAATTGGCGCTGTTTCAGTTCCCTGAGCATCGATCTTACCTGTTTTAGTAATTACAAGAACTCCTGAAGCAACTCCAGCTGCTAATGGTTTAGCTTTAATAAATGTACCTGGCTGTATGGTTAATGTAGCCCCTGATTTTACACGTACTACTCCTTCAATTTCCCAAACTTTATCACTAGTCCAAGTAGTGTTTGTTGTAATATCACCACTTACAGTTTGTACTGTTGCCGGATATCCTGTGTAATCAGCACCAGAAGCTTTCATTGAAAAAGAAGAATCAGCAGATGAATCATCATTTTGGCAAGAGCCCAGAGCCAGAGCTATCATTGCACATAGAAAAATTTTTTTCATAATAATTTTATTAATGCTATATTTGCTGCTATTACAAATTAGGCCTTTGGAGAGAGCAGCAAAATATCTCTCCTTAGGTCTTTCTCTTTTTTTAGTAAAGAACTTTTTCAATAAACGATCCCGCTTTACCATCGGGGTTTATACCTATTATTCCGTCTTTTTACTCATAGGTTTTTTTTAACGCAGTAAAAGGTTTACTTTCCATTCTTTTAAAACCTTATCTTATAATGAAGAACTTTGTATTTTTAAAAGAACATCTTAAAGTTCATTTTTACATCTTTGTTTAATGCACTAAACAAAAAAGAAATCTGAGACTTACAACTACATACATTAGCTTTTGAAAAACCAAAATATCATGTCTTTTTTTATTGTTAACGGTTTCTTAATACATCCCGCTATATCAGTTAAACTTGAAGTAAAAGAGCCGCTAAAAACCCATTTTAGAACGAATAATTGATTGATACACTTATGGTTCTTCCGTTTTTAGCTTTAAATACTTCTCTGTCGATATCCTGATCAAATTTTGTAGTAGCACCGGCTCCCAGACTGAATCTCGCTCTTGGATTTGTTCCGTCGGGAACATTCTCAATTTTACTGTAACTGTTGGCGTTGTTATAGGTTTCGATACCGGCATCAAACATGTTTTTCATGCTGCATTTTAGTTCCAGGTTTCTTTCTTTAAAAAATTTATAACTCACCTGAGCATCTGTTACAGCATAAGGTTTGCGGATTTCCTCAGCGAAATACTCAAAACCTACCAGTATATACTGATCGCCAATAGCATTGTGTCTAAGGCTAAATCCTAAACGTTCTCCTACATAATCTAAACCTAAATTGTAGGTGTAAGGCGATTGCCCGTAAAGTGGTCTGTTGGCTTCATAAAGTCCGCCTGTTCCATCTAAATTAACATACGATGTCACTTTTGTATCGTTTACGGAAGCGTTCCCATAAACAAATAAATCTTTTAAAATTTCGCCATCACCCAAAAAAGAAAGACTTTTGTAAAACTCTAATTCTACACCCCAAAGCTTGGCATTATTTGAATTGATATTATAGATATCCCTAACTCCTGACGGATTCAAATAACCAACAGCTTCAATCGGATCATCAATTTTTTTATGGTATACTCCAAAAGATAAAATCTCGCCGCCTGAAGGAAACCATTCGAATTTTAAATCATAATTATTGGCAATACTGGAAACTAATCCTCCTGTGTAGTTATAAATTTTAGCAGAACGGATTGGGTCGTAATACGGAATGGTCAAACGCTCGGCAAATTGAGGACGTAAAACCGATTTATTGTAACCGAATCTTACATTCGTTTTATTGGTGGGACTTATAATTAAACTCGCTGATGGCAGAAATTGCCAAACTTTATCGTCTCCCTGAATTTCTGAAAATCCATCCGGCGTTTCAGACTGACTTTCAATTTGTGTATAAATATAACTTTCGGCTCTTACTCCCCAAACCAGTCTTGCAAAGCGACTTATTTTATCATCGAGCATTAAAAATGGGGAATGTATTTTTACATCTCCAACATATTTGTTGCCATAAATTCCAAAATCCTGCCAGCCAAAACCACCGTAATAATAATTGGATCCGTCTAAAAATTTTGTCAAAGGATCGTAAATTTTTGCTCTGTCGGAAGTTTGACCTACGGTAACCAATTTTGCCGATTCCTGTTGGTTGGTTGCTTTTTTATAGGTTCCAAAATAACCTGCCTTTATATCGTTTGTAAAAAAATCACTAAAGTCAAAAGAGTATTTGAAATTAATCGCGGCATTGTAATCGATCTCGTCATTAGTAAAATTACTTCTGCTGAAAGGAAATCTTGCTCCGGCATTATAAACATCATAATAAAGTAACTCATCGTCTCCTACTTTTTGTTTCATGATTTCTAGAAATGTCGCGTCTTTGGTATCTTTTGTTACGTTTCCGTAAGCACCGTACCAGTTGATTTCCAGTTTGTCGAATTTGTGATTTCCTTCAATTTTATTCTGAATAAAAGTGGTGTAAACCGGATAATTAGATTCGGTTACAGACCCCAGATCGTTCCCGCTTACAATATCCGAAGTGCTTTCACCAATGTCCCAGCCTGCAATTTGATTCAATTGATTGTTGTAAATGTGCATTACGGTATTACGGCTTGTAATTTTATGATTGCCCAATTGTATTGCCGCATTGAACATTCCGCCTAAAGTGGAATTGTAGTTGTAATTTGCTCCTGAATTCTTGAACCCATATTTTGTAAAAGTAGAATAGGGCGTCTTTTTCGTTTCTGCCAAAAACTCTGAATTACTTTTATAATTCCCTCTTTCTGTATGTTCAATATCTAATTTTTCCTGTGTATTCTTAAAGATTAAGGAACCTACAAATCCCCACTTGTTATCGTCCTTCAGTTTATACGTTCGTCCAATACCAAATTGAAGCGTTGTTCCCGGGGCACCATAGGTTTTATAAGTACTAAAATTATCCTGTGTAAATTGTTTGGACTGCGCTATAAAAGGACCTGATTCAGCTGCTGTCTTTGGTATTTCCAATGCCGTCAGATTCGTGGGATAATCGCGTCTTCCATCATCAAAACCCAAATAATCATGATCTCCTTCTTTTTTGGTTAGTCTTTCTTTAAAAGTACTTTCACTATTATAAGAAGTACCGATAGAGAAATTGGTGAAGTTTTCCTTCGGAATATCCATGGTTTTTACCTCCACATATCCTCCGGCGAAATTGGCATACATATCGGGAGTTGCAGATTTACTCACGACAATACTTTCAACGATGGCAGTCGGAATTATATCAAAAGAAAAGTTTTGCTGATAAGCGTCTGTACTTGGCAGTGTGATTCCGTCCATAACAGCCTGATTCCATCGTTCTGCCATAGAACGCACCACAACGTATTTATCCCCCACCGTTGTTACACCCGTTATACGCTTTAGCGCACTTCCCACATCTTTATCCGGAGTTCTTGCGATTTGTTCTGAGGAAATTCCATCAGAGAATTGAGCTGCTTTTTTTTGCTGTAACAGCATTCCCTGAACCGATGCTGTTGCCTTTTTATAATCTTGGATGATAATTACTTCGTTAAGCGATTGTGCATCTTCTTTTAGAGAAACTACTAAAGGTGTTTCCGCCCCTTCATTTACTTTAACTCCGGTGATTCTTTGCGTTTGAAACGATATAATACTAATCTCAATCGTATATTCACCTGGTTCCAATTCTAAGATATAGTTACCATCTATGTCTGATTGTGTTCCCAAACCCATTCCGGTAACATTAATATTGGCACCCGGTAATGAAAGTCCGTTGACATCTACTACTTTACCTGTGATTTTTCCTTTCTTTTTTTTTTTAGCCGATTCTTTACTGTTTACGGCTATATTATTTTCATTTCTTCTGAAATTTAAGTTTGTCAGCGTTTGTAAATCACTTAAAATTTCATCTATTGAAACATTATCTTTTTTAAGGGTAACAAGAGGTAAACTTAAATCGAGATCCTTTTGATAGACAAATTGATAAGGCGTGCGGGATTTTAAGTTATCGATAACTTTTTGAGGTGATGAATTTTTAAAATCAACCGATACTGTTCCGGTTTGTGCGTAAATTGTGTTTATTCCGAGAAAAAAACCAAAAAATAAAATCCAAAAGGCAAATTGCCTGGAAATGCAATTGTTCATAATTGATGATTGTTAGTTTATGTAATTAATTTAATTTGTATTAGGGTAATGTTGCTGCAGAAATTCAGCAGGCATCCTGTCGCTAAAAATGTAAGTTTGGAATACTTGTTTGAGCGACGATCGTTTTTCAATAAATTTGTGTTGGCTTATTTGCTGACTAAATAAGTATTATTGCCCGTCGACCTGATTTTAATTTCGAGAGCAAAAGCAATGGTTTGAAGCATCTCATACAAACCTTGTCGGGTATCAAGAGTTCCTTTAATTGTCAGATTTTTTAAATCAGCTGTGAGGTAATTTACCTCAAATTGGTGGTCTGTCTTTAGTTTGGTTAAAACTTCTTCTAAGGTCAATCCATCCACATATATCAAAACCTTTTTCCATTCGGGTTCTAATACATTTGTTTTTTGTTTTTGAAGTAACAAATTATCTGGTCTATAAACTGCCTTATCACCTCGTTCCAGTAAAACCGTGTTTTTCAAACTTTCAACCTGTACTTTACCGGTTCTCACATTTACTTCCGGTTTGTTCTCATCGTATGCTTTTACATTAAATGATGTTCCTAAAACAGTGGTTTTTATTGTTCCTGATGTGATAATAAATGGACGGGAAGGATCACGTTTGACTTCAAAAAAAGCTTCTCCTTTTAAAGTTACTAACCTTTCATTTTTTGCAAATTGAATGGGATATCCAATTTCTGAATTTTCATTAAGCCATACTCTCGTTCCGTCTGACAAGCATAAAAGGCGGATATCGTCATTGAATGTTTTGGTAACGGCAACTTCAATCTTATTTTTATTGACTTGCGTGAATATCTGATAACTTGTAATAGAAAAAATAAATACAATACAGGCAACTGCTGTCCAATTATAAAAGCTTTTATATCGGTCAATTGTTGCAATACGTATGTTATCCCACATACGCGATTTAGTTTCGTTTGGAAGAATTCCTCTGTTAGGTATTGCATTCCACTCTTCTCTTAATTTTCTGGATTTCATTTTACAATTAACATTTAATGTTTAAAAATCAGGTATGAATTTTATCGATTCAACTACATTAGATTTTCAATCTATTAAATATCACGGGACAACATTACTGTTAACCTTTTCTTAATCCAACAGAAGATTATCGTCTCTTTAATTTTGAAGTAAATTAAGATTTGAAAGGGGAAAAGACAGCATTAAGAAACCAATTCTGACTGGCTTATAAAAAATAATGCAAACCAATAGAGTTCATGGTTTTTCACAGTATTTTTTCGAAGGAACTGTAATGTCTTTGAAATTTGGTTGGCAACGGCACTTTGGGACATGTCCATTTCTACAGCAATTTCCTTATAGCTGCGGTCTTCAAATTTGTGAAGGCTAAAAATTTTTCTTCTTTTTGCCGGTATTTGGTTTAAAAGATGTTCTATTTCCTCCAATTTTGAAGTAATATCATCCTCTGTTTCAGATACAATATCAAGTTCTTTGATTAACTGATCATTTTCTACCGAAAAAATTCTGTTTTGCTTTTTATACCATTTCGAAATCTCCTGCTTAGAACTTTTAAACAAAATGGCTTCTAAATCTACAGCAGGATCTACTTTGTTTCTGTATTTCCAAAGATGGATGAATACATTTTGCGTCACATCTTCGGCATCGGCGAGTTGTGCAGTATATTTTTTTACAAAACAAAATACTTTATAGTGATACAGATCATAGATTTCTTTAAAGCTGGAATCATCACCAGCACGTAAACAAATTAGCAAATTAGAACTCATAACGTAATTTTAAACTGTTAAAGAAGACCCTTACAAAAGTATAATAAACCTTATATCGATATTTTTATCAGCGGGTCATTTAATAATTTATTAATATTGAGATGTCGTTTTAATTTTTATAATTGATTAAAAAAAGTATCCTGTATCCATTTCTATTCTAACACTTTAAGGCCTTTTATTTACTCTAATTGTTTTTTACGGAGGTGTAAGTCTGCAGTTTGGTTTAATGTTAAGGTTAAACTAAGTAAGTTTGAGATTGTAGCACTTCATGCTGTGTGTATTGTAATGATTTACTTATTCAGCTGCAATACGGGCAATATTATTTACAACTTCGTTTATTCCGTTTAATTGATTTGTGGGGATAAACATTCCATTTGCCAGAAGAATTATGGTCAGTTTTTTGTTGGTGAATTTTCTAAAAGCTGTTGATACACCGCCTGAAAAACCATACGATACTTCCCCGTTAAACTTGATCAAATCCAGCCCATAGGTAAAGTCTCGCTTTACTTCATACTGAAATGGTGTCAATAATTGCCTTTTTGTTTGCTCCGAGATAAGCTCGCTATCATCGAATTTCCTGTTCCATTCTATAAACGAATCCAATGTTAAATTGAGTGCCGCAGCGCCATATTCGTACTCAGGAAAATTCCAATTTCTTTTCAAAACGGGATTCCCATTTGTTGTATTTACATAACCATAGGTTAAGTTTTCGACTACTTTTAAATTATTGCCTTCAAAAACAACGTCTTTTTGTACCAATGCAAACTGTGTTTCCATAATATATTCGCTTAATTTTTTTCCAATTACTTTCTGAAATATTCGGTTTAAAAGTCAATAATTGGTTTGGTTGTAATCAAATTGTTTTCCTGCCGCAAACTTGACGGTATCCTGATATACTTTCTGTTTTGCCTCTTCTTCGTTATCGTTTGTATAATTTACAATATCTGGCAAACCCGACGAGTGTGTTAATAGGTTTTTAATTTTTACTTTTCGCCAACGATCCGGTAAATCATCCAAAAAATCTGAAATGTTATTCTCTAATGAAAGTTTGTTTTGCTCGATTAACTGATAGACCGCCACAACCGACATTACTTTTGTGGTTGAAAATAAAGGGAATAACGTTTTGTCTGTTACCGGAACTCCCATTTCCATATTAGCCAGTCCGTAATTTTTTCTGTGAATGATTTTTCCCTCCTTGATTACTACTACGGCCAGACCGGGAATATGATACTGCTTCTTAATTTCTACGATATAATCATCAATTCTTTTTTTGTGATGGTTTTGCGCTTTTGTATTTATTGCCGCTAACGCGCATAGAACGATAGCAAATATGAATTGTTTTCTCATGGAATGCGATGGTTATTTTGATTTGTTTTTTTTAAATAGAAATTTCGGATTTGCTATTTCTATTACCACCAACAGTTAACAGCCTGGCCAAATGTGCCCTTTCAACATCTTTAACTTTTAAATTTACCCCAAGTATTTAATCGAAAAAAACTATTTTTTTATTGCATTGGCCACCTGGTCAGACTGCTGTTAGCGGATGTTTTAAGGTTATTCTTTTTTAGATGTGGTCAGCCAGCTGTAACTTTTATGTATTATTTTCCAGGTTCCTTCATATTTTAGCAGTATAAAATAATCTGTAAAAGTGCGCCAGTTTGGTACTTTTATTTCTGCTTTTGCAATTGCAGCATCTTTTTCGATATCGACGGCAATAATGCGTCCGATTCGATTTGATTTTTGGCCGACTTTTATATCAGCGATATATTGTTTTCCCGAACGGATCCACAAAGTATCATTGGCAACGCTGTACAAGTTAAAATTGGGATGAAAGGCTTTTCGCAAGCGCTCCGGCTGACCGTTTGCAGTACCCTCAATATAATCCAGAAGCGCCTCCCTGATTTGATCTGAATCGCTTTTTGTATGGGTGTCATTGGATTCTTTAAAGTTTTTGCTGAGTAATGTTACGACCTCATTAGCCACTTTTGGAGCGGAACTCGGGTCCTGCCCTGTTACAAACCTGCCATCGACACTATAAAAACCATCTCCGCCTTTGTCGGAATAAACAAAGCTGCCTTTGTTGGCTGTAATGGCTTTGTCTATTGCAAAGGGGAATGTTTTGTAGTATTCCGCCTCTTTACGTTCGAATTTGTCCGGATAACCTGTGATCTTTTTTCCCGCATAAAGTGATACGCCATTTTCACCCTTTAAGTAGGCAATGCCTGCCGTTCCGTGGCAAATTGTCGAGATAACTCCATTTTTGCTATAGATTTCTCTTGCTATTTTTTGAATCGTTTGATCTTCTGCTACTCCAAACATTGCCGCTCCTCCGCCACTATAAAATATTGCAGCATAATTGTTGGCCATAACCTCATCCGGTTTTCGGGTATGCGCTAATTTGCTCATAAACCAACTGTCGTACAAATACTTTTTTTGAATACTATCCGATGCGTTGATATATCCAATAGGGATTGCTCCTCCCTTTGGACTTATAAAATCAACTTTGTAACCTGCTTTTGTGAAGACATCATAAGGAACTACTATTTCTTCAAAGTGATTGGCGGTGCTAATTTTTGTAGGTCCATAATAATCCTGATTGGAGGTAACGAACAGGATATTTTTCTGTGCATAAAAACTTTGTGAATACAGGCCTGTAAAAACCAGTATTAAAACTATTAAATTGTTCATTTTGCTGGAAATTATCGGGTCTGCGTTTATGATTTCTCCTTTGGTTTTACGTCCGCTTCAACCGTTTTGTGAGGGGTACGGGTTGAAATTTTGTCTACAATAAACCAGCCCTGATCGGTCTTCAGCAGATTGAAATAATCTACAAATAATAGTTTTGCGGTACTAATCTCTACTTTTGCACTGGCCGCATTATTTGTAAAGTCAACAGAAACGACTCTCCCCGACCAATTAGCCGGTCTGGCATCGCGTTTTTTATACCCTACCAAATATTTCGATTTGGGTACTACTATAAATTCTTTTTCTCTGAAACCTTTCAGCTGCCAGGAACTGTGGAAGGCCCGACCTACCATAACAGAATCGCCGGTGGCCTGACCATCAATGTAGAGATTTAGCGTTTTATGAATCAGACTCCAATCGTCATCAGCATTCTGACTCTGGGCATTTGATTTAAAAAACAATAAACTTAATCCGATAAACAAAAGCACTTTTTTCATTTTTAAAATTGTTAGGTTATTAATAATGAATGCAAATGTCCGGGATAGTCTTAGTTTATGGGGTTTAGATTATAAAACTGAAGTATGATTCTATAAATTAGAACTCATTTGGAGTGCTGTTTTTGATACTCGGTGGGTGTTAAACCGGTTTGTTTTTTAAATGCAGTAAAAAAAGTTGATTTCGAATTAAAACCGCTGTCATACCCTAAACTTTCAATGGTATAGTTTTTTTCGGTTTCTAACAAACTTTTAGCTTTTTCAATTCGGTACTCTTTTATCAGGTTTGAAAAGGATTTACCCAATACTTCGTTGACATATTGCGATAAGGTATGTTTGGTTACTTTCAGTTCTTTTGCTGCTTCTTCAAGAGTGAAATTAGGGTTTAAAAACAGTTCTTTTTCGTCTATAATCGTCATTTTTTGACGGATTAAGTCTAGTGTTTCCTCATCAATGGTTTTATTTTTATATCGCTCTTTTTCCTGAAAAAAAACAGTTTCCTGACTGTTTCTGAAAACTAAAAGTAAAATGATCAGGTACAAAATAAAGGTGAAAGACAAAGCCCCCACGATATAAGAGGTATAAGCGGCAAAGGTGTAGGCAAACCATACAAATGCAACTCCAAAATAGATGCTTAAAAACCATACTTCCAGCTTTTTTAAACTTTCTTTCTCTCTGATTTTTTGAAGGATTGGCTGAATGTATTTAAAAGATAAAACGATGTAGAGGAACCATTGAAAATAGATGACTCTTACGATCCCTCTGCTCCAAATTGCCTGATGTTCGACATAAGGGTAAAAGGTTCCTAAAACAGTCATTATACCCAAATAAGGTACTACATGTTTGACCCAATTGGGTTTATCATTTTGGGCGTAGGATTTGAGGTATAAAAAAAGAAACGGACCAATCAGTATGCAGGCTGAAAGTCCGATTTGAATGAAGGTATTGGATAAGTGAGGATTAAAATAGAAGAATACCGATTTAATAATTCGGATACTTAAAACCAGTAACAACAAGGATAAAAAATAGTTCGCAAAAATTTTCTTTTTAGCATTGATTGCAAAATATAATGAAAGTAAAAAACCATTAAATGCCCCTAAGGCACTAAAAAAAAATAACAGTTCATTTGGTGATCTCATCTTTATCTCTCTTTTTTTGGTATATCCTTTTTACCCGCCGCTTCTCCCTAGACCATGTGTCATACAGGTCTGCAGCAACAGGTTCTATTTTCACTACCAAGGTAATTTTTTTTCAGGAAGAAAAAATACAATTGTTGTAAAACCCGATAATTTGAGTAAACAAATTATGCCCAATAGTGATTATTGGGCATAAAAAAACCTCCAGAATCACAAAGATTTTGGAGGTTACGTTTTAGTATTTTTTTATTTTAGTGAATCTGATTTTTTACTGTTTTTGGTAGGTGTAAAATAATCTTATGGTGTTTTATTAGGAAGCGAGGTTGATAACCACATTTCCATATTCAATACTGTTGTCCAGCATTTTTTGATGTGCTAATGGCAATTCGTCCCAGCTAAACTCGCCGGATATAACGGGGTGGAACTTTTTCTGTAAAATAAGTTGATTGGCCTGATGCAATTCAAAGAGTGATGAAAAGTGAGATCCCTGAATTCTTTTTTGTCGCATCCAGACAAATGAAGCATCAAATGACATATTAAATCCTGAGGTAGCGCCACAAAAAACGACCATTCCTCCTGATTTCACCACGTAGGTACTTACCGGAAGTGTTTGTGAACCAATATGATCGATTACAATATCCGGATTTACTCTTTTACCCAGTATGTCCCAAATGGCACTTCCAAATTTCCTCACTTCTTTTAAATATTCTTTGTATTCTTCTTTGTTGTTAATGTTGGGCAAGGTTCCCCAGCAATTGAATTTTTTTCGGTTAATATAACCAACAGCTCCTAGTTCCAGACATTTTTCTCCACGCTCATCGCTTGAAGTAACCGCAACTGCATTTGCTCCTGCCAGTTTAATCAATTGAATCGCTGTCGCTCCCAAACCACCACTTCCTCCCCATACCAATACATTGGTTCCGGGTTTCAAATCGTTTGGCGCAAATCCGTAAAGCATTCTCCATACCGTTGCATAAGTCAGCATATACCCTCCTGCTTCTGCCCACGTTAAGTGTTTTGGTTTTTGCAGTAACTGTTGTGCGCGAACTTTGGTGTACTGTGCAAAAGAACCATAGGGTGTTTCGTAGCCCCATATTTTTTGTGATTCACACATCATAGGGTTACCTCCATTGCATTCCTGACATATCCCGCAGGTTTGACCACAATGAACAATGACTTCATCACCAATTTTAAATTTAAATTCAGGATTGTTTTTTAAGCCTTCTCCAACCTCCCAGATTATACCGGATGCATCGCTTCCTGCTATGTGAAAATCTTTGCCATGAAAGGCAGTTGGCGAAGCCGGCTCTCCTAATCCGGCCCAAAGACCATTGTAGTTTACTCCTGCGGCCATAACTTTGACCAACACTTCGTTAAATCCTAACTTAGGGGTTGCAATAATTTCCTGCTGAAATGCCTGATCCGGAGCTCCGTGGTTTTCCGGTCGTATGACATAAGCATGCATTAGAGCCGGAGTGTGCCCTATTGGTGGACATTCATCCATTTCATATAGGTCTTTGAGAATTGTATCACTCTCAAGTTCAAGTAATAATTTTTCCATGATTTAATTTTTTCGTTTTTTATTTTTAATTATTTTCTTGCTGTGGAAGTTGTTTTGGCCAGTTCTACCTTCTGCAATACCTACAATTGTCCGCTATCATAGTTCACAGAAGGTGAATGCTGTATGCCAATTTTTAAAAAATGACCTGTGTTTCCTGTGCTCTTATCTGATCACGCTTTGTGGTAATCGAGCAGTACTTGTTGTCAATTTTAAAGCTTTTTGTGTACCAGGTGTCACCACCATAGGTTGTATAGCCTCTATTGATTTCGATTTCTGTAAGCGGAATAGACATTCCCTTTCCAATGGCCTTGATGACAGATTCTTTTCTGGTCCAGAATTCGTAAAATTTATCCAGTCCGTCACGATTGATTTCTGCAAATTCCCCGGAGGAAAAAACATTTTCAAACAAGGAGTAATCTATCTCATGGATTTCTTCGATGTCAACGCCTATTTCCTGCTTGCTGAAAACACATACAACCGTATTCCCGCTATGGGAAATATTAAAATTGAAGTTGCTCCCTAACAGGTATGGTTTCCCATAATGGTCTTTCACGATTTTCTCAAATTCAAACGAAGGGTTTCCCAGTATATGAGATCCCATACACACCATTAGTTTTCCAAACAAGCAATTGAATCTGTCATCCCATCTTCTGTATTTAAGTACTTCCTGCCTAAATTTTTGCGGCAAAAATTGCAGGTAATATTCCAGAATACCCTGATCGAAATTACAATCACTTGAATACTGAAATAAATAGTATTCATCTTCTTTCAAATCTATTTTCGGAATAGATTCAAAATCACTAAAGGCTAAGTAATGTGTCGAATTTTGCATAATACTATTAAGATGTATAAAAAATGTACAATGAGTTTTTTCACTATATATTTTGCATTAGACTTTACCAATATTTTATATTTTTTGATTTCAATGATACGGTATGTATGATTGAATAATGTTCTCAGTATTCCTTGCCATCTCCTGGTTACGTATTGTAACGATGACGTTATTTTTTTAACTGTTTCATATTCTCACAGAATATCTACGGATCTGATCTAAATCCAGCTTCCTAAAACTATAAAAGGCTAGTTGTGGCTGATTTATTTACCTTGAATGACCTTTTTTAAAAGGTTTCTATTACAGTTTAGGAAACATTACTAAACAGGGCTGCTTTTAAAGGACAAGCGATCTTGTTTTTCGCAGCAGTGTCAGCTACAGACGCTCCTTGTTTGTTTAAACTTAGTTTAAGCGCGCACACTACGCCATTTTTAGCGCAATTGCATTTCGGCTTATTATCTTTCATCTTTTTAGCGTTTTACGTTATCAATAGTATTTTTTAAAGAATAAGAGGATGGCTTTGTACAAACAGAAAATCTGCAAGGTCTGAAGACTCACCCTCCTGTATCTGGTCGTTGCTTTTAGAAAGAAACGACCAGTATCTATAGGATGGTAATCATAAATAAAAACGGTCTGGAGTTGTGGTTCTCTTCAAACCATTGTCCGGGCTGTCCAGATTGAGCAAGTTTCTTTGAAAACCTATGCCTGACTGGCTCTTGCCAGTTTTCTTTCTAAAACCAGAGTACCAATTTTATAACCAAAAAGGAACAGAATTGCAGTGTTTAAAGCATTAAACAACGGGAAAAATACGTATATAAAAAGACTGGATAACCCGAGATTTACAAGAAGGCCTTTTACATATTCTACACGCGATTCGTAGATAAGAAATACGATAGTAAATACTACCAGTCCGATTATAAAGCTCTTTAAAAAAACTTTTTTGTGTTCAATTTTAAAAGCAGCAACAAAGCCTGTTAAAATTGTAAAGATTATGATAATGATATAGTTATTTATTAAAAATTGTGCTAGTATTACAACTATATAGGGCAAGTAATTTAGTATATTTTTCATTAGTTAAATTTTATAGTGTTTATAATTCTTTCCAGTTTAGCAGGGTTTGAAACAAACTGACTCTTTTTGTACTGGCCTTTACTCCAGGATTCAATTTGATCTTTATAATGTATTGAGTTTATCGATCCACCCTGACCTCCTGCCAGAATTGTATGTGCCTGTATGTTTCCGTCTTTCACTTCATATACCGCACGGAAAACCGGGTGAAACTTTTCTGTATTGATGTTAATGGTATTCACGTTACCTCCAATATTATCTACTTTTTCTCCTAGTCCGGGAATGAAGAGCATGTTGCTGATATTAAATTTAGACATCTTTTTATAAGCCACTTTTTTCCATTGTTCTCCATAACTTTGTGTTAAGGTGTCCAGTGTTTTTTCAAAAATAACGTCCACTATTTTTTGCTTGTTATCACCACCCGGAAGGGTATACTTTTTATCATTTAAATATTTTAAAAAGTTCTGTAAGGAAGGTTCTTGTTTTACCTGTAGTCTGGTCTTTGCAAATTGCTTTGCCTCTTTTAGAGAAACTTTTCGCAACATTTCAAAAACCAGTCCCTGATTTCCATCACCGCTCATTTTTCCATCCCAGTTTTTTAATTCTTTTACAATACCGCTGTATTTCTGTTTTACCGGATAGTTATTGATTAATGTTTTAAAATCGTTTAAGGAAATGTCAACGACATCACTTTGCATTTTCTGAATTTCCGGAACTGACCAGTCTTTCTTTTTTTCCAATACAGAATAGATGCGTTTTGCTCTGTAATCGTCTTTTGAACCATGTGCTCCAAAGTAAACATCGTTCTGGATTGGCTGTTGATTTGCTGAAAACAAAAATCCTTTATCCGGATTAAAAGTCGACCAAAATGCATCCAATGGCTTCGCCGGAATGTATTTTTTCGTACCATCTAATACCTGACCTATATAGTCATTACTTCTAGCTGGTAATTCGCCCGCACATACAATCCCAATATTATTCTCTACATCGCTATAAGCAAAGTTTTGCGGAGGATAGCTGTAGTCTTTTAAGGCTGTTGAAAAGCCATTCCAATTTTGACTTTTCATCACTTCAAACATTGCTTTTACAGAGTTACTTTTTTCTGCAGCATACCAATGCTGTGCGTAATATTGCCCATTTTCTTCTTTTAAAACTTTACCTTGTACAGTGCTTCTGTATTTTTCGATATGGGCCGGTTTCCCTTTTACTTTAATTGTATAGTTTTTAATCTGAAAAGGAATCCATTTTCCTTCATAAAGATAGAGACTGTCATTCTTTACCTGAAGTTTGTATCGGTCAACCAAATCCCACTCTCCATTTGTAATTCCCCAAGAAATTTTATCATTATGACCACTTACTATTACCGGAACACCCGGTATCGTAAAACCATATCCTTTGAAACTTCCTGTTACGATGTGAGCCTCATAAAAAGCTTCAGGAAGAGTTAAATACAGGTGTGGGTCGTTTGCCAAAATATTGTTTTTACTCTTTGTTCTGGTATTGTTTACCACCCAGTTGTTACTTCCTATCCCTTGATAAAATTTATGATTTGTCATTAATTTAGTTCCTAAATCAAATAACGAGGACTCATTTTGAGCGGTTTCTAATGAAGCAGTCGCTAAAGAATGCGTTGTTAAATGAGGTACATTTGTATTTGAGGGTAACAGACCAGAAGGTAAAATGGTATTTATTCCTTTCGGCTGTAAAGGATAGAAATAAGTGATCTCTTTTCCGGGTAATTTTTCAAAAATTTCCTGCTGATCAATATGATGATCAAAATAGGTCAGCGTGTAACTCATATACCATGTAAATAGTAAAGAATACTCTGTTTTCCATTTTCTTGGTGTCGCTCCTAAAGCTTTGTAAAAAGGATCTGTGTTTTCATTATTATCTAAATAGGCATTTACTCCATCAGAATAGGCTTGTAAATAAGCGTAGAATTCCGGATTCTCTCTTTTGTACGTTTCTAAAAGCTCTTCTGATTTTTGCTCAAACCCATAAGGTTTCCAAAACTTATCCGATTTTAGTGTTCCTGAAGAAAAAAGCTCACATAGTCTTCCCTGTACAACTCTTGACACCATTTCCATCTGAAAATATCTGTCTTTTGCGTGCATGTATCCCAATCCGTAAGCTGCTCCACTTTTTGTAGCGCTATAGATATGAGGAATTCCAATATTATCGACATAGATGTCTAATTTTTGACCGCTTTTAATTTTTTGCGTTTCATTACTTTGTAGTGGCACAGATAGTAAACCTGTTTTGTAGGTTGTTAGCTCACCCAGCGAACCAAGCGGTCCAATTTTAAAAGTAGTAACAAATATCCACGCCAGGAATAATAGGACTACAAATACTCTTTTAATTATTTTGTTTCTTTTCATTTTTTGAGATTATTTTTATATTGATAAGTAATTGTGGTGTAATTCATTTATGTAAAAAGCATACGAAATCTTCTTCCTTTTACCTTATGGCATAAAGGAACTTGTGTAGTGTCACTAAAAAGAAGTGATTTTTGGTATTTGAGTTGTATTAAAAAATTGCGGTAAGCTCAGAAATGTTCACCTCTTCTAATTTACCGTATTCCATTTTGAGCAAAACATCGGCTGTATTGTAGTACCTATCATCATGGGTGATGGCAATGATTGTTTTATCCTCCTCCTGAACCAGCACAGGAATAATTTCGGTATAAAATTTATGTCTGAAATGCGGATCCTGATCTGCTGCCCATTCATCCAATACAATTATAGGCCTGTCTTCTAATAAAGTACTAATTAGAGCCAATCGCTTACGCTGACCTGTAGACAAATTGGTTGTTGAAAAATAGCCATCTTTAATATGTACTTTTTCTTCTAACTCAAATAATTTCAGGTATTTTTCTACTTTTTCATAATCAACGCTTGATATTCCGTAAAACTCATCAAACAAATAAAAATCACTGAAAACAGGTGCAAAAAGGTTTTTTATTTTCTCTAATTCTTCTAAAGGAACTAATTTTCCGTCTATATAGGCTTCTCCGTCATCCAGGCTATAGAGATTTAAAACTGTATTTATAAATGTTGTTTTCCCCTCTCCGTTACCTCCATAGACAAAAACAGTTTCATTTCGTCTAACATTAAAATTAATTGGTCCTACGGAAAATTGATTTTCACCATAAGAAAAGAGATAATTACATATCCTTAAATCTGAAAAATCTCTATACTGTCCTTTATTATCAACTTTAATGGTCTTTTCAAGTTTAGTAAGTTCTTTTCGAAGTTTATCCATTTTTTTGAGTGATACCAGTGCTCTGCTCATAACAGGAATGATTGTCATTACACTTACAATTGGCCCCATCAGGTATAACAATACAAATATAAAACTCACTTTAATTGCTGTAGGTGTTTGAAATACCGCCCCTGCATACACCAAAATAAATGTAATCAGAGAATAGAATAATAACTGACTTATCATTTCACTATTGAGGTATTTTAAAAGTGCTTTCACATACTTCGTTTCTCCGGTTGTAGCAACTTTTAGTAATTTTTGATCATAAATCTGAGTTCCTTTGTCAGCATTGATATTGATTTCTTTTGCTCCGTTAAGAATGCTATTAAAAATCCCTATAAATGTCTTTTCCAGCTCTCTTACTTCTTTTATTTCTGTATTACTTGCCTTTGATCTGAGTGTATAAATTATTACTCCCACTGCGATAACGACAACACTAACACTGAATAATTTTAAGGATAGAAAAGCCATATAGACCAAACAGGCCAGTATAAGAATAATTGAAGAAAAAAAAGTAATAATCATTAAGGAGGCATTTGAAACATGATTTGCATCTGCAGTTAATGTAGCATAAACTTCTTCTTTATATTCCTGAAGTTTCCTGTAGGGAGCTCTCAAAATAAGCTTTATTACATCTTTTCTTATATCCCAATATATTTTTTGAGATAACTTGATGATACCACTTGCCAGCCATCTGCGAGAAATAAAAAAGGCTAAGATAGTTCCGATAAATAGATAGAGGTAGTTTTGCAATGGGAATGTTTCGGTAGAAGTAATAGAATTGCTTATAATTTTATTGATAATTGTTATAAATGCAAATCCTGACAAGCCTGAAATTATAGCCAGTAAAGAATATCCAATTAAGGGTCTTATTGGTATAAGTTTAGAGTGACTAATTTCTGATGTATTATTTTCCATGTCTGTTTTTTAATAAAATTATAAATAGTCTCCAGCCCCACGACGCTGGAGTTTCTATTTTACTGATTTAGTTTTGGGTGGGATAATTGTACTTTCGTGAAAGCCAGACCATACATGTATTTTTTTCCTGTAAACTATAAATACAAACTTATCTTATCGCTTTTACCTTAATTTCTGTTATATGCTGACTGATGAATAAGAGGCACATTCGTTGATAATTTTCGCCAATGTTTTTACCTGACGGTGAATAAAGAAATGATTCCCCGGAACTACCTGATAATCAAACTGACCACTAGTGTAAAGCTCCCAGTTTTCAATATCTGCGACAGTTTCTTCCTGATCTCCCATTACGGCAAAAATTGGTGTATCGATCACAAGGCCTACTTCGGCAAGTTTACTCTTTTCTAAAATTTCAAAATCAGATCTCATGATAGGAATGAAGTAATTATATAAATCTTCGTTCTCCAGTATTTCTTCCGGGACACCTCCTAAAGATCTTAGTTCTAATTTTAATTCAGCATCGCTTAAAGCGTGTCTTTCCTTGGTATTATAGGAAGCCCCTGGCCCAGGATTACCCGAAACAATTAGTATATTAGGCGGATCGAGCTGTTCTTCCATTTTTTTTGTCACCGATAACCCTAAGGTTGCCCCCATACTATGGCCATAAATAATATAGGGCTGATTGTTATTTCTTAATTTTTTAATCTGAGACACATAATCCAGAACTGCGTCTGTCTTTTTAAAAAGTTGTAACTCTTGGTTTCTTTTACCTCTTCCCGGAAGTTCTAAGGCATGAAATTCAAAACTATCTTGAATCTCATTTCTAAGAAAATCAAAAGAATAACAGCTTCCTCCTGCAAAATGCAATAAAAATATCTGCGTTTTTTGATTTGAATACATAACTTATTTTTTTAAAGATGTAACATATGTAAAAGTGTTATTTTCTATTACTTTGATGTTCTTTTCTGTTTTTTGCTTTATTGAATTTATAGTTAAAATTAAGGTTCCATCTCGCCGCATTAAAGTTGGTCATCTGGTTTACCATAAAATCGCTGCCAATAGTGGTTTCTCGTATTTTTCTGGTATTAAAAATATTACTCACCCCAGCGTTAAGGATGCATTATTCTTGAACAATGATTTTCCTAAGGCCATACTCAAATAATAATATGATTTTGTATGAGTCTGAGCATCACTTACAGGTGCCTGATACTCAAATTTACTTTGAAACGAAAAACTCTTTGGAAACTTAATCTGGCTTATTAATGTTCCTGTCCAGGTTTCGTTAGAATAATCCAAATTAGTTGTACCAACACTTCCTTCCTGACTGAAGCTGTAAGCATTAATCTCTCCGCTAAGAGACAACCATTTTACAGGAGCATACTGAGCCGAAATTTCTATACCAAATCGTTTTTCATTATCAAGATTTACTAAAAATGTTTCAAAAATGCCAGTATCATTTTGTGTAGTAAAGTATTGGAAATTATTTCTTGTTTTTGAATAGTATAATGAAGGAGTAATTACTATTCCTTTTAATTTATTTAAAATGCTAAATTCTACTCCATCTGTTAAAGAAGGCAACAGGTTGATGTTTCCAAAAATGCGAGAATTAAAATCCTGAAGTTCCGGAAAAGGGTTCAATTGATCTAAATTAGGTCTGTTGATTCGTTGGCTATAATTTAATTGAGCAGTAGTTTTTGCGGTTAAAGCATAACTCAAATTTACGGTTGGAAACAATCTTGTATACGAACTATCTCGTAAAACGCGATTTGTCTTTTGATCCTCTATCTGAATATTGGTAAACTCTGTTCTTAAACCAAGCAGGAAGCTGAATTTTTTTATCTTATTTCCGTATTGGGTGTAAGCTGCCAAAATTTGTTCTTTATAATCTAACCCATTATTAAAACCATTTATTGGGTTTACTGTACCTCCCTTTTCCTCATTGGCAGCAAAATCTGTAGAAACTATTCTGTGTTCTGCTTTAACACCTGCTTCAAAATTGGCGGTTTCACTTAAAGGAGTTACAAAATCAGACTGTAACGCAATATCATCACTTGATCTGTTTGATCTTGTATTGATAACTGACAAATCTTGTTTATCAGGATCCACTGTTCTTCTTTGAATATTAAAATCTTTTATACTATTCCAAAAATCATACTGAAAGTCTACCGTAAATTTTCTATCTGGTTTTTTAAACGTTTTTGTATAATTAAATTCTAATTGATTGTAGCTTCTGTTTTCTTCCGAGTCTCCTATGGTTTGAATGTGTGTATCCGGAATACCGTTACCCGAAAATTTATACTTTAGGGTATTTTTGTCTAAATCTTTGGTTCCGTTTCTATAAAATGCGGTTGTAATAGTGTTATTGTCATTTATAAAATAATCCAATCCCACATACACTAATCGTCCATCATCATGTCTTTTCTGGTCTTCTCTCTGATTTAAAAAAGATCATTCCCATTTGATGTAGTGACCTGATCTCTTGTATTAAGTCCAACATAATCCGTATAACGAACTCCAAAATTGGAAAACAGATTAAATTTTCCTTTTTTATAGTTGATACTTCCTAATACCCTGCTATCAAAAGGAACACCTCCAACCAAAGTCATACTGCCACTTAAATCATCCTTGGTATTTTTCTTCAGAACAATATTTATGATTCCGGCAGATCCTGCTGCATCATATCGCGAAGATGGATTGGTAATCACTTCTACCGATTTTATCGATTCGGCAGGAATCTGTTCTAATCCCTGAATCGATGTGAGACCCGATTTTCTTCCATTAATAAGAATTAGGACATTACTATTGCCTCTCAAACTTACAGCACCGGAAGGATCAACCCTTACAGCAGGAACATTATCCAGCACTTGTGTTGCAGATCCTCCTCTAGAGATCAAATCCTTCCCAACATCAAAAACTTTTTTGTCTAGTTTTAATGATACCTGAGATGTTTCTGAAGTTATAACGACTTCTTTAAGTGAAGTTACATCAGATTTCAGATGAATAGTTCCCAGATTAATCTTTAATTTAGAACCATCTACGTTTAATGGTATAGTAGAATTCTGAAAGCTCAAAAATTGGAATTCAACTGTATACTTCCCTATCTTAAGACCTTCTACTGTAAACTCTCCTTTATCATTGGTAATCACCGTTTCTACAACCTGAGCATCTTTTTTGACAATAACAGAGGCATAAGCTAATTTCTCATCTGAATTCTCTGCAGAAAGCGTTCCTGATATTTGAGTCAGGGACTGGGCGGATATTGTAGACATACATAACAATACTAATGCATATATGAATGTTGATTTTATCATGATATCTTATTTATTAACATTTATTATTTTTTTGACATTAAAGTTTTATAATAATGTCCCGATTGTTTTTCTTATATCTAACTAAGAACAAGTTCATTTTTGTATTCAACTATTTTTTCTCCAAAAAGCCTTTCCGGTTCAATATCATTTGCCAGACAATACGCTAACAATTTGTTTGACTCGACAATTGGAATAGACTCATCTGTGTATTTAATTGAGCTAATGTATTTTAACCAAGGCTCCATTCCCATGGCGTATACGAAAACTTCACTAGGTTTAAAAACATCTACAAGTGCTTTGGCCTGTTCAAAATTACATCCGGCCAGTCGTCTGGATTCGTCTTTATCTCTGGCTAAAGTTTCCGGCATTAAGGGTCCATACAACCATGTTAATGGTGCTCCTTCACATTCCATTCCTAAGAAGATGATATTTATATCTCCCATTACTTTATGAATACGCTCGTATAATTTTGGCGATACGTTACAGGAATCTGCCGCAAACAATACTTTTAATCCATCTTTGTAAGCAACGTGATGACATAATTTACTTCTTACGTCCAGGTCACAATGTTCTCCAACGAATGGCAAACCTGTAATTGAACAATCGTCAAAATGAATGGTTTCCATCTCTCCTAACTCGATAATGTTTTTGAATCCTATTCTTTCAAACATTAATTTCAGGTTTGGATCCTGAAGAAAACCTCCATTACTTTTAGGAACAATAATGTTTTTGATCTTGCGTCTTAGACGCAATAAAGTCTCAAAAAGAATATGATCCTGGTGATTGTGTGTTACCAAAACGTAATCAATCGATTCTGGTAAGTCGTCATAAGAATATCGGGATATATCCGATTCATAGCCATAACTCACTAAAGGATCTGCCAATATGGTTGTGTTTTTGGTTTCGGTAAGAATACAGGCATGTCCAAAATATCTTGTTAGCACGCCGTCTCCGCTATAACGCTCGTATTTCTTAGATTTTTCTGTTGTGAAAAAGGATTTAAACAAAGGAATGTCTTCAGCCTCTATCTCAAATATTTCTGCGATTTCCCCAAAAGTTCTTGGATGATCTTCCATTTCAAACAGTTGGTCGATCTTTTCACTTTTAAAAGGTAAGTTTACACGTAAAATATCTTCACCAGGTAATTTTGGTGTACTCAATACAAATGATCTTGAATCGTCGTCGTGTACTAAAAATAAATTGAAACTTTGAAGCGACTCTTTGTAAAACTCTGTTTCGTATAGTAATGATTCAAAAATACGGAATGAAGGATTGTTGTTGATATCATATACCAATTCTACAAGTCCTTGTAAACTCTCTGGTATCTTATTATATAATTCTGTAAGAGCATATCCTTTGGCTTCTTTTTTAAGCATATCATTAAGCGCAAATACATCTTCTCTCAATGTTAAAAGGTCTGCGCATTGCTCTTTAGTATTGTCAATAAGTGCTTTAATTTCATCTACCCTTTTTCCGTCATAATCGATAAAAGGGCCTCCTAGCATTTTTGGCGTTTTTACTGCCGCAGCGTGAATCATAGGATTTTGAACATATGATGTCATAATTTTCAAATGTCGGTCTTTAATATTCATTGCAGCAGTAGCAGGAGATATCAAGTGTGGCCATGCATACCAGTTGTCTACTAAAGGTTCTATTGCTAAATTTCTTTTAATGTATACTAAATCATCATTTTGGATTTCCATATTTTCTATTTTTTTCAGATTTTATTTAATAAATATTGTTGTTGTTTTATCAGATGTTTTGGGTAAAAACACGCACAAGGTGTTTTAGAATATCATAAGACATACTGTATAATTTTATACACACGCCATAATATTCAAGCAAGACATAAAAGATGGTATTGGCTTTATTTGTATCCTTAGGTTAATTCCTCAGAAAGTTGAAATAGGTAATTTTTAAAGTTAAAGTCTTTTGAAAATGATAAATTATACTTTTTCAATGAACAATACATAGTTACTTCAATAGCATTCGAATAGATATTGCAACTTAAGTCTAATCCTTCATTAAAGTCATTTTTAGAATAGGTTGTGTTATTTTCTATTACCGGATCCGAAAACCTTTTTTCGCCTTCATTCATAATAAAATTTAAGAGCCCTCCTATTTCACTTTTTACCGAAACATCATACACTCGCTCAATATCTTCGCATATTACTTCATAAGGAATTTGTTGATGTCCAAGTGCTTCCATGTAAGCGCTGTAAACTTCTTTGACGTATTTATTTTTTGTACTGTCAGAAAATTGCAAAACTGGTAAAGGCAAAAAGTTATTTACAACTCCCAGCACTTTATGACTCTCGATGTCTTTATCACCAAATTCTCTCCCTTGTGCTAATATCAACTGTAAGGTTTTATCACTATGTTTATTAAGCATTAACTGATGTAATGCTGTAAAAAATGCGGAAGAAGTCAAACCGGTGTTATTTATTATTTTTGAAATAGTTTTAAATGATTCCCCCGTTATCCAGACAGTTTGCTGTACATAATCCTGCAGTCCAATTGGCTTATCACCAACTTCTTCTTTTCTTACAACATCTTTTAATGCCTCCAGCCAATATTTTCTATGTTCGTTTGCTTCTGCCGAGTGCAAATATGCTTTTTGCCATGTTGCAAATTCATAATATAAAGTATGATTAACTTCTAAAGGCTCATCATTAAAATGGGCTCTTAGATTTGCTATTAAAATACTATTTGTAAAGGCATCTGTAAGGGCATGGTGAATACTTACAAATGCATACGATTTTTGATCTGACTGGTTGTTTGTATCCTGAATAATAAGCACTTTCAATAATGCTCCTTCAATTACATCAAAAGGTTTTGATAGTAAAGAAGTAAGTTGTTCCTGGTTTACTTGTGTTTCCTGATAAACTTCGATTTTAACCTCTGAAGAAGGTAACATACGCTGTTTTACAAAATCCCCTTCTTTATAAAATTGAGTTCTCAAAATTGGATATACCTCTATAAAGGATCTGAACTTTTTAAGGAACTCTTCTTTTGAGGCAAATTCAGGAGTAACTACCGGGCCTATAATGCCCTGAGACATAGTTTTGCCCAATATAAAATTTTGATTAGGTGTTACCTCAAAATCAGCTGCCGTATTACTCTCAAGATGATCGCTATTATGAGCCTGACTTTCGCTTAGTAATGACAAATGATTTACCAGGGTTACTAAATGATTTTTAAAAGTACTTACTAATTCATCGATTATTTCCTTTTCAAATAATAAAGAAGAATATCCGATAGTCATTTTGAGTTCTCCTAATGAAATCATTCCTACAAAACTCAATCCGATGTTATTGTAGTTTTCCGGACTTGAATTTCCTCCTATACTCTCTCTCGCATAGGTAAATACTGAATCATTTTTTGATGAAACATCATAACCAAAATCTCCCAGATAATTATATTCTAAATCAAAAGAGGTGCTCAGATCTACGTCGTCGTTTAGAAAATGTAAAGCAGTATATCCTATCCCTTTATTAGGAATTTTTGACAAGTCTTCTTTTACTTTTAGTAAATTTTCTAATGCCTCGTCTTTTGATACATTCAATACAAAAGGATAAAAAGATGTAAAGTACCCAATAGTACGGCTTATATCAACCGTATCTATAATTTCTTCTCTTCCATGTCCTTCCATTTGAATGGTTACCCGATCTCTTTGCAATGTCTCTTTAATCGCAAGTCCCAAACAAGTCAGGATTACATCATCGATTTGAGTATTATATAAGATATGTGCCGAAGTTTGTAAAAGCGTTGTGGTTTCTTTATCTAAAACCATAGTAGCCTTTTTGTCACAGTTGAGTTTGTATCCTTCATTTTCTTCTACAGTATGTAAAGGAATACCACGTTGCATACATACCTCCTGCCAATAGGAAAGTTCTTCTGTTTTTTTCAAATTCTGCGCATATGTTTTCAATTCACTCGCCCAAGCTTGGTATGAACTTGTTTTATAAGGAAGTCTGTATTGATTTCCTTCTTTAAACTGAACATACAAATCAGCGAAATCCTGTAATAAAATCCTCCAGGAAACACCATCTATGACCAGGTGATGAATAATAAAGGCGATACGGTCACCATCTTTTAGTCTGAAATGACCAATTCTTACCAAAGGCCCATTATCAATATCAAAGGAAGACTGCAATTCAATTCCAATATTTCGAATACTTGTCAAATATTCTTCATCTTCTCGCAAATCATAATAATGTATGGTATAATTTTCTTCGTTGACATTTTTATTGTATTGCTTTCTACTCTTATTTTCGACAGGGAATTTCATTCTAAGTACATCATGGTGCTTTACCAATTGTTCGATACACCTCTTTAATACCTCCGGATTTACCTCATCTTGTGTTTTTAATAACACACAATGATTATAGTAATTAGGCGCATTAAAAATTTTGTTTTGTACTTTATCAAAGAAAAATTCCTGAATAGGAGTTAATACAACTTCTCCCTCCACTTCTGACTGATCCAGAATCTGGTCATTTTTTTGTAACAAGGGCACAAGATCTTCTAACTTAGGGTTTGATATAATATCACCTGCTTTAAGTACAAATCCGTGTTGCTTTAATTTTGAAACAATTTGGATTGATTTTATGGAGTCACCCCCAATACTAAAGAAGTTATCTTTAATACCAATTCCTTCTTTTTTCAAAACTTCTTCCCAAACACTTACTAATAGTTTTTCTTCTAAAGTCGTTGCTGCTACAAATACATGATTATCTTCCATTACGGTACCATTATTCAATTTGCGCAATGCCTTTTTATCAATTTTTCCATTAATCGTAAGCGGCATTTGTTCTAATTGCACATATTTTTGTGGAAGCATATATTCCGGAAGAATCTTTGAAAGGAAGGATCTTAAATTTCCTGCGCTAATAGCCTCTGCTGCGACAATATAGGCAACAAGCTCTTTTGCGTCTTCAAATCCTTGCTCTACACAAACTACCGCTTCCTGTATTTGCTCGTTAGCTAATAATTGTTGCTCTACAGCGGTAAGTTCTATACGATATCCTCTTATTTTTACCTGTTCATCGTTTCGTCCTTCGTAAATAATATTACCTTCCTTTGTCCACTTTCCTAAATCTCCGGTTCTGTATAATCTGCCATCTCCTTCAAATGGATTTTTAATAAATTTCTGATCTGTTAATTCTGGTCTGTTTAAATACCCTCTGGCAACCCCAGTTCCTCCAATGCATATTTCTCCTGAGATACCTGTCGGAACCAGATTATTATACTGGTCAAGGATAAAAATTTTGGCATTTGAAATTGGTTTACCAATAGGAATGTTACGGTAATCCTGTGTATTAACTTCCGGCATCTGAAAAATAGTCGCACATACACTGGCTTCTGTTGGTCCGTATGCATTATAATAAGTACCATATTTTAAGTATGGTTTAATTATATCATAATCAGGAGCCTCACCTGCTGTAACTAATATCTCCAAGGTTTTTAAATCCTCAATATCTACCAAAGCTATATAGGAAGGCGGTAATGTTGCAATAGTGATATTATTCTCTTTAATAAAAGCAGTTAGGGCATCTGCATCTTTTCGCTGTTCTTCGCTTGCCAAATGCAGGCTTCCTCCTGACAGAAGAATCATAAATGTTTCCCATACAGAAGCATCAAAAGAAAATGGAGCGAATTGTAAACCCCGACTGTTTTCACCTAATTTAAAATAATCTATTTGAGAGAGGATTGTATTTACTATTTGACCGTGTTCTATCATGACTCCTTTCGGCAGTCCGGTTGATCCCGAAGTATAAATAACATAGGCTAGATCAGTAGGAGCTACAGTAATGGTTACCGGATCACAATCATCCGTATCAAAAACAATATCTACTGCCATTAATGCTCCGGTATAAAATTCCATATCAAACATATAGGATGTTGTAGTGATCAGTAATTCTAACTGAGTATCTGTAATGATATGCTCCTTTACCTGGTTAGGCATCTCCGGGGCAATAGGAACATAGGCACAGCCCACTTTTAAAATTGCAAGCATGGATATAATATTCCACTCATTGCGTTCTAGTTGTATTCCTATGAATTTCCCTTTTTCAATTTGGTAATGTTTAAAAATATAACGTGCCAAATCATTTGAGGCTTCCTCTAATTCCTGATAGGTAAATTCTTTCTTTCCTGCAAATAAAGCCGTTCCATTTGGAGTTTGTTTTACTTGTTTTTCAAATAATGACAGCAAAGTCTCCTCTTCGGAATAGTCTAATGTTATATCATTAAAATCCAACAATAATTCCTCTCTTTCATTTACAGATAGATAATCAATTTTCGAGATGGGAATGTTGGGATGCAAAACAATTTCCTCTACTAATTGTTTAAAATGTGTCAATAATCCAATTACATATTCTGATTCAAAAACGTCTGTATTGTATATCAATTGACAACCTAAATAATCTCCTTCTTCGATGAAGTTGATATCTAAATCTGTTAACACAGGGGTTTCTCTTAATCTTTTAATGTTTTTTACCTGGGTTTCATCTATATTATACTGCTGATTATTGTCTACAGCATTTTGCAACAGAATCATCACATCAAATAAAGGAGACCTTGACATATCTCTTTTATAATTGATCAGTTTTAATAAATCGGCAAAAGGATAAAACTGGCAATCTAAGGCGGATAAGGTATTTTCTTTTACGGTTTCAAAAAATGTGCTAAATGACTGCTCCGGATCAATTTGATTGCGCAATGGCAATGAGTTAATGTAACCTCCAATTTGTTCTTTTAAATCGATGTGGTCACGTCCTCCCACAGCAGTTCCTATAATGATATCTGTACTATTGGTGTATTTATGCAAGAGCACATTCCATACCGCAATCAACCCCATAAAAATACTTCCCTTTTTATCTGAGCAAAGCTTTTTAAATAATGTTGTGGTTTCTTTAGAAAGATATGATTTTAGTGCAACTCCGTTCACGGTTCTGGCTGCTGGTCTACTCTTGTTATTGGTGAAATTAAGTACCGGTAATTCTCCCGAAAATGTTTCTTTAAAATAGGCTTCCTCGTTTTTAAAAAGCCCTTTAGAAAGCTGATCATTCTGCCAGGCCGCATAATCTTTGTAGTGAATATTTAATTCGGGAAGTTCAACCGGAACTCCCTGCTCAAATGAGGAATAAAACGCTAGAATATTTTTAAACAACACATCAATAGACCAGGCGTCACTTATTACGTGGTGTATGCTTAAATGAAAAATAAACTCACTATTGTTAAGTTGAAACAAATGAACTCGAAATAATGGCCCCTGACCCATATCAAAAGGTTTTTCCAAATCATCTCTGGTAATCGTTCTTATCATTTCTTCCTTTTTGTCTAAAGCTCTAAAGTCAAAAAAGTTTATGGTAAAATCTATAGCAGCACTTTCCAAAACATGTTGTCTTATTTCTCCTTTGTCACTGATTCTAAATACCGTACGCAGAGACTCATGTCGATCTATAGTACTATATACTGCCCGTTTAAAATTGGCAACATTAATTTCTTGTTTTAAGTGGGCAGAAGAAGTCAGCACATAATTGAACCCCTTTCCATCTGAATCTGCAAGTACAGAAGATAATATTCCAAGTGCAAATGAAGAGACTTCATAACTCTCCTGAATAGGAACTCTTGGTATATTGTTATATTTATTTGATGCTGAATACTTGGTTAAATAAGAAACAATTTCCTGCTTGTTTTCTTTTATTTTTGAGATAAGTGCCTCATCTATAACATCGTCTTTAAAACCAAGTTTAAGATCCGTACCATCTAATGATATCGTAATATTACTCTCGTATATTTCATTTAATAAATTGACCATTGTATTTCGTTTTTGGTTTGTGTAACAGTTTGTCTATAAGTAATAAATTGTGTTGTTATTTTCCGTCGCTTTGAGCAGATAAAGAAATAAGGACCATACTGTCTAGATCGTCATTACTGATTTATAGCTGCTTTCTTCTTCAAGTTTTGTAACAAATTTTAATCTCATATCGATCTCTGCAGCCATTTCCTTGATGGTAGATTTTTGATAGAAATCTTTAATTTTTATGTCGATATCAAATACTTTCTGAATCAGTTTAAGCATGGTCACTCCTTTTAAAGAGTTGCCTCCTAAAGCAAAAAAGTCATGCAGAATTCCGATTTCCTCTTTGCTGAAAAAGGTTTGCCACATTTCGACCAGTTTTTTTTCTGTTTCATTGGTTGGTGCCACATAATTGATAAAAGAGATTGCATTCTCCTCCGGATCTTCCTGAAATGCTTCAGTATCGTCAAAATGTTCCAGTGCAAAAGGAATTGCTGCTGCCGATGTTTCAGCTCCTGAGAAATTAAGAAACTCAAACGGGTTTACTTTTACAGGAAGCTTTGTTTTATTGAAAGCATAACCCGGTATTGAAACTTTATACGGTTTTTGTGCTCCGTAGTATGCTTCCCAATCGATATCGATACCATTGGTCCATAATTCTCCTATTTTTTTCAAAAGATGTTCCTGGTCGTTGATTTCCTGTTTTGGATGTCTGATCAGATTTATTGCCGTGTTATTAGAAGTCGGATCGTGTTTTTGCTGCTGGAAAAGGGTTGTTAATGTATTTCCCGGACCTACTTCGATAAAAACGGTATTCGGCTCTTTTAACAAGGTGGTTAAACCATCTGAAAATCGTACTGTGCTTCGCAAATGATCGATCCAATATTGAGAAGACATGGCTTCTTCAGGCGTTATTAAGGCTCCTGTTAAGTTGGATACAAAAGGAATTTTAAGCGTCGAAAATGCTACCTTTTTCAGTTCCTCTCTAAATTCCTCCAGTACCGGATCCATTAAAAACGAATGCCCTCCTAAGGAAATTTTTAATTTAGAACATAAAATTTCTTCGGCTTCAAATATTTCGATAAGTGTTTCTATTGCGTCTACGGTACCTGATAAAACACAAGATTCCGGAGAGTTAACCACTGCTAAAGCAATATTGCTGTTTAGATATTTTTTTACTTTTTCTTCCGAAAGCGATACGCTCAACATGCTTCCCTCAGAAGATTTATTCATCAATAAAGCACGTTTTGCAACCAGCCTCAATCCTGTTTCAAAAGAAAAAACACCACTTAAACAGGCCGCAACAAATTCGCCCGTACTATGTCCAATCAGTTTGTCGGGCTGTATGCCCCAACGCATTAATTGTTTGGCCAATGCATATTCAAAAACAAATACAATAGGTTGTGTAAATTCATTTTTATTCACATCAAAACCTCCTGTGGCTGTAGCTTCTTTGTACAAAACCTTTTTAACATCTACCCCAGTCAGTTCGTTAATGATTGAAAAACCTTCATCCATAAGCTGTTTAAAATAAGGCTCATTTTCATAAAGGTCTTTTCCCATGTTAAGGTACTGTGCTCCTGAACCGGTACACATAAAAACTATTTTACGCTTTTGATCCAGTTTTGCCGAATAAAGTGCCGTGCTTAAAGGGTCTTTTAAAATTTCCAAAGCACTTTCTTTAGAATTGCTCACTAAAAATCGGTTGTACTTAAATTGGCTTCTGCCCGTTTGAAGGGTATAGGCCATGTCTCTAAAACTATCGCTTTCCTCATTTTCCAGAGCCGAAATTAGTTTTTCCTGATAGGCATTTAAAGATCCTACTGACTGTGCTGAAAAACGCAGCAGTTGATACGAATTATCCGCTATCGTTTCTGCTTTTTCAGGAGCTTCTTCTAAAATGACATGGGCATTATTTCCTCCGATACCAAAACTACTTACTCCTGCTCTTAAAGGTTGATTGTTAACCGAATTCCAGGCTGCTAACTCGGTTTGTACTTTAAAAGGCCCTGATTTAAAATTAATTTCAGGATTTGGGTTTTTAAAATGCAGGGACGGTGGAATCATTTTATTTTTTAATGATAATGTGGCCTTCAAAAATCCTGTAATTCCTGCCGCAGCGTCAAGATGTCCAATATTGGTTTTAACCGATCCTAAAGCACAGTGATGATTAGCGTTGTATCCAAACGATTTATTTAGTGCCTCTACTTCAATAGGATCTCCTAATTTTGTTCCTGTACCATGTGCTTCGATATAGGTGATCGACTCCGGTGTTACTTCTGCAATTTGATGGGCTTGTTTGATACACTCGTATTGTCCGTTTATACTTGGAGCGGTGTAACCTACTTTTCTGTTTCCATCGTTGTTTACCACTGAAGAACGAATTACGGCGTAGATTTGATCGTTATCGGCTATGGCATCTTCTAATCTTTTTAAAATGACAACTCCCGCGCCTTCTCCGGATACAATTCCCGATGAGTCTTCATCAAAAGCTTTACAGTGACCGTCTTTAGAGTTGGTCATTCCTTCCTGATAAGAATGTCCTCGGTAGGGTTTTGAATAGATTCGTATACCTCCTGCTATTGCTATAGAACATTCTCGCATTAATAAAGAACGACAAGCCTGATGTACTGCTACTAACGAACTTGAACAAGCTGTATCTACATAATAACTTGGTCCTCTCAGGTTTAAATTATAAGAGATCAGTGTACTGATAAAGTTTTTGTTAGAGATCTGATTCAGGAAAAATGAGTTAACATTGTCATTGTTGGCAATCATGGTGTAGGCTCTCCAGTTCATATTATCGGATGCCGATAAGTACAAGCCTATTTTATCTTTGTAAGTTCTCGGATTGTAACCTGCATCTTCCAATCCCAGCCAAACCTGCTCGTGCATCAAACGTATTTGAGGATCCATTGAGATCGCTTCTTGTTTGGTGTATCCAAAAAAAGAATAATCAAAACTATTAGGATCATCCAGAGAAGCTTGTGCTTTTATTAAACTTGGGTTTGCCAGGTCTTTTTCGCTTACCCCAACAGCTCTTAATTCATCATCGGTATAAAAATGGACTAGTTCTTCGCCGTTTTTTAAATTTTCCCAAAATGCATTAATAGTATCTGATTTAGGATATTTACCTGAAACTCCAACAATAGCAATATCCTTTTTTCTAATTTTATTTTCCATAGTAATTAAATTGTATTGTATTACATTAAGCTTATAAATTCATCAAAAGCCTCTGATATATCTTCCGGCTCTTCCAGATTGTTTTTTTCCTGAGAATCGATGGTGTCTAAATACTGAACAAACTCTTCTATATTCGGATTTTCAAACAGTGCTACCACTTTAATATCAGTTCCTAACTGCCTGTTAATTTCATTGAGCATTTTGACCATTTTTATGGAATTTGCTCCCAGATCAAAGAAGTTATCCTGAATACTTACCACGCTGGCTTCTTTTCCTAATACTTCGGCTATGATTTGTATGATCACTCTCTCCTTTTCCGTTTCGGGTGCTACATATTGTCTTTCACTGGCTATTCTGGTTCCTGGTGTATTGGCCAATTCTTTTTTGTCAATCTTTCCGTTTATGGTAATCGGCAATTGTTCTAAGGCAATAAACTCGGAAGGAATACTATAGTTCGGAATCAAGTTTTTAAGAAATGTTCTTAACTGTTCCAGCGACAATGTGGTATCGGATACGACTATATAGGCAATCAGACTTTTAATATTAAATTGATTGATCTCGACAACCACAACTGCTTCGTTAATTAACGCATGGCTCAGCAAGGCTTGTTCTACTTCTCCGGGTTCTATTCGATATCCTGAAATTTTAACCTGATCGTCTTTTCTTCCCAGAAATTCGATATTACCGTCAGGAAGCCATTTTCCTAAATCGCCCGTTTTGTAAAGACGTTCGTTTGTTTTATACGGATGTTCGATGAACTTTTCTGCTGTAAGGTCCGGTCGGTTTAAATAGCCTTTGGCCAATCCTGCTCCTCCTACACATATTTCTCCAATTACTCCAACAGGTACAATCTTCTGATCTTTGTCGAGAATAAAGGTTTGTGTATTGGCAATCGGTTTTCCTACCGGTATATTTCCTGTCGGCAAATCTGCTCCTTTAAGCAGACCGTACATGGCAGAGCAAATACTAGTTTCTGTAGGACCATAGGCATTGTAATAATTGCCCAGCTTCAGATATTCTTTTACTTTACTATACACAGGAGGTTCTCCGGCAGTAATTAAAGTTTTAAGTCTGCTTAAGGTTTTGATGTCCATCAAACTCATATAAGAAGGCGGTATCGTGGCTATATCTATTTTTTTCTCCACAATATATTTCTCCAGCATTTTAGGATCTTCGCGGTGTTCTCTGTCTATAACACACAAACAGGCTCCTGATAAAAGAGCGGTGAATATTTCGGAGATCGAAGCATCAAATGAGAAGGAAGCAAACTGTAATCCGTTATTGTCTGCCGTGATGTCAAAAAGATCAATTTGTGCAAAAATGGTATTTACAATTCCTTTATGTTCAATCATTACTCCTTTAGGATTTCCGGTTGAACCCGAGGTGTAAATGATGTAAGCCAAATCGTCCGGCGTTAGAGTAACATCTTCTAATTCTTCACTATAATTAAAAGGTTTAAAATCGGTAACAATATCAAACAGAGTGCCTTTAAAATCAGTACCGGCCGTTATATGAGATCGGTCTGTAATTAATAATTTGATTTTGGTATCATCATAGATGTATGCTTTTCGCGCATCGGGATAGGCTGTATCAATCGGAATGTAAACCGCCCCTGCTTTCATAATTCCTAAAATAGCAATAATGACCGTTGCGTCTCTTTCTAACTCTACTCCTATAAAATCTCCTTTTACAATGGCATGATCGTCTCTTAAAGCGCGGGCCAATCGGCTGGAAAGGCTGTCCAGTTCCTGATACGTATAATTTTGATTCTTAAAGGATAATGCTTTGTTATCAGGAGTTTTTGCTACCTGAAGCGCAAACAAATCCATTAATGTACCGGTAGGATAGGCTATCGAATTGGTATTAAAATCAACGATAAGCTGCTGTTTTTCTTCTTCAGAAATGTAATCTATGTTTTTGATCTGTTGCGTCGGATTTTCTAAAAGTACTTCCAGTAATTGTTTGTAATGCTCCATGATACGGCTTGCCGCTTCTTTCGAATACAGGTCGGTATTGTAGGTAACATTAAACGAGAGATAATCTCCCTGCTCCTGAAAAGCAATATCCATATCAAACTTAGACACTTTGTATCCCTGGTCTTCTATTGTAGTAAAGGCCGACTGCTTCAATTTTTTGTTTTCGGCAACCTCTCTCATGTTCTGCAACATCAGCATTACATCAAATATGGCACTTCTGCCGGTATCGTTTCGAATATCAAGATCGTCTACCAGGTGATCAAAAGGATACATCTGGTGTTCGTAAGAGCGAAGTGTGTTTTCTTTTGCCGTATGGTAAAAAGATTCAAAACTCTCCTCCGGTCCTATTGTATTTCGCAAGGCCAGTGTATTGATATAAAAACCAATCTGATCGCTTAAATCGGCATGATCTCTACCCGCCACCGGTGTCCCGATAATGATGTCCTTTTCAGAAGTATATTTGTGAAACAAGATGTTCCAGGCGGCTAACAATCCTATAAATAAACTTCCGCCCTGCTGTTGTCCGTATTTTTTAAGTCGGTTCGTAATCTCCGGCGTAATGTAGGTTTTAAGGCTGTTACCGGCATAGGTTTTAACCGTTGGTCTTACTTTTTGGTAAGGTAAATCTAAAGCCGGAAGTTCTCCTGCCAGTGTTTTTAACCAATACTCTTTATGAATGTTATTTTGTTCCTGCTTCAATTGTTCCTCTTGCCAAACCGCATAGTCTCTATATTGGATTTTTAGTAGTGGTAATACCGGTTCTTTTCCTTCCAAAAGCTGTTCGTACAACGCAAATACATCTTTTGCAAGAACATCCATCGACCAGCCGTCGCTAATAATATGATGCAGGTTGTAGCAAAATATATATTCATCATCCGAAAGCTGCAATATACTGGCTCTTACTAAAGGACCATTGGTGAGATCAAAGGCTGCATAGGCATCTTCTTTGATGTATAAAGCTACGTTGGTATCCTGATGCAAATCGGTGGTGTAATCGATATGATTTACGGTAAAGCCCAACTCTGCTGTTGTTTTTACCAACTGTCTTACTTCTCCTTCATCATTAACTTTAAATACCGTTCGTAAAGCTTCGTGTCGGTCTACAGCCAGTTCGATTGCTTTTGAGAAACAGCCTAGATCGTACGTTCCTTTTAAGGTCTGGCGAAAAGGCATATTGTATACTCCGGTACTCCCTGCAAATTGGCTTAAAATCCATAATCGGCGTTGTCCGGCTGAAACCGGGTAATCTTCGGCATCCTGAACTTTTTGTATGG
The DNA here is from genome assembly GCF_025947345.1 of Flavobacterium sp. N502536. Taxonomy (NCBI): domain Bacteria; kingdom Pseudomonadati; phylum Bacteroidota; class Flavobacteriia; order Flavobacteriales; family Flavobacteriaceae; genus Flavobacterium; species Flavobacterium sp. N502536. The sequence continues at coordinate 3,069,576 of NZ_CP110011.1, read as the reverse complement.
AATTATGTTTTTTAACTTCTGAGTTTTCAATCAAAGCAGCATGTGCTTTTATGGTCGTACTGGCAAATATTTCTTTTAATCCCAATTTTACTTCAAAAGCTTTGTGATAGTGATTGATAAGCTGTGTGGCTTTCAAACTGTGACCTCCCAATTCAAAAAAGTCATCTTCCGTTCCGATGGTATCCAAATGAAGTACTTCCTGCCAAATGGCTGCAATTTGCTCTTCAAGCACATTGGAAGGCGCAACATAAACTGCGCTTGATGCTCTTCCTTTGTTTAGCGTAAGCAAATATTTTTTATCGACTTTACCATTTACGGTTAAAGGGATGGTATCTACTTCGACAACAACAGCAGGAATCATATATTCCGGTAATTGGCGCTCGAGGTATCTTTTTATTTCTTTTGAATCTGTTTTTTGAGAAGAAACTATAAAAGCAACAATTTCTTTTTCGTCCTGATTTCTGGTATCTACCAAAACAACAGCCTGACTGATGTTGGGATGAAGAATAAGCTGTTGTTCGATTTCGCTTAATTCAATTCTGTAGCCTCTTACTTTTACCTGATCGTCTTTTCTTTCTTTGTAGATGATTTCTCCGTTGTCCATCCATCTTGCGATATCTCCGGTTCTATAAGCCGGTATTCCATTTTCTGCCGTTACAAATCGTTCTTTGTTCAGTTCAGGACGGTTTAGATATCCTTTGGCAACTCCGGCTCCTGCAATGATGATTTCTCCGTAGACTCCAACATCGCAAGGGTTGCCCTGAGGATCTGCAATGGTGATCACGGTATTGGCAATAGGTTTACCGATACGTACCTGCGACTGTGCTGCCGTCATTTCCTGTACAATACAGCCTACGGTGGTTTCGGTAGGTCCGTATTCATTAATTATGCGGATGTCAGGGTTAATCTCCCATACATTTTGCAGTTGGTTTTGCGTAAGCTGCTCGCCTCCGCAAATGATTATTTTTACGTTTGTTTTTGCAATCGCCAGCTCTTTCAATAAGGCCAGGTGTGACGGTGTTAGTTTTAAGGTATCGATTTCCGGATTGGTGAAGGCCTCTGTAAGCAATTCGTTAATCGCTTTTGCGTCAGATCCGATCCATAATTTTTTTCCTCTGGTTAAACTTGTAAAAAGGGCCGTAATCGTCAAATCAAACGAAACTGAAGTAATTAAGCCCCAGTTGCCTGTTTCGGCATCGGTAAAATAGTACTCATTCGACCATTGTATGTAGTTTAAAAGGTTGGCATGCGTAATGAGACAGCCTTTAGGATTTCCGGTAGATCCTGAAGTGTAGATGCAATACGCGATATCTTCCTGGTTTATTTCATTGAAATTGGATGGGTTTGCATCGGATTGGTATATCTCTTCTTTAGACGGATCAAGAAAGGTTACGGTAGAAAAATCTCCTTCGACTGTAATGGCCGGTGTACTTACTAAAACAGTGCAAGCAGCGTCTTCCAGAATAAATTGTACTCTGTCTTTTGGATACGCGGTATCCATCGGAATGTAATAGGCTCCTGTTTTAAGGATTCCTAAAACGCTAATCATAAAGTACGGAGAACGGTCTAACAAAACCGCCACCGGCTCTCCTTTTTGAATACCGCACTGGTGAATTAAATGGTGTGCAAATTGATTGGCTTTTTCATTTAATTCGGCATATGAAATGGTTGCATCCTCATAACACAATGCTGTTTTATTGGCGTGTAATTGTACCTGTTGCTCAAAAATTGCTGTAACGGTATTGAAGGATTCAAATTGTTGTGCGGTGTTGTTGGAAGCTTCTATAATGGCCTGACCTGCTAACGCATTTTTTTGATCGGTAAAGGCAGCCTGAAGCTGAGCAACGATTAAAGTTATTGCCTGATCGGTATAACGCGCAGTATCATAATATAAATCGAGTACCAGCCTGTCTCCGTGATCGATTGCACTTATTTTAAGTTCAAAAGCATCGGTAACGCTGTAGATATCTCTTATTTTTAAAACATCCGCTGTTTCTTTTTTATTTAGCGCTACATATTCAAATACATATTTAAAGATGGTAGCCTCACTCGCTTCTTTGTCGTGAATTCTGTTTACATAAAAGTAGTCTGACCATGTTCCGATTTCATCTACTGATTTTTTAAGGAATGAAACCGCTTCGTTTTCTGGCAATGAGGACAGTCCTTCTAACTGAACCGGAAGTGTTTTGGCTACTAAACCAAAGGTGTTTTCCAATTCATTGTAATACCTGTTGTAAGGCAGGTACCCCAATGTAAAAGAATCTTCATCGAATTTGGATAAATAAGCCGCATAACGCGCTAAAAGTAAATGTTCTACGGAGCAGTCTTCCTGCGCCGATTTTGCTTTTAATTGGTTGTAGGCATCACTTTCGATCACGCAAAGCGATTTTCTTTGTGGCGCAAATACAGCGTTTGTTTTGGTTTTAAACGGTACAATATCTTTGGTTAAATCGATGGTATAGTTTTTCCAGAAATTGCTGCCTTCTTCTTCAGGCTCGCTAAACAATTGCTGTTGCCAGGCCGAAAAATCCTGATATTCTACCACTTCTCTTTCTTCTTTTTCATACGAAGTCTCATCCAGCAAAGCTTTTGACAATTCGCTGCACAAAAAAGCAGTGGTATAACTGTCTGCCCATAACGCATACAAACGTACAACCAGTACCTGATTTCCGTTCGGGTCTTTCAGTAAACAAAGACGTATCGCGTTATCTTCCAAAGGATCATAACCGTACCCCAAACACTCCTGAGCTACTGCCGAAACAGTGGTTTCTTCCAGCGTTTGAACGGTTCGTTCTGCTATTTCAGTTTCTTTTACCTCAGCTACTATCTGAACTGGAAAAACAGCACCTGAAACTACACTTATCTTAAACAATAAAGTTTCATTTTTACGTATTACATGCGCTAATCCGCGTTGTAACTTCTCTGTAGTTACTTCTCTACCCAAATCAATAACCACCTGATTGTAATAATCCTGGATGTTTTTTTGGGCTACACTCCATAAGTTCATTTGATTTATAGAAAGTTGATAGGCTTCAACATTGTTTATTGCTTCTTTTTCCATTATGTTAGTATCTGATTAATTAGGTATTTAACTGTTCGAACATAGCATGAACAGTGCTCTGGTTTTTGGTGGATAGGTGTTTCCTTTTAAAATAATGATGCTATGATTTGTCTGCTGCCTTCATAAGGGCTTCTGCCGTGAGACATGAGCATATTGTCTAAGAACAATACATCTCCTTTTTCCCAAGGAAATAGTACGGTCGCTTTTAGATAAGCTGCTCTTATTTCTTCTATTTCTTCTTTAGAAATTTCGCTTCCATCACCATAGAAGGTGTTATTAGGCAGCTGATCTTCTGAATTTACCAGATCAAAGAACGAGGCCTCCAATGCATATTTGTTAAAGAAGTAGGCATGATTAAACCATACCTGAACTCCGGTAGCAGGATGTTCCCATATCGCTTTTTTGACCCATGTTAAGACTAAGTTGGTGTCGCTTTTCCACTCGTATGAAATGCCTTGTTCGTCACAGGTTTTTTCTACCTCTTTTTTATCTTCGGTCTGAAAAACTTCTTTCCAGGACAAACCATAAGCTTCGTTGAGGTTTCTAACGTATTTAACCCCTTTTTCAGAAAACTTGGTTCTTGTTTTTTCACTTAAGTACTCCAATACTTTTTTGTTATCGGCAATTGGAGTTTCCCCTTGTTTGTCTGCCGGATCGATACAGCAAAAAACAATATTGCTGGGATGCGCAGGAGCATATGAGCTTTCACTGTGCATTTCGATCGAATATTCTTTAGGATAAGTTGTGGTATGATAAACGTTTTTTCCAACAGCATATCGCGGTGATGACCTTAAATTGTATTCAAGAGGTGTATCGGCATACAACCTGCTGAAGTCTTCAAATTTCTCCACGGTGTTGATATGAAATCCTCTAAAAAGTAAAGCCCCATAGGTGTTTACTTTTTCCTGAAATTCGGGTCTGTTTTGAGCAACCCAGTCGTTTAACTGCATCCCTACCGTTGAAGGTTTTACCACTAAAGGAAAACCTGCACCGCCAGGCCATACTGAATATTCTACTTTTACTTCGGCTGTTACTTTCTCAGCCTTGATATTTTTTAATTTTTGTATGCTATTGATCATGATCTTATTTTTTAAAATACAGCTTTAAAACTGTCTGGGTTAGCACTATTTTTAAATGAAAGATGTCTCGGGAACTGGCTTATTTTTTAACCAGCTTAAATTTATTGACGTTTAGATTTCTCAGGTTTTCCTTTGTCTCTTTCTGGAAATCGACATCACTTATTTTTTCCTGACTATTCACCAGTAACTGTGACAATAAGTTTTTGAAATTTTGCATCAAACCTTTAATACAGCTTTGATTGTAAACATCTGTATTGTAGTTAATATCAAAATACAAATAGCTGCCAATCTCTTTAAAATTAATCAGCATATCCAGTTTTGCACCTCTTTCGTCCTGAACCACAATTTGATCGGTTTCTTCCTTTGTAAACTGATAGTTGGTGTTGTTGTCTATCGTGTTATGGTAGGAAAGCATGACGTCGTAAAGCGGATTACGGCTCGTATCGCCTTTTATTTTTAAGTCATCCTGCAAGTTGTCAAACGGATACATCTGATGTTTTGTGTTTTCAAACATAACGTCTCTTACTTTGCTGAAAGTCTCATCAAAATTCTCTTCCGGATTCACCTGGTTGCGAACGACCATATTGTTGAAATAAAGTCCAATTTGATTTTCCAGATCTACATGATCTCTTCCGGCAATTGGTGCTCCTATCAATATGTCCTTTTGGTTGGTATATCGGTAAAATAATATATTCCAAACGGCCAATACTCCTGTAAATAAGGTTCCGTTATTGGCTTTACAATAGGCGGCAAATTTAGCAGTGTCGGTATCCGAAATTAAGGTTCGTAAGGTCTGACCGTTGTTGGTCTTTACTTTTGGTCTCGCTTTCTGAGTCGGCAAGTCTAATAAAGCTCTGTCTCCGGATAAGGTTTGCAGCCAATACTGTTTGTGAGGCTCAAAAGCACCATTTTCCAATTGTTGTTTTTGCCAAACCGCAAAATCTTTGTATTGAATGTCTAAAACAGGAAGTGACACCACCGTATCATTTTTAAAGCCATTATAGAAGGCTAAAACATCTCGTTTTAAGATATATTTTGAAACTCCGTCTCCAATAATATGATGCATGTTGTAATAGAAAATATGATCGGTATCTGAAATTTGTAAGAGTGCAATTCGTAACAAAGGCCCCTGATCTAGACGGAAAGGCTGTAAGGCGTCCTCTTTCATATAGGCTGCTACCGCTTTCTCGATATTTTCTTCTGCTCTGAAATCAAGTTCCGTAATGGCAAAGTCAATTGTTGAAGGAGCGCAGATCCATTGTCTTACTTCCGAATTTTCGTCTTCCTTAAATACCGTACGCAAGGTTTCGTGGCGTTCTATAACCGCATCAATGGCTTTCTTTAAAAAAGGAATATTATATCCTTCTAAAGTAAGATGTGCCGGCATATTGTATGAAATATTACTTTCTTCAGAAGACTGGCTCAAAACCCACATGCAATACTGACCGCTGGAAAGCGGGTAATTGGACTGTTGTGCTACCGGCTCTATCTTTTCTACTTTAGTTTCAACAGCGGCACCAAATAGCAGGGTACAATGCTCTTCAATAGTTTTATTGATGAATAAATCTCTCAATTCTAATTTTACGCCATACTCTTTATGGTATCTTGTAATTAGTCTTGTAAGTTTAAGACTGTGTCCGCCAAACTCAAAAAAGTTGTCTAAAACTCCTATGCGTTCCCTGTCCAGAATTTCTTTCCAGATGGTTATCAGCTGCTCTTCGTTGTTGTTACGAGGTGCAACATAACCGTTAGCCGTTGTTCCTTGTGTGGCTACTTTTGGCAACGCTTTTTTGTTTACTTTTCCATTAGAAGTAAGCGGCATTTCATCCAGTTCAATGCATATGGTAGGTACCATGTAGGCAGGTAAACTTTCGGAAAGATATTCTTTAAAATTATCTAAGGTATACCCTTCTTTGACCACTACATAAGCAACCAATTCTTTAGAATAGTATTGATCTTCGTGTACAATAACGGCGGCATGATTTGCGTACGGACACACATTTAGGGCTGCCTCTACTTCTCCAAGTTCGATTCTGAATCCTCTAATTTTAATTTGCTTATCGTTTCTTCCCAAATACTCGATATCTCCGCTAGTTAGTCTTTTTGCGACATCTCCTGTTTTGTATAAACGCTCTCCGGGATTAAACGGGTTGGTCATAAAACGCTCTTTTGAAAGTTCCGGACGGTTTAAATAGCCTCTTGAAACTCCTGCACCGGAAACATATAATTCACCGGTAACGCCCATAGGTACCAAATCAAAATTTTCATCGAGTATGTAACAACCCATTGTTGGAATCGGTCTTCCTATATCGCTAATGTTAAGATCGATTTCGCGGGCTCCAATTTCCTTGAAGGTTACGTGTACTGTGGTTTCTGTGATCCCGTACATGTTGATAAGGGAACAATCCGGATATTGAGCTGCCCAGGGTTTAAGAACTCCGGGAGTAAGTGCCTCACCTCCAAATATAACATAACGTACATTCAGGGCTTGTTTTTTATCGATTACCTCCTCTTGTAAAGCATTAAATGCTGAAGGTGTCTGGTTCAAAACGGTTACTTTCTCTTCTTCTAACAGCTGTGCAAAAGCTTTGGTATCTTTTGCGACAAGCTCCGGAACAATTACCAATCGACCTCCATACAATAAGGCTCCGAATATTTCCCAAACCGAGAAATCAAAAGAATAGGAATGGAATACACACCATACATCTTTTTCATCAAAATCAAACAAAGGCTGATCGGTAAAGAAAAGTCGCACCACATTGCCATGCTCGATCATTACTCCTTTAGGAACTCCTGTTGTTCCTGAGGTATAGATTACGTAAGCAAGATTGGATAAGGGTAAATCTAACTCCAGGTTGCTTGTAGCATAACCTGAAAAGGGTGTATCTGCCTGATCTAAATTGACCAGCTGAATATGATCTTCCAGTTTTAGTACTTCACTACTCTTTGTGCTTACCAATACAATTTTTGAATCGATATCATTCAGAATAAAGTTAATACGCTCCGTAGGATATTGCGGATCAATAGGTACATAGGCTCCGCCTGCTTTTAAGATTCCGAAAATTCCAACAATCATTTCAAAAGAGCGGTTGATGCACATTCCTACCATGCTTTCCGGACCTACTCCCTGTTCTTTTAAGTATCCTGCCAGCTGGTTGGCTTTTTCATTTAATACTTTATAGGTCATTCCTTCCCCATCAAGTGTTAGTGCAATGGCATCTGGAGTTGCGGCTACTTTTTCTTCAAAGATCTCTACCATATTCTGATCTGCCGGATATCCGGTTTCAGAAGCGTTGTAGGTTTTGGTAAGGGCTATGATTTCGTCTTCACCCAGCATATCAAAATCGCCAATGGTCGTAAATTTCTCTTCTGCCATATTGCATATTGCTGTTCTGAAATGTTCGGTAATCATTTGAACAAAAGCCCTGTCCATAATCGAACTGTTGAACGTAAAATCAATCGCAAGTTTGTCTTTCAGCATCGGCTGAATAGAAAGCAGATAGTTGTTATTTTCTTTTACATTCACATTGTCTATTTCTAAAACAGCTTTACGGGAATTATCGCCGCTTTTAGACGGATAGTTGGTAAACGATAGTAAAGAGTCAAAGCAATCTCCTTTAATTTCATTCCATTGCTGGATTTTACTAAGGGAGGTATGCTGAAAATTTCTTGCTCCTACTGACGTTTTTTGAAGCATGTCTAAAAAAGCTGCAATAGTCTGACTGTTGTCTATTTTAGCTCTTAAAGGGATGGTGTTGATGTACAATCCCACTTTGTTGTCATAGTTTAAATCTGCCGGACGTCCGGAAACCGTCACTCCGTACACGATGTCTTTAAGGCCTGTGTATTTTGACAATAAAATAGCCCATACCGCTTGTGTCAGTGTATTTGGTGTAACGTGATTTGATTTTGAAAAGTCGTTGATTTTTTGTGTCAATGCTTCGTCAAAATCAATACTGATACGTTCGTATTTTCCTTTTCCTTTATTACGTTCGTGCGCTGCTTTACAAAATGGCAGTAAAGAAGGCTCGCTAAAGTCTTTCATATAAGACTGCCAGAATGCTTTTTCTTCAAAAGCATCTATCGATTTGATGTAGTTGATAAAATCTTCATATTTATCTTCTGCCTGCACCTCGATCGGGGTACCATACATTAGGTTGGTATATGCTCGTATTACTTCCTGAATGATTACCTGTCCGGACCATCCATCCCATAATACGTGGTGTTTTGTCCAGATCATTTTATAAGCGTCCTCTCCAAACTTAGCAATAGTGATACGCATTAACGGCGGATTGGTAAAGCTGAAATCCTCAAATCGATCTTCGTTTTTAAGGGCGAGGAACTTTGCTTCTTTTTCCTGATTGGTATCGTTTGTTAAATCGATAAAACGCAACGGAACTTCTACTTCTTTATTGACAAACTGGATTGGAATATTTACTTTATCATAAATAAATCCGGTTCTAAGGATGGTGTGGTTATTGATTACATTTTGCCAGGCCTTTTTAAAGAGGTCTACATTTAATTTTGAAGAAAAACTAACATCAAACTGCGTGTGGTAAGTTGTGTTTTCCTTAGATTCTGTATTGTACAAATACGTACTGTGAAACAGGATACCTTCTTGTACAGGGCTCAGTCCATACATCGAAGAGATGTTTTTTCTGTCCAGCTTAAAATCTTCTTTCTTTAAATACGTAATGATATCTGCTTTATTTTCTTTAATAAAAGAAGTAACATCAGGGCGTTCTGTAATGATTTTAATATCAGAAGGTGTCAGTTTTCCTTCTTTTCCTAATAAGATTAAATCCTGGCCATCAATTTTAAGTTCGAATCCAAGGCTTTTTAATTGTTTTATGAATTTTTCCATGATTTTAAAATGTATTTTCTAGTAGTAGCGTAATCAATCTTTTGTGTAAGTTGTAATTAGAACAATGCGATACCTCGTAACTCTTCTTGGTGTACTGCAGCGGTTTCGAGAATATTTTCCATACTTTCTAAAAATGCCGCAATGGTTCCCGGTTGAAAATAGAGGTCGTTATAGGTGAGTATAAAATCAAAAGTGGTCTCTTTTTCCTGTACCAAAAGGTTAAGATCATATTTTCCTAATCCTTGATTTTTATACTCAAATGGTTCGTCCTGATCTTCGGTAACAGCGTTATGCTGATCGTAGAGGTATAAAACATCAAATAGTGCGGTTCTGCTCATATCTTTTTTAGGATTGATCTCTACCACCAGCTTATCAAAAGGAATTCCCTTGTTTAGATCTGCCGTATTCCAGGTATTGGCCACAACGGTACAAGCCTCAGCTAATGTTGTGTTTTCTTCCAAAACAGATTGTAAGACTACCAGATTTTCGATAGCTCCTACGGTTGATGCGGTAAGATGATTGCGCATGTCCATAAGGGTTCCGATCACGATTTCAGAAAGTCCTGAAAATTTAGCTAAGGCCATTTTGTAAACCGCCAGCGTTACTATTTGTGATGTCGTGCCATTGATAGCGGCAAAAGATTGCAAACGGTCTTTGCTAAACGAAAAAGCAGTTGTGGCGGCCTTATAAATATGTACCGGTACTCGTTCTGTATCTGTCGGAATGTACAATACCTGTAGATTGGATAATCGTTTTCTCCAATGCGCAACCAATGTTTCGGTTTCGTAAGGATCAACGGCCTGTTCCCATTCTGAAAAATCTTTGTATTGCATGGTGAATCCTAATGAATCTTTGGGATGCGCTATAAAACTTAAAAAATCTTCCTTAAGAATACCAAGACTGTAGCGGTCAACAATAGCGTGATGAAAGACAAACAAAATTCGAGTTTGATTTTCCAATCGTTCAAAAAAAGCTTTTACCAGTAATTCATTTTCAAAATTGAAAAATCCTTTGCGCAATGTTTCCTGATTTTCTTTAAGATCAGACTGTTCTGTAAGCAAATTTTCTATGTTAATTTCTTCCGGCGTTTTAATGGATTGAAAAATCTGGTCACCCTCTTTTATTATGGTCGTCCTTAAAATATCATGACGGTTGATTAATTGTGCAAAAGCCTGATAAATTTCGTTGGTGGTCACCTCTTTTTTAAGGGTTAAACTCAAAGGGATATTGTGATAAACAGGTCCTCCTTCATACAGATAATCTCTCTCAAAATGATCGATAAACCACATCCTTTGCTGGTGATAAGAAACAGGTAATTTCATATGTTTTGGTGTTAGGTAATTAATAGTAAATAAGGTTCGTACAAAACAGCGTTTAGAATCTCAGGATGCTTTCGCTTTCTGAATCTACCTCAGCTTCTGATTCAAATAAAGCGTCGAATTCTTTAAAATCTAAGGTGTCACTCAATCCAAAATCTGAAGGAGTCACTTCGCTCACTTTTTTATTGATACAGTGTTTGATCAGCTGCGTTAAATTTTCGACATAGGTACGAGCCAAATTCTGAACAGTCTCTGAACGATATTGTTCTTCCGAATAGTCCCAGGAAATTCTAAGTTCGTTGGCAACAATAATTGCTTTGATGATAAATTTCTCTTCTAATATGGAAGTTGGGCTAATGTGGTCTCCCGAAAATTCTGAGGCTCCTGAAAAAATGGCGCTTTGATTCAGCACATTATCAATCTGTCCTAAATAATTGAACACTACATCCCATCCGCAATTTTTTAACGAACTGCGTATTTCATCAGACGAGTGTAAGTAACGCAGACAGCCATACCCCATTCCTTTGGTCGGAATTCTGCGCAACGCTTCTTTTACTGATTTTACCGTATCGCCTTCGGTTTTTGCATCGCCTTTAGACAGGATCACAGGATATTTATTGGTAAACCATCCTGTAGTACCGCTCACATCTATGTCTTTCAGTACATTTTCTCTTCCGTGACCTTCAAAACCTAATGCCAATCGTTTTGTTCCGAAAACATCTTCAAAAGTCATTTGAAGTGCGCTTAACATCAAATCATTGATTTCAGTATTGTAGGCTGTATTGGCCTCTTTTAATAGCTGTTTGGTGTATTCCTCGCTCAGCACTCCTACCTGAGTTTTCTTGGTTTGTCGGGTTGGTTTGTTGGCCGAAAAATCAGTTGGAAGCGGGTTATAATCGGTATTAATTTGCTGCCAGTACTCTAACTGAGATTCTATTTCTTCGGTTTCTGCAAAGTTTTTCAGCTTGTTGATCCAATCTCTGAAAGAGTTGTTTTTATTGGCTAAATACTGGGCTTCATCCAGCGTTTCTTCTGCTAAAAGTGTTTCCAGATCATCAATGATAAATCGCCACGAAACTCCGTCTACTGCCAGGTGATGAGAAACCATAAAAAGTCGGTTGTACTGCTCGGCATCCGGTGTTTCAATGAGAACAAAACGTGCTAAATCTCCTTTTTCGATATCCAGTGATTCCTGGTATTTTACACAAATGGCTGTAACAGCTTCTGCAATGTTCGTTCCTGCTTCGATCGTTTCGGTACGATACAAATTGGCAGGTTGTCCATAAAACTGTTTCCATTCGGTCTGCCCGTCTGTGCTCTCTTTTTGATAGCTGCATCTCAGCGAGTCGTGACGTTTGGTAATTAAGGCTACTGTTTCTTCTAATTTTTCTTTGACAATCTTTTTATCGATACTTAATAAAACACCCTGATTAAAATGTGAAAACACGTCTTCGTTTCTTTCGAAAAACCATTGCTGAATTGGAGATAAAGGCACCTCACCTTCTAAGATTCCCTGTTCGGCCGTGCTTAGCTCTTTACTATTTTGTTCAGCAGCAACCGCCAGCTCAGCTATCGTTTGATAGTCGAACAAATCTTGTACCTGAATTTGATATCCTTTTTTCTTCGCTCTGCTCACTACCTGAATGACAATGATAGAATCGCCTCCCAATTCAAAGAAGTTATCCGTTACCCCTACTTCCTCTACATTAAGCAGATTTTGCCAGATGGTAACCAAATCCTCTTCTACCTTTGTAGTTGGTGCAACATAGTCGCGTCCTGCTGTAATGGTAGGATCCGGTAATGCTTTTCTGTCGATCTTTCCGTTTGAAGTTAATGGCATCTGATCTAAGACCACAAATACCTGAGGAACCATATAATCAGGAACTATTCCTAAAAGATAAGATTTCAAATCAGCCTCTGAATAACCTTCTTCGGCCACTAAATAACTCACCAAACGTTTAACGCCTGTGCTGTCTTCTTTAAACAAAACCTCGCTTTGTACAATTCCGGAATATCCCTGAATCACTCGGCTGATTTCTTTTAATTCGACACGATAGCCGCGAATTTTAACCTGATCGTCTACACGTCCTAAAAATTCAATTTCTCCCAATGCATTTCTGCGTACCAAATCTCCGGTTCGGTATAAAACCGCACTCTTAGCTCCCGCAAATGGGTTGGCGATGAATTTCTCCTGGGTTAAATCTTCACGATTCAAATATCCTTTTGAGATTCCTGCTCCTCCTAGTAATAATTCTCCCGAAACGCCAATTGGGCATAACGACATGTCGCTGCTTACAATATAAGCTTCACTGTTGGAGAATAATTTTCCAACCGGGATGGTCACATAATCAAAATCAGGATCTACTTTGTGCAATAATTTTCCAATAGTACTTTCGGTTGGACCATAATGGTTCACAATGCTTACGTTTGGATCTTGTGCTGCGATTTCTTTTACATGTGATACCGGTAATACGTCTCCTCCAAATATGATGGTGCGTGCTGGCAATAACAAATCGGTATCAAGACGTAGCGCTTGCCAGTGGCTTGGTACTATTTTGATACAATCAATTGTGTTGGTGTTAAAATAAGCCTGCAGTTTCACCCCATCCATTAAAGATTCTTTGTTGAACAAATGCAGACAGCCTCCACTTAGTAAAGAACCATATAATACAGTATTTCCTAAATCGGCAGAAAGAGAAGACATTAGTCCGAAGCTTTTGTTGGTGCTGATTGAAATTTTAGCCTCTAATCCTTCGTAATAATCTACCAGGTTTTTGTGACTTACCTGAACACCTTTTGGCTGACCTGTTGTTCCCGAAGTGTACACGACATAAGCGGTAGTTTCTTCGGTGGCCAATGTTGAAAAAGTAACCTCCTGTGGCAATGCTGCTACATCGGCATACTGAATATCAAGTGAAAATACCGGAACCGAAAAGTCGATTACGTCAAACAAACTGCTCGATTCGATCAACAACGCTTTGATATTGGCTTCCTGTACCATGTACAACTGACGCTCTTTTGGTAAAGCAGCATCAATTGGAACATAACCTGCTCCTGATTTTAGAATCGATAAGATTCCTAATAAAGACCAGTTAGAAGTATCCATCATGATACCCATCAGGTCATTTTGCTGTAACTCATACGTCTGTTGGTAATGATACGCCAATTTGGTAGCGGCTTCGTCCAGTTCTTTGTACGTCATACGGCTATCGTTGTACACAAAAGCCACTGCATCGGGAGTTTTGGCAACCTGTGCTTCAAAAAGCGATAATACAGTTCCTTCTCCTGATAATGCATAATCAGCGGTATTATAACCTACTGTCAATGCCTGCTCTTCTTCAGGGCTAAGCATCGCCAGATTTCCTATAGCTGTACCTCCGTCTGCCAAAATAGTAGTCAGCAGGTTCTCGTAATGTGATAGTAATCCTGCTACTGTAGCCGAACTGAAAAGATCAGTGCAATAGTTGAAAGAGAACGAAATTCCTTCAGCGCTGTCTTCGGCAAAAATGGTCAGATCAAATTTTGAAATGTTGTATTCCATTCCCATTGGTTCAATGGTAATATCACTAAAATCAGATACTTTAGCCTCCGGATTGTTGTTTAAAACAAATAAAACCTGGAATAAGGAGTTTCTGCTTTTATCTCTCGCTTTCTCTACGCGATCTACTACTTTTTCAAACGGAACGGCGATATGACTGTACGCTTCTAAAGTGGTTTGTTTTACCGATTTCAGCACCTCATTGAAGGACGGATTACCGGACAAATCACTGCGAAGCGCCAAAGTATTCACAAAGAATCCAATCATAGATTCTAATTCCTGTTGTGGACGATTGGCAACGGTAGTTCCGATACAAATATCCGACTGTCCGCTGTGACGGTATAACAATACTTTATAAACACTCAGCAATAACATGAATAAGGTTACGCCCTCTTCCTTCGCATAGGCACGTAAAGCCTCGCTGCGTTCGCTGTCTAATTTAAAATTGATATAATCTCCTGAACCGCTTTGAACCGCTGGTCTTGGATAATCCGTAGGAAGTGCTGAAGGAGCAACTCCCGTCAGTTTAGAATCCCAATACGCTAATTTCTCTGCTAAATAATCTCCTGAAATCTCTGAACGCTGCCAAACCGCATAATCGGTGTATTGGAAATCAAGAACCGGTAAATCGGCTTCTTTTCCTTCTTTATAAGAAGCATACAAGGTTTTAAACTCGTTTACGATCAGTGATGTCGACCAGCCATCGGTTGCAATATGATGACGAACCAGCAATAAAATATGCTCATTATCTGATTGTTTGATAACAGTTGCACGCAGCATATAATCTTTAGACAAATCGAAAGGACGGTTTACTTCTTCTTTAATAAATGCAGCATGATCTGCCACAGCAGTGAAAATAGTAAGATCCCAGGCATCTGAAGGTTGTACTTTTTGATAAGCAATACCTTCTTTTTCTACAAAAATGGTACGCAGTGCCTCATGACGCTCTACAATAGTATTTAACGCTCGTGAAAGAAATTCTATATTCAAATCTCCTTTCAGGTTTAATAGTACCGGCACATGATAATGCTCGCTTCCTTTTAACCTGTCGATAAACCACAAACGCTCCTGCGCATAAGACAACGGGATATCTGCCGGTAAATCTTGTTTGGTTACCAAAGGCAGTACAGCCGTGTTGTCCTGACTTTCTATAAAAGCGGCCAAAGCTGCAATATTAGTATGATCGAAAATATCGGTGATATTGATGGCAACATTCAATGTCGTTTTGATCGCTGATAGCAAACGAACGGCCAGTAAAGAATGCCCTCCTAATTCGAAGAAATCATCGGTAACCCCTACTTGTTCTACATTTAGTAAATCCTGCCAGATAGCAACCAGGTCTTTTTCTACTTCAGTTTCGGCGGCAACATACACACGGTCCTGCGTCACTGTAGGGTCCGGTAATGCTTTTCTGTCGATCTTTCCGTTTGAAGTCAACGGCATCTGATCTAAAACCACAAATACCTGAGGAACCATATAATCCGGAACTATTCCTAAAAGATAAGATTTCAAATCAGCCTCTGAATAACCTTCCTCGGCCACCAAATAACTCACCAAACGTTTAACGCCTGTGCTGTCTTCTTTAAACAAAACCTCGCTTTGTACAATTCCGGAATATCCCTGAATCACTCTGCTGATTTCTTTTAATTCGACACGATAGCCGCGAATTTTAACCTGATCGTCTACACGTCCTAAAAATTCAATTTCTCCCAATACATTTCTGCGTACCAAATCTCCGGTTCGGTATAAAACCGTGCTCTTAGCTCCCGCAAATGGGTTGGCGATGAATTTCTCCTGGGTTAAATCTTCACGATTCAAATATCCTTTTGAGATTCCTGCTCCTCCTAATAGTAATTCTCCCGAAACTCCAATTGGGCATAACGACATGTCGCTGCTTACAATATAAGCCTCACTGTTAGAGAATAATTTTCCAACCGGGATGGTCACATAATCAAAATCAGGATCTACTTTGTGCAGTAATTTTCCAATGGTACTTTCGGTTGGACCGTAATGGTTCACGATGGTTACGTTTGGATCTTGTGCTGCGATTTCTTTTACATGTGATACCGGCAATACGTCTCCTCCAAATATGATGGTGCGTGCTGGCAATAACAAATCGGTATCCAGACGCAACGCCTGCCAGTGGCTCGGTACTATTTTAATACAATCAATTGTGTTGGTGTTAAAATAGGCTTGTAATTTCACCCCGTCCATTAAAGATTCTTTGTTGAACAAATGCAGACAGCCTCCACTTAATAAAGAACCGAACAATACGGTATTTCCTAAATCGGCAGAAAGGGAAGACATAAGTCCGAAGCTTTTGTTGGCGCTAATTGAAATTTTCGCGTCTAATCCTTCGTAATAATCTACCAGGTTCTTATGACTTACCTGAACACCTTTTGGCTGACCCGTTGTTCCCGAAGTGTACACGACATAAGCGGTAGTTTCTTCAGTAGCCAATGTTGAAAAAGTAACCTCCTGTGGCAATGCTGCTACATCGGCATACTGAATATCTAGTGAAAATACCGGAACCGAAAAGTCGATTACGTCAAACAAACTGCTCGATTCGATCAACAACGCTTTTATATTGGCTTCCTGTACCATGTACAACTGACGCTCTTTTGGTAAAGTAGGATCAATTGGAACATAACCTGCTCCTGATTTTAGGATCGATAAGATTCCTAATAAAGACCAGTTAGAAGTATCCATCATGATACCCATCAGGTCATTTTGCTGTAACTCATACGTCTGTTGGTAATGATACGCCAATTTGGTAGCGGCTTCGTCCAGTTCTTTGTACGTCATACGGCTATCATTGTACACAAAAGCAACTGTATCTGGAGTTTTAGCAACCTGTGCCTCGAAAAGCGACAATACAGTTCCTTCTCCTGATAGTGTATAGTCAGCAGTATTGTAACCTACTGTTAATGCCTGCTCTTCTTCCGGGCTAAGCATCGCCAGATTTCCTATCGATAAAGTGTCGTTTACTAAAATAGTACCCAATAAGTTCTCGTAATGTGATCGTAATCCTGCTATTGTAGCAGCACTGAAAAGATCGGTGCAATAGTTGAAAGAGAACGAAATTCCTTCAGCGCTGTCTTCAGCAAAAATGGTTAAATCATACTTAGCTACATTATAATTCATAGCCATTGCTTCGATGGTAATATCGCTAAATTCAGACACTTTAGACTCTGGATTGTTGTTTAAAACAAACAAGACCTGGAATAAAGAGCTTCTGCTTTTGTCTCTGGTTTTCTCTACGCGATCTACTACTTTTTCAAATGGAACGGCAATATGATTGTAAGCTTCTAAAGTGGTTTGTTTTACCGATTTAAGCACCTCATTAAACGATGGATTACCGGACAAATCACTGCGAAGGGCCAAAGCATTCACAAAGAATCCAATCATAGACTCTAATTCCTGTTGCGGACGATTGGCAACGGTAGTTCCGATACAAATATCAGACTGTCCGCTGTGACGGTATAACAATACTTTATAAACACTTGACAATAACATGAATAAAGTTACGCCCTGTTCTTTTGCATAAGTTCTTAAAGCCTCGCTGCGATCACTGTCTAACTTAAAACTGATATGATCTCCACGATTGCTTTGAACCGTTGGTCTTGCGTAATCAACAGGAAGTGCAGACGGGGCTACCCCGCTTAATTTAGTCTCCCAATATCCTAGTTTCTCTTCTAAAACAGCACCAGATAATTCTGAACGCTGCCAAACCGAATAATCGGCATATTGAAAATCAAGAACCGGTAAATCGGCTTCTCTTCCTGATGCATAAGAAGCATATAATTCTTTGAATTCTTTAACAATGATCGATTCAGACCAACCATCTGTTGCAATGTGATGGCGTACAATCACTAAAATATGTTCTGCCTCCGCTACTTTAATCACAGTAGCACGTAGCATATAATCTTTTGCTAAATCAAAAGGCTTGTTTATCTCATCGGCAATAAGATCCTGATAATCGGCATCCGTAGCAACCACATTCAGTTCCCAGCTATCAGCCGGTTGTACCACCTGATAAGCTACACCTTCATTTTCTACAAATACGGTGCGTAAGGTTTCATGACGTTCTACAATGGTTTTTAAAGCCTGAGAAAGGTAGTCTGTATTTAGTGCTCCTTTTAAGTTTAATAAAACCGGCATGTGATAATGCTCACTTCCTTTTAACTTATCGACAAACCACAAACGCTCCTGCGCATACGATAACGGAATCGCTTCCGGTAAATCTTGTTTGGTCACCAAAGGAAGTACTGCACTAGTATCCTGATTTTCAATAAAATAAGCCAAATCAGAAATCGTTGGATTACTAAATACGTTTGTAATCGTAAGCGCAACGTTCATTGTATTTTTTATCGCCGATATTAATCGCACTGCCAATAAGGAATGTCCTCCCAGTTCAAAGAAATTATCTGTGATTCCAACCTGCTCTGCTTTGAGTAAATCCTGCCAGATGACAGCCAATTCCTCTTCTGTTTTTGTGGTTGGGGCTACATATTCGTATTCTCTGCTAAATACCGGATCCGGTAATGCTTTTCTGTTTACTTTACCATTTGAGGTTAATGGAATGGCCTCCAGCTCTACCATAATTCCCGGAATCATATAACCCGGAATATGCTCTTTTAAATAAGCAATAACATCCTCTTTTGTTTTAGCTGCCGTAAGAACGATATAAGCTATCAGTTCATTTACGCCGTAAGCATCTTCTCTCGCAATAACAACTCCCTGACGTATAGCCGGACAGCTGTTTATCACGGTATCCAATTCTCCCAGTTCAATTCGGTAACCTCTAACTTTTACCTGGCTGTCTTCTCTTCCAAGGTATTCTATAGTTCCATCCTGAAGCCATTTTGCATTGTCACCGGTTCTGTACAATTTTCCTTCTCCAAAAGGATTGTTTACAAATCGGAACGCATTAAGTTCCGGAAGGTTGATATACCCTCTGGCTACCTGAACACCTCCTATATAAAGTTCTCCTGTAACACCTTTGGGTTGTATGTTCATTTCACTATCCAGAATATAAATCTGAGTGTTGGCCACTGGTTTACCTATCGTAATACGTTTTAAGTCAGTCGCATTAAAAGGAATGATACAGCTTGTTACATCTATCGAAGCCTCCGTAGGTCCGTATAAATTACTCAAAGTAACATTTGGTAATGCTTTTTGAAATTCTTCTGCCTGGCTGATTTTTAGAGCCTCTCCACTACACACTACATTTTTCAGACTGCTGCATTTCGTAACATCGATATCCAGTAAAAAGGCACTTAACATAGAAGGTACAAAGTGAATCATGGTCACCTGATGAGTGGCAATCAGTTCTCTTAAATAATCACTGTCCTTATGTCCTTCCGGTTTTGGAATGACTAGTTTACAACCTGATAACAGCGGAAGAAAAAACTCCCAAACCGATACGTCAAAACAAAAAGTAGTTTTTTGTATCAATACATCGTTAGCCGTTACATTATAATATTCCTTTGCCCATAATAAACGATTCACTAAACCGCGTTGCTCATTCACTACTCCTTTAGGGTTTCCTGTAGATCCCGAAGTATAAATTACATAAGCTGCATTGGAAACAGGTATTGCTACATTAGGATTCGCTGCTGACTGATTCGCAAATATGGTATCGTGCTCGTCCAGGTTTAGTATGGCAATATCTTCCAGAAAATTAACTTTACTGCTGCTTCCGGCATTTACCAATATAGCCTCTGCCGCTGTGTCTTTTAGGATAAATTCAATTCGCTCTGCCGGATAATGAGGATCAATAGGGGCATAAGCACCTCCTGATTTCATAATTCCCAGCATCCCGATAACCATT
Organism: Flavobacterium sp. N502536; assembly: GCF_025947345.1. Classification (NCBI taxonomy): domain Bacteria; kingdom Pseudomonadati; phylum Bacteroidota; class Flavobacteriia; order Flavobacteriales; family Flavobacteriaceae; genus Flavobacterium; species Flavobacterium sp. N502536. Next base: position 3,049,882 of record NZ_CP110011.1, on the reverse strand, counting down.
TCAAAAGAACGTTCCATACACAGTCCAACGATAGACTCTGTTGTAACTCCTATACTGCGTAAGTAATGAGCCACCTGATTGGCTTTTGCATTTAAGGCTGCATAAGTCATTGTTGCTCCTTCATAGGCCAAAGCAATTCCTTCCGGATTAGCGGCAACCTGTGTTTCAATTAAGTCAACAATCGTAATAGCTGTAGGGTAATTGTTTTTTGTAGCATTAAAATCTACCAGTAATTCATTTTCTTCTTCTTTACTGATGTAGGTTAATTGACCAATTGGAGTTTCCGGCTGAAATAATACTTCTTCTAAGATTTGTTGGTAATGTCTGATTAAGCCTTCAATCATCTGATATTCGTACACTTCTGTATTGTAAGCAATATCTAAAATTAACTGTCCTCCGGCTTCTCTGAAATTAAGTTCTATATCAAATTTTGAAACGGTTTCTCCTAAATCAACAATGGTATTGGTTTTTGATGTTGGTATTTCGATCGTTTCCTCGTTTGCTGTGTTCTGAAGCACTAATAAAACATCAAATACACTGCTTCTTCCTGCATCTCTCTTGATGTTCAGGTTTTCTACCAAACTGTCAAAAGGATACATTTGATGGTTGAACGCCTCCAGGGTCTGTTCTTTAATTCTTTTATAAATTGAAGCAAAATTCTCCTGAGCATTTATGGTATTGCGCAAAGCAATGGTATTCACATAAAAACCAATCTGATTGGCCAAATCGGCATGATCACGGCCTGCTACCGGACTTCCGATAATAATATCTGAATCGGAGGTATATTTATGAAAAAGAATGTTGATCGTGGTCAATAAACTAATAAAAGTACTGCTGTTGTTCTCTTTTGTAAAACGCTGAAGCATAGCAGTGGTCTCCTTAGAAATGTAGGCTCTTAAGCTACGTCCTTTGTGTGTTTTTACAGAAGGGCGACGTTTTTCTGAAGGAAGGTCTAAAACAGGTAATTCTCCTGAAAGGCTTTCCATCCAATACGTTTTGTCTGTAGTTGAACCGGCTGTATTTATTTGTAAAGCCTGCCAGTTTGCATAATCTTTATATTGTATGGCCAAAGGTGCAAGATCGGGAGCAATCCCTTTTACAAAAGACTCATAAAAGGTAAATACATCTTTTGACAGGACATTCATAGACCATCCGTCACCTATAATATGATGCATGTTGTAATAGAAAACATACGCATCCTCTTCCGTCTGTAATAAACTTAGACGAAACAGCGGTCCGTTTTCTAAATCAAAAGGGACAAATGAATCCTTTTTGATATAGTTGGATACACTGGCTTCTTTATCGGTAACAGTTCTGAAATCAACATAAGACAGTTTAAAATCTACCGCTGCTGTTGGCTTTACATATTGTCTTACTTCACCGTTTTCATCCATTTTAAAAGTAGTACGCAGGATTTCATGACGGTCTATAGTCGCTGTTATTGCTTTTTGAAAACATTCAATGTCATAACTGCCTTTTAAAGGAGTACGCATAGGCATGTTGTATACCTCAGATCCACCTTCAAATTGGCTTAATGTCCAAAGACGACGTTGTCCTGCAGACACCTCATAACTTTCAGCTTCCGCAACAGTCGCAATTGACTCAAAATTAAATTTGGTATTGTTTTTAGTGCTTTTAAGTAAAGTAATTAATCGCTCTTTGTTGGTCGAAATATCGATTTTATCTTCTGCTGTAAGAGCTGCTGTGTTTCCTGTTACTCTTAAATTTTCTTCTGAATCATCAAGGAAAATTTGTACTTCTTTTTTCGATAAACTGGTAATTATTGATTTGATATCTTTCATCTTAAAATGTTTTCTTAAATACTGGAATTATGAATTAATAGCTTAAATAATTAAAATGGTCTATGTACAACGCCAAACACATTGTTCTAAAAGACAATGTGCTGTGCTGATTTGTTTTGATTTTGTAAGGAATGATTGAAATAAAGGATCTTTAATACAGTAGGACAAGTACAAAAGTCGCTTTGATGATTAGCTGCTCCCGGAACACAGGCGGCAATAATCTATTTAAAAAAGGAATTCTAAAAATTACGCTTTGGCAAAAACGTTTTCTGTTGTATTGGATAGATACGACAAAGGAATGATGGCTGAGATGTTCTGACGTAAAGAGCTTAGTCTGACACTAATTCGGTGCTGATTGTCGACTCTGAAAACTTCGCATTCCAAACCCGAAAGGTCGCCATGCTCAATTTTAAGTTTATCGCCTATTTTAGGCAGTACCGGTTCAATCTGAACATCTGTGATGTCCTCCACCTGGGTAAAAAGCTTGATGTAATCAATTTCTTCTTCAGAAACTTTTCCGTATTCTTTGCCAAATGACAAGTACGAACAGCCGCTTTCGACATTTAAAGCATCATGAAAGTCTTTATTGGATTTGATGTTTACAAAGACATAACTGGGAAATAATGGGATCTGAATTTTCTTGGTTCTGTCACTCCATTTTCTGATGCTGGTGGCCATCGGTAAAAAAGCTTCTAGTTTTTTTTCTATTAACTCTTTGTAGACTTTACTCTCATGTCTGTACCTTACGTAAAGAACATGCCATCCTTGTTTTTGATCCATACTATTTGGTTTTTTTCGTCACCGGGCATAGCTGCGCTATTACCAGTCACATGGTTATTTTTTTTAGAGATCTGTTTTTTGGTTTAATAGCTTTACCTTTTTTACTTTGAAGTAATTTTGGTAATAATGTTTTTGTTGCAACTCTCAGGACAATTGTCATTGTGTTTGGAGCGCTTTGTAAAAATCGGTTTGTTGAGGATTCAACTACTTATTTTTACTGAAGTAAATTTACAATAGCGGTTTTCAAATTCTACTACACCAAAGTGTAGTTCAGCTTGTTAGCGTTAAATACTACCTTATTGGGTAGTTTGTAGTTTACAGACGAAAGCTGAAAATCTTCCGGTGTAACCAAATGTTTGTTTTCGTTGTAGAAATTAATCAGTCCATTATAAGACATGGATACCGGGATAGTTTCTGATCCCAGGTATTCGATTGATTTTCCAACTATTTTGGCTTTGATTCCCATTAAGGTTAGTACGCGTAATAGTTTGGCGTCGATTTCGGCAAAAGCCATGTTGTCTTTGTGTTTGCAAACCGGTGCAATAGCACAAACCAATAGTTTTTTTAATAAGTTAACATCACGAACGCCTTTTTTGATGGCAAAACGTCCAATATGCCAGATTTCATTGATGGCATCTCCTTCTGCGCAGATAAAAGGATTGATACCAAACATTTTCTGAATTGGAAGTGGAGTGATGAAATCCCATTTTAAAACTCTGATGGTTCCTGTGAAGTCCCCTTGTTCGTTTTTGAAAGCGAATATTTTTGAGTTTTCTAAGTAGCCCATTTCTTCTTTGTAAACCGCATCAATATCATTTTGATAATGACCTGGTAGAATTTCATTGGAATGGTGATTGAAGTTTTCTGTGACTACAAATTTTGACATAAGTAAGATGTCATTTTGACTAATTGCTGGGTGGTTGTTTTTGGCGAGTTTCATAGTGTTTGTTTTCTCCAAAACTATCACCACAATTTACGCTTCATATTACACAAAATACTAGTTTCCAGTATTTTAAATAAAAACTACCTTTAAGTGTAGTTTTTAAAAACAGCTTTTCTGAAAAAAAAAGGCTCTTCTTAACGAAATGAAGTTATTATTGAAATGAAGTTAAATTCGTATAGAAATAAAAATATTTTAACAGCATCTCTCCAATTTTTCCTATATTCACACCCTGTTAAAAAAATATTAAAATATGGTAATTGAAAACGACTTTTTTTCCTCAAACAACACCGTTCACAAAATCTCCGAGGATGAAAAAGGCAGACTTGGAAATTATTTAGAATTGGTCCGGGCGTTTGCCAGAACTACTTACAGCAGTATTTATATTATCGATTACGAAAAGAAAGGTTTTGAGTACGTGTCCGAAAATCCATTGTTCTTATGCGATCACACTCCGGCAGAGGTTCAGGAATTGGGTTACGCCTTTTACTTTAAGTACGTAGTAAAAGAGGATTTGGATTTATTACTGAAGATCAACACTATAGGGTTTGATTTTTATCAGAATATCCCCGTAGAGGAGCGTTTGAATCATACGATCTCGTATGACTTTCGTTTGAAGAATCCCAATGGAAAGACTTTTTTGGTGAATCAGAAGCTGACTCCTGTTTTTTTAACCAATGACGGAAAAATTTGGAAGTCGATTTGTATTATCTCTCTTTCTTCTGAATTGCAGTCCGGGAATATTAAGATTTACAAAAAAGGAGAGAATAAGATCTACAGTTACGACCTGGAGGGAGATTTTTGGAAGGTGATGAAAAAAATAGAACTTACCAGCCGGGAAAAGGAGGTTTTGCAATATTCTATCAGGGGGTTTACGATTGCCAATATGGCCGAGAGTATGTTTGTATCAGCAGATACGATTAAGTTCCACAAGAGGAAGCTGTTTACCAAACTAGGGGTTGGGAATATCGCCGAGGCAATTGCCTATGCCACCAGTAATAAACTGATTTAAAAGACATAGGCTTTTATTTCTATGGGATAAGTGTTTTTCTGGCAGATTTTTTCTGTTGGGTCTTCCTGTGGCTATGGTTTAAACACATAGGAACATAGATTTTCTAACTGAAAATAAGACGTTTCACTTTTAATAAAACACAGAGTACTAGACAAGAGAAATACGTTTCTCTTGTGCATAGTTTTTGCACTTTACATTTCACATCTTACATCCCACATTTTACATTCTAAAACCGATGTTTCTGCGATAATTTTTTTCTCGCAGATCTTGCAGATTGTGCAGATCTTTTCTGTTGAACCTTTCTATGGCTATGGTTTAAACACATAGAAACATAGATTTTTCAACTGAAAAAAGGCGTTTCACTTTTAATAAAACACAGAGCGTGATCTAAGAGCAATGCGTTTCTTTTTAGACATTCTTTTCACATCTAACATAGCACATCTCACACCCATGTTTCTCCCGCAGATTTGGCATATTTTTTCTGTTGAGCCTTTCTGTGGCTATGGTTTAAACACATAGAAACATAGATTCTCCGGAGAAGATTAAGACGTTTTACATTTCACATCTAACACTCCATAAAATCTATGTCTCTACATGGCAAATTATCATTGTCAAAAGTCAAAAAAGGCATTCTATAAATCCTCATCTATAATGGCGGACAAATAAAATTCAGGGAATTTTTTATACTTTTTACCAGTTGCGATATTAAAAAGCAAATGGGTGCATAAGGCTGCTACCGACCAGGATGCAATAGCCATTTGTGGCGGTGATTGGCATCCTTTTTCGATTTTGTATTTTTCAATAATGCTGTCCATCCATTTTTGTGGATTTCCCCAGAATCGCAAATAACTTGAAGCGTATTCCATCATCGTTGCTTCGTTGAATTCTTCATCCCCATTGGCCAGCGCATTTAAAAGAAGACCATCCCTGGCAATAACAGTTACCAGACTCCCCCATCCTATATTGTAGGGATGCAGTACCGGAATGTCTAACTTTTGACAGGCCGTATCGAATATCAAGGGTACTGGAGAAGAAAAATCCAGTGTGTTAATTGCCGCTCTATGGCCTTTAATATGATCCCCTATATTTTCGACAGTCAGGAAAAAATCGATACAATTGATTTCTGCATTTTTATTAATCGATCTCAATCGCTTTGCCAGAGCATCTACCTTGTTCGAATCGATATCATCTTCAGTGTAATTTTGTCTGCTCAAATTAGAACTTTCTACCCGATCACCATCAACAATAGTGATTTTTTCAAAACCAAAACGCAGCGCACATTCGGCAATTACACTTCCAAGACCACTTCCTGCAAGCAGAATTGGGAAATTTTTTATAACCTCTTGTTCTTCATCCGTCAGATAAAGCTTATTTTTTGAATAACGGTCATCCATAACATCTATTTTTTTATTCAAAATTAAACATAAACAAGCGGTACCCTTTTAACCTAAAAGGTAGTTTTTACAGGCTCAGCCCCCATAATTGCTAATTTCATGCCCCTTAAAAGACTTAATAACTGTAAATCAATCAACTACATAAAAAACAAAAGACATAGGCATAAAAAAAACCTATATAAAACAAAAAAACAGCTACAAGAAGGCTCTCGTAGCTGTTTGTTTTAATGGTTTTTATGGGATATTCTCCTTCCTTTTACAGGAATAGAATGGTAATTTTAAAAAACAAGTTCTTCTCCAATAACAGAAGATTTGAACTGCTGATTGTTTAAGAGCTGTATGGACTCAATATATTGCGCCAGATTTGTAATTGTCGGCTCTTTATACAATTCTTTGAGCTCAATTTTAATATTGAATTCTTTCTGAATTTTAGAGATTACCTGGGTTGCTTTTAAACTGTGTCCGCCTAGTGCAAAGAAAATATCTCCTACTCCTATTTTGTTTTTCTGCAAAACTTCCTCCCATATGACAACTAGCTTTTCTTCGGTTTCATTGGAAGGTGCGATGTACTCCTGCTGAATTACATCGGCCTCGTTTACCGGCGGCAGTGCTTTTTTGTCGATTTTACCGTTTGGTGTAAGTGGAAATTTGTCTAAAAACACATAGTAACTCGGTAACATATAGTCGGGTAATTCGCGGCCCAGTGACAGGCGAAGCTGTTGTTTGTCTACGACTGTTGCGCTCACGAGGTAACTTACAATTACAGGATCGCCCTGAACGGTTGCGGTTACCACAACACACTGATCGATGTCTTGCTGTGACTGGAGTACTTGTTCGATTTCTCCAAGTTCTACTCTGTGGCCTCTGATTTTAACCTGACTGTCTTTTCGGCCTATGTAAGCGATGGTACCATCAGGTAACCATTTACCCAAATCTCCTGTTTTGTAGAGCTTCGTGCTCTCGTTAAAAGGATTGGTGATAAATTTTTCTGCCGTTAGTTCGGGTTGATACAAGTATCCTCTGGACAAGCCATCACCCGAGATACAGATTTCTCCAATAACGCCTACAGGCTGCAAGGCCAGGGCTTCTGAAAGTACATAGAACTGGGTGTTGTCTAAAGCTTTTCCAATAGGCACTGAATTTTCGTATGTTCCTTCTACTCTGTAATAACTGCTGTAGGTGGTGTCTTCTGAAGGCCCGTATAAGTTTCTAATAGCAATCCCTGAGTTGGTAAAATGATTGGCGATACTTACCGGAAAAGCCTCCCCGGCAAGGTTGATACCAACAGCATTCTCAAAGGTGGTTCCTTTTTCAATCAGGGTATGGATTACGGAAGGAACGGTATTGATTAATACGTTTTTATCGCTCTGGATATAATCTCCTATCGATAATCCGTTGGCCAGTAAGCGAATTTGTTTTCCGATGCTCCAAGGGTAGAAAAATTCATAAACAGACAGATCAAAACAATGTGAGGTTACAGCATACAGCATGTCAAAATCGGTATCGCTAAATTCTCTTTGTGACCAGCATAACATCGCGACAGCATTCTGATGGGTGATCATAACGCCTTTTGGTTTTCCTGTGGAACCAGAGGTGTAAATGATGTAGGCCAAATTCTGTGAACTGAAAGAGATCTGCGGCAATGATTTTGAGATCGGTGCTGCTTGTTTGAAAGCTGTTATAAAGTTATCGTCTATGGTGACTTTACATTTACTGTCCTGTTCGATATACGCAATTCGCTGCGCCGGATAGTTCGGATCGATTGGAACATAAGCACAACCCGATTTTAAAACAGCCAGTAAGGCTATGGGCAACCACTCGCTGCGGTCTAGTTTTACACCTACTAAGTCTTCTACGGCTAAGCTGTAATTACTTAACAAGTAGTGTGAAAGCTCGTTGGAGATTTCATCGAGTTCTTTGTAAGTAAAGCTTTTGTCATCGGTCACCAAAGCAATCTGCTCCGGAGTTTCCCAGGCCTGAGACACAAATAAGTCGACCATAGTGTGATCCTTAGAATACGCTATTGCGGTGTCGTTAAAATCCTCCAGCAATTGGGTGGTCTCGGCTTTGCTCAGGTAGTTGAGTGTGGCTACTTTTTGTTCCGGATTTTGGATGGCCTCTGTTAAAAAAGTATCCAAATGGTCGGCTAAACGTTCTACAAATTCTGCTTCATAAATATCGGTATTGTATTCGATGTACAAGCTTAGTTCGCCCTGATACTCTGCAAAAGCAAAGGTTAAATCAAATTTGCTAAATGACTTTTTCAGGTTTTTATAAGAGGTTATTTCAACACCATTTATAGCCAGATTTTCAGAGGCTAATAATTCCTGCTGGTTTTGAAAGACCACTAAAACATCAAATAGAACCGATCGACTCATGTCTCTTTGAAGATCAAGCGCTTCCACCAAACTATCAAAAGGATAGTCCTGATGGGAATAAGCTTTTAGTAAGGTCTCTTTTTGTATGTTTACTAATTCTTCAAAACTGGTTGCTTCTTCAAATGTCGTTCGGATCGCCAGTGTGTTTAAATACAATCCAGCCTGGTTCTCTAAATCACTGTGTTCTCTTCCGGCCACCGGAGTCCCAAGAATAATATCTCCGATATTGGCATATCTGGAAAGCAATCCGTTGATTCCGGCCATTAAGACCATAAAAAGTGATACCCCATTTTGCTGTGCATAGGCATTAAGCGCAGTGGTGGTATTTTTTAAAAAAGGATGTTTTACCCCTGAGCCATTATTGGTTTTAAGTTTAGGTCTTACTTTATCGGAAGGCAATTCCAAAACAGGCAAATCTCCTGAGAATGTCTCTAACCATGCGGCTTTGGATTTTTCCAACGTTGCCTGTCTCGATGGGCTGTTTTGCCATTCTGAATAATCTTTGTACTGAATAGACAAATCCGGTAATACGATTTCATTTCCTATAACCAATTCATTATAAATCGTTATAAATTCTTTACTCAATATCCCCATCGACCAGCCATCGCCAATAATATGGTGCATGTTAAGCATCAGAATATGACTATCTGCCGCCGACCTGACAATTTCTCCTATGAAAAGCGGTCCTTTTTCTAAGTCAAAAGCATGTCTTTGAAGTGCATTAGCATGATTCCGCAAGACTTCATCCGAGGCATTAGTTAAATCTGTAAACTGTAAAGTCCCGCTGTATTGGGCTGCCGGAACGATATACTGCCCCAGATTCCCCTGTCCGTCTTCTTTAAAAACAGTACGCAAGCTCTCATGTCTTTCTACTAAAAAGGTAAAGGTCTCGGCTAATTTGTCGAAATCCAGAACTCCTTTAAATTCAAATGCAGTAAAGAGGTTATAAGCCGAATTACCGGTTTCAAACTGACTCAAAGTCCACAAACGATGCTGAGACGAAGTAAGCGCATAAAAATCTTTGATCGCAGCTTTAGGGATAGACTCTGAAGAGGATAATAATGTGATCAGTTTCTTTTTATACCTTTTAATATCTTCAATAATTTCGGGTGTTAAAGCCCCCTTAGGAGCATTAATTTTCAAGTTTCCATTATCGATTTTAAGTCTGATATTCAAGGATTGCAACGTATGTAGTAAATTTTTTATCACGATATAATTTTTTAAGTAAAGTAAAAAGCATTTCTGTTTTTCAGAATCATTCTGTTCTCATCTCATTAGTTAACACCAAAAAATACTATCGGTTGAACTGAGATAAGTTTATATCATAATCTCATCCAAATCATCAACCGACTCTCCGGCCAATTCATTCTGAAATACGATAAATTTCAGTTTTTCTGAAACTCCAATAACATTCTGAGTTTCATACAAATCCTCAATCGAAAATCTCGTATCAAAAGCCTTGTTGATTCTGTTGATTAAAACGGTAGCTTTTAAACTGTTTCCTCCCAGTTCAAAGAAGTTATCGGTGATTCCTATTTTCTCTAATTTTAGGATGTCCTGCCATATGGCTACCAGTTTCTCCTCTATTTCGTTGGTCGGAGCAACATATTCCTGTTGAATAACGTCGTCTGTGCTTACCGGAGGCAGGGCTTTTTTGTCGATTTTACCGTTTGGTGTAAGCGGAAATTGCTCTAAAAACACATAATAACTTGGCAGCATGTATTCCGGCAATTCGCGTGAAAGTGACTGACGAAGCTGTTGTTTGTTGACCGTTGTGGCACTTACCAGATAACTAACAATAACAAGATCACCCTGTACGGTTGCGGTTACCACAACACACTGATCGATACCCTCTTGAGATTGTAATACCTGCTCGATCTCACCCAATTCGATACGATGTCCTCTGATTTTAACCTGACTGTCTTTTCGGCCTATGTAAGCGATGGTACCGTCGGGTAACCATTTGCCCAAATCGCCTGTTTTGTACAGTTTGGTAGTGTCGTTAAAAGGGTTGGTGATAAATTTCTCTGCTGTTAGTTCAGGTTGGTACAAATATCCTCTGGACAAACCGTCGCCCGAGATACAGATTTCGCCAATGACTCCCACAGGCTGCAAGGCCAGGTCTTCTGAAAGGATGTAAAACTGCGTATTGTCTAAGGCTTTCCCAATAGGCACTGAATTTTCGTAAGTTCCTTCTACTCTGTAATAACTGCTGTAAGTGGTGTCTTCTGAAGGGCCGTACAAATTTCTCATGGCTATGCCTGAGGCTGCAAAATGATTGGCAATGCTTACCGGGAATGCTTCTCCGGCAAGGTTAATTCCTGCGGCGTTCTCAAAAGTGGTTCCTTTTTCAATCAGAGTAAGGATTACAGAAGGAACGGTATTGATTAGTACGTTTTTATCGTTCTGGATATAGTCTCCTATTGATAATCCGTTTGGCAATAAACGAATTTGTTTTCCAATGCTTAACGGATAGAAAAATTCGTAAACAGAAAGATCAAAACAATGTGAAGTTACAGCGTACAAAATGTCAAAATTAGTATCGCTAAATTCTCTTTGTGACCAACATAACATCGCTACAGCATTCTGATGGGTGATCATAACACCTTTTGGTTTTCCTGTGGAGCCAGAAGTGTAAATGATGTAGGCCAGATGCTGCGAACTGAAAGAGGTTTGCGGCAATGATTTTGAGATGGATGCTGCTTGTCTGAAAGCTGCTATAAGGTTATTGTCTATAGTGACTTTACATTTACTGTCCTGTTCGATATATTCAATACGCTGCGCCGGATAGTTTGGATCGATTGGAACATAAGCACAACCCGATTTTAAAACAGCCAGCAAGGCTATTGGCAACCACTCGCTGCGGTCTAGTTTTACACCTACTAAATCTTCTACGGCTAAGTTGTAATTACTTAACAAATAGTGCGAAAGCTCGTTTGAGATTTCATCGAGTTCTTTGTAGGTAAAACTTTTGGCATCTGTTACCAAAGCAATTTGCTCCGGACTTTTCTTTGCCTGAGACACAAATAAGTCAACCATAGTCTGATCCTCAGGATACGCTATTGTTGTATCGTTAAAATCCTCCAGCAATTGGGTGGTTTCGGCTTCGCTCAGGTAGTTGAGTGTGGCTACTTTTTGCTCCGGATTTTGAATCGCTTCTGTTAAAAAGGTTTCCAAGTGGGAAGCCAAACGCGCTACAAATTCTGCTTCATAAATATCGGTATTGTATTCGATGTCTAAGCTTAGTTCGCCCTGAAACTCTGCAAAAGCAAAGGTTAAATCAAATTTACTAAATGATTTTTTCAGATTTTTATAGGGCGTTATTTCAACGCCGCTGATTTTTAGGCTTTCAGATGCTAATAATTCCTGCTGATTTTGAAAAACCACCAAAACATCAAACAAAACGGATCGGCTTGTGTCTCTTTTAAGATCAAGTGCATCTACCAAACTGTCTAAAGGATAGTCCTGATGCGAATAGGCTTTTAATAAGGTTTCTTTTTGTGTTTGAAGCAGGTCCTGAAAACTTACTGTTTTTTCAAATGTAGTTCGAATCGCCAGTGTGTTTAAATACAAGCCAACCTGATTTTCCAGATCACTGTGTTCTCTTCCGGCCACAGGAGTACCTAAAATAAGGTCGCTGCTGTTGGTATATCTGGAAAGCAATCCGTTGATTCCGGCCATTAAAACCATAAAAGGAGTTACCCCATTATGCTGTGCATAAACATTAAGGGCAGTGTTATTCTCTTTTGAAAAAGAATGTTTTATCCCTGAACCGTTATACGTTTTAAGTTTAGGTCTTACTTTATTGGAAGGCAGTTCTAAAACCGGCAAATCCCCTGAGAATGTCTCTAACCATAACGCTTTGGATTTTTCCAGCACTGCCTGTCTGGATGGGCTGTTTTGCCACTCTGAATAATCTTTGTACTGAATAGGCAAATCCGGTAATACGATCTCATTACCTAGAACCAATTCATTATAAATCGTTATAAATTCTTTACTCAATACGCCCATCGACCAGCCATCACCAATAATATGGTGCATGTTAAGCATCAAAATATGGCTATCTGCTGCCGATTTGACAATTTCTCCTATAAAAAGCGGTCCTTTTTCTAAGTCAAAAGCATGTTTTTGAAGTGTGCTGGCATAATTGGTCAAAACCTCAACAGGGGCATTAGTTAAATCTTTAAACTGTAAAGTCCCGCTGTATTGGGCTGCCGGAACAATATACTGTCCCAAATCACCCTGTTCGTCTTCTTTAAAAACGGTACGCAAGCTCTCATGTCTTTCCACTAAAATTTGAAAGGCTTTCGCCAATTTCTCAAATTCTAAAACTCCTTTAAACTCAAAGGCAGCAAATAAGTTATAAGCCGAATTACCGCTCTCAAACTGACTCAGAGTCCACAAACGATATTGTGAGGAAGTAAGCGCATAAGATTCTTTTACGGCTGCTTTAGGAATTGATTCCGACGATGACAACAAGCTAAGCAATCTGCTTTTATGCGCCTTAATGTCTTCAATAATTTCGGGTGTTAAAGTCCCTTTCGGAGCATTAATTTTCAAATCCCCATTTTCTACCCGAAGTCTTATATTTAAAGATTCTAGTGTATTGATTAAATTCTCTATCATGATATTTTTTTTAAAGTAAACTTTGAGTGCGTCTGTAATTTTTAGAAGAGCGGCACTATTGTGTTAATAAAATAGTGGTATCCAATTGTTTATTTTATGCTGTAAGCAGATTCATTTCACATCTCACATTTCACAATGAGACATGGCTGTAAGTATAGAGCGGTGTTCAAAATAAAATGAAACTCACAGTCCAATTTTAGATTAGTATCTCATCCAAATCATCCGCTGTTTCTACCGCTAACTGATTTTGAAAAAGAATGAATTTTAGTTTTTTGGAAATCCCAATAACATCCTGAGTTTCATACAAATCCTGAATAGAGAATCTCGTATCAAAAGCCTTGTTGATTCTGTTGATTAGGACGGTAGCTTTTAAACTGTTTCCTCCCAGTTCGAAGAAATTATTGGTGATTCCTATTTTCTCTAATTTTAAGATGTCCTGCCATATGACTACCAGTTTCTCCTCTATTTCGTTGGTCGGAGCAACATATTCCTGTTGGATAAGGTCGTCTGTGCTTACCGGTGGTAACGCTTTTTTGTCGATCTTACCGTTTGGTGTAAGCGGAAATTGCTCTAAAAACACATAATAACTTGGCAGCATATATTCCGGCAGTTCACGCAAAAGTGACTGGCGAAGCTGTTGTTTGTTTATGGTTGCGGCACTTACCAGATAACTTACAATGACTGGGTCATCCTGCACAGTTGTCGAGATTACGACACACTGATCGATGCCTTCCTGAGATTGTAGTACCTGCTCGATCTCACCCAGTTCAATACGATGTCCTCTGATTTTAACCTGACTGTCTTTTCGGCCTATGTAGGCGATGGTACCATCTGGTAACCATTTACCCAAATCACCTGTTTTGTAGAGTTTGGTAGTGTCGTTAAAAGGATTTACAATAAACTTTTCTGCTGTGAGTTCAGGCTGGTACAAATATCCTCTGGACAAGCCATCGCCTGAGATACAGATTTCGCCAATTACTCCCACAGGCTGTAACGCCAGGTCTTCTGAGAGGATGTAAAACTGCGTATTGTCTAAGGCTTTCCCAATAGGCACCGAGCTTTCATAAGTTCCTTCTACTCTGTAATAACTGCTGTAGGTAGTATCTTCTGAAGGACCGTACAGGTTTCTCACGGCTATGCCTGAGGCTGCAAAATGATTAGCAATGCTTACCGGGAATGCTTCTCCGGCAAGGTTGATACCCGCAGCATTCTCAAAAGTGGTTCCTTTTTCAATCAGGGTAAGGATTACAGAAGGAACGGTATTGATTAATACGTTTTTATCGTTCTGGATATAGTCTCCTATTGATAAGCCGTTGGCCAGTAATCGTATTTGCTTTCCAATGCTTAACGGATAGAAAAATTCGTAAACCGACAGATCGAAACAATGTGAGGTTACGGCGTATAAAGTATCAAAATCGGTATCGCTAAATTCTCTTTGTGACCAGCATAACATCGCTACAGCATTCTGATGGGTGATCATAACGCCTTTGGGTTTTCCTGTGGAACCCGAGGTGTAAATGATATAAGCCAGATGATCCGGATTAAAAGATACCTTTGGAAGCGATTTTGAAATCGGTGCTGCCTGTTTGAAAGCTGCTATAAAGTTATTGTCTATGGTGATTTTACATTTACTGTCCTGTTCGATGTATTCTATTCTTTGTGCCGGATAGTTGGGATCAATCGGAACATAAGCACAACCCGATTTTAAAACCGCCAATAAGGCAATAGGCAGCCATTCGCTGCGGTCCAGTTTTACCCCTACTAAATCTTCTACAGCTAAGTTGTAATTGCTTAACAAATAGTGCGAAAGCTCGTTGGAGATTTCATCGAGTTCCTTGTAGGTAAAACTTTTAGCATCTGTCACCAAAGCAATCTGCTCCGGGCTTTTCTTTGCCTGAGACACAAATAAGTAGACCGTAGTCTGATCCTTAGGATACGCTGTTGCTGTGTCGTTAAAATCCTCCAGCAATTGGGTGGTCTCGGCTTTGCTCAGGTAGTTGAGTGTGGCTACTTTTTGCTCCGGATTTTGGATGGCCTCTGTTAAAAAGGTTTCCAAGTGGGAAGCCAAACGTGCTACAAATTCTGATTCATAAATATCAGTATTATACTCGATGTGCAAACTTAGTTCTCCTGCTTGTTCTGAGAAGACGAGACTTAAATCGAACTGACTTACTTTTCTTGGGTTGGCTTTGTACGGTTTTAAGGTTAAACTTTCTATTTGTACCGCATTTGAGGCAAATAAACCCTGCTGATTTTGCAATACGACCAGTACATCAAAGAGGGCTGATCGGCTGGTGTCTCTGCCTAAACCCAGTTGTTCTGCCAGATTATCGAGCGGATATTCCTGATGCGAATAGGCGTTTAGCAAGGTTTCTTTTTCGATCGTCAGTAATTCTTCAAAACTGGCATTTTCTTCAAATATGGTTCGAATGGCCAGGGTGTTCAGATAAAGTCCTATTTGGTTTTCCAGATCACTGTGTTCTCTTCCGGCAATCGGTGTCCCTAAAATAAGGTCTCTGGTGTTCGCATATCTCGAGAGTAATCCGTTTATACCGGCCATCAAGACCATGAAAAGACTGCTGTTGTGTTGCTCTGAAAAAACTTTCAGCTTACTACTTGTTTCTTTTGCGAAGTTGTAGTTGATGGAATCTCCGGCATAGGTTTTTATTCTTGGTCGCACTTTCTCTGTCGGAAGCTCCAGTACCGGAAGGCTACCGCTAAAGATATTGAGCCAGTATTCTTCTGATTTTTTTAGTTTAACAGTTTGTTCTTCGCTTCTCATCCAGGTCGCATAGTCTTTATATTGTATACTTAGTTCCGGAAGATGGATCGTTTTATTTTGTATGAGATGATCGTAAATCGTGATGAGTTCGTTGCTTAAAATTCCCATCGACCAGCCATCACTAATAATATGATGCATATTGAAAAGCAACAGGTGTTTCTTTTCTGATAATCGGATGAGTTTCAGGTTTACCAAAGGAGCTTTCTCCAGATCAAACTGGTGTTGATAGCTTTGGGCAATTTTGTCCCCGAGGGCTTCTTTTGCATCTTCGATTGTGCTGAGATCTTCATAATTTACTTCGAAATCTATGGCTTCGGCATCAGTGATGAATTGACGCACTTCTCCCTGATCATCTCGTTTGAAAGAGGTTCTTAGGGTTTCATGTCGGGCAATAAGGAGGCTAAATGCTGCTTCTAATTGCGCTGTGTTTAAATCTCCTTCTAATTCAAACACACCGGGAATGTTGTAGGCCTGACTGCCGCCTTCAAACTGGCTCGCGATCCATAGTCGGTGTTGAGAAGAGCTTAAAACGTAGCTTTCCTGTTTCTCTGCTTTGGGTATGGCGCTAAAAGTTCCTGCCTCAAGTTTGCTGATGATTCCTGAGATGGTCGGGTTTAAAAAGACGTCTTTTACACTGATTTGATAGCCTAATTGACGGTTGATTTTGTTGGCTACCAAAATTACTTTCAGACTGTGTCCGCCAAGTTCGAAGAAGTTGTCTGTGGTTCCAATGGTTTTGATGCCCAGTATTTCTTCCCAAATTGCAGCGAGCTGTTTCTCTAAGGTGGTCACCGGAGCGGTATATTTTTGCTGCACAATATGATCTGCACTCACTGCCGGCAAGGCTTTCATATCGACTTTACCGTGTGGGGTCAAGGCGATATGCTCTACCTGCAGGTAATAACCCGGGATCATATAATCCGGTAAATGATGGCTTAGTTTGGTACGCAGTTCTTGTTTGTCTATTGGGTTTTCGGCTACCAGATACACTACTATTGCGGGTTCTTCGTCTATGTTTTGTACGGCTACAACGCACTGACTGATGTTGTCTTGTGATAACAGAGCGTGTTCGATTTCTCCGAGTTCGATTCGGTGGCCTCTTACTTTTACCTGATCGTCTTTACGGCCTGAGAGTTCGATACTTCCGTCTGCAAGCCATTTGCCCAAATCGCCTGTTTTATAGAGCTTGGCTCCTTCAACAAAGGGATGAGTTACAAATTTTTCTGCTGTCAGTTCGGAATTGTTCAGGTATCCTCTGGACAGACTGTTGCCTGAAATACAGAGTTCGCCCAAAACACCTATGGGTTGTACCGACAGGTTATCGGACAGGATATAGATCTGACTGTCTTTTAAAGGCTTTCCGATTGGAATACCATTTCTTTGCAGATCGTCTGAATCAACGTTGCCCATGACGGCGCTGATGGTGGCTTCTGTCGGACCGTACTTGTTGTAGAAGTCGGCTATTTTGATCATTTTTTCGGCCAAATTTTTTGGGCATACTTCTCCTGCCGCAACAATTCTTCTTAGGGTTTTGCAGCTGGAAAGATTTTCTAAATGTGACAAATAACCCGGTGTGGCATGCAGATGGGTTATCTCATTTTGCTGTAATACGTTTGTAAAATCGGCCGGATCAATAATACGCTCTTTTGGCACACCTACTAATGTGGCTCCACTAAGCAGCGCTAAAAAAATTTGCTCCATCGACGCATCAAAAGCGTTGTTGGAGAATTGTACGATACGATCGGACGCATCAAATCCAAATTCTTCTTTTTGGTTTAGGATGTAACTCACTAAACTTTTGTGTTCGATCATCACACCTTTGGGTTGTCCTGTTGAGCCTGAGGTGTAAATGACATACATCAGATTCTCCGGAGTCAACGCGATTGAAGGCGGGGTGATTTTGTATTGGTTTTGCTGGTTTTTAAAGTTCAATAATAGGTTTTCATCGATGATGACTTTACAGTTGCTGTCTTGTTCGATGTAAGCAATTCTTTGCTCCGGATAGCCCGGATCTATAGGAACATAGGCGCCTCCCGTTTTCAGTACGGCCAACAGTGAGATGTAAATCCACTCGCTGCGTTCTAATTTTACGGCAATGAGGTCTTCTGTTTTTATTTCGTAGTTACTCAATAAATAATGTGCCAGCTGACTGGACAGTTCATCCAGTTCTTTGTAAGTCAGCGAACTGTCTTCAAAAACTATTGCCGTGGCATCCGGAGTCTGCGCAACCTGCTGTGCGAACTTTGCAACTGCTGTAGTGGCTAATGCTGCTTCTGATTTTGAAGTGCTGAAATCTTCCAAAAGGGTTGCTCTCTCAGAGGCTGATAGATAGTCGAGAGTAGCTACTTTCTGATCCGGATTTTGGATTCCTTTTGTTAAAAAACAATCCAAATGAGACGCCAAACGCGTTATAAAATCCAATTCGTAAATATCGGTATTGTAATCTATAACTAAGGACAATTGACCTTGTTTCTCTGAAAAAGAAAAGTTTAAGTCAAACTTGCTAAAGGACTTTTCCAGATTTTTATAAGGCGTTATTTCAAGACCGTTTAGTACTAACCCTTCAGAGGTTAATAACTCTTCCTGGTTTTGAAATACCACTAAAACATCAAACAAAACTGATCGACTCAGATCTCTTTTAAGATCAAGTGCTTCTATAAGGCTGTCAAAAGGATAATCCTGATGGGAATAGGCTTTTAATAAGGTTTCTTTTTGAAGAGTCAATAATTCTTCAAAACTTGCTGTTTCTTCAAATGTCGTTCGGATCGCCAGTGTGTTTAAATACAAGCCCACCTGATTTTCTAAATCGCCGTGTTTTCTTCCCGCTACGGGAGTTCCCAAAATAATATCTCTGGTATTGGCATATCTGGAGAGTAAGCCGTTTATTCCAGTCATTAAAAGCATAAAAAGGGTTACACCTTTTTGCTGTGCATACGAATTAAATGCGGTGGTACTTTCTTTTGAAAAAAAATGATATACTCCTGAACCGTTATATGTTTTAAGCTTAGGCCTTGTCCTGTCAGTTGGTAGTTCCAAAAGAGGTAAATCGCGTGAGAATGTCTCTAACCATGCGGCTTTGGACTTTTCGAGTGCGGCCTGTCTGGACGGACTTTTTTGCCATTCTGAATAATCTTTGTACTGAATAGTCAATTCCGGTAATAGCACCTCATTTCCTATGGCCAGGGCATTGTAAATGCTCATAAACTCTTTACTCAATACGCCCATAGACCAACCATCGCCGATAATATGGTGCATGTTGAGCATCAGTATGTGATGATCTGCGGCTGCCTTTACGATCTCTCCTAAAAAAAGTGGTCCTTTTTCTAAGTCAAAAGCATGTTTTTGAAGCGCATTAGCATGATTACTCAACACTTCGGCAGTGGCATTATTTAAATCTGTAAACTGTAAAACCCCGCTGTATTGGACAAAGGGAATAATATACTGTCCCAAAATTCCCTGTTCGTCTTCTTTAAAAACAGTACGTAAACTCTCATGTCGTTCTATTAAAATCTTAAAAGTCTGATTGAGCTTTTCAAAATTTAACACGCCTTTAAATTCATAGGCATCAAAAATATTATAAGCTGAATTACCTCCTTCAAACTGACTT
Source organism: Flavobacterium sp. N502536 (assembly GCF_025947345.1). Lineage (NCBI taxonomy): Bacteria > Pseudomonadati > Bacteroidota > Flavobacteriia > Flavobacteriales > Flavobacteriaceae > Flavobacterium > Flavobacterium sp. N502536. The sequence goes on along the minus strand of NZ_CP110011.1, from coordinate 3,030,561 downwards.
AAAGTCCACAGTTGCTGTTGGGACGAAGTAAGCGCATAAAAATCTTTGATCATTGCTTTAGGAATCGATTCTGAAGAGGAAAGCAGTTTGATCAGCTCATTTTTACAGGCTTTAATACTTTCAATAATTTCAGGAGTCAAAGCACCTTTCGGAGCATTAATTTTCAAATCCCCGTTTTCTACCCGAAGTCTGATATTTAAGGATTGTAACTTTTTTATTAAATTCTCTTTCATGATATGATTTTTAGAGTAAGTTGGAATGTTGATATGATTTTTTAAAACCATATTACTATTATCCCAAGACCAACAAGCAAGCAGGCTTATGGTATTGCCTGATGTTAAACTTAGTATTGCTGTGCATTATGCTCCAAAAGAAGGCAGCAGCTACTGAAAAAAAAGCATGGCCATAAAATACAGCCATGCTTATGATATAAAACGAAACTCGCGATTAAATTCTATATCAATATCTCATCCAGATCATCAGCTGTTTCTACTGCTAACTGATTTTGATACAGGATAAATTTTAGTTTTTTAGAAACTCCTTTGATTTCCTGAGCCTCATACAAGTCCTGAATAGAGAATCTCGTATCAAAAGCCCTGTTTATTCTGTTGATTAAAACGGTGGCTTTCAAACTATTTCCACCCAGTTCGAAGAAATTATCGGTTGTACCAATTCTGTCCAGTTTTAGGATATCCTGCCATATGTCGACCAGTTTTGCCTCTATTTCGTCGATAGGTGCGATGTATTCCAGTTGAATTACATCGGCCTGACTTACCGGCGGCAGTGCTTTTTTGTCGATCTTACCGTTTGGTGTAAGTGGAAATTTGTCTAAAAACACATAGTAACTCGGTAACATATAGTCGGGTAATTCGCGTCCCAGTGACAGGCGAAGCTGTTGTTTGTCTACAACTGTTGCACTCACAAGGTAACTTACAATTACAGGATCGCCCTGAACGGTTGCGGTTACCACGACACACTGATCGATGTCTTGCTGAGATTGTAATACCTGTTCGATTTCTCCAAGTTCTACTCTGTGGCCTCTGATTTTAACCTGACTGTCTTTTCGGCCTATGTAGGCGATGGTACCATCTGGTAACCATTTGCCCAAATCTCCTGTTTTGTAGAGTTTTGTACTCTCGTTAAAAGGGTTGGTGATAAACTTTTCTGCCGTTAATTCAGGTTGGTACAAGTATCCTCTGGACAAGCCGTCGCCCGAGATACAGATTTCTCCAATAACGCCTACAGGCTGCAAGGCCAGGGCTTCTGAGAGAATGTAAAACTGGGTATTGTCTAAAGCTTTTCCAATAGGCACTGAATTTTCATAGGTTCCTTCTACTCTGTAATAACTGCTGTAAGTGGTGTCTTCTGAAGGACCGTATAAGTTTCTCACGGCTATGCCTGAGTTCGTAAAATGATTGGCAATGCTTACCGGAAATGCTTCTCCGGCAAGGTTAATCCCTGCTGCGTTTTCAAATGAAACGCCTTTTTCGATATGGCTATGAATCACCGAAGGAACGGTATTGATTAATACTTTTTTATCGCTGTTGATGTACGCTCCTATCGCTAGTCCATTTTGCAATAAACGGATTTGTTTTCCGATGCTCCAAGGGTAGAAAAATTCATAAACGGACAAATCAAAACAATGTGAGGTTACGGCGTATAAGATGTCAAAATCGGTATCGCTAAATTCTCTTTGTGACCAGCATAACATCGCTACCCCATTCTGATGGGTGATCATAACGCCTTTTGGTTTTCCTGTGGAACCAGAGGTGTAAATGATGTAAGCCAGATTGTCTGCCCCAAAAGATACCTTTGGAAGCGATTTTGAAATCGGTGCTGCTTGTTTGAAAGCTGTTATAAAGCTGTCGTCTATGGTTATTTTACATTTACTGTCCTGTTCGATATACGCAATTCGCTGCGCCGGATAGTTCGGATCGATCGGAACATAAGCGCAACCCGATTTTAAAACAGCCAGTAAGGCTATCGGTAACCACTCGCTGCGGTCCAGTTTTACACCTACTAAATCTTCTACGGCTAAGTTGTAATTACTTAACAAATAGTGCGAAAGCTCGTTAGAGATTTCATCAAGTTCCTGATAGGTAAAACTTTTGGCATCGGTTACCAAAGCAATCTGCTCCGGAGTTTTCTCTGCCTGAAACACAAATAAGTCAACCATAGTGTGATCCTTAGGATACGGTATTGCGGTGTCATTAAAATCCTCCAGCAATTGGGTGGTTTCAGCTTTGCTCAGGTAGTTGACTGTGGCTACTTTTTGTTCCGGATTTTGGATGGCCTCTGTTAAAAAAGTATCCAAATGGTCGGCTAAGCGCGTTACAAATTCTGCTTCATAAATATCGGTGTTGTATTCGATGTGTAAAGTCAGTTGTCCTTCTTTTTCTGAAAAAAGGAAACTTAGATCAAACTGACTGACTTTTCTTTGATGTTCGTTATAAGGTGTTAGGGTTAAACCTTCTATTTGCAGGTCTGATGCAAACAAATCTTGTTGATTTTGCAATACTACGAGTATATCAAAAAGTGCTGATCGGCTTGTATCTCTTCCCAATCCCAGTTCTTCTACCAGGTTGTCCAATGGGTATTCCTGATGCGAATAGGCATTTAATAAAGTATCTTTTTGTATGGTTAATAGTTCTTCAAAACTGGCGTTTTCTTCAAATGTAGTTCGAATGGCCAGAGTGTTGAGGTAGAGTCCGATTTGATTTTCTAAATCACTGTGTTCTCTTCCTGCTATTGGTGTTCCTAAAATTAGGTCTCTGCTGTTGGTGTATCTCGAGAGTAATCCGTTGATTCCGGCCATTAAAACCATAAAGAGGCTGCTGTTGTGCTTTTCGGAATAGGTTTGCAAATGGACACTTGTTTCTTTGGTGAAGCTATGGGTGATGGAATCGCCGGCATAGGTCTTCATTTTTGGCCTCATTTTGTCTGTCGGAAGTTCTATTACCGGCAGGTTACCGCTAAAGATATCCAGCCAATAAGCTTCTGATTTCTTTTGTTTAACGGTTTGTTCCTCGCTTCTGATCCAGCTTGCATAGTCTTTGTATTGCAGGCTAAGTTCGGGCAGACTGATGGTTTTGTTCTGAACTAAATGATCGTAAATCGTGATAAGTTCGTTGCTCAAAATTCCCATCGACCAGCCATCACTAATGATATGATGCATGTTAAAGAGTAACAGGTGTCGGTTTTCTGATAATTTTACAAGCTGTGCATTTACTAAGGGTGCCTGTGCTAAATCAAATGGATGTTGAGCGTACTGCTCTACTCTTTTTTCTACTGCCTGTTGCTGATTTTCCACTGTAGTGAAATCGGCATACTCAATTTTAAAGTCTACGTCTGAAGGATCAATGATGAATTGACGCACTTCTCCTTCTTCATTTCGTTTGAAAGAAGTTCTTAAAATTTCATGTCGGCTAATAACAGCTTTAAAGGCCTGGTTTAGGTGTTCTGCATTTAAAGTTCCTTCGAGTTCAAACGAACCCGGGATGTTGTACGCCTGATTCCCTCCTTCAAACTGGCTTAATATCCATAAGCGGTGCTGAGAAGAGGTCAAAACATAGCTTGACTGTTCTTCGGCTTTAGGGATCGCAGTGTAAGCTGCGGTCTCTAGTTTGCTGATGATCCCCGAGATGGTAGGGTTTAAAAAGACGTCTTTTACGCTGATTTGATACCCTAGCTGACGGTTGATTTTATTGGTTACTAAGATGACTTTTAAGCTGTGTCCGCCTAATTCGAAGAAGTTGTCTGTGGTACCAATGGTTTTTATCCCCAGTACTTCTTCCCAAATGGCTGCCAATTGTTGCTCTAAAGCGGTTACCGGAGCGGTGTATTTTTGCTGTACAAGATCGTTTGTACCTATTGCCGGCAAGGCTTTAAGATCGATTTTACCATGAGCCGTTAAAGTGATAGCATCCACCTGAACGTAGTAACCCGGTACCATATAATCTGGCAGCTGGCGACTTAAAAGGGAACGCAGTTCTTGCTTGTCTACTGGTTTCTCGCCGACCAGATAGGCTACAATTGCGGGTTCTGCTTCTATCTCCTGCACGGTTACTACGCACTGATTGATGTTTTCCTGAGACAATAGAGCATGTTCGATTTCTCCGAGTTCAATGCGGTGTCCTCTTACTTTTACCTGATAGTCTTTTCGGCCTGAATATTCAATGTTTCCATCGGCTAACCATCGGCCTAAATCGCCTGTTTTATAAAGTTTTGCACCTTCGATAAAAGGATGAGGTACAAATTTCTCTGCTGTTAGTTCTTCGTTATTCAGGTATCCTCGGGAGAGACTGTCTCCTGAGATGCACAGTTCTCCGAATACACCTACTGGTTTTAGGGTCAGGTTATCGGATAAGATGTACAATTCGCTTCCTTTTAGGGGTTTGCCTATAGGAATATGGTTGCTTTGAAGATCGCTTTTATCCACTCTGCACATGGTGGCACTGATGGTGGCTTCTGTTGGACCGTACTTGTTATAGAAGTCGGCAATTTTCACCATTTTTTCAGCCAGGTTTTTAGGGCAGATTTCTCCTGCGGCAACAATTCTTCTTAAGGTTCTACAAGTGGAAAGATTCTCCAGATGCGACAAATAACCCGGGGTGGCATGCAGGTGTGTTACCCCATATTCCTGTAATACGTTTACAAAATCTGCCGGATCAATGATGCGGTCTTTGGATACACCTATCAGTGTGGCTCCGCTAAGCAGGGCCAAAAAGATTTGTTCCATAGAAGCATCAAAGGCGTTGTTTGAAAATTGTACTACACGCTCTTCTAAACCAAATCCAAATTCTTCTCTCTGGTTGGTGATATAGTTGACTAAACTTTTGTGTTCGATCATCACTCCTTTTGGCTGACCTGTGGAACCCGATGTATAAATAACATACATCAGGTTCTCCGGACTTAGAGAAATGACAGGTGATGTAGTTGAATAATTGTCCTGACGGGATATGAAATTCGCCAATAACTTCTCGTCAATAACAACTTTACATTTACTGTCTTGCTCAATATAAGCAATTCTTTGTTCCGGATAGGTCGGATCGATTGGCACATAGGCGCCTCCCGTTTTTAAAACAGCCAATAAGGAAATATAAATCCACTCACTGCGGTCTAGTTTTACGGTGATCAGGTCTTCGGTGTTTATCTCATACTGGTTCAGTAAATAATGCGCCAGCTGATTGGACATCGCATCCAGTTCTTTATAGGTCAGGGATCTCTCCTCGAATACCACTGCTACGGCATCAGGAGTTTTGGCTGCCTGCTCCTCAAATAGTGCAACTGCTGTTGTGTTTAATGGTAATTCTGCTTTTGTAGTATTAAAATCCTGCAAAAGGGTTGCTTTCTCTGCAGTAGAAATGTAGTCTAAAGTCGCTAAAGATTGTGTTGGATTTTCAACAAGAGCGACCAAAACTTTAAGGTAAGCCTTTAAAACACGTTTCATTGTCGCATATTTAAAGATGGCCGCATTATAATCCCATTCTACTGAAATTCTTCGGTCTGGTGTGTTATCTGTTAAAGAATCAATTTGCTCGTATACCGTGTTTACTACTACACTAATGTCAAATCGGGAAGTTTTATTGTGCCCTTTCAAAATCTCTATATCTGCATCCAGCAGAGACATACTTTGTATGGGAACATTCACAAAACTAAACATGTATTGAAATAAAGGATGCAGGTGCAAACTTCTTTCCGGATTTATTCTTTCTACTACTTTACCAAAAGGGGTATCATCATTAGCATAAGCATCCAGACAGCTTTCTTTCACTTCGTTTAGTACGGCCATTAAAGAATCATCGTTGCTAAAAGTAGTTCGCAATGCGATGGTATTGACAATCATACCCAGCACTTCCTGAAATTCTTTGTAACGTCTGTTCGCAACAGCAGTCCCCACAGAAATGTCGGTTTGATTGCTAAATTTATGCAGCACGATTTTAAAAGCCGCTAACATGGTGATGAACAGCGAAACATCTTGTTTTTCTGAAAACTGACGTAGTTTTTCTGAAAAATCTAATGAGAAAACGTGTTCTATGGTACCGCCTTTTTTTACGGTAGTTTCAGTTCTTTCATAGTCTAAAGGCAGTAACTGTTGGTTAGAAAAACCTTCAAATTTGTTTTCCCAAAAGTCTAATTTTTCGTTGATTACGCTTTCGTTCAGGCTGTTTTTTTCCCAATACGCATAATCTTTAAAGGTAACTTCCGGCTGCTCTACCACAAAATCCGGATTTCTTTTTAATTCATTATAAATATCAACAAAATCTCTGAATAAAATACCCTGCGTCCATCCGTCTAAAATTAAATGATGCTCAGAAAAGAGTACAACACTTTCCTGATCGGAAAATTTCAATAGTTCGATTCTAAAAAGTGGTCCTTCTTCTATTTTAAAAGCACGGCTCTCTATTTTTTCCAGACAATCGGCAATTACTTTTTCTTTGTTTTCCTGACTTTTTATACCCGTATAATCGATAACAGGAATGGAATAAGAAAACGGAGGAAGTATTTTTTGATACGGCTTACCTTCCTGATTGACAAAAACGGTTCTTAAAATCTCGTGTTTTTGGATCAGTTTATTGAACGTTTCTTCCAACGCCTCTACCTCAACAAAGCCTTTTAGTTTCATGGCTCTGGACACGTGATAAGAAGTATCGGTTTGATCCAGCTGATTTAAGAACCACAATCTGTCTTGTGAAAAAGACAAGGGGTACAATTCCTGCTCAGGAGCTTTAATATTTTGGACTTCTTTTTTATTTAAAGTTGGAACCAGCTCGCTTATTTCTTTGATTGTAGGCGATTTGTAAAAGTCTCTTAACGACAATTCAATCCCTTTTTGATCACGTAGACTGCTGATAAACTGATTAGCCAATAGAGAATGTCCTCCCAATTCGAAAAAACTAACGTTAACATCTACCTGATCCAATCGCAATAATTCCTGCCAGATCGAGGCAATCTCTTTTTCTTCCTGGGTGGTTGGCAACTGAACTGCTTCGGTAATGTTGATAGTTTTAGGTTCCGGCAGACTCTTGATATCGATTTTCCCGTTAGGAATTAAAGGAATAGCGTCGATGATTACAAAGTGAGTCGGAATCATAAATTCCGGTAAATGATTTTTTAAATCAATCACCAAGGAAGATATATTAATAAACGATTCGTTAGCTACCAGGTAAGCAATCAAAATAGGCATACCCGCAACTTCGTTGATACACACATAACTGTCGACGATGTATGCATTTACTTTTTGTATGGCCTGCTCGATTTCTCCTACTTCAATACGGTATCCTTTATAACTTAACTGACTGTCTTTTCGTCCATAAAAAATTAAGTTATTGTCGATGCCCCATTTTCCTAAATCTCCGGTTTTATAAATACGTTCTCCATTAATATGAATGAAGGCATTGTCTGTAAGTTCTTTTTTATTCAGATAGGAAACGGCCAAACCTACACCCGAAAGTCCGATTTCTCCAATGGCTCCTTTTGGTAATATTGTTGTTCCGTCCAACAAATAAACGCCTCTGTTGGTAATCGGTTTTCCAATAGGAAATTGAGTATCGGTTTTACCAATTTTATAATAAGTCGCACATACGGTACTTTCTGTAGGCCCGTAGGTATTATAAATATCGTAAATGCCAATCAGCTGATCGACCTGATGTGGTTTTAGCGTATCGCCTCCGCTAATAAGCGTTTTAATCTTTAAGTTATAGCTTTTGTGACTGTCATTCAGATATTGTAACACAAAAGGATTGGTGCTTAATAAGGTAACTTCAAAGCGCTCACAGTCTTTAAGCAATTCATTAAAATCCTTAGTTTCATGAGCAATTACTAAATTACCTCCTACAGACAAAATCGGGAAAATTTCTTCTACCGAAGTATCAAATGCAGTAGAAGCCTGCTGCAATACAATATCTTTTTCGGTAAGGCCGAAATAAACCCCAAATGTCAGGACATAATCGTATAGGGAACGGTGATTAATGACCACTCCTTTTGCATCTCCCGTTGAACCGGAAGTATAAATAATATAAGCTTCGTCTTCTGGTTGCAAAGCCACAGGAATATAATTTTCAGCTGCTGTATGCTCTTCCAGGATACGATCTATGTTGTATTCGATGTTTTCTACAATAGAATTTGAAAACGAATCGGTTAAGATAAAATCTAAACCGGCATCTTTTATAATGTAGTGTTTTCTTTCCTCCGGATAGGCGTTATCAATAGGTACATAAACTGCTCCTGCTTTTAAGGCTGCCAGAATTCCAACAATACTTTTTTCAGATCTCGAAAGCATTACGCCCACTTTATCTCCTTTTTTAACACCACTAAACTGTAAATACGAAGCTACAGTATTGGCATGTGCCTCAAGCGTTTCGTATGTTAGAATGTTCGTTTGACAAGAAACTGCTGCTTTTGAAACATGTCTTGCTACAGCGTTATCCCAAAGATTTAAAAAAGTCTCTTCGGGTCTGTTTACAACTGGTCCTTTTGAAAGGGCCTGAATTTCTTCTAACTGTTCTTTACTCGAAATTTGAATTTCGGCTATAGCCGTATCTCTGGTGTCTTTTAATTCTGTTAATACTTTTCTGAAAGAAGTAATCAGCTGATTGGCTTCAAATTTTGAAACGTATTTTTCGTTGATATCAAATCTAAAACTAAGCTGTCCTTCCACATCTTCAAAAACATGGATAGAAATAGGATCTTCCTCACTATCATTCGACAAGGGATGAATAGTGGCTTTATTTCCTGAAAATTCAGATTCGTACTGCATACGCTCGTACGACAATCGTACATCATACAGCTTTGACGTTTCCTGAGGCAGGTTACGCAATATATCGGCCTGCTGAAAACGCTGATGTCTGTAACAGGTAAAAAGTGTAGTTCTGATTTCTTTGATGAAATCGCTTACAGATGCTGTTGTTTCCAACGTCAGTTTTAACGGTAACATGCTCAAAAACGGTCCGAAAGTATTTTTTTCGGCAGCATTTTTACGGTTCAAAATAGGCATTCCTAAATTGACTTCTTCTCTGTTGTAATATTTAGACAATACAATAGAGAAACAGCCCAGAAGTAAATGAAAAATACTTAGCCTCTCTGTTTTTACAAACGACCATAAGGCTTCGTTTTCTTCCTCGGTAAGCGCAATTTCGATATTACAGTGACCTGCTGATTTATTGGTACCCGTATAGATCAAAGAAGGAAGTTCTTCGTAACGGCCTAACCAGAAGTTTTTATCAATAGAAAAATCTTCCGAAGCTCTGTACGCATTGTCTAATGCGATAAAAGATTCGTAAGAAAGTTTGTTTTTTCCGATACATAAATCATCATACACCACAGTGGTGCCTAATTGCTCGTAAATTCGTTTTACTTTATTGAACAATAACTGAAATGAAAAACCGTCAGAAATGATGTGGTGAAGTTTGGAATACCAGATATACGATTCAGGAGCCACTTTAATAAGCCACATTTTGTACAGCTGTTTGTCCTTTTCGATATCAAAAGGAAGTACAAAATCTTTCCCGATCATCTGAATCGCTTTTGATTCTTCCCAATCTTCGATACAGGTCAAAGCCAAATCACTGTCTGCTTCCTGAATAGAATATACAGGGAAACCGCTCTTTTCTTCAAAAACAAAAGAAAAAATATCGTTCTCTTTAATCAGAATATGGAAGGCCGTTTTAAAACGCTCCACATCAATACTTCCGTTAATAAATGCATAACCGCCAATGTTGTATTTTGGCGACTCGTTGTCAAGTATCTGATCAAGCCAGATGTATTTCTGCACATTTGTGACATTATTTTTCATAAGTATGCTTTTTATAATTTAAATAAATACCGAAAACGTAACGTTATCGTACCATTTTGATTTGTAGAATAGGTGGAAACAACCGCACCCATGATTGAACACGGGCGGAATGAATGTTGTATTAAGATTTATATGGTGTTTTCCTCAGAGAACGAGGAAATGAAGAGTCTAAAAATTACGCTTTGGCAAAAACGTTTTCTGTTGCATTGGATAGATACGACAAAGGAATGATGGCTGAGATGTTTTGACGTAAAGAGCTAAGTCTGACACTGATTCGGTGCTGATTGTCGACTCTGAAAACTTCGCATTCCAAACCTGAAAGGTCACCATGCTCAATTTTAAGTTTGTCGCCTACTTTAGGAAGTACCGGTTCAATCTGAACATCTGTGATGTCCTCGACCTGGGTAAAAAGCTTGATGTAATCAATTTCTTCTTCAGAAACTTTTCCGTATTCTTTGCCAAATGACAAGTACGAACAGCCGCTTTCTACATTTAAGGCATCATGAAAGTCTTTATTGGATTTGATGTTTACAAAGACATAACTTGGAAATAATGGGATCTGAATTTTCTTGGTTCTGTCACTCCATTTTCTGATGCTGGTGGCCATCGGTAAAAAAGCTTCTAGTTTTTTTTCTATTAACTCTTTGTAGACTTTACTCTCATGTCTGTACCTTACGTAAAGAACATGCCATCCTTGTTTTTGATCCATACTATTTGGTTTTTTTCGTCACCGGACATAGCTGCGCTATTACCAGTCACATGGTTATTTTTTTTAGAGATCTGTTTTTTGGTTTAATAGCTTTACCTTTTTTACTTTGAAGTAATTTTGGTAATAATGTTTTTGTTGCAACTCTCAGTACAATTGTTATTGTGTTTGGAGCGCTTTGTAAAAATCGGTTTGTTGAGGTTTCAACTACTTATTTTTACTGAAGTAAATTTACAATAGCGGTTTTCAAATTCTACTACACCAAAGTGTAGTTCAGCTTGTTAGCGTTAAATACTACCTTATTGGGTAGTTTGTAGTTTACAGACGAAAGCTGAAAATCTTCCGGTGTAACCAAATGTTTGTTTTCGTTGTAGAAATTTATAAGTCCATTATAAGACATGGATACAGGTATAGTTTCTGATCCCAGGTATTCGATTGATTTTCCAACAATTTTAGCTTTGATTCCCATTAAGGTTAATACACGTAATAGTTTAGCGTCGATTTCGGCAAAAGCCATGTTGTCTTTGTGTTTGCAAACCGGTGCAATGGCACATACCAATAGTTTTTTTAATAAGTTAACATCACGAACGCCTTTTTTGATGGCAAAACGTCCAATGTGCCAGATTTCATTGATGGCATCTCCTTCTGCGCAGATGAAAGGATTGATACCAAACATTTTCTGAATCGGAAGTGGTGTGATGAAATCCCATTTCAAAACTCTGATGGTTCCTGTGAAATCACCTTGTTCGTTTTTGAAAGCGAATATTTTCGAGTTTTCTAAGTAGCCCATTTCTTCTTTGTAAACCGCATCGATATCGTTTTGATAATGACCTGGTAGAATTTCATTGGAATGGTGATTGAAGTTTTCTGTGACTACAAATTTTGACATAAGTAAGATGTCATTTTGACTAATTGCTGGGTGGTTGTTTTTGGCGAGTTTCATAGTGTTTGTTTTCTCCAAAACTATCACCACAATTTACGCTTCATATTACACAAAATACTAGTTTCCAGTATTTTACTTAAAAACTACCCTTAAGTGTAGTTTTTAAATAGGCGTCATGATGTGAAAAAAAAGCGTCAAAAAAAAGATCTTCCTTCCTTTCCAGATTAAAATTTTATCAGTTAAATATTAAAATTTTTAACATTATATACTCAATTTTCCTATATTCACATCCTGTTAAAAAAATATTAAAATATGGTAATTGAAAACGACTTTTTTTCCTCAAACAACACCGTTCACAAGATCTCCGAGGATGAAAAAGGCAGACTTGGAAATTATTTAGAATTGGTCCGGGCGTTTGCCAGAACTACTTACAGCAGTATTTATATTATTGATTACGAAAAGAAAGGTTTTGAGTACGTGTCCGAAAATCCATTGTTCTTATGCGATCACACTCCGGCAGAAGTTCAGGAATTGGGTTACGCCTTTTACTTTAAGTACGTGGTAAAAGAGGATTTGGATTTATTACTGAAGATCAATACTATAGGGTTTGATTTTTATCAAAATATCCCCGTAGAGGAACGTTTGAATCATACCATCTCGTATGACTTTCGTTTGAAGAATCCCAATGGAAAGACTTTTTTGGTGAATCAGAAGCTGACTCCTGTTTTTTTAACCAATGATGGAAAAATTTGGAAGTCGATTTGTATTATCTCTCTTTCTTCTGAATTGCAGTCCGGAAATATTAAGATTTACAAAAAAGGAGAAAATAAGATCTACAGTTACGACCTGGAGGGAGATTTTTGGAAGGTGATGAAAAAAATAGAGCTTACCAGCCGGGAGAAGGAGGTTTTGCAGTATTCTATTAGAGGGTTTACGATTGCCAATATGGCCGAGAGTATGTTTGTTTCAGCAGATACGATTAAGTTCCACAAGAGGAAGTTGTTTACCAAACTAGGGGTTGGTAATATTGCCGAGGCAATTGCCTATGCCACCAGTAACAAACTGATCTAAGAACAGATATACATATTTTTTTTTCATGCAGATTGCTTCGCCTGTTCGCTATCGCTCGGGTTGGGAGATTCCTTTCTGTTGAGTCTTTCTGCGACTATGGCTTAAACACATAGGAACATAGATTTTCCAGCTGAAAATAAGGCGTTTCACTTTTAATAAAACACAGAGCACTAGACAAGAGAAATACGTTTCTCTTGTGCATAGTTTTTGCACTTTACATTTCACATCCTAAAACCGATGTTTCTGCGATAATTTTTTTCTCGCAGATCTAGCAGATCTAGCAGATTTTTTTTTTAATCCTTTTAATCTGTGGCTATAGTTTAAACACATAGAGACATAGATCTTCCAGCTGAAAATAAGGCGTTTCACTTTTAATAAAACACAGAGTGCTATGAAAGAGCAATGTGTTTCGCTTGCACATACTTTTTACATTTTACATCTTACATCCCACATTTTACATTCCACATTTTACATTTCTAAGACATATCCCCTTACGCGATAATTTTTCTCTCGCAGATTGTGCAGATTGTACAGATCTTTCTTCTTTCTTCTTTCCACATTTCACATTTCACACTTCACATTTCACATCCTCCATCTAATAAATGTTGTCCGTTTCATTAAATACTAAAGGGGCTACAGACAATTTAAACAATAAAGCATTCTCTTGTCAATAAACAGTAAACAACTTAAAAACAAGTATTTATACGCATTTTTCGAAATTAGATATTTCCTAATATTGTATACCATTAAAAAAGTGGAGTCAGAACCCACTTACAAAAAAAACGAGGCGGATTCCGAAAAGCCTTATGAGTAGGAAAACCAACAAACAAATCAATTATGGCAACTTATCCTTATTCACAGGATGCACTGTTAGTAAACAGCATCAATGCAAAAACTGTAGTTTCTATCGTATCCGGAATGCAAGTATCCGTTACTACTTTTAGTTCATCAGCAGGTAATTTAGGTTCAATCACTCTTTCGCCTGTACAACCAACGGCTACGAATGTTGAATTTAAAGCCGGATCACAAAAACTGCAAATCGACCTTATTAGCTTCAGAGCGCAATTCGGACTTGATAGCGGACAGGTTACAGCAAGCGGACGTGCAACAGATCAGGAAGGTAACAACGAAACTGCTTTTGCGAAACAAATTGCTACTTGGTCTTAAGTAAAATATCAGGGAAATTTCCTGGGTAAATCATACTTATGAAGCCAAAAACTGCCCCCTATAAACCCAAATCACCAACAAGAACGATTGTATTACAAAGTGATCTTTTACAGGCATGCACTACACTTCTTAATACAAAATTAGCCCAGGAAAATTCCTCTATACTATAACTAAATTATGGCAATTTACCCCTATGCACAAAATGCAATTTTAGTCAACAGCATCATCGCTACAACTATAGTCTCTTTTGTAGAAGGAATGGAAGTCTCCGTTACTACTTTCACTTCTGCCTTAGGAGCTCAGGCAACAACCCCTGTTTCTCCCGCAGAATCGGTCACAATTTCAGGAGGAACTTTAGGATCGGTTACTCTTTCGCCTGTGCAATCAAAAGCTGTAGACATCAAATTTACAGTGGGTTCACAAAAAATACAGATAGGTCTTATCCGTTTCAAAGCCCAGTTCGGCTTTGATACCGGTCAGGTTATTTGTCGTGGAAAGGCAACAGATTTAAATGGTAAAAACGAAGCTGTTTTTGCAAAACAAATTGCGGCCTGGTCCTAAAAAATAGCTGCGTAAAATTCCGCCGTTACATCTATATGAAGTCAAAAACAGCATATACCAATCGAACATACCCTATAAGTATCCTGTTAAAAGTGGTATTTATAGTGATGCTTGTAACATTTCCGATAACGGCTTTTTCACAGGATACCATACCTCTGCCGCTTGAAAAAATAACTGCTCCTCTAGTCGAAAGCGGTACTACCGGAGAACGTTATTTTGGTGATTTATTAATACAATTTAAGATTGATCCCACAGGCAAAATCGTGGTCTGTACGCTATATTTAGCAACTGTTTTTGTAGGAATACAATCATTGACTCCAACCAGTCCGGTTTACGAATTTAACTTGAAATCAGGTGGAAGTACCACGAGTGGAAGTCTGAGTATTTATCTCAACTTCTTCCCCTTAATTTCAACCCTGAGTGCCGATCTGACGTATTCGGTTAAAGCAAACAACACCAGTTTCCCTTTTAAAGGTGATCTGGTCGGATGGTATGTTTATGAATAGATAGGATTTTAGATTGTAGATTTTAGATTGCAGATTTTAGATTTCACAATAAACATTTTACAATGAACAACTTTTACGACTAAACACTTTTGTTAAACTTTACCAAGTAGAATTTATGGCAACCTTACAATTCACAAATACTTCGTCAGGCAACAGTTCGTTGTATCTGGCTGCAGGAGACAATAACTGGTGTGCCTATCTTCTGGCAAATGGTGTTACAGGTCCGGAAAGTGGTTCTATTGGACTGGATGAACTCTCCGGTTACAATGGTTATTTTTTATTTTCATTAAATGCGCCAACCCTTGACATTACTATCTTTGTAAACAATGTCTATACTTTTCTTGGGCCATTGCAAACGTATCAGTCGGCATCAGTAGTTTGGTTTACGAACCCTAACATAGCCTTAACCCAAGCCAATACCCCCCAACTCGTTTTAACAGCAGGAGCCAATGGCATTTATTCTGTTCTAACCGGGTTTAACTACAATTTCGGAAACAACTATGCCACCTTGTTCATCAGCAACAATAATGTTATACTGACGCTGGATACGACCAACAATACGATGACAATATCCGGTCAGCAAGGAGCAAACAATTATACTTTCTCGTCTAACAATCTGGGGTCTGCAAGTCAGATTCAAAGCAACATCGAAATACCACTTACGGGAGTCGGGCAAGGACATATCCGTTTTATACTGGGCTTTGACGCTGCTTCTGATTTTATTGGCTTTAATGTCAGCAATCAGTACAGTTTTAACAACAATGCCAATAACGGTATACTCACCAGAGTGACCTACTCTCTTATAGAAGCAGGAAGTTTAAATGATTTCATCACCATGCAGGGCAGTATTTATCCTTGCGATTTGTTGAACCAGGCCGGTGTTAATACTTACTTTGCCTATTTGGGGCTGACCTATAATACTGCTACACAGCAAAGCAGAATTTCGGCTCTACCCTCTTATTACCTCACTAATTTCGGTTATCCTCTAATTCTGATTCCTTATACCAATTTTGTAAACAACGGTGTTTCTTTAAATTATCCAACACAAAACAGTTCGTTACTGGTGTTTAGCGAACAAACCCGGACGACCCGTATGCCGTATGGTATATGACACCGCAGGGAGCATCGATACTAACACTTGATATCTCGTATCAGAAAAATATTGACACCAACAATCAGGTGCAATTGATGTGCGGACTGGGTTCTACAGAAACCATTAGTTTTACGCCTCAGTTTATTGATTCCAATAATGTGGTTACGGGTTCCGGAGACTGGCTGTATTATCAAACCAATCAAAATGCCTTTGCTCCCCAGTTTCCTATCCAGGCGACTCAGAATGTTGTAGGCAGTAACACTACTCAGGAGTGGCTTGCCAACAGTTATATTACGGCATGGAATGGTGTTGTTCTGGCCAATCAGAATGAGACTCCTGTGGTTTATCATGCACAACCGCAGGGCTCGCCACTGTTCTCTCCCGATAAAGATTCACAATCTCCATTGTTCAGTCATCTCACAACCGGATCGGGTGTGTTATCGGCTGCCAGTCAAACCATCTTTTTTCCTTTGGTGCCTTATGGAGCAACAGCCGCAACTCCGTCCCAGAATGTTGACTTTTCATTATTCGAAAAACAAATACTCAACCCGTCCAGAAAAGCCATTATAGCCAATGTAATGAGTACCCAAAATATTCCGCCAACAGCTAGCCGGTTATTAACTGCCCGGGCAAGCGTAAACGAAAATGCCAGTGGGATATCCTCTACCAGTCCGCAGGGATTTTATGTTAACGTTGATTCAACTGACGGAAAATGGAATACTTTACAGTTGGCCAGTAATCAGTTTTTAACTTCAGATGGTACGCTTTCAAAGGTATTTAATTTACAATTTTCACCTCCAAGTACTACGCTTCAAACGGCTTTACAGTCGAATCAGTTGTTTTTGGTCATTTCTTATAATCAAAAACTGAGTGATGGTACTTATGTGCTGGATAATTTCAGTAATGAAATGGAAATTACCGAATGGCCATTTATCTTGAATGTACCGAAAGAACCCACTAACGGCAAGTACAAAAATGTACTGATATTTAAATTCTGCACCGGTAAACTAACCGATAAGGTAAAGAATATTCAGGGCTGGAACTCACCGGATACCTTTAATGATACGAGGACGAACGGACTTCCTAATCTGAGTATGTGGCTCGAACAATACATCCAAAGCGGGATGGACAAGTATACGGTACAGCACGACAATGACTATCTCAATTTTTACAACATAGCCACAAACCCTAGCTGGCAGGGTATTATCGCTCTTGGAGTTGATATCAGTGTACAGGATTTTCCGAAGGAATTACAAGGGTTACTGGCCGGTATTGATCTGAATAATTTTTATGCACATCATTTCGGTGTTGACATTAGTATCGTAAACAATGACAAGGGCACCGTATCCATGCAGCCTACCAGTTCGATGTTTGCTTTGATAGATTATGAAGATCCAACTTTTGAAGGTATGGGATCGGATCCCGTTGTCTATAAAAACACGGCTCCTATAAACGGTGCCGTTGATTATGATTTTGTGGTATTACAGTTAAAAATTGTATTTACCAACAGTAAGATTTACAACTACAACAGTTATCTGGCTTTGACGGTCAACAAACTTTTTGGGGAAAAGGTTGATGGAACAAACCGTGCCAATCTGATTATACTTACCGGTACTTACGAAAACAGCAATGGAGTTCCGTCCTATACCTTTACCAATACTTCCGATAATGTATTGAATTTGGTCAATGCCAATATCATTACAGATGTTGAAATAATAAAATCATCTTTTGTTACCGTTGTGCCTCAAAACGATGTAACAAGCGATACCGTTAATGCTAAATTTTCTTTCTGGGGCTTTATCAATTATAATGATCTGGAAGGTTTTGATTTGTTTTCCTTTGGAACGGAACCCGACAGCATTACCAACAATTTCAGAGGACTCTCCTATTCTAATATGTATGTAGACCTCACCTTTCAGCTGGAAACTCCTACTACCAAAAATTTTGTCTTTGATATCAGTCAGATGTCATTTGATGTGGGACAAAGTACGCCGCGAAAAGACAGTTTGTACTCTCATTTTCCTTTACAATTGTCCGGTATAACCAATGGAGATGCCACCAATAGTCCAACTTCACAGGGCTTTCTGAATGTAGCGATCCCGTCGTTACAACAGCAGCAAAGTGTAAGCGGTCAATGGTATGCTTTGGTTTTTAACCTGAATATGGGAACCTTAGGATCACTGGCCAGTTCAGCCGGATTTACCTCAACCTTTATGATGGCCTGGTGTGTGGGAGCAAAAGGCGCCTGGGCGGGAGTAAAATTACCGGGCGTTAACCCGCAAGCTCCTTCTTTTAGTTTACAGGGTGTACTGAAGTTAAATATTGGTTCGATCATGCTGCAAAAGGCTACTGGTACGACAAGTGTCGCCTATTTGATGAAAATCAACAATATTGCTTTAGAAGTATTCAGTTTGTCCTTTCCTCCGGGAGGAAATATATGTTTTATGCTATTTGGCAATCCAGCTGCCAATGCAAAACCTGAGAGTTTAGGCTGGTATGGATCCTACGTAAAAAATTAAAAATATGCCATTCAATTCTACCATAACAAAATTACTTAATGAAGCGGCCCAGGTAAACGATGCGGCATTTGATAAAAATCTGGCTGCATTAAAAGCCTTAATAGCGGACCCTAGTGCAGAGGATCAGCTTCGGTTTATAATCTTTTCCAGTGGAGGTTTGGGACATCAATCTACTGCGGCCAATATTATATATCGAATGGTTGCACTGGGACTAAAAGGAATGTTTGAGGTGATTTATTTCGATAATGATATCGCGAAAATTGCGATATTATTTCCTCAATTCGACCCGAACGACCCTTCTGAACCTGTAGTTATGGGGGATGCATCTTTTATTTTTGTTAGTGAATCCAGATTCAGAGGAGCAGTACAGCCTATTTATAAAATAGGCATAACAGGTGGAGCAGACGGTGTGGAGGATAACATAGCGGAGTACTTTTATGTTCAGTATCTATTAATATTACAGCCTTATCAATGGAAACTGGCATCCAGTCTGATACAAACCGCAAGTAAAATCCCGAAATTAAATACATCCCTTGATAGTTCAGACGCATTAAGTCCGTTATCCTTTGCTAAAAGAGGGTACTATATCGCTGATCCGGTAATGGATGCTACAAATATTAACTTTTTTAAGGCGTCTGAATATGCCGATAAATACCCCATTTACAATCAGATCACTACTTCATTGTTAGCCAAAAAGACTAATATGATGCCGGTTTACGGAATAGATTCTCTTAGTTTTCAATCCATTAACACTGCCACAGTACTCTTTAATTTGGCAGCCGCTGTAGCGATGGCACAAGACAAAACAGATAAAGTCGGCGGTCAGGTTAAAGGAACTGTTATGGTCATTATTTCTACATTATCCGCCGAAATTTATAATGATTTCACCACTTTGGTTGACGGAACAAATGAAAACCTGGAAAATAATCCGTTAAAAGGCTGGATCGTTAAAAATAAGTTACCGGCAAGAATCAAAACCTACAACTATAACGACGCAGCTTTACCGGATGCGATTACAGCGCTGGAAGGTAAACCAAACAACATTGTGGTTGTAAAAATGGGATCTTTACCACTGTATGCTTTTAACTATCTTTATTTTATTGCCGATATACCTCCTGTTTTTGAGGGAGCAGCAACCAATAGTCTTATCTTAAACTTTGGTAAAGATTATCTCGCATTAACCAGTCAGCTTAATGATTCTTTTACCTTATACCCTACACTTCCCCTTAATGCAATGAATGCTGGAGAAAATGCTGAAGCGATGAAAGAAGTGAGTAAGATCATCGGATCCACGCTTCTCGACTGGAAAAGAGATCTTGAAGATGGCAGCTATGATGTACCGTCAGAAATACTGGCTTTTGCCATACTTATTGCATTTGAAGCCCCGGATACTTCCGCTCAGATCTATTTTCGTTCGTTAAGAGCTTTTTTTCATAATCAACGTGAAGATAAAATGCTTATGGGCGTATTCTATCTATTACAGTATTTAAAAAACAAATAAGCATGGCACAAGATACACTTACCTTAAAAAGCTTGTACGAATCCATTCAGACACAAATAACAAATGGAAATGGTACTTTTAACCTTGTACCTGATGTATTAAATACGGATAGAATTGGTACTTTTTATTCCGGTATTATTGACGGAACTAACTTTACCATTAGTGATGCAGTATTACAACCCGCTAAATGGGATGATGCTCTTTTGGAGTTTACCCTTACCGGAAACAGTAATTCAATAGGCGGCATGGCCATGCAGACCTCATTTATTTTTAGTGATTCAGATATTGGAATTTCTTCAAATCTAACCGCCACACAAAATGCTGGTTTATGGGAAATTGCCGGAATAAATTGGTTTTCACTTTCCAATCCTTTTATTGGTGTTCAGGTTTACGAAAGTGATGCAACAGTATTTGGATTCATAGGAGGAACAATTAACACGGGAGTCAGTTTAACGGTACAAATGAGCTATCCTGTTGTCGACAATACATGGTTGTTTCAAGGAAGTTTTAATGCGCCATTACCCAGTATATCCAATTTTTTCCAATTAGTAGGCGGTGTAAACTTAAGTGCTGCATTGCCACAACCTTTTAGTACACTGACCGATTTAGGATTACAGGAAATAGACATCATGTATGACGCAGCGGGTCAACAAGTCAATTACATATCGGTTGGTATCGGTACAGCCCCCACCTATGTCTGGCAGATCCTGCCTAAAATGGCAATAACAAATATTAGTATAATTGCCCTGGTTCAAAACCCCGGCAATTCTCAATCTATAGCAACTTCTTTTACTATTGCGGGTAGTTTTACCATTGGTCCGCCCAATTCAAATCTATTAACCCTAACCGCAACAACAGCTCCTAGTTTTAAAGCACAGGTCAACCTCGATTCAGGTACGATACAGTTAGGTGATTTGTTGAGTATGTTTTGGAGTGGAACTTCGCTTGATTTAAATTCAGAAATCACTGTCTTAAGTATACTGATTGCTCCTACATCACAAAACTATTCCGTAAACTGTAATGTTGTTTCTGACTGGACCTTTTTTTCCATAAAAAATCCGGACTTAAGTTTTACCATGACCGGTCTAACACTAGACATCAACAGTCAACAGGGAGGAACGACGGGACAAATAGCCGGAACTTTTCACATAGGCCCTTCAACTCCCGATTCCGGAGTTGATTTAAATATATATGCAAGCTATGATGCCGAAGCCTGGATTTTTGGTGCCAGCACCGGAACCGATCAGGTAATTTCACTAGGCGATATCGCAGTTACTTTTTTACAAGCCTTTGGCATGGGTTACGATACCATACCAAGTTGGGTAAAAGACAATTTACCAAGCATCAGCAATGTAAGTTTTAAAGACACTTTGCCCAATGATAAAGCCAAATCATCGATCTATGAAATAAAAGGTGATGTGGCCTGGCACCTGCAATACAGCTCTTTCAACTTAGACCTCAGTGCTAATGTTGATATTACCTATACCGACGGCAAAACATCAGGAACCATAACCGGTACAGCCGACGCCAGACAAATGCTTGGGTTGACTTTTATCGTGGGATACAAATTTGGCACGCCCGATACCGAAGTTTACCTAAAAATACCGGAATTTGCCAGTACGATTACCTATACCAGCAGTGCAAAAAATGATATCATTGATATTAAATTTGATAAAATATCACTCGGAGAAATTGTCTCAACATTGGTGGGAACCTTCAGTCCGGGTTTCAGTTTATCTGCGCCTTGGAACATCCTAAACAGTATAGATCTTTCCGGTTTTGAATTTACCTACACCCGATACAAAGACTCGGCTCAGAGCAGCATTGTAGCCACCATTCCGATAAAAGTAGATTTGGGTTTCATCAATATAAAATCCCTCAAAATCACCAAAGACGATTCCATCACAGGCAGTGGTGTTTATATCTATATTGAAGGTACTTTCTTAGGACTTCCTATCGAAAATGATTCCCCTCTGCAAAAAGACGGTAAAGGAAGTGATGCCACAAAAATGCCGGCTGTACCGGGAATGGGAAGCGAGTTTTTTGACTTGAAATTACTGGCTATGGGACAGCACGTTACGATGTATGACGTTCCAAGCCTGAATTCGGTTGATGCTGCTATTACGGCATTATCAACCGCATTTACCGCCACATCCGACGAAAGCTCAACTGCAATACCGGTACCGGCAGCAACGGCCACCACAAAACCGGGAACACTGGTATTCGATCAGGACAGCAATTGGCTGATTGGAACTGATTTTACAGTAGCTAAATTTTATCGTATAGCAGCCGTATTCAACGACCCTAATATGTACGGCTTACTGGTTGGCGTAAGCAAAGAAGCAGGCGCTTTTAAAAATCTTCAGTTTGAGATTCTTTATAAAAAAATAAACGACTCGATCGGAATGTATCAGATCGATCTGCAATTACCCGATCAGTTCAGGCATCTTGAATTTGGAGCCGTTTCCATTACACTTCCGATTATTGGCATAAAAGTATATACCAATGGTAATTTTTATCTGGACTTTGGTTTCCCGGCCAGCATAACCGATTTCTCGCGTTCCTTCTCGGTACAGGTATTTCCGTTTGTGGGATTCGGAGGATTCTATTTCGGTTACCTTAGCGGAGCGACCTCCACTAATGTTCCAACCACCACTTGTGGGGTGTTTAATCCTGTTATCGAATTTGGTTTAGGACTTTCTTTAGGAGTGGGTAAAACAGTCGATCAGGGAATCTTAAAAGCCGGACTTTCACTTACCGCTGTTGGTATTTTTCAGGGGGTATTGGGCTTTTTTACGGCCAACACTTCTTTAAGTACACATGACGAAACTTATTTTAAAATTCAGGGAACTTTTGGGTTAACAGGTCATATTTACGGTGAGATTAATTTTGCGATTATCTCTGCCAGACTTGATATTATGGCCTACGCCTATATTACGATGATTATCGAAAGTTACAAACCGATACCGATCACTTTTGAAGCCGGAGTTTCGGTCAAACTTACCGTTAAAATTAACCTCGGATTCTTCTCTATCAAAGTATCACTGCACTTTAGCGCCACTATCAGTGCTTCATTCATCATTGGTAGCGACACATCGGCCAATGCACCATGGAACTACTGTCCGGTAAAAGGATCAGGACAAAGAGTTGCTTTGGATATGACCAGCAGAAATGCCAGAATGTTAAGTCTGGCCGCAACGCCAGTGTATCTAAAATGGCAGCCTATTGTACCAGCTGTAAAAGTGCCGCTTGACTTACTGTTTTTCCCGCAGCTTACCGTTTCAGGAGAAGCCGGATCAGCAGGACCTCAATATGCTTCGATGCTGTACATCAACACCGATTCTAACGACAACAGTCTCGCAGCCTTAACCGAAGGTGTTCTTTACTGGGCGTTTAATGCGCTCATTGGAAATACCATCGATAATACAGGTCTGGATTGGTTAAAAGAGCAGGAAATCACAGCAGATCAAATCAGTACACTGCTTTGCTACTTTAATACAAGACCCAATCATGTCGCACCGTTTAACTACATCAATACGACAAACAATGACATCAGAACTTTCTTCAGTAAATACTTCCAGTTAAACATCCGCGCTGTTGATGCCACACAAAACGGAAGTATGGATGCAGCGGTTTTCCCTGTAGTCCCGGAATTAATTCTGAATACCGATCTAAACGGTACTGCGGGTACTCCAATTAATTTTGCTAATCAGAGCATGACAGGTACCCAAAATTATATCAGCGATATAACGGTACTGCTCGCCTCATCTGCTGTAGATTATCAATCCAATATTACCGCCGAATATTACGATTCTTCTGATTGCAGCAATGTATCCGATCCAACTTACGAAGAACAGCCAAACCTGTCTTTCCCTACCTTTATGTTTACCGATTTTGTGGCTCTAGTCGCCAAACAGGCATTACAGGCAGCAGCCGATTCTCTCGACAAGGAAGGAAAACTTTCCGGCAAAGTAAGTGATGTGGTTTCGAATGCGGTTACCGACAGCGTACAGGGAATTGGTGGTATGGCTTCCCGTTTTATGCTGCATGGTCTGAGATTGCCTCAGCCACCAGACGCTGCAAAAGGAGTAACAAAACCGTTGTATGTACTAACAGGCCAACAGCTTGCCATACCTTCGACCTTAAAAGCAGGTGATAAATATTCAGTGCTGCTGCAAAATCCAACGGCATCCTGGATTACGATGGTTTCAGGCACCAATAATACCCTTACCATAACCATTGATGACAGTGAAATACAACACATACACGATGTAGCATCGATTAGCTTGTCGCCGACACTTTTGTACGGGCCAACCGCATTGATCAACTACAACGATACTCCGCAAACCTTCTCATTAGGAGCTCCTGCATTATGGCAATATCCGGGTGATTACTATTCGGGCATAAGCAATCAACCTGTTATATGGAAATTACCGTCTAATTTAACGACCATTTTTGCCGAAGAAGGAAACTGGCTTTTTGATGTTAAAACTTTAACGACCACCGATACCGGTACGACAAAAGCAACGGTAAAAAATTACACCTGGGGTACAGTTGTTAATTTCTCTTTACAAAAAATAACTGCTGTAGACGGTCAGATTACACCATTATCAAACAACATGTACAATTTGATAGGTGCCGATGATGCAGGAACTGTGTATTTACAGGAATTATTGACATATCTGAACACACATGCTGATAGCGACGGAACCAAAACCATTCAGCAAATTCAGATACTCTATCAGCCAGACCCGACTGAAAATGGCAATGGAGGTTATATTTCAGATCTAAACGGAGGTTATAAAACGGCCATCGTTCAAGCCAATCTGTCCACAGAAACCAATCCGGCAGAAGCCATGTTCGCGAGAAGTTTTATAGCGGAAATTCCGGATCGTGATTATAATACTCTCAATAACGCAGGTGATTTTATTAAGTTATTATGGGAATGTAGTATTGTTCGCAGCGGTGGTTTCTACTTCTATTACAACAACAGCGAGAACAAAGGATTGCCGGATACCCTTTTTGCAGGTAACGGACTGGCTAATTTAGCCTTAGTGGTTACTTATGATAACCTGATCTTAAGCCCGTTTGTAAACAGTGTTGTTATAGGAGATACCATTGACACGACCAATACCTCTGTGTATGTTCAGTCACCGGATACCGCTCCTGTAGCACAGCAATACACCACACGTGTGGCTACTTTATTACCGGGAACGGTAGGTTACGAAGTATCCCGTAAAAATCCGGGCGATTATGTGCCTACACAACCCGTACCAACATTAACCGAGGATCAGATCTACCTGCAAACACAGTTTAATCTTATCGGATTAACAGTACCAGCCCTTCCGGCTTACATCAATCCAACTCCGGCAGGTCCTGTAGATTCGATGGACGACGAGGCGATTCAGAATACCAAAAATGGAAACGCTTCGGCCAATGATGATGTTGAAGATTGGAATTACAGCGCTGTTGTACCTTATTACAAATATGTACAGCCGCAAGGAACAGATCCGAAATATCCAAACCCATATGCCGGTATAGGAACTACGGTACAAATGGTTATGAATTGGCAGGATATGTTTGGAAATGTACCGCCAAATGGAACCACTCCGTTAAATGCTTCCATGCAGCTTTTATATGCAGATGCGATTATTGCTCTAAGCCAATGGCCATCGGTATCGGTATCCTACTTATTTAGTGCGGTTAACAGTAAACCAAACCTTAGTCTTAATTTTAATTTCAATACGGTACGCTATATAGGTGACGGAGCACAGAATAATGCTCAGATCGATATCATTACGTTTATGAACATCTATTATCAGCTTAGCAATAGCGATATGGTGATTCATTACACCACAACAGTAGAAGATCAGGCCAATGCACAAGGAGTGATTACGCCAACAGATCATAGTATTGCAAACAGTGATGTATTGAATTATTTTATCAATCCTATTATTGTGTATTTAAATGCGATCATTGCAGGTCAACAGCCGGCTGCGGTTCAAACCTATACCATCAGTTCAGTAGTATCAACCGCCAATATTACTACCTTACCGGAAATTTCATTGGTAACAACAACCCTGACGATGAAACGTGTTGCGAACTTAGATCCTAATTTCGTGAATGTTGCGGGAGTCGCTATATCCAGCACTGTTATTCAGCCTTTATCCGAAAACGGTGTAAACGCGATGCTGGCACTCACTTATTTTGCCGAACAATTTGAAGCTGCTTTTATCAATCAGCCAAATGCAGGCATTGTACTTAAAGCTGCTACCGGAGCCAATCTTACCAAAGGCAACAGCGATACAACTGCAAATGCACCACTCTGGATGGTTCGTTTTGACAGCACTGGGGTGAATGGTCTTAAATTCGGATTTAACAATCAGCAGGTATACTACTTTGCTCCTATTCCGTTGGCAACCAGCTTACAGTCGTTCTCTGCTAAGATCAATGCGTATCAGCAAGGTAAACCTTATCCGGCAGACAATGGCATCACCAAAAATTACACAAGTATCGATATGGACAGTTGGGGCTTACAGTTTTTACAGGCTGTAGACAAATTCCTTAGCCCATCATATTCCGTTCCTGCCTTTTTACTGACTGCCAATGATGTATTTGCCGGAGATCCGGATTATTTACAGTTGATACTCGATGCCAAACAAAAACTGGCTGAAGCGATTGAAGGAACTATCGACTTTATTATTGAGCCAAGTGCCGGAAAAGAGCCTTCCAATATTGGTAATGCTCAGGAAAAATGGAAACAGCAAATCCTGATACAACTGGCAAATGCGTATCGTTATATCGCCTCTGTACAAACTACTGCCGCTATAAACTCGGCCTACAAAGGTGCTGAATATGCCAATTCAAACAATGTACCGCCGAAAGAGCCTTACGTTCCTTCGTTATACGGAAAAATGTTAGGTCTTGATCCTACTGCCGATGGCACTGATACCGTTCTAAAATCGACCGAATATTCATTGTCTACCGCAAAAGTTCCAACGGCTAACGGTAATTCCTGGCTGACTTATATGTTTGAAGCCAAAGATGCCGCAGAAAGCCGTAGCTTCTCTTTTAGCGATATGCAATACAAAGTAAGTCACCTCGAATTTGACATTACGCAAATACCGGATCTGGCAGATTACCTTGCCTCTTCGTGGCTAACCTTTATCGTTCCGCTTGACGGCCAAATCGATCATAAAGACAGTCCACTTGCTCATATGAGTGATGTTGGAGCAACCACTATACCGGTTCCGTTGCGTGCTTACCCAACGCCTCCTTCGATATCGGCACAGAACTTTGATTATCCGGCAAACGAATCGACTCAGCCACAGCCGGTCACTATAGCAAAAGCGCGCCAATGGGAGTACTATTATACGTATCAAAACCCTTCAGCGGCACAGGATACTATCGTAACAGAAATTCAGTTTAATGTTACGGATCAGAATCAGACTTTTAATGCCAATACAAATACACCAAATTTAGGACTGTATCAGGCATTTGCTCAATTTATCGATTCTTACCCGTTAATTAATGCCGATTTCGACAATTGCCTTGCCCTTCTGACTCCGGCAACTTTAAAAGCCGATTCAACTTTGGCTATTAATGCCCGTTATGCGATGTTGGCTTTTATCGATATTGTAAATCAGGTGGCCGATCAATGGTCCGTTACCAATCAGGTCAATCCTAGAAAAACCATGTTGGCAGCAAGAGCATTTACAACCGCTCCTGCACCACCATTTACATTGTCTTACACGATTACCGAAAGTCCTCAGGAAGCAACGGAACACTTAATTGTCACTATTGATTCTACGAACCAACAATCTGCCAATGTTACGATCGACGTATCCATTGCAGGCTATACAAGCGAACCGATTGAAGGTACAACAAATGAATACTTGTATTACACTACTGACAATGAAGGAAATAAAGTCTATCTGTCATATGAAGACCGAAATAATGATCCTTCAAGAACCGTTGAGCTTAATGATCTGGATATCCTGAATGCACAAAATGCCTGGAGCAGTGTAGCCGTAATAAGAAACGAAGAACTGTTGCAGAACGAGGATGGTACATGGCAAACTACCAATAAGTCATTTATCTATCAAACGCCGCAGATAATGTTCTATAACAAACTGATTCCATTATTAAATGCGGATACCCCTATAGACATTAACACAATTGCAACCGCTACTTATCCGTTACAGCCAACCCGCACACTCAATGTACAGCTACTGGCCTTGTTTGATGCCTTAACGGAGAAGATAGATCCTGCGATTACCGGCTTTACGATAAAAATGCAATGCGATTATAGTTATGTCATTCCGGGAACAACTTTCCCTATAGATGTACCTGTACTACTCGTTACTCCTACTGAACTGACAGTCGCGGATCACGGAAAAGGTATGGCCGATATGATAACCGGAGGAATAAACAACTGGATAGAAAGCAATAATCCGCAAACTAATGCCGGAGCCTATACCTTCATGCTGACTGCTTATTCGGTAACCGACAGTTATGTACCGATCTTGCAAATTCCACTAACATTATCGCTAACAGCTATTACAACGACTTAATCATTAATGAATACAATACATAAAAAAGCAGAACACTCAAAACATCCGTTCTGCGAAGAGTTCTCATAAAAAGCTGCGCAAATGTCTCTGACTTTGCGCTTTTTTTATTTCTTAGAAATTATAACGCTGATAAAAGTCCCCCACTTTTTACTGTTATTTCTTAATATTGTTTTAATTATTCCTTTTCAGGAAATGCATCTAGCATTTTAGTTTTAAAGTCAGAGGCTTTGCGACTTATTCGTTTTAAATTGCATATTTGTAAATTGGCGAAAAGTTAGAGACACTTGTACAGCGGTTAATGTCTCAAAACAAAACTTAAAACATATGAATAAGACCTATAAAAAAATTATTGTAGAAGAAAAAACTAAAGATTTAGCTAATCAACTATCATCTCATTCTTTAAAAAGTGTTGAACATTATTTTCCAATTGACAGATTTTTTATTGAAGAGCATCATTATTTGGAAAAAATACTAAAAGCTGACAAATTAGAGTTTATATTTTATAATTTGGAGAATAATAGTACAACCTATACAGTACAATTATTTATTTGTTTACCTGAATTATGGGAAAAAATTGAATATGATGATTTATCGTTGCTGATAGAAAATTTTACAAATTCTTTTTCTTTTTATTCATTGATTGGTTTTACTTATAAATATCTTGAAATAGATTTATTAGATGAAATATTTTTAAGAAAGAATGTTAATATAAAGTTTAAAAAAGACTGTTTAAATTATTTTTCAAAAATTCTTGCAACTTTTTATATGGATGAAAATGATTTGTTAGATTTCAATAACAATGCATTTGGAATTGAAAAAAATAAATGGGATTTATTGAAGAAAAAATTCCATAATAACAATAAATTTACGAAAAGCTTATCTATGTCAGAATTAAGTCTTAAACTAGCTAAATGTGGATAATGTAAAAAGATATGTTGATGGTTAGCAATATTGCAGATAATACTTACAGATAATCTGAGATTCGTATAAAATCGCTTAAATAATAAAATAACCTTCGGATTACCCAAAATCAAAAAAGCCACTTCTTAGGAAGTGGCTTTTGGTTTTATCACAATGTTAAATGTTCTAAAAGCGCTAATTTTAAAGGTACATGCCCCGCTCTCCGAAGAGTTCAACTGAAAAGCTGCGCAAATGTCTCTGACTTTGCACCCGCAAAGAGCTT
The DNA here is from genome assembly GCF_025947345.1 of Flavobacterium sp. N502536. Taxonomy (NCBI): domain Bacteria; kingdom Pseudomonadati; phylum Bacteroidota; class Flavobacteriia; order Flavobacteriales; family Flavobacteriaceae; genus Flavobacterium; species Flavobacterium sp. N502536. The sequence continues at coordinate 3,001,005 of NZ_CP110011.1, read as the reverse complement.
CGACAAAGTATCAGCTGGGCTTTAGTTTTGGAACACTTTATTTTCTCCACATTATTCTGCAAGAGTTCTTATGAAACTTGATGAGCATTCTAGAGTTTTCCCATACAAAAAATACCGTTCTGCAAATCAATTCAAAGTGGGCGAAATATCACTAACAAAGAAACCGATACCCGATAAAAAAAGCAGGATACTCAAAACATACTGCTTTTTTTCGAAATATTAATTCGTATTTATCTTTTGTAATAAGCTATAATACTGGCTTTAGCCAACGTCTGATTCCACAGATTAAACCCTACAATAGCCGGGTTTGTATTCTCATCAAGTCCCAATTTGTCGGTTTTAAGAGCGTAAACAGTGATAATGTATTGATGAAATCCATGCCCCTCTGGCGGGCAAGGTCCACCAAACCCTTTAATTCCGTAATCGGTGATGCTTTGGATGGCACCTTTTATTGCAAATTTATCTTTGTTACCTGCATTAGGCAGCAGTTCATTTACATCCGAAGGAATATCAAATACAACCCAGTGCCAAAATCCGCTTCCGGTAGGTGCATCGGGATCGTACATCGTCACGGCAAAACTTTTTGTTCCGGCCGGAGCATTTTTCCAGGACAATTCAGGAGACTGATTCTCTCCGGTACAACCAAATCCCTTAAACTCCTGTTTTTTAGTCGCCTCACCTCCCAAATCTTTACTGCTGAGCGTAAAAGTCTTTTGTCCAAAAATTGTCGTTGTGAAAATTAGAGACATTATCAAAATTACATTTACTTTTTTCATTTTTTCTGTGGTTTAGAATTTGAAGCAAATTTAATAGTGAAGGCAAAAAAGAAATTAAGTTAAAGGCTCAAAAACTATAGCTAAAAGCTCATTTTAGCTGTCCCTGTTTCGGCGTCACACCATACTTTGATTTATAGGCCTGAGTAAAACTCGATAAACTTTCGTAACCCACTTCAAAATAAACCTCTGAAGGGCTTTTCTGCTCTTTATGAAGTAGATAATTGGCAAATTCCAGTCTTTTGTTTTGAAACCATTTTATGGGTGATTCCGAATAGTGTTTTTCAAATTCTCGTTTAAATGTCGAAACACTCATATTACACAAAAAGGCCAGTTCCTTTAAAGACAATTTACTCAGATGACTACTTTCAATAATCTGAACAAATTTTTGCGAAGAATCATTACGGTTAGCTGTTAAAGAAGACAGAAATGCGGTACCATGCATCTCCGTCAGATAAAGCAGTAATTCTTCCAACTTTACTTCCAATAATTTACTTTTAACCACTATCGACAGCTTCGAAATATCCACTAAACTACTTACAAATCGTTTAAGAAATGCATCATATTCAAAAGCATAAACAGATTTAGATTCTTTTACTTCCGCTTTACTCCACTCCATTTTTCTCATAAATCGCAAAACCAATTCATTTGAAAAAAATAAAACAATACTTCTGTAGTTAGAAACATCCGAAAGTTTTTCGGTCATTAAACAAGGCCCTGATTGCATCATAAGAAACTTCGAAGCATCTATCGACACAGCCGAATTATCAAAAACAACTTCCTTTGTTCCTTCCATTAAAAAACTAAATGCATGCTGACTCAGAATAATTTGCTGTTTCGAAACCTTTTTAGAGCTATTGTAGTCATAAACCTCGATTAGATTTGATCCTTCAAAATTTAACTCATCAGGCAGTGTAAGTATATTCATATTGATAAAAAGAAACGGATTTTATCCTCAATTATTTACTGTTGTATAATATCCAAACTTGAAATGTGCTTTTTGCGCATTACTTTAAAACAATGTGTAAATATAAACTATTTTACCAGGAGAAAACCTCCAAATTAGCTTCCTAAAACCCAAATCAAATGCGAAAATTTCTGCGCAGGAATTCCACAACCAGAAATACTCTCCTCATAATAAACCCTTTAACAGCAATCAAAAATAAATTCGTATTTTTAATTTTCTAACCCACTAATAACAAAACTATGCGTTATAGTATTGCCCTCCTTAGTCTTTTGCTGCTGTTGTCTTGTAAAAATGAGTCAAAAACCAATACATTATCCAGTTACTTTACCTACAATCAGAACTCCGATATTGAATCTGCAGGAGTTCGAATGATTCCGATAAAAACGCCGGTTGGAGAATTTAAAGTCTGGACAAAACGTTTTGGAAACAATCCGAAAATAAAAATACTATTACTGCACGGAGGTCCCGCTATGACCCACGAATATATGGAATGTTTCGAGACCTTTTTTCAACGTGAGGGCTTCGAATTTTACGAATACGATCAATTAGGCTCCTACTATAGCGATCAGCCAAAAGACAGCAGTTTATGGACTACAAAACGCTTTGTAGAAGAAGTAGAACAAGTTCGCAAAGCGATCGGAGCCGACAATAGCAATTTTTATGTGCTTGGAAATTCATGGGGCGGAATTCTGGCAATGGAATATGCTTTAAAATACCAACAAAACATGAAAGGTCTATTGGTTTCAAACATGATGGCCAGTGCCCCCGACTACGGAAAGTATGCCGACGAAGTACTTTCAAAACAAATGAAACCAGAAATCTTAGCCGAAATTAGAGCCCTCGAAGCCAAAAAAGATTTTAGTAATCCCCAATATATGGAATTACTCCTTCCAAATTTTTATCAAAAACATTTATGCAGACTAAAAGAATGGCCAGACGGACTAAATCGTGCCAGCAAACACATCAATAATGAAATCTACACATTGATGCAGGGCCCAAGTGAATTTGGAATAAGTGGTCGTTTAGCCAAGTGGGATATCAAAAATCGTTTGCATGAAATTACAATTCCCACCTTAATGATTGGGGCAAAATACGACACTATGGATCCAAAAGCAATGGAAGAACAAAGTAAACTGGTCAAAAAAGGACGTTATTTATATTGCCCAAACGGAAGTCATCTCGCCATGTGGGACGATCAAAAAGTCTTTATGAATGGAGTCATTCAATTTATAAACGATGTTAACACCCAAAAATTCTAGTCACATAATACCAAACTAAGTGTCGTTTTACGGTATAATTTTTCTCAGGGCGTTCCCCTCCGGGTCGGGCTGTCCGCTAAATCTATCGCGTGATAGAAATTACGGAGGATTATTTAAAATCCATCGATCTTAAGAAAATTGCCATCTAAAGCACGCTTTAGATCTAACAACTACAGATAAGATGATAAGATAGGTAAGGTTCAAGAGTTAGTTAAAAATGGAGATTAGCTCAGCTAGCCTAGAACATTCCAATTACCATCAGAATGTTCTGGGGGTGGTTGGATTCCATTTTATTAACTACCCTAGAGAAAAAATGTTTCAAATTTTGTATTGAAACTGCTCCTCGCTCTCTTTTAAAGAATATTCTCAATATTTGATAAATTGCATACTTGAATTTCCTTTATTTGATTGTACTTTAATAAAATAGTTCCCACTTGTAAGTTTTGAAACATCGATATTAGTAACTGATTTCGCATTAAGAACCTCAATAACCGACTGTCCCAAAATATCGTAAATAGCCAACGATCGTATTTCTACATCTTGAATTGTATTAACACTCAAAATATTCGAGACCGGATTTGGATAAAGAGTAAAATAATCTGAAAACTTCGAAGCCAAAACTTTCTGTATTCTATTACTTCTTTCTTGTGTTTTAAAATCTTTGATCTCAACGATTACGGCTAATCGTGTTGAACTTTCACAAATACCCTCTTTTAAAGATCCGTAATAAGTAGTACCATTGGTTAAGACAGTCGATGAAGGTATTACTTTCCCACCGGTAGCAGCATCATACCAGATAACACCTTTTTGGTTGGTTACTAAACTGGCTACAGTAGCATTAACAGACTTACTAAATGCCTGCGCTGTCACTCCTGTTGGTTTTACTTCAGCACTACCGGCTTTTATCACTATTGTATAATTTGCAAGGGGAGAAAAATTAAAACCTGAAGCTGGATCACTATCACGATAACCAACTATATAAGTCCCGGCAGCAAGGTTTGTGAAAACAACAATTCCGTTTGAAGAAGGGATTTTCACACTTGTAAGAACACCTTGATACATTACATCGTAGATTACGTTTGGCGGAATTGGGCGATTGGGCGTAAACGAAATTGTTCCGGTATCGTAATTGCAAATGGGCGATGTAGTAGTGATCGAGATCGCTAAACTGGAATCAACTATTGAATCTTTACTACAAGAAGGTGTCAGATATTTACTGTGTCCTCTAAAAGGCAATAAACAAAACAAGCTAATTAACACTATGAATAATTTATTTTTCATTTATCTAATATTTTATTTTTAAAAAGTATCACGCAAAAAAAATACTACTATTATTATACCTGTGCACCCCTATTCAACCTAAAACATTCGTTATAGTCTGCTTTACCCGTTGGGTGTCCATGTTTTCTTAATTCTATTTCTTCGTTTTTGGCACAAGACTTTTCAGTTCTTCTATTTCCTTTTGCTGCCTAATAATATACAAGGTAAGTTCTTCCACTTTTTCCAGCAGCTTGGTCGTCATTTCATGTACGCTGTAACCGTTTGCTTTCACTTCTGCTTCCGAGGGAATATTGGGCAGATGATGGAATTTGTTGATAAAGGCTTCAACTTCTGATAATTTCGCAAGCGGATACTTGTTACTAAAAACATGATCTGACCAGTTGTTAACCGGTGCCATTGCATAATCGGCACTCAATACTCCTTTATTAACAAAAAGGTCATACTTTTTTTCGGCTTCCGGAAAGGAATAGGAGTCAAAGTCTCCAACAAATACATTATCTAAAGTATCCAAATACATATTACTAGCGGTATTATTAGTACCAATAAATAAGCCATGATTTGATGACGTTCCTATCCAGGCATTAGTACCAGATTTATTTGTATTAATGTCGAAAAATATTGAGCTATGTGGTAGTGGCGTACTTTTATCAAAAAATTCAAATCTTCCTTTCCCAAAGACATGAATCTTAGCTTGAGGTTTAGCAGTAGAACTTAATCCTAATCCAAGATTTGAAAAAGAGTCAATATGAAAAACGTCGGTTGGACCCGGTCCTATCAAGTTATTCAATCTAAAGCTGTCTTTATCAACTCGAAGATCAAAATTATTGTTCGCTTCGTCTCCAAATAATATGCCAGCAGCCCCAACAGCCGAATTTTCTCTGAGTATGATACCTGTTCCTTCTAAAATTTCTCCTTGCGCCCTAGACGAGGTATGCATAACAAAAATCAAAATAATAGTGATTATCATTTTCATCAGAACACTTTGGCAGTTTTCCAAGTTGTTTACTTTTATTTCCATAAGATTTTAATTTTATTTGGTTAAAAAATTAGCTATGTTGAATGGCAATTTATTATTGTCAATTCGAAATTGTTTGTGCATTAAGAAGATTAATTGTTTTTAATTATTAGGAACTGGTCCACCTGTTACAGCATTGGCATCCGGTGGCGAAGTGTTGATCGGTCCGGTTTTCGTAAATGTTGCTTCTTCAAAATATTCTCTATTGTACGGTAAAATCAACACCGGTTTACCCGTATTGGTCATGATCAGTTCTTTTGTATAAGAGGCCATCATACCCCAAAACAAAAGTTCGCAAGTTTGCATTGTGGGATCATATTTCTGAGGATTGTACACATATATTTTCATAGAGAATGAATCAATACTTAGTCTAAAAGTCAAGTTTAAAGCACGATCATAGCTAATCATATGTTGATTCCAGGAGGGAGTAAGCGCTAAATCTTGATTGATACCTTTGAAGGCTCTGTAAATCAGTAGCTGTTCGTCTTTAACCTTAACATTAATCAGATGGGTTAATTTTGTACCATCGTACAAACCAATCCCAAATAGTTCATTAATACTTCCCGGAGTTATATTAAAAAAAAGATCGTCAAAAGTGACTTCCGCTTTGAAACCCTGTACTAAATTTGTTTTATCGGCAAGCTCCGGAATAATATAATATCCATATTCCGAAATTCCGGGGAAGGAAGGATCATTGGTTATAATAAAATCTGGCGTAGCTGTTGATGAGATTACCTGAGTCTGGGCATATATCTTAGTTAAAAATACTATCCCAAACCATAAAATACAGACCAGAAATAAATCACTAAGATTTCGAAGTTTTCGTAATTCGATTTTTTTATTTATTAGGTTCATCTCTCTTTTTTTTTAAAATTCACAATATTACTGTCTAAAGGTTACAGGGTTTAAACTGTTGGTCATCTTAAGCATGTTTACAAAGACATCTGGCCTGTCTGTGACTATTGAACCTGGTTTTATATCTTCGGAATATCCTGGTGGATTCATCAACCATTCGGGATTTGATCTTAAATCATAACAATTAGGGCTATACGTCAGATACGGTTTTTCTACCTTTTGATTTTTGTCGAACCACTTACCCCGTCCGTTAGATGTTCCCCTACAATCACAGGGTATCTCCCAGTTTATTCCGGTACGATAACTATTGTCTTTCATATATTTAGCAATTGAACGACCATTATAAATACTTCCCTGAGCAGGTATCCCTGCAGTTAGCAGAGGATCCGTCTCTTCACATTTAAATATCACTTCAAAACTTACCACGCTGGGAAGCTGCATCCAGTCATCTAATCGTATTTTAAGATGATCCCAAATTATTGTACCAGTTACCGAATCTACAATATAGGAGTCTCCAAAAGGACTGTCTACATCGGTAGGAAGTATGATTACCACCGAAGAAGTTTGATATGCAAATTCACTCCAAAGGTTCTCCGGGTGATTTACATCAGGATGGGTCAGGTAATCCTGTATTTCCTGCCGCGACACAGGAGCTGCAGAACCCGGTTTGAACATCATTTTATGCAAAACTCCTTTGTCTTTCGCCTCTTTCAAACATAAATAGGTTGTCAGCAAATAATCTTCTTTATATTTATCTTTAATATCCAGCTGTATCAGTATAGACTTATCTACCAAATAATCCATAGCGACAGATAGTTCATTCAGTGGATCGAGCGTTACTTCACCTCTTCTGTCTACTAAAAAGCCCGTTTTCAGTTCCGGATAACTTGGATACGAACCACCTCCGCGCTTTGGGATATTCATTGTCGTACTATTAAAATTTAAATTTCTAATCCAAGCCTGTTCATCATTATCGGGTGTAGGCGGAAGATTGGTCATTCGGTTCACTTCCTGATCGTGAAGCAATATGGCATTTTTATCTTTTGACTGCATAATGTCGAGTTCTACAAAAAGATAATTGTTTTGATAGGCATTTAAAAGAGACTGCATCCCTCCCTCTGCAATATTTCCATACCCCCAATATCCTCTGTGTGCCGTAACTATAACTTTGCTCATATCGCCATTTCTAAATTCTCTCAGTGCCTGACATTCCACTGTAGTTTTGCCAAAACAGGCATGGGTCCAGGGGAAATCCAATGTATACTCTCCAATACCGGGAATATAAGCTTTAACAAAGGTGGCATCCGTAATCGATACTTCGACAGTTACCAGAATAATTTCTTTTAATGGCATAATACCTGGTGGTGTATAACTATTAGCAAAATCGTTCATTCCTAATATTTTTGATTGCATACTGCCTACCTGTCCAAAACCATATCCTGGAGGAACAAAAAAATCCTGTTGACCAGAATACACCGTACTTGTTTGAGTAGAAGTACATCTCCACAGCACGCGATTAGTACCATCCAAATTATAGCTGTTAGCAGTAACTGTTACTTTCCCGGTTGGAGCATTCATTGTGGCTATAATCCCTGACACATTCTGTTTCAAACCAAACAACGAATCTCTGTCTATCGTTACCATATCGCTAATAGTGGCTCCGTTTATACCTGGTTCAGGAGAAGTAAAAACTCGTGACCCTACAATTGTCTGTCCCGCCAAATCTAATGACATCAGCAGAATCAATACCGTACTTAACATTGGGATTTCTAATAACCTGAAAAGAACTTTCATTTTTTTGTTTTTTGAGTTTCTCATAATAACTATAGTGTAATAATTAAAAAAAAATCTGCTTTTCAACAAAGCCACTGTTTCCTTCTACATCGTATTTCGCAGTTGTACTCAATATTACCAAGTAATGTAACATCATACAATTACTATAGATTTTTCAGAAGGGACCTCCATAAAAGAACCTTTTTATAAAGTTCAGAACGTATTTGTATTTCATGGTTTTCATATTTTAACATGAGTTTTCTATTTTTAAATTTTATTTTTTTTGTAAGAATAAGGCTTCAATAATATATTTTGTTTATATTTGACTTTCGAAAAAAATAATTGCAGTTTACTATCTATTGCATTTATGTTTAAAATATACTCACACAGAAGAAAAAAAGATTTACAATTAAACCAGATATTTCTCTAGATCAAATTGCTTTTGCTATTCCGGGTGTCGCTATTCTGGAATATCTCCAAAAAAAAATGTAAAAACCTCCTTTTAAAATTATTGCAAACACACCCTGTAGCGTCTAAATAGGTACAATCAGAACAAGATTGACCCCATTATCAAAAAGTAAAATCATTCATATTATTGGTCGTGTGGATTCTGATATGGTCAGTTTTTAGAACATATGTATATATAGTAAGTAGGTACTAGACCCGCAACATTGAAAGATGAAGTAGCAAAAAAATTGCGGAAATGCCGGAGGCAAGTTTTCTGGCAGGAACATCAGGCGATTATAATTGGGTAGTTGATGTAATATACAGCGACGATAGCCCGCAAAAAGACTTTAATTAGTGAAGCATTTGGGATAGAAGGAATTTTTCATACCAAAACTAAAATTTCTTCTCAGGTTTATAAGTCTCTTGAGCCCGATTTAAAATTACTTCATTCTTGATTTTTAAATGTTCTGGCGATCACTTTAAAACACAATTAATTTATTTTTATGAGCAGAAATTATAATAACGATCGATTTATACCAGGAATTAAAGAAGGTTCGGAGGAGGCATTTAGAATGTTATTTGATTCTTTTCATTTGAAAATTTATACTGTTTCAAAAAGGATGGGAATGACTAACGAAGAGGCTGAAGATGTAATTCAGGAATGTTTTTTACAATTATGGAAACAAAGAGATTCTATTAAAGAGGATCTTTCCATTAATGGTTTATTGTATACAATTGCCAAAAGAATTATTTTGAAAAAAATAAAAGAAAATAAACATTATTACAAGTCTAAGGATCTAGAAGCCTACTCTTTGCCGACAGACAATAAAACACAAGATGACATTTCGTTTTTGGAAACAAATAAATTTATAGAAGAAACGATTGAAAATCTTCCAAATCAACAACGAATTACTTTTTTAATGAATTATAAAAAAGGAATGACTCCGGAAGAAATTTGCAAGGAATTGGAGCTTTCAAAAAGAACTGTCGAAAATCAAATATTCAGAGCAAAAAAGAAGATTAAAAATGTTTTGATTAAATTAGGACTCCTATTTTAAACTATGAAGATTTTTTATTCAAAGTATAATTATGAGTATTTTTAGGTTATTTTTCTAATGTAACAAATTAAAGTAACTAATCATGACAAACAATTAATATGTCACAAATTGATAAAAAGGATAATTTAAACGACAAGAACAAATTTAATGAATATTGGGATGATGAAACAACTCTTTATAGTAACCCTAATTCAAACAAAATTTATGAAAAGTTAAAAACAAAACTTTTTCCTTCTAAAGAACCAAAACCTTTTACTGCAAATAATTTTAATCGCAATTTACTTTATACCGCTGCTATTGTAGTGATAGCTTTTGGCATTTTTTGGATGAATCAATATACAGATCGAAGTGATTTAATTGTAATTAAGACTTTCGAAGGCGAAAATAAAGCATTGGTTTTACCTGATAATTCTAAAGTTATATTGTTAGAGAATTCTCAAATAAGCTATCTAAAATCTTTAAAAAACAATTCAAAAAGAGAAGTCAACCTTAAAGGAGACGCATTATTTACAGTTGTTCATAATACTAAAAAGCCTTTTATTGTAACAATAGAAAATCTTGTTATCAAAGACATTGGGACTATTTTTAAAATCAATACAATTTTAAAAAAGAACAATCTTCGGACTATAAGGGTAAATGTAGAAGAAGGAAGTATATCGATACATGAAAAAAATAATTTTCGAAAAAAAATTATTCTATTGGCGGGATATGAAGCGATTTATGATAAAAATAATTTTGCAGTACATAAAACTATTTTCAAAAATACAATTGAATTTAATAGCCCGTTATAGAAGATTTTTTTATCAACTCAGCGCACACTACAACGTCAAATTTTAATTTCATTCGATGAAAATATAGATTATTATCTATTCTTACCCTAACTTACTAGACTTCAATACAAATTAAAAAATAAAAAGAGAGATGTACAGAGCGAAATAGTAGTCCGTTGTCTTTTAATCTTCAGATAAATGATACAATCCTACATGAATTTAAGTTGAAGAGCATACCTGTTTTTCAATTTACTTCAGACTGCATAAATCTTATCAAGCCCCATTCCCTCGCCAATACAAACCCAATTCAAGCGGTTAGGTACAATAGTTTTGAGACATATCCCGACAATTTACCCAAAGAATATATTCCGGACACTTCTTTATTATTAGTTTGGCAATTACAGTTTCGTATAAAATATCTTTTTCCCAAATAATTTATTGCACAAAATTCAGCTACTTAATTATCTCAGTTGGAAAGCAGCCATCTAATTTTTTTTATCATTTATAAATTGGTTATGAGTATATACTACATTTTAAGGCAATTAATATGTAATACAAAACTTAAATAACCAAATTTTATTATGAAAAAAAGATTCTTATTCACCTTTTTTGTGACAGTAGTCTTCTCAAAAGGTATTTTTGCCCAAGGATTAACCACAGGAAGTATTTCGGGAAAAGTAACCGATTCCAAGTCATCTAGTTTATTGGGAGCGACAATACTCGTTGTCCATCAGCTGACTAATGCAAAATATTCTGCCAATACGAAAAGCGACGGGAGATTTGATCTGCCAAACGTAAAGGTTGGCGGGCCATACAAAATTACAGTTAGCTATACCGGGTTTACTCCCGAAATAGTTGATGATGTCATGGTTGTTTTGGGAGAAAACCTTTCCCTAGATCTTGTTCTAAAAGACGAAACGGCACAGCTGCAGGAGGTAGTCGTTAAAGGCAAAAAGGGGAATAAAATTATGACGAGCAATAAAAATGGCTCCGGTATTTCAATAGACAGATCAACTTTAGATGCTTTGCCTAGTATTTCAAGAAGTATGAGCGACTTTACACGTTTAGTCCCACAGGCAGGAGCACAAGGGATGTTAGGCAAAGGAGGTAAAAGTAATAATGTTTCTGTGGACGGTGCAGCTTTTAATAATGCTTTTGGCCTTGGATCGGAAGCAATTGGCGGATTGCCTGGAGGTAATGCAAATGCTCAGCCAATAAGCTTAGATGCAATCGATCAGATTTCTGTAGAATTGTCTCCTTATAATGTAAAAATTGGCGGTTTCACGGGCGCCAGTGTGAATGCCGTAACCAGAAGCGGGGACAATGAATTTAGAGGTTCTGTCTACAATTATTTCCGTAATCAGGGTATGGTAGGAGATAAAGTAAAAAATGCCAAAATTACCAATGCCAAATTTGAAGAGAATACTTTTGGTTTTAGATTAGGCGGCCCTATTATTAAAGACAAATTATTTTTCTTTGCCAACTATGAACAAACCAAAAGCTCCCGACCGGGAACAGTTTTTAAGGCAGCAGAACCAGGTTTATCAGGAGGGAATATCGCTACTATTAAAGCTGCTGATTTAGATGCTCTGGGGAACTACCTTAATTCGACTTATGGTTATAATGCAGGTAGCTACCAAAATTATAACCTGTACACAGAAAACAAAAAGTTTTTGGTAAAATTAGACTGGAATATTAGCGACAAACATAAAATGAATATTCGTTACAATCAATTGAAAGCTTCTGCTGATTCCGGAGTACCGAATGCTTTAAATAGTTTTGGTTTTAACAATAACGGAGCTTCCAGAAATAATGACATTTATTCACTTACTGCTGAATTGAGTAGCACTCTGAGTAATAAGGTAAGCAACCGTTTTTTTGCATCATACACTTCTTTACCTGATTATAGAAAGTATTTTGGTAGTTTGTTTCCACAGGTAATTATTAATGACAACGGTAACACTTATACATTTGGTACCAACAACGCTGCACGTGGCAATCGGGTAGATCAGAAAATATTTCAGATACAAAATGATGTCACTATAAATCTTGGAAAACATAAAATTTCAACAGGAATAAGTTACCAGCTAATCGATCTTCTGAATGAATTTACTTTTAACCCGCAAGGTACATTTATCTTTAATTCATTACCTAGTTTTTATAATAGTGCCCCTATTGGGACGATAACACCTTTGGGGGTAAGTTCTGGTTCAGGATTGCCAACTGCATATTCATTAGGATATACGTTGCAGCCTGGTCGTACTGTAACCTTAGATAAAGCGAAATTTGTTCAGTTTGGAGTTTATATGCAAGATGAGTTTTTTCCAACTGAAAAATTAAAAATAACAGCAGGAGTAAGAGCAGATGTTACTGCTTTTTTGACCAACCCTCAAAATAATCCTGCCGTTCCTGGTTACAATTTTCAAAATGCTAAAGGTGAATTGGAAAAATACAATACAACAAATACTCCGCGTACAACTGTTTTGATTTCGCCAAGGGTTGGTTTTAACTGGGATATAAAAGGAGATAGAACACTACAACTTAGGGGAGGTTCAGGAATCTTTTCAGGTAACATCCCATATGTATATATTAAAACAGGTTTTATAAATGGTCTCAACGAGGGAGCAATTAATGCACCAACAGCTGCTCAAGCTGCAGCCTACCCATTTAATCCCGATCCAAGAGCTTATATTCCAACTGATGGGAAAATGGCCGCCAATTATGAATTAAATTTCATTGCCCCCAACTTTAAACTGCCGCAAACTTTCCGCAGCACCTTAGGACTTGATGCTAAACTTCCGGGAAATATAATCGCATCTATTGAAGCAGTTTACAGCAGCGATATTAATGCTCCTTATTATAGAAATGCAAACTTAAATTATAATACAAGTACTACAAGTCCGGATGGAAGACTGAAATATACATCAGCCCGCATCAATCCTAATATTACCGGTGCATATGTTTTAGACAATATAAGCAAAGGGAGTCAATTCTTTCTAACAGAGTCTATTAGCAAACAATTTAGTAAAGATTTTGCAGTCTCATTGTCTTATACTTATGGAGAGTCAAAAGACGTATACCCCCTTAGAAGTACTATAGCGTCGGGAGCATTTAATGCTATTCAGGTGGTCGGAAATCCCAATGTACCCGTAAAGAATTACTCAGATTATGACCTTCGTCACAGAATAGTGGGAAGTCTAAATTATAGAATTTCTTATGCTAAGGATAAAATGGCTTCAAGTATTGGTATTTTCTTTGAGGGAGCGCAACAAGGAAGAGGAACTTATGCTTATGGAGGAACAGGAAATGTAAATCAGGATGGGTCGAATGCAAATGACTTAATTTTTGTACCACAAAATCAATCACAAATTAATCTGGTAGCTTCGAGTACAGCAACAGTTGAACAACAATGGGATGCTTTAGACAGATTTATCTCGAATTCAAAGTATTTAAAAAACAGAAGAGGTCAGTTTGCCGAAAGGAATGGTATCATGTTACCCTGGTATTATCAGGCCGACATAAAATTCTCACAAGATTTTAGCGGATTACTACTTAAAAATAAAAACACCTTACAGGTAACGGTTGATATTATAAATTTCACCAATTTAATCAATAAAAATTGGGGAGTATATAACACAATTGCAAATACGACCCCAATCACAGCTCTTAGCGCCACAACATTTCAGGTAAATCCGGCTTTGTTACAAAGAGGAGAGTTTATTCAGGATAATGGATTGAATTCACGTTATAGAATACAGGTAGGTGTAAGATATTCATTTAACTAAAAGGTTCAAACTAGAGAACTAATTGTAATATGGAATTAGTTCTCTTAAATTTTAAAATATGAAACATTTTTTTTATTCATTCTTACTTCTTTGCAGCTCATTATTTTTATTCAGTGCTTCTAACTTTTATACTGACAGCTGCAGAAAAAAAAAACAGTCCCTTCAGGATTATTTTAAATGGAAACCCGGTAAAACTTATCCCATAATTATGGGGCATAGAATGGCTCCTATATCAGGTTATGCTGATAATGGTTTTAAAACATTAGAGTATACTCAAAAAATAGCTCCATGCATCGTACAGGAAATGGATGTGCGCATGACTAAAGACCATGTTTTAGTAATGCTACATGATGCGACTTTAGAACGAACAACAACAGGAAAAGGAAATTTAACTGACTTTACTTTTAAGGAACTCAATAATTTTGAGCTCAAAGATATTTACGGAAGAATTCTCAAAGGAGAGCATATTCCCACTTTATCTAAAATCCTTCAGTTTGTAAAGAAAAAGAAGATGATTGTTGCTCTTGATATGAAAAAAGGGACTGACCCCGAAATATTAATGAGAGAGGTAGTTAAATCAAAAACATTAGATAATGTTATTATTATTTGCTATACTCTTAATGATGCAATAATACTAAACAAAATGTATCCTAAATTAATGCTGGCTTTGGGGTTTAATAGCTTGGATGATATCGAGACTATAAAGCACTCAGGATTGCCTTTTGAAAATCTTATTGCTTTAACTCCAAATGAGTTAAAAGAAAAAACATTCTATGATCAAATACACTCTATGGGAATAATGGTTTCATTTAGTGCTCAGGGAGGTGTTGACCTTGAATATTCAAAAAAAAGGGGAGCAAGTTATAAAAAAGTATTTGATCATGGTGGAGACATTATTTGCACTGATAGTCTGGAAAATGTTTTAAAGACATTTTCATTAAAAAAAAATTAGCAAAAAGCACCAAATGCTACAGCACAAAAAAATCCGCTTTAATCCGCGTTTTCGCGCAGCGAATCAGTACAATTCGCGGTCTATTTTAAAACAGTAGATCAGCCAAGGATATAAAATAAAGAACAAACAGAAAAAAATCCGTTCTAATCCGCGTTTTCGCGCAGCGAATCACCACCATCCGCGATCAGTTTTTTAACCGCAAGGTTCGCAAAGCTTTACGCGAAGCACGCAAAGGTCTTTAGCACTCAAAAACCATTATAAAACAAAAAACCCTGTTTCTATTCGAAACAGGGTTTTTAAAAAGAAAGGCGACGACATACTCTCCCACATAACTGCAGTACCATCTGCGCAGGCGGGCTTAACTACTCTGTTCGGGATGGGAAGAGGTGAGCCCCGCCGCAATAACCACCTTAAGAAGTTATAATTGCTTTGGGCAATTTTTTTTAATTAATAATTGATAATTCACAATTGATAATTAAAATAATATTTTAACATACTGAGATAAAGAAACATAAATTGTTTAGAAAGTTTCTTCCTCCGGGTTGCCCCGGAGGAAAAGGGTGTACATAAGCTTACGGATTATTAGTACTACTCGACTATGACATTACTGCCTTTACATCTATAGCCTATCAACGTGGTCATCTTCCACGATCCTTAAAAGAAATCTCATCTTGTGGTGGGTTTCGCGCTTATATGCTTTCAGCGCTTATCCCTTCCAAACGTAGCTACTCTGCGGTGCCCCTGGCGGGACAACAGATACACTAGAGGTTTGTCCAATTCGGTCCTCTCGTACTAGAATCAGATCCACTCAAATTTCTAACGCCCACAGTAGATAGAGACCGAACTGTCTCACGACGTTCTGAACCCAGCTCGCGTGCCACTTTAATGGGCGAACAGCCCAACCCTTGGGACCTTCTCCAGCCCCAGGATGTGACGAGCCGACATCGAGGTGCCAAACCCCCCCGTCGATATGAGCTCTTGGGGGAGATCAGCCTGTTATCCCCGGCGTACCTTTTATCCTTTGAGCGATGGCCCTTCCATGCGGAACCACCGGATCACTATGCTCTACTTTCGTACCTGATCGACCTGTATGTCTCTCAGTCAAGCTCCCTTATGCCATTGCACTCTACGCACGGTTACCAAGCGTACTGAGGGAACCTTTAGAAGCCTCCGTTACTCTTTTGGAGGCGACCACCCCAGTCAAACTACCCACCAAGCAATGTCCCCCGCAATACGGGGTTAGGCCTCAGATAAACAAAGGGTTGTATTTCAACAATGACTCCACAACGCCTGGCGACGCCACTTCACAGTCTCCAACCTATCCTACACATCATTTATCCAAGGTCAATACTAAGCTATAGTAAAGGTGCACAGGGTCTTTTCGTCCCACTGCGGGTAAACGGCATCTTCACCGTTACTACAATTTCACCGAGCTCATGGCTGAGACAGTGTCCAGATCGTTACACCATTCGTGCAGGTCGGAACTTACCCGACAAGGAATTTCGCTACCTTAGGACCGTTATAGTTACGGCCGCCGTTTACTGGGGCTTCAATTCAATGCTTCTCCGAAGATAACATCTCCTCTTAACCTTCCAGCACCGGGCAGGTGTCAGGCCCTATACTTCATCTTACGATTTTGCAGAGCCCTGTGTTTTTGATAAACAGTCGCCTGGACCTCTTCACTGCGGCCCCGATTGCTCGGGGCGACCTTTCTCCCGAAGTTACAGGTCTATTTTGCCTAATTCCTTAGCCATGAATCTCTCGAGCACCTTAGGATTCTCTCCTCAACTACCTGTGTCGGTTTACGGTACTGGTACTAATTACCTGAAGTTTAGAGGTTTTTCTTGGAAGCCCTTAGGCGCACTATCTCTTTGTCCGAAGACTCCGAGTACTATCGTATTTCCCCAAGACGCGTGGATTTGCCTGCGCATCTTATAGGTAGGTACTTCAACGAACTATTCCGTCAGTTCGCGGCGCTTTCATCACTCCGTCACCCCATCACAGTAATTAGTAGTACGGGAATATTAACCCGTTGGCCATCGACTGTCCCTTTCGGGTTCGCCTTAGGACCAGACTAACCCACAGCTGATTAGCATAGCTGTGGAAACCTTAGTTTTTCGGTGTGCGGGTTTCTCGCCCGCATTATCGTTACTTATGCCTACATTTTCTTTTCTAACCAGTCCAGCATACCTGACGATACACCTTCAACCCTGTTAGAATGCTCCCCTACCACTTACAATTGCTTGTAAATCCATAGCTTCGGTAATACGCTTATGCCCGATTATTATCCATGCTCGTCCGCTCGACTAGTGAGCTGTTACGCACTCTTTAAATGAATGGCTGCTTCCAAGCCAACATCCTAGCTGTCTGGGCAGACAAACCTCGTTCTTTCAACTTAGCGTATATTTGGGGACCTTAGCTGATGGTCTGGGTTCTTTCCCTCTCGGACTTGGACCTTAGCACCCAAGCCCTCACTGCTGAGAAACATTATATAGCATTCGGAGTTTGTCAGGAATTGGTAGGCGGTGAAGCCCCCGCATCCAATCAGTAGCTCTACCTCTATATAACTTTACGCTCAGCGCTGCACCTAAATGCATTTCGGGGAGTACGAGCTATTTCCGAGTTTGATTGGCCTTTCACCCCTACCCACAGGTCATCCGAAGACTTTTCAACGTCAACCGGTTCGGTCCTCCACTGTGTGTTACCACAGCTTCAACCTGCCCATGGGTAGATCACACGGTTTCGCGTCTAACACTACTGACTAAAGCGCCCTATTCAGACTCGCTTTCGCTACGGATCCGTGACTTAATCACTTAACCTTGCCAGCAACGTTAACTCGTAGGCTCATTATGCAAAAGGCACGCCGTCACCCCACGAAAGGGCTCCGACCGCTTGTAAGCGTATGGTTTCAGGATCTATTTCACTCCGTTATTCACGGTTCTTTTCACCTTTCCCTCACGGTACTGGTTCACTATCGGTCTCTCAGGAGTATTTAGCCTTAGCGGATGGTCCCGCCAAATTCAGACAGGGTTTCACGTGCCCCGCCCTACTCAGGATACCACTATCTATTATACTCGTTACCCATACGGGGCTATCACCCTCTATGGCGTCACTTTCCAGTAACTTCCGGTTCCTTGTACATAAAATGTCGTGGTCCTACAACCCCAACAATGCCGTAACATCATTGGTTTGGGCTAATCCGCGTTCGCTCGCCACTACTTACGGAATCACTTTTGTTTTCTTCTCCTCCGCCTACTTAGATGTTTCAGTTCAGCGGGTTTGCCCACCTATCGGTGTACTATGTCTTCAACATAGTGGGTTGCCCCATTCAGGTATCTACGGATCAATCGGTGTGTGCCCGTCCCCGTAGCTTTTCGCAGCTTATCACGCCTTTCATCGCCTCTGAGAGCCTAGGCATCCCCCATACGCCCTTATTTTGCTTATTGTACCAATCATAAATTTAATTATGACCGTTTTTTTTTGTCTTTTGTTATTAAATAACAAAAAACGCTTTCTACTTTTTATTATTTTCTTATCTCAATATGTCAATGAACTTTTATCCTTTCGGATCTGTGGAGAATAACGGAGTCGAACCGTTGACCTCCTGCGTGCAAGGCAGGCGCTCTAGCCAGCTGAGCTAATCCCCCATTTTTCAATCTTAGATTGTAGAATTCAGATTTTAGATTTCTAATTCTTCTCTAATTTCCTTTGGTGAATTCCAACTTCTAGAATTTCCTTATTTAAGTATTTCAGTCTTTTTTAGTTTGTTGTTATTGTTGTTGTTTTTTATTAATAATTAATAATTAACAATCAACAATTCTAAAAAAGTAGTCCCGGGCAGACTCGAACTGCCGACCCCTACATTATCAGTGTAGTACTCTAACCAGCTGAGCTACGAGACTCTGTTTTACTTAATTTTCATTTTTTTTTAAATTAACAGCAAGAGTAATTGAATTTAGCGATTCAGATCCTTTAAATAAACATCTTTTTTCCTTAACGTGCATTACTGCTAACATTTAAGGCTCTAGAAAGGAGGTGTTCCAGCCGCACCTTCCGGTACGGCTACCTTGTTACGACTTAGCCCTAGTTACCAGTTTTACCCTAGGCAGCTCCTTGCGGTCACCGACTTCAGGCACCCCCAGCTTCCATGGCTTGACGGGCGGTGTGTACAAGGCCCGGGAACGTATTCACCGGATCATGGCTGATATCCGATTACTAGCGATTCCAGCTTCACGGAGTCGAGTTGCAGACTCCGATCCGAACTGTGACCGGTTTTATAGATTCGCTCCTGGTCGCCCAGTGGCTGCTCTCTGTACCGGCCATTGTAGCACGTGTGTAGCCCAAGGCGTAAGGGCCGTGATGATTTGACGTCATCCCCACCTTCCTCACAGTTTGCACTGGCAGTCTTGTTAGAGTTCCCGACATGACTCGCTGGCAACTAACAACAGGGGTTGCGCTCGTTATAGGACTTAACCTGACACCTCACGGCACGAGCTGACGACAACCATGCAGCACCTTGTAAATTGTCTTGCGAAAGATCTGTTTCCAAACCGGTCAATCTACATTTAAGCCTTGGTAAGGTTCCTCGCGTATCATCGAATTAAACCACATGCTCCACCGCTTGTGCGGGCCCCCGTCAATTCCTTTGAGTTTCATTCTTGCGAACGTACTCCCCAGGTGGGATACTTATCACTTTCGCTTAGCCACTGAGATTGCTCCCAACAGCTAGTATCCATCGTTTACGGCGTGGACTACCAGGGTATCTAATCCTGTTCGCTACCCACGCTTTCGTCCATCAGCGTCAATCCATTAGTAGTAACCTGCCTTCGCAATTGGTATTCCATGTAATCTCTAAGCATTTCACCGCTACACTACATATTCTAGTTACTTCCTAATAATTCAAGTTTAGCAGTATCAATGGCCGTTCCACCGTTGAGCGATGGGCTTTCACCACTGACTTACTAAACCGCCTACGGACCCTTTAAACCCAATGATTCCGGATAACGCTTGGATCCTCCGTATTACCGCGGCTGCTGGCACGGAGTTAGCCGATCCTTATTCTTACGATACCGTCAAGCTCCAACACGTTGGAGTGTTTCTTCTCGTATAAAAGCAGTTTACAATCCATAGGACCGTCATCCTGCACGCGGCATGGCTGGATCAGGCTTGCGCCCATTGTCCAATATTCCTCACTGCTGCCTCCCGTAGGAGTCTGGTCCGTGTCTCAGTACCAGTGTGGGGGATCTCCCTCTCAGGACCCCTACCCATCGTAGCCTTGGTAAGCCGTTACCTTACCAACTAGCTAATGGGACGCATGCTCATCTTTTACCGTTGTGACTTTAATAGTGATCTCATGCGAGATTGCTATGCTATGAGGTATTAATCCAAATTTCTCTGGGCTATCCCTCTGTAAAAGGTAGATTGCATACGCGTTACGCACCCGTGCGCCGGTCTCTAGTTCCGAAGAACTATACCCCTCGACTTGCATGTGTTAAGCCTGCCGCTAGCGTTCATCCTGAGCCAGGATCAAACTCTTCATCGTATATTTTTATATTATATTGCGATGTCGTCTCTATCGGTTCTTTGCGAATCTCTCGATTCCATTACTCTTATTCTTTTGTTTTAACATCTCTGTTAAAACGGCTGTCAATTCAATATGTCTACGAACGTGTCTTCTTGTGTTTGGCTTGTGTTTCAAAGCGGGTGCAAAAGTAGAAAACTTATTTCTAAATGGCAAGAGTTTTTTGAAGTTTTTTTTAGAAAATTTCTTTTCAACTTTACTTCTTTCTCCTTCCAATCTTTCAATGAGCTTCCCGTGTTTTGCGGGGTGCAAATGTAATATCCGTTTTCCATTCTCGCAAGCTTTTTTGAATTTTTATTTGAAAATTTCTTTTCGTTTTGATTCCTTTTCTTGCCAGTATTTCGGTGAACGTCTGTCGCTGTTGCGGGTGCAAAAGTAGACACTTTATTCACTTTTACAAGCTTTTTACACAAGTATTTTTGATGTTTTTGAAAACTTTTTGTTAACACTCTGATAACACCCCTTTTAGAATTTAATCTATTTTTAGTTTTGAAAGGTTTTTCTTTAGTGAATCTCTTTCAGGATAATCCCATCTTTCCAAACGCCCCGATTTTACTGGTCTCGCAAAACAAACCCGACAGGTTTTGAAAACCTGTCGGGTTTAAAAGGACGCTGCGTTTTTGTTTTTTGGGTTGTTTTCTTTTGAAAACCTATCCCCTAGCCCCGATAGAAGTGGAAATCCTTTTGCTTTTTCCTTTAAAAAGCAAAAGATTGTAGCGGATAGCGGGAGAGGGCTTCTCATTAACTTCAAATTCCAAATACCAAAATCCAAACTTGATGGCTTCGACTTCGCTCAGCCGGACAAAAGCACTCTTATTATATTTTCGCTCGGTTGGACAAAAATTACTCCTACTATAAGGTAGCAAAAAATAAACCCGACAGGTTTTGGAAACCTGTCGGGTTGGTACTATATATGTAGGTATTTAATTTAAACTATCGATAACTTCTTTTGTAATATGAATACTTTTAAGTTTGGCCTGATGATCGAATATAGGACTGGTCACCATCAACTCATCGATTTGAGCATAATTGATAAACTTTTTAAGATCTGTTGCCAAGTGCTCCTTATCTCCGGTAAAAGTACAGGCGGTCATCTGGTTGACATGAAAGCGCTCTTCTTCGCTCATGATAGCATCGAGAGAGTCTACAGGAGGCTGCAAACCTTTACGATCGTTTCGAATTAAATTCAAAAACATCTGATACAAACTGGTAGACAACCTTTCGGCTTCTTCGTTTGTATCTGCCGCAACAATATTGACACACGCCATGGTTCTTGGCTTATCTAAAGTAGCTGACGGCTGAAAATTTTCGCGATAAAACTCAAATGCCTGTATCATTTGTCGCGGAGCAAAATGCCCGGCGAATGCATATGGCAATCCATAGGCTGCAGCAAGAGCAGCACTGTCCATACTTGAACCTAAAATCCAGATGGGAACATTTGTTCCTTCTGCCGGAAATGCCCTTACTTTTGCTGTTGCATTTTCGGTAGAGAAGTAATCCTGAAGCTTTGTTACATTTTGCGGAAACCGCTGCGCCTGTTCAAAAAAGTCCTTTCGAATGGCTTCGGCTGTTGGCTGATCTGTTCCGGGAGCTCTTCCTAGACCTAAATCAATTCTACCCGGATAAAGTGTTTCTAAAGTTCCGAATTGCTCTGCTACTATTAAAGGAGAATGATTGGGCAACATGATTCCGCCGGAACCTACCCGAATGTTTTGAGTCTGACTCGCAATATAACCAATCAAGACAACTGTAGCAGAACTGGCAACATGCGCCATATTATGGTGTTCTGCAAGCCAAAATCGCTTGTATCCTAAATTATCTGCTAATTGCGCTATGTCTTTTGTTTTTTGAAATGTTTCTTTGGCATTGCTATCCTGAGTAATGATAGCGAGCTCTAATAATGAGACTGAAATTGGGTTTTTCATATAAAAAAATGCTAGGATACAAAATTAACTCATTTATACAGATGCCTTTTGTTTTCTAATGTTAATAGATTTATAATATTTCTTTCGTAAAAACCGAACACTAGTGAATACTATTTTCAGTAATCTGTTAGAACATTCGCTCCTCTGGAGCTTTTTGATACCTGAAAATTACATTTACCAGAAACATTTTACTCCGCTGGAGCAATTTCAGAAAAAACAGGAAGCTTTACTTTTTAAACCTGAATTCATCCCTCCTTTTTTTCTTCAAATTTATCCTGCAATCCGTGAGTCAAAAGATTTAAAGAGTAAATTTGTATTTCGAAATTAACTCCCCGCTTTAACTATATCCCCAAATGACAAATAAAATTTTAATTATAGACGACGAAGAAAAACTAAGAAGTTTGTTGGCACGCATTATTAAATCGGAAGGATTTGAAGTAATTGAAGCCAAAGATTTAAAATCTGGTTTTAAGAAGCTCGAACAAACCGATATTGATGTCGTTTTATGTGATGTAAAATTACCCGACGGAAATGGTGTTGACTTTCTGCAGCATATAAAAGCAAGTTTTCCTTTGATTGAAGTTATTTTACTAACGGCTTTCGGAAATATTCCGGACGGCGTTCAGGCTATGAAAAATGGAGCTTTCGATTATATTGTAAAAGGTGATGACAATGATAAAATCATTCCGCTGCTCTACAAAGCTGTCGAGAAAGTACATTTACAAAAAAAGGTAAAACAACTCGAAAAACGCATTGGCGACAAATATTCTTTTAATACAATTATTGGAAAATCGAAAGGCATCGAGCAGGTTGTTGATTTAGCTAAAAAAGTGGCCAAAACCGATTCGACTGTTTTACTGACAGGCGAAACCGGGACGGGAAAAGAGGTTTTTGCACAAGCCATTCACGAAAACAGTAATCGTGTGGGTAAATCTTTTGTGGCCTTAAACTGCAGTACTTTCAGCAAAGAAATCCTCGAAAGTGAACTCTTCGGACATAAACAAGGCGCTTTTACCGGAGCTTTAAAAGATAAAAAAGGGTTTATCGAAGAAGCCAATGGCGGAACTTTATTTCTGGATGAGATTGGAGAAATGCCCATTGAACTACAGGCCAAATTGTTGCGCGTTTTAGAAACCAGCGAATACATTCCGCTTGGTGATACTACTCCAAAAAAATCAAATTTCAGGTTGATTGCCGCAACAAACCGAGATTTAAAAATAGAAAGCGAAGAACATCGTTTTCGTTCCGATTTGTATTTCCGACTCAATATTTTTGAGATTACACTGCCGCCATTACGCGAAAGGGTAAAAGACATTGCGCTTTTGACACACTCTTTTGTCAAGCAGTTTTCTGAGAAAACCAATAAAAAAACATTGCAGGTAGCCGATGATTTCATTCAAAAATTAGAACATTATTCGTGGCCGGGAAATATTCGTGAGCTTAAAAACATTATCGAAAGATCGGTTATTTTAAGTAGTAACGATACGCTGACTTCAGATGTTTTACCATACGAAATGCAACATGAAAAAGAAAAAAACACCAAGCAGATGTCGGCTTTTTCGATGCAGAGTGTTGAAAAACTGCACATACAGAAGGTTCTAAACTATTCAAAAGGCAATAAGGCCGAAACGGCACGCTTACTCGAAATCGGGATTGCAACTCTGTATAGAAAATTAGACGAGTATGGGATTCAGTAGTAATGTGACAATGTGAGATGTTAGTTGTGAATACGATTTCATTTCACACTACATTTTACAAATCACATTTCACATCTTACAAATACCAAATCACCTTATCATTTCAATAAAAGCTTATCATTATGATAGGCTTTTTTTATACCTGATTTTTGGCACAAAAGCATAATTCATTTACCAGCAACACCTTAGCTGTTATTTCATAATTTAGGTCTAACTTTTGGCATAAGTGGGAAGAACACAAAAATTCATTCTCATGAAAAATCAAGTCACTTCAATCTACAAACAAGCTGATCGCTTTGCTGAGATAACTAAAAAATCAATAATATCCGGCAATATTGTTCGCGCAAAAAAATGCCTGGCACTTGCTGAACGCCTATTCATCAACGGAAGTATCGAAACTAAAAACGCCATTTCGAATGTGTATGTTTTTTCGGTTTCTTCTTTTATGGAAATGCGTCACTGTAATATCTCACATCTTTTTCCACAAACGCTTAAAGCAGAATATATCCGACAAGTTAATACCTCAGGCGTATAAAGTGCCTGATCGGTTGACTGTCTCCAATATAATAATCCAACAATCTAATAATCTATAATCTATGTTAATCACATTTCTTTTACTCGCATTGGGCGCCCTACTCTTTGCAATCTGTTTTAAATCGGTTGAATTTTTTGAAAAAATCTAAATCATGACTGCACTATTTATTGTTTCGATTGCCGTTTTTGGCTATTTGGTTTATGTATTAATTAAACCCGAAAAATTTTAATGATGTTACAAGTTATAAGTGAGATGTTGGATGTTATGCATCGATCTCCTTTTACAAATCACATCTGACATTTCACTAAAATTAAAAAAAATTATGAATACAGAATTATTAGGCGTCATTGGTATTTTTATCCTCACGATAGTTTTAGCCATTCCCTTAGGAAAATATGTTGCTAAAGTTTATTTAGGAGACAAAACACTTTTTGACCCGATTTTCAATCCAATTGAAAAACTCATCTTTAAAATCAGCGGTATCAATTCCACTGAAGAAATGAACTGGAAACAACACTTAAAAGCACTTTTAGGTATTAATATGATTTGGTTCTTTCTTTGCTTTTTCATTTTATTGTTCCAGGGATCGCTGTTTTTAAATCCCGATAACAACCCGTCAATGAGTCCGGATCTGGCTTTTAATACTGCCATTTCATTTGTTGTGAATTGTAACTTACAACATTATTCGGGCGAAAGCGGTGTTTCTTATCTGTCACAAATGTTCCTGATGTTCCTTCAATTTGTTTCTGCTGGTGTAGGACTGGCCGCAGCTGCGATGGTTTTCACTGCAATGAAGGAAAGAACAACCGAAAAACTGGGTAACTTTTACAATTATTTTATCAAAAGTTGTACGCGTATTTTATTGCCTCTTTCGGCTATTGTAGCAGTTGCTCTATTGTTTAGCGGAACTCCTATGACGTTTGAAGGGAAAGACGCGATTACAACTTTACAAGGTGATCACGTAGAAGTTTCCCGCGGACCTGCCGCAGCCTTTATTGCCATCAAGCATATCGGTACCAATGGTGGTGGTTTTTTTGGAGCCAATTCAGCGCATCCGTTAGAAAACCCAACCTATTTTAGTAATGCGGTGGAGTTATGGGCACAATTAATTGTTCCGTTTGCCATGATTTTTGCCTTAGGTTTTTATTTGAAAAAAAGAAAATTATCTTATGTCATTTTTGGTGTTATGACGGTTGGATTCCTGTTACTGGTTATCCCGACGGTAATGAGTGAAATCAACGGAAATCCTGCTATAGAAAAAATGGGAATCGCTCAGACAACCGGAGCAATGGAAGGAAAAGAGGTTCGTTTAGGGCCAGCCATTTCAGGTTTCTGGAGTATTGCCACAACCGTAATCTCTACAGGTTCTGTAAATAGTATGCATGACAGTTCGATGCCGGTATCAGGAGCAATGGAATTACTTGCCATGATGGTGAATGCCTTTTATGGCGGTTGCGGTGTTGGTATTCTGAACTTTTATGTCTTCATTATTCTGGCAGTATTTATTTCCGGATTAATGGTAGGACGGACTCCTGAATTTTTAGGAAAGAAAATTGAAGCCCGGGAAGTTAAGATTGCTGCTTTCATTGCAATTCTTCATCCTTTATTAATATTATCAGGAACAGCTTTAGCCTCTTATTTTGCAGCAAATGATACTGCAATGGGATGGTGGTTTAGCGGAAACGCAACAGGCTGGCTCAACAATCCGGGACATCACGGATTCTCAGAAATGTTATACGAATATACTTCAAGTGCTGCCAACAATGGTTCAGGTTTTGAAGGTTTGGGAGATAACAATCCGTTCTGGAATATCACTACAGGAATTGTTTTATTGTTAAGCCGTTTCATTCCAATCGTTGGACCATTGGCTATCGCAGGTTTACTGGCAGGTAAAAAATACATCCCGGAAAGTGCAGGAACTTTAAAAACGGATACTACAATTTTTGGAATAATGGTTTTTGCCGTAATCGCAATTATCGCTGCTTTATCATTCTTCCCGGCGTTGGCACTTGGACCTTTAGCGGAATATTTCACACTAAAATAATTCGTTTCTCAATGCTAAACGATGTTTTTTAAACACATAGAAACATAGATAAAATGAATTCAAAAGAAAATTAAAGAAAACACATTTTTTCACATAGCTATGTGAATGTATGAAAGTAAAACGTCCTTAATCTCAAAAGAAAGAATCTATGTTTCTATGTGTTAAAAGAAACAGTCAACTAATAAATAATATAAAGAAAAATGACTCATAATAAATCCACATCATTATTTGAAAGTAAGCAGGTAAAAGAAGCTTTAGTGCAATCTTTTGTAAAGCTTAATCCAAAAATGATGATCAAAAATCCGGTAATGTTTACTGTAGAAATAGGAACTGCCATTATGTTTGCTGTTTGTGTTTCCATCTTAATGGGAGCTCAGGATCAGGGTAGTTTTATTTACAACCTAATTGTATTTTTAATCTTACTGGCCACACTTTTGTTTGCCAATTTTGCCGAAGCCATTGCCGAAGCCAGAGGAAAAGCACAGGCCGACAGTTTAAGAAAAACAAGGGAAGAAACTCCGGCCAGACAGATTTTATCTAACGGAGAAATCAAAAACATCAGCTCTTCTGAATTGAAAAAAGGAGACATCTTCATTTGCGAAGCAGGTGATTTAATTGCTACTGATGGTGAAATTATCGAAGGATTGGCTACTATAGACGAAAGTGCCATTACAGGAGAAAGTGCTCCTGTAATTCGGGAAGCCGGTGGTGATAAATCATCTGTAACTGGTGGTACAAAAGTATTGTCAGACAAAATAAAAGTAATTGTAACGTCGGAACCAGGCGAAAGCTTTTTGGACAAAATGATTGCTTTGGTAGAAGGTGCAAGCCGTCAGAAAACACCAAACGAAATTGCATTAACCATCTTATTAGCCGCATTTACTTTAATTTTCGTGATTGTGTGCGTTACGCTAAAACCGTTTGCCGACTATGCAAATGCACCCATCACGATTGCGGCTTTCATCGCTTTGTTTGTTTGTTTAATTCCAACTACCATTGGAGGTTTACTTTCTGCAATCGGAATCGCGGGAATGGACAGAGCTTTACGTGCCAATGTTATTACAAAATCCGGAAAAGCAGTTGAAACTGCCGGAGACATTGACGTTTTACTTTTGGATAAAACCGGAACCATCACAATTGGAAACAGAAAAGCAACGAATTTTTATCCTGCTAAAGGTGTTTCAGAAGAAGATTTTATAAAATCTGCCGTGCTAAGTTCATTGGCAGATGACACTCCGGAAGGAAAAAGTATCGTGGAATTGGCTGGAGCCGAACTTGCCAATAAATTATCTATTGAAGGTGCTACTTTAATTAAGTTTACCGCAGAAACCAGGACTTCCGGAGTTGTTTTAAAAGACGGTACCAATATTAGAAAAGGAGCTCAGGATGCCGCAAAAAATATCGCCCTTCAAGCCGGAAACTCTTTCCCTGAAGATATTGCTCAAAAGGTAATTGATATTTCGTCTAAAGGAGGAACACCGCTGGTGGTTATTAAAGACAATCAGGTTCAGGGGGTTATCGAATTGCAGGATATTATTAAAACGGGAATGAAAGAACGTTTTGACCGTTTGAGAAAAATGGGAGTTAAAACGGTAATGGTGACCGGAGATAATCCGCTTACGGCGAAGTTTATCGCTGAAGCTGCCGGTGTGGATGATTTTATTGCCGAAGCGAAGCCTGAGGATAAAATGAACTACATCAAAAACGAGCAGAATCTGGGTAAACTAGTCGCCATGATGGGTGACGGAACCAATGACGCTCCTGCCCTTGCGCAAGCCAACGTAGGTGTTGCCATGAACAGTGGAACGCAGGCTGCCAAAGAAGCCGGAAACATGGTTGACCTTGACAATGATCCAACAAAATTAATTGAGATCATCGAAATTGGGAAACAATTATTAATGACTCGTGGTACGCTGACTACTTTCTCCATTGCCAATGACGTAGCGAAGTATTTTGCGATCGTTCCTGCCCTTTTCATCACGGCAATTCCAGCTTTGGAAGGTTTAAACATCATGCGTCTGCACAGTCCGGAAAGCGCCATTTTATCGGCCGTAATTTTTAATGCAGTAATTATTCCGATACTAATTCCTCTGGCATTAAGAGGTGTCGATTACAAACCAATCGGAGCAAGTGCCATCTTAAAAAGAAACCTGTTGATTTATGGTTTAGGCGGATTACTTGTCCCTTTTGTCGGAATTAAGTTAATTGATTTAGTTGTTGCTCTCTTCATGTAAATAAAAGTTACTAAGAAACTAAGTTGCTAAGGTTCTAAGTTTTTTCCTTAGCAGCTTAGAAACTTAGCAACTCAGAACCTCAAAAATAAAAATAAAATGAAAAATATATTTTCACTATTCAAGCTTACGCTGCTAACCGTAATTCTGTTTGCAGTTATTTATCCTCTTGCAATCTATGGAATTGCACAATTTGCTCCTAATCAAGGAAAAGGAGAAACGATTTTGGTTAAGGGAAAAGTGGTAGGATACCAAAAAATTGGTCAGAAATTCGATAAGTCCAATTACTTCTGGGGACGACCTTCGGCTGTAGATTATAATGCTGCCGGAAGTGCCGGAAGCAACAAAGGACCAAGTAATGCCGAATACCTGGCTTTGGTTCAAAAAAGAGTCGATACGTTTTTAATCGTTCATCCGTATTTGAAAAAAGCAGAGATTCCTGCAGATATGGTTACAGCTTCAGGAAGCGGTTTAGATCCGAATATTTCACCGCAAGGCGCTTTGATTCAGGTGAAACGAATTGCCAAAGAAAGAAAATTAGACGAGGCTAAAGTAAAAACTTTGGTAGAATCTAAAATCAATACTGCTGTTGTAGGTCCGGAAACAGTTAATGTACTGGAACTGAATATTGCCCTTGATCAATTGAAATAGAGGCTCTGAGGTACTGAGATACTAAGGTGCTAAGGTTTTTTCTTTGAACAGGTTTTGGAAACCTGTTAGGATATAAAATCGATATAATCCCCCTTTTTGCCCCGAATAATCTAGCCCCGATAGTAGTGGAAATCCTTTTGTGTCCGCCGCGGCGGACACAAAAGATTGAAACGGATAGCGGGATTAGCTCCTAAAAAAATCTACTAAATAAATAATTGAATACCACAAAATGAAAAAAATTATACTTACCGCTTTAATCGCTTTTGGTTATAGCAATTTACACGCTCAGGAAGAATCAAAAAGTCCGTTTACATTTTCAGGATACGTAGACGTTTATTACAGCTATGATTTTGGAAAACCGGATAATCATACCCGCCCGGGATTTATTTACAACTACAATAAAAGTAATGAAATGAATATCAATTTAGGGTTGGCAAAAGTGAACTACAGCAAAGGCAATGTTCGCGGAAATTTTGCGCTGATGGCCGGAACTTACGCCGAGTACAACCTGGCTGCCGAGCAGGGTTTATTAAAAAATGTATATGAAGCCAATGTGGGAGTGAAGATTTCTTCTTCTCATAATTTATGGGTTGATGCGGGAATTATGCCATCACATCTTGGTTTTGAAAGTGCTATCGGAAAAGATTGTCAAAATCTGACCCGAAGTATTCTGGCTGAAAACTCTCCTTATTATGAAACGGGGGTTAAAATTGGTTATACTTCTGAATCCGGAGCATGGTATGTAGCCGCAATGTATTTGAATGGCTGGCAGCGCATCCAAAAAGTAGAAGGCAATCAAACTCCTGCTTTTGGAACTCAGATTACTTACAAACCATCAGACAAAGTGGTACTGAACTGGAGCACTTATGTTGGAAATGAGCAACCAGATATTGACAAAAAATGGCGCTATTTTAATAATTTTTACGGACAATTTAAAGTAACCGATAAAACAAACATCACGGCTGGTTTTGATGTTGGAACACAACAATCGGCTAAAAACAGTGCTAAATATGATGCCTGGTTTTCTCCGATTTTGATTTTGCAATACAAACCAACTGACAAAATTCAGCTTGCAGCCCGCGGCGAATATTATAGTGATGAAAAAGGAGTAATTATAGCAACCCAAACTCCAAATGGTTTTAAAACTTACGGATTTTCAGCTAACTTTGATTACTTAGTCACTGATAATGTAATGTTTAGATTAGAAGCAAGAAATCTTTCCAGTAAAGATGAAATATTTACAAAAAACAATCTTCCAACGAGTACAAATACATTTGTAACAACTTCGCTGGCAATTAGTTTTTAAAAAATATCAGCCACAGATTACACAGATTAAAAGGATATTTTTCGCCACGAATTCACGAATTTTTATTTATAAATAACATCAATACAATTCGTGAATTCGTGGCAAATAAATCTACACAAAGCCATTCAATAATCCTTCGAATCTGTGCAATCTGTGGCTAAAAAAAACTTTGTGTCTTAGCGCCTTAGCGGCAAAATTATGAAAGAAGAAAAAGAAAATAATGCACAGCACTTTCTCGATTTAATTCAGAAATCACGAAAGGGAAAGTTTAAAATCTACATTGGGATGAGTGCCGGTGTGGGTAAAACCTACCGGATGCTGCAGGAAGCACATTCGTTATTAAAAAACGGAATTGATGTAAAAATTGGTTACATCGAAACGCACATGCGAAAAGAAACGCATGAGCTTTTATCTGGTTTGCCTGTGATTCCACGGCGAACCATTTTCTATAAAGGGAAAGAGCTCGAAGAACTCGACGTACAGGCGATAATCAACCTTAGACCCGAAGTTGTCATTGTCGATGAACTCGCACACACCAACGTTGAAGGAAGCAAAAACGAAAAACGCTGGCAGGATGTTCTGGAAATTCTGGAAGCCGGAATCAATGTGATATCGGCAGTGAATATTCAGCATATCGAAAGTTTAAATGAAGACGTTAAACGCATCACAAGTATTGATGTTCAGGAACGTATTCCCGATAATGTTTTACGACTGGCCGATGAAGTCGTAAACATCGATTTGACCTCTGAAGATTTGATTGCACGTTTAAAAGAAGGAAAAATTTATACGGCAGATAAGATTCAGACTGCTTTGTCTAATTTTTTCAAATCAGAACAAATTTTACAATTGCGTGAATTGGCTTTGAAAGAAGTTGCCAGCCAGGTAGTTCGAAAAGTAGAAAACGAAGTACCCCAGCTGCATGCATTAAGACACGAAAAATTACTGGCCTGCATTAGCAGCAACGACAAAACAGCAAAAATTGTAATCAGAAAAGCGGCACGTCTGGCAAGTTATTATAACGGATCCTGGTATGTTTTGTATGTAGAAACTCCGAAAGAAAGCAGTACCAAAATTGCATTGGACAAACAACGACATTTGATTAATAATTTTAAACTGGCTGTTCAGCTGGGTGCCGAAGTGATTAAAACAGAAAACAAAAATATTGCCGACGCCATTTTAATGACGGTCGAAGAAAAGCACATTACAACTGTATGTATTGGGAAACCACATTTAAATTTATTTAAAGTAATTTTGTCTACAACAATTTTCAGACGTCTATTGAATAGTCTGTCTTTATCAAATGTTGATCTTGTTATATTATCGTAAAATGTGAAATGTTTTTATGTAAAATGTGAGATGTTTTTGCGAAATACATTTTACATTTCACAACTAACTTTTTTACTAGAAAAAGCAAAAAATGAGAATTAAAACCAAATTGAATCTGGGAGTCGGGTTGTTATTTTTAATGATTATTATACTCTCGTTAGTGAGCGGATATGCTGTTTTTTTAATCAAAGCAGATACCGAGAATATTCTGAAAGCGAATTACAATACGCTGGAATATTCCAGAAATATGATTTTATCTCTGGATGAAATCAAAGTGAATACTGATAGTACGATTCATACTTTTAAAGAATATCTTGAAAAACAAACCCGAAACGTTACAGAACCCGGAGAAAAAGAAGCCACTGCCAAACTAGAAAATGACTTTGCGCTTTTAGAAAAAAATGGTTCTAATGAAACCGTGAAAGCACAAATCAGGCAGGATATTTTTTCGATTATGAAACTCAATCTGGATGCCATCAAGCAAAAAAGTGATATTGCCAGACATACCGCTGAAAATGCCAATTTATGGATTGCCATTGTGGGAACACTCTGCTTTTTAATTGCCTTTAATCTGCTCGTTAATTTGCCCAATAATATTGCCAATCCAATTAAGGAATTAACGCAGAGTATTAAGGAAATTGCCAATAAAAATTATTCCGAACGGGTGCATTTTACCAATCACAACGAATACGGTGATCTGGCAAAATCCTTTAATACCATGGCGCAAAAACTACAGGAATACAACAATAGTAATTTGTACAAATTATTCTTCGAGAAAAAACGACTGGAAACCCTGATCAATAACATGCACGATCCTATTATTGGATTAGACCAGGAAGGCGTGATTTTGTTTGTAAATGATGAAGCTCTCAAAATCATCGGAATGAAACTTGAAGATGTTATTGGTCAATCGGCTTCAGCTTTGGCTGTCTCCAATGATTTAATTCGCTCTTTGATTCTCAAAGAACCGGCCGCTGATTCTCAGAAAAAACACCCAATGAAAATTTTTGCTCACGGGAAAGAAAGTTATTTTGATAAAGAAACCATCAACATCACCATAACTCCAACGGGCGAAGAAAAGGAAATTAATATTGGAGATGTAATCATCCTGCGAAATATTACCTTGTTTAAAGAACTCGATTTTGCAAAGACTAATTTTATTGCAACCGTTTCGCACGAATTAAAAACGCCCATTGCTTCTATAAAACTAAGCCTTCAATTGCTTCAAAACAATAAGACAGGTGAAATGAACGACGATCAGAAACAACTTGTAGAAAGCATTAAAGAAGACAGTCAGCGTTTATTGAAAATTACAGGCGAATTGCTTAATTTATCACAATTAGAAACCGGGAATATTCAGTTAAACATTGAGAAAAGCAATCCTTATTCGATTGTAAATTATGCAACTGAAGCCGTAAAAATTCAGGCCGAACAAAAACAAATCAAACTCATTGTTGAAGCCAATGAACACCTGCAAGATGTAAAAGCCGACAGTGAAAAAACAGGATGGGTTTTGATTAATTATTTGTCGAATGCGATTACCTATTCGTCTGAAAAAAGTACCATTACCATCCGGTTAAAAGAAGAAAACGATCAAATTACATTTGAGGTTATCGATACCGGAAAAGGAATTGATGCCCGCTATAAAGACAAAGTCTTCGATAAATATTTTCAAATTCCGGGAAGCCAGAAATCAGGAACCGGATTGGGGCTCGCCATCAGCAAAGAATTTATCGAAGCTCAAAACGGAACTATTGGTGTTGAGAGTAATTTGGGATTAGGAAGTACGTTTTGGTTTTCGTTGAAGGTTTAGATATTTTATTTTTCGAAGAAAAAGAGCAATCGGATCAAAAAATTTCCAATACAAAAGAACCATAGGTTCGTACATATTTATAGGACCGGATTTTAATCCGGTCAATCAAGTAAACCCGCGAATCAAAGAGCCATAGGCTCGACCTATTTTGTCGGCCGGATTTTAATCCGATCCCGTTATCATAAAAATTAAAACATGAATCGTTCCGATGGAACTCTTTAAATACACATCAATTTTCGACGGATTAAAATCCGTCGCTACAATTATAAACCATTCCTACGGAATTATATAATATTTAGCCAATCTTAACTCAATTCTCTATTTTAAAGCCGGATTTTAATCCGATTGGTAAGAAATCCCACAATACAAAAGAACCATAGGTTCGTACATATTTATAGGCCGGATTTCAATCCGGTCAATCAAAGAAACCCGCGAATCAAAGAGCCATAGGCTCGACCCATTTTGTCAGCCGGATTTCAATTCGGTCCCGTTATAATAAAAACTAAAACATGAATCGTTCCGATGGAACTCTTTAAAATGCACACCAATTTTCGACGGATTAAAATCCGTCGCTACAATTATAAACCATTCCTACGGAATTATATAATATTTAGCCAATCTTAATTCAATTCTCTATTTTAAAGCCACCGGGTTAATATTCGCTTAAGGTTCAATTAAACCAAAAATACTTAGGTTAGACATACGTTATTATTGCAACTTTTAACAATAACGAAGATGTTTTACAAAGCGATTTCTCTGGTATTTTTATTTGGTTTTTTGGGTGCCAATGCACAGCAAAATGATTCTATTACAAAAATTGACAGTACTTCACAACAATTAAAATTCAACTACAAACAACTAATCATTCCGGGGGTATTAATTGGCTACGGAGTAATTGGACTTGAAAGTGATCAGTTGCTGAGTTTCAATTCGCAGATTAAAAAAGAAGTTACTGAAGACATTGACAACAAAATCACTATTGATGATTTCTCTCAATATGCGCCGGCTGCCTCGGTTTATGCGCTGAATGCTTTTGGTGTGAAAGGAAAGAATACTATGCGGGATCGGTCTGTCATTTTTGTAACCTCATACGTAATTATGGCTTCAACTGTTTTGGGCTTAAAATCGATTTCACATGTAGAAAGACCTGACGGAAGTTCGAACAACTCTTTTCCTTCAGGGCATACCGCGACTGCTTTTGCCGGAGCGGAGTTTTTATGGCAGGAATACAAAGACAAATCAATTTGGTACGGAATTGCCGGTTATGCCGTAGCAACCGGAACCGGACTTTTCAGAATTTACAACAACCGTCATTGGTTAACGGATGTTGCTGCCGGAGCCGGAATCGGGATTTTGAGTACTAAAATTGCCTACTGGATCAATCCCTATATTACCAAAAAACTATTTAAATCATCTTCCGAAAACAAATCAACTTCTATGGTAATGCCTTTTTATAATGGCAAACAATACGGATTGGGATTTGTGAAGGTTTTTTAGTTTTTTTATTGGCTATAGTCTTCCTGAGCGAAGTCGAAGGGCTTTCTAGCACAAAAGGTCTTCGACTTCGCTCAGACCGACAGACGACTATCAATTATAAATCGGGTTTAGAGCTTAAATAAAATTCGTGAATTACTTCGTCCGTTCGCTATCGCTCGGGTTGTGGCGGAAAAAAATAATCTGTGCCATCTGTGGCAAAAAACCTTTTACGTATTCGAAGTATTATTCTTAATCTCCATTACCTCTCTTTTTACCTCCAGAAGTAAGTCTTTCATACTTTGAGATTCTGTCTGCTCATGGCGTTTATCGCTTCTTCCAATATTACATTCATATTCCCAGATTTCTAAGATATCAGAGGCTTTCACTTCATAATTTGGATAAAAACGATTATCCGATTCTAAAACCAAAGTGTTCTTTTTGTTTTTGTTCAGACGTTTGTAAACCATTCCTTCATTTTTGGTAATCAGGATATACGTCTTACCATCCATCACCTCTCCCAGCCTTTCTACATAACGCCCAATAATAATAGATCCGTCTTCATGTGGCGGCATCGAATCGCCTTCAACAGGAAATCCGCGATGTTTACCCGGCCCCAAAAACGGAAGGGAAACTTGCTGCAAACTTTCGATATATTCCGGATCGGCATATCCGTTTAGATAACCTGCTTTTGCTCTTTGGGATACAATTTCGATATAATTCTCCCCAAAACGGTCTACCTGTATGGGCAGAATGAGTCGGTTGCCTTCCAGTTTTATCAAATTTTCGATATCAATCTTACGTATATCGACAGACAATAGTAAATCAATACTAGTATGAAAATATAAGGCAATTTGTTTCAAGATATCGTACGGCGCCTCAGAGGTTCCGTCCTCGTATTTAACATATCTTCCTCGGGTAATCTTTAGGTTCTCAGCTAATTTCTCCTGCGATATTTTATGCTTAACCCTCAATGCTCTGATGTTATCTGAAAATAGGGACATAATTAATTTGTTATAATTTGGAACAACAAATATACAAAAAAATGTTATCATCTGTACTAATTTTGTTTACTACAAAAACAAGAAAATGGCAAGGGCAATTGTACATATGGATCTGGATACCTTTTTTGTATCCTGTGAAAGACGCACCAACTCTGAACTCAACGGAATCCCGCTTATTATAGGCGGCGGAGACCGCGGTGTTGTGGCCTCTTGTTCGTATGAAGCCCGTAAATTTGGAGTCCGTTCTGCTATGCCGATCCGTATGGCATTAAAACTTTGTCCGGACGCAAAAGTCATGAAAGGCGATATGGAATTGTATTCGCAATTATCGCATGATGTTACACAAATTCTTCAGGATAAAGCGCCTGTTTTAGAAAAAGCCAGTATCGATGAGTTTTACCTCGACATTACCGGAATGGATAAATTTCACGGAAGTTATAAATGGACCAACGAACTGGCACAATCTGTAATTAAAGAAACCGGATTACCCATTAGTTTTTCATTGTCTATTAATAAAACCGTTTCTAAAATAGCCACCGGAGAAGGCAAACCAGTAGGAAATCTTGAAATTCCGGAACAAGGGGTACAGGACTTTTTAAATCCTTTATCCATTCAGAAAATTCCAATGGTTGGAGCGGTTACTTTTCAGCTTTTGTCCAGAATTGGCATTCGTAAAATTCAGACGTTAGCCGAAATGCCTGCCGAAGTTTTACAGCAAATGATTGGTAAAAATGGTCTCGAGCTCTGGAAAAAAGCACACGGAATTGACCACACTCCCGTAGAACCTTACACGGAAAGAAAATCAATATCTACCGAAACTACTTTTTCTCAGGATACAATCGACATTGCAAAACTGAGAAGAATACTTTTAGGAATGGTCGAAAAACTGGCTTTCCAGCTTCGGGCTGAACAATGGCTCACCTCAACGGTTACGGTTAAAATACGCTACGCCAATTTTGATACCGAAACCAAACAATCTAAAATTGCCTATACCTCAGCAGATCATATTCTGACCAAAAATGTGACAGAACTCTTTGAAAAAGTCTACCAGCGCCGAATGCGGCTTCGCCTGATTGGCATTCGCTTTAGCGGACTCGTACGCGGAACTTATCAAATTGATCTTTTTGAAGACACGCAGGAAATGTTATCGCTCTACGCCGCTATGGACAAAATGAAAAGCCGTTATGGTTTTGATGCCGTAATGCGTTGTGCAGGAGCTCATTTTAAACCCAATACTAAGGACGAAATTTTAAAACGCATCAAATAAATCATGTATCTCAACTGCCATTCCTTCCACTCGCTTCGCTACGGCACAATTCCGCTTAAGGATTTGGTCGGGCATGCCGCTTCTTGTGGTGTAAAAGCTATGGCACTTACAGATATTAATACGATAACCGGAATTTATGATTTTATAAAAGCCTGTCAAGAAAAAGAAATTAAACCTTTAGT
Source organism: Flavobacterium sp. N502536 (assembly GCF_025947345.1). Taxonomy (NCBI): domain Bacteria; kingdom Pseudomonadati; phylum Bacteroidota; class Flavobacteriia; order Flavobacteriales; family Flavobacteriaceae; genus Flavobacterium; species Flavobacterium sp. N502536. Next base: position 2,963,035 of record NZ_CP110011.1, on the reverse strand, counting down.
TGGGATAGAATTTCGATGCCATCATCAATTCCGATATATTGGTTTGGCTCAAAATACGGAAGGTTTAGGCGAAATGAACCGCTTCTTAACCGATCACAATTTCAGCGGAGCACCTTTGCCTTTGATTGCCCCCGAATTCAAGTCGGTCTTTGTGATTTATACGCTGGAAAATGCTCCGGCAACACTTCGCGAAAATGAGTTTATCGGGATTCGGACAGATGAAGTTTCTAAGCTTTTTACGGCTGAATTTAAAAGCCGAATTGCTAAAATGGTAATTCTTGAACCGATAACTTTTACAAACAAAAGAGAATTTAACCTACATAAAATTCTGCGGGCGATTGACACCAATACTCTTTTATCGAAGTTAACGGAATCTGATTATTGCAAAAATTCTGAGAAATTAAAGCCTTTAGAAGCGCTGTTGCCTTACTATGAGAATTATCCTGAAATTATAGCCAACACTCAGCAAATAATCGATTCCTGTAATTTTGAATATGATTTTGGAGTTCCAAAAAACAAAAAATTCTATACCCAAAGCCGCCAGGAAGATTTAGAAAAACTGACGGATTTGGCTTGGAAAGGATTCAAAAACCGTTATGAAGACGAGAATTTGGAAGCCAAAAAACGTGTCGAAAAAGAACTGAAAGTTATTGATGAATTAGAGTTCAGCGGTTATTTTCTTATCACCTGGGATATTGTACAATACAGCAACAGTCAGGGTTTTATGCATATTGGCCGGGGCAGCGGTGCCAACAGTATTATTGCCTATTGTCTCGGAATTACAGACATCTGCCCTATCGAACTGGATTTATACTTTGAACGTTTTTTAAACCTTAACCGCAAAACCCCTCCCGATTTTGATATTGACTGGAGCTGGAAAGAACGCAACATCATTTTAGAATATATCTTCGATAAATATGGTCGTGATCGTGTCGCTTTCTGTGGCACCAATGTCGAATTCAAATACCGGTCGATTTTTAGAGAAGTTGGAAAAGTATTTGGTCTTCCGAAAGAAGAACTCGATATGCTGGCCAAAAATCCAATGGCGTTACACGAAACCAATTCCATTGTAAAATTGGTACAGCAATATGGTATGATGCTCGAAAAATACCCCAATCACCGCAGCATGCACGCCTGTGGTATTCTGATTTCCGAAGAGCCTATTACGAATTATACTCCCTTAGAAATGCCTCCAAAAGGCTTTCCTATCGTGCTTTTCGACATGCACATTGCCGAAGAGATTGGTTTTGAGAAATTCGATATTTTAAGTCAGCGTGGTATTGGACATATTGACGACAGCGTAAAACTGATCGAAAAAAACCGTGGTATAAAAGTGGACATCCGCAATACTTCAATTTCTAAAGACGAAGCTTTATGCAACATCTATTTGGCTCAGGGCCGCACTATTGGCTGCTTTTATATCGAAAGCCCTGCCATGCGCGGTTTATTACGCCGGCTGAATTGTGACAATTATAAAATTCTGGTAGCGGCTTCCTCTATCATCCGTCCCGGTGTGGCACAATCCGGAATGATGAAAGAGTATATTTTTCGTCATAATAACCCAAATCAGTTTCAATATTTTCATGACGTTTTTAAGGAACAGCTTGGCGAAACTTACGGCATTATGGTTTATCAGGAAGATGTGATCAAAATCGCTCAGCATTATGGTGGTCTTCCTGCTGCTGACGGCGATATTCTGCGTCGTGCCATGTCCGGAAAAGGAAGGTCTCTGGAAGCTTTACAAAAAGTAAAAGACAACTTTTTTGCCTGTTGTGCCCAAAAAGGACATCCCGAAATGCTGAGTCAGGAAATTTACCGTCAGATTGAATCTTTTGCGGGATATTCTTTTTGTAAAGCGCATTCGGCTTCTTATGCCGTAGAAAGTTATCAGAGTTTGTTTCTGAAAGTTTATTATCCTGTAGAGTTTATGACCGCAGTAATCAATAATCAGGGCGGGTTTTACAGAACTGAAGTTTATGTACACGAAGCACGTATGTCAGGCGGCAGCATTCACAACCCGTGTGTGAATAAAAGTGAATATCAGACTACTTTGTATGGCACAGACATTTATCTTGGCTTTATGCATTTGCAGAGCCTTGAATCTAAAACGGCGCATTTAATTGAGTCGGATCGGGAGAAAAATGGTGCTTTTCTTTCTTTAGAGGATTTTATCAACAGAATCCCTATTGGCATTGAAAGCATGAAAATTCTAATTTTTATAGATGCTTTTCGTTTTACAGGAAAAACCAAAAATCAGCTTTTGGTTGTCGCAAGTTTGCTTCTTAATAATTTCAAACCCGAAAACAGAAACCTGAGACTGATGCAGGAACCGGTAAAGGAATACAAGCTTCCTACTCTGGAACGTTCTTTATATGAAGATGCTTTTGATGAAATTGAACTATTAAGTTTTCCTGTATCCTGCACTGTTTTTGATCTTTTACAAACCAAATACCGCGGCGATATTATGGGCAAAGATTTAGTAAGCCATCATAAAAAACAAGTTCGCATGCTCGCTTATCTCATTTCCAGAAAACAAGTTCCTACCAAAAAAGGAACGATGTATTTTGGCACCTGGATCGATCATGAAGGTACTTATTTTGACACGGCCCATTTCCCGGACAGCCTGGCCCACTATCCTTTTCAGGGTGGCGGCTGCTATCTTTTGTTAGGAAATGTCGAAGTCGATTATCATTTTCCAACAATTACCATAACCAAGATGGCCAAAATGCCTTTTATTCCGGATCCGCGTTATATGGATGCTAAAGATCAGTTTAAAACACAACGCCAAATTAAGGAAGATGTTAGTCCAACACATCGAGCCCCTTATCCGCAAGGACATGAGATTAATTTGCCCCGGCACCGAATGAAATTTTAAAACACATAACCAGTTGAGCATAATATTTTAAACACATAGAAACATAGTTTCAAAATAATAACAAAGGCGTTTCACTTGCCGACTATGTCCCTATGTGTTAAAGTTTTAAACATTAAATTAAGTTTGACGTTATATAAATGAGATGAAAAAGCAAGAATATGCCATAGTCGATATTGAAACCACAGGCGGGAATGCCAGTGGCAGCTGCATTACAGAAATTGCCATTGTCATTCACGATGGCGAAAAAGTAACAGACCGCTTTGAAACACTTGTAAACCCACAGAAGGAAATACCTCTTGCTATTTTTGCCTTAACAGGAATTAATAACGAAATGGTAGCTAATGCGCCAATCTTCGATGACATTTCAGATAAAGTATTAGAGATGCTTACCGATCGAATCTTTGTGGCTCATAATGTCAATTTTGATTATTCGTTTGTTCGTCATGAACTTGAAAAAGCAGGTCTTAAATGGACCGCCAGAAAGTTATGTACCGTTCGCGCAGCCCGAAAAATCAGACCGGGTTTTCCCTCCTATAGTTTAGGAAAGCTTTGCAATTCGCTCGACATCCCTTTAGAAAACCAGCATCGCGCCGGCGGAGATGCAGATGCTACCGCTATATTGTTTTCGCGATTACTCGAATGGGATGAGGAAGGTCATATCGAACAAATGATCAAAAACACGGCACAGGATCAGCGTTTACCTCCTAACCTTCCGCCAGAAGATTTTAATCAACTACCCGAAAAACCGGGTGTCTATTATTTTTATAATGAGGTAAAAAAAGTAATCTACGTGGGAAAAGCGGTTAATATAAAAAAACGTGTTGCCTCTCATTTTAGCGGTCACAAAATTAATCCGCAAAGACAACATTTCTTACGGGATATTTATTCTATTTCCTATGAAGTTTGTGGCAACGAGTTAATGGCGCTGCTGTTAGAATGTACCGAAATTAAACACCTTTGGCCAACTTACAACAGGGCTTTAAAACGATTTGAACCAAAATTTGGATTGTACGAATATGAAGCCCGCAACGGATATAAATATCTGGCTATCGGGAAACTCAATAAATTTCAGCCGTGTATTGAGCATTTCAGTAGTTTACACGAAGCAACAAATATGCTGCGGGGTTTAGCAGAACGATTTGAAATTGATTATAGATTTTGCAAATATTCAAAACCTGAAGAAGGAGAATCCTTTCAGAATAATGATGTAAAAGATTTGCCGGAGGTTTCCCTTCACAATGAACAAGTCGACAATGCTATTGATTTTTTATTAAGCAACAGACCCACTTTTGCCATTATAGAAAAAGGAAGAACAGCACACGAACGCAGTTGTATTTGGATAGAAAACGGTCATTTTTATGGCATGGGATATATTCCGTTGGATGTTGCGATTACCGATCCTTCCGAAGTAAAAAATTATGCTACGCCTTATAAAAGCAATCAATACATTGTGCAATTGATTTTTGCTTATGCAGAGAAAAATCCCCGAAAAGTTTTTTTCAACAAAAATTTGCTACAATCAAGGATCTAAAACGAACCTAATTTTTAAAATAGAGCTATAAACCTAAAGTATTGACTTATGACACTATTTAGCGATACCGAATTATTTGCCACAGGTTTGGAAGGAAAAAAGATATTTGACCTGCCTGATGCAGAACTTATTTTGATCGATAACTTCTTCAGTAAAGAAGAATCTGATCGTTTTTACGAAAAATTACTACGTCAAACGAAATGGAGAGAATATGAAATGGAAATGTATGATAAAATTGTTACAGCTCCCCGAATGATTTCCTGGTACGAAGACAAAGATAATGTTGGAGCAGATCAAAATGGTCCTGACTGGACTTATGAATTGTTAAGGATTAGAGGACGTGTCGAAAGAGAAACCCAACTCGAATTTAATAGTCTGCTGCTTAATTTATATCGAGATGGCAATGATGGTGTTTCCTGGCACAGCGACAAAGAACATAACACCGGACCAAACCCAATTATTGCTTCGGTCACTTTTGGCGAAACCCGAATGTTCCGATTGCGTCATAAATTCCGAAAAGAAATTCCACAAGTAGAGATTCCGCTGCATCATGGTTCTTTTCTATTAATGTCCGGAACGACTAATAGTTTTTGGCAACATCAGGTTCCCAAAACTGCTCGTGATGTTTTACCCAGGATCAACCTGACCTTTAGGAGAACCAACCGAAAAAGTTGATTTTGTAAAACTTGTCCTGAAATATAATAACTCAAAGGGCGTTATTTCTACTGTAAAATAGTGTAGAAAATTCCTCCTCTAAAAGTTAAAATACTCAGTGTATGAACCTTTTATTAGGCAAACCCTATCTTTTTTACTACTTTTGCAACCTTTTTTTACATATACATTACCACAATGGCTTATTCAAACAATGATTTAATGCGTTTTTTAGATGCGCAAAACAAACTTTATCTTACTGCCCTTTCTGAAATTAAAAAAGGAAAAAAGGAGACACACTGGATGTGGTTCATTTTTCCTCAAATTAAAGGATTGGGTAAGAGTGATACTGCAAATTATTATGCCATTAACGATCTAAAAGAAGCAACCGACTTTTTAGAACACCCAATTTTAGGAAAACATCTTATCGAAATTTCAGAACTGTTTTTAACTTTTAAAAGAAAGTCAGCCGATGGAATTTTAGGTGATTTAAATGCGCGTAAATTACGTTCGTCTATGACACTTTTCTCTTTGGTAGAAAATACAAATCCTGTATTTCAGGAAATTTTAGATGCTTTTTTCTCAGGAGAAACGGATCCTCTTACATTGTCTATTATTAATTCAACTATAGAATCATCTGTTGAAGCTGAAATGGCTTAGTTTGCATAAGCCCGCTTTTTTAGATTATTTACATTTAAGAAACACTACTCCTTTTGCTTTTGCAGATTAGTAGTGTTTTTTTTTAGCCTACTGATTTTTTATTCCTCCAAACCGTATACAAAAAATGCCTTGCTAAAAACAAGGCATTTATATTTTGCAGACAAATTTACAGTTCACCAAACCTTTGAACCTTTGCCCCTCTGAATCTATGTAACTTTAATGTTATTCTTTCGGTTTCGTCAAGTAATACACCGGAATTCCCGTTAACATAATCAAAACTCCCCATCCACAGGTTGAGAATTTGGTAAGCAACAGCGAAATACAAATGGCAGTTGCAATTACAATGTACAGCATTGGTAAAAATGGGTATCCAAAGGCTCTATAGGGTCTTTCGGCTTCCGGCATTTTTTTCCTCAAGATGAAAATTCCATAAATGGTTAAAATGTAAAAAATCAATACAATGATAATTACAAAATCTAATAAATCGCCATACTTTCCTGTCAGACACAAAGCAGAAGCCCAGAAACACTGTGCCCACAAAGCCCAGCCCGGAACACTTGATTCGTTCAAAACGGCTGCTTTTTTAAAGAAAAGGCCATCCTTTGCCATGGTATAATATACCCTTGCACCAGCCATAATGAGTCCGTTGTTGCAGGCAAAAGTCGAAATCATGATCATGATCGCAATAATGAGCGTACCAATATTACCAAAAATATAATGCGAAGCCACTACCGCTACACGGTCTGATTTGGCTGTAGCGATCTCGTCTAACGGAACTACCGCCAAATACATTAAATTGGTCAAAACATAGATGATCGTTACAATAAAAGTTCCTAAGAACAAACTGAAACCTACGTTACGCTTTGGGTTTTTAATTTCACCCGCAATAAAAGTAACCCCATTCCAGGCATCACTGGAAAATAACGAACCTACCATGGCGGCCGAAATTCCACTAATCAAAGCTGTTCCGCTAATAGGCAGCCACGAGCCACTTTCTGCATTATAGGTACGTGTTGCCCAGGCATTAGCGCCCCAATTGGCATCCCAAATCGAAGCTTTTGCGCCTAATGTTAATCCAAAAACGATTAAACCAAGTAAAGATAAAATTTTGATAATAGTCAGAACGGTTTGCAGAATTTTTCCATTCTTCACCCCGCGGCTATTAATCAGGGTTAATACAACAATGGTAAAAATCGAAACCAACTGAGCGGCGTTGAGCTTAAAAGCCCCCAGTTCATAAAGTATATTTTCATCGCTCAATGGCTCATACAAATAAGCTGCAAACTTTGAGAAAGCCACTCCAACCGCAGCAATCGTTCCGGTCTGGATTACAGCAAAAAAACTCCAGCCATACAAAAAGGCAATTAGTTTATTGTAAGCTTCCTTTAGGTACACATATTGTCCTCCGGCTTTTGGAAACATTGCGCTAAGCTCGCCGTAACTCACAGCAGCTATTACCGTAATCAGTCCTGAAAGGAGCCAAATTAGCGTTAACCATCCTGCTGAGCCTACTTGTCTGGTGATATCGGCGCTCACGATAAATATTCCTGATCCAATCATAGAACCTACCACAAGCATGGTTCCGTCTAATAATCCCAGTTCTCTTTTAAAATCTTCCTGGTCGTTTTCTTGCATAATTATAGTTTTTTGGTTGGTTAAAGATATACTTTTTTCTTAAATTTTAGTTTTCAATTTTTAGATACCAAAATTCAAATTCCAAATTCTAAATTCCAAATTCCAAAAGTCTAAAGTAAATTGGGCGTGTCCTTCCGGGTTGGGCTTCCGACTCTATCTTTTATTCTGTTTTTCTTTACTAAAGGAGACCACCTCTATCCTTCACATCAACATTGTTTTTATCAGACCTTTTAAATAATAATTGCGTTTACGGATTTCCATAAAATAATACTTCTTCACCTGTTTACATTTGACATACTAAAAGAATATTAATCTACTTTAATCAAATAACTATGAAAAAAATCTCACTAATCTTATTATTATTTGTCCTTAATTCCTGTGCTACCAATTATTATTTTGTCAACATCGATGAAGATACTCCGATTTTCACTTCGGAAAATGGAAAAGAATCAGTTACCGTAATTCCAAAAGGATCTGGCGCATACATTAATAGAAGTGATAAAAAAGCAAGAAAAATAAAGTGGCAAAATTTTAAAGGATGGGCTATAAATCCTGCCTATAGCAATTCAAGTTTTTCCAGCACTTCAGACAATAACAATTCCTCGGGCAGTAGTTACACTAAATCCTCAATAAGAAGCTCTTCAGGAGGGTCCGTTCAGGTAAAAGGTTATACAAGAAAAAATGGAACTTATGTTGCTCCACATACGCGAAGTGCTCCAAGAAGGAGATAAATCAAAAACATCCCTAAAATTATCTAAATCAAAAAAACATGAAATTAATTATTCCTCTTTTAATTCTCATTCTTACTCTTAGTAGCAAACAAGAAAAAGAAATCACCATTAAAGAAACAAATAAAGTAGAAAAAACTACATTAAAGACTTTTACTTATGAAGATATTGCCCGATATACTATGGCGTCTATTATGGGGCAACAACCTAAAATAATCACTGCAATTAAAAAAGGGAACTTATACTATGTATCCTATATTAGAAAATCAGATAGAAGGAAATTCGATTATAAAATAAAATTTTATGGCACTAAAATTCTTTGGTCAAATATAGATGGAAGATGGAGAAATTCTCAATATGACGAAAAAATAAATTTTATTGAAAACAAAAATAAACTTTCTATAATTCAAACTTTTAGTGATGGTTCTCAGGATATTCAAGAATACAAAAAAGGACAATAGGAACGACACCTTCTAAACAATTGAAAAAGATATTTTATATTTTAGCACTACTTAAAATTCAAGATTTCAAGACAACAATCTATAAAATAGAATTAAAATATCTTTATGTACCAAATGTCTAAAGAAGAAGAGATAATCAACAAGGTTGCGCAGGATAAAATAGACTTTAATCTTGGAATACAACTTTTATTAGAAGATCCCCATTATGATTTCGAAAGGCTGTTTACAACTTTAAAAAACTATATATACAACGCCATTCCTGAGAAAACTCATTATGATACCGAAACTTATCAGCAGGCGCTTCATACCATTCCATTAAAATCAACCTATACCCCGATTGTACTTTTAAAAAATTACCCAACACGAATTGCCTTTTATAAACTAGCGGAACTTCCTGAAAACGAAAATAAAAAAGTTTTAACCTCATTACTCTGGATTTTTAAAATTACAGATACTGAACGAAGAAATACCGAATGTAAAAATGGCTGTGAACATTTTTGGCATGAATTTGAATAAAACATACTGTCTTACCTTAAATATTTAGAAGCTACAACTCACCAAAAAGTTGTAGCTTTTTTAATAAGCTATAAAAAGAACTACGTTTTAAACGACATGAAGAATTGTTAAACAAAACAATAACGCATTTCAGGATATTTTTATTTGTGTTATTTTTCCATTTCTAAATTAAGTTTTGCGCCATACAATGCCCCCTAATGGATCAAAATTCGAAAAACAAAAATAAAATACGCTATAACATTAAATTATATAAAAAAACAACGTGAAAAATAAAATTAACAAGAAAAACTAGCTCATTTGTAAAACTATATCGTTTTTTTATTAAATTTATAAAGGCGCAAATCAATCTTAGGAAATTAAGTTTTTATTAACAATTGTTTATTTCAAAACCGTTAAAAAACAAAACTCTCAGTAACCTGCTTTTTCTCAGAAAGACACCTTCGATCATTAAGTACTCTTACCAGATAAAGAAAAAGCAGCATGAACCTCCAAATCTGAAAATTATGTCTAAGAGTCCGTTTTTTAAAAATACACGTTTCCCGAATGTTTTCATTCCCCTGATAATTGTATTTATTTCCTGCGCTTTACTGATCTGCATCAACTTTTTTACAATCAAAATATTATCTGCCAACAGGGCTTATGTTAATGGGGAATCACATTATTCAAAAGGACAAAAAGACGCGGCACGATATCTCATTATGTATCTTTTTACTAAAGATCCCAACCAATGGAAACTCTTTTCTCAGGAATTAAAAGTACCTCAGGGGGACGGCATCGCCAGAAGAGCTCTTTTAAAAGAAGGAGATAGCGAAACTGCCCGGCAAGGATTTCTCACGGGACGAAATCACGAAGAGGATCTGGACGATATTATCTGGCTCTTTGTAAACTTTAAAGATGTATCCTTTTTAGCAAAAGCAATTCACGAATGGGGTCAGGGCGACGAATTAATATTCAAATTAGCTACGCTGGGTCAGCAGGTAGATGCCGAGATAAAACAAAATCGTCTGACCCCCGCCAGTCAACAAAAATTTCTAAACGAAATTAGTATCATCAGCGACAAACTGACTATTAACGAACGTAACTTCCTGAATACTTTGGGAGAGGGAACACGAAAAATCAAGAGCCTTCTTATTATAACCAATATTGTTTTTATTCTGATTATCGTGATAAGCGTATGTTCGTACTACGCGATTATGGTAAAACGCTTACTGATTTCCAAGAAAGAAATTGAAGAAAAAAACGAAAACCTGCTCCTTGTCAATCACGAGCTGGATCGTTTTGTTTATAGTGCCTCTCACGATTTGAGATCGCCTATAACGTCCTTAAAAGGTCTGATCGAAATTACGCAGCTTGAAGATGATATTGATCAAATCAGAGACTATTTAACACTGATGCATAAAAGTCTCACCAAACAGGATCAGTTTATAATTGACATTATAGATTACTCTAAAAACAAACGAAAACAGGTTGTAATCGAACCTGTGAGCTTAAAGGAATTAATTGACGAATCTATTTTGCAATTGATGCATATCGAAAATGCCAACAAAATAAATTTTAAAAAGGAATTATTGGTCGATATCATCCAAAGCGATGACTTGCGTTTAAGAATCATTATTTCGAATTTGCTTTCAAATGCCATCAAATATGCCGATGTCAATAAACCCGAAATGTTTATTTCGATTAAAACTTATACAGATGAAGGCTATGATAAAATAGAAATAACAGATAATGGAATTGGCATTAAAGACGAATTTAAAGACAGTATTTTTGAGATGTATTTTGGTACAAACAAAAACAAAGGTTCAGGATTAGGTCTTTACATTGCAAAAGAAGCTTTAGAAAACATCAAAGGAACTATTTCGGTTTTCTCTGAAAACACGGTCGGGAGTAAATTTATTGTAGCAATTCCACATTCTCATGCAAACTAAACCCGAATTTCTAATCGTCGACGACAATTTGATTGATCAGCTTGTCATTAAACAGTTACTGAAAAAAGTGCTTGATATTGACGAGGTCTTTATTGCCAACAATGGTAAGGAAGGAATTCAGTGGCTTGCTGTTAAAAAAAACAGTCATCCGCTCATCATTTTACTGGATATTCAAATGCCAATAATGAATGGTTTCGAATTTTTGGAGGAGTTCCGTAAATTAAAAAAAGACGTAAAAAAAGGGATTCGAATTTTTGTACTTTCCTCGACCTTAGATCTGGATGAAATTGCAAAAATCAATAAAAACAAGTATGTAAATGCTTTTTTGAACAAGCCTTTTCCGATAGAGGAATTTAAAGCCTTACTGTTTAACTATTAAAAACTATTGAAGAACTCTGTTTACCTGAGAAAAGCTTCTTTGGTAATAAGGCTCCTTAGTAGAGGAAATCATAACACCGCCGTGAGTAGAAGAGTGTACAAATTTAATTTCTCCTTCTGTTACCTCAACGACCATCCCAACATGATTGATACGGCGTCTTCCGTTGGTTTTAAAGAAAATCAGGTCTCCCTTTTGTGCGGCTTCGCTTTCAACCCTAACTCCAATTCTGGATTGTTCGATCGAACTTCTCGGCAGCTTAATATCAAAATTATTAAAGGTACAGATCATTAGCCCTGAACAATCAAAACCGGCTTTTGTTGTTCCGCCTGACCGGTAACGTGTTCCAATATTCTCTGTTGCATTTACAATCAGTTGATCAATCAAATCAGCGTTATTGCCCAGTCTTACAAATGTAGAATCTTTTTTTACGGTAGTATCTTCGGCAATCTGAATCGGTGGTGTGGATGTAGTAGGTTCGGCAGGCTTCATTTCCTGTAAAGCTGCTGCTTTTTCGGGTGAAACATTTATTTTAAGCAGGTAACCCACTTTTAGCCTCTTCTTAATTTCAGGATTTTGTTTTTCTAATTCCTTAACGGTTATCCCAAACTCTTTTGCGATGGCGTATTTTGTTTCTTTCGGTAAAACCTCTCTACTTACTTCAACCTTCGCAGGTTCCTGAACATTCTCGATTACCGGAGCAGTCGTCGCTACAGCAGTGTTTGTGTCGGTAGTAGTCGGGATGTTAATTTGTTGTCCAATTTTTAAACCTTCGCTTTCTAAAAGCGGATTGGCTTTTTTTAAGCCATCAACTGAAACATTGTATTTTTTTGAAATTCCCCAAAGCGTTTCTTTAGCCAAAACTTCGTGAGAACCCGGAGTTACAACCGGAGTAGTATTGGCAACCGTTTCGGCAGTTTTTTTAGCAACTGTCTTATTGCGGTTTGGTATTAATAAAATGGAATTTAGTTTTAGAACTTTGGGCGCTTTCGGATTTGCTTCTGCAATATCTTTTGGTTTTACTCCGTATTTTTTAGCAATTACTGTAAGATTCTCTCCTTGTGAGATTTTGTGTTTAATATACTTTTCTTGTGAAAAAACACCAACACTGAAAAAAAACAAAATTACTATTAACCTGGAAACCATTCTTTATTACATTTTTATCTTTTATTACACGCTCTGAATTGAATTACTTTCTGAATTATAAACTCAGAAAAAGGGAATTATTTTACCCGATAAGCGAATTTAACTTTTTAAAGTAAAAAAAGCACCTTTTTTAACATCTTATTTTGTTCAAATTAACAATTTCGGCATAAAAATTGAGTCAACCCTTTGAAATAATGCTCTTTATAAAAGGCCCTATTTTCAAACCAAAACAACCAATCCTAACCCAAAAACCGTGTGAAAAAACTACTCTTACTTTTCATTCTATCTCCTTTATTATCAATTGCTCAGAATATAAATGGCACTATAATTTCTCAGGAAACCAAACTTCCAATTGCAAATACCAATGTATTTGCCTTATCAAGCAAAACTGGAACCATAACAGATGAAGAAGGTAAATTTTCTTTAAATCTGCTTTCAAAATTTAAAGACAATGAGGTACTAGAATTCTCACATATTGGTTATGCTAGCGTACAATTCTCTCTCAGCTATCTGAAAAAACAAAACTATAAGGTTTTTCTTGAAGATGAAGTCCAAAATCTATCAGGTGTAACGGTTAAAGCCAATCCCAAATTGAATTTAAAACTTCCCTACAGCAAATTAACTTCAATGAAACATAGTATTTTTTCGTTTGGCTCTTTTTTGAAGGACGATAAAATTTACATCATTGGCGGCGATGCTTCTTATGAGGTGGACCGACTGGAACTAATACGATCCAAAAGAGCCGATTTTACCTTAACCACTTATCTGGAAGCCTATCAGCAAAACGCTGTTCTTTCTTATTTTAGACGGGATTTCTCTATTTATGACATCAAAACAAATACCTGGGAATATCCGAAATTAGAACCCAAATTAAAGAAAAGAGCCCATCATAACATCCATTACTACAACAATTCGATTTATGTTTTGGGTGGAAAATCGCTTAAGGTCAATCAAAAAAGCAATTGGGAATACCTTCAAAATGAAAACGAAGTTCTGGACCTCAATAATCAAACGATTAAAACAGACTATACCACCCCGCATCAGGCAGCTGATTTTGCGTCCTTTACTTACAAGGATAATATTATTGTAATGGGAGGTTCTTTAAAATTGTCTGAAAGTGGAAAAAAAGATTTTACCAACAAGGTACATTTGTACAACATTACTTCAGGATACTGGTATGAACTTGATCCTATGCCAACAGCAAAAGAAACATCGGGAATTGTGATAGACGATACCATTTATCTTATTGGTGGAGATGACGGAAAACCGGTATCTAAAATAGAAACCTTTGACTTAAATACACAGGCATGGCAAACAGAAGGCGATTTATTTTACGGATTGGAAAAACCAGCCATAGCCTATCACGACAACATAATTTATATTTATGAAGATCGCACAATGTATACGTACGATTTAAAAACTAAACAACTTAAAGAATACGAAACGGAGTTAGCCCTAAAGTATTCCACTATGTATTTTGCCGATAACAAACTGTATATTTTAGGAGGACGCACGGAAAGTAAATTTGAAAAAGCTCCTTCCTCAACTATTTTTACATTTGATCTTGAAGATTTCAAAAATACGAAACCCGCCCGAACTAAAACCCTAAAGAGAGAAATGAACCTTGCCAAAGCCAATTAAAAAAAGCTTTTCAGTATTCGAAACTAATTTACTTTATAACAACCAAAAATCAATCTTAATCTGAACAGCGTGAAAAAATTACTTTTACTTTTTATTTTTAGTCCCTTATTAGTCATCGCCCAAAATATAAAAGGCGTAGTCGTATCTCAAAAAGGCAGCCTTCCGCTTGAAAACACCAATATATTGGCACTATCAAGCAAAACAGGAACGACAACGGATGAAAACGGTAAATTTTCTTTAAAACTGCTGCCCGAATTTAAAAATGAGGAGACCATAGAGTTCTCTCATCTGGGGTACAAAACGATAAGAATATCGCTGAGCTTTTTAACAAGCCGAAATTTCACCGTTTCACTTGAAGAAAACATCGAAAATTTATCCGGAGTAACTATTGCCTCTAATTCAAAATTAAAAACTAAGATTTCATTCAGCAAATTAGCCTCTTTAAAATACCCTATTTTTTCCTTTGGTTCTTTTTTAAAGGAGGATAAAATTTATGTTAGCGGTGGAGATGCTTATTCCGAAGTAGATCAGCTGGCAAAAGTACGAGCCAAAAAAGCCGATCCAAACTTTCAGGATTTTCTGGAGGAAGCTCAAAATACAGGAAAACGCCATTATAAAAAACACCTTTCTGTTTATGACATAAAGAATGACATTTGGGAGGTTCAGGATTTAAAACTGCTGCCCAGAGCTTATCACAACATTCATTTCTACAACAATCTGATTTATGTCTTGGGCGGAAAAAAAATATTGGTTAACAAGATTAGTAGTTGGGAATACTTACAAGATAAGATTGAAGTGGTAGATCTTGACAAACATAGTATTAAAATAGATAAGGCAAATCCGCATCAGGCAGCTGATTTTGCTTCCTTTAGTTATAACGATAATATCATTGTAGCCGGAGGATCGGTAAAAATGGACGAAAAGGGTAAAAAAGATTTTACCGATAAAATGCATTTGTACAATATTACATCAGGATACTGGTACGAACTTCCCAGTATGCTAACCGCTAAAGAAACGACAGGGATATTGATTGAAAACAAAATTTATTTCATTGGCGGATACAATGGAAAACCTTTGTCGCAAATCGAAACTTTTGACTTGACAACAGAAAAATGGGGATTTCCCGGTGAATTATTCACTCCCTTAGAAAGACCTGCTATTGCCTATAACAATAATATCATTTACTTTTTTGAGGATCGAAAAATGTATACTTACGATTTAAAAACAAAGCAGTTAAAAGAATTTGAAATCGAACTGGAGTCAAAACGTGCTGCGATGTATTACTACAACAATAAATTATATATTATTGGAGGACGCATCGACAATAGCTATTCTCAAATACCCTCAGAAAAAGTATTCAGCATTGATCTCGAGGAATTTGAAACCACAAAACCCAATAAAACGAAGATTTTATCGCAAGAAGTGAGTGCTGCTAAACCTATTGAGTAAACACAAAAGCTTGCTTATTTCAATTATAAAAAAAGCTCTGTTTTCACAGAGCTTTTTTTATAGCAATAAATCGTATCGATTAGGCTTTCCCGGCAGCAATTAAGTTTAGTGCCGAACCAGCAACGAACCAGCCAATCTGTCCTTCGTTGTAGGTATGGTTGGCCAGAATAATATCTTTGGTACCATCAGCGTGAACGAACTCTAATGTTAATGGTTTTCCCGGAGCAAACTCGGTTAAATCCGTAAAATTGATTGTATCGTTCTCCTGAATTTTATCGTAATCGGCTTCATTAGCAAAAGTCAATCCCAAAAGACCTTGTTTTTTAAGGTTTGTTTCGTGAATACGGGCAAACGATTTTACCAATACAGCTTTAACTCCTAAGAAACGTGGCTCCATAGCAGCATGCTCACGAGACGAACCTTCTCCATAATTGTGATCTCCCACAACAATAGACGAAACTCCTGCAGCCTTGTATGCACGGGCTACAGCCGGAACAGCGTCATATACGCCGGTTAGTTGATTTTTAACCGAGTTCGTTTTTTGATTGAATGCATTTACAGCTCCAATCAGCATATTGTTAGAAATGTTATCTAAATGTCCACGGAAACGCAACCACGGTCCTGCCATAGAAATGTGATCGGTTGTACATTTTCCGAATGCTTTTATCAGCAGTTTAGCCCCCGTGATGTTTTTACCATCCCAGGCATCAAACGGAGCTAATAATTGCAAACGTTCAGATGTTGGGCTTACCACTACCTGAACTCCTGAACCGTCTTCAGCAGGCGACTGGAATCCCGGATCTTTAACATCAAATCCTTTTGGAGGCAATTCGTCTCCTGTAGGTTCTTCTAACATTACTTCTTCTCCATCTTCATTGATCAAAGTGTCTGTTAATGGATTAAAACTTAAATCTCCTGCAATGGCCATAGCCGTCACCAATTCGGGCGAACCTACGAAGGCTAAAGTGTTCGGGTTACCATCTGCACGTTTGGAGAAATTACGGTTGAAAGAGTGAACGATGGTGTTCCTTTCTTCCTTCTCTGCTCCTTCTCTGTCCCACATACCAATACAAGGTCCGCAGGCATTCGCAAAAACAGTCGCTCCAATTTTATGGAAGGTATCGATAAAACCATCACGCTCGATGGTATAACGTACTACTTCAGAACCCGGCGTAATTGTAAATTGAGATTTCGTTTTTAAGTTTTTTGCACTTACCTGTCTGGCCAAAGAAGCCGCGCGGGAGATATCTTCATAAGAGGAATTGGTACAAGAACCAATTAAACCTACCTGAATTTGTAAAGGCCAGTTATTTTTGATGGCTTCCTCTTTCATTTTAGAAATTGGGGTCGCTAAATCCGGAGTAAAAGGACCGTTTAAATGTGGTTCTAATTCAGATAAATTAATTTCAATTACCTGATCGAAATACTTTTCCGGGTTAGCATATACTTCAGGGTCTCCTGTTAAATAAGAAGCTACTTTATCGGCAGCATCCGCAACATCAGCTCTGTTTGTAGAGCGCAGGTAACGACCCATAGAGGCATCGTAACCAAAAGTTGAAGTTGTAGCTCCAATTTCGGCTCCCATGTTACAAATCGTTCCTTTTCCGGTACAGGACATAGAAGTTGCTCCTTCACCAAAATATTCAACAATAGCTCCTGTACCGCCTTTTACAGTCAATATACCGGCTACTTTAAGAATAACATCTTTAGGCGCTGTCCAGCCTGATAATTTACCCGTTAGTTTTACTCCAATTAATTTTGGAAATTTCAACTCCCAGGCCATTCCTGACATCACGTCTACAGCATCTGCTCCACCAACACCAATAGCAACCATTCCTAAACCTCCTGCATTTACGGTGTGCGAATCGGTACCAATCATCATTCCTCCCGGGAATGCATAATTTTCAAGTACTACCTGGTGAATAATTCCCGCTCCCGGTTTCCAGAAACCAATTCCGTATTTATTAGAAACTGACGATAAGAAATCGAAAACCTCATTACTTTGTGTTTTTGCTCTGGCCAAATCGGTTGCAGCATCTACTTTTGCCTGAATCAGGTGATCGCAATGTACGGTTGTAGGCACTGCCACCTTAGCTTTACCGGCGTGCATAAACTGCAACAAGGCCATTTGAGCTGTTGCGTCCTGACAGGCCACACGATCCGGTGCAAAATCAACATAATCTACTCCTCTTCCAAACGCCTTTGTCGGATTTCCATCCCATAGGTGATTGTATAAAATTTTCTCTGTTAAGGTAAGTGGACGACCAACAATTTCGCGTGCTTTATCAACACGACCTGGCATGTTCTCATACACTTTTTTAATCATTTCAATATCAAAAGCCATAAGTATAATTGTTTTTGTTTGTTTTTTTGAACATCCCAAGTTACAAAAAATAGAGGAGTTGTAAAAGAAAAAGCCCGAGTTTATCACTCGGGCTCTCTATATATAATGATTATAACTAATGTTATATTACATCACTAATTGTTTGTTTGAAGGTGCAAACTTGGTTAAATTAATTCCTTCAACTGCAGTTGTATACTCTTCCAATGTTGGAGTTCTACCCAAAATTGTAGACAATACCACTACTGGTGTAGAAGAAAGTAAAGACTCTCCTTTTTTACCATCTGTATCCTCTACAACTCTTCCTTGGAACAAACGTGTAGAAGTTGCCATTACAGTATCTCCTTTTGCCGCTTTTTCCTGGTTCCCCATACAAAGGTTACATCCCGGGCGTTCTAAATACAACATGTTTTCGTATTCGGTACGTGCTGCACCTTTTGGAGCACTATCATCGAATTCAAAACCGGAATATCTTTGTAAAACTTCCCAGTCTCCTTCTGCTTTCAACTCGTCTACGATATTGTAGGTAGGCGGCGCAACAACCAAAGGTGCATTAAATTCAACTTTTCCTGTTTGTGCTTCAACGTTTTTCAACATTTGAGCAAGGATTTTCATATCTCCTTTGTGAACCATACAAGAACCGATAAATCCAAGATCAACTTTTTTCACTCCTCCATAGAACGATAAAGGTCTGATGGTATCGTGTGTATATCGTTTAGAAACATCCGCATTGTTTACGTCCGGATCTGCGATCATTGGCTCAGCAATCAGATCCAAATCTACTACCACTTCAGCGTAGTATTTTGCATTGGCATCCGGCGTTAAAGCTGGTTTCTCAGAAGTTCTGATTTCTTCAATTCTCTTATTGGCTTTGTTGATTAATCCCTGAAGAACGCGTTTGTCATTGTCCATTCCTTTGTCGATCATGATCTGGATTCTGCCTTTTGCAATTTCCAATGATTCGATTAAAGTATCATCTTCAGAAATACAGATAGAAGCTTTTGCTTTCATCTCTGCAGTCCAGTCTGTAAAGGTAAACGCCTGGTCAGCAGTAAGTGTTCCGATATGAACTTCAATAATTCTACCCTGGAATACATTCTCTCCACCAAACTGATGCAACATCTGAGCCTGAGTAGCATGAACCACATCACGGAAATCCATATACCCTTTCATGTCTCCTTTGAAAGTTACTTTTACAGATTCCGGAATTGGCATTGAAGCCTCACCTGTAGCAAGTGCAAGAGCAACTGTTCCTGAGTCAGCACCAAAAGCAACTCCTTTAGACATTCTGGTATGTGAGTCACCACCAATAATGATCGCCCACTCATCAATCGTAATATCGTTAAGAACTTTATGAATTACATCGGTCATTGCATGGTAAACGCCTTTCGGGTCACGAGCCGTAATCAAACCGAAATCGTTCATAAATTTCATCAATTTCGGAATATTTGCCTGAGCTTTTTTATCCCAAACCGAAGCAGTATGACAACCAGATTGGTAAGCACCATCAACGATTGGTGAAATTATAGTTGCTGCCATAGATTCTAACTCCTGAGCCGTCATAAGACCCGTTGTATCTTGCGAACCTACGATATTAACTTCAACACGAACATCTGAACCTGCGTGCAGTACTTTTCCTGGTGTTGTACCTACTGCATTTCTGTTGAAGATTTTCTCTACAGCAGTAAGACCTTGTCCTTCAATAGATATTTCTTTTGACGGAGCAAATACAACCGGAGCTGTAACACCTAAAGTTTTCGCTGCAAATGTTTGAAGTTTTTTACCAAATACGATAGCATAAGAACCACCTGCTTTGATAAATTCCATTTTTTGAGGAGTAAATGCTTTCGAAATGTCAATCAATTCCTGATCTCCATTGTACAGCTTTTTCTCTTTAATATTGATGGTTAAAACTGTTCCTGTAGCAACAGAATAAGTTTGTTCCAAAATTGGTTCGTCATTTTCGTTACGAACAATATTTCCTTCAGCATCAACCTTTTTTACCCAGTTTTTAAGGTCAAGACCAATACCACCAGTTACATCAACAGTCGTTAAGAAAATTGGAGAAATACCATTTGTACCTCCAACAATTGGAGCGATATTTACGAATGGAATGTATGGGCTTGCTTGTTTTCCTGTCCAAAGTGCCACGTTATTTACACCTGACATTCTTGAAGATCCCACTCCCATTGTTCCTTTTTCAGCAATTAACATTACGCTTTTATCAGGATGTTGTGCCTGTAAAGCTCTAATTTCCTGCTGTGCTTGTGGCGTAATCATACATTGCCCGTGAAGTTCACGATCTGAACGTGAGTGCGCCTGATTTCCCGGAGAAAGTAAATCGGTTGAAATATCTCCTTCACCAGCGATAAAAGTAACCACTTTAATTTCGTCTGCTACTTCCGGAAGTTTTGTAAAGAATTCTGCCTGTGCATAGCTCTCCAAAATTTCTTTCGCAACTTCATTATTATTTTTAAATGCTTCTACCAAACGAGCTGTATCTGCTTCGTAAAGGAAAACCTGTGTTTTAAGAACTTTTGCAGCCTCTTTTGCAATAGCAACATCACTACCTAAAGCCAAATCAAGCAGTACCTTAATAGAAGGACCACCTTTCATGTGAGATAATAATTCAAAAGCAAAAGCAGGAGTAATTTCGCTTACTACAGCTTCACCAAGAATAATTTCTTTTAAAAACTCAGCCTTTTCACCTGCAGCACTTGTAGTACCAGGCAAAGTATTGTAAATAAAAAATTTAAGAGAATCTTCTCTATATGGATTGTTTACATCCTTAATCTGCGAAATGATTTCACTTACTAATTCTGCACCATCGATTGGTTTTGGATGAAGACCCTGGCCTTTTCTTTCCTCGATCTCTTTAATGTAATCTTGATAAGTATTCATAATATTATAGAAGTCTTTTTATTTTTTGTTTGCAAATTTAGCTATTAAAGCCGAGAATTAAAAAAAATATAACAGAAGTCGCCTTTTCAAAAATTATTATTGCTAAAAAACAATTTTCGTTGCTTATTTTTGCCAAAATTCCAATTTTTTATTAAAAAACTGAATTATTACTATTTTAAAATCCTTTCTTTAGCAAAGTCGAAATTCGTTGTTATAAACGAAGTGAGATTTTACTTCCGCTTTAACGAAGAACCTTTCTAAATAAGCAATTACAACGTTATAGTAGCGCTTTTTTCCCTCCCCTTTTTTTCATTTTAAAACATCATTTGTCAGCGTTACTCTTTTTCCATGATTCAAAAAAAATTTAAAATAAAAAAGCTGTAATTCAAATTCTTTAATAACTTTGCAATTCAAAGTACTTTTAAATAAATACAACTATGAAAAACAAACTAGCCGCTTTCGAACTTTACACTCAAAAAACCGGAGTGATCATTGGTTTAATCGCAACCTTTTTCAGCAGCCTTTTCCTGATTGCTGCTCTTATCTCTAAAGAATTTCGATTTCATGATTTTGAAACAATTGCTATACCCAGCCTTATAGCTGAATTTGTATATGGAATTGTTCTTTCGTTTATGATCTTAAAAAACAAAGAAACTTATATCCATCTGACTCCTTTTTTAATTCTGAACTGGTTTATTGGATGTTTCTCTTTAAATATCCTTGTTCCTATTTTCCATGATCTTCAAATATGGGTTTACTTGGCCACGCTGTTTTTTTGTCTGTCCAATTTTTTCATCTACAGCAAATCAGACGAAAACCGAAGCAGATCTGTCTCCTTTTTCATAAATGGTTTATCTTTTGGGATCATCTTGTATTTTGCAATCTACCTGATTCCGATCATGCCATTTTCTTTCATGGCCATTATAATCTTAGGGTTAGGATTTTACGGATTGGTTCCTGCATTGGTGCTTGTCATCCATCTGATAACAATGGCTCGCTATCTTAATCGAAACAAGAATTACACCCTTGCTTTTGGTGCCGGTTTCTTAGTTGTACTCCTGAGCTTAACTTTTTTCGCAATTGGATTGCGTATTGAAAGCAATAAAATAGTACAATCGGCTGCAATCAATTCCTTTGATCAGAATGAGAACTTACCACGTTATATTTCGATATCTCAGAATTTAAAACCTAACTTTTTCAATGAGATATTATTAAAAAAAGACATCGTCTACATTCCGCTTCATGACCTCTTTTCTTTTAACCGTTTTGGTTCCTTCAGCACTAAACAGTTCAATGAGGAAAAAATACACAATCCGTTTATATCTGTTGCGTATCTGTTCTGTAAAGACCTGAATATCCACAATGATGACAAAATCAATATTCTGAAATCAAACTTTGACAAACGATTAGAAACTGAAGAACAACTGTGGAGTGGCAAAAGTTTATTTACCAAAACCATTAAGGAAGATGTAAAACTGTACCCTGACGCGCATCTGGCCTATACTGAAGTTACCATGAAGAGTGCCTGCCCTGAAGATACCTGGAGGGATCAGGAAGCTATTTATTCTTTTCAATTGCCGGAAGGTTCTGTTGCAACCTCATTGTCACTATGGGTAAACGGAGTTGAAAGAAAAGGGGTTTTGACTACGAAAGAGAAAGCGAAGGCGGCCTATAATCAAATTGTAGGTGTAGAAAGCCGTGATCCGTCTTTAATGCAATGGAAAGAGGGAAATAAAGTCGTGGTTAGAGTTTTTCCTATCAATGCCAGGACTCCGCGAACTTTTAAATGTGGTTTTACAACTCCTTTAAAAGTGGAAGACAACCAAATGAAATACCAGAGTCTTTCTATTAAAGGACCAAACATTTCGAATGCCGAAACGATATCACGAATTCAAAGCGTTGGAAGTACAAAAATTGAAACCAGCAAAGATTTTGAACGAAACAAAGGCCATTACATCAATCAATCAAAAGGATTAGACCATTGGGAAGCCTATATGCCGCTCACCAAAGCCTCAAACTCATTCGCATGGAAAAACAAAGTTTACGAAGTAAAGAACATTCAAAAAACGACAGTTCCCTTTACTCCTTCAGAAATTATACTGGACTTAAACAGCAGCTGGACAACCAAACAAATAGAATCGTATGTGAATTTAAACAAAACCAACTTATTTGTTTTTATAAATGACGAAAAGAAAGAAATCAACAAAGACAATTTTAGAGCCCTTGCCTTAGAGTTTGAAGATCTTCATTATTCTTTGCTACCTCTTTATAAAATGGCCAAAAACAGTTTAATCGTTACCAAATGCGGTACGTTCTCTGCCAATTTTGAGGAGCTTGAAGATTGCAATTATTTAAAAAGGATCAAAACCGAAACAAAGCCGAAAAATTTAAAAGTAATTAATATTTCATCCGATATTAATCCGTTTTGGCAAACGGTAAAAGAACAAAAATATGTCGATTACTTCCAGACCAGTTTAAGAAACAGCTTAGAACTGATTGATAAAAAACAATTTGTATTGTTTAAAACAGCACCGAATGCGGTGAATATCGAAGCTGCCAATATTGTGATTACAGAAAACCCTCAAACCAATATTCCTAAAAAAAGTGGGCCGGATCACATCTACAGAATGTACGCTTTTGGAAAAGTACTTGAAGAACAGGTGAAAATTCAAAACGATACTTTAGTGCAAAATCAATATGTCGATTTAGCCAAAGATGCCAATATTGTTACCCCGATATCTTCCCTAATTGTTCTTGAAACTGATGAAGATTACAAAAATAACGGCATTGAGAAAAACGTTGATACTCTTGGAAATGCTTCTGTGAATAATGACGGCGCTGTTCCTGAACCTCATGAATGGCTAATGATTATTCTGGGATCGACAATCCTTTTCTTTTATTACAGAAAACACAAAAAGCAAACGATTTAATGAAATCATTTTTATTTCAATACCAAAATGCCATTGCGATCCTGACGCTGCTGCTATTATTGGGTATCAACTTTGATATTGTCCGCTCTGGTTTGGATCGCAATCTTTTTGGAATTTCATTTTCAATAGTCTTATTCATTATCGGGGGTAGAAAAACTTCATTTAATATGAACTACCCCCTTTTGAGATTGATTCTTTTACTAGAATTCATAAGCTATCGGCTGCACACCAAATCGCTGCATTTTTTAGCATTGGCGCTATCAGCCTGTTTTCTATTTTACAGTCTTACGAGAAAATTTTCGTTTATTGCTTTTATCTGCATTCTGTTATTCTCCTCACTGTTTACTACCTTTTTTGATTATTTGACCGTCGAAATTAAACAGACGCT
Source organism: Flavobacterium sp. N502536 (assembly GCF_025947345.1). Lineage (NCBI taxonomy): Bacteria > Pseudomonadati > Bacteroidota > Flavobacteriia > Flavobacteriales > Flavobacteriaceae > Flavobacterium > Flavobacterium sp. N502536. Next base: position 2,938,878 of record NZ_CP110011.1, on the reverse strand, counting down.
TTGTTACGGGGTCTATTTAACGTTAAAAAATTTCATTCCTATTACCAAAATCGAAGGTGTTAATTTCTACATCAATAATGCAAAAATTACCATCGACACTGCCTGCATGGGACTTTCGATGTTTAAAACCGGTTTGCTTGTTGGCGCTTTTTTATTGACTTTGGAAGAACGCAAGCAGCATAAATATTACAACGTAAAACAAATCTTCCTCTTCTGTTTTGTGATGATTTTACTCAATATCATTTCGAATTACTTCAGAATCATCGTTTTAATTTTAGTCGATTGTACCGAAGAAAATGCCTTGCATCATAGCATTGGCTTGCTCTGTTTTGTTTTTTATCAAATCATACCCCTGCTGTTTTTAATACGCTTTTTTAAACCCAATCAGGAAGAAATCGCCAGTCGTCCGGCTTCTGGCAAATTTGCCTTGTTTCCAATTGCCATCGCTTTTTTAATACTATTGGTAACTAGTTTTGAAATCAAAAAAGAACTAAAACATAACTTGCTTGAAAATCTGGATACAACCTACACTACCACGAAAGGAATATGGGTTACCAATGAAGTTTTTAAAATTGCAACTCCAGAAAAGCTTATTTACATTAAAACACCTTCTCACAATCCTTTGATTTGCTGGACCGGAAATGGCTATAAAGTAATCGAATCTAAAGTGATTCAAAAAAACAACGAAGAAATCTGTTTTGTCCGAATGGAGAAAAACCAGGCACAGTATTACTCGTATTGGTGGTACGAATGCGATGGCAAAAAATACACCTCGCTTGTCGAGGTGCTTTTCATAAAGCTTTTGTACAATAAACCTGTTCGCTTGATAAACGAAACCAGCCGTACAAAATTGATATAAAAAAAGCCTGATACAAATTGTATCAGGCTCTATATGGTTTACAACAGCTTCTGAATAATCTTTTCCTCTGTTATTCCTTCGGCATCTGCTTTATAGTTTTTAATAATTCTGTGTCTTAAAATTCCGGTTGCCACTGCTTTTACATCTTCAATATCCGGGGAAAATTTCCCATTGAAAGCAGCATGGGCTTTTGCAGCCAAAATCAAGTTTTGAGAAGCTCTTGGTCCTGCTCCCCAGTCCAAATAATTTTTAACGAAATCATTTGACAAAGCATTATCCGGACGTGTTTTGCTTACTAAAGTTACTGCATATTCAATAACATTATCGGCTACAGGGATTCTGCGAATCAAATGCTGAAAATCGATAATTTCCTGTGCACTAAACAATGGATTAATGGTTGTTTTAGCATCAGATGTCGTACGTTTCACTACCTGAACTTCTTCTTCAAAAGTTGGGTATTCCAGCTTAATCGCAAACATAAAACGGTCTAACTGCGCTTCCGGCAACGGATAGGTTCCTTCCTGTTCAATTGGATTTTGAGTCGCTAATACAAAATAAGGTAAATCTAACTTATAGTTTTGACCCGCAATGGTAACAGAACGTTCCTGCATGGCTTCCAATAAAGCGGCCTGTGTTTTAGGCGGAGTTCTGTTGATCTCATCTGCCAAAATGATGTTGGAGAAAATAGGACCTTTGATGAACTTAAATTGTCTGTTTTCATCCAGAATTTCACTTCCCAAAATATCCGAAGGCATTAAATCCGGCGTAAACTGAATTCTTTTAAAATCTAAACCTAAAGCCTGAGACAAAGTATTAATCATTAATGTTTTCGCCAGACCCGGAACACCAATCAAAAGAGCATGACCACCTGAAAATATACACAGTAAAATTTGGTCTACAACGGCATCCTGGCCTACAATAATTTTTGCTATTTCGTTTTTTAATTCGTTTCGTTTCTGAACTAAATTATGAATTGCTGTTACGTCAGACATTTAGATATGTTTTTAAATTTAAAAAGAGTTAGTATTATGAATTCATAAAACTAACTCTTTTTCTTTATTTAATAAAAATTATTTTTTAAGCCAATTGTATACAAAATTACAATCTCTGTACTCTCCAATAATTTTGATATAAGTATCTTTTATTTTGTTATCAAACCATTTTGAAATGGTCGTGATCTGCTTTTCTTTCAATGCCAATTCTTTAATTTTAGTATAATCCTTAGCATAATCTGCAACGTGCTGCTCAATTCTATTGGTAACGGTAATTAATTTGTATGTTTTTTTACCTTTATCGTCTGTATTTAAAAGCGGTTGTGAAATTTCGTCGTCTTTCAAGTTAGAAACCTGGCTGTATAAAGTCGGATCCATTTTAGTCAATTCAAAACGGGTATCCTGAGTATTTGGATTTACCAGCGTTCCTCCGTTTGCTCTTGTTTCTTTCTCGTCTGATTCTGTTCTTGCAGCATCTGCAAAAGTAATCTCCTTATTAACAATCTTGTTTCTGATGTTTGCAATTCTTTCTTTCGCCTCTTTCAGCGCTGCTTCTGAAACCGTTGGAGCAATTAAAATATGGCGCAGTTCCACTTCCTGACCTTTAATTTTTTCAACCATTATAATATGGTATCCAAAAGTAGTTTTAAAAGGTTCTGAAATCTCTCCGGCTGCCAAACTAAAAGCAACATCTTTAAACTCTTTTACGAAAGGTGTTTTTCGGGTCATTTTATAAAAACCTCCCGTTGGTGATGATCCCGGATCCTGTGAATACAGTACTGCTTTTGTTGCGAAACTCGATCCTTCAAGCACATCTTTTCGAATAGCATTTAATCTGTCTTTTACCTTTTGCTCATCTTCTGCCGAAACTTTAGGCTCTACCACGATTTGTGCTACTTCCATCTCTGCTCCAAAAGTTGGTAATTCGTCTTTTGGTATCTTTTTAAAGAAATTACGAACTTCTTCCGGTGTAATTTCAACGGCGTCCACAATTTTCTTAGTCATTTCTGACGCTAATTTTTGCTCTTTTAAGATATCTGCAAAATAGGTTTTAAATTCTTCTACTGAGTTCTTTTTGTAATACGCTACAACTTTATTGATGTCACCCACCTGTTGTACCATATAATTCAATCGCTCGTCCATCATGCTTCTTACTTCGGCATCACTTACTACGATACTATCCTGAATCGCCTGATGCGCATACAGTTTATCTTCTAAAAGTTTCCCCAGCATTTGACATCTTGTAATGTCTTTTGTAGATCCTCCCTGTGCTGAAATTTCTAAAAATCCTTTATCAATATCTGAATCTAAAACAATATAATCTCCAACTGTAGCAATAATACCGTCAATTTTCAGCTTTTGCCCGGATGGTACGGTAAGAGCCGGTTTGCTAACTACTGTATCCTTAATAACTTCCTGAGCCGAAATAATTGAGTTGAAAAAAAATAAAAAACACATTGTCAACACGAATTTGAAATCAATTGTTTTTAGCGATAATTTTTTTAATAACATTATTTAAAATTTAATTTGAATGTAAAGGTCTTGCTTTAGAATTTCGTCTTAAACCGAACTTACTTTGAAATACTTCAAGGATATACTTCCGGAAACATTAAACAATTAAGATCTAGTTCATTTTGACTTATAACGAACAAAAATAACAATTCAATTACATAATACAACTATCAGCAATACTATTAACAAAAAATTATAGGGCTGATCTTCAATTTCAACTGAAACGGACTTCTTAGCGCAGTTAAATAGTGGCGACAAACGGCTACAACTTACGATTAAACCCTGAAACAATGCGCTTTAGAAATCGTCCTTATTAAATTCTAAAGTATTAAATACGGCTGTAATAAAAAAAGTTATCCATACTACAACGTTTTCGTGGGATAACTATTTTCCTGCAAATTCAAATGAAATCAAAAAACACATACTTTAGATACGTAATTACTAATTTAAAAGGGTATAAATTACGAATAACGCTTCTTTTCACCCCGATAGATTACAATTACAAACTTTATTAACCTATCTCAACCAATTATGAAAAAACCAATTCTACAACTTTACCTGCTTGCAGCGATGACTGCATTTTTAGGTTCCTGTTCACAAAATGAAACCATTGAAACAGAATCAAAAGCTCAAAGCGAGCAATTTGAAATTATTAACGTTACCCATCATGACGGAAGACCTTTTAGTACGGGCACTTCCAATTCGTCTTTAACCGGAAAGTATGTAGACAATCCGGGTGGCGGAGTTATGATGCAGGCTTTTTACTGGGATGTTCCGTCTGGTGGAACCTGGTGGAATACGGTAAGCGGCAAAGTAACCGCCTGGTCTAATGCAGGAATCGGGTCTATATGGCTGCCACCTGCTTCTAAGGCACAAAACGGCGCTTTCTCGATGGGATACGACCCTACAGATTATTTTGATTTTGGAGATTACAACCAAAATGGTTCTGTAGAAACCCGATTTGGTTCTAAAACCGAATTGGTGAACTTAATTACCGCTGCACACACAGAAAATGTAAAGGTATACGCCGATATTGTGATCAATCATAATAGTGGCGGGCAATCCGAAGCCAATCCTTTTACGGGAACGAATACATGGACTAATTTTAGCGGAGTGGCTTCCGGAAAGTTTACCCGTAATTATAACGACTTCTACAAAAACAGTTATGGTAATAATGACGAGGGTGCTTTTGGAGGTTTTCCTGATTTATGCCACGCCAACCCGCATGTACAGGACTGGCTTTGGCTGAGAGCTGACGGTGTGGGTAAATATTACAAAAACACGATGAAGTTTGACGGCTGGAGATTCGATTATGTAAAAGGTTTCGGTGCCTGGGTCGTAAATTCATGGAATGCGAATGTGGGCGGATTCTCGGTTGGAGAATTATGGGATTCGAATGTAAACGTGTTAAATGACTGGGCTAACAGCGCAAACAGTTCTGTTTTTGACTTTGCCTGTTATTACAAAATGAATGATGCTTTTGACGGAAACAATCTGGCATTACTGAATGATGATATGATGTGGAAAAGAAACCCTTACAAAGCCGTGACCTTTGTAACCAATCATGATACCGATGAAATCTGGAGCAAATTATTAGCGTATTCCTACATCCTGACTCATGAAGGATATCCGACTATTTTTTACCGCGATTATGAGGAATGGTTAGACAAAAGCAAACTAAACAATCTGATCTGGATTCACAACAATAAAGCAACGGGAACAACTTCTATTCTCTATTCTGACAATGATGAATATGTAGCAAGAAGAAACGGTTACAACGGAAATCCCGGATTGGTTGTTTACATCAACAATTCTGATACCTGGCAGGAAAGATGGATTCAAACCAACTGGGCCAGTACTCAAATTAAAGATTTCACCGGAAATTCAAGCTGGTATCCTACTACTCAGGCCGACAAATGGGTAAAAATACAATGTCCTCCAAAAGGATATTCTGTTTGGTCGGTTAATCAATAGCCTAAACTAAAAATAACTATTAAGGCTGTCTTAAAACAAGACAGCTTTTTTTTTACTGCATCCCGGAAGGGCATAATTTTGATAAAAAAAACACGCTGCACTTTTAAAAGAACCCTCTAGGGATAAGACATATCGCTCCTCCTGGAGCTTTTTTCTATCCTCGATACTGTTTCCTTTAAAGATTTTGCTCCGCTGGAGCAAACGACATCAAATCTAAATAAAATATCACACCCCATTTCATCTTCAAGAATCTTTTAAATTAAAAAAAAGAGGCTATTTTACTTTAAAATATCTTTTTAAAAGAAAGTCTTCCAAATTTAAGAACTGAATATTTTTATAAAGCTGTATTTAATAGTACTTTTGCAACCTATTTATACGAAATATGAGCTTTTTAAAAGAAATACAACGCAGAAGAACATTTGGAATTATATCGCATCCTGATGCCGGTAAAACAACTTTAACAGAGAAGTTATTGTTATTTGGAGGTGCTATTCAGGAAGCGGGAGCTGTAAAAAACAATAAAATTAAAAAAGGAGCAACGAGTGATTTCATGGAAATCGAACGCCAGAGAGGTATTTCGGTTTCAACATCTGTACTTGCTTTTAATTATAAAGACAAAAAAATCAATATCCTTGATACTCCGGGACACAAGGATTTTGCCGAAGATACTTTTAGAACTTTAACCGCTGTTGATAGCGTTATTGTTGTAATTGACGTTGCAAAAGGGGTCGAAGAACAAACAGAGAAATTAGTAGCTGTTTGTAGAATGCGTAACATCCCGATGATTGTTTTCATCAACAAATTAGACCGTGAAGGAAAAGATGCTTTTGACCTTATGGACGAAGTGGAACAAAAACTTGGTCTTACCGTTACGCCGCTAAGTTTCCCTATCGGAATGGGGTATGATTTTCAGGGAATTTATAATCTTTGGGAACAAAACATTAACCTTTTCAGCGGAGACAGCCGTAAAAACATCGAAGAGACGATTGCTTTCTCTGATGTTCAGAACAATCCGGAATTAGATAAAATTGTGGGTCAGAAAGCAGCTGAAAAACTTCGTGAAGAATTAGAATTGATCGACGAAGTTTATCCAAAATTTGATCGTCAGGATTATTTAGACGGTAAACTACAACCGGTATTTTTTGGTTCGGCTTTGAATAATTTTGGGGTTCGCGAATTGCTAGATTGTTTTGTTACAATCGCTCCATCTCCAAGACCAAAAGATTCTGAAACCCGTTTGGTTGATCCGGCAGAGGAAAAAATGACTGGTTTTGTGTTTAAAATCCACGCCAATATGGATCCGAAACACAGAGACCGTCTGGCCTTTATTAAAATTGTTTCGGGAACTTTTGAAAGAAACAAGCCTTATTACCACGTTCGTCAAAAGAAAAATTTAAAATTCTCGAGTCCAAATGCGTTTTTCGCTGAGAAAAAAGAAATTGTAGATATTTCGTATCCTGGGGACATCGTTGGTTTGCACGATACAGGAAATTTTAAAATTGGTGATACCTTAACCGAAGGAGAAATAATGAGTTTCAAAGGAATCCCAAGTTTCTCTCCGGAACATTTCAGATACATCAACAACGCCGATCCTATGAAAGCTAAGCAATTAGAAAAAGGAGTTGATCAGTTGATGGACGAAGGAGTAGCACAGTTGTTTACTCTGGAAATGAACAATCGTAAGGTTATCGGAACTGTTGGAGCACTTCAATATGAGGTAATTCAGTATCGTTTAGAGCACGAATACGGTGCAAAATGTACCTATGAAAACTTCCCGGTTCACAAAGCATGCTGGGTTAAACCGGATGATGCCAAGAATGATGAATTTAAAGAATTCAAGCGTATCAAACAAAAATTCCTTGCTCATGATAAATACGGTCAGTTGGTATTCCTTGCCGATTCTGACTTTACGATTCAAATGACACAAAGTAAATACCCAAGTGTGAAGTTGTTCTTCACCTCAGAATTTGACTAAGAAATTTCAAAATATCCCATAAAAAAAGCGCTAATTTTAAATTAGCGCTTTTTTTTTAATTTGAATTAATCGAACCTTAATTAGTTAATATATTCCAATAATTAATAATCTTTTATTTAGGAGGTGGCAATCTAGGACAATCCATGCAAAACAAAAAATTTTGTCGACGAAAACAAAAATAAATCCGTTGAACTACACTTTCTGTTTGTTTGGATCTCCAACTGTATCTCATTTTCTAAATTTATACCCATCTGTTTTCTAACAACGGTAAAAGCTGTCAAAATTTTCATTTTTTTCCATAAAAAAAGCCCCATTGCTGGGGCTTTTAAAATTTATGCTTGTCCCGCAGGACCAAAATTAAGCGGTATTGGAGCTTGTTCCGTCTCTTTGATTTCGCCATGAGCGACTTCAAAACGATGAATATTTTCACCAATTGCTTTTAATAATCTTTTAGCATGTTGTGGCGTCAAGACAATTCTTGACTTTACTTTGGCTTTAGGAATACCAGGCATAATACTCACAAAATCTAAAACAAATTCTGAGGATGAGTGGTTGATAATCGCAAGATTGGAATAAATTCCTTCTGCGATAGTTTCGTCTAACTCAATATTAATCTGTTCTTGTTGTTGGTTCGGATTACTCATAGTTTCCTAAATTAATAAATATATTCTTCTTTATTAGCCATCATTTCATTGTAATCGTCTTTAGATCCTACGATAGTGTTATCGTATTCTCTCATACCAGTTCCCGCAGGAATTCTGTGTCCAACAATTACATTTTCTTTCAATCCTTCTAAATCATCTACTTTACCAGCTACAGCAGCTTCGTTAAGTACTTTTGTTGTTTCCTGGAAGGAAGCAGCAGAGATGAATGATTTAGTTTGTAGCGAAGCTCTTGTAATACCTTGTAAAACTGGTGTTGCAGTTGCAGTAATTACATCTCTGGCTACAACCAGATTTTTATCATTTCGTTTTAGCAATGAGTTCTCATCACGTAAATCACGAGGTGTAATAATCTGACCTGGTTTTAGTACAGCAGAGTCTCCGGCATCTTCAACTACTTTCATACCGTATAATTTATCGTTTTGAACGATGAAATCTTTGGTGTGAATCAATTGATCTTCCAGGAATAATGTATCTCCCGGATCCTGAACTCTTACTTTACGCATCATTTGACGAATAACTACCTCAAAGTGCTTGTCATTAATTTTTACCCCTTGTAAACGGTATACCTCTTGAATTTCATTTACCAAGTACTGTTGAACAGCAGCCGGTCCTTGAATTCTTAAAATATCATCCGGTGTAATTGCACCGTCAGACAATGGTACTCCTGCTCTTACAAAGTCATTTTCCTGTACTAAGATTTGGCTTGAAAGTTTAACTAAATACTTTTTAATTTCACCAAATTTAGATTCGATAACGATCTCACGGTTACCTCTTTTGATTTTTCCAAAAGAAACAACACCATCAATTTCAGATACAACTGCAGGGTTTGAAGGGTTACGAGCCTCAAGCAACTCGGTAATTCTTGGTAAACCTCCTGTAATATCTCCCGCTTTAGAAGAACGACGTGGAATTTTAACCAATACTTTACCTGCTTTAATTTTCTCACCGTTTTCAACCATTAAGTGTGCACCTACTGGTAAGTTGTAAGAACGAATCAATTCACCTTCTTTACCGTAAACCAATAAAGTTGGGATTAATTTTTTGTTTCTTGCCTCAGAAATTACTTTTTCCTGGAATCCTGTTTGCTCATCGATTTCAACCATGTATGATTGTCCTTGCTCTAAATCTTCGTAAGCAATCTTACCTGTAAATTCAGAAACAATTACACCATTATATGGATCCCACTTACAGATCACAGATCCTTTAGTAACTACTTCACCATCCTTAACAAAGATACTAGATCCGTAAGGAATGTTGTGTGTATTTAAAACGATTCCAGTTTTCTCGTCAACTAATTTTAATTCTGTTGAACGTGATACTACGATATCAACCGCATTACCTTCACTGTCCTCACCTTTAACTGTTTTTAAATCTTCAATCTCAAGTCTACCGTTGAATCTTGTAACAATACTAGATTCTTCAGAAATACCTCCAGCAACCCCTCCAACGTGGAACGTACGAAGTGTTAACTGTGTACCTGGCTCTCCAATAGACTGAGCTGCAATAACTCCGACAGCTTCACCTCTTTGTGTCATTTTTCCGGTAGCTAAGTTTCTACCGTAACATTTAGCACAAATACCTTTTAAAGCCTCACAAGTTAATGGAGATCTAACTTCTACTCTTTCAATCGGAGAAGCTTCGATAACTCTCATGATTGCTTCAGTAATTTGTTGTCCGGATTGAACCAGAACTTCATTCGTAAGAGGATTAATAACATCTTGCAATGCAACACGTCCTAAAATTCTTTCTCCTAAAGATTCAACAATTTCCTCATTTTTCTTCAATGCAGAAACTTCAACACCTCTTAAAGTACCACAGTCTTCGATGTTTACAATAACATCCTGAGATACGTCATGAAGCCTTCTTGTTAAGTAACCAGCATCGGCCGTTTTAAGAGCCGTATCCGCAAGACCTTTACGAGCACCGTGAGTAGAAATAAAGTACTCAAGAATCGAAAGACCTTCCTTAAAGTTAGAAAGAATCGGGTTTTCAATAATCTCACCACCACCGGCAGTAGATTTTTTAGGCTTAGCCATCAAACCACGCATACCTGTTAACTGACGAATCTGCTCCTTAGAACCCCTCGCCCCAGAGTCAAGCATCATATATACAGAGTTGAAACCTTGTTGGTCTTCTCTAATATTTTTCATTGCTAATTCTGTTAACTGAGCATTCGCAGAAGTCCATACGTCAATAACCTGGTTGTAACGCTCGTTATTGGTAATAAGACCCATGTTATAGTTAGTTGAGATACCTTCAACTTGTTCTCTGGCATCTGCAATTAACTTAGTTTTTTGTTCCGGGATTCTAATATCACCAAGAGAGAATGATAAACCTCCTCTAAATGCGAATTTATAACCCATATCTTTCATATTGTCCAAGAAAGCTGCCGTTGTAGGTACATCAGTCACACTTAAAATGTGTCCGATAATATCTCTAAGGTTTTTCTTAGTCAATACGTCATTGATATATCCGGCTGCTTCAGGTACTACTTCGTTAAATAATACACGTCCCGCAGTTGTTTGAATAATCTGGTACACTAATTCTCCAGCCTCATTAAAATCTTTTGCTCTAATTTTCACACGAGCATTCAATTCTAATCTTCCTTCGTTTAATGCAATGTTTACTTCTTCAGCAGAATAGAAAGTCAAATCCTGACCTAAAATAATGTGATCTTCTGTAGAAATACGCTCTTTGGTCATATAGTATAGACCCAAAACCATGTCCTGAGAAGGTACCGTAATTGGAGCACCATTTGCAGGGTTAAGGATATTGTGAGAAGCCAACATTAATAATTGTGCCTCTAAAATAGCCTCTGGTCCTAAAGGTAAGTGAACCGCCATCTGATCCCCATCGAAATCGGCGTTGAATGCCGTACATACTAATGGGTGTAACTGAATCGCTTTTCCTTCAATTAATTTTGGCTGGAAAGCCTGAATACCAAGTCTGTGCAAAGTAGGAGCACGGTTCAGTAATACTGGGTGTCCTTTAATTACGTTTTCAAGAATATCCCAAACTACCGGCTCTTTTTTGTCTATGATTTTCTTAGCAGATTTTACTGTTTTTACAATACCTCTCTCAATCAATTTACGGATAACGAAAGGTTTGTATAATTCAGATGCCATATCTTTTGGCAATCCACATTCGAATAATTTTAACTCAGGACCAACAACAATTACCGAACGAGCAGAATAATCCACACGTTTTCCAAGTAAGTTTTGACGGAAACGTCCTTGCTTACCTTTTAAGGAATCAGATAATGATTTTAATGGTCTGTTAGATTCTGTTTTAACAGCAGAAGCTTTACGCGTGTTGTCAAATAATGAATCTACAGATTCCTGTAACATACGTTTTTCGTTTCTTAAGATTACTTCAGGAGCTTTAATCTCCATTAATCTTTTCAAACGGTTGTTACGGATGATTACACGACGGTATAAGTCGTTCAAATCTGAAGTTGCAAAACGACCTCCATCAAGTGGCACAAGCGGACGTAATTCTGGTGGAATAACAGGAACCACTTTCATAATCATCCATTCAGGACGGTTTTCGCGGTTTAAGTTAGACTCACGGAAAGACTCAACAACTTGTAATCTTTTTAAAGCTTCCGTTTTACGTTGCTTAGAAGTTTCGTTGTTAGCGCTGTGTCTTAATTCATAAGATAAAGCATCTAAGTCGATACGAGCTAATAAATCCATAATACACTCTGCTCCCATTTTGGCAACAAATTTATTTGGATCTAAATCATCTAAATATTGGTTTTCCTGTGGAAGAGTATCTAAAATGTTCAAATATTCTTCTTCAGTTAAGAAATCTAATCTTTGTAGTGATTCTCCATCTGCATTTTTAGCAATACCAGCCTGGATTACTACGTATCTTTCGTAGTAAATGATCATATCTAATTTCTTAGATGGAAGACCAAGGATATAACCAATTTTGTTTGGAAGAGAACGGAAATACCAGATGTGAGCGATAGGCACAACAAGGTTGATGTGTCCTACTCTGTCACGACGTACTTTTTTCTCAGTAACTTCAACACCACAACGGTCACAGATGATACCTTTGTAACGAATTCTTTTATATTTTCCACAAGCACACTCAAAATCCTTAACAGGTCCGAAGATTCTTTCGCAGAAAAGTCCATCACGCTCTGGCTTGTGAGTTCTGTAGTTAATTGTTTCCGGCTTTAAAACCTCTCCTCTTGATTCTTTCAGGATAGATTCTGGTGAAGCCAATCCAATAGAAATTTTGTTAAATCTTTTTACTGGATTCTTATCTTTATTGTTTCTATTATTCATCATAGTTTTTACTATTGATTTACTGCTGTTTAAAAATTGATTTTAGATTTCATAATCTCCATCTTTTAAAAGTTACCTTCAAAAGAGTTAAATCATCGCGCTTACCTCGGTTTACTTCTCTAAACCTCAAACTTAAATTTGAAGTGCTAGTTATAAAATGCCTTGCATTGTTATAAAAAATCGGAACGGGTTACGGGTATAAATCTTAAAAACTTTAATACTATTAGTAACAGTGAACAGTCTCAGTTTTCAGTGTAAACTGAATGCTGAGACTGTAACTGAAAACTTTTATTATTCTTCCAAACGAAGATCTAAACCTAGACCTTTCAATTCGTGCATTAATACATTGAATGATTCTGGTAAACCTGGTTCTGGCATAGTTTCTCCCTTAACGATAGCTTCGTAAGTTTTAGCTCTACCAATAACGTCATCAGATTTAACCGTTAAGATTTCACGTAGCGTACTTGATGCTCCATAAGCCTCAAGTGCCCAAACCTCCATCTCTCCAAAACGCTGACCTCCAAATTGAGCCTTACCTCCAAGTGGTTGTTGCGTAATCAATGAGTATGGTCCGATAGAACGTGCGTGCATCTTATCATCAACCATGTGTCCTAATTTAAGCATGTAAATTACACCCACAGTTGCTTTTTGTGCAAAACGCTCACCAGTTCCACCATCATAAAGATAGGTATGTCCAAAACGTGGTACGTTAGCCTCATCAGTCAAAGCGTTGATCTGGTCAAGAGAAGCACCGTCAAAAATTGGAGTAGCAAATTTTCTACCCAAGTTCATACCAGCCCATCCAAGAACCGTCTCATAAATCTGACCAATGTTCATACGTGAAGGTACCCCAAGTGGATTCAATACGATATCTACCGGTGTTCCGTCTTCAAGGAAAGGCATATCTTCATGACGAACGATTCTAGCAACAATACCTTTGTTACCGTGACGTCCTGCCATTTTATCCCCTACTTTCAGTTTACGTTTTTTAGCGATATAAATTTTCGCTAATTTCAAGATTCCAGATGGTAATTCATCTCCAACTGTAATAGTGAATTTTTCTCTTCTTAAAGATCCTTGTAAGTCGTTTAGCTTAATTTTATAGTTATGAATTAAATCATTCACCATTTTATTAGTAGCGTCATCAGCAACCCATTGACCTTTGCTTAAGTGAGCAAAATCTTCCACTGCGTAAAGCATTTTTTGAGTATATTTTTTACCTTTTGGTAAAACTTCTTCACCCAAATCATTCATTACACCCTGAGATGTTTTTCCGTTAACGATCAGGAATAATTTCTCTACCAATCTGTCTTTTAATTCAACAAATTTAGTTTCAAACTCCATTTCTAAAGCGCCTAAAGCATCTTTATCCTGAGTACGTTTACGTTTATCTTTTACGGCTCTTGCAAATAATTTTTTGTCAAGAACTACACCGTGTAAAGATGGAGAAGCTTTTAATGAAGCATCTTTTACATCACCTGCTTTATCCCCGAAGATTGCACGAAGCAATTTCTCTTCCGGAGTAGGATCTGATTCTCCTTTTGGTGTAATTTTTCCAATCAAAATGTCGCCAGGTTTAACCTCTGCTCCAATTCTGATCATACCGTTTTCATCTAAATCTTTAGTAGCTTCTTCAGAAACGTTAGGAATATCGTTTGTTAACTCTTCGTTTCCTAACTTCGTATCTCTAACCTCTAATGAATAATCATCAACGTGGATAGAAGTAAAAATATCATCACGAACTACTTTTTCAGAAATTACAATTGCATCCTCGAAGTTGTACCCTTTCCATGGCATGAACGCAACTTTTAAGTTTCTACCTAAAGCTAATTCTCCATTTTGAGTAGCATAACCTTCTGACAATACTTGTCCAGGAATAACTCTGTCACCTTTTCTTACGATTGGTTTCAGGTTAATACTTGTTCCCTGATTGGTTTTTCTAAATTTAATGAGGTTGTATGTTTTCTCATCAGCATCAAAACTAACCATTCTCTCGTCTTCTGTACGATCGTATTTGATAGTAATGATATTTGCATCAACATATTCAACAGTTCCATGCCCTTCAGCATTGATTAATACTCTTGAATCTGAAGCTACCTGACGCTCTAAACCTGTACCTACAATTGGTGCTTCCGGACGGATCAAAGGAACCGCCTGACGCATCATGTTTGATCCCATCAACGCACGGTTCGCATCATCATGCTCCAAGAAAGGAATCAATGACGCAGAAATCGATGCAATCTGATTAGGCGCAACGTCTGTATAATGAACTACAGATGGCTCAACAACCGGGAAGTCACCCTCCTCACGAGCAATAACATTGCTAGCTGTAATTTTACCAGTTTCATCCATTTCAATGTTTGCCTGAGCAATCATTTTACCTTCTTCTTCTTCAGCACTTAAGTAAATTGGAGTACTTTCTAAATCAACTACACCATTAGTTACTTTACGGTAAGGTGTTTCGATGAAACCCATTCCGTTTACTTTTGCATAAACACCAAGAGATGAAATCAAACCAATGTTTGGTCCCTCTGGAGTTTCAATCGGACATAAACGACCATAGTGTGTATAGTGAACGTCACGAACCTCGAAACCAGCTCTCTCTCTCGAAAGTCCACCTGGTCCAAGTGCAGAAAGTCTTCTTTTGTGTGTAATCTCCGCTAATGGATTCGTTTGATCCATAAATTGAGACAACTGGTTCGTACCAAAGAAAGAGTTGATAACTGATGATAATGTTTTAGCATTAATCAAATCAATTGGTGTAAACACCTCGTTATCTCTAACGTTCATTCTCTCACGAATAGTTCTCGCCATACGTGCCAAACCAACACCGAATTGTTGAGACAATTGTTCTCCAACTGTTCTAACACGACGGTTTGATAAGTGATCAATATCATCAATCTCTGCTTTAGAGTTAATCAATTCGATCAAATATTTTACGATTGTAATGATATCTTCTTTGGTAAGCACTTGCTTGTCCATAGGGATATCTAAATCTAATTTTTTGTTCATTCTGTAACGACCAACTTCACCTAAGTTATAACGTTGATCAGAGAAGAACAATTTATCTATAATACCACGAGCAGTTTCTTCATCAGGCGGTTCTGCATTACGCAATTGTCTGTAGATATGCTCAACAGCTTCTTTTTCAGAGTTTGTTGGATCTTTTTGTAACGTGTTGTGGATAATAGCATAATCTGCCTGGTTATTATCCTCTTTGTGTAACAAAATAGATTTAACGTTAGAATCGATGATTTCTTCAACATTATCTTTGTCGATAATTGTATCACGATCAAGGATGATTTCGTTACGTTCGATAGAAACTACCTCTCCGGTATCTTCATCTACGAAATCCTCATGCCATGTGTTTAGTACACGTGCAGCAAGTCTTCTTCCGATATACTTTTTAATACCTGTTTTAGAAACTTTAATTTCCTCTGCTAAGTCAAAAATTTCAAGGATGTCCTTATCTCTTTCAAACCCGATTGCACGGAATAAAGTAGTAACTGGTAATTTTTTCTTTCTATCGATATAGGCGTACATAACGCTGTTAATATCTGTAGAAAATTCTATCCAGGATCCTTTAAAAGGAATTACTCTGGCAGAATAAAGTTTTGTTCCATTTGCGTGGAATGATTGTCCAAAGAAAACCCCAGGAGAACGGTGTAGCTGAGATACTACTACACGCTCGGCACCATTGATTACAAAAGTACCACTTGGAGTCATATAAGGTATTGTTCCAAGATAAACATCCTGTACAATAGTTTCAAAATCTTCGTGTTCTGGATCTGTACAGTATAGTTTCAACCTAGCTTTTAAAGGCACACTATAAGTAAGACCTCTCTCTATACATTCTTGAATTGTATAACGTGGTGGATCAACAAAATAATCTAGGAATTCCAATACAAAGTTGTTTCTTGTATCTGTGATTGGAAAGTTTTCCATGAAGGTGTTGTACAACCCTTCGTTGCCTCTTTCGTCAGATTTAGTTTCTAGTTGAAAAAAATCTTTAAAAGATTTAACCTGAACATCTAGAAAATCCGGATAGTCAGGAATATTTTTTGTAGAGGCAAAATTCAATCTTTCAGTCTGATTTGTTATCATCAATGGACAAAATTTTGATTAAAAAAAAGTAATTTTTTTGTGTAAAAACACACTGTTTAATCTATACTTTCTTATTATAATCAATACATCTTTAAAAATAAACCTTAAAGTTGGTTTAATTTTTTTTCTTCGTACTGATCAAAAACTTTTTCGTATTTTAAACTATTTGATAATAAAACTTGATATATTTTATTATACGAAAAATGGTTTAGACCCTTGGATGATTCCACCCAAGGTCTAAACCTAGTTCTAAACTGTGTTTTGTTATTTTAACTCAACAACAGCTCCAGCTTCTTCTAATGATTTTTTAAGACCTTCAGCCTCTTCTTTAGAAACACCTTCTTTAACGTTACTTGGAGCACCGTCAACTACATCTTTAGCTTCTTTAAGACCTAAACCTGTAAGTTCTTTTACTAATTTTACAACTGCTAATTTAGAAGCACCAGCTTCTTTTAATACAACTGTAAATTCAGTTTGTGCTTCTTCAGCAGCACCTTCTCCACCACCAGCAGCAACTACTACAGCTGCAGCAGCAGGCTCGATACCATACTCGTCTTTTAATATTGTTGCTAATTCGTTAACTTCTTTAACTGTTAAGTTAACTAATTGTTCTGCGAATTGTTTCAAATCTGCCATTTTTTCTATCGTTTAAAATGATTTGTAAAATTATATTTTGTTTATTGTGCGCTATTTAAGCAGCAAGGAAAACAAGTTCCTCACTATAATTATTAAGCCTCAGCTTCTTCTTCGCTACCAGCGAATTTGTTTTGTAAAGCTGAAATAATTCTTTGAGCTGGAGATTGTAACAATCCGATAAGCTCTCCAAGAAGTTCTTCTTTAGACTTAATAGTTGCTAATGCCTCTAATTGGTTATCTCCAATGTATACTTCAGAATTGATGTAAGCACCTTTTAAAACTGGTTTATCAGATTTCTTACGGAAATCTTTGATAATTTTTCCAGGAGCATTAGCTACATCAGAAATGAAGATAGCACTATTACCAGTTAAAACTGTAGGTAAATCACCATAATCATTAGCAGAAGCTTCCATTGCTTTTGCAAGCAAAGTGTTCTTTACAACTTCTAATTTGATACCTGCTTTAAAACAAGCTCTTCTTAAGTTTGAAGTTGTTTCTGCGTTTAAACCAGAAATATCAGATACATAAATGATATTTGTACCAGCTAACTGCGCAGTTAAATTTTCAATCGCGATTGATTTTTCTTCTCTAGTCATACTAAAAATTTTTAACTACCAATTATACTGCTTTTGGGTCTAATGCAATAGCAGGACTCATAGTGCTTGTAAGGTGAATACCTTTAATGTAGGTACCTTTAGCAGCAGTTGGTTTAAGTTTTATTAATGTTTGAATAATTTCGTGTGCGTTGTCAACAATTTGCTCAGCTCCAAAAGAAACTTTACCAATTCCTGCGTGAACGATACCAGTTTTATCAACTTTAAAGTCAATTTTACCAGCTTTAACCTCTGCAACAGCTTTTGCAACATCCATAGTTACAGTACCTGTTTTAGGGTTTGGCATTAAACCTCTAGGTCCTAAAATACGACCTAATGGACCTAATTTACCCATAACTGCTGGCATAGTGATGATCACATCAACATCTGTCCAACCGTCTTTAATTTTTTGTAAATAGTCATCAAGACCAACATAGTCTGCACCAGCTTCTTTAGCTTCCGCTTCTTTATCTGGAGTAACTAATGCTAATACTTTAACATCTTTACCTGTTCCGTGAGGTAATGTAACTACACCTCTAACCATTTGATTCGCTTTTCTTGGATCTACACCCAAACGAACTGCGATATCAACAGACTCATCAAATTTTGCAGAAGCAACTACTTTTAATAATGCCGCAGCATCTTTAAGAGAATATAGTTTGTTCTTTTCAATTTTTGAAGCAGCCTCTTTTTGCTTTTTTGTTAATTTTGCCATGTCTTTTTCTTAATTAAAAAGGAGCATCTCCTGATACGGTTATACCCATAGATCTAGCTGTTCCAGCAACCATACTCATTGCTTTTTCTACTGTAAAAGCGTTTAAGTCAGGCATTTTGTCTTCAGCAATTGCTCTAATTTGTTCCCAAGTAACACTAGCTACTTTTTTACGATTAGGCTCACCAGAACCAGATTTTAGCTTTGCAGCTTCCATTAACTGAACCGCTGCTGGAGGAGTCTTAACGACAAAATCAAATGATTTGTCTTTATACACAGTGATTTGCACTGGGCATATTTTGCCAGGTTTATCCTGAGTTCTAGCATTAAATTGCTTACAGAACTCCATGATGTTTACCCCAGCAGCTCCTAAAGCAGGTCCAACCGGTGGCGACGGGTTCGCAGCACCTCCCTTAACTTGTAGTTTAACTACCTTACTAATTTCTTTAGCCATTTTTAAAAAATTTAACACTGCAATCAATGGAAGCGATTACAATGGATATTATATATGTAACAAAAAATTATACTTTTTCAACTTGCATAAAGCTCAATTCTAATGGTGTTTTTCTTCCGAAAATCTTAACCATTACTTCAAGTTTACGCTTTTCTTCATTGATTTTTTCAACCGAACCGTTAAATCCGTTGAAAGGACCATCGATCACTTTAACCGTTTCACCAAGGCTGAAAGGAATAGAACGAGTATCTGTATTTACAGCCAGCTCATCTACTTTACCTAACATTCTATTTACTTCAGAAAGTCTCAAAGGAACAGGTTCTCCACCTTTGATCTCACCTAAAAATCCAATTACACTAGTAATAGACTTAATAATATGAGGTATCTCACCAACCAAATTGGCTTCGATCATAACATATCCAGGGAAATAAACTTTATCCTTAGACATTTTCTTTCCTTCTTTTACAGTAACTACTTTTTCTGTAGGTACCAAAACTTGGGAAACATAATCGCCCATACCTAATCTGGCAATCTCGGTTTCGATGTAAGCTTTGACTTTGTTTTCCTGTCCGCTTACAGCTCTAACCACGTACCATTTTTTCACATTATTATCTGCCATCACAAAAAAATTATCCTTTTAACCAGTTAAAAAATCCAGCCAAAGCTTTTGCAAAAAATTCGTCTACTCCCCATGTTGCCAAAGCGAATAAGATCGAAAATACAGCCACAACAATTGTCAATTTTTGAACCTCAGCCCAAGCAGGCCAAGTAACATTTGACTTTAACTCTTCGAAAGCCTCTGATAAATAATTAGTAACTTTTGTCATTTGATATATTTTTTATTGCACGGGCGGAGGGATTCGAACCCCCATCAACGGTTTTGGAGACCGCTATTCTACCCTTGAACTACGCCCGTAATTAAAAGCCAGTGACTTCAGTTAAGAAAATCAACTGGCTTTTTTATAATTTTTATAGGATTATCCTACGATTTCAGTCACCTGACCTGCTCCTACAGTTCTACCACCTTCACGGATAGCGAAACGTAAACCTACGCTCATTGCGATTGGGCTTAATAAAGAAACATTGATAGTCAAGTTATCTCCTGGCATTACCATCTCTACTCCTTCTGGTAAAGTAATAACTCCTGTTACGTCAGTTGTACGTACGTAGAACTGTGGACGGTAGTTATTGTGGAATGGAGTGTGACGCCCACCTTCTTCTTTTTTCAAGATATACACCTCAGCTTTGAAAGTAGCGTGTGGTTTTACTGATCCTGGCTTAATGATAACCATTCCTCTTTTGATAGATTCTTTATCAATACCTCTTAACAATAAACCTACGTTATCTCCAGCTTCACCTCTATCAAGGATTTTACGGAACATCTCAACTCCTGTAATAGTAGAAGTTAATTTATCAGCTCCCATACCAATGATTTCAACTGGATCTCCTGTATTAGCAATACCTGTTTCGATACGACCTGTAGCAACAGTTCCACGACCAGTAATTGTAAATACGTCTTCAACCGGCATCAAGAATGGTTTTGCTACGTCACGCACTGGCTCTTCGATCCAAGCATCAACAGCTTCCATTAATTCAATGATTTTTGGTACCCAAGCAGGATCATTATTCAATCCTCCTAAAGCAGAACCTTGAACTACAGGACCATTATCTCCATCATATTCGTAGAAAGATAATAAATCTCTAATTTCCATCTCAACAAGCTCTAACAACTCAGCATCATCAACCATATCCACTTTGTTCATGAAAACAACGATTCTTGGAATACCAACCTGACGACCTAAAAGGATGTGCTCACGAGTTTGTGGCATTGGACCATCTGTAGCAGCAACTACTAAGATAGCTCCGTCCATTTGAGCTGCTCCAGTAACCATGTTCTTTACGTAATCCGCGTGACCTGGACAGTCAACGTGAGCGTAGTGACGGTTAGCTGTTTCATACTCTACGTGTGATGTATTAATAGTAATACCTCTTTCTTTCTCCTCTGGAGCGTTATCGATTTGATCAAACGATTTTGCTTGACAGTAACCAGCATCAGACAATACTTTTGTAATTGCTGCAGTTAATGTAGTTTTTCCGTGATCCACGTGTCCAATTGTACCTATGTTTAAGTGCGGTTTGGAACGATTAAAATTCTCCTTTGCCATTTTACTTAATTTTTAATCTTAGTTATATATTAATTTTCAATTTCCTACTTACTTGAGCCAACTACGGGAATTGAACCCGTGACCTCTTCCTTACCAAGGAAGCACTCTACCCCTGAGCTAAGTCGGCAGAGAGTTCTGACTTTTGAATTTAATTTTCAAGCTAAACACCTGAAAATCATAGCTCAAAATCTTAACTACTTCTTTATTTGTGGGGAGAGCAGGATTCGAACCTGCGAAGTTCACACAGCAGATTTACAGTCTGCCCTCGTTGGCCGCTTGAGTATCTCCCCGAATAACGTATGATTTCAGATTTGTGATTTTAGATCTAACTCCAGAATCTCTTCCTTAATCATAATTACTTTTTTTCAATAATTTTAAAGAACAATTTCAAATCGCATTTGAAATATTTTTGAGCCGATAGAGGGACTCGAACCCACGACCTGCTGATTACAAATCAGCTGCTCTAGCCAGCTGAGCTACATCGGCAATTGCATTAAAAAAGTCCGCTATTTCTAACGGACTGCAAATGTAGCCATTTTATCTTTTAATCAAAACATTTTTTGAAAAAAATTTCAATTATATATGTGCTCTTATTTTTTCTTTCCTTTTTACAAGTAACCTCTCTAGTGATTCAGCCGAAAGTTCGACCGCCTCTTCGAATGTTTTACACTGCTTTTTAACCAAAAAATCATCCCCCGGTACATTAATCTTAATCTCTACTGCTTTATTCTCCTTGTCACTTGTTCTCTCTACTTTTAAGAAAACATCCGCCGAAACAACACGATCATAATATTTTTCCAATTTATCCATTCTCTCCTGAATAAAATCTACCAATTTTCTGTCAACAGCAAAGTTAACTGCATGAACATCTACCTTCATAATACAAATTTTAGGGTTAAACATTTCAGAATTACTGTTTGTTTCTCGGATGCGCATTTGTATATACTTTTTTAAGTTCCGCTAAACTATTATGAGTATAGACTTGTGTAGACGCCAAACTCGAATGCCCCAATAATTCCTTAACTGAATTTAAATCTGCTCCGTTATTTAATAAGTGTGTCGCAAAAGTATGCCGAAGCACATGCGGACTCTTTTTTACCTTTTCAGAGACTTTACTAAAGTAAGAATTTATTAATCGATACACAAAAGATTCACTCAATTTTAACCCTTTGCCCGAAATAAAAAAATAATCCTCATCAACTATCTTTTCAATCAATGCTCTTTCCCTTAAATACAAATTCAACTGCTCTGCAATTATTGGCAATATCGGAATAACACGTTCCTTATTTCGCTTCCCTAAAACCTTAAGCACCCCCGAAGACAGATCAACATTATATTTCATCAAATGAATCAACTCCGCTCTTCGCATTCCTGTAGCATAAAAAAGATCTACAATAAGTCTGTCACGGATTTCTTCGAACCCGCAAGGATTACCAACCTCCAACATCAAATCCGTTAGTTCTTTTTCAGAAAAAGGTATCTGAATAATTTTAGGCGTCTTTAATGCTTTATGCTTTAGCATCGGACTCACTTCAATTTGCTTTGTTTTTAAAAGAAATTCATAAAACGACTTCAAAGATGCCATTTTTCGATTGACCGAAACATTAGAAACTCCTCCATCCACCAAAGAAACAATCCAACTCCTAATCTGACCGTAACTCACCTGCTCGATTGCATCCTGATCAAAAGCAGTCTGATTAAACTCCTCAAAAGACGAGATGTCGTTCAGATAAGCCACAACAGTATGTGCCGAATACTTTTTCTCCAGCTCCAAATACTCACGAAACGCCTCTTTATTTGATTTCATAAAAACACAAGACTACAACACTATTACAACTGCAAAAACCAGACATAAAACAGTAAATTTTAAACACAAAAAAAACCGTTAGCATCAAAGTTATAATTTTTTGATGACTAACGGTAATTATTTTTGAAAAGCTACTACTAACTCTCTAAACTGTCTCTCAAGTTTTGGATGTAAGCCGCTTTTTGAATTTGAGCTCTTTTGATTACAGAAGGCTTAATAAAAGCAGTACGTGCTCTTAATTGACGAACAGTTCCTGTTTTATCAAATTTTCTTTTATAGCGCTTTAATGCTCTATCGATATTTTCTCCGTCTTTAATTGGTATAATTAACATAATATTGACACCTCCTCTCGTTAAGGCTGCAAAAGTATATATTAATTATGAATTACGAGCCATAAAATGTGATTTTTTTTTAATGTGAGATGTAAGATGTGAAATGTAGCATGTATACTGTGTTAATTAATAACCCATATCTCGCATTTTACTTTTCACAATTCACATTTCACAAAATCTACTCTTTAAGTAAGTTTCTCGAAATAACCACTTTTTGAATTTCAGTTGTTCCTTCTCCGATCGTACACAATTTAGAATCTCTGTAAAACTTCTCTACCGGAAAATCTTTGGTATACCCATAACCTCCGTGAATCTGAACGGCCTCATTGGCGATCTTCACACACGCTTCTGAAGCAAACATCTTGGCCATAGCCCCAAGTGTGGTAACCGGTTTATGCTGTTGTTTTAAGAAAGCAGCTTTATGCAGTAGCAATTCCGACGCCTCAATTTCAGTAGCCATATCCGCCAATTTGAAAGAGATTCCCTGAAAATTACTAATCGGCTGACCAAATTGGTATCTTTCTTTTGAATATTTCAAAGCGGCTTCATAAGCACCTTTTGCAATTCCTAAAGATAAGGCTCCAATTGAAATTCGCCCTCCATCTAATATTTTCATGGCCTGAACAAACCCCTGTCCTACTTCTCCTAGTCTGTTTGCATCCGGAACACGGCAGCTATCAAAAACCAATTCTGCCGTTTCACTGGCACGCATTCCTAGTTTATTTTCTTTCTTTCCTGAACTAAATCCTTTCATTCCTTTCTCAAAAACAAAAGCCGTCATTCCTTTTGAATCTCCTTTTTCACCAGTACGAACAATTACTACGGCAATATCACCTGAAATAGCATGCGTGATGAAGTTCTTAGCTCCATTTACAATCCATTCGTCACCGTCTTTAACAGCTGTAGTGTTCATTCCTCCTGCATCCGATCCGGTATTGTGCTCTGTTAATCCCCACGCTCCAATATATTCGGCTGTGGCTAATTTTGGCAACCATTTTTTCTTTTGTTCTTCGTTTCCAAAAGTCAAAATATGGTTGGTGCATAATGAATTATGAGCCGCAACCGATAAACCAATTGAAGGATCAACTTTTGCAATTTCTTCTACAACGGTAATATATTCGTGGTATCCTAAACCGGAACCTCCGTATTCTTCGGGAACCAAAACTCCCATATACCCCATTTCTCCCAGTTGTTTAAACAGGGAAACCGGAAAAACCTGAGATTCATCCCATTCCATCACATTGGGTCTGATATTTTTCTCCGCAAATTCTTTTATTGACTGCGCAATCATCAACTGCGTTTCGTTATATTCAAAGTTCATTGTAATTCTGTTTTTTTTTAGAACTCCAAATATAAACTAATTATTTTTGCTTTTTCAATAGGAAAATCTTTAATTTTTGATAAATCCTCAATATTATTAATTTTTCCATTCATGCTTCGATACGTTACAATTTCTTTAGCCAACGCATATCTGAAATACGGAAACTTTGCCAATTCTTTCAAAGACGCATCATTTACAGCTATTCTTTTAAAAGAAGAAGGTATTACAGCTTTATAATACAAACTTAGTTCATTGACAACTTCAGGCGAAAGACCCCACACCTCATTCATTTGCTCCATCGAAACAAAACATCCCAAAACCTCTCGTTGTTTTAATATCCTTAAAGATAAAGCATCACCAATACCATAGAGCCGAACAAGATCTTCCCGGGTTGCCGTATTGATATCCTGAACTATAATTTTTTCTTTTTTAGAAACAAATTCCTGCACAAACTCTTTTCTTTCGATTTTAGGCTTTGCTTTACTTCCAACCCAATCGGGAAATTTAAACAAAGGAGAGATGACACGTAGTAACGAATCTGAAATTTTTGTGACAGCCTGAAATTCTATTGCTGAGTTCACATATCTGTTCGCTTTTCTAAAAGCCAGCAATCGATCAATCTCCTGAACTGACATCCCAAGTTTATAGCCTTTATAATCGGTAATGAAATTTGGATTAAAAAGATACACCTTTCTTTGCTCACCGGATTTTAAATGTTTTAAAGAATCGATTTCGGACTGCAACGAGATCCATTGTTTTTCTTCGGGAAAGATTTTATCCGCCGGGCTAAAGTCAACAAAAAAATAAACGGTCTGCAAAATCACTATAATTACAAAAAGCAAAAAAATTCCTTTCCGCTGCTCTTTTGTAAACCTAAAATAGACTGCAAAATCTTTTAAACTCATTTTATTCGAACTTTTTCTTTCTTAAATAGTGCACTAAAATAGAGAAAAACCGTTGATTTAGTAAGAAAATTAACAAGAATTATACAATTCAAGAAATTACACTTTTCATTATTTATGCCCAATTAATTTAATGAATCTCAGTATTTAAAGATCAATCAGCGAGGGTTTTGTCAAAATATTTAATATTTTACAACTAAAAACGAGATAATTGTTTTTAGTTTTTACAAAAAACGATACATTTGGAGCTTAGTAACAAATAAACCAATAAAATAGTATGTCAATTTGGAGAGTTAAACCGATATCAGCCTTTGAGGCCGATATGAAAAAAAGTGATTTAAAAAGAGTTCTAGGAAAATGGAGCCTTACAGCCATTGGTGTTGGTGCCATTATTGGTGGAGGAATTTTTGTACTTACAGGTACTGGAGCATATTACCATGCAGGTCCAGCGTTAGCTGTTTCTTTCATCATTGCGGGGATTGCCTGCGTTTTTGCAGCTCTTTGTTATTCTGAGTTTGCCTCTATTTTACCTGTTGAAGGTTCTGCTTATGCTTATGCATATGGAACAATTGGAGAAATTTTTGCCTGGATTATCGGTTGGGGACTTATTCTTGAATACGCAATGGGATCGATGACCGTCGCCGTCTCCTGGTCCGGATATTTCAACAAACTGCTCAAAATGTTTCATATCCATTTACCTGAATGGCTAACAACAGATCCTGCCAGTTACACCGGAGAAGGCTTTTCTATGAACTTACCGGCTTTTTTAATTGTTATTTTGGTTATTTCCATACTTATTAAAGGAACAAAAAGCGCCGCAAAAGCAAACAATTTTATTGTTATCCTAAAAGTTTCTGCTGTAATATTTGTAATTATTGCCGGTCTTTTCTTTATTAATACGGCTAACTGGACTCCATTTATTCCAGCAGCTACTCAAATTATTGAAAAAGAAACTACTCACAACGCATACGGAATTGGAGGAATTGTATCCGGAGCCGCTGCTATTTTCTTTGCTTACGTTGGTTTCGATGCTGTTTCTACTCAGGCAGGAGAAGCGGTTAACCCTAAAAAGGATGTTCCGTTTGCTATTATTGCTTCCCTATTAATTTGTACTACTTTATATATACTTGTTTCTTTAGTACTGACAGGTATGATGAATTATAAAGATTTTAACCCGCTAGGAAAATATCCAGATGCTATTAAAGCTCCTGTGGCTTATGCATTTGATATTGCCGGACAAGGATGGGCTGGTCTTATCATTACTATTGCTGCAACGATAGGTCTTGTTTCAGTATTAATGGTTATGATTATGGGACAATCAAGAATTTTCCTTGGTATGTCTAAAGACGGATTAATTCCTGCTGTATTCTCTAAAGTAAATCCACTTTCTGGAACTCCAAAAACCAACTTAATCATATTAGGTGGTATTATTGCTACAGTTGCTGCTTTTACACCTATCAATAAATTAGCTGATATGACCAGTTTTGGTACTTTGTTTGCCTTTACAATGGTCTGTATCGCAGTTTGGATTTTAAGAGTAAAACAACCTGGATTAACAAGAACTTTTAAAGTTCCTGCACTTCCTATTATTGCTGTTTTAGGTATAGCGATCAACACTTATTTAATGATCAATTTAAGCCACGATGCTCAATTTCTTTCACTAGGATGGTTAGCTGTTGGTATTCTGGTTTATTTTGGATACAGTAAAAAAAGATCAAGACTTAACAACAGTACCGAAAACGAATAAACATCGTTCTATAAAACTAAAAAGCTCCAAATTAAACATTTGGAGCTTTTTTTATAAGTCAAAAACAGAAGTTCGTTTTGCTCGGATCAAATCTTTCAACCGGATCCAAAAGGCAAGGGTTAAGTAAACACCAAAACCTAAACCGGCTGTAACAAACGAAATGTAAATAAAAAACAATCTTACACTGGTAACACGCATTCCCAGTTTATCTGCCAATCTGGAAGATACATGAAAACCATATTTTTCAAAAAAGAACTTTAGTTTTAAAATAGCGGACATGTTATTGATTTTAGATTGTAGATTTGTCTCTTTCTACAAAAGTACAAAATTATCACATTTTCTAATTATCTAATTGCCTCATTATTCTTAAGCAAATCAATTCCTAACGCACATCGCAAACAGGCTTTTTGATTGCAGTACTCTTTTTTAAGTTCTAAAAGGGCCTGAGTTTCAAAAGCATTTTTAGCCTTTACTCCAAAGAAATCAAATTTATCGATAATGGCATTGCGCTCCGGTGCGACCTGATTCATAAAAGCAATTAACTCTTCAGAAATTAATTCGTCTCTGGTACGTGCATAGGCAAACTGAAGCGGGATGATGGTATTTATGATGAGTAGATCTATAAATGCAGGAGATAGAGCCTTTGATTTCCCGACACTTTCTTTATCAAACCGGTAATGATTTCGCCAATACGGACTTGCCGAAACCAGAAACAATTGACGTACTTCTGCCACAGATTTTACAGCAATTACTTTTGAAAACAGGTTTTGCTCCCCGTATAAATTGGCCAATTGCGAGAGTCGAATAGTTGGGAAATTATCGGGACGATGCTTAAAAAATTGTATCGGATCGATATGACATTTCTTCACCTGATGTTTGTTCCGCAGATAGTCGTATCTGTTTTTTAAGTCGGTAAAATAGACATCTTCTTTCCCGGAATCTAATAAACCTGTGGTTCCAAAAAACAATGCTTCCAAATTTTCGACTTCAAAACTTTCTTTTCTGATCATTGAAAAAGGAAGTGATTTGGCCATTTGCAAAAAAGAATTCGCATTGGTGTTTAATCCAAAATTCTTTGCGAATAGGGAGAATAAAACGGCTTCCCAGTCCTGTTGATTTTCACTGAGCAAATCATAAATGAATTCGGACTTACGTTCTAAACGTTCAAAAAACAGTCGCTCCTGCCAGTTTTTAAAAACGAATGCGTCAATTCTAGCGATGTCTTTTTCACAAAAAATCCATGATTTTGGCGTTAACAGCGCATTGTAGTTTGAAAGTGTCTCCGCGGCCGTATACTCCTTTAAAACCAAAACCGGAATCTCGGTATTGTTTTTACCAAAAATTTCGGTGTCGTGCTCCCAAACCACATGCAAAATTACATTGTCATAAGCAGTGTCCTTTTCGTGACCATGCACATACCAATCTGAGGACTTTAGGTGTATTTCGATATTACCAGCCCATTTTTGATTGCCTATTATAATTTGTGCATTAAAAAAATCCGGCCCGGAAAGCCCGAGATAATCGCCTGTTTTAATAATAGTGAGCGGCTCATTTTGAGTAGTTCTTAAATTCAGGGTTTCAAACTTTCTGAATCTCCAGAGGTAATGAAGAAAATCTTCTTTCATGTTTAGGCTTATACGATGGTTTGCAAAGCTCTAAATTAATAAAAAATAATATTTATCTTACAAAAAATATTTTATTTTAACAGATACAATTTAGCACAGGCACGTGCATCTGATAATGCTTCATGATGATTTAACTGAATTTTCATCTCACGGCAACAGTCACTCAATTTAGTTGGTTTGAATCCTTTTGCTTTGTAAATTTTAACCGTACACTCCCATTTAGCTGCAATATTCAAATCCTCATAATTCAGACCATAAAGCGCCATTGATTTCATTAGTACGTTTCGGTCAAAACTTTCATTATGTGCCACGACCACTCTGTTTTTTAATCTTTTTTCGATTTCGGGATAAACCTGTACAAAAGACTTTGCAGCAACAGTATCTCGCGGATATATACCATGAACCTGAATGGTGAAGGGATTATACTGATTGTTTGGCGGCTTGATGAGTGTAACAAATTCGTCTACAATAATTCCATTTTCTACCGTTACAATCCCAACCGAACACGGATGGTAACTGGTTGCAGTTTCAAAGTCTATGGCGGTAAAGTTCATATGCTGTGCTATAGGAGTAAAAAAATCCATAAATCTAATTGTTTCCAACCAGATTTATGGATTTATAAATTTATTAAAAAATTGCTTTATTTTATTGATCCGATAATATCATATTTTGTAATGATATGATGATTTCCGTTTTCAAGGTCTACTAAAACAGCGTCATTTTCTTTGGTAAATAATTTAGATACCTCTTCAATTGGGGTTCCTAATTTTACAATTGGAAAAGGTTTCCCCATTACTTCTTTAATTGGTTTTTCGGCAACGTTTTTATCGGCAACATAACTTCTGAATAAGTCTGTTTCGTCAACAGAACCCACAAATCCGTTGATATCTACTACCGGAATTTGAGAAATTTTATATTTACGCATACGCTCGATTGCGTGAGAAACTAGTTCTTCGGTACGAACAACAATTAATTGTTTATCGATATGATCTTTTATAACATCCTCGGCTTTTGTTACATTTTCTTCCAGGAAGCCACGTTCGCGCATCCAGTCGTCATTAAACATTTTACCTACATAACGGCTTCCTGAATCGTGAAATAATACTACTACCACATCATCTGGCTTGAAATGTTCTTTTAGCTGTAACAGTCCTTTTATACAGGCTCCGGCAGAGTTTCCAACAAAAATAGCTTCTTCCAATGCAATTTTTCTGGTGTAAACAGCTGCATCTTTATCGGTTACTTTAGTGAATCCGTCAATTAAAGAGAAGTCAACATTTTTAGGCAAAATATCTTCTCCAATTCCTTCTGTGATGTACGAATAGATTTCGTTTTCGTCAAAAATTCCGGTTTCATGGTATTTTTTAAAAACAGAACCGTAGGTATCAATTCCCCAAATTTTAATGTTTGGATTTTTCTCTTTCAGGTATCTTCCAACTCCTGAGATCGTTCCACCTGTTCCTACTCCAACTACAAAATGAGTGATCTTTCCATCAGTCTGTTTCCAGATTTCCGGTCCGGTTTGCTCATAATGCGCCAATGAATTAGACATGTTATCGTATTGATTTACATACCAGGAATTTGGTGTTTCACTAGCCAGACGTTTTGAAACTGAGTAGTAAGAACGTGGATCAGTAGGCTCTACATCGGTAGGACAAACTACCACTTTAGCTCCTACTGCACGCAGGATATCCATTTTTTCTTTAGACTGTTTGTCTGATATTACACAAATCAGTTTGTAGCCTTTTATGATGGCTACAAGTGCCAATCCCATTCCTGTATTTCCTGAAGTACCTTCAATAATAGTTCCTCCTGGTTTTAATCGGCCATCTGCCTCTGCATCTTCAATCATTTTCACGGCCATTCTGTCTTTAACAGAATTCCCGGGATTAAAAGTTTCGACTTTTGCCAATACCAGCGCATCTATTTCAGCAACAATTTTGTTGAGTTTTACCAATGGTGTATTACCGATTGTTTCTAAAATGTTTTTTGAAAAGTCCATTTCTATTTGAATTTTAATATTTGGTTTTTAAAAATATGAGACGCCTAATTTTATTGGAAGAAGTTCCAAACCAAACCAAATCGGATCACAAAATCGCGATAAGGATTATTAGGTGCCGAATAATAATCGCCTTTTGAAAATAAAGCGTTTATGTGTTCTGCTTTTAAATAAAAGCGGGTTTGACGAATTCTGGCATTTACAAAAAGATCGAATAACGGGTAACCTCCTATCTTTTTGTTATGCTGAACAAAAAATTCTCCGATAACCGGATTATAGTCGTTTCCGTAATATTTTGTAAAATAATTAAATACTACTCCAGATTGCATGTACAATGCTTTCTTAAAAAAGTGTCCCGAATAATAGAATGTATTTCTGGTCACAAAATCGGGTACATTTAAAATCAGATCTGATTGTTGTACTTTTTGATACAAAAGTGTATTGTCTAATGCAAATCGGCCAAATTTAAACTCACGGCTTGCTTTAATTTCCAAGTAATTAATAGCGCTACCGTATTGAGCCGGCTTAATAATCTGAGTATGTGCCGCGGTCTGAATATCAGAAGATTTGTCTTCAAAATACAAATGATCGTTTAGAACGGTGTATTGCACTTCTGCGTTTACCCAGGGTGTGGCAACACTGGCACTAAGCGAATTAATTTTTTCGTTTTTAAAATTATTCGACCAGTTGTACTCGGTGTAGCTGCTTTGGTATAAATTGAAGTTGTTGTTTGGCAATTTATTGATGTTACGATATCTAAAATCGAACTGAATTTTATCATTCATATCGTATCTCAATTTCGCATCTAAATTAGAAAGGGACTGATTGGTAATCGATCTTGAATACAAGAAACGACCGTTCCATTTGTTCTTTTGATATTCGTATTGCCCTCCGAAATTATTAATCTGTAAAAATAAATTATCCGGAATGACTGTTTTGTCCTTATGGATTATAATTCTTCCGTATTCATAATTTGATCTGTAATCGTCTACGAAAAAATTAAATTTTCCTAAAAGAGAATTTTCGTAGGCAAGTCCAACCTTATTATATAGTCTTTCGTATTTTGTTTTATCGTTAATCCCACTAGTAACATACGAATCTCCAAATCGCTGCACCAGAGTGTTACCAACGTTTGAAGTTAATGTCGCCTGAGTGTACTCGAAAAGTTTATTTTCGTAGTTGAACTGGTGTGTTACATATAAATTATTGTTTCCGTTTTTCGGATTTACTCGGAACGCATGATCAAAAAACAAACGTCTGCCTTTCAAAAAAGATTTGGCATCTGTTAGGTATACCTGTAATCTTTGACGGTTTTTATAATCTTTATTATCGCTTTCAAAATCTGTGGAAGTTGTAATCCCTCCATTTTCTTCATTTGAAATGTCCTGATACGTATAGTGCGCATTTATGGCATACCTTTTATCTGTTGTGGCATAACTAGTTGTGAACCTGAAATTTCCTGCACTTACCAATTGGTTTATATAATCTCCTTCTGAACGTAAGCCTTTGTAAGCAATAGAAAAGTTAAGATTTTTTGAGGTGTTTAACGTAATAAAAGAGTCTACGTTCTGACCTTTATTGATGGTTGTGTTAAAAAACAATTCGGTAAAAGGAGTTGCCGCCGAATAATAACGAATCTGATCGGCTTCCATATAATTAAAATGTTTACCGCTAAAACCAATTTCCGGGTAAGGAGAAAAATTCGTTAAACTGTATTGCAGCGTATTAAAAGTTTGCCCGATGTTTGAGAAAGCCAAAAGCCCAAAATCGTCTTTTCTAAGATGATTTTGTTTGTAGGCACTTTTCAAGGTTAGCGAGGTATCTACATAGGTGGTATCGTGCTCCAATGTGATAATCTGATATTGATCTATGGTAGCAATCTTGGCTTTTTTCTTTTTTACCGTATCAGTTATACTTGAATATTTGGTGTTCATGTCTAAGTTATTTTTAGATGCAGTTTTTTCCTGAGAAAATACTATAGTTGGCACAACTAAAAGATATAGAAAAATGAATATTCTCATTTGGTGGTTTTATAGGTAATTATTACGACAAAATTTATCAGGCAAAGGTAAAAGATAAAAACGTATAAAAAAACAAATCATTGTTATCTGGATTCTTTTTCAAACCAAACTGTTGAAACAAAAACCCCCAATCAAAAAATTGATTGAGGGCTTTCAAAAAAAATCAAAATATTTATCTTAATTCCATCCTGGATTTTGTCCTAATCCCGGATTAGTATTCATTTCAATTTGTGGTATTGGCCACAAAAATCTAAAGTCAGATGCAGGTATAGCAGCAACTGGAGTTGTAATAACAAAACTATTACCCAAAACAAATGCAGCAGCAGGAGGCGAGACAGCACTAGCTACCTTAGCAGGAATTCCGTTAGTTGCAACAGATGCTATTGGATCTGCAGTCAATCTGTGAATGTCAGTCCATCTGCGACCTTCCTGTAAAAATTCAATTCTTCTTTCTTTTAGAATAGCCTCAACCATAGTAGGAACAGTAGGAAAAGAAGCAGCTGTATAAGCCTGCGCCACTGGATTTCCAGGAGTTGCCACTGGATTAGCTAAAGATCTGTTTCTTACAGAGTTTAACAAAGTTAAAGCTCCTGCTAAATTTGACAAACGAGCCTGAGCTTCAGCCATATTCAATACTACCTCTGCATATCTGATAATCGGTGCAGCATCTGTACGATTTGTAACATCTGTGTACTTATTAGTATATTTAATTCCTGCCGCAGTGTAAATAAACTTCCCATCTTCTCTTCGTTTATCATCTGCTCGCCACCACGCTGTATCTCTCCATAAAATAGGACTAATACAAACCAGTGCTCTGTCTCTTAACATACTAGCTAATGCAGCATTTACACCAGGATTAGATGTAGCAGCATGCTGAATAGAAAAAATAGACTCCGAGTTACTAGTATTAAGACCTGTAGTATTCTGAAACGGTGCGTAAGGATCAGCTGTCAATGCAAAAGCTCCTGTTAACTTGTTACCCTCAACAATTACATTTGCCCAATCTCTTTTTTGAAGATAAAGTCTGGTTTTGAAGGCAATTGCAGCCCATTTAGAAGCTTTACCAACAACTCTTGATGCAAATGAGTTTGAACTACCTGTAGTAATTAAAGTTTCTGCAGCGTTTAAATCAGTTAGAATTTTTGCATAACAATCAGCAACTGTATTTCTAGGTTTTACTGTTTCTGAGTCAATTTCAGCTTGTGTATTAACTCCAACTTCTCTGTAAGGAATACCTGCATGAGTTGCACCAGGAGTGTCAAAATAAGGTTTCGCAAAATAAGTTAGTAATTCTAAATGTGTAATTGCTCTTAAAAATTTACACTGACCGATATAATTATCTCCAGCCGCTTTGGTGATGACACCTTTGGCAACAGCCTCTGTTGTACCTTCAATCATCAAATTACATCTGTTGATTAATCTGTAACCATCAACCCAGTAATAAACATTGTTAGCACTAGTTGGATCATAGGTTGTACTGTATGTCAAATCATAAAATGTTGCCATATTAACAACATCTTCACCTCTTGTTTCTCCTTGCTCTACATACGCAGCTCCCCAAACATATCCTCTACCACCATTTGCAGTAGTAGCGTTATATTGACCAATAGCTGCCGCATTATAGACACCGTTCATATAACTCTCTATCAAAGTTGGTGTTGTAAAAGCATCCGGACTTAGAATATTATTTACTGGTTTTAAATCCAATATCTTGTCTTCTGTACATGAACTCATCCCGAGTACAGCTACAGAAAGTAAAATTGTTTTTATTATATTTTTCATAGTACTTATTATAAACTTACATTTAATCCAACTGAGATCACTTTTGAACGTGGTGTTCCATTAATATCTACTCCAGATGTTTCCATCTCAGGATTCAAACCTTTGTAATCTGAAATCAGCCAAATATTTTGCGCTTGAACAAATAGCCTGAAGTTATCTACCTTAATTTTATCTAGCAACATTTTAGGCAGTGTGTAACCAATACTAATATTATCAAGTGAAATAAAATCGCCTTTTTCAACAAAACGGGTACTTGCGCTTCCACTAAGATTTGTTGAAGTATTTGTTCCTGCATATAATCTTGGTGTCCATCCGTCTCCCGGATTGTCAACACTTTGCCATCTTCCTAAAATTTCTGTTCCGTTGTTGTTAAAGTTTTGGTTCATCAACTCTCTTCTAGTGGAATTAAAAATTTTATTCCCTCCACTAAATCTGAACATAAAACCAAAATCAAGATTTTTATACTTCATCGTAGAACTAACAGATCCGTAATAAGTTGGCAACGTATTCCCTAAAATAGTTCTATCAGAACTAGTCAATGATGCTGCTGCACCTGTCGCTGCCGGATTATTTGGATCAAAAACAGAATAGGTAACACCTGGCAAGTTTCCTTGTACTAAACTACCGTCTGCTTTGTAATACACCGGGTTACCGTTTGCTTTATTAACTCCCCAATATTTAAATCCATATAAAGAGTTAACTGATTCTCCTTGCTGAATAATGATATTTGGAGCAATGCTTGTATCTGTAGATGACCCCCCTATGATTGGCTGTCCTTGATACAATGCAGTAACTTTATTCTTAGCAAGCGTTAAATTAGAAGAGATATCCCATTTAAAGTTTGCATTATTAATTGCCTTAAATGTAGCAGCAAACTCATATCCCTGATTGTACATTTTACCAACATTTTGATTAACCGTATTATTAGGAATACCAATGGATGGAGGTTGTGGTGCCGCCAAAACTAAATTGTCGATGTTATTTTTAAAATAATCGAAGCTTAATGTCAAACGATTGTTAAGTAATCCTAAATCTACACCAAAATCAACTTTAGTTGAAGTTTCCCATTCTAATAAAGGATTCCCAAATTGCCAGTAACCAATACCATTAGAAGAACCATATGGAGAACCAATTGTAAGATCTTTTGAAGGATAAGAAGCTCCATCCAAAACCTCAACATTACCAACCTGAGAATAAGAACCTCTAAATTTCAAATCAGAAACTGTATTGCTAATTCCTTCCATGAAACTTTCTTTAGAAACGGTCCAACCTGCAGAAACTCCAGGGAAATTATGGTATCTAACATCTTTTTCAAACTGAGAAATTCCGTCACGTCTAAGGGATCCCTGAATAAAATATTTCTCTTTGTAGTTATAAGTAACACGCCCTAAATAAGACATAATACCTTTTTCGGTAACACCACCACCAGAATCTCTTGTGTTATAAGTATTACTTACTAAATTTTTATCAAAGAAATCACTTATAATATCACTTCCTGACCCCCAAAAAATCTTAGTTTTAGATTTTTGATATTCAGCAACACCTGTTACTCCAAGATTATGATCTTCAGCAAAAGTGTGCTTGTAGTTCAAAATATTCTGCCAGTTCCATCTCATAAGATTCGTATTGTCCTGATATACACTACCATTTGATGAACGTCCGTCTCCGTGCACAGGATTCCAGTATCGGTAACCATCTGTTGATGCATTATCCGCACTTACCTGCAATTTATAGCTTAAATCAGAAGTAATCTTTGCATTTGCAAAAACACTTGCAATTATTCTCGTTGTTGTTGATTCATATTTATTATGATCCAATGCATAAATAATATTGGTAATATTATCTCCTACCGGAGCTAAATTATCCCACTGCCCAACGGTTGCATTATTTGACGAAAGATTGTATCCTGTTGGATCAAGAGCATCGTAAATAGGCGTATTTGGCAACTGTCTGATCGTATTAAAAAAGTTACCTGATAAACTGCTTGCAGCACTATTCAAACCTTTATACTCCGTTCTGTTTACATTAAAATTTGTACCAAAACTAAACCATCTGTTGACATCCTGATCAATATTAGCTCTAATCGAATACTTTTTCATACTATTAGATAAATTGATACCATCTAAATCAGTAAGTCCTAAAGATAAATAGTACTTTGTTTTATCAGAACCTCCACTGAAATTAAGATTATGCGTCATTTGAGGCGCATTTCTTAACACAGCACCTTGCCAATCTGTATTGTAAGTATCTCCAACAGCCCAAGGAGCTTGTCCTCTGTTGGTTCTTTTTTCATTAGAAATAACCAGAAAATCAGGAGTCCCTAACAAATCATATTTTTTAGCAGCACTTGCAACACCAAAAACACTTGAATAAGAAACTTTAAGAGTACCTTTCTTTCCACTCTTAGTAGTGATCAAAACAACTCCATTTGCTGCTCTGGAACCGTAGATAGCAGTTGCAGCACCATCTTTTAAAATATCAAAAGATTCTATATCATCCGGATTGATATCTGCTAAACCATTTGTAGAAGAAACCCCTCCGATATCACCAGAATAAATTGGAATACCATCAACAACAATTAATGGCTCTGTACTACCAGAAATAGATCCGATACCTCTAATTCTGATTTTTGGCGCAGCACCAATAAGCCCGGTATTGTTTAATACCTGAACTCCCGTCGCTCTACCTGCCAAAAGTCCTTCAACACTCGGAGTTACAAGATTAGAAATGTCGCTTCCTGCAATTTTTGAGATCGAACCGGTTACTTCCTTTCTCTTTTGAACACCGTAACCTACAACTACAACCTCATTCATTAATTGAGCCTCTGACTCTAATACAACATTTACTGAATTTGAAGAACCAACAGTTGCTTGTTTATTATTCATACCTACATATGAAAAAACTAACACATCACCTGTCTTTGCCTTGATAGAATAACTACCGTCAAAATCAGTTTGAGTACTTACTTTTGATCCTTTCACAAGAACATTTACTCCCGGAATAACCCCTGTTTTATCAGAGACCTTTCCAGTCACAGTTCTCTCCTGAGCAAAAGAAAACTGCATAGATAACGCCACAACCAGCGTAAAAATCCATTTAAATTTTAATTTCATTTTAATTTATTTTGAATTAGTATGGCGCAAACATCTTAATTATTTCTTAAAACTCCAAAAGTTTTTAACTTAATTTTAATCTAAATTCCTAAACATCTATTAACATCCGTCACAATTTGTTTAGATTTCATACTTTTTAATAGCAATATTCCTTAATTTTTATTAAAAATATAGATTTATGTAAATTTGACACTTAACAGGCTTTTAACAATTAAGCCCGCAAATAAACAAAGCTGTTAAAAAACGGTATCTGCTTTTGCGAACATCGTTTTTATTGCCTTTTTTTTTATCTTTTCCATAAATTCAGCCTATTTTTAAAAAAAGATTTTAAATGCTATTCACAAAAAATTGTAATATTTTTGATCTTACTATAAAAAAATACAAAATGCTTCAAAAAAATTTTTCAAAATACCTTTTAGAAACCGGAACTGACGAAGCAGGTCGGGGATGTTTGGCAGGTCCTGTAACTGCAGCAGCCGTAATTTTACCAGCTGATTTTGAAAACCAGATTCTAAACGACAGTAAACAATTGTCTGAAAAAACAAGATCCCTGTTAAAACCTGTTATAGAAGAACAAGCCGTTTGTTTTGCCGTTACCCATTTACTTCCTGACGAAATCGACGAAATAAACATCCTAAATGCTTCGATGAAAGGAATGCAGGAATGTGTTTTGAAGTTAAATCCTACACCTGAATTTATTATTGTTGATGGAAACCGTTCGCTGAATGCAAAACTGGGGCTTAAGAATACCGTTGGGAAACAATTTACCACAGCTGAAATCGAATTGCTAAAATCGATCCCTAATCAAAGTATCATAAAAGGAGATGCGAAATTTTTAAGTATTGCTGCGGCTTCTGTTCTTGCGAAAACCTATCGTGATGAATACATGGATCTCATTCATGAAGAATTTCCAATGTACAACTGGAAAAAAAATAAAGGTTATCCAACAAAAGAACACCGCGAGGCTATTAAAAAGTATGGCACGACAAAGTACCACCGTATGTCCTTCAGATTACTGCCTACTCAATTGGAATTGTTTTAAAGGAACGGCATCCTAATTTTAGCCAGACACCAACAAATTACTGCTCAACACGTCAAAACACAAAGATAAAACCAATACTAACGATCACTTTTTCAAAATAGTAACTCAAAAAAAACGGATTAAATTGGGTCATTTTTTTTTGTTAAAATCTCTTCGCTTTGTTATCTTTGATTTCCAACACAAAACTAACCACATGAAAATCAAATTTTTAACATTATCTCTAATTGCGTGTCTCACCCTGGCATGCAATTCTAACAAAAAGCAGAATGATGTGACAGATAACACTGATTCGCTTGTATCGACCCCAACTACTCAAACCCCTTCGGAAGCAGGAGCAGTAAATAAATTCGACAGTAATGCTATCCCGGTTTCAGACAAACCTCTTGGTGCTTTCCCTTACTTTAACCTGCCTGAAAATTACGAAGGCACTCCAAAGAATAACACAGCAGATTACGACGTTGCTTATTTTTGGGTAAAAGACCATTTTGAAAAACCGGAAGGAAAAATGTTCTACGCCAGAATTACTGCAAAAGAAGGAAAATCATACAGTGATCTTGAAGTAGCAAAAAATCTAGACGAGTTAATTAAAAGTGTTGATGGGGTAAAAGTATCTGAAATGAAAGTTCCCGCTGATTCCTCGCATACCATTCCGGATAACAACCGTGTTAAATACATGAACGGCTATGGTTTTATAGCCAATGCAATTACCACGACCTATCTTATTCGACGTGCGGACAGAAATATTTGGGTACAGCTTACTCCTGGTGACGATGCTGTATCGGCCGGATGGATGATACTGGAAACAAAACCTTTTAAAATGACGGCCTCGCTTACCAAAGCAGATGAAATGAAGAAAGAACTTGATTCTAAAGGACACATTGCGCTGTACATTAATTTCGACACCAATAAAGCTACTATAAAAACAGAATCTTCTCCTATAATTGATGAAATTCAGAAATTATTAACTGCGAATACCGGTCTTAAAATTGCGATTGAAGGTCATACCGATAATACCGGGGTTGCTGCACAAAACAAAAAACTTTCGGAAGAAAGAGCAAATGCTGTAAAAACGGCTTTAATCGCTAAGGGAATAAATGTATCCAGATTGCAAACAAAAGGTTGGGGTTCTGATAAACCTATTGCCGATAATACCAGTGAAGAGAACAAAGCAAAAAATCGCAGGGTAGAAATTGTAAAACTGTAATACCC
Organism: Flavobacterium sp. N502536; assembly: GCF_025947345.1. NCBI lineage: Bacteria > Pseudomonadati > Bacteroidota > Flavobacteriia > Flavobacteriales > Flavobacteriaceae > Flavobacterium > Flavobacterium sp. N502536. Next base: position 2,899,042 of record NZ_CP110011.1, on the reverse strand, counting down.
CCTAAAAGTTTTAATTTGCGATATCTAATACAAAATCATCCAACTGATTTAGATCAGAAGCAGATGGTTTAAAAACAACAAATGAAAACGGAAGATTCCTATATTGTTTTCATTTGTTGTTTTCTTTTTATGTAAAAACTAAAATTGAAATTTATATCCAAAATCAGGTGAAAAACCAATTTGATCTTTTTGGTTTACACTATTGGTTAGTCGGTTGTATTCCTTCGTAAAAATATTGGTATGGTTGGTCACGTTTTGAAGGTCGATGTAAAACTGATGAAATCTTTTCTTGGTTTTGCTGTTGAATTTAATTCCGAATTTAACATCCAGCCTTAAATAAGGATTATACTGTTTGCTAAAGGCATTTGCATCATCTCTAATTTCATAGCCCGCATTGTTGGAAGCAACCAGATCGACGGGTGTGTAATAACGTCCTCCGGCGGTTGTGAATTTGGTATCAATCGAAAAAACATTTTTCTTTGCCTTCCCTATTCTAAATTCTTTTCCGCCCAACAGGTTAACAATATATCCGTTATTAAAAGGTGAGTTTCGCTCGATACCATCACTTCCTTTATATTTACTTTCAAAAAGCGAAGTGGTAAACAAAGCATAATAACCTTCACTAAAGAATTTCTCGAGGGTAAATTCAATCCCTTGATTGTATCCGCTTCCCTTACTTACCAGAGACGTTTTATCAATGGAATAACCAAAATCGGCTCCTTCTGTTAAGGTCGAATAACTGCTTGGAAAAGACTGTACTCCTGCCTTGCTGATATCCTGATAATAAAGCTCTACTTTTCCCCTCCATTTTCTGGCCAGCCTTACATCATAGCCCAAAACATAATGCTGACTTTGAACCAAATCCAGATTCTTGTTAGTCTGAACCTGACTACCGTTTACAAATTCATTCAGAAATAATATCGGAACCGCAACGCTTTGATGGTGCAAACCGTAACCAAAACTAATGGTGTTTCTCTGATTTACGGCATAAGCCAGAGCCGCTCTGGGTTCAAAAGCAAATTCTTTATTTATAGAGAAGTACTGCCCGTGTATCCCCGCATTAAAAGTTAGTTTTTCGGTCAGACGAAATTGCCCCTGAGCAAAGGGCTGAATAACATTATAATTTCCGTTGTTGTTTATTAGCTGTACAAAGTCAGGATAACCGTCGCCATCATTGTCCTGCTGTCGGTCACGCGTAGCCATTTTAGCATCTAGGGTATAATTCTCAAATAGCAAACCCGCTCTGAAAGTTGTCTTTTTATTGATTTTAGAATTGAATAAAGTCGAGAACGTAACTCTATTTTCATTGTTATTGATAGCTGTAAAAGGCAAACGATTTTCTGCCGCTGTATTGAAGTCATAATAACGGAAATTCTCGTAGGAGTTATTTGAATTTGAAAAACCGACAATGGTTTTCAAATACGATTTTGTCCCAATGTCCAGATTGTGTTTCAAACCAAACGAAGCAAATCCCGATTTTACATAGGAATCTTCATCCTGAGCTGCAAAAGGATCTTCCTTGTCTATTTTATCTCCCAGAAAATCAATATCCGACGTTCCGTAGATTCCAAAAAGAGAGAAATTACCCGCTTTGCTTTTTCCCAAATCAACATTAAAACTGATGTCTCTATAATTGGGCTGAGCATCTGTTCCCGCTATTCCCAGAACCCCAACAAAGCCATATCTTGCAGCCGCTACAAACGAACCTCCTTTTTTACCAAGCGGACCTTCTGCCATAAATTCGACTCCGGGATAAGCACCGGCACTCAGCATGTATTCGTAATCATCGGGATTTCCTTTACGGAAGCTCAGATCAAAAACACCTCCAATTGCATTTCCATACTCCGCCGGAAAGGCTGACGTTAAAAAATCAGAATTGGCCAAAAGATTTGGATTCAGTGCCGAAATGGGCCCTCCCGTAGTTCCCAAAGTTGAGAAGTGATTTGGACTTGGAACCGGCATTCCTTCAATTCTCCACAACATTCCCGATGGCGAATTCCCACGAACCACAATATCATTTCGGCTGTCATCTCCGGTAGAAACTCCGGCAAAATTAGAAACCAAACGTGCCACATCGCTTCTTCCTCCTGCATAGCGATTGACTTCTTCTGTAGTAAACTGCTTGGTCGACACTAGCGCCATTTTGTTAATCGGTTTGGCTTTATTTGAGCCTGATGACACTATAATTTCGTCAAGGGTATTGAATTTTTCAATCATCGAAACCGTTAATAAATTATCTTTCCCTGTGGTGATATCAAGATCCGAAACGGAAGTGTTTTCATAACCTTGAAAGCTGAAACTCAAACTCTGTCGCCCCAAAGGGACATTCGCCAGTTTAAAATTACCATCCGCATCTGAAGTGGCATTTTTCTTCTCGTCGCCTATCAGGAAAATGACAACTCCAATAAGTGGTTTTTCGGATTGCTTATCGATAATTTTTCCTTTTACAGTTCCCGTCTGAGCATAGCTCAATACCCCTAAAAGGCTTATAATAATCAAGAATATTCTTTTCATTTTTATTTTGCTTTACAGTTATAAAAGCAAAAGTAAAGAGCTGAATTTTCTTAAAAATTGACTTGAGTTAAGATTTACTGTTCAAAGTAATTCTGGTTCTGATCCGACTTAAACTTTCGGGCTGAATTCCCAGATAACTGGCGATGTGTTTTAACGAAACTCTCTCAACTACTTTCGGGCAGTATTTTACAAACCGCAAATAACGTTCTTCATGCGACAATAAAGACATTGCCATATTTCTGCCTGTTAATCCTTTGATGGTTCTTTCCATCATAATGCGCAGGAAAGAGTTAAATACCGGATATTCGGAAACCAGTTTTTCAAAATCATGTTTGTAGGCCAAATACAGCACGCAATCTTCCAAAGCTTCGATATTCAGCAATGAAGGTTTGTTGTATAAAAAACTCTCAAAATCAGAGTACCAGTCATTTTCAAAAAAGAAGTTTCCGGTAGATTCAACCCCATCAAGCGAGTAATAATACCGAATGCAGCCCTCAGCAATAAAAACTCCAAAATTACAAACATCGCCTTCCACTAAAAGATGTTCGTTTTTTTTGACTTTCTTTAGTTTAAGTATGTTCTTAAAGGCCATACTTTCCGTTTCATTAAATTCCATAAAGCGGGACAGGTCTGTAATTACATTTTGCATGGTATCAGGGTTTTTAGAAAGAAATGGTTTAATAGATAACTAAAACTATTCAAAAAAATTGCCTTAAACAGCTCTAATGTAGAAATATAGCAAATTAGCCACATACCACCTTTTCCTGAAACATTTCTTTAAGCTGGTTGGTCCATTCTGAAATATTTTCGTCAGAAGCTCGGTCGGCTTTATCAAAATAAAAATGTTTTTGAACTTCCAATCCGCAGTAACTGAAAATTCCGAAGTCTGAGGTTAAGGCCAAAGCTTTATCCATTCCGATGGACTCGTATTCTGCATTTGATTTCCCGTGCGAATTGATTATGATGGTTTGTTTTCCGGTCAACAGCCCTTTTTGAATCCCCTGATCATAGCGATAGGCAAATCCATAACTAAAAACCCGATCGATATACCCTTTCATGATCGCCGGCATTCCGGTCCACCAAATTGGGTAAATAAAAACAATACGATCGGCCCAGCTGATAAAATCCTGTTCTGTTTTTACCTCGTCGGCGATTTCTCCCATTCTTTGCCCACTCATATCCTCCAGGGATAAAACCGGATTAAAATGGATGGCGTTTAAATCGCGTACGATAACTTCTTGCCCTGATTTCTCAAGGTTTTCTACAACAATTTGTTTGAAGTAATGGTTTAAACTAGCTGAATTGGGATGTGCGTAAACAATTAAATTTTTCATGTTTTCTGTTTTTTAAGATTGAACATGACAAATGTAAAACTGCTGATCCGATCACAATTGTAAGAAAACGAAAAGGGGCTATTCTGTCTTTGAGTTACAGATATCGTTTTGAAATTTCAGGAATTTGGTTGGAGAGATGTTCATATAATGTTTAAAATCATGTATCAACTGACTCTGATCATAATAACCACATTGTTCGACAATGGCAAGCCAATCTGTTTTAGCGTTTTGTAAAATATCTTTTTGAATTGCCTCTACAGCTTTTAAAAAACGTTCGTAACGGCTAATTTCTTTGATGGTATAACCAAAAAACTTCTTTTGATTGAGTTGAATGTTTCGTTCTGATTGATTTGTTTTAGAGGCAATCGCTTTTATCGGATTGATGTTTTTTGTCCTGAAATCGCTTAAAAGAGAGGTAATGGAGTGCTGTTCTCGTAAATAAGGCCGGCAAAACTCTAAAATATGATCCACCCGCTCTTTTGGATCAGCGAATTCTTTTAGTTCCTCCCATAAAGCGGTAAAGCAATTTTCGGCCATCAAAGTATCCGGGTGAACAGGCAAAGAATGGGTTAAAAGCGCGTTTCCAAAGAACCGATAGAAAGCATCTTCTTTGAAGTTGGCCACCAGAATCTCCGAATCAGGATTTAAGGTGTAATCAAAAGCTTGTTTTATTGGACCCAAAACGACACATCGTTCTGCTTCCAGAATCGTATTTTGCTGCGATTTTAAAGAAGCTCCTTTTCCAAAAACAAAGACTAAGATCGTCTGAAAACTGGGTAATAATGTTTTGGTTACCGGAATATCGGTTTTATTCTCTGCAAAGTAAAAATGCGAGAAAACAGTATCAAATGCTGAAGGAACAGCAATTTTATAATTGTTATTTTCTTCAGCATCTGCCATACTTTTTTATATTTCGAGAGCCTGTTTAAACAAACTCTGCTTCAAACAAACGGGTTAAATGTTTTATGATTTTTGCTTTTACTTCTGCTTCGTCTACTTTTTCAACACCAAGCTCTACCTGTAATGAAGTCACTCCTTTCCCACGGATTCCACACGGAATAATGTTATCAAAGTACCCCAAATCAACATTGACATTTAAAGCAAATCCGTGCATGGTTACCCAGCGTGAGGCGCGAACACCAAGCGCACAAATTTTTCTGGCAAAGGGAGTTCCGACATCTAGCCAGACTCCGGTTTCTCCATCGCTTCGTCCGCATTTTAAACCATATTCTTCTAAAGTGAGGATAATCGATTCTTCGAGAAAACGCAAATACTTATGAATATCGGTAAAGAAATTTTCCAGATCCAAAATGGGATACCCCACAATCTGTCCTGGTCCGTGATAGGTAATATCGCCACCACGATTGATTTTATAAAAGGTGGCTCCTTTGGCCTCCAATTGTTTTTCGTTTAAGAGTAAGTTCTCAAAATCACCGCTTTTTCCCAGTGTATAAACATGCGGATGTTCTACAAACAACAAGTAGTTGGGTGTTTCTAAATCAAGCTCTTCTCTTCGGTTTCTGATTTTTAGGTCGACTATGTCTTTAAAAAGTTCTTCCTGATATTCCCAGGTCGATTTATAGTCTTTACTTCCTAAATCCTGAAGTTGAATTTTTTTATTCATTGTAATTATTTTTCAAACTCAACATCAAAGTTAAGCTTGTCAGGATTCTCCATATAATCCGTAAAAGGGTATTGAATTGTAATTGTTTTTCGGTCTTCACTAAACAAAGCCGTCGGATTTGAGACTTTTTTAATGCGTTTTGGGAAGTGGTATTTTATCACATAAGTAGAGGATGAAAAAACCATTTTTGACATTTCGGCGGTTGAATCCTGTACTTTTGCGGCCAGTTTTTGTTTGTCGACTATCGCTTTACGGCTAAATTTCTTTCCATCATAATTGTAGTTTACTTTACTGCTGTTATCTCCGAAACCTCCTGAAAAAGGTGTTGAAGCATCTGCTCCTCCTGTCAGTTTTTGAAGGGTGTTGATGGATTGTAATATGTCGTGTAATTCGTTTACATTTTTAAAATTTTCTGAAAAGTCCATCAGAAATTCTTTTTTCTCCTCGTTCGTTTTAATATTAACCACAAGGTCTTCCAGTTTTTTAATCTCACTTTGAGCTTCAGGAGATAATTTTGAAATGCTTTCGCTTTTATCCGCCAACAGTTGTTTGAAGGTAAAAGTAGAATCTACATTTTTTTTGGCATCAGCTCCCAATTGATCTCCTATCTGGTTCCCTGCCATTGCCATTAAAGAAGAACCGTCCATGTTTAAAGAGAACTTTCCGGTTCCGTTATCATTCACGTAAATGCTCTCGGTAAAGGTGCAACTTGTCAGTGTTGCTACTAAAAAAGAAAAGCTAAGTAGTTTGTATAATCTCATCGTGGTTAATTTTTTCTCAAAGATACGAAGTTTGGCGGATTGTTTAATTGGGGATTTGTTTAATCGTTTTTGTTAGGTTCTGAGGTTCTAAGATTCTAAGGATCTTAGAAAATCATCGAAGATGATTTTCAGCAAAAAGACACAAGTGGATAGCGGGACAAAACCACCTTGAAAACCCGAAAATTACTGCTTCAAAAAATCTAAAATCAGCATTCTGAAATCTACATTCTTTTCTTTATCTTTGCACACTTAAAAAAGAGCACAAAATGGCACTATCAGAACAAGAAATCATCCGAAGAGAAAAACTTCAAAACTTACGCAACTTAGGAATCAATCCTTATCCGGCTAATCTTTTTCCTGTAAATCATACTTCAAAGCAAATAAAGGAGTCATTTGAAGAGGGTAAGAAGGTGATCGTTGCGGGACGTTTGATGAGTGTTCGTGATCAGGGGAAAGCTTGTTTTGCTGAATTGCAGGATAGCGAAGGACGTATTCAATTGTACGTGAATCGCGATGTTTTGTGTGAAGGTGACGATAAAACGTTATACAATCAGGTTTTTAAAAAATTAACCGATTTAGGTGACTTTATTGGTATCGAAGGTGAATTGTTTACGACTCAGGTTGGAGCAAAATGTATTCGTGTGAGCGGTTTTACTTTTTTGAGTAAAACATTACGTCCGTTGCCTTTACCAAAAGTTGACGAGGACGGAAATGTACACGATGCTTTTAATGATGCTGAATTGCGTTACAGAATGCGTTATGTAGATCTAACGGTGAATCAACATGTTAAAGAGACTTTCATCAAACGTACCAAGTTATTTACCGCTATGCGTGGTTATTTTAACGATGCAGGATATCTTGAAGTTGACACTCCGGTTTTGCAATCGATTCCTGGTGGTGCTTCGGCAAGACCTTTTATTACGCACCATAATTCGCTTGACATTCCGCTTTACATGCGTATTGCAAACGAATTGTATTTAAAAAGATTAATTGTTGGTGGATTTGAAGGTGTTTATGAGTTTTCCAGAAACTTCCGTAATGAAGGAATGGACAGAACGCATAACCCTGAGTTTACAGCAATGGAAATATATGTAGCCTACAAAGACTACAACTGGATGATGGAATTTGCAGAAGGCCTGCTGGAGCATTGTGCTATTGCCGTAAACGGAACTAGTGAAGTTACTTTTGGCGAGCATCAAATTAACTTTAAAGCGCCTTACGCCCGTGTTACGATGACGGATTCGATCAAACATTTTACCGGTTTTGATATCTCAGGAAAAACAGAAGAAGAGCTGTTTGAAGCTGCAAAAGGAATGGGAATCGAAGTGGATAAAACAATGGGGAAAGGAAAACTAATCGATGAAATCTTTGGTGCAAAATGTGAAGGAAATTACATTCAGCCTACTTTCATTACAGATTATCCGAAAGAAATGTCTCCGTTATGTAAAGAACACCGCGACAATCCAGACTTAACCGAACGTTTTGAATTAATGGTTTGTGGTAAAGAAATTGCGAATGCTTATTCTGAATTAAACGACCCAATTGATCAAAGAGAGCGTTTTGAAGATCAGATGCGTCTGGCTGCAAAAGGTGATGATGAAGCAAACGGTATTATCGACGAGGATTTCTTAAGAGCCTTAGAATACGGTATGCCGCCAACATCTGGAATGGGAATTGGGATGGACCGTTTGATTATGTACTTAACCAATAACGCATCGATTCAGGAAGTTTTATTGTTCCCGCAAATGCGTCCGGAGAAAAAACAAACTGTCGAATTATCAGACGAAGAGAAATTTATCGTAGACTTATTGAAAGGAAATGAGAATAAAATGGATCTTCAGCAACTAAAAATTACTGCAAATTTAAGCGGTAAAAAATGGGATGCGTCTATGAAAAACTTATCTAAACACGGTTTGACTAAAGTAGCTGTTGAAGGCGAATTTAAATTTGTGGAATTGGTAGGATAGTTTTTTAAAAATTCAAATTTTGGAAAATCCAAATTCCAAAACTGATTTATAATAATTCAAACCCGACAGGTTTTAAAACCTGTCGGGTTTATTGTTTAATACCATTTGATTAAAACGAGTACTTCTCCAACTTCTTCCCATCGATATCCAAAACCGTTGTACTTTCTCTTGTAGCTTCCTCTTTAACAACTTCCTGAACAGATGGATTTGAAGGATATTTTCCATTTTTCAGTTTTAGAAGATGAAATTTTCCTCCACTTACAGCTATTAGATCATAAAATTTCTCCGTTACTGAAGTGGTTACATAAATAGGGAAATCAGTTACGGTGAAAGAATTGATCAAACTTCCGTCATTATTCAAAATGTATCCTGAACAGCCTCCGCTTCCACAAAAATAAGGATTCGAAAAACCTACAAAGTACTCTTCCTTTTTATCATTATTTAAATCAAAAGCACTATAATAAAAGAATCTGTCGTCGGCTGTCAAGGCTGGCAGATCTTTTTTCAGTAATACTAAAAGCTGCTTTCTGATGGTCTCGACTGCTTTATCGTCTTTGTGCGGAGCATCGCTTACGTCTGCTGTTCCGGTTGCTGTTTTTGTTATGGTGTCAGTTGCGATGGCCTCCACAACATTCTCTTCTCCTGTTTTTTCTTTATTCTGGCAAGAAATCATTCCTAAAACCAGAAATGCCAATAAAATTTTTCTTTTCATGTTTTCTCTTTTTTTAATTTTTACGATTCCGTTTCTAAACCCGACAGGTTTTAAAAACCGATCGAATTTGTGATTCAATTTAAACTAACAAAGCGGCTTTATTTTCAATATCATTCTCCGTCAATAAAGACTTTATATTGTTAAAGGTAACCAAAGCGATCTGTGTTAAGGCTTCATTGGTAAAAAACGCCTGATGCGCGGTCACCAAAACATTTGGAAAACTCATCAAACGCTGAATGGCATCATCCTGAATAATATCGGCGGAAAGATCTCTGAAGAATAGTTTTTCTTCCTGTTCGTAAACATCAATTCCCAAATACCCTATTTTGCCTTCTTTCAAACCTTCAATAACAGCGGCTGTTTCAATCAATCCGCCACGGCTTGTATTGATAAGCATTACACTGTCTTTCATTAAAGCGATAGACTTTTTATTAATGACATGCTTCGTTTGATCGTTTAAAGGGCAATGCAACGAGATAATATCGCTGGACTTGAAAATCTCATCCAACGAAACAAACTGTACGCCATCTTTCTCCATTTCGGCATTTGTTACGATGTCATACGCCAGAACTTTACAGCCAAAACCTTTTGCAATCTTAGCGAAAGCTTTCCCTATATTTCCCGTTCCGATGATTCCGATGGTCTTCCCAAACAAATCAAAACCTAATAGCCCGTTCAGTGAAAAATTTTGTTCCCGAACTCTATTGTAAGCTTTATGTGTTTTTCGGTTCAGTGTTAAAATCATTGCCATCGCATGCTCTGCAACAGCCTGAGGTGAGTATGCAGGAACCCGACAAACTTTCAGATTATACTTTTTAGCAGCATCCAAATCAACATTATTAAAACCCGCGCAGCGCAAAGCAATAATCTTCACTCCTTTTTCAGCCAATTGTTTCAACACGGCTTCATTGACGATGTCGTTTACAAAAACACAAACAATCAAAGCATTTTCAATCAAAATCACGGTTTGAGGATTTAATTGCGTTTCAAAAAAATCCAGTTCAAACCCAAAAGCATCATTGTATTTATTGAAGAACGTTTTATCGTAAGGCTGCGTTGAAAAAAAAGCTATTTTATTTGTATTTACTGTATCTTTTAAACTCATCTTGATTACTATTTTTGAGGTTCTTATCTTCCTATTCTACTAAATTAAACAATTCTTCTGAAGTAACTTCTGATCCTGAAAAATCAACTTACTTTAAATATTCTTTTCCATGCGCTATAACAATTCCCTCTTTTGGACAAAGGCAGGAAACATCATAACCTAAACTTCTAAGGATCTCTAAACCATCGATAATTGCTACTTTATTACCGCCATTCCATCCCATTTTCAAGCCGTATAAAATGCATTCTCTGATATATTTTGGCCGATTTAAATTGACATTTTCGGTTTCTTTATCAGATAGTCTGGTTAACACTACTCCTGTATTTAAAGGGTTTCCGGCATACAGGTCTTCCCATGTAACAAAGCTGATTTTCAATGGAGTTTGTTTATGATCTTCCAGAAATATTGTTATCTCAAATGTTGCTGCTTCTGTTTCAAGCGCATATTTAGTAACGCTTTTGTACCAATAAACATTCTCTTCAACTGTAATTTTTCTTAATCCCATACGTTTAAATTGTTACGCTTTGAAAAACCAAACGATCTCTTCGTCTCTATTTTTAGCAGAAAATCCTTCCTGCTTCTTATGCTCTAAACTTCAAATGATCGGTGCTAAACAGTAATCCGATTCCGCTGTAAGGGTCTCTTTTTAGATCATAAAAATCATTTACGCCTTCCAGGTCTTTGTACAAATCAGAAATGATCGAAGCAGGCTGAAATCCGTCTATGGTGTGGGCTATAATGGTATCTGCCAAACAGGTCAATTCTTTTGTTGCATTTGTAACTCCCAGATTATTTCCGGTTTCCCAATCCCATACAATCCAGTCCCACTGGTGTTTTTTATGCATGCAATCCATCCACAAATACGACAGATTATTGATTTTTATCTTCCCTAATTCTTTGATTTTCCAGTATTCGACACTTTCAACAATAGCGTTTACTGCCGTATCCGTATCGTCATAAACAAAGTCCGGATTTGAAAGCTGAATAATCTTTACTGCATCCGTTATCCTGGTCGCAATTGTTTTCAACTCCTTTTCGTTAGGTTTCCTTAAAAAAGCAAATTCAATATCCAATCGTTCGAAAGCTACTCCTCCAGTTTTAAGCAACATTTCACCCGGAATACACGCTACAGTAGAATTTTCATCCAAAAATTCGGGATTCGGATCAAACGAAAAGTTCTCATCCTGATAAAAGTCGGCAAGATATCTTTCCTCAATTTCTTTCAACAATTTATACTGTTCAAAATACAAATCGTCTTTGACTTGCTCTTCACTCGTAAACCGACAAAAATAATCGGGTTGCAACAGCCAATACAAACAAAGAACTGTTCCTTTATCAAGTGTTTTTTGTTGGATCATCCATTCAAAAGGCTCGATTCCATCATCATAATTCCAGTTTTGAACAAACTGATGCCATTCTGCAGCAGTTAATTTCTGATACGACAGCTCTCCGTTTACCGCTTTTAAAACCCGGTTTCTATTTTTTTTGCTAAATGATTCTTCCATTTTTTAATTCTGACGATGATCGTTCCTGATTTCTAATATAGAAACAAATTTAAAAAACCATTTCTTATAAAAACATGATAAAAAGCATGAACCGCCGAAGACTCCACCTAATCCTCTAAATTCCAAATAACTAAACTATTACTCTACTTAAATTTGTTAAATAATCTATAATTCTGACGATCGGATTAAACCTCTTTAATCCGTTAAAGTCTAAACTATATAAACAATTAAAAAACGTACATCATGAAGAAATTACTTATCGCAGCTTTGTTATTCGTTGGAATAGCGAGTTTTGCACAAGAGGCAGATCAAAAACCTGCACGCGAACCAAGAGAAAGACTAAGTCCGGAACAACGCAATGAAAAGAAGTTAAAAAAACTCACTTCGGAACTCAATTTAGATGCCAACCAGCAAGCGCAGATCAAACAGCTTTTAGCGGACAGAAGTGCCAAAGCTGAAAAATATAAAGAAGACCGCAAAAGCAAGAAAGAAAATGGTACAAGCCTGACGACAGAAGACAAAGTTGCTTTTAGAAAACAAATGCTGGACGAACAAGCTGCTAACGATGCCAAAATGAAATCAATTCTAAATGCCGATCAATATAAAAAATGGACTTCCATTCAAGACGAAAATAAAGAAAAAGCAAAAGAGAAAATGAGAGAGCACAAAAAAGCAAACAACTAATATCGTTCATAAAAAAAGAGGCCTTAAAAGCCTCTTTTTCTTTGTTATAAAATCTTATTTCGGATTAAGAATTAAGTCTATCCTTTTAATACAATCCTCGTAATGATACTTGGTTTCTGCATTTACAGGTCTCGCCTTTGCTGCCAAAAGTGTCGTTCTTAGCGCATTCAACTCACCACGTACCAAAGCTCTCACATCAGACTGGTTTACATTATAATATACCACTGATCGGTCAGACGGCTTAATTTCTTCGGTCATTAATGCTCCCATTCGATCGATATAACCGCGTTGCAGGTTTCTTCTGTAGATGGTCACATTTCCGGGTGCTGCAGCTTCTTTCCAGATTCCTTTTCGCGTATCTCTCAATAAATCCAGTGCTTTATACGTATCTCCTCCAACGATTTCATTATCTACTAATCTGCCAATACGGCCAATGCTAAGCAAACTATTCAACTGTCTCACCTGTAAGCTTCTGAATCTTTCCGCATAACCGGCAAAATCAGTATTCTTCAAAGTCGTAACATTTACCATCCATGTTGGTGAAGCAAAAGCATTTGCCTGAAGCCAGTTCATTGCTTCAATCTGTTTGGTTTTCGGTACTACCTCGTAAACATTTCCGGTCTGATTTGGATTTTTCGTATTTTCATAAACTCCGCCAACATTAGTCACCACATGACCTACATATCGACTCCAAACGTCCAGCATTTCTTTGTACAATTCGTCCAGATCGTCGTAGTTATTCGTCACATTACTTGTCCATTCGTTCAAATGAGCGGCAACATATTCCAGATTTTTAAGTCCGTAAGTACTTGCTTTCATTGAATTATTCCCAATATCTTCTGTTTGTGAAGAAGGATCAAAAGCACTGCTTTGTTTTCCAAATTTGTACAAAGGATTTCCTGCTTTATCCAAAATCCATTTGTCTAAAGTAGCGGACTCGTCCTGAGGAGATTTCGCATTCGGAATCACTCTATACCCCCAGTTTAAGGCATAGTGATCATACGCTCCCATTTTACGAATAAAGCGAATATTTTTATCTCCCGGCTGTGCAATATAATTGTACCTTGCATAGTCCATTATACTCGCCGAAATTCCGTTTTGCTGCGTAAAATCACCATTTCGGTAACTTTCTACATCATACGCACAGCTTGCGCCCATATTGTGCGGAAAACCTAAAGCATGCCCCACTTCGTGAGCAATTACCATACGCATCATTTCTCCCATTTCCTCGTCGCTCGTCTGCAAAGTTCTCGCTGACGGATTTGCCGCTCCGGTTTCCAACAAATACCTGTTTCTGTACGAACGTAAATGGTTGTGGTACCAGATTACATCACTTTCGATAATTTCACCGCTTCTCGGATCTGAAACACTCGGACCAACTGCATTTCGGGTGGTACTTGCAACGTAACGAACCACCGAATAACGAACATCTTCCGGGCTAAAATCAGGATCTTCCTCTTTTGTTGGGGCATCTTTTGCAATAATAGCATTCTTAAATCCTGCCGTTTCAAAAGGTTTTTGCCATTCTTCTATCCCTTGTTTGATGTATTTTCGAAGTTTTTCAGGAGTAGCAGGGTCTAAATAATAAACGATAGGTTTTACCGGTTCAACCAATTCTCCTCTTGCATAGGCTTCCGGATCTTTTGGCTCCAGTCTCCAACGGCGAATGTAGGTTTTAAGATCCGATTTCAATTCATTGCTTCCGTAATCGTACTGACTTACTGTAAACCAGCCTACCCTTGGGTCTGCCAGCCTTGGTGTCATAGGTACTTCAGGCAGCAAAATCATCGATTGGTTCATTTGAATACTAATCGATTCGGTATCTTCCAGCATCGATGGTTTCGAAGCATTATACGTCATATCCTGAATTACCTCGATATTCATTGGAAAACTTTTAATCGTATTGATAAAACTTCTTGAATCGTCAAGTCCTTTTACTTTATACGTTTCGCGCATTTCTGACGAAATTCCACTGATCGCCTTAACATCTGTACTGTAAAATTTAGTAACATCAACCACGGTATTTGCAGAATCTTTACTAAACGCTACGATATCAAAAGCAAATAACGTAGGCTCATAATTATTTGATTTTACCGAAATACTAATCGGCAAACTATCATTGGCTACCGCATTGTATGATTTTGATTTGATCAGAATTTTATCCTGAAAACGCTGCCAGACTATTAATTGCTCATTGGTTTCTGATCCGGCGTTTACATAACCTCCACCCAAATTAGAAGGCAGTTTTGACAATCTGCTTACTAAAAGCATGTCTTTGTTCAGGTATTTATTCGGAATCTCGAAATAGTATTTTTTATCGACTTTGTGCACTTTAAAAAGCCCGTCATCAGTGACAGCATCTTTGGTAATTACCTTACTGTAGTCTTTAATGGCAGATTCTGGTTTTTTCTCCGGCGCGGCAGCTGCCGGGTCGTCTTTTTTTGATTTTTTCTTGTTTGATTGCGCAAACTGAGAAACAGGAAATAGCATAAAGGCAGCTATCGTAGTAGAAATGAAAAATTTCTTCATTTATTACGGGTTTAATGGTTATTTAATAAACAAAAATAATTTTTATCCTGAATATACACCCCAAAACCTATTTATTAACTTTTCATTAACTACTTGATGATTTTAGAGTTTAAATTGTGGAAATGAGACGGAATATTGTGAGATGTAAACTGTGAGATGTAAACTGTGAGATGTAAACTGTGAGATGTGAACTGTGAGATGTGGACTGCGACTGAACACTGAGACTGAACACTGAGACTGAAAACTGAGACTGAAAACTAAAAAAAAAGACCCAGCTTTACTAAAAAAACTGAGCCTCCAATTGAAAAAAAATATATGTTTTTAACTGCTAAGATCTAAAAGGTCTTTGAAACTTTATCAATCGCATTAATGGTAAAATCCAGATCTTCATAGGTTAAGGCATCGGTAATAAACCAGGTTTCATAAGCCGATGGTGCGATATAAACACCTTCCTGCAACAAGCCATGGAAGAACTTCTTAAACGTTTCGTTATCACCTTTTGCGGCAGTTTGAAAATCAACAACCGGATTTGCATCAAAGTGAACAGAGATCATCGATCCTACTCTATTGATAGTGAAAACAACATTATTCGCTTTTAAAACCCTGTCGATTCCTGCTTCCAAATAAGCCGTTTTTTCTTCCAATCGGGTGAAAATAGCACGATCATTATCCAACGATTGCAGCATCGCCAATCCTGCCGCCATAGCTAGCGGATTACCCGATAATGTCCCGGCCTGATAAACAGGTCCAAGCGGTGCCAGATAGTTCATGATTTCTTCGCGGGCAGCAAAAGCTCCTACAGGCAAACCTCCACCAATTACTTTTCCGAAAGTTACAATATCGGCATTGATATTATACAATTCCTGAACTCCTCCGCGAGCCAGACGGAAACCTGTCATAACCTCATCAAAAATCAGTAAAATTCCGTTGGCCGTACACAATTCTCTTAATCCTTCCAGAAAACCTTTTTGAGGTGGAATACATCCCATATTTCCGGCAACCGCTTCGATGATAATGGCAGCGATTTCATTTTTATTGGCTTCGATTAAAGTCTTTACGTTTTCTAAATCATTGTACTTCGCTAACAAAGTATCTTTTGCAGTACCTTCTGTAACTCCCGGGCTGTTTGGCGATCCAAAAGTTACTGCTCCGCTTCCGGCCTGAATCAAAAATGAATCTGAATGTCCATGATAGCAGCCCGCAAATTTGATGATTTTATCTCTTTTTGTAAATCCGCGAGCCAGACGAATTGCACTCATACAAGCCTCGGTACCTGAATTTACAAATCTTATTTTATCGATATTCGGAACCATCGAAACCGCCAAAGCAGCAATCTCTGTTTCTAATTCCGTTGGCATTCCGAATGAAGTACCCAATTTTGCTTTTTCAATTACAGCATCCACAACCGGTTGGTAGGCATGACCCAAAACCATTGGTCCCCATGAATTGATATAGTCGATTAATTTATTTCCGTCCTCGTCATACAAATAAGCACCTTTGGCACTTTTTACAAAAATTGGAGTTCCACCAACTGCTTTAAATGCTCTTACCGGTGAATTTACCCCTCCAGGAATTACTTTTTCTGCTTCAGCAAAAAGCTGACTACTTCTTTTATATATCATTATGATTTTAGATTTTTGAATTCTGATTTTAGATTTTAAAGAACTTAAACTAAGACTTAAAACTGTGACTGAGACTAAACACTACTTCACTCTAAGCTTCTGCCCGACAGAAAGTGCGTTGTCTGAAAGATTATTTTTCTGTTTTAAATCGTCAACCAAAAGGTTGAATTTTTTTGAAATCGAATATAAGGTATCCCCTTTTTGAACTTCGTATAAATTAGGATCGTTCGAATTAGCATTAGAAGGCGAACCGGAAGGTGAAGAACTTTTTACCGGAGCTGATTTCTCAAAAGGTTTGTAGCTTTTTCCGGTAACCTGACAATCGTACTGGTGCAGATTGTATCGTTCGATATAACTAATTAATTTATCCGGGTAATTGGGATCTGTGGCATAACCAGCCGCTCTTAACCCTTTTGCCCAGGATTTATAATCGTCTTTTTCGTAAGTAAATAAAGTGGCATATCTATTTTTGCCAACCAAAAACAAGGCATGGTCTCTATACGATTCTGCAGCTTCTGTATATTTCCTGAAACATTCCTGAGCCGAATCATCATCATGACGCACACTCTCTCCCAGCCAGTCTTTGTGACATTTAATTCCAAAATGATTATTGGCTTCCAGCGCCAAATCACCTTTTCCTGCACCGGATTCTAGAATTCCCTGCGCCAGAATAATACTTGCAGGAATGCCGTATTTCTGCATATTCCCTATGGCAATATCTTTGAATTGTAAAATATAATTGTTGATTAAATCACTGGTTACAACTGTTTTTGAAGTAGACTGGATGACCTCGGTTGTATTATTTGTAGAAGGGTATTTTTTACCAATTGGTTTGGTGTACGTTGGCTTTTTGGTTGTCGCCACTTTAGGCCTCTGGATTGCCGCCGCTTTTTTGGTCGTCGCGATAGTAGGTTTACTTGAAGAACAACCTACTAAAGTCACCAGCATTAAAAGTGCTATTATTTTTTTAACCATTGCTTTTGAGTATTGGTAATTTTTTCTGCTTCAATTTAATATTCATCCCTTCAATTCCCTGCAATCCGCCGGTATGGATCAATAAAATTCTTGAATGTGCAGGAAAATAGTTTTTATGTATTAAGTCTATAACGCCAAAAACCATCTTTCCCGTATAAATTGGATCCAAAGGCACTTTATTTTCTTCAAAAAAAGCATTGATAAATTCAATTAATTCCAAATTTACCTTCCCATAACCTCCAAAATGATAGTCAGAAATTAAATTCCAGTTATCTTTTTGTGCAAAAATACGAATTTCATCGGTTAAAAAGTCACCTTTTAACGCCGGAAACCCTAAAATTTTCTGATGCGGCAGCGCACTATTAATCAATCCCGCTATCGTGCCGCCCGTTCCTACCGCACAACAAACAAAATCAAAACGTGCATCTTCTTCGGTCAAAATCTCTTCACAGCCTTTTACCGCCCATTCATTGGTTCCGCCCTCAGGCACTAAATAGAAGTCGCCAAACTTATCTTTTAACTTTTCGATAAAGGCATTTTCATTTTTAAGCCGATACTCCTCCCGCGTCACAAATTCAAACTGCATTCCGTTTTCCTGAGCAAATTTTAGTGTTGGATTCTCTTCGATTTTATCCAAAAGTTCCTCGCCTCTAATCACGCCAATGGTTCTAAAACCCTGCTCTTTTCCGGCATAAGCAACGGCTGCAATATGATTGGAAAAAGCACCGCCAAAAGTCAGCAGAGTCTTTTTATTTTCGGCTTTCGCCTGAAGCAAATTGTATTTCAGTTTTCGGAACTTATTCCCGGAAACAAAGGGATGAATCAAATCTTCCCGTTTTATGCTCAACGAAATAGCATTGGGGAAGACGATATGAATTTCCTGATTCAAAATCTATTTGTGTTTTAAAGTTAAGTAATTTAAAAAGCCAAAGAAAGGTCGGTTTTTCAAATAATTTAAATGGGTTTCATTGGCGTAAGCTTCTCTCTCAAAACTTATATTGCGATAGGCCAGTTCTTTGTTTTTATACTGAATCAGCCGAATGGCATATTCTAAAACATAAAAAATATAAAACGGAATTACCAATAATTCTAATTGCTGTCTCAGGTGAATTTTTTCATGATGCACAAAAACAGCATTTTCTTTATCTGTATCGTATTTCAAAATGACAAACGGAAACACAGCCATTCCCCGATACCCTTTTGGAATTAAATATTTAGCAACAATCAGAAACATTAGCTGTAAAATTTATAAATTTGTAGATGAAAATTGTCCGATTTCATTAAAACCACAATCAATTAATTATTTTTGACTTTAAAAAGCGGGACCGGAACTCAATGCAGATTTATGAAAGAGCAAAGTAATGAAAATAAATTAATCGAAGGGGAAGATTTTTACTATACGCCCGAAGGTTATAAATGCTTTACTGAAAAATACCATCTGAAACGTGGTTATTGCTGTAAAAGTGGCTGTCGTCATTGTCCATATGGTTTTGATAAACGAACCGGGCAAATAAGAAAAAACGCCAATTAGAGAATTTCTTAAATTTTAAAACTAACTAATTTTACACATCGTTGCCCTGAGCGAAGTCGAAGGACAAATCAAAAATCTAAAATCAACAATCTAAAATATTTATATGGATATTCTGTTTCGAAAATTTAGGATTACCATCCACAAATCCTATCACAGGTCGGATATCCGTTATCCTTAGTTATTTTTTAATTAGAGAATGGGGCAATTTGAAAATGAGATCATTATTTTATTTCTTTCATTGCCATGTCGCTCCGATGGAGCTTATAGCCTATTTAATAAATCGCAGATTATTGCTTGCTTAGATCAAAACCTTAGCAGCTTAGAATCTTAGCAACTTAGTACCTTAAAAAAATGACTTTTAAAGAACAAATACAACAAGGAATTCCAACCCTATTACCTCCAAAGGCAACATACGATTTAGCTATTAACCATGCGCCAAAACGAAAAGAAATCCTATCAGCAGAAGAAAAAAAACTGGCTTTAAAAAATGCATTGCGATACTTTGAGGCAAAACACCATGCCGAATTAATTCAGGAGTTTTCAGAAGAGTTGGAAACTTACGGACGTATTTATATGTACCGTTTTCGTCCGGATTACAGAATGTATGCCCGACCAATTGACGAATATCCCGGAAAATCAGTGCAGGCAAAAGCAATTATGCACATGATTCAGAACAATCTGGATTATGCTGTAGCGCAACACCCGCACGAACTGATTACTTACGGTGGAAATGGAGCCGTTTTTCAAAACTGGGCACAATATTTATTGACGATGCAATATTTGTCTGAAATGACAGACGAGCAAACACTGACCATGTATTCAGGTCATCCGATGGGATTATTTCCTTCACATGCAGAAGCGCCAAGAGTTGTCGTAACAAACGGAATGGTGATTCCAAATTACTCTCAACCGGACGATTGGGAGAAAATGAATGCTTTAGGTGTTTCACAATACGGGCAAATGACCGCCGGGAGTTATATGTACATTGGGCCACAAGGAATTGTACACGGAACAACGATTACAGTTTTGAATGGTTTTAGAAAAATCAAACAAAATCCGGAAGGAAATCTGTTTGTAACTTCAGGACTTGGCGGAATGTCAGGTGCACAGCCAAAAGCCGGAAACATTGCAGGCTGTATCACCGTGTGTGCAGAAGTAAATTCGAAAATTACAAAAATTCGCCACGAACAGGGCTGGATAAATGAAATTGTAACCTCAACTGACGAATTGGTCAAAAGAGTGCTTACGGCAAAAGCCAATAAAGAAGTAGTTTCCATCGCTTACTTAGGAAACGTGGTAGACGTTTGGGAATGTTTCGACAAAGAAAACATCAAAATTGATTTGGGTTCTGATCAGACTTCTCTTCATAATCCATGGGCCGGAGGTTACTATCCTGCCGGAATTTCCTTTGAAGAGGCTAATGGAATGATGGCCAGCAATCCGGAACTTTTCAAAGAAAAAGTACAGGAATCTTTGCGCCGTCAAGCCAAAGCTATTAACAAACATACCGCAAAAGGCACTTACTTTTTTGATTACGGAAATGCCTTTTTATTAGAAGCTTCCCGCGCAGGTGCTGATGTGATGGCCGAAAACAATATTGATTTTAGATACCCTAGTTACGTTCAGGACATCATGGGACCAATGTGTTTCGATTACGGTTTTGGCCCGTTTAGATGGGTTTGTACTTCCGGAAAACCCGAAGATTTACAAAAAACAGATGCCATAGCAAGTCAGGTATTGGAAGAAATGGCCAAAACAGCTCCGGATGAAATTCAGCAGCAAATGCAGGATAACATCAAATGGATCAAAGGTGCGCAGGAAAACAAACTGGTTGTGGGTTCACAAGCCAGAATTTTATATGCCGATGCAGAAGGCCGAATTAAAATTGCCGAAGCTTTTAACCAGGCTATTGCCAAAGGTGAAATTGGAACGGTTGTTTTAGGACGCGATCATCATGACGTTTCGGGAACGGATTCTCCATACAGAGAAACCTCAAATATCTACGACGGATCACGCTTTACAGCCGATATGGCGATTCAAAACGTGATTGGCGACAGCTTCAGAGGTGCAACATGGGTTTCTATACATAATGGCGGCGGAGTTGGCTGGGGAGAGGTTATAAATGGTGGCTTTGGTATGGTTCTTGATGGTTCTAAGGAGGCTTCAAAACGTTTAGCATCAATGCTTTTTTGGGATGTTAATAACGGAATTTCAAGAAGAAGCTGGGCCAGAAATGGCGAAGCTATTTTTGCGATAAAAAGAGCAATGGAAGTTCAGCCTTTATTAAAAGTAACTTTGCCTAATATCGTAGATGAGAATCTGTTTTAGAAAAAGGGGACTTCGGCTACGCTCAGTCTGACAAATCAATTGCTCATTCTGACCAATAGCTCAGCCTGGCAGATCAAAGAGAACATTAAATTTTTAAACATATGAAAACATTCAAATTAGTACCCGTTTTTTTGCTTTTAATACTAGCATCATGCAGCACAGTTAGTGTTTACTCTGATTACGACAAAAACGTAGATTTTGCCCCTTACAAAACGTATGCTTTCTTTAAGCCCGGAATTGATAAGGTCGAAATATCTGATTTGGATAAAAGACGTATTCTACGTGCCATCGATGATCAAATGCAAGCCAAAGGTTTTACCAAAAGCGAAAACCCTGATTTATTAGTGAATATTTTTACTAAAGCAAGGGAACAAGTAAATGTAAATCAATTTAGTGCCGGCTGGGGTTACGGTTGGGGTTGGGGATGGAATCCATACATGATGTACGGAGGAAATCAGACTACCGTTTCAACTTCTACCGAAGGAACTTTATTCATTGACCTGATTGATGCTAAAAAGAAAGAAATGATCTGGCAGGGAGAAGGTGTTGGAACTTTAACCAAAAACGTTGCTAAAAAAGACGAAAAGGTTGCTGAGTTTGTAACTAAAATTTTAGCACAATATCCTCCTGTTAAAAAATAATTCATACATTTGCGATTCAATTATCTGAAATGAAAAACTTAAATAACATTATTATCTCTATTACTATTATTGCAATTCAGCAATAATGGCGAGGTAATATGTAAATAAGTAAACAAAATACAATTTATAAAACCTCCCACAACGGGAGGTTTTTTTTATTTAAAAAATATTGCAAAACATTTTATCACAGATTAAAAATCTTATCAAATCCTTTAAGCTGTGGCAAAAACAATTTAATCATTATGAATTTATTTAACGAAGTACTTGCTGCTAAAAAGCAACTTGAAAATGTAGTTGCCGCTACTCCACTCACCCAAAATTTAAATCTTTCGGAAGAGTTTAAATCGACCATTTTATTAAAAAGGGAAGATTTACAAATTGTTCGGTCGTACAAAATCAGAGGGGCTTACAACAAGATTTCCTCGTTAACTGAAACTGAAAAAGCAAGCGGAATTGTATGTGCGAGTGCAGGAAATCATGCACAGGGAGTCGCTTATTCCTGCCATCTTTTGCAAATCAAAGGCAAAATATACATGCCCAAAACCACTCCGAAGCAAAAAGTAAAACAAGTACAGCTGTTTGGAAAATCGTTTGTTGAAATTGTACTTACCGGAGATACTTTTGATGATGCTTATGCCTCGGCCACAGCAGATGCTGCCGAAAGCAAAAAGATCTTCATTCACCCTTTTGACGACGATAAAGTTATTGCCGGTCAGGGAACTGTAGGATTGGAAATTTTAGAGAGTTACAACGAGCCTATCGATTATGTTTTTGTGCCCATTGGCGGTGGTGGACTGGCTTCGGGGCTGTCTGAAGTTTTTAAACAACTGAGTCCAAATACAAAAATTATTGGCGTTGAACCCAAAGGAGCTCCATCGATGAAAACCTCTATTGAGGAAAAGAAAAACACCGCTTTAAAAACAATTGACAAGTTTGTGGATGGTGCTGCCGTAAAACAAGTTGGCGATAAAACTTTTGAAATCTGTCGTCATAATTTAGACGACATAGTTCTGGTTCCCGAAGGAAAAGTCTGTACTACGATTTTGCGTTTGTACAACGAAGAGGCTATGGTCGTAGAGCCCGCAGGAGCACTTACTATTGCTGCCTTGGATTTTTACAAAGATAAAATCAAAGGCAAAAAAGTCGTTTGTGTAGTGAGCGGAAGCAATAATGATATTGAAAGAACTGCCGAAATAAAAGAGCGTTCTTTGCTGTATGAAGGGCTGATGCATTATTTTATGATTCAGTTTCCACAGCGTCCGGGGGCTTTAAAAGAATTTGTAAACAACATTTTAGGCCCTGATGACGATATCACGTATTTCCAGTTTGCGAAGAAAAACAGCCGCGAAGTGGGTTCTGTAGTCGTTGGTTTAGAGCTAAAAAACAAAAAAGATATTCTTGCCATTAAAGTAAATATGACTAAGAATGGTTTTGAATTTCAATACCTCAACGACAATCAGGATTTATTTACGCAACTGATAGGATAATACAAACGGCTGTCTGAATTTTAAATCAGACAGCCGTTTCAAAACAAAATAAAATTACTACTTAAACTTAGGATTTGTAATTATTGTTTTACTACTTTTTTAGCATACGACGTTTTACTGTCTTTAACTTTTACCACATAAAGTCCTTTTGGCAACTTTGAGATTTCGATCTCAGTTTCATTTCCATTTCTAAATTCAACGGTTCTTTTTAAAACACTTTGACCTGTAACCGCATAAACTTCGACTTCACCTGCACCTGAATTTGGGGTATTGATTTTCAAATAATTATTTGTCGAATTGATGTAAGCAGAAAAAGCAGTCTCGCTTACCGTCACAGTCTCGGCTGTTAAAGCCTGTTTGGCGGTTGAAGCTTCAACCTGTACCAGCTGCCATTGTTGGTTCAAACCTCCTCCGTATGCCCACACCTGGATATTTGCACCATTTGCTGTAGAAACATTTTCAACATCCAATGATTTCCCGCTATTCACATTAAGAATCTGATAGTAACCTCCACCAACACTTGTAACGGTCCATTTAAATTCGTTTGAAGCGGAGAATGTTTTTTGCTGCACTTTTATCCCGTCGGCAGTACTATTATTTTCAGTTGCCAGATACATCCCGGTCGATTTCGCAATAATGTAGTAATTGCCGCTTCCGTCAGGAACAAACTTCCAACGCTGGTTGCTTCCTCCTCCGTTAGTAATGTCATACTGCTGAATGCGACCTCCGCTTGTTGTCGAATTATCAGCAACATCCAATCCTTTATTACTGTTTCTTGAAATAATATTATAGTAGCCCGGAAAAGAAGTTGACGGCGGTGCTCCTGCTGACCAGTTAAAAGTAACCGCTGATGATGCCGGAACTGAATAATTAAATGCTGATGCTCCTGAAACTACTTTTATGGTATTGGCCGATCCTGAATTATAAACTACAAGTGCAATAGAACCATCGGGATTTTTAAAACCTACAGTTTGAATTGTTCCGCTAGTACTTGACGAACCAATTCTTACTGCACCGGGTTTTACAAATTTTGAGATTTGACCAATAATATAATAAGCTACATTTTTGGTATAACTTGTACTATTATTAACGGTAATTGCACCTAAACAGGTACTGCATCCGCCCGGTGTTCGCGGTCCAAGACCCGAATTATTTGCCGCATTCCATTCCAAAACCGTTTTTGCCCAGTTATTGGTACTTCCAATCACAACGTTTTGCATGTGCCAGCCAAAATCACCGCTAAAACTTCCACCTGAGCCGGTGTATTGCTCTGTAAAATAAACGTTTTTGTTTGTTGCATTTCGCACTGTTGACATCGCAGAGATATTCCCCAAATACAAATGAAATGCTGCGCCGTCAACATAACTGCTGTTGTTCAAAACATCAATAGGATAAGCTGTATTGTCGCAGTTATGATCAAATGCTATAATTTTTATATTGCCATAACCCGCTGCTGCCATCTGTGGACCAAGCTGTGTATTGATAAAATTCTTTTGTTCTGTCGAATTCATCAACATACTCGGTTCGTTATGTGGATTTTCGGGTTCATTTTGAGGTGTGATGCCCCAAATCGAAATTCCCTGTGCCTGCATGGCCGCAAAATATTTCACAAAATACCTCGCATAAGCAGCATAATATTGTGTCTGTAAACTTCCGCCCACCCATGAGTTGTTACTTTTCATCCATCTTGGTGCCGACCACGGAGTTGCCAGTATTTTGATGTTTGGATTAATAAGCTGTATCTTCTTGATAATTGGAATCAAATACGTCAAATCTGGTCCGTTGAGACTAAAATTATTCATATTCACATCACCCGAAGTTTCATTATAACTGTACGAAGAACTGCTTAAATCTGAAGCTCCTATACTAATACGAATTACACTGGCATTCAAACCCGTCACCGGATGATACAAATCATTCAACAGCTGATTTTGTTGTGTTGCCGCCATTCCGCTAATGACTTCGCAACTGCCTTCGGTAAGCGTATAGCCAAAACCGTCCATGGTTTGATAGGTTGTTCCTGCATTAACAGTTACAGTAGAGGGATTACTTCCGGAATTTGTGCCGAAACTTACAGTGGCCTGCTGTTGCAATAATTTGGTCTGATCGCCGCTGGTTATCCACGGAGTAACTGTTTGACCAATCATATTAATCGTAAATGAAATCATAAAAAAGACATACAGCCATACTTTAGGATTCCTTTTCTCTGGTAATTTTGGGGTAGTTTTGTTCATCATTTTTTGGTTTTTGGATAATTAAATTTTTCTTATTTTTTAAGATTAATTTTGTTAATACCATCCAATATTATGTCAATTTCTTTTAAATCAACAATTTAAAAGCTTTACAAATACACATCATTTCAAAAACTCACCTTTACAAAACCTTATCCTTTTATTTTACAAACACTTGATTAACAAATAATTAAAACTGAAAAAATCAATCAAAATCCTACTCCGTCAATTTCTCCCCTGCCAAAAAGAAATATTTCCTTCTAAAAATTGCTTCTTGAGTACTGCGAAACTATTTTCCATTGAACAGAACAAATAACCTGAAAATGATAAATATCACCGATTACAGCTAAGTAAATCGTATTTTTGTCTTTCAATTTATAGTAAGAAAACATGGCAGCTCTTAAAGACATCTCAAACCTGGAAGACATAAAATTAATGGTAGACAGCTTTTACGATAAAGTAAGAAAGGATGATTTACTTGGCCCTATTTTTAATGGCAAATTGCAGGATCGCTGGCCTGAACATTTAGAAAAAATGTATGGCTTTTGGCAAACGATACTGTTTGATGTTCGTGCTTACTCGGGAAGTCCTTTTCCTCCACACAAACAATTACCGGTAGATAAAACTCATTTTGACCGTTGGACATTACTCTTTAACACTTCTATCGATGGACTTTTTTCAGGAACTATAACCGAGGAAGCAAAAATGCGGGCAGCTAACATGGCGTACATGTTCAATTATAAAATTGATTATTTCAGGAATCCCGAAAACCACTAATTTTTTTAAGCTGCAATTAGTTGGAGTCATTATTGGCCATGAAGAAAATATCCCCTATTTTTAAACCAAAATTGATGTTTAAACCCATAGAAACACAGGTTCTATAACCCTTAAAAAAGGCGGTTCACTTCATTTAAATGCACCTAGTGTCTCAAATCATTTTTCACTCCTACACCCCCAACAAATTAAATTTACACTAACCTATACCCCTTATCACATTTGAATATGAAAAAATTACTACTCTCTTTTTTATTATCTCTATTCTTTTTAAACCTCACACAAGCACAATCAGCAAAAAACACTTTGTACAAAGGAACAGTTGACGGAAAAATAAACGTTACCCTTTACATCAAGGCCGAAGAAAACCCATGCACTGCCGATTTAATGTACACCTCGATGTACCGTTATGATAAATCGGGCAATTGGATTCAGCTTGATATTACTCAGAACATCAAAAACGAAAATCAGCTTGCACTGGTAGAACATGCTTTTACAGGTTTGTTTATTCTTAAAAAAGAAGGAACTGCTTTTAGCGGTTTATGGATTAGTCCTGACAGCAAAAAACAATTAAAAGTGGATCTGAAAGAGGCTTCAATGACCAAAAAAGAGATTGAAAAATACGAGAAGGCACTCGAGAAAGTAAATTATGAAAATAACGATTGCTAGGCAGCAATTCTGTTTTTTACTGTTGTAAAAGAAATCCGCGAAAAATGCAATAAAAAATCATTTCGACTAAAAAAATTGTGAAGAATAGCAAAATTTAGCATCTTTAATTTGTAATTTTACATTCTAATCTACAACGTTTTCGAAATGAATGCCAGTATTGAAACAAACCCGTTATTAGAGCGATTGCCTAAACATTTAAAGCAATTTATTAAACCTCAGGATTATGGTGATTACACACCAATTAATCAGGCGGTTTGGCGCTATGTGATGCGCAAAAATGTAGATTATCTTTCAAGAGTAGCACACCATTCTTATCTGGATGGTTTGAAAAAAACGGGTATCGAAATTGACTCCATTCCAAGTATGTACGGAATGAATCGAATACTAACTGAAATTGGATGGGCAGCTGTTGCAGTAGACGGATTTATTCCGCCGAATGCTTTTATGGAATTTCAGGCGTATAACGTTTTGGTTATTGCTTCAGACATTCGTCAATTAGAACATATCGAATATACTCCGGCACCAGATATTATCCATGAAGGCGCAGGTCATGCACCTATTATTGCCAATCCGGAATATGCAGAGTATTTAAGACGTTTTGGAGAAATTGGCTGTAAAGCCATCTCCTCTCATAAAGATTATCAGATGTATGAAGCGATCCGACTGCTTTCTATTTTGAAAGAAGCCGAAGATACGCCTCAGGAAAAAATAGACGAAGCTGAAAAAGCGGTTGCCGATTTACAAAACAATATGGGTGAATTGTCTGAAATGGCCCAAATTCGAAACCTGCATTGGTGGACGGTAGAATATGGTTTGATCGGAACAGTTGAAGATCCAAAAATATATGGCGCAGGTTTACTATCCTCTATCGGAGAAAGTGCCTGGTGTATGACGGATAATGTGAAAAAAATCCCGTATAACATCTCTGCTGCCAATCAGAATTTTGATATCACCCAGTTGCAGCCTCAGCTTTATGTAACACCAAATTTTTCTTATTTGAGTTTGGTTTTAGAAGAATTTGCCAATAAAATGGCTTTAAGAACCGGAGGTTTATCCGGAATACAAAAACTAATTCATTCCAATGCTTTAGGAACTATTGAACTGAGTACCGGTTTACAAGTTTCAGGAGTATTTACCAATGTTCTGGAAGATGAAGGAAAACCAATATACATTCAGACTACCGGAAAAACGGCTTTATCGTACCGCGAAAAAGAATTGGTTGGTCACGGAACTTTAACGCATCCACACGGATTCGGAAGTCCGATTGGGAAACTGAAAGGCTTTAACCTGGCGATTGAAGACATGAGTCCAATGGATTTACAGGCTTATTCGATTGTAGAAAATGAAACCGTAAAATTAGAATTCGAAGGTAATATTATTGTTGAAGGTGAAATCATTACAGGCTCCAGAAACCTGCATGGTGAAATCATTCTGATCAGTTTCAGAAATTGTACGGTAACACATGGAGAGACCCTTTTGTTTCAGCCTGAATGGGGGAACTATGATATGGCGATTGGTAAAAAAGTCGTTTCGGCTTTTTCTGGTCCAGCCGATGTAAATAGTTTCGATCTGATCAATACTGTACCCAAAACAACTACTATAAAAGCAAAACATTCAGACGAACGTGACGACTTAGAAGTCCTGTATCAAACTGTTCGTATGATTAGAGAAAATAAAGGGGCAACGACTGAATTAAAGGATGTATTTTACAAATTAAAAGAAAGCCACCCTAATGATTGGTTACTGGCCGTTGAAATTACCGAGCTTTTAGAACACTCCAATGAGAAACAGCTTTTACAGGAGGTTTTAGTTCATCTGGATCAGTTGAAGCTGAAACGTCCGGAAGTAGCCCATTTGATTTCGGGAGGTTTGGATTTGATTTTTGATAAGGAAGCGGTTTAGTTTAGAAGTTATTGTAAGTTGCTAAGCTTCTGAGATACTAAGGTTCTGAGTTTAAAAAAAAAAAAAAAACTTGTCATTTTTGACAAACAATAGCAATCTGGTTGAAAATAAAAACTTAGAACCTTAGTATCTTAGCGTCTTAGTACCTCAAATAATCAAAGCTTCAAATCCTGATTCAGTTCTTTCTCAGATTCAATAGTTTTACCGTTGTATTGCAGTTTCCAGCCCATTGAATTGGTCAGGATTAAGATTTTAGACAACTCGCTGATTAATCGGTTCTGAGCATTTGTTTTCAGTGTAGAGCCCTCTATTTTTTTAGCCAGATTCGCTTTTACCGATTTATTGATTTTGTTGTAATCGTCTCCGGTAAATGGATTCAGTTTGCTTTGTTCTACATCATAAAACTGTATGTCCGGATTGATGGTAATTTCTTCTTTTGGAATGTTTAAAATCGTAATCGTTTTGTTCTTCTCGTCGATATCGTACTTCATTTTATGCAAATCGTAGGCTACGGTAACATTTGCATTGACCACTACAAGTGCTTTCTTCTCAAAAGAAACCATGTCCATTAAATACTTCTGCTGATTTTTATAGGTAATGACTTCAGAGAAATGC
This sequence comes from Flavobacterium sp. N502536, assembly GCF_025947345.1. NCBI lineage: Bacteria > Pseudomonadati > Bacteroidota > Flavobacteriia > Flavobacteriales > Flavobacteriaceae > Flavobacterium > Flavobacterium sp. N502536. Next base: position 2,869,532 of record NZ_CP110011.1, on the reverse strand, counting down.
CCTTCGGTAACGACTAACTTTCCAACATTTAAGATTTGCTGCTGAATCAGATTGGTATTATAGTCGATAGTCGAATCGTCGTCTTTTTTGAATTCACAATACTTGAAAGCCAGTACTATAACCAGTACGACCGCGACCAAAACTATTATTCTCTTTATTAAATTTTGCATTCTATTAATTTATTAGACCAATTTACTTCTTTTTTTCAAGAGGTTAAACGTTTTCTGCTACGTTTTTTTTCAGCATCTGAACGCTAGCGAAATGAAAATTATATTCGTAGAAAAAACTAAAAAGGATATCCAATTGCAATGTTTAAAATCAAATTGTCTTTTCTCCAGGGGCCACTTCCAAAATTAATATCGTCGATAACCCATCGCTGTCCTTGTGGCAAATAGGGTTTTCTCAACGGAAATGCCAAATCGGTTCTTAAAACCAGAAAAGACAAATCAAAACGCAATCCGGCTCCGGCTCCTACGGCAATATCTTTCATGAAATCTTTGGTAATTTCTCCGCCCTTCTTGTTTGGATCTGAATTGAGCAGCCACACATTTCCTGCATCTACAAATACGGCACCACGAACAATACTAAAAAGTTTTGCCCTGTATTCGGTACTAAACTCCAGTTTCAAATCGCCTGACTGATCCGGAAGAAAATTATTAGTCGTTTGGGTATTGAGATAACTTCCCGGCCCGAGTGATCTGGCTCTGAAAGCCCGAATGCTATTGGTTCCTCCTACCACAAATTGTTTAGCCGTTGGCAAAGCTCGTGAATTTCCGTACGGAAGTCCTATTCCCAAAATAATTCTGCTGGCCAATTCACTTTCTTTTCCCAGTTTTAAATAATGCCTGAAGTCACCTCTCATTTTTACGAACTGACTAAACGGAACGTCAAATATCTTTATGGTATCATTCTTCTTAATATTAGCGCCTGTCACCAGACCTGTAACGTTTCCGGCCAAATCTAGATCACCACTAAAGTAAAACGTATTTTTTCTACGCTTTTGCATGGTATTGGTGTAGGTATAGGTATAAGTTGGTCCAAAAATAAGCTGCTTTTCGATTACTTTTTCCAAAGATGGATCTTGCTTAATATCTGCTAAATATTCAGCCGTGACGTGATTGGGACTCACATAGGTCACATCAATTACATTCAGCTGATGTTCTTTCCGAATGTTCTCTTTCCACTGGTATCCAAAAGACGTTTTAAAAGAGTTTAACGCATACAATTGTGTTCGGTTTTGATATTCATAGCGCACTGTTGCTTTGGTTCGCGGCACATATTCGCTCGAACCTTCAATATGAAAAAACGGAACGATAAATCTTGGCCAGGTCAAACTGGTTTCTGTTCCAAGTTTGTAGATGTTTCTACCATTATTCGCTCCTGAAAGCTGAAAATCGGCACCGCCAAAAATAGAAACCGTCAGTAATTCTGCACCGCGAAATAAGTTTCTGTTGTTCCAGTTTAGATTTACTTCTGTTCCGGTATAACTGGCCGAGTTTGTTTTCCCCAAAACTTCTACCCGAATAAATTTCTTTGGCAAAAGTGTCAGATAATAATACGCATCCAGCGCATTTGGCAAACTATCAGAAGGCTTAAATTCATTCTTAACAAAACTGAATGTTCCCAAATTCACAAAGCGATTTAGGGTCAGATTGTGGTCTTTACGGTTGTAAACATCTCCTTTTTTGAAGTAGATGGCGCGGTCAAAAACTCTTGGTTTAAAAGTGTTCGCCGTATCAATAATGGTAAAGTCTTTGTACTGAACCACATCTTTCGGCTGGTATTTAACACTGTCTTTTGAAATGGTAAAATTCGGATAGACTACAACTTTATTGATTTTGTAAGCGGTAAGCGCTTTTGGAGGCGTATCCGCTTTAATGACCAATCTAATTTTTACTTCATGATCTCCTTTACTGCTGTCTACCTGAGCCAAAAGATAATCGGGGTTAAAATAATAATACCCCTTCTCCTTCAGTCTGGCATCTATACGCTCCCGTTCTGCTTTTATAACATCCAAATCATAGGGCTGCCCCACTTTCAACAAGCTTCTTCGGCTTGACCTTCCGATTATTCTTGACATTGCCAATGAATCATCAGGAAAAATCACGCTTTTAATCGTGTACTGCTTTTTGGGTACTACTGTATATTCTGCCGTAGCTCTTTTATCGCTAACGGTGGAGTCGGCACTCACGCAGGTTTTAAAATACCCTCTGTTTTCGGTAAAATTCCGAAGAACAGCAGCATTATAATCTAAGTCGACTTTACTAAAAAGTACCGGAGGTTCGCCCACTTTAGTGCGCAGCCAATATCGGATTCCCTTTTGCTTTTTAGGCTCTCCGGCCATATTATAGAACCATAATTTAGGCCGCAATCCCAGAAACTGCTTGTTCGGTTTCGGGCGCAGCAAATCATTCAGTTCGTTCTCCAGTTCTTTTCGTTCTTTCTTTTTAAGAATAGAATCTTTTATGGTTACAGAACCTCCTGTGTATAATAAATCGCCTTCCGGTAAATACTTTGTATTACTGCATCCAAAAACAAAAAATAAGGATAGCGCAGCAAAACAGCTGATGTATTTCATGCTCCTGTTGCTATGTTTTTTGCTCATTTCCTTCTATTTGATTTTCCTTTTTTTGCTTCTCCTCTTTCTCTTTGAGTTTATTTTTTTCCTTGCGCAGTTTTTCTTCTTTTATCATTTCTTTTTCGGCTGCACTGCGATGAAAAAGTTCGCGGAATTTATTATAACTCATGGTGATGATAAAGGCAACCCCCGTTTCGACTACCTGTCCTTCAACAGCCACCTGATATTCATTTTTTCGATACGCACGAACCATATAACGGCCATCTTTCGTTAATTGATAATCCAGTGCCACATCGCCTGCAATATTGGTACTCTGTTCGTTAGCGCGTTCCTGTCCTTCCACCGCAAAACTGCTTCCTACGGTAACCTTTAATCGATCGTTTAACAGCTTTTTAGAAACCCCTACGTTCAAATCGGTTCTGTTTTCTCTGCTTCCCGATGTATAATCGTCTGTTGACTCGAGGTCAAATTCTAACTGAACTCCGGTGATTAATTCTCCAGCAAGATCATTCAATTGCTGTGACAAAATTTTGCTCACACTTTGTCGTGCGAGCGATTCTGCACTAGTTCCGCCGCTTTCACTCGAAAATGGGTTTTCGCCAATAAATCGGTTCAATAGTAAAAGAGCAAAAACCTGTTTGTTCAATTCCGCCGGTTCTTGTCTTAACTGCTGGAGTTTTGCTTTGGTAAGCGATACCACATTTGCCGAAACATCATTATTGCCCTCCGGAAGTACGATATCAAAAGTGATTTCAGGTTTTAAAAGCTCCCCGTTCATTTTCAACAAGGTCTGAAACGGAATTTTCTGCTTATAGGTGTTTCGCTCGGTCGGATTATCCGTTGGTAATTGATTGCCCAATAAATCTATTGGTGCGGTGTTTACTTTATAAATCGCCGTTATATTCAGATTGGCCATGGTAGGCTCACCGTTCCAAATGATATAACTTCCTTTCTGAATATCAAATTTTCGTCGGATCATGTTGAAATTCATCTCATAAGCCCCATCCGAAAACTCGTATTTACCCGTTAAAGTTGTTTTTCCCGACGGATCGATTCCACCTGTAAGTTCGGCTTCTCCTTTTAAATTCAAATAATCACCGTTTCCTTTATCGATAACCAGTGTTAATTCGGCTTCTTTGTCGATCGAAATAGCCACACTTACATCCATCCCCACTAACCTCGATTGATTCAGTTTTTGCTCCATCGCAGCCGTTTGTTTCAGGTACTGATTGTCTTCGTTGACAAACTCTACTATTCCGTCGCGATCTGCTATGGAAGGATCGGATTGCGGCATTACCACTGTAAACTTAGTGGCTTTATTTATTTTAATATTTCCACCAACTACAGGATTTTCAAGTGTTCCTTTGATGTTTAGTTTCGTATCTAACAACAGATCTCCATAAAACAAATCGTTGTCTTTTTCCTTCGAATGTATGGCTCTGAAATTATCTGCAACAACGGTTAAACCAAAGTCAAAACGGCTATAATCTGTCGATTTGATGGTTCCGTTTACAATCAATTCATTGTCATTTTCATCATGCAGTGTGAACGTATCAAAGGTGATGACATCGTTTTGAAGTGTTATTTTTTCATCGACTGTTTTAAAATAGGAGTTGAACTTCGTTACTCTGAAACCTGTCTCTTTAAAGTTGAGTTCTCCGTTTACTTTTGGAGCGTTAGCGTTTCCGGTAATTTTGAAATTCCCTGTTAAATACCCCGTCCCTTCGGTTAGATTGCCCATACTAAAACCCTGAATGCTCTTGATGTTCAGTTTGTTCAGATTTAAATCAAAGTCCAGATTTCCATCGTCTATTTTGTAATTTCCGGTCAGATTCACCTCATTTCCTTCTCCGTCAAGCGTAACATTTGCTGCCAGTAAATTTGCTGTTTTATTGTCGACTTTTACCGCAATATTTCCAACCGGCTCTCCTTTAAAAGCAAACTGATCTATTTTTATGTCTGAAGTAAAAGTTGGTTTTGTCATCACATTTTCAACCAGAGCATTTCCATTAATCAGCCCCTGCATCAACAATTGATCTTTCTTGACGATGTTCATGATCGTCTCTATTTTGAAATTGACAAAATCAACCTGTAACGGCGCATTATCCTGATCTCCTTGCGATTGAACTCTTAACTCGTTACCCGAATTTTCTAAATTAAATTTATTAACGTACAACCTTTTACCTCCAAACTCCACCACATTTTCCGGATCTATATTCCATTTATCATAGTTCAGAATAAAATTCTGAGCATCAATCCTGAGGCTGTTTTTTGAACCGTCATGCTTTAAATCTCCCGCAATAAAGTACTGCTGTTTTTCTTTGGCATCTTTTACTTCCAATGCATAATCGAGAATATTGTTTTCGATTTTTCCGAACAAACTTGTAAACGGAACTTTTAAAGATCCACTTTCAATTGTACCAAAAGAAACCTTGTATTCTAAAGCATTCTCTTTGGCTTCAATGTTAATTTTCCCATCGGCAATGGTGTTGTCTGCATATACAATTCTCGGAATACTTCCGCTGACTTGAAGAGAATCGGTTACATTGTTGTATTTCCCTGTTAGGGTAATCGGCTCTAAACCTTTTAATTCCGGAAGCAGTTTCAGTAAAATAGGATCGTTGTCCACCTTTATTGTAAAAGCCAAACGCTGCTCATCGGATTCGCCTTTTACTTTTGGATTTTTTAAATCAATGTATTTTGAGGCTGTTTTTTTCAGCGCTGCTGCTAAAGTCGTCAGTTTGTATTTACCATCGATTTCGGCGTTTAAAAACTGAGAAGATACTTTGATGTTGTTTCGATTTTGATCGGCAAAGGCAATTACCCGAATTGAATCGAGAATGATCGGTTCTGCCTCCTGTGCAACCTGAATGTTCGAAAGAAACACTTTTCCGTTTAAAAAATCAGGATTACTATTGGCGATATCGGCATCGACATTTCCACGCAGTTTCATTGGGCCGGCGTGCAGGTTTAGTTTTTCGAGATCGGCAATGTCCAGGTTTAATTTTAACTGAATGGTAGGATACTTGTCTTTGGTATCTCCGCTTGCCGTTAAATTAAAATTCAGATTCGGGTCATTCATTCCTGAATTTACCCCAAAAGAACCATTGGCAATATGCCCTTTTAAAGACAGATCTTTATAGGTATATTTATTAAAGACAGCTTTCTGAACCAATCCGTCAAATTCTGCCTGAGCCGTTTTGGGGTCCAAACCTTTGCCTTTTACTTTTGCTTTAAGCGTAATTCTTCCTATTGAATCGTTTTTAATCAATCTTCCCAAATCAAAATCGAGTAAGTAAACGGTCGCATCGTATTTTTCTTTTTTCTTGAACCGCTGATCGAACAAGGCGTCTACTTTTGCCTTACCGAAACTGCTGCTCAAAGCCAAATTGGTTTTAAAGTTCTGAACCGAACCTTTAAACTTTCCTTGCACATTTAACTGAGCAGGCAACTGAATGTTTTTCGGAATGGTTCCCGCAGGCACAAACGAATAAATATCTTTGGAGGTACTGGAAAACTTTTTAATATCTAAATCATAATCTGCTTTTTGTGCGTCAGGCAGGCCTTTTATCTTTCCCGAAACAGCGACTTTGGTGCTTCCGATTCCACTCATTTCGAACTGTGGAATAGTCAGGTCTTTTATTTTTCCGCTCAAACGGGTGTTGAGATTCAAAACTGCATTTGGATTGCTTTTAAACGGATTGTTCTTTTGTAAATCGGGGGCAAAAAGCAAGATGTCCTTAAATCCGATTTTGGATTGGCTTAAAACGGCATCCAAAGTAAGATTACCCAGGTCTTTCGAAAGGGAAGCTATAGAAGGATAAGCAACTTTAATACTATTTTGGACTAGTGTTTGCGGGGTTTTTAAATACAAATCGTTCAAGTAGGCATTCTTCGGACCGTAAAAGAAATTGGTTTTTAAAGCCTGCAGCTGTAAACCACTTTTGTCGTTTACGGTCAGCGTTTTTATATTTCCCGAAATTGTATCGTTCCCATAATACAATTTTTCTGCTTTAAAATTAAGCTGGTTCAAATCCATGTGACTGTAATCGATTCCTTTAGCAATAGGCTTTGATTGCATATCATCAAATTGGAAGGCTATATTTTGTATGTCGATCAGGTTTAGTTTTACTTTCCAGCCGGCCTGTTTTATGGCTGTGGTATCTAAATCAGGAGTTTGAAGCTGTTTGTCTTTTGCGCCCAGTCGTAAATTTCCTTTTAGATTTTTTAGTTCGAAAGCCTCAAAATCCAATAACTGGCGGTTCAGATCAATTTTGTTTACTGATAAATTCAGCTCATCCAGCTTGATTCCCGAATCTAACCTGGAGTCTTTGTTGTCATACGCAATATCAATTTTTGCCAATCGGATCTTCCCTAATTTCAAATTGAAATCGGCTCTTTTTGAAATGGTATCAACGGTTTGCACCGATGCTTCCGCAATCTTCTCGACCACATCCTGATTCAGCATTACTTTTAATCCGTTTAAATCAATATTCGGAATATTGAAATTCATTTTATCCAGATCGAATTCTTTGAATTTGGTATCAAAATGCGTGAGTTTTACGCGGATGTCATTTTTCGAAAAATCATCTTTAAAATCAAACCTGACATTGTCAAGATTTACTTTTACAACCGAAATTTTAAAAGGTTTGGCATTTGGATCTTCTACTTTTGGTTCTTTAGATTCGAATGCTTTGATAATATAATCAAAATTAAAAACACCCTTTTTATCTCTCGAAATACGCGCCGTTGTATTTTGCAGCGAAACGGAATTAATTTCCAGTTCACTGTTGATCAGTTTAAACAAATCAACATCGAGCTCTAAACGTTTCCCGCTTAACAGTGTATCCTTTTTTTGATCCTCAAAGTAAAAACCTTCCAAAACAATATCTTTCGGAAATTTTATCGAAATATGTTCTAGGGATACTTTGGTTTTTATCTTTTTATGCAGATAGGTAATCGCCTTATCTTTTACAAAATTCTGTACCGACGGAACCTGAATTAAAATAATAAGAAGCAATAAAAGCGTAATTACAGAAGCCATGCACCAAAGCAGTACACGAAGTGTTTTTTTTAGAAAATGAATGGTTTTTTTATTCATACGTCAATAAAACACATTTGGATTAATTTTAATTCATACAAAACTGTATTTACAAATTTGTAAAATTTAAACTTTAACAATTTACACAATTACCTGCAATTATTCTAAAATTTAGAGACAAATAATTGTTTTCTTACTTTTCTCCAGCCATGAAGGTACGAAGGTGTACACAAAAAACACAACCTTTAGAAACCAAAAACTTCACACTTATCAACGTCAGATTAAAAGGCTGTCATCGTTACTTTTCTCTAAAATTTAGATTTCTAAACACAATCAGACAGACCTCTTCTCGTCTTTTTAATTTTTTTGTTTTGTACACAAATCTACGGTCTTTTGAGTATTTATACTTGTCAACTGTTACTTAAAATAACCTCTTATTTCATTAACAATCCAATTATTGAATATGAATTATTTGTCTTGATTGTCCTAAATACCTTTGCAGTAAGTTATGATAAAGGATGATGTTCATCAATTCAGCTTTGAAGGCATTACACATTTCATTATTGAGTTAAAAGAAATTTTAATGCCTTCTTCTGAATTGTCATCCCTCTAAACTTACCATACCCAAATCCAAAAACTTAATTTAACGAACTTACTATGAAGCCACTAAAATTAATCGTTGCGCTTTTCTATTTACTGCCTTTTGGCGCAGTTGCCCAAGCGGAAATTTCTGCTGTTGCAACTGATGCTTCCTGTACTGGTGATGGTAGAGCCGATGGTACAATTTCGATCACAGTTAAAAATGTTTCTCAGCCTCTGGTCTATGCTGTTGTAAAATCTCCTTATGATCCGGCTAATATTATTGCTTCTTCGGTTTCTCTGATTACGCATTTAGAACCGGGAGATTATTTTTATGGTTATTACGAAAACAATATTTTTATAAAAGCTGCCACTACCATAAAAGTAGGCAGCAGCTATTCTTCTGTTTCACCAAGTATTACACGTTTTGACGCAGAAAATTACACCTATTGTGCATCAGAACCCAATCCTTTAGGCAGCATAGGCATTACCATAAACAATGGTAATCCTCCTTACACCATTGCCTTACTTAACGCTTCCGATAACAGTATTGTGCAAAATATACAAACCTCCAGCGGCTATTCGTTGCTAAAAGGTATGCCCAGCGGCTCTTACAAAGTCAGAGCCACCGATAATTGCGGTACTGTTATTTCGCCTCCCACCATAGTAAATCTAGCACCCAATGTGACACTGAAAGCCAATGATATTATTCTTGAAAAAGGAGAAATCGGCAACGTTGATCTTGTCTATAACATTCCCGGAAATGTCTGTTCGGGCATTAGCAGTGCTTCACTTCCTAACGGATTACTGGCTGTAGCCACTGGTGGGGCTCATATTAACCCTTTAATCTCTCCCCGTTTTTCAGGAACTCAAAACTATATTTATAAACTTGAAATTCAGAATGGATCAGGCTGGAATGTCTACGATAATTTGACGTATAATCAGGTTCGTCAATCTTTTCCGCTGCCTTCTGACCGCTCTAAGTGGGGAATTGTCCGTCTGAGTGCCACTTATTGTAATCTGACCAAAACCGTTGAATTGGATTATGGTGCCTCTTCTATTGGAATCCCAAGACCTTTTACCAATTTTGAATTTAGTATAGAAGATGATCCTCTAAATAACAATTGTAATGATACCGGACAGGTTTTACTAAAAAACGTGCCTAAAGATCAGGGAGGATGTCTTCCCTATGCTGTAGAAGTAACTGACAACAGTACCGGTATCAAAAATACTTATACAATTACAGCTATAAACAGTTTGGTAGTCTGTAAACTCGATATTGGTAAAAACTACACTATAAAAGTAACGGATCATACCGGAATCGAAACAACAGCGTACACTTTTTTCAACAGAACGTCAAACACATCGCCTGTAAAAACGGATATTACCGACCCAAAAAATGTTTTTATCGATCCTAACTACTTTTCTCCGGATAAGGATATAAGAGCCAAAGTACAATTTTTCACAGGGCCAAGCGGTAAATTCTTTGGCAGATCGGCACTGGCGGTATACCCTCCCATGGCTACTCCGGGCTTTGTAGGATTACAGGGTGATGTTACCGTAAGCCTTGTAAGCGGTCCCTCTCCATTGGCTATAACAAAAGGTTCCGTAATTGGACTGGGAAACCAGTTACTGCCGGGGACCTATGTTATAAGAATCCAGGATTCCGGATGTTTTAACGAAGTCTTTGACGTTGTTTTAGACAGTTATTTCACCAAAATTGAAATCACTAAGGTTAGCGCTGTACCCTCGCCCAGTGTGTGCGACCGCTATATCAAGAATGTAACGGTACAGGTTTCCGGTGTTGGCAAAACAGCCATGGACGATCATTTAAGAAGGCTCTACGGAATTGATTTTATCGATCTGGGATTTCTTACTGTACCTCCCGGTGCCAGTCGTTTAAGCATTCCCGGTAACGCTACTATGTTAAGAACCGGAGTTTTCAACTTTTCTTTTGAACCGGATGTGTCCGGGAACTATGAAATCGGTTTATCGCGACGTGTTGTAATGGGTATTTTGAACAAAAATCAATTATGGGAAAATACTTCGACCGCTGCCCTAAAGGTTACGCCCAACTTTCCTGTTTTTGATTTATCTAAATCAGGCGGAATTGTCTGTTCAGGAAATGCTACAGGGGAACTTCATGTCAAAGTAGATCAGGTCACTGAAGCAGTCACTTATTTTATAAAAAAAGAAACGGATACCGATTTTCCGTCAACCGGACAAACAGATCCTATATTTAGAGGGCTGTCAGCAGGGAATTATATCGTAAAAGCAAAAACAACCTGCTATGAAGTCCTGCAGCCTCTGATTTTAAGAAGTTCATTTTCAAAGCTAATAAGCGGAGAGACTACCGTTTGTATCGGAGGAAACATCAAATTGTCTGTGATACAAATTGGACCGGTAAATTCTATAAAGTGGACCTTGCCTGATGGTACTCAAATTGATGCCGCAGAATTGAATATCAATAATGTGACGGCTGCACAAATTGGCACCTACAAAGTAGAAATTAGTTCTTTAGGTGGATGTTATTTTACAGAATCTGTCAACGTTAGACTTGGAGGCCTTTCTACCCCGACAGGAAACGCTACACAGCAATTCTGCGCTGCAGCTAAGGCTACAGTAGGGGATTTAATGACCACAGAAACCGATGTTATCTGGTATGATGCATTAACAGGAGGAAATATTATTCCATCCGCAACACTATTAATTGATGGTAAAACCTATTACGGAGCTGTAAAGTCGGGTACATGTGAGAGTACCGACCGTTTGGCCGTAACCGTTAGTATTAGTGATCCAAAAACACCAACTGGCGCTGCTACACAACAATTCTGTACTGCCGTTAAGGCTACAGTAGGGGATCTAGCAGCTTCGGGAACCGGTATTATTTGGTACGATGCAGTAACAGGTGGAAATATCATTCCATCCGCAACACTACTAATTGACGGTAAAACCTATTACGGAACTGCAAAATCTGGTACATGTGAGAGTACCAACCGTTTGGCCGTAACCGTTAGTATTACTGATCCAAAAACACCAACTGGCGCTGCTACACAACAATTCTGTACTGCCACTAAGGCTACAGTAGCTGATTTAGCAGCCTCTGGAACCGGTATTATTTGGTACGATGCATCAACAGCTGGAACTATCATTCCATCCACTACACTATTAATTGATGGTAAAACCTATTACGGAACTGTAAAGTCAGGTACCTGTGAGAGTACCAACCGTTTGGCCGTTACTGTTAGCATTAGTGATCCAAAAACACCAACTGGTGCTGCTACACAACAATTCTGCGCTGCTGTTAAGGCTACAGTAGCTAATTTAGTAGCTTCCGGAACCGGTATTATCTGGTATGATGCATCAACAGCTGGAAATATCATTCCATCCACAACATTACTAATTGACGGTAAAACTTATTACGGAGCTGCAAAATCTGGTACATGTGAGAGTACCAACCGTTTGGCCGTAACTGTTAGCATTAGTGATCCAAAAACACCAACTGGTACAACCACACAGCATTTTTGCGCCGATAAGGCCACAGTCGCTGATTTAGCAGCTTCAGGAACCGGTATTATCTGGTATGATGCACCTACAGGAGGAAATATCATTCCATCCACGACACTACTAATTGATGGTAAAACCTATTACGGAGCTGCAAAGTCTGGTACCTGTGAGAGTACCAACCGTTTGGCCGTTACTGCAATTGTTAAAAATAATCTCCCTAATAAGGAGCCTGATTGGCATGCATCAACCTGTGTCACTGAAAAAGTAACCTACAATACTGTTCCCGGAATGTCTTCTTACAATTGGCACGTTTCAAAAGAAGGGACTATCGTAAATGGAGGCCACCCATCAGATGATTTTGTAACGGTTTTGTGGAATCATATAGGAAAGGGTTCTATAGAAGTCAATTATATTGATGAAACGAAATGCGACCCTCTTGTAATTATTCATTTTTCTATAGATGTAGTATCGTGTTCAAAACCCGATGGAGATTTTGATGGAGATATTGCGTTAAAGAAAACCATAAACGATCCAATGGCAAACATCGGCCAACAGATTGTATTTACCATAGCTGCTGAAAATCTGGGAACAAATAATTTCAACGATGTTCAAATTAGAGATATACTTCCGTCAGGATACATTTATACCTCGTCTAAAACTTCTTCCGGAGATTATAATGTAACAACCGGAATATGGAATTTACCCAACCTGTCAGGCAAACAAACGGAAACATTGACTATAACAGCAAAAGTAAAATCAACAGGAAATTACCTGAACATTGTTTTTCTGGAAAATTCAACTCCGGAAGATCGCAATCCGCATAATAATAAAGCTCAGGCCGGTATTATAAATCCGGAAGTAATTGTTTTCAATATGGTTTCCCCAAATGGAGACGGCCGAAACGATTACTTCGAGATTAGAGGTCTCGAACGGTTCCCAAACAATACAGTAACAATATACAATTCCTGGGGAGTCAAAGTATTTGAAACTCATAATTATGGTGCAAATAATAATTTCTTTCGCGGGATTTCTGAAGGCAGAGCAACCGTAAACAAACATGAAGGATTACCTCCGGGGACCTATTTTTATGTGCTCTCCTATGGAAACGGCGCGCTGATGACGGAAAAAAGTGGATACTTACATCTTACTTTCAGATAAAACACAGAGGATTTCAACATCCATTCGCAAAGAAGTTTCACCAAAAATAAAGATACAAATGAAAAAAAATTTAATTTTTTTAAGGTTCTTATTGCTTTTTAATATCATAAATATTGCCGCTCAACAAAATGCTCAATACACACAATACATGTACAATACCATAAATATCAATCCTGCTTATGCGGGATCGAGAGGGGTACTGAGTACTTTTGGACTGTATCGGGCACAATGGATTGGTCTTGAAGGAGCTCCGAAAACCAGCACTTTTTCAATTAACTCCCCTATAAACAATAGTAATTTAGGTGTGGGTGTTTCTCTTGTAAATGACAAAATTGGTGCCTCTGATAAAAACTCTTTTTCAACAGACTTTTCCTATACGGTTCAGACTTCAGACAATTTTAAACTTTCATTCGGTCTTAAAGGAACTGTCAGTCTTTTTAATCTGGACACCAGCAAACTCAATCCCGCAGATTTGAACGATCCGCATTTACAAAATTTAAACAACGTCATCTCTCCAAATATCGGAGCCGGAGTCTATTGGCATTCTGACAAGGCTTACATCGGTTTGTCGGTACCGGATTTTATAGAGACCAATTATTATGATGATAATGAAGTGGCCATATTCAAAAATAGAATCAACTACTACTTAATGGGAGGATACGTATTCAATTTAAGTCCTTACAATAACATAAAATTCAAACCCGCAGTGCTTGCAAAACTAGTACAGGGTGCTCCGCTGCAGGTGGATGCTTCGGCCAATTTTATGTTCAACGATAAATTTATGGTTGGACTCGCCTACCGATGGGATGCCGCTTTTAGTACCATGGTCGGTTTTCAGGTTTCAGATGGTATGTACATCGGTTACGGTTATGATCTTGAATCGACAAAACTAAACAATTACAGTAATGGTTCACATGAAGTATTCCTGCGTTTTGAGTTTACCCGAAAACAAAGTAAAATGACAACTCCTCGTTTCTTTTAAAATTATTTATTATGAAAAATTATATGCCCTTTTATATATTGCTAATAAGTTTGTTTTCATTACACCTCTATTCGCAAAGCAATAAAATAGCCACGGCTGACAAACAATATGCCAACTATGCCTATGTTGATGCCATTAAAACCTACGAAAGAGTGGCCTCAAAAGGCTATAAATCTGCAGATATGTTCAAAAAACTGGGTAACTCTTTTTACTTTAATGCTGAATTTGATAAAGCGGCAAAATGGTATGACGAATTATTTGCGGTGACTAGCGATGTGGAACCTGAATATTATTACCGATATGCACAATCGTTAAAATCAACAAACCGCACAGAGAAAGCCAATCAGATGCTTGATTTATTCAATCAGAAGTCAAAAAATGACAGCAGAGGCAAGCTGTACAAAAAAAATGAAAACTATCTGGATCTGATTAAAGCCAATTCCGGACGCTACACGATTGAAAACGCTGGGATAAACAGTAAATATTCGGATTATGGAACAGCGTTTTTCCAAAACAAAATTGTTTTTACCACAGCAAGAGATACGGGAAGACTGGGGCAACAAAGACATAAATGGACGGGGGAAAATTTTACCAATCTCTATGAAGCTGATCTGGATAAAGATTTTAACCCTGGTACACCCAAAAAAATAAAGTCAAAAATCAACAGCAAATTCCACGAGTCATCCCCCGCTTTTACAAAAGACGGGACAACTATTTATTTTACACGCAATAATTATATTGATGGAAAAAAAGGAAAAAACGAACAAAAAATTACCTTCATAAAAATATACAAAGCTACTCTTGATAAAAAAAATGAGTGGAGCAATATTGTAGAATTACCTTTTAACAGCAATGAATACAGTACTGCACATCCTGTTCTCAGCCCGGATGAAAAAACCTTATATTTTGCGTCAGATATGCCGGGAACAATAGGACAATCTGATATTTACATGGTCAAAATTCTTGGCAATGGAGGATACAGTCCGCCTCAAAATTTAGGCCCCGGAATCAATACTGAAGGAAAGGAAACATTTCCTTTTGTAACCGATGACAATGAAATTTATTTTGCTTCAGACGGACATCCCGGACTTGGCGGCTTAGATGTTTTTGTTGGAAAAATTAGCGATAGCGGTGTGAGTAATATTCAAAATTTAGGAGGGGATATCAATTCTCCTAATGATGATTTTGCCTATATTATCGACGCCAAATCACGAAGAGGTTTTTTCTCGTCGAACAGAAAAAGCGGGCAAGGATCAGATGATATTTATAAATTTTTAGAAACACAAAGATTAAATACGGCTCACGAATTGTATGGCGTTGTAACTGATCTGGAAACTGATGAAGTTTTGCCAAATGCCAAACTTATCCTGTACGATCATGACCTGAACGTAAAAGATTCTACCTACTCTGATAAAAAAGGAAACTATAGTTTCATTTTAGATACGGATGTTCCGTACTACATCAGGGCCAAGAAAGAAAACTACACCACCTGGGAGCAAAGAATAGTGCTGTCAAAAGACCGCTCAAAAACCAATTTACCGATTGCACTTGAAAAGTCCCGTTACATCGTAACCGTCGGAGATGATTTAGGTAAATGTTTTGGTATCAAAATGATTTATTTCGATTTAGACAAATCCAATATTGGAAAAGAAGCCGCTTTAGACCTTGAAAAAATTCTGGATGTACTGAACCAGTATCCTAAAATGAAATTAGACATTCGCTCGCATACAGACAGCCGTCATACGCATCAATACAATCAGCTGTTATCTGATAAAAGAGCTAAATCTACTATAGACTGGCTGGTTAAAAATGGGGTGGATAAAAACAGATTAACCGGCAAAGGTTATGGTGAAACACAGCTTGTGAACCACTGTTCTGATAATGTAAAATGTACAGAAGAAGAGCATCAGATGAACAGAAGAAGTGAATTTATTATTTCAGCACTGTAAAAAACAACTGTGCTAAATCGCGGGTGATACAACGTTTCGTTTAAACTTTGTATTTCCTGCGATTTCGTTTTTCCGGTTTATTTATTTGGCCTGTTTTAAAATATAAAATCAGGATTTAAAACCTGATATGAGAAAATTTAGCATTCAGACGTTCTGCTTTTTGATGCAGTTTGGCTAAGAATTTCTGATGTTGTTCAGACTCGGGATTGAAGCTTCGATGACGCAGGCTTTTCTGAATTTCATCTACCTCTTTCATGGTCGAAATACTGTTTTCGGCAATATAATTTTCGCTGAATCGCTGCCAGATATAATCAATTGCTACAGCGTTGGGATGCAGCATATCTTCGGCATAAAAACGATAATCCCGAAGTTCGTCCATCATAATTTCGTAAGACGGAAAATATCCTGGTTTTTGATTGTAAATTGTAGCTTGCAGATTGTGGTGAAGTCCTGCAAATAAATGTGCTTTGCTCAGTTGATTTTCGGCAAAACCATCTTTGATATGTCGGACAGGAGAAACGGTAAAAACGAAATTTACATTCGGATTTAAAACCTGAATCAAATCTATTGTATTCTGGATGCTTTTTTGAATTACGTCAACCGATAGCAGCTCTTTTGCGAATTGTTTTTGAGGTACTTTATGGCAATTGGCCACAATCTGATCGCTTTCTAAATTCCGGTAAACCCACGAAGTTCCGTAGGTGATAATGATATGTGACGCTTCCTGTAGTTGTCTGGCCGTTTCTGAAACGGTTTTGTTTAAGGTTTCCAGTAATTCCTGTCGGTCCGAATGGCTTAAATCCGAATGTACCTCAAAACAATGCCAGCGTTCGTTATGAAAAAAAACATCTTTTTCGGTGTATGCTTCCTGTTTTACTACCCGGCTGATTATCTTCTCAATTGAAACCGGATTAAAGATAATCCCAAACGGATTTGTGGCATTTTGAAACTTGAAGTAATCAAATTTCTCCGCCATATTCTCTGCAAAGCAAGACCCTATCGCCATTACTTTCGAAGTATAATCGATTGGATTATTGGTTTTAGAAATTGGAATTTGGGTTCTGAATTGCATGACATTTAATTTGAACACGAATTTCACCAATTTTCAGCAATAAAAAAACCAAATACAGAAGTATTTGGTTTTTCATTTAAATTCTAAAAACTGCTTTTTAGTATGTGTACTGCGCTGTCTCGTTTAATGCACCGCCATTTCCAAATTGTTTTTTCTCAGTTGGGAAATTACTATCGTTGTAAAGATAAGAGAAAGTACTAACAAAAGTTGACGTTGATGAAGTACCTGTTATTTTAACAACATTATTAGCCGAAGCACTTTCTTCCATACCTAACAAAAGTTTAATCCCCGCAACATTAGCAGTAGGATTCTTTTTTGAATCATATTCGTAAGTATAAGTAGAGTTTGGTTTACCATAGAAAGAGCTCTCGTATTTCACTAAGTTACCGTCTTTGTAGGTATATTTTCCAATCTTTCCACCTTCTTCTTCAACTCCTGTTTTTGCATTAATATAAAACTCTGCAAAAGAAACGCTACCGTCTCCATTATGTGTATATTTTGTTTTATAATATTGAGTCGCCCCTGTATTTTTTACAGTTTCAGAAGCTAATTTTCCTGCAGAATAGCTATACTCAGTAGTCGATTGAAGTGCTTTATCTGTTCCGAATTCCTCCGTTTTTGAGATTAAATCGTCAATATAATGGTATTTTATAGTGTAACCGTCATCATCAGTTTCAGTTACCAATTTATTTCCCTCATATTTCATTTCTGAAAAGTAATTGTCTTTAGCATCAGAATAAGAATATGCTACTTTTGATGGTTTTAATGAAGAAGATGCATCTGCAGCATCATCGCTTGAACATGAAGTTAGTACCAGGGCTAAAGCACTAAAAAGGCATAAAATTTTTTTCATTTGGGTTTGATTAAATTATTTTGCTGCAAACGTAATACAACCCAAAATGAAAACCTTACGGTATCCCACATTGATAAATATGACATACCCCAAAAATTGCTGTCAATTCACTAATAACAAAGCATGTATCTAAAAATTAGCAGTGATAAAAATTCATAAAAAAAGTAAAATACATCATAAACACTTAGCTTTTTTCTTAGTTTTTATTCTATTGCTCTAGTGTTTAAAAAAGATGTTTTATGAAAAATTAAAACATTTAGGAGTAAAAAAATACCAGTAATTTCAGCTGTAAAAAAATTTACATTTTTAATAACAAAAAGCAACTTAACAGCGTTAAACTATTCATTACTTTTGCATCTTCCACAAATTCAATTTTACTTATGAAATTATTGTATTCTTATATAATCAAACACAAAATGCTCTTGTTTTTTGCTTTGGTTATGGCTTCTATTAACATCTGTTTTAGCTTGTCAGACTCTATTATTACGGGTAAACTTATGCAGGATTGCGGTGTTGGTTTACACAAATATGCCGGAAACGAAATTGGTTTTATCAAATCGCTGTCGTTCTGGCTCGGGCTTTCTCTTGGTGCTGCGATGGTTTCCAGAATTACCAAAAACTTTCAGGACTATTTTACGAATGTCGTGATTCAGCGCACCGGAGCGCAAATGTATACGGATGGAATTAAAAAATCACTCGATCTGCCGTTTGCTGAATTTGAAGATCAGCGAAGTGGTGAAACTTTGAGCAAATTAACCAAAGTTCGCTCTGATTCTGAGAAGTTAATTACACTGTCAATCTCTTTAATTTTTCAAACTGTCATTGGTTTTGTATTCGTGATTGTTTATGTCGCCCGAATCGATTATCGTATTTCGCTTATCTTTTTGGTTACGGCTCCAATTATTGCCTTGGTAAGTTCGTACTTAGGTAAAAAGATAAAAGTTGTTTCTAAAAAAATCGTAAATCAAACCAATGCTCTGGCGGGTTCGACAACCGAAAGTTTAAGAAACATTGAATTGGTAAAAAGTCTTGGATTAACGTATCAGGAAGAAAAACGTCTTAACCTGAACACCTTTAAAATTCTGCAACTCGAACTTCAGAAAATCCGTTTTATCAGAAGTTTGAGTTTTATACAGGGTACAACAGTTCATTTTTTAAGAACCTGCGTGGTCTTTACGTTGTATTATTTCTTGTTTGGAAATAAAATTATTGTAGGTGATTTATTGACGATGGTGTTTTTTACCTTCTTTATTTTTGGGCCTTTACAAGAACTAGGGAATTTTATTATCGCACTGAACGAAACAAAGGTTTCAATGGAAAATTTCAAAACCTTATTGAGTGCTCCGAAAGAATTTCGTCCAAAAAATCCTAAACACGTTGGAGCAATCCAGTCCCTGCTTTTCTCTAATGTGAGTTTTCAGCACAAAACAGCCAAATTTAAAGCCGTAGAAAATATTAATTTCGATATCAAACAAGGTCAGACCGTTGCTTTTGTGGGGCCATCAGGATCAGGGAAAACCACTTTGGTAAAATTACTGGTTGGATTGTACACGCCCGCTGAAGGTCAGGTATTTTACAACGACATTGATTCGACAGAAATTGATTTGCTGGATCTACGAAAGCAATTAGGATTTGTTACTCAGGACGCGCAACTGTTCTCGGGAACAATTCGGGAGAATTTATTATTCGTAAGACCTAATGCAACCGACGAAGACTTATACGACGCATTAAAAAGAGCGAGCTGTGAAAAACTGCTGCAACGTGCCGAAGACGGCCTAAATACCACAATTGGTGAAGGCGGAATCAAAGTTTCCGGTGGGGAAAAACAACGTTTATCGATTGCCCGCGCTATATTAAGAAATCCGAATTTATTGATTTTTGATGAAGCTACTTCTGCTTTAGACTCTATTACCGAAGAAGAAATCAATACCACAATTCGTAATATATCAGACAAAAACAGAATCACAGTTTTAATTGCGCATCGTTTATCAACCGTAATGCATGCGGATAAGATTTTTGTTCTGGAACAAGGAAAAATCATCGAACAGGGAAAACACGAAGATTTAATTTTTGAAAAAGGATTGTATTATGCGATGTGGCGCCAGCAGATAGGTGAACGTAAATAACTTTTTAAGGTGCTAAGGCGCTAAGAATCTAAGGTTCTGAGTTTTTTTTCAAGAGCATCCAGCTTTAGCTGGATGATAAAAATAAATTAAGGCAAAAGGCTTTAGCCAAACGTAATAGTTTGGCTAAAGCCTTTTCTTTTTAACTTCAAGAAACATTCGGCTGAAGCTGGACGCTGTTGAATTTACATTAAATACAAAACCCGACAGGTTTTAAAAACCTGTCGGGTTTGTTATAAAATTTTAAAAGCTTAGAACCTTAGATCCTTAGCGACTTAGAAAAAAATTACTTCACGAAATCCACCGCTTTAGCCAAAGCCTCAGCGATTCCGTCAGCATTTTTACCTCCTGCGGTAGCGAAGAAAGGCTGTCCTCCTCCTCCTCCCTGGATGTATTTTCCTAATTCACGAACTACTTGTCCTGCGTTTAGTTTTCTATCGGCAACTAATTCTTTAGAGATATAACACGTTAACATCGGTTTTCCATCTTCGGCAGTAGCCAAAAGTAAAAACAGATTGTTTCCTAAATTCCCTAAATCATAAGCCAGATCTTTTGCTCCTTCGGCATTCAGATCCACTTGTTTGGCCAGGAATTGGATTCCGTTTACTTCTTGTAATTCTTTTGCCAAATCACCTTTCATGTTTTTGGCTTTATCTTTCAATAGTACTTCCAGTTGTTTTTTCAACTGAATGTTTTCTTCCTGTAAAGACTGGATCGCTTTTACAGGATCCTGAGCATTTTTCAAAGTCTCTTTAATTTCATCATAAGAAAGCAATTGAGACTCAAAATAATCTTTTGCAGCTTCACTGGTGATTGCTTCAATTCTTCTGATTCCTGCTGCTACAGCTCCTTCTGAAACAATTTTAAAATGCCAGATATCTGAAGTATTTGCTACGTGAGTTCCACCGCATAATTCGACAGAATCTCCAAACTTAATCATACGAACCAAATCTCCATATTTCTCACCAAACAAAGCAATTGCTCCTTCTTCAAGAGCCTGATCTTTCGAAATGGCTCTTTTTTCAATTAAAGGCAAACTCTCACGGATTCTTGCATTCACAAAATTCTCTACTTCTTTCAACTCCTCATCGGATACTTTTGAGAAGTGAGAAAAGTCAAAACGCAAAGAAGCATTTCGAACCATAGATCCTTTTTGCTCGATATGTGTTCCTAATATTTTACGCAATCCCTGGTGCAATAAATGCGTAGCCGAGTGATTTGACGATGTTTTTGCTCTTTGATTCGCATCCACAACAGCATTAAAAGTTCCTGTCAGATTTTCAGGTAACGATTTTGCCAAATGTATCGTTTGGTTGTTTTCTTTTTTAGTATCGATGATGTAAACGATATCACCATTTTGAGACTCCAGATATCCTTTATCTCCAGTCTGTCCTCCACTTTCTCCATAAAACGGAGTTGCATTGAAAACCAACTGATAAATTTCACCATCTTTTACACTATCTACTCTACGGTATTTCGTGATTTTTACCTGATGTGATAATCTGTCATATCCTACAAATTCCTGAATATCATCTTCTACAAGAACATTCCAGTCACCGGCAGTAACTTTTGAAGCTGCACGCGAACGTTCTTTTTGCAATTGCAGTTGCTCCTGAAATCCTTTTTTCCAGTTTCAACCCTTTTTCAGAAAGAATCAAAGCCGTTAAATCGATAGGAAAACCATAAGTATCATACAATTCAAAAGCTTTTTTACCATCAATTGTATCTCCTGTATTGTTTAAAATCACAGCATCTAAAAGCACCAATCCCTGATCAAGCGTACGTAAGAAAGAGTTTTCTTCTTCACGAATCACATTCGAACAAAGTGCTTTTTGAGTTCTGATTTCGGGAAAGAATCTCCCATTTGTTCACTCAAGGTTTCTACCAATTTATAGATAAAAGCTTCTTTTATATTTAAGAAAGTAAATCCGTAACGAATTGCACGACGTAAAATTCGACGAATTACATAACCAGCACCGTGTTAGACGGTAACTGTCCATCAGCAATAGCAAAAGCTACCGCACGAACGTGGTCAGCAATAACACGAATGGCAATATTTACTTTTTCTTCCGCTTCATTTGATGCTTTAACGGTATAATTTGCTCCGGTAATCGTTTCAATTTCTCTAATTAAAGGCATGAAAACATCGGTATCATAATTCGATGTTTTTCCTTGTAATGCCATACACAAACGCTCAAATCCCATTCCGGTATCTACGTGTTGTGCCGGAAGTTTCTCTAACGAACCATCAGCCTTACGGTTGAATTCCATGAATACATTATTCCAGATTTCAACTACCTGTGGATGATCATTGTTTACTAAACTTTTACCCGAAACGGCTGCTTTCTCTTCCGGAGTACGCAAATCAACATGAATTTCAGAACAAGGTCCACAAGGTCCCTGATCTCCCATTTCCCAGAAATTGTCTTTTTTATTTCCCAGAATAATTCGGTCTTCATCAATTAATTCTTTCCAGATATCCCAGGCTTCTTGGTCAAACGGAACGTTATCTTCTTTACTTCCTTCGAAAACCGAAACATAAAGGTTTTCTTTTGGAATTTTATATACTTCTGTCAGTAATTCCCAAGCCCAGTTGATTGCTTCTTTTTTGAAGTAATCACCAAAAGACCAGTTTCCTAACATCTCAAACATGGTATGGTGATAAGTATCAATACCTACTTCTTCAAGATCATTATGTTTTCCGGAAACACGAAGACATTTTTGCGTATCGGCAATTCTTGGACTCTTTGGCGTTCCGTTTCCTAAGAAATATTCTTTAAACTGGGCCATTCCCGAGTTGTTGAACATTAAGGTTGGGTCGTCTTTAAGTACAATAGGAGCTGATGGCACGATAGTGTGTCCTTTACTCTCAAAAAATCTAAAAATTGTTTACGTACGTCTTGTGATTTCATATTAAAATTAGAAAATGTGTCAATTGAAAATGTAATAATTAATTAGGGAATATGTGAATCTGAAAATGTGACACTTACTCTTTTTAGCACAAAAATTAAAGTTAAAAACAATAAATTTCGCTTTTAAGACATTATCTAATTATCAAATTGACACATTATCTAATTTGTTTTAATCTTGAAAAAAGCTGCGAACATCATGAAACATTTATTAAATTTGTTCGACTAACTTATTTTACAAGCTGCAAAAATAGGGTATTTTAAAATATGGCGAAAGTAAAATATTATTACGACTCAGAAAATCTGGCTTATACGAAAATAAAGACCCGAAAAAGGGCTAAAATTGGCTATGCTTTACTATTTTTATTGGCTTCAGCATTGTTTGGCTTTTTAGTTTTTATCTTTTAATCAATACACCTTATTTCGAAACACCAAAAGATCGCTTACAGGCACGTGAAATTGAAAACCTGAAATTACAATATGCCATTTTAAACAGAAAAATGGACGAGATCGATGCCGTTGCAGAAGCATTAGAAAACAGAGACAATAACATATACCGGGTCTATTTTATAAAGCCGAAATTCCGGATTCTCTTCGAAAAGCAGGTTTTAGAGATTATAGAAAATACAAAGATTTAGAAGGTTATAACAATTCTCAGTTGGTTTTAAACACCACAAAACGAATCGACCGTCTCTCTAAAGAATTGGCCATTCAGTCCAAATCGTTAGATGAAATTTTAAAGCTGGCAAGTACAAAAGGCAACTTATTACTCGCGATTCCGGCAATTCAGCCTGTACGAAACGAGAATTTAATACGCATGGCTTCAGGTTTTGGATACCGAACCGATCCGTTTACCAAAGTAAGAAAAATGCATAACGGAATGGATTTCACCGCCAAAACAGGCTCTCCGGTTTATGCTACAGGCGATGGTGTTGTCGATCGGGCTGATAATTCGGCGTCAGGATTTGGAAATCATGTGGTCATCAGGCATGGTTTTGGCTACGAAAGTTTGTATGCGCATTTAAGCAAATACAATTGCAGACCCGGACAACGTGTAAAACGAGGAGACGTTATTGGTTTGTGGGGAAGTACGGGAAGATCTGAAGGACCACACTGTCATTATGAAGTGCACAAAGACGGGAAAGTTGTAAATCCGCTGAACTTCTACTACGGTAATATTTCGGCAGTCGAATATGTGGCTATTTCACAAATGGCAAACCAGGAAAATCAGTCATTAGATTAATACTGTAAAAAGTAGTATTTTTGGAATAAAATAGAAAATTAAGAAACATGCATATTGAGCTTTCAAAAGATAAACGATATTATAGTATTGGCGAAGTAGCCAAAGCTTTTAATGTCAATGCATCATTGATTCGGTTTGGGATAGCGAATTTGATATTTTGAAACTAAAAAAAATGCCAAAGGCAACAGAATGTTTACGCCCGAAGACATTACCAACTTACAATTGATTTATCATTTGGTTAAAGAAAGAGGTTTTACGCTTGAAGGTGCCAAAACACATTTGAAAGAAGGACAAAAGAAAACATTAGATAAATTCGAAATAATACGTAAATTAGAGACCATTAAAATACAATTAACCGAAATTAAGAACGAATTATAACATATTAAATAAATCAGAAACAAACTTAAATCAAAACAGATATGAAAAAATGGTTAATCCCCGTAGGAATTATTGTAGCACTAGTTATAATTATTGCAGTTTGGTCAATTGGAATTAAAAATAGCGCTTTACAACACAGTCAGGCTGTTAATAAAGAGTGGGGAAATGTGAGTACCACTTACCAAAGACGTAATGACCTTATCGGAAACTTAGTGAACACTGTAAAAGGCTGCCGATTTTGAAAAATCAACTTTAACGGCTGTTATTGAAGCCAGAGCAAAAGCAACTTCTGTAACAATTGACCCAAGTAATGTAACTCCTGAGCAATTAGCACAGTTCAATCAGGCACAAAGTGGTGTATCTTCTTCTTTGTCAAAATTGTTAGTTTCTGTTGAACAGTATCCAACGTTAAAAGCAAACGAAAACTTCCTGAAATTACAGGATGAACTTGCTAGTACTGAAAATCAAATTTTAACAGCAAGAACCCGTTTTAACGAATCGGTACAAACCTACAACGGATATGTTCTTTCTATTCCTAACAAATGGTTTTTAAGTGAATACAAAGAAAAACCATACTTTGAAGCGGTTGCCGGAGCAGAAAAACCAGTTGAAGTAAAATTCTAAAAATTAGATTTAATATTTTTGATTAACGATTTTAGACTACAGTTGAATGCTGAAAGCTAAAATCGTTAATCTTCACTCAAAAATAATTTCGATGTCAAAAGTAGAAGATTTTTTATCCAAAGAAGAAGAGCTGGAAATTGTTGAAGCGATTCGCGTGTCCGAAAAAAACACTTCTGGCGAAATTAGAGTACACATAGAACAAAGCTCTTCCAAGGCTCCTTTTGACAGGGCTCTGGAAGTTTTTCATGAATTAAAAATGCACGAAACCTCACTTAAAAACGGGGTGCTGTTTTACTTTGCTGTAGCCGATAAAACTTTTGCAATTTGCGGAGACAAAGGCATAAACGATGTGGTTACCACAGATTTTTGGGATTGTACCAAAGACGCCATGATTTTACAATTTAAATCAGGAAATTTAAACAAGGTATTGTTGACGGTATTTTGAATGCCGGCGAACAATTGAAAAAATACTTTCCGTGGTCTGAAGGTGATACCAACGAATTATCAAACGAAATATCAAAAGGATAAATAATGAAGAATTCCAAATACAAAATCTCAAATTCCAACAGAATTTTTCAGCTTACTCTTTTGTTTATCGCGCTTATTACCTGTAACAGTATTTTTGCACAATTTACAATTCCGGAAAAACCAACTTTACAAACTTCAGTTTACGATTATGCCAACATTTTAAGCGCAACTGAAAAAGCACAGCTGGAAGAAAAACTGATTCGTTATTCTGATTCGACCACTACTCAGATTGTAGTGATTACTATCGAGAGTTTAAAAGGCGAAGATGTAAGTCAGCTAGCAACTAAATGGGGACAAACCTGGGGAATTGGAGGAACTGCAAAAGACGATAATGGTGTAATCATCCTGCTCGCAAAAAACGAGAAAAGATTGCCATAAATCCCGGTTATGGTCTTGAAGACAGACTGACTGCGGGAATTGGCGGAACGATAATCCGAAATATCATTATTCCGGAGTTCAAAGCCGGAAGTTTTTACAACGGACTAGACAAAGGAACGGATGCGATCATTGATGTTTTTAAAGGAAAATTTAAAGGCGAGCGCAAGCAAACCAAAGGAAAAAGTTTTCCGATACTGCCTTTCATTGTAATTGTCGTAATTGTATTAATTTTGCTGTCCCGAAATAAAAGAGGCGGCGGAGGTAATTCAGGCAACAATAGTGGCGGCGGTGGCCCTAGCCTGCTTGATGTTATCATTCTAAGTAACCTTGGAAGAAGCAGCGGAGGCGGATTTGGAGGCTTCGGCGGTGGATCATCCGGTGGCGGAGGTGGTTTTGGCGGCGGTTTTGGCGGCGGAGGCTTCTCTGGAGGAGGTTCAAGCGGAGGCTGGTAGAGTTGCCGTTTTTGCAGTGGCAGTCTCAGTCTCAGTCGCAGTTCACAGCTTACATTTCACAATTTACAGCTTACATTTTACAAATTTATAATTCAAAAATAGATGTTATCACATAAAGCAAAATACGCCCTTAAGGCCTTACTTTATTTAGCAGAACAGGAAGAAAATCACATTTCAAGAACCATTGAGATTGCTGATGGAGCCAATATTCCTAAAAAGTTCTTGAGCAGATTTTATTGGATCTGAAACGAGGTCGTTTTGTGAGCAGTAAGCAGGGAAAATTTGGCGGATATTATCTGATACGCTCTAAAATGATATTACTCTGGCAGAAATTCACCGTTTATTTGACGGTGCAATTGCGCTATTACCTTGTGCCTCATTAAACTTTTACGAACCTTGTTCGGATTGTAAAACCGAGGAAGAATGCAGTCTAAGACATGGTTTAATGATCATCAGGGATGAGACTCTTAAAGCCATGCAAGGCATCACAATCGCCTCATTGGTAAAGAAATAAAAAAATATTTTTTAATTCCTAGTAAATCGATAGAATTTATATATATATTTGCAAAAAATAATTCACAAACCATTTACAAAATTTTAACTATGAAAGTACATTCGCAACCAATCAATGTATCAAAAAATCTTTTGCAAAGAAATTATAATATTCAGTTCACTACCGTGAAAAACAATTCTTCTACAATGTGTATGTGTTGGTAAAAAAAATTTATTTTAAATTCTACTAATCACATATACTTAATATAAAAATGAAAAATTCGATAAAAAATATACTTACTATACTCTCCATTTTACTTTCTCCATATCATTTGCACAAAACATTGAAGGTGTAGTTAAACAAGTGAAAACATTCCATTAGAAGCGGCTAATATTGTTATAAAAGGAACAACTTCCAATACGACTTCGGATCAAAACGGAAAATTCAGTATCGACAGCAAAGGAAAACTTCCTATAACCCTGTTAATTCAATATGTAGGATACAAAACTACCGAGATTGAACTTGTCGATTTACCATCGGCTCCTTTACAGGTAACGATTAAAGAGGAAAACGAACTTATTGAAGTGGTGGTTTCTTCAAGACGAAGAATCGAAAAAGTACAGGATGTGCCTATCGCAATATCCGTAATTACAGGAAAACAAGCAGAACAAACCGAGCTTTTAACGTAAACCGTATTAAAGAACTAGTTCCTTCTGTACAATTATATTCTTCAAACCCAAGAAATACCGGAATCAACATTCGTAGTCTTGGTTCTCCTTTCGGACTTACTAATGACGGAATCGATCCGGGAGTTGGTTTTTATGTAGATGGTGTTTATTATGCCCGTCCTGCTGCAACTACTCTTGACTTTATTGATGTAGATCAAATCGAGGTGTTACGCGGACCACAAGGATCCTTATTTGGTAAAAATACTACCTCAGGAGCTTTTAACATTACCACCCGCAAACCAAGTTTTACCAGTGGTGCCGATTTTGAGGTGAGCTACGGAAACTATGCTTTTCTTCAGGCTAAAGCATCGGTGACAGGAGCTTTAGGTAAAAAAGTAGCTGGTCGTATCTCTTTTTCAGGTACACAACGTGACGGTTTAATCGACAATGTGGCAACCGGAAGACCAACCAACAGCTTAAACAATCAGGGAATTAGAGGGCAATTGCTTTTTACTCCATCAGATAATACCAATATTATTCTTGCTGCCGATATCACAACTCAGCGTCCGGATGGATACGCACAGGTTGTTGCAGGTGTTGCACCTACGCAAAGAGCTGCTTACAGACAGTTTGATGCGATCATTAAAGATTTAAACTATCAACTTCCAAGTCAAAATGCTTTTGACCGAAAAATTGATCATGATACTCCATGGCGTTCAGGACAGGATATGGGTGGTGTTTCGCTTAATATCGATACTAAAATTGGATCGGGAACACTTACCTCAACTACTGCTTGGCGTTTTTGGAACTGGGATCCTTCAAATGACAGAGATTTTACAGGATTACAGGTTTTGGCTAAATCTCAAAACCCAACCAGACAAACACAATTTACTCAGGAGGTACGTTATGCAGGTCAGCTGACCTCAAAAATTAGCGGTGTAGTGGGCGCTTTCTTTATCGACCAGACTTCACAGACAAACGGAACAGAGGAATCGGGTAATGCACAGTGGAGATTCTCCCAAAGCAGTACCAGCGCGTTATGGAAAACTCCGGGTCTTTTTGAAGGATACGGAATTAAAACAGATGCCAGAATCAGAGCTTCGAGTGCTGCCGTTTTTGGTCAGATTGATTGGGCTATTACAGAAAGATTACACGTATTACCAGGTTTAAGATATAACTTTGACAAAAAAGATGCTAATTACAGCCGTACAACCTACGGTGGTCTTCAAACTACCGATCCGGCTTTACTGGCGCTTAAAAAATCAGTTTACTCTGATCAGTCTTTTGCTTCTAACACTGACAATACCGATTTTTCAGGAAACATAACGGTATCTTACAAAGCATCAGACAAAATCAATGCTTATGCGACCTATGCTAAAAGTTACAAACCGGTGGGTGTGAATGTTGCCGGACTTCCAACAGATTCAAAAGGATTGCCATTATTAGATCTTGCTGTAATCAAACCTGAAAAAGTGAATCATTATGAGGTTGGAGTAAAAACTTCTCCGTTTAAAAACTCAGTATTCAACCTGACTTTCTTTAATACGGAAATCAAAGATTTTCAAACCAATGTTCAGGCTGCCGAACTTGGAGTAAACCGTGGTTATCTTGCCAATGCTGATAAAGTACGTGTAAGAGGTGCTGAACTTGATGCAAGTTTTGTTTTTAGCCAGCACCTGACCGTAAATGCAGCTGCTACTTATACCGATGCAAAATATGTTAAGTTTACCAATGCACCACTTCCGTTAGAAGAAACAGGAGCTCCTGTAGCCTTTAAAGATGTATCAGGATCAGAATTACCCGGAGCATCAAAATGGGCAGGATCTTTAGGAGGTGAGCTTTCTGACAATGCAAAATTCTTCGGAAACAAAGGAAAAATATTCGTAGCGGTTGATTCTTATGCACGTTCTAAATTTTCATCAAGCCCTTCTGCTTCAAAATACTTAGTCGTTCAGGGATATGCTATTTTCAACGCACGTTTAGGATTCCGTGCATCAGAAGGACTATCCGTTCAATTCTGGGGAAGAAACCTTTTAAACAAAGATTACTACGAGCAATTGTTACCTGCAGGTGGAAATTCCGGACAATATGCAGGAGTAATTGGAGATCAAAGAACTTACGGAGTAACTTTGAAATATTCTTTGTAAACAGTTAGTTAATTTTCAATACATCAAACGAGGCCGGTTTTTAAATCTGTCTCGTTTTTTTATTTCAGGTTCTCAAATCCATTTTAAGTATAAAAGCTTAGCCCCTCAGCAACTCAGTAACTCAGAACCTTTCCTCACTCCATTTGCCTTCTCTTCTTCCCTTTTTCAGCAGCAGCAAAATTCCCTATTTTATAACTCAATGAAAACATCACATAACGTTTCAGAACCGTATTTTCTTCATCCCGAATGGAAGTCGCCGAAATGGTTCTGGTAGCACTTTGATTCTGATTTAAGACATCGTAAACTTTTATTTTAGCATATACCTTTTTATCAAAAAAGCCATAGGACAGGCTGGTATTCCAGAGATAAAAATCCTTTTTGAAATTGCCCGAAATATCCGAATTATAGGTGTACCCAAAATCGTTTCCGAAAATTAGGTTTGCAGGCCAGTAACTTGTGGTTTGCAAATTGATCCGGTGCACTACATTTGAACTCGCATCTCTCGAAGAGTTCTCATATTTAGTCTCATTATAGGACAAACTATAGGCAGGAGAAATAATAAGCAGCTCGCCATATTCATACGTAAAATTGACTTTTGGAGTAATCGCTGTCGATTTTGCATTGTATAATACCGCATTGGTAAACCCTTTATCGAAAGAATAGCTGCCATTTAATCCGAAACCATATCTAAAAAGATGTGCCCCTCTTTTAACGGACTGATTCCAGTTTCCGCCAATCGAAGTCGTGTAAGTTCCTGAGATATTAGCATAAGTTGTGGTTCTCTTTCCGCTGTCATCATAAATTGAAGTTGAAACCACATCGTTGTTGTAGTAGTCCCCTTTTATAAACAAACTGTAACCGGAACGGGTTCGGAAATCATAGTCTCTAAAACTAAAATTAGCACTGTTTTTTTCAATAAGATTTAAATCAGGATTCCCGGTAATTGTATTCAACGGATTGGTTAAATTTAAAACCGGCAGCAGCTGAACCGCTGTAGGAAGCGTATTCGAATAATCATACCTGAATGACATATTTTTGGAACGGCTAAACTTATATCGAATCTGAAAATCGCCATAAGGCAAAATATATCGTTTGTTCAAATCGGTAGTATTGTTCAGATATAGCGAGTGATTGTCAAATTCTACCATTGCTGTACGCGAATTTAAATTGACCGTAAACTTTCTCTTTTGCCAGGTTAATCCAACTTTCGGACTAAACGAATTTTGCTTTGAGGAAGTATAATTTGTTAGAGACGCATTGAGATCTGAATACGATTGTGTTGCAGCATCAAAATCGAATGTTTTTGCATCTTTAATTTCCTTCGTCCAATCAAAATTAGATCCGAATCTTATTCGCAAAGAATCCGTCACTGGCTCTGTATATTCAAGTTCAAGCGAATACGTATCACTCTTATTATTGTTTAAACTTTTCTGATTTCTATCGTCATTAGGTTTACTGTCCTGATAAAAAATAGTTTGAGACAAATTTTGCACCTCATTATCGGTACTCGTATTGTTGCTGTCAAAAGAAAGATTAAAATTGCGGTGTTCTTTCTTGAACCCCTTATTAAAATTTATGGTGTTCCCCAGACTGGTATTTGTACTTTCTGAATACGATTTAGCATTACTTTCATTCAGCGAATTTCCATTCTCGTCTTCAGAAAAACTCGAGGAAGACGAATTACTGTTCGAACGCGATTGGTTTACTTTTGGTATGATGACCAATCGGCTTGTCGGGTCAATCACATATTCTAATTCAAAATTTACATTGTTTCCGGTGGTTTCATTTCTTGCTTTAGAATCAGAGGATGTGGCAATATTTCCGGTAGGCAAAAAACTAACCTGATCGGATTTGCTATCGTTGTTATTAATCGAATTCGAAAAATTATAACTCCCCATAGCCATCAAACTTTTCGACCAATCGTCAGAGTAATTAAGTCCAACGAGATTTGATTGTGTAATTCCTTTACTGCCTCCCGAATTTCCACTATTGCTCCTGCTATTTCGTCCTCCACCCATATTATCAAATACTTCATCCATCGCAAAACCGGTAGAATTAATATTGTTAGAAGAGGCTAGTACGCTTATTTTTTGCTTGTTGTTAAAAAAGTTCAGAAGCAGACTGCTTTCGTATCGTTCATCAGAACCATAACCGCCTAGTATCTTCCCAAAGTAACCTTTATTTTTCTTTTCGTCGATTGTGATATTGATACTCGAAAAATCTGAAGTCGACTCCTGTTTGGAAAGTTCCTCTTTCTTTGTTTTAAAATCAGACACCTGAATTTTTTTGATTATTTCGGCGGGAAGGTTCTTCAATGCTATGGCACCGTCTTTATTAAAAAACGTCTTCCCGTTTACCAGGACCTGATTGACTTCTCTCCCGTTCACCGTAACTTTACCATCAGCAGCCACATCAAAACCCGGTAATTGTTTCAATAAAGTTTCTACATTCGAGTCCGGGCGCACTTTGTATGATGCTGCATTAAACTCTAAAGTATCTTTTTTAATGGTAATTGGCGGAACTTCGCTTTTGATCACAACATCCTTTAAGACATTTACATTTTCAAGCAAATACAATTTCCCAAAATCTTTACTTTCGGGAATGCTCTTTTCTTCCTCAAAATAAGGCTGGTATCCCATATAGTTAACCTTCAGAAAAACAGGTTTATCATACTTTTTGGTTTTAATGCTAAAAGCACCATTTTTATCTGTTGTTGCATATTCGATTACCGTAGAATCTTTAACAGTTGTAAAATAAACCGTTGCCAGTTCGAGTGGCAATTGGGTGTTGATATCTACGACGGTTCCTTTAAGAACAATGTCATTCTGTGCACTGGCCGAATAACAAAAAAGGAAAACAATCAGATAATACAAAAATTTGGTCATGAAAAGGGTTTGTTAGAAATAGTAAGACTCCAAAAGAGTCAAAAGGTTTATTGTGAACGAAACATTCGGTCAAATAGTATGCCATTAGGCCTAACAAAAATAGTTCGAATTAACAACAAGGCATAAAAAAAGTCCTCTTTTAGGAGGACTTTTACTTTTATTTTTCTCTGATATAAATATCGATTGGCACTCCTGCGAAATCCCAATTTTCTCTGATCTTATTTTCCAGGTAACGTTTGTAAGGTTCTTTAACGTATTGTGGCATGTTGGCAAAAAATACAAACTGAGGCGTTTGTGTTGGCAACTGCATACAATATTTAATTTTCACATACTTCCCTTTTGTTGCCGGTGGCGGATAAGCTTCAATTACCTTCAACATGTATTCGTTGAATTTTGAAGTCGCAATTCTTTGTTTTCTGTTTTCAAAAACCTGAACAGTAGCTTCTAATGCTTTCAACAAACGTTGCTTGGTTAAAGCCGAAACGAATAAAATTGGCACATCGGTAAAAGGCATTAATTCTTTTTTGATTTTCTCTTCGTAATCGCGAGTCGACATGGTATCTTTTTCTACCAAATCCCATTTGTTTACTAAGATCACAACCCCTTTACGGTTTTTCTCTGCCAGCCAGAAAATACTCTGATCCTGACCTTCAAAGCCACGAGTTGCATCGATAACCAAGATACAAATATCGGCATGCTCAATCGCACGAACCGAACGCATTACCGAGTAAAACTCTAAATCTTCCTTTACTTTAGCTTTACGACGGATTCCCGCAGTATCAACCAAATTAAATTCAAAACCAAAACGGTCAAATTTTGTATCAATGGCGTCACGGGTTGTTCCTGCAATATCCGTTACGATATAACGATCCTGACCAATCAAAGCGTTGATAAAACTTGATTTACCAGCATTCGGACGTCCTACAACAGCAAAACGAGGCAAATCTTCTTTAACCTCAACTTCCGGTTTCTCCGGGAATGCATCAATTAAAGCATCCAATAAATCTCCTGTTCCGCTTCCTGAGATACTTGCAAATGTAAAATAATCTCCTAAACCAAGATTATAAAACTCAATTGCATCTTTCTCACGCATTGCGTTATCTACTTTATTTACAGCCAATAAAACCGGTTTTGTCACTTTACGCAACAATTTCGCCACTGTTTCATCCATTGGTGTAATTCCTTCTTCTACATCAACCACAAAAATAATAACATCAGCTTCATCGATAGCAAGCTCTACCTGTTTGCGGATTTCACCTTCAAATACGTCATCAGAACCGCGAACGTATCCACCGGTATCAATTACAGAAAACTCTTTTCCGTTCCACTCGCTTTTACCATAGTTTCTATCACGGGTAACCCCAGATACCGAATCTACAATAGCTTCTCTTCTTTGTATCAGCCTATTAAAAAGGGTTGATTTCCCTACATTAGGTCTTCCTACTATCGCAACAATGTTATTCATTTTTTTGAATTTTAGATTTCAGATTCTAAATTTTAGATTTTTAGTTTCCTAAAATCCTATCACTTATAAATCCAAAATGCTTTATTTTAATTTTTTGCAAAGGTAGTCTTTTTTTGTTAGCAGTCGCAGTTTTAAGTATTCAGTCAGAAAACTACTAAAACGGCCACCTTTAACTCAAAACTAATTCCTTTTCTTCAGGAGCTATTCCTGCTATCCGTTTCAATCTTTTGTTTCGCTAAAGCTTCACAAAAGGATTTCCACTACTATCAGGGCTAGGGCTTCAGTTTTCAGTATCCGTTTTCAGATATATACTAAATCTTCCACCTTACAAAACTGAGACTGAACTCTGCGACTGAAAACTCTTTTTATTGATTGTAACCGAATCGTTTCAACATATTGGCATTGCTTCTCCAGTTCTTGTTCACCTTCACGTAAAGTTCAATGTGAATTTGTTTTCCGAAGAATTTCTCTAAATCGGCACGAGCGTCTGTTCCAACCTTTTTCAAAGCGGCACCTTTATGTCCAATGATGATTCCTTTTTGAGTTTCTCTTTCCACCATAATCACAGAACGAATTCTGATAATTTTTTCATCTTCAAAAAACTCTTCCGTTACGATTTCAACGGCATACGGAATCTCTTTGCTGTAGTTCAATAAGATTTTCTCACGAATCGTTTCGTTTACAAAGAAACGTTCCGGTTTGTCTGTCAATTGATCTTTTGGATAATAGGCAGGTGATTCCGGCAACAACTCAATGATTCGGCTAAAAACTTCCGGTACATTAAAATTCTGTAAAGCCGAGATTGGGAAAATTTCGGCATTGGGCACTTTTGCCGTCCAAAATCCTACTTGTTCCTCTAATTGTTCCTGATTGGAGTTGTCGATTTTATTCAACAATAATAAAACCGGAATTTTAGCGTGGATAATTTTATTAAAGAAAGCTTCATCTTTTAAGTCCTGCTCTCCTATTTCGACCATGTAAACTAAAATATCAGCATCTTCAAAAGCCGATTTTACAAAGTTCATCATCGACTCCTGCATTTCATAAGCGGGCTTGATGATTCCGGGAGTATCCGATAATATAAGTTGAAAATCTTCGCCATTCACGATTCCAAGGATACGATGACGGGTTGTTTGTGCTTTTGATGTAATAATCGATAATCGTTCTCCAACAAAGGCGTTCATCAATGTTGATTTTCCAACGTTTGGATTCCCGATGATGTTTACAAAACCTGCTTTATGTGACATTTGTGTTCTATTTATTTTGCAAAGGTAGTCATATCAACTCAATACAGAAAATAAAACATTTTTTAATGTTTTCGTTGGATTTCTCAAAAATCGGCGTATCTTTGCACCCGAAACATCGCGGGATAGAGCAGTAGGCAGCTCGTCGGGCTCATAACCCGAAGGTCACAGGTTCGAGTCCTGTTCCCGCTACTAAGTAAAAACACCACTTGAAAAAGTTGGTGTTTTTTTTATTTCAAAATAAAAACTGGCAGGCTCATATCCGCCGCGGCGGACACAGGTTCGAGTCCTGTTCCCGCTACTAAGCAAAAACACCACTTGAAAAAGTTGGTGTTTTTTTTTATTTCAAAATAAAAACTGGCGGACTCATATCCACCGCGGCGGACAAAGGTTCGAGTCTTCGCCGCGGCGAACTACTAAGACAAAGCTTCAGAGAAATCTGGAGCTTTGTTTGTTTTGAACACTTTGAACCAAAAATATTAAAAGAAAAACCTAAGACTAAAGACGATTCCTAAAGCATACACTATTCGACCTTTGTTGACACATGCTGCTAAAACCCTTGATAATAGTCATCACTAACATTAACCACCTCATCCTCATAGTTTTTTAAAAATTTCTTACTTCTAACAATATCTAAGTGTTGATCTTCTTTTCCTGCAAAGTTTGAGATTAAAATTTTATTAAAAAAAGTTAAGTTCTCCGCTGACTCATTTGAAAAATTATGCTTCGAATTCACAACAACGGTTTTTGGCAAAATTTCTTTCAATCTCCCACTATTATTTGTTATACTTTTATTTGTTACCTTGAATTTCCTTAATAAATCACTCTTTTTATCAATTAAAAGCTCTAATATATCAGACTTCTTTCTCGACCCTACAATAATATTCATTGGAGAAAAAACTACTACTACAATTTTATGGTCATCATCCATAAAGTCTGGCAAGCTTTCAATTTTCCCTCCATTAAAAATCTCTTTGCTACTTATTTTTTCATAAATCGATTTTGTTAAATCACTATTCTTATCATTAATTATTAAATATGATTTATTAAAAGTTATTATTTTTCTTAAAGTCACTTCATTTTCATCGATGCCTGGAATAGAATATAATTTGTCAAAAGAATTTTCATAATGCTCTACAAAATCATTTAAATAAGGCACTATAACCGCCTCTCTAAAAGATTTAAAATCGATATCATAACACAATTTAAAGATGAATTCATACTTTTCAGATTTAGAACTTTTATACATTTGATTTAAAATACTTATCTGCTTTTCTTTCGAATCTCTACAAATATATTCTGCAGTAAAATACTCCTGAAAAGACTTGTGAGACCATTTATATTGTAATCCTTCTTTATTGAACAATGGAACAGACCTAACAAAATCATCCGCCAAATCATTAAACTTAAATTTTATATGCGGTAATCTTTTTGAAATCTCATCAAGGTACTTATTTAAAATTGCGTCGTTATATTCAATTTCTCCTTTTTTAAATGTACAATAAGCAAATTCTCTCAGTATCTGAAAAAAATCATTAAAACTAAGTTTTGTTTTTTTATTTCTTACAAAACTCTCACCTTTAGTTAGGTCATGATCTTGGTAAAGCGCTTCAAAAACATCATAGTAAAATTCTTGTAACTGAAGAGGGATGTTTTCTCTATGCTCAAACTTTTTATAGAGAAGAGATACTAATAGAGGACTTTGTAAAAAATCATCAATATTTTCAAAATCATTTTCTTTTAATTTCTCTATTAATCTTAATGACTTTTCATTATTACTTCCTAGTTTTTTTATTAGTTCAAAAGCTTCCGCTTTTTCCATTTTACTAATTTTGAATTCTTTAAAATCACAGAAAGTATTCAGAGCTGTTTCTGGCCTAGAAGTTAATAGAAATAAATTATTTGATGATTTTGAAATAAAACTTTGTAAATCTGTAGTCACAAATTCTCTATCATTATCAGATATTTCATCGTAACCGTCAAAAAAGAAAATAAAATTACCCTGAGCAATCAATTTAGTAATAAGATCCCTTTCTAGATTTTCATCAATTGGGTTTAGCTCGGAAATAATTTCATCAATGATAGTTTTCCTATTTTTAAGTTTTCTTAGCTCTATAAAAATTGGAATTCCTTTTTTAAACTTTAACACATTCAAAAACAACCACTTCATTATGGTAGATTTTCCCATCCCCCCATTATCAACAATAATAATTTTTTTAAATTGTGGTAGAAAACTTTCTTCATATTTTAGCGAACAAACCTTTAGTGGCTTAGAATTTATATCTTCATTTTTACATTCCAAATTCAAAGGATAATAAAAATCTTCTAATTTTTTCTGCTGATTTCCGAATACTAAAGTCCTTGAAGAAGAATAGGTAGTATAAACCCTTTGAATATATTCTTTAAATCTAAATGAAAAATCTTTATTTCCTCGATTCTCTTTAGGTATGATTTTATTTAAAATGGGAGATAAATATGTTTCAATTATACTTTCCAATAGTGCATTATCAGTCATGGTCAATACTCTAAAAAAACATTTAATCAAAGAATCGTGTTCGAAAAGATAGCGGGATAGATCAGCAGGATGTATGCTTTTTACTTCAATTTTCTCTAAGACTTTATATATATCTTTTCTTTTATCAAAATATTTAATTGTTTTTAAGGAAGCGTTTTTAGATATTAATTCCTCACAATAATACTGAATATCTTCTGATTTAAAGCTCTTATTAAAATTACTTAATAAGGTAATTGATGTTTCGGCAAAACCCTTAGATACTGCTAAATAGTATGTAAAATTATTTAAATCTGAAATTAAACTTTCATCATTTATGTAATGCAAAACAAATTTTAATATTTCTTTTAACACCTCAGGCTTTGTGATGTTTTTATTAATTTGCTTACATTGAATTAAACCAACATTTGCCCCTTTTTTTGTCAATATACAATCTCTGCCTCTTTCCCCCACACCTTGCATTAAAGAAACTCCATCATATTTTTCATTTAAGCTTGAATCTTTTGTTTCTATTCGTAATTGAAAGATTTGATACAGCATGATTTCAAAAACTCGATCATTTAATTGCGTAAATGGGAAAGATTGATCTGTATAAGCATTGGGTTTTGAATAAAATGTCAGATTTTCTGTTATTTCACTATCCGTAATTTGATCTCTTTTCATATTGCTTTTTTTATTATCAATGGTTTCTATTCTTTAAATTATGAAAAACCATAATACATTATTTTTTTATACAAGTATATCAATTACGATTATACCAATCACTAAGTATTACTACGGGTTTTCCTGTAAAATTTAATATAATTTCACAAGGAAACATCCCCCACTGCACAAAGTCTCCTGATTTTACATTTTTAACCTTTCGTTCTCATTGACCTTAAACCTTTGTAAGTCTCCTGACTTTTCTTAATTCTCTTTATATTAATAGTCGTTTCCAAATTACATCTTCTACAAGAAAACTTAATCACTTTGCGGGTGCGAAGTCAGAGACATTCGCACAGCGTTGCAAATGAACACTTCGCAGAGCGTGGGTCGAAATCTAATCGTAACAGAGGACTAAGGATAGATAGCTTTCACTTTTGAGTTATTTTCTCTATTTAGTCGAATTTCAACCTTTAATACATTTGACACTCTACAAACATTTAGATAATTTCCCTTAACACTCTTTTCCCAATTAATATAGTCTAAATTACTTTTAAACTCATTTACGGATAAATTGTCTTTTGAATTTATCGTTTTAAAAAGCCCTCCTACTGGTACTACCTCCACCTTTCCATCATCTTTAACAATTAAAAAAGCATCCATTCCTCCATCAAAACCCGAATAGGTTTCCTCAATGTATGATTGTGGCAAAGCTTCCTCTTTTTTATATTTACCATAATAAAAAGAGATCCTATTTCCTCTATCCACCCTGGTTATTGTAGTTTTCTTATAACTGTAGTAAATATAACTTTCTTCAGATGAGCAAGCTCCTAAAAAAAGAGTCATCAATAAAACTATTATATTTTTCATCGTTTTTGTACTATTTCACCTCGCTCTCCGAGGTACTCTTATGAATGTTATACCAATCTCCGACTCTGTGTCTCCTCTAAAAACAAATCTAGTACAAAAAACGAAAACACCATAAAATCTCTGACTTTGTCTCAAATTTAATATCAATTCTATTGGTTAAATGATTTAGCATTCAAAACATTTTAAAAAGCGAGAAGTTTTCTCTATTTATTTTCTGTAAATTTGACTGTATGTACAAAAACAAGTCTGCTAATACTTTTAGCAAGCCACTTCTAAATTAATTCTCTTACTATAACCAATGTCTACTCTTTATCAAAGCCCAAGAATTATTATTCGTGAATTTTTATCTCAAGAGCAACAAACATTTTTAAATCTTTTTAAGGATAATCAAGTTACACAATACCTTCCTGATACTTCACCAGAAAGATATGTGGAAATGTTTAATGAATTGCTTGAAAATTATGAAAAGAAAAATCTTAGTCGATGGGCGATATTTGACACTACAAACAATAATTTCATAGGAATGTGTGTTGCTCGTATTTTTATACACAACACAAACCAAATAGAGATTGGATATGTACTCAGTAGGGAA
Organism: Flavobacterium sp. N502536; assembly: GCF_025947345.1. Classification (NCBI taxonomy): domain Bacteria; kingdom Pseudomonadati; phylum Bacteroidota; class Flavobacteriia; order Flavobacteriales; family Flavobacteriaceae; genus Flavobacterium; species Flavobacterium sp. N502536. The sequence goes on along the minus strand of NZ_CP110011.1, from coordinate 2,829,660 downwards.
TATTGGGGAAAAGGTATTGCTACAGAAGTATGCAAAGCATTAACGCAATATAGTTTTGCAAATACAAATACAAAAGAAGTTGTAGCTGTAACAGATCTCAACAACACCGGATCACAAAATGTACTGCAAAAAGCCGGATTTGAACGATTAAATAATCTGATCAGAAATGAAGAAGAGCTAGCTTATTTTAAGATAGAAAGATTATAATCTCATTTCCCCGCTACGCAAAGTCAGGAGACTTTGCGTTTTTAACCTTTCGTTCTCGTAAACCTTAAGCCTGATAAGTCTCCCTACTTTTCTTAATTCTTTTTAATATTATTAATAGTCGTTTCCAAATTACATCTTCTACAAGAAAACATAATCACTTTGTCGGTGCGAAGTCAGAGACACTCGCACAGCGTTGCAGATGAACACTTCGCATATTGTGGATTAAAAAACTACAAATCAACATTCAAACTCAGATTACATTTCATATCCAAACGTGATCTTTATTTCATTTTTGTAATTGCCCAAGTTTTATTTAACTTTCCTACAATTTCTTGATATTCCAACTTAAACAAATCAATTTTAACAGAATCTATTATTTCCCCCCTTTGTTCGAGAAATTCTATTTCAAACTTGAGCCTATATAGATCATTTAGTGCAGTATTATATGCCACCCACATTCCTTTATTATCAAAAAAAGTATTATAAGCACTTATTATAGTAATTAATCCAGTTATTATCAAAGCACTTATTCTTGGAATTTCTTTTAACTCATCTATTTTGAGACCTAATATTATTGTAGAAACTGCAGCCAAAATAGTAACACTTAAATAGGCCCAGAAAGAGATTTTCCTATAGTACAATCTACTACTATCGAATCTTGAAATTCTTTTATTAATTTCATCTTTTAAAAATTTTAATTGTCCATTTTCCATAAGTGTTGAATTTTCACAATTGATCCTAGACCACCTCCTAAAGTTGCTCAACTTACCTTCAGCAGTAGCAATTTACAAAAAATAGCATTACAAAAAGTGGTAATTTAAAGTTCAGCAAATTCTCAACTAAAATATAATAGAAGCGATTCTAAAAAACTGCAAACTTATCTTTCTATTTAAAGATAAAACCTCCCTCCCTCTCCGCGGTGTTCTCATAAGTACTACACACATGTCTCCCATTTCCACTGATGCAATTGCAATTTATAATTCAGCAATGTTGTCAGTTTTTTTTTAATTAAAAACTTTTACCAGCGCTAAATTTTGCAAATAAATAACATACTTTTGGATTAACTAAAACCTTATTTATAAAACTAAAATATGAGAAAAATTATTGTAAGTATGTTTGTTCTAAGTCAATGTTTTAATGTATATGGACAATCGATAGATAAAATTATTACGAATAAGGAAGTAACTCGCATAGAGAAAATACTTTCGGCTGATGATATGCAGGGTAGAAGAACTTTTACTCCCGGTATTGAAAAAGCATCAGCTTTTATAGAATCAGAGTTTAAAGAAATTGGCTTGCAAACTTTCAATGCAGCAGCGAATTACAGACAAGAATTTTCGATGACTTCCTCTAAAGCCATTTCTTCAAAAATTACTATTGATGGCAAAGAAATAAATAACAATCAGGTTGTAACATTCTCCTACCTCCCTCAGGTTTCTTTAACCGAAAAAAGCGATATTTCTGTTGTAAAAATCAACAAAGGAGATAACATTGGCGAGAAATTTAATGAATATTATAAAAGTTCGAAAAATCTTTTGGTACTAGTTGACTCTTCATTTGATAAGGTTTTACCGAATATTCAACATATTGATCGAATCAGTGCGACTCCGGGGAACAATACGGTTATGTTTGTTTTTGGTACCACAGAAGCGACTACTTTTTCTGTTGAATTAACAAATACAGTCTCCAAAAAAACACTGAATAATGTTGTTGGAATATTACCCGGAAAAACCAAACCAAATGAGTATGTGATTTTTTCAGGGCATTATGACCACTTAGGAATAGGCTCTCCCGAAGAAGGTGCTCCGCATCCTGCAACAGATTCTATTTTTAATGGCGCTAATGATGATGCCGCTGGAACAACAGCAGTAATTATGCTTGCGAAGTATTTTAAAAAACTAAACAACAACGAGCGTACTATTATTTTTACCACATTTACAGCTGAAGAATTAGGCGGTTATGGAGCTAAATATTTTTCTAAACAGCTTGCACCAGAAAAAGTGATTGCGATGTTCAATATTGAAATGATAGGAACAGAATCTAAATGGGGTAAAAACTCTGCTTACATTACAGGCTACGAAAAGTCGAATATGGGGCAGATTTTACAAACTAATTTAACAGGAACAAATTTTAAATTTTATGCAGACCCTTATCCGGACCAACAATTATTTTACCGCTCAGACAACGCTACTTTAGCCAGACTTGGAGTTCCTGCTCACACCATTTCTACTTCAAAAATGGATAATGAGCTTACGTATCACACAGCCGATGATGAATTTGAAACCTTAGATATTGATAACATGACCCAAATAATAAAATCAATTGCACTAAGTTCTTCTTCGATTATTAGTGGAAAAGATACACCAACAAGAGTAAATACTACTCAATTAAAATAACAATAAGTAAATTATTAGACCGGTTCGAGTCTTCGCCTCGGCACACTACTAAAACAAAGGCTTCAGAGAAATCTGGAGCTTTTTTTGTTTTTGATTGCCTCTGAAGAAACTTTTTGCTCACGAGCGGGAGAAACTGTTTTTAACAACAGACATATCATTCTTCTATGCCAATTTCATCAATTACTGTAGCATTCATTTTTTTCTTTCGAATTAACTTCAAACCAAATTTTATTAAAAAATAGGTTATCAAAATATAAAACAAAAAACAAGTAAGAAATCCAATTGTGTAACCAGGAGCCCCTACTACTCCATCTTCAAATTTTTTCTTGCAATTTTCAAATAGAATTGGGAATACATGTACCGCAGGAAAACAAAGTAAAATTGTAAATACTATTATTATAACTCCTGCTATCTTTTTGAATATGTTCATTTATTTTTTTGAGTTCAAAGTTTTGATTTTTTTCCTACCAGTGTTATATAGCTCTCCAAGATACACAACTAAACACCATACACATGGCTATAACTTTACCTCAAATTTAATATAAATTGTATGAGTTAAATAATTTAGTTCAAACCATTTACCATATCATAAAAAAATTGCGTAAAGTCGGAGACATTTACGCAATTTTCATAAGCTCTTTTACAGAACAGAATAACAATACTATTTCAAAACACTACCAACTGAATTCCGCCATTTCTTCCGGGTTTCAATACAATTTTCTACGTCGTTGATGAAAAGATCGATTTGTTCTTTGGTCACGTTTGGCATGCAAATAATATGAGAAATATCGCCTTCAGTGGCTAATTGCCATTTTGATTTAACTTCTTCAGTTATTTTTGGAAAAACGACTGTGATCGAATTTGGGTTTCTCCAGGCGGCAATCCCCATATTTTTTAATCGCTGCTCACAGTATTCCGCTACTTCCAAACTGTGTAAATAGCGCTTTTTCATACCTTCAATACCTAGTTTTTTTAAGGTAAACCATAAAAACAAAGGAGAGTGACCATTTCTGGATCCTGTAATTGTGGTGTCTAAGGAACCGATATACGATATTCCTTTTGAGATTCTATCCCTATTGGAACGCTTCGTGATAATAACACCAGTTGGAATAGGCGAACCTATAAATTTGTGTCCACTGATAGAAATACTGTCCGCACCGTCCATAAAATCAAAAGGAAGTCGTGGCTCCATAAAAGCACCATAACTTCCGGATAGGGCTGCATCACAATGAATGTAGCTATCCTGTATGGCTAATGTTTTTAGAATATTCTTAATTTTTGACACGTCATCTTTGGCTTCTTTCATGGTAGTACCAAAAGTAGTGAGTACGATAGCCGGTTTATGACGATTCAGTTTTAAAGTATTTTCAAAATCATCATAATCGATTTCACCATTTTCCTGTGAACGAATAACGATACTCGGAATATTGAGCAAATGAATGTTTTTACGCACACTGTAATGGGTTGATTCCGAGTAATACACCATTGCTTTCGGATATAACTCTCGTGCAAGATACAGTCCGTATAAATTACTTTCAGAACCACCATTGGTTACATACCCCCAATAATCTTTTGGATTGGCGCGGAATAATTTGGCAAAAAAACCAACCACTTCTCTTTCCAGTTCGTGTGTCTGCACTTTGTAGGTACAATCTTCAAAAGGATCTCCAAGGTTATTGATCGGATATTTTAAAAAATGACTGATTTCCGAATAATCAAAATCTTTGGATACCGGATAACCTAAGAAATTATCTCTGGCATTTTCGATGTATTGGTTCAAATCAAACAAACGTTGATTGTCTTCTATGGATAGTGATTCTGAGATAGGTGTCATAACATTTATTTTTTTAGTAAATGTACTTTTAATAGTTTAATATTCTACATTAACAACAATACTCGAAATATAATTCTACATTTGACAAATATTTAAGTTTTTTAATATTGAATTTACTATTTATTTTTTCTGAAACCATATAATTATTCTGAGATGGATGCCATAGATAAAAAAATATTGATGCTTTTACAGCAAGATTCGAAACAAAATACAAAGGAAATTGCCGAAAAAATAGGATTATCTGTTTCTCCTACCTTTGAGAGAATCAAGAAACTGGAACAAAAGCAGTACATCAAAAATTATGTTGCTTTGCTGGATGCTACCAAAATTGGAAAATCAATCAGTGTGTATTGTCAGGTTACTTTGGCGGTGCACTCACGCGAATTGATAGATGATTTTAAACAGCACATTCTGGCATTACCCGAAATAATGGGTTGTTTTCACGTGTCTGGGAATTATGATTTTTTGCTAAAAGTAGCTGTTAACGACATGAACGAATATCAAAAGTTTGTGATCGATAAGTTATCGGTAATCAAAGGGATTTCAAATGTGCAGAGTTCTTTTGTTATGGAAGAAATAAAGAATGATTTTGCCTTTAATTTATAAAAATTCCAAAAAAAACATACTGCTTTTCATCAGGAACTCTTCTGAGAATGGGATAGAATTTTCAGGAATTTATCTCTTTTTGGGCTTAAAAATTCTTCTTAAAAACCTTATCCAAATGGTCCATCTACTGTTTTTCTTTTCCTGTGTAAAATGGTTTTCGACTTTGTCAAATGCATCTTCAATATAAGAATCGTGCAGCCAACGAATTGCAAACACCCATTTTAAGGTCGCCAAACCTATTGTATTCATATCAATAGAATGTTTCAACTCGGTTACATGAACATCTAATTCCGTAATTTCAAACTTATGAAATCCATTAAACCCTCTTGGTTCTGTAAATTGAAATTGAATATAATGGCCCGGCTTATAATCCATAACGGTATATTTTATGGAGCCGTGTCCTCCTTTTGAACCCACACTTAGTCCGTTGTCTAATCGCATCGGCGGCCATTTGTCTGTTGCCAGCATCATGTCGTTTCCAGACGATAAGGTTCTGAACAATTCTTCAATTTTGTGTTTAGGCTGATTAATTATTCTTGTATGTACATTGATTACTTTCATAACAAAATGTTGTTTTCCTCTCTCCATTTTTGCAACCCGCCAATTAAAAACAAAAGCCCGATTATTGTAGCCACTAAAGAATATATTGTTTCAGATATTGAGTTTGTTCCCTGTATTGTATCGGCAATTAATTCTCCAGCTCCACGCAGCAAATATATTCCGGCAATTAAAAAGATAACCGTTTTAAGAAATGGCAAGTTTCTAAACTTATTAGCTGCCGAAAGGCCGTAAAGGCCAAAAATGAAAAACACAATAGCCACAATAATTGTCAGCAAATAAGGCAAAGTACTGTGCTTTTGAGCAAGTGTTTCCATTTCTTTTCCAATTCCCGTAATTTCAAACATCTGGTCAGCCCAAATTAATCCAAGCATGTGCCCGATTGCAATTACAATATTAATATATCCTCCTAGTTTTAGCATAATTCTGTTTTTTTTTGACTCCTAAACAAATTGATTATTCCAGCAAATACTCAATAGGTATTTCTCCTGTTAATCATACGTTCTTTATTTTATCTATTATTATTTTATATTCATGTGGCAATGTTACTCCATTAAAATGGTTCGTTAGTCCATAAAATAGGATGATAGTTAAGACAAATCCGAATATAAGAATTGATTCTGCTTGTTGCTCTGGTGTTAAACTGAGAATATTGTTTTCCATTTTTTTGTTATGAACCGAAGCAATGTGCCCGAAGAAAGAAAGAATTGCAAGCCCGTAATACGGAACAAAAAACCAATAAAAAGGAAAGGTATTAAGGCCTGCCACGCCAAAATAAAAATTGGTATCGAGATATAAAAAAAGGCGAGCGATGAAAACAGCACTCACATGAACAATTAGAAAAAAAGCCAGGTAAAGTCCCGTCCAAATATGTAGTTTCTCAAAATGAGATGTTGCTATTTTTCTGCTTTTCTTAAAAAGATTAATTCCTGATACAATTTGAACAAGAACTGCAACTAATAAAATCGTCTCAATAAAAGTATTGCGATAAAACAATCGTAAAGTATTCATTACCGCAATGTGGGTCGCCACACCAAAAATGTTGCAAAAATGATTGAATAGGTGTAGTCCAATAAAAACGGTAATGGTTAGCCCTGAAATATAATGAATTCGTATCATCTCATTTGATTTCTGCAAAGTTCAATCAACTTATTCAAAATCCATTTGATCTAAATCAAATTCGGTATTTTGGATTGCGAATCCGGCTCAAAGTTTCAAGGGTAACGCCAATGTAGGAAGCAATATGTGTTAATTGTACGCGTTGAATAATATCCGGGCGCGTATCTAATAGACTTTTATATTTCTGCAAAGCACTCTCAAATTGTATCGAAACAACTCTTTCCCGCAATTTAAGCATTGTTTTGGTTACTGCAATTCCTCCTAATTTCTCAAAACAATGATGTTTGTCGCTCAATGCCAATACTGTTTCTCTTGAAATTTGCAACAAAGTTGTGGGTTCAAGCAATTCGATATTGTATATCGTTGAACCGCCTCGGAAAAAGCTATCAATGGCACTTACAAAATCACCCTCAAATGCAAACCAATCTGTAATATCCTTACCATTTTTGGTATAATAAGCTCTGGCACTGCCATTAATTATAAAATAAAGTTTATCTGCAAATTGACCTTCTTTTACAAGGATAGTGTCTTTGTCAAGTGTCAAGATCTTTGATCCTTTTTTAAGATCTACTTTACACTCGTCTGTTAACGTAACGTAGGTGGTACTTATAGTTTCTATTATTTGCTCAATGTACATAAGGTCGTTTTCTCTGAAGTGGGACACCGTATTTTTGTTTGTAATTGTGGAGTTAGAAGCACGAATGCTTAATTTAAAACACCGATATCAAATATACACACAAATGTTCAGGGAAAAAACTATGTAAATACAGCAATAAAACCATATGTATTTTCTCTCAAAACAAATAATCCTAAAAATAATTCTCCTTTTTTTTGAAAGGCATCATCTCAACAAAAGAAAAGAAAAATCTTATTTCTCGTTTTTTACTGACAAAACAACCAATTATTAATCAAACAAATACATCTTCGGTAAATTTTTACCGTTTGTGATTACTTGTTTCTAAAGCTGCTGTTTTCAAAATAACCCTGAAAAAATTTTTCAAAATTTCCATTGTGTATTCTAAAAATAGTTGCACTTTTGCACCCGCAACGAACAAGCAGGCCCGTTCGTCTATCGGTTAGGACGCATGGTTTTCATCCATGTAAGAGCGGTTCGATTCCGCTACGGGCTACTAAAAACAAAGCTTCAGAGTAATCTGAGGCTTTTTTGTTTTAGAACGTAAATCGTCTGGAGCATTTCAGGAATCAACACAAAACTTCTTAAACTTGATTTTTCATTCCCGAAAAACAAATCATATCCTGTAAAGTAATTGTATCGAATTATTTAAATTTTAAAAATCGCTTTCAATTAATTTCCTATGAAAATTAATACCATTCCTCCTATCCTTTAAATTTGATAAAAAACATCTGATTTGAAAGGAATTTCCGTGATATATCAGTATATTCGAAAAATAAAAAGTAACGATTTTTTTAAAGACTGACACCCGCAAAAGCATCAAATTTTAAACCATGAAAATTAAAACCTTAAATGTTACCTTTATGGTAATCGCTTATTTAATTTCTATCCCGCTTCAAGCATTTTTCTGGGCCATTATAGGACTTAAAGCACACTATCTTATCCTCTTATTTTCTCATTTTATTTTCTTCATCTATTTAATATACATATTCACCGGTACCTTAATTATTGATTTTAACAACGACAAAGACACGCTTACATTGGAGTGGGATAAAAAACCAATCTATACTAAAATAGAAAATCAGGTTATTCTTTTATCTGAAATTAAAAACTGGAAGTTTTTTAATGGCCGTGGCGCTGACCGGTTAAAAATATATTTTAATAACGGCGAGTCCTTAATAATCGATTTTAATAATTTGATAGACTTTGGAGAAAATTCTAAAAAAGTAGACCAATTACTCTTTTTTCTAAATACCAAAAACATCAAACAGCAGCTGGCATAGCTACTTTAACCATCAAAACTAAAAAACTACCAAAAACATGTCCCCTACCTCTATTACTCACCAGATTTGCTTACGAATAACAAATGCATTTGTGAATCCTAAAAAACTGCTGTCTGTCTTTCTTCTCTTATTGCTGTTTTCCTTCTCCTGTACCATTCAGGCGCAAAGCTCTAATAAGACCATGAAGGATAGTTTAATGTTGTACAATAAAATGCTTTCGCAAAAACAAATGCAGGAGGATCTTAAAACGCTCCTTGCCATAAATGAAAAAGCAAATTCCGGTTTATACCAATACCGCTCTAAAAAACAAGTAGACAGTATTTACAATAGTGCCATTAAAAGTATTAAAAAACCTATGAGCACTATCGAGTTTTACAAAATAATGCTTCGTTTGTCCGATTATGAAGGAAGTTTACACAATTACACCATTCCTGATCTCAGTTTAATCAATTTTCTGAACAGACAAAAATCATTTTTCCCTTTTCCTCTGGTCTATATTAACGGACAAATTATTTTTGACGGTCAATCATCGGATATACCTCCCGGCTCGAGAATAAAAAGTATAAACGGAATAAATGACGCACAATTAATGCGCTCTTTCTACAAATATTATACAACAGACGGTCATCATGTTACCCAAAAATTATCGGCCAGTGTAAATAAATCGTTTGGATTAAACTACCTGCTCGAATACGGTCTTTGTGATGAATTTATTGTAGAATACAGCGCGCCAAAATCGGAGTCTCTTCAAAAGACAGTGCTTCGTGCAGTAACGCTGAAGGAAAGAACAGCCAACCTTAAAAATAGATTTAGTGCTCCGGTTACTGATTTACTAGATTATAAAAAGCAGTCTCCTTATAGCTTTCGTATGCTTAACCCGACTGTAGGTTTGTTGAATCTAAGATTTTTTGGTATGGCCTACGGATCAGACGATCCTAAGTTTAAACCGTATGTCCGATTTTTGGATAGCGTTTTTGCAGAATTGGACAAAAACAAGGTTGCTAATCTAATTATTGATGTTAGAAATAATCCGGGTGGTAGTGACCCTATGTTTGAACAGCCTGTGATGTATCTTACCAATAAATCCTTCAAAGAAAATGAAAAGGCTACCATCATCTTCGATCCTTCTGTTTTACCTCTCGAAAAGTATTTTTGGGGTACCTCAACTTCAGAACGAATGGATAGTACTGCTCTAAAAGCGGGAAAAGAATACCTAAAGTCACTGTATCCGGTTTTCGAAAACAAAATAAGTATTCAGAATCAAAAATACAATCCGATTTATCATCCTAAATCACCGCTCTTTAAAGGCAAGCTTTATCTTTTGATTAATGAAAATGTGGCATCAGCTGCTTCTCATTTTGCCTCTCTGGTAAAAGGTTTTGTGGATAATGTTACCATCGTGGGTGTGGAAACCGTTGGAGGTTACTATGTACACAATGGACATTCACCACTAGTTTATGAACTTCCCAACTCAAAAGTAAAAACACAATTTTCTATTGTCAATGTCGTACAGGATGCTCCTAAAAAAGAGAATCAGCCGGAAGGCCACGGTACTATGCCTGATTACGAAGTTTGGCCTACTTTAGAGGATTTCTTTCAACATAAGGATACACAAATGGAATTTGTTCTTAAGCTGATTGCAAAATAGATAAAAGCTTGGGATTGTACGCGGATTGAACAAATTCGCCAGGGCAAAAACGCGGATTAATGCGGATTTTATATTTCATTCGTAACACTGCTTTAATTGCAGTTTATCGCTAAAAAAACAGGCCATTATGTTGGAGCGCAAACTCCAACATAATGGCCTGTTGTATTACTTTCTTTAATCCTTTTTGTTCCTGATTCGAAAACATAAATTTCAAATCATTAAAACACTTTTATTCCGGACTAATGAATGGATAGTATTTTTCATCTATAATTGGCTCGATACCAAAGAAGTCATTCAGAACCGACTCGGCGGTACAGAAAGCTCCTTCTACCCAAGCCTGATCATTAGAATAGGTTTCACCAACGATAAAAATATCACAATCTGCTTTTGGCACTAACTGTGACGGTTTTCTAATTTTTCTTTGTACATCCCCTAAATTATAGTGTGATTTATAGGCGTGATATCCGGCATTAAATGGAGGAAGTGACCAGTCCATATACCTTGTTTCCAGAGGTTCCGGCACTGCCGAATAATCGGCTTGTGGTCCAAAATGTAATGCTGCAAGTTGCGAACGAAGCATTTTGACCATTACCGGAGTGGCTAAACGAGGCCCTTCGAGCGTCTGACAATCTCTGGACTCCGGAATTTCACGTGTTCCATGTGGACCAAGTTCTAAAGCTTTCCAGAATGTGGTGTATTGAATGTCATCATAACTGGCCAAAATACCATATACTTTTTCCCCTTTTTGATTGATGGCGTTATCACCAAAATATACCACTTGTCGGATTGGCATATCGGTAATACTTGGGCCAATAGTATCCAATTCGGCTATTGCTGAAATTTGCTTTTCTTCTTTAAAAGTCAGGCGTTCCTGAATTGCATTTTCTACCGCAGCAATAAAACTGGCCTTATCGTTAAACGATGTCGCGATAATAACCGGATTTTTTGCTGATTCAATTGCTTTCAGATAATTAGAAGGAAATTTTTCTTTTTTCAGTTTAGCAATTCCTTCCTGCGTTAAAAAATAACTGGTTAGTTTGGCAGGATAAGTCGGGCTTCCGGCTTCGGTTGTTCTCCACCATGGTGTCGTGAAAAACATCCCTATTTTGTAGGAAGGTTCCATAATTACAGATTCCAGATAGAGCTGTACTTCTTCGTGGTTTAATATGTCCTGACCTTCATCATCTGTATAACGTGTTGCCTGAGCTACCAGTTCAATAGATGCGCGAGGCATGGCAAGAAATGCAGCATCACATATTTTACTTTCGGCAAGTTTATCAGGAGTTTCGCGTTTTGCAGTAGTAAAACGAATCCCTGCCTTGGTATGCAAAATCGAGCGTAATCGGGTATTCGGAAAATAATTCAGCGTAATTCCTTTTTGTTTGGCCAGTTTTTCGACTTCATCAAATAAGGCAACAAATAAGCTGGAGTATCCTTTTATCAGCGTTTTATATTCGGTTCCCGGCGTAAACTCGTCATTAACATTAAACGACTGGGCACTATGACTATTTACTACATTGGAGCTATAGCCGTTACCATCTGCCAGATAGCCAAATCCTTCTTGTCCAAGTCTGTCATAAGCAAGATTCCAATATCCAATATCCTTTAGTAAGTCTCCTTTCTGAAAGATTGAAGTGTCAGGCATGTCGATATTGATCTTTCCATTCTCATAAAACTTACACCATTCTCTACGGGTAACAGGACCTGATGTTGCTGTGATTGCTACCGATTGTATGGTGGTGAATCCATCATCCGGTGGAGCATCTTCACCATAATTATTAGTAAAATAAGGAGCCGGCTGATTTGAATTAACATCTGAAACATACATGTTTTTAGTACGCAAAGACATTAAAGGATCAGCAGATTCGTTAAATTCAACTGAATCTTTCTTTAAATCCAGTTCTTCTATTGTTTTAGTGACCAATCGGTGTCCTGCTCCTTGTGGAGTGCCGTCCCAATATGAATATCGCATACCGCCCAATTCCAGATACGAATTGTCTTTGTTGTCTTTATAATGCCACGTACAAACGCGTGCTCCCGCCTCTCTGGTTCCCGGATTTTTTTTAGAAAAATCATATTTTCCCCAGTCATAGAGTTCTAATACATCGCCTTTAACCAGCATTTTTTCATTTTTTTCGCGTTTGGATTTCCCATCCAGTAATCGCCACGCTGTATAGAGTCCGGCCGCACCGGCTCCAAAAATAGAGTACGTTTTTTTGCTCATGATCGTATATTTTAATTTTTTTATTTGTTTTTAGTAGTGGTTTTATTCAGTGCCCAGTCTTTCCATTTGCTGGGCCAGATCTTTTTGAGGAATTATAATTTCTACCAGAGTTGGAAGATTTGTTTTTTTCTTAAGTTTTGACAGGACTTCGTCTAATTCTGCAACAGTTTCAGCACGATAACTATTGGCTCCAAAGGCTTTGGCAAGTGCCTGATAGTCCCATTTTGGCAGAATATCAAATTCGTCAAACTTATGAGTCGGGCCTGCTTTAAACGAATCTATGTCTACGTATACCTGCTCTATCGCATATACGCCATTGCTCATGACAAAAATGACGGAGTTGATGTTGTATCTCACCAAGGTAGAAAGTGATTGTGCAATCATCATAAAACCACCATCTCCGGCTACCGTCCAGGCCTGTTTACCGCTTCCCAGCTGAGCACCTGAAGCCGCACCGGTTTCAAAACCAATACACTGCCAGGCTGCCGAGGAGATATAGGCATTTTTAGATAGTCCGTAAATATTGGTGGCGACGTACATGGAGGTACTTACGCCAAAAGTCATCACAATATCGTCCAGCATTTTCTGTTTTTCCAGAAAAAATGTTGCACGTTCAAAAAAGCGGTTGAACGTTATTACTTCAGGCGTTTTATCGTACTTAGGATCTGAGTTGGATCGCCATGGCTCTGGGAATTTTGGCTGAGCCGGAGCTACTGTTTTCAAAGGATATCCTGCTGCTTTTTTAAAGCGTGCTGTTAAAGCTTCGATAAAGTCTTTCAGCGTTACACCGGTGTACGTAAAATACCCCACCCGCATTTCCTGAGTGGTCGCCTGAATCATGTCTGAAAATTTATTTTCTACCAGCCACAAATAATCGTCGGTGATAATAGTCCCTAAAGACAAAATACAGTCTGAAGCTTCAACCAGTTTTATGACTTCGGGTATAGAAGCCTGATCGGAATAGGTACCTATGAATTTATCTCCTTTTTCGTCGAGAACCGTTTTCCCAAGTGATGTTGTGGTGTACAACATACCACTCGCTTTAATAAGTTCTTCTAACTGTTTTGTTAAGTTATGTCGCAAAAGCTCTACTCCCGCAAAAATCAAAGGCGTTTTTGATTTACTAATCTGACTCCAGGCCTGAGCAACAGCATTTTCAAGTTCCGCTGCTTCACTTTTTATGATTTGAGGCTCCAGTTTTTTAGCGGAAGGTTTAGGACAAGGTTCGCCCCACACCTCTTTATAACAGGCAATATATACAGGACGCTGATGTGTAAGCGCCGCAATAATTAATTGATCAATTTTTTCAGGTGCATCTACCGAACTGCTCAGGGTTTCGGCCGCAACCGTTACTCTTTCAAAAATTTCCTGATCGGCATTGAGATTACCTGTCGAATGATGGTAAAGCACGTTGTACATGCTCCCAATCTGCCTTGCATCTGCTCCGGGTGTAGCACTGATTACAACCACAGGGCTGCGCTCTACATAAGCTCCGGCAATAGCATTTAAGGCACTATAAGTACTTACACCATACTGTAAAGATACTGCTCCCAGACCACGGGTACGTGCGTAGGCATCTGCCGCATATGAAGCATCCAATTCGTTTGAAGTTCCAATGGTTTTAATTCCATCAAAGTCTTCCAGAGCCTGTGTAAAATGTTTTACGTAGTCGCCCGGAATCTGAAAGACCTCGGTAACATTTAATTGTTTGAGTCGGGTGAGCAGATAGTCTGCAACTGTAAAATCTTTTGTAGGTTTCATTTTTTGTAGTTCTAAATTAGGAGTTGTTTTTGTTTTTGGCAGTAGCGGTCTTCACTTTGATTTTTTAAAGCTATCTCCGCTTATTATTTCTATATAAAATTACCAGTCTGTAAGAATTTAAATTAAAAAAAAGGTATGAGTGCCGAATTTTTATCCATAAGAAACCCAAATAACCGCATGAGATGTTTTTTTGTACGTTAGATCCTCACCGAATCGCACAATTGCGAATATTCTTATGCTTTTGGAGGTTAAAAACTTGTTCGCTATTCTTTTACAAAAACATACTACACTGGAAAACAATTAAATAGACTTTAAAAAACAAGTTTTTTTGATTTTTCTTCCCCTGAATTTTAATAGTATAGAGAAATTCTGACGTTTTCTTTTTCGATAAAAATAAATTCAAAATTCACAAAAACAATTAACTAATTGATTATCAAATATTTACATGATAAGAAGTTATTAAAAAAAAGGTATTTTTACGGTGTTTTGATATCCTAATGTTTTTCTAACTTAGTTCTTCTATAAGCTCTAGTTTTTATTACAAGTTTAAATTTAAGCCTGGAAATACTTCTTTTTGCCTTACAATCTGCGCCTCAGAACTACCTCTTTTTAGCCTATTTATACAGTTTTACTACAAGCGGGATATCACGAAAAAAAGCCAAAAACATCCATGCTGCTTTCAAAAAGGCAGAGATTTGAATTGCCCTTTCTTAACGAATGTTTTGGCAATAGACGATCAAATTAGTCATAATGCATAATGTTAAAACTTTACCGGAAGATGATCTTTGAAGTTATTCAAATAATTGCAGAACAAGTAAACAACTATCTCGATGAAATCGGGCTGGAGAAAACGGTTGTGGCTGAAAACATTGCTTTTTTAGAGTCACAAAACGAAACCGTATCGGGGAATTTAGAAGATAAAGTGGCACTTACCCTCATCAATTTAGACGAAGAGGCTACTTTAAAAAACTTTCCCAATCACAGGATCGAAAACGACAGGACCATTTATAAAAACAGTGTCATCAATTTAAACCTGTATTTACTTTTTAGCGCCAATCGAAACATTTACATCAATTCACTAAACGATATTTCAAAAATCATAGCCTTTTTTCAGGGGAAAAAACTTTTTACACAAGCCAATACCATTTACAACCGAAATAATGTGGCCATGACCAATATTGAGAATTTCAGATTTACAATTGAACTTTATACCCCCACTTTTGAAGAGTTGAACTATATCTGGGGGACATTGGGCGGCAAACAGCTTCCATCGGCTTTGTACAAAGTGAGCATGATACAAATTGAACGCAATATTGCACAGGGTGAAGGACAGCTTATCAGTAAGGTCAAAGGTATAACCAAACGAATAGAGCAATCATGAGTTTTGATCTTACATATGGACTGTTATTTGAAGTAACGCTTTTTCACAATTATTTTCTGGATAGCGGTGAGGATATTTTTGAAAGTATGTCGGATGATGATAAAGACAAAATGCTGCAAAAATTCAGAACAGACGCTTTTATAGCCCTAACTCCTACTCAGGAAACCCATACCATCTTTAAGAACTTTAAAATGGTATTCAAAAAAACCAAAACAGGGTTCCGGGTTTATATCAAAGTGAAAGAAACGGATGAACCGGTTAAAATAGATCCGTTTATAAAAGTCCCTGCCGATCTGAGCCTGAATTTTTTAATCACGATCAACGACTATCAATTTGAAAATTATACCAATTTAGATTTTGCACTCAACCAAATATTCCTGTTCAGCAATGTAAGGCCTCCAAAAGAACCGCTTACCTTCGAATATCTTCCAAAAATAGACGACAACAAAATAATATCCGATGCTTATTTAGTATCAGAAGAAACCAGTGCAGATCTAATTTCGACCCTCCAGCCCTCAGAAAAACAAGATGTATTTGGGATTCTTTCACTCACGTTTCAGGGCGATAACAGTTCAGAAAATATTATAAACGATTTGGGCGAAATGCTAACTCCCCATTTTAAAATTCATTTTAACAATCGAAAAACACTTTGGAGGTACATCAACCGCAAAGCTGCCACCGCAATTGAAACCAAAACAACAAAACCCTTAACACGCTCCGGTTTTGTTGAAATTGACCCGGCTACCGATTTTTTGGTGCCACAACCGGCCAGCAGCAGCTATCCTAATCCCTCTGTAAAATCAATAACAAAAGACAATGGTGCTTACTATTCTGAAATATTTATTTAATAATTAAAAACAATTAATCATGGCAACAACTTACAAAACACCGGGGTATATGTTGAGGAAATCGTGAAATTTCCTCCTTCCGTTGCCCAGGTAGAAACAGCAATTCCCGCTTTTATTGGCTATACTGAAAAGGCTACGAACAAGATTAATGGAGATTTGAAAATGAAACCCACAAGAATAACATCTCTTTTAGAATACGAACGCTTTTTCGGCTTTGCAAAACCAGAGACAACCATTAGTGTTACCATTAATGATGTCTCAACTGATAAAGGCGAGACCAGATCTATTATTGTAGATCAGCCTACTTCAAAACAGCCTTTTTTGATGTATTATTCTTTACAGCTGTTCTTTGCAAATGGAGGTGGTCCGTGTTATATCGTTTCGGTAGGCCGTTATGGGAATGATTTAGATGACCTTGACAGTCCAGTGTCCGCAATCAACAACAGTACTGCTTTGAATAACGGATTACTGGAGTTAGAAAAGGTAGACGAACCAACACTAATTCTGTTTCCGGACGCTACAAGGGTGTCTTCGATAACGATTACTGATTTCTACGGATTGTACAACAATGCCTTAACACAGTGCAAAAATCTTCAGGACCGTTTTACCCTAATCGATACTTTAAATTACGACGAAACAAGTCCGACAGATACCAATATAGACGATTTGAGAGCAAAAATTAGCTCTGAAAAAGACACGATCAAGTACGGAGCCGTTTATTATCCGCACTTAGAAACCATACTGGATTATGCTTTTGATGCCAAAAAGATTGTCTTAAAACACTATTCTTACACCGCAAAAGCCTACGATCAAATTGCTGCCGGACTGGTTCCTATTCAAGATCCAATTTCGGGGGTTAATGCTATCGTAACCACATTGGTTAATGTACCTGTTCCCGGAAATATTGCCGGACTCATCAGTAATATGTTTTTGCAGATGTACAGTAACAATGCGACCGGCTTTAATTTAGGTGTTAGCTTTGCGAGTAATCCTGCCAAAAAAACAGCTTTCTTAAACAATCTAACTCCTTTACTGACCGCTTTAGAAAAATTAACCCTTTTAAAAGATGCCGTAAACGATGAAGCAAATGCAGCTATCAGCACCGTATCCGATGAAGATCCGGGCATTGCAAGTTCAATCTCAGGCCTTTTAGGTACATTTAATTTAAATTTTACTGCTCCCGGCAAAATCGATTCTGTCTATAAAAACTTAAAAACGTTAAAGAAAAAAATACAGGATGAGAACACAGATGCCAAACTGCTTAAAATTATACAAACTGACACTATAAGTTTTGACAAAGAATTAAAAAAACTGGTAACCTATACTGAGCTGAACACTCAAACCGGAATTACAGGTCTTGTCAACAATCTTTCTACCATTGGTAGCGATCTTTCAAATCTTATAACAGCTATTAACAGTGGTAGTTCAATAGATTTAAACAATGGAGCCTTAAACGGAAGAAAACTAAGCACTCTGGAAGCGATTGACAACGCTACTTTTAATAAGATTCTTACCGAAATTTACAACCTTCCTATAACGCTTCCTCCAAGTGCTGCTATTGCCGGGGTTTATGCCCGAGTAGATAGCGACCGTGGCGTATGGAAAGCTCCTGCAAATGTGAGTCTGAACTATGTTATAAAACCAACCGTTAAAATCACCAACAATATTCAGGACAATCTGAATGTGGATACCGTTGCAGGTAAATCGATCAACGCCATCAGAAGTTTTACCGGAAAAGGAACTTTAGTGTGGGGATCCAGAACATTGGCCGGCAACGACAACGAATGGCGTTATGTTCCTGTTAGACGTTTCTTTAACATGGCCGAAGAATCCATCAAAAAAGCAACCGAACAGTTTGTATTTGAGCCTAACGACGCCAATACCTGGATCAGGGTGAGAGCCATGATCGAAAACTTCCTTATTCTGCAATGGAGAGCCGGAGCCTTGGCCGGAGCCAAACCCGAACAGGCCTTTTATGTCAGAGTCGGAATCGGACAAACCATGTCGGCCATCGATATACTTGAAGGTCGAATGATCGTCGAAATCGGAATGGCAGTAGTACGTCCGGCGGAATTCATTATTCTGCGCTTCTCTCACAAAATGCAGGAATCTTAACTAAATAAATATCAACATTAAAAAAATATAAATCATGAGCTATCCGCTACCAAAGTTTCATTTCTCAGTTGACTGGGGTGGAACAAAAATAGGATTTACAGAAGTTTCGGGATTAGATGTAGAAACTGAAGTCATTGAATACCGTCAGGGAGCAAGTCCCGAGTACAGTAAAATTAAGATGCCCGGCATGCAAAAGTTCACCAACATCACCTTGAAAAGGGGAACCTTTGCCAGTGACAATGAGTACTATGCCTGGTGGAACACGGTAAAACTAAATACCATAGAACGAAGAGATATTACGATTAAACTGCTCAACGAAGAGCACAATCCCGTAATTACCTGGAAAGTAAAAAATGCATGGCCAACCAAAATTCAGTCGACTGATTTAAAAGCAGACGGAAACGAAGTCGCCATCGAATCTATGGAACTGGTTCACGAAGGTTTATCCATCCAAAATGACTAATCATGTCTAACTATTATCCACCCGTCGGTTTTCACTTTTTGGTTGAATTTGAAGGTCTTGGCTCCAAGGAGAAAGACCATCAGTTTCAATCGGTTTCCGGTTTGTCTGTTGACATTGAAACCGAAGAGATTGCCGAAGGTGGAGAAAATAGGTTCAAGCACAAACTCCCTGTAAAGACAAAATATCCAAACCTGACTTTAAAGAGAGGAATACTGATTGATTCTGTTGTCATCAACTGGTGCAAGGATGCGATCGAGAACTTTACGTTCAAACCCGTTAACCTGACCGTGAAATTACTCAACGAAAAACACCAGCCTCTGATCTCCTGGAATGTGGTTCATGCCTATCCCGTAAAATGGTCAGTGGAAGATTTTAATGCTCAGGAAAGCAAGCTCGTAGTCGAAACCTTTGAGCTTACTTATAATTATTTCACCTTAATTAAAAGCTAGTCATGCCGATAGAAATAAAAGAGCTTCACATTAAAATAAACGTGAACGAAGGATCAAAATCAAC
Organism: Flavobacterium sp. N502536; assembly: GCF_025947345.1. Classification (NCBI taxonomy): domain Bacteria; kingdom Pseudomonadati; phylum Bacteroidota; class Flavobacteriia; order Flavobacteriales; family Flavobacteriaceae; genus Flavobacterium; species Flavobacterium sp. N502536. Next base: position 2,810,070 of record NZ_CP110011.1, on the reverse strand, counting down.
TGCTCCCCCAGCGGCTCCAAAAAGCAAGGATGGAGATGCAGTAGCCGAATGCGTTGAACAAGTACTGAAAATCATCGAACGTAAAAAAGAACGCTAAGTCATGGCAGGAAAATTAGAAAAACTAAAAGTTGTTGCTTATAGTGATCCGGAATTTAACAACAAAGTTTCCGGTGGTGAGTTTTCTACGCTTATGAATCCGGAGAAGTACACCTATCACTATAAAATTGAAACCGATGCGACTCAGGCTTCGGGAACGAGCACCGTTTCTCCGAAGTTCAACAAAAAATTACCCGAAAATCTGGATCTCGATTTTGTTTTTGACCGAACCGGAGTCATTAACGGCTACAAAAGTTCTAACAACGGCGTGATCAACGACATTGAGAAATTCAAAAAAGTGATTCTGGATTACAACGGAGACGAACACAAACCCAACTACCTCATTATTTCGTGGGGAACCTTACTTTTCAAAGGGTCTCTGACCGAAATGGAAATTGAGTTTAAACTTTTTAAACCCGACGGAACTCCGATAAGAGCAGTGGCAAAAGCAAAATTTCAGGGTTTTGTGGAAGATAATTTAAGAGCCGCAAGAGAAAATAATAAATCGCCCGATTTAACCCATTACCGAACGGTAAAAGAAGGTGACACCCTGCCGCTGATGTCCTTTCGGATTTATGGCGATTCCAAGTATTATCTCGAAGTCGCCAGAGTCAATAACATTGTCAATTTCAGAAAATTAAAAACCGGGCAAAAACTATTTTTCCCACCCTTACAAAAACAATCCTGATGAACAATAGCGGAGTCATACAAACCAGTAAAAGCGCCGATTTAGTAACGCTGAAAATTTTAATTGAAGGAGAGGAACTGTCCAAAACCTATCAGGTAAAAAGCGTTGTGGTGCAAAATGAGGTGAACCGGATTCCAATGGCACAAATTGTTCTGACCGACGGCGAAACTGCTTCGAGAGATTTCAAACTGAGCAATGAAGACCTATTGATTCCTGGCAAAAAGATTGAAATAAATGCCGGTTATCACAATGATGAAGAAACCATTTACAAAGGAATCATCATCAAACATTCGATCAAAATAAAAGACAGTGCTTCTTTGCTTATTGTTGAATGCAAAGACGAGGCCGTAAAACTTACTATTGGAAGAAAGAGCAAGTATTTTTATGAGGTAAAAGACAGCGAAGCCTTTGAAGAAATCATAGATGCATACGGATTGGAAAAAGAGGTCGAAGCCACTAATTTCAGTCATAAAGAACTGGTTCAGTACAATACTTCCGACTGGGATTTTATGGTTTCGAGAGCACAGGCCAATGGCAAGCTTTGTTTTGTGGAGAATGGAAAAATTACGATCTGCAAACCCGACGTTTCGGCATCGTCTGTGGAGACGGTTACTTTTGGAGCTACTTTAATTGATTTTGACGCCGAAATAGATGCCCGAAATCAATTTGCCAAAGTGTCTTCTTACAGTTGGGATTATACCAATCAGGAGCTAGTAGAAATTGAAGCCAGTGATCCGGGCGTGAGCCTCAACGGCAATCTTTCTGTTTCTGATTTGTCTGATATTATGGCGCTTGAAAATTTGGAATTGCGTCATGGAGGTACGATTACCGAAACAGAACTTCAGGATTGGGCCGATGCCAAATTATTGTTTCAGCAACTCTCCAAAATTCGTGGAAGAGTTAAATTTCAGGGGATCCCTGCCGCGAAACCCAACACCATCATTACACTCGAAGGCGTTGGCGACCGATTTAACGGAAAGGCTTATATCACCGGAGTTTTTCACGAACTGAGCGAAGGAAACTGGACCATCGATGCACAATTTGGACTCAACCCCGAATGGTTTTCTGAAACCTACGACATTCATACCCCTACTGGTTCCGGAATCATTCCGGCCATCAAAGGGCTGCATGTTGGCATCACCACCCAATTGGAAGGTGACCCGAATGGCGAAGACCGCATTTTAGTAAAAATTCCAATCATCAACAATGAAGAACAGGGAATTTGGTGCCGCGTCGCCTGTCCCGATGCCGGAGAAAACAGAGGTGTTTTTTTCAGACCCGAAATTGAAGATGAAGTCATTATCGGATTTGTAAACGAAGATCCCAACAATGCCATCGTATTAGGCATGCTGCACAGTAGCGGCAAACCCGCTCCGATAAAAGCTTCCGACGACAATCATCAAAAAGGAATTGTAACCCGAAGCGAGATGAAAGTTCTGTTTGACGATGACAAAAAATCTATTGGAATTGAAACTCCAGCAGGTAAAAAAATCACGCTGGACGAAGACAAAGGTGTCATTGTAATCGAAGACGAGAACTCGAATGTGATCACCATCGACAGCAAGGGCATTAAAATGGAAAGTGCCGGAAACATTGAGATAAAGGCATCAGGAGATGTCACTATTGAAGGTACCAATGTATCCTTAAAAGCCAAAGCGCAGTTTAAGGCCGAAGGAAGTGCAGGGGCAGAATTATCATCAGCCGCAGTGGCTATCGTAAAAGGAAGTATCGTGCAAATCAATTAAGCCGTTGGGTTTAACTAAGAAAAAATTAAACACATAGAAACATAGATTTCTAAGTGTAAAAAGAGAATAAAAAATACTGAACTGAAACAGAACTAAAATTATGGGAGCACCAGCCGCCAGAATTACAGATATGCACGTTTGTCCAATGGTTACCGGAACTGTTCCGCATGTGGGCGGACCTATTTTACCCGCCGGTTCACCAACCGTATTAATTGGCGGAGTTCCAGCTGCCTGTGTAGGCGATATGGCTACCTGTACCGGACCGCCCGATACCATTCTCGCAGGTTCGGCAACCGTTTTAATTGGTGGTAAACCCGCAGCACGAATGGGCGATTCAACCGCACATGGCGGCACAATAGTAGCCGGATTAGCAACCGTTTTAATTGGGTAATTATGGAACCAGAATCAAATTTTTTAGGTATAGGATGGAGTTTTCCTCCCGAATTTAGAGAAAGTGCCAAAGCAGTTATAATGCTCACGGATGAAACCGACATTAAAAGCAGCCTGGAGATTTTGCTTTCTACTAAAATTGGCGAGCGTATCATGCAGCCCAAATACGGCTGTAATATGGATGAGCTCTTGTTTAGTCCGTTAACTCAGACTTTAAAGACGTTTGTTTCCGAGCTGATTCGAACAGCCATACTCTATCACGAACCCAGAATTGATGTGGAACAAATTGACATTACACAAGGAGATGATCTTACCGGTGAATTACTGGTGCTGATCGATTTCAGAGTCCGAACTACCAATTCAAGAATAAACATGGTTTACCCGTTATACAAAAAAGAAGGAACCGATTTATAAATTGTTAAAAGATGAGTAATTGTACTACGATATTGAGTATTTTGGCTTCAAATGGCAGCGACCAAAAGCAGCGTTATATCAGTGCGTTACAGCCTGAAAACATTCGCCTTAACGATTTTGAATTAACCGATTGGGTTTTGTTTGCTTATAATTTTTCTGAATATGTAAATTATTTCGAAACCTCCAATCCCAAAAAACCGTCCAGTGACTGGAAAGCTTTTTTTGATTTTTTTAAATGGAATGGAAATCAAAAACCGTCTGTAGAAAATCAAATACGACTGGATCGGATAAAAAAAGAACTGACCGAACTGATTGAGGAAAGCAAAAAAGATTGTGCTATTACACCGCATTTAACCTTGTTTCTTACTTTTTTGATGCTGCTCGAAAACAGTAAAAAAAGATACAACAACCTCACGAAACGTCATCTTGATTTTTATTACAATCAGGTTTTACAAATTGACAAACTGCCGGCTACACCCGATAAAGTCTATCTTGTTTTTGAACTGGCTAAAAATGCGGTTCAGGAAAAAATCGATGCTAAAACCGGTTTTGACGGTGGTAAAGATGCTTCGGGAAAAACCAGAATCTATACATCAAACAACGAATTGATCGCCAACAAAACGGTCGTTGCTTCCCTAAAAAATGTCTATAACGATGTTACTTCAAAAAAAATAGTCGCCAGTCCGGTCGCCAATTCTTACGACGGTTTAGGCAAAGCATTTCCGGATCCGGGCAACGCGCAATGGTGGCCTTTTGGTTATACTAAAGCGCCCGGTTTTTCAACCGAATTACCCAATGCCGTGCTGGGTTTTGCCATCGCCTCTCCTATTCTTCTTTTAGCCGAAGGAAAACGCAACGTTCAGCTGACTTTTACTTTTCAGAACAACATCAGCGAGATAACAGTGGCCAGCATCAAAGACTGCCTGAGTCTTGAATTGACCACAGCCAAAAAATGGTTTAAAGTCCCTGAAATTGTACCATCGTTACTCCTAAGAGAAGGGGAATTTTACACTACTGCTGTTAATGGAAAAGTCATGAAAATTGCTTTTCTATTGGATGAAAACACAGATCCCATTACAGGATATAACCCTAAAATTTACGGTGAAGAGTTTGACACTGATTTACCGGTTGCAAAATTCTATCTCGATACTGCGGCACTCAACGGCTATGAGCTGTACAAATCGCTGGCACAAAACAGACTGGAAAACATCACGATCAACATCGATGTTCAGAACATTCAGCATGCTGCTTTAGAAAACGATTATGGCAGTATCAATTCGGCAAAACCGTTTTTCCCTTTTTCACCGCAGCCCGTAATCGGTTCAAATTTTCACATCGGGTACAAAGAGGCCTTTACTAAAAACTGGACGAACCTCAGCGCTGATATTTTCTGGAAAAACCTTCCGGATGATTTTGTTAAACATTACGCCGCTTACAAAACAACATCAAAAGACACCATCAGCACCAATCAATTTAGAGACAGTGTCTTAATCAAGCAGGCTGAAGAAAAATTTAAATTTAATGATACCAAAGCACTCGTAGAAAACAAGACTTATTTTCAATATCAATTGTCCGTTTTAACCAATAATATTTGGAAAAATCGCGATACTCCAACCTCGTTTTTTACAGACCTGAGTCCGACTAAAACCAGTATCAGCATCAACAATACCAATTATATCACCGAGAAAAACGGTCAGATAAAACTAACCTTAACGACTGCATTCCTGCATCAGCTGTATGCCAAAACACTGGCTTTGGCTTTATCGAGTGAAAACAAAAATGTTGTGCTCCCCAACGAGCCTTACACGCCGCTCGTTGAACGTGTTGTTCTGAATTATAAGGCTGCTGAAATCACCCGTTTTACCGCTTCGGGAACACAGACGCTGGAAAAAATCTACCAGGAAAACGAAGCAAAATTATTCCACATCCATCCTTTCGGATATGCCGAAGAACACGGTTATCTGAGAGCAGGTCTGAGCTATATCGAAAATAAAGATTCGTATGTGCTTCCTACCTACTGCAAGGGCGGAGAATTATTTATTGGTTTGGAGAACGTACAGGAATTGCAGCAAATTACTCTGTTGTTTCAGGTATTGGAAGGAAGTGAAAATCCGCAGACCCTTTCGTTTACCGCAAAACAAAAAATAGAGTGGTCGGTGCTGGGTAATAACCAATGGCGTATTCTGAACTATTCGGATATACTGCTAAATGAAACCGATAATTTGTTGCAGTCGGGAATTCTTAAATTCAATTTACCCAAAGAAGCCACCCAAAACAACACCAGACTTCCTAAAAATTACATTTGGCTTAAAGCCAAAATGCATAAAAAATATGACGTGGTCTGCAAGATGATCGGGATTCATTCGCAGTCGGTTTTGGCTACATTTCAAAACAACGGCAATGATTTGGCACATCTAAAAACCGGATTAGAAGCCGGAACCATTTCCAAACTCCTGCAAAGACTGAGCAATGTAAAATCGGTGACACAGCCTTATAACAGTTTTGACCATAAACCCGAAGAAAATAACGAAGAGTATTACAGACGAATCAGCGAACGTCTCCGACACAAAAACCGGGCAGTAACCATGTGGGATTACGAGCACATCATACTGCAAAAGTTTCCGGAATTGTACAAAGTAAAATGCCTGAATCACACGAGCGAAATTCCCAATAAGGCCAATAAAACATCGTACCAATCGCCCGGCAATGTAACGCTGGTTGTGATTCCCGATACGGTAAACAAAAACGTGTTTGACATTTACCAGCCCCGGGTAAGTACCGCTACGCTCAACAAAGTCAAAAATCATATCGATCAACTGAACTCCATGCACGTAACCACTTATGTCATTAATCCAAATTACGAAGAAGTTACGGTGGATTTAAAGGTAAAATTCAAACCCGGTTATGATGAAAATTTCTATTCGCAGGAACTCAATACCGACATCATTAAATTTTTATCGCCCTGGGCACTCGACAAAAGTGTTCCCATCACCTTTGGAGTCAGTATTCATTCGAGTCTGCTCATTAATTACATCGAAAAATTAGGGTATGTCGATTATCTGCAGGATGTAAAGCTGTTAAAAAACGGAGCCATGTCTGATAAAGTTGTCGTTCCGTCCAATCCGATATCGATTTTAGTTTCGGCAAAAAGTCATTTCATCAGCACGGACATCAAAACATGTACGGTTAAAACCATAGAAACAACAGAAGAATGTCAAATGTAAACCAACATATCAGCATCCCGAAAAACGTCAGTTCCAATGATGACATGAGTTTTGACTTCCTTCGAAAAAAAGGAATCGAGTACATCGAATCATTGGGCAGCCAGTTTTGGACCGATTATAATACGCACGATCCCGGAATTACGATTCTGGAAGTGCTTTGTTATGCGATTACCGATTTGGGCATGAGAATCAATCTGCCCATCGAAGATCTGTTGAGCAATAACTCGAATCCAATTGACGAACAGTTTTTTACCGCTTCTCAAATTTTGCCTGTACAGGCCATTACCGCTTTTGATTATCGCAAAATTTTAATTGATATCAATCCGCAAAAAATCAAAAATTGCTGGCTTCAAAAAGCAACCAAAAAGATATTTGTCAATTGCAAAGAAGGCAAAATTTCACTTAAAAAAGAGGATTTTAACGACACCTTGCCTACTTTCATCAAAGAGACCGAAATAAGAGGCTATTATACCATATTGGTTGATTTTGATGAAGAGGATCCGGCTAAGAAAAAGCTGTTGAAAAACCAGATCATCGAAAAATTTCATGAGAACCGAAATCTTTGCGAAGATCTTTTAGAAGTACAGGAAGTCGACATTCATCCGATTGCCGTTTGTGCTTTAATTGAAATTGACCCCGAAGCCAACGAAGAATTCATTCATGCCACCATTACCTTAGAACTCGAAAAATACCTGTCGCCGGGCATCCGATACTATTCGTTAGCCGAAATGTTTGAGAAAGGTTATACAAGTGATGCCATTTTTGAAGGTCCTTTTCTGGAAAATGGATTTATTGATACTCAGGAATTGGAAAATTCGGCATTAAAAACCGAAGTACGTCTTTCTGATATTATGCAAATCATTATGAATGTCAAAGGGGTGACGGTGATCAAAGACATTTCTCTGAACAATTGCGAAGCGATAGAAAAAGAAGGAAGTGTCTGGAACATTTGTGTCCCGCCCAATAAAAAACCAAGTCTTTGCCAAAAAAGCACCCTGAACTTCAGTAAAGGTGTTTTGCCCGTTATGGTTAATAAAACAAAAGCCAGACAATATTTGGCAGATTTAAAAGAAGATCTTGCTTACGCGCAGAAAAAAGCGTCTCAAAACAAAGAATTAAAAATACCTCAGGGTAAAATTACCGAAACGGATTATTACACCAGTGTGACCAATAATTTTCCTGAAAACTATGGAATTGGCGAAGTTGGTCTGTCAGAATCGGCCAGCGTAGAGCGAAAAGCCAAAGCCAAACAACTCAAAGGATATCTGCTGTTTTTTGATCAGATTCTGGCCAGTTATTTCAAACACCTGAGCAACATCAAAGAATTGCTTTCGATCCACAACGAGCTGCCGAATACCTATTTTACCCAGAAAATTTCGGATATGACGGGTTTTGATGAAATTGTAAACACAAAATACCAGTCTTCAAGTCAGAAAAAACTGGACGAGTTTCTTTTTAGTCATTTAGACGATGCTGTTAAAAGACAAAACCAGATCAAAGATCATCTTATCGCACGATTTGCAGAGCGATTTGCAGAGTATGCCTTTTTAATGAAATCCCTGTATGGGGCTTCTTCTGATGAAATCGTACTGCAAAACAAATCCGATTTTTTAATCAATTACGATACTATAAGCGGCCAGCGTGCCAGCGGGTTTAACTATTTCAATCAGCCTGTTTCTAATCTGTGGAATACATTTAATGTGACAGGCTTAGAAAACCGAATCGCCGGTTTGTTGGGCATCAAAGGAGATAAAAATCCGGTGACCGGCAAAAGGGGAATCCAGCGAAAAAACATCTCTAATTTGTTTGTTCAGCTTTACGACCCGAGTCCGGGGGTGGCTCCGGATCTTTTTAGATGGAGAATCAGAAACAGCGCCAATAAAATCATACTAACCGCGACCGAAGATTATGAGAGTCAGTCGACCGCGATTAAAGAAATGTACCTGTCCATCCTGAAGATTTACGAAACAAGCGAGAAAGAAATAGTACTTGCATTTGAAACGTTGTTCGAAAACAGAGACAACGGAATTGCTTTTAAAGATACGGTGATCAACACTTTTGAAGTAATCGAATCCGATTCTCATAAATATTCGTTTCACATCATCAATCCGGAACTGGTGAATGATCTCGATAATCCGGACCGGATCATTGCGCGCCAGTACAAGCTGCACCAGACTTTAGAAGCGGTAAAAACAGCCATGCTGGACTTACTGACTTTCTTTAAGGAAGAATTCAGCGATGAAGGCATTTTTCTGATCGAACACATACTGCTCGTTCCCAACCCGAACGAAGCAATCGATCAAAAATACTATATGCCGATATGTGTAGACGATTGCTCGGAAGACTGTTGTATTCCCAATCCGTACTCCTTTAAAATCAGTGTGGTTTTACCGGGCTACACCTATCGTTTTGCAGATGTCGACTTTAGAAATTTTGCCGAGAACGTCATCCGGCAGGAAATTCCGTCCCATATTTTGGGGAAAATCTGCTGGATCGGATATCGAAAAGACCAAATCGTCCCCAAAGACAATGACCTGCTCGATTTTGAAAAAGATTTCAAGAATTTCCTCACGGATAAAACGCAGGACAAACAAAGCGCTTTACCGAAATTCATCAACTCATTAACCAAATTAAACTCTATTTATCCTACCGGTACCTTATACAATTGTACCGATGAAGAAGAAAATATTTCAGGAAAAATAGTACTAGGAAGAACAAATTTAGGAACAATATAAAAATACAAGGTCATGGCAACAAAACTTTCCACCATTACAGGGCATTATCATAGTTATGCAGCAGATCAGGTGTTAACCCACTTTCAGCTCAACGAAACTATCGATTATTTTGATGACCAAAATCGAGTGAACAGAGTATTTCTTACCGGTACAGGAATTGTTTGTGGCTTTCAGGTATCGGCCGATGCCGGCTTTACGACCGTAACCATCACTCAGGGAACGGGAATTACTACTGACGGTGATTTGATTAAATTAAAAAAAGAAACAGACACCGCAACCTCGATTCTTATCAAACAAAAATTGTTCACGATTGATTTCCCTAAAATGGAGTATAAATCCTATCGTTTGTTTGATAATGACAAAGGCAAATACCTTCCTTTTACCGACGCTAACAAAGTGATTTTGCCGATGTGGGAATTACTGCCTGCAAAAGAAAACCCTGCTCCATTGGAAAATGGTGAATTACTATTGTCCAGTCTTGCTAATTTAAAAGATTATGTGGTTATACTTTATCTGGAAAATTATACCAAAGATGCCTCCTTGTGTGATGAAATCGATTGTTCCAACAAAGGTCATGAAGAAATTTTTAATGTAAGAGCATTGCTAGTTACCCAGGCTACTGCCAATGTTATTATTGGTAAAAACGGTTCTCCGGAAAAAGACAGTCTTTTTAACAAATATGATCTTTTTCAAAAATACAGTACACTGGACGAATTGGGCGTGAGAAAAGTAATCCCAACCTTCAACAACACTTCAACGGCCAATCAGATCCGACAGCTTTTTACCGCTGCGATCAACGACAATGCATTTCGGGCGGATTTAAATGCCAATTTAACGACCATACTTTCGGCCTTTGGTTATGGAACCCCGCTAACCGGAATTCTCAACCGCATCAATGCGCTGCTTACTATTGACCCGGGCAATATTCCGCCTGATATTCATTACCGATACGATTTGTTAAAAGATGTGGTGGCCACTTACAAAGAACTGAAAGATCTGTTTCTCCAGCTTAAATCGGAGTGTAATCCGCCCATCAATTCGTTTCCTAAACATTTGCTGCTAGGACTTGTAGCCGAAAATAGTCGTTTTAAAAATTACCGACATCAATTTTACAAAGCCCCTATTTTAGATCAGAATAAAACGTTCAGCAATTTTGACTCTTTGGTCAGAAGGCTCAAAAGTATTCTCGACAACTACCAGATAACGGCCAATAGCATTAAAATTACGCCTTCAAAAGCCATGGGCAAATTGGGTGCTAAATCGGTACCGTATTACTATAATGTCGACGACAATTTATTACATGCGTGGGATTTTGAGAAAAGCAGTCTTTACATTCATCAAACCAATTTCAGCTATCATACCACCAATCTGGTCAACAATGATTATATCAAAGCACCGCTGGGCTATTGTACCGACGATCACGATTTTTACAGAATAGAAGGTTATCTCAACGACAGTGTCGACGATGTAAAAGCTTTTTTAAACGCAAAAAGAATAGAATACGGACTTGATTTTGACTTTTATATTCTGGATATTACCGAAAATTCGGCCGATTTAAAGATCCTGTTCAACACCAATTATTCGTTTGAGCACAAAGCCGGTGTCAAAAAAGGCGGGACTTTGTTACTGCTCAAATCCGGAACCACCTTCATCACCGATTTTGCCATTGAAGGAAAAATAAGTCCGGACAGCGGATTGGGCTGTTGTACGATAATAGGCTGTATGTATCCGTGGATCAGTTCTCTAAAATACATCAACAACTTATCGCGAAGCCTAAAAGGAACCCCAAGCAAAATCAAAGCGATGCCTACTCATTATGTGCTCAATATTCGAAGATACAGTATCAATGGCGTTAACTTAATCAATGCTCCGGTTATTGTCAGAATTCCTTTGAAAGAGGTGTTTCTGCGCCGACTTCACGTGGTTATGGAAACCCTCAACACTCAATTCCCTACTGGTCTTTTGTTTGATTTTATTGAAGAAGAAAAGAAACTTAAAATCCTGAAATTAGACAAAGACAAGTTCGAATTTGAAGTTCAGGATATAACGCAAAAATTAACGAGTCCGGTCTATAAATTTACAGAAACCGAGATTACCCGAAACGGCAGAATTTATCGTGCCTCGGGTATTACCTGCTCGATCATTAATGCACACAACCAAAACGTGTACCGCAAAATTCACAACAATTACGATCCGATCAATAAGGATGATGACAACTTTGGAAGATTTGATGAAGACTGGAGAAAATGGGAGATCCTGAGAAAACGTCTGATGCGTCATGATATCACGTCCAGATACCGCAGATTTATCGACAATTTTGAGCAATTTGAAAATATTCCGAGCGCTACTCCTGATAAAAGTGTGGCTCAGGAATTACGCGAAATTGCAAAAGCCATCCGTGCTGTTAACGGAAGAATTACAGATATTAGTATTGGAGGGGATTGGACTAACGGAAACTGGGTAAACAGTACGATGTGCAATTACTTTAAAACCATTTCCTGGAGTACCAACGATGATGTGGTTTTATTCATGAATCTTAGAAAAAAATTACACAACGAAGATCGTGTCAGCAAATACATGATTCACATCACCAGTCCATTACTGATAAATGCAAGCCAATTGGCCAATGTAATTAATCTGTATGCGTATAAGGCGGAGTTTTATTTTCAGAAACCAACAGAAGGAATTTTTATCAAGATACCTTAATAAAAAAAGATAAGCTTCAGACCCAATAAAGCTAGCAAGTCTGAAGCTTATAAGGGGCGGGGAACGATTGAGAACAAATGAAAGAGACGACATAAAACGATGTACTGCTACACCAGACGAAACCAACACAAGAAACCAACAGAACAGATGCCCAGTATTCCCACTCGGGAGTACCAAAGATAGAAAAAAAAATTATACGATCGTAAAAAAATGACTAAAAATACACATAGCATCCAAAGAGTTTTTTTAGAAATAGACACACCGTCAATGGTGACGGCTGATGCTATCAAAAATAATCTTGCTGTGTTCCTTCAAAATGAGCTCTTTCCGCTCTTAGAAAAACAATTCAACCTCATCGAAAACACTGAGGATCAAATCATTCAAATCGAAAAACTGCAAATTTCCATTCAATCGGATACCGACAAAAAAGACACTTTTTTATCGGATACTGAAACGAAAAACGACATCAAAAACCGTGTCGAAAAAGAGGTAGAAAAGGCTCTAAACGAGTTCAAAAACACCGCTAAAAAAGAGCCTCAAAAGGAATCGGAATGGACAACGATTTCGGCACACGATAAACAAATTAAAACGCTGCTTTATTTTATAGAAAACGGAAGTATGCCCTGGTGGGTTACTCAAAAAGAAGAGGAAGTATTTTTTGAAAAAAAGGATTTCAGTACTTTTCAAAAGGCTGTTTTCAGCGTTCCATTTCGCCAGTTAATTCGTAAGAAACAAGTTCAAAAACGTCTTATTAATCAATTTTCAAATGCTGATATTGTGCTTTTGGGCGCTGCTTTTTTAAGTACAGCCGTGCAACCGAAAACGCTTTCACAAAACCGTTTCTTCAAAATACTCGATAGCCAGTCACACCCTTTTAAAACTTCGTTCTGGCAATTGATTTTTGAAATCTGGACCGCTCAAAAATATAGCGCTCTTACCTCCTATTATTTAGAAAATCAGGCTCTTTTTGTGTCGCAAAAATTGTCTTTTGAACTTTTTATTCAGAGCATAAAAACATTGTTTTCAACTGATTTTAAGGAAGAAGAACTGATCCAAAAATACACCGACTCTTTAATTGCTGAAAAGGAAAAAGCAATTGCAAAAGGTACGGTTTCAAAAAACGATAAAAAGGCTCCCCTTTCTGAGGAAAAACAAACCGATTCGGACACCAATAACAAAGAAAATACAACAACACCGGCTATCGAAATTCCTCTTCAAAAAGAAAAAGAACCAGCTGTTGCTCCGGAAATCATCGCCGAATCTTCTATCGAAATGGGTACGATCAAAGACAAATCCATACCCAAAACCAATACAGATAAAGAGCAGGCTGTGGGAAAAATAAAACCGGAACAAAAAGAAATATCGGAAGAAAAAGAAATATCGAATTCTGAGAAAATGGCATCCGAAGCAGCTATCGAAATCCATTCCGCTACAACTCCATCCCTTGCTAAAAACAAAGAGAAAAGCAATGATAAAAACAATTGGGAAAACGATAGAAAAAACGATGATAAAAACTATGGAAAAAAGGAACCTGATGAAACCGAAGCCCCTAGTCCTGACGAAAACATATCGGAGCCAGTGGTTGAAATCGATTCCATCAACGATCAGTTTGTAAATAAAAACGAAGAGCAAGAGAATATCCAAATTAAAACGGACCAAACGGCAGCGATCTATGCCAGGGAAGACGTACCAGCAGTACCGTCTGAAATTATTCCCGTCAAAAGCTCGTCGATACCTTCGGACAGAGAGGAAGAGGAAGAAGATCTTTTGGACGAGAATACGGATTTCAAATCCTGTTATGTACAAAATGCGGGGATCATCATTCTGCATCCCTTTTTAAAAGAAATGCTGAAAAACTGTGATTTGATGGATGATGATCATAAGCTGTTAAACAAAGAACTGGCAGCACATATTTTGCATTATGCGGCTACAAAAAAAGAAAATGAATACGAACATGCGATGCTTTTTGAAAAGTTTCTCTGTGGGATTCCGCTGTGGCGATCCATACCAAGAGAAGTTCAAATTAGCGATAAGCACAAGCAGCAGGTAGAAGAAATGTTAGACTCCGCAGTACAGCACTGGTCGGCCTTAAAAAATACTTCTACAGCTGTTTTAAGAACCGAATTTCTTCAACGGGAAGGTAAACTGGATTGGAGTGAATCTAACCCAAAACTGACAATTGAACGAAAAACACAAGATCTTTTATTAGAGAAAATTCCGTGGAATATTAGCATCGTTAAAATTCCGTGGATCGAAAAATTAATCTATACCCAATGGTAAAAACGTATTGTTATGAGAGCATTTGAACAACGAAAAAAAAGCGGTCCTGACACTTCTACTTTTTTTGGACCCAAAATTCAGAAAAAGATAAAAACAGGAACAGTTGGAGACAAATATGAGGTAGAAGCCGATGCTGTAGCCGATAAAGTGGTGAACAACAAACCTTCTGCTGCCGGGCTTCTGCAATCAAAAGAAGAGGTACAGCAAAAACCTATTTCGGAAACAATTTCTTCTGTTCAGAGTAAAGAAAAGAAAGAGGAAGAGAAAGTTCAGACAAAATCAGACAAAAAAGAAGAGGAGAAAACTGTTCAGGCCAAGTGTGCTGATTGTGAAAAAGAAGGTGTGCAGAAAAAAGAGGACAAAAAAGAAGAAGAAAAACCGGTTCAGAAAAAAGGAAAAAACACCGAAAGTGAAATCCATGACAGCAATCTGGAAGGAAGACTCAACAGTTCAAAAGGAAGCGGCGCTACTTTGGATCAAAACACTAAAAACGAAATGGAAGCCGGTTTTGGAACCGATTTCAGCAACGTAAAAATCCATACCGATTCGAGTGCTGTTCAGATGAGTCAGGAGCTCGGTGCACAGGCTTTTACGAGTGGTAATGATGTTTATTTTAATGAAGGGAAATACAATCCCGGCTCGACTGAAGGGAAACATTTATTGGCGCACGAGTTAACTCATACCGTACAACAGGGAAACAGAAGCAAAAATGTTCAAAAACAAAGTGATGTTGTACAATTGGCCAGCATCCCCTGGAACATCTCGCAATGGACCACACACAAACGGGAATCGAGTAACTTTAGTGTTTCAGCAGGTGGTTCGATAGCTTTAAGTTCAAATTTGGATTGGGTTGGCCCTCCCAGATGTCGTGATATTGCCAGTACAATAGAAGTTAAAATATATAAAAGTGTAGACTTATGGTTTGACAGTAAGGTTCATGAAGATACGATTTCATTGTCAGGAGGAAGTACCTCTGTTTCGGGTTTAGAAGGCGGTACGTATTATGTCGAAATTTATCTGGGAGGCTATAATGGCGACCCAACACATTGCAGTCTTACCGGAAGCGTCGGAATAACCACAACCTAATCAGATCATAAGGGTATATTAATGTCAGCATTTGGTACAAAAACAGCATCCTCTACTCCCCACTCTTCTTCTTTTAATTCGAGAAAGGGTGAGGATTTTTTTGGCGTACAGGCAAAGCTCAACATTGGTAAATCAAATGATAAGTACGAAGTTGAAGCCGACAAAGCAGCCGACAAAGTGGTTTCAAACCAAAAAACTGCTGCTGCCGACCCTTTCTTTTCGGCACCGGCTTTAGTTCAGAATAAAACAGTTCCGGAAAAGCCGGCTGTTGAAGCAATCTCTCCCGCAGTACAGTCCAAATTAGAAGCAACCCCTAATAAACCCGCTGCCACTAACGGCTCTTTTTTTCATCCTGCCCCTGTAATTCAAAACAAACAGCAGCAGGAGATTCAGCAAAAAAACAACCCTGAAAAAGAAGTTCAAAAAGAAAACACCGTCGAGAAAATTACGCCTGTCGTTTCACTGAAATCAGAAAAAGAAGAATCGGCAGTAAATAAAACGGAATCTCCTGAACCAAAAGAGAAAACAGGTTCATCAAAATCTTTGGTACAGCCGAAGAAAGAAGAAGAGCTTCAGCAAAAAAGCGCTGTTGAAAAAGCCGATTTTTCAACCCATACAACGGATACGATTAAAACGGAACATCCAAAAAACAAAGAAACAAGCTCCGCTGTAAAGCCTTTAATTCAGAAGAAAAAAGAAGAAGACATTCAGGCTAAAGAAGAGGAAGAAATCCAGGCCAAAGAAGAAGAACAAGAACTGCAACTGAGTGCCGCTGCAGACGCAAACCCTTCTGATACTACTAACCTTGAAAGCACCTTAAACAGTAGTAAAGGTGGTGGCAGCCCCTTGCCCGGAAAAGTAAAAAACGAAATGGAAACCGGTTTTGGAACCGATTTCAGCAAGGTTCGCATCCACAATGACGCTACTGCGGTTCAGATGAATCGACAATTAGGAGCGCAGGCCTTTGCCACCGGAAACAATATTTATTTTAACGAAGGAAAATACAATCCGAATTCGCAGGACGGTAAACATTTGCTCGCCCACGAATTAACGCATACGGTTCAGCAAGGAGCCAATACGGTTCAGCCGAAAATGATTCAGAAAACGGTAACGGCTCCAGCTCCGGCAAGAGCAGGAAGCGGCGAACGTATTTCTTTGCAAACGGCAACATTTACGCCGCCAGAAGCCATTGCAGCCCAAATTGAAGCGGCAGGAAGCAGAGGTGCAGATGTAAACGTAACTTTTGGCCGATGGGCATCCGGTACCATCAAAATGAAAAAAAATACGGACGGTACCTACAACACCAAAGACAACAGACAAAGTATCAATCTAAACATCAGCTATTTAAATTCTCTTAGCAGTGTCAATATCACTCCGGCTTTGGCGGTTCGAATTGAAAACAATGCTATATCCGGATATATTACAGTAAAAACCGGCGACAGACTCGTTGCAAATCCTGCCGGTTTAATCAATGCGATTAAAGACAATAGCGAAGCCTTTGGCTGGGTTGGAATTGATGTAACCAGTGTCCCTAACGTTCAAAACAGTATTGAAGGCGGCAGCTTAACCTTAACCGCAAATGGGATTCCCGTTTCGCTGGGGGGCTTTGTAAATGCAACTCTTGACTTTGGTATCCAGGGAGATGCGATCACCTTTAGAGCCGGTGGAACGATTGAAGTTCCCAACCTCAATCCGGCTCAGATTACAATTGAACGTAATGCCGAAGGAAACATAACGGGTGAAGTTGATTTGGCCGTAAATATCGCCAATTTTAACGGCAGTATCCACGCTGCTTTTCTAAACGGAACTTTCGATATCAGAGGAACCGTAGGCTATCAAACCGACAAAATAAGCGGTCAGGTAACCTTATTGGTAACCGATGCTGCGACAGCAAGAAACGCAGCTTTGAGTCAGCTCGATCCTACTCAAATTGACGAGAGTGCCAGAGAAGCCAATGGAGTTCCCGAAGCAAACAGCGGACCAACCCCGGGCCCAAGAGCGATGGCCGGCTGGGGTGAAGTCGATTTTAGTTTTACCGAATGGATGACAGGCAGAGCCATGGTGATCATAGACAATGAAGGTCATGTTACGATTCATGGAGAAATAACGCCACCTGCAGAAGTCGAATTGTTTGCCCAGCGCGATTACATAAGAGAAATTTTTACGGTAGAAGTCCGCACCTTATATGGCGTGCCATTGGTGGGTAATGTTTTCTTGTTTGCCAATATTGGCTTGGAAGCACTGGCTAAAATTGGCCCTGCAAAAATTTACAACATCAGGGCAGTCGGAACTTACTCTACTGATCCGGCGGTATTTAATGATTTTAGTCTTTCGGCCTCTTTCAACATGTCTATGTTTGCAGGTTTACGATTACGTGCCGAAGGCGGATTGGGTGTCGAATTATTAGGTCATGATGTAAAAGTAGGTGTAGGGGTTAATGCCCTTGCCGGAATTAGAGGTTATGTTGATGCTACACCAACAATAGGTTATAGAGAAACGGCTTCTCCCGAAGCTGGAAGACAGGGAGAGTTTTACATACACGGACATGCAGAAATGGCGGCACAGCCCTTTTTGGCGTTAGGTGGTGATTTGTTTGTTGAATTAGACAGCCCGTGGTGGTCGCCTGCACCTGACGATAAATGGACCTGGCCTTTAGGAGAATTAGAATATCCGCTGCCGGGTGAATTTGGTATTGGTGCCGATGTAGATTATGTTTTAGGTTCAGACCAGTTGCCTGAAGTTGAGTTTGCTCCTGTTGATTTTAACTCCGATAAGTTCATGACCGATTTGATGAACGATCATGTACCGCCAGCACAATCAACAGCTGCGGAGCATCCGGCTGAATTTCAGGAAGGAACAACCGGAGGAGAAGGAAGTGCAACTCCTCAGGTGACCGACTCAACAGGAAATCCGAATGCAGGAACAACCGGAACACCTCCCGGTGCAACTGCCCCGCCAAATCCACCAACACCTGAAGTTCTGGCACATTGGGGAGATGGATTACAAGCTTTACGAACCCTGGCGACGGCCTCAGAAAACAATCCTTTAACACAGGCTCAAATTACAGCCGAGTTAAACCCAATCAGAACCCGACATCATTTTACACATTTAACTGCCAGAAGAAACGGTGAAAATTGGAATATTGATGCCGAAATGCCAAACATCAACAATCACAACACTCCAATTTTAGTAAAAGGGGTAAGAGGCGCTGGCGAAGAAGCAAATGCAGAGGCCAATGGAGAAACGAATGCTGTAAAAGGAGAAATACTGCAAATCGAAAAACCTTTCGAAGAGACGGATGGAGACCGACATACTTTGCGATTTAGAGACAATCATAATACGATTCAGCTCATGGTGCATAGTGATCCTAAAGACATCTTTGAATACCTGCATTCTGATGAAGTCGACCAAAATGACAGTACCGTAAGAGATGCGATACGATTGGCTACAGAAATAAGAACTATGGCAAATAATGCCGCCAATACGAGTGGAGTCATCCCTAACCTAAACTCAAAAATGCGAGAGCTTAGTGAGATGATGGGGCATATCAGAGGTAATTTGAGAAGATATTTACCTGCCAATCCGGTATACAATTACCAACCACAAGGCAACAAAGCCCATAAGGCAGAGGTAACTTTACTATCGCCAAACCGATCGGGCGGTACTGAGCCCGGAGGTTCATTTGTACAGGGTTGGGAAGCTATTCAAACCGGAGGTCTGACAAGAGGCGCGGGTCATTGGAAAAGACTCCATCTGATCAATCAGGGATTTGGAGGATTTGGAGTTCCTGAAAACCTGACTCCGGGAACAACATCCAACAATTCGTCTTACGATAATAGGTTTGATGACCCTGTAAAAACCCTGATAGGAAGTCGTCCCAACGATCCAACAAAACAAGGTGTAGTGAAAATCGCTGCTGAAGTAGACCATTATTACAGCGGAGAATTTCCGGCGAATGTTAGTGCCCCTTTAGGCGGGACTTTAGATGTTAAAGATGCCAATAACAGAGTCACAAGAGATAATTATGCGCAACATATAAAATTTGAAGCCTGGGAATATACGTACCACAATCGAAACTGGGAACTAGGAAATAAATTTGTCGATGCCGGGCTGGATATTGATTTACCGGACTGGAATTCGGTTAACCCTCCTGTAATTGGAGTGGGTACCCGAAGTGAAATTGTACGGGCCTACAACTCGCTACAACCAAGAGATAAATACAGAGTGGACTCATTGCTTAGCACACCCTTTGAGAGTATCCTGACCGACACTGTAATGGATATTATAAGAAGCAGAACCTACAGTAATGTGACTGTTTTCAGAACTGCTATAATCGCTGAAATAACTGCTCCAACAACCCCATCAGGCCGCAGAACAACAGATACTATAGATCGCTTAAATGATATAAAAGATGTTATCCCGATTATGGTCAATGCTAACGTATTAAAATTCTAAACATGGAAAATATACTCTCTGAAATAAAAGAACTCTCAGCTTTGATGCTAAAGAAAAATCACACGCATACTATAAGGCTAACCCCTCCACTAGCCAGCAGTAAATTAAAAAAACTGGGGACAGAATTAAAACTAAACGACGCTTTGTTATCCTTTTACCAAACGGCGAATGGGCTTTTTATATCCTGGTTTTCAGATGTGGAAATTTTATGTTTTGGAAAAATTAATATTCCCAAATTAGAAACCTTGTCAGAGTATCTGACCAAAGTAGAAAAGACGGACCTTAAGGAATATTCAGGCTACATTCAAAAAGGATATATTCCATTTGATGTCGACAGCATTAACAAGTTTGTAACTTTCCTAAAACCGGTAAAAGAGAACTATGAAATCATACGAATGAGTCCCGATTTTAGCGAAGTTACCTTAAATTGTACTTTAGAATCTTACCTGAATTTAGGCATTAAGACAGGCGGGCTTTACCATTGGCAAAACTACATCTCAAAGGAGGTTTTCAGTAACTATACGAAATACACTAACGATTTTTTTTATTACTTAGTCAGCACCAAGTTGAAACCTGAAATACTGGAATCATTTTATAATGATGCAGCTACCCAAACAAAATTGTTGCCCTCTATTGGAGGCGCTCCATTTAAAATCCCGGAGAAGCACCAAATTATAATCAACAAAGAAAACCTTGGATGCTCCAACCTTGAAATCAGAAGAGCCGAAATCGCACTAAAAGAGAAACTAAACGCTAATTTTGTTTGGTATCATTATCGAAGAAACGGCCTGGAAGTGCACTGGAAATCTGATGCCTACTTTGCTAATTTTCAAATGCTGCCCATTGAAACCATTTTTGGAGGAGCTCTTCATGCTCAGGAACGAATTTGGGACAACAACTATTTTAAGTTCGTTAAAGCGGATAAAAGTTTTGAAGAAAAGCTGAGTAAATTTTATCCTTTGATCATTGAAGAGGCCGGAGATACTGTTTTCACAGTCGAAAATGAAAAAATTAGTCTTTATTTTATTTCTTCCTCTTTTGAGCCTCAAAAAATAAAACTTTCTTTTGAGACCTTCATCGAAAAACTATACAGCTGCGGAGGGATTAGCGGATGGCAAAACTTATTTATTGACGAATACTCTAAAGAAAATCCCTTGTATCAGGATATTTTAAAGGGAATCGAACACTGTTTTCCTACTCTTGACGTAGTCAATTTTCTTAAAACTTAAAAAATAAAGCCGGATTGTAATTTCAATAACAATAGTCAAAACCAAAAGACCATGCAACTCATACTTCAGTTTCTCAAAACCCAATTTCAATTTCAGCTTGATGCTCTTTTTCAGGCGCCAAACCCCACCCCAAAACCCGTCTTTTCTCAACTCGAAACGACTTCTTTTGTGAGTGAATTCATCATTGAAAACCATCTTTCTGAAACCGATATTTTACTACTGGCATTGGCACTTGTTCCGCACGTTCATCCTGATTTCCTAAGCTCGATCATTGCCGAGTATTTGCCTAACGGAGGAGAATTGCCCGAGTTTGGCGGAATGAAAACAAAGAACCATCGCGGGATTTTACCAACAGGAGAAACAGCCCAGTTTTTATTGGGGGGAAATGATCTGGACAGCCGAATCTCGTTTTATAATTACCTGCACAATCAGTCTTTTTTGTATCAAAAGAGAATCGTCAAAGTAGAATCTGTTCCAAATGGCGAGCCTAAACTGAGCGGTTTACTGATTCTTGAAGACGAATACATCGAAAAATTCATCACCGGAAAAATTCTAAAACCTCAGCTTAGCAGCGTCTTCCCGGCACAATTAATTGAAACAGATTTAGACTGGGATGATTTGGTGCTCAATTCTTCTACTTTAAATCAGATTAAAGAGATCGAAACCTGGCTCAAATTCAACGAAATACTGCTGCACGAATGGGATATGAAAGCTAAAATCAAACCCGGTTTCAGGGTGATGTTTTATGGTTCACCCGGAACCGGAAAAACACTTACGGCTTCGCTTCTTGGAAAATATACGCAACGGGATGTGTACCGTATTGATTTGTCGATGGTGATTTCGAAATACATAGGCGAAACCGAAAAAAACCTGTCTTCTCTTTTTGACAAAGCAGCAGATAAAGACTGGATCCTCTTTTTTGATGAAGCCGATGCTGTTTTCGGAAAAAGAACCAATGTGAGGGATGCGCACGATAAATATGCCAATCAGGAAGTGTCGTACTTGCTGCAGCGTATCGAAAATCATCCCGGACTGGTGATTCTCGCTTCCAATTTTAAAACCAATATTGATACCGCCTTTACCCGAAGATTTCAGTCTATCATCGAATTTGAAGTGCCTTCTTCTCAGGAACGTTTACAGCTTTGGGAGAACAATCTGCCCAAAGGAATTAAAATTGCTGAGGATGTAAACCTTCATGAAATTTCAAAAAAATACGAAATCACCGGTGCCAATATTGTAAACATTATTCAATATGCCTGCCTCAAAACATTAGAAGATCAAAACGAAAACATTAAACTGAATCACCTGCTGCAAGGCATTAAAAAAGAATATGCCAAAGAAGGCAAAATGATGTAAGCTGTACCTCTTTTTTTAACGGCTAACTTAACCAGTCGCTGACTAATTTTCGATAGGTTTCGCCCACCGGAAGCTGTTCTCCGCTGGTGAGTTGTATCTGATTTCCATCGATAACTTTTATTTTATTTTTTGGAATTATATACGATCGGTGAATACGAACAAATTGATTTACCGGAAGTTTTTCAAGAATGTCTTTCATGTTTTCCAAAACCATAATTTTTTCCCCTTTTGTATGAATCCGAATGTAATCTTTAAGCCCTTCGATATAAAGAATATTTTCGGTTGCTATTTTATGGTGTTTCCTGTCGGCTTTTACAAATAAAAAATCTTCGGTTTGCTGGTTTTGAAAGGTTTCCTGCCAGCGGATAAACTTCTCAACACCTTGATAAAAACGATTGAAAACGATTGGTTTGAGTAGATAATCTATAACATGAAACTGAAAAACATCCAACGCATAATCGGGATAGGCAGAGGTAATGATAAAATTATGTTTCTGATTGAACATTTGCATCAATTCAATTCCGGTTAACTGCGGCATTTGAATGTCGATAAACACCAAATCAACCACTTCATTGTTCAGTATTTCGATGGCTTTAAAAACATCTGAATCGGCATACAAAACGTTTAATCGCGGCACTTTAGAAGCATAATCTGCCATTAGTTTTACTGCAAAAGGTTCGTCGTCTAAGATGATACAATTTATTTTCTTCATTTTAATTCTATTTCGAGTTCAGCTGTAAACTGATTGTTTTGATTTACTACTTTAATTTGGTGTTTTTGTGGATAATGAATTTCCAGCCTCTTTCTTAAATTACTCAATCCAATGCCTCCCAGTTTGTCCTTCTTTTGTATGGCGATATCATTTGTCACTTTAAAATGAAGCTTTTTATCGGCTAACCGCAGCTCAATTACAATCGGTTTTTCGTTAGAAGTAATCCCGTGTTTCAGAGCATTTTCAATCAACGGAGACAAAATATAAGGCGGAATTTCTTCGGAACTATTTTCAGTTTCAATTCTGAAATCAATAAAAGCACTTTCCTGATGCCTCAATTGTTCCAGCTCGATATACGCTTTTATATAATCGATTTCATCGGCCAGTTTTATCTTTTCTTTTTGCGATTCATAAGTCGTAAAACGCATGATCTGACTTAGTTTTTCAATGGCTGCCAACGATTTATCGGACTGAAAATAAACCATTGAGTAAATGTTGTTCAACGTATTAAATATAAAATGCGGATTGATCTGTGCCTTCAGAAATTTGATTTCGGTGTTTTTATTTTCTTCGAGAATATGCTGATTGTACTCGAGCAAACGGATAAAATAAATGACAAACCAAAGCAGCGAACTTAAAATAACAGGCATACTGCTGTAATGCAGATTATCCTCCATATACTTAAAGAAAGTTGGATTGGTGTAATTGATTCGATGAAACAAAACATCGCTTATCTCCTGCTCCAACAGCCATCTTGAAGCTGTAAAAAACAAGTAAGAAACGATTACTCCCGCAAAAAACCGTTTCCATTGAAACGATTTGAAAACCAATTTCATTACTACAAAATAATGAAAGTAAAAGGTCATTACAAACACCAGCATATACGTTGAAAGAAACAAATCAGGAATGTAAACTTTTGCCTGTATCAGATTTTTAACAAAGGTGAAATACCCCATCAAAAGCCAATATATGATGTGAACAAACACTTCTACTCTTTTTGATAATGTTCCTTTATACATTTTTCGTTTTTTTTTCAAAGATATACATTCATCAAAAAGTCCAAAGCCGGGTTTGTAGATTAATCAGAGGGGTTTGTCGATAAAAGTAGTTTTCGGCCTCTTTTCAGTGCAGTTTTGCAGTGTAATTAATCTAAAACCATGAAAAATATTAGCCTTTTAGTACTTGCCTTTTTATATCAAACGTATTCTTTTGGTCAGGAATATGAAGTTAAAGGAAAAGTGATCAATCAAAATAAGCGAGCCGTTGAATTTGTAATCAGCGGTTTATTAAACCAACAAAAAACTTTAGCTGCTCAGGCTTCAACTGACAGTTTGGGGAATTTTGTACTGAAAGCTCCAAAAGGAAATTACCGCTTACTACTCGAGCAATTTGGTACTGAATTTATGAACCGTGAAATCACCATAGACCAGAATACCAATCTAGGTACGATTGAAATTAAAGAATCGGTACAGCTGGACGGGGTTACTTTGAAATCGAGAAAAAAACTGATCGAGCAAAAGGTGGATCGACTTGTTTTTAATGTCGAAAATTCGGTAACCGCTACTGGAGGAACGGCTTTAGACGCCTTAAAAGCAACACCTACTGTTAGGGTTCAAAATGAAGCGATTTCGATTGTAGGTAAAGGTGAAATTTTGGTGATGATCGACGATCGTTTGCAAAGAATGCCTCAGGAAGATTTGGCAGCATTTCTTAAATCAATTCCGGCGGATAATATTAAAAGTATTGAAGTGATTACCACTCCTCCGGCAAAATATGACGCAGAAGGTAATAGCGGTCTGATTAATATTAAACTGAAAACGGCAAAAGCCAATTCGTGGAATGCCAATATTGGAACATCCTACACCCAGAAAACATACGCAGGTGGCAACGTTAACGGACTTTTTACGTACAATCACGATAAACTTTCGGTACAGGCTACTGTAAGCAAAGGGAAACAAAAATTACTGACTTCTTCTGAAAGCTCTATTTTTTATACCAATGAGACCTGGAAACAAGAAGTTAAAAACAAATCGACCACAGATGTACTGAGCTTAGGTCTTGGTTTTGACTATAAAGTTACCGACAAATGGAGTACCGGACTCAAATATATGGGCAGTTTTACAGACAAAGTGAACGCAAACAACCCATTTACAACCCGATACAACACTGCGAGCGGAATGGTAGATTCTTATATTACTTCGAATGCCAATGGCGAAAATAATCCAAAGATGAATGCAGTAAACTTCCATAATTCGGTTGCAATCGACAGCTTAGGAAAAAACATTTCAATGGATCTGGACTATTTTGATTATAACAAAAGTGATTCTCGTTTCTTCTCCGGAAATGAATTAGACGGCAGTAAAAATAAGATCCCCGGCGGATTTTTCTCTTCCACCAATTCCAATGTCAATAGCATCCGAAATTACTCGGCCAATATTGATTTCACTTTACCGTACGACTGGGCAAACCTTAGTTTTGGAGCGAAAACTTTCCATACCAATACAAACAACAATCTGGTTGTATACGATCACGAAACCGGAACGCCGGTTTTTAACACCAATCAATCGAATGTTTTTAATTATAAAGAGTACAATCAGGCCTTGTATTTTTCGGGAAGTAAAAAAATAAACTCAAAATGGGAGACTCAAATTGGCTTACGCATCGAAGCGACACAAACCAAAGGATATTCTGAAAATCTGAATCAAACCAACACCAACCATTATGTAAAATTATTTCCAACGGCCTATCT
The DNA here is from genome assembly GCF_025947345.1 of Flavobacterium sp. N502536. Lineage (NCBI taxonomy): Bacteria > Pseudomonadati > Bacteroidota > Flavobacteriia > Flavobacteriales > Flavobacteriaceae > Flavobacterium > Flavobacterium sp. N502536. The sequence continues at coordinate 2,784,205 of NZ_CP110011.1, read as the reverse complement.
GACGTATGTTCCTAATGAAAATAATTCTTTCTCGTTAAACTACAGTCGAAGAATCCGCAGACCTGATTTTGATTATTTAAATCCTTTTGTAGTTAAAACGAGCCCTTACTTTTATGCTGAAGGAAATCCTTATTTGAAACCTTCACTGATTGATAATTTTGAGTTTTCGTTTATCCGAAATCAAAAATGGGTAAGTTCTGTTTATTTCTCTCAGGTTTCAGATTTTGGACAGGAATTATCGATCATTGATCCGAATACAAATGTTACGAGAAACACGCCTTTAAACTATGCCAATACCTATCAGATCGGTCTTTCTACCTCATACAATTTCAACAAATGGTCGTGGTGGAACAGCTTCACCGGATTCAATTTAAACTATCAAAATGTAAAATCAAAAACCGCTTTTATTCAGTCAATCGATGGTTATAACGGATACCTTTACAGCAATAACGATTTTACGATCAACAGCAACAAAACACTATTTCTGGGTTTAAATTATGGTTTACAACTGCCTGGACGTTACCAAATTTTTAATATTTCGACTTTGCATATTCTTGATATTTCGGTGAAACTGCTCACTTTCAACAAAAATCTTTCTGTTACCTTCATTGGCGAAGACTTACTAAATGCGCAAAAACCGCTAATTTCCTATAGTTCAAACGACATTAAGACCAATGTAAAAAGCTATAGTGACAGCAGAGGGTTCCGAATTTCGCTGAGTTATAAATTCGGGAATCAAAACATCAAAGCAAAACAAAGAGATTTTGGAAATGAGGAAGAAAGAAGCAGAGCCAACTAACCATCTTTTGAATTTCATACAAAGCTTCAGATTTCTCTGGAGCTTTTTTGCATTTACGCCAAATTTCAAAAATCACCCTTTGTCCTCCATCTAAAATAAACTTATATTAGCTTTAAATTTAAACGATTACAAAAAATATCCGACCAGAAAATTACCGCTTAAAAAACCAAAAACTACCATGACCAAAAAAACTGCCATTTTACTCGGGTTTATCGCCTTAAAATTTATACTGCAATATCTCTTAATAAGTCCTGAATATGATTTGCAACGCGACGAATACCTGCATCTTGATCAGGCACATCATTTGGCATGGGGCTATTTATCCGTTCCTCCGGTGACTTCATGGATTTCTTATCTGATTCTTTTACTTGGAAATTCCGTTTTCTGGGTCAAGTTTTTCCCGGCGCTTTTTGGCGCTTTGACACTTGTGGTGGTCTGGAAAACTATTGAAACTTTGAAAGGAAATGTATACGCCCTGATTTTAGGTGCAACCTGCGTTTTGTTTTCATCGTTATTGCGAATCAATATCCTGTACCAGCCCAATTCGCTAGACATCTTATGCTGGACTTCTTTTTATTATGTGATCATTCAATACATTACGACCGAAAACAAAAAATGGTTTTACATTGGCGCTGTCGTTTTTGCCTTCGGTTTTCTGAATAAATACAACATACTGTTTCTCCTTATTGGCCTCTTACCTGCTCTTTTACTCTCCAATCAAAGAAAAATATTCGCAGAGAAAAAACTCTATTGGGCACTGATTTTAGGACTTGTACTGATTTTACCTAATCTTTTATGGCAATACAACAACCACTTCCCTATTGTGCATCATATGAAGGAACTGGCCGAAACACAGCTTGTTAATGTGGATCGAATGGAATTTTTGAAAAAGCAATTGTTATTTTTTATCGGTTCTTTCTTTGTACTTCTTGCTGCTTTGTATGCCTTGCTTTTCTACAAACCTTTCGAAAAATACAGATTCTTTTTTGCTTCGATCATTTTTACACTGATTGTTTTTCTGTATTTCAAAGCCAAAGCTTACTATGCCATTGGTCTGTATCCTGTATATATCGCTTTTGGAGCTGTTTTTCTTTCTCAGGCACTGCAAACAGGCTGGAAACGTTATCTGAAACCCGTTTTCATCATCATCCCATTATTACTTTTTATCCCCATGTACGACTTCGCTTTCCCAAATAAAAGTCCGGAGTATATCATAAAAAATCCGGAGAAATATCGAAAAATGGGAATGTTGAAATGGGAAGATGGAAAAGAGCATGCGCTGCCACAGGATTTTGCCGATATGTTGGGTTGGAAAGAACTCGCCCGCAAAACAGACTCTGTTTATGCGTTAATTCCAAATCCCGAAACAACTCTGGTACTTTGCGATAATTACGGACAGGCCGGAGCCATAAACTATTACTCTAAAAAAGGAATCAAAGCGGTGTCTTTTAATGCCGATTACCTCAATTGGTTTGTTCTTGATGTGCCCTACAAAAACGTCATCCGAATTAAAAACTCTTGGGAAAGAACGGATGAACTTAAGGAAACCAGTCCTTTCTTTGAGTCTTCCCGTATTGCAGGCGAAATCACTAATAAATATGCAAGAGAGTCCGGAGCCACTATTTTTGTTTTCACAAATGCCAAAATCGACATCAACAAAAGACTCAAAGCTGAAATTAAAGAAGAAACGGATTATAGTAATGATTGATTTTACCACTATCGACTATCTAAAAAACGGAAATCACAAACAAATTGAGGCCCACAAAATCCTGACTCAACATAAGATTTTGGATGATCTTGTTGCGTTTGATCCAATTTTGGCAGGCACGATCCCAATTGCTATCGATATTGAAAACAGTGATCTGGATATTATCTGTTACTGGAAAAACAAAACTGAATTTATCGAAAAACTCAACGCCGCCTTCGGAAGTAAAGACAATTATACCATCCGGGAAGCGATAATCGATCGCAAAGAATCTATTATTGTGAATTTTAAAATAGGCGCTTTTGAAATTGAGATCTTTGGGCAAAACATTCCAACCATAGAGCAGAATGCGTATCGACACATGGTCATAGAATATCAAATTTTGCAATCAAAAGGCGAAAATTTCCGATTAGAGATCATCAAACTCAAACAAAACGGCTACAAAACCGAGCCCGCTTTTGCTTTTTTATTAGGCTTAAAAGGCGATCCATACGCCGAATTACTGAAGTACAACATCTAAGCCGCTTCAACACAAAACACAAATAACTAAAAACCAGTAACTTAAAATTAAAAGCCACATATTTAAAAATAATTCCGAAATTCCTTTGTATAACCGTATTTACTGTGTATCTTTGCACCCGAAACATCGCGGGATAGAGCAGTAGGCAGCTCGTCGGGCTCATAACCCGAAGGTCACAGGTTCGAGTCCTGTTCCCGCTACTAAGAAAACACCACTTGAAAAAGCTGGTGTTTTTTTTTTATTTCAAAACGAAAACTGGCGGACTCATATCCGCCGCGGCGGACAAAGGTTCGAGTCTTCGCCGCGGCGAACTACTAAGTAAAAAACACCCCTTATAACAAGTGGTGTTTTTTTTTATTTAAGATAGGAACGAAAAAAGTCACGAGACTTTGAGATGTTTCGTATTTAAAATTATATAAAAAAAATTACGCAAAGTCAGAGACATTTGCGCAACTTTTCATGGGAAACTCTTCGCGAAGCGGGTCAGCCTCTACTTTTAACATCTTTTAGCAACTACCCATACAATATTCAACCGCTAACGAATTGCAAATCGTAGTTTAAGCCCAAGAGAAACTAATCTCACGTCATTAGCAAATGGAGAATCTAATATAGAATTATGCTTTGATTGAACAGGTAGCTCTGCATTGTATTGTACCAGATAGCTCCCCGTGTTTTTATCAAAAATATTTTTCAATCCATAATCCAGATAGGCACCTATATAGATGGCACTTTTTTTGCCCATTTTTTGTTTAACTCCGGTTTCAAAAGTAGCAGAATAGGAAACTTCAGTTTTAAGATCCTGTTTTCTCGTTTCCACATTATTGGTACTAGCAAATCCGGCAAAGGCAGGCTCAAACAATTCAACATTGTATTGCGGATAATAACCACTTGTTCTCAGATTTTGTATAGTCGACTGATAGCTCCCATTGATCTCGAAGCCTATTTTTGCTCCAGCCGCCAGATACAATTGGGTCGTTCCGGGAGTCTCAAATTGAATTTGTATTGGAATATTTACATACCTTAACTTTTGCTCTTCTCTAATATTTGTTGCCCTGTATCTGAATTGAAAAGACTCTTTTTCATAGTCAGTAGTTGTATACTGTCCTGAAAGAAATGGAGATTTAAAATCTGAATTGTAAGTTTGATATTCCGCACCTATCCCGACACTTAAAGTTTCACTCAAATAGTAAGCATATCGCAGACTGGCACTAAATCCGTTTCCTTCTACCACTTCACCTGCAGCCTGATAACTCAGAAAAGATGATGGACAACCAACAGAAATTGAAAACTCCTGTTTTTTATCCTGACCATAGCTTCTTAGGACAGCACCTAAAACTAGTATAATCACTGCTATTAAAGTTATATAGTTTATTATACACTTTTTCATCTTAAGATTATTTTATGCCAGTGTAATCTTTGAAGAAACACTGGCAGATTTTATTTATTTACAATTACTTTCAGTGTTTTTTTGGTATTAGCAGTTTCAATAAGCACAAGATACATATTACTCTCTGTAGCAGAAGGTAATTGAATTTCAGTTTTTACTGTTGATGATTTTATTGTTTTGACCAATTGACCAGATACTGTGTATAAACTTATCTGCATATTCTCCAGCTCCTCTACAGGATAGTCAACTTCAACCGTTACCATCTTTCCGGCTTCAGCCGGATTTGGATAAACTCGCGCACCAGCTGAATTCTGCAATACAATCTTAGCTGTACAAGTCTGCAACACTTTCCCTTCTTTAGTTGTCATTTTCACCATATAATCAGCAATTGTATCAGATGTACTATTTACACTCTCCCCCGCCAAATAATATTGATCTGTCCCTACAGACTTACCATTTTTAAACCATTCGTAGGCCACAAACTCATATCCTCCATTTGTTTGAGGGTTATTATTTACCAGAAGGGTACTATTAAATTTCTGACGGACAATATCAAAAAAATCAAAAGTCTTTAACACTTCAAGAGTATATATTTTAACAACAGTTCCATCTTCTGAGACTACCTTGATATCCTGATTATAAATTCCTGGTCTTGACAACTGAATAGTAAAACTTGACGAAGGGCTAATAGTTGCGTTTGATTCATTTACCACAGAAACAGTAAGGCTATTTTCTGCTTCACATTCTGTAAAATAAGTGTTCTTTTGTGAAGGATTATTGTAAACCAAATTACCAATCGCGAGTTTTGCAATATCTGCGTTATTGTTTTGTATTAACAGAGTTTGAGAAACGGCTGCAGCAGGTAAATAATCACTATCACCATCCTGATGTGCTGTTATTACTACCTGACCCGACCTGAGCATGCTTACTAAACCTGATGCTGAAACATTTGCTGGTGGCTGAGAAGATGTATAGACAAAAGAATAGCGAATTGGTAAACCAGAGTCCGAAACAGCCTCTAAAGTGAAGTTATTATTTGCTCCAAGACTTTTAACCGGTAAACTGTCAAAAGTAATTCGTTGCAAAGCTTTTGCCTTATCAATAATAAGTTTCGCTGTTAGCATAATTGGAGAACAATTAGTTCCTGCCGTCGGGGATACCACAGCGGTAATAGTATATATTCCCACATTTTTGGCACTATTAAGACTCCCTGTTTCCGGTGAAATTGAATAAACTACTTTAGCCCCATCAGGAAGTCCAACCACCTGATTAGCATGAAAACCTCCATCAAAAGTATAAGTAGCATCATTAAACATTACCAAATCCAGAGGAGAAGCAACAACATTAACCGTTTGATTTTGTGTCGCACTATTTCCATTACCATCATTATAAATCCATGTAATGATATAACTGCCAACAGCGTTGTAGTTTAACAAACTGGTAGTTGTCGCGTTAATATTTCCAGCGCAGTTGTCTGTTGCCGTCGGAATTATAATCTCCGAAGACTGAATAGCACAATAACTTGTGATTGTTGGGAGATCCGCTACATTAGGTATAGGAGCTGTTGTATCCGAACTCAATAATATAACTGCTGTTTCTTTCAAAGTGCATCCGTTTAAATCGGTTATAATCACACTATATGTTCCAGGGCTTAAACCCGTTTCTGTAGCAGTGACTCCTCCTGATGTCTCCCATAAATAAGTATAAGGAGGTGTCCCGTTAGCAACTTTTACGGTAACCCATCCATCAGATTCTGTACCACAAGCAGTAGCTGGCTTACTTTCAATCGAAGCTGTCATACCGGCTATCGGCTGTAATATATTAAATATTTTAGTCGCTTGACAAAAATGGCTATCGGTTACCGTTACAGTATAAGTTCCTGCTGTTAAACCAGTAGCAGTGGCCTCATTTCCTCCAGACGGCAACCAAGAATAACTGTACGGCGGAGTACCTCCAGTCACACTAACTCCGGCTTCACCATCAGCATCTCCAAAACAAAACACATTTTTCTGTATTCCTTTTCCTAAATCGAGTCCCGTCGGTTCACTTATTACAAAGTTTTGTACTATTTGCGTCCCTTCAGCATCAGTAACCACTACTTTGTAATTGCCGGGCATCAACCCGGTAGCCGAAGATTCATTTCCACCCAATGGCGTCCACAGATAAGAATAGGGTGTCCTGCCTCCGGATACACTTACCGAAGAGGAACCATTAGCTCTGCCGGCACAAGAAACATTAGTTGATGTAGCTGCAGAAACCCCAAAGGTCGCTGTTGTAGTAAAGGAGTAAACAGCCCCATAATTAATTCCTCCACTGTTTTTTGCATATGCCCTGTAATAAATGAGACTTAAGGGTGGAAATCCGGAAACTACATCACTAAAAACTCCAGTACCGGTACCTATTGGGAATTTAGTATCCGAAATGGTCGGATTTACTACTGATGTTGACCACACGATTCCTCTTTCAATATTTGCATCACCACCATCAGCCGTTACATCCCCTCCCATATCAGCTTTAAGCGATCCAGTATTTTTAGCTGTTGTTGTAATTACAGTAGGTGCCTCTATACCATTTGCAAAATTAAAATCATCTATAGAAAAGTAATCATAATTGTTACTTAATTTAATTTCAAGCGTATCTATAATAAAAATACTATTATCCACGCCTCCTTCGGTATCAAAATCGACTAGAAAAAAACCTTTATGAGGTGAAGCATCTCCGATATTACCCCCAGTCGTATTCTTTGTCACAGTAAACTTTGTAACTCCTTTAAATTTTCCAACAAATGTGATCGCCCCTGATAAACCATCACTAGTAGCACCAGGATAAAAAGTATGAACACCGGTTACATATATCCACAAGCTATTTACTTTAAAATCGGTTTTGGAAGCAGAAATAGTGCCGCTTTGTCCGAAAGATTCGGTAGAGATAGCGTCTTCTACGTGAATAAACTTATTTGAATTATTATTTCCCAAATTGTCAAATTGAACCACCTTAAAAACACGATAGCTACTGCTTAAGTCAAATGTTTTGCCTGCACTTGTAAAACTAGTCGCCTCATTGGTCTGATTTTCGAATGTTTCTACAATTTGAGCAGACAGGTGCTGCATTGCAAATAGCAACAAGGCTAATAATAAGTAAAGTTTCTTCATAAATTATCGGTTTTTAATTAATTTCATTAGTCGTTTTATACTCTGATTCAAATTAATAAGCCTATCCCTTAAAAAAAATACACAATACAACTCTAATAGAATAAAAAGTATTTTTTTTATAACAAAAAAGGCAACAAACTACATTTAAATAAATGATTGTCAAAATTTTAACCAAAAACAAACCATATTAACAGTTTGCTAAAGTACCGATTTTACTTTATTCAAAGACGAATTCCAAAAAGATTCTGACAAAATAATATCTTTTGGGATTCTTTCTTTTCAAATCTCTTTCAAACAAAACCCTCTAATAAATCAATTTTCAATCGAAACTTAAAAATAAAAAAGCAGCACTTTAATATTTTTAAGTGCTGCTTTTTGTTTTATATCTCTCACCCTGAAATAAGCAATCAAGGCAAAAAGGGAGTGCGAAGTTGGGAGACATTCACTGCTTTCTAAAAACTTCTTCGGGAAGCAGTAAACATTGCCGAAGCTTTTCATGTAAACACTTCGGAGAACCAGGTTACATTCTTGATTCTGAAAAAATAGCAGGTAACGCTCTGGCACTACAGCAAGTTTAGACCTAAGTTAAGCTCTATTCTTGGATTTGCCAAATCATCCCAATTACAAAACCAACTTGCCATTAAGCCAATTGCCCAAATCCGTTGTAGCACCTGTTAGCGGTAGTTTTTATTTACTTTCTAGAATTTTGGTCTAGCCAATCTACTCTTTCAGTTACCACACCAAGTGTTTTATGGTATCTCAGTCCTGAAATTTCAGCGTTTGCATTTTGTTCTGCTAGCTCTGCATAATGCTTCGCTTTATCTTGTCTATTGTTATGTTTATTTACTATTGATAAAATAGAATTCACTTTATATTTCACTATCGGAAACAAAAGTCCTGAATATCGTTCAAGTAATATGTTTTCAACATCATCAAATTTTTCTATGTTGTTGGTTTTGATAATCAGCTCTGAATAATCTAAGTATGCTTGTGTTTTAACATTGGGATAAATTTGTTCAAAATCAAGTGCTTGCTTATAGTAGTCAATTGCAATTTTATAGTCATTGAGTTGTTGGTAAATATTGCCAAGAGCGTGCAAAGCAGAACCTTTATTAAAATTGTCGTTTGGATATTCCGCCAGCATTTTATTGAGCAAAGTTTCAGCAATGGCCAATAGTTTTTTGTCGTTGGTGTAAACTAATTCAATGGCTTGTATTTTTAAATATTGAGCTCGTCCATCTTTTCTTGCTCGTCCCAGTTTTGCAAAGAATTCTTCTTCGTCAATTTTCGTCCAAGTTTTTCGTCTATACCAATCTATCATTTCTATTAATTGTTAAGTTTCTTTCGTGGCAAAATTACCGTCAACGTTCTGGTATTACAGCGGGTTTTGAACTAAATTAAGTCCTATTTTCGCAATTGCCAAATTATTCCAATTACAAAACCAACTTTTCTTTAAGCCAATTACCCAAATTCATTGTAGTAGGCTGTTAATAGTAGTCCGTTTACTCCTCGAAGCTTTCAATTTTCATTTGCATTGCATTTAACAATTCTCGCATGTCATCACCAAAGTATCTTGGTAGTAAAAACTCATCGTAAATAATTGCTCTTCCAAACCCAGTACTGTTTTCTCCTCCAGTTAAAAGTTCAAAAACTTCCCAATTTGCTCTAATATGATAACTCGCAAGACTTATTACATTATCAACTTGTCTTTCGGCATTGTCACGATTTTTTTTGTTTTTTCCATTTCTATATGCTAGATAAGCAGACAAGAAATCCGAATGGGTTCGACTTAGAATGTTGTATAAATTTTCCCACTGTTTTTTATTCATGAATTTTTATTTTAATTAACTTAAATTCTCCCAATTTTCAGTGAATTATCCCTAATCTATTTTATATATGTGACAAAACCACACAAATTTACCCAAATTAAGATATATATTATAAGTATTATATTTTTTTTCATCGTAAATCAAATAATCCTATAATCATCTTCAAAAAACTCGTTAGATATTTGAATGCTTCCCGCTACTAGATAAAACACCACTTGAAAAAGCTGGTGTTTTTTTTATTTCAAAACGAAAACAGATGGACTCATATCCGCCGCCGCGGACACAGGTTCGAGTCTTCGCCGCGGCGAACTACTAAGACAAAGCTTCAGAGAAATCTGAAGCTTTTGTTTCTTAAATAAAAAAGTCACAACAAAGCGTAAATTTTGAATGTCTTTCGTAATTTATTTACTAGCAACCGTCTTTAGGAAGTTTACGTTTATAAATTATCCTGCCATCTCGTTCTACATAATCACCCGATATTATTGGGTAAGAATACTTAGGAGTATGCGATACGCTATGGCTTTTTATAATTATTCTGTCGTTAACTTTTAGACCATGTAATTGCCAAAATCCATCGTCATTAAAGTTTTCTGGCCCAAAACTAAGTATATAATCATCCCCTTTAATCCTTACCATTACCCCGAAACCTAATTTTGAGTCAGGTGGAAGAGAAAGCGAGGTTATAATTCCATCCATTTTGGTATAATCATAAATGGACTTCCTTATTTTAGTTTCACTGGCATACACTTTTTTACCTGCCGGAGACTCTTCCCATTTTTTGTACACAGTACCATCCGGCGTAGCCTTCCATTTATTCAATGCAATTTTCCTCTCAGTAATAGAGATTGGTTTTTGAGTTAATTTTTTAGAAGTTTCACTTTTATTTTCACGATTTGCAAATACCAGTCCGCTTACCACAACCAGCGATAAGATCAGCGCATAAATGATTTTTTTCATGTTCTTTTTGGTTTAATTAATAACATAGTTATATCTCTCTTTAAAGTTTATACGGCTAAATTACTTTGACATTTTCCGGTTTAATAGATTTAAATTGTAAATAAAAATGTAAACTTTGTAAATAAAACATTGACAATATGCTTAATAGCCAAAAACTTCTTTATGGAAAACGCAGATACCTGTTTACACTAATAGTATTCTTGTCTATCTCTGTAATCTGTGTGGCTTTGGATATGGGAGATGGTAATGATTTTGATATTTCCAGAAGAGAAGTTTTACTCCGCAAGATCGGTCACGAACTACTTTTACAGTCGGGTGATAGTACATCAAGGGTACTTCCTGTAAAAAAGATTGCCGAAAATGAATATCAAATCAATTTTGAGAATGACTTTACTTTTCAGCCAGATTCTCTACTAAATATTACCAGTCGTTTTTTGGACAAAGCTCCCGGCTCAAGTAATTATATTGTTAATGTTCTTAATTGTGACAATGGTAGCGTAACTTATGGATACGCTATCTCAAAAAATAAGAAAGATGATATTGTAGCTTGTATCGGAAGAAAACAGCCCAAAACATGTTACAGGATTAACATTAAGTTTAAACCAACAGGTATTATTACAGCAAAAAACGGATATCTTCTCGGGGGACTTTCATTTTTAGCATTTGTTGGATTTATTTTTTTGAAATCAGTTAAACCTCGAAAACATTTACCCGAAAGTCGACACGCTACTACATTCACTTTGGGCTCAGTATTGTTCAATGCAAATGATCGCAAGCTTATCATCAATGAAAAGACAATAGACCTGACTGTTACAGAAACCCGTGTATTGCTCATTTTTGCATTGTCACCCAACAAGACCATAGAAAGAAGCCGACTGCAAAAAGAGATATGGGAAGATGAAGGCGTTATTGTGGGCCGTAGTCTGGATATGTTCATATCAAAACTTAGAAAAAAACTGGAAAATGATCCGAACATCAAAATTGTCGTTGTACGCGGCAAAGGATATAAGCTTGATATCCCTTTCTAATTTGAGTATAATATCTGACAAAAAAGACATTTCTATGAGATGTTTTTTATCTTTGAAATTAAGGCTTTTAGTCCGGATAACTTTATCTTTAATTCTTATTCCTATGTGGAAATATTAAATTAAGAAATAATCATTTCTAAAAAATATCAAAAATAAAGCTCCTGAGAAATCTGGAGTTTTTTCCTTTTAAGCTAAATCATAAAAAGTTAGGAGCCTTTTATAAAATTTACAATTTCTAAAAAACCAAAAAAAATGCGCAAAGTTCACAGAGATCTTTGCGCATTTTTTTATAGGGACACTTCAGAGAACAAGTGTATTACCAAATTGTTATTCTGTCTTTCTTCGGTAAAAACATTTTATCTCCGGGTTGTACATTAAAGGCCTCATAAAAAGGTGTAGTATTCATTAAAGTACCATTCACACGCCAAATTGGTGGAGAATGTGGGTTATTATTAATCCACAAACGCAGGAACTCGTCTTTCATTTTTACTCTCCATATTTTGGCTAAAGAAATAAAGAAACGCTGATCTGGAGTATAGCCGTCTATCTTTGTATTTCCTTTTCCTTGTTCGGTCATTTTAAAAGCATCATAAGCAACTGCTAATCCTGCAATATCTGCCGTATTTTCGCCAACGGTCATGGCACCATTAATGTGCAGATCACCCAAAACCGTATAGGTGCTGTACAAATTGATCACCTGTTGTATTCTTGATTTAAACTGTGCATAATCTTCTTTTGTCCACCAATTTTTCAAGTTACCATCCTTGTCATATTGAGCACCCTGATCATCAAAAGTATGGGTTATTTCGTGACCAATCACCATTCCGATACCTCCATAATTAAGTGCATCATCTGCATTATTATCAAAATACGGAGGTTGTAAAATACCCGCAGGAAAAACAATTTCATTTGCAGTAGGGTTATTATAAGCCGTAACGGTTGGAACTGTCGTATACCATTCTGATTTATCGACTGGCTTGCCTAATTTTGCTAATTGAAATTGATAGGCAGCTGTAGCGGCCGAAACCATATTTTCAAAATAGGCGTCTCTGGAAATACGCACCTTGCTATAATCTCTCCATTTATCCGGATATCCTATTTTCTTAGTCATGGCTGCCAATTTTTCTTTTGCTTTTTGCTTTGTAACAGGACTCATCCATTCCAATTTATCAATTCTTACGGCATAGGCTTTTTGCAGATTATTCACGAGGATCAACATGCGTTTTTTAGCCTCTTCCGAAAAATATTTCTTTACGTACAATTCGCCCAGCGCTTCGCCTAAGTAAGCGTCAAGTACACTCGCCATTTTTTCGCCACGTGATTTTTGAACAGCCTGACCCGAAAGCACTTTGGTATATTCAAATGAAGCATCTACAAAAGGTTTACTTAAATCATCGGCATATCTTTCTAAAGAATTTGCTTTTAGGTAAATTTTCCAATTATTAATAGGGATGGATTTTAAAAGCTTATTAAGGGCATCATAATAAGCAGGCTGACCGACATTAATGAAATCGGTTTTAGCGCCTAAAGTATTTAAGAAAGCAGTCCAGCCAATGTTAGGATGTCTTTTTACAAGATCTGTTACCGCTATTTTATTATAATTGGCCTGCACATCACGAAGCTCCACTTTTGTTTTATGCGCAACAGCAAGTTGTTTGTCTATGTCGTAAACCAAATTAGCATTCTTTTTGGCCTCATTGGCATCGCTACCGGTTTGTTGAAATAACGTAGTAAGGTATTTTTTATACGATTCCTGTATCGCAATAGTCGATGAATCCGATTTGAAATAATAGTCCCTATCAGGCAAACCGATACCCGTTTGATAAATTTGAGCAATATTCATACTGCTGTTTTTATCATCGGTTGACACTCCAAAAGCTATAATAGACGAATTGCCAACTTTTACTTCGTTCACCACAAAGTTCATCAAGGACGGTAAATCGCTAATGGCTTCAATTTTGGCAAGCAGGGGTTTGATAGGCGTATAACCACGTTTGTCAATGGTTACAGTATCCATACCGGATGCATAAAAATCTCCTACTTTTTGTGCGATGCTTCCTTCTGGGTTCTTGCTTTGCGAAATACTGTCCAATATCCCTTGCAATCGCATTCGTTGTGGATAATTCATAAACATATAAACACCAACTCCGGCCTGAGATGCAGGTATTGATACAGAATCGTACCACTTACCATTTACATATTTAAAAAAATCATTACCAGGTCGCAATGTGGAATCTATTCCGGTGATAGCAATGTTTTTTTCCTTTTGATGTTTTGAGCACGCTGTAAGAGTTAAGAATGCAATGCAGAGCATTAATGATTTTTTCATAATCTAAATGATTTCTATTAAAATGAACTGAAAAACGTTTGAAAGCAGGTATTTTTTAAAATGTATATGCCTGGCATATTTGATTTTAGCAGAACAATATACGAATTCAGTTTTTAATTTTAAAGTCCTTGTTAAAATTACTACTTAAAAAAACAGAATCATAAGCCGCTATTTATCATTACTATAACCATCCCTGTAGAATTTTTAATGCTAAATCTGAGACATCGAAAAGAAAACAATATTTAAAAACCGGAATAAGAATAGCATTTACCAACACTTGATCGAAGCTACAAATCTAATTTCCCCTTTAACCTGGTCTCTATTTCTTATTTGCATATCCCCTGCATCCCCTGTAAAATCAGTATACGAAACAATGGCTCACAATCACTCGAGAATCTTAACTGTTGATATTGTGTAATATAAACGTTATTTTTTCTAACAAATCTTACAAATTTATTGACTTATTCAAATTACTGTTGTATTTTCGTTCATAACTGTATTTCAATACGCTTCTTCTTCCTACAAGAGAAAAAGTAAAGTAAAACATTCATAAAAAAAAGCAATTATCATATAGAGTGACAAACATTTTAGAATAAAGACAATCCAATATCAAATAACCAAAGGAATACCACTTAATCAACATCTACTAAATTATGTTATTAACCGATAACCATTTGACCATTGTGGTGGGAATAGACATCCATTTTACCACCTTACCCCCTTTCAATCCGTTTCATCCTTACATAGGTATTGTCATTGACCCTTTTGATTATGTTCCATTTTTAGGCACCAGTGTGCATGTAAATGGTTTTAAACGAGGAAATTCAGACACTAGTGGTATTATCATTCCATTGGTACACATTCCGCTTTTTACACCACCCTGGTTAATGACTCCTATTATTGGCCACGAAAGCATGAACTTTTTTGCTTCTCAAACCGTATTCTCAGACAGCACCCGAATGAGTCCCAAAGGTCATATGTTAATGACTTGTAATGATATTGGGATTCCCCTCTCGATGTCTCTGGGGAAAACGAAAGTAGGGAAGAAAATGATACCGTTTGCCCCAACCCTTTTTGCTCCAACTTCATTTTCCTTGCCTATTCCTACCGGGAAACCGGTCATGGTTGGAGGTCCTTATCCGCCCGATTGGGGTGGGATGCTTACCGGACTGGCCGCCAGTATAGGTTTTAGTACCTTAATGAAAATAGGCAAAAAAGCATTCAATAAATTCCTTAAAGGCGCTATAGGCCCCAACCAACTCAGCAGATTGTTGTGTAAAGCAGGTTTCGAGCCTATAAATCTAATAAACGGAGCCGTTTTTTATGAAGGCAGTGATTTTGATATTACAAGTCCTATACCTCTTAACTGGGGACGTAACTGGTATTCAGATTCTCAGTATGTAGGCTGGCTTGGACATGGTGTGCATAGTGTATACGACAGAGCCGTAGAATTATACCCAGAAGAAGATGCTTTAGGGCTTCGTATGGACGATGGCAGGGTGGTTGCTTTTCCAACGCTGCTGCCTGAGGAAGAATTTTACCTTCGTCAGGAAAAAACAACCCTCAAAAGAACTCCCGATGGTTACCAGGCTTACGATCATAAAAGCAAACTCTTTTACGATTTTACCCTTTTTGACGGCAAAAAATACCAGCTCACTCAAATAACAAATCCTGATGGATTGACCACCGTTTTTGAATTTAAAGGATACAGCCTGAACAGAATCATCGATTCGGCAGGCAGAACCATTAAAGTTAGTACCAAAGACGGATTTATTCAAAAACTCGAACTTGCTGCTCCCGAACAGGACGAGCTTTTGGTTGCTTATGAATATGATGAGCATTATAATATGGTTGCCATTATTGATGCATTGGGAGTACCAACCCGCATCACCTACCAAGACCATCTTATGGTCGAGAAAACCGACCGTAACGGACAAACTTTCTATTGGGAGTACGATACCCAAAACAAATGTATTCACACCTTGGGTGAAGGCGGCTGGCAGGAAGGCTGGATCGAATACCACACCGAAGAAGGCTATAACATCGTAACCGATGCCAACGGAGCTGTAACCACTTATTATTATGAGCCTAACCAGCTTGTGACTCAGATAAAAGACCCGATGGGGAACAGCACATTTTATGATTATACCGAATTTATGGAACTCTATCGGGAAATTGATCCCGAAGGACGTATTTTGGGCTTTAATTATGACGACAGAGGAAATAAAACAGGAACTGTTTACCCGGATGGTACCGAAGAAATCATGATCTACGACGATGAAAATCGTCCTTCGATTGCCATCGATCCGGAAGGCAACAAAACCATTTACCTGTACAAAGATCAAAAGCCACATCAGCTTAAAACCATAATTGCACCGGACAAAACCAGTACCCATTTTGCTTATTATGAAAACGGACTACTTTTGAGTGTTGCCAAAAATAATAACGAGCTTGAACTGGTGTATGATCAGCAATACAACCTCATCGAATGGAGAGAGAATGAGCAAAAACTCAAATCATGGGAATACGACCACCGCAGTCGTGTACGGGCGGTTTATAACCCAATGCAAATGGCGGACTACTTTACCTATGATGCACTCGACAGAGTGCAGCAAATTGTAGAGAAAGACAGTAATATTATTGAATTTGCGTACAATAACTATGATGAAGTAATTGC
The DNA here is from genome assembly GCF_025947345.1 of Flavobacterium sp. N502536. Taxonomy (NCBI): domain Bacteria; kingdom Pseudomonadati; phylum Bacteroidota; class Flavobacteriia; order Flavobacteriales; family Flavobacteriaceae; genus Flavobacterium; species Flavobacterium sp. N502536. Next base: position 2,767,822 of record NZ_CP110011.1, on the reverse strand, counting down.
CTTAAAAGACAAAAAAAACGATATCAAATTTAGTTATACCCCATTGGGAAGTCTGGCTACCAGAGAGCAAAACGGTGTAAAAGTCCGTTTTAACTACGACAAAATGGAGCAGCTTAGCAGTATAAAAAATGAGGACAACGAAAGTTATAGTTTTAGCCGAGACAAGGCCGGATACATCATGCGGGAAACTGCTTTTGATGGTATCGTAAAAAAATACAATCGTAACCTGGCTGGTGAAGTAACCAGAATAGACCACGGAGGCGGAAAATTTACTGACTACGAGCAAGATGCACTAGGACGCATCACCAGAGCCGATTATCACGATGGCACCTGGGAAACCTATACTTATAATAAAAATGGATTGCTCATAGAAGCCGTCAATCAAAACGTAAGTATTTGTTTTGAACGAGATGAAATGGGACGTATCATAGAGGAAACGCAAAAACAACAGCTAGACGCCAACGAAAATAGCATAACACTTACATCTACTTATAACGAATTAGGACAACGTACTCATATCAGTACCAATCTTGGCGCCAACATTAGCACTCATTACAACCAAAAAGGGCAATTGGAGCGTATAGAAGCTCAAAGCAAGGAGCTTAAAGAACAGCATCAGGCTTGGGAAACTACGCTGAAACGAGACGAATTAGGACGCGAAATAGAGCGACTTGCCACAGGAGGATTGTACATCAAAACCAGCTACAACAGCAGCGGTAAACAAAAAGAGCAGGAAGTTTTTGCAAACGGCAAACGTACCGGATCGCGTTATTACAACTGGGATACCAACCAGCAGCTCCGCAGTAAAGTCAATCAGCTTACCGGTGGCATGATCTATTTTGATTATGATGACTTTGGCAATCTGGCTAAGAGTTACAATGGGAACGAAGAACTCTATAAAACCCCGGATGCGGTAGGTAATTTATACAAAACGCAGGACCAAAGTGACCGTAAATATGGCAAAGGCGGCAAACTGCTGCAGGATGAAAAGTACTTTTACAAATACGACGAAATCGGGAATCTAGTACACAAAAGTACCCGTGATATTACCAAGGCACTCGTTTTTGAGGAGTCCACCAGTTGGATTGACAAACTTGCAGTTAATAAAGAAGAAAAACTAAAATTACAGCAAGAACACGAGCAATGGCAGTACGGAGATACCACTTATACCTGGCTGGCCAACGGCATGCTTGAGAGTGTAACTAATCCTGATGGTGAAGTTGTACGTTTTGAATACGATGCACTGGGAAGACGTACGGTAAAAATTGCAAACCAAAAAATAAATCGTTATGTTTGGGATGGTAACGTTCTTATTCACGAATGGAAATACGATCTAAAAAACAGACCTCAACTTGTTATCCAAGACGATGATTTAGTATATGACAAAACTGAACCCGTTGAGAATCTTATAACCTGGATTTATGAAGGAGGTTCTTTTGTACCAAGCGCTAAGATTATTGGTGAAGAAAAATATGGTATAATAAACGATTATATTGGAAGGCCAATACAGGCCTATTCAGAAACAGGCGAACTGGTTTGGGAAACCGATTATGATCTTTATGGAAGCTTAAAAGATTTAAAAGGCGATAGAAACTTTATTCCTTTTAGACAGTTGGGCCAATATGAGGATGTGGAGACGGGACTATATTACAACAGACATCGTTATTATTCTTCTGAAACTGGGCTGTATTTATCGCAAGACCCTATTGGATTAGCTGGGGATAATCCGAATTTTTATGCTTATGTTTATGATAGTAATAGTTGGATTGATCCTTTTGGGCTGAGTTCAAATCCTTCAAGTTTTGTTAATTTTACAGATAGTGCAGGAACAACATTACAAGTGAATGGATATACCGACATAAGTCATTTATCTGATAAAGAATTACAGAAGTTATATTATGCTAATACAAAAAGCGGTTGGGGGCTTTCTCCTAAAGACAAACAAGGAAACACTATAGTTTTACATCATTATAAACAAAACCCTGATGGTCCAATAGTTGGAATGCCAGCTAAACACCATGACAAGCCGCATACCAATCCCGGACAACATCCATTTGGAAAGAAAAAAGGAGGAGGATTAACAAAAGCAGAGAGAGAAGCATTTGATAATTGGAGAAAGGAATATCATGCTCATCTAGCCGAAACAGAGCTTAATAAGAGAGGAATAAAATGTAAATAAAAAATATGAAACAAGAATTAATAGATAAAATAAAAGTAATACTGTCAGATGATGATTTGTTTGCAGGTAAACCGGTTAATGAAGAAACAATTAAAAATGCTGAAACCGAACTTAATGTAAAATTCGATAATGATTATGCACAGTTTTTAAGTCTCTTTGGAGGTAGCTATACAGGTTTTCCGGTTTATGGTTTTAATAACTGCGAAATGTTATCAGAAGAAACTGTTATCGATTTAACAAAGGATTTTAGAAGTAACTATCTGGTTGATAACAGATGTGAATTAATACAATCCAGTTATGTCATTTCCGTTAGTGGAAATGGAGATCCGGTATTTATTTCTCCTGATAATAAAGTTTGGATTTATTATCATGATGATGATGAAACGGAAGAATTAAATAAATCTTTTGAAGAATTAATAGAGGAAAATTTGATAGAGTAATCTAACGGAGTAAAATGAAAAGAAGCTGTCTCAATTGAACTGAAGACGCTTCTTTTCGTTTATACTTGCTATATGAATTCAAAATTCATTCCTTTATGGTTTTCCAGCAGAAATCATAATAAAAATTGGTCTTCTTAATTCCTCTTTCATTTCCGGATACTTTTCAATGATTTCCTCTGACGGTTTAGGCTCAGCTATTTGTGTAATACTAAAACCTGAATTAATTACCATATTTAGAATACTTGCTACCGTTCGATGGTATTTTACTACTTCATGACCTAAAAAAAACGTTTGCCTCACTCCTTCGTACTGGTAATTGTCAACTGGCCAATGTAGTCGGTTTTCATTTTCATCCCTGAACCAATCCTGCTCGTTTTTTGCTGTAAAAACGGGATGCTCCATAGAAAAAACAAAACTCCCGCCTTTCTTCAAATACTGATAGATTTTACGAAAAAGAGCTTCCAGATCTTGTACATAATGAAAGGTAAGCGAGCTAAAAATAATGTCAAACTGTTCCTTTTCAAATACAATATCTTCAATTGGCATTTGGTAATAAGTTATTGATAATCCCTTTGATTTTTCCTTTGCTTTATCAATCATTTTCTTCGACAAATCAATTCCAATGACATTCTCTGCTCCTTGTTCCTTTGCATAAATACAATGCCATCCATAACCGCAACCAAGATCAAGAACATTTTTTCCCTGAAAATCGGGCAGCATCTTTTTTAAAACATGCCACTCTCCTGCTGAGTTCAATCCATCTATCGAACGTAACATTTTACCATAGTTTTCAAAAAAATCTGTATCATCATAAATATTTTGTTTCATCTCCTTATTTTTTTTATTAAACCTCACTCCCCCGATTGTTCTACTGAATACGACGCAAATGTCTCTGACGTTGTGCCACTTCTAAAAACAAAACTACTATAAAAAACGAAAACCTCAGGAAGAATACAACGCAATATCACAATACTTACCCTTCATTGAAACTGCAGACTATGCTGAAAACAAGACAAATTTAAGAGATCTCATAAATATCAGAGACTCCTGTTATCAGATCATTTCCTGTTAGTATTCTTTTTCAATACTCAAAAAATACGGAATTGTCTGTCAATTACTTTACGGGATTTCCTTAACAATTAAATAATATGTTTTCTTAATAACCGGGTTTGTATTCGTAATTGTTTTTATAAATTTGCGCCCTGAATATTTAGTCGTTTTTTATCAGTCCTGATGGGCAATTACTCTTTAATCTAGTCATTTATACATTAACAATTATAAAGCCTTTTTTGCTTTTTAAAATTATCACAACAAAAAACTGAATCACTTTTAAGAACTCATTTCTACGGTTTTAAATTATTTACTTTAAAAAACCGTTATTTTTTTACTTAACCTTATAATTTCTAAACAACAACAACTTACAATCTTTATCAATAAATTATTATAACATAATTAAATACAATGCTTAAAAAAAACACCCCCAAAATCCTAGTTTTTATACTTTTCAGTTTATTCTTTTCCATAAGTTCATTTGCTCAAAAAAATCTTTATGCCGGAATTGAAATCGGACGCAGAACAATAAAGGTAACAGTCCTTGACGTAAACAATATCAAAAAAGCGGACTATAAAATTTCCTACTACTCAAATGATGAAGGTTTGAGTTTTGCCAAACACATCACTACAAATGGCGAACTTACTCAGGAAGACATTAGTAAAGCTGGTCTTATCGTTTTTACTCAATTGACAAAAATAAGAGCACAATTTAAAATCCCAGAAGAAAATATCTTTTTAGTAGCTTCTTCTGTTTTCGGATCTGCCCGCAACCTTGATGCTTTAAAAAACAAAATCAGTACCCTAACCAACAAAGAGCTTGATGTTATTAATGTTGACGAGGAAGCTAAAATACTAGTTAAAGGTTCTATACCTCCTGTTGATTATGCTAATGCTCTGCTTCTTGATATTGGTGCTGCAAGTACTAAAGGTGGCTACATTGATGAACTTGCTGATAACAAATTAGAGTTTATTCCTTTGGAACTTGATTTTGGTACTATGTCTCTTACTGATGCTGTAAAAAAGACGGTTGTAAACCAAAGTCAGGCGAGTGATATGTCGGTATATCAGGAAAAATCTTTTGATTTTAATCCGGTGGTACGTAAAAAGATCAAAGAAATGCTTGATGCAAATCCTCTTTTATTGAAAAAAGAAAAGATCTATTTGTCCGGTGGAGCTGTTTGGGCCTTTACCACATTATATTATAATGAAGACACCAAAGATCATTTCCTGCCTATAAAACTTGAAGATATTATCGATTATGATGCGATCCTGAAGAATAACTTCAACAAGTTTAACAATCTTTCTAAAACCAACAAGGAAGCGGCAAGAGTATTAAACATATACGATCAGAAATACCTTATTTCGGCAAATAACATACTATCGGCCTGCGTAGAAAGCATTCCAAATTTAGAGAAGAAAAAAATATTTTTTGTAAAAGAAGGACCAATAACCTGGCTTATTTCCTATGTTGCAGACCGTTCTAAAAAAGTAAATACAAATTTTTAAGACGCCCTCTTATAAAGACAAAGCTTCAGAGAAATCTGAAGCTTTTTTTGTTATAAATGTCTCGTCCTAAAATTCCATAAGGTATCGAATGGTCCCTGAATTTACAACTTCATATCCGAACTAATATTCCGAATGTATTTGCGATTTACTTTAAATGTTTTTCCGAAATTATAGGATGCATTTATTAAGATCATATTAGATGTGTTGGTATTGTTTAACACATATTCATTGCCACTATCTCTAAATCGCAACATTCTGTTTGCATCAGTATTCAATATATTTCTATACTCCAGGCTAATATTTAGTTTGTCTTTAAGCAAATTACGTGATACACTTAACGAAAGATCCGGTTTCACCGAACGATATAAATTAAAATCGTAAAACCTGTCGATGTAATAAGAGTTAATCGAATACATGGTGCTTTTATCAATATTGCCGCTAACAGATAAATCAAGATAATTCACAACTCCTTTATGAATTTCATTTGCCTTTTGCATTTTTAACTTTGTGTAACTATAATTTAAGTTGAACCTCGATTCTTTATAAAATTTAAAGGAAACAGAAGTACCTACTGAGCGGCTATTATAGGAATCCAGATTTACATTTTCAGAAACCATTTTGTACGCATCTAGGGTATTGACAACAGAAATATTATTGGATGATTTTAAATAACCGAAATTTAAGGTTAAATCGACTTTCTTTATGTTCTTCACTAAATCGAGAGAAAAAGAATTGTCGATTTCAGGTTTTATATAAGACGGATTTACAACTGAATTATTATTAAAATCCTGATAAGTAAAGTTCGAAATTGATCTGATACTTGGTCTGACGACGTATCTCTTATAATTGAATTCTACATCTAATATGGAGTCAATTTTCGAGAAATAAGTAAAATTTGGCAGATAAAAATTATGATGAAAAACGACATCATTGTTGACTTTATCCTCAGAAAACTGAAATCTGTTTCCAAATACCAATGAATTATTAGGGTTGATGTCGTAACTAAAACTGACAAAAGGAGTTACGATATTTTGCTTCACCTCACTTCTATCTGTTACATTATCAAAAACATAATTGCGATACGTTAGTACTAATGCCGATTGAACATATAATTTATTAATTGATTTTGAAACAGAGGAACTAAATGTCCATTCGGTAAATTTTTGATTCGATTTATTAAACCTGTTTTCAATTTTATTATTGCTGTTTACATAGTCTAAATTGAGTTTATACTCTAAATTATTTACTGTTCGCTTCTCGTACCTCACATTGGTGTTATAATCGCGAACCAGAAAAAAATAAGCTGCCTCTGATAAATCCGGAAAAAAACTAACTCTGTTTTCATCTACTACCGAGTACTTATTTCGCAACGAAATACTACTTGACTTATCGATTTCATAAACATTAAGCATGGAGAAATTGGACTGGTACAAAACTCTGTGGTTCGCATAATTTAAAGTATTCCCATTATACGTTTCCTCCGAGCTGTTATCCGAAACATTTTTGAGACCGGAAATATTCAGAACTGTTGAAAATTTATTCTTTTTATAAAATACACTCGAGCCTAGAAAGTTAAATTCCTGCAAAAAACCAAGCGTTCCGTCGACAGAGCCTTTTATGTTATCTACATTACCATTATTGTCCATTACTTTTATAACGAGTTCATTCTCACCAGTTGATAAATTAAAATAATTCTCAACAATCTGAAAAGAAACAATGTTCTCAGACAATAGTTTGAAAAATTCTTCCTGAGTTATGACTTTATCATTATAAATGTAATTTTTGATTCTCTTCCCTTTAAAATAAACAGTTTTATTGTTATCTAAGGTAATGTTCTCGACTCTCCGCAAAGTCTTACCCATACTCTCATTTTTTAAAATTTCTTTGGGTAAGCGAAGTTTATAAACTCCAGCTTTTCTCTTATTCTGAATGATTTTTATCTCTTTGAGAGTCTCTGTTTTTGAAGAATCAATCAACTCATTTTTAACTACTTCCTGAGAAAAACCAAAAAATGAAGTAATGATGAATGTTAGTGTAATTATTTTTTTCATTCGGAAATTATGTATGCTATCGCAATGACAACTGTTAAAATGATATTAAAAATCAAATGTACACTCCATGACATAGTACCAAGAATACCTCCACAGCTGCATGGAATATAATATGAGAAATACATCAAGTAACCAATGTACAAAGAAAAAAATGCCATTAAAAAGAAAGATATTATTAATGCTAATTGAAATTTCCTTTTGTAAACAAAGTAAACAACCAAAAATTCAACAACCAGAACACCAACTCCAGCGTTTTCTTGCATATTAAATGGAATTAATGGTGATTTCCCTAATTGTTTAAAAAAAACATCTAATTCAACCATTTTTGAGAAAGCAGCATAAAAAAATAATACTGCCATCAGATAACAAACTCCTTCCATATATTTTCTTCTATAGTTCATAAATAATAATTTTGGAGTTGAATAGTAAATACAATTTGTTATTACTCATTTTTATATCACGCGTTTTTTCATCTGCATTATTAGGCAAATAAAAGCTATTACAATATTTACCACTATTAACACTATAAACATCTACTGTTCTATACTTTAAAAACTTGCTCAAAGCATCTGCCTTTCCTTTAGCAAACGACACCACAAATAGCTTATCTTTATGAATTAATGAAAACAGGTTAATATTCAAGACTGGTTTAGAAAAGTAAAACGATGAGTCCTTAGAGATTTTTATATCGCCAACCCTTTCTATTTTATCTATCGTCTTAAAACTTTTGATACGTCGTAAGTTTAGATCAACTTTATAGAATCGTCCTTTATTAAATTGAATATAAAACAAATTGCTTTTTTGAAAAGCAAAAAAACCATCACTTGATAACCCTCCGTCGATTTCAGAACTGTCATTTAATCGAATTGAAAGCTCATTACCTTTTGACTTTTGGATATCGTAACTTTTAAATATTCCTTTAGTGAAATCTTTATTGGAAGCCCTGAATAAAATTTCACCACGTCCAATTGCAATTGCCCTATCAAAAGAGAATTTAAAATCAATACTATCAATTTTTCTTAAGTTTACATCATATCTAAATCCCATTTTCAAATAAGGATCGAAAGAATACAATGTATCATTAACAAAATTTGAATTATGATCCCTGTGCTTTAAATCTAGTAATGTATATTTTTTAGTATTGAAGTCAATTTTTATTATTTTATTTAAACCTATTTCATTTAAAACAATATACTTATCATTTACTTCAATAATATTGTTACAATTAAAAGGCAAGTCTATTTTACTGCTTTTATTAAAATTTACATTGATAAAATCCCTTTTAAACGTACCAATATTTATATTTTGTTTTAAACAAATTGTATGCAAAACAAAAATTAATGCAATAGAGATCAAACAAAGTAATACTAGTACAACTATCTTCTTCATATGATAATACTTAATGTTATATTATTAATAATGTAGGCTGTCTTGTTACAAGACAGCCTGCATAAAATACTAATGTAGTACACCTCCGTAATAAGTACTTCCTCCTTTAGTTTTACAACAAAGTTGGTTATTATTTCCACAATGACTTGGGCATTCATCATTACCCTCCTCACCAGCAAATGCACTTACTCCTAACATTAGGGCAATTGCCCCAAAAAACAAAAATTTTTTCATTTCAATTCTGATCAACTATGCATTATTGCTTAAGACTGTAGTTTGTGATCTATAAATGTGCAGCCTATTAATTACAGTAAATCACCCTTGCAAGTAACGCGGTCAAAAAACGCGCAATGATTCATAAGTAAAATTCAAATTCCATCCTAAAAAGGCAAAATTTGGCGCAAATAAAACAAATAAAAAAACCTCAATTCAATTATTTTCATAAAAAAAGTCCCACAGAAACAACATCAGATAAGATAGTATAAGGCCAGGATAATCTAAGTCAAATTCTAAGGGTTATTTCATTCTAAAAGAACAAACCTCTGTACCTTCATTAGGTAAAAAAGCAGAAGATATTCACAAAAAGGCATCCGTAGAAAATGAAAAAATTGCACCAAGTCAAAAGCCTTTGTGCAATTTTTAATAGAACTCTTTACAGAGTCCGACAATTAACTAAAAAAACGAGTCTTCCTATAATCTAATTTTTCGGCTGCTTTCTCTGTCAGATCATTTGCATGCTTCAAAAATAAGATACACTTATACTCAATAAGTTTATCATACTCGTTCTTAACATACTGTTTTGCTGCACTTATAGGCACTACCGCTGTCTCGGAAAGGTATCGAAAAAGCGTTTTTTCCTTTTCATTGTTACAATCAAAAGGAAGTTCGATATCCTGAATGTATTTTAATAAAGAGAACAAGCTGTCTATTGATAATTTACCCGAAGGATAACCTAAATGCAAATAGATAAGCCCTGCACAAATTTGCTCGATTACTTTTCTGAAAAGTACTTTTTTTATACCAACAGAATCATAACTGAGAGAATGCTGCGCCTGATCAAAAAATTGTTGTGCCTTTGATAATCTGCTTAGCTGGTATTTTTCGTTAACAGGAGACTCCCATTTTGCAATGCATTTTTTAGGATAAGAAAGATAAAAAGGATTGCTGTACACCAGAAGTCCATTTGTAAAAATGTGATCGAAAAAATATTTCTGATCCTGTCTCTTCTTACTAATCGATTCTGAGCAATGACTAAGAATTGTTACTTTATACTTGCTTTCAAATTTTTCCTGAATCAGCTCTTTCATCAAACGTACTTCATCATCAAAGGGCTCCGGACTCACGATCAGTAAATAAAAATGATAACGGGGAAGTTTTTCCGAATAATTCTTAGCCCCTTGCTCCTTATCATGATTTATCGTATAACCAAAACAATAGATACATCTTACCTCAAAGGCCGCTGCTATTACAGCTCCAATATTCTTCAAAGCATCATCAATAAAATAATTCGACGGAATTTTATCGCTGAAAATGTGTTTTGCAGTACATTTTTGATAACTCAGTTTCTGCATCTTCTCTCTGCATACTATTTTATACTCTAAAAAAAGTTTATTAATCTCCTTTTGTAACAATTCCACTTTTGCTTTTGCCTTTGCAAGCAACTCCGGGTTAATGTCATCTGCCTCCCTATGTTCCATCACACAGGAATAGCTCATATTAAGCATTTTAAGTATCTCGTTATCCGTCTCAACATCTTTATTGAGTATTTTCTTTAATTCAGGCGTAAAACCGATGCTATAATCGTAATGGGTAAACAAACAGGTAGAAGTAATAAAAACAGGGGTAAAAAATTCGGAGGCGCAAATGTAAATATACCTCAGGGTTTGGTACAGGGCAAAGGCAATTGGAATGTTATTACTGCTTCCGGTGTAAACCGATACATTTCTAAAGGACACAACAGCTGCTTCCAGATCAAGGTAAAATCTTTTTCTGGCTCTTCTTATCAGCTTTTTTGAGGTATTTTTTTGAGGATAAAAGACTTCAGCTCCCGGCTCAAAATAAACCAGTTCTTTTAGCGTGCAATGCCGAATAAAGAAAGGTTTTCCTTTTCTAAAACCTACACTGGCACAATCAGAATCAATAAATTTAAAAATAAAATCGGGATATACCTTTATGAGTTTATCGAGTACCACACTCAGAGCTTCTGTGTCCTGATTACTCTCTTTTTTCATAATAAAAGTGATTACCATTACTTTATTACGTCGATTGTACGACACATAAACGGCTTCTACCGCAACAAACGGAAGCAGGTTTGTAATCGCTTTTTCCAATCGGTCACTATGCGGGTTATTCGGGTCTATTTTTGGCGTATAATTCATATTTTGTTCTTTTATGTTAAACCTCATCTCTCTTTTTCTATCCTCACATAACTTAAAGAATCCTTGGGAATAGCAACGCTACTTTCTTTCTGAAATTTTGACGATCTTACGCTTTATTAATATATTTCGTGTTTTTTTTCGTACGTTTGTTTAAATTACACTTTTGTATCTTTTTACCTACAAATATATAGATTATATTCTACAAAAATTCATAAAAAGATCTAATAATCTAAAAAATAGCACAATGATTATAAATAGAATCTTACAAATAATTGATTATAAAGGAATTAACCGAAGGAAATTTTATATTGAAACGGGACTTTCGAATGGTTTTTTAGATAAAGTAAAAGATGTTGGCGCATCAAAAATTGAGCAGATACTTCGCATTTATCCTGAAATTAGTCCGGAATGGCTTTTGACAGGAAAAGGTCATATGCTTGAAAATGCTGCTTTTTTTGAATATGAATGGGGTATTAAAATGAGCGAGATTGAAGAACCTGCTTCGGTCTATGAAGTCACCACCTCAAAAACAATAAAAAAGCAATTTGTACCTGTATTCGATGTTGAAACCGCTGCAGGTGCCGTTTCTTTATTTAAGGAAACCAACGAAAAACCTATAGATTATGTTTCGGTTCCAAACTTACCCAAATGCGACGGAGCCATTTATGTTAGTGGCGACAGTATGTACCCTCTTTTAAAAAGCGGAGACCTTGTTATCTATAAAAAGGTAAGCAGCAACATCGAGCATATCATTTGGGGAGAATTGTATCTGATCGCTATTATAACAGCTGATCTTGAAGAATTTTTGCTGCTCAGGCGGATCCAGAAATCAGACAAAGGTGACGATTGGGTTGAATTGGTAAGTGAAAACAGCCAGCATCAGTCAAAAGAGGTTCTTCTAAAAAATATTGAAGGATTAGCTTTGATAAAAGCAACGATTCGAATAAATTCCACCTTCTAAAGCTTAAGTGCTAAAAATCAAAATCTTACCAAAATAGCGTTGAAATTGTGAATATCTATTTTGTAAATTCCGAGTTTTTTTTCCTGTAAAATCTATCTTTGGCATCCTTAAAAAATAACAAAGATGAGCGCAACTTGGTACGAATGCAAAGTGAAATATAGAAAGACAGATGAAACCGGAGGACAAAAGGTTTTAACAGAACCTTATTTGGTAGATGCTTTGTCTTATACAGAAGCTGAGAGAAGAATTAATGAAGAGATGTCGGCTTATATTAGTGAGGAATTTAAAATCACCAATATAAAAGTGGCCAATTACGCCGAAATTCACCCTTTTGAAAATACAGACCGTTGGTTTAAATCCAAAGTATCCTTATTGGCTTATGATGAAGAAAGCGGTAAGGAAAGAAAGTCAAATATGTACATGCTGGTTCAGGCAAATGATGTAAGAGAAGCTTACGACAACACGCTGCATGTAATGCAAAGTACGATGGGAGAGTATTCTATCCCGGCAGTTTCTGAATCTCCTATTATGGATGTTTTCCCTTATTTCAGTGGTGAAGAGGGAGAATCAGAACAATTGGAAAGATTCAATAGACTAAAAGCATCTAAACCTGCACAGGCAGCCGTAGAAACCATTGACCATATGGAGTTTGAAACTGCAATGGAGGAATAGACTCAAAAGAGCCGCAAATAATGTACACGGATGAGACGGATTCGCTAAAGCGAAAACGCAGATTTACACAGATTTTTTCCTTGTTTACGTCATTATTAAGCACAGTTAAAATTATAAAACGCAAAAAGCTTCGGATCTCCCCGAAGCTTTTTTTTGTAATTTACTTTGTCTTCTCAGCTTTGTGGGCATGAGGGTATCCGTCGTGTTTATCTTTGCACCTGTCAACAGGAGGAACAAATTCTAAACTTAATCTGAGACTAACCCAAAAGAGCTACAAATATGTACACAGATGAGACGGATTCGCTAAAGCGAAAACGCAGATTTACACTGATTTCTTTCTTAGTTATGTCATTATTAAACTCACGTTAAAATAAAAAATGCGCAAAGATCCAGTGATCCTTGCGCATTACAAAATAACTAACCCTATCAAGGGCAAAATCAATATCTTACTTCAGAAAAAAGTCGGCATCGATTAAACGGTTTCCGGTGTCGTCATAAACGGCATAGTTAAAACCTCCCTGAATACAATATGAGCCATACTCTCCGGCTTTGTTCAGGGCGATAAAACCCACCTGAATGTCTTTTAAGTCTTTGTTTCTGTTCTTTGTTAATTTTACAATTCGGGCAACGGCTTCTTCGCAGGCTTTTTGAGGAGATTTACCATGTCGCATCAATTCAACCACAAGATGACAACCCGAAATTCTAATAACTTCTTCACCGTGTCCGGTGGCTGTTGCCGCTCCAATTTCATTGTCGACATACAAACCGGCTCCAATAATTGGGGAATCTCCAACACGTCCGTGCATTTTAAACGCCATTCCACTTGTTGTACAGGCTCCCGAAAGGTTTCCTTGGGCATCCAGAGCGATCATTCCAATTGTATCGTGATTTTCGATATTGGCAATGGGTTTGTATTTACTGTCTTTTAACCACTCTTTCCATTCTTTTTCAGACTCCTCTGTCAGCAGATTTTCTTTTTTGAAACCTTGTGCTACGGCAAATTGCAAGGCTCCATCGCCTACCAGCATCACATGAGGTGTTTTTTCCATTACGGCTCTTGCAACCGATATGGGATGTTTGATGTATTCTAAAGCAGCCACCGATCCTATATTGGCATTTTCATCCATAATACAGGCATCCAACGTTACGCGGCCATCTCTGTCCGGACGTCCACCATACCCTACGCTTCTTTCTTTAGGGTCGGCCTCCGGAATTTTAACTCCGGCTTCGACAGCGTCTAAAGCAGTTCCTTTGTTTTTTAAAACTTCCCAGGCCGCTTCATTGGCAGGAATTCCAAACCTCCAGGTAGAAAGCACAATTGGCTTTTTCCCTTTTTTAGAAACTATGTTTTTTTCTTCTTCTTCTGAATTTGAATTGAAAGATTGCAAAGCTACAGCAACTGAAGCTATAGCTGCCGTTTTTATAAAATTTCTGCGATTTGAATTTGTCATATCTATTCTTTTATGGGCCAACGAACTATTTTTTGCCAGAGATTAAAATATTCAAATGGATTTCTTAATCTGTGGCATCTAATATAATCAAAACTATGCTGTGTAAAGCAAACTTGTTGCGCCTAATAATGCTGCTATTTCATTATCTGTAGAAACAGAAACGTTAACTTCGCTTCCTGCTTCTTTTAATTTTTTATGGAAAACAGGCAGAAAAAATTCGCTTGCATTTGCTATTTTCCCTCCAATTATAAAGCTATCTGCTGAAAATTTTTCTAACCACGGAATAACAATCGCCGCCAAATCTTCTCCCATTTTTTCAAACACTTTTATCGCCACTTTATCCTCGGCTTTAGCCAAATTAAAAAGCTCTAAACCATTGTTTGCTTTTTTTCCGCTTAAAGCAAAATAACCCGCTATTAGTCCACGTGCAGAAACATAATCTTCAGCAATCCCCTCTTTATAAGGCAGATTGTATATTTCTCCGTCTTCCGGGACTAAATCACCCGTACTAATCGATTCTCCTTTGTCTATAAAACAAGCTCCAAGTCCGGTACCAAGCGTGATTGCCATTACTTTTTTAGAAAGGTTTTCAGCGTCTTTAAAAACTTCTCCCTTACCAAAACAAACGGCATCATTTTCAAAAAGAATCGGAAAATCATTCGACAAATTCAGTTGGTCCTGAAACAAATCGCGAATGTTCAACCCATAAAAATGTTCGTATTTAGATTGGTCTTTTATCCAGCAAATACCATTCGTATAATCAAAGGGACCCGGCATACAAACTGCCAATCCCGTAGTAATTTCTACTTTTGAATTTTCTATCGCAGTGCGAATTGCTTTTTCCCAAATGGTCATTACTTCCGCTACAGGCAAATTTGAATCGAAAGATTCTTTGTGCACTGAAAAATCGATCACTTTCATGTCCACTATATCAATGATCGCTGCGGTGATATGTGTACCTCCAATGTCTAATCCAACGGCATATTCTTTATTCATTCTTATTTTATTTTGAATTATTAAGAGATCCGGTAAACCATATGGCGACCTGTTTCTGACCCTCCAATTAAACCTGACGGGTTAACGGTTAGGACAATCTCTTAATGGTATATTTATTTTTAAATGTTTTTGTCTTTTAAAATTTGAGGATAATGAATGCTGGTATGTACGATCATTTCTCCAAATAAGGTGTTGGCCCATGCAAACCATTTTCGGGTAAATTTGGTTACATCGTCTTTATGAAAAGATTCGTGCATGAAACCGGTATCCGCATTTGTTTTGATCAGATTACTGATGCATTGTTTTATTTCCTGCTCGTCTACGCTGGTAATGGCTCTCAAAACGATGCTCATTGGCCAGATGGTATCGGTTCCGGTATGCGGCCCTCCAATACCTTCTCCTGCTTTTCCTTTGTAGAAAAATGGATTGTTTTCTGAAAGTACTACTTTACGGGTATTCAGATACAGTTGATTGTCCGGTGCTATAGCGCCTAAATAAGGTAACGACAATAGAGACGGAACATTGGCATCGTCCATCATGTGAAAACTACCGTAACCGTTGACTTCAAAAGCAATGATTTTTCCGAATTTCGGATGTTCGATGATTCCGTTTTCTTCCAGTCCTTTTTGAACCTGCCCACCCAATTCTTTGGCTTTAGCGACTAAATTGTCGTCTTTTAAAGCCGGCAAAGAGAAAATTTCAATCAGATACCCCAATACTTCAATTGCAAACATGTTACTCGGAATCAAATAGCCAAACAGCGTACTGTCGTCACTTGGTCTGAAAGTCGAAACAATTAATCCACATGGTTTTACCGGATAACCGTAACCGCTTAAAGGCACACCATCCGTAGCCCAGGCTGTAACTCGCTGAAAATTGTAAGGTCCTTTATCATGTATTCTTTGCTGCTCTTTGAAAGTTTGCAATACCAAAAGCATCGCTTCTTTCCACTTGCTGTCGAACAAACTAATGTCCCCGGTTTCCTTCCAATAACCGTGTGCCAGTCGTATTGGGTAACACAAACTATCGATCTCCCATTTGCGCTCGTGAATCCCGGGCTGCATCTTGGTCATGTCATTTTTCCACTCACTTACTTGTGCAAAATCTTTGTAAAAAGCATTCGCATAAGGATCGAGTAAGATACATTTGGTCTGACGATTGATGACTCCTTTTATCAATTCTGCCAGTTTTTTATCTTCTTTTATAAACGGAATATAAGGCCAAATTTGTGCTGTACTGTCGCGCAACCACATGGCATCGATATCTCCTGTAATGACATAAGTATCGGGTTTTCCGTCAATGATTTCAAAATCAACGGTGGTGTCTAAGGTGTTTGGAAAGCAGTTTTCAAACAACCAGGCGAGTTCCGGATTGGCAATTTGTTTTTTGATTCTTACAATTGCAGCTTCAATAGCTTTACTGGTAAATTTTCGTTCTGCCAGCGGGGGTCTTTTGCTTACAAAATCTTTGATCGAAAAATTGAACACGTCCGATTGCATGCCGAAAACATCCGTTTGAAGGGCCAATAATCCTGCTGAAAAAATCCCTGTATTTTTTATAAATTTTCTACGTGACTGCATAGTATTATTTTGAAGTTGAATAAGAATATGGATAGGCACTTGCCGAAGTTCCTCTTTGTAAATTAGGTTTGCTGCTCATGTCAAATTTGAATTCACCTCCCTTTAGTACTTCAAAATGGTTGATGAAGTTTTGGGTATGAGTGGTGTTGTTCCATTTTAATTCCTGAACATATTTGTTGTCGGCCGAATTGTTCGGTGCATCGATAACCAATTGCTTTCCATTTTCGAGCTCCAACGTAATTTTTTTAAACAAAGGCGCTCCAAGTACATACTCGTCTGTTCCCGGGCAAACCGGATAGAATCCCATTGCAGAGAAAATATACCAGGCCGAAGTTTGTCCGTTATCTTCATCACCGCAGTAACCGTCCGGGGTTGGTTTGTACAAACGATCCATAACTTCTCTTGACCAATATTGTGTTTTCCAAGGCTCTCCTGCATAGTTGTACAAATAAATCATGTGCTGTATCGGCTGATTTCCATGTGCATATTGCCCCATATTCATAATTTGCATTTCGCGAATTTCATGAATAACAGCTCCGTAGTAACTGTCATCAAAAACCGGAGGTGTTGTAAAAACAGCGTCTAATTTGGCCGTGAATTTTTTCTCCCCTCCCATTAAATCAATCAAACCCTGTACATCATGGAATACGCTCCAGCTATAATGCAAAGCATTTCCTTCTGTAAAAGCGTCTCCCCATTTAAGCGGATTAAAGTTTTTAGGGAAACTTCCGTCTTTGTTTCTGCCGCTCATCCATCCGATTTCAGGATTATAAAGGTTCTTATAATTCATCATTCTTTTTTCGAACAAACTGATTTCTTTTTTTGGACGGTTCAGTGCTTTGGCTAATTTCCAAATTGCAAAATCATCGTAGGCATATTCTAAGGTTCTGGCTGCATTTTCGTTGATTTTTACATCATAAGGAACATAACCCAAAGTGTTGTAATACGATACTCCTTTTCTTCCTACTGCTTCTAATGGCCCTTCGTTATTGGCTCCGTGCAATAAGGCTTCATACAATTTATTGATGTCGTAACCGCGTAATCCTTTGATGTAAGCATCTGAAACTACAGAGGCCGAGTTGTTTCCTACCATCACGTCACGGAATCCCGGGCTTGACCATTCCGGCAAAAAGCCTCCCTCTTTATAATCGTTGATTAATCCTTCCTGCATTTCTTTGTTAATCGAAGGATAAACCAGATTTAACAAAGGATACAAGGCACGGAAAGTATCCCAAAAACCTGTTCCCGCATACATATAACCCGGCAATACTTTACCGTTATACGGGCTATAGTGCACGATTTCTCCTTTTGCATTTATCTCATATTGTTTTTGTGGAAAACAAACGGTGCGGTACAAGCAGGAGTAAAACGTTTTTAGCTGTTCTTCGCTTCCGCCTTCGGCATTTAATTTTCCTAAAACTTTATTCCATTCCTTTTTGGATTGTGCTACGGTTTCCGTAAAAGATGCGGTACCCAATTCGTTCTTTAAATTCAGTTCCGCTTGCTCCGGACTGATAAAGGAAGAAGAAACTTTTACGTTTACAACCTCTCCTTTTTTAGTTTTAAATCCAACAACGGCGCCTACATGATTGTCTTTTAATTCCAGTTTGTCTTTTTCCAGGACTTTATCGTGCCAGGTCGCGTTAGTTGTAAAAGGTTTATCAAATTGCAGTACAAAATAGTTTCTGAAATTCTCCGGAACTCCGCCACTATTGCGGGTGGTATATCCAATGATTTTATTTTCAGATGGAATTATTTTGATGTAAGATCCTTTGTCAAAAGCATCGATTACGATAGAGGACTGCTCGTTTTCCGGAAAGGTAATCTGGAAATGTGCGGCTCTTTCGGTAGTCGTAATTTCTGTAGTTACATCATAATCGGCCAGGTAAACGCTGTAGTAATACGGCTTTGAAACCTCTGCTTTATGGCTGAACCAGCTTCCTCTCTCGTCTTCTGTAAAAGCTACTTTACCGGTTACCGGCATGATCGAAAACTGTCCGTAATCATTCATCCACGGTGAAGGCTGATGGGTTTGTTTGAATCCTCTAATCTTATCGGCGGTGTAAATATAGGCCCAGCCGTCGCCCATTTTTCCGGTTTGCGGTGTCCAGAAATTCATTCCCCAGGGTCTGCAAATCGCCGGATAGGTATTTCCGTTTGAAAGACTATGCAAAGACTGTGTTCCCATTAAAGGGTTTACATATTCGACAGCGTCTATGGTTTTGACTTGCGCATTCACCAAAATGCAACATTGTAGTATCCCTAAAAAAAGTAAACTCTTTATTTTCATGTTTTTATTTTTTTGCTTTAGGCTTTAAGCTATAGGCTATAAGCTAAAAATGGTAACTGATCTCTTCTAAAAATCTAAAATCTGCAATTCTAAAGCGGTCTGTCTTCTTTTTTCACTCCAAAAGTGGTCGACGGTTTGCTTCCCATATACAATTTCAATTCTCCTCCTTTTACAATCATATCGTGTGTGATGTATGATTTTGTGTAAGGCTTTCCATTGTACTCCGCCTTTTGGATATAGATATTCGTTTTGCTGTTATCGATTGCTTTGAGGGTAAACGAAATGTCTTTTTTATGATGCAGGGTTGCTGTATTTACTAAGGGGCTTCCCAACACATAGATTCCGTTGGCCGGATTAACGGAGTAGAATCCCATTGAAGACAAAACGTACCAGGCCGACATTTGTCCTAAATCTTCATTTCCGCACAATCCATCAGGTTTTGTCGAGTAGAATTTCTCATCGATTTCACGGATTAACTTCGCCGTTTTCCAAGGTTGTCCTGCGTAGGCGTATAGGTATGGGATATGGTGATTTGGCTCATTTCCTTGTGCATACTGCCCTATTAAACCGCTGATATCCGGAGAGATTTCTTCGCCTTCTACTTTATCTGTTAGTAGAAAAAGAGAATCTAATTTGGCCAGAAATTTGTCTTCACTTCCAAACAAATCAATCAAACCATAAGGATCCTGTGGCACTAACCAGGTATATTGCCAGGCATTCCCCTCTACATAATCGTCTTTACGATGTGCTGATGAAAGCGGATTGAAAGGTGTTCTCCAATTTCCATTGGTTAATTTCCCTCTCATGAACGCAGTTTCTTTGTCGAAATAAAGTTTGTATAAATTAGCTCTTTTAGAGAAGTAATTATAATCTTCGGTTTTGTTCAAATCTTTTGCCATTAGGGCTACACAATAATCGTCGATAGCGTATTCTAAAGCATTTCCAACAGATTCTACCATTTTATCGGCAGGAATATATTCCAGTTTTTGCACGTAATCCATTCCGTCACGGGTTTGCATCGCTGTTTTTTTGATGGCTTCATAGGCCAACGCAATATCATAACCTCTGTATCCTTTCATGTAGGCATCTACAATAACAGCAATGGAGTGGTTTCCATTCATGGTATTGGTTTCATTCCCCATTAAATGCCAAACCGGTAATCTTCCCTGCTGCTCGTAAATAGCCAAAAATGATTTTACAATGTCATTGATTTTGTCGGGATGTGTAAGGGTGTACAAAGGATGCAGTCCACGGTACGTATCCCAAAGTGAAAAGGTGGTGTAGTTGGTAAAATTTGCTTTTTCGTACACTTTTTTATCGGTACCTCTGTAATCGCCGTTGACATCATTAAAGATGGAAGGTGCAAACATGGTGTGGTACATGGCCGTGTAAAAAACTTTCATGGTTTTATCGTCGGCTTTGATCTGAATTTTGTTCAGTTCTTTGTTCCATTTTGAAGTTGCTTCTTTGGCAACAGCCTCAAAATTCCAACCCGGAATCTCGGCTTTAATGTTTGCCGAAGCATTCTCATAACTTACCGGAGATATTCCAACTTTTACTAATATCTGTTTGTTTTTTAATGTTTTGAAATCCAAAACAGCTTTCATTTTTAAAGCTTCTCCCTCGTTTCCGGCAATTGCAGTGGTCGCATCATACAAGGCCATCGCAGAAATTGGCTCAGAAAATTCCATTGTGAAAAAAATACGCTGATCGGCCGCCCAGCCTGCAGAATAACGATAGCCCACAAGAGTGGTTTCGTTGATTTTTTTGATAAATGTTTTTACCGGTTTGTCCCAGCCTATCCCGTCTGCAAGATCCAGTAAAATATGATTATCGGTAGTTGCATTAAAAGTATATTTATGAAAACCTACTCTTTCGCTGGCTGTCAGCTCTGCTTTAATTTTATATTTATCCAGTACAACGCTGTAATATCCTGCCTTGCTTACCTCATTTTGATGAGAGAAATAAGATCCGTAACCCGTTGTCATGTCTTCTTTTGTTCCTTTGGTAAGCGGCACTTTTCCAGATACCGGCAATAAAAGAATATCGTTCAGATCTCCAATTCCCGTTCCGCTCAAATGGGTATGTGTGAAACCCAAAATAGTATTGCTCGCATAGTTGTATCCGCTGCACCAATCCCAGCCTTCAAAAACATTTACAGGCCCTAGTTGTACGGCTCCAAAAGGAACATTGGCTCCCACAAATACGTGTCCGTGACCCGCTGAGCCTATAAACGGATTTACATATTGGGTGTAATCTAAATTAGTTTGTTTTGCCTTCTTTTCCTGTGAAATTGCAGGATTGGCAAAAAATAGATTTAAAGCTAAGATGCCGCTAAAAGCTATTTTGTTGTATTTTGTAAACATATATTATTTTATTTGACTTGTGTGATGGGCCACGGATGACACCGATTTACACAACTGTTTTTTCTAAAATTTAACCGCAAAGTGCGCAAGGTTTTACGCAAAGCTCGCCAAGCAAACGCACTGCCAGAAAACCTTTGTCGCTTTGAACCTTTGAAACTCTGAACCTTTTGTACCTAAAAAAGACTCAGAACCTCAGCCTCTCAGAACCTTAGTACCTCTTAAGAACATCATATAAAGAATAAACTCTAACCTCTGGTTTTGCCATTTTTCCTTCAAACGTAATTGTTTTTTCTTCTCCGGCTTTCAGATCGAAATAGTTGTCGGTCCATTTTCCGGTGTATCCTTTTATCGAAACATTGACGTATTTGGCAAATTTTGAAGCTTTTAAAATAAGTTGATTGCCTTTGACCTGCCAGCTGATTTTCGGGTCCTCTAGTTTCAGATTGATCGGACGGGTTAAATCAATTTCAGGAGTTTTATCATCGCGATAAGCTTCCTTCATGGCGTACCAGGCTGCTTTAGGCTGTCGGTCGTAATAATCGGTGACACTCCAGCTGGCTACCGGCCAGCAATCGTTGAGCTGCCAAACCAATGTTCCCATATTATAGGGTGCTTTGGAACGGTGGATTCCGATAATATTTTTAAGCGAATAATACTGTAAACACTGTGTGAGGTAGGTATAGTCCTCCACATTCATTTTCTTTATTTTGGTCGAATCAATGAAATACCTGTTCAAATACGAATCTAATTTCATGAATCCTTTTCCGGCTTTTTGATGGGCCTGTAAAATATCGGAATATAAATATCGATCTTCAGGATTTGTAAATCTTTCGATAGACGAATAGTTAGGCATCGCCTGCATTCCGTATTCGCTCACAAAACGACCTGTTTTATTTTGTACGGCTTCAACATCTTCCAGTCCCCACCAGGTTCCCCAATAATGACTGTCTCCCTCGGTTAAACTTTTTGCTTTCGACCAGTGGAACGATGGCGAAGAGCTGATATATGGTCGTTTATTGTCTACTTCTTTTACCCATTTTGGAATACTGTCCTGAAACAAACGAACGTAATCTTTCCATAAACGAATTGAATCCTGTTTGGGCATTTTCATGCTTTTTTGCCATCCCCAATCTTTAAAGGCTTCGTCGATTTCGTTATTTCCACACCACAAAACAATACTCTTGTGATGGCGTAAACGTTTCACCTGGTACTGAACCTCTTTTTTTACATTGGCAAAAAAAGCATCGTCTCCCGGTACCATTGTTCCGGCAAACATAAAATCCTGCCAAACGTAGATTCCGTTTTTATCACATAAATCGTAGAAATAATCGTCTTCATAAATACCACCTCCCCAAACGCGAAGCATGTTCATGTTGGCTTCTTTGGCCCTGCCTATTACTTTTTCGTATTCTTTTTTGGTGACTCTCGAAAGAAATGCATCAGACGGAATGTAATTGGCGCCTTTCATATAAACAGGCTTTCCGTCTATTTTAAAATAAAAGGTTTTACCAACCTTATCCGGTTCCTGAACCAATTCGATTTTACGATCTAATACATAGGGTTTCTCCGGAGTTTTTTTGTCGTAAGCTTCTAACCTCGGTGTTTTCCAGATTCCGCAAGTGGTGAATTTTGGTCCCCAATCCCATCCAAAATGATATTGCGCTTTACGCACATACGCACGCGGATTGTCGGGAATTACAAACGGTAAATCTTTCTTGGCCAGAGAATCGACTACATTTTGTGCCGATTTGAACACAATAAGCAGATCGTTGTTTCCTGATTTTAGTATCTTTTTTACATCGACACGCCATTGCAGGAACATATTATCGGCTTTTAAAACCAGCTGATTGTTCAAATAAACGGTGGCGTAAGTATCCAATCCGTCAAAAACGAGGTCGGTGTTTTTCTTTTTTAAAGTTTCCGGACTTACTTTGAAAGTGGTTTTATATTCCCAATCTTTCTTTTCAATCCAGGTCAGTTTTTTTTCATTGTCCCGGTAAAATGGATCCGGTATGGTTTTATTGTTGAGTAAATCGGTATGTATTTCTCCCGGAACTGTCGCAGGGTGCCATTGGGTCGTTTTAGTCTCCCGATACTTCCAGCCGGTTTTTAAATCTGTGTTTTGGGCATTTGCCGCCAATGAAAAATTGGCGAGACAAACGCCGACAAACCAATAAAATCTTTTTGTATACTCCATTTTATACCAATTATAATTATATATCTAGTCGTTTATTTTCTGGTACACTGCCGATATCCTATGAAATAGTCCACTTTTTATGAGACTACATTGAATACTGAATCGGTATTAGCTGAACAATAAATTAACGCTTTGGGTGTAATTCATTTTTTTTAATTCGATCGCCGGCAGTTGGAGAAGGATAATTATTTTTTAATTATTTCCTTCTCGCTTAAAGGTTTAATACGGAATAAAAGTAACTAACAAAATACTCTGAAATCATTTCCTTTTTTTACGGCTGCCTAGCTTTAATTCGTTTTAGATTGTTGACTTTAGATCTTCGATTTCTGATTTTCGATTCCTTAAAAGGCTGTCTAATTATAAGTTCTTTGAATGGTTATTCCATCTTTTTCAGCAGAAGCAACTTGTCTTTTGCGAAAAAAAGGGATTTAAACCTGGCGAACTATTTTCGATACCATTCCTCTAATGTAATGAAAATCAAACAGAAAATTAAAAATAAGCCGGGAGGTACAGGTATCCCTACCCGGCTTAACTCAACTAACTCACCACAATTTTTAAACTATTGTTTATCCCACCAGATTCTGGTTGTCATTAAATCCAACCCCTGGCGTGCTATGGCTTCTTTATAATTAGCCGAATTTGTGATCAATTCGGACTGATCGTAGATTAATCTTCTTGGTACAGTTCCTTTCGTTTCTCCTGTTGGATCATTCACAGGAACTAAAACCGGATATCCTGTTCTTCTGTATTCTGAAAATGCTTCAAAACCATTGAAAAGTAATACAATCCATTTTTGAGTGATAATCTGCTCGATTTTCTGAGCTTCGGTTCCTGCCGCTTTAAACGGATTCGCCGCGATATAGGTGTTGTATTCTGCAGTGGTAACCGCCGGTACTTTGTCTCCAAAAATTACCAGAATTTGCATCGCAGCTTTTACACCATCTTCATAAAACTTTTGTGCATTTCCTCCAACATTCCAGCCTTTTACCGCAGCTTCTGCTAATATAAATTGTACCTCAGCATAAGACATGATTAAAGTTGGGGCATCTAAACGTAAAACCGTAGAAGTGTTCGGATCTGAAAACAGTTTTTTGTCTCCTCCCGGAAATTCTTTAGCATCGTTTGCAAGACCTTGCTGGACTGCCGGATTGTTGTTTCCTGAAGCTTCCAGTTTAGCGTAGATTCTTAAACGCGGATCGTTACTGTTTTTCAACGCATCGATATAGGTTTTACTGAATTTGATGTTTGCATCTCCTTTGTTCAGATCATTCTGAACCCATGAAGAGGTAATTGGATTGGTTTTAACCCCAGCCGGACCTGAATCGTGTTTTAAAACAAGACTGTCGTCATTAGAAGTAAAAACACCTTTTGATACTGCTTTCTCTACGTATTGTTTTGCTTTGGCAGGATTTACTTTAGACAAACGCATCGCTACTCTCAACATTAAAGAGTTTGCCAGTTTTTTCCATTTGGCAACATTACTTTGGTAGTACAAATCGGCATTACCAACGAATGGTTTATTAGCATCTAAAGCATCACCTGCTTCGTCTAATTCTTTTAAAAGGTCGTTGTAGATCGCTTCCTGTGTGTCATATTTTGGGGCAAAAACGTTTCCATTGTATCCTTTACCTGCATCAAAATAAGGAACTTCACCGTAAGTATCTGTCAATTTTTGAAACATAAACACCTTCATGATTCTACAAGCCTGAATCATGTTTGAGTTTTCCGGTGCGTCTTTTGCAACCGACATTAATTGAAAAATCTGATTCAATCCTTTACCGTAAGACTCGCCAAAAAGTGCTGCAGAATATTCCGGAGAATAGGTATATTTTGAACCTGGTCCTCCTAATGAAGAAAATTGCTGAACGATTTGTGCCGCATACAGGTTATTTCCTCTGGTATTTGAAAAATCTTGCCCGTCAACGTAGATCTCAGCAAGTGTAAACATTGATTTTACAGCCGGATCAAGCAAAGCATTTGGATTCCTGTTTAACTCTTCGAATCCTTTATCGCATGAAGCCAATGTCATTGCCCCCACAATTGCGATACAAAATATTTTTATATATTTATTTTTCATCTTTCGGTTTGATTATTAAAATTTCACATTAAGTGTCAATCCATAGTTTCTGGTCAAAGGCATAGAAGCTCTTTCCATACCTTGGGCATTACTATTAGAATAGTTTGATTCCGGGTCAATGTTTGGAACTTTGTCGTAAATCGTCCATAAATTATGTGCTGAAAACGCTAAGCTGATGGCTTGAAATGGTGTTTTTGACAAATATGTTTTTGGGAAATTATAGCTAAATGAAATGGCTCTTAGTTTCACAAAATCGGCATCGTATACAAAATTTGAAGTTACATCACTATAGCTTCTCCAGTAATCGTAAGCCGAAACAGTTGTGTTTACCGCATTTCCGTTAACATCTTTTCCGGTTACGGCAACTCCGCCTTCACGACCAGAAAGTGTTTGTTCTGTTAATCCGTAACGGGCTCCTAACTGGTTGGTCGCAGAATAAATCTCTCCACCAAATTTAGCATCTACAAAAACTGAAAGTGTAAAGTTTTTATACTGGAAATCATTTGAAAGTCCCATAGATGTTGGTGCAACACCTTGTCCTGCAATAATCAGGTTCCCTCTCAGGAATTTTCCATTAGTATCCAATACAACGTTTCCGTTAGCATCTCTTAAATAGTCGTACGCTTTAATTACTCCAAAAGGCTGTCCTTTTTCTAACACCACAGAAGCTCTTCCGTCTCTGTTTCCTTCCAATGATTTGGTTGTAATTTTATCTGAAAGGTTAAGAACCTCACTATTGTTATAAGCAAAATTATAGCCTACACTCCAAGAGAAATTTGGTGTTTTAACCGCTTTTACATTAACTGCAAATTCAACCCCTTTGTTCAGGATTTCTCCCACGTTAATTTTAGTTGTTCTGTAACCAGAAGCCTGAGAAATATCGGCATCTGTAATATCATTCGTCGTTTTCTTGCTGTAGAAAGTCAAATCTGTACTTACTCTGTTGTTGAAGAATGTATTTTCGAAACCAAACTCGATTGTAGTTACGTTATAAGGTTTTAAAAATTTATTCGGAACTGTTTCTCCTTTAACACCCAAAATTGGTTGTCCCAAAGAATCTGTTTGTCCGTCTGGCGAAGTATAATTTAAAGATAAAGCATAAGCTTCCTGCAATCCACCTCCTACGTTACCCCAACCTGCTCTGAATTTTCCGTATGACATCCATTCCGGTAAATCGATTACTTCAGAATAAATAAAACTTGAACTCACAGATGGATAAAATGTGCTGTTGCTGGATGGATCTAAAGTAGAGAACCAGTCTTCACGACCTGTTAAACTTACATATAAGAAATCTTTGTATCCGATATCAGCCGAATAAAAAAGAGAGTTTACTTCAGTTTCACCAAATAATTTCTCCGTTTGAGCCGGTTGTGTATTTCCATAGAAATATTGGAATGGAACAATGAAGTTATTCCCTTTCATTTTAATTCCGCTAAATCTGTTGTGTTGACGGTTAGCTCCAATGAAAGCATCTAAAGAAAGGTTTTTAACGATATCGCCTTTGTACCCTAAATAACCCGAAGCATTGTATTCTGAACGGTTTTCTAATCTGTTTTCATAAGATCCGCCCGGAAGGTAGTTGATTCCGGTAGGCTCAATCTCCGTGTACTCATAGTTAATATCATCCACTCCAAGAACTGCTCTTGCGTAGATTTTATCAGTAATGTTGTAATTTACTTTTGCAGAACCGATAAAACGTTTTCTAAGGTCATCGTTTAAAGGCGATTGTGATGCAAAGTAAGGATTTGTGTGGTAGTTGTTTGTTCCAAAATAATCAGCCTCGCCACCATTTTCATCAAAACCATTACTGATCCATCTGATATCAGTACCCGGTGTCAGGAAAGTAGTTGGAAAAGAAGGGTTTCTTGGAGAGTCATTCAAATAAGGTCGGTTGCGACTTTTCTCTGTGATGTACTGAGCGTTAGACTCGATGCTTATTTTTTTATTTACTGCTGAATTTAAACTTAAAGCAATGTTATTTCTTCCAAAGTTTGTTCCCGGCATGATCGATTCATCTTTTGTATTTCCGAAAGACAATCTGAAATTAGTAGTTTCGCTTCCACCTGAAATAGCCAACGTGTTACTGAAAGAAAATCCGGTTCTGTAGAAGTTTTCAACGTTATCTTTTCCGTAAGCCTGGTAAGGTTTAGTAGTTCCGTCAATAGCCAAAGAAGGTGTTCCGTCGTATTTATCTCCCCACGCAAAATAATACGCATCTCTAAGTTCCTGTAGGCTTTTAAATCTTGTAGCGACACCATTTACCGGTGCTCCCGCTCCGTATTGATCTTGCCATTTCAATAAACTTGCCGGTGTATTAAAAGTAGAGTTGGTACTAAAATCTACTCCAATTCCGGTTCCTGTTTTTCCTTTTTTAGTCGTAATTAAGATTACACCGTTTGATCCTCTGTATCCGTAAAGAGCAGAAGCGGCACTACCTTTTAATACCGACATAGAAGCGATATCATCAGGATTGAAAGAAGACATACCGTCTCCTTTATCAGCTCCTCCCCACATTCCTGCGTTTCCTTGCTGGCTGTTATCAATTGGAATACCATCCACAACATATAAAGGCTGGTTCAATCCTGAAGCCGAAGTTGCTCCACGAATTACCACACGGCTGGATCCTGACGGCCCCGTAACCGGCGCAGAAACGTTAACCCCGGCAATTTTCCCCTGAAGGGCATTCCCTAAGTTAATTTCTTTATTTTTTGTCAGGTCATCGCCTTTCAGTTCTCCAACGGCATAACCTAAACTTTTCTTTTGTTTTTTAACTCCAAACGAGGTTACTACAACGTCTTTTAATTCCTGAGTATTTTCTACCAATACCACTGAAATTTTGTTTTGGTTTTGCTGCAATACGATTGATTGCGATGTAAAACCTATAGAGGATACCTTTAAAGTAACCGGTCCTTCGGGAACATTCATTTTAAATCGGCCTTCCGCATCAGTAATTGCACTATACGGTTTTCCCTGAACCTCAATCGATGCAGCAACAATTCCCTTGTTCTCTGCATCAGCCACTATGCCTGTTATCAATCGGTTTTGCGCCACAACTCCTAAGCTGCTGAACAACACCATTCCTAACACTGCCAATATTCGTTTCATAAGCATTTTTTTTTGGTTATTTGTTTGTTTTGATTTTTGTGATTGTTTTTAATTTGATTGTTTTTAAATAATTAATAAAAATTTTGCACTCGGTTTTAGAATTAAGGTATCTATAAGACTTTCACCTTATAAATACCTTGGTGTAATAGTCATGTTTATTAGCCTTTCTTTTAAGAAATCGATATCGTAAACCGGTCAAAAAAACAATTGATTCTCCATTTATCTGACCTAAATTTTACTAAAACGATTTAGTAAAAGGAGTAAAAAAAAACGATACGTTCCTTTTTCTCTTTATTTTTTTCTTCCCAAAAAATTAAACCGATTCTCTGACAATCAGTTTTCCTTTTTTAAGACTTTTTTCTATTTCAAATTTCTCCATATCCGTCATCTGACTCATTAACAACTGGATGGATTTTACAGCAATATCTTCTATCGGCTGTGCAATAACAGTTATCGTTGGCGTATGCAATTTAAAACTGTCGTGGTCGTCAAAACTAATCACCGAAATGTCTTCGGGAATTTTAACTCCCATTCTTCTAAAAGCCTGAAGTCCCGCAAGTCCCATATAATTTGCCAAAAACAAAACCGCATCGATCTCCGGATTTTTCTCAAAGAACCCAATTATACCGGCTATTCTTGTTTCTTCATTGGTATGGTAATCCATATGAAGAACAAGCGACGGGTTGTACATTTCTGCTTCTTTCAAAGCATCCCTGTAGCCATCCTCACGCAGTTTCATCTGAATCATTTCGGAGGTATTGTTTACCACCGCTATGTTTTTACGGCCTTTAGCTATCAGATATTTTGCAGCCGAGTTGGAAGCTTCATAATTGTCCATCACCACATGACTCACTCTTTGTCCCGGAAAATACCTGTCGATTAATACGACCGGTTTTTTTAACTTTAAAAGAAGGTCAATACTATTTTCCAAATTCTGCGTTGGTGTGACAATAAAGCCGTCTACATTTGCCTGTAATAAACTGTGTATTAATTCTTCAGAACGTCCGTCATCTCCTCCTGTACTGCAATAAAAAACTCTGTAATCAATACTCTTTGCTTCATCTTCGATAACTCTGGCAAGGTCTGCAAAGAACTGATTCGAAATATCTTCGACAATAAGTCCGATAGATCTGGTCTTCCCGGTTCTCAGACTGGTCGCAATCATACTTGGTCTGTAATTCAGCTTTTCAGCCACTTCCTGCACCTTTTTGATTACTGCCGGACTAATGCCCATTTTCTCCCCTTTACCGTTGATGACAAAAGATACAGTAGATATGGATACCTGAGCCTCTGTAGCAATATCCTTAATAGTAATCTTTTTCATCTAATGAGTTAATTTTTTATTAAGCAGTTATTAATTATATCACAAATATATACAAAAACAGTTACTAAAACGATTTTGTAAATCTTTTTTTTATACAAATCATTATTTTAAAGTTAATTAAACATATAATCATCAGTATTTACAGGTATTTTCTCCATTAATCATTTTTGCTGTTCCTGATCATCGCTATTGTTTTTAATATGAATTCTCTTCAATTCTCTATTTTTCAACGCGATAAAGTTTTCATGAACCCTAGTTAAAGACCTGTAACATGACAAAAATAGTCTCCGTGACTTTCTTTTATGAGATGTATACTTCTAAAATGGAAGCGGTCCCTTTTAGGACGTAACTGTGCATCCCGGCCGGAATCAGGACGGTATCGCCTTGTTTGTACTGATAATTTACATTTTCATAGCGAATTTCAAAATGACCTTCGGTACACATATAAACGGTAAAGCTTGTTCCTTTTTTACTGATTTCAACTGTCCCGTCAAGCGGAAGAAAGTTAGTGGTAAAATACGGGCAATCCACCATCACATTCGATTTGTTTGCGGCCGTTTCATATTTTTTTTGTGTATCGACTTTGTTATAATTAATCGCATCCAATGCCAAATCAACATGTAATTCTCTTGTATTCCCCTGCGCATCTGTGCGGTCAAAATCATACAAACGGTACGTTATGTCTGATGTCTGCTGAATTTCTGCCACAACCAGTCCAGCACCTATCGCGTGAACTGTTCCGGTTTCCAAAAAGAACACATCACCCGCTTTGGCTTTTACATCATCCAAAATCGAAACCAGTGTTTTATTGTTAAGATTCTCCAGATATTCTTCTTTGCTCGAATCTTCTTTAAAACCAACAATAATTCTCGCATCGGCATCTGCCTGCATGATGTACCACATTTCTGTTTTACCAAAAGAATTATGACGCTCTTTGGCCAATTGATCGTTCGGATGTACTTGTATCGACAAATCTTCTCTTGCATCCAGATATTTAAACAACAAAGGAAACTGACTCCCGAATCGTTCGTAGACTGCGGTTCCTAAAATTTCATTTGGTGACTGATCAATTAAATCGGTCAACGATTGCCCTTTTAACGCTCCGTTGGCAACCATGCTCACGTCTCCCTCTACCGTAGACAATTCCCAGCTTTCTCCTGTAATTTTTGAGGTAATAGGTTTATTCAGAATGGTTTTTAGTTTTTCGCCTCCCCAGATTCTGTCTTTTAGTATGGGTTCAAATTGTAAAGGATAAATTTTCATGCTCATTTTTTATGTCATTGAGAGGAGCGGGTTGGTCTCGTCCTCTGGTTATTTATTATTTTTTTTGCCACGAATTGGAAGGTTTTTTAATCCTTTTATAAGCTATGGCTAAATTTTTTCTCTCGCAGATTAAGCAGATAAGGCAGATTTCTTTTTAGCTGTTTTTTTTAAATCAGTTTAATCCGCGTTTTCGCTTTAGCGAATCTGTGGAATCCGTATACCACTTTTCACTTCTTACTTAATAGAAATAGCAACTCCGCCGCTGGAAGCCAATTTTTGCTTTAGTTTCGTTTTACTGTTTACTGTCACTTTGCGGATGTTATACGATTGTGGATTGGTTTTGTAATCTGCCGTTTTTCCGTCTTCGTAAATCGTTGCACTATACGATTTTCCTGCCGGTAAAAAGCTAAAATCAATCAAAGCTGTACGCGGGTTTTCATCTGTGATTCCGCCTACAAACCATTCTTGTTTTCCTTTGGTCTTTCTGGCTATTGTTATGTAATCGCCCGGTTCTGCTTCCAGAATGTAACTTTCATCCCAGTCTAATGCGACCTCTTTTATAAACTGAAAAGCATCTTTGAAACGCATATAATTTTCAGGTAAGTCAGCCGCCATCTGTAACGGGCTGTACATGGTCACATAAAGCGCCAGCTGCTTCGCCAGGGTTGTGCTCAGTTTGTTTTTCTTTGATCCGTATACCGATAAATCTCCCTGGAAAATTCCCGGTGTATAGTCCATCGGGCCTCCCATAAGACGTGTAAACGGTAAAATTGTAGTGTGATCCGGATGAATTCCTTCCATTGCCTCAAACTCAGTTCCGCGGGCCGATTCCTGCGCAAACCAGTTGGGATAGGTACGGTGCAATCCTGTTGGGCGAACCGCTTCATGAGAATCAACCATGATTTTATGTTTGGCTGCCTCTTTGGCTACATAGTTATAATGATTGACCATTTGCTGCCCGTCATGGTGTTCTCCTCTTGGAATAATTGGCCCTACATAACCTGTCTTTACTGCATTGTACTGGTTGTCAGTCATAAAATTTAAGGCATCATGCAGTTGTCGTTCGTATTCTGCAGTTGAAGAAGTCGTTTCATGATGCATGATGATTTTCACTCCTTTTTGGTTCGCATACGAACTTAAATCTTTCACATCAAAATCGGGATAGGCTTTGGTAAAACTATAAATGCGTTCTTTTTTAAAAGCGGTATTATCCTCCCATCCTTCATTCCATCCTTCTACCAGAACGGCATCAAAACCATTTGCCGAAGCAAAATCTATGTATTCTTTTACGTGTTTGGTATTGGCTCCGTGTGTTGCATTGGGCTTTAATTTAGAAAAATCGGTAGCGCCAATTACCACATCCTGATTGTCCGAATACGCCCAGGTAGATCCTCCCCCGGTAAAATATTCCCACCACACTCCAATATATTTTACTGGTTTGATCCATGACGTATCTTCAAATGCGCATGGCTCATTCAGGTTTAAGATCATTTTTGAAGCCAAAATAGTTCTGGCATCGTCACTCACCACTATAGTACGCCAGGGTGTGAAACTCCCGGTCTGAATGTATCCTTTATTTCCAACAGCATCCGGCACCAGATGTGAACTCAACGAATAGGTTTTATCATCAACATTCAGGCACATTGCAGGATAATTTTTTAAAGCTGCTTCGTGAATATTGATATAAAGTCCGTCATTCGTCTTCATCATCAAAGGCGTCTGAGTAGCCAGGTTTTTAATCGTAGTCTGAGCAGCCAGCGAAACATGAGTAGCATTGTATACCAAAGACTGCATCTCTGATATTTTCGAAGTGGTATAACTGTATTCGTTGGTATCATAATCTCCCGGAATCCAAAAAAGCTTATGATCTCCCGTTAAATTAAACTCTGTAGTTTCTTCCTGAACAATAAAATGACGCAAATTATCCTGTACCGGAAATTCATATCGAAAGCCAAGACCATCATTAAACAAGCGGAAATAAATAGCGATCTTTCGTTGACTCTTTTCCTGTATCAAATCAGCTTTCAGTTCATTGTACTGGTTTCTAATTTCTTTTTGTTCTCCTAATACCGGTTTCCACGAATTGTCTTCCGACTGTTTTTTTGTATCGACAATCTGAAAGCCTTTATTCATCCTGATATCTGATTTTAAAACAAAACCAAGCCTGCTTTCTTTGATTACCTCTCTTTTCTTATAACTCAGCGAATACACCGGAGTTCCTTCGGTGTTTAAAGTAAAGGTTAGTGTCAAATTCCCATCAGGAGACTGTAGTTCCTGAGCCTTTGTCAGAGTATTCGAAACGATAATAAAAAAGCAGGTTAAAAGAATTTTTTTCATGGCTAAAAGTGTTTCAGATATTGCTAAATCGATTTAGCAAACATAATAAAATTTATGAAACAGAAATGCCCTAACGAAAAAAATATAGAAACTTTAGTTTAAAAGCCGCATTATAAAGCAAAAAAAAGACCGTCTCTAAAGACAGTCTTTGTAATTTTTTACGATAAATAAACTGGGCTTAGGCCATAAACAAAGCATATTTGTTATAGTTGTATAAAACCAGATCATACGGAACTAAAAGTGGTGCTATTTTTTCTGACGAAGGCTGAAAAGTAATACCATTATGTTTTCTGAACAAATAGATCTCTTTTAAACAATTGGACAAGCTCTGGTGAATTCCCGTTGTAAAAGTGGGCAATTGCTTGTCCCCAACCAATAAATCAATCTGGTAATTTGAACTGCTTTTAGACAAATTGTTTCCTATGATTCTTATTGTAAATGCTGTCGCTTTTCCGTGTTGTTCTCCCTGATACTGTACTACCATAATTTTATTATTAAAAAGGTTAGATGTCTTATTGTGCTCTCAATTTGTTTCTTCTGCAAATTGAAGAATTAAAGTTATGAAAAAAAAGCAATGGACTAAAAAAAATGTTATTTTTTTCTACTTGGAAAAGGTAAATTTCAGACGTAAAAAAACCGTAACGAATTACGGTTTTTAAACAATTAACTAAATATATTTAATCAACTTTTTAACGAGTGTAAAATTCATTCATAAGCGCGATTAATTTCGGGTAACCATTGTAGTTTCTTTTTCAGCGGCGATTTCTAATAAAAAAGGATTCCCTTCTTCGTCAAACATCGTCATATTTAAAGCGTCCAGCAAAATCAGATTTTTCGAAACGCCTCCTTTAAATTTATTATACGAAAGATTCAATTCAGACAAATGATGTAATTTTTCCAATTCATTTGGAATTTCTCCTTCAAAATTATTATCAAACAAACTCAGGTTTTGCAAAGCACTAAAGTTGGCCACTTCTTTACTTAAACTACCCGACAGCTGGTTTTGGTTTAAAAGCAAAACTTTCAAAGTTCTGATCGTATAAAGCGAACCCGGTAACTGTCCTTGAATTTCATTATTGAATAGCGCCAGAGTCTCTAATTGGTTTAATTTTCCAATCTCTAAAGGAAGCTGTCCCTGAATTTTATTATCGTGCAAATCGATGGTGACTAAATTGACCAGAGCAAACAATTCGACAGGCAGATTTCCTTCTAGATTGTTATTGGCCAAATGCAGTTCGACAACTTTACCATTCTTAACGATTACCCCGTGCCAGGTGGCGACCGAGAGTGATAAATCCCATTTTACTTTCCAGTCCGAACCCTTTGTCGCATCATACAATTTGATAAGCGCCTCTTTCTCTTTATCTGAAACCGTGTCAGCAAAAATATTGAGAGAAAAAATAAAAGCTAAAAAAAATGTGGTTAAGCTTTTCATCACAAAATTGGGGTTTTATTGATGGTATAAAATTATGCATTTCACAGTTATAAAGCACATAATGTCGATAAACTGTTGATAAAAATTAATTTAACCGTAATTTTACTACTTATATAAAATGTATTTTTTGCAACTTTTTTGTTTAAATTTGAACAACTAATCCTAAAAACCTCATATTATGGAATTTAACCCTATTGCCCTATTTTTATCTGCAGTCGTAACACTGGCTGTTGGATTTATCTGGTACAACCCAAAAGTGTTTGGAACTGTCTGGATGAGAGAAAATAATCTCACAGAAGAAGATCTTCGAACAGGAAATATGCTTAAAATATTTGGTTTTACGTACCTTTTTTCCTTAATGATTACCGTAATTCTAATGTCACTAACCATCCACCAAACCGGTGCTTTGGGAATGGTGGGCGGGCCTCCTTTGGTTGCCACTGCAAAACCTTCCTATGCTGCTTTTCTGAATGATTACGGACTAGCCTACCGCACGTTTAAACATGGTGCCCTTCACGGATTCATGTCGGCCTTGTTTTTTGCCTTACCAGTGATTGGAATCAATGGTTTATTTGAGAGAAAATCATGGAAATATATCTTTATTCATGCTGGCTTCTGGGCAGTTTCGCTTACACTGATGGGCGGAATCATCTGTGCATTTGCCTAACATACAACCTATAAACCCGTTTGAAATTAAAACTCAGACGGGTTTTCTTAATAATAACTTAAAGCAATTGAGTTCTTATAAATATTATCTAATTTTGAAGAAATTAGCTCACTCTTTTGACTACAACCTATTCTTTCGAAATATACAACAGCGCGTCGCTACTGCCCTCAGAATGGAATTCTCTGGCCGTAGAGAATATTTTTTTAACCAAAGAATATCTTGAAGTACTGGAAAACTCCTGTCCGGTAAATATGATATGTCATTTTATTGGAATTTTCAACGATAACAAACTGACCGGAATTGTTTTAACTCAGTTTCTATTTACCGAAAAATTAGATTCCTTTGGCGAACGCGACCAATGTTTAAAAACCTCTGTGCGCAATTTTGCTTTTAAGAATTTTGCTTCTCATGTGTTATTTGTGGGAAACAATATGCTTACAGGACAAAATGCATTTGTATTTGCTTCAGACATAAAGCTACCCATAGCCTTTAAAACACTGCACAAAGCGATTAATCAGCTAAAAAAAGACCTGAAAGCAAACGGAAAAAAAGTTCATATTACGAGTATAAAAGATTTTACAGCGACTGAAATTATCCCCCTCCAGGCCGAATTTAAAAACAATTATACCTTTTCGACCCAACCCAATATGATTTTTGAGATCCATAAAGAATGGACTTCTGAACAAAATTATATTGATGCACTGTCAAAAAAATATCGCGATCAATACAAACGGGCCCGGAAAAAAGCAGACGGAATTGAGAAGCGAAAAATGTCTTTAGCCGAAATTAAACGCTACGAGGATGTTATCTACGATTTGTATTTTCATGTGGCCAAAAACGCCCCTTTTAATACCTTTTTCTTAGCCCGAAATCACTTTAGCTTTTTTAAAGAAATCATGAAAGATAATTTTTTATTTTATGGCTATTTTTTAGAAGAGAAGTTAATAGGATTCAATACACTAATTAAAAATGGAAACGCAATGGACACCTATTTTTTAGGCTATGATGAGACCATTCAACGCGAAAAAATGCTGTACCTGAACATGCTTTACGACATGATTGCCTATTCGATCAATCACGGTTTCAAAACCGTTGTATTTGCCCGAACAGCCCTCGAAATTAAAAGCTCTGTTGGAGCGAAGCCGGTCAAGATGTACGGATTAATTACCCACAGCAACACCCTTATCAATCACAATATTGGCCGATTGTTTAATTATCTCGAACCCAAAACGGACTGGCAGGAACGAAATCCGTTTAAATAAATACTGAATTTATAATGCTAGTTAAGAGATTTTAGATTGAAGGTTATACAAATCGTTCCTATGGAACTCATAAAACACCACCCTATTTCAACGGATTAAAATCCGTTGCTACAATATAAAACATTCCTACGGAATTTAGAAGAGAGCAAAAAAACAATCAATATTTATCTCTTCCTAAAATTACAAGAGTAAACTCCGCTAGGAGTACAATATCTATAGAAATAGATTCAAACACCGTTTTTAGCCCCATCGGGGCGATACATTTCACAATCGGTTTCAAACAGAATATAAATTAGGGAATTGCTATTTTCATTTGTTTGTGCAAAATATGAATTTCCAGCGAGCTTTGCGCCCCACAATACTCTCCATCAATCTGAAAATTCACCGGATAATCTGTTTTTATCGTCGCCTTATCTGTGGAAATAATTACAATATCATCCGAATCAATCGGCATGTTTCCTGTTATAATTTTTCCGATTAACAATAAATCGAGGCTTTTTAAGATCACCAATTCAAACTTTCCGTCGTTCATCGCACCATTCGGATTAATAATGACACCTGTGCCGTATTTCTGAGAATTGGCAATAACAATCATTCGCGCGGTATGCTCGACGGTTTCATGATTAGCTGAGATTGTGGCTACAAAAGGCTCTTCTGATTCTTTTAAAGCCGAATATGCCTGTAAAGCATACCCCCAGAAACCACGTAAATTACTTTCTTCATAGTTCTTTACCAGATTAGCATTTACGCCAATATCACTCAAATGAATGCTTTTTTTGCCATTAATACTAATCATATCCATTTCGATATAATGATGCAAAAAAGCTATTTTCAGGTTCTCCTCGATGGTATCCGGCAAGTTTAAATCGACCGACAATCCGTTGGCTGAACCAGCGGGTAAAATGCCAATAACGACATCAAACTGCTCCACCGCTTCGGCCACCATCTTTATGGTGCCATCTCCCCCGGCCACAACAATACGTTCGGGCTGGTACTGATTGTAAAGCCCCTGTACTTTTTTCTGATCGTTCTTTCCGGTCGTCTCGTAAACTTCCAGATCAAAATCATTGGTAGCCGCGAACTCTTCCACAACGGATATTAAATCTGATTTATCCAGATCTCCCGAAATAGGATTTACCACAAATAGGATATTCTTTTTCAAAGTTTTGTTTTTAAAATCAATTAAAATAATTAATTTACATCATCCATAAATATACACAATTAATGAAACCAATTTTACAATTATATCGCGGTTACGCCAATGAAGAAGAATTAATTGTAATGGGACATGTTTTCAGAAGAACCTATG
The DNA here is from genome assembly GCF_025947345.1 of Flavobacterium sp. N502536. NCBI lineage: Bacteria > Pseudomonadati > Bacteroidota > Flavobacteriia > Flavobacteriales > Flavobacteriaceae > Flavobacterium > Flavobacterium sp. N502536. Next base: position 2,729,534 of record NZ_CP110011.1, on the reverse strand, counting down.
AGTATGATTTTCAGAAGAAAAACTTCAAAAATGCCACTTCAATTATCAATCAGTTCAGAATAAAAACCATCAAAAATTTTGATATTTATCTAAAATGCGGCAATCAGGAGATTCACACCAAAACATTGGACGACGGTTACTTTAAGTTTTGTATTCCATTGGAAAAAGAAACTCATTTTGGTTGGATTGAATACGAAGTCAGCATCAAACATAAAACGGAGACCATAACCGAAAAAGGCAGTTTTATCAGGCCTCACAAAGGCAAACTAGGTATTATCTCGGATATTGATGACACTTTTCTGATTTCGCACACCGGGAATTTCTTTCGGAAAATATATGTTCTTTTGTTTAAAAATGTAAACGACCGTAAGGTTTTTAAAGGTGTCGTTCCGCATTATCAGGCTTTGAGTTCAGCCGGAAGAAATAATAAGGAAGAGGAAAACGCTTTTTTTTATGTATCCAGCAGCGAATGGAATTTGTATCGTTTTATCGTCAAATTCACCAAAATACATCATCTGCCGAGAGCCGTAATTCTATTGAAAGATATCAAAAGAGGAATCGCCGATTTCTTCATGAGCGGACGTGGGAATCACGATCATAAATTTGATAAAATAAAACACGTTCTGGAATTCTACCCCAATCTTAAATATGTTTTACTAGGAGATGATTCGCAGCAAGACCCCATTTTGTATGAGCGCATCTGCAAAATATTTCCTGTAACCGTAAAAGCAGTTTATATCAGACAAACAGGGAAACACAAAAAAGAAGCCACCAAAGCGATCCTGAAAAATCTCGAAAATTTAGAGGTTTCTGTTTGCTATTATAAAGACAGTAGTGAGGCTATTATGCACTCTAAATCTATCGGTCTTATTTTGTGATTTGTGAAATGTGAGATGTGAGATGTTTTTTATTAGAGGCGAAAACCTTTGAGCATAAAAAAAACTTTGCCAGAGTTTAATCCCTGGCAAAGTTATATATTCATTTCAAAACTGAAAACTAACACTGAGACCGAAGACTGTGACAGCGACTGAAACTAATTAAGCATTAAAGTTATCAATCTCTTCCTGAACGATCTCCCAGTCCAATAGCAATTGATCTAAGTCTTTTTTCTTTTTGTTGTATGCGGTAAAAAACGAGGCGTCTTCAATGTGTTTGTCGTAATTCGAGGCCAGCATTTTATCATCGTGCTGAATGTCTTTTTCCAATTGCTTGATTTGACTCTCTACTTTACTCAATCGGTTTTGAAGTGCTTTTCCTTTTTTCTGATCTTCGTAAGAAGTTTTATTGCTTTCTTTTGGAGCCGCAGCTTTCGCAACATCTTTTTTCTCAACCTCACGCATGTTCTCCAAATTGCGTTGCTCTAAGAAATAATTAATGTCTCCCAAGTATTCTTTTATCTTTTGATCTTTGAATTCGTAAACGATATTTGACATTCCCTGAAGAAAATCTCTATCGTGAGAAACCAATAACAGCGTTCCTCCAAATTTTTGAAGTGCTGCTTTCAGGACATTCTTCGATTTAATATCCAGGTGATTCGTAGGCTCATCCATCAGCAAAACATTGATAGGCTGCAACAACAGTTTACAAAGTGCCAGACGGTTACGCTCACCTCCTGAAAGTACCTTTACTTTTTTCTCAACATCGTCTCCGCGGAATAAAAAGGATCCCAGCATATCACGAACTTTCATACGGTTGGTATCGGTTGCCGCATCTTCCATCGTTTGCAGCAATGTGATTTCACCATCAAGATATTCTGCCTGATTTTGAGCAAAATAACCCAATTGTACGTTATGTCCTAATTTGATGTTCCCCTTGTATTCAAACTCGTTTACAATAGCCTTAATAAAAGTCGATTTCCCTTGACCATTTTGTCCCACAAAAGCAATTTTACTTCCGCGTTCTACCAACAAATCAATATCTTTTAAAATAACTTTATCTCCGTAAGCTTTTGTTACATGTTCGGCTTCGATTACTACTTTTCCCGGTTCTTTTGAAACTGGAAACGAAATATTCATTACCGAATTATCATCCTCATCCACTTCGATTCTTTCTACTTTATCTAACTTTTTAATTAACGATTGCGCCATCGAAGCTTTGGAAGCTTTTGCACGGAACTTTTCGATTAATTTTTCAGTTTCTTCAATCTTCTTCGCCTGATTCTTTTGAGTTGCCAGTTGCTTTTCGCGAATTTCATGACGCAATTCTAAATATTGCGAATACGGCTTATTAAAATCATAGGCTTTCCCCAAAGAGATTTCTATCGTACGATTGGTTACATTATCAAGGAACATTTTATCGTGCGATACAATCACCACAACTCCCGGATAGTTACGAAGGAAACTCTCCAACCAAATGATACTCTCAATATCCAGGTGATTGGTTGGCTCATCCAGAAGCAATACATCATTGGATTGCAATAGCAGTTTAGCCAACTCAATACGCATTCTCCAACCTCCCGAAAATGTTTCGGTTTGGTTATTAAAAACTTCTCTTTTGAAACCCAATCCTAAAAGAATTTTCTCTGTATCTCCTACATAATTATAACCTCCAAGAAGGTCAAAACGATGGGTGTAATCAGATAAATCTTCGATGATCTGGCCATATTCTTCACTTTCATAATCGGTTCTGGTAACCAATTGATGATTGATTTCTTCTAGTTTTTTCTCTACAATTTTAATTTCTGTAAAGGCTTCATACGCTTCTTCCAATACCGTTCTTCCGCGTTCAAAATCAATATCCTGACGCAAGAACCCCATTCGGATATCTTTTTCCTGGGAAATAACCCCGGAATCAGGAGCAAAATCTCTTGCTAACATTTTAAGCATTGTAGATTTACCAGCTCCGTTTTTACCAACAAGACCTACGCGGTCGCCAGCTCCTAAACGGAAAGTAACTTCTTCAAATAAATATGTTCCTCCAAAAGAAACCGAAAGATTGTGTATATTAAGCATAATGTGTAACTATTGTTGCAAGCAGTAAAGGCTTTAAGTACCTTATTTACTTTACTTTTTGAAAGTGCAAAAGTATGACAATTAATTTAAGTTTCGACTGTCGTTTTAAAAACAAATGGTACAAGGCATTTTCATAAAAAAAACGGATAAAAGCCTAAATGACCTTTATCCGTTTAATATACTATCTATTGTATTCCTTATGCCTCTTTTGGCTCTGGTAACATCACTGATGCAATTACTGAAATCGCCAGAATTCCACCAATTACAAGTAATGAATACACAGATTCAATATGATAAAATGGAGAAATAATCATTTTTACTCCAATAAACGAAAGAATAATAGCTAAACCATACTGCAATTTACTAAACAAATGAATGAAGTTATCCAATAAAAAGAACAAGGCTCTCAGTCCCAAAATAGCAAAAATGTTAGACGTATAAAGAATGAACGGATCGTTCGAAATGGCGAAAATTGCCGGTATAGAATCTACCGCAAACAATAAATCGGTAAACTCAATTACAGCTACTACTACTAAAAGTGGTGTTGCCAGTTTTTTTCCGTTTTCGAATGTAAAGAATTTATCTCCGTCGTATTTATCGCTAACGCTAAAAAACTTTCTGATTAATCTTGCTCCTCTGGTATTGTTATAATCCTCTTCATCGTCATCATCGCCGGCAGACCATGATTTGATTCCTGCATAGACCAAAAACAGTCCGAAAGCTGTCATGATTAAATTAATATCGTATTTGAAACCTTCAATTCCAACCAGGCTTAAAAGCTTGTTTAAATAAGTAAGTTCGATTAAAAAAGCGCCCGAAAAGATAAAGATAGCTCTCAAAACCAATGCTCCGATAATACCCCAAAATAAAACCTTGTGTTTGTTTTGGTTGGCTACATCAAAAAACTTGAAGACTAATATAAATACAAAAAGGTTGTCTACAGAAAGTGCTTTCTCAATCCAGTAAGCCGACTGAAATTCGTAAAATTTCGCCGGTCCCGCAAAATAATAAACCAAACCACTAAAAATCATCGCTAAACTAATCCATACTAATGACCAGGTTACTGCTTCTTTGTTGCTTACTTCATGGCTTTTTTTACTAAAAATTCCCAAATCCAGTAAAAGCATAATCACTATTGCAATCGCAAAAACGATTATTAATCCGGGTGTTCTGAAAAAATAGGGTGTTGATTCATTTTGAATATTAATTAGGTTAGTTTAAAATTTATTGATTGGCATTTATAATTCTGATAATTCTTGCTGCTTCTTCTTGTGAAAGTTTTTTTTGTCATTAAGCTCTATCATTGCTTCAATAGGAATTTCTTTGTCTTTGGTAAAATCTTTTAGTGAAGTTAACTTTCGGCGGGCAATATTACGATTTCCCTGCCATTGAAACAAGTACTGATCGTCATAAACCAAGGATATATAAAATAGGCACCTTAGAGCATTTACATCATCAAAAACATATCATTTTTGATGACATATAGTATTGCTCCACTACATTACATCTTTTTTGATACAATCTCATACAGCTCCGCAAGCAGTCGTGCAGATTCTTTCAATTTTGACTGTTAAAAAAATTTCCATTACAGATAAGACTGAAGTATTTTTTGAATCGTCTGTCCTAAAAATGTATCAGCTGTTGGATCGCCAATTGCGCTGAATTTCCATTCTCCATTATGTTTGTACAATTTTCCCATAATGATAGAACGTTTGTTTACATATTTTGAATCAGCAGAAACGTTATAAGAAGCAAATTCTGAAACCACGTTGGTTGGAGTACCTTCGTACATTCTGATTTTCGCATAAGGAATTTTAGAAAAATCCTCTTTTCCTGCATTATTTAAAAAGAAAAATATCTGACTCACTTTGGCATCAACTTTAGAAAGGTCAACTGTAATAATCTCATTATCTAAACCGTCATCTCCACCTTTGTCACCTGCAAGGTCATCACCGGTGTGCTTTAAAGCTCCATCAGTACTTAACAATTTTCCTTTTGTAAGGCCAAACTGCTGCAAAGCTTCTACTTTGTATAAAGGAGAGTACAAATGATCGCAAAGTTTGTTCTGATCATCAATCAGTACACAACTCAAATCCAAATCAATTTCTACGACGTTTTTTGACAGCCCAAGGAATCCTTTTGTTTCAATTACGCCCCAGTTTACACCAACGCAAAAATTGGTTAATGATTCACCATTTGATTTTATCAAATCAATTTTTTGCCCTTTGATTAAATTAATTGCCATTGTTTTATTAATTGTATTTATTCAAATAATCTTGCAAACCACCTTTCATTCCAATTCCTACAGCTTCAAACTTCCATTCATTGTTTCGTTTGTAAAGTCTTCCAAACTCAACAGCTGTTTCAATAGAAAAGTCCTCATCAAGCTCGTACTTTACTAATTCTGTATTGGTCTGATCAATAATTCTGATAAATGAATTTCTTATCTGACCAAAATTTTGTCTTTTGGTATCCGCATGATGAATGGTTACAACAAAGCAAATTTCATTTACATCCGGTGATACTGTAGACAAATCGATCTGAATTTTTTCATCATCCCCGTCTCCTGCTCCGGTCAAATTATCTCCGGTATGTGTTACAGCACCATCAGGTGATTTCAAATTATTATAATAAACAAAATGGTTGTCATTAGGAATTTTTCCATTAGCACCGACTAAAAAAACAGAAGCATCCAAATCGAAACCTTCTCCTGTACTGCTTGAATTACTATCCCAGCCAAGTCCAACAATAAATTTTGGTGCCTCAATACTCTGTCTTTGACCTTTTTCTAAATTAATTGCCATTTTATTTTTCTTTTATTTAATATTAATATTTAACATTGTTTTTAAAATATTGGTTTGCTCATCTACATTTTGAAGATCTTCAATAAAATCTATAGATGAAATTTTATTCAAATATTCTCCCAATACACCACTCACATTTTCAGGAAATGATGTTTTTATGGTACTCAATTCGACTGTTAATGCTGTGTTTTTTTCTTTTAGCTGTGTGATAATCTCCCCTTTTACGGAGTCATTTTTAGTAAGATTAAGCTCTTTTGCCGTTGACTCCTCTAAAAAGTAAAATACTTTTCCATTCACTAAAAAAACAAATCTATCATTAGTGTCTCTAAATTCGAATACCTCAATAACTTCATTATTGCAAACCAGTCCACACAAAAACTTAATTTTAAATTTCAGGATATTCAGTCTTCCTAAAAGTTTCTTCTCAAATTTTACCTGTTTATTTTCATACCACTTCTTATCTAAAGAGGCTATTTTTTCATATTCTTCAACTGTGATCTCCCGATAATATTCTTGTTTGACACGGTCTGAAAAACTTATAATTTCGTTCCAATTAAAAAAATCTGAGTTTTCATTGGCAAACATACTATAGAGTTCTTCAATTTTTCCGGACATATTTTTTGCATGTGCCTTTGCTTTTTCTGCAAATCCGGATTCTCCAATTTCTGATTCTAATTTGATTATCATATCTTCATTGATATAAATCTCATCAGAAATCAAAAGATACTGCTGTTCTTTCGATTTTTTTAATTTCTGAAACAATTCAATAAAACTGCTTGTAAACTGTATATGAAAGAGTTCAAGTTTATTTATGTCTAATGTTTTATTGTTTTCAAAGAGAGCATGAATAATTCTTGTTTTTATTAAAACACCAACAAAATCCTTGTGACTAAAGAAATTGGATAACAATTCTAAAATCACAAGTTTTCTATTACTATCTTTTATTATTTGAACAAACCGTTCCTCTTCCTCTTGCATTTAACTGATTTCTGTTCAATTAACTTATCACACCTTTTTTTAGTTCAACTTCAAGACTTTGTAATCCTGCATCAAGCTGTCTTCTGGTTTCAGTACCTTGCTCATGAATTTGTTTTACTTCTGTCAACGTATCAATCAATGATTTTGTTGTCATTTTTAAAGTCTCAAGAGATACCACTGTATTTTCATTTTCTTTTGCTACTTCAATACTGTTTTGTTTTAACATTTCAGCATTTTTCTGCAAGATAGTATTTGTTGTTTCAGATACTCTTCGCTGTACTTCAATATTCTGCTTTTGTCTTTGTAAAGCAACCGCAAGCGTTAATTGATTCTTCCAAACCGGCATAGTGGTTGTCAAAATCGACTGTGCTTTTTCGGCAATAGAAGTGTTGTTGTTTTGTACTACACGAATCTGCGCCAAAGACTGCAACATAATAAAACGAACAATTTTCATATCGGCCAGACGTTTGTCCAGACGATTGATAAAGTTCCTTTTATCGGAGATTTGATAATCCTGGTATTGCGCCGGATTACCTTCCATTACAGCAAGCTCTTCACCCAATTCTTTAAATCGAATTTGTCCTGCAATAATGTGTTTTTCCATCTCTTTAATAAGATTCACATTTCCGTCAAACATGGTTTGAAGGGCACTGTTATCTTTTACAGAATTGATCATTCCTGCCTTTACTTTATTACTGATTTTATCAATATTTACAGTAATCTTATCGTATTGCTGGAATAATTTTTTTACATCGACTACCAATTTGTTCAGAATCGGAATTTTAGAAAGGAATCGTTTAAACGGTCCCTGATCCAACTGATCTACATCAACATAATTTAACTCTGTAAGCAAGTCATTTATCAATGTACCAACTTCACCTGAGTTATAAGTTCTGACGTTAGTTAAAAAAGTATCACTTTGCTTCGCAATCGAATTTTGGATATCAGCTCCATAATTCAAGATTGAATTGGTATCATTTTCATTTAACTGATTTGAGATCGACTTGTAACTATTAACTTCCGTTTCAGAAATTGAAGTTAAGTTTACATTTCCATCCTTATCAATCAATGCAGTATTCTCTTGGGCAACTAATTGATTTTCTGACATAATTTAGTTATAGATGGTTTTGTTGAATGGTAACGATAGTCTGCTCCAACTTTTTATCATTAGTTGGTGTTCCAATTGCACTAAATTTCCAATCTCCGTTTCTTTTATAAAAAACACCTAAAACCATAGAAACATTTCCGGCAAAAGAAGCGTCATTTGCAACATCATAACGGGCAAATTCCTGACTTACTTTTGTTGGAGTTCCTTCATAAATTCTGATAGAAGCAAAAGGAATGTCTTTAAAATCCTGTCCTCTGAAACTATTTATAAAAAAGGCAACATGATTGGCAGCCGGTGATAATTGCGAAAAGTCTAAAGTAATTACCTCATTATCCAAACCGTCATCACCATTTAAATCTCCTGTTAAATCGTCACCACTGTGCTTGATCGCACGATCGTTTGACAATAGTTTTCTAAAATTTACGGAGTCAATATGATTTTTTTTGTCATCATAAACCGCGCAGCTTGCATCTAAATCTACTGCTTCTTTTTTGGTTCCGAAAAAGCCTTTTTTCTCAATTGCTCCCCAGTTTACACCAACACAAATATTTTGTAATTTAGTACCATTGCTTTTTTCAAGACTGATACGTTGTCCTTTTTCTAAATTAATTGCCATATCTTTTTAATTGTATTTATTTAAATAATCTTCTAATCCGCCTTTCATTCCAACGCCAATAGCTTCAAATTTCCATTGCCCGTCTTTGTTGTAAATTCTTCCGAACTCTACAGCTGTTTCTATTGAAAAATCTTCTTCTAACTCATATTTAACCACTTCACTGTTATTGCTTTCGTCTACAATACGAATGAAAGAGTTTCTAACCTGACCAAAATTTTGTCTTCTGTTTTCAGCATCATGAATGGTTACCACAACACAAATTTCTTTTACTGCCGAATTGATTTTAGTCAAGTCAATTTTTACCTGCTCATCATCACCGTCCCCGTCTCCGGTTAAATTATCACCTGTGTGTATTATCGCATCGTCTGGTGATTTCAGATTGTTGTAAAAAACAAAATGTGAATCTGATATTATTTTTTTATTGTCTCCCAAAATAAATACCGACGCATCAAGATCAAAACCTGATCCTGTACTGCTGCTGTTAGTATCCCATCCTAAACCAATGGTGAATTTGGGTGCATTTATGTTTTCACGTTGTCCTTTTTGTAAATTGATAGCCATAGTTTTAATCTATTTTTATTACATTAATGTTTGATTGATACTCTAAAATCTGATGATAATTATTGCTTATTGCCAAATGAAATAAGTCATTCGTTTTTTCGATTGAAATATTTTCTGCCAAATACCTAAACTGCTCTTCGTTTAAACTTAAAATAAACTTGACGATTCGGGTATTGTATTGAAAAGAAGGACTGTTTATAATCTCAACAATATCTTCAACATTTTTAACCGCATAGTAGTTGTAGTGGTTTTCAATTTTAGGATGAATGTCTTTATTCACAAGTTCTGCGAAATACACAAAAACAAAATCTCCATTTACATTGTATTGATTTAGAATTTTATTCACAGTATGTTCGTGACTACCCGTAATTTTAATATCATCAACAAAAATGCAAAGCTTTCCATTTATAAAATTGCGGTCAATGTAATAGGTATCATTCGAAATTAACTTCACTCTTTCCTCAAAATCTAAATTACCGTAATCTGTAACATAGGTTTGATTTCTGTAGATTTTTGATTCTATACTGGTCTTTTTACCATTCTTAAAGAGGAAACTATTCAGTTCTTTTTTAAAGTAAGAACATAAAAAATTCGAAGCTGTAGGTATAGACAGGTATGGACTTGGCAGAATAACAATTTCCTGCTCTGACGCTAACAGCAATTCTCCAAATTGTTTTACAAAACCCTCAAACAAGTCTTTTGCAAATTGCTCTGCATATGATTTGTCTCCAAATTTAAATTTACTGTATTCCTGTTCTCTAAACGGACAATTATCGCTGTCAAGAATCTTGTGTAAGCTGTAACTTTTATTCACTTTTATATTTTTAATAGATGTGCATCAAATCCAAAACGAATTGCGCCATTATAATCGGCAACACTATTGTCTCCAACGTGCAATATCTCTTTTTTTTGTGCACTTTTAAAGGTATTAATCTCGTCAAAAACCAATTGAAAAATTTCATTGTTTGGTTTTGAAAATCCAACTTCGTCAGAGTAAATCTGAAACTTAAAATAATCTGTCAATTCATAATGTGCCAATAACTTTCTTAAGGTTCTGCCTTTAATAAAAGCTGTATTACTTAAGATATTAATAGACTTATCTTCATTTGTCATTTCCTGAAATAATTTCTTTGTATCCGGGAAAATCAATTCTGGTTTATACTCCATAAATAAAGAAGCTGTTTCTTCGTAAAACTGACTTAATTTATCGGTATCAATTTTAGCAATATCAACTTGCAGCGCGCTTAAAATTAGATAATAAAGTTCATACGTATCTATATTCAATCCTGTTTTTTCGTTAATATTATTACCCAAAACATCATAGTATCTTACTACCTCGCTTACCTTATCTATCGTACCGTCGATTTCAAAGAAATTTTTAAATAATAAATTCCTTTTTTTCTTAAATTCCGGATTGGATTTTATCAGTGTCAACCATAAATCGAAAGAGATATGGGTATATTTTTTATACTCTATTTTCAAATGAATACTTTTTAAAATGCTTACAGAAATACCTGTTTATTATAATTTATCAATTGACTTTCTTATTATTGATCCTTATAACCGAAGTCTCCAAATCAAAATTAGGCCCTGCCTCCTTATTTAACCCCAACCTAACCCAATAATACTCTTTGATAAATCGATGTCTTTTTTTGCCTTTTCTTTAATTTTACTGTCGTTAAGATGCCTTTAAAAAAAAATAAAACATACAATGATACAAAAAGCAAGCTAAGTAAAAATGTGGGTTTCCGTAAAACCGAAAATATTTATTAACAAATTGAGTTTGGTTGCTCAAAAAAACCGCATCTGGCAGTCATAATAAGTCGTAGCTTGCTTTATGGCGAAAAATACAAACTAAAATAGTATCTTTGCTTCACTCTTCTTTGTAAGATAAATTTTGAATATTTTTTCTCAGTGTCAAAAATCTTCACACTAAAAACAGAAAATGATTCGCTATAACTTCAACACCTAATTGAATTGTAACCATGTTAAAAAAAGGATCCAAACTAAACAGTATACTAACAGGAAGCTGCCCGAGATGCCAGAAAGAAAGTATGTATTCAGACCGAAATCCGCTGCATTTGACCAAGGTTCTTAAAATGAACGAAAATTGCAGTCACTGCGGGTTAAAGTACCAGATTGAACCGTCGTTTTTTTATGGTGCAATGTATGTGAGTTATGGCTTAAATGTTGCCGTAGGAATTGCAGCTTTTATTGTTTCATTTGTATTTTTTAAAACTTCAATTGAAGAGTCTTTCCTGACCATTGTTATCACTTTAATTCTATTGTTTCCGTTTGTTTTAAGACTTTCCAGAAACCTGTACATCAACATGTTTGTTTCTTACGATCCCAACGCAGGAAAAGAATAAAACTATTTTCTTTTTTTATAAAAACGATGAATATCAATTGTCGGATCTAAAGCTTGCTGGTTTTCGATATAATCAAACAAATCTTTGGCCATTGCCGGTCCGAGCATAACACCGCGTGTTCCTAAGCCATTTAAAAGATGCAGGCATGGGTACTGGTGGTGCGTTCCTATCATGGGTCTTCGGTCGCGTACAGTTGGTCTCACTCCACCAAAATGCGAAACAATTTCAAAGTCACAACTGATAATTTCCTTTATACGATCCAGTAGCTCAGTTTTCCCTTCTTCTGTTGGCACATCGGTTTTGTCTTTCCAATTGTAGGTTGCACCAACTTTAAACAAATCATTCCCTAAAGGCAAAATAAAGACGCTGGTATTTACGATCACATCCAAATCAAGATCCGGTGCTTTGATCACAAAAAGCTCTCCTTTAGTCCCATCTAACGGCAAATCCTGAAAAAATGGATTGGCATGCAAGCCAAAGCCCTCCGCAAAAACAATGTGTTTGGCCTGATATTCTTTATACTGCACAAAATCTTCGTGAATAATCAGTTGCGCATGATCAAATGACTCCTGAAGGAATATTTTATTTTGAAGTAAGTATTCGTGGTATTTATCCAATAAAAGCGCGGTATCCACATAACCAGTATGCAAAACTTCTCCATAATCAAATGGAGACTCAATACCGCTGTATTTTTTAAAGATTAATTTGGTGGAAAGAAATGGCGCTAAAAGTGGTTTATCAGAAGCCGCGAACCAATTGTTTTGCTCTTCTATGGAGAAAAACTTTCTTAAAATTGGAAGTTTAAAATTTACCTTGGTTTTCAATTTACCTTCAAGGGTTTCATAGAATTCGTCCATTAAGGACAGCTGTTCCTCCGCTTTCCAAACCTCGCTAAAGCGTTTTAAAATCACCGGATTGTACAAGCCTCCGGCAACTCTTGATGAATTTTGCGATTCGTCACTTATAACTACTATAGACTTATTGTTTTTAAGCGCAATTTCAGCAAATGAAATTCCAGCCAATCCAGATCCGACGATTATATAATCCAACATGTGTAAATAGGGTAAAATAAAAAAAACTCTTACCACAAATGTAGTAAGAGTTTTTGGTATAATGTTACGATATCCTTAATAGCTCCACATATCCTGCTCGAAGTCACGAATCTTTTCTTTTACCCGTTCAGATTCTAACAGTTGCTTTTGTGCGTTATCTTTCATGTAGTCTTTAATTTCACGATCTCCATATACATTTTCTTCTTTATAGATAATCGAATTAAAACGTCTCGAATTTAAAATCTGATCGAACGAGATAGGGTGTGCAGAATTACTATCATTAAATGCTTTCGCTTCGTTTAATACTTCCCGCGCATTGGGGAAGAAAACCCAAAATAGCTCAATATAATCCTTCTCATCACTATTCATGGTATAAACATCGGGTGTTACCGGACAAATTCCGAGTAAACGATACTTCAATTCGCTTTGACGTTTGTCAAAATACCAATATCCTTTTAGTTTATACTGCGTAACATCTGCTGCCGTTAAATCCTGTTTCAAAATATATTCGGCCGGCACTGTTCTGGTTGGGCCAACTGTTTCGTCAACATAAGTAACTACTTTTTTCTTACCTGTTCCGGTAACTACTTTTTTCTTGACTACACGCGTTTTGTAGTCGTCCGGGTACTGATTGATTAACTCCCTACCTGCATCCGTGGTGTCGACACGTGATAGTCCGCCCTGAATGTCTTTAAGTGATTTCTTCGTATTAAAGTAACTGTCGGCATACACTTCTGTGATTCTGCCCGCTTTTATTCCTCTGGTTAAAACGTCGTAAAGCGAACGTCTGTCCGAACCAATATTGGCTGTATCTACCGGAAAATATAAAGGGAAGTTGATTTTTTCATTTAAATCAATAATCTCCCAGGTCGTTTTTCCCATCAAAACATCCCGGTCATCTACATAACCATAGGACAAAGGTTTGTCATTGTCTGCAGCAATCTGAGACGCCTTCTTTATCCCAATCTGATCCGCTGTTTTTGCATTCAGTAAATTTGATTGTGCTATAGAACTAAAACTTCCGATAACTCCAATAATAACGATTAAAAACTTTCTTATTTTCATAATGAGACGATTAAAATCTATTGAACGTAAACTTATACTATTTATTGTTCTTTTTCCTACATCTACCAAAAAACCAGATAAAAGCACCATAAAGACACCTGGAACAGCTTATAAAAAAATCTCGATCCCTCCGGATTCAGCAATTAATTCTTTTATTAATGGACAAAAAAAAACTCTTACTACAAATGTAGTAAGAGTTTTTGATATATTGTTATTCAGATACTTAGTAGTTCCACATATCTTGCTCGAAGTTACGAATCTTCTCTTTTACTCTTTCAGATTCTAACAATTGGTTTTGTGCGTTGTCTTTCATGTAATCTTTGATCTCACGATCTCCGTACAAGTTTTCTTCTTTATAAACAACAGCATTGAAACGTCTTGAATTTAAGATCTGATCGAATGAAATTGGAAGTGCAGAATTACTGTCGTTAAATGCTTTTGCTTCGTGAAGTGCCTCTCTGGCATTAGGGAAGAAAACCCAAAATAACTCGATATAATCCTTTTCGTCACTGTTCATCGTGTAAACATCCGGAGTTACTGGACAAATTCCAAGTAAACGATATTTCAATTCACTCTGACGTTTGTCAAAATACCAGTATCCTTTAATTTTATACTGTGTAACATCTGCAGCAGTTAAGTCTTGTTTCAGGATATATTCCGCTGGTACCGTTCTTGTTGGCCCAACAGTTTCATCCACATACGAAACTACTTTTTTCTTACCTGTACCCGTAACTACTTTTTTCTTCACTACACGTGTTTTATAGTCGTCCGGATATTGGTTGATTAATTCTCTACCTGCATCTGTTGTATCAATACGAGATAACGCACCCTGAATATCTTTCAAAGATTTTTTAGTATTGAAATAACTGTCGCTGTATACTTCAGTTATTTTGCCGTTTTTAACAGCCTTCGTCAAAACGTCATAAAGTGAACGTCTGTCAGAACCAATATTAGCCGTATCAACCGGAAAGTACATTGGAAAGTTGATTTTTTCATTTAAATCAATGATTTCCCAAGTAGTTTTTCCCATTAAGATATCTCTATCATCTACATAACCATAAGCTAAAGGCTTATCGTTATCAGAAATAAGTTGCGCAGGAGTCTTAAGTCCTATCTGATCAGGTGTTTTTGCATTAAGCAAATTCGATTGCGCATAAGAAGAAAAACCTCCAGCGATAGAAACAATAGCTATTAAAAAATTTCTTACTTTCATCATGATATCATTATAAGATATTGAATTGTAGTTTTACCTACTTTATTATTGTATTTCGTAAATTACCGGAGCAGTTCTTGGCAATAAGTAACTACCAGCTCCAACAAGTTTAGTTTTAATTTCAGAAATAGTAACCTGGTCTCCTTTTCCAGCTCTTGCAAGAACTGATTTACATTGTGCATTTAATCTGTTACCGTTAACAACCACTGTAGGCTGTCCTGCGATTTTTAAGTTAAATCCAACAACATCTAAACCAACTTCAAAATCAAAATCAAGTAATTTAGCACCAATAGTAGCAATTTCTAAGTTAGATTTAGGTCCTTTAACAACACCCATTTCTCCTCTAATTGTACCTGTTGGTCCAGGAATACCTTTAATTCTGAATGTTTTCTTATCTGTAACTTTATCTCCGTTTGGTAATGTACCAGTAACAGAAATGGTAGCTTCAGTACCTGAACCTGGGTTCATGTTATATTTTCCTGGTTTACCAGCTGAAGCTAATCCTGGAGCGCTTGCTACAATTTTGTTAGCATCAACACCAGCAAATGATACAGAGATTGGATTAACAACTCCTCTATATACTACGTTCATTTTATCAGCAGAGATTGTAGCAGAGTTTGGTCTTGGTACTACAACATATTTTCCGGCAAATTTAAGTGGAATGTTTTTACCATCTTCTAAGAAAGTAAATTGTCCGTTAATGTTTTGCTCTCCAACACCTCCGGCAGTTAACGAGATAACCGCTTGTCCGTTAACGATTTGTCCAGGACCTTGGAATGAAGTTGGTTTTGTGTTTTCGTCATAACGTCCTAAAACTACCTTACCAGTAACTTTTTCTCCTTGGAAGTAAGCGTTTTTGTCTAAAACAACAATCGCTTGGTAGTTGCTATAAGAAGCAGCAGCAACAGCCGCTTTTCCTAATGCACTGTTGTAAACATCTGTTTCCACTTTTGTAACGTCATTTTGCCAAGCTGAAAGTTTTGCAGCTGAAGCAATTGCAGGGAAACCTTTAAAATGATAAGCTAAGTATTTTTCTTTTATACCGTCTTTGTTTTTTACATCAGAAACATCAAATTTTTGATTTACTTCCGCAATAATGTTAGCGTATTTTTTATCTGATCCTAAAGTAGCTTTAATATCAGCTTTATATTTCTCGATTTTTGCTATGATCTCATTACCTTTAGCAGTATATCCGTCTCCTGTAAACCAGTTATCGATATTATCTCCTCTGTCCATAGATTCATAAGGCAACTTACCTGTTTCTTTATCCGCTTCAAATCCTTTAACAGATTGTGCTTTTAAAGTTCCGATATAAGCGTAAAAATCTTTCGAAATTGCTTCAATTTTATGAGCTGTTTCTGCAGCGATAGCAAATTCTCCTTTTGCCTCAGCCGCTTTTTGATCTAAAGCTGTTAATAAAGAGGTATTATTTGTAATTGCTGTTGTATTAGAAGCTTCAAATTTTTCGTTAAATAAACCAAAACCTGAAATTACTTCTTTTGATACGTTCATTGCCAACATTGCGATGAAAACCAGATACATCAGGTTAATCATCTTCTGTCTAGGGGTTAATTTTCCTCCTGCCATTTTTTCTAATTAGTTCTTATTAATAAATTTAATATAATAGTCAAAAACTAATTATCCTTTGTTACTCATTGCAGAAAGCATACCACCGTAAACACTGTTTAATGAAGCAATGTTTGCAGTCATAGATTGCATTTGTTCTTTTAATTTAGAAGCATTTTCAGCAATTTCGCTGTTTGCTTGTGCATTTCTTGAAGCACTTTCTAATTGTACTTTGTATAAGCTGTTTAATGATTCCATTTGTGCAGCAGCCATAGACATTTCTTCAGCATATTTCTTTTGTCCTGCAATAGAATCTACTGTTGGAGAAATTGCTTTTGCAGCTCCTTCGAAGTTTTTGATGCTGTTTCCTAAGCTTGACATTAACTCACCGTCAATTTTAGCTTCTTTCAACATTGCATCTAATTTTTGAGACAACAATCCTTGGGCGTCAGTTGTAGTCTCAACTTTGTCAGCTTTTTTTCTAGCCTGACCGTTTGCTAATTCAGGGTAAACAAGAGTCCAGTCTAATTCGTCTTCAACTGGTTCGAAAGCAGAAAGAGCAAAGATTACCGCCTCAGTTACCAATCCAACTGATAACATCACAGTTCCTGTTAATGGTCCAATTTCAAAGTGAGTAATTTTGAATAAAGCTCCAATAATTACTACTGCCGCTCCCATACCATAAGCGAAATTCATTGCTTTTTTACTTAATAATGCCATAATACTTTTTTTTAGGTTTTAATTTAAAATAGATTTGATTTGGTTATGAATTTGATTTTAATTATTTACTTTCTTTTTTTTCCGCTTCCAGTTGCTTGAGTTCCCATGTAATCTTGTACAGTTCTGAAACCAATATAACTTCTTGCAGAATCAGCATATTCGTGATCACGTGTGCTTACCTGTAGGAAATAAGCAACGTCTTTCCAAGAACCTCCACGAACCACTTTTCTTTGGTTGTTTCCGTCAATTACGTTTGGATTCATTGTAGAAACATATTCGTATGCATTTGGATTGTAAGCTGAATCAGTCCACTCAGAAACGTTTCCTGCCATGTTGTATAAACCATAACCATTAACCTCGTAAGATTTAGCTTCAACAGTGTACAACGCCTCATCAGCAGCATAATCTCCTCTGCTTGGTTTGAAGTTT
The DNA here is from genome assembly GCF_025947345.1 of Flavobacterium sp. N502536. Taxonomy (NCBI): domain Bacteria; kingdom Pseudomonadati; phylum Bacteroidota; class Flavobacteriia; order Flavobacteriales; family Flavobacteriaceae; genus Flavobacterium; species Flavobacterium sp. N502536. The sequence continues at coordinate 2,712,102 of NZ_CP110011.1, read as the reverse complement.
GCTAAGAAACAACCTCTGTCGCTTTTTGTGTAAGGACCTCCCCAAGGGTAAGTAGCTGATTCCAGACCTCCTCTTGCAGCATACTCCCACTCTGCCTCTGTTGGCAATCTGAAAGAGTTTACTAAGTCACGTCCTTTTTTCTTAGATTTAATGTAACTGTTTTTGTTCAAAGTTCTCCATGCGCAGAATGCTTTTGCCTGTTTCCAGGTTACACCCACTACAGGATAATCTCCGTAAGCTTTATGCCAGAAATAATCATTGTGCATTGGCTCATTATAAGAGTAAGCGAAATCTTTAATCCAAACGGTTGTGTCAGGATATACGCTAACTTGCTCTGTTTTAACGAAGTCTTTTCTTTTACCAACTTTAGCTTTCGCTGCAGCCTGAATGTCCATCCATGAATAACGGAATTTCAATTTGTTTACATCAATTGTTCTTAAGCCATTGTATGACTCTTCAATTGGTAAATACATAGAATCCATTACCTCAGTATAGTACTCATCCGGATACGCTTTTGTATCCTTAATTAACTTCACTTTTTTGTTTAATTTTCTACCTGCATACGGATCATCTTTTGTTCCTACGCTATAGTAGTTATCATACATATATTTATCATATGCCGTCATTTTCTCCGGATCTGAATCATTAAATGCATAATCAGCAATACTGCCGCCTTTTTTACCTTTAGAGTCACCAGCTGGTTTTTGCCCTGTCATATCGGCCAAAATTGCTAAACGAACTCTCATTGTAGAATCTTTTACCCAGTCTACAAATTGACGGTACTCACTATTGGTGATCTCCGTTTCATCCATATAAAATGCACGAACCGTTACCGTTCTGGTAGGAGCATCCTCCACATTAGCTAAATCAGCATCTGATTTACCCATAATAAAAGATCCACCAGGAACTAATGTCATTCCATAAGGCTTCTCAGGATGCCATTTACCTCCTGTAACACCAACTAACTCACCTTTGTCACCTGACTTACCACAGCCGATTACTAGTGTTAACATTGTTGCAAATGCAATAAACTTCTTCATATAAATTTGGGATTATCTATTCATTATTATAAGTCCGTAAACGTATTTATTATTTATCTAAAAAACAATACTAGTTGCGAAATTTATTTTATTGGTCAAAAATAATGTTAAATAAAATAAAAAAAAAATATTTCATCGATAAACTAGCGCAAAAAATCGACGTAAAACGCAATTTATAAAACTTAATATTTATTTTCCTACTAATACTACTTAACGGTATTTTTAATATGCTAAAAAATTAAGATTTCTGTTGAAATTTCATTTTATAAAGCATTTTTTCGTTGCGCTTTCCACCATCTTTCAGGCAATTCCTGATTACAAGCAGATAAATACTCATCGTATGAACACGGTAATAACGTATTTCGTTTTAATTTATTGTGACCGTTCGATTCGAACGGGATTTCGATCCACCAACGATCGGTCTTATCACTTTTATAAAAAATCAATTCTTCGTCTTCCAAAGGAACAATATATTTTAAGTACGTTGCTCTACTACCAAATGGATATTCTTTAGAACGATAGTGATATCCTTCGATAAAATACCACACGATTTGTGCAATAATAGCCGCCTCCGGGCTTGTACTATTATGGTTAAAAATTCCAAAACAGGAAACTTTATCACTAATTCCCGCATATCGGGCTAACGAACATATTTCTTTTCCATTGAAACCGTTTGGTTCAAATGAAATCATGTTTCCTGAAGCCGATGATTTTACCGAATTCAAATCAATACTAACTAAATCAGCATCCCTGAAAACAGGCTCTGCCAAGGCAATATTATTTGAAATTTCGCCCAAACGATATGCATCAAAGAACAGCTTTTCAATCAGATCGATTTCTTCCTGTGAATTGTAATAGGTTTGATACCCTATATTACAGTAGTTAAAAAGATTATTAGGTTCGTCAATAATAATTTGAGTCAAATACGAATTGGCCGAAACCGTTTCATTCTCTTTACCAAAATCAAACTTATTATCTACCGCAACCATGTTTACCATTTGCTCCAAATCGTCATAGGCACGATACAAAGCATAGGTCAAATCCTGTGAACCTCCAATAACTATAGGAATCACTTTATTTTTAATCAAGGCAGAAGTCACCTTTTTTAAAGCAAAATAAGTATCCGTTACAGAATCACCTGCCAGAATATCTCCTAAATCTGCAATCGAAGCATCCCAGTTACCCGGAAACATGCTGTAAAGTCTTTTACGAACCGCGTTTAGATTGACCACATTCACAGCATCGTTATTACGGCGATCTTCCAAAACTCCAATAACGGCAATGGTTATTTTGCTAATATCCGGAAACTGATCCTGAGTGTGTAAAACTATTTTACTACCCAGCTCTTGTGAAGACAACGAATTAATAAATTTTAAAATTCCTTCGTTAACTGGTTCTAGAAAATCAAATTCCATTTTTTATTTCTTTTTTGCAGCTGGTTTTTTAGCCGGAGCTTTCTTTGCGGTTGTTGTTTTCTTTGCAGTTGCGGTTTTCTTAGCCGGAGTCTTTTTAGCCGGTGTTTTTTTGGCAATCATTTCCTGAACTTCAGCCAAGGTTAATTTTGTAGCATCAACATCTTTACTTAGTTCAATTTTGATTTTCCCTTTGGTAATCACAGAGCGACCCCAACGGGCTTTTTCAACCAAAATACCTTCTTCTTCCCAATTGTGAAGCACTTTATCGATATTCTTTTGCAATTTATCTTCAATCAATTCTTCAACATCTGCCTGAGATAAATTATCAAAATTATATTTCTTGCTCACGTTCACAAAAAGACCGTTCCATTTGATAAACGGACCAAAACGACCCACTCCTTTTTGAACCGACTCTCCTTTATACACCGCAATTGGTGCATCAGCAAGTGCTTTTTCGTCAATCAGTTCCTGAGCTCTTTCCTTAGAAAGACTCAAAGGATCTTCTCCTCTTGGTAATGAAATAAAAACACTGCCATGACGTACATAAGGACCATAACGACCGTTATTTACTTCAACCTCTTCTCCTTTATATTCCCCTAAACTTTTAGGAAGTAAAAACAAATTCAAAGCATCTTCCAGTGTAATACTTCCAATATTCTGATCTGACATTAAACTGGCAAACTTTTTATCTTCATCATCCGCTTCTCCAATCTGAGCCATTGGACCAAATTTTCCTAAACGAACAGAAACCTGTCTTCCGTCAGCATCTTTCCCTAAAATTCTCTCCCCGCTTTCACGTTCAGCATTCGCCTCAACTTCTTTTACATTGGGATGGAATTTATTGTAGAACTCCTGCATCATGGTTGCCCAGTCGATATTTCCTTCAGCAATTTCATCAAAATCCTGTTCTACTTTTGCTGTAAAATTATAATCCAGAATGTTTCCGAAGTTCTTCACCAGGAAATCAGTAACAATCGTTCCGATATCTGTAGGCACTAATTTACCTTTATCTGAACCTGTGTTTTCTTTTAACAGTTTCTCTCCAACTTTACTATTTTGCAACGTCAGCTGAGTATAATTACGCTCCTGCCCTTCCAGAGTTCCCTTTTCAACATAATTTCTGTTGATGATGGTAGAAATCGTTGGTGCATAGGTTGACGGACGTCCAATTCCTAATTCCTCTAATTTTTTTACCAGCGAAGCTTCCGTATAACGTGCCGGAGGTCTTGAATATCTTTCGGTTGCTGTAATATAGTTGTTGGCTAATTTTTCGTTTACTTTTAAGGCTGGCAACATTCCTTCCTGTTCTTCCTCATCATCATCATGTCCTTCTAAGTACACTTTTAAGAATCCTTCAAAAAGTAAAACTTCTCCTGACGCTGTAAAAATCTCATCGTGATTGTTCGCTTCGATTTTTACGTTTGTTCTTTCCAATTGTGCATCACTCATTTGTGAAGCCAGGGTTCTTTTCCAGATCAAATCATACAAACGGGCCTGATCGCGATCGATGTTCACGGTATGACGCGACATGTCTGTAGGACGAATAGCCTCGTGTGCTTCCTGCGCTCCTTTGTTTTTGTTGGCAAAGGTTCTCGGCTTAGAAAACTCTTTTCCGTATGATTTTATGATTTCAGCCTCAGCCGCACTCATCGCCTCAGCTGAAAGGTTCACACTATCCGTTCTCATATAAGTAATCAATCCGGCCTCGTACAAACGCTGTGCTAATTGCATGGTGATTCCAACCGGCAAATACAATTTTCTTGCCGCTTCCTGTTGTAGCGTTGAAGTTGTAAAAGGTGCTGTTGGTGATTTTTTGGTAGGTTTAGTTTCTAAATCGGCTACCTGATATTGAGATCCGATGTTTTTATTTAAAAAATCTTCGGCTTCTTTTTTAGTATTGAAGTTCTTTGGCAATTTTGCTTTAAAAGCTTTACCTGCCTCGTTTACAAATTCTGCAACGATAGAATACGTTGCAACTGCATTAAAATTTTGAATTTCACGTTCACGCTCTACAATCAAACGCACAGAAACCGACTGTACACGTCCTGCAGATAAACCTCCTTTAATTTTTCTCCATAGTACCGGAGACAATTCGTAACCTACCAAACGATCCAAAACACGACGTGCCTGTTGTGCGTTTACCAGATTGTAATCAATTTCTCTTGGATTGTCGATTGCTTTAAGAATTGCAGTCTTTGTAATTTCGTGAAAAACGATTCTTTTGGTTTTTTTGGTATCCAGTTTCAATTCTTCCGCCAGGTGCCATGAAATAGCCTCCCCCTCGCGGTCCTCATCGCTCGCTAACCAAACCATTTCGGCATTCTTAGATAGTGTTTTCAGCTTACTTACCAGGGCTTTTTTATCCGGAGAAACTTCATATTTAGGCTTAAAACCATTCTCAACATCCACTCCTATTTCCTTTGATGGTAAGTCGGCTATGTGCCCATAACTTGACTCTACCTGAAAATCACTTCCCAAAAATTTCTCTATCGTTTTCGCCTTTGCAGGTGACTCCACTATTACTAAATTCTTTGCCATTGCTCTATTTTTCTGCAACAAAAGTATCTATTTTTTTTAAATATCTACTCCGCGAACTCATTTTTGAGTTATTTTAGTATTATGTTTCCTAAAATTGCAGATTTATCTGTATTCTCACTTTATACATATATAGGTATAACTTTTTGGATTGCAGATGCTGATTGTTGATTGTTAATTGTTGATCACATCTCACATCTCACAGATCACAGATCACAGCTCACAGATTACAAAATCATAAATCTAAAATCTTTTCTCTGCCATCTTGTCAGATTCACGGCATTTCCCTTATCTTTGCACTTTGAAATTATACAATGGAAAAGATTATTGAGGAAAGCAAACAAGGTGAAAGCCTCGTTTTGGAAAATAAACCTGAGAATACTAAAAAACTTTTTATTGAAAGTTACGGTTGTGCGATGAATTTTTCGGACAGTGAAATTGTAGCTTCCATTTTATCTGAAAACGGTTTTAATACTACACAAACTCTTGAAGACGCCGATTTAGTTCTGGTAAATACCTGTTCGATTCGGGATAAGGCCGAACAGACTATTCGCAAACGTCTGGAAAAATACAATGCTGTAAAACGCATCAATCCGAAAATGAAAGTAGGCGTTTTGGGCTGTATGGCCGAACGTTTAAAAAGTCAGTTTTTAGAAGAAGAGAAGATAGTCGATCTTGTTGTTGGACCTGATGCTTACAAGGATCTGCCGAATTTATTAGCAGAAGTTGAAGAAGGACGCGACGCCATCAATGTCATTTTATCAAAAGAAGAAACTTACGGAGACATTTCACCCGTTCGTTTGATGAGTAACGGTATTACTGCCCTGGTTTCTATTACCCGTGGCTGTGATAATATGTGTACGTTTTGCGTTGTGCCTTTTACACGTGGACGTGAGCGCAGCCGTGAACCTCAGAGTATCATGAATGAAATTCAGGATTTATGGGACAAAGGCTTTAAAGAAATTACGCTGTTAGGGCAAAATGTCGACAGTTACCTTTGGTACGGCGGCGGATTAAAGAAGGACTTCGTAAATGCCTCCGAAATGCAAAAAGCAACAGCAGTTGATTTCGATCAATTACTGGAGATGGTAGCCGTTGGTTTCCCAAAAATGCGCATCCGATTTTCGACCTCTAATCCGCAGGACATGCACGAAAGTGTATTGCACGTTATTGCAAAACACCCTAATATTTGCAAACACATTCACTTACCGGTTCAGTCGGGAAGTAACAGAATTTTAAAAGAAATGAATCGTTTGCACACTCGTGAAGAATACATGACTTTGATTGATAAAATCAGAGCTATCATTCCGAACGCATCGATTTCGCAGGATATGATCGCCGGTTTCCCTACAGAAACCGAACAAGATCACCAGGACACTATGAGTTTAATGGAATATGTGAAGTATAATTTCGGTTATATGTACTCCTACTCTGAGCGTCCGGGAACTTTGGCCGGAAGAAAAATGGAAGATGATGTTGCAGAAGAAACCAAAGCCAGAAGATTACAGGAAATTGTCGATTTACAACAAAAACATGCCTGGTTCCGCAGTGAGGAATTCGTAGGACAAACGGTTGAAGTTTTAGTCGAGAAAGTCTCTAAAAAATCAACGGAAGAATTCTCAGGAAGAAACTCACAAAGCATTACAGTGGTTTTCCCTAAAGAAAATTACAAGATTGGAGACTTTGTAAATGTCAAAATCGAAAGCTGTACATCAGGAACATTAAAAGGAAAAGCTGTTGGATATTCTGAAATGAATTAAAAAAGTTATTTCAGGTTTCAGGTTTCAAGTTTCAGGTTCTTTGCGTAACTTGAAACTTGAAACCTGAAACAAACAAAACTTGAAACAAAAACATACATGGAAACAGTTCAAGCAATAAAACAGCGATTTGAGATTATCGGAAACGATCCTAAACTAAATCGCGCTATTGAAAAAGCCATTCAGGTTGCGCCTACTGATATTTCGGTAATGGTAACCGGGGAAAGTGGTGTAGGTAAAGAAAATATTCCAAGAATCATCCATTCGCTTTCACACAGAAAACATGGAAAATATATTGCGGTAAACTGTGGAGCTATTCCGGAAGGAACTATCGACAGTGAGCTTTTTGGTCACGAAAAAGGAGCTTTTACAGGTGCTACAAGTACGCGTGAAGGTTATTTTGAAGTAGCCGATGGCGGAACGATTTTCCTTGATGAAGTTGGAGAATTACCTTTAACAACTCAGGTTCGTTTGCTTCGTGTGCTTGAAAATGGTGAATTTATCAAAGTAGGTTCTTCGCAGGTTCAGAAAACCAATGTGCGAATTGTAGCCGCTACAAATGTCAACCTGTTTAATGCAATCGAAAAAGGAAAGTTCCGTGAAGATTTGTATTATCGTTTGACGACTGTCGAAATTACGCTACCTCCATTGCGCGAAAGAAACGACGACATCCATTTATTGTTTCGAAAATTTGTTGCCGACTTTGCGCACAAATACAAAATGCCACCGTTAAAATTAGACGATGATGCAGTACAGCTTCTTCAAAAATTCAGATGGAACGGAAACATTCGTCAATTACGAAACGTGGCCGAACAGATTTCGGTTCTGGAAACCAATCGCGATATTTCATTAGCTACTTTACAGTCGTATTTACCAACCGAAGGAAGCAACTTGCCTTCTGTTATTAACGACAATAAAAAAGAAAGTGATTTCAGTACCGAAAGAGACATCTTGTACAAGGTGCTTTTTGATATGAAAAGCGACCTGAACGATTTGAAGAAACTCACCTTAGAATTAATGAAAAACGGCACAAAAGTGCAGGATATCAATCCGAATTTAATTCAGAAAATATACGGTTCTCAGGAAAACGAAAGCGAAATTGATTTTGAAGAAGAACCAAGAACCGCTGTAATGACGCCTACTGCCCGCGAAGAGAATTATCAGATGCAGGATGACAATTATTTGTTTGCAGAAACCATCGAAGAAGAAGAGGTTTTGCGTTTGGAACAGAAAGAAATCGAAATGATCAAAAAGTCATTAGAAAAAAACAAAGGAAAACGAAAAGCAGCAGCAGATGAACTGGGAATTTCGGAACGAACTTTGTACAGAAAAATTAAACAATTCGATTTATAAAAAAAACAAGTTTCAAATTCCAACGCCCAAATTCCAAGTTTGAACGTTAAATCTAAATAAATAAATCCCAAATTGCTCCGCCAGTTCGCTAGCGCCAAATTCAAATTGTTATATTTGAAAAAAAATAGAGTTTCCCCAAAATTGGAATTTGGAATTTGAGATTTGGAATTTAAAACATTGGATTTTACCCCAATTGATATTATGAAAAAAATATATTCTTTACTAGCCTTAATGAGCTTGTTCCTTCTAAGCGGTTGTTCGGTTTACAACTTTACCGGAACAGGAAACATCGATGCCAAAACTTTTCAGGTTAACTTTTTTCAGAATAATGCTGATTTAATTGAACCTGGAATTGACCGAACTTTTACTTTGACGTTACAGGATTTGATTCAAAATCAAACCAATTTAAACTTAGTCAGCAATAGCGGTGATTTAGTTTACGAAGGAGAAATTGTAGATTACAGAACCACTCCAATGACGGCAACTGCCAATCAGGGAGCTTCTCAAAACCGTTTGACTGTTCGTGTAAATGTTAGGTTTACGAACAAAAAGAAAGAAAAAGATGATTTCGAAAAAACATTTGAATTCTACTATGATTTCGAAGGACAGGGACTGCCTACCGGAGCTACTCTGAATACCGCAATTCAGGTTATTTTTGAAAGAATCACACAAGATATTTTCAATGAGTCATTAGCAAAATGGTAGTTTGCTTATTTGTTGAATCGTTAAAACGTTTTACCGTTTAATCGATTAAACAGCAAAACCAATAAAACGATTAACAGTTAACCGATTAAACACAAAGAATAAATGAATGTAACGGATTATACCTACTTAATGAACAAACCTGATACTATCACAGAGAAACAGGCAGAGGCATTAGGAAGTGTTTTGAATGAATTTCCCTATTTTCAAAGTGCAAGGGCATTGCGCTTGAAAGGGCTTTACGATCAAAACAGCTTTAAGTATAATTATGCCCTAAAAGTTACGGCAGCACATACTACGGATCGTACCGTTTTATTTGACTTTATTACTTCTGAAACTTTCACTTCGATTCAGAGTGACTATTACGACCGAAAACTGCGAGATCTACTCGAAATTAAAGTTTTTGACAGTGAAATTGTTTCCTTTGAAGAAGTAAAAAAAGCAACTGAGGTCAGAGTGGATCCAATCGAGCAATCTATACTGGATTCTATAAAAGAAGCCACAACGGTAACTTTTGAAAAACCTGTAAAAACAGTCGAAGAACCTGTTAAACCATTTATTGAGCAATCTATTATTGATGCCGTAAAAGAAGTGGCAGCAGTAACTTTTGAAGAGCCTGTAAAAACAACAGAAGAACCGGTTAAACCATTTATCGAGCAATCTATTATTGATACCGTAAAAGAAGTGGCAGCAGTAACTTTTGAAGCCCCTGTAAAAGCAGAAGAAAAACCAGCTGAAGTTGTTATCGAACAAGCTGTTTCTGTCACTCCTCAGGAAACTGCTCCAATAACTGTGGAAGAACCTGCCAAAACGGAGCTGCCAGAAGTAAATTTAGCTCCGGAAGAAGCTGCATTACCTCCGGTTAAAGAGCCAACACCTACTTTTTTCGATGAAATAGTAGAGGAAGAGATTGCGGAAGTAGCGGAAGTAAAAGTGAATCCAATCGAGCAATCGATCTTAAATTCTATAAAAGAAGCAACAACCGTTGTTCCTGAACAGCCTAAAGCAGTCGAAGAACCAAAAGAAATTGAAATTTCAGAAAGTGTAAAAACGGCAGAAGAAAACCTGGAAATAGGACAGCCCTTAGATTTTTCGGTAAACGAGAAACATTCTTTTCAGGAATGGCTGCAATTGTCCCGAACAGAACCAATTGACAGAACTGAAGAAACTTCAACCGAAATAAAACAGTCTGAAAAAGCAGTTGAATCGGAAACAATTGACGATGAGAAAAAGAAAAAGGCGGAATTGATCGATAAATTCATCGAAACCAATCCGAAAATCTCTCCGATCAAACAGACTGCAATAACACAAACAGTAGTATCCGACCCTAATAAAGAGGATAATTCCTACTTAATGACTGAAACTTTAGCCAGAGTATATTTGGAACAAAAAAAATACACCAAAGCAATACAAGCATATGAAATATTAATTTTGAAATATCCAGAAAAAATTAGTTTCTTTGCAGACCGTATTTCGGATATAAAGATTTTACAACAAAATAACAATAATATTTAAACAATGAGCACATTTTCAATTTTTTTAGTTTTAATCACAATAGTTTGCTTTCTATTGATCGTAGTAATCATGGTACAAAACCCTAAAGGAGGCGGATTGTCTTCTACTATCAGCGGAACTCAAATGTTAGGTGGAGTACAAAAAACAACTGACTTTTTAGACAAAAGTACTTGGACATTAGCTACTATTTTGATTGCTTTAATTTTGCTTTCCAGCTTAAGCTTCACAGGATCATTAAGTGACGGTGAGTCTAAAATCATTGAAAAAACTGAGGCGCCTGCTACTACACCAGCTGCTCCGGCTCAACAAACACCTGCTCCGGCAACACCTGCAGCAAAATAATAATTTTCGATATCAATATAAAATGCCAGCCTGTCAAAGCTGGCATTTTTTTTAAGAAATAATGTCAGTTTTAAGAGCATGGCACAGTTTCTGAAAGTTTCTAGAACATTAAAAAACGTATAACCTAATAACATTATAAAATCATGGCTTTAAACATAAAACCGCTTTCAGACCGCGTACTTATTGAGCCTGTTGCAGCTGAAACTAAAACTGCTTCAGGAATCTTTATTCCGGATACTGCCAAAGAGAAACCACAAAAAGGGACTGTAGTTGCAGTAGGAAACGGATCAAAAGATCACACAATGACTGTAAAAGTGGGCGACACTGTTCTTTATGGTAAATATGCAGGAACAGAATTAAAACTGGAAGGAACTGATTATTTGATTATGCGTGAGGATGATATCTTGGCGATAATCTAAAAAAATATTGTCTTAAGTACGAAGTATTAAGAATTAAGAACTTCATTAACTTGAAACAAACCAAACTTTAAACAAAATTAAAAAAATGGCAAAAGATATAAAATTTGATATTGAAGCACGTGACGGATTGAAACGTGGTGTTGATGCATTAGCAAATGCTGTAAAAGTAACTCTTGGACCAAAAGGTCGTAACGTAATTATCGGAAAATCATTTGGTGGACCAACAGTTACTAAAGATGGAGTTTCGGTTGCAAAAGAAATCGAATTAAAAGACCCATTAGAAAACATGGGCGCACAAATGGTGAAAGAAGTAGCTTCTAAAACCAATGATTTAGCGGGTGACGGAACTACAACTGCTACAGTTTTAGCTCAGGCAATCGTAAAAGAAGGCTTAAAAAACGTTGCTGCAGGAGCAAATCCAATGGACTTGAAACGTGGTATCGACAAAGCTGTTGAAGCAATCGTTGCTGATCTTGCAAAACAAGCAAAAGTAGTAGGAAGTGATTCTGATAAAATCAAACAAATTGCTTCTATCTCTGCAAACAATGACGAAGTGATTGGAGAACTAATCGCTACTGCATTTGCAAAAGTAGGTAAAGAAGGGGTTATTACTGTTGAAGAAGCCAAAGGAACAGATACGTTTGTAGATGTTGTTGAAGGTATGCAGTTTGACAGAGGATATCTTTCTCCTTACTTCGTAACAAATCCTGAGAAAATGGAAGTTGAATTAGACGCTCCATACATCTTATTATACGACAAAAAAGTATCTTCTTTAAAAGAATTACTACCTGTTTTAGAGCCAGTTGCTCAATCAGGAAAACCATTATTAATCATTGCTGAAGATGTTGACGGAGAAGCTTTATCAACTCTTGTAGTGAACAAATTACGTGGAGCTTTAAAAATTGCTGCTGTAAAAGCACCTGGTTTTGGTGACAGAAGAAAAGCAATGTTAGAAGACATCGCTATTTTGACTGGTGGAACTGTAATTTCTGAAGAAAGAGGTTATACCCTTGAAAACACTACTATCGAAATGTTAGGAACAGCAAAAAGAGTTTCTATCGATAAAGACAACACTACAATTGTAAGTGGTGCTGGTGAAGCAGATATCATCAAAAACAGAGTGAACCAAATTAAAGGTCAGATGGAAACTACAACTTCTGATTATGATAAAGAAAAATTACAGGAACGTTTGGCTAAATTGGCCGGTGGTGTTGCTGTTCTTTATGTTGGTGCTGCATCTGAAGTTGAAATGAAAGAGAAAAAAGACAGAGTTGATGATGCGTTACACGCAACACGTGCTGCTGTTGAAGAAGGAATTGTTGCCGGTGGTGGTGTTGCTTTACTAAGAGCAAAAGCTGCTTTGGCCGACCTTAAAGCGGATAACGCTGACGAGGCAACCGGAATTCAGATTGTATCTCGCGCTGTTGAAGCTCCATTAAGAACTATTGTTGAAAATGCAGGTCTTGAAGGTTCTGTAGTTGTAGCAAAAGTAGGTGAAGGTTCAGGTGACTTTGGTTACAATGCAAAAACTGACGAATATGTTGACATGCTTAAAGCTGGTATTATTGATCCTAAAAAAGTAACTCGTGTGGCTCTTGAAAATGCTGCTTCAGTTTCGGGAATGATCTTAACTACTGAGTGTGCATTAATCGATATTAAAGAAGAAAGCGCTGGCGGAATGCCAATGGGTGGCGGTATGCCAGGAATGATGTAATCGTTCTTTTCTTCCAAATTCAAAACGCCAGATTTCTATCTGGCGTTTTTTTTTGCCGCGAATTACACTGTTTTTTTTTAGCCACAGATTAAAGGATCAAAAAGATTACAATCTGTGAGAATCTTTTTAATCTGTAGCAAACAATTTTTACTTTATGATTGTTTAACATTCTGTTTTTGCGCATGAAAGTGGTTATTGATAACTTTGCAACTCAATAATTACAACAATGAAAAAGCATTTTACCGCTCTCCTATCTGTACTTTTCTTCTCGCTTTCTTTTATTTTAAATGCGCAAACCAATAAAGATACTTACGTCGTTTTAGTTTCTATGGATGGATTTCGTTGGGATTATGCCAGACATTTTAAACTTCAAAATCTTGAAAAGATAGCCAAACAAGGTGTTCACGCCAAATCAATGCGACCTTCTTATCCGAGCAAAACCTTCCCTAATCATTATGCAATAGTGACCGGACTTTATCCTGATCATCACGGAATTATTAATAATGTTTTTTATGATGCAGCGCTAAACGAATCTTTTTCACTATCGACAAATGCCAAAAATGATTCCCGTTTTTATGGTGGAAATCCCATTTGGAATGTTGCCGAACAACAGGGTATAAAGGCAGCTTCTTTTTTCTGGCCGGGTTCAGATACCGATCAGAAAAGGCCGGGTATCTATAAAAAGTACGATGACAAAATCCCTTACGAAACCCGAATCGACACTGTACTTCAATGGCTGCAGCTTCCGGAAAAAGAGCGTCCGCATTTTATCAGCCTCTATTTTGATGAGCCCGATCGTTCAGGGCATCAATTTGGTCCGCTTTCTCCTGAAAACGAAAAAGCAATCAGAAAGATGGATACTCTTATGGGACTCTTATCTTCTAAACTGGATCAATTGCCTATTGGAAAACAGATCAATTTAATTATCGTCTCAGATCACGGAATGGCCAATATTAGCAACGATAAAAAGGTAGCGATTCTGGAGTATCTAAAACCCGAATGGCTGGATTACAAAGCCGTAATCAACCCAATTATGAGCCTGCAGGCAAAACCGGGCTTTCAGGATTCTATCGCAAAAGCTTTAAAAAAAGTACCTCATATTAAATTCTGGAGATCAAACGAGGTTCCGAAAAGACTGCACTACGGCACTAATCCGAGAGTTCATGATTTTGTAATTGAAGCCAAAAAAGGGTATAGTCTGGTAAAAGAATCCTCTCAGAAGGTAAACGGAGGCACACACGGATATGACAACAAAGAGAAAGACATGCAGGCCATTTTTTACGCAAAAGGTCCAGCCTTTAAAGTAAACAAAACAGTAAGATCCTTCCAGAATGTTTCGGTATATCCTTTAATTGCACACCTACTGGGCTTACAAATCGATGAAGTCGACGGAAAGTTTAGCGAGGTTAGCAGCATGCTTAAATAATTTGGGAATGTGTCAATTAGATAATTAGATAATTGCTGTTCGTTACGCATAGAATTTTCTAATTATCTAATTGCCAAATTATCTAATTAAGAGACTACTTTGTACGTTGGATCTTCAATTACATTTACGGCAATAACAGCTTCAGCATTCTTAAGTAAAACAATACAATCTTCACTTAAATGTTGCAATTCGATCACTTTATTTAACTGACTGTATTTTTTTGTCAAATTATTCAATGCTTCAATAGCGGACATATCTGCAATTCGGCTTTCTTTAAAATCAATGATCACATGATCAGGATCATTTACCACATCAAACTTCTCTACAAAAGCAGCAATCGAACCAAAAAATAAGGGTCCGTAAATTTCATAATGTTTTATTCCGGTCTCATCAATATAATGTCTGGCACGAATTCTTTTGGCACTTTCCCAGGCAAAAACAAGGGCTGAAACAATCACCCCAATCAAAACTGCCAAAGCCAGATTGTGCAATAAAATAGTGACTACCGCTACTAAAATCCCGACAAAGATATCGTGTGCCGGCATTTTATTAATGACTCTGAAACTCGTCCATTCAAAAGTGGTAACCGCCACCATCATCATCACTCCTACTAAAGCAGCCATTGGCAGTTTTCCAATGACAGGCGCTCCAAAAAGAATGATTCCTAAAATAGTCAACGAAGCGATTATTCCCGAAAGTCGCGCTCTCGAACCGGCAGAAAGATTGACCAGTGTCTGCGCAATCATTGGACAGCCGCCCATCCCAAAAAAGAACCCATTCAATATATTGGAGCTTCCCTGAGCAATACACTCTCTGTTACTATTGCCTCTTGTACCTGTTATTTCATCAACAAGGTTCAAAGTCAGCAAACCTTCTGTTAAACCGACAGCGGCAACAATTACTGCGTACGGAAATATGATTTTTAAGGTATCAAAAGAAAGTGGAATATTCGGAATATGAAACGGTGGAAATCCTCCCTGCACAGAAGCAATATCCTGAACTGTTTTGGTCTCAATATTAAAGATTAGTACGATGGCAAATACGACCATAATAGCCACCAAAGAAGCCGGAACTGTTTTTGTTATCTTTGGAAAAAGCACTACAACCCCAATCGTAAGCACAACTAAGCCCAACATAATATACAAAGGAGAACCTTGCAGCCATGTCGTCTGGCCATTCACAACGGTTTTAAACTGTTCCAGCTGTGACATAAAGATCACTACTGCAAGCCCGTTTACAAAACCGTACATCACTGGTTGTGGTACCAGTCTGATAAATTTTCCGAGTTTAAAAAGTCCAACACAGATCTGAACGATCCCTCCAAGTGCGACGGCTGCAAAAACATATTCGATGCCGTGCGATTTCATTAAAGCGATTAAAACAATAACGGTCGCTCCTGCCCCACCCGAAATCATTCCGGGTCTCCCTCCAAAAACCGAGGTAACCAAGCCCGCTATAAAAGCAGCATACAAGCCTGCCAAAGGCGGAAAACCGGCTAGAATTGCAAACGATAATGATTCCGGAATCATCGTCATCGCAACTGTTAATCCCGCTAAAATTTCGTTTTTATAATTGACCTTTTGAGTAAAGTCAAAAAAGGAAGGCTTTTTTTTCATAAGAACACAAATTTAAAAAATAATGCGTACTTATAGGAAAGAAAACTTTCCGATCTCAAAAAAACGGATTCTTAAAACTGTTTCACTAACAGTAAAAAGCAAAAAACAATAAAATTTATCATAGTCTAATTATTCTAATTTTACACAAGTATATCCCAAACAATTTACATAATCGATAATATTATCGGGTTCCAGATCAATACCTTCTATACGCAATATTTTATCGCAATCTTCTAAATCAAAGTTGATTTTATAATCGGGAAATTGGGTTTGAATAACGGCAATGACATAATCTTTATCTGCCTCTTTTTGCACATTTGTCTTAAAAACTTCAACAACCATATTTTTCTACTTTAATGATACATGAAATAATCAACGAATTACAGGACCACGATGAATTGTAAATCTTACTTAAAAATGGATTATAAGAAATTCCGAATCTAAAATAATCCAGAGGCTTGCTAACGATTATGCCCATTACTTAGACGTTCGTTCACAATTTCTGTTACACAAACATTAAAAATAATAGTAATAATGGCTAAAAATAATTCATTGAGGCACAATGCTCTTCCCGGTTGTTATTCCGGCTACTTTAACGTGTAGATTCTCTTTAAATTTGAGGTGCATAAATTTAAGCAAAAACTTTTTGAATTTGATTCTGCTCCTGATAAAAAACATTCTATTTTCTCACATTTTCCTGAATTCTGAATAGCTATACATCGATCTGCTTGCCCAATTCGTCATTCCAATTTCTGTACTCCAAAAACAGTTCCCATTACAAGGCAAAAATCTGCTGCTTTTCCTACTTCTAAAATGTTTAAAATCTCAAAAAACAATCTGCTTTAAAAATATTTTTCTTACATAAATAATTTATCTTCGCGAGGCTATAAAACTTTAACCAAATTTTTAGAAAAATGACTCTTTTTAATTTTCTGTTTAAAAAATCAAATTCAGGATGCCCCAGATGTCTCGGAAAAGGTTTTGTAGATTGGGAAGACATAAAACGTTTAAACAAACAATTAAAATGGGCGCCAGGCCCCTGTGCGTATTGCAATGCTACAGGAAAAGCGAGCGAAGAAATGCTTTCTAATGTGGCTGTAGATACTACTTACCTCACTATTGATTTACCGGAATCGGAAATAGAAAAAATAAAAAACAAGGACGAAGAAACGATAGAAAAAGGCAGGCTGCAGGAGCTTTTTGTAGAAAGCATTATAAAATATATTGAGTATCATTATGTGCAGGAAAATATGGACGCCGAAAGTATTGCGCACTTATACCTGAGCACCGAAGATGAAAAAGCTCCCTTTTCGGTAGAAAAAGAAAATCTCATCCAATACATCAATAAAATAATAGAATTGAAAAAATCGGAGGGGAATTAATACCCTAAAAAAACCTTCTTCAACTGCACTGCAAAGACAGGAAGCTTTGAAAAAAGACTTAAAACACTTAGCATCAAAGCAAAAGACTGTCCTTTTTGCACTTGCACTCCTGACGTAAAAAAACTCAAAAACAGGTATAAATACGGGTTGCCGGAACTTTATTAAGTGGTAAAATTGCCGTGGATAATTTTTATTTAAACCTGTAGTTTTCCCAAAGGGAAATTATGAAATGATGTCATTTTTTTTGGAACAATTAAGTGGGATTTCTAATCGATGCCAACGATTAAAAATCTCACTTTTTTAATTGTATTTTATTGCGGAAAGTTTCATTTGATTGGGTAGCAGCAAAAACTCCATCTCTGATGAATCTAAAACGAAAACAAACTTCAAAAACTCTATTGTGATCAAAACAAAATCACTTTGAACCTTTGTATCTTTACCCTTTAAAAAAACAAAGCCCTTTAAATCTCTATGACACGAGAACATTATATTCCTTTCAACAAAGAATTCCTACTCGAACAACAATTCAGTGCCTTTGCTGACGATTCGAAAAAAGTGGATGATTTCAAAAAACTGTTTGATATTATTGAGCATTATTTTCATTACGAAGCTTTTAATCTTAACCGGAATCTTAAACAAAACTATGCTTTGTTTGACCCGGATTTAAGCCCGAAAGAGCGTAAAAGTTTTGAAGGCAAAAGCGATTTCAGTATTTTCAAAGAAACCTTGCTTACGGTTTTAGAACAGGGAAATTATCGTCGGATAGATCAGGAAACACTGGACGAAGCTTTTGAAGATTCAGACTTAATCGGCTTAAAACTCTCTATTGATTTTAATGCCTTTAAGGATTATGAATTATACGTTCGGGGACATCATAAAGCAAAAGAAAAGATTAAAAAATATTTTTTCTGGAAGAAAGAAATTGAAATCGAATATTACGACCGCGTTTTAATTTATCTGCATTACAGCGAAGAGGATTATATAAAGGAAAAGAAAGTGAAGTTGGGGAAAATGCCCATTGAACCCGGATCGGTTGCTTTAAAAATCTTTAAACGCGTTCCTAAAAACGATCTCGAAACCATATTCCCAAATGCCATTCCGAGAATGTCTACCACGGATAAATTGTTTTTTTGGGTTCCCGGAATCGGAGGTGGAATTTCTCTTTTAAGTACGACTGTAATCCCGGCTTTGATTGGCATGTATGGCGCATATCAATCGGGCGAAACGATTGATTTACTCAACAGCAAAGCTTCTTTGAATCAGGGTTTAATAGCACTGGGAATTCTATCGCTTTACCTGTTCCGTCAGTACAGCAACTTTGTCAATAAGAAGATTAAATATTCAAAAATACTTTCGGATAGCCTGTATTTTAAGAATCTTGGAAACAACAGCGGTGCTTTTTATTCACTGTTAAATTCCTCTGAAGAAGAGGTATTGAAGGAAACCATACTGGCGTATACCTTTTTGTACAAAAATGAATCTCCTATTACAGCCGACGAGCTTGATACTCAAATTGAATCGTGGTTTGCAACAAAACTAAATACAGACCTTGATTTTGATGTACAGGATGCTTTGTTGAAATTAAAAAAGATGGGACTTGGTATTGAATTTAATGGCAAATGGAGCGTAATCCCTTTAAACCAGGCGCTTGTTACGATCGACGCCTTATGGGACAATGTTTTTGATTATCATCAGAAAGAAACTTCTCTGTGTCATTAATTGATAAATCTCATGATGAGTAATGCAATAAAGGAAAATAAAAAAGCAAGAAGAACAAGTATCCCAAAAGTTATTTTTGCTTTTATAAATCTGTCACGTGAAATATCATTTTCATCTCCGGGATATACAGAAAGATCAAACTCGTTTAGTGTATTCTCTATTTGATCTTCTCTATGATGCAGAGCAATAGATGTTCTTACAACCTTCTTTTTTTTATTTTTACTATCGTACATACCTTAAATAATTTAACAAGATTTGTTTTAAAATTACACAAATTTAACAAGTAAAAAAACAACGGTATACTCCATAAGGCCATAAAACTATCACAATAAGACAAATACGCTACTTTTTGAGTGTTTACTCTAAAATTTGAGCGTATTCATTTCCGGGAAAGTTCAAAATTGATAAAACTAAAAGAAATTTTAGTAGATTTACGATCCTAAACCAAAAACAATGAGAACATTAGAACAATGGTTTGATGAGTACGCAGTAAGTCATCAGAACCCCAAAAACAAGGCGATTCATTATGTTTGCGTACCTGCTATTTACTTTTCGATCGTAGGTTTATTAATGAGTATTCCAAGCAATATCATTTCTGATACTTTGAAACTAAACGCTCCTGTTATCGAAAACTGGGCTGCTGTTGTTTTAGTTTTTGTGCTCCTTTTTTACATCCGTTTATCGGTAGCCATGGCCTTAAAGATTGCTGTTTTTTCGGCGATTTGTCTGGTTGTAAATTTTTATATCGGACAGGTTTTCCCTTTATGGATATTTTCCATCGGTGTATTTGCGATTGCCTGGATCGGACAGTTCTACGGACATAATATCGAAGGAAAAAAACCTTCTTTTCTAAAAGATCTTCAGTTTTTAATGATTGGCCCTGCCTGGGTGGTAGAGAATTTATTTTCCAGAAAGTAATTTTCTGCCGGATTAAAAGGAAAAATCAACAAAAAAACTGCTATGATTTAAAAGCAGCTACATCCTATTCTGTTGGGAAGGATACCCGCAAGAAGAGTTGTCGCTATTCTAAGAATACCAATTAACATACCTATAAAACCTTAAAAAATGGAAAAAAAAAGATCAATATCGTTTACTTTTTTGATTGTCGCAATCATTTTAGGAGTAACGATTTATAAACAATTCGACTTTGAAAAGCTAAAATTCGAGAAACCCGCATTAGCAATAGTGTACATCATTGTTTTTTTAGTCTCAATTTACATTCTGGTAAGAAAACCAAAAGCGGGATCTGAAAAATAATCTCCTTTAACAAATCAAAAAAATTAGAAAAACCTGTTTCCAAACGAAACAGGTTTTTGTTTTAAGAGCCAATCCTCATCCGCTATTATTTTTCCCCTTTCTTTGCTTTCTCCTTTTATATCTAACTCAAAATCAGGTATAAACACTCGTTGTAAAGCGTTCTGCAATTGATTAATTTTATATAAAATACTACACTTCAATCCTTTACAAGAAATATCACCCTCCTTATAAAAGAATATCCCCACGTCAGCTACCTATCTACAATTCTTTTCAACGTAACTACTAAATTCAAACCATATGGCTTTTAGAGAAAAACTTATCAGTATTGCAAAAGAAGAATGGGAATTTTTCGGGATGCAGGAAATTCTCCGATACGAGAAAGACAAACACGGTAAATCAATACCTGTTTTTGGAAAGACCGGACATCGGGAAACCGAAGACAATTATTACCAAAGAGTTGGTACCTATTGGAAAACGGGTGTAAATACAAATCTTGACGGCAAGGATGTTGACCAGCCATGGTCGGCCGCATTCATTTCGTACATCATGAAAACAGCCGGAGCCGAAAGTCGTTTTCTTTATAATGCACAGCATTCCGCTTACATTCGAAAAGCCATAATCGCCAAACAAAAAGAGGATACCGCTTATGGTTTTTGGGGGTATAGACTTTCTGACTATGTGCCGGAGATTGGAGATTTAATTTGTTACCTCAGAGAAGACTCTGTCGGAACTATTAATTACGACAGTACGACGAACAGTTACCCCTCTCATTCTGACCTTGTCGTAGATAAAAAAGGAAATACCTTAAAAGTGATTGGCGGTAATGTAGAGAATTCTGTAAGCTTAAAAAACGTTAAAATAGACGATAATGGCTTTTTAACAGACACTTCTAAAGCCTGGTTTGTTATTTTAAAAAACAGAATTGCTACTCCCAATACGCCAGCTGTCGCTCCGACCACTACTACAACCACAAAGACTTATTTAGTTACAGGTGATGGGGTACGGATACGAAAAAGCCCGGAAAAAACAACCGACAATAAAATAGGAGATTTGTTTAAAGGAGATGTTGTAATCTATATTGAAACCTTCGAAAATAAGGAATGGGCAAAAGTAAAACACGGTGAAACAACTGGCTGGGTATCGCTCCAGTATTTGGCTCCTGTTGATGCCCCACAAAGTAATTCGGTTTATAACGACATTGCCAATATAGTTAAAGGTCTGGACGTTGTTCGTTATTATTGGAAAGAAGGTCAGGGAATCGCTCCAATTGGTTACTATCAAGGTATGGCTTTAACGTATGGAAGAGTGTATTGCAAACTGAAAAAAGGAGATCCCATCGTAAAGGAAATGGCAAAAAAACCAGGCGCAGACCCCAATAAGGATTCTTTAACTCTTTACAGTTCCATTTTTAAGGACAATGGCATCGATAATGACCAAAGTGAAGCAGGTACCCTTCGTCATCTCTTTGTGTTAATGATGGGCATGGGAATGCTTGAAAGCTCAGGAAGACATTGTGTTGGAGCCGAAAGAAACGACAAAAAAGACATCATTAATCCTAAGGCAGAAGAGGCCGAAGCTGGATTGTTTCAAACCAGCTACAATGCGATCAGCAGTATTGGAGACCCGATGCTCAAAACGATTTACCAAAGCTATAAAACCAATCCGGAAAATGGTTTTTTAACGTATTTTTCAAAGGGAGCTAACTGCAAAGCTCAGGAAGGCTACAATTCGGGAACTGGCGAAGGTGTTGTTTTTCAGGAACTCTCCAAAAAATGCCCAGCCTTTTCAGTCGAATTTACGGCTTTGTCCCTCAGAAAAACAAGCAGACACTGGAGCACCGTAAGAGACCAACGTGCCGAAATTATAAAGGGCTGCGATGATCTATTTTTAAAAGTGCAGCAGTACATTGACACCAATAACATAGAAACCCTATAAGCAACCGTACAACCAACAAAAAGACGCTCCCGAGGGAAAATAACTTCATGGAGAAAAAGCATAAAAAAACGCCTTATTTAAAGGCGTTTTGTTTTATATAAATTTTAAATATGCTCCTGACGGTATAGAATACGATTAGAAATACTTTACTCTAAAATTAAACTGTAAACCATTACCCGTCAAAGAAAAGGAGATCCTAAATGACAATTTCATTCCATTTGATTTAAATTAATTTTAATTTTTACCGGTATCACAGTAATTTTATGGGGATGTAAATGTCAATAATGTGAAGGTTCTCAGGATGCAGTTTCGGATCGTTTAAATGACTTAAAAAGAAATTCCTGTTATCAGGCTGATAGCCATTTTCTTCAAACCATACTTCGTAAATGTAATTCCAGGTTTTAAAACATTCAGACATTAGCGCTTCTTTATGGAAAACAGCGTATAAACCCCCGCTTATTACTGTACTGCCAATTACTCCCTCGCCCACTATTTTTTCGGGAACAGACAAACAAACATCAGCCTGGAGCTTTCCCTCTAAATTAGCATTGCTTCTATAAACAGTCAGCGCTTTGGTTTCAGGAAAATTTACTAAATTTCGAGGAGAAGCCCAGCTAAAAAGCTGTTTAAACATCTCTTCAAATGTTTCACTATCATGCTTGTGGATATTGAGGTTTCGGATGTAAATAACATTAAATGCCTCCAGTTTTTTAATTTCAAAATCAAGTTTCATTGTTTCACTCATTTCAATATTTTTTAAGTTATTTAATTTGAGTGCAAGGTAGTTTTCGATTTCGGACTGCATTTTTCCAATATTGCTATCTGTTATACCAATATTGCTATTTTGATGTCGTTTTCGCCATTCCGTTGGCGTCATCTGTCTCACTTCGCGGAAACTTCTTGAAAAAGACGAAATGCTTAAAAAACCACAGTCATTGGCTATTTCACTAATCGTTTTTGAAGGATTGTACATTAAGAAAAACAGCGCTCTTTCTATCTTTGCGTTTTTAATAAACTCATTGATCGTCGTTCCTGTTACTGACTTGAAGATTCGATGAAAATGAAATTTTGAGAAATTAGAAAGATCAGCCAATTTCTCTAAAGAAAGTTCCTCCTGAAGGTTTTCTTTAATATAATCGATACTCTTATTGATTCTAAAATAGTACTCTTTAACAGACTCTTCCTTTGTCATTCGTTTTGATCTATAGTGCTTCTTAACTAATAGTATTGGGATGTGTACACAAAGTTAAGAAAGTAACACAAAACCTTTTTATATTTTAAAGTTATCAGGCCTCTTAAATTAAGATCTGTGACAAAGTTCCAGACACAAAAAAACCCGAGAACATACATTCTCAGGCCTTTGTTTTAGTGACCACGGAGGGGTTCGAACCCCCAACCCTCAGAGCCGAAATCTGATATTCTATCCAGTTGAACTACGTGGTCGAAAATATTAAACTTTCAAATTCCAAATCTCAAATTCCAATTTTAGAATTGGAATTTGGATTTTAAATATTGGAATTTATATTGTTTTTATACTAATAATTTTTTTACAATTGCCGAAATGGTTTTTCCTTCAGCTGTTCCGCCCAATTGTGCAGTAGCCAATCCCATTACTTTACCCATTGAAGCGATTCCAGAAGCTCCGGTTTCAGCAATGATTTTTGCTATTACTGCCTCTACTTCTTCCTCACTTAACTGAGCTGGTAAAAACTTCTCGATTACTGCTACCTGAGCCAATTCCGGTTCTGCTAGATCAGGACGGTTTTGCTCGGTAAAAATTCTGGCGCTTTCTTTACGGGTTTTCACCAATCTTTGAAGCAATTTAATTTCATCGTCTTCTGTCAATTCTTCTTTAGAACCTGAAGCCGTTGCAGCCAATAACATTTCAGATTTAATCGCTCTTAATGCTTCTAATGCTACTGTATCTTTTGCTCTCATGGCCGTTTTAATTTCGTCCATGATTAGTGTTTGTAAACTCATTTTTTACTTTTATTTAAATAAGCCAGGCTTATCGATTGCTAAATTACATTTAAAACTATAATGTTGTCTTCGCCCTAACGCATCATCAAGATTCACTTTAAAAACCTGTTTACGAAGTCAAATTTTAAATTCTGTGCGAAGATAAAAAAAATAACCCGAAAATTAAATCCAATTTTCGGGTTATCCTAATTATTATGATTCTAAAATTAATCTACGTTGTCGTGCAAAAACGAATTGTTGGAGCGCAATTGTAAATCGTTGTTACTATCTGTTCCAACCGAAATTCTTGAATTGGTGTTATTTGATTGTGAATTAGACAAATCGATACCTAATCTTTTGTAAGCAGGCTCTTTTTCCAGTTCATCAATTCTAGACACATTATTATGGAATTTATAATTAAACTCTTTTAATTTTTTTCTTCTTTCTTCCGCTCTCAAACGTAAAGTCTCTTCGATTGTCAATTCCATCGGAGAAACATTAGCCGTTGTTGAATAATCGGCATCCGTAGCAAAATCAGGTCTTGGTTTCATGGTGATATTCAATTCCTCAGGAATTACTTCTTCTACCACTTTTTCAACCGGTTTTGAGGTCATTAAATCGTTTTCAACCTCCATGTACTCTTCTAAAGAATACTTGATGATTCCTTTATCAGAAAGTTCCGTTACCGGTACAAAAGAAACCGGATCATTCACTTTGATGTTACGGGTTTCGTTTGTTAATTCGAATAAAATTTTAGTTTCTTCAACAACTGGCTCTTTTTTCACTTCAGGCTCTGATCTGAAAATTGGCAAATCAAAGGAGAAGGTTGTTTGTTCTTCTCTTTCGAATGTTCTTTGCTGCTGCACTTGCTGAACAGGTTTTACATCCTGAAAAACTTCTGCCTGTGGAGCCGTAATGGTAAAATCAATATCGGTTATTGGCGAAACGATTTCAAAAGTAACGTCAAGGTTTTTGATAAACTCAGACATCACTACTAACTCTTCCTGATTGATTGTTGGAGTAACTGCAACCGGAGCAACTTCAAATGGAGTAACTGCAACTGGCACAACCGGAGTAGGTGTTACGGGAGCAACCGTATCTTCATCATCCATCAAATCAAAAACAATTTTTTCTTCTGATTTGCTGGTTGGTGTATCGATTGTTAAATCAAAAGCAGTAACCGATTTATTGGTTAGATTATGAACGCTTCTTTGCTCATCCTCTAAGGTATGAATGATTTTCTTAGGCTCTGTATTAACGATTTCATTTTGTTGTTCAACATCAAAACCTGTCGCAATAATAGTCACAGCAATAGCATCACCAAGAGTTTCGTCTTCACCAACCCCCATGATAATATTGGCATTGTAACCTGCTTCTACCTGAATGTGATCGTTGATTTCACCAATTTCATCCAGCGTAATCTCATTTGATCCAGAAACGATAAGCAACAATACGTTTTTGGCTCCTGTAATTTTATTGTCGTTTAACAATGGAGAATCCAAGGCTGAAATAATAGCTTCCTTGGCTCTGTTTTCTCCCTCGGCAACAGAAGATCCCATGATCGCTGTTCCACTATTCGAAAGAACAGTTTTAGCGTCACGTAAATCGATATTTTGAGTATAGTGGTGCGTAATTACTTCGGCAATACCTCTTGAGGCAGTTGCTAAAACTTCATCCGCTTTAGAGAATCCGGCTTTAAAACCAAGATTTCCGTATACTTCTCTTAATTTATTATTGTTGATCACGATTAATGAATCGACCTGCTTGCGCAATTTTTCGATTCCTAAAAGTGCCTGCTCCTGACGTACTTTCCCTTCAAACTGAAACGGAATGGTCACAATACCCACTGTCAGAATTTCTCTTTCTTTTGCCAACTGCGCAATTACCGGAGCTGCACCGGTACCTGTTCCACCACCCATACCAGCGGTAATAAATACCATCTTAGTACCACGGTCTAACATTTTTTCGATATCAGCGATGCTCTCAATAGCAGATTGCTGTCCTACATCAGGATTTGCTCCTGCTCCAAGACCTTCTGTTAAATTTACTCCTAACTGAATTTTGTTAGGGACCGAACTGTTCTGTAGTGCCTGTGAATCGGTATTACAAACGATAAAATCTACGCCTTTAATACCTTGTTTAAACATGTGGTTGATAGCGTTACTACCACCTCCACCTACACCTATTACTTTGATTACATTTGATTGGTTTTTTGGTAAATCAAATGAAATACTTCCAAATTCTGAGTTGCTCATCATCTTTTTGGTTTTTGAAATTCTTATTTAATACATTTTTTACTTCTTGATCTGGGGCAAAAAGTAATCCTTTTCTCTTATTATTCTATTCTGCGTTGTCTAAAAAATCTTTGATTTTATCGACATATCGGTCAAAAAATGATCTTCTAATTTTTGTTTCTGTTGATTCTTCCTTAGAGCTGTTGTTTCGAACTTCTCTGGTTTCTTCAATAGTTTCTACTCTTTCAACGTAGTTTTCTTCTACTTCGTATCGCTGTTGTACCGGCTGTTGCTGCTGTGGTGGTACATTTCTGTAAACCACTTTTGTCTGCTCGTTTACAATCTCCATTCTTACAGCACTTTGCGTACTGTTTTCGATACTGTTCATTACTAAACCAACTGCGGTTGCAAATAACGGACTTGAGATTTCTTCGCTGGAATTTCCTGCCAGATGCTCATTTGGATATCCAATTCTGGTATCCATACCTGTAATGTACTCTACTAATTGTTTAATGTGTTTTAGCTGAGCACCACCACCTGTAAGCACAATTCCGGCAATTAATTTTTTACGGGGATCTTCGTGTCCGTAAGCCTTAATTTCTGCAAAAACCTGCTCTACAATTTCCACCACACGGGCATGAATAATTTTAGATAAGTTTTTAAGCGAAATTTCTTTTGGCTCTCTTCCTCTTAATCCCGGAATAGAGACAATTTCGTTGTCTTTATTTTCTCCCGGCCAGGCCGATCCGAATTTTATTTTTAAAAGCTCTGCTTGTTTTTCAATAATCGAACAACCTTCTTTGATATCGTCTGTAATAACATTTCCTCCAAAAGGAATCACGGCAGTATGACGAATAATACCATCTTTAAAAATGGCTAAATCTGTTGTTCCTCCACCGATATCAATTAACGCTACTCCTGCTTCTTTTTCTTCCTGACTTAAAACCGCATCGGCAGAAGCCAAAGGTTCTAATGTTAGTCCTGACAATTCGATACCCGAACTCTGAATACATCTTCCTACGTTTCTGATCGAAGAAGCCTGCCCTACCACTACGTGAAAACTCGATTCCAGCCTTCCTCCGTACATTCCGATAGGCTCTTTAATTTCAGATTGCCCGTCAATTTTAAACTCTTGTGGCAAAACATGAATGATTTCTTCTCCCGGTAACATGGCCAGTTTATTTACCTGGTCAATCAAAAGCTGAATGTCTTTTTCTCCAATTACTTCTTCCGGATTATTACGGCTGATGTAATCTGTATGCTGAATACTTCTGATGTGCTGTCCGGCGATACCCACAACCACATCCTTAATTTTATAACCTGAATTATTTTCTGCTTCAAGTATTGCCTGCTGAATGGATTGAATCGTTTGTGTGATGTTATTTACAACTCCTCTGGCGACTCCCAAACTTTTGGATTTCCCAATCCCCAAAATCTCCAGTTTACCATACTCGTTCTTCTTGCCTATCATGGCAACTATTTTGGTTGTTCCAATATCTAGACCTACTGCAATGTTATCTTTTTCCATTTTCTATTATTTTGTGCAAACTACTTGTTCCGTAAACCTAAGGTCAATTTTTTTGTATTTGTATAACGAACTATCTAAAACCGCTTTTTGAAAAAAGGCTTTATAGTTATTAAATTTCTTATCAACATTCATCGTTCTGCCAAAGTCGATGAAGTAATTATAATTTCTATTAAACAATTTTAAGCTACCATTAGGCATAATTTGTATTGCAATGATGTTTTTTTTCAAAAACGCATCGTCATAAATTGTGCGAAATAAAGCAGCTAAATCTTCGTTATTTTTTTTATTAATTGCCCCCGAAACAAGAGGAACTCTCGCAGTATAATTGTCAGACAAAGGCATTTTATTACCCTCATAGTCAATATAAAAAGAGCGATCACCATCATAAACTCGCGCTATTGGTGTCTTCTGTTTTACTACTGCTTTTAGAACGCCATCGATACTTACAAAAACATCTGACTTCTCAATCATGTCTTGCGCATCAAGGGTTTTCTCTATCTTATTCAAATCTAACTCATCTTTTCTAATACTGGAAGCGTCTCTTTTATTTTCTATCAACAATTTATTAACCGTTTCAGGCTTCACAAAAAGCGTATTTTCTCCTACAAAAACGACCATCGATTTTTTTAATTTTCGATCTCCGTTTCGATGTTGGGCGAAAGAATATAAAAAAAGAACAAGCCCTAAAATGAGTATCAATCGAATATTTGTCCAATTAAATATTTTCATTCAGCATTTTTTTGATTGATGGAACCATTTCTCCAAGATCACCAGCTCCTATTGTCACAATTATTGGCGCATCACTGGCTTTGATCTCCGCTAATAAATCATCTTTTGCAACAATTTTTTTGTTCGAATTGGTCATTTTACCTAACAGCCATTCCGATGTAATTCCTTCCATTGGCAATTCACGTGCCGGATAAATATCCATTAAAAACACTTCATCAAACTTGGACAAACTTTCGGCAAATCCATCAGCAAAATCTCTGGTTCTGCTAAATAAATGCGGCTGAAAAATCGCCAGTACTTTACGTCCCGGATACAATTCGCTAACCGCTTGATGAACAGCATTTATCTCTGTTGGATGATGTGCATAATCGTCTATATAAACTAAATCTTCCGACTTAATCTGATACGAAAAACGTCTTCTGATTCCGTTAAATGAAGCGATGGCCTTTGCAATGGAGTCGGTCGGGGTGCCAAACGTTTTGGCCATTGCAATAGCCATCAATCCATTCATTAAATTGTGTTTTCCAGGCAGTCCAAATCGCAAATCAGTCATTACTTCTGATGGTGTCTGCACATCAAAAACATAACTTCCGTTATCGATACGAACGTTAAAAGCCTTATATACTGCCTCTTCATTTATAGCACACTGAACTCCTTCAAGCGGTAGTTCTTTGGTGATAAACAAGTTATTTTTATCTTCTACTTTTGAAGCAAATTCCACAAACGAAGCTTCAATCGCATCGCTGGTTCCATAAATATCCAAATGATCTGCATCCATTGAAGTAATACAGGTGATATCCGGATGTAAATGCAAAAACGAACGGTCAAATTCATCTGCCTCCACTACGGTTACTGTTTTTCCTTCTCCAATTAGATTCGAGTTGTAGTTTTCTACAATTCCACCTACAAAAGCCGTAACATCTGCTCCGCTTTCATACAAAATGTGCCCCAAAATACTTGAGGTTGTGGTTTTTCCATGTGTTCCTGCCACAGCAAAACAAAACGTGTCTTTGGTGATAATCCCTAAAACTTCTGCACGTTTTTTAACCACATAATCTCTTTCTGTAAAATAATTCCATTCTGAGTGTGTTTTGGGTACAGCAGGTGTAATAATCACCAATGTATTCTCAATATAATAATCAGTCGGAATCAAACTAATATTATCTTCAAAATGAATATCAATACCACTTTCAATCAACTCATTTGTTAGCATTGATGGCGTTTTATCGTAACCCGAAACCTGTTTCCCTATATTTTTAAAATAGCGGGCCAGGGCACTCATTCCGATGCCTCCAATACCAATAAAATAAACGTTTTGTATTTGATTTAAATTCATTTCTTTCTGCTTTAAGCATTAAGCTTTAGGCTTTAAGCCTTTCCACTTTTATCTTTAATTATTTATTCTCTAATATTATCTAACCATTCAAACCGTTCCGTTTTAAACAGTAGGCTTACAGCTTATCGCTGAATCAATTTCACAATCTCGGCTACAATATCTTGTGTAGCTCTTGGTTTTGCTAATTTCTTAATATTTGCACTCAATTGCTTTTGCTTTCCTTCATCTTTAAGCAAAGCTTCAAAAACAATACTAAATTCATTGTCCAATTCCGATTCCTTCAGCAAAATGGCTCCTTTTGCCTCTACAATGGCCTGCGCATTTTTAGTCTGATGGTCTTCGGCTACGTT
Source organism: Flavobacterium sp. N502536 (assembly GCF_025947345.1). Classification (NCBI taxonomy): domain Bacteria; kingdom Pseudomonadati; phylum Bacteroidota; class Flavobacteriia; order Flavobacteriales; family Flavobacteriaceae; genus Flavobacterium; species Flavobacterium sp. N502536. The sequence goes on along the minus strand of NZ_CP110011.1, from coordinate 2,681,839 downwards.
AGGCGACGGAATAAATATTACCGGTTTCCCTACAATACACAATTCTGAAACTGATGACGCTCCTGCACGTGAAATAATCACATCGGCAGCGGCATATACAAAATCCATTCTTTCAATGAAATCAACCACCTTAACATTTTGCTGATTGTATTTTTTATATTCTTCAAAATACAGTTTCCCACATTGCCAGATTACCTGAACATCTTGTGAAAGAAATTTTTGCAATTCTTTTTCAATTAACTGGTTGATTCTTCTCGCTCCTAAGCTCCCGCCTAAAACCAACAATGTCTTTTTATTCGGATCTAAACCATAAAAAGCAATTGCTTCCGCACGTTTGCTCTCGATGTCGATCAAATCCTGACGAACCGGATTCCCAGTCAGAACAATTTTTTCTTTTGGGAAAAAACGTTCCAGATTTCCATAGGCTACACAAATTGCATTTGCTTTTTTGCTCAGCAATTTATTTGTAATTCCCGGAAACGAATTCTGCTCCTGAACCACTGTTGGAATTCCAGCCGATCCTGCCGCCTGTAATAAAGGTCCGCTGGCAAAACCTCCGGTACCAATGACCACATTGGGCTTAAACTGTTTTATAATTCGTCTTGACTCTAGCAAACTTGTTGCCAGTTTTAACGGAAACATCAAATTTTGTAAGGTCAGCTTTCTTTGCAAACCTGCAATCCACAGCCCTTTAATTTCATAACCCGCCTGAGGCACCTTCTGCATTTCCATTTTATCTTTGGCACCTACAAAAAGAAACTCAGCATCAGGGAATTGTAACTTTAATTCATTTGCAATAGCAATTGCAGGATAGATATGCCCTCCTGTACCACCACCACTTAATATGAATTTATATTTTGCCATATTTTTTTTAGTTATGAGTTGTGAATTATGAATTGTGAGTTCCCTCTATAACTTATCAACCTATTTCTCTATTCTCTTTCTTCTATTATCTTGCTTCTATTATTTCAGCTCTATACTTACTTATTTAGAACGGCATTCATCGGATTTCTGGAATTGTCCTCAATCGAATACATCCCTTCTTCTTCGTATATCTTCTCATCTGCCGGCAAATCTTCTTCTGATAATTCTTTGTCAATTAATCGTTGAAGTGCTTCTTTTCGTCTTTCTTTTTCTTCCTGCTCTTCGGCGATTTCTTCTTCTTTCTTCGTCACACTGATGATGATCCCAAGAGAGAAACAGGTCATCCAAATCGAACTACCTCCACTACTGATCAACGGGAGGGTCTGCCCTGTTACCGGCAACAGCTCTACCGCAACTGCCATATTAATCATCGCCTGAAAGATCATGGGGAACCCGAGTCCGACGACGACGAGTTTTCCAAATAAGGTGTTGGCTTTATGCGAGGCGATCACAAATCGGAACAACAGTAATAAATACAAAACCAAAATGGACACTCCACCCACCAAACCGTATTCTTCTACAATAATCGCATAAATAAAATCGGAAGAAGACTGTGGTAAAAAGTTCTTCTGAACACTTTTCCCTGGACCTAAACCTCCCAGTTTTCCAGATGCAATTGCAATTTTTGCTTTTTCTATCTGATAATCATCTTCATCCGGTTTATCAGTAGTAAAGTTTTCTATACGACTCCCCCAGGTACTAACCCTGCTAAAGAATCTGGACTCCGGGAACGCTTTCGCCACCAAAAGGAAAAACGCAAACATTGCAATTCCGGAACCAATGATAAACCCAATATATTTTAAGGGATACTTCCCAATAAATGTCAACATAATTACCATGGAAAAGATCAACGCAGTAGTCGAAAAGTTCGCCGGTAAAATAAGTGCCAGTGTAATAAAAACCGGCAGCCAAAGCTGTATTAACGAGGCCTGAAACGGTTCATTCTCATCTTTGGTTTTAGACAGGTATCGCGCCACAAAAATGAACAATATACTAGCTGCCAAAGTAGATGTCTGAAACGTAATTCCGATAAAAGGAACCTGAATCCAACGACTCGCGTTTGCCCCCGCAATAACAGTACCCTTTAACAAGGTATAAAGCAATAAAAACCAAACAATCGGCAAGGCAATTTTTGAAATCGCTCTGAAATAATGATACGGCACGCGATGTACCCAATAAATAATCAGAAAACCAATACACACGTGAGCCAGGTGTTTTACCAAATACCCCAAAGTGTTTCCGGTACCATGCCCAATATAGGCCAGATTACTACTCGCACTAAAAACAGGCATAAACGAAAACAACGCCAATAAAGCCACGAATGACCATATTACCCTGTCTCCTTTTAGTTTGTTCACCAGCTCTTTCATAATCTTTTGTTTCAGGTTTCTTTTGTTTCAGGTTTCATGTTTCAAGTTTCAGGCCCCGAACTTGAAACCTGAAACTTTAAACTAATTTTCTACAAGTTATGAACCGCTTGCTTAAACTGTCTTCCTCTATCCTCGTAGCTTTCGAATAAATCGAAACTTGCGCAGGCCGGTGACAATAAAACGGCATCTCCTTTTTCTGTTAAACGCTGTGCTGTTTTTACAGCATCGTTCATATTATTTACTTCAACCATGATATCAACCACATTTCCGAAAGCATTGATAATTTTATGATTATCAATTCCAAGGCAGATGATCGCTTTTACTTTTTCGCGAACTAATGACATCAATTCGTTGTAATCGTTTCCTTTATCCACTCCACCAACAATCCATACTGTTGGCACATTCATACTGTCTAAAGCAAAGAAAGTAGCATTAACATTGGTCGCTTTTGAATCGTTGATGTATTGTACATTCTGAATTTTAAGTACCTTCTCTAAACGGTGCTCAACACCTTGAAAATTCGATAAACTTTCGCGAATTGTTGCATTTCTAATTTGCATCAACTTCGCTACAGAGCTTGCTGCCATTGCGTTTTTCATGTTATGTTTTCCTTCTAACGCAATGTGTTCTGTTTCCATTGTAAACTCTTCTTGGTTGATCTTTATTTCCATTTTGTTGTTATTTATAGAAGCCCCTTCATTTAATTTTTCAGTCAATGAAAAAGGAATTAATTTTGCTTTTGTTTTGTTGTTCTTCAACCATCCTGCAATCGCCTCATCATCTGCATCATAAATCAAATAATCACTCTCGGTTTGATTCATTGTTATTCGAAACTTCGAATTGATATAGTTCTCATATTTATATTCGTATCGGTCTAAATGATCCGGACTAATATTGGTTATGATGGCTATATCGGGTCTGTAATCAATAATTCCGTCCAGCTGAAAACTACTCAGCTCAAGTACATAGGCATCGTATTTATTCTCGGCAACCTGCCAGGCAAAACTTTTTCCAATATTTCCACCCAGACCTACATTCAAACCCGCCGACTTCAGTAAATAATGGGTCAGCATCGTTGTAGTAGTTTTACCGTTACTACCTGTAATCCCGATCGTCAGCGCTTCTGTGAAAGGTTTTGCAAATTCGATTTCCGAAATCACTTTTACTCCGGCTGCTACCAGTTTTTTTACGATGGGAGATTTCTCTGGAATCCCCGGACTTTTCATCACCACATCGGCATTTAAAATCAGGTCTTCTGTATGCTGTTCCTCTTCCCAGGCAATTTTATTAATGATAAGAACTTCCTTATAACTTTCTTTTATCTTTCCAAAATCCGATACAAAAACCTCGTATCCTTTTTTCTTTCCGAGAATAGCAGTACCTACACCGCTTTCTCCTCCACCTAAAACTACCAATCTCATCTATCTTAATTTTAAAGTAACGATTGATAATATGGCTAACATGATGGCAACAATCCAAAATCGGGTTACGATTTTACTCTCATGATATCCCTTCTTCTGATAGTGATGATGCAATGGCGACATGAGGAAAATTCTGCGGCCTTCACCGAAACGCTTTTTGGTAAATTTGAAATAACTCACCTGCAAAACCACAGAGAAATTTTCTACCAAAAAGATTCCACATAATAACGGAATCAATAGTTCTTTACGAACTGCAATTGCCAACACTGCAATAATTCCTCCGATAGTTAAACTTCCCGTATCTCCCATAAAAACCGAAGCCGGATAAGAGTTGTACCAAAGAAAACCAATTAGTGCCCCTACAAATGCGGAGATAAAAACCGTCATCTCTCCTGAGTTCGGGATATACATGATATTCAGATAATTTGAAAAAATGATATTACCGGAAAGAAATGTGAATATTCCGAGTGCCAGGACCGAGACTGCCGAAGTTCCTGCGGCGAGTCCGTCAATACCGTCTGTTAAGTTGGCACCGTTTGAAACTGCTGTGATAATAAAAATCACAACCGGTATAAAAATTAACCAGGCCCATTTTTCATACCCTTCACCTGTCCAGGCTAAGATTTCGGCATAGTCGAATTCGTTATTTTTTACAAAAGGAATTGTCGTAGCAGTTGACTTTTCTTCCATAGGCGCCGGCAAAACTACCGTCGTATTAGTACCTGATGCTTTAAAAATATCTGTTCTTCCCGTATCTGTTCTAACGGTTACAGCAGGATTAAAATAAAGCACAGATCCTACTATGATCCCTAAACCAACCTGTCCGATTACTTTAAAAATTCCTTTCAGTCCTTGTTTGTCTTTTTTGAATATTTTGATGTAATCGTCTACAAAACCAATTGTTCCCATCCAAAGTGTGGTAACAATAAGCAATACAATATAAATATTATGCAAACGAGCAAACAACAAAACCGGTACCAGCGTCGCAAAAATGATAATCAGTCCCCCCATTGTCGGAGTTCCTGCTTTTTCATTCTGACCTGCAAGACCTAACTCTCTAACCGTTTCACCAACTTGCTGATTACGTAAAAAGTTTATAATTCTTTTTCCGTAAATCGTTGACAAAAGCAATGAAAGCATCAATGCTAAAGCCGATCTGAAAGTGATGTACTGAAAAACTCCCGTTCCCGGCACATCTAATGTTTTGTCTAAATATTCAAATAAATAGTATAGCATATTTCTCTATTTTTTTTAAAATTCCAATTTTTTAAATCCCAAATTCCAATGTTAAATTGGTTTTTGGATTTTGGAATTTGGAATTTCCATTGTTGGAATTTCCCTTTTGTTATTTCCCTAGTTGTTCTAAAATTTCTTTTACCGTTTCCATATCATCAAAATGATGACGTACTCCATTTATCTCCTGATAAGTTTCATGACCTTTACCGGCAATTAAGATAATATCATTGGGCTGTGCCAATTGACAAGCCGTTTTAATAGCCTGTTTTCGATCGGAAATTCTCAATATCTTTTTATAATTATGAGCCTCAACCCCCTTTTCCATCTCGTCTAAAATCACTTCAGGATCTTCGTTTCTTGGATTGTCTGAGGTTAAAATTGCCTTATCACTAAGATCTGTAGCAATTTTTGCCATAATTGGTCGTTTCGTTTTATCTCTGTTTCCGCCACAACCTACAACTGTAATCAGCTGTTCGTTTTTGGTACGGATGTCGTTAATTGTTTTTAAAACATTGTCTAAAGCATCCGGCGTGTGGGCATAATCAACAATCGCTGTGATGTTTCCTTCTGAAACAATATACTGAAAACGTCCCGAAACACTTTCTAAATCAGACAGTAAGCGCAACGCTTCAAGACTATCCATTCCTAATTCTACAGCTGTACCATAAATTGCCAGAACGTTGTAAGCATTAAAAGTTCCGATTAGTTTTACCCAAACTTCATTATCGTTTACTTTCAACAATAAACCCGACAATTGGCTTTCCAGAATCTGCGCTTTAAAGTCGGCATATGATTTTAAAGCATAGGTAAATTTTCGAGCCACTGTATTTTGTAACATCACACTTCCGTTTTTATCATCGATGTTTGATAAGACAAAAGCTGTTTTTGGCAACGAATCAAAAAAAGATTTTTTCACATCTCTGTATTCGGCAAAAGTGGGATGGTAATCCAAATGATCGTGCGACAAATTCGTGAATATCCCACCCACAAAATGTAAGGCTTCAGTTCGTTTTTGGTGAATTCCATGCGAACTTACTTCCATGAAACAATGTGTTACACCCGCTTCTATCATTTCATTCAGATAATGATTGATTGTAATAGAATCCGGTGTGGTATGTGTTGCAGGAAATTCGGTATTATCTACCATGATTTTCACGGTTGACAATAACCCCACTTTAAAACCTGCTTTTTGAAACAACTGAAACAATAATGATGCAATGGTTGTTTTTCCGTTTGTACCGGTAACTCCAACCAATTTTAATTTTTCGGATGGATTTCCGAAGAAATTAGCCGCCATAAAAGCCAAAGCCGCATTGGTATCTTTTACTTTAATATAGGTAATTCCTTTTTCGATGTTTTCAGGCAGCGTATCGCAAATAACTGCAATAGCACCCAACTGAATCCCTTTTTCAATATAATCGTGACCATCTGAAAGTGATCCGCGAATAGCCACAAAAACATCATTTGCTTCAATTTTTCTCGAGTCAAAATCAATTTTGTGTATATCGATTTCTGTTGAACCTGTTACAGATTCAATCGCTACTTTATATAATATGTCTTTCAGTATTTTCACGATAATTCTAAAACTATAATTGCGTTTTTACTAATGTTTTGTCCCGGTTGAATAGACTGTTTTTTCACCTTTCCTACTCCAATAACCCTTACTTTTAAATCTAGGTTTTCTAACAATGCAACAGCATCCATTCCCGGCATTCCTTTTAAATCCGGAACCTGATTTAATTTTTTATTGGCTTCTGCGGTATACTTGTTATAACTGTTGTCTTGTTTTGGAATCCTTGAATCCAGTCTTTTTATTTTATTTGTTGAAGGTGCGTCTGTAAATATTTTTTGAGCGATTCTTTTGAAAACCGGCCCTGAAACGTCTGCTCCGTAATAATTATTTTTTGATGTATTAGGCTTATGCACGACTACAATACAAGAGTATTTAGGATGTTCGGCCGGAAAATATCCCACAAAAGAGGATGCATAATACAACGCCGACTTTCCTTCTTTCCCTCCATAATTCACCTGTGCTGTTCCGGTTTTTCCTGCCATCGAAAAATCTTTCGAATACAATTTAGAACCGGTTCCTTTTTTAACCACATTAAGCAATACCGCTCTTACTTTGTTAATGGTTTCCTGCGAGCATACTTTCGGATTGATTACTTCTACATCAAATTTCTTGATGGTTTTGTTCCACTCTTTTATTTCAGAAACAAACTGCGGCTTAACCATCACCCCATTGTTGGCAACTGCATTGTAAAGCGCCAGTGTTTGCATAGGTGTTACCGAAACTCCGTAACCAAAAGCCATCCACGGAAGTGAAACTCCCGACCAATGTTTGTCTCCGGGTTGTGGTATATAAGGTCTTCCCTCTCCTTTAAAATGCAAGCCTAATGTTTTATTTAATCCGTACGAGTTAATATGATCTACAAATTTTGACGGATTGCTTTTATAGTTTTCATACACTGCCTGAACCATTACGGTATTGGAAGAAACTTCAAATCCACGTGCCAGCGAAATTTTTCCGTAACCTCCTCTGTGCGAATCACGAACAGCGCGTCCGTAATACCTCATTTCTCCTCCATGACTGTCATAAACCGTACTTGTATCGGCTACTTTATCTTCCAAAATCGCCATTAAATCGACCAGTTTAAAAGTCGATCCCGGTTCATGCGACTCGGCTATAGCGTAATTTGTGGTTTCATAATACGATCCGTCTTCTGATCTTCCCAAATTGGAAATCGCTTTTACATGACCCGTTTCAGTCTCCATCACCACTACACAACCATGATCGGCCTCGTATTCTTCCAACTGTTTCAATAAGGCATGGTGTGCGATATCCTGAATAAAAACATCAATGGTCGACACTACATCAAAACCATCCTGAGGATCAACTTCATTGACATCACGAATTGGTTTCCACTGTCCTTTGGCTATTTTTTGCTTTAAAATCTTACCGTCTTTACCGTTCAGATAACTTTTAAAAGCCCATTCAATCCCTTTACCTACTTCGACTCCGGTTGCCGGATCAATACGGTCGTAACCAATGGTTCTTTCCGCAATTTTCCCGATCGGATGTTTTCTTACCGTTTCCTGTTCAACAATAATTCCTCCTTTAAAAGCTCCTAAACTAAATAAAGGGAAGCCTTTTATTTTCACGTATTCGGTATAACTCAAATTACGGGCAATCAAATAATAACGGTTTTTATTTGCCCTTGCTTTTCTTAATTCCTGCTCATAATATCCACCCGGGCGATCTAAAACAGTTGCTAACGAATCGGATAATGCTTTTACATATTTCTCAAAAGTCTCCGTTTTTGGAGCTTTAGCATCAAATCGAATTTCATAATTAGGGATTGATGTCGCCAGCAAGCTTCCGTCAGCCGAATAGATGTTTCCTTTGTTTGCCGGAATTACAAAATTTCTAACGGTACGCTGTTTCGCCAGTTTTCTGTAATAATCTCCTTCTACCCATTGAATATTGGTCAACTTAACAACAATAGCAATTGCCATCACAAAGATGAAAACTGCTACGAGGTAAATTCTGTAGGATATATGTTTATCTTCTACTGCCATATTCTTTTAAAGAAACTTTTTTCTTCTTCTTTTTTTACTTCTATTTTAATTGGAGGAACCGTTGATGGAAAAATTTGCTTTTCAAGCATTTTATCCGATATCGTGGATTCCATTTTTAACTTCATCAATTCTGAACGACGGTCTACAAATTCAGATCGCAATTCTTTTACTTCGTTGTTCAGTTTTGCAATTTCAAAAACCTTCTGTTCGTAACGCTGTGTATTGGCAATCATCAGAATTGCAAGCAGAATAATGAAAACAATGAAACGCCAGTTTTTTACTGCATCATCATTGATCAGAAATCTTGCTTTTAATATATCAAATACACCACTTTTCATTTTTTCTACCTATATATATTATACTAGTTTGTTTGATTGTTTAACCGTTTAACTGTTTAATCGTTTAGGGTTGTTGTTTCAAACTCACATTTCACATTTCACAGCTCACATTTCACAACCAACATCTCACAAACTATATCTTCTCAGCAATCCTTAATTTTGCACTTCTTGCTCTGTTGTTGATTTTGATCTCAGCATCGTCCGGTACAATTAGCTTTCCGATTGTTTTAAACGGTACTGAAAAGTTTCCGTAAAAATCTCTTTCCGGCTCTCCTTCAAACATTCCGTTTTTGATAAATCTTTTTACCAGTCTGTCTTCTAAAGAATGGTAAGAGATTACCGAAAATCTTCCACCTGGATTTAAAATTTCTAACGACTGCTCGATAAACTCTTTCAAAACATCCATTTCCTGATTTACCTCAATTCGGATCGCCTGATAAATTTGAGCCAATATTTTGTTACGAACTCTTTCCGGTAAATATTTTGCCAGAACTTCTTTCAATTCATCTGTCGTTTTGATTGGATAACCTTGTCTGGCTTCCACAATTGTTCTTGCCAAAACCGGAGCATTTTTCAACTCCCCATAATCAAAAAAAACACGACGTAAATCCTGTTCTTCATATTCGTTAACCACCCGGTAAGCATTTAAATCATTTTTCTGACTCATCCGCATGTCCAGTTCAGCATCAAATCTTGTCGAGAAACCTCTTTCCGGAACATCAAACTGATGGGATGAAACCCCCAAATCGGCCAAAATTCCATCTACTCCTTTAACACCATGAAAACGCAGAAATCTTTTTATGAATCTGAAATTCTCATTAATTAAGGTAAACCGTTCATCTGGTAATGCATTCGCAAGTGCATCTTCATCCTGATCAAAAGCAAATAATTTTCCGTTTGGTCCTAATCGTCTCAAAATTTCTTTTGAATGCCCCCCGCCTCCAAACGTAACATCCACATAAATGCCGTCAGGTTTAATATTTAAACCATCAACTGTAGGATGAAGCAAAACCGGATTATGATATTCCATTGTCGTCGTCATTAATATTTCCCATTACTTCTTCGGCCAGATCTGCAAAATCCATATCTTCGCCGCTTATTGATTTTTCATATAAATCCTTATCCCAAATCTCCACAATATTAACCGCAGATGAAAAAACCACATCTTTAGAAATACCTGAAAAAGTCACCAAATCTTTTGGAACCAGTAATCGCCCCAATGCATCAATCTCTACCACTTTAACACCCGCAGTAAATCTTCGAATGAAATCATTGTTCTTTTTTACAAAGCGATTCAGCTTGTTGATTTTTTGCATCATCAGGTCCCACTCGTCCATTGGATACAATTCTAAACACTGTTGAAAAACGGAGCGCTTCAAAACAAATCCGTTTTGAAGAGAGGAAGTCAGCTGCTTTTTCAAGGGCGCAGGCAACATTAGCCTCCCCTTAGCATCGACTTTACACTCATATGTTCCGACAATTGTGTTCAAGAAAAATTCATTAATATGTTATAGGACAAAAATATAAAAAATATTACCACATTTTACCACTATGTACCACTTTGTTAATAAGTTTAACCACTTTCCTCCCACTTCGCTTAACCCATACATAATCAATACGTTAACTTATTATTAACGAATCATCAATTACACTAATCATTCAAAAAAAATACGCGCTATTTTTCTTAAAAATTTAGCTATTATGCTGGTTTCTTAACATTTAGAAAATCGATCAAAAACACCCATTTCAACTGATTTTTAATCACTTAGAAATTATACTAAAATTATCTAGTTAAAAAACGGTGGCAAAAATTCATTTTTATTTATTAAACCCTATATTTGTCCAAATTGAAATTGGCATTAAATTAAATGGACAAACACTACAAAAAAGAAGGCAAATACAGCTATTATGAAGCTGGAGAAGGAACTCCTATCGTTATTTTACATGGCTTAATGGGAGGCCTTAGTAACTTTGATGCTGTAGCCGAATATTTTCCACCAAAAGGATACAAAGTTGTAATCCCGGATTTGCCAATATACACTCAAAGCATTTTAAAAACGAACGTAAAAAGCTTTGCCAAGTATGTAAAAGACTTTATTACTTTTAAAGGCTTCGATCAGGTTATATTACTAGGCAATTCTTTAGGTGGCCACATTGCTCTCTATCACACAAAGTTGTATCCTGAAAAAGTTGCCGGACTGGTAATAACAGGAAGCTCAGGACTTTATGAAAGCGCAATGGGAGACAGCTATCCAAAAAGAGGCGATTACGAATACATCAAAAAGAAAGCTGAAGATGTTTTTTACGACCCTGCAATTGCAACACCGGAGCTTATTGACGAAGTGTATGCAACCGTTAATGACCGTATCAAACTGATCAAAACCCTGACGATTGCCAAGAGCGCCATTCGTCATAATATGGCCAAAGATTTACCAAAAATGACAACAGAAACCTGTATCATCTGGGGTAAAAATGACGCTGTTACTCCCCCAAATGTTGCCGAAGAATTTGATAAATTATTGCCTAATTCAACTTTGTACTGGATAGACAAATGTGGACACGCTGCTATGATGGAGCATCCTCAGGAATTCAACAAAATTCTGGAAGAATGGCTCGTTAAAAAGAATTTATAGCATCTAACTTTCGACTTTTAGGAGGTTTTAAAAACAAAAAACATGAAAATTAATACCGCCGAATTCATTGTCAGCAATTCTGAAGTATCAAAATGCCCGCAGGAATTTTTACCAGAATATGCTTTTATCGGAAGATCAAACGTAGGTAAATCCTCCTTGATCAACATGCTTACCAATCATAAAAATTTAGCAAAAACATCAGGACGACCTGGAAAAACACAGTTAATCAATCATTTTAAGATTAACAGCAATTGGTTCCTTGTCGATTTACCGGGTTATGGCTACGCCAAAGTATCCAAGAAAACAAAATCTGTTTTCCAGCAATTTATCACGGATTATTTTGAAACCAGAGAGCAATTAGTTTGCGCTTTTGTTTTGATTGACATCCGCCATGAAGCGCAAAAAATTGACATCGAATTCATGTCTTATATGGGAGAAAGCGAAATTCCGTTTTGCATCATCTTTACCAAAGCAGATAAAATCAGCAAAGTAAAAATCGATTCTCATATTGCAGCCTACAAAAAACAAATGTTCGCCAATAACTGGGCCGAAATGCCTCAATATTTCGTAACCTCGTCTACCGAGGCCATCGGAAAAGAAGAGCTTTTAGCGTATATCGACGAAGTAAACCAGGAGGTTTTTAAAAACAACTCGGGGTTTTAAATTCCAAATCCCAATAGGGAAATTCCAAATCCCAAAAGAATCAATAAAAGAAATCCCAAATTCCAACCTTACAATTGGAACTTGGGATTTTTTTTATATTGGAATTTTAACTACTGTTTTTTTTTATAAAAAAAATTCCAATAGGGAAATTCCAAATCCCAAAATATTCAATAAAAAATCCCAAATTCCATCCTTACAATTGGAATTTGGGATTTTTGATATTGGAATTTGAGATTTAAAGTTTGGAATTTCAACTATTTAGTCAGATCCAGTTTTTCTGCAAAATAATCACAGAAGTCCTTCATGGTATCTGACATTTTCTCATCGTCGGTAGCACGTTTGAAAGTATCCGCCATCGCAACCAAAGTCTGGTGGAAGAAAATCTTCATTTCATCTACCGGCATATCTTTTGTCCACAAATCAATACGCATGCTTTCTTTGGCTTTACTGTCCCAAATAGACAACATAATTGCCTTTGCATCTTCCGCTTCTACTCCGCCGTCCTTTGCTGTCCAGGATAATTTTTCCGGAACGCGGTTTTGATCTAATTCTATATTGAATCTAATTTCTGATTTTATTGTATCTGACATTATTTCTTAGGTTTATATTTTGATTTTTCAAAGATTACCTTTGATTCTGTTTTTAATAATTCCGGCAAAGTTACGTTATTATTCTTCATATACGACCGTACCATTTGCCATCCAAGCCAAGCTCCTATTCGACCCGGTGTATCATTATCTATTTCCAAAAAGAATTTAGAAAATGGTGCCGGTGCTATAAAGCGGCCTGTTAGTTTTGGATCGTCGCTGTACAGCATTTCATTCTCAATAAAATAGCGCCACATATACGCTTCGTTTTCCTGACTCCATTTTATCTGTTCGGGGGTATAACCAATTTTTTCAGCATCGGTATAATCCGGCAGCAGTAAATCTTTTGCATACAATTGTTTTCCTTCAAAAATCATTTGAGAAACTAAATTTTTATCCGGAAAGGCCGGAATGTTTCGATAAGCAAAACTCGAAACCACATCGGGCATAATTTGTCTCTCTTCGAAATTTTGTTTCAAGTAATTTGGGAATTCATAAAATTTATGCTCTTTCCCCAAATACAATTCCAATGCTACAATTACCAGACTGTCTGCGTATATCGCTTTGGCATTATAATCCATTTCCCCAATTACGGTGATTACTTTTGGCGTTTTTGTTTTAGGAAAATAATATTTCACATGTTGAAAAAGCGTATTAAATTCTTTGCGTACCGGCTCAAAATCGCTGTACTTTTTCTGAACTTCCGTATAAACTTCTCTCCAGATTGGATCCTGCATTTTTTTTAGCCAGATATTGTCGTCGTTTCCTGCCGGAAAGAAAAAAGGATATTGTTTTTTTACTTTAGCCAAATCTTCTGGTTTGGTCTCAAAAAACACCTTGTCAAAACGCTCTACTTTAATATCAACCGGAATTTCTTCTACTGCTTTTTCGACTTTGTTTTTTTGATCACAGGACAAAAAAAACAAGCACAGAACCACTGCTAAGCGATATATTTTCATTTTATTTTAATTAGATTTGTGTTGCTCATATTTTAAGCAAACTGCGCTTAAAAATATTTGTGCAAATATACATCCCTGTATCTTAAATCTTGAATTATTATGGCTAAAAAAAGTACCATTCAGACAGAAAAAGTAAACGCCCACATTGTAGAGTGGTTAAAAAATTATGCTACCCAGGCAAAAGTTAATGGTTTTGTAATTGGAATTTCAGGCGGAGTTGACTCTGCTGTCACTTCTACCTTATGTGCGCAAACGGGTTTGAAAGTCCTCTGTGTCGAAATGCCAATTCATCAGGCTGCAAATCAGGTTTCAAGAGGAAGAGAGCATATTGAGCAGCTTCAGAAACGTTTCCCGAATGTTTCGAGTGTAGAAACCGATTTAACCGCCACTTTTGAGGCTTTTAAAAGTGCTGTACCTCAAACAAATGACGAAGCAAAAGTAAATTTATCGCTGGCCAATACACGTGCCCGTTTAAGAATGACTTCTTTGTATTATTTAGCAGGAATTCATGGTTTGCTTGTAGCAGGAACAGGAAACAAGGTAGAGGATTTTGGAGTAGGATTTTACACTAAATATGGAGACGGTGGAGTCGATTTAAGTCCAATTGCCGACTTAATGAAGTCAGATGTATACGCTTTAGGAGCATTTTTAACAATTCCGGAGTCAATTTTAACCGCAGCTCCTACTGATGGATTATTTGGCGACAACCGTACCGATGAGGACCAATTAGGTGCCAGTTATGACGAACTGGAATGGGCAATGTTGACCTCGGAGTCAGGAAATACGGGAGCTGATCTGAGTGGAAGAGAGAAAATTGTCTTTGAAATTTATAAACGTTTAAACACCAGCAACAAGCATAAAATGGACCCAATTCCGGTCTGTATCATACCAAAAACGTTAAAATAATACTTTTTAACATTTGTCTGCAATTAATTACAGAATTTATTTATTAATTTTACAGTTCCAAAAACATGAACAATTCTAAAAAAGGTAAAAATTATGATTAAAGTATGTCTTGCAGACAATCATCCTGTGACTCACTTTGGCGTTAAGTCTTATTTTAAAGACCACGATCAAATTTCAATTGTTGCCAACGTCGGCAATTTTTCAATGGTTAGAGATATCCTTCAAACGAAAGAAATCGACATCCTGATCCTAGATCTGGAACTGGAAGGACTTTCAAGTATTTTTGAAGTAAAATCCATCCTGAAAAATTTCCCAAAAACAAAAATTGTAATTTTTAGTGACCTCGCTGAACAAATGTATGCTCCAAATGCTATCAAAGCAGGAGTTTCCGGTTACGTACACAAAACAGAAAAACTTGAAACTTTAGGTCTTTCTATTATTAAGGTACACGAAGGAAAAATTATCATCAACGAAACAGTACGCAAAAACATGGCGCTTATTGCTAAACAAAGCAAAAGCGAGCGTTTGTACAGAAAACTTTCAAATCGCGAGATCGAAGTTTTACGTTACTTAAGTGATGGTAAGAAAAACAATGAAATCTCTAAAATCTTAAATCTGAACGAAAAAACAATCAGTACTTACAAATTAAGATTATTGACTAAATTAAATGTTACTAATTTAGTTGACTTAGTAAACAAAGCTAAGACTTTAGAAATTATTTAATGGTATCTCGACATTACTCTACCCAGTTTTTTCGAGAATGAGTTAACTAATTTTGAGTAATCGACAACCATAGACAAAAGCTCTGTATTATCTGAATTATCAGGTTTTATAGAGCTTTTTAATTCATGGATGATTTTATCAACCAAAAACCAACGCATCGACATAATCGTTTCGGTAACATACTGCGCAATGGTTTCGTGTTTCATTTTAGAAAAAATGTTCTGACCTTCCCAATCGTGCAGGGCTAACTTTTCATCTTCCATTAAAATATCCGTAACCTCCTGAGCAAAGTCAGGCTGCAAACGCATTAAATATTGTTCAAGACTGAATTTTTCATTCTGATTGTAAAACCCAATTAAATCGGTAAAGATGTCACGGAACAAATTGTTCGAAAGCTCTACTTCATCTTCCTGTAAACTCAAATAAATACGCTCATACACTTTGTATTCTCTCATTTCAGAGACCATTACAACTTCGCCTTCATCGTTGTTTTTCAAAAGTACATCTTCAAATTCTTCCGTTTTATCTCCATAAAGCAATAAAATCTCAATTACTTTACGTTCTAAACGGTATAAAATATCCACTTTTTCAGCCGATTCCTGTGGAGCAAATCCAGGCTCTCCCGGATAATAATCTTCGGGCGGTCCAGTTCTTGGATCATCGGGATCACCTCCTGAATAGCCGGTATTTTTTGGACTTTGATTCCTGAAAACTTCAAAAGGCTTTTGTTCCTGCTTTTGTTTTTTATTGACTTCGGCAATATCCTTTTGAATGAGCTGCGCCAAAGTACTCACCAAAACCTGCTCAGAAATATCCATAATTCTGGCACATTCCTGCGTATAAACTTCACGCTGAATGCGGTCCGGAATTTTAGCAATACTATTGACCATATCCCGAATCAGATCGGCCTTTTTTATAGGGTCGTTTTTAGCCTCTTTCATCAAAAGAGAGGCTTTAAACTGTATAAAATCTTTACTGTTTTCTTCTAAATAAGCAACAAGATCATCATGCGAATTTTTACGCGCAAAACTGTCCGGATCTTCTCCGTCAGGAAAAGCACAAACTCTTACGTTCATACCTTCTTCCAGAATCAAATCGATTCCTCGAACGGAAGCTCGTAATCCGGCAGCATCCCCATCAAAAAGAACGGTTATATTTCGCGTTAATCGATTGACCAAACGAATCTGATCGGGTGTTAAAGCGGTTCCCGATGAAGCCACAACGTTCTCGATTCCGGCCTGATGAAACTGAATTACATCGGTGTACCCTTCAACCAAATAACAATTGTTTTGCTTCGCGATGGCCTGTTTTGCCTGAAAAATTCCATAAAGCACTTTACTTTTATGGTAAATATCACTTTCTGGAGAGTTTAAATATTTTGCCGCTTTTTTATCATTGGTTAAAATACGCCCTCCAAAACCCAAAACACGCCCGGACATACTTTCAATAGGGAACATAACACGCCCCTTGAACCTGTCAAACGGACGATCTTCTCTTGCGATTGTTAAACCCGTGCTTTCCAGAAACTCCAGTTTGTATCCTTTACCCAAAGCTTCTTTGGTAAGGGCATCCCAGGTTTCCGGCGAATAACCTAAACTAAATTTTTTGATGGTCTCATTGGTAAAACCTCTTTCTTTAAAATAAGAAAGTCCAATTGCTTTTCCTTCTTCTGAATTGAGAAGTGTTTTATGAAAATATTCTTTGGCAAATTCCGAAACCAGATACATGCTTTCACGGACATCAGTCATCGCTTTTTCAGCATCGGTCTGCTCCGTTTCTTCTATTTCTATGTTGTATTTTTTTGCCAGGTATCGAATCGCCTCCGGATAGGTGAACTGCGAGTGTTCCATCAGGAATTTGACTGAATTCCCTCCCTTTCCGGTACTAAAATCTTTCCAGATTCCTTTTGCAGGTGATACCATGAACGACGGAGAGCGCTCATCTGAGAACGGACTTAAGCCTTTGAAGTTACTTCCGGCTCGTTTTAAATTAACAAAATCACCAATAACCTCCTCTACACGAGCAGTTTCAAAAACAGAATCAATTGTACTTTGTGAAATCAAAACGTAAAATATTTATAAAATTTGAAGTCTGTAAAAGTACACAAATCCCCCATGAAATCAGGCAATTTTAAACAAAAAAAAGCGCTTCTTTCGAAACGCTCTTCTCACTAACTAATCAATTGTATTCTTAATTAAAATCAAATCTTAACCCCAATGAAATATTATTTTCTTTTACGGTATTGTTTTTAAACAACGGGTTTAAATCGTATTTCAAATACAAACTCATTTCTTTATAACCAATGTAAGAACTCAATCCGTAAATAAAATTATCCACATTATAATCTCCTTTTATTGTGGTTTTATAATCTAAATCGTCCTGATCATATTTTAGAATTTGTTTTGATTTTACATTGACTCCTGCATAACCTCCGATTCCAAAACGGAAGCTATCGTGGGTTCTGAAATAGGTTTTTCCGTTGCTTACTTTTGGTCTTGAAAAGTCAAACTCTAAATGAATTGGCACTGCGATGTACACATTTCTAAAACGGGATTCATCTAAATGAATCGCATTGGTTTGCAATTCTGTCTGGTTTCCATTGACTACAAAATATTTATTATCTCTCGGGCGAATATTATTATACATTAAAGACAATCCGTATTTAGCGTGCAACAAATTATCGTTTTTCATTAACCTGGTATTATAGGTAAATCCCCATTCGTAAAAATGCGATCCTGTAAACCTATATTTAGAATCCTGTAATTTACCATCAACCATCATATTATTCAATCCTGCTGCAAATACAAATTGTGATGTGGTTCTTCGCTCACCGTGGATAGAATCTTTACTCCTGCGTTTCGTATTCCAGCGAATGGTATAAATACGTGAAGAATCCTGTTCTTTGATCTTTCCGTCAACTTTTTGCTGTACCAGATCACTTAGTTCGTTTTGTGCTGCCGTTACTTTTTCTTCGATAATTACCGCTCTGGCTTCTGCCAGTTCTTTTTTGCGCTTGTCCGCTTGCTCGTGAGTAATTTTCCCTTCGGATAATTGCACATTTACAGCTTCAACTTCTACTTTCAAATTTTCTTTTTCTTCTTTGGTAACCTTTTCTATTTTATGGGCTATTTTTTTAGCTCTTGATTCAAAAGTCTCCTGTCCGAGTACTTTACTCACAAATAAGAAGACTAAAATAACGAGGTGAATGGTAAATTTTTTCATGACTGTTTTCTTTTTAAAATTGATTGTTGATTGATGATTTATACCTTATTAATTTGATTCGGAATTGGCACTAAAAGCCTGCCCGACAGCTGTCGGAATTATGGTTTTGATTTTTGATTTTTTGATTTTCCCCCAACCCGAGCGCTCCCGATTGGATCTTGAAACTTTATTCCTGCTGGTTTCGATTGGCCAAAGCCACTTTTACCGCTTCGTAATTTTTATTGACTTTTGTAATTACTTTTTCACGAAACGACAGTTCCAGTTCGCCATCGACCTGATTCAGCAAGTCACTAGCATTGACTCTTAGTTTTGATTTTGGTTTGACCGAATTTTCAGCGACAACCGTTTTTTCTGGCGATTGCAACAGCTGCTCTACCGTTTCTTTTTTAGGCTGCTCCCCAACTAAGGTCTGGGTAAGCGTTGATTGTTTTTTGGGATTGTTTTTGATGATGATTGAAGACTCCGCTATTTGATTTGATTCATTTTTAATGGTTTTATATGGTTTTGAAATTTGATGGTTTTCTGGTTTAATTGCATTCCTAACTTCTTTTTCTTTTGAAATTGCTACTGCGTCTTTAACCGCCTCCTGTATATTTAAAGCCGGCTGTACAACAGAGTCTTTTTTTGCATTTTCTTCAATAACAATTGCTTCTTTTGGCATTTGGTCTGCGTTTTTCTTCTGATTAAAGAAGAAGGTTCCAACCAGTAAAAACCCAACCAAACTTGCCGCAACATACATCCATTTCTTTTTCCCGGTTTGTCGTGAACGAAGGTCAATCGTTGTTTTCTTGTCCTCAGCAACACTCAGCATCGCATCCAATCGATCCCAGGCTTTATCGCTTGGTTCTATTTTACGCTGATTTAGTTTTTCACGGAAATCCTTTTCAAAATTATTCGGTTCCATTATCTTGTCTTTTTAAAATTGTAATTTGTGTTTGCAGCATCTTTCTGGCGTGCGATAATTGCGATTTCGATGTCCCTTCATTAATCCCCAACATCTTGGCAATCTCATTGTGTTTGTATCCTTCTATGGCATATAAATTAAAAACCATTTTATAACCGTCGGGCAAAGCATCAATTAAAAACTGAATCTGATCTATCGAAAACTGACTGTCAATTGCGTTGAAACTTTCTTCGATGTAAATTTCTTCTTCACTAAATTTTACTTTTTTCTGAACTCTCAAATAAGAGATACATTCGTTCACCATAATCCGCCTGACCCATCCTTCAAAACTTCCTTTATGTTCAAATCTGCTTAAATTTGTAAACACTTTCATAAAAGCGGTTATCATTACATCTTCTGCCAGTTGAATGTCTTTTATATACTGTCGACAAACACTTAACATTTTTGAAGAAAACCGACTGTATATTTGCTGTTGTGCCTGTCGATTATTATCGACTGCCAACCTTATAATTTCAGTTTCTTCCTGATGTAGGTGAATAATTTTCATTAATAAGCATTTGGTTTTGGTTTAGTAACAGACTTCTATTAGCATAGACGCATAACGTTTTGAAATGGTTGCATGAAATAGTGAAAAATTTCAATAAAAAAAATCCAAATTCCAACAAACACAAATAAGCCACTGATATACAACAAAGTAAATCAATTATCTAATTAACAAATTTCCTAATTATTTAATTAAAAAAAGATTATTTCTTTCTTTCTATAACGTAGTTTACCATTAAAACAAGGGCATCTTTAAACTCAGAATCCGAAAAGTTCTCTAATAAAGAAAGCGCTTCCTGCTGAAATTGCACCATTTTTTGTTCGGCATAAGCCAATCCGTTATTCCCTTTTACAAAAGCAATAACTTCTTTGACGCGTTTTTTGTCTTTATTGTGGTTTTTGATGGAGTTTATCAACCACTTTTTTTCTTGCGGGGTACAAGTATTTAATACGTGAATTAAGGGCAAAGTCATTTTTTGCTCTTTAATATCGATTCCGGTTGGTTTACCTATGGCTTCTTCGCTATAATCAAATAAGTCATCTTTGATTTGAAAAGCCATTCCGATAAGTTCGCCAAATTTTCTCATGTTTTCGACCTGAGCATCGTCTTCAATTACCGATTTTGCCCCAAGTGCACAACAGGCTGCAATAAGTGTTGCAGTTTTCTTTCGGATGATCTCGTAATAAACCTCTTCGGTAATATCGAGTCTTCTGGCTTTTTCGATTTGAAGTAGTTCGCCTTCGCTCATTTCGCGAACAGCGACAGAAATGATTCTCAATAAATCAAAGTCACCATTGTCTATAGAGAGTAAAAGTCCTTTGGATAGTAAATAATCTCCAACCAAAACGGCAATTTTATTTTTCCAAAGCGCATTAATCGAGAAAAATCCACGACGACGGTTACTATCGTCTACCACATCATCGTGTACCAAAGTAGCCGTATGAATAAGTTCAATTACAGAAGCACCACGATACGTTCTCTCGTTTACAACACCTTCAGAAACCATTTTAGCGGTTAGAAAAACAAACATCGGACGCATTTGTTTCCCTTTTCGGTTTACGATATAATAGGTGATACGATTCAACAAAGCCACCTTTGAGGTCATCGATTCATGGAACTTTTTTTCAAAAAGTTCCATCTCGTTAAAAATGGGCTGTTTTATTTGAGAAGTAATATTCATTTCGATCCCAAATATACTATTTTAAATAAAAAAACCCCGTGTATTTTACATTAGTATATCAATAATTTATACACTAATGTAAAAAAACAGGATGAAACATTCTATTAAGTCCGATTTGAATTTAGGATTGAAACGATATTGGCAAAAAAATCAATTGTATTGTTTATTTACCGAACGAAACGCTATCTATCCCTCTTTGTTTGCCAGCTGTCCACAAGCGGCATCGATATCTTTTCCGCGACTGCGACGTACTTTTACGACTACGCCAATATTTTCGAGTGCTTTTATATAGGCCAATATCGATTCTTCTGAAGCTTGCTGAAATTCGCCATCATCAATCGGATTGTATTCGATCAGATTGACTTTACATGGAACGTATTTGCAAAACTTTACCAAAGCATCAATCGAAGCTTTGTCATCATTGATGCCTTTCCAGACTACATATTCGTACGAAATTTTATTTTTGGTTTTTCTGTACCAGTATTCCAGTGATTCTCTCAAATCAGCCAACGGGAAATTTTTACTGAAAGGCATAATTCGTGCGCGCACTTCATCGATAGCAGAATGCAGTGAAACCGCCAATTTGAATTTTACATCATCATCGGCCATTTTTTTAATCATCTTCGGAATTCCCGAGGTCGAAACCATAATACGTTTTGGAGACATCCCTAAACCTTCCGGTGAGGTAATCATGTCAATGGCTTTGATTACATTGTTGTAATTCATCAAAGGCTCTCCCATTCCCATAAAAACGATATTCGAAAGGGGGTGATTGTGATACAAACGACTCTCTTTATCTATGGCAAGAACCTGATCGTAGATTTCTCCCGGCTCCAGATTTCGCATTCTTTTTAAACGTGAAGTAGCACAGAAATTACAATCTAAACTACATCCTACCTGACTTGAAACACAAGCAGTTGTTCTGGTTTCTGTTGGAATCAATACCGATTCTACCACTAAACCATCGTGTAAACGAACAGCATTTTTTACCGTTCCGTCGCTGCTGCGCTGCATCGTATCAACCTTAATATGATTGATTACAAAATTATCCTCGAGCATAGAACGGGTTGTTTTGGCCACATTGGTCATGTCATCAAAACTGTGCGCTCCTTTGCTCCACAACCATTCATAGACTTGATTTCCACGAAAAGCTTTGTCATTATTAGCGACAAAAAAATCGCGTAACTGATCTTTTGATAAGGCTCGTATGTCTTTTTTCTCCATTTGCATGCTGCAAAGTTAATCACTTTTGTCCTTTTTTTTGGTTTTTAAAGTCATTCTTGTTTAAAAATCAATAACCGAAAAGGTCTTCTTGAAACTTTTTCTACCAAACACTTCTGAGGAAGCTCATTTTTCCTTTCTATTATAAGCTTTAAATAAAATCTTTACCATGATTTTTATCAGTTCTTTTGCCATTCGTTCGTGATAAATTTGATCTAAGAAAAAGAAAGTAATTCGCTATAAAAACCAAGCTGAATTATCACCTGAACTTAAATTTAACTAAATAAACACCACGTACAAATGAAAACGATTCAATCAATTTTATTCGCAGTAGTCATCACATTAGCAATACAAGTAAACGCTCAAAGAAAATATACCCTATCCAAATCAACTTTCGAAGTTGCGGGAACCTCCAACATACACGATTGGGTAATGAAATCATCAGAAGCATCCGGCAGCGCTTACCTGACTGTTACCGATTCGAAAATAACAGATATTAAAAATCTAACAGTTTCCTTATTAGCAGAAAGCATAAAAAGCAGCAAAGGCAGTATGGATGATGTGGCTTATACAACGCTCGAAACAAAAACATACAAAAACATCAAGTATGTCTTAAAAGCTGCCGAGAAAGTAAACGAATCAACCTGGATTCTTACCGGAACCTATACCATCGCTGGCGTGAGTAAGGATTACAGAACCCAGGTAAGAATAACAACCTACAACAATGACACTTTTACATTACAAGGATCCAACCGAATGACTTTTGCTGATTTTGAAATGACAACCCCATCAGCGGCTCTTGGAGTTGTTAGAGCCGGTAAAGAAATAACCGTGCTTTTCAATATTACTTTAACTGATTATGTAAAAAATGAAAATGTTTTAGTGGTTAAGTAAGCCGTTCAGTGTAATCCATTTTAACACATAACAACATATGTTCTGCATCCCTAAAAAAGTATTTCTCTTTATTTAAAATACACCTACTTCTTTTATGTGAAAGAAATATACTTTTCATTCCCTTTTTTGCCCCAAAAACCTATGTTGCTATGTGTTAAATCTTTTTTTTATGAATTACTCACCAACGAGTTGATCAAACAATAATTTAAAGGCCATCGATTAGAATTAAAGGAACAGCAGCATATGCTTCTCTTCTAAAAGTAAACTTCCTTAAAAAAACGAGTGCAACTTTTCAAAACTTAAATTTTTGGCACGAGAATTGTCTTGGACTCAAAAGGAAAATAATCTTACAAAGAGCTCAGCAATTTTAAAATGTGTATCTTTATTTTTCAGCTTTATAACCTTTAAATTTTATCAATCTAAAAAATCAATTCATTATGAAAAAACAAATCTTAAGTCTGGCTGTTATCGCTTTATTAGCATTCGGTGTTCAATCTTGCGAAAAGAAAGAACCAAAACCTGCAGAAGAAGAATTAACTCTTGGCAACAAGGTTGACTCTTTAACAACAGATATTGAAGAAGTAAAAGACAGTGCTGTAAGCAAAACTGAAAATGCTGCCGAAGACGTGAAAGATGCTACAAAAAAAGCAGCTGAAGATGTAAAAGACGCGACTAAAAAAGGCGCTGAAAAAGTAGAAAATGCAGCCAAAGCAGCTAAAGACGGAACTGTTAAAACTGCCAAAGAAGTTAAAGACGCTTTGAAAAAATAGTCCCTTCTGATTCTAAAACGAAACCATTCGCTAACAACGAATGGTTTTTTTATACCCAAAAGCGAACCGATATTTTTGTATTTTTACACTCAAATTTAGAAGATACTACACGATGCATTTTATTTCACAAGACCTCGAAGATTATATCGAACAACATTCTGAGAATGAACCGGAATTATTAGCAAAACTTAACAAAGAAACGTACCAGAAAATACTGCTGCCAAGAATGCTTAGCGGACATTTTCAGGGCCGTGTGTTAAGCATGTTATCTAAATTGATTCGTCCTGTGAATATTCTTGAAATTGGCACTTATACCGGCTATGCCGCTTTGTGTTTGTGTGAAGGAATGCAGGAAAACGGGCAACTTCATACCATTGACATCAAAGAAGAATTAGTAGATTTTCAACGTAAATACTTTGACGCATCTCCCTGGGGAAAACAAATTTTCCAGCATTTAGGCGAAGCTATCACCATCATTCCGACTCTGGATGTTAAGTTTGATTTGGTTTTTATTGATGCCGATAAAGAAAACTACCTGAATTATTGGGAAATGATTGTTCCGAAGATGAACAAAGGCGGTATTATTTTATCCGATAATGTTTTATGGAGTGGAAAAATACTGGAACCGGTTCATCCGAATGACATTAGCACCAAAGTGCTTTTAGAGTACAATTTACTCCTGAAAAATGATCCAAGAGTCGAAACAGTTTTATTGCCTATTCGTGATGGGTTGACGGTTAGTAGAGTGCTTTAGAGGAGGTGCTAAGGTTCTGAGATACTAAGGTTCTAAGTTTTTTTCTGGCTGATTGATGACTTGCCTTCAGCTTTAGCTGAAGTATAAAATTAGGATTAAAGAAAAGGCTTTAGCCGAATTAAATGCAGTTTAATTCGGCTAAAGCCTTTTTGTATTTCTAAAAATATATTTCTCCAGCTAAAGCTGGAGACAAATCAAGAAAAAAACTTAGACCCTTAGCGCCTCAGAACCTTCAATTATATTCTAT
The DNA here is from genome assembly GCF_025947345.1 of Flavobacterium sp. N502536. NCBI lineage: Bacteria > Pseudomonadati > Bacteroidota > Flavobacteriia > Flavobacteriales > Flavobacteriaceae > Flavobacterium > Flavobacterium sp. N502536. Next base: position 2,656,764 of record NZ_CP110011.1, on the reverse strand, counting down.
CAGAGACAATTCAACACAATAATTAAAACACTAAACAAATAAGGTTCTAAGTTTTCTCGAAAAAAAAACTTAGAACCTTAGTATCTTAGCCCCTCAGAACCTCCAAAAAAAACTACCCCGGAAAATATTGTGGTTTCAACCTACGGTATACCAAATAAAGTAAGGATCCGAAAAGCGCTCCAACGAAATAACCAGTCAGGATGTCTCCCGGATAATGCAATCCCAGGTAGATTCGGCTATAAGCGAAAATCAAGGGCCATAAAAAGATGAACCCCAAATATTTAATACGATCTCGTAAAATGAAGTATAAAAAAGTAGCTACTGCCATAGTATTGGCTGCATGACCAGAGAAAAAACTAAATGATTGTCGAGTCTGTACCACACGAATAATGGTGTTAATCTCAGGATTATTACATGGTCGCAATCGCTGAACGGTGTATTTTACCAAATTGGTAACCTGATCTGTAAATGTGATCAGAACCGCTATAAAAAGCAGTAAATATAAGGTTTGTTTGCCTCCCAACTTTTTATAAATCACGTAAAAGAACAACAGAAAAAGAGGAGTCCAATTCAATTGACTGGTAATAATCAGCCAAAGTTTGTCGTATGTTTCAGAACCTAAACCGTTAAGATACACCAATAGTTCGGTGTCTAATTTTTGTATTTTTTCAAGCATATTATCTTTGGCGTTTTACAGGTCCTGAGATTAAATCAATGTCTTCTTTTACTTTGTCTATTTCTGTAGCGGTATCTCCTAATAAATTAGCAGAGTCTCCCATCAGATTACTCTTGGCATCATTAATCTGTGCATTGATATTCCCTGTTATATCTGTAAGTGATCTTGAATCAAGACCATTAGCCTCAGCTCCCTTTTGAATTTCGCTTTTAATATCGTTAGTTGCATTTTTTAATTGCGCCATCGCTTTACCCATTGTACGGGCGATTTCAGGCACTTTATCTGAACCAAAAAGCATTAGTACTATAAACAGTATAAAAACTAATTCTCCTCCTCCTATACCAAACATATCTTTTATTTTTGTGTGTCACAAAGATATTAAATTTTGCAACGGACCGTTTTAAAATTTACTTAAAAAAAGAAATCGTTTATAAAGATTTCCGCTCCGCTGGAGCTTTTGGATACCGATAAATTACATATCCTGTAAACGTTTTGCTTCGCCGGAGCAATTTCAGACAAAAGAAAACAGTTCCTTTGTGAAAGATTTTAATTTATAAAAAAAAGGCTGTCTCAAAAATGAGACAGCCTTTTTTTAAGCTTATTCTTAATCAAATTTTGATTTTTCTTCTACTTTCGGCCAGCTATTGTTGGTTACATCAATATCGGCGGTCATTAATTTCGGATCTATCTGAATGCTTTTGATTGCTTTTTCAGTGGCATACACTTTCTTGGCAGTATCATTATTCTTTCTCCAAATTTGAGCCGGATACTGGAAATTCTCTTTTGAACCGTCTTCGTAAGTAATCTCAACCAAAATTGGCATAATCATTCCACCCGGCTTACTAAACTCTACTTCATAAAAGTATTTAGGCGATTTCAGGCTGGCTTTTTCCTCTGCCGTAAAAGTCTGACTAACGTAATCTGACAATAGTTTTACATCTTGTACTTTCAAAGCTTTTTTGCTTGAAGCGCTTACTTCAGCATTATCACCGGCAACTAAATACACAAAAGGTCCTTTATCAAATCCAAAACGTCCTTTTCTAACTTTAATGTCTTTAATATCTGCTGTTGGAGTTTCAGAAACATAATATTGTTTTACTTCTTTGATTCCGATATCTACAAAATCTGTAGAATAAAACCATCCTCTAAAAAACCAGTCTAAATCAACTGCCGAAGCGTCCTCCATAGTTCTGAAGAAATCTTCTGGGGTTGGATGCTTAAACTTCCATCTGTTGGCATATGTTTTAAAAGCATAGTCAAACAATTCTCTTCCCATTACAACTTCTCTTAAAATATTAAGACCCGTTGCCGGTTTTCCATAAGCGTTATTTCCAAATTGATGAATGGTTTCAGAGTTAGACATAATAGGCTCTAAAAATTTCTGATCTCCACTCATATAAGGAACAATATTTTTTGCCGGACCACGTCGTGAAGGAAAGCTCGGATCACGCTCTTGTTCTGCCATGTATTGTAAAAACGAGTTCAATCCTTCATCCATCCAGCTCCATTGACGTTCGTCTGAGTTTACAATCATTGGAAAAAAGGTATGCCCCACTTCGTGAATCACAACACCAATCATTCCGTTTTTAACCTCTTTGCTGGTCACTCCATTTTCATCCGGACGACCATAATTCCAGCAAATCATTGGATACTCCATCCCCTGATCTTCTGCCGAAACAGATACTGCTTTTGGATAAGGATAATCAAAGGTGTGTGCTGAGTAACTTTTTAGAGTGTGTGCTACCACCATTGTAGAAGTTTCTCCCCACAAAGGGTTTGCCTCTTTTGGATAAACAGACTCCGCCATCACGACTCTGTTTCCTATTTTTACAGCCATTGCATCGTAAATGAATTTTCTTGAAGAAGCAATTCCGAAATCACGTACATTTTTCGCACTAAATCTCCATGTTTTTTTCTTTTCCGAAAAACCTTTTTCTGCTGCCTCAGCCTCGGCTTGTGTTACAATTACAACAGGTTTGTCAAATGATTTCTGAGCCAATTCGTAACGTTTTACCTGCTCTGCTGTGAAAACTTCGGCTCTGTTTGTCAATTCTCCCGTAGCATCAATGATATGATCAGCAGGAACTGTAATGTTTACATCAAAATTACCGAAAGGCAGTGCAAATTCTCCGCTTCCCCAAAACTGCATGTTCTGCCAGCCTTCTACATCATTGTAAACGGCCATTCTTGGATAAAACTGAGCAATTACATATAATTTATTTCCGTCCTTGTCAAATGACTCATAACCGGAGCGTCCGCCGCCTTCTTTTCTATAGTTATTAACGTTGTACCACCATTTGATCGCCAGTGAAATTTTCTCCCCCGGTTTTAGCGGGGTTGCCAGGTTAATACGCATCATCGTTTCATTGATGGTATACGACATTGGATTTCCTTTTACGTCTTTTACCTCCACGATATTAAAACCACGCTCTAAGTCTTTTTTCAAATATTTGCTTGAAAACCCATCCAAAGGCAAAACAGGATTGATTTTTTCACTTTCCGCCAAAGAGGTCTGACCGTTTGCTTTGGCCTGATTTTGATCTAACTGTATCCATAAATACTCCAGAACATCAGGAGAATTATTAGAATAGGTTATTACTTCAGAACCATCTATTCTTGATTTTTTATCGTCTAATTCAATATCAATTTTATAGTCTGCCTGCTGTTGGTAATAGGCCGGACCCGGTGCTCCCGAAGCCGTACGAAACATATTTGGAGTAGCTAACAGATCGTACATCTGGCTGAATTTGTTCGTATCGTACTTCCCTTGCTGCTTTGGAGCAACTGTTTTGTCCTGAGCGATAAGCATCGCAGGAAAAATCAACAATAATGAAAGTTTTTTCATAAAATTTTAATGGTAATTTTGTCAGGGTGTGAAAATAACAATTTAAAATAATAATTTTATATATTATCTAGTACTTTAACAATTCTTTCCTCGAAGATTCTGTAAACAGAACACTTTTCTTACTGCCAAATGCCGTAATGTGCGTAATGTTCTGTTGCTCAGCATTCCAATCCACCAAAATCGTGTTTGAAATCTCAATGGTTTTGAATTTATCAATGTCTTTTATACGGGAATAACACACCAAAACATCGCTGGCTTCTACTTCTTTAGACAGAAAAGTAATAGGCTTTGACTGACCGTTTATTTTAATGCTAAAGTTTTCTGAAAGGTATCTTTTCAACAACTCTACATCCGCCTCGGTTTCTTTATCGGTTCCTACAAATGTTTTTTTATGGTATTTTTTCTCCATACCATTATTCAGGTCGTCAATAAAAATACGGGAAGTAATCTGAATCATCTTTTTTTCAGCCGCATAATTGACCTGAAAAACGCCCACATAAAACTTATGAAATGCAAAAGCAGTAAGCGACAAAAACAAGATGCTAAGTAAAGGATAGATTACTTTATTTTTCATTACTGCGAAACTTTCACTTTTTTAAATTCTTTGTTTTTATTGACTAAGAAATCAATCAATTCAAATTTCTGCTCAGGCTCAAGATGTTTTCTTGATTCCGGATCATTTGAGCAATACATTAAAAACAATTCAATTTCATCTTCTTTTAATCCCAGCGTACCTGTGAAGAAATTTGTTTTAAAATTGGATCTTGAATATTCGATAAAAGCCATATCGGTTATAACTTCTTCTTTTACGTCCTCATTTTTAGAGAGCAGCTTTTTAACATCTTTAAAAATTCTAACGAAATCCATTCCGTACTTAATAGTCTGATCGGAATACATTGTGATATTTTTGGCTGTAGACTGTTTATCATCCTCAAATTGCATGTCAGCATATTTCTGCGAACCTCCCCCAAGTGCTTTCACTTTAAGATCTTTATGCACCAAAACTTCTTTCAGCTCATTGCTTATCAGATTTAAAGGCACGGAAAGCAAAATTTCGGCACAATCTTTTTCCGTCAGCACAATTTTTTTAGATTGAAACGCCAATCCTGTAAACAACAAGGTGTCTTTGGGTTTTGCCATGATATCAAACAATCCGCCTGAACCGATAAAGGTTCTGACATTGGCATTTACATTCATTACATAACCGCTTTCAATGGCAAGCGATTTGTTTGTAACTTGTCCGTGCAATGGTTTTCTTGAGTTTTGTCCCAGTGCAATTTGACAAACCAGGCTTATAAGTAATACAGTTAGGCTATTTTTCATTTTCGAGAATTATTAGATATTTTCGGGCTAGATCGGTTAATAAAAACATACTCATTGTTTTGTTTTTAGTATCCAAAGATACGGCAAATTCAGCATCATCTACACAATATAATTGAAATCCTTTAATATCTGCTACAGGAATTTTCAATCGATCCGTATAATAATTTTCCTCAAAAAGATATTCCATTTTCCTAAAAAGCATCTCTTTCTTTTCGACATTAACTTCCTTTTTAAGCATTGCAGTTCGTCCGGAAATCTTATTGAGTAATTTGTCTACCGAAGTAGAAGTTGCCGTATACACTTTTCGCTCTGCGGCCGTATATTTTTTTTGCCCGTATGGAATTATCCCTAAATTTTCAGCCGTAATATTAGCATTCTCATTCACCACTACCTCTTTAAGCTCTACCTCTTTGGCTGTCATTTTAATGCGAAGCAAAGCCGAATTCATATCTTCCGCTGTAATCCTTCTTTTATACCCCTCCAGATTTACAGCCGAAAACACCAAAACATCTCCTTCTTTTACCACAATCGAAAACATCCCGTTTGCATCTGAAACTGCCGTTACCTGGGTCGCGTTATTAATAATATTTACCGCGTCAACCGAAGTAGACTGCTCGAAAATTTGTCCAAAAATTTCTTTCGAAGTTTTATTCTGCGTAAAACCCAACTGAACCAACAGCAGCAGGGCAATGTATATGATTTTATTTATTTTCACTTGCAATTATTTCTTTATACTTAACAGCCAATTCTCCCAATAAAAACTCAGTAGAAGTTTTGTTTTTAGAGTTCAGAATCACCGTGAACTTATCATTATCTACTGCGTAATATTCGAATCCTTTTACATATTCCAGAGGAATTTTCAAGCGATCCACAAAATGCTCGAGTGTAAACATTTTTTCTAAAAGCTTCATAAAAGCCTCTTTTTTCTCTACCACTGCTTCTTTTTTAAGCATGGCGGTACGTCCTGAAAAGAAATTCAATAAAGGATCAGCAGAAACAGAAGCTCCCACCATACCTCCTGCGCTTGCCGTCGCATTTAAATCGGTAGCCGTACGCAATTTTCGTTCGGCTGCCGTATATGATTTTTGCCCAGCAGGAATAATTCCCAAAGAAACAGCATTGACATTACTGTAATTTTTCACGATAACTTCCTGCAACTGATGCATCACCATATTGAGTTTCACCGTAAAATTGATATCCGAAAAGTTTTCTGCCGTTAACACCACCCTGTTTTCCCTGAATAATACAGATGAAAAAACAAGCTCATCGCCCGCCTTGGCAGCTATTGAAAACGCTCCCGAAGCAGTTGTTGTTGTCATTACCTCTGTCCGGGCATTGATGACATAAACTCCTTCCAAATCAGTGGCATTAGAAGTTATCCTTCCGTTTAAAACAGCCTTGTCCTGAGCCTGAGACCAACCGGTTTGCCCTAAAACAATAACCAAAAAACAGAGAACCTTATGCATCGATAACAATTTTTTAGCGTTTTTCTTAAAGCTGTAAAAATATCTTAATGTTCTCCAAATTTAATACTAAGGAGTTGGTAAAAATATGTTAATTAAACTCAACGAAGAGGCTGTAAAGAGAGAGTTTTTAATATCTTTAACCGGTTCAACCTGAGTTTAAATTATATGAAAAGCATTATCATTGCCAGCACTTCTACCCTTCACGAAGGCAGCTATTTAGAGTATTTACTCCCTACTTTACAATCTCATTTCAAAAACTGTACCAGCATCTTATTTATTCCGTTTGCCCGTCCCGGAGGCATCTCACATGATGATTATACCGCAAAGGTTTCAGAAGCTTTTACCTCAATCAACATTTCTGTTAAAGGAATTCACGAATTTGAAAGTGCAGAAGATGCCCTGAAAAATGCAGAAGGAATATTTACCGGAGGAGGAAATACTTTTTTACTGGTAACCCAATTGTACAAACACAATATTATGCAGCTTCTTTCTGAAACTGTAAAAAACGGAACACCTTATTTAGGAACTAGTGCCGGAAGTAATATTTGCGGTCTGTCTATGCAAACCACTAATGATATGCCAATCATTTATCCGCCAAGTTTTCAAACACTGGGTTTAATCCCTTTCAATCTAAACCCGCATTACTTAGACCCGGACCTGCAATCGAAACACATGGGAGAAACAAGAGAAACGCGAATTAAAGAGTTTCATGCCTTTAATGCAATTCCGGTTTTAGGCTTACGAGAAGGCAGCTGGCTGGAAGTTAAAGGCGACAAAATTACCTTAAAAGGAAACCTGCAGGCTCGTTTGTTTCTACAAAACGAAGTTCCAACAGAATTAGAAACAGAAAGTGATTTAAGCAATCTGAAGTAAAAATTCAAGCTTTATAAATCCCAATTTTTTTAAATTCCAAATTCCAATTTTTTAATCAATTAGATAGAAAGATTTGGGATTTGGATTTTTTTTCTCCTTACCTAACCCAAAAAGAACGCAGATAACGCGGATTCGTTTCACGAAAACACTGATAAAAACGGATAATATAAAAAATCTGTGTCGATCCGCGCTTTCGCCTGGCGAATCAGTATAATCCGCGTATTGATTTTTCAACTATGAAGAGCACAAGAAATTCCACAGATCTTAAATCCCAATCTTTTAAATTCCAAATTCCAATTTTTTAAGCAATTAGATATAAAGATCTGGAGTTTGTTTTTTCCCTTTTGAATCTGATTAAAAAAAACACAGATAACGCGGATTTGCTCCACTAAAACGCTGATAAAAACGGATTCTCCAAAAGAATACAAGTTATCCTCATACGGATAATATAAAAAATCCGCACTGATCCGCGTTTTCGTAAAACGAATCAGTATAATCCGCGTATTGTTTTTTTGTGCGGACCAATTATGACTAAAAACAAAAAATCCCCAAACAAATGTTTGAGGATTTTTAAAGAGCGAAAGACGAGGCTCGAACTCGCGACAACCAGCTTGGAAGGCTGGAGCTCTACCAACTGAGCTACTTTCGCATTTACAGGGTGCAAATATAAATAATTTAAATCATTAAAAAAAATAAAAATAAAAAATTATTTAGCTTTGTTAAAAAAACCGAAACGATTAAATCTCGGTTTTTTTAGAGCGAAAGACGAGGCTCGAACTCGCGACAACCAGCTTGGAAGGCTGGAGCTCTACCAACTGAGCTACTTTCGCATTACTGTGGTGCAAATATAGAACATAAGTTCAGTTAAAAGCAAGCTTTTCGGCAAAAAAAATCAATAAAAATTCACATTTTTCGATAACTTATTTAAAATTAAAAAGTTATAACCTCAATTATTTTCCCTTATTTTTGGGTAGCTCAGCCAAAATAGCCTCAAAAGAAACTCATATTGTCCTTCACTCCATTTTCAGAAAAGAAAAATCAGCCGAAAATCGTATCTTTGATAGAGAAAATTAAAAAAACAGCCTGTCAACAGGACTCATTTTATAACCTATTGGGGGTAATTAATGGAAATTTGATTGAACATCCCGGTTTGCGGAAAGTGAAAATGTGAAAATTGTGGAATGTCAGATGTGGAATGTCAGATGTGAAATGTCAGATGTGAAATGTCAGATGTGAAATGTCAGATGTGAAATGTCAGATGTGGAATGTCAGATGTGGAATTTGAAACTTGAAACTTGGAATTTAGAAATACTTCACCCAGTACATTATTTCGTAATAAAAATTTAATAAGAATTATTTCATTTTTTGAAAAAATCAAAGCTATATTTGCCGAAAAAATCAAATTCCGATTCAAGGATTATTTCAAAAAAGCCCTTATAGAAAAAAGAATTTGAAAAGGCTTTCATCAAACATTGCAAAACCTACTGCAATGCCAACCAAGCCGATTTGATTTAATACCAAAACCGCTACTGTACATTTTACAAAAGAGCGAAGCGTCATTCCCCAGACAATTCTGTTCAACTTGAAAAACACTGGCGAGGATAATTTTACGTTTAAAAGAATATCGAATGAAGAATTTTTACTTCTTATTAGTAATATACCTGTTTGTTGGCTGCAAAAAAGACGCTCCAAAAATTATTCCCGTAGTTAAAAAAGCGACTCCGGCCATTATACTTACTGATGAAAGAAAGGTAACCATTGACACCGCTTTTATTGGCACTTTTAAAAGCGAGACGCTTAAACAGTTCTACAACTCTTCAGAGAACACTACTGTTTGGGGGAACCTGAAAAAAAGAACCTATGTATTATCGCAATTGACAAATGCCGAACAATTAGGTCTGGATCCTGAAGATTACAAAGCTTCGAGGCTAAAAAAGTTCGAAAGCAAGATCAGTACATTAAGTGATACCGATCTGGCCACCTATGACATTTTGCTTACTTATAATTTTGAAAAATACCTCAACCATCTTTATAAAGGAAAACTTGATCCTAAAAAGCTCTACACCGACTGGGATTTAGAAGAAAAAACATTTGATGTAAACAATGTACTGATAAAAGCTTTCAATAAAAACAAACTGGACAGTATTGTTGACGGTATTCAGTCAAAGGCATCTCCTTACAAACAGCTGTTGAAAGCACTCGAAATCATCGATACTTTCCCTGATGACGACATCCAAACTATTGAATCAGCCAATAAAATTGTCTTAAACGACACCAATACCGCTTTAATTAACATCAAGAAAAGGCTTTTGTACTGGAAAGACATGACCGGAAAAGACAGTCTTACGTCTATTTACGATCAAAAAACTTTTGAATCGATTAAAAAATTTCAGGAAAGACACGGCCTGGCTGCTGATGGAGTTATTGGTGTAGGAACCATAAACGCTTTAAACTTTTCTAAAGAAAAAAGAAAAAAACAGATCATTGCCAATTTAGAACGCTGGAGATGGTACACTACTGATTTAGCCGAAAATTACTTTATTATCAACATTCCCGACTACAGCTTGCATGTTGTCGAAAGCCAGGACACCACTTTAGTCCGTAATATTGTAGTAGGAACAAGTAAACGAAAAACTCCTATTATCACTTCGAAATTAAGAACGGTCGTTTTTAACCCGACCTGGACGGTACCGCCAACGATTTTAAAAGAAGATGTGGTTCCGGCAATGAAGCGCAATCGCAATTATTTAACCAATAAAAACATTACGATTTACGATACCGCCGGAAACGTAATCCCACCCAATTCCTGGAACGAAAACAAACCCGGAAATTACCGTTATGTTCAAAGTCCCGGTTACAACAATGCTCTGGGTTTAATGAAAATTTTATTTCCAAACAACCATAGTGTTTACCTGCATGATACCAACCATCGCAATAATTTTGGAAGAAGCAACCGTTCTTTAAGTTCGGGATGCGTTCGTGTAGAAAATCCGTTAGAACTGGCGCAGCATATTTTGGGTGATTCTACTTCTACAGATTGGCCTAAAGAAAGAATTGACACGATCATCGCTTCCAAGAAGACGACTAGTGTTCGAATTACAAAAAAATACGCCTTATACCAATGGTACTGGACGGCATGGAGCAAAAAAAATCAGCTCATTTTCAGAGCTGACATTTATAATTTAGATTCAGATTTGTACGCTAAGCTAAGAAATTAGCCTTTCTTCCATCGTGAAACTTCTGGATGGATGATAGATATACAAAAGTGATTTGTTTTTTATGATTTCGATGATTTCTTTGGTCATCGCCATTGGAATTGCCGGACATCCCTGGCTTCTTCCCAATCGTTTGTTGTTTCTGATGAACGATTCCGAAACATAATCGGCACCATGCATTACAACTCCCCTTTCGCGGGCGTTGTCATTAACTCCATTCTCCAGTCCGTCCAGGCGCAAAGAAGTACCGTGTTTTCCCTGATACACTTCGCCTGTTGCATAAAATCCTAAGCTGCTTTTGAAAGAGGAGTTTGAATTTGAAAAATTAGACGCAAATTCTTCTCCGGTATTTCTGCCGTGAGCCACTAAAGAATTGAATAAAACAGTGTTGGTTGCCAGATCGATTACCCACAAACGTTTTGTGTTTGAAGACAAACTAAAATCGATAAGTGTCAGGATATCTTTTTGGATTACACCCCTTTCTTTTAAGAGGTAAAAACCCTTCAGCGCCTCAGAAAAAGTTCTGAGTTCCGGGAGTGAAAAATGATTCGGATTTAAAGTATTGTAGATACTTTCAATTTTAGAATCAACAGTAAGCGTTTCAACTTTAGCGATTGCTTTCACAGTCGCTTTTTTAACTTCATTGGTGTTGTTTGAATCTTTACCAAAAGACAACAGCAAAAACACCAGTAACGGATAAATCTTGTAAATCATTGAATTTCTTTAGGTTAAACAAAGTTTGGGGTTTGGCAAAAGTATAAAAAAAATGTACCTGTCAAAATTTAAGTGGGTAAATCAGCCCTATTTTGTTGAAACTTTAACAGAATCAAAGTAATAAATTAGCATTTCGAGCAAAAAACAAATATTTTTGTAGGAGGTTTACCCAATGATAAGAATAAAAGCGGTTTTACGTACTTTTCTTGCAAAAAAGACAGAAAATTCATTTATTTCAATTAAAACTGTAACATTTTAAAAACAATCGTGTCTATTAACAAAAGCCGCTGTATTCATTTTTCGATTCTTAAAACCACATGAAAAAATTAGTTTTTATCAGCTTTCTTTTCTTTTCTTTTTGGGGTTATGCTCAAAAGAAAACACTGCAGGCTCAATTGATTAAGGAAAACATTTTAATTGATGGAAAACTTGACGAAACTGTATGGAAAAATGTTCCGCCTGCTACAGATTTTGTAATGTATCAACCCGATAACGGTAAACCTATTCCCGACAATCAAAAAACCGAGGTCAGAGTACTGTACAACAATGATGCAATCTATGTCGCTGCAATGCTGTATGATGACCCCGCTAAGGTTTTAAAAGAGATTTCACAGCGCGACAATTTCGGAACAGCCGATATGTTTGGGGTCTTTATCAATGGTTTTAATGACGGTCAGCAAAATTTTGAGTTCTTTGTTTCGGCAGCTGATGTTCAGGGTGACTGTATTATGACAGATGCCAATGGCGAAGATTATTCGTGGGATGCGGTATGGATCAGCAAAGCGGTTTTAAATGATAAAGGATGGGCTGTAGAAATAAAAATTCCGTACGCTGCCTTACGTTTTCCAGGCGGAGACAAACAAACCTGGGGCATTAACTTTTTCCGGGAGATCAGACGGGAGCGTAAAAAATACACCTGGAATTTGATCGATACCAAAATAGGAACGTTTACGCAGCAAAATGGTAATCTGGAAGGAATCGTCAACATCACACCTCCTACCCGATTGTTTTTTATGCCTTATGCTTCTTATTATTTAAATGCCTCCGACGGTCAGAAGACATTTGCTACTTTAAAAGGAGGAATGGATATTAAGTACGGAATAAACGATGCTTTTACGCTTGACGCCATTTTAATTCCGGATTTTGGACAAACCAAATACGACGATCAGATTTTAAACCTGGGACCGTTTGAACAGCAATTTAACGAAAACAGAGCCTTTTTTACAGAAGGAACCGACTTGTTCAACAAAGGCAAGATGTTTTACTCCCGAAGAATTGGAGGTAAGCCCTCCATAGAAATTACTTTAAAAGACAATGAAAAAATAATTGAAGAAGTTCAGAATGTGAACCTCATCAATGCTTTAAAAATCTCGGGAAGAACCAAAAATGGATTGGGAATTGGTATTTTAAATGCCGTTACCGAAAAAACTTTTGCCACTATAAAAGACACTCTTTCGGGCGAAACCAGACGCGAAGTAGCTGAACCGCTGACCAATTATAATGTTTTGGTTCTGGATCAGCGATTCCGCAAAAATTCTTCCGTTACTCTTATCAACACAAACGTTACCCGAAACGGTCATTACAGGGATGCGAATGTGACGGGACTAGCCTGGGATTTAAGAACAAAAGCCAACACTTACAGTTTATCCGGTAATGTAAAGTACAGCCTGATTAATGATACCGAAGACAAAAGCGGCCTGTTCAGCACCATTCGTTTTGCCGAAACCAGCGGAAACTATCGTTACAGTATTGGTTCAGACTATGTTTCCAAGGATTTTGATCCTAACGATTTGGGGATTAATTTTTATACCAACTATTACAATTTTTACGGAAACGGAAATTATCGCATCCTAAACCCCACAAAACTCTTTAATACTTTCAAAGTAGACTATGATATGTACACCGAGTTTAATAAAGAATCCGGAAAAGTACAGGAAAACAGGATTAGTGCAGAAGTCAATCTTTCTACTTTAAAAAACAATTTTTATGGCGCCGGGTTCGACCTTTTTCCTTTACAGACGCATGATTACTATGAACCAAGAGCCGAAAACCGCTATGTGATCATTCCGAGAAAAGTAGAAATCTGGGGAAGTGTTTCGACCAATTACAACAAAAAGTTTGCTTTGGATTTAAATCCGTTTATAATCTTTGCTGATGAAGCAGGCAGAATGGCGTACGGCGTAGATGCTGGACCAAGGTACCGCTTTAACGACAAGCTTTTAATTACCTATGCTTTTAGCTTTCTGCGAAGAAACAACAACAAAGGTTATATCGACGATTTTGACGACGACAACAACGACAACACTCCCGAAACGATTGTTTTTGCTAATCGGAATGTCATTACCTATTCGAACAGTCTGAACGGAAAATATGCTTTAAACAGTGCTATGACCCTCAATCTGGCTGTGAGGCAATATTGGTCGTATGCCGAAAACAAAAACATACTGGAACTTCAGGACGACGGAACTCTATCGCCTTACCCGCAATACACGAAAAACAAAAACTCCAGTTTTTATTCCTGGAATACTGATTTATCCTATTCCTGGTGGTTTGCTCCAGGCAGCCAGCTTTCGGTTTTATACCGTAACAATGGTGTTAATTTTGAGCGTATTATCAACAAAGACTTTAAACACAACATAACCGACTTGCTCAACAATCAGGCATTAAAACACATCTTTTCGGTAAGTGTGAAATATTTTATAGACTATAATGCTGTCAAAAATAAGATCAGAAAAAGAGCCTAGCGTGAATTAATTCTAAAATTTTTAGGGTTCTTTAACCAAATTATTATTTTTTAATAGGCTTCATTTTATTAACCGTAATTGTCACCGCGCTTTCTTGTCGATTTTAGAAATGACTTATCTTTGTAAAAAACAAAAACTAATGAACAAGAAAGTTATCCTTATGATTTTAGACGGTTGGGGAAAATCTCCTGACCCTAAAGTATCTGCAATAGACAATGCAAATGTTCCTTTTATAAATAGCCTTTACAAAAATTACCCAAGCGCACAACTTCGTACCGACGGATTAAATGTTGGTTTACCTGAAGGCCAGATGGGAAACAGTGAAGTAGGTCACATGAATCTTGGTGCCGGAAGAATTGTATACCAGGATTTAGCCAAAATAAACTTAGCCGTAGCACATCAAACACTGGCAAAAGAACAAGTACTTATTGATGCTTTTACTTATGCTAAAGAAAACAATAAAAAAGTTCACTTTTTAGGATTAGTTTCTGACGGAGGTGTTCACTCTCATACCTCACATTTACGCGGATTAATTGATGCTTCACAGGAATATGGCCTGGAAAATGTTTTTGTTCATGCTTTTACAGATGGTCGCGATGTTGATCCTAAATCAGGGGCAAAATACATTCACGATTTAGAAGAACACATTAAAGATACTCCGGTAAAAATTGCATCAATCGTTGGCCGTTATTACGCAATGGATCGTGACAAACGATGGGAGCGTGTAAAATTGGCTTACGATTTAGTAGTAAACGGTATAGGAACTCCATCCAAAAATGCCGTAGCCAGTATTCTTGACAGTTATGCACATGATGTTACCGATGAGTTTATTGCACCAATCGTAATGGTTGACGAGCAGGAAAAACCATTAGCAACAATCGTTGAAGGCGATGTCGTTATCTTCTTTAATTTTAGAACCGATAGAGGCCGTGAGCTTACCGAAGCGCTTTCACAGCAAGACTTCCACGAGCAAAACATGCACAAATTAAACCTGTATTATGTAACGCTTACCAACTACGACGAAACATATCTAAATGTAAAAGTAGTTTACAACAAAGACAATATCACCGAAACTCTTGGTGAGGTTTTAGAGAAAGCAGGTAAAAAGCAAATTCGTATTGCCGAAACAGAGAAATATCCACACGTAACCTTTTTCTTCTCCGGAGGAAGGGAAACACCATTTGAAGGAGAATCCCGTATTTTGAGAAATTCTCCAAAAGTAGCCACTTACGATTTACAGCCGGAAATGAGTGCCTTTGAATTAAAAGATGCTTTGGTGCCTGAATTGAACAAAGGTGAGGTAGATTTTGTCTGTCTTAATTTTGCCAATGGTGACATGGTGGGACATACCGGAATCATGAGTGCCGCAATTAAAGCATGCGAAGCGGTAGATGCCTGCGTAAAAGAGGTTATCGAAGCTGCTCTTGCCAACAATTACACTACAATTGTTATTGCCGATCACGGAAATTGCGAAACGATGATTAATCCTGACGGAAGTCCAAATACAGCACATACAACTAATCCGGTGCCGATTATTTTAGTAGACAAAGAGCTGAAAAATATTCAAAATGGGGTGCTGGGCGACATTGCTCCTACTATTCTGGAGTTAATGGGCATACAGCAGCCTAATGCGATGACTTGCCATTCTTTGTTATAGTTTTTTAGTATTCAGTCTCAGTTTTCGGTCGCAGTATTCAGTTGCGATCTTACTGAATCTTCAATATAAACCCGACAGGTTTTAAAAACCTGTCGGGTTTGCTATTTACAATCCTGAATAAAAACGATACCGTACATTAAAAAACAAAGCATAAATAAGAGTTAAAATTTCTTAATCAATAGTAATACTATTATCTTTGCATGAAAAATATTTTTTTATGCAAATTATACTATCAAATATAAAAATGCAAGTCAACGAAAAGATCTATGTAAAAGATCCGGAAACATCTGCGTTGGGAAAAAAAATAATTGAACAGAGCATCCTTCTAATTGACGATATTGGTTTTGATAATTTTACATTTAAAAAATTAGGCGAAAAAATAGGCTCAAACGAAAGTTCGATTTATCGTTACTTTGAAAACAAACACAAACTATTGGTCTACCTGTCTTCATGGTATTGGAGCTGGATGGAATACAAACTGGTTTTTACGACTACGAATATTGCAGACAAGCAGGAAAAACTAAAAAAAGCCATCACCATCGTTACCGAAAAAATCACGGACGATACTTCAACCGAACATATCAACGAAGCCATTTTAAACAGAATCATCATTGCCGAATTCACCAAAACGCTTCATACCAAAGAAGTCGATCAGGAGAACAAAGAAGGCTTTTTCCTCATCTACAAAAGGGTTATCAATCGGGTCGTTTCTATTGTAAAAGAAGTGAATCCCGACTATCAGTATGCCAAATCACTGGTGTCAACCATTGTTGAAGGAAGTTTACATCAGCATTTTCTAACGGATCATTTAAAAACAATTACCGATTGTAATGAAACGGTTACGACCACTCAATTTTACCTAAACCTTGCAGAAAACGTTTTGCGCTAATTATAAAAAAAACAGTATGACTCCTTTAAAAAGATTTTACCATTTACTAGAACTGGACAAAAAAGACATTTACCAGATTTTTTTCTATGCTATTTTTGCCGGATTAGTCAGCTTATCACTTCCACTTGGAATTCAGGCTATCATTACTTTTATACAATCCGGAAGAGTTAGTGTTTCCTGGATCGTACTTATTATACTTGTAGTGGGTGGTGTGGCTCTTGTTGGTGTGCTGTCGTTCATGCAATTGCGTATCACGGAAAACTTACAGCAAAAAATATTCGTACGTGCTTCTTTTGAATTTGCAGCCCGTCTGCCTAAAATAAAATCAGAAGAATTGTACGGTACTTATCCGCCGGAACTAACAAACCGATTTTTTGACACCCTTACGATTCAAAAAGGAACTTCAAAATTACTAACCGATTTTTCTGCCGCTTTGCTTCAGATTACTTTCGGTATTATTCTACTCTCCCTCTACCACCCGTACTTTATTGTGTTCGGACTTTTATTGTTCCTGCTTCTGTACTTTATTTTCAAATTTTCGTATAAATCAGGTTTAGAAACCAGTTTAAAAGAATCCAAATTCAAATACAAAGTGGCAGGCTGGTTACAGGAAATGGCCCGTAATAATTTTAGCTTCCGCAATGAACTGAATTATGATTTTGCGCTTCAAAAAAACAATTCAATCGTAGCGGGTTATCTTAACTACAGAGAGAAACACTTTAGCGTAATCAAAAAACAATTTACGCAATTGATTATTTTCAAAGTTATTATTACCGCAAGTTTACTATCAATTGGAGGTTATCTGGTACTGAGTCAGGAAATGAATATCGGGCAGTTTGTTGCTGCTGAGATCATCATTTTACTGGTGATTACATCGGTAGAAAAAATCATCCTCGGATTGGAGAGCTTCTACGATGTTTTAACTTCTGTGGAGAAAATTGGACAGGTGACTGATCTAGCTTTAGAGGAGAACTCCGAGTCTGATTCCTTAAATGATCATTGTTACAACAGCATCTCTTTAGAAACAGAGAACTTAAAATTCAAATTTCCGGATTCTCCAACAAATGCTTTAGATTCCATTTCGTTAAAAATTGACCAAGGTGAAAAAATTGTCATCGAGGGTGAAAATGGCTCAGGAAAAACAACTCTTATTCGCGTATTATCCGGTTTATTAAGACAAAGTTCGGGCGCTTTTTACATCAATGATGATACTTTTAGAAAAATAAATCTGAAACAATATCGCTCGCAGATTGGCAGCATCATTCACAACGAAACCCCATTTGACGGGACGATTTTAGAAAACATCACTTTTAACGATCCGTTGATCAGCACCGAAGATCTCAAATGGGCACTGGATGGTGTTCAGCTTAGTCCACTGATTAAATTGCTGCCTAAAGGTCTGAAAACCCACATTCACCCTGAAGGAAAACAATTATCGTCTTCTAATGCTCAAAAAATCCTCTTGGCCAGAAGTATTATTCACAAACCAAAAGTGCTTTTCTACGAAGATCCGACAGATACAATGGACGAAAATGTTGCCAATGAAATTATCGATTTTATTACTTCTGAAAAGAACAAATGGACGATTATCGTTTCGTCTAAAAACCCTTATTGGCAAACAAAATCGACTCGAAAAATTACAATGCAAAACGGTCAAATTATACTGGATCAAAAAAACAACTAAGCCATGCTAAATATCTCTGACAATAAAACAAAATTACAGCCGCTTGATCAATACGAGACTGTAAGAAACCTAAGCAACAGGCCACATTATAAAATTCTAAACCGAATCATCATCGCATCTTCCATTTTAGGAATCATTGCGCTTTTATTGCCGTGGACACAAAACATTTCGGGTTCGGGAGCGGTAACCACTTTAAAACCCAACCAAAGGCCACAATCGATCCAGAGTGTGATTTCGGGACGTATTGAAAAATGGTACGTACAGGAAGGAGATTTCGTTAAAAAAGGAGACACGATTCTGTTTATTTCTGAGATCAAGGAAGATTATATGGATCCTAATTTGGTTGAAAACACCAAAAATCAGGTAGATGCTAAGAAAAACTCTTTGGAATCGTATGGCGAAAAAGTGACTACACTTTCGGGGCAGATTCAGGCGATCGAAAATGAAAAAAGACTAAAACTGGAACAAGCCAGAAACAAAGTCAAACAATCACTTTTAAAAATAAAAAGCGACAGTATCAATCTGATTGCCGTAAAAACACAGCTGCGAATTGCTAATACTCAATACAACCGTTCGGTACAATTAAACAAGGAAGGATTGAAACCGCTTACGGATGTGGAAGAAAAACGTCTGAAACTACAGGATGTTGACGCTAAAATCATCACACAGGAAAACAAATACCTAACCAGCAAAAATGAGTACATCAACGCCAAAGTGGAGATTAACAGAATTACGGCGGAGTACGGTGAAAAAGTAGCCAAAGCAAGAAGCGACCAGTTTACAACGCTGAGCAATAAATTTGATACCGAAGCACAGGTGAGTAAACTCGAGAATCAATACGCCAATTATAGTTTGCGTAATGGCATGTACTACATCAAAGCGGTACAAGACGGTTACATCAACCGCGCTTTGCAGGCTGGTTTGGGCGAAACGATAAAAGAGGGAACACCAATTGTAACTATCATGCCTTCTCATTACGATATTGCAGTAGAAACCTATATCAGCCCAATTGATCTGCCTTTGATCAGAAAAGGAGAAAAAGTACGTGTTTGGTTTGACGGATGGCCTACCATTGTGTTTTCGGGATGGCCGGATATGTCCTACGGAACTTTTGGAGGTACAGTTGTAGCGATAGAAAACTTTATCAGCGATAATGGTAAGTACCGAATTTTGATCGCTCCGGACCCTAACGAAACAAAATGGCCAAAACAATTAAGCATTGGCTCCGGTGCCCAAACGATTGCCTTGTTAGACACTGTGCCAATCTGGTTTGAAATCTGGAGAACCCTAAACGGATTCCCTCCTAATTATTACAAAAGCGCTCAAAAAGTAACTAAAGAAAAAAAATAATGAAACCAATACTTATCGCTTTTCTTTTCTTGGGCTGTGCCGTTTTTGGCCAGCAGCCCTTCTCCAAAGAGCTCACCTACAATGAGTTTTTGGGATATGTAAAAAAGTACCATCCATTGGTTAAAAATGCTAATCTGGAACTAAGCAAGGCACAAGCCAATCTGATGATGGCCCGTGGTGGTTTTGATCCGAAAATTGAAGTAGATTTTAGCCAGAAACAATTTAAAGACAAAGAATATTATTCGATTCTGAACAGCAGTTTTAAAATCCCTACCTGGTATGGAATTGAACTGAAAGCAGGATTCGACAATAACGAAGGGGTTTACCTAAATCCGGAGAACACTACCCCAAATCAGGGTTTAACTTCTTTTGGTATCAGTGTTCCGCTTGGTCAGGGATTGTTCATCAACCAAAGAATGGCGGACGTACGAAAAGCGAAAATTCAGGTCAAACTGAGCGAATCGGAACGAAAACTTCAGGCCGTTAGCATTTTGTACGATGCCTCGCTTGCTTATTTTAACTGGAAGAAGAATTTTGAAGAAATGAAGCTTTACGAAATGTACAGCAAGAATGCCGAAATTCGTTTGCAAGGCATTAAATCGCTCATCACTCAGGGAGACAAACCCGCCATAGACAGTATTGAGGCCGGCATTATTGTAAAAAACAGAGTCTTGAGCCTTGAAGATTCCAAGTTAAAACTAACAAAAGCCAAGCTCGAATTATCGAATTTTATGTGGCTGGAAAATAATATCCCGTTGGAAATTTCAGACGAGCTGGTGCCCGAAACAGCACTTGAATCAACCTTGCAGGAAACTTTAAAAACAAACGAACTGCTGCAAGGCGATACAAACTTAGAAGCCCATCCGAAATTAAATGCGCTGCAAAATAAAATAGACATGTTAAAGGTTGAAAAAGACCTGAAGCAAAATATGCTGTTGCCCAAAATAAATGTAGGCTACTCCTATTTGTCCGAGCCCAGATATGTTGACAAATACAAGTTTGACGATTACAAGATTGGTTTAGAATTTTACTTCCCTTTGTTTCTTAGAAAAGAACGCGGAAGTCTGAAATTAGCCAAATACAAACTTCAGGAAAATGAATTTGCATTGGCTCTGGAACGAACGCAGCTGACCAACAAGATAACGGCACAAAAAGTAGAAATCAATTCACTGATCAAACAAAAAAAACTGGCCAAAGATTTAGTAGACAATAACACCGCCATGTTAAACTCAGAAGAACGATTGTTCTCTTTTGGAGAAAGTTCTTTGTTTCTTATCAATACAAGGGAAAACAACCTGGTTAGCGCAAAACTGGCTTCAATCGCTTTGGAAAACAGGTTTTACATCTCTAACTCGGAGCTGTTCAAAATCATGGCCAATCCTCAATAATTTTTTAAATCTTAGGAGTGATCTAACGGATAAAACGTTTGCTTAAATGAGAGCAGATCGCTCCTGAGATTAAATTTGGTGCACTTACTTTCACTCTCGCAGATTAGGCAGATTTTTAATCTTTCTAATCCTTTTAATCTGTGGCGATTATTTCAACATATAGCATAGCTCTTTATAAGCCAGAAAAGAACAGCTATAAATCACATCCAACAGGCTAAACCAGATAATGATACGTCCACTCGACGGCATAAATCACGAGTCCGATAAGGCCTCCTACCAGCGTCCCGTTGATTCGGATGTATTGCAAATCTTTACCGATTTCCAGTTCTAGTTTTTCTGAAACTTCTTTTCCGTCCCAGCTTTTTACCGTAGAGGAAATTAAATCTCCTATCACTTTTTTATTATTTAGAAGAATAGAAAGCAAATCATTCTTGATGAAATTATTGATCTTGTCAATCATCACCGCATCTTCTTTTATTCCGTTTCCGAAACCCTGAATTAAACCCGAAATACTTTTCTTTATCGACGATTCATCGCCCTTTTTCAAATCAGTTGAAATCGATTCTTTGATTTCATCCCAAATTCCGTTAACATAATCCTGAACCTCTTTTTTGCCGGCAAAACTCAGAATCATGGTATTAATCTTTACCCGCATCTCTTCTGAATTCTTTACCTTGTCTAAAAAGTCATAAACATACTCGTCTATTTTAAGTCTGATCGCACTTCCGGGATGTTTTGCCTCGTTTAAAAAATCAGCAAGCCCATTAAAAACACCTTCTGTAATGCTTTTATCGGCCAAACCAAAACTCAGAAACGGGGTTGACTCTTTTACTTTTTTCCGAATCAGATCCTTATTATTGCTCAGTTCTGTACTCATAACATTCAGCACGTTGGTCAGCAGCTCGTCCTTCACATTCCCTTTCTGCAAAGGTTCTAACGCCAGCGCTACCCAATCGCCAAAATTGACAGCCTCCAGTTTCTCTTTGAACTGAGTTTGAATAAATCGTTTGATATCTTCATCTTTTATCGTTTTCAAAACTCCCGGAATGATATTCAAAGCCACCACACTGGCAATTTTATTGGCGTTATCCTGCTGCGAAAGCCAGTCGGAAGCTTTTGTTGCAAAATTAAACTCCTCCAGTTTTATTTCGAGTTTCTCGCGATTCAAAAACTCTTCTGAAACGAAATTCCCTAAGTTTTCACCAATTTCATTTTTCTTAGTCGGAATAATTGCAGTATGCCAAATCGGGATTCCCAGTGGATGACGAAACAAAGCCACCACAGCAAACCAGTCTGCAATTCCTCCCACCATCGCGGCCTCGCTAAAAGCCTGAAGCATGGGAATCTTAAAATAAACGGCTATCACAAATAAAAATACTGCAAAGCCCAAAAGCGCTAATGCATTCCGTTTCATCTTATTTAAAGCTCTCTTTTTGGATATATTTTCAGGATCTATAGACGTTTCCATAATTATAGTAGTTTTAGACTTTTACTAATTTACGGCTTTTCTGCGAACTAGTGATTGATACTAATTATCCTTTGACCATGAATTCACGAATTTCTCTTTGTAAACTTTACGCATAAATATTGATTCGTGAATCCGTGACCCATTTTTAAACGCCTGTCATTCCTTTTAATTCGTGAATTCGTGACGAAAAATTTTTAGCTAAAAAATAATATTAAAATTTGTACTTTTGCCAACTGAAAATCCGAAATTATGATTATTGTAAAATCACGTGAAGAAATCGAATTAATGCGCGAAAGTGCTTTGATCGTATCTAAAACATTAGGAATGATTGCTTCTGAAATTAAAGAAGGAGTAACCACATTATACC
Source organism: Flavobacterium sp. N502536 (assembly GCF_025947345.1). NCBI lineage: Bacteria > Pseudomonadati > Bacteroidota > Flavobacteriia > Flavobacteriales > Flavobacteriaceae > Flavobacterium > Flavobacterium sp. N502536. Next base: position 2,634,105 of record NZ_CP110011.1, on the reverse strand, counting down.
TGGACAAACTAGCTGAAGAATTCATCCGTGATCACGGTGCTGTTCCGAGTTTTTTGGGATTGTATGATTTCCCGAATTCGCTATGTATGAGTCCTAACTCTCAGGTTGTACACGGAATTCCGAACAATACGCCCCTGAAAAGCGGTGATGTTATTTCGGTAGATTGTGGTGCATTCAAGAATGGATATCACGGTGATCACGCCTATAGTTTCGAAATTGGAGAAGTGGCTCCTGAAGTTAAAAAACTTCTGAAAGTAACTAAAGAATCTCTTTACGTAGGAATCAAAGAATTTAAAGCCGGAAATCGCGTGGAAGATGTTGGAAATGCGATTCAGAAATACACGGAAGCTCACGGTTACGGAGTGGTTCGCGAATTGGTAGGACACGGTTTAGGTCAAAAAATGCACGAAGAACCTGAAATGCCAAACTACGGAAAACGCGGCCGCGGAAAACTGTTTGTAGAAGGAATGGTTGTGGCCATCGAGCCAATGATCAATATGGGAACAAGAAACATCAAACAACATAAAGACGGCTGGACTATTACAACCGCTGATGGAAAACCAAGTGCACATTTCGAGCATGACGTGGCTTTAATTGACGGAAAACCAGAGTTATTATCAACTTTCCAATACATCTATAAAGCTTTAGGAATCGAAAGCAATGAAGAAGACGAATTCAGAAAAGTGCCGTTAGTTCTATAATTAAAATTCAACCCCGAATAAAACCCTGTGAAAAAATTATTCAAATTAGTTTTAAATACAATACCTCGTCCATTATTAATTCGTTTGAGTTATGTTGCCCGACCGATTTTGGCGCTTTCCTTAAAAGGAAGTAAATATACTGATCCTATTGATGGGAAAAGTTTTAGATCATTTTTGCCTTACGGATACGGAAAACAACGTAATAATGTGCTTTCGCCAAGTACACTTTCATTAGAGAGACACCGTTTGCTTTGGCTGTATTTAAACGATCAAACTGATTTTTTTACAGCACCAAAAAAAGTACTTCATTTTGCTCCGGAACAGGCTTTTTACAAAAGATTCCGCAAGCAGAAAAACCTGGATTATACTACAACTGATTTATTTTCGCCTTTGGCAGATGTAAAAGCAGACATTTGTAACTTGCCTTTTAAAGACAATGAATACGATGTTATCTTGTGTAATCACGTTTTAGAGCATATTCCGGATGACACAAAAGCGATGCGTGAATTATATCGCGTTTTAAAACCGGGCGGAATGGCGATTCTTCAAATTCCGCAGGACTTATCCAGAGCAGTTACTTTTGCCGACGATACCATCACCGATCAAAAAGAACGTGCGAGAATATTTGGCCAGTACGATCACGTGCGCATTTACGGCCGTGATTATTTTGATAAATTAAGAAGTATCGGTTTTATCGTAATCGAAGAAGACTATACCCATAAAATTTCACCTGAACTGGTAGAAAAATATTGTTTGGCAAAAGGCGAAATCATTCCGCTTTGCTTTAAACAGGAAAACTAATTCTTTCACCCTATAAGTGATACAAGTTCATTTAAAAAGAGTTTTCAAATTATTGATATTTTGAAAACTCTTTATTTTTTTGCCCACTCTCTAAATTATAAGCCAACCAAATCCCTAAATCTTGGAACCTACAAAATCATTTCAGTTTTGCTTTGACATCAGTTTTGAAAAAAACCTGAATGTATATATCCCAACAGCCTATATCATTGAGAATACCGATGACATTAAATATCTAGAAAAAAAAGCGAGTGCAGATGTACTTGAAAGTTTTGGAGTTCTTTTTGAAAATTTAGATTCCAATACAAAAAAAATACTGACGGCTTGTGACTCTTTAAAGCCTGATTTTATTTTCAGGAAATTTAGCGCCAAAATCAAATCGGCTAAAACAATTGCTGATTTACAAAAAGATTCCAAAATTGAATTTGCCATTCGTCAGCATTTAAAATTTAACTTAGAATCCTTTTACCATCTAATTGTAAAAGAGCAATTTCCATTCTCTGCTAATATGAGTGCCGAAAAGGATTTTTATCGCTGGAGAGTCGACACAAATCCGTTAGAGTTTGAACCTCAAATTCAATTTGACAAACACGCCGAAGGCATTACTTATACTTTATCTTTAAAAGAAGACGAAACCACATTTCTACCAATGGATAAAAGTACAGATATTCTTTTGGACGAACCGGGCTGGTTGATTATCGATAAAAAATTAGGACGTTTGAAAGAACTTAATGCTAAAAAACTTTCTCCTTTTTTAAAGAAAAAATCAATCGAAATACCTTCAAAATTAGTGGACAATTATTTTAAGAATTTCATTCCTGAAATAGCCAAAAAAATCGATATTGAAGCGACTGGTTTTGAAATTGAAAGTCGTGACAAAATTATTTCATGCACGATTCAACCTGTTTATGATTTCTTTAAAAACTGTTATTACCTCAACCTTTATTTTGAGTATAACGGCTATTTATTTGACGCCAGTAAAACAAAAAAAACACATTCATTTGTCGATTTTAGCATTCCAAATGAGCCCAAAATAATTCAGTTTAAACGAAGTACTGATGAAGTTTTATATACAAATAAATTACTGGAAATTGGTTTAATAAAAATCAAAAACGAGTTATTCGGATTGAATTCAGATACTGAAATTCATGATCCTTATTCTAATATTCAATTTGTTATTGATCGCAAAGAAGAGTTAGAAAATTCAGGGTTTATTATCCAGAACTTGAAACTGGAAAGCAAAGAGATCATTACAAAAAATCATACGGTTACGACTTCAAAAGAAGAAACAAAAGAAGATTGGTTTGATATTAAAATCATCATTTCTATTGGGGATTATACCATCAACTTTAGCGAAATCATTCCAAACATAAAAAGCAAGGAAAGACTCTTTTTACTGCCTGACGGAAACTACTTTCTGATTCCTTTAGAATGGCTTAGTAAATATGGTTCACTCGCAAAATTAGCCCGAACAGAAAACGGAAATGTACTTTTGCGTAAAAGTAATTTTACCGCTTTAGACACCATTCCGGAAATTGAAAGCGAGGTAATTGCTAAGGCTGAATATCAATCGTCTGATTTATTAAAAGCCACTTTAAGACCTTATCAGATTGACGGAATAAAATGGCTTTTGGGGCATTTCAATTCAAACCTGGGCGCCTGTCTTGCGGATGACATGGGGCTTGGAAAAACATTACAGACTTTGGCTGTTTTGGTTGCCGTACAGGAACAGTTAGGTTTTACAACCAAAACCACAAATTTTGATTTGTTTCAAAATGAAACTGTTATCGAAAGAGCTCCCTTGAAAGCTTTGATTGTACTACCTTCTTCACTGGTTTTTAACTGGTACAATGAGGCCGCAAAATTTACACCTCATTTTTCAAAAATGCAATACATTGGCAACGATAGAAAGTTGCTCTCGAACCGACTGGAAACAACCGATCTGATTTTTACGAGTTACAGCATCCTTCACCGTGATATTTCAATTTTAGAAAAATACAACTTCCGTTATTTGATTCTGGACGAAAGCCAATACATCAAAAACAGGGATTCTAAGATTTTCAAGGCCATCAATAAAATCAGCACGGGGCATAAAATTGCCTTAAGCGGTACGCCTATCGAAAACTCCTTAGACGATCTCTGGTCGCAAATGCAGTTTATAAATCCGGATATTCTGGGTACTTATGCTTTTTTTGCAGAAAATTTCAAAACTCCGATCGAGAAAAAACAGGACGAAAATAGTTTGGCGGAGTTAAAAAACCTCATCCAGCCTTATATCCTGAGAAGAACCAAAGAGCAGGTTTTAAAAGATTTACCCGAATTGACAGAGCAGATTTATTACTGCAACATGGATACTGAGCAGGAAAAATTATATGAAAAAGAGAAATCAAAAGCACGTAATTTTTTACTCAAAACAGACGGTTCAAGTCCCGACAAGATTAGCATTATCAATACTTTGATGAAGTTAAGACAGCTGAGCAACCATCCCAAAATGGTCGACCAGGATTCAGAAGTCGATTCCGGAAAATATATTGCCGTAACCAATTACCTGAAAAACTTAGTGAAAGGAAAACAAAAAGTGATCATTTTTAGCTCCTTTGTAACCAATTTGAATTTTTACACAAGCTGGTGCAAGGAAAACAAAATAGAATTTTGTGAGATTACCGGTGAAACGCCTTCGCAAAAAAGAGAGCAACAGGTTAAATTATTTCAGGAAAATGAAAATCCGTTGTTATTCTTTATTTCACTCAAGGCAGGAGGTGTGGGACTGAACATCACCAAAGCTTCCTATGTGCTGTTTTTAGATCCGTGGTGGAATCCTTTTGCTGAAAAACAAGGAGTAGGAAGAGCACATCGTATCGGGCAGTTGAACAAGGTGAATGTGGTTCGGTTCATTTCAAAAAATACGGTAGAAGAAAAAATAATCAAACTACAGGAAAACAAAAAACTACTGTCGGATTCCCTTTTGGAAGAGAGCCATATCAGCAACGAAATCGAAGCCAATCTGGAATATCTTCTGGGTTCCTGATCCATTTGTTTTCAAAACCTCTAAAATAGCATCTTATTAGGTTCTATAAAATTGTTATATTTACAATCTTACAACCTAATAAGATGCCGAAAAAATTGTTTAAGAATCTCTTTATATTTTTATTTTTTGCTTCAGCGACAGCTCAGGAAGTACAAACCGAAGTAAGTCCTCCTTACAATATTAAAACCATTTCGTTTGTTCAGAACGGCGGCAATGTGGTTCCGATTTTCGAATTAGGCGATACGTTTCAATTTCAATTTGATGATTTGTTTGGCAACGAAGCCAATTATTATTTTGAAGTGATACACTGTGATTACAACTGGAAACCAACCGAGATTCCAAAAAATGACTATATCAGCGGTTTCGACAATCAGCGCATCACCGATTATTCGAATTCGTTTAATACGCTTCAGATCTATTCGCATTACCGACTTCCTTTCCCCAATCAGTTTACCACTCAGTTTCGAATTTCGGGCAATTATATGCTCCGAATTTTAAACGAGGATAAGGAAGTGGTGCTGTCCAGAAAATTTATTTTATACGAAAATCGCGCTACAGTAGCAGCTCAGGTAAAACGAAGCCGAAACCTGGCGAATATTGATTACAAACAAAATCTGGATTTTTCGATATCGTCTAACGATATTGTTTTTCAGACGCCTCTGCAAAATATAAAAGTTCTGTTGTTACAGAATGGAAACTTTAATACGGCGATCAAAAACATCCCTCCGCAGTACACCATCGGGAATCAAATGGTATACAAATACGATCAGGAAACACAGTTTTGGGGCGGAAATGAGTTCCTGTATTTTGAGAACAAGGACATCCGTGCCGCAAGTACCAATGTTGCAAAAGTAGGAACCAGCAACGATATTTATAATTCTTATTTGTTCACGAATCTGGCAAGAGCCAATCAAATTTACACGAACAATCAGGATGTAAACGGAAACTTTGTGGTGAAGAATATCAATGCTTCCAACAATGAAATTGAAGCAGACTATGCCTGGGTATATTTCAGTCTGTCTGCCCCTACTTTCAGATCTTCGAGCAAAGACATTTATATCAGCGGAATGTTCAACAATTACAGCTTAGTTCCGGAATTTAAAATGGATTACAATTCAGAGAAAGGTATTTTTGAAAAAGCAATTGTGATCAAGCAGGGTTTTACCGCTTTTCAATATACGGTTGCCGATAAAAAAGGGGTGATTGATTATGAAAATGCGATCGACGGAAACTTTTATCAGACTGAAAATGAATACACCATACTGGTTTACTACAGAGAAAGTAACGATCGCTACCAAAGAGTTATAGGCAAAGGAAATGCCAGCTCGATCAACATCATAAATTAAAACATTGTTAAGGATTTAGGCGGAAAGATTTTTTTTCGTAGATTTGCAACTATAACGCACACATATATACTACTTTAGTATGGTTTCTCAGATAACAAGAGGCATAAAAATATCTGTTTTGACTAGTTTTGAAGGTACTTACTTCAAGAACTACAAGATTCACTTTGCTTTTAGCTATGTCGTTACAATCGAAAATCACAGCAAAGATTCCGTTCAGCTGACTTCTCGTCACTGGGAAATTTTTGACTCTTTAAACGACCTTGAAGTTGTTGACGGAGAGGGTGTAATTGGCAAAAAACCAGTTTTAAAACCGGGAGAAAATCACACCTATAGCTCAGGCTGTTTATTATCGTCTCCTTATGGTGCCATGAAAGGTCATTTTAATATGATCAACTTTACTACTACAAAAACATTCAAAGTTATTGTTCCTACTTTCAGAATGTGCGCTCCTTTTGCCTTAAACTAAATATTTGGTTCAAGAACTGCCTTTTTTATCGTTATCTTAATCACAAATTTGTCAAATTATTAATTTATCCTTTGTACTTTTGTGCGACGTTAGATTATTCGTAACAATCAAATCTTCTAACCTTTAAATTGTCTAATTATCTAATTTTAAATAACATGCTAAAAGGATTCTTTCACGTACCTAAAGCGGTAAACGAGCCGGTAAAAGGATACGCACCTAATTCACCAGAAAAAGCAGCAGTACAGGCAGCTTACACTACTTTGTGGAACTCTAAAATCGACGTGCCGTTATACATCGGAAGCGAAGAAATCAGAACTGGAAATACAAGAACAATTTCAGCTCCTCACGATCACAAACATATCGTAGGAACCTATCACTTAGCTGAAAAACAACATATCGAAAAAGCAATTGCCAACGCTCTTGAATCAAGAAAAGCATGGGCAAATATGGCATGGGAACAACGTGCTGCTATTTTCTTAAAAGCTGCTGAACTTATTGCAGGACCTTACAGAGCCCGCATTAATGCTGCAACAATGATTGGTCAATCTAAAAATATCCACCAGGCAGAAATTGACGCTGCTTGTGAGTTAATTGACTTTTTACGTTACAACGTAGAATTTATGACTCAGATTTACGGAGATCAGCCAAAATCAGATTCTACAACCTGGAATCGTTTAGAATACAGACCTCTTGAAGGTTTTGTTTACGCAATTACTCCTTTTAACTTTACTGCTATTGCTGCAAATCTTCCTGCAAGTGCTGCTATGATGGGTAACGTTGTAGTTTGGAAACCAAGCGACAGTCAGGTTTTCTCTGCAAAAATCATCATCGATATTTTCAAAGAAGCAGGTGTTCCTGATGGGGTTATCAATGTTGTTTTTGGTGATGCTTTAATGATTACTGATACTGTATTGGCAAGCCGCGATTTTGCAGGAGTTCACTTTACAGGATCAACTCACGTATTTAAAGATATCTGGGCTAAAATTGGCGCTAACATTCACCACTACAAAACTTACCCAAGAATCGTTGGAGAAACTGGTGGTAAAGATTTTATCATTGCACACCCAAGCGCTAACGTAAAACAAGTGACTACAGGAATTGTTCGTGGTGCATTTGAATTTCAAGGACAAAAATGTTCTGCGGCTTCAAGAGCTTATATCCCACAAAGTTTATGGCCAGCTGTAAAAGAACAATTAATTGCGGATGTGAAATCTTTCAAAATAGGTTCTCCGGAAGATTTTGGAAACTTCATCACAGCAGTTATTCACGAAGGTTCTTTTGATAAATTAGCAAGTTACATCGACCAGGCTAAAAAAGACGCTGATGCTGAAATCATCGTTGGAGGAAATTACGATAAATCAGTTGGATACTTTATTGAGCCAACCGTTATTGTAACGACAAACCCAAAATATACTACCATGGAAACCGAATTGTTCGGACCGGTAATCACGATTTATGTTTACGAAGATGCTAAATGGGAAGAGACTTTAGAATTAGTGGATACTACTTCTGAATATGCTTTAACCGGAGCAGTATTTAGCCAGGATCGTTATGCTATTGAAGTAGCTACAGTGAAATTGCAAAATGCTGCAGGTAACTTCTACATCAACGACAAACCAACAGGAGCCGTTGTAGGAATGCAACCATTTGGTGGAGCAAGAGCTTCAGGAACTAACGATAAAGCAGGTTCTGCATTGAACTTATTGCGTTGGGCATCTCCAAGAACAATCAAAGAAACGTTTGTAACTCCGGAAGATTACAGATACCCATTCTTAGGTTAATTTTGTTTCATGTTTCAAAGTTTCATGTTTCATGTTTCAAGTTAGAAACTTGTCCCTATAAAAAAGCCGAATCTTTTCATTAAGATTCGGCTTTTGTTTTTACGGTATTTTTTATTTCCAGGTTGGAACCTGTATAAAACTATCGGTATACCATTTTACTTTTAAGGGTTCCTTTGCATCTTTAATCGTTTCATCACTGACCTCTTTTCCTGTTCCATAATTCAATTGCGCATAGGAATTTTTATTTACATTGATCGAAACCAGTAATCGGCTTCCTTTACTCAATTGTTTACTCACCAAATGGGTATTTGAAAAAGGCATGATTTCGATTTGTCCCGGTTTCAATAAATTCCTTTTTGTACTGTCTTTTACATAACTCGCGCGTGCGATGAAATAAGACAAATGAAAATATTCCCCGTTTGGCATAACCTCATACAAAGTGACGCCAAAATCCATATCTTTTTTATTGATACTCGCTTTTATCTCGGCTAAAAATGACCCGTTTACCAACATTGGCTCTTTCAAAGGTGCACTAATAAAAGTAAACCCATTGCTGGTCTCAATCTCTTTACGGATAACCGGGCTCGGGTAGTAATCATTGTTTTGCGTATTTCTGTCGGCAAAATCAACTTCCTGATACAGGTATTTACTTTGCGCTGGCTTACGATCTTCTAACGCGTAAAAATCACCCGACTTATGATCCGTCAAATACAATTTAACAAAACCATTGGCCATTTTATCCAAAGAAGGAGCGCTTCGCCATTCATTGGCTCCCATTACTTCATAGTTTATTTTGTCTTTCAGTATTTGCGGTTTTGTCCCGTTTTTCAGAATATAATCAAACCATTCATAGGTTATTTTCCTCACATTGATTATCGCTGTCGAATCGACTTTGTAGTCATTCACAATAGTTTCTCCTCCGGTCTGGGAACCAAAATGACCGTATGGCCCAATCACGACGTAAACCGGTGTTTTTGGATTGTACTTTTGAAGTTCTCTTGCAAAATACAAACTTGAATTCTGCGAATCATTATAATACCCATCAAAAATTAAAACAGGGATATTGATGTGTGTAAAATCTTTTCCGTACGGTGCCATTTTCTGCCAATAGGCATCAAAGGAAGGATGCGCCAGCCATTTCTGGAAAAACTTATTGGAAACACCGTCAATACTATCCATTTTTCTATAGGCAGCTCCTGTCTCCCACCATCTGAAAGTCATTCTTCTAAAACGCTGCCTGTCGTTTCCTGCCACCGTATCCAGGTATTTATTGTTCCCTACATAAAACGCCCATTCATAATTGGGGTTTATGAAAACATTATTTTCCATAGGTAGTCCCATTCCCGGTCGGCTGGCGGCAGAGGGCACGATCGTTTTAAGTGCCGGATGCATTTTTTTACAGGCTGCCCATTGTGTAAAACCATTGTAACTGCCGCCGTACATCCCTACACTTCCATTACACCATTTTTGTTTACTGATCCAGTCGATAACATCATAGGTATCTGTCGTCTCGTTTTCATACGGCGATATGGTATCAGGACTGAATCGTTTCCCTCTCGAATAGGCCATAACACCCACATAATTATGGTCTGCTGCCGTTTTTAAGGAGGCAAGATCTCTTCCTTTCTCTCTGACATAAATGGTATGCTGATAGATCACGGGTTGGGGAGCAGAAACTCCTTTTTTGCGTACCACCATGGCCGATAGTAAAGCACCATCTCTGGTTTTAATCATCACACTGTCCTGAATGTCATAAGCACTTTCCAGATCCTTTGATCTTGTCACGCTTGTCTGCTGCGCATAGGTGTTGATTATTGAAAAAGTAAAAAACACCAATTTTAGAATTAATTTCATTGCGTTGTTCGTTTTAAATAGTTCTGTTTAAATTTTAAAAGAAGCAGTGGTATCCAATCTGGGGTTTATTTTTCCGGAATTTTATTCCAAATACAACACACTGCGTCCTGCTGTTTTTAGTACCTCTAAAAACGGCTTCCTTTATGTAACCTCTTCTTTTGCTATAGCGATTTAAAAAGAATGAGTTTTTCTTTTTTTAATTAAATCCCATTGAGATTTTTAAATTTCACGGCCTGACGGTTTGAAACTTCTAATCGTTCACCCGTTTTTAATTTCACTTCCAGTCTGCCCTCAGCGGTTCGATTAACTTCCTGAATGTGATTGGTGTTTATAATTTCAGTTCGATTTATTCTAAAAAAAACATTTTCATCCAGCATTTCTTCCCATTGACGAAGCGAACGTCTTTGAAGCGCTTTTTTGTCCTGAAAAAAAGTCGGGTATAATTTTCAAGCGACTCAATCAGGTAAATTTCGTCCAATTGAATAAAGAATCTTTTCTCCCCATCCTTGATGAAAATTTTTCGGTCTTTTGCTGTAGCATCACTTAAAGAAAGCTTTCCGGATAAAGCGTTTCTTATTTTATCGATTGCTTTTGCAAAACGTTCTTCCCTGATGGGTTTCATGAGATAATCTAAAGCATTTACTTCAAAAGCCTGCACGGCATATTCGTTATAAGCTGTTGTAAATAATACTGCCGGCGCACTATCGAGTGACTCTAACAAATCGAACCCGGATTTCTCAGGCATCTGAATGTCTAAAAAGATCAGATCAGGCATTTTTTCCTCAATCAGACTCTTTGCTTCATCAGCATTTCCGGCTTCTCCAATAAGCACAAAATCGTCGTAGGACTGTAAGGCCCTTTTGAGTTCTTCTCTCGACAGACGTTCGTCGTCTACTATAATAACTTTTATCTTTTTCATGCCGATGGTAGTAAAATAGTTGCCAAAACTGTTTCGTCCTGCATTTCTTTAATTTCAAAAGAAGCTTTTCCTTTGTACTGCAACAGCAATCTCTCTCTCAGATTATTCAATCCGATGCCGGAAGAATCCTTAATTTCTTTACTAAGTTTCCCTGAATTTTGAACGCTGATTTTTACAAGATCGCTCTCCTGCTCTACTTTTACAGCAACAAAGCCTCCGTTTTTTCTTTTTTCAATTCCATGTTTAATCGCATTTTCAACCAGAGTCTGAATACTTAAAGGTAAAACCAAATGCTCTGATAAAGCTGTAACGACTTCAATTTTTACTTGCAAACGTTCTTCAAATCGTATTTTTTCCAATTCCAGATAATCTCTGACCAGATTAATTTCGTCAGCTAAGTGTACCAGTTGTCCGATATTATTGTTTAAAGAATTCCGCAACAGCTCAGACAAAAGATCAATGGCCCTTCTCGCCGAATGCGGATCTTCTAACACCAAAAACTTAATACTATTTAATGAGTTAAAAAAGAAATGCGGATTAAGCTGTGCGCTCAGATTACTTAGCTGTGCTTCTTTTACGATAACTGACAATCGTGCATTTTCTTTTACCGTTTCTATCTCAAGTCTTGAATAATGATAAAGGTGATACGCCAGCACCCAGATAGACATCAGTCTGGTACCCGTAATAAAAACCTGCAGCTGTGTTGATTGTAAAAACGAAATAAACGAAATGGAAGTGCTTTTTAAAACAAACAATCGTACCAGATACAGTTTTCCCACAATCAAAAACATATACAATAAAGAAAGTACCAAAACACTCCCTATGATTTTAGGAATCAGCTTTTTAAGACTTAATTTATTCCAACCCTTTTTTAAAGCAAAATTTCGATACAGATGTGTCAATACAATACCGATACAGACATCCAGCACAAAATCGGCTATACCAATCGTCCACATAAAAGTACTGCCAAGGAAGGCCGAAACACCCCAATACAAAGATGTTGCGGTCCACCCTGTGAGCTGAATTTTCCAATATGTCGATAATTTTGCCATTATTCTCAAGCCAAAAGTGATTATGCTGTAGTAAAGATATCCCTCTAACAGAGATTGAGCAAATAAAAGTACACCAGCGAAAGATAACTGAGGACGAATGACGTTTGTTCCTCAATTATGACCTCTAAAACATCAAAAAGTCAATTTTTAGAGGAACCTCAACTCTTTTACATTTTTTCCAACTTGTAGCAAAAACAATATCAATTCATTTTCAAAAGTATTAACCTACAAAAAAATCTTGACAATTTATTAAAAATTAAGTTTTTTCTTTCAATTTTATTCGGATTTATTAAAGATAAAAACTTTGTCTTATCGTGATAGTTATATGTCTTCCTGTTACATAAAAAAAGAAAAACTCAACATAAATTTGCTCTATAGTTGCGCATACAACGACCTAAATTTTAACTAAAAAACAAACTTCATAACCAATTATTACCCGACCTAAGGGTCAAAAAAAAGTAAATCAACCAACAAACCAAATTGACTTATGAAAAGCTTAAAAAACGCACCGCAGATTATTTTAAATTCAAAACACATCGGGCATCCTATTGATTTTATCTGGAACAAAAAGAAGATGGAAAAATTCTTAGACCCTTTAGACGAAAATAAGGATCTCGAAAAAATATTGTCAAGTATTAATCACAAAGCAACGGTAGGGCTTAGTGCCGCATTACTGGAATGGATACACTGGCGTTTTGTAGGGAACAGAACCAGTATCAACGATACGGAAAAACGAATTGAAGCACTCTGGTATTCGATCAAAAATCCGGAATTAACAGATCCATTATTATTTGATACTAATTTTGACATACCGGCTTCAGGCCCTATAGATGGACCTTTGTGGGCTGCCCACATGGCCGTAAGAATGATTGATGTAAGATACAGAAAAGGATCTTACTTTTTGCAAAATGAAATTCTGGGACTTGTATTACTTGCCCGTCATATCACGCCAAAAAGAAAAAACTTTGACAAATGGTTCAATACGATCATTATACAATTAAACCATCTGTACCCTTGCCCTTACAAAGATGAAAATCTGGATGAAACCGACGAAAAAGTATATGATTCTAGTAATGAACCTATAATATGCCGTGATTTTTTCTTTAACCCTAAGTTTCAGTATACCATTGCAGCATCAGAAAAAGCCTTTCATAAATACATGCAAAACGTAAACCATAAAACCAATCCGTTTTTGCATTTGTCTAGAAAAGTTTCTTAATCATGACACACGGATTTAAACACAAAACCCAATAATGACGCTAAAACAGGCAGTCATTATTGGGTTATTTTTTTCAGGAATTAAACCGTAAACTTCAAAGGCAGGTGTACTACTTTTTTGGTTTCAAAAAATTCATCTTCAAAAATCGTTGACAAATCATACAAAGTGGCTTTAGGAAAAGAAGCCAGTTCTTCGGTCAGATCTCCACCTTTTAAATACAGAATTCCGTTTTTTAAGGTATGCTTATGCTGTTTCTTTATTTTATCTTTTATCCACGAAACAAAATCAGGCATGTTCGTTACGGCACGACTCACAATAAAATCAAAGTCGCCTTTTACCAGCTCAGCACGCTTTTGTTCTGCTTTCACATTTTTTAACTCTAATGCATCTACCACTCCTTGCACCACCTTAATTTTTTTGGCAATAACATCAATCAGATAAAAACGGGTTTCAGGAAAAAGAATGGCTAATGGAATCCCTGGAAATCCGCCACCAGTACCAACATCCAGAACAGTAGCTCCCGGTTCAAACTTCATAATTTTTGCAATTCCAAGCGAATGCAAAATGTGTTTTGTATATAAGGCATCAATGTCTTTTCTTGAAATCACATTGATTTTTTCATTCCAGTCGTGGTATAAAAAGTCTAATTTTTGAAATTGTTCGATTTGAAGATCGGTCAAATCTGGAAAATATTTCAATATCTCATCCATTGCTCTAATTTTTTAACAAAAGTACTACTTTACGATTGAAATATTTAACTCAATTTTGCAAATTGAAAATTTATAATAATTACCTTTGAAACCTATTTAAAATAATTATGAATAACACTGCGCCTACATTTGCTAAGCAAGACAATCTGAAGTTCTTCAGAACACTTAACTCACGAGTAAACAATTACTTCAAAGAGAACAACATTCAGAAAACAGGAAACTGGAAGCTGCATTTAAAAGCTGTTATTCTTTTTGCCGTTTTTCTAACACCGTACTTTTTAATTCTAACACTTAATATGCCTTTCTGGGCGCAATTGCTGCTAAACATCCTGATGGGAGTTGGAATGGCCGGAATTGGAATGAATGTGATGCACGACGGAAATCACGGCTCCTACTCTTCTAAATCATGGATCAACAAAATCATGGGAGGAAGTATTTATATATTAGCAGGAAATGTGCACAACTGGCAGGTACAACATAACGTACTTCACCATACTTATACCAATATTCACGGTCATGATGAAGATCTTGATGCCGGAAGAATTATCCGCTTCACACAAAACGCAGAATGGCGTCGTTTTCATAAATTTCAACACTATTACTCTTTCTTCTTATACGGTCTATTGACGTTTAACTGGGCTCTTACAACCGATTTCAAACAGATGAAGGATTATTTAAAAAGAAAACTATCCTACGGAGCACCACAAAGTCCAACCAAGTTATGGACGGTTTTAGTGATCACCAAAATAATCTACATTTTGATCTGGATGGCTTTGCCAATGATTTTAGGTGTTATATGGTGGAAAGTAGTTATCGGATTCTTTGTCATGCACTACACAGCCGGATTAATTTTAAGTATTGTTTTTCAATTGGCACACGTAGTTGAAGAAACTTCAAACCCTGTACCGAATGAAGATGGGGAAATCGAAAATACCTGGGCCATTCACCAATTGTACACAACTGCTAATTTCGCCCCTAAAAACAAAGTAATCAACTGGTTTACAGGAGGTCTAAATCATCAGATCGAACACCACATTTTTCCAAATATCAGTCATATTCACTACGGAAAAATTGCTGAAATTGTAAAACAAACTGCCATCGAATGCAATTTGCCTTATCATGAATTCAAAACCATGAGAGGCGCTGTACTAGCGCACTACAAACACTTAAGAGACCTTGGAGCAAAACCAGAGTTAGCATAAAATAAGAAACTATTAATCATTAACCTTCCTTAATTAAAGTTGAAATTAAGGACATTCAAAAATTTTATAATGAATCATATTCTTTCAGACAGAATCAACAACTTAGCGACATCACAAACCTTAGCAATGGCTGCTTTAGCGCGTGAATTAAAAGCACAGGGAAAAGACATTATCAGTTTAAGTTTAGGGGAACCGGACTTTAATACACCAGATTTTATTAAAGAAGCCGTTAAAAAAGCAGTAGACGAAAACTATAGTACTTATTCTCCGGTAGAGGGTTATTTAGAATTGAGAGAAGCAATCTGCAAAAAATTCAAAAGAGATAACGGATTGGAGTACAAACCATCTCAAATCGTGGTTTCTACAGGAGCAAAACAATCTTTATACAATATTGCACAAGTAATGTTAAACGATGGTGACGAGGTTATTTTACCAGCACCATACTGGGTTTCTTACTTCGAAATCGTAAAACTTTCAGGTGGAGTACCTGTTGAAGTTCCTACTTCTGTAGATACTGATTTTAAAATTACACCAGCACAATTAGAAGCTGCCATCACACCAAAAACAAAAATGATGTGGTTCAGTTCTCCTTGTAATCCATCTGGATCTGTATACAGCCGCGAAGAGTTAACAGCTCTTGCAAAAGTCTTGGAAAAACACCCAAACATATACGTAGTTGCTGACGAAATTTACGAACACATCAATTTCTCAGGAACTTTCTGCAGCATCGGTTCTATCCCGGGAATGTTAGAAAAAACAATTACTGTAAACGGAGTTGCAAAAGCCTTCGCTATGACAGGATACAGAATTGGTTACATCGGAGCTCCTGAATTCATCGCAAAAGCGTGTGTAAAAATTCAGGGACAAGTAACTTCTGGAGCAAATTCGGTAGCACAACGTGCAACAATTACAGCAGTAGAAGCGGATCCAAGTGTATTGAACCACATGGTTAAGGCTTTCCATACCCGCAGAGACTTAGTAGTAGGATTGTTAAAAGAAATCCCAGGCGTAAAAATCAACGTTCCGGAAGGAGCTTTTTATGTTTTCCCTGACGTTTCTTCTTTCTTCGGAAAAACTCTAAGAGGAACTGAAATTAAAGATGCAAACGATCTTTCGATGTATCTTTTAGGAGAAGCTAACGTAGCAACTGTAACCGGTGATGCTTTTGGAAACCCAAATTGTATCCGTTTCTCTTATGCTACAAGCGACGATATCTTAAAAGAAGCCTTACGCAGAATCAAAGAAGCTTTGACTGCATAATACCATAAAACAATAGCTAAAAGGGCGTTTTCAAGTGAAAACGCCCTTTTTTTTATTTAGTCCATTAAAAGCGAGGCTATATCTTTCGTAATAGAAGTTGGAGAATTACACTCACAATTGCTTAAACCCACTACATAAATTTGTTCTTCCGGCTCATAAACCCCCATTGATTTAAAGCCAAAGATGCTTCCCCCATGTTCCCGAACGATTTTATCTTTTACTTTTTCTAAATGCCAGCCGTACCCATAATCAATATTTGTCCCATTGTTTAACGTGTAATTTACAAATGCTTTCTTTGTAGAAGAAGGATTTAATAAGGTATTCGCATTTATTGCATATTGCCAGTTCAGCAAATCATCAACCGTTGATAGTATCGAACCGGAAGCATATGGAATAGAAAAACTGATATAATTCGCATTTACATACTCCTCGCGGTCGCGATAACCGGAAACCCTGTTTTTAATAATTTTATCATGGCTTGCATAATACGTATTTTCCATTCCGGTTTTCTTAAAAATATGCTGTGTTACAAACGCTTCATAAGTTTGTCCGGATACTATTTCAATAATATACCCCAAAAGCACATATCCTGAATTACAATATTTGTATTGCTCACCGGGTTTAAAATCAGCGGGTTCATTCTTGAAAAAATCGACCAGTTCTTTTGGAGACAAATCCCGTCTGGCAATATCTTTTATGGCCTTCATACTTGTAAAATCTTTAATTCCGGAAGTATGTGTTAGCAAATGATGCAGGGTAATGGTATTTCCATTGGTTGGATAATCGGGAATAAACTTCGTGATTTCGTCATCAAGTTTAAGCTTTCCCTGTTCTGCCAGCATCAAAACAGCAACAGCCGTAAATTGCTTCGTCATCGATCCAATTTCAAAAACAAATTCAGGCTGCATTTGAATGCCCATTTCTAAATTGGCCATTCCAAAAGCTTTTCGATACACTACTTTCCCTTTTTTAACCGCCAGAAAAACAGCTCCGGGATTTTCATGTTTAAACTTTAAGGCAATTAATTGATCCATTTTGGTTTCCAAACTCTGAGCCGACAGTCCCGAACAGCCCATTAGAAATAAAACAATAAACGATTTTAAGAAGGTTTTCATTTTGTGATTATTTAGTCTGATTGATAAAAGCTTTGACGACATTCATCCGCTAAAGGTTACAGAAAGTAGTTTTTACCTTTTATGGGGGATTTCGCCGCGGCGAACCGGGCTATCCGCTGTATCTTTTGCTTTTTAAAGAAAAAAGCAAAAGGATGTTGCTCCTATCCCTAACCCAAAAAATAAGCTGCGGCAGAACAAATTACATTTTAGTACTCCCCTAACAACCCCGTCTTTTTAAATCATATTATTAGTATTTTTAACAAATCAATAAAAAAAATATTGGATCTGCCCTTTAAGAAGTTCACTTTCAAAACAATAAACATGAAAAACACAATTTATACAATCATATTACTGCTCACAATAGGAGTGTTCGTAACATCCTGTACCGTAACTAAAAAAATAACCATAACCGAATCAAAACCCTATACACCCGTATCTAAAGAGCTATTTGATACCATTGTAAAAATGGACGGAGTCGTTTTTGACGCAGCTAACAAAGGTGATTTAGAAAAATTAAAAACTTTATTCGCAGAAGACCTTGAATTCTTTCATGATACAGGAGGGCTGGACAACTATACAAAAACAATGGAAAACTTCCAGCGAATTTTTACCAATTATGGATATACGAGAAGAGTTCTGGTAGAAGGAAGTATTGAAGTTTACCCCATTAAAGATTATGGAGCCATACAAACCGGATTGCATAAATTCTGCCGACTTGAAAATGGAGAACTCATCAACTGTGGCACCTATAAATTTACTCATATCTGGAAAAACACCCCTACAGGCTGGAAAATCACCAGAGTCATTAGTTATGGGCATTAAAGTTAAATCAAGATAAAAGGCAAACAATATAAATTTAAAGCTATTGATGGCCGTAAAATGTCGGCAAGTCTATAAATCACCATTTTCCTGAGATCAGGAAAATGGTCGAAATTGGATCTAATTCAGAAAGACCTGTAAATGGTATTGCATTAACCAGATATATTTCCGACCATTTGCCACCACTAAAACCATTTTAACACACAAACAATTAGATTCATCCAAAAAGAACTTTATTTTTATATCAAAGTACATAAAAACAAAATCCCCAAATGAGAAAAATAATTTTAGATCTGGCAGTCACTTTAGATGGTTTTATTGAAGGTCCTAATGGAGAAACCGATTGGTGTATTATGGACGATGATATGGAATTTGATGTTTTTTTATCCAGTATAGACACCATTTTTTATGGCAGAGTTAGTTATGATATGTGGGGAAACTATCAACCCGATGAAAATGCAAGTCCTGACGAAAAATCACTTTGGAAAGAAGTACACTCCAAAAACAAATATGTTTTTTCCAGTCAGAATAAAAAAGAAGAGTCTGTTACTTTCATCAATTCTGACCTCTTAAATAAAGTAAATGACCTTAAGAAACAATCCGGAAAAGACATCTGGTTGTACGGTGGGTCGGGTCTTATCAAAACATTCATCGAATTAAACCTTATTGACCGATACCGAATATCAGTTCATCCAGTAGCTTTAGGAAGTGGCAAACCGCTATTTGAGGACTTAAAAAAACGAATCGAATTGAAGCTAATTACAACTAATACTTTTAAATCCGGGGTAGTACAACTTATTTATGAACCGATTCAATTTTAAAAAGACATCCGAAACAACCGGAATTATTAAATATCTTAAGTAAACTGCACTCTTAATCAGCATCATTCCATATAAGTTAACAATTCCAAAAAAATCACCTCAGTATTAGCAAACTCGAAATATTTATAAGAACTTTGCAAACTTTTTTGCGTGAATACCACAAAAGCCTAAAGTACTTAAAATGAAGAAGAAGATTGAAATATTAGCTCCTGCCAGGGATTTAATTGGGGGAATGGCAGCCATAAATAGTGGTGCTGATGCTGTTTATATTGGTGCACCACAATTTGGAGCACGCTCGAATGCCAACAATTCTATCGAAGATGTAGCTGCATTGGTACAATATGCACACCTCTTTAATGCACAGGTTTTTGTGGTTATGAATACCATTTTGTACGATAACGAACTGGAAACTTGCCGTTCAATGATCTGGGAATTATACGATATTGGTGTTGATGCCCTGATCATTCAGGACATGGCGATTATGGAAATGGACTTGCCTCCTATCGTACTTCACGCCAGTACACAAGCCAATAACCGTGATGCCGATAAAATAAAATTCCTTAAAGATGCCGGAATCAAACGTGTGGTTTTAGCCCGCGAATTAAATTTGCATCAAATTAAAACCATTTACGACGAAGCTGATGTTGAATTAGAATTTTTCGTAACCGGAGCTTTATGTGTTTCTTTCAGTGGAAATTGTTATATGAGTGTGGCCAATGGAGAACGCAGTGCCAATCGTGGTTCCTGCGCACAAAACTGCCGCTTACCGTATAACTTAATAGACGGAAACGGAGAAACTTTGATCCGAAACAGTCACTTGCTTTCGATCAAGGATTTAGATATTTCAGACCAGATTCCGAATTTAATTGAGGCCGGAATTGTTTCTTTTAAAATTGAAGGAAGATTAAAAGATGTTGTTTATGTTAAAAACAATGTTTCTTATTTACGACAAAAATTAGACAGCTACTTAGAAGGCGCAGGAAGTGATAAATACACCAAAGCTTCTTCGGGAAAATGTACTTATACTTTTGACTCTTCTTTAAGCAGAACTTTCAACCGTGGTTATACAGATTATTTTGTAAACGAAAGACACAGCTCTATTGGTTCTTGGGAAAGCCCAAAATCAAAAGGTCAATATATTGGTAAATTAATCAGAACTGTTGGAAACGCTTACGAAATTGAAAACGGTGAATTACTAAACAACGGTGACGGACTTTGTTTCATCAATGAAAACAATGAAGCCGACGGAATCTACGTAAACAAAGCCGAAAACGGCAAAATATATCCAAACGTTTTAAAAGAAGTAAAAGACGGAACTTTTATTTACCGTAACAACGATGCCGCTTTCATCAAAATTGTAGAAAGAGAAGACAGTGCTGTACGAAAACTGAGTACTACTTTATTGCTTACCGAAACAGCAACTGGCTTTGAATTAATCGCAACCGACGAAGACGGAAATGTGAGTGTTGTAAATTTAGAACATTCTAAAGAGCAAACTAAAACGGGTGAATCTATCGAAGAAAACATCAAAACACAATTAGCAAAAACAGGTTTTACGCCTTACACTGCTGATGAAATCAATATTATGTTCTCTCAAAACTGGTTCCTTCCTATTTCAAAAATCAATGAAATGCGAAGAACTGTTTACGATCAGCTGACTGAAATTCGTTTGAAAAACTACAAACGCGAAGAACACCAATTAGTTAAAACATCACACCCTTATCCGGAAACTAAATTGGATTTCATGTACAATGTTTCCAACAAAACGGCCCGTAAATTCTACGAGCGTCATGGTGTTACCGAAATTGAGAAAGCATTTGAATTACAATGGGATCCGGGAAAATCACGTGTGATGACCACTAAATATTGCATCAAATACGAATTAAAAAAATGTCCGATACACCAAAAAGATATAGCAGGTGTTAAGGTAAAAGAACCCCTGGTTTTAAAACAAGGTGAATTAGAGTACAAACTAAAATTCAACTGCAAACCTTGTGAAATGGAAATCTGGGAAAAAGATGCAGAATTTGAAATAGAGGAAGATCATTTTCATTAGAATTTTAACCGTAAAGTTCGCAAAGGAATACGCAAGGTTCGCAAAGATTTAAAAAAAATCTTTGCGAACCTTTTCTTTTAACTGAACATCAAAAGCTTTGCAAACTTCGCGGTTAATATAAATTGCATGGACATACAAGACTTTGCGATTAAACTCTTTTTCGCTACTTTTACTTCTCCAACAACACAATTACTCTAAAATGAAAATACTACTCTTAGGTTCGGGTGAGTTAGGCAAAGAATTTGTCATTGCCGCACAACGAATCGGACAAACCGTAATTGCTGTAGATAATTACGAAAACGCTCCAGCCATGCAAGTAGCACACGGTTTTGAGGTCATAAACATGCTCGACGGCGAAGCACTGGATCGGATAGTAGCCAAACACCAACCGGACTTTATCGTTCCCGAAATAGAAGCCATCCGAACAGAACGTTTTTACGAGTACGAAAAACAAGGCATTACCGTTGTTCCATCTGCAAAAGCAGCCAACTTTACCATGAATCGTAAAGCGATTCGCGATCTGGCTTCAAAAGAACTAGGCCTAAAAACAGCTAAATACCAATATGCTACATCAGCAGAAGAACTACAAAAAGCCGTTCAGGAAGTTGGAATTCCGTGTGTAGTCAAACCATTAATGTCATCTTCGGGAAAAGGACAATCAACTATAAAAACAGCTGATGATATCGAGAAAGCCTGGCAATATGCCGTTGCTGGCTCGCGTGGCGATGTAATTGAAGTTATTGTAGAAGCATTTGTTGATTTCCACTCAGAAATTACTCTTTTAACGATTACTCAAAATAACAATCCAACCCTGTTTTGCGCACCAATCGGACACCGTCAGGAGCGTGGCGATTACCAGGAAAGCTGGCAGCCGGCAAAAGTTTCTGAAGCCGATTTGTATGAAGCGCAGGACATGGCCGAAAAAATTACCGAAGCACTGGGAGGTGCAGGGCTTTTTGGTGTCGAATTTTTCCTAACCAGCGATGGAGTTTATTTCTCAGAACTTTCTCCTCGCCCGCACGATACCGGAATGGTCACTTTAGCCGGAACACAAAATTTCAACGAATTCGAATTGCACCTGAGAGCTATTCTAAGCCTGCCAATTTTCGAAATCACTCTTGAAAAAGCCGGTGCAAGTGCTGTTATTCTAGCTTCACAGGATTCTGTAAATCCAACTTTTACCGGAATCGAACAAGTAGCCGCTTTACCCAAAACCGATTTCAGGATTTTTGGAAAACCCACTTCAAGACCTTACCGTCGAATGGGCGTTGTTTTAAGTTCTGATACCCTTGCAACACCAATCGACGAAATTACAGAACGCGCCAAAACAACTTCAAAACTAATAACCGTAAACCCTTAAAAATGAAAAACGCATTATTTACACTCTTCCTGCTTATAGGAATTACTGCTCAGGCTCAGGATAAAAAAGCAAACGAAAAACCCCTAACTGTAGAAACAGCCTGTGGCGAATGCCAATTTGGAATGAAAGGCAAAAGCTGTGATTTAGCGGTTCGCATTGACGGAAAAACTTATTTTGTAGACGGAACAACAATTGACGAACATGGCGATGCCCATGCCGAAGATGGTTTCTGTAATGCGGTTCGTAAAGCCTCAGTAATTGGAAAAGTAGAAGACAACCGTTTTAAAGTAAGCTCATTTACCCTGATAAAAGAAAAATAATGGCGTCAATTCTTGAAAACATAGCCAAACACGTTTCACTGACTCCCGAAGAACAAGCTCATTTTTTATCGAAAACGGAGACTCATTCTTACAAAGCCAAAACAATTTTATTGAGTGCCGGCGAAATTTGTAAACACTCCTATTTTGTAAACTCGGGAATCCTAAGAAGCTTTAACATCAACGATAACATTGTCGAACATGTTCTGGCTTTTTCGTGCGAAGGTTGGTGGATGAGCGATATGTACAGCTATTTTTCACAGAAACCCGGACAACTCTTTATAGAAGTTTTAGAAGATTCAGAAGTCCTTTCGCTGTCCAAAGAAAATCAGGAACAATTGTATCTTGATATTCCAAAGCTGGAGCGTTTTTTCAGAATTCTAATCGAAAACTCTCTGGTTGCCAATCAACAGCGCTTAATGGATAATTTAAGTCTGACAGCAGAAGAACGTTTTGAGAAATTTTGCGCTAAATATGGCACACTGGTGTATAAAGTTCCTCAAAAACAAATCGCTTCTTTTATTGGTGTCACACCTGAATTTTTCAGCAAAATGAAAGCCAGGCTTTTAAAAAAATAGCCACAGATTAGGAGATAAAAAAAGAAAACCAGTTCGATGAACTGGTTTTTCTTTTGAATTAAAATTGCTCAACCTCCGTAGAGTGTTTCATTGCAGTAGTCGAAGACCTCCCGATGGTTACTGTATTCTGAACTGCATCAAAATAAGAAGTACCTACAAAAGCCTGATGTTTTACAGCTCTGAATCCGTTTTGCTGCAAAGCAAATTCTCTTTCCTGCAATTCAGAATATCCTGCCATACCGCGTTCTTTATACGCTTTTGACAATTCGAACATACTAGTATTCAAAGCATGGAATCCTGCCAGAGTAATGAACTGAAATTTATATCCCATAGCTGCCAGATCTTCTCTGAAAGTTTCCATTTCTGCTACTGATAATTTTGCAGCCCAGTTGAAAGATGGAGAACAATTGTAAGCCAGCATTTTACCCGGAAACTCTTTTTTCATTGCATCGGCAAACTTCTTAGCATAAACCAAATCAGGATTACTGGTCTCCATCCAAATCAAATCGGCATAAGGCGCATAACTTAATCCTCTTGCAATTCCCTGATCGATTCCGCTGTTTACATAGAAAAAGCCTTCATTGGTCTTTTCTCCGGTAATAAATTTTGCATCTCTAGGATCGGCATCACTCGTTAGCAAATTAGCTGCATCAGCATCTGTTCTTGCCACAATCAGTGTTGAAACCCCCATAACATCTGCCGCTAAACGGGCTGCGATCAATTTGTTAATCGCCTCCTGAGTAGGTACCAAAACTTTTCCGCCTAAGTGCCCGCATTTTTTAGCAGAGCTCAACTGATCCTCAAAATGAACCCCTGAAGCTCCTGCCTCAATCATCGATTTCATCAATTCGAATGCATTTAGATTCCCACCAAAACCTGCTTCCGCATCGGCCACAATCGGAACCAAATAATCTTTTTTATCTTCAACCTGGTTTACTACCTGAATCTGATCAGCTCTCAACAAGGCACTGTTAATTTTTTTAACCACCATCGGTACACTATTCACTGGGTAAAGTGATTGGTCAGGATACATTTCTCCTGCCAAATTTGCATCGGCTGCTACCTGCCAGCCGCTCAAATAAATCGCTTCTAAACCAGCATCGACTTCCTGAATCGCCTGATTTCCTGTTAAAGCACCCAAACCAGCAACATAATCCTGACTTTTTAACTTTCTCCATAATTTCTCCGCCCCCATTTTAGCAATAGAATGCTCAATATGATAAGAGCCCTGAAGCGTAACCACCTCTGTAGCGGTATACGGACGTTCAACACCTTTCCACCTTGGGTTCGTGATCCAATCGTTAATCAATTCCTGAATTCTGTCTTCTGTTGTTTTCATAAGTAATATAGTTAAGTTGGTTAGTAAGTAAATAGTTTTCAGTCGCAGTTTTTAGTTTCAGCTGAGACTCGTGTAAGTTTTTTTTTACGCAGATTTTTAATTATCAGCGCAGCGTTTTTATAAATATTTGTAGCAGGGAATCGTCAAAAAGTCAACGAAATCAGTATTTACTACTAATCTTTCCAGTACTTTTTCTGCTAATGGAAATTGTTGTTTTTCATGAATTTCTTCTCCTAATTCATTTTTAATCTTTTGAAATTCCTCTAAAGCCAATTCATGATAATAGGCCAAATCTAATTTTCGTCCATTATCCAAAACCACTTTATTCTGAAGCCATTGCCACAATTGCGATCTCGAAATTTCGGCCGTCGCAGCATCTTCCATCAGGTTGTGCAAAGCCGCAGCACCTTGTCCGTTCAGCCATGAAGCCAAATACAGCACTCCAACATTAATATTTTTGCGAACACCGTTTTCTGTTATAATCCCTATCGGCGGTTCGATCAAATCTGCCTCTGTTATTTTGCGATATTCTCTTTTAACATGAATTTGATTTGGTGTTGGCATTCCGGCATCAAAAACATTTTTAGCCAGTGAAACCAAATCCGGATGCGCTACCCAGGTTCCGTCATGACCATTTTTTACTTCACGTTCCTTGTCGGTTTTTACCTTTGCAAAAGCGACTGCATTCGCTTCCTCATTATTCTTAATCGGAATTTGAGCAGCCATTCCTCCAATTGCATGAATACCGCGTTTGTGACATCTTTGAATCACCAGATTCGAATAGGCATTCATAAAAGGCGAAGTCATATTTACCTGATCGCGATCCGGAACAATAAACTTAGGATGCTTGCGGAATTTTTTAATGTAAGAGAAAATATAATCCCAACGACCACAATTCAAGCCTACGATATGTTCTTTCAATTCATAAATAATCTCATCCAGTTGAAAACTTGCTGTAATAGTTTCAATTAAAACCGTCACTTTTATCGTTCCTCTTTCTAACTTCAGATAATCTTCGGTAAAATCAATTACCGTATTCCACCAGCGCGCTTCCAGGTAATGCTCTAATTTTGGAATATAGAAATATGGTCCTGAGTTATTTTCTAAAAGCCTTTTGTGATTATGAAAAACATACAACCCAAAATCTACCAAAGAACCTGAAACCGAATTTCCATCAATCGAAAGATGTTTTTCCGGCAAATGCAATCCACGTGGGCGTACGATCAATGTCGCAATCTTTTCATTTAAGTGATATGATTTGTGTTTAACCAAATCGGTATAGGAAATCGTTTTATTAACCGCATCAATCAAATTCACCTGTCCATCCATTAAATTTTTCCAGGTCGGAGAAGTACTGTCTTCAAAATCTGCCATAAAAGTTTTGGCTCCCGAATTCAAGGCGTTGATAATCATTTTACGATCAACAGGCCCTGTTATCTCTACTCTACGATCCAGTAAATCTTTTGGAATTTCTCCAGCCACCCAATTACTTTCTCTGACGGTTTTAGTTTCTGAAGGAAAAGACGGCATGACTCCCTGATCAAAAGCGGTTTGTTTTTGTTCGCGCTGCAACAACAATAATTTTCGTTGCGACTCGAATTTTCGATGTAAATCGGTTATAAAAACAATCGCTTCTTCTGTCCAGATCTTTGGATAGGAAAGCTTCTTTTCGGCCAAAAACTCCATTGCCGTCTCGGTAATCTCTAATTGGTTTTTCATAGCTACTGCTTTTAATCAGTTATCAATCGTTGGTCTTTTTCTGCCCTTACAAGACAACACCAATCATAACAATCTGACGGTTAATATTTTCTACACCACAATATTAGAAAAAAGTTTTTTACAAAACAAGCGAACGTTCGCTAAATTTAAAAAATATTTTTTTGGCGATTATTTTTAGATTACTTACATTTGATATTATGGATATCGAAAAAGACTATATAAAGCTGATTTTTGGGCTAAAACTCAAGCAGGTCCGCACCCAGAAAAACCTTTCTCTTTTTGGCCTGGCCAAATTGACCAACCTTTCAAAATCGTATTTAAACGAAATTGAGAAAGGAAAAAAATATCCTAAAACAGATAAAATTTTACTTTTATGCGAACATCTGGACGTTACTTACGACCAAATGGTTTCGTTAAAGCTCGATAACAACCTCGCCCCGATTGGAGAAATCTTAAAATCGGGTATTTTAAAAGAGATTCCCCTCGAACTTTTTGGGATTCAGGAGGCAGATTTAATTGATATTATTGCCAATGCCCCTGCCAAGGTCAATGCCTTTATCAGTACCATTATCGAAATTGCACAGCATTACAATCTGAGCCGGGAAAGTTTTTTCTTAGCGGCTTTACGCTCCTATCAGGAAGCACACAGTAATTATTTTGAAGATTTAGAAGAGAAGGTCATTGCTTTTTCTAAGTCCTTCCAGATTAATTTAGATTCTAAAATATCGATTAAAGAGCTCGAAGCCATTCTTAAAGAGGAATTTGATTATACGATAAAAGAAATTGCCTTTACCGATCAGGAAGCCTTAGAAGATCTACGCTCCATCTACGTACCAAAAAGCAAAACGCTGCTACTTTCAACCGAAATTGACGATCCGCAGAAAGCCTTCATTCTGGCCAAAGAAATTGCCTATAACTATCTGAATTTATCCGATCGTTTACTGACGTTCAGCTGGATTAAATTTGAGAATTTCGATCAGGTATTGCATAATTTCTATGCCTCTTACTTTGCAGGCGCTTTATTATTGCCGAGACAATTGATCGTAGGTAAAATCAATGACTTTTTAAATAACGAAAAACCAAATCCGGAAGAATTTGTAACGCTGATCGAAAGTTTTGAAGTTTCGCCGGAATCCTTTTACCAAAGATTAACCAATTTGCTTCCTAAGGATTTCCACCTGAAGAACTTATTCTTTTTAAGAATGTCCCACAAAATTGGCTCTGATTTTTATCAGATCAAAAAGGAGTTGCACATTACCAACCAGCAGGAACCGCATGCCAACGAAACCAACGAGCATTATTGCAGAAGATGGGTTTCAGTAAAAACCATAGACGAGGCTATCAAACAAAACAAACCACACTTTTTTGATGCTCAGATCTCAAGTTATATCCATAGTGGAAATGAATATCTGGTTTTTTCATCAGCCACAAAAGATCCTTTCATCAAAGACAACATACGCAGTATTTCGGTTGGTATTTTAATTAATCCAACCATGAAAAAGAAATTCAAATTCATTGAAGGAAAGCCACTAGTGAAGCGAATTGTTGGCGTAACCTGCGAAACCTGCGATGTAAAAGACTGCCTTGAAAGAGCCGCTCCTCCAATTGCACTTGAAAAGAAAAAACGTCATGAGAATACAGATGCCGTTGTGCAGCAGTTTATTTCACAATACAGCTAGACTTCTTAGACTTCTTAGATTATTTGGACTATTCGATTCTTAGAATGTTTAGATCATAAACACGAAGATCCAGCCAATCTCAGTCGCCGCAAAACCTCTGTACCTTTGAACCTAAGAAGCTTAGCAGCTCAGAGCCTCAGAACCTCAGACCCTTTTCTTAATCTACATTAAGTGCTTTTCATGCATGTTGATCGTAAATTTGTACTATAAAAATAACAAAACAATTAGCATCATGGAAAACATAATAATACACAAGGCAGAAACAAGAGGAAATGCAAATCACGGATGGCTTAATGCCTACCACAGTTTTAGCTTTGCGAGCTGGTACAATCCGGAAAGAATTCAGTTTGGAGCACTTCGCGTTCTGAACGATGACACTATTGCGGGTGGAATGGGCTTTGGAACACATCCCCACGATAATATGGAAATCATCACAATTCCGTTAGAAGGCGATTTAGCACACAAAGACAGCATGGGAAATACCGAAATCATTAAAAATGGTGATATTCAGGTCATGAGCGCCGGAACCGGAATTCAGCATAGTGAGTTCAATCCAAATGCCGATCAGCAAACTAAGTTGTTGCAAATCTGGCTATTTCCTAACAAAAGAAATGTAACGCCGCGTTACCAACAAATTACTTTGGATGTTGCCGACAGACACAACAAACTGTCTCAGGTTTTATCTCCAAATGCTGATGATGAAGGAGTGTGGATCCATCAGGATGCCTGGTTTCATATGGGGAATTTTGATGCCGGAATCGCGACAACCTACAAACTAAAAAAAGAAGGAAACGGAGTTTATATATTCATTTTAAAAGGAGATGTAACGATTAACGGTCAGGAATTAAACACTCGTGACGCTATGGGAATCTCTGATTTTGAAGCTTTAAACATCAAAGCAAATACAGCTGCCGAATTTCTGTTGATGGAAGTTCCTATGAATTATTAATTCATCAAACACAGCTTGCACTTTTTCAAAAGAAACGATAACAAACCTGAACAACAGCATGTTATCGTTTCTTTTTTTTATCTAAATTCCCAGTAAAGCCAAAAAGAAATACTAACTTTATAGTAGAAAATTGGTCTGAATTTAAAACTAAAATTAACCGCTAAAATTTTCAACCATGAATCCAAACAACCTAATCAAAGAATATACTAATGGAGAAGTTACCATTGTCTGGGAATCCGGAAAATGCATTCATTCTGCCAATTGCGTAAAAAACAATCCCGATGTTTTTCATCCAAAAGAAAAACCATGGATCCTTCCTGAACAATCTACCACCGAAAAAATAATACAAACGGTTCAAAAATGTCCTTCGGGCGCTTTGACTTTTTACATGAATAACAAAAGCTAATTTTCTTGCCACAGATTATATAGATTAAAAAGATTTTTTCTGAATTGAAACATACTAATCAATGAAAATCCTTTAATCCGTGGCAAAAAAACCAAGACTCTTCCCTCTAATCGGGAGCTCTCAAAGCAACAATAAAAGATGCGATACTCAAAAAAGTCATCGCATTTTTTGTTTCTTAATCTAGGTTAAGTCCCTTACCCTCACTACCGCCGTAACTTTGTCCTATCAAAATGAAATTAATTATTTAAAAAATAAAATTATGGCAACTACAAAATGGTCAATTGACCCAACACATTCAGAAATTGGTTTTAAAGTTAAACACATGATGTTTACAAATGTTTCAGGTAAATTTGGAACTTACGACGCAACAATTAACACAGACGGAGACAACTTCGAAAATGCCGCAATCGAATTTACAGGAGACATCACTTCTATCGATACTGCAAACACAGACCGAGACAATCACCTAAGAAGCAGCGATTTCTTTGATGCTGAAAATCACCCAAAACTAACATTCAAAGGTTCTTCTTTCAAAAAAATCAATGCTGGAGCCTATGAATTAACGGGAGACTTAAACATCAAAGGTGTTTCAAAATCAGTAACGTTTCCGGTAGAATTTAGCGGAATTATGACTGATCCCTGGGGAAATACAAAAGCAGGATTAAGCATCGAAGGAAAAATCAATCGTAAAGACTGGGGACTAAACTGGAACTCCGCTCTTGAAACTGGAGGTGTTTTAGTAGGGGAAGAAGTTCGTTTGAACATTGAATTACAATTTGCAAAGCAAGCCTAATTCTTCAAAAATAGATTTAATTTGGTTGGTTATAAGATCCTGTACTCTTCAAGTACAGGATTTTTTGTTTGCCACGAATTCATGAATTTTCATTTTACAAAGCTTAGAAAAACAATTCATGAATTCGTGGCTATAAAAAATTATCGCACAGTATTTCGGAATTCTGTAGGCGACATTCCGGTTTGTTTTTTAAAGAATCGGGAGAAATACGAATAATCTTCGTAACCTACTTTAAACGCCACTTCGTTAACCGCTAACTGTTTATCAATCAGCATTCTCTTTATCTCTAAAACCACCCTGTCTGTAATAACTTCCGTTGCAGTTTTTTGTAGAATTTCATTACAGATCCGGTTTAGATGTTTTAAAGTGATACTTAGTTTTTCTGCATAAAAAGAGGGTAATTTTTCCTGTTTGAAGTATTGCTCCAAAAGCATTTCGAACTTATCAATTTTAATATTATACGAATGCGTTTGATGCGAATACGTTTCAATGTATTTGCGCGCGATCTCGATATGAATACAATCTAATAAATTCAGCATTTTATCGAGCTGGTATCTGTTATCCTGAATACTCTCCTGAATTAATAAATCAAAATAGGGCCTGATTTTAAGGATTCCCTTTTCTTCAAAAACCATTTCCGGACGATTGTGAATCGAATGGTAAAAATTATACTCGTTGATGTTTTTCTGTCCGAAATATAAATTATATAATTCCTGCGAAAAAATAATCACAAACCCCTCAATATCTTCAGATAAGCTCCAATGATGCATTTGTCCGGGCTGCAACACAAACAAGCTTCCTTTTTTGATTTCGAACTGATCAAAATCAACTTCATGCTGCCCTGAGCCTTTCGTAAAAAACACCATAAGATACGAATCATGCCGATGCGGTTCTTCAACAAAACTGTGACTTTTTAAATGCTCTTTGAACGTATTGACATAAAAATCACGATGAATATCGTTACAGCTAAAATTCTGAACACTATAAACCGGGTACTTTTTCATATCTATAGAATTTATTTTTTATTGGTCATATATGCGATCGCCCAATCCTGTTTTTCGTTTACAAATTCGTTTAAGGTAGACGATGTCATAATAAATGTCTTTATTGTGCTATAAGTAGCGAAGATATAAAAAAGACTTTAATACATCTCTGGATTACCTTTGTATAAATAAAAAACAACAAGATCATGTCAAGTGCATTAACCCATATTTTAAGCAACGAATGTCCTATTTGTCATAAAGGAAAAGTTTTTACGGATAAAAATATTTTTTTAACTTTTGGTTTTCCAAAAATGAACGAATATTGCAGTCACTGTCATTACAAATTTCAAAAAGAACCAGGTTATTTCTTTGGCGCTATGTATGTAAACTACGGATTAACAGTAGCTCAGGGAATTGCAACGTATTGTATTGCACAATTCTTCTTCGAAAAGAATTTCGATTTAAGAATCATTCCAATTATTGCTATTGTCATTACCCTGCTCACTTCTTTTAATCTCCGATTTTCAAGATTAGCGTGGATTTACATGTTTAAGGATTATACGAAATAAAAAAATGTTATTTTTGCCTTTCAATTGAAACTAATTTTCAATTCAAAAAAATTCAATCTTTAAATTAGACAAATGAAAGCATACGTATTTCCGGGTCAGGGCGCACAATTTACAGGAATGGGCAAGGACCTATATGAAACATCGGCTTTAGCCAAAGAATTGTTCGAAAAAGCTAATGAAATCTTAGGTTTTAGAATTACAGATATTATGTTTGAAGGTACTGCCGAAGAACTAAAAGAAACTAAAGTTACACAACCGGCTGTATTTTTACATTCGGTTATTTTAGCAAAAACTTTAGGCGAAGATTTTAAACCTGAAATGGTTGCAGGACATTCTTTAGGAGAGTTTTCAGCCTTGGTTGCAAACGGAACTTTATCGTTTGAAGATGGACTTAAATTAGTTTCTCAACGTGCTTTAGCCATGCAAAAAGCCTGTGAAATCACTCCATCTACAATGGCAGCGGTTTTAGGTTTGGCTGATAACATCGTTGAAGAAGTTTGCGCTTCTATTGACGGAATCGTTGTTGCTGCAAATTACAACTGTCCGGGACAGCTGGTAATTTCAGGAGAAACTTCAGCAGTTGAAAAAGCTTGCGAAGCCATGAAAGCTGCCGGAGCAAAACGCGCTTTAATTTTGCCTGTTGGAGGAGCATTTCACTCTCCAATGATGGAACCAGCAAGAGAAGAATTGGCTGCTGCTATTGAAGCAACTACATTCTCAACTCCAGTTTGTCCGGTTTACCAAAACGTAACCGCAAATGCTGTTTCTGATGCAAACGAAATCAAAAAGAACTTAATCATACAATTGACTGCTCCGGTAAAATGGACACAATCTGTTCAGCAAATGATCGCTGATGGTGCTACTTTGTTTACCGAAGTTGGCCCAGGAAAAGTATTAGCAGGTTTGATCAATAAAATTGACAAAGAAGCGGTTACTGCAAATGCATAATTAGCATTCAGTCGCAGTTTTCAGTTGCTGACGATATAAATAAAATCCTCATGAACCAATGGTTTATGAGGATTTGTCTTTATAACTCTTTTGCTTCTACACAATAATTATTTGTAATTCCTGTAATCAAATAATTTTGATCTTTTTTATCAAAGAAAATATACCAGGTTGTCCTGGCATTCGGTTTGTAAAAAACATAGTTTGAACCTAAATATTTAAGTGCTTTTGGTGTTTTCTTATGAGGGAAACTTGAAATACCTGAAATAATAAAATCAACTATTTTGCCTACATAATTCTGAGAGGACTCCAGATAACCAAAATAGTCCTCTTTAAAAAGTGCAAAAACTAAATCTTCAAAGGAGTTAAGAACTTCTTTTTCAAAAATTATTTTTTCCACGGATAAGCCTCTATTCTCTTAAACATTTCGGCTTTAAATTCTTCCGGTGTTAATCCTTTTGCAAACTCGGCATCAAAATCAAAAGTTTCCCCGTCGATTCCTTTAAAGTTAGATTTTTGAACTTCATATTCTACAGCAGGCTCTTCCACCTTACTAACTCTGGGTTTTTCATTTTTCTTTTTCATAATTCCTACAATTTATTCTTACAAATTTACAAAATAAAATAAACCAAAAATAAAAATCCCAAATAATTTTTTATATTATTTGGGATTTTTCTTATATTTTGTTTTCGTCTGAAAAAAGCTAAGAACGAACTTTCTGTTCCCATTTCCAGGCACTTGCCATAGCTTCGTCTAAGCTTAGTTGTGCTTTCCAGCCCAAAACACTGTTTGCTTTATCAGTATTTGCGTAGGCTTCGGTAATATCTCCTTCACGACGCGGCATAATTTTATACGGTAATTTTTTATCGCTTACTTTTTCAAAACTATGAATTACTTCCAAAACCGAACTTCCTTTCCCGGTTCCTAAATTGAAAGTTTCTACTTTCTGTAAGTTCTTTTTATTAAACAAACGCTGTAATGCAATTACGTGCGCTTTCGCTAAATCTACCACATGAATATAATCACGAACTGCTGTTCCGTCCGGAGTTGGATAATCATCTCCGAAAACCGATAATTCCTGACGTAATCCCACTCCTGTTTGTGTAATAAAAGGCACTAAGTTTTGAGGAACACCAATTGGCAACTCCCCAATTTCAGTTGTAGCATGAGCGCCAACCGGATTAAAATAACGCAACAAAATAGCACTGATGTTGGTTACTTTGGCCGTATCAGTAATAATCTCTTCTCCTATTTGCTTGGTATTTCCGTAAGGCGAAATTGCCGCCTGTACCGGAGCATCCTCTGTAATTGGCATTTTTTCAGCCTGACCATAAACTGTGCAAGACGAACTAAAAATAAAACTTGCCTCTGGTTTTTGCTGTAATTCCTGCAATAAATATACTAAGGAAGCAATATTGTTTTCATAGTACAACAATGGATTCTCAACACTTTCTCCAACTGCTTTTGAAGCCGCAAAATGAATTACCCCTGTAACATCGCTATGTTTTTTAAAAAACTCCCGAACAGCTGCTTTTTCTCTTAAATCTAATTTTTCAAACAAAGGCGTCTTACCGGTAATGGCTGTGATTCCTTTTAAAACATCTTCTGTAGAATTGGAAAGATTATCGATGATTACTACCTCAAATCCTTCGTTTTGCAATTCGACTACAGTATGAGAACCGATAAATCCCAATCCTCCTGTTACTAATACTTTCATTTTGTGGTTATTTTGTGTTGTTGTTTATTTGGTTTAATCTTTAATTATTTATTCAAAAATTCCAAAACAGAATCCGTTATAAATTTGATTTGCTCATCATCCAGCTCTGTATGCATTGGCAAAGCAATTACTTCTTTCACCAATTGGTTGGTAACCGGAAACTGCTCTTCTTTATAACGAGAATCAACATAAGCTTTTTGCGAATGCAATGGAATTGGATAATAAATAGCACAAGGAATGGCTTTATCCAATAAATGCTGCATCAAAGCATTACGATCTGCATCAATAATTCTCAATACATACTGATGGAAAACATGATCGTTTTCGTTTGCATCAAATTCAGGTGTAATAATATGTGCATTACCCGCAAAAGCTGCATTGTATTTTGTAGCCGCCAAACGACGTGCTGCATTGTACTCATCCAATAATGGTAATTTTGCGTTTAAAACTCCTGCCTGAATACTATCCAAACGTGAATTTACTCCCACAACATCATGATGGTAACGTTCGTACATTCCGTGATTTACGATTCCTCGTATGATGTGTGCTAATTTATCATCATTCGTAAAAATTGCTCCTCCATCTCCATAACAACCTAAATTTTTAGAGGGAAAAAATGAAGTAGCTGCTACATGACCAATTACACCAACTTTGCTTTTTACTCCCGATTTAGAAATATAATCTGCTCCAATTGCCTGTGCATTGTCTTCAATTACATATAAATTATGTTCGGCAGCAATTTCCATAATAGCATCCATGTTTGCTGCACGTCCAAATAAATGTACCGGAACAATCGCTTTTGTTTTTGGCGTAATTGCTTTTTTGATTGCTTCGATATCGATGTTCATATTTACCACATCCACATCAACCAAAACAGGCGTTAATTGCAATAAAGCAATAACTTCAACTGTAGCTGCAAAAGTAAAATCGGCAGTAATTACCTCATCGCCCGGTTTTAAATCCAATCCCATCATGGCAATCTGTAAAGCATCTGTTCCATTTGCACACGGAATCACATGTTTTGCTCCCAGATAGTCTTCCAGATTTTTCTGGAACTGATGTACAAGAGGTCCATTGATATAAGTATTGGTATCCAAAACCTCCTGAATAGAGGCGTCAACTGTAGTTTTTATTTTTTCGTATTGACTTTTTAGGTCAACCATTTGAATTTTTTTCATTTTCAATATATTTTAAAATTAAAGACTTGCATTTCATACAGCGTCTCTAAAAGGAGGAACAAAAATAGTTATTTAATACCTTCAAACCAATGAAAATAATCGAAAGAACCGTAATTTAGCCACAAAAACAAACAGATGCTTTTTCTCTATAATTTAGTTATTTCTATTGCTGGCTTTTTTCTGAAAATTGTTGCACTTTTTAGTCCGAAAATTAAGCTTTTTATCGACGGTCGTAAAAACGTTTTCGCCATTCTGGAAGAAAAAATAAAACCATCAGATAAAACGATTTGGTTCCATTCTGCCTCACTTGGCGAGTACGAACAAGGCCTGCCGGTAATTGAAAAAATCAAAGAAAAATATCCTGCTCACAAAATCATCGTTACCTTTTTCTCTCCTTCCGGTTACGAAGTGCGCAAAAACAATACTGTTGCAGATGTTACGCTATACCTTCCTCTGGACACCAAAAGCAATGCGAAAAAGTTTTTAAAACTAGCCCATCCTGAGTTGGCTTTTTTCATAAAATACGAATTCTGGCTGAACTATCTAAATCAATTAGAAACGACTCAGACTCCGACTTATTTGATTTCCGGAATTTTCAGAGACAGTCAGATGTTCTTTAAATGGTATGGTGGTTTTTACAGAAAAGCGCTAAAAGCATTCACTTACTTTTTTGTTCAGAATAAAAGTTCGAAAGAAAAAATAGAACGTATCGGTTTTCACAATGTTGTGGTTTCAGGCGACACCCGCTTTGACCGCGTAAATGCTATTTTAGAAAGAGACAACACACTGGATTTTATCGAACAATTCAAAAACAGCACCCCAACCATAGTTATAGGAAGCTCATGGCCCAAAGACGAAGCATTACTAGCTGAATATATTAATCAGGCAGGAGAAGATGTAAAATTCATCATTGCACCGCACAATATTAAGACCGATCAGATTGCAAGCCTAAAAGCACAAATCACGAAATCGACTGTTTTATTCTCAGAAAAAAAAGACAAAGACTTGTCCGGCTATAACGTCTTTATTATAGATACTATAGGATTGCTGACCAAAATTTACAGTTACGGAACAATCGCCTATGTAGGAGGTGGTTTTGGAAACCCGGGAATCCACAACATTCTGGAACCTGCAACATTTGGAATCCCGATTGTGATTGGCCCTAATTACTCCAATTTTGCCGAAGCTGTCCAGCTGGTCAAACTTGGAGGATGTCTGGTAATCTCTAATCCTTCTGAACTAAAACAGCAGCTGGATCTTTTGCTTCACAACAAAGAATACCTGGAAGAAAAAAGTCAGATCTGTAAATCGTATATTCAGGACAACATTGGCGCTACTAACAGCATTATGAATCTCGTTGCCTAAGCCCTTTTTTCAAATCACACGAAGTACGGTAACCTTATTATATACAAAAGAGCTTATTTAAGCTCTTTTTGTTTTTCCTGATGCAACTCCGTAAACTGTAAAAAACAAAACAAACTGCAACTAAGAGAACAAAAACCCCCAATTCTCTTATGAAATCCTCAGCGAAAAATAATTTAGACAAAATATACAGCAATTTAACAATTTTTTATTACTTTGGCATATTCTTTGATAAATAAGATAATCGTGAGCAATGAAAATATTTTAAAAAAAAAATAAAAAAATATTTTACATATTAAAAAATTTATATCTTTGCCACGAATTAATAATTAACCTTTTATAATAAAGTAAGATGAAAAAAGTATTTTTAAGTTTAGCTGTTGTTGCTGTTTTAACTGTTGTATCTTGTAAAAAAGCTGACGCTGCAGCTACTGAAGCTGTAGATTCTACTGCTGTTGCTGTTGATTCTGCTGCTGCTGTAGTTGATTCTGCTGCTGCAACTGTTGATTCTGCTGCTGCTAAAGTTGACTCTGCTGCTGCAAAAGTTGAAGAGGCTGCTGCTCCTGCTAAAAAGTAATTCTAAATTACACAAAAAATTAAAAAGCTATCTTTTAAAAGATAGCTTTTTTTATACCCATACACCAAAAAAAAGTATCTCAAAGATACTTTTGTATTAATCCATCACTTCCTCCTCCTCATTCACTTCCTCATCCTCAAAAATTGACTCACTTGACGAGAAGTCCAAAATCTCCGACCGTGAAGCATACGTTACAATTTCCTTGATCCCCTTTTGCAAAAGCAATTCAGTAGTGTATTTTCGGCTTGTCGCAAAGTGAACCTCCCCCAACATCAATTTAAAAAAATACTTTCCTCCAGAGCCTTTAAATTTCAAAAACCTGGCCATGTCAATATTCACCTTAAATTTCTCAACATCCTCCTCGCATTCAAACTTCAATTCATAACTCAGACTCGTAAATATCACTTTACCTTTCCTCGAAGTAAACACGAATTTGTATTCATCATTAAACCGCTTACTAATTACAAAGGCACCCATATATTATTTTAGATTTTAAATTTCAGATTGTTGATTTTAGATTTCTTAGAATCCTAGATTCTTAGTAATAAATTCACTTCGTGAGTTCATTATTAAACGCGTGAGTTTACGCCATAAAAAAAGCCTCTTCAAAAGAAGAGGCTTTAGTACTCAGAGCGGGACTTGAACCCGCACGAACATTGCTGTTCACTGGATTTTAAGTCCAGCGTGTCTACCAATTTCACCATCCGAGCATTATTTGGTATTGAGCGAAAAACGGGGCTCGAACCCGCGACCTCGACCTTGGCAAGGTCGCGCTCTACCAACTGAGCTATTTTCGCATTTCAAATTCTAATTAAGAACTACAATACTTGACTTGTTCTGTATTGCGAGTGCAAATTTAGGACATTTATTCAATTACACAAGCGTTTTTCGAAAAAAAAATCGACTTATTTTATAACTTTCTGATAACCTAAACTTTAAAAATGAAATTTATTTTCGAACTAACATCCTTTTAATCTCGTTGAGTTTCATCAGTGCTTCGACTGGTGTAATCGCATTGATATCAAGCCCCAGAATTTCTTCTTTTATCTCTTCCAATAAAGGATCATCCAAATTAAAGAAACTCATCTGCATTTCGTCATTTTCAGACTTAACACCATTTAACGCTTCACTTGAATGGTTTTTCTCCAGTTTCTTCAATAACTTTTGCGCCTTCAAAATTACGATCTGAGGCATTCCGGCCATTTTTGCCACATGAATTCCAAAACTATGAGCACTTCCTCCTTTTACCAGTTTACGAATGAAAAGAACATTATCTTTTAACTCTTTTACCGCAACATTATAATTCTGAATTCTAGGCAACAATTCCGTCATCTCATTTAATTCGTGATAATGTGTTGCAAACAAGGTTTTAGGCCTTGATGGGTGTTCGTGTAAAAACTCGGCAATCGCCCAGGCAATCGAAATCCCGTCATAAGTACTGGTTCCTCGTCCTATTTCATCTAGAAGTACCAAACTGCGATCTGAGATATTGTTCAAAATAGAAGCCGTCTCATTCATCTCAACCATAAACGTAGATTCTCCCATCGAAATATTATCCGACGCCCCTACTCTGGTGAAGATTTTATCCACAACTCCCATTCTAACACTATCAGCAGGAACAAAACTTCCCATTTGAGCCAACAATACGATTAAAGCGGTTTGCCTTAAAATAGCAGACTTACCCGACATGTTCGGACCGGTAATCATAATCAGCTGCTGTGTCTCTCTGTCCAGATAAACATCATTAGCAATATAAGGAGTGCCAACCGGCAATTGTTTTTCAATAACAGGGTGACGTCCGTTTTTGATCTCCAATTCAAAAGTTTCATCGATCTCCGGACATACATATTGGTTTTCTATAGCCAATTGCGTAAACGAACACAAACAGTCCAACTGCGCCACCAAATTGGCATTCATTTGTACCGGTTTGATATAAGTTGCAATCCAGGCAACCAATTGCTCAAAAAGCTCCGATTCTATTTTATAAATTTTCTCTTCTGCTCCCAGAATTTTGCTTTCGTATTCTTTTAACTCTTCTGTAATATAACGCTCCGCATTTACCAGTGTTTGTTTACGAATCCATTCTCCAGGAACTTTATCTTTATGGGTGTTTCTAACTTCAATATAGTACCCAAAAACATTATTGAATGAAATTTTAAGCGAGGAAATTCCTGTACGCTCTGATTCTCTTTTTTCAATCCCCTCCAGATATTCTTTTCCCGAAGTTGAAATAGCACGCAAATCATCCAGCTCTTCACTGATTCCTTTGGCAATGGCATTTCCTTTAGCCACAGCAACCGGCGCATCCTGATTTAAGGTGGTTCCAATTTTCTCTCGTAACAAATCGCAGGCATGCAAACTATCTCCAATAACCTTCACCGCTTGTTGCGGACTTTCAAGTGCAAGGGTTTTGATCGGAATAATAGCATCCAGAGATTCCTTCAGATAAACAATCTCACGCGGTGAAACTTTCCCAGCTGCAATTTTAGAAATCAAACGTTCCAAATCCGAAATTTGCTTGATCTGATATTGGATACTTTGTAAAACTTCGGAATTGGATTTTAAATACGAAACGACATCATGACGTCCTTTTATTTTAGCGTTATCCTTTAAAGGCAAAGCCAGCCAGCGTTTCAACAAACGTCCTCCCATTGGCGAAAGTGTTCTGTCAATCACATCCAGAAGGGTTACTGCATTCGGATTGTAACTGTGATACAATTCTAAGTTTCTGATGGTAAAACGATCCATCCACACATAGGCATCTTCAGCAATACGCTGAATGGCTGTAATGTGCTGCACGCGGTTGTGCTGTGTTTCGGACAGGTAATACAAGATTGCTCCGGAAGCAATGATTCCTTCTTTTAATTCTTCTACACCAAAACCTTTTAAGGAAGAAGTCTGAAAGTGCTTTGTCAGCGTTTCCAAAGCATAATCTTCCTTATAAATCCAGTCTTCTAAATAAAAGCTATGAAAATCATCTCCAAAAGCAATTTTAAAATCGCCCTTATTGTTTTTCGGAACCAAAACCTCACTTGGGTTAAAGTTTTGCAACAATTTATCGATATACTCGGCATTTCCCTGAGCCGTTA
Source organism: Flavobacterium sp. N502536 (assembly GCF_025947345.1). Lineage (NCBI taxonomy): Bacteria > Pseudomonadati > Bacteroidota > Flavobacteriia > Flavobacteriales > Flavobacteriaceae > Flavobacterium > Flavobacterium sp. N502536. The sequence continues at coordinate 2,593,398 of NZ_CP110011.1, read as the reverse complement.
GAAACTCTCCTGTGGAAACATCCAGAAAGGAAACTCCGATATTTTTATTAGCAAAATAAACCGATGCTAAAAAGTTATTTGATTTAGACTGTAAAACCTCATCGTTTAAAGAAACTCCGGGAGTTACAAGCTCCGTTACACCACGTTTCACGATGGTTTTGGTCATTTTCGGATCTTCAAGCTGATCACAGATGGCCACACGAAGTCCGGCTTTGACCAATTTTGGCAAATACGTATTAATAGAATGGTGCGGGAAACCAGCCAAAGCAGTTTCTGTATCAGAACCTGCACCTCTTTTGGTTAACGTTATTCCCAGAATTTTTGAGGCTCTAATAGCATCTTCTCCAAAGGTTTCATAAAAATCACCTACTCTAAAAAGCAAACATGCATCAGGATATTTTCTCTTGATCTCGTTGTACTGTTTCATTAAAGGTGTTTCTTTCACCACTTTCTCTTTCGCTGCCAAATTATTGTATTTTAAATGAAAAAATTAAGACAGCGAATTTATGATTTTTTGGAGGAATATAGAAGTCGTTCAAAAATTAAAATATTTTAAGCTTTTTTTAAGTTGAGATATAAGAATTTTACATAGATTTGTCATAATTAAAAAAGACTCTAAAAGATGAAAAAAATAATTTTAATCGCTATGTTAGCTGTAGTTGGAATTACAGCTTCTAACGCTCAAAGCGCTAAAAAAGGTAAAGCTCCTAAAGTTGAAGGTGCTGGAATGGCTTTCGAAACAGAAACTATTGATTACGGAACTATCGCTCACAATGCAGATGGAAAACGTGAGTTTGTTTTTGTAAACAACGGAACAAAACCATTAATCATCACAAACACAACAGGATCATGTGGTTGTACTGTACCAACAACTCCAAAAGAGCCAATCGCTCCGGGAGCTAAAGGTATTATTGGTGTAAAATATGCTACTGACAGAGTTGGTGCTTTTACAAAAACAGTAACTGTTACTTCTAATGCTGAAGGACAACCAACAAAAGTTCTTACTATTAAAGGTACTGTTTTACCAGATCCGGTAAAAAGCTAATCTGAAAAGTAAAATAAAATAATTAAAAAAGCTTCCTTATCTTTGGAGGCTTTTTTTATGACCTGAATACAAACAATATGAGAAAACTTGAAAATAGCGAACTGGACCGAAAATCAATTGAAGATTTTAAGAGATCAGACAAAACTCCCTTAATTTTAGTCTTAGATGATATTCGCAGTCTGCACAATATTGGATCTGTGTTTAGAACCGCCGATGCTTTTTTGATCGAAAAAATAATCCTGTGTGGCATTACCGCCACTCCACCCAATAAAGAAATCCACAAAACAGCTCTTGGCGCTACCGAAACTGTAGCCTGGGAGCATCACGAGAATGTACTCGAGGTGATCGAAAATCTTAAAAAAGAAAATGTACTGACGCTTGCCATTGAACAGGTGGAGAGCGCTATTTTTCTTCAGGATTTTAAAACCGAGGAAAATCAAAAATATGCATTGGTTTTTGGTAATGAAGTTTACGGTGTTGCTCAGGAAGCCGTTGCGCTTTGCGATGGTTGTATTGAAATTCCGCAATTAGGCACCAAACACTCTTTAAACATTGCGGTAAGTGCCGGAATTGTTGTTTGGGATCTGTTTCAGAAATTAAACTGGCCAAAATAGGCAATGAGGCAATTAGATAATTAGAAAATGAGGTAATTGATTAAGGAATTATCACATTTTCTAATTGACTAATTATCTAATTAAAATCTTCTTCTGAATTTCATCTAAGATAAAAAGATAATCCTTGTGGTTTTTCACAAAATCGCGATCTGAAACGTCAATAATCAGTACGTTCAGATCGGTTTGAGATTTAATGTACTCCAAATAACCGTTGTTGATTTTATCCAGATAACCGGCCTCAATATTCTGTTCGTAATTTCGTCCGCGTTTCCTGATATTTTGCAGCAATCTTTCCGTATTCTGATACAAATAAATATACAAATCAGGTTTTGGCATTTCTTTATAGATGATATCAAACAAATTTCGATACAAGCGATATTCATCTTCTGCAAGGGTAATTTTAGCAAAAATCAAGGACTTAAAGATGTGATAATCGGCTACAATAAAATCCTTAAACAAATCAAACTGTGCCAGATCATCTGATAACTGCTGGTAGCGATCGGCCAGAAAAGACATTTCCAACGGAAAAGCATAGCGATTTTGATCTTTATAAAATTTAGGCAAAAACGGATTATCGGCAAAACGCTCTAAGACTGTTTTAGCATTAAAATCTTCGGCTATTTTTTGCACCAAAGTCGTTTTCCCTGCTCCGATATTCCCTTCAAAAGCAATATAATTGAAGTTTTCGAGTACAATTTCGCGCAAAGGATTTTTCAAATGCTGAACGACTTTGCAAATACTATCGTCCGGCGAAATGGCAATTAACTCTGAAACAGATTTCTGAAAAACTGGGTGTTTCCAGTCTAAGCTTAAATCTTGCATAGGAAGCAAAACAAAATTTCTGTTTTGCATTAATGGATGTGGAATCTGTAATTTTTCAGACTCAATAATTTCATCATCAAAAGTAATCAGGTCAATATCGATAATCCGGGATTGATACCCTTGTTGCTCCAACCTGATTCGACCTAATTGTTTTTCGACTTTTAAAACCTGACTTAATACTTTTTGTGCCGATAAGTAGGTATGCAAAACCAGCGCGCAATTATAAAATGCATCGCTTTCAAACCCCCAGGCAGGAGTTTCATAGAGTTTTGAAACTCTGATTACAGTCCCCACTTCTTTATGTATCAAACTGATACACGTTTCGATGTTTGCTAACCTGTCTCCCTGATTACTGCCTATTGATAAAACGATCTGATGTTGTGACTTCATAATTAATGCAAATTAACTAAAACTATTTTAGAATTAACCACATTATTTGATTCAAGAACTAGAAGTTTCCATCTATTTCAAACTCTTTCTTGTTGTCTTTGTTTTCTGAAACCCGTTTCAAAAACGCACTTAAATCATTTGTTAACGGCAGCTGATTCTGGCTTTTCCAAAATTGTTGCGAGTACGGGTATTTGACTTTAAAAAGATCCTTATCCATCGACAGATTTGACTTTGCTTTTTCGGCAATAAAACTATTCGTTACAAAAAAATTGGTCGAATAATCGTAAAACGCTTTTTTCACTACTTCGTTTTCAAGCAATTCTACTCTAACCTCTGATTTTGCGTTATTCAGATAATATTTATGGGTACTGCTGCTTTTTTTATAGTTGGCGCTGATTTTTAAAACAGTCGTTCGATATTCGACTTTACCCTTTTTTTGAAACGGTATCTTTTCCTCATTATCATTAAAATCAAAATAGGTTTCTACAATAGCATAGTCGTCCTTGTTGATGATAAAATAACCACTCCTTTTTTGCCCACTCGCATTCTCCGTTTTTCGGATAAAACTAATTTTAAAAAAATTACCGTTTATCTTTTTTTCCTGAGTTAGCTCAAAGTCTTCCAGATTGATTAATATCATCGCATTTAAATCAAATAATTTTTCAAAACTCTGAAATTCAAAATACACAAAATCCTCCTTCACTTTTATTCCGGCTTTCCTCATATTCAAAATCTCTACTTCGCATTTATTATCCGGTTGTGATTTTGTTTTAAAAATACCCTTTCTCGATACTTTTCCATAAATATCCTGCAGTCGTTGCATTTCTCCATTTCTCTTCAAAACACAGCGCAAAAAGAAATTTTCATTGTAAGGTTCGAAGATATAATTCTCTTTCACTTTGGCATATGCTTTTTTCATGATTGCCATTTCGGCGCCCACTACTACCTCTTCCAATTCAATGGTTTTGCTTTCTAAAAAGATGGTGTCCTGTTTGTTTATTTCCGCAAAGCTGAGTTTAAGATTTTCATAGCCAATCAAACTAAAATTCAATTCATCCTGATCTGAAATAAAAGAAAAAGCACCGTCAGCATTGGTCATCGAGTTGTCTTTTTGATTGTAAACACTTACATTTTCCAAGGGAAGTTTTGTCAATTTATCGACTACTACTTTTTTAGTTTGTATTTTTTGAGCCCCGGCATAAAACCCAAAGAAGAAAAGGGTTAAAATGATCACTTTATCTTTCATAGTACAACAATTGTTTTCATCAAATATAAAATATTCTAAGCTCAAACAATATTTATCTTACTAAATATCTTATCTTTAATTTAATGTCCCAAAACATAGCAGTTACAGCTATTTCATCAAATTCTGTATTCAAATTACTTTGTTTTTAGACTACTTTTGTAACAAACCAACCTTTTTAGATACTTATTAAAAAAAATACACTTATGAAGTTTTTAGGAAATATAATTGCCACCGTTATTGGTATTTTTGTGTTTATTATCCTCTTCTTTTTTGGGGTAATTCTTATTGGAGCAATTTTTGGAGGAGACGATGCTGTTTCTGTCAAAAATGATTCTGTAATCGAATTAAATTTAAAACAAATTCAAAACGACTATGCCGGAAAGTACAAAGACCCTTGGGTAACTGTTTTCTCGGATAAAAAAGGCATCGGCTTAACCGATGTGATCAATGCTATCGAAGCGGCAAAAACAGATGACAATATTAAAGGAATTTCTATTTTAAATGACGAGTCTTCTTTAGGTTTGGCACAATACAAAGATTTGAGAAATGCGCTTGAAAGTTTCAAAAAATCAGGAAAATTTGTTTGGGCTTATGCCAATACCTACTCTCAGAAAGAATATTACCTTAATTCAGTAGCCAATACTATTTATTTGAATCCTGCCGGTGATTTAGACTTTAAAGGTCTTTCATCTGAGGTGATGTTCTTCAAAGATTTTCAGGATAAATCAGGTATCCATATGGAAGTGATTCGTCACGGAAAATACAAAAGTGCTGTTGAGCCTTTTCTTGAAAATAAGATGAGTGATGCCAACAGAGAACAAGTGACTGCGCTTTTAAACTCGATCTGGACTACTGTTTCAACGGATATTTCAAAAAGCAGAAATATTCCGCTGGCCAAATTAAATGAAATCGCCAATGGTTTATTAGCGAGAACTCCGGAAATGGCCAAAGCACAACATCTGGTAGATATTATTGCTTATGAGGACGTTTACCATAATGCAATCAAAAAAGCTCTGAAAGTAACGGGAGACGACGATTACAACAAGATTTCTATTTCAGATTATACGCAAAATAACATTACAACAGCTTTAACCAATACGGCAACGGATCAAATTGCTATTATTTATGCTCAGGGCGAAATACAAAGCGGTGAAGGAGATGTTACGGTAATTGGTGAAGGTTCTATGCGACGTTCTTTACAGGAAGCCCGCAAAAATGAAGATGTAAAAGCAATCGTCCTCAGAATAGACAGCCGGGAGGAAGTGCCTTAACTTCTGATCTGATCTGGAGAGAAATTGAGATTACCAAAAAAGTAAAACCGGTTGTGGTTTCTATGGGAAATTATGCTGCATCAGGCGGTTACTATATTGCGTGTAACGCCAACAAAATTTTTGCAGAGCGCAATACGATTACAGGTTCTATAGGTGTTTTCGGGATACTACCCAACTTTACGCCTTTAGCCAATAAACTGGGCATAAACACCGAACAGGTAAAAACGCATGAAAACTCGGCAAATTACAGCCCGTTTGTACGTGTGGACGAAAAATTTAAAGCCTTTACTTTAGAAGGTGTAGAACACATTTACAACACTTTTGTAACGCATGTGGCGGAAGGCCGAAAAATGACTTTTGCTCAGGTAGATGCTATCGCACAAGGAAGAGTCTGGTCAGGAAGTGAAGCTTTAAAAATTGGATTAGTGGATCAAATCGGAGGCTTGAATGATGCGATTGCTGAAGCGGCGAAAATTGCAAAAATCAAAACGTACAGCACACAAAACTATCCTGAATACGAAAAAACATTCAATGACCTTATTTCAAGATTGCCTTTTGCGCAATCAAAAGAAGCTTTTATTAAGGAAGAAATTGGTGAAGAAAATTACATGCTTATCGAGCAGGTAAAAAGACTTCAGCAACAAAAAGGCGTTCAGGCGATGCTTCCTTTTGGAATAAACATTAAATAATTCCATTTTAAAAATGAAAAAGTTATTTGCGCTTGCTGCTCTTTTGTTTCTGAGTTTTGTAAATGCCCAAAATAAAACGGAAGTTCCTTTTAAAGAAACTCCGATCGTTTTAAAAATCAACATCGATCAGCTTTTTGGTACGTTGACAATGCCGGATTTAAAAACAAAATGTCCGGTAGCCTTAATCATTTCGGGTTCGGGCCCTACGGATCGCAACGGCAACAATCCGATGATGAAAAACAATTCTCTGAAAATGCTGGCAGAAGCCCTGGCAAAAAACGGAATTGCCTCATTGCGATACGATAAAAGAGGAATTGGAGAAAGCAAACCATCGGCCATTTCAGAACAAACTCTTGTATTTGAAAATTACACTGAAGATGCCAAAAGCTGGATCAATCTGTTAAAGCAAGACCTTCGTTTTTCTCAGATCATTGTAATTGGACACAGCGAAGGCTCTTTAATTGGAATGATTGCCGGAGCAAAAGCCAATAAGTTCATCTCCATTGCGGGAGCGGGAGAATCTGCTGACCAATTGATCAAAACGCAAATTGCTTCTAAATCAAACAAACAAATAGAGGAAATGACTTTCCCTATTATTGACAGCCTGAAAAGCGGTCATACGGTAAATAAAGTAGATCCAATGCTGAATTCTCTTTTTAGACCAAGCATTCAGCCCTATTTAATTTCGTGGTTTAAATACAATCCGCAAACCGAAATCAAAAAGTTGAATCTCCCTATTTTAATCGTTCAGGGAAATCAGGATTTACAAGTAACCGTAAAAGATGCAGAACAGTTATCTCAAGCCAATAAAAATGCGGAACTCCTGATCGTTGACAAAATGAATCATATCATGAAAATCGTCGACGGAGACCATCAGGCCAATCTGGAAAGTTATAAAAACGAAAGTTTGCCTGTCTCCCAAATCATGATCGATAAGATTGTTTCTTTCATTAAAAAATAATCCCAATCATAAAATCCTTAAAAAACCGTTTGAATATATAATTCAGACGGTTTTTTGTTTTTAAGAAACAGGAGTATACTCTTATGTTTTACAAAAACTTTATATACGAACTCCACCAAAAAAAACTATTTTTGCAGCAATCAGTTAGCAATTTAACCCCTCAATTTATTTATATGTTAAAGAAAATTTTAAAAATAACAGCCATAGTTCTTGTGGTCTTAATAGCGGCCTTATTTGCCATTCCGTATTTCTTTAAAGATCAAATAAAAGCCAAAATTTCAGAAGCCATCAACGAAAGTGTTGACGCGAAAGTAAGTTTTACGGATGCCGATTTAAGTTTGTTTCGCAACTTTCCGAACGCCACAGTGGGGATCGAAAAACTGGTGATTATCAATAAAGCTCCTTTTGAAGGGGACACTTTGGTTTCGTTAGGCGAACTGAATTTGAAGATGAGCATTAAAGAGCTTTTTAAAGGAAAAGACGAACCTTTGAACATACAGGGAATCAGTTCTACAAATGGTCTGATCAATATTATTTTTAACAAAGATGGTGTTGGGAATTTTGATATTGCCCTAAAAAACAAAGAAAAAGAGGTGAAAGACGATAAAAGCAAACCGCTTTCGCTGAAAATTCAAAACTATAAAATTGAACAATTTACTTTCAGATATATCGATCAGGGATCTAAAATAAGAATGGTAATCGACAGTTTGAATCACGAAGGAACGGGTGATTTTACCAATTCAAAATTAGATTTGACAACAAAGTCTACGGCTAACGTTTCTTTGGATATGGATAAAATCAATTACATGAAAAATGTAAAACTGACTTTAGATGCTGTGTTAGGAATTGACCTTGAAAAGAGCAAGTATACGTTTAAAGAGAACAAAGCTTTAATCAATCAATTGCCTTTAGAGTTTGACGGATTTATTCAGATGGCAGATGCCAAACAAATTTACGATCTGAAGTTTAAGACGCCTACCTCATCTTTTACAAACTTTCTTGGATTAATTCCTTCCGCTTATGCTTCTAGTCTGGATGGTGTAAAGACTACCGGAGATTTTACAGTAGCCGGTTTTGCTAAAGGAGAACTGACGGAGACCACGGTTCCTAAATTTAATATTGCGATTGCTTCGAACAATGCTTCGTTTCAATATCCAAACCTGCCAAAGTCAGTTCAGAATATTGTAATTGATACAAAAATCATCAATGAAACGGGAATTCTGAATGATACTTATGTGAATCTGGATAAACTTTCTTTCCGAATTGATCAAGATGTTTTTAATGCCAAAGCCAACATTAAAAACATAACACAAAATCCGATGGTGAATGCCGCTTTAAAAGGGACGATCAACTTGTCGAATCTTTCTAAAGCGTATCCAATTAAGATGGACAAACCTCTTGCGGGTATTTTAAAGGCCGATGTTACCACACAATTTGATATGGCTTCTGTTGAAAAGAGTCAATATCAAAATATTAAAAACGCCGGAACAATGAGCTTGTCAGGATTTAAATATACCGACGAGAACAACAAATCGATGAACATTAGTACAGCATTGGTTGAGTTTAATCCGAGTACCATAAACCTGAAGAAATTTGATGCTACGACCGGAAAAAGTGATTTAAGCATTAATGGTGTACTGGAAAATTTCTATGGTTTTATGTTCAAAAAACAAGAGCTGAGAGGGAATTTCAATATGAGTTCAAACCAGTTAGCGGTTGATGATTTTATGACTTCGGGAACGGCTGCAACAGAGAAAACGGCTGCCAAACCATCTGAAGCCATGAAGATTCCTGCTTTTTTAAATTGTACTTTAAATGCCAAAGCGACTACGGTTTTATATGACAATCTAAAACTAAAAGACGTTTCGGGCAGGTTGATTGTGAAGGATGAAAAAGCAACTTTAGAAAACTTTAAAACATCGATTTTTGGCGGAACAATTGGTCTGAACGGAGCTGTTTCTACCAAAACAAAGGTGCCTACTTTTGATATGAATTTAGGTTTCAATCAGGTGGATATTGCGCAAACTTTTACGCAATTGGACATGATGAAAAAAATTGCTCCTTTGGCCGGAATCATCAACGGAAAATTAAATTCGACTATAAAATTAAACGGAAACTTAGACGACAAAGAGTTAACTCCGGACTTAAAATCGATTTCAGGAGATTTGATAGGTCAGTTGCTTTCGACTACTGTAAATTCTAAAAACTCAACGGTTTTAAATGCCTTAACTTCAAACCTGAAGTTTATTGATCCAAATAAAATAAATCTAAACGATATTAAAGCAGCCTTGACCTTTGATAACGGAAAAGTGAGTGTAAAGCCATTTGACATCAAATATCAGGACATTAAGATTACAGTTGGCGGAACACATGGTTTTGACCAAACGATGAATTACAATTTAAAATTAGACGTTCCTGCCAAATATTTAGGAAATGAAGCCAATGCTTTCCTGGCAAAAATGTCTCCTGCGGATGCTGCAAAACTGCAAAACATTCCGATAAATGCTATTGTTAGCGGTAATTTTTCGAATCCAAAAATAACAACGGATATGAAAAGTGCAGTGACAAGTCTGGCGGCACAGGTTGCGAATCAGCAAAGAGACAAGCTGACTCAAAAAGGAACTTCGGCCCTAAATGATTTTATCAATAAAAACACAAAGGCAAAAGACACCACAAAAGCAGCTGCAACCGAAAAAGAGCAGAAAACTCAGGAAGTAACTAAAAAAGCCAGCGACTTAATAAATGGCTTGTTTAAGAAGAAAAACTAAATAAAAAAGGCATCTACGGATGCCTTTTTTGTTGTTCTTATATTTTTAAATTGCTTGTCCGATAGTACTAAGCTTCCCATTATTCAGGATGGAGTTTATGATTTTCACATAATCCTTTTTGGTGTGCAAATTAATATCTATTCCGATACTGCAATTGTCGTAAGGTTCGTATTTTTTAAGGTTGGAGACCGAGAAGAGTCCAATTGTTGGAGTCTGTACTGCGCTGGCCAAATGCATGATTCCGCTATCGGCACCAATAAACAAGTCGGCATTGGCGATTACAGATCCTATTTCTCGGATGTCCTTGCTGTAAAAAGTTGGCGCCTGAAAGCCAATCTGCGAAACATTTTCTACAGGCAGAATTTCAATAATATTATAGTCTTTATATTCTTCCTTTAGTTGGGTGTAGAAGTTCTCCCACCACTCCTCTGGCAAGCATTTTGCGCCTGTTGCATAAGTAAAAATACAAATCGTTCTTTTAGAGTTTTGTACTAAATCAGTTAAGATTTTCTTTCCTTCCACAATTTCAGAAGAAGACAATCTAAGGTCAATCGGGGCTATTATTTTATTGCTTTTTGCTAATCCAAGTTTCGTTAAATAATTTCGGAAATTATAAACGGGGTATTTCGCAATATGATCGTAGTCATTTTTTAGAAGTTGAGATTCATCGTTTGAATCTCCGTAGAATTTATATTTAGCATTAGAGAACTGGACTGCTAAACGTCCTGAAGAAGAATTTTGATCGACATTGATCGCGATATCGTAGTTTTGTCTTTTTATTGAAATCCAGACATTCAGATATTGGAATAAATTGCTGAATGGTTTTTTAGGCAAACCGATTACTTTATTAATATTTTGATAATTTCCAAAAATCACCAGAGCTAAAGCTCCCTTAACAAACAAATCGACTTTACAATTTGGAAACATATCGGTGACTTCCTGAACAAGTGGTGTAATCAATAATAAATTTCCCAGTCTGGCATTTGGCCTACAGATCAAAACCCGCCTTACTTCGTTTTTATCTACTAAAACAATGTTCTGTTCTGTTCTTGGTTTTCCAATGTTCTTAGTGAGGTAGTGCATTAAGCTGCGCCTGACCACATTTACTCTTTTTAAAACACTCATCTTTTAACTAATTTATTGATTAAATATTTGTCTTTGGAAATTCAAAAAAAACTTTCGTTTATCCTTTTACTAAACTAGGTTCTCTTTAGATCTAAAATAAAAATCTTCTAATAAATAATTATTACAAAATTGTAATCAAATCTTTCAGGATTCAGATTACAACATGCTAAAAACAGTGTTATAAATATAATAAAAAATTAACAATCAATACTTTACGAGATATTTTTTCTCTCTAAAATGTTAAACCGCTATGCTCACCACATAACCTTCGGACCCTCTAACATTAAAAACGGTTCCATTTTCAAAAATCAGATACTGCCCTTTAATTCCGGTTAGTTTTCCCTGAAAAGTTGGGGTTTTATCCAGATTAAGACTTGTTACTTTAGTCGGATAATTTAAAACCGGATAGTGCAGTTCATACAAATCATTCTTTTGCGAATAAAAATATTCCTGTACTTCTGCCGGAATTAGGCTTTCCACTTTTGCTTTCTCGGCAAGCAGGTCAAAACTTTCACCTGTATTTTGAAGCATCTTTCTCCAGTTTGTTTTGTCGGTATAATGGTCTTTTAGTGCGACCTCCGTAATTCCGGCCAAATATCGGTTTGGAACTTCAACAATCGCAATCGCCTGAGTTGCTCCCTGATCGATCCAACGTGTCGGCACCTGAGTTTTACGGGTTACTCCAACTTTTACCTCACTCGCTAAAGCCAGATAAACCACGTGCGGCTGAAGCTGTACTTTTTGTTCGTACTCCAAATCCCGGTCTGCAATTCCCAGATGCGCCGTACTCAGTTCCGGGCGCATAATCCAATCACCAACGGCAGGGCTCGAATAAAAGCATTCATAGCAAAACCCTTGTCGGTAAATCTTTTTCTTCTTATGACAGTTCAGACATTCAAATCCCACAAAATTAATCTCAATTTCTTTGTTCAGTAATTGATTCATGTTTAGAAAACTGTCTTCGAAAACCAAATAATACTGAATTGGAGCCCCTATTTCAGTTTGCATTTTTGTAAGTACGCCTTGATATGTCATTAGAATTGAGATTGCTGATTGTAGATTTTAGATTGGCCTGCCTGAATTCTGAATTTTAAGAATTAAAATTCAGCTGAACCGGAATGTTTAATAAAAATAGAATGTTATTTTTTACAAAAAAACACTATTTTTGATACAACGGCAAAGTTAGTATTTGTCTTTCGATATTCAAATTTTAAGGTTCCTGATTTTACGCGAATTGTAAAATCTAAAATCTACAATCAGCAATCTAAAATATAAATTTCACTCATGCCCTTATCAATAATCAACTCTTTCGCTTCCTGGGTCCTAAAACAAAGGATACATCAAATAGAACTTTTTCTAAAATATCCGAATGAAGTTCAGGAAGAGCTGCTGCACAATTTGTTGACAGCTTCAGAAAATACTATTGTAGGGAAACAGTATGATTTTGCATCGATCAATTCTTATCAAACTTTTGCCGAAAGGGTGCCGATTGCTACCTACGAAGAGCTTCAGCCTTTGATTGAACGTACCCGACAAGGGGAACAAAATGTATTTTGGGAAACCCCTATAAAATGGTTTGCCAAATCGAGCGGAACTACAAATGCCAAAAGTAAGTTTATCCCTGTGAGTAATGAAGCCCTCGAGGATTGTCATTATAAAGGGAGTAAAGATTTACTTTGTCTGTACCTCAACAACAATGAGGATTCGGAATTGTTTCTGGGCAAAAGTCTCCGTCTGGGCGGAAGTTCCCAAATCTATGAAAACAACAATACCTTCTTTGGCGATTTATCTGCTATTTTGATTGAGAATATGCCTATCTGGGCTGAATTTAGCAGTACCCCGAGCAGCAAAACTTCGCTAATGAGCGAATGGGAATCTAAAATTGCTGCGATTATAAATGAAACGAAAAACGAAAATGTAACCAGTTTTGCAGGCGTTCCGTCGTGGATGCTCGTTTTAATGAATAAAGTTTTGGAGAATACAGGTAAAGAAAGTCTATTGGACCTCTGGCCAAACCTGGAAGTTTATTTCCACGGAGGTGTAAGTTTCTCCCCATATAAAGAACAATACAAAAAGATTTTACCAAGCAAAGATTTCAGATACTACGAAATCTACAATGCGTCAGAAGGCTTTTTTGCTATTCAGGATTTAAACAATTCGAGCGATTTACTGCTGATGCTGGATTATGGTATTTTCTATGAATTTATAGCCATGGATACCTTTGGTACTCCAAATCAAAAAGTAATTCGTTTGGCCGATGTGGAGCTCGATAAAAACTATGCCATTGTCATTACAACGAATTCCGGTTTATGGCGCTATTTGATTGGAGATACGGTTCGTTTTACTTCTCTAAACCCTTATAGAATCAGAGTAACAGGCAGAACCAAACATCATATTAATGTTTTCGGAGAAGAACTAATGGTCGAAAATACCGATCAGGCCATTGCCAAAGCCTGCCAGCTGACGCACACCGAAGTGATCGATTATACCGTTGCTCCTATTTTTATGCAGGACAAGGAAAAAGGAGCTCACGAATGGATGATTGAGTTCAAGAAAAAACCTGCTGATGTAGGGCTTTTTCAAAAAGTGCTGGATGAAACACTACAAACTTTAAATTCTGATTACGAAGCCAAACGTCACAACAATATGACTTTAAATCCTCTGGTGATTAATGTGGCACGCGAGAACTTGTTTTACGACTGGTTAAAAGAACGTGACAAGTTAGGCGGACAGCATAAGATTCCAAGGCTTTCGAATCAGAGGGATTATTTGGAGCAATTGAAAGAGATGTAGTTTTTGATAAGAACTTTAATGAAATACCACGTTAGTTAGAATGGAATCAACAGAAAAAATCCAGAATTTAATTCCAATAGGTTATCTGTTTCTTGTCGTACTGGGAATTTTAAAAGAATGTGTTTTCTTTTTCCAATTGAAAATAAACATTCTGAAATACTCCACCATTATGGATATTCTGATCAGCCCCATTGCTGATCTAACTGCAAATCCGATTATCATTTTAAGTCTAATTGTTTTCGCCGTTCTTATCTTAGTTTTTCTGAGTTTGTGCTACAAGGATCGCAACAAAAGCTGGGCAAAAAAATTAATCGGTACTAAACCGGATGGCGATAAATTTTCAGACTTAGAGATCAAAAGCAAGCTGAAACATTTTTTTCTAGTTTCCATTGGAATTGGATTGCTTAGTTTTTTCCTTGGCTTAGGAATTGGCGAAGGTCACAAAATTGCAGAGAAAATCAGGCTTAATAAACTGAAATACGAGCAAAAACTCACCTTTAACACAGGGGAAACCGAAGCCATTTTTTTGATAGATGTAAATAGCGCTTATTATTTTTATCTGACTCCAAAAAATAATGCGATCAAAATTGCCCCTCTCGGATCTATTAAAAATATTGAGTTAACGAACTTAGAATCTGCAAAATGAAAAGTTCCCTTTTGATTTTACTGTTTATTCTCGTTTCCTGTACCAAAGAACAGCATTCAAAAATAATTGTTCTTCAACCTTTGGGGAATTTCAAAACAGAGCAGGCAAAAAATGTTTATCATAAAATACAAACGATTAACCCTAATGTTGTTTTAAGAGCCAACATTCCCTTCCCGGAAAATGCATTTTACCCGGCCAGAAACAGGTATCGTGCCGACACTATTATTAAAACCATCAAAGATAATGTAGGTAAAGATTCTGTAATTGTGGGTTTATCCAACAGCGACATTAGCGTTACCAAAGGTAAAAACAAGGATTGGGGCGTTATGGGACTGGGGTATCATCCTGGCAAATCCTGCGTGGTTTCTGATTTTAGACTGAGCAAAAGAAACAAAGAAGTACAATTCTATAAAGTTGTTTTGCATGAGTTAGGCCATACCGAAGGTCTACCTCATTGTCCGGTAAAAACATGTTTAATGCGAGATGCTGAAGGAAAAAACCATTTAGATGAGGAAACTAATTTTTGCTTAAAATGTAAAAACTATTTAATCGGGAAAGGGTGGAAACTAAACCATCCTGCAACCTGAAATCTCAAAATACACTATTCAATTAACCAAAAACCAAAATAAGATGAGTACTAAAAAATTTAGCGAAATGACTACCGAAGAATTACTTAAAAGCCAAAAGATGTCAAAAACAGCCACCTATAGCTTTGCCGTAATTTTACTTTTATTATGTATTGTCAACATCTATCTTGTTTTTAAAAAAGGATTCAGTGCTTCTCAGGTTGTTCCTATTGCTTTACTGCCACTACTTGTTTTAAATTTTAAGACTTTAAAAGACATCAAAGAAGAATTGAAATCCAGAGAAAAATAAGACTCAATATTACCGAATCGCATGAGGGATAGAAGTGGAAATCCTTTTGTGTCCGCCGCGGCGGACATAAAAGATTACTTCGTCAGTTCGCTTCGCTCGTGCGCAACGGATAGCCCGACCCGCTTTTTCAGCGGGACATGCCCATAAAAAAACCTTAGCTTTTATTGAAAAACTAAGGTTTTTTTTGATTTATTTCAACTGTCAGGTTTACATCATATCAATATACCTGTCGTGGTACCCTAATAAATATAAAACTCCGTCAAGACCCAGACTTGAAATTGAGGTTGCCGCGTTTTCTTTTACTTTTGGTTTGGCGTGAAAAGCAATTCCCAAACCTGCTAAATTTAGCATTGGCAAGTCATTGGCACCGTCTCCGACCGCTATGGTCTGATTGATGTGAATTCCTTCTTTTTCGGCGATTGCTTTAAGGTATTCGGCTTTCTTTTGGCCGTCTACAATATCGCCTATGTATTTACCTGTTAGCTTACCGTCTTTGATTTCCAATCGATTCGCATGAACATAATCGATACCCAATTCTTTCTGTAGATACTCTCCAAAATAGGTGAATCCTCCAGACAATATTGCCGTTTTATATCCGTAATATTTTAAGGCTTTCATCAATCGATGGGCTCCTTTTGTAATGGGTAAATTGAGGGCAACATTTTGCAAAACATCTTCGCTCAGCCCTTCGAGCAAAGCCATACGCTGTTTGAAACTTTCGTTAAAATCAATCTCGCCATTCATTGCCGATTCAGTGATCGCACGAACCTCATCTCCTACTCCGTTCAGCTCAGCCAGTTCATCAATTACTTCGGTCTGAATTAAAGTCGAGTCCATATCGAAGCAAACCAAACGTCTGTTTCGTCTGTAAATATTGTCTTCCTGGAATGAAATATCGACATCCAAAGTTCTGGAAATTTCCATGAAACTTGCTGTCATATGGATCTTATCTACAATTTCACCAGTCACGGATAATTGTATGCAAGAGCGTGGATATTCTTCTATTTCTACAATAGAGGTTCTCCCTGTTAATCTTATAATAGAATCAATGTTCAGATGCTGGTCTGACATTATTTTAGTTACAGCAGCCAACTGAGAAGCGGTCAGTTTTTCGCCCAGTATATTGATAATGTAACGCTGTTTCGATTGTGATTTTACCCACTTTTCGTAATCGTCAATAGAAATCGGAATAAATTTTACTTTAATTTCCAGCTCATAAGCTTTGAACAGCAAGTCTTTTAAAACCGGGCCCGAGGAGGAACCTGCCTGAATTTCAAATAAAATCCCCAAAGAAAGTGTATCATGGATATCGGCCTGACCAATATCTAAAATATTAGCATCGTAGGTTGCCAACACAGCAGTCAAACCTGCCGTCACTCCTATTTTATCATGTCCTGAAACTTTTAATAAAATAATCTCTTTGTCTTCTCTTACCATCTTAATCTTTATTGATTTTATGAGTGACAAAAATCGACAATCTAAAGTTGATAAAAAAAGATATTGCTTGTTTTTTAAAAAGAAAAAGCACCTAAGAATGTGCTTTTTGGAGTAATTTAACAATTAAGTTCCGGGATCAAAATAACCTAACTTTTTTGATCTCAAAACTGTTTTTTGACCACAGATTTCAAGGATTATATTAAGAATCCCTGAAATCTTTTTTATGGTGGACAAAATGAAAGAAGTTATTTTAAGTCGGTATATTTTCATCAAAGTTTACCATCCAGCTTACACCGAATTTGTCTTTGAACATTCCGAAATAAGCTCCCCAAAAGGTTTTCGCCATTGGCATAAAAACGGCTCCTCCTGCTGAGAGTCCGTTAAAAATTCGATCCCCTTCTGCTGCGCTGTCTACATTTATGGAGATTGAAAAATTCCCGCCAAAAACTACATCACCGGATTGTTCGCTGCTATCACTTCCCATCAGGATAGTGTTTCCAATTGGCAGTGACACGTGCATGATTCGGTTACCGTCTTTTTCGGATACCGGACCACATCCTTCTTCGCCTTCCGGCATTTCATTAAATCTTCCAAGAAACGGAAATTCTCCTCCAAAAACGGATTGATAAAACAGAAATGCTTCTTCACAATTTCCGTTAAAAATTAAATAGGGGTTTACTGCTGTTGCCATGATATTTGTTTTTTTTTGTTTATTGTTTGTCGTTTGTCGTTTGTCGTTTGTTGTCTGTTATTTATTGTTCTGAAAGTTCTTTGGCCATTTCGAGCCCTTTAGGGAAAGCTTCTTTAAAGTAGTCAATGTATTTTTCGACTACATCTACCTGAGCCACCAGATCAGTAAACTCATCGTCGGCTGTTAATCGATAGGTTTCCATTGCGCCGCTCCACTTTTTTGTTTCTTCGTCAATAGGCAGTTCTTTAAAATCTTTGATTTCGCCTATATGTTTAAAAGCCATGTACTCGTTTGGCGTTTTGGTCTCGATAATGCTGTTCATTCCTTCTCCGTTTGGAGACAGAAAATGTATTTTATCACCCTGATTCCATTCGCTTACCGCATATGAACCTTCGCAAAAAGCTCCTGTCCATTTTTTATACGTTTCGTCATTCCACAAAACCGACCAGACTTTTTGTGCCGGAGCTTTAATTCTAATTTTAAATTCTAAAGTTTCCATACTCATGATAGTTTACTAAAATCCATAAATAATACGTTCCAACGATGACCGTCTAAATCTGCAAAACCGAAACCGTACATCCAGCCCTGACTTTCTGCAGGAGAAGCAAAAACAGTTCCTCCGGCTTCTGTAACTTTTCTCGCCAGTTCATCGACCTCGGCAATACTTTCGGCATCAATCGAAATCAAAACTTCTGAACTTGTTTGGGTATCGGTGAGTTTATTTTGAGAAAAACTGGCAAACAATGCTTCTTCAAAAAGCATCACTACAAATTTTCCTTCTCCAACCACCATGCAAGTCGAGCTTGGTGTATCGTGTTCTTCATTAAAAGAGAATCCTATTTTCGAAAAAAAAGCTTTTGATTTTGCCACCTCTTTTACTGGCAAATTCAGCCATATTTGCTTTGTCATTCTTACTGCTTTTAAAATTAAACTCTATCTGTGTGATGTCAATCGACACCTTTGTCACTTTGCTTCTTTGAACCTTTGAGCCTAAAAAAACTAATTGCTCTCGGTGTAACTTTTAAAATTATCCATGATCGCCTGCCAGCCGCCGCGCTGCATCTCTTCCGGATTTTGCGTTTCAGGATCAAAACTTTCAATGACCTCCACTCCGTTTGCTGTTTCTTTAAAAGCAATTTCTACTTTTCTCCCATCTTCTAAAATATATTCAATGGTTTTATTTTTTTCGACTACCGTATATTCCCCTCCAAAATCAAAACTCATACTGCCATCTTTTGCAGCCATAGTCGATGTAAATTTCCCTCCTACTCTCAGGTCATTTTCGGCATGAGGTGTATGCCAGTCCGGAGAAGCAAAACTCCATTTTGTGATGTGTTCGGGTAATGTCCAAAATTCCCAAACTTTGTCTATTGATGCCTTAATCGTGTTTTGTACTGTTATCATTTTGTTTTTGTTTTTAATTGTTTTTTTTAAACTTAAATCTTGTTTCGTTTTTTATTTAGTTATTTTCAACATAGTCTTTAAAACAGTCTATCACAGCCTGACACCATTGCCTTTGCATGCTTTCAGAATTTTCTGTTTCAGGTTGAAATTTCTCTGTAACAATTACTTTTTCACCATTTTCTTCAAAATGAACACTTCCGATTCTGTTGTCAGATAATTGATACGCTATTACCAAAAAGGTTTCTACCCCGGTATAAACTCCTTCATAATCAAAAGTCGCAGTTCCGTCTTTGGCGGCCATCGTATATTTGAATTTACCTCCAACCCTCAAATCATTTTCGACATAAGGTGTAGACCAGTCCGGAGAACCAAAACTCCATTTTGTGATGTGTTCGGGTGCTGTCCAGAACTCCCAGACTTTGCTTACGGGTGCGTTAATGGTATTTTGTACTGTTATCATGGTTTATTTATTAAAATAAAAGATCATTCTTTATAAAATTACAAATTATTTAAAGCAAATTTAATTTTTTAGGATTAGCTTTAGGTTACATTAAAAGTCAATTTTAGGGGCATTTAAGACAAAATACTTACTTTTGTAAACATTCATTTTTCCAAAAACCTATATTATCATGACTAAGAAAGTAGGATTAATTGTTCCGCACGACTATAAATTACTAAGCATAGCGGCCATTTTAGAAGTTTTTGAAACCGCCAACAAACTCTCTAAAGAAAACGAAAAACCTTTTGAAATTATGGTATTTCAATCGGCTGAGCAGATCAATGAAGGACAGTTGTTTGGGTATAAGGTTAATCCGATTGAAGATTCTGACACCATTCTTGAACTTATTTTGATCCCCGCTTTTACTACTGATAATATGAGTGAGATGATTGCAAAGAACAAAAATTTCATCCCCTGGCTGAAAAAACACCATCAGTCCGGAGCCGAACTGGCGAGTTTTTGTACTGGTGCCTTTTTATTTGCAGCTTCGGGTTTGCTTAACGAAAAGTTAGCCACAACACATGTTGATGCCTGCAGCGCTTTCACCAAAGCATTTCCATTGGTAAAATTAAAACCCGAGGAAACTTTAACCGCAGACGGTAGTTTGTATACCAGCGGAGGCTCGACCTCAACTTTTCACTTACTGATTCTTTTGGTTCAGAAATACTGTGGAAATGAAATTGCAGTTCAAATTGCAAAGATTTTCTCGATTGATTTAAACCGATACAAACAAAGCTATTTCAGCACTTTTAGACCGAATCATTTGCACAATGACACCTTAGTTGCGATGCTGCAACAAAAAATAGAAAGCCAATACCACACGATCGAAAAACTGGAAGAAATTACCAAAGACATTCCTACAAGTGCCCGCAACATGACAAGACGGTTCAAGCAAGTTACAGGTATCCGCCAATTGAGTATCTGCAAAATATAAGAGTGGAAAGTTCTAAAAAATATCTGGAGCAAACTCAACTTTCGATTTCTGAAATTATTGAGAAAACGGGCTATAATGATCCCAAAGCTTTTAGAAAAGTATTTTATAAAATGGTGGGTATGAAACCTATTGAGTACAGAGAGAAGTTCAGGGTGCAGTAAAAATGTTCCTGAAAGATGGGTTACTTTATGCTTTTCATCGCCTCTTCTTCCTGAATAATCCGAATCACTAAAAGTACCAGATACACAGGGAAAAGATATGTTAATGTCTTCCATGCATTACACAATAATCCGACTCCCACAAGTTCGGGAATGATATTTAAAAAGTAATTTGGATGTCGTATCGTTCGAAACAAAAATGACCGGACTACTTTGTGATTGGGAGCAATATATATTTTTACAGTCCATATTTCCCTTAACTGATAAATAATATAAAAAAGCATTGTATAACCAAAGATCATGAGGCAAAGCCCGTATTCACTATATCTGTTGAACGTTATTTTCTGGGTATAGGCTTCATAAAAGGAGCATACATAAAAAAGGAAATGTGTTACGGATAGAAAAAAAGAATTTAGTTTTCCAAATTGTGTTGCTCCCTCAGCTTTTAGTTTTTTCTCATTTGCAAGAGATATGGCAAGCGATATAATCCGCACTGTAAAGAATACCATTAAGACAATTAATACTTTACTCATAATGTGTTATGTTTAATTAAAATGGTATTTTTAGGACGGTGTCAATCAAATAGTTCTCAATTATAACTCGTAATTAGCATAATCGTCAATTACTCTGACTAGCATCTTCTTCATAGCAATACATTTTTTTAAATATAAGAAAAAACTTAAAACAAACTAGATTAGGAAGATATTTTACTGCATAAAAAAACCTGCCCGAATTAACGAGCAGGTTTTAATAAACTGTTTTAATCTAATTTTAGAAACTTATGAAGCGATTTCCATGCGTTTCAATAGATTTTTATTCAAAGTATGTTTTGCATAATCTTTATCGATACTTAAGATTTTATCGTCTGAACTTGGCAATTCGTACATGGCATCGGTTAAAATTGCTTCGCATAACGAACGCAATCCACGTGCACCTAATTTGTACTCTAATGCTTTGTCTACAATAAAATCTAATGCTTCATCTGTAATGGTGAACTCAACATCATCCATCAGGAATAATTTTTGATATTGTTTTACCAGAGCATTTTTAGGCTGTGTCAAAATTGCACGCAAGGTCTCTTTATCTAAAGGATCCATATGCGTTAAAACCGGTAAACGTCCAATAATCTCAGGAATCAAACCAAAATCTTTAATGTCTTTTGGAATGATGTATTGCAATAAATTGTCTTTATCGATATTGTCTACATTTTTAGAAGTCGAATATCCAACGGCCTGACGGTTCAGACGTTTAGAGATAATGCGTTCGACACCATCAAAAGCACCTCCTGCGATGAACAGGATGTTTTGGGTGTTTACTTCCACAAATTTCTGGTCCGGGTGTTTACGTCCTCCTTTTGGCGGTACGTTAACCACTGTTCCTTCTAATAATTTTAATAAAGCCTGCTGCACTCCTTCACCAGAAACATCACGGGTAATGGATGGATTATCGCTCTTACGGGCAATTTTATCGATCTCATCAATAAAAACGATTCCTCTTTCGGCTTTGGTTACATCATAGTCGGCAGCTTGCAGCAAACGTGTCAAAATACTTTCAACATCTTCTCCTACATAACCTGCTTCTGTAAGTACGGTCGCATCAACGATAGCCAAAGGAACATCTAACATTTTAGCAATTGTTTTAGCTACTAATGTTTTTCCTGTTCCGGTTTGTCCCACCATGATGATGTTACTTTTCTCAATCTCTACTTCGTCGTCTAATTGCTGTTGCATTAAACGCTTGTAGTGATTGTAAACAGCAACCGACATTACTTTTTTTGTCTGATCCTGACCAATAACATATTGATCTAAGAAGGCTCTGATTTCTTTTGGTTTCTTTAAAATTAAATCCCCAACAAGTTTTGCGCTTCCGCTTGATTTTAATTCTTCTAATACAATTCCATGTGCCTGTTCGATACACTTATCACAGATATGTGCATTAATACCTGCAATCAATAAATTGGTTTCTGGCTTTTTTCTTCCACAAAACGAACATTCTAATACTACTTTAGCCATTCTTTCTTAGTTACTAAGCTGCAAAGTTACTAAGTTTCTAAGATTTATCACTAAAACCTTAAAAACTTAGCAACCTCTTAACTTTTTATTTTTTGTTTCAAGTGTAATTTTGTTTCAGGTTTCAAGTTTCAAGTTAATCTTATAACCTTAATAACTTTGCAACTTTGAACCTTTAAAAAATTATCCTCTTCTTAATACTTCATCAATCATTCCGTATTCTTTCGCTTCGTCAGCAATCATCCAGTAATCACGCTCACTGTCTTTATGTACTTTGTCAAAAGTTTGTCCTGAATGCTGAGAAATAATATGATACAATTCATCTTTCAGTTTCAACATTTCGCGTAAGTTGATTTCCATATCTGTTGCAACTCCCTGAGCTCCTCCTGATGGCTGGTGAATCATTACTCTTGAATGTGGTAAAGCCGAACGTTTTCCTGCTGCTCCTGCACATAATAAAACAGCTCCCATAGAGGCTGCCATACCGGTACAAATTGTCGCTACGTCTGGTTTGATATACTGCATGGTGTCATAAATTCCTAATCCTGCATAAACACTTCCTCCAGGAGAATTTAGATAAATTTGGATGTCTTTTGAAGCATCAGCACTTTCTAAAAATAATAATTGTGCCTGAACGATATTCGCGATCTGATCGTCGATACCTGTTCCTAAAAAGATAATTCTGTCCATCATTAATCTCGAGAAAACATCTAATTGAGAAATATTCAACTGACGTTCTTCAATAATGTATGGAGTCATATTAGTTGGATTCATTGCAGCTATGATTTTATCATAGTACATTGCGTTTACTCCCTGGTGCTTTGTAGCAAATTTTTTGAATTCTTTACCGTAGTTCATATTTTTAGTTTAAAGTTTGAAAATCTAAAGTCAGAAAGTGACTTAATCGGATAAGACAAAGTTCATACCTTTTTATAAAGGATGCCAATTTGTCTTACTTTTTTTGTTTCAGGTTTCAAGTTTCAGGTTGTTTACCGTTCGTTCCAACGAAAACTTGGAACTTGTAACCTGAAACAAAAAAAACTTGAAACAAAAAAAAGAGCGTCAGAAAAAACTCCTGACGCTCAAATATACTTATTTTTTAGAAATTATTCTCCGTATGAAGCGGCAATAAATTCTTCGTAAGTTACTTCTTTTGTTGTTGGATTTGCTTTTTCTTTGAACACTTCCAATAATTTTTCAGCTACTACCTGCTCAGAAAGTCTTTTCACTTCTTCCTGGTTAGATAATACTCTTGCAACAATTCCCTGAACTTCTTCGTCAGTTGGATTTGTTTGTCCAAATTGAGCCATTTGCTGTCTGATTGCGTTTGTTGTAAAAGCTTTCAAATCTTCAAATGTAATTTGGATATTGCTTTGAGCCATAGCTTTTCCTTCGATCAATTGAAAACGTAATCCTTTTTCAGATCTTGCGTATTCAACCTCAGCTTCTTCTGCAGAAAGTTTTTTCTCTCCAACAGTTTGCAACCATTTTTTAAGGAATTCAGCCGGTAAATCAAATTTTGTGCTTTCGATCAGGAATTCCTGAACGTCTAACAATAATTTTTGATCTGCCTGCTGTGCGAATTGAGCTTCAGCATCTTCTTTAATTTTAGCTTTCAAATCCTCTAAAGAAGCTACTTTTCCTTCACCAAAAAGTTTATCAAATAACTCCTGGTTCAATTCAGCCAATTCAGCTCCGTTGATCGCTTCGATAGTAAAGTTTACTTCGATATCTAAACCGTGAACATCATCATGAGCTACTTTTAAGTAATCCATTAATTGGTGATCATCTTCGAATAAACCTTTTGTGCTTACCGCTACAACATCACCTACTTTTTTACCGATGAATTTATCAGCAGTAGCTTTGTTGAATGTAGATAAAGCAATTGTAGTGGTATTGTTGATTCCTTTTTCTTCGTTAGAGAAAGTTCCTGTCAAATCTGAATCAGCCACTACCGCTTCTTGTGGAATTGCTTTTCCGAATTGTTTTTGGATACGCTCTACCTGACCGTCGATTAATTTATCGTCAGCAGTTACGATGTATTTTACGATATTGTTTTTAGCTTCTAAATCAATTTCGAAGTTTGGCACTAAACCAATTTCGTATTCAAATGTTAATTCTTCAGCATCCCAGTCAAAATTTTCATTTTCTTTGGCAAGTGGAGTTCCTAAAAGATTTAATCTTTCAGATTGAACAAAACGCTCTAAAGCCAAATCAACTACTTTTTTAACTTCTTCCTGCTTAATTGCTTTTCCGTATTGTTTTTCAACAAGGTCTTTAGGAACCTGTCCTTTTCTAAAACCTTTTACAGTAGCCAATGGCATTTTTTCGTTTATTCTTTTTGCTACCTGACCTTTATAATCCATGTGAACAACTGTCATTACGATGGTTTCGTTCACAGCGTCTGTTGCTACTCTTTTAATATCCATTTTCTTCTTTAATTTACATAATAAAATTGGGTCGCAAAATTATAAAATTTTTGCAACCCAACCAAGTTTTTAATCTATTGTATTTGAATACGTTTTAATCACGCTCTCTCAATTTGTTTTAATTCTCGTCTCCTACTATTTTGTAGGTAATAGACTGAAGGATAGACAAGATGACACTAAAGAACAAGGCTGTCCAGAATGAATCGACCGCAAATCCTCCGACAATATTGGTACATAGTAAAATAATGATCGCATTAATCACCAGTAAAAACAAACCTAAAGTAATAAGTGTCACAGGCAATGTCAGGATGACTAATATTGGTTTTATAAACAGATTTAATAACCCTAAAACAACCGCAACAATTATTGCTGTCGTAAAACTTGCTACGTGTACACCCGGTAAGAAATTTGCGATTAACAAAACCAAGCCTGCGGTAACAAGGAGTCTAAGTAATAGTTTCATATTTTTTTGATTTAAAATTTTATTTAAAAGTACTAAAATTTAATAATATAAACCTTTAGTTAAAATTCCGCTGATTGCTTTTTTTTCGTGAGCCAGCAATTTTTCTTTTTCCTCATCAGACATGTCGTGTACTACTCCGGCGTATTCTATACCATCAAATCCTAAAATTTCATCAAAAATAAGCTTTACCCTTTCCACATGATAATCGGAAGTAACGACAACAACTGAATTTAAATGATGCTTTAAGATTATTTTTTTAGACAATACAGCGTCCTCAACTGTATTAGCAGACAATGCGGCCTCTAAAAAATTTTCCGTACTAAGTCCGTTGTTTCGTAAATGTTTCATGGCATAATCGGCATGCGGATGCGGAGTATTATTAAAATGTTCGCCAAAACCACCTGTACAAATAATACAATGCTCTTTAGGGCTAAAAATATCCAGACAATAATTTAAACGGTCTAAAGCAATTTCCCCCAAGTCTCCATTGTCTGAGTTTGGAGATCCTAATACAATTATAACTTTCATCTTTTTAAGCGGAACAGCATTTACAGTCTGAAATCAAAACCTACTCTTTTAAAAAGGTAGCGGTCAGTTCAAAAAACAATTTCGGATTTTCGGCATGCAACCAGTGCCCGGCATTGGGAATGGTTTCGAATTTAGCCTTTGGAAAATGCCCGCGTATGGCATCAAAATCTGAATCTGCAATATAACCTGAATCTCCTCCTCTAATAAATAAGGTATCTTTATCGAAAACCAGACCTTCAGCCAATGGTTTTCCGATAGCGTCCAGATTGTCATTAAAAACAGCCAGATTGAATCTAAAAGCCAACTGCCCTGGTTCAGCCCAGTATAAATTTTTCAGCAAAAATTGTCGGGTACCAAAATCGGGAACGTATTGTGCAACGATTGCCTCAACATCATTTCGGCTTGGTTTTACCGAAAAATCAACGGCATTTAAACCTGCCAGTATATCCTGATGGTGTTGTTTGTAAAATCTCGGACCAATATCGGCTACAATTAATTTATCAAGGATTTCAGGATAGGTAGTCGCAAAAAGCATGGCTACTTTTCCTCCCATTGAATGTCCCAAAAGATCTATTTTATGCAACTGATGGGCCTGACAATATTCAAACACGTCCTGTACCATCGCCTCATAAGACCATTCATCTGAATGAAAACTGCGGCCGTGATTTCTTAAATCTAAAAGATGAACCTGAAAACCAGCATCGACATATTGTCCTGCTAGTGTTTTCCAGTTATCAGACATTCCTAAAAATCCGTGCATGATGACTAAAGGTTTTCCTTCTCCTTCTATTTTTGAGTATAACATTTATTGTGGTTTTAAAAACTGCTCACAAAGGTAAAAAAAGTTTAGGGATCCACCTTTAAACTAATTAGGCTTCATAAGGCTATTTTAGTAGAAAAAAAGTTTCCTGCCTTACGGCTTCCCGTAAAGAAAGCACAAATACTAAACGTAACTTGCGGCTCTAAAAATCAAAGTGAATTTTTGATTCAATTTATTTAATTTAAACCTCAACCATGATTAAAAAATTATTTTTACTATCGTTAGTTGCTTCTCAACTTATGGTTTCATGTTCTAGTGACGAACTCAAAGAAGAAACTCCAACTGAACAAAACCAGACTCTGGCAGAACAAATTGCAAATCTTGTAAAACAGCCTTATTCAAAACTAACTCCGGCGGAACAAAAAGTAAAATTAGAAGCTGAAGCGAATGAGATGCTGGTTCAGTTAGACAAATCAAAAAGTTCTGGTGCTATTGAAGCAATACAAAACTTAGGCAGATTATTAGGCCTTAGAAAGATTGATATTTTTAATGGGAAAAATGATAATGCAGTAGAAGATATTTTAAATGTTTCTGGTGTTTACGGTATTTATACCTGGGACAATACTGCAAAAATCTGGGTTAAAACAGCTTCTACTACAGAATTAAAGTTTGTTTTCCCTGCAAAAGCATCGCAAACAACAAACAATGCAGTATTCTCTGCTAAAAGCACTTCATCTGATATCAAAGTAAAAAGCATCGATACTTATGGAAGCTGGAAGTATGACCCTGTAAAACAACAATACACTCAAAGTCCATCTGTATATGACTATTTCTTTTTACCAACAACTGCAGATGCTACCTTAACAATTGATAATGCTCCGGCAGCTACTTTTACACAAACTGCAAAGTATTCTAACAAAAAAGAAATTCCGGACGATTTTGCCTACAAGATGACTTTAAATGATGGTTATGCCTGGGAAATGAGTGGTAAAAAAGCGCTTGAAAGCACTTCAAAAGCAGCTTTTACTTTTAACGGAAAAACATTAGTTGATTTCAACGCCGGAAGTACAGCAAACATTGATGGTTTACTTGAAAATAGCGAACTGGTTCAATACAGAGGAAAAGCAAATGGTTTAATTAAGTTAATGGACAATTTTATTATTGTTGCTAATATGGATTTAGCTACTGAAGCAGCTGATGATATTGCATTAGACAAAAGCATAATCCGTCCTGCTTATATAACTGACAACACCAACCCTAAAAATGACTACAAAGCCTATTACACTGCTTTAAACGCATACGAGAAAAAATACTCTGAAGGTTTGGTCGCTCTTTTCAACAAAAACATAAAATTGATCTTAGTTTCTAAGAAAGACGGAACTAAAATAGCTGATATTATCCAACATTCAGAAGCGAGAGGTAAACATACTTTTAACCTGCCTGTTTGGAATGAGAAAGACAAATACTGGTCATGGGGTACAAATCAAGGGGAATCATTTTCACAACCTTATATGGAAGAAATCTATTACCTAAAATTCAGTGACAACACTGAGGTAGAAATGAGTACTTATTTCTCAGAAGGTTTTGGAGCACTTGAAACTAAATTCGAGAATTTCGTAAAAGCATTCCAAAGATAATTGCTTTTAAAAGATAACCTTAAAGCCGTTTTGAAAACATTTTCAAAACGGCTTTCTTTTTTCCGGAGTCTTTACAATCAAAGTACTCTGACCATATCCTGCCCAAATACCTATACCGCCTTTTATATTCGATTTTAAACTGGTGTTTGCAGGATAAATAGGGTTTCTGCTATTTACGATTTCGTTTTGCCAGCTGTTCCAAAAATCCAGCGCTTCTTTATTTTGAGTTCTCAATTTTACATGAATTAAATCTCCGTCTGTAAAATAAGGCGTAAACTTAGTTTTAGGAAAGAGTAAAACTCCTCTGTTAATTTGTACGGATACTGTGGTTGTACTAAAGTTCTTATCATCTAAATTACCATAAAACGAAGGCACAAAAATGGACTCCTTCCCTTCTATTCGTGTCGCAATCTGATAATAGTTCTTTTCGTTTACCGGATCGTCAAATTTCACAAACACATAACCCGTTGTATCGGTATCCGTTTTCTTTACGTACTCTGCACTTTTTATCGCTACGGTTTTTGGAATTTTCGTTGTCGCTTCCACAATCCGATTCAGGAATTCAATTTTTAGCGAATATTCTTTTCCTGCTTCTCCTTTTAAGGTTGTCCCATAATAGACAAACGGAGGCACTCTGTCTTTATCATTTTTAACCTTTAAGATCTCCGACGTCTGACCGTCAGAAACTGTAATTTTGGCTGATCGGATCACATGATTTAAAACATTGGTAGAATCAATCATTTCGGTAACCGGAATACTCCTCGACAATAAAACCTGAGCATAATCGCCTTCCTCAATCCAGCCTTCTACTACAATTTTAGATTCGGCACTTTGCGTACTAAAATCGTCTTTCGAACAACTCGTCACAATCAAAGCTACAAGAAACAGTATATATTTTTTCATCTTTTAAAATTTAAATCTCCAGCTTACAGAAGGCAATATGCGATACAAAACCTTTTCTTCCTGTTTTACAATTACACTGTTTTTATCTTTATTCACCTTAACATCCAAAACCACATAAATCGGATTTTCTATATTGAAGGTGTTGTAAATTGAAAAATTCAGCGCACTTTCTTTTTTATTCGTTTTCAGGAAAAAGTAATTCACCGAAAGGTCTGTCCGGATGTAATTGGGCATCTGCGCATTGTTGTAGCCCGAATATTCTTTAACGGGATTATTGTTGATGAAATACCAGGAAGTAGGCATTGTAAATCGGTTTCCGGAACCAAATAGCTGTGTTACTCCAAAATTCCATTTGGCATTCAGCTCATACATTCCAACGATCGACAAATTATGGCGTCTGTCGTATTTGGCAAAATATGTTTTTCCATTATTCAATTCCGCAAAATTTCGATCGGACCAGCTTAACGTATAACTCAGCCAGCCTGTAAACTTCCCATTACTTTTGCGCAGCATTACTTCCAATCCGTATGCTTTTCCTTTTCCTGTCAACAAATCGTTTTTGAATGTTGTCGTTTCATTAAACTGAGTAATCCCATACGGATATTCGAGTAAATTTTTCATCGAGCGATAGAATCCTCCTAGAGAAGTCGTAAAGTTCTTTGAAATATTCTGATTCGAACCAATCGAAAACTCATCTGACAATTGCGGCTTTATACCATCGGAACTGGCGATCCAAAAATCAGTAGGAATCCCGACACTTGAAGTTGTGATCAAACTCAGATACTGATATTGTCTGTTATAAGATCCGTAAAAAGAATATTTCTCGTTCCAGTTATAATTCAACAAAACACGGGGCTGAAAATGCAAATAGGAATCACGGGAACCGGACGTGTAATAATTAACCCTAATACCCAATTCAGCATTTAAACGATCTGTAAATTTTGGTCGTATAGTAGTAAAAACAGCCGCTTCATTGGCATTAATTGTTTTGTTTTGAATAGCACTATTGGCATCGGTCAGGTTTTCGACATTGACTTTTTGAGGCTGCAAATCATGATGTACATATTGCAGACCAGATTCTACAGGAACATTTTTGATCTGATATCGGAAGACATTATTAAATCCAAAGTCTTTTACATAGGACGAAACGTCAAACCCAATTGTAGCCTGCTCCATATCCAGCTCATTAGAATATTTACTAAAATAAACAGCGTTTGACATGCTTACTTTTGGCGAAATGGTCGTTACTAAGGTTGGCGAAATGGTAATATTACTCCACTTTAAACTTGTGCGCAAAGCAAGATTTTCATCATTGATTTTTAATGCATCACCACTAACAAAAGCATCTATAGAGAGTAAATTGTTCTTAGAAACCTGAGAAATAAAAGTCATATTTCCGTCAGAGAAACCGTATTTCATATTCTGAACGTCATTGTTTTTTGAACCGGAACGCAGTAATGGCGCAACAATCTCATCAATATACGTTTTCCTGCCCGAGATATACAAGCCCGAATTTTTACCTATAGGAGCCGTCAAGGTAAGTTGTGAAGCTAAAATTCCAACATTCCCCTGAATACCCAATTCTGAAGGTACTTTTTTATTCGGAATCAAAAGTGTGGTTGAACTTAAACGTCCGCCATATTTTGCATTCGAACTTGATTTATCAAACTCGACACCTTTAATATGATCGGTATTGTAAAAAGGAAAAATGCCCAACAAGTGTGACATTCCATACACAGGCGTTCCATCGTATAAAATGGCATTGTGCCCCGGGTCTCCACCCCGAACATATAAATATCCGTTTGCATCTCCCGAATTTTGCACTCCGGGTGTCAACTGTAAAAGCTTGATGATATCGGTGGTTCCCAAAACGGTCGGAACAGCCGACAATTCTTTTAAATTAAATGATAATTTGCCTCCTGATAAAGTCGTAATGGCACTTTTTTTATCATTGTTTACTATGACTTCTTTCAAATGAGCAACATCTTTTTCAAGTATAATCGAAAGCACGGTATCTTTTACGACCTTAAGCTTAATAACTTTCTTAAGATATCCCAATTGACTAATGGCTATTTCTACCTGCCCTAAGGGCATTTGTTGTAAAAAATTACCAATAGAATCTGATATTGTGTAATAGTACTGCTGATCCGCCTCTAAAGAAACACTTGCTCCAATGAGGTTTTCGTGTTCAGAAGATTTTATATTTCCAATAATGCTGGCTTTGGATTGGGCAAATACATTGGAAAAACAGAGTAAAAAAAAGAGGGTAATTGTTTTTGGCACTTGATTTTAATAAGAAAAGTGCGAAAGTAAACAATTACCCAATGTTTTCTGAGCGTATATGCTATTTTATTTCCTCAATGAATTGGCATTCTGTTCAATTCGGTACGCAATGCGTCACGAAATCATCTAAAACAGAAAACTTATTTCAACTTATTCAGATACATATTTACGACATTATCCAAACCAAGATAAAGCGCTTCTGAAATCAAAGCATGACCAATAGAAACTTCTAGCAATCCCGGAATATTTTGTTTGAAGAACTGAATATTATCCAAGCTAAGATCGTGACCTGCATTGATTCCCAAACCTAATTCATTGGCTAATTTTGAAGCTTCAACATAAGGATCGATTCCGTTTTTATTCCCCAGGCCGTATTGATGTGCAAAAGCTTCGGTGTACAATTCGATACGATCTGTTCCGGTTTTTTTTGCTCCTTCAATAACCTCCAGCACCGGATCAACAAAAATCGAAGTTCTGATTCCGTTGCGCTGAAATTCCTGAATAACTTCGGTTAAGTACGATTGATTGGCTACAGTATCCCAGCCTGCAGACGAGGTAATCGCCCCAATGGCATCAGGAACCAAAGTCACCTGTGTTGGTTTGCATTCTAAAACCAGATCGATAAAATTATGCTGTGGATTTCCTTCAATATTATATTCGGTATGTACAATTGCTTTTAAATCGCGTGCATCCTGATAACGAATATGACGCTCATCCGGACGCGGATGAATCGTGATTCCCTGCGCACCAAAATTCTGAATATCGGCCGCAACTTTTAATAAATCAGGAACATTTCCGCCACGTGCATTTCGCAGCGTTGCAATTTTATTGATATTTACACTTAACTTTGTCATATAAATAGATAATTAATTCTAGTAACACTATATTTGTTACGACAAAAATACAAAGTAAAACGTAGCGTTTTTTGCTATTTTTTGATTATTTTGCATGAAATATCTTCAATAGATTTATGACAGAAATTACAAACTATATCACCAATGATTTCAGGGCAATTGATAGTCAGGAAACGATAGCATCGGTTCAGGACTTTTTTGCTGATTTGAACTTTTCGCATTTTCCGGTTCTGGAAAACGGCATTTTTATTGGAAGTATTGCCGCTGATGATGTCGAAACTTTTGACACCGACAAAAAAGCAATTGATTACAAATATACTTTAGAACGTTTTTATGCCCGAAAATCAATGCTGTGGCTCGATGTTTTGGAAGTATTTGCAAAAAATCATACCAATACCATTCCGATTCTTGATGAAAATAATGCCTATGTTGGTTATTATGAAATGGAAGACATCATGAAATTTTTTCAGGAAACCCCATTCATAAAAGAGCAAGGCGGTATTATTATCGTTCAAAAAGGACTTTTGGATTACTCTATGGGTCAAGTGACTCAAATTATAGAAAGTAACAACGGTAAAATCCTTGGCTGTTTTATCTCTGAAGCTGATTTAGACAATGTCCAGATTACCATAAAAATTGGGGTTGGACCTATGAATGAAATCATTCAGACGTTTAGACGCTACAATTACGAAATCATCTCAGAACATCAGGAAGACGCCTATATCAACAGTTTAAAAGAACGTTCAGATTACCTGGACAAATACCTTAATATATAATGTACCAATGAGTAAATTAGATAATTAAACAATTTCCTATTGACAAATCATCTAATTAACACATTGACTAATTATCTAATTTCTAATTACCTCATTATCTAATTACAAAGAATGAAAGTAGCCATTTACGGGCAGTATTACCAAAACAGTACAGAGCCTATTATTAAAGACATTTTTATTTTTTTCAATTCCAATAATGTCGAAATGGTAATTGAAGAGAACTTCCTGAAAATGCTCTACGAAAAGAAGATCGTTAAAAAGGAATACAATACCTTTTCGGCCACTACTTCGTTAGATGATAGTTTTGAAATGCTTATTAGTATTGGTGGTGACGGTACCATTTTAAGAGCTGCCACCCTGGTTCGCAACTCGGGCCTTCCTATATTAGGCATCAACGCAGGAAGATTAGGATTTCTGGCAAGCGTTCCAAAAGAAAGTATTGATAATTTTCTACAATATATCATTGACAAAAAATACACCATCTCCGAAAGGACTTTATTGAGTTTAACCTGCGATCCGAAAAACGACGCTATCGAAGACGAATTAAACTTTGCGATGAACGAAGTTACGGTGAGCCGAAAAGACACCACCTCGATGATCACGGTTGAAACGTATTTAAACAACGAATATCTGAATTCGTATTGGGCAGATGGTTTAATCATTTCAACACCTACCGGTTCAACAGGTTACTCTTTAAGCTGTGGCGGTCCTATTTTGACCCCAAATGTCGAAAGTTTAGTAATCACTCCTATTGCACCACACAATTTAAACGCCAGACCATTAGTCATCCCGGACAATACCGAGATCAAACTTCGCGTTACCGGAAGAGAAGATCAGTATTTAGTCTCTTTAGATTCGAGAATCACTTCTGTAAAAAATGAATCTGTTTTAAAAATCAAAAAGACGGATTTCAAAATAAAAATGGTGGAAATACCGGGCGAAACTTTCTTAAAAACCTTGAGAAACAAGCTACTTTGGGGAGAAGACAAGAGAAATTAAGCTTTTTTCTGAATTACCACTATACGATAATGCTACATTTTCCCGTTCTGCATATAGCGAATCGACATTAAATGGCTTAAAATCATATTGTAAATTGAAAAAAAAGCACATTTAGCTAAACAAACGTTGATTCGTATCGATAATTATTATATTTGCACGCAATTTCCAATTAAATGAAGAAAATTTTTAATTTATTGTTATGTTTTTTCCCCTTTATCACACTAAATGCTCAAATCAATGAGATTGGTGTTTTTCTGGGCGGAAGCAACTTTGTAGGAGATGTAGGCAACACTACTTATATCTCACCGGAAAAATTGGCTTTCGGCGTTTTGTACAAATGGAACAAGAGTCCACGTCACTCATATCGCTTCTCCTACACTCAATCAACCGTTGTTGGAAACGATTTAGACTCTAAGGAAACGGGAAGAAACAGAAGAGGCTATAGCTTTAAAAATAATGTAAAAGAACTTTCTGCGGGTTTGGAATTCAATTTTTTCGATTTTAATCTGCATGATTACCACCCAAAAGTGACTCCTTATATATTCTCAGGATTAAACTTTTTTATGTACGACAAGTTGTATCGCTTTACATCAAGTCCAAGCGTAACACAATCGGTGAGCTCAAACTCATTTGCTATACCTATTATATTGGGTATAAAATCTAACATTACCCCACATTTAGTGCTTGGAGCCGAAGTTGGAGCACGATATACTTTTACAGATGCTATCGACTCCAGCAACCCAAATACAAAAAACACGAACATATTACAGTTTGGAAATTTAAATAATAATGATTGGTATGTCTTCTCTGGTATTACTTTAACTTATACCTTTGGACAAAAACCTTGCTATTGCGCAGAATAATAAAATGAATTTACTAGAATCTATAGATCAAACAAACTTACCCAAACATTTGGCCATTATTATGGACGGAAATGGTCGTTGGGCAAAACAACAAGGTTTTTTAAGAGCATTTGGTCACGAAAACGGAACAAAATCTGTAAAAAACACCATAAAAACCTGTGCCAAACTTGGTATTGAATACCTGACACTATACGCCTTTTCGACAGAAAACTGGAATCGTCCAAAATTGGAAGTCGAAGCACTGATGAAAATTTTGATCAATTCATTAAAAAAAGAACTTGTTACCTTACAGGAAAACAACATCAAACTTAATGCAATTGGTAACCTTGAAAAACTACCAAAATCAGCTCAAAAAGAGCTTTTGGATGTAATCGACAAAACAAAAAATAACACGCGTCTAACCTTAACTCTTGCATTAAGTTACGGATCAAGAGAAGAATTGGTAAATGCCGTGAGAATCATCAGTGATAAAGTTAAAAATAATATAATTTCAATAGACGCTATTGACGATTCAATTATAAATGAGCATCTTTACACGCAAAATTTACCTGACGTAGATTTATTAATAAGAACAAGTGGAGAGCATAGAATAAGTAATTTTTTGCTATGGCAGATCGCCTATGCAGAACTATATTTTACTAATGTCTTATGGCCAGACTTTAAAGACCAAGATTTATATGAGGCTATTATTAGTTATCAAAAAAGAGAACGTAGATTTGGAAAAACCAGTGAACAAATTAAATAATATTTTAGTGTTGCAAAAAAGAATACAAATAGTCTTTACCCTACTTATTTTGGGTAGTTTTTCACAAATTAAAGCACAAGAAAGAGTTCCTTTTGATCAAGGGAAAAAATATATTCTTGCTAAAGTTTCTGTTGTTGGTAAAATAAGCTTTAACGAACAAACCGTTGTTACTTTCTCTGGCCTTCAAAAAGGACAGGAAATAGCAGTTCGGGGGAAGAAATTAGTGGCGCTATTAAAAAATTAGGTAAACTTGGACTTTTTGACGAAATCTCTTTTTACGTTAATAAAATCGACAACGACAGTATCTATCTGGATCTGAACATTGTCGAGCTTCCTAAATTAAATGAAGTTAAATTTGTAGGGGTTAAGAAAAATAAAATCGAAGGATTAATTAAGGACAACAATTTAACCAAAAACAAAATTGTCAACGAAAACTTAATCACGACAACCAAAAATTATATTGAAAATAAATATAAAAAAGAAGGTTTCTACAACACCAAAGTCACCATTACCAACACTCCTGATACCCTAAACGGTCATCGTGTAAACATTCTGGTACGGATAGACAAAGGCGATAAAGTCAAAATTAGCAATATCGATTTCATAGGTAACAAACAACTTACCGGAAATCAATTGCGATCTGCCATGAAAGATACCAAGCAAAAAAATGTACTTCGTATCTTAAAATCTTCCAAATTCATTCCTGAAAAATACAAAACCGACTTAGAAAAAGTCGTTGCTGCTTATAAAGAAAAAGGATATCGTGACGCCCGTATTATTTATGATTCTGTTACTTACAACAAGAACAAGAACATGCTGGGCATCAAAATTAAAGTTGAAGAAGGAAACAAATACTACTTCGGAAACATCAAATTCTTAGGAAATACCGTTTACTCTGATCAATTATTAAACCGTTACTTAGGAATCAAAAAAGGAGAAACCTACAATGGTGTTTTATTGGAAAAACGTATCGCCGACAAAACAAAACCTGATGCAGAAGACATCACAAACTTATATCAAAACAACGGTTACCTGTTCTCTAACATCAACGCTGTAGAGGTAAAAACAGTAAACGATACTATCGATTTTGAAATTAGAGTTACCGAAGGTCCTATCGCTTACTTCAACAAAATATCGGTTGTAGGAAACGATAAAACAAATGACCACGTTATCTATCGTGAGTTAAGAACAAAACCGGGAGAAAAATACAGTAAAGAGCAATTGGTAAGAACAATTCGCGAGATTGGACAATTAGGATTCTTTGATCCTGAAGCAATTGATCCAAAATTCAAGAACGTAGATGCCGCAGCTGGAACTGTTGATATTGAGTACCATGTTGTAGAAAAAGGATCCAGCCAGGTCGAACTTCAGGGAGGTTACGGTGGTGGAGGTTTCATTGGAACATTGGGATTATCGTTCAACAACTTCTCAGCAAGAAACCTTTTCAACAAAGAATCGTACAAACCATTACCAATGGGAGACGGTCAAAAAGTAGCCCTTCGTTTACAAGGAAGTACTTACTTTCAAACCTATAGTGTATCGTTTTCAGAGCCATGGTTTGGAGGAAAAAAACCGGTACAATTTAGTTCATCTATCTCATACAGTAAACAATTCTTAAACAACTTCGCTACCAGAAATGTAGATAAAAGCAAAAGTTTTAACATCTTAACGTTACAAGTTGGTTTAGCAAAAAGACTTAATGTGCCGGACGATTACTTCGTATTGTCACAATCTGTAAGTTACCAGCACTATGATTTGAACAATTATAATACAGGATTGTTTACCTTTGGTAACGGAGCGTCAAGAAACTTAGCGTATACTATTGGACTTTCGAGAAGTAATAAAGGGCTTAACCCAATATTCCCGACCTACGGTTCAGACTTTAGTATTTCGGCAAAAGTAACACCTCCTTATTCCTTATTTAACGGAATTGATTATGGTGATTTAAAAAATCAAAAAGAATACAAAACACAATATACAGGAAGTCCAACATCTGGTGCAGATGGAAGACCAATGAATACTGGAGATTACACGAAAACAGAAACTATAAACGGACAACCGGGTGTAGTGAGTGTAGGTTCTGATTACGCAAGTGCAGATACAGACCAGGGTAAAGTGGATCAAAAAAGATACAACTGGCTGGAATATTATAAAATTAAATTCAAAGGTGAGTGGTATACCAAACTTTATGGTAAATTAGTAATGCGAACTTTAACAGAGTTTGGATTCCTTGGAGCCTATAATCAGCAAAGAGGTGTTGTACCGTTTGAGCGCTTCTATTTAGGAGGAGACGGAATGGCGAACTACTCGATGGATGGTAGAGAAACAGTACAGTTAAGAGGTTATGAAAATAACTCTTTGACTCCGGTAAATGCAAATGGAGATCAGATTGGAGCAACAATCTACAACAAGTTCTCTATGGAATTGCGTTATCCGATTACATTAAAAGCTTCTGCATCGATTTATGCATTGGCGTTTTTAGAAGCGGGTTCATCATACCCAACTTTTAAAGCTTACAATCCATTTGATCTGAACCGTTCAGCAGGTGTTGGTTTACGTGTATTCATGCCAGCCTTCGGATTATTAGGAATTGACTGGGGTTACGGTTTCGATCCTCAACCGGGAGAAACTAAGGCGCATGGTAAAGAAATTCATTTTATTATCGGACAACAATTTTAAAAAAACAATAGTTGGTTAAAAATTTTCAAATAAAGTAATGTTATGAGAAAACAATTTTTATTTATATTTTTAGCCCTGATTGTAGCAAATACAAGTCAGGCTCAAACAAGAACGACAAGGATTGGCTACATCGATATGGAGTATATTTTGGAAAATGTTTCTGATTACAAAGAAGCAAAAGCACAATTAGAGCTTAAGGCTCAAAAGTGGAAACAAGAAATAGAAACCAAAAAAATAGACATCAATAATCTTAAAGAAAGCCTTAAAGCCGAAAGAGCTTTACTGACGAAAGAGCTTATTGAGGAAAAAGAAACCGAGATTAAATTTCTCGAAACTGAAATGATGGATTATCAGCAGAAGCAATTTGGTTCTGACGGTAATTTAATGCATCAGAAAGCAGGATTGGCAAAGCCTATACAAGATCAGGTTTTTACAGCGGTACAGGATATTGCCGAAGCAAAAAATTACGATTTTATCTTTGACAAATCCTCTGATTTAACAATGCTTTTTAGCAATAAAAAGTACGACATCAGCGATCAGGTTATTCGTATTCTGAACCGAACTGAAAAACGCGAACAGCTGTCTAAAAAACAATTGAAAAACCAGGAAGCTAAAGAAAAACTGGAAAATGCAATTGATGAGAATCCGGAAATGGCTGACCGTCAAAAAACATTGGACGACAAAAAAGCAGCCCGATTAAAATTGCTTGAAGACAGAAGACTGGAGCAGGAAGCTAAGAAAAAAGAATACGACGACAGAAGAAAAGCACTAGCAGCCGAAAGGGATGCCAAAAAAAATGGCACGGTTTCTGAACCTGCGAAAACAGAGCCAGTGAAAACAGACGGTACAACAGCTAAACCTGCCACTACCACTGCTACACCAACGGAAGGAACAACACCGGCACAACCGGCAGTAAATAAAGCTGAAGAAAGACAAAAACTTTACGAACAGCGCAAGAAAGAATTAGAAGACAGAAGAAAGAAAATTTTAGAAGAAAGAGAAGCGGCGAAAAAAGCAAAAGAAGCCGAAATGCAAAAATCAAATACGACCAATAATTAATTAATATTTTTAAAAATGATGAAACAAATCAAAACTTTACTAATTGCTGCAATACTAGTTTTAGGAGCAAGCAACACGATGAACGCGCAAGCTAAGGTAGCTCACGTTGATGTTAGCGAGATTATGTCGAAAATGCCTGCAATGCTAGATGCTCAAAATCAACTACAAAAATTAAGTGGTACATATGATGCTGAATACAAAAAAATGGTTGACGAATATCAAGTAAAAATCAAAAAATACGAAGCTGAAGCTGCAACTGTAACTGATGCTGTAAACGGAGAACGTTCGAAAGAAGTTCAGGACATGCAAAAAAGAATTGTTGACTACAGAGACAACGCTCAAAAAGAATTACAACAAAAAGAAACTGACATCGTAAAACCATTAATGGAAAAAGTAAGAGCTTCTATCCAAAAAGTTGGAAAAGCTAAAGGTTTCCAATATGTATTAGACGGTTCTACTTTATTATTAGCTGATGGTCCAAACATCACTGCTGATGTAAAAAAAGATTTAGGATTCTAATAAACGAATTCTTTATATAAAAAACGGTCTGTACTTGTGTGCGGACCGTTTTTTATTATGATCTATTCAACTGTAAAAAACCTGTCATCTTTTCATATTCTATCGATATGTAATCTCTCCGAGATACCGGCTTTGTCTACTTTTTTAGGAGTTAGATATCGGTAACCCAAAAAAAACTTGGCGACTTAGCGTCTTCGCGAGCAAAAAAACATTCAAAGATTTCCTTTAAATTGAGATATGCATATATTTCAAAAAACATTAAATTTGTACTATGACAAACAACAATCCTATAGGCGTTTTTGATTCCGGTATTGGAGGAACTTCCATCTGGAACGCCATTCATGAGCTACTTCCAAACGAGAAGACCATTTATTTAGCCGACAGTAAAAATGCTCCTTACGGTCAAAGAACAAAAGAAGAGATTGTTGCTTTAAGTAAAAAAAATGTCGATTTTTTACTGGAACAAAACTGCAAACTAATCGTCGTAGCCTGCAATACGGCAACAACCAATGCCATTCGTGAACTTCGCGCTGATTACGACATTCCCTTTATCGGAATTGAACCGGCCATTAAACCGGCTGCTACCAATTCGAAAACACAGGTTATTGGAATACTGGCGACCAAAGGAACCCTAAACAGCGAACTGTTCAATAAAACTGCCGAAATGTTTCAGCATACGACTATCATTGAACAGGTGGGTTACGGACTCGTTCAGCTCATTGAAGACGGGAAGCTCTATTCGCCGGAAATGACTCAGTTACTGGAATCCTACTTACAGCCTATGATCGATGCCAATATCGATTATCTTGTACTGGGATGCAGTCATTACCCCTATTTGATTCCGCAAATCAAAAAGATACTTCCGGAGCACATTCACATCATTGATTCGGGAGAGGCTGTTGCCAGACAAACACAAAACATCCTGCGCGAGACCGTTGGTTTTACCACCAACCCAAAAAGCGAACCTGTATTTTATGTCAACTCTAATCCCGAGGTTTTAAAATCGATTTTGGAGTACAAATATCCCGTAATTGAAAAGGATTTTTAAAGCCTTATTCAAACTTTCGCTTGACGAACCAAATTCCGTCCAAAGATAAATTAAGGGATATTTTATGATAGTTTTCTTTGATTAGATTATCCGAAATTCTCCCTCTTTGTCCGTACGAATAAGAAATATTTAAAGACGAGTTTGTATTTTCGATAGGCAAAGTAAGCCCTATTGAAATTGCGGCATTGTTGATTCTTTTTCCATCGATTTCAAGATAACCCGTGTCAAAATTGGCTCCCGCAGCATACTGTACCCTATCCCAGTACTTGCGAACATTTTTTCTTCCACTGTAGGTAAATCCCAAAGCAAACCGATCCTGGTTTACAAAATTGCCGTACAATTCAGATTGATTGGTATTCCCCCACAGACTTTTTTCGTAATCCAGTGTCATGTTTAAATTGTTTTTGAAGCGTTTACTGATCCCGATACCCATCTCTAAAGGCATATAATAATCATCGGTATCTGAAGCCACATCCGATTCTATTGTTGTTACCACATCATTGGCAATGGTTTGAACGGTTTGTACTTTGGACGCCTTTATCTGACTTGGTACTTTAAAAGTTGTCGCAACCGTAAAAGTAGAATCAATTTGATATTGAGCCCCTAATGTGGCACGCAGACCATTGTAATTTGTTTTTTTCTGAATGCTGGTAACCGAATTCATGATTAAAAAACTCCTGTTGTCGGTTGTATTTCCAAACAGCACGGATGCCGAAGCTCCAACAGAAAATTTCTTACCAAATCGGTAGCCATATGACAAATCCAGATTGTTTAATCCGCCGGAACCTGCTGCCGTTAAATAATAAAAATCCTGACTGTTTTCGATTGGCAATTTTAAATTCGAAATTTTAAAAGCCGAACTCGAGTAAGGGCGTATCGCGATGCTAAATCCCGAGTTTTTAGTTACGGGAAATGCAAAAGCCAGATGTGAAAATTGAAAATTGTTACGACTTTCGCTTCGTGAACTGCTTTGGTAAGTGGTCGAAATGGCTTTTCCTCCAATATCAAACATAAAATGATGCTGTGGCAGATACCCCAGAGAAGCCGGATTCAGATTATTGATAAAAGTAGCAGACGGCAAAGCAATTCCCGACGACCCAATAGACGGAATATCTCCAAAATCGGAATCATACACGCTTCCTAAACCATACAGCGAATAAGGAGAACTTGAAATACTTTGAGAAAACGAAGTAAGTGACATCAAAATGAGCCCACTTAAATAAAGAATTTTACTTTTCATTTAATAAGAGATGTAATAAATTTTAAGCAGGAGTTTATTGTTCAAATGTTTCTGATCGCCTAAAACAATCCGGTCTACTGTCTTAGAAATCCCGGGTAAGGTGAGAATCAAAGAAGATCTTGTATTGGATGGTTTCAGCATTTCTTTCTGCAGGAAATAACCAATAGGGATCGAATAACCAACGTTCTCATTAAATTCATCGCTCTTTTTGTTCAAAACACCAAATACTTCCTTTCTGGCTGAATTGACCAATGAAGCACTAATTCGGTTTAAATTATCGCTTACATAAATTTTCAAAGAATCGGCCAGCGGGTATTTTTCTGAGTAGGTATTGTTAACCGGTTTAAGAAACAATTGCGCATCGACAATTGCTCCATTAGCCGAGATATTCTTCAATTGTTTAATGTTGGGGAAATCAATCCTACAGGCCACTCCGGTACCCGCCTGAATAAACCCCTGTCGATTAGTCAGCGAACTCGGCAGTTTACTATTCGAAGCCGGTAAATTTTGGATTATGGTTCCCGTTTTATCCAAAGAGATCGCATTAAACTGTTTTTGAGCATCCGAAATTTTAAAATCTATGATGTATGGAACTTCTTCGGTGTTTGCCTGATATTTCGAATAATACAACCGCACTGTACTTGTCGCGACATGAAAACCAATAACGCTTCCCGAATTTGCAGTAGACGGAACGAGAACGAGCCCTTTTAGATATTCACTAAAACTATCAAAATCTGTAATTTCTCTTTTCTTGAGTTTCTGAAAAAGAGCGGCTCCAAAAGTGCTGCTCATTTTTACATTAATCGAGTCTTTCTCACCTGGTCTGGGCTTGTATGAAATAGTTCCCAGACTCTCATCACCATAACTTAAAACCGAATTGTTGTAAAAATTATAATCGTTTGTATTGGGCTTGACTTTCTGAGTCAGTCGACGAATGTCAAAAGTCTGTACTCTGGTGGTATCTCCGTAATAATACTTGTCGTATTTGAGAATCATCGAAATAGAATCAAAAACATAATTGGTCGTTTCCGTATCCGATCCGTCATTTTTTAAAGCATAAGAATCGGAAGCCAGTTGAAAATAACTGTTCGATTTTACCTTTCCGTAAATGGGATCTTCATAATTCCCAATTAAAATCCGCTTTTGATTAGATGTTACCAAAGAGTCAAAGTTTATGGTTGACACCTCTACACTCATCGTATCAATCAAAATAACCTTATTGCCTAAGGCCAGATAATCGGATCCAACCACAAATTCGCCGGCATCCGAATCGGTTCCGCATGAAAACAGGCTGATCGCTAAAAATAACATCCCTATATACTTGTGCATAATCTAAATTTTTGAACAAATATAAATGGCACTCTTTCGCGCTGCATCATAACATATACAGTCCTGCTTTTTTGCACTACAAACAGCCAAAAATCATCTATAACAGATCAACACCAACAAATACCGCATTCAGCCTTAAAAACGGCTGTTTAGTCTATCAAAAATACCCATACATATATCTTCTTTTTTTTAAAACCAGTAGCCTCCTACTTTTGAACCAATAAATAAACAATGAAAATAAGGGTACTCATTCGTTCGATGTTGTTGATTTCGTTTTTCGGGATGAAAGCTCAGGAAAATATTGAAGTCAACCTGAGTTTAAAAACGGAACCAACAGATCAAATTGATTTCACTCAAAGCAGTATTGGCCTATCCTACAGCAAAAAAACAGGTAGCAAAAACGAAATAACAAACACATTAGCCTATTCGAATCTGAGCGTGAATTATGAATTAGGACGTTACAAAACAAAGGAGAATGAGGAACAATTCAACCAGATTCAAAACAAATTTGAAATTACGCATGCGCTTTCCAATACAACTCATATGAGTTTTTCGATTGTTCCAACGCTAAATTTCCAGAGTAGTCCGGAGCTGAGTGATCTTTCTGTTTTGGGAAGTTTAGAAATGAAGCAGCAGTTCAATTCACAAACAAGCCTTAAGATTGGAATTGCGAGATCGACTGCACTGGGCAATGCCAAGTTCTTACCTGTACTGTCTTTGCATTATAAATTCAACACGGAGGGCAGTTTGCTCATTGGTTTTCCGGATTCAAAGATCACCTACTCTAATAATGTCCGCAACAAATTTAGTCTGACCAACAGCTTCAATGGTAATTTCTATCATTTAGACGCCGAAAATCAACCGATTAACGGTGCTGAGAAGGCTACTTTATCACAAATGACGACAGCATTTGAATATGAAAGAAATGTAGACAAAAACTGGTTTCTGAATTTTAAA
This sequence comes from Flavobacterium sp. N502536, assembly GCF_025947345.1. Taxonomy (NCBI): domain Bacteria; kingdom Pseudomonadati; phylum Bacteroidota; class Flavobacteriia; order Flavobacteriales; family Flavobacteriaceae; genus Flavobacterium; species Flavobacterium sp. N502536. Next base: position 2,548,949 of record NZ_CP110011.1, on the reverse strand, counting down.
GCCGGATATGATTTTAACAAAAAATACAGTCTGACGGACAAAGACCATCATAAAGTCTATGATTTTAATACTGGCAATGGCTATGTCTTAGGAATTGGCATCAAATACAAACACTAAATAAACTTAATACATTATGAATAATTTTAAAAAAAGAATAGTATTCGCAACGTTGTTTTCAAGTCTCTTTTTTATAGGCTGCAGCAACGACAGCGACGAAGATTTAATAGGAAACTGGATTAAAAAATCGGCATTTGACGGACCTGCAAGATCCAGTGCTACCAGTTTTGTAATTGGCGATTATGCTTATGTTGCAACAGGTTATACCGGAGATGTTTATTTGAAAGATTTATGGTCTTACAATTCTACCGGAGATTACTGGGAGCAAAAAGCTGATTTTCCAGGTATCGGAAGAAGTTCTGCCTCGGCTTTTGCCCTGAATCAAAAAGGGTACATTGGTTTGGGTTATGACGGGACGAATAAATTAAAAGACTTTTATCAGTACAATCCCGCTAACAATACGTGGGCTCAAAAAGCCGATTTTGCCGGAACAGGCCGTTACGCAGCAGTAGGTTTTCAGGCGGGTGGCAAAGCTTATTTTGGAACCGGTTATGATGGAAATTACCTGAAAGATTTCTACCAATACAACGACCAGACCAATGCCTGGACACTTGTAAATGGTTTTAGCGGGAATAAACGACGCAACGCAACAGCCTTTGTGATCGCCGATAAAGTATATCTTGGAACAGGAAGCAATAATGGCGTTTATCAGGAAGATTTTTGGGAATTTGATCCTGCAACTGATGTATGGACCCGAAAACGCGATATTGATAAAGATACCGATGATGACAACTCTTACAATGACGATTATGCTATTGTTCGTTCAAATGCCTCAAGTTTTGCAATGAACGGTTTAGGATATGTTGTGGGTGGAGAAAACATCAAAACGATCTGGGAATACAATCCAACTACCGATTTATGGGCAGAAAAAACACCTATGGAAGGTGCCAGCCGAACAGATGCTGTGGGGTTCGCCATCAACAATCGCGGATTTTATATGCTGGGAAGAACAGGTTCAACGTATTTTGATGATGCCTGGGAATTTAAACCATTAGAGGAACAAACAAGTGATGACAACTAAAATAAAAATGCAGTTCTTCTGGAGTAAAATCCGGAAGAATGTATTGCTTACGGTACTTATTTTACAATTTATAGCCTGCGCGAAAAATGAAACTTTTAAAATCGAAGCCTTCAAAACTACGTCAGGTTGGGGTTATTCGATTGCTATAAAGAACAAAATCATCATCAAGCAGGCTATTATTCCCGTCATAAACGACTCTAAAAGTTTCGCCACAGAAAGTGATGCCTTAAAGGTAGCGCACTTAGTCGCAAGCCGACTCGATCAAAATAGATCGCCAACAGTAACCAAAAATGATTTAATTTTATTAAAAATAAAATTATAGATGACACTAGATACGATCAGAAATACAAGTTCAAACAAAATTTTGTTCCATACCATCATCTGGGTTTTCTTTATTCTGACTTCATTAATTCAGTTTTATGAAAGTCCGTTTAAGGTCAGCACCGATTTTTATGTACAATGGAGTACGGGAATTGTTTTGTTTTATCTGAATTATTTTTATCTGGTTCCTGTTTTGCTTTTAGAGAAAAAATACTGGCTCTATTTTGTATTTGTATTTGCTCTTATTTTACTTTTTATGATTATCCGGATCAATTATTTTATTCCTGATTTTAGCCAGGCAAGACCTTTAAAAAATTTGCCGCCTCCGGAAGATCTTAAATTAATGTACAAAGGCACCAGAGTAAAAGCAATTTTTGCAACAAGACAGCAGCCTTTATTTTTTAAAATTGGCCCATCGTTTTTCTATATTTTAATCATCACCATCAGTGCGATTATCAGAACACTTACAGCTTTTTACAACAATCAGCAAAACAAACTAATTGCCGAAACCCACCGAACAAATACCGAGTTGATCTATTTGCGCAAACAAACCAATCCGCATTTTTTATTCAATTCCTTAAACAGTATTTATTCGCTGGCACACAAAAAATCCGATTTAGTTCCTGATGCCATCGTTACCTTATCCGAGCTCATGCGGTATATGCTGTATGAAACCGATAATAAAACCGTTGATTTGGAAAAAGAGATCAATTACATCCAGAACTATATCGAATTGCAAAAACTACGGTTAAACAATATCGAAGACATCGTTATCAATGTTCATGGCGACACCCGAAACAAATTTATTGAGCCTCTGTTATTGATTTCGTTTGTCGAAAATGCGTTCAAATACGGAACCGATTATAAAGGTGCGGCTCATGTTAAAATTAAAATATTCATTCTGAACAGCAGTCTCGATTTCTGGATCGAAAATACGATCGAAAACTATAGCAAAGATCCTGACAATTCAGGTATTGGGTTGGTGAATATTCAAAACCGACTGGATTTGCTGTATCCCAATGCGCACAAATTGGATATCACACAAGACGACAAATTTTTTCGTGTGCATTTGAATCTGGAATTAGATAAAATTCAAACAGCCATAAACTAAATACGATGAATTGCAATTTTACAACAGCTTACCGCAAAACAAGACCCCGAAAGTAGCAGGATCGTTTAAAATCCGGTCCGTATTTTATGATAATTTTAAAACTTATTTTACTGGTTTAAAAGTACTTTTGGCTCTAAACAAAATTTTTAAAATTAAAACTTCAACAGATGAAATGTGTAATTATAGACGATGAACCTTTAGCGGTTGAGTTACTGGAAGATTTTGTTCGAAAAGTAGATTCTCTCGAATTGGTGCACACTTTTAACAACGCCATTGATGCCGTTTCTTTTATCAATCAAAACAATATTGATCTGATTTTTCTGGACATACAGATGCCTCATTTCTCCGGAATCGATTTTTTAAATACCATTGAAAAAAAACCATTGGTAATTTTTACGACCGCTTTTTCCGATTATGCTGTAGAAGGTTTTAATCTGGGTGCAGTAGATTATCTGGTAAAACCCATTCCGTTCCATCGTTTTCTAAAATCGGTCGTACGAGCACAGCAGGTTTTACACCCGGCCACAACGGTTCAGGCTATTTCTGAAAACACCGCCGGAGCTGAAACAGAACAGGATTTTATGTTCGTAAGGGCTGAATACGAAAATGTAAAAATGAATTTTTCTGATATCCTTTTTATCGAAGGACTTAAAGATTACGTAAAAATATATACTATTGATAATAAATTTACTCTTACTCTAATTAGCTTAATCAAACTTGAAAACCTGCTTTCAAACAAAGGGTTTTCACGCATTCACCGCTCTTATATCATCAATATAAAACATGTGAAATCCATTCAAAAAAATAAAGTTCTGATTAGCGACAAGCGAATCCCAATTAGCGAAAGCTATAAAACGGCTTTTTTCGAAAAGATCAACCTCTAAATTTTTAAATTTCAAAAAAATAAAATTCCAAATTCCAAAAGTGTCGAACCTTGGAATTTGGAATTTGATTTTTGGAATTTGGAATTTTGAAATATTTATTCCTGTTCATCGTTTTTAAACCAGCCGGAATACATGACATAATTGTTTGAAATACGTTCTATTTCGCCTGCAAAATCAGATTGATCAATGTCTTTGACTTTTTTAGCCGGAACACCCGCATAAATACTTCCCGAGGTGATTACCGTATTTTGCGTAACCACAGCGCCAGCCGCAACAATAGAGTTGCTTTCGACTACACAATTGTCCATAACAATAGCCCCCATCCCGATCAGCACATTATCGTGAATGGTACAACCGTGAACAATAGCATTGTGTCCGATTGAAACATTGTTTCCTATGATAGTCGGGTGTTTTTGATACGTACAATGAATAATGGCTCCATCCTGAATATTGACCTTATTTCCAATGGTAATAAAGTTTACATCACCACGGATAACGGCATTAAACCAAACACTGCACGAAGCTCCAAAGGTAACATCACCCACAATTGTTGCATTTTCGGCAACATAACAATCCTCTGGAATCAAAGGTGTTTTTCCATTTACAGATTTAATCAGCATACTATATTTTTAATTAATTGCAGGACAAGCGCAGTCGTAGCGTTCCTTTTTACAAAATAAATTGATTCCCAGTGTAATTTGGTGGTAGCCACCTGTATTAAATTTTACATCACCGGTAACCTGAGAATAGGTATAGGCAAACATGAAATTTTTATAATTCACACCAACGATTGGTGTAATGTACTGTAGTTTTTGAGCGGCTACTCCACTGTTAGTGCTGTATTGCGTACCGTTAAGACTTTTTCTGTAGGACAAGGCAGCCCATAAACTTCCGAAGTCCATATTTTTGTAAGCTTTAAGGTTTAAATCGATTGTTTTTTCTTTGGTTTTATCAAAGAACTGAAACAATACGGAAGGTTCCCAGGTAATATCACTTCTTTTTCCAAAAACATATCCGGCGCTAAAAAGAAATTTTCTCAGATTATCACTCTCATATTCGGTATATAATTCTCTTCTGGTTTCCAGCACGCCCTGAACTGTTGCATGGGCATAAAAATCAAGATAGTTGTACGATGCTCCGATATCTAAATTGAAGTATGAATCTTTTTGAATCGAACCAAAAACTATAGGATCAAAAGTAGTTCCGAATTTCGTTTCATCCAGCTGGCTCTGAATCACTCCACCACTAATACCAAATGACAGCTGATTTAAATCAACTTCGTCTCTCGAAAACATAATATGATGTGCGTAGGTAAGTTTTAATCCTTTTTGAGAATGGTATCCGTTTTTGTCGTTGAAAATAATGATTCCGGCACCTGATCGTTCCCCTATCCTGCCATTAAAAGTCAGTGTTTGTAGCGAGGGAGCATCTTCCTGACCAAACCATTGTTTCCGGGCCGTCAATCTTATCTTAGCGCAATTTGCAGCGCCCGCCATAGAGGGATGAATTAAATAATAATTATCTGACAAATAATCGGAGTAAACGGGAATTCCTTCTTGTGAATAGGAGTAGGTCGATACAATTAAAAAAAACAATAAAACACTGATTCTAAACTTCATAAAACAACATATTAATCAACTAAATTTAAGGCAGTACAAATTTAATAAGATTTATTGGAAAAGAGTCTTAATTCTTTTATTAAAAAATCAAATAGTAGGTATCAGCAAAAAATAACTTTACTAAATTTGTAAAAAATTACAAATCATGACAAAAATCACCATAAAAGAAACTCAAAACCCAACGATATTAAAATTTGAATTTGAAGATTTTATTACTCAAAATCAAAGTTTTGAATTCAAAAATATTGATGAGGCACAAGCGTCTCCTTTAGCGCAGCAATTATTCTATTTACCGTTCGTAAAAACCGTTTATATTTCAGGAAACTTTATCGCAATCGAAAGATACAGTATTGTAGAATGGGATGATGTAAAAGATGCCGTTGCAGAACAAATTACGGCATTTGTAGACAAAGGTGGTGTAATTATCAAAGCGGATGAGAACACAGCTAAAAAACAGCCCATCACGGTTTATGGAGAAACAACTCCAAATCCTGCTGCGCTGAAATTTGTGGTAAGCAGAATGCTGACAAGAAACGCGGTTGAATACAAAAATATCGATCAAACTGCTTCTTCTCCACTAGCTAAAGAATTGTTCAAATTTCCTTACGTGAAAGAAGTTTTTATTGATGAAAATTACATTTCGGTAACCAAATACGACATCAACGACTGGCAGGAAATTACTCTTGAAGTAAGAACTTTTATCAAGCAGTTTATTGAAAATGGTGGAACTGTTTTGGATGAGAGCCTTATTGAAGTGGCTACTAAAAACGACATTACCAAAGACGAAGCTTTTGATAAATTAGATGTTACTTCACAACAAATCATCAACATACTGGAAGAATATGTAAAACCGGCAGTAGCTGCTGATGGGGGAAATATTGCTTTTGATTCTTATAATGAAAATGACAAAACGGTAAAAGTAATTCTACAAGGTGCTTGCAGCGGCTGTCCGTCCTCTACTTTCACTTTAAAAAGCGGAATCGAAAATATGCTAAAAAGCATGTTAAACGATGAAGAAATTAAGGTAGAAGCTTTAAATGCTTAAAATTTTTATCCGATAATAAAGAACAAAAAGCGTCTGCCATTGGTAGGCGCTTTTTTTACGCAAAAACATATCCCACTAATTATCAGCAAATTATTACTCTAAAAAGGTTATAATACTTTAAAAATAGTTAATATTGTATTCTAAACTAATCAATATCATAACTATGGGATTATCTTCATTCTTTAAGAATTTGTTTGGCACAGCCAAAGATTCTGCTACTGATTTGGCACAACAGGCCGAAACTACTTTTGAACAGGCCAAAGAAGCTGCTGCTCCTTATATCGATAAAGCGGAAACCTTTGCCGAAGAAACTTTTACAAAAGCCAAAGAGGCATCAGAACCATTGATCGAAACGGCAACGGACTATGCACATCAGGCGAAAGACTTCGTTAGCGAATATGTAGAAAAAGCATCTGATTCGATAGGCGATGTAATTGATACCGTAAAAGAAAAAACCAGCGAGCTTACCGGAGAAACCAAAACAGTTGTTTCAGAAACCGTAGCCGATATTAGCGAAAAAACAGCTGCTAAAGCGGATGAAGTTATTGACGAGACTCCTGAGAAGGAATAAAACTACTTTTTCTTATCTTAGGAAATATCTTTATATTTGCAAAACTAATATACCTTCTCCCTGAGAAGGTTTTTTTATTCGAAAAACATGTACATTTATCCAGAGCAGATTAGTAGTTATGCTACTAAATTTATTAACGTATTAGTTGATTATTCTCCAAAATTAATCTCGGCATTTATCATTTTATTTGTCGGAATCTACGCCATCCGATTGATAAACCGAATCATTACAAAAATAATGGTGCAAAGAAATTTGGATCCTACCCTGACCCGATTCCTTTCTGACATCTTAATTTGGGCACTCCGAATTTTATTGTTTGTGACTTTTATTTCAAAATTGGGAATCGAAACATCATCATTTGTTGCCATATTAGGAGCCATGGGACTTGCAGTAGGTTTGTCTTTGCAGGGATCACTTTCTAACTTTGCAGGAGGAATGCTGATTATTGTTTTCAAACCTTTCAAAGTTGGCGATACCATCGAAACCGCGGGCGGAATTGTTGCAACAGTAGTCGAAATTCAGATTTTTGTAACCAAGATGTTAACGGCCAACAATCAGACCGTTTTTGTCCCTAACGGTGCTTTATCAAACGGAACAATCATCAATTATTCGATGCAGGGAGAACGAAGAGCCGATTTGACGTTTGCTGTTTCTTATGACTCCGATATCAAAAAGGCAAAAGACATTCTTTTGAACGTTTTAAACAGCAATCCGAAAGTGCTTAAAAAGCCTGCTGCGGAAGTTTTTGTCAAAAACTTAACCGCAAGTTCGGTAGAATTCGCCGTACGTCCTTGGGCAAAAAATGCTAATTATGGAGCTGTTTTCTCTGAAACTTTAGAGAATTGTAAAGCCGCTTTAGATGAAGCCGGAATTTCGGTTCAGCCGTATACACTTCAGAAATAAAAAGGTTTTATGCTTTTTTTGATGGAGGTGCCATCATAAAATCTTTTAAATAGTAAGGTTCAAAATAAGCGACATCAACAGTGTCGCTTTTTTGGTATTTATCGTAACTGATTTGACTCATCGCAGCCGCTGAAGGGTATTTAATGTCTTCTAAAAAGACAAAATTCGGCTGGGTTAAAACTGCTTTACATTTATCGGCACAATCTCCCACAAAATAAACAGTCTCTGTATACTCTTTGAAAGAGTCTTCCGTAATAACTTCAGCCTGAATCGTTCTTTCTACTTTTAAATCTGCTGTAAACACTTCGCTATACACTTCCATTCTTCTGGCATCGAGCATCGGAATAATTTTCCCTTCGGCAACTTTGGCTTGTGACGCTAAGGTTTGTAAAGTATCTACGGCGATCAATGGAATATTTAAAGCAAAACACAGTCCTTTGGCTGCCGAAACACCAATACGCAAACCGGTATAAGAACCCGGCCCCTGGCTCACGGCAACAGCCACCAAATCCTCAACTGCGATACCTGCTTCTGCAATTACTTCTTCGATAAAAACATGCAGTTTTTCGGCATGCGAATAGCCTTCTTCGGCTATTTCTCTGCATCTGATTGTTTCTCCATTTTTAGCAATGGATACGGAGCAATTTTTGGTAGCGGTTTCGATATTGAGAATAAAAGACAATGTGTGTATTTTTAAAATTGATAGTTATGCAAATTATTTCTTAGGAGCAGCTGCTGTTTTAAGCTTTACTTTATCTCCTGAATTTAAATCTTTAGAAACGGTACTATAAGGGCCTGTGATGACAACATCTCCCGATTTTAGTCCTGACATTACTTCGATATTAGTATCGTCCTGAATACCCGTTTTAATAATTCTGATTTTGGCTTTATTTCCTTCTTTTACAAAAACGCACTCAAACTTTTTATCGCTTTTCGGAGCTGCTTTTTTGTCTTCGTTCGGGTCTTCTACTTTAAAGTCCTTTACAGCACTAGTATCTGATTTTACGACAACTGAACTGATTGGCACTGCCAAAACATCTTTTTTAGTTTTGGTCAAAATATCAACTGTAGCGGTCATTCCGGGTCTGAAAGGTGAATAAGTAGCCGGCTGTCCTTCCAGTAAGTCCTGGTAAGATTCTTTCAGGATGCGTACTTTCACTTTAAAGTTTGTCACCTGATCTGAAGTCAGTGCTGTACTGGCTGAGTTAGAGATACTGGTTACAATACCTTTAAATTTCTTTTTCAGATAAGCATCAACTTCAACGTTTGCTTCGTCGCCAATTTTTACTTTAACAATATCATTTTCGTTTACATCAACTTCAACCTCCATATTGTTTAGGTTGGCTACACGCAAAAGCTCTGTTCCTGCCATTTGCTGTGTTCCTAAAACACGCTCTCCCAACTCTACATTTAAAACTGAAATTGTTCCGTCGGCAGGAGCATAAATTAAAGTACGCCCTAAATTGTCTCTAGCTTCGGTAACCGATGCCGAAGCACTTTTAACATTGTAGTACGCATTTTGTTTATTCGCCTTGGCCACTTCATAAGTCGAAATTGCTTTATCCCAATCTGATTTTGAGATTACTCCTTTATCGTATAAAGTTTTATTACGGTCGTAACTTGCTTTTGCTTCTTTATAACTCGCTTCAGACTGAGTTAAACCAGCTTTAGTTCCGGATAAATTAGCAACAGAACGATCCAGACCTGAAGTATACAAATCAGGATTTATTTTTACCAATAAATCTCCTTTTTTAACTACCTGACCTTCTTTTACGTTTAAAGCAATAATTTCTCCCGAAACCATTGACGATAGTTTAACTTCGATCTCGGGCTGAATTTTACCCGTTGCCGAAACTGTTTCAACAATTGTTGAAGCTATTACTTTTGAAATTTCTACTTCTTTTCCCTCATCCTTATTCCCTATAACCCCCGCTTTCGAAAGACCAACTAAAACTGCAATAAGTGCTACTGCGCCACCTACTAAAAAATAAATCGTTTTTTTAGACATAATAAATTATTTTGTAACAATTGGAACAATTGGAATTCCAAAGTAGAATTCAAGAATTTTTATTTTGAAAATGTAATCGTATTTTGTTCTGATAACGTCAGACTGTGCATTCGTTAATAATGTCTGTGCCTGCGTAAAATCAAATGAATTCATCAAACCTACATCGTATTTCTCTTTTGCATAGTTGTAAGCCTGCTGTCTTGCCTCTAATGTTACGGTTGACGATTCGTAAGTATTTAAAGCTCCTTTTGCATCTGTAAAAGCAGTATAAACATTACGTTGCAAATCTAAACTTTTTTGCTCTAAATCTATTTTAGATTTCTCTAAACTTACTTTACTTCTTTCTACATTATTTCGAACGGAGAAACCATTAAAAATAGGAATCGAAAGTTGCAGTCCATAAGATTGTCCTTTATTATCGTTAAACTGATCTAAAATTGGTGCTGCATTTCCTAAAATTGGTGAGTAGTTATCTTTTAAAACGGGTTGATTTGTTCCCTGAACATAACCGATCGGAATCGAAGGGTTAGCCGTATTCAAAGTAGATCCAGTAACAATCTCCGAATAACTCGCTCTTGTATTAAAATTGTAAAAAGCACTCAAAGTTGGCTGATAAGCTCCTTTTGCAATCGCTACATTTTTCTGCGCAATTTCAAGATTAGTCTGAGCCAGTTTTAATTCGGTTCTTATTTCTTTTGCTTTATTGTAAATATCAACCGGGCTTTGTGCCATGATGTTATTTTCATCTTTTGCGTTTGTATTATCAATTACATCAAAATCTGCAAATTCTTTTAATTGTAAAAGCTGAGCCAGACTCAATTTAGAAATCAGCAAATTATTTTCGGCAACAATAATACCTTGTTTATCTGTAGCCACTGTTGCTTTCAGGTCAAATAAATCACCACGCGGAATTGTTCCTGCACTTACCATCTCTTCAGAACGGGCTAAACGTTTTTCATCGATAGACAATTGCTCTGTTTTTACTTTTAAATTTTCTTTGTTAAAAAGTATCTGCAAAAAAGCATTGGCTACATTCAGCGCAATATCTTCCTGCATTTTAAGCAATTGATACTTTGATGCTACTATAGAAAGATTTGCTTTTCTAAGTGTATTCTGATTTTGTAAACCTCTGTAAATATCAACTCCAACCGTAGCTCCGATAGAAGAATACTGAGTTGTTTGGTTTTCAAGCAAACCTGTTGTAATATTCTGATTCAAACCAATGTTCCAGGAATGTGAAGCGTTTGCACTAACACTTGGTAAATAATTACCTATTGCTCCTTTTTTATCAATGGCTGCACTTTTAATATCCAGTTCTGAATTTTTGATCGTGATATTATTCTCCATTGCATATTTCACGCACTCTTCCAAAGTCCATTTCTTCGCCTGCGCCTGACCAGACAAGCCAAACCCAAATAACATTGCAAAAACCAGGCTATTGTATTTATTTATTTTCATATATTTTGAATGAAAGCATAGTAAAAAGACTACGCAAATTTAACATTTTTTAAAAACCAAAAACTCTTTATTTGCTTCAATTTATTTTTTTTCTGTTTCAGTTATCAATCCCTGATTCCAGATTTTAATTTTATCTGAAGCTTTAACTCCGCTTTTCACCTGAACATAAATTCCGTCGCTAACCCCTAAAACCAAGTCTCTTCTTTGAAATTTTTGAGGAGCAGTTTCAATCTCCACATAAGGCTTTTGCGTTTTTTTATCAAATTGCACTAATGATTCTTTGATCGCTAAAACTTTATCTGCTTTTTCTAAAATAATCGAAGCATTTGCACTTAAACCCGCTCTGATAAAAGTAGCGTCTCTATTCTCTAAAGCCGCTTTGATTTCAAACTGAATGGCTCCGTTTTCTACAACTCCTTTGGGAGCTATATCGGTCAGCACTGCATCAAATTTCTTGTTTTCGATCGCTCCGACTGTGATTTCTATTGCCATTCTTTCTTTGATTTTCCCTACTTCAGATTCGTCAATTTTTCCAATAAAAATCATTCTTCCTACATCTGCAACACTGGCAATGGTGGTTCCTTCGTTAAAGTTGTTACTTTCGATAACCTGATTTCCTACTTTAACCGGAACTGCCAATATCATTCCGTTTACCGTTGAACGAATTAAGGTGTTGGCATAATTTCCAAGCGAAGTTGTTGTTCCTGTTTTTACGATATCTAAACTTTGTTTGGCTGCAAGATAGGTTTGTTTGGCCTGTTTGTAAGCCAATTGTGCCGCATCAAAATCATTTGCAGAAATTACATCTTTGTCAAATAATGTTTTTTGTCTTTGATAAATTTTCTCCTGATTGTCTAAAGCAATTTTACTGGTTTGTACCTGATTCTGGGTACTGCTCACATTAGAAACATTGGCTACAACTCTGATTTTTGCAATCATATCGCCCGCCTTAATTTTCTCTCCTGCTTTGATATACACTTCTTCGATAATACCTGAAATGTTTGGTTTGATTAGGACCTCTTCATTAGGCTGAATATTACCCGTTGCAATTGTATTCTTCACGATCGTTTTAATCTCTGCTTTCTCCGTTTTAAAAACAATTGGAGATTCTTGGTTCTTAGCGTACAAGTAGTATAGTGCGCCAAAAAAAACAATAGCAATAAAGATTAAAATGGTTACGGTTACTCCTTTTTTCATTGTGTTTTCAGTTTAATTCGATTATATTCTGATTGATAATTTATTCTGTTCGCAAAGCGTCTACCGGCTTTACATTAATTGCGGTTTGTGCCGGAATAAATCCTGCCAGCAAACCAGATCCTACTAATATGATTAAAGCGACAAATACAACTCCTAAGTCGACACTTGGATTAGCAAACATGGTGTTACTATCTGCCGGCATCGAATCTAAAGCCATATTTAAGAGCGCAATAATTCCGGTAGCTACAGCAATCCCAAGCATTCCCGAAATAATCGTTAGAAATATAGATTCAGATAAAATTTGTCCGCGAATTGCTGCAGGAGTCGCTCCTAAAGCTCTGCGGATACCAATTTCTTTAGTACGTTCTTTAACTACAATGAGCATAATATTTGAAATACCAATTACGCCCGAAATCAAAACCAATGTCCCCACAAAATAGGCAATAATTTTCAGTATGTTAAAAAGACTTTGTACTTTATTGTACTGTTCGTATAAATCAAAATTTCCAACAGCTCTTTCATCAGCAGGATTAACCGAGTGAAGCGCTTTTATTTTTTCTAAAATCTTTGGTTTTAAATCGGTAATAGAGGTTCCGTCTTTTGCGGTTAGTGCCATCCAGCCTACTTTATCCCCAAAATTAAAGGCCTGTTGAAAAGTAGTAAACGGAATAAATATATTTTTCTGTTCCTGCTCTGCATTCCCGCCTTGCTGTTTTGATTTATAGACTCCCACGACCATAAAATTGATCCCGTTGATTTTCACATAGGTTCCAACCGCTTCTTCTTCTTTTCCGTAAAGTTCACTAATCACTCCTTTACCAATTACTGCCACTTTTCGTCTGTCAAGAATGTCCTGCTGATTGACAAATCGTCCTTTAATAATATCCATCGGCTGCTGTTTGATCAGCTCCGGATAATCTCCGTAAATGGTAAATGCCGCAGTTTTGGTACCGCGAACTACATTATTGGTTCCGTTAAAATCACCCAGCTGATTTCGGGGTGATACGTACAATAAATCCGGTAAAGTCGATTTCAAAGCCGCAACATCACTATTTCTAAAATCATAACGACGTGTTTTAGGCAAACCTTTGTATGCTTTTGACGTTGTCTGACTCCACATAAACATGGTATTGGTTGCAATTCCGTCAAAACCTTTTTTTACACCATTCTCCAAACCATTTCCGGCTGCCAGCAAAATGACCAGAATAAAAATACCCCAGAATACCCCAAATGCCGTTAGAATCGTTCTGAAAACGTTGGCTGTCAAAGCCTGTAAAATCTCGTCCCAATTATCTTTTTTAAACATAATTATTCGTCTCTAAGTGCTACAATAGGTCTAATTTTGGCTGCTCGGTATGCCGGGAAAAATCCTGCCATAGCACCAGCAAATACAAGCAGGACAAGCGTGGTTAAAGCTACACTAAAGTCAACTTCAGGATTTCTAAAATATTCACTTTGTACCAACGGCCCCACAAATTCCAGCAATAATAAACTGGACAATAAACCTATAAAACCGGCGATCGTGGTAATAAAGATAGACTCATGGAGAATCATCGAAATAATGGAAAACGGAGAGGCTCCAAGTGCTTTTCGTATTCCAATTTCCTTTGTTCTTTCTTTTACGATGATAAGCATAATGTTACTTACTCCCACAACTCCGGCGATGATGGTACAAATACCAACCCACCAAAAGAACAATCGGATATAAAGATTTAAATCATAAAATTGTTTTGCCTCCTCTACTGAACTAAAAATACCGATGCCGCTATTGTCATCAGGTGCAATAATATTTTTACTTTTCAATAATGCTTTTACCTCTTCTGTGAATTTTTTTGATTGTGCCAGCGCCTCATCATAATTCTCTTTTTTATTTAAAACAAACTGCATTCCGTCTATTTTATCACCAGCTCCGTAAGCACGCTGATTAGTAGTCATGGGCATATAAACCCTTGATTCTTCACGCTCTCCTGAAGGATCTGTAAAAACCCCAATCACTTTAAAATTAATATTGTTGACTAAAATCTCTTTTCCTATAGGATCTTGCTCTTTAAACAGATCTTGTTTAACCTTCAAACCAATAACTGCCACTTTCTCATTATGAATCATGTCATTATTATTAATGAAGCGTCCTTTAATAATAGTTGCATTTTCAAGCACCATATAATCCGAACTAATCCCCCTAAACAAATAATTTCCTGATTCTTTTCCGTAACTCACAACCCCTCCCCAGGTACTGCGAACAGGTGATTTTTTATCAATCACGTCACCAAACTTTTTAACAGGAAGATCATAATCACTATTTCGTAACTGAATTTGTCTGCCAGGATTTAGTCCTTTATATTGTTTGGTCGTTGCTTCAGACCAGACTTCGATTATTCCTTTTGCGTCATTTTCAAATTGCTTCTCAATTCCGTTTTGAAGTCCTTTCCCTGCTCCGAGCAAAATCACTAAAATAAAAATCCCTGACGCTACAGAAACTCCGGTAAGAAATGTTCTCAACCGGTTTTTAGAGATTGCATCAAATATTTCCTGCCAACGCTCAATATTAAACATAAGATGAGGCTCTAACTTGTTCTACTTTTTTATCATCGATAATTAATCCGTCTTTCAGGACCACGTTTCTTTTGCACATTGCGGCAATATCAGGTTCGTGAGTTACAATCAGAATTGTTTTTCCTTCATCGTTAATTCCCTGAATCAGCTCCATAACTTCATAGGAAGTTTTAGTATCCAGAGCTCCCGTTGGCTCATCGGCCAGCAAAACCTTTGGATTTGAAGCCAAAGCTCTCGCGATAGCAACACGCTGTTTCTGACCTCCGGAAAGCTCATTAGGTAAATGATGAGAGTGTGAACCAAGTCCGACCTTCTCCAAATATTTCATTGCGATATCGTAACGTTCTTTTCTTTTGATTCCCTGATAATACAAAGGCATTGCAACATTATCGAGAGCCGTTTTATAATTGATGAGATTGAAAGATTGAAAAACAAAACCTAAAAACTTGTTGCGATATTTAGAGGCTATGGTTTCGTTTAGCTTCTTAATAGGGGTTTTATCTAACACATAACTACCAGAATCAGCCTCATCCAGAATTCCCAATATATTCAAAAGTGTAGATTTCCCAGATCCTGATGATCCCATAATCGCAACCAGTTCACCTTCTTCAATATTAAAATTAATTCCTTTTAACACATGCAACTCCGAATTGCCCATTTTATAGGACTTGTGCAAATCTTTGATCTCGATCATGGTAATAACTGTTAAATTTTAAAACAATAATAACATTTTTCTTAACCGGTTTATGGTAATAAAACGTTAATAATTAGCCTTTGTTCTTGGAATTAGACTCTCTTTCTTGCTAATTGTTACACATTTTCACGATAATATAATTGTTTTCTTAATTTTGTCAGACTTAAAAAAATCTTAACGATGAAGTTTACTTCCATTATCTCTTTATTCACGCTAATTGCGGTACTTACAAGCTGCTCTACAGCCCAAAAACTGGAAACCTTAAAACCGGAACCAGACGACGCAAGCCCCTTAGTTTATGAAGCAACACCCTCTTTTATCAATTTACCCATCACGGTAAAGCTTACTGACATTGAAAATCAGACCAATTCTCTTCTAAACGGATTGATTTATGAAGACAATACGATCGACGACGACGATATCGAGATGAAAATCTGGAAACAGGCTCCGATAAAAATCCTAAATGATCCTGCGAGCCCGGACAAAAAGATAAAAACAATTTTGCCACTAAAAGCAACGATCAAATACCGTATTGGCACCAAAAAACTAGGCGTTGAACTTTACGATACCCGAGAGTTCAACCTGAATGGTGTAATTACACTCTCTAGCGAAGTGGCACTGACGAACTGGAAATTAAATACTAAAACGGAGTTCAAATCACTGGACTGGAATGAAAGTCCAACGATGCAAATTTTTGGAAAAAACATGCCTATTACGTATCTGGTAAATCCTGCGATTTCTATTTTTAAATCGAAAATCGAAAAGAAAATCGATGAGGCCATCGAAAAATCAATGGATTTTAAACCTAATGTATTAGCGGCCCTAGAAAAAATATGCACGCCCTTTCAATTGAGTGATACCTACGAAAGCTGGCTAAGAGTTGTTCCGGTTGAAGTTTATTCGACCAATGCCAAACTGAAAAATGATCAGTTTGTACTGGATATGGGAATGAAGTGTAATATGGAGACGATCGTAGGCAAACAGCCCGAATCGAAATTTAGTGCTAATAAAATCATCCTGAAACCTGTTGCTAAGATCCCAAATCAGATTTCGGCAAATATAGCCGCTATATCGACTTATATTGATGCCTCAAAGATTATGACCAAAAATTTTGCCGGTCAGGAGTTTGGTTCCGGGAGTAAAAAGATCACGGTAAAAAATGTATCGATCTGGCATAAAAACGGAAAAATGGTGATCGCTCTTGATGTTTTAGGATCGATAAACGGTACTCTTTATCTCAACGGATTCCCGCAATACAACGCGCAGACCAAAGAAATTTACTTTGAAAAACTTGATTATGTTTTAGATACAAAAAGCAAGTTAATGCGCACGGCAAGCTGGCTGGGACAAGGTTATATTTTAAGAAAAATGGAAGAAAGCTGTCGCTATTCGATACAACCCAATTTAGAAGAGGGTAAAAAGAATATGGCTGCCTATCTTAAAAACTATTCTCCAATGCCGGGTGTTTTTGTGAATGGAAAAATGGAAGACATTCAATTTGACAAAATTCAACTGACCAATCAGGCCATTATCGCCTTTATCAAAATAAATGGTACTGTAAATGTCTCAGTAAACGGTTTGAAATAATAATGAGATAATGAGATAATTAGAAAATTAGATAATGAATGAATTACCACATTATCTAATTTTCTAATTGACTAATTATCTTTTTTCTTTTTAGATTGGTACATTCTGTAGATCAGAATACCTATTACAGCCACCAGTAAATACGGGATGACCATCAAATAAACAATTCCGTTGTTTACTGCTTCTGCTTTTTTAATATTTGAATCTCCGGCAAGTGCCGCACGACACATCGCGCATTGTGCATTTGCTGAAATTCCAATGAAGAAAAAACAAATTCCAAATAGTATTGCCTGGAATTTGGATTTTAAAGGTTGAATATTATTGTTTTTAATGCGCATAATAAGGAGAAATCATTAGATAAACTACAACCCCGGTAACGGCAACATACAGCCAAAGAGGGAAGGTAATTTTTGCAATTTTTTTATGTCTGTCAAAACGTTTTGCAAGTGCACGTACATAAGTAATCAACACCAATGGGATAATCGCGATAGACAATAAAATATGAGTAACCAGAATAAAGAAATAGATATAACGGATTGCTCCTTCTCCTCCGAATTTAGTAGAATCAGAGGTCATGTGATACGCTACATACATTACTAAAAAGGCAACTGAAAGCGCGATCGCAAAAGTCATTAAACGCTCGTGAAGCTTACGTTTTCCATTTTTAATAGCCAATACCGCCCAAACCAAAACTACAGCCGTAATACCATTTGTGGTAGCGTAAATTGGAGGAAGAAAAGAAAGCGGTTCAACATTAACTCCAAAATCTTTTAATTTAACTCCAAACAGTATCGCCACTACAAGCGGAATTACAATTGAAACCGCAACAATAAGCTTACTGTATTTTTTTTCTAATGAATGATCTTCCATTTTTATTCTTCTAATAATATTTTAATGTCTTCCTGTATCTCTCTTACGCCTTTTTTGTCTAATCCGTCATAATAGATGTTTGGATTTCCAAATTCATCTTTTCTGCAACGGATATTTCCGTCTTTATCAATTAAAGCAAACAAACCTGAATGTTCAAAACCTCCGCTTACTTTTTCGTTCTCTCCGGCATACAAATTAAAACCTTTGTTCGACAGTTCCATGATCGTCGTTTTATCTCCCGTTAAGAAATTCCAGGTAGATGATTTCACTCCTAACAACTTCGCATGGTCTTTTAAAACTTGTGGTGTATCGTGTTTCGGATCGATGGTAATGGATACGATTCCGAAATTTGGATTTCCGAAGAACGTTTTTTCAATTTCCAGCATGCTCAAATTCATTTTCGGGCAGATTGACGGACAGGTTGTGAAGAAAAATTCTAAAACATATACTTTTCCTTTGTAGGTTTCATTCGAAACTTTTGCGTTGTCCTGATTCGTTAATTCGAATTTTGGAGCAGGTCCGATCTTTATCAATTTACCATCGGCTTTTGATGTTTTCACACCTACATTGTCCAAACGGTTTCCTTTTACAATTTCGCCGTTCTTAATTCTGTCAACGATTTTAGGTACAGCATAAATTCCAAAGATTAAAATGATAAATGAAATACCGATATAGGATTTATTTTTAAACATGATACAAGGATTAAAGTTGCTTAGTTGAGTTGTGGTTCTTTTTTAGAGCAGCACGATATTCGTATAGAATAATTTTAAAATCATCCAGCATTTCATTGCTTAACTCAGAAGGATGAAAAGTATCATAACCTTCTTTGTATTCGGCAGCATCTTTTCTTCCTCTTAGGTTTCTTTCTTTGTCTACAATATAGACATTCGGAGTCCCAAGATTCTGATCTAATTTTCCTTTTAAATGCAGTTGATTGTAAAATGTTTGAATTTCCTCAGGTGAAGCAAAAACGAAGTTCCAGCCTTTCACATCTGTAAAAGGTTTAAGTGCATCTAATACTTTTTGTGCATCTGCTTCTGTTCCGAGCGGACAAAGTATCACAAACTGAAGATCTTCAAAACCATTATAACGTTTGTAGATTTTTTCGTTTAAGTTGAAATAATTCCCTCGATTACTTAAAATCTCAGATCCTGAAAAACCCAAAACGGTGATCTTTTTATCCAATAAAACTTTCTTACCATCCAGAGATTTCCAATTACCAAAGTCGGCAATTTTTGGCGTTATAACGGGAAGTGTAGTGAAGCTGTTAACACCGGAAGCAAAAAACAAATAAGCTACAATTGGCAAAACAAAAAGGACAAAGAGAACTATATTTTTTTTCATTATATCTGCAGAAGTTATTGAGGTACAAAAATAAAAAAATCCCGATGTTATCGGGACTCTTTTCGAATTAATATCATGTTAAAAATTCCATTTAATAGTAGAATCTTTAAAAACCCCATAAATATAATGTCCTTCTGTCAATAGAATAAACAATAAATATAAAACTAGGAAAATAACCGGTGCTACCACAGACCATCTAAGGCTGCTTTTTTCACCTTCCATGTGCATAAATGCCCATACTATATAATATGCTTTAAATATTGTAAGGATGTAAAATATCCAGTTCAATAAATTAAGACCAACAAAATGATTAAATTCTAATACTCCAGGTTTGTAAATACCAAGGATAACTTCTACTGTAGTTACTACTGATAGTAATGCAAAAACAAACCAGATTCTTTTTGTATTTGATACGTGCTCGTGTGACATAATAATTAAAATCTAAAATTAAACTAAGTAGAAAACTGTAAATACAAATACCCAAACTAAATCGACAAAGTGCCAGTATAAACCAACTTTCTCTACCATTTCGTAGCTTCTTCTTTTTTCATAAGTACCCAATAATACATTAAAGAAAATAATGATATTAATGATAACTCCAGAAAATACGTGGAATCCGTGGAATCCTGTGATGAAGAAAAAGAAATCAGCAAATAATTTATTTCCGTATTCGTTTCTAATCAAGTTAGCTCCTTCTACAACATATTTAGCGCTTGCTAAACGAGTTTCAGATTCTTCTCTTGATAAAACTGTTTTTTTCTTTTTATCTGTAAGTTGTTCTGTTCTGATCAAAACTTCAGGATGTGCTTTAAAACCAGCCTGAATTTCAGCAACTGTATAAGTTGGCTGTGACTGAGCATCTTCCATAAACCAAGTTGAATGGCTTCTTGTTAAAGCTTCTCTTTGTTCCGGCAATTTAACTGCAAAATCAGCAAGAGCTACTCTTTTACCATCTTTATCAACAAACTGCAATAAACTTCCACCTGCTGTTTCTACTGCTCCGTACTCACCTTTGATGAAGTTTTTCCACTCCCAGGCTTGAGAACCCACGAAGATTAAACCTCCAATGATCGTTAAGAACATATAGATTGCAACTTTTGTTTTTTTCAATTGGTGACCTGCATCAACAGCCAAAACCATTGTTACAGATGAGAAAATCAAAATAAAAGTCATTAAGGCCACATAGTACATTGGTGCCGCAACGCCATGCATAAATGGAAAGTGAGTAAACACTTCATCAGCCAAAGGCCAGGTTTCAATAAATTTAAATCTAGAAAAGCCATAAGCGGCAAGGAATCCAGAGAATGTTAAGGCATCCGATACGATAAAAAACCACATCATCATTTTACCATAACTTGCTCCTAGTGGCTGAATGTCTCCGCCTCCCCAAGTTTTTTCGTCGTTGTTTGCAGTAGTAACTGTCGCTCCCATAAAAGATATTCGTTAAAAAGTTCCCAAATTTACGTTTTTTTCTTATTTAAAGAAATATAAAAATAAAAATAAATACAACCATAATAAATCCAAAAAGTGCCAATACATCGCACCTAGTTCTATACCAAGAGTTTGAGTCGAATTGTATTTTTGTTTAAAATGATTATAAATTATAATTAAAAGTGAAATTAACCCTCCGGCCAAGTGTAACAAGTGTGTCACGGTTACTACATACAAAAATGTTGTAGTAATCGAACTACCTTCTCCGGTGAAATAATACCCGCTTTCTACGATTTGTCCGAAGCCTGCAAATTGCAGTACAACGAATAAAATCCCCAATGCCAAAGTTCCCAAAAGCAATGCTGTAGTAGCGCTTCTATTGTCTTTCTGAATGGCTTTTTTAGCCAGATAAAAAGTAACACTGCACGCTATAATAACTGCCGTACTGTAATAAAACGCTGTTGGCAATTCAAAGTTTTTCAACCAGTCAGCTCTTGATTTACTTACCACAAAAGCACTTGTAAGTCCGGCAAACATCATGGTCATACTTACCATGGCGAATAACAGGATAAGTTTTGCCGATTTGGCTTTCCTTAGCTTATCTTCAGCCGCCGTTTCTGTTCTTGTTATTGTCATTTCCATAACTATCTTAAAAATTTATCTACTATAAATACGATTTGCAGCAATGATATATACGAAACGCTTACCAACATTAATGTTCTCGCTGCTTTTGCTGTTCTTAACTGATACAAACGCACGGCATAAAACAACATCCACAATCCCAATAAAAACACTAAAATTGCTGCTATTGGTGTAATAAACAATTGCCCTGTATAACCTAAAACCGGCAGTAACGAAGCAATGATTAACCAAACTGTATATAAAATAATCTGCAAAGCAGTTCCTTTATCTTTTTTTCCGGTGGGCAACATAAAGATCCCAGCCTTCTCATAGTCTTCATACAAAAACCATCCAATAGCCCAAAAATGAGGGAATTGCCAGAAAAACTGAATCAAAAACAGTGTTCCGGCTTCGATACCAAATTCTCCTGTAGCAGCAACCCATCCTAACATAAAAGGAATCGCCCCGGAAAAGCACCTACAAAAACAGATAACGAAGTTACGGTTTTCAAAGGGGTATAAATACTGGTGTATAAAAATATGGAGATGGCAGCAAACATTGCCGACTTGGCATTTATGGTGTAAAGCAAAGCGATACCCACAATAGTAAGCAAACTCGCCACAAACAAAGCCATTTTTGGAGACATGCGCCCAGAAGGAACCGGACGATTTTTAGTTCGATCCATTAAAGCATCGATGTCTTTTTCGATCACCTGATTGAAAGCATTTGAAGCCCCAACCATGCAATACCCTCCAATTGCCAAAACTGCCAAAACGCTCCATTTGAAAGGATGTTCCTCATTAACTCCCAATAAATACCCGGCAACAGAAGAAAACAATACACTGATTGCTAAACCAGCTTTAGTAATCTCTTTGAAATCGGTAAATATTGATTTTATTGAAAATGTATTTTTAGTAGCGTTCAATACGGTAATTGTTTGGATGTTTTTTTTGAGTGGTGCAAATGTACAAATTAGATTGTAGAATTTAGACCTATAAAATTAGATTTTTTTCAATAAAACCTTTACAAAATAAGGACTTGCAAATCTTTAACACAATTATTTCGAAAAATCTTATTAAAAATCCTAGTAATCAAAATACCAATTGAAGATATCCGAACGCAATCCGATCGAAAACCAAGTCGTACTTTGCTTAAAAGTTGTCGCTGTATCTTTTGTAGGATCAAAGTTTCGGTATAAGAAACTTCCAAACAGTTTCAGATTCGTCATCGGGTTTAGCAGATAACCTCCTTGTATGTCGGCAATAAAAACGCTTGTTTTGTTTCCCTGTCCTACTTTTACCTCATTATCGAACGGACGTTTTTCATCATAACTTTTGTAAATATTCCCTCCGTAGTTAAAACTATCCTCAGCAGTATCAAAGTCCAGTCCTCTTGTCCCCATAGTAAACTTGGCATCTGCAAAATAACGTCCTCTGTGGTAACGCCCGATTACCAATAGTTCTTTAAAATTCCCGCCCCATTGGTGCCCGACACTCTGATTGTTATGCCCGTAGTTGGTAATCACCGCACTGTGTGAGTACACATACGGACGTACATGGTTGTATTCGAACTGCAATAACAAATCTTTCACTTTAAAAGCATTGTAATACTTCGCTCCAATCTGGTATCCAAATTTATTTTTCCAGCTATTATTTCCGCTTTTAATGTCTCCCAATGAAAATTCATCCAGTAAAAACTGTGCATACAAATTAACGTTATTGTTCCATTTATACTTAGAAGTTAACCCTAATAATGCATTTCCACTTCTTGACGATGAGGCAAATTCTACAGAACGATAGAAAATAATTGGGTTCACAAAATTAATATCAAAGCCTCTGTTGTTGGTATCCGTCCAGACTACCGATTCAAAAAAGCCTAAATTCAGTTTGTTCGAAACATTCCAGCTCAAATAATGATTGGCCATAAATTTTGTGGCATACGTTTTTTCCAATGTAACATCGGGACGAACATCTTTGAGCCACATATAGGTGTTCGTGTATTTTATTTTCCAGAAAGTGGTGTTGATTTTAAAATACGGATACGGACTTGCCCCGTCGCTTTCCAGCAAGGAGCGGTAACCATCACCGATAAAGTTTCTTCCGTAACCCAATTGCAGATCAAAGATTTTACTTGGGGCGTACGTGATATTTGCTTCTGCCAAAGGAAAATCATAGGCATCCGTTTTGAATCGCTTGGCAATTCCCATTCCCGGAAGAATAGCCGGATTTCCTCCTGATGGCTTTAAGGTTTCGGCAAAATCATTGTAATACCCTGCAAATCTCCCTGACTTTCAAAGATGGTTGTGGTAAAATTAATTTGTTTCCCTAATCCTCCTCTAAAATTCAAGGCACGTGTATTTACATAGGTATAGGAAGCATCCAAATCTGAAGCTTTACCCATTTGCAAGTCCACAATTGGATTTAGGGCCAGCCAATAGTCTTCTCCCTGAATCTGAACCATGTTTTCATTCCAGAATTTTCTTCCCAGCCAGCTAGAAACATTTTTTTGAAGTGATTGATTTACTGCTTTTAAATTGTAGTATTTCGAAACTTCGGTATACGTATAAGGCTTAGACGCGGTATGATTGTTAGTTCCCACCTGATTCATCGCTCCATCAAACTGCGCATAATAGCTGTGTGAAAACGGAATATTCAAATGACTTTCAAATTCCGGATTGTTGTATTTTTTGTACACAATACTATCCAGTTCGGTCATTGGTTTCTCAAGAGGTTTTAAAATTTGAGCCGCTGCCAACGCTTCCTCAGCAAGCTGATTTGCGCTTTTTAACGGAATGTCTATCGAAATGGTGTATTTGGAATAGGTTGGTTTCCCGTTATAGGTAGACGGTTTTATTTTTGGGAATTTCTTAAAAACACGTGTCGCTTCTTCTGACAAAGCATCGTTTACCGCATTTACATAAATTACTTTGAATTCTCCATTTGCATCTACTTCAAAAAGCACTTTTACTTCTCCTTTGTAGTTGGCTTGTTTTAGATTTTCGGGCACCTGATAATTTTGAAACACAAAATCCTGTACTTCTTTATAAAAACAATTTTCCAGTTGTTTGGACTGAAGGTTTTCGCAATTTGGGAAAACCGGAAATTGTTCTGCGGTAAAACCGGGTTTAATAGAGGTGTTTGTATTTTCCTGCGAAAAAGCAAACAAAGTGGTTAAGGTTAAAATACAAGACAGGAAAATCTTATTCACGTAAATTTGGGTTTTTATTTAATATTGATTTGGGGTATTCCCTCCATCTGCAATTGTTTTTGCAGCAGAGGTTCCGATTCGTTTTACTCCTAAACGAATCATTTCTATGGCATCGTCGTAAGAGCGAACTCCTCCCGCCGCTTTAACCGGCAAAGGCGATGCGTTTTCTAACATCATTATAATGGTTGGCAGTGTTGCTCCGTTTGGCAAATCGTTTTCGGTTTTATAAAATCCGGTAGATGATTTCACAAAAACCGAAGCATAGTTTTCTTCTTTAAAATGTGATATGACTACATTTTTGATCAATGCCGAAAGCTGAATTATTTGGGTATCATTTAAGGCCGCAACCTCAATAATCCATTTTACGGTTTTATTGTTCGCAAGACCAATTTGTGTTCCCACTAAAATTTCCTGCTTCACCAAATCGATATCCCCTTCTTTAAAAGCAGTATAGTTGCAAACAAAATCCAAATCGTCTGCTCCGTCTTCAATTGCTTTGTTTGCTTCTTTTAATTTAGATTCTAAATCTGAACTTCCTTCGGGAAAGTCAATAACGGTGCCCACCAGCAAAGTCGAATTGGCTTTATGAATCATTTCTTTTGCCAAAACCACCTGTTCCGGCCGAATCATGATTAATTTAAAGCCTTCACGAATTGCTTCTTCAATAGCATTTTTAACCACAAGGGTGTTTTCTGCTTCTGACAGTCCGGCTTGTGCAGCGGTTTTTAAATAGGTAGAGTCCAGATATTGCTTAACATTCATGATTTGCGAGTGTTCTGAGAATTGGGACAAAAATACATTTTAAATTAAAATTAACAGTCATGGCCACGAAGATTTACACAAAGTCGACACGGGTTTCTTTTCAAACAAAGCAACATGAAAAAATAATCTGACAACGTGCTGTCATTAAATTAAGTGATTTTTGAATGCAGCGTAACGATTGCTGCTTTTTGATTTGATGTTTCTCAATAATATAATCGACCATTTTATGGCACATCAAAAATCTAAAATCGTTAATCTTTTCATCCATTTTTCTCTGACTAAATAGAATTTCTCGCAAAGTCGCTAAGCCGCGAAGTTTTACCCAATTTGGAAAGCGTTACCATTAGGGCACAAAAAAACCCACCGAAGTGGGATTTTATATTTTTAAATTCTATCTATTTGTTTTTTAAACACTATAGCGGCAAAGATACCAAATAGAGCTCCAAGTGCATTAGCCAAAACATCTGTTACATCAGATGCTCGTGTAACCGTTAAAACACTTTGCAGAATTTCGATTGTAATTCCGAAAAAAACTGAAAATATAAATGAAATTAAATAAGCTTTGAAATCGTCTGGTGCTTTCCCTTTTAGCTCTTTTTTGAAAAACAAAATCCAGGAAATTGTAAATCCAAAATGAAAACAAAAATGGACAATTTTATCTATACTCGGAAAATTTACCGCCGGAATGTTACTTGAATCTGTCAAACAAAAATAAGTAATGATTCCTGAACAGATAATCGCCCAGATTAAGAGCAATTGTTTAGGCACCTATAAGTTCTTTATAAGCGTCAGCAGACAATAAAGAATCTATTTCTGATGCATCTGCAATTTTAATTTTGATCATCCAACCATCGCCGTACGGATCAGAATTAACAGTTTCAGGTGCACTTTCAAGACTGTCATTAAACGCAATGATTTCTCCTGTTAATGGTAAAAACAAATCTGATACTGTTTTTACAGCCTCAACTGTTCCAAAAACCTCGTCTTTGTCAAGTGTCTGATCTAAAGTTTCTACTTCAACATACACGATATCTCCTAACTCTTTTTGTGCAAAATGAGTGATTCCTACTGTTGCAACATCGCCTTCGATGCTAATCCATTCGTGATCTTTTGTGTACTTTAAATTTGCTGGTATGCTCATAATAGTTGTGTTTGAAAATTGGTAATTTAATAATTGAGGCACAAATGTAATAATCTTCTAATAAAATCCCCTTTAGAAACTAAAAATTAATTTCCAAAATTATAGCGGAGTGTAAATCCTGATCTAATGTTGGTTAAAGGAAATGACGTCGAGATTACCGCTTTTGAAAACGAGTGATCGTAATAGAATATTGCGGTCAGGTTTTTACTGAAAGCATAATCTGCTGTTAGTTTTAACGACCAGATATTTTGTCCTGCCGCTAACTGATTATTGTCGTAATCTAAATAACGTACTAATGTTTCGTTGTTTCTATACGAGAAATCAGCCTTAATATTGATGTCACTTTTTATAATTCCTGTTGGAGTATCTGCCAGTCTTGAGGAGAAGATCACATCTTTAAAACGATACCCCAGACCAATAACATATTCCATTCCTTTTACTTCGGTCAACAAATTATTATCAAAACTCATCGACAAAGCTCTGTCTTTTTTAATCTCTGTAAGCACACGCAATGAACTCTTCAATTCAAAATCCATTCGGATTAACGGACTGAACTGCTCTACCAGGTTGATGTTTGACATGATGGTTTTGTTATAGAAATTGGTGTTCACATCTTGTCCGTTAGGTTTTTCAATATAGTCAAAGTTCGAACGGAACTGGTTGATTGTATACGACGCCCTGTAGTTGTGCTGTAAAGAGAAACGCTTGAATTTATCTTTAAAATATTTATAACGCATCAAACCATTGTACTTCACACTCCAGTTTGGAATAGGGAAACTTCTGAAAATATCGGTCGAACTGCTTGACGCATTACCTCCGGAATAGGCCGCTAAGAATGCCGGCAATAAAACAGCCTGATTGCTTTTGGTAAATCCGATTGGGTATCCTTCATTGGCCACATAAACTTTATAATTTGGATCTGTTGTTGCCGGAATCGGGTTATTAGCATCTCCGTATCTCGGTATTGGAGCTCCTGCACCATAACGGTCCTCTGCCAAACGGTTTGCTATAATCAAACGGTTGTTTCTGAAATCATCAAATGCAGCAGACTCTGTGGCACTACTGGTTGAAAATGCTGTTTTGATCAGCACTGTCGAAATAGAGAACATCCCATAATTATAAGGTGACAAAGGCGTGTAATCCAACTCTCCTGTCCCAGTATTTTTGACAACACTATATTGCTCTGATCTGTTTTCGGAATAAGCGCGATCCATATTCAGATCAATTTTTAAATCCGGGAATAAATCGATATTCGCAGTCACTTTCAATAATTTGTTTGTTACCTGCGTAAAGCTTTGGTTGAAATCCTGATAGGTCGTTAACCAACCATTTTTGGCGGCCTCATAACGAATATCATCCTGACTTCCGAAAACAAATCCTAAAGTAGGTCTTGATGTTCCAAAGAAACCAACACCCGGCGTATACCCCGGTAAAACCGTTCCGCTATTTTTAGTATAGTTAATCTGAATGTTTTTAACACTGGTCAGAATACCAATCATGCCATCGTAAAACGGACTGCTGGTGGTTGCCGGTTTTGCTGTATTTACAATTTTCTCTCCTGGTTTTGGAGGTGCAATTGCTTTAGGTTTTGCCCCTGCTTTTGCTCCCGGAGTTAATCCCAAATACTTGTACAGCATGTTCATGTTAAGTGTTGTCGTAAGCGTATTCGAATTGGCATTCTGGATGGTATTTCCTAAATCAAACTGGTTTCCGTTAGGATCCTCATATTGCGAAAATGCCGTCGAAGCACGCTGCCAGCTGTAATCGGCAGTATACGAATAAGTCGCTTTTACAAAACTCAAAACCGGAATTTTATTGATTGGAATATCATAGTTCAGTACCAATTGCTGTAAGTGCTGATTTGGTGTCCCGATATCGAAATAATCGTCCCAGATATTAAAATCCTGTTTTGGCGAATTATCATCGTTCAGGAAGTTCCTCACGATATTATTGGATGCTGCCGTGTAGTTAATTTTCAGGGATTTTGTCAGATTAAAACCAAATCCGTACTGATAATTAAAGGCAAAATTTCGGCGGTACAAAGGATCGAGACCAATCCCCTCTACTTCTACTTCTCTAAATTGCTGACGGTTACTTTGTCTTAAAACATTTGTATTAAAAGAAATATTGGAAGGCAAATAGTTAAAATTAAAATCGCTTAACAGCTTCCAGTACTCGCTTTTCTTCATGAATTTGGTCTTCTTGAAAGGCACTACTTCTTTAGGCTGAAAGGTGTAGGCATAATTCACCGCTGTATTCGATTGCTCGTCTACAAAGTCTGCTACTTCATAATCGTGACGTTCTACCTGATTGTACGATTGCGAGAAGGTTAAATTCTCGACATCATAAACATGTGGCTTCTGTTCAGGAGCCCTGTCTTTTCTAACCCCGATAAAGTTAATGCTTCTGCGTTTGGTATAATCAATCGCTCTGGTTCTGATGTTTTCTTTTTCAGCCTCATTAGTAGTTTCTCTAATCAGCTGCTTTAGTTTGATATCCTGATTGAACGGATCGTATTCCGGTGTGATTACTTCTTCTCCAATAGCATAATTGAACGGTAAATTGATCCCCCATTTTGGCGGTAATAATTTACCCAAATTCAAGTTGGTTACGATATTATACTGCTGAATGTCTTCACGGCTTCTTTCGTTGGCTCCTTGTTCTAAAGATCCAAAACCAATTGTACTTTTCTTACCGGTCGCAGATACGGTCGCAAAATCGGCCATATTGGTATCGATATTTAAGATCGCTGCCATACCGCCTTTATTCTCTAAATCGGCCATACGAAGTTCGTTAAACCAAACCTCTCCTTTTATGGTTTTATGATCGGCTCTACTCTTAACCCCTACCATTAAATTTCGCACCAAACCAAAGTTCGGATTTCCTTTTATCCCTAATCTCAACTTACCGTCTCCGTCACCTCCGCTAATGCTTAAATCGTCGTCCGGATAATAAATTCCGTTGATATCTCTTTTATCAGAGTTAATATCGATGCTCATGGCTTTAATCTTCATTCTGGTCAATAATTCCAGTGCCAAGTCAATATTGTTCTCTTCGAGCCAAACCTGATCAGGGCTTATGGTACAAGACCCTCCTGTTCGGGTAACTTTTAACGGAACTTCGACCTGATAGAAGTTTTGAGTGTAGTCATTTCCAAAACGAATAAAACCAATCATTTCATCGTCTAATAAAGTATTCTCATTTGGTAATGATTCAGCGTGTAAAAACATTTTTAGTTTTTTGTACTGACGCATGTCTACACTTACATTTTTAAAAACTCCTCTTGCATCTGTATATTGTAAACCAGACCCTCCTACACGCAATGCCAAAGCCTGCTCGTTTTGATTGATGATTGTATTGTTGTTGTACAATTGCTCTCTCTGAACTCCTGGCGGCACCACGTAATTCACAGGGCATTTTGTGCCATTCTCCTGAATGTTTACTGCCGAAACATCAAACTCCGTTCCGTCGTCATTCGGATTCGTATCGTTAGCATCCAGTGTTCCTGTGTATCTTCTCCACTCTCCCCTAACCAGATCTAAGGCTCCAAAACGAACGGTCATTTGATTGCTAAAGCCCGTCATAAACATACGCATGAAACGA
The DNA here is from genome assembly GCF_025947345.1 of Flavobacterium sp. N502536. Classification (NCBI taxonomy): domain Bacteria; kingdom Pseudomonadati; phylum Bacteroidota; class Flavobacteriia; order Flavobacteriales; family Flavobacteriaceae; genus Flavobacterium; species Flavobacterium sp. N502536. The sequence goes on along the minus strand of NZ_CP110011.1, from coordinate 2,518,881 downwards.
ATCGATCTGAAATCGGTAATGTTTCCAATAGTATTTTGCGGTTGAGCAACCGGGATTTTAAACTGAATCCATCTTGCTGTAGTGGTTGATCCGTTTGGCAATTCAACATTACTCACTTCACGAATATCGGTAACGAAGTTTTGCCCTACCTGCATTCCCGGTTTCATATCAATACTGTATTCATAATACGCATTGATCGTACTCATGGTATTGTCACGGTTAATATCTTCCACATCCGGCAATGTTGTTGATCCACGGTTAGGTGAATCGATACTTACAGGTGAGTTCCCCTCAGTACCGTTGTAATTTTTATAACGTTCTAAAACGCCTCCGTCTGTATTTAAATAATACGTATAATCGTCTGCAGCGGGATCTCCTTCTCCTCCATAATTTGTATATACTGAAGCCTCTTTACCATTTGGCAAACCGTCTAAACCAACATCCTGATTGCTACGGTTACCGGCATTGTTATCGAAGGCATAAATTAAAGACTGCGATGCCGGAACGTCTCCCCATAGTGGTCTCGGATTCACCATAATCTGATCCGGGCCTAATCCGTTTTCATATTGTTTTCTTCCGTCTTTTAATACGTCTTCTGAAACTTCTCCTAAGTTGAAATAAATTTTTCCGGTATTGTTAACTGCGGCTTGTCCATTACCCACATAAGGATCCATTACCCAAAACTGAATGTATTCGACATTTCCTTGTTCGAAATTGGTCGAGTTCAAAGCACGCATGATCCCTCCAAAGTTTGAACTGGCCGGACTTGTACCGAAGTTTGGATTGTTGTTGTAAGGTCCACGATCAGATGGATAATAACTTAAATCTAAGGTATTCACGACCTGAATCTGCCCCTGAGCGATGTCTGTGTTTGGATATAATTCTCTGCTATAAATACGTCGGGTGGTATTCAATGATAAGTCATCGTTTGAAATACCGGATGGTTTTGAGGCATAAAAAACAGGGTCAATGGTGTACCATGCTAATTTTGCACGTTTAAAACCATACTCTAATGTATTGGAATTGGCATTAAAAGTATTGTCGTTTATAGAGTTTACAAATGGTGTTGAAGCCAGACTCCATGCGTATGCTGATCGCATATCGATGGTAGACTGTGAGCCTTCAAAGTCGTCTACATAAATAGTGGCTTCTCCTTCAAAATCACTCGCTTTTGGAGCATCCGGTTTTAAGAAAGCTACTTCTCCTCTTATCGAAAGATTGGAAGGAACATCGGTATCAATGTTTGGTAGTTTATTTACTAATCGGGTGAAGAAAGGAACTTCGGTGGAGTAATTTCCATTGAATCCAAAAATAGCATTGTTTACAGATTCCTGACCATAGCTTGATTTTTGAGTAAATGGTTTTTCATTCATTTTCAAATAGGTTCCTCCAACGATAAATTTATCTGAGATTTTATGCTCAACATTGAAGCCAATAAATCTTCGGGTTTGTTGGCCGAAAATTGAATTGTTCTCCAAAGACACCTCGATTGGTGTATTGGAAGCCTGAAGCGAAGGGTCCAGAATCTGAACACGCCCTAATTGATAATCTACGCTATAATCGATTCCTTCTACCAGTCTTCTTCCGGCAGCCATCACGACAACCGATCCCTGAGGAACGTTAAACGCTCCAATTGGAATACCGTTACTTCCTGATGATTTGTATTTTCCTCTTAATAAAAATTTATTTTTATCACTGTCCTGTAAAGCTCCGGACTGTGTGTTGCGGTACATGTTTCTAAAAACGTATCTTTTCTGATTGGCATTATAGGAATTTGGATCGTCATAATTTTCTCCCGCACCTGTGTTTAACTTTTTAAACAATAGTTCTCCAAAAGGCTCTTTTGTGGTGAAAATAATTCGCCCGTTCTGAACGTCTACGGTAACCCCCGGAATATAATCGAAGAAACCATCCCCTCCGGTTTGCGGATCGTTGTTGTAATTTAATCGGTCCAGATTGAAGACATTTAATAACGGAGTCTGATCGACTTTGTTATCTGCGGTTGGGCTTGCTGGGAAAGTTGTTCCCGGAACCGGCGTAATGTAGTTGATCGGAGAAGGATCCGTATAAAGTATGTTTAATCTGAAATCATCTTGTTTGATTTGATAAGCCTGAGGAATTTGATAAACGTTTTTCATCATCAGATTCCAAACCGGATTCTGAACGTTGGTCAAGTTACTTTTCAGCATTTTTAATACTAAGCTTTGTGTAATGATCGCTTTATTGGCGTTGTTGTTTCCGGTAACTACTGTCCCGTCAACTCCGTCACTTCCAAATTCTCCAACCTGATAAATTTTCCCTCCAACAGTGTATTCAAAGGCTACTGCCAAAATTTCGTCATTAGCCAAACGCTGCTGTAAAGAGATGTATCCTAACTGTGCGTTGAAAGTAAATTCGTTTGCGGTTAACTTTCTGGCATTTTCCAAAACAGAATAATCTGTTCCTTCACTGGTATTGGCATTATTGAATCCGGTTTTTGCCGTTACAATTTCTCTAATATTCGAATTCAAATACGCCCCCGGTTTTCCAATGGTAGCCGGATCGTATTTGTTGTTGTTGTTGTCTGTTGGTGTGTCGATCGGGTTGTTAAAAAAACCAGCCGGATTGCTTATTACTACAACCTGATTGTCCGGCACTCCGGTAACCTGCCCTTCTCCTAAATCCTGAAGCGCAATAATGTTACGCAGGTTATTATTGTTGGTGGTTACCCTGTTTTGTTTATTGGTTACCCAAACTTCTATTCGGGTCACCTGAACACGGCTATCGATAAAAGGATATTTTTTTAAAGAGGCGTCGTATTTGTTTCTGAAATACTGCGATAAGAAGAAGTGTCTGTCATTATCATAGTCGAGTGCATACAAATCAAAGTTCTGAACTGTACCGCCACCTTCTGCAACTATACTCTTGGTTTGTGACTTCTGTTCGGAGAAAACCCCGGTAACGGTTGTCTTACCAAATTGTAAAACGGTTTTAACTCCAAACAAACTTTGAGCTCCACGAATAAGGGTACTGTTTAAAGGCATGCTCACATTACCTACTTCAACTTTTTGAACAATATCATCTTCTGAAGGGGTATAAGCAAGCTTAAATAAGTTTTGAAAAGCAAAGGTAGACTGGGTGTCATAATTTGCATTTACCTCTAATCTGGTTCCTATTTTCCCCAGTAAGCTCATGCTGATTCGCTGATCAAAATCGAAGGTAAGGCTCGATCTGTTTCGAGGTGAAAAAGCGGGATTATCCTGTTTGGTATATCGAACCCCTAAGTCCATTTCTACTGATCCTGTTGGCTTTACGTCTATCGTATTGCTTCCGAAGATGCTTTCAAAAAGTCCTGAATTAATATAATATCGGGGCAGTAAATCCTTTTTCTTGGCTTCACTTCCTGTTTTTTTACCGTCTATAGCATCTGATTTTTTTCTGAAATAATCTCTTCTCGATTCTTTCAAAACTAAATCTTCATACTCTTTTGGTGTTAATACAATAGGGTAATTGATTGAAAATCCATCTACTGAACTGGTGTAAATGTATCGGTCAGTTATGGGATCATACCGATAGGCCGAAAGTATACTTGGCGGATTTCCTAACTCTACTTTACCAACGGAGAATTGTGTTTTAGTTGTATCTTGAACTGTTGGGTTTACTTGCGCACGCAAAACATTACCGCAAAATAAAAACAGTAAAAAAATACAAATTTTACGCATACTCTTGGTTTAAATAAATTGGTTTTATAGGCTTTTTAATGCTTTTTTGATGATGGTTTCCACCGTAGCTTCTGGGTCTTCTTTTACGATTTTCTCCACTACTTTTTCAGAAGTTTTACGTACAAAACCTAAAACCTCCAAAGCAGATAACGCTTCATCTCGATTTGTATTGTTTTGAACGACCGAAACTTCGTCCAAATCGTACAATTTTAACACTTTTTCTTTTAAATCAAGTATAACTCTTTGTGCTGTTTTGTTTCCGATTCCTTTTATGGACTGGATTACGCCTACATCTCCAGAGGCAATAGCATTGATAATTTGTCTTGGTTCTATAGACGACAACATTGTTCTGGCAATGTTTGCTCCAATTCCGGAAACCGACAATAACATTCTGAATATTTCGCGCTCTGATTTTTCTACAAAACCAAATAATGTATGCGCATCTTCTTTGATTTGAAGATGCGTATACAATTTTATATTTTCTACATTGGGAATTAATGAAAAGGTATGTAAAGAAATGTTTACCTGGTACCCCACTCCGCCGCATTCAATTACGACATCTGTTGGATTTTTCTCTACTAATTTCCCCTGTAAATGTGCTATCATAGTATAATATATTAAGGTCAAATATAATAAAAATGCGTTAAAAATACGACAATATTATTGCAACCTTATTTTTTATACTATTTTGCTAATTTAATCTTTTTACTCTCTTTTTCCTGAGCGTCAATAACTGCAATTGCAGCCATATTTACCATCTCTTCAACGCTTGCTCCTAATTGGAAAATGTGAACTGGTTTACCCATTCCCATCATAATTGGTCCAATAGAGTTTACTTTATACAATTCCTTTAACATTTTATAGGTAATGTTAGCCGAATCTAAGTTAGGGAAGATCAAAGTATTCACTTTTTTACCTGCTAATTTAGAGAATGGAAATTTTTCTGCAAGCATTTCCTGATTCAATGCGAAATCGGCCTGAATTTCTCCGTCAACAATCATTTCCGGATGATTTTTATGCAGATAAGCTACAGCTTCTCTTACTTTTGATGCATTTGGACTTGTTGAAGATCCGAAATTTGAATAAGAAACCATTGCAATAACAGGCTCTACACCAAACATTTTAGCGGTTTTAGCGGTCATGATAGCAATGTTAATCAAATCTTCTGTTGAAGGGTTGATGTTAATTGCTGTATCAGACAAGAACATTGGTCCGCGTGACGTCAACATCATGTTGGCTGTAGCGATTAATGAAGCTCCCGGTGCTTTTTCAATCAGTTGTAACATTGGTTTTACTACCGTTGGATAACTTCTTGTATGACCAGTTACCAAAGCATCTGCTTCACCTTCATTCACCATCATAGCAGCAAAGTAGTTTCTTTCACGCATGAATTTTTGTGAATCCAATAACGAAACGCCTCTTCTTCCTCTTGTTTCCCAGTAAGAATTTGCAAATCGGTTACGTCTTCCTTCTTCTTCATTCGTTTTAGGATCGATGATCTCCAATTCTGCATCAAAACCTAATTCTTCTTTCAGCTCTAAAATAACTTCTTTGTTTCCTAGTAAAATTGGGAAACCAATTCCGTCCTCATGTACAATTTGCGCTGCTTTAAGTACGTTTAACTGATCTGCCTCAGCAAAAACAATTCTTTTAGGGCTTACTTTAGCACGGTTGGTAATCAAACGCACCATTTTATTATCGTTCCCCATACGTTCGCGAAGCACATCTTCATAAGCTGCCCAGTCTGTAATAGGATTTTTTGCTACTCCTGATTCCATTGCTGCTCTTGCAACTGCAGGCGCCACAACGGTAATCAATCTAGGGTCAAATGGTTTAGGGATGATATAATCGTTACCAAAACCTAATTTTGTTGCTCCGTAGGCTACGTTAACCTGCTCCGGTACCGGCTCTTTTGCCAAAATAGCTAATGCTTTTACCGCAGCCATTTTCATAGCTTCGTTTATTTTTGTAGCACGTACGTCTAATGCTCCTCTGAAAATATACGGAAAACCTAAAACGTTGTTTACCTGGTTAGGAAAGTCCGAACGTCCTGTAGCCATAATAACATCTTTACGAGTTTCTGTCGCTACGTTATAATCGATCTCCGGATTTGGATTTGCCATCGCAAAAACAATCGGATTCTCTTTCATGGTCAACAACATTGCAGGCGTCAGGATGTCTCCTGAAGATAATCCGATGAAAACATCAGCTCCTTTTACTGCTTCTGCCAAATCAACTTTAGGACCATCAACTGCATATTTCATTTGCAATTCTGATAGTGAAGGGTTGTCTTTTGTTAAAAGTCCTTTACTGTTAAACATCTTGATGTTCTTAACCTGAACTCCTAACAAAACATATAAATCAGTACAAGCAATCGCTGCAGAACCTGCACCCGAAACTACAACTTTTACATCTTCTGCTTTTTTTCCTGCCAATTCAAGGGCATTAATTAAAGCTGCTGACGAGATAATGGCTGTACCGTGCTGATCGTCGTGCATTACCGGAATGTCTAATTCTTCTACCAATCGTCTTTCGATTTCAAAAGATTCCGGTGCTTTAATGTCTTCCAGATTTATCCCTCCGAAAGTTGGGGCAATATTTTTTACGGTCTGAATAAATTCTTCAATATCTTTTGTACCGATTTCAATATCAAAAACATCAATATCAGAGAATATCTTAAACAATAATCCTTTCCCTTCCATTACAGGCTTAGAAGCCTCAGGGCCAATGTCTCCAAGTCCTAAAACTGCTGTACCGTTTGAGATTACGGCAACTAAATTACCTTTTGCTGTATATTTGTAAACGTCTTCTACGTTTGCTGCAATGTCTAAACATGGCTCTGCAACTCCTGGCGAATAAGCCAAAGACAAGTCTCTTTGGGTTGCATATTTTTTTGTTGGAACTACCTGAATTTTTCCTGGAGTTGGTTCTGAATGGTACAGTAACGCTTCTCTTCTTTTACTCTCTTTGTTCATTTATTTTAGCTTTTATTCTAGCTTACAAAGATATAAGTCTTGTTTTAAAATGGCCTATTTTTGCTACTTTCTTTTCTTAAAAATAAATTTTAGAGACCTCAAAAAAAATAGCCCAAAAAATTTTGGACTATTTAAAAGATTCTATTTTTTAGCTTGTTTTACTGCGAAATATAAGAGTTTAAATGATGTATCGTGTCTTTCTGAATTTCGATAATGGCCTTAACCACATCACTTATAGATATTATTCCTACTACGACTCCATCTTCTAAAACCGGTAAATGCCTGATTCTTTTGGTACTCATCAGTTCCATACAATCTTCAATATTATTTGAAAGTTTTACCGAGAAAATATTGCTTTCCATAATTTCATGCACAAAGGTTTCTTTTGATGATTTATCTTTTAAAACAATTTTTCGGGCATAATCCCTTTCAGACAATATTCCTTTTAAATCGGAACCATCAATAACAAGAATGGCTCCTATGTTTTTCTCTCCCATCACTTTTAAGGCTTCATAAACCGTTGTCGTTGAAAGAACTGAGTAAACATTTTTCCCTTTTGTGTTTAGTATTTGATCTACAGTCATATCTGAAAAATTTTAGATCTATAAAGTTAGAAAAAAATGTACACACACAACAGCGAAAACGATTTTTTAAAATCTAACTCATTCATTTTAAACAAAATAACTAATATTTTCTGTTTTATAAATTTTATGTTAAAGAAATGGATGAATTTTAAAACTTTTTTGCGAATTATATTACGTAAGGGATGTTTTTTTGCTCGCAGAGACGCTAAGGCGCAAAGTTTTTTATTGTTGGCTGTTGATGTCAATGCGTATTTTATACATCGTTTTGTCATTCCGAGGAACGAGGAATCTTAGGGAGTAACTCAACAACGTCATATACTTTGTGTCAGTTTCTTGTGGAGATTCCTCGTTCCTCGGAATGACAAGATTGCGAATAATTTGATAACAACAACAGCATACACTTTGTGTTAGTTTCTTGTGGAGATTCCTCGTTCCTCGGAATGACAAGATTGCGAATAATTTGATAATAACAAAAAGCCCTTTTCTAAGTTTTAGAAAAGGGCTTTTTTACTGTTTATTTTTGTTTACAAATTGGTGATTACAAACTCACTTCTTCTGTTGCGTTCGTGTTCTTCTTCGGTGCATTTTACACCATCAGAACAGTGGTTTACCAATTGTGTTTCACCGTAACCTTTTGCGGTTAATCGGGTTGGATCTACTCCTTTTTGAATCAGCCAGTTTCTAGTCGATTTGGCTCGTTTATCCGATAAAACCTGATTGTATTTCAAGGTTTGTCGACTGTCTGTATGAGAACGGATATCTAATTTTAAGGTTGGATACTGTTTTAGTATTTCGATAATTTTCTCCAGCTGATAAGCAGATTCTTTTTTAATAGTCGCTTTGTCCAGATCAAAATAAATAATCGGAATATCAAGTGTCTTGGCCAGATCGGTTCCAACTCCAATTGGTTTAACTCTCTTTTCGAGCTGAATTAGTAAGGTTGTTTTTCCAGAGTTTCTGTTTATGGTTACCGGGGTTTCTTTGCTTTCATAATCTGTTTTTGAAGCACGTACAAAATAATTTTTACCACATTTTACATTCGGAAAAATATAGTTTCCTTTTTCATCCGAAACAACTTCTGCTACGGCCTGGAAATTTTCATCAAACAATGCTACTTTGGTATTTGAAAGAACCACATTGGTTTCCAAATCGGTTATAGTACCCAGTAATTCCTGCTCGCAATTTAGTTTTCGTCTTTCGGTAAATCGGTAAACATCATCAAGTCCGTGGCCATTGTCTCTGTTGGAAGAGAAAAATCCGTTTCTGTTTTTACTGTTTATTACAAAAGCAAAATCGTCCTGTGGACTATTGATTGGTTCCCCTATGTTTTGTATTTCTTCAAAAGTGTCTTCTTTATTTATTTTTGCTACGAATACGTCAAGTCCGCCCAATCCAGGTCTTCCGTCGGTTGCGAAATAAAGTTCATTATCTTCTGAAATAAAAGGAAAGGTTTCTCTGCCTTCGGTATTGATTGCTGCGCCTAAATTTTGAGGTTTTCCAAAGGTTCCGTCACCGTTTATGGCTACTTTAAACAAGTCAGACTGGCCTAAGGTTCCCGGCATATCTGAAGCAAAATAAAGTGTTTTTTCGTCTAAACTTAAGGTTGGATGCGCTACACTATACTGATCGCTGTTGAACGGAAGTGCTTCTATATTTTTCCATTCCCCTTCAATTAGGTTTGCTTTATACAATTTTAATAAGGTGACTTTTTTCTCGTCTCTGCCTCTTTTCCCGTTTAAAAAATTATTTCGGGTAAAGTACATGGTTCGACCGTCTTTCGTGAAAACGGGTGTCGATTCGTTGAATTTTGTATTTACTTTTTTCTGAAAACGTTGTGGCGTTCCTATACTCCCGTCCGGCAACATCTCGGCGGTGTATAAATTGGTAAAGGAACTATTGGTCCATTTGAAATTTTTCTTTGCCACTCCTCCTGTATCCCGGGCGGAGGTAAAAACTAATTTATTGTCAAAGATGGTGCTTCCGTAATCTGAATATTTAGAGTTTATTCCGGCATCGGCAATTTCAAATCGTCCTGAATTTGCTTTTATGGCGCTTAAATAGTTCTTATTCGTTTCAAACAAAACCCCTCTTTTATCGGTTGCCTGTTTTTGATTGAATTTTTCTAATGTCGCATCTGCTTTCGTATAATTTCCGGCAGCTTTCAGACATTGTGCATATCGGTACAAGTATTCCGGCTCCTGCTGTTTGTTCATGCCAAACAATTCATCATACCACTTCAAAGCTTTTACGAGCTCTCCGTTAAAATAGTAGGAATTCCCAAGACGCTGAAACATTTTTTCGTCTTTATATCCTTTGTCAGCCACATTTTCATAGATTTTTATGGCATCGATATAAGCGTACTTTTCGTATTTGGCATCAGCATAATTTATTTTGCCGGTCTGTGCAATTGTATTTAGAAAAAGAAATAAAAAGGATAAGGTGTATAGTATTTTTTGGCTTTTCATAGAGGAACATTTTAGAAGAATCTTGGTGAGGTAATTCTATTATAATTATTAAGAAACTCAAAACGCAGGAAGATCTCATGTGATCCCGAATTGTATCTTCTTAAATTAGTGGTTTCATGATCGTAGCCATAACCAATATATAAACCATCTGTTACCTGAAAACCTGCCATTGCACTCAGCGAGGCACTCCAACGATAGGCCAATCCTACAACAAATTTATCATCGAACATAAAGTTAGCCGAAGCATCTACTTGTAAAGGCGCTCCCTGAACCATTTTGGTTAATATTGCCGGTTTGAATTTGATGTAATAGTCCAAATCAAAAACATAACCTGCCATTAAATAGTAGTTGATTTTATCTTTAAAAATTGCCGTATCATCATCATTGAAACGATTGGTTTCGATAAAATTCGGAATCGACAATCCTACATAGGCTTTATCAGAATGCCAATACACTCCGGCTCCAATGTTAGGTGTAATTCTATTGTTTAGATTCTGAAATTGCGGATCTCCCTGATTTTCGGGATTCAATTTGTTGATATCCAAATTAAAAAGATTCGCCGTGGCTTTTATTCCAAAAGAAAGCTTAAAAGTTTCTGAGGTTGGAACACTATAAGACAAATCGGTTGATAAAGTGTTCTCGTTGGTAGGTCCAATTTTATCGTTTACTAAAGAAACTCCTAATCCTAAGTTACTGTTGTTTAGAGGAGTATTGATGGAAAAAGTACTGGTTTCGGGTGCTCCGTCCAGTCCAATCCATTGTGTACGGTACAACCCAAAAACACTTAATGCACCACGGGAGCCCGCATAAGCAGGGTTTATTGCGATGGTATTGTACATGTATTGTGTGTATTGCGCATCTTGCTGAGCCGAACACACAACCGAAAATAACAGGAACATTAAAATTATCTTTTTCATTTGAATGGCTTTTAAGAAGCGGCCCGGAAGTGTCAGGCCGCCGTAATTTTTACTTGTTGATATATAAATAACCCGATTGTTCATGCGGATTCGATTCGTTGTCTCTGTATTTCAGGATGTAGAAATAAGTTCCAACCGGCAATCCTTCAGATTGTTTTATAGTGGTACGACCTTCTGAGAAACCTTTAAAAACACGATCTTCATTGTTGTAGTTGTCCATTTCAAAGACCAAAACTCCCCAACGGTTGTATATTTCAACCGTATTACTTGGATAACATTCCAATCCTTGAATATAGAAACGTTCGTTTTTAGAATCTCCATTTGGTGAGAATGCATTAAAGACTTTTATCACACAACCCGTTAAATCCAATACGGTAGGTTTGTCTTCCAGGTTGCTTTCATCATCTGAAATATCATCGACCACAACTCCTTTACCGCTTCGTCCCTGAACGCTCGCCTGATTGCTTACTTTACCTTTATTGATATCATTTTGTGTGATTTTATAAGTAGCGGTAAAATTGTGTTCATCAGATTCGTTTACCTCTAAAGTAATTGCCTGTCCTGAAACTACAACTCCCGGTAATGGGTCAGAAATCATAACACCTGTTAATCGTACGTTTCCGGTATTGGTTACTTTAAATTTGTACGTAATGGTTTCACCGGCATTTGCAAATCCGCTTCCGTTTTCATCATTAAATACTGCTGTTTTAATTACTGCAATAGCAGGAACTTCAACAAAAACAGTTAGCGTAGCGGTACCACAATTCGTTGGATGCGCTTTTTCGCAAACCTGATAATTTAAGCTGTAATTTCCACCCGGAGTATTTGGTTTTACATTTACAGTTCCATCTGAATTAAATTCAAAATAAGGGTTTTTAGACAGATCTGTAAGTGTAACATCTGAAGGATTAATTGGTAAACCTTTCAATAAATCATTGCCTAAAACATTGATAAATTCAAGAGAACCATTTATCCCGTCAACATTTACAATACCATCATTTACAACCACAATCTTCACAAATGGTAGTGGAGGATCAGGGTCTACAATATTAATTACCGTAATCTTCGCAACCGCCTGACTGCAATTCGTTGGGTTTAAAGCTTCACAAATTTGATACGTTATTTCATATGTTCCAGATGCTGTTCCCGGTTTTACTTCAATTGTACCATCCGCTTTTAAAGTCAAATTCGGATTTGGAACAACGGTCGTTAAGATAACCGTTGAAGGATTCAGCAACACACCGTTTAAAGTATCATTTTGAAAAATACTTGTTGTCGAGCTTTGTCCCTTACTGCTGTCAACAGTTCCGGCGTTATCATTATTTGCTTTTATAACCGCTCCTGTTACCGGAACATAACTTTTTACAGTGGCACAGTTTGTTGGATTCAGATATTCGCAAATACTGTATTCAACTTCGTATTTCCCTATCGGAGTTCCTGCTTTTACAGTTACTGTTCCGTCTGCATTTAAAGTTAATCCTGCTGGAACATTTATGCCTTTTAAAATTACTCCTCCCGGACTATTTTTAATCACTGCCGGATTTCCGTTCAAAGTATCATTATTTAACAATGAAGCAGTGGTTCCTCCAACACTTCCATTTATCGAAGGTGTAGTTTCCGTCAGTGCGTTAATCGCTCCATTTCCAACTATAACAGTAGCTGTAGCAGAAGCACAGTTTTTAGGTGTTGCTCCTTCTTCGCAGATTTCATACGTGATTTGGTAAGTACCCGATACTGTGTTTGGATCTAAGGTTAATTTACCATCAGCGTCAATACTCAAAGGCCCTGTTTTGATTGGGGTTACATTGGTATTGGCAGCTGTTACTGCTATTCCATTTAAGGTGTCATTTCCTGTTACGTTTCCAACGGTAGTGGCTACTGTTGTACCTGGTGTTTGTACCGGATAGGTAGTATCATCATTGGCTACAATTGGATTTTTAACTTCAACTGTTGCTGTAGCAGAAGCACAATTTTTTGGTGTTGCTCCTTCTTCACAGATTTCATAAGTGATTTGGTAAGTACCCGATACCGTGTTTGGATCTAAGGTTAATTTACCATCAGCGTCAATGCTCAATGGTCCCGTTTTGATTGGGGTTACATTGGTATTGGCAGCGGTTACTGCTACTCCGTTTAAGGTGTCATTTCCTGTTACGTTCCCAACGGTAGTGGCTACTGTTGTACTTGGTACTTGTACCGGATACGTATTGTCATCGTTGGCTACAATTGGGTTTTTAACTTCAACTGTTGCTGTTGCAGAAGCACAGTTTTTAGGTGTTGCTCCTTCTTCGCAGATTTCATACGTGATTTGGTAAGTACCCGATACCGTGTTCGGATCTAAGGTTAATTCACCATCAGCGTCAATGCTCAATGGTCCCGTTTTGATTGGGGTTACATTGGTATTGGCAGCTGTTACTACTACTCCATTTAAGGTATCATTTCCTGTTACGCTTCCAACGGTAGTGGCTACTGTTGTACCTGGTGTTTGTACTGGATACGTATTGTCATCGTTGGCTACAATTGGGTTTTTAACTTCAACTGTTGCTGTTGCAGAAGCACAGTTTTTAGGTGTTGCTCCTTCTTCGCAGATTTCATACGTAATTTGGTAAGTACCCGATACCGTATTTGAATCTAAGGTTAATTTACCTTCAGCGTCAATGCTCAATGGTCCTGTTTTGATTGGGGTTACATTGGTATTGGCTGCGGTTACTGCTACTCCGTTTAAGGTATCATTTCCTGTTACGTTTCCAACGGTAGTGGCTACTGTTGTACTTGGTGTTTGTACCGGATAAGTATTGTCATCGTTGGCTACAAGAGGATTTTTAACTTCAACTGTTGCTGTTGCAGAAGCACAGTTTTTAGGTGTTGCTCCTTCTTCGCAGATTTCATACGTGATTTGGTAAGTACCCGATACCGTGTTTGGATCTAAGGTTAATTTACCATCAGCGTCAATGCTCAATGGTCCTGTTTTGATTGGAGTTACATTGGTATTGGCAGCTGTTACTACTACTCCGTTTAAAGTATCATTTCCTGTTACGTTTCCAACGGTAGTGGCTACTGTTGTACCTGGTGTTTGTACCGGATAGGTATTGTCATCATTGGCTACAATTGGGTTTTCAACTATAATAGTAACCGTCGCTGTCGCACAATTTGTTGTTGAATTTAAAACTTCACAAATTTGATAATCGAAAGTATAAGTTCCTGATGGCGTATTTGACTTAACCGTAACGGCTCCTGTATTGGTATCGAAACTTAAAGCTGAAGGTAAGGTTGTAACCAGAGTAGTTATAACTTCATTGCTAACTACACTTTTACAATTCAAAGAATCATTATCCAAAACACTTGGAACCGCAATTCCCCCTAGAACACCATTAAATGATGTTACACGGTCTTCAATTGCTTTGATTGGTCCTATTACTTTCACCGTTTGAGTACAAGTCTCAATATTTCCAGCAGCATCAGTAGCTGTCCAAGTTACCGTAGTAATACCTATTGGGAAGCTTGATGGTGCATTATTAGTTACCGTTACTACTCCTGAACAATTGTCTGAAGTTACTGGAGTACCTAAAACAACTCCGGTAGCCGTACATGAACCTGCATCTGCCAAGACAGTAACATTTGCTGGGCAAGTGATTGTTGGTTTCTGCGTGTCGCTAACCGTTACCGTTTGAGTACAAGTTTGTGTATTTCCTGCAGCATCAGTAGCGGTCCACGTTACGGTTGTGATTCCGATTGGGAAGCTTGATGGTGCATTATTAGTTACAGTTACAACTCCTGAACAATTGTCTGAAGTTACTGGAGTTCCTAAAACAACTCCGGTAGCCGTACATGAACCTGCATCTGCCACAGCAGTAACATTTGCCGGACAAGTGATGGTTGGTTTTTGAGTGTCGCTAACGGTTACCGTTTGAGTACAAGTTTGTGTATTTCCGGCAGCATCAGTCGCTGTCCAGGTTACGGTTGTTGTTCCGATTGGGAAGCTTGATGGCGCATTATTAGTCACTGTCACAACTCCAGAGCAATTGTCTGAAGTCACTGGAGTACCTAAAGCAACTCCGGTAGCAACGCATGAACCAGCATCTGCCACAGCAGTAACATTTGCCGGACAAGTGATGGTTGGTTTTTGTGTATCGCTTACCGTTACGGTTTGAGTACAAGTTTGGGTATTTCCTGCAGCATCAGTAGCCGTCCACGTTACCGTAGTGGTACCAATTGGGAAGCTTGATGGTGCATCGTTAGTTACAGTTACAACTCCTGAGCAGTTATCGCTCGTGGTTGGAGTTCCTAAAACAACTCCGGTAGCCGTACATGAATTAGCATCAGCCACAGCAGTAACATTTGCTGGGCAAGTGATTGTTGGTTTCTGCGTGTCGCTAACCGTTACCGTTTGAGTACAAGTTTGTGTATTTCCTGCAGCATCAGTAGCGGTCCACGTTACGGTTGTGATTCCGATTGGGAAGCTTGATGGTGCATTATTAGTTACAGTTACAACTCCTGAACAATTGTCTGAAGTTACTGGAGTTCCTAAAACAACTCCGGTAGCCGTACATGAACCTGCATCTGCCACAGCAGTAACATTTGCCGGACAAGTGATGGTTGGTTTTTGAGTGTCGCTAACGGTTACCGTTTGCCTACAAGTTTGTGTATTTCCGGCAGCATCAGTCGCTGTCCAGGTTACGGTTGTTGTTCCGATTGGGAAGCTTGATGGCGCATTATTAGTCACTGTCACAACTCCAGAGCAATTGTCTGAAGTCACTGGAGTACCTAAAGCAACTCCGGTAGCCGTACATGAACCAGCATCTGCCACAGCAGTAACATTTGCCGGACAAGTAATTGTTGGTTTCTGCGTGTCGCTAACGGTTACGGTTTGCGTACAAGTTTGTGTATTTCCGGCAGCATCAGTAGCAGTCCAGGTTACGGTAGTTGTTCCGATTGGGAAGCTTGATGGTGCGTTATTCGTTACGGTTACTACTCCTGAGCAGTTATCGCTCGTAGTTGGAGTTCCTAAAGCAACTCCGGTAGCCGTACATGAACCAGCATCTGCCACAGCAGTAACATTTGCCGGACAAGTGATGGTTGGTTTTTGAGTATCACTAACCGTCACGGTTTGCGTACAAGTCTGGGTATTTCCAGCAGCATCAGTAGCCGTCCAGGTTACGGTTGTGATTCCGATTGGGAAGCTTGATGGTGCATCGTTGGTTACGGTTACAACTCCAGAGCAGTTATCGCTTGTGGTTGGAGTACCTAAAGCAACTCCGGTAGCCGTACATGAACCTGCATCGGCCACAGCAGTAACATTTGCCGGACAAGTGATGGTTGGTTTCTGAGTATCGCTAACGGTTACCGTTTGCGTACAAGTTTGTGTATTTCCGGCAGCATCAGTAGCCGTCCACGTTACGGTTGTTGTTCCGATTGGGAAGCTTGATGGTGCATCGTTAGTTACTGTTACTACTCCCGAACAGTTATCGCTCGTGGTTGGAGTGCCTAAAACAACTCCGGTAGCAGCGCATGAATTAGCATCAGCCACAGCAGTAACATTTGCCGGACAAGTGATGGTTGGTTTTTGAGTATCGTTTACCGTTACGGTTTGCGTACAAGTCTGGGTATTTCCGGCAGCATCAGTAGCCGTCCAGGTTACAGTTGTTGTTCCGATTGGGAAGCTTGATGGCGCATCGTTAGTTACGGTTACAACTCCTGAACAATTGTCTGAAGTCACTGGAGTACCTAAAGCAACTCCGGTAGCAGTACAAGAATTAGCATCAGCCACAGCAGTAACATTTGCCGGACAAGTGATGGTTGGTTTTTGAGTATCGCTAACTGTTACGGTTTGAGTACAAGTCTCAGTATTTCCTGCCACATCAGTAGCGGCCCAGGTTACAGTTGTTATTCCGATTGGGAAGCTTGATGGTGCATCGTTAGTTACAGTTACTACTCCTGAACAATTATCGCTCGTAGTTGGAGTACCTAAAACAACTCCGGTAGCAGTACAAGAACCTGCATCTGCCACAGCAGTAACATTTGCCGGACAAGTGATGGTTGGTTTTTGAGTGTCGTTTACCGTTACAGTTTGAGTACAAGTCTGTGTATTTCCAGCAGCATCAGTAGCCGTCCAGGTTACAGTTGTGATTCCGATTGGGAAACTTGATGGTGCATTGTTGGTTACGGTTACTACTCCTGAACAATTGTCTGAAGTTACTGGAGTTCCTAAAGCAACTCCGGTAGCAACGCATGAACCTGCATCAGCCACAGCAGTAACATTCGCCGGGCAAGTGATGGTTGGTTTCTGCGTATCGCTAACTGTTACGGTTTGAGTACAAGTCTCAATATTTCCTGCCACATCAGTAGCCGTCCACGTTACGGTTGTGATTCCGATTGGGAAGCTTGATGGTGCATTGTTAGTCACCGTTACTACTCCTGAGCAGTTATCGCTCGTGGTAGGAGTACCTAAAGTAACTCCGGTAGCAACGCATGAATTAGCATCAGCCACAGCAGTAACATTTGCCGGACAAGTGATGGTTGGTTTCTGCGTATCGCTAACTGTTACGGTTTGAGTACAAGTCTGTGTATTTCCAGCAGCATCAGTAGCCGTCCAGGTTACGGTAGTGGTACCGATTGGGAAGCTTGATGGCGCGTTATTAGTTACTGTTATTGTTCCTGAGCAGTTATCGCTCGTAGTTGGAGTTCCTAAAGCAACTCCGGTAGCAACACATGAACCTGCATCTGCCACAGCAGTAACATTTGCCGGACAAGTGATGGTTGGTTTTTGAGTATCACTAACCGTCACGGTTTGCGTACAAGTCTGGGTATTTCCAGCAGCATCAGTAGCCGTCCAGGTTACGGTTGTTATTCCGATCGGGAAGCTTGATGGCGCGTTATTAGTCACTGTTATTACTCCAGAGCAATTATCGCTCGTGGTTGGAGTGCCTAAAGCAACTCCGGTAGCCGTACAAGAATTAGCATCAGCCACAACAGTAACATTTGCAGGACAAGTAATTGTTGGCTTCTGAGTATCGCTAACCGTTACCGTTTGAGTACAAGTTTGTGTATTTCCGGCAGCATCAGTAGCAGTCCAGGTTACAGTTGTTGTTCCGATTGGGAAGCTTGATGGTGCGTTATTAGTCACTGTCACAACTCCTGAACAATTGTCTGAAGTCACTGGAGTACCTAAAACAACTCCGGTAGCAGCACATGAATTAGCATCTGCCACAGCAGTAACATTCGCCGGACAAGTGATGGTTGGTTTCTGCGTATCGCTAACGGTTACCGTTTGCGTACAAGTCTGGGTATTTCCGGCAGCATCAGTAGCCGTCCAGGTTACGGTTGTGATTCCGATTGGGAAGCTTGATGATGCATCGTTAGTTACTGTTATTGTTCCAGAGCAGTTATCGCTCGTAATTGGAGTGCCTAAAACAACTCCCGTAGCAGCACATGAACCTGCATCAGCCACAGCAGTAACATTTGCCGGACAAGTGATGGTTGGTTTCTGCGTATCGCTAACCGTTACGGTTTGAGTACAAGTTTGTGTATTTCCGGCAGCATCTGTAGCAGTCCAAGTTACGGTGGTTACTCCTATTGGGAAGCTTGATGGCGCATTATTAGTCACCGTTACTACTCCTGAACAATTGTCTGAAGTCACTGGAGTACCTAAAACAACTCCGGTAGCAGCACAAGAATTAGCATCAGCCACGGCAGTAACATTTGCCGGACAAGTAATTGTTGGCTTCTGAGTATCGCTAACTGTTACCGTTTGAGTACAAGTTTGTGTATTTCCGGCAGCATCAGTAGCCGTCCAGGTTATGGTTGTTGTTCCTATTGGGAAGCTTGATGGTGCATTATTAGTCACCGTTACTACTCCAGAGCAGTTATCGCTTGTGGTTGGAGTGCCTAAAGCAACTCCCGTAGCAACACATGAACCTGCATCTGCCACAGCAGTAACATTTGCCGGACAAGTAATCGTTGGTTTTTGAGTGTCGCTAACTGTTACAGTTTGAGTACAAGTTTGTGTATTTCCGGCAGCATCAGTAGCTGTCCACGTTACAGTGGTTACTCCTATTGGGAAGCTTGATGGCGCATTATTAGTCACCGTTACAACTCCCGAACAATTATCGCTCGTAGTTGGAGTTCCTAAAGCAACTCCCGTAGCCGTACATGAACCTGCATCTGCCACAGCAGTAACATTTGCCGGGCAAGTGATCGTTGGTTTTTGAGTGTCGCTAACTGTTACGGTTCTCGTAGCAATTGCATCAGCACAACCTCCTGTTCCGGTTACGGTATAAGTTATTGTTGCTGTTCCAAATGCTTTTCCTGTAATTATCCCGGCAGCATCTACTGTAGCGACTGTTGTATTACTGCTTGACCAGCTTCCTCCACTCGTCCCGTTTGAGGTAAATGTTGTTGTTGCTCCAACACAGATTTCCTGTGTTCCTGATAAAATTCCTGCATTTGGTGCAGTGGTTACTGTTACCGTTCTCGTAGCTGTTGCATTAGCACAACCTCCTGTTCCGGTTACTGTATAGGTAATTGTAGCGGTTCCGGCTGAAACTCCGGTAACTACTCCTGTTGAACTATTTACAGTTGCAACTCCGGTAGCACTGCTTGACCAGCTTCCACCTGTATCTCCGTTTGAAGTAAACGTAGTCGTTCCGGCAACACAAATATTTTGAGTTCCTGATAAAGTCCCTGCATTTGGTGCAGTAGTTACGGTTACCGTTCTGGTAGCTGTTGCATTGGCACAACCTCCTGTTCCGGTTACTGTATAGGTAATTGTAGCTGTTCCGGCTGAAACTCCAGTGATTGCTCCTGTTGAACTATTTACAGTTGCAACTCCTGTAGCACTGCTTGACCAGCTTCCGCCTGTATCTCCGTTTGAAGTAAATGTAGTCGTTCCGGCAACACAAATGTTTTGAGCTCCTGATAAAGTCCCTGCATTTGGTGCAGTAGTTACGGTTACCGTTCTGGTAGCTGTTGCATTGGCACAACCTCCTGTTCCGGTTACTGTATAGGTAATTGTAGCAGTTCCGGCTAAAACTCCGGTAACTACTCCTGTTGAACTATTTACAGTTGCAACTCCTGTAGCACTGCTTGACCAGCTTCCGCCTGTATTTCCGTTTGAAGTAAATGTAGTCGTTCCAGAAACACAGATGTTTTGAGCTCCTGATAAAGTTCCTGCATTTGGTGCAGTAGTTACGGTTACCGTTCTGGTAGCTGTTGCATTAGCACAACCTCCTGTTCCAGTTACGGTGTATGTGATTGTAGCGGTTCCGGCTGAAACTCCGGTAACTACTCCTGTTGAACTATTTACAGTTGCAACTCCGGTAGCACTGCTTGACCAGCTTCCGCCTGTATCTCCGTTTGAAGTAAATGTAGTCGTTCCGGCAACACAGATATTTTGAGTTCCTGATAAAGTACCTGCATTTGGCGCAGCAGTTACTGTTACCGTTCTGGTAGCTGTTGCATTAGCACAACCTCCTGTTCCGGTTACTGTATAGGTAATTGTAGCGGTTCCGGCTGTAACTCCGGTAACTACTCCTGTTGAACTATTTACAGTTGCAACTCCGGTAGCACTGCTTGACCAGCTTCCGCCTGTATTTCCGTTTGAAGTAAACGTAGTCGTTCCGGCAACACAGATATTTTGAGTTCCTGATAAAGTACCTGCATTTGGAGCGGCAGTTACCGTTACCGTTCTGGTAGCTGTTGCATTGGCACAACCTCCTGTTCCGGTTACTGTATAGGTAATTGTAGCGGTTCCGGCTGTAACTCCAGTGATTACTCCCGTTGAACTATTTACTGTTGCAACTCCGGTAGCACTACTTGACCAGCTTCCATTTGAATTTCCATTGGTAGTAAACGTAGTGGTTCCGCCAACACAAATATTTTGAGTCCCTGATAAAGTACCTGCATTTGATGCAGTGGTTACTGTTACAGCTCCATTTATTGTAACAGCCGCACAAGGTGCTGTATGTCCAACTGTTGTAATGGTATAAGTACCGCTGGCTGTTGGTGTTCCCGAAATAGTTATTGTTTTTGCATTGGAATCAACAGTAGCCGACAAACCTGCCGGTAAATTTGATGCCGTAGCATTGGTGGCACTTCCTCCAAAAGTATAAACGGCACTTGGAATTGCTGTTCCATTACAAATTGTCGGATTTTGTGTCCCACTGGTAAATGCAATTGTAGAGGCTGTATTTACAACCGCTGCAACCGCAACTCTTGAAGCCGAAGGACAGCCTTCTGCTGAAACAGCTTCTACATAATAAGTAGTGGTAGCTGATAAACTTGGCGTGGTAAAACTCGCTCCTGTTTTTAATGATGTCCCTCCTGTTGAATTAGCATACCAGTTGATAGTTGCTCCTGCTGATGCTGTTGCATTTAACGTTAATGTTCCTGCACCACATCTGGAATCCTGTGTTGTAGCATCTATTGTTGGTCTTGTATTTATTGTAGCTATAACCGCCGTTCTCGTTCCTGTAGTACATCCATTTCCGGTTGCATCTACATAATAAGTCGTCGTAGTTGATAAGTTAGGTGTAATAAAGCTAGTTCCGGTTGCCAATGCTGTACCACCTGTAGGAGCAGCATACCAGCTAATTGTTCCTAACGAAGCAGTAGCTCCTAAGGTTACCGATCCCGCATCACATTGTGCAGCCGGTGTTGTTCCGGTGATGGTTGGTATTGCATTGATCACAAAATTTGTAGCTGTTCTACAGTTTCCAATACCCGGGCAAGCCGCATAAAAGGTGGTGGTTCCTGCTGTACTTGTATTTGTCAAACCTGATCCCGCAACCCCTACCGGATTAAAAGAGGCACCTGTAAATATTGGTGTTAAACTTAAAGCCGATGTGTACCACTCTATAGCAGCCGAATTTGAACAGGTAGAAGTAGCCGTTAATGTCCCACTACCTCCCTGACAAATCGAAACTCCTGTAGTTGTTGGTGCTCCCGCAACCGAATTGATTGTCATACTTGCAGTAGGAGCCGAAGTACATCCCTGAGCATTTGTCGTGGTCACTACATAGCTGTTTGGTACTAATCCCGAGAAAATACCTGTTGTATTGTTTACTGGTGCCGTTACCGGATTTGTTCCTCTTAAGGTGTAACTGATTCCCGGCCCCGGTGCAGGAGTGTTTACTGTTATTCTTCCTGTTGGTGTAAGACAAGTAGATTGCACCACTGTAGCGGTTGGCGTTGCCGGCAAAGGTAAAATGGTGATATCATCCACCGTTTCTCCACTGCCTTTAAAGTTTGTTCCGGCAACGTTGGCCTGATTTACCCCTTCATAGGTTTTATTTGCAGAACCATAAGCGTTTGTAAATGCTGTAATTCTTCTGTTTGGATTTGCCGTTGTACGTGTCGGATCCAGGTACAAAGCCTGTGCATTAGCACTATAGGTTCCCGCAGCAATAGACGCCGCTACTTTTCCTGTTAAGGTAATAGTAACCACTCCATTTTGCGCAATATTAAAGCCTCCGAATAACGGATTATTAGCTGTAGCTGTATTGGTCAATATTCCCGAAGGACCTGTCGCTTCCGCAGAATAAGTTGCTGTAGCAGTATCAAACTCAATACCTGTTGGAAAAAGAAAGTCTAAAAAGACTCCTGCAGCATTTCCTGCTCCCGTATTTTTAATCTGAATTTCATAGGAAACTTTCTCTCCTATAGCATTACAAGCTGATGCAGTTGATAATGCTTTTACTTTGGTTTCCAAAGATGGAAAACAATTGGAATTCACTTGTAAGTTTGGCGGCACGTCTTGTGATGTAAAAGTTGATGCGCTACCGGCTGTTCCTGCTGCAGCTCCGTTTGCGATTCCTGCACCTCCATTAGATTTTCCTGAAACCCCTCCTAGTACACTGGTCGTAACCGTTACGGTACCGGTAAGATTGTGACGGATCATTCCACCACCACCACCACCACCAGGTCCGTGTGAATTGTTATTATCATTTTCTGTATTTCCTCCTGCACCTCCATCGGCTTCTATTCTGATCGTTGCAGTACTAGTGTTCGAGATATTCAATAATACAGTTCCTCCGGCTCCACCACCTCCGGCTCCATCGGGTGATCCCGAAAAAGTACCTGGTGCTCCTTTTCCTCCATTGGCATAAATATTACCTGTTCCCTGAACTGTCCCTGCGTTGATAAGAATAATGGCTCCACCGACACCTCCTTTTACACCGGTTGAGGCATTGTTAGCATCTCCGGCACCTCCACCGCCTCCCATGACCAATTTTGGAAAGGGAGTTGCCGTAATATAAGATCTGAAACCCGGTCTTCCGCCTCCAGTCAAAGGAAGAACATTTCCTCCTCCACCTTGCCAGCCTGCACCACCTAAGCCTCCGAATCCGCCATTACCACCACCACCGCCTCCGGAATTATGGTCATTTCCACCGCCTCCGGCATTAGCAGGAGCTCCTCTACCTGACGATCCGCCAGGCATTCCTTCCACTAAATTATCAACCTGATTAAATCCATCCCACATATAGCGAGGGGTTCCGGCTATTCCTTCCCCTTTTCCTGAAATTGTATTATCACCTGATAAGCCAACATAAGTTGTAGCATTATTAAGATTAGAATCAGCTTTTGGGCTATAACCACCTCTAAAACCTCTGGCATTTCCATCAATCGAAAATCCGGCAAAATTGAATGTACCGGAAACATTAAAAGCAATAACTCCTCCGGCAACACCGTTAAAAGGCGGTGTAGTAATCGAAGAAGTAAGTGTTAAATTAGAATATTGTGGTACTCTGACAATTTGAAAAGTTCTTTTCCCTCTGGTCGTTGTAGCATCTGCATTATAAAAACTATTCAGGGTTCCACCATTTGTTCCAGTACCCTTAAACGTTAAATTCCCACCAGTTAGCGGGACACTATTAGTTGCAATTACATATTCAAAAACTCCCGTATTACCAAGAGAAGTAAATCCTGTTCCTCCTAAATTATCCGGCCCACTGTTTGAAGTTCCTGAACCATAACTGGTTGTATTGGTATAGTCTATTGTAGCATCCTGCATTTGAATAATCAAAATCAAATCTCCTACCGAAATTGGGGTTGCCCCAAAATTGTTAGAATATTGATCTGTTGCCGGTACTGCTCCCAATACTATCGATTGGGTTCCTGCATTCAATGTAATATTACCCGAAATAGGGAAATACGTATTTACAGAACTTGATACGGTAACAGGTCCGTCACCTCCTGGTGTACCACAAACTTGTGAAAACGCAGGTAATGATGTTAATCCAAAAAACAAAACAAAAAAGATCTGCTTCAAAAAATTAAACTTGTTAAAAGTAAAGTTATACATAAAATAGTGGGGTTTTAGAAATGGAAATATCCGCTGCCGAAAAACCAACAGGGGTATTCAGCATACAGAATAGATACGGAAAAATAATAGTAATGGATTTTTGAAGTCTTAAAAAAAACTTCTTAAAGGCTTTATCAAAAAAAGATAGCGTTTGGACCATAGGTATTTAGGTTCAAGACACAAATTGTCTCTGGTTAAATTATGTAGTTTTGGAGGCGCGAAAATATGCAAACAACTGTCTATCAGCTACATTTTTCGATAAACTACCCAGATTAACGTTAAACAACACTTTTTGCCGACCGTAATACTCTTTTGACTACAAAAAAAATGACTATTTGATAACGAACCGATAAAAATGAGCAGGTACATTATGTATATATTACACTTTTACAGAATATAGTGACAAAAACGCAATAAAAAAGGCGCAACAATGTCGCGCCTTTTTTATTTTAACAAATTAGAAATCAATACTTTACATTATTTAGAGAAATACAAATACCCCATCAGACTTATTGGCTCATTTAAATACGTTTTATACGTAATCACGTAAAAGTAAGTACCAACCGGTAATCCTTTTTGTTTGTTGACCGTTGCCCTTCCTTCTGAGATTCCTTTAAAGGCAACTGACGTGTTATTATAACCATGAGCATCATAAACCAAAACTCCCCAACGGTCATAAATTTCTACAAATACATCCGGGTAACATTCAACTCCGTCAATTTTGAAAACTTCATTGATTCCGTCACCATTTGGTGAGAACGCATTGTGAACTACAATTTTACAAGAGTTTAAGGGTAGTACGGTTGGGTCATCTCCCAGAATAGAATTGCCATCAGACAAATCTGTTGCCGTTTTTCCGTCCGGGCTTACGGCATTCACCTCAGCCTGATTTTCAACAGATCCGGCCTCGATATCAGCAGCGGTTAAAACATAAGTCCCGACAAAACTATCCGAATTTGTTTCTCCGTGTTTTAAAATGATCGGACCGCCTGTAATGGTTATTCCCGGTTTCGGATCTTTGACCACAACATTCACCAATAGAATATTTCCGGTATTGGTAACGCTAAAGTGATACGTAATTGTTTCTCCTATCTCGGCAAATCCATTTTTATTTTCATCATTAAAAGTGGCTGTTTTGATAAGCGCAATAGAAGGTTTAAGATCTAAATCAACCACTGTCGGATCATCATCACCGGTTAAAGCAGGATCATCGCTATCGGAAATATCGATGACCGGATTCCCTTGCGGATCATCTCCAATGACCAATGCCGAGTTGACTACTTCGCCATTGGCTACATCTGTTGTAGTTACCGTATACGATGCCATGGCTATTCCCGTTTGGCCCGGGGCCAACACATTTGGAGTAACCGCTATAGAAGTGGCTGTTAACATCGGATCGCTTATTACCAGATTGGTAACGACTACATTTCCGGTATTTTTAACCGTAAAGCTATATTTGATAACCGAACCTACTCCTCCATTGCCTGTTAATACTCCTCCTTTTATCAAGGTCAGTTCTTTATGCTGCGGTACCGGAGTGATCGTAGGGTCATTAGGTCCAATTAAAGTAAGGTCATTACTGTCGGACAAATCCTGTATGGCTGCTCCGCTAACAGGCTGTGCCGTAACCAAAGCCTGATTTTCGACATATCCTCTGTTAATATCAGCCTGAGTTAAGACATAGGTTCCTTTAAAAGTTGTGGTATCCGATTGTCCAACTCCCAATACTGCAATTGCAGTTCCGGTAACTGTTGCCTTCGGATCTGTTACAATGATATTGGTTAAATCTAAAGTTCCGGTGTTTGTCACCACAAAAGAATAACGGATTAGCTCTCCCGGCTGTGCATAACCATCGCCATTGCTATCTACGAAAACTCCTTGTTTAAGCAATCGAATGGAGGGCAGCGCTACCGTAATTCTAATAACAGCTTCATCACAATTGGACGGATTTAATTTATCACAAATTTTATATACAATAGAGTATATTCCGGCAGCCGTGCCCGCAGGAACGTCTACAGCACCGGTAAGAACATTTAAAACAGGAACTGCAGCTCCGTTTATGGAGTTTGCTCCGCTAATCAGGGTACTGTTAATATTGGTCTGCAAAATTGTTGTTCCGTTCAAAGTATCGTTGGCGTACGCATTCAATACATTAGTTGCTCCGGTGTCTCCGTTAATATTGTCGATTGCATCGTCATTCGCAACAATTGTCGAAACGACTACTACAATATTAATAACGGCATCATCGCAATTCGTCGGATTTAATTTGTCGCAGATTCTATATTTAATCTGATAAGCTCCTGCCGGCGTTCCTGCCGGTACATTTACATTTCCTGTGGCAAGATCTAAGACAGGAACCAAACCTCCGTTTATAGATGTTGCCGGACTTAATATGGTTGGAATGATTAAGCTGACATCTGTTAACAGTACACCATTATACGTGTCATTATTTGTAAAGGCATTCAGAGCATTATTTATTCCCGACTGACCATTTATGTTGGTAATGGTGTCATCTTCAGCAACGATTACAGGCGCATTTACGACTATGATAATTGCTGCCTGACTGCAATTGCCGGGTTTATTTTTTCGCAGATTTGGTATTGAATAAAATAAGTCCCCGCAGAAGTTCCTGGCGGTACATCGACACTTCCGGTGACGGTATTCAATACCGGAACAATTCCATTTGTTGAAGTTGCCGGAGGAGTTATACTCAAAACACTAATGTTAAGCTGAGCGGCTTGTGCGGCAAGTCCGTTAACGGTATCATTCGTTAGAGCATTTACTACATTATTGGCTCCGGTATATCCATTAATATTACCCGCAAAATCAGTATTCGCATCAATGATTGGGGCAATAACGTTTATGGTTATATCGGCCTCGCTGCAATTTAACGGATTTAGTTTTTCACAAATACGGTAATGAATTACATAAGTTCCGGCTGCTGTTCCTGCCGGTACATTTACATTTCCGGTAATGATATCTAATACCGGAACCGGGTTTCCAGAAATATATGCTGCCGGAGTTGTGGTACTTATGGATGTAATATCGATTGCAGTCAATTGAATATCTAAGCCGTTTAATCTGTCATTTGTAATGGCATTTACAGCGTTGTTTGCTCCGGTAAATCCGTTAATGTTACCGGTGCTGTCTGCATTCGCAATAATCGTTGGCGCTATAACAACAATTGTTATGGTGGCTGTATCAAAATTGGTCGTATTTAAGTTTTCGCTTAGGCGGTATCCAATGGTGTAAGTACCTGCTGCGGTTCCCAGTGGCACATCAACATTTCCGTTCGAAGGGTTTAGAACCGGAACAGCTCCTCCATTTATTGGTGTAGCCGGAACTATATTACTAATGGTAACCTGAGAAGGAATAACGGTCATTCCGTTTAAAGTATCATTCGTCAGGGCATTCACGGCATTGGTCGCTCCTGTAAATCCATTGATATTGGCCACCGCATCATTTACCGCATCAATTTGTGCTCCTGTTACTGTAATGAAAACTTTAGCATTGTCACAATTCAGCGGATTAATTTTTTCGCAAATATGGTATTGAATTTCATAATCTCCCGCTGGAGTACCTGCCGGAACACTTACAAATCCTGTTAAAGGCTCGAGTACCGGAATTGGCCCTCCGTTTATTGGTGTTGCCGCAACATCAACTGTAATGGTAACTTTCGAAATGTTTGCTGTAACTCCGTTAAGGGTATCATTCAATAAAACGTCAATTGCGTTCGTGGTGTTTACATAGCCGTTAATGTTGGCAATTGTATCATCATTGGCTACAATTAGCGGAGCTGAAACCTCAACGGTTATGATGGCTGAATCGGTATTGGACAAGTTCAATTTTTCGTTCAGCTGATAGCCAATAAAATACATTCCTGCCGCAGTTCCCGGAGGTACACTTACAATTCCGGTTGTTCCGTTTAATACCGGAACCAGACCTCCATTGATTGGTGTAGCCGGAATGATATTGGTAATGACAACTTCAGAAAGATTTACGGCAAGACCATTAAGGGTATCATTGTCTAGAGCATTTAAGGCATTTGGACTTCCGACAAAACCATTAATTGGTGCAAAATTGGCATCGTTTACGGCATCGATTACAGCAGGAGCTACTACAATAGTAACAACCGCCTGATCACAATTCGTCGGGTTTAGGTTTTCACAGATTTTATACACAAATTTATATTCTCCTGCCGGTGTTCCTGCCGGAACGTCTACTAAACCGGTAACGCTATCAAGTGTAGGAACCGGACCTCCGTTTATTGGAGCCGGAGTTGATATAACAGTTGTTGTAATATCCGGAAGATCCAGCATTCCGCCATTTAGCAAGTCGTTATCATAAATATTGATAACATCGTCTGCTCCTTCATAACCATTTACGTTTAAAACAGTATCATCATTTGCTTCGATAACTGGTGCAATTACCGTAATGATCACAATGGCATCATCACAATTGCCCGGATTAAGATCCTCACAGATTTGATATTTAATTTGATATTGCCCTGCCGGGGTTCCCGGAGGAACGGTAACAAAACCTGACGAAATATCTAAAACAGGAACCGGAGCTCCCGGAGCTTTAGGCTGTGCAGGGGTTACAATTGAAGGAGTCAGCACATTGGCCAGATTGATATTGATAACCTGTCCGTCAAAAGTATCAGCACCGGCTGCATTTGTATACACATTAATTACGTCTACACCTCCGTCGTAACCATTTATGTTGTCTATACGGTCGTCATTTACAATGATCGGAGCGGCATTTACCACCACTGCAATACTACCGTCCGCACAATTGGTTGGGTTTAATTTTTCGCAAATGGTATAGGTCATAAAGTAAGTGTTGGCAGGCGTTCCCGGTGGAATGCTTATGCTTCCCGTGGCTGTACTAAAGACCGGTACATTGGCGCCAGGATATAAAGGTGTGGCAAACACATTTTGTGTAATGGTTATTTCATTAAAGTTTGCTCCTGTAATTGGCACTCCGTTTAAAGTGTCATTGGTTAAGGCATTCGCAGCATTCATGAGTCCTAAATGACCATTTATATTTTCTACTCTGTCATCATTCGCTATAATCACTGCGTTTCCAACCGGAACCAGAATACTTGAGGTATCACAATTTAAAGGCGCTCCAATTTCACAGATCTTATACACAATTTCATACAAGCCTTTTACCGTTCCCGGCGGTACATTCACGTTTCCGGTTGTAATATCCAGATACGGAACTGTTGTTACCAGAGGGTCGATCGGTAATGCCGGATTGACTACACTAAGCGTCACATTGGATAATGTAGCCTGTGCACCGCCCACAGTATCGTTTGTTAAAGCATTAATTACATTGTTGGCACCGGTATAGCCGTTTACAAGATATTTAACAATATCAATTCGGGCATCGATTCCGGCTGTGGTTACACTAATGGTTTCTGTAGTGGTAGAACAATTTACAAAATTTGCAGGATCAGAAGGATTTCCCGGATTTACGATTTCACAAATGGTATAGGTTAAAGTATAATCTCCCGGTGGAGTTCCCGGTGCTACAGAAATAGTTCTGGATAGCGGATTAAAATCATAAATTAAGTAACTCGAAATAGAGTTTATCGTAACATTAACTGCTGATGGGTTTAAAATAACTCCGTTTAAGGTATCACTATCTAATATAGAATGTGGTGCTGTACTTCCACCCGTATCTCCGTTGATGGCTGTAAAGGTTTCAGGAACCGCACAGATTCTGTTAAAAATAGTAAAGGTCGTACCCGATGAAATACAGGTATTCAATCCCACTCTTCTCACATAAATGGTTACCGTACCCGAAGCCAAACCTGCAAAAACATTGCTCGCCTGGAAGGTCGTTCCATCACTGCTGTACTCGTAACCGGTTCCTAAATCAGGATTCACGATGCTTACTGTTCCTGTAGCATTTGCGCAGGAAGGCTGTTGTATGACTGAACCCGTTGGTGCGGCTGGTATATCAAAAACTTCTAACGTCACCTGATTGGATGTGGTACGACAACCTGACTCTCCCTGAGAAATGATGACTCTAAAATATCTGTTTCCTGCTGTTGCATAAGTTGGTGTGGTGTACGAAGCTGTTGTACCACCTGTTCCGCTTGTAACATCGGTATAAGGGCCGGCCAAAACACTGGCGGTCTGCCATTGATACAATACAGGACTCGCAGGAATATTTCCTGTAGCCACAACGGTAAAAGTATGAGCCTGGTTGATACAAGCTTCTCCATCTTTTGGTTGTGTCGTAATTATCGGGATTTCGAAAACATCTACTTTCGCCGGATTGGAATTTATAACACCACATCCAATTCCTGAATCGGTTACACGCAATCTGTAAAAAGCATCTGCATTTACAAAACCTGTGGTATAAGTGGTGGTATTGGCACCGGAGCCATCTGTTACATTTGCCCATCCTGTTGTTCCGTCCAATGATCTTTGCCATTGATAGGTAAAGTTTCCGGAACCATTTTGTGCACCGGATGTCATGGTGAATACTCCTCCCTCGCAAATATTTCCACCAACCGGCTGTACTGTTATCGTCGGATCGGGAATAACGGTTGCGACTACAACATTTGTAATAAGAGTACAGCTTGGATTTGATGAGGTGATTACACAGCGGTAATAAGTCGTAGCGCTAAGTGGTCCTGATAAATAATGTGGATTTGTGGCTCTAATTTCTCCTGTAATGTCGGCCCAGCCAGTCACACCATCTGCGGAACGCTGCCACTGATAAGTAAAGGAAGCAGAACCATTGTTTGCCGAAGCCGCTGTTGAAATCGCCACTGTACCTCCCACACAAACGGTAGTTGGATTTACAGGCTGAGTCTCAATACTTGGAATAATAACTGCGGCGATACCGGACAACACTGTGGTACAACCCTGAGTAGGATCAGAAATCGCCACCTGGTAAAAAGTAGTTTGTGTTAAATTTGGGGTGGTATAACTTGCCGAAGTTGCTCCTGCAATATTGGTATAAGGTCCCGCTAAAACAACGGAGCTTTTCCATTGATAACTGTAATTCCCTGAACCTCCTGCAGCGACTACATTTAAGGTCGCATTTGATCCACTGCAAATATTTGTTTTTGCGACCGGCTGTGTTACGATGGAGATCGCAGATAAAACGGTCACCATAGCCACATTGGAAGTAATGGTATTACAGCCGTTTCCACTGGCCGAAACTTCTACTTTGTAATAGGTCGTCTGAGTTAAAGCCGGGGTTGTATAGGTTGCCGAAGTTGCACCGCCAATGGCTGTAAAAGTAGCATTGTTGGTACTGCTAAACCATTGGTAAGTTAAAGCTGGGGTTCCATTGGCCCCCGTTACTGATAAGGTATGATTTCCTCCCGAGCAAATTGTTGTTCCTGCCGGCTGTACTGTAATCGACGGATCGGGAACGACTGTTGCCGTAACGGTATTAGAGGTTAAGATACAATTGGTGGTAGATGATGTTACCAAACATCTGAATTGTGTCGTTGCATTTAATGCCCCTGACGTAAAATTAGGAGTGGTTGCAGTTGCAGTTGTTTCATTCACAAAACCTGAACCCGTATTACTTTGCCATTGATAAGTAAGGGTACCCGCACCTCCGTTTAAAGAGGCCGCAATGTTGATGTTTACAATTCCTCCAACACAAATATCTGTCGGAGTTGTCGGCTGAGTGGTAATAGTTGCCACAAATACCGGAACGGCATCCGAAAATACTTCACAACCATTAGCCCCTTGTCTCACTCTGACTCTGTAATAAAAAGTAGATGTTAATGCTCCGGTGGTGTAAGACGCTGTTGTTGCCCCGCTTCCACCTGTTGTATTTACCCAGCCTGTGGTTCCATTTACAGATCTTTGCCATTGATAGACCAAAGCTCCGCCCAAAGGATCTCCCGAAGCTACTACGGTCATAGTATGTGTTGCTCCCGAACAGATGGTGTTTCCAACAGGCTGTACGTTTACTACAGGATCCGGAATTACATCTACCAATACACTATTTGAAGATACCAGACCACAGCCACTTCCCGTTGCCGAAACGTCTACACGATAATAGGTGTCCTGAGTGAGTGCCGGAGTCGTGTAAGTACTTGAAGTTGCCCCGGAAAGTAATGTAAAACTCAGGTTGTCGGAACTGCTGTACCATTGATAATTTAAAGCGGGGGTTCCGCCTGTTCCTGTAACCGACAAGGTAAATGCCCCGCCCGTACAGACAATTCCTCCGGTTGGCTGAACTGATATCGCAGGATCGGGTACTACCGTTGCTGTAACGGTATTGGAAGTCAGTACACAATTAGTTGTTGATGAAGTGATCAGACATCTGAACTGTGTGGTTGTATTCAAAATATCCGAAGTAAAATTGGCTGTTGTCGCTGTTGGATTCGTTTCATTCACAAAACCGGCACCCGAGTTACTTTGCCATTGATAGGTTAGCGTTCCTGTACCTCCGTCCAATGTTGCGACAATATTGATACTAACAATCCCGCCTACACAGACAGCTGCAGGAGTTTGCGGTTGCGTTGTAATTCGTGCCACATTGACCAATGCTGAATTGGAGAAGGTTTCACAGCCGCTTCCCGATTGTGTAATTTGTGCTCTAAAGTATAAACTGGATGTTAATGCCGCTGTGGTGTAAGTTGTCGTATTGGCTCCGCTTCCACCCGAAACATTGGTCCAACCTGAAGTTCCATTCACCGAACTTTGCCATTGATAAGCGATCGTCCCGGCTGCTGTATTGGTAGTGGTTGCCCCAACGGTCATGGTATGTGTTTCGCCCGAACAAATGGTACTTCCCGTTGGCTGAAGAGT
Organism: Flavobacterium sp. N502536; assembly: GCF_025947345.1. Lineage (NCBI taxonomy): Bacteria > Pseudomonadati > Bacteroidota > Flavobacteriia > Flavobacteriales > Flavobacteriaceae > Flavobacterium > Flavobacterium sp. N502536. The sequence continues at coordinate 2,486,150 of NZ_CP110011.1, read as the reverse complement.
CACAACAGGATCCGGAATAATGGTTAATTTTGCCACATTGCTCGTCACCTGCGTACAGGTACTTGAAACATTTACCCTGTAATAATATTCTCCATTTGCCAAGGCACTACTGGTTGTAAAGGATGCAGCTGTTTGCCCTGAAACATTCGTCCAGCCCGTTATTCCATTGGCTGATGTTTGCCATTGGTACGTATAAGGAGCTACACTTCCTGTTGGGGTTATCGTTAAAGTTGTGGTTCCGCCCTGGCAAATTGTGGTGTCACTTGGTAATGCCGAAAGAGTTAAATCTGATGGTCGTATAATATTTACTTCATCCGCATAAGAGTTACAAGAACCGTTACTAATGGTCCATTTTAATCGCGTTGTCCCTACTGATATATTGGTTACGGTCGTATTAAAAGCATTAGGATTGGTGATCAAAGCCGTACCTCCCGGATTCGTCACAAAAGTCCAGGTTCCGATACCGGTTACAGGATTATTCCCATTTAGCGTTACCGTTCCGGTATTACAAATCGTCTGATCAGGTCCTGCATCTGCCAATGGCGGTAACGCATTTACGGTTACAGTTACATTACTGGAACTTGGTGCGCACAATCCGTTTGAAATGGTCCAGGCAAAAACATACACTCCCGGCTGTGTTCCTAAAATAGTCGTTGTTGGTGAAGTTGCAGCGGTAAAAGCAACGGTTGTTGGTCCCGAAACCTGTGTCCATAATCCCGTTCCGATTGCTGGCGTGTTTGCGGCCAAAGTCAGGGTTTGGAATTCGCAAATGTTAATGGGTGTTCCTGCATTTGAAGTTGAGGGTAACGGATTAACGACTAAGGTCATCTCATCAAAAAGTACACAGCTAAGATTCGTCGCTGTCCATCGCAAAACATAGGTTCCCTGAGCACTTGGCGTGAATAACGAAGTTGGGCTTGCAGTATCAGAAAAAGATCCCGCAGGGCCACTAACTCTTGACCATTGCCCCGTTCCGGCCGTAATTGCGTTGGCCGCTAAAGTTGCACTATCCGATACACAGATGGTCTGATCTGGTCCTGCATTAGGAATCGTCAGATTTGCCGTAACGGTAATTTGAACTGTATCTGTTGTAGAAGGACATAACGCTCCGTTGGTAATAGTCCATCTGAAAACATATATCCCTCCCGTCTGAGTTAAATTACTAACGGAAGTGGTAGCTGAAATTTCAGAACTAAATACGGCAGTTGTAGGACCGGATACCTGCGTCCAATTTCCCACACCTGCTAAAGGAGGAATTGCCGTAAGATCTGTTACCGATCCACAAATAACCTGGTCTCCTCCTGCAAGTGCCGGTGAAGGTGGCTCTGAGTTCTCAATTCTAATCTGATCCGATTCGCTACAGGTTCCTGAACTAACCGTCCAGTTAAACACATAAAATCCATAACCCGGATTTGTAAATATGGTGTTGGGGTTTGTATCATCAACAAAAGATCCTCCTGCAGGGCCAAACAATTTGGTCCATTTTCCTGTTGTTCCGGGATCAAGTGCCGAAGCTGCCAGCTGAATTTGATTTACACCCGCATCACAAAATTCCTGATTCGGACCCGCATTGGGAGCTGTCACAATCTGACCGTTTACCGTGACCTGAATATCATCTGACGTTTCAGGGCAAAAACCCTGTGCCGCGATCGTATATCTGAAAACATATACACTCGGTACTAAATTGGTTACGGCCGCACTATTGTTACTGGTTGTGGTAATCGTTGGTGCTCCTGTCCCTCCGGAAACATAGCTCCAGATTCCGGTACTGGCAACATTACCAACCAAAAACAAAGGCCCTTCCAGACAGGTAGCAAAATCAGGACCGACTGCCGCAACTTCTGTTACTTTTATCGTCACCTGATCTCTGTTTGTTGGGCAATTCACACCTGTATAGGTAGCCCATTCTAAAATATATTCTCCGGTTATTAGTCCTGATAAAGTTGAGGTTGCCGATCTTGCATCTGAAAAAACAGGTGAATTCGGACCACTAATTAACGACCATATCCCGTTACCCGTCAAAGGAGGTGTTGCCCCAAGAGTAACCTGACTTTGGTTACAAACGGTCTGATCCGGTCCTCCTATTGCCGGTGAAGGTGCTTCGTCTATATTGAGTTGTACGGTATCTGAAGTACTCGCACAAAATCCTCTTGAAATGGTCCATTTATAAACCCAGGAGCCGGGAGTCAGACCGGTAATTGTAGTGGTCGGACTCGTTGGGTTTGCAATAACAGGTCCGTCTCCTCCGCTAACCAGTTCCCATAAACCGCTTTCTCCGGGTGCAGGTGCATTTCCGGTTACGGTTGTACTATTACTGCATAAATTTTGCGTGGCTCCCGCCTGAGCTACTGTAATAGCAGGAGCTATAGTAATCCCCACAGTATCTTCTCCATCCGCACAGCCTACATTGCTAACGGTCCATTTAAAAGTATAATCTCCATCACTTAGTCCGGTTACTGTAGTATTGTATAGTGTTGGATTTGTTATTGTTGCTGCTGTGCCTGCAGTTTGTGTCCATAAACCAGTTCCCGGAGCTGGAGTATTACCGCTTAAGGTGATGGTGGTTGTACCGGTAGGCAAACATTGATCTGCTCCGGCATTAGCATCCGCTCCTTCGGTGTTATTGGTAACAACATCTACCGTATCTGCCGATGTACCGCAGCCATTTACAATTGTCCATGTAAAAGTATAAGTTGTATTTGCGGCCAATCCGGTTACGGTACTGTTAGGATCGCCCGGATCACTAAAAACGACACCGGCACTGGGAGAAACTGTCCAGGTTCCGTTTTCGCTGCTTTGTGTGGCATTTCCTTGTAATTTTACTGTACTGTCAAAACAAACCGCCTGATCGTTTCCGGCATTAGCAGGGGTTGGAGCAGCACTCGACACCAATACTTCAGAAGTACTTTGTGTGACATCACAGCCTGATCCACCCGAAATGGTCCATCTAAACATATACCCTCCATTAACCAAAGGTGATACCCCGGTTGTTGGGCTGTTCACATCTGTAAAAGTGACAATACTTGGACCGGAAATCTGCGACCAGGTTCCTTTTCCATAAATTACCAAATTTCCGGCTAAGGTTGCAGAAGTAGAATTACAGGGCACAATTTGCATGGTTCCTGCGCTTGAAGTGGTCGGTTGCGCCGAAACTACTATAACGACCGTATTGTACACTGTTTCGCATTGTGACCCCGGATTTGGAGCTTTGATTAACCGAAGTACATAAGTACCGGAAAATGTCAATTGTCCAATCGTAACGCTATTACCTGAAAAATTTACCGGAGCTGTTGGATAAGACGGGTATGGCGGATTGAGTACCGGGTTTATGTTTGGCCCGGATACTAATTGCCAGCTCATTTGTCCGTTACCCGTAAAAGTTACCGGAATTACGGCCTCCGATTCGTTACACCCTAAAGTCTGATTAGGGCCTCCCGAAATCGAAATGATATCTTCTAAAACCACAACGTAGTTTGCTGTTCTAACACAATTGGTAACGCTGTTGGTAAGGGTATATGAAAAAGTATAAGTCCCTAATGCGGTCATTCCCGATACTAGTGTCGAAGGAGAAGTAGGGTTTTGAATTGTTGCTGTCGGACCTCCTGTCTGCGTCCATTGCACGCTTTCATTTACATACAGCGGTATGGTTCCCTGCAGAATTGTTGAGGTTCGTCCATCACAAAAATAAGCGGTCGAACCGGTGACATTGGTAACATCGGCCGTTGGTGGCGGAACGATTACGGTGACTTCATCTACACCATTTGCACAGGTTCCGGCTACGGTCCATCTAAAAACATAGGTTCCTTCAAGTAAACCGCTTACTGCTGTATTATTTCGGTTTGCATTGGAAAAAGTTGGTATACTCGGTCCCGAAACAACGGTCCAGGTACCTTGCTGCTGTCCTGGAGTATTTCCGCCGAAACTTCCGTTAAGGTTTACCGTTTGGGTCGATGAATAACAGTGTGAAAGTGTCATATCGGTTCCCGCAGTAACAGGCATTCTTCCACCCAGACTTGAAATAATAACATCATCCGTTGAGGTACACGATCCATTTGTTATGGTCCATCTTAAAGTGGTTGAGCCTGAGCTGTTTCCTGAAACTGTAATGGTACTGTTTGGCGAATTCGGGTTATTAACCGTAACTCCGGCATTATTATTTCCTTCAACTGACCAGGTTCCGGTTTCTGTTGGCCCAATCGCATTTGCGTTTAAGGGATACGTCCCCTGACAATACGTTTGATCCGCTCCTGCATTTGAAAGGGTGATTGGTGAAATCACCATTACGATATCATCAAATATGGTGGAACCGTCCTCACATTTAGCGGTTAATCTAAAAGTATAGGTATTTCCCGGGACTGCTCCTCTTACTAAAGTTTGCTGTAAATTAGGATCTACGATCTGTACTGCCGGTCCTGCTATCTGACTCCATACCGGATTTTCCAGAAAGTTAGTACCTGGTGCTGTATTTGCCGTTCCCAGTAAATAAAACTGGTCGGGGGGCAAAGCTGTAGCTCCACCGGGGCAAATTGTTCTGTCAGCATTTGCATTAACAGTACAGTTTTGCGAAAAGGTGTAAACAGGAAGTACAAATAAAAAAAATAAAAGTGTGTTATTCAGTCCTTTATGTAATCTATCAGAGTAATTTAATTTCATAAATTTAAATTTTTGAATTAAAAACAAAGAAATGACAGTACAAACTTGGGGGGATTAACACAAATTTAATAAAAAAAGCTTATCCCACACGTAAATAGACTGATTATTAGATAGTTATATCTTACTCCAAAAGCAACACCTTGTACCGTGTTGAATATCAACTAGTTGCGATGTAAAAAACGAGGGGATTGTTCTAAAAAAACCGACAAAAAACACATTTAAGCGTTAAAAAGATAAAAAAATCAGAAAAATAATACCTTCTTTTCCGTTTTATTCCAGGAAAATAATATTGCGTTTTAAGCCATCAAATTTGGTTCTTTTGATAGGGGAATTTTTAAAAACTAATCGGAAAGTTTCTTCCGTAATTTCGATCCAGTCCTTTTTTGAGAAAGAAAGTAATTCCGGATTGGGATTGAATAAAGGTTCGGAATGCGGTTTTGAGAATCGATTCCAGGGACAAACGTCCTGACAGGTATCACAACCAAACATCCATTCATCAAATTTGCCTTTCATTTCAAAAGGGATGTTTTCTTTGAGTTCGATGGTGTAATACGAGATGCATTTGCTCCCGTCTACGACATGAGGAGCCACTATTGCCTGTGTGGGACAGGCATCAATACAGGCGGTACAGGATCCGCAATGATCTGTTGTAGCATGATCGTATTCTAATTCCAGATCCAGAATAAGTTCTGCAATAAAATAAAAAGATCCTACTTTCTGCGTCAGCAAATTACCGCTTTTACCAATCCAGCCCAGTCCGCTTTTTGCTGCCCAGGCACGATCTAAAACGGGTGCCGAGTCTACAAAAGCACGACCTGATACTTCGCCGATATTTTCCTGAATGGAGTGTAAAAATTCTTTTAATTTTTCTTTAATTACAAAATGATAATCCTGACCGTAAGCGTATTTTGAAATTTTAAAACTGTCTTCGGTCTGGGTTTCTGTTGGATAATAATTTAATAAAAGCGACACTACGCTCTTGGCATCATCGACCAGTAAAGTTGGGTCCAGTCGTTTGTCAAAGTAGTTTTCCATATACCCCATTTTCCCGTGATGGTTGTTGTTTAACCATTTTTCAAGACGGGGTGCCTCCTCTTCCAGAAATCCTGCTTTGGATATTCCACAAGAAAGAAAACCCAGCCTTTTGGCTTCGGATTTTATGAATGCTGAATATGTCTCTTTAGAATTGATGGTCATCTTTTAGAGAATAAAACTTCTACTCCAACAGGTTTTAAGGTAATTAAGGGGTTGAACCCAATCGCAGCTGTCTCCGATTTAAGTTCGTATTTTTTCACAATATGGGCCACAGTAAGGCACATTTCATAAATCGCAAATCCGGCTCCAATACACATTCTTGGCCCGGCTCCAAAAGGATAAAAATATTGCATGGAGTGTTTCTTCTGTTCTCCCAGAAAGCGCTCCGGTATAAATTCCTCCGGCGCATTCCAATATTTAGGGTTTCGGTGCAGCTCATAAAAAGAAACGCCTATTAAAGTCCCTTTTTTTAAATGGTACTGCCCGATCGTATCGTCTTCCACATTTTGTCGGTCTGTAATCCAGGCAGGCGGATACAAACGCATGGATTCATTGAGCACCGCATTCAAATAGGTCATTTGCTGCAGCTGTTCTACCACGTTTGCTGTTTGCGATTCGATTTCCAGAATTTCGTCCAGTACCTTCTGTTGCACTTCGGGGTTTCTTCCCAAAAGGTAAAGTGTAAAAGTTAAGGCGTTGGCAGTCGTTTCATGTCCGGCAATAAAAAGAACTTTAATTTCATCAATCAGTTGTTTGACCGACATTCCTTCACCGGTATCTTCATAACGGGTTTCTAAAAGCAGCTGAAGCAAATCGTTTACTGCCTCTCCCGAAGTGGTTCGATCCTCGATAATTTCCTGAATAATCTGATTGTTTTCTTCGGCCAGTTCAAGATGTTTTTTTACCTGACCACTTACCGAAAACCACCATGCTTTATGCGGAAGCCGAATTTCTTTGATTAAAAAGTTCTGAACTTCTTCGATGATAAATTTTAGACGATTTAATTTTTCTTCAGAAACCGAGAGATGAAACAGCGACTTGGCCACTACATTAAAGGCCAGCTGGCTCATAACAGGAAAAAGATCAAAGGATTTTTCTTCCACGATTTCCTTCAGTTCTGAGACAATCGTTTCGTTCATGTTCTCGACCAACTGATTCATTTTTTGCTTGTGAAATGCAGGCTGAATCAGCCGTCTTTGTTTGAGCCAGAATTCACCATCGACAGTCAAAAGTCCTTTTCCTAAGTATTTAGAAAGGTAAACGGACTGAAATTTTGATTTGTGATAGTTCTTCTGGTTTTTCTGTAAAATATGCTGGGCAATCTCATTATCCCGTGATAAGATCAAATGTTTCGACCGTCCTATTTTTAGCGAAAAGGAGTCTCCAAACTGCTCAAAGTATCTTTTATGGTAAGGAATAGGATTTTTACGCACTCCTTCGGCATCCAGAAAGAACCTAACGATTGAAAGCTTGTTCGGGTACTTGTATTTTTTATTTTCAGACATGTCTAACAGGATTAAAACAATCCGCCCTGAATGTTGGTGTTTATTTTTCCTAAATGTTTGTACGCTTTATCTGTAACCTCACGTCCGCGTGGTGTACGCATAATAAATCCTTCCTGAATTAAAAAGGGTTCGTAAACTTCCTCAATGGTTTCACTGCTCTCTGAAACAGCAGTTGCCAAAGTCGATAGTCCTACAGGTCCTCCTTTGAATTTATTAATGATGGTCAGTAAAATTTTATTGTCCATTTCATCCAATCCGTGTGCATCGACATTTAAGGCTTTTAGGGCATATCGTGCAATTTCGATGTCAATGGTTCCATTTCCTTTTATTTGTGCAAAATCACGAACTCTTCGCAATAATGCATTGGCAATACGAGGTGTCCCACGGCTTCTGCCAGCGATCTCGATAGCAGCATCTAATGAAATGGGCATTTTAAGTATAGAAGAACTTCTTTCGACAATTGTGGTCAAAAGTTCAGTGGTGTAATATTGTAAGCGTGATGAAATTCCAAAACGGGCTCGCATTGGAGCGGTCAGTAGTCCCGAACGTGTTGTAGCGCCTATCAGCGTAAAAGGGTTCAGATTGATTTGCACCGTTCTGGCATTTGGACCAGATTCGATCATAATGTCTATTTTGAAATCCTCCATCGCCGAGTACAAATATTCTTCGACTATAGGGCTCAAACGATGAATCTCATCAATAAACAGCACGTCTCTTTCATCAAGATTGGTAAGCAAGCCTGCCAGATCTCCCGGTTTGTCTAAAACAGGTCCTGAAGTAATTTTAATTCCCACTTCGAGCTCATTGGCCAGGATATTAGCCAAAGTAGTTTTCCCTAATCCCGGAGGTCCATGAAAAAGGGCGTGATCGAGTGCTTCACCACGCTGATTAGCCGCAGCAACAAAAATCTTTAGGTTCTCTAAAACCTGATCTTGTCCTGCAAAATCATCAAATGACAGCGGACGCAATCTTTTTTCAAGATCTAATTCTTCCGGATTGTATCCTTTTGTGGTGGGATCTAAGTTTTCATTCATTTTACAAAGATAGACAAAGAAATCAGTTTGTAAAACAGTTACAAATCAAATAAAAAAATCCAAATCTCAAATTCCAAATTCCAAGTTTCAAGTTTCAAATTGTTCCTTTGCGGGTTAATGGCGAACAAGCCTTCGTTATCCGCCATGTGATTTCTGATACTCTTTTTAAGAAATGTTTTTTAAGAAGTCCAAGAGCTTTACTTCCTTCTTAATGATTCTTATCATCAATAGTCCAAAAAACAGTAAAAAACCAAAACCACTGCATACGATATAAAGGTAAAAGCCTCTGGAGAAATTTTCTTTAAAAATGGGTAAAAGGAACGCAAAACCGCCAATATAGGTCAGGTAAATTATTGGTGTAAAGATGTAGTGGATTTTTTTTCTCCATTGATAAAACTGCTCTGCCTGTTGACTGTATTCCAATAAGGGAACCGCTGTATTTAAATGTGCTAATTTTTCGGCACTAATCCACTCTAAAACGATACGAAATACGAGCATTGCAATCATAGTTCCCAATCCAAAACTAAACAATGTTTGTTTATAGGCGCCCACCCAAATATAATAAGAGATGAGTATGATCGAGGTTACACTCAGGATTACCCTGGTCCAAAAATGGTTGCGTTTGATTTTTTTAGTATGTGCCTCCGCTTTGTTAATTATAGCCGTTGCAGCTGGTTTTGTATTGGATTCTGCCTGCTGATCCCAAATATTTTGTAATTCTTCAAATGTTTTCATTTTGTACACATTGCGTTAAACTTTTTTTAATTCGATGGATTCTGACCCGAAGTGTTTCTTCAGTTATCCCGATTACTTCTGCTATTTCCGGATATTCTATGCCGTCTAAAGTCATCAGAATAATCATTTTGTTGGTCTCTTCAAGCTTTTGTATGCATAGATACATTTGTTGCAGTTGTTCTTCTTTTTCGTTTGAATAGGTTTCCGAAACCACCTGAGGCAGGACCGCTGCTCTGATTTCTTTTCTGGATGATGATTTCCGCAAATAGAGAAGACAGGTGTTTACCGCGATCCTGTACATCCAGGTGCTAATGCTCGATTCATTTCGGAAGGTATCCAGACTTTCCCATACTTTTATGAAAATTTCCTGAGCTGCATCAGATGCTAATGCGACATCTCCACAAAAATAACCTTTGCACAAACGAAACACTTTGTTGTAATGTGTGTTGTAGAGATCGTTAAATTGTTCTTTTTTAGCCACTTTACTGTATTTCTGATTTTATTTTTTCCATGAACCACTCCGGTTGATCATACATGACAAAATGAGCGGAGTTGGCCGCATAATAAATTTTAACAGACGGCAGCTTTTCATACTGGGCTTTATAGGTGTTTTGTACGGTAGCAAGATCCGGATTTGTTGCTGCTAAAATTACTACCGGAATTTTAATTTTAGCAATTTCGTTGCGCAAATCTAAATTAAGCATATCAATATAACCGTATACATAGGTTTTTCGATCGGCAACATTCATCCACTCGCTGATTGTTTTTTGCTTTTCTTTGTTCAGACACATATAAGAGACCGTTTGAGAATTCATCGCATTAAATGCCTTTTGATCCATCGCCAGCATCATTTTGCTTTGCGGATTGTCATACGGAATAACTTCTCCTTTGTAGTTCGGGATCATTAGTGCCGCACTTGCCGGCAGCGCATCCACTATAATTACTTTTTTGAACAAATTGGTTTCTTCAGAAGCCAGCCACAAACTCAGAGTCCCTCCCAAACTGTGACCGATTAATGTAGCTTTCTTTAATTTTTTGGTTTTTACATAAGAAACCACCTGATTCTTTATGGTAGACAACCACGGACTTTCAATTGGAGGAACGTTGCCAAATCCTGCGAAGGTAAAAATGTGACATTCGTAATTTTTAGAAAGCCCGGCTACAGTTTCATTCCACATTTCTCCCGTACAGCCAAAACCAGGAAATAACAACAACGGTGCTCCTTTACCTTTTACTTCTACCTTAAAGGCAGTTTGAGAAAAAACAGGTTTTGAAATAAGAAGCAGTAACACGACAAGTAAAATTGATTTCGTTTTCATAATGTTTAATTTTTTAAAGTTTCCCTTTTGATGCACTGCTATACTATTTGTTACCTCAAAAAAGATTTTTTTTCAAAATTATTTTCAAACATTTAAAAACCAATAATTTAAACCCTGTATTTAGCTATCCTTTTACTCAACAAAAGGAGTCGTTTTGCTTTTTTAAAGTCCCTGCTTTATTTGATTTCTTTCAAAATACTTTCTGCTATTTTATTGTAGTCATTGTTGTAATGGTGCGAGCCCGGCAGTTCAATAGTTTTGATCCCCGATTCTGAAAACCTGTTACGGGTTGCGGCATCTTCTTCATCCCCAAAAAAACAAACCGGATTATAGGATTTGACTTTTTTTATTTCGGAAATCACATCGTAAGTATCCTTTGCACTTTCCATACTCAGCATGTCTGCAATGTGAATTTCAAAATCGGCTTTCACATCAGGCGACAAGAGATACAGGCCTTTTAATTTTTCTTTTAATGCTTCGGGAAAATTACCCGCAGCAAACGGAATTACAGAAGCTCCAAATGAATAACCCGCCAGTATAAATGTTTTTTTATTCCATTGCTGTAAATAATGTTCAACCGCCTTACCTATTGCTTCCGAAGTCTCGCTGGGCGTTTTTGCATTCCAGAAATATTTCTGGGCATCCAGTCCTATTACGGCAATTCCCTTTTCTGCCAGAGCTTCACCAACAGATTGGTCAAAACTTGTCCATCCTCCATCTCCGGAAATTAAGAAGGCAACAGGCAACGCTTCGTCTTTATTTTTTGTCGGGATTAAGGTTAGCGGCATTTCAAATGGCAACGGTTTCAGCTGCTGTTCTTTGAGCAACTGATTTTGTTGTGCTTTCTGTTCGCTATACGTGGGCGTATTTAAAATCTCCTTAAATGCGGCTGTAAACTGTGGCAGCCAGTTTTTAGTAACCGAGAATCCATGACCCACTTTGGGCAATGTAATTAATTTTCCCTGTTTCATGCCCTCCATGTATTTTTTGGTGTCGGCATAATTACAAACCTGATCTGTAGTTCCCTGAAGCACGATAAAAGGAGCTGATAATTTTTCTGTTTTTTCAAGAAAATAGGCTTTCCCTTCTTTTAAAACATGCGAAGTAAGTCCTGAGCCGTCGCATAAAGTCCTGTCGGTTTCGATATCGGGGCAAAAACCTAAAGCAATGGCCCCGCTAAAAGTATTGGCAGGTGCCTGAGCCAGCATTCCATAAACTAAAGTTGCTCCTGAAGAGTATCCGGCCAATATTGGTTTTAAGTATTGTTTGATCCTGATCTTTTTTTGCAGCAGCAAACTAAGCTCTTCAAAGTCTCCGGCCGGGTAATAACATTTTGCTTTTTGCTTTTTTATTTCTTTAAAATAATGCTGGATATCGATCCCTGCAACGACTGCCCCCTGATCGGCAATGTTTTTGGCCATTTCAACAACGCCGCTGTTCCAGCCTCCATCGCCGGAAACAAACAATACGACCGCAGTTGGTACTGTTTTTGGTTTGTAAATGGTGACTTTTCCAAATGCTCCAACTCTTATAGTGTCTGCTGTTACAGCAAAAGCAGGAGTACTAAAAATAAAAACGGACAAGAGGAGTGTTATGATTTTGTTCATCTGAATTATTTTTTAACGTTACGAAATCCTAAACTATAGTGTTCTTATTATACATTATGATTGAAACTGATATAAAATAAACATACAAATTCAACAGAAAAAGTCTTTGCCACAATCCTTTGTACGAAGCAATTAATGCCCCTGTATCAGAGGGAATATGAAGTACAAACAATAAGAGGGTAAGACTTCCAATACCAAAAACAATCTCGGAAAAGTTATAAAAACGAGGATTGTTTTCTTTTGAAATTACGGTACACATCACTAAGGGCAACAGCAAAGCAGCAACAATTCCGATACCTCCGGCAATGTCATGCAGCAAAAACGAAAGGGTTCTTTTACCGTCTATTACATCTGCTTTAAATAGCCCCGAACCAATCCCCTCTCCTAAACCATACATTATAATTAACAAAGAAGCCAGCTTTACTCCTTTGAGGTCTTTATCAAATGCTCTTTTAAAAACGATTCCAAAAACAATAAATACAATCCCAATTACGATCCACCATATGGAAATCAATTCTGAAACCGGACTCACAGTTGCCCCCAAAGAACTAATGGTGTTGTGCAGCTGACTATACCCCTTATAATAGCTTCCTAATAAAAAGAGCAGCAAAAAATCGAATATACAGGTAATGATGCAGCCTATTGCCATGACCTTAACCCAATTTACCCGCACTGCCTTCCTCCTTTTCATGTTCTTTATTATGGTTTTACAACTTTGTTTAAAGCTAGCGGAACCTGCAATAAATCATAGTCATGGGTATAAACTAAATATTTGTTGTGCCATACCGGAGTGAATTTTTCTTTAAAATCGCGCAATCCTTTATAGTGCGAAAAATATTTAATTCTTTCATAGGCAAACTTCATTGATTTTTCGGGAAAGCTATCTGCATCTTCAATTCCGCTCATAGCTGCCAATCCTAAATTGACTGAAGTACAGCCCTGCGATTTTAAATAAGCGAAAAGTTCCAGAAGTATAAAATCAATGATTCCGTTTGGGGCATCATTGGTTTTACGAATCAAATCATAGGTCCCTTCTCCTTTGGCAAAATCAGGAATGACATTTAAAAAAGCCACTATTTTCTCTTCGGCATTTTCTACTGTAATAATGGTTTGCTGTTTGAGTTCTTCCCACTCAAATCTGCCTTGAGAAAAAACAATTTCACTTCTCCGGTGCTTGCAAGCCATTCATCACTTACTGCTTTTATTTTTTGCAGCAATCCATCTTTTACGGGTGCGTTATGAATGGTTGTTTGAAAGCCTTTCTCTTTGACTTTGCTTATCGCATTACGCAATGATTTTTTGGCTCCTCCTTCCATTGTAAATACAGACAGATCGACAACCGCTTCCTGACCTATAAATAAGTTTTTTTTGTGCAATGAAGCAAACAATTCTAAGTTGTCTTCCGGCACCCGATAATAAATGCTTCTTAAGCCGTTCTCGTAACAATAAACATCAAATTCGACTATACATTGTTTGATTTCATCTGCTGAAGCCGCTACGGGGTTTTCTAAGACTACGGCAAAATTATCGGCCACACGATAGGCAAGGAAAGATTTTTTACTTTTTGCGATAAAGATGTTTTTATCATCATAGGTTTTAAAATAATCCAAAGAAGAGGTGCCATACTGTTTCAAAAGTTCGGATGCCGACAGGAAATCATCTTCTACCGCTCCTTTTTTTATGGTGTAAGGTCGTATTAAAGCAAAGACAAGAAATGCAATCGATAAAAAACCACAGATGTTGATCGATAGTAAAAAGTGTCTTGCAAATCTGTCAAGTGGTACCAAATCTGAACTCCCGATTAAAAAAAAGTTTTGCAGTGCATATTTTATGGATTCCTGCCAATGAAAGTCAATGTCAAAATGTTTTTTATCCAGAAAATAGAACCCCAGAATCCCATACAATAAGACTGCCGCAATGCTAATTAAAACCGTTTTAAGTCCAATGCTCTGCAAGTGGGCGTTACTTTTTATATAATATTCTTTTCGGGTTATAATTAAACTCACGAGTACAATCAGGGCAATTACGGCTTCTTCATAATCGATCGCTTTGGTAAGGTGCCCGATGATTGAAATAGTGGTTAAAAAAACGGCAGACCACCAGGCATTACGGAGTCCCTTTAGCATAAAAGCAGCATTCACCAGCATAAATAAGCCAGCAGTTATGACAAAATAATTGGAGGCTCTAATGGCCGAAACCGGAATGATATTTTTGAGGATGTGCAAACGTTCTGCGATAGCCGGGGTTAAAACAGATATTATGTTTACTAATCCCAAAACAAAAAGCAAAAAAGAAGGTACAATGCGCATCAATAATTTATTGGCATTGAAAACAAAAATGAATGCACCGGCCAGCAATGGGACCCAAAATTCGAAGAAACGGTATAAAAAAGTAATGGCTATCGCACTGACACTATCAAAACCAAATTGCATCAGGATAAAACTCATTGAAATTTCGATCGCACCCAGCCCTCGGAGAAAGGGTGAAACAATTAAAAATATAACCGAAATAATATAGCCCATTGCAGATGCGGGGAGCGAGGGTGTAAACCCCAAAGCAATCATAGCGATATACAAATGCGCTATTCCAGCGAACTCGATGAGTACAGAATAAAAGACAACTTGCAGGAAATTCTTTTTTACGATTTTGTTTTGCTGCAAATCATCCAAAAAGACCACCGCCGAGGGAAGAAACTTTATGATCAGGCGATATAAGCTCCCCTTTTTCAGAATCGAATCGTAAATAAAAAAGATGCTTAAACTTAAGACAATGACAGCTCCCAACGCATACCATTCTCCTGATCCGGCAGTTCCCTGAAACAAGGAGTACATCAAAGCGGGAATGGCAACAATGATAACCGAAAGTATCCCCACAAAACCATATACGATGGAGGCAAAATGAATTTGAGTGGGTTTTACTCCACTCTTTTCAATGGATTTTGTAAAAAAGGCCAAAGAAGAAATTCCGCCTGCCGGTAAAAAAACGCTTACGAAGTTTCGTTTTAAAAATAAAATGACGGCCTGTTTAAAAGATATTGTACTCTGAACCGCTTTAAAGGAGGCAAAATACATTAACGCCTGAAGTGTTATATAAATCAAAGAAAGGGCAATACCACACAAAACCCAAAAAGAACTGGCATTGGCAATTGCGTTTTTAACTTCTCCTAACTCAGATCGCTCATGTTTGATAAACCAGATCCCGATTCCAATAAAAAAGACAGTGAATATAGACTGTCTAATGATCTTATCGTTTTCACGCAAAAAAGAAACTCCTTTTCTGTTTTTAAAAAAACTAAAAATGGTATTGGGAATCAGTAGTACCTTCATATTATCGGGGAATAATCTATTTATGAAAAATCAAACTAACTTCTCTATAAATATACGACAATTACCTATCGTTCAAATCCTTACAATATTATTTTCCACGCTTTAACCCAGATCTGATGCTATGCTGTACTGAAACCTGTATAAACAAAAAAGACTGTCTTTTCAGACAGTCTTTTAAAGTATTTTTAGTGGTGTAAAACTTCTTCACCTTCTTTCATCGGTACATTTTGCGGTACAAAATCTACATCGTGATTTGGGTTACTGTAGTCATATGGCCAACGGTATACGTGAGGAATTTCTCCCGGCCAGTTACCGTGGATATGTTCTACCGGAGTAGTCCACTCTAATGTTGTTGATTTCCATGGATTCTGAACAGATTTCTTACCGTAGAAAATACTGCTAAAGAAGTTGTATAAGAATACCAATTGGAACGCTCCTCCTATAAGTGCAAATGTTGTAATTAAAACATTCACATTTTGTAAATCATCAAATAATGGGAAGTTCGTGTTTGTATAGTAACGTCTTGGTAAACCAGCTAATCCGATAAAGTGCATTGGGAAGAATACTCCGTAAGCACAAACTGCTGTTACCCAAAAGTGAATGTAACCTAAGTTTTTATTCAACATTCTACCGTACATTTTAGGGAACCAGTGGTAAATACCAGCAAACATTCCGTAAAGTGCAGAGATCCCCATTACTAAGTGAAAGTGAGCAATTACGAAGTAAGTATCGTGAACGTTAATATCTAAAGTACTGTCTCCTAAAATGATTCCTGTTAAACCTCCAGTGATGAAAGTAGAAACCATTCCGATAGAGAATAACATTGCAGGGTTGAATTGTAAGTTACCTTTCCATAAAGTTGTAATCCAGTTGAACGCTTTTACAGCAGATGGAATTGCAATCAATAAAGTAGTGAAAGTAAATACAGATCCTAAGAAAGGATTCATACCTGAAATAAACATGTGGTGACCCCAAACAATTGTAGATAAAAATGCAATTGCAAGAACTGACATGATCATCGCTCTGTATCCGAAGATTGGTTTACGAGAGTTCGTAGCCATAATTTCAGAAACAAGTCCCATTGCTGGTAAGATTACGATGTAAACCTCAGGGTGACCTAAGAACCAGAATAAGTGTTCGAACAATACAGGAGAACCTCCTTGGTAGTGTAAAACTTCTCCGGCAATATAGATATCAGATAAGAAGAATGAAGTACCAAAACTTCTGTCAAAGATCAATAATAAAGCAGCAGACAACAATACAGGGAATGAAATAACACCAATGATAGCTGTTACGAAAAATGTCCAGATTGTTAATGGAAGTCTAGTCATAGACATTCCTTTAGTTCTAAGGTTGATAACGGTTACGATGTAGTTTAAAGATCCCATTAAAGAAGATGCAATAAAGATAGCCATCGAAACTAACCATAGTGTCATACCTGTTCCAGAACCTGGAATTGCTTGTGGTAAAGCACTTAATGGAGGGTAAATTGTCCAACCTGCAGATGCTGGTCCAGCTTCAACAAATAGAGAACATAACATTACTACAGCAGATAAGAAAAACAACCAGTATGAAATCATGTTCATAAATCCGGAAGCCATATCTCGCGCTCCAATTTGAAGTGGAATCAATAAGTTACTAAAGGTTCCGCTCAAACCGGCCGTCAGTACAAAGAATACCATGATGGTACCGTGAATTGTAACTAGGGCCAAATAAATATCATTTGCCATTACACCATCAGGTGCAAATTTATCTCCTAATAAAACATTAAAGATTTTAAAAGACTCTTCTGGCCAAGCCAATTGCATTCTGAAAAGCAAAGACATTGCAATACCAATAATACCCATAATGATACCGGTAATTAAATATTGCTTAGCAATCATTTTGTGATCAATACTAAAGATGTATTTAGTAATGAACGTGTCTTTATGATGATGTTCGTGCTCGTGATCGTGTCCGTGATCGTGACCGTGCGCTTCTGCTGACATATATGTGTACTTTAAATTTTCTTAATAATATTATTTCATAGCCACTTTAGCTACAACTGCCTTAACCGTATCGATAATTACTTTTACAGTATCTTTAGCAGTACTATCAGTGCTCGCTTTTGCTTCTTCACCAGCCTTCTTTTCAGCATCTGCAGCAGCAGCGGCTTTAATATCCTGAGCTAATGTAGTTTTTTCGCTTAACCATTTTTTGTAATCTTCCGGAGTATCCACAACTACTTTCATTTGCATGTTGTAGTGAGAAGCTCCACAAATTTTATTACATAATAATAAATAGTCAAATGTATAAGGATCTAAAGCTGTTCCTCCTTTAGCAACTAACTCAACGCTTTTCTCAGCTCTAAGTTTGTTGATGTGTGCAACTTTTTCTACCATAAATGGTAACTCTCTGTATTCAGAAGTTGTATACGTTGGAATAAAAGCAAATTCAGTAACCATTCCAGGAACACAGTTCATTTGCGCTCTAAAGTGAGGCATGTAAGCGGAGTGTAATACGTCTTGAGAACGCATTTTGAAATGTACTTTTTTACCTTTTGGAATATGCAATTCAGAAACTACGATATCGTCCTGAGCGTTAGGATCAGACATATCAACTCCTAAAGTGTTGATACCTTCGATTAAACGAACGTTTGCTTTTCCTAAAACATTATCCTGACCAGCATATCTTGCTGTCCATTTAAATTGTTGTGCGTATAATTCGATTTCGATTACATCCTCGTCTTTATCCACAAACATAATGTTGTTCCAAGCGTACAATCCGTAAAGGATCAAACAAGCCAACACTACAGATGGAATAATACTCCAGATTGCTTCTAATTTATTACTATCAGCAAAGAATAAAGCTTTTTTATCTTTATTTCCTCTGTTTTTAAAAGAGAACCAGTATAATAATCCTTGTGTAATAAATTGAACTACAAAGATTAAAACCCAGGTAATATTCATTAAATTATCTACTAAAAGTCCGTGCTCTGAAGCAGGAGTATGAAGTGCTAAACCACCCCATTTTAGTAAACCGTAAATCGTAAAGATATAAATGAATGCCAAAAAGCCAAACATGATATACCCCTGAACATTATTATCATTATCCGATGCAACCTGAGAATCGTCCGAAGAAGATCCTACCTGAGTAAGATCAAATATCTTGGTCAATTGCCACAAAGCAACTGCTAATAAAACTAAAACTATAATTACCAACAAACTTGTCATCTGTTTACTTCTTTAAATATTAATAATGAAAATGTTTACTTTCTTCAATGAAAGGATTTCTTTTTGCTAACAAAGGAGCTTTAGTTAATGCAGTAAACACTACAAAAATAAACAATCCTAAGAAGAAAAGAATAGAGGCAATTTCAGGAACTCCAATAAACCATTTATCTCCAACTGTACCTGGCATAATCATATTAAAGAAATCAACATAGTGTCCTAATAAGATCACTACACCGGCCATTACAATAACCCAGCTAAGACGTTTGAAGTCTGTATTGATCAATATTAATAATGGGAACACAAAGTTCATAACTACAGCTCCAAAAAATGGTAAGTTGTATAATTGAATTCTGGTTACAAAGTAAGTAACCTCTTCAGGAATATTAGCATACCAGATCAACATAAATTGTGAGAACCATAAGTATGTCCAGAAAACACTAATACCAAACATGAATTTAGCTAAATCGTGAATGTGGCTTGTATTTACATACTCTAAATATCCTTTAGATTTCAAGTAGATCGTTACTAATGCGATTGAAGTGATACCACTTACAAAGAAAGAAGCAAAAACATACCATCCGAACAATGTACTGAACCAGTGTGGATCAAATGACATAATCCAGTCCCAAGACATAATAGACTCAGATACGATAAAGAATACTAAGAATCCTGCAGATAACTTAAAGTTCTTTTTGTAGTATAGATCATCTTTAGCTTCGTCCTGAGCCAAACAGTTTTTTGCTGAATAGTGACGGTATAAGTTCCATCCTATTAAGAAGATTGCTGCTCTGATGATCCAGAAAGGAAAGTTCAGGTAACCTGCTTTTCCAGCAATGATAGCATCATAATTAGCGTGTTTTGGATCTGTAACTCCTTCTCCTAACCAAACAAAAATGTGGTTAAAATTCAATCCGCAAAGTACTAAAATGATGAAGAATATAACAGAACCAGCTGGTAAGTAAGCTGTGATTCCCTGCATTACTCTAAACAATACCGGAGACCAACCTGCCTGAGCAACTTGTTGAATAGCATAAAATGCTAAAACTCCCATAGAAAGTAGTAAAAAGAAAATACAAGCAACATATAATGCTGACCATGGTTTGTTTTGCAATTGGTGCAATACATGCTCCAAATGTTTTTCATGTTCACCTGCGGCATCAACTTTCGCATGCTCTCCACCTTCGTGTGAGTCATGTGAAACTTTTGCAGCTTCGTGAGAAACTGCTGGAGTTTCTGTGTGCGCTGCACCTTTAAGTGAATCATGTGAAGCTACTGCTGTATCATGAGAAACTGCTGGAGCTTCTGCGTGCGCAGCACCTTCATGTGAAGCTTCTTTAGCTTCATGACCTGCAGTTTCATGAGAAGCTTCGGCAGCTTCACCATGCGCAGCACCATGAGAACCATGAGCATCTGCAGCTAGTATTTTTTCAACTTCTTGAATATCTTTAGGTGCACTTAAAAAACCATACCCAATTCCTAATAGGCCAAGAACCATTAGGATGATAGAAAAAGTTTTTAATTTACTTGAAAATGTATACATATCTATTACGATCAGTTTGTTCAACAATTATAATTGGCTTTTTAGTTTTAGAACATAGTCAGCAACTAACCAACGTTCGTGGGCACTTAATTGATTTGCATGTGAACCCATTGCGTTTAAACCATAAGTTTCAACGTGAAAGATACTTCCTTCAGTGATAACTCTGTCTTTGTAGCTAGGTACTCCAAGAAATTTTTCTCTTTCAACCAATTTACCTTTACCGTTTCCAGTTGCACCATGGCAGCTGATACAGTAAATTTCGAAAAGTTCTTTACCTTTTCCAGAATTTCTATCTGCTTCACTCAAAGGTGATTTTAAATTGGCTTTCGCTAATTCATAACCCGCAGTTGAATTTTCATATTCGTAAGGTTCAAAACCTCTATTGATAGTTCCTTCTACAGGAAGTTGTCCTTCTTTTCCTCCTTTAAATATTTTTGCTTCTGTGTATGGCTCGTAAGCAACAGATTCATACATATTTGGGAAATACTGATAGTTTGGTGCCGAATTATTGTGGCAAGATGAAACTAAAATAGTTATACCAACTAAAAGTGTTATTTTATATATCCTTTTCATAGCTACAATTAATTCTTTTCAATTACTTTAACTTCAACAGCTCCTGTACCTTCGAAAAAAGAAACTAGTTCTGCTTCGTTATCATTTACAGCAACTTCCATTAAGAAATGGTCGTCTGTTGTTCTTACATCAGGATTTTCAGCCTGTTTGAATGGCCATAATCTACTTCTCATATAAAAAGTGATCACCATTAAGTGGGCAGCAAAAAATACAGTCATCTCAAACATAATTGGCACGAATGCAGGCATGTTTTGAATGAAACTGAAACTTGGCTTTCCACCAATATCCTGAGGCCAGTCATGAATCATGATATAACTCATCATAGTTGTAGCAACAGAAATACCAACACATCCGTATAAAAATGCACAAATTGCTAATCTTGTTGGTGCTAAGCCCATAGCTTTATCCAATCCGTGAACTGGGAATGGAGTAAAAACCTCTTCAATATGATGATGAGCAGCTCTGGTTTTCTTTACTGCATCCATCAAAATATCATCGTCATTATAAATGGCGTATATTACTTTATTACTCATGGTGTGAATCTTTATTTGCTGCTCTTTCTCTAATATAATTATCTCCTGTTCCTTTCAAAATTGTTTTCACCTCTGCCTGAGCAATTACAGGGAATGTTCTTGAGTACAATAAAAACAATACGAAGAAGAAACCAATCGTTCCGATGAAAATTCCAATATCAACAAATGTTGGTGAGAACATTGTCCAAGAAGATGGAAGGTAATCTCTATGTAAAGAAGTAACAATAATTACAAATCTTTCAAACCACATTCCGATGTTTACTACAATCGAAATAATAAAGGAGAACATGATACTTGTTCTTAGTTTTTTAAACCACATGAACTGTGGAGAGAAAACGTTACAAGTCATCATCGACCAATATGCCCACCAGTAAGGTCCGGTAGCTCTGTTTAAGAACGCATATTGCTCATACTCTACACCTGAGTACCAAGCTACGAATAACTCAGTGATATACGCTACCCCTACGATAGAACCTGTAATCATGATTACAATATTCATTAACTCGATATGTTGTAGTGTAATATAAGCTTCTAAGTTAGAAACTTTTCTCATTACGATCAACAAGGTGTTTACCATTGCAAATCCTGAGAATACCGCTCCTGCAACGAAGTACGGAGGGAAAATTGTAGTATGCCATCCTGGAATTACAGAAGTAGCAAAGTCCATCGATACAATAGTGTGTACAGAAAGTACAAGTGGAGTAGCTAAACCTGCAAGTACTAAAGATACTTCTTCAAAACGTTGCCAGTCTTTTGCTCTACCGCTCCATCCAAAACTTAGGATAGAATAAACTCTTTTATTGAAAGGCGTTATTGCTCTGTCACGTAGCATTGCAAAGTCAGGCAATAAACCAGTCCACCAGAAAACTAATGATACCGAAAGATACGTTGAAATTGCAAATACGTCCCAAAGTAATGGCGAGTTAAAGTTTACCCATAAAGATCCAAATTGATTTGGAATAGGTAAAACCCAGTATGCCAACCATGGACGCCCCATGTGAATAATTGGAAATAAACCTGCCTGAACTACTGAGAAGATAGTCATCGCTTCAGCAGAACGGTTAATAGCCATTCTCCAACGCTGACGGAAAAGTAATAGTACCGCAGAAATTAATGTTCCGGCGTGACCAATACCAACCCACCAAACGAAGTTCGTGATATCCCAGGCCCAACCAACTGTTTTATTTAATCCCCATGTTCCGATACCTGTAGATACAGTGTAAATTATACAACCTAACCCCCAAAGGAAGGCTATTAATGCGATTGAAAATACAATCCACCATTGTTTGTTTGCAGGCCCCTCAACAGGTGCAGCTACATCTACTGTTACATCGTGATAAGATTTATCACCTATAACTAAAGGTTTTCTAATGGGTGCTTCGTAGTGAGACGACATAATCCTTTATATTGTTTCTAATTAATAATTTTACTAAGTATTTCTAACTTTTACATGATAGAAAACGTTCGGTTTTGTACCAACATGCTCTAATAAATGATACATTCTATCGCTTTCTGCTAACTTAGCAACTTCGCTTTCTTTATCATTTACATCTCCAAACACCATAGCTCCAGACGAACAAGCTGCAGAACAAGCGCAAGCATTGTTAAATTCATCTTTTGCCACAACTCTACCTTCACGTTTTGCCTGAAGAATAACAGCTTGTGTACTTTGAATACAGAATGAACATTTTTCCATAACTCCACGAGAACGAACGTTTACGTCTGGGTTTAATACCATACGACCTAAATCATCATTCATGTGATAATCGAATTCACTGTTTTTGTTGTACAAGAACCAGTTGAAACGACGTACTTTATATGGACAGTTGTTTGCACAATAACGAGTACCAACACATCTGTTGTATGCCATGTGGTTTTGACCTTGACGACCGTGAGATGTTGCAGCAACCGGACAAACTGTTTCACACGGTGCGTGGTTACAGTGCTGACACATTACTGGTTGGAATGCAACTTGTGGATTGTCTCCTGGTTTTTCCATTTCATTAAATGTAGATAATGAACTTGATAAACCTGCAATATTTTCTTTTCTTTCGTTATCACCTTCAAAAGTGCTTTCAGAAGAATAGTATCTGTCGATACGCAACCAGTGCATATCACGGCTTCTTCTTACCTCTGCTTTACCAACAACAGGAACGTTGTTCTCTGCGTGACAAGCGATAACACATGCTCCACAACCTGTACAAGCATTTAAGTCGATAGAAAGGTTAAAGTGATGTCCTGTTGAACGATCAAATGATTCCCATAAATCTACTGTTGTAGCTTTAACTTCCTGGTGATCTAAAGATACCATTGGCTGTGGATTCCAATGTTCAGCATTTTCTTTGTTAAATACATCAAGGGTAGTTTCTTTAATGATATCTCCTCTACCCATTAATGTTTTTTGTCCCTGAACACAAGCAAACTCATGCTCTCCATTTGCTTTCACAATGGAAACAGACTGAACACTATTGAAATTTTTATATAAAGCGTAAGCATTTAAACCTACCTGCATTTCTTCTTTTAAAGCTGCTTTACGACCGTAACCAACTGCTAAACCAACTGTACCAACAGCTTGTCCTGGCTGAACAATTACCGGTACATTTTCTAATTTAAACCCGTCAGCAGTAGTAATAGTAGCATAACTTCCATTCAAACCACCGTTAGCAACGATTTCATTTGACAATCCTAATTTCTTAGCATCAGCATTAGAAACAGTAACATAGTTATCCCATGAAACTCTGGTAATTGGATCCGGGAACTCTTGTAACCAAGGGTTATTAGCATGTTGTCCATCTCCTAATCCCGTTTTAGTATATAATACCAATTCGAAATCACCAGCTGCTTTAGATTTTGCAAGTGCATTTGCAGCGGTAGCAGCATCAACAGCACCTCCAGACAATCCAGCAGATCCAACCACTGCAACACCATCATGTAATACTTTGTTCCAAGAAGATCCTGCAGTAAATCCTGAAGAATTAGCTTTTAAATAATCATAAAAAGTACCTGCGGCACCATTTAATGACAATAAAACATCCTGAAATTGTTTGGTATTGAATATAGGGCGAATCGTTGGTTGCGTTAAGCTATAAGTTCCGCTTGTTATTTCTACATCTCCCCAAGACTCTAAATAATGAGGAGCCGGAGCAGCAACAGTAACAATTGAAGCAGTTTCATCTTCTTTTAATGAAAAAGCAACAGATGTTTTAACTTTTTTCAATCCTGAAACAAAAGCAGCTGAATCAGCTAAAGTGTAAGCAGGATTAACTCCACTCATAATTAAAGTGTGAACACTTCCAGCATTCAGATCTTTAATTAATTGAGAAACAACCGCATTAGATCCTTTTCTAATTTGTCTTGCTCCTGCAGTAGTATAAGCTTCACTCGCCAAAATTTGGTTGATAGCTAAAACTAATAACTGAGCGTTTTTATCTTCGATTCCGGATACCAGAACCCCTTTAGATCCGGCAGCTTTTAATTGTTGAGCAGCTTTCACTACTTCAGCTTTAGAAGCAGCATCTAAAGTAACAGGAACAGAAGCACCTGCAATAATGTTATATATTTGAACTAAAGCCTGTTTTTGAACAGCAGTAGTCATTGGAACACGCTTATCAGCAGCTGCTCCGGATAATGTCATATTTGATTCGAATTGGAAATGACGAGACATTTTTCCGTTTTGAGGAATACGTCCTTTTGCATATCCACTATCGTATCCACCACCTTGCCAGTCTCCTAAGAAATCAGCACCAACAGATACAATTAAATTAGATTTTGAAAAATCATAATCAACTAAAGCTCTTTGACCATATACTGCCTGGAAAGCATCTAAAGCCTCAGATGAAGAAACTGCATCATAAACAACATGCTTAGCATTTGGATTTTTAGCAATAAATTCAGCGATTAATTTTTCAGTAGATGGACTTGCAAGTGTATTCGTTAATAATACCACTTGTTGGTTTTTAGCTTTTGCTTCAGCTAAACTTGATTTAATTTTTAAATCAACAGCTGACCAAGTAGCTTGTTTACCCTCTACTTTCGGCTCTTTTAAACGAGCGCTATCATACAATCCTAAGATAGATGCGTGAATTCTCGCATTAGCTGCAAATTTAGCACCAGCGATTGTATTGTTTTCAATTTTAATTGGACGACCCTCACGAGTTTTTACCAAAAGATTAGCAAAATCAAAACCATCAAATACAGTAGTTGCATAGTAATCTGCAACACCAGGAATGATTTGCTCTGGTTGTAAAACATAAGGGATAGACTTGTGCACAGGACCTTCACACGCAGCAAGTGTAACTGCCGCAGTACTAAATCCTACGTACTTTAAAAAGTCACGACGTGAAGTTCCAGATGACGCTAAAGCATCTGCATTCCCTAAGAATTCATCTGTAGGAATCTCTTCAACAAACTCGTTATTTCTAAGCGCCTCAACAATAGAACTATTTTCTAGTTCCTCAACACTTTTCCAGTATTTTTTGTTTGATGACATTGTATATAAATATTAAAATCTTAATAATTCGATTAATAGTGGCATTTACCGCATTCTAAACCTCCCATTTGCGCTGCAGTCAATTTCTCTACACCGTATTTTTTAGAAAGTTCAGCATGAATTTTATCATAGTAGGCATTTCCTTCCATCTTAACATCAGTTTTTCTATGGCAATCAACACACCATCCCATTGTTAATTTAGAGTATTGCTTCATGATTTCAAATTCTTCCACAGGACCGTGACAAGTTTGACATTCGATACCTCCAACAGTAACGTGTTGAGAGTGGTTGAAGTAAACAAAATCAGGTAAGTTGTGAATACGAACCCATTTTACTGGCTGCGTTTTTCCGGTATAAGCTTGTTTTGCTTTATCCCAACCAACAGCATCATATAACTTTTGGATTTGAGCATCGTAAAACGCTTTGCTGTACTCAGGAGTAGCAGTAGTTTCAGCAACTTCAGAGATGTTTTTATGACAGTTCATACAAACATTTAAAGATGGAATACCAGCAGTTTTACTCACACGTGCAGCAGAGTGGCAATATTTACAATTGATTTCGTTATCACCAGCGTGAATTTTGTGAGAATAGTGAATTGGCTGAATTGGCTCATAGTTTTGATCCACACCCACCTGCATTAGATATCCGTAAACGAAATACCCACTTGCCAATAGCAAGAAAATTGCAGTTACTAATACCAAAAATTGGTTTCTGGCAAATGCTTTCCAGATTGGAGTTGAAGCTTCTTTAGGAGCAACTTCAATACCATTATTACGTGCTACTTTAGTTAATACTTTGTTCACCATGAACAACATAACCACCAAGATAGCCATTACAAGTGCAAGTGCACCTAAAATAATATTATTAGAAATACCTCCACCGCTTACATTTGTTCCGGGAGGAGTTGCAGCTCCACCAGCAGCAACCGCTGGCTCAGCTTTTACCTCAGAAGTATAAGCGATAATGTTATCAATATCTCCTGTTGATAATTGAGGAAAAGAAGTCATTACAGACTTGTTGTTTTCTTCAAAAAGTTTTACTGCTACAGGATCACCTGACTTAATCATGTCAGAACTGTTGTGAACCCATTTGTAGATCCAGGCTATGTCATGCTTTCCAGCAACTCCTCTTAAAGCAGGACCTGTTGATTTGGCATCTAATTTGTGACATGCAGCGCAATTTGCATTAAAAAGTTCTTTCCCTTTTACCGGATCACCACCAGCAGTTGCAGCCGGAGCAGCAGCTTCAGGCGCCGCAGGAGCAGCAGGATCTTGAGCAAATGAAGTTAGGGAGAAAAGCAGCGTTAGCGATAAGCTAAGCAGCAATTTTCTTGAGATCGAATTATGGTTACCCACCTTTTTCATATAGTATAATAATTATCTACTAATTTTTGGTATGATTTTTTCTGTAGTAAATCAACGAAAAACTAATACCTTCTTTTAAAACTTGCACAAAAATACGACTTATGTGTTATTCTCAAAACCTTAAAATAGTCTTAAATATCAATTTATATCAATTCTAAATAATATCAAATTTTCACATACTAATTTTAAATAGTATTTTTGCTCAAAAACCATCACATTATGAGAATTTTAACCCCTTCGAAAAGAGTTTTCTTCACCCTAACAATGTTCACTTTAGCTTATAATATTCATGCTCAGGATCAAAATTTAACACTAAATCAGGATCCTAAATTCGAGCAATTATTGAACGACAAACGCAAAATTAACACAGCAATAAGTACAAACGATACTTACAAAATCCAAATCTTCAGCGGTAAAAGCGAAGAAGCAAAGAAAACGTTATCGGATTTCAAAAGAGAATACAACACTATAGACGGGACCATAATCTTCAATACGCCCAACTACAAAGTAATTGTAGGGAATTTCAAGACCCGAATAGAAGCTGAAAAGAACCTGGCAGACATCAAAAAGAGATACAAAAGTGTGTTTTTACTAAAGCCCGGGAAGTAATCTCCAATTCAAAACAAAACAGCACAAAAAAAAGGCAATTTCAATCGAAATTGCCTTTTTTTTGTATCCCTTATCCAACTTCAAAAACATCCGTTTTAGAAGTTAATTCCCTCTTAGCTTTCCTTGTTTTTCAAAAGCTGAAACACTTCTTCTTTAGCCATCACTAAATCGGCATTAAAAGCTGTATTGGCACGAAGACAATCCACCGTTGCCCTTCCCATTTCCCTGCCTTTCACGACGTCGCTATACCAGTGTGCATTACAAACCACCCGGCTTTCGCCAAAATCATGACCCCGTTCAAGAATCGCCTCTTCTCTATCGGGAAAGATTTCACTAAAAACCAAAGCCCACGCCCAGCCTACCGCAGCATGTCCTGACGGAAAAGACCCCACTTTTCGTAAGACATCTTCCTTTTCAGGAGTGCAGGTTTTTTGTTTGTTCACTACAAAAGGCCGTTCGCGATTGTAAAAATTCTTTGCTGTATACGTCGACAATCCTGCATCTGTCATCACCCGACGCATAAGGATATACAGCTTTGGCGTAAGCAGCTCATCAATATCAATTCCTAAAACAGCCTCAAACGATCTGACCGCATGCGGAAAAGACAAATTGGCATCACTAACCGCCTGCAAAAAACGAATCTGATCTTTAGATTTTGACACTCTTCTGGCGTGCTCCAAATCAAATTTGAAAGTATCAGAAGCGGGTTCAGGAGGCGGAGTCAACAGCAGCAAACTATTCGGCATTTCTTCATCCAAAAGATAACCCTGCAGCAAATCCGGCATCACCATTCTCATCTCTTCCACATTTGTAAACTTATGCATAACTCTCCCAGACTTGAATCTTTTACCCCAAAAACCGGTCATCATATGAAATAGTTTCAGTCTCATACAAAATATATAATCCATACAGATATATTCAACATCACAAAAATAAAAAATAATCCTACAAAGAAATCAATTCCCCCAAAACTGAACCCTCCTAAATATGCTGTCTTTCTGTTTCATTTTATGAATTAAAACACAATAACAACCAATCTCTAGAATTTCATCCCGAATCACTTTGCCCTGATCTGCAAATGCCGTTTTGAATTTTACTCCAATAAAAAAGTCCCAACTTTCGTTGAGACTTTAAAATTTAAATATCGAATTGTAAATCAAAAAGGCCTTTTAATTCACCACTTTAATTCCATCCGCCATAAATCGTATTTCTGCTTTTGGCTTGGTAATCGCATCTATTTCTGCTTTTGTTTTTTTGGCATCTTTAGCATAATGCTTCAACTCTTCGACAGAAGTAATTTTCTTCTCGGCCGTACCTTCCAGTACAATACTTTTTCCTTTTAATGCTGTTGGCACGAAAAAAGCATAGTCTTTCATTTTTACAAAAAACGGAGAACCGTCTTCTGTTTTCACCGTAACCCAGCAGCCTTTTTTCGGACACACATCCGTCACCACTCCTTTTACCGAGATGTTTTCCGCTTTACTCGTCTTTTCCAATTCACTTTTTAACTTCTCGACCGTGATCGCTTTAGTTTCCGAAGTCTTAGAAACATCGGCACCATAATAATCTCCCACTACTGCATTGCCTGCCGGCGGAGCAGCTTTTTCAACTGCTTCCTGAGCAAAAGATAGTGTAGAAAAACTCAAAGAAAGAAGTACTGTGTATATAAGTTGTTTCATAATCAAATATTTTTAATCAAAAATAATATTAAAATTGAAATAAACGAAATAATTAT
Organism: Flavobacterium sp. N502536; assembly: GCF_025947345.1. NCBI lineage: Bacteria > Pseudomonadati > Bacteroidota > Flavobacteriia > Flavobacteriales > Flavobacteriaceae > Flavobacterium > Flavobacterium sp. N502536. The sequence continues at coordinate 2,456,881 of NZ_CP110011.1, read as the reverse complement.
TTAAGTCAGAAATCACATCGGATGTTTCCACTTTTCTTTAAAATATATTCACAAAAAAAAGTCCCAACTCTCGTTGGGACTTTAGTATATAAGTATCGAATATTATTTCAATTTCTTTTTGATTGCTACTTCATGGTAAGCCTCAATAACATCTCTTTCTTCAATGTCATTGTATCCTTTAATCTGAATACCACAATCGTATCCTTTAGAAACTTCTTTCACATCATCTTTGAAACGTTTCAATGCTACAAGTTCACCTGTATGCACCACTACTCCGTCTCTGATCACTCTAATTTTAGAAGATCTCATGATTTTACCATCCATCACCATACAACCAGCGATTGAACCCACTTTAGAAATTTTGAAAATCTCACGAATTTCAGCAGTTCCTAAAATTTCTTCTTTCATCTCAGGAGCTAACATTCCTTCCATTGCATCTTTCAAGTCATCGATTGCAGCGTAGATAATAGAGTAGTAACGGATATCGATTTCTTCTTTATCAGCAAGCTGTCTCGCATTTCCTGCAGGACGAACGTTAAATCCGATAATGATCGCATCAGAAGCAGAAGCCAACATAACATCGGTTTCAGTAATTGCTCCAACACCTTTATGAATGATATTAATTTGAATTTCTTCTGTAGACAATTTAGAGAACGAATCTGATAATGCTTCAACAGATCCATCAACGTCTCCTTTAAGGATTACGTTCAATTCTTTAAACTGACCAAGAGCAATACGACGTCCAATTTCATCCAATGTAATATGACGTTGTGTACGTACCGATTGTTCACGCATTAATTGAGAACGTTTAGACGCAATTTGTTTTGCTTCTTTTTCGTCTTCAAAAACGTTAAACTTATCACCCGCAGTTGCAGCTCCGTCAAGACCTAAAACAGATACCGGAGTCGAAGGTCCAGCTTCTTTAACTATATGTCCACGTTCGTCATGCATAGCTTTAATTTTACCATGATGCTTACCTGCCAACATATAATCCCCTACTTTTAAAGTTCCATGTTGAACTAAAATGGTAGAAACATATCCTTTTCCTTTATCTAAGAACGCCTCAACAACTGTTCCTTGAGCCGCTTTGTTTGGATTCGATTTTAAATCTAAGATTTCCGCTTCTAATAAAACTTTCTCTAATAATTCTTTTACACCTGTTCCAACTTTTGCAGAAATATCATGTGATTGAATTTTTCCACCCCAATCTTCAACAAGTAAGTTCATACTAGCCAAACGCTCTTTGATTTTCTCAACATTAGCATTTGGTTTATCAATTTTATTGATTGCAAATATAATTGGAACTCCCGCCGCTTGTGCATGAGAAATTGCTTCTTTTGTTTGTGGCATGATATCATCATCCGCAGCAACAACAATAATAGCGATATCGGTAACTTGAGCTCCACGTGCACGCATCGCGGTAAACGCCTCGTGACCCGGAGTATCTAAAAATGCGATTTTCTGACCATTATCTAAAGTTACACCGTAAGCTCCAATGTGCTGTGTAATACCTCCTGACTCTCCGGCAATAACATTTTCTTTACGGATATAATCCAGTAAAGAGGTCTTACCGTGATCGACGTGACCCATTACAGTAACAATCGGTGCTCTAACCACTAAGTCTTCTTCTTTATCTTCCACTACCTCGATAGCTTCTTCGATATCAACTGTGATAAACTCTACTTCATAACCAAACTCGTCAGCTACGATAGTTAAAGTTTCAGCATCTAAACGCTGGTTCATGGTTACCATGATACCAAGTGACATACAAGTTCCAATTACTTTAGTAATCGGCACATCCATCATGATTGCAATTTCACCTACAGTAACAAACTCAGTAACTTTAATTGTTTTACTTCCTTCGTCAAGTGCTCTTTGCTCGTCATCAGATTTCTGACGGTGCGTTTCTCTTTTATCTCTTCTGTATTTAGCCGCTTTAGATTTTCCACCTTTACCTTGAAGTTTTTCAAGAGTTTCTCTAATTTGGTTTTTTACTTCCTCTTCAGTAGGCTCTACTTTTGCTACAATCGCAGGACGGTTTCCTTTTACGAAACCAGGTCTTGCACTTCTGTTAGCATTAAAACCTCCACCACCAGTATTTGGTGTAATTTTATTAGGATTTGGAGTTCCCGGCGCATTACCTGTTGCAGGTTTTGGTGCACCCGGAGTTCCCGGTTTAGGAGCGATTCTTTTACGCTTATTTTTGTTAGCGTTATTTCCGGCTCCCGGAGCTCCTGGTTTATTAGGAGTGATCTTTGGATCTTCTTTCTTCTTTTTAGGCTTGTTAAATTGAGACAAGTCAATGGTTTGCCCGGTAAGAGTAGTTCCAGATAATTTTTGATATTGTGTAGTAATGGTTTCCTCCGCAGTCGTAGGATCAGTTGAAACAACAGGTTCCTGCGCTACTTTTGGAGCCTCTACTTTTACTTCTTTTTTCTCTGTAATAATAGGTTTTTCTACCTTTTTCTCTTCAGAAACTACAGGAGCAACTACAGGCTCTGGCTGTACAATTTCTTTTTGAACAGGTTTTTCTGGCTGAGTTGGAGTAACAACTACTTTTGGTTCTTCAGCTTTCACTGGTTCCTCAACAGGAGTAGAAACAACTGCAGGTTTCTTCGGGTTTAAATCAATTTTACCTACTTGAACAGGTCCTGTTACAACGGCTCTCGCTTTTATAACTTCCTGTTGTTTTTGGCGCTCCTCGTCTTGTCTGCGTTTGTCCTCAATTTCTTTCTCACGTTCAACACGTAATGCTTCTTTCTCTTTTCTTTTCTCTTCTCCTACCTCTTTAGAAGCTTCCTTATTCCCCTTATCGCCCGCAAATTGGCTTTGTAGGATATTAAATTCGCTATCAGAAATTTTTGCATTTGGATTTGCATCAATAGCAATTCCCTTATCTTTTAGATAATCAACAGCTCTTTCTAACGAAATATTTAATTCCCTTAAAACCTTGTTTATTCTTATTACTCTCTCTTCAGACATATAACCTTTTTATTATTACCTTTTTCGTTGTGTTGTTAGAGCAGATAACTAGCTATCAAACTCTTCTTTTAGTATTTTCATAACATCAAGAATCGTTTCCTCTTCTAAATCTGTTCTTCTTACTAAATCTTCTACTTCTTGCTTTAAGATACTTCTAGCTGTATCTAAACCAATTTTTGCAAATTCTTCGATAACCCAGCCTTCAATTTCATCTGAAAACTCAGTTAATTCAACGTCATCGTCTTCGCCACTAGCAACATCACCTTCTCTGATAACATCTAACTCGTAACCCGTTAACTGACCTGCTAATTTTATATTATGACCTCCTCTACCAATTGCTTTAGAAACTTCTTCTAACTTCAAGAAAACTTCAGCTCTTTTATTTTCTTCGTCAATTTTGATAGACGAAACTTTAGCAGGACTCAAGGCTCTTGTAATAAACAATTGAATATTGTTTGTATAGTTAATTACATCAATGTTTTCGTTTCCTAACTCACGAACGATTCCGTGAATACGAGATCCTTTCATACCCACACAAGCTCCAACCGGATCAATTCTGTCATCGTAAGAATCTACCGCTACTTTTGCTTTTTCACCCGGGATACGCACTACATTTTTCACTGTAATTAAACCGTCGAATACTTCAGGAATTTCCTGCTCAAACAATTTCTCCAAAAACTTCTCAGAAGTTCTTGACATGATAATTTGAGGTTTGTTTCCTTTCAATTCAACGCTTTCAATAATTCCACGAACATTATCTCCTTTACGGAAAAAGTCAGATGGAATTTGTTTTTCTTTTGGAAGCACAATCTCATTTCCTTCATCATCGACCAAAATTACAACTCTTGGACGTACGTGGTGTACTTCGGCAGTATAAATATCACCGATAATATCTTTAAATTGCTTGTAAAGATTTGTATTATCGTGTTCGTGAATTTTAGATATTAAGTTTTGACGCAAAGCCAAAATAGCTCTTCTTCCTAAATCAATCAATTTTACCTCTTCAGAAACCTCTTCACCGATTTCAAAATCAGCTTCAATCATTCTTGCTTCAGTTAAAGTAATCTCTTCGTTTTCAAAATCCAGATCCTCATCAGCAACAATTACTCTTCTTCTCCAGATCTCCATATCTCCTTTATCAGGATTTATAATGATGTCGAAGTTATCATCAGAACCGTATTTTTTCTTCAATGCATTTCTAAACACGTCCTCTAAAATTGCCATAAGCGTTACACGATCAATAAGTTTATTATCTTTAAACTCTGAGAATGAATCGATTAATGCTAAATTTTCCATGCGAATTCTTTAATTAAAATGTTACTGTAACAATTGCCTCTTTAATTTCTGTATAAGGTATTTGTTGCTCTTTTTGAACTGTTTCTTTTCCTTTTCCTACTTTTTTCGGTTCTCTTGCTTTCCAAGACAAAATTATAAAAACATCGTTAGCTTCCACCAATTCTGCTTCAATTTTTTCAGTATTTGTAGTAACAATCAACGTTCTACCAATATTTTTGATGTATTGTCTTGTCATTTTCAAAGGTGACCCTACTCCAACAGAGGCTACTTCAAGCGAAAAATCCTGCTCTTCACGATCCAGATTATTCTCGATTGCACGACTTACATCAATACAATCCTGCAGCGCCACTCCATTATCACCATCTAAACCAACACTAACCTTAAAAGAGTCTGACACAGCCAGATCAATCAAAAAGATCGATGGCTTTTCCAGAAGTGCTTCTGTAATTAATCCGTTTACTTTTTCTTTAAATGTCATAATTTTATAAAAAGAGGGGACACTTAGTCCCCTCATTATTTAGATTTTAATAAATAACGGTGCAAATATAGTGTTTTTTTTATAAATCAAAATAAATAGATTGCCCTAAAAATATTTCTTATCTTTATAAATACATAAAAATAATCGATTTTTAACTATTCAAGCCCTAAAACACCATGAAACGAATCCTAGTTCCTACCGACTTCTCCGAACATGCGGAAGACGCTTTAAAAGTCGCTTCTCAGATTGCAAAGAAAAACAATTCTGAGATTATCATTTTACACATGCTCGAATTACCAAGCCAAATGAACGACGCAGTTCTGGGCGGTACAAGCATTCCGGAAACCATGCTTTTTATGAAAAAAGCCAACGAAATGCTCGATCAAATTTCCTCGAAACCTTATCTGGACGGGATTCCGGTTACCGAAATTGTAAAAATAGACAAACCGATTCACGGCATCACTCAGGTAAGCAAAGAATACGAAATTGATTTAATTATAATGGGATCACACGGATCATCCGGCATCGAAGAACTCTTAATTGGCTCCAATACCGAAAAAGTAGTTCGAAATTCCGAAACCCCAGTCCTGGTAATCAAAAAAAACATCACCAATTTTAGCGCTTCCGATATTGTTTTCGCTTCAGATTTCTCAGAGGAAGCCAAAAAACCTTTTGAAAAATTCCTGAAATTAACCAAAATTTTCGATTCAAAAATACACTTAGTCACCATCTGCACTCCCAACAGCTTCAAACCCACTCACGAAGTTCAGCAAACCATAGATGCTTTTGTCTCCAAATTTGATCTCAACAATTACACGGCTCAAATCTACAACGACACCAACATCGAAAAAGGAATCATCAATTTCGCCAACAGCATTAATGCCGACATCATCGGAATGTGCACACACGGAAGAACCGGTTTTGCACACTTTTTCAACGGAAGCATTAGCGAAGGATTAGTCAATCACGCGATCAGACCAGTACTTACATTCAAAATCTAAAAGAGTCCAGCTGACAAATTTTACAATCCGGCACTTTCAGAAAAACTAAAGCATAAAAAAAAGCCTCTCGAATGAGAGGCTTTTTATGTTGGTCTACTAGGACTCGAACCTAGAAAGACTGCACCAAAAACAGTTGTGTTACCATTACACCATAGACCAGCAGTGCGATTAAGCGAGTGCAAAATTAAAACTTTTTTTAGTTTACGCAAACTTTTTTTAACAAAAAATGAATATTTAAGAATTAGCGAATCGTACTACTACACCTTTTTCCACTCTCCCGCTTTCCTTTTCACCTCAAAAACCCACACAAACCTCACAAAGTCAGCTTCTTGCTCAAAACAACAAGAAACCCAGATTTATTTTTACCCTCTTGCTTATTTTTTTCTAAACCCCAACTTTTGCCCACATCTTAAAACGGACCGAAACATCAGGGCATAAAAAAAGCCTCTCGAATGAGAGGCTTTACGTTGGTCTACTAGGACTCGAACCTAGAAAGACTGCACCAAAAACAGTTGTGTTACCATTACACCATAGACCAGTAAAAGCGGTTAAGCGAGTGCAAATTTAAAGCTTTTTTTAGTTCGCACAAGCTTTTTGAAGAAAAAAAATCATTTTTTGCTGTTTTTTTTTCTTCAAAATCCGTAACGTTTGCACAAGTATTTCACAAACAACACCTTACTTCAAACAAATACTTTTACAGTTTTTTTTGTTAATGCTCGTTTCTTTAAACAAAAAAACATTTTCTTTGTACGATAGAAAAATTACAAAATTTTAACACCTAAATATGGCACAATTCAATTTCAATAAATGGAATACTATTGTTGGTTGGTTTGCATTTGCAATCGCTTTAATTACCTATACCTTAACCGTTGAACCTACTATGAGTTTTTGGGATTGCGGAGAGTATATCGCCACCGCAGCTAAACTGGAAGTAGGCCACCCACCCGGAGCTCCTTTATTTCAAATGATGGGTGCTTTTTTCGCGATGTTTGCGACAGATGCACAACATGTAGCGGTAATGGTTAATATGATGTCGGTTTTCTCAAGTGCCTTTACGATCCTGTTTATGTTTTGGTCTTCTTCTATGATTTTGAAAAAAATTGTAGGGCGTTTTGCCGAAATCGACCAAAACAATTCAATTGTTATTTTAGGAAGTTCATTTGTTGGAGCCCTTGCCTATACTTTCTCTGACAGTTTCTGGTTTAATGCCGTTGAAGCCGAAGTTTATGCCATGGCCTCCTTATTAATTGCCTTGCTTTTCTGGCTTGGTTTGCGTTGGGAGCAGGATATGGACCAGCCAAAAGGAAACAAATGGCTTTTAATCATCTCTCTTGTTATCGGACTTTCGTTTGGAGTTCACTTTATGGCTTTATTAACCATTCCTTCTATCGGATTCCTTTATTATTTCAAACATTACGAAAAAGTTACGATCAAAAACTTCCTTATTGCCAATGTTGTGGTAATTGGTGTTTTGCTTTTCATCTTCAAATTGCTTTTACCATTAACTATGGCAGCCTTTGCAGATACTGAAGTTTTCATGGTAAATAGTTTTGGACTGCCTTTTAACTCAGGAACTATTTTTGTAACGCTTATTCTAATCGCTTTCTTCTATTTTGGATTAAAATTCACCAAACAAAAAGGATTGATTTTTTACAATACGGTTATTCTTTGTGTTCTATTTATTTTAATCGGATTCTCTACCTGGATCATGCTTCCTGTTCGTGCGAATGCCAATACTGTAATTAACGAAAATAAACCGTCTGATGCTGCCGAAGTACTTGCTTACTACAATCGTGAACAGTACGGTGTAAATCCGTTGTTTTATGGCCCTCAGTACACCGAAGTTTTTGCAGGTCTTGATGCTAAAAATCCGTATTCAGATAAAGCTCCTAACTACGAAAGAGATTATAAAACGGTAAATATATCATTACCAATAATTACAAAAACGCTCAACAAAATTCAGACGACAATCAAAAAACGATTCTGCCTAGAATGTGGAGTACCGAAACAGGGCACATTCAAAACTATATCAATTTCACTAACCCTCCTCAATTCAAAATTAACCCAAATTATGACTACGAGCAGGATTTAGGGAAATACGGAATCGATGCCAGTCAGTTAAGCGAAGAGGAATACAACAAAGCTACCGCACAATTGCGTAATGAAGTTGAAAAAACAGTTTCAGAATTCAGAAAAGCGTATGCTCAAAAACAAATTGACAACGAAGGTTACGTAAAATTCTTAAGAAGCTATGGTGACTATCTAATCATCGAGAAGCCAACTGCTGTAGACAATTTTAGCTTCATGTTCGAATACCAATTTGGATATATGTACTGGAGATATTTGATGTGGAATTTCGTTGGACGTCAGAGTGACAATCAAGGAAAATACGACAATATTGACGGAAACTGGATTAGCGGAATCAAAGCCCTTGACTCTTTACACCTTGGCTCTCAGGACAATTTACCTGCTGATGTAACCAACAACAAAGGAAGAAACGTTTATTACTTCTTGCCGTTTATTTTGGGACTTATCGGGTTAATGTACCATGCCAATAAAGACTTAAAAAGCTTCTATGTTCTTTTAGCTTTATTCTTATTTACCGGAATTGCTTTAAAAATATACTTAAACGAGAGACCTTTTGAGCCTCGTGAAAGAGATTATGCCTTAGTAGGCTCTTTTTATGTGTTTGCCATCTGGATTGGATTTGGCGTTTATTCGCTCTACGAAAGCATCCAGAAATATGTTGCCCCTAAAATTGCCGGCCCGGTTATTATTGCTGCAAGTTTACTAGCCGCACCTATTTTAATGGCTTCTCAAAACTGGGACGATCACGACCGTTCAGGAAGATACACGGCTGTTGCAATGGCAAAAGCTTATTTGAACTCCTGCGACAAAAATGCAATTTTATTTACCATTGGAGACAACGATACCTTCCCGCTTTGGTATGCTCAGGAAATTGAACACATCAGAACGGATGTTAAAATCGTAAACACCAGCCTGTTTATGACCGACTGGTATATCGATCAAATGAAAGCAAAAGCATACGAGTCTGATCCGTTGCCAATTTCTTTTACACACGATCAATATGTGGGTGACAAATTGGATTATGTAGCGCATATTCCTAAAATTGATACCCGCTGGAACATCAAGGACTTTATTGATTTTATTAAAAATCCAAAATCAACTGTAGGTTTACAAAACGGACAAACGATTCATTTTTATCCTACGAACAAAATCAGAGTTCCTATAGACAAAAATGTCATCATCAAAAACAAAGTCGTTAATCCAAAATACAACGATTCTATCGTTTCTTATATGGATATTGACATCAAAGGAAGTGCCTTGTACAAAAACCGTTTAATGATGCTGGACATCCTGGCTAATAACAATTGGAAAAGACCAATTTATTTTAGCGGAGGCGCTTTTGACGATGAAGACTATTTATGGTTAAAAGACTATTTGCAGCTGGACGGAATGGTTTACAAATTAGTTCCTATTAAAAATGTACCTTCAAAAGACGGAGGTCCAATGGATATGGGACAAATGGATGCTGACAAAACTTACGATATTGTAATGAAATGGGACTGGGGTAACAGCAATGGTAACATTTACCATGATCCTGAAACCAGAAGAAACAGCATCACCTACCGTACCAATTTATCCCGTTTAATGAATCAGCTTATTGTTGAAGGCAAAACCGATAAAGCGAAAAAAGTGATCGAACTGGCCATGACAAAAATGCCTGTAGACAAATTTGGTTATTACTCTTTAGTAGAACCTTTCGCAGGAGGATATTACAAAGTAGGAGAAACTGCCAAAGCACATGATTTGCTTAACCAGTTGGTTCAGAAATACAAAGAAGAACTAAACTATTATGCCACTCTGACGCCTGGTGATCAAACCGACTTAGCGATTGATATCATTACAGACATCGAGCGCTACAGAAGCTTATTACAAGTGATGAAAGAGAACAAGGATCTTGCTTTTTACGAAAAACATAAAGTAACTTTTAATACTTATGTAAATGTTTTCGAACGCTTTGGAAGAGAAAAAGAATAAGATACGAAAAACATAGCAATTAAAAAAATGCAGCGCAGCTTGATTAGTAGCGCTGCATTTTTTAATTTTACATATCTGTAAATCACTACACAATGAGCTTTTACTGGGTAAAAACAAATTCATTCATCAAAAGGGTATTTTCTAAGTACTGTTGGGACATTCCAAACAACGAAAAGAAAATATACCTCACCTTTGACGATGGCCCAACTCCGGAGATTACAGACTGGGTTTTATCTGAATTAAAGAAGTTTGATGCAAAAGCTACTTTCTTCTGTATTGGAAAAAACATCAAAGCCAACTTGTCTTTGTTTGAAAAATTAATCACAGAAGGGCATTCCATTGGCAACCATACCATGAATCACGTTAATGGCTGGAAAAGCCACACCGATGACTATATTCAAAATGTGCAACATTGCGCTGCCGTTCTGAAAGAGGAAAAAACGTGCAACCTTATCTTTCGCCCGCCCTACGGGAAAATCAAAAAAGCACAATCTAAAATCCTGAGAAAATTAGGGTACAAAATCATCATGTGGGACGTTTTAAGCGCCGATTTCGATCAGAGTATTACTCCCGAGAAATGTCTTGAAAATGTAACTAAAAATGTAAAATCAGGAAGTGTAATTGTATTCCATGACAGTATAAAAGCATCACCAAATTTAAAATTTGCCCTGCCTAAAACGTTACATTTTTTAAAAGAGAATGGGTATACATTTGATATTATTCATTAAATAATATCCTTAAGAAGTTCGTTATTCTATAAACTAAATTGTTCCTGGACAATTCCTATAATGGTATTTGCATCAAGTTCTCCGGATTGTCTCCAGATCATTTGCCCTTCTTTATAAATCATTAAAGTAGGAAGTCCCTTAATACGTAGTGCTTCTGCTAATTCCTGATTTTTATCCACATCAATTTTGATCACCTTGGCTTTATCGCCAAGTGCAGCCGCAACATCCTTAATTACAGGATGCATTGATACAGATGATTCGTTCCAATCGGTGTAAAAATCAATCAACACTGGAACTTGAGCATTTATAAGTTCTCCAAATTTTGACATAAAACCAAAAATTTAATTCTTTTTTAATCTTTTAAAAAGAGATAATTATATACAAATGTAGCATTTTTAACGAATTAAGCCACATTGTTCCCTTTTTTTAGTTCAATCACGGTTATTTCGGGCATAATCCCTACACGCCCCGGATAAGCGTGAAAACCAAATCCACGATTCACATAAACGTATCGGCCTGCATTTTCATACAACCCTGCCCACTGCTTATAGATATACTGCGCAAGGCTCCATTTAAAATAACCCGGAATTTCTATCCCAAATTGCATGCCATGTGTATGTCCTGACAGTGTTAAATGAAACTTTTTCGGATGATTTTTAATTTCGTATTCCCAGTGCGTCGGATCATGGCTCATCACCACTTTAAAATCGTCCTGAGTGACATTCTGAGAGGCTTTGTTTAAATCTCCTGCCTTTTTAAAATTCTCTCCCCAGTTTTCTACCCCAATCAGTGCAATTTTGTCATCACCTTTTTGAATGTATCGGTGTTCGTTTAACAAAAGGTCGAATCCTATCTGACCATAAAGATTCTTAATTTCTTTGAAGTTCTCGTCTTTTTCTTTTTCAGAAGGCCAGGTTACATATTCGCCATAATCATGGTTTCCTAAAACGGAGAATTTCCCATATTTATAATTCTTTATTCTTTTAAAGGTTTCCAGCCAGGGATGCATTTCTTTAGCATGGGTGTTGACAATATCTCCGGTAAACAAAATTAAATCGGCTTCCTGAGCATTGATCAGGTCAATGGCATAATTGATTTTATCCGGATTGTCAAAACTTCCGCTATGAACGTCGGAAATCTGAGTAATTTTAAACCCATCAAAAGCATCCGGAAGATCCGGGAAAAAGATGGTTTGTTTGATTACTTTAAAGTTATATTTCCCTTCAAAAATTCCATAAATCAAAGACAGAAAAGGAACTGCTGCCAATCCCAAACCAATCTGACTGATGAATTTTCGCCTTGACGGAATAGCCTCTGAACCGCTTGAATTGTAAACAAAATAATTTACTATTCCTGCTCCCAATCTAAAAATGTCTTCGCCAAACATGATTAGTGTCAGTACAATTTTTGGCACATAAACCAACAGCATCAAACCGGTCGTAAACATAAACTGTCTCGTTTGTCCAACGGAGCGGTCAACCTGTGAAAAAGAATACATGATAAAAATTAAAAGCAGTAAACTTATAATTTGATACCCTACCAACACCCATCTTAATTTGATCAAAGTGCGAAAGGCCTGATACGCATAGAACTCAATAAATAGAAGAAGAGCGCAAAGAATTAGAAACTTAAGGATCATTATTTATAGTTTTAAGCAAAGTAACAAAGAATGAAAATTGTATGGCTTTTTATTATCAAAAATTTAACGCTGCTAATAACAAAAAGCTGACAGATTTCTCTATCAGCTTTTTTTCTACCAAATTTTTTAAAACCTTTTATAATCCACAACAGGTCTACCACAGTAAACTATGTTGTTTTATTTTTGAGCTTTTGCTGCTTCGGGTTTAGCTGCTGCTTCTTTTTTCGCTTTTTTATCCGCTTTTTTGTCTTTTTTAGGCGCTTTTGCTTCTTTTACAGGGGCTGATTTTGCTGGGGTTGTTTGCGCGCTTACCATTGCAGTTGTTCCTAAAACAGCTACTGCTAACATTACTAATTTTCTCATGATTTTAGTTTTTATGATTATTAATATCTTCATTTATTATACCTCAAAGATAGAATCGGAAAATGAAGATTAAATGAAGATTGGGGTCTTCTGAAAAAATTAACTTTTAATTGTGTTTTCCCGTTTCCGGAAACAACAAGGTAAAAGTGGTTCCTGCATTTACTACAGAAGTCACCTTAATTTCGATATGATGAAAAGAAGCGATACTTTCGGCAATAGCAAGCCCCAAGCCCTGACCGTCCTGATCTGAACTGATTCTGGCAAACCTGTTGAAGATCTGTTCGATTTGAGAATCATTCATTCCAACACCGGAATCTGTTATCGAAATAAAATAGTTAGGCTGGTTGAAACCGTCCGTTATCGTAATACTGCCCTGTGGTTTATTGTATTTTATAGCATTGGTCACCAAGTTGTAAATGAGAATATGAATCAGCGTTTTATTTCCTGTGAAGACATAATGATGCTGCATCTTATTCAGAAACTGAATTTCCCTGTCCTCAATTCGGTCCTGCAAATCCTCGTGCAGATCATCTACAATCTCATGAAAATTGATATGCTCGATGGCTTCATACTGATTGTTCTCTATTCTGGAAATCAGCAATAAATTGTTGATGATTTTTTTGAGCATGTCTAATGTTTTCAACGACCCTGCAATTTTATCAAATGCATTATCATCCAGAGATTCGTTTTGCAATAAGTTCTCAAACTTGCTTTTAAGCAGAGCAATTGGCGTTAGAAGCTCGTGCGAAACATTTGAAATAAACTGTTTCTCTTTTTTAAAAAGCTCCGCAATACGGTCCATCATCTGATTTAAAACAAAATCAAGCTCTCTGAAATCCCGTGATCTGGCTTTTATTGGGGTATGATCAAAGGCTTCAGGCTCATTGACCCGCCTTATTTTAGTGTCAATAATTTTATAAAAAGGCTTGAGTAAATATTCGATGTAAAAAGTATCCGCTAAAAAAGTAATCAGCAATATAACCACAAAAACAATTATGATAAAAAAGCGAATGATAAAAGTAAGGTCTTTTACTTCCCCCAAACTGCTTCCAATTTCGAGCTGATAATCCTGATTTCCATAAGTAAAATGATACTGCAAAATTCGGTATTCGTTCTCTTCTCCTTCGATAATCCGATAGTCATTACTAAAAACAGGCTTTTTCTGATCGGGTTTCACTGAAGACTTTGAAAGTACCAGAAACTCACTGTGAAGGGTTGAAAACTGCGAGTAGGTTTCAGTCGAATCTCCTGAATTCTCCATAAAATCATCAATCTCATTCTGATTCAAATGTTCGATAAACTTCTGTTTCTTTTCGAGCAGGCCGTTATTAATATGTCGGTACACCACATTTTCAACCAAAATAGGCAGCATCAGCCATAAAATTAAAATAACCAACAGTCTTGTCAGCGCATTAAAAATAGCCAGTTGATGTTTTATTTTCACAGTCGTTATTCTTTATTCGTTTATACGATACCCAACATTTCTGACCGTTTCAAACCAGTCAATTTCGGTATGTTTGTCCAGTTTTTTTCGAAGGTTCCGAACATGAACATCAATAAAATTAGAATCGGAATTGACCTCGAGAATGTCTCCCCAAATATGCTCTGTCAATTGCAATCGGGTAATGACTCTGTTTTTATTGAGAACCAAATATTGAAAAATATCAAACTCCTTTTTGGTGAGATTGATAGGCGTTTCATTATAACTTACTTTGTAATCCTGAAGCTGCAGTAAAAAACCATGAATGCTTAAATTGTTCAAAGTAAAACCATGCATCCTGCGAATGACGGCAAACAATCGCGCACTAAGTTCGGTGAGCGCAAACGGTTTTGTCAGATAATCATCGGCACCCAAATGCAAACCGTTTATTCTGTCATCGAGTTCACCGCGGGCAGTAAGCACAATAACAGCCATTTTCGATTTGGTTTTCCGAACGGTTTTCAGCACTTCAAATCCATCTCCGTCAGGCAAACCAAGATCCAGCAGCATAGCGTCGTAATCGTTGCTGTTTACTTCTTCTAAAGCGTCACCACAATTGTGAACAATTTTACAAACGTAACCTGCATTACACAGAAAATCATAAACTTCTACCGCAAGTTCTTTAGTATCTTCAACAATTAAAATATTCATAATACAGCTTTTAAGCGCAACTAAATTTAAGCAATTATAAAAAGCATCGTTGCGCATTATTAAAAAATTTAACGAATAAAAAAAGCCAGTAAATTTCTTTACCAGCTCTCTTCAACCTCATTCTCCATAATCATTACTTCTGTTTTGCCTCGTTTACAATTTTCCGTAAGCAAAACGAAAACAATTTTTACTACTTCATTTTAGTTGTTTCTGCTTTTGGAGCTTCGCTTTTTTCCGCTTTCATTTTTTTATCGGCTTTGTTTTTGTGGTGCTTAGTTGCTTTTACTTCTTTTACAGGAGTTGGCTTTGCCGGAGCTGTTTGCGCGCTAACCATTACACTTGTTCCCAAAACTGCCACGAGTAACATCATTAGATTTTTCATAACTTTTGTTTTAAATAGTTCTTTTGTTTTACACTTTTATTGTCTTATTTTTTGTCTTTTGGAGCTTCTGCTTTTGGCGCTGCAGTTTTTACTGCTTTCGCTTTTTTATCCATTTTATGCTTAGGGTGTTTTGTCGCTTTTACTTCTTTAGCCGGAGCCGGTTTAATACCTTTAGCTGGAAATGCACTTACCATAACACTTGTTCCTAAAACTGCCACTAGCAACATCAATAAATTTCTCATGATTTCTAAAATTTTATATTAATACCTTTTATTTTACAGATCAAATTTACCCCTGCAATATGAAGACAAAATGAAGAAATCATGCCCTATTAAAATTTTAACTTTAATTTATAAAAAAAGCGACCGGAATATCCTGTCGCTTTATCGCATGTATATTTTATTCTATCTTTTAAAAGCCCAATCCTAAAGTCATCGAAGTAACTGCCGGAGAAAAATCAACTGTTTTTGTTGCTGTACCGGTGGTTAAATTAATCTTATAAACCGACTGTACACCACTAACGGTTAATACTGCAAACGCCTCATTACTGGCCCCTCCTATATCAAACCCGTTCATTCCCGTTGTCATTACTCCCAAACTGCCCACCAACACCAAAGTTCCGTTATTTGGCGGATTTTGAAGGTAGAGACTATTAGTACCGGAATCGATAACAAATAACTGTGTAGTCGAAGCTTGTGCAAAATTATTCGTGTAAGCGGCAGCTGTAACGGATGGTGACCCCGGATTAAGAAGAACATCAGTAGCCGCAACTACTCCTGTATCCGGATGCAGTCGGAGGTTTTGCCCTGTATTGCTTACCACACGTATTCTGTCAACCGTTGGATTAAAATCAAAACCAAAATTCTGTCCGGACAATGTTGGAGACAATCCAGTACCAACAGCGGTCACCTGTCCGTTTGAAGAATTAATCGTTAACAGTCTGCTTTGATTGGTTAGGGCATAAAGTGCTCCGTTTGCAGGCCTGAAGTCCAAACCAACCACCTGCTCACTTGAATTCATCCCTATCAGAGCAACTGAATTTGAAGTTCCTGTAGCCGGATTAAATCGGTACAAAATGTTTGTTTCGGATGTTGCGAAAGCGATAGGTTTTGTTTTAAAAGCTACTTCAACAATCTGCTGTGTAAAAACCCCAACCCAGGTTGCTTCTCCATTCGTTAAATTAATCGTATATAATCTTGATTCGCTATTTTTATTGTTTACTGCTATTCCTAAATTCGAATCCGGCTGTATATCAAAACCTCCAACTCCCGAAAAATCAACCTTTAAGCTCCCTACTTCCTGAAGAGTTCCATCATTTGGGGGATTTTGCAAGTACAATTTATCCGTAGCATAATCTATATCAAAAAGCTGTGTCGTCGTACTTCCTGAAAGACTATTGGTATAAGCAATCGCTCCTACCTGAGCATTCGCTACCCCATTAATATTTCCGTCGGTTGCAGCTACAGTTCCGAGTTCGGGATGCAATCTCAGATTTTTTCCGTTATTAGACACCAGACGTACCCTGTCAACCGTGGGGTTAAAATCTATAGAAGACGATGTTCCTTCAATTGCCGGAGAGAAAGATGCCGTTCCTAAAGCTGTTGCTAATCCCGAACTTTCATTTATGGTATATAATCTGCTGGTAGAGCCCAATCCATACAA
The DNA here is from genome assembly GCF_025947345.1 of Flavobacterium sp. N502536. Classification (NCBI taxonomy): domain Bacteria; kingdom Pseudomonadati; phylum Bacteroidota; class Flavobacteriia; order Flavobacteriales; family Flavobacteriaceae; genus Flavobacterium; species Flavobacterium sp. N502536. The sequence goes on along the minus strand of NZ_CP110011.1, from coordinate 2,440,157 downwards.
TTGGCCTGTAGCTGGTCTGTAGTCAATACTAATGATACTCTCGCCTGATTGTAACCCTGTTATAGAATAGGAACGAACAGGAGTTTTTAAATCTTTGGCATTAAAGTAAAAAACTTTGTTATCATTACTTAATGCGGTAAAGTCTACCGGAGGGGCAGTACCAGGCATTGGTTCTGGTTCGGGCTGTGGAATTGGAGTTCTGTCGTCATCATTAGAACATGCACCTAAAAATGACATTAATCCCATCAAAAAAAGTGATCGCGGTGTAAATAAATTTTCTCTCATAACACATTGTTTTTTATTTACTTACGACAAAACCTTCCTTCTGGTTTAGTTCTATTTTAAACTTCACAGAAAAAAAATTAAATCCTTCCTACTATAATCAGGAAAAACAAATAACAAATTAATTTGTGTCCTAATATTATATCGATATTTGTAACTTTGAAAATTGAATTGATAAACTGAACATATGTCGTCACAAAAACGCCTTTTTTTACTTGATGCTTACGCTTTAATATTTCGCGGCTACTACGCCTTCATAAAAAACCCAAGGATCAACTCCAAAGGAATGGATACCTCTGCGATCATGGGATTCATGAATTCGCTTTTAGATGTGATCAAACGTGAAAAACCGGATCACCTGGCTGTAGCTTTTGACAAAGGCGGAAGCGATTTGCGAAACGAATTATTCCCTGAATACAAGGCCAATCGCGATGTGACACCTGAAGCCATCAAAATTGCCGTTCCTTATATATGTGAATTATTGAAAGCCATGCACATTCCAATTATTGAAGTGTCGGGTTTTGAAGCCGATGATTTAATTGGAACGATCGCCAAACAAGCCGAGAAAGAAAATTATAAAGTTTTTATGGTGACTCCGGATAAGGATTTTGCCCAATTGGTTTCAGAAAATATCTTTATGTACAAACCTGCCCGTATGGGAAATGGAATTGAAATTTGGGGAGTTCCTGAAGTTTTGGCAAAATTTGAAATCGAGCGTCCGGAACAGGTGATTGATTTCCTTGGAATGATGGGTGACGCTGCCGATAATATTCCGGGACTTCCGGGAGTGGGTGAAGTAACCGCCAAAAAACTTCTGAAAGAATTTGGAACGATGGAAAACCTATTAGCCAATACTGATAAGCTAAAAGGAAAAATGAAAGAGAATATCGAGGCCAATAAAGAAAAAGGATTGTTGTCTAAAAAACTGGCAACCATTTTATTGGACTGTCCGGTAACATTTAACGAAGACGATTACGAATTAGTTCGTCCTGATATTGAAAAAACCGATGCTATTTTTCAGGAACTTGAGTTCAGACGAATGGCAGAGCAGTTTGACAATTTGTTTAAAACAGGCAACGGGAATGAATCAGCGGCTTCTGCTCCGGTTTCTGATGCCAAATTATACAAAAAACCACAGCCTAAAAACGAAGATCAGTTTGATCTTTTTGGAGGCGGTGCTACCGAAGAAAATACAGAAACAACCCGAACTTCTTTTTACAATACGCTCGAAAATACGCCTCACTCCTATCAGGCGATTCAGGGAGATCTTGGCATAAAACTGCTTTTACAAAACCTGCAAAACCAGACTTCTGTTTGTTTTGATACCGAAACTACAGGTTTAGATGCTTTGCATGCCGAGTTGGTAGGTATTGCCTTCTCTTATGAAAAAGGAAAAGCATTTTACGTTCCGTTTCCGGAAAATCAGGAAGAAGCTCAGACTTTAATTGAAAAATTCAGACCTTTCTTTGAGAATGAAAACATCGAAAAAATAGGTCAGAATTTAAAATACGATTTAAAAATCCTTTCCAATTACGACATTACTGTAAAAGGAAAACTTTTTGATACCATGATTGCGCACTATCTGATCAATCCGGACATGCGTCACAATATGGATGTTTTATCAGAAACCTATTTGAAATATGCCCCTAAACCAATTGAAGAACTGATTGGTAAAAAAGGAAAAAATCAAATTACAATGCGCGATGTAGCACTTGAAGACATCAAGGAATATGCTGCCGAAGATGCTGATATTACGTTGCAGTTAAAAGAAATTTTTACTACAGAATTAGACAAAACTGAGACTAAAAAACTGTTTGACGAAATCGAAATCCCTTTAGTAAGCGTTTTAGCAGCTATGGAAACCGAAGGAATTCGTCTGGATGTAGAGTTTTTAAATGCAATGTCTAAAGAAATGGATGTGGAGATCAAATCTTTAGAACAGCAGATATACGAAACTGCCGGAGAAAAATTCAACTTAGCTTCTCCGAAACAGTTGGGTGATATTTTATTTGATAAACTTAAAATTGGAGGAGCCAAGCAAAAGAAAACCAAAACCGGGCAATATGCAACCGGCGAGGAGGTTTTGACTTATTTGGCCAACGACAACCCTATCGTAAAACAAATTCTGGACTGGCGTCAGATGGTGAAATTGCAAAGTACTTACATACTGGCTTTACCGGAACAAGTAGACAAAAAAACATTACGCGTTCATACCGATTATATGCAAACCGTTGCAGCTACAGGACGTTTGAGTTCTAACAATCCGAACTTACAAAACATTCCGATTCGTACTGAAAGAGGACGTCAGATTCGTAAAGCTTTTGTCGCACGCGATGAAAACTACACTTTAATCTCTGCCGATTACTCGCAAATAGAATTAAGAATTATTGCCGCTTTAAGTGGTGAAGAAAATATGATTGCGGCTTTTAAAAACGGAGAAGACATTCACAAAGCCACCGCTGCTAAAGTTTTTGATGTGCCTCTGGATGAAGTTTCCCGCGAACAAAGAAGCAACGCCAAAACCGTTAACTTCGGAATTATCTATGGGGTTTCTGCTTTCGGACTGAGCAATCAGACTTCGTTATCCCGCAGCGAGAGCGCCGCTTTGATCGAGGCGTATTACAAAACCTACCCGAGACTGAAATCTTATATTTCTGAACAAATTGAATTTGCGCGTGAAAAAGGATATGTACAAACCATTTTGGGCCGTCGTCGTTATCTAAAAGACATTAATTCAGCAAATGCTGTAGTTAGAAGTGCTGCCGAGCGAAATGCCGTAAATGCACCAATTCAGGGAAGCGCTGCCGATGTGATCAAAATTGCCATGATCAACATTCATAAAAAACTAAAAGAAGAAAACTGGAAATCCAAAATGCTGCTTCAGGTGCATGATGAGCTTGTGTTCGATGTTCACAACGACGAACTCGAGAAGATTCAGCCTATGATCAAACACGAAATGGAAAACGCCTTTACTATGGCCGTTCCTTTAGAAGTTGAACTCGGAATGGGTAAAGACTGGCTGGCTGCACATTAATAATTTTAGATTTCAGAGTGTTGATTTTAGATTTTATGTCAGATTCATATGAAAGACAATTTTAAGCCGCCTATTAAAACCCGAACAACAAAAGAATTACTGGCGATAGCAGGAGCTCCAAAAAAATGGAATCCTCAGGCATACAAATTGGCAATTGACGAACTCTACAACCGAAAAATCAATTTTAAATTAATAGATCAGGCTAAATATATAGAAAAGAAAAAGGAAAATCTTGAGGCATTAAAAATTTCCAAAGAAAGCTATAGCATCTTTGACTTTATATTTAATTTAGGAGAAACACTTATAGAAATTATATTCGCCTGGGATTTAGAAAAAGAGGGGTATTTGCGTAAAGCAGAACAACAAAAGAAATTCAGAATACTATTATTTTTTCTAACGATATTTATTCTTTTACTTTTATTTTAAACATAAAAAAACCATCAGTTTCAGCTGATGGTTTTTCTTTATTATTTAGATTTTCTGGTTGATTCCCGTTCTTTCAACTTTGTTTTGATGACGATTGTTTCATAATCGGAGGTTTCTTCTTCCGACTCCTCTAAACGTTTGATTAACTGTCGGGCAGCCACCTCACCAATTTCAATTCCATGCTGACTTACTGTCGTTAAACTTGGCGACAAACGTCTTGAAGCCAGAATTCCATCAGCAAAACCGATTATCGAAATATCTTCGGGAACCTTATATCCTTTTTTCAAGCTTACACGTAAAGCAGCCACCGAATCATTTTCATCCAAAGCAAAAATAGCATCTACTTTATGTTCAAAAATGGCGTCAATTTTAGCTTTCATATCCTCTTCTGAGTCGGTACGAAGAATGATATTCTCGTTTACCGGAATATTATTGTCTTTCAACGCTTTTAAGTAACCATCGGCTCTTAATTTTCCAACACTTAAATTGTCTACCGAAGAAATCAGTGCAATGTTTTTACAGCCTAAATCAATCAAATGTTGTGTTGAGTTTAAGGCCGAATCGAAATCGTCTACGACCACTTTATCACATTCTACCCCATCAGCTATTCTGTCAAACATCACGATAGGTGTTCCATCAGCAATGATAGCCGAAAAGTGAGCATAGTCTTCTAATTTTTGCGCTTCTTCTGATACTGATAAGATAAACCCGTCAATCGTTCCGTTGCTTAACATTTCAAGTGTATGCACTTCTTTCTCCAAAGATTCATTCGAAATACAAGTGATTACATTATATCCTTTTTTATCTGCTACTTTTTCGATACCACTAAAAACCTTTGCAAAAAAGGAGTTTAATATATTAGGTATAATTACTCCTATTGTTTTGGTTTTACGATTCTTCAGATTCAAACCAATAACATTGGGCTTATAATTTTTGAGTTTGGCATACTCCTTAATCTTCACCTTTGTTTGCTCACTAATCTCCGGGCTATCATTCAGTGCCTTAGAAACAGTCGATACAGAAACACCCAGTTCCTTCGCAATTTGTTTTAGAGTTGCTTTAGCTTTCATTTAAAAATAAATTTTATGTAATTAATACAAATATAGTAGAATTACCTAAAATAAAACAAAAAACACGTGATCCTATTTAAAATTTCAGCGTGTTTTTTAAATAAAACTAAAATAAGCTTCGTTTCTAAAACCGCAAGTCCTAAAATTTCGTTAATACCTTAATACATGTTATTAACCTTTTAAAAGTCCTTGATTATGAAAAACGAAGTTAAAATTCATGAAGTTGACCCTTCATTGAATAACAGAAGGAGCTTTCTTAAGCTTAGCGGTCTTACATTAGTTGGTGCCGGTTTGATTATGGCCGGTTGCAGTGATAATGACAATGATAACGAAATGGAAGACACTACGTTACCCGGAATCAGAAACGGCGTCTTTGATTTAGGATCCGGTGATTTTGGAGTATTAACCTATGCGTATGCTTTAGAACAGCTGGAAGCCGACTTTTATACTAAGGTTGTAAACGCAGCAAACTTTAATGCCACTTTTAATCCTATCGAACGACAGGTATTAACAGACTTGTACCATCACGAAGTTATTCACAGAGATTTTTTCAAAGCCGCTTTAACCGGAGCGCTTCCTGACCCAAGCTCTCAACTGCTTCCCTCCTTAGCTTTTAATTATGGTTCTTTAAATTTCAACAGCCGTACCGAAGTTCTTGCTACCGCAAAAGCGCTCGAAGATACCGGAGTAGCTGCTTATAACGGAGCAGGGAAATTAATTAAAAGTGCTGATTACCTGCTTTTAGCTGGAAAAATTGTTTCGGTAGAAGCCAGACATGCCTCGGCCATCAGAAGCTTAATTAATCCGAACTCTAAGGATTTTGCCGGCGATGATGTTGTAAACGCAACTACAGGTTTGGATGTTGCACAAGATCCTTCAAAAATTCTACCTATTGCAGGAGGTTTCATTACCACAAAATTCACAGCCAAATACTTACCTTAATCTTAACAAGCTAAAACTTAGAAATTATGAATATTTTAAAATTTATAGAAACGTTTACTGATGATAGCTTGATGAGAAGCACTGGTTCAAGAAGAGACAGTTTTAATCAGTTTGGAAGTATTGGAAAAACACTGGCTTACGCATCCATCCCTTTTGGATTATCTGCAATGGCCAATAAAGCATTGGCAAAAGACATTACAGCGACACCTGCAACTCCCATTGGAGCTTTGCAATTTGCCTTAACTTTAGAATACCTGGAAAACGAATTTTATGCCATGGCATTAGATTTCGGAGTAATCCCGGCATCAGAAAATGGCGGACGCGATTTGAAAGTTTTCCAACAAATAGCAGCACACGAGTCCGATCACGTTGCTTTTTTAATCAAAGGATTAGGAGGTACGATGAGTGCGAACTTTGTTCCCAAACCTACTTTTGACTTTACCGTAGGAGGCGCTTTTGATCCATTTCATGACTACCCAACCTTTTTAGCATTGGCACAAGCCTTTGAAGATACGGGCGTTAGAGCCTACAAAGGTCAGGCTGCAAATTTAATCACAACTCCCGATTTATTGACTGCTGCCTTACAAATTCACTCCGTAGAAGCCCGCCATGCTTCTGAAGTACGACGCTTAAGAGGATTAAAAGGATGGATTTCGAATAGCGAGCGAGGAGCAGGAATGCCCGAAGCAACTCAAGCGGTTTACAATGGCGAAGGAGTTACGGTGCAGGCAGGATTTAATACCGCCGCCGCATTTGGAGCTTCCGCAGGGTCAGAAGCTTATGATGAGCCACTTACAACACAACAAGTGGTTGATATTGCAAATTTATTTATTGTTTAGTACAAAACAATTCTAAATATTGAACCGCCTTCGCGTTATTGTGAAGGCGGTTTTTTTTAATTGTTTTAAATCAAAAACTGATGCCCTGATTTTCAGCAGATAAAATATTCTTTTCAGGTATTTGGTTTTAAAATAATTAATTGTACTTTTGCATCCCCTTTATTGGGGATGGAATGTTTAATTAAAATAATATTATGGACGCATTAAGCTACAAGACAATTTCAGCGAGCAAAGCCACTGTAACTAAAGAGTGGATTGTTGTTGATGCTGAGGGTCATAACTTAGGTCGTCTTGCTTCAAAGGTTGCAATGATCTTAAGAGGTAAGTACAAACCAAGTTACACACCGCACGTTGACTGTGGAGATAACGTAATTGTTATCAACTCAGAAAAAATTAACCTTACAGGTACAAAAATGAATGACAAAATTTACATGCGTCATACAGGTTACCCAGGAGGACAAAGAACTTTAACTGCTAAAGTATTGCAATCTAAGAATCCTGCATTATTAGTAGAAAAAGCTGTAAAAGGAATGTTACCTAAAAACAAATTAGGAGCTGAACTTTTTAGAAATCTAAATGTTGTTGTAGGTGCTGAGCATACTCACGGAGCTCAAAAACCTAGAACTGTTAACCTAAACGATCTTAAGTAATGGGAGTTATTCACAAAATCGGTAGAAGAAAAACCGCTGTTGCACGTGTATATGTTTCTGAAGGAACAGGAAAAATCACTGTAAACAAAAAAGAATTCGCAACTTACTTTCCAACTGCAACTTTACAATACAAAGTTTTACAACCATTATCTATGACAGAAAATGCAAGTAACTTTGATGTAAAAGTAAACGTTTACGGAGGTGGTTCAACTGGTCAGGCAGAAGCTGTAAGAATGGCATTAGCACGTGTAATGTGTGAAGTGAACATCGAAAACAGAGCTATCTTAAAACCAGAAGGTTTATTAACAAGAGATCCAAGAATGGTTGAACGTAAGAAATTCGGTCAGAAGAAAGCTCGTAAGAGATTCCAATTCTCTAAACGTTAATATTTACCTGTCTTGTGCATTTGGTACAGGACACCATCAATTATTTATTGAAATTAAAAAACACAGTTGTTGTTGCTCTCCTATCGAGGTAGGAAATAGTTTAGCATCTAAATGGGTTAAAAGTCTTGAAGTCGGAAGCTTAATGCTTAGCGCCTAAAGCCAAAAAAACACATTGCTAATCAACAGAACGTAAACTAGTACAAAAATGGCAAACAAAATAGAAGTTAAAGACTTACTAGAAGCAGGTGTTCACTTTGGACACATGACTAGAAAATGGGACCCAAATATGGCCCCTTACATTTATATGGAGCGTAATGGTATTCACATTATCAATCTATATAAAACTGCAGCAAAAATTGAAGAAGCTAACGAAGCTTTGAAAAAAATCGCTGCATCAGGTAGAAAAATCTTATTCGTAGCTACCAAAAAACAAGCAAAAGACATCGTTGCTGATAAAGCAAAAGCTGCAAACATGCCTTACATCACTGAAAGATGGCCAGGTGGAATGCTAACTAACTTTGTTACTATCAGAAAGGCAGTTAAAAAAATGTCTTCTATTGATAAAATGAAGAAAGATGGTACTTTCATGACGTTATCTAAAAAAGAGCGTTTGCAAGTTGATCGTCTACGTGCTAAATTAGAGAAAAACTTAGGTTCAATCGCTGATATGTCTAGACTACCTGCAGCATTGTTCGTAGTAGATATCAAAGCTGAACACATCGCAATAAAAGAAGCACAAAAATTAAACATTCCAGTTTTCGCAATGGTTGATACGAATTCTGACCCAAGAGAGGTTGATTACGTTATTCCTGCAAATGATGATGCTTCTAAATCAATTGACAAAATTTTATCTTTAGTAACTGCTGCTGTAATCGAAGGTCTTTCTGACAGAGGTTCTGAAAAAGAAACTGAAGCTACAGAAGAAACTGCTGCTGCTGTTGAAGCTGCACCAGCTGTTGATACTGCTCCTGCAACTGAAGAATAAATCAAATTTTAAATTCCAAATTTTAAATTCTAAATTCCAAACACAAATTAAAAACGTTATGTTGATAATTTAATAAAATTGGAGTTTAGAATTTAGAAGATGGAATTTTTACTTTTAACATTAAAATTCAAAATATTATGGCAACAATTACTGCTGCAGACGTAAATAAATTAAGACAATCTACAGGTGCCGGAATGATGGACTGTAAAAAAGCTTTAGTTGAAGCTGAAGGAGATTTCGATAAAGCGATCCAAATCCTTAGAGAAAAAGGACAAAAAGTTGCTGCTAACCGTTCTGACCGTGAGTCTTCTGAAGGAGCTGCTGTTTCTTTTATCAATGCAGACAACACTAAAGGAGCTATCATCACTTTAAACTGCGAAACAGATTTCGTAGGTAAAAATGAAGCTTTCGTAACTTTAGCTAAAGATTTAGTTGAAAAAGCTATTAACTTTTCTTCTAAAGAAGAATTTTTAGCTTCAGATTTCAACGGAATTACTGTTGCTGAAAAATTAATCGAACAAACTGGTGTTATCGGTGAAAAAATCGAAATCGGTGGTTTTGAAATTTTAGAAGGTGCTTTCGTTGGATCTTATGTTCACGTTAACAAAATTGCTGCATTAACTGCAATTTCTGCTGCAATTCCTAACGCTGACGTTTTAACTAAAGATGTTTCTATGCAAGTTGCTTCTATGGGAGCTGATACATTATCTTACAAAGATTTTGATCCTGCTTTCGTTGAATCTGAACTTGCTGCTCGTATTGCTGTAATCGAAAAAGATAATGAAGAGGCAAAACGTTTAGGAAAAACTTTAAAAAATGTTCCTAAATACATCTCTTTCTCTCAATTAACTGAAGAAGTTTTAAAACAAGCTGAAGAAGATGCTAAAGCTGAATTAAAAGCTGAAGGTAAACCAGAGCAAATTTGGGATAAAATTATTCCTGGAAAAGTTCAACGTTTCATCTCTGACAACACTACTTTAGATCAAGAAAAAGCTTTGTTAGATCAAAACTTTATCAAAGATGACAGTAAAAAAGTTGGTGATTATGTTAAAGGATTCAATGTTGAAATTACAGGTTTCAAAAGAGTTACTTTAGGTTAATATATTATTTCAATATTTAAAAAGCCCGAATATTAATTTATTCGGGCTTTTTTTATGTTATTGTGGATTTGTGAAATGTAAACTGTGAAAAGTAAAATGCAAACCGTGAGATGTACATTTTACAATCCACATCTCACAGTTCACATCTAACATATTACATTATTACTTCTTACTCTTAATCGGAAAATTTCTGGCACGCATTAAAGCATCCGATTTAGGAGCTCTTCCTCTAAAGTTTTCATAGGCTTTCTCCTGATCGATCGTATTTCCAACACTGAAAATAGTTTCATACAAACGTTTTGCCACCGCTTTATCATAAGGTCCTTTTCCTTCCGTAAAAGCTTCGTAAGCATCTGCATTGATTACATCAGCCCATAAATAACTATAGTATCCTGCCGAATATCCGTCACCTGAGAAAATATGTCCGAATTGAGGAATTCTATGACGCATTACAATTTCTGACGGCATATGAAGCGCATCTAAAATCTCTTTTTCAAATTTATGAGGATCAATAGTCGTAGTCGCCAAATGAAGCTTCATATCGATTAAAGAACTCGAAATAGTTTCTACAGTTGAAAAACCTTCACCAAAATTAGCTGCTCTTTCAATTCTGTCCACCAAAGCTTTTGGCAACGGCTCACCCGTTTTGTAGTGTAATGCAAACTTGTTCAACACCTCAGGAGTCGCTAACCAATGCTCTAATAATTGAGATGGGAACTCAACATAATCACGAGCTACAGAAGTTCCTGCTAAACTTGGATAAGTTACATTTGAACATAATCCGTGAAGCGCGTGTCCAAACTCATGAAACAAAGTTGAAGCATCTTCCCAGGAGATTAAAATAGGCTCGTTCGGAGCTCCTTTTATAAAGTTACAGTTGTTAGACACAATCGTCAACACCTCTCCATCCATTCTCTCCTGATTGCGATACGCATTCATCCAGGCTCCTGAACGTTTTCCTGCACGTGCATAAGGATCAAAATACCATAAACCAACTGCTTTACCTGTCAATTTATTACTTACTTCCCAAACACGAACGTCAGGGTGATACACCGGCACATTTGAAATTTGTTTAAAACTCAAATTAAACAATTCGCCCGCTACCCAAAACATTCCTTCTCTTAACTTTTCTAACTGTAAATACGGTTTAACTTCATTTTGATCTAAATCGTACTTCGCTTTTCTAACTTTTTCAGCATAATAACGGTAATCCCATGGCTGAATTTTGAATTTACCCCCTTCTGCATCTACGATTTTTTGCATTTCTGCTACATCTTCACGCACTTTTTCAACTGCAGGTTCCCATACAGAAAGCATTAAGTCTAAAGTTTTTTGAGGATCCTTTGCCATTTTGTTAGACAAACTCCAATGCGCAAAAGTTGGGAAACCTAATAATTTAGCTTTTTTAGTTCGTAATTCTAAAATAGAAACTAATGTTGAATTGTTATCATTCGCATTTCCATTATCACCACGTTTTACAAAAATATCAAACGCTTTTTCTCTTAAATCTCTGCGTGTAGAAAAAGTCAGGAAAGGCTCAATTGAAGAACGTGTATTAGCAATACAACCCAAAACATTTAGTTTTCTGTCTTTGGCCTCAGCAATAGCGGCTTTCTTAACCTCTTCAGGCAGTCCGTCAAAATCACTTTCTGTTTTTAATTCCACATATTGATTTTGCTCTTCCGCCAATAAGTTTTGACTAAAACGGGTAAAAAGTGTCGCCAGCTCCTTATTTATTGCGGCCACTTTCTCTTTATCCGCTTCATTTAATTTTGCTCCCTGACGAACAAAATTTGTATAATACAACCAGATCAGACGTTGTTGTTCGCTGGTTAATTTTTTACTCTCCTTAGAATTGTAAAGCGTTTCAATTCTTGTAAAGAGTTTTTTATTCTGATTGATTTTATCACTAAACTCCGAAAACTTAGGAGACATTTCTCTGTCAATAGCACTAAATTCCGGGCTGCTTAAATTAGATCTGTAAATTCCGTAAACAGCAGAAATTCGGTCCATTGTGGCACCTGAACGCTCCATCGCAGCAATTGTATTATCAAAAGTTGGTGCTTTCGGATTGTTAGCAATAGCATCTATTTCGCTTAGTTTTTCCTGAATAGCAAATTCAATTCCCGGTTTAAACTGCGAAACTTTATACTCATTAAAAGCAGGAACTCCGCCATAGGGGCCCGTCCATTTTTGAACCAACGGATTGGTCTGTGCGTTAGCCGCAAATAAGGTTGTTCCCATGAGAAAAATTGTCATTAATTTTTTCATTATCGTCGATTTGTTTTAAATAGTTTATTATCCCAAATGTAACTAAAAATCAGTATTCATTTGAAAATTTTAACTTTGAGCCCCTCTAAAAAACTACCCTTTAATTTAAAAATTCCGCTAAAAAGTTATAGAGAAATAGTTTAAATTTGAAACATCATTAACCAAACCACATGTTTAAAAACCGCAGAGAAATTGTTTTTGTAATTCTGGCCGGCATCTTTATCACGAATGCTGTTGTAGCCGAACTTATTGGAGGAAAATTAATTCAGATTGGACCATTTGTCATGAGCATTGGTATTCTGCCCTGGCCTATTGTCTTTTTAACAACCGATTTGATCAACGAGTATTTTGGTGAAAAAGGAGTGAAAAAACTGTCCTTTATAACCGCCTGTTTGATTGCATATGCCTTTCTAATCTTATTCATGGCCATTGTTATTCCGGCTGCCAAAGGAATCAGTCCTGTTAACGACGAGCAATTTAGTGCCGTTTTCGGTCAAAGTATGTGGATCATCGTCGGGAGTTTAATCGCTTTCATCGCTTCTCAGCTGATCGATGTCTGGATCTTTTGGTTTTTTAAAAGACGTACCGGAGAACGAAAAATATGGCTCAGAACAACCGGATCAACTGTAATCTCGCAATTATTCGATTCTTTTATTGTACTTGGAATTGCGTTCTGGTTGCCCGGAAAAATTGATTTTGATACTTTCATTTCATCAGGTTTAACGGGTTATATTTTTAAACTGTCAGTTGCTGTTTTACTGACACCGGCGATTTATGCAGGACATCATTTGATTAAGAAATACTTAGACAGAGATCCAGCACACGAAGACCCCAAACACAAAAAATAATGGAGAGTGAAAATCTAATACGTTGCGGCTGGTGTTCTTCCAGTGCTTTATATAAAAAATACCACGACGAAGAATGGGGCGTTCCTGTTTACGACGATCCTTCTATATTCGAGTTTTTAATTCTGGAAACCTTTCAGGCAGGCTTAAGCTGGATCACCATTTTGAACAAAAGAGAAAACTTCAGAGCTGCTTTTGATGCTTTCGACTATAAAAAAATTGCTCAGTACCCAGAAGAGAAAATAGAATCTCTATTACAGGATACCGGAATTATTCGCAACAAACTTAAAATTCGCGCTACCGTTTCAAACGCACAGGCATTCCTGAAAGTACAGGAAGAATTTGGTACCTTCTCCAAGTATATTTGGAAATTCACCAACGGAAAACCGATCGACAACAACCCAAAAACCTTAAAAGATGTTCCTGCTACAACTCCACTTTCCGACGAAATCAGCAAAGATTTGAAAAAACGCGGCTTCAAGTTTGTTGGCTCAACGGTGATTTACGCTCATATGCAGGCCACCGGAATGGTTAACGATCATGTCGAAGACTGCTTTATCCGAAAGGGGAAATAGCTTCAGCTTTTAGTCGCAGTCACAGTCTCAGTTTTCAGTTTTTTTGAACATGAAACTTGAAACCTGAAACTTTTAAACAAAAATTACATATATTTGCTTCACACTTTAGGGGTGTCTACAACTTGTAGGCTGAGATTTTACCCTCTGAACCTGATCTAGCTCACACTAGCGTAGGGAAAAGTAAGATGACTTCTGCGCGCATTTTTATGCGCAATTGCAGCCATTCCTAAAGTATAACTACATACTAAACCCAAAAGGAATGGAACTAAAAATCAACCAACAAATCAAACAATTCAATGCTGAATCGTTAAGCATTCAGTCATTGCTCGATCTCGAAATTCCCAATAAACAAAACGGAATTGCCGTTGCCCTCAACAATACTGTTGTTCCAAGAGCCAACTGGAACCAACAACTCGTATCCGAAACTGACGAAATTCTAATTATTTCTGCTACTCAGGGAGGTTAAAATTCCAATTTTTTAAATTCCAAATTCCAATTGTCAAGTAAGAAGCAGGCGTACTGCCGTGCCCCTCTACAATCGACAATTATATTTTCACATCTTACATTTCACATCTCACAAAATACAACTACAAGCTATGACTACAGAAGAACAAATTTCCAGAACACCATTTCCCAACTCCAAAAAAGTATACGTAAATGGTGAAATTCACCCTATCAAAGTGGCCATGCGCGAAGTGCTGCTAAGCGACACTAAACTTTCAAACGGCGGAATTGAAAAAAATCCTCCCGTAACGGTTTACGACACTTCAGGGCCATACACTGATCCAAATATTGAAATTGACATCCGAAAAGGGCTTCCAAGACTAAGAGAACAATGGATTTTAGATCGTAATGATGTCGAAATCCTAAGTGAAATTACTTCCGATTACGGACAGAGCCGATTGAAAGACGAAAGTTTAAATCATCTTCGATTTGAATATTTGCATCAGCCTAAAAGAGCCAAAAACGGAGCAAATGTCACACAATTGTATTACGCCAAACAAGGCATTATCACTCCTGAAATGGAATATATTGCTATTCGTGAAAACCAGCGAATAGAGCTTTTAAACGAACAAACCAAAGCCATGCAATGCCAGCACGGCGGTCATAGTTTTGGAGCCAATACGCCAAAAAGCAAAATCACTCCCGAATTTGTTCGAAGCGAAGTAGCTTGCGGAAGAGCTATTATCCCAAACAACATCAATCACCCTGAAAGCGAACCTATGATTGTTGGTCGTAACTTTTTGGTAAAAATAAACGCCAACATTGGTAATAGCGCTGTGACTTCAAGCATTGAAGAAGAAGTTGAAAAAGCCGTCTGGGCTTGCCGTTGGGGTGCCGATACCATTATGGATTTATCAACGGGTAAAAACATACATGAAACCAGAGAATGGATTATTCGCAACTCTCCTGTGCCGATTGGTACCGTGCCCATTTATCAGGCTCTGGAAAAAGTAAAAGGAATTGCCGAAGACCTAACCTGGGAAGTTTTTCGCGATACTTTAATCGAACAGGCAGAACAAGGTGTTTCTTATTTTACCATTCATGCCGGGGTACTGTTACGTTACATTCATTTAACTGCCGACAGGGTTACGGGAATTGTTTCGCGTGGCGGATCTATTATGGCAAAATGGTGTTTGTTTCACCATAAAGAAAACTTTTTATACACTCATTTTGAAGAGATCTGTGCAATCATGAAACAATATGATGTTGCTTTTTCTCTGGGCGACGGTTTACGTCCGGGTTCTATTGCAGATGCCAATGATGCCGCTCAATTTGCCGAGTTAGAAACTTTGGGAGAATTAACTAAAATTGCCTGGAAACACGATGTTCAGGTTTTCATTGAAGGTCCGGGTCACGTTCCTATGCATATGATCAAGGAGAATATGGACAAACAGCTGGAACATTGCCACGAAGCACCTTTTTATACTTTGGGACCTCTAACAACCGACATTGCACCGGGTTACGATCACATTACCTCTGCCATTGGAGCGGCAATGATTGGCTGGTACGGCTGCGCGATGCTGTGTTATGTTACTCCGAAGGAACACCTTGGCTTACCCAATAAAAAAGACGTAAAAGACGGCGTAATCACCTATAAAATTTCTGCTCACGCTGCCGATTTGGCCAAAGGTCATCCGGGTGCGCAATACCGTGACAATGCCTTAAGTAAAGCGCGTTTTGAATTCCGCTGGGAAGATCAGTTCAACTTAGCTCTAGATCCCGATACGGCTAGAGAATTCCACGATGAAACACTACCTGCCGATGGTGCAAAAGTGGCTCATTTCTGTTCGATGTGCGGTCCTAAATTCTGTTCTATGAAGATTTCTCAGGAAATTCGTGATGTCGCTGCTGCTGAAAAAGGTATGCAGGAAAAATCAGAAGAGTTTATCGAGCAGGGGAAAGAGATCTACATCTAGTGCGTGTGAAATGTAAAATGTTTTCTGTGAAATGTTAGATGAGGATTACCTATCTCACAGAAAACATTTGACATTTTACATTTCACAAAAAACATCTCACATAAAACATTTTACAAAAAAAATATGATCGTAATTACCAATCCTTCCCAAATTAAAAATGAAACAGACATCGTTCATTCCTTATTTGAAGAAGGATTGGCTTTGCTTCATATTCGGAAACCCGATTTTTCTGAAGCAGAAACCGTGCAGTTTATTCATCAAATAAAACCGGAATATCGAAATAAACTTGTCTTGCATAATCATCATGACCTCGCAGAAGATTTAGGAATTGGCAACTTACATTTTTCTGAAAAAGAAAGAAAACATAGTCATGAGGTACCAGCAAAATTTTTAAACCCCGGCAGGAATAAAAACGGATCAAAATCAACATCAACACACACTATTGAAGATTTTAATTCGCTGGAAAATGATTTTGATTACGCATTTCTAAGTCCTGTTTTTAAAAGTATTTCCAAAGAAGAATATCATCCAAAAACCAACCTGTTTGAAGTTTTAAAATCAAGAACAAATCACAAAACAAAAGTGATCGCTTTAGGCGGAATGGATGCTGAAAACATTCAAAAAACACTCAAAAATGGTTTTGATGATATCGCTCTTTTAGGAACGATCTGGAAAAATGAAAACCCCGTAAAACAATTTAAATTATGTCAGCAAATCGTCCAATTGCACTTTCAATAGCCGGCTTTGATCCCTCGGGTGGTGCCGGTGTTTTGGCAGACATCAAAACTTTTGAGCAGCATCAGGTAACCGGTTTTGCGATTTTAACCGCGAATACCATTCAAACTGAAAATGAGTTTATTGAAATTCAATGGACTCCTTTGAATTTTGTCATTCGTACTGTCGAAACCTTTTTCGAACGGTACGAAATCAGCGCTGTTAAAATTGGAATTGTTCCGTCCTTGAATTATCTGAATCAGATTCTTTCGGTGATAAAACAACTATCGCCTGACACTTTAATTGTTTGGGATCCGGTCTTAAAATCAACTACTCAATTTGAATTCACAAGCCTTGACGATCGTTTCGATTTAAATGAAATTTTATCCAAAATTAATTTGATTACGCCTAATTACAACGAAATCGAATTATTATTTCCGGGTTTTATCACTAATCAACCTGGGCTTCAAAATGAAATTCCCACGAACATTTTATTAAAAGGCGGACATCATCCTTCGACAACCGGAACCGATCGTTTGTTTCTGAAAGACGAAATTACCGATCTGCTGCCTTCTGATAAAAAATGCTTTGAGAAACACGGCTCAGGCTGCGTATTATCAGCCGCAATTGCCTCAAATCTTGCATGGAATCAACCTTTAAAAGAAGCCTGCAGGAATGCTAAGATCTACATAGAAAAATATCTGAATTCCACTTCAACTTTAATCGGACATCATTATGTATCATAAATTGCAATACATCTCACAAGGAGAAACCATAGAAGAGCAACTGTATAATATCCATGAGGCTTTAGATGCCGGGTGCGATTGGGTACAGCTGCGTTTTAAAAATCAAACTGAAAAAGACACTTTTGCTTTGGCTGAAGCCGTAAAATTTTTATGCGAAGAGTATCTGGCGAATTTTATTGTGAACGACAACCTCTACCTCGCTCAGCAAATCGCAGCAGACGGAGTTCACTTAGGACTTTCGGACATGAAAATCGACGAAGCAAGAGCCATACTGGGCAATACCAAAATCATAGGAGCAACAGCCAACACTTTTGAAGACATTGAAAGCCATATTAAAAATGGCTGTGATTATATTGGTTTGGGCCCCTTTCGTTTTACAACAACCAAAGAAAAACTAAGTCCGATTCTGGGTTTGTCAGGCTATTTTAAAATTATACAGGAGCTAAAAAGAAATAAACTTGAGATTCCTGTTTATGCTATTGGAGGAATCACGCTAAACGACATATCCCCTTTAATGGAAACCGGAATTCATGGAATTGCAGTCTCAGGAATGCTTACAGAAAGCGATCAAAAAGGAAAACTTATTCAACAACTAAACGAAAAGTTATATGCAAACGTCATTGTTTAACATAGGAGATAAAACTTTAACCTCCCGCCTGTTTTTAGGAACGGGAAAATTTGGTTCCAACCTGGAAATGGAAGAGGCCATTTTGGCATCGGGAAGCGAGTTGGTAACTGTGGCTCTAAAACGTATCGATCTCGAAACCGAAACAGATGCTATTTTAACGCATTTGAATCATCCGAACATTCATTTATTACCCAACACATCAGGAGCTCGAAATGCTAAAGAAGCCGTTTTTGCAGCACAATTAGCGAGAGAAGCACTGGAAACGAATTGGTTGAAACTCGAGATTCACCCAGATCCGAAATACCTGATGCCCGATCCGATAGAGACTTTAAAAGCAACAGAAGAACTGGCTAAACTTGGTTTTTTTGTTCTGCCCTACATTCATGCCGATCCCGTTTTATGCAAACATTTGGAAAGTGCAGGAACAACAGCCGTTATGCCTTTAGGTTCTCCCATTGGAAGCAATAAAGGTTTAAAAACAATCGATTTTCTGGAAATTATTATCGAACAGAGTAATGTTCCGGTAATAGTCGACGCCGGAATCGGATCACCGTCTGACGCTGCAAAAGCGATGGAAATTGGCGCTGATGCTGTTTTAGTGAATACTGCAATTGCGGTTGCAGGAAATCCGAGATTAATGGCAGAGGCCTTTAAAGAAGCGGTTATTGCCGGCCGAAAAGCCTTTGAAGCTAAAATTGCTCCTCAGCAAAATCATGCTTTGGCTTCCAGTCCTTTGACCTCTTTTTTATATGAGTAGTTTTTAATCTCTCGCAGATCTTGCCGATTAAGCAGATTTATCTGAATTAAAACAGGACAAAAATAATCTGCTCAATCTGCCAAATCTGCGAGAAAATATTTTACAAAAAAAGTAGGAAATTTCATTAAATTTGATTTAAAGTTACTATTATGTCAGAAAATGAAATTTCATATCGAGTACGAGGAGCTATTTTTACAGTATACAACACTCTAGGCCCAGGATTGTTGGAATCCGTTTACGAAAGTGCTTTATATTATCAATTAAACAAGGATGGCCTAAATACTATCAAACAAATTAATCTACCTGTTAAATATGATAATGTAGAATTAGATATCACTTTTCGATTGGATTTATTAGTTGAAAACAAAGTAATTGTTGAATTAAAATCTGTAGATGAATTAAAAGCCATTCACTTTAAACAATTAAATACTTATTTAAAATTAACAGATAAAAAACTGGGGCTATTGGTCAACTTTAATTGCATAAATATTCTGGATAATATACATCGAGTCGTAAACAAAATCTAACCTATCCACAAAAATCTGCGTGAAACAAAACACAATCCAATGAAAACATTCAAATCGGTTTTTGAGAATTATGATTGGGATACTATTCAATCTAAAATATATCAAACCACATCAAAAGATGTAGAACGCGCTTTGTTTAAAACCAAACGAAGTCTCGATGATTTTTTGGTATTAATTTCTCCTGCTGCACAACAATATCTGGAGCAAATGGCACAGCAATGTCATGAAATTACCAAAAAGCGCTTTGGTAAAACCATTCAAATGTATGCACCGCTGTACCTAAGCAACGAATGCCAAAACATTTGTACCTATTGCGGATTTAGTTTAGACAATAAAATCAAACGAAAAACCCTTACTGATGCGGAGATCAAAATTGAAGTAGAAGCTTTAAAAGAGATCGGTTTTGACCACGTTTTACTGGTTACCGGTGAAGCAAACTACACGGTAAACATCAATTATTTTTTAAATGCCATTGCGTTAATAAGAAAAGAGTTTTCAATTATCTCTGTTGAAGTTCAGCCGCTTTCCACCGAAGATTATGAGCGTTTACATCAGGCTGGTGTTTATTCTGTTCTGGTTTATCAGGAAACCTATCATCAGGATGTCTATAAAAAATACCATACAAAAGGAAAAAAGTCTAATTTTGATTACCGACTGGAGACTCCCGACCGAATTGGCACAGCAGGAATCCATAAGATGGGGCTTGGTGTTTTATTAGGTCTGGAAGATTGGCGAACGGATAGTTTTTTTAATGCCCTGCATCTGGATTATCTGCAAAAGAAATACTGGCAAACCAAATATTCGGTTTCCTTTCCAAGACTCCGACCGGCAGAAGGCATTATCGAGCCTAATTTTATTATGGATGATAAAGATCTCACACAGTTGATTTGTGCCTACCGTTTGTGGAATGAAGATCTGGAAATCTCGATTTCTACACGTGAAAATGAGAAGTTCAGAAATAATATTATACCAATTGGCGTTACAAGCATGAGTGCAGGATCGAAAACCAATCCCGGTGGTTATGTTGTTGACCCGCAATCACTAGAACAATTTGAGATCAGCGATGAACGTTCTGCCAAAGAGATTGCACAAATTATAACCAATTCAGGCTATGAACCTGTTTGGAAAGACTGGGACAAAAGTTACTGTTAGGGAAATTTCAATATTCAAAATCCAAATTCCAATACTTAAATTCCAAATTCCAACAATCTAAAATCTAAAATTCCAAAATGAGCATCATACAAGAATTTCTCCGCTACAACAGACAAACCATTCTTCCCGAAATCGGCGATGAAGGTCAGGAAAAACTCAAAAAAGCCAGAGTTTTAGTGATTGGCGCTGGTGGTTTAGGCTGTCCAATTCTACAATATATTGCCACAGCCGGAGTTGGTTATATTGGCATTATGGATTTTGACACTATCGAAATTCACAATCTGCACAGGCAAATTTTATATACGGAAAATGAAATTGGCAAACTCAAAGCTATTGTTGCAAAAGAAGTGGTTTCGGAACTAAATCCATTAATAAAAGCTGAAGCTATTGTTGAAAAATTAACTCCCGAAAATGCAGCACAGATTATTGAGCAATACGATATTGTAGTCGATGGTTCGGATAATTTCACCACCCGTTATCTGGTTAACGATACTTGTGTGGCGCTGCAAAAACCTTTGGTGTATGGCAGCATTTTAAAGTTTGAAGGGCAAGTTGCCGTTTTCAATCATAAGGGCAGTAAAAATCTGCGTGATTTATTCCCCGAAATGCCAGATCCAAAAGATGTCCCGAATTGTAACCTAAATGGCGTTTTAGGAACATTACCCGGAATTATCGGTACAATGATGGCGCATGAAACACTAAAATTAATTTTGGAATTACCCACTTTAAACAATGAGTTAGTGCTTTTCAATACGCTAAACTGGAACTTTATGAAAATTAATTTTTAAAAAACAATCGCGTCTCCAACACTGATAAGTCCTGAATTCAGGCTTACAATATTGGTTCCGAATAAAACGGAATTGTTTACATTTCGATATTTACTTAAAGTCTTCAGAGGTTCTTTTTTTACAATGCCTTTTTGCGGATCATTATTTACCATAATGCATCTTCCGCAGGGTTTTATGTTTCTAAACCGCACTTCTCCAATTTTAAAAGCAACAAAATCGTCTTCCTCATGAGCCTTTTGACTGCTGATTACAATGTTCGGACGGAAGCGCAAAACGGTAATTTTGTCTTCCAGTTTTTCATTTAGAAAATCCAGACTTTCGGTTCCGATCATTAAATACGGATAACCGTCGGCCAAACTTACATTAAAGGTTTCTTTTAGTTTTGAACTTTCGTGTTTACGATCTCCGTTTCTAATAATTTTAACCAGTTTACATTCGAAACCCAAAAGTTCGCTAAACCAGATCGAAGTATTTTTATTGACTTCAACGACATCACTGTCATCCTCCCACACTTTCACGGCAATGGGCTGATCTAAATGTTCTTCGATTAAAAAATCATGTTTTTGGTCCTTAAAAGCAATGCTGATTTTACCTTCCGAAATCTGAGGATAAAACTGACTCATAAGAGGATATTCTCTTTGTGTCAGCATCTTGTTTTCAGCATCAACAAGCATCCATCTGCGGTCGTTTTCAAACCCCATTTCTTCGGCATGGGCGCTTTGACAACTTATTCCTGCCAGACTTTTTACAGGATAGATATAAAGTTCTTTTACAATATGAACTGCACTCATTTTATTCCTTTTTTAAAATGGATATAAACACTTCGCGATCAATCTCACGACAACCTAAACTCTCTAAATGCGAATTATGAACCTGACAATCCAGAAGTTTGTAGTTCGCTTCTTTTAAGTACTGCACCAAAGCGATGAAAGCCACTTTTGAAGCATTTGATACTTTCGAAAACATGCTTTCTCCGCAAAAAACATGACCCAAATCAATCCCATACAAACCTCCTACCAAAACTTCATCCTGCCAGACTTCAACAGATTTTGCGATCCCCTGTTCGTTTAATTTACAGTAGGCATCAATCATTTCGTTTGAAATCCAGGTTCCGTTCTGACCATCACGTTTGATGTTCTGGCAATTCGAAATCACAGCTTCAAAACTTTGATTAAAGGTAACTTTAAACTGTTTTCTATTCAAAATATTACGCATACTTTTTGACACGATCAACTCATCAAGAAACAAAACCATTCTGGGATCGGGTGACCACCAAAGAATCGGTTCTCCTTCATTGAACCACGGAAAAATTCCGCTTTTATAAGCCAGTTTCAGTCTTTCCGGGTCTAAGTCTCCGCCAATAGCCAGAATTCCTTCTTCATCGGCTTCTGAAACGGGTGGAAAAAACAAATCGTTAAATACGTAATACATTTTAAAAAAATCCAATATTAAAATTCCAAATTCCGGGAGGGTGTTTCATTTTTTCCTTTTTCAGCAAGGATAAACGATTACACGAAGTTTAAATATAAAAGCAAATTCCAAACTCCAATTACACATTTCATGAATTGGAATTTGGAATTTACTATTTGAAATTTTAACTTTTTTAGAACGGTAAATCGTCCGGTTCGTCTTCGTTCAAATTAGTTGCCGGTGCAAAAGCTTCTGCAGCTGGCATTGGAGCCGTTTGTCCAGGACCTTCCGGTGCCAGTCTCTCGATTCTCCAACCTTGAATACTATTGAAATATCTGGTTTCACCTTGTGGATTAACCCATTCTCTTCCTCTTAAATTGATAGAAACTTTTACTGCCTCACCTTGTTTGTAGCTACTTAACAAATCGCATTTATCTTGCGTAAATTCGATCAAAATATGCTGTGGATACTGCTCATCTGTGGTAACAACCAACTCTCTTTTTTTGAATGCAGCACTAACTTGTTGCTCTGGGTTCACCACTTTTACTTTTCCTGTAACTTCCATCTTCTTTCTATATTAATTATTGTTTCTATTCTTATTGTTTTGCTAAAAGTACTTTCCAGGCCGATGAAATATCGTCTTTATTCAGATATTTTTTGGCTTCCAAGTGTACTTTTTCGAGATCGTCTGAGCTTAAAACTCCTTTTACCGAAAAATTTTCTTTCACAAATATACTAACTTCTTCTGTGGTAGGCAAGGCTTCAATGTTGCCTAATTTTCCAAGATCATTTCCGTCAAAAACAGGACTTTCTTTGATAAAATCCGGAATCACATCTACTCCAACTCCTAAAGTTGTCAATGGTTTAGGCACTTCAAAAAGTCCCTGATTCGATCTGGAGTACCAATTACTTCCCAATCTCGAAACCAAATCGATTTTATGCTGATCAATGGCTCCGTTTTCATCTAAAATTGCTTCATGAATATGAATCTTAACCACTTCACAAAGAATTAAATTCCCCGCACCACCCTGATCTCCTAACGGAATAATCTGAGTCACTTTGCATTCAAACTGTACCGGAGACTCTTTTACGCGATAAGGTTTTACAAAATCAGAGGGAATTTGCGTCAATCCGGCTTTTATAAATTCGTTTACGCCTTCACCATATTCTGTACTCGCTAACGATGTTTGCTGTACCAGATCATAATTCACAACATTAATTACGACTTCGCGGGTTTCCTCCGCATTAATCAAAGTGTGTTTAACGGTATTATCGCGTACACGTCGGGCCGGTGAAAAAACCAAAATTGGCGGATTGGCACTGAACACATTAAAGAAACTAAAAGGCGACAAATTAGGTATTCCCTTAGCACTAATTGTACTCGCAAATGCAATTGGCCTCGGCCCTACAGCACTTTGTAAATAACCTTGTAATTTTGCCGTTGGTATTTCTTTTGGATCAATGCTAATCATATTTTTCTTTTTAATGGAACCTCATTTCCGTAGCTACAAAAATAGAAAAATCGTTTAATCCAAAGAAATAGTTTCAGACTTAAAAACAAAAAAATCTTTAACGCTCCACAAAATATTAAATGTGTATATTTCGTTATATTTATACCACAAAAAAATAGTTATGTCTTTTTCCGAGCGAAGAAATACAACACGTTGGATCATTATTTTTATTTCCTTTTTAATCATTTCTTTGATTCTCTGGAACACTTATACTTTTTTTCAAATCTTTAAAAACGAAGAACGCCTGAAAATGAATCTTTGGGCCAATGCACAAAAGACACTGGTCAATGCAGATGAAAATACAGATCTGGATTTACCGCTTGAAATCATCAACAACAATACCTCGGTTCCCGTTATGCTTACGATGTATGACAAGGTAATTAGTTCTGTCAATGTACCCGAAGAAGTTCTTCAAAATGAAAAAAGCACATTATCCTATCTCAAAAATCTAAAAAATGAAAATGAGCCTATCGTTATTGAGTATGCTCCCGGAAAACATCAGGCATTGTACTATGGAAACTCGGCATTGATCAACAAATTAAAATACTATCCGATCGCCTTATTGCTTATTATCTTTTTATTTGGAGCTTTGATTTATAACTTTTACCGAAGTACCAAAATGGCCACTCAAAACAAGCTTTGGGCAGGAATGGCTAAGGAGACAGCACATCAGATCGGAACACCTTTATCTTCCTTAATTGGCTGGGTCGAGATCTTAAAAACTGAAGAGATCGATCCGTCCATAACCCTTGAGATCGAAAAAGACATTGAGCGTTTACAAACCATTACAGACCGTTTTTCTAAAATTGGATCGGTTCCTGTGTTAGAAGAGAAAGATATTGTTGCCGAAACGCTGAACACCTACAAATACCTGCAATCCCGTTTTTCAAAACAGGTTTCGTTCTCTTATCATGCCCCTCAGCAAAGCATTTTGGCTATGATAAACCCCACGCTGCACAGCTGGACGATCGAAAATTTGATTAAAAATGCAATCGACGCCATGAAAGGAAAAGGAACGCTGGACCTTCAAATCGAAGAAGATTCGCAGCATGTAAAAATTAATGTAAAAGATTCCGGAACAGGAATTTATAAAAAACAGTTCAAAACTATTTTCGAACCCGGTTTTACCACGAAAAAACGCGGCTGGGGTCTGGGACTTTCATTGACCAAGAGAATCGTTGAGGAATATCATGGCGGAAAAATAAAAGTTTTACATTCTGAAATTGGAAAAGGAACTACATTCCAGATTTCGTTAAATAAAAAAGTGTAACAAAAGACTTCGACTTCGCTCAGTCTGACATATTCGACTTCGCTTAGTCTGACGTGGTGTTTTATAAATTTGACTGATTTCGCTAAATAAAAAAGTGCAGTAAAATTACTTTACTGCACTTTATCTTTTTTATTTCGACTGTCAAATCGAGCGGAGTCGAGATTTTTATGTTTGAAACGACAGACTTCGGCTTCGCTCAGTCTGACATTGTTTTATAAATTTGACTGAATGTCTTTAGCCAAAGCTTCAAACTCTTCTTTAGAAAGCGAAACTTTATTCTGGAAACGCATTTCATCCATTTCGTTTAACGGAATCAAATGTACGTGTGCGTGAGGCACCTCTAAACCAACAACCGCCATTCCGACTCTTTTACAGGGAACGGTTTTTTCTAAAGCAATTGCAATTTTTTTAGAAAACTTCATTAACCCTAAATACAACTCGTCTTCTATCTCGAAAATTTTATCGATTTCTTTTTTTGGGATACAAAGTGTATGCCCTTTTGCATTTGGGTTTACATCTAAAAAAGCCAAATAATTATCGTCTTCAGCAATTTTATAAGCCGGAATTTCTCCGTTTACTATTTTGGTAAATATTGACATTCTATTTTCGTTTAATTGGTTCATTGTTCAACCGATTTAACGATTAAACAGTTACACTTAAAAAATTAGTCTCTGGTAATTTCAAGAATTTCGAATTTCAAAACTCCGTTTGGAACCGTAATTTCAGCTACTTCTCCAACAGATTTTCCTAGTAAACCTTTTCCAATCGGAGAGGTTACAGAGATTTTTCCTGTTTTTAAATCGGCTTCACTTTCGGCAACAAGCGTATATTTCATTTCCATTCCGTTGCTTTGATTCTTAATTTTCACATTAGAAAGAACCAACGCTTTCGAAACGTCCAATTGAGATTCGTCAATTAATCTCGCATTAGAATACACTTCTTCCAACTTAGCAATTCTCATTTCTAACAGACCCTGCGCTTCTTTTGCAGCATCATATTCGGCGTTTTCAGATAAATCACCTTTATCTCTTGCTTCCGCTATATCTTGAGATGCCTTTGGACGCATTACACTTTTTAAATGCTCCAACTCATCTTTTAATTTTTTTAATCCTTCTGCTGTATAATAAGATACTTTACTCATAACTTCGTCGTTTATATAAATACAAAAAATCCCATCGGGACGGGATTTCTTATTACAAATATACTATTATTTTTAATAGTACATAATTATATGTTAATCATATAGAATTCAAATCTAAATAAATTATTTTTGTTTCACTAATTCTTATTAAAATAATGAAAAAATTCTGGTACTTAATTGTCTTTGTTTCTGTGCTTTTATCCTGTAGCGACAATAACCGAAGTAATAAAAACCCTTACATTCCAAGCTATACGGTTAACCTTTCTGTTGATATGAATTTGCCGGCCTATTCAAACCTTAAATTTGTAAGTAATGCTGTCATTGTTCCAAATTATGGTGCAAAAGGAATTATTATTTTTAATACCGGAAGCGGTTACAATGCATTTGACGCTGCCTGTCCTAATCAGCCTATAACATCATGCACCGCCATGACCATCGATGGTATAAATGCTGTTTGTTCCTGCGACAAGACTGCGTATAGTTTATTTACCGGATTGGGAGGTAAAGAATATCCCTTAAAACAATATCGTGTAGAAGTAACCGGAACGGTGATTCACGTTTACAATTAAAATAAAAAAAAGCCTGAAAAATTAACTTTTCAGGCTTTTTTACTTTTTTAGAATTTCAATGTCAATCCCGCTAGGAAATTAATCCCGGCCTGAGGATAGTAGTAAGGGTAAACGTCCCACATTGCTCCATTTGAAACATATTTTTTATCCAGAATATTGTTTACCAAACCTGTAATTAAAATTGATTTGAAAACAGATTTTGGCTTGATTTCATAAGAAACATTCAAATCGTTCACAAAATAATCCGCCAGTTTAGCAGCCGGCAATTCAATATTGTTCATGTATTGTTCGCCTACATATTTTTGCAATAACGAAATGTGTAAACTTTGAATCGGACTGTACACAATAATATTTCCAGCAATAACCGATGGTGAATAAGCAATATCAGTTGTTCCGTAATGCTCCCCTTCAACAGCCAGATCAATATTTTTATTGTTGCTTAAAGTGAAGTTTGGTCTAAGAATAAACTTTTCAGAAAGTTGTATAGTAGCATCTACTTCCAAACCTAAACGGTAACTTTTTTCGGTATTTGCACGAATTGGAGCTCCAACATCGTCCAGTCTTCCGGTTAAAATTAACTGATCTTTATAAGCCATGTAATAAACATTTGAATTCAACTGAAATTTATCCGAATTGAATCTCCATCCTAATTCAAAATCATTTAGTTTTTCAGGCTTTACATTTCCACCTTCGTAATCGGTTCTGTTAGGCTCGCGATTGGCTCTGGCGTATGAAAAGTAAAGGGTGTTTTTGGAGTTAATTTCGTAATTCAAACCTGCTTTCGGATTAAAGAAATTAAAGCTATCATCTACTAATCCTGTATCTTTACCATTGGCTTTGTACTGTACATTTCTGTATTGCAAATCGCCATAGAAACTTAACTTTTCAGTGAACTGATAATTTGCTTTTGCAAAAATATTCCCGTCCGTTTTAGTTGAGAAATCGTCGTAATAGTGATTTCCAGGCAGGGCTTGAGAAGAATTTCTTGCCCAAATAACTTTACCAAAATGAGATCCCTCATATTTATTCCAGCCACCACCTACGATCACATCCAGTTTTTCTTCTTTGTATTTTACTGAAAAAGTTGTCCCGTAAAAATCATTGTCCAACCATTTCTGACGAATTAAGTCAGTACCGGGAACAAGTTCTCCAAGATCATTTTCCACCATTTTAGTAGGCTGAATTGGTCCATAACCTGCAACTGGCTCATTGTATTTAAAGTTTTCATAGTAGCCCTGCCCTTTTGTATAATGAACCGCTAAATTACTGCTCCATTGATCGGAAATGGATTCACTCCAATGTAATTGATAATGATTTTGTTTGTAATTGTCTGTTTCATTATCATAGAAATGAACATTTCCTGCTTCGTCTTTATATTTTCCGGCAGAGTTGTAAGTTCTGTTTGAATTTAAAGTTTCAGCATCAATTCCGTTCCAGGACTGGTACGTTTTTTCAGTTCCTCCAAAAACGAGCGCTTTAATCAAAGTTGTTTTACCTACATAAGTCCCCTGAAGAAAATACGATTTTAGATCCGAACTTGCACGATCTACATAACCATCCGATTTAATAGTAGACAAACGTCCTGCCAGTTCAAAATGATCGTTTAATAAACCTGTACTGAATTTTACGGTATTTTTATTTGAATTGAAACTTCCGTAAGAGCTTGAAATTTCCCCACTTGCTTTGGTCGCATAATTATCGGTCAGCATGTTCAAACTGGCTCCAAAAGCAGAAGAACCATTGGTAGAAGTTCCAACACCTCGCTGCAACTGTAAACTTTCAACAGAAGAAGCAAAATCGGGCATATTTACCCAAAAAGTTCCCTGGCTTTCGGCATCATTGTAGGGGATTCCGTTAATGGTCACGTTTACTCTGGTAGCATCACTACCACGCACCCTGATTCCGGTATACCCTATTCCGCCTCCTGCATCAGAAGTGGTAACCACTGACGGCAGATAGTTCATTAGGATTGGAATGTCCTGACCAAGATTTCTAAATTTAATGTCTTTTTTATCGAGATTACTAAAACTTACCGGGGTTTTGGTCGTAACACGAACTGCCGAAACTAAAACATCATCCAGTTTATTGACTTTAGTAGAATCCTGCTCTTGCGCGAAAGACAATTGAGAAAAGAAAATAGAAAATAGAAGAAAGAAAATTGATTTTTGGTTCATCTTAGAACCTTTGTAACTTAGCACCTCAGCACCTTTAAAAAAAGTTTTCATCTGTAAAGAATTACAAATAAAAGGGGGAATTATTCTTATTGTTAAATTAATAAATGTTTCACGACAAAGTATAGTGTATACGCTAAAATTGTCGTCTTTCCCTTAGCGACATTACTCGCTCAGGTTCTTTGGGTATGATCTCAGCTCGTTATTTAGAGCACCCCTTTGAGACGGAGTAAAGGTAGTATTAAAAAATCCAATTTTCAAACTCCAAATTCCAATATTTGACAACGAAATCTAAGAAATCCAACTTTCAAATTCCAAATTCCAAATTCCAATTTTTGACAACGAAATCTAATCGTTATGATTGGAATTTGGTATTTAATCCAAATTGGGTTTCTTTCTGGATTGCTTTATTTCAGAGACGTTCTTTTTATCCTTGATTCGTTTTTTAATCACCGATTTTGGAATTTTAGTTGCTTTACGAACTTTAGGAACATATAAACCTTTTTTAATCAGCTCTAAAAAACGTTTTACAACAATATCTTTGTTTTTAAGCTGACTTCTGTCTTCATCACAATTTAAAATCAGAATATTTTCTGTTGTTAAACGGGCAGCAATATTCTTTTGCAAAAGCAGTTTCTCGTCTTCAGACAACGCCTGCGAACTATTCAAATCAAAAGTCAGTACAACCTTTGATGACACTTTGTTTACATTTTGTCCTCCCGCACCGCTGCTGCGTACTGCTTTAAAACTTAACTCTGATATAATTTTTTCGACATCCATTATTGTGGCTGATGTGCTGCTTTTAATAAATCGTTTACTGTTTTCACCGGATTAAAAGTAATTAAGGGTACTGCCACAAAGATAGTCAGCCAATTGGCCATTGCTCCGTTCCACAATCCTGGCAGTTCGTAGCTTTTTACTACTCTTCCTTCAACACTTTTTTCAACAATAAAACCTGTTTTTTGATCTACAAATTGCAATAGATCAAACTTTTCATTCCTATAATTTTTAATTCCGCAAACTAAATCAACGGGGTTAAAATGAGTTGCCGAAGCCAGGATTTCCTGTTGTTTTTTATTGGTCAGATCTATTTGCGATGCTTCAACAATCTGCAATGAAACCGATCCTTTATCATTCATTACCCAAAATGGTCCACCACGGGCTCTCCCTCATTTTTCACCATTCCGCAAACACGAATTGGTCTGTCTAGCAAATCTTTAATCTTACTGATTTTATTTTCAAAAGTAAATTTACTAAAATCACTATTCAGTTCAATATTAAGCTTCTTCAATAAAAAAGTAACAATCTCTTCAAGGTCTTCTTCTTTTATCTCCTGTTTTTCAATTGCAGTTAAATAACCGAAAACCTTTTGCTGAATTTCAAGTAAAACTCCCGCTAGTGCCTTTTTATACAACGCAATTTGATCAATATGATTCTGAATTACATTATCGATATTCTTAATAAAAATGACATCAGAATCAAGCCCATTCAAATTCTCGATTAATGCTCCATGCCCACCAGGTCTAAAAACTAATTTATTATTTTTATCCCGAATAGGGTCGTTTACTGCATCGACACAAACAGAATCTGTGCCTTTACGCTGATACGAGTAACCAATTTCAATTTTAACTCCCGATTCTTTTTCTATTTTTTCTTTAAGAACTTTTATTTCATTCTCAAACAAATCCTGATGCATCTCTGAAACAGTAAAATGCAAATTAGAAAATTGATTTGATGACGCATAGTGAACGCATTCATTCAGATGTTCTTCGATTGGATTTGCTATATGTGTCTGGTATTGATGAAAAGGCAAAACTGCTTTTGGCTTATTCGCAAAATCAAAATATTCAAGTGACAGTAAAAGCTTTATGAAATAGTAATTTTTATAATCTCTGTCTAACGTTTCAAAATCAGGATAAATTTCTTTCAGCTTTTTATCAATAGTTTTAAAAAATGGAAATTTATCCATTGCCACGATAAAAATAGATAGCTCTTTATCATTCTTCCTATTGATATAAGCATTAATAGTCTCTTTCTCAAATTCAAAATCATTCAAAAAAGCACTTAAAAATTTAAACATCCTACTCGCCGCTCCCGAAGCCGGAACAAACTTTTTAAGTTTGATTTTTGATTTTTGGACATCAAAAAAAGCTGCTTTTTCTTCAAATTCTGCTTCTGATAAACTTAAAACACCATTGGTTATTGTAGCCGGACTAATTAAATTAGATTTTGTTATTCCGTTTTTAAAAATTTGTAGTTGCTGTACAATCTTTTCAAAAGAAATTCCGTGTTCGTATATCTGAACAAAATCTTCTGACGAAAAACCATGTTGTTTTGCAATAGCCAATTGTTCTACAATAGCTACCGCTTTGGCCAAACGGCTCTCTTTATTTCCGGAAAGGATAATAAAAGGCTTCTTTGTATCAATAAGAGTTTGTTTGAAAACAGAAAATACCGTTTCACGGCCTTCCGGAGTATCTCTGATATCGTCTTTTTCCCATGGGACATCAATGTCCGTCAGGAAAAACAAATCGTATTCGTGCTCTAATGCCGCCTCATTTAAAAGCGGATCACAAAAACCATAGTACATTTCAGAGAAAACCTTTGTCACCATTAAGTTGGTATCGCAAAAAAGGTATTTTTTAGACAAACTAAGCTTTTGATTTTCTAAAGCTACTTGTCCGTAGGCAATAGGCAACATATCTTCAGCTACACAAATGTGCTGATTCTCTTCCCATTTTTCCTGCAAATAATCACGTGCAAATTCAGGAACCCATTCGGTTTCATAATATTCCGAAAGCTGTTTTGCCAAGGTAGTTTTTCCTGTACTTTCAGGACCAAATAAAGCAATTTTTATGATAGCTGTTTTTTGCTGTCTAAGATTTTTCTCCATTCTAAATAAGCTGAAATAGCCAAAATTGTAAAAATTAAATACTGAAGTGACAACATCCCTAAACCGCGATAAGCATAAAGGGGCACCACGATAATATCACCAATGATCCAAAGCGTCCAGTTCTCGATCTTTTTCTTCGCCATGTACCACATTCCCGCAAAAAATATTCCAGATGAAATCATATCGACATAATTGTCATTTTTGATTTCATAATCAAAGTATTTGTAAATGCCGAAAACTACAAAAACAGTTATAAAAAACAATACAATTCCAATTATTTTTTCGTTTGTGTTTGTACGTGTTATGGGCAAATTATCTTCTACTGTTCCTCCTTTGGCCCACACATACCAACCGTAAATACTCATAATGGAAAAATATCCGTTGATAATCATATCACCAATATAACCTGCAACATACAACAGATAAACCGAAATAACGGTGGCGATCAAACCCGTCGGATATACCCATATATTTTCTTTTTTTGCAAACCAAACACTCAAAATACCGCAGATAAAAACCACAAACTCCAGAGCAATATGCCATAACGGAGTGTTTTTATAACTGTCCAGAAAAAAATCAATCATAATCGAATTGGTTATTTTGGGTTGGTTTTATTTTTATGATTCAAAAAAATGACTGTCGTTTTCAAAAGCGGTTCCAATAACCACTAAATCAGCACCGGCATTATAAGCGTTTTGAATTCCGTGCAAATCTACAATTCCTCCGCCAACAATTATAGGAATCTCCACATTTTGGGCAATTAACCGAATCATTTCTAACGGAACTGCTTTTTTTGCACCGCTTCCCGCTTCCAAATAAATCAATTGGTTCCCTAACATTTCTCCTGCCTGTGCTGTTGCCAAAACCAGATCAAAATTATCCCGATCCAGTGGTTTTGTTTTACTTACGCGTGCTACGGCCGTTTCGTTCCCGCTTTCAATCAAAATATAACCTGTCGAAATTACTTCCAGATTGGTTCTTTTTAAAATTGGAGCAGCCTGAACTTGATATTCTATTAAATAATCCGGATTCCGGCCTGATAACAATGATAAAAACAAAATCGCATCTGCCTGAGGCGAAATCTGTGAAGGATCACCCGGAAATATAACAACGGGTAAATTGGTATCTTGTTTTAATTTTGAAATTAAATCTTCTAAAATTGTTGCCTGTACAATACTTCCTCCCACAAATATATGTGTTGCGGGCGATTGATTTATTTTGAGCAATAAATGATCTAAATTTTCCCAAACAATCTTATCCGGATCTAACAGTATAGCCAGTAATTTTTGCCCATTCCTTTTAGCTTCCAAAATTTCTTGCCGTATGGTGAGTAATTTTTGTCTCATAATGGGCGTAAAAGTAAAAGTTTTTTGATGCAGAAGAACTATTTTGAATGAATTATATTTGTGTTATAGCTAAACAAAAGTATGATTGCAATTGATCTGTTGGAAAAATATGACGCGTTGAAAAAGTCATTCGACAAAAATGAAATTATTTTTGAAGAGAATAACCTGCCCACACATTATTACCAAATTGTTTCAGGCGAGGTGAAAATGAGCAATTATAACGATGACGGACGTGAGTTTATTCAGGGTATTTTTTATAAAGAGCAGTCTTTTGGAGAACCTCCTTTATTTTTAAATCAAAATTATCCTGCGAATGCCATTGCGGTTGAAGCCTCAGTAGTACTGCTACTTTCCAAAAGCAACTTTATGAAATTGCTGGAAGAAAACCCCGGTATTAGTCTTAAAATCATCGAAAACCTGGCGCAGCGTCTGTACTACAAATCGGTTATGGCAGCTGAAATGTCGACGCAGGAACCGGAACATCGTGTTTTAAAGTTAATCGATCATGGAATTGCCTATTTCAATTTTGAAAAAAACGAAAATGGCTACCTCATCAACTTTACCAGACAACAAATTGGAGACCTAACCGGTTTACGTGTCGAAACGGTCATCAGAACCATAAAAGCGCTTGAGAAAAAAGGTCTTTTAAAAATTATAAACAGGAAAGTATACCGATAAAATAATTTAGTTTTTATGATTTAAGTCATAAAATGCACCCTCATAGTGACTGTATCTTTGTAGTATAAAAATCTCAATATCATGACACTATATCAAACAACATTCGAAAATTTCAATAAAAATTATATGGGTTCTGCTGCAATGGCTGTAATTGGTCAAAGCTGTTTAGGGGGTGCTGCTGCAATGTATGTGCTGGCTAACGGAACCTCAATACTACAAATGATACAACTTGCTATTATTGTTCTGGCTTGTGTTTTTGCCAATACTTCTATACTGGCACAAATGAAACACAAAACGGTTTTTAACTTTATTATTGCAAGTGCCCTTTTAAGTGTATTTTTCATTCTGTTAAATAGTTTTATACTATGAGAAAACAAATAGAGAACCGGGCAGATGTCGAATTTTTAGTACATCAGTTTTATGCTAAAATAAGAGCCGATGAAGAAATCGGCTTTTATTTTAATACCATGATCCAGGACTGGGACGCTCATTTAGAGAAGCTAACCGATTTTTGGGAAACCAATTTATTTGCCGTCAAAAAATACAAAGGCAATCCGCATGCGGTGCACAATGAGGTTGATTCGCATTTTGAAGGAAGAATCACTTCGAATGAATTTGGAATCTGGCTGAACTATTGGTTTCAGACTTTAGAGGAACATTTTGAAGGCGAAAATGCCGAAACATTAAAACGACGCGCCAGAAAAATGGGTACTTTCTTGTTTATGAGTATGTTTGAGCACCGTAAGAAGATGAGTGAAACCTTGTGATACCAGATCTTAAAACGCACTGTTTGTGATTTCTCCCTTCGGTCGAAATGACAAACTAAACGCAAAAAAACAAAGCAACCCCACAATCTTGTCATTTCGAGGAACGAGAAATCACACAAGGAATTCCGCCAACAAAAATTCCAATCTTTGTCGAGCTTCTAGCGTGATTTGCTTCGCCTGTTCGCTATCGCTCGAGTCTCCCTTCGGTCGAAATGACATAAGCAATTCCGCTGACAAAATTGCCAATTTTTGCCGAGCTTCTGGTGTGATTTGCTTCGCCTGTTCGCTATCGCTCGAGTCTCCTTTCAGTCGAAATGACAAGACTAAACCTTGGAATTTGGAATTTTTTTATTGGAATTTTGTTTTTCAAAAGCATAAACCAAAGTAAAGCTTTGCCCTGTGCTGTCTGATTTAATTTCTTTATAATGCACCTCAAAATCCAGTACCAGATCATTAAAATGGAGACTCGCCTCCGTTTGGCTTTTAGCTAACGAAAAGGCATTTACGCTGATATGATCTTTAAAACTGATTCCTTTTTCGTTTCTGATTTTAAAAATAGCTTCTTTGGCTCCCCAGATTATCGTCAGTTCGCGGATGTAGTCGGGGGTGTTTTGGGTGTTTAAATAACTGTTTTCGGTCTCTACAAATTTGTCGGCGATTCGAAGAATTTTTTCGCGTTGCAATTCCATGTCGATTCCTACTGTTTCATCGCTGATTATAATGGCTGCAAAATCATGCGAATGCGTGATGGAAATATAAGTGTGACCATTAAAATACGGTTTCCCAAATTCGTCATAGTGCAAATCATGATCTGTAAACCCCATTTCCTGAATAAGCATGCGAACACTCAAAAAGGCACGCTGGTGCATTTGAGATTTCATTCCGTCCAACCTTAACTGTGTTTTTTCTTTCAAAACTACTTGGCTCACTAACTCCTCAAATGATTCGGTTATGTGCCAAACTAAGATTTTAGTTGTCTCGTTGAATTGTATGGTTTGAAATAGAGGCATTCTTTTTTAATTATGAGTTATGAGTTTTTAGTTATGAGTTGTTCCTGATTTGAAAACGAAATTTCTTATTTAATGTCTCGTCTTTTAGCCCTGATGGAAACGGCATCCTTTTGTGGCGGGGTTCGCCGCAAAAGATATAGTGGACAGCAGGATTAGCTTCTTATTTTGACTATGCTCAATAGGACAGCAACAGTAATCCACTAATATTCTAAAGATTAAGAAATTAAACATTTCACAAATCTGACAGAAAGTAGTCAAAATTAAAAAGCTATTCCGTAAATTTGCAAAAATTTTACAATTACAAATATACTATAAATGAGTACTACAACTACGCCTTTTGTGGCTTTCAAAGTAAAAGACATCTCTCTAGCGGCTTGGGGAAGAAAAGAAATTGAATTAGCTGAAGCAGAAATGCCAGGTTTAATGGCGCTTCGTGCTGAATATAAAGACGAACAACCTTTAAAAGGTGCTCGTATTGCTGGATGTTTGCACATGACGATTCAAACTGCTGTTTTGATCGAAACTTTAATTGCTCTTGGTGCTGAAGTTACCTGGTCATCTTGTAACATTTTCTCTACTCAGGATCAGGCTGCTGCTGCTATTGCTGCTGCCGGAATTCAGGTTTATGCATGGAAAGGTCTAGATGAGCAATCATTTGACTGGTGTATTGAGCAAACTCTATTCTTTGGTGAAGACAGAAGACCATTGAACATGATTTTGGATGATGGTGGAGATTTAACGAATATGGTTATTGACCGTTTCCCTGAATTGGTTCCTGGAATTAAAGGATTATCTGAAGAAACTACAACTGGTGTTCACAGACTTTACGAAAGAGTAAAAGCCGGAACTTTACCAATGCCTGCAATTAACATTAATGACTCTGTTACTAAATCTAAATTTGATAACAAATACGGTTGTAAAGAATCTGCAGTAGATGCTGTTCGTCGTGCAACTGACTTAATGTTAGCTGGAAAAAGAGTGGTAGTTTGCGGATACGGTGATGTTGGAAAAGGAACTGCTGCTTCTTTCAGAGGTGCAGGTTCTATCGTAACGGTTACTGAAATTGACCCGATTTGTGCTTTACAAGCTGCAATGGACGGTTATGAAGTTAAAAAATTAAACACTGTAATTGCTAATGCTGATATCATCATTACTACTACAGGAAACAAAGATATCGTTCTTGGAGAGCACTTCGAGCAAATGAAAGACAAAACTGTTGTTTGTAACATCGGACACTTTGATAACGAAATTGACATGGCTTGGTTGAACAAAAACCACGGTGCTTCTAAAATCGAAATCAAACCACAAGTTGACAAATATACTATTGCCGGAAAAGATATCATCATTTTGGCTGAAGGTCGTTTAGTAAACCTTGGTTGTGCTACAGGTCACCCAAGTTTTGTAATGAGTAACTCATTTACAAACCAGACTTTGGCTCAAATCGAATTATGGAACAACAGTGCTGCTTACAACAATGACGTTTATATGTTGCCAAAACATTTAGATGAAAAAGTGGCTGCTTTACACTTAGCTAAATTAGGTGTTGAACTTGAAGTTCTTCGCGAAGATCAGGCTGCTTATATTGGTGTTGAAGTTCAAGGTCCATTCAAACCAGAATACTACAGATACTAAATAATTTTAGATCAAAGATCTCTGATTTTAGATTTCTTCGATTATATCTTTCAAATCCGACCGGTTTTTAAAAACGGGTCGGATTTTGTTTTTAATAGCTTTTCACAAATAAACGAGGCCTATTTCTATGGAAACAAAAGATTTCTGCCAAAAAAAGTTTTTTTTCAGAATAACTTTTTAATTTTAAGAATTCAAATAAGTCACTACTTCTCAACTACATAAACACCCTGCTCTTGAAAAAAAAATATCTTTTATTGATCTTCTTGTTTCTAGTATGTCTTCCGGGCATTCTTTTTTCGCAGGAAAAAAAACCTAAAGTCGTTTTAGTACTAAGCGGTGGTGGAGCAAAAGGAATTGCACATATTCCGCTTTTGCAAAAACTGGATTCCCTGCATATCGTTCCGGATCTTATTGTTGGAAACAGTATGGGCAGTATCATTGGCGGTTTATATGCTATGGGATATTCGGGCGATAGTATCGAAAAAATCACCAAGAATATTTATTGGGACAAACTCCTTGGCGGAGGTCAATCGTTGCAATCTGTAAGTGCCGAAGAAAAAAGAGAATTCCAAAGATATTTGGTCGGAATAGGAATTAAAGACGGAAAGCTCAATAGTGTGGGTTCGCTTTTAAACGATCAAAATCTTAGAGAATCTCTTTCCGAATTAACCTTTCCTGTCTATAATGTTAAAGATTTTGACAGTCTCCCGATACCCTTTAGAGCTATGGCTACCGACCTGGTTGAAGGTAAAGAAGTTATTTTAAGCAAAGGTAATTTAGCTTATGCCATGCGCGCCAGTATGTCTTTACCTGCTATTTTCAAACCAGTGCCTTACGAAAAAACGGTATTAGTAGACGGAGGTGTATTAAATAATTTCCCAACTGATGTTGCCAAACAAATGGGTGCCGACATTATTATTGGTAGTGATGTAGGGGGAGGAATGCAACCAATGGGCAAACTAAATAATATTATGATGATATTAATGCAGACCAGTATGTTTCCGAGTAATGTTAAAAACCCGGCAAACCGTGATCTGTGTACCATATTAGTCGATCATATGCCCAACCTGCGTTTCTCGACAGCTGACTTTGCAGCCAGTAACGAAATCTACAAAGACGGTAAAGTAGCCGCAAATCACAATCTTCCGGCTTTAATTGCTTTGTCGGAAAAGTTAAAGGGATTTCAGCAACGAACGCACAAATTGCCGTATATGCCCAAAGAATTTGTTCTTGACTCGATCGTTTATAAAAAAATAAGTCCGGAAAACCTGCCTCTGGTCGTTGGAAGAGCCAATCTTAGGCCTCATGTAAAATATACCTCCAAAGATTTAATCTCAGGTATAAACAGAGCTATGGGAACCAATCTTTTTGATGAAATTGGTTATAGCTATTTCGTTAAAGACGGTAACAAAACGGGCATCACCTTATTTGGATTTGAACGTGCCAAAAACCAGCTGAACACCTCCGTACACTATGACACCTATAGAGGGGTTGGCATTATTTTTAATTACACCGCCAGAAATATTCTTGCAGATGCCTCTCGTCTTTTGGTAACTGCCGATATTGCAGAACAGCCAAAAGCCAGAATCAATTTTCAGAAAAATTTTGGAGGCCGCAGAGAATGGTGGTGGGGAACTGAACTTTACGGAGCTCTCCTAAAACAGGAAATTTACATCAATGGCAGGGCCTCAGACAATATTCTTTATAATGCATTTGAATTTAGCAGTGAGATCAACCGAAATTTAAATTCGCTAAAAAGCTATTTTGGCTTTGGCTTAAACTATAATTACACCAATTTAAAACCAAAATATGATCGGGAATACGGTCCGAACACCATTTCGCTAAAAAGCTACAACTTTAACAACATCGAATTCAACATGCATTATTCCTATAATGATATGGATAAAGTTTTCTTTGCTACAAACGGAACCATTATAAAATCAAATATTGCGCGATCCTTTCTTACCGATATCAATGCCTCCTTTTCCGATGAAGGTTTTACGCGTGTTTCGGGGGCAACAAACGACTACACAAAATTTGGTTTTAGCTATGAAAAGAGAATATCCCTAAAAAAGAAAATTACGGGAATTATAGGATTTGATACCTATTTTATTTTTCAGGATAGACTTCAAGACCATCAACTGCCCTTTACAGATTTTGGTTACGCAGCAAAATATTTTCTGGGTGGTATTATCCCGAGTTCTGGCAGCAATCGCTTTTCATTCCGGGTTTGCATGAAGACGAACTCAATGTAACGCAATATATGGGGCTTAAACTCGGATCACAAATAAATATTACCGGAAAATCTATCTGACCCCTCATGTTAATATTGCCTCTGTAGGTTTTGATACTTTTCGCGATTTCCGCGACAATGTGTTTAAGCCAAAAGGAAAATGGGATGATAATTTCAATACCAGTCTTCTGATATCCGGAGGAGCTGCTATCTCCTATCAGTCCATTTTAGGCCCAATCCATTTCGATACTTCATGGATCAATAATATCGATAAAGTCAGATTGTTTTTCAGTGTCGGATTGTCGCTTAA
Source organism: Flavobacterium sp. N502536 (assembly GCF_025947345.1). Taxonomy (NCBI): domain Bacteria; kingdom Pseudomonadati; phylum Bacteroidota; class Flavobacteriia; order Flavobacteriales; family Flavobacteriaceae; genus Flavobacterium; species Flavobacterium sp. N502536. The sequence continues at coordinate 2,400,079 of NZ_CP110011.1, read as the reverse complement.
TCCTTAGGAAAATTAAACCATTACTATCTTTCAACCCCGACAAGTTTTAAAAAACCTGTCGGGGTTTGTTTTTTAGTATCACTTCTTATTCATAGACAAAAACTCGCTCAACAAAATTAGCTTCTGGTTTTTCTGAACTTAACCCTCCCTCAATAAACATTTCGGTCCAGTTTTTTTGATTGTCAATCTTAAGATATTCCAGTTTTGTACTCAATTTAACTTTCCCATCCCCGAAAAAAGTATCCGAACCTGATTCTTCTATTCTTCTATTATCAGAGTTGTATTTTCTATAAATTACCATTTCATCCAAATACACAGAATCCTCTTTATTATTCTTCGAATGTTCTTCTATAAGATTTCCTCTTTCATCATACACTAACACATCCTCAGACTCTGAAATTTTCGTTTCTCCTCCCTGATAATCATAAGAAAAGCTTGTTTTTACAACTTGATTTTTACTATACACATACTTTACTAAACTTCTTAAAGTATCATTATCCGAAAAATAACTTTTCTCTTCCAATAATTTATTTCCGGTATCATAACTATAAATCGTTCTTCCGGTAATCTTTTCATCATCATCGTAACCTATTGATTCGATCTTTTGCTTTAAACTATTGTACTTGTTCTCCGGAAAATCAGACTTTTTAGGAAACATTTTATCTTCAACAAACTCCCCATTCGAATTCCTTTTATACGTGGTATAATTTTGCATTTTACCTTTTACGTATTTGCCGTTCTTTTTTGTTGCATAGTAAAAGTTCTCTGTGTATTCTTTAATATTTCCGAATAGTTTCTCATTCCAATCTGCAGATAATTGTGGCGCATTGTAATCTTCTGCCATCATTTTTTTTGGTTCTGGCTCTTTCAGATTCGGAACCATCTCAAAAGACCTGTCTATACCATAAATAGGTTCAAAAAGAACAAAATCATTTTTAATTGGAGCAATAGTCTGAATAAAGATGTAGTTCTTTTTTTCATTTATTATATCGTCTATCGTAAATAATTTTTTAAACTCTTCAAAACTCATCGTAGGATTAGCTTTAAGAGCCTCAAAAACACGTTTACTGATATTACCTCTTACATCACCAAAACCAGCCCTTTCATCATTGATTTTTTTATTTTTCTTCTTTAATTCTGCTAGTTCATTATAGCTGTAATTGACCAATACATTGCCCAACTCATCATAATTTATCAAGCGCATCTTATTGTTTCGATCGCTATTCAGATCAACGGCCTCTATCAAAACTACATTGTTTATAACATCTACTAAATTGTACTCAATGTTATTCAACTTAAACGTACTTCCTATATCCTTTTGAGAAAGCTTTACCTGAGCATAATCTGTAATGAATTTAATATTGTAAACCACACTTCCTTTAATTTCGTCAAGTTCGTTGTTGTTTTTAAAATCTATAGCATTGTTGATCTGATCCTGTTTACGCAGCGTCGTAAAATTCAAATTAACCTCTTTTCCGTTCTTGTATTTATACAAAAACTCGCTTCCAAAAGAAGTTCCCCCAACATGCTGAATTTCAATCAACTCTTTTTTCAGATTAAACAGCTTGCTGGTTACAGGGTGAAAATCTACAATAGAAGGTTCATCATTTTCTTTAAAATAGGAAGGAAAGCGTGAATTAAACAACAGGTCGTATCCATACTTAGATTTTTCCAATTTCAAAATTCCTCTTGCGATAATTGTATCTATTGAAGAATTTATCACTTCAGCAGATTGAATTGCTTTCTTTTGAATTTCATCCATTTTTCCCTTTACTTTTTTAAATGGGAAATTAGGTGCTTTAAAAATTTCTTTATTTACATTATACGTAACTTCATAAATCATGTCTTTCTCCTCTTTACTTGGTTGCTTTTTTTGGGAAAACACAGAAAGACTAAAGCTCATCAAAATCAATACAATTCTATTCATTTATTTATTTTTTCTTGAAAAGTACATTTTTTTGTTCCAAAAAACCAATATCTTTTTTTCAAAAACGTTATCCTTATCTTTACTGTAAATTTCTTTTCATGAAACGTCTGCTCCTTCTATATGTGTTCCTTTTTACCAATTATACTGTACTGTCACAAAACAAAGACAGCTGGATTGCGTTTTGGGACAAAGACACTACCCATATCGGATTTAAAGACCTGAACGGAACTATTCAGATACCGCCAAAGTTTATGGGATTCACTACTGCCCGTAAATTCGACAAAATTATTGCCGTCACCGAAGAAACTGGCCAAAGCTGGAAGAGTTATTATCTCAGTAAATCCGGTAAAATAGTCGGACGCGACAGTTTGTACATTTTTGACAATGGTCCTGATTGTGAAAATGAAGGTTTTATTCGTTTTACAGACCCTAAAACAGACTTAACAGGAATGTTTGACGGTGACGGAAAAATTGCAATTCCTGCGGAATATAGCGCCCTGACCAAAGCCCGAAACGGAATGATTATCGCCTTAAAAGGTGCTGTTAAAAAGAAATTTGGCGACGAACACTTTAGCTGGTCCGGGGGAAAAGAAGATCTGATTGACACCCACAATAAAATCTTAATTGAGAATTTTGCCTATCATGACGAACTTAATTTTTATTCTTTAGAAAAATCAAAAGCTCCAGGTAAAGACGAAACAAGGGAAAATTTCCTCGGCGTTGACGGTCAGTATTATTCGTTCATCAATTATGAGAAAGAATTTAAATTGTGGTTAAAAACCAGTTTGCTTTCTGATTTATCAAAAAAGAACTTAAAGCAGCACTCCTTTGATAAAATCACCTACTGGAAAGAACCAACTGGCTGGAAAAATGAATCCAAAGCTGCCTTTATCCATCAGAATTATACTTATCTAAAGTTAAAACTTGAAGAATTAAAAAACGCTAAAACGGATTATTTTGTATCAAATGACGGACTCAATCCATTTATTTTTGAAACAGATGAATATACAACTTACTTCAACAATTGCAATGAAGCTAAAGAATGGATGTATCCCTTAAAAAACATAGTCATTACCTCAAAAAACAAAGCCGACTTTAAACAGGATCATCTTGAATTTTTAAGAACCGAAAACGGTTATAAATTGATACTTGTTGCTGCAGCAAAAAATAATCTTAAATAATTAAACCTAACTTTATAAAAATAATAAAAGCATGAAAAATTTCTTTTTTTTAGGAATTGCCATTCTGTTTGAAATCATTGCTACTTCGGCTTTAAAAAAATCGGAAGAATTTACAAAACTGATTCCAAGCATTATAACCATTATTGGCTACTGCGGTGCATTTTACTTTTTAAGTTTTGCGATCAGAACCATTCCGGTCGGAATTGCCTACGCCATTTGGTCCGGAGTTGGTATTGTATTAATCACTATTATTGGCGCTATTTTCTTCAAACAAATACCTGATTTACCGGCGATAATTGGATTAGCCCTGATCTTAATTGGTGTAGTTGTAATTAATGTTTTTTCGAAGACAACGGCACATTAGGGCATTTTAAATCAATAATTGATAGTATCATTTGATACTATCAAGACACGCATCACACTAAAAATCAATACTTTGACAACTTTCAGAAAAGCAACAATTTCAGATTTACCGGAAATGCAGCAATTGTATACCGAAACCATACAAGCTGTTTGTAAAAACGATTACAATCCTGCACAAATTGAGGCCTGGACTTCAGGTGTTCATAATACCGAGCGCTGGTTAGCCGTTATCCATACACAAATCGTTTTATTGGTTATTATCGAGTCCAAGATTGTTGGTTTTGGAACTTTGAAGGACGGAAATTATATTGATTTCTTCTACATCCACAAAGATTATCAAAGACAAGGCATCGCCAATACACTCTTAATCGAATTAGAACGTGAAGCGAAGAAACAACATTCAAAAATCATAACCTCTGACATCAGTATCACCGCTAAACCCTTTTTCGAAAAAAACGGTTTTACCTCAATAGTCGAACAGCGAAATCTAAGATTGGGGGTTGAACTGATTAATTATAAGATGGAAAAAGAACTGTAGTGGTAATTGTTTCAGGTTTCAAGTTTCAGGTTTCAGGTTTCAAGTTTCAAGTTTCAAGTTTGAACAGAACGTGAAACCTGAAACCTGAAACAAAAAACTACTTCCGCAAGTTTCGGATTTTATACCTTTAAAAACCTGTCGATATTTGCCTTATAAAATGGAAAGAAAATGAACACACAGGAAAACATTAATTATAATCGGATTGCTGATGCAATTGATTATATCAAAGCCAATTTTAAAGCACAGCCCAATCTTGATGAAGTTGCCGAAAAAGTGCATCTAAGTCCTTTTCACTTTCAACGTTTGTTTACGGAATGGGCCGGCACAAGTCCGAAGAAGTTTTTGCAGTACATTAGTGTTGAACATGCCAAAAAAATACTTCAGGAAGACCGTCAGGCGACTTTATTCGATGCCGCTTTTGACACTGGTCTTTCGGGCACCAGCCGCTTGCACGATCTGTTTGTCAATATTGAAGGCATGACCCCTGCCGAGTATAAAAACGGGGGAAAGAACTTAGAAATCAATTTCAGTTTTGCAGAAAGTCCGTTTGGAAATATCATTGTGGCTTCAACCCTCAAGGGAGTTTGTTTTATGGCTTTTGCAGAAAGTGAAGCAATAGGCTTTGAGGATTTAAAACATAAATTCCCCAACGCCGTTTTTTCCCGAAAACTGGATTTAATACAGCAAAATGCACTGTTTATTTTTCAAAATGACTGGAGTAAACTATCCGAAATTAAACTGCATTTAAAAGGCACCGATTTTCAATTGAAAGTTTGGGAAACGCTCTTAAAAATTCCAATGGGGCAACTTTCTACTTACGGTGCTATAGCGCAGCAAATTGAGAAACCAAATGCTTCGCGCGCTGTGGGAACCGCTATTGGAAGCAATCCTGTAGCTTTTCTGATCCCCTGTCATCGTGTGATTCAATCCACCGGAACCTTTGGGGGATATATGTGGGGGAACACCCGTAAAACGGCTATTATTGGCTGGGAAGGCGCACAGATAAATCCTTAATTCTTCTGCCACGAATTCACGAATTAAACTAATGCTACTGCATCGATTTTCTCAAAATGTGAAAAATAAATTCGTGAATTACTTCATCTGTTCGTTATCGCTTTGATAGCGGCAAAAAAACCTCAATCTAAAATTATTATGCAAAATATATCCTCAAAAATTGCTTCCCTTCATTGGGACAGCATCACCGAATCTATGCACGAAAATGGATTTGCCATCATTCCGAATGTGCTCCATAACGAACAATGCGAAGCTTTAAAAGCCGATTATTCCAATCCGGATTTATACCGAAAAACGGTCGTTATGGAACGCTACCGTTTTGGCTTAGGCGAATACAAATATTTCAATTATCCGCTGCCTGATTTAATCCAGAGCCTGCGTACTTCTATTTACCCCAAATTGGCTCCCATTGCAAACGCCTGGATGAAAGCCCTTAATATACAAACTGTTTTCCCCGATACGCACGAAAAATTACTGGAGCAATGCCATGCCAATCATCAATTTAAGGCGACTGTTTTAATTTTAAAATACGGCAAAAGCGGTTTCAATACTTTGCACCAGGATTTGTACGGAGACATTTATTTTCCAATTCAAATTGTACTTTTTCTCAATGAACCCGACGAAGATTTTACCGGCGGTGAGTTTGTATTGACACAGCAAACACCGCGGGCACAATCTAAAGCCATCGTGCTGAAACCTAAAAAAGGAGACATTTTAGTTTTTACCACCAATTTCAGACCCGTAAAAGGAACAAAAGGATATTATCGCGCTGCTATGAAACATGGTGTTAGCGAGATCCATTCGGGTGAACGACATACATTGGGGATTATTTTTCATGATGCTTTGTCTTGAGGTTCTGAGGTACTAAGGCTCTAAGATTCTAAGTTTTTGCAACTTAAAAATAAATGCCTTGACACTATTAAATCTCTGATTGAGATTTAAAAAAACCTTTGTCCCTTTGCACCTCTGCCCCTTTGCCCCTCAAAACCTCAGAACCTCAGAACCTCAAAAAAAATGCTCCAACACTCTAAAATTTCCGATTCGGATTTACGAAGTAAAATTAAAAATGTAGAAATTTGCTTCGGTGGAAACCGAAAACTAAAGATCTACGGAACGCTAAAATGCAATTCCGGGAAAAGAATGAAACGAGAAAACCGGGTTTTCTTTTCTACTCGGGAAGAAGCCGAAAAAAATGGTTTCCGACCTTGCGGACATTGCATGAAAACCGAATATCAAAACTGGAAAAATGGACTTATTTAATCCGCATACCGACGAAACAACGAATCTGCTTCCTAAAGACGGGACGGTTAATTATTACGGAAAGCTTTTTTCGAGAGCAGACTCAAATCGTTATTTAGAGGTGCTTCTCGACACGATTGAATGGAAAAATGATGAAGCAGTTATCTTTGGTAAACTAATTTTAACCAAACGAAAAGTAGCCTGGTACGGCGATTCGGGTTTTGAATATACCTACTCCAATACGACCAAAAAAGCACTTTCATGGACTCCAGAATTACTGGAATTAAAAGCTATCATGGAAGAAAAAACGGGAGAAACATTTAATTCCTGTCTGCTCAATTTATATCATTCCGGTGAGGAAGGAATGGCGTGGCACAGTGATGCCGAAAAAGATCTAAAAAAGAACGGTGCCATTGCCTCAGTGAGTTTCGGCGCTGAACGGAAATTTGCCTTCAAACACAAAGAAACCAAAGAAACGGTGTCTTTACTTTTAGAACACGGAAGTTTACTAGTTATGAAAGGCACTACCCAAACCCATTGGTTGCATCGGTTGCCTCCCACAAAAACGGTTTCAAAACCCAGAGTCAATTTAACGTTCAGAACTATTGTAAACCCCTAGTACAACGCTACTTTTTTTTGAATGCCACAGTTTGATACGAAAGAATCAAAGCGTCCTCAAACATTTCGGGTCTTACTTTTGAAAGCGCTACAATCGTCCAGCCCTGCTTGCCCCATTTGTTGGGAACCGGATAAAAAATCATTTCGCTAGAAGCACAAAAAACAGACTGGTCGATTTCGTTTAATTTTAAAACGGCGGTGTTGTTCTTTTCATCAAAAGTGGCGAATATTTTTTTGCTGATACGAAAAGATGTTTTCTCAAAATGAGGTTCTTCTGTTGCATCCGGAAAGGACAATGCAAGGGTTCTGAATGTTTCAATTGTAACCATATGTAACTCTTTTTTTTAAGATTCTATTGCTTAAAATTGATGAAGTCCCCTCTCTTACCACCCCTGATTCAACCCGTTTTTAAGGACTTCCTTGTATTTATCGGTATCAAAAGTATACAAGTTCGGCGCTTTGTGTGCAACGTTGCTTTTCTTTTCGTCCAGTTTTTTCAGAATCCCGATGTTGGTGATTTTGCGCAGAAAGTTTCGTCTGTCTAATTTTCGATCCAAAATGGTTTCATACAGCTTTTGAAGCTGCGGAATGGTGAATTTTTCAGGTAACAGATTATAACCAACCGGCATTAAATTCAGCTCAATCCTAAGGGTAGTCAACGCTTTATCGAGAATCTCTCTGTGATCTAAAATGAGTTCGGGAACTTCTTTGTGATCAATCCATTCTATAATTTCCTGACTGTTTTCTTTTTGAGGCACTGCTTTCAAAAAATCAATCAAAGCATAATATCCAATGGTTATAAAACGCTGGAGGAGCCATTTTCCCTCTTCTCTCGGAATATCATAATGATCCAGTACCGCATTCCCAAAATCCTGATCGTATCGATTTACACGGCCAAAAGTCGCAAACTGCCTTAAAAAAATCCCCTGCATTCCGGTGCGTTCTTTTAAAACGGTAACTGCTGCGGTGTCAATATCCTCCTCAAGGGGTATAAATCCTCCGGGCAAAGACCATTTGTCATCAAAAGAAGTTTTGATGAGTAAAACTTTAAGCTGATTGTCATGAAATCCAAAAATGACACAGTCAATCGAAAGTCCGGGTTGATAATTTTCGCTATTTTCTATTATTTTTTTCGGCATCCGGTATTTCTTAAATCAGCAAGTTCTTTAATAGTCCTTGCAATTTAATGCATTTTTATAAATCCGAAGCCTTTTTAGACAACTGAGTTTTTGTTATATTACGGATTTCCGTAAAAGACAACCCCTGTAATTATCACAATTTTTGCTTAAAATAAAAATGGAGTTAAAAAAAATAATTACATTGCGTCATAATAACACATTTGAAACGTGTTTTGTTCGTTTTTGAACAAAAAATCAGAAACACACTGTAAACCAACACCCTGTTTACCCTTTTTAATCCAACAGGAAACGTAGAACACTAATGCAGGAGATATGAGTAACAATCCGTTAAAAAATATAAATGAAAAAATCAGGAATAAGATCTGGGAGTCATTCGGGTTTGTTTCTAAAACGTATCTTCTGGAAGCTTCTTTAAAATATAGTGAAGAACAGGAGCGAATTTTCAATGAAATGATTGTTGAAACGGAATCGAAAGATAAAAAAGCAAAGCGGGAAGCTTTTGACAAAGCCCTTTATGCCTCTTACAAAGGAATTGGCGCCATGGACTTTATCCACACCGTTTTAAAATAATTCTTAGTCGGCATGCTATAAAAAAAACGGAGGTGTTACTACCTCCGTTTTTTATTAGTATCCGTCTAGAAAAATCTGGGCGACATTATTGATTTTTGATTTTTGAACAATTCAAATCGCAGGAATATCTCGTGTGAACCTGAATTGTAATTGCGCAAAGCAGTGGTGTCAAAATCGTATGCATATCCTACGAACAGGCCTTCTGTAATTTGAAACCCGGCCAGAGCACTTACGGCAGCATTTGTTCGATAGGCCGCTCCAAGTACAAACTTCTCGTTGTACATAAAGTTTGCCGAAAGATCTACCTGCAAGGAGGCCCCTGCGCTCATTTTGGTCAGTACTGCGGGTTTAAATTTAATTGAAGGAGACAAATCAAATACGTAACCGCCTATAAAATAGTAACATATTTTATCCTTGTAAATAGATACATTGTTATCGTTGTATCGATTGGTTTCGATAAAAGCAGGGATCGACAAACCAATGTAAGCCTTATCGGAATACCAATATAAACCGGCTCCTATATTGGGTGAAAACACACTTTCTAAATTTTGAAACTGTGGATCTCCCTGTCGTTCGGGATTTAATTTATTGGGGTCCAAACTGAACAAATTGCCTGTTCCCCTAATCCCAAAAGAAAGATTAAAGGTGGCCGATGTGGGTACTGTATACGATATATCGGCCGATAATGTAGTTTCATCCGTTGGCCCTATTTTATCGTTTACCAACGAAACCCCCATTCCCAACTTACTATTGTTCAGCGGTGTATGTACCGAAAAACTGCCTGTTTTGGGTGCTCCTTCAAGTCCAATCCATTGGGTACGGTACAATCCGAAGATACTCGTTGTCCCTCTTGAACCAGCATAAGCCGGGTTTATAGTAAGCGTATTGTACATGTATTGGGTAAACTGTGAATCTTGCTGTGCAAATCCAATTGTGGAATAAATTATACAAAATAAAAATAATTTTCTCATGTCCTTTCTTTTAAGAAGGGCTCAGCTTTGTTTGACTGAGCCCTTTTTGGTTTAATTATTATTTACCGATATATAAGTATCCTACTTTTTCATGCGTTCGAGACTTGTCATCAGTGTATCTTATGACATAATAATAAGTCCCAACCAATTCGTCATTTCCTCCTCTGAAAACACGATCTACATTATTGTAGTGCTTACATTCGTATACCAGCCTGCCCCAGCGATTGTAGATTTCTACGGTATTATCCGGATAACATTCGAGACCATGGATATAGAAACGATCGTTCTCTAAATCTCCATTTGGAGAAAAGGCATTGGATACCTTAATCACGCAGGCGTCTGTTGGTCCTCCAACTTCTATTTTAACGGATCCTGTAGTACAATTTTTAGGATTGCCCACCTGACAGATCTGATACTCTACCGTATAAATTCCTCCCGGTGTGTTTGGCGGAACGGTTACCGTACCATCAGGGTTCAGGATAAATCCTGGAGGCGCTTTTGTAATGATTACGGTTACATCGCCCGGATTTGTTCCGATCACTACTGGCTGATTGTTTATTTTAACATCGGTTACTAGTGAAGGAGTGGTACCGGTTTTAGGATCCACCACAACTGTTGGCGTTGTAACCGGGGTTTCTATTTTTGGTGCATCCACGGTTACTTTAACCGAACCTGTAACACAATTGGCAGGGTTGCTCACTTGGCATACCTTATAGTCTATCGTATACGTTCCTCCCGGTGTGTTTGGCGGAACGGTTACCGTACCATCAGGGTTCAGAATAAATCCTGGAGGCGCTTTTATAATGGTAACGGTTACATCACCCGGATTTGTTCCAATGGTTACGGGCTGATTGTTTATTTTAACATCAGTTACTAGTGAAGGAGTGGTACCCGTTTTAGGATCCACCACCACTGTTGGCGTTGTAACCGGGGTTTCTATTTTTGGTGCATCCACGGTTACTTTAACCGAACCTGTAACACAATTGGCAGGGTTGCTCACTTGGCATACCTTATAGTCTATCGTATACGTTCCTCCCGGTGTGTTTGGCGGAACGGTTACCGTACCATCAGGGTTCAAAATAAACCCTGGAGGCGCTTTTATAATGGTAACGGTTACATCGCCCGGATTTGTTCCGATGGTTACGGGCTGATTGTTTATTTTAACATCGGTTACTAGTGAAGGAGTGGTACCCGTTTTAGGATCCACCACAACTGTTGGCGTTGTAACCGGGGTTTCTATTTTTGGTGCATCCACGGTTACTTTAACCGAACCTGTAACACAATTGGCAGGGTTGCTCACTTGGCATACCTTATAGTCTATCGTATACGTTCCTCCCGGTGTATTTGGCGGAACGGTAACTGTACCATCAGGGTTCAAAATAAATCCTGGAGGCGCTTTTATAATGGTAACGGTTACATCGCCCGGTTTTGTTCCGATGGTTACGGGCTGATCGTTTATTTTAATATCCGATGTTAAAGGAGGAGTGGTACCCGTTTTTGGATCCACAACAACTGTTGGCGTTGTAACCGGGGTTTCTATTTTTGGTGCATCCACGGTTACTTTAACCGAACCTGTAACACAATTGGCAGGGTTGCTCACTTGGCATACCTTATAGTCTATCGTATACGTTCCTCCCGGTGTATTTGGCGGAACGGTTACCGTACCATCAGGGTTCAAAATAAATCCTGGAGGCGCTTTTATAATGGTAACGGTTACATCGCCCGGTTTTGTTCCGATGGTTACGGGCTGATCGTTTATTTTAATATCGGATGTTATCGGAGGGGTGGTACCCGTTTTTGGATCCACCACAACTGTTGGCGTTGTGACCGGGGTTTCTATTTTTGGTGCATCCACGGTTACTTTAACCGATCCTGTAACACAATTGGCAGGGTTGCTCACTTGGCATACCTTATAGTCTATCGTATACGTTCCTCCCGGTGTGTTTGGCGGAACGGTTACCGTACCATCAGGGTTCAAAATAAATCCTGGAGGCGCTTTTATAATGGTAACGGTTACATCACCCGGTTTTGTTCCGATGGTTACGGGCTGATCGTTTATTTTAATATCGGATGTTATCGGAGGAGTGGTACCCGTTTTTGGATCCACAACCACTGTTGGCGTTTGAGCCGGAGTTTCTATTTTTGGTGCTACCACGTCTATTTTAACGGTAGCTGTGCCACAAATTGAACTGTTCAAAAGGTTACAAATCGTATAATCAAAGGTATAGGTTCCTGCTGGTGTATTTGGTTTTACACTTACTGTACCGGTAGCGGTGTTAAAATCTATTCCTGATGGCAACGCTTTACCTGCCAAAGCAATTTTTAACTCATTGGCTTTTGCCACACCACAATTTAGTACATCATTGTCTAAAACATTTACAACACTACCTCCTACTGCACCATTTACGGAAGCTACTGCATCATCGGTCGCTTTTATCAAACTATATACGGTAACTTTCTGCTCGCAAGTAGCCTTATTACCGCTATTATCCGTAGCGGTCCAGACTACTGTCGTAACCCCCACCGGAAATGCAGCCGGTGCATTATTGGTTACCGCTACAGCCGCAGAATTATCGTTAACAGTTGGTGCAATTAGGGCAATTGTTGCCGTACACAAACCGTCGTCTGCCTTTGTTGCAACATCTGCCGCACAAGTGATAACCGGTTTTTCGGTATCGGTAATCGTAATAGTCTGATCGCAAGATGTCGAAACATTTCCAGCATCGTCTTTAGCAGTCCAACTAATCGTGGTTTTTCCCATAGGATAAGCAGCCGTTAGAGCCAAAGCATCCGAACGAACTCCTGTGAAAGTAACCGCAGTTGAACAGTTGTCTGTCGCAGTTGGGTTGGTGATCGTAACGTTTGCATTGTTTTTGCCTGCATCAGCCGTTTGTGTAATATTGGCCGCACAAGTGATAACCGGTTTTTCGGTATCAGTAATCGTAATGGTCTGATCACAAGAAGTCGAAACATTTCCAGAATCGTCCTTCGCAGTCCACGAAATAGTGGTTTTCCCCAAAGGATAAGCAGCCGTTAAAGCCAAAGCATCCGAACGAACTCCTGTGAAAGTAACCGCAGTTGAACAGTTGTCAGTCGCAGTTGGATTGGTGATCGTAACGTTTGCCGTGCATTTTCCTGCATCGGCCGTTTGGCTAATGTTAGCCGCACAAGTGATGACCGGTTTTTCGCTATCGCTAATAGTAATCGTCTGATCACAAGAGGCTGAAACATTTCCGGCATCGTCTTTAGCAGTCCAACTAATCGTGGTTTTTCCCACAGGATAAGCAACCGTTAAAGCCAAAGCATCCGAACGAACTCCCGTGAAAGTAACCGCAGTTGAACAGTTGTCAGTCGCAGTTGGATTGGTGATCGTAACATTTGCAGTGCATTTTCCTGCATCGGCCGTTTGACTAATGTTAGCCGCACAAGTGATAACCGGTTTTTCTGTATCAGTAATCGTAATGGTCTGATCACAAGATGTCGAAACATTTCCGGCATCGTCCTTCGCAGTCCACGAAATAGTGGTTTTCCCCAAAGGATAAGCAGCCGTTAAAGCCAAAGCATCCGAACGAACTCCCGTGAAAGTAACCGCAGTTGAACAGTTGTCAGTCGCAGTTGGGTTGGTGATCGTAACGTTTGCCGTACATTTTCCTGCATCGGCCGTTTGTGTAATATTGGCCGGACATGTGATAACCGGTTTTTCGGTATCGGTAACGGTAATGGTTTGATCGCAAGAGGTTGAAACATTTCCGGCATCGTCTTTAGCAGTCCAACTAATCGTGGTTTTTCCCACAGGATAAGCAGCCGTTAGAGCCAAAGCATCCGAACGAACTCCCGTGAAAGTAACCGCAGTTGAGCAGTTGTCAGTCGCAGTTGGATTGGTGATCGTAACGTTTGCAGTACATTTTCCTGCATCGGCCGTTTGGCTGATGTTAGCCGCACAAGTGATAACCGGTTTTTCGCTATCGCTAATAGTAATAGTCTGATCGCAAGATGTCGAAACATTTCCAGCATCGTCTTTAGCAGTCCAACTAATCGTGGTTTTTCCCACAGGATAAGCAGCCGTTAAAGCCAAAGCATCCGAACGAACTCCTGTGAAAGTAACCGCAGTTGAACAGTTGTCAGTCGCAGTTGGATTGGTGATCGTAACATTTGCAGTGCATTTTCCTGCATCGGCCGTTTGGCTAATGTTGGCCGCACAAGTGATAACCGGTTTTTCGGTATCGGTAATAGTAATGGTCTGATCGCAAGAGGCTGAAACATTTCCGGCATCGTCCTTCGCCGTCCACGAAATAGTGGTTTTCCCCAAAGGATAAGCAGCCGTTAAAGCCAAAGCATCCGAACGAACTCCCGTGAAAGTAACCGCAGTTGAACAGTTGTCAGTCGCAGTTGGGTTGGTGATCGTAACGTTTGCAGTACATTTTCCTGCATCGGCCGTTTGGCTAATATTGGCCGCACAAGTGATAACCGGTTTTTCGGTATCGGTAATCGTAATGGTCTGATCGCAAGAGGCAGAAACATTTCCAGAATCGTCTTTAGCAGTCCAACTAATCGTGGTTTTTCCCAAAGGATAAGCAGCCGTTAAAGCCAAAGCATCCGAACGAACTCCCGTGAAAGTAACCGCAGTTGAACAGTTGTCAGTCGCAGTTGGATTGGTGATCGTAACGTTTGCGGTACATTTTCCTGCATCGGCCGTTTGGCTGATGTTGGCCGCACAAGTGATAACCGGTTTTTCGGTATCACCAATTACCACATCTATAGGATCAGAAGTCTGATCGCAACCAGTTAAACTACTTGTAGCTTTTACTTTATATTTTCCACTGGCTGTTACCACAAGTGTTTCTTTAGTTTCCCCATTGATAACAGCATCGTCTTTATACCAAACAAAACCAGGATCATTTACAGTAACACTATTATTATTAGCAATAGCTTTAATATTGGTAGTTGCTGTTAAGGTGGTGGTTGAACAAGCTTTTGAAGCTCCCGACAGGCTAACCGTAGGTTTGGTGTTTACGGTAACTTTTATATCAGATTTGGCGCTTTTACAGCCCGTACTTGTAACCTGTTCTACTTTATAAGTGGTTTCACTCGATAAAGCCGGAGTGGTGTAGTTGGGTCCTGTATACAGTAAATTGGTCCCGGCTGCATCATACCAATTAACGGTTGCGCCAGCTATAGCAGAGGCCTTAAGCGTTGCCGAACTCCCTTCACAAATACTTTTATCGGCACCTGTAACAGGCGGCGCATCTAAAGTAGCCGTAAAATGTATCGCATCTAAAAGATTACCCTGAGTTGACGAACCTCCTGCAGATGAAAGAGACTCAAAAATAAACCTTGTCTTTTTTTGGGAAGCCGGTATAGTATACGTTCCGGTATAGACCTGCCAGGCCGTATTATCTGTTGAAGCTCTCGTTACTTCGGTATAAGGGCCTCCCGGAGGACCGGCTTTTAATACCATAACATCGACACCCATTCTTCCCCTATGGGCAAACGAATATCTAAAGGCAGAGACTCCTTCACTAATATCAAAATCCTGATACAATGCCCCTACAACATTACCATTAACTTCAACAAACTGGGATCCTTCAACAGCAGAAATATTCTCAAAACCCGTTACGAGAATATCCATCATTCCATCCGAAGCTGTTGTTTTCCAGCCCGGAAACTGACTTTGATTCACCGACTGATACTTAGCAGGGGCCCCTTTAATCGAAGGTTCCTCAAAACTCGCATTTATAGTCTTTACGTCACAGACGTCTTTATCGGTAACGGTAATGGTTTGATCACAAGATGTCGAAACATTTCCGGCGTCGTCCTTAGCCGTCCACGAAATGGTGGTTTTCCCAACAGGATAAGCATCCGTCAAGGCCAAAGCATCCGAACGAACTCCCGTAAAAGTAACCGCAGTCGAACAGTTGTCAGTAGCCGTTGGGTCGATGATCGTAACCGTTGTATTGTTTGTGCCTGCATCGGCCGTTTGTGTAATGTTGGCCGAACAAGTGATAACCGGTTTTTCGGTATCGGTAATGGTAATGGTCTGATCACAGGATGTCGAAACATTTCCAGAATCGTCTTTAGCAGTCCAACTAATCGTGGTTTTCCCCAAAGGATAAGCAGCCGTTAAAGCCAAAGCATCTGAACGGGTTCCTGTGAAAGTAACCGCAGTCGAACAGTTGTCTGTCGCAGTTGGGTTGGTGATCGTAACGTTTGCCGTGCATTTTCCGACATCGGCCGTTTGGCTAATGTTGGCCGGACAAATTATCACCGGTTTTTCGGTATCGGTAATGGTAATGGTCTGATCGCAAGATGCCGAAACATTTCCGGCACCATCCTTCGCCGTCCAACTAATGGTGGTTGTGCCCAAAGGATAAGCATCCGTTAAAGCCAAAGCATCTGAACGGATTCCCGTGAAAGTAAAGACTGTTGAACAGTTGTCAGTCGCAGTTGGTTTTGTGATGATAACATTTGAAGTGCATTTTCCGAAATCGGCCCCCTGGTTCATGTTGTCCGCACAAGTGATGACCGGTTTTTCGGTATCGGTTATGGTAATGGTCTGATCGCAAGATGCCGAAACATTTCCAGAATCGTCCTTAGCAGTCCACGAAATAGTGGTTTTCCCCAAAGGATAAGCAGCCGTTAAAGCCAAAGCATCCGAACGAACTCCTGTGAAAGTAAAGACAGTTGAACAGTTGTCTGTCGCAGTTGGATTGGTGATCGTAACATTTGCCGTGCATTTTCCGGCATCGGCCGTTTGTGTAATGTTGGCCGCACAAGTGATGACCGGTTTTTCGATATCGGGAACTATTTCTACAGCTAGAGGAGCAGAAGTCTGCTCGCAAGCATTAATACTGGCACTGATAACTTTTAATTTATAATTTCCACTGGCTGTTACCACAAGAGTTGGTCGAGTTTCCCCGTTGATGACGGCATCATCTTTATACCAAACAAATTTAGCCAAATTAATAGAATTACGATAATAGGCATCTGCTTGTAAGGTAGTTTTTACACAGGCTTTTGAAGCTCCCGAGATACTAGCATTAGGTAAGTCTTCTACGTAAACCGTTATACTGGTGAAGCCGCTTTTACAGCTCGAATTCAAAACCTGCTGTACTTTATAAGTCGTCTCACTCGATAAAGCCGGAGTAGTGTAGCTTTGTCCTGTATACAGTAAAGTGGTTCCGGTTGCATCGTACCAATTAAATGTTGCGCCAGAATTACCAGAGGCCCTCATTGTTTTCGAATTCCCTTTACAAATCGAATTATTACCAATGAAACTAACGGCCGGTTCATTTAGAACACCCTTAAAACTTACATCATCTATAAAAGTTCCATAAACAATTGATCCCCCGTCCGAACCTAATAAAGTTGCTCCTGTATACGCAAAAACAAACCTTGTCTTGGTTTGATTGGCCGGTACTTGATAACTTCCGGTAACTAAATGCCAATTTAAGTCGTACTCTAAAGTTTGAATTACATCAGTATAAGGACCTCCCGGAGGACCCGCTTGTAAGGTTAACCCTGCACCACCATGCCAACCACTAGCATCGCTTCCTAAAAAGGCAAACGAATAATCAACACTACGGAATCCCGAAGTATCAAAATCCTGATATACGGATCCACCGGAAACATTAGCAGAGTAGGATCCCTCATAAACATTTACAGCATAGCTACGATCACTTTTAGTTCTGGTCGGTTCGGAAAACCATGCTCCACTCTGAACCAATGATACATTAGATCCCCATCCCTGAAAACCTGACTCAAAACCTGGGTTTACAGCTAAGTTAGCGCCACATTGACTGTGCACCATATAAGGAAGCAATAGCATGGCTATTATTTGGAGCAAAAACGAATACCTGATGTATTTTTTAGGAAATACAGGGCGGAAATGGGCTGTTTTAAAATTAATATTTTGCATAGGTAATTTTGTTATTCATTAAATAATCAGGTCTTTAAGATTGTTTTAGGCCAAACCATAAACGGTTTCCACTTTCTGTAAAAAAATAAGGTTGGAGCTGAGGTCATTAAATAAACGAGCCGGGCAGCTTATGGGCTTGTTTGAGTGGTAGTGATACCCGCAGGAACGACTGACCGCAGTTGCTGTTAAAGGCCTATAGCCCTCGCCAATCGGCAGTAGTGGTTTACGGTTTAAAGAAACTTCGAGAATGTAATTTACTCCGTCTGTTCGCTGTCGCTCGAGTCTCCCTTCGGTCGAAATGACAACTTTGTGATGGGGCACTGTATCTAAGCCTGTAGATCGGTCCGGTTTTGCTTGCCCTATACTGCTTGCGTATAAGTAGTTTTTTTTCATAATCCTTACATTTTGAGACAAATATCTAATAACAGTAAGAATTTTACGAGCAAAATCAACATCCCCGAGTAAGGACGTAATAAGTGCGTCTGTATGGGTAATAAGCGGTAGTATAAGGTAGTTGGAGTATGTTTTTTTGTGAAATGTTTTTTGTGAAATGTGAGATGTGGGAATGTGAAATGTGAAAATGTGGGAATGTGGGAATGTGAGAATGTGAGAATGTGAGAATGTGGAATTTGGAATTTGGAATTTGGAATTTGGAATTTGGAATTTGGAATTTGGTACGGGGGGCTTCGACTTCGCTCAGCCTGACGAAGGGTTGTCGCAAAGGTTTATCGCAAAGGGTTGTCGCAAAGTTGTCATTTCGACCGGAGGGAGAAATCTTCGCAAGTAGCTCCGCAACGAGTTTATTTATCAGCTGAAAAGTAGGTGTGGTTTGTTGATTTATAGCCAGACAACGGTTTATCGCAAAGTTGTCATTTCGACCGGAGGGAGAAATCTTCGTAAGTAGCTCCGCAACGAGTTTATTTAGCAGCTGAAAAGTAGGTGTGGTTTGTAGATTTATAGCCAGACAACGGTTTATCGCAAAGTTGTCATTTCGACCGGAGGGAGAAATCTTCGCAAGTAGCTCCGCAACGAGTTTATTTATCAACTGAAAAGCAGGTGTGGTTTGTTGATTTTAGAATGATGATTAACGATTGTCGCCCTGAGCGAAGTCGAAGGAGGCAATTGTAGCGGGGGCTTCGACTTCGCTCAACCGGACAAAGGCTTGTCACAAAGGTTTATCACAAAGGGTTGTCGCAAAGGGTTGTCGCAAAGTTGTCATTTCGACCGGAGGGAGAAATCACATGCTGAATTCGACAAAGGTTGACAATATTCTATACAGAATTTCTGTTATGATTTGCTTCGCCAATTCGCTATCGCTCGGGTGAGCTAATCCTTTTAATCCTTATAAGCTGTGGCTATTACCTCAACACATAGAAACATAGGTACTGCACCTATAAAAAAGGCGTTTCACTTCAAATAAAACGCATATCCTGCTATGCGAAAGAAATTTATTTCTTTTTGTATCCTCTTTTCGCAATAGAAATCTATGTTTCTATGTGTTAAAAATTTCAGCGTTCCAATTGCCACTAATTTGTGTAAATTCGTGGAATTCGTGTTCAGACCGCGGGCTACAATTAACCCCTCTTGGGTATCATTATTTTAACACATAGTTACATAGGTACTGCGCCTATAAAAAAACGTTTCACTTTTCAGAGTTTGCAGTCGCAGTTTACAGTCGCATTTCGCAGTTTACATCTCACATTTCACGCAGATTTGGCAGATTGAGCAGATTATTTTAATCCTTATAAGCTGTGGCTATTATTTTAACACATAGATTTTAGAATGAAGATTAACGATTGTTAATTTTTGATCTTGCCTACCCAATAGGCTATTTACTGATAAATACGTATCCTGCTTTTTCATGAGTTTGAGCGTTACTATCCCTGTATTTTAAGACATAATAATAGGTTCCGGCCACTTCGCCGTTTCCTCCAGTGAAAACACGATCTTCATTGTTGTAGCGCTCACATTTGTATATCAGCTTGCCCCAGCGATTGTAGATTTCTACGGTATTATCCGGATAACATTCGAGCCCCTGGATATAGAAACGATTGTTCAGGGAATCTCCATTTGGAGAAAAGGCATTGGATACCTTAATCTCACAGTTGTTTGTTGGTCCTTTAATTTCTATTGTAACAGAACCTGTACTGCAATTGGCAGGGTTACTCACTTCGCACATTTGATATTCGACCGTATAACTTCCTCCGGCTGTGTTTGGCGGAACTGTAACCGTTCCGTCAGGGTTTAGTGTAAATCCTGCCGGCACTTTTGTACCGCTAAGGGTTACCTCTCCCGGTTTGGTACCAATGACTACCGGCTGACCGTTTATTTTAACATCGGATACTATCGAAGGCGTAGTTCCTCCTGTAGCGCCAATAGTAAAGGATGGCGTTTGGACAGGGGTTTCTATTTTGGAAGCTTCGATCTCTATTTTAACTGAACCTGTACTGCAATTGGCAGGATTGCTTACTTCGCACAACTGATATTCGACCGTATAACTTCCTCCAGGTGTATTTGGCGGAACGGTTACTGTTCCGTCGGGGTTTAGCGTAAATCCCGGTGGTACCTGTGTAGCGGTAAGGGTTACCTCTCCCGGTTTGGTACCAATGACTACCGGCTGACCGTTTATAGTATTGCCGGATACTATCGAAGGCGTAGTACCTCCCGTAGCCCCAATAGTAAAGGATGGCATTTGGACAGGGGTTTCTATTTTGGAGGCTTCCACCTCTATTGTAACGGTAGACGTATTACAATTGGCGGGGTTAATTACTTCACACAGCTGATATTCGACCGTATAACTTCCTCCAGGTGTATTTGGCGGAACGGTAACTGTTCCGTCGGGATTTAGCGTAAATCCTGCCGGCACTTTTGTACCTGTAAGGGTTACCTCTCCCGGTTTGGTACCGATGACTACCGGCTGACCGTTTAGGGTATTGCCGGATACTATCGAAGGCGTAGTACCTCCTGTAGCGCCAATCGTAAAGGATGGCGTTTGGACAGGGGTTTCTATTTTGGAAGCTTCAATTTCTATTGTAACTGTCGATGTACTGCAATTTGTAGGATTCAAAAGATCACAAATCGTATAATCAAAGGTATAGGTTCCTGCCGGGGTATGTGCATTTACACTTACTTTACCCGTAGCGGTGTCAAAATTTATTCCTGCGGGCAAGGTCCCTGCCAAAGCAATTTTTACCTTAGCTGCTGTTGCTGTTGTGCAATTCAGCAAGTCATTGTCTAAAACATTTACAACCATACCCCCTACAGTACTATTTACGGGAGCTCCTGAATCATTGGTCGCTTTTATCGAACCCAATACCGTAACCTGCTGTTCGCAGGTTGCCACATT
The DNA here is from genome assembly GCF_025947345.1 of Flavobacterium sp. N502536. Classification (NCBI taxonomy): domain Bacteria; kingdom Pseudomonadati; phylum Bacteroidota; class Flavobacteriia; order Flavobacteriales; family Flavobacteriaceae; genus Flavobacterium; species Flavobacterium sp. N502536. Next base: position 2,379,258 of record NZ_CP110011.1, on the reverse strand, counting down.
ACCATTATTATCAATGGCGGTCCAACTAATGGTGGTTGTACCTATAGGATAAGCGGCAGTTAAAGCCAAAGCATCTGAACGCACTGCCGTGAAAGTAAAGGCAGTTGAACAGTTATCAGTAGCCGTTGGGTTTGTGATCGTAAGGTTTGCACTGCATGTTGCGGCATCAACCGTTTGTGTAATGTTTGCCGGACAAGTGATAACCGGTTTTTCGGTATCGGTAATTTTAATGGTTTGTACGCAAGATGACGAAATATTTCCCGAAGCATCGGTAGCCGTCCAGCTAATGGTGGTTGTACCTATAGGATAAACATCGGTTAATGCCAAAGCATCCGAACGCACTCCTGTGAAAGTAAAGGCAGTTGAGCAATTATCAGTCGCAGTTGGATTTACAATAGTAACTTTTGCACCACATTTTCCTGCATCGGCAGTTTGTTCAATATTGGATGGAATGATTATGATTGGTTTTTCTTTATCGGTAATGGTAATGGTTTGTGTACAAGGTGTCGAAACATTTCCCGAAGCATCTGTCACAGTCCATGTAATTGTCGTGATCCCGGTTGGATAAGCAGCCGTTAAAGCCAAAGCATCCGAACGCACTCCTGCGAAAGTAAAGGCAGTCGAACAGTTGTCAGTAGCCGTTGGGTTTGTGATCGTAAGGTTTGCACCGCATGCTCCTGCACCAGTAGTTTGTGTAAGGTTTGCAGGACAAGTGATAACCGGTTTTTCGGTATCGGTAATGGTAATGGTCTGTGTACAGGCTGTCGAAACATTTCCCGAAGCATCTGTCGCAGTCCATCTAATTGTACTGGAGCCTATCGGATAAGCAGCGGTTAATGGCAAAGCATCCGAACGAACTCCTGTGAAAGTAAAGGCAGTCGAACAGTTGTCGGTAGCCGTTGGGTTTGTGATCGTAACGCTTGCAGTGCATTTTCCGGCGTCGGTAGTTTGTGTAATACTTACCGGACAGCTGATGATTGGTTTTTCGCCATCGGTAATGGTAATGGTCTGTGTACAAGGTGTCGAAACATTTCCTGAAGCATCTGTGGCAGTCCATGTAATAGTGGTTACGCCAGTAGGATAAGCCGCGTTTAAAGCCAAAGCATCCGAACGCACTCCTGTGAAAGTAAAGACAGTTGAGCAGTTGTCAGTCGCAGTCGGGTTTGTGATCGTAACGCTTGCACTGCATTTTCCTGTATCGGTCGTTTGTATAAGGTTTGCCGGACATTTTAGAACCGGTTTTACAGTATCGGTAATGGTAATGGTCTGTGCGCAGGCTGTCGAAACATTTCCCGAAGCATCTGTCGCAGTCCATGTAATAGTGGTTACGCCAGTAGGATAAGCAGCCGTTAATGGCAAAGCATCTGAACGCACTCCTGTAAAAGTAAAGGCAGTCGAACAGTTGTCAGTCGCGGTTGGGTTTGTGATCGTAACGCTTGCGTTGCAAGTTCCCGGATCTGTAACCTGAGTGATGTTTGCCAGACAGTTTATGATTGGTTTTTCGCTATCGATAATCGTAATGGTTTGTGTACAGGCTGCCGAAACATTTCCCGAAGCATCGGTAGCGGTCCAAAAAATGGTGGTTATGCCAGTAGGATAAGCCGCGTTTAAAGCCAAAGCATCCGAACGGACTCCTGTGAAAGTAAAAGCAGTCGAACAGTTGTCGGTAGCCGTTGGGTTTGTAATCGAAATGTTTGCGCCGCATTTTCCTGCTTCAGCAGTTTGTGTAATGTTTGCCGGACAGGTTATAACGGGACTTGTGGTATCAGCAACTTCCACAGTTGTTACGTCAGAAGTCTGATCACAAGAAGTCACACCATTTATAGCTCTTACTTTATAATTTCCATTGGCCGTTACAACCAATGTCGATGAAACCTGCCCGTTGATAATTGCATCGTCTTTATACCAAACAAATTTTGGAGAAGCAGCATTGGTAACTGCCGTTAAGGTGGTGGTTAAACAGGCTTTTGCCGCTCCGGATAACGTGATCGCAGGTCTGGGGGTTACTGTAACATTTATATCGGATAAACCGCTTTTGCACCCTGAACTACTAACCTGTTCTATTTGATATTTTGTATTACTAAATAAAGCCGGAGTGGTGTAACTTAGTCCTGTATAAAGTAAAATCCCGCTTGAATTATACCAATTAACAGTAGAGCCCGGTTTGGCAGAGGCCGTAAGTGTTACCGAATTTCCTTCGCAAGCAGCACTGCCGGCACCTGTAACTGGTGGCGTACCCAAAGTTGCAGTAAAATTTATTGCATCTAATAAATTCCCCATAGCTACATTACCCGTTGAGGTGGAAACAGCCTCGAAAATAAACCTTGTCGTACTTTGGTAAACCGGTATCTGATACGTTCCGGTATATGCTTTCCAGGCCGTATTTCCTGTTGCCGCTCTGGTTACTTCGGTATATGGCCCTCCCGGAGGACCTGCTTTTAACACCATAACATCGGTACCCTTTCTTCCTCTATGGGCAAACGAATAATTAAACGTAGTAGCTTCTCTAGTATCAAAATCCTGATACAATCCCGCTGCAACGTAAGCATTAAGTTCGACAAACTGATTTCCTTCAAAGGGTAGAAAATTCTCTGCGTTTACTCTGGCCCAAATTTCTATAGATCCATCCGGAGCTGTCGTTTTCCATCCCGGAACCTGACTTTGATTCACTATCCCGCCCCCCACTGGCAGCTCAAAACCTGGATTTACAGTATTTACCGTACATTGACTGTGTGCGATATAAGGAAGCACAAGCAGTGCTATTCTCAACAAAAAAGAATAACCTCTGTATTCTTTATAAAGTAAATTGAGAAAATCGAGTTTTTTAAAACTAGTATTTTGCATATGTTGCTATTTTTTTAATTTAAGAACCTGAATTTGGAGTAGGATCACAACTGTTTTGAAGTCACAATCCTCGCCCAGAGGAATAGATACTGTTTTGATTGAAATTATGGTGTGATTTTGAGCTAAAAATGATTCCTGTTATTTGTATTTAATAGGCATCGTAATATCCCGACATTTTGCTAAATGTTCTTTTTACATCATCTAAATGGCTCAGAAAATTCCGGGCTGTTTTGCTAATTGTAATTTTATTTAATCGGATAAAAGCGGCAATCATTAGTTGGTTTTCTTCCCTGACGGTAAGGCTTCCGACATAATTATTGGCTATCTCCGGATTTACAATAGAGCACCAGAACTGCCCGGTTGCTTTTTTCTGCATTCCCCAACTGCTTACTCTTCTGGGCAGATTGAGACCGGTTTTGCAGGATTGGTTATTTTAATCTTTTGCACACAGAATGTCGAGATATTTCCTGAAGCATCTGTGGCTGTCCATACAATTCTGGTAATGCCTTCCGGGTAAGCAGCGGTTAGTGCCAAAGCATCGGAGCGGACCCCTGTGAAAGTAAAGGCAGTCGAACAGTTGTCAGTCGCAGTTGGATTTATGATCGTAACGTTTGCACTATTTTTCCCTGCATCGACCGTCTGATTAATGTTTACCGGACAAGTTAGTATTGGTCTTTCAGCGTCGATAATGGTAATGGTTTGTGTACAGGCTGCCGAAACATTTCCAGCAACATCTGTGGCGGTCCATGAAATGGTGGTTACGCCAGTAGGATAAGCAGCCGTTAAAGGCAAAGCATCCGAACGAACTCCTATGAAAGTAAAGGCAGTCGAACAGTTGTCGGTCGCCGTTGGGTTTGTGATCGTAACATTTGCGTTGCAGGTTCCCAAATCTGTAACCTGAGTGATGTTTGCCGGACAGTTTAGGATTGGTTTTTCGCGATCGGTAATCGTAATAGTTTGTGTACAGGCTGCCGAAACATTTCCCGAAGCATCTGTGGCGGTCCATGAAATGGTGGTTACGCCAGTAGGATAAGCCGCGTTTAAAGCCAAAGCATCCGAACGAACTCCTGTAAAAGTAAAGGCAGTCGAACAGTTGTCAGTCGCCGTTGGGCTAGTGACCGTAACGCTTGCGTTGCATGTTCCCAAATCTGTAACCTGAGTGATGTTTGCCGGACAGTTTAGGATTGGTTTTTCGCTATCGGTAATCGTAATGGTCTGTACACAGGATACCGAAATATTTCCCGCGGTATCTTTAGTTGTCCATGTAATAGTTGTTATCCCGGTCGGATAAGGATCGGTTAATGCCAAAGCATCCGAACGAACGCCTGTGAAAATAAAGGCAGCTGAACAATTATCAGTAGCCGTTGGGTTTGTAATCGTAAGGTTTGCGCCGCATGTTCCGGCATCAGCCGTTTGTGTAATATTGGGCGGACAGCTGATGATTGGTTTTTCGCTATCGGTAATCGTAATGGTTTGTGTACAGGCTGTCGAAACATTGCCCGAAGCATCGGTAGCGGTCCATAAAATGGTGGTTGCCCCAACCGGGTAAGCCGCGGTTAAATCCAAAGCATCCGAACGAACTCCTTTAAAGGTAAAGGTTGTCGAACAGTTGTCAGTCGCAGTTGGGTTTGTGATCGTAACGTTGGTAGTGCATTTTCCTTTATCGGCAGACTGGTTAATGTTTGCCGGACAGCTTATCAGGGGACTAGTGGTATCCGTAACGACCACCGTTTTTGCATCCGAAGTTTGCCTACAGGAAGTACTACCATTTACAACGCTTACTTTATAACTCCCATTGGTTGATACAACAAGTGTTGCTGCTGTTTGTCCATTGATAATTGAACCGTCTTTGTACCACACATAACTTGGCACAGGAGCATTGGTAACTGCTGTTAGGGTTGTTGTTAAACAAGCTTTTAACGCTCCCGATATAGTGATAACAGGTGCGGGATTTACGGTTACATTTATATCCGACAAACCACTTTTGCACCCTGAACTACTAACCTGTTCTATTTGAAATTTTGTATTACTAAATAAAGCTGAAGTGGTGTAACTTGATCCTGTATGAATAAAACTCCCCGCCGAATCGTACCAATTAACAGTAGAGCCAGGTTTGGCAGTAGCTGTTAGTGTTACCGGATTTCCTTCACAAACAGCAGTACTGGTGCCTGTAACCGGCGGTGTACCTACAGTAGCGGTAAAATTTATTGCATCTAACAAATTACCCATAGCTGCATTACCCGTTGAGGTGGAAACAGCCTCGAAAATAAACCTTGTCGTATTTTGAGAAGCAGGTATTTGATACGTTCCGGTATATACTTTCCAGGCCGTATTTCCTGTTGTCGCTCTGGTTACTTCGGTATAAGGACCTCCCGGAGGACCTGCTTTTAGCACCATAACATCGGTACCCTTTCTTCCTCTGTGGGCAAACGAATAATTAAACGTGGTCGCTTCTCCAGTATTATAATCCTGATACAATCCCGCTGCAACGTAAGCATTAAGTTCGGCAAACTGATCTCCTTCAAACGGGGGAAAATTCTCTGCGTTTACTCTGGTCCAAATTTCTATAGATTCATCCGGAGCTGTCGTTTTCCATCCCGGAACCTGACTTTGATTCACTATCCCACCACCCAAAGGATACTCAAAACCCGGATTATTAGTGATTACCGTGCATTGACTATAGGAGATGTAAGGAAGTACAATCAGTGCTGCTTTCATAAAAAAAGCAAACACTTTAAACTGGGGGTTTTTCATGTTTTAATTTGTTATTCGTTAAGAAAATCAGGAATCCGAAAATGTTTTCATCTCCATGAATAGCAAGGCGGCTTTACATTTGTAACTGTTGGTGCAGTAAAAACGAACAGACCTGACGGGTTACCATTCGTAATTATTATCCTGTCACTTAATCTTTTAAAGCAACTCCGGCCTTATTATTCTTTGGTTATTTGGTACAGGATCTAAGACTGTAGACCCCCCGAATTTGCTGCCTCCATAGCAATTTGCGTAGAAGTATTTTTTTTTCATATCCTTCCTTTTTTTCGCAAATATCCGACAAGATGTACGTTTTTTACGTCAAAATAAACCCCCTTCCAAAAGGACGTAATAAGTGCATCTGTACAAGTAATAAGCGGTAGAATAAGCAGTTATAGAATTATTCTGTTTGGAGTATTAAACAAAAATGCATCCCTTCAAAAACGGTGCTATTTCTTGCAATTTCCCCCATTTTTCGGCTGTTTGTTACAGTATTGGAGGTGAAATTTCGTCAAAATCAAATAATATTTTATTTATGCTGCGAAAACTGAACTTCTCTTAATAATACATCCGCCCCATTCGGATATTGGTAAAAATCTATATTTTTGTTAGAAATAGAAGATTTTACCTACTTCAACTCAAATTATTATGGAACAAGCCATTCAATCAGAAATTTACAAGATTCAAAAGCCGGAACACTGGGCCACTGTTGTTACCGATAATCAACTTATTGACTACATAAAAGAATCGGACTTCTCTCAAAAGCAAGCCGACGAGGGACGTGATTATTGTTATTTTTTAGATAAAATTTATTACACCAACGATAACGAAAACAGTGAATATGCCTGCCTGGCCTATACGCTGAATGAGCCTTCTAATTTAGAAAGAGCCTCGGTTGTGGATGTAGTACTCGAAGAAAATGAAACCTATGTGATACACCGAATCAGTGTGTTGCGGGATGGTGTTTTGGTAGACAAAATTGCCGATACTAAAGTTAAAATACTCGACAGCGAAAACCAAAGCGGCGGAGGTGTTTTAAGCAGTAATAAAAAGATCAATATTACCATAAAAGACCTTCGTCTGTATGATATTCTGATCATGGAAGATTCGAGAATTAAAATATTTACCGATCGTGATTTTCTGCGCAAAGAGTTCTCCAAATATGTATGGGTAGGCCCTGACAGTTACTGGGCTTACGGAAAGTACAAGTTCACTTTTAAAAATGATCGCGAGAAAACGATTGCCTACAAAAAAACGTTTTTTAGAGATGAAGACGGAAATGTACTGGCTCCGGAGGTCAACTATTTGAAAAAAGGGGAAGCCTATGTTCGCGAAGAAGAAAACTACATCAATTTTGTAGATTCGAACCGCGAGGTTTCTTCTTATATCGATTTTGCTACCGCAGCCGACTGGAATGAGTTGTCTAATTACATCTCTCCTATTTATGAGACGATTTTCGACCAATCTTCTCTGGTGGATTTTGCTCCGGATTTGGTGGAAAAACTGGACAAGATTGATTCTAAAGACGATCAACTGCAATTTGCCATAGAATATGTTCAAAACCACATCAATTATATTTACAATGCCGACGAGATGAACGGCCACAAACCGCAGGAACCTGCCGTAACCTTTGCCAACAAACAAGGTGACTGCAAGGCAAAATCGGTTTTGCTAAAAGTAATTTTAGATTATATCGGAATTGATTCTTCGATTATTCTGGTCAATTTTGGTACTGACTTTTATATCAAGTACTACTTACCATCGCTACTGACTTTTAATCACGTTATTGTTAAAATCAATTACAAGGACGAAAGTTATTTTGTGGATGCGACCCTACGCGATGAATTTGGATTGATCGAAAACCGCGGCTTTATTTTCTTCCTGCATTATCTGGAAGTAAAACCAAATTTGGAATTACAGCACAAACCACCTCATCGTTTTTCGTATTATGCCGTAGACGAAAAATCGGAATTTGTGGCACAGCAAAATGTGGGCAAGCTAAAGGTAACAACGGTGTACAAAGGAAATCGTGCCAACAGCATGCGCCGATATTTTAAAAACACCAATAAAAGAGAGATTATTGACAGCTGGAATAATTTCTTCTTTTATACCTTAAATTATACGAACGACCGAAACGGAACGGATCTGAGAAAGATTTTTAAAGATGCCGCAATTGAAATTGTCAGCGATGATAAAAAAAGTAACGAGTTTACAGTGGAGTATCAGACTACTATTGACAATCCTTATTTTTCAGACGGTCAAAAAAATCGTTTCTTAATGTATTTTGATGCTAATATCGTTAAAAACAGGGTAAGGGATTTTATACACCAAGACATTTCTTTCTGGCACAATTTTGACAATGAAAGATATGAAATCACTCTGGTAACCGATCAGAAAATCGATGTTACGGAGAAGTTCACCATACAGGAAAGCACGATCAACAATCCGTATTTTGATTATGTGAGCCGTAAAAAAATCAACAAAAACGGAGGAACTGTTACGATCGATTTTAAACCTTTAATTAATTTAGAAATTCCCGAAAACGACTTTGAAGCTTTCAGGGAGGCACATAACGAAATCGCAGACAGCAATTATGGAATTGGGGTTGATATTATAGAAGAAGGTTTGCTGAACAAGCTGAAATTCAATTTCAAAAAATTAGTGAAATAATTATAAAAAAAAGAGCTATTATTTAAACACCAATTACACGAATTGTCACTAATTTAATTCTTTAACCTAGTGGTGTTTGAATACAAGTGCTGTTGATTGGAACGCTAAATTTTTAACACATAGAAACATAGATTTTGGATTGCTAAAGGAGGATACAAAAAGAAATAAATTTCTTTCGCATAGCTGGATATGTGCTTTATTTGAAGTGAAACGTCTTGCCCTGCATTTTTAACTATGTATCTATGTGTTTAAATAAGAATACAAAAAAGGGGCTGCAATTGGCCCCTTTTTTATATATGTAATCTATCTTTTTGTGTTTAAAATCTAAAGCAATTCAAAATTTGCTTTTAGTTTAAGATCAGCTGATGAGGTGCCAATCAGTACTTCAAAATCTCCGGGTTCTGCGGTCCATTCTAATTTGCTAGTGTAGAAAGACAGTTTCTCTTTGTCGATTGTAAATTCGATTGTTTTGGATTCTCCGGCATTTAGTTTTACTTTTTGGAAATCTCTCAATTCCAAAACCGGACGAACTACAGATCCAAATTTATCTTTTAAGTACAATTGTACGACTTCTTCTCCGGCTACTTTTCCAACATTGGACAATTGAAAAGAAACTTTGATGGTTTCGTTGCCGGTCATTTTAGTCGAAGACAATTTCAGATCGGTATAATTGAATTTTGTATAACTCAACCCATATCCAAAAGGAAATTTAGGAGAGTTTTTCAGATCGATATAAGCTGATACATAGTTTTTGGCATCTTCGTCTTTAGCGGGTCTTCCGGTACTGAAATGATTGTAGTAAATCGGAATCTGCCCTACTTCTCTCGGAAAAGTCATAGGCAATTTTCCGGACGGATTGTAGTCTCCAAATAACACATTTACGATGGCGTTTCCGGCTTCGGTTCCCAACCACCAGGTGTACACAATGGCCGGAACATTATCGGCTGTCCAGTTGAAAATAAGAGGACGCCCTGCATTTACCAAAACAACTACCGGTTTTCCGGTTGCCTGAATGGCTTTTACTAAGTCTTCCTGTACCCCCGGCAAATGAAGATCGCTTCGGCTTTTGGCCTCACCGCTCATATCACGTCGTTCTCCGATACTCAAAATAACAACATCGGCTTGTTTAGCTGTTGCCACTGCTTCGGCAAAACCGTCTTTGTTGTCTCCGTCTACTTCACATCCTTTGGCATAGAGCAATTTGGTGTTTTTGCCTACTTTCTTTTGCAAACCGTCCCATTGCGAAACCACCCATTTGTCATAATCCACTTCCGGTAATTCAACCGACCAAAATCCCATATTGGCTTTGTATTCTTTAACCATCGGACCTATGAAGGCAATTGTTTTTACGTTTTTTGAAAGGGGTAATGTTTCGTTATCGTTCTTTAATAACACGATACTTTTTTGAGCTACTTCCAGCGCTGCTTTTCTGTTTTCAGGATTGCTTAAAGCTTTGTCTGCTCTTTTGGAATCGGAATAGCGGTACGGATCCTCAAATAAACCCAATTCGAATTTCTTGCGTAAAATACGTTTTACGGCGTCATCAATCAAATCGACAGACACTTTACCTTCTTTAACCAATTCTGCCAAATGATAGCGGTAGGCATTACTTTCCATATCCATATCGCTTCCTGCTGTAATGGCGGCAAGTGCGGCAGCTTTCAGATCTTTGGAGTAACCGTGTGCGACCATTTCGCCTATCGATCCCCAGTCGGATACTACGAATCCCTGAAAGTTCCATTTTCCTTTTAAGAGGTCACGCTGTAAATGTACATTTGCTGTGGCCGGAATTCCGTTTAAGTCATTAAAGGAGTTCATAAAAGTGGCTGCCCCGGCATCAAGAGCGGCTTTGAAAGGAGGCAAATAGGTTTCCAGAAGCATTCGTTCGCTCATGTCTACCGAGTTGTAATCTCTTCCGCCCACCGCTGCACCATAGGCTGCAAAGTGTTTTACGCAAGCCATAACCGAGTTCAGATCTCCCAGTTTATTGCCCTGAAAACCTTTTACTCTGGCATAGGCTATTTTAGATCCCAGATAGGTATCTTCTCCGGCGCCTTCCATTACGCGTCCCCAACGCGGGTCACGGGCAATGTCGACCATTGGTGCAAAGGTCCAGTGAATCCCGCTTGCTGAAGCTTCTGTCGCTGCCACTCTGGCCGCCAGTTCGATTGCTGGTAAATCCCAGCTGGCCGCTTCGGCTAACGGAATTGGAAAGGTAGTTTTGTAACCGTGAATGACGTCCTGACCAAATAACAATGGAATTTTTAAACGAGACTGCATCGCCAATTCCTGATACTGTCTGGTATAGGTTGTTCCCACCACGTTTAACATCGAACCGATAAGTCCGGCCTTTATTTCGGCCTGTTTATTTGCGTTTATGGTAATGGGCCCCGTTGCTGCGTTGTCGCCTGTGTATTGATTGAGCTGACCAATTTTTTCCTCAAGGGTCATTTTTTTCAATAGCGCATTTACCTTTTGATCTACTGTTTCTTGTTGGGCTGCCGCAACAAACGACAGCAGCAGTAAAGTGAATGTGGTTATTTTTTTCATACTAAATTTAGATTTACCATACGTAAGTTGCTACCGAACCCGCGTCCAAGGATGTTGTAACTTGTTTTTGATTCTCTTTTATATTGAAGGTCTCTGTGTTTGCACCATCGTTTTCAACAATTAAAACGGTTTTTCCGTCTGGTGTTTTAAAGGCAACATTATACAAATTTCCGCTAAGGTTGCTGGCAATCCTCACAGAACCTTCGGGAACAAATTTGGAAGCATGCCCAATAATATAATAGCCTACTTCTCTTTTAATGTTCTGGTTTTTATCGATCATCAAAGCTCCTTTGCAGGTCGAACATCCGCCCGGAGTAAAGGGTTCATATTTTTCGTTATTGGCCAGTCCCCACGAAAGTGCATTGACGCTCCAATTGCGCATAGAACCAATGACCACATTTTTCACACTCCATTTTAAATCAGACTCAAAGCTGCTGCCCGATCCGGTATATTGTTCTGTAAAATACAACTCTTTTTTCGGATAGGCGTTATGAACGGTAGTTAAAGCGCTAATGTCTCCTTCATACAAATGAAAGGCTGAACCTGCCACAAAAGGCAATGCTTTTGGATCATTCAGAATGGTTAAAGGATATTCGGGTTTGTTGCAATTGTGGTCGTAAACCACAATTTTGGTTTTGATTTTAGCTTTTGCAAAAGCAGGGCCTAAATTGGTTTTAATAAATTCTGCCTGCTGCAATGCCGTCATGTACATACTTGGATTGTTTCCCGGATGCAGGGGCTCGTTTTGTGGTGTTATCGCATCAATAACGATTCCGTGCGCTTGCATTGCCTGTATGTATTTTACAAAATAATCGGCATAAACCTGATAGTATTTGGGCTGTAAACTTCCGCCTTTCGAACTTCCGTTGTCTTTCATCCAAACAGGCGGCGACCATGGCGAACCCATAATTTTGAGCTTTGGGTTTATGGCCAAAATCTCTTTTAAAAGCGGCACCACGTCTTTTAAATCAGGTCCAAGATCAAAGTGCTCTAATTTTAAATCGGTTTGCCCTTCGGGCAGATCATCATACGAAAAAACTCTTTCATTCAAATCAGAAGCGCCAATACTAATTCGCAGATAACTCAATCCAATAGCATCCTTTTTTCGGGAAAACAATTCCTGAAGTAGTGCTTCTTTTTTGGCTTTATCGAGTTTTAGAATGTTTTGGGCACTTCCCCCCGTTAACGAAAATCCAAAACCTTCGATCGTCTGAAACTTTTGGGAAGCGTCTACCAAAATGGTCGGATTCGAATTGGTTTCAGCCTTAAAAACCAAGTCACTTTGCTTTTGAAGTTTTGAAACTTCATTAGTAGTGGTGATCCAGGCTTCGGCTTTTCCGGACCGGGCAGCGGAGTTGTTTGAAGTTCCACATTTTATCTGAACTGCGATGAGCGGCAGCAAGAGTAAAATCTGAAGTTTTTTGTTGATGTTTTTCATTTTAATCTATTTCTATTAAGACAGGCAAGTGATCCGACGGATATTTTAAATCCCTGGAGTCACTTAAGACTGCGTGTTTTTGAATTTTTAATCCGCTGTTTTTAGAGATAAAAATATAATCCAGCAATAAGGTTACAGCTTCATTGTGCTTGAAATTATTAAAGGTACCGGAAGGGCCAAAAGGTTTTTCTTTCGAAACCTCTTGTGTATCCTCCATCACTTTTTTGATCTCTTTAATTTGTTTGGTATCCGGTTCTGAGTTAAAATCTCCCATTAAAAACACCGGATGATTTTTAGTATTTATTTCTTTTATTTTAGACAGTACCAGCTCTACTCCTTTTACACGGGCCACCTCGCCCATATGATCAAGGTGCAGGTTGAAAACCCAAAACTCTTTTTTCGTTTTTAAATCTTTAAACAATCCATAGGTACAAACCCTGTTACAGGCAGCATCCCAGCCTCTTGAAACCACAGTTGGTGTTTCCGACAACCAGAAGGTGTTGCTGTGCTGTACCTGAAAACGATCTTTTTTATAGTAAATCGTGCAGGCTTCTCCTGTGCCTTTCTCCTCTCTTCCTATTCCAAATTGGTTGTAATCCTTAAAAGCGGAAGTTATATCGGCCACCTGATTGGGCAGCGCTTCCTGAATTCCAAAAATATCCGGACTGTAAAATCTGATTTGAGAATTAAAATAATCTTTCCGGTTAGGCCAGGCGTTTTCTCCATCAGAAGCAACATCCAAACGAATATTATAGGTCATCAATTTTACATTCTGGCCATAAAATGAGCCATTAACTAAAAGCAGAAGCAGTACGAGAGTAATTGTGTTTGTCTTTTTCATCTTAAAAAAATTTGATCCGTAAAGCTAGCATTTCATTGGTCTCAAAGAAAAATATAAACTTCAAAATAATGTTAATTTAACCCGTTGGATGCATTTAAACACATAGAAAGTTTGCAGTCGCTCTTTCAGTCGCAGTTTGCAGTCGCAGTTTTCAGTCGCAGGTTACAGTCACAGGTTACAGTCACAGTTTGCATCTAACATCTCACATTTTACATCCCACGCATATATTTTTTAAATCCTTTTAATCTGTGGCGGTTGTTTAAACACACCTACTCTCTTATTAATACCTCTTTAAGCCTTTATTTTTTCTGTTCTGAAAAATCTAAGTAATTCAGGTTGAAACCTCCTTTTTCGAAAACGACTTTAATTTTTTGTGTTCCGGCGTTTAGTGTCACTCCCGATAAAACAACCGTTTTCCATTTGTCCTTTCCTCCCGTGGCCGGCAACGTAAGCACTTCAGATTTCTTTCCATCTTGTGTTTCGAGATATAGTTTCCCCTCTGCATTTTCGCCCGAATAACGAATCGCTACTTTGTATGTTTTTGGTTTCGCTACCTGCGCAGTAAACTGCAACCACTCCCCGTCTTCGATAAAGGAAACCTGATATCCGTTTGAACCGGCATCTTTGCAGGGCAGAATGTCTACACCATCATTTCGCATGGTATTTCCTTTGTTCCACTCTTCAAATTTTCCGGTTTCAACTCTGTAGTTTATAAAATCTGTATCGGAATAAGCATATCCATTGGTTCCTAAATCGTATTGCGTTGCTGCAATTTTCCCCGGAATTACGTGTTTTTTATAGGGTTTGGTGTCGTTGGTTTGTACCTGTCTGAACATGGCGTCAATCACATCCGGTTTTACGGTTACCCTTTCCATTTTATAATTATCGGCCATTTTCATTAAAGTCTTTTTCGCAAAATCGGCAGTTGGTTTCGAACCGCCTTCTTTCCAGTACTTTAATAATACATCGTATTCCGGAATCTTGGTTACAGAAGTAACTCCTGCTATGTTTTCGATTTTTTTCATAGGCCAGAACGCCCATCCGATGTTGTTGCTTTCTACCAATGTCAATACATCCTTGAACCAGACATTCGAGTTTTCACCGCTTTCTCCAAGCCAGATCGGCACATTGTATTGCGTTCGGTAATCGAACATTTTCTGAATCGACGCTTTGGTATTATAGTTCCAGTATTTATGAAAACTCAAAGCCATATTCTCATCCCACAAAGGAAAAATTCCGTTGTAATTATTCCCCCAACAATTTCCTTCAATAAAAATTAAATGGTTGGTATCAACTTCCCGAATGGCTTTTGTAACCCGAACCATCAAATCTCTTAAAGGGCCGTTGGAGTTTTCGTCGCAACCATTTTTGTTTGTTCCGGTAAAATTCCAGTTGGGTTCATTGATAATGTCGTAAGCCCCTATCCACGGGTTGTCTCTGTAGCGTGACGCCAGTTTTTTCCAGAGGGCAATCATTTTTTTCTGATTGGCTTCACTCTCCCATAAGGAAGGTTTGGTAGTGTCATAATCTGAAATTGCAGCATCATTCCCCTGTCCTCCGGGAGCAGCGTGCAGGTCGAGAATAAGGTATATTTTATTTTCGGCACACCACTTTAATAAATTGTCGGTCATGGTAAATCCCTCTTCGATCCAGGTAATTTCTCCATTTTTTTCTTCCTGAATGGATGGGGTATACAAATTATAGTGCATCGGCAAACGAATCGAATTGAAGCCCCAGGCTGCTAAAGAATCGATATCGCGTTTTGTGATTCCATTGGCTTTATAGGCTGCATAAAACTCTTTTGTGCCCTGTTCTCCAATAACCTCCTGAATTTTTTGTTTGATGACATATTGAGGACTTGCGAAAGGCTGCGTTTGTAACATATAACCTTCCTGCACCATCCAGCCGCCTAAACCTAATCCTCTTAAGACGATGTTTTTTCCATTTCCGTCCACAATTTTCTGCCCGTCTCTGTGCAAAAATCCCTGTCCAAAAACTGTAGCCGAAAGCAGCAACTGTACTGCTATAATTATTTTTTTCATCTGAAAACTATTTATTTTTTTCATCAATTATTCGATTATTTCCATGTGTAAGTCCCTACCGCTCCTGCGTCTAAGGATGTTGTAATCCACTTACCGTCAAACTTAATATTGAAATTTACGCTGCCCGAACCGTCATTTTCCACAAGGAGAACCTTTGAACCTGAGGGCGTAAGGAAAGCTACATTTTGAAGACTCCCGTTTATATTACTGCCAATTCTGACCGAACCTGCCGGAACAAATTTAGACGCATGCGCAATAATGTAATAAGCTACATTACGCTGAAAACTTTCGCCCGAATTAATGGTTAGTGCGCCTTTGCAAGTAGTACAACCGCCTGCCGTATGCGGTTCAAAAGCCGCATTGTTGGCTAAATTCCATTCCAATGCATTTTTACTCCAGTTGCGCATCGAACCGATGATTACATTTTTAAGATGCCATTTTAAATCTCCTCCAAAATCACCTGTTGAAGCGGTAAATTGTTCTGTGAAATAAATATTCCTGGCCGGATAAGCGGTATACACTTCCGAAAGTGCCGAAATGTCGCCGGCATATAAGTGAAAAGCCGAACCGTCGACAAAAGCATATGCAGCAGCATCAGCCAATATGGTTTTTGGGTAATTGGGATTGTCACAATTGTGATCGTATGCAATAATTTTAGTCGTAATATTGGCTGTTTTAAAGGCAGGTCCTAAATGATTTTTAATGAAATCCGTTTGTTCTAAAGCCGACATTTCCATACTTGGATTATTGCCGCCATGCAAGGGTTCGTTCTGAGGCGTTATCGCATCAATGGTGATTCCTTCGGCTTTCATTTGCTGAATGTATTTTACAAAATACTTCGCATAGACTCCGTAATATTTGGTTTGCAACTTCCCTCCAACAAAGCTGTTTTTGTCTTTCATCCAAAGTGGCGCAGACCAGGGCGTTGCCAAAATTAAAATCTGGGATTGATTGTCAGAATCTGCTTCAAAAGCGCAAGGACTCCGTTTCGGTCTTTGTCTAAGCTGAACTTTGCCAAATCTAAATCAGTGTCTCCAACAGCAATATCATCATAGGTAAAGGGTTCCGAATTTAAATCGGAGGCTCCTATACTGATTCTGATGTAACTCACTCCGATTGCTGTTTCTGAGGTACCAAACAGTTCCTGTAAAAGTGCTGCTTTTTTTGTCGCATTCAATTGATTGATGACGCTCGCACTTCCACCGGTCAGGGTATAGCCAAAACCATCAATGGTCTGGTATTTTTGGGCAGCATTTACTTCAATGTTTGGATAACTATTAGGGATCGTATTAAATCCTAAGTTTCCGGTTTGCTTTGCCAGTAAAACACTCTGATCTCCTTTTGTCAGCCAAAAATCGACATCATTCGCCACTGTAACTGGCGGTACGACCGGAGGAACAACGGCATCATTGGATGACGAACAACTCAATTCTAAAACGAATACAAGCGCAATTAAAATTTTATTTCGGTTTTTCATTGTTACTGTCAAAAGGGATTTGATTTAAGTTTGAAATCAATTGAGGGTTAATCCGGAAGACCCGATTTACCCCTCAATTGTAAAAGCACACTAGTAAACCAGTGTTTGTATCGCATGTGCCGGAATTTTTACTGCAGCCTGTTCAGCACCTATGATTAAATTGTAGGTCACTTCTTTGTCTGTCTGATTCATGACCACTGTTGCCATTGTGCCATCTGTATTTAAAAATGACGTACTTAACAAAGCGCTTCTGCTTACGGCAGAACTTACTCTTACGGCATTTAAGTGAATGAATTTTGAAAAATGCCCGATGTAATAATAAGATGGGGTGTAAATTAATTCTCCGGTTGTAGTATCGGCATGAATAGGTGAAAAACAAAAATTCCCCACATGGTTAGGCCCTCCATTTTGATCTAAAAGAATGTTCCAGTCGGTCCATCCGGCCGTTCCATTGTTAAAATCATTAATCATCGAAATGCCATATCGTTCGCCATTGCCCCAAAATTGATATTTTTTAGCATCAAATTTTTCGACACAGCCTTCTGTAAACAACAATCCTTTGTCAGGATAGGCTTCATTTACTTTTGCTACGTTGTCAAACATGGATGCTCCTCCAGACCAGTTTTCGTACCAGTGAAACCCCATTCCCCATACATATTTTGATGCTTCGGGATCGGTATAAATCACATTTGCTCTGTAATTCATTAAATCGCGATTGTGGTCCCAGGCAATAATTTTAACCTTACTTAATTGCTCCTTTTTTAAAGTTGGTCCAAGGAAATTTTTAATAAAGTCTCTTTCTTCCTCAGCGGTATAAATACACGATTCCCATTTCTGAACCGCCATCGGCTCATTTTGAGTAGAAGTTCCCCAAATTGGGATTCCTTCTTTTTCATAGGCTTTTATAAATTTGACATAAAAGTTGGCCCAGCTCTGATAGTATTCCGGCAGTAAGGTTCCGCCTTTTAAAACGTCTTTATTGCTTTTCATAAAAGCATTTGGCGACCAGGGAGCTGCATAAGTGGTGAGTTTTCCTCCGGCCGTTTTTATAGCCTGTTTTATTAAAGGAATGCGATATTGCTTGTCGTGATCAATCGAAAACGTTTTTAAATCTTTATCTCCTTCTTTGATATAAGAATAGCTTCCACTGCTAAAATCAGAACTTTGGATTGTGGTTCTTAGCAATGAATAGCCTATCCCTTTTTGTTTGTCGTAGTAGGCATTTAAAAATTCGGTTTGTTTTTCTTTTGGCAGTTTAGCAAAAACTTCGGCACTTGCATCGGTAATGGCTCCTCCGATTCCCATGAAAGTCTGAAATTTTTTAGACGGTTCTACAAAAACAGAAGCCTCAATTTCAAGGGGCTGTTTGGCCGATGAAAAAGTCAGATTAGCGGTTGAAGCCAATCTTAAATTTGAATTTTCGGCAGTGGTATAAACTGTTATCTTTTTTCCGTTGGTTGTAAATTCTTTTTTTGTTTTAGACTGCTGTGCGAAAGCCGACAACGAAAACAAAAAACATAGTATTTTAAAACTTTTTTCTCATTCTTACAGTATTATTTTTAATTCTAAAATTGATTTTTTACTGAGCTCTTTTCAATAAAAATGGTTCGAGACTGCTCAAGAGATTTAAAAAATAGCCCATACTCATACTGATTATGGGCTATTGCCAACCAAACTTAAACTTAACTCAAAACTTCCTTTTCAGCGTCCTTCAACGCTTGTTATCGTAGTGTTGCAATCAGCGAAGAAATTGCTGTTGCTTTAGTATCGCAACTATCCGGTATTTCTAATGCTAAAACGACATTAGGAATACTTTATAGCTGGATTTTTTTGTGTTTTTGAACTTGTTAACCCTCTATTGGTAATTCGGATTTTGTTTCAGCTTCGTACCATTAAGTTCGGTATAAGGTATCGGGAAAATTTCGTCTGTACCAGCGTTAAACCCTCTATCTGCTAGTGCAGAGGCTGCGTCTCCCCAACGTACTAAATCAAAAAATCGATGTCCTTCACCCGCTAATTCCATTCTTCTCTCAGTTTTAATAGCCGCTAAGGTTACGGGAACTGAAGGCAAATGCACTCTTTTTCTAACCTCGTCAAGCAATGCCTGTGCTCTGGCTCCTGATCCTAAAGCCTCAGCCTCCATTAAATAGGTATCCGCCAGTCGGATGATATATGAATTTTGTTTGTAGTTCAACTCGGCATTACCCCCACCGGTACGAACGTCTGACTGTCTCGGAAGGTATTTGTTCAGGAAGTAACCGGTATCCTGATAAGCCGGAATGTAGTTTGCCTTACCTGCTGCTTTTAATGCTTTTAAATCTAAAATAGTAGCTCCAAATCTTGGATCGTCTTTCATTACATCGTACAGTTTTTGAGTGGCCACATTAAAAGCCCAGCCTGAAGGAAGATCAGGTGCAGTAGAACCCGTTGGTCTTGAATATCCTCTTGGTCCAACCATAATGTTTAGCGTATTTCCTTCGTCTCTACCCGTTCCCCAAAAGGTCCAGTCAGAATTTCCTGCACTGGTATGGGATACTTCTAATAATGATTCTGCATTAAATTTATTGGTCGTCACCCACAGGTCACTAAATTCAGGCAATAATTTATTTCCGTATTGATTTACCTGACCCGGTGTACCATTTACTTGTGCCAAAACAGCCGCTGCCTGAGGATTTTTACCTTCAAACAAATATACTTTTCCTAATATCGCCTGTGCTGCCCCTTTGTTGAGTCTTCCGGCTTCAGTCTCGGCAACCACGGTATTAGGCAAAGCAGCAATCGCTTCTAATAAATCTTTTTCGATTTGTGCATAAATTACAGTTGGTGCAACCTGCTCCGGATCGTAAATCGTCTGTGTATTTAAAGGCACCAAAACCAACGGAATGTTTTTAAACAATCTCACTAAATTGAAATAATAAAGTGCACGTAAGGTTTTAGCTTCTGCAGCAAATCTGGCTCTTACCGTTTCGCTCATAGTAGCGCCCGGAAGTTTATCTAATAAAATGTTTGCTCTGGAAACTCCCTGGTAATGATCGTTCCAGTAACTTCCCGGAATACTGATAGAAGTAAGAGAGTGCGTAGAGAAATTCTGGATTCCATTTCCGTCTGTCGCACTTCCGCCTCCGGCATAAAAATCGTCTGATCCGGCATTTAACATGGCCAGAAGGTTTTCAAAACCACCGGTGTTTTTTCGTAATGGATCGTACACGCCCATTAATGCGGCGTAACATTGTTGTTCGTTAGAAAAATACGTACTGGTATCAAATTTTCCTTGCGGATCAATGGTTACAAAATCTTCAGAACAAGATCCAAGAACAGCCATTGCAGCAGCAATATATAGGTATTTAAATTTTATAGTTTTCATAATAGCTTTTAATTTTTAGAATTGAACGTTAGCTCCTAACAGTATAGATCTGGCTTGTGGATAAACTCCTTTATCTACACCATAAACCTGTCCTCCAATTTCCGGATCAAATCCACTGTATTTGGTAAAAGTGATTAGGTTTTCTCCGGTCAAGTAAAAACGAACTTTGTCTGAACCAATTTTTGACGATAGGTTAGTTGGTAATGTATATCCAAGCTGAACGATTTTCAAACGCAGGTAGTTTCCGTTTTCAAGGTAAAAATCAGACATGTTGCTGAAGTTTTTGTTCGGGTCATTGTTTGACAATCTAGGATAATCGTTTGAAGTTCCTTCTCCTGACCAGTGTCCTAAAGCGCTTGTCTGGTAGTTTGCATTCAGGATATCCAGTCTTCGTAATCCCTGGAAAATTTTACTTCCAGCAGCTCCCTGAGCGAATGCCATGAAATCAAAGTTTTTATAATCCAGGTTTACTGTAAATCCAAAACTATATTTAGGAATATTAGTCCCTAAAAATTGTTTATCATCATCGGTAATCGCACCATCGCCATTGGTATCTGTCCAACGGAAATCTCCCGGTTTTGCATTTGGCTGAATTAAGCCTCCCGCAGCATTTTTGTAAGCAGCAACTTCGGCATCATTCTGAAAAATACCCGCTGTTTTAAAACCATAAAACTCATTGAAGGAATGACCAACCTGTGTTCTTGTTACCGGCCCCATAGACTGGAAAGTAGCGTCTCCAACAATGTAGTTGGTAGAAGATCCCACATACGTAATCTCATTTTTTAAATAGGCAAAATTGGCATTAACCCCCAAATTGAAATCCCCAAGTTTTTTTCTGTAGCCCAATTCAACTTCAAAACCACTGTTGTTCATATCTGCGATATTAGCTGAAGGAGCATCAACAACTCCAACATATCCCGGGATAACCACATTTCTTAAAATTCCTTTGGTCGTCTTTTTAAAGTAATCGAGAGTAAGAGAAAAATCGCTAAAAATCTTTGCATCAAGACCTACCGTAGTCTGTGAAGTTTCTTCCCATCCTAAATCGGCATTAGGCAAAGTAGAGTTTCCATAACCGGTTGTGATTGAACCTGTAGTTCCAACGGAATAATTGTATCCTCCAACAACCAAACCTCTGTATTTGAAATCCTCTATATTATCATTCCCCACAACTCCATATCCTCCACGCAGTTTTAAACTGTTGAATACGTTATTCTCTTTCCAGAAACCTTCTTTAGAAACCACCCATCCTAGAGAGAAGGAAGGGAAAACTCCCCATTTTTTATTTTCACCAAAACGGGTTGATCCGTCACGACGAATGATTCCTGTGAAAAGATATTTTTCTAAATAATCATAATTGGCACGTAAAAACAAGGATGCCAGTTTGTGTTCTACAAGATCACTTGCTCTGTTTACACGATCCGTTTGCGGAATATCAAAATTGAAAGACGCATCTTTGTAGCTTGTAATTGGCAAACCAAACATCGTTACCCCAATCGTACCTCCAATGTTCTCCACATAAGCACCTTGCCCTGCCAAAACATTTACACTATGATTCCCAAATTTATTAGAGTAAGCCAAAGTGTTTTCCACGGTCCAGGAGAATGATTTGTTATTGTCCTGGCTGTAATTGTTTCGGTCCTCTTTCATGTTTGGATTTAAGAAGAAGATCGGAGTAAAACCTTGTTTCCCCCAATAAGCGATCTTACCACCAAGTGTAGTTCTAAATTTTAAATGTTTTGTGATGTTGGCCTCCAAATAAGCGTTTCCAACAAAATCATCCGACCAGTCAAAACCGCCCAGTCTTGTCTGCGTATAAGCCAAAGGATTGGTCATCTCTTGTTGTACCAATGAAGAAATTCCGTAAAGATTTCCGTTTGCATCTCTAACCGCATTTGGATTGGTGTAAAAACCAGTACCTGTAACAGCAGGATCTGTCACGGTTAACGGAGTAAGCGGATCTAAGTTAATTGCTGAACTTAAAGGACCTCCAAACTCACTGTTGGTGTTTCCGATACCTTTGGTTTTTTGGTGTGTGTAACCAAAAGTTTGTCCGAACGTAAAATAGTCTGAAATTTTATGAGTAGAATTTAAACGGAAGTTTTTCTTTGTATAGTTCGAAATGTCTGTTGCAACAATCCCTTCCTGATCCTGTATTCCGAAAGAAACATAAAAAGTAGATTTTTCACTACCTCCACTAATGCTCAACTCATGTGTATATCTAAAAGCAGAATCATTAAAAAT
Source organism: Flavobacterium sp. N502536 (assembly GCF_025947345.1). Taxonomy (NCBI): domain Bacteria; kingdom Pseudomonadati; phylum Bacteroidota; class Flavobacteriia; order Flavobacteriales; family Flavobacteriaceae; genus Flavobacterium; species Flavobacterium sp. N502536. The sequence goes on along the minus strand of NZ_CP110011.1, from coordinate 2,357,037 downwards.
CGCATCCTGCCAGTCTGTACCTTTTCCTAAAGATGCCGGATTAGGATACTTGATAGCACCACCGTCTGCAATAGACTTATCATTCATTATTCTCCCGTATTGTTCTGCATTTAACAGATCCAATCTTTTAGCCGGAGCTGAAGTTCCTGCAAAACCATTATAGTTCACCGAAATTTTTCCTGATTTTCCTTTTTTAGTGGTTACCAAAATAACCCCGGTTGCCGCACGAGTACCATAGATTGCGGCAGAAGCAGCATCTTTAAGGACTTCGATAGACTCGATATCACTCTGATTGATAAAACCAATTGCGTTTGCATCTACAGCAATACCGTCAACCACCCATAAAGGATCGTTTCCGCCTTCTCTGAAAGTAGTTACCCCTCTGACACGAACTTTTGAAGCAGAACCTGGTTGTCCTGATGTAGCAGCTACTGATACACCGGCGACTCTACCTTGTAAAGATTGTTCTACACGGCCATTTGGCACTTTTTCCAGATCGGCAGCTTTTACACTGGAGATGGCTCCTGTAACTACTGATTTCTTTTGAGTACCATATCCTACTACCACAACCTCATTTAACGACTGTGATTCCGGTAGTAGCTTTATTGTCATTTTTGTTCTTCCATTTACAGCTTCATTAACCGGAGCATATCCAATAAAAGTGATCGTCAATACTCCATTTGAAGGAACTTGTATTTGGAATTTTCCATCAAAATCAGATGCAGTTGCCTTGGTTGTACCTTTTACTAAAATAGATGCACCCGGAACTGGCATTCCACTTTCATCATTTATGATTCCGTTTACCGTAACATCTTGTGCCATTGCGATAACTGAAAACAATAGAGACGAAATACAAAAAGTAAGTAATTTTGTTAATTTCATTTTTCTAAAAATTTTGGTTAATTAATTAGTAATTTGATGCAATACTAAACCTAAATTTCTACTATCAGCAATTAAACTTCACTACAAAAACACATCAAAGTAAATTTAACTGCCATACAAAAACACATCATTTTTTTTATAAAACACTAATTTACAGATAAATAAATTCTTATTTTAAGATGTTATCGAAATGTTAATTTCAAAAACAAACACTACACTTACCCTTTAATGCTTATTTTTATCATAAAAACAGGCTCCTACATCGTGATAGTAGCGAAAAATCAGACCTAAATAACTCAAAATAAAACACTTAACTACCAAAAACCAAAACAACCCTAAAAAACCATGAAATTGATAAAATCATATTTTATTATTACTTTTTTTACTTTATTCGCAATTCCGTTTTTCGGGCAGGTTAAAAACATTGGATTACCCGATGTAAGAAATTACAAGCGTAATGAATACAAGGGAGGAACACAAAACTGGAATATTGGTCAGGATAAAAACGGTAATCTCTATTTCGCAAACAATAATGGTCTCTTGCAATTCGACGGAGCTTCATGGCGAAAATATCCTCTTCCCAATGAAACCTCCGTTCGTTGTTTGAAGATTGACGCTTCGGGCAAAATTTTTGTTGGAGGCTATAATGAATTTGGATACTTTCAACCCAATGCTAAAGGCAGACTTAAATATACCTCACTGGCTCAAAAAGTAGACAAAAACAAAATCAAGATCATTGACTTTATATGGAAGATTCATGCTGTAAACAATGAAATCATCTTTCAGTCTTTTGCACGGGCCTACATCTACAAAAACGGAAAGCTTTCGATCCTGAAAGCCCCGGGGCGTTTCCAATTTTCATTCGTGGTAAACGGCAAGCTATATTTTCAGGATGTAGAACACGGTATTTTAGAGTACCGTAATAATAGACTCTATGTTTTACCCAACACCAAAGTCTTAAACAATACCGAGATTTGGGGCATGTATACGTTAGAGAAAAACAAAATACTCATCATTACTCTTGAGAGAGGCTTATTTATCTACGAAAACAGCACTGTAAAACCATGGAATACGGAAGCCAATGATTTTGTAAAAAAGAACAATTCTCTTGGCGGATCTATTATAAAGAACAACTTTATTGTTTTAAATTCAGTCCTAGACGGTGTGATTATTTGCGATTTTAACGGTAAAATCATTCAGCATGTTAACCGTAAAAAAGGACTTCAAAACAATACCATTCTGACTTCTTTTGTAGACAACAAGAACAATCTCTGGCTTGGCCTCGACAACGGTATTGCCTACATTAACGAAAACTCCCCCTTTACCTATTTTGGATTTAGCTACGACATCAGTACCGTTTATGCTTCTGTAATTGATCAGGGTAATTTGTATGTGGCGACCAATCAGGGTGTTTTTTACCACGCCTGGAATACTACTTTTAAAGAAGGCGTTTTTAAACTTGTAGAAGGAACAACCGCGCAATCCTGGAATGTACAGGTGATAGAAAACGAACTTATCTGTGCAAACAACAGAGGGGCACTCGTCATAAATGGAGGAAAAGTAACCCGTACGATCGATTCAAAAGGCTACTATGGTTTTAAGAGAATCCCAAATCGTCCTAATTTTTTCATTGGTTCTAATTACGATGGATTTGCCATTTTTGAAAAAACAGCTGGCGGTTTAGTTTTCAAAAATCAGATTAACGGCTTTGACAAATCATCCAACAGCTTTGAAGTTGACGACTCTTATTTGTGGCTTAAAAGAGATGCGTCTATTTACAGGATGACACTAAACGATGAGCTAACCCGTTTTTCGTACATAAAAAAAATAGACCAATTGACTCCTGCCTACAAAAACATTGGAAGCCTTCAGAAAATTGATCACAAAATATACTTTCAATCCAACAATCATTTTTATCTGTACTCCAAAGAGCAAAACTTGTTTATCGAGGACAAAGCATTGTCCAGGCTTTTCAAAAACATCCCTGTTATCAATGCCTTAAGCGAAGATTCGCAATCCAATTTATGGTATGCTTTTGATGAATCTCTTGGGGTTTTAATGAAGGAAAACAATACCTATAAAAATGTAGTTGCGCCGTTCTCCAATCTAACGGGTAATCTGGTGAGCAACTATTTATCGATAAACACCATAGACCCTCAGAATATCTTTATAGGACTAACAGATGGTCTGGCACATTACAATTCTAAATTATTAACTCATTTTGTAACCAAGCCTAAGGCTTTCATCCGAAGTTTTTCATTCCCGGCGACACGATCGTACTGGGGAACAATCCAAATAAAATAGGCAACATCCGCATTCCCTATTCCTCCAATCATGTACGATTTACATTCTCCTCTCCTACCTATGAAAATCTGGAAAACGTGCAGTTCTCCTATCAGTTAGAGCCTTTTGATGACAAATGGAGCAATTGGTCGACCATTTCAATAAAAGAATACACCAACCTTCGGGAAGGAGAATATACGATGAATGTAAAAGTCAGAAACAGTTACGGAATACAATCTGAACCCTCAACGCTTTCTTTCACGGTTTCACCACCCTGGTACAGGCACTTTTTAGCCTTTATGCTTTATTTCTTATTGCTTATCATCCTGATTTATATTGTTTCGAATCGAATAAAAGTAAAAATCCGAAAAAATAAATACTACGAAACCATTGAACAAAGAAAACTGTACCTCGAAAGAGATGCAAAAACAAGACAGGAGCAATATGAACTGGCGAAAGAAATTGAAAAGCTAAAAAACGACAAACTGCAAATCAAAATTCTGGCGAAAGACAAAGAACTGGTGAACAATTCTTTACAAGTAGTAAAGAAAAACAAGATCCTGAACGGAATCATTCATAAACTGAAAGAAATTGACATTGAGGCTCTTGATGAATCGACAAAATTTCAGGTGAGTAAATTAAACAAAAGCATTGTTAAGGAAGTCAACACCGACAAAAGCTGGAAAGACCTTGAAAAACACATCAAAAACGTGCATTTTGAGTTCTTAAAACGCTTAAAAGAAAAGTATCCGACCATATCGCCACGCGAGCTGGATTTGTCCACTTATTTACTGATGAATATGTCGACGAAAGAAATAGCCGAAATTATGAATATTTCGACAGGAGGCGTCGAACTGGCCCGCTACCGACTGAGGAAAAAACTAGGACTGAATAAAAAAGAAAACCTGATTGGTTTTCTCATGAGCATTTAAAAGCAAAAAGAGGCTGTCCTTACTTTTCGGACAGCCTTGTTTTTATAAATAATTTTAGATTGAATTATAATCCAAAAGCAGTTTATTGGTCGGCAAAAATTATACGTCTTAATTCAACGCTGATTTGACGAATTCGCTATCGCGAAGACGCTGATAAAAACGGATTCTAAAAATTAAAAAAACTTTTAAATGAGGAAAAAAAATCTGTTTTTATTCGCGTTTTTACGAAGTAAATCTGTTTTATCCGCGTCGAACTAAAGTAGAGACTTAAACCAATAACATAATAAGAGAAAGTTCATACTTTTCGGATAGCCTTGTTTTATAAATAATTTTAGATTGAATTATAATCCAAAAGCAGTTTATTGGTCGGCAAAAATTAATGTCTTAATTTAACGCTGATTTGACGGATTCGCTATCGCGAAGACGCTAATAAAAACGGATTCTAAAAATTAAAAAACTTTTAAATGAGGAAAAAAAATCTGTTTTCATTCGCGTTTTTACGAAGTAAATCTGTTTTATCCGCGTCGAACTAAAGTAGAGACTTAAACCAATAACATAATAAGAGAAAGTTCATACTTTTCGGACAGTCCCCTTTTGTTAGTTGATAAATTCTAAGGTTCGTTCCAAAGCCATTCCTCTGGAGCCTTTTATCAGAATCGTATTTTCTGCAAAATGTGTGGTCTTTAAGAACGCTGCAAAAGTATCGAAAGTCTCAAAAAAATGAAGTTTATCGCTGCTTACTTTTGTTTCGTAAAAGGATTTTCCGATCAGATAACAAACCGATTTATCCTGATCTGCTAACGAATCTACAATCAGTTGATGCTCCTGCCTGCTTTCATCACCCAACTCAAACATATCTCCTAAAATCATCACCTTATTCAGGTTTTCCAATTGCAGGAAATTAGTAATAGCCACCGCCATACTGCTCGGATTGGCATTGTAAGCGTCCAGAATAATCTCGTTTGATCCTTTCTTTAGCAACTGCGATCTGTTATTCTCCGGTATATAGTTTTCGATAGCGTGTTTTACGGCGCTGTCTTCCACTTTGAAATAAGCACCCATCGCTACAGCCGCATTAATATTATTGGCGTTGTAAAGCCCAATTAAATGCGATTCTACATTAAAATTATTGTATTCAATCACCACAAAAGGATTGGCCTTAATGCTCTTGATTTCTAAGTTGGCCTGAGCTTTGTTTACTCCAAAGGTAAAAGACTCAATTCCCTCCGATTTCTCGATCTGAATTGGATCTTCCAGATTTACAAAAGCGATCTTATCCTCTTTTGCCAGATACTGGTACATTTCGCTTTTCCCAATAATCACTCCTTCAACACCGCCAAAACCTTCGAGGTGTGCTTTTCCGAAATTGGTGATATAACCAAAATCCGGCTGTGCAAGATCACATAAAAAAGCAATTTCTTTCTTGTGATTTGCACCCATTTCGACAATTCCAATTTCGGTATCTTTTGTAAAAGACAACAAGGTTAGCGGAACACCAATATGGTTGTTTAAATTCCCAACAGTGGCTTTGGTTTTATACTTTTGAGACAACACTACGTTGATAAGCTCTTTGGTCGTTGTTTTTCCGTTACTGCCGGTCAGGGCAATAATAGGAAGTTTTAAGTATGCTCTGTGGTACTTTGCCAATTCCTGCAACGTTTCCAGGCTGTTTTCAACGAGAATCGTTCTGTCGTCAATAGCATAAGCCGCATTGTCAATAACAACAAATAAAGCGCCTAATTCTATTGCCTGTGCAGCAAATGTATTGGCATCGAAATTTTCACCTTTAATAGCAAAAAACATAGAATCCTTCTCAATTTTTCGGGTATCAATTGAAACTGATTTACATTTTAAAAACAAGCTATGAATGTCCTGGATATTCATTTATAAAAATATTTACATATTAAAATTAAGCAATAAAAAAATTCCAAATTCCAAAAGCTGAGTAAATCAGTTGGAATTTGGAATTTTTTTATTGAATTTGCCAGAATTTAGTTTCTTGGCGATTTTCTTTTTTCAGATTTAGCTCCTACTCTAGACATTGCACATCTAAATCCGATATAATCAGTTGCCATATCCTGAGGGAAATATCTTCTTTGACCCGGATCCAACCAATAAGCTCTGTCTCTCCAAGAACCACCTTTGTATACTCTTACATTATCATCGATTAATGTGGTACGTTTACTAGAGTTGTCATATTTTTTAACCATCTGACCTAAACTATCAGTAGTGATGTTGTGTTTAGGTGAGTTGTACATCGTTTGATCTGCTTTAGTTCCTGATTCAGAATCTCCAAAATCAAAATACTTAGAAGATTGTTTGTCACCGTCTCTGTAGTTGATGTTGTTACTTGTATCAAAGTTTGTTCTTAAATAAGTTTCGTTTTCATCAACCGGAACCTGAGCAATTTCTCCTGGTAAGTTAGTTGCTACTTTTTTACCGTTACTTAATGTTTTGTACTGAATATTATCTTTAGTGATAATTTCAATTTTACCATCTTTCCCGATTTTGTTTTTAGCGTATTGGTTTCCTCTAAAGTAGTTGAAATCATTTGCTTCATTATCAATAATAGGTCTGTAAACATCGGCAACCCATTCGGCTACGTTTCCAGCCATATCATACAATCCGAAATCATTAGGAGCGTAGCTTTTTACAGAATTTGTAATATCTGCACCATCATCAGACCAACCTGCAATTCCACCGTAATCACCGTTTCCTTGTTTAAAGTTAGCCAATTGATCTCCTTTATTTTTACGCTTTGAAGAACGTGTATAATCTCCAGACCAAGGATATTTCTTTTGTCCTTTATAGATATTGTATTCTCTTTGTCCAACATCAGCAGCTGCAGCATACTCCCATTCTGCTTCGGTAGGAAGTCTGTATTCTGGAAGGATAATCCCTGAAGAACGTTGTGCGTATACATTTTTTTCTTCCGAAACTACTCCGTCTTTACCTGCTTTAGGTTTTTTTCTTCCGCTAGGGTTTTTCTTTAATACAAGTTCTTCGTTACCTCCGTAAGTTGTACTTGGAGAAGCAACATAACCTTCTGTATTAAATAAACTTTCAGCGCTAACATCCTGAGTTTTTGCTCCTTTTTTAAGGTAACCGTTTTTCTCTAAAACTGCTTCGTTCACACGGTCAGTTCTCCATTTAGCGAATTCAACAGCCTGAATCCAGTTTACACCTACTACAGGGTAGTTTGCGTAAGATGGGTGTCTTAAATAGTTGTTGGTCATCGTTTCGTTATATCCTAAACGATTTCTCCATACAAGCGTATCAGGAGATGCTCCTTCGTAAATATTCTTGTAATTTTCTTCTGTTGGTGGGAAAACTTTCTTTAACCACTCCAGGTATTCTAAGTACATACCGTTGGTAACTTCAGTTTCATCCATATAGAATGACTGAACGTGTTGTTGAGTTGGTGTGTTATTCCAATCGTGCATAACATCATCCTGTACTTTACCCATAGTAAATGTACCTCCTTCAACAAAAACTAAACCAGGACCAGCCTGTTGTTTTTTTCCTGCATTTCTGGCAGCAGTTCCATTTTGACTGTCTACGTCCCAACCAGTTGCCCTGGACGCATGACTGGAACTCGATTTTTTGCTACAACTAGCCGTGCCTAACATCAATACCATTGACATCATTAATTGCAAGACTACAATTTTGTTTACTTTCATACTCATTCTGTAGGTGATAAATTTAGGTGCTGCAATATAATAATTAACATTTAATTAGCAACATCCGGTCTAATAATTTTATTTAGCTGTTTTTTACCAGAAAATAACCTATTGTTACGAACGCAAAAATATACTTTTTATTATTTACTATAACATGAAATACTATATTTTTACCTACTAAAATATTTTTAATTAAAAACCGTTTTATCCACTAATGAAACAAGCCCTGATTTTATACCTTTTTCTGATTCCTTTTATCTCATTTTCCCAGATAAATGGAGGCTTTACGTTAGATTGGCAAAACAAAAAAGAGATGAGTTTTGGTGACTCTAAATTAAAAATACCCTATTTTTCAGGAAACGGTTTCCGGTATGATACTACTAAAAAAAGCATAATTTTATTATTGAATCTGACGGAAGCAGGCTCTGCGAACTACAATTCGATTCAAATTTCCAACATTATTTACGAGTCTGTTTCAATTGCTGATCTTGGCGACCTTTCCCTTGAAAACATCCCCGAAAAACCAAATGAAACCTTAAAAACAACCCTTTCAAGAGACCTGACGCAGGTGTTTTTATCTTTGTCGCCTATCATAAAAGAAGGAAACAGCTTTAAAAGAATACGATCTTTTTCCTACAATACGACTACCAGTACAACAGCAAAAAACAATAACTCTTCTTCTTTTCAAAAAACAGCTGCCGTTTACAATTCTGTATTATCTTCGGGAGACTGGTACCGTTTTTACGTCGAGAAATCGGGTGTTTATAAACTCTCCAGAGCCTTTTTGCAAAGTATTGGTTTTGACCCGGGAAAAACGGATCCGAGAAGAATCAAAATCTATGGAAACGGAGGAAAAATGCTTCCTTTGGCCAACAACGTTTATTATCCGGAAGACCTGACAGAAAATGCCATTCAGATTATCGGGGAAGCAGATGGTGTTTTTAACAACGAAGACTATATTCTTTTTTATGGTGAAGGAGTTGAAAACTGGAGTACCGAAAGCCAGACCAACTTAAACCTGTACGACACCAAGTCTTACTATTACATTACCATTACGGGCGGCGACGGAAAACGAATCTCTCCGCTCAACCAGCCAACCGGAAGCAGCACTTTAGAACTCAATACTTTTGACGACTACCAGTTTCACGAAATCGACAAAACAAACATCGCTCACTTAGGCCGCGAATGGTACGGTGAATCTTTCGACATTACTCAGGAGCAGGAGTTCAACTTCAACTTCCCGAATATCGACCCTTCTACTCCTGTAAAAATAGACGTTAAAGCAGCTTCGGCAGCCTATACTCCTACTTCGTTTGCCATTTCTGCCAACGGGCAAAATGTTGGCACTCTCAATTTTCAGGCATTAGTTCTCAATGGCGATATAAAATTTTACGCTCAGAAACTACCGGCCAACGCAACTTTTACCGGAGCCGAAAATGTAAAAATAAAACTTACCTATAATAACAATGGTGTTCCGGGATCAAAAGGATACCTTGATTTCATTAATCTGATTGCCAAAAGAAAACTTCTGGGCACCGGAAAACAATTTAAATTTCAATACGATTTAGCAGGTGCAACCCCCGGAATAGTCAATTACACAGTAGGCAACGCCGCCGGTATTGCTCAAATTTGGGACGTCACAGATCCGACCAATACCTTAAAAATAGAAAACACAGGGCAAGCCAACTTTAGTTTTAAGGCAGCTTTAGGAGAAATCAGAAAATACATAGCGATTGACCCCGCCGATTATTACGCTCCTTTAAAAGAGAACCAGTCTAAAGTTGTCAATCAGAATTTAAAAGGAACCCTTTTCAGGAATGCTCAAAACAGCTTTCAGGATATCGACTATATTATTGTAGCTCCAAAATCTCTGACTTCCCAAGCCGAAAAACTAGCCACTTTTCACCGGGGAATTCCAATTTAACGTAAAAGTAGTAGCATTAGAAAACATTTACCAGGAGTTCTCTTCCGGAAAGCAAGATGTAGCAGCCATCCGAAATTGCATTCGATACCTTTATAATAACGCTTCTTCTCCCGACAAAAGACTTAAATATGTAAACTTATTTGGAGACGCCTCGTTTGATTATAAGGACCGAATTTCAAACAACACCAATATTGTACCTATATATCAATCTGCAACCAGCAACTCTACCGGAGAAGCCTCATTTGCATCAGATGATTTTTACGGCCTGATGGATGCCAATGAAGGAGTTGTTGTTTTCCCATTTGGCGGAATTGATATCGCAGTAGGCCGAATGTTAATTTCTGATAATGCACAAGCAGCTGAAATGGTCAATAAAGTTCTCGAATATCACGATCAGAAATCTTTTGGAAACTGGCGCAACAACATCGTTATGATAAGCGATGACTCCGACAGAGCCTCAGACGCGAGTCTGCAAGTCCGCCAAAACAGCCTTGCCGATGCGATTACTACTCAAAAACCATTCTTTAATATCGACAAAATTCTTCTCGACTCTTATACACAGGAAGCTTCGGCAGGAGGAGCCAGATACCCTAAAGCCAGAACCGATATGTTTAATGCGTTCGAAAAAGGCGCTTTAGTTTTCAACTATCTCGGACATGGCGGTGAAGACGGACTGGCAGGCGAACGACTCTGGGAAAAATCAGACGGACAAAACCTGAGCAACCAATACAAATACCCGTTATTTATCACCATCACCTGTGAGTTTTCAAGATTTGACGACCCTACGAGACCAACCGCAGGAGAATATACTTTTTGGAACCCAAAAGGCGGCGCTATTTCCATGTTAACCACCGTTCGTGCGATCGGACAATACAATGCCGAAAACTTTAACGACAGCCTGAACAAAAACCTGTTTTCTTACGGATCCAGTCAATACACAACTATCGCAGAGGCACTCCGAATTTCTAAAAATGAAAACCCAAGTTCTGCCAGTAATGTTATTTTTTATATTGGAGATCCCGCTTTGATGCTGGCCATTCCGAAACCAAAAATCAATCTAACAAAAATCAATGATATTGCAGTTTCTCAGGCAATTCCGGATTTCAAATCCTTATCTAAAATTAAAATCACAGGAGAAATTACCGACGAGAACAACAATCTTTTAAGCAATTACAATGGCGAATTGGCAACAGCTATTTTCGATAAATTAATCACCTCCACCACTCTGAACAACGATGGATATAGCCCTGCAATGTCATTCAAAATATTAGGTGAAACTATTTTCAGAGGAAATGCGTCGGTAACCAACGGTCAGTTCGAATTTAGCTTTGTCGTACCAAGAGACATTCGTGTCCCAGTTGATTACGGCCGAATCAGCTTTTACTCCAAGAAAACACAAACACTTGAAAATCAAACCGGTTACAACACTACCATAAAAATTGGAGGAATAAATGAAAATGCTCCACAGGACAATATAAGTCCAAAAGTGAAGTTATATATGAACGATGAAACTTTTGTATCGGGAGGAATTACAAACGAATCGCCCTTTTTACTGGCGTTTCTTGAAGATGAAAACGGAATCAATACAGCAAGCGGAATCGGGCATGATATTATAGCAGTGCTGGATGGCGATGTAAGCAACCCTTTTGTTCTCAATGATTATTATCAGACAAAACTAGACGATTATACCAATGGAAATTTACGTTTTCCATTGCGAAATCTTGCCGCCGGAATGCACACTATAACTTTTACGGCATGGGATGTATACAACAATCCTGTAACCAGTGAAATACAATTTATAGTTGTTGGAGATGAATCGCTAACCCTAACTCACGTTCTTAATTATCCTAACCCTTTTTCAACCTATACCCAATTTTGGTTTTCACACAACAGACCTTACGAACCGCTTGATGTTCAGGTTCAGGTCATGACCATAACCGGTAAAGTAGTCTGGACAAAAAACCAGATCGTCACCACAGAAGGCTTCCTGTCGAGAGAAATAACCTGGGACGGAAAGGATGATTTTGGCGATCGAATCGGGAAAGGCGTTTATATTTACAAACTCACTGTCAAATCAAATTTGACAAATAAAAAGGCAGAAAAATACGAAAAGCTTGTCATCTTATAATAATCTATATATTTGTATCACCAACTCCATAATTACGTAAATGAAAAAAATATCGCTATTATTAATTTGTTTTTTAATTATTCCGTACGCAAAAGCTCAAAACATTGAACGCCCTATTACTACCGGAGTACCTTTTTTACTAGTCGCAGCCGACGCAAGAGCCGCCGGTTTAGCCGATCAGGGTGTTGCTACATCAGCCGACGCCTATTCGCAACAATGGAATCCCGCAAAATATGCTTTCTCCGTAGACAAGCAGGGATTTTCTATCAGTTACACTCCTTATCTGACTGACTTAGCCAATGACATTTCATTAGGCCAGGTAACCTACTACAACAAAATCAACGACCGAAGCGCCTTCGCGGGAAGTTTCCGTTATTTTGGTTTTGGAGATATTGAGTTACGCACCACCGGAGATCCAAATGAAGCGGCAAGAATCGTTTCACCGAATGAATTTGCTTTCGACGGATCTTATTCTCTTAAATTAAGCGAAACATTCTCTATGGCTGTAGCCGCAAGATACATTCGTTCTAACCTGAAAATTGCTTCGGAAGATATCGATGCATCAGCAGCAAGTTCGTTCGCTGTAGACGTTGCCGGATTCTACCAATCGGAAGAAATTGCTTATTCTGACTTCAACGGAAGATGGAGAGGTGGTTTCAACCTTCAAAATCTTGGACCAAAAATAAGTTATGATAACGACGATATCAGCTCTAACTTTTTACCGGCTAATCTTAGATTAGGAGGAGGTTTCGACTTCATCTTAGACGATTACAACAAAGTAGGCCTTAGTGTCGAAGTCAGCAAACTTTTAGTTCCAACTCCTCCGGGACCAGGAACTCCTGTAGATGCAAATGGCGACGGCGATTTTACAGATCCGGGAGACATTTCTCAGGAACAAGCTAACGCAGCAAACTACAAAAACTACAAAGACATTGGCTGGGTATCCGGAATCTTTAAATCATTTGGCGATGCGCCGGGTGGTTTTAGCGAAGAACTAAAAGAAATCACTTATAGTGTAGGTGCCGAATATATGTATCAGGATGCTTTTGCCTTACGAGCAGGATATTTTCACGAAAGCCCGGTAAAAGGAGCAAGACAATTCTTCTCTTTAGGAGCCGGATTCAAATATAATGTTGTAAAAGTTGACGTTTCGTATTTATTTTCGACTTCAAAAGTTAAAAATCCGTTAGAAAATACACTTCGTTTTTCTTTAACCTTTAACTTTGGCGACAAATACGAAGTATACTAAAACCAGAAAACAAAAAAATTAATAACAATCCAAATTTCTATTAAGTTAGAGATTTGGATTTTTTTTCCCTTAAAAACAAATGAAAGAAATAAGCATTACATCATCCTTTAACGTTTACAACAACATTGAAGAACTTTCAAACGACATTCAGGACTTAATGCGTCAGGCAGTCGAAGTCCGCAAAAACGCTTACGCTCCCTATTCTCAATTTCGGGTTGGAGCTGCTTTACTTTTAGACAACGGAAAAATAGTCGTAGGATCTAATCAGGAAAACGCAGCTTATCCTTCAGGATTATGTGCAGAGCGTGTTGCTATTTATCATGCAGGAAGTGTGTATCCGGGAGCCAAAATTTTAAAAATGGCCATTACAGCAGCTTCAGACACCAACCAGACGACAGCACCGATTCCACCATGTGGTTCTTGCCGACAATCTATTGCAGAATACGAGATCAGACAGGATACCCCTATCGAAATCTATTTTATGGGTGAAATAGGTGAAGTTTATAAATCGGCATCCCTAAAAAATTTACTTCCTTTTATGTTTGATAAAAAGTTCTTGTAAAAAAAAGCCAAAAAGTGGCTTTTAAATTTTACTTCTTAATAGGAATGTCTTATTTTTGCATCCCGACCTTTCGGGCGCAAATTTGTGGGAGGAAACTATTTTGCGTTATAGGCAACAATTGATAACACAAACAAACTTTAGCAAAAGAAAGAATTCAGATGAAAGAAGTTACAAAAGAAGTATATTTAAAGTGGTACGAAGACATGCTACTTTGGAGAAAGTTTGAAGACAAACTTGCAGCATTATACATTCAACAAAAAGTTAGAGGTTTTTTACACCTATATAATGGTCAGGAAGCTGTATTAGCAGGTGCATTGCACGCTATGGACCTGACTAAAGACAAAATGATTACTGCATACAGAAACCACGTTCAGCCAATTGGTATGGGAGTTGATCCTAGAAACGTAATGGCAGAACTTTTAGGAAAAGCAACCGGAACCTCAAAAGGTATGGGAGGTTCTATGCACATTTTCTCTAAAGAGCACCGTTTTTACGGAGGACACGGAATTGTTGGTGGACAAATTCCGGTAGGAGCTGGTTTGGCTTTTGCCGATAAATATTTCAACACTGGCGGAGTTACTATGACTTACTTTGGTGATGGTGCTGCCAGACAAGGTTCATTACACGAAGCTTTCAACATGGCTATGTTATGGAAATTACCGGTTGTATTTATCGTTGAAAACAACGGTTATGCAATGGGAACTTCTGTTGAAAGAACTGCAAATCACACCGACATCTGGAAACTTGGTTTAGGATACGAAATGCCTTGCGGACCTGTTGACGGAATGAATCCGGTAAAAGTTGCAGAAGCAATGACAGAAGCGATTGACAGAGCACGTCGTGGTGACGGACCTACTTTCCTTGAAATGAAAACGTACCGTTACAGAGGACACTCAATGTCTGATGCACAATTGTACCGTTCTAAAGAAGAAGTAGAAGAATACAAAAAAATTGACCCTATTACTCAGGTTTTAGATGTAATTATGGATCAAAAATATGCTACGGAAGAAGAAATTGAAGTAATCGACCAAAGAGTAAAAGATTTAGTAGAAGAATGTGTGAAATTTGCTGAAGAATCTCCATATCCTGAATTACAACAATTGTATGATGTAGTATACGCACAAGAAGACTATCCATTTACACCTCATAAACTATAAATCAATGGCAACAATTATTACAATGCCTCGTTTGAGCGATACTATGACGGAAGGAACGGTAGCGACTTGGCTTAAAAAAGTAGGCGACAAAATTAGCGAAGGAGATATCTTAGCTGAGATTGAAACAGACAAAGCAACAATGGAATTTGAGTCTTTCAACGAAGGAACTCTTTTACATATCGGAATACCAGCGGGAGAAACTGCTCCTGTTGACTCTTTATTAGCCATCATTGGTAACGAAGGAGAAGACATCTCTGCTCTTTTAGCCGGTGGTGCTGCCCCTGCTGCAGAAGCTCCAAAAGCGGAAGCTGCCCCTGCTGCAGAAACAAAAACAGAAACTGCTGCTCCTGCAAAAGGGGCAACTGAATTACCAAAAGGTGTTGTAGTGGTTACCATGCCACGTTTGAGCGACACTATGACCGAAGGAACTGTAGCTTCCTGGTTGAAAAAAGTAGGTGATACTGTAGCTGAAGGAGACATCTTAGCCGAAATTGAAACAGACAAAGCCACTATGGAGTTTGAGTCTTTCAATGCCGGAACTTTATTATACATTGGAATTCAGGAAGGAAATACAGCTCCTGTTGACAGCTTATTAGCTATCATTGGACCTGCCGGAACTGATGTTTCGGGAATTTCTGCAAACTATACTGCCGGAGGTGCTGCAAGCGCTCCTGCAACTGAAGAAGTAAAAGCTGCTCCTGCTGCTGAAAAAGCAACAGAAACTGTAGCCGAAACTTCAAACGGAGGAAGAATCTTAGCTTCACCATTAGCAAAGAAAATCGCTTCTGACAAAGGAATCCAATTGACTCAGGTTAAAGGTTCAGGAGAAAACGGACGTATCGTAAAAAGCGATATCGAAAACTTTACTCCAGCTGCTGCTCAGGCACCTGCTGCAACTGTAACAGCTGCTGCTAAATCGCCAGAAGCTGCTCCTGCTGCTGCACCAAAAGTATTTGTTCCTGCCGGAGAAGTTTTCACCGAAGAGATCAAAAACTCTCAAATGCGTAAAATTATCGCAAAACGTTTGGCAGAATCTTTATTTACAGCTCCTCACTACAACTTAGTGATCGAAGTAAGCATGGACGAAGCTATGGGCGCAAGAGCAACAATCAATACCGTTCCGGATACAAAAGTATCTTTTAACGATATGGTAATCAAAGCTTGTGCATTAGCCTTGAAAAAACATCCAAAAATCAACTCTCAGTGGAAAGAAGATGCTATCATCATCAACCACCACGTAAACATTGGTGTTGCTGTAGCGGTTGAAGACGGATTAGTAGTTCCAGTATTGAAATTTACAGACGCCATGAGTTTATCTCAAATTGGCGCTTCAGTAAGAGATCTTGCCGGAAGAGCTAAAAACAAAAAACTAGGACCACAGGAAATGGAAGGAAGCACTTTTACAGTTTCTAACCTTGGAATGTTTGGTATCACTGAATTCAATTCAATCATCAATCAGCCAAACTCTGCTATCCTTTCTGTAGGAGCAATTGTAGAGAAACCGGTAGTGAAAAACGGTCAGATTGTAGTTGGAAATACCATGATGTTATCATTGGCTTGTGACCACAGAACGATTGACGGTGCAACCGGAGCTCAGTTTTTACAAACACTAAAACAATACATCGAAAGCCCGGTGACCATGTTAGCATAATTTTTATGCCATGTTCATCTTAGCAAAGTCAATGTCCGAGCGAAGTCGAATGTCCGTCTGAGCGAAGTCGAAGACCCCTATAATAAAATCCCGTTTTGTTCATTCAAAACGGGATTTTTTGTTTAATTTTCATCCGCAAATCCAAAACACATAAAAATGAAGAAAACAATCCTTGTAGCTTTATTCTTAACGGCTTTCGCCTGCCAGAAAAAAGAACAAACCGAAAAAAATACAGCCGTCATTGACGAACACAGCTATTCTAAACCGGAATTGGCTGTTGTGAAACACCTCGACCTTGACATTAAAGTCGATTTCAACACCCAAACCATCACAGGAAAAGCTTCCTGGCAAATTGACAACATCAGTAAAGGAAACGAAATTATCTTCGACGAAAACACCCTTAACATTACCAAAGTAACCTTAGGAGACGAAGAAAAAGAAACTAAATTCGAACTTGGTGCGGACACCGAATTTCACGGAAAACCGCTTCATATTACCATTGAACCCAACACTACCAAAGTAAATATTTACTACAACACCACCAAAGAGGCTGTAGCATTGCAATGGTTGAAACCGGAACAAACCGCAGACAAAAAGAAGCCATTCTTATTCTCTCAGGGCGAAAGCGTTTGGTCGCGTACCTGGATTCCGTGTCAGGATTCACCGGGAATTCGTTTTACTTACAATGCAAAAGTTACGGTTCCTAAAGATTTATTAGCCGTTATGAGCGCTGTGAATCCACAGAAGAAAAACGATACCGGAGTTTATACTTTTAAGCAGGATAAAGCAATTCCGTCCTATTTAATGGCAATTGCCGTTGGAGATATTGAATTCCAGGCAATCGACAACAGAACCGGAGTTTACGCAGAACCTTCCATGTTGAAAAAATCGGCTTGGGAATTTGCTGAACTTGGAAAAATGGTCGTTGCTGCCGAAAAACTTTACGGTCCATACCGTTGGGGACGTTATGATGTATTGGTTTTACCACCAAGCTTCCCTTATGGCGGAATGGAAAACCCGAACCTAACTTTCTTAACTCCGGGCGTAATTGCAGGAGATCGCTCCCTAACAAGTCTTTTAGCACATGAATTAGGACACAGCTGGAGCGGAAACTTAGTGACCAATGCAACCTGGGATGACATTTGGTTAAACGAAGGTTTTACCACTTATGTGGAACACAGAATTGGAGAAGCCATCTTTGGAAAGAAAGAATTTGAAATGCAAAATGTTATCACCAACAAAGAATTAGTGGATAATGTAGCAGAATATGGAGCAGAAAATCCGGATACCCGATTAAAAGTAAGCCTTACGGGAAGAAATCCTGACGACGGTATCAGTATGATTCCTTACGTAAAAGGGTATGCTTTTTTAAGAGTTATCGAGAATGCGGTTGGCCGTGAGAAATTCGATCCGTTTATTAAAAACTATTTCGATTCTCATGCCTTCAAATCCATTACAACAGAAGATTTTGTAAAGTACATCAATGAAAACCTGATTAAAGGCGACAAAGCTTTAGCCGATAAAATCAAATTAGAAGACTGGATTTACAAACCGGGAATTCCGTCAAACATCCTTCCGGTAAGTTCTCCTGATTTTGATGCAATTGATCAAATCCAAAAAACCTGGAGAGAAACGGGCGTAGCAGGTCTAAGCAAAAAAATTACGACAACTGCCGAAAAACAACATTTTATAGATCATCTTCCAGCTGACATTACAGCAGCAGAAATGGAAGCGATTGACAAAGAATTCAACTTTACAAAAGGCGGTAATTTCATCATCAAACGCCAATGGTTTGTTCAGGCCATTGAACATCAATACAAAGCAGCCAATCCTGCAATTGAGCAATTCCTAATCGGAATAAGCAGAACAGGATCGGTAATGATGCTTTACAAAGAAATGGTTAAAACTCCGGAAGGAAAAGTTTGGGCAAAACAGATTTTCGAAAAAGCAAAATCAGGTTATCATGCTACAACGATTCAAGCTGTTGAAGGGGTTTTGAAATAGAGTTTTTTAGTCCCAGTTTTCAGTCGCAGTGAACAGTTGTAGTAGGCAGTGCTGCTTGAAAACTGAGACTGCGACTGAGACTGAAAACTGAGACTGAGACTAAAAAAAACCAGATTACGCAAAGTGTAATCTGGTTTTTTTTTAGTTCTTATTCTTAGCTTCGATCCATTTCGACATGTACATCGTACTTCGATACGCGTGATGCTGCAATAAATTCCCCATAAAATTATGCAGACGATGGCTTTTAGAATCCATCAGCAATGAGTTGACTACAGACACTAATCCAGCTGAAAATTTATCTTTCAGATAACATTCGTTAATAATAGCGACACCTTTTTTTTGAGCCTCTTTCCAAAGACTTTCATCCTGATAAAGTGCAATGGCATTTTTAACAAATTCGGATACATCATCGGTTATAAATCCATTCCAGGGTAAGCTGGCGTGCATGGCTTCAGCACCAATGGTTGTGGTTACACTAGGTGTTCCGCATTGCATTGCCTCAAGCAATTTACCTTTTAAGCCAGCTCCAAACCGAATAGGCGCCAGAACAACCCTTGCATTTTTCACAACTTCATTAGCATCTTCTGCCCTGCCCATTATATAAAACCCGTTTTTTGGCTGATGCAGCTGTACTACTTTTTGCGACGGATAAGCACCGTAAACTTCTAAAATAGCTTCCGGAAAATCCTTTTTTATCAAAGGCCAGATGGTTTCTTTTAAATACTGAACGGTGTTCCAATTGGGCTCGTGAAAGAAATTCCCAATAAAAACAAACTTTTTCCTTTCTTCAAAGGAAGGCAATTTCAAAAGGGCATCATCCGACATTGCCTCTACTAAAAAAGGGAGATACAAAAGCAGCTCTTCGTTGATTCTGAACATTTCTTTCAAAATATTCATCTCAAATTCTGAAATAATCAAAGACAAATCACACCTTAAAATACTGGCAATTTCCCGCTTGGCGACCTCTTCAGAAAACAAATCTTCGAGTTCAAATTTTCGGTTCTTCTTAAAAGCATTTTGCCTTGCTGCACGCAAACAATGTAAATCTTCTGTATCAAGAATCCGGATGGCTTCCGGACAATTTTCGGTCACACGCCACCCAAATTGTTCCTCCATCATAAAACGATCAAACAACACAACATTTGGATTTAACTCCATCACAAACGCATCAAAACTGGCCGAATTGAGTTCGATACTTTTTTTATCAACACCAAACGCAGACAAGTCTACCATAAAATCGCTGTCCAGGGCTGCACTGACGAATGTAATCTCAAATCCATTATCCTTAAAAATGGAAATTAACTGCATCATTCTTCCTCCGGCAGCAGACGAATTTGGCTCGGGCCAGACAGAACCAATAATTAAAAGTTTACGCACTGGATTCATTTATATTCATTTCAACCTGCAAAATAATGCTTTTTCGAGCGTATTCGCACGATATTTCCTGTTTTTGGTCGAAAAAAGACTAATTTTGCCAAATACAAATTTCGGAAGCAATTATGTTAGGACTAAAATTAGCCACAGACCCCCGCTGGGTCAATATCGTAGAATCAAATATCGAAGAAATTTTGACGGATCATGCCTGGTGCGAACAAAAAGCCGCTTCAAATGCCATCAGCTTAGTTACTTACAATTCTGAATTGGAAGAACTGGTAACCGAAATGCTTGTGATCGCAAGAGAAGAACTGGAGCATTTGCAAATGGTACACGATATCATCAAAAAAAGAGGTTTGACTCTGGGGCGTGAAAGAAAAGATCATTATGTAAATGAACTTTTTAAATTCATGAAAAAAGACGGCAGCCGCAGAGATGCTCTTTGCGATCGTCTGTTGTTTTCGGCTATGATTGAAGCCAGAAGCTGCGAGCGTTTTAAAGTACTTTCAGAAAACATAAAAGACGAAGAACTGGCTAAATTCTACCGTGATTTAATGATTTCTGAAGCCGGACATTACACTACATTTTTAGGTTTTGCAAGAAAATATACCGACAATATAGATATCGATAAACGCTGGAAAGAATGGATTGAATTCGAAGGTTCAATTATTACCAACTACGGAAAAAGTGAGACCGTACACGGATAATAATTCTTAAAATTCGATTTTCATTTTTACCTATAAATACCACAATTTGTTATGTCTGCAAATAAAATAAAGACCATTTTACTAAAAACGGCCAAATACCTTGGGATTACTTTTGTTGTCATTATAGGATTACTGTTCCTTACGCCCATTATTTTTGAAGATACAATCAAGGAACAGATTAAAAAAACTGCCAACGAGAAACTTAGCGCAGAACTCAACTATTCTGATGTTTCGGTTTCTTTTTTTCAGCATTTCCCCTCTCTGACTCTAACCTTAAGCGACTTAAACCTTAACGGCTCAGCTCCTTATAAAAGCGAAAAATTCATTACCGCCAAGGAAGTTTCTTTTGGTATAAATGTAGCCAGTCTGGTTTTTAGCAAAGAGGTAAAAATCGATCAGATTTATTTGTCTGATTCTTTTATCAATGTAAAAGTAAACGAAGAAGGAGAAGCCAATTACAACATTTACAAAGGATCTTCGCAGGATTCAAATCCGAAAGACAGCACCGAAACCGCCTTAAAACTGGAACGAATCGAGATTTTAAACAGTAAGATTGTTTACGACGACAAATCGACGAAAATACATTTTGATGCTTTTGGATTTGATTATTTAGGAAAAGGAGATTTAAACAAAGCCGTTTTCGATTTGTATTCGAAAGCAAAAATTGAAAAGTTAAATATCGTTTATGAAAATGAACCTTATTTGATGAACAAAAAGGTAAATGCTGACCTGATCACAAAAGTCAACGTCAACTCCCTGTCCTTTTATTTCCAACAAAATAACCTTAAAATAAACGACCTTATTGTCGACTTTATTGGGAAATTCAACTTCCTGAAAGACGGATACAATATGGATTTTGTGATAAAATCAGACAATAGTGATTTACACGATGTTTTTACTGCCTTCCCTCCAAAATACATTACCTGGCTGTCGAAAACAGAATTGAAAGGAAATACCAACCTGCTTTTAACTTTAAAAGGAGACTATATTGCCGCACAAAATATTGCACCGGATCTTAATATGGATGTGAAAATAGACAGCGGATTTGTTAATTACAACAAAAGCGCTTTCCCGGTTTCTAATCTGAATTTAGAGATCAAAACAAAAGTCCCGTCATTAAATCCGGATCTCCTTATGGTTGACGCCAAAAACCTGTCGTTAAACATCAAGCAAGATTATTTAAAAACGAAATTCAACGTTAAAGGTGTAAAAACACCGGATATCAACGCCGATTTTAAAGCCAAAATTGACCTTGGGAAATTAATGCAGGCACTTGGAATTCCAAACATCGTACTAAAAGGAAACCTGGCAGGAGATGTAAAAGCAAATGGTAAATTTGATTTAAAAAACAAACTTCTTCCGGTTACCAATGGTGTCATTGATCTGGAAAACGGTTATTTAAAAACACCTTATTATCCAAATCCGATTACAGACATCACCATCAAATCTAAGGTTGAGAATCAGAAAGGAACTTTTGGTGACTTAAAAATAAAACTAAAACCCGCTCAATTTACCTTTGAAGGAAAGCCTGTTTTTGTAGAAGCCGATCTTAGCAATTTTAATGATTTAGCTTACGACATCAAAGCAAAAGGAGAACTGGATGTCAACAAAATCTATAAAGTTTTCTCTCAAAAAGGACTAGACTTAGACGGTTTCGTTAAAGCTGATTTGGTTTTAAAAGGCAAACAAAGCGATGCCGAAAAAGGAAATTACCGCAAGCTGCACAACAAAGGAACTCTTGAACTTAGAAATATTGGAATTACCTCTGAGTATCTTCCGAAGAAATTCATCATCAAAGAAGGTATTTTTAAGATCAATCAGGATAAAATGTCCTTCAATAACTTTCTGGCAGCCTACGGCCAATCCGACTTTAGGTTAAATGGTTATTTACAGAACGTTTTTAATTATGCAACGACCAATACCGGCGTCTTAAAAGGTTCTTTCAAATCGACATCGCGCTATATTAATGTGGATGAATTTATGTCGGCTACTCCGACAACTACTTCGGTTACCGAAGGCAAAACAGAAACTCAGCCTCAAAAGCAAACGACACAAACAGGAGTTATTATTATTCCTGCCAATTTAAATCTGCAATTTACAGCGAATGCCCAAAAAGTAAGTTTCGACAAATTGAATCTTTTAAATGCAGTTGGAAATTTAAGCATGAACAAAGGCAAACTGAACATGCAGAATACCGGTTTTAATCTCATTGGATGCGACGTGAGCATGAACGCTAATTATCAAGCGATAACTCCTAAAAAAGCCAATTTTGATTACGCGATTAAAGCTTCTGATTTTGACATTAAAAGAGCCTACAACGAAATTGAAGTTTTTAGAAAAATGGCAAGCGCTGCCGAAAAAGCACAAGGAATTGTTTCTTTAGACTACCAGTTAAAAGGCCGTTTAAACAGCAATATGGAACCGGTTTATCCGTCGCTTGCCGGTGGAGGAACTCTTTCGATAAAAGATGTGAAAGTTAGGGGATTGAAAATGTTTAGTGCGGTAAGCAAACAAACCAATACGGAATCGATAAAAAATCCGGATCTTTCAAAAGTAGACATTAAAACTACGATCAAAAACAATATCATGACCGTAGAACGCTTTAAGTTTAAGTTTGCAGGCTTCCGACCAAGAATCGAAGGCACAACAAGTTTAGACGGAAAACTGAACTTAAAAATGCGTTTAGGCCTTCCTCCTTTAGGAATTTTTGGAATTCCGCTGACCATTACCGGAACTCAGGACAATCCAAAAATAAAAGTGGGAAGAAAATCTCAAAATTTAGAGGAAACAAAAGATACTGAGGAATAAATCCTGAAAACCTGTTCATTATGGACAGGTTTTTTTATTTAAATCAAATTATATTTATAGTTTTGAAGAGCAATGCAACCTACTCATGAAACAATCAAAAAGAGGAGAGTTTTACGGCCAGACAAACAAAACGATTTCTCTCGAAGGAATAACGTTAACAGATACCGTATATACACATCCTAAAGTAGATTGGCATTATCACGAGCATGCTTACTTTACCTTTATCCTGCAGGGAAATGTAATTGAAGGAAATAAAAAAGAAGTGTACAATTGCGCCCCCGGAAGCCTCCTTTTTCACAACTGGCAGGAACCACATTACAACATTAAACCGGAAGGTTTCACAAGAGGTTTTCATCTCGAAATCGAAAAGAAATGGTTTGACAGCCTCACCATGAACAGCGACAACCTGCAGGGAAGCGCGACCATCCTGAACCCCGACATCAAACTTTTGATGTATAAAATTTTCAGAGCGACCAAGGTTGACGACTTTCATTATGACCTGCCCACCCAAACGCTATTGATCGAGATTTTATCAAAACTAAATGGCGATTTTCAGTCTGTCTTGCATAAAAACCCCAAATGGGTTACAATGATTGATGAAATTCTTCACGATCAGCTTACCGAAACCATGACACTCGATTATTTGTCGAAAACATTAGGCATACACCCTATTCACCTTTCAAGAGATTTTTCAAAGTATTTTCATTGCAACTTAGGAGAGTACATCCGAAAATTAAAAGTAGAAAAAGCACTATCGCTCATCGCATTACAAAACAAATCGCTAACCGAAATCGCCTACGAATGCGGTTTCTCCGACCAAAGTCATCTCACCCGGTCCTTCAGAGAAATAAACGGACTAAATCCGTCAGCGCATAAAAAATTACTTTTCAAAAAATAAGTCAAATGTTAATCCTGTACAATTTTTAGAATTTGTTGCAGCGTAGATTTGCCTTTCAATCCTTATAATCAATCAAATGATAAAACACTTTTTTTTACTTGCCCTGCTATTTTGTAATGGTATGATTTCGGCACAAAACAGTGACCTGTTCCAAACGGACGGAATTACAACTGAACTGCACAAAAACAATGTGGGTAAAGTCACTTTTATGAAAGGCAACATTCCACTGGATCAGTATAAAGAAACTGATTTTCTGAAATCCTTTGAACTAACCTATAAATCCGATCTGAACATCAGGGTTTTCATGAACAACTCTGTTACAAATTACCTACATCAATTGAATCCGGAATTACCCGCAGATCAACTTTTAACGACAGGAAACCTTCAATTTGCCTTTTACATCGACAATAAACTTCTCTATACCGAAAACCTTAATTACGGATGCAGTTTTGGATCGGCAGGCAGCAAAGACACTTCAACAACCTTCAGGGTTCCTTTAACGAGTTCCAAAAAAGAAGACTGGTGGTCTATTTACCTTTGGGAACGATTTAAAGTGAATGGCGGAGAGAATGCGCTAACCAATGGCAAGCATAAACTGAAAATTGAAATTCGTCCTTATCAAACGAATCAAAATGGTTCAGTCAAAACGGGAGATTTAATTGCAAAAGGAGAAATTCAGCTGATCTTAAAAGCACCCAAACTGACCCCCAAACAAATCGAAATTCAACCCATTCAACCCAACAGCGGCTGGGAAGTTTCAAACTTTGCTTTTGACAAAAAGAAAATTGAACAACTCAATGCCGCTATTGCCAGCTACAATTTGAAGGAAATCACCAGTGTGGTTGTCATTTACGATAAAAAACTGCTGCTTGAAGAATATTTTAATGAAGCCGACAGAAACACTTTGCACGATACCCGATCGGCAGGAAAATCTTTTGCCTCAACCCTAGCAGGAATTGCCATAAACGACGGTTATCTTAAGAATGAAAATCAAACGCTGAACCAGTTCTACGATTTAAAGAACTATGCCAATTATGAGTCTAAAAAAGACAGCGTAAAAATAAAGGACTTACTCTCCATGAGCTCCGCCTTTGAGGGCTCTGATCAAAATAGCGATTCTCCCGGAAACGAAGAGAACATGTACCCTACAGACAATTGGGTAAAATTTACTTTAGACTTACCGATGGACAAATCTAAAACCAATGGCGGTAAATGGGATTATTTTACGGCCGGTGTCGTTTTAATGGGTGACATCATTCATAAATCTGTGCCTGGAGGATTGGAAAAATATGCCGATGAAAAGCTTTTTAAACCCCTAAACATAACGCATTACCAATGGCAATACACTCCGCAGAAAGTAGCCAATACAGCCGGAAGCCTGCAAATGACAGCACTGGATTATGCCAAATATGCGCAATTGTATCAGAATGATGGCCTTTGGAATGGTAAACAAATTTTAACGACTGATTGGGTTCAAAAAACCCTAACCCACCAGTTTCAGATTCCGGAAAGAGAAAACCAATACTATGGTTATCTGTTTTGGAACAAAACTTTTACTTTTAAAAATACTCCTTACGAAACCTATTACTGCGCCGGAAATGGTGGAAATGAGTTTATGATTTTCAAGAACCTTCCGCTTGTCGTAATCATTACTTCAAAAGCCTACAACAAACCTTATGGGCATGCACAAGCTGAAAAAATTGTACAAGACTATATACTTCCATCAATATTAAAATAAAAGTCAGGATCAGGCTCAAAAAAGGTATTCACTTTACTGTAAAGCGCGTTAGAGATTGCTATTCTTTTGTGATCTCTAATGGCTTTGCATTTTCAACAAAAGATTTAACGTACAGGTTTTTATAGCATTATATTAGTCCATTACTAAACAGACAATGTTCCGGAAACATATAAAATACCTTTTGCCAACAACCACAATAAGGCTGCCATACCTAAAAATCCCCAAGTCCAGTTGCTGCTTCTTTTCCAACTAAAGAAAAATGTCGGGATTTCCCAATATTTAATCACGATAAAAGTACTTACACCAATTAATGAAACCCAAATCATCTCGGCAGAATGAATGTGAAAACTATAAAACAAAACCGAGGCAAAAAAGAGCGTTGTAACAAATTGTAAATAATAGTAATTCTTATAATTGCGTTTGTAATTATCCTTAAGCGACAACAGTAAAAAAGATACAATTAGTAAGCTTGTCAAAGCGGTTATTACATACGAAAAAATTGCATTATACTGCCAAATAAGGAATCCGTCGATTATTAGCGCCAAAACCACACAAGCTGCGAGCGAATAAACACTTCTTTCAATATAAGTATCTTTCTCTTTGTAGGGTATCAGAATCGGGTACATATATTTCTCTAAAATTCGCCAAAAAGGCAAAGCACAAATAGCCGCCATTGCAGCAATCACAATTTCATAATTATACACCGTGTCCGCCGGAACTTTATACAAGAGATAAAACAGCGCCAGGGTAACGATGATAGTGGGCAAGCAAATTGTTTTTACAGTTTCCCATTTATCATTTCCCCAGAAATTATTCTTTACTTCAAAAATATATTTCTGCACCAAATATTTACGGGTAAAAATTGCTGTGGACTGGCTCCATAGCAAAAACAAACCTGTATGAATTACTATCGTCCGCAATGTCATTTCTTCTATAAAACACCCCCAAACAACGCAGGCAGCCCCCACTAACAACAATTCGTACGTTAATAAAATTGCAGAAAATAAAAGTCTGAATAAGGGAGCAAACTGATTGATCAGGATACCGATCAATGAATTCCAATAATTACGCAACAAACCTATTATCGAACATATTGCAATAAATGCCGAGAGATACAACATCCAATTGGTCAGCGATTGTGTTTGCATCCATAGTTGAACTGCAGAATTTTTTACGGGAGTATAGACTATATGAGAGTTGGCATAAATTTCGTTCGCTAATTGATTTCTTACCGTGTCGTTTAGTCCAGAAAATTGTTTTTTGTGCTTTTGCCAATAAACAGTAACATCAGAACCCCTTTTTTGCAAAACGGCAAACTCGTATAAAATCTTTTTTTGAGCATCGGTCAATGATGCAACTTGCTCGGCAGAGTGAATTTCTTTTGCAAACAGGCTTGTACAGAAAAGAAACAGGAGGAAAACTATTTTTTTCAAAATTTGGATAGATTAATCCTTCCAAAAATACAAATAATAAGTATTGGATATAAAGCAAAAAACCCGTTCACCAAAGATGAACGGGTTTTGTAATAAGTAGTCTAATGCTTATGCTTCGAATGGAAGGATAGATACATAAGATTTGTTATCTTTTTTCTTTTGGAACTTAACAACTCCAGCTACTCTTGCGTGTAGTGTGTGATCTTTACTGATGTAAACGTTTTCACCTGGATTATGTTTTGAACCTCTTTGTCTAACGATGATGTTCCCAGCAATAGCAGCTTGACCACCAAAAATCTTAACGCCTAGACGTTTTGATTCTGATTCTCTACCATTCTTCGAACTACCGACACCTTTCTTGTGAGCCATGACGTATGAGTTTAAATATTGTTATTATTCTTTAGTAGCTTCTTTTTTTGCTTTTGGAGCTGCTTTTTTCGCTTTTGGAGCTTCTACTTCTTCAGTAGCTGCATCTTCTGCTACAACTGCTTTTTTAGCTGCTGCTTTTTTAGTTCCTCCTGCTGCAGTAATACCTTCAATTACAATTTGAGTAAGATATTGTCTGTGACCATTTCTTTTTTTGTATCCTTTTCTTCTTTTCTTTTTGAAAACGATAACTTTATCTCCTTTTAAGTGTTGTAACACTTTAGCTTCTACTGAAGCACCTTCTATAGCTGGGGCGCCTAAAGTTACATTTCCGTTATCGTCTAATAAAAGAACTTTGTCAAAAGAAACTTTTGAACCTTCTTCGTTAGCCAAACGGTGAACATAAACCTTTAAGTCTTTGCTTACTTTAAATTGTTGCCCTGCTATCTCTACGATTGCATACATACCAAATTGATTTATTGATTTTTAAGGTTGCAAATATACAACTAATAATTTACTGTGCAATCCCTTATTCCAAAAATATTTATTTCCTTTTTAGCACTGTTTTTCAAGCTGTTCCTGCGCTCTAAAAAAGCCATTTAGAAGTAAAATACTGTTAAAATAAAATCATTTTACCCTTGTTTTCCTAAATGCTAAGTAAAAAAAGTTATTTTTGGTGTAACGATAATCAACTCTTGACTACCTATTTATTTAGGTAAATATAAATTTATTAATTTATGAAAAATTCAATACTTATGTTAAGTGCGGCACTAATGCTCGGCGGAGTGGCTCATGCTCAAAAGGTAGCTTTTGAAGAATACAATTTAGATAACGGTATGCACGTCATTTTGCATAATGATCCCTCGGCTCCGGTGGTGATCACCTCAGTCATGTACCATGTAGGATCAAAAGATGAACGTCCGGACCGAACGGGTTTTGCCCATTTCTTCGAACATTTGTTATTTGAAGGAACCAAAAACATCAAACGTGGCGAATGGATGAAAATTGTTACCGCCAATGGAGGTGTAAATAACGCCAACACTACTGACGACAGAACGTATTACTACGAAGTTTTCCCTTCCAACAGCTTAGAACTTGGTTTATGGATGGAATCAGAAAGGTTAATGCATCCGGTGATCAATAAAATTGGTGTTGATACTCAAAATGAAGTCGTTAAGGAAGAGAAAAGAATGCGTTACGACAATCAGCCTTATGGAAACATTCTGCCGGTTGTAAAAGAAAATATGTTTAAAAAACACCCGTACCGCTGGACCACTATTGGTTCTATGAAGGATCTGGATGCTGCAACTCTTGAAGAATTTCAGGCTTTTAATAAAAAATTCTATACGCCAAACAATGCTGTTTTAGTTGTGGCAGGTGATTTTGACAAAGCCAAAACAAAAGAATGGATTCAGAAGTATTTTGCAGCAATTCCGAGAGGCGAAGAGGTAAAAAAACAAACTTATATCGAAGAACCAATCAATCAGACTATCAAAGCCACTTACGAAGATCCGAATATTCAGATTCCGATGGTAGTTGCTTCGTACAGAACTCCGTCTATGAAAACCAGAGATGCCAGAGTTTTAGACTTGATTTCTTCTTATTTAAGTGATGGAAAAAGCTCTAAATTGTACAAGAAAATAGTCGACGACAAAAAAATGGCGCTTCAGATTGGAGCAGTAGGATTTAGTCAGGAAGATTATGGAATGTACATTTTGTACGGCTTACCAATGGCACCTAACACTACAACCGACATTTTAAAAGAAATGGACGAAGAGATTGTAAAAATTCAAACGGATTTGATTTCTGAAAAAGATTATCAAAAATTACAGAACAAATTCGACAATAATTTTGTGAACGCCAATGCAAGTGTTGAAGGAATTGCAGAAAACCTCGCTTCTTTCTACCTGCTTTACGGAGATGTAAACCTTATCAATACCGAGATCGACCTTTATCATTCTATCACCAGAGAAGAAATCAGAGAAGTAGCCAAGAAGTACCTAAACCCTAACCAGCGTTTAATTTTAGACTATATTCCTTCAACTAAAGCTCAAAACTAAGTCATCGAATCATGAAAAAAATACATACATTTTTAATCCTTTTATTCCTAACTGGAATTATGCAAGCACAAGACCGTCCACAACCGAAACCAGGCAACTCGCCTGTAGTCAACATCAAGAAACCACAAACTTTTGTTTTGGCAAACGGGATGAAGGTTTTGGTAGTTGAAAATCATAAATTACCCCGAGTAAGTTTTAACCTGACACTGGACAATGCTCCTTTTACAGAAGGAAACAAAAAAGGTGTTGATGATCTGACAAGCAGTTTGATTGGTAACGGAACAAAGAAAACAACCAAAGAAGCTTTCAATGAAGAAATCGATTTTTACGGAGCAAACATTAACTTCTCTTCTTCAGGAGCTTCCGCAAGTTCGCTTTCTAAATATTCCGGACGTATTTTAGAACTTTTAGCCGAAGGAACATTACAGCCGAATTTCACTCAGGCAGAATTTGATAAGGAAAAAGCAAAATTAATCGAAGGACTTAAAGCCGACGAAAAAAGCGTTCCGGCAATTGCCAACAGAGTTGTTGACGTTTTAGCTTTTGGAAAAAACCATCCATCAGGAGAATATCTTTCAGAGGAAACCGTAAAAAATGTAACTCTTACTGATGTTCAGTCCAATTATGCCACTCACTTTGTTCCTGAAAATGCTTATTTAGTTATCATAGGTGATGTTAAATTTAAAGAAACAAAAGCTGCGGTAGAAAAACTTTTTAACGGGTGGAAAAAACAAGCCGCTCCAAAAAACACTTACCCTGCTCCGGCGAACGCTTCTAAACTTCAAATTGATTTTGTTGATGTTCCGAATGCAGTTCAATCTGAAATTTCATTGGTAAATACCGTGAATTTAAAAATGAGCGATCCTGATTTCTTTCCTGCTGTAATCGCAAATCAAATTTTAGGAGGTGATTTCAACAGTTACCTAAACATGAATTTACGTGAGAAACATGCCTGGACCTACGGTGCTCGCTCCAGCATTGGAAGCGGAAAGTATGTAACCAAATTCAGAGCCTCTTCGGCCGTAAGAAACACCGTAACGGATAGTGCAGTAGTTCAATTTATTAAAGAAATCAAAAGAATCAGAACGGAGAAAGTTTCTGAAGACATTTTGAAGAATGTAAAAGCCGGATATATCGGACGTTTTGTAATGCAGATTGAAAAACCGCAAACCGTTGCACAATATGCCTTAAACATTGAAACAGAAAAACTTCCAGCTGATTTCTACGAAAAATACATCCAAACTATAAACAATGTAACCGCTGACGACATTTACCGTGTTGCCAACAAATACTTTTTACTGGACAATATGCGAATTGTGATTGCCGGAAAAGGAGCTGACGTGATTACAGGTTTAGAGAAACTTCAAATTCCGATTTTCTATTTTGATAAATACGGAAATCCTGTTGAAAAACCAGTAACCAAAAAAGAAGTTCCAGCCGGAATTACTGCTAAAACAGTTTTCGAAAACTACCTTAAAGCAATTGGGGGAGAAAAAGCAGTAGCTGCCGTTAAAACCCTTTCGATGACAGGATCTACAACTGTTCCGCAAGCTCCTACTCCATTAACATTTACTTCTAAATTAGATTCAAAAGGAAAAATGATGGTTTCTCTAGCCATGGGACCGATGAATTTAATGAAACAGGTGGTAAACGATAAAGGCGCTTATATCGAACAACAAGGACAACGCAAAAACCTTGAAGGAGCTGATCTTGCTGAAATGAAAGCAAGTGCTGCACCTTTTGAGGAACTTCTGCTTTCAAAAAGAGCCGACTTAAAAGTAGACCGTATCGAGCCTATCAACGGTAAAGATGCTTATGCCATTAAAGAAGGTAAAACAACTTATTTCTACGATGTTACTTCAGGCCTTAAACTAGCCGAATCAAAAGATCGTGAGCAAGGTGGAAAAGCAACTACACAAATCACAAACTTCAACGATTATAAAGACGTAAAAGGAGTAAAAGTTCCTTTTAACATCGTTCAAAATGTAGGTTTTGAATTAGACATCAAAATGTCTGACATCAAAATTAACGAAGGAGTTTCAGAAGCAGATTTTCTTTAATCTGAGGAGCTGAGGCGCTAAGGTACTAAGGTTCTGAGATACTAAGATTTTAAAAGCTTTGTTAAAGTTCATCACTTTGGCAAAGCTTTTTTTATTGACAATAGTTGACAATACTCCATACGGAATTTCTGTTGTGATTTCTCCCTACGGTCGAAATGACAACTTTGCGACAAACCGTTGTCTGGCTATAAATCTACAAATAACAGCTACTTTTCAGCTGATAAGTAAACTCGTTGCGGAGCTACTTGCGAAGATTTCTCCCTTCGGTCGAAATGACAACTTTGCGACAAGCCTTTGTCAGGCTGAGCGAAGTCGAAGCCCCCCGCTCCATTTGCCTCCTCTTCGACTTCGCTCAGGGTGACAATCGTTTTCATCACAAACAAAGAAAGACTGTCAATGCACAAAAAAACATCTCCCATTTCACAGAAAACATTTCACAGAAAACATCTCACAGAAGACATCTCACAAACAACACCTACTTTTTAGCCGATAAATAAACTCCGATAAGGATAATAAAAGCACCAAAAAACTGAATCGGTGTAAGCATTTCATTGTCCAGAAGTCCCCAGAAAAATGCCACGATTGGAATTAAATATGTTACCGACGTTGCAAACACCGGCGATGACATTTGTATTAATTTAAAAAACAAAACATTGGCAATTCCGGTACCCAGAACTCCTAAAATCATGACAAACAAAATAGAATGCTGCGTGGCTTCAAGACTTATTCTTTGAGAAAAATCGGTTGTGCTTAAAATAAGTAAAGCCGGAATAAGTAATACCGCGAAATTCCCTGTGGTGATGCTCAGTGAATTTAAATCGGACAAGTATTTCTTAATCAAATTGACATTTATCGCATAACTAAGCGTCGCAATAACGACCAGAATAACATAATAGTAATTTTGCCCAGGATGCGAAGACGCCCCGCTTAAAACCAGCAGCAAACACCCAATCAAACCCACAAAAACACCCAAAACCTGCCTTTTCTGAAATTGGATTCCAAAAACAAGTATCCCCAGAACCAATGTATTTAAAGGGGTAAGCGAATTCATAATGGCCACGATTGAACTGTCAACTTCCGTTTCGGCAATCGCAAAAAGAAAAGCCGGTATAAAGGTCCCGAAGAAAGAAGTAATGGCGACAAATTTCCATTGACGACGCGAAATTTTCTTTAAACTTCTAAAACCCACAATCAGCAAAAACAAAGCTGCAAATATAATTCGGAACGAACCCACCTGAACCGCTGTCAATCCAACCAAACCTCTTTTGATGAGGATAAACGAACTTCCCCAGATCAGCGAGAGTACCAATAAATAAGCCCACTTTAATTGTTTTGCCTCCATAAATCGTATTTTACTGCAAATTTGTAATAATTTTACGAATTGACCTCTTCCTTTTTACTAATTTTGCAAAGAACATTATTCGCAAATTAAAATCTTATAATATGAAATTCACAAAAATCATCGCTGCTATCGCCATCGCAGGTTTAGTAATGGTAAGCTGCAAAAAAGAAGAAGATAAAAATCTGGCCAACATAAAATCGGAGAACACAGCTCCTAAAGAACACAAAGCTATTGCTGCTGAAAATGTGCAGACTTCAAGTTTCAAAATCGAAGGGATGACTTGTGCTATGGGATGTGCTAAAACGATCGAAAAAGAATTATCGAATCTGGACGGTGTAGAAAAAGCAACGGTTGATTTTGAGAAAAAAACAGCGACTGTGGTATTTGATAAAACAGTTCAAAACCAGGAAAATTTAACCAAAACAGTTCAGGCAACCGGAGACGGCAAAACGTATAAAGTTTTAGATATCAAATCGTAATCAGGCGATTATTCAGTTCTAAAAGAATTGACAAAAAATAAATCTTTAAACAGTAGTAAACTCAGGCTTGCTACTGTTTTTTTTATGAATCATTTCAAACAGCCCTAAAAAATAATGGAACTTAAATTTAGCCACATAGACATCTTAGTTAACGATCTGCAAGCGGCCTGCGACTATTATGCAAAAATCCTCGGAGCGCAAATCTCAAAAAAATTCACCTGGGAAAGAGACGAATTACATGTTACCTATGCTGTTGTAAAAATTGGCGAGGAACGTTTTATGCTGGTGCAACCTTTTTCCGGAAATCTAAAAAATCTAATAGACACAAAGGGCGAAGGAACAATTTACCGCCATTGTTATTCTACTCCCGACATCGAAGCTGCTTTTGACGAATTGATCCATTCAGGCGTGCAGCCAGAGGACGAGAACGGAAATCCCTTATCACGAGAAAGTCTTAACTCTCCAAGCGGCGTTAAAATCCTCTGGCTTCCGAAACGTTTTGGCGAATTCTCGATTGAAATCCTTGAAGAATCGGGACTTCAACAGTTTATGAATGAGGCTT
This sequence comes from Flavobacterium sp. N502536, assembly GCF_025947345.1. Lineage (NCBI taxonomy): Bacteria > Pseudomonadati > Bacteroidota > Flavobacteriia > Flavobacteriales > Flavobacteriaceae > Flavobacterium > Flavobacterium sp. N502536. The sequence continues at coordinate 2,322,758 of NZ_CP110011.1, read as the reverse complement.
TTTCTGCTTCCTGAGGCGCAAATAACAAAAGCCTAGCACTTTGATACTAAACCAAAAAACTTTTAAATAAAATACCCCAAAACAGTATCTCACTTTTTGGGGGTAGTATAAAATTAAGTACGGACTTTTATTTCCATTTTAATGTTTCCATTAATCGCTGCATATCATTCCTGATGTAACTCGCAGCCGGCATAACCGAATCAAAGTTAGGTTTGGCATAAAAATAAACCGATCCTGTAATAAAATGTTTTGTACTGTCGGTCACGTAAAATTGTGAGTTTGTAGCAGCATTTCCATCTACACGATAAAACATACCGTAAACCTTTTTTTCGGGGTTTAAATACGGCTGTTCTAAGATATCATCGGCCTTGATAACGTGCTCATAGGTTAGCTTTTGGGCATCTTTCAGCAGTTTTTCAATATCACCATGAACTGGTTTGTAGGTCAGATAAATGGTAGCTTTCATCTTTGGATAAGTAATGGCAAATCCGCAGTTTTTCTCTCCTTTAATTACAGCTCCTTCATTCATTTCAAAAGTAAACGGGCAATTGTTTTCAAAACCTACATATTTTGCTTCAGGATAATCCAAACGAAGAAAACTTGCCGGCTTTGGCACCACATCATCTTTACAGCTTACAACCGTCAATGCCAGTAAAATTGTTGCTATCGAAATTGTCTTTTTTAGCATTCTTAATCTATTGTTACTTTTATTTGTTTTACACGTTTCTTATCCACCGTTTCTATTGTAAAAACGCAGTTTTCAAACGCTATTTTTTGATCTTTTTTAGGGAAATTACCCAGAATTTCCAAAATAAACCCTGCCAGTGTCTCGGCCTCTCCTTTACGGGATTCAAAGATTTCTTCATTAACGTCTACGATTCTGTAAAAATCCTTAAGATTTATTTTTCCTTCAAATAGGAAATTCTTTTCATCAATCTGAGAAAAATTGAGGTTCTCATCATCAAACTCGTCACTAATATCCCCCACAATCTCCTCGATAACATCTTCCAGCGAAACCAATCCTGATGTTCCTCCGTATTCATCAACTACAATCGCCAAATGGCTTTTAAGGCTCTGAAAATCTTTAAGCAAATTATCCAGTTTCTTATTCTCCGGAACAAAAAAGGCTTCTCTGATTAACGACGTCCAGTCAAATTCTTCTTTATCAATATGAGGCAGTAAATCTTTCACAAACAAAACGCCTTCTATCTGATCAATATTGTCACGATATACCGGAATTCTCGAAAATCCTTTTTCAATAATTTTTGGGCAAATCCCCGCAAACGATTCGGACATCTCCAGCGCAAAAATATCAATCCTCGGACTCATTACCTGCTTGGTATCGGTATTCCCAAAAGACACTATGCCTTCCAGTATTTTTTGCTCTTCGCTTGATGTGCCTTCAGAATCCGTCAATTCCAAGGCTTGTGAAAGCTGATTGATAGAGAAATTGTTTTTCTGTTTTCCCAATTTATTGTGCAAATATAACGTAACACTACGCATAGGCAAACTGATTGGCGACAGTAATTTATCCAAAACAAGTAAGGGGTAAGCCATGCGTTTTGCAAATTTCACATTGTTGCGGCTCGCATAAACTTTAGGAAGTATTTCTCCAAATAGTAAGATCAGGGAAGTAACCAGTATTATTTCGAGAATAAACTTAAGGATTGGCGAATCTATATTCGCAAAAATACTCTGTCCTGTATAAGAGAACAGAATAACAACTCCAATATTAAAAAAGTTATTGGCTACTAATAAGGTCGCCAGAAGTTTCTTGGGTTTATCTAAAAGGCTGGAAATAATTTTTCCTTTGGAATGGTTCTCCTGCAGTGCATCGTCGATGTCTTTTTGAGACAAAGAGAAAAGTGCCACTTCGGCACCTGAAACTATTGCCGATAAAAAAAGCAAAATAAATATTCCGACAAAACCAATTATCAAATTGATGTCTAGTATCGTATTAAAAAACAAACTGGGCTCCGGGTCCAAATTAAAAAAGATTAGTTAAACAATCAAAAAGGCAAATCATTAATAGGTAAGCCTTCGTTAGTCGCGTCAAAGTTAGTGTTTTTTGCCGGTTCTGTATCCTGATTGGGTTTATGATTTCCGGTTTCTTTTTTGGTAGTCAAGAAAGTAAACTCCGTAACCTGAATTTCTGTCGTATATTTTGTAGTACCGTCTTCTGCTTGCCATTGACGTGATTTGATACGTCCTTCAATATAGATCTTATCTCCTTTCGACAAGTATTTCTCGCAAATTTCGGCCGCTTTGTTTCGTACAACCAGGTTGTGCCATTCTGTTGAAGTTATTTTTTCATTGGTCGTTTTATTGATATAAACCTCATTTGTAGCCAACTGAAAACGCCCAATGCAATTTCCTCCATCAAAATAATGCATTTTTACATCATCGCCCAGATGGCCAATTAACATCACTTTGTTTAATGTTCCGTTCATAATTTATTAGTGGTATTTAACCCAAAGATACATTTTTTTTAGCAAATTATTTCCTGCTTTTCGATAAAATTGTAAATCACAATCGGAAAAGGAAAACCCTTTAAATCACTGGTATTCAATCCATTTTCAACTACACCCTCTATTCTAACCTTCCAGAACTGTATGTGCAAATGTTGGTGCGAAAGTTTATGAACAACAGTGCTCTCTGCGTAATCTTCTATACCTATAATTGTATAGGACGAAAAAACACTGTCTTTAACCGCTTTTGAAACTACATCGAAATCTACAATTTCAGTCGTTTCCAAAAGAGGAAACTCATATAAGTTATGCCAGATACCTTTTGCTGTTCTTTTCTGAATTAAAGTATTTCCTAAAACATCTTCCAAAATCAGATAATTAAAGAAGCGATTGGTTACTTTAACTTTCTTCGACTTCACCGGCAAAAGAGCGACCTTTTTCTTTTGTAATGCTGCACAGCTATCATTAAAGTCACAGGTATTACAATCCGGACTTTTAGGCACACACTGCAAAGCACCAAACTCCATTATCGCCTGATTGAAAATAGCAGGATTGTCTTTTGGCATTAATTCGTGTGCCAGTTCTGTAAATTCTTTTTTAGTAGCAGGGGAAGCAATATCCGATTCGATATCAAAATAACGGGAAAGTACTCTAAATACATTTCCGTCAACAACAGGGACAGCTTCATTATAAGAAAAAGAAGCAATTGCAGCCGCTGTATATTCGCCAACACCTTTTAATTTTAAAAGTTCTTTATAATTAGGAGGAAAAATTCCATTCAGCTCATTTGCGACATATTGAGCCGTTTTATGCAAATTTCGGGCACGGGAATAATACCCTAATCCCTGCCAAAGTTTCAAAACCTGCTCTTCCGAAGCATTTGCCAAATCAAATACAGTAGGAAATTCCTTCGTAAATGCAAAAAAATAAGGCGTTCCCTGCGCAACTCGCGTCTGTTGCAACATAATTTCTGAGAGCCAAATATGGTATGGATTGGTCGTTTTTCGCCATGGCAAATCACGTTTGTTTTGTAAATACCATTTTATCAATATGTTAGAAAAATTCATTGCAAAATACTTAGAATACAAAAGTAAATGTTTATGTAATTAAAATTTAACGATTTAGCTTGATTAATTATTTTTTTAATTCCTATATTTGCAAACTCAAAAAAATAGTACACCATTTATAAAATAAAATAGGAAAGAAAATGACGAAAGCAGATATCGTAGCGAAAATTTCAGAGAAACTAGGTCTTGAAAAAGGAGATGTTCAAGCAACAGTAGAAACTTTTATGGAAGAAGTTAAAACTTCACTAGAAACTGGAGACAATGTTTACCTAAGAGGTTTTGGAAGTTTTATCGTAAAAACCAGAGCTGAAAAGACTGGTAGAAACATTTCTAAGAATACCACTATCAAGATTCCAGCACACAACATTCCTGCGTTTAAACCTGCAAAAGTTTTTGTAGAAGGAGTAAAAACAAATAACGAAGCAAAATAATACTATTAATTAATTATAAAATCGACACGATATGCCAAGTGGTAAAAAAAGAAAGAGACATAAGGTAGCTACTCACAAACGTAAAAAAAGAGCGAGAGCTAACCGTCACAAGAAGAAAAAGTAGTTTTAAACTACTTTTTTCTTTTTAAACGTTCATTGAAATTTGGGAAACTTCAAAAATTCCAAAAAATAAAATCCAAACTCCAAAATTTAAGAAATCAATATTTCTTTCAATTGGAATTTGGAGTTTAGAAAATTGAAATTTAAACTTTCCCTCCCGGGTTCAATACCTGTTAAAAATATTGTTTAATCCATCTGTAAATAAGATTTTAGACTTTAGATTTTAGACTTTAGATTTTGTTAAAAATCTCTAGCCTTTCCTCTTTCTTCTATTTTCTGAAAAAACAGATAAAAATTTACAGTGTGAATAAAGAATTAATCATTAGATCTAGTTCTGAAGCCGTAGATTTTGCCTTATTAAAAGATGGAAAACTAATTGAATTACACAAAGAAGAAGAGAAAAGCAATTTTCAAGTTGGTGATATTTTTATTGCCAAAATACGAAAACCAGTTGCCGGACTTAATGCTGCTTTTGTAAATGTAGGCTTCGAAAAAGATGCTTTTTTACATTATCACGATTTAGGACCTAACTTAGCTTCTCAACTGAAATTCATAAAACTTGTAAGCGCAGGTAAAATAAAAGATTTCTCCCTAAAAACCTTTCAGTTTGAAAAAGAGATTGACAAAGATGGCATCATTACTGATATTTTAAGTGCCAATCAATCTGTTTTAGTTCAAGTTGTAAAAGAACCTATATCGACCAAAGGTCCAAGAATAAGCGCTGAGCTTTCATTGGCTGGAAGATTTATTGTTCTCGTTCCGTTTTCTGACCGTGTTTCTATTTCTCAAAAAATAGAGGACAAAAAGGAAAAGGATCGTCTAAAAAAACTTGTTCTATCGATCAAACCTAAAGGATTTGGTGTTATTGTTCGCACAGTAGCCGAAGGCAAAAACGTAGCCGAATTAGAAAAAGATTTGCAGAACCTGCTTGGCAGATGGACTGCAATGTGTAAAAAATTACCAACTGCTCATCATCCCTCAAAAGTATTAGGAGAGCTCAACAGAGCTTCTTCGATATTAAGAGATGTATTCAACGATACCTTTAGCGGTATTCAAATAGATGACGAAGAGTTGTACCATCAAACGAAGGAATATCTGCAAGAAATTGCACCTTCAAAACAATCGATTGTTAAGTTTTATCAATCAAATGACACTCCAATTTTTGAGAAATACAATATAGAGAGACAAATCAAAACTTCATTTGGAAGAACCGTCTCCATGAGTAAAGGTGCTTATCTTATCATCGAACATACTGAAGCTCTTCACGTTATTGACGTAAATAGTGGAAATCGTTCGAATAAAGCAACCAACCAGGAAGACACTGCCATGGAAGTGAATATGATTGCCGCTGCCGAAATTGCCAGACAACTTCGTTTGCGTGATATGGGTGGAATAATCGTAGTTGATTTTATCGATATGTCTAATCCTGAAAACAGGAAGGTTTTGTTCGACTTCTTGCGAGAAGAAATGAGCGACGATAAAGCAAAGCATAAAATCTTACCGCCTAGTAAATTTGGTTTAGTTCAGATTACCAGACAACGCGTAAGACCAGAAGTTAATATTAAAACCAGAGAAGAAGATCCAAACAATGAGCATGGCGAAATTGAAGCGCCAATTTTAATCATTGATAAAATCTCATCTGATTTAGATAGAATTCTAAAAACCCACAAAAGTGTTGTGCTTAACGTACATCCGTTTGTGGCTGCATACCTCAGTAAAGGTTTTCCATCATTACGTTCAAAATGGTTTTTTGAACATAAGAAATGGGTGAAAATCATACCTCGTGACGCTTACACGTACTTAGAATACCATTTCTATGATAAAAAAGGAAATGTTATTTCAGAATAAAAATCAAAACCGCCTTTCGAAAGACTGGCGGTTTTTTTATGCCTTTTTTTTTTCGCCACGACTCGAGCGATAGCGAACAGGCGAAGCAATTCACGAATTAATAAGAAGTTTTTTTCTTTCATTTCGACCGAAGGGAGAAATCACATAAGAAATTCCGTCCCTAAAGTCGCCAATCTTTGTCGAGTCTCGTGCGTGATTTCTCCCTACGGTCGAAATGACAAGTGCTATGTCTGCCTGAGCGAAGTCGAAGCCTAACATAGCACTTGTTTAAAAATTCATTAAACAAACAACAAACAGTTTGGAGTTTGGAATTTAAAAATTGGAATTTATACTCGCTTATTCCCTCACAATCTCGATTTTTCTTCTAATTTCATTGCCAAATGCATCTACAACTGTAATGTAATGTGTTCCTGAAGTTGGAGTAACAGGCAGTTCATGAAACGTTTTTGTGGTTGCTTTATAAACGTCATCCACATACCAAAAGAGCTCTTTATCCCTCTCCGAATAGGCTACTTTCAGGATTACAGGCTGAACTTCGCTATTAAAATTCTTCGTTAAATAAATTTTGCCGTTGGTCTTCGGATAAATAAAATCCATTGTTGTGGTTTGTGTACCCTGACAGCCCTCTTTAAACGGAGGCAGCGGCAGGTATTCGATATGCTGACTCTTGTAATACCAAGCCATAACCGGAGGCAAAACAAACCAGTTTTTAGTCACTATGTTATCAATGTTTTCACAGCTGCTATTCACCTGAAATTGTTCTGCACGATCCAAATGAACAGTTTTATGGTACGGACAAACGGCTGTCGATTTTCCTTTTTTGGGAACCCATTGTTTCATTTTTGGACAACCGTCTTTGGCTAAGTAACCACTCAAACGGCACACCTCAACTTCTTCCAAATCCTTATAAGGCGTTTGAAACCATTTTTGCCTTGGCAGTAAATTAAAAACATCAAACAAAACCGGTGCTGCGCTTGTGACTCCCGTTAAAGTAGGTCGGCCCTCGCCTGTTGCATTTCCAACCCAGATTCCTACCACATATTTTGAATTTGTACCAATTGCCCAGGCATCACGATTACCAAAACTGGTCCCGGTTTTCCAGGCAATTTTAAGAGAGCTGTCGTAAAACTTCCAGGCTTCATCTCCTTCCGGTCTATTGACCTCTTCCATGGCATTGTAAGCCGCCCAAATTGATCCGGCACCCAAGATGTTCTTCTGATCACTTTCTGAGCCAAAATCGGGCTCAAAATCGTTCTTGTAATTTAACTCTGTAAATTCATTCGTTCGGTATTGTGCCTGATTCTTAACATAATAATTTAAGGTAGAAGACAGATTTGCATAGGTTCGGCATAAATCCCACAAATTACTTTCGGCTCCTCCCAAAATAAGCGATAAGCCGTAATGATCCGGAGTTTTATTAATGTCGCGCAATTTAAACTTTTGCAGTTCTTCATAAAACTTATTGACTCCAAACTCCTGCAGCATTAAAACCGACGGAATGTTCAGCGAGCGCGATAAAGCCCGATGCGCCGGTACCGCGCCATCAAAGGTCAGATTGAAATTTTGCGGTGTGTAACCTGCAATCTGTGTTGGTACGTCGGCAATCAAAGTGTTGGGCAGTAATTCGCCATCGTCCAGCATTCCGGCATATAAAAGGGGTTTCAGGATACTTCCGGTACTTCTTGGCGCATCGATAATATCAACATCTTTTTGATGGTCTTTATCCGTTGGAGCATTACCAACGTAGCTGATTACATTTCTATTGGAAACATCAATTACCAGAATCGCCAGATTATGCACTTCATTCTGCTTGTACTGATTGTAATAGTATCTCGCAATTTGATTGACTCTGTTTTGCAAAGCATAATCAATTGTTGTTTTCACCCTGGTTCCTTCCTCGTTTTTAGCCACTCTTTGTAACAAATGCGGGGCTATTTGAGGCAAATCGTATGGTTTTTGCGGCAAAGGTTCCTCAACGGCAAGTTCATAGGTTTGCTTGTCAATTACGCCTTCCTGGTGTAATTTCAGCAAAAGCCTGTTTCGTTTGTTCAATAATTTTATTTGATTTTTACCCGGATAAATCAAACTTGGCGCATTGGGTAAAACTGCCAGTGTCGCATTTTCTGCCCACGACAATTGATTGGATTGCACACCAAAATAACGCCACGCGGCCATTTCAAGTCCGACCACATTTCCTCCAAACGGAGCATGAGCCGCATACAATTCGAGAATTTCATTCTTAGAATAGCCCAATTCCAATCGGGTTGCGAGAATCATTTCGATCAGTTTTTCAAAATAAGTTCTTCCTTTTCCTTTTCGGGACAATCGGATTACCTGCTGTGTCAGTGTACTTCCGCCACGAACTACTTTTCCTGCTTTTCGGTTTTGCTTGATCGCATTTACCATCGCAACTGGGTTAAAACCGGGATGTTTATAAAAGTACTCGTCTTCAAAATAAACAATGCATTTCTTGAATTTATCGGGTACGCTGTCCTGTGCCGGAAAACGCCATTGTCCGTCACGGGCGATTTTAGCACCAAGCAGTTCTCCTTCTTTACTTTCAATAACCGTTGAGTACGGCTCTTTAAACAACGTTCGGGGTATAGAGAAATAATAAATCAGCAAGAGCACAAATGCAATTGCTGATTTTATTTTATTCTTTTTAATCCAATTTATAATGCGTTGTATGAACGCTATTAATCTATTTTTCAAAGTTTAGTAATGATTTTAGCCCACGGGTTTTACGGATTAAACAGGTTCGCACAGATCTTCTTTATTGGATTAGACTGAATTAAATTTAACCCGTAAACATCCGCTTAATCCGTAAAACCCGTGGACCATTTTATTTTCTATTTCACAACCTCAACCCAGAACCCTTTTGTTCTGGCCAGGAATGTATTGTCGTACATGGCTTCGCACTGTAATCCCGGTAAATAATAATTTCCTAAATACGATGCGTTTAACAAAATTCGGAATACTTTGGTTTCTCTGGCTTTCATTCCAAAATAGAAATTGGTTCTGTCGTCGCGAATGTCAATATAATCTGCGATATTATTTGTTGCATCACCGTAGTCGGTGAAACGGGTATTAACGATTTCGAATCCTGAAGGCAAAATTTGCGATAATGCCACATTCTGAACGCTTTCATTTCTTTGATTTCTTACCGTAACTTCTGCAACAAACTCGGTTCCCTGACTTATTTTCGAAACATTAATGACACTGCCTTTTCTGTTTTTGAAAATAATATTGGCCGAAACATCACTCTGAATTGCATTTTCCTGTCCTATTGGTAATATTCCGGTATTTAAAACACGAACATAAACGGTGTTGTTTTTAAGATTCTTTAAAACCACACTATTCGCACCTGCCTGAACAACTAAACTTCTGTCAGCGATTGTCTTTTGCGTGTTTATGGTTTCACCTTTTCCGTTTTTACTGAACTGAAGGTTGATCCCTTTTGGCCCGTTACTTGCCGCAAATTTAGACATCGCATACAGGCAATACGCTGTTGTTTGTGTGCTCATCCATTGGTTTGTCGACATTTCTTTTGCCAGTTTTGAAGCCATAGTGAATGCTTTTTGCGTTTGCCCTAAAAGAAGCATCGTTTCTAAAGCCATTGCTCTGTTTCTTTCGCTTGAACCATAGTAGTAATAATTATACTCATTAGATTCATTGTCGATACTGGCATGTAATAATAAATTTTGTCCAGCTGATTTCTGCCCGGCCAAAACATACGCAGCTGCCAGACGAAGCTTACTTTCGTTTGAAATCCCTTTCGTTTCACGCAATCTGTTCATCGAAGACAAATCGGCATTGCCTGCCAGCGCTAATGTATACAACCTATAGGCCTGAGCAAGATCATTGCCATACTTCGCTTCAAAACGCCATTGTTTGGCTTCTTTTTGCTGGTATGAAATCCATTTTGATTTGAAGTTAATTGGTAAAACATACCCTTTTTTCTCTGCTTCAATCAGGAAATGTCCGGCATATGAAGATCCCCAATCATCGGCGGTTGTATTTCCCTGCCAATACGACAAGCCACCAGACGGCAATTGAAAGCTTCCTAATTTGGTAATTCCGGCAGTGATGTTTTTCTGAATGATTCCTTTTCGGGTATTGTCCAAATCGACAATATCACTTAAAAACAACTGTGGAAAAACAGACGAAGTAGTTTGCTCTACACAGCCATGCGGATACTGAATAAGGTATTGCAATCTTCCATTCAAATTGATAGTTGGCATTGACGAAACTTCCAATCTGGCTTTATTACTTCCTGAAACTCCAAAGGTTTTCCATGTAATTGTTTTGGTACTGTTTGGAGGTAAAACAACATCGGTATAGGTATTTGTAACCGGATTAGGATTGGTCATATCGATCTCTACATCATAAACCGATCTTTCTTTTCCGGAGGTCGCAATTACCTGAACTTTAGCAATTCCGGTAGCAGAACCCACTACCAGATTAAAATACGCCATCTTTTCATCAGGCTGTGTAAAATTCAGACTTTGGGCAGCACTTCCCATTACTTTTAATCCGTTGCTCGTTTTAAGCTGAAGAGTTACTCTTTTAATATTTTTTTCGGTCGCAAAAACAGTAACCGGAAGAGTCACTTTTTCTGAAGGCGATATTTTTCTTGGCAACGAAGCCAATACCATCAACGGACTTTTAACCGGAGTTGCTTTTTCTACACTTCCATAAGCACTTGTACTGGCATCACCCGCCACAACCATGGTTCGAACAGAACCTATGTATTTTGGCAATTTTAACTGATGTGCTTTTGTCTGGCCTTTTTCTAATTTAAACGGTCCGTAATACAACACTACAGGTTTAAATCGGTTGGCTTTTTTGGCTTTTCCACCGCCTAAATCCTGATCTCCACCAATACTGAAGATTTGATTTATTTTTCCGCCATAGGCTCCGATTACATCATCGTAAATATCCCAGGTTTTAACTCCTAAAGCTTCACGAACGTAAAAACTATCCCAGGCATTTGGTGTTTTAAAACGGGTTAAATCCAGAAGTCCTTCATCTACAACTGCAATCGTATAGGTCATTTCTTTACCGGTTTTCTCTCCCACTTTTACCGTAAAAGTCTGCTCCGGTTTTAAAACATCCGGCATGGAAAGGGTTGGTGCTAAAATGGTGTTTTTATCTACTACTTCGATCGGAACGATTCCGTACATACGAATAGGCGAGTCGTTTTTAGTCGAAGCATGAGGCTGTAAAAGTGTGATATTAAAATATACGTTTGGCGCCATCGCTGCTGTAATTGGAACTTCCACTTTGGTTTCGCCCTGTTTTGATTTGGCCCAGATGGTCTGTACCACTTTTGATCCGTTTTCAATCGAAATCAAAGCACGACCGCCTTCACTTGACGGGAACGAAATTTGCGCTTTTTCGCCTACCGCATAATTTTTCTTATCGGTAGAGAATACCAACATATTGGCTGTAGACGCATCTCTGTTACGGGTTTTTCCAGACCAGACTGGCCAGTCAATATTTACCGTTAAAGCAGTTGCATGTCCATCGGTATTATCCGCAACACGTATTAAATAGCGTCCCCATTCTTCATCGCTTAAAGAAAGATCAATACTTCCTTTCCCTCTGGAATCGGTATCGATCACAAGGGTTTTATAAGAGGTAGTCGCATTTGATGAATTATAATTCGAGAGATTATCGCTGGAAGCATCCCACCACCAACGCCAGTCTACTTTAAACACTTTTACTTCCAGATTTCGAACTGATTTTGGTCTTCCGTTTTCATCCACGGTAACAATATCAAAACGGTTGTTCTTTCCGGTTTCCAGCATTCCGTATTTATTAGGTTCCGGTGCTTTTATCCCTACGTAGGTTTTGTAAGGTGAATAGGTCGTCGAAATAACATCGGTACTGAAATCGCCTCCTTCTTCATATACTTTTGTAATAAATGAAGCGCGAAGCATTCCCGGAGCCTGTCCTTGCAGTTTTGGCTGAATAGGAACTGAAGCTCTTCCACTCTCGTTTAATTTTCCGGAGAAAACATTGATCTCTTCCGTGCTGAACTGGCGTACCAGATCGTCAAAATTAAATTTCTCATAGCCTTTAAAAGTAGTTGTTTGCTGCGAAAATTTCGCCTGCATTTCTACATTCAGATTTTTTGCAATGGCACCATGAAGCCAGGTCACTTCAAGATTGCTGTTGTTAGGATAAGAGGACGATAGTGTTTTTCTGGAGAACGTATTCTTGATTTTTAAACGGTTCGGTTTGATCGTTTCTATTTTTATGCTTTTGTAAAACTTAGCACCTCCCACACTTATCATTGCTTCCCAGTTTCCGGTTGGCGCATCGGCACTTGTTGGAACTATAAAACTATAATGATTCAGGTCATTTGTTTTCTGAATGGTCTGATAGGTCGTTTTACCATTCGGATCGTTCAGTCGCAATTTAATTGGATGTGATTTCGGAAGTTTATTCGACGCATCGTTTAAGATAAAGGACAAATACACATTGTCTCCCGGACGCCAAACGCCACGCTCTCCATAGATAAACCCTTTTAACCCTTTTTGCAAAGTCTCCCCTGCAACATCAAAGTTACTTACCGATAACGAATATCCGTCATCCAGTTTCACATAAGTCGATTGATCCCCCAAAGTAACGATAGCGAAATAGGCAAATTTATTGAGCTGAAACGAAGCAATCCCTTCGCTGCTCGTAGCCGCAGTCGCAATTTTTTGCTGTTGAAAGGTGTACAAATCCACTCTTGCGTTCGAAACAGGTTCTGTGGTTACAATATTATTTACGGCAAATAAGTACGATTTATTTTCACCTCTTTTGGCTATAACTCCTAAATCTGTTGCTAAAATATTGGTCGCAATTCGGGCATTATAATAGTAAGATCCTGAACAAGGGTCCTGACTTTCTCGCCAGTCATAATCGTCATAATAGTAATCATCGTACGAATTGCCACTGTAGTTTACATCATCTTCATCTACCTCTTCTTCCTCTTCGCCTTCTGAATCTCCTTCAGACGTTTCACATTTGTACAGTGAATATTTCTTTTTGTAAACAAATTCTACGCGATAAATAGCTCCCGGTTCAGGCGTAATTATTTTAGACAAATCCAAAGCAAAGGTGTTCCACTTCGCCGGATTTATCAGTTTGCTCTCAATTAAATTCAGTGTGGTTTTCGCCACCGGCTGCGCCACTTTCTTGAGATTCTGACTTCCGTTCAGCTCATTGTACTGCAGAAACTGAAGAATGTTATTTTTATAAATTTTATACACTTTTACATCTACAGCACTTAAATTTACCGCTTCAAAATTCAGTTTCAGATTGTTTGAACTTGGCAGGATGGTTCCGTTTTTAACAAATCTAACGTTCGGTTTTATCTGGTCAAAATTGATTTTTTCGGTATAATTTGCGTCCATCTTTTTGCCGTACTGGCTTTCAATTCCCTGAAAAACTTCAAGCAGCAATTCCCCCGATAAAACGGGTTCCGGCTCCGGACTAGCTTCCTCTTCCTGAACTACCACCACGGCACTATCGGTCGCTACCGCTGCAGAATCGACCACAACAGCTGCAGAATCAACAGCTATAGCTGCGCTTTCTTCTACCGCTACCGGCACTGGCACTTCTTTTTTCTCCGGTGCTGTATTGCTAAAATATACTTTCAGCAGGTTTCCCTGAGTCGAAAACTTGAGATTGTTGGTATTCTGAATCGAAACCAATCCTTTAAAATCCTGGCCTTTTTCTAAGGGCTCCGAAAAATTAATTACAACGGACTGATTGCTTCCCTCGGGAATATCAACTTTTACAATTTTAAATTCTTTTAAACCCGTAACGGCATAATCCAATTGCCCTTTCTGGTCGATATCAAAATCACCGCCATCGTATGCGATTTCCAGATTCGAAGCTTCTAAATAGCGTTGAATACTGTCAATTTTAAAATTGAATTCTTTGGCTGAGCCTGATTTTTTTTCGAATTTAATTTTAAGATCACTTCCATTCTGACGGGCCGTAATTAATTTTTTAGCCGTTTCGATATCCATATTGTCTGCCGTTTTTAGAACGCAGTTCAGATACTGGTAATCTTTACTGTACGATTGAATATCCATCGTATTGATGGTGAAATCCTGCTTGATTGTTTTGACTGTGAAGTTGAATTTCGAAAGTGTCTCCTCCTTCTCTTTCGGAATAGTGATGAGCTTGTCTAAGTTTAAGGTCACCTGATATTCTGTTCCTGCTTCTAATTTTTTCTCCGGAATAAAAGCAATCGTATTGGTCGAAAGCGCCACTACTTTTCCACGGACATTTGGCGAAATATCAAATAAATCGTCGTCTAATTCCTGATTGACTTTCCATTCCTTTTTATCAAAAGCCAAAACGACTCTAATGTCAGATTCCGAAGAGACGATTCCTCCCGTAAAACTGACAATGTACTCTTTGAATAATGAAAAATCGGAATTGAAATCGGCAGCTGATTTTCTGCCGCAGGATTGAAAAATAAAAAACACAAAAAACGCGAGAAATAGTCCTTTTACTTTCACTTTAATTTAGAATTACAGGTTTATGAATTTGGAAATTGACAGCATGTTTTAGCTTTAACCGCTCTATGATTAACTAGTGGTTTGTCAATTATATTGCATAAATATAATGTATTTTTCTAAATCTTTTAAGAGGAAAATTCAGCAGAGTGAATTATTTAACTTTTGTTGAAAATTCAAAAAAAGTTATTACAAAAACACTATATTTCATATATCTTAATACGTAAAAAAAATGTCCCGCAACTCCAACAGTTATTCTACGGAAAATGAATTTATCATTAAAAATAAAAATATCATTATATATCTGCTGGGGATAATTTCATTTTTGATTTTAATTGCTTTTGCAGACTATTATATTTTACCCTCTTCAAAAACTAATGATACAATAACTAAGTACTTTGTTCGAACTTCAGGAAAATCCGGACAAAAAGTTTCTTATCATTATTTTACACATAAAGGATTTACTTTTTCTACTACAAAAGAATACATTGAAGAAAATAATATTGAAATTGAAACTTCCTTACTATTTAAATTTGTAACAAAAATAAAATCCAAAACAAGAAACTACACCGATCTTCTTTCAAGTGGCTTTAGCATTAATGGGATTCAATTCTACGCTTGTCTTATTCTCCTTATTTCAATAGGGATAAGTACAAAAATACTACTTTCAAAAAAAGGCTTCTCCGAAAATATGTTTTATAATATCATCTGCTTTAATTGCTTTATGATGTTTATATGTGTTTACCTTGGAGGATATTTATTCTAATTACTTACGTCTCTCCACAAAAAAACGTTTCATTAAATCGGCGGCTTCATTGGCCATGATTCCTGAAACTACGGTCGTTTTTGGGTGCAATTTGGTTCCCATGGTCATAAAACCACGTTGCTCATCACGTGCACCAAAAACAATTTTTGAAATCTGACTCCAGTACAAAGCTCCCGCACACATCTGACAAGGTTCGAGGGTAACATATAAAGTGCAGTCTTTGAGATATTTTCCGCCTAAAAAGTTGGCCGCAGCGGTTATGGCCTGCATTTCGGCATGAGCCGTAACATCGTTAAGCAATTCGGTTAAATTGTGACTTCTTGCAATGATTTTATCGGCAACTACAATGATTGCTCCAACAGGAATTTCGCCTTTATCAAAAGCCATTTCAGCTTCCTGCAAAGCTTTTTTCATAAAATATTCGTCGGTGAAGGGATTTATCATAAGTGCAAAAATAGGTTTTTTTGAAATAATTTCCCCTGAGTTAAAGTCAAGAAAGCGCTAATATAAGGTGAAGCTTTTACTTATTTTTTGATAACCAGGTTCAAATCATACGAACGATTTCGGCCTTCTCCTCTTGGCATCAAAATCTTCTTTTCTGTCAAATCCTGTAAATCTCTTGTTGCAGTTGCTCTTGAAGTTTTAGCAATCGAAATGTATTTTATTGCCGTCATCCCGCCCACAAAACCGGAAGTTCCTTTTTCGAACATTTTCAAAACAACTTTTGTCTGTCTCTCATTCATTTTATCCTTAAACTCGTCCATAAATTTGCTTTTACTTAATGTAAAAAGTATAATTTGTTTCGCATTTTTTTGAGCGTCTAAAATCAAATTAGAGAAATAAAAAATCCAATCTGTAATCTCCATAGTGCTTTGAGCTTCTTTTAAAGATTGGTAGTACTTTTTTTTATTTTTCTCAATCGCACTTGAAATACTCATTAAAACAGGTCGATTTAAAGATTCCGAAAGACATTTTTCAGCAATAGCCCTTCCAATTCTTCCATTTCCATCTTCAAACGGATGAATGCTTTCAAAATACAAATGTGCAATAGCTGTTTTAATTAGTGCTTTTTTAAAATCCGTGGCTTTGACTTCAAAAGCATTGTACCATTGAATGAATTTTTTCATTTCATCAGGAACCTGTTTGGATGGAGGCGCCTCAAAATGAACCGTTTCTCTACCATAACTACCCGAAATAATTTGCATCGGTTCTTCTCCGGATCTGTAATTTCCAGGACTAATATGTTTTGAATATTCCATCAAAATGCCATGCCATTGCTTTATCGAAAATTCCGTTAGTTTATCTGAATAGGCATTCCTTATTGTGACCATCAGCTTTCCAATTGCCTGTGCATTTTTATTTCGAATAGAATCAAAAACACCGGTTATCCCTAAATTTTTCTTAATAGAAGACATTATATCTTCCCTGCTAAAAAATTCACCTTCTATTTCAGAAGTTTTGATCGCTTCTGAAATCATAAATTGTAAAATAGTTTCCTGCTGAATTATCGTTGACAAGGAATCGACAAGTCCTTTTACCTCTCCTGTTTCAAATGCAAATTCAACACATAATGAATCTATTACAGTATCATCATATGCGAATTTTTCCCAGTCCGGTAACTGCCAATTGTAGCTCATGAGGCAATAAATAAAATTAATCGCCTCAAATATAGCGATTTTTTGAGGCAATTAACGCTTTTAATTGCCTCATTTCTATAAAAACCATCTATTTAAGGTTCGCGTTAAACATTCAAAAAACAATAATTAAATTTAAAACCGTAAATTTGCTTTTTACCTTACAATGAAAAGCAACTTACTCTCCAACATACACAATCCCGCCGATTTACGCTTGTTACCCGAAGCGCAACTTACTCAGGTCGCACAAGAATTACGCGATTTTATTATTGATGTTGTTTCGGTCAAAGAAGGGCATTTAGGATCCAGTCTGGGTGTAATCGAATTGACTATCGCGCTGCATTATGTGTTTAATACGCCCGACGATTTATTGGTTTGGGATGTTGGCCATCAGGCTTACGGTCATAAAATTTTGACAGAGAGAAGAGCCATTTTTCATACCAACAGGCAACTGGAAGGTATTTCCGGTTTTCCAAAAAGGAGCGAGAGTATTTACGATACTTTTGGTGTAGGGCACTCCTCTACTTCTATCTCGGCGGCACTTGGAATGGCCATTGCCTCAAAACTAAAGGGCGATTTCGACAAACAGCATGTTGCTGTAATTGGCGATGCGTCAATTGCTTCGGGGATGGCTTTTGAAGGTTTAAATCATGCCGGGGTTACAGATGCTAATCTTTTGGTGATTTTAAATGATAATGCTATCGGAATTGATCCGAGTGTGGGTGCTTTGAAAAAATATTTAACAGCCGTTAAAAACGGGAAAAATCCAAAGCAGAATAACATCATCAAATCGTTAAACTTTGATTATTCGGGTCCGATTGACGGTCATGATCTTCCGGCATTAATCAAAGAACTCCATCGCTTAAAAAAAATAAAGGGCCCAAAGTTCCTGCACATTGTTACCACAAAAGGAAAAGGTTTACAGCAAGCCGAAGAAAATCAGGTAAAGTACCATGCACCCGGAAAGTTTGATGCTTCGACCGGAGAGCTTTATTCAAAATCAGAAGAAAACTTAGCCCCCAAATATCAGGATGTTTTTGGTCTGACTATTTTAGATTTAGCCAGAAAGAACGAAAAGATTATCGGAATCACTCCTGCAATGCCCTCCGGAAGTTCGCTTAAATTTATGATGGACGAGATTCCGGAACGTGCTTTTGATGTGGGAATAGCCGAACAACATGCCGTAACACTTGCGGCAGGAATGGTTACACAGGGTATGATTGTGTATTGCAATATTTATTCGACTTTTTTACAGCGCGCTTACGATCAGGTCATTCACGATGTTGCACTGCAAAACCTCCCTGTTATTTTTTGTCTGGACCGAGCAGGCTTGGTAGGCGAAGATGGTGCGACACATCACGGTGTTTTTGACATTGCCTATTTACGCGCTATTCCGAACATTATTATTTATGCTCCTCTCAATGAAATTGCTTTACAAAATATTTTATACACCGCTCAGTTAGGATTAAATCATCCCATTGCCATTCGATATCCAAGAGGCCGTGGCGTTTTACCAAATTGGGAAGTAGAAAATTTCGGACATTACAAAAAAATTGAAATTGGTGCAGCGACCTGCTTAAAAACAGGAACAAAAACAGCCGTTTTATCCACCGGAACAATTGGAAATAATGTAACCGCAGCACTAAGCGAATGTTCCAATTCCGACACCATCGCCCACTACGACTTTCCTTTCATTAAACCATTAAATATCAATATTTTAAATGATGTTTTTTCAAGTTTTGAGAGGATCATTACGATCGAAGATGGTGCTATAAATGGTGGTTTTGGAAGTGCCATTTTAGAGTTTGCAGCCTCAAACAATTTCAAAAATACTATCGAAGTTTTAGGTGTTCCCGACAAGTTTATCGAGCACGGAACAGTAAATCAGTTACAACAATTGTGTAAAATTGACGTTAAAAGTTTGGTAAATCTTTTTTCAAACGACACAAAATAATTATTTTGCGCTGTCAAAAAATAAAAATCACAATGAAATTATTGCGTTCTACCCTTTTGCTTTTGTTGCTTTTGTGTACTTCAAATAACTTTGCCCAAATCATCCAAACGACTTTAGACCCGGGTGAATTACCTGCTCCACCGTCAAACTGGACAAAAAAAAATCAATTGGGTTTTGACATTTCTGAGATTGCTTTTGTAAACTGGAGTGCAGGGGGAACAAGTTCGATTTCAGGACTTTTTAAAGGCGAATTTAACCGAACTTACGTTAGAGGAAACCACAAATGGGCGAATGAACTTATTATAAAATACGGTTTAAACCAGCAAGACGGTACCGAACTCCGAAAAACCGATGATGCTATTTTATTCAACTCGACTTACGGTTTTAGAAAAGATACCATCTCCAATTGGTATTATTCGGCAAAATTCAACTTCAATACGCAATTTACCGACGGATACAATTACCCAAATAAGGATGTTGCGATCTCCAGACCTTTCGCACCTGCTTATGTCTTTCTTGGAGCCGGAGCTGAAAACTCTAATAAAAAGAAAAACAGAACGCTTTACTTCTCTCCAATAACCTTAAAAACTACTTTGGTTCTGGATCAGGCCTTAGCCAATCAGGGAGCCTTTGGGGTTCGAAAAGCGACTTATATGGTAGACCCTATGGATCCAAATTCTAAGATTTTACTAGAAAACGGACAGAAGGTTAAAGCCGAGTTTGGTATTCTGCTTACCGGATACATGAAAACCGAGATTTACAAAAATATTTTTTACGAAAACAGGCTGAGTTTGTACACCGATTATCTGAACAAATTTGGAAATGTCGACATCGATTATGATACCCGTCTGGACCTTGTGGTAAATGCTTATGTAAAAGCCAATATTGGTGTACACCTGGTTTATGACGACGATATCAAAACCAAAATAGACGTTTGGGATCCTGCTACCGGAACAACCTCACAGGTGAACAACGGACCAAGAGCCCAGCTAAGACAAGTCTTAGGCGTGGGTCTGGTTTATGCTTTTCAATAGCATATTATTTATTTTTTCTTCCGTTGATTGTTTCAAACAATTCAAGGGCATTCCCGTCGGTTAACAAAGAAACGTAGTGGCAAATATGCAGCAAACGTTCGTATAAATTGGTTTTCTCTAAATGGTGTTTTTCAGGCAGCATTTTCAAAAGCAGTTTGTCATAGTTTGAAGCTGTTCCTTCGTATTTATTGTTAAAAGCGGTTATAAACTTGTCCAGTAAGGTCTGGATAATCTGATAGCCTACAATTTCTTTTTCAACCACTTCGCGGCTTTGGTAGATTTTATCGACACTTAGTTTGATAATATCATCCATTTGTGCTTTGTATTTACTTTTATCCGTTAAGGCAAAAGGAAATTTACCCTGCAGAATAGCCTCTTCATTTTCAACAAAAACATTCACAGCATCATTAATCAGGGTTCCGATAGCCAAGGCACGTAAATAACTAATTCGGTCTTCTTTTGTTGTTAAAGTCTTGTATTTGGCTACTCCGATATTGTCTTTTACCAGTTTGATTAAATATTCCAGCGCATAATCCTCCGAAACTAATCCCAGATTTATTCCATCTTCAAAATCGATAATGGTATAACAAATGTCGTCAGCCGCTTCGACCAAATAGGCCAAAGGATGTCTCTCAAAACCAATATCGTCTCCGGATTTGTTGACAATCATGCCCATATCATTGGCTACTTCTTCAAAAAATGATTTGTCGGTCTGAAAGAAACCGTATTTTTTATCGGCGATATTCTGCGTTGGTTTTTTAGGCAAACTTTCTTTCGGATATTTCATAAACGCACCCAGTGTAGCATACGAAATACGAAGTCCGCCCTCGATTCCTGGGCGACTTGCCGTAAGAACCGAAAAACCGTTGGCATTCCCTTCAAAATCAATTAAATCCTGCCATTGTTTTGCCGTCAACTGCTCTTTGTATTTCAATCCTTTTCCTATCGAAAAATATTCGCCAATTGCTTTTTCTCCCGAATGTCCAAAAGGGGGATTCCCAATATCATGCGCCAGAGAAGCTGCTGCCACAATGGCCCCAAAATCGTTCATATGGTAGCCGTGAACTTCTTTTAAATGAGGATATTTTTCAATGATTTTTTTTCCAACCAAACGTCCAAGAGAGCGTCCTACCACCGAAACTTCCAAACTATGTGTTAACCTGGTGTGCACGAAATCTGTTTTTGAAAGCGGAATTACCTGAGTTTTATCCTGTAAAGAGCGAAAAGCTGCCGAAAAAATAATTCGGTCGTAATCAACCTCAAACCCCAGTCGCGTATCGTCTTGTTCTACACGTAATCTCTTGCTAGTGTCGCCTTGGCGCTTGAGTGATAAAAGTTGTTCCCAGTTCATTTTCAATTTTAGATTTCAGATTGTTGATTTTAGACTTTTGGATCTAAACGTCAAAAATACGTTTTATTTTAGGATAATATTGAAGAAAAATAGGCCACAGAATAATTTAATTGAAAAGATTAAATGCTTTTGTTCGCCACGAATTCACGAATGAATCTAACCGCAATACTTTGTGATAATTCGTGGAATTCGTGGCAAAAAATCCAAGAATCAATTGTAAAAAAATCATTATAATCTGTGTAATCTGTGGCAAAACTAAGCCACTAGCATCAAAACTCCAATGCTGTACTGTGTTTGATTTCTCCCATCACAAAAATACTGTTGGTATTTCCGATGTTTTCGATTGTCGATAGTTTGTTCATTACAAAATCCTGATAACTGGCCATGTCCTGAACCAGAATTTTGAGCATAAAATCGTAATCGCCGGCAATATTATAACACTCTATAATTTCAGGAAGAGCCACGATATCTTTCACAAAATTACTTCCTACATTTTTAGCATGCTCTTTTAAACGCACATTGCAAAAAACAATCATCCCGCGATTCATTTTCTTCTTGTCCAGCAAGGCCACATATTTGGTAATATATCCGTCACGCTCCAGCCTTTTTATACGCTCATAAACGGGCGTTACGGTTAGAAATAATTTGCTGGCAAGATCTTTTGTATTGATATTGGAGTTTTCCTGAAGGTATTTCAGAATCAATAAATCGGTTTTGTCTAAGTTTTCCATAGTATTTTTTACGGCTAAAGTTCTTCTTACAAGATTTTATCAGTAATATAATCTTTTAAAAACAGATTTTAAAAGACATTTTACTTAAATACAGCTCAAATATAAGTTATAAAATCCAATACAATAAATTTGCACAGTAAAAAATACTGAATCAAAAATGAAAACAAATAATTTAGGATACCCAAGAATTGGTAGCAACAGAGAATTAAAAAAAGCCTGTGAATTGTACTGGGCAGGGAAAATCTCGGCAGACGAGTTAATCGAAACCGGAAGAGACATTCGTCGCAAAAACTGGTATTTACAATCGGAAGCCGGAGTAGATTTGATTCCGTCTAATGACTTTTCGTTTTATGATCAGGTTCTGGATCTGACTTTAACGGTTGGTGCAATTCCGGAACGCTACCACGAACTGGCAAAAACAAACAGTTCTATCGACCTGTATTTTGCTATGGCAAGAGGGGCACAAAAAGACGGTCAGGATGTTGTGGCTATGGAAATGACAAAATGGTTCGATACCAACTACCATTATATTGTTCCTGAATTTACGAAGAATCAAAAATTCGAATTGTTTTCTGAAAAGATCATTACTGAATTCAAAGAAGCTAATGCTTTAAAAATTGCTACTAAACCTGTTTTGATAGGACCTATCTCTTACTTGCTTTTAGGAAAAGAAAAAGAAGAAGGTTTTCACCGTATTGACCTGATTGACAAACTGCTTCCTGTGTATTTCGAAATTTTCAAAAAACTGCAAGAAGAAAATGTCGAATACATTCAACTTGATGAACCTTTCCTGGCGTTAAACTTAACCGATAAAGAAAGAAGCACCTTCACAAAAGTGTACAACGAAATCCATCAAAATTTCCCTCAAATTAAAATCGTTCTGGCCAACTATTTTGATTGTTTTGGAGAAAACCTAAGCACCGCTTTGGCTTTGCCGGTGGATACCTTTCATTTAGATTTAGTGCGTTGTCCTTCTCAATTAGACGATATTTTAGAATCAGGTCAGCTGGCTTCCAACACCAATCTTTCTTTAGGTGTAGTTGACGGAAGAAACATCTGGAAAAACGATTTCAGTAACTCTTTACAACTGATAAAAAAAGCCACTGATGCATTGGGTGCAAACCGAATTCTGATTGCGCCATCCTGCTCTTTAATTCACAGTCCCTGCGATTTAGATTTAGAAACAAATGATGCAACGCTGACTCCTGAAATCAAACAATGGCTTGCTTTTGCCAAACAAAAAATCAACGAAATTGTGATATTGAAACAATTTGCTTCTAATGAAACTGACATTAAAAACTCAGCAGATTATGAACAAAATGTGATCGCCAATAACAATCGCAAAACGTCAACATTAATTCACAATAACGAAGTTAAAACACGTGTTGCCGGAATTACAGCTTCAGATGACAAGCGTAAAAGCACTTTTGCAACCCGCAGAAAAAGTCAGATCGAAGCTTTAAACCTGCCTTTATTTCCAACCACAACGATTGGATCTTTTCCTCAAACCGCTGAAGTGAGAAGCTGGAGAGCGAAATTTAAAAAAGGGGAGTTAACGACCGAACAATACAATGATTTAATCGAAAAAGAGACCGAAGCTACAATTCATTTTCAGGAAGAAACAGGAATTGACGTTCTGGTTCACGGAGAATTCGAACGTAATGATATGGTGGAATATTTTGGAGAACAATTGTCCGGTTTTACTTTTACTAAAAATGGCTGGGTGCAAAGTTACGGAAGCCGTTGTGTGAAACCTCCGGTTATTTACGGCGATGTTTCAAGACCAAATCCTATGACGGTAAAATGGTCTAAATATGCACAATCCCTGACTCCGAAATGGGTTAAAGGAATGCTTACCGGGCCGGTTACTATTTTACAATGGTCTTTTGTACGTAACGATCAGCCGCGTTCGGTAACCTGCACACAAATTGCTTTAGCGATTCGCGATGAAGTAGTCGATCTGGAAAAAGCCGGAATCAAAATCATTCAGATTGACGAGCCTGCCATTCGTGAAGGTTTGCCTTTGCGAAAAGAAGAATGGGCCAACTATCTGGATTGGGCCGTAAAAGCATTCCGTATTTCTGCAAGTGGTGTTAACGACGATACACAAATTCACACCCACATGTGCTACAGCGAGTTCAATGACATTATTCAGAATATCGCCGATATGGATGCCGATGTGATTACGATCGAATGCTCGCGCTCTCAAATGGAACTTTTAGATGCTTTTGCCAACTTTAAATATCCAAACGAAATTGGCCCCGGAGTTTATGACATTCACTCCCCACGTGTGCCTTCAAGTACCGAAATGGTTCGTTTGTTAGAAAAAGCAGCTGCGGTTATTCCAACAGATCAATTGTGGGTAAACCCGGATTGCGGTTTAAAAACCCGTCATTGGGATGAAACCAAAAAGGCTTTAATCGAGATGGTTGCTGCAGCCCAGGAAATGAGAGCAGCCGTTGAAAACACCGCTACTTTTTAATTTTATTTGAATATATTTTGTTTTTTTACTGCCAACCGGCGGAGTCGAAACTCTTGTAGTTATGATTTTTTTCGACTTCGCTACTGTTGGCATTTTTTTTTTAGCAGCAGAAGATTTTTTTTCAAAAGACCTTCAGTCCCGCTATCCGTTATATCTTTTATGGCGAACCACGCCACAAAAGGATAGCACTTCTATCGGGGCTAAACGACAAATTTTACTTTTCATAAGATAGGCAATAAAAAAAAGCATCCGCTGCGGCGGATGCTTTTCTTAAATAGAATATCATTGTAAGATTAGAAATTCTTTGAGATCCCTATAGAAAAAGCTTTTCCTAAACTGAAATTAAAGTTTTTAAAATCTCTTTCTCCATTACTATAATTCAGACTGTTATATCCTAATCCCCCAATATTAAAGTTCAGACCAAAACCATTATGAACATTAATAAACAGAGCCGGAGTTACAGTCGCATAAACGCCATCTCCTTTTTCGGTGGTAATAATATTTGCCTGTCTCTGGAAACTATCTTTACGATTTTGAAAACCTACTCCCAAGTCGGTATAAAATGAAAAAGTCTGATTTAATGGTTTAGTGTAGCGAACAAATCCTCCCAGAGAAAAATTTTTTGTTTTTCCCACTAAAAAATCTTCATTTTTACTTTGATAAATTCCTACAGCCGATTCAATACCTGCTGTCCAATTTTGATGAAACTGATAACCTACTTTTGGAGAAAAAGAAAATTGACTTTGTTTATTATCTCCATCGGGATAAGAATTTGTCTGATGATTGTATTCAACACTTCCCATAACCAAAACAGAGCCTTTTTGAGCATTTGCAAAACTAAACATCGTTAGTGCAAGAATAAGTAACATTTTTTTCATAGTTGTTATTGTTTAAAATTTAATCATATTTCACAACAACAATGCCGTTATTTTTAACCATTCTAAACTAAAAACACAAACACCTAACTTTCAGTATTTTAAACCACTAAAAAAACACACCCTTTAGAATCTGCTTTTCATTGAAACAAAAAAAGCATCCGCCGCGGCGGATGCTTTTCTGAAATTGAATATCATTTAAGACTAGAAGTTTTTAGAAACTCCAATGTTAAATGTTCTACCAAAATTAAAGTTGAAGTTTTTAACTTCTGGTCCATTGTTATCATAGTTTAAAGTGTTGTACCCTAAACCACCAATGTTAAAGTTTAAACCAAAACCTTTTTTCATGTCGATAAAAAGAGCTGGTGTTACACCAATGTACATACCATCTGCTTTTGCAGTTGAAGTAATTGGTCCAGTGTACGTTTTATCTTTTGCACTTTGAAAACCAGTTCCTAATTCAGCGAAGAAAGAGAAAGTTGGATTCAAAGGAATAGTGTAACGTAAAAATGCACCTAATTTAGTAGTGTTGTTTTTAATTTCGTTTACTCCACGATCTTCTTTACTTGAACCAAAAGAAGCCTCACCCCCTACAGTCCAGTTGTCGTGAAATTGGTAACCTACTTTTGGAGAAAAATCAAATTCATTCGTTTTAACCTCATTGTTTCCTAAAGTTCTGGTTTGAGAAGTGTAACCAATACCACCACCAACTAAGATTGTTCCTTTTTGTGCGTTTGCAAAGCTAACCATAGCTAATGCAAGAACCACCAACATTTTTTTCATTATAAATTATTTTAAATTTGATTTCCATTTAACAAGAACGATGCCGCAACGACTGGCTTTTATATTTTTTTTATGATTTCTTTAAAAGATAAAAATGTAGCAATCGAGCGTATTTCTGTTTACTTTTGTAGCAAATAAAAAGTCATGTCGATAGCAGTAAACAACATATCAAAAAGTTACGGAACTCAAAAAGCGCTAAACGAAATTTCATTCTCTATTGAAAAAGGAGAAATCGTCGGATTTCTTGGTCCAAACGGAGCAGGAAAATCTACATTAATGAAAATTTTGACCACCTATTTGTTGTCAGATAACGGCTCAGCCCTTGTAAACGGTCATGATGTCATGACGGACGCGAAAGCAGTTCAACGTTCTATTGGCTATTTACCCGAACACAATCCGTTGTATTTGGATTTGTATGTTCGTGAGTATTTGGCTTTTAATGCCGATGTTTATCAGGTTCCAAAATCAAGAATCGAAGAAGTCATTCAACTGACAGGACTGTCAGGTGAAAGCCATAAAAAAATAGGACAATTGTCTAAAGGATACCGCCAGCGTGTGGGACTTGCCAATGCTTTACTGCACGATCCGGAGGTTCTGATTCTGGATGAACCTACTACTGGACTGGATCCCAATCAGTTGATGGAAATTCGAAACGTAATCAAAAATGTAGGGAAAAATAAAACCGTTTTTCTGTCTACACATATTATGCAGGAAGTTGAAGCCATTTGCGACCGTGTCATTATTATTGACAGAGGGCAAATTGTGGCCGACAAAAAATTAGACCACCTGGTTTCTGAAGATAAAGCACAAGTAATTGAGGTTGAATTTGATTATCAGATCGAAGAACAGCTTTTGGCAAAACTGGAAAACATTACGGCTTATAAAAACACACATGATATGACCTGGGAGCTTACTTTTGTGGCTGACAAAGATATGCGTCCGGCTATTTTTGATTTTGCCAATGCAAATGGATTAAAGACACTACAGCTGAATCAGAAAAATAAAAACCTCGAAGCCGTTTTTAGGGAAATTACAAAATAAACCCTCGGAACTCCGCTTCTTTTTAAAGCTAAAACCAATTTATTCCGCCTCGGGATAAATTGGTTTTCTTTTTTTTACTCCGCCTCGCTTCTTCCTTTTTTTTCAAAATCCATGAAGCCTTGTTTTTACTGGTTTCAGCATCGATTTCACCTCCTTATTTTCAATTTTCCACTTTTTTGCAAAAATAAAAACCCTTAAAAATCAAGGAGTTAAAATATTTGTCACAAATTTTAACTATATTTATTTAGACTTATTATAAATAGTGTTATATTTGACAACTGAAACTTCAAATAACATCCCATGTTTTCCATACTCCTCCCTATAAAAACGACCGTTTTCAAGTTATCAAACCGTTTGTCACTTCTTCAAGATATGCTTTCTGACAAACTCGAACAGCTCGTTCTACAATAGAGCACAGCTGCCAGAGAATAGCAACTTTCTGCTTATACGCCAGATAAACAAATTACTTTAAATCCCCTATCGCATAAAATATTACAAACATCATGAAGCATATTATAACATCTATTGTACTCGCATTTTCAGTCTACGGATACTCGCAGACAGA
The DNA here is from genome assembly GCF_025947345.1 of Flavobacterium sp. N502536. Lineage (NCBI taxonomy): Bacteria > Pseudomonadati > Bacteroidota > Flavobacteriia > Flavobacteriales > Flavobacteriaceae > Flavobacterium > Flavobacterium sp. N502536. The sequence goes on along the minus strand of NZ_CP110011.1, from coordinate 2,295,086 downwards.
AAAAGGAAGAGACAGCATCGTCGAAACCTCGATCAATGCATTAGATGAAATTGTAATCACAAAAAAGAAAGTTTTATATACTCAAAAATCAGATCGATTGGTTTTTAATGTCGAAAACAGCATTGTTTCTGAAGGCGGTACTGCTTTAGACGTTTTATCACGCGCTCCTGGCGTTGTAGTGTCTCAGGACGGAGAATTATCGATTCGCGGACAACAGGGTGTCGGGGTAATGATTAATGGCAAACTAACGCAGCTTTCGCAAAAAGAACTGGCCAATTACCTAAAGTCAACCACCTCATCCAATATCAAACAAATTGAAGTGATTACCAATCCTTCTTCAAAATACGACGCTACCGGAAAAGCCGGAATTATTAATATTGTTCTAAAAAAACCCAATGCAGGCGGACTTAAAGGAACGGTGTTTACCAACTATGGAAGAGGCCGTAAAAACCGAACAAATTCGGGCGTAAACCTGAGTTACAACAAAGATAAGTTTGGCGTTTACGGAAATTACAGTTACACTTTCAGAGGGGAAGAAGAACGCAAAGAATTCGATCAGATTCAATATACAGACAATACCCGTCAAACTATTTCGACAAAAAACCATCAGACTTCGGTTACCGATGAACCACTGACTTCTAATAATTTTAAGATTGGTACCACTTATGAGGTTTCACCCAAAACCAATTTAGAAGTGTATGTGGATGCAAAACTGGGCCGTTATGAAAACATTGCCAATGGTAAAAATACCTTGCTGAATGCCTTAGATCAGGTACAATTTGATGCCTTTACCTACAATGACAGCAAAGAAAAATGGAACGATTATACCTATGGTTTCTCCGGCGTTCACAAGTTTAATACCGAAGGAAAAAACATGTCTTTTGATTTTGAATATGAAACATCAAAGTTCAGATCAAATCAGTTTCAGAGTGCCAAAAACACCAATCCTGCAGCTGTAGCAGTTAACGACCGCAGAGGTTTTATTCCGTCGCAGTTGAGTGTTTTTACCGGAAAAATTGATTTCGTCAATCCGTTAAAAGAAAAACAATCTATCGAATGGGGAGTTAAAGCCAGTGTGAAAAACAATGACAATCCATCGGTTTATGAGTATTACGACAACAATCAATGGATCGTTGATGCTAATTCAACCAATCATTTTGAATACAAAGAGCAAATTTATGCCGCTTACGCCAATTATAAATACCAACTGGAGAATTTCAATATTCAGGGAGGTCTAAGAACCGAATATACGGCCATAAATATTTTACAGAAGACTTTAAATGAAGAACACAAAGACGATTATTTAAAATGGTTTCCCAGTGTTTCTTTGAAATATGAGTTAAGCAACGATCATTCTTTGCATGCCTCCTATAGTAAAAGAATCAACAGACCAAGTCAGTTTGATTTAAATCCGTTTCGTTTTTATGACGATTCGTTCAACTATTCACAGGGAAATCCGAATCTGGTTCCTGAGATTACACATTCAACAGAAATTGGATATGCCTGGAAAAGTGCTTTTATGGCTTCGTTGTATTTCAGCAAAACCAAAGATGTTTTTACAGAGGTTTACGATTACAATCCTGCCAATAACACTACGGTGACCTCTCAAATTAATGTGGCCAAATCATACAATTATGGCGCAAACATTACCAATACAGCCGAAATTTACAAATGGTGGTCGGTGAATACCCTTTTCAATATTTTCGAAAACAGGTTTATGGGGAATGTAGTGAATACGGATAAAATTGACCCAATTGTTACTTTAAATCTAAGTGTTCAGAATTCCTTTACGATCACCGAAAGCTGGAAAGCCGAAGCCAATGCACAGTACCAATCAAAATCTAATCTTGGGATTTATGAAAGAGATGCTTTTTTTGATTTTAGTATTGGTATTTCAAAACAGGTGCTGGCTAAAAAAGGAAATATCAAACTTAATATTACAGACATTTTTAATACTAATAATTTTCACATCAATTCGGTTATAGCGCAAACGAGCATCAATAAAAGATACGATCTTGACAATCGTATTGCCACTATAGCCTTTACATACAGAATTTAATATTTTGGATCTTTAGTTTCCTTGTTTTTGTTTTTTTTTTGAATGAAAGAGCCTGTTTGTAGTTAGCAGGCTCTTTTTGTTTGTGGGGTTAACCGTAAAGCATAGTATTTTTGCTCGCAAAGCCCCAGAGACGCAAAGTTTAATCTTCTGGCGCTTAACATCTTGCTGGGATTATTTATCCTGTAACACACTACCACAAATAAAAACCTTGAAAATGATATTGAGACCTTTGTCAGACTGAGCGAAGTCGAAGTCCCCCCAAAGTAATTCGACATACATAATTTCCACTTCTATTCGTCTGACAAATTGAACAGACCTAGCTGCTTTTCATTCCTTACCAAGCAAAAAAAAGTCTTTTGAGGAATCTTACTTCACACAAAAGACTTTAAGGAAACTAACTAACACTAAACAACTAAAATCAGATGAATTTACCCTTTTGATTTTAGTTTTTTCTTTCTTCCCCACCAGATATAAAATCCGGTAATAGGTAAACTCGCACAGAGTAAACTGGCGGTGAAATAAATGATCTTGGTCGACAATCCTCCTATTGCACCAATATGAAGACTGTAATTCGATCGCATCAACCAATCCGAAAAACGTTCGTTCCCAATATATTTTTCTGATTTCGGAAGTAATTCAAGCGTTTTGGAGTCAAAATACAAATCTCTCCAAATGCCTTTGTGCATATCTGTACAGGCATAAAAATCATCTTTTGGATCATCTGGAAAATGAATGATGACCGCTTCTTTATTTTCCTGGGCAATTTCTGTCCGAACCTTTTTCCAGATCAAATCGGCAGCGGTCAGCTTGTCCAGTTGGGGCTTAGACAGAGGCTTTGCGACCGAAACCGTTTGTTCTTTTACTTCTTCCCATCCGCCACTAATCCAGTACGTACTTTCTCTTAACCAATGAAAACTCATTAACAATCCGGTAAACGAAATTAATAGCGCCAGTATAAGTACATAAAACCCCATTACATTGTGCAAATCATAGTTGAGACGTTTGAATTTAGCATCCCACTTTACTTTAAAACTGCTGTTAATGGTTGTTTTGTTCCATTTTTTCGGAAACCATAATATCAGTCCGCTTATCAGTAAAAAGAAAAAAATAAAGGTTGCCCAGGCTGTGATCTGTGCTCCAATATCCCGTTCCAGCCAAAGATTTCGATGTCCTTCGTCGATAATATGAAAGAAATCTTCATGATCTACCATTCCGGTAATTTTAGCCGTATAGGGATTTACATAAATCAACGAATCCGATTCGATATCGACTTTAACTGATTTGTCTAAACCATTATACCAGACCCCATGAATTTCTTTGTTGGGCAGTACTTTTTGTACCGCGGCATAAATTTGAGAAGGAGGCAGCAATCGCTCTGGACTTTGAGCCTCGACATTGAGCCAGGGCGAGGTAAGCTGTTTGATTTCATGCTCAAAAACCAATATGCAGCCGGTAATTGCCATGATAAATACAATTATTCCCGAAGCAAGTCCCAGCCATAAATGCAGCCAGGCATTGATTTTACTAAAACGTGATTTTCCTTTATTGGGCGGCTTGCCGGTACGGCTTTTAAAAATATTCATTGCAATAATAATTAGGAGCTAAGACGGTATTTATAGACAAAACGGTTTGAGGATTGTTTCGTGATCCTCAAACCGTTTAAAATTGCATTACTTTAGTAGGTAAGTTTACCAATTGAAGGCAAGTAAAGACCTTCTTTGATAAGCGCTCCGGCTTTTGCAGTTCCGGTTGCAATATCAATTTGGTACACGCGGGCTTGTTCTCCTGTTACAAAACTTTTGTACGCTTTTCCGTTTTCTACAAACATACTTCCCAATCCGAAGAATTCATCTCCTCCATGATCCGGCAATCCTGTAACGGCTAAAATGGTTTTGGCAGATAAATCCAATATGGCCGACTTGAAAATAGGCTTGGTACCAAGAAAACTATAAACGGAATTGACAGCATCAACCTCGTTAGGAATATAAGAGATAAAAACTTTTTCTCCTCCTAAAGGATATGCAGCAAGAACTTTTCCTTTTAAGGTACTTGACTGAAGATCGAAAAAGTAACCCGGATCAAACTTGGCATCGCCTTTTCTAATACGTAAAACTCCGGAAGAAACTCCTGTAACCGGATAACCTCCTGCACGGGCATTAGACGAGAATGTATAAACATCTCCTGATTCTGTCTGAACAATTCCGGTATTGGTATAATAAAGTCCAATGGCGGTTGTTCTTGCATCTTTTATGGTGCTTACATATTCTAAAGAAGGGTATTTGTAAACTCTTACCGTAGCATCCGATGATAATACTTTATTCGTTCCGTCACTAACATCTTTGGTGTAAACCGGAACAAAAAGTTTGTCTCCAGAAACTGCTGCTCCTGTTGGCCAGTATAATATTTTTTTGTTTGCCGGATTAACACTAAAATCGTTAAACTTACGGCCATCGATAGAAACTGTAGTCGGATTGTAAATCATCAATTCATAATCGGATGAACTACCATCCCAGGTTGCCCCAATATTGATCATTTTTTTATCGTCGGTATATCCTACAGCATAAGAAGACTCGAAAGAAAGCTTATCTCCTGCTGCCAACTTTCCGGTATTGTTCAAACGAAAAGATACCGATCCTTCGTCTCCGGTACTTAGGGCAAAAAAGGTATTATTCACCGGAAAACAGCTTCCTTCCTGCTCGATTCCAACTCCTTTTGCACTAATTTCTCCGGTCATTAACTGATCTGTAGAATTAAAATCCAATATATACTGCGTATAATCGGCCAACCAGTACGATGCAACATATTTAGTTCCATTTACAGCTGGCGTTTCCTCTTTAGACGAATCATCACTACTGCATGAAAAGGTAGATAATGACAGAAAAGCCAATGCAAAGCATTTTGCGAATTTGTTTACAAACATGATTATAATTATTTAAGGGGTTATTATTAAAATTGAATTACTGCAGAAAGTATCTGAATTTCACTGAAAAAGCACGTCCGGGTTTTTGAACTTTAAAGTAGTCGTACACCTTTACATCCGTAATATTTCGACATTCGAAAGCCAGATTGTATTTGCCGTGCAGGAAAGAATAGGCCACCATGGCATTTTGTGTAAATTGCTCCGGGATTGCTTTTTTGGTTTCCAGACTTCCCAATACCGGCCATGTCAGATAAAAAGCATCGATATAATTGGCACTTACATTTAAAGAAAGTTTATCGTCCTGATATCTGATGTTTTTAAAATTAAACGTCAGGTCAGCATTTCCGTAGAAGATTGGAACGTTGGGCAATTGTGCGTTATACAAGGCGTCGGGGCTGGTTGTTCCCGTTTTGAATTTGTTTTTATTGAGGCTTTTTTGATAGGTTCCGTTCACCTCAAAATTTACGAAGTCTTTATACCCGTATCTCAAAACACCGTCAACACCTGTTATTTGTACGTTTTGAAGGTTTTCATAAACGGTTTTGTCACCCTCTTGCCTTTCTCTGATAAAATCTTTTGCTTCTCTGTAAATCAAACTCGTTTCTGCATTAAAGTGGTTTTTGCTGTTCTGTGTATTAAAAGCCAGTCCCAGATTGGCATTGTCACTACTTTCCGGTTTTAATCCGATGTTGCTGTTTATGGTCAACCCGTCACCCAGCATTTCTGTAGCCGATGGCAAACGATAAGCATGCTCATAAGACCCTTTAATTTGAAATTGTTCGGACAAATGGTAGGCTGAAGTTGCACCATAACCATAATTTGTCGACGATAATGATTGTGTTACATTGTTGACAATCATTTGAGTGGCCAAATCAAACATTTTTCCAAAACCCGAAATTGCCAATCGGTTATCGAGACCACTAAAATTGTAGCTCAGTCCCAATATATTTTTATCAATAGTTGGTTCGCCCAGCTCAACAACTCTTAAGTATTCATTGGTTTCTTTACGTTTGTATCCTAAATAAGAGTAGTTAACCGCCAATGAATGCTGTTCATTTAGCTGATATTTTAGATTGGTTATGACCTGCGAATTGGTCTCATCATAAACGTACAGGGTTTTATTTCCTAGTTCCCCCTTATCATTGGCTCCGGCAAATTGTCGGTACACATAATTCCCTGTCCAGTCGTACACTCTTGACGAAGTATCTACAGAACGGTTATTTACTAAAGCATAAGTGGAGTTAACACTCAAAGACAATCCCTTGGTAAAAAGATCACTTTTTTTGAATTTCAGCGAAGTAATAAAACTTTGACTATCTGTAAAGGCCTGCCCTACGACTTTTTGCATTGTTCTTCCCTGCTGAATTTCCTTTTTGTTACCGGCTACCGCAAAACCAACAAGCAGATAATCGGCAAAACCTTTGTTTTTAAACCCGGCTTCGGCCATTATGGTTCCCGATTTATATGCATCATGAAAATGCTTGTATTTTTGTTCCGGTAAGAACTTCGAAGTATTCTTATCCACCACACTTACATCTACTTTATAATCGTTGTCGGCATAATTTGCAAAAGCGTTAATGTTGGCGATAAAACCATCTCTGCCTGAGAATCTGGTATTTATTGCGGCCCTGTGCGTGTTAAACGAACCGTAACTGTAAGAAGCATCAATGTAGCGGTTTACATTTTTGTTGGTAACAATATTTACAGCACCACCCAACGCATCTGCTCCCAGTTCTATAGGAACAACTCCTTTGTAAACATCGATTCGTTCGGCCATGTTTACCGGAATGTTGTTGAGCGTAAGTGCTGAACCATAGCTGTCCATAGGTATTCCGTCCAAAAAGAATTTAACCTGATTCCCGGAAAAACCATTCAGCGAAAAGTTAAACGTGGATCCCAATCCTCCATATTCACGAATGCGGACTCCGGTCGTTTTATTCAAAACCTGATTCAAATCAGCCGATGTGTTGTAGGTTTTCTTTAAATCTATGGCAGTAATGTTGTAAGCCTGCTCGCGTGCTCTTTGTACTTTGGACTTTCCGGTTACCGCAACTTCGTTTAAAGCCGCCATATCTTCTTCCATCGTAATATTTTGAGTTGGTTTTCCACCCTGCTTCAAAAAAACTGCCGCTTCGGTTGTTTTATACCCAATATGAGTAACAAGCAAAGTATAATCTCCCGGTTCGGCACTAATTGTATATTCTCCTTTACTGTTGGTTAGGGTCGTATAGGCTGTTCCTTTTAAAGCTACCGAAACTCCTTCGGCTGTTTTCCCTAAATGGGTAACAATAACTCCGGTTAAATTTACTTTGTTCTTTTGCGAGTGCCCCTGAAGTGAAGTCAAAAAAATGGCGATCAAGAGCATTAATCTACTTATTTGCATCCGTTAAATTTTGGTTTGAAAATTAAATTAGCAACAAAATTAGGCTCTCAAAAGGGTTTTTCCTAACTATTTTTAATTATTCTAAATAAGAATAATAATTAACTTTTAAACCTAAGAATAAATAACGAACAGACTAATTCTTAAAGAATAATTAAATTTAGCTTAAACTTTCATTAAGATTTTCTGGCATAAAAGCTAAAATTTCCGGAGTCCGTCTCCTTAAAATCTCGAAAAAGAGCACAAAAAAGCCCGATCACAATGCGATCGGGCTCTCAAAAATTCGTTTAACCGGATTAAAGATCCAGTTCAGAAATGGTATTTTTTATTTCTTCCATAATGATTCTGATGTCATTTTCGGTGGTACGCCAATTGACAAATGACGCTCTGATTCCTTTACGGTTTTGATACACAGTGGGCGTCATAAATACTTTCCCACTATCATTTAAATGCGTCAAAAATTTACTTACATGCTCCTGATTGTTGTCTCCTCTTAGCGTAAAACAAACATTATTCAAGCGGATTGGGGCTAAAAGTTCAAAATTATCGTTTTCAATCAATGCGTTTGCAAAGTGCAGCGCCAATGAAGCACTTTTTTCTACAATGTCCTGAAACCCTTCCTTTCCGTACGCCAGTAACGAAAACCAAACCGGTAATGCTCTTAATCGGCGTGAATTTTCAGGCAACACGTTCAGGTAGTTAAAATTCTCCAACGGGTTCCCTAAATAAGGGGCATTAGAATTCTGAAACGTTTCTATTTGCAGTCCAATATGCTCTTTTTTAATCAAATAAAAAGCACTTTCGTAAGGCACGTTTAACCATTTATGGCAATCAATTGTAATACTGTCTGCTCCTTCCCATCCTTCTACAAGATGCTTGAATTTTTCAGAAACCGCAGCAAATCCGCCAAAAGCGGCATCAATATGCCACCAGAAATTGTATTTCTCTCTAAGTTTTGCAATGGCTGTAAAATCATCAAAATCGGCAGTATTAACGGTTCCTGCACTTGAAATCAGGAGGAATGGCTTTCCATTTAATTGCTCAATCTTCTTTTGCAGATCATCAATATCAATTGCCTCGCGGTTGCCTTCTGCGGTTTTAAGTACAGTGTAATTGCTGCTGCCAATCCCCAGCATTGATAAGCTTTTTACCGAAGAAGAATGAGGTGTTGCAGTTAAGATATTTACAGGTTCTGAAATTCCGTTTTTAGCAAAGTCTTTTCCCAACTGCGCTCCCAGCCATTGTCTTGCCACACCCAGACAGGTAAAATTTGACATGGTCGCTCCCGTCACAAATCCTCCTAAAAAGGATTCCGGCAGCTCCAATAACTGTCGCAACAAATGAATGGTCTCGAACTCTATTAAAGCCGAAGTCCCTCCCTGGCCCTTTACTGCCTGCGTATTCTGATCGTATACGGTAGACAGCCAGTCGCCCACAATAGAGGCCGGCGTTGATCCTCCCGTTACAAAACCTAAATATCTCGGACCAGGCGAAGCGACCATAAGAGGCGCCAGCCTTTCATTAAATTCTTCCAAAGCGCCCAACGATCCTAAACCGGTATCGTTTAGTTTACGGGTGGGGTCAATTGTTTTTGTACTGGAAGTGGGAACGTTTTCAAGATTGTCCAGAAACGCTATTCCGTGCTGTTTTGTTTTTTCAAGGATGTTTTCAAGATCGTTCAGATCATTTTGAAGTATTGAATTCATTGTAAACTACTTTTTAACGCCTAGCTGTGTTTCCGTACTGCCAAAAATTGGCACACGAATTTTACAGCTTAAGCAGATTAACGCTGATTTTAATATTTAAGTTAATTTATTGGGTGTGATTTATTTTAACACATAGTGACATAGGTTTCTGCGTGGAATTAAGGCATTTCACTTTTAATAAAACACAGAACACTATGCGAGAAAAACATGTTTCTTTTAGATATTCTTTTCACATTTCACATCTCACAAAATCTACGTTCCTTTTTGGCTAATTACAACCAACAGATTACGTTAGATTTATTTGTTTTGAAGGATGCCCGCTACCACTTTGTTTTTTCGGAAAACCGCGAGACCATCATCGAACAAATGAGGTCACCGTTTGCATTTAATAGGGTAGCAATTGGGTCGACTAAGGTTCCTAAAATCATGGCAACCGGCAAAGCCTGCTCCATTGGCAGTCCGTAAACTGTAATTGCCAGGACCTCGCCAATATAACCTCCATTTGGGATTCCACCTTCGACAATAGAAACGATTACCGTAATGCCCAACGCCAAAAGTATAGTTGAAGGCGCGGTGAAATCTTTACCAAACATGGCGAAAAGAACGGTAATTTTCAGAATAGACGACATGCTTGAACCGTCTTTGTGCAGTGGTGCTCCGAGCGGAATAACCAAGTTTCTGACGTGCTTTGGGATATTCATCTTCTCGGCTCCTTCCAAATTTGCAGGAATGGTGGCAATACTGCTGCAGGTTCCAACAGCGGTTAAAGCAGGTGTGATGTTATTGCTCCAGAATACGACAAAACCTCTCTTGCCTCCGGCTACCAGCGCATACAAACTAAAAAACACAAAGAAATAAAAGGTACAGGCGGCATAATAAACGCCTAATGGCTTGGCATAAACCCCAAACAATTGTGGTCCAAAAACACCAACCTGATAGGCAAAATAAGCCCCCAAACCAATTGGAGCCAATTTCATAATGAGGTTCAAAAGCTGCTTCATGACTTCGTTACCGGAATCTAAAAAGCTTCTGAATGCACTTCCTTTTTCACCGGAGTGCAGACTTGAAAAACCAATTAAAAAAGAAAAAATGATAAGCGCCAGCATGCTTTTTCTGGACAGCAATTCGAAGAAATCATTTACGGTAACCAGTTGTGCTATTTGCTCGCCAACGCTTCCGGATTGAATGTTTTCTAACGGAACTTTAGACAATACAATATTCTGATGAATCGGAAAAAGATAAACGGCGACAATCATTACGATTGCCGAGATCAAAATAGTCCCTAAAAAAACAGCAACCATTATGACAAACAGCTTCCCCAGCTTTTCTGTTTTTTCTAAACTGGCAATCGAAGATGCAATAGTAAAGAAGATTAAAGGAATGATTGCCGTAAAGAGCAGATTCAAAAAAATATCTCCAAGCGGTTTTATGACTTCTACTTTCTCTCCGAAAACTAATCCCAAAATACTTCCGAGCAGGATTCCTCCCAGAAGCAATAAAATACTGCTGTAACTTTTTAGAAAATTGATCTTTTTAACCTCCATAATTTTAACGGATTACATTCAGAAATAGAAACTCAAAATAAAAATCAATGAAATTACTCAAAAAAAGAGTATTAAAACGGACTGTATCCTTTTTTAATTGCAAAGCAGCAAATAAGCATAACGCTCTTGAAATCTTTAACAATAGGCCGCAAAAAACTGCTGCTGAAGATGGAAAAACTAGCGTTTTCTTAAAACGAGAGTTGTAAAATCCCGATCTACCAACTCGCCTGTTTTACTTTTTACTTTTTCAGTCAGCGTTTCTTTGTGTACGATTTGAAAAGCAGTTTTCCTAATCAGTTTTTCTGCTTTTTCAGTACTGTAAAGTTCAAATTCAAACTGAGTAAATGGCAGCTGTTTCATGAAACTTTCTTCGGCAAAGGTGATGCAAAAAGCACCCTTTGGCTGTAAAACTCTGTAAATTTCTGAGAGTAGCTTCTCCGGTTCCTGCCAAAAGTAAATGGTGTTTACCGTAAATATTTTATCAAAAAAGGCCTCTTCGAATGGAATATCAGTTCCGTCATAAAGAGAAAAATGAGCCTGCTTTTTAGCCACGGCCGCAGCATTGATTTGCTGGGCTTCCTGACACATTAACGTCGACATCTCAAGTCCGTAATAGGTTAGATCCTGAGCCTGGTCCACTATATATTCTAAGTGTCCGGCATTTCCATGACCCAATTCTAAAATTGTATCTCCAGCTGTTAATTGCAGATTTTGAACCGAATGGCGTGTCATATTGATGTTGGTTTCATGCATCATATTGGCCATTTCTATTCCTTTTTCTCCTGAAGGATGCTTTAGCTGTGACGCTATTGCCTGTAATTCTTCTTTTTTCATCCTCGTTACCTTTAAATTTTAATTTATCACGAAGCTTCGGAGCCAAATTCCAAGCTGTTTTTATCATTTCGACAGAGGACAAAAGGAACTCTGTATAGACAGTTTTCAATCTTTGTCGAACTACTGGTGTGATTTACTCCGTCTGTTCGCTATCGCTCGAGTCTCCCTTCGGTCGAAATGACAAACGTTAGACTTAAATTCTTAAAAAATACGACTCGCTATCTGGCGGATATTCTCTGATTTCCCCATTGAGTAATAATGCAATACAGGAACTCCGGCAGCTTTTAACTCTAATGATTGCTGAATGGCCCACTCGATTCCAACTTGCTTGATTTCGGCATTGTTTTTACATTTATCCACTGCATCAATCAAATCCTCTGGCAGGTCGATTCTAAAAATCTGCGGTAAAATCTGTAAATGTCTTTGAACCGCAATTGGCTTGATTCCGGGAATAATTGGAATTGTGATACCAATCTCTCTTGCCTTTTCAACAAAAGCAAAATATTTCGCATTGTCAAAAAACATTTGTGTCACCACATAATCCGCACCCGCATCAACCTTCTCTTTCAATCTTTTCAGATCCGATTGTAAAGATGGCGATTCTAAATGTTTTTCAGGATAACCGGCAACACCAATACAAAAATCGGCTTTATTATCAGCATCCATCACCTCATGCAGGTATTTTCCACTGTTTAAGTTGTTGATCTGACGAACCAGATCGATTGCAAAACTATTTCCACCGGCTTTTGGTACAAAAGACTGTTCGTCTTTCATAGCATCACCACGAAGTGCCATTACGTTATTGATTCCTAAATACTGACAGTCTACCAGCATGTATTCGGTTTCTTCCTGTGTAAAACCGCCACAAAGCAAGTGTGGTACGGTATCTACATTATATTTATGTTTTATAGAAGCACAAATTCCAAGTGTTCCCGGACGCATACGCGTTAGCTTTTTGTCTAAAAGCCCGTTGCCTTTATCAATATAGATATATTCTTCGCGCGAAGTGGTTACATCGATAAATGGCGGTTTAAATTCCATCAAAGGATCGATGTTGTCATATAATTCCTGAATGCTTTTTCCTTTTTGAGGCGGAATAAGTTCAAACGAGAATAATGTATTTCCTTTCGCGTTTTCTATATGTTCTGTTACTTTCATTTTTTAAATTATGTGTTATGAATTATGTGTTTTGAAAAATTGTGTAAAAAATCTGAATCAAAAACATAAATCAAATATTCTTTTTGTTTCAGGTTTCAAGTTTCAGGTTGTTCCGAAAAACCTGAAACTTAAAACTTGAAACCTTGTTTTAATCTGCTATATTAGGGTTTAACCATTTCATTGCGTAATCGGTTGGAACATTACGTCGTTTGGCATAATCAACCACCTGATCTTCTTTTATTTTCCCCAGTCCGAAATACTTACTTTCCGGGTTTCCAAAATAGTAGCCCGAAACTGATGAAGCCGGCCACATCGCCATGCTTTCGGTCAGGGTTACGCCTATTTCTTTTTCTACATTTAAAAGCTTCCAGATTGTTGGTTTCTCCAAATGGTCAGGACAGGCCGGATAACCCGGAGCAGGACGAATTCCTTTGTAATCTTCAGAAATCATTTCTTCGGTGCTTAAGTTTTCATCTGATGAATACCCCAAATTTCCTTACGCACTTTCTCATGAAGATATTCGGCGAAAGCCTCCGCAAAACGATCAGCCAATGCTTTTACCATAATCGAATTATAATCGTCCAAATCCTTTTCAAATTCAGCTGCCCATTCGTCAACACCAAAACCGGTTGTTACACAGAATGCGCCCATATAATCGACTTTCCCACTTTCTTTTGGAGCGATAAAATCAGCCAATGCAATATTGGGTGCCCCTTTTGTTTTTTGTGATTGCTGACGTAAAGTCAAAAATGTCTGCAATGGTTTTCCGTTTTCGTCGGTCAACTCAATATCATCATCGTTGATCTGATTGGCCGGAAATATTCCGTAGATCCCTTTTGCAGATAGTTTTTTCTCTTCTAAAATTACTTTCAGCATTGCCTGAGCATCTTCAAAAACAGAAGTCGCTTCTTTCCCCACAACCTCATCTGTTAAAATTGCCGGATATTTACCAAACAATTCCCAGGTTCTGAAAAACGGTGTCCAGTCGATATACGGAACCAAAACGTCCAGGTCGACTTCAACAATCTGCTCTCCAATTATATTAGGCTTCACTGGATTAAAATTTTCCCAATCCAATTGCAATTTATTCTTACGGGCGTCTTCAATGTTCAGGAAATTTTTATCTCTTGAACGGTTCAGGAATGTTTCTCTAAAAGAATCATACTCTGCACGAATATCGCTTGCATATATCTTACGATTGTGATCTAATAAATTCCCTGCAACAGTAACAGCTCTCGAAGCATCGTTTACGTGAATTACAGTTTCTCTATATTGAGGCGCAATTTTCACGGCGGTATGCGCACGCGAAGTGGTTGCTCCACCTATCATAATCGGAATTTTAATTCCTTGTTTGTCTAGTTCTTTGGCCAGATACACCATTTCGTCAAGCGAAGGCGTAATCAATCCGCTTAATCCAATAATGTCTACATTGTGCTCTATGGCAGCTGCAATAATTTTTTCCGGAGGCACCATAACCCCAAGATCTACAATCTCGTAATTGTTACAGGCCAAAACCACCGAAACAATGTTTTTACCAATGTCGTGAACGTCTCCTTTTACAGTAGCCATCAGAATTTTTCCGTTTCCTTGTTTGTCTCCGGCCTGCTTGCTGGCTTCAATATAAGGCAATAAATAAGCTACGGCTTTTTTCATCACACGTGCCGATTTTACAACCTGTGGCAGGAACATTTTTCCGCTTCCGAACAAATCTCCCACGACGTTCATTCCGGTCATCAAATTGATTTCGATAACTTCAATTGGTTTTGTAGCAGCCAAACGCGCTTCTTCTACATCTTCTTCAATAAAAGCATCCACTCCCTTTACCAGCGAGTGCGTAATACGTTCCTGAACAGTTCCTAAACGCCATTCCTGAATCGCTTTTTCATCTGATTTTACTTCTCCTTTTACGTTCTCGGCAAAATCTAAAAGTCGTTCGGTTGCATCATCACGTCGGTCCAGAATTACATCTTCAACGTGCTCCAGTAAATCTTTTGGAATATCATCGTAAATCGAAAGCATTTCCGGATTTACGATTCCCATAGTCATTCCGTTCTTGATCGCATGATATAAAAATACCGAGTGCATCGCTTCACGAACGGTGTCATTTCCTCTGAAAGAAAACGAAACGTTACTTACTCCCCCGCTAATATGCGCGTGTGGTAAGTTATCACGAACCCATTTTGTTCCTCTAAAAAAGTCAATCGCATTCAAGCGATGCTCTTCCATTCCGGTCGCAACCGGGAAAATATTCAAATCAAAAATGATATCCTGTGGAGGAAAATCAACTTTGTTTACCAAAATATCATACGAACGCTGACAAATTTCAACTCTTCGCTCGAAGTTATCAGCCTGACCTACTTCGTCAAAAGCCATGATTATGGCTGCCGCTCCGTAGCGCTTGATTAATTTAGCATGATGAATAAAGGCTTCTTCTCCTTCTTTTAACGAAATCGAGTTTACAACACTTTTTCCCTGTACTACTTTAAGACCCGCTTCTATGATTTCCCATTTCGAACTGTCGATCATAATAGGTACTCTCGAAATGTCCGGTTCTGATGCAATTAAATTCAAAAATTTAGTCATTGCCTGAACACCATCCAGCATTCCTTCATCCATATTGATATCGATGATCTGTGCTCCTCCCTCTACTTGTTGTCTTGCAATATCAAGTGCCTCATCATATTTCTCTTCCTTGATTAAGCGAAGGAATTTTCTTGAACCCGTGACATTCGTACGCTCTCCAATGTTTACAAAAACGCTGGTGGGTGTAATAATTAACGGTTCTAATCCTGATAATACAAGGTCTCTTCTGTTTTCTGCCATTTTTCTTAAGGTACTAAGTTCCTAAGGTTCTTAGGTTCTGAGTTTTTTATTCTATTTTCTTTCCTATAGGGCTTCTAAAACCTTACAGGCATTTATGTTTATTAATTTGGGCGTGTTTCGCCGCGGCGAATCGGGCTATTCGCTACAAGTCCTCGACCAATTCCGTTATCACTGCATTGGTCTGTGGGCTTTTCACTGCTATCCCTCACGCAAAATCGGTTTCAAAATAATTTTACATTCTTCACGATTTCAATTACCGTTTTTAAATTTTACCAATGTCTTGTTCCTGCGGAACTCTTGTTGATGAATCCTTTTCTTCAACGGAATAAATTCCGTTGCTACAAAATGTATCGTTCCTACGGAACTCAGGGCTATTTTGTAGGGATGGAATTTAATCCATCCGCGTAATCAATAAAATTGTATTACGCAAAAATCGGTGCTACTCTTGGCTTATAATCTTTTGCCACCTCAGCAATTAATCGAATATGATCCGGAGTGGTTCCGCAACAGCCTCCAATAATATTGATTAAATTATCGTCTAAATATTCTTTGATTAAGGCTTGTGTCTGCTCCGGGGTTTCGTCATATTGCCCGAAAGCGTTTGGCAAACCTGCATTTGGATGTGCCGAAACATTAAATTGTGTATGCTGCGATAAGGTTTTTAGGTAAGGTTTCAACAAATCGGCTCCTAAAGCGCAATTAAAACCTACACTCAATAACGGAATATGAGATACCGAGATCAGAAATGCCTCCACCGTTTGCCCCGAAAGTGTTCTTCCCGAAGCATCCGTGATGGTTCCTGAAACCATGATTGGAATATCCAGATTACGCTCTTCTTTTACTTCTTCGATCGCAAAAAGTGCCGCTTTGGCATTTAGCGTATCAAAGATGGTTTCTACCAAAAGTAAATCACAGCCTCCATCCATTAAGGCTTCTGCCTGTTGCTTGTAGGCAATTCGCAAATCATCGAACGTTACTGCTCTGTATCCCGGATCGTTTACGTCCGGAGACATACTTGCCGTTCTGTTTGTTGGTCCGATTGAACCTGCAACAAAACGTGGTTTGTCCGGATTTTTAGCGGTAAATTCATCTGCTACTTCACGGGCAATTTTAGCCGATTCGTAGTTCAATTCATAAACCAAATCTTCCAGGAAATAGTCGGCCATACCGATCGTAGTTCCTGAAAAAGTATTGGTTTCTACAATGTCTGCACCTGCTTCATAATAAGCAGCGTGAACATCGCGAATTGCTTGTGGTTGTGTTATGGATAGTAAATCGTTGTTTCCTTTTAAGGGATGAGGGAAATCTTTGAAACGCTCTCCTCTAAAATCTTCTTCCGAGAAATTATAGCGCTGCAACATCGTTCCCATTGCCCCGTCAAGGATTAGGATATTTTTTTTTATTGCTTCCTGAATTGTTATTGACATATTGTTTCCTCTTTTAGCTGCTAAGACACTAAGGCGCTGAGCTGCTAAGTTTATTTAATTCTATTTCCGGTTTTAAACCCGATGCGCCAACATCCTCGTAGTAAAACGAATAGATATAGGCGAAAGCGGGAACTGTTGACTGCAAAAATGCGCCAATGATTCGCTCCTGTTACTAAATTGCTTTAGTAAATATTGTATGTTTTCTGGAAAAGTTTTGAGAAATACGTGTAATGTATTTGTGTTATCTATCTTAAATACAATGAATTTGTATTAAGTAGAATGTAGCACCTTCTTTATGATAAAGGGTTGCTAAGGTTTCATTGGGTCTTTCCCTCCGCCTTTCGTGATAACTGTCAATAATTTTAAGAACAGTGCAAAGTAAAGACATAAGCTTAACAATTGCAAGTTTTTTTTAAGTTTCTGAGGGGCTAAGGTTCTGAGGGACTAAGTTTAAAGTTTTCACTATGTTTTTTGATACTGTTCTCACCTCTATCGTTGAGCTCCAGCAGAGCGACATTGCCTTTCTCTTGCTGATTTACGTATCACTCCTCCGGGGCTTTTTTACAAATACCTTTAATCCTATTCTACAAATATGTAATCCCTACGGGATTAAAAAAAATTTAGCTCCTAAGGAGCGTAATACTTATAGAAAAACAATTATACAAACAAATGAGCTCCAGCCGAGCGACATTGCCTTTCTCTTGCTGATTTATCTATCGCCCCTCCGGGGCTTTTTTCACAAATACCTTTAATCCTATTCTACTACTACAAATATGTCATCCCTAAGGGATTAAAAAAAAGCTCAAACTAAAAGTTTGAGCTTTACTATATTAAAAATCTTAGCGCCTTAGTCCCTTAGAACCTTAGCAACTTAAAGATTAAATGATCGCTTTAACAACTGCTTTCGGAGCTTCTTTACGAGTTCCGTCAAAACCGTCTACACCCGAAACAGTGGTATATTTTAAAACGTATTTTTTACCCGGATTGATGATCTGGTACGCTGCCTGACACATTAAAGTTGCTTCGTGGAATCCACAAAGAATCAGTTTTAATTTCCCTGGATAAGTGTTTACGTCTCCAATAGCGAAGATTCCCGGAATATTGGTTTGATAATCTAATGCATTATTTACTTTAATCGCATTTTTTTCGATTTCTAATCCCCAGTCTCCGATTGGTCCTAACTTTGGTGTAAGTCCGAAAAGCGGAATAAAATAATCCGTTTCGATTTTACGGTGTGCTCCGTTTTCTTCGATATCTAGTGATTCAATATGCTCAGCACCATTGATTCCGATTACTTCTGCCGGTGTAATTAGTTTAATTTTTCCAGCAGTTTTTAATTCCTGTACTTTTTCTACAGAGTCTAAAGCTCCTCTGAATTCGTTTCTACGGTGAATCAAAGTAACTTCTGAAGCTACATTCGCCAAAAAGATACTCCAGTCTAATGCTGAGTCTCCTCCTCCGGCGATTACCACTCTTTTGTCTCTGAATTTCTCCGGATTTTTGATGAAGTATTTTACTCCTTTATCTTCATAAAACTCAATATCTTCGATAAGTGGCTTACGTGGTTCAAAACTTCCAAGACCTCCGGCGATAGCAATAACCGGTGCGTGAAATTTAGTCCCTTTATTTGAGGTTACAATGAAACTTCCGTCTTCTTGTTTGTCAATCGTTTCTGCACGCTCTCCTAAAGTAAAACCAGGCTCAAATTGTTTGATTTGCTCTTGCAGTCCGTCAATCAAATCTCCTGCTAATACTTCCGGGAATCCAGGAATATCATAAATAGGCTTTTTTGGATACAATTCTGAAAGTTGCCCTCCCGCTTGTGGCAAAGCATCTAAAATATGACATTTTAATTTTAATAATCCTGCCTCGAAAACGGCAAATAAACCTGTTGGGCCTGCTCCAATTATAAGTATATCTGTTTTAATCATTATGTTGTTGTTTATAATCATTCTTAATAATGCAAAGGAACGAATAATTTATTCTATTTTCAATGATTTTTGTCATTGATTTCTTTGCGGAAATTTTTACTCTTTATTTTTTAATGAAGCGGTTATCTCGTTCATCCATCGGGTTAAAACCCGACGCTACAATAGGAACCGTTCTTTCGGAACTATTACTATTCCTTATTTTTTAATGACGCTGTGATTTCGTTCATTCTTTTAACCTTTTCTTCAAAATTACCTTTTAATGTCTTTCGATATTCATTAAGGTTTTCAACCATTGTATTGATATCTTCAGGAATTACCTCTTCAAAAAACTCCCTTAGCCTTTTGGCTGTTGTTGGTGATTTTCCGTTGGTCGAAATGGCGATTTTTACATTCCCTTTCGTTACAATTCCTCCCAGATAATAATCACACAAATCCGGTGTATCGGCTATATTACAAATCAAATAACGCTTTCGGGATAATTCGTATACCTTTTTATTGACTTTTAAATCGTCGGTACAGGCAATTACCATATGGCGTTTTTTGAGCATTTTCTTTTTGAACTTCGATTTTGTCAATGTAATCGAAGGATGTTTCTCGGCCAAAACCTTTATTTCTAAATGAAAATTTGGTGCTACCACCTCAACATTTGCATTCGGGCTCGACTTTAATAAAAAAGAGAGCTTTTCTAATCCAACATTTCCTCCGCCAACAATCAGAACATTCAGATTGTGAAGTTTCAGGAATACAGGATATAATTCGTTTTGTTCCATTTTAATTTTTATTACCGGTGCAAAGTTCGCCCAGAACAATTTATCATGCAAACATCGGGTTAAGACCTAAAGCTGCAAAATTGGTTGTTCCTGACGAGACAATTACTAACGAATCATTTCTTTCGAGAGAAATTCTTCATAAAATCCTTTCAGTTTATTGCTTTCGCGAACAACCTCTCCAAGAACAATAATGGCAGGCGAACTCAGTTTTTTCTCTTTTACAATTTCTAAAATCGAATCTACCGTCCCTACACCTACTTTTTCATCGGCCAAGGTTCCGTTTTGAATAATCGCTACGGGTAAATTTCCTTTGCTTTCTTTCTGAAACAAATCAATAATCTGAGGCAGTTTGTGCATTCCCATCAAAATTACGACTGTTGCAGATGATTGTGCCGCCAAAGCAACATCCGAAGACAATTTCCTGTCAGAAGTTGTACCGGTTATGGCCCAGAAGCTTTCAGAAACACCTCTTTTGGTAATCGATATTCCCTGACTTGCAGGAACGGCCACTACCGAAGATATTCCGGGAACTACAAATGTCTCTATTCCGAAACTTTCTATAAATTCAATTTCTTCACTTCCACGTCCAAAAATAAACGGGTCACCCCCTTTTAAACGCACAACATTACCATAGGTCAACGCATTATCCACAATCAATTGATTGATCTGATCCTGCGTGTAAGCATGATTCCCTATTTTTTTCCCTACAAAAATACGGATTGCATTTTTAGGAGCGTGTGCTAATATTTCTTCATTGGCCAATGCATCGTACAAAACCACATTCGCTTCAGCAAGTGCTTTTACAGCTTTGAGCGTAAGCAAATCCGGATCGCCGGGACCCGCACCAACTAAAGTTACTTTTGGTTTGATATTAAGCATTTTCTAATTCTTGAGCTCTATATTTTTCTATGGTATCAAAAAATGCAATTCCTTCCTGAATGTATTGTTTTGCAAAAGCTTCTGAAGGCTGTGTTGTATTAATTTGATACACTAATTCTCTGAATGACGTTGCCAGTTCAATTTTACCGGTTGTAATGAAAACGGTATCAAATAAATCAACGATTCCTGCGTGATTGTTTGTTTTTTCGTTTTCAGAAAGCAGTAACGCTTTTGCACCGTTTACAAATCCGGCATAAGCATGATAAATAGCATCCGACCATTTGTTTTCATCAAAAGATTCCTGAGCAAAAGTCAGTTTGTCTTTGGCTTCCAGCAATAAAGTAGCCACCAAATCAATTACCACTCCGGCACATTCTCCAACTCCAACTGCTTTTACGTAATTGTCGGCATTTCCCCAATCTACAAAATCAGCTTCGGTTAAATTCGTTACATCTGACAAAGGTTTTAAGATTTCATAGAAATATTTTTCTCCTTTTTCATCATAGTAATTCAGGAATTTTTGTCCGTTTGCATTTGCATTAAAATCATTTAAAATGGTACGCAAAGCATCCGGTCCTCTTCGGCTTGGAATTTTGATTACTTTATCAGCAAAACGTCCAGCTCCATTTCCTAATCTTCCTCCGCCTAACAAAACCTGTAAAGCAGGAGCTACCAGTTTTCCGGAGTTGATTGACATTCCCTGAAAACCAATTGCCGACATGTTGTGCTGCCCGCAAGCATTCATACAACCACTGATTTTGATTTCAATTTCGCGGTTGTTTAAATACTGAGGATATTCAGCACTTAATACTTTCTCTAATTCTTCTGCAATTCCGGTACTACTTGCAATCCCCAAATTGCAAGTATCTGTACCCGGACATGCTGTAATATCTGCTGTTGAATTATACCCCAAATGAACAAAGTTCAGCTTGGCTAATTCCTGATAGAAGAATGGTAAGTTTGCTTCTTTCACATGACGTATTACAATATTTTGACGCAATGAAAAACGAAGTTCATTTGCAGCATAGTTTTTAATTAAATCAGCTAATAATCTGGCTTTATCGGTGTAAAAATCCCCTAATAAAACTTTGATTCCTATAGCATAATAACCTGCTTGTTTCTGAGCGATTACATTTGATTTTTTCCAGGCTTCATAAGCTGCTGTATCTTCAATTGTAACTTGCGGAACTTCTAATAACGGCTCCGGAATTGGTCCGTCAAAAGCAGTTGTATCAATTTCGTACGTTTCAAAAGCGATTGCTTTTTTCTCTTTTTCAACCAAATCAAGGAAAACATCTCTTCCCATTTCTTTGATTAAGAATTTCATACGGGCTTTCATTCTTTTTGCACGCTCACCGTATCGGTCAAAAATACGAATGATCCCTTCTGCTGTTGGAATAATCTGATTCGCCGGTACAAACTCTGAAAGCAATTCGGCATGAGCCGGCTGAGAACCTAATCCTCCGCCAAACATGATTTTAAAACCACGTTCGCCATTGACAATTTTTGGAATAAATCCTAAATCATGCAAATAACTCAAAGCAGTATCTTCGTCTGAAGATGAGAACGAAATTTTGAATTTACGTCCCATTTCCTGACAGATTGGATTTCTTAACAGATATTGAAATAAGGCGTGCGCATAAGGCGAAACGTCAAACGGTTCGTTTACGTCTACACCTGCTAACTCGCTTCCGGTAATGTTTCTAACGGTATTCCCGCAAGCTTCACGTAAGGTAACATCGTCTTTAGCCAAATTTGCCCAAAGCTCCGGAGTTCGGTCCAGACTTACATAGTGAATCTGAATGTCCTGACGTGTCGTAATGTGCAAACGTCCTGTAGAATATTCATCAGAAACTTTTGTAATACGAATCAATTGTTCGCTCGTTACTTTACCATAAGGCAATTTAATACGAATCATTTGAACACCTTCCTGACGCTGCCCGTAAATTCCGCGCGCTAAACGAAGACTACGAAAACGTTCATCATCAATTTTTCCTCCACGGAACAAATGAATCTTTTTTTCTAAATCGATAATCTCTTTCTGAACTACCGGATTTTCTATTTCTGTTCTAAAACTTTCCATTTTCTTTCTCTTGCTTTAGGCTTTAAGCTGTATGCTTTAGGCTTTTTTAACTTTGTGTTTTTAGCTTAAAGCCTATTGCTTATAGCTTACAGCAGTAAAACTATCTGATGAATCCTACTCCTGCCGTTGTATTGGTTGCAGTATCAATTAAGATAAATGCCCCGTTTGATTTATTGTCGTTGTAGGCATCAAAATATAAAGGCTTGCTTAATTTGATACTTACTTCTCCAATTTCGTTGATTGCTAATTGTGAAGCTTCTTTTGTTCCGGAATAATCCGTTGAGATCGTATTTTTGATACTTTCAACTTTTGCCAAAACCGAATTGGTGTTGTGTTGAACGATATATTTTGTACCCGGAACCAGTTTTTTACTGTCCATCCAGCATACCGTTGTGTTGATTTCTTTTTCAATTTTCGGAAGCTCTGACGATTTTACAATCATATCACCTCTTGTCACATTGATATCATTTTCTAGTTCGATGGTAATCGAAGAACCTGCAACAGCCTCATCAAATTGCTTATCGAAAAAATGAATTTTAGTTACTTTTGATTCTGTTAAAGAAGGCAATACGGTAACCGCATCCCCTACTTTTATTGAGTTTCCGTATAATTTACCGGCATAACCTCTAAAGTCGTGGTATTCTTCTGTTTTAGGACGAATCACAGTCTGAACCGGGAAACGTGCTTTTCCTGCTTCAAAAACATCTGAAGAATGCAGTCCTTCCAAATGCTCGAGAACAGTTTGCCCGTCGTACCACTTCATGTTCTCCGATTTATCCACTACGTTTCCTCCGTTGATTGCACTAAGCGGAATGTAGCTTACATTTTGTTCTTTGAAAGTACTCTTAGCATTTAAGGCCTGGAAATCGGCTTTGATTTTATTGAAAACTTCCTCCGAATAATCCACTAAGTCCATTTTATTGATCGCAA
Source organism: Flavobacterium sp. N502536 (assembly GCF_025947345.1). Lineage (NCBI taxonomy): Bacteria > Pseudomonadati > Bacteroidota > Flavobacteriia > Flavobacteriales > Flavobacteriaceae > Flavobacterium > Flavobacterium sp. N502536. Next base: position 2,271,642 of record NZ_CP110011.1, on the reverse strand, counting down.
CGATTACCTCTTTTACTCTCAATAAATTATTGATAAAAAAGTGACGGTACGTTTGCTCAATTACTCCTTTTCTCGCATCAATTAAGATGATCGATACTTGTGAAGTTGAAGCTCCCGTTACCATGTTTCTGGTATATTCTACGTGACCCGGAGTATCGGCAATGATGTAACTTTTCTTTGCAGTCGAAAAATAAATATGCGCCACGTCAATCGTGATTCCCTGCTCTCTTTCCGCTACTAATCCATCTGTTGCCAATGAAAAATCAAGGTAATCGTATCCTTTTTGCTTACTGCTTTTCTCAATCGCTTCAATCTTATCTGTTGTCAATGATTTGGTATCGTACAATAATCTTCCAATCAAAGTACTTTTTCCGTCATCTACACTTCCTGCTGTTGCTATTTTTAAAACTTCCATTCTGTATTTTTTGTTTCAGGTTTCAAGTTTAGTTTCAGGTTTCAAGTTGATTTCCTTTGAACTAAAATTTCAAGCTGTATGTTTTTTTGATTCTTACTTTTTAATTAATAATTTATAATTCACAATTAATAATTATTAAAAATACCCTTGTTGTTTTCTCTTTTCCATTGCAGCTTCAGAACGCTTGTCATCAATTCTGGCTCCTCTTTCTGAGATAGTCGAAGTTCTGATTTCTCCAACTACTTCCTCAATGGTTGCTGCATAAGATTCAACAGCTGCCGTACAGCTCATATCTCCAACGGTTCTGAAGCGAACAATTCTTTCTTCGATTTGTTCGTCTTCTTCCTGGTACACAAAAGGAGAATGTGACCAGATCAAACCGTCTCTCAAAAAAACTTTTCTTTTATGCGAAAAATAAATAGACGGAATCTCGATGTGCTCTTTCTCGATATAACTCCATACATCTAATTCTGTCCAGTTTGAAATTGGGAAAACACGAACGTTTTGACCGTTCTCGATTTTTCCATTCAGAATATCAAACAATTCCGGACGCTGATTTTTCTCATCCCACTGACCAAAATCGTCACGAACGGAGAAAATACGCTCTTTTGCTCTTGCCTTTTCCTCATCACGACGCGCTCCACCAATACAGGCATCAAACTTAAATTCTTCAATGGCATCTAAAAGTGTTGTAGTCTGCAGGCTGTTTCTACTGGAATATTTACCCGTTTCTTCAACCACTTTTCCTTCATCAATAGCATCCTGAACATTACGTACGATTAATTCCAATCCTAGTTCTTCTACCAATTTATCTCTGAAAGCGATAGTCTCAGGGAAATTATGTCCCGTATCAACGTGCAAAAGAGGAAACGGAATTTTTGCCGGGAAAAATGCTTTTTGTGCCAAACGCACCAATGTTATCGAATCTTTTCCTCCAGAAAAAAGCAAAACCGGTTTATCGAACTGTGAAATTACTTCTCTGAAAATGTATATTGCTTCGCTCTCTAAAGCGTTTGTTTTTAATACTGAACTCATTTTGTTTTTTTGTTTGATATTTTTTAGCCTCAGGTTTTAGATCTTAAATTTTGTGAGTTGCCCTAAAACCTTCCTCTATTTATTCTGTTATTATCCTCTCTTCAACGGGTTACAATCCGTTGCTACATTATAAATCCTTTTCCCATTCCCATCGGGTTGAAACCCGACGCTATAATATGGATCGTTCCTTCGTCTTCATCGGGTTGAAACCCGACGCTACAATATCGGTCGTTCCTTCGGAACTCAAAATCTATATTCTCTAGCTTCTTTCTTCTACTTACTCTTTTTTAGCGCTATGCAAACCACATTCTTTATGGCTTGATTCCCACCACCATCTTCCGGCTCTGATATCTTCACCGGGAAAATTGCTCTGGTACAAGGCGCACAACCAATGCTTACAAAACCTTGCTTGTGTAAAGCATTTTGAGGAACATTGTTTTCTGATAAATAAACCTCAACCTCTTCTAAAGTCCATTTTAGTAATGGGTTGAACTTTATAATTTCAAAACCTCCGTCGTATTCAAACAATTGCAAATCATTTCTATTCTCCGACTGCTCTGCTCTTAAACCTGTGATCCAAATAGAATTTCCTGCTAACGCTTTTCGTAACGGAACTACTTTTCGAATAAAGCAGCATTCTTTTCTGTTCTCAACTGAATCATAAAAACTGTTTGGGCCTTTATGTTTTAGTAAATTTTCTACAGCTGTTGCTTCCGGAAAATAAACCTCAATCGGTTTTTTGTATTTTTTTAATGTCTTATGAAAAACGTCATACGTTTCCTGAAATAACCTTCCGGTATCTAATGTGAAAATGGAAATATCCTGATTGCTTTTTGCAATAAAATCAGTGATAACCTGATCTTCCTGTCCAAAAGATGTTGAAAAAATTACTTTCCCCGGATATTCAGCTGCTAAGAAAGCTAAGGTTTCATCAAGTGAAAAGTCTTTCGTTTTATCTAATAATGATTGTATAATAGTCGCACTCATATCCTCTTTCTTTCCTTCTAAAAAATATTACAATAATTTAGATAATGTTTTTAAACTCAATAGTATAATTAAAACTCCAACTGCAATCATCATTGGTTTTCTTTTGATTTTATTTAAAAGATAAGCTCCTAATGGTGCAGCAATTACACCTCCTAAAATCAAACCTATAATAACCTGCCAACCGTGGATTCCGCCAAAAAGCATGAAGGTTAAACCACTTGCAAACGAAATTGCGAACTCAGCAGCATTTACAGAACCTATGGTATATCTTGGGTTTCTTCCTCTTCCTAATAAGGTTGAAGTCACTATCGGCCCCCAGCCTCCGCCTCCAACTGAATCCATAAAACCTCCAAAAACAGCCAGAAATCCTAATTTTTTAGTCTTCTTTTTGACGATCTTTTTAACTAAAGCTTTTCGAATAATTATAAGCGCCAAAACAATCATATAAACTGCAATAAAAGGCTTTATAATATCACCGTTAATAACATCCGATAATAAATATGCTCCAATTATTGAACCTAAAACACCCGGAATCAATAAATGTTTGACCAGCTTTTTATTGATATTTCCAAATCGGTGATGAGAAAGTGCCGATGCTCCCGTAGTAAACATTTCTGACACGTGAACCGCAGTACTGCTAATTACTGGCGGAACTCCGTAGGCCAATAAAAAGGATGTGGAAGTTGCCCCATAACCCATTCCTAAAGTCCCGTCGACCAATTGTGCAAAAACTCCAATGGCAAAAAACACTAAAAACTCCTGATTAAAACCATCAATAAACGCATCCCACGAAAATTCAGCATGGTGATTGTAGATCAACGTTGTCAACAAACCGATTAGTAAAACAGCCGGTACTAAAACCCACAATCTTTCTTTTATTGCTGTATCAGACTTAACTGCTACGGTATTTATTTTTAGCTCTTTTTCCATTCTAATGGTTCGTTTTATTTTAAAAATCTATTACCCTATCGGGTTAGTAGATTGAATGGCAAAATTACTACTTATTTCTAAATATCAAAACAATATTTGATATTTTTACGTGGCTATCTGATATAAGGCTAATGGAGTGCCCCACACAAAGGTATCAACAAATCATTCTCACAAGTAAAAAAACTCATTATATTGTATTTCAACACTATAGCTCTTAAACTTTTCGTATTCTTAGAATACCTTTTTTAAAGTCTACCAGATCTATAGGATAATTATAAAATTGTTGCTATTTTTACCTCAAATTTTTATTCATGGATTTTCAAATAGGTCTTGTAATTGCGGGTTTAGTTGTAGGTTTTGTAGTAGGTCTGACGGGTGTTGGAGGCGGCTCTTTGATGACTCCCATTTTATTATGGTTTGGCATCCCTCCAACGACAGCAGTTGGTACCGATTTACTATATGCTGCTTTTACTAAAATGGGAGGCGTTTTTGTACATCATAAAAAAGGCAACATCAATTGGTCTATTACAGGCTGGCTCACTTTGGGCAGCGTTCCTGCCGCATTACTGACTTTATGGATACTAAACAGTATCAAAACGGATATTACGACTATAAATGCGGTGATCAAATACAGTTTGGGATGGGCGCTACTGTTTACTTCGATTGCCATACTATTCAAGAAAAGACTATTGGTGTTTTCGCAGAAACATGCGGGAGACAAATTTCACAGCGAAAGTCACACACAAAATATGCTGACGGTTGGAATTGGAGTTTTACTGGGCGCAACCGTAACCCTTACTTCGATCGGAGCCGGAGCTCTGGGCACCGTTACTTTGTTTTTCTTATATCCGCTCTTGCCTACTCCACGTTTGGTAGGAACCGAAATCGCACACGCTGTACCTCTGACGCTGGTCGCCGGAATCGGACATGCCTCAATGGGAAATTTAGACCTTCTTTTATTGGGGCAATTGTTATTAGGATCACTCCCCGGAATTTTTATCGGAAGTATGTTAAGCGGAAAAGTACCCGATTTATTTCTTAGAAATGCGATTGCCGTAATGCTTTTTCTGGCCGGTTATAAATTGATTTTTTAAATTAATTACAGGCTTTCAAAATAAAATCTGAACCCAAAAAGAAAAGACCATTTCATTAAAAATATTGAAATGGTCTTTTTTTATAGGAATTCTGAAGGGGAAATCGAATTAAAATGCGATATCCGCCAACGAGTTACTTTCAAGAATTTTAAGGGTATTATCCCTAACCTCAGTCATTAATCGTCGTGCAGCACAGCTTGCTTCATCGTCGCAGTCGTCACATCTTTCATAAAAATTATGACTTGCACAGGGAAGCAATGCAATAGGTCCCTCGAGAATACGATATACCTTAGCCATACTAATATCTTTGGGGTCTTTGATCAGATAATAACCGCCGCCTTTTCCTTTTTTAGCTCCCAGAAAACCTGAGTTCCTAAGCAGCAGCAAAATACTTTCTAAAAACTTAATTGAAATATGTTCACTTTTCGCAATTTCAGCAATTTGTACAGGCTCATTGTTTTCACGTCTGGCCAGATAAGTTAAAGCTTTAATTCCGTATTTTGTTTTCTTTGAAAGCACGTTATATCTATTTTAATTGCGGATTGCTAATTTTAGTCTTGATCTAAAACAACAATCGTCTTGTTTTTCTGCCACAAAAATAAACTTTTTAAATGAGAATAGTAATAGAACGAAAATTTAAATTCTACTAAATTAGTATAGTTTAAATGAAGCCCAATAAAAAACGGCCTTTAACTGTTTTTTTTCAGTTAAAGGCCGTCATCTTAATAAAGTTTTCAAAATATCATTGCAAACCAAGAACGCATTATTTTCCGTTCTGTATAGCTGATGATTCTCTTTTTTTATCATTTTATGGACCACATTCAAGTCCAAAAACCATTGTGAGTCCGGTCTGTTTGAATCTTCTTCTCCAAAATATAATTTTATACTGCAATTTGGGGCTTCAGTTTCGTATCTCAATCTTGTTGAAGAAACAGCAAATAGACGAACAATGTTCAATCCTTGTAAAGAAGCTTTCCAGGCGATTGTTCCTCCAATACTAAATCCTAAAACCGTTACTTTATCATTTTCTAATTTCAATAAAGTCTCAACTACCCTATCCATTCCTCCGCTAAGAAGCTGACCATGAACATCGCTTTCGACAAGGTTATCAGCATTAATGCCGGCTAATTCAAGCACATCATAATACTGAATCTCAAATTCAGATTTTAATAAATCAGCATAGATTTTTACCCAGTCCGAGGCTTTACCTCCAAATAAATCTGATAAAATGATTAGTCTTGGTTTAGTCATATATAAAAGATATGATTTTAGATATCAGTTTTCAGAAATCTAATATCTAAAATCATCAATCTAAAATTTAACTTAGCGCCTGTTTTAAATCGGCAATTACATCTTCTACCGTTTCCAAACCTACAGAAACACGTACTAATCCCTGAGTTATTCCAACCGCCAGCTGATCTTCTTCAGACAATTTACTATGCGTGGTTGAAGCAGGATGCGTCACAATCGATCTCGTATCGCCAATATTTGCCGACAGGGAGCACAATTTTATTTTATCTAAAAATTTTCTTCCGGCTTCAATTCCGCCTTTAATTTCAAAGGCAATAATATTCCCCCCCAATTTCATTTGCTTTTTGGCAATTTCGTATTGAGGATGTGATTTCAGGAATGGGTATTTGATGCTTTGTACATTTGGGTGCGCTTCTAAAAACTCCGCTACTTTTAAAGCGTTTTCACAGTGTTTTTCAACACGAATTGCCAAAGTTTCTAAGCTTTTTGACAAAACCCACGCATTAAACGGAGACAAAGCAGGACCTGTGTTTCTGGAGAACAGGTAAATTTGTCTGATCAAATCTTCACTTCCAACCGTAACTCCTCCTAAAACTCTACCCTGACCATCAATCAGTTTAGTTGCTGAATGTACGACCAAATGCGCTCCAAATTTTATAGGCTGCTGCAGATAAGGCGTCGCAAAACAGTTGTCAATAATTAAAATCAGATTGTGTTTTTTAGCAAGATCTCCCAGCAACTGCAAATCGATCACGTCAACACCCGGATTTGTAGGCGACTCTGCGTATAAAATTTTTGTATTCGGTTTAATGAATCCTTCGATTGTTTCCGGCTTCGTTATATCAAAATAAGAGGTTTCGATGTTCCATTTTGGAAAATAAGTCATAAATAGAGCGTGTGTCGAACCAAAAACACTGCTCGCCGACACGATATGATCACCTGAATTTAATAAGGCTGCAAAAGTAGAATATACGGCTGCCATTCCGGTTGCAAAAGCATAACCCGCTTCTGCTCCTTCCATTTTACAAATTTTATCAACAAATTCTGTTGTATTCGGATTGCTGAAACGGCTGTAAATATTTCTTTCTTTTTCTTCTGTGAAAGAAGCTCTCATGTCTTCGGCATCCTCAAATACAAAACTTGACGATAAGTATAATGGCACCGAATGCTCTAAATACTGGCTTCTTTCTAATTGTGTTCTGATGGCTTGGGTTTCAAAACCAAATTCTTCTGTGTTCATTTTTTTGTTTTTGTTTAACACGAATTCCACTAATTAGCACAAATTCGCTTTTTTATAAAATTTCACAAAGATTCACAAAGCAAAACGCAGTGCATCAACTAAAGTTTAATGTGAATTTTCATTGTGTGATTAAAAATCAAAGAATTATCTAATTATCTAATTGACTAATTATCAAATTACTTTAATTCTTCGTTGTTCAGTACCACTTTATATTTTACTGTAGCGGTAGGCTCAATTGTTTTAGAAACCGAGCAATATTTCTCAAAAGAAAGCTGGGCAGCCCGCTGTGCTTTTTCAGGGTTAACATCTCCTTCTAAATAAAAAACCACATTGATTTCTTTAAAAGGTTTGGCTTCACCAACCTGTACACGCTCTCCCTCTACCTCAGCATTAAAAGAAGTGATTTCCTGACGTTGCTTTTTTAAGATCGAAATCATATCAATAGCACTGCATCCCGCAACTCCCATTAATACTAATTCCATTGGACTTGCTCCTAAATCGCTTCCGCCAAATTCGGCTCTGCTGTCAACATCCACTACATGACCACGTTCATTTTTAAGTTTAAAATGAAACGCGTCGTTTACTCTGTTCAAAGTTACTTTCATTGTGTTGTTATTTTTTTTATTTTTTATTCTTTGCAATCTTTGTCATTTCGACGTAAGGAGACTCGAGCGATAGCGAACAGACGAAGTAAATCACATTAAATTGTCGACAAAGATTAGAATTCTTCGTTGCGGAATTCCTTGTGTGATTTCTCCCTTCGGTCGAAATGACAAAGTGGGCTTACAAATCAGAAATCTAAACTCTAAAATCTGCAATCTAAATTCTAAAATCCTTACCCTTTATCTGATAATCTCAAAATGTCACCAAATACTCCTCTCGCCGTTACAGCAGAGCCTGCACCAGCTCCCTGAATTACGATTGGACGGTCTCCGTAAGATTCTGTATAAATTTCGAAGAAAGAATCAGATCCTTTTAATCCGCCCAAGGCAGTATCAGAAGGCACTGAAACTAATTTTACTTCCAAAATTCCTTTATCGTTTTGCAAATCTCCTGACAATTCACCAATGTATCTTAATACGTGATTTGGCTTTTGATCGGCTTTTATTTTTTCATAAATCGGGTCGAACTCTTTCAATTTCGTTAAGAAGTCTCCAACGTTTCCTTCACGCAAATGCTCCGGAATTAAGTTCTGAATGGAAATTTCTTCAAACTCATTCTGCAAGTCCAGTTCTCTCGCTAAAATCAATAATTTTCTTCCTACATCATTTCCGCATAAATCCTCACGAGGGTCCGGTTCTGTATATCCGTTATCAATGGCCTCCTGCAAAATTTCACTAAACGGAACGTCTTTTGCAGAAAAATTATTGAATAAATAACTCAATGTTCCGGAGAATACTCCTTTTATTTTTGTGATATTTTCTCCCGAAAGATGCAATAATTTAATGGTATCAATCAATGGCAATCCCGCACCAACATTGGTTTCGTATAAATAATTCTTCTGATTTTCGGCTAAAGCTTTTCTCAATTCTTTATAAAATCCATAACTCAGGGTATTGGCCACTTTATTAGAAGAGATCAGATCGAAACTGCTCTCAACCAACGGAATATAATTCTCAACAAAAGAAGCGCTCGCTGTATTATCGATAGCGATTAAGTTTTCTAGATGATGTTGGTTGGCATAAGCAATAATATCCTGAATGGTATACGCAAGTCCTTCTTTATCAATAGCTGTTTTCCAGTTTGAACTTACTCCGTTTTTGTTTAAAAGTACCTTTTTTGAATTGGCAATTGCAAAAACATTCAGTCTCACGTCTTTTCGTTTTTCGATAGCGGCAGTCGATTCTAAAATCTGATTGATTAGAGTTCCTCCCACTAGTCCGTGACCGATAATGGCAATGTTGATTTTTTTGGAAACTCCGAAAATCTCACCGTGAATTACATTTAAAGCTTTATGCAGTTCTGTTTTTTTAACCACCAAACTCACGTTTTTACCCGTAACGGTGTTGTTAAATAAAATCGGAACAATTTTATTTTTGATTAATGCTGTGTAGGGTTTATGGAAAGTACTCAAATCCTGTCCGATAATCGAAATTACTGAAACATTATCGGTTACTGTAATCTGATTTACATCTTTGGAATAAAAATCATTTTCGAATTCTTTTTCCAGTTCGACCATGGCCAGAGTAGCTTTCTCAGTTGCTACAACAAGACCAATGCCTCGCTCTGAAGAACCTTGTGAAATGATACTCACACTGATGTTATGATCGCCCATTACTTTAAAAATTCGGGCATCTACACCCGATTTCCCCAATAATCCGCGACCTTCAAGATTAACCAAAGAAACGTTCTCTAAAACAGAAAGTGTTTTAATTCCTTCTTTAGCAGAATCAGAGGTAATCAAAGTTCCGCGATTTTCATGATTAAAGGTATTTAAAATACGAAGCGGAATGTTTTTTTCCAACAATGGAATGATGGTTTTAGCATGTAAAATGGTAGCTCCAAAATTGGCTAATTCGTTGGCTTCATTAAACGACAGGTATTCGATCTTTTTAGCATCGGCAACCAAATCAGGATTTGCTGTGTAAATTCCGTCAACATGCGTAAAGTTTTGCAACTCTTCGGCATTTAGATAATTCGCAATTAGCGATGCGGTATAGTTACTGCCGTTTCTTCCTAAAGTGGTCGTATCGTTGTTATTGTTAGACCCGATAAAACCGGTTACGATGTTAACTGTTGTGCCGTTGTGTTCTTTGAAATAATTGATGACATTTTTCTTAGAAAGCTGCTCCAAAGGCTGTGCATCTCCAAATTTAGAATCGGTTTTCAACAATTCTCTTGAATCGACAAAGTTAGCAGGAACCCCTTTTCCAATTAAAATAGCTGTCAGTAATTTAGCCGAAAGCAGCTCGCCTTTTGATAAAATCTGATCTTTGATTTTATTGCTGTAATCTCCTATCAGACTTACTCCTTCGAAAAGTTTCTCCAGTACATTAAATTCTTCGGACAAATCTACCTCAGGGTAATCTGAAACCTGGTACGTTTTAAAATTCTCAAATAAGGGTTTATAGTTGCCGTTTTTAGCCGCAATTTTTAAAATGTATTCCAGCTCATCTGTAGCATCTCCGCGAGCCGAAACTACTACTGCAATTTTTTCGTTTTGCTGTACTTTATCTGTAATAATTGAAACTACTTTATTAAGTCCTTCTCCGTTTGATAACGATTTACCGCCAAATTTTAATATTTTCATTTTATTTTTCTATTGTTTCTGCCTTAAAAATATCGGCAAGTAAATGATCTAATTGTTTGTACTCGATTAAAAAAGCATCATGTCCGTGAACAGAATCTATTTCGCTGTAAAAAACATTGTCTTTGAACTTTTTTAATTCCTGATAAGTCTCCCGATTTTCTTTGGGTATAAAAAACAAATCCGAATTGATTCCGACAATGTGAATCGCGGCGTCTGTTTTGGATAACAAAGTCTCGAAATCTTCTCTGTTTCTGGTGATGTCTATGGTTTTTAGCAATTGGTTCATGAGTTTGTACGAAGCCAATTGGTATCTTTTTTGTAGTTTTTCGCCGTGATGTGCCAGCCAGCTTTCAATATTAAAAACCGGGCGATTGGCATTAATGGTACGTTGAAATTTCTCTTTGAATGATTCAGGGGACCTGTAACACAACATTGCATGAATTCTGGCATCCTCAATAGGTTTTGAAGAATTATTCAAAATTTGTTCTTGTAAATAGCAATTGGCGATCATCCAGTCGGTCGACTTCCAATCTGTTGCAATGGGAATTAGGTTTTGAGTAATGTTAGGTTCTAATGCAAGTATTTCCCAGGCGATGCCTCCGCCAACCGAACCTCCAATGATGGTGTGCAATTGGTGAATATTTAAAAGTTCTAAACCTTTAATAAAAATGCGGGCAATATCTCTGGTGGTGAAATCCTGATAGTTTTCGATGATAAACGAATCATTTCCGTTTCCGGGTACATTAAAAGCCAGTACGGTAAATTTATGGGTATCGATGGTTTTGTCTTCACCAATGAGGTCATTCCACCAGCCATTTGCACCGGTGACCTCAGCATTTCCTGTTAAAGCATGATTGACCAAAACTATAGGCGCGCTAAATAATGGTAAACCGGAAAGTGTAAAACTTAAGGGTAATGATGGATAGGACACACCACTTTCGGTGATGAATTCCTGAATTATAATGGGACTTGGTATATTTTCCAATTTCAAATCTTTTTATTTTTGATTTGTATGTGGAAATATTAGAAAGAAAGTCTAGAGTGAAACCAGAAAATTTCTTGTTGTTATCTTTCCACGTTTGGGCGTGGTAGAATGCAGCACCTTCTTCGAATTAACGAAGGGTTGCTAAGGATTCATCGGGTCTAATCCCTCGTCCTTTCTTTATAACATTTCAATACGTTTTTGAACTTAAAGGTGCAAATTAACTACTAATTTCTCAAACAAACAAATTTTATCGAAACTGATTCCTCAATTTCTTAAACATAATTCAAACAAAAACTAGTGTACGCAAAAAATTACCGAACAATTTGCCCAGTAAAATTAAGCAGGTTTCCCCCTATTTTATGATGCTTCCCGATTTAGATAAAAAGCGTTTCATTCTCTTTTGAATACATCAAAAACAATAATGAGTCCGGATTTTTTTTCTCCACTTTTTTATCTGTCTCAGTCATTCCGAATCTCGGATGTACCAATTCATTTGTTGGTGGTGGCGGATTGTTTCTTCTAGCTCTAATGTTTTTCAATGTTGAAAAAGTCTTTGTTAAGTAGTTTAGTGTGCTCATGATATTTAAGTTTATGTTAGTTTGCGTATTATTATCTTTATTTTATGTTTATCTCTTTGTTATCGTAACCAAATGGAATAAAAAAACCCTTTTGGGTTTGAATACCAAAAGGGTTTAAGTTTTTATAACTTATATATACTTTTAGTATCAACAGACGCGTACACAAATACGTGCGACGTTAAACATCTTATTCATCTGTAGGGACTTATTCATCTGGGACGTGATTGCTATTTTAAAAAATTCTTGCATTTTTTCTATTTTAATAAACTTCCTTAAACTCTCAAAATATTTTTAATTTACTCTCTTTTTTAGATCAGCCAAAAACAAAATCTATTCCATTTTTGTTTCAATCGGCATCACTTTTACTCAGTATACTAAATTTATTCTTTCTTTAGTTTTGAAGTCTTACAAATTTGCGAATATTTTCTCAATTATACAAGTGGGGATCAACAATTTAATCCCAAAAAACGTTAAAAAACGGCTTTTTTCCGTTAAAAAACATCTTACAAAATTAACATTGTCAAATTTAAAAGATAAATCTTACAAAAAATAACACAAAAAACTTTCCTGTTTCATTATATCAAAGAACAACTTACTATTATTTTGGAACCACTTACAGCCAGACTGCTTCTTTGTTTTTGATTTTTTCAGCTACTTTCAAAATGTCTGTAATTACTCCTCTCGAAATGGCTTGTTTACATGCCGAAGCACTTTGAATTACGATTGGAACAGCTGCGTACGATTGCGTATAAATTTCAAAAATGGTGTCTGATCCTTTCAGTTGACCTATTGCTGACGAAACGGGCTCTGAAACCAGTTTCACTTCTAAGGTGTTTTTTACCACATCAAATTCACCTACATAACGCAGAACATTATTATCAGCCTGGCTAATTTTAGCAATTTTAAACGATCTGTCGACCGCTTCTTTATTCAGAATACCATTTTGCTCCAGATGTTCTTCTTGTATAAGCGAATTGATTTTTATATCCGAGAGCTCAAAATCTTTTCCGATTTCCCTCGTGAGAATCAGTAATTTTCTGGCGGTGTCATTTCCGGACAGGTCTTCTTTAAACGTTGAACGCATCAATCCAAGCAAACTTGCATCTTTCAACAAAGAAGAGAAAGAGGTGTCTTCGTTGGCAAACCGATTGAATACATAACTCAGGTTATCTGAAAAAACACCCCGGATCTTGGTGATTTTTTCACCCGAATAATACAAATCTCTTAAGGTTTGTAAAACCGGGAAACCGGTATCCACTGATGTTTCATACAAAAACTCTTTGTCGTACTTTTTAAGGTTTGCTCTGATCTCTTTATACAAATCAATCGGCAATGTATTGGCTTTTTTATTTACCGCTACTATATTAAATCCGTTTTCGATCAAGGTATTGTAATGATGTATTAATTCATCACTAGCAGTAGCATCTACGGCAATTAAGTTCTCAAATTCATTTTCTTTAGCAAATTCAATAATATCCTGCACTTTAAAAGGCACTGCCAGTTCCAGAAAATTGGTTTCCCAGGCATATCCTACGCCTTCTTTCTCGAAAAAAGCTACTGTTGAATTTGTGATAATCGGAAAATGAAAATCGATGTTTTTACTTTCGAGAAAAAACTCCTGACTTTCGATAATTTGATTGATCAAAGTACTTCCGATATTTCCAATTCCAAAAAGGATGATATTTATTTTAAGCTTTGACATAATTTTTAATTTTTAATTTTTCAAATCCTATAAGTGATACATGTAACTGTAAAGCCTTGCGTTACGCTCCGGTTTTCCTCAAGTTGATCTGTATTACTTAATAGGATTTAAAAATTTTTATACTGATTTACTTTTTATAAAAAATCACCTCTAGCAGAACTCACGCTGCTAAAGGCAATTTTTCAAACAAAAAACAAAAAAACCTAGTTTTTATTAATGCTGTATTGTGACTGGGTCACGCTTGCAAAAACAGTTTGCAGATCAGCTATTAAATCCTCGATATCTTCCAGTCCGACAGAAAGTCGCACCAGATCTTTTGAAACTCCCGTTTCTAATTGTTCCGCATCCGACAATTGCTGGTGCGTTGTACTTGCGGGATGAATGATTAATGATTTTGTATCACCAATGTTGGCCAAAAGCGAGAAGAGTTTTGTTTCGTCTACTACTTTTTTGGCTGCTTCGAAACCGCCTTTTAATCCAAAAGTAACTACCCCACTTTGTCCTTTTGGTAAGTACTGTCGTGACAAGTCGTAATACTTATTGGTTTTTAATCCCGGATAATTTACCCAGGCTACTTCTTCCTGTTCTTCTAACCACGAAGCCAATGCCAGCGCATTTTCACTGTGTTTCTGAATTCGGATTGGTAAGGTTTCTAAGCCCTGTATGATTTGAAAAGCATTAAACGGACTCAGAGCCGCGCCAAAATCACGTAAACCTTCGATTCTGGCTTTTGCTATGAAAGCTGCATTTCCTAAAGCTTCGTGATACACCAAGCCATGGTATCCTGGGGAAGGTTCTGTAAATTCAGGAAATTTACCGTTGGCCCAGTCAAAAGTTCCGGCATCGATAATGGCGCCTCCTAATGAAGTTCCGTTTCCTGAAATATATTTGGTTAGGGAGTGAATGACAATATTAGCTCCGTATTCGATTGGGTTTAACAAATAAGGTGTTGCCACTGTATTGTCAACAATAAAAGGAACTTTAAAGTTTTTAGCTTCTGCTGAAATCCCTTTCAGGTCTAGTACATCTAATTTTGGATTTCCTAAAGATTCTACAAAAAAAGCACGTGTATTTTCTTTGGCTGCTTTGGTAAAGTTCTCAGGTTTTGAAGGGTCTACAAAGGTGGTTGTAATCCCTAAACGAGGTAAAGTTACGCTCAGTAAATTATAAGTCCCTCCATATAAACTGTTCGAAGCCACAATGTGATCTCCTGCTTTTAGCAAAGTCAGTAAAGCAGTCGAAATTGCCGAGGCTCCTGAGGCTGTAACTACTGCCCCAATTCCGCCTTCAAGCGCTGCAAGACGTTGTTCTAAAACATCGTTTGTCGGATTGTTCAATCGGGTGTAAATGAATCCGGCTTCAGCAAGACCAAACAAATTGGCTGCGTGATCTGAATTGTTAAAAACATACGAGGAGGTCTGGTAAATTGGAACTGCTCTGGTTCCTGCATTTTTAGTAACATCGTGTCCTGCGTGTAGTGCGTTTGTGGCAAATTTTTGTGTGCTCATGATTTCTTAGTTTTAGATATTGTGAATAGCTTTTGGTTTATTATTGATTTCTTAAGTCGTTTTTTATCTCATATAAAAAGATCTTCTTCTTCGTGTAAATACATTTGAAAGAGCAGGGAGTTTGACTCACTCGAATACAACTCTCCTTTTATTTTAACTGCATTTGCTTTTTTGTTTTTAAGTATCCCTGCAAATCGTTTAAAATCTGTTTTCAATCGGTATACAATCTCTCTTAATATAATATGTAGTGTTTTCATGATCTTCGTTTTAGTTTCAGCATTAAAAAAAGCCCTTTCGGATGGCGACCAAAAGGGCTTATAGTTCTAACTATAACAAAGATTCACTCTTTCACTTTTGGCAATAGCAATTTGGGATGCACATTTGCATCATCTCACAACACATCATCATACTATTTGCTATTGTTTTCATTTTTATTTGATTTAAAATTAATGCTTTTTTTAATTCGACTAATTCTATAGAGTAAATGTAATAAGTATTTTCTGAACTACCAAATTAAATAGTGATATTTAATGTAAAATTTTTATTACCCATTGTGAATGCTGGTCTTACGCTAGAAAAATAATCACAGATTAAACAAATTAACACAGGTTTTTATTTCCCTGTTCAGCTTAATACCGAAGCTACGCACTATAAAATCATTCGTATCTCTTTAAAAAATTAGCCACAAATCAAAGAATAAAACAAATCTGTTTAATCTGTACAATCTGTGGCCAATCTTAATTCTTATATTTTAGAATTTAAAACTTAAACGTGCAAAACCAAATCTTCCGTTCAATCCAAATTGGGATACTGCTCTGGAATAAGCAAACTGATTGGCATTGCTTAAATCTGTACTTGGCGCTGGCGATAAGGTTGGTGTTGTATTAGTAAAAGCCGGTGTTGCAGGATTATTTCGGTCCGGATACACATCACCTATATTATTAAAACCAACTGTGAATCTGAATTTCTCGTTAATCTGATATCCAAAAGACAAATCGGTCACCAGTTTTGCGCTGTATTCCGGATGTTCGTAAACAGAAGATGATCCGTCTAAATTTACATCTGTTGCTCCCGGATCTGTAACGGCTCCGAAATAACTGTTTCTTAAATAAATGTCCAGTTTTTTAATGCTGAAGGTCGTCATTAAATTGGCTTTTAGTTTCGGAATAGCTTCTTCTAAATAAATTCGGCTTGACTCCGGAAAGAACGAATATTTAAAAGGCTCTCCACCTGCATTAATGATCGATTGCGGAACATTTAACTCTCCTACTCTTTTGGTGGTATTGTAGCTCAATGCAAAATCGTTTCTGATGGTGAAATCGGGAATAACATTGTATTTATGTGAAATTACAACATCAATACCTTTAGTCTCCGAGTTGATTCCATTGGTCCAGAAGGAAGCTCTTTCAACTCCTTTTAAGTCAAATGCTTGTTGAAATAAGGTCAAAGCATCTTTTTGTTCCGGCGATGTTGCTCCACTTATCTGCGCATCTGTTGGTCTGGCATACTGTCCTGTAAGCACCACTCTGTCGTCGATTCTGGTAAAATAAGCATCTGTTGCAATGGTAATGTTTGCTTCAGGAATTTTAAATGTAAATCCTGTACTGATGCTTTTTGATTTCTCCGCTTTTAAGTTTTCAACTCCAATACTTTTGGCCGCTTGCGAATCGTTTGTGAAATAACCCACCTGATAAGGCGAACCGTTTATGAACTGAGTTGAACTGCTTTCAAAATACTTTTGCTGTAAAGAAGGAGCTCTAAAACCTGTTTGTCCTGAAACTCTCCAGTTGATATTGTCAGTCAATTTTAAAAGAGAGGCCAGTTTAAAGGTAACCGTACTTCCAAAATCAGAATAGTTCTCGTAACGCGCTGCTCCGTTTATAAGCCAGTTTTCGGTTGCATTTAGCTCTAAATCAACATAAGCTGCACCACTTTTTCTATCTTTAACTTTAGCATCTGAAGGCTGAAATCCTGAAAATCCTTGTGCTCCTGCTCCTCGTTTGTTTCCAAAAAAGTCGGTTACTATTAAAGGTGAATTGCTTGGTAAAATTCCGGGAACCAAATTTCCGTTGGTGTCATACAATCCATAAGAAGCTTCTTCTCCTTGTTGAATCTTATAATTTTCATATCTGAATTCTCCACCAAAGGCAACGTTCAGTCCATTTAAAACATCGTACTTTTTACTTAAATCCAAGTTGGTTGTACTTTGCAAAAACGAAACTTTACCGGCATAAAAATTGGAAGCCGAATTGGTTCCCAAAGTAGCATTAATAGTATTGTTCACATCATATTTAAAAGAGTTTGTTCCAAGGTTTGTACTGATATCTGTATCAAAACCAAATAATTCTGTCGTAGCTCCAACCGCCGCAGAAGCGTCTAAAATCGAAGATTCTATTTCCGGTAAAAATCCGTTCTGGTACACCTGCGTGAAGGTTCCGGAACCGTTTGGAAGCCTGTTAAAAGCATACGATTTACCATTTCTATAGGAAAGCCCTCCAAAAGAGTACAATGATGTCGTTTCGGTCAATGGATATTTTGTATTGTAATACAATTGCCCCGATGCCAATTCAGACTGTCCCACACTCATGTTATAGTCGCTTCTTTCCTGACCTCTGTACGCCAATTCATTGTTCGTTGTATCAAAATTCAAAGCAGTTTGCATTTGCGCAATAGTCCCAGCCGACGCAATGGCACTTTGCTGTGCCGGTGTAAAATAACCAACTTTTGGCGCATACTGTTTCAACGAATTCAGAATTTGTGCCGAATTGGTCGTGTTGTTAATATTGCTAAAGAAGGAATTAATATGCACTCCATCCTGAGCCGCTCTGTTTTCGACAGCGTTATAAGCATTAAAAATTGCATTGCTTCTAATTCCCGCACGACTCGTTGCCTGTCTGGTCACAGCGCTACCGGTAACATTTAAATAACTACCTGCTTTACCCAGGGAAGTTCCGTAATTTAAATCAACTTGCAGATTTTGACCGTCGGCTCCTCCTTTAAAGTTATTTGATCCCGAAGATAAGTTCGTACCATACTGTATGTCTCCTGAAAGATAGTTGGCATTCTTTTTCAGCACTATATTAATAACTCCCGCAATAGCATCTGAACCGTACTGAGCCGCTGCACCATCGCGCAAAACTTCGATTCTCTCGATAGCAAAGGAAGGTATCGCATTTAAATCTGTTCCTACCGATCCTCTTCCCGGCGAACCGTTAATGTTTACTAATGCACTGGTGTGTCTTCGTTTTCCGTTTACCAGAATTAAAACCTGATCTGGCCCTAAACCTCTTAACTGTGCAGGGTCAACGTGATCTGTAGCATCAGCCGTAGAAGTTGCATTACTGGTAAAAGAAGGTGCAACATAATTTAAAATTTGGGTCACGCTGGTTTGCGGTGCTCCTTTAGTTATTTCGGAAATATTAAAAACATCAACCGGAACTGGTACATCTGTTTTTACTCTGTTTTTACTGCGTGATCCTACAATGGTCACCTCGGTCAGTTCATTATTCTTTAAACTGTCCTGCTCTTTTTTATTTTCCTGTGCATAAATACCCGAGAATGTCAAAAGACCTAAAGCTAATACTACATTTTTTTTCATTACTTTCTTCTGGTTTATATTGTTTTCTGACTTAAAAAGTGATTTACAATTTGGTTTCTTTTTGAAACAAAAAAACCCCTGCGAATGGCAGAGGTTCTATATGTATATTTTAAAAAAAAACTACAACAGCGTCTCTGCGGAAGGCTCCGGCATCATACATGACATATTGCAAATTGTTAATTTCATTTCTTGTTTTGTTTTGATGGGGCAAATTTGCGAACTATTTTTCAATCAGCCAAACAAAAACAGAAATAATTTCTATTACCCTATCAAAATAGTATGTTATGTTAAATTTCTGCTTATAAAATCAAAAAAATCAAAAGTTTAATTTGCAAATCAAAATGGTTTTATACCTTTGCACGCGAATACAGAGGAAAAATTTGAACTGATTGCAACCTCTTCATAATGAAACGGTTCGTTATGGGTACTGAAACATTGATTTCGGTAGTAAAAAATGCTAAAGCAGAAATTCTCCTTTAGCCCTTTTTAGCAATTATTTTTTCTCGCTTAATTTTAATTTAATAAATTATTATGGCTTATTTATTTACGTCAGAATCTGTTAGTGAAGGGCATCCAGACAAAGTTGCAGATCAAATTTCGGATGCATTAATTGATAACTTTTTGGCATTTGATGCTGACTCAAAAGTAGCTTGTGAAACTCTGGTTACTACAGGTCAGGTAATTTTAGCTGGTGAAGTAAAATCGAATACTTATCTTGATGTGCAGCAAATTGCTCGCGAAGTAATCCGTAAAATTGGATATACGAAAAGCGAATATATGTTTGAGGCTAATTCTTGTGGAATTCTTTCGGCAATTCATGAGCAATCAGCAGATATTAATCAAGGAGTTGACAGAGCTAAGCCGGAAGAGCAAGGTGCTGGAGACCAGGGAATGATGTTTGGTTACGCTACAAACGAAACCGAAAACTTCATGCCATTGGCACTTGATTTGTCTCATAAATTATTACAGGAGTTAGCTATCCTGAGACGTGAAAATAAGGAAATCACTTATTTACGCCCTGATGCTAAATCACAGGTAACTTTAGAATATAGCGACGACAATAAACCAACTCGTATTGATGCGATTGTAATCTCAACTCAACACGATGATTTTGACGAAGAAGCTACAATGCTGGCTAAAATCAAAAAAGATATTATCGAAATTTTGATTCCAAGAATCATTGCTAAAAATCCAGCTCACGCGCATTTATTCAATGATAAAATCAACTACCATATCAATCCAACAGGGAAATTCGTTATTGGAGGACCTCACGGAGATACTGGTTTAACAGGAAGAAAAATCATTGTGGATACTTACGGTGGAAAAGGTGCTCACGGTGGTGGTGCATTCTCTGGAAAAGATCCAAGTAAAGTAGACAGAAGTGCTGCTTATGCAACACGTCATATCGCTAAAAACTTAGTAGCAGCAGGTGTTGCTGACGAGATTTTAGTACAGGTTTCGTACGCAATTGGAGTTGCTGAACCAATGGGTATCTTTATTGATACTTACGGAACTTCTAAAATAAACTTAACCAACGGTGAAATCGCTAAAAAAGTAGAGGCTATTTTTGATATGCGTCCTTACTTTATCGAGCAACGTTTGAAATTGAGAAACCCTATTTACAGCGAAACTGCAGCTTACGGACACATGGGACGTAAACCAGAAACGGTAACTAAAACTTTCTCTGCTCCGGGTGGAAACGAAAAAACAGTTACTGTTGAATTGTTTACCTGGGAAAAACTTGATTTCGTTGATCAGGTAAAAGCTGCTTTCGGATTATAAATCCTAGCTTATCAGACTAACTTAGATTTTTAGACAACTATTTATCTTAAGCATAAAAAAAACCGGTTTCTATTTTTAGAAATCGGTTTTTTTATTTTAACCTATATTATTCGACAAAAGCAACTTTATATTTTAACGCAGATGACGCGGATTTACTTCATAAAAACGCTGATAAAAACTGATTTACTATTTAAAAACTATTGAATTAGCTAAAAATACGAAAGGCTTTCTTAAATTTTAGAAAGCCTTTTTTGAGTTCTTTTCTAGTTAAAAAATCAAGAAAAAATCCGTTTTTATCCGCGTTTTCGCGATAGCGAATCTGCGTCATCCGTGTCTAAAACTCAACGCAAACCACTATTCCCTAACGCTCTAATTGTACGTTTGGCAAGGTCTTAGGACGACCTGCATCATTCGATAAAATCCAGCCTGTACGGTAGATCCATTCGGTCATTTTGTGCAATTTCACGAAGTCGATGTTTTCAGACTCGTCCATAGGAGTATGATACTGACTGTGTAAAACACTGGTGTAAAAAACAGATGGAATTCCTTTTCTGGCGTAAGGCAAATGATCAGAACGGAAATAAAAATACTCCGGATGTTCCGGTCTGTCCCAAAGTTTATCTAAGTCAAATTTAGGTCCTTCATCGTTTGCTTTTTTGGCAATAGCCACTAAATCGGAAGAGTTTTCATGGGGAGAACTTGACCCTAAAAGAGCCGCCTGATTGACGTTGTTTCTTCCAATCATATCTCCGTTTAATACCGCTACAATGTCTTTTTCAGGAACTGTTGGATGCGAGGCATACCATCTTGACCCTAACAAACCGCGCTCTTCTGAACCGTGGAAAACAAACAAGGAAGTTCTTTTTCCAGGTTGCTTTTTATAGGCTCTTGCAATGGCCAGCATGGCAACGCAGGTACTCGCATTATCATCAGCTCCATTGTAAATAGAATCCTGTCCGTACTTTTGTCTTACCCCGTCGTGATCCTGATGTCCGCTAAAAAGAACATATTCATTTTTTAATTTTGGATCAGTTCCTTCAATTTTACCCACAACATTCACCGAAGGGTATTTATAGGTTTCTGAAATTACTTCTGTCGACAAAAGATCTTTGGTACTTTTCAGATATTCCAATTGATCGTTGTGCACCCAGAAAACAGGCATAGTCGCACCAATTTTATCACGGAAACCTTCAATTCCATAGATTCCTCTTGTCATTTGCGGTTCCACCTGAGACCAGCTTTGTTCTGCCAGCTCATCAGCAACCATAATCAGGGCTGTTGCTCCTTTTTTGACTACAAGATCGTAGTATTTGTTTCGAACCAGACCCGGATAACGTCTGTCAAAAAGCGAAATATCGTCGGCAATACCTTCTTTGGAAGCCAGTAATACAACTGCTTTTCCTTTGATATCGGCTTTTTCAATTTCTCCTTTAGTGGCTGCGCCTAAATAAAGCAATGGCGCTTCTACTTTAATGTTCGTGGTTTCGGCTACTAAAACATCTTTCCACAATTTGTATTCTTTTTGTCCAATTTTAAATTTTGTATTGGGCGTCACCTGATGCCTGTACAAATCAAAAAACTGAAAATAAGTTCCGTCATCACCTGCCGGAGCCATTCCTGCTTCTTTGGCCTTATTGGCCAGCCACATGGATACTTTTAATTCGTCTAAAGTTCCTGCTTCACGACCGTTAAAGTGATCACCGGCCATTTGGTACATATCGGTTTTTAGGTCTTTATCTGTAATTGCTGAAACTAAAGGTTTTTTAATCGCCTGCGAAAAAACTACTCCTCCGTAAGCAATCAAAACGAGGATCATTTTATTTTTCATACGTTTTAAATTTAGTATTCCAAACTTAGTGATTTATAGAGAATAAAAAGCGGCTCAGCCTCTTAAACATTACTGAAATGCAAAATCGGTAAAATGCCCTCCTCATTTTTTCAGCATTGCGATTTTTATTTGTTTATCTCTTACAATTTACTTTCCTTAGTACAAAATAACTGATAAAAAAATGAGTAAACTCCCATCGTTACAAAACGTTCTGAACGCAACGCTGAAAACAATTCTTCGATTTCCTTTAGAAATATTAACCGCCATTTTAGGAACTGTCTTTGCCATAATTCTTAGCGAAGGAAATTACAACAATCCCAACAAAGAACTCTATGAAAAAGTTTTAATGAGCTGCTCTTTAGGTCTGGTTTTGTTTCTTTCTATTAGCCTGTTTTTTCTGGCTGCTAAAAAAAATAATTTCCTGCGTTTTGCCCTTAGTATTGCTCTTGGAAGCCTTGTTTTTCTATTTGTCAATACTTTTCACAAGTACACCACAGATGTCGAAATACAGCAGTTTATGGTTCTGAATATTGTGTTTCATTTGTTGGTTTCGTTCGCCGGTTTCCTACCAAGAGCTTACAATCAGGATGAGTTTTGGGAATTCAACAAACAGCTTTTTCTTAGAATTCTAACCGCCGGTTTGTATAGCGTAGTACTTTATTCGGGTTTGGCATTGGCGATTTTAGCGGTTGACAAGCTCTTCAATATTGATTTTTACGATCGTATTTATATGCATGTCTTTTTTGTGATCGCCGGTATTTTCAATACCACGTTCTTTTTAAGCGGAGTTCCGGAAACCAACAACAGCGCGGCTCCTCTGGTTTTGAATTACCCTAAAGGACTAAAAAACTTCACTCAATTTGTATTGTTGCCCCTGATTAGTCTTTATCTGGTGATTTTAATTTGTTATGAAGCAAAAATTCTGCTCACCTTTTCCTTGCCTGTGGGCTGGGTTTCCTATCTTGTTTTGGTATTTGCTATTTTCGGGATCTTATCTTTTTTATTGGTTCATCCCATTGCAACCGAAACAGCTAATCTCTGGATGCGAACTTTTAACCGATGGTTTTATTTTTTATTAATTCCGTTATTAATATTGCTTTTTTGGGCCATTTTGTACCGAATCAATCTGTATGGTTTTACACATGAACGCTATTATGTACTGTTAATGTCGGTATGGTTATCCGTTGTTGTGGGGTATTTCCTCATTCAAAAGCATCCTAAAATAAAGTTCATTCCGATAAGTTTATGCCTCGCAGGCTTGTTTTCTATAGCCGGACCACAAAGCGCCAATTCGATTTCGAAATACAGTCAGCTGGCCCGCTTTGAAAGTTATATGCAAAACAAGACCGCTAAAAAACTGAATTTCGAACAACAACAGGATCTAAGCAGTATTGTTTCTTTTTTAGAGCGCAATTATGGTGTTGAAATCATGGTTCCCTATGCCAAAACCAAGCTGGATGCCCTCCTTAAAAAAGAGAAAGACCCAAGCGATTATGAAATCATGGAAGCTTTAGGTTATGAATATCAGTCAGAATATGCCAGAGAAGAACAAATCAATGATTCGTTTTACTTTTATTACCAGCAAGACAAAGTGATCAATATTCATGAATATGACTTTTCTGTTGACCTCTCTAGTGACAACCCTTATGAATGTCATGATTGCGTAAAAATTGAGAATAAAAGCTATTCTCTTAAATCTACGGTAGAAGATTACGGATTAAACTTAGAGATTAACAAAGAAAACATTCCGTTAAAAATTGTTGATTTTATTAATGCAACTCCTGACTTCAAACGAAATCAGGTGTATGACAAAAAAATAACGCAGGAGGTGCAAACTTCAAAATACAAAATTCTGATTACGTACCTCAGCGCCAATGGCAAAATTAAAGACAACAAGAAAACCGTAAATCGCTATATGATAAACGTACTGGTACAAATTAAAAAATAAAAAAATACCCCCGACAGTTCCTGGAAACTGTCGGGGGTATTGCTTTTCGAAAGACTTCGATTTTAATAAGTTCCGTTTTGCATTTTTGTTAAGGTCTCTCTGATTTCGCTCGCTGTTTCTTCTGCGACATCACTATTTAAATATTTAGTGGCTAAAAGCTGAGTCTGTATTGCTTTTTCTTTTTGCCCGTCTTTATAGTACAACTGCGCCAAAGTATCCAAATAGTACGGATTGTTTTTAGTCACTGCCAAACTGTATTCAGACCAGCCAATTGCTGATTTCATAAAACCGGTATTTCCTGGCTTTGAAACCACTGTCCATGCCGCCGAATTACATAAGTTCGAATGGTATTCTTTAAATGAATTCCATCCGTTATAAGAATATTGAGAATTAGGATCAATCGATGCAAACATTTCGTCTAATTTTTCAATCGCACTTCCTTTATCTGTTGCTAAATTTGTCTTGAAATAGGTAGTGAATTCTTTCAAATAATTGGTATTGGAACCATCTGTATCTACTACCTCAGCTAAATAGGTAAAGTAATTTTGATAACACTCAAAGTTTCCTTTTCCTGCATTTATTAGCTTTTTATAGACCGCAATCGTTTTGTCATTCTTTTTTTCTGCCAATGCATCATTTTCATAAACATATTGATTTTGCTGCAATGCAAGCGCAATTTCAGTATTCAAACTGCCAATTAAATGTGTTTCTCCTTCTTTAACATTGAAAGTCAGACGCTCGGTATCAATAGCATCATAATGTTTGATTAAATAGTCTATCGAAAGAAAATCTGCATCATTTAAAACCCTATCCTCGCTAAAAAATTGCTTAGAGAATCCCTGATTTTTGATTTCTTTCAAAATAGTTTCTACCAGATACATGTTCGGTTTTGTATCTTTTTGATGGGTTTCAATTAGTTTTTTCCAGATTTGAGCCACTTCTTTTTTATCTAAAACAGTACTCACGAACTTAAATTCAGCAGGATTTTCATCAGCTGCGGATTCCACATCATAATCGTATGGTGTTTCCAGAACTGCCAATTTATTAAAAGCCTGAATAAAATCAGTATCATTTGACTTTTTATTTTTCACGGTTTTATTAAAGGCCAATAACCCTGAGGTTCTTTGCAGTTTTTTATAAAAATCATCATAATAGTTAAAGTGATATTGTTTTTCCTTTAAACTAGCTTTTGCAGAGGCTAAAACTTCACCGTTGGAATCCAAAACAACAATAACCGGTGTATCTGTAATTTTGTTTGTTTTCAGCCATTTTTTATCTTCGGCTGTAGTCAAATAATAGTTGTACAAATCATATTCCGGATGATAGGAATCATACATCGTATAGGCAAGCTGCGTTTCCTGATCTTTTACAGCCGCTTCAAAATCAGTTTTTGCTGAAGCATTTTTGCTGTCAATTACAACGACCTGAAATTTAGTTTTACTTTCTTTAGTTGCCGAAAGGGCGCTTTTAAGATTGTTCTCGACTTTAAGTTTAAAATCATATTTTTCAAGAACAAAAGAAGAATCAGCCGCTGTAGCAGCAGAATCGACTACGGCATACACTTCACTCTCTGCAATCTCTTTCCCCGGATAAGTCCAATTTACTATACTCTTAATTTCCAGCGGAACTACTTTTGACATTCTTTCAGGCAGGGCATCTTTTTCGTTAACAAAAACTAACGGATCCTTTCCGGGCCTCTCCGAAACCATAAGTTCATTGGTATTTTTATTAAAGAAACCGACAATATTCAAATCCGCAAAAAGATCGGGTTGGTAGTTGATAGTCACTTCTGAAACTTCTTTTGGCAAAGCAAATTTCGAAATTTTACTTTCTCCCTTGTAATCTTCGCAAACCAGATACAGGTAATCTGCACGGTCAATTTCAAATTCAGCGTCAGGGCTGGCACTGTCTGTATTTTCCTGGCTCCAAATATCTGATAATCGTTGGTACTTAACCTCATTCGATCCGTTTTGCGAACCAATAAAAAAGGAATAAAAGGAAGGATTAATAAATTTAATTTTAACTTTTTTGGCCTTTTTATCATTTTTAAAAGCAAGATCAAAACCACTTTCAAACTTGTCAATTGGAGTAAATAATACCGAATCTCCCTTTATCTTATAATCGCCGGAGTAAAAAACCAATTCGTATTTGTTATTCTCTAACAAATTCAGTTTGATGTTCTGACCTTTATTGGCGGAAAGATAAGTTCCTTTTTCAACCATTTTTGTTTGAGAAAAAGAAGTAAAAATGAAACAAAAAAACATTAAAAAACTCCATGTAAAATTGCGCATGTTCAAAATTTTGGTTGTTAATATCGCGCGCAAAGATACCGTATTCTAATTAAAATGAGTACTGAAAGTCCATACTTTGTACTTAAAATACTATAAATTATATTTCATCGAAAAGATGATGTAACGGGGCTGTACCGTATATTGAGAAACCCTTGTAGAAAACTGTGAGAAGCTGTCATCATTGAGGTATTTTGTATTTAAAAGGTTAGTAGCCGCGATTTTATACTCCCATTTGCTGTCCTTTTTTTGATAAATTAAACTGGCACTCAAAAAATCATATTCGTTGTCCACCGTTTTATTGCCATTGTAGTAGTGGTAAAACTCATATTCTGAAACAAACGAAAAGCTGTCCAGAAAGTAATAATCCAATCTTGCAAAAGGCTTATCTGTATAAAAGGTTGAGCCGCTGTATTTGTTAATTAGTGCGTTATATCCAAATTCGATGTTCGGAAAGTTTTTATAGTTTGTTGAAGCTCTTACGGTATAACTTTGACTAAAACTTTCGGTAGTGGCCAGTACGTTGTTCTGAATGTTATTGAATTTTGACCAATTGAAGCTGGCATTTACCGAAGCTTTATAGTTTTTCAGGAAAGAACGTCCGTAATTCCCCATTCCGGTAAAAGTTTCATCGGCCAGATTGGAATTATACGGCGACGAGGACTGATTAATTCCTTCAAAATTTGCTTTCGTTTTAATCGCATCGACTTTTTTAGTGTAAGTTGCGTTGGCAAAAATGTTCTCAAAATTAAACATATTGTATTTGAAATAACGCAGCGAATGTACCTGTGAGGTTGCATTCTCCAGATAACGATTCCCTCGGAACAAACTGCTGTAATCAGACAAAACATAACCCGAAGCCAACTGATTGATATCGGTAAAATCGTTCGACAAAGCAAAATTATAGGTCAGCGTTTCTGATTTTTTGATTTGATACAGGGCAAAAAAATCAGGCAGTACTTTGATGAAGTTCTGCGAATAATCTGTACCGGATTGGGTGTTTTTCATGTTGTAAGTATGCACACTCACCCCCGGTGTCAGGGTAAATTTCCCTGCCAGTATCTTGTAATGAACCCCCAGAAAGGCATCGTTAAAATTGTACTTTACCTGGTTGTTATTTCCCGGATCGTTCAGGTCATTTTTAGTACCATTGTCTAAAATCTGAAAAATGTGAGAGTTAAAATCCTGATACGAAAATGTATTTCCAAGGGTAATATTGATGTTGCTTTTTGGCGTTACCATATAGTAATAATCCAGTTTGGCATCTACTTTATTGGTTTTCACAAATCGATTCTGATTCAGATCGTTTCTAGCCTGTCCCGAAGTATAACCCGCCAGATCAAAAGGCTGCGTGCGCAAATTGGCGTTGTAAAACGGGTTTTCATCCTGATACAAATGCTGCATTTCAAAAGCAAAAATATTCTTGTCGCTCTGCGTGTAATACAAACTCAAATCCTGATTGATCGAGGTTGGATCCTGCTTTTTATTGGTTAATATAGTCTCCAGGGCCGAAACATTGTTTACAACCGATTCGCGCAGCAGATTGGTGTCTTCATTTTGCTTGGATAATTTTGTCAGGATATCATAGTCAAACTGAAATTTGTCGTTGGGTTTATAAGTCGAACTGAGTTTAAACAATCCCAAATTATTTTTCTGATGGGTCAATTCGTCTCTTTTTTGCTCGTTTCCTGAATCTAAAATAGTGGTTTGCGATTTGGTTTCCAGATCTGTTTTTGAAGCCGATAGTATTCCGAAACCGCTAATATTCCATTTTTTTGTAATGGAGTAGGCAAAGTTTGTGGCCCCGAATTTTGTTTCAATTTCTTTAGCCCGATTGTTTCTCAGAATCGAAATTCCCAGGTCGTTGGACGATACATTAAAGTTACTCCCGCCCTTTTTCATCATGTTTTTAAAGCCTCCGGTGAACTTAAAATAATCCTGCGCGGTAAGGGGTAATTCGCCAATATTGTTAAAATTGGTAATTAAGTTAATGCTGTATTGCGGGCTGTAATAAAACAATTTAGGGTTGATAATGTAACGGCTATCGACTTCCCCAACTCCTGTTCCGGCTGTTACATCGCCAAACCAAAAGTTCTTTTTCCCTTCCTTCAGCTTAATATTCATGGCCACATTGTCCTGATCGTTCTCTAAGCCTTTTAGTGCCGAAACTTCATTGTAGTTTCTAAGAACCTGAATTTTGTCAATAGCATCGGCCGGAATGTTTTTAACGCCAAGTTTGGTATCTCCGTCAAAAAAGTCCTTTCCTTCGACCATTAGTTTACTGACTTTTTTACCTTCAACTTCAATTTCTCCATCGGCATTTACCTCAACACCGGGCAGTTTTTTCAGTACATCTTCCAGTTTTTTTTCGGTTCCGGATTTAAACGAATCGGCATTGTAAACGATGGTATCACCTTTGATCGAAACGGGCATTTCACGAACGATCTCAACGCCTTCCAACTCAATACCGGCATCATCCATCACAATATTCTGAACGATATTGGTGCTTTGTGTTGTAATCGCAATTTCTTTCGATTTCATACCGAGGTAACTGATTTTAATCGAATAAGAAGTATTTGGTTTCAAGGTCAATTGGAACTTTCCTTTGTCGTTGGTAATCCCATAAGAGTCCATAGCTTTTGAAGCAGTGTTAACAGCCATAATATTGGCCATTTCCAGCGGATTCTTTTTTTCATCCTGAATAAAACCATCAAAACGAACCGTTTGGGCAACACAAAGAGAGGTCATTAAAAAAATGACGAAGAGAAGTATATTTTTCATCGGAAAAAGCTAAAGGTGATGCACTACAAATTAACGTCTTATTAATACAGGGCCACCGCCAGGACCGCCTTCACGGCCACGGTTCATTTCTCTAAATTCCTCCATTTTTTTTATGACCGTTTCATCGTAGTCCTTTTGAGAAATTACTTTCCCTTTTTTAGAAGGTTTGATTTCTGCTTTATCTTTGGCGTTCAATACTATTTTTGAACATAAAATGGTAGTTCTTCCGTCGTTTACTTCCAGAATTAATCCCGGTAATCCCCAATAATTCTCAGGCCCCTGATTTACCGGAATTTCCGGCGAATACCAGGCCGTTATAATAATCTCTTTGGGCATTTCAAAATTGTCAGCGAAGTTCGTTTTGGTTTCTCCCGAAGTTTTTCCGACATCGTCCTTTTTCGCCTCCGGTTTTTTATCCTCCTTTTCTTTAGGTCTCAAATTCCTAAAATCGGTTTTGCTGGGCTCTTTAATCGCCGTTGCTTTGTAGCAGGTATATCCTCCTATCTGTTTCGTTTCAGCTTCCATTTTCCAGTTCAGCTTCGGCAGAGAATCTATTACGAGGAATTCTTTTCCCATAAACTCCTTATCTACCGTGTAGGTTTTGCTTTTTACATCTTTGTAAAAGGTACCGCCACCCCCCATAAACGAATTTACCATCACACGCATTCCTCCTGCCTGCTGTCCCGGAGCATCAAGCTTTTCTTCTTCTTTATAAATAGAAGCCGATTTGTCAAAATTCAGAATGAATGTTTTTTCAAGCATTTTCTTCATTCGCTCTTCAATGTTCTTTTGCATTTCGGGCGTAATATCACGATTGCCACGCATTTCTCCCATTTTCGGAGCCTGTGTTTTTGATTCGTAAACTGCCATTCCCTGAAATTCTTTCTGAGCCTGCAGCTGTGTAACGACAAGCAGCATTGACATATAATAGATTACTTTTTTCATTTTGTTTTCTTTAAAAGGTGAGAGGGTCTAACAAACTTATATTCAAATGTATTGTTTATTTTAAAATACCGAAAGTTAAATATATCAACTCCCCTATGCCATAGACAAAATCGCCTATTGGCTAGACTATTACGATTTCTGAAGTACCAAAGTCTAAATCTCGGTGTTTTACGCAATTTCTACCATACTTTTACGCAATTTCTACTATAGTTTTTTGTAATTTGGCTCTTAGAAACGTAAACATCATGAACAGAGCGGCACATCCATTTCTTTTATCCTTTCTTTTTGTGATCTGTTCGTTCTCCGCTGTTTTTTCACAAAGTCAAAAAATAAAGACGGTACCTCTTTCTCATTTAACCAATACTGCCGATCAGTTTCTGGGTTATGATTCTTTTGGGTACTACTATCAGATTAAAAATAATGTCTTCAGCAAAATCAAAGAAAAAGAAGTCTTTGAATATAAAAATGTCTCACTCGGAACAATCACGAAAGTCGATTTACAAAATCCGCTTAAAATAGTTTTGTTTTATGAAGACTTCAACACCGTTATTTTACTGGACAATCAGCTCAATAAAATTACAGAGATTAATTTCTCGCTGAACAATACCCCTATTATTGCTTCTGCCATTGGAATGTCAACACAAAATCGATTGTGGATTTACAATAGTTTAAATCAGCAAATTGGTCTTTTTGATTATCTGAATAACGAATACAAAACCGTTTCGACACCCTTAACAGAATCGATAAAATACTACCTGACCGATTTCAATACTTTTTATTGGATCGACAAAAAAAACAATTGGTTTTCGTGTACTATTTTTGGAAAAACCACCGCTTTGGGGAAAGTACCCGATTTTGATGCTATCGAAATTGTGAACAATCACCAGTATATTTTCAGCAAAGCTAATTTGCTGTATTTTAAAGACATTACTATCGCAGATCCAAATGCATTTTCTGAAATTGAAGTTTTAGAAAAATCGTTTGACAAATTCTGCTACAAAGACCAAATTTTATCTATTTTTACAACTAAAGAAATCACAAATTATAAAATCGTAACACCGTAATGCACATAGCAATAGCAGGAAATATAGGAGCTGGAAAAACTACTTTAACTAAATTATTGGCTAAACATTTCAAATGGGAACCCCATTACGAAGATGTAGTTGATAATCCGTATTTAGATGATTTTTACCATCAGATGGAGCGTTGGTCGTTTAATCTTCAGATTTATTTCTTAAACAGTCGTTTCCGTCAGGTATTGCAAATTCGCGAAAGCGGGAAGAAAATCATTCAGGACAGAACCATTTATGAAGATGCTTATATTTTTGCTCCCAACCTGTATTCGATGGGATTGATGACAAGCCGTGACTTTGAAAATTACACTTCTCTGTTTGAATTAATGGAATCCTTAGTAAAAGCTCCTGATTTATTAATTTATTTAAGAAGTTCAATTCCAAACTTAGTGGGTCAGATTCACAAACGCGGACGTGATTACGAAAATTCTATTTCAATCGACTATTTAAGCCGTTTGAATGAAAGATACGAAGCATGGGTACAAACCTATACCAAAGGAAAATTATTAATTATTGACGTTGACAATATTAATTTCGTAGACAATCCTGAAGACTTAGGAAACATCATTAATAGAATTGATGCCGAGCTGAACGGACTGTTCTAGAAACACGAATTTCACAAATTTACACCAATAAAAATGCCTCTAAATGTTTAGAGGCATTTTTTGTTTTTTATATGTTTCGAAACCGGATTAAAATCCGGTTTTACAAAATAGGCCGAGCCGAAGGCTCTTTTTTTCGGAAATAATAAAAGAGGGGGCTTTTTTGATTTCTTTATTGTAAATAATTACTTACTTTTATTTTATCTTTTAATCATTTCCCAAATTGGGAAAAAAACTTTATCTTTGCCAAATCAATTATGAGAATAATAGCCAAAAGAACCTTGCAAAATTTTTGGGAACGTTTCCCAAATGCAAAACAACAGTTATTATCATGGTATCAAATCTTTGATAAAAATAATTTTGATAATTCGAATGCAATAAAATCAATATTTGGTTCTGCAGATTTTATCGGTCATAATAAAGTCGTTTTTAATATTTGTGGCAATCATTATCGGTTAATTGTAAAAATTAATTATGAAACTCAAATTGTCTATATTTTATTTGTGGGTACCCACCGTGATTATGACAAACTTGACGACATTAAAAACTTATAAGTAATATGGAAATACGACCTATTAAAACGGAACACGATTACGATCTTGCTTTAGAGCGTGTAAATGCTATTTTTGATGCGAAACCTAATACGGATGAAGGTGATGAATTAGATATTTTGGTTACACTCATTGAAAAATATGAGCAAATAAATTATCCTATTCCCGAACCTGACCCAATTGAAGCCATTAAATTTATGATGGAACAAAATGGACTTACTGATGCCGATTTAGGGGTTATTTTAAACAGCCGCTCAAGAGTATCCGAAATTTTTAAACGAAAGAGAGCCTTAACCTTAAACCAAATTAGAATTTTGACAGAAGCTCTTCATATTCCTGCTTCAACCTTAATTAAAGAATATGCTTTAAATCCATAAAAAAAGCCTCTAAAATTAATTTAGAGGCTTTTTTGTTTTTTATATGTTTCGAACCTACGGTTCTTTGTTTTGCGTGTGTTTTTCGAAACCGGATTAAAATCCGGTTCTACAAAATTAGGCCGAGCCGATGGCTCTTTTTTTTTGGGAATGCTCATCGAAAAATACGAAGAAATACATTATCCGATTCCAAAACCCAATTATCCTAACAGGTTTTAAAAACCTGTTAGGATAAGTATATTATTTTACTGCTTCGATTTTTGCTTTTACTTCGGCTTCTGTTCCTTCAAAAACTTCTGTAGTGGTTTTACCGTTTTCGGTTTTGGTTACCGTTCCTACTGTGACACCGTTAGCAGTTGATAAGTTAACTTCTACTCTTTTTTTACTGTATTTTGTAGTATCAAAACAATCTGTTTTTTGGTGAATATATTTTCCGTTGGCATCATAATGTGACAGGCATTTTGCGGTTTCCTCGGCTGAACAGCCTTTTTCTTTGCACATTTTAATACATTCTTCTTTGCTCATTGCAGAGAAATCACCACATTTTGAAACACCAGCTGCATGCATTTCCATTTTGCAACAAGTCCCTTTTTCGGTCGTTCCTGAAGACGAATGCCCTTCTCCTAAAATAGGTGCAATTACTAAACCGATCAAACAAGTCAGTTTGATTAAAATGTTCATAGAAGGCCCTGATGTATCTTTAAACGGATCTCCAACTGTATCTCCTGTTACTGCTGCTTTGTGTGCATCAGAACCTTTATAAGTCATTTCACCATTGATTAAAACTCCGGCTTCAAATGATTTTTTAGCATTGTCCCAGGCACCACCGGCATTGTTTTGAAAAACTGCCCAAAGTACTCCGGATACCGTTACTCCGGCCATATATCCTCCTAACATTTCAGCTATTAACTGATTGTTGTCTGCATAAACTAATTTACCTAATAATACAATTGCAATTGGAAAACCAATGGTTAGAATTCCTGGAAGCATCATTTCGCGCAAAGCTGCTTTTGTTGAAATCTCGACACATTTACCGTACTCAGGTTTTCCGGTTCCTTCCATAATACCCGGAATTTCCTTAAACTGTCTACGTACTTCATATACCATATCCATCGCTGCTTTTCCAACAGAGTTCATCGCCAATGCCGAGAAAACGACAGGAATCATTCCTCCCACAAACAACATGGCCAAAACCGGTGCTTTAAAAATATTGATTCCGTCAATTCCGGTAAAAGTCACATAAGCTGCAAACAATGCCAAAGACGTTAAAGCCGCTGAGGCAATCGCAAATCCTTTTCCGGTTGCGGCGGTCGTATTACCAACTGAGTCCAAAATATCTGTTCTGGTACGCACTTCTTTTGGTAATTCACTCATTTCGGCAATTCCTCCGGCGTTGTCTGAAATTGGTCCGAAAGCATCAATTGCCAATTGCATGGCCGTAGTAGCCATCATTGCAGAAGCCGCTAAAGCCACTCCGTAAAATCCTGCTAGGGCATAAGAAATCCAGATGGCAGCAGCAAATAATAAAACGGTTGGAAAGGTCGAAATCATTCCGGTTGCCAGACCTGCAATTACATTTGTTCCTGCTCCAGTTGACGATTTTTGTACAATCGCCATCACCGGTTTTGTTCCCAATCCGGTATAATATTCGGTTACTGATGAAATAGCTCCACCCACCACTAATCCGACCAATGTGGCATAAAAAACACGCATGGATGAGATGTCTTTGGATCCTTCTCCGAAGAAACTCATTTGCATAGTTTCAGGCAGCATATGCTGTACTAAAAAGAAACAGGCAATTGCGGTTAAAACAATTGAAACCCAGTTTCCTATATTTAAAGCTTTTTGTACCTGTGCTTCTTTGGCATTATCATCGGATATTTTTACCAGTGTCGTTCCGATAATCGAAAATAGAATTCCGAAACCGGCAATTGCCATTGGAAGTAAAATGGGTCCGATTCCTCCAAAAGCATCCTGAATGTTGCCTCCCATATCTTTAATCACATAGTTTCCTAAAACCATTGCAGCCAGAACTGTCGCTACATACGAACCAAATAAATCGGCTCCCATACCGGCAACGTCTCCTACGTTATCTCCTACGTTATCAGCAATTGTAGCCGGATTACGAGGATCGTCTTCCGGAATTCCAGCTTCCACTTTACCTACTAAATCGGCACCAACATCGGCAGCCTTGGTATAAATTCCACCTCCTACTCTTGCAAACAAAGCAATGGATTCAGCACCAAGCGAGAACCCGGCTAATGTTTCGAGAACAACCGTCATTGTTTCGGTGTCTTTCCACACCCCTCCTGATAAAAGATTAAAGAAAATGATAAAAAAACCGGTAAGTCCTAAAACAGCTAAACCTGCAACACCAAGTCCCATTACGGTACCTCCGCTAAACGAAACTTTTAAAGCCTGCGGTAAACTTGTTCGGGCTGCCTGTGTAGTCCTAACATTAGTTTTAGTGGCTATTTTCATCCCGATATTACCGGCATAAGCTGAAAATAAGGCTCCAAATATAAAAGCTACTACTATTAATAAATGCGTTTTAACTCCCGGGATAAAAGTAATTCCGGCTAAAGCAATACTGGCAATAATTACAAAAATGGTCAATAATTTATATTCTGCTTTTAAAAAGGCGAGGGCTCCCTCGTAAATGTGTTCTGAAATCTCTTTCATTTTTCCGTCGCCCGCATCTTGTTTTAAAACCCAAGCCCTTTTTATTCCCATGAAAAGTAATCCTAAAATTGCCATAACGATTGGCAAATAAATCATAAATGCATTCATAATATAGTAATGGTTTTTTGGTTAATAGTTAAAAGTCAATAAACTAACTCGAACGAATTTAAACAAAAAAGCAATACTCCTGACGGTAGTATTGCTTTTTTTATAATGGTGCGGGCTAAAAATTATTTAATGCTAAATAATCCCTCCGGTTTGTTTTCAATATCATCAAAACGTTTGGTACACTCAGCGATAATTGCAAATGCTTCGTTTACGTCTCCCCATCCTTCTACATCTACTTGTTTGTTTTCAAGATCTTTGTATACCTGGAAAAAGTGCTCGATTTCTTTTAATAAGTGTCCGTTGATATCAGAAAGATCATTTAATGAATTCCAGATTGGATCAGAAACTGGTACACAAATAATTTTTTCGTCTGGTCCTTTATCATCTGCCATGTGGAAAACCCCAATTGGCTTCACTTCCATAACACATCCTGGGAAAGTTGGTTCGTTTACTAAAACCAATACATCAAGAGGGTCACCATCAAGAGCTAAAGTTTCTGGAATAAATCCGTAATCAGCCGGGTACATCATTGAAGAGAATAACATTCTGTCGAAACGCATTCTTTTAATTTCAAAATCGTATTCGTATTTGTTTCTGCTTCCTCTTGGTATTTCGATTAACACATCGAAAGTTGTTAGTTTGTCTGCGGTCATTTTCGTTTTTTATTGTTTCTATAATTTCGACTGCAAAAGTAACTAAAGAATCCCTTTTTACAATAAAAAACTGCATTTATCTATGTACTTTTCTTTTAAAAAACAGGGAGTTAATAGGTAATCTTTCGATTTCTTTTGTTTAGATAATAATGCCAAAGCAAATAGGTCGCATAGGACCTATACGGACTCCATTGTTCGGCATGAATTTCCATTTCCCGCCTGTCGTGAATATTCAGTAATTCTTTGATGGTGTTGACAACTGCAATATCTCCTAATGGAATCAAATCGGGTTCCTGAAGGCAAAACATCAGATAAATATCAATCGTCCAGTTTCCGATTCCTTTCAACTGTATAAGCTCTTCCCGCACTTCTTTTGCCGATTTTGTGGCCAGACTTTCAATGTCCAGTTCTTTACTCAGGACTGCTTCGGCCAGTATCTTAATATATTTTGTTTTTTGACGGCTTACACCCAATGCGCGGAATTCTTCATCCGATAAAACCGCCATGGTTTCAGGATTACAGGTGGTATAGGCTTTTATTTTTAGGAATGTAGCTTTCGCCGAATCGATCGAAACTTGTTGCTCCAGAATCAACAATACCAGGGTTTCGAAACCTTGTGGACGTTTTGGAATTGGCGGCAGTCCATATTTTTCGATAATTTCCAGAAAAACCGGATTTTTGGCAGATAGAAAATCGATGGCTTCTTGCATAACCTTATTTTAAGTGGATTCAAAATTAAATAAAATTACAGCAATAATTATCCTGAAATATATTCCCCGTAAGGAAGTTTATTGACAGCGTAGATAATAACAGCAGATAACAGCAAACACAATAGCGTTGTAATGGGAATAGCCAAAACCGGATTTATAAAATCATAATCGATTCCTGAAGAGACCAGAAACCGGAGAACCAGAATATGAACCAGATAAATACCATAGCTGTATTTGTTGATAAAACCAATCACCCGAACGAGAGTTGGATTTGAAATTTTCGAATTTTTAAAGAACACAAACAATCCAATAGAAACCAGCATGACATTAAAAGTCAGGTAGCCATAGAAATATTCATTAAAACAGTCTTCTGCTGTCGACAGGAAATAAGTTCCGAGAATGGTAATAAGAGCACCTAAAAAAAGTAACAACACCGAAATCTGTTTCAGCCTTCGGGCATCGTATTGAAAGGACTTAACCGACAAATAATATCCCAAAACCAGGTATCCTAAAAAACCTGTAAAGTAGGTCAGATCAACATTGATTCGAAAGGCAGCAAAAATGGGCTGATTGAGCATTAAAGCAAAAATCCAAATGCCTAAAAAGTACAAGATCTCTTTTTCAGTAGCATTCTGAATCCACTTGCTTATAATCGGAATAAAAAGATAGATCCCGATGATCATATAAATGTACCATAAATGAAAGGAACTCCCTCCCATAAGAAGCGTGAAGGCCCGATTAAAAATATCGACAGCTTTTTCAGATTGCACCAAAAATTCACTTCTGACAGTTAACAGTATATAGAAGAAACTCCAGAAAAGGAAGGGCAGAATTATTCTTGAAAATTTTCTTTTCAAAAAATCACTCAGTTCGTATTTTTTATTGAGCATTAATGCTCCGGTAAGCATCAGGAAAACCGGAACGCAAAAACGTACCAGGCCGTCATAAACATTACCAGTCCACCAGGTAAAATTGGATATCGTACCATACTGATACAGAATATCACAGGCTACGTGTACAACAATTACACTGACAGTGGCTAAAACTCTAAGATTATTTGTCCAATTTAAATTCTTACTTTCGATAGCTATACTCATAGCAACTAAATTAAGAAAAAATCTGACAATTTATCTAAAAATAAAAACCAAACGATCCTTTTATTGCAAACTTAGTAGCGTCCGGCATATTCATATAATTTCCTCTCCATGAGAAATCAAGACGGAATACTTTGAAGATATTTCCTATTCCAGCATTGTATTCCCAATACACATTTTCCGGCGCATTATAAGGCAATCCTGAAGCATTAATGGCACGGTTAGCATTAGAAATAGTTCCGTGTACCGCTCTTACTCCTACAAATTCTCTCCAGTTTAATTTTCTCATGAACGGAATTCTGGCAAACAGCCTTCCTCCAAAGTCATGATTCCATTGTAAAGTGGTATACTGGTCCGTTATAAACTCGTAGAAATTTAAGTTACTGAAGGTATTTTCAATGGTAAAATAAGTCTGATTTCCGGGAATTACACTCATCAATCCTAATGGAATGGTACCAAAGGTTTTTCCGGTTTCAAGAATAATATTCGATCTTCCTAATGGTCCGATAATAATAGGCTGCTTGTAAAACAGCTGTACTTTTTGGTACGCAAAATCGCTGTTTAAAACCCCTTTCAAACCATAACTAAAGTTTACAAAGAAATGACTGAACGGGCTGTCAACAATATTTCGTTCTACTCCAAAACCGATTGTCTTACGATTAGGCATAAACTCAAACTGAATATTCGCTTCCGACTGTGTTACCTTGTTTGCTATTACACCAGCCGGATTTGCTGCTGTTGGCAAAGTAGTATAATAGTCTAAACTAAAAATTGGAGAAGCCGATTCTAAAGTTCTGTATGAAACTCCGGCCTGAACAACAAAATTCTTCATAGGCTCCATTTCAAGCGAAATGTTACTCAGATTAATGTTGGTCAATTTTCCATTACTTCCCGTGGTAAATAGTGCAGAAGAAGCAAAACTTCGTCCTAAAATATCATTTGTAGTCGTTAAGCTGGCGCCAATTTGTTCGATGTCACGTCTGTTTCCTCCGGAGATAATGATTCGGTTTTTCTTATCCACCATCCATTTTCCGGAAACTCCGTATTTGAATTTATTATCGTCAAAACCATATGCAGTATAAGCTTGTATGCGCCAAGGATCATTAGGTCCAAAATAAGTCCTTCCTCCTGCTCGCAATCGTAAGCCTTCAACTTCGTTATACCCGAAAGTGGAGAAGATAGGTCCAAAATCAAAATTCTTAAACTCGACGTAACCACTACCCAAAATAGAAACTAAACTATAGAGCTGCTTGAATCTTTTGACTGTTTGCAGCGTATCGAGCATTTTGTAAATACCCTGCTCGTCCTTGTTGAGTTTTTCAAAACGATTTTCATCCCAAAATTCATTCGATTTGTTGTAAACAGCATTATCAATAAAATTGACTTCCTGCTTGTAAAAACTCTCCGGTTTTTGAAGATTGAATTTATGGCCTTTATACAAAGTTGTACGTTTCCCGTAAACTCCTTTTGATTTTTCTTTTTTGTTCAAAGCAAAATCAGACATCATATAATCACGGGTTAAGAGAAATACCGAATCATTCTCAACCTCAAATTCCTGTTCGATATAAATATCTTTTACCCAGTTAATATTGGCGCTTTTAGTAACGGCCATATTAATTTTTTTGATCGCAAAAGTGGTATCGTTTACCCAAAAATCTCCTTTAAAAGTCAGCTCATTTTTACGTCTTGGATAAAAAACGATATTGTAACACCATTTTTTATCGACATAAGCACTGTCTTTTAAAACATAATTATACACATCAATTCCTGTTCGGGAAAGTGGACTTGTAAAGCTCTTGTCGAAGAATTTCAGGTGATTGTCGTAAATATTATAATCGGAGTACAGATCCTTCACGAAAGATAAAATCTGCTGATTGCCATTAAAACCAGAAGTTTTATTTCCGGTCAGGTTCTCTTTTGTTTTCTTTAATTTATTATCTCCATACACATCATACAGCGACTCGCTAATAAAAATCGGCAGATATGTTTTTCCGGTAACTTCAGATGTATCAACGTGTTTGAATACAAATTCCATTCCCTTGAAGAGTTTATTTTTCATAAAAGCACTGTCGATCGTGTTCATATCAAACTCGACTTTCTCGTACTTTTGCATCTGATACTGATTGAATTGGTACAGTCCGTTTTTGCGTTTACGCTCCCATATTTTTCTCAGAATGTCCAATGCCGGATTATTTTTCTTAGAGGTCTTTCCGGTAAAAATCACGACTTCATTCAGTGCTTCAGCTTCGCTTAAAACAATCTTAAAGTCATAGTTTACGGCTTTTTCCAGCGTAACTTCCCGATCTGAAAATCCTGCCGAACTTACTAATAAGGTGGTGTAAGTATTAGGCGATTCGAGATAGAAACGTCCATCTTCGTTAGAAACGATCCCCGTATTGGATCCTTTAAAAACAACATTAGCAAACGGAATTGGCTGATTAGATTTGTCCAAAACAATTCCACTCACTTTGGTTTGTGCAATAACGCTACCCGCCATTGCGAGTACAAAAAACAAGCTGAGTAAAATTATTTTTTTCATAATCTGGCAAAAAAAAACTTCATCAATAATAGGTATGACTGATGAAGTTTTATAAGTATCGTTTAATTTACTATTTGTACATTACTTTCTTTACTGCTTTTACTACATCAGCTGCATTTGGCAACCAGTCTTTTAGTAAAACAGGAGAGTAAGGCGCAGGTGTATCTGCTGTTGTTATACGTTGAATTGGCGCATCAAGAAAATCGAAAGCCTGTTCCTGAACGATATAAGTGATTTCAGATGAAACACTTGCAAACGGCCATGCTTCTTCTAAAATTACCAAACGGTTTGTTTTTTTAACAGAAGTAAGAATAGTCTCTTTATCCATTGGACGAACTGTTCTTAAATCGATAATTTCGCAAGAGATCCCTTCTTTAGCTAATTCATCAGCTGCAATAAAAGCTTCTTTGATGATTTTACCAAAAGAAACAATTGTAACATCTTTTCCTTCGCGTTTAATATCGGCAACTCCTAATGGAATTGTATATTCTCCGTCCGGCACCTCTCCTTTGTCACCATACATTTGCTCAGATTCCATAAAAATTACAGGATCATTATCACGAATAGCCGATTTTAAAAGTCCTTTTGCATCATAAGGAGTTGAAGGTACCACAACTTTAAGTCCCGGAGTGTTAGCAAACCAGTTTTCTAAAGCTTGTGAGTGAGTCGCTCCTAATTGACCTGCAGAAGCAGTTGGTCCACGAAAAACGATAGGCACATTAAATTGTCCACCTGTCATTTGACGCATTTTAGCAGCGTTATTTATAATTTGATCAATACCTACTAAACAGAAGTTGAAAGTCATGTACTCTACAATAGGACGACATCCGTTCATAGCTGATCCTACTGCAATCCCTGTAAAACCAAGCTCAGCAATTGGAGTATCGATTACTCTTTTTTCGCCAAACTCAGCAAGCATTCCTTTTGAAGCTTTGTAAGCTCCGTTGTATTCTGCAACTTCTTCGCCCATTAAATATATGGATTCATCGTGACGCATTTCTTCGCTCATCGCTTCACAAATGGCCTCTCTAAATTGTATTGTTCTCAT
The DNA here is from genome assembly GCF_025947345.1 of Flavobacterium sp. N502536. Taxonomy (NCBI): domain Bacteria; kingdom Pseudomonadati; phylum Bacteroidota; class Flavobacteriia; order Flavobacteriales; family Flavobacteriaceae; genus Flavobacterium; species Flavobacterium sp. N502536. The sequence goes on along the minus strand of NZ_CP110011.1, from coordinate 2,230,063 downwards.
ATTTATATTGTATGTTGAATTTTCTGAAGAGCAAAAATAAATATTTTAAATAACTTAAAAGCATAAATTAAATTTAAAATCACACGAACTTCCTTCTGTCATCCGCTTTTAACTTTTTAAATTTTATTATGACATTTACGAAATCGATATAATAACTACTTTATCACCCAAAAAACTTTTTTCAGACAAACTCAACTTTTTTTGTTGGATTCTGATTCAGCAAAATTCTTCCTCTCTAACGCAGCATCTCAAATTATAGTATAAATTGAGGTGAATTTTAACAGTTCTCCAGCTCCCCCATTTTGAAAAATCCCTAAGAATCAGCAAACATCACTACATTATCACTATTTGATGCCCCTAAAAGGCTTTCATAATTTCAGAATCTGCGAAAACGTAATAGTTTTAAAAAAATATTATGCATGCATAGTATATTATTTCAATTTTAATTTCTAAATTTGTAGAAGCATTTTATAATTTATCAAAATATATACTTATGAAAATATTAGTTTGCATCAGCCATGTGCCTGATACTACTTCAAAAATTAACTTCTCCAATGGTGACTCAGAATTCGATACCAATGGTGTTCAATATGTAATTAATCCTAATGACGAGTTTGGTCTTACCCGTGCAATCTGGTTTCAGGAGCAACAAGGTGCAACTGTAACTGTTGTAAATGTTGGAGGACCTGATACTGAGCCTACTTTACGTAAAGCTTTGGCAATTGGTGCAAACGAAGCGATTCGTGTAAATGCTAACCCAACTGATGGTTTTTTTGTTGCAAAACAATTGGCAGAAGTAATTAAAAATGGTGGTTATGATTTAGTAATTGCCGGAAAAGAATCTTTAGATTACAACGGAGGAATGGTTCCTGGAATGATCGCCGGAATCTTAGGGTCTAACTTTTTAAACTCTTGTACCGCTATCACAGTTGAAGGCAACAATGTAAAAGCAGTTCGTGAAATCGATGGTGGAAAAGAAACAATAAGCACTACTTTACCTTTAATCATTGGTGGTCAAAAAGGTCTTGTTGAAGAAAAAGACCTTCGTATTCCAAACATGAGAGGAATTATGACAGCAAGAACAAAAGCTTTAACCATTCTTGAACCAGTTGATGCTCCTGTAAATACAAAAGCGGTGAAATTTGAAAAACCAGCTCCTAAATCAGCAGTAAAATTAGTTTCTCCTGATAATTTAGATGAGTTAATCAATTTATTACACAACGAAGCGAAAGTAATCTAGTAATCAGTATTCAGTATCAGTTTTCAGCTCTGAAACCTGAAACTTTAAACTTCTAAACAAAAAATTATGTCAATATTAATATATGCAGAATCTGCAGAAGGAAAATTTAAAAAAGTTGCTTTCGAATTGGCTTCTTACGCTAAAAAAGTAGCCGAAACTTTAGGAACAACAGTTACCGCTTTAACTGTAAACATTAGCGATGTAAGCGAATTATCAAAATACGGAGTTGATAAAGTATTAAAAGTAAATAACGATAAATTAGCTGGTTTTACTGCCAAAGCTTATGCTGACGTTATCAAACAAGCCGCTGAAAAAGAAGCTACAAAAGTAGTTTTACTTTCTTCTACAACAGACAGTATTTATCTTTCTTCATTAGTTGCAGTAGCTTTAAATGCTGGTTTCGCTTCAAATGTTGTTGGATTACCGGTAAGTACTTCCCCTTTTCAGGTAAAAAGAAATGCTTTCTCTAACAAGGCTTTCAACATTACTGAAATCGCTACAGACGTAAAAGTTCTTGGTCTGGCTAAAAACTCTTACGGAATTTTTGAAAGTGCAGGATCTGCTACTGAAGAAGATTTTAACCCAACCATTGGTGACAATGATTTTGGAGTAAAAGTAGAATCTGTAGAAAAAGTAACCGGAAAAGTATCTATCGCTGATGCTGACGTTGTAGTTTCTGGAGGACGTGGATTAAAAGGTCCGGAAAACTGGGGATTAGTTGAAGATCTTGCTGCAGTATTAGGTGCTGCAACAGCATGTTCTAAACCGGTTTCTGACTTAGGATGGAGACCTCACAGTGAACACGTTGGACAAACGGGAAAACCGGTTGCCACTAACTTATACATTGCAATAGGAATTTCCGGTGCAATTCAGCACATTGCAGGTATCAACTCTTCAAAAGTAAAAGTTGTAATCAACAATGATCCTGAGGCTCCTTTCTTTAAAGTAGCTGATTACGGAGTAGTTGGTGATGCTTTCGAAATTGTTCCGCAATTAATTGAGAAACTAAAAGCTTTTAAAGCACAACATTCTTAGTTTAAAAATTCTCTCTAAAAATATAGCTACCTAAAAACAAGATAAATCGTATCTTTGTTTTAGGTAGCTTTTTTGTTCCATATTTTTTGATTAAAATTGCACCTTTATTTTTCAATCAAAAAAAGTATTAAAATGAGGCAATAATTGCCCTTTTTTTCCCACATATATGAGTCTAGTAAAATTATCTATAAAAGGAATTTCATACAGTCAAACTCAAAATGGCGCTTATGCCTTAATTTTGAATGAAGTTGATGGCGAAAGAAAATTGCCAATAGTTATTGGTGCTTTTGAAGCACAATCTATTGCTATCGCCCTGGAAAAAGAAATTAAACCTCCTCGTCCGTTAACACACGATCTGTTCAAAAACTTCGCTGAAAGATTTGACATTGTGGTGAAACAAGTGATTATTCACAAACTTGTTGATGGTGTTTTTTATTCGAGTTTAATCTGCGAAAGAGATAAAATCGAGGAAATTATCGATGCCCGAACTTCTGATGCTATTGCCTTGGCTTTGCGTTTTAATGCACCGATTTTCACTTACAAAAATATTCTGGACAAAGCCGGAATTTATTTAAAATCAAATACCGCAGAAACCGATCAGGGTTCTCAGGAAATTGATGATGTGCTTTCGAATCCGGAAACCTTTGGCCGCGAAGAAGAAAGCAACCAATCCGGAGATGTTTACGCCAAACATAGCCTACAGGAACTTAACGAGCTTTTAGATCAGGCCGTTTCTCAGGAAGATTATGAAAAAGCAGCTAAAATTAGGGACGAAATTTCGAAAAGATAATTTAAGCCGATAAGCCACAGGCATTAGGCCGTAAGCTTAAAGCGCGAAACATAAAAAACAAGCTATAAGCATTTAGGATAAAGCCTAAAGCTTAAAGCCCAAAGCTTAAAGCACCATGAAGCAATACTTAGATTTAGTACAGCATGTTTTAGATAACGGCTGTCAAAAAGGAGATAGAACAGGAACAGGAACCAAAAGTGTTTTTGGTTACCAAATGCGATTTGATTTAAGTGAAGGTTTCCCAATGGTTACTACCAAAAAACTGCATTTAAAATCGATCATTTACGAACTGCTGTGGTTCTTAAAAGGAGATACAAATGTAAAATACCTTCAGGAAAACGGAGTAAAAATCTGGGATGCCTGGGCAGATTCTAATGGCGATTTAGGTCCTGTTTACGGACATCAATGGCGCAATTGGAACAGCGAAGAAATTGATCAGATCTCTGAATTAATTACAGAGCTAAAAACAAACCCGAATAGCCGAAGAATGCTGGTTTCAGCATGGAATCCTTCGGTATTGCCGGATACCAAAAAATCATTCGAAGAAAACGTTGCCAACAACAAAGCAGCCTTACCTCCCTGTCATGCCTTTTTTCAATTTTATGTTACAAGTCCTGACACTGAAAAAGGAGAAACAAAAGGAAAACTTTCTTGCCAATTGTACCAACGAAGTGCCGATATATTTTTAGGAGTTCCGTTTAACATCGCTTCTTATGCTTTGCTTACCTTAATGATTGCACAGGTTTGCGATCTGGATCCGGGGGAGTTTATTCACACTTTTGGAGACGCGCACATTTACAACAATCATTTTGAGCAATTGGAGCTGCAACTAACACGCGAGCCAAAACCTTTACCAAAAATGGTTTTAAATCCGGAGATTAAAAACATTTTCGATTTTGATTATAATGACTTCACGCTTTTAGATTACGAGCCGCATGCCGGCATAAAAGGAAGTGTTGCTGTATAAAACATAAAAAAAATCCGCTTAAGATTTAAGCGGATTTTTTTATACTACCAGAACGCTATTTTCACTTCCGGCATAATCATTCCACTTATACGAATCTGCCTCAGGATCGTTCGCATAAACGCCGTCAATTACATATTTGAATTCGTAAATAGCATCTTTCACCAAGTCATAAGTTGCTTTAAAAGTTCCATTTTTCAACTTACTTAAAGTTCCTTCTTCGGGATTCCAATTGTTAAAATCACCAACAACCGCTGCCGAATTTGCCTCTTTTGCTTCTATTGTAAAGGTGACTTTACATACCGGTTTTGTTTTCACAAATTGTTTCTTTAAAGACATAACTGTTTAATTTTTAGATTCATAGACTAAATTACATAAATTCACCTGAACTCCGGACACTCCTGTAATCGATTTGTGATAATATCAAAAACACATTATTTTTTTAACCATATCAATAAATAAATCCGCATAAAATTTTGGATTTCAAAGTGCTAAGTCGCTTTAAAAGAAATATTCCCGAAACTAAATAGGGTCATTACAAAATAAATTTTAACTTTATGACCTCATTTATATCTTATGGAAAAGGAAGCACACGAACAATACGAATATGCCAGAAGAAGAATCAGACAAAAGAAGATCCTTTATTTTCATTTTGTACTTTTTCTTTTAGGAAGTTTATTTTTGTTTATCGCCAATAGATTTTTCGGTTTAGGAGCCACCACTGGGCAAAACTGGTGTATTTGGGTCATCACAATCTGGTTCTTTATCTTTATTTTACATTTCATCAAAGTGTACATTACAGACCGTTTTATGAACAAAAAATGGGAAAGAGAACAAATTGACCGGCTTGTTGCTTTGCAACAGAAAAGAATTACTCAGTTAGAGTCGAAAGTAAATGAAGATTCTGAAAATAAAATTTAGTTTAGAATGCCATGATTATAATGATAGCGGCTGTTGCCGAAAATAACGCACTTGGAAAAAACAATGAATTAGTTTGGCATTTACCAAATGATTTTAAAAGATTTAAATCTCTTACGACCAATCATCACATCATTATGGGGAGAAAAACTTTCGAAAGTTTCCCAAAACCTTTACCCAACAGGGTTCATGTTGTGATAACGCGCCAGAATGATTATCAACCGGAAGGCTGTATTGTGGTAGATTCTATTGAAAAAGCAATCGCAATTTGTCCTGAAAACGAGGACTCCTATATTATTGGAGGCGGTGAAATTTACAACCTCGGGCTGCCTTACACGGATATCATTGAAATTACCAAAGTACACCACACTTTTGACGCAGATGCTTTTTTTCCTAAAATTAACGAAAATGAGTGGCAGCTTGTAGAAGCAGAAGAAAACTTTAAAGACGAGAAACATCTTTACGATTATACTTACGAGACCTATATCAAGAAATAAAAAAAACATCCTCTTTTAGGAGGATGTTTTTAAATGTAATTAACCTTGATAATGGACTCACTCAGGAAATAAGTTTAAATAGAATAACAAATGCCAGAATAGCATCTGAAATAATTGAATAACACTGTTTGTTGAGATTTTATCTCACGGGCCGTCTTTAATAACAAATACCACTAAGATATTAAAGACAAATTTCCAAAAACAAATTTAATCCTAAGAACGTATTTCACACTTTAAAAAAAAGAATAGAGTATTGACCCCCAAGAACAATACTTTTTTTCAACCTCTTTCCTGAACAAATTAAGTACAAGTGTAAAGTAATACTCAATTGTTTGAGCCATTTTTTAAAGATCAATCTTTAAAACTTCATTATTATTACTAAGACAAAAGTGCACATAAATGCATCGTCCCACAATACCCACTTTTGGTGATTTTTTCAAAATAACCATTTTTGGTGATGCCAGAAAATGAAATCTCCCACACCAATTAAAAGGCTACTTTTAAAACAATTAAAGCACAAAATAAAAAACCCAATTACAGTTAAGACAGATTGTATTATATTTGCGTAAATAAAAAAAATGTCTGAAAAAATAACCCCATATAAAGACTCTTCTTTAGGTAAAAAAGAGCAGGTTGCCCAAATGTTTGACAACATCTCCGGTAACTATGACAATCTAAATCGTGTGATCTCATTTGGAATTGATACCAAATGGCGAAAAAAAGTACTTAAAATCGTTTCGGATACCCAACCAAAAATTATTCTTGACATCGCAACCGGAACAGGTGATTTGGCGATATTAATGTCACAAACCAACGCTGAAAAAATCATCGGTTTAGACATTTCAGCCGGAATGCTGGAAGTAGGAAAGAAAAAAGTTCAGGCAAAAGGATTATCCAACACTATCGATTTGGTTTTAGGAGATTCTGAAAAAATTCCTTTTGACGACAATTACTTTGATGCCATAACGGTTGGATTTGGAGTTCGAAATTTTGAAAACCTGGAGAAAGGTTTTGCAGAAATCCTAAGAGTTTTAAAGCCAAATGGCGTTTTTGTAATTCTGGAAACTTCAGTTCCGGACAAAACACCTTACAAACAAGGCTATAAATTTTACAGCAAAAACATCCTTCCAATTATTGGAAAACTGTTTTCTAAAGACAATTCAGCCTATGGCTATTTGTCTGAGTCTGCTGCAGTTTTTCCTTACGGAGAAGCTTTGAACAATATTTTAAGAAAAATTGGGTTTATAGATGTTGTGGCAATGCCTCAAACTTTTGGCGTTGCAACCATTTATTCTGCATCTAAAAAATAGTATGAAAAAAACTGTAGTCTTACTTCTATTAGTCTTATCGACACAAGGATATTCGCAATTTGCTAAGAGTATGTTTAGCAAAGATCCTATTATCAATCTCGAAAACTGGCAAAAACAACGCCTGTATTTTGGTTATTATCTTGGATTTAACAGTTTCGATTTTAAGTTTGACTACAAAGCTCCCGGTCCGGATATTCAGGTAAAAAAAACAACCGGATTTAATGTTGGTGTTGTAGCCGATTTAAGACTGCAAGAATACATCAATCTTCGTTTTGAACCGGGATTGTACTATACAAAACGTGACTTGCACTATCCAAATTTACCTTTACAAAAAGACTATCTTAGAGAAGTAAACAGTACGTACATTCATTTTCCTTTGCTTCTGAAATTCTCTGCTTTGCGTACCGGAAACATACGTCCTTATTTAGTTGGCGGAATGTCTTCGACACTGAATTTATCGAGCAATGCCAAATCAAAAGACGACAACTTTGAAGGGAAATTCAGAGTAAAACAATGGACTGCTGCTTACGAACTGGGTTTTGGAATTGACATTTTCTCTGAATATTTCATCTTCTCTCCTTCTATACGAGGAATGTTTGGGATCAGCGATGAACTAATTCGTGATAATCCGGCAAACGGACCTAGCCCATGGACGGACAATATCGATTCGATGAAATCAAGAGCTATTTTAATAAATTTTACTTTCCATTAAAACAAATACTTAACTATTTCGTTTAAATTCACTAAGAATAATTGCTGTTGCGGTAGCTACATTTAAACTTTCAGTTTTTTGAAGCTCTCCAAATCTTGGAATTGTGATTCGGTTTGTGACCCTTTTTTCAATTTCTGCCGAAATACCATTGGCTTCATTACCCATAATAATGATTCCATCCTGAGGCAAATTGGATTTATATATGTTTTCGCCATCCATAAAAGTTCCAAATACAGCTAATTTGGTTTGAGCTATAAAAGTTTCGAGATCGACATAACTAACATTTACTCTGGTAATAGATCCCATTGTGGCCTGCACCACTTTTGGATTGTAAATATCAACGGTTTCTTTAGAACAAACAATTTGTTTGATACCAAACCAGTCACAAAGACGCAAAATGGTACCTAAATTTCCGGGATCGCGAATATCGTCTAATGCTAAAATCAAACCCGAATCGATTATTTCCTTTTCGGCAGGAATTTTGAAAACCGCCAAACAGGAATTTGGGGTAGACAAAGCACTTATTTTTTTAAGTTCCTGCTCATAAATCAGCGTTCGCTTTGAAGAATGAACTTCTTCAAAATCATTTAGAGTCGTGTATAAATGCTCTAATTCAAAATTGGATTGCAACAATTCTTGAATTACTTTTACTCCTTCGGCGAAAAACAATTGATTTGCAAAACGTTGCTTTTTTTGATGTAAACCTGAGATAAGTTTTATTTGGTTTTTACTAACCATAAAATAATGTACTTTTGAATTAAATATTTAAGAACACTTGAAAAAGAATTCCACAAAAATAATAGCATTTATCCTAATAGCAATATTTATTTGCGCTTGTGATGCTGTAAAAAGAGTTCCTGATGGAAAAAATCTTCTTGTTAAAAATACTATTCTTGTAAATGGCAAGTCAACTAACGACGAAACGGCCTTCAATCAAATGTATCAAAAACCAAACGGTACCCTATTAGGATATCGTCTTCGTTTAAACTTATACAACTTAGCCAATTTAAATCCGGATTCTACCTACAAGGCTAAATTCAAAAACAATCCGGGGTTGTACGAACGCCAGTCCAAACTTTTATCGGCCAAACAAGTCGATCGTCTTGGACAATCTTTCCTGTACAAAGGTATTCATGAATTCCTAAAAAGCACCGGTGAAGCACCCGTAATTATTGACACTGCCAAAACAAAGAAAACACTTCTGCGTCTAAAATACTATTATTTTAACAATGGTTATTTTAAGGTAGCAACAGATTATAGCATTGACAGTGTCGGAAGAAAGAAAGCCAAAATAAATTACAATATTGCAACTGGCCCTGCCTACACTTTAGACACGATTAAAACCAAAATAATGACTCCTGCGTTAGACTCATTGTATCGGATTAATAATGACCCTTCGGCTATAAAATCAGGAAAACAATACAAAACCAGTGATTTTGAAGAAGAAAAAAACCGTCTTACAACCTATTTCAGAAACCACGGAGCCTATTATTTTCAGCCTACCTATGTGACTTTTGACATCGATACTATTGGCAAAAAGGACAAAGCCAATGTAATGCTGATTGTAAACAACAACAACATTCAGGAAAGAGATTCCAGCAGAACAGAGCCTTTTAAATTGTACAAAATTAGCGATGTAAACATCTACACCGATTATTCTGCTGCAAATGCCAAAAACAAAATTACAGACAGCACTACTTACAACAACTTCAACCTATACAGTTATAAAAAACTGAAATACAAACCACGCGCCATTACCGATGCGGTTTTTATCAATAAGGGAAGTACTTTTTCGGATACCAGAACGACCCTTTCTTCAAGATCGCTGAACAACTTGAAAATTTTCAATTACCCGTCTATTCAATATGAAGTGGACAAACGCGACTCGACCGCACAGTCCTTAATTGCGAATGTTTACCTTACGCCAAGAAAGAAATACAGCTTTGGAGCTACTTTTGACGTTACACACTCTAATATTCAAGATTTTGGTATCGGAGCCAGTATTTCCGAAACAATCCGAAACGTTTTTAACAGAGCTGAAACTTTAGAAATTTCGACCCGTTTGAATTTAGGTTCATCGCGCGATATGGCGAATCCGAACAACAATTTCTTCAACGTTTCGGAGTATGGTGTTGATTTAAAACTAAATTTCCCAAGAATCTTATTGCCTTTTGGAACTGAAAAAATTATTCCAAAAAGAATGATTCCTTCCACCAGTATTGCCGGAGGTTTTTCCAAACAAAGAAACATTGGTCTGGACAAAGAAAATTTCACCGGAGGAATTGCTTACAACTGGTCTCCTAAACGAGGGAATACAGCAAAATTTGAATTGCTTAATGCACAATTCGTACGCAATTTAAATCCGAATAACTACTTTAACGTATATACTTCTTCCTATAGAGAACTTAACAATATCGGTAAAAACTACAATATAAACGACTCCTATTTCGACAACACTACCGACAAAAATCTTACTATTCCTGAAGGAACTGCCGGATTTACTAGTGATGTATTATCCCGAAAAACAACCCTGACTCCTTCAGATCCAAACTATAGAGATGTAGAAAGCATAGAAGAAAGAAGGATTCGTCTGACTGAAAATGACTTTATTTTAGCCACCAGCTATAGTTTTACCAAAACCACTAAAAAAGATCTTGCCGATAATACTTTTTATCAGTTTAAAACCAAAATAGAATCGGCTGGTAGTTTGTTATCTGCTATTTCGCGTGTTGGGAACTTTCAGAAAAACGGAAACGGTAATTATGAAATTTTCAATCTGGAGTATTCAGAATACATCAAAACCGAATTTGACTATATCAAACACTGGGATTTTGGAAAAGAAAAAGTACTGGCTGTACGAAGCTTTTTCGGAATTGCGATTCCATTTGGAAACTCAAACTACATTCCGTTCTCACGAAGTTATTATGCAGGAGGTTCAAATGACAACCGTGCATGGCAGCCCTATGCTTTGGGTCCGGGAAGTACCGATGCCGTAAACGATTTTAATGAGGCCAATATGAAAATTGCAATGAGTGCTGAACTTCGTTTTAAAATTTTTGGTGCTGTTAAAGGAGCCATCTTCGCAGACGCCGGAAATATCTGGAATGTGCTCGATAATGTGGTTGACGAGAAGGCAAAATTCTCTGGCGTAAACGATTTAGCTGAAATTGCGTTGGGTACAGGATTTGGTTTACGCTACGATTTGAGCTTTTTTGTTATTCGTTTGGATATGGGCTTTAAGACCTATAACCCAGCACATGAGAAGGGAGATCGCTGGTTTAAAGAATACAATTTTGGTCACTCGGTTTTAAATTTTGGAATAAATTATCCATTCTAATGCTAATTAATTCTTATTTTTGCAACCTAAAAACTAAAAACAACTAAAAAAAATTACAATGGCACACAATATTAAACCAGGGGTAGCTACAGGAGATCAGGTTCAGGAGATTTTTAACTATGCGAAAGAAAAAGGATTTGCTTTACCTGCAGTAAACGTTACTGGTTCAAGTACAATCAATGGAGTTCTTGAAACTGCTGCAAAATTAAATGCACCGGTTATTATTCAATTCTCTAACGGAGGAGCACAATTTAACGCTGGAAAAGGATTATCTAATGCAGGAGAGAAAGCAGCAATCGCTGGTGGAATCGCCGGAGCAAAACACATTCATACTTTGGCAGAAGCTTACGGAGCAACTGTAATTCTTCATACTGACCACTGTGCAAAAAAATTATTACCTTGGATTGATGGTTTATTAGATGCTTCTGAAAAACATTTTGCAGAAACAGGAAAACCATTATACAGTTCACATATGATCGATTTGTCTGAAGAGCCAATCGAAGAAAACATCGAAATCTGTAAAGAGTACCTGGCAAGAATGAGCAAAATGGGAATGACATTAGAAATCGAACTTGGTATTACAGGTGGTGAAGAAGATGGCGTTGACAACTCTGATGTTGACAGTTCAAAATTATACACTCAGCCAGAAGAAGTAGCTTATGCTTATGAAGAATTATCTAAAATAAGCCCTAAGTTTACAATTGCTGCTGCTTTTGGAAACGTTCACGGTGTTTACAAACCAGGAAACGTAAAATTGACTCCGAAAATCTTAAAAAATTCTCAGGATTTCGTTCAAAACAAATTCAACACTGGTCATAACCCGGTAGATTTTGTTTTCCACGGAGGTTCAGGTTCTACACTTGAAGAAATCAGAGAAGCAATTGGATACGGAGTAATCAAAATGAATATCGATACCGATTTACAATTTGCATACACAGAAGGAATTCGTGATTATATGGTTAAAAATATTGACTATTTAAAAACTCAAATTGGTAACCCGGAAGGTGCTGATGTTCCGAACAAAAAATATTATGACCCAAGAAAATGGGTACGTGAAAGCGAAGTAACGTTCAACACGAGACTTGAGCAAGCTTTTGCAGACTTGAATAACGTAAATACATTATAATAAAAAAGTTGAAAGTTTCAGGTTTCAAGTTTCAGGTTTCGCAACTTGAAACTTGAAGCCTGAAACAAAAAAAACATTCAATATGGCTTGGTTTAAAAGACAGGAAAAAGGGATTACAACTGCTACTGAAGATAAGATGGACGTTCCGAAAGGATTGTGGTACAAATCTCCTACAGGAAAAATTATTGACGCTGACGAATTAGCCCGAAACTTATTTGTAAGCCCGGAAGATGATTTTCATGTTCGAATTGGAAGCGCAACCTATTTTGAAATTTTATTCGACAATAATGAGTTTGTTGAATTAGATAAAAACATGACTTCTAAAGATCCTCTGCATTTTGTGGATACAAAAAAATACGCAGAACGATTGAAAGACGTAATGGAGAAAACACACTTAAAGGACGCAGTGCGTACCGGAGTGGGAAAATCTAAAGGAAAAGAACTTGTAATTTGCTGTATGGATTTTGCCTTTATTGGTGGATCTATGGGAGCTGTTGTGGGAGAAAAAATCGCCAGAGGTATTGATCACGCGATCAAAAACAAATTGCCTTTTGTAATGATTTCAAAATCAGGTGGTGCACGTATGATGGAAGCCGCTTATTCGTTAATGCAGCTGGCTAAAACATCTGTGAAATTAGCGCAATTAGCAGAAGCTAAATTACCATACATCTCACTTTGTACAGATCCAACTACCGGAGGAACAACCGCATCATACGCTATGTTAGGAGACATCAACATCTCTGAGCCAGGTGCTTTGATTGGTTTCGCTGGTCCACGTGTAGTTCGTGACACAACTGGTAAAGATTTACCGGAAGGTTTTCAAACTGCCGAGTTCTTATTAGAGCACGGTTTCCTTGACTTTATCACGCCAAGAAAAGAATTGAAAGACAAAATCAATTTGTATATCGATTTGATTCAGAATAATGATATTAGATAGTTTTTAAACTTCTAAATACACAAAATCCCAAGGAAATTTTCTTGGGATTTTTTTTGTTTATGCGGAATAATATGTGCCGTTCCTACGGAACTCATGAATGCGCAATTCATCATATTCAACGGAATAAATTCCGTTGCTACAAAATATTTCGTTCCTACGGAACTTTAAATATGGCGTTTCATCTCTCAACGGAATAATTTCCATTACTACCCACATTTCATTCCTTCGGAATTTTTCTTAACTTGTAATCGTAATGATTAAATAATATTTGTCTGAAAAATTGTATTTTTATCAATACTTGTTAATCCCTCAAAATCTAACTTTAAAATCGTAACCTTATGAAAAAGATTGTTTATCTGGCCTTAATTATGCTAGCATCACTCTCCATCCAGGCACAAACGTCAAAAGAACTTATAGGAAAATGGCAACTGGTAAAACTTACTAAAAACGGAAAAGAAAAAGACATCAAAGAGAAATTCAATAGCGATCAGGTTTTTCAGGTCTTCAACGAAGATGGAAAATTTACAGGAATTGTAGGAGAAAAAAGCATCAACGGCAAATGGAAACTCTCCAAAGACAACGCTATTTTAACTGTTACGGTTGATTTAATGCCTGTGAAATTTCAAATTGAATACTTCGATAGTCAAAAACGTGTAGTTACCCAGGATCAGCTTGGAACTTTAGAATACAAAAAGGTAGACAACTAATACGTCAAAAAACCTCATAATAAGTCACACACCTAATAAAGATAAAAAGTCCGCAAAGCTCCAAGACAAACTTTACGGACTTTTTTTATGTGATTAAGCTTCGAAGGAATATACTATTTATAACAAAAAACTCAAAATCTTAGCACCTCACAACCTTAGCTACTTCAAAGAAGCCATATCAATTACAAAACGATACTTCACATCACTTTTATTCATACGATCGTAAGCTTCATTAATGTAGGCCATATCGATAATTTCAACATCAGAAGTAATATTATGTTCAGCACAGTAATCTAACATTTCCTGCGTTTCTTTTATCCCTCCTATTAAACTTCCAATGATACTTCTTCTTTTCATAATCAAAGTAAAAACAGGAATTTCGGCAGGTGCGGGAGGAGCTCCAACAACAATCATGGTTCCGTTAGTCGTTAACAAATTCAGATAGGCATTATGGTCATGTTTTGCTGAAACGGTATTGAGGATAAAATCGAAGCTATTCGCTAACGACTCCATTGTCTCAGGATTTGAGGTTAACGCAAATTTATGCGCTCCTAATTTCTTCGCATCTGCTTCTTTTGAAGGAGAGTGACTCAACATAGTAACTTCGGCACCAAAAGAGACTGCAAATTTCACCGCCATATGTCCTAAACCGCCAAGTCCCAAAACTCCAACTTTATGTCCTTTGCCTACTTTTAAATAGCGTAATGGAGAGTAAGTAGTAATCCCGGCACACAGTAACGGGGCAACTCCTCTTATGTCGAGCTTTTCAGAAACGTGAAGGGTATAGCTTTCATCCACAATAATACTGTTTGAATATCCGCCGCGTGTTGGAATATTGGTTCCTCTTTCAACACTGTTATAAGTTCCTGTCATTCCTTCATCGCAAAACTGTTCTTCACCCGACTGACAGCTCGGACAAACTCTGCAGGAATCTACAAAACAACCTACCCCTGCCAGTTCTCCAACTTTAAACTTAGAGACTTCACTTCCAACAGCTACAATTCGGCCCACAATTTCGTGACCTGGGACTAAGGGATAGTCAACAGGCCCCCAGTCGCCTTTTGCAGTATGAATATCAGAATGGCAAACGCCACTGTATAAAATTTCGATCTGAACCTGATGAGCACCAACTTCTTTTCTTTCAAACGTATAAGGTTTTAACGGATTTACAGCATCATAGGCTGCATAAGCTTTTACTGGTATCATATTATCGCTTTTTAAATTAGGGTATTAAAATTACGATAAAATTCAACAGCAAAGCCAAAATTAAAGTGCTTCGGAAATGATTTTTTCTGTAATGGGATTACATTCCGGTTCGAATCGCTTCCACCGGATCTAGATTTGCAGCAGAAATCGCCGGCAGTATCCCCGAAATTAATCCGATAAGCGCCGCCAGTCCGGTTCCTAAAATGATATTTCCGGCACTTAAAACAAATTCGAAGTCAAGTACTTTTGTCAAAACAAACGCAATACCCCAAACCATCAGCAAGCCAATTATACCGCCAATAACAGAAAGAATAACCGCTTCGAATAAAAACTGAAACAAAATAAATCGATTTTTAGCTCCCAGGGATTTCTGAATTCCAATTAAATGAGTTCGTTCTTTTACGGATACAAACATAATATTGGCAATTCCGAACCCGCCAACCAAAAGAGAAAATCCGCTGATAATCCATCCCACAACATTCATTTGTCCCAAAATTCCGTCTATAAAATCGGTAAATCCGGAAAGTACATTAATAAAGAAATTATCTATTTCGCCGGCTTTCATACCGCGAATAGCTCTTATTTTTTGTGCAACCTGCGCTTTATAAGCATCCATGTCTACCCCTTTTTCCGGTTTCACAACAATTACGGGAGTCATAGCATCGCTGTCACCATACATTCGGCGTAAAAAATTGACCGGCAGATAAACCGATGTATCATTACTGTCTCCAAAGAAACCCGCCCCCTGTTTTGCAATTACACCAATAACCGTAAAACGCTGTCCGTACAAACGAATATCTTTTCCAATCGGATCACTTGTGCCGAAAAGTCCCTCGGCAATTTCGTAACCCAAAACAATAACGGCTTTACCGGAGTTGGACTCTGATTCATTATAAAACCTTCCTGTTTCAAAGCTCAATCCTTCAATATCTACAATTTCGCTTGACGAAGGAATAATATTGACATCACTAACGGTTTTTGAATCGTATTTTAAACTCTCGTGTTTTACAAAAAGCTGATACGCTACCTGATCGGTATTTGTTAACGAGTTCTTCAACCCTACATATTCATCGTATTTTACATTTGGGAACTGATCTCTTTTCCATTGTGGAATTTCGGAAGGCCCAAAACTAAACTTCATTAAATAAATTGTATTTTTATCCAAGCTGCTCAAATCCTTAGAAATTTTACGATCTAAAGAATCAACTGCCGCCAAAACAGCGATAATTGAAAAAATCCCAATTGTTACTCCTAACAAAGACAATAAAGTTCGCAGTTTATTATTTCGCAAAGCATTAACAGCAAAGCTCAAACTTTCTTTTAATAATCTAAGATAAACCAGCATATAGTCGTATTTTTCAATAAAGTAAAATTCAATAATTTAAAATCAAAAACCTAATAAAAGTTAACTTACTCATCAGTAGATTTTTTTAGCATAATGTTACATTAATTTTCTTTAAAATAATGTTTAAAAAAACTACTTTTGCAGTCTCAAAAATCATAACTACACGATGAGCACAACTAAAACAATACAATCGGCATTAATATCTGTTTTTTCAAAAGACGGTTTAGAGCCAATCGTTAGAAAATTACACGAACAAAATGTAACACTTTACTCGACCGGAGGAACCGAAGACTTTATAAAAAATCTTGGTATTCCTGTAGTTCCTGTTGAAGATATTACTTCTTTCCCTGAAATTCTTGGAGGAAGAGTAAAAACATTACACCCGAAAATCTTTGGTGGAATTTTAAACCGTCAGGATAACGAAAGTGACGTTCAGCAAATGAAGGAATTTGATATTCCGCAAATCGATTTGGTAATTGTTGATTTGTATCCGTTTGAAAAAACAGTTGCCTCAGGTGCAAGCGAGCAGGATATTATTGAAAAAATTGACATTGGTGGAATTTCATTAATCCGTGCCGGTGCAAAAAACTTCAAAGACACGGTAATTGTAGCTTCGGTAAACGAGTACAGCCTGCTTTTAGATTTGATTACGACACAAAATGGAGCCACGACTCTTGAAAACAGAAGATTGCTTGCTACAAAAGCTTTCCACGTTTCTTCTCACTACGACGGTGCTATTTTTAACTATTTCAATACTGACGAAACCATTTACAAAGAAAGTATTGCAGATGGTCAGATTTTAAGATACGGGGAAAACCCTCATCAAAAAGGATTTTTCTTTGGTGATTTTGACGCTATGTTCAACAAAGTTCACGGAAAAGAATTATCCTACAACAACTTATTAGATGTTGATGCCGCAGTAAACTTAATCAATGAGTTTAAAACTGACGGACCAACATTTGCGATTTTAAAACACAACAATGCTTGTGGTTTAGCTTCCAGAAAAACAATTAGCGAGGCTTATTTAGCGGCTTTGGCTTGTGATCCTACATCAGCTTTTGGAGGTGTTTTGATTGCAAATACTAAAATCGACCTTGATACCGCACAGGAAATCAACAAGTTATTCTGCGAAGTGGTAATTGCCCCAGCTTATGATGAAGAAGCAATTGCTGTTTTACAAGAAAAGAAAAACAGAATCATTTTAATTCAAAATGAAGTTGAATTACCTTCAAGACAAGTAAGAACATGTCTTAATGGTTTGTTAATTCAGGACAGAAATAATATTACAGATACTAAAGAGCATTTAAAAACCGTTACTATTACAGAGCCTACAGCTGAAGAGATAGAAGATTTAATATTTGCTTCAAAAATTTGTAAAAACACCAAATCAAATACAATCGTATTTGCTAAAAACGGAACATTAATTTCGTCAGGAACAGGTCAGACCTCAAGAGTAGATGCTTTAGTTCAGGCAGTTGACAAAGCAAAAGCTTTTGGATTTGATTTAACCGGTGCTTCAATGGCAAGTGATGCATTTTTTCCGTTTCCGGATTGTGTAGAATTAGCCAAAAAAGCAGGAATAACTGCTGTTATTCAGCCAGGAGGCTCAATAAAAGACGAATTAAGCATAAATTATTGCAATGAAAACAATCTTGCAATGGTATTTACGGGAACACGTCATTTTAAACATTAATTTGTTTAACTTTGTTCAAAATAATTTATAACATTTTAAACCCCTAAAAAACTTATGGGATTTTTTGATTTCATGACCGAGGATATTGCGATAGACCTTGGTACCGCAAACACTTTAATCATACATAATGATAAAGTTGTTATTGATAGTCCGTCGATCGTTGCACGTGATAGAATATCAGGCAAAATCATTGCTGTTGGTAAGGAAGCCAATATGATGCAAGGTAAAACGCATGAAAACATCAAGACCATAAGGCCTTTGAAGGATGGTGTAATTGCAGATTTTGATGCTTCAGAAAAGATGATCAACATGTTCATCAAAAGTATACCGGCATTGAAGAAAAGAATGTTTACTCCAGCTTTAAGAATGGTGGTTTGTATTCCTTCCGGTATTACCGAAGTGGAGATGAGAGCGGTAAAAGAATCTTGTGAAAGAGTAAACGGAAAAGAAGTTTACTTAATTCACGAGCCAATGGCAGCAGCAATTGGTATTGGTATCGATATCATGCAACCAAAAGGAAACATGATTGTTGATATTGGAGGAGGTACTACTGAAATTGCAGTTATTGCATTAGGTGGAATTGTATGTGACAAATCTGTAAAAATTGCAGGTGACGTTTTCACAAACGATATCGTTTATTATATGCGTACACAACACAACCTTTTTGTTGGAGAGAGTACTGCTGAAAAAATAAAAATTCAAATTGGTGCCGCCATCGAAGATTTAGACGGACCACCAGAAGATATGTCAGTTCAGGGTAGAGATTTACTTACCGGTAAACCAAAACAAGTAGACGTTTCTTACCGTGAGATCGCGAAAGCACTTGACAAATCAATTCAACGTATCGAAGATGCGGTAATGGAAACATTATCTCAGACTCCACCTGAATTAGCAGCCGATATTTACAATACTGGTATTTATTTAGCGGGTGGTGGATCGATGTTAAGAGGTCTTGACAAACGTATTTCACAAAAAACAGATTTACCTGTTTATATTGCTGAAGACCCGTTAAGAGCAGTTGTTCGCGGAACCGGAATGGCGCTTAAAAACATTGCGAAATTTAAAAGTATCTTAATCAAATAAGATTCAAAATAACAATCAATATATTTTTATTAGAGTTGAATTCAAACGTTCAACTCTAATAAATTTTGAAACCAAAAGCATATCCTGAAACAAAATAACCAAACAAGAAATGCAGCAAATTTTTAATTTCATTATAAGAAACAGTAATCGATTGCTGTTTTTGCTGCTTTTAGGTATTTCGTTAGCGCTCTCAGTTCAATCACATTCTTATCACAGAAGTAAAATAATCAGTTCGGCTAATTTTTTAACCGGAGGTGTTTATGAGAAAATCAATCACGTAAACGAATACTTGAACTTAAGAACTGAAAATGACGAACTTGTACTTGAAAACGCAAGATTAAAAAGTCTATTATTCAACAAACAAGACACCACAAAACTACCTTTAGCAGACAGCGTAAAAGGAGTTAAACCTGCGGATATTATTGTTTCAAAAGTAATTCACAACTCCTACAACACTCACGAAAATTTTATCACGCTTAACTCGGGATCAAATGATGGTGTAAAACCAGACATGGGAGTTATTAATAGCTTAGGAATTATTGGAGTGGTAGACAATACTTCACCAAGATATGCAACTGTAGTGAGTATTTTGAATATGAAATCACAGATCAACGCTAAACTAAAAAAGACAAATCACTTTGGTTCTTTAACCTGGGATGGAAAAAGCACGGGATTTGTGCAGCTGGAAGATGTTCCGAGACTAGCTTCTGTTAGAAAAGGAGATACGATCGTAACCGGTGGGCAATCTGTAATTTTCCCGGAAGGAATTAATATCGGTACTGTAGAAAATATATACAAAAAAGAAAATTCAAGTTTTTATGTCATAAAAGTTAAGCTATTTAACGATATGACCAATCTTGGACACGTATACATCATCAAGAGTAAGGACAGAGAAGAACTTATTAATTTAGAAAACAAGGGAAAAAATGAATAGCGCTTTGTTACTCAATATTTTTCGATTTATTATGTTACTAGCAATTCAGGTTGTTATTTTCAATAATATGAATTTTTTAGGGTACATAAGTCCCTTCCCATACATCTTGTACATTATTTTGTATCCGGTTAACAGCAACAGAACCGGCTTGATTGTATCGAGCTTTTTGCTTGGAATTATCATGGACATGTTTTGCAATTCGGGCGGAATTCACGCAACAGCCTGTCTTGTACTTGCGTATTACAGGCCGTACATTTTTAAATTCTCGTTTGGACTTAGCTACGAATATCAAACCATTAAACTGAATGATTCCTTAACCCCGGAAAGGTTTTCTTTTATTCTCGTTTCTGTCGTATTGCATCATATCGTATTGTTTGTATTAGAAGCTTTTCAGTTTAAATTTATTCTGGATGTTTTACTCCGAACTTTATTTAGCTCTATCTTTACAATAATCACCTCCATTATCATAATTTACCTTATTAAGCCTAATAAACGATGAGAAAAGTCCTGCTGCCCTCTTTAATTATTATTGCAGCATCTTTGCTAGTGATCAGGATCTTTTATTTGCAAATTATTGATGATACCTTTAAGTTAAAATCCGAAAATAACGCAATAAAGAAAAAATACGACTATCCTGAAAGAGGTTATATTTATGACCGACACGGGAAATTATTAGTTGCCAATCAGGCCTCTTATGATATCATGGTAATTCCGAGAGAAATCAAGGAAGACCTTAATATTCCTGAATTCTGTGCTTTATTAAACATTACACGAGAAGATTACGACAAACGAATTGCCAAAGCCAAGGTATACAGCCCAAGGCTTCCTTCGGTATTTTTAGCACAGCTGAACAAAAATGAGTTTGCCGCTTTTCAGGAGAAAATTCGAAAATACGAAGGGTTCTATTTTCAAAAACGTTCGCTTCGTGACTATGACGTAGACTACGGCGCAAACATCTTTGGCTTCATCACACAGGTAAACGAACGACAAATTGCCAAAAATCCATATTACAATAGTGGAGATTTAATTGGAAAACAAGGTGTTGAAGAAAGCTATGAAGATATTTTACGCGGTATTAAAGGTGTAAAATACATTCAGAAAGACAAATACAACAGAGAAATTGGCTCTTACAAAGAGGGTAAATACGATACTATCGCCGTAGCCGGAGAAGACATCAACCTCACAATCGATGCCGAACTTCAGAAATACGGAGAAGAATTAATGATCAATAAAAGAGGTGGTATTGTTGCTATCGAACCTAAAAGCGGTGAGATTCTGGCATTAGTAACCGCGCCTTCTTATGATCCCGGAATTTTAGTTGGAAGACAGCGTTCTAAAAACTATACCCTTTTGTATCACGATTCGATCGCAAAACCACTGTACGACAGAGGACTTTTGGCCGAGTATCCTCCGGGTTCTCCATTTAAAATCCTGACAGGTCTGGTTGCTTTGCAGGAAGGCGTTATCAACGAACAAACCACCTTTATGTGCCACCATGGATTTAGCTATGGTAGAGGGCGTTTTATGAAATGTCACGGTTTTGGACCTCATCAGTTGCATAACGGAATTTACAATTCCTGTAACACCTATTTCGCACAATCTTATATGTTGACCATAAACAAATACAACAATCCGGCTAAGGCGGTAGATGTTTGGAGTGATCACGTAAAAAGTTTTGGACTAGGACAGTTTATGGGCTATGATTTGCCAACAGGTAAAAAAGGAAACATTCCGACATCCAAAACCTATAAACGAATTTATCCTAACGGAGGATGGAGAAGCACCACTATCGTATCGAATTCTATTGGCCAGGGAGAGGTTTTAATGACCCCTATTCAATTGGCAAATATGATGGCAACTGTAGCCAATCAGGGTTACTATTACACGCCTCATATCATTAAAAAAATTGAAGGAAGAAAAATTGATGCTAAATTTACCACCAAACACGTTACCTCAATTGACCAAAAATATTTCCCACCGGTCATCAGCGGTTTGTTTGACGTTTACAACAAAGGAACAGCTTATGCGCTTCGCGTAGAGGGTATTGATATTTGCGGTAAAACGGGTACAGCAGAAAATTTTGCAAAGATTAACGGAAAAAGAACACAGCTTAAAGACCACTCTATATTTGTTGCTTTTGCCCCTAAAGACAATCCTAAAATTGCAATTGCAATTATGATTGAAAATGGAGGATTTGGAGCTACAGTAGCGGGTCCGATTGCCAGTTTAATGATTGAAAAATACCTGAGACATAAAATCACAAGAACCGATTTGGAAACCAGGGTTTTAAACAAAAGTTTGGCCAGTGAATATGCGAAACTTGGCGGTATGAACGAAGCCAGCGCAATTGAATCTACGCCAAAAGATTCCCTTTTAAAAGCTAAAATTGTTACTCCTAAACCGGTAACACCTAAAGCAGAAGTTAAAAAAACAGTATCAGACACCACTAAAAAGAACTAACAAAGATTATTTCAAATGAAAAATCAAAGTGTAAAAAATAACATTGACTGGATAAGCGTTTTTATCTACATTTCGTTGGTGATATTAGGGTGGCTAAATATCTATTCCTCATCATTATTATCAACAGAAGGAACTTATCAAAAACAATTAATCTTTATTGGATGTACCGTCCCTTTGATTTTTGTGGTACTTTTTGTGGATGGAAAGTTCTATGAAAAATACGCCAGTATTATTTTTGGAGTTTCCTTATTATCCTTAGCCGGTTTGTTTCTCTTTGGAAAAACGATTGCCGGACAGCGTTGTTGGTACGCGATCGGAAGCTTTACTTTACAGCCGTCTGAGTTTGCTAAAGCTGCTACATCATTGGCATTAGCCAAATATTTAAGTGATACACAAATCAACCTGAAAGATACCAACAGACAAATTCAGGCCCTCGCCATTGTATTTTTACCGGTATTATTGATCTTACCTCAACCCGATCCGGGAAGTGCCCTAATCTATAGTATTTTTATTGTTGTATTGTACAGAGAAGGTTTACCATCCTGGTACGTATGGACTGGTTTTATCACCATTCTATTGTTTGTATTAACACTTGTTCTGGAACCTTATGTTGTTGTTCTAATTTCCTTGGGAGTTTTAACGATCATACATTTCAAAGGAAGAGTGGTTGACCGAAACATTATCTTAAGCGGTATTCTTTTGCTTGTTATCTCAGGTTTTGTTTTCTCTGTAGATTACGTTTTTGATAACGTTTTCAAACAGCACCACCGTGACCGTTTTAATATCTTATTAGGAAAAAGTGTGGACATGAAAGGTATTGGATACAACACCAATCAGTCCGAAATTGCTATTGGATCAGGAGGATGGATTGGAAAAGGTTTCCTTGAAGGAACACAAACCAAAGGAGGATTCGTTCCGGAACAGCACACCGATTACATTTTTACAACCGTTGGTGAAGAATGGGGTTTTGCAGGATCTTTAGTAGTAATCGCACTTTTCGTAGGGCTATTTCTAAGAGTCATTTACCTGGCCGAAAGACAAAAAACAAAATTCAGCAGGGTCTATGGCTATTGTGTTGCAGGAATTTTATTTACGCACTTCTTTGTTAATATTGCCATGGTTATTGGAATTTTCCCAACAATTGGAGTTCCTCTGCCCTTCTTTTCTTATGGAGGCTCCGGACTCTGGGGATTCACAATTTTGTTGTTTATCTTCTTAAAAATGGATGCCAACAAAGTGAATGAATGGTAGTTTTTTTTTAAGGCGCTAAGGTTCTGAGGCACTAAGATGCTAAGTTTTTTATTCAGAGGTGCAATGATTCAGAAGTTGATATTTAGAGAGGTTGCATTTCACAACTCACATTTTACATCTCACATTTCACATCTCACAAGAGAAAATATATCCCATAAAAAAAGTCCGAAACTCAACTGTTTCGGACTTTTTTATACCTTTGTTTAATTATATCTTTTCGCTTGGTCTCTTTTTAAAAAGCTTTACCAATACCGGAAATGTAGATATGATTACAATTATAATAATGATGTATTCGATGTGATGTTTTAAATCTATTCCTTCTTTTAGGAACACGCCATATAAATAGTGTCCTGCGAAGATCAGTATAAACGACCAAAGGAAAGAACTCAATACATTATAGAACATAAATTTTTGTTTATCCATAGAAACGATCCCTGCCACAATAGGAGCGAAAGTTCTGAAAATCGGAAGAAAACGCGCATAGATAATTGCTTTTCCGCCGTACTTCTCAAAGAAGTCTTTTGACTGTAATAAGTATTTTTTCTTGAACCAGAAAGAATCTTCTTTTTTGAACAAATAGTAACCGCTTTTGGCTCCAAACCAATATCCGGTCATATTCCCCAAGACTCCCATTATGGCAACAAGGGTTGAAAGTATAAAGACATTAAGAAAATCTGCCGGAATATCGACAACATTTTGCATTAAATCACGGCTGTAAATACCTGCTAAAAAAAGTAAACTGTCTCCCGGAAGAAAAAATCCCGCAAAAAGACCTGTTTCTGCAAAAACTATAAAGAGAACAATAAATAAACCAATTTGAACCCCTCCAATGCTTAATGTTATATAAAATTCAGGGTTGATTAATTGTGTCCAATCAAAATTATTCATAAATGCGTTTGGTTATATTTATAAGTTTGTGAAATTAGCAATAATTTGCTTCAACCACAATTAAAAGCCATATTTTAAAGATAAATTAACTATTAAAAGCCCGAGTATAAACCCGGGCTCTGCAGTTTTTTTATTCTCTTACATACTTGCAGCAAGAATGCAAATTGTCATAATCGGC
Source organism: Flavobacterium sp. N502536 (assembly GCF_025947345.1). Taxonomy (NCBI): domain Bacteria; kingdom Pseudomonadati; phylum Bacteroidota; class Flavobacteriia; order Flavobacteriales; family Flavobacteriaceae; genus Flavobacterium; species Flavobacterium sp. N502536. The sequence goes on along the minus strand of NZ_CP110011.1, from coordinate 2,205,452 downwards.
ATCCGTAGCTTTAACCTCCTTAGTATCATGTCCGACTTTAGCTACAGCAGCATTCAAATCTGCAGGAGATGATTTTTCTTCGTTTAAAATCACCGCAAGCTGATGAGTACTAATGTCCCAGGTTGCCGATTTTACCCCCGGAACACTAAAGGCTGCCTTTTCAATACGTTTTTTGCATTGCTCGCAGTTACCATTTACCTCGGTTGTGTACTTTAAATTCTTGTTTTTCTTAGTTTGTGCCTGAGCCGAAAATCCTAAAAAAGTAATCAGCGCGATTAAAATTATTCTATTCATCTTATTTATTGTTTAGTGTTATTATTCTTATCTTATGTGTGAGATGTTATATGTTAGATGGTTGAATAAATTTTCACATTTTACAGCTCACATTTTACAATTACTTTATCTTAAACCGCAATCCTGCATAATACATCTGTCCAAAAATAGGAGCATACGCAACAGAAGCATCAAAATTAGGACCAAATGGGTCTGAAGCTCCCAAAATGGCTTTTTGCTGTTTGTAATTTCCAATATTCTCTCCTCCTACATATACTTCAAAAACAGAAGAAAAAATTCTCGTTACCTGAACATTCATCACCGCATACGAAGGCGAAAAATCAGGAAACTGATCTGCAGTCGGGTTTGAGGCTGTATAAGGCAATTGTTGTTTTCCGGACCAGTTAAAAGTATAATCAAATTTCCATTGTTTATCATTGTTCAGCTTGGTTTCATATTCCAGATTCCCCAAAAAGCGGTGTTTTGCCTGTAAAGGACGCTGAAAAGTACCACGCAAATAATCCGTTTGAATGTCGTAATACTTGTAAGCCGTTCTTAAATTCAGGTTATGGATAAATTCGAAATTAAATTCGAACTGAAAGCTATTGGCAAACGAGCTTCCTTTCAAATTATAAAACAAAACATCCTGCGGACTTTGCATCAAGTCGACAACGGCCTGATTTTGAAAATCGGTACGATAGAAATCAAATCCAACTTCAGCATTTTTATTAAAAACACGGAATTTCTGAGAAAAACTCACCCCGTAATTCCATGCGATTTCCGGATTCAATCCGTAAATTTTTCCACTTTGATCTAAAATCGAAAACGTTCTGGAACTCGCAAAAAGCTGCTGATTTTCGGCGAAAATATTAGCCGAACGCTTTCCTCTTCCGGCAGAAAAACGAAGCACCCCAAACTTCCAGGGATTGTATCGCATGTGCAGACGCGGCGTAACAAATAACCCCAATCGATTGTGATTGTCTACCCTACCCCCTAAAATCAAACTAAAATTATCGGTATTGTCATAAGTATACTCAAAAAATGCACCAACAGAATTATCAATTCGGCTGTAGTCATTTGCATTTACAAACTCCTGATACTGATCGTAAGCAAAATTTAAACCCGTAGAGAATTTATGCTTTGTATTGTTAATAATCGAATTGAAAATTAAATTTGAATAATAGCTATTTTGCCTGATATCATAAAGACTCAAACCAAAATAAGAGTTCTGATTGTGGGTGTTAAAGGCATTCTGAAAACCAATACTTTGATACGGCATGTCTTTAAACACATAGCCTATCTTAGTAGAAACATCAAAACGTTCTGTATTGATCTCGGACCCCCAACGATTCTTTGTTCCACGATCGGTATCTTTATCGAAATCTACTTCTCCGGTTTGTTTTTTATCATTCATATACCTGAAATTGATAAAACTCACCAAACCACTATCCGGATTATAATATTGGTAACGGTTTAAAACGTTAATTTGTTTCCCCAGCGGATTGTCTAAAAATCCGTCATCGTTCATGTCGTTTTTCGCTACACGGGCATTACCATGAACAAATAAACTCGTTGCCCATTTATCCGATAATTTTTTGTTGAAATGGGTATTCAACTCAAAACGGGCATCGGTAGAACCATAGGCGTTTAAGAAAAATGGGATATCGCTTAATGGTTTTAAAAGTTCAGTATTAATTTGTCCTGAAATACTCTCGTACCCATTGATAACACTGCCCGCCCCTTTAGTAATCTGAACACTTTCTATCCATGTTCCCGGAGTAAACGATAATCCGTAAGCTTGTGAAGCCCCTCGTACAGAAGGAAGATTCTCTTCGGTAATTAATAAATAAGGGCTTGTCAGACCAAGCATTTTAATTTGTTTGGTTCCGGTTAAAGCGTCGGAAAAATTTACATCTATTGAAGGGTTTGTTTCAAAACTCTCGGCCAGATTACAGCAGGCCGCTTTTAGCAGTTCTTTGCTTGTAATAACAGATGTGTTGGCGGTAAGCGTATAGGATTTTTTTATTCCTTTTTGCTTTTTTGTAATTTTTACTTCCTGTAAATCTTCCTGTGAAAACACAGCTACTGACAGCAAAAACGCCACAAAAAGCATTATATTTTTTTGCATAAAAAATTGACTTTAATGTTAAATAGAAGGCCGCTCTGATGTTATTTCTTCCAAAGGAGAAATAAACAAACAGCATAGCACAAGCCAAAATGGCCCGGATCTAAACATTAAAATCAGGAATAAAAAATATACTGATGGTATAATTTGAATAAAGGAGGCGCATTCGCATCAGAATAATACGAAATGACCTGATTGCTTTTGAAATTTGAAATTCCAAGAAAAGCAATTGGCTGATACTCCTGAATTACCGGAGGAAAAGCAAGCTGAAAGAAGAAAAATTTTAAAGTAGCATCGTCTGATTTCTTCTCAAAATGAACGACTTTGTCTTTACAGCAGGATGATTTTTTTTCGGATGCCCCACAACAATTCTTTTCCGCAGCGGCAACTGTGGTGTTTAACGAAACCGAAGCAATCTCACCACCGCAATAGTGCACATCAAAAGCAAACCCAATGTTGGAGACCAACAACAGGAAGGCTAAAAATAATCCGGTGCACTTTTTTAGTTTCATACTGCAAAATTATTTAAAAGACACCAAAAATGACCGCATAAAGTGTTATTTTTTTAAATTTTGTTGCTGATAATAAAATGCAGGAATAAATAACAGCACAAATATGGGCTGAATAATGAATCGTCGTACATAAAAAAGAAGCCAGTTCCACTGTGGAAAACATTCGAGAATAACAAAAAACATTACCAGAAGCAGCACAGCAAAAAACGCATATAAAAACAGGCTGAATTGAAACATATCCCGATCCTGAAACAAGGTATAGATCAATACAAGAGACAGAATCGTATTCAGGACGTATCGAAGTAACAGATTCCAAAAAAGAGCAAAAGTCTCTACTTCCGGAAAAGGCAAATTTTTAAAATTCCCGTCAAAATAACTCAGAAAAGGATCATAAAACAGCTGATTTTCAAAAGCTCTGATAACGGCAAAACACAGTACAATTGCTGTTGCAATTATTAATTTGAATTTGTGTTCGAGGATTTTATTTAGCATACTTCGAAAATTTGTTTACCCAAACAATCCACAAAAGAAAAACGAAACCGTAAATCATTAAAGGAAACAAAGTTCCGTGTAAAAAATGATTGTGTTCGTGAAAACGAAACAGCAAAACCACCAATAGTGCAATTCTGGCCACATTTAAAACATAAATAGAAAAGATTCCAAATAGGATAAACAACAAAGTAGCTTTAAACTTTCCGGAAAATGCCAGTACAAACGCAACAAACAGAATCATAACGCTTACAGCATTGCAACCTTCAACGATTCGAACCGAATAATGTTTATTGTACCAAACTTCTAACCACGAATCAGTGAGGCTTTTATGAACTTTGATATCACAATGAAACAATTGCATGAGTTGTTCTACATTTCGCCCCACAACATTGGTTATTCCATCTACTTCATTGGGTCCGAAACCGTTCAAATAGAACTTATACACCAAGGTTAGTACAATATAGGCCGCAAAAAAAGTGCTTATAAAAATCAGGAAGGGCTTAAACTGTACTAAATATTTTTTCAACGGAATTTTTTTTCAAATTTATGTATTTTTTGAGTTTAGCTTTAAATACTTTTGTATAAAATTTTAACATCATGACATTTCAAGAATTACAACCAAAAATAAGCGCTATTGTTTCTGATTCAGTATTAGTTAGAGACGAAAAATTATTAGCAATCTGTCAGTTATTGAACGAAAATATTGAATACTACAACTGGGTTGGTTTTTATTTTGCCAATCACGAGAACAAAACTCTGCATTTGGGGCCGTATGTTGGAGCAGAAACAGACCATACTGTTATTCCTTTCGGAAAAGGGATTTGCGGTCAGGTAGCCGAAAGTAATGCCAATTTTGTAGTGCCGGATGTTGCCGCTCAGGACAATTATATTGCCTGCAGTTTTACTGTAAAATCTGAAATAGTAGTTCCTTTATTTGTTAACGGTATAAATATTGGTCAAATCGACATTGACAGTCATGTTATTGATCCGTTTACAGAAGCCGATGAAAGGTTTTTAGAGTTCGTAAATCAGGAAGTTGCCAAATTATTTTAATCAGGATCTCATTTTAAAAAGTTAAATATGGTGTTAAATTACCAAATGTTTAATTTTTTCAATATTTAAATTTATTTTTTCAGAAAAAAGTTCTAATTTTGCACCGTCTTACAAAAGTTGTACGACATACATAAAAATCATTAAATAATATTGGAATGTATTTAACTAAAGAAAAGAAAGAAGAGATTTTCGCACAACACGGTGCTGCAACAAACACTGGAAGCGCAGAAGGTCAAATCGCATTGTTCACTTACAGAATTTCACACTTAACTGAACACTTGAAAAAAAATCGTCACGATTACAACACTGAGCGTTCACTTGTACTATTAGTAGGTAAAAGAAGAGCTTTGTTGGACTACTTGAAAAAGAAAGAGATCAACAGATATCGTGAGATTATCAAAGTATTGAATATCAGAAAATAATCAATATAGAAAAGAGGTGCGAGAGTGCCTCTTTTTGTTTTTACATTACAAGCATTTTATAAGAAAAAAAGTTTGGTTTTTCATTGGGTTTTAGAACAATAACTACACACAACAACAACTACAACACAACTAAAACCCATTGTATAACCAATAAGGAAAAATTATGATTCCACAATTATTTGTAGAAAAGATCGATTTAGGTGATGGCAGAAGCATCACAATCGAGACAGGGCGTTTAGCGAAACAAGCGGACGGTTCTGTAGTAGTAAGAATGGGCGACACGATGATTCTTGCGACAGCAGTTTCAGCTCGCACTTCTAACCCAGGCGTTGATTTTTTACCATTAACAGTAGATTATCGCGAAAAATTTGCAGCAGCAGGTCGTTTTCCGGGTGGTTTCTTCAAGAGAGAAGCTCGTCCAAGTGATAGCGAAGTATTGACAATGAGATTAGTTGACCGTGTTTTACGTCCGCTTTTCCCAGACGATTACCATGCTGAAACTCAGGTTATGATTCAATTGATGTCTCATGACGAAGAGGTTATGCCGGACGCTTTGGCTGGTCTAGCGGCATCTGCAGCATTAGCAGTTTCAGACATTCCATTTTATAACTTAATTTCTGAAGTACGTGTTGCACGTATCGATGGAAAATTCGTAATCAACCCAAGCAGAGTAGAATTAGAAAAATCTGACATCGATATGATGATTGGAGCTTCTTTGGATTCTGTTGCGATGGTTGAAGGTGAGATGAAAGAAATTTCAGAAGCTGAAATGGTGGAAGCCATTAAGTTTGCTCACGAAGCTATTAAAATACAAATCCAGGCGCAATTGCGTTTGCAAGCTGCTTTTGGTAAAAAAGAAATTCGTACTTACGAAGGTGAGAAAGAAAACGAAGAAATTTACAAAAAAGTAAAAGCTGCAGCATATGATAAAATCTATGCTATTGCAAAAGTTGGTTCGGCTAAACACGAAAGAGGTGCTGCATTTGCTGAAGTAAAAGAAGAAGTAAAAGCTTTATTTACAGAAGAAGAATTAGCTGCTGATGGAGATTTAGTTTCTAAATATTTTTACAAAACAAACAAAGAAGCTGTTCGTAACGTAGTATTAGAATTAGGTGTTCGTTTAGACGGAAGAAAAACAACAGATATCAGACCAATCTGGTGTGAAACTGATTACTTACCAAGAGTTCACGGATCTTCATTGTTTACACGTGGAGAAACTCAGGCATTGGCAACTGTAACTCTTGGAACTTCAAGAGAAGCAAACCAAATTGATTCTCCATCTGAGCAAGGTGAAGAGAAATTCTATTTACACTACAACTTCCCTCCTTTCTCAACTGGTGAAGCAAAACCTCTAAGAGGAACTTCAAGAAGAGAGGTTGGTCACGGTAACTTAGCTCAAAGAGCTTTGAAAAATATGATTCCTGCTGATTGTCCTTACACTATCCGTATTGTTTCTGAAGTTTTAGAATCTAATGGTTCTTCTTCTATGGCAACTGTTTGTGCAGGAACAATGGCTTTAATGGATGCCGGAGTTCAAATGACAAAACCGGTTTCAGGAATCGCTATGGGATTAATTACTGACGGTGAGAAATTTGCTGTATTGTCAGATATTTTAGGTGATGAAGATCACTTAGGAGATATGGACTTTAAAGTAACCGGAACTGCTGACGGTATTACCGCTTGTCAAATGGACATCAAAATTGATGGTTTACGTTATGACATTATGGAACAAGCTTTAGGACAAGCAAGAGAAGGACGTTTGCACATTTTAGGTAAACTGACTGAAACAATTGCTGCGCCAAGAGCTGACGTGAAAGCACATGCACCAAAAATCATTACCAGAACTATTCCTGGAAACTTTATTGGAGCATTAATCGGACCTGGTGGAAAAGTAATTCAGGAATTACAAAAAGCTACAGGAACGACTATTGTAATCAACGAAGTTGACGAACAAGGTGTAATCGAAATCTTAGGTACAGATCCTGCCGGAATTGAAGCAGTATTGGCAAAAATTAAGTCAATCACTTTCAAACCACAAATGGGAGAAGCTTACGAAGTAAAAGTAATTAAAATGTTAGATTTTGGAGCTGTAGTAGAATATACTGCTGCACCAGGAAACGAAGTTTTATTACACGTTTCTGAATTAGCATGGGAACGCACTGAAAATGTTACTGATGTTGTAAACATGGGTGATGTATTCCAAGTGAAATACTTAGGTGTAGATCCTAAAACTAAAAAAGAAAAAGTGTCAAGAAAAGCACTTTTACAAAGACCTCCACGTGAGGAGAAAAAAGAGTAATCAGATCTTAGTTTACTAAAGGTTTATTCATAGAAAACCCCAATTCATGTATTTGAATTGGGGTTTTTCGTTTTTATTGCAATTTTTCACTAAATATCTCCTCAAATACCCGAATAATCACAAAAAAACACGACAAACCTTACATTTATACAGGAAAATAAAATATCTTTAACACGCCAAAAAAACAAATTAGTAATCCTTAAAACACAATTATGTACTTTAACATTACCCAAATCACAAAAATTAACGAGCAAGATTTTGTCTTTTCAGACCAAAGCGGTCTTACTTTTCCAATCCCGCCTCTAGCCTCAGCACAACTTTACAGAAATCAAGGTGTACTTACCTTAAAAATCTGTGCTACGGTATACATCAACTCTAAAGATTCGCAAAGCCCGGTGGTTGGAACCCTAATCGAAAATGATACCAATATCGAAGTTTATTTTGATTATGACTGGGATGAAAGCACACCAGATACTTACGATGTTTGGTATGTTGAAATCGATTATATTTCCGATACAGTTAACAATATTAAGAGCGTTACATCTTACTTAAGAAATTTAGACCCTGAAACCTCTAGAGGTACAGAAACTAAGGTAGGCAACTAAAAAATGAACACACATCGCTTAGATCGTCACAAATCAAGCGATGTTTTTCTTTCTTAATTTCACATATAGCTAACTTACAACATGCTAAGAATTAATATTTTCATCACTATAATTCTGCTTAGTCTCCCGTGTTTACTTTTCTGTCAAGTAAAACCAATTATTATGACATTAAATAAAGTAGTCGAAGATGAAAGTAAAGAATTTGAAAAAGAAATTAATTTCGAACAAGCAAAAGCATCTTTTATAAAGAAGAATTGGGATTCCACTCTAACCTATTCTATTAGTGCTTTAGCAGTGGCAAAAAACAAAAAAATAATTGATTATTGCCACTTTTTCAGAGGATATAGCTTTAGAGAAAAAAGATTATTCAAAGAAGCCCAAAGAGAAATGCTTTTGGTATCTAACAGCTTCAAACTTTACCCTTTTATAAATAAAAACCTTGGGCAAATTTCTTTAGAACTAAGAGATTTTAAAAAAGCTATTTATCATTTCGAAAAAGCTGAAAAGAAACCTCTTTCCAATAATCAAGATTACAAATTAAGTATTATATATGAAAACTTAGGCATTTGTTATCTACATCTTAATGATTTTCTTAAAGCTGAAAACTACTTTTTCAAAAGTCTGAAACTAAAAGAAACAGAAAATGACTTAATTTCTTTAATTGGATTGTATATGAATATTGCCAATTTATATTATTCACAATACAAAGACGACCAAGCCATTCCTTACTTTACAAAAGCTTATAAACTCTCAACAAAAATAAAAGATTTTGACACTAAAAGAGTCGCTTCAAAAAACATGGCTGTTGTTGAAGAAAACAAAGGTAATTTTAAAAAAGCCTTAGAATACAGGAAAGAATCAGAGCAATGGAAAGACTCCCTCAACAATCAAAATAAAATTTGGGCCGTTGCCGACTTTGAGAAAAAATTCGCTGTAGCCCAAAAGCAAAAACAAATAAAAGTACTTGAAGTAGAAAACAAACTTAAAAATACCCAACGTAACGGTTTCTTTTTTGCAGCCGTTGGTCTATTGCTAATCTTAACAGCAGGAGTGTATCTCTACGCCCAAAAAGTAAAAAATGGCAAAACCATATTACTTCAAAAAAACAAACTCGATCAATTAAATACGACCAAAGATCAACTGTTCTCTATTGTAAGCCATGATCTGCGCTCGTCGGTAAATGCGCTCAAAACAAGTAACGCGAAGTTATCGGCAACATTGGAAACCAAGAATTATGATGAATTGAATCAACTCATTATTCAAAACAGTACTATTGCAAGCGGTGCCTATAGCTTATTGGATAATTTACTGCATTGGGCCATGTTACAAACCAAACAATTGTACTTTCACCAAGAATCCGTTCACTTGTATTCTATCGTGCAGCAAATCGAATACAATTACAAACCTTTGCTACTGGACAAAACCATTACTTTTGAGAATTTAGTTTCAAAAAATAGTTTTATCTTCGTAGACCTCGATTCGTTAAAAATTGTACTTCGTAATTTATTGGACAATGCGATTAAATTTTCGAATGAAAATGGTAAAATAAGCTTTTACACCCGGGAAACCAATCCTGATTTTTGCGATCTGATCCTTGAGGACAACGGAATCGGAATGAGCCCGGAAACCATTAAAGAATTACTTACCGACAATACTTCTTTACTCGCCAAAAAAAATAATTCTGAAATTATAGGTACCGGTTTAGGTTTGCAGCTGTGCAAACAAATGATCAAAAAAAATGGCGGAACACTAGCCATAGAAAGCGAGCTCAATATAGGAACTAAAATGATTTTGACTTTCCCAAAAACAACCACCGATGGATAACATTCATGTTTTAATTATAGAAGATACCCCGGAACAAAGCGAAGCGCTATGTAAGGTACTGCGGCAAAACAATTATAATATTGTAGGAGTTGCAACCAATTTTACCGATGCACTGAAACTTTTTTACGAGAATACGATAGACATCATTATTATTGATGTTTTTTTAGACGGAAAACCGGAAGGAATTACGTTTGCCGAATCGATCAACATTATTCCAAACGCCTCCAAACCATTTGTCTTTTTAACCAGTTCACAAGACCGTCAGATCTTTGAAAGAGCTAAACTTACAAAACCTTTCAGTTTTTTGCTGAAACCTTTTAACGAGCTGGAAATACTATATGCCATAGAAATGGCTGTCGAAAAGTTTTATGCCCAAACCAATGTTTTTCAAAATGAAGAACAAGATACCGTGATTAGTAATGACTACTTGTTTATAAAGAAGAAAAACTCTTTAAAGAAGGTAGCACTCAACGATATCCTCTACATTGATGTCGAAGAACGCTATTGCAACATCATTACCGAGAAGGAAAAATTTGTAATTCTGATTTCATTGACAAAAATCAGCAATTTGTTAGACAAGAACAGGTTCATCAAAACACATCGAAATACGATTGTAAACACCAATAAAATAGAAGAAATTATCCTGGCCGATAATCTCATTATTTTAAAAGGCGATCACAAAATAAATCTGAGCGACACCTATAAAGATTTTATAAAAAAAATGAACATTTTGTCGTAACAGCAAGAGCTCAAAAAATAACACCTCCGCAAATCCTCTCCATCCGGGAGGATTTTTTTTGTTTTGAAAGAAATACTCCCAACCACAAAGGCTCCTAAAGATTTCATGACAACAAATTCAGCTTTCGTGACATTTTTAATTTCCTTCCCAAAAATCAAAATTACTTTTACCCCAAGAAACCCAAATTATAAAACGTAAATGAGAATTGAATTAAACAGACCATCAGACATGAAGCTTTTATCAATATTAAAAAAAATAAAAAACAACCCCTGGGTTGGCGTAACTGTCTCTCTTCTATTTATCATTCCTTGTTTATATAAAATTCTTGACGACATCACGGTTTTCAGAATAGAATATCTCTTGCTAGCCATTGCATTCCCAGTCTATATAAAATCACTTAAGAAAATCTTTGACGACATCTTAGATACCTCAGACGATTTTTCGGACTAAAAAATATTTTTTGCCCCTTTTTTAATGAAACACTACTGCTTAATCTTTTAAGTCAGGGTGTTTTTTTTATTTTTAGACAAAAACACCTCTTAAATTTCATCGACATTGCATAAATTACTTCTTTTTTAAGTCAAAAAACATCAACATCTTTATTATTTAACAAAAACACCGCGCTTATTAACATTTTTTCGATATTTTTGAGAAGCTATAAACCAAAATATCCTAAACAACCACTCCTTTGAAGAAAAATCAAATAAAAAACCACTACCTAATTTTATTTGTCTTATTCTTAAATGCATACACCATTTACGGACAAACAAGCAATGAAATCTCAGTATACAACTGGTTTGACAAAAACCTGGGTGTAGAATCCTTAGAATTTGAAAACGGCCCGGCTCATTTAAACTTCGACAAAACCGTCAACAATCAAAATCGTTATTATATTTCCGAAGATTTTAAAAAAGGAAGTATGCAGTATAATAATCAAAATTATGCTGATTTATTATTAAACTACGATACGTATACTGATGAACTGGTTATAAAACCGTACGGGGAGCAAAACACTACTAAGGTTAATCTTTTTACCGAAAACATTAGCTCTTTTACAATAGGCAATGAAAAATTTGTAAATCTGAACGTCCCTTATTCAGACAGTTTCAGAAAGGGATATTATGAAGAAGTTCCGGTAGGAAACAACATTATTCTTTACATAAAGCACTCTAAAGAAAAGAAAAAAATCAACAAAGCCGAAGTCGATTTAATAGGTTATGTACCCAAACGTGAATTTATTCTTTTAAAACAAAATACATTTTATCCTATAAATGATAAAAAGGAAATCACAACACTGTTTCAGGATAACAAAAGGAAAATAAATGATTTTTATCTTATGTATAGAAATTTAAAGAAGGAAGATGCTGCACTATTTATGAAAAACCTCCTGAAGTACATAAATAACTAAAATCCGTAGCAATTATCCAAATGAGAATACTTACCCTTCTTTTATTATTTTTCGGTTTTAACCAATTCATTTATTCACAAGATCAAAAAATTAACCTCAATTACAGCAACATCAATCGGGTTGAAGTTTTAAAAAAAATAGAAGCTTCTACAACTTATAAATTCTATTTTCAAAACGAATGGATCGATACTAACGTCTTAATATCGGGAGAGTACTCCAATAAAACAGTACAAGAGGTATTAAACAAAGTTTTTGAAGACACTGATCTTAATTTCTTTATCACCAAAAACAAAGTTATTTTAACGAAAAACAGTATCATCTACGACAAATTTCAGAATGATAAAGGTCGAACCGTTAATGCCCCTATCTTTTTTCAACAGTACGATTCCGTTACAAAAAACAAAACCGATCAGGCCGCTCCTATTGCGTTAATTGGAAAAGAAACCATCGACTCTGATACCGATTTCTACACCATTTCGGGCCGTATCACCGATCTAAAAAACGAAAAACCTTTGGCCGATATAACGGTAAAAGCAAAAAATTCGACAGCAACAACCGTTACAAATGCCGAAGGATTCTATAGCCTAAAACTACCTGTTGGATTGGCAACAATCGAGATCGAGTCGATCTTGTACAATAACACAGCGCGAAAAATAATGATCTACAGCGATGGTACGTTGGATTTCTCGATAATTGAAAAAGTAAATCAATTGAAAGAGGTCGTTGTAAAGGGAAAAAACAGCCAAAACATAAGAACCGCCATCACAGGAGTTACGACCATTGAAGCCGAAGGCGTAAAAACAGTCCCGTTGATTTTTGGAGAAAGAGACGTATTGAAAATTGCGCTCACCATTCCCGGTATAAAAACTGCCGGAGAAGGCTCATCAGGATTTAATGTCCGAGGAGGAAAAGAAGATCAAAACCTGATGTTACTGGACAACGGAACGATATACAATCCTTCTCACCTTTTTGGTTTTTTCTCCTCGCTTAACCCTTATACGATCAATAAAATTGACATTTACAAAGGAGGTATCCCATCCGAATTCGGTGGCAGATTATCGTCGGTTTTTGATATTACCTCTAAAAACGGAAACACCGAAAAGTTTTCGGGAGAGGGAGGTATTGGCCCGGTTACGAGTAACCTTACCGCTTCAATCCCGGTTGTAAAAGGCAAAGCAAGTTTATTAGTAGGCGGAAGAGCCACATATTCTGACTGGATCCTAAAAACCTTAGACGATGAAAACCTAAAAGACAGCCAGGCTTCTTTCTATGATTTATTCGCAAAATACAGTCACAAAATAAACAAAAACAATTCCGTTGAAGGTACTGCCTACTACAGCAAAGACAAGTACAGCATCACCCCTGACTCGCTATACCAATACAGCAACCGCCTTATTTCTTTGAAATGGAAACACGCTTTTAACGAAAAAAACAATAGCGAGTTTAATGTGTCCAATAGCGAATACAAATTCAGTATCGACTATGAATCTGTTAATCCTGAATCTTTTATTTTCAAATATAAAATAAACGAAACTCAGGCAAGCCTTAAATTCAATAGCGAACTTAGCAGTAAACACAAATTCACGTACGGAATAACGAGCAAATTATACAAAGTTAGTCCGGGTGAGCTCAATCCAAATGGAGAATCTTCAATCGTAAATCCCATAAAAGTTGATGATGAAAAGGGACTGGAGTCGGCTTTGTTTTTATCGGATAAATTTAAAATCACCGAGAAGCTGTTGTTAGATGTTGGAGCCCGATATTCTTTATATGCCGCTTTAGGGGCCTCTACTCAGAAAATTTACCAGGAGGGTGTGCCTATGACTCCTTCGACCGTTGTAGAAGAAAAAACGTATGGCAATAACAAAGTAATCACAACTTATGGAGGTTTTGAACCTAGAGTTGCCTTACGCTATATCTTTGATGAAAGTCTATTTGTAAAAGCCGGTTTTGATAAAAACTATCAATACATCCATTTGTTAACCAATAACACAACACAATCGCCTACCGATACCTGGAAATTGTCGGATTTGAATGTTAAACCTCAAAGCGGATTACAGTACTCTTTGGGTATTTTTAAGAAACTGGATTATAAAGATATCGAGTTAAGCCTTGAAGGATACTACAAAACTTCTAAAAACATACTGGATTACAAAGTTGGAGCAAACCTGCTCTTAAACAAAGATCTTGAAACCGAATTACTTCAAGGCAATGGAAAAGCTTATGGTGTCGAATTTTTACTAAAAAAATCAGTAGGAAGGCTTAACGGCTGGCTTGGCTACACCTATTCCAGAACTTTTATAAAACTGGACAGTCAATTTAACGATGAAAAGGTAAACAACGGAGCGTACTTTCCAACGAACTTTGATAAACCGCATGACTTAAGCATTGTACTGAATTACAAATTTACACACCGTTATAGCTTTTCTTCGAATTTTGTGTATCAAACCGGAAGACCTATAACCTATCCTATTGGAAAGTACAATTATAATGGCGCAGAATATACGCTGTACAGCGATCGAAACAAATACAGAATACCGGACTATTACAGATTAGACATCGGAATAAATATTGAAGGCAACCATAAAATAAAAAAATTAGCGCATAGTTTCTGGAACATTTCGATTTACAATGTTTTGGGACGAAACAATCCTTATTCTATCTTTTTCGTAACAAAAGAAGGGCAGGTAAAAGCCTATCAAACCTCTATTTTTTCTGTTCCGATACCAACAATTACTTATAATTTTAAATTTTAAAAGTGATGAAAAAGACCTTACTCTTTGGATTTCTTATAACGATATTCCTCTCGATGACATTCGGATGTACAACACCCTACTCCTATCAGACCAATGGATTTGAGGATGCTCTTGTGATAGAAGCAACCATTACAAACGAATTAAAAAGTCAGCAGATTAAATTGTCCAGAACCTATAAACTTGAAAGCAAGAAACCAATCTTTGAAAGTAAAGCGGTGGTATATGTAACAGATGATCTGGGCAATAAATACGATTTTCAGGAAAAAAATGAAACTTATATTTCCCTGAATCCGTTTCAGGCCAGTCCTGACAGGGCCTATCAATTGCACATCCTTACTAAAAACGGAAGAAGTTATGTCTCGAATGAAGAGAAACTGCCACAACAGACTCAGATCGAAAAACTCGAAGCAAAAGCGGTGACCAAAAAAGGGGTACTAGGGGCTGAAATTACCGTAAGCAGTAACGATCCAACAAACAAATCCCGCTATTACAGGTACGAGTACGATGAAACCTATAAAATAATTGCGCCTAAAGCGTATTCTAAAAAAGCCGTCGCTGTTTTTTTTGCTCCAGGCTCCAATCCAAAAGGACAAATTGTATTTGAAGACAGGAAGACAGAAGTCAGAATTTGCTATTCAGATAAAAAATCGAATGAATTAATTCTAACCAACACTAACCAGCTAAGCGAGGATAAAGTAACTGATTTTCCAATTAAGTTTATTAGCAGTAAAGACCCAATTATCAGAAGCAGATACAGCATATTAGTCAAACAATATGTTCAGAATCTTGCTGCCCATACTTTTTATGAAACCTTAAAAGATATATCCGACATAGGAAGTATTCTATCGCAAACCCAGCCCGGATTTTTTTACGGAAACATAAAACCGGTTGACAATCCCGGTGAAAAAGTAATTGGCTTTTTTAATGTGTCTTCTTATTCCGAAAAAAGAATCTTTTTTAGTTTTACCGATCTTTTTCCTAAAGAACCAATGCCCAAATACCAATATGATTGTCCCTCTCCAATTCCTGAAAATGAAATAGACCAATTTTACTTTAATTATTGTTTCGATTCTTCAACCGAGTGTCAGGGTGATGATATTCTAGACCTAATCAAATCAGGAATTAAAGTTTATTTCCCTAACGAAACCCCAAAGTACTTATTGTATCCCGTAGAATGCGGAGACTGCACTTCATTTTCATCAAACGCAAAACCATCATTTTGGATAGACTAAAATACATCGCCATCATAGCCGTAGCAATGAGTTTTCAGCAAATTTCGTTTGCTCAGAAAAACACTGCCACAACTGAACTGAACGAAATAGACAAGAAACTAAACGAGTCTGTTTACATCAGTACCAACTCCAATTCGTATGTAACCGGAGAATCTTTGTTCTACCAGCTTTTTTGCATCAATAAAGCAACAAACGAAACATCAAAATATAGTAAAGTTGCTTACTTACAACTGATCGATAAAAACAAAACAACAATTCTTACCCATAAATTATTTCTTGAAAATGGAACTGCCAGCAGTGCTTTTTTCATTCCAACAACTCTCGAAACCGGAAACTACAAGCTAATAGGGTACACCAACTGGATGTTAAACAAAGAGGCTTCCGAATACTGCAACATTGACATTTACATCTTAAACCCCTATAAAGACAAACCCCTAAATACTATTTCTCAAAAAGAAACAGCTCCAACTGAAAGCGTAACCAATACAAACATCTCGTTTAATTTAAAAAATAAAACCTATAAAAACAGAGATTTGGCAGAACTGCAAATCAACACTGGTTCTGATGAATTTGCAAAGGGCAATTATCTACTTTCCGTACGAAAAGCAGATGGGTTTGTTGCTCAGAAGAAAACAAATTTTGCGGAACTTGCTGCAAACAATACCTCTAACAATACGGAAACACCAATAAAAAATCCTAATTTTCTATTACCGGAATTACGAGGTGAAATCATTTCAGGGAAAATAAAATCCAATAGTGCAGAAACTAAAAACAAAAAAGTTGCCCTTTCGATAGTAGGCAAAAATTATGTTTTAAAGCTTGCCAAAACAGACAATGAAGGGAATTTTGTTTTCAATCTCGAAAAACCAAATCCAAGTTCAAATGTCATCGTTCAAATTCTTGAGGACAACAAACAGGATTATACGATTGAAATGGACAAACCTAAAAATAGCAATCTTTCAAATTTAAGCTTTCCGGAATTTCAGTTCAACTCCGAATTCAAACAAAACATTTCCGAAAGATTGATTTCCACCCAAATAGAAAATGCCTATTATAACATTAAAAAAGACAGCACCTTAGCTTCTACCGATACTATTCCTTTTTACAACAAATTATCAAAAGAGTATAAACTGGATGCCTTTACACGATTTCCAACCATGGAAGAAACCATAACCGAAGTGGTAAACGGTGTCTATTTCTCAAAAGAAAAAAACAACTATGCCATCCACGTTTACGACTATGATCCCAACTACGAATCTGCCTTACCCGCTTTAATAGTAGTAGACGGACTGATTATAGAAGACCTGAGCGAGCTTTTTCAGTATAGCCCTAAAAACATATACAAAGTCAATGTGGTAAAAGGAATTTACTACTATGGCGCCAAATCTTTTAACGGTGTGGTTTCCTTTACCACTAAAAACGGTGATTATGAAACCAAACTTAAAGGCAGCTTTATTATACGACCTGAACTTTTAAGACCACAGCCTAAAAAAGAATACTTTAAACCCGATTATACCACCACTAAAAATGAAAGGATTCCTGATTTCAGGCACCAGCTTCTATGGATCCCTAACGTTAATTTAAATGATGCTAATTCAAAAATACAATTTTACACCTCAGATGTATCCGGCAAATTTGAAATAACGCTGGAAGGATTTTCCGCAGCAGGAAAACCTGTTTTTATTAAAGAAATTATAACCGTAAAAGAAGACGTTTCAAATTAGAGCTCAGCAAGTTAAAAAAGATAAACCAATTAATTTTAAAAATAATTTAAAGTAATTGTAACCTTTTTTCAACTTCTTACGTATAACTACTTGTACACTTAAAAATTGAGGAGACAAAAAACATGAGACAACTTAAAATCACCAAGCAGGTAACCAATCGTGAAACTGCATCATTAGACAAATACCTACAAGAAATTGGAAAAGTTGACCTAATTACCGCTGATGAAGAGGTAGAATTAGCACAAAGAATAAAAGCCGGTGATCAAAGAGCATTAGAAAAATTAACAAAAGCTAACCTACGTTTCGTTGTATCGGTTGCTAAACAATATCAAAATCAAGGATTAACTCTTCCTGACTTAATAAATGAAGGAAACTTAGGTTTAATTAAAGCGGCTCAACGTTTTGATGAAACTCGTGGTTTCAAATTCATCTCTTACGCTGTATGGTGGATTCGTCAATCGATCCTTCAGGCTTTGGCAGAACAATCCCGTATTGTTCGTTTACCATTAAACAAAATTGGTTCTATCAATAAAATCAACAAAATGTATGCTTTATTAGAGCAATCTAACGAGCGTCCACCTTCTGCTGAAGAAATTGCAAAAGAACTTGACATGACTGTAAATGACGTAAAAGAGTCTATGAAAAACTCTGGTCGTCACCTATCAATGGATGCACCTCTTGTTGAAGGAGAAGATTCTAACCTTTACGACGTTTTACGTTCAGGAGAATCTCCAAACCCTGACAGAGAACTAATTCACGAATCATTACGTACTGAAATCGAGCGTTCATTAGAAACATTAACTCCAAGAGAGGCTGATGTAGTTCGTTTGTATTTTGGTCTTGGCGATCAGCACCCAATGACTTTAGAAGAAATTGGAGAAACTTTCGACTTAACTCGTGAACGTGTTCGTCAGATTAAAGAAAAAGCAATCCGTAGATTAAAACATACTTCCAGAAGTAAAATCTTAAAAACTTATCTTGGATAACATCCATAGTTCCAATTATAGCAATTCCAAATTCCGATAATTTTGTTGGAATTTGGAATTTATTGCAAAACTGCCTATATTGGACCCCAAAGCAAACAACAGTTTGATTGACTGTTCGTTTTTTGATTGATGATTGAAACTCCGGCTGATTACCGGAGTTTTTTATTGCCCTATTTCGAAGGATGTCGTTTATCCATAAAACGAGTACCTTATTTTAATTCTCACCTCACTTAATCCTCCTGTTCTTTGTTGTTTCTGCAGTTAATGAGCATTGCAAAAGAACTTTGCGTTAATCCTTGTGAACTTTGCAATTAAAAAAATTATCTTTGCAAAAAATAACACAACACACAACTACACAATGAAGAATACACTTATTGCTCCTTCTGTTCTTGCAGCTGATTTCGCTAACTTACAACGCGACATCGAAATGATAAATAACAGCGAGGCCGACTGGTTTCATATTGATATTATGGACGGAGTTTTTGTTCCGAATATTTCTTTCGGAATGCCGGTTTTAGAAGCGATTTCAAGACATGCTAAAAAAACGATAGATGTACATTTGATGATTGTTGATCCGGATCGATACATCAAAACTTTTGCCGATTTGGGTGCCAATATCTTAAGCGTACATTATGAAGCCTGTACCCATTTACACAGAACACTTCAGGCCATTAAAGCCGAAGGAATGAAGGCAGGAGTAGCGATTAACCCTCATACTAATATTGATTTATTAGAAGATGTAATCAACGATATTGACTTAGTATGTATTATGAGTGTAAATCCAGGTTTTGGAGGTCAGTCGTTCATCGAAAACACTTATGCTAAAGTAGAGAAGTTAAAAGCCTTAATCACGCGTAAAAATGCTTCGACAATTATTGAAATTGACGGTGGTGTTACCAGTAAAAATGCAAAACAATTAGTAGAGGCTGGCGCTGATGTTTTGGTTGCCGGAAGCTTTGTATTTAAAGCCGAAAATCCAACACAGACTATTGCTGAATTAAAAGCTTTGACTAGTTTTTAAATTCTTGACGTTCGGAAAGAAATCAATTCCGCTCATTTTCTCAAGAGTTTCGATCGGAACTACAAAATCATAAAGTGACTTATCGCTATCCTCATTCGGAACCAAAAAAGCGATTGCTTTATGCTCTTTTCCGGTTTTAGCCAAAATGATTTTATAAAAATATTTAGGAACAGCGACTTTCTCTGTTCCTATTTTTTTATCTGAATCTTTCAAAATCCCTCCTGTCACTACATAAACATCCTTGTACTTTTCAGCCCAGTAACGTGTTTTTTGTTCTAATCTGTTCCAGATTCCGCTATTGAAATCGTGATCCTGAGGTGAAATGTTTGAGGTGTAAAATGTATCGTTGTAAGCACTCTCATTAAACTCCATATCTCCGGCCGGACAAAGATGTCCTTTATCATAACCCGATTTTTTATAATTCCTCCAATCGGCAGAACCCGTTGTTACTTTTGGATCTTCGATGAAATAAGGACGTTTATAGTCGGCATTTTTTAAATATTCTTTCTTTAATTCATAAGCAACCCACTCTGCCTGTTCAAATTTTTCATTGTAAGACAAGGTGTAGTATTTGTGCTTTACGATTTGTTTGGTGGTAGAAGTTGGCAAATACGCGACTGTGAATGTAGAGTCTGTACTACTTTGATTTGCAACAAACGGAGCCTGCTGCTGCTGAGGCAATTTTTCACTTTCGCTGCTTTCTTTTTTACACGAAAACAATACCAATCCCAATACACCCCAAACGATATAGTTTTTCATTTTTTTTCAGTATTTAGTTCCTAAGAAGTATGTTAAATTACAAAAAAACGCTCCAAAAAATATACTTTTTGGAGCGTTTTCTTAACAAATTAATCTTCTAAAGAACTAAGATTTTACTAATTTATCTCTTTTGATTTTAGTAGTGTTGGTATTTTTTACCACACTTTTAACTTGTAAATCATCTAAAACATTCAATGCTTCTTCAACATAAACATCTTTAGACAATGCCTGATGCCAGGCATCTCTTTTTTCTTTTAATGTAGCATCGCTTTTCATTTCAAGCTCTTCGTAAGGCAATGATTTAAAAACCAGACTGTTTTTATAATCAGAAATTGGTTTGTATTTTTTACCTTCATTTTCTACCTGCTCCTGAGTCGCTTTGAAACTTTTGATGTTTAAGCTATACGTATTCTCTTTATTCTTAACATCAATCCATTTTGCATTGTCTTCAATTAATTTAAATTGCGCATTTTGAGCAATTCTGTTTCTACTGCTTTCAATTGCTTTGTTGAAATTTCCATTTGAATGCCATGTACTGTAATCAGCAGGATCTATTTTATCCCAAGGCATTGCATTGTCAATATCGCGCTCTCCCATTTTTAAGTAAGCATAACGATCCGGCATTACCACATCACTATGAACTCCTTCTAACTGAGTTGAACCTCCATTGATTCTGTAAAACTTTTGTCCTGTAATTTTCAAAGCACCCAGATCTCCATAATTTGCGTTACGCACAAACTGATTTAGATCCAATACATTTTGAACTGTTCCTTTTCCGTAGGTTTGTTTACTACCGATGATCACTCCACGTTTGTAATCCTGAATTGCAGCAGCTAAAATTTCTGAAGCCGAAGCCGAGAAGCTGTTTACCATGATTACTAACGGACCGTCCCACTCTACTTTTTTATCTTTGTCGTATAGTACTTCTTTCTTTTTTCCTGCCGATTTTACCTGAACGATTGGTCCTTCTTCAATAAACAATCCGGCAATATCCACTACAGTTGATAAAGATCCACCTCCATCGTCACGCACATCAAGCACGATACCGTTTATATCTTCTTTTTTAAGTCTTTCTACTTCAAGAGCAATGTCTTTCCCGGCATCACGACCGTCTTTATTTTCAAAATCGATATAAAATTTAGGTAAATAGATTACTCCGTATTTCAAACCGTTTCTTTCTACAATACTCGATTTAGCGTAAGTTTCTTCAATTTCAACTACATCTCTGATGATAGAAATGATCTTAATCGTACCGTCTACTTTTTTAACCGTAAGTTTAACCTCAGTTCCTTTGTGTCCTTTAATTTTTTTCACAACATCATCCAAACGCATTCCTACGACATCTACAGGCTCTTCGTTTCCTTGTGCAACTTTCAAAATTAAATCTCCGGCTTCAAGCTGTTTTCCTTTCCATGCCGGACCTCCTGAAATTAACTCATCGATTTGAGTGAAATCATTTTTCTTGGTCAGTCTTGCTCCAATACCTTCTAATTTTCCACTGATGTTAACATCAAAACGGTCTTTATCTTCCGGTGCAAAATAACTGGTGTGCGGATCAAAACGCGTCATGATTGAGTTTACATATACTGAAAACCAATCTTCTTTGTTCAGATCTTTAATCAAACTAAAGTTGTCGTCTAAAGATTTTAATGAACTTTCACGAGTTTCTTTTTCTAAAGTTTCAAAAGTTTTCTCCTTATAATTAGGATCTGTTTTCTTTTTATCTTCTTCTAATTTTTGTTTGGTTACCAATGAAGAAAGGGTAGACAATTTAATTTGTTTTCTCCATCTTTCGTTAATCTCTGCTGTATTTTTTGCATACGGCAGTTTATCATAATCCGCATTAAAAGTTTCATCCACATCGTAGTTGAAAGGCTGTGCTAAAATAGTCTTATAACGTTTTTTGCTTTCTTCCATTCGTTTCATCAATCTTGTATAAGTAAGATTGAAAAACGTTAAATCTTTATTCAAAAACTGATCGTCTAATTGCAACTCATATTGTTTGAATTCATCAATATCAGATTGCAAAAAGAATCTTTTTGAAGGGTCTAATGCTTCGATATAATCTTTAAAAATTCCTTTAGAAAACTCGTCATTTATTTCTGCCGGACTGTAGTGTCCTTTTTCAATAACAAATGCTAATAATTCCAAAAGTGTTTTATCTCTATTCGGGTCCGGATCTACTGATTTGTCTGCATTTATCTTAAAAGCAAACAAAGTCAATGACAAGCATAATACGGCTATAAGTATTTTATAATTTCTTTTCATAAACTTAATAATAGCATTCATCAAATTTTTTAATCTAAGTTACGGTAAAAACTGTGCCAATAAAGCCAAGCCCGCTATAATTTTTTGTTAAAGATATAAAAATGTTTGATGCGCAAAAATGTTCTTCAAATTAGTTGACAAATTTTGGTTTATTTGTTCGTATTCTACCAAAATCTGTCACTACATTTGCTTAATACCCTTATATAACCTTACGATTTTAGCATGAAAAATGAGAAACCCCTAATATTAGTTACCAACGATGATGGCATTTTAGCTCCCGGAATCAGAGCTTTAATAAGTGTAATGGAAACGATTGGCGAAGTAGTGGTGGTGGCACCGGACAAACCCCAGAGTGCCATGGGCCATGCCATCACGATAAACAATACGCTGTTTCTTGACAAAATTTCTAAAGAAGAAGACGTGGTAACCGAATACAGCTGCTCCGGAACCCCTGTAGACTGTGTCAAACTGGCGGTAAATGAAATTTTAAAAAGAAAACCGGACTTGTGTGTTTCGGGAATTAATCACGGATCGAATTCGTCTATTAATGTCATTTATTCAGGTACGATGAGCGCTGCTGTAGAGGCCGGAATAGAAGGCATTCAGGCAATTGGTTTTTCTTTACTGGATTTTGACTGGAATGCCGATTTTGAACCGATCAAGTCGTTCGTTAGAAAGATTACTTTGGAAACACTGGAAAACAAGCTGCCGCCGGGCGTGGTTTTAAATGTAAATTTTCCAAAATTAAAAGAAGAAGAAATTAAAGGAATAAAAATTTGTCGTCAGGCGAAAGCCTACTACGCACAGAAGTTTGACAAAAGACAAACTCCATTCGGGAAAGATTATTACTGGCTTACCGGAAAATTCACCAACGAAGATCAGGGCGAGGATACCGATGAATGGGCCTTAGAAAACGGATATATTTCGGTTGTTCCGGTGCAATTTGATTTAACTGCACATCATACTATGCAACAGCTCAATACGTGGAAATTAAACGAATAAAAAAAACCGCGAATTTAGGGCTAGAGGTATTGTTTTGACAGTCATTGTTCCGGCGATTTCAACTTTGTTTATTTAAATCTTATCTTTGTGCTGCAAAAATTCTTTTGTGTGTAAAGTTGGAAACACACTTTCAAAAAAATCAATATGAAATACTACATAATAGCTGGTGAAGCGTCAGGAGATTTACATGGTTCTAATTTAATGAAAGCCTTATACGAGGAAGATCCTCAGGCAGAAATTAGATTTTGGGGTGGTGATTTAATGCAAAAAGCCGGTGGAACTCTGGTCAAACATTACCGCGAACTGGCTTTCATGGGGTTTGTTGAAGTTCTTTTCAATTTGAAAACGATTTTAAACAATATTAAAATTTGCAAAAAAGACATTACCGCTTTCCAGCCTGATGTTCTGATCTTTATAGACTATCCGGGTTTTAATATGCGCATTGCCAAATGGGCCAAAGCTTTGCATTACAAGACGCATTATTATATTTCGCCACAAATCTGGGCGTGGAAAGAAAACCGTATTAAGGCAATCAAACAGGATATCGACAAGATGTTTGTGATCTTGCCTTTCGAAAAAAGTTTTTACGAAGACAAGCATCATTTTCCGGTTGATTTTGTGGGACATCCTCTAATTGATGCGATTCAGAATCAGCCTTCATTTGACGAAACAACCTTCAGAAAAGACAACCAATTGGGAGAAAAAC
This sequence comes from Flavobacterium sp. N502536, assembly GCF_025947345.1. NCBI lineage: Bacteria > Pseudomonadati > Bacteroidota > Flavobacteriia > Flavobacteriales > Flavobacteriaceae > Flavobacterium > Flavobacterium sp. N502536. The sequence continues at coordinate 2,181,246 of NZ_CP110011.1, read as the reverse complement.
CAATTATCGCAGTGCTGCCCGGAAGCCGTCAACAGGAAATTACAAAAATGCTGAGTGTTATGCTTAGTGTCGTTGATGATTTTCAGGACTATGAATTTGTAATTGCAGGCGCTCCAAGTCAGGATTTTGAGTTTTATCAGCAATTCATCAGCAATAAAAACATCAAATTTATTTCGAACAAAACTTACGATTTGTTGCGTTCTTCAACGGCAGCTCTGGTAACCTCCGGAACGGCTACTCTGGAAACGGCTCTTTTTAAAGTTCCTGAAGTTGTTTGTTACAAAGGAAGCGCTATTTCCTATCAGATTGCAAAACGCATCATTACGCTAAAATACATTTCGCTTGTTAATTTAATCATGGATAAAGAAGTGGTTACAGAATTAATTCAGGATGAATGCAATACCAAACGAATTAAAGAAGAACTGCAGAAATTGCTAACTCCTGATTATCGTGAAAAATTGCTGAAAAATTACGACATCCTGGAGCAAAAACTAGGCGGAATAGGCGCCAGTAAAAAAACGGCAAAACTTATTGTTGCTGATTTAAAAAACGTTTAATCCCTTTTTGATTTGAAAAAAGCAGCTCTTTTACTACTCGTCATCGTCCTTCTTGCTTCTTGTAAATCGGCTTCAACAGCGGTGAGCAATAAGGAAACGAAGCGTGAGAACAAGTATACTGTTACTCATTTAATTGAGCACGCAACTGACAATATCGGGGTACGGTACAAAGCGGGCGGTACCACAAAAAGTGGTTATGACTGCTCGGGATTGGTATTTACCACCTTTGAATCAGAAAATATAAAACTACCCCGAAATTCTTTTGAACAGGCCAAAGTGGGCAGGGTAATTAAGTTTAACGATGCCCGGAAAGGCGATTTAATTTTCTTTAAAACCAACAGAAGTAAACAAATTAATCATGTTGGACTGATTGTAGAAGTAAAGTCGGACGAAATTAAATTTGTTCATTCTTCCACGTCAAAAGGAGTGATCATTTCATCAACCAAGGAAGCTTATTATCAAAATTCATTTACTCAAATCAACAGGGTAATCGAATAATAAAATCACATTCTTTTTCTTACAAATAATTTAATACTTTTAACTTATGAAAGTATTAGATTTTCCTTTGACTAAAATTACCCTCTGGTTTATTTGCGGTATTTTGGTTTCGTATTACGGTGTACCAACATTCCAGGTGGTGGTCTCAGGCTTTCTCATTGGTTTTAGTCTTTTTTTACTGGTTTATTTTTCTATTATAAAACATAAAAAGCTGTCGATACTCTTCGGGATAAGCACTTATTGGGTTTCATTTTTTATGGGTGCTGCAACACTTTTATTCCACACCGAATGGCTGCAAAAATCCAATTATACGCACAACAGGGAAGCTTTTACCGCACCTCAGACTATTACTTTTGTCATACGCGAAAAACTAAAAAGCAATGCCTACAACGATCGCTATACTGCCCTAGTTAAAACCATCAACAACAGGAATTTCTCTGGAAAAATTCTCGTAAACATTCAAAAGGACAGCACGACAAAGCCCATTATTATTGGACAAATCCTAAAAGCGAAAACCATTTTACAACGCAATAACTCAAATAAAAACCCAAATCAGTTTGACTATAAAAAGTACCTTACGGACAAACAGACTTATGCTCAGGTATATCTTCATACAGCAGAAATTTCGGTGAGCCAAAAACTTCAAAAGGACATTTGGTACTATTCGGGCCGCCTGCATTCCAGAATTTATAACAATCTGAAAAAGGCTGGTTTTAATCAAACGGAAATGAATGTGGCACTTGCGCTTATTTTGGGGCAACGGCAAGAAATTTCAAACGATCTTATTCAGGATTATCAATTCTCAGGAGCCACGCACATTTTGTCTGTTTCCGGGCTGCATGTTGGTTTTATCATGCTGTTTATCCATTTTATTCTAAAACCGGTTCCCAATACCCGAAAAGGTTCTTTATTAAAATTAGTTTCGATCCTGCTGGCACTTTCTCTTTTTGCGGTACTCTCGGGGTTGTCTCCGTCGGTATTGCGCTCGGTTGTTATGTTTTCCTTTCTTGCTGTGGCTAACCATCTTAGAAGAGCGGGCAGTGTTTACCACACTTTAATGGTTTCTTTGCTTTTAATTCTGCTTTTCGAACCGTATTTTTTGTTTGATGTTGGTTTTCAGCTCAGTTATCTCGCCTTGTTTTTTATTTTTTGGCTGCAGCCTTTGTTAAAAAGTATGTGGTCTCCAAAACTCCAAATTTCAAAATTCCTCTGGAATGCGCTAACCGTTTCCTTTGCTGCTCAGATAGGTACCTTACCGCTCTGTTTGTATTACTTTCATCAGTTTCCGGGTTTGTTTTTTGTGACCAATATTGTTGTAATTCCAATTTTGTCTTTTATCATGATCGCCGGAATTATCCTCCTCTTTCTTGCCATTTTTCTCCCTCCTCCTTTATTTTTAATTGAGATATTCGAAAAAAGTATTTTCCTTTTAAACCTTACGATTCATCACATTGCTTCACTTGAATGGTTTGTTGTACGCGATATTAGCTTTAACTTCTACCTTTTGATTTCTTCTTATTTTGTCGTTGTTGCAGCCACTATTTTGGGTAGGAAAATCAATTATACTACGACGTTTGCTGTACTGATTTCTATTATCACGTTTCAAATTTCTTTACTTTATACCAAAAGAGAAACAGAGACCCAACAAGAGATGATTGTCTACCACCTCAAGAAAAGCTCTCTAATTTCGGAAAGAAAAGGCAGCGCTATCAAGGTGTATTCAAATGATACTGTACTGCTTCAAAAGTCAGAAGTAACCCTTCTGAACTCTTATTTGGTGGGAAACTTCGGCAAACTAAACACTACCGACAAGATGAAAAACATGCTGTTTTTTAACGGCAAAAAAATCTTAGTCATCGATAGTTCCGGAGTTTATGAAAGTAAAATTCAACCGGACATACTGCTATTGGTCCAATCTCCGAAAATAAACTTAGATCGCGTTTTAGAAATGGTACATCCGAAAATTATAATCGCAGACGGATCGAATACTTACGTTATCCAGAAAATCTGGAAAGGCAGCTGTACTAAAAAAAAGATCCCTTTTCATGCTACAGCCGAAAAGGGATTCTATTCTTTAACTGAATAAGTTGGTTAACAGCTCCTGAAAAGACCAACAGGCCTGTTCACAAGAGCGGAATACTTTTACAACCTTTACTTTCTGCAAGCAAAAAAGCTTATGGATTCAAAATTAGATTTGCATCTGCTATCCACGTTTTTGCACCTCCCTGTCTATAAGGAACCAGACCTAGATTGTTAAAGGTGGTTTTGCCTTTTCTGACGGAAGCCATCAAAAGACATACTTGTGGGAGTTCTGCAATGCCTAAAGCATTTTTTAGTTTCAGATTTTGCTCTTTTACAAGATCAGACACGGAAGTATCAGACAGATCCAGTTTTACTAAAATAACATTATCACGCGACCATACTGCAAAATCAGGCGTAACAAAAACTTCACTCTGCATTCTCTGTGGAGCCCCCGCAGTGGTAAAAAAAATCAACAAAGGCCGTTTTTGTGAGTCACTTGCCATGATGGCATCATTCATATCTGTCTTCCAAATTAGGTTTTGTGAATGCAGACCAAACGCACCTAAAAAGAACAATAAGATAAGTAGTTTTCGGGTCATATTAAATTGGTTTTTAAGTAGGTTAATGCAACGAAATTAACATAATATCTTTACCAAACAAGATATATTTAAACAAAAGCGATAAAAAAAATAACAAAAATTCAAATTCATTAATAAAGTCATAAATTTTTAAGAAAACTAAAAAATATTCGCTTTTAAATGACAAAATCACTGATTAACAGTACTAACTGTTTCAAAAAAAAATCCCTTCTCACCCGAGAGCAAAAAGGGAATCTACAAATTAAACTAAGAAACTTAATTTAAATTTTATCATTCGCTTGAATGTAGTATTGCATTTGATTCGGCAATCCAGGCTTTTGCACCACCCGGTTTATACGAAATTTTTCCTAAGGCGCTAAATGTGGTTTTATTTTTTCTGATCGAGGCGCTTGCGAAACATACTTCGGGTAAGTCCTCTACTCCAAAAGCAGCTTTTAGTTTGAGTTTTTGCTCTTTATCACTTTCATCGGCAGTACTGTCAGACAAATCAAGCTTTACAAGAATAACGTTGTCGCGTGACCAAACCGCAAAATCGGGAGTTTTGAAAATTTCGTTTTGAAGATTTTCCGGTACACCTGAGGCAGTGAATAAAATTAGCATTGGTTTTTTCTGTTCATTACTAAGTGCAATTGCATCCGTCATGTTCGTTTTCCAAACTAAGTTCTGTGCCTGCATAAAAATTGAACCGAAAAAAAATAGTAGGATAAGTATTTTTTTGGTCATATTAAATTGGTTTTTGGTTAGATTATCGAAACGAAATTAACATAATATTTTAATTTTCCAATTTTTATTAATACAAAAAATACATTATATACTTTTTTAACTAAAATTAAATATCAAATGCTTAATAAGTGTAAAATCGGTAATTCCTTTTTCCTACTAAACAAAAAAACTCCTTACCAAATGGCAAGGAGTTTTCTGAACTATAATTGTAACGGGGTATTTAGTTTAAGACTTTTTCGGATGTACAATTCCTTCCGCAACTGTTAACCAGGCAGTCGGACCTCCCGCCACATATCCTGTCTGACCCAGTCCTTTAAAATTGACTTTGCCGTCTTTGGATTCAGCGCTTGTAAAATAAATAGTAGGGAATCCCTGAATTCCGAATGCTTGCTGCAATTCATTATTCTGATTTTTAAGCTCCGGCGTCTGTGGTGTTCTTCTTGGATAATCAAGTTCAACTAAAACCACATTTTCGGTTGCCCATTTTTTGAATTCAGCTGTTTTTAAAACCTCATTCTGTAAACGAATACACCATCCACACCAGTCACTTCCGGTAAAAAACATCAACAAAGGTTTTTTTTCCTTATTACTTATTGTGATAGCTTCTTTGACATCTGTATACCATTTTAGCTCTTGTGCTTGTGTTACAAATGCCCCGGTTAAAAACAGTGTTATTAAAAATATTTTTTTCATATCCCTTTTATTTTTCACAAATTTAAACAAAAAAAGAATCGCAAAATGTCGTCTATTTTACTTCTTGCATTAATTTTCTAATAATTGGCGAAATTGCCAATAATATCAAGCCCGCAACAAGCGAATAAATAGCGAGTTGATAGTAACCTTCTGTATACGATTGCAATTTAGAAATCAAGGTGTCTCCGGTATTTGATCTGGAAATCTCGGCTCCCAGTTTACCCGCAGCCAACTGTCCAAAAGCACTTGCAAGGAACCACAATCCCATCATCATTCCGAATAATCTTTTTGGAGACAATTTGGTAATAATCGACATTCCGATTGGCCCCAGACAAAGCTCTCCTATAGTGGTTATCAGATACGCAAACGTAAAGACATTTAATGAAGCAATTCCGTTAGCATCAGCAAAGAATTTGGTCAAATAGAAGATGTAGAAAGAAGCAGCCAGGAATAAAAACCCAATTCCGAATTTAATCAAAGTATTCGGTTCAATTTTGCGCTTCCCTAACCATATCCATAACAAACCAATAAGCGGACTTAAAACGACTACAAAGAAAGTATTCGAGCTGTTGTTCACAACATTGGGATCAATTGTAAAAAACAACAATTTATTATTCAGATTGTCTTTTGCAAAAAGCGATAATGATCCACCACTTTGTTCGTAAATAGAATTGAACAGGAAGTAGAAAAATACAAACAGAAAAGCAGCAAAAAGCTTCTTTTGCAGTTTAGAATCTCCCAGTTTAAACAATTCATAAGCAAAATACAAAACGGCAACTGTACCAATAGTATACATGAAATAATCCGTATACTTCGTATTCTTAACCATTATAAAAATAAAAGGCAAACTCAAAATAGAGACAGCATATACGGCTATCTCGCGAATTCGTCTCTTTTGCGGTGTTAAATTCAATAACGGCGAATCACCAATAGGTCCTAAATGTTTTTTAGTAAATAAGAAGGTGATCAAACCTAAAAACATTACAATTGCAGCGGATAAAAAGCACAATTGCCAAGAATAAAACTTCCCTAAATAAACACACAAAGCACCACCAAAAAGTCCGCCCACATTTATTCCGGCATAAAACATTCCGTAACCCGCGTCTCTACGGCCATCTTCTTCATGGTACAATTCTCCTACCATTGAAGAAACATTCGGCTTAAAAAAACCAGTCCCGATAATCGAGAAGGCAATTCCGTAATAAAAGAAATCATGAGGCGCAATAGCAATCAAAAGGTTCCCGAGAATCATAACGATTCCACCAAAAAACAATGATTTTTTGAATCCCAGCACTTTATCTGCAAAAATTCCGCCTATAAAAGTAAAGGCATACACAAAAGCCTGAATGGCTCCGTATTGCTCACTGGCATGATCTTCTTTCAAAAAAAGCTGATCTACCATAAAAATAACAAGAACACCTCGCATTCCATAAAAACAAAAACGCTCCCACATTTCAACAAAAAACAAGTACCACAGTTGTTTTGGGTAATTGCCTTTAAAATTTTGAATCTCCTCTAAAGTGATCTTCTGCTCCATTTATTTATAAATAATTAATTAATTCCTTTTTCTTTCATCACTTTGTTAAGCTGTTTTACCAAACCAAACATAAGTACTGTTGCAAACATTAACAAGGCGAAATTAACCCAAAAAAAGTTAGCTTTATTGTCGTAGGTGTCCCACATACTTGCCAAAACTCCGCTTAATTTATTCCCTATTGAGGTGGATAAAAACCAGCCTCCCATCATTAAAGAGGTAATGTTTACCGGACTTAGTTTAGAGACTACTGATAATCCCATCGGGCTTAAAAACAATTCTCCTATGGTTATGATGCCGTAATTGGCCACCAGCCACCAGACACTCACTTTCTCGGCTCCATTATGACCAATTTGAACCGCAGCGATCATGACTAAAACTGACAGGGCCGAAATTAATAAGCCAAAAGCAATTTTAGTAGGTGTCGAAGGTTCTTTTTTTCTTGCTCGTAAAAAAGAGAAAAAAGCAACGATCAAAGGGGTTAATATAATAACCCAGGCCGGGTTTATCGATTGACTTAAATTGGTTGCCCACAGATGTACTTTGCCGCCTTCTGCCGGAAGTTTCTCAGGCGCAACGTTTCGAAAGTATAGTGGATAATTTACTTCTTTCTGAACTTCTCCGTTTACTTTTTGCAAACGAAACTGATCATCGTAAAGTTCTAAGGATTCTTTTTTGTATTCGACTTCTTTGGCTAGTTTTAATTTTCCAACAAGCTGCCCTGTAGTTCCGGTAACTTCTCTGTCGGTATAACGATCTGCCCAAGTGGTAAGTGCCGAGCCATTAAGTTTAAAAACCGCCCAAAATAAAATGACAACACCAAAAATAGCCAACAAGGCCCCTATTGGTCGTTTATCTTCTGCTTTTGCTTTAAAATAAAGCGATCCGTAAAAGAAAATGATCGGAATACAGGCAAATATAAAGGCATCTGTACTGTCTGAACCAAAAATATAACTGTCTACATTCGTTTCTGACGTTACTCCTTTTATCAACCAGCCAATGGCTCCAAAAATAAACGATGGTAATAAAATAAACAGGATGATTTTGTAAAACGGCATATCGCCTTCCTGCACTCCTTTTTTCTGATCGTGGCCTACATAATGTTTTGTACCTAATAAAAACACAATAACACCAATAAACATACCTACACCCGCAGCCATAAAGGCCCAATGCCAACCTAATAGAATTTGCAGTACAGCACCAAAGAAATTACAAATAAAACCTCCAACATTAATTCCCATATAGAAAATATTGTAGCCTTCGTCTTTTTTATCTTTGTATTCTTCATTAGAATAAAAACTTCCTAATAAGGTAGAAATATTGGGTTTAAAAAAGCCATTCCCTACAATGACCAAAGTCATTGCAATATAAAGCACTGTTATATCATGAACTCCCATCAGGAAGTAACCAATACCCATTAAAATACCACCTAAAACAATAGATTTTTTATAGCCTAAATAGCGATCAGCAACTAGTCCGCCGATAAAAGGAGTTAAAAAAACCAATGCGATAAAAGTTCCGTAAAGATCCGAAGCTTCTTTTTCGGTCATGGAGAAACCCGCTTTTACATCTTTCAGATACAAAGTAAAGATTCCAATCATTAAATAATATCCGAAACGTTCCCACATTTCAGACAAGAACAAATAAGGCAATGCTTTGGGGTGTTTTTTCCACATAAGTATACAGTCTTTAAAATTAAAATTACCTACAAGCCTAAACCTGTAGGTAATTTTGATATAGGATTATTATTATTTATCGAACGCCATGCATCATCTTTTTCAAGAATGGAGTTAACGCAAATAATATAATTGCAGCAAGTCCTGTAAGTACTACGAATACCATAAAGAATTCGTATAAGTTATGGATTTCAAATCCAGCAAAGAAGTGGTTATGTGAACTAATCTGATGCTTTTCTAATAAAGCCAACTGTTCAGCTGTTGGTGTAATTTTGTTGTCTAAAACTGCCTGAAGATCGATTCCAAGCTCTTTTGCTTTTGCAAATTTATCTCCTGTTGCAGGTAAGATTGAACCTAAAGTTCCTCCTAAAGCATATCCGGAAGCATTTGACAAGAAGAATACTCCGTATAATAATGAAGCAAAACGCTTTGGTGATAATTTACCAACTAATGATAATCCGATTGGAGACAAGCACAATTCAGCACATGTATTTAGGAAATACAATAAGATCAACCATTTTACTAATAACAAACCTGAAGTTCCGATATAAGAAACCTGAGTAGCGATCATAAAGAAACTAACAGAGATCACGACTAAACCAACGGCTAATTTTACCGGTGAAATTGGCTCTTTCCCTTTAGCTCTTAAGGTATCCCATAAAATACTGAAAGGTACTGCAAGTAAAACTACAAATAGTCCGTTAAAAATCTGAACCATTGACGGAGGCATTTGCCATCCAAAGAAATTTCTATCCGTTTGATTGTCGGCGATAAAAGTTAACGATGAACCGGCTTGTTCGAAAGCAGCCCAGAAGAAAATGATGAAAAAGGAAACGATATAAATAACGATAATCCTGTCTCTTTCTACTTTAGTTAAAGAAGTATCCGAAATAATTAATCCGGCTAATGATAGACCACTAGAGTAAATCAAAGTATAGATTAAATTCTGACCTACCACATAATGAAAAAAGAATCCTAAAGCCACAAATGCAAGTCCGGCAATTGTTAACGCTTTATTGGAGAAATTTGCTTTTTGTGCTTCTCCTTCTTCAAAATCAGAAGCATCATTTTTAGAAGGCAATCCTCCTAATGGCTTTCCTTCAGGAGAAACCACATATTTATTTTTCAGGAAGTAGAAAAGAATGGTTCCGATGAACATTGCAGCAGAAGCCGCCATGAATCCCCATCTGAAAGCATGAATGTCTCTAATTCCACCTGCATCTTTTACATCTCCTAACAACGGACAAATAGACTGACCTAAAAAGGCTCCGATGTTGATTCCCATATAGAAAATAGTAAAAGCACTATCTAGTTTTGTTTTTTCCTGTTTAGGATACAAACTTCCCACCATACTGGAAATGTTTGGCTTAAAGAATCCGTTACCAAATACGATAACTCCTAAAGCAGAATACATAATTGTTTTTGCCAAACCTAAGTTCGCTTCAAAAACACTACCACTGGTAAACAACAACAATTGTCCAATCGCCATAAGCAACCCGCCCAGCATAATACAATTTCTGTTACCTAAAAAACGATCGGCAACAAAACCTCCCAACATTGGCGTTAAATAACAAAGTCCGAGGAAACCTCCATAAATTAAAGATGCCTCTTCTTCCTTCATCAATAATGAATTCACAAGAAATAAAGTTAATAAAGCTCGCATTCCATAAAAGTTGAACCGCTCCCACATCTCCGTTCCAAATAATACCCATAGTCCTTTTGGATGCGCTGTTTTTACTTGAGTTTCTCCCATATTCTTTATTATTTATTTAAGGTTTAGTTTTATGTTATAAGTTTTCTTTGATAAAGTTAGTCATCTTGTTATACAGCTGAATTCTGGTCTTTCCACCATATATCCCGTGATTTTTATCCGGATAAATTTGAGAATCGAATTGTTTATTCGCCTGAATTAAAGCTTCCATCATCTGCATTGAATTTTGTACATGCACGTTGTCATCCGCTGATCCGTGAATCAATAAAAATTTCCCTTTTAATTTATCAACGTGATTGATTGGAGAGTTCTGATCGTAACCGCTTGCATTTTCCTGTGGAGTCTGCATGTATCTTTCGGTGTAAACGCTGTCATAAAAACGCCAGTTTGTTACCGGAGCCACTGCGATTGCCATTTTGAAAACATCATTCCCCTGAAAAATACAGTTTGAAGCCATAAATCCACCATAGCTCCAGCCGAAGATTCCAATTCTTGCAGCATCCACATACGGATAAGCTCCGATTACTTTTGCAGCATCAATCTGATCTTCTACTTCGTATTTCCCTAATTCTTTTTGAGTTACTTTTTTGAAATCAGCACCTTTAAATCCTGTTCCTCTACCATCAACACAAGCTACAATATAACCTTGCTGTGTAAGAGATACAAACCAGTAGTCGTCTGAATTGTTCCAGTCGTTGTTTACCTGTTGAGAACCCGGACCAGAATACTGGTACATGAAAACCGGATATTTTTTAGAAGGATCAAAGTCTTTTGGTTTTAAAATCCATGCATTAAGTTCGTTTCCTTTTGCTGTTTTTAAAACAAAAAATTCTTTTGCAGGTAAGTTATAAGCAGCTAATTTAGTAGAAAGCTCCTTGTTGTTTTCGATAACCTGAATTTCTTTTCCTGTCTTCGCCTCGTTTAACGTATAAGTAGTTGGCTGTAGATTGCTTGAAAACGTATTGATAAAGAACTGGAAGTTAGGGCTGAAAGTTGCCGAACTGGTTCCTGTATTTTTAGACAAACGAACTTTGTTCTTTCCGTCTAAAGCAATGCGGTAAATATCTCTGTTGATCGAACCGTTTTCTGTAGATTGGTAGAAAACCGTTTTATTTTTTTCGTCGAAACCGTAGTATGAAGTTACTTCCCAGTTTCCTTTTGTTACCTGATTCTTAAGTTTTCCGTTTTTATCGTATACATAAATATGATTAAACCCGTCTTTTTCACTTGTCCAAATAAAGCTATTGTCTTTTAAGAAGGTTAAATTGTCGGTAACATCGACATAAGCTTTGTCTTTTTCATTTAAAACCACTTTTGCCGCAGCAGTAGTTCCATCCACAAACAACAAATCCAAATTATCCTGGTGACGGTTTAACACCTGAGCCGACAATACATTGTTGTCATTTGTCCATTGTAATCTTGCAATATAAAAGTCGTTGTAGTTTCCTAAATCCACTTTTTTACCTGTATTACTCACCGCATCATAGATATGTAAAGATACTACTGAGTTTTTTTCTCCTGCTTTAGGATATTTAAACGTTTCAATGGTTGGATACAAATCTTTTTGAAAGATGGACATCGAAAACTCCGGAACAGCACTTTCGTCAAAACGGATATAAGCTAGTTTTTTACTGTCTTTGCTCCAGTCGAAGGCTCTTACAAATGAAAACTCTTCTTCATAAACCCAGTCGGTAATACCATTGATGATGGCATTTTTCTTTCCATCGGTTGTAACTGCTGTTGTTTTTTTAGAAGCCAGATCGTATACATACAAGTTATTCTCTTTTGCATAGGCGATTTTAGTTCCGTCGGGAGAAAAAGTAGGCTCCTGAATCTGAAAATCGAACAATTTCGTTAACGATTTTGTATTGATATCATATAAAAAATAATCTGCTGTAAACGAGTGGCGGAAGATTTGTTTGGTATTACACGCAATTAAAATCTTTTTTTCCGAGGCATCAAAAGTATAACTGTCAATTCCTTCAGCAAGTGCTGCGTGGTTTTTGGTATCAATTAAATTGTCCACTTTTTTTAGTGTCGCAAAGTCATACAAATCGATCTGCATGCTTCTGCTAGCCTGATCTACATTTAAGACCGTATATTGCTCTGTATTTTTTAACGATTGCAGTTCATCCATTCCTTTTGCCCGAAATGCTCCCGTATAAATATTCTCGACAGTAATTTTTTGTTGACCGAAAACAGTAGCAACTAAAAATAAAAATATAACAGTAATTTTACCTGTATTCATTAGAATTATTTTAAATATAAAAAAGAGCCCAATTTTAGTAAAAAAAATGAACATAATACCCATTATAATTGTTAAATGTTAAAAAAAATAACGATTGCGTATTTTTCAATTTTCAAATACATTGCAAACAAAAGTCTTAAAATAGTATCTTTGCGGCATCTTTACCCTTTAAAATACTGAGAATGAACAACGCTGTTGCCGGATTTTCGAAATTATCCAAAAAAGAAAAAATAAACTGGATTGCCAATACCTATTTTTCAAGCCCTGAAGAGGCCCTGACGATTATAAGAAATTACTGGAATTCAGACGAAAAGCTACAACAATTGCACGATGAATTCATTGAAAATACGATTACCAATCTCTACATCCCGCTTGGAGTCGCGCCTAACTTCCTGATCAACGGAAAATACAAAACGATTCCGATGGCAATTGAGGAAAGTTCAGTCGTTGCCGCGGCATCAAAAGCAGCCAAATACTGGTCGACAAGAGGCGGCTTTAAAGCAACTGTAATCGCTACAGAAAAAATCGGGCAGGTACACTTTATCTTTAACGGAGATGCTGAAAAACTGGAATCGTTTTTTAACCAGATTAAACCTAAATTATTTTCCGACACTCAAAGCATTACCAAAAATATGCAGCAACGCGGTGGCGGAATTTTAGATATAAAACTAAAAGACAAAAGAAGTCTTCTTGAAAATTACTTTCAGCTTCATGCTACTTTTGAAACCAAAGACAGCATGGGAGCCAATTTTATCAATTCATGTCTGGAGCAGTTTGCCACTACCTTAAAAGACGAATTTCACCAGTCTGATTTGTTTTCAGAAGAGGAAACTTTAAAAGTAGTGATGAGCATTTTGTCTAATTATGTACCAAATTGCATTGTTAAGGCAGAAGTTTCCTGTCCTGTTGCCGATTTAACAGAAAAGCACATCTCAAATCCGCAGGAGTTTGCCGAGCGTTTTGTACAAGCGGTTCAGATTGCCGAAGTAGAGCCTTTTAGGGCTGTAACACACAATAAAGGAATTATGAACGGAATTGACGCCGTAATTCTTGCCACCGGAAATGACTTCAGAGCAGTTGAAGCGGGAGTCCATGCTTATGCTTCCAAAAACGGTCAATATTCAAGTTTATCTCACGCTAAAATCGAAGACGGAATTTTTACTTTCTGGCTTGAAATTCCTTTAGCTCTGGGAACTGTAGGTGGATTAACCTCTTTGCACCCACTGGTAAAACTATGTTTTGACATACTCGAAAAGCCTTCTGCAAAAGAATTAATGGAGGTTGTAGCCGTTGCTGGTCTTGCCCAAAACTTTGCTGCCTTACGTTCGCTTACCACTACAGGAATTCAGGAAGGACATATGAAAATGCACCTGAATAACATTATCAATCAATTTGAAGCGACTGAAGAAGAACGTCATCTTATTAAATCTCATTTTAAGAAAAATGCCGTTTCGCACAGTGCTGTGGTGGAATTTATTGAAAACCTAAGAACAAAGTAAAAATTCCAAATTTCAAATTCCAAATTCCAATTAACCTGGGATTTTGGAATTTGGAATTTGAAAGTTGGAATTTAATTTATAATTGAAGAATGAAAACAACCTTTTACAGTAACGGAAAGTTGCTTATTTCCGGAGAATATCTTGTTTTAGATGGCGCCGATGCTTTTGCCTTGCCAACCAAATTTGGCCAGGATCTGGTGGTTGAAAATGGTTCAAACCGCGAAATCAATTGGAAAAGTTATGATTTTGACGGACAGCTTTGGTTTGAAGATACGCTCACATTTTCGGAAATTATCGACAATCCTACATCAGAACCCGAAACTGTAAAAACGACCTTGATTCAAATTCTGCACGAAGCCTACCGTTTAAATCCGGATTTTCTCGAAAATACTAACGGTTACAACATCAGCACCCATCTTAGCTTCCCTAAAAACTGGGGATTAGGTACTTCGTCAACCTTGCTTAACAATGTGGCACAATGGACTAAAGTTAATGCGTTTACTTTGTTAAAAAACAGTTTCGGAGGCAGCGGTTATGACATTGCCTGTGCGCAAAATGACACGCCAATCGTTTACCAAATTGAAAATAACACGGTAAAACCAGTCTCTTTTCATCCGGATTTTACCCAAAATATTCATTTTGTTTATCTGAATAAAAAACAAAATAGTAAAGCAGCAATACAAGCTTATTACAACAATAAAAATCAAAACTTAGCGCAAAATATCACCGAAAACAACAAAATTACGGCTGCAATTCTGAATGCTAAAACGGTAAAAGAGTTTGCTTTTGCCGTCGAAAAACATGAGATTCACCTGAGCGATATTCTCGAAATGCAAACCATTAAAGAGATTGCTTTTCCTGATTTCGATGGTGTTGTAAAGAGTCTTGGAGCCTGGGGCGGTGACTTTGTGATGGTGATATCAAAAGAAGAACCGCGATCGTATTTTGCTTCAAAAGGGTACGAAACGATCCTGAGTTATGACGAAATGATTTTACAAAAATAAGGCTTAAGCGTCAACCGGTCTCAAACAACAGAAACGAGACGCTAGTTTACCTTTTTACTTTCCAGATCGTTCGTTTCGAGTCTTCGAACCTTTTGAGTCTCGAGTTCATTAGATTCCCTGAGTGTGTTGTGCAAACGTTCTGCCATTTTTTCTATATTATTGGTTATAGAATCATAGACTTCTTCCATTCGGCGGTGTTTTTCTTCTTTTACAGCTTTCAAAACATCCTCCACAAAAGCTTTATCGTATTTTTCAGCAACAGAATCCCGGGTATTGGTAAGCCTGATTACATAGTCGTTGCCCAATATGGTTACTTTAAAATGCTGTTCTTCGTTACTTAAGTAATACTTCCCTCCTAATTCATCACCATTGATTTCGGTGCTGCTCAATTTTAAAAGCTCTGTTATTATTCCAAAAATATGATTCTCTATTTTAGAATACACTCTTGGCTTTCTTCTCAACAGCTTAAACATAAAATTTGAATGCTAGATTATTACGGTATTTGCTCATGGTTCTTTTGTAACTCTTAATTTAAAACAGAATTTCAACAAATTAACTATAATATTCTGAATGTCACAAATTTTTAACCAAAAATCCGTACAAAAATCTTAAAAACGCACCGCCAAAACGATCTGAGCCGTTTCGATAAACCACAAAAAAAACCGAAACATTCTGTATCAGAACGTTTCGGTTTTTTATATTTAAAACTTTAACTACTTCTAAAACCTAGTAGTTAAACTGTAATCTATTGTCTTCAATTTTAGCATTGTTTTTCAACGCTGGTAAAATTCTGCTTGCATCAGATGCGCTTTGTGCTTTCACTTTAGCAACATACTCTGCATGGTTAGCCGCTGCAGGAGCTTTAACTGTACTGATGTTTTTCACTACATATACACCTGTGTTACCTTCAATTGGAGCTGAAATTTTGTTTGCAGCTAATGCGAATGCATTACCCACTACTTTTGGCTCTTGTCCTACTCCTCCAGGTAATACCGGATTGTCCATAGTAACATTAGCCGCTTGCTGAACAGCTACACCAGCACTTTTAGCAACTGCTTCTAGTGATGAACCTGTCATTTTAGCTTTTAAAAGTTCTGCTTTTTTCTTGTTTTTCAAGATTGACTCAACATAAGGTCTTGCCAATGTTACAGATACTAAACCTGATTTGTTTTCGCTTTTGTATTGTGCAATTACGTGACCGATATTAGCCAATTCAAAACGCTTAACATCTCCAGTATTCGTTTCTTTGTCAAATGCCCATCTGATGATGTTACGTTGGTTTCCTAACGGACCAAACGCTTCATCCATAGCTTTAGCTGTTACAGGAGCAGCAACTTTTAATCCTAATTGTTTTGCTGTAGCATTGAAATCTTTATCGGCAGCATCCATTTCAAATTTAGTTGCCAATGTAAATACTTTATCAGAAGTAGCTTCAGATGGCTCAATTTTTTGAGCGATAGTAGCTAAACGAATTCCGTCTTGTTTGTCTGTAATTTTGATAATGTGAAATCCGAAAGGAGTTTCTACTAAACCAACTTTACCAATTCCGTTACTGAATACAAAATCATTGAATGGTTTCACCATTTGGTTTGGACCAAAATATCCTAAGTCTCCACCTTGTTGTGCAGATGAATCATCTGAACTTGTGAAAGCCAACATCATGAAACTATCAGGGTTTGCCTGAACCTGAGCAAGAATTTCTTCTGCTTTAGCTTTAGCCTCTTCTTTTGTTCTTTTTTCTTTTGCGTTTGGAGTTTGAGATCCTTCGTATCCGATTAAGATATGGCTTGCTTTTGCATTTACTCCTGCTTTAAATCCTAAAGATTTAGAAATAGCATAGTATCTTCCGAAAACATATGGTCCGTAAATTGCTCCAGCTGGTAAGCTGAATAATTTATCAGCATCTACTGCTGGTAAAGCATTTTTAGGTACATAAGTTGAATCGTAAGGAACATCAGAGTTTGAGTTTACAAATTCAGCAATGTTAGTAGCATTTTTAAAACCTGGCAAAGTATCGTTTTTACCTGTTTTAGCATTGTACTCTACTCTTCCGTTTAATAACGCAGTGATTTTAGCTTTAATTTCAGCTTCGTCTTCTTTTGAAGCTTTATCTTCTACTAAAACGTATTGAATTTCACGAGTCGCATCCGCTTTGAATTTCTTCTCGTTTTTCTTCATATAGTCTACGATTTCTGAATCAGAAATTTTTACTTCACTATCTTTAATTGAAGAATATAAAGCAGCAGCGTAAGCAAAGTTCACTTTGTTTGCTTCCATTTCATACTTTAATTTTCCTTCGCTAACTGTAGTGTAAAGTCCTGCTTTTACTAATGTATTGTAGATTTGGAATTTAGCATTTAGTTCAGCATCTTTTTCTTTTTGAGAAATGAATTGTGCTGCTTCAGGATTTGTTTTAAAGTATTCTTTAAATTTAGCTACATCAAAAATACCAGCTGCATTTAAAAACATTGGGTTTTTACCAATATTCGGATCTGCTTTTAAAACTTCAAGTAAGTGTTTTTCACCTACTCTTAATCCTAATTTATCAAACTGTGCTGATAATAATGCGATTGAAACCTCTTGGTCCCAAACTCTGTTTGCAGCTTCAGTGGAAGTAATTCCTTGACCACTTTTTTCAACATTACTAACTTTAACTCTAAAGTCTTCAAATGAAATATCTTTTCCATCGATGCTTCCCACATCTTTTGAACTTTGACCAAATGTTCCTCTTGTGAATAGATCTTGTATTATAAATGCAAATAATGCAAGTGCAATAACTCCTATCAATAAAGCGGAACGCTGTCTAATTTTTGCTAAAACTGCCATTTTTATTATCGTTAATTTTATATTCAGTTTGCGAAAATACAATTATCTAGTTAATAACAATACAACTAGCGTTTTATTTTACACAATTTTTTTTATTAATTTAAAAAATCACTCTTTTATTGTCAATTTGACCAATTCAATTTTCTTATTTGTAGCTTCTTCGATCACAAAATGATAGTTCCCAATCACGATTTCCTCTCCTTTTTGAGGGATTTCTTTGGTCGAATTGACAATAAACCCACCCAAAGTTCCGTAAGAATCCTCCTCAGGAATCGTTAGTTTATAGGTTTCATTGAGATATTCTACATCTAATCTTGTCGAAAACAAATACTTACCTTCCCCCAATTCCTGTTCAATCAGTTCCTCGTCTAAATCGTGCTCGTCTTCGATCTCACCAAAAAGCTCTTCGACGATATCTTCTATGGTGATAATCCCTGAAGTTCCGCCATATTCATCCAAAACAACGGCTACATTTTTTCGCTTTTTGATCAATAAATCCAGCGCATCTTTGATTAAAATGGTTTCAGGAACAAATTCAACGGTCATTAAAACCGATTTTATAGTTTTCGGCTTTTTAAACAAATCAAACGAGTGTACATAACCGACGATATCATCCAGCGAGTTTTGACTGACTACGATTTTGGAATACCCTGTTTCTATAAACAATGCTTTAAGATCTGCAACACTGTCAAACAAATCAATATCGACAATTTCTGTACGCGGTGTCATGATATCACGGGCTTTCACCCCTGAAAATTCCAATGCATTTTGAAAAATCTGAATTTCCGAATCTACTTCGGCATCATCTTCAACAGAATTCATCTGTTCTGCAATATAATTCCCCAGTTCAATTTTACTAAAATACAACTGTATCTGATCTCCTTCTGTTTTGAAAAACTTTCGCAACACAAAGTCTGAAATCCAGATGAAAAAAGTAGAAAAATAATAAAACAGTCGGTAAAACAAATAGGCCGGAATGGCAAAAATCTTGATTAAGGAATTGGCATATATCTGAAAAAATACTTTCGGAAAAAATTCTGCCGTTATCAAAACAATAAAAGTCGAAGCAACCGTCTGAACCAACAGACTCGTCAAATTTGAAAAATGAAATCCTCCGGTAATGATAAACTTCAGAATCAAATCTCCCATGTAAAATCCATAGACAACCAAAGCCACATTGTTACCAATAAGCATTGCAGCGATAAACTTTGAAGGATTTTCGGTAAGTTTCGTTAGAATTTGTGAAGCAAAATTATCTTGTTTTTTTTCGATCTCAAGATAAATCTTATTCGAGGAAATAAAAGCTATTTCCATTCCTGAAAAAAAGGCTGACAGTATTAAACATAGTATTATAATACCAATTTCCATTTTTTACTGTTTTTTATTGCGATCGTCAAATTTCTTGACAAATTTCCTTCTGAAGAAAAACATAAAGACTGCCATACCTGCAATTATAAAACTCAAAGCGGCAGTATCGTTTGCTTCGTTTAACTTTGTAAAACCATCATAGATAAAATAAATGGCAAACAGGATGTAAACGTATTGTGTATATTTTAAATAACCCATAATTTGTATTTTTATTCGTTTGATTCTATTTCGCCGCTAACACGTTGCGAATTAATCACTTTAAAGTCCTTACTAAAATCGATCCCCTGCCCGTTTGAGGCTCCTTTTGCATCGGTAAGTTTAAATTTTCTTTCGGTATAAAACCACTCGTTAGTCTGATCGAAGTACAGCTGTTCTGTTTCCAGCATCTGCCCTTCTTCGGAAGTGATTCTTACTTTTCCCTGCAAATCAATTATACCGGTAGGCTTGTACGAAACCGCATAATTAGATCTGATAAAGGTACGTTTTTGATTTTTATCGTATAAGGTAACATCGATTCCTTTTGGAAATTCGGTAAACGGAAAGTCAAGATTGGAATAGTCCAACATTTTACGACTTTTCAAAACTCCTGTAATACGTCCGGAATCTGTATATTTTATGTCAACGCTATCGGCATCACTTCCGGGAACGAACTCTGAGAAGTTAATTTTCTGAACTTCTTTAAAATTACTTTCGCACCCAAAAAACAGTGTCACAGTAAAAACTGTGACAGCCGCTATTATATATCTCTTTGATAAATTCATTTGCCAAATGTAGTAAATTGTAATGAGCTTAAAAAAATATCAGAGCTTATGCTTAATTGAATTTACTTTTCACGAACCATTTGTCATTAAAAGAGAAACTCACGCTAAAGTTGATATAATTCTCCTGAACCAACCCTGAGGATACTGTTCCTCTTTTCCCGAACTCAACACCAATGTTAACATTCGAAAAAGATCCGTTATTAAGCGGAATTCCAGCTCCCAAAGTCATACCCAAATCATTGATTTCCTGATTGTTTACCACCAAACCAATTTTTTCGTATTTCAATCCGGCTCTATACGTCATTCTGCTTAAATAGCTTGTAAAAGATGCGTAGTTAGGAATATAGTACCCCCCAATTGCATATTTTTGATATTTCTCATAACGCACATTGTCTCTGGTGTTGTAATAATTTGCCAGTTGTCCGTCACCCTGAAAAGAAACGGTTGTACCTACCAACCATTTTCTGGCTTCTCCGATACCTGCCCCAAAGGTTATTTTACTTGGCAGTTTCAACTTGTCTTCATGTGCAGGAACGGTAACAGGATCCGGATCACCATCTACCTGAATGACTCTTGTGCTGCTTGAATTTAAAGTACTCCCAAAAGTATAGTTCAAACTGGTGAACAAGCTTAGTTTTTTATCAATCTTTGTTTGATACATGGTACCAATATTAAAACTAATACCAGACAACTCAGAAGCATTTGTTTCTCTGGTAGCATTTTGAACACCAGTTACCAGTTCTAAACTTGTAGTTGTAATTTTTCCAAAATTGTATTGTGCATCAGCTCCAATATTCCAGTTCTTTCTGATTTTATATCCTAAACCAAGGAATACTTTATTAACACCACCTTTTCCTTCAAGCTGATTACTTGTTGCTCCTTCAGTACCCGTAAGGTCGTTTTGAATTTTATATCCAACAGAAGTTACCGGGACTAAACCGAAGGCCGCACCAAATTTTCCCATCGGGATTCCCAATGCCAAATAATCAAAAGTAGCTCTTTGTGCTTTTTCAGATTTTTCACTGGTTTTCAAATTTGACGTACCGAAAGATCCTCCAACTGTAAAAGTTGTAAACTTTAAACTCGCATAACTTGCAGGATTTTCAATATTCAGGTGAATACTATCCTGTTCCACTGCAACTCCGGACATAGATCTGTTTTCAAGAGTTCCTTTAAATCTTACATCACCAATTCCGAAAAAGGAATAAGGCGACGCAGTACCTTGTTGAGCGAATGAAACGAACGAGATAAGCAAACAAGCGCTTACTATAATTTTTTTAATCATTGTCGATTTTATATTGAAATGTTTGGTTCAAACTCTCCAAAAGGAAATTTGAATTGGCAAATATGGTATTTTTTAATCGTTTAGCCAAAAAATCTGCATCACCTCCCGTTAAAATTATTATAAAATTTGAAAAGTTTGCGCGATATTCATCGATAAAACCATCAATCTCATAGACGAAACCATTGACTACTCCGGAATGAATCGCCTGCTTTGTGGAATCTCCGATAATCGAATCCGGCGACTCCAAAGTGAGCAAAGGCAGTCTGGCCGTATAGTTGTGCAAAGATTCGTACCGTAATCTCAGCCCCGGAGAAATCGCTCCTCCCAAATAATTATCCTTTTCGTCGATAAAATCGTAGGTAATACAGGTTCCGGCATCAATGACCAATCTGTTTTGTCCGGGAAACTTTAAAGTAGCCCCGGCAGCCAAAACCATGCGGTCTATTCCTAATGTTTTTGGAGTCGCATATTTATTGGTGAAGGGAAAAACATCCTCATGAGTTAAAAAATGAACGTTTAACTGTTTTTCGAAAGTCAAAAAAGATTGTTTTTCGATATTTCCGACCGATGCCACAACCAAATCAGAGCATTTTTGATATTTTTCTAAAATTTTTTTAATTTTTTTTTCAAGCTCATTTTTCTCAAAAATAAAATTTTCAAGAACACTACCTCCCTCAAATACAGCAGCTTTAATTCTGGTATTTCCGACGTCAACCGTTAAAATCATTTTTGTTTTTTTAGCCCTGCGAAGATACGAATTGATTTTTTTAAAAAAATATTTTGGATAAACGAAAAATGATTCTATCTTTGCACCCGCAATGTGCACAGCACGGTACCTTAGCTCAGATGGTAGAGCAATGGACTGAAAATCCATGTGTCCCTGGTTCGATCCCTGGAGGTACCACAACAACCCGAATAGCAATATTCGGGTTTTCTGTTTTTAATCCTTTTCTTGCTGATTTAGATCGGTACCCACTCCCCAATTTTCTGGAACCTTATTGCAAAGCACAAACTGTTTTAACAATCTGTCGCTTTTAACAGCTGCAATCGCTGCTAATATTTTTTTTCCCGGTTACACTATCTTTTGCTAAACCTCCCAATTTTACAGCCGATTCAGAGATTTTACGCTTCTTTCTTTTTTAATTTTAACGCAATTAGTAGGATTAAAAAACCGTAATTATCTTCCTGCTTATTTTTCGTTAAAAAAGTATTAAATAAATAAAAAAATATCTTCTATATTCGCAAAACTATAATTTAAAGTTTTATTCTTTATCAAGTACACAAATTCTATTAAAGTCTGTTTATGAGCAACACTTCTACAAGGGGTATCTGGAAAGTGATTTCGGCATCGTCAATGGGAACCATGATCGAATGGTATGATTTCTATATTTTCGGAAGTTTAGCAGTCGTAATTTCAACCAAGTTTTTTCCTGGTGACAATCCTACTGCTGCATTTCTGTCGACTTTGGCCACTTTTGCAGCCGGATTTGTTGTACGTCCTTTTGGGGCCTTGTTTTTTGGAAGACTTGGCGACATCATTGGGCGTAAATATACTTTTATGGCTACTTTGTTATTAATGGGTGGTTCTACTTTTTTAATAGGCTGTATTCCGGATTATGATACTATTGGCTTTCTGGCTCCTCTGTTGGTTTTAATCCTTCGTTTACTGCAAGGCCTCGCTCTTGGAGGAGAATATGGCGGAGCGGCTACTTATGTTGCAGAACACGCTCCTGCTAATCAAAAAGGATATTGGACTTCCTGGATTCAAACGACAGCGACCGTTGGTTTGTTTATTTCATTAATGGTAATATTAGCTACAAAAAACATTCTTTCGCCCGAAGATTTTGATTCGTGGGGATGGCGTGTTCCGTTTTGGGTTTCTATTGTAATGGTAGGAATTTCGTATTTGATTCGTAAAAATATGGACGAATCTCCTGTGTTTGCCAAAGCCAAAAAAGAAGGAACAACAAGCACCAATCCGTTGAAAGAAAGTTTTGGAAACCGATACAATCTGAAGTTTGTTTTACTCGCTTTGTTTGGCGCTACCATGGGACAGGGAGTCGTTTGGTATACCGGACAGTTTTATGCGATGAGCTTTATGAAAACGGTAATGAACGTTGACTCTTCTCAGGTTGATGAGTTATTGGGAATTGCCTTATTACTTGGAACTCCGTTTTTTATATTTTTCGGATGGCTGAGCGATAAAATTGGAAGAAAACATATTATGATGGGCGGAATGCTGCTTGCCATTTTATTTTACAGACCGATCTATAAAACGATGTACAGTACTACTGATCTGAGCCACAAAACCGAACTCATTTCCAAAACCACGCAATCGATTGAAATAACAAAAAGTAAAGACTCGATTTACACGACTTCTAAAGAATATAGCGACGGTACTACCTCGCTGGAAAAGAAGTCTCATTTTACCAACAAAAAAGAAGCTCAAATCAACACCACGGTTACCATTAATTCTGATGACAAATGGACTTTAATTTTTCTCGTTTTCATCCAGGTTTTATTTGTTACAATGGTGTATGGCCCAATTGCAGCCTTTTTGGTAGAAATGTTTCCCACTAAAATCAGATATACTTCGATGTCGCTGCCTTATCACGTAGGAAATGGAATTTTTGGGGGCTTACTGCCTGCCATTTCAACTTATTTTGTCACACACGCTAAGGAGGCCGGTAAACCGGATTTTTATCTTGACGGACTCTGGTATCCTATTATCATTGCCTCTGTCTGCTTTGTCATTGGAATGATTTACATCGATAATAAAAACAAAACGAATCACCTTTAATATTATAACTATGAATACGATCAAACAAATTTTAGGTGTTTTATGGATTATCCTTGCTATTGCAGCGGCCTATTTTTGCATTTTTGAATTTGGATTACCCAAGCTGCTTTCGGACAAACAGGATGACTTGGTCTTTGGGACCATCATTCTTTTTATCCTCACCCCGTTAATTGTTTTAGGACTGGGAACTTTTGGCTACTTCTCCGTAATCGGAGAGTACAATAAAGGAAAATAAGGGGTGAAAAAGGAAAGGGCTGCCTAAAAACAGACAGCCCTTTCGCACCACTAACAAAACCAAAATCTTTTACTTGTCAGGTATGTTCTTCGTTTATATTGATAAAATTATTTCTTAATCAGTTTCATTACCTGAGTTGATCCCTTCTGGTCAACCGCTTTTACAAGGTATAAACCTGTTTTCAGATCGCTTACGCCAAACTGAAAATCCGGATTTCCATTGGTAGTAAAACTTTTCACCAATTGCCCTGAAATTGCATAAATCTGAACTTTTGAGGTTGACACATTTAAGGTAAAATAATTCGAAACCGGATTTGGATACAATCGTACCGAGTTTTCTTTTTCGAAATCGGCTATGGCTAAACTTGCGGGTTTGTTGCCATAAATTCTGAATTCTCCCGCCGGAAGATTTAAGGGCGCATTGACATCGGTAACAGTAATAGTAGAGTTGTCCATTAAATTGTACCAGGCACCGGCATATTGAAAACCGGTTGGAACATTTTGGGCCGTAACATCAAAATTAGCAACAATCAAAACATCTTTTAACTCGGTTGACGATAAAGCACTATTGGTAATTTTTATGTTTACAGACAGTGAATTAGCGTTTGCAATTACAGGATCTCCCAAAAACACAGGCTCTTTTGTTTTTAGCGCAATCATCTTTGCCCAATCGTTGTAGATTTTATTTCGACCTGAATTGCCCAACCAATTGTTTGCCCATTGCGGCTGTGGTTTTGTATCTAATTTACAATCGCCCGCAACGCCATCGAAATCGGTGTTGACTGAATTATCGTTACAGGTAAAAATAGAGTTCTCCCATCCTAATTCTCCAAAATGCCAAATCATTTTTGGTCCCGGAACCAATAGCGAAACGGCTCCAATTGCCGACATTCTGGACAATGCTGTATCCAGTGTTTTTACATTGTATCCTCCACCAGAATTTCCGTATTGTATGTTTTTATACATCAAACGTTCTTCATCATGGCTTTCGGCATATCCCATTAATCGGTTGGCTGTAAAACCGTGGTTGCTGCTGGCCATTCTCGAAATATTACTTTCATTTGCATACCCCATTGACAACTGATTGTATGCCCCTGTCATTTTTCCCCACATCATTACTCCTTTAGACGGTGTTTCGGCAATTCTGTAATTGGCCCATTCCTTCTCCTCGGTATCAGACCCCAGGTGCTCAAAAATAGTGTAATGTGTAGGATCAAGACTCCACGAATAATCAGCATATTTCTTTAATACATCTACTCTGTCTTGCTGGTACGCATCAGTACATGCTCCATCAGAAGCGGTACAATTTTGTGTAAAACCTTTGGTCAAATCCCAACGGAAACCGTCAATTTTATATTCTTCGATCCATTGTTTAACCACACGCTCGACATAATTTTGTGTTTTCAAGGCCTGATGGTTAAAATCTTCCCCCACGTTGTAGGCATGTTTGGCAACTGTATTAAAATAAGGATTCTCGGCAGTTGGCGAACCAAAACCGTCTCCGTCAGGATCGTTCATCCACATTCTCACCATCGGATTTCTTCCGAAAGCATGGTTTAAAGCGACATCCAGGATCACAGCAATTCCGTTTTGGTGACACAAATCAATAAATTCCTTCAACTTGTCTGAAGTACCGTAAAATTTATCCAGTGCCATATGAAACGAGCTGTTGTAGCCCCAGCTTTCATTGCCTTCGAACTCCATTACGGGCATTAATTCGATCGCATTTATCTTAAGGTTTTTAAAGTAATCGATACGGTCTATTAAACTTTGATAATTTCTGGCCGCATCAAAATCGCGAACCAAAACCTCATAAACGACTAATTTTTCTTTTTGTGGTTTTACAAAATTGGTTACCTGCCAATTGTACGGCGTTTGTCCGGTTTTCAAAACGGTCACTTCAAATTGCTGCCCTGCCGGATAAACGGGCATATTAGGATAAGAAGCTGCAGGAATAGAAGGATCATCGTAAGGCGATAATACTAAAGTGGAATACGGATCGGCCGTTTTTACTAAAGCCGGGGAGTTAGCCAGCGGCGTAGTATCGACCACCCAATATTGATAGGTGTAAGTAACTCCCGAAACCAATCCGGTTAATTCCAGCCAGAATTTTCCCGAAGCAGGATCTTTTTTCATGGTATAAGCCAAAGTGGGCTGCCAGTTATTGAAGCTTCCCGCAACGTAAACAAAATCTTTTAAGGGAGCATCAAGGACCAAAGTCGCTTTTGTAGCATCAGCCGAATTGTAATTAATTCCATCGACCAATCCCGCCGGCATAACCTGCGAAACGGTATTTGGGTTTATGACAACCGAAAACTTTTTGACAATCGTAGTCCCCGCCTGAGTGATACTCAATTCGTAACTCTGATTGCTGGTCAAACCAACATGGGAATATGAATAGCTTGCTGTACTTGAATTGGTATGGATAACTGCTCCGTTTGCCTTTAAGGAATAACTTGCCGCTCCATTTGTATTGGTAGCTGCAATATCAAAATTAGCTCCCGATGCTATAATTGATGCACTGTTTTCTATTGGTGAAGTCAGAGTGACCTGAAAGCTGCCCACTTCTACTAAAATATCCTGCGATTTTTTATCACCTGTTCCGTTTTTGGCTTTTACCAAAAAACCAATTCTTCCAATGCCTGTGGTATTGTAATAAACTGTTGGCGTAATGGTTTTAGTATAGGTATCTGTACCCGAATTGTAGGTAAACTTGCTTGCCTCGCTTGAGGCATCCCAGGAACCATTATCCGGAGTTCCTTTTTGAGAAGTGTCGTTGGTATCAAAAGCCCAAGCCCACATATACAGGGAATGGTCGGTAATTCCCCAGCTATCTTCATCAACGCTTGTACCGTTAATGGTGATGGTAATAGGTGTAGTCTCTTCAAAAGTTGACGGACTTACGGAGTGGCTTATGGTTTGCGATTGGGCAAAAGTAGCCACAGACCACAGAAATGTGATCCATAGTAAAGTTTTTTTCATAATGTGGTTGATTGGTTGGTTAGTTAGTCTGACTAAAAAAAGGGCTATCTTCTAACAGATAGCCCTTTTGATTTCAGTAAAAAATTATTCCTGATTTGGAATCATTAAATAGCTTCCGTCTAAGTCATTAAAATAAATAACATATTTAGATTTTGCTACTGGTATGTTGTCACCGGAACCTCCCCCTGAGAATGGAGTATTTCCTCCCCATGAAACGTCCCATTTATCATCTGCTCTGAATTTAAGTCCACCATCTTTCAATGCCGTTACTCCCAAAGTCCAGATATGATCGTTGAACGTAGATTTTTTCATAGCTGTCGATGTATTCCAGCCTCCTGGTGTACTGTCGCCAATGATACCAACTGTTCCATAAGTTTTAGCAGCAGACGCATCATACGGAGTTAGTTTGTAGGTTAGTTTTTGCACATCGATTTTAAAGGTGTAATACCCCTGAGTTGCAATTACAAAACTAGCCGGATCAGCGTCAGATTCTTTTCCTCTGTACACTAAAACATCACCTGCACCACCATACATTGGAGCCCAGCTGCCTAAAGTACTGATTGTTTTAAAAGCACCTGCTTTAAAGAATCCTGTAAAAGTATATTCGTTAGGATTTTTTGGATTTCTGAATAAAATTTGGTTTCCTTTATTATTATCCCATCCTGAAACTGTTGCATCACCAACTAAGTACCATTCTGTAAATTTGTAATCTACTTTTCCGGTATAAGGCGTTACACTAATTGTGATTATCGTTTTAGAAACCTGTGGAACTCCGCCTGAAACACTTGAAGCTATTTTTACATCAAATAAAGAGGCTACTTCTGTTGGAGCTCCAAGATCAATCGCTGCCTGGTTTAAATCTTTTGCAAGCACGGAAACCTCGGCTATATTTGTGGTTCTTTCAAGCGTAACTGCTTTCGAAAAATCACCTCCTTTTTTATCAATCAACAACGTATAACTTACTACTACAGGAGCAGAATAGGTTGCTTTAGACCATGTAAATTTGGCCACTTCCTGTGAAGGTTTATCCACATCTAAAACAAATGCTTTTCCTGTTGCAGGTGCCGTAATTTCAGGTGTTGCAACAGCATCAACAATTTGTCTGTTCTCTACATCATCGGCATTACATGAAACAGCTAAAACACCAATAAATGCGATTAAAATTTTATATATATTTTTCATTTTAATGTTTTATAAAGTTAATACCCAGGATTTTGTTTCAATGTTGGATTTGCTTGGATATTTCTTGCAGGAATTGGCATTAAATCTCTGAAAGATGCAGTTGCTGCTCCCGCCATAATTCCGCCTTTCCATTGCCAGATTTTAGATCCTCCGCTAAATTTACCAAAACGAATCAAATCGGTTCTTCTGTGACATTCCCAAAACAATTCTCTTCCTCTTTCATCTAAGATAAAATCAAGTGTTAACTGTGGAAGTGTAATTGCCGGTGCACCCGCTCTGCCTCTAATTTGGTTTACATATCCTAAAGCTGTATTAAGATTACCGCTGGTAGCTCCTCTAAGAGTAGCCTCAGCATACATTAAATAAGCATCTGTTAATCTGAACATTGGGAAATCAATATCCGGAATATCGTTTCTTTGTGCTGCAGAACCATCCGCATTTTTATTGATGTATTTTGTTACTGCATAACCATCCGTAAAGGTCGATACATTGTTAATGTCTAACGATTGTCCGTCCGTATAGAATGTACCTCTTTTATCTCCTGTTGCCGTTGCATCAGGAAAAAGAGCTACAAACTCTTTACGAGTTCTAATCCCTTGCCATCCACCATCCATTCCTCTGGATGCTGCATCCATGCTACCTCCAATAGAAGCGTGCATGATAAAACTCATTCCTCCACCAGTTGCTCTAATGGCATTACCATCACTAACAATTGGAAAAATAACTTCAGACTGAGCGCCATTTCTGTTATTATCTGCAGAGAATAAGTATCGGTACGGAACATTTGCGAAAGTATAATTTGAACCTGTAATAATTTCATTACACAATGTTGCCGCTTCATTGTTCTTGTCTACACCAATGTATACTTTTGCGTTCAAATAAACCTGCGCCAATAAAAATTTAGCAGCCGTTTTATCCACTCTTCCATATTCATTTGCTTTTGAAGCTACTAAGCTATTGTCTAAATCCTTCAATTCAGATTCAACAAAAGCAAAAACTTCTGCTCTTGTTTTTTGTTCCGGGTAAAAGAATCCAACAGGGTCTTTTTCTGTTGTAATTGGCACATTCCCGAACAAATCCATTAAGTTGTAATAAGAGAAAGCTCTTAAGAAACGAGCCTCAGCTCTAAAGTTAGCGATATCAGCTTTCAGCTTGGCATCAACATTTCTTGACGCTAATTTCTCTTCTGTTGTTTGTCTTAAAAACTCATTTGCAACACTGATGTGGTAAAACGCTCTTGAGAAAGTTCCTTCCAAAAACTCATTTGCAGGAGACCATGTCTGTGCATTCAAAGTTGGTAAAGTACCATCAGCCCAGGCAATAATGGCTTCATCTGTGGTAAATTCCTGTGTTACAAAAAGTAATCTTAAGTAACTGCTAAAGTCACCACCAAGTCCAGCGATATCAGGGCTCTTTCCAGGTATAGCCGCATCACCATCACCATCATTACCTCCAACATACAAACCTGCGTATAATTTAGCTAAAACTTGTTTGTACGATGCCGGATCTTTAAAAAAGGTTTCTGATAAAAATTCATCATCATCCTTTGGCGTCACGTTTAAGTCGTCCGTACACGAAGTAAGCGTCATACTTAATCCTAAAACGAATAGGAAAAAATAAGATATATATTTAAATGATATTTTCATTTTGTTTGTTTTTAAATTTTTGATTTTCAGTCTACTATTAGAAATTCGCATTTACACCAAACAAGAATGTTCTTGCTCTTGGATAAACGTTATTATCAATTCCGTTGAATTTCTCAGGATCTAAACCATTGTATTTTGTTAGAATGAAAACATTCTGAACTCCAGCTGTAAATCGTAAAGAAGCACCTTTAATGATCGTTTTATCAAAAGTATATCCAAGTGTAACGTTGTCTAATTTGATAAAAGAAGCATCTTTCACAAAATAGTCAGACAAGTAACGTGATGTACCATTGTCTTCAAAAGTGAAACCAGTATTGTAGTAATCTGAACTTACGTTAGACAAATCTGTTTGTCTTCTTAATCCCGCGTCAGAATAACCTAAATTAGAACTTACGTTATCAAAAATCTTATTGCCTACACTAGCTCTCCAGTTCATTGTAAAATCAAACTTTTTGTAGTTTATGGTAGAAAACAAACCAAAAGTATAATCAGGCGCTGCTTTTCCAGCTCTGTAACGGTCAGCCGTATCAATTTTTCCGTCTCCGTTTCTGTCTACATAAGCCCCTGCAATTGGTCTTTTATTTGCATCATATAATTGCTCGTATACAAAAAATGAATTTGGCGCATAACCTACTGAGTTAATCAGGATTTTATTTCCGTTTCCTCCGGCGATGTTATCTCCCGTTAAGTACCCCTGAAAACCAGGAACTGTAATTCCTAATTCCGAAATATTCTGATCAATATAAGTCGTATTAAAAGCTACATTCCAAGTCAGATTATCGTTTTTAATAATATCAGAGGCAATACTAAATTCAACCCCTTTTGTTCTTACACTTCCAATATTAAAGAAACCTTGATTTCTAATATTAGCACCATCAGGAACGGCGATATCTGCTAATAAATCAGATGATTTTTTATCAAAATAGTTGATAGATCCTGTAATTCTGTCATTGAAGAATCCGTAATCAATACCGATGTTAGATTCTGCCAATTCTTCCCATTTGATATTTTCGTTATATCCTTCTGGTCTTGCAGTTGGATAGATGGTATTACCAAAAATGTATTGTGAGTTAATTGTTCCCAAAGTTACCCTTTGTAAATAATCATACTGAGCAGAGATATCCTGTTGCCCTGTTGTTCCGTAACCCACTCTTAATTTTAAACTGGAAACGGTTGAATTCCCTTTTAAGAAAGCTTCTTCAGCAACATTCCATGCAAAAGCACCTCCTGCGAAATTCCCCCATCTGTTGTCTTTAGAAAAACGGGAAGTTCCGTCTCTTCTGTAATTTAAAGTCAGTAAATATCTGCTGTCATACCCTAAATTCAAACGTCCGAAGAACGATTGTAAGTTTACATCCGGATCTGTAGCTACGTCCTCATTAGGATTTGGCTGTCTTGTTTCTCCAGATGAATATTTTTCTTTTTGAAACAATTGGTAGTTATAACCTGCAGTTGCATCAATTTTAATTTTTCCTAAATCTTTAGTGTAATTAAAATAAGCATTTAAGTTTTTATTTTGAAGCGCATCTGTATATCTCGAATAGTTTCCAAGATTTACATAACCCGGATCGCTAAATGCTTTTGGCTGAAATCCTAAAATACTTTGTGTACTTACTTCGGTAAATCCGCTGCTGTCAAATCTATCGATACCTGCTTCAGCAACAACTCTTAAATCTTCAAAGAAGTGAAGTTTATAATCTACTCTAACATTCCCCCATTTTCTGGTTGAAGTTGCTCTTCTGTTGTCCTGATTTAATCTTGCTACAGGGTTTCTTGCTGGTAACAACGGTAAATTTCCGTTTGGCTCCAACCATTCAAAGTATCCTCCATAACGAGAACCTGTCTTATAAACCGGTTGCGTAGGATCAAATCCGATCGCGCTTCCGATAACTCCACCTTCATCCTGAAATTGATTTTTACCGAAAGCTAAATTTCCGCTAATATCGATTTTTAAATGATTGTCAAACAATACCGGATTTAACGATATCGATGTCGTAGTTCTTTCAAAAGAAGTGTTTCTTAAGATTCCAGGATTATCAACATTACCAACAGATAAACGTACCGGTAATTTATCAAATAAAGAACCGCTTACAGAGATATTATTGTTGGTTGTCAAGGCTGTATGAAAAATTTCATCCTGCCAGTTTGTATTTGCATTCCCTAGTAAAGCCTGTTGTGCAGGAGTACCTTTGGTTTTTACCAATTCTCTGTATTGATCAGCACTCATTACATCAACTGTATTGGCTACTGTATTAATACCAACCTGAGAACTGAAGTTCACTTTTACACCACCTTTTGCTCCTTTTTTAGTTGTAATTACGATTACACCATTTGCAGCTCTTGATCCGTAGATTGCAGCAGCAGATGCATCTTTAAGTACTGTAAAAGATTCAATATCATTAGGATCAATGGTAGATAAAATACTGGTAGAACCGCTTGGTACCGCATTGCTTAACGGAAGTCCGTCTAAAACAATTAACGGCTCATTTGAAGCATTTAAAGAAGATCCTCCACGAATTCTGATATCCGCTTTAGCTCCCGGTGCTCCACCTCCTGTTACATTCACACCTGAGATACGACCGCTAATTAAACTCTCCGGAGTAACGTTAATTCCTTTGTTAAAGTCTTTTGCTGCAATTTGGGATACAGAACCTGTAGCATCCTTTTTCTTAACAGTACCATAACCTACTTGTACCACAACTTCTTTAAGCTGGTTCGTATCTTCTTCCAGAGAAACGTTTAGTGTTTTTTGACCATTATAAATCACAGTTGACGTTTTATATCCAATAAATGAAACCAAAATTTTGTCCCCATTTTTTACGTTAGATAACTGAAATTTACCGTCAAAATCTGTTGATGTTCCACCCGGAGCACCCTGTACATTTACATTTACTCCCGGGATTGGTTGTCCCGTTGCCAGGTCGGCAACTGTTCCGGTTAAAGTGCTTTGAGCTAGCACCGTAAACGGCAACAAGAGGAATAAAAATAACAACTTTTTGTAAATTGTTTTCATACTTTTTGTTTAAATTAGTTTGAGTTTTTGATTGTTAGTTAAGTTTTTAATTTTACTTCGAATTTCAAAATTAGGAATTAATTAACATGCTCAACCAGTTGCCTTTTTTATAGGTTTACGAAAACGTGGTAGTGTTGAAAACTTTCTATTTTTTGTAATCTTTTAAGTCAAAAATTGTTGATTATAAAAATATAAGATACCTTTATTAACAATTAGATTTTTTTCAAATAACAACTATGAAACGTAAAATAACCCTAAAGCAGATCGCAAAGGAACTTGACGTCTCTATCTCAACTGTCTCAAAATCACTCAGAGACAGTCTCGAAATAGGAGAAGAAACCCGTGCAAAAGTGCAGGCATTTGCAAAGTTTTACAACTACAAGCCCAACAATATTGCCCTTAGTTTAAAAAATCGAAAAACCAAAAGTATTGGTATTATCATTCCGGAAATTGTACATCATTTTTTCTCTACCGTGATCAATGGAATCGAACAGGTAGCTAACGAAAATGGCTATAGTGTTGTCATCTGTTTGTCTGATGATTCCTTCGATAAAGAAGTACTAAATATGGAGATGCTGGCCAACGGAAGTATCGATGGTTTTATCATGTCGCTCTCTAAAGAAACGCAATACAAAGGTGACTTTCACCACATTACCGAAGTCATCAATCAGGGAATGCCAGTGGTCATGTTCGATCGTGTCACCAATGACATCCTGTGCGATAAAGTAATTATTGATGATAAAGCTGCTGCCTATGAAGCTGTACAAAGTTTGATCGACAATGGCCGCAGAAAGATCGCTCTGGTCACTACCGTAGATTATGTAAGCGTGGGAAAACTCAGAACCGACGGTTACGAAAAAGCGCTCCTCGACAACGGATTGCCTTTTAATGAGGATTTAATCATCAAAATTGAAGATGTAGACACTTGCGAAATCACCATCAGCCAGCTTTTACACGACCGTGCCTTTGATGCCGTTTTTGCTGTAAATGAGCTTTTTGCCGTAACCATTATCAAAACAGCCAGTAAAATGGGACTAAAAGTTCCTGAAGATCTTGCCGTAATTGCCTTTACTGACGGAATTATTTCCAAATACTCCACTCCGACTATTACAACCGTAAGCCAGAGCGGTGAAAAAATGGGGAATAAAGCCGCTAAAATGCTGATCGAAAGACTCGAAGCCGAACACGATGATGACGAAGAAGAAAACGAAAATTACACCACAGAAGTCATTGAAACACATCTTATAAAACGAGAATCTACTGACTAAAAACCTAAAAATCAACATTTTCTAAAGTCTTAAATAACATTTATGACTTTTTTGTTAGCGTATTTAAAAAAATAATTAATACTTTTACGCCTGCTCAAAGCTTTTACTTTTACTTCGAAATAATAAGTAAGTTTTGATAAGCAAAGCGCTTATCGTCTAATTAATTTTTTAATTACGATAATGGAAAAGCGTAAATTAAGTTTCTGGGAAATTTGGAACATGAGTTTCGGTTTCTTGGGAATACAGTTTGGTTTTGCACTGCAAAACGCAAATACTTCAAGAATTTTTGAAACTCTGGGTGCTAAAATTGACGAAATTCCAATTTTATGGATTGCAGCTCCGGTTTCAGGATTAATCATCCAACCCGTAATTGGTTATTTTAGCGATAGAACCTGGACTCGTTTAGGCCGACGCCGCCCCTATTTTTTAATTGGAGCTATCTTGTCTTCTATTGCCCTATTCATCATGCCCAACTCTCCAACTTTATGGATAGCTGCAGGTACTTTATGGATCATGGATGCCTCGATTAATGTTTCGATGGAACCTTTTCGCGCTTTTGTTGGCGACAATTTACCCGAAAAACAACGTACTTTAGGTTTTGCCATGCAAAGTTTCTTTATCGGAACCGGTGCAGTGGTAGGTTCTGTTTTGCCTTATCTTTTTACCAATGTTTTTGGCGTAAGTAATACTGCCGCGGAAGGAATTATCCCGGACTCTGTTAAATGGTCCTTTTATATTGGTGGAATTGTTTTCCTGCTTTCTGTTTTATGGACTGTTTTTAAAACAACCGAATATACACCTGAAGAACTACATGCTTTCGAAGTTCAAAGCAAAAAAGACAAGGAAGATCTTATTCTCAATCCCGAAACAGACTCTGAAAGCAACATCAAACGACAATTGTTTTTAGGAGTATTATTGACCGTAATTGGGGCATTGGTTTCCTTTTTAATTTTCGAAAACAGTCTGGCGAAGGAACTTTACATTCTTTTTATCGGTTTGGTTTTCATGGGAGTTTTATTCATGATCGCTTCCCAATTACGAACTTCTAAAGTTCATAATGGTTTTACGATAATCATGACCGATTTATTGAACATGCCAGCCACGATGAAAAAACTGGCCTGGGTTCAGTTCTTCTCCTGGTTTGCCTTATTCTCCATGTGGATTTATACTACACAAGCGGTTACACAGCATATTTTTGGCACAACAGACACTACTTCTAAAGTATACAATGATGCCGCCGACTGGGTTTCGGTTTTGTTTACCGTTTACAACGGAATTGCCGCTGCAGTTGCTTTTTTATTGCCGGTCATTGCCAAAAAAGTAGGCGTTAGAGCAACACATTTATTGGCTTTATGTGCCGGAGGTGTTGGTTTAATCTCTATTTATTTTATTGGCGACAAACAAATGCTGATCCTTCCAATGTTAGGCGTTGGTATTGCCTGGGCAAGTATACTGTCGATGCCTTATGCCATGTTATCCGGAGCTTTACCGGCAGCAAAAATGGGGTATTACATGGGAGTTTTCAACTTCTTTGTTGTGATACCGCAAATTGTAGCCGCCACCATCTTAGGATTTGTTATCAAACAATTCTTTCACAACGAACCCATATACGCCTTAATTATCGGAGGAGTATCTATGATATTTGCCGGATTACTTACCCTTAGAGTAAATAGCAGAACTAAAATTGAAATTCATGAATAATAAAAAAGCATTCATCTTCGATCTTGATGGAGTGATCGTTGATACCGCTAAATACCACTTTTTAGCCTGGCAGAAAATTGCAAAGGCCCTAAACATAAATTTTACACACGAACACAACGAACTACTGAAAGGAGTAAGCCGCGTGCGTTCGTTAGACATAATTCTCGAGCTTGGAAATGTTCAGGCTTCGCAGGAAGACAAAGACAAATGGCTCATTCAAAAAAACGAAGATTACTTATCTTACTTGGTTGACATGAATGAAAGTGAAATTCTTCCCGGAGTTTTTAAAATTCTGCAACTATTAAAAGAAAAAAATCAGGGAATTGCCCTGGGTTCTGCCAGTAAAAACGCCCGTCCAATTCTGGAAAAAACCGGAATTCTTTCGTACTTCGATGTTATTGTTGACGGAAACGACGTTACCAACGCCAAACCAGATCCCGAAGTTTTCTTAAAAGCAGCGCAATTGCTGCAGATTAGCCCCGAAGATGCTATTGTTTTTGAAGATTCAGTTGCCGGAGTTCAGGCCGCTAATATTGGAAAAATGACCAGTATCGGAATTGGTTCAAAAACAATCCTGCACGAAGCACAGTATATCTTTGAGGACTTCACCTTAATAGATACCCCTTTTATCGAATCATTAATTAGCAAATAAGATCAATCAATCACAAAATGAATCAAGATTACATTAAACCAGACAATTGGTCCATCATCGAAGAAGGCTTTGATTCTGAAAGAGTAAAATCGTCAGAAAGTCTTTTTAGCATCGGAAACGGCGCTATGGGACAACGTGCCAATTTTGAAGAAACCTATTCAGGTGAAACTTTTCAGGGAAGTTACATCGCCGGAATTTATTATCCGGACAAAACAAAAGTAGGCTGGTGGAAAAACGGATATCCTAAATATTTTGCCAAAGTACTAAACGCTCCAAACTGGATTGGAATTGACATTCAGATCAACGAAGAAAACTTAGACCTGAACCAGTGCACTGCCGTGAAAAATTTCCGCAGAGAATTGAATATGAAAGAAGGCTGGTACAATCGTTCTTTTGAAGCGACCTTAAAAAACGGAACTGAAATTGCCGTAAACATTCGTCGTTTTCTCTCTTTAGATCTGGACGAAACAGGAATTATCAAGTACGAAATCACCCCTTTAAACAAAGATGCTAAAATTGTTTACAAACCTTATATTGATGCAGGTGTAACCAATGAAGATGCCAACTGGGACGAGAAGTTCTGGGAACCTCTTGAAGTTAAAAAGGGAGCAAATGAAGCTTTTGTCACTGCACAAACGTTTAAAACGCATTTTAAAGTAACCACTTTTATGCACAATACGATTTTTGCAAACGGAGAAAACGTAAACATTTCGCCTTCAACAATCGATTCAACTGCCGATAAAATTCAGTTTACCTACGGAACCATAATCGCAAAAGGTCAAACCTCATCGATCCAAAAAATTGGTGGTTATACCGTTTCTTTAAACCACGAAAATACGTTAACGGCAGCCGAAAAATGCATTAAAACTGCTGTAGCGCTGGGTTATGATACTTTACTTCAAAATCAAATCGGGGCCTGGAGTAAAATCTGGGAAATGTCAGACATTACCATTGATGGTGATGTAAAAGCACAACAGGGAATTCGCTTTAACATCTTCCAGTTAAATCAAACCTATTTAGGAAAAGACAGCCGTTTAAACATTGGCCCTAAAGGTTTCACCGGAGAAAAATACGGCGGATCTACTTACTGGGATACTGAGGCTTACTGCATTCCGTTTTACATGGCAACTAAAGATCAGCAGGTGGCCCGTAACTTACTGACTTACCGTTTCAATCAACTGGATAAAGCAATTGAAAACGCCAAAGACAATTTAGGTTTCAAAAACGGTGCTGCTTTGTACCCAATGGTGACCATGAATGGCGAAGAATGCCACAACGAATGGGAAATCACTCACGAAGAAATTCACAGAAATGGAGCGATTGCCTTTGCGATTTACAACTACCATCGTTTCACCGGAGACTACTCATATATTCCTGAAAAAGGTTTAGAAGTACTGATCGGGATTGCGCGTTTCTGGCATCAGAGAGCTTCTTTCTCTAAAGAAAAAAATCAATACGTTATTCTGGGCGTTACAGGGCCAAATGAATACGAAAACAATATCAACAATAATTTCTATACCAATTATATTGCAAAATGGTGTATTGATTATGCTGAAGAACAAATTAAAAAAGTCGCTGCTGAGTATCCATCAGACCACAAACGAATCATCGAAAAAGTAACGCTTTCGGCAGCTGAAATTGCGGAATGGAAAAAAGTAGCCGGTAATATGTATTTCCCAACTTCTGAAGAATTGGGCATTTACCTGCAACAGGACGGTTTCTTAGACAAAGATTTAGTTCCGGTAAAAGACTTAGACCGCTCGCAGCGTCCTATCAATCAAAAATGGTCGTGGGATCGTGTTTTACGTTCGCCTTATATCAAACAAGCCGACGTTTTACAATGTTTCTATTTCTTTGAAGATCATTTTTCTAAAGAAGAATTAAAACGTAATTTTGAGTTTTACGAATCTTTTACGGTTCATGAAAGTTCATTATCGCCATGCG
Organism: Flavobacterium sp. N502536; assembly: GCF_025947345.1. Classification (NCBI taxonomy): domain Bacteria; kingdom Pseudomonadati; phylum Bacteroidota; class Flavobacteriia; order Flavobacteriales; family Flavobacteriaceae; genus Flavobacterium; species Flavobacterium sp. N502536. The sequence continues at coordinate 2,142,820 of NZ_CP110011.1, read as the reverse complement.
TACACTCGATTCAGGCGGCCGTTTTAGACAAAATGGATATGGCTTATACTTTTTACTTAAGAACCTCCCGTTTGGATCTTGATGACTATAACAAAGAAGTGGAAGAAGGCTGTCACATTACCTCAATGGCCGGAACATGGATGAGTATCGTAGAAGGTTTTGGCGGAATGCGTGTGAAAAACGATCAGCTTCATTTTGCTCCAAAAATCCCAAAAGAATGGAAAGGTTATTCTTTTAAAATTAATTTCAGAAATCAAATTTTAAAAGTAGCTGTAAATCATAACGAAACAACTTTTACGGTAGACGGCGATCAGGATTTGACTATTGTAGTCAATGGAAATCCGGTAACTGCTGATAAATTGTTTCAAACCAATTAACACAACACACTTAAACACTCAAAAACATGAAAAACTTATTTTTCGCAAGTTTAATCCTGTTTGCTTTTAGCTCGATAGCAAAAGCACAACAATTAAAATCACCCGAAGGAAAGTTCGTAATGGAATTTTCGCTTCAAAACGACGGAACTCCAACTTACAATTTAAAATACAAAAATAAAGAGGTTGTAAAAACCAGTAAATTAGGCCTTGAGCTTAAAGACGATAAAAAATCTTTATTGAATGATTTTACGGTTGTCGATACCAAAACAACCACTTTTGATGAGAGCTGGAAACCGGTTTGGGGCGAAGTTGACAACATCAGAAACCATTACAATGAACTGGCTGTTACTTTAAATCAAAAAGGAACAGAAAGACAAATCGTGATCCGTTTCCGTTTGTTTGATGACGGTTTAGGATTCCGATATGAATTCCCGACTCAAAAGAACCTTACCTATTTTGTAATTAAAGAAGAAAGAACCCAATTTGCAATGGCGGGCGACCACACTGCATTCTGGATTCCGGGAGATTATGACACTCAGGAATACGATTACACCAAATCGAAATTATCTGAAATCAGAGGTCTTTCTGAAAAAGCGTATACGGCAAATGTTTCACAAAAATCTTTCTCTCCAACAGGAGTTCAGACTTCTTTGATGTTAAAAACAAACGACGGTATCTACATCAACTTACACGAAGCTGCTTTGATTAACTATTCTTGCATGCACCTGAATTTAGATGATAAAAACATGATTTTCCAATCGTGGTTGACACCGGATGCAAAAGGAGACAAAGGATACATGCAGGCGCCAAGCCACTCGCCATGGAGAACTATTATGGTGAGCGATGATGCGAGAGAAATCTTAGCTTCAAAAATGACTTTAAACTTAAATGATCCGTCTAAAATTGACGATACTTCATGGATTAAACCTGTAAAATACATTGGTGTTTGGTGGGAAATGATTACCGGAAAAAGCTCATGGTCTTATACCAACGATTTTCCAACCGTACAATTGGGTGTTTCTGATTTCTCAAAAGCCAAACCAAACGGAACGCACGGAGCAAATAATGCCAACGTAAAAAAATACATTGATTTTGCTGCTGCAAATGGTTTCGATGCCGTTTTAGTAGAAGGATGGAACGAAGGCTGGGAAGACTGGTTTGGACACTCTAAAGATTATGTTTTTGATTTTGTAACCCCTTACCCGGATTTTGACGTAAAAGGTTTGCACGCCTATGCAAAATCAAAAGGAGTGAAAATCATCATGCACCATGAAACTTCAGGTTCTGTTCGCAACTACGAGCGCCATATGGACAAGGCCTACCAATTCATGAAAGACAATGGCTACGATGCTGTAAAAAGCGGATACGTTGGAGACATCCTTCCTCGTGGTGAAAACCATTACGATCAGTGGATTGTAAACCACTATCAATATGCCATTGAAAAAGCAGCGGATTATAAGATTATGGTGAACGCTCACGAAGCAGTTCGTCCAACAGGAATTTGCAGAACTTACCCGAACTTAATTGGAAATGAAGCAGCGAGAGGAACAGAATACCAGGCTTTTGGAGGTTCTAAACCAAACCACGTAACCGTTTTACCTTTCACCCGTTTGATTGGAGGTCCAATGGATTACACTCCGGGAATCTTCGAAATGGATATCAGCAAAATGAATCCGGATAACAAATCTCATGTAAACAGTACATTGGCAAACCAACTGGCATTATACGTTACCATGTACAGCCCATTGCAAATGGCGGCTGATACTCCTGAAAACTACAACCGTTTTCCGGATGCCTTCCAATTTATTAAAGATGTAGCGGTAGACTGGTCTGAAAGCAAATATATTGAAGCTGAGCCAGGTGATTTTATCACGGTTGCCCGTAAAGCAAAAGGAACAAACAACTGGTTCGTTGGAAATGTAAATGGAGAAACTTCACGTACATCAAACATCGATTTCAGTTTCCTTGAAAAAGGAAAAAAATACACCGCAACAATTTATGCTGATGCAAAAGACGCGCATTACAAAACCAATCCGCAAGCTTACACCATCAAAAAAATTGCTGTAACCAATAAATCAAAATTATCACAGTTATCTGCTCCTGGCGGAGGTTATGCGATTAGTATAATCGAAACGAAGTAATTTTTTCAAAGACAAGTAATTCACCCCAAGATTACTTGTCTTTTTTTTAGAATTAACCTCTTTTTTGTCACATCGAACGAATTGTCACATCAAACAAATTGTCACATCGAGCGGAGTCGAGATGCCGAAAAGGTTCTCGACTCCGCTCGAACCGACAATAAAAATCACTCGAACTGACAATGAGAATAATTATAATAACTATGACAAGCCACAAAACATCAGCTATCTATAAACTAATCTTAATAGTTTTCTTATTTTCCGCTTCCGCGAAAGCGCAAATCCAAAAAACAGAACCGCCATTTTGGTATGCCGGTATGAAAAACCCGGAATTGCAGATTATGTTCTACGGAAAAGACATTTCACAATACGAGGCTTCTGTTTCAAATAATGTGGTGATTAAAAGCGTTGAAAAAACAGAAAATCCAAACTACCTTTTTGTTACCATCGATACACAAAACCTAAAAGCTTCCGAATTGGTTTTCTCCTTCAAAACCAAAAACAAAGTCGCTTTTACTCAAAAATATACACTTAAAGAAAGAAGAGCCAATTCGGCAGACCGAAAAAGCTACGATGCATCAGATGTAATGTACCTCATCATGCCGGATCGTTTTGCAAACGGAAATCCGAAAAACGACAGCAATGCCGCTTTAACCGAAAAAGGGAACCGTCAGGATCCAAGTGGCCGTCATGGCGGAGACATCGAGGGAATCATTAAAAACCTCGATTATATCTCGTCTCTTGGTGCAACCACTATTTGGAATACGCCCCTTTGTGAAGACAACGACAAACAGCACTCCTACCATACTTATGCACAATCTGACGTGTACAAAATAGATCCGCGTTACGGAACGAATGAAGATTATGTTCGTCTGTCTGCAGAAATGCATAAAAAAAACATGAAACTGGTTATGGATTATGTCACCAATCACTGGGGAATTACCCATTGGATGATGAAAGATATTCCAACCAAAACATGGTTCAATCAATTTGAAACTTTTACACAAACACACCACAGACGTGAAGTAATTACCGATATTCACGCTTCAAAGATAGATCAGGAAGTTTGTGTTGACGGCTGGTTTGTGCCTACAATGCCCGACTTGAACTTAAGAAATCCTCTTGTTGCCAAATACCTGACTCAAAATGCGATCTGGTGGATTGAATATGCCAATCTTGACGGATTCAGAGTTGACACTTACAATTACTCTGATCAAACTGCAATGGCCAATTGGGCAAAAGCTGTGACGAACGAATACCCTAATTTCAATATCGTTGGAGAAATATGGATGCACAATCAGGCGAATTTAGCCTATTGGCAAAAAGACAGTAAAATTGGAGCGATCGAAAATTACAATTCCAACTTACCAAGTGTGATGGATTTTACGCTTCAAAGTCAGATTAGTTCAGCTTTCAACGAAAATGAACCAAGCTGGGATAATGGATTGATTAAATTCTACAACAATTTTGCAATGGATTATTTGTATCCAAACACCAATAACATTTTAGTTTTTGCGGAAAATCACGACACAGACCGTATCAATCATAATTTTAAATATGATTTGGCAAAATACAAGCTAACAATGACTTTACTGGCTACAATTCGTGGAATTCCACAAGTGTATTACGGTTCAGAAATTGGAATGGGCGGTGACAAAAGCAAAGGAGATGCCGACATTCGTCAAGATTTCCCGGGTGGCTGGGCTGGCGACAAAAACAATGCTTTCACCAAAGAAGGCAGAACCGCTGAGCAGGCTGCTTACTTTGATTTTACCTCTAAATTATTCAACTGGAGAAAATCAAACGAAGCCGTTCATTTCGGGAAGATGACACATTACATTCCGGAAAACAACACTTATGTTTATTTCAGATATACGGACGCTAAAACCGTCATGGTTGTTTTCAATAACAATGCGAAGGAGCAAATTGTAAAAACAAACCGTTTTAAAGAGAACCTCAAAAACTTTAAAAAAGGTAAAGATGCCATCACCGGAAAAACATTCGATTTGTCTTCTGAAATTACTTTAGAATCAAAATCAGCTTTGGTTTTAGAATTGGAATAAAACTTAACCGCAAAGTTCGCAATATTTTTTTGCCACAGATTAAAAGATTATTACAGATTTAAAAAAATCATTTTTATTCTTTTAATCTGTGGCTATTTTTTTCAACATAATCCATGTCTAAAAAAATCCTAAATAATGAAAAAATACATTTTCCTTTTTTTACCTTTAGTATCCTTAATCATGAGTTGTTCTGGCTCAAAATCAGTTACAATGAATAACGATACTTCAAAAATACCTTTCGTTTGGGAAGGAGCCAATGTTTATTTTTTACTTACCGATCGCTTTTACAATGGAGATCCTTCTAACGACCTCAATTTCAATCGAACCAAAACTCCGGGAAAATTACGTGGTTTTGAAGGTGGCGATATTATTGGAATCACCAAAAAAATCGAATCCGGTTATTTTACTCAATTAGGAATCAATGCGATCTGGCTAACTCCCGTTGTCGAGCAAATACATGGTGGCGTTGACGAAGGAACAGGTCTTAGCTATGGTTTTCATGGTTATTGGGCAAAAGACTGGACGGCACTGGATCCAAATTTCGGAACTAAGGAAGACTTGGCCAATTTAGTCAAAAAAGCACATGCAAAAGGCATCCGAATTATTCTGGACGGTGTTATCAACCACACAGGTCCGGTAACTCCGGAAGATCCCGTTTGGCCTTCAGACTGGGTGCGAACAGGAGTGGTTTGTGATTACAAATCATTTGAAAACACAACCATGTGCACCTTAGTGGACAACCTTCCGGATGTAAAAACAGAAAGTACACAAGATGTCGAATTACCCCTTCTTTTAATCGAAAAATGGAAGAAAGAAGGCCGTTATGAAAAAGAAATCGCTTCACTCGATGAATTCTTCAAAAGAACAGGATATCCAAGAAGTCCAAAATATTATATCATAAAATGGCTCACCGATTATATTACAGCATTCGGAATTGACGGTTATCGAGGCGATACCGTAAAACATACCGAAGAAAGTGTCTGGGCCGATTTTAAAAAAGAATGCGACTATGCTTTCGAAGTCTGGAAAAAACAGCATCCTCTGGAAGTCTTAGATCAAAACCCCTTTTATACGATTGCCGAAGTTTACGGATACGGAATAAGCGGCGGACTGGACTATGATTTTGGAGATCGAAAAGTAAATTATTTCCAAAACGGTTTCAACAGCATGATTAATTTTGAATTCAAGTGGAATGCCGCTCAAAACGACTATGAAGGTTTGTTTTCAAAATATTCCAATCACTTTACTAATGAACTAAAAGGATATTCGGTTTTAAACTATATGTCATCGCATGACGATGGTCAGCCTTTTGATCCCAACCGAACCAAAAGCATAGAGAGCGGAACTAAATTATTGCTTTCACCTGGAATGTCACAGGTATATTATGGTGATGAATCGGCGCGGCCTTTAGTCATTGAAGGCACACAAGGTGATGCAACGCTGCGCTCGAATATGAATTGGGACGAGATTCAAAACAATCCCGAAACACAAAAAACACTATTGCACTGGCAAAAATTAGGTCAGTTTCGACGAAATCATCCTGCGGTTGGTGCCGGAATTCATTCGCAGATCAACGCACAACCTTATGTTTTTTCAAGAACTTTCACAAAAGATGCCTATACCGATAAAGTTGTAATTGGCTTGGATTTACCCAAAGGCAAAAAAGAACTTCCAGTTGGTGCTATCTTCCCCAACGGAACAAAATTAAAAGACACCTACTCCAATCAAAATACCGAAGTAATTGATGGAAAAGTAACTATTGATAGTGATTTCGATATTGTTTTATTGGAAAAAGAATAGCAATTTTTCCACTGAGAAACACGTAGATTCACAGAGTTTTTTAGCCACAGATTAAAGGATTAGAATGATTTTTAAAAATCTGCTATAATCCTTTAATCTGTGGCTGTTATTTTTCCTTTGCACCTTTGTACCTTTGCACCTCTGATCCTTCATAAAATGAACAAAATGCTAAAAATAGCACACAGAGGCGCAAAAGCTTACGAACCCGAAAATACATTACAAGCTTTTCAGAAGGCGTTAGATCTAAATGCTGACGGAATCGAACTTGACGTTCACTTGAGCGCTGACGATCATATTATAGTAATTCACGACGAAACGATAGACCGAACAACTAACGGAAAAGGTTTCGTAAATACTTTTTCTTTAGCTGGTTTAAAATCGTTTCTGATTAATGGGGAATACCAAATCCCTACTTTAAACGAGGTTTTTGATTTGGTTGACAAAAAGTGTCTGATCAATATCGAATTAAAAGGTTTAGGAACTCCCGGTAAAGTTGTCGCGTTAATTGAACACTATATCTCAGAAAAAAACTGGAATTACGATCATTTTATCGTTTCCAGTTTCGATTGGAATATGCTACAGGAAATATCCAATTTAAATCCAAAAATTCCGATTGGAGTCTTAACAGAAGAAAATCTTAATACCGCTTTAACTTTTGCCGAAACGATAAAAGCCAAAGCAATTCATCCTGATTTTCAATTATTGAATACAAAGAATGTAAAAGAGATTCAGGAAAAAGGATTCTTGGTTTTGCCCTGGACAGTAAATTCAGAAGAAGACCTACAAAAAATAAAAAGTTATAACGTAAACGGAATTATTTCTGACAATCCAGATAAAATATAAGTTTAAAATTTTAGCCACAGATTAAAGGATTTACACAGATTCTAAAATTCTTTTAATTCTTATAATCTGTGGCAGAAAAAATTAGTGCCAATTCGTGTAATTCGTGGCAACTCAAAATAATATGATCAAAAATTTCGACATAATCATTGTTGGCGGAGGCGCCGCAGGTTTTTTTACCGCGATTAATATTGCAGAGAAAAATCCCAAACTGAAAATTGCCATTTTAGAAAGAGGAAAGGAAGTACTTTCTAAAGTTCGCGTTTCAGGAGGTGGAAGATGCAATGTAACCCACGCCTGTTTTGAACCAAATGAACTGGTCAAATTTTATCCGCGTGGCGAAAAAGAGCTTCGTGGTCCTTTTCATCAATTCTGTTCCGGAGATACCATCGAATGGTTCGAAAAACATGGCGTTGAACTTAAAATCGAAGAAGATGGCAGAATGTTTCCCGTTTCCAATTCCTCACAAACCATTATAGATTGTTTTTTAAACGCTACTGAAAAACTAGGCATAAAAGTACTGACAGGACAAAGTGTACAATCGATTTTTAAAAAGGAAGATTGCTGGAAAATTGATACTCAAAGTGAAAATTTTGCTGCCGAAAAATTAGTAATGGCCACCGGAAGCAATCCAAAAATCTGGGAAATGCTGCAAAATCAAGGACACGCAGTTATAAGTCCTGTTCCTTCCCTTTTTACTTTTAATATTAAAGATCCTCGAATAAAAGAATTACCCGGTGTTGCAGCACAAGTTACCGTTAATGTAAAGGATACCAAACTTGAATCGACCGGACCTTTGTTAATCACACATTGGGGAATGAGCGGCCCGGCCATTCTGAAACTTTCGGCCTGGGGAGCTCGTACCCTGTTCGATAAAAATTATCAATTTACTATTTTCGTCAATTGGTTAAATGATGTTGACGCAGAAGATGCTGAAAAAAAGCTAAAAGAACTAAAACAGGAGCATGCGAAGAAAGCCGTTTCGAAAAAATCGCCTTTCGACTTTCCGAATCGTTTGTGGGAAAGTTTAGTTCTGGCTTCGGGCATTGACACCGAAACTAAATGGGCCGATTTGTCTAAAAATCAATTACAACAGCTTGTTTCTCAACTTACAAAAGCAACCTTTCAAGTCAATGGAAAAAGTACTTTTAAGGAAGAATTTGTTACTGCGGGCGGAATCGATTTAAAAGAAATCAACTTCAAAACCATGGAAAGCAAGTTGCATAAAAACCTTTATTTTGCAGGCGAAATTGTCAATATTGATGCCATCACGGGAGGTTTTAATTTTCAAAATGCCTGGACAAGCGGGTTTATTTTGGCGAACTCCATTTAATATAGAATACAGTCGCAGTTTTCAGTCACAGTTAATCCGAGACTAAAAACTGCGATTTATCAATTAACAAGAATTTACAGATTTACTAAGTTTTCGTTAAGACTATTCTAATAATTTTACTTTCAGCTAAATACCATTAGATGAAAGTAAAACTACTTACCACAATTTCTTTTTTCACTTATCAACTTTCTATTTCTCAAACCGAAAAACTTCTTAAAGGAAAGGTACAATCCGAAACAATCTTACTTAAAAATATAGAAGTAATCAATAAAACTGCGCAAACCAGTACAACAACAAATCATTTAGGAGAGTTTTCCATACTTGCAAAAGCCCAGGACAGCCTTATCTTTTTCTCTAAAAATTTTTTGTTCAAAAGAGTCAAGCTTACCTCCAAAGATATAGGAAGTAACATGATCATTATCGACATGATCCCAATAACCGAAGAATTAGACAACATCGTTATCATAAACAACAAACTTCCCAAAATCACTTATAATACAGAAGCTGCAAACCAAGTCAAAAACGACAAACAGGCCAATGACTTAATTCAACGCTACCTAAATATTAATGACGGAAGAATCAAAAATGCACTTAACTACAATATAGCTCTTCCAACCAGGAAAAAGAAAAAGATTGAAAATGACGAGCGTTTTAAAAAACTAGTCGCTGCTTCCTGTCCTCCCGGATTTTTTACCAACGATTTAAAGCTAAAACCTGAAGAAAAAGAGATTTTTATTAAATTCTGCGATGTTGATCCGCAATCTAAGACACTTTTACAAGATCCAAATATACTGACCATAATGGATTTTTTATATACCAAAAATATCGAATTCCAGAAACTGAAAATAGAATCTAAAAACTAAAAAAAGACTTAATAAATTTCTACAAATGAAAGTAAAATTACTTATCACTATTTCTTTTTTTACCTATCAAATATCTATCTCTCAAACCGAAAAATTACTTCACGGAAAAGTGATGTCCAATAACAATCCGCTTACTAAAGTTGAAGTCATAAACAAAACAGCCAAAACAAGTACACGTACTAATAATTTGGGGGAGTTTTCTATTTTAGTCAAAAGTCGGGACAGCTTATTATTTTTTTCCAAAGATTATTTTTTCACGAGACTAAAAATAACTCCCGAAAACATAGACCAAAACAACATCATCGTAAAAATGATTGTAAAACCTGAAGAATTAAAGGAAGTACTTGTTACTACTATCAAATTTGATCCGGTAAAAATCTCTCAACAAGATATAGACGCTACAAAACTAACCAAAGATGCAAACTCTTTACAAAAATATACTGGTGTTTACGACGGAACCATTCCAAACGGTATCAATTTTGTTAGACTTGGAACAGGTTTAGCTCGTTTATTTCAATCAGATGACGATAAAGCTGTCAAACCTAAAACTCCCGAAACTAATTTCAAAAAACTGGTCGCAACATCAATTTCAGATGATTTTTTTACCAAAAATTTAAAACTAAAACCGGAAGAGAAAAATCTATTTATTGAATTTTGTGATGCTGATCCCAACTCTAAAAAACTTCTGGAAAACAGCAACATTCTCACTACCATGGATTTTATGTATGCCAAAAATGAGATGTTCAAAAAACTAAAAACGGAGAGTAAGAATTAAGTTTATTCAAGATTTATAACAGAATTAACTTGAAACAAAAAAACTTGAAACCTGAAACAAAAAAACTACTTATTCAACCACCAGATACTGGCATTTAAAACTCCGGCAAACGCTACCCATACCATATACGGAATCAATAAATATCCGGCAATTTTATTAATTTTTATAAACTTTAAGTACGTTTCATAAATCATCAGCCATAATAGTACAATTTCGATTAGGGCCAGCATCGGGTTCTTCAATTCAAAAAACAAATACGACCAGATCGCGTTTAAGGTTAACTGAATCAAAAAGAAACCTAAGGCAATTTTCACTGTCTCCTTTTGTTCTTTTATTTTATCCCAAACCAATCCGGCTGCCACCGCCATTAAAATATAAAGCAGAGTCCAAACCGGCATAAATATCCAATTGGGCGGATTAAAAACAGGCTTTATAAGAGTCGGATACCACGTTTCAACACTTGGCCTTGTTACCACACTTGCAGAATACCCCACCATTAAACAAATAACTAATGCAATTGCGATTTTGACTATCTTGTTCATTTTATCAAATTTTGAATCCAAAAATAGTCAAAAGAAAATTCAAACCATAAAAGTTATATCAGTTCATTTTAGCAAAGTCAACTTCTAATATCTTACATAACTTATAGGGATAAAAAATTATCTATTATGGCGAAAAAACTATCTTTGCCAAAATTTTATATTTCATGTTTACAGCAACTGATTTTATTCCTAAAACCTATACTTCATCCATCGAAAACGGAAATTTTGAGTGGAGCGCACCCAGCAATATTGCATTAGTAAAATACTGGGGCAAAAAAGACAATCAAATTCCGGCAAATCCATCGGTGAGTTTTACTTTAAACAATTGCAAAACGATTACGAAATTAGGATTCGCAAAGAAAGAAAATCAGGATTCATTTTCTTTTGATTTACTTTTTGAAGGAAAACCAAAAGAAGATTTTAAACCTAAAATTCAAAAGTTTTTAGAACGAGTCCACATTTATTTACCTTTCCTGAAAGACTATCATTTCACAATTGATACTCAGAATACATTTCCGCACAGCTCCGGAATTGCTTCGTCGGCATCAGGAATGGCTGCTTTGGCGATGAATTTTATGAGTTTAGAAAAAGTATTAAATCCTCAAATGAGCGAGGAATACTTTTATCAAAAGGCTTCTTTTTTAGCCCGTTTGGGATCTGGAAGTGCCTGCCGAAGTGTAAAAGGTAACGTAGTCGTTTGGGGAAACCAGGCCAACATTGAAGGAAGTTCGGATTTGTTTGGCGTAGAATTCCCATATACTTTACATGAGAATTTCAACAACTATCAGGATACTATTTTACTGGTTGATAAAGGCGAAAAACAAGTTTCGAGTACCGTTGGACACGATTTGATGCACGACCATCCCTACGCCGAAAGACGTTTTGCTCAGGCACATGAAAATCTGGATCAGTTAATTGCTATTTTTGAAAGTGGTAATTTAAATGAATTCATTAAAGTTGTTGAGAGCGAAGCACTGACTTTGCACGCGATGATGATGACATCAATGCCTTATTTCATTTTAATGAAACCTAACACGCTGCAAATCATCAATGCCATCTGGAAGTTCAGAAACGAAACACAAATACCGGTTTGCTTTACACTTGATGCCGGAGCGAATGTTCACGTTTTATATCCCGAAAATGTTACCGACAAAGTGCTACAATTTATTCAGGACGAATTAGTTGTATTTTGTCAGAATGGTCAGTACATTTGCGACAAAATTGGAGCGGGCGCGATTGCATTATAATTTTGCGTACCTTTAATTAAAATTTTGATTATGGACATTCAATTAGAAAAACGCGAAGCAATCAATATGCTTCAAGAAACAAATGATCCTTCAATCATTAAGGCGGTCATCGAATTGTTGACCAAAAAGAAAAAAGATTGGTGGGATGATTTGACAGATGCTCAAAAAGCAACTATTAAATTAGGAGAAGAACAAATTGAAAAAGGTGAATTTTCCGATTTTGAAACGATGATGAAGAAACACATTTGAAAGAATGAGGCAAATTATAATTTCAGACCTCGCTCAATCAGCTATTGAAAATCTTCTAGAATATTTAGAAGTGAAATGGTCAGAGAGAATCCGGAAAAAATTTGCAATTAAACTATATCAAACGGTAAAAATTCTTCAAGTTAACCCTGAAGCATTCCCAAAATCTGAGCACAATAAAAAAGTACATAAATGTGTGATTACAAAACAATCCACATTATTCTATAAATTCAACAATAAAAGAATTGAGATAATTGCTTTTTTCGACACCAGACAAGACCCAAATAAAATAAAAAAAGACATAAAATAAACATGAAAGGACCCTTATTTTACTCAAAAATATTACTCTTTGGAGAATACGGAATCATCCGTGACTCTAAAGGACTTTCTATTCCTTATAATTTTTACAACGGAGCTTTAAAGAAAACCGAAGATCCTTCGGCAGAAGCAATGGCTTCCAATGCAAGTTTAAAGCGTTTTGCATCTTACCTTGAAACGTTACAAACCGAACAACCGGACCTGGTTGCTTTTGATTTGGCTACTTTAAAAAATGATGTTGAAACCGGAATGTATTTTGATTCCAGTATTCCGCAAGGATACGGAGTTGGAAGCAGTGGTGCACTTGTTGCCGCTATTTACGATAAATACGCTACTGATAAAATAACCGTTTTAGAGAATCTGACTCGTGAAAAACTGTTGCAGTTAAAAAACATATTTGCTCAAATGGAGAGTTTCTTCCACGGAAAAAGCTCTGGTTTAGATCCTTTAAACAGTTATTTAAGCATTCCAATTTTAATCAACTCTAAAGATAACATTGAAGCAACCGGAATTCCGACTCAGAGTTTTGACGGAAAAGGTGCTGTATTTTTATTAGATTCAGGAATTGTAGGTGAAACCGCTCCAATGGTCAACATTTTTATGGAAAGCCTGAAAGACAAAGGTTTCCGTACCATGCTTAAAAACCAATTTGTAAAATATACCGATGCTTGTGTAGAAAACTTTTTACATGGTGACATGAAATCGTTGTTTACCAATACTAAAAAGCTATCAAAAGTCGTTTTAAACAACTTCAAGCCAATGATTCCGGAACAATTTCATGGCATCTGGCAGAACGGAATTGATACAAATGACTATTATTTAAAACTTTGCGGTTCAGGCGGAGGTGGTTATATTCTGGGTTTTACTGAGGATCTTGAACGCGCCAAAGCATCTTTAAAAGATTATAAGTTAGAGGTAGTTTACCAGTTTTAAAGCCAACCTCTAAAAACCGGTCTTATTTGGATAGTCTTTAAAAGAACCTTAAAAGTTATTACGTATGAATAGTATTTTAAAGATTATCAAAGTGACTTTTTTAGGAACTATTCTATTTTTAGTCTCTTTAATCTCGTTATTGGTACTTTTAGAAAAAAACTTTAGTAGTACTATTCAATCCACAAAAGTAAAGTTTTCAGGACTGGTTACTGAAGAGATTGCTGTCTTTATCTGCTCTGCAACCGGATCAAAACTTTTCGTTTTCGACTCCTGAAGCTCCAAATTCACAAGGAGCGCTTCTATGTTTTGCAGAACGAGAACCTATAAACAAGTCTAGAATTAAAATCCGAAACCAAAATCAAAAAATGTTAAGCAGACAGCACAAACTTTTAGTCATGAAAATTGTTAGTTTGTTCTCCGTAGTGAGAGGCTATAACATTCCGATTATTGTTTTGGCGCAATACTTATCAGCCATTTTTATACTGGCACCTGAAAAAAGAGCGCTCGACATTTTACTGGATTTTAATTTGTTTCTAATCGTTTTTGCCTCTGCGATTACTATTGCTTCGGGGTATATCATTAACAATTTTTACGACAGCCAAAAAGATCTAATCAACAGACCTAATAAATCAATGCTGGACCGATTAGTCAGTCAAAAAACAAAACTATCGGTTTACTTCACGCTCAATTTCATTGCCGCTTTAATGGCTCTTATTGTTTCCGGGCGTGCTTTCCTGTTCTTTTCGGTTTATATTTTCCTAATCTGGTTTTATTCTCATAAAATAAAAAAGTACCCCATTGTAGGCAATCTTACTGCGGCTTTTTTGGCAGTAGTTCCGTTTTTTGCCATTCTTTTGTATTTCTACAACAAGATTTCATTTGAAGAAATCGAAGACCATATGAGTCATTTTATGGTCATCTCCTCTCATGCCGTTTTCCTGTTTTTATTATTACTGATTCGGGAAATGATAAAAGATTTAGAGAATCTGAAAGGTGATTTGGCAAACAATTACAGAACCATCCCGATCCTTTACAATGAAAAAGTTTCGAAACAAATCATTACCATCCTGACGCTCCTAACCGTGGTTCCGGTTTACATCCTAATCAACATTTATGATGTGGGTTATATGGACATTTACTTTTATATCTGTTTTGCCGTATTGCTTTTTTTCCTGATTTATTTATGGAAATCAAATTCTAAAGAGCAATTTTTATTACTTCACAATGTCCTTAAATTTTTGATCGTTTCGGGTGTTTTTTGCATTGTACTTATTAATCCTAGTGTTTTATGGCATGGGAAAAATTTACTGCTGAAGTCCTAAAAGACCATATGTACACCGATAAGGCTGATTTTAAAAGGTTTCCGCAGCTCTTTTTTTACTTTGTGCTATAGATACTTTTCAAAACACAACTTGTCTCAAAATACTTAAAAGAAGCCGATTGTTACCCTTCGGCAACCCTAAAAAACAACAGCTATTAATCTAAGAACAATGAACTTAGGATTATTTAGCAAGAATAAACTATCTTTGCACAAATTACAGAATTTATGAACAATAAGGAAGGCAATAATAAAAGAGGCGGATCGAGACCAAATAGCTCTAGGCCAAACTCTAACAAGCCAAAACCTCCTATGGCGAAACGTGCTCAAGGGCCGAAAAAAGTGAACCCTGCTGTGAAAGCTGCCGAAGAAGCAAAGGCGGAAAAAGTTAAAAAACAGAATCAGGCTCCAAAAAGACAAAAAGCTGCAGACGAAATTCGTTTGAACAAATACATCTCTAATTCAGGTGTTTGTTCACGTCGTGATGCCGATATATACATTCAGTCCGGAAATGTTAAAGTAAATGGCGTTCCGGTAACTGAAATGGGTTATTTAGTAAAATTAAATGATGTTGTAAATTTTGATGGTGTTACTTTAACTCCTGAAAAGAAAGAATACATTTTATTAAACAAACCTAAAAACTTTACAACTGCTCTTGACGAAGGTCAGGAATACCGTAATGTTTTAGAATTAGTTCGTGGTTCTACAACGTCAAAAATTGCTCCGATTGGAAGAATGGACAAAAATACAACTGGTTTATTGTTGTTTACGAACGATACTGACATGATTCGTAAATTTACTTTACCAAATCAGAAATCATCTAAAATCTACCAGGTTTCTTTAGATAAAAACCTAAAATTTGAGGATTTAGAAAAAATAAGCAAAGGCTTGGTTCTTGACGGACACCGCGTTTTTGTTGAAGAAATCAGTTATATTGAAAAAGAAGCGAAAAGTGAAGTAGGTCTTAAATTACGTTCTTCGAATGTAAAAGTAGTACGTGCTATTTTCGAGAACTTTGATTATGATGTGTTGCGTATAGACCGTGTATCATTTGCAGGTTTAACCAAGAAGAATTTACCAAGAGGTAACTGGCGTTTTTTAACTGACCAGGAAATCATCAACTTGAAAAACGTTTAAGGAAACCAATCAAATTGGCGAAGATATAGATCCTGTTTTACTTTTGTAAGACGGGATTTTTTATTTAGAAGCTAAAAAAGTTATGACCGAATAATGTAAAAATAGATCTTCCTATAGATTGGTTTTTTTCTTCTACCGATTCGTAACATGAAAATCCAAGGATAATTTTGATTCCGGGCGGAATACTGTTTAAAATATCTCTCTTTTGATCTTCTAAGAGTAGTTTTAAACTCTCTACTATTTGGATATTATTCTTAAGATAAGAGACGACTAATAAGGCTGAAAAGTTAAGAATCTCTCTGGCTGTCTCACTTTTGATTCCGACTTCGTTAGAAATCATTTCAGAAATCCTGCCTTTTTTATTGGTAAAAATTTCTTTCAGCAAACCATTTCCTTCTAATCGGTAACAATCATCAACGGATAAAATACGACCCGATGCAAAATCAACTTCCTGGTAAAAGGTCGAATCGTCCTTTAGTAATGAAGTTATACCCTTGTAAAAATCTGACTCCTCGGCCCTGTTGTACAAACCCATTAAAACTGTACCTATCGAAACATCGATTCCCTTAATTAAAAGCGCATCATTTTCAAAATAAAACTTGTTTAACTTTGAAACAACATTAGAAGAAATAAAACGTCTAAGTTCGATTTGTAGGTTTGGAGTCATACTTAACTTGTTTAAAATTATTTAAATCCATTAAAAATAATCGACAAAGTGAGGCTTTTTATCGTTTATCAGGATAAAAATATAAAATATTCTAACATTTCCAAAAAATAAGTTAAATAGTGAATTGTGGCTTTAACAATTGTTAAACCTAAAAATCCCGAAGTTCCAGTAAACATAACCCATTCGTAATCAAAACAAATAAAAATTGCTTAGAAAAAAATACTGGTTTTTTTAATAAAAAATGAAAAAATAAGAAAAAGCTTAAGGATAAATACCCGATTTAAAACAGTAATAGGCGATTTTGCCAAACAATGCTAATAAAAATACCCAGGTAGATAATGCAGCATAAAAAATTCACAAAACTGGAGGCCAGAAAACCCAAAACAGAACCTGTCGCTGCTTTTAATGCGCGCTGATGATTGGTCGAATCATAGATCAATTCTCCAACAAGAGCCCCGATAAAAGGCCCGATAATCACTCCGAAAGGAATAGGAGCAATAATACCAACGATTAAACCAATGTTCGTTCCCCAGACTCCATACGAACTCCCGCCAAACTTCTTTGTCCCTTTTGCCGGAATCACATAATCGAGAATTGTGATTGCAATGGTAAACACTAGTGTAATTCCTAAAACCCAATAATTATTTTCAACAGCTTTTGTTAAATACAGCAATAAGAGCCCCACCCAACAAGATGACAATCCGGGTAACACAGGTAAAAAACTACCAAAAATCCCAACAATCATGCATACAAAACCAAATAATAACAATAGTAAATCCATATCTTTTTTTGTAAATTTGAGGTACAAACTTTCTAAAGGAACAAATTAATGCGTCAATTTTTGCAATTTATCTCCTGTAGTTTTCTGATCCTTGCCATCAACTGCAATTTGTGTGCCCAAACTAAAAAACTATCAGTTGACGATCAGCTGTTGCAGGACAGTATTTATAAAAGTAATAAGAAAAAAGTACTCAACTTTTCGATGAAAGATTTTGATGCGCTGTTCTTCGAATATTTCAATCGCAAAAATAATCCAAATATTGTACTAAGTAAAACGGAGTTCTACAATTACACCGTCCAGATAGCTGCTTTTTCTGACCGGCTTGCTTCTTTATATCCTGAACAAAAAGAAGTTGCAGCACAAAACAAAGAAAAATGGTTTTCAGAAAACTATGAAGATTATTTGCAATTCAAAGCTTCCCAAAAAAAATAATCGTATTTTTATATTCTAATTTGTTCATTCAATCCAACATCAAAATCTTGAAGCAGCCTTTCATTTTAGTACTTGTTTTATTTTTCAATTCTTGTCAATATTTTGAGAAGCAGGTTCCGTCTGAAAAAGAATTACTTCAAAAAGAATTAAAGTCAATTAACTGGAAAGAGGTTGATGAATTTCCATCTGTAGCCAATTGCGAAAAAATCGCCGATAAAAAGCAACGTCAGCAATGTTTTTTTGAAGTAATGGCACAGCTTATCCAAGAGAAACTGGACATTGACACCCTTTCTATACTGTATCCTGAACTGGATACTATCGAAGTGAAAGTGACGGTTTTTCCTAATGCAACAATGAAATTCGAACCACAATTTCCCAAAGATTCCGTTGCCTACGATACAATTAAAATCGATAGTATTCTACATGCCCGTTTGGTCGATTTTCCTAAAATAAATCCGGCACTTAAACGCGGAATTCCGGTAAAAACTCAGTTTATCCTGCCAGTTATTCTTAAGGCAAAGGAAAAAAAATAGTTTATTTGGTAAACTTTCTCCCCTTCCATTCATAAGAGCCAAACAAACTGTACAACGCCACAGCAGAGCTAAAAAAAGGATACAACAAGCTGCTTAAAAACAAACTTTTTATACGGTCATTTGTCAAAAATTGATTGGTACAACGGAGTAAAATAAAATCGATTGTAAATTTAAAAAAGGCAAAGCAAACGAAAAAATAATAGGGCCAGATTGAAAAGAGTACCCCAAAAAAACCTGTTACAAAACTCAGGTTTCCCAAGAAAACAATTACCCCTAAAATCTTTCCAAAGCTACTTTGATACGAGCTTGTTTTGGCCGCCCAACGCACTCTCTGATAAAATAAAGTCTTCCAGTCTTCCGTTGGTTTTGTCGTAACAATTGCTTCTGTTGCTTTTAAATAGTGAACTTCATCAGGAAATTTTGAAACCGCTTTTTGCAATAGAAAAACATCATCCCCACTGGCAATTTTATTGTTCCCCTCAAATCCGTTTAAATTTTCGAATACTGATTTAGTGTAGGCAAAATTAGCGCCGTTGCACATAAAGGCTTTTTGAAGTCCAAAGCTTCCAATTGTTGCTCCTTGTAAACTTGTCAGATCCAGTTGCTGAAAATGATGTAAAAAGGAGTTTCCACCTACATAAGTCACCGCTCCTGCCAGCATCGAAACCTTATTTTGCTGAATGTAATTATCGAAGGTTAACAACCAGTTCTGGTGCACCAGACAATCGGCATCAGTAGTAATGACCCATTGGGTTTTTACCTGTTGCATGGCCGTCGAAATAGCATCTTTTTTGGGAGAATTTGAAACCCGAATATTGTCAATTTGGGAAATGGGAAATTTGAAATTTGAAATTTGAAATTTCTCCTTAGAATTATCATCTACCAAAATAACTTCAAACAAATCATTCGGGTAATTCAGTTTTGAAAAACTCGCTAAAAGCTTAGGTAAATTCTCCTCTTCATTCCGAAACGGAACTATAATGGTAAAACTCGTTTGAGGTTTTAAATCTGTACTTTGATACTTTTTTACTTTAGCAAAACCATAAACAAGCCAACCAATAGCAAACATGTAAATGCCTAATACGGCATACAATCCCAAAATCATTCTGCGGTTCTGGTTTTAAAATTCAACACATAATAAGCCCCAATAACAACAGGTAAAACCACGTTAAGAAACCACATCAGAGTGCTGATAAAAACTACAATCCATTCGTTTACACCTAAAATTCCAAAGAAATAAATAGCAACACTTCCTTTTACCGCAAAATCCAGAAATTGAAAAGTAGGCAGTGACGAAGCCAAAAAGTAAACCACAGCAATGGTTGCAATTAAGGTGAAATACGGCAAATCGACATCAAAAGCCAAAAACAAAAAGTAGTACTGATGCGAAAAAACCAAATAACGCAAAACCCCTAAAAGAATATTTTTGCGGTGAATTGGTTTTGGAATTTCATTGATCTTATGTACTAATTTCTCAATCGAATATCCTTTAATTTTTATTTTCTTCAGCGAAAACAAAACAACAAAAAGCAATACAAAAATTCCAAACAAAACGGCCACCGTTTGAGTTGTAATGATCTCATGCTTGGCATTAAAATACAACAACCCAAAAATCCCGAAAATCACCGTTAAAATCATCTGGATTCCGTTGCAGATCAGGTTTAAGAAAATTACTTTTTTAGCCTCTGATTTCGAATAATACAACGCTTTTCCTGCATACTCTCCTACTCCGTTTGGCGTAAAAATTCCTGCTGTTAAAGCTGCCAGCACTTGTTTAGTCGCTTCTCCCAAAGAAATCTCATGAATTACCTTTGCCAGATTCTGCCATTTCAGAATTTCAAAATAACGATTCAAAACACTCAAAAGCAAGATAAAACCAATTCCTACTACCGACTGATTTTTACGAAACAGCACGATAAATTTTTGCCAATCGAGTTTATCATTGTGCGCCAACTGATTATAAATAAAGTAAAATGCACCACCTACAATCAAAAGTTTGATTAGAAGAACAAGTAATTGCTTAGCTTTGTGAGGAATTGAAATCATGTTGCAAAAGTAATCAATTTGAAAATGTGGCAATTTGAAAATGAGTAAATGAATTGTCTTAATTTTCAAAAACCTGGAACTTGAAACAGCAAACCTGAAACAAAAAAATTGACAAAAGAACGCATCATATTAGGTATTGACCCCGGAACCACAATTATGGGTTTCGGATTAATTAAAGTCATTAATAAAAAAATGGAATTTCTGCAGCTTAACGAATTGCAACTTTCCAAATACGACAATCATTACCAAAAATTAAAAATCATATTTGAACGTACGATCGAATTAATAGAAACGCACCATCCCGACGAAATTGCGATTGAAGCTCCATTCTTTGGCAAAAACGTTCAGTCGATGTTAAAGCTAGGTCGTGCACAGGGTGTCGCAATGGCAGCGGGACTTTCGAGAGACATTCCGATCACGGAATACGAACCCAAAAAGATTAAAATGGCCATTACCGGAAACGGAAACGCCAGTAAAGAACAAGTCGCCAAAATGCTGCAACAACTTTTAGGCCTGAAAGAATTACCTAAAAACCTCGATTCAACAGATGGTTTAGCAGCTGCTGTTTGTCACTTTTTCAATTCCGGAAAGGTGGTTGCCGGTAAAAGTTATTCGGGCTGGGATGCTTTTGTGAAACAAAATGAAGAACGAATTAAAAAATAGTTTTCAGTCGCAGTCACAGTTTACAACTAAAAAATACTGAGACTGAAAACCGAGACTGAAAACTGAGACTAAAATCATGAGCGGTATTTACATCCATATCCCTTTTTGCAAGCAGGCTTGTCACTATTGCGACTTTCATTTTTCGACTTCAATGAAAAAGAAAGACGAGATGGTTTTGGCATTAGCCAAAGAAATCGTCATGCGAAAGGATGAGTTTAAGCTTCTCGACTCTGCTCAAAATGACAACCAGATTGAAACTATTTATTTTGGCGGTGGGACTCCCTCGGTTTTGAATAATGACGAGATAAACTTTTTAATCGATACTGTTTACAAGAATTATAAGGTAGCAGAAAATCCGGAAATAACACTCGAAGCAAATCCCGATGATTTGTCTCCGGAACGTATCCTGGAATTATCAAAAAGCCCTATCAACCGTTTAAGCATTGGGATTCAGTCGTTCTATGAAGCGGATTTAAAAATGATGAACCGCGCTCATAATGCGGCAGAGGCGATAAATTGTTTAAAAGAAGCGACCAGATATTTCGACAATATTTCACTCGATTTGATCTACGGAATTCCCGGTCTGACTGACGAAATGTGGAAAAAGAATATTGAAACAGCTCTGTCCTTTGGTATTCCGCACATTTCGAGTTATGCTCTGACGGTAGAACCCAAAACGGCTTTAAAAAAACTGATCGACACCGGTAAAATTGCAGAACCACAAGACGAAGCAGCTTCCAATCATTTTATGATTCTGGTTTATACCCTTGAAAAAAATGGGTTTATTCATTACGAATTATCCAATTTCGGAAAGGAGAATTATTTCTCCAAAAACAATTCGGCTTACTGGCTTGGTAAAAAATACATCGGAATTGGCCCTTCGGCACACAGCTATGATGGTGAAAAAAGAGGCTGGAATGTGGCGAATAATTCCCTTTACATCAAATCAATTCAGAATGACGAACTTCCAATAGAAACTGAAATTCTGTCTAAATCGGATCGTTATAACGAATATATTATGACGGGTTTAAGAACCATTTGGGGCGTTTCCTTAGATCGGATTGAAGCTGAATTTGGCTCAGATTATCTGGATTATCTCCAAAAACAATCTCAGAAATTCCTGGACGATGATTTACTTTTTATCGAAAACAACATTCTAAAACCAACGGCAAAAGGAAAATTTTTAACGGATGGAATTGCAAGTGATCTCTTTTACTTAAATTTGGAAGAATAAAAATCGAACGCTGATAAAACGGATGCAGGCAACGCTGATAAAAATCCGTAAAAATCCGCGTTAGAATATCTGCAAAATCCGTGTTCCATTATGCTAGCACTTATTGACAACAAATATCAAATCGACCTATCAAAACCCATTGATATTTCAATTCCGTTAACCAATACAGACGAAAACCCGATTGCCTGGTACATCGAAAAACCCGTTATTGAACCGGTCGTTTTTGGCGATTGGATCGGGAAAGTTTCGGAAGGAAAATCATCTACCAATTTTAATAATATTTTCTTCAATCCGCATGGGCATGGAACGCACTCGGAATGTTTGGGACATATCACAAATGACTTTTATAGTATCAATGAGTGTTTAAAACAGTTTTTCTTTTTGGCTCAACTCATTACGGTTGAACCTGAAAAAATTGGTGATGATCTGGTGATTACAAAAGATCACATTTCGACTTCGCTCAATGGGACAAATGATTCGTCTTCGCCCACCAAAACAATTGAAGCGCTAATTATCAGAACACTTCCCAACCAAAAAGATAAAAAGTCAAGGAAATACTCGAATACAAATCCACCGTATTTATCTGAAGAAGCCGCTATTTACATTCGTGAAAGCAAAATTCAGCATTTGTTAATTGACTTGCCAAGTGTGGACAAAGAACATGACGAGGGAAAATTACTGGCTCACAAAGCTTTTTGGAACGTAAAAGATACGCTTCATTTAAACGCTGATGCGAGATTAAACGCAACGATTACCGAAATGATTTTTGTTTCGGATGAAATCAAAGATGGCGACTATATACTAAATCTTCAGATTGCTTCGTTTGAAAACGATGCAAGTCCAAGTAAACCATTGTTATTTGAGATTTCAGGTTGTTGATTTCAAATCTTACCATCTAAAGTCTAAAATCTAAAACCAATACTCTAAAATGATAACCGTTTCGACCGATAAAACTAAACTTGATGTTCCGTTTATACAAAATTTCCTGAAGGATATTTACTGGGCTGCGGGAAGAACTATTGAAGAAGTTCAGACCACAATTGATGCTTCCGTTTGTTTTGGAATTTACCTCAATGACAAACAAATCGGCTTTGCGAGGGTTATTACAGACTACGCCGTTTTTGGATATGTAATGGATGTTTTTATTACCGAAGAGCAGCGTGGTAAAGGATATTCGTCTGTTTTAATAGAAGCAATGATGAATGAACCTGTTCTAAAAAACATTCAAATATGGAGATTGGCGACTACTGATGCTCATTTTTTATATGAAAAATTTGGTTTTACAGCCTTACAGCATCCCGAAAAAATGATGGAAAAGAAAATAACATGAAAACAATAATTAAACTTGAAGAATTAGGAATGTTGCTTCTCGGAATCTATTTATTTAGCCTTTTAAACTATCAATGGTGGTGGTTTTTAGTCTTCATTTTGGCTCCGGACCTTTCGATGACGGGTTATGCATTTAATTCTAAAATTGGTGCTTTTTTGTACAATGTATTCCATCATAAAGGGCTCGCGATCTTAGTTTATATAGTGGGTTGTTATTTCAAAACGGAACCCCTT
The DNA here is from genome assembly GCF_025947345.1 of Flavobacterium sp. N502536. Lineage (NCBI taxonomy): Bacteria > Pseudomonadati > Bacteroidota > Flavobacteriia > Flavobacteriales > Flavobacteriaceae > Flavobacterium > Flavobacterium sp. N502536. The sequence continues at coordinate 2,118,971 of NZ_CP110011.1, read as the reverse complement.
CAGCTTATCGGAATTATGCTATTCTCGCATGCTGCAATGGATCGTTTCTTCGATTATGGGTTAAAATATCAAAAAGGTTTTAAGTATACACATTTAGGTGAAATCGGTAAATAAAAAATAATATGAATCTGGAAACGTACTACGAATATTGTCTTTCGAAAAAGGGTGTTAGCGAGCATTTTCCTTTTGATGAAGACACTTTGGTTTTTAAAGTTGGCGGAAAAATGTTTGCATTATCCTCCTTATCGCAATGGGAAAAAAATGAGCCTTCGGTTAATTTAAAATGTGACCCGGAACGCGCTCAGGAACTAAGAGCCGAGTATGACGAGATCAAACCCGGATTTCACATGAGCAAAGTACACTGGAATACGATTGCCCTCAACGGAAATTTACCGACCTCTTTCGTCAAAGAATTGATTGATCACTCGTATGAATTGGTTTTCAAAAGTTTGACAAAGAAAATTCAGAATGAAATTATCGAATTAGAAAATTAGGCATTACATTTGCAACATAAGACAAAAAACTTAGCAACTCAGTTACAGTGTAACTTAGCAACTTATCAATCATGAAAGAACAATTTAAAAAATTTCTGAACGAAGAACAAGACCCTAAAGCGATTGAAAAAATCACTTCGAAACTCAATGATTTATTGATGAAAAACGAAGAAGTCGGGTACATCGCGGTTCAAAAAAAACCAGCAATTACTGTTTTTCCGGATAGCATAATCTTAACCAATAAACGTATCATTATTTGCAAACCTAAAAACTTAGGTCTTTCAATGGATTTTACAGATTATACCTGGGATGATATTGCCAGTACTTTTGTAAAAGAGAATATTTTAGGTTCTGAATTTTCATTTGGTACCAAAACGGATTTGGCCATTTCGATCGATTATATCCCGAAAACTCAGGCAAGAAAAATTTATACTTATGCTAAAGAACAATTGGATTTGTTGAAAAACCCTGTTGTTACAGAAGCTCCTGCAGCAGAACCAGCACCAATCGTTGAAGATGATTTTGAAGAAGTTGAAGAAGTTGAAACGGAAGAAGTTACCAGTTTTGCCGAAATTTTACCTGCAACAACTCCTTATGAAACTTTTGAGCCTATACAACCGACTCAAACTCCTGCCGGAGAACGTAAATTGAGCGACTTAACCAAAGAGGAACTTTTTGACAAGCTGCAGAATTATAAAAAATTGCTTGACAATGGTTTAATTATGCAGGGAGAATATGATACCTATAAAAAAGAGATTTTAAGCTATATGTAGCTTGTAAAATGTAAAATGTGATTGGTGAAATGACTTCTTACAGACTACATCTTACATCTAACATTTAACATCTCACTAAAAATATAAAAGTCTTAAGCTCTAATTGAACTTAAGACTTTTTTTATTTGATCGATCTCGTTTTAAAGATCATTTCACTTTTCACAAGCTACATTTTACAAATAACATTTCACATCTCACAATGTTGCTTTCTGCTTCTCTACAAAACTATTCGATTGCAATTCAAGTAATTCCTTTGCATTTTTGCGTTGCAAATCATAGAGTCCTCTGTCTCCGGCAATATCGGCATAAACTTTATCGTGCATTTCTGCACTTGTTTTAACCAATAATTCGCGCTGGTATTTGTTTTGTTCCAAAGTGGCTTTCATTGCCGTTTCGGCTTCTTCCTGTTTAAAATCAAACTCGCCTTTAGGAGCTAATAATTTGGCTATAATCGGAGAAGTTTCAATGGCTAAAAACAGCAACATTATAAAAAAAGACGGTAGCCAGGGCAATTTATTCAAAGCATTAATACGTGCCATTAAACCGTCAAAACCTTCAATGATGGGTTGTGTTTGCGTAACTTTTTTATCTAAATCGGCCTGCAATTGTTTTCCCGTTTTTTCTTTCTCGGCAATCTTGGCTTCATTAGTGCTCTTTAATGCTGCTAAGTCTTTTAGAGCTGCGTCATGTTTCTCTCGTTTTTCTTTATAAACCGGTCCTTTACCAAGTTTTTTGGTTCCTGAAGTTCCTTCGGCTTCTGTGATATAAGTCGAATACAAATCATTTACCTCTTTTTCTTTTTTCAGAACATCATTTTTCAAAGCTGCAATCTCAGCCTTATTCTTATCTAAATCCGATTTGAAATAATTGCCCACCTGCTTTTTGTTTGCCAATTCCATTTCGTTTTTTTCCTTCAATAAAACCGTATTGATTTCTTTTTCGAAAATTTTAATCTCCAAAGGTTTCGAAATTACGATTGCAATAATAATTGCGAGTATGATTCGAGGAGTCGCCTGAATAAATTCATCCATAAAACGATCTCTTTTTTTAATCGTCGAAACGATAAATCGATCCAGATTAAAAATGAGCAAACTCCAAACAAATCCAAAAATTAAAGCCGGATAAATAGAATCAAAAACGGTAAAAAGCGCATAAGCACTGGCCAGAAAAGCCATAACTGCAGTAAAAAATACGGTGGCACCAATACCAACGTATTTGGTTTGCTCGCCATTTGAACAGCCCTCGAGCAGATCACGATCGGCTCCCGAGCAGAGAATAAAAAATTGTTTTAACATGATTGATGATTTTTGATTGATGATTATTTTATCAACTCGCCTTTCGGGCTCATATGATAGGGCAAATTTAGCGCCAAAAATTCAAATTCTAAGTTAAATAGTTCATTTGTTCTAAGTTGGCTTCGTAAAAAACATTTCAATAATAAATGTTGTTTTAACATTAATCTATTTTTAATGTTGAATGGGAATCATAACACTATGTTAATTTTTTTGAAGTCCTTTAATAACATTTACGTTCTAGTTTCGCAGCAAATCAAACTAAAACACAAATGAAAAAATTTTATTTACTGGTAACATTCCTGCTTTTAGCCTTTTCAGGTTATGCCCAAAAGGCTATAATCTCAGGAAAAGTGATGGATACTGACGATAAACTTCCTTTACCGGGAGCAATGATTCAGATTGTAGGCGAAAACAAATATACCGTTTCAGATTACAATGGTCGTTTTGAATTGCTTAATATAAATGCAGGAACCTATCAGCTACAGGTAAAATATATTGGATACACTGCCATTACAAAAGAAATTACGGTGGAACAGGGTAAAAATAACGTAGTTGATTTTGCACTTAAAACATCCGGAACTGAATTGAACGAAGTAGTGGTCGGAGACATTTTAAAAGGCCAGGCAAAAGCGCTAAACCAGCAGAAAAACAATAAAAACATCGGAAACGTAATCTCATCTGATCAAATGGGTCGTTTTCCGGATGCTAACGTTGGAGATGCTTTAAAGCGTGTTCCGGGAATCACCATGCAAAACGATCAGGGTGAAGCCCGTAACATCATCATCCGTGGTCTTGCTCCATCATTGAACTCGGTTACTTTGAATGGAGACCGAATCCCATCAGCAGAAGGAGACAACAGAAATGTACAAATGGATTTGATTCCATCAGATATGATCTCAACAATTGAAGTCAACAAAACCCTGACTCCGGATATGGATGCAGATGCCATTGGAGGTTCTGTAAATCTAATTACAAGAGCTACGCCAAATGGAGAGCGAATCTCGGCAACTCTGGCCGGAGGTTATTTACCAATTCGCGAACACGCTTCCTATACTGCGGGACTTGTTTATGGAAATCGTTTTTTCGACAATAAATTAGGAGCTGTTTTTAGCGGATCATATAACAATGTCGATTATGGATCTGATAATATTGAAAACGAATGGGTAAAAGATAAATTCGGGAATGAATATTTACAGGCATCAGAAGTTAGAAAGTACGATGTACAGCGTATTCGCCGCAGCGGATCTGTAGCATTGGATTATAAATTTGATGAAAACAACACCATTTTTGCCAACGCTATTTACAACTGGAGAGAAGATAGAGAAAACCGTTTCAGAACCACTTACGATGATATCGAACCCATTTATAACGGTCAGCAAATTACAGCATTTAAAGGGCGTGTAAAACGTCAGACAAAAGGTGGAATAGACAATGATCGCAACAAAAACAGAAGATTAGAAGATCAGCGTGTTCAGAATTATTCGATTCGCGGAGAACATTTAATCAATTCTAAACTTGATTTAGACTGGTCTGCCAATTATGCAAAAGCCAGAGAATACCGTCCGGAAGAGCGTTATATCGAATACCGTCAGAAAGGTTTGGATATGACTCAGGATTTATCAGACATTCGATTTCCATTACTCACCACAACCGGAGAGGCTCTAAACAAATTCAAATTTCAAACGGCTACTGAAAATACAGATGAAACCAGCGAAAGTGAATTTGGGGCAAAAATTAATATCCGTTTTCCTTTTACGATTATTCCGTCTGAAAAAGGAAGATTGAGAACAGGAGTTAGGCTTCGATTGAAAGAAAAAGAGAGAAACAACAATTTCTTTGCTTATACGCCTATCAACACCGATATGGCTTTATTGTCGCAAATTTCAAATAGCAATTACGACGGTCAAAACTTTAATCCGGGAAGCAAATATGTACCGGGAAGTTTTGCTTCGGCTAACTTTTTAGGAAGTTTAGATTTAAACAATGCTACATTATTTAACAAAAAAGCAGATCCTGCAGAATTTCTGGCGGTAAATTATAATGCCAAAGAAAACATTTATGCGGCTTATGTAAGATGGGATCAGGATTTTAACGATAAGTTATCTATGGTTTTAGGTTTTCGTGTAGAAAACACTCGTATTGATTATACCGGAAACCGCGTACTGGATGAAGAAAAATTAGAGAGTCAGATCAACACGACCAACTCTTATACTAATTTATTACCAAGCCTCTCTTTGCAATACAACGCGACCAAAGATCTGGTTTTAAGAGCGGCTGCTACAACTGCTTTGGCAAGACCAAACTATTACGCACTTGCTCCTTACGTAAACAACATTGCTGCCGAAAAAGAAATTATGGCCGGAAATCCGGATCTTGACGCCACTTACTCCTACAATTATGATTTTATGGCCGAAAACTATTTCAAGTCGGTTGGATTAATTTCGGGAGGTGTTTTCTATAAAAAATTAGAAAACTTTATTTACAATTACAGCGACAACCAATACACTGCTGCAAAATTTGCTGCTGATTTCCCAAATCAGGTAAATCCAATTCCGACGGGCGAAAACTGGTCATTTTTACAATCCAGAAACGGAGAAACTGTTGATGTTTATGGTTTTGAAGTTGCTTTTCAACGTCAGTTAGATTTCCTTCCTGGCAAATTTCTTAAAGGATTTGGTATCTATCTGAATTACACTTATACCAAATCTAAAGCAAAAGGAATTGCGGATGAAGATGGAAACGAAAGAAACAACATCAGTCTTCCGGGAACCACTCCGCACATGTTTAACGGTTCTTTATCCTGGGAAAACAAACGTTTTTCTGCGAGAGTATCGACCAATTTCACTTCTGATTATTTAGATGAGTTGGGTTCAGAATCTTACAAAGACAGTTACTACGACAAACAATTTTTCCTGGATGCCAATGCTTCTTTCAAAATTACCCCAAAACTTCGCCTTTTTGCTGAAGCAAATAATTTAACAAATCAGCCATTGCGCTACTATCAGGGTGTTGAAGCGCATACTAAACAGGTTGAGTACTATCAGGCCCGATACAATTTTGGTTTGAAGCTTGACTTGTAATACGTTATTTAAAAATCCTTACATTGGACAGAACTTAACGGTTCTGTCTAATTTTATTAAAATAAATATCTAATGAAAAATAAAACGATACTAGCCTTTTTGCTTTTAAGCACTTTATTTATCGCCTGTAAAGAGGATAAACTGGCTCCCGTTGCTGCAAATGCTGTAAAACCAACCGTTGTTACCGAAGCCTTACCTCACGACACGGACGATCCTTCGATCTGGATTCATCCAACCGACGCTTCTAAAAGCATCATTGTAGGAACCGATAAGGATACTGACGGTGCTTTGTATGCTTTTGATTTAAAGGGAAAAATCATTGCAAAATCTGAAATTTTAAAACGCCCGAACAATGTTGATATCGCTTATGGCTTAAGCATCGATGGGAAAAAAGTTGATATTGCAGTCACTACAGAAAGAGAATCAAACAAAATAAGAATCTTTAGTCTACCCGATTTAAAAGCAATTGATAACGGAGGAATTTCTGTTTTTGAAGGCGAGGCTTTACGCGATCCGATGGGAGTTGCATTGTATACCCGAAAAAGCGACGATAAAATTTTTGCTATCGTAGGCAGAAAATCAGGACCTTCAGGAAGTTACTTATGGCAATATGAACTTTCCGGAAATGGAAAATCGGCTACAGCAAAAGTCGTTCGAAAGTTTGGCGCTTACAGCGGAAAGAAAGAGATCGAAGCTATTGCGGTTGACAATGAATTAGGAACTGTTTTGTATTGTGACGAACAATTCGGAATCAGAAAATACAAAGCCGATCCTGCTTTAAAAGACAACAAAGAACTCACCATTTTTGGAAAAACAGGTTTTAAAGCGGATAATGAAGGAATCGCGATTTACAAAAAAACAGATTCTACCGGATACATCCTGGTTTCAAACCAGCAAGCGAATACTTTCATGGTCTATCCGAGAGAAGGAGCAAATGGAAACCCAAATAACTATCCTCTATTAGCAGAAATCCCAACATCAACTATAGAATGTGATGGTGCCGATGTGACCAGCATAAATTTAGGCGGAGCTTTTAAAAACGGGCTGTTTGTAGCCATGAGCAACGGAATGACTTTTCACTACTACGCCTGGGATTTGATCCAGAAACGTATTGATGACAGGAAATAAGTTGGCAGTCGCAGTTTACAGTCGCAGGCGCAGTTGGCAGTTTCTTAACTATGCCTGAAAACTGTGACTGAAAACTGTGACTGAGACTGAAGACTGAGACTGAAGACTGAGACTGAGACTGAGACTGAGAAAGAATACCAAACAAAAAAGCTGTTCATAACGAACAGCTTTTTTTAGTTTGAATTAGTAATCTTCCTTATTCTATGATCGGTGCACCAGCCAAAATTTCGGCATTGGCAAATTCTTCAAATTTGGCAAAATTAGCTTTAAATTTCTGAGCCAATTCAACTGCTTTTTTATCGTACAACTCAGGATCTTCCCAAGTATTTCTCGGATCTAAGATTTCATTTGGAACGTTTGGACAAGTTTCAGGTTGTGCAATTCCAAATACTTTATGATTTTTAAACGCAACGTTATCCAATTCTCCGTTTAAGGCAGCGGTAATCATGGCACGTGTGTATTTTAATTTCATACGGCTTCCTGTTCCGTAAGGACCTCCTGTCCAACCTGTATTGATCAACCAAACTTTTACATCAGCTTCTTCCATTTTTTTAGTTAGCATTTCTGCGTAACGTGTTGGATGTAATGGCATAAATGGTGCACCAAAACAAGCTGAGAAATTAGGTTGTGGTTCTGTAACTCCTGCTTCAGTTCCTGCAACTTTAGCTGTATATCCTGAGATAAAATAGTAAGCAGCCTGTCCCGGAGTTAATTTTGAGATTGGAGGCAAAATTCCGAAAGAATCAGCAGTTAAGAAAAAGATATTCTTAGGATTATGTCCAATAGAACCTGGCTGAATGTTGTCGATATGAGTGATTGGGTAACTTACACGAGTATTTTGAGTGATGGAAACATCATCATAATCTACTTCGTTTGTTCCCGATTTGAAAACCACATTTTCTAAAAGCGCTCCTTTTTTGATTGCTCTAAAAATGTCCGGTTCGTTTTCTTCTGTAAGGTTAATTACTTTTGCATAGCAACCACCTTCAAAGTTGAAAACAGTATTTTCTGCAGTCCATCCGTGTTCATCGTCTCCAATTAACTTACGTTGCGGATCTGCTGATAAAGTTGTTTTTCCTGTTCCTGATAATCCGAAGAAAATTGCAGTATCTCCTGCTTCACCAACATTCGCACTACAGTGCATTGGTAATGTATTTTTGAAAACCGGAAGAATGAAGTTTAAAGCAGAGAAAATTCCCTTTTTCATTTCTCCAGTATAACCTGTTCCTCCAATAAGTGCGATCTTTTTAGTAAAATCTAAAATAGCAAAATTAGACTGACGCGTTCCGTCTACAGCAGGATCTGCCATAAAACTTGGAGCACAAACTACAGTCCATTCTGGAGTAAAATTAGCTAATTCTGACTCCTCTGGTCTTAAAAACATGTTGTAGCAAAACAAATTCGACCATGCTGTTTCAGTAACAACACGAACATTTAGTCTATAATTAGCATCAGAGCAAACGTAAGAATCACGAACAAAAACTTCTTTATTCGATAAAAACTGCGTTACCTTGTTGTATAATCTTTCAAAAGCATCCGGTTCAAAAGAAATGTTTACATTTCCCCACCAAACCTGATCTCCGGTAATACCATCTTTTACGATGTAACGATCCTGAGGAGAACGTCCTGTAAATTCGCCCGTATTAATTGCTAATGCTCCCGTGGAGTTCTCAACACCTTGACCTGATTGCAAAGTGATCGCATGCAATTCATCTGCAGATAGTTGATAGCGAACTTTTGCATTTTCAATTCCTAATTCTTTCAGCGAAATCGATTGCGTGAAAACTGTGTGACTGTCCATAAATTTTTAGTTGTGTGTGATGTTTAAGAGAAAGCAAAATTATATAATTTATTATTAAACCTTTAAAAAAATTTAAATTTCACTTTTATTTATATTAATTAAGTAAAATTTAACCTTCTGAAATGAATAAAACAAAAAAATAAATGCCTCTAATTCATTTTTCTATAACCCTATAAATGAATTTGTTATAATATTTTTACATTAAAGTAAAAAGCAATAGAAACTCACATAATCAAGATCATATGTTATTTATGTGACAAAATTAAAGATTAATTTTTAGATAATTTTTTTTATTCGGTATTTTATGATTTTCTCCTCAAAATCGTAACAAATAACAGCGCCCAGGCAATAATTAATAAAAAACCACCCAAAGGAGTTGCGAATACGATAATTTTAAAATCAAAAACAGTCATGCTTTTTGTCGCTAACAAATAGATAGATCCGCTAAAAAGAAGTACCCCGGCAACCACCAAATTATAGATTGCTTTAACGGTTTTTTCGGCAATATCTTTTCTGGTCGAAAGAAAAAGTAAAAATAAAGCATGATACATTTGGTAACGAACTCCTACTTCAAAAGTATTTAATTCTTCTACTGATAAGTATTTCTTCAGTAAATGCGCACCAAAAGCGCCCAAAATGATCGCTAACATTCCCATAAAAGTTCCTGCCAAAACAATTCTTCTTTTCATATTTTCTATACTTTCGATTCTCACACAAAAATACTTCAATCGTACTTAAAAAGCATTTTACTTTTGAAAAATATTTTTCAGAAAAAAGAATTCCCCTTTTTTTGGCATTAAAAAAAAATATCCAACATTTTTCCGAAATTAAAATTGTTATATATTTAACAATTTAATATATTTGTGTTATAAATATAAAATATGAGAAGCATTTTAATCATTGGAGCCGGTAGATCTGCATCGTCCTTAATACGTTATTTACTAGCAAAATCAGAAAGCGAAAACCTACATCTTGTTGTGGCCGACCTTTCTTTGGCCTTAGCCGAAAAAAAGACACAAAAACATCCTAATGCGACTCCAATTGCTTTAAATATTTTTGATACCGAAGAAAGAAAAGCAGCAATCGAAAAAGCGTCTATCGTAATCTCGATGCTGCCTGCCCATTTACATATCGAAATCGCCAAAGACTGTCTACAGTTTAAAAAACATCTGGTTACAGCTTCCTATATCAGTGATGCCATGCAGGCACTGGACGAGGAAGCCCGAAAAAACAATTTGGTTTTCATGAACGAGATTGGTCTTGATCCCGGAATCGATCACATGAGCGCCATGAAAGTGATTGATGAAATCAGAGCCAAAGGTGGCAAAATGCTGCTTTTTGAATCCTTTTGCGGTGGCTTAGTTGCTCCCGAATCCGATAATAATTTATGGAATTACAAATTTACCTGGGCTCCTCGAAATGTCGTTCTGGCGGGACAAGGAGGCGCAGCAAAATTTATTCAGGAAGGTACTTATAAATACATTCCGTACAGCGCTTTATTTCGCCGTACCGAATTTCTGGAAGTAGAAGGTTACGGGAAATTTGAGGCTTATTCCAATCGCGATTCCCTTAAATACAAATCGGTTTACGGTTTAGACAATGTGCTAACGCTGTACAGAGGAACCATCAGAAGAGTAGGTTTCTCGAAGGCATGGAATATGTTTGTACAACTGGGTATGACAGACGACAGCTATATCATGGAAGACTCTGAAAACATGAGCTACCGTCAATTTGTGAATTCCTTTTTACCGTACCACCCAACCGATTCTGTAGAAATCAAAACCCGACTGATCTTAAAAATTGATCAGGACGATATTATGTGGGACAAGCTTCTGGAACTGGATTTGTTTAATCCCAACAAGAAAATAAATCTGCCCAATGCCACTCCTGCGCAGATCTTAGAAAAAATATTAACCGACAGCTGGTCTCTGGAACCGGATGACAAAGACATGATTGTCATGTACCATAAGTTTGGCTATGAACTCAATGGAGAGAAAAAACAAATTGACTCCAAAATGGTTTGTATTGGAGACGACCAAACCTATACTGCAATGGCAAAAACCGTTGGACTACCGGTTGCAATGGCGACGCTGTTAATTTTAAATGGAAAAATCACAACTCCAGGCGTACAGCTTCCGATAAAAAAAGAAGTGTACCTGCCTATTTTAAAGGAGCTAGAAGAATATGGGGTTATTTTTAACGAGCAAAAAATGCCTTATTTTGGATATAATCCGGATTTGTTCTAAGATCCGGGTTGTTGTTTTTTAGAATTTTTTTTTAGTTTTTTATTTAATCCGCTTCCAGGTTCTGGAAGCGGATTTTTTTTGAAAAGATGCGAGGTACAGAAAACCAAAATTTGAATCCTGAGCTGATTTGGCTAAAGCCACTCACCTTATCATTTTAAACCTCCAGCTAAAGCTGGAGGCTATTTAAAAGGAAATCTTTAACCCCTTTGCACCTTTGCACCTCTGTACCTTAAAAAAAAACCTATTTCTCAGGCTGAACCGTAATTGGCAAACTGTAAATTACTCTAACCGATTTCCCCTGTTGCGTTGCAGCGGTCCATTTTGGAGAAAGTTTCAGGACACGGATAACCTCATTCCCTATTCCATAACCGGAGTCTTTAATTGTTTTAATATCGGATAAACTTCCATCTTTTTCAATGGTGAATTGCATGTATGTTTTTCCTTCAATTTTATTTTTCCCAACTGCTGCCGGCATTTTGAAATTCTTCCCAATAAATTTATAAAACGCTGTCATGCCACCAGGATATTCAGGCAATTTCTCGACCTCTTCCAATACATAAAGGTCTTTGTCTTTCATTGCTGCTTTAGTGGGCGGTTTTTGAGCAATTGCTTGAGTACTAAAAACAAACAAAAGCAAGGCATAAAGACTACCCACTGTAAATACTTTCAATACAATTTTAATCGGAGATTCTTTTTTAGTCATCATAAGTAAACGTTTTTTAGTTATTAAATAATTGATATTACTCGCCAGAGCAACCGTATTTTTATTGGAGGCAAAATCAAGCAATAAATGCTGATAACTTCTAATTTCACCAAACTGCATATTTACGGCTTCATCGGCCAAAAATTCATGATTGAGTTTAATGGATTTTTTATAAAGAAGAAGCAACGGATTGAACCAGAAAACAATCTGCAGCACCTCAACAAAAAGAATATCCAAAGTATGCCTCTGTTTCAAATGTGCTTTCTCGTGGGCTATTAATTCTGATGGAATTTTGCCATTTTCAAATTCTGTTTTATTCATAAAAATAGATGTCCAAAAAGAGTATGGCAAACCAGACTCCTGAAGCAACACTATTTTTTGTCCATTTTCAAAACGAATTTCACTGCGCTGTATCCTTTTATAAAACGAATTAAGCCCCAGAACAAACCTGAATGTCAACACTAAAACTACGGCGCTGTAAGCTGCAACAATCAAAACCAACAAAAAGTCATTTACCGAAATGGTATTGAGCTGCTCACTGCTTTTCTGAAGTACTATTTCATTCAATTGAACCAACCCAATTTTAGCAGACACAAACGATCCAAACGAGATAAGTTGTAGCGGAATTACAAAACTAAAAACCAAACTCGCCAGCAAATAAGCGCGATTAAAACGAAACATTTTTTCGTTTTCCAACAGCAATTTGTATACTGCATAAAAAACAAAAAGCAGTATTCCTGATTTTAAAAGATAGTTTATCATTTTTTCTTCTTTTGAATTTCTGAATCGATTATTTTTCTGAGTTCTTCCAGTTCGGTCGTACTTAAATTCGTTTCGGTCGTAAAAAAAGAAGCGAATTGTGATGCCGAATTATTAAAAAAACTACTAATTAACCCATTAACATGTTTAGAGAAATAGGCTGTTTTTTTGACCAAAGGGTAATATTCTCTTGAATTCCCAAATTCATTGTAAGCAACGAATTTTTTATCGATCATTCGTTTCAAAAGCGTCGCAACGGTTGTTGTTGCCGGTTTTGGCTCCGGATACGCTTCAAGCAAATCTTTCATAAAAGCTTTTTCAAGCTTCCAGAGATGCTCCATTAATTGTTCTTCTGAGTTTGATAATTGCATTTTTTTTCTTTTTAAGGTTCTGAGCTACTAAGATTCTAAGTTGCTGAGTTTTTCTTTGCCACAGATTAAAATGATTTTTATGATTTCTTCTGTATGCTACACTAATTCTATATTCTATAATCTTTACTCTTTCTATTCTCTTTATTCTTTCTTCTACACCCTCCGGCCTACTCCACTATTCGTTCCGAAATCAACTCACCGTTATCGTATTTCTTAACTTCGATTAATTTCCCTTTATCCGAATAAAACTCCCAATCACCAAAATAAAACCAGTGTGTTTCTATCGAATTGACTTCGATCTTTGTTTTTCCCTTCGATTGTACTTTTCCGTTTTCGTAATAATATTTTACAAGGCAGATTCCCTTTTTATATTTCTCTGTTTTATAGATTTTCCCGTCTATATACGATTTCCACTTTTTTATGGGTTCGCCGTGTTTGTAATACTCAAACGATTTGTAAACCGTGCTGTCTTGTTTGTAATTGTCAATCCAGACACCTTCCCGTTTCTTATCCACAATCTGATTGATCGGTTTGCTTTTGCATCCTAAAAGAACTAATCCACAAAATAATAAGATTACCAGCTGTCTCATTTGACTATTTTAATTCTACAATTATAGATGTTGCTCTACAAATGTAGAATTATTTTTTTAATATGCAAGATTTTTTTTTGAAAGGTGCTGAGACTCTAAGACACTAAGGTTCTGAGGGTTTCTTTTTTTGAGGTTCAGAGTGGCAAAGGCGCAGAGGTGCAAAGGTGAAGAGAAACAATATCTGAATTGTCTCCAGCTTCAGCTGGAGGCTGGAGAAATAAAGGCATTTATTGGCTTTAGCCTAATTTCATGCAGAGATTTTCAAAATTTAAATCTGGAATTTATTCGGCTAAAGCCAATTATCTAATTCCTTTAAACCTACCTACAGCTGAAGCTGTAGGCTATTCAACAAAAATTTCAATTTTCCCGTTCCTCTGTACCTTTGAACCTCTGCCCCTTTGAACCTCTCTTAAGCGTTAGGGATAGAGGCGGTATCTCCCGATTTAGAAAAACAAGGCTTTTTAGCCGTAGTTTTTGTTAATTGGGAATATAGCCGAAAGCCCGACCGCCGCGGCGGAAACGCCCATAAAAAAATCCGCTCATTTCTGAACGGATTCCTTATTTATTTTAAATCTTTCTTTTTAGAAAACTACTTCGAAAGCTCTACAAAATACTTATAAAACAACGGAATAGTTTCGATTCCTTTTAAGTAATTGAAGATTCCAAAATGCTCGTTTGGCGAGTGAATTGCATCACTGTCTAAACCGAAGCCCATTAAGATCGTTTTACTTTTTAATTCTTTTTCAAACAAAGCTACAATCGGAATACTTCCTCCTGAACGAACCGGAATTGCCGGAACTCCAAAAGTTTCTGTATACGCTTTGTTTGCCGCCTGATATCCAATACTGTCAATTGGCGTTACATAACCCTGACCTCCGTGGTGTGGCGTTACTTTTACTGTAACTCCTGCCGGAGCAATACTTGTGAAATGTTTTGCAAAAAGTTCTGTGATCTCTTCCCAATCCTGATTAGGTACCAAACGCATCGAAATTTTAGCAAATGCTTTACTTGCAATAACCGTTTTTGCACCCTCTCCGGTATATCCTCCCCAGATTCCGTTTACATCTAAAGTTGGACGAATAGAATTACGCTCGTTAGTTACATATCCTTTTTCACCATAAACATCATTTAAGTCTAAGGCTTTTTTATATTTTTCTAAGCTAAAAGGCGCTTTTGCCATTTCGGCTCTTTCTTCAAGAGACAATTCCTGTACTTTATCGTAGAACCCCGGAATCGTAATATGATTGTCTTCGTCATGAAGCGAAGCGATCATTTTTGCCAGAATATTTATTGGGTTCGCCACTGCTCCTCCGTATAAACCAGAATGTAAATCGCGGTTTGGACCTGTAACTTCTACCTCAACATAACTCAGACCTCTTAAACCTGTCGTAATCGACGGCTGTTGGTTAGAAATCATTCCGGTATCTGAAATTAAGATGACATCGTTTTTTAGTTTTTCCTGATTGCGTTCTACGAACCACGCTAAACTTGCCGAACCTACTTCTTCTTCTCCTTCGATCATGAATTTTACGTTACATGGCAAAACATTGTTCTGAACCATGTACTCCAACGCTTTTACGTGCATGTACATCTGACCTTTGTCGTCACAAGCACCACGAGCGAAGATTGCTCCTTCCGGGTGAATATCTGTTGTTTTAATTACAGGTTCGAATGGAGGCGAAGTCCATAACTCTAACGGATCTGGTGGCTGAACATCATAATGTCCGTAAACAAGAACAGTTGGTAAATTTGGGTCGATTATTTTCTCTCCATATATGATTGGGTAACCCGGAGTGTCGCAAATTTCGACAAAATCGCAACCTGCTTTTGATAAACTTTCCTTTACTGCTTCGGCAGTATCGATAACATCTTGCGAGTATGCAGTGTCGGCACTAACCGACGGAATCTTTAATAATTCGATCAACTCGTTGATAAAGCGATCCTTATGTTCTTGAACGTAAGACTTTATATTTTCCATTTAAATTATTTTTATAGAAATCCAAAAGTACAAAAAAGAGAATTAATATTTTTTTTCAATTTTTTCGTTTTTTTTCTTTGAATATTCGAAGTTATGTCTATCTTTGCACCCACAATTGCCGCGGATATGGTGAAATTGGTAGACATGCCAGACTTAGGATCTGGTGCCGCAAGGCGTGTAGGTTCGAGTCCTATTATCCGCACCGAAAAAAAGCTTCTGAGAAATCAGAAGCTTTTTTGTTTTCCATTAAACCCGACAGTTTTTTAAAACCTGTCGGGTTTAGAATACAAACTGTTGTCGAATTACTTGTGTGATTTCTCGTTCCTCGAAATGACAAACCAGACGAAAAAACCTTTCTTCACCTCACATCCAAATAAGGATCCAAAACTTCTGCCAATTTGTTCAGCCAGTAAAAATTGTCATCAATATTTGATAATTCAGACTGAACCATTTCACATTCCCTCATTACACACAAAGAAAGCACATGATTTATTTGACGAATACTCTTTGCCATATCTTTAGGATCAATCGCATTATTAAAAAAATCCATTAATCTGGTTTCGGTTTCTTTTGAGAAGTTTTCTGTCGTCATGATTTCTAAATTTTAAGAATAGCACAAAAATCCGCAGATTTTATTTTCATTTAGACGCATATATGAGTCCATCTCTATTTTATTTTTTCGTATAGAAAAAGCCCGTGTAATCAGCACGGGCTTTCATCATCATCAATCGAAAAAAAAGTCAGGATCATCACTCCCTGACTATGGGGTTATTTTAAAAGCATTCTGGCAGATCCAAACCTTCTTTTTACACACTCGCAATTCAACAAAGATTGACGACACTTGGAACGGAGCTTCTTGTGTGATTTCTCCCTTCGCTCGAAATGACAAACAGCCCCGTTAAGCGTTTATAGCAAGTAAAAACTTTGCACCTTCGCGTCTTTGCGAGATTAAATCTTCAAACAAATTCCTTAACTGATCCAAATTTTCTTTTTAAACAGGTTTGCTGTGTGTCTTAAATGTTGGTTCAAGCCAATCAAAACCACCAAAACCACCAAACCATACCCCACAACAGTATAAATTTCCATATCCGATAATAAGGTAGCTTGTTTGGCAACGGTAGTAAAAACCTTTTTCAAGGCCAATGTATTGGCATTATCGACCGAATATCCTTTTGCTATAAAACTCTGTGTTGTTGCAGCAATGGTTTGCTGTGCTTCGGGATTCTCGCCTGTTACAAATTGGCTTAGTTTCAGGAAGTGTTTTTTATTCAGGAACACTTGAGCATTCTGCATGATACAAAACCCGATAGTACTTCCCCAAAAACGTCCTGAGACTCCAATAATCCCGGAGGATGTCATCAATTTTCCCGGAACTGCCGTAACCGTAAACAAAACTAATGGCACAAACAAAACCCCAACCGCGATCCCCTGCAAAATATACGGAATCAAAATATCCGACAGTGAAACATCGGACACAAACAAAAACGTAAACCAAAAATGATATACCGCCAAAAGCGCAAAACCTATCATAAAAATGTATTTAGTCGCCATAGATCGCATCAGAAAAACAGCCGCTAAAATCAACCCAATTACATTTCCTAATCCGTTTATATATTGCACTCCCGCAACACGCGACGGGTCCCAATTCCAAATCGTAAACATTACACTATGACACAAACTCAAAGTCGCTCTGGCAATGTAGAACAGAAAAAACAACAGAAACCCGATTCGCAGATTCGCATATCTGAAAACTTCAAAATTAAAACTTGGTCGCTTTACCAGTAATTGTCTGAAAACAAACAAACCTCCCGTAATGAGACATATTATTAAGGAAAGAATCAATTGAGACGATTCGAACCAATATTTTCTTTCGGCATACACAAAAAAGTAAGCTCCGGTTATTATCGATGTCAAAACCAGAACAAAACTCAGAAAATCAATTTGATACAACGGGATCTTTTTAGTGATTCGGTGGCTGTTAAAGGTTACCAGAATCAAAAAGACATTAATAATTTGAAGCATTCCCGAAACATACAGCATATATTTCCAATCGTAATGATCAAGGAACCAAACCGCGATGTTCATAATAAAGGGCGTCGCCAGTAAAAGCGATCCGTAGTAAAACGAAAACCCAATGACAATGGCGTTTTTAGAATTAAAACGTTCTACCAGCAACTGCCTCAAAATCATTACCGGCAAAGCCATTAAGATTCCTTCAAGAACTCTTAACATGATAAAAACAGCAAAATTGGCCACATATCCTGATGCAATTATCGTTACAGCAATCAAAACATACAACATCATTAGGTAGGTTTTGGCTGGAAAATAATTCGAAAACCTACTCTCGATAAGGATCGTCGCCAATAAAGTTCCGTAGGTTACACACATAGCAAACTGCAAATCCTCGGCTTCGATATCCAGAAAACTTGCAGCATAAGTTACGTTTGAACTGTAAACCCCCAATAAAATCATAGAATGCAGCAAGCACACAAACAAGATAATAATGATCGCCCAATTAGGAACCCAGGACTTAAAAATACTTTTATCTTCCATTTTATTGGTGTTCGGCAATAACCGTAATATTCATTCCGGCTCTTAAAAAATCGACTTGTTTGTCGGCTTCTTTTAATTGAATTCGAACCGGAATCCTCTGTTCTATTTTCACAAAGTTTCCTGTGGCATTATCTGGAGGCAATAACGAAAATCGAGCACCACTGGCAGGTGACAATGACTTAACAATTCCCGTAAACTCTTTATCCTTTAGAGCATCAGCCTTAATTTGAACTTCCTGACCTACGGTTAAATATTGTAACTGTGTTTCTTTAAAATTTGCAGTAATCCATTTCTCTTTACTCACAATCGAAAGCAATGATTGCCCTTCTTTAACCATTTGTCCCGGCTGTAAAATTCTTTTTCCAACCCAGCCGTCATAAGGCGCCGTGATTATGGTGTACGAAAGAAACAATGCCGCATTATCAGCAACAGCTTGCTTAGACTCGACAACCGTTTGCATGGTAGGAACATTTGCCTGCGCCTGAGAAGTACTCAAATTGGAAGACTGAATCCTCTCTCGCATTTCCTGAAAATGTGCCTGCGCCGACTCGTAATCGGCTTTTACTTTTTCTAATTGCTGAGAAGTCGCTGCCTCCTCCTTCACAAGAGCCTTGTATCGGTCGTACTCTAATTTTGTTTTCCAAAGATTCGTTTTCGCCACCGCCAATTGCGATTCTCCAATTGCTGTTGAACTTGCTGTTGTCGCCACATTTTTCTGGGCCACTACACTGCTTTGTTTCGCACTTTGAACATCAGCCAAAGCCACATTCAGTTTCGATTTGTACTCTCTGTTATCAATCACCACCAAAGTATCTCCCTTGTGTACAAACTGATTTTCCTCAAAACGAACCTCCTGAACATACCCTGTAATTCGGGACATAATTGGCGTAACGTATTGCTCTACCTGAGCATCATTGGTTTCTTCATGATTTTGACTGAACACATAAAACCAAATTCCTAAAATGACTCCGCTTACCACCAACAGGCAGGCAATTATTGTTATAATGATATGAAACGATTGGTTTGCTCTGGTTTCATTTTTAATCTTTACCATAAATTCTATATCTTTTTCTATTCTCTTGCTTCTTTCTTCTTACTTCTATTTTCTCCTCGATCTTAAATCTCTCCCGGCAACATCCCGGCGGTACGCAGCAGTTCGTAATGTTTCATCACAGCGTCAATTCGGGTTGAAATTTTGTTGTATTTTGCCTGTAACAACGCATTGTCTGCATCCACCATTTCGGTTATCAGAACCAGTTGATTCAGGTATTTTAGTTTTACGATTCGGTAATTTTCATTAGCCAATTCTTCGGCTTTATCGACAACTTTAAACTTCTCAACGATTTCCTTATATTGCGTATGATTCCTGAACAACTCGTCCTGAATTTTATCTTTCACAATCTCAGACTGCATTTCCTGCCATTGAATTCTGGTCGTCGCCATCTGAACCTTAGTTTTATTTTTATATAAACCCGAAATATCAAAACTGGCTTCAACTCCCACTTGTCCTAAGGTGTACAAATACGGGTTTGGAGGAAAAAATTTGTAGTTGGGATAATTGAAACTATAGTTCCCAAAGAAATTAATACTTGGATAATAATTCCCTTTTGCCAATTTCAACTCCGTTTTTTTGATCGCTATTTCCTGACTTGAGATTCGCATTTCTTCGTTCTGCAAAGCATGATTCATATACACTTCATAAGGATCAAGGCCTTGCATTTCAATATTTGCCGTTGTGTCGATTGTTATTTCCTCTTGTTCGGGCAACTGAAGCAATGTTTTTAAATCGTGCAGCGCAATTTTGATGTTTTTAGAATTCGTCAAAGCATTCAACTCTCGGTCCGAAAGCTGTAATTCTGCACGCAATACCTCATTTTTGGTTACCGTTCCGTGTTTTTTCAGGGATTGAACTTCTCTTAACCGATTTTGCTCTTCTTTGATATTCTCAGCAATGATTTGCTGAAGCTCCATCATTTTATAAATTCCCAAATAGGTCCCAATCACTTCTAACTCGATATCATTTTCGGTCTTCTCCTTTTTGATTTGAGCGATTTGATTTTCCTGATTGGCAATTTTAATCGCATTATTGATTTTATTTCCAACATACAATGGCATTTTAAATGTTGTTCCAACCTCGTAAATCTCAGGGATGGTCCTGGTAACTTCTTTGCCTTTTAAGAAGCCGCCTTTAAATTCGGTAATATTGGTTATTCTCGAATAAGCGCCGTTCATCTCAATTTCCGGCAGTCGTAACTCTTTATTTTCTTTGATGTTTTCTTCAGAAAGTGTTACTTCGAGTTTAGATTTGAGAATGTTTCGGTTATTCTCTTTCGCAATTTTAATCGCCTCATTTAATGAAATCGATTTTACTTCTTGCGCATGTAGTGTGGTGAATCCGAGCATAAATAAGACATAAGCTCTATTTTTCAGGAAACACTGTAGTGCGGAAATCTGTTTTTTAAGGAACATGAATACATAAATAATTTATGATGCAAAGTTCCTGCATTTTTTTGGTGACTGATAATTCTAAAAAGTCAATAACATATTCATTTCAGACAAATGTTAAAATATTATTTTTCAACAACTCCACACTAAAACAATGACAAACAAACCGTTACGAATAAGATTTACTTTTTAGTTATTTAAAAAAAACTCCCGCAGATTAAGCAGATTAAGCAGATTTATTCCCCTATATACTTAATCTACAAGAGAAAAATAATCTATCTGCTTTTTAAAATATCCTCTCCGTTTAAGTAATCGGACGGGCGTTGCCCGAGGATTTTAAAGAATGTATTACTAAATGTTGGCACACTACTATATCCTACTTCCTGAGCGACTTCTTTAACTGAAAGTTTTCGATCCAGTAGAAGCTCTATAGCTTTTAGAATTCTTCGAATCGTATAATATTGAATAAAGGACATATTGAGATCTCTTTGAAACAAGCGATACAAAGACCGTTCACTATACCCAAACTCATGCGCAACAGCTGCAAATAGAATAGTTTCCCCCAGATTATTTTCAATATAACGCAGAATTTTACCCAAGCGAGGATCTTTTGGTTGCGGTAATTCTAAAGGTAAGTTGGTCAGACAAATTTGAGGCAATATTGCTTTAATCGCTTTGGCAATGGCAAAATTCGGGCTTCCTTTCTTAAGATCCCCATTCCATCGATTGGTAAAAAGCATCATTTGCAACAATAAATTATTGACCGGATAAATTCCTTCACTCTTATAAAAAACATCTTCGTCTTTTTCGACAGGAAAATACAAATTACGCATCGTAACACTTTCCGACTTTGGCTCAATACTGTGCTCCACCCCGCTCGGAATCCAGATAAAATGTCTTGCCGGTAAAAAGTAGGTTTTCGTTTCTGTAGTTACAAAAACCACATCACCTTCAGCATACAACAATTGTGCTTTGTCGTGTTTATGTGTAGGCACAAACAATTCGCCCATCAAATCGTGGTGGCAGTAAATGCTCTTTTTATCGGCATCTACTTTTTTGATGTAATATTTATCTAATTTCTGACCGGAATATTCCATTGAAGCTTGATACGATGTCTCTTGCGATATTAAAGATAAGAAGAAATAGAATTTAAATTCCAAATAAAAAATTCCAAACTCCAACACGACTATATGTTTTATTGGAATTTGGAACTTTGGAGTTTACAATTTATTCTAGAAAGTTTTCTAAAACAAAAAAGCCTTTCCATTAAGAAAGGCTTCTCCCAATATTGCGGTCTGGACGGGACTCGAACCCGCGACCCCATGCGTGACAGGCATGTATTCTAACCAACTGAACTACCAAACCAACTGCGTTATTGCGAGTGCAAAAATACAACAGATCTTTGATTCTACAAGCTTTTTTTGCGAATAAATTTTAAGAAATTTTTAATTGATTAGATTCCAATATTTTAAAATTCGCCTGTCAAATCAAAAAAGAAGAACTTTCTTTCTTTTTGACTTCAAAGAACCCAAAACGGAAAGCGCCAACTCCGCAAAACTTAAAAAACTTCGCGTAAACCTTAGCGCACTTTACGGCTAAACCAAACAAGCAAAACCAAAAAATCCGCAAAGCCCATAAAAAACCTTGCGAACTTCGCGCAAACCTTAGCACCCCTTGCGGCTAAACCAAAAACCAAAAAATCCGCAAAGCTTATAAAAAACTTTGCGGACTTTACTTAAATCTTAGCGCTCTTTGCATTTAAAAACAAAAACCAAAAGTGTCCTAAATCAAAAAAGCCATCCACAAAAGTGGAAAGCTTTTCATTGGTCTAACTACTAAACCAGCTACGAGTTACAAAGTCGTAGCAAAACAACACAACTAATCTTAGATACCGTATTTGGGCAAAAAAGCCTTTCCGTTAAGAAAGGCTTTTCCCAATATTGCGGTCTGGACGGGACTCGAACCCGCGACCCCATGCGTGACAGGCATGTATTCTAACCAACTGAACTACCAAACCTCTGCGTTATTGCGGTTGCAAAGATAGTACAGAATTTCGTTTCTGCAAGTGTTTTTTGAAAAAAAATTAAATATTTTTTCAAAGTTTTAGCCAAAGTTTTGTTTTTCAACCAAATATGTCGTCAATATTTTTTCAAAATCATCCCCTACATTCACCGAAACATACTTAATTTGATTCTTAGCACAGGTTAAAGACAGTTTCTTGAAATACTCCTCTGCCCTTTTTTCGTATTCTGCTTTTACATTATCCGCAAAAAGCGATACCTCTTCGCCTGATTCTAAGTCGATAAACTTGCGCGGCGTGTTATCAAAGTCAAATTTAAGCTCTGTTCTATCATCCACTACATGAAACAAAACCACTTTGTGTTTGTTGTGTTTTAAATGCTGTAAAGCGTTAAAAAGCTTCTCATCGTCTTCTGACTGAAACATATCGGTAAATAAAATAATCATCGAGCGACGGTGAATCTTCTCAGCGATTTGATGCAGATAGGTAATGGTATCAGTGCTTTTTTTGACTTTTGGCTGCTGCAGCAACTCTTCCAGTTTATTGAGCAACATTCGATGGTGACGATCACTTCCTTTTTCGGGAGCATAATATTCGTAGCTGTCGGAGAAAACACTCAACCCTACAGCATCACGCTGCTTCTTAAGGATATTCATTAAAACAGCCGACGCCAAAACAGCAAAACCAATCTTCTTCTCATAAAAAGGCTGATTTGGCCTGAGCTCCGGATAATGCATCGACGATGAGTTATCGACAATTAAATGACATCGCAAATTGGTTTCTTCCTCAAAACGTTTCGTGTACAAACGATCTGTTTTGGCAAATAATTTCCAATCGATGTGTTTGGTGCTTTCTCCGGCATTGTAGACTTTATGCTCGGCAAATTCAGCCGAAAATCCATGAAACGGACTCTTGTGCATTCCCGAGATAAACCCTTCTACCACCTGATTCGCCAACATTTCGAGATGCTGGAAACTGGAGACTTTCTCTATTTCCGATTCAATTTTCATTCGGTTTCTTTTTTAATATTTTGCGCACGATACAAACCATCGGTTGCCTGCAATAATTTTCTTTTCAAAATGGGACTAAACTCCGGATTCTCTTTCAGGAATCGCTGCACTTCATCAAAAGCATATTTCGACGAATATTTCCCAACCGTGTTATTCAGCCAGTCTTTTGGGAAAAAGATATCTCCGGTACGCTGAATTTCTTCCACCAAATCTAACGAAAATCTAATGTACTTTTGAGCACTTTCCTGACGCAACGGGTGATTGATATTCGCTAAACCTACAGCAACCCAGGATTCCTTTTCTCTGTTCGCATCATCTTTTAAAGACTGCACAAAAGCATCACGAACCGATTCGTCTTTTGACAAAGACGGAAGCAGGAATTCAAATCGCTTTTGCTTGTCGGGATTCGCAATCGTAGTTCTGGTTTTGTTTAAAATTTCATCTGCTTTTTCATGTTTAAATATAGCCAAATTCATAGCCATATTGGTATAATCGTCTTCATTTAGTTTTAAGCCCGGAATCACAGTTTCTTTGTTCCAAATTTTATACAATTGTTCCTTATCAGTAGCCGAATAAGCAACTGAACTAAATAAATTAAACAAAGTCTTCTTGATATTGCTTGGCAAACTGGCCTGCAAACGCGTATATACAATAGCCGAAAGTTCTTTTTGTCCAATATTTTGCTGCTTTTCCGTCAGAAACTTCCAGAAAACGGCACTAGTTTGATTGGTGATAATTTTCAAAACCAATTCGTTTTGTTCCTGCTGAATTCCTTTTAAAAAACAAGCAAAAGCTTTTGCAGGAGCAATATTCCCCGTTAACGTATTTTCGTAAATGTTAATATAAGTTGAAGCCCTTGCCACCTCATCTTTCAATGTTAAAACAGACTCTAAATTATTCCCGTCAAGCGGAAAAACACCGTATCCAAAACCATTATAGTTGTAAATAACAGCCAATGGTTTCTCAAGTCCAACGGCTTCTTTTAGCAACAGACTTTTATCTTTTATAGTAGCATTGATCACTTTTACACTATTAGGATAAACCAGGCCAATTTCAAAAGTCTGAGGCCACACATTTGCAGATTGATCTTCTGCCTGTTGTGTAATTTCAAAAATCGCAATTCGGTTTTGAGCATCGTATTTGATTTGATCTTTAAAAATCGCCCTTCCCGATTTATTGACCCAAACCGTGCTCCATTTTTGCATATCGAGCGGTGTTTCGGCGTCGAGAATTTCGACCAGATTGTTCCAGTCGGCGTTGTCGTTGGCATATTTTTTAATGTATTTTTCGATTCCTTTCTGAAAGGCTTCTTTCCCCATCGAAGCTTCTAACTGACGCATCATTATGGGTGCTTTGTTGTAAATGATCGCTCCGTATAATGAACCCGCATTTTTTAGATTGGCTAAATTTTGCTTGATCGGATGTGTCCCCAGCGAACGATCTTCGCCATAAGCACTTGGATAATGAGCCGTTAAAAATTGTAGATTATGATTTACTTTCGGGAAAATCGGATTCATAATTTTGTCTGCCATAAAATTAGCAAACACTTCCTTCATCCAGACATCATCAAACCATTTCATGGTCACCAAATCACCAAACCACATGTGTGAAGTTTCGTGTGCAATCAATTTGGCACGGTCTAATTTCTCACTGTCTGTAGCACTATTATCCAAAAACAAAGTAGATTCTTTGTACTGAATAGCTCCTACATGCTCCATTCCGCCATACTGAAAAACCGGAATTGAAGCAAAATCCAGCTTCTGAAACGGAAATTTATAACGGGTATATTTTTCCAGAAAATCTAACGATTGCTGGTGCAAATTAAAGATCGTATCGGTGCTGCTTCTTAATTTTTCTGCATTGTTTTCGCGATACAGCATCGTCATTTCCCGATTACCTGGTTTCTTCGTCACACTTTTGAATTTTCCGGCTACAAAAGAGAACAAATAGGTACTCATTTTATCCGATTCTCCAAAGGTATAAGCGGTAAAGTCTCCTTTCTCCGTTTTCTCTTTCACATCGGCACCAGCCAAAACCGACCAGTCTTTAGGAACAGTCAAACTTAACTTATAAGTTGCTTTGATATCCGGTTGGTCAAAACACGGAAATAAGGTACTCGCCCGATCCGGAACCAGTAAGGTATACAAGAAATCATCATTTCGGTTTAAAGATAGATTTCCAGCTATAAAAGAAATACCAATTGTATTTTTTCCTGAGTTTAAAGCTTCTGTAGGAATAACAATATGCCCATTTTCATGAACAATTGAAACCGGTTTACCATTAACCTCAATTGCTTTTATATTTTCTGATTTCTCTTTAAAATCCAAATACACACTTCGATAAGGATGATCTAATAAGGTCAATTCTAAAACAAGATTGGATTTAATTTCCTTTTCTCTCTGACCTGGAATTTCAAATGAGAGCGCATATTTTACATTGGAAATTTCTTGTTTTCGGTAAGTTGCTAACTCTTTCGAAACGCCTTTATCTAAAAGATAAATTTCTTTTTGTTTCGATTGAGAAAAACCAATTGTAGTACATGCAAGAATACAAAGAGAGCTATAGAGAATTTTCATTTTTAAAGAAATATAAGATTCGTTAAAAATAAAAAAAGTTTGCCAGCAATTTTACGAATTGGCACGAATTAAAATTCTTTTTGCCACAGATTACACAGTAAGAATGATTTTTTTAATCTGCGGCAAAAACCTTTAAACATAAAAAAGGTCCGACTTTCGTCGAACCTTTTTTATATAAATCATAATCTTTACGATTACAACAAAGCGTCTAAACTATCTGCGTAGGTTTGTTTTGGAGCTACTCCAACTTGTTTTCCTACTACTTCACCGTTATGAAAAACCAAAACGGTAGGTATGTTACGCACACCATATTTTGCAGCAAATTCCTGGTTAGCATCTACATCTACTTTACCAACAACTACTTTACCTGCGTATTCATCGCTTAATTGGTCAATGATTGGACCAACCATTCTACAAGGACCACACCATGCTGCCCAAAAATCTACCATTACTGGTTTGTCTGATTTCAAAACTACTTCATCAAAAGTAGCATCTGTTATTGCTAATGCCATAATTTCTTATCTTTTAAAATTATCGTCTGAATTGTTTCGTTTCAAACTAGACCACAAATTTAAAAATTAAATGCAAATGAAACACCATAACCAAATTAGTTTTCATTATAAATGTATTGTCATTAATTATATTAATCCGAAAACGTAAAATCATAAGTTTTAACCTACGCAGCTGTGGATTTTATCTTTTTAGAGAAACGTCAGTTTTTTACGTTATCTTTAAAGTTCTTGAAAATTCTTCCAGATGAAAGCTACTTTACTCTACATAAAAAACTTTTTTCAATCGATTCATTTTAAAAAATATGCCAGGCGTTTTTGCTTTTTCGTTCTGGGACTTATTGCTTTACTGCTTATCGCTTGTGGCGGATTGTCTATATATTTTAATCGGAACAAAACCGAAATCATCGCCAGGATCAACACCAAAATCAATGAAAACATCAACGGGAAATTCCATATTGGCGATTTTCATTATAAATTTCTAACCGGTTTCCCTAACTTTACTTTGGCCCTAAAGGAGGTTGAAGTCAAAGACAATCAATGGGCAACGCACCAGCATACTTTATTAAAAGCTAAAGAAATTGAGGTGCGCCTGAACATTTGGAGTTTGGTACATGACGAAATCAACATTCACAAAATCCTCATCAACGACGCAGCAATCTACGTGTATAAGGCACAAAACGGCTATTCGAATGCCAATATTTTTAAGCCGAAAAAGAAAAAAACACCTGAAAACAAATCGGATACCGAGACTACAATCGACCAGATTGAACTAAACGGAGTCCACTTTACGTTAAACAATCTACTGGGGCATAAATTGTTTGATTTTGATCTGGACCGCTTACAGTCAAAAGTAAATTTTGATGGGGACAACTGGCAAACCGATGTTTTTTTAGACACGCAAATTAAAAGCCTGGCCTTTAATACCGTACACGGAAGTTTTGCAAAACAAAAAGAACTCAAAGGTACTTTTGCCGTTTCCTACTCTGCTTCAAATGAAAAAATTGACGTTGTTACCAAAGGCCTGAAAATTGGATCAGACGCTTTTGACATTACCGCTTTTTTTAATCTTGCCAAAGGAAATGCACTTTTCGGAATCAATATTGGGACTACTATTTTATGGCAAAATGCATCCAATTTATTATCGGCAAACATCAGTTCTAAGCTTAACCGATTTAATTTACAAAAACCAATCGATGTTAATTGTGATATCAAGGGGGATTTTAATGCCGAGGGGGATCCCAGAATTGTTGTTCAGGCCATTATCAAAAACAACGAATTAAGCATTCCGGACGGATTGATCAAAAACTGCCACTTCAAAGGGATTTTTACCAATAATTTCAAACCTACAGCCGGTTATAACGATGCTAATTCAGCCATTATTTTAACGAATTTTGTGGGCGAATACGAAAATATTCCGCTCACCATTCCGCAATTGTCTATCAATAATCTCGAAAAACCACTGGCTACCGGAAACGTTAGTTCTGACTTTGATATCGAAAGGCTCAACGAAATAAGCAACGATAAATGGATTCAGTTTACGGCAGGCCACGCCAAAGCCAACTTAAAATTTCAGTTTGACATTGTCGATTTGTATATTACCAAACCTCGTTTTATCGGTAAAATAGATGTCGACGACGCTTCCTTTCATTATATTCCAAAGAATGTTCATGCCGTTAAGACCAACATTCATCTTGACTTTACCGAGAAAGCTTTACTGATCAAGCAAATTGCCTACAAACACAATAAGAATACGATTTTCGTAGAAGGAAAAATTGACAATTTCCTCAACCTCTATTATGATGCTCCCGAGAAAATGATCGTAAACTGGAAGATCTATTGCCCGAATATTGATTTGAAACAATTTCTGGGAGTTTTAGCGACTTCTCAAAAAGTAAAAGCCACGGCCAAAACCACCAAAAAGCCAACTATTTCAAACCATCTACGAACCGTAATCGACAGATGTGTGGTGGTCATCGACATCAAAGCCGATAAAATCAATTACAACAAATTAACCGCAACCAATACAACTGCCACGGTACAAATGATCGATTCGAGATTGGTCATTAAAAACGGTTCACTGCAAACTTCGGGCGGAAGTATCACCTTTAACAGTGAAGTAAAACCAAGCGGGAAGAACTTTGCTTTTAGCTCAAACGCCAACGTAAATCGGGTTGATATTGCCAGTTTTTTAAAGTCGTTCAACAACTTCGGGATTCAGTCTTTTAGCCCTGCTAATATCAAAGGGAAGCTAAGCAGCCAGGCCAATGTAACCGGGTTCATCAACGGCAACGGCGAATTGATCACGAATTCGATGCACGGCAATCTGACTTTCAACGTCAATCAGGGTGCTTTGTTAAACTTTGAGCCTATTGTGAAGATCGGCAAGTTTGCTTTTCCGTTCCGCGATGTCAAGAACATTACGTTTAGCGATTTATCCGGTACACTTAAATTGCGCGGAGAGCAGGTCGATGTGAATAATTTCACCATTAGTTCGAGTGTTTTAAACCTTGATGCCGAAGGCGTTTATTCTTTTGGCCGAGGCACCAATCTTGCTCTCACCATCCCTCTCCGAAACTCCAAAAACGACATCAAACTCGCCACCAAAGCCGAACGCGATGCCGTCCGCGAACGCGGAATCGTCCTGCATCTAATCGCACTCGACGAGGAAGGAAAAATGAAAATTAAATGGGGGAAGAGGGAGAAGTAGTTTTTTTCATCGCATCCTAAAAACACGTATAAATACGCTATTATAACTTTTTATTTATTAATACACTTGCCAATAGAATTTTTTAATATATTATTGTTTTCCATAAAATTTAATTAGTTAATAAGCTATATTTGTTATAAATTGTACACGATGTAAATTTGAAAGAAAATTTTTATTAATATTACAAATGCGGCGAATGTTATTTAAAATAAAGAGAAATCTTTAATGCTAATCATTGGAAACTTGCAAAAGCACTCGAAGTAAACATTCAAGAATTATTTAATTATGGAGAATAAATTAACCGTTGTCGATTTTTTCTGTGGCGCGGGAGGATTTTCTGAAGGTTTCAGACAAAAAGGGTTTGACATCAAGCATGGTTATGACCACTGGAAACCAGCAATCGACACCTATAATCATAATTTTAATTTAAATTGTGAAGTTAAAAATATACTAGATTTTAAAAATTCAATTGAAGAAATTGAAGCTGTTCCTGACACAGATGTTATCATTGGAAGTCCTCCTTGTGTAAGTTTCTCAAGTTCAAATAAATCAGGAAATGCTGACAAGTCACTTGGGGTTTCATTGACCGAAACATTTTTAAGAATTGTTGCAGTAAAAAAGCATAAACCAAATTCTATTTTGAAAGCTTGGTTTATGGAAAATGTTGTAAACTCAAAAAGATACCTACAAACATCTTATACGTTTAAAGATTTAGGTCTTGAAGATTGGGCAAAAAAACATAGAATTGGCCCTTTAAATACCGCTATAGACTTATACGACAATACAACTATTATAAATTCAGCAGACTATGGCTCAATCCAATCAAGAAAAAGGCTTATTTCTGGTGAAATTATAAAAAAGAAAAAATTAATTGTCCCTACACCAACACATCAAAAAAAGGACACAGAACTTAACTTACCCCTTTATAAATCAATAGGCTTAATCAAGAAAAATTTCCCTTCTCCATTTGAAAAAAAGAGCAATAAATTAATTAACGATATTCTTTATCCTATTGAAATTGAACAAAACAAAATAACAGATCATTTTTATGACACTGGTGTTTATGAATCAGAATGGAGATTTTCAAGACATTGGAAAACTAACCATCCTTTCATGGGAAAAATGTCATTCCCAGAAAATGAAAATAATCCAAGTAGAACAATTACCGCTACAAAAATAGCGAATTCAAGAGAATCCGTAATTTATAAATCAGAGGTAAATAGAAAGGGGGATGGAGAATATAGATTACCCACAGTAAGAGAAGCCGCAATAATTATGGGCTTCCCTATAACATATCAATTTATCGGTTCTGAAGGCGCAAAATGGCGTTTAGTAGGAAATGCTGTTTGTGCTTCTGTAAGTAGTGCATTTGCAGCAATCGTTTTAAATTCGTTAGGAATAAAACAAAAAAAAGAATTAATCGTCAATTCTATTCCAAATTTAGAGGGGGTGATAAACTTAAATAATTATAAGCAAAAGATATTTGACAATCCTCCTATAAAAAACAAGGATGCTAGATGTAGGTGGCAACCCATTAAGGATGGAAATTTGACTGTCACACTTTCAAATTACAATATTGAAAAAAACAACAAAACAGACGGTAAATGGAGAACATCTATCCAATACGGAACTGGAAAAGGATTTCCAATACAACATATTGAAGATGGTTATTATAAAAAAATTGAATCTATTATTTCAAAATTTAAAGATGGAGAAAATTTTATAAAAACAATTAACAATGGATTCTCTGAAAAAATTGGAGATGCTAAAAAGCTTCAAGTAATGTTTGAAAATCAAAGGTCTAGTGGAATTCTTTTAGAACCAACTCGACTTGTTGAGGAAGTAAGAAATATTATTGAAAAAATAGCAATTGATGAGCCTGAATTTATTCAAATTGACGCCACAGTATTTCTAAAAAAAACAGTTCCAACCAAACAACTTTTCGCATTATACGCGATAAACAAAATATCTACAACTGCTAATAAATTATAATCCAAATGACTAAAGCTGAAAGAATAACCGAAATTGATTCTTCTAGAACAACAGGTGAGATTAAATCAATTAATTACAAAGGAGACACTTTAAAACTGCCCGTTAAAGAAATTAAATTGAATGCACTAATATACAATCCCTACAACGGAAGAATTAGAAGCTCTACCAAATCTTTTGAGTCATCTAATAATAGATTATTAAATCCTGAAAAGCCCGAAGACAAGTTAATTATTGAACAATTTCTTTATGATTCAGCAATTGGCAAAAATGAAAAAACAAAAGACAGTTTAAGAGATAATGGCCAGCAAGAAATTGGAATTATCACTAAAGATGGAGTCATTATAGATGGCAATAGGAGAGCAATGCTCTTAAATATTATTTATAATGATGATAATAGTAAAGATTTTTTTAAAGCAGTCGTTCTTCCTGATGAATTAGCAGATAATGAAAAGGAAATAACGTTACTAGAAACAAGCTACCAAATGGGAGTTGATAGCAAAGTTGATTACAATCCAATTGAGAAATATATTAGATGTAAAGAACTATCTGTAAAACATGGCTTAAGCAACTTAGAAATTGCTAATATTATGGCTGAAACCGAATTAAGAATAGTAGAATGGTTAAACATACTTTCTCGTATGGAAGATTATTTAATCTACCTCGGTTCTCCAGAAGTATATACAAGATTAGAAAAACGAGAAGGTCATTTTGTTGATTTAAATGGATATTTAAAATCATATAAAACGAAACAAAACAATTCTGTTAACTGGATATACAACCCCGAAGATGTTACAAAGCTACAAAACATATATTTTGATTACATAAGAATTGGAATTCCTGTTCAAAGAGCTAGAATATTAGCAAAACCAACCTCAAGTAGTAGCTTTTTTTGTCAAAAAACTATTTGGGATGACTTTGTTATCGAGCATGAAAACATTAAGCAAACCTATACAGAAGAATCTTTTACTGAATTAAAGAAGCAAGAATCAGACAAAAGTAATGAAGACTTAATTAGACGGTTAGACAATAACTGGAAAGAAAAATTAGAAGAAAAACTATTAGACAATTTATCTTTTAATGAAGGTAATTTAAAAGATATTATTGAGACCTACAATCCATTAAAAATTCTAAAGAGAGTTCTTAATAGTCTAGGCCAAATTGATTGTGAGACAATTGAAAATACAACCTTGGAAGAAGTAAAAAAGACAATAGAGAATATTGACATTAAACTTACAGATATTAAAAACAAAATTAATATATAGTTTTAATGGTATTAAATTTAAAGAACAAAAAAAATCCTCTTCCTACATTTATTGGAACTGAAGATTCAGATACTGCTGTCCTTTTCATACATGGACTAGGAGGCAATTGTTATACGTGGTTAAATTTCGCAACACATCTAAACGAAGCTTGGAATGAGAAAGATTCATTTTCCTTAGAGTACGATGAATATTACAAAAGATATACCTCAATCCCTATAATATCACAAATCATGATAATGGTCAATATTTTTAATGGAAAAAATATTACTATGCTATCTGAACATTTAAAATCTGTAATAACTCAAAATTGTTCAGAATATGACAATATAATAATAGTTTGTCACAGTATGGGTGGCCTTATAGCCCGAAAGTTTCTAGTCGAAAAATTAAAAAAAGATAAACATCTTGGAAAAATAAAATGCCTAATCACATATGCAACACCGCATCACGGCTCATTTATAGGAAATCTCTTTTCAATAATACTATACCGCCCCTTAAAGTTTCTCTTTATTTCGAAACTCATTCAAGTTTTTGAACTTTCTAAGAATAGCTCATTTATAAAAAACTTAAATAAAGATTGGAGCGACTTAAGAGTTGAAGATAAAATCGATTTTATTAGGGTAGTAGGGATGCAAGATTGGGTTGTTAGAAACAATAGCGCTCGCTTTAATGAGCATGACGACCATGTTCATACAATTGCAAACAAAGACCATTTTAATATCATAAAACCCTTAAAAGATATCAAGGACGTTGCGTTTCAAGTAACTTATAATTATTTAAGAAAATTCCGGATTAAAATGGAAAGAGAAAAAGAGTTGCTTGAAAGCCAGGAGGAATATGACTAGAAATACATTTAAACCTAAATAAATATCTTACAAACAATCAAATGCGAACATTTATAATAAAATACTTTCTTTATACCTCACTAATTAAAAGTTAAAATGAACCATTAAACTTTATAGTAATTCCTAAACAAAATAAAAATAGGAAGTTTCACTCCCATGAGATAGATTTCCTCTTTTTGTTTTTTGAGATCTAGAACAGCCTCTTTCAAGTTTATTCAACATCCAGATAAGGGTTTAAAATTTCGGCTAATTGATTCAGTCAGTAAAACCCATTTTGGAGGTTTGTTTTTTCGGATTATAAGGATTCGTGTTCCCAAATTACACTTAAAGGAAGCGCATAGTTTACCTGTCGAATGGTTTTTGCCATCGTTTCGGGATCAATCGAATTGCTGAAAAAAATCAGTTAACCATAATTCAGTTTCTTTGGGAAGGGTGTTTGTGCGGGGACTTCGACTTCGCTCAGTCTGACAATGTGTTATTAACGATTTTTGTTTTTGTTTGGCTTCGCCCAGTTGACAATGTTGATGAGATTATTCATTTTCTGAAAGGACAAACTTTGCGGAGTTTCGGGTGTGATTCCTCGTTCCTTGGAATGGCAAACTAGGCGCAAAAAAAGCCTAATTAATTTCTTAATGTTTTATTAACCTACTTGTGTTTTTATTAAAAAAAAGATAGCTTTGAGAAACAATCATTAAATATAAACCCATATGAAAATTCAGATCAATACCGACAAGAACATCGAAGGACACGAAAGATTAGAAGCTTATTTCTCTGGCGAATTAGAAAAAGGTTTAGCGCGTTTTGAGGAAAAAATAACCCGCGTCGAAGTACATTTCGGC
Source organism: Flavobacterium sp. N502536 (assembly GCF_025947345.1). Classification (NCBI taxonomy): domain Bacteria; kingdom Pseudomonadati; phylum Bacteroidota; class Flavobacteriia; order Flavobacteriales; family Flavobacteriaceae; genus Flavobacterium; species Flavobacterium sp. N502536. The sequence continues at coordinate 2,084,992 of NZ_CP110011.1, read as the reverse complement.
GATGAAAACGGAGAGAAATTTAGCCTAAACGATAAAAAATGTGTGATTGAAGTTCGTACTGCAAAATTACAACCAGTAACCGTTACAGAACATGCCGATACACTCGAAAGAGCTTTTAGTGGTGCATTGGCGAAGGCAAAAAAATCTCTTACGACTACTTTCGAAAAAATGAAAGCGTATTAATTTATATCCCATCCATAAAAATGGCCTTATCTCTAATCCGGATAAGGCCATTTTTTATTTTAGCAAAGCCGTCATTTCTGCCCAATGCAATATTTTTACTTTCTGATCTAATTGCGCTGTACTTTTTACCATTGCTTTGGCGATATCTTCGGCCTCTATTCCTTTGTATTTACTTAAGCTTCCCACAAACAATGGGTTGATCAATTTGAATATTCCAATGAATACTTTTTCCATCGGTCGGCTTTCTTTTCGGTCTCCTAAAATCATTGAAGGACGAAAGATATAAGTATGTTCTAAATTCAGATTTATGATACCCCGTTCGGTTTCTCCTTTTAATTTGGTATAAAATATCGATGATTTTGCATTTGCACCAAGTGCCGAAACCAGAAAAACAGCTTTTGCTCCGTTTTTTTTCGCCAGTTCTGCTGCCAGAATCGGGTAATCGTGATCTATTTGATAGTATAACTTTTTATCAGGCGTTTTCTTTTGTGTGGTGCCGAGAGCGATAAAAACATCATCGGCCTGAATGTCCTTGACCACTTTTGATAGGGAGTTAAAATCAGCTATGATTGTTTTTAGTTTTGGATGCTGGATGTTTAAGTCTTTCCTTACTACAATTATTATTTGTTCGTAGTTATTGTTGTTCAACAAATTTTCGAGAATATAAGAGCCAACTAGCCCGCTTGCTCCGTACAGAATTGCTTTTTTCATAAGTAAGGCGATTTGTTTGCTCGAAGTTAATTTTTTTTTCCACAGATTTCACAGATTAGAATGATTACTTTTTTTCTCGCAGATTGAGCAGATTGAGCAGATTTTTTCTCTATGTCTTTAATTTTTTAAACACATAGAAACATAGATTTTATAGACTCAGAAAAGGCATTTTATTTGTCTAAATAACACATAGCTATGTGAGAGAAATGTGTGTGTTTTTTTCTCGCAGATTGAGCAAATTTTTTTAATCTTTTTTAATCTAAGACTCCAGCGGAGTGATAGATCTATAGCTAATTTTAGTATGCGCTATTATAATCCAGCTCCGGCGGAGCGACATATAATTTTTAGTACTATTCGATATGTCACCCCGATGGGGTTCTGTTAATGTGTGTTTTTTAATTTCCTATAAATTTATCGCCCCGCTGGAGCTCTAAATATATAGTTTCGATTTTTTTTATAAATATATTCGTCGGGATGGGATTTAAAATAAATTATACCCAAAAACCTTAATTAAGATAATAATAACGCTTTTTGATATTGTAAGAAGTAATTTTGCAATCCCAAAAATGAAGCTTTGAAACAAGCACATAACTGGGATTATTTACTATAAATTATTAAAAATTACCCTCATGAAAAAGCAACTACTCGTATTATTAATCGCAGTATTTATAGGCTTTGGCGTAAATGCGCAAGTAAAATCATCTGAAACAAATGTGCTGGTTTTGATTTATTCTCAAAATGGCGGAACTTATAAAATGGCCAAATCTATTGCCGAAGGAGTTCAGGAATACCCAAATACAAAAGCAATTTTAAAACGTATTCCTTCGATCAATCCGAAAGAAAAATTGAATGCTGATGTAGAGAAATTACCAATTGCAACTATCGAAGAACTTGCAAATTATGACGGAATCGCTTTTGGAAGCCCTGTTCATTTTGCGAATATCAGCGCCGATATGAATCACTTCTTCAGTCAGAGTATTCCGCTTTGGACTTCAAGGGCTTTAGAAGGAAAACCAGCCACTGTGTTTATGTCGGCAGGATCGGGAGCAGGAAAAGAAGCTGCTATTTTATCGTTTTGGAATATTCTTGCGTCTCACGGAATGGTGATCGTGCCTACCGGAATTATGGGAACGGCTGCGTTAGACAAAACGGTTCCACAAGGAAATACCCCGTTTGGTGCTACTTCATTGGCAGGATCTGTTGGAACACGTCCGTCACAAAGCGAATTGAATTTGGCTAAAGAACAAGGGAAAGCGTTGGCCAGAGTAGCTTCGGGATTGAGAAATACAGAAAGTGGTAAAGTGGTAAAAACAACTGCTGTTGAAACTAAAAACGATATCAACAAAACTTTAAAAGACAATAACATTGTACTTCCTGAGGCTCCTAAACCTGTTGGAAATTATGTTCCGTTTACGATTTCAGATCATAAAGTATACATTAATCAGGTGGCGTTGAAGGACGGTAAGATTTTGAATCCGGGTAAAGTTGGCGCAACGGTTACTGATGATCAGGCAAAAGAAGCTACCTACCAAACGATGCTAAATGTAATTGCGGTTTTGAAAGAGGCTTGCGGTGGCGATTTGAACAAAGTAAAACAATGCGTACAGTTGACAGGTTATTTTAATACAACTCCGGAATATACGCAACATGCAGCCCTTATGAATTCGGCTTCAAACCTGACGGCTTTGGTTTTTGGAGAAAAAGGAAAACACGCCAGAGCAACCATTGGAGCGGCTTCGTTACCGATAAATTCGGCTGTTGAAATTCAGGCGATTTTTGAAATTGAGTAAAAGAATCTTTATATATTGTCACCCTTCGACTACGTTCAGGATGACAAAATTAGAGTGAAAACTGAGACTGAAAACTGTTTCGCGTGAGGGATAGAGCTAAGCTACCGAAGTAGCAGCGAAAGCCCGACAGCAATATAAAAAGGGGCGACTAAGCGATTGCAATAGTCAGCCCCTTTTTATATTGGTGGCACGCCCAGATTATGATTTAGATAATCCCGGCTTTCTTATGATTTTGGTAACGGTGCCCCTACTGCAATATCGCAGCGGTGTCCCGGTTTTCCGTGTGCCGGATTCTTTCCATCTGCCACAGCGGTTTGTTCTGTACTCAACAAAGCCGGAACAGTATTATCTGTTGCAGGCGGTGTTACGGTAAAGGTTTGCGAAGTAGTTCCACTTTGAGCTGTATTGGCAGCTGCCGGTTGCTTAGCCGCAGGAGAGTTTAAAGGTGCTCCAACCGGAATATCACAGCGGTGTCCGGGTTGTCCGTGTGCCGGATTCATACCTTTGGCCACTTTTGCCGGTGTGGTAGTGGTTGTAGTTACTATATTTTGTTGGCCCGGTTTTACCTGAACCGTTTGTGCTGGCTGTACAGTTGTTGTTTGTCCTTGTGTCGGAGCCGAATTTAATGGCGCACCAACCGCAATGTCACAGCGATGCCCGGGTTGCCCGTGTGCCGGATTCATTCCGCCATTGGCACTCAAAACTGTATTTGGATTTGCAGCTGCAGCTGCAGGAGCCTGTGCAACTGAATTTACTTTTGTCGTATCTTTTGCCAATCCCAGTTTTACCAATTCAGAATTTGGGGTGTTTTCCTGAGGCTCTAATTCCTTTTTACAGGAGGTTAAAAAAATTGAGGAGAGGACTAATGAGGTGATGAGTATTTTTGGATTCATGATGTATCGATTTTAAAGCTATCAAATATACTAAATCATCTTATACCATATAAGTGATGTACGATAATTTACGTTTTGGCTGGTGAATTGGGCTCGCAAAGATAATGTTTCGTGCAGGTTTTAAAGTAAAAACGTTGCGGAGTTACTTGCGAAGATTTGCTTCGCCTGTTCGCTATCGCTCGGGTCTCCTTCGTCGAAATGACAAACGGTGCGTTTAATCCTTTTTAAGTTTTCTCTTTAAATAAAAAACGTTGCGGCTCTGCGTCTTTGCGAGATTAAACTATATTTTTTGCTAACTTTAAATCCAAAACAAACCTCTTATGAAAAAATCAATCTTACTATTATTATTTGTTACTGTTTTTGCAAACGCACAAACTTCTGAAAAAGACAAAGTGAACCAAACTATCGATGCCTGGCACAAAGCAGCCGGTGAGGTGAAATTTGATGCTTATTTTGATTTAATGGCCGACGATGCGATTTTCATTGGCACTGATGCTACCGAAAACTGGAACAAAAAAGATTTTAAAGTTTGGGCAAAACCTTATTTTGACAAAGGAACTGCCTGGAATTTTACCGCTTTAGAGCGTCATATCTTTTTTGACAAAACCGGAAAAATTGCCTGGTTTGACGAGTTGCTTAACACTCAAATGAAAATTTGCCGCGGATCGGGAGTTTTGGTTAAAGTAGGGAAAGACTGGAAAATACAACATTATGTTTTATCGATGACGGTTCCTAATGATGAAGTGAATGCTGCGATCAAAATTAAGGCTCCACTTGAAGACGTTTTGATTACAAAGCTTCAAAAAAAATAAACATTTTTGGGTTTTCTTTTTATAATCCTAACTTTTCTAGCGCTTTAGAGAATGTAGTGGTGATTTCATTATAATACAATTGGCAATTTTACCCGTTTTTGGGAAGTGCAAAATAAGATACTCTCAAAAAAATGGATCCGATTTTACAAAATTGACTAAAATAAAAACTACACCCTTATTTTTAAAGCCTTAAAAAGAAGAATATTCATTTTTTCATAACTTTGACCCTATAAAAAATAGGGCTAAATAAAGTATTTGAAAAATGAAAATAGAAAAACGCTGGATCATTTCCTTTATTATTATAAGTATTGTGTGCATTACGGGGGCCTTTTGGCCAACTGTAACTGAAAATAGTTATGTATTAGCTGAATTTGGCACAACCGATCATATCGTTCCTGCCGATGTTGCCTGGATGTTAACCTCCTGTTGTCTGGTTTTGATCATGACTCCGGGATTATCCTTTTTTTATGGCGGAATGGTGGGCAAGAAAAATGTGATTTCGACCATGCTGCAGAGTTTTATCTGCTTGGGGGTTGTAACGCTTTTGTGGGTTGTGGTTGCCTTTAGTCTGGCCTTTGGCGATCCTGTAGGTCTTAACCTGGGAGGTCATTTTTATAGTTTTTTTGGAAACCCGACTACTTTTGCTTTTATGGATTATGTGGGGGTTTTACCTCATAAACAATTGGCCAGCACAATTCCGTTCATGCTTTTTGCTTTGTTTCAAATGAAGTTTGCGATTATCGCTCCGGCAATTATTACCGGATCCTTTGCCGAGCGCGTTCGTTTTATATCGTATTTACTTTTTATCAGTTTGTTTACCATTTTTATTTATGCGCCATTGTGCCATTCCGTTTGGTATCCAACAGGTATTTTAGGAAGTTATTTTGGCGTAAAAGATTTCGCCGGAGGAACAGTAGTACACATGAGCTCCGGATTTGCCGCTTTGGCTGGTGTTCTGGTTCTGGGTAAAAGAAAAAACAAACAGCATATCCCCACCAACATTCCGTTTGTATTATTAGGAACCGGAATGTTGTGGTTTGGGTGGTTCGGATTCAACGCCGGTTCGGCTCTTGCGGCCAACGGAACAGCCGCTATGGCTTTTGCAACCACGACAACCTCATCGGCAGCAGCCATGCTGACCTGGGTTTTCTTTGACCGAATGAACGGCAGAAAAGTGTCGGCTCTTGGTGCCTGTATTGGAGCTGTTGTAGGCTTGGTGGCCATAACACCCGCTGCCGGATTTGTATCGGTTCCTGAGAGTATGTTTTTTGGATTTGTAACAGCTTTGGTTTCTAATTCGGTTGTAAATTGCCGTTTCTCGAAAAAATTCGATGATACACTTGACGTTTTTGCCTGTCACGGTGTAGGGGGAATTATGGGAATGATTTTGACCGCTGTTTTTGCTCATGGCGAAGACGCAAGTTTACTACACGGTGGCTGGAATGTATTTGCACATCATATGATGGCATTGGTTTTAGTTTCAATTTTCACCTTTTTCGGAGCCTATTTCCTCTTCAAAGTGACCAATTTTATTATTCCGTTGCGTGTTTCCGAAGAAAACGAACATATCGGACTGGATTTGTCCCAACACGATGAAACCCTTGACCCTAAATTAAAAGCTATTACTGAAGTCCATTACGGTTAATTCTTTTGCCACAGATAAATGGATTAAAAAGATTTTTTATATTTTAAAACTTAAAAAATCCGTGCTCAATCTGTGTCTTCGCGATAGTGTATCGGCTTGATCCGTGTACAAAGGTCACGCAAAATCAGACGCTGATTATACGGGTTTGCTATCGCAAAAACGCTGATAAAAACGGATTCTTTCTAAAAATTTAAAACTTGAAGAATTCTCAAAATTTGCAACAAAAAATTTAAAAACATACGACCTGTATTCAATTCGTTTATATTCCTTAATTTTGCTGAAAATTTTTGTAAAAGTGGGAAGTAAAAATAAACTAAAAAGATTCAGAGAAAACGAAACATTTCAAAACGTTTTTCAACCAACCAGAGAAGAAGTTGTAGGTGATTTAATGCCTTTGAAAGGAAAATGGAATTCTGATTTCTTTAAAAATGACAATCCATTAGTTTTAGAATTAGGATGTGGAAAAGGAGAATATTCTGTTGGATTAGCAGAAAGATATCCAAACAAAAATTTTATTGGAATTGATATTAAAGGGGCCCGTTTTTGGAGAGGTGCTAAAACCGCTGTAGAAAACGGATTGCACAATGTTGCATTTGTTCGAACTCAAATCGAACTGATCAATCATATTTTTGCAGACCATGAGGTAGACGAAATCTGGATTACTTTTCCGGATCCGCAAATCAAATACAAAAGAACAAAACACCGTATGACCAATTCGGAGTTTTTGAAATTGTATAAAAAAATCCTCAAAAAAGACGGTGTTGTAAACTTAAAAACCGACAGTGAATTCATGCACGGTTACACACTGGGATTACTTCACGGTGAAGGTCATGAAGTTTTATACGCCAATCACAATGTCTATAAAAACGAAGGAAGCCCGGAAGAGGTTACTGCATTCCAGACTTTTTATGAGAAACAATATTTAGAAATTAACAAGGCAATTACGTATATTCGTTTCAAAATTAAAGACTAATTTAATTTTAAAAACGTTTTTCAAACCCATTAAACAACTGAATGGCATTACTCACCCCATTACTTTCAGGTTTTCTTGCCGCTTTCATTGGGATTATTCCTCCAGGTCTGATCAACATGACTGCAGCCAAAGTAAATTTGAAAGAGGGTAAAAAGAATGCCTTATGGTTTGTTGCCGGGGCTGTACTGGTGATCTTTTTTCAGGTTTCTATAGCCGTTTTATTTGCGCAGGTGATCGACAATCGTCCGGATGTGGTGACCTTATTACGCGAAGTGGGATTTGCTATTTTCTCTGTTTTAACGATTTACTTTTTGTTTATCGCGAAAGAACCCAAAGCCAAAAAATCGAAGATTAAAAAGAGCAGTAAAAAAAGTCGTTTCTTTTTAGGAATGCTGCTTTCCGGACTGAACTTTTTTCCAATTCCGTATTATGTAGTGGTGAGTATTACACTTGCTTCTTACCACCTTTTTGTATTCGAAAACAACATTATTTTTACCTTTGTATTCGGATCTGTTTTAGGCTCATTTGCTGCTTTGTACAGCTACATCGGTTTCTTTGGAAGAATCGAAAAGAAAACAGATTATCTGATGCGAAATATGAATACGATTATTGGAAGCATCACAGGATTAATAGCGCTACTGACGCTTTTTAATATTTTGAATTACTATTTTAGTTAGAAAAATATAGTGCACTGATTAAAAAGATTTCTTTTTATTACGCTTATAAAATTTCAAAATGATTAATTTTATCCTAATGAAAATACTATAATTTTCATGCCGATGCACTAATAAAGCGGACAAAAAATCCCTTTAATCCTTTTAATCTGTGGCAAAAACCAATCTATGGCTGAAGATAATTTTTTTGAAAGAGTTTATGAGATTGCCAGACAAATTCCGCACGGAAAAGTAACTTCTTATGGTGCAATTGCCAAAGCTTTAGGCTCCGCCCGCTCTGCCCGAATGGTCGGCTGGGCAATGAACGCCTGCCATAACAGAGATGATGTTCCGGCACATCGTGTGGTTAACCGAAAAGGTCTTCTGACCGGTAAACATCATTTTGACGGAACCAATTTAATGCAGCAGCTACTCGAAAACGAGGGCATCGAAGTGATAGACAATCAGATTATAGATTTTGAAAAACACTTCTGGCAACCTAAAATCGAACTTTAAAGTTTTTTAACCGCAAGGAACGCAAAGAAAGCGCAAGGGACGCAAAATTTAGTCCCAAACGGCTCTGCACCCGTCTTCCTTCTGCATCTTAAAGCCCAAAGAGGACAATCATAATTTGATTGTGTGAACCGTATATTTCTTATTATTTACTCTTTGATCTTAACTAAATCAGACAAATCACAAAACTGGTTCGGTCTTCATCGGTTTGATAACTCAGATAGCCTCCATGCGCTTCGATGATATTTTTGGAAAGCGTTAGTCCAATTCCGGCACCATCTTTTCTGGTGGTAAAAAACGGCAGAAAAACTTTATCCCTGATGGCTGTATCGATTCCTTTTCCGTTATCCGAAATGGTAATAAAAAAACGATTGTTTTCGGTATGGGCCGACAAAAACATCTTCTTCTCCTTCTTTTCTTTCAGCGCATAAATACTATTTGTGATTAAATTAATAATCACCTGTTCCATCTGACTTTTGTCAATTAAAATCGATCTGGGGCTATTGATATCGTTTATCAGTTCGACATTTTCCGCTTTTAAAATCGGACTCATTACCCGAAGACAATCTTCAAAAAGAGCATTTATAGGTGTCATTTTTTTTGTCGGAGTGGGCAGCATCGCCAGTTTTCGATAGTTTTCGACAAAAGCCTGCAAGTGATCGCTCCGATTGATAATGGTTGAAATACTGCTTTTGATGTCCTCAAAATCATCCTCTTCCAGTGCTTCCTGATCTACGATTTGGAGTAAATTCTGCGAAAGCGCACGAATTGGCGTTAAGGAATTCATTAACTCGTGCGAGATAATTTTCATCAGATTAATCCAGGCTTCTTTCTCCTTTTTCTCAATGACCCGCTGAATACTGTCCAGCAAAATAATGAAATACTCTTTGTCATAGGTTTTTGTATGCGAGGTCTGCAGCATAAAAGTCTGCAAATCCTGATCTTCAATTTTGATGGAAATAGCCGATTTCAATTCGGTAAAACCCATTTTTTCAATTTCCTCACAAAGAGAAGGCAGGTAATTTTTAAGGTATTTCCAGTGGCTTACTTTTGGCACCTTAAATAAGTTAGAAAAGCAATCGTTCATTAAAAAAAGATTCCAATCCTCCCCTTCTTTCTCGAGAATTAAAGTAGCGGTATCAATGTTGTTTAAAATAGACTGATAGATGCGTTCTTTTGAAGTCTGTTCCTGTCGCTGAAACCTTAACTTATCATACAGCAAAAACAAATTCCTGAAATTATCGGTTTTGTGTTCTTCGGGAAAATTACTCGAAAAATCATTCTGCAAGATCGAAAGAAGCATTTTATCATAAAACAAGGACTGATTTTTAACAAAAAAGTACATTTCGGCCAATAATAGTAAAACCACAAAACCAACCAGAAGCGCATTGTAATAAAACGTTTTGTAAATCAGAAAGACACAAAAGAAAAAGGGGATCATGACGAGCAGCACCCTTGCAAACAAAGCGTTATAAAATTTCCAGTTCTTCATTATTTTATTTTTTAGTACCGCAGCTTAAAAAACATTCCTTAAAGTCTGCCTCAAATCGCTCTTGAGTTTAGGTGTTTTTTAGGTCGTATTTCTCAATTCTTCGGTACAAAGCTGCTCTTGACAACCCAAGTTCTTCGGCTGTTTTACTGATGTTTCCGTTGTTTTTAAACAATGTTTTTTCGATAGCAGTTCTTTCCATTTCAGACAACGGATTTTCATCATTTTCATGAATTTCCTCGAAATCCAAAATGTCCAGATTGGTCACCGAAATGGTATGGTTATCAGCCAAAATTAAAGCCCGTTCAATTTTATTCTCGAGCTCTCTAATGTTTCCTTTCCACGGATATTTTTCTAAATAAGGCCCCACATTATCCTCAAAACGCCAATTCTCCTGATTGTATTTTTCGGCAATCTTATCCAGAATAAAATTAGCCATCGGAACGATATCGTCTTTTCGTTCGCGTAAAGAAGGCAAATAAATCTCCATCGTGTTGATGCGATACAGTAAATCTTCTCTAAAAGTTTTATTTTTTACCTCCGCCTTTATGTCGGCATTTGTAGCCGCAATAATCCTTACATTTAGTGGTCTTGCTTTGCTTTCTCCCAGACGGGTTACAGTTTTGGTTTGTAAAACATGTAGTAATTTAGATTGCAGATGCAGTGGAATATTCCCTATTTCATCGAGAAAAATTGTCCCTCCTGAAGCCGTTTCAAATCTTCCGGCCGTATCGGTTTTTGCATCTGTAAAAGCGCCTTTGGCATAACCAAAAAGCTCGCTTTCGAACAAGTTATCACTTAGCGAACCCAGATCGACATGTACAAAAGGCTGTTCTTTGCGTTCTGAATTCAGATGGATATACTCTGCAAAAACATACTTTCCGGTTCCGTTTTCACCCAGTATCAAGACGTTGGCATCTGTTTTAGCCACTCTTTCGGCAATCGAATAGGCTTGTTTGATTTTTAGGGAAGTGCCTGTAAAATAACTTTTGCTCGTTTTTTCTACGATTTCTTTTTTGCTGTTTTTTCGGCTCTCCGTCACCGCCTTATCAATGATTTCCAGTAATTTCTCATTGTTCCAGGGTTTCAAAACATAATCGAAAGCCCCAATTTTGATCCCTTCAACTGCGGTATCAATTTTACCAAAAGCAGTCATTAAGATCACAATTGTCTGCGGTGAAAGCGTTTTTATTTCCTTCAGCCAATGAATCCCTTCACGTCCGTCTTCAAAACCAATCCGGTAATTCATGTCTAACAAAACCACATTTATTTCATTTTCGTTTAAAATCGAAATGATTTTTTTGGGACTGTTTGTTGTAAAAATGGTTTCAAAATGTTTTTTGAGGATCATTTTTGCCGAAAAAAGAATTTCTTCCTGATCGTCAACGATTAATATTTGGGCTTGTTTTTTTCGCATGCTGTCTTTTTTTGTCCGATTCTGAACGGTCAACTGTTCATTTTCGAACACTTCTTTTTTGGATGGTTTTTAAAGCTTCTTTAAAATCAATACTTTACAGATAATATTTTTTATGGCACAGTATTTACCTATTGGTAATCAGTAAATTATTTAAAGAAATGGACAAGTTAATTCCTCGTAAAAATAGAAAATTTAGATATCTCACAATAGCAATTGGAGTTTTTTTAGTTTTGGCAACAATCGTATTTTTCTCGTTTAATACCAAAAGAAGTCTGAATGTAAAAGCAGATGAGCTGAGCATTCAGAAAGTCGAAAAAGCCTTCTTTGAAGATTTCGTTGTTTTTCAGGCTAAAGTAGTACCTCTTAATGTAATGCTTGTGAATGTTACCGAGGGCGGGTCTGTAAAAGAAATTTTTGTCGAAAATGGCGCTATGGTAACCAAAGGCCAGTCATTAGCCCGTTTGTTCAATCCGAACACCGAACTGAACTACCTGACTCAGGAAACAGCAATTATCGAGCAAATCAACAATCTAAATACCGGGAAACTGAACATTAGAAATCAGGAGCTAAACTTAAACAAAGACCTGGTTTTAATCGAACACGATTATAATGATGCCAAAAGGCTGTACGATATGAATGCGAAGTTGTTTGAAAAGGATGTGATTTCGAGAAATGACTGGAATAACTTTAAAGAAAGCCTACGTTTTCAGGACGAACGCAAGAGAACCATTCAACAAAGTATTCAAAAAGAAAAACAAACCAATCAGGTTCAGATTTCTCAAATCAACCGTTCGATTCAGACCATGGAGAAGAGTCTGGACATTTTAAGAAACAATAAAAAGAACTTTTTGATCACAGCACCTGAAACGGGCAGGCTGACTTCTTTTCAACCTGTTTTGGGAAAAACTTTTCAGGCGGGCGAAAGTATCGGAAGAATCGATTCTAAGCAGGGGTATAAATTAACCGCTGATGTAGATGAATTCTATCTCGAAAAAGTACGCGAAGGCTTAAAAGGTCAGGTCGAGTTTCAAGGGAAAAATCTGGAAGTTTTAGTTACAAAAGTGATTCCGGAAGTAAAAAGCGGACATTTTACCGTTGAGCTGGCTTTTGTCTCCAAAGAAAACATCACTTTGCAGGACGGACTTAGTTTTGGTGTAAAACTAATTCTGTCCGGAAAAAACAAAACACTTGTTGTTCCAAAAGGAAGCTTCAATCAGGAAACAGCCGGAAAATGGATCTTTGTCGTAAAAGGAAACAAAGCCGAAAGAAGAAACATAAAAATAGGCCGCGAAAACCCATCGTACTATGAGATACTGGAAGGCTTAAAAGAAGGAGAATCAGTCATTACATCATCTTATACCGATTATAAAGATATTGAAGAATTGTCGATTAATCGCGCGCAGTAGGAGTTTTTAGTCGCAGTTCTCGGTCGCAGTTCTCGGTCTCAGTCGCAGTTTACAGTTCACAATTAACATTTTACATTTTACAATACACAAAGTTTCAATCATCAATCAAAAAATAGAATTAACAACAACTAAATTTTTAAAACTTATGATAACCATACAAAACCTAACCAAAGTTTTTAGAACAGAAGAAGTAGAAACAGCAGCTTTAAGCGGCATTTCTTTAGAGATAAAAAAAGGAGATTTTTTAACCATTATGGGACCTTCGGGTTGTGGAAAATCGACTTTACTGAATATCATCGGGCTTTTGGACAGTGCATCAGGCGGGAGCTACAAATTATTAGATCAGGAAATGATTGGTTTAAAAGAGAAAGGAAGAGCAAATGTCCGCAAAGAAAACATTGGTTTTATTTTCCAGAATTTCAACCTGATCGATGAGCTTTCGGTTTATGACAATATCGAATTGCCTTTGATTTACAATAATGTAAAAGCTTCAGAGAGAAAACAAAAGATTGAGGCTATTGCCGAGAAACTAAATATCTCACACCGCCTTAAACATTTCCCACAACAACTTTCGGGAGGACAACAACAAAGAGTTGCCGTGGCAAGAGCACTGGTAAACGATCCTAAGATTATCCTGGCCGATGAGCCAACCGGAAACTTAGATAGTAAAAATGGTAATGAGGTGATGGAACTTTTAACCGATTTACATGCTAAAGGAGCTACCATTTTAATGGTTACCCACTCTGATTATGACGCTTCATTTTCGCAAAAAACGATTCATATGAAAGACGGTGTAATATTTTCTGAAAAATTCAATCAGCGTAATGTTGATGTTTTTATGGACGCTAAATAAAAATAAAATGATCAAATTTATTGTAACCGCAATCATAATCCTGATGGGATTTGTTTGCAAAATACTATCAACTCTATAAAGCCTGACCAATAGCAAAACCTGTAAGACTATTTTAAGAGCTACCATAACAACTATAAAAAATACAATATGATTTTTAACTGGTTTAAAATATTTATATACCATTTGAAGCAAAACAAATTGTTTTCGTTTTTAAATGTCCTGGGATTAAGCATTGGAATCTCCGGAGTAATTTTCGCCATTTTGTACTGGAATAACGAAAATGCCTATGATCAATGGAATCCTGAAAAAGATAACGTCTATCAGGTTTTGAATAAAATTGGAGCAACAGGAGATACCTGGGCTTCCAGCAGTATTCCTTTCGGAAGAACCTGTAAAGCAACAATTCCCGAAATAGAATCGATCTGTTTTTTTAATTCCTGGTATAACAATGATATGATTAAATATCAGGGGCAAAAATTCTTTCACAAAAAAATTGCTGTTTCCGACAATGGCTTTTTTGATATGTTTCCGCTACCTATCGTAAAAGGAGCCAAAACCAATATCCTGAAAGAGAAAAACAGTGTGGCGTTATCAGAAGAAACCGCAAAATTACTTTTTAAGAATGAAGACCCAATTGGCAAATCAATCACCTATAATTACAAAGATTACACGGTAAAATCGGTTTATAAAATCATAGCGCCTTCAGCTTTTGAACCCAATTACGTTTTTAGCGGAGTTGCCCGTGATGGCGACGAGCAAAGTTGGGGTAACTTTAATTATGGCTTAATGATTAAAGTTAAAAAAGGAACTGATATTGCAACTGTTTTAAAGAAAATACAAAATGTAGATTACGTTAACCGAACTTTGAAAGATGCAAAAGCCAACGGACAGACTCCGGAGCAATATGTAAAAGAAAATGGACAGACAACTGTAATATTAGATAAATTAAGCGATACCCGTTTGCACGGTACAAAATCGTCACAGGGAGCAAATCTTCCGGAAGGAAAAGGAAATCTGCAATTGCTTTATATTATGGTCGGTCTTTCTATTTTGATTCTGGCGCTTTCTTTGGTGAACTATATCAATTTAGCAACAGCTTCAGCAATAAAACGCGCTAAAGAAGTTGGTGTTCGTAAAATTGTGGGAGCCACTAAAAAGCAGATCGTCCTTCAGTTTATTTTCGAAACCGCGATAATAGTAGTTTTAGCCATTATTTTTGCTCTGGCAATTGTAGAACTTTCTCTGCCGTACTACAATACTTTTTTGAAAAAATCCCTGACTATGAATGGCAGTGAATTTTACCTTCAGCTCCTTTTTATATTTGGATTAGTAATCGTTCTTGCAGGTGTTTTTCCTGCCGTTTACATCTCAAATTTCGAAACGCTTAAGGTTTTAAAAGGAAACTTCTCCAGAAGTAAAAGTGGTATCTGGATTCGAAATTCGATGCTTATTTTCCAGTTTGGTATTGCTGCTTTTTTTATTATTGGTGCTTTAATCGTGAATTCACAGGTAAGCTATATGATGAATAAGGATCTTGGTTTTAGTGGAGATCAGGTCATCAAAATTCCTTTTAATTATCAGGAATACGACAAGAAATTCCTTAAATATCAAACCACCAAACAAGAACTTTTAAAAATGCCGGGGGTTACCGATGTATCCACCTTTGCCGGTTCTTTTGGAAATAGCACCAACTCCAGTTCAGGATTTACACACAATAGTATTTTTGTACAATCCCGAAATGTCGAAATGGATTTTGGCTTTCTGGATATGATGAAAATAAAAATTGTTCAGGGACGTGATTTGTCTCCAAAATTTGCTTCGGATACCATTGATAACTGGCTGGTCAACGAAACTCTTGTTAAAACCTTAGGAATTAAAAATCCTATTAATACGGTTATAACATCGGGTTGGGGAAATGAAAAAGGAAACCTGAAATTTAAAATTGTTGGTGTTGTAAAGGATTTTCACATCACAGGATTACAGGACAAAGTACCACCAATGGTTTTTATCAATCTTAAAACTTTAAAGTGGAATAACTATGATAATATTTATGTGAAAGTTTCTCCTAATAATTTAGATCAAACCCTATCAAAACTAGACAAATTCTGGGCGAAAAACATCAATCAGGATTATCCTTTTGAATATGAATTTGTCAATAAAGGCTTTGCCCGAACCTATCAGGAACAGGTAAAACAGAAAAACCTCTTTTTCATTTTAAATCTTGTGGTCATCATCATCGCCATTTTCGGATTGTTTGCTTTGGCTTCTTTCTCGATGGAACGTAGATTGAAAGAAATCGCCATTCGAAAAACATTAGGAGCAGAAACAGATGCTTTACTAAAAGAACTATCCAGACAATATGTTGGCTTTTGTTTACTAGGATTTGTAATTGGCATCATTCCGGCATATATTTTGCTACAGAAATGGCTGGAAAACTTTGCCTTCCGAATTGGAGTATCAATAATTCCATTTAGTATCGCTTTGGCCTCTCTGCTGGCTTTAACACTTATGATTGTGTTAGCCAAAGCCTATCAGGTAACCAAGATCGATATCTTAAAATATTTAAAATACGAATAAACTTGTAGACCATTTTTTTTTAAAACCCGCCCAATCATCACGATCGGGCGGGTTTCTTTTTTATTTTGAAACAACAGAATCTGAATACAGTAACTTATCTAATTGTTTATCCCTGTCATAAACATCCGGATAAAAACCAATTTCTCCGTCATCAGTTACCCAGGCTGTAAAATACCCTATGTAAATCGGGATTTTGGTTTTCAGCATGCAGGTAGTTTCTTTTTCACCGCTCATGGCCTTATCTATTTTATCGACAGGCCAGTCCGGATTATCCTTTAAAATGGCAAGAGCCAGATTTTTTGCTTCTTTAACATTGATGCAGCCATGACTGAAAATACGTTTTTCAAAATCGAATAAGCTTTTGGCCGGAGTATCATGCAGGTAAATGTCATTTGGGTTTGGAAACATGAATTTAACCAGTCCGAGTGAGTTTTTAGGTCCCGGTTTTTGTCTTACGTTTCCTCCGTTCCATTCCATATTATGATCTGCCAGATAATTTTTATCTTCTGCCATTTTTAATTTCAGCTCATTTTTAATGATACTCTGCGGCACATACCAATACGGACTAAATACAATTCGATCCATATTACCGCTAAAGATCACCGTTTCGGTCATTCGGGTTCCCACAAAAACATCTGAAACAAGTTCGTATTTACCATTTTTTACATAAATCAGCCTAAAAGACGGGATGTTAACCATTACATACTCATTGGCCTTTGCTAATGCGGTCGGAATCCATCGGCATCGTTCCATATTTAACATGATGGTTTTAATGCGATTCCCAATTGGTTCATTCATTTGGTTAATGTGATCGCGGGTGATCGCATAATTCAATTTCAGTCCGTATCTTTTTTTATACTTTAAAACTCCGGCCATCATCTCTTCATCGTATACCGCTCTTTTAGAATCTTGTGGCAAATCGCCCACCACAAACAAACGCTGTCTGATTTGTTTGACCGCAACACCACTATCAAACGGCTTTAAGTCTTTATAATTTATGCTGTCGATATCAATTTTTGTCCATTGATTGTTTTTCTCAATGTTTCGGTATCTTTTCAACACCGCTCTAAGCTTGTAATATTGCCCAAATAAAAGAGTCTCGTCTTTGTTTAAACGGTCGGGATCTACCATAAGCGAGTCTAGTATTTTAGAATACGAAATGCTTTTGGCCGGAAGGAACCATCCTATTTTTTTTAGTGTCGCGGGATCAACTCCTGAATAAACATTGCTTGCATAAAACACATACATATTAGACAGCAAAAGCTCGGTGTCGATTTGAGGAAGATCATTCGTTACGTTCTCGTTAAAAACATCATCTACCAAATTCATATAAGGCATCGTAGCCTTAATTCCCTGCTCGTTGAGTAATCGAACCTTATGATACAGCAGCGCTCCAAACTCGCTCACGCTCTTATCATCGTACCAGATCGTCTTAAATTCCTTTTTCTTATACAGATCCAAAACGTCATTTTGGTATTTTTTCAGGTTGGGATATTTTTTATAAAACTGGCCGATTGCTTCTGCATCAACAATAGCTTTAAAGAAATACCTGTTGGATGCAAAAACATTCTCAAGCTCCCTGACTTTATGCTTTACATGGCTTTCTTTAGCAGAAGATTCAAAAGAAAACAGCAAAAAACTAACGGTAATGATTACAGATAAAGAAGTAAAATTTCGCATATTTTTCAGATTTAAATTTTAGAAAATAAACTTTATTCAAAAAATACCGAAAACCTATAATTTACCCAAAGGCAAGTTTTCAGATACTTTTTAGAATATTTAAAAATCGCAAATTTAGGGCACTCAAATATAGCTAAGATTATTGACATTTTAACGATCTTATTCTTAATTTTTTATCTGTTTCCAGGTACTGTTTTTTACATTTTTTTGCCTGTAAATACAATATGATCCATCCTTTTTTTCGTTCCGAAATCAAAAACAGTTCCTAAGAATCATTTTGAGCAATCTCAATATCAATAAATACAATTTAAAAAGGGTTTGAATCCGAACATAATCTGTTATCTTTGCAGTCTGAAATCAGTTTAAATAAATACAATACTTTAAATCGGTTTCAATCAATCGAAAATAGTCCATTAAAATGAAATTAGACAGAAAAGAAATTCTTAAAGCTCTAGAAACAATTACTATAGCGGGAGAAGGAAAAAATATGGTTGAAAGCGGCGCTGTTGCCAACGTCATTACTTTTGGTGATGAAGTTGTTGTTGATTTGGTGTTGCATACACCGGCAATGCATATCAAAAAAAGAGCTGAAGATGATATCAAAAAAACAATTCATGAATTGGTATCTCCTGAAGCAAAAATCAAAGTAAATATTAAAGTAGAAACTCCGGAGAAAAACGAAATTAAAGGTCGTGCTATCCCTGGAATCAAAAATATTATTGCGGTTGCTTCCGGTAAGGGAGGAGTTGGAAAATCAACTGTTACTGCAAACCTTGCTGTAACACTTGCCAAAATGGGCTTTTCGGTTGGGGTTCTTGATGCCGATATCTACGGACCATCAATGCCAATCATGTTTGATGTTGAAAACGAAAAACCGGTTTCGATTACTGTTGATGGAAAATCAAAAATGAAGCCTATTGAGAGTTATGAAATTAAAATACTTTCTATTGGTTTCTTTACAGCTCCAAGTCAGGCTGTGATCTGGAGAGGTCCGATGGCTGCAAAAGCGTTGAACCAAATGATTTTTGATGCCGATTGGGGAGAATTAGATTTTATGCTAATCGATTTGCCTCCGGGAACCGGAGACATCCACCTTTCGATCATGCAATCGTTACCAATTACAGGAGCTGTGGTAGTAAGTACGCCTCAGGCAGTGGCTTTGGCTGATGCTAAAAAAGGAGTAGCGATGTTCATGCAGGACAACATTAATGTACCTGTTTTGGGAATCATCGAGAACATGGCTTATTTTACACCGGCAGAATTACCTGACAATAAATATTATATCTTTGGACAAGAAGGAGCAAAAAATCTTGCCGAAGACTTAAATGTTCCTTTTTTAGGAGAAGTTCCAATTGTACAATCTATTCGTGAAGCTGGTGATTACGGTCGTCCGGCTGCTTTGCAAACTGCTTCGGCAATCGAAACTGTTTTTGAAGAAATCACCCGAAATGTTGTACAGGAAACTGTAAACAGAAACGATAGCTTACCTGCAACCGAAGCCATAAAAATTACGACTATGGCAGGCTGTTCAGCAGTAAAAAAGAATTAATATAATGAGATAATGAGAAAATTAGATAATTAGATAATTGTTTACACTATCTAATTATCTAATTGACAAATTTTCTAATTGATAAAATTATGACAACAGAAGAATTAACAAGCAACGTATTATTGGCTCTTGACGAGATCAGACCTTTTTTAAATTCTGACGGAGGAGACATTACGCTTATTTCGATAGACGATGACAAACATGTTAAAGTTCGTCTTGAAGGAGCATGTATTAGCTGCAGTGTAAATCAGATGACCCTAAAAGCGGGAGTTGAGACAACTATAAAAAAATATGCACCACAAATAGAAACTGTGGTGAATATAATGTAATAAAAACGCGATTTTTCTCAGCAGATCGATTTTGTCGATTTAACAAGAATAATAGCGCTTTGCATGGTTTGATTTGCAATTTCACAAAAAAATAGCATTATTTAAACGAGTTATTACATAATTAGCAAAAAATAATACAAATATTTAAGAGTTTTAGTTAAGGTATTGTGACATATTTATTTAAATTTGTCACATAACCCTTAAATCTTAAATTTTATGAAGAAGTATTACGCTCTTTTTTTATTATTATTTTGTGTTTCTGTAAACTATGCGCAACAAACCACTCAGACGCTAGTTGTTGATAAAGCCTGGCTAAATGAATCTGAAGAATGGTCGGATTTTAAATACGCCGGTCAGATCGTATTTTCGACTAACGCGAATGATGAAGAAGGAAGTCTTAGAATAGGAAACTATGATTTTCTGTTCGACATTTGTGGTGGAAAAGCAAAATTCTCCAACAAAGCGACTTATAGTGTTGCACAATTCTCACACCCGAGAAAAATATCTGTTACAACAGACAAACAAGGCGTGATGAATTCGACCTACGAAGGTACTTTAGTTTTTCAATCTGATAAAGACTACTATTCCGTAATTGCAATAGTTACCATACTGGAGAAAAACGGAAATACACTTGGTGTAAAAATGCACCTTAAAGAAGGCAGCAAAAAAGAATACGCATTTAGTATCAAAAACAGTTAATATAATTAAGGATTTTTTCACGTTATAAAATCCGAATCAGTAAAATTCCACTAATTAAAATGGATGTATTAATAAAGATTAAAGATCGAGAAGGAGTTATACACGAGTTACAAGCTCCAACTGATATGGCAATGAACATAATGGAGTTGTGCAAAGCATACGAGCTTCCTGTTGAAGGAACCTGTGGCGGAATGGCCATGTGTGCTTCCTGCCAATGTTATGTTTTAAATGATGTTGCGTTACCAGAAATGGGGGATGAAGAAGAAGCCATGCTGTCGGAAGCATTTTATGTTAAATCAAATAGCCGCTTAGGTTGTCAGATTCCAATTACTACTGAATTAGAAGGTCTGGAATTAGAACTAGCCCCGG
This sequence comes from Flavobacterium sp. N502536, assembly GCF_025947345.1. NCBI lineage: Bacteria > Pseudomonadati > Bacteroidota > Flavobacteriia > Flavobacteriales > Flavobacteriaceae > Flavobacterium > Flavobacterium sp. N502536. Next base: position 2,064,451 of record NZ_CP110011.1, on the reverse strand, counting down.
AATATTAAAACACAAAAAAAAAGCGAGAACTAAAATTCTCGCTTTTTTTATGCTGTTACCTTAACAAACCCGACAGGTTTTGAAAACCAGGTTTACTTTTTATTCTTTGATACTATTCGGATTAAAAGGCTCAAATTCTCTTTCAGAAAATGCTTCTGTGAGGATTCCTGACGAACACAGCCAGGTTATGGTCTCTTCAAGCGTATTCCCTGCTTTATAGATCATTTCGCTATGCCTTGGCAGAATAAAGTATTCGCTTTTTAAAAGAATAATCTCGTCACCATCATAGGTATCCCCAATTCTGACAGAATTCAGCACTTCCTCTTTAGTAAGCACCTCTTTTCCTTCGTCCCAGAACCAATACTCTGTGATACGGCTTTTCCATCCTTCCAACGTTAGTACAATCGTTTCAGGAAGATAAATCCTTACGTAAGTTCCGCCCAGGATTCCGCTCCCAAATTCTGAAACGTATGCTTTGTAATCTTCATCGAAAGTAATATTTAAGGTTTTCTCACAAGCCAGAATCTCTTCTTCATCGGCCACGAACAAATCGGTTTTATTGGTCTTGTAATTGGGTATTATTTTATAATTATCGAAGTTCATATCATTGCTATTTATAGTAGCTAATTTATGGTTTTTAATTGAAATTTATGCATCAAAAAAACCGCAACTGCAGTGCTGCAATTACGGTTTTCTCTCTATAACAATTTTATTTAATCTCTGTTTATACCAAACCGGCTGCAATTAAATATTCAGCGATTTGAATGGTGTTGGTTGCAGCTCCTTTTCTCAGGTTATCGGCAACAATCCATAGGTTCAATGTATTTGGCTGGCTTTCGTCACGACGAATTCTACCCACAAAAACATCATTTTTACCTTCGGCATACAATGGCATTGGATAGGTAAAAGTATCTAAATTATCCTGTACTACTACTCCATCAGTATTGTGCAGAATTTCACGAACTTCGTTTACATCGAAGTCATTCGTAAACTCAACATTTACTGCCTCGCTATGTCCGCCAACAACCGGTACACGAACTGCAGTAGCCGTTACTCTGATGGTGTTGTCTCCAAGAATCTTTTGAGTCTCGCGAACCAATTTCATCTCTTCTTTAGTGTATCCGTTTTCTTCAAAACTGTCGCAATGTGGAATAGCATTTCTGTGAATTGGATATTTGTAAGCCAATTCTCCCTGAACTCCTGCGTACTCATTTTCCAACTGTCTTACCGCTTTTACTCCAGTTCCGGTGATCGACTGATAAGTAGAAACGATAATTCTTTTAATATTGTATTTTCTGTGCAATGGAGCCAATGTCAACACCATTTGAATGGTTGAACAGTTTGGGTTTGCAATAATTTTATCTTCTTTGGTTAAAGTCGAAGCATTGATTTCCGGAACTACTAATTTCTTAGTTGGGTCCATTCTCCATGCCGATGAGTTATCAATAACAGTTGTTCCGGCTGCAGCAAATTTTGGTGCCCATTCCAGTGAAGTTTCCCCTCCGGCTGAAAAAACCGCAATATCAGCTTTCATATCAACTGCTGTTTGCAATCCTACCACTTTATATTTTGTTCCTTTATATTCGATTTCTTTTCCTACTGATTTCTCAGAAGCTACAGGAATTAACTCGGTAACAGGAAAATTTCTTTCTGCTAAAACTCTAAGCATTACTTCGCCAACCATACCAGTGGCACCTACAACGGCTATTCTCATTTTTATATTTTTAGTATGAATTAATCTATTTCGTTATGCAAAAGTATACATAATAAAAGTCAAAACAACGCTCTTCACAAAAAATAACAAAATGTTACAAAACAAACAAAAACAAAAAAACCGCCCCAATTAAGGAACGGTTAAGTTAGACTTAGTGTAGCGGAATTATTTTTTAAGCAAATCTCTAATTTGCGTAAGTAGCTCTTCTTGAGTTGGTCCGGCAGGTGCCGCAACCACAGGTTCTTTTTTCTTCGCTTTTTCAGCAGCTCTCAGTACAACAAATACAAAAAACGATATAATTACAAAATTAATTATCGCCTGAACTAAATTTCCATACGTAATTACTGCAGCCCCGGCAGCTTTAGCAGCAGCCAAATTTGGATACGCATTGCCATCCAGTGTAACAAATTTTTGAGTAAAATCAATTCCTCCTGTAAGTAAACCAACAACTGGCATAATAATATCGTCTACAGCAGAACCCACTATTTTTCCAAATGCACCACCAATAACGACAGCTGTCGCTAAACTAAGCACATCACCTTTTAGCAAAGAAGCTTTAAAATCTGCAAAAAATCCCATAATCGATTATTTTAGTTTATACTTAATTGATCTCGAAAATACATAATTTTCCTGACAATTTGTTAAGATTATCTAAAAAACACTCTTTTTACACGTTGCGAGATGCTGGTCATGATTTCGTAGGGTATTGTTTTTAAGGCTGTTGCCATTTCGACAACCGTCGGATTTTCTCCAAAAATGATTACTGAATCTCCTTCTTTACAATCAATCTCGCTTACATCTACCATGAGCATGTCCATACAAACGCTTCCTAAAATGAATGCTTTTTGATTCTTAATCATCACATAACCTACCTGATTGCCCCATAAACGCGAAATTCCGTCTGCATAACCAATAGGAATTGTAGCGACTTTGGTTTCTTTCTGTGCCATAAAACGGCGTCCGTAACCCACGCTGTCTCCTGTCGGAATTGTTCGCACCTGAGAAATAATCGATTTTAAAGTTCCCACATTTTCGAGGTACTTCTGCTCAGCCGGATCGTTGGATACACCATACAAACCAATGCCCAAACGCACCATATTGTATTGTGCATCCGGAAAGTTACTTATCCCGGAAGTGTTCAGAATATGACGAATAGGGTTAATATTTAAGGCTGTAATTAATTTTACCGACAAGGTCTCAAACAAACGAATCTGAGATCTCACAAAATCAAAATGTTTTTCCTCATCACTGGTGGCCAAATGCGACAGCACACTTTTTACTTTTACGGTCGAATTTCCTCTCAGGGTTTCAATTAATTCGTTTAAAGTATCTTCTTCAAAACCCAGACGGTGCATTCCGGTATCCAGTTTGATGTGAATCGGAAAGTCTTTTAAATTCTTTTCTCTTGCAATTTTCAAAAAGGCTTTTAGTCCCTTAACACTATAAATTTCGGGTTCTAAATGGTATTGTATGATCGAAGGAAAGCTGGTCGATTCTGGATTCAGAACCATGATTGGCAATTTTATTCCGCCGTTTTTAAGTGAAATCCCTTCATCGGCAAATGCCACTCCCAAATAATCTACCTTGTGATGTTCGAGCAATTTGCCAATTTCCAATCCTCCGTTTCCATAACCAAAGGCCTTGACCATGACCATTAGCTTCACACCGGAAGCTAATTTTGATTTATAATAATTGAGATTATGACTAATCGAATTCAGGTTAATCTCCAGTATCGTTTCATGGGTTTTCTCTTCCAGCAAGGACACAATTTCTTCAAACTGAAACGATCTCGCTCCTTTGATTAAGATGGTTTCATTTTCAAAGTTCAGACTTTCAATTTGCGCAATAAATTCGGCTGTATTCTGAAAAGTGGTACAATTCGAAAATTTAGGCGCAAAGGAAGAAATGGTTGCTCCGATGGCTATAACGCGGTTTATTTTATTGTCTGCAATTAACTGTGCTACTTTTGTGTACAGCTCTTCATTAGAAAATCCACTTTGAAAAATATCCGACAGTATAACCGTTTTTGAAGCGTTTTTTTTCTGCTGGCTTTCTAAAAAGTCCAATGCAATTTTTAGCGACTGAAAGTCTGAACTGTAACTGTCGTCGATAATACTGCAATTGTTGATTCCGTTTTTAACCTCAAGACGCATTTGTACCGGATACAAATTTTGAAATCGGTTTTGAATGGTTTCCGCATCGTACTTCAGGTAAAGCATAACCAACAAACAGGAGATTGCATTTTCGATGGAGGCCGAATCACTAAATGGAATTTCCAAATCGAAAATTTCATTCCCGTAACGGGCCTGAATACTCGTTGTTTCGTCTTCATTCACCCGTTTTACCACAAAAACATCTGCAGATTCCTCGGTAAAACTCCATGAAAAAAGTACTCTTTCGGGTAAAACATAGTCCTGATTTAACTTCGCCAGACAGGCATCTACAAGTTTATTGTTCTGATAGATGATAACGGCCGAATTCTTAAACAGCAGTAATTTTTGATCGATTTTTTCTTCCAGATTTTCAAAGCCCTCATCATGTGCCGAACCAATGCTCGTTAAAACTCCAATATTGGGTTTAATGATTCTTTCGAGTTTCTCCATTTCATTAACCGTCGATATTCCGGCTTCGAAAATACCCAGATTATGTTTTTCATTAATGGCAATTACTGACAATGGAACCCCCACCTGAGAGTTGTAACTTTTAGGGCTTCGGATAATATTATAGTCGGGACTCAAAAGGAAATTCAGCCATTCCTTTACGATCGTTTTACCGTTACTTCCGGTCAATCCGATAATAGGAAAGGTAAACAGCTTGCGATAATAACCCGCAAATTCCTGTAAAGCCTGCAACGTATTTTTGACTACCAAAAAACTAGCTTTGCCTTTTACATTCTCCGGAATATACTGTACCACAAAATTCTGAACTCCTTTGTCTATAAGTTCTTCTATATACAAATGAGCATCATTATTAACCCCTGACAAGGCAATAAACAAAGTTTTAGAACCGTTTTGTAAAGAACGGCTGTCGATCGAAATGTGATCAACGAAAACATCAGAATCTGGACCCATCCATTCGGCTTCGAGAACCGGAATCAGGCTTTTTATATTTATGCTCATTAAGATTTTCTTTTTGTCAAATTTAAAAAAAGGTTTGTCAGCAAAATCACAAATTTTCACTAATTATTTGTGGTGATTTTTGTTACAGCCTACTAAAAAAAGTTTGCCACGAATGGCACGAATTAGTACTAATTCTTTGTGTGTTTTTGCTACGAATTGCACAAATTTTCGCTAATTCTTTGCGGTTACTTTGGCCACAGATTAAAAAAGAGTTTTGCAGATTTTTTCTTATTCAATAGATCGATCTGCCTGAAACAAATGCCTGTCGCATTTAAAAAATAGGACGCACGTTAAAATTTGTGCTAATTTTTGCAATTCGTGACAAAAAAACATTATTTGTTTATATTTGCTTAACACCACTAAATACAACGTTTTGAAAAGAATTCTGCCTACATTCTCCTATATCTTACATCCTATTTTCATATCGATGTATGCTACCCTGTTTTATCTTTTTTGCAAGCAGGATCTCTTTAGTACTCAGGAAAAATATTATGTGTTGTTTCAGATTCTGATCATCACTATTCTGGTGCCCATACTGTTCTATCTTTTGCTTCGTTCGACAGGACATGTAAATTCTGTTATGGTTCACGAGACCTCGCAACGCAAAATTCCTTTAATTTTACAGTGTTTTTTATACATTTTACTGGTCAAAAGAAGTATTATCATTACCCGATATCCTGAATTGCATTTCTTCTTTTTGGGTGCTTTGTTTAGTACTATTTTGGCTTTGATTTGCTCCTTGTTTAAAATAAAAGCAAGTTTGCACATGATGGCCATTAGCGGATTCACCATTTTTGTGATTGGGCTGAACATACATCTTCAGATGCAAAACCCTTACTGGAGTGCTTTCCTGATTTTAATGACGGGAATCGTTGCTTCTTCACGCTTAGAAATGGAAGCCCACTCGCCTAACGAACTGGTAATAGGAACTTTTATTGGAATTTTACCGCAGCTGTTGTTTTTGTATTTGTGGTTATAAAATGTAGAATATCAATCCGGCATTAAGCGTTCTTACGTTAATATTTTGTCCGGAAACCGTTGTTACATCTTTAAACAAAGGACTTAATCCATAATTGAGATAAAGGTTCCAGGTGTTATACCCTACAGCCAGATATACGCTGTATTGCAATTTGTTTATATCCGGATTGTTCGAAATTTTAAACGTTTCTTCCCCGGTATCTAAAATGGATTTGTTAGAGAATACATAGCTTACTTTAAATCCGCTATAGATTCTCCAGAATTTAGTACTTTCATAAGTCGAATTTCTCCAGCGAAATTCTATTGGCAAATCAACCGAATATTGTTTGTATCTGTTGGACGAAATATCATTATAATCGGTTACTTCATAGGTCAAAGCTCCATCTGCCCCTTTAGCGATGGTCAGGTTTTGATTATAATTCTGATAACTCAACCCCAAACCTGTAGCAATGGCAACGGTTCTGCTTTTATTGACTGGCATGTCACGCAGGAAACCGGCAGAAAGTCCGGCAGAAAATTTATTTTGTTTAAGTCCCTGTGGAATCTTTGTAAGAAGATTATAGGTAACCGAAAAATAAAACTGATCTTCCCGATACAAAGAATCGATTTTAACCACAGGCTTCACTTCTGGCTTTACCTCCGGTTTAACTTCTTGGGCAAAAGAATTAAAAAACGATACTAAAAACAAACAACTAAAAAGTAATCGCATATCGTATTTTGGTTTTAAAGAGTTTTTCAAGTAAACGTTTTTTAGGAGAGTTTTATTTCAATTACAAATATAATATAATGCTAGTTCAGGATACAATTTGAATGTCATTATTCGCTTTTCGATCCCGAAAAAATGCTTTTTCTAAACTTTTTTCAATGAATCGTTAACAGAATCTAAAAAATAAATCTATTTTTCTCCTTTCTTTTATACCTTTGCCCTTGATGAAAAGAAAACAACTCATACTAAGTGTTTCTTTGGCCCTGATGGTATTGTTCTCAATATTCTTTCAGTCCATACACAGTTATGAGCATATTGTAAAGCAGCTTTCAGAAAAACAATGCCACCACGATTACAATGATCCAAGTGGCGAAATAACGCATCAGCACCATAATTATGACTTATGTTATGTTTGTCATTTTGCTTTTGGCAGTTATGTTGTTCCCGAAGAAATGGCGCTTCAGTTTCACCATTTCGATAACGAAATTCCCTATTTCTTTACGCTTTCCGAAAGAATCTTTTCATTTTCCGAAAGTGCCTATTTATTACGCGGACCTCCACAAGCTATAGTTTCCTAAAATTTCGAAATACACGAAATCAATTCTAAATCTTTTTATCTAATTCTAAAAAATTAGTGAATTTCCCCATCCCGAAACTTTCAGGATCGGCAAGTTTTACCATTCCTTTTAGTTTCTGATGGAGAGGCAAATTCAATTAACTATAGCATCATTTTCAAATGAAAAAACTAATATTAGCCCTTATTTTAGGGTTTACGGGCATCCTTTCTGCCCAAAATTCGGTATCGGGAACTGTAATCGATCTTCAAAACAAACCCTTAGCCGGCGTATCTGTTTATGCAGCTGAACTACACAAAGGAACTACAACAGATGAAAACGGAAAATATGAATTTAAGAATCTCCCAAACGGCAGTTTCCGACTTTCTTTTACCATAATAGGTTATACAACACAAAGCAAAACAATTGCTAAATTACTAAAGGAAAACACCTTAGACATTACCCTTACTGAATCTGTTTTTGAAATGGATGAAGTGGTGGTGTCGACACCTTTCAACAAACTGCAATCGCAGAACGTAATGAAAGTGGAACACGAAAGCATTAAAACATTACAGCAAAAAGGAACTTCCACTTTAATTGAAGGTCTGGCGACTATTCCCGGAGTTTCTCAAATTTCTACCGGAACTTCGATTGGAAAACCGGTGATTAGAGGTTTAAGCGGAAATCGCGTTTTGGTGTATTCTCAGGGAGTTCGTATCGAAAATCAACAATTTGGTGACGAACACGGACTGGGTCTTAATGATGCCGGAATAGAAAGTGTTGAAGTCATCAAAGGACCTGCCTCTTTATTGTATGGCTCTGATGCCTTAGGTGGTGTCTTGTATTTTAATCCGGAGAAATTTGCCGATGCCAATACGTTTAAAGCTAATTTCAGTCAAAAATATTTTACGAATACACAAGGAAGCAATTCTTCTATTGGACTAAAAACCTCAACGGACAACTGGAAATTTTTAGCCAGAGGAAGTTTCAACACGCACTCTGATTACAAAATTGCCGATGGTGACCGCGTAACCAATTCCCGCTATAACGAAACCGATTTTAAAACCGGAGTTGGGTACAGCAATTCTAGTTTTTCAAGTGTTTTACGATACAATTACAACAAGTTAGACATTGGAATTCCGGAAGAAGGAATCGCAGAACAATCGTCAAGCAAAAATACAATGTTCCCAAGACAAGGCATCTTCAATCATTTATTAAGTTTGAACAATGTGATTTTCTTTCAAAACTCAAAACTGGATGTTGATTTAGGCTATATCGCTAATGACAGAAGCGAATTTGAAGACAGCAACAACGCTTCTCTTCACATGAAACTGAACACTCTTAATTACAATGTCAAATATCATTTCCCGAAATTCGGTAAAATCGAAACTATTGTTGGCGTTCAGGGAATGCACCAGACCAATAAAAATTCAGGAGAAGAATATTTAATTCCGGACGCAACTACCAATGATTTCGGTGCTTTTGGAACTGCAAATTACGAATGGAACAACAACGTTTTACAAGCCGGACTGCGTTTCGACAACCGAAAAGTAACTTCTGAAGCACACGGAACTGAAGGCGAAGAAGGTTATTTTCAGCCTTTAAACCGATCATTTGACAGCTTTAATGCTTCGTTAGGATATAAAACAAAGCTTGCCGAGCCGCTAACGCTTCGATTGAATGTGGCTACGGGATTCAGAGCTCCAAATTTAGCCGAGCTAACATCAAACGGAGTTCATGAAGGAACAAACCGCTACGAAATTGGAAACGGCAATTTGAAAACCGAACAAAACGTTCAAACAGATTTAAACCTGGAATACAAGAACACTCATTTTGAATTTTTCATCAACGGATTTTACAATCACGTAAACAACTATATCTACACTTCTCCAACCGGTGAGGTACGCGATGAGAATGATGTTTTTGCTTATGTTCAGAACAATGCCAAATTATACGGAGGTGAAGCAGGATTGCACTTTCACCCGCACCCACTGGATTGGTTGCATTTTGAAACCAGTTTTGAAACCGTTACCGGTAAAAAACAAAACAATGATTACCTGCCTTTAATTCCTGCCAACAACTGGAACAATACTTTAAGAACAGAGTTCAAAATTAAAGACTGGTTTGAAGAAGGGTATGCTTCTTTAAACGTTTCTTCGACTTTTAGTCAGGATAAAGTAAGTGGTTTTGAGACTGCTTCAAAAGGGTACACTTTGGTGAATTTAGGTTTTGGAGGAACAGTAAAATTAGGCAAACATGCTTTTGATGTTAACCTGAACGGAAACAATTTATTTGATAAAAAATACATTGCGCACCTATCCAGACTAAAAACAGACGGTATTCCGAATATCGGACGAAATATTGTACTTGGAGTTAACTTCAATCTGTAACATTTTTAAACCCTATGCGACCTATAGCTTAAATCAGTTAAATCCTGACTAAGCAAGCTTATACGTCGTATAGGGTTTAACTTTTTATCCTTATTATTTCACAACAAAAAGGCTATTTTTGCTATAACTGTTAAACACAAATTATGAAAAAAACATTTCTTCTAATGGCAATCACAACTGCAGGGATTTCATTCGGGCAAAACAAAATCCAATATCCCGAAACTAAAAAAGGCGAAACTGTTGATGTGTATTTTGACACTAAAGTAAGCGATCCGTATCGTTGGCTTGAAGATGACAAATCAGCTGAAACAGGAGCCTGGGTAAAGGCTCAAAACGAGGTAACTTACGGTTATTTAGATAAAATTCCATTCCGTGATGAACTTAAGAAACGCATGGAAAAATTATGGAACTACGAGAAAATCAGTGCTCCATTTGTAGAAGGAAAATTTACGTATTATTCTAAAAACAACGGACTTCAGAATCAATCTGTAGTATATAGAAAAGGTAAAGACGGTAAAGAAGAGGTTTTCCTAGATCCGAATACTTTTTCTAAAGACGGAACAACTTCTCTTGGTGGATTAAATTTCTCTAAAGACGGCTCAAAAGCTGCTTATGCTATTTCTGAAGGAGGAAGCGACTGGAGAAAAGTAATCATCATCGATGCGATCTCTAAAAAAGTTTTAGAAGATACTTTGGTCGATGTAAAATTCAGCGGCGTTTCATGGCATGGCAACAGTGGGTTTTACTACTCTAGTTACGACAAACCAAAAGGAAGCGAATTATCTGCAAAAACTGATCAGCACAAATTGTATTTCCACAAACTGGGAACTTCTCAAAAAGAAGACAAAGTGATTTACGGAGCCGATCAAAAACGTAGATATATCGGTGGTTACGTTACTGAAGATGATAAATATCTGGTAATTTCTGCGGCCAATTCGACTTACGGAAATGAGTTATTCATTAAAGACTTAACGAAAGCGAATAGTCCGATTGTAACGATTGTAGACAATTTTAACAGCAGCAATCAGATTATCGAGAATGAAGGCACTAAATTGTTTATCGAAACAGATTTAAACGCACCAAACACGCGTGTGGTTACCGTTGATGTAAGCAATCCAAAACCTGAAAACTGGAAAGATTTTATTAAAGAAACGAAAGACATCCTGTCTCCTTCAACAGGTGGAGGATTCTTCTTTGCCAATTATACCAAAGATGCCGTTTCGTTTGTACAACAATACGATTACAGCGGAAAATTAATCCGTGAAATCAAACTTCCGGCAGTAGGAACCGCTGGAGGATTTGGAGGAAAAAAGGACGAGAAAACGTTATACTACAGCTTTACAAACTATACAACTCCGGGAACAATTTACTCTTTCGAACCAAAATCAGGTAAGTCAGAAGTATATCAAAAACCAAAAGTTGATTTTAAAAGCGAGGATTACGAATCAAAACAAGTATTCTATACGTCAAAAGACGGAACAAAAATCCCGATGATTATTACGTATAAAAAAGGATTAAAATTAGACGGTAAAAACCCAACCATCCTTTATGGATATGGTGGATTCAACGTTAGTTTAACGCCAAGTTTCAGTATTGCAAATGCCGTTTGGTTAGAAAACGGAGGTGTTTATGCGGTTGCCAATTTAAGAGGTGGTGGTGAATATGGTAAAAAATGGCACGATGCAGGAACTAAATTGCAAAAGCAAAATGTGTTTGACGACTTTATTGCTGCAGGTGAATATTTGATTGCACAAAAATACACTTCTTCTGATTTCCTTGCTATTCGCGGAGGTTCTAACGGAGGTTTGTTAGTTGGAGCAACTATGACACAACGTCCTGATTTAATGAAAGTAGCTTTACCGGCTGTTGGTGTAATGGATATGTTACGTTACCATACTTTTACTGCTGGTGCAGGTTGGGCTTACGATTACGGAACGGCACAGGATAACAAAGAAATGTTTGAATACCTTAAAGGATACTCTCCGGTACAAAACGTAAAAAAAGGTGTTCAGTACCCTGCAACTATGGTAACAACCGGTGATCACGATGACCGTGTAGTTCCTGCACACAGTTTTAAATTTGCTTCGGAATTGCAAGAGAAACAAACAGGAAACAATCCGGTTTTAATTCGTATTGACGTAAAAGCAGGTCACGGAGCAGGAAAATCTGTTGCTGCAACAATTCAGGAAAGCGTAGACATCCAGGCGTTTACACTTTACAATATGGGTTTTAAAGCTTTACCTAAAAAATAATACTTTAAGCTAAGTTTTATTAGCCACGAATTCACGAATTATTTTTGTGAGTTCGTGGCTATTTTTTTTGCCACAGATTAAAAGGATTATGGTGATTTTTATAAGCTGTGTGTATTAATCTGAATAAAAGATAATTCGTGAATTCGTGGCTATTTTTTTTGCCACAGATTAAAAAAATTAATACGATTTTATAATCCGTGAGAATCATTTAATCCGTGGCTAACTTTTTACAAATCTGCGTGAAAAATAATTCGTTGAATTCATCGCAAACTTTTTAAATTTGAAAGAACTAAAAAACTAGAAAAATGAAAATTGTAAAATGGGGAATTATAGGCTGCGGCAATGTAACTGAAGTTAAAAGCGGTCCTGCTTTTCAAAAAGCTTCAAATTCGGCTTTAGTTGCTGTTATGCGCAGGGATGCAGCTCTGGCTGAAGATTACGCCAAACGTCATAATGTCCCTAAATGGTATTCCAACGCCATCGATTTAATTAACGATCCTGAAGTTGATGCCGTTTATATTGCGACACCTCCATCATCTCATAAAGAATATACCATTTTATGCGCCAAAGCCGGAAAACCTGTCTACGTGGAAAAACCAATGGCTTTGAATTTTGAAGAATGCAATGAAATGATCCGTGTTTGTAAAGAACACAATGTACCCCTATTTGTTGCCTATTACAGAAGACGTCTTCCAAGATTCCTAAAAATAAAAGAACTAATCGACCAAAACAAAATAGGAACTGTCCGACATGTCAATTGCGTTCTATACCATTCGTTTGAAAAGCGTTATGACGACGAAATCAATTTGCCCTGGACGGTTTTACCGCACATTTCCGGTGGTGGAATATTTGTTGATTTGGCTTGCCACACTTTAGATTTTCTTGACTTTGTGTTTGGACCTATAAAATCAGTTCGCGGACATGCCAGCTCACAACTCAAAGCCTATCCGGCGGAAGATTCGGTTTCTATGTCTTTTTTATTCGAGAACGGAATTCACGGAACCGGTTTGTGGAATTTTGCCAGTTTTGAACGTTATGACAATACGGATATTGTAGGCGATAAAGGAAAAATTTCGTTCTCTACTTTCGGGAATGATCCCATTCATATTCAATATACAAATGGTGAAAAAGAAAGTATCACGATCGAAAATCCGCTTCACATTCAACTACCACTTGTTGAGACTGTGGTTGCGGAAATTTTAGGCAAAGAGGATTTTTCTCCATCAAAAGGAACAACAGCCGCAAGAACCACCTGGGTAATCGATGAAGTTTTAAAGGAATTCAGGAACTCAAAATAAAGGGCTGGCAGTTTTTTCTCTGTTATCATTAGCCTTAACCACAATCTTGTCATTCCGAAGAATGAGGAATCCACTAGCAGCTCACCAAAGATTGGCGATTTTCTGTGCGGAGTTTCTTGTGTGATTTCTCCTTTTAGTCGAAATGACAAAAAACAAGAGAAATGACAAGAAACAAAAAAAGAGGATATTCGTTACGAATATCCTCTTTTTTAAAAAACTAAAAAACTTTTATAAAATTATAGGCTGTATTTAAGACCTAAAGTCAATCCTAAACCTGAAATTCCAACGTAAGAACTTAATTCATTCATTGGTTTAGTAGAATCGTATCCTGCTGCATTATATTCTTTATTGTTAGAGCTTCCGTCTAAATGATCTACATATTTAGTATGAATTGCAGAATATGAAGCCGTTCTGAAAGCAGTAGTTTCATTTAATTTATCTACACCATTTTCAGTATAAATTGTAGTTTCTTTCGTTTTTCCGTGTACAGTAAAGTTACGGTACTCTAATTCAGCGAAAGCAGAAATGTGTTTTCCTAATTTATAAGAAGTTCCTAAAGACGCCATAAATCCAAGTGTTGGATTTGGTTTAACTACATCTTTTGAGAAAGCATTTGTTGAAGCAACTTGATTAGCTCCTACAAACGTAGAATATTGTCTGTCCGTTTTAATGTCTAATGTACCATGAACCGGAACAATAACTCCAACTTTAGTATACGGTTCAAAACCATGAGATTCTCCTAAAAACATTACAATTGCCGGTGCTAAATCAAAAGCTTTGATTTCACCATTTGCTGTAAAACTTACATAAGTAGCTGCCGGGCTAACAGCTGGGTTATATGAAATAAGTCTGTTTGTTGTTTGAGACATTGTTTTTTCATTACTAACATAGTAGTTTGCTGACATCTCAACTCCTAAACGTGCTGAAAATCTATAACCAGCAGTAACTCCACTTCTGAAACCTTGTCCAAAAGATCCTGTAACACTTTCTCTGGAAGCTAATTTATTATTTGCTAAAGTACCTGCATAAACATCTCTGTTTGGCAATTGACCTCCAACAACAGGAAATTCTGTCGAAGCAGTTTGATTAAAATAAGATCCTCCTAATTTAAAATACCAGCTTTCTGGTTTATCCGCTTTTTCTGTTTGCGCCATTGTGGCCATAGAGCAAACTAATAATCCTAATAAAAATAGGTTCTTTTTCATAATTTTGATTAAATTAATTTTTACAAACATAGATTATTTTAACATAATCCTGCCGTTTGCAATGTTAGACTTGGAACGAAATCGTTGTAATTTTGAGCAATATTACTAAAAAACTATTATGCATGCATAATTTTAACTTAAAAAAAATGCATTCTTTTAAATTTTAACTGTTAAAATTTAATTTAGCTTAAAATTGATCTGCATTTTTTCCAATTCCATCAATAACTCAGTTGAGATTTTAACTTTTAACCTGCGGCTTGGCATCGTTAATTTGGTCACGACCTTTATTTCTTCCACTTCATTTACTTCCTGAATTTTTGTTTCTTCAATACCATCTTCCCGATCATTTTCTTCTACAAAAACAGCATCTTCCGTTTCTTCAAAATCTGTTGGCGTTTCTACCTCAACCAGTCGCTTTACTTTTTCTAATTCCATGATCTCAAAAGTCACTGAATTATCACCTTTGTTTTCACTAAACAAATGACTTAATCTATGAATAAATTCTGCGCCCAGATCTTTTATGTTCAATAACAAAATCAGCTTTTTAGCAAAAGCTTCCAGAATATCCTGCAATTGCCTTATCTCGACAAACTGCATTCTTGGATCCGATTTTTTACCGGTGTCATGATTGACCCAGCCGTCTTTTATTAATATTTTGATGAAAGCAAAATTATTCTGAATCAGGAAATGGCGGAATTTTAAGTATTCTTCACCAAAAATCTTGAACTCATAACTTTCGTCATAACCTTCTAAGTTAAATACCGCCCAGCCCTTTCCGTTCTTGGCCACACGATGCTGAACATTGTTTATGATTCCGGCAAAATTTAGATTTTTACCCACAAATTCGTTCATGCTTTTCAGAGATTCTAAGCGGTTATTGCAGAAATATTTCATCTCAAATCTAAAATCGTCGAGCGGATGTCCTGAAATATAAATTCCGACTACTTCTTTTTCCTTTGCCAGTTTCTCCATGGTACTCCAGTCTTCACATGGTGGTACTACAGGCTCGGCAATCTGCACTTCACTGGCTTCTCCAAACAAACTCACCTGTGACGAGTTTTCGTTTTCCTGAAATTTTGATCCGTAACGCATCGCTTTTTCATAAAACGTTATTCCGTCGCCATCATCATGAAAATACTGCGCTCTTGTTGTTCCTTCAAATGAATCGAAACCTCCTGCCAGCGCCAGGTTTTCAATTGCTTTTTTATTGGCAGCACGCAAATCAATACGCTTGGCCAAATCAAAAATCGATTTATATCGTCCGTCTTTTCTGTTTTCTACAATAGTTGCAACGGCTCCGGAACCAACTCCTTTAATAGCGCCCATTCCAAAACGAACCGCATATTCGTCATTTACGGTAAATTTATAGTAAGATTCGTTTACGTCCGGTCCTAAAACCTGTAAGCCCATTCGTTTACATTCTTCCATAAAAAACGACACTTGTTTGATATCGTTCATGTTATTCGAAAGAACCGCCGCCATATATTCTGCAGGATAATGCGCTTTTAAGTAAGCGGTCTGATAAGCAATCCAGGCATAACAAGTCGAGTGCGATTTGTTGAAGGCGTAACTCGCAAAAGCTTCCCAGTCTTTCCAGATTTTCTCCAGAACTTTGGCATCATGACCTTTTTTTGCTGCCTGTTCCACAAATTTAGGCTTCATCTTGTCCAGTACATCCTTTTGTTTCTTACCCATCGCCTTACGCAAAACGTCGGCCTCACCTTTTGTAAAGTCAGCCAGCGATTGCGACAAAAGCATTACCTGCTCCTGATAAACCGTAATTCCATAGGTTTCTCCTAAATATTCTTCACAGGCATCTAAATCGTATTTGATTTCCTCTTCTCCATTTTTTCTTCGAACGAAAGACGGAATATACTCCAAAGGTCCCGGACGATATAGGGCATTCATCGCAATTAAATCTCCAAAAACCGTAGGTTTCAGATCCTTCATGTACTTCTGCATTCCGGGCGACTCGTATTGGAAGATTCCAACCGTTTCTCCTCTTTGGAACAGTGCATACGTCTCTACATCATCAATGGGGAATGTGTCGGGATCCAGATCAATTCCGTTTCTATATTTTACCAGTTTAACGGTGTCTTTTATCAGGGTAAGGGTCTTCAGACCCAAGAAGTCCATCTTCAGCAATCCTGCACTTTCTGCTACCGAGTTATCAAACTGGGTCACATACAAATCAGAATCTTTTGCTGTGGTAACAGGAACGAAATTCGTAATATCCGATGGCGTAATGATTACACCACAGGCGTGAATTCCGGTATTTCGCATCGATCCTTCAAGAATTTTTGCCTGTTGAATGGTTTCTCCCGCCAAATCATCTTCATTGGCAATGGCGATTAATTCTTTTACATTGTCGTATTCATCAGAACGAAGTGCTTTTTTAACTTCATCCTCGCTTTCTGAAATAAAACGCGCTAAATTCCATTTGGAAGGCATCATTGCCGGAATCAGTTTTGCAATTCTATCGGCTTCAAACAATGGTAAATCCAGTACACGAGCCGTATCACGAATCGCCGATTTGGTTGCCATTTTACCATAGGTAATAATTTGCGCTACCTGATTCTGACCGTATTTATTAATTACGTAGTCCATAACACGGCCACGGCCTTCGTCATCAAAATCGATATCAATATCGGGCATCGATACACGATCCGGATTTAAGAAACGCTCAAAAAGCAAATCGTACTTAATCGGGTCAATATTGGTAATTCCTAAACAATACGCTACCGCAGAACCGGCAGCAGATCCACGACCGGGACCCACCGAAACGTCCATATTTCTGGCTTCGGCGATGAAATCCTGAACGATCAAAAAGTAACCCGGATATCCGGAGTTCGAAATGGTCAGAAGCTCAAAATCCAAACGTTCCTGAATAGACTCTGTAATTTCGCCGTATCGTTTTTTTGCACCCACCATAGTAAGATGACGCAAATATTTATTCTCTCCCCTAACACCTCCGTCAGCTTCATCTTCGGCAACCACAAACTCTTCCGGAATATCAAATTTAGGAAGCAATACATCCCGATAAAGCGAGTACCCTTCCACTTTGTCTATGATTTCCTGAATGTTAATGATCGCATCCGGCAAATCGGTAAAGAGCTTTTTCATCTCTTCTCCCGACTTGTAGTAGTACTCCTGATTTGGCAATCCGTAACGATATCCACGGCCACGGCCAATTGGTGTCGCTTGTTTTTCACCATCTTTTACACACAGCAAAATGTCGTGGGCGTTGGCGTCTTCCTTATTTAAATAGTAGGTATTATTGGTGGCAATTAATTTGACATCGTGTTTTTTAGAAAATTCAATCAGTGTTTTGTTTACACGGTTTTCATCTTCCTGATTGTGACGCATCACTTCCAGATAAAAATCATCTCCAAATTGTTCTTTCCACCAAATCAAAGCTTCTTCGGCCTGGTTTTCACCAATATTCAGAATTTTACTCGGAATCTCTCCGTATAAATTCCCCGACAACACCATGATGTCTTCTTTGTATTTTTCAATAATGGTGCGGTCAATCCTCGGAACATAATAAAATCCGTTGGTAAAGGCAATCGACGACATTTTGGCCAGATTGTGATAACCGTTTTTGTTTTTGGCTAATAATACAACCTGATTACCGTTGTCTTTTTTGCTTTTATCCAGGTGGTTCTCACAAACATTAAATTCGCAGCCCACAATCGGTTTTATCTCGGTTTCGGTTGGCTCTTCACCTGCTTCCACCAAAGCTTTGTTTTTGGCCGATGCCCCTTTATTGTGATTCATAACGGCGCTCACAAAGTGAAAAGCTCCCATCATGTTTCCGGTATCGGTCATAGCAACGGCCGGCATTCCATTCTTGGCAGTAGCCGCAACGATATTTCCAATTCCTATCGTTGATTGCAATACCGAAAACTGCGTATGATTGTGCAAATGCGCATATTTTGCTGCTTTAAAATCTTCTCTGTCAGAATGCGAAACGGCAGGTTCTTTTCCAACAGATTCTAAAGCCTTTAACTGCTCTCTGATTTTATCCGAGGCAGCCTTTAAATTGATATGTTTTAATCCGATTAACGGAAATTCCTGTGGATTTCTATTTTGAAATTCCTTGAAATAATCTTTAGGAACATCCAGCTCTTCTTTGGTAAAAACTTCTCTTCTGATTAACTCCAGAAAACAACGCGTAGTTGCCTCAACGTCGGCAGTTGCGTTGTGCGCTTCCGCGAAAGGTTTGTTGAAAAGAAAACTGTGTAACTCGGTTAGGGTTGGTAATTTAAATTTACCTCCACGACCTCCCGGAAGCTGCAATAACGAAGCCGTAACCTCGGTACAGGTATCCAGAACCGGCATCGAACTCATAGGAGAATCCACGCCCATTCTATGGAATTCGGCCCCCATAATATTAACGTCAAAACCTAAATTCTGACCAACAATAAACTTGGTTTTACTTAAAGCAATATTGAATTTCTCCAAAACCTCAGCCAGGGTGATTCCGTCGGCATCAGCCAATTCTGTCGAAATTCCGTGAATACGTTCTGCATCATACGGAATATTAAATCCGTCAGGCTTCACCAGGTAATCCTGATGTTCTATCAGCTGCCCCATTTCGTCATGAAGCTGCCATGCGATCTGAATACAGCGAGGCCAGTTATCAGAATCGGTTATTGGAGCGTCCCAACGTTTTGGTAATCCAGTAGTTTCGGTATCGAATATTAAGTACATAGGTATAAAAAGACAAATTTAAAATTCCAAATTCTAAGTTTCGCATCTCCTAAATCACTGATTATGTGAGTTATAAAAAAAGTTGAGATACAAAATCGAGGAAGTTCAAATTTAGTCTTTTTTTAGAGAAAGAATGTAGGTTTTTATCAATACCATTCAATATTTTTTATTCTTTGCCTTTTACAAAAACCAGCAGCGAAATTGCCAGATACGGAATGTCTTTTAAAATAAAAAAATCGGTTACTGGAAACCCTTCAACCATTTTAAAAACACCCGGAGTGGTCACTAAAAAACTCAGCGTCGTTACAAATATAACCACTGACGCAAAACCGGCATAAAAACCAATTCTTCTTAAAAACAAAGAAGCCAGCAGACCAATCCCGGTCAATACTTCAAATATTCCAATAAGATTTGAAACCTGCTGCACCGACATTACTTTGTACATCCAGCCCATGGCAAAATGATTTTCAACCAGTTCTTTTATCGCTCCGGCTTCGACCGCCGTAAACTTAAAAAGCCCTACCCAGACCAAAATAATTACAGTTCCCACAACCCCCAGTTTGTACGCAAATTCATTTAAATTCATGATATTATTTTTAAAAATTAGAATAGTCAAAGTTAACCCTTGCTTTTAGAAGCAAATGTCAGATAGCCGTCATTAGCGGTCAATTTCTTTCCAAACGATCCTGCTTCTTTTCATTTATTTTCATTCTAAAAAACAAAAAAATACAGTTCTTGGATGTCGTATTATTTCCATTAAAATTTTACATCTAATCAAACCTGTCAAACGCATTTAACCCCCTTTAAAAAGTGTTCGTATTTGACCTTTCACAAACTCAAAAAAGAATTAAAAATTAACAATTATTGCCGTTTTTATTGATTTTGTTACATTTTTAAAACCAAAAAACCATATTTCATAGTGATTTATAGGGGATTCCGCCGACTCTTAAAAACAAAAGCCGTTCGTCAAAAACTAATCCGAAAAAGAAAAATAAAACCCATTTCGTATTCCTTTTGAGATCCAAAACCGATCGTACAAAAGCCAATCGCAATTTGTATTTTCAGTTTGGGTATCGTATATAATGAAATATTGAAATTGACCACTTTGCAGCTTTTTCTAATTTTGCTTTCCTATTATATAAGCAGGAAGTTGCTGTGATTATAGAAATTACAATTAAAAAAATAAAAAATGAGTAAGACATTATTTGACAAAGTATGGGATTCACATGTAGTGCGTAAAATTGAAGATGGACCAGATGTGTTTTTTATTGACCGCCATTTCATTCACGAAGTTACAAGTCCTGTTGCTTTTTTAGGATTGAAAGCCAGAGGCGTTACTGTTTTATACCCGGAACGTACTTTTGCAACTGCAGACCACAATACACCAACGATTAACCAACATTTACCAGTTCAGGATCCGTTATCAGCCAATCAGCTTCAGGCTCTTGAAGACAATGCCAATGAATACGGTATTTCACACTGGGGATTGGGACATATTAAAAATGGAATTGTACACGTAGTAGGTCCTGAAAACGGAATTACTTTGCCAGGTGCTACTATTGTTTGCGGAGATTCACACACCTCTACTCATGGTGCTTTTGGAGCTATTGCTTTTGGTATCGGAACCTCTGAAGTTGAAATGGTACTTTCTACTCAATGTATCATGCAGCCAAAACCAAAGAAAATGCGTATCAACGTAAACGGTCAATTAAGTAAAGGTGTTGGCCCAAAAGACGTTGCTCTTTATATTATTGCTCAGTTAACCACTTCTGGCGGAACAGGTTATTTTGTTGAATATGCCGGTGATGTTTTTGAAAATATGACGATGGAAGGCCGTATGACGGTTTGTAACCTTAGTATTGAAATGGGTGCGAGAGGCGGAATGATCGCTCCTGATCAGACGACTTTCGACTTCCTTGAAGGAAAATTATATGCTCCAAAAGGGGAAGCCTGGACCAAAGCTGTTGCCTACTGGAAAACATTAAAAACAGATGCGGACGCTATTTTTGACGCCGAATTGAACATCAATGCTGCAGATATTGAACCAATGATTACTTATGGTACTAACCCTGGAATGGGAATTGGTATCTCCAAACATATCCCAAATGCCAACCAGGTTGAAGGCGGTGCCGAAACTTACAAAAAATCTTTAGCATACATGGGCTTCAACGAAGACGATGTGATGATTGGAAAACCAATTGATTATGTTTTCTTAGGAAGCTGTACCAACGGACGTATTGAAGATTTTAGGGCTTTCGCCGAAATTGTAAAAGGAAGAAAAAAAGCAGATAACGTTACAGCCTGGTTAGTTCCCGGTTCTCACGTTGTTGAAGCTCAAATTAAAGAAGAAGGTATTTTAGACATTCTTACGGATGCCGGTTTTGTATTACGTCAGCCGGGTTGTTCTGCCTGTTTAGCGATGAACGACGATAAGGTTCCTGCCGGAAAATATGCAGTAAGTACTTCTAACCGAAATTTTGAAGGCCGTCAGGGTCCCGGTTCAAGAACCTTATTAGCAAGTCCGATTATGGCTGCCGCTGCCGCTGTTACCGGAAAACTAACAGACCCGAGAGAGCTGTTTTAATTCTTGCTATAAGCTTTAAGCAATAGGCTTTAAGCTTATAACAGATTTTCAAAAAAAGGCTCACAGCTTATAGCTCACTGCCTAAAGCAAACAAAATAATACACTGTAGGAAAAGCCTAAAGCTTATAGCCTACAGCCTAAAGCAAACAAAAATGGCATACGATAAATTTAATATACTTACCAGCAGCGCAGTGCCGCTGCCAATTGAAAACGTAGATACCGATCAAATCATTCCGGCTCGTTTTCTGAAAGCGACTAAACGTGAAGGCTTTGGAGACAACCTGTTTAGAGACTGGAGATACAACGGAGACGATACTCCAAAAGCCGATTTCGTTTTAAACGATTCAACTTATAGCGGAAAAATTCTTGTTGGAGGAAAAAACTTCGGTTCAGGATCTTCAAGAGAACACGCTGCCTGGGCAGTTTATGATTACGGTTTTAGAGCTGTAGTTTCAAGTTTCTTTGCGGATATCTTCAAAGGAAACTGTTTGAATATTGGAGTTTTGCCGGTTCAGGTGAGTCCTGAATTTGCAGATACCATTTTCAAAGCAATCGAAGCTGATCCTAAAACTGAATTAGAAATCAACTTACCAAATCAAACGATTACTTTGTTGACGACAGGCCAACAGGAATCATTTGCAATTAACGGTTACAAAAAGAACAACATGATCAATGGTTTTGACGACATTGATTATTTACAAAATATTAAAGAAGAAATTGTGGCTTTTGCCGATAAACTTCCTTATTAAAAAATCAAGTCCAGTCCCTTGAGGCCCGGTAGGTTTTTTTTTTAAATCTGTCGGGTCTTTATCACTTAAACCAAACAACACAACAACAATTTACCTGTAGAAAGGAATTTCGAAAATCAATATGGAAAAGAGAAAAATTGAAATAATGGATACAACACTCCGCGACGGCGAACAAACCTCGGGAGTATCATTTTCTGCTGCAGAAAAACTGACCATTGCACAATTACTATTGGATGAATTAAATATTGACCGAATCGAAATTGCCTCTGCACGTGTAAGTGAGGGAGAGTTTCAGGCCGTAAAAGGCATTACAACCTGGGCAGCCGAAAAAGGATACATCGATCGCATCGAAGTTTTATCGTTTGTAGACGGCGGCGTTTCAATAGAATGGATGAAAAAAGCAGGTGCAAGAGTCCAGAATTTATTGACTAAAGGTTCATTGAATCACCTCACCCATCAATTAAAAAAAACACCTGAACAACATTTTGCTGAAATTGCCCACATCGTTACTTTAGCAAAAGAAAACAATATCGACACCAATGTGTATTTAGAAGACTGGAGCAACGGAATGCGAAATTCTCCTGACTATGTTTTTCAATTTCTGGATTTCCTGGCAACTCAACCTATTAAACGAATTTTACTTCCGGATACGCTGGGGGTATTAATTCCGTCTTTGACTTTCGAATTCCTTTCAAAAATAAGAGCGCGATACCCTAAAATTCATTTTGATTTTCATGCCCATAACGACTACGACTTAAGCGTTGCCAATGTTATGGAGGCCATAAAAGCCGGTATCAACGGACTTCATGTAACCGTAAACGGAATGGGCGAACGTGCCGGAAATGCACCGCTCGAAAGCACAGTAGCCGTAATAAACGACTATCTGCCAGAGGTAAGCATCAACATCAAAGAGACTTCGCTATACAGCGTAAGCAAACTGGTAGAAACTTTTACAGGTTACAGAATCCCTGCCAACAAACCAATTGTCGGAGACAATGTTTTTACCCAAACTGCCGGAATTCATGCAGACGGAGACAATAAAAACAATTTATACTTTAACGATTTACTTCCGGAGCGCTTTGGAAGAAAACGAAAATATGCTTTAGGAAAAACTTCCGGAAAAGCCAATATCGAAAAAAACCTTCAGGAATTAGGTTTAAAACTGAATCAGGAAGATTTGAAGCTGGTTACCCAAAGAATCATCGAACTGGGCGACAAAAAAGAGACCGTAACAAAGGAAGATCTTCCCTACATTATTTCTGATGTTCTGGACAGCCATACGTACGAAGAAAGAATAAAAATCGAGTCCTATATATTAGTTCACTCCAAAGGAATGCGTCCATCAACGACTTTATGCCTGAAATTCGGAGATGAAATCATCGAAGAGAATGCTCAGGGCGACGGTCAGTTTGATGCTTTTATGAATGCCTTATCCAAGATATACAAAAGCAAAAAACTAACACTTCCTAAGTTAATTGACTACGCGGTAAGAATCCCCCGGGAAGCAGCTCCGATGCTTTGTGCGAAACCATTATCACCTGGGTAAACAACGAAAAAGAATTTAAAACAAGAGGCCTGGATTCGGATCAAACAGTCGCAGCCATTATTGCTACTCAAAAAATGTTGAATATAGTTACCTAAAAAAGCTACTAAGTTGCTAAGATTCTAAGGCACTAAGACTTAAAAAATAGTCGTTCAGAAGTAAAAAAACTTAGAACCTTAGCAACTCAGAACCTTAGAACCTTAATAAAAACGAAATACCAAAAAAATAATGAAATTTAATATAGCCCTATTAGCAGGAGACGGAATTGGTCCTGAGGTCATAAATGAAGCCGTAAAAGTATCTGATGCTATTGCAAAAAAATTCAATCACGAAATAACATGGACACCAGCCTTAACAGGAGCATGCGCAATCGATGCGGTTGGAATTCCTTATCCTGACGAGACTCACGAAATATGCATGAAAGCCGATGCGGTTTTATTTGGTGCAATAGGGCACCCAAAATACGATAACGATCCAAGCGCACCTGTTCGACCGGAGCAAGGTTTGTTGCTGATGCGTAAAAAATTAGGGTTGTTTGCCAATGTACGCCCAACCTTTACTTTCCCTTCTTTAATTGACAATTCTCCTTTAAAAAGAGAAAGAATCGAGGGAACTGATCTGGTTTTCTTAAGAGAGCTAACAGGAGGAATTTACTTTGGAGAAAAAGGAAGAAGAGACAACGGAGATACTGCCTTTGACAACTGCGTTTATACGAGAGCCGAGGTGCAGCGCTTAGCAAAAAAAGGTTTTGAACTGGCGATGACCCGCAGCAAAAAATTGTGTTGTGTTGACAAAGCAAACGTTCTGGAAACTTCCCGTCTATGGAGAGAAACGGTTCAGGCAATGGAAAAAGATTATCCGGAAGTTACTGTATCTTACGAATTTGTAGACGCTGTTGCCATGCGTTTGGTACAATGGCCAAATTCATACGATGTCTTGATTACAGAGAATCTATTTGGTGACATTTTAACCGATGAAGCTTCTGTAATTTCAGGCTCTATGGGATTAATGCCTTCTGCCTCTGTTGGAGAACACACTTCTTTATACGAACCAATTCACGGATCTTATCCACAAGCTACAGGATTGAATATTGCAAATCCACTGGCTACTATTTTATCTGCTGCCATGATGTTTGAAGATGCCTTTGGACTAAAAGACGAAGCTGAGGCGATTAGAGCCGTTGTCAACAAATCTCTGGAAGAAGGAATTGTGACAGAAGATTTAGCTCCAAAAGGTACCAAAGCATACAAAACCAGCGAAGTTGGAGACTGGCTTGTTGCTAACTTATAATTTTTTTGTTTCACGTTTCAAGTTGCTGGAACTTTGGAACGTGAAACTTGAAACCTGAAACAAAAAAAAAGGGATCAACGCAAGTTGATCCCTTTTATATATTTAGAAAAAAATATTAATATCCTCCTCTGTTACCACCACGGTCATTTCCACCACGGTTGTTTCCGTAACCTCCGCGAGAATCACCTCCACGGTTGTTATTGAAGCTTCTTCTCTCACCTTCAGGTTTCGGCTCAGATTTATTAACTACAATTGCACGACCTTGAACAGTAGCTCCGTTCAATTCATCAATTGCTTTTTGAGCTTCAGCATCGTTTGGCATCTCAACAAAACCAAAACCTTTGCTTCTTCCTGTAAATTTATCAGTAATGATTTTAACTGAATCTACTGCTCCGTAAGCCTCGAAAGACTCTCTTAAATCTGCTTCCTCAATACTGAATGGAAGGCTTCCAACAAAAATGTTCATATGTACTTATTTATAATAATGTAGCAAATGTAGTCTTATTTTTCTGTAATCTACTATATATTAGTTTATTTATGTTTTTATTTTGATTTAAAAAAACAGAAATCAACAAAACCAAACCGTCGCAAATTAAAACGCTAATTTTCAAATGTTGTCGAAATTGGAATTTTGTAAAAAACACCTTCCGTAAAACTAACTTTTGGCTTTTCGGTATTCTTTTCATCCTCATTCAAGGCCGTAAATTTAAACGTTCCTGAGATCGTTTTATTCTCGGCATTATACTCGGTAATCACGATTTGCCCATCTCCTTTATTCATACCTGTAGAAAATCGGGAGGATGGCGACGATTGTGTATTTAAGTAAGTTGCGATCGTTATATTGTCACGCCCCAGTATGTAGGTTTGTGCTGTTGGCTCCGGAACTTTTAAAATTACTTTTTCAAATCCGAGATCACCCTCAATAATAAAACCGCCGTTCACAGTACTGGAAGCATTATAATTCGCAGCACGCCAAAACACATTCTCCTTTAAGCTTTGGAAAGCAGGATTATTAAATTTTACATCTTCAGAACAAGAGGAAACGATAAAAAGCAGTAATACCAAAGAAATTATTTTTTTCATATCACGGTGAATTTGAGGCAAAAATACCTCATTTAAGGATAATTAATTAAAAATTGAAGTTAAAAAGGACAAAAAGCCATAGAAATACAGCTGAAATGCATTTAATATGATTTCGAACGTATAATTCATAAAAAAATTATATCTTTGCGCCCTTAATTAACAGGGGTCGAGTACCTCAAAATTTAATCATACGATTATGTCAGTAAAAATTAGATTACAAAGACACGGTAAAAAAGGAAAACCTTTTTACTGGGTTGTAGCTGCAGATGCACGCTCAAAAAGAGATGGTAAATACTTAGAGAAAATCGGTACTTACAATCCAAACACAAACCCGGCAACTATCGACTTAAACCTTGATAGCGCAGTTAAATGGTTACACAATGGTGCACAACCAACTGATACTGCTAGAGCAATTCTTTCTTACAAAGGTGCTTTATTGAAACACCACCTTGATGGAGGTATCCGTAAAGGAGCTTTAACTCAAGAGCAAGCTGACGCTAAATTAGCTGCTTGGTTAGAGGCTAAAGCTGGAAAAGTTGATGCTAAAAAAGATGGTTTAACAAAAGCACAAGCTGATGTTAAAGCTAAAGCTTTAAAAGCAGAACAAGAAGTTAACGCTAAACGTTTAGCTGCTGCAGCTCAGGCTGAAGCTGACGCTATCGCTGCTGCAACTCCTGCAGCTGAAGAAGTTACTGAAGTTGAAGCTGATGCTACTACTGAAGAAGCTCCTGCTGCTGAAGAGAATAACGAAACAACTGAAGCATAATTTTAGCCAGCGAGAATGCGTAAAGAAGAATGTTTTTATTTAGGTAAAATCGCTAAAAAATTTAGTTTCAAAGGTGAAGTTCTGGCTTATTTAGACACGGATGAACCTGAGTTATACGAAAATCTGGAATCAGTGTTTGTTGAATGCAACAAACACTTGGTTCCTTTTTTTATTGAAACAAGTTCTTTACACAAAAACGATTTCTTAAGAATCCGTTTTGAAGATGTAAACACAGAAGAAGATGCAGATGCCCTGCTTGGCAATGCGATCTATCTTCCTTTAAGCATGTTGCCAAAACTTTCCGGCAACAAGTTTTATTTCCATGAAGTAATCGGTTTTGAAATCGAAGACCAACGTTTAGGCGTTTTTGGAAAAATCGCTGCCGTAAATGATACAACAGCACAACCTCTTTTTGAAGTTTTGAATGGCGAAGTCGAAATGTTAATTCCGATGATCGATCAATTCCTGGTAAAAATAGACCGTGAAAACAAAAAGGTCATCATGAATTTACCTGA
Organism: Flavobacterium sp. N502536; assembly: GCF_025947345.1. Lineage (NCBI taxonomy): Bacteria > Pseudomonadati > Bacteroidota > Flavobacteriia > Flavobacteriales > Flavobacteriaceae > Flavobacterium > Flavobacterium sp. N502536. The sequence continues at coordinate 2,036,992 of NZ_CP110011.1, read as the reverse complement.
AGGATTGGTAGAGATGTACCTTTGAGTCTAGAAACTCCAATCTTTTTTAAATTCCAAAGCTCAAATTCCAAATTCCAAGTCTAAAAAGAAATTCCAAATTCCAAAGGGATACCAAACTTATTCATTATTATATTTTTGAAAGAAAAAACTTACATTAATTGTTTTTTTGCTACTTTTAAACCCTAACAGCTAGGTTTTTAAATTTAGAAAATAGAATTTATATAATGAGCAAACCATACGATTTAGAAGAGAGAACTTTTTTGTTTGCAAAAGAATGCAGAAATTACATCGGAAGTCTATCAAAAACAATATCAAATATTGAAGATGGCAAACAACTCATAAGATCGTCTGGTTCGGTTGGTGCTAATTATATTGAAGCAAACGAAAAGCTTGGAGATAAAGATTTAATATTCAGACTAAAAATTTCCCGAAAAGAAGCCAAAGAATCTAAGTATTGGCTGAGATTATTACACGAATTAAATCCTGATCAGAGAATCGCTTCCAATTCTTTATTATTCGAAATAGAAGAATTACGAAAAATTCTATCGGCAATAATCACTAAAACATCAAAATAATTAATTAGAATTTTAGTCTTATTTTTGCAACTTAAAATAAGCCTCCCACATACAACTTAAATCGGAACTTAGATTTTCTTCTTTGGAATTTCCTCCTGTTTGGTTGGAATTTGGAATTTAAAAAAATTGGAATTTCTCTATATGTTTACATTCAAACAATTTTCAGTTCAACAAGACAAAACCGCTATGAAAGTGGGTACTGATGGTGTTTTACTGGGCTCCTGGGCACCCATAAGTCATAATCCGTTTAGCGTTTTAGACATTGGAGCCGGAACCGGAATTATTGCTTTGATGCTGGCACAACGCACTCCTGCGGAGCAGATTGACGCACTTGAAATTGATGAAGATGCTTACGAACAGGCTGTTGATAATTTTGAAAACTCTCCGTGGGGAGACCGCTTATTTTGTTTCCATGCCGGATTAGATGAATTTATCGAAGAACCGGAAGACGAATACGATTTGATTGTTTCAAATCCACCTTTTTACTCCGAGAATTACAAAACCGAAAACGAACAGCGCGATCTGGCACGTTTTCAGGACGCAATGCCTTTTGAAGAATTAATCGAGGCTGCTGATTTATTGCTTTCAGAAAACGGGATTTTTGCAGTAATTCTTCCTTATAAAGAAGAAGAAAAATTTGTTGCTCTGGCCAAAGAATCAGAATTATACCCGATCAAAATTACACGCGTAAAAGGTACTCCAACTTCAGAGATTAAAAGAAGTTTGATTGCTTTTAGCCGAAATGAAGTCCCGGAAACAGAGACAGATGAATTAACGATCGAAATCGAAAGACATGTCTATACTCCGGAATACATTGAACTCACTAAAGATTTTTACCTGAAATTTTAGACCTGCTCAAACATACTTTTAAACTGATACAGAATCCTCTCGATTAAGCGTAAATCTTCGGTTACAATCTCGGCGCTTCCTTTCATTTCCTGCTGAAAAACAATTTGTTTTTTATACGACGTTTCCAGTCCGTTTGGAAGTGCTACGTCTAATAATAAATTTCCATCTTTATCAGGAACCAGAGAGATGTTTCGGATTTTTCCTTTTAGCACTCCAAATTCCCGGTCGGGAAAATTCGCCAATCTAATGTTGACCATCTGCCCTACTTTTATTTTCCCTGAATTTAATGCCGGCGCCTTTACCTTACCTACAAAACCATTTTTAGTATCCGGAATAATCGAAAAAACATTATCTCCGACACTAATGGTTTGATTCTCTGTCCAAACCTGTAAAAAAGTAACTACTCCGCTTACAGATGATTTTAAAGCATAGGCCAGCTCCCAGTCTTTTATTACTTTTTTAAGCTGATAAAAAGACTGCGCCATATTTCTTCCTAAAGTAACTTCTTCCTTGGTACCACTGATTTGCGAGTTCTGACTCAATTTGGAATTGGTAATTAAAGCCGACTTTAACTGAGAAATAGAAGACAAAAGGCCTCTATAATTCTTTTGCGCCTGAAGATATCCCAGTTTTTTCACTTCCATCTCCTGCGCAGAGATGATTCCTTTATTGAATAAGGTTTCGAATCTTGCAATTTCATTTTTCTGAAGCTGTAATTCGCTTTCGTTAATTACTTTTTGCTGCTGCAAAATTTCCAATCTGTCTTTGATCTGAACTTTCTCCGAAATCTGCGCCCGATTTTCGACTTCAAAAGGCTGCAAATTTTTATTTAATTGTTCTGCCTGATAGTCTTTCTGAAAAACAGCAAAGGCGCTTTCAATCTCGCCCAACTGGGTGTTTTTCAACAATTCAAAAGGAAAAGCTTTTTTCGGATCGTTAATATTGTATTCTGCAATAATTTTCTCCAACAAAAAAACATCTTTATAATTGGCCGTGTTTTCAATGATGGCAAGTGTACTGTTTTTGGAAACAATCGATTTGTCTTTGACCAGAATTGCTTCAATACGGCCCGAAGATTTGGAAACTATTTTCTCTGGAGGAATATTGGTTGTAATGACGATCTGAGTCGTAACAACATCCGGATATTTGATAAACCAGGACACGAAAAAAAGCATAGAAATGATCACAAATATCAGTACGGTACCCCAACGAATCATCCAATGCGGTACTTTGGTGAGAATGTCCTGAACTTCTTCACTTCTTAGTTCAAATGTAGTATCTTTTGTCATGATTTAATTTCCTAATTGCAATTGATTCTTAACCAGTTCGAAATAATTTCCTTTTTGCTGTACCAAAACAGTATGGCTGCCAATTTCAATGATTTTTCCTTTGTCTAAAACCACAATTTGATCAGCATTCATAACTGTACTCAAGCGATGCGCAATAACTACGACGGTTTTGTCCTTAAAGAAAACATCCAGCTTTTGCATTATTTCTTTTTCATTGTTCGCATCCAATGCCGATGTAGCTTCGTCAAAAAACAATATTTCGGGATTTTTATAAACTGCTCTGGCAATTAACAAACGTTGTTTCTGCCCTGTACTCATTCCCAACCCTTCAGAACCTATTTTGGTATTGTATCCCAATGGTAAACCTGTAATATATTCTTTTATGTTGGCTACATCAGCCGCATAAACCAAGCGCTCTTTATCTACTTTATCAACGCCAATTGCAATGTTATTCGCGATGGTGTCACTAAAAATAAAGCCTTCCTGCATCACAGCACCAATATTGGACCGCCAGGCTTTTTGCGAGATATTTTTTAATTGTGCATTTCCAATGTTGATCTCGCCTTTTTCAGGTTCGTAGAATTTCAACAGGAGTTTCATCAAAGTTGTTTTTCCGCTTCCGCTGACTCCTACTATTGCCGTTACTTTATTGGCGGGGATTTTCAGCGTTAAATCCTCCAGAACAGGAATATCCGAACCCAAATATCGATAAGAAAGGTTATTGATATCGATATCCGAATCAAAAGGAACATCATTAGTTTGAAAAACTTCCTGTTGTGTTTCGTCTTCTTTTTCATGGATTTCCGATAATCTGGCCAATGATATTTTGGCATCCTGCAGCTCTCTGACAAATTCGATTAGCTGCGTAATGGGACCGTTTAAACTTCCTACGATCGAACTGATTGCCAACATCATCCCCAGTGTGATGGAGCCGTCAATTACCAGTTTTGCCGAAAGAAATATAATAAAAATGTTTTTTAACTCGTTGATTACAGAAGAACCAATCGTTTGTGTCTGCTCTAAAACTAAGCCTTTTATTGAGACCCTAAAGAGTCTTGCCTGTATGTATTCCCAACCCCAGCGTTTTTGCTTTTCGGCATTGTGAAGCTTTATTTCCTGCATTCCATTAATCAGCTCCATCACTTTACTTTGCTCGCTGGAGACTTCAGCAAAACGCTTGTAATCCAATACTTCTCTTCTTTTTAAAAATAAGGTAATCCATCCAAAATAAAGCAGGCTTCCCGCAAAAAACACCAAAAAGATCTTGAGATTAAAGTAAGCCAGAACGCCTCCCATAACAACCATATTGATAGTTGAGAACAAAACATTTAATGACGATGTGGTTAGAATTTTTTCGATCCTGTGATGATCGTTAATTCGCTGCATGATATCGCCTGTCATTCGCACATCGAAAAACGAAATGGGCAGATTCATTAGTTTAATAAAGAAATCTGAGATTAGTGAAATATTGATTCGGGTAGAAAGGTGTAATAGAATCCAGCTTCTGATCAACTCCAAACCTGTTCTTCCCGCAAAAAGGAACAATTGGGCAAAAAGTATCAGATAGATAAAATGAATGTTCTGATTCTGAATCCCAACATCAACAATACTTTGGGTTAAAAACGGAAAGATCAGCTGTAGTAAAGTACTTGCCAGCAATCCTATACTTAACTGTATTAAAAACGACTTGTACCGAAGCACATATTGCGACAACAATCCAAAACCAAGTCCGCGATTGTCCTCTTTATCAAAATCAGACTGGAAAAATTTAGGAGTAGCTTCAATCAGCAATGCTATTCCTTCCTGAGTAGATTCATCGGCATTGTTTCCGATCCAAAATTTAATAAAATCTTCTTTATTGTATTCAATCAGGCCAAAAGCCGGATCGGAAATATAGTAGCTGTTTTTTTTAATTTTGTAGAGTACTACATAATGATTTTTGTTCCAATGCAGAATACAAGGCAATGGAGCCTCTTCTAATCTTTCCAGATTTAATTTTACGCCTAAAGTTCTAAAACCAATTTTCTCAGCTGCATCACTCAAAAAAAGCAGATTACTTCCTTCACGAGTTGTTTCGCTGAAATCTCTCAACTCCTGTATATTGATTGTTTTACCGTAATGCTTTGCTATTATTTTTAAACATGTTGGCCCGCAATCTTTATAATCGACCTGCCTATAATTGGTGAATTTTTTCAATTTAATTTAGAGTTAATCATTTATATGCAAATAGCCCTGCCATTCTTTCTCTTACAAAAATATAATATTTACCCGCCAAAAATTCGTAATTAATTGTTTTTCCTTTTGATTTATAGTTAAAAAAACTTCAATCCACTTTGAAAACTAAAATTATTAAAATTATCAACCTCTGATCTAAAATACGAGCTCCAATTTACCTGCTTCATTTGTTCCTGCTGAAAAGCGATAGCACCACTCTATCACAATATTAAACCAATTAAATCATTTAGAGCCTTTATTCCCGTTTTTTTAACCTCTGCTACTAAAACTACCACTTATACATTTCAGCTAATTAAACCTCTGTCTCTGAATCTCTCCGTTGACTTTACGAATACATTTAAGATACAGAAATCAAAAATGAACTAAACACCTAAAAATAAACCAAAAAAAAACAGAGAAGAAATTAATCTTCTCTGTTTAGAGTATTTAAAAACATATTTATTAGAAATATAATTTCTTTAGGACATGGCACTGGTTAACCCTAACCAATTAAAATCAACACAGTGACCAATTTCCTAAGAATCCCTACACCAATCATCAATGTCGGGAAATTTGCTCAATGTTCCACGATCGAGCGCCTACAAATTAAAAAAAACATGACTAAATTCTAAAAAAGGCTATTTCATACTTCTATTAAAACGCTAAAAATTAATATCAAAAACAACTTTCGTCATTTCTTATCCTTTTAGGACTATAAACAATCCGGAAGCACTGCCGGTATTGTACCATTCGAACAAATCGAATCACAGGCTACTAGAGTAGACGAACCTTTACCCGGGCAAACACAACATTTTTTCGGCGGATTAATCGGCTGTCCTCCAACAATCCCTTTTTGCTCGTATGCACTTAGCCTTTGAGCACCTTCTAAGTTTAAAATGATTTTTAACATAACTAAAGGTTTTTGTTTTTTGAATTCGCACCTCAGTCATTTTAAGACAGCTGAAGTTTCTGTCTGTTGTCACTATTTCTTAAATACTACGCTGTTTTTTCCAAAACCATCGTTTCTTTAGTTTCTTTCTCTTCAATATAATCGTTCAGAAAATATTTTAGTTCACCCAGCTCATACTCTGCCGGAAAAACTTTATCGTTTACAATTTTAATCGGTGTATAATTAAAATCATTCTTAGCACACCATTCGTATTGTTTGTTTATCTCCTGACTGATCATCATGCTTACTGAATCAACATGCCATTTTTTCAACCATTTTTTAAGGCTCATGTTTTTAATGTGCCAATCTGAAATCGCTTCCACTGTTTTCCCTGGTGTAGCTCTGTTTATGGTTAAAAGCCTTTCGACAACTACTTTATATGGGTTATCGATATTTTCAGGATTCACGTTAAACAACACATTCAGGTTTATCTTATCCGGAAATCTCAAGACTAAATCAAATGCCTCCTGAAATGTTTTATGACAATGTGCACAACTAGGGCTAATGATTACCGATAGTTTAACAGCAGCGTTTCTATTTCCAAAATTCAAGCCTCTTAAATCCTCAAGTCCATTTATATGAGGCACTTTTTTAGATAAGAAGTTCAATAAAGAATAGTTTCTTTTAAACTTTTTCATCTCTTTAAGCGAATTTTCCGTTCCCAAAATGCTGGTTATGATTGTTTTCAAAACTGCCCAGATCGGAACCAAGAGTACCAACGAGAACAAGAATGGAAAAATTTCGGCAAAACTAAAACTCAACGTAAACAGATCTGACGCAAACCATATCACACTTTGTACAAAAATCAAAGCAGATACCATTAAACACATTACGCACCATCTTTGAATCTCAAATTTTTGAATCCAAATCGAAGACACTATAACCGGTATGGCCAATAAGCTTAAAAAACCAACAAAAATTGACGATTCTAATGGTTTAACCAAAATTGCAATCAAACTGGCCCCAAAGAACATTAATGGCAGGTCTGGAAAACTAATCCATTTACTTTCATTTCCTTCTTTGTTATTGATAACAGAACTACAAGACGAGTTTGAACTCAAATTGCAAAGTTTTGAAACAATAGTATTCTTAAACCCTAATTTTTCCTGAACAATAAAAACGCTTACAATAAACCCTAAAATAGAGGTCGCTAAAAAAACAAGGCTGAATGAACTGTAAGTATTATAAAAAAATGACAATCCCACTAATAACAAAAGCGGTAAACCATATTTCAACCAGCTGAACTCCATTTTCAAATTCTCTCTCGCAACAACATTGTTTGGCTCAATTGCCACGATAACTCCATTCCAATCTAATAAGAACTTTTCATACGCCATTTTATGACTTCCTTTTTTCACTGTATTGATTCGAACAAAATTCTTTGCCTTTTCAACCAATATTAACTCTTCTTTGAAATAAGCCAAAAAATTTGAAGGCAAATCTACTATTTGCTCCTTCGGAACTCTTATCGCAGCATTCTCTACAGACAGTAAATCCAGAGAATCTGTTATCGCAAATAAACTAGGATAATTTGGATGAGAAAGAAACAAATCTTTAAACTCATTTTTGATCTCCGAGTACTTGTTTATTTGTAGAAATTTTTGGACAAGTTTTAACATCTTTTCGAGTCTTTAAAATCATAATTACACTGCAAATATTGTTGTTTTTATTGAGAAAAAAGCGCTGGTAGTACACATTTTATTAATTATACTACATACAATTTATAAATTATATCAGTCTGAATGAAACAATTAAGTAATTGATTATCAATTACTTAATTGAAAAATATTTTGTTAAAAAGCCCAAAAAGCCTATTCTCGATTAAGCGTTTTCCTTTTTATATAGTTTTGGTATATCAATAATCCTAATACTAACAAACATGATAAATCAAGCGCAAAAATTTGAAGATTTTCAATTAGAAAAACTATCTAAAAAAGAGCAAAAAACGGTTCGCGGAGGAGATGATTCTAATGTTCCTGGAGACACAATTAGAGGCAACGGAAAAGGGTCTAACTAATCATTAAAAATCAAAAAAAGATGGAAAATAAAAAATTAAACATCGAAGATTTCTCCCTTAGTACACTTTCAAAAAAAGAACAAAAAACGGTTAGAGGTGGAGGAGAAGAAGAACAATCTTGTATTCCTGGTGACACTATCAGAGGAAATGGAAAAGGGTCTACCTAACAACTAAAATTCTAATAAAATGGAAAATAAAAAATTAAACATCGAAGATTTCACCCATCATACGCTTTCAAAAAAAGAACAAAAAACGGTTAAAGGTGGTGGAGAAGAAGAATCTTGCATTCCTGGTGACACCATCAGAGGAAACGGAAAAGGATCTACCTAACAATTAAAATTCTAATAAAAATGGAAAATAAAAAATTGAACATCGAAGATTTCACCCACAATATACTTTCAAAAAAAGAACAAAAAACGGTTAAAGGAGGAGGAGAAGAAGAATCTGGTATTCCTGGTGATACCATCAGAGGAAATGGAAAAGGATCTACCTAACAACTAAAATTCTAACAAAATGGAAAATAAAAAACTAAATTTCGAAGCTTTTACGAGCAATACACTTTCAAAAAAAGAACAAAAAGCTGTTCGAGGAGGTGACAATGATACTAACAGAGGTAATGGAAAAGGGTCTACACAACCAGTAAATATTTAAAAAATGAAAACGAAAAAAATAGAATTCAAAAATTTTGAAAACGAAAAATTATCAAGAAGAGAACAACAAACAATTGGGGGCGGTGACGATCCTGGTGATACTATCAGAGGGAACGGAAAAGGAAGTACCGATGTTGAAGGGCATCCTTGATTCAAACAAATTGTTTTAGATATTGTTCGCAAATTGAGCTGGGGACACTCCAGTTCTTTTGCGAAATGATTTAGCAAAAGATACCGCATTTTTAAAACCAACACTTTCGGCAATGGCCTGAGTTGAATATTTACGATACATATGATTTGTTATCATTTCATTAATCACATAGTTAATTTTCAGCTCATTTGAATATTCCCCAAAAGATTTACCAAATCGTTTGTTTACGACATAAGACAAATAGGTGGTGTTGGTTTTTATTTTTTTAGCCACATATGGCAGCGTAAAATCGGCATGTAAATATTCCTGTTTACTTTCTAAAGCCAACAGTTTTTCTACAATTTTATTCTCTTTTGCCTCATCAATACTTAAATTGACATTCTCTTTCTTAGACTGTATTTCTTCAGATTCAAGAATGGTCTCTCGTTCCGGTTCGGGCTCGTTTTTCTTTTCTAAATTAGCTTTGAACTCTTCAATTAAAGCATTCATCTTTTTATGCGCCTTATTTTTATCGCGTATGTTTTTGATCAGCAGAAAGACAATTCCTATGAATAAAACGACATAAAATACTTTTAGCGCTTTGTTCAGAAAAACGTCGTATTTGTATTTCTCCTGAATGGTAACCATCTCGTTAGTCAAATCACCAACGCCAAGTTTGTAATTTACTTCTAAAACCTCATCATTTAATTTTGATTCCGATTTTTCGTAATTATCCAGGTAAATTTTTGAGTGTTTATAGGCCAGTTCAGGCTCTTTAAGGATGTTGTAAATTTTTGCCTGATAGTAATTGGACTTCAGATGATCAACCTGATTCGTTTTAGTAATGTTGCCTATAGAGTCTGATTTTTTAAAGAACACCAATGCTTTATCATACTTTTTGATATTAAAATACAAGTCCCCCAAATTGTAATGAGTCGTACATAAAATATCCAGCATACTGTTTTGATTGGCCAAAAAGATGATATCGTAGTAGGTCTTTTCGGCATTTTTGTACTCTTTTAATTCGCTGTAAATATTACCTAAACTAAGTTTTGCCACAATCTTATTGTCGGGAAAATTTTGAGAGTAACTAATGGTTTTTTGATAGAAATACTCGGCAGAGTCCAGTAAAATCTTCTTTTTAGGATCTTTCATATAAAAACTCTCATATGATCCTGCTAAACTAAGATTGATATTACTCTTATTATTGAGGTATTGCTGTTTGGTATAAACGCTTTCGTTTTTATCAACAAATTCGCTAAGACTCCGCAAGTCCTTTATCGCAAGCCGGTAATTACCTACAGCAACATTTATAGCCGCAATGTTACTCTTAAACTTTACAATTTGAATAATATCGTCAATCTGTATCGAAAGCTTTATGCCCTGCTGGTAATTTTCGATGGCGTCGCTATAGTTCTCCCTTTTCCATTCGGATAATCCGGCATAATTGTACAAGTAGGACCTAAGCTGTGTTTTTTCCTGCCCATCGGGCATTTTTTCTAAGGATTTTAAGGCTAACTGGTATTTTTCTTTAGATTTTGCTGTATTTCCTTTTAACTGAATCAAATAAGACAATGCTGCATTAGCAAAAGCCAAATGTTTATTACTATTGGATTTCGCCAACTGACTAGCATATACAATCGAACTGTCAACATTGGCATTTGCCGTTAGTCGAATTTTGTCTTGCAATATTAAGTACTCCTGTTCCGTAAAAACCTTTTTCTCTTGAGAAAAGGTATTATTCAGAACAAAAAAGAGTATAAAAGAGATGATCAGCCTCATTCATTTTGTTTTTGAATCTCAAAAATAGCTTATAAATTCGCAATAAACTAAAATTAATTTGTGTTTATACTATTTTTCTTCTTCAGTATTTATAAAAATATAACAATTTAACTGTATTTTGTTATATTTATATTACGTAGATTTGTATAATAAAACTAACAAAAATGAAACCAGACCTATTTCAAGCACCGGATTATTACAACCTAGATGACTTATTGACAGACGAACACAAATTAGTTCGCGAATCAGCACGTGCCTGGGTCAAGAGAGAAGTTTCTCCTATTATAGAAGAATATGCCCAAAAAGCAGAATTTCCAACACAAATTATAAAAGGACTTGGAGAAATTGGCGGTTTCGGACCTTATATTCCGGTAGAGTACGGAGGTGCAGGTCTGGATCAAATTTCTTATGGTTTAATCATGCAGGAAATAGAACGTGGAGATTCAGGTGTTCGATCGACTTCTTCAGTTCAATCTTCACTAGTAATGTATCCTATTTGGAAGTATGGAAATGAAGAGCAACGAATGAAATACTTACCCAAACTGGCTACCGGAGAATTTATGGGATGCTTTGGTTTGACAGAACCGGATCATGGTTCTGACCCGGGAAGTATGATTACTAATTTCAAAGATATGGGAGATCACTATCTTTTAAATGGTGCCAAAATGTGGATCTCAAATGCTCCTTTCGCAGATATTGCGATCGTTTGGGCAAAAGATGAAGAAGGAAGAATTCACGGTTTAATCGTTGAACGCGGCATGGAAGGTTTTACAACTCCTGAGACCCATAATAAATGGTCACTTAGAGCTTCTTCGACCGGAGAATTAATTTTTGACAATGTAAAAGTTCCTAAAGAAAATCTATTACCTAATAAGTCGGGACTTGGAGCACCTCTTGGGTGCTTAGATTCTGCACGATACGGAATTGCCTGGGGAGCCATCGGAGCTGCTATGGATTGTTACGACACTGCTTTACGTTATGCCAAAGAAAGAATTCAATTTGGGAAACCAATTGGAGGAACGCAGTTGCAACAGAAAAAATTAGCCGAAATGATTACCGAAATCACAAAAGCGCAATTATTAACCTGGCGTTTAGGTGTTTTACGTAACGAAGGAAAAGCTACTACTGCACAAATCTCAATGGCCAAACGTAATAATGTGGATATGGCCATACACATTGCACGTGAAGCAAGACAAATGTTGGGCGGAATGGGTATTACAGGCGAATACTCGATCATGCGCCATATGATGAATCTTGAAAGTGTGATTACTTATGAAGGAACGCATGACATTCATCTCTTGATAACCGGTATGGATGTAACTGGAATTCCAGCATTTAAATCATAAACATCTATTAAAATATATACAAAACCAATACAAAAAGCTTCTTCTTAACGGGAAGCTTTTTATATTTGCACAAAAAAAATACGCAAATGAATATTGAAACTATAAACAATAGCATTCAACCTCAAAAAGATCAACTTTTACAACATTCATTATACAATAAAATCCAAAGCATTGATGACTTACATCGTTTTTTAGAAACTCATGTTTTTGCTGTTTGGGATTTCATGTCATTATTAAAAGCATTACAATCTAAGCTTACCTGTACTTCTACGCCTTGGTTTGCTACAAAAAATCCGGAAACAAGATACTTAATCAACGAAATTGTTTTGGCAGAAGAAACAGATTTAAGTATTGATGGAAAAAGACAAAGTCATTATGAAATGTATCTTGAAGCCATGGAAGATTGTGGCGCCGATACAAGCGGAATCAATACCTTTTTGGCTGAAGTAAATTCGCTGCACAATATTTTTGTTGCCATAAAACAAAGTTCCTTACATCCTGATACAAAAGCTTTCTTAGATTTTACTTTTAGAGTAATTGAAGAAGGAAAACCGCATCAAATTGCTGCGGCATTTACTTTTGGAAGAGAAGATTTAATTCCGAGTATGTTCACGGCAATCCTGAAAAATTTCCAGAAAAACCTTCCTGAAACCGATTTAAGCAAACTTTTATACTATTTTGAAAGACATATCGAATTGGATGCCGACGAACACGGACCAATGGCCATGCAGATGATAACTGATTTATGTGAAGATGATGCTCAAAAATGGAAAGAAGTGGAAGAAATTTCGATTCTGGCATTAGAAAAACGTATCGGACTCTGGAACGCTATTGAAGAAGAAATTCTGATGAAAACAGAGATGGTCTAAAAACCAAATCAAGCTATTTAACGTAACTATTTGTTTAAAATGGGCCGAAATTTAATTTATCTAAATTATGAAACTGCATTTCAAACAAATAGTTATTGTTACCCTTTCTATATTCCTCTTGAGCTGTAGTGCTGACGAAACGACTTCAGAAACTCCTGTCGCTCCAGTTACCCCACTTACCGGTTCTATAAAATATTTGGCTCTTGGAGACAGCTACACCGTCGGACAAAGTGTTTGCGAAACCTGTGGATTTCCTGAACAGTTAAAATCAAGTTTAACGGCAATTTATCCGCAAGCCAGCTTCTCGTTAAAAGTTATTGCAACCACCGGATGGACCACTACTAATTTAATTTCGGCAATAAATACCCAAAATCCCGATCCTGTTTACGATATCGTTACCCTTCTTATTGGAGTGAACAATCAGTATCAGGGGAAAAGTTTTTCGATCTATGAGAAAGAATTTCCAGAACTCGTAAACAAAGCAGTTGTTCTGGCAAAAGGAGATAAAAAAAAGGTAATTGTCATCTCAATACCCGATTATGCCTATACTCGTTTTGGAGAAGTACAGATGGGTGGACAAGGTGAGCGAATTTCAAGCGAAATCGATCAATACAATAGCTTTGCCGAAAACTACTGCAAACAGAATGCTATTGTTTTTGTTTCGATAACTGATATTTCACGTAAAGGTCTGACAAATCCTGAGCTCGTAGCCGGAGATGGCTTACATCCTTCAGCCAAAGCTTATACTTTATATGCAGAACGTATTTTACCCAAGATAAGAGTGGCTTTACAGAATTAATATTCTGAGCTCTTCCACAGACTAAATAATACTATAAAAAGCAGCCCCAACAAGGAAACCAAAAAACCATAATTGAAAAAATATCCTTAATTTTATCAAAAGTTATTTCGTTATCCATCAAAAATGATCTTCTAAAATTGACCGTAACAGATTGCGTTCCATCAATTCTTTAAACCATGCAGATTTCACCATCAGAAGAATTATCGCCTTACATTAAACATTATCTTTTTTTAGATCATAATGAAATGGCTGTACAAAAACTTCGCTTGTTTTCTGATGGTAATACGGGCATTGTATTTTCCTTAAAAGGCAAACTCAGTTCTGATTTTAATGATTGCGGAGTACACAACCACTTACCTGATTCTTTTTTATACGGACAGCTTACCGGATTTAAAGACATTTATTCGGATAGTGAAATCAATTTAGTGATTGTTGTTTTTCAGCCAAACGGGATGCACCAATTGCTGGGAATTCCGGCTTATGAGTTTCTGGATGCGATAATCTCTATTGACGACATTTTTGAGCAGAACGGTTTGATTCTTCAGGAAAAAATATCCGGACACTACACGATTCCAAAGAAAGTTGTGCTACTAAATCATTTTTTCAGTACCTATATTGCTAACAAAAAGGGGGCTCACCAATTAATCATAGAAAGTTCGATTCGTTTCATTACTGCCCACAAAGGAAGTTTTAATGTAAAACAGCTGGCTAAACATACTGGTTATACCGAAAGGCATCTGGAAAGGAAGTTCCAGGAATCTATTGGATTAAATCCGAAGAAATTTGGAAACATTATAAAACTGCATTATTTTTTAAAGTTACTAAAAGACAAAGCTGCCGATACCAATCTCACAAGTCTTTGTTACAATGCCGGATTTTCGGACCAGTCTCATCTGATCAAAGAATTCAGGAAACATACCGGAATAACTCCAAAAGAGTATCTAAACAATACCGGAAAATTAACCAATAATCTTCTCAAAACCGCTCCACCTATTGTTTTCTAAAATGTCGGTTTTGTACAATTTCTAAAATAAGACTAGTGCTACTTTTGTCTCAAATCAATAGTACGCATTATGAAAAATCTAAAAATAGCCACCGCTCAGTTCGAGAATAAAAGCGGTGACAAAACGTATAATTTAGCTGTAATTGAAAAACTTTCGCAACAGGCAGCGCGTCAGGGTTGTGATGTTATTTCGTTTCACGAGTGCTCGGTAACCGGTTATACTTTTGCACGACATTTATCAAAAGAACAAATGTTAGACCTGGCAGAATTAATTCCGAGTGGAGAAAGCATCGTGAAATTGACTGAAATTGCCCGAAACAATAACATCGTGATTCTGGCCGGTCTTTTTGAAAAAGACGAAGACGATAATTTGTTCAAAGCTTATGTGTGTGTCGACCAAAACGGTTTAGTTGCCAAATACCGAAAACTGCATCCGTTTATAAACCCATACCTCACTCCGGGCGATCGTTATTGTATTTTTGAGATTAAAGGCTGGAAATGTGGAATTTTAATCTGTTACGACAACAACATTATCGAAAATGTTCGTGCTACCACTCTTTTAGGGGCCAAGATCATTTTCATGCCGCATGTTACCATGTGTACGCCCTCTACCCGACCGGGTGCTGGTTTTGTTGCTCCACAACTATGGGAAAACCGCGAAGCCGATCCTACTTCTCTCCGACTGGAATTTGACGGAATGAAAGGCAGAGACTGGCTAATGAAATGGCTGCCCGCGAGAGCCTATGACAATGCTATTTACGCTATATTCTCTAACCCAATCGGTATGGACGACGATCAGCTGAAAAATGGCTGTTCGATGATTATTGACCCTTTTGGAGATGTTTTGGCCGAATGCCGCTCTTTTGATGACTCTTTTACAACCGCAATACTCACTCCTGAAAAATGTACTCAGGCTGGTGGCAATCGTTACATAAAAGCAAGAAGGCCAGAATTGTATCGGGATATTATTGGTCAGGAGCATCAATCCGAACAAAATGTAGTATGGCTGGATGTTCCTAAAAAAAGTTAAAACTGATGTTTCATGGGGCTTTACGCTGCTTAAAGATTTACCTTTGAAGAATTCATTAATCTACAGTACATCCCTCAATCATGGAATTTTTTAAAACTACAAATGAAGATATCGATGCCGTTTTTGCTCTTTACAATGCAGCTACATCGTATCAAAAAACGGTCAACAACAAAAGCTGGAGAGGTTTTGAAAGGACTCTTATAGAAACAGAAATTGCCGAGAATCGTCATTTTATCATCAAAGAAGGAGAGGAAGTAGCCTGTACATTTGTTCTTACTTTTAATGATCTCATTATCTGGAAAGAAGCTAGTGCCGATCCTGCCATTTATCTACATCGTATTGCTACAAATCCAAAATTCAGGGGGCAATCGTATGTCAAAAAAATTATCGATTGGGCAAAAGAATACGCCAAAGAAAACAACAAAAAGTACATTCGTCTTGACACTCACAGCGGAAACGAAAGAATAAACAAGTATTACACCAGCTGTGGTTTCGAATACAAAGGTATCAGCACTATCGAATGGACAAGTGAATTACCGGAACATTATAAAGAGGGCTCTTTTAGTTTGTTTGAGATTAAGCTTTAGCATAAAATATTACTTTTGATGTTAACAAACAATAAACCTCTTTAAAATGAAAAAAATACACCTTATTTTATTTCTTGCTGTACTACCAATATGCGGTTATTCTCAAATCGAAGAATTAACTTTTAACCTTCATCGAAATGATTTTTCAGCACCTCCGCGAACAGGAATAAGTCCAATGTCATTAAAATTATGGGATAGTTACAATACTGGAGGCCCCACACAATATGGCACTATTTTGGAAATTTATGGCTTTGCCAATCATCAGACCAGTCAATTAAATTTTGGTGGATGGGATAACTCAAAAATTAGATATCGACAAGCATTTTACAACGAAAATACCTGGTCAGAATGGATCACATTGCTCGATTCTAAAAATAATATTGAGTCATCAGGCAGTCTAAAAATTAGCGGAAGTTCAAATCATTACATAGCAAATGGCAATCTTTTGATTGGAAAAACCAGTCAGCAGAATGCCAGTTACAAACTAGATGTCAATGGAACGATTAGAGCTAATGAAATTAAAGTAAATTTAGATGGGGCAGATTTTGTTTTTGAAAAAAATTACAAATTGTTACCCTTAAATGAACTGGAAAAATTTGTAAAAACTGAAAAACATCTGCCAGAAGTTGCTACTGCCAAAGAAATGCAAGAAAACGGAGCTGATTTAGGTAATCTAAATTCAAAGTTTTTACAGAAAATCGAAGAATTAACTCTTTATGTAATAGAGCAAAACAAAAAGATAATTGAACTTGAGAAACAGAATGAAAAAATTAAAGTTCTGGAAGAAAAAATCGAAAAATTAGACTCCCTTTCTAAATCCAAGTAATAAAACATTTAGATATATCTAGTAAAAAAAATAAAACCTCTTGTGAATTAATTTTCACAAGAGGTTTTTATCTTATTGGAATCAGGTTTTAGATTTCCAGATAAAGCCATCTAAAATATAGTGTGTAAATTGAGGTACACTCAGAAGCGGCACGAATAGAAATTGCCATCCTGAAAAATCGAAACTACTTACCGTGATATTTTCATTCCAAACGAAAAACTCCCAGAGAAACTCTTCTGAAAAAGCAATTAACAATTTCAGAGCAATAGCTATCCAAACCACAGAAAGCAACAGGCTGTTTTTCAATGCAATATGATTTTTATCATGTATAAAGCGCTTTTTAATACCGAACTTGCAGCAGTTTAGTAAAGTTACTTAGCCCTTTAAAATAATTAGAAAATGAACAGAAAAACCCTACTTGGTTCTATCGCGATCCTGATAGTTCTATTTTTAAACTATTCCTGCTCCGACAATCACTCTGATCAAAAATCAGAACCGTCGTTGACCCCAAAAACAAAAAAACTGCTCCTTATCGGGATAGACGGGTGCAGAGGTGATGCCTTAATGAGTTCGAACACTCCAAATGTTAAAAGCCTGCTCAACAATTCTGTTTACAGCTTTGATGCTCTGACCAACTCTCCTACTTGGAGCGGAAACGGATGGTCTACGATGCTTACGGGAGTTTCGTCATCCAAACATGGCGTTACCGACAATTCTTTTTCAACTCCAAATTTTGCTCTTTATCCCAGTTTTTTAAAACGTCTTGAAACCCAGAATCCTGCCCTGAACACTGTATCTATTGCATTCTGGAAACCTATTAATAATTATATAATTGATGGTATTGATGTAGAAAAAACACCTGCAACCGATTTGGAGGTAAAAAACGAAGCTGTAAATACCCTCAAAAACAATAACCCTGATGTTTTATTTCTACATTTTGATGATGTTGACCACGCAGGACATGCATACGGATTTTCGGGAAGCATTCCTGAATATAAAGCCGCTATTGAAACGACAGACGTTTATATTGGAGAAATTTTAAATACCTTAAAAAGCAGATCCACCTATGCTAATGAAGACTGGCTGATAATTGTCTCCACTGATCACGGTGGAGTTGGTAAATCTCATGGTGGTTCGTCTTATCAGGAGAGAAATATTTTTACTGTTTTTCACAACAAAGATTTCCCTACACAACAAGCCGATCCTGAAACCTCTATAACCGGATCATTTGTAAACTTCAACTCTAACAAAATTTACGCCTCAACCACGAATCCTCTTTATAATTTTGGAACTTCAGATTTCACAGTCGAATGCAAAGTGAAAACATCCGGTTTCTCAAGTGATCCCGCTATTGTTTCAAACAAAAAATGGGCGTCCGGATCAAATCCGGGGTTTGTAATTGCAGGCGACGGTGCCTCATGGCGGGCAAATATTGGAACCGGATCAAGTCGAATGGATTTAAAGGGAAGTTATCCGATTAACGACGGGAAATGGCACCATCTGGTTATGGTAGTAGACCGTACAGCCCGATCATTCAAAATTTACCAAGACGGTGCTCTTGCTAATCAGGCAGCTATCAGTAGCGATTTCGGAAGCTTATCTTCAGGTCTCCCGCTTGCAATTGGTCAGGACGGAACTTTAGCTTACGGTCGAACCATCAATGGAAATATAGCGGAAGTTCGTATCTGGAACAAAGCCCTGCCCGAATCTTCCATTTTAAATAATATGTGCACAGCTGTAACCACTTCTCATCCTGATTACAGTAGCCTGATAGGGTATTGGAAAGGAGATACGGGGTCAGGAAATATTTTTACCGATTCAAGCCCAAGTAATATTTCTATGTCGCTAAGCAATAATCCAACCTGGACTTCCGGTACCGATCCTTTAAAATGCGGAAAAGCAATTACTGGTGAAGTGCCAAAAATGACCGATATTGCTTATTCTTCACTTAAATGGTTTGGTTTAGATATTCCTTTTGGCTGGTCATTGGAAGGCAACTCTTTGCTGCCAACAGGAAAATAATAATATGAAAAAAAGATCTTTTTGTTTAGATCTCAAAAATAAAACCCCGCAATTTTAAAAAATGAAATTGCGGGATTTTTTATTTTACAGAAAGAAAGGGATTCGAACTCTGGATACAGTTACGACTATACCAGTTTCTTCAACTACTCTTCGCTCATAAGCTTATAATTTATTTATGAGCAACTGGTTTGGTTTTCATTGGAAAATTAAAGAAGGTGCTGGTTAGTATCGGTACAAAAAATACAGCAGCGGTAAGGACTGAGATTCCTATATCTGCAGCATGGCTTGCTAAGAATTTACTGAATGCTGTTTCGGGATAAAAATGTTCATATAAGGACAACGCCAGTTTGATTCCTAAAATGGCAATTACTACAAAAGCTGCGGTTTCCAGAAAATTGTATTTTTGCATAAGCCCCACAAACCACTGTGCTATAAAACGCATCGCCAAGATACCTATAAATACACCAATACATACTAATATGATGTTTGGCGTAAAGGCCACAGCTGCAAAGACATTATCTATTGAAAAGGCCATATCCATAAGCTCTACAAGGCAAACAGTAGCCCAAAAATGGCCTATTGAGCCTACTGTTACACGGTATAACCAATTACCTTCCTTATTTACTTTTTCTTCTTCGCCTCCTTCTTTTTGCTTGTCTTTATACCATGAATACACCAGATAGAGCAGGTAAAGTCCACCAATAGGCTTAAGCCACCAAATGGCAATAAGTGCCGAAGCAAATATCATGGCAACACCCCTAAAAAAATAAGCGCCCCAAATACCATACTTAAGCGCACGGTCACGCTGATTTTCAGGCAAATCCATTACCATTGTAGCCAGTACGGCTGCATTATCTACAGAGAGCAAGCTTTCAATAAGAATAAGGTTTCCAATAATTGCCAGTGATGTACCGGGATGTGCAATAATATCTTGCCAAAGGCTATTAATCGTAGTAAGTAATTCAGTCATTTTGTATTATTTTAAAGAATGGTGCCTTATGGCTTGTTTATTATTTTGATATTGAAAGGTCAATTTCGGGGTTTGGCTCAAAATCATTTTCATATTTCGAAATGAGAATAACGGCTACCCCATTACCTATAAAATTAGTTATGGTACGAGCTTCGTTCATGAACTTATCAATACTGAAAAGCAGTGCCAAGCCTTCTAAAGGAAATTTATTGAGTGTTGTAAATGTTATGGTAAGAGCGATAAAACCAGATCCCGGTATTCCCGATGCCACTTTTGATGTAATCATGATAACCAACCCTATAGTTATAATATCGTGAAAAGTAAGCGGGATGTCAAACAACTGAGCAACAAACAAGGTACATACGGGCAAAAATATAGACGCACCCGCAAGGTTAAAAGAATAACCCAACGGTATTGAAAGACCTACTACAGCTTTACTACACCCTGCTTTTTCAAGCTTTGCAACAATTAAAGGAAACACTGTTCTGGATGATGATGTACTAAAAACAATAAGCAGTTCTTCTTTAATATAATTCAGAAACTTCCAGAGACTTATGTTGTAATACCTCAGCAAAAGCCCCAGTACTATAAATACAAAGAGTGCCATGGTTATGTAAGTAGTCGCCAGCAATTTCCCTAAAGGCAACAGGCTATGTATGCCAAATCGCGATACTGCGTAAGCCATTCCGCCAAAAGCAGCAACCGGTATAAGCAAAAACAGGTACATCAGTATCTTATACAAAAAGGTCATAAATTTTTGCAGGGCAGTTACATACTTTGCCCGACCCGGCGAAAGGCTAAGCAAAACACCTGTTATGACTGCCAACAAAACCAATACCAGCGGTCGATTCAGTATTATAAAGTTAAACCAGCCGCCATCAAGTGATTCGGTAGCTGTAAAATGTTTGGGCAGGGCTGCATCGATAAATCTTTTTTCTATCTTGCCGGGTTCTATAAATAATGCTGCCATTATGCCCATTATCATGGCAAGAGTAGTTATTATTTCAAAATAAACGAGCGCCTTAAGCCCTACACGACTCACTTTTTTAAGATTGTCAATACTGCTTACGCCTATAATTATAGTCAAAAATATGATGGGCTGTATAAGCGGTTCAATAAGGTATAAAAATCCACTTCCTAAAAAATCCAGCTGAATACCCTGTTCGGGATAATAGTGACCTACAGCAATTCCTAACAGCAATGCTAGTGTGACATAAGCTGCTAAATTTTTCAAATACTTTTGCGGTATTCCAGTACTTTCCGGTTGTTGTTGTGTGGTATTCATTTTTTAAACCTTACTCATTAAATTGCTCCGTAAAGGTAATTTTAAAAAGTTATTAACCCGATAAGCATCGCCGCAATAAGCATAGCCAATGATGAACCCAAAGCCCATTTTATAGTAAATTTTACGTGGTCAGAAAACTCAACACCTGCCAAACCTACCAAAAGATAGGTAGAAGGTACAAGCGGACTTAACAAATGAACCCCCTGACCGATAAGGGACGCCACTCCTATTTCTAACTTTGTAGCGCCTAGATGTATACCGGTTTCTGTAATTAATGGCAGTATCCCAAAATAATAAGCATCGTTGCTTAAAAAAAAGGTTAACGGTGCACTGCTTACCGCTGTTATAACCGGAAAAGCACTGCCCCAAGTATCGGGCACCATTGCTATCATAGAAGCGGCCATAGCATCCATCATTCCGGTACCCGAAAGTATGCCTGTAAAAATACCAGCTGCAAATATCATCGATGCTACAGAAAGGGCGTTGCCCGCATGCAGTTTCAATACTTTTTGCTGTTCCTCTACTTTGGAGTAATTAATGATAAGCCCAATACAGAATGCTATCATAAAGGAAACGGCCAATGGCAGTACATCAAACATCATGGAAGCCAGCAGAAGGATAGTAAGCAGAAGGTTAAACCATATCAGTCCTGGCCTTCTGAGCTCGCGTTCTATAATAACTTCTTCCTCGTTTATAAGATACTTGTTCGTGTCACCTTCGCGAGCAATTCTTCTTTTTTCGCGAAGCCCGAGCCAGAATGCGGCAAATAGTACCCATAGTATACCGCCAATCATGACTGGGATCATTGGCATAAACAGTTCTGACGCATCCATTTTAAGAGTGGTCATCGCACGTGCTGTAGGCCCGCCCCAAGGCAGTATATTCATTACCCCGCCACCAAGCATTATAATGCACGCAAGAACAAGCGGATTCATGCCCAGTTTTTTATACAAGGGCAACATTGCAGCCACAACGATCATATAGGTAGTCGCACCATCACCATCAAGTGAAACCAATATGGTAAGCAAGGCAGTACCCACGGCTATTTTTAAAGGATCACCTTTTACAAACTTTAATATCAGGTTTACCAGCGGGTCAAATAATCCGGCATCAATCATTATGCTAAAGAAGAGTATCCCAAAAATAAGCATAATGCCGGTGGGAGCAATATTCTTTACACCCTCCATGATGATCGAACCAAGATCGGCAGTAAAACCTCC
Source organism: Flavobacterium sp. N502536 (assembly GCF_025947345.1). Lineage (NCBI taxonomy): Bacteria > Pseudomonadati > Bacteroidota > Flavobacteriia > Flavobacteriales > Flavobacteriaceae > Flavobacterium > Flavobacterium sp. N502536. Next base: position 2,014,580 of record NZ_CP110011.1, on the reverse strand, counting down.
TAAAATGGCAAAAAGTATAGGGATAAGTATGAGCGCCGTTAACGGAAACAAGCGCTTTGTCATGATCAGGTACATAAATACAATGATCATTGAAAATCCTAAGATTGTAAGCATGACTCTATATTTTTAAGTTTAATTATTTTCTGTTTTAGCCGACCAGTCAAATGAGTTTCTAAAACCCGCCAATACATAGTTGCTTGTATCATCAGGACTTACCTGATTGACAAATGAAAGTTCTATTGCTGATTGTTTACCGAGATTAATACCCAATCCGGCTGTAATCCTGTTGCTGTCAAATTGTTCCTCCTTTACCACATTCATCCTAATTTCATTTTTTAGAATGCCATACAAAAGGTTATTTCCCTTTTCTTTACCCAATGGGATTTTTAACGATATGAGATAACGCAGTCTCAAAACAAAATCATCAGGATTGGTTAAAAAACGTTCCTCGACACGATAACGGTGTAGTAATGTAGTACGCCCCAGTTTGCTTTTGATTGTTAACTGCTGAAACGGTCTGTTTTCATAACGTACCTTTTTATCGGTAAGACTTGTGTAGGGTTGAAGTACCAAAAACATATAACCCACAGCTGGATAAAGGTCGTTGTCTAACTTTCTTTCCAAGTAGGTCGAAACTAAAAAAAGACGTGAATCTTTTACCAAATCGTATGCACGATATTGAGAAAGGGCTGTAAAGCTGTACTTTTCGCTCAGTTTTGCCGACATTGTATATTGCAGCCACATGTTAAGATTATCTTGTTGTGCTGATGCTTTCGTAGAAAAAAGCATTAAAAAAAACATGATTGATATATAAATTCTATACATTCTGATAAATTGTTAATTTATTTGTCTGAGGTAAAAGTATAGGATTGATTTTCTCAAAAAATTAATTTTCAACGAACGACTCATTTAATAAACAAACAACGCAAAGTGCATACTTTAAAATAATGATATTTGTATTTTAAATGATATAATTTTAAAGGGTGAATAATTTTTAACACAAAAAAGTATGGTTTTACTAATAAACATCATTATCCTCCTTGTAGCTTTTAGATTACTGTTTGAACAAAAGATTATAGGCAGCCTCATGAAAAAACAATGGACAAACCTTATCCGGTTTCAACATGTTTTATTTTTTGTGATATATACCTCCTTTCTGATAATTTCAATGTTTTATTTTACCGAAATGCCTTTTGCGTTGTATAGGATACTATTTATTATGACGATCAATACTGCCTTGTATATTGTTTGTTATGCCTATTTAGTTCCCGCCTATTATCAAACCAATAAGTATCCTGAATACCTGTTGTATGCCCTGATATTATTTATATCCACAACATTGCTACGACTGCTCGCTGAGCCTGAATTTTCAAAAGGGAGCGGTGTAGCACAAGACCAAACGCTTTTTTTGATAAGCGTATACAGTTCGCAAAGTATAGTGATTTTAGTAGCTTCCTTTTTGGGAATATCAAAACATAAGTTTTTAATAGAATACGACTATCTTGACCTTGAGGTAAAAAAAAATGAGACCGACCTCAACCTTATGAAGTCAAAGATAAATCCTCACTTTTTACTCAACACCCTTAATAATATTTATGCGGGCAGTTACAGCCAGCATGCTAATACGACCGAAGCAATACTACAGCTAAGTCAGTTGCTGCAATATGTTATATATGAAACCGATAAAAAAACGATTGCCATACACAAAGAGTTTGAAATAATGAAGGCACTTGCGGGTTTGTACCAGCTCAAGTACAACAATACACTCAATATCGTATTTGAGCTAAATGACAGTGAAGCCCAGGAACAGGTAGAGGTTCCTCCTTCTATATATTTTACCCTTTTTGAGAATGCACTTAAACATTCAGACATTGGAACCGCTATAGATGCCTATATTGTTGTGAAGTTTGATAAAATCGATGATAACTTGTTGTTCCGGATAGAAAACTCTGTACCGGAGCACGCTCAGGTTAGCAATAATAAAGGATATAACGGAATGGGACTGGTTGCATTGAAAAAAATACTTGCAATGGAATACACAGAAAATTATGAATTGTTTGATGAATTATCAAATAAAACGTACTTTTCTACTCTCAAAATAAAGTTATGAATCAATTGCAGGTTGTAGGCGTAGACGATGAATACCTTGCGCTGGAGCTGATAAAACAATATTGTGCCAAAACGGATGACATAAAGTTGCTGGCTACCTACAGCAACCCAAAGGAAGCCATGGATTTTTTGCAGCACAATGAAGCTGATCTGCTGATACTGGATATTAATATGCCCGGCATCAACGGAATAGAATTACTGCAAAATACACACAACAAGCCGCTCTGTATTTTTATAACCGCTGAAGAACAGCATGCCGCCAAAGCATTTGAGCTTGATGTTGTAGATTACCTTATAAAACCCATAAGTTTTGAGCGTTTTGAAAAGGCCATTACAAAAGCCAAAGAATACCACCGCTTTATAAAGTCTAAAAACATTGTTGAAGATTACATTATGTTTAAATCCGACAATATTGTAAACAAAGTAAAACTGGATGATATTTTTTGGATAGAAGGTTTTGGAGAATACCTCAAAATTGTATCCCGTTATAAAAAATACATGGTCCTGGAACGTATGGCAAAGTTTGAAGAAATGCACCGTCATCTGGGCTTTATTAGAATACATAAGTCATACCTGATTTTGAAAAACCACATCGTATCATTCAATTCACGTATGGTACAGCTCAGAGATGGCAAGGAGTTGCCCATAGGCCGTACTTACAAGGACAACCTTAAGGAAATCTAAGATATAAGGTACTGGTGTAAAAAAAGAAAACCGGCAAGTTTATAACTTACCGGTTTTTTTAGCTTTTAATAAATTTAAGCAAAATACATTGCTTGTTTTTGCAGAGAGGAAGGGATTCGAACCCTCGATACAGTTACCCATATACTAGCTTTCCAGGCTAGCTCCTTCAACCACTCGGACACCTCTCTAAATTGGTCTGCAAAGAACATAAAAAAATTTGACTTAGAAAAACAAAATCTGATATTACTTTACATACTTTTTCTAAATTCTTCCATAAATAGTTTTACAGCCTTTTTTTGATAACCTCCAATGGTCAGCATAAACGACTCTCTTTTTGTGGGCACGCCCGTAATCTGAATGGCTTTGAGATCATCCCAGCCTTTTAGGGCTTTTTCGGCAACTATTGTAGCCCAATCACTATCCTGAACCATTTGCAACAAGGCATGAATCGAGTTGAGTTCGATCGAGATTTTCGGTCTCATTTTGTTCTTAGCAAATAAATCTTCTACAAATTCCCTTGAATTCGAACCTTTCCCCGGCAAAACAAGCGGGATTTCCTCTATTTTCTTAAATGCAATTTTGTCTAAAGTGGCTAAAGAATGTGTTTTCGAAACTACCAACACCATTTGCGAAGTAAACAAAGGAACTTTCTCCACAGGAATATTTATTTCATGCGACGAAATCACCAGAACCAAGTCCAACTCGTTCGTCAGTAATTTTTGTTCTAAAGCTTCTGTGGTACCGTATTCGACCACAATTTTCAGGTTGGGGTATTGTTTGGCGAAAGTATTGATAACAGGCAGAATCAAAAGTCCGAAAATATAGGTTACCCCGATTCGCAGTTCACCACCAATCATTTCATTTAAATCTTCAATAGCCTGCTTTCCGTTCTCTACGTTTTCAATAACTTTTCTGGCGTGAATCAGAAAAACAGCACCGGCTTCCGTAAGCTGCACTTTTTTTCCGATCCTTTTAAACAAAGGCATTTCGAGTTCTTCTTCCAGTTTTTTTATCTGTTGCGATAAGCCGGATTGCGTTACAAAACACAAGTCGGCCGCTTTTGTAAAATGCAGTACTTCTGCTGTTTTGATAAAATATTCTAACTGATAAATTTCCATATTGATAAGTTTAATTACTTATTATAAGTAAAATTATTAATTTTTCTAATGAAATCATAATCCCGAACTTTGTAAAAAAAATATCAGGCATCATGTTTCAAGCGTTAAAATCAAAAAACTTCAAGTTATTCTTTTACGGACAATCTGTTTCTGTAATTGGAACCTGGCTTCAAAAAACAGCCGTAAGCTGGATGGTTTACAGTGTTACCGGTTCGGTTTTCCTGTTGGGATTAGCAACGTTTTTAAGCATGATACCTTCCCTATTCCTGGCTCCTTTAGCCGGAAGTATTATTGGGCGCTACGACAGGCATCGCGCTATGATTCTATTACAATCTTTGGCCATGCTTCAGGCGGGTGCTTTGGCGCTGTTGATTTACCTGAAAATATACAACATCAACTTTATACTAGCCTTAAGTCTGATCCAGGGAATCATCAATTCTTTTGACATGACCTGCAGACAAACAATGATGATTGATATTGTCGACAACAAAGAGGATTTACCAAATGCCGTCGCTCTAAACTCTACCCTGAATAATTTTGCCCGAATTGCCGGTCCGGCTTTGGCGGGAATTATTCTGCACAATTATGGTGAAGATATTTGTTTTATTGGCAATTTCTTAAGCTACATTCCGGTTTTGATCTCGCTGTTACTGATGAAAATTACACCGCATATTAAGGCCACGGATAAAATGAAAATGGTAGATGATTTTCTGGAAGGTCTGGATTATGTAAAAAAAGAAACCGAGATGGCCAAAATGCTTCTGATGTTAATGTGCAGCAGTTTATTTGTTATTTCTTTCAATACTTTAATGCCTGTTTTTGCCAAAGATATTTTTAACGGAAATGCGCAGACTTTCAGCTGGTTTGAAAGCGCCGCCGGAATTGGTTCAATACTATCTGCTATTTATCTGGCTAACCTTAAAAAAGCCGACAATATGGGCAAAATAATGATTGCAGCAAGCTTATTACTGGGCTTTAGCATTATCATATTGGCCTATTCCAATAGTTTAACTGTAGCACTTATTTGTATGGCATTGAGCGGTATAGGAATGATGGCACAAACCTCATCAATCAACATTTATATCCAGACGCAAAGTACGGTAAATATGCGTTCGAGAAGTATTAGTTATTATCTGATGGCATATCAGGGAATGATTCCTGTGGGAAGTTTGATTATTGGTTATGTCTCACACATTATCGGAACCCGAGAAACAGTGGCCATTCAGGGTGTAGTGTGTATTATTTCGGTACTTGTTTATGTATATTATAAAAACCGTAGTACTCAGGAGGAGTTTGGAACCTGTGAGGTTCGTTACAAAGACTAAAATTTAAATTCCAAATTCCAATCTTTTTAAATCCCAAATTCCAATCTTGTAAAGCTGCAAATCCCAAACTTTTAAAATTCCAAAATAGAAATTCCAAATTCCAAAACGAAGAAAACAATCAACGTAAAGTTTGGAATTTGGAATTTAAAAAATTTGGAATTTTATAAAGAAATCTCCCCACGTAAAGCCGTTTCGAAAATCGTTTTAAACTCGGCCTGAGGAATATTTTGTCCTAACAAGTACATTAATTTTGTAATGGCTGCTTCTGTAGTGATGTCTTTTCCTGAGATCACTCCAAGAGATTTCAAAGCAGTACTGGTTTCATATTGTCCCATATTGACACTTCCTCCCGAACATTGTGTAACGTTAACAATGTGTAATCCGGACTGAATTGCTTTTTCGATTAGATTTAAAAACCAGTCTTCTGTTGGGGCGTTTCCGGAACCATAAGTTTCCAGAACGATTCCTCTTAAATCTTTAATTGCCAGAATGGAAGCCAAAACCACTTCGCTCATTCCCGGGAACATTTTTATGATTGCAACGTGACTGTCTAAATTTTTATGAACGAGTAGTTTTCCGTCTGTATTTGCAGGAAGAAACAGGTGTCTGTTTAACGTTAAATGAACTCCTGATTCTACCAATTCAGGATAATTTGGTGCTGTAAATGCCTTAAAATGTTCTGCATTTACTTTTGAAGTTCGGTTACCGCGATACAGTTTATATTCAAAATACAAACAAACCTCGTTGATTACCGGCTTTCCGTTTTCCTGAAGTGACGCAATCTGTATGGCTGTAATGAGGTTTTCTTTGGCATCGGTACGCAAGTCTCCTATTGGAAGCTGAGAACCCGTAAACACTACCGGTTTTGCTAAATTCTCGAGCATAAAACTCAATGCCGAAGCAGAATACGACATGGTATCTGAACCATGAAGTACTACAAACCCGTCGTAAGCAGCATAATTTTCTTCAATAATAGTAGCGATCTTTGTCCACTCTTCCGGATTCATATTCGAAGAATCAATAGGAGTTTCAAACGAAACCGTTTCGATCTCACAATCTAATTGTTTGATTTCGGGTATCTTTTGCAATAATTTACCAAAATTGAACGCTTTAAGTGCGCCCGTCTCAAAATCTTTGCTCATACCGATCGTTCCTCCGGTATAAATCAGCAGTATTTTAGCTTTAGATGACATCCTGATATTTTAATTTATTGACAACAGGATTGGCATACATAGCCAAAAATCCTTGTCTTGTCACTGGGTTATCACTTCCGATACGCATTTCTAAACGACGCTCAAACAATGATTTTTCACTTTCTTTGTACAAATGAGCAAATTTATTGGTCTCGTTTAAAATATCGTAAGCAATAAAATTCGTTGGCCATAATTGATAATTTTTCAAAACCGAATCGTCGATAACCTGCGCCAAAGCCTGCACTTGTTTGTTGGCATTGTCGTTTTCTGCTACAATCTTATCGATCTCTGTATCTAAAACGTCTCCAACAGAAATATGTATTCTTTTTTTAGTTCCCATGATACCACTTAAAATGGTCATGAAATCCTCGTTTTTTTCTTTAATATAAACCTCATTATTGGCTTCTGCCATTAACTGTGGCATTTTCAGAACATCTGTCGGGTCGTATTCGTATGAAATGGAAACCGGAACGATTTTTAATTTCTTAAAATAATCCATCAGATTCGGTTCATCAGACCCCATTCCGATCATTTTCAAGACTCCCGGATTAGTTTCATCATTTCCGTCTTTGGTACGCCCTTCTCTTTGTGCAATCCAAACCGAACGGTTTTCACGAAGCAATAATTGTCCGATATACTCCGATAATAATTTAGAGCTCTGCAACATTTCTCTTGGCGTTAAACCTCTTAAAACCAAAAAGTTTCGGTTTAGTTTTGCCAAAGTACTCAGGAATGCTTTTTTTACCAGATTGTCTCCAATTGCAGATGCCGTCATGACTAAACCATGCTCGAAAAGACAAACATTTAATAAGGTGGTATCCAATAAAATATCTCTGTGATTCGAGATAAATAAGTAAGAGGTGTTTTTTTCTAATTTCTCAAATCCCGAAGTGGTAAGCCCTTCTGAACTTTTCTCTAAAACCTTTTGTATGGTATTGTAAATAAAGTTGCATTGAAAATCACGAATCGAATGTGTTTTTTTAAGCTGCTCTTTCCAAACCTCATCTGCTACTTCCGGAAAAGTAAAGTTCATCATGGTTTTCATCATCGGATGATTGACAACATCATGAAGTGCTTCATTTATTTCAGAATCATAAAACGGTCGAATGGCATCAAATCTCTGCATTATTTATATTGGTTTTAAGTGGGCAAAAGAACAAAAAAAAATCAAACTATTGTAAGGTATGGGTTAAATCCCAAAAACGTCTTTCGAATTTTGAGTGGTTCGCTCTGCAATTTCTTCTTCCGAAACATCGTATATATCGGCTAATTTGGCAATAACATTTACTAAGTAACTGCTTTCATTTCGCTTTCCACGGTATGGAATTGGCGCTAAATAAGGAGAGTCAGTCTCTAAAACAATGTGCTTCAAATCGATTTGATTTAAAAACTGATCGATTTTTCCGTTTTTAAAGGTTACGACTCCACCGATTCCCAATTTCATGTTATAAGAGAGCGCCTGAAGTGCCTGTTCGTATGTCCCTGAAAAGCAATGAAAAATCCCAAATAAATCCGCTGATTTTTCTTCTTCGAGCACTTCAAATATTTCATCAAAAGCTTCACGACAATGAATCACAATAGGCAATTTATATTGTTTCGCCAGTTGAATTTGTCTTTTAAAAGCAATTTGCTGCTCTTTAAGATGTGTTTTATCCCAATACAAATCGATTCCGATTTCACCAACGGCGTAAAACTTTCGTCTGGCTAACTCCTTTTCCACATGTTGTAACTCTTCTTCGTAATTGTCTTTCACGTAGGTAGGGTGCAACCCCATCATCAGGTATACATAATCGGGATACTTTTGCTCCAGATCGTACATAGACGGTGTTGCAGCGGCATCAATAGCAGGAATAAAAAAACGGGTTACTCCGGCATTTATCGCTCTTTGCATCATCTCGTCGCGATCCTGATCAAATTCTTCAGAATATAAATGTGTATGTGTATCGGTAATTATGGTCTTCAAATTCAATTGTTGTAATTTTTAATGGCCCAAAATTACGATAATATTAAAAACTTTCCCAATTTGAATGAAATGAGGAAAAATTGGACGTGGATTTTTGCAAATTCACTTTGTGAAAACGCGGATAAAAACGGATTTTTTTATATCCGTACTGTTTATCTGACTGAACAAAATAATAAACCCGACAGGTTTTAAAAACCAGGAGACGCCGATTTTTACGGATTCACTTCGTGAAAACGCGGATAAAAACAGATTTTTTATAGCTGTACTGTTTATCTGACTGAACAAAATAGTAAACCCGACAGGTTTTAAAAACCTGTCGGGTTTGAATCGGTATACGATACTAAATTATTTCCCTGTTTTAACAAACTGTAAAGCGCGATCGAAAACTTCGTCTTTACCTTGTTGAGCACCCAAAATAGTTGGGATTACCTTAATATCCGGGACAATCCCAATACGCTGCGTTTCTTTTTTATTTGGATAAAAAACACCCATTGAAGTAAAAGAAGACTCAAATCCGTTGATAATACTAAACTCATAATTTGGCCCATCGGAGCCCGATGTCTGAGTACCTACAATGGTAACATTTGGTGCTGTCTGAAGGCTCATTACGGTTTGTTCACCAAAACTATGAGTTCCTGAACCTACCAAAACTACTACTTTACCTTTATAATAATCGGGATTGCTTTTACCACATTCTTCCATATCATTCCTAAAATAATAACGGCCAGGGTAGCTTAAGTCTTGTTGAAGTAATCTTAACATTGGTTTTCGCTCCAGATTTAGATATTCACTGACTAAAAAATCGGTATTGAGTGGTCTGCTTCTGACATCAAAAATAATCGCTTGTGTTCCTTTTAATTCCTCCATCATCTTTGCAACTTCCTCTTTTGGCACTTTGCTCATCCTTACAAAACCAATATTGTCTGCCAGAATTTCCCATTTTGCAGTTTTTTTGGGTGGCGATCTTTTAATTTTTCCGTTTGGATAACGATGTATTTTCTTTGTTGATGTCACATTATCTCTAATGAATTCGATTTCTAAATCATCTGTATCTCCTGTAAACATTATAAAACCTCCTACATAAGTCGCTACAGCTTTATTAGATCCCTGCATATATTTTGAAAGCGCTGCTAATTGTTGTGCAATTGTGCTCCCATCCACTTTTGTTATAATATCGCCAATTTTTAAGTCGTCTATTTTGGCTAACGAATCATTTGCCAGCGCAACAATTACAGCTTTATCATTTATAAATTTAGCTGTAAAAGGAATATATTTCTCTCCGCCCAAATATTTAATCATATCCGGACTACTGGTCCCGGCATGGGTATCGTTAAGTTTTATCGATATTTCACGCATGGCCAATAAAAATTCCTTTTCGGAAGCAGGAGTCTCGATATGAGGCAGAATCTCCGTAAGCGCTTCGTCCCAATTCTGATCCATTACATATTTATACGGGAAAAAATACTCTATATAATTCCAAAAACGAAATAGTGCCAAAAGACGTAAATTTTTATCTGTCCATTTAAAATCAGTATACTCTGGTTCGTTAACAAACTGCAAACGCACATTTTCGCCCTCTTGATTTACATAATGATTCACGCCCTGAAATCTATTCTCTGTAATAAATTTCAATTTTTGAGAAAGGCTTTTAGTGAACAGTTTCCCTTTTTGCGCCCATTCTAAATTTAAATTTTTAGTAAAATAGTCAGTTTTTGGATCCAAAGCCGCTGGTGTATTAGCGGGTACTTCTCCCAAACTTTCAATCCATTTTTCTATTACAGCAGAAAACTCTTCTTTGGTTTGTGCTTTTTCAACTTTGGGCAAAACCTCAAAAAGTTTTTCATCCCAGTTTGTTTTCCCACTGGCAACTGCAGGGTGGTAATATTTTAAGAATCCCCAGACTTTGCAGGTCGCAGCAAGTTTTTCGGTTTGGGTAATTTTGGCATAGCCAAAGATCGTTTGAGTGCATACAATAAGAAGAACTAAAGTAATTTTGTTCATGTAAATAACTGGTTAGGTTGAAATTGTTTTTTGGTAAATTCTCGTAAAAAAAAATCAGCCGAATGTAAAACTAAAATTCCGGATTCGTTTACGGCTTTACGTAAAAACCTGTTTTTCTAAATAATAAACCCGACAGGTTTTGAAAACCTGTCGGGTTTGATTCTATTTTAACAAACAACTAATCCAAATCGTCCAGCAGTTCCTGAACATCATCGTAGTTTTCATAATCCTGCGAAATGGTCTGCAGCATTTCTTTGCAACCCTTGTAATCTTTCTGTTTTAGTTTAGACAGTGCCAGATACCATTTGGCTTTCTCTTTATAAACAGAAGTACCTGATTTTAGTTCATTAAAAATGGCTTCTGCGGGTTTATAATGGTCTTCTTCCAATAAAGAAATTCCGTAAAAATATTGCATTTCAGCCGTTTTATTTTCGCTTAACAATTCCTCAAAAAACGGAATTGCCAATACATATTTTCCTTCATTAAAAGCCTTTTCAGCCTGTTTTAAGGTTTCGTCTGTATCACCACGTTCGACAAAAGAAGCTGTTTCCGGATGATTAAAATCTTCAAATTCAGGAGTCCCATTATAATCAAAAAAGAACAGTCCGAATAAAATAATAATCGATGCCGCTGCCGCAAAATACCAAGGTCGCATTCGAACCACTTTAGGCTTGTTGGCATTGAAATGTTTCTCTGAAATCTGGGTAAGGTTTGCTGTAAAAGCTTCTCTTTCTTCTTCATGACCCAATTTGTTCCTAAGCTGTGACTGTACTTCTTTAAAAGTTTCAAACTCCGAAGCCAGTTCATGATCCTCAGACAATTGTTTCTCAAAACGATCCTGCTCCTCAACAGTCATTTCCTCCTGAAGGTATTGATCGAATAATATATAGCGTTCTTCGTTCATGATTCCTTAATTTTTTAGCGAATTAAAATTTTTAGCTTCCTGAATCCACTGTGTCAACTGGCCCACACACAACGATTTTTTCTTACGGACATACCCATAAGTTACATTGAGTTTAGCCGCAACTTCTTCCATCGTTTTAGTGGTGAAACTAAGCTTTAACAACTCCTGGCATTTGTCTCCCAATTTCTGAAACATCGCATCAAAAAGCTGCTGTTTTTCATCAAATTCTTCTGTTTGACCAATTAATTCCAGTGCAGATTCATTCATAGATACTGCATCTTCGTTAATTGTTACCCCTTTGTTCGCTGTTTTTTTAAGTTCGTTAAGCCACTTCCTTTTGCACAATAAAAAAAAGTAAGCATCAAAGGGACAAGTGAGTTGCAGGGTTTTCGCCTTGGCCTGATTAAAAAGCAAAATCATAACTTCCTGAACCACATCCTGAGCATGTTCCTTGTCTCCGGAATTGTTCATGACGAACATCACCACTTTAGGAACGAATTTTTTGTAAATGATCTGAATGATTACTGAGTTATTTGCAGCAATGCCATCAATATACATTTGATCGGGATGAATTTTAGCCTTAACCATAAAAAACCTTTTTGTAGCTAATTTAAAAAACAATTGGAAATAAATTTCATACAAAGGGGTAACAATTAACATATCAAGTTGATATAACACCAAAGGACTCCTGAAAATTGTCGGGACAAAGTCCTGAGAACCATCAAAAAATCAAGAAAAATGGAAACCTGTCAACTTGTAAGCGAAAAGAATTTAGATCAATTTTACCAAATGATTTCTGCCAAAACACGAAATGGTTTTGTGATTGTGGAGCATAACGAGAAGCTTCCGTATGTTGTTTTATCCAAAAAACAAAAAGCAATCAATCATCCTTTACATCTCTTTCTTACCTGTATCACCTTTGGACTTTGGTTTATCGTATGGCTCTATTGCATGGTGAGGCTTTCACGAAAAACAAACATTCTCGTTGCCGTAGATGAGGACGGTAATCTCTTTGAAGACAAGTGCCTCTCTGCATAAATTTTGAAATACAAAAAATAGGGTAACAATTGTTTAAAAGAATTGATATAACCACATCTCAACAAATTCAAAAATAAATTTCAACAGCAAGGGTAACAATATCAAACCCAAATTGATATAACTATAATTAACAACCGAAATCTGAAAACCACCTGATCATCAGGACAGATTTATAAAAATTAGAAATCATGAACACAAACTTTAGAAAAATCGGACTTTTATTTTTACTGGCAATCAGTTTTGTAAGTTGCGACAATGGCGACAGCGACGATAATCTTGTTTTGCCGCCTTCAGCTTCCGCTTTTAAAAGCATCAGTAGCAAAGGGGTAAAATCGGCTACACAAAAATTTACCATTACTGCCGGAACCGGTGTGGTAACGGTGACTTCGGCCAAAGGAGTAAAATTAACCCTCAACGGCGACTGTCTGACTAAAAACGGAGTCGCGGTAACAGGAGCAGTGGATATTGAATACATTGAACTTTTTGACAAAGGAAAGATGCTGGTTACCAACAAACCTACGATGGGAGTTATGCCTGACGGAAAGAAAAACCTCTTGATTTCGGGTGGTGAGTTTTTCATCAAAGCGACTCAGGGCGGAGTCGAACTTAAAATTTCCTGCCCTATGAATATGATCGTTCCCGCTGCCCTAACAGATGGTGTAGACAATGCCATGACTTTATGGACCGGAGTAATCGATCAAAATGACGAACTGACCTGGGAAGTGCCTAAACCAAATGCAGACGGAACCGGCGGTAAAGGCGGCGTTCAGGGAGAAGGAACCAATTACTTTGTGACTTTTGGAAACTTTGGATGGACCAACGTAGACCGTTTTTACAGCGACCCAAGACCAAAAACTACACTGTTGGTTGATGCTCCAGATGGTTACAACAACACCAACAGTGCCGTTTACCTGTCCTACGATGGCGAAGGGAATGCACTTGCGAAATTAGACACTTACACCGCAGCAGGATTGTTCAGCGAGCACTACGGACAAATTCCGATTGGCTTAAAATGCCATGTGATTTTTGCAACCGAAGACAATGGTCAATGGCGATACGCAATCAAGGCCGTAACCGTTGCAGCAAATGATGTGTACACCTTTACACTTGCCGAAACAGTTGTAGGTACCGAAGCCCAACTGGTAGCCGCAATCAATGCTATTCAGTAACTTACAAAATTCTTTTTAAGAAAAAGTGGTGATTTGCTCATCACTTTTTTTTACATTTAATCCAGTTTTCAAATTAATTCTGATGCTTTTCAGAAGCTAATCCTGCTGTCCGCTGTATCTTTTGTACCGAACCCCGATACAAAAGGATGCCGCTACCATCAGGACTAAAACCCTCTAGTTATGAAACCACTATCGTCTATTTTATTGATGCTGCTTTCTGTTTTCGCAATGGGACAAACGAAGGTAAAAGACACCATAACGCGAAGAGCCAATATTGTTTTCATTCAGAACGGAAATGCGGTTACGTATAAACCCGAAACTCCGCCTTTAATTCCGATTGCGGGAGCTCCAAAACCCAGCTATTCTTATTTATGGGAGCTCGGCGACGGACATTACAGCAAAGAAGCGGAACCCAAACATGTCTACAAAAAAAAGGACACCTATACCACCAGACTTGCTGTGACCAACAATTACGACAACGGAAAACCTCCGGCAACACGCCCCAAAAAAGTAGCCGTAAATGATCTTACCGATACCAACTATAAAGACATTGCCTCTATAGCCGATCAAAACGGATTTGCGATCTTAAAAAATTGCGATCCTATTCCCGAACAGGAAATGGTAGTTGTAGTAAGTTATCAAAATCTTGAGAATTATGTTTCAAGCGGAAAACTGTATTTGTTTTACAATGAGAAACAATTTAAGGACAATAACTTCGAGCTGGTTGATTTTCGCACCTATGCCAACGAGCGTGAGGTAAAAGAAAAAACAGTAGCAAGTATTGACGATCTGGACGATTCTAAAAATTATGTTGCGTCTGCCGAAAACACCTTTAAAACCAAAAAATACAGAAATACAACCACCGAAGAAGACCTCGATGCATCGTTGCTGGATGCCAATAAAATCTATCATAATGTTTCGGTCATCGAGTTTGATGAGGCCAACCCCAATGAAACCCGAAATGTTTTTTACACCTTTAAAACAACTCCCGAAATGATCAAAGACACCAGCGCAACGGTTACGATGCGTGGTATTTTTGTTCCGAACCGAAGTTATAAAAATCATAAAATAAAGAATCTCGAAATGGAGATCGTAACCTCCCACGACCCTAATAAAATGGGATCTAACGGAAGTTTGATGAATTACCGACTGGTTCGTTTTAAAAGAGTAAACTTTAAAACACGCTTTCAAAACAACGGTGAAGGTCCTGCCCGAATGATCCGACTTGAAACGGACATCCCGGATATGTTTGACAAAAAAACCTTCCAGATTGAAGACATGTATCCAAAATGCCCCATTTGTCCAAAAAACGAAGTTCCAACAACAAGCTGCCTGGATACGATTATCAAAAAAAATCAAATCTTTTTTACTTTCAAAAACATTTACTTACCCGGAAGCGAACAGAAAAATGTACGCGAGAAAGACAGTACAAAAGGCTTTGTAAAATATTCGATGAAATTTGGCGAAGACTTTCACAAAGTAAAAACCCGAAGCCGAACGGCTATTATTTTCGATAAAAATGAACCTATAATTACCAACTACGCTACCACCCGATTCCTGCCCGGAATTTCAATTGGAGCAAAAGCAGGTTATAATGTGTATCCTGATCTTCAAAAATCGACAAGCTATTTTGTGGGTGCCACTATTTCGCCTTTTAAGTCCTATCGCTTTTACTGGCAGGCAGAATGGCTTAATGCCCTGAACAAATACGAAAGCGGACTAACAATAATCGATCAGACTGTAGTAGGTGCAAATGGTGTAAAGCAATTGCAACGCACGACCACGACAACCGAAAACAAAAATGTAAACTGGGAAATTCCGGTATTAATTCGGTATAACCTTAACAATTATATCGGAATTGGCGCCGGAATCCAGGCCAATTTTGATGTTTCGTCAGAACAAAACCAAACCCAAAAAATTGAAACTTTTGAAGGTGGTACAGATCAGTTTCTGATTAATACCCGAACGCAATCCAATTCGGTAAAGAACAGTTTTGTGAATTTAAAAACCGGAGTTTTGTTTGACCTAACCGCTGGTTTTGCCAGAATTGGACCCAGTTTCGGGGCACGTTATGTGATTAATTTTGAACAGAATTTTAATTATTTTCAGTTTTATGGAATCTGGAAGTTTTAAATGTTTTTTATTCGCCATTGAATGTCACCCTGAGCGAAGTCGAAGGC
Source organism: Flavobacterium sp. N502536 (assembly GCF_025947345.1). NCBI lineage: Bacteria > Pseudomonadati > Bacteroidota > Flavobacteriia > Flavobacteriales > Flavobacteriaceae > Flavobacterium > Flavobacterium sp. N502536. The sequence continues at coordinate 1,998,896 of NZ_CP110011.1, read as the reverse complement.
TTCCCGACAATAAAGGTCTTCGACTTCGCTCAGACAGACGATCGTAATACTGCATCTTCTATTATATGAACTTACATCGCTTATATGTTTTAATCTTCCTTTTTTTAAATCTGAATGTTTTAGGACAGAGTCAGGAAGATAAAATATATACAGCAATTGACTCTTTTATTGGACATCCTTCGGCCCAGGCGTTACAAAATTTAAAGAATACCGAGGTCGCTTTCTGGAAAAATCCGAAGTCAAAAACCAAAGACGAATTACTTGCCATTGTAGTTTTAAACTGCAATAAAGCCTACTATGAAAATCAATTTGGAAAAACAGAAAACGCTATTGCGAGTTACGAAAAAGCCTGGCAGATTTACCAGAAAAACAAACTTGGCAATTATGATATTATTGAATACTGCCTGAAACCTTTAGGAAATTTATACACCGTTTTGGGCGATTACGACAGTGCCGAAAATACGATAAAACAGTATTTTTTTATTGTCAATACAACTCCCGCCTATCCCGATGCCCAAAAGCAAAAATTTGCTGCAATCCTCAATTTATCCAATGTATATCAGAGTTCGGGAAAGTTTCATCTGGCCATTGATTTATTAGAACAAATACTAAAAACCGAAAAACTCACAAATGTTCAGAGAGGAATCGTGCTCAATAATCTGGGAAACAATTACCTGTTGAGTTCAACGGAAGGTTTGATGCGTCCTGAGGTATATCAAAAAATCGAAAACAGTTTTGAGTCCTCTGTAAATTATCTGAAAAACGAAAAAAACCAATCCGAAACTTTGTCGAATTCGTATCGGAATCTGGCCATGCTTAAGCGGCAGAAGAACGAATTTGAAGCGGCAGATTCTTATTTAGTCAAAGCGGAGAAGCTTTTACGGGAAGCGCCTCATGTACACGTCCGAAAAATAGCGAAACTGTATTATGAAAAGGCTTTGTTGCTTTTTGATCAGGGAAAACATGCCAAAACTACCGGTCAGATCGAAAGCATTTTTAAACTATTGATCCCCGATTATCAGGCCAAAGAGGTTTTGCCGAATCAAAATCAACTGTATGCCGAAACGGTTTTAATTGATGCCCTCGATTTACAGGCACAGGTTTTTTTAAGTCAGAATCAGCCTAAAAAAGCATTGCAATCGTACCAGCTTTCTCTTTATATCGAAGAGCTGCTGATGAACATTACGCTTTATGAAAACTCTAAAATAATTGCTCAGATACGCTCCCGCCATCGTACCGAAAAATGTCTTTCGATTTATGATCGCTTGTTTCAAAAGGAAAATAAAACGGAGTATCTGGAGGACGCATTTCAATTGGCTGAACGAACAAAATCAGGGGTTTTAAAGAGTTATCAATCGAACATCAAAAAGGCAACGACAGCGGAGAAATTGCTTTTACAGCAACTTCAAAGTTTAAACAATTTGATTGTAAAAGAACAGCAAAAAGGCGATTCGGCTCATATTCCAAGTCTAAATAAGGCTATTCAAAAACAAAATGAGCTTATGCTTTCCCTAAAGCAAATGCAATCTAAAAACCCGAATTTACTTCCTGACAATTGCGATTTAAAAGCGCTGTTCTCCAAATTAGAGAAAGACAAAGCGGTGCTGGTGTACTATTTTATGGGGGCCGAAAACCTGTACTATTTCACCCTGCAAAATAACCGGATCAGTCTCCATCACCTTTATACTGCTCATAAAGCAATGCCATATATTCTAAAATTCATCAATTATTTCAATACGGCAGCGGCCATTACAAATGATATTTCGGGATACAATTACTATGGCAAAAAAGTATACGATTTGTTACGATTGCCTCAAAATACCGTTTACCAAAACCTCATCCTTGTTCCTGACGGTATTTTGAACTTCCTGCCTTTTGAAGCGCTGTTGACAAGTACATCCAAAACGACAAATTTTGCCAAAATGCCTTATTTGTTAAATGATTTCAGGATTGCGTACAATACTTCAGCAAACCAATATCTCAATGCCCAACCGGTTTTACATTCCCGAAATACAATTTTGGGCGTTTTTCCTGTTTTCGAAAATACTCCTTTTGAACTGCGCTATTCGAAGAAAGAACTCGAAGCCATCAGAAGCAATTTCAAAGGAAACTATTTAGAGAACTCCCAAGCTACTTTCTCCAATTTTAAGAGTAACGCCAATCGTTATTCCATTTTACATTTAAGTACTCACGCCTCTTCTGGTGATGTCGAAACGCCCGCGAGCATCCGGTTCTACGATCAGGAAATTTTATATTCGGAATTGTACAATCTGAATATTAAGCCTGATTTAGTCGTTTTAAGCGCCTGCGAAACGGGAATCGGCAAGTTGTACAAAGGCGAAGGTGCGATGAGCGTGGCAAGAGGTTTTCAGTTTGCGGGAGCTCAGAATTTATTGTTTTCGTTATGGAAAGTGAATGATTACACCACCTCAGTTTTTATGGCTGATTTTTATAAAAACATCAAAAACGGTCTGCCTTATTTTGAAGCAAATGCAAACGCCAAACTTGCTTTTTTACAGGACAAATCCATTTCGAATGCCAAAAAATCTCCTTATTACTGGAGTTCTTTTGTGTATTACGGTGCTCTTTCGGCAGAAGAAAAATCCCCAAATTATATCTTTTATATCATTAGTTTATTGGCCGCAATTGGTTTATTTTTGATTTTCAATCAGTACCGAAAATGGAAAATCTTCACGAGGTTCTCAAAAAAGAGAAATACAAAAAAATAAAATTTAAAGTCACCAAAACACAGCATTTATCAATTAAGGCAAAAATCAATGGTGTTTCGGGAAATTTCATTTTAGATACCGGGGCCTCTAATTCCTGTGTAGGATTTGAGAGTATTGAACGTTTTGAGCTGACTGCAAAAAAGTCTAAAACCAAAGCTTCGGGAGCGGGAGGAACGGGAATGCTAACACAAATTTCAAAGCACAATCAGCTACAGCTCGGCCGCTGGAAAAATGCTAATTTTAGCCTGGTTATTTTTGATCTTTCCCACGTAAATGAAGCTTTAGAATCGTACAAAACAAAACCGGTTCAGGGTATTATTGGGGCCGACGTTTTGCTTGAAGGTAAAGCGATTATCGATTACTACAATCATTATTTGTACCTGAAATAATAAATTCCAAATTTTAAAAAGCCGGATTCCAGTATCGAAATTTTTAGTACGTTTTTTTGTATATATTTGTTGCTCCAATTAACAAACCTATACGTATGAAAAAAACTTTACTTTTTTTTATTTTACTGTTTTCTAATTATTTTTATGCTCAGGTCAATGATATCAAGCATTGTGCAGGAGACACTTCTTTTAATTTAACGACTCAAAAAACACTTTTAATTGGCAATTTAAACCCCGCCGAAACAACGGTTAGTTATCATTTAAGTCTTGCAGATGCAACTGATAACTTAAATGTGATTACAAATCCGGAAAGTTATAGCAGTACGGAAAGTTCAAAAACTATTTATGCCAGAATTGACCATAATGGAAGCATAACTACAAACTATTTTAATTTGATTGTAAATCCCGCTTTAACGGCTGATGCAAGAGTTGAATATGTAAATTGTGTTCCAAGAATCGTCATTTCAGGAAATGGTGGTGATTTTAATTATGAATATTCACATTTTGGTGTTACGTATACGCAAAACAATGTTATTATTACTCCAAGCCCTGGAAATCAAACCGTATACGTTAGGGATGGTAATGGCTGTGTAGCTTCAAAGACAATAGTGGTCGAATCTTTAACTCCATTGACATGGCTTGCCAACATGGTAGCTGTTACCTGTCAGGGAGGAAACGACGGTACTTTTCAGGTTACCGCATCAGGAGGGAAAGCACCTTATCTCTATTCTATTGCAGACGGAGCGTTTACAAGTGCGAATGTTTTCAAAAATTTAACCGTTGGAGACTACACCGTAAGAATAAAAGATGCAACGGGCTGCATTATTTCTCTTCCTTTTACCATGCGCCTACTTAACACTCCTATTGCTATAAATCCAATTGTAACAAATGATAGTAATGCTGCGAATGCAGGAAAAATAGAACTACTGGTTTCTGGCGGAGTTAGCCCATACACCTTTGCTCTTAAAGACAGCGGTGGAAACCCAATTCCTTCTAAAACAACTAATCCATTTACAGGTTTAGCCGTTGGATCGTACGAAGTAGTTGTAACAGACCGTCATGGCTGTATTCTTTCACAAAAAGGGATCAATATCCTTAATGAACCTACTCCGCTTACGACGACGGCATCAGTAACGCCAATTACGTGCGTGATTACGACCGGAACGATTACGATTACTCCAAATGGAGGAACTTTGCCTTATCAATACTCAATAGATAACGGAAATACTTATAGCAATTCTAATGTGTTCTCTAATTTAAGCGCGGGAACTTACGATTTAAAAGTTCTCGATGCACAAAACGCTGTAGTTACTACAACTGCCACTATAGATCCAATAAAAATACCCCTAATAACTGCGACCTATAAAAGTATATTGTGTCACGGAGATTCTAATGGTTCGATATTAGTGGGGACCTCTAACGGAAAATCGCCTATTCTTTTTTCAATAAATGGAAAGCCTTATTCTTCTAATAATCTTTTTGAAAATTTACCAGCAGGAAATTATACTTTATCTGCAAAAGATTCAAACGGCTGTATTGTTTCGACAACAGTAGTATTAGAAGATCCTACTCCGATAACTGCCCAAATTACCTATTATTACAGAACTGTAACCGTTAATGCAAGCGGAGGTTATGGAAAATATCAATACGCCCTTGATGGAGGTAGTTATCAGGATTCGAGAATTTTTGGAATGGTAACTTATGGTAATCACACTATTTCTATAAAAGACCCTAATAAATGTACGGTAAATATCCCTATAACAGTAGTAGAGCCTACCCCGCTTGTTTCGTCTTATGTAGTCGACAAAGGTACTGTTACAATTACGACCAGTGGAGGTATCACGCCTTATAGTTATAGACTTCAAAAGTCGTCGGGAACTCCATTAACTACCACTCAGTCTAATATATTTACAAACCTGGTCAATGGTTCCTATGATATAATCGTATCAGACTCACAAGGCGGTCAGGTACTGTTCTCTAATATCATTATTTCTGAATCGATTCCATTTACGGCAATCGCTAACGCAACTCCTATCACCTGTACGGATTTAAAAAGTACCCTAACGGTAACACCAACCGGAGGCTCAGCTCCTTATCAATATTCCATGACTAGTCCGGAGAATTTTGTAAATTCAAATGTCTTTTCTAATTTAAATGCAGGGAGTTATCAGGTAACCGTTCGGGATTCAAATGGTTTCAGAACTATCGCTCCCATTACAATCGCAAGTGCAAAACCAGTATTAGCTTCAGCACAGATTATCTTACCAATAAGCTGTAATAGTTCCAGTGATGGTGTAGTAAGAGTAAATGTAACTCAGGGACAATCTCCTTATACCTACGCTCTTGACAACGGTCAATTTCAAACTGATGATACTTTTAGGAATGTTGGTCCCGGAACTCACACCCTACATGTTTTAGATAAAAATAGCTGTCGTACAACTGTATCGATCACATTATTGGAACCTACTTTAATACAATCAACACTTGCTGTTAACGGTAATTCGATTACTGCATCCTCAACAGGTGGAACACCGCCTTACAAGTACTCTTTAGAAAGTTATAATGGAATAATTACCGATTGGCAAGACTCTAATACCTTTGATAATCTGCCTGTAGGAACTTATACGGTTCGAACTATAGACACAAAAGGATGTTTTTTTCAACCTAATTATGTAGAAATTTCTCAGTCTCCTGTTCTTCTGGCTTCAGCTGTAGTAACTCCAATAACCTGTGAAAATGCTAAAGGAAAAATTACGGTTTATGCAACCGGAGGTTTCGGTCCTTATTCCTATTCTATAGATAATGGTGTAAACTACGTTTTTTCAAATGTATTTTCTGGTTTATCTCCCGGAAACTATGTCATAACGGTTAAAGACAACCAGAACACTACAACTACTGTTATGGTTAGTCTGGACAATTTAAACATTTTAAAAGCTACTGCCGTAATTACTAAAATTATAGATTGCTCAAGTAATGCTACAATAAATGTTACTGCTTCCGGAGGTAAAAAACCGTATCAGTATTCATTGGATAATGGAGTGACGTACACTTCCAATCCTGTTTTTACAAATTTAAATGCAGGAAACTATTTTGTGCGTGTAAAAGATTCACTGGATTGTTCTGTAATTACCAATAGCATCATTTTACAACAACCTGTTCCTCTAACCGCAACTGTTGATCATACAACAATCACCGATTGTTCTTCTTCCCCTATTAGTCATATTGTCATTAATGCAACAGGAGGTACAGTTCCGTATCAGTATTCATTAAACGGTCTTCCATATCAATCCAGTTCTCTTTATTCTGGTGCTTATGCCGGAAATTATATCTTAGATGTTATGGATGCAAACGGATGCAAATTCAGTATACCGTTTGTTATAGCATCACCGGTTTCACTGGTTGCAACAGTAGCTGTTAGTCCGGCTCTTACTTGTGAAGATAATGACACGGTAACGATTACCGCAACCGGGGGACAAGCTCCGTATACCTATTCCTTTGACGGATTAAATACCTTTTCGACCGTTAATATTTCAAAAAAATTAACGGCCGGCCCCCATATGTTACATGTCAAGGACCGCAATGGCTGTTATGCAACCGTAAATGTTGACATAGCTCCACACCCTCTTCCAACAAGTACGGTCGTATTAACAAATGCAACAACTGCGGGCAACAATAACGGAAGTATAACCGTAACTGCTACCGGAGGAACGGCTCCATACACCTATTCCCTTCTGAACAGTAATAATGTAACTATAATTGCAGAACAAAGCGCCAATACTTTTAATCATCTGGTATCCGGAACCTATAGTGTAGTGGTAAAAGATGCCAAAGGCTGCTCCTCGATTCAACAACAGTTAACAATTTCGGAACCCAACGCCCTTTCGGCAACAGCCATTGTAGTACAGCCTACTTGTTATAATGCAGGAAAAATAATAGCAACAGCTATTGGTGGCACAGCTCCTTATCAATATTCGATAGATAACGGAGCTACGTACAACCTTTCTAATGAATTTTTAATTCTTCAGCCCGGTAATTATACCGTAACTGTTCGCGATATTAATAATGATACCTACAGGTTTACTTCGACCATAATGGCTTTAGAACCACTTGTAGTAAATGCTGTAGTTGTTTCGGCGGTATCTTGTTTCTCGAATGGAGTAATAGAAGTTAGGGCTTCAGGTGGTAAAGCGCCTTATTTTTTCTCGATAAACGGAGGTTCTTTTCAGAATGCCTTTCAGAGTACCACAACTTTTACGGGTCTAAATCCTGGTGATCATATTATAACCATAAAAGATGCTAACGATTGTAATCAGACTGTCGCTATTCGTTTGGCTCCACCTGTACCTATAACCGCAGTTGCAACTGTCAATAATCAAACCATAACCGTTACTGCTGCCGGTGGCACAGGTAATTATCAATTTTCATTAGACGGAATTGTTTTTCAATCCAGTAATATTTTTACCGTTGTTAATTATGGGACGTATCAAATAACGGTAAGGGACCTAAACGGCTGTATGCATTTAATAATGGTTACCATTGATCCTCCGGCTCCTTTAATTGATGGCAAAAAAGAAATCGCTGTTACCTTTAAAGCAGGACAAACTTTAGGCGATTTAGTCATTGAAGGTCAAAATATAAAATGGTACAGCACTAAAGGTGCTTCAACAGGTAAAACGAGTAAAACTGCCGAAACGCCTTTGTCTCCGACAACTCTTTTGGTAGACGGAGTTACCTATTATGCTTCGCAAACCATTGACGGAATCGAAAGTAAAGAACGTCTTGCAGTAACTGCAAAAGTAGACGGATCGCTTGCTACACCAGATTTTGCTTTGTCTGATTTCAGATTTTATCCAAATCCGGTTCAGCATACTTTATCGCTACACAATACTTCGGCTATTGATGAAGTTGAGTTAATATCAGTATCCGGAAAAACTGTTCTGACTAAGAAAATAAACGATACCCATTCTGAAATCGATTTGTCGAATGTTGCCTCAGGGTTTTATTTCTTGAAAGTTAAAGCAGAAGGAAAGCTTAAAACAGTTAAAATTGTGAAGAAATAAAGCTACTAAGAGTTAAAACTTTCTGTTAAAAATAAAGGAGACCGTCTGATTTAGACGGTCTCCTTTTTTAATTCAACGAACCTATGGTTACGAATTTGCTCCCGGATTAGGAATAATACATCCTGCCCAGTTGAAGGCTCCGTTTGCAATATTGTTGTACGTTACATAAAAGAAACCGCTGCGTCCCCAGCCTGCTCCCCAGGAGTTTTGTACTTTAAAAAGTCCGGTTGCGTCGTCATAACCTACGATACAAACACAGTGTCCACCCTGTCTGCTGCCGTAAAGACTAGACCAAACATGGTTGTTGTTACGGATATCATAAAAACTCTGATTGACATCAAAACATACCGCAACAGCATAATTTTGGTTTAAATAGTACTTGATATCTGCTGTACTTCCTGGGTTAACATTAAACCAGCCGCCTGTTTTTCTGGCCGCTGCCCAGTTTTTCTGCTGTGTCGAAGGTTGTGTAAAACAGCCACCTGCAATATAAGGCATCTGAGCCTCTGAACATTCTCCCTGATTTTTGATCAGATTCATGGCGTCATTTGGGTAAGAACCCGCTCCGCAATTGCCTAATTTTATCTGATTGTAAATGTAAGCCGCACTTCTTGAAGCACCACTCCAATTGCTTTGATGAACCGAGTTGTTCAGATATCGGGCGATACTGTGTGCCGCATATCCTACTCCCCAGCCCACACAGGATCCTTCGCTTCCCTGATCTCCAACCGGTGGCGTTGGTAAATTTTTAACTGCTGCAACTTTCGCTGTCAAAGACATTTTTTGAGTGCTTGTAATTAAATCTGGTCTTAACTCGGCGATTCTGGCACGATAATCCACCGGAGTTAAAAATTCGATACTCTTTAAATAAGCATCCGGCATCTGAGCAAGTCCGTATCTTCCTTTGTCCAAAAGATCGACATTGCCATCCATTAATTTTTGCTGCACATCGGCTTCAGCCTGATCATTTCCTTTATCACAAGAGTATAAAGCAAGCAATGCAAAAAGTACAAGAGCGATTTTTCTAATTGAAAATTTAATAAGTGGTTTTTTCATAATTGTTGGTTTTTTGTTGTTAATTTTCAGTCTGTTAAACTATTTAACAAATTTATTAGTAATTTTGGCATAACATTAACACTAAAAAGATCACAACTATAACTTATCTTACACACAAATCTATAACCGGGATTTAACTAGCAGGAATTGTATTTAATTATCTTGAAAAAGAACCTCCATTATTAAAAAAATTCGCCCATGGAAATCATTATAGAAAAATTAATAAAAGGCATACAATCGCATCCAATTATACAAAACAGCACTCTGTCGGGTGTTCAGGAGTGGAAAAGAGCACATTATATCATCCTGTCGGAAATCATCTCTGATGTTTTAGAGAAATCAGAATTCATGCAGGGGGCTAAAAGAAATGAACTCGGATGCTCGATCTCGAGTATGACCTTACAAAGAATTTTTACCAATGATTCTTCTAAAACCAAAAACTCTGATTTGCGTTTTTTAAAAAGTCTCGACAAACTGGCTATTTTTATTGGATACCCTTCTTTAAACCATTTTTTGAATGATGAAGCAACAGACGCTGTAAAAACTTTAGAGCCTGAAAACAAAACGGAATCAGCTTCCTTTTTTGAAAAACTGATTAGCGATTATTGTCAGGAAGAGTTTAATTCGTTACAAAAATTACCTGTCGTTAGTATGGATGGATTATGCGATTTTGTATTCAAAGAAGGGCCTTTTGCAAAAAGGATTAAGGATCTTTTTGAAAATTATTCGACTTTAAAATATCATTTAAACTGTGAAGATAATCGGTCTAATTTTGAGCTTTATGATTTTAAAATTTCAAGTATCGAAGAAAATATCGCTATTCTTACGGTAAAGGAGTTTTGGAATCTGGAGTGGAAAAACGAAAATGACGTTACTACGATTGTCCTGAATAAGGTGAACAGGCAAACCTACTTTATCAAAAAAAGAGACGATGTCTGGAAAATATGGGACAACTACAATCCTGATTATAACGAGATCTCAACAAAAATACACTCGGCCATAGAAAATCAACACATCAAAAAAGTGCTCATTTGATAAAATGCATAATTTTAAGCTGTTAAAATTATTTATTTTTAACATATAGAAATCAATTCTATATGAATTACACCCAACAGCTTATCTAAATTTAAACCATAAAAAAATCCCAAACTCCTTTCGGAATTTGGGATTTTATTTTTACCATTTCCTCCCGAAGTATCGGGATTGGAATTTGGAATTTCTTTATTAAGATTTTAAATCTTAATGAGTATGTTTAGGATTAAAACCATCTTCACTTAATTCTGTTGGCGTATAATCGGCGAACATTTCAGTTTCGTAATTGATTTTTTCTCCTTTAGAGAATTTATGAATAATTTTCTCCATGATATTATAGATTACCGGAACTACAATTAAGGTAAGGAATAAAGAAGAAATCAATCCTCCGATAATTACCCATGCCAAACCGTTTTTCCATTCAGCTCCTGCTCCTGACGCCAATGCAATTGGGAACATACCAAATACCATCGCAATAGTTGTCATCAAAATTGGACGCAAACGAGCGTGGTTGGCCTGAATTAATGCTGTACGGATAGATTCACCTGCAGCTCTTCTCTGGTTGGTGTAATCGACCAGCATGATCGCATTCTTACACACCAGACCGATCAACATGATGATCCCCAAAATCGTAAAGATGTTCAATGAGTTGTTGGTCAAAGCCAGGGCTAACATCGCACCGATAAACGAAAGCGGGATAGCAAACAATACCACAAACGGGTGAACAAAGCTGTCATAAAGTCCAACCATTACCAGGTAAACCAAAATAATAGCGGCTAATAAAGCGATTCCTAAAGTACCAAATCCTTCCGATTGGTTCTCCTGATCACCACCCCAGATGTAGTTTACACCAGCAGGTTTTTTCAGTTTGTCTAATTTCACCTGCCATTGTTGAACGATTGTTCCTGACGGTACTCCAACGTTTTGTCCTTTTACCGTTACCGAAGCCGATTTATCTCTACGCTCTAACTGGCTAGGTCCTGATCCTTCTGTAATGTCGGCAAACTGAGACAGTTTAATTTGTTGACCAGCTGCATTGATAAAGATCAAATTACTAACGTCTGTAATACTTTTTCTGTCAAAGGCATTGTATCTGATGTTGATGTCGTATTCGTATTCACCAGCTCTGTATTTACCATCGGTATTTCCACTAAAAGCAGTCTGCATGGTTAAACCAACTGTTTGAAGTGTTAAACCTAATGCTGCCATTTTATCACGATCTACCTTAACGTTGATCTCCGGGTTTCCATCCTCAACCGTTAATTTAATCTCTGTGGTTCCCGGAATCGTACGTAATTCTGCCTCTGCCAATTTCGCAAATGCCATCGCACTTTCTGTTGACGGACCTGTTACGATCAACCCTAATGTAGCATCCTCAGCAGTTCCTAAGATACCAACCGGAACTGTTTTTACTTTAGCTCCAACCAGTACTTTTTCTAACTTACGTTTGATTTTTGCTGCATAAACGTTAGCATCATCTGTACGGTCTTTTTGCTCGATCATTTTTACATCAATCTCTGCTTTGTAAGCCGTTGCTTGCGATGCTCCAAAACCTTCACTGGTTTGTCCTACCGTTGTAATCTGACTGTGCACATATTCCTGTGCTTTCAAATACGCTTCTGCCTTTTGGGTCATGAAGTTGGTTTGCTCTAACGAAGCATCTTTCGGCATTTCGATCTGAACTAAGAACTCCCCACTATCAGAAGAAGCAAAGAACTCCCCTCCAATGAAACCACCGGCCATTAAACCAATTGTAGAAGCAAAAAACAATACAATTACTACCGCAAATGTTTTAATATAATGGTCCAGACACCAGGTTAACAAGTGAGAAACCCAGTCTGTAAAACGTGTCAAATAACTTTCGAAACCAAGAATGATTCTTCCAAATAAGTTCTTTCCTTCAATATGCTCTAATTTACCATAACGAGATGATAACCATGGAATAATTGTAAACGAAGCTAAAAGCGACAACATGGTCGAAATAATTACCGTAACACAGAATTGTGTAATAATATCAGAAACCAAACCAGAACTCATCGCAATAGGCAAGAATACCACCACAATTACTAAGGTAATCGAAGTTACGGTTCCACCAATTTCGGCTGTTCCGTCGTACGAAGCACGAATTCGGCTTTTACCCATCTCCATGTGCCTGTAGATGTTCTCCAATACCACAATCGCATCATCCACAAGAATACCTACCACAAGAGAAAGTCCTAATAAACTCATTAAGTTCAGAGTGTATCCCATTAAATAAATACCGATAAAAGTAGCAATCAAAGATGCCGGAATCGATACCATTACAATCAGCGAGTTTCTGATACTGTGCAGGAAGAACAACATTACAAACGCTACCAGTATTACCGCAATTAATAAATCGTGTACTACAGAATCTGCCGCCTCTAATGTAAAAATGGTACTGTCTTTTGCTACTTCCAGTTTTAACTGGTTTACTTTATAATCTTTTTCAAGAGTCGCAATTGTTGCTAATAAATGCTCACTTACCGCAACCGCATTAGCATCTGATTGTTTTACAATTTGCAAAACGATCGCACTTTTCTGATCTACACGTGATATTTTTTCAGCAATCTTTTGGGTATCCTGAACATCGGCAATATCACTTAAACGAACCTGAATTCCGTTTTGAGAAGAAACCACTAAGTTTCTTAATTCTTCAACACTTTTGTATTTACCCGCTAAACGGATTAATATTTTTTGCTCACGCGTCTGGATGTTACCCGTTGGGAAATCCAAATTCGAAGTCAGAATGTTTTGTTGTACCTGCGGAACAGATAATCCGTAACCCTGCATTTTTAATGCATCAAGGTTGACCTGAATTTCACGCTCTGAACCACCAATAATGTTTACCTGAGCCACACCTTGTACACGGGATAAAATAGGAGCAATTTTTTTGTCAATTAAGTCATAAAATTCTGCTTCGTCCATTTTTCCGTTAGCACCAAGCGTCATGATTGGTAAATCACTCAGCGAGAATTTGGTTAGTGCCGGTGTTTTCACATCATCGGGTAAATCACTAATAATCGCGTTTATTTTTCGCTGTGCATCATTCAAAGAGAAATCGACTTTTGCATTTGAAGTCAGTGTAATCGAAACAATAGATAAACTCTCGTACGATTTCGAGTCAATTTTCTTGACATTCTCCAGGGATGCGATCGCATCTTCAATTTTCTTGGTCACTGTGTTTTCTACCTCACTAGGAGAAGCTCCCGGATAGATAGTAGAAATGGTAATAACGTTCTGTTCAAATTTCGGGATCAGCTCATAACCTAACTGGCTGTAGCTAAACAGTCCACCTAATGTTAGAATTGTAAACAGTACAATTACTAACGACGGACGTTTTATGGATATTTCGGCTAATTTCATATATGTTATTTTAGGCTGTAGGCTATACGCTGTAGGCTTTAGGCTCTTATTAAAGGCTTAAAGCTTACGGCGTAAGGCTTAAAGCGGTACAATTATTTAATAATTTCTACTGAGTTACCATCTTGCAGGTTAATTTGACCTGTAATTATTACAGTTTCTCCATCAGTTAATCCGTTGATGATCTCTACTTTATCACCTAAAATTCTTCCAGCGGTTACTTTTCTTAATTTTGCAGTACCTTTTTCTACTACAAAAATCTCGTTACTGCTCACACTTCCTACGAATGCATTTCTAGGTACCACCATAAGGTGTTGTTTTTGTTGTTTGGATGCAAAGTTTGCAGTTCCGTACATACCTGCTTTCAGGTCGTTGTTGGTATTGTTTGTAATTTCAATTTCAACCGGGAAGTTTAAAGACTCATCTGCTTTTGCAGCGATGAAAGTAATTTTTCCTGAAAACGATTTGTCCGGGTAAACACTTGCAGATACATTAATGTTATCTCCAACTTTTAAACTCGCTACCTGATTTTCGTTTACCGTAACTACCAATTTCAACTTAGAAACGTTTACGATATCAAACAATGCTGTTGCTGGCATACCTGTCAAGATAGATCCCGGCTCAATGTATTTTTTATTGATAAAACCGTTGATTGGTGCTTTTACTCTGGTATCACCAACATCAATTTTAGCTTGTGTATATTGAGATTGTGCATTTGTCAACGCTAATCTTGCCTGATCCAGTTGTTGTTTGGTAACCCCTCCTGTTTTAAACGCATTTTCGTATCTGCTATAATCTGATTTTGCATTTTGATACGCTGCTTCTGCTGCCTGTGCGTTTACATTAATAACATCTCCTCTCATGGTCAATAAGGTTTGACCTACTCTTACATAGTCTCCTTCTTTAGCCAGAACGCTGATTACTTTTCCTGATTTTTCAGCAGAAAATGTCAATTGCTGAATTGGTTGAAAATTTCCGTTGGCTACGAAATCCAGTGAAACTTCTTCTGTTTTTACAGGAGATACTTTTACGGAAACAGCAGCATTTTTTTCGGCTACGATATCTGTTTTCTCCTTGTTCTCTTTCTTATTATTATTTAAGACATATCCAATCACACCCAGGGCTGCAATTATGATTACGATTGTTATAATAGTTTTCTTCATTGTAATTAGTTATTTAATAAGAGTTTTAAGTTGACCTTTTGATTTGATTAGTGCTACTTCGGCAATTTTGTAATTCAAAATCGCTCTGGTATAATTATTTTGTGCTTCAAGTGATGCGTTTTCTGCATCTAATAAGTCTGTTAAAGACGCCAATCCCTGAAGGTAATTGTTTTTTGTATTGCTTAAGATTTCATTCGCCAGACGCATATTTTCCTTTTGATTATTAATGGTCACAAGGTTATTGTCCATTTCTGTTGTTGCATTTTTATAATCTAAATCAAGTGAAAGTTTGGTGTCCTTCATATCTTCTTCAAGCGATCTAAGTTCAACATCTGCCTGTCTTACTTTTGCACGGGTTCCAAATCCTGTAAAGATTGGTACGTGCAGGTTTAATGCAATTGCAGAGAAATCGGACCAGTATACTCCCTGAGAAGGTTTAGCAAACCAAGGCATTTGAGGTCCCTGACCAATATAGTTGTAACCCGCAGTTAATGAAAGCGTTGGATAATATCCTGCTTCAACTGCTTTTTTATTGAATACTAAAAGTTCCTGTTGTTTTTTCAAAAGCAGATACTCTGTTCTGGTTTCAGTATTAGGTGCTTCTGCTAAAGCAGCCGGTACCACTTCAAATTCTTCTTTCGGAATATCAATTACCGTTTCAATAGGCATTCCCATATAAAACTTTAAAGCATTCTCCTGTAAAGTAATTTGATTTTTAATTTGTTGACGCTCTGTATCAATGTTTGACATTTTTACGATCATACGGTCTAAGTCAATTTTCTTAGCCAGTCCGTTATCAAATTGTCCTTTTACGATATCGCGAACTTTAGTGGTATTTACAAAACTACTGTCTAACAAAGTCAGTCTTTCGCGTTGCACATAAACAGAGTAATAATTGTTTGCAACTCTTTCAATTACTTGTTCTTCTGTTAACTGATCGTTTATTTGATAAAACTCACGAGTAGATCTTGCTGCTCTTAATCCTGTAAAAACAGATTGATCGAATAGCGTTTGAGTTAAAGAAACTCCTGCATTTGAAGTCCATTTTTGACCAAATGCCGCCTGAATTGTAGTTCCCGGCTGACCAAATCCTGCACCGTCGATTACTGTGGTTTGAATGATCGGATTGTGAGTTAGATTTCCGTTGGCAGAAATTTGAGGTAACGCTCTTGAACGTACTTCCTGAATTTTATACTCACTGTTTTCAACCTGTAATCTTGCTTTTCTCGCATCCGCTTTGTTTTCAAGCGCATACGTAATAGCTTCTTTCAGGGTTAGGGTTTTGACTTGTGCGTTGGCAGTCAAGCCAATAGAACACAAAAATATAAGAATTATTCGTTTCATAGATTGATGATTAAATAGTAATTTTTTTAAGTTGTTTTTCCAATTCCGGTATTCCTTTTTCTGTTGCCATAGCTCTGGTGTGATATTCCAGTGCCTCTAATTCTATTTTTTGTGCTTCCCGTTCTGAAACAGTCGTTTCGTTGATGTGAAAAATAAGGGTGTAATAAAATTTCACATAGATGTCTATATTCAGATCTTTACGATAAAGCCCCTCACGAATTCCTTTTTCAATATTCGCTCTGAACCAATGACTGCACAAATCGATCTCCTGACTCAATATGTTTTGATAAATTTCAGGATAGTGCTTTTTCAATTGATAAATAGGAGAAGTATCCATATTATTTTTAAACATATCTCTAAACATTTCTCTGATTTCAAAATTCTCATGAATCGCATTATGACCTTTCGCTACAATTGTATCAATGATTTCATGAACCTGTTTATGAACTAATGATGTGCTCTCTTCAATCAAAACTTCTTTATTACAGAAATATTTGTAGATCGTTTTTTTCGAAATACACATTTCTCCCGCAATATCATCCATTGTAACACTTTTGAAACCAAGTTTTAAAAACAGCTCACTTGCTTTTGATATAATTTTCTCTTTCATTTTAATTTTCAAATTTCATTACAAAGATACTCAGGAAACTAAAATCAAAAAAAACAGTTTCCATGATTTTTGTAATAATTTTACATTAATTTACACATTAGGTAAGATTTATATGCTAAACTCTAAATTTGCAATAAGCTTTATGTCTTTTCCTAAAGCCAAACCTCCATTATGATTGAATGAATTATAATCTAAACCAAAATCCTGACGTTTGATGTCTCCTTTAATTTCAAAAGCAACTTTCTTCTCGCCATTATAGGTATTAACCCCTATAAACTCTGCATCAAGTTCTACTACTTTGGTCACATCCTTAATGGTTAAGTCACCTTTGAAAAAATTGATATTGTTGTTTACTTTCTGAAAGGAGGTCGATTTAAAGCTGATAATCGGATGTTCGTTTACATCAAACAGGTCCTGAAGCTGTAAATAAGTATCGATTTGCTGAAAATTATCAATTTTGTTGTTGATGTCAAGTGAAAACTCAACCGATGCATCTTCAATTTCGTTGTCTTCAATGTTCACATAACCACCAAATTTATTTGTAGTTCCTCCCATATAAGCGATTATCGAATGTCTCATTTTAATTAAAACATCTGACTGGCTAGAATCTAAGGTCCATGTTGTTCTCATAAATTATTGATTTTACTGAGGTTATAAATTACTCAACTGTTCCGTGGAAACTATTATAGTGTTCTAAGTTTCCATTTAACGGTGCAAATATAAACAGGAAACTCTGAATACCAAAAAAGTTTCCAAGTTTTTTCAAAAAAAATTTTAACATCTTACAAAATTGAAGATTAACAGCACATTCCAATCCCTCCCGAATCATTTCAATTTTTAAAAAAAAGGAATAATTGATTAATGAATTGTATCTTTGGGCCACGCAAATCAGAATTTCATTTTATGCACGATATTAGTCAGTACCAGGATTTTTTTATTAGTTATTTAAAAAACCAAAGCATACAAAAAGAACCCAAAAATCTTTACGCTCCTATTGAATACATTCTTGGCTTAGGCGGAAAACGCATACGTCCCGTACTTACCCTGATGGCCGCAGAAGTTTTTAACACCTCTTATACCACGGCACTTCCGGCGGCAATGGCTGTTGAAGTTTTTCATAATTTCTCGCTTGTACATGACGACATTATGGATGATGCGCCTTTGCGCAGAGGACAAGAAACGGTTCATGAAAAATGGGATCTCAATACCGGAATTCTCTCCGGAGACGCGATGCTTATTCTGGCTTATCAGTATTTTGAGCAATACGAACCTCATGTTTTCAGGAATTTAGCAAAACTATTCAGCAAAACCGCTCTTGAAGTTTGCGAAGGACAACAATGGGATGTTGATTTTGAACAAAGAAATGATGTTACGATTCCGGAATATCTTAAAATGATCGAATATAAAACCGCTGTTCTGGTTGCGGCAGCCATGAAAATGGGAGCTATTGTAGCCGAAACATCTGAAAAAGAAGGTGATTTAATTTATGATTTCGGGTTGAATCTGGGTCTTGCCTTCCAGCTTCAGGACGATTATCTGGATGCTTTTGGAGATCCGGAAACCTTCGGAAAACAAGTGGGCGGAGATATTATCGAAAACAAAAAAACATATTTATATCTTAAAGCAAGAGAATTCTCTTCTCCTGAAAAAGCTTCAGAATTAGAGCAATTATTCAGTTTGCAATTGGACGAAAATGCAGCTAAAATAGCTACTGCAAAATCCATTTTTAATGAATCAGGGGCTTCAAAAGCAACGCAGGACGCCATCGAAATGTATACTTTTAAAGCTTTTGAAACGCTTGACCAAATGGATCTTACCGCTGAAAAGAGAAACATTCTGCGCACTTTCGGTGAGAATTTAATGGGTAGAAAAGTATAACTTAGTAAACCGACAGGTTTTAAAAACTTGTCGGGTTTGTTTGATAAACTTTAGTATAAAACCGAGTGTCACCCTGAGCGAAGTCGAAGGCTTGATAAACTTTATTATTAAACCCGACAGGTTTCAAAAACCTGTCGGGTTTGTTATTTTAGAATGTTAAAAAAGTACATCGGGATCAACCAAGTCCGATAATTTTTGTTTTAAATCTTCTTCCAAAATGGTTAAACCGTACTGATACGAAGCGTTCATCCATCCAAAACCTTCTTCGGTTATGAAGTCAAATTCGGTTCCTACGTTTCCGTATTCTGCAAAAATTTTGTGCGAACTGATCGATAAATCAAACTTCTCCGGAATGGTTCCGTTATAATCAACCGCATTTCGGGTAATCAGCCAAAGCCAGCGATACACCATCTCCTGGGCTTCTTCGTTAAAATTATAATTCAGCAAACCTTCCCATAAAAGCATTTGATGCGGCGCCCATCCAAACGGATAATCCCATTGTCGAATTGGGGCGTTTTCGTCTATATCTGCAATAGATTCTTTGGTGCTTCCTGCAATTCCACCTTTCATTTTAAACCTTGGAAGCGTCTTTTTTACCAGAATTTCGGCCTGTTCCTGTGTACTTATTTTTGCCCAAAGCGGATAAAATGTCGGAGCCGCCTCAAAAAAATGCTGTTCTTCACTTACAAAATTATAGTCAAGATAACAGCCGTATTCTGAATTCCAGCACAACTGATTGATCTTTTCTTTTCTGGAAGCCGCTTTTGAAAGCCAATATTCGCTTGAAAAAGATTTGTCTTC
Organism: Flavobacterium sp. N502536; assembly: GCF_025947345.1. Classification (NCBI taxonomy): domain Bacteria; kingdom Pseudomonadati; phylum Bacteroidota; class Flavobacteriia; order Flavobacteriales; family Flavobacteriaceae; genus Flavobacterium; species Flavobacterium sp. N502536. The sequence goes on along the minus strand of NZ_CP110011.1, from coordinate 1,979,453 downwards.
AAAATATTGAAATTCATCTTTAAAATACTTTTTAATCAAAAACGCAATATCCGTTTCGTACTTATAAAGCAGACTATTAATGGCAACCGTATTCAAGTTCGCACAAACGCCAACGAGTCTGTTTGTGGTATCATGGCCGCTTTCACGCATACTTCGGTCGTGAATAAAATACTTATCCAGTTCGGCATCCACCACTTCTCTCTCCAGGTATTTTTTTTCGAATTCGCGGGTAGACAAATTGTATTTTGGCGCATATTGCTCGAGAATATCATCAAAATGACCTTCTTCTACCTCAAATGGCAAGCCAATTCCTTCTGCTTTATACCTATTCAGTCCATTGGCTGTAAGCCTTTTTCCTTCCTCCATCCAAACCGTCCTGTATTCTTTGATTGCGGTTTTTAAATGTCTTTCAATCCAGAAAATATCGGGATTCGACTTTTCTAAAACATCTCTGATCAGCGAAGTATAAAGCGGTGGCTGGGTTCGGGTTAAATAATAACTTCGATTGGCATTTAGTATTTTTCCGTAGTGATCGATCTGGTATTTAAAGTTCTCGGCAATGCCCAAAGCCAGCTCTATTTTATCATCTATCAAAAGTCCTTTGGCAATAAAGTAACTGTCCCAACCGTACATTTCATTAAACCTTCCACCCGGAACAACAAACGGAACCCCCGAAATTTCATTGTTTTTAATTTGAAGCGCCAGAGCCAGAATCCCCGGCTTTTGATTCAGTGACAATACATATTCCGGTGAAATATGTTTGGGCAGCTGTACCACTTTTAACTTTGGCGTTATGGCTTCTAGTTTTTTGAAATAATCAAAAACAATTTCATCCCCAAAAGGCACATACAAATACGAAATAGCGTTTTCGATCTTATTGTCTTCCAGTATTTTTTTTACGCCATTGGCATCAATAGTACGCGTCAGCCCTTTCCAATACAGGTTTTTTATTTTTCCTGAGATTCTTTTCACAGGATCTTCAATGATTTGATCCAGACTAATCTCGGCAAATTCAGCATTGTCTTTTTTAGCCAAAGCCAATTCCTGCAACAGGTTTGAAAGCTGATAGGTTCCTTCAATAACCGTTGAATTTCCTTCCTCATCGTTGAGTACAAATTTCTTTGGCCCCTGATCGTCAATCGTTATTTTTTTATCGCCATCAGTATCTTCCTGAGCCAATAGTTTTTCGATAGTTTGGGATATATGTAGTTTAAATTTCATCTTTTGCAGTTATTTTTTTAAGAATAAAAAAGGATACTAATAATAAAGACATTGGAATCAAAGTAAAATAAAACGCCTTTTCAGGTCCTTCATTTTTAAACAGCCAGCCTGTTATTCTGGAGCCTAATGTCCCGCCAAGAGCCGAGAAAATCACTATTAATCCCGTCATCGAACTTTGCAGATTTTTGGGCAGCGCACTTAATACAATCGAATTTAACAAGGGATAGATGGGCGCAATAAACAGTCCGATTAAAGGAAATGCAAAACCAATTAAGGGTATGTCTGAGAGCGTATTGATGTTTTTTACTTCCAGTCCAACTGTTTTTGGAAGCACAAAAATCACAATCAGCATGGCCGAAAAAATACAGAAACTTAATACCCAGATCCAATTTACTTTCTTGGTCACAATCCCCGCAATCAATCGTCCTACTGCCAGTGAAATAGCCAAAATACTGGCCATCATAATACTGATGTTCTCCGGTAAATGAAGCACTTTTGTATTGAATGTAGGCAGCCAGGAAAGAATTCCCTGTTCAATCATCACAAACAAAAAGACACTAATAACAAAGATAACCGTTAGCAATTTTGCCATTAAACGGAACATCTGCATAAAATCGTCTTTGAGGTTTGCTCCTGCGGCGACTTCGGTTTCTTCAAATTTCACAAAAAACAAAAACAGAAACGACAATAAGGATAGTCCTGCCAGAAACCAATACACATTCAGCCATGAATTGGGATCATTTTCATTGTTAAAAGCCGGAAATAAAAAATAAGCCAGTGCGATTCCAACCATAAAAAACCCCTCAATACTGCTCATCAGGGCGTTGTGTTCTTTTTTGGTTTCGGTTACTGTACCAATCAACGAATACACCGAAACTTTAATCAAAGCAAATGAAACTCCTACAGTCGCAAAAAGAATTTTAGCATTGTCGAATGAGTTTCCAAAATACATAGAAATACAGGCCAGCGTAACCAGTCCCAAACCAATCAGCATCGATTTTCGATAGCCGATTCTGGGTAAAAAAGAAGCGATAAAAAACGACACAATTGCAATAGGCATGTCTTTAAAAGCTTCGAGGATGCTCGCCTGAACTTCATCTACACCATAATTTTTCTGCGATTTTAAAATCACAATCCCCACACTATTTAGCAAAATAGCGAAGACAAAATAATTAAGGTAAAGAGAGATTTTGATTCCTATGTTTTTCATTTTTTATTGGTTTGTTTTTTTATGAAATGTTTCAAGTTTCAAACACACATCTCACATTTCACATCTCTTAAAAATTAATCGCAACCGAAAATCTAAAAGCACGTCCTAAAATAGGTCTTGCCATAAACACATCGCTTGCGGCTGATGTAGTTTGTCTTGGATCACCTTCAGTTAAGCCAATTTCATTGAACAAGTTCGAAGCATCAACGGCAAAACGAAGATTATGATAGGTATAATTTAAACCTGCTCCCACTTCTTTATACGCTGGCAAAACTTGTTTGTTGTCCTGATTCGTGAACTTTTTATCGTAGTAAGAAAACTGAACATAGGCTGTGAAATCTTTTGTAATGTCTACTTCCGGTCTTAAGTTACAGAAAAACTTAGGGATTCTTCGTGCGGTGTTTCCATTGAAATTAAAAGTCGATCCGTCGGCATTGGTACCGGTAAAATTATCATACTCCGGTTTTTGAACGGTAAACGTAAAGTTCAGTTTTACCATTTCATATCTCGCATTCGTTTCTACTTCAAGACCAATATTGTTTACATCGGCAAATTTATTTTCAGAAGTTCCATCCGATAAAATATCCGTAAAGGCAACATTTTTTAAGCCCATATGAAACAAATTGGCATTCACATTAAAGAAAGAATTAGAATATTTATACCCCAACTCAAACTGATTCACCTCGGTATTTTCCAGTTTGCTCAAATCGGCCGCATTATCATAAAAAGACTCTTCGATAGGCGATCTGAAACCGTGGCTGTAACGTACATACGAAGCCATATTGTCATTGAATTTGTAGTTTCCGGCAGCAGTATACGACCATTCACTCACATCATATCTCCAGTAAGTATAAGGATTTCCTTTTACTGTTGTTACCTTATCATCGGCTGTATTGTTGTCTAAAATTCCTAAATTCTCTGCAAAAAAACGGGCATTGTCTCTGTAACCCGAATACTTGTCTTTGTTGTATCGTAAACCGGCATTGAAAGTCAGATTGTCTGTCGCTTTAATTTCGGCATCGGCATAAACATCATTCAAAAGCCCTTTGGTTTGCGCATCTCTTTCTAACCAGGTAATTCTTTCCACCCCATTCCAGGTATGATTTACTCCTGATGTATTGTCTTTTACATTTAACAATCTCGGATTATCTGAAACACCTACCAAATAGGAATTCCAGTTCCAGTATTGATTCGATTTCCAGTTTGAATAATAGTATCCTGCTGTAAGTTTTACCGGATCTAAATCAAACGCAAAAGAGAAGTTATTGGCAAAATTGCTCATCTTTTTCTCGATGTGCCAAAGATCTGCTCTCATGATTAAAGCGTTTGGATCAAGTGTTGCGCCGTTATCTACATAAGAATAGGTCAGGTTACTGGCCGTTGTATTCTGAACACCGGTCGCATAAGCGCTTTGTGTCCACGGACCTCCATTTGGAAAAATAGCATTGTAATTCAAATTGATACTCGTTTGTTTGAATGCATTTTTAAACGTCACTTTCTCTGATATCTTCTTTTTAAATTCAGCCCCAATCGAATTGATTATCGGATGAGAACCGTCTTCTAAATCGGCACTAAAAGTTCCGCCACCGTATTGAGGCACATTTAAACGACTGAAATTTACTGAGGTCAATGTTCCATAATTAGGATTGAAACCCGGAATTCCTTCGATTTTTCCATTATTACTTTTTAGCGGAATTGGCAGGTAGAAGGTATTTCTGTCGTCAAGGTGTTTGAAGTTAATTCTTAAATAATCGTTATCATCAAATTTATAGGTGATGTTTCCTTTTATCTGTCCTCCTTTATTAGCGGTAAAACCTGTGTTTCTTACTCCATTATCGGCTCTGTAAAAACCTCCTATATTAAAGAACAATTTGTCCTGAATTAAAGCACCCGATAAATTAAGGTCGGTTCGAAACATTCCGTAATCTGAAGTCGAGAACTTTGCTCTTCCCTGAAAGTCATTCTGACCTGTCTTAGATATGAAATTGATGATTCCACCCGGAGCATTATTGGCAAAAATCGATGCCGAGCCCCCACGAACCGCTTCCATTTTGCTCACGGTTTCGTCTAATCTGTAAAAAGTATCGGCATTTGCAAATTGCAGCGCACCATCTTCAAAAACAGGTAATCCGTCTTCCTGAATCTGCACATACTCATAGGCTCCTGCAGACGGAATTCCTCTTGCAAAAAGGTTATTTCCAATTTCTCCTCCTGAGGCTTCCACCACAAATCCGGGAATAGTCTGCAATAAAGCTGCTGTACTGGCCGGAGCTCTGTCTTCGATGGCCTTAGCGCCCATTGTAGTAATGGCCACACTAGATTCTAATTTAGACCTCGGACTTGAAGATCCCGTTACCACAACTTCTTTAAGACTTTGTGATTCTCCTTCAAGGAGTAAATTTGCCTCTAAAGACTCCCCTTCTTTTACTGTAATTTGTTTTCCAAAGGTTTTGTAACCAACATTGGTTGCTACAATAGTATAATCTCCTGCGGAAACATTCGAAAATACGAACTTTCCGTTTTCATCCGTAATGGTATTTTTATCTGTTCCTTTAAGCGAAACATTGGCTCCCGGAATCGTTTGGCCGCTCTCATCGAGTACCTTTCCGGAAACGGTATTTTTATTCTGGGCAAACAGGTGGTTTGGAACAGAAATTAAGCACAATATCAAAAATAATATGCCTAAATAAGAATGTTGCTGTTTCATGATTTTTTGGTTTAGTTAGTAAATCTTTCATTTGTGAATGTAAACTTACTCAAGGAATTAACTCTAATTTAAGAATTCTAAATCGAAAACGTTTTCGAAATGACCTAAAACGTTTTCGGAAGTTAATTTTTTACTAATACACTTTATTTTTTAGTACTTTTATTTCATGAATGACACAAAATTAATAGATATAGCCTCAGCATTAGGAATTTCGGTTACCACAGTTTCAAAAGCACTAAAAGGCTATACCGATATTAGTAAGTCTACTCGTGCCCGGGTAATCGAGATGGCCGAAACCATGAATTACATGCCCAATTCGGTTGCGGTAAACCTAAGAACCAATGAAACCAAAACAATAGGCGTTATTATTCCGGCTACTGTGCATCATTTCTTCTCAAGTGTCTTAAACGGTATTCTCGAAGAAGCCGAAAAAAGAGGGTATCTTGTCATTATATTACAATCCAATGAAAAATACGAACTCGAGAAAAAACAGCTGGCCTTATTAATTCAAAAACGGGTTGACGGGGTTTTGATGTCACTCTCTAACGAAACCGATGATTTTTTCCACATCAATGAAGCCATCCGCAAAAACACTCCTGTGGTTTTATTTGATAAAATTGCGAAAAGAGTCGATTGCTCCAAAGTCGTTATCAATGATGCCAAAGCAGCATTCGACGCCGTTTCTTACCTCATTAATAAAGGTTTCAAAAAGATCGCACATTTTAGAGGTTCGTACGTTCCGCAAAATTCCATTGACCGATTTTTAGGATACAAAAGAGCCCTGGAAGCACACGGAATCGAATACGATTCAAAACTGGTTTATGTGTGTGATAACAATACCGATTTTGAAGATGGTTACGAAAATGCTCAAAAAATAATGACCGAACACCCGGACATAGACGCGATTTTTGCCATCACCGATTTGGTCGCTATCGGAATTATCAAATACTTTAATGAGGCCGGAATCAAAACACCGGAACAGGTAGCGGTTTTTGGATTCAGCAATTGGTTTATGAGTACGGTTATCTCGCCCAAACTAACTACTATTGATCAGCCCGGCTTTGAAATGGGCCATCAGGCGGTTTCACTTTTAATAGATGAAATTGCAGACCTGAAAGAACATCGACCGGTGACCCATCAAATTATTGAACTCCCGACAAGAATCATTGAAAGAGAATCAACCGTTAAATGATTTTTTAGTTTTAACTTTGCGTCAATTCTTAAAAAGCATCAATGTTTCCGATCCCTGAAAATACCGATTTTTTATTGGCTGATGCCGAAAAAGAAAACCTATATCTAAACCTGATTGAACAAATTAATAAAGATTTTAATTTGGCAAATGAAGGAATCGATTTCCCGTTAAGCATTTCTCCCGACGAACTAAAGATTCAGCTTCACGAGAAGATCTACCGAATGATTCAGTACAAATTTGCCGAATACCTCAATCTGCTTTACATCATTGATGTTTCTGAAGACGAAATCAAAAAACTAGATGGTTCTGATTTGGTTATTCTTGCCGAGCAGGTTTCTTTTTTGATTTTAAAAAGAGAATGGCAGAAGGTTTGGTTTCGAAATTATTATAAGTAAGGCGCTAAGGCTCTATGTTTTTTTCTCATAGGGACGAACGATATTATGTAATTTATCTAATTCCTCAAAAAGTCCAAAATACTGGGTATCAATTTTACTTCCGATAATTTGGAAACGACCACATTTAAAACAGATTTTTGCTATCCCAATTGTCTTTTCTTTCTTTTTGAAGATAAAAACATCACGGTATTCAGGAACACAAGCATAAGCACTCATTTGTAGAGAATCTTTTTGACTGAATACATTTTCAATTTCCTTTTGCTGTTTAATTGTAAGATTCGATTTCTTATAATTATGACTTATCAAAATTTCTTCAAAATCTCTTTTAGGAATACTATCAGGAAAATATCCCATAAATAAATCTTCAAATTCCTGATGTTTTTTTGATTTTTTACTTTTTTCCTCAAAATCAATTATACTTTCAAGAGTGTAATTCACAAAGTAATGATCAATTCTATCAGAATCAAAAAAAGGTCGTAATTCTTTTTTTACAACTTTTTGAATTTCAAGATTTGATTTTTTAGAGTCATTACAACTCACAAACACAATGACAATAAGTATAAAAATATATCTCTTCAATTTTTTCGGATTTTAAAAACCTTAGCATCTCAGCACCTCAGAAACTTAGCACCTCTAAAAGTAAACCCTCACAAAAGGCATAAATCCGGATCCGTAAAGACTGGTATCCTTATTATACAAAACATCGTAGCGTGCTCCAATAGTAACACTTCCGGTTCGGTAACCTGCGCCAAGGTATAGGGCGGTATTCCAGTAATTATCAGAATAACTTGGTCGATAAGCAGTCGACTTATAATCGGTATTTACACGAACTTGTTCTAATTCGGCAGACAACTGAATTTCAGGAATCGGATTCACGAGTCCAACCAAACTTCCACCATAAACAAAAGAGCTGTAATAGTTTTTGGAGGACAAATAACCAAACTGTAATCCAACACCAACTGCTACAATTTCGTTTACATTATAGATGGCACTTGGCATAACAGAAATATCCGTATATCCGGAACCAATTCCTAAACCAAGACCTCCTCCAAATTGAACTTTATCCCAAAAAGGATTGCTGTTGTCTATGACATATTTTTGCTGTGCCATTACAGAACTTGAAAATAAGACTACCAAAATCACAAAAAAAGTTCTGAAAACGATTGAAATTTGATTTTTATCCATAGTTGAGTCTATTTTTAACAAATTTTTACGTAAAAGTACGTAAAAAAAAGATTTAAATAAATGTGATTGTTGTACTTTTGCGATTCTATTTAACAAAAAGTATATTCACTCATATTATGGATAGGTTTTCATTTTTAAATGCAGCGCATACAGAGTTTTTCGCACAATTATATGATCAGTATTTAGTAAACCCAGATAGCGTTGAGCCAAGCTGGAGAAGTTTTTTTCAAGGTTTCGACTTTGGACAAACGACTTATAATGACGAAAATCCGGTTCAACGAATCGTTGAATACGTGACAAACGACAACGTAGATTGTAGTTTAGTTTCTGATAAATTACAAAAAGAATTCAATGTCCTAAAATTAATCGATGCATACCGTACGCGCGGGCACTTGTTTACCAAAACAAACCCTGTTCGTGATCGCAGAACATCGTCTCCAACTTTAGACATCGAAAATTTCGGATTAACAACTGCTGATCTTTCAACAGTTTTTGATGCTGCTCAGGCAATCGGAGTAGCGCCTTCTACATTACAGGATATTGTAACACGTCTTCAGACTATTTACTGCCAGCACATTGGTATCGAATACATGTACATCAGAAATCCCGGCGTTGTAAAATGGATCCAGGACAAACTGGCTGTAAATGTAAACCAGCCAAACTTCTCTTCTGAAGAAAAGAAAACAATCTTAAATAAATTAAACCAGGCCGTATCTTTTGAGAACTTCCTACACACTAAATATGTAGGTCAAAAACGATTCTCATTAGAAGGTGGAGAATCTATCATCCCGGCTTTGGATGCTTTGATCGAGCAAGCTGCTGAAAAAGGAGTTGAACAATTCGTAATGGGAATGGCTCACCGTGGTCGTCTGAACGTTTTGGCTAACATCTTTGGAAAATCAACTCAGGATATTTTTGGTGAGTTTGACGGTAAAGATTACGATCAGGAATATTTTGACGGTGACGTAAAATACCACTTAGGTCTTACAGCTGACAAAAAAACAAGAACAGGAAAAAACATCAATATCAATTTAGCGCCAAACCCTTCTCACTTAGAAACGGTTGGAGCTGTAATTGAAGGAATCACAAGAGCAAAACAGGACAAGTATTATCCAAACGATTTCTCAAAAGTATTACCTATTGCCGTTCACGGTGATGCTGCAATTGCAGGTCAGGGAATCTTGTATGAGATCATTCAAATGGCTCAACTTGACGGATACAAAACAGGTGGTACGATTCATATCGTAATCAACAATCAGGTTGGTTTTACTACTAACTATTTAGATGCACGTTCGTCTACGTACTGTACCGATGTTGCCAAAGTAACGCTTTCACCGGTATTACACGTAAATGCTGATGATGCTGAAGCTGTGGTACACGCCGTATCTTTTGCATTAGACTACAGAATGCAATTTGGACGTGACGTATTTATTGACTTATTAGGATACAGAAAATACGGTCATAACGAAGGTGATGAGCCTCGTTTTACACAACCGGTTTTATATAAAATCATCGCTAAACATAAAAATCCAAGAGATATTTATGCAGAGAAATTATTGTCTGACGGCATAATCGATGCTACTTATGTAAATGCTTTAGAAAAAGAATACAAATCGGCTATGGAGGAGAACTTAGAAGCTTCCCGTAAAAAAGATTTGACGATTATAACTCCATTCATGAAAAACGAATGGAATGGATTTGTTCAGGTAACAGATACACAAATGCTTGAAAAAGTAGACACTACTTTTGATAAAAAAGGACTGGATTCTATCATCAATACGATCTCGACTTTACCATCAGACAAAAAGTTCATTAGCAAAATAACTAAAATTGTTACGGACAGAAAAGTAGGATACGACAACAATACACTTGATTGGGGAACTGCAGAAGCATTGGCTTACGGTTCACTTTTAACAGAAGGATTTGATATTCGTATTTCTGGTCAGGACGTAGAACGTGGTACTTTCTCTCACCGTCATGCAGTGGTTAAAGTAGAAGACTCTGAAGAAGAAGTAATTTTATTGAACTCTATTGAGAACAAAAAAGGAAAATTTGGTGTATTCAACTCTCTTTTATCTGAATATGGTGTTCTTGGTTTTGATTATGGATATGCATTAGCCAATCCAAATGCCTTAACGATCTGGGAAGCACAATTTGGAGATTTCTCTAACGGAGCTCAGATCATGATTGACCAGTACATTTCTTGTGGAGAAGACAAATGGAACAACCAAAACGGTATTGTTTTATTATTGCCTCACGGATATGAAGGTCAGGGAGCTGAACACTCTTCTGCAAGAATGGAACGTTACTTACAGCTTTGCGCAAGACACAATATGTATGTTGCCGATTGTACAACGCCAGCCAACTTCTTCCACTTGTTAAGAAGACAAATGAAAACAGACTTCCGTAAACCTTTGGTTGTTTTCTCTCCAAAAAGTTTGTTACGTGATCCAAGATGCGTATCAACTGTTGAAGAATTAGCAACAGGAAGTTTCCAGGAAACAATTGACGATACTACAGTAAACAAAAAAGACGTAAAATCTTTAGTATTCTGTACCGGTAAATTCTACTACGATATTGTAGCTGAAAGAGAAAACAACGGAAGAAATGATGTTGCAGTTGTTCGTATCGAGCAATTATTCCCTTTCCCAGTAGAACAAATCAAAGAAATCATCGCACAATATCCAAATGTTGACGATTATGTTTGGGCACAGGAAGAGCCTAAAAACATGGGAGCTTACAGCTTTATGCTGATGAACTTTGACCTTGTAAAATGGAGATTGGCTTCATTAAAAGCTTATTCTGCTCCTGCATCAGGAAGTTACACACGTTCAAAACGTCGTCATGCTGATGCAATTAGAATGGTTTTCGATAAAAATTTATTCAGATAAAAAACAATGTTTCAAGTTTAAAGTTTTCGGTTCAACAACCGGAAACTTTAAACCATAAAAACCTTAAACAAAAAATAAGATGATTTTAGAAATGAAAGTCCCATCACCAGGGGAATCAATAAAAGAAGTTGAAATTGCAACTTGGTTAGTAAAAGACGGAGATTATGTAGAAAAAGATCAAGCTATTGCTGAAGTTGATTCAGACAAAGCTACTCTTGAATTACCGGCTGAAGCAAGCGGAACAATTACGCTAAAAGCAGAAGAAGGTGATGCAGTAGCAGTAGGTGCTGTAGTTTGTTTAATTGATACAAGTGCAGCAAAACCATCAGGATCTGCTCCGGCAGCTGAAGCTCCAAAGGCTGAGGCTCCAAAAGCAGAAGTAAAAGCTGAAGCTCCAAAAGCAGCTCCGGTTCAGGCTCCGGCAGCTACAAGTTATGCAGCAGGAACTCCATCTCCGGCAGCAAGAAAAATATTAGACGAAAAAAACATAGCACCGGCAACAGTTTCAGGAACTGGTAAAGGAGGCAGAATCACTAAAGATGATGCGGTAAATGCAGTACCTTCAATGGGAACTCCAACTGGTGGAAGCCGTGGAACTGAGCGTACCAAATTATCAATGTTGCGTCGTAAAGTAGCAGAAAGATTAGTAGCTGCTAAAAACGAAACAGCAATGTTAACGACTTTCAACGAAGTTAACATGACACCAATCAACCAAATTCGTAACGAATACAAAGATGCTTTCAAAGCAAAACATGGTGGTCTTGGTTTAGGATTCATGTCATTCTTTACAAAAGCAGTTACAAGAGCTTTACAATTGTATCCGGACGTAAACTCTATGATGGATGGTGATTATAAAGTAGCTTATGACTTTGCTGATATTTCTATCGCAGTTTCAGGACCAAAAGGTTTAATGGTTCCTGTAGTTCGTAACGCTGAATTATTAACTTTCCGTGGAATCGAAGCTGAAATCAAAAGATTAGCACTTAGAGCACGTGACGGTCAAATTACAGTTGACGATATGACTGGTGGAACATTCACTATTACTAATGGTGGTGTTTTTGGAAGTATGTTAAGTACACCAATTATCAACCCTCCTCAATCAGGAATTTTAGGAATGCACAACATTATCGAGCGTCCAATTGCTGTAAACGGTAAAGTTGAAATTCACCCAATGATGTACGTAGCGCTTTCTTACGACCACAGAATCATCGACGGACGTGAGTCAGTTGGTTTCTTAGTAGCTGTAAAAGAAGCTTTAGAAAATCCGTTAGAATTATTAATGAATGGCGATGCTAAGCGTGCTTTAGAATTGTAATTGTAATAATTTTCTACAATCATATAAAACCTGCTCATTCATTTGAGCAGGTTTTTTTTCTTAATATTGCCTTAAAATCTCCTTAAGATGTTAAAATTTTAAACAAACAAAAATTTTAACCCCTAAAAACTATTTTATTTAGAATAAATAAGAATAACTTGTTTGGCTTGTATTCTGCAATTAAATTTGCACTATTCAAATCAATTCTAAATAAAAAATGAAATATAAGTTTACCGTTTCCTTTTTAAACTTCTGCTTCTTCCTATTGGCTGCTACCACAATTTCGGCACAGGGCAAAGCATCTCTAAAAGGTCAGATTAGCCTAACGAACAATCAGGCTGCCGATAATGTAACCATTGTATTAAAAGGAACCAAGATTGGAACCAACACCGACAGTAAAGGTTTTTACGAAATTAAAAACATCAAACCGGGAAGTTACATCATCAAGGTTTCGGCTGTTGGACATTCTTCCAAAGAAAAAAGTGTTTCTCTTAATGCCGGAGACGAAATCGTAGAAGACTTCACCATCAGTTCAAACTCTGAACAACTGGATGAGATCGTAATCAACGGTCATGGAAAAAAGAATCCGTTGGCTCGTAAAGAAAATCAGCAAGTATCAAGATTACCCCTTAAAAATCTTGAAAACCCACAAGTTTATACTACTATTACAGGTGAATTACTAAAAGAACAAGTGGTAACCAATATCGACGATGCGCTTAAAAATGCACCGGGATTAACCACACTTTGGGCCTCAACAGGACGTGGAGGAGATGGTGCAGGATACTTTTCTTTAAGAGGTTTTGCCGTTCAGCCCACCATGATTAACGGATTACCGGGACTAACAAACGGAAGCCTTGATCCTGCCAACATTGACAGAATCGAAGTAATCAAAGGACCTTCAGGAACCCTGTTCGGAAGTAGTTTAATCTCTTACGGAGGATTAATCAACATTACAACCAAAAGACCTTACGATCATTTTGGAGGAGAAATCAGCTATACTGCCGCAAGTTACGGACTAAACAGAGTTACTGCAGACATTAACACTCCTTTAGACGACGAACATAAAGTAAATCTTCGCATCAATTCTGCTTATCACAATGAAAATAGTTTTCAGGATGCAGGATTTAAAAAATCCTTCTTTTTTGCCCCATCCCTATCTTACGAAGTAAACGATAAACTTTCGTTTTTTGTGAATACTGAATTCATGAACAATAAAGCCACCAATCCAACCATGTTGTTTTTGGACAGAGGTGCAGCTTTAAGAGTTCACAACATGAAAGAACTTGGATACGACAACAAGCGTTCTTATACCAGCAACCAGCTTGCTATCGAAACTCCATCTTACAACCTGCAAGGTCAAATGGTTTATAAATTTAACAACGAATGGACCTCACAAACGGTTCTGTCAAGAGGATCATCAAGATCTGAAGGGTATTACTCTTATTTATATGAAGGAACCAAACGCTTTTCGGCAATTAAAGAAGGTATCGTCTTAGATCGTTATATCAACTATCAAAATTCAACAACCTTAACTACAGATATTCAACAAAATTTTATTGGTGACTTTAAAATCGGTAAGTTAAGAAACAGAATTGTTGCCGGTTTTGACTACTTCAACAACTCTTCGACAGACAACGGAACCAGTTATATTGGTAACGGAAGCATCTATATTGGTAATGCAAGTTTACAAACCGTAAACGAAAATGTTTTCAAAATTACCGATCCAACAAAATACATTACAACCGGTGATAACGGAAATTTATCAAAATCAGGAACCGATGCTCTTTTAGCAAAAGCAACAACCAACAACAACAAAACAAAACAGGAAGTTTACAGTGTTTATGTTTCAGACGTAATCAACTTTACGCCGGCATTGTCTGCCATGGCAAGTTTACGTGTTGACCGTTTCATGAACGCAGACAACGGTGGATACAATCAAACTGCTTTTTCTCCAAAATTCGGATTAGTATACCAGCCGATTTTAGATAAAGTTTCTATTTTCGCCAATTACATGGATGGATTCTCTAACGTTGCCCCTGGAGAAGATATGAGTGGTGGTGTTAGAACTCCAAGAGTTTACAACCCTGAACATGCCAATCAATTTGAGGTAGGTACCAAACTTAATCTGTTTAAAGACAAACTATACGCTACTTTCAGCTACTATGACATTAAAGTTACCGATCAGGTTTACAGCATTAGAACGGATGCTACGAACTCAACTTCTTACCAAAATGGAGGTCAGAAAAACAAAGGTTTTGAAGCCGAAATCGTTTCTAACCCTGTTGCCGGTTTAAACATCGTATTTGGCTACAGCTATAACGACGCGGTATTAACTGCCGGAGATCCTGAATTTGTAAGTTTCAGACCTGAAAGTGCCGGAGCACAAAACTTAGCCAATCTTTGGGCGAGTTACAAATTCCTTGAAGGACCACTACAAGGCTTTGGACTAGGTTTTGGAGGAAATTATGTAGGAGATAACAAGATCATGAACAGAAAAACGACCGGAGCATTTACCATCCCGGAATACACTGTACTAAACTCTTCTATTTTCTATTCAGCAGAGAAATTTACTTTGACGTTAAAAATGGATAACATCGCCAACGCAGACACTTACGATGGCTGGTCTACCATTCACCCAAGAAACATGAGAAGTGTAGCGGCAAGCTTCGCTTACAAATTCTAATACAAAACAAAAAAACACCTTTCTTTGTACGGAAAGGTGTTTTTTAAATTCTGTCAATCATGATAACAATTGCAAGTCTAATCGTTTTTTTAGCTTTTTACACCCTTTATTACACTTCAAAAAGAGCTGCATTATCGTATGATTTAGGTTTTGAAAAGTGGATGAAAAGCAATCCTAAACCAACCAAAATTTTGGGCTTGGGGCTTCTTTTACTCGCTTATGCGCTTTGGCTGTTTACACAATCCTTGTGCTGCGGAACCTTTATGTTCTTCATTCAGCTCATGACCATTGGAAGTCTCATCATCATTTTAGCGCCGCTCAAAAAAATAAGCCGATACGCAATTCTTGCTTTTTTCATACTCGCTGCTTTACTGGAATTTTATTACTACTAACTTATTGCTAACCAAAATATGCCGGCAAATCCAAAATATTTAACCCAATCCAAATGGCAACGATTTGCCAAAATTACAGCTGCTATCTTAGGCGGCTATTTTGTTTCAGTTACTTTTCATTTGGCCTTAGCAGCCTGGTTCAACCGTGCCAACATATTAATGACCATGGCTTTTAGCGGATTCATCCTTTGGGTGGCCCTTATGGTTATTGCTTTTCTGGCCAAAAGCGGATGGAAAATCTGGGGAATCTATATCCTGCTTTCATTAGTTTTTTCTCTTTTAATCTACCTTGGTCAAACCTACAATCCAATAGCAAAATAACCTATGAACAATCGTAATTACAACATCTATTTTCATACCCATACCGTTAGCGGAATTGTAATCAGTGTCGTGCTTTTTGTGATTTTCTTCGCAGGCTCCTTTTCTTTCTTCAGGGATGAAATCATCAATTGGGAAAGAAATGAATCCTCAGCTATCAATAGAGAAATTCAACTGGACTATAATTCGGCCCTAAAGAAACTTGACAAAGAATACGTCCTGCACGGAAGAAATATTACCATTTCTAAACCAAACATAGAACGAAGAGTTGCCATTTATATGGAAGGCACAAAAGACACTTTGGCACCGAAAGAACAAAAAGAAGGATCCTTCTTCTACCTTGACACCAAAACCTTTAAAACCTTTACCTACGAACAATCGTATTCGCTGGGGGAGTTTTTATACCGTTTGCATTTTCTCGCACAAATCCCTTATCCTGTTGGGTACTACCTATCGGGTTTCACCGCATTGTTCTTTTTATTTGCCATCGTAACCGGACTTTTGCTGCACTGGAAAAAAATCGTTTCCAACTTCTATATCTTCCGTCCGAAAGAAAAACTAAAAACCTTATGGACAGATGCACATACCGCCTTAGGAATGATTGGCCTGCCATTTCAGTTTGTATATGCCGTAACAGGAACTTTTTTTATGATTAAACTTTTAATTGTGGCTCCGGCAGTAATGGCCTTATACAAAGGCGATCAGGATAAATTGTACAAAGAATTAGAATACACCGATCCTGATTACAAATTCGACAACAAAAAATTAGCCGCTCCCTTTAATATCGATCAGCTTGTTGCCAAAGCGAAAAGCAATTGGAAAGACTTTGAAATCACCCGCGTTTTTATTCAGAATTACGGAGATGCCAACATGCACGTTTTGGTTGAAGGTGAAATGTTAAGCCACAAAAAATTCACCGGAATTGGAAAAATAGTCTATCGAATTGCGAACGGAAAAGAAATTGCCCGAAAAAATCCGATTACGCAAACCAACTATTTAGATGTCGTAAAAAATGTGTTATATCGCATACATTTTGGCGATTATGGCGGTTATGCCCTCAAAATTGTAAGTTTCGTTTTAGGCATAATTACCTGTTTTGTCATCATCTCGGGTGTTATGATTTGGTTGGTAGCCAGACAAAAAAACAATCTGCCCGAAAAGAAAAGACGCTTTAATGCGGCAGTAGTTCGAATTTATTTGGCCATATGCCTGAGCATGTATCCCATTACAGCATTGGCTTTTATTGCTGTCAAAATATTCTATCCCCTGACTCAGGGCCAGTTGTATCTGGTGTATTTTGTGGGATGGCTCCTTCTTACTGTATTTTTTATTCTCAAAAAGAATGATGCTTTTACCAACAAATGCTGCTTAATTTTAGGAAGTATACTGGGGTTTTTAGTTCCGATTACAAATGGAATAGTGTCCGGAACCTGGTTTTGGGATTCTTTCCTGCAAAACAAAATTCAGATTTTCTTTATTGATGTTTTCTGGATTTTCCTCGCTTCCATAACCCTTTATGTGGCGTATTCTTTAAAACCTAAAAAAGAAGCGGTTATTGAAAAATAATTAGAAATACTTGCTCCCCATTAATTTAGCGTATACTTTTACGTTTTACAAAAAAATGGGATTCAAAACGCAAATACGATTTCTGCACAAATGGCTCGGATTAATTTCCGGGCTTATTGTTTTTATTGTCAGTATTACCGGTTGTATTTTTTGCTTTCATGATGAAATAAAAGACCTTACGCGCAAAGAATGGCGGCTTGTTGAACCCCAGAACAAACCTTTTGTAATGCCTTCTGTATTACAGGAAAAGGCCAAAGAAATTCTTCCAAATTACAAATCAACCATGGTTTCGTATTACGGAAAAAACCGTTCTGCAATGGTTTATACCTATTCTGACATAGGAAGTTTATACCTCTATTTTAATCCCTACACCGGAAAACATTTAAAAATTGAAGATCCCGAAACTGACTTTTTTATCATTGTCGAATACATCCATCTGTATTTGCTTTTACCGGATTATATCGGAAAGCACATTGTTGGAGGCGCAACCATCATCTTCATTCTATTACTAATTTCAGGGCTTATTCAATGGTGGCCCAAACGAAAAAGCGATCTGAAACGAAGCTTTACGATTAAATGGTCGGCCAAATGGAGACGCGTCAATTACGACTGGCACAACACCTCCGGATTTTACATTTCGCTAATAGCAGCTATTATTGCCATTACCGGCCTAACTTTTACCTACGAATGGGTAGGTGACGGAATCTATAAAACATTCAATTTTGGCGGAGATAAAGCCCTCGAAACAAAAGCACCCATCATCGATACCACCAAATTTAGCAATAATACACTTCATGCCGTCGATCGCGCTTTTACCACCACCGTACAGCTGCAGCCCAAAGCCGGAATGTATTATGTTACGTTTCCTCAGCAAAAAGGCGATATTATTGGCACAGGAGCCTATCCGCATGCTCTGCGATACGACCATCAAAGCAATTATTATTTCCATCCCAACAGCGGAGAGTTAATACAAAGCGACCCTTACCACAAAAAAAGCCTGGGTTTACAGGTGGTCGAAATGAATTACGGCATTCATACGGGACAGATCTTAGACCTGCCCGGAAAAATCCTTGCCTTCCTTATCAGTCTCACCGCTGCGGCCTTACCCGTAACCGGTTTTGTAATCTGGTACGGAAGAAACAAAAAATCTAAAAAGAATAAGGCATAAAAAAACCGCCTTTAAAAGCGGTTTTATAAATCGTTCGAAATTTTATTAATTTCTGTTTGCTAAAGCATTTTTCTGTAAATTTTTAACGGATGCTACTTTGCTGTTTTCATAAGCAACTTCGCAAAGATTTTTGTCGTTAAAGAACATCCATTTTCCGGTTTTCACTCCTTCAGTGTATTCTCCAACCGCCATCTTATTTCCTTTTGCATCATACGATACCCAAACACCATCTAACTTACCGTCTTTAAAGAAACCTTCTTGTTGAATAGTACCATCTTGATAATAATAAGTAGCTTTTACTCTATTTCCAACAACTTCCAATTCCGGTTTTATCTCTTGTGCAACTAAAATTCCAGAGAACAATATTGCAACTAAAATTACACACTTTTTCATATCTTTAGGTATTAATGTTATCAAATCTTTATCAAATATAACTAATTGTTTACATTAAAAAAACTTTTGCTTAACAATTTGGTAACATTGAGTAAAAACTTAACATTGGAAATTCCCCAAAAACAAAAAAACCAAAGCTTATGCCTTGGTTTTACTGGTGTTTTACAACAAACACAAAATTACTATAAGATTGTACTTTTGATCGTAAATTACTTCAATAAGGCATCTAATTGCGTCTGAAGCTCTGGAGATGAAGGTCTTTCGGCATCACTGCTTAACACATTACCCTTTGGATCTACAATAATAAATCTCGGAATTCCGGTTACCCCGTAGCTCGTTACAAACTCAGATTCCCAATCTTTATCGGCAAACAATTGAACGCCACCCAGCTTCTTATCCGTCACAAACTTCTTCCATTTTTCGTTATCCTTCGCCTTATCAATAGAAACGCTCACAAACTCAATATTCTTTCCATGATACTTCTCCTCTATTTTTTGCAGGTACGGAATCTCAGCGCGGCATGGCGCACACCAGGTTGCCCAAAGATCAATATAAACATACTTTCCTTTTAAATCAGAAAGTTTTGTTTTTCCTCCTTTGTGATTTTCATAATCAAAATCCGGAGATGCCTTTCCGTTCATCTTATTTGCTTTTGAAGCACTTTCGTAGTCGCTTAAAGCATTATTATGAAAACTGTCAAACTTCTTCTTCACAGCCGTTTTAAACTCAGGATCAAAATTACCTTTCTCTAAACTTTCCAGATCCGTTTTCAGCTTTGCTTCCAACAGCGATGCAAACTCAGTTGCTTCCTTAGCAAAAGCTTCTGTTTGAAACTTCTCATCTTTCAAACTTTGCTGCGCCAGAAAATTGCTTTCGTCAACCCCTTTACCCTTATACACAATCGTCTCGTCAAACTCCTTCGCATTCATCGTCAGATTAATATCCGAATTGGGTTTTAAATACAAATAAGAAGCTTCGGTACCATCCGAAAACGTATAAAATCCTTTTGGAGCGTCAAAAGAAGCTACAAAAGTTTCCTTCTTATTAATTGGAATTACCTTTTTAAAATTATCCTTCCCTTTAATTACTAAAGTATCACTGTTTCTGTTCGCAATCTTAGCGGTAAATTTAATTGGACTTTTGGCCTGACCAATAGCACCCAAAGCGCTACAAATCAGCAAACCTGTTAAAATAAATTTGTTCATATAAATGGGGGTTTTGATTTTGATACTCAAATCTAAAGAAATTAGAGCCGCAAAAATTAAGAATTAACAAAATATTTCAAATTTCTAAGCATCAAGTCATCACTTTACTATATTAATTTGAATTTTGTGTTTACTTTTGCAGTCTAAAATTTTGATCATGTATAGAAGTCATAATTGCGGCGAATTAAACGCCTCAAATATTAACACGGAAGTTACACTAGCGGGTTGGGTTCAAAAATCACGCGATAAAGGATTTATGAATTGGGTTGATTTACGTGACCGTTACGGAATTACACAACTTATTTTTGACGAAAGCCGTACGGATAAAACAGTTTTTGAACTGGCAAAAACACTCGGAAGAGAATTTGTAATTCAGGTAAAAGGAACTGTAATTGAGCGTGAAGCCAAAAACAAAAATATCCCGACGGGCGAAATCGAAATTTTAGTATCCGAACTAACCATTCTGAATGCCGCGCTGACACCACCGTTTACTATCGAAGATGAAACGGATGGCGGTGAAGACATTCGAATGAAATACCGTTACTTAGACATTAGAAGAAATCCTGTAAAAAACAGTTTATTATTCCGTCATAAAGTAGCAATGGAAGTTCGTAAATATTTATCGGACTTAGATTTCTGCGAAGTAGAAACTCCATACCTTATTAAATCGACTCCGGAAGGCGCGAGAGATTTCGTTGTACCTAGCCGTATGAACGAAGGACAGTTTTATGCCCTGCCACAATCGCCACAAACTTTCAAACAATTATTAATGGTGGGTGGAATGGATAAATATTTTCAGATTGTAAAATGTTTCCGTGATGAAGATTTACGTGCTGACCGTCAGCCTGAGTTTACACAAATTGACTGTGAGATGGCATTTGTGGAGCAGGAAGACATTTTAAATGTTTTTGAAGGACTGACCAGACACTTATTAAAAGAAATTAAAGGCATTGAAGTAGACAAGTTCCCAAGAATTACCTACGACTACGCTATGAAAACCTATGGTAATGACAAACCGGACATTCGTTTCGGGATGGAATTTGGTGAATTAAACGAATTTGCACAACACAAAGATTTCCCTGTATTTAATGCTGCCGAATTGGTGGTAGGAATTGCAGTTCCAGGAGCCGGAAATTACACTCGTAAAGAAATCGACGCTTTAATTGACTGGGTAAAACGTCCTCAGGTTGGAGCATCAGGAATGGTGTATGCAAAATGTAACGACGACGGAACTTTTAAATCTTCTGTAGATAAATTTTACGATCAGGACGATTTAGGGCAATGGGCAAAAATTACAGGTGCAAAACCGGGAGACATGATTTTTGTACTTTCAGGACCTGCTAATAAAACCCGTGCACAACTTTCGGCACTTCGTATGGAACTGGCAACCCGTTTAGGATTGCGCAAACCCGAAGAATTTGCTCCGTTATGGGTAGTTGATTTTCCTTTGTTGGAATTAGACGAAGAATCAGGGCGTTACCACGCGATGCACCACCCGTTTACTTCTCCTAAACCGGAAGACATGCAGTTATTGGAAACCGAGCCAGGAAAAGTTCGCGCCAATGCCTACGATATGGTTTTAAACGGAAATGAAATTGGTGGAGGATCTATTCGTATTCACGACAAAGCAACTCAGCAATTGATGTTCAAATATCTTGGCTTTACCGAAGAAGAAGCAAAAGCACAGTTTGGCTTTTTAATGGACGCTTTCCAATTTGGAGCACCGCCACACGGAGGTTTAGCATTTGGATTAGACCGTTTAGTCGCTATCTTAGGAGGTCAGGAAACCATCAGAGACTTTATTGCGTTCCCAAAAAACAATTCGGGACGTGATGTTATGATCGATGCTCCTGCGGCAATTGATGAAGCTCAGTTAAAAGAACTTGCCATTAAATTGGATTTAAAATAATTTTTTCTTCCTCTGGAGAAAATAGAAAAAAACGACAACTAAAGATTCAGTTGTCGTTTTTTTATGCATTTTATCGTCATTTTGCTCTTTTTTCGTGTTAATAAAATCTTAAAGAACAAAAGCAAACACCAGTAAAATCAAGCATTTTCCCACAAAAAACAACCTTAGTCTTTGCGTATTCCGCTTAATATACTAAATTTTTGTAAAATATAAGCTACTTTTTTAACATTTAATTATAATAATTAATGATTCTCAAATAAAGTACATCCATATCAAATTTGATGCAATATAAATAGCGAAAAGACTGTGAATCAATAATTTTTACAAAAATTTAACAGGTATATGTCTTTTGTATGAATTTATATCTTACATTTGCTTTATTATAAATTATTATTACAATTACAATGCGTACAGGTACAGTAAAATTTTTCAATGAATCTAAAGGTTATGGATTCATTACAGACGAAGAAACAGGAAAAGACATCTTCGTTCACGCTTCAGGAATTAACGCGGAAGAATTACGCGAAGGTGACCGTGTAAGCTATGAAGAAGAAGAAGGAAGAAAAGGGAAAGTTGCTGCTAAAGTAGCAGTAATCTAAGAAAAATATAGCAATTTATTTTTTTTGCCTCTGAATGGTTTTCAAAACGCCCTGATAGTAATCGGGGCGTTTTTTTTTGCTCAAATCTTAAAAAAATACTAAAATTTCAGCATGTTATTTATAATCAATAAAAATTAGCTAGTAACGCGGTTTCAGGGCACACTTAAATCATTTTTTAGCTTGTGATTTACAGAGTTGAAAGTTATCTTTGTGGCTTATTCTTTAAGTAAAAAAGCTAAGTTTATGCAATCTGATCAATACAGTTACATTCCTATTTTAATGCAGTTAATTTTAGCTGTTGGTTTTGTGGTAGGAACAATCATTATTTCCGGAAAATTAGGCCCAAAAAGAAGCTCTGAAGTAAAAGATAAAAACTTCGAATGCGGTATCGAATCCGTTGGTAACGCCCGTATTCCTTTTTCTGTAAAATATTTCCTGGTAGCCATTTTGTTTGTATTGTTTGACGTAGAGGTAATTTTCCTTTACCCTTGGGCAGTAAACTTTAAAGAATTAGGCATCGAAGGAATGCTGAAAATGATCGTTTTTATGTCGCTTCTTTTAGTTGGTTTTTTCTATATCATCAAAAAGAAAGCTTTAGACTGGGAATAAAGAAATCTTAGATTTCAGATTTTAGATTTTAGATCCCCTGATTTAAAATTTTAGATTTGAAAGCTAATGTCTCAAAACACAATATTGATTTTTAAAATATTGATTTCGGTTTCAGGATTAAAAATCTAAAATCAGAAATCTAAAATCTGAAATAAAAATGAGCGATTCAAATGTAAATATGGTTGCGCCGCCAGAAGGAGTTGTAGGAGAAGGTTTCTTCGCTACAAAACTAAATGATGTTGTAGGTTTGGCAAGAGCCAATTCGTTATGGCCACTACCTTTTGCAACCTCATGCTGTGGTATCGAATTCATGGCAACAATGGCTTCACATTACGATTTGGCACGATTTGGTTCTGAGCGTGTGAGTTTCTCTCCTCGTCAGGCTGATATGCTTTTAGTAATGGGAACTATTTCAAAAAAAATGGCCCCTATTTTAAGACAAGTTTACGAACAAATGTCTGAACCTCGCTGGGTAATTGCAGTTGGAGCCTGTGCTTCATCAGGTGGAATTTTTGATACGTATTCCGTTTTACAGGGAATTGACAAAGTAATTCCGGTTGACGTTTACGTACCCGGATGTCCGCCAAGACCAGAACAAATTGTAGATGGAGTAATGAAACTTCAGGAATTGGTAAAAAGCGAATCGGTAAGACGCAGAAGCTCTCCGGAATACCAAGAATTACTAGCTTCATATAATATTACATAAGATGGCTTTAGAAAATACCCTGATTCAAGATAAACTTACAGAAACATTTGACACAAGTGTTTTTAACTTTCAACAAGAAAGAGATATTTTTTCACTGGAAACTACCGCTGATAAAATCACAGCCCTGATTCTTTTTTTGAAAAACGATTCCGATTTACGCTTCCACTTTTTAACCGATTTATGCGGTGTTCATTATCCGGACAACGAAACTGATCGCCAATATGCAATCGTATACCATTTGCATAACTGGTACGAAAACAAACGTATTCGAATCAAAGTATACTTAAACGGTGAAAAACCGGAGATCAAAACCATTTCAAATATTTTCTTAAGTTCAAACTGGATGGAAAGAGAAACGTACGATTTCTTCGGAGTCAATTTTATTGGACACCCGCAATTGAAACGTATTTTGAATATGGATGAAATGGTGTCTTTCCCAATGCGAAAAGAATTCCCAATGGAAGACAGCGGAAGAACTGATAAAGACGACAGATTCTTTGGAAGAACAACAACAAATTGCTAAAAATAAATAATTCAACATTATAAAATGTCAGAACTATTATTATCACCAGAGCATCGATATGCTAAAATAATTAAGGATAGACTAAACGAAGACGGAAGTGAACTTTCGGTACTTAATTTAGGTCCTACTCACCCGGCGACTCACGGTATTTTTCAAAATATCCTGTTGATGGATGGTGAAAGAATTCTTGAGGCTGAACCAACCATTGGTTACATCCACAGAGCTTTCGAAAAAATTGCCGAAAACCGCCCTTTTTACCAGATCACTCCTCTTACTGACCGTATGAACTATTGCTCCTCTCCTATTAACAATATGGGATGGTGGATGACTTTAGAGAAATTACTAAATATTGAAGTTCCAAAAAGAGCACAATACCTAAGAGTCATTGTAATGGAGCTGGCCCGTATTACAGATCACTTAATCTGTAACTCGATTTTGGGTGTAGATACTGGTGCTTATACTGGTTTCTTGTACGTTTTTCAATTCAGAGAAAAAGTTTACGAGATTTACGAAGAAATTTGTGGTGCTCGTTTAACAACAAATATGGGAAGAATTGGTGGTTTCGAAAGAGACTGGTCACCAGAAGCTTTCCGCAAACTAGATGTCTTTTTAGAAGAATTCCCTGTTGCGTGGCAAGAGTTTGTAAACTTATTTGAAAGAAACAGAATTTTCCT
This sequence comes from Flavobacterium sp. N502536, assembly GCF_025947345.1. Taxonomy (NCBI): domain Bacteria; kingdom Pseudomonadati; phylum Bacteroidota; class Flavobacteriia; order Flavobacteriales; family Flavobacteriaceae; genus Flavobacterium; species Flavobacterium sp. N502536. The sequence continues at coordinate 1,954,592 of NZ_CP110011.1, read as the reverse complement.
TGACAGAACTGTAGACGTAGGTGCTATCTCGGCAGAGCAGGCAATGGCTTACGGATTCACAGGTCCAAACTTACGTGCAGCGGGAGTTGATTACGACGTTCGTGTAGCACAGCCTTATTCCTCTTACGAAGATTTCGATTTTGTTGTCCCGGTTGGAAAATCAGGAGATACTTACGATCGTTTCTGTGTTCGTAATGCTGAAGTTTGGGAGAGTTTGAGTATTATTCGTCAGGCTTTGGCTAAAATGCCGGCAGGAAACGAATATCATGCAGAAGTTCCGGATTACTACCTTCCTCCAAAAGAAGATGTTTACACTTCGATGGAATCTTTAATTTATCACTTTAAGATTGTAATGGGAGAAGTTCCTGTACCAGTGGCAGAAATTTACCACCCGGTTGAAGGAGGAAATGGAGAAATCGGATTCTACTTAGTTACAGACGGAAGCCGAACGCCATACAGATTACATTTCAGAAGACCTTGTTTTATTTATTATCAGGCTTATCCGGATATGATTAAAGGATCTTTACTTTCGGATGCAATTGTTATTCTATCCAGTTTAAATGTAATTGCAGGAGAGTTAGACGCGTAAAGATATTGTAGATTTTAGATTGCAGATTACAGATTGAAAAATCAGAAATCTAAAATCAGAAATCTAAAATTAAAAAAGATTGCAGAATATGGGTTATGGACAAAGATTGAAAAAATCTGAAATCCAAAATCTAAAATCTAAAATAAAAATGGAACGAAAACATTACAAACAAGAAATAAACATGACCGAAGCATTGATGTCCCGCATCAATGAATTGATCAGTCATTATCCTGAGGACAAAAGAAAATCGGCTTTGTTACCCGTTTTGCACGAAGTGCAGGACGCTCATGACAACTGGTTAAGTACGGAGTTGCAGGATAAAGTTGCCGAAATTTTGCACATCAAACCAATTGAGGTTTACGAAGTGGTTACTTTTTATACCATGTACAACCAAAAACCAATTGGAAAATACATGTTCGAATTTTGCCAGACTTCTTGTTGTTGTTTAAATGGTGCTGAAAATTTAATGGATTATACTTCTGAAAAATTAGGCATTAAAATGGGAGAAACAACTCCGGACGGAATGTTTACCATTGCCGGTGTAGAATGTTTAGGTGCTTGCGGATATGCTCCGATGATGCAGTTGGGAGATTTCTACAAAGAAAAATTGACAGAAGAAAAAATCGATCAGTTAATCGCTGATTGTAGAGATGATAAAATAATATTACACGATAAATAAGATGTCACAGAAAATATTATTAGATAAAATCAACATTCCTGGTATTAAAACCTACGAAGTATACCGCCAAAATGGTGGATATGCCTCTGTAGAAAAAGCTTTAAAAACACTTACTCCGGATGAAGTTACCGAAGAAGTAAAAAAATCAGGACTACGTGGCCGTGGTGGTGCAGGTTTCCCTGCCGGAATGAAATGGAGTTTTATTGACAAAAAATCAGGAAAACCAAGACATTTAGTATGCAATGCCGACGAGTCTGAGCCGGGAACTTTCAAAGATCGTTATTTGATGGAATTTATTCCTCACCTATTGATCGAAGGAATGATTACCTCAAGTTATGCCTTAGGCGCTAACCTTTCATATATCTACATTCGTGGAGAATATATGTGGGTTTTCAAAATATTAGAAAGAGCAATCGCCGAAGCTAAAGCTGCCGGCTGGTTAGGAAAAAATATATTAGGTACAGGTTACGATTTAGAATTACACGTTCACTGTGGAGCCGGAGCTTATATTTGCGGAGAAGAAACTGCACTTATCGAATCTCTGGAAGGTAAAAGAGGAAACCCTCGTATCAAACCACCTTTCCCGGCGGTTTCAGGACTTTGGGCAAATCCAACAGTGGTAAACAACGTAGAAACTATCGCTACTGTGCCATGGATCGTAAACAACTCCGGTGACGATTATGCAAAAATCGGAATTGGCCGTTCGACAGGAACTAAATTGATTTCGGCTTCAGGACACATTAAAAATCCGGGCGTTTACGAAATTGAATTGGGGTTAAGTGTTGACGAATTTATGAATTCTGATGAATACTTAGGCGGAATGTCTTCCAGCAGACCTTTAAAAGCGTTTGTACCGGGAGGGTCTTCGGTGCCTATTTTACCAGCCGAATTAATTTTTAAAACGGCAAATGGCGAAGACCGATTAATGACTTACGAATCTTTGAGTGATGGTGGTTTTGCTACCGGATCGATGTTAGGTTCAGGAGGATTTATTGTTTACAACGACACTGCCTGTGTAGTTAGAAACACCTGGAATTTTGCCCGTTTTTACCACCACGAATCTTGCGGACAATGTACGCCTTGCCGTGAAGGAACAGGATGGTTGGAAAAAATCTTATGGAGAATTGAAAACGGTCAGGGCCGTGAAGAAGATATCGAATTACTGTGGAGCATCCAGAGTAAAATCGAAGGAAACACAATTTGCCCGCTTGGTGACGCAGCTTCGTGGCCAGTAGCCGCAGCAATCCGTCACTTTAGAGATGAGTTTGAATATCACGTTCGTTTTCCTGAAAAAATAAAAAACAGAGATCACTTTGTAGCTGAACCTTTTTCGCAAGTAAAACATTTAGTAGGCGGTAAAGTAATCGTATAGTTATAAGTTAAAAATAGTTTCAAGTTTCACGTTTTTTTAGTTTCATGTTCAACAGCCTGAAACTTTAAACCTGAAACTAAAAAAACAAAATTAAGAGATGAAAGTAACCATAGACGGTCAAAGTATAGACGTAGAGCCAGGAACAACAATTCTGCAGGCTGCACGTATGATTGGAGGAGATTTAGTTCCGCCAGCCATGTGCTATTACTCAAAATTAAAAGGCAGCGGCGGTAAATGTCGTTGTTGTTTAGTTGAAGTTTCCAAAGGAAGTGAAGCTGACCCAAGACCAATGCCAAAATTAATGGCATCTTGTGTAACAGGATGTATGGACGGAATGGAAGTGAACAGCAAATCTTCTGATCGTGTAACAGAAGCCCGTAAATCTGTAACCGAATTTTTATTGATCAATCACCCGTTAGATTGCCCTATTTGTGATCAGGCCGGAGAATGTGATCTTCAAAACTTAAGTTTTGAGCACGGAAACCCAAAATCACGTTTTATTGAAGAAAAAAGAACATTTGAACCGGAAGATATCGGTCCAAATATTCAACTGCATATGAACCGTTGTATCTTATGTCAAAGATGCGTGCAAGTTGCCGATCAATTGACAGACAACAGAGTTCACGGAGTATTAGATCGTGGCGATCACGCTAATATTTCAACCGGAATTTCTAAAGCCATCGACAATGAGTTCTCCGGAAACATGATCGACGTTTGTCCGGTTGGAGCTTTAACCGATAAAACTTTCCGTTTTAAATCGAGAGTATGGTTCAACAAACCTTTTAATGCACACAGAGAATGTACTACTCCGGGCTGTTGTGGAAAAACAACCGTATGGATGTTTGGAGGAGAAATTCAGCGTGTTACAGGTCGTAAAGACGAGTACCATGAAGTGGAAGAATTCATTTGCAACAGCTGCCGTTTTGACCATAAAAATGTTAGCGACTGGGTAATTGAAGGACCAAGAGAATTTGAAAAAGACTCTGTAATCAACCAAAACAACTACACTCAAAAATTAGAGAAAGTTGAAATTGATACAGAGAAAAATATCCTTTTAGGTAGAGATATTGATCGTAAAAAAATTAGTATGGCTGCAATTCCATTAATTACTAATGATAAAAAATCTTAAGAAATGGAAAGTGCATTTATTATAGAAAAAAGTGTCGTTATTGTTGTCGTTTTTGCGATCACTATGATTATGGCAATGTATTCTACCTGGGCTGAGCGTAAAGTTGCAGCTTTTCTGCAAGACCGTGTAGGACCAAACCGTGCCGGATGGGGAGGATTATTACAACCTCTTGCCGATGGTATGAAATTGTTCTCGAAAGAAGAATTTTTCCCAAATACACCTAATAAATTTTTATTTGTTGTAGGACCTGCAATTGCCATGAGTACGGCTTTAATGACCAGTGCCGTTATTCCATGGGGAGACAAACTGCATGTTTTTGGCCGTGATGTTTATTTACAGGCAACTGATATTAACATTGGTATCTTATACATCTTCGGAGTACTTTCTGTAGGGGTTTATGGTATCATGATTGGTGGATGGGCTTCTAACAATAAATTCTCGTTGATGGGAGCTGTTCGTGCAGCTTCGCAGATGGTTTCTTATGAAGTTGCCATGGGATTATCGATGATTGCTTTGTTGATGATGACCGGAACATTAAGTTTAAAAGAAATTTCATTACAGCAAGAAGGAATGAACTGGAATGTTTTTTACCAGCCATTGTCTTTCCTTATCTTCTTAATCTGTTCGTTTGCAGAAACCAACAGAACTCCTTTTGACTTAGCAGAATGTGAAAACGAATTAATTGGAGGTTACCATACGGAATACTCCTCTATGAAAATGGGATTCTATTTATTTGCTGAATACGCGAGTATGTTTATCTCTGCCACTATTATATCGGTATTATTCTTTGGAGGATACAATTATCCTGGAATGAGCTGGATGGTAGAAAATGTAGGCGTAAATGTGGGTAATATTTTAGGTATCGTAGTCTTGTTTGTTAAAATCTGTTTCTTCATATTTTTCTATATGTGGGTACGTTGGACCATTCCAAGATTCAGATACGATCAATTAATGAATTTAGGCTGGAGAATTTTAATTCCGCTTTCGATCATTAATATCATGATTACCGGAGCTGTTATTTTAAGACACGATATTGCAGCAGCTTTAGGATTCTAAGAACCGTAATGCCTAGCCCTGATAGAAGCGGCATCCTTTTGTGTCCGCCGCGGCGGACACAAAAGATACAGCGGATAGCAGGATTAGCTTCAAAATAAAAATAAAACAGATTTAATTTGTTTAATACAAATTGTGAATCGTAAATCATACATTAAAAAATGTCAATAGAAACTATATCATTATCGGGTAGAAAAAAGATGGTCTCTCACAAAGAGATGACTTTTTGGGAACGATTGTATCTTGTGGCGATTGTAAAAGGATTGTTTATCACTCTTAAACACTTATTCAGAAAAAAAGTGACGATTCACTATCCTGAGCAGGTGCGTGAAATGAGTCCGGTTTATCGTGGTCAGCATCAATTGAAACGTGATGAGCAAGGTCGTGAAAACTGTACAGCCTGTGGATTATGTGCTTTGTCCTGCCCTGCTGAAGCGATCACTATGAAAGCCGCTGAGCGTAAAGCAGACGAGAAACACTTGTACAGAGAAGAAAAGTATGCTTCGATCTATGAAATCAATATGTTACGTTGTATTTTCTGTGGTTTATGTGAAGAAGCCTGTCCGAAAGATGCAATTTACCTGACGACTTCAAAAGTTTTGGTCCCTTCAAGCTATGAAAGAGAAGATTTCATTTTTGGAAAAGACAGATTAGTGATGCCTCTTGATGTGGCCATCAAAAATGCTCAACTTAATAATGCTAACTAAATGATACATATTCCCGATTTTGCACACGCAACAACTGTACAAATTATATTTTGTTTCTTAGCGTTTATTACCGTGATTACCGCTTTCCTGACTATTTTTAGCAGAAACCCAATTCATAGTGCTATTTATTTAGTGATTTGTTTTTTCTCTATTGCCGGTCATTATTTACTATTAAACTCTCAATTTCTGGCTATCGTACATCTTATAGTCTACTCGGGAGCGATTATGATTTTATTCCTGTTTACGATCATGTTGATGAATCTGAACGAACAAAAAGAAGTGCACCGTCCGAGAATTACACGTTTGGGTGCCATTGTTTCTTTCTGTTTGATTTGTATTGTACTGATTGCAATTTTCATCAACTCTAAGCCAATTGTTGGCGAATACGATTCAACCGGTGAAGATTTCCAATCGATTAAAGTATTGGGTAAAATATTACTGAACGAATATATGGTTCCGTTCGAATTTGCTTCGATCTTGCTTTTAGTAGCCATGATTGGAACTGTATTATTGTCTAAAAAAGAAAAATTAAATAAATAATGGGTAATATATTAAATCAAATAGGTATTGAAAACTACATCTTTTTGAGTGTTGTACTTTTCTGTATTGGTATTTTTGGTGTATTGTACAGACGAAATGCTATTATCGTTTTCATGTCTATCGAAATCATGTTGAATGCTGTTAACCTTTTATTTGTTGCTTTTTCAACTTACCATCAAGACGCACAAGGACAAGTCTTTGTATTCTTTTCGATGGCAGTTGCTGCAGCCGAAGTTGCAGTTGGATTGGCTATTTTAGTTTCGATCTTTAGAAATTTAGGTTCGATTAGTATCGATAATTTAAAAAATTTAAAAGGATAAATAAAAATGGATACCAATTTAGCTTTACTTTTAGTTTTATCTCCTTTTTTAGGATTTTTAATCAATGTTTTCTTTGGCAAGAGCTTAGGAAAAACGGTTTCAGGAATCATCGGAACTGCTGCTGTAGTCGTTTCTTTTGCTGTTACGCTTTTCTTCTTCAGTCAAATCAGCCAAACCAAACAAGCCCTTCAGGTTACTTTATTTGACTGGATTCAAATTAGTAATTTAAAGATCAATCTTGGATTTTTATTAGATCAGTTGTCTTTATTATGGTTGCTTTTTGTAACCGGTATCGGATCATTGATTCACTTATACTCTATCAGCTATATGCACGACGATGAGAATATGCACAAGTTTTTTGCTTATTTGAATCTGTTCGTATTCTTCATGATTACTCTTGTAATTGGAAGTAACTTGTTAGTTTTATTTATCGGTTGGGAAGGTGTTGGACTTTGTTCGTACTTATTAATTGGATTCTGGCACAAAAACCAGGATTACAATGATGCTGCGAAAAAAGCTTTCATCATGAACAGGATTGGAGATTTAGGTTTATTAATCGGAATGTTCATACTAGGTTCTATGTTCTCTACTTTAGACTATGCTACTTTAAAAACAGCAATCGCAGGAGCAGCAAACTTAAACATCCCGTTGCTTTCGCTAGCCGCTTTATGTTTGTTTATCGGAGCTTGTGGTAAATCAGCACAAATTCCATTATACACCTGGTTGCCTGATGCGATGGCAGGACCAACTCCGGTTTCGGCATTAATTCACGCTGCAACAATGGTTACAGCCGGTATCTTTATGATTACCCGTTTGAATTTTGTATTTGATTTAGCTCCGGACGTTCAGTCGGTTATTGCGGTTATTGGTGCCATCACTTCGTTAGTTGCGGCAACAATTGGTCTGGTTCAGACGGATATTAAAAAAGTATTGGCCTACTCTACTGTTTCTCAATTAGGTTTAATGTTTTTAGCATTAGGATTTGGTGCTTACGAAGTAGCCGTTTTTCACGTAATTACTCATGCTTTCTTTAAAGCTTGTCTGTTCTTAGGTTCAGGATCTGTAATTCACGGTTTACACGGAGAGCAGGATATGCGTAAAATGGGTGGTTTGCGTAAAGCGATGCCAATCACTTTCTGGACCATGTTAATTTCATCATTAGCCATTTCAGGTGTTCCGTTTTTCTCTGGTTTCTTCTCAAAAGACGAAATTTTATTAACGGCATTCCATCACAATATTCCACTTTATGTAGTAGGATCTGTTGCTTCGATCATGACGGCATTTTATATGTTTAGATTGATGTTCCTTACTTTCTTCAAAGATTTCAGAGGAACCGAAGAGCAAAAACACCACTTACACGAAAGTGACGGATTGATTACTTTCCCATTAGTAATTTTAGCGATTCTGGCTACTTTTGGCGGATTGATCAGTTTACCAGGAAACAGCTGGTTGAATGGTTATTTAGCCCCTCTTTTCACGAAAGTGGCAGGCGAAGAGCACCATTTAGGTACAACAGAATATACTTTAATGGGTGTTGCCGTTTTAGGCGGATTACTAGGTATTTTAATTGCTTATGTGAAATACTTCAAACAGGATAATGTTCCGGAAGCGGATGAAAACATTAGCGGTCTGACCAAAGTGTTATACAATAAATATTATGTAGACGAAGCTTACGATGCTATTTTCGTTCGCTCTGTCAACGGATTATCAAGATTTTTCAGAGACTATATCGAAACAGGTTTGTCTGCTCTGGTTTTTGGATTAGGAAAAGTAGCCAATGAACTGGCTTTTCAAGGTAAAAAATTACAAAACGGAAGTATCGGATTATATCTTTTTGCATTTGTTTTAGGGCTTTGTGCCATTGTTTCCTATATATTTTTAGCTAAATAATTTTACAACTATGAACGTTTCTCTTATATTAATTATTCTTCTAATTGGTGCATTTGCCACTTATTTTGTTGGTGACAAACTAGCATCAAAAGTAGCTTTGTTCTTTAGTTTGGCGGCTTTAGGTTGTTCAATTGTTTTATTAAATCATTTTAGTGCCGGCGAAAATATCAGCCTGATCAATACGTGGATTACACAGCCTAAAATTTCATTTGCCCTTAATGCAGATGGTTTAGGTATGGCCATGCTTTTATTGACTGTAGCGCTAACACCAATCATCATATTCTCTTCTTTTGGAAATGAATATAAAAATTCAAAAGCATTTTACGCGTTAATTTTATTTATGGCATTTGCTATGACAGGAACTTTCCTGGCAGCAGACGGTCTTTTATACTATATTTTCTGGGAGTTAGCTCTTATTCCAATTTACTTCATTGCTCTAATCTGGGGTAATGGTGATGCCGAAGAGCGCAGAAAAGCAGTAGTTAAATTCTTTATCTACACACTGGCAGGTTCCTTGTTCATGTTAGTAGCTTTCATCTATCTGTACCAAAAAGCGGGTAGTTTCTTAATCGAAGATTTATACAAATTAAATTTATCGGCTACAGAGCAGCTTTGGATATTCTTAGCTTTCTTCCTGGCTTATGCTATTAAAATTCCAATCATCCCTTTCCACACCTGGCAGGCAAATGTGTACCAAAAAGCACCAACTGTTGGAACGATGCTTTTATCAGGTATCATGTTAAAGATGGGATTGTACAGTGTGATTCGTTGGCAATTGCCACTTGCACCATTGGCTGCAAAAGAATACATGGACATCTTTATCGCGCTTGGAATTGCGGGTGTAATTTACGGATCAATTGTAGCTTTAAGACAAAAAGACTTAAAGAAATTATTGGCTTACTCGTCTTTGGCACACGTTGGTTTAATCGCTGCAGGAACTTACACCTTAACCATTGATGGTTTACGTGGAGCTGTACTGCAAATGATCTCTCACGGTTTTGTGGTAGTAGGTTTATTCTATGCTGCCGAAATTATCTTCAGAAGATATGAAACCAGAGAAATTTCAAAATTAGGAGGTATCCGTACACAATCTCCAAAATTCACTTCTATGTTTTTAATTTTGGTACTGGCTTCTGTAGCCTTACCAAGTACTTTTAACTTCGTTGGAGAATTTACTGTTTTGTATAGTCTTTCTCAAATTAATATCTGGTTTGCTGTTTTAGGCGGAACCACTATTATTTTAGGAGCTTATTATATGCTTAAAATGTTTCAAAATGTAATGTTGGGAGAAACCAATTCGAAAACTTTTGCAGACGTTTCTGTTAATGAAGGAATTTCATTAGTTGCAATTATTGCCGTTTTAATTTTCTTCGGATTCTATCCAAAACCAATTACAGATTTGATTACACCAAGTTTAGAAACAATTCTGAACGTTATCAATAAAAATTAAAAAATATTTTAAATAAAAATAAATTAGGGCATCATTAGTTTTAGATTTCCTAAATCAAAAAAACAAAAATGAATACATTAATAGCTATAACAGGATTGGGTATTTTCTGCCTATTGTTTGAAATTCTTAATTTAAGAAAGGCCATTGTTCCTATTACCATCGTTGGTTTACTAGGTGTTTTGGCACTTAACTTTTACGAATTCGGATCAACAGCAAGTTACTATAACAACATGATTACAGTGAGTAAATTCTCTGTTACCTTTTCATCGTTGTTTATTGTACTGACTATTTTCCTGGTAGCATTAAGTCATAATTTTTACGAAAATCATCCAACCAAAATTTCCGATTTTGTGGCGATCAAAGTATTTTTATTGGCCGGTGGAGTGGCAATGGTTTCTTTTGGAAACTTAGCTATGTTTTTCTTAGGAATTGAGATCCTGTCAATTGCCCTTTATGTTTTAGCAGCAAGCGATCGTTTGAATCTAAAAAGTAACGAGGCGGGTATGAAATATTTCCTAATGGGATCTTTCGCATCTGGAATCATTTTGTTCGGAATTTGTTTGATATACGGAGCAATGGGAACTTTTGACGTAGCTGAAATACATGAAGTATCATTATCTGCCGAATTGCCAATCTGGTTTCCAATCGGAATGATTTTGATGATTATCGGTATGTTGTTTAAAGTAGCAGCAGTTCCATTTCATTTCTGGGCTCCAGATGTTTACGAAGGTTCTCCGGCATTAACTACTGCTTTGATGAGTACTTTGGCAAAAGTTGTAGCCATCGCAACACTTTACAAATTAGTTTATGCCTTAAACTTAGTTCCGTCTTTAGACAACCAGGATCTTTTAGGAACTTTTGAAACGATTGTAGTCATCATTTCAATTGCTTCTATGACTGTTGGAAATATAATGGCATTACGTCAGGTAAACGTAAAACGTATGTTGGCATTCTCAGGAATTTCACATGCTGGTTTTATGTTGATGACTTTGCTAACAATTGCAACCTCAGCAGGTGTTTTATTGTACTACACTGCTGCTTATGCATTGGCCGGAATCGCAGCATTCAGTGTTGTTTTATACGTATGTAAAAATCAGGATAACGAAGATATCACGAACTTTCACGGTTTAGGAAAAACAAATCCGTTATTGGCAGCAATCCTTACCGGATCTTTGTTGTCTATGGCCGGTATCCCTATTTTCTCAGGTTTCTTTGCTAAGTTATTCTTATTCAACCAAACCATTCAGGCAGGATACATTGCTTTAGTGATTGTGGCGGTTATCAACTCCATTATTAGTGTTGGCTATTATTTCAAACTAATCCTGGCGATGTATTCTAAAGAGCCTAATCAGGAGCGTACAGGAAAACCGTTCCTTATTTATGCGGTTGCCGTGATTTCAATTGCTTTAAACATTGCTTTAGGTTTATTCCCTTCTTTAGTTTTAGACCTTTTAAAATAAGAAATTAAAAACAGCTATACGAGCCGTCAATTTTCATTGACGGCTTTTTTATTTAGAAGAATAATGCCTCAAAACAATCCCCCCGAATTGTTAAAAATTCCATAGTATTAAAGGCGTATCAAAAAATATCGATTATATTTGATGAGTTTTTAAAACCAATTACATTATGAACTTTAATTCAAAAAATCCATTTTTAAGCAACAAGCGTTTCTCCTCTAATGCTGTTTCAAAAGCTGAAGAAGTACACCATGCACAAATCATAGATTACAATCAGGAAATGACTTTGTCTGGTACGATTAACAAAACAGCTATCTTGTTTTTAATTTTATGCGGATCGGCCATGGTAACCTGGTGGATGGCATTTAATGGAATGAATGTGATGCTGCCTGCTATCGGAGGTGCTATCATTGGACTAATTTTAGTTGTAATTTCAGCCTTTAAACCACAAGCTTCTCCTTATTTAGCTCCAGGTTATGCTTTATTTGAAGGATTATTTATAGGAGGAATTTCAGCCATTTTTGAAGCCAAATATCCCGGAATTGTAATTAATGCCGTTGGAGCAACTTTGGTTACTTTTTTGGTATGCCTTGGTTTGTATAAATTTAGAATTGTAAAAGTTACCGAGCAATTTAAATCAGTAGTGGTTGCGGCAACATTAGCAATTGCAACTTATTATTTAATTTCATGGCTGGTTTCTTTATTCACAAGCTGGACTCCGGTTCATTACGGAAACTCAATGATGAGTATTGGAATTAGTGTTTTTGTGATTATTATTGCTGCATTAAACTTATTCCTTGATTTTGATCAAATCGAAAAAGGAGTACAGCAAAGAATGCCAAAATTCATGGAATGGTATGGCGCAATGGGATTAATCATCACCCTGGTTTGGTTGTACATCGAATTCTTACGTTTATTATCAAAATTATCAAGCAAAGATTAATTTCTTTCCTTTACCATAAATCAAAGCCTTTTGAATGTTCAAAAGGCTTTTTTTATACCCCCTGTCAAACATTCTTTAAGTAAGAAATACCCAAACTACTCCCCTTACTTTTTCATTCCAATTGCCCATTATTTTTCCGCACCCAAAGTTAAAATGTCTGCTGCTGCGGAAGTCTTTACTTCTCTTTTTTTCGCTCAAAAACGATTCTTTTTTAATCTAAAAAATACAATTAGAATATAAAGAGGATGATTTTCAGCTTTAAAATATAACTTTTTTCTTACTATAAAATACTATTGCTTAAATCGTCGAAAAATCACCATTTTCTCTTTTTTGCATCGATTTTATTTCCCAAACAGTACTCCAAATTACATTAAAAATGAACACCGGCAAGGCTTTTCTAAATTATGTAATAAATTGCATTAAATGCAATTTATTACATAATTCATATTCAAAAGCATAAATTTTTAGCACTTATATTATTTTATCGCAAATATTTTACACATATCAAAAAATAAATATATTTTTGTGTAATCGATTACAAGAAACTTATTGATTCAATAACACAAAAAACTTTATTAACCGAAAAACCACAATTATGAAAAGAAACCTACTTATTCTGATGCTTTTACTGCTCATCGTTCCCCTATGGGCACAACAAGTTCAGATTACAGAATCTTCAGGCTGGCTCGAGTCAGCATTTGTTAAATGGCAGCCTGTAAGCAATGCACAAACCTACAATGTTTACTACTCCGGTAACGGCATCACCGATCAAAAAATCGACGACCAACTGATCAGAAGTTATGGAAGCTATTTTCGCGCAGACATCCCCGGACTCAAAGCCGGATCGTATACCGTTAAAGTAAAACCGGTTATTTCGAGTGCAGAAGGAACAGGTTCAGTAACTGGTACCTTAACCGTTGCTGCACAAGATCGCAACGGATTTGCTTTTGAAGGCGGACGTGTTCCCGGAGGTTACAAGGCAGATGGAACGCCAAAAGACAATGCTGTTATTCTATACATTACCCAAAATACCAAAAACACCATTTCGATGAACATCACCGGTGCCAGTGCAAATCCTTGCGTTGGTTTGCAAAACATATTGTATGCGATCAAAAAAGGAAAAGATACGCGTCCGTTTATCATTCGTTTAATTGGAAACATCACTGACATGACGGTTATGGAAGGCGGAGATGTTGTCATCGAAAATGCCAACAATGCGGCAAGTTATTTAACGATTGAAGGAATCGGAAATGATGCTGTAGCCAATGGCTGGGGCGTACGTCTCAAATCGGCATCCAACATAGAGGTGAGTAATCTTGGCTTCATGAACTGCAACAGCACTGCCGGCGACAATGTTGGCATGCAGCAGGACAATGATCACGTATGGGTGCACAACTGTGATTTGTTTTACGGAAATGCCGGAAGCGATGCCGATCAAATCAAAGGAGACGGAGCTCTCGACAATAAAACTTCGACCTACATCACGCTATCGTACAATCATTTTTGGGACAACGGAAAAGCAAGTCTTCTAGGTTTAAACGAAGGCACTACCAGCGGATTGTATATCACTTATCACCACAACTGGTTCGATCACTCTGATTCACGTCATCCTCGCGTTCGTTACTATTCGGCACACATCTACAACAACTATTTTGACGGTGTAGCCAAATACGGCTCAGGTTCTACCTTAGGCTCTTCCTTATTTGTGGAAGGAAATTATTTCCGTAACAGCAAACATCCCATGCTGACTTCTTTGCAGGGTACTGATATCTGGGACGAAGCCAATCAGGTAAACAATGCCGGAACTATGGGAACTTTCTCAGGGGAAGCCGGAGGATCTATAAAAGCCTTCAACAATACTTTTGACGCTTCAAACGGAACTAATAATATGCGTTTTGTAGCTTACAACGACCCTAATCCGTTATACAATATTGCCGGAAAAATTAGCTCAACAACAGATTTTGATGCTTATGTTGCAACCACAAGAGGCGAAACGGTAAGCAGTTCGGTTAAATCCAAATCGGGAGCCAATACCTACAACAACTTTGATACGGATGCTGCACTATATGTCAAAAATCTAACTGTAGAACAGCCGGTAACAGCCAAAACAAAGGTCACTCAATACGCAGGACGTATTTCGGGAGGTGATTTAAAATGGACTTTCGACAATAGCATAGACGATACCTCTTCACTTGTAATCACAGCATTGAAGTCGGCACTAACCAATTATACAGGTGCTTTGGTTGCTATTCAGGGAGAAGGCAATCCGCCTGCAAGTGCTCAGACACTAACCTCAACCGCCAATAACAATCAAACGGTAAGCAGTGGTACTGCTATTGCCTCTATCGTATTTACCTGGGGAGGAAATGCCACTGACGCAACGGTTACAGGACTGCCTGCTTCGGGAATTAGTTTTGTAAAAAACACTACAGCCAAAACCATCACTATTACCGGAACTCCAACCGCTACCGTTTCTTATTCGATTGCTACAAGCGGAACCGGAACACCAGCGACAGGCTCAGGAACCATTACCCTTTCAGCAGCAGGAACACAAACCTTAACTTCAACCAGCAACAACAATCAAACAGTTGCCAGCGGTACTGCTATTGCTTCTATCGTATTTACCTGGGGAGGAAATGCTACTGATGCAACGGTTGCAGGACTGCCTGCTTCGGGAATTAGTTTTGTAAAAAATACCACTGCCAAAACCATCACTATTTCAGGAACTCCAACCGCTACCGTTTCTTATTCGATTGCCACAACCGGAACCGGAACACCGGCAACAGGTTCAGGAACGCTTACCGTTACTACCGGAACGCCAACTAGTGATGAAATTCACAACTTTACAACATCGGGAAAAACTAGTTCATTTTATACGATTACAGGAAATATGAATTCAACTAACGGGGCTGTAACTTATGCCGGACTAACACTCACAGCACGTTTAAAAATGGAGTCAAGCACTACAATTGCTTATACCACTGCAAACCCTTCTACTTTAACCCTGGTTTTTGATTCTAACTTTACCGGAACCGTTAAAGTAAATAATGTTTCTTATACCGCATCAGCCGGAATTGTAACCGCATCTATCCCTGCGGGTTCAAATACCATTACAAAAGGATCTGTTGCCAATCTGTTTTACATCAGTACGGAATACAACAACGGACCTACGTTACGAATGGCACAAGCGGCTGACGTGATCGCTGAACCAAAAGCTTCCAAGGTGATTTTATACCCCAATCCGGTTGCTGATGTTTTATATTTTTCAGAATCTAATCAGACTGTAGAGAAAGTGTTCCTTTATAACATCTCGGGCAATCTGGTAAAAACCTCCGGAAAAGAGACTAAAAGTATGGATCTAAGTACTCTGATCCCTGGAACTTACCTGCTAAAAGTCGTTACCACTGACGGTTCCTTTACGCAAACTGTTCTTAAAAAATAACACCAAAAACAAAAGGCTTCCCAATTGGAAGCCTTTTACATTTTATCATTTTACAGGAAACAACTATTACAAATCAAATTTAATTCCTTGTGCCAATGGCAAACTTGTCGTATAATTGATTGTATTGGTCTGACGGCGCATGTAAATTTTCCAGGCATCAGATCCTGATTCACGTCCACCACCGGTTTCTTTTTCTCCACCAAAAGCACCTCCAATTTCAGCACCTGAAGTACCAATGTTTACATTCGCAATTCCGCAATCAGAACCCACTACAGATAAAAATCTTTCGGCTTCACGAAGATTATTGGTCATAATAGCAGATGACAATCCTTGTGCAACTCCATTTTGAAAATCAATAGCATTCTCCACTTCTCCTGAATATTTAATCAGATACAAGACCGGAGCAAATGTTTCGTGCTGTACAATTTCAAATGAATTTTGTGCTTCTGCAATCGCAGGTTTTACATAACAACCGCTTTCATAACCTTCACCTGAAAGCACTCCGCCTTCCACCAGAATTTTTCCTCCTTCGGCAACTACTTTATTTAAAGCTTTAGCATACTGCTCCACCGCGTGCGTATCAATAAGCGGCCCCACATGATTGTTTTCATCCAATGGGTTTCCAATTCTTAATTGTTTGTAAGCCGCAACCAAAGCGTCTTTTACTTTATCATAAATACTTTCGTGAATAATTAGTCGGCGTGTTGAAGTACAACGTTGTCCTGCTGTACCAACAGCTCCAAAAACAGCACCAATAACCGTCATTTTAATATCGGCATCCGGAGTCACAATAATAGCATTGTTTCCTCCTAATTCTAACAATGATTTCCCTAAACGTCCTGCAACCGCCTGTGCTACAATTTTCCCCATTCGGGTTGAACCTGTAGCCGAAACTAACGGGATTCTGGTATCCGCTGTCATTAATTCTCCTATTTTATAATCGCCGTTGATCAAACAAGAGATCCCTTCCGGTAAATTATTCTCTTTAATCACCTGAGCGATAATATTCTGACAGGCAATTCCACAAAGAGGTGTTTTTTCAGAAGGTTTCCAAACACAAACATCACCTGAAATCCATGCCAAAGCCGTATTCCACGACCAGACTGCTACCGGAAAGTTAAATGCCGAAATAATCCCTACCACTCCCAACGAATGGTATTGCTCGTACATACGATGTCCTGGTCTTTCAGAATGCATGGTTAAACCGTGAAGCTGACGTGACAAACCAACTGCAAAATCGCAGATGTCAATCATTTCCTGCACTTCACCATAACCCTCCTGCAATGATTTCCCCATTTCATAAGAAACCAATTTACCAAGTGCTTCTTTATTTTCACGCAGCTTTTGTCCAAACTGACGTACAATTTCTCCACGTTGCGGTGCCGGAATTAAACGAAAAGTTTTAAACGCTTCTGTAGCCGCCTGCATTACTTTTTCATAATCCTGAGGCGTCGACATTTTTACCGATCCTATTAGTTTTCCATCAACCGGTGAAAAGCTCTCTAAAACTTCTCCCGAAGAAAAGTTTTGTAAACCTGTCGATGTTCCTTCGTTGATCGCTTTGATGCCCAATTTTTCCAGAGCCTCATTCATTCCAAACTGTGATGCTATTGTTGTCATTGTAACTTTTTTTGTTAAAATTGTTATATTTTTATGTAAAGATATTATTTCAAGCTGAAATTTAATCGAACTAAGTTGTTAAAATCAGGTAAATTTAGATTTAATTAAAATGAATTACAGCGCGATAGCATGATTTATTCGTCTTAATTGATGAAATTTGCGGAAATAAAAGTACTCAAATATGTCCATTTTCAGTCGGTTTTTAGTTTGTTTCGTCCTAATTTCAGTTCCTGCTTTTTCTCAAAAAGAGCAAAAAAAATCCTTTCAGGTCGTTCCTTTAGGGATAAAAGGAGGAATAGACGAGAAGAATCTTTCAGCCTATTTAGTTGCACCTGCCAATACGCATGATTTTATCTGTTTAGATGCCGGAACGGTAAACGCCGGAATTGAAAAAGCAATTGAAAATAAAGTGTTTAAAGTTTCAACCAGCGAAGTTTTACGAAAATACATTAAAGGTTATTTTATATCGCATGCTCATTTAGACCATGTTTCGGGTTTAATCATAAACTCTCCGGCAGATTCTTCGAAGACAGTTTATGCCACTGAAAAATGTATGGAAATGATGGAAAACCATTATTTCAACGATCAAACCTGGGCCAATTTTGGAGATAAAGGTCCCGGAACTCCGTTAAAAAAGTACCATTTTCAGACTTTAAATATCGGAGAAGAAATTCCGATTACCAATACCACGATGACGGTAAAAGCATTTCCATTAAGTCATGTGAATCCGTTTGAGAGCACTGCTTTCCTGATTAAAAGTGGCGAATCGTATGTGCTTTACCTGGGTGATACCGGACCGGATGCTGTAGAGAAAAGCGACAAGTTAAAGTCGCTCTGGACCGCAGTTGCACCTTTGGTTAAAAGCAAACAACTTAAAGGTATTTTTATTGAAGTTTCATTCCCAAATGAGCAACCGGATCAGTTTTTATTCGGACATCTGACACCAAACTATCTGATGAAAGAACTTCATACCTTACAGGATTTGTCGGGAAAAGATACTTTGAAAGGTTTCAGTATTATCGTTACGCACCTGAAACCGCCCACTAAAAATATTGTGAAACTTAAAGAACAGCTGCAAAAACAAAATGATCTGGGGCTAAAACTTATTTATCCTGAACAGGGCAAGAGTTTTGAACTGTAACATTTAAATTTAAACCCGACAGGTTTTAAAAACCTATCGGGTTTGATAATTATAATTATATCCTTATTTCTTCGCAACAAAGCGGGGATCAGATTCCATTACGGTTCCGCAATTATCGCAGGTTCTTAGTGCTACCGAATTATAAAAATGTTCGAAGTGCGGCAGAAAATCTTTTTCTATATTATGCAATTCAAAAAACACTTCATAGAGTTTGTGATTGCAATTGTCACAGTGCCAAAGCAATCCGTCAGTATAACCTAACCCTGCACGTTTGCGTTCGATAACCAATCCAATTGAACCTTCTGAACGAACGGGCGAATGCGGAATTTTAGCTGGATGAAGATACATATCACCCGCATGTAATTCCATTTCCTTTCGCTCTCCATCTTCCTGAATGATGACTTTTATGCTGCCTTCCAACTGATAAAAAAGCTCTTCGGTTTCGTTGTAATGGTAATCTTTTCGGGCATTTGGACCCGCAACGATCATCACTATATAATCACCGGAATCAATGTATAAATTTTTATTTCCAACAGGCGGTTTTAGTAAATGACGGTTCTCATCGATCCACTTCGTAAGATTGAAAGGTTTTGCTATTGCCATTTTTAAAGGTAGTAAGTTTCTAAGTAGCTAAGTTAAGGAAAAGTTTTCAGTCGCAGCGTTTGTTTTTAGTCGCAGTTGGCAGTCGCAGTCGCAGTTCTCAGTCGCAGTCTCAGTTTACAGTTTACAGTTTACAGTTTACAGCGATCAACTGAGACTGAGAACTGCGACTGTGACTTATTTCGCCTCTCTGATCAAATAGATGTAAACCGGAAAATGATCGCTGAATCCAACTTCTGTTAAACTATGCCGTAACGGATATCCTTTGTACTGTCCTGAACGCTGAACCAGAAAGGGCTTATTGAAAATCCCCGCTTTCCAAAAGTTGAAGGTCGAAAAATCAGCTTTTAAAAGTGATTCTGTGATGATAATTTGATCAAAAATGTCCCAGGAATCGCGAAATGCAATGGTTCCTAAACCTTTATCAAGCATTGCTGCAAACGGATTAAAAACACCAAATTCTCCCACTTCTGACTTCTTAGCTTTTGCTCCCAGAACTGTTTTTACACTTTTATTAGCAGGGCTATCATTCAGATCCCCCATCGTGATCACTTTCGCAGAGGGGTTTATTTTTTGCAGCGAATCGATGATTCTTCGGTTTAAATTTCCGGCAGCTTCCCGAAAAATACTGCTTGCCTTTTCACCTCCCGATCTGGACGGCCAATGATTGACAATAACATGAAGTTCTTCTCCTTCCAAAAATCCAGTAATTAAAAGCTGATCTCTGGTAAAGACACGATGGTTGTCGGCCATTTTGATTTCAATATCATCGTCCTGCTGTGACTCCTCTTCTTTAGGCGTGACCTTATTATGATAGATCCGTAATGGAATGTTAGAATACGCGGTAGGTTTAAAATATTTTCTCTGATACAGCAAAGCGACATCAATCCCTCGTTTGTCTGGTGAATCAAAATGAATGATACCATAATCAAAAGGGAGTAACTTAGGCTGTTTAATCAAATCTTCCAGAACGGCGCGATTTTCAATTTCCGCGCCTCCAATTAATACCGGAGCATTGGAGTTGTCAGGCATTCCAATTTCAGACAAAACTCTGGACAGGTTTTTTAATTTCTGTTTGTACTTTTCTATAGTCCAATGCTGCGCCCCCTTGGGTGTCCATTCATCATCGTTGGTATTGACATCATCTGTCGTGTCGAAAAGATTTTCAAAGTTGTAGAAGGCAACCGTATGGATCGAATACTTTTTGGGCTGTGCCTGCAAGATGGTCAGAGACAGAAAAACGATACAACAAAGCTGAACAGAAATTACCTTCATAAACTTAGATCCTTAAAAGGTTCAATTTAAACAATTAACTTTATTTGTAGGAATTTTCTAATTATTTTATTTTTTAAAATCTTTATATTTGTTCTATCTTTACGAATGAAACTGCAGAAAAAATATGAAAGCGAGCCTACACCAATACTTCAGAAACTACTTTTCTTTTTATAAACTCGTATTTCTTATTTTTGCTTTACAATCCATACACTGTCAATCACAACAAAATATGATAACACCACCTTATTTACAAAAAGGAGATACTGTAGCCCTTTTAGCAACAGCCAGAAAAAATATAGACGATAACTTAAAACCTACTATAGATTTATTGCACAGCTGGGGACTTGAAGCGGTTGTTGGAAGTACGATTGGTTTGGATTTTAATCAACTGGCCGGTACTGACGAACAGCGTGCTGCCGATTTTCAAAAGCAGTTAGACAATCCAAACATCAAAGCGATCTGGTGTGTTCGCGGAGGTTATGGCACTGTACGAATGATCGACTTACTCGATTTTACCAAATTCAAACAACATCCGAAATGGATTGTTGGCTTTAGCGATGTTACGGTTTTACACAATCATTTGAATACGATGGGCTATCAGTCCATTCACGGTATAATGCCTGTAACGGTACCACGAGCTACTCCCGCAGCGGTTAGTTCAATGAAATCTGCCTTATTTGGTGAGCCGATTTCTTATGCGATTGGTCCGGATAAGATGAACCGATTTGGAACTGCAACCGGTGAATTAGTAGGCGGAAATTTATCGATCCTGTACAGTTTGTTAGGTTCTCCCTCGGCAATTGACTGTAAGGATAAAATTTTATTTATCGAAGATTTAGACGAATACCTTTATCATATCGATCGTATGATGATGAATTTAAGGCGTAATGGATGCATCGAAAACCTAAAAGGAATTCTTGTTGGAGGTATGACCAAAATGAAGGACAACGAAGTTCCCTGGGGTAAAAATGCTGTGGAAATTGTAGATGATGTTACCAAAAAATACAATATTCCGGTAATTTTCAATTTTCCGGCCGGACATATTCAGGATAACAGGGCCTTAATTATGGGAAGTACTATTTCAATTGATGTAAAGGAAACAGGAAGTACGGTTACTTTTCAAAAATAATAGTATCTGAGAATTCTTTTTCTCTAGAGAATTCTAAATACCACCTATCATAATATTATAAAGACACGAAGTCGCAAAGTTTTATTCTATTCTTTGCGACTTCGCGTTTTTACATGCCAATTGCCCTTTACTCCCTAAAAATAGTATAACTCACAATTAAAAAAAATGGCTGAGCACAATGAACTTGGAAAAAAAGGAGAAGACCTCGCTGTCGAATATCTGGAGCAAAACGGATACCAAATCCTCGATCGGAACTGGACTTTTCAAAAGGCCGAAATTGATATTATCGCCCAAAAAGAATCCATTTTAGCGGTCATTGAAGTAAAGACAAGATCAAGTCTGGATTTTGGTTTGCCACAGGATTTTGTGAAACCAAAAAAAATTCAGCTGCTGGTAAAAGCAGTAAATGCCTACATAAACTATAGGGAAATGGATTTTGAGGTGCGATTTGACATCATTGCAATACACAAAAAAAAGGAATCATTTGCAATTGAACACATTACAGACGCTTTTTTCCATTTTTAACATAATTTTACAATGTTATATTTGTAACAAATTGTTCTTTTATTTATATTCGCAAAGTTTTATAACACTACAATTTAACTACACCAACCCAATTAAGTTACAAAAAAAAGAAAAAAACTATGAAAACCGTTTCTTCAATCGTCGAAAATTACATTAAAACAAAACCCTTTTTATTAAATGCATTATCGCTTGGAATCATCAACCTTACGTCTCTTTCGCGGAACATTATGACCGAATTAGAAAGTGAATTTGGTAAGGAAGTAAAACAAGGCGCTGTTGTAATGTCATTGAAACGGCTCACAGAAGAACTGGATTTTAAATTGAATCATAAAATCAATAAAGTAATCAAGAATATTGGCGAAATCACGGTTCGATCTGAACTGACCGATTATACTTTTGCCGCTTCGGAGACTGTTTTGAACAAACAGGCTGATTTAATTTCTGATATTAATGCTTTATCTGATATCTTTTACACCTCATCGCGTGGGGTAAACGAAACCAATATTGTGGTAAGCAGCAGTGTAAATCATTTGGTTGAAAAACACTTTATGCGCGAAAAACTAATTCAGAAATTAGATAATTTAGCCTCCATAACGGTAAAATTACCAAAAGAAAACATCGTCGTTCCCGGAATTTATTATTTCATTTTCCAGCGTCTGGCATGGGAAGGAATTATCATCAATGAGGTTATTTCGACTTCAAATGAATTTACCATTTTAGTTGGAGAAGATCAGGTTGATGTTGCTTTTAAAGTAATCAAGGACCTGAAAAACTAAATATTCTAAATTACAAAAAATAAAAAACCCGACAGCTTTTAAAAAACTGTCGGGTTTCGTTTTTTATATTACTCTCCCAGTAATTCCATCAATTCCAACGCTCGTTTGGTCGATTTTACATTGTCAAAAGTCAATAAAAGACGCAAACCATTAGGTGTTTGTTTTTCTTTCATCTGACAAAGATTACTATGGGTTTGTACAAATTTGATCACTTTATGGAAACGTTTGGACTGGTAGTAATCTGATTGCTGGTCTGAAACGAAATAACCAATCATTTTTCCTTTTTTCATCACCAGTTTCTCAATACCCACGCTTGTCGCAATCCATTTGATGCGAATACTATTCATCAACGCATTGGCACGCGGCGGCATCGGACCAAAACGGTCAATTAATTTATTTTGAAATACCACAAGTTCCTGTTCGTTTTTCACACCACCCAGCTCGTTGTATAAACTCAGACGCTCCGTAACGTTATTGATGTATTCATCAGAAAACAACAACTCAAAATCGGTATCGATTTGTAAATCTTTTACATATTCTTTGGTTTCAATATCATTTTCTTCCGGATACAAATCTTTGAATTCATTTTCCTTCAATTCTTCGATCGCCTCGTTCATGATTTTTTGGTAGGTATCAAATCCAATTTCATTGATGAAACCACTTTGTTCCCCACCCAATAAATCTCCTGCACCACGTATTTCAAGATCTTTCATCGCAATGTTAAAACCGCTTCCGAGTTCGCTAAACTGCTCCAAAGCCTGAATACGTTTTCTGGCATCTTCGGTCATGGATGAGTATGGCGGACAGATGAAATAACAGAATGCTTTTTTATTGCTTCGCCCTACCCTGCCTCGCATTTGATGCAGATCGGACAGTCCGAAGTTGTTGGCATTGTTGATGAAAATCGTGTTGGCATTGGGTACATCCAGACCACTTTCGATGATGGTTGTCGCTACCAAAACATCAAAATCTCCATTCATGAAGCCCAACATTAATTCTTCGAGTTTGGCTCCTTCCATTTGTCCGTGACCAATTCCGACTCTAGCATTTGGAACCAAACGCTGAATCATTCCGGCCACTTCTTTTATATTTTCGATTCGGTTGTTGATAAAGAAAACCTGTCCGTTTCGCTGAATTTCATATGAAATTGCATCACGGATTACTTCTTCATTAAACCCAACCACATTTGTTTCAATAGGATATCGGTTCGGCGGAGGCGTCGTAATAACCGATAAATCCCTTGCTGCCATTAATGAAAACTGCAGCGTTCTCGGGATTGGCGTTGCCGTTAAGGTCAGGGTATCTACATTGGCGGCAATTGTTTTAAGTTTGTCTTTTACGTTTACTCCAAACTTTTGTTCCTCGTCGACAATCAATAAACCAAGGTCTTTAAAAACTACATTTTTATTGACTAACTGATGGGTTCCAATAACAATATCAAGCTTCCCTTCTGCTAAATCTTTTAAGGTTTGTGCTTTTTGTTTGGCCGTTCTAAATCGGTTCATGTAACCAATGGTAACCGGCATGTCTTTCAATCGTTCTGAAAAAGTGCGGTAATGCTGATAAGCCAAAATAGTAGTCGGAACCAAAACCGCCACCTGTTTACTATTGTCTACCGCCTTAAACGCCGCACGAATCGCCACCTCAGTTTTTCCGAAACCTACGTCGCCACAAACCAAACGGTCCATTGGGCGATCGCTCTCCATGTCGGCTTTAACCTCTTGTGTCGATTTGGTTTGATCCGGCGTGTCTTCGTATATAAACGAACTTTCTAATTCGTTTTGCAAATAACTGTCCGGTGCAAACTGAAACCCTTTTTCCAAGCGTCGTTTGGCGTACAATTGAATCAAATTGAACGCAATATGTTTGACACGCGCTTTGGTTTTTTGTTTTAAAACTTTCCAGGCGTTCGATCCTAGTTTATAGATTTTCGGAGGAGTTCCGTCTTTTCCGTTGTATTTTGAAATTTTATGAAGCGAGTGAATGCTTACATACACTATATCGTTATCCGCATAAACCAGTTTTATGGCTTCCTGCGTTTTGCCTTCGACCTGAATTTTCTGCAGGCCGCCAAATTTCCCAATTCCGTGATCGATATGCGTTACATAATCACCCACCGAAAGCGCAGTTAATTCCTTAAGGGTAATATTCTGCTTTTTCGAATAACCATTTTTGATATTAAATTTATGATAACGCTCAAAAATCTGGTGATCGGTATAGGCTGTAATTTGACTTTCTTCATCAATGAATCCCTGAAACAATGGCAATACAACGGTATGATATTGTTTTCGAATGTTCTCGGAATTGGCTTCGTCTAAAGTTTCGAAAATATCATGAAAACGTTTGGCCTGAGTTTCATTCGAACAAAACAAATAGTTTTTATATCCGTTAAAATGATTGTCGCTCAGATTGTTCAACAGCAAATCAAATTGTTTGTTGAAGGAAGGCTGAGGGTGAATATGAAATTCGAATGTTTTTGTGGTTTTAAAAACAGGTTTTGAAGCCAGCTCTACTATCGAAAAATCTAACGCCCGTTTGATAAACGAACTTTGATTTAAGAATAGCTTTTCAGGTTCAGCATGTTTTATTTCTTTTGAAAGTTTCTCAAAAGCTTCTTCAGCTCTGGCAAATTGTTTGTCTAACTGATTGAGAAGCCCGTCGGTGTTTTGAACAAACAATACGGTATGTTCTGCAATATAATCCAGGAAACTCTCTCTGTTCTCCTGAAAAAGCTTGTTCTCGACATTCGGGATTATTGTAATTTTTTTGTGCGTTTCTACCGATAATTGGGTTTCAACATCAAAACTTCTGATGCTGTCTACTTCATTCCCAAAAAACTCTATTCGATAAGGATGATCGTTTGAAAACGAAAATACATCTACAATTCCTCCACGAACAGAGAATTCTCCCGGTTCGGTAATAAAATCGACTCTTTTAAACTCATATTCAAACAAAACTTCGTTGATAAAATCGATCGAAATTTTATCGTTCAAAGCGACTTTCAATGTGTTTTTATCCAGTTCTCTTCGGGTAACCACTTTCTCAAAAAGGGCTTCCGGATAGGTGACAATTACGGCAGGTTTTTTACGGGAATTAATTCGGTTTAAAACCTCAGCACGAAGCAGCACATTGGCATTATCGGTTTCGTCAATTTGATACGGACGACGGAATGACGCAGGATAAAACAATACGTCCTGTTCTCCGATCATTTGTTCGAGATCGTTCAGATAATAAGCAGCCTCTTCTTTGTTGTCTAAAATCACCAAAAAAGGCAATTCCGCTTTTTTGAAAACGGCACGTATAACAAATGAAACCGCCGACCCTAACAATCCGTTAAGATGCATTTTTATTTGCTTCTGCTCCAGTAATTGTGTAGCAATCTGCTGATTTTTTGGCAGATTATCGTACAGGGTATATAAGGCGTTTTTACTCAACTTTTGGTGTGTTTGGATCTATATTTTTTACCGGAATGGGAGCTGTGCCAGCATTTGGAATAGCACGTGTTGTATCTAACATTTTTAAGAACTCTTCCTCTCCTTCTTCTTTTGGAATTTTACTTTTTACCATAATAAGATCCATCTGTCTTTCTAATGAAACCAGTTCTTTGTTGATCTCCCCAATTAAAAATGTTACTTTATCTGACGGAATCTGATTCAGGTGAATAAACAAATCCATCATTCTGACTTTTGTAATCAGAATAGAAATTCGGCTTCTGACCTGTGGGATATTAAACTCCGCAGGAATGTTATTGTTTAAAGCCATTACTTTTTTGGAAATCGCGGTTGATTTCTTTTGAAAGGCTCCAATAGTTTTTCTTGGCTTATCTCCGAGTTCTTTTAAAAAGTCACGCCATTCGTTCCACGAATTCACTTTTTGTTCCGAAATTTCGTTAATAGGCTCATCGATAAAATCCCAGCCTTTATTGATCTTATTAAAAATGACTTCGTTTTTTTTGGCTTCTTTTTCGTTTTCAGCACGGCGCTTTTCATCTTCATTCTGACATGAATTCAATACAAAAACAAACAGTAGAAAAAGAGATATCTTATATTTCATTTGGTAAAACATTAAGCTACAAAGTTACAAAGTAATTTTACAATTACGAATTCTGATTTCTGATACAAATTACTTTATCTGTCAACGGGTAGCGGATTCTGAATTTGCAAATTCCTGTTTGTAAGACTTATCAAAAAACCGCGAATTCCTGATCGAAAATACTTATAAATTTTGATCTACGCTCCCTGTCTAACAACGAATAATCTAAAAAAGAATCTTTATCATTGTTAAATTTATAATTTGTCCTTCTGAAAAGTAAAAATAATTGAGGAAACGTTATATTTGTCTCTCTAAAAAAACCATTCAAAAAATGAATCCAAAAATATTAATCATTGGTGCCTGTGGTCAAATTGGGACAGAACTAACCCAAAAACTGCGCAAACTATACGGAACAGACAATGTTATTGCTTCTGACATTAGAAAATTAAATACTGACGTTGTTAATTCTGGTCCGTTTGAAGTGGTCAATGCTTTAGATTTCAACCAAATCGAACATCTTGTTGAAGTACATAAAATTACTGATATTTATTTGATGGCGGCGCTTTTGTCGGCTACAGCCGAGAAAAACCCTGCATTTGCCTGGGATCTGAACATGAATTCATTATTTCACGTTTTAAATTTAGCAAAAGCCAAAAAGGTACAGAAGATTTTCTGGCCTTCGAGTATTGCTGTTTTTGGACCTACTACTCCTAAAGAAAATACCCCTCAATATACGGTAATGGAACCTTCTACTGTTTATGGAATTAGTAAACAAGCCGGAGAAAGATGGTGCGAATACTACCATAACATTTATGGTGTTGATGTACGAAGCATCCGTTATCCTGGTTTAATCAGCTGGTCGACGCCTCCTGGTGGCGGAACTACAGATTATGCTGTTGATATTTTCTACAAGGCTATCGCCGATAAAAAATACGAATGCTTTTTATCTTCTGAAACAAAAATGCCAATGATGTATATGGATGACGCGATTGATGCGACCATTAACATTATGAAAGCACCGGCAGAGAAAATCAAAATACATTCCTCCTACAATTTGGCTGCAATGAGTTTTACTCCTACTGAAATTGCTGCTGAAATTAAAAAACATATTCCTGATTTCGAAATAACGTACAATCCTGATTTCCGTCAGAAAATTGCGGACAGCTGGCCGGCAAGTATTGACGATACTGAGGCAAGACAAGACTGGGACTGGAAACATACTTTTGATCTGGAATCGATGACCAAAGACATGTTAGAGCATTTAGGATAATAAGCTGCCTACAAAATATAAAAACGCACAATTTGTGCGTTTTTTTTATGGTTTTAATTTG
Source organism: Flavobacterium sp. N502536 (assembly GCF_025947345.1). NCBI lineage: Bacteria > Pseudomonadati > Bacteroidota > Flavobacteriia > Flavobacteriales > Flavobacteriaceae > Flavobacterium > Flavobacterium sp. N502536. The sequence goes on along the minus strand of NZ_CP110011.1, from coordinate 1,926,592 downwards.
CCCACGGTTTTTACTGGCAGCGTTAATGGATGCCGGTTTTCAATTCTTTTTAGCCTCTCTTCTTTATCACACAAAGGCTATTAAATAAAAAGTCTCGTTTAGAAATAAATTCCAAACGAGACTTTTATATGCTAAGATGAAGATTATTTCACTTCATAAACATTGTTTGCCGCTTTTACATCCGCCATTAATCCGCTTGGATCAATTGTGATTTTTTTGATGGCTGTTTTGTTTTTGTCTATTGTAAAACTATAGTTAGATTGTGCCCAAGCCCAGTCGTCTAAAACCGTTCTTTTTACATTCGGGTTTGGATTTGGCTTAATGAAGTTCATCATTCTTAATGGAATGTAGAAGCTCTCAGAAGTACCATCTGTATATTCAACTGTTAAATCAATCGGCATTGGCATTCTTCCGATTCTTTCTAAAGTGATATTGGTTTTTCCAGCGTTATCGGCTACATCCTTAATCCCATAATCGATCGTATTGGTTGTTCCCGTCCAATCAACTAAATACCAATCTAATTCTGCTCCTGAAACTCTCTCTGCTGATCTTTTGATGTCATTTGGAGTCGGGTGCTTGAATTTAAAATCGTTAAAATATCTTTTCAAAGTAGCATCTACATTGTCTTTTCCAATTACATATTCTAACTGAGAAAGAAAAAGACTTCCTTTTACATAAGAGGAAATGCTGTACGGACGGTTTTCGTCATAACGGTCTCCATGAGTAGTTTGTGGCTGTTCTTTACCAGAATTTACCAAACTGTAATACGATTTGTAATTTCCAACAAAAGGATTTACTTCTTTTTTATCACCTTTCAGTTCGTTCAAAGCGCTGTCTTCGATGTACGTTGTAAAACCTTCATCCATCCAAGGGTGTTTTGATTCGTTTGAAGCTAAGATATGCTGAAACCAGGAATGTCCAAGTTCATGAGTTGCTGTTCCTAAAATTCCTTCAAGAGTTCCGTTTCCAAGCATCAAAGTACACATTGCATACTCCATTCCACCGTCGCCACCCTGAATAAAAGAGTATTGTTTGTACGGATACGCTCCAACTCTGTGGTTGTAATAATCCATTACTTTAACCATTAAAGGCTCTAATTGTTTCCAATTTGCGGTTGTTTTTGGATTGTTTTTGTAGAAGAAATGCAAATCAACATCATTTGGTCCTTTTACAATATCGTGCGTGTATTCTTTGTCAGCTGCCCAGGTAAAATCGTGAACATTTGGCGCAATAAAATGCCATGTCAATGTTTTTGTTTTCTTTGGGTAAGTAACAGTTACACCCGCATCTTCATAACCATGACCAATTTGATTTTTATCTTGTAAATATCCTGAACCACCAATTGTATAGTCTTTGTCGATTGTAATTTTTACATCAAAATTACCCCAAACTCCGTGAAATTCTCTCGCGATGTACGGATCTGCATGCCAGCCTTCGAAATCAAATTCGGCTAATTTTGGGTACCATTGCGACATTGACAATTCTACTCCTTCTGAATTGTTACGTCCTGTACGACGAACCTGAACCGGAACCTGTCCGTCAAAATCTAAGGTAAATGTCGTTTTAGAATTTGGTAAAATTGGTTTCGCCAAAGTCACTTCTAGAATAGTTCCGGAAACTCTTGTTTGTGCTGAAACTCCATCTTGTTTAAAATCTGAAATTTTTAAATAGCCAATTTCATTTGGTTTTAAAGTTTCGATTCGGCTTTGTTTGGTTTCTTTTCCATCCGCACCTTTCACTTTAGACACCATTCTTCCATCGGGATCTTTTATAGTATGCAAACGCGCATCCATTTCACTTCCCGGCTGAAATGCATTTAAAAACAAATGATAAAAAACTTTTCTCAACGTATCAGGAGAATTGTTGGTGTACACCAACTCTTGTTTTCCTTTGTATTGATAATTCTTTACATCCATGGATACTTCCATTTTGTAATCCACATGCTGTTGCCAATAAGGTGCACTTTGTGCAAATGCTGAGTTTAAACCCAAACTCAAAAAAGATAATAGTATAATTTTTCGCATTGTTATTTCAATCAAAATGGAAGAGCTCACACTCTTCCATTAAATTAATATTTGGTTTTCGTTATTTTTTTGACATTTTTTCGGCCATCAATAAAGCATTATAGGCGTTGACCATTTTAGCAGTTCTTGAAGATTCTGCTGAAGAAACAGCCACCGGTTTTGCTTCCGGATTTGGGTTTGTACCTAAAACTACCTTTGATGGAAGTGCAACTCCTGAATCCATTAAAATTTGTTTTACCTGAGCTGCTTTTAATTTTGGATAATACGAACGAATCAATGCAGCAACACCGGCAGCATTTGGAGACGCCATTGAAGTTCCTTGCAGGTATTTGTATTTGTTGTTTGGCACCGTTGCATAAATTTCTTCACCCGGAGCAAAAACATCTACGTTTATTTTTCCAAAGTTTGAAAATCCTGCCACAACAGTTTCTCCATATTCTTTATTAAGTGCTCCGATTGTAATCAGGTTATTCGCAAATTCTTTGACGTTGTCTTCTGAATCATTCGGATAGTTGATGTTTTTTGTTTCATCAATATTATAACCATCGTTTCCGGCTGCATGCACGATTAAAACATCTTTTTTGGCCGCATATTTTATCGCGTCATAAACCCATTTTTTATGAGGAGAAAAGCTTTTTCCAAAACTTCCGTTGATTACTTTTGCTCCATTGTCTACAGCATAACGAATCGCCAAAGCAATATCTTTGTCGTACTCATCACCATCCGGAACGGCTCTTACGGTCAGGATTTCTACATTGTTAGTAACTCCGTCTCCTCCCAAAGCATTTCCACGAATTTGTGCAATAATTCCGGCTACGTGCGTTCCGTGAAGTGCTTCCTCTTTATCTGGTCCAAAAACAATATTATTTCCATAATTTGTGTTTTTAATGTCCTCAGGATTATCTCCTACGATTTTTCTACCGTCGTATTCTTTGTTTAAGTTGTAGTTTAACTGATCGTAAACCTGTTTACTATATTCTTTTAACTCTGTATCAGGATCAAAAGTTGGCCCGGCATTTGTCAAAACCTGAGTCATGATATCTCTGCTCTGAGAAACTCGTGAATCTGTAGAAGTTATGGTACTTAAGTCTTCTAATTTATAGGTCGTTTTATTGAGTTCTTTTTGTATTGTTTTATGAACTTCAAGTAAAAAATCGGCTTGTTGTTTATCTTGTAAGGCATCTTCGTATTTTTTAGTATACTGCGCCAAAGCCTCTTTGTATTCGGCAGATCCATCATCGCCTTTTTTAACGACACGTGTCAGTTCGAGATTTTCGTGAATAGCGTCTCCAAGAAAATTCCACCCGTGAATGTCATCCACAAATCCGTTTTTGTCATCGTCGATTCCGTTACCCGGTATTTCTTTAGGATTGGTCCAGATCATCCCTTTTAGATCTTCATGTTCGATATCGACACCCGAATCTACAATTCCGACGATCACTTTTTGTCCTGTTTTGCCTTGCAATAATTCAGCGTAAGCCCTATCGACACTCATTCCCGGAATCGAATCTTTGATTAGATCAAGATGGCTCCATCTTTTTAATTCATTTTCGCTAACAGGGGCTTTTTTAACAACGGCTAAAGGAGCTTTAATAAATTCTTTTGTTGCCGATGTTTGCGCTTGCATAGTGGTGCTGCAACCTGCTAAAACGATTAATGCAAAAGCAGATAATTTGAGGGATTTTATAGGTCTCATGTATCTAAATAAATATTGTAAAGTTAAATATGCGCCTAAATTATGATTTTTTGTTACATAAAACTAACGATTAACACTGTCTTATGATTTTTGCCTTAACATTTAAGAAACCTTAAGAACCTTGTAATCCCTTCCGTATCAAAAAATCTGATCTCATTAACCTCTTTAAAAAAACGACTAATTGATTCTCTGGCTTTTAAACTTTAAAGATAAGTTCCTGAATACGTGTTCCCGTAAGGAAATACCATTTGTATTTTGTACACTTGTTCGACCTAATCCTAACTCTAATCTATGAGAACAAAACTACTTTTGTTGCTGTTGTTAGCAAACTTTTCTATTTATGCTCAATATACCGCAATCCCTGACATTAACTTTGAAAAAAAGTTAATCGCTTTAGGGATTGACTCCGGCGCTACTGATGGACAAGTACTTACTTCAAAAATCTCAAATCTGACTTCTTTGAATGTAATTTCAAGCGATATTTCTGATTTAACCGGAATTCAGGATTTTGTCTCGTTAACAGATTTGTCTTGTTATTCTAATAAACTGACTAGTCTGGATGTTTCCAAAAATACGCTGCTGGCTGCTTTGTACTGTAATAACAATAGTTTAACGACACTCGACGTTACAAAAAACAGGAATCTTATTACTTTAAACTGTCGATCCAATCAACTAACAAACCTGGACGTTTCTAACAATGCAGAGCTTGTCAATCTATCCTGCGATGTAAATAGGTTAACCGGATTGAATGTTTCGCTAAATTTCCAACTACGGAGTTTAAACCTAAGACAAAATCAACTAACGGTTTTGGATCTGACTAAAAACACTAAACTAGAATCCCTTTATTGTCAGGAAAACAAACTTAGTAGTATCAATACCTCCCGAAACACAAGTTTAGCCCGTTTAGATTGTTCACAAAATAGCCTTACCAGCCTGAATGTAACCCAAAATATATCTTTAACAGATTTAATTTGCTATTCCAATCGATTAACAACGCTTGATTTATCTAAAAACAGAGTTCTAACCCGATTAAATTGCAGTTTCAACGAATTAACCTCTATAAACTTAAAAAACGGTGGTAATAATTACATCAACGGTTATAATTTAGATTTTACATACAATTCTAAATTATTCTGTATTCAGGTAGATAATGCCACTTTTTCAAACAAAAACTGGCCAACCCTTAATAAAACAGGTGGTTTATATTCTGAAATAAGCTGCGCTGGTATCACTAGGATTCCGGATGAAAAATTTGAAGACAAATTAATCAGTCTGGGGCTTGATACAGATGGTAAAAATGGATTTGTTTCAACTGCAAATATTAGCAATATAACGACACTTGACCTTTCAAACAGTTTAATTACAGATTTATCCGGAATTGAATACTTTGCCAAATTACAAGCTCTAAATTGCAGTTCTAACCAAATAAAATCTATTGATATTTCTAAAAATCCGCTTATCACCTCTTTGCGATGTGAGAATAATGCGCTTTATTATTTAAATTTAAAAAACGGAAATAACAGTGCTTTTGTAAGCAACGATATTCTCTTTACCAACAATCCGAATTTAACTTGTATTGAGGTAGATGACGTTTTCTATTCTACTAACAACTGGAGCTCAAAAAAAGACGCAGCAGCCGTTTTTAATAATAGTTGCGAATCGTACACGCTTATCCCCGATCCTCTTTTTGAAAACAAGTTAATTGCATTAGGCATTGACGATGACGGTATGAACGGAAAAGTTCAAACATCAAGAATTTCGGCTGTCAAAACGCTAAATGTTGCCTCTAGTGATATCACCGATTTAACAGGGATAGAGGGTTTCACTTCCTTAACTCAATTGGTTTGTTACTCTAATCAATTAACCCATCTGAATGTTAGTGAGAATTTAGCCTTAAATGAATTATACTGCGACTCCAACCAGTTGACCAATCTGGATGTTACTAAAAATGTGAATCTGACCACGTTGTATACCGGCAGTAACCCTTTAGTGAGCCTGGATGTAACAAAAAATGTCAAATTGATTTATTTATCCTGCGACTCCACGACCAATAGCCCTAATCGATTAACGACTCTGGACGTTACTAAAAATCCTGATTTGACTTATTTAGATTGCAGGTACAATCAATTAACAAGTCTGGATGTATCTCAGAACCTTGCGTTGACTAAATTAGATTGTAATGGTAATTTATTAAAAACGCTTGATGTCACTAAAAATACTAAACTGACGGGTTTATGGTGCCAAAACAATCAATTTTCGGAGCTGGATATTACTAAAAATTTAGATTTGACTTCTTTGCGTGTTAGTTCGAATCCTTTAAAAACTATCGATATCACGAAACATGTTAAACTAACAGAATTGTATGCTATTTCAAATCAATTGACGAGTTTGGATGTTTCTAAAAATACGCTCCTGACTCAATTGTTCTGCGGATCTAATGATTTGACTACTCTCGATCTTTCTAAAAATACTGCTCTTTTAGATTTACGATGTGAATCAAATAAGCTGACCTCTCTGAATGTTTCTAAAAACATTGCGCTTTACAATATCGACTGTAATTTTAATAAGCTAACCAGTCTTGATGTTTCTAAAAACACAGCACTTACCGCTCTGTCCTGTAAATCGAATCAATTAACCGATTTCAACTTAAAAAACGGAAAAAACACTTCATTATCAAGCTATATCGATTTTACAAATAACCCTAATTTAACGTGCATACAAGTAGATAATGTTGCGTATTCGAATACAAATTGGGGAAGTAAAAAAGACTCTACCGCCAATTATTTGACCGTCTGCGATCCTTATTACACTGCTATTCCTGATCTTAATTTTGAGAAGAAATTAATCGCTTTGGGTATTGATTCCGGTATTGCTGATGGGAAAGTTTTAACTTCAAAGATTAAAACTGTAATTTCTCTAGACGTTTCATCGAGCTCCATACAGGATTTAACCGGGATTCAAAGCTTTAGCGCTTTGAAAACACTGGACTGTAGTCGAAATTACATGACAAGTTTAGATGTATCAAAAAATACTTTACTCACCAGTCTGAATTGTAGTTCAAAACAGCTGTTAAGTTTAGACGTAACCCAAAATACTTTACTAACCAGCTTGCGCTGTAGTGGTCTTGATGGAAATTCGAACACTCGCGGAGAGGGAAAATTAACTAGTTTGGATGTCTCCAAAAATACATTATTAACTACGCTAGATTGCAGCAGCAATCAGATCACCAGTTTAGATCTTTCTAAAAACACAACTTTAAATATTTTATGGTGTAGCTCTAACCGATTATCAGCATTAAATATTACCGCCAATATCGAGCTAGTTTCTATGTTTTGTGGCGCAAACGACATTAGTACATTAGATGTTTCTAAAAATGTTTTATTAAAAAACTTCGATTGTGGTTTTAATAAATTAGCGGTTATAGACGTCTCCAAAAACATCAATTTAGCACAATTCCAGTGTAATTCAAACTTTTTAACCGCATTAGATGTTTCTAAAAATAGTAATTTGAACTACTTCTCCTGCAGCTCAAATCGATTAAAAGACTTAGACCTTTCTAAAAATCCGGCCCTGATTTCATTTTTCTGCGATTGGAATGATTTGTCTTCTTTGAATTTGAAAAACGGAAAAAACACCTTATTAAACAGTTCTATTTTAACACTTGTTAAAAATCCAAATCTTAGTTGTATTGAGGTAGACGACGTAACTTATGCCAACGCAAATTGGGCTAAGGCTAAAGATGCAACTGCCCGTTTTTCATTGTCATGTTCCTCCTCTGATTTGTATACGCTTATCCCTGATGTGAATTTTGAGAACAAACTGATTTCGCTGGGTATTGATTCCGGCGTTGCTGATGGAATGGTTTTAACTTCAAACATCAACACCGTAACTTCTTTGAATGTTTCCTATAGCTCTATAACCGATTTAACCGGAATTCAGGGTTTCAAAGCTTTGACCAAGTTAGAATGTTATGGTAATTATCAGTTAAAAACACTAGACGTTTCAGAAAACATAGCCTTAACTCATTTAGACAGTAACAACAATTATCTGGTAGCTAAATTAGACATGTCAAAAAATACAGCTTTGACCTATTTAAATTGTTATTCTAACGGATTACAAACATTAGATGTTTCGAAAAATAAAGCCTTGGTAACACTACAATGTGCTTCCAATCAGATCGCAATTTTAGATGTTACACAAAATACTTTGTTAACTAAATTAGATTGTGGTTATAATAAAATAGCTCTTTTAGACGTCTCAAAAAACACAGAATTGAAGTCGTTAACCTGTACTTCAAACCAATTGTCTAATTTAGACATTAGTAAAAACACCGCTTTAAATGAGTTATGGTCTGGAAATAACTTTTTTACAACTTTAGATGTCTCTAAAAACACAGCTCTAACCAGTTTAATTTGCAATACCAATAAACTGACGAATATAGATGTCTCTAAAAATTTAGCCTTGACACGATTTCTTGTTTACGGAAATCAATTAACGAGCATTGATGTGTCCTCCAATACTAATCTGGAGACTTTTGACTGTACTTTTAATACGATAACGGCTTTAGATGTTTCTAAAAACCTAAAATTAAATTATTTGTATTGTGCCAATAATAAGTTATCCAAACTGGATGTTTCAAAAAACACTAAATTAGGTTTGCTGGATTGCAATAATAATCAACTGACAACACTGGATGTTTCCTTAAATCCAAACCTTCGTACCTTTAAATGTGCGTCTAATAAACTTATCTATTTAAATGTAAAGAATGGAAACAATACACTTTTAGTGCCCTACAACCCAAATCCGGGTGTTATTGTTTACAATGTAGATTTTAGAAACAATCCAAATTTAACGTGTATTCAGGTCGATAATGCTGGGTATTCCAACGCGAACTGGTCTACTCAAAAAGATGCCACAGCTGCTTACAATACAAGTTGTACGGCAGAATTTGCCTTGATTCCAAATCAAAACTTTGAACAAAGATTAATTGATTTAGGAATTGATACCGACGGACTAAACGGTAAAATCACCATTGCAGATGTAACGGCTATTACCTCTTTGGATCTCTCTAATAGCAACATTACCGATTTGTCTGGTATCGAAAACTTTACTTCGTTAGTACATTTAAACTGTGAAAACAATCAACTAACGTCTTTAGATCTTAGCAAAAATGTGGCTTTAGAAACATTAAATGCCGCTTTTAATCAAATCACTACTCTTGATCTCTCTAAAAACAGAAATCTAAAAGTTATCTATGTTGCAAACAATCCGTTAATTTCTTTAAACCTTCAAAATGGCAATAACAGGAATTTTATCGTAGCATCCGAAACTGGCAAAAACGCAGCAAATGCGATCACCACCTCTTTTCTTGGTCTGGACAAATTGAGCTGTATCAAAGTAGATGATCCTGATTATTCTAATGCAAACTGGTCTAAAATTAAAGAACCAACAGCCATTTATTCGGCAACTTGCGCTACGCTGGGTATTGAGGAAACTACTCTTAAAAATGTAATTTTATATCCAAACCCAACGAAAGGCGAAGTAAACATTACCAATATTACTTTAGAGAAAGCAGCTGTTTACAACTCATTAGGACAATTGGTAAAATCATTCACCCTAGACCCGGCTGATACCAATAATACCATCAATTTATCTGATTTGCCAAAAGGAGTTTACTACCTGTATTTGATTCATCAGGAAGCAGCTTCGGCGAAAAAAATTGTGGTAGAGTAATACCATTTAATTAAAGCAAAAATCCCATTTTCATTCAAACGAAAATGGGATTTTTTTTATGCCTTTTTTATGTTAACCATTTAAATTCTGCAGATTACGTCTTCCCGTAAGGAAATATCAGTTTCATTTTGTACACTTGCCCGACCTAACTATAAATCTAATCTATGAGAACAAAACTACTCTTCTTACTGTTGTTAGCAAGTTTTTCGATTCATGCACAACAGTACACTTCAATTCCTGATGTGAATTTTGAAAACAAGCTAATAAGTCTGGGCTTTGATTCAGGTGCTCCCGACGGGAAAGTTTTAAAATCCAATGTAGCTGGTATCACTACTTTGTTTGTTGATAACAGCTCCATCACTGACCTTACCGGAATTGAAGATTTTATTAGTTTAAAAAGACTAAGTTGTTCCTCTAACAGATTGACACAGTTGAATTTGTCTAAAAATACTCTGTTGGATAATTTAGATTGTTCCAAGAACCTTCTAACAACAATAAATCTATCTAACAACCAAGCACTTACAACCCTTTCTTGTGACGACAATCAACTTACAAGCATCAACACCTCTAATCAATTGATGCTAACCAGTTTAAATTGTGCCAAAAATAAAATCAAGGTTCTCGACTTGTCTTCCAACCTGAATCTGTCCAACTTGACGTGTTATGATAATTTGCTAGAGAATCTTAACCTCGTTAAACATGTTAAACTAACTACCATACAGTGTTCCTTAAATAAACTAACCAGTTTGAATATACAAAACGGGAAGAATTTTTTCCTTATTAATGTAGGCTTCAGATTAAACCCGGATCTAAAATGTATTCAGGTAGATAACGAGGGAGATGCTAATGCGAATTGGTCTAACCAAAAAGACGGAATAGCAAGTTTCAGTACAGATTGTGCCGCTACTACCTTGATTCCGGATATCAATTTCGAAAACAAACTGATCAGCCTGGGTCTTGATTCAGGTAATCCTGACGGAAAAATACCAACGGCAAATGTGGCTTCTGTAACCTCGTTAGAAGTTGAAAGCAGGCTTATTTCTGACTTAACCGGGATTGAAGCCTTTACATCGCTCACCTATTTATCTTGTAAAAGAAATCAATTAACAAAGATCGATTTATCACAGAACAAAAAATTAACCAGACTGGATGTTAGCGAAAATCAACTGACCGAATTAAACCTTACCGCAAATGTTCTTTTACAGAATCTTTATGCGCAGACGAATAAAATTACCAGTTTAAATCTGTCAACAAACACCAATTTGTTATCGGTGAATGTTAACTTTAATCAATTAAGTTCTTTAGAGCTATCGAATAGTAAACTCTTAAAGGAACTAAATGTTGCAGGCAATAAACTAACCAATTTAAACCTTGACAATACTACCGCTTTAACCAAGTTATACTGTGGAGAAAATTTGTTAACAAGTTTAAATATATCAAAAAATACGCTCTTAACCGATTTACTTTGTTACACTAACCAAATTACCACTTTAGATGTCTCCGCAAATACTGAGCTGACTGTTCTAAACGCGTACAACAATAAAATTGCGGCTTTAAACGTTTCTAAAAACTTATTTTTAAAAGAGTTAGACTGTGGAAGCAATCAACTTACAAACCTTGATGTTTCATCAAATAGCATGATCATTTCATTAAGATGTAACAACAATAAGCTGGTCTCTTTAAATCTGAAAAATGGGAATAACGACAGACTTCAAGCTCAAACTTCTAATTTTAAGCAGAATCTTCAGTTAAATTGTATACTGGTTGACAATGTAACTTATGCTAACACAAACTGGAGTCCTACAAAAGATACATCGGCCAGTTATAGTATAGATTGTGCCTATACGCTAATTCCGGATGTCAATTTTGAAAGTAAACTTATTGCGCTTGGAATCGATTCAGGAGCTGCCGATGGAAAAGTATTGACTGATAAGATCAAAACCGTTAAATCGTTAACTATTGAAGCTTCGACAGTTTCTGATTTAACAGGAATAGAGGCTTTTGAGGCTTTAGAGACATTAAGTTGTAATGCAAGTTCATATACCGGTGCCGGAGGAAATGGTAAACTAAAAGCGATAAACGTTTCTAAAAATACTAATTTGACCTCTTTACATCTTTCAGGGAATCAACTTAGCAGTTTAGACATTTCTAAGAATCCGAAATTGACTACTTTAGGTATTAACTATAATAAAATTTCTGTTCTAAGTACCGCTGCGAACCCTGTTCTGGAAAGCTTAAGTATAAGCAATAACCCAATTGCTTCACTTGATCTTTCAACAAATCTGGTCTTAACTTATTTGTATTGTGGATCTACTTCTTTACCAAGTTTAAACATTTCTAAAAATACAAACTTGAAGGAGCTGGACATTCAGAATCTTAAATGGACCACTCTCGATATTTCTAATAATTTGAATTTAGTAGTTCTTAGCTGCATTTCCAATCAACTCACCTCGTTAGACATTTCAAAACATACCAAATTGCTTTACCTGTATTGCGGTTCAAATCAATTAACTTCATTAGATGTTTCTGCAAATAAAAACTTAGTGTACTTAAGCGCTCCGTCAAATCGTCTAAGCACACTAGACCTAAGCAAAAACACTGCTTTGTCTACCATAATGTGTAATGCAAATCTTGAAATGACAACTTTGAACCTTCAAAACGGTAAAAATAGTCAGATAAGCTCTATCAATTTGAAAAACAATCCAAGTCTAAGCTGTATACTTGTGGATGATGTTGCTTATGCTAATGCAAAGTGGACAACATCTAAAGATGCGCATGTTACTTATTCTTTAACCTGCACAGCTCCGGAATATGTTTTAATTCCAGATGCAGCGTTTGAAAAAGCCTTAATCAGCAATAACGTAGATGGTGTTTTAGATGGGAAAGTTCTAAAATCAAGAGTGGAAAGCACCGAGAATTTGTATTTCAACGGAGGATTAGTAACGGATTTAACAGGATTAGAGTATTTTAAAAATTTAAAATCATTAGATTGTTCTGCTACCAACTATTCTACACCTAGTAAACTGACAAAACTAGACATCTCAGCACTTAAAAATCTTACCTACTTAGATTGTTCTTACAATAACATAGCAACACTTGATACTTCAAATAATTTATTTTTAGAGATTTTAAGTGTAACTAAAAATAAAATTTCTAAAGTTGACCTTTCAAAAAATACAGCTTTAAAATCTTTAGACATTAGACAAAATCCTCTAGTCGAACTAAATGTCACCAAAAACACGGCATTGGTTACCCTTAGCGGTTCAGAAACCGGTATCAAAACCTTAGACGTTTCGAACAATACTAACCTTCAATATTTAGGTGTAGAACGCAACGATCTAAAAATACTGGATCTTTCTAAAAACACAAAACTGGGGTCATTATATTGTGAATTTAACGATCTTAGAACTTTGGATGTCTCTAAAAACACTTTATTAACGGGTGTATCTTGTGCCTATAATTCGAATTTAACCTATTTGAATTTAAAAAACGGGAACAATAAAAACTTCTCAACCAATACCTTTGCTTATGCCGGTTTTGTCAATACAAAATTAACCTGCATTGAGGTTGATGATGTTGCGTATTCTAATGCAAACTGGGCAAAATTTAAAGATGCAACTGCCAGTTATTCAAACTCATGTCCGGTTGTAGCAGCATATACTGCAATTCCTGATTCCAATTTTGAAGATAAACTAATAGCGCTACAAATTGATCAGGACGGTAAAAACGGAAAAGTTTTAACGGCCAGTATTATTAATGTCACCTCTTTAAATGTCTCGAACAGTAATATTAAAGACTTAACCGGAATCAAGGACTTTAATTCTTTGACTTCCTTAAATTGTTCTAAAAATCAACTGAGCGAGTTACCGGTTTATTACAACACTTTACTAACTAACGTAAATTGTAGTTCTAACAACATTCAGACTTTAGATGTTTCCAGAAACACGCTGCTGCTTACTCTAAGTGCAAGTTTTAATAAAATTACAAATCTGGATGTTTCTAAAAATAAAAGTTTAAAAGAGTTTGATTGTGCAGGCAATAATCTCTATAGTTTAAATGTAAAGAATGGAAACAATGCCAACATGCAACGTATGATTTTTGGAAATTTCACCGAAAATCCAAATTTACTTTGCATTCAGGTTGATGATGCGGCATTCTCTACGGAGAAATGGTTTGCAAAAGATTCACAAGCCAGTTATTCTACCGGAATATGTCCTGAAAATGTTCAGTATACGTTAATCCCGGACAGTAACTTTGAAAAAGTTTTAATCAAAAAAGGTATTGATAAAGATGGTGAAAACGGAAAAATTGCAACTTCCAGCATTAAAAATCTTCAGGAATTAGATGTAACTGACTCCACTTATAAAATTACAGATTTAAAAGGGATCGAAGATTTTACAGCATTAGAAAAACTGACCTGTTATAACGGAGCAATTACTAAAATAGATCTTTCTAACAATCTTAAATTAAAGTATATTGACTTACGTGAAAATAAAATCAGCAGTTTAGACCTTTCTAAAAACACTGCTATGGAATCGGTAACTTTCGGTTTCAACAATTTAACAGCAATAGATCTGTCAGCCAATAAAACTTTAAAAACGCTTCGTCTTAATAACAATCAAATTACAACTCTTGATGTGTCTCAAAATCTTGCTTTAGAGGATTTAGAAGTGGGTTCCAATCAGCTTACAAACATTGATGTGGCTGCCAATTTAGCATTAAAAAAACTCGCTATCTATGGAAATAAAATAGCAGTAGTAAATACATTTAAAAATGTGGAGTTGACAACTTTAAGTGCTTTTTCAACGGAATTAAAAGCGGTAGATGTTTCTAAAAATAAAGCATTAACTTATTTGAATGTTAAAAAATGTCAATTAACCACTCTTGACGTTTCAAATAATACTTTATTAACCGGGCTGGAAGTAAGCGAAAATAAAATTGGAGCAATAGACGTGTCGCAAAACCCGCTATTAACCACTTTAACGGTTAACTCTAACCAATTGACGAGTTTGAATCTTAAAAATGGTAAAAACACTTTACTAAACAACAATTATGTCTCTTTTTCATCAAATCCAAAACTGTATTGTATTATGGTTGATGATGTAAATTATGCAAAGACGAATTGGCCGTATAGCAAAGATGCCTTTGCAACTTATAATACAGAATGTACCGGAGAATTAAGTTTGCCTGCCAACAATTTTACCATTGAAACAAAAAGTGAATCTTGTCTTGGTGAAAATAATGGCGAAATAAGTATCACAGGGAAAGCAGCATTTGCGTATACCGCGACTATAAATGATAAGTCTTATACTTTTGCCAACAACAGCTTAAAAATTACGGCTCTGGCTCCAGGAAGCTACAAGATTAAAATTACGATTCCGGATGTAATTTTCGAGCAAAACTTTACGGTTACCATTGCAAAAGGGGGTACTGTTTCCGGAAAATCCAGCGTAACGGCTAAAACGGTTGCTGTTGAAATTACGCAAGGAACAGCTCCATTTACCGTATTTGTTAACGGAACAGAGCAATTTCAAACCAATGAGGCCACTTTTACTATAGATGTTACTAAAAATGGCTTAGTAGAAGTAGCGACTGCAAAAGCTTGTGAAGGTATTTTTGCCAAAAAAGTATCGGTTTCAGATTTCGAGTCACAAACTTTATCGGCTTATCCAAACCCTACTTCAGGTAGTTTTGAAATAGAGATTCCAAGCACTAAAAATGAAGTTAAAATAGAACTATACAACTTCTCGGGTCAATTGGTTTCGACTCAAACGTACACGATTGAAAACGGAAAAGTGTTATTAAATCTTGACAATCAACCGTCAGGAATTTATGCTGCCAAAATCTATTTAGAGACTCCGGAATACATTAAAATTATAAAAAAATAAAGATGAAGAAGTTTATATCCCTCACCATCATTGGTCTTTTATTTGCCGCTTGCGGCAGCGATGATTCAGGATCTCCGGAAGCAGCTAATGAGGCACCAACTGTACCTGCATTAAAACTTCCGGCTGATAACAAATTATGTGTCGATAATACCGTTTCTTTTCAATGGGACCTATCTACCGATTCAAATAAAGATGCCATAACCTATCAGATTCAGGTAGCAAAAGAAAATACGTTTGCACAAATTGCAAAATCATCCGAAGTAACTACTAATACTACTTCAATCGCATTGGAGAAAAACACTGCCTATTATTGGAGAGTTAAAGCGACCGACAGTAAAGGACTGGCAAGCACTTATTCCGCTACTTTTAAACTCTACACCAGTGGTGATGCAGTGGTCAATCACTTGCCCTTTTCTCCGGAATTAATACAGCCTGTTATAAACTCCGTTTTGAACACAACAACGGCTATTTTAAAATGGAGTGCCACAGATGTTGACAGTAATGATGTTCTTACTTATGATGTGTATTTTGGAACGACGAATCCACCAACAGCAAAAGTTGCCGAAAATACAAATTCAACTTCATTTGATGTAACACTTAGCACTTCAAAAGAATATTTCTGGAAAGTTGTTGTAAAAGACAATAAAGGAGGAGAAACAATCGGTCAGATTTGGAAATTCAAAACCAATTAAAATCTTAATAATTACAATTAGTTAAACCAAAAAATCCTGTTTTCGATATACTGAAAACAGGATTTTTTATGCCCTCTCGAAACCAAAAAAAATCAGCCAAACCATTACGTCTTTCCGTAAAGAAATACCGATCACAAATCGTATACTTGCACCTCCTAATCAATTTTCTATGAAAACAAAACTACTTGTATTACTATTACTAGTAAATTTTTCTATTTATGCGCAACAATACACTGCGATTCCAGATGTTAATTTTGAAAACAAGTTAATTGCATTAGGAATTGACTCCGGAACTGCCGATGGAAAAGTATTAACTGCCAATATTATAAAAGTTAAAATTTTAGACCTTGCCGCCACAATAATTTATGACTTAACAGGGCTTGAAGATTTTTCTAACTTAGAAACCTTGTATTGCTCGGGAACTTCCGACCCTAATGGAGGAGTAACAGGTAAATTGACAAAATTAAACGTTACTAAAAACACAAAGCTAACCACATTATACTGCTCCGGAAATCAGCTAACAGACTTAGACGTATCGCAAAATTTAGCCTTAAAATTGCTCTATTGTCCTTATAATAAACTGACAACAATTGATATCACTAAAAATTTATCATTAGAGAAATTTTTTATTGCAGGAAATATTCTAACAACTATAGATGTTACCAAAAACCTTTCATTAATTCAATTAAATGTGAGCTCAAATCAAATTTCAAATATTGATTTAACCGCTAATAAAGCTCTGGAAACACTTACTATTAATCAAAATAAAATAACAGATCTTGACGTATCTCAAAATTTAAAACTTACTTATTTGTCCGTCTCCGGAAACAATTTATCAAAAAGTCATGATCTAACCAAAAACAAAGCTCTTGAGTCTTTCACTGCAGCAAACAGTCAATTAACAACGATAGATCTTTCTCAAAATAAAGCTTTGCGTAGTCTGGACCTTCGTCAAAATAAGTTCGAAACATTAGAGGTTTCCAATAATCCGGGACTAACTACTTTATATTTACAAGAGAATCTATTGACAAGTTTAAATCTCACTAACAATACATCCTTACTTAGCAATCAAATCTCTTTCACATCAAATCCAAAATTAACTTGTATTCAGGTTAGTGATGTTGCAGCTGCAAATACAAATTGGTCAGCCAAAAAAGACCCAACTACATCTTTTTCCTCAACCCCTTGTATCGCTCCTGAATCTTACACCTTAATTCCGGATATTAATTTTGAAAAAAAATTAATTGCTTTAGGAATCGACTCTGGAGCTCCAGACGGAAAAGTTCTAACTTCAAAAGTTTCTACTATTACCGAAATAGATCTTTATTTTAGTAATATTACTGATTTAACCGGAATTCAGGATTTTAAAGCTTTAACGTCATTAAGTTGCATGTCCAACAAGATAACCAGTCTTGACATCTCTCAAAATTTGCAATTAATATCCCTACAAGCAAGTTTCAACAATCTAACAACATTAAATACATCAAAAAACCTTGCTCTATTATACTTATCACTAGCTTACAATCAAATAACAAATCTCGATCTTTCTCAAAATGTTAATTTGAGACTTCTAAGCGTCGATTCGAACAAACTAACCAATATTGATACATCCAACAATAAAAATCTATCTTCATTATGGTGCGCTTCAAACCTGTTAACAAGTTTAGATCTTTCTAAAAACACATCTTTATCATCTTTAACATGCCCTGAAAATAAATTATTGACTACGATAAATATAAGAAATGGAAACAACCGCCATATGCAAATTACTTACAATGCTACTAATTTTACAAGAACACCATTACTAACTTGTATCATAGTCGATGATGCACTTTATTCTAACAAAATTTGGGAAAATTTCAAAGATGCGTCAGCAACATATACAACTATAGATTGCGATAAAGCTACAGCAATCCCAGATCCGACTTTTGAAGATAAATTAATAACACTAAACATAGATACCGATGGTAAAAACGGATCTGTTTTAAACAGCGATATCGAAAATATAACTTCTTTGGACGTTGCTTCAAGTGGGATAAAAGACTTAACCGGAATTAAAGGTTTTACCAATTTAAACTCTCTAAATTGTTCCGGGAATCTATTGTCTCTTTTAGATCTTTCTCAAAATAAAGCTTTAATCCTTCTTAATTGTACCAATAATTCTTTAGAAAGTTTAGATCTAAAGAATGGGAATAATATAAATTTTGATGTAAACTCTAATTTCAAGAATAATCCTAATTTAAATTGCATCCAAGTTGACGACGATGTTTATGCCAATACTAATTGGACTGCTTTCAAAGATGCGATTGCAAACTACAATGTAGACTGTACCAGATACACCTTAATTCCAGATTTTAATTTCGAAGATAAATTGATTGCTCTCGAAATTGATAAAGATGGTAAAAATGGTAAAGTTGCAACCGAAAGTATCAGTAAAGTAACCTTCTTAGACCTTTCTAATTCCAATATTAGTGATGTTAAAGGTATAGAAGATTTCACGTCATTGACCTACCTAGATCTTAACTATAACAATATACAGTCGATTAATGTAAGTCAGAACAAATCACTTAAGAAATTATCACTGCACGACAATAAACTAAAAGCTCTGAATGTTACTGCAAACAAAGAACTCTTTAATTTAATGTTTAGTATGAATCAAATTTCAACCATTGATTTATCGCAAAATAAAAAAGTTCATTACGTAACGGCGGATCGAAATGAGTTAACTAGCATTGATTTATCAGCAAATCCTGAACTAGAATCACTTTATTGCGGTCACAATGATCTAACAACATTAGATGTATCAAATCAACCTAATCTTTTGCAGTTAAACTGCGTCTATACTAAAATTTCAAAACTAGATGTTTCTTCTAATCCAAAATTAGAAGACTTATATTTCGATAATGCTCAATTAACCACTTTAGACCTTAGCAATAATCCTCGTTTAAAAAGATTAAATCTTGCCTGGAATCAGTTGACATCACTAGATTTATCACATAATCCCCTTTTAGAACTTGTTTTCCTTGAATTTAACCCGTTAACTTCACTGAATATTCAAAATGGTAATAACAAAAATTTTATATTACCCTCTCAAACCGGAAAAAATGCTGCTACCGCCATATACACCAGCTTCTTAGAAAACAAAACACTAAGCTGTATACAAGTGGATGATGCCGATTATTCAAATGCCAACTGGGCAAACATTAAAGAAAAAAGCGCCACTTATTCTAACACTTGTAAAACATTAGGTATTGATACCAACAATTTTGAAAAAGTAACAATCTATCCAAACCCAACAAAAGGCGAAGTAAACATTCAAAATGCAAGTTTAGAAAAAGCAAATGTTTATAACAGCTTAGGACAACTTGTAAAATCATTTACCTTAAATTCAAGTGACACCACTAATACCATAAATTTACAAGGTTTACCAAAAGGAGTTTATTATGTATACTTAATCAATCAGGATGCTGCTTCGGCTAAAAAAGTGATCCTAGAATAAACAATACAATTTAGTTCAACTAAAAAATCCCATCTTCAATTTGAAATGGGATTTTTATATTTAAGTCTCTTCTAAAGAATTTCTTCGCAGGTAAAAACCTCCTTCAATCGAACTCCTTTTTCAGTATGTTCCACCGTTATAATCTGATTGTGGGCATCATGTTCTAAAAACAAATAGTGATTGTTGTCTGCAGCAGCATTCAAAAATTTTGATTTTTCGGGCATCGTTAGTAAAGGTCGAGTATCATAACCCATTACATAGGGCAACGGGATATGCCCTGCCGTAGCTAACAAATCGGCACAAAAAACGATCGTTTTATCCTGATACTTAATATGTGGAATCATTTGTTTTTCGGTATGACCGTCTACATAATAAATTCCAAAGTTCAATTCTTCAGAAAAGCCAAAATCATTTTCAGGACGCTTAATAAAATTCAGCTGTCCGCTTTCCTGCATGGGTAAAATATTCTCTGAAAGAAAAGAAGCTTTTTCACGCGCATTGGGTTTTGTTGCCCACTCCCAATGATTCTCGTTGCTCCAATATCTGGCATTTTTAAAAGCCGGCTCATACCCTGTTTTATCTGAATTCCATTGCACACTCCCACCACAATGGTCAAAATGCAAATGTGTCATAAAAACGTCGGTAATATCATCTCTGTGAAAACCATATTTCGCCAAAGATTTATCGATTGAATGTGATCCCCAAAGTGAATAATAGCCAAAAAACTTCTCCGACTGTTTGTCTCCCATTCCGGTATCAATCAAAATCAGGCGGTTTCCATCTTCTATAAGCAGGCAGCGTGCCGCAATATCAATTAAATTATTGGCATCGGCCGGATTGGTTTTGTTCCAGATGGTTTTCGGAACAACGCCAAACATGGCACCTCCGTCTAATTTAAAATTTCCGGATTCTATAGGGTAAAGTTTCATGAGGATATATTTCTAATAGGAAAACAAAGCTAGGAAATACAATTCCCTTATGCTAAATATTTTTGTTTAAAAAAATCAAAACTTCATTTCATAAATGGAATTTGAATGCTTCTTATTCCTTTTTTATGGGTCAGAAATAACACCTCCCTTCTTTAAAATAACTAATATCTATTTTAACATTTGTTATAATAATGTGAACCGTTATGGAAAAAGGTTTTTAAGTCGTATCTTTGCAGATAATTTCATTTCAACATTGAAAGACAGCACTTTAAAATGTAATAATTGGATTACCGTTTTGAATGCAGCTTGAAGTGAAAGCACAAACAAATACTATAAACAATGATAAAAGTTTCTGATACAGCTAAAAAGAAAATCATCGACTTAATGAAAGATGATGGTTTTGATGCCGCTAGCGACTACGTAAGAGTAGGTGTGAAAAGTGGCGGATGCTCTGGTTTGTCATATGATTTAAAATTTGACAAAACGAAAGGCGACGACGATAAAATATTTGTAGACAACGACATAACAATTGCAGTTGAAAAAAAATCATTCCTGTATTTAGCCGGAACAATCCTTGAATTTTCAGGAGGATTGAACGGAAAAGGATTTGTATTCAATAATCCAAATGCAAGCAGAACTTGTGGTTGCGGAGAGTCTTTTTCGCTATAAATTAAAAGAATCTAACAAAAGCAAAAATTTAAACACTTAAGAAAAACCCTTTTCTTAAGTGTTTTAAAAAACTAAAAAATGTCAAAATACACAGAAGACGATTTAAAAATCGAACTCGAAACTAAAGAATACGAATACGGATTTTATACTGATATTGAATCGGAGACCTTTCCTATTGGCTTAAACGAAGACATCGTAAAAGCTATTTCTCTTAAAAAAGAAGAACCTCAATGGATGACTGACTGGCGCATTGAAGCTTTTCGTGCCTGGAAAGAAATGATTGAGCCGGAATGGGCTAACGTACATTATGAGAAACCTGATTTTCAGGCCATCTCCTATTATTCAGCACCCAAACAAGTAGATCCAAACAAAACTTTGGATGATGTAGATCCTGAACTTTTAGAAATGTACAAAAAGTTAGGAATCTCTGTGGACGAACAAAAAATGATGAACAATGTCGCTATGGACATTGTAGTCGATTCTGTTTCTGTAGCCACTACTTTCAAAAAGACACTTGCTGAAAAAGGAATCATTTTTTGCCCGATTTCAGAAGCTATAAAAGAACATCCTGAATTAGTAAAGAAGTACTTAGGAACTGTTGTCCCTCAAAAAGACAACTTCTACGCAGCATTAAACTCAGCCGTTTTCTCTGACGGAAGTTTCTGCTACATCCCAAAAGGCGTTCGTTGCCCAATGGAACTTTCAACTTATTTCAGAATCAACCAGGCAGGAACAGGTCAGTTCGAAAGAACTTTGGTTATTGCCGACGCAGGAAGTTACGTATCTTACCTGGAAGGCTGTACTGCTCCAAGTCGTGACGAAAACCAATTGCACGCTGCAGTGGTTGAATTAATCGCTTTAGATGACGCTGAAATTAAATATTCTACCGTTCAGAACTGGTTCCCTGGAAACAAAGAAGGAAAAGGTGGAGTTTACAACTTCGTTACCAAAAGAGGTTTGTGCGAAACAAACGCTAAAATTTCATGGACACAGGTGGAAACAGGTTCTGCTGTGACCTGGAAATATCCTTCTTGTGTATTAAAAGGAGACAACTCGGTTGGAGAATTTTACTCTATTGCCGTTACCAATAATTACCAACAAGCCGATACAGGAACTAAAATGATCCATTTAGGAAAAAACACTAAATCGACTATTATTTCTAAAGGTATCTCGGCTGGTAAATCACAAAACAGTTACCGCGGATTAGTTCAGATTAGTCCGAGAGCAGAAAATGCCAGAAACTTTTCGCAATGTGATTCTCTTTTAATGGGGAACAATTGCGGAGCACATACTTTCCCATATATCGAAAGTAAAAATCCATCTGCTAAAATAGAGCACGAAGCAACAACAAGTAAAATTGGAGAAGATCAGGTTTTTTATTGCAACCAAAGAGGTATCCCGACTGAAAAAGCGATTGCCTTAATTGTAAACGGTTTCAGTAAAGATGTCTTGAACAAATTGCCAATGGAATTTGCTGTTGAAGCTCAAAAATTATTAGAAATTTCTCTAGAAGGATCTGTAGGTTAATCACGAAATGGAAGGTAAAAAAGTAATCATTTTAGGTTCATCCAGAAAAAACGGGAATACAACCCGAATTGCGGATGAAATTTCTAAAGAAACCGGAATAGAAGTAATTGATCTGAGTGATTATAATATTTCCTATTATGATTACGAAAGCAAGAACAGAGAAGATGATTTTTTTCCTTTAATAAAAAGGATCATCGAAAAATACGACACTTTAATTTTTGCAACACCCATATATTGGTATAATATGAGTGGAATCATGAAGGTATTCTTTGATCGCTTTTCGGATTTAATCCGAATTGAAAAAGAAACCGGAAGAAAACTCAGAGGAAAGAAAATTGGTGTGATTTCCAATTCACACGATAATGAAATTGAAGATAGTTTTTACATTCCGTTCAAAAAATCAGCCGATTATCTGGGCATGGAATATTTAGGACACGCGCATTTTAATGCCAACATCCTAAACCAAACAACAAAAATAGAATTGACATTTATATAAAATAAAAAAACAATGTTATCAATAAAAAACCTTCACGCCTCAATTGGTGATAAAGAAATCCTTAAAGGAATTAATATAGAAGTAAAAGCTGGCGAAGTACACGCTATCATGGGACCAAACGGTTCCGGAAAAAGTACACTTTCGGCTGTAATTGCCGGAAACGAAAACTATGAAGTTACTGATGGAGAAGTTTTCCTTGATGGAGAAGATCTTGCCGATCTTGCTCCTGAAGAAAGAGCGCACAAAGGAGTTTTCCTTTCTTTTCAATATCCTGTAGAAATTCCCGGAGTTAGTGTAACCAACTTCATGAAAACTGCAATCAACGAAACTCGTAAAGCAAACGGTCAGGAAGAAATGCCTGCTAATGAAATGCTAAAAGTAATTCGTGAGAAATCGGAATTATTAGAAATCGATCGTAAATTTTTATCCCGTTCGCTAAACGAAGGTTTTTCAGGAGGAGAGAAAAAAAGAAATGAGATTTTTCAAATGGCAATGTTAGAGCCAAAATTAGCTATCCTTGACGAAACCGATTCTGGTCTTGATATCGATGCGCTTAGAATTGTAGCTAACGGAGTTAACAAATTGAAAAGCGAGAAAAATGCCATTATCGTAATCACACACTACCAACGTTTGTTAGATTATATCGTTCCGGATTTCGTTCACGTTCTTTACAACGGAAGAATCGTAAAATCAGGAGGAAAAGAACTAGCTTACGAATTGGAAGAAAAAGGATACGACTGGATTAAAGCAGAAAACTAAATTTTCGTTTCAGGTTTCATGTTTTTTTAGTTTCAAGTTAAACTACTTTTTTGTAAGTTTAAACTTATTTAACGAAAAGCAGAAATATGGCAACGATTAATAGATTTGAGGATTTAGAAATTTGGAAAGAAGCCAGACGATTAGCAAAAGAAATTCATCTTATTGCAACTGAAACAGACTTAAAATCAGATCTCAGGTTTAAAAATCAAATAAAAAGTTCTTCCGGCTCAGTAATGGATAACATCGCTGAAGGTTTTGAAAGAGATGGAAATTTAGAATTTCGACAATTTTTATCCATTGCAAAAGGATCTGCTGGAGAAACAAGATCTCAATTATACCGGGTTTTTGATTTTGAATATATTTCAAAACAAAAATTTGAAGCTTTAAAAAAAGATTACGAAAATTTAAGTGGCAAAATAAAAAACTTTATCACTTATCTCAATAAAAAAGATTTCAAAGGAAATAAGTTTCAATAAAAAACAGAAACTTTAAACCTGAAACAAAAAACGGATTTCAAAGAAATAAGTTCCAATAGTCAACCTGAAACTTGAAACCTGAAACCCAAAGGAAACAAAAGAACAATGGATTTAAAAGAAAAATTAGTATCGTCTTTTATGGCTTTTGAAGAGCGTGTCGATGTACATTCAGATTTGCATGACATTCGCACCAAAGCACTAAAAAACTTTGAAAATAAAGGTTTCCCAACCAAAAAAGAAGAAGCTTGGAAATACACATCGCTAAATGCCATCTTAAAAAATGACTTTACGGTTTTTCCTAAGGAAGAGAATGCAATCGAGTTTAATCAGGTAAAAAAATACTTTTTACATGAAATCGACACTTATAAATTAGTGTTTATCGATGGTGTATTCAGCTCCCATTTGTCTTCAACTACACATGACGGAATCGATGTTTGTTTGATGTCATCGGCATTGACCAAACCAAAATATAAAATGATTATTGATACTTACTTCAATCAGATTGCAAGTAAAGAGGAAAGTCTGACTTCGCTGAACACCGCATTTGCAAGTGAAGGAGCTTTTATCAATATCCCAAAAAAGAAAGTAGCCGACAAACCTATCGAAATCATGTATTTCTCGACGGGTAATGAAGCTGCGTTAATGGTTCAGCCGAGAAACCTTATTATTGTGGGCGAAAATTCACATGTTCAAATTATCGAGCGCCACCAGAGTCTGAACGAAAACCCGGTTTTAACAAATTCGGTTACCGAGATTTTTGCTCAAAAACGTGCTATTGTGGATTATTATAAAATTCAAAATGATAATAGCGAAGCAAACTTAGTAGACAACACTTACGTTTCTCAACAACAGGAAAGTCATGCTTATGTTCATACTTTTTCATTTGGAGGAAACCTAACGCGTAACAACTTAAACTTTTACCATTTTGGAGAAAGACTGACAAGTACGCTTAACGGAATTTCTATTTTGAATGACAAACAACACGTTGACCATTATACCTTGGTAAACCATGCACAGCCAAACTGTGAGAGTTTCCAGGATTATAAAGGAATTTTCTCTGACCGCTCAACAGGAGTTTTCAATGGAAAAGTTTTGGTGGAAAAAGAAGCTCAAAAAACAAATGCTTTCCAAAAAAGCAACAATATTTTATTGAGCGACAAAGCAACCATCAATGCCAAACCACAATTAGAAATTTTTGCTGA
The DNA here is from genome assembly GCF_025947345.1 of Flavobacterium sp. N502536. Taxonomy (NCBI): domain Bacteria; kingdom Pseudomonadati; phylum Bacteroidota; class Flavobacteriia; order Flavobacteriales; family Flavobacteriaceae; genus Flavobacterium; species Flavobacterium sp. N502536. Next base: position 1,901,002 of record NZ_CP110011.1, on the reverse strand, counting down.
CGACGTTAAATGTTCTCACGGTTGTACTGTTGGACAATTAGACGAAACTGCAATGTTCTACATGCAATCGCGTGGAATTCCGAAAAAAGAAGCTAAAGCTTTATTGATGTACGCCTTCTCAAATGCCGTAATCGAAAGCATTAAAATACCAGAATTAAAACAACGAATCACTAAAATCATCGCTACAAAATTAGGTGTGAATTTAGGATTTGATTTGTAAAATGATTTGACCGCAAGGTTCGCAAAGAGTTACGCAAAGTTCGCAGGGTTTAGTTTTAAACTTTGCGAACTTTGCGCTTTTTACTTGGCGTCTTTGCGGTTAAATTTACTTTTTTATTGAAGAAATAACCTCTTTCAAAAATTCATTAAAATCAAAACCGGGTCCTGCTTTGTCCACTCCCATCCTAACGATTACCAGATCTAAAGACGGAATAATCGCTACCATTTGCCCCTGATAACCGTCGCAGTAAAACATATCACGAGGTGCATCAGGAAACTTCCCTCCGACATTTAACCAGAACTGCGCACCGTAAGCCCCTTTAGAGGTATTTGTTGGCGTTGCTGTATACTTTACCCAACTCTCATCCAAAACCTGTTCTCCGTTCCAGTTTCCTTTATGCAAATACAACAATCCAAATTTTGACCAATCTCTCGCTGTTGCCCAAGCGTATGAAGATCCCACAAAAATCCCCGACATATCCTGCTCCACAATCATCGAGTTCATTCCGATTTTATCGATTACGGCGCTGTACCAAAAATCAAGATATTCCTGCTGTGTTTTAAACTGACTTCTTAAAATTCGGCATAATAAATTAGTGGTTCCGGAAGAATAATACCAATGCGTATTGGGTTTAAACTTAGCCGGTTTATCCAGTTGTACCTTCCCCATATCTTCTGCCTGAAAAAGCATTTCAGTAGCATCACAAATTTTAGTATAATCCTCCTCCCATTCCAAACCTGAATTCATATGAAGCAAATCGTTAGTCGTAATAATTTTACGATCGTCATTTTGCCATTCTGCAATTGGAGCAGGTTTATAGATATCTATTTTTCGTTGTCTGGCCAAAACTCCAAAAGCCGAACTCGTAATACTTTTAGTCATCGACCATCCCAAAATCTTACTGTTTTTATTAAAACCTGTATCGTATTTTTCAGCAATCAATTTGTCTTTATACAGAATTACCACAGCACGCGTTCGTTTCACCTTTTCTCCGGCTGCATCAAAAGAACCGTCTACTGCCTTTTTCAGCTTGGTATAGTCCACATTCGAAAACATGGTATCCTTGGGCTCTTTATTCCCATAAGGAAAAGAGAGGTTGTTCTCTAATTTGGTTCTTTTTGGAAGCAGATAAGGCTTTGCAATATCATAATCATCATTGATCAGGGTTGCTCCCAGCCCTTCCCTGTAAATCGCCTTTCTTTCTTTGAAACCATAAACCGTAGAGGCAGCAAATTTTCCTGCATCATTAATGGTGTTGGTCGCCAAAGTAATCATCTTGATATCATTATCGGTTTTTTCGATTAATTCCTTCGAGCGATGATCAATAAAATGACCTGACGCAATACTTTTGGCCGAAAAACCGGAAATCAAATCCAATTTGGGATAAGTAGTAAACCCGAAATACAAAAATGCAAGAACTAAAACAAGTGCAAATAATTTTAGAAATTTTTTCATAGCGCTAAAAATAATTTTAATGCAATATAAATAATTTACAATCAAGATTATACAACTTATTTTAGAAATACAATTCATAAAATTTAAAGAACGCGGGCAAATTTTGAAGAAACAATACACAAATTCTCAATTGATAGCACCATAAAAGGAAATTATAGTTTTAATGGATAAACCAATTTTGTTTTAGTACTTTTGTAAGTAGAATTTTTCTAAATAAGACATGTTAGACATCCAAAAAATAAGAGCTGATTTTCCGATACTTTCAGAAAAAGTAAACGGAAAACCTTTAGTATATTTCGACAACGGCGCAACTTCACAAAAACCACAAATTGTGATTGATGCGATTGCAAAATATTATCAGGAAATTAATGCCAATATTCATCGTGGGGTTCATACTTTAAGCCAGTTGGCAACTGATGCTTACGAAATTTCAAGAGTAAAAATCCAACATCATATCAACGCGAAATTTTCGCACGAAGTACTTTTTACTTCGGGAACTACTCACGGAATCAACTTAGTGACCAATGGTTTTGCTTCCATTTTAAAACCTGGAGACGAAGTAGTGGTTTCTTCATTAGAACATCACAGTAATATCGTGCCTTGGCAGATGTTATGTGAAAAAACGGGAGCAACTCTAAAAGTTATTCCGATGAATGAAGAAGGCGAACTTATAATGGAAGCCTATGATGCCTTATTGTCTGAAAAGACCAAAGTGGTAACAGTAAATCATATTTCAAACGCATTAGGAATTATCAACCCTGTCAAATATATGATCGAAAAAGCCCACGCTGTTGGTGCGGCGGTTTTGATTGATGGTGCGCAGGCTGTTCCGCATTTAAAACCTGATGTTCAGGATTTAGATTGTGATTTTTATGCTTTTTCAGGGCATAAGATGTGTGGACCAACCGGAACCGGAATTCTTTACGGAAAAGAAGAATGGCTAAACAAACTACCTCCTTATCAGGGTGGTGGCGAAATGATTAAAGAAGTTACTTTCGAGAAAACGACTTATGCTGATTTGCCTCATAAATTTGAAGCAGGAACTCCAAATATTGCCGGGGGATCGTTTTAGGAACTGCCGTTGATTATTTGAATCACATTGGTTTTGATGCTATTCATGAGCACGAAGCGCATTTATTAGAGCATGCAACAAAACGTTTATTAGAAATTGAAGGTTTAAAAATTTACGGAACCGGAAATAAAGCCTCTGTGATTTCGTTTAATATAGATGGAATCCATCCGTACGATATTGGTTCAATTATCGACAAACTGGGAATCGCCGTTAGAACCGGACATCATTGTGCGCAGCCCATTATGAGTTTTTTCTGCATTCCGGGAACTATTCGCGCCTCTTTTTCTTTCTACAACACCATAGAAGAAATTGACATAATGGTTGAAGCCGTTAAAAAGGCAAAAACGATGTTAAGCTAAAAAAACCTTTTTTATGAGAATATTATCTTTATTGCTCTTAACGTTTTTTATAGGAACAAGCTGTTCCGGTCAAAAAAAAGCCGACATGAAAGCTACTGAAATTGAATATTCTGCCGTTTCCCGAGGCACTTACAAAGTGATCGTGGTACAGAATAAAACAGTTTCGGTTACCAATGGCCGTAATGCGAAACCCGTTGAAAGCAAAATAGATGATTTAAAATGGAAACAGATTGTAGCTGAATTTTCAAAAATCAATATTAAAAACATTCCAAACCTAAAAGGACCAACGCAAAAACGTTTTCATGATGGTGCTGCATTAGGAAATTTAAAAATCACTCAGCATCAGAAAACATATGAAACTCTGGGTTTCGATGATGGATATCCGCCAAAAGAGATAGAAAAATTGGTAAATTTGCTGCTGGATTTTACGAAAGAATAATTATGACAATAAAAGAGATACAAAACGAAATAATAGACGAATTTTCGATGTTTGATGACTGGATGCAACGTTACGAGTACATCATCGAATTAGGAAAAAGTCTTCCGTTAATCAAAGAAGAATATAAAACCGACGAGAATTTAATCAAAGGATGCCAATCGAAAGTTTGGTTACAAGGAGAACAAAAAGAGGATCAAATTGTCTTTACTGCTGATAGTGATGCCATTCTGACCAAAGGAATTATTGCCATTTTGATTCGTACATTCTCCAATCAAAAAGCAGCAGATATTTTGAGTGCAGATGTTGATTTTATTGACGAAATCGGCTTAAAAGAACATTTATCCGCAACACGTGCAAATGGTTTAGTATCGATGATCAAAAACATCAAAATGTACGCTTTGGCCTTTGATTCGAAAAACAAAAATTAAAAAAATTAACCCTTAAGACATTAAGTTTTATAAAGCGTCAGCCCTACTTTCTCTTAATCTCTTAATGGTAAAAAATAAAAACACTTAGTGTTCAAAAAACAAAAACAATGGAACAAGAAATTGACACAAACGAATTAGGAGAATCAATCGTAAAAGTTTTAAAAGGCATTTATGATCCGGAAATTCCTGTAGACATATATGAGTTAGGATTAATTTACGATGTAATGGTCAACACCGATTATGAAGTAAAAATCTTAATGACCCTAACTTCTCCAAACTGCCCTGTTGCAGAAAGTTTACCAAGAGAGGTTGAAGAGAAAGTAAAAACAATTGAAAACATAAAAGATGTTGATGTTGAAATTACTTTCGATCCGCCATGGAGTAAAGATTTAATGAGCGAAGAAGCAAAATTAGAATTAGGAATGCTTTAAAAAGGTATACAGTTTACAGTCTCAGTCGCAGTTAAATACTACGACTGAGACCGCGACTGAAAACTAAATAAAAATGGAAGAAATCATCAATAAAGTTGCCAATAGTGCCCTGGAGGTTTTTGATCTTGAAGATTATTATCCAAAAGGTGTTCGTGTGCAGATCGATATATCACAATGGCTTTTAGAAGGTTTTTTGTTAAAAGAAAAAGACTTTAGAGAGCACTTAAAAAATCACGATTGGTCGCAATATCAAGATCAATATGTGGCCATAAACTGTAGCACAGATGCTATTGTTCCTGCCTGGTCTTCTATTCTTGTGGCCATACAATTGGCTCCCTACGCCAAAAAAGTGATCAATGGAACTATAGAGGATCTAGAAGCAAGTTTGTACGAAGAAATACTGAGCAAACTTGACTATACTGCTTACAAAAACAAACCTGTAATTGTAAAAGGATGCTCCCGAAAACCGGTTCCAACCCGTGCTTACATTTTAGCAGCAACTTACCTACAGCCATTTGCAAGAAGTATTATGTATGGTGAGGCCTGTTCGGCGGTGCCTTTATACAAAGAATCAAAGAAATAACATCCCTTACCAACTACATCCCATAAGTCTTTTTAACGATTATTTAGTATATTTGTTCTTACACTTTTAAACCAGATATCATGAAAAAGCTAGCGTTATTACTTCTTATTTTAACGAACTTTACTTTTGTTCAAGCCCAAAATTCAGAAAAAGAACTCATCCAAAATACTGAAAAAGCGGTAAAAAAAATAAATGATACAATAGAGGATGAAGGATGGAAAGCCAAAGGAACAGTCTCTCTTTTGCTAAATCAATCCAGCTTTAACAACTGGCTTGCGGGAGGTGAAGACAGCTTTTCCGGAACTTTAGGAATCAACTATGATTTCAATTACAAAAAAGAAGATCTTACCTGGGACAATAAAATCCTGGCTTCTTACGGTATCTTACAAACTAAAAATACCGATTTTGGAAAAAAGACAGATGACCGTCTTGAATTCAATTCGATTGTAGGTAAAAGAGCTTTTGGAGAATGGTACTATTCTTATTTCCTAAATTTCAGAACCCAGTTTACCACGGGTTACATTTATGGTAAAGACGCAAACGGAAAAGAAATCAGAACCGAAAACACCAAATTCATGTCTCCGGGTTATCTGACTACTGGTCCCGGGATTTATTGGTCAAAAGATGAAAATCTTAAAATAAACTTTGCACCCTTAACTTCAAAATTTACTTTTGTAGACAGCGCTTATACCTCAGGAATTGATCAGACAACCGGTTTACCTTATATCGATGGTGCTTATTTTGGTGTAGATGCCAACAAAAGCATGCGTTACGAACTAGGTTTCTATGCCTCTGTTTATTACAAATTGGCCATTATGACCAATGTTACTGCAGAAAACACTTTGAACCTGTACTCTAATTATTTAGAAGATCCACAAAATGTAGACATCAATTACTCGCTGAACATTATCATGAAAGTAAACAAATTTTTATCTGCCAATTTATCCTTCCAGGCAATTTATGACGACAATGCTTTTAAAGGTTTTCAAACCAGAGAAGTTTTCGGCTTAGGAGTTAATTTCGGATTCTAATAAAAAACAAAAACGGCTTTTGAGTAATTCAAAAGCCGTTTTTTTATTCTTCTTCTTTTTCGATTGCATCCTTGTAATCCGGATACAAAAACTTATTGTACGGGAATCTCGTGATGTGAATCTGACGAACTGCTTCGTAAACAATCTCTCTAAATTCCTCAAAATTCTCTTTCTGTGTTGCCGAGATAAACAAGGCTTTATCTTCTCCAACATTACCCATCCAGGTTTGTTTCCATTCCTCAAGCGTATAATGTCTTCTCGTTCTTTCGGTAATCAAATCATCTTCATCAATAGTCAGATGTTTGTAGGCATCAATTTTATTGAAAACCATAATCGTTGGTTTATCATTACTCTTGATCTCTAATAAAGTCTGATTTACCGATGCAATATGATCTTCAAAATCAGGATGTGAAATATCTACAACATGCAATAACAAATCGGCTTCACGAACCTCATCCAGGGTACTTTTAAAAGAGTCAACCAATTGCGTTGGTAATTTTCTAATAAAACCTACTGTATCGGACAATAAGAAAGGCAGATTTTTAATCACTACTTTTCGAACGGTGGTATCTAAAGTTGCGAACAATTTATTTTCAACGAAAACATCACTTTTACCAATCGCATTCATCAGTGTCGATTTTCCAACATTGGTATATCCTACTAATGCCACACGCACCATCGCACCGCGATTACTGCGCTGAATACTCATTTGTTTATCGATTGTTTTGATTTTGTCTTTTAGCAACGAAATTCGGTCACGTACAATACGTCTGTCCGTTTCGATCTCAGTTTCTCCAGGACCACGCATACCAATACCACCCTTTTGACGCTCAAGGTGTGTCCATAAACCCGAAAGTCTTGGCAATAAATATTGACATTGTGCCAATTCAACCTGTGTTCTTGCATAAGAGGTCTCCGCTCTTTGTGCAAAAATATCGAGAATTAAATTCGTACGGTCTAAGATTTTACAATCTATAATTCTGGAAATATTCTTTTGTTGTGATGGCGATAATTCATCATCAAAAATTAAAGTCGATATGTCGTTTTCTTTTACAAAAAGATTGATTTCATCTATTTTCCCTGTCCCTACAAAAGTTTTAGGATTTGGACGTTCCATTTTTTGCGAAAAGCGCTTAATCACTTCACCTCCTGCGGTAAAAGTCAAAAACTCTAATTCGTCCAGATATTCGTTAAGTTTTTCTTCACTCTGATTTTGAGTTATAATACCTACAATGGCAGTTCGCTCAAAATTTATAACTTCTTTTTCTAACATAGCTTTGAATAAGGTGCAAATTTAATGATTTGTAAGGTACTAACACTTATAGAATATCTTTTTTAAGTGCTATTTGGGAAATTACCCTATTCTATAAAAATCCCAAATTCCAATTGTTTATTGAAGTTTGGGATTTGGAATCTGGAATTTGGAATTTGAAATTTGGAATTTCAATTTTACCTTACTCGTAAATAAAAGTCTTCTCTGTTTTTACAATTCCGTTTTCCTCCACCTGAGAGCAAGAAATCGGGAAATTCAGTTTGTTGTATTTGTATTTTCTACTCACTCCAACCAAAACAGTAGAAGAAGGGCTAAAAACAATTTCATTATTAGGAGAGATTGATTCAAAACTAAATTCTTCTTCATGATACGAAATCATTGGTACAATTACTTTATAATTGTCTCCGAACAATTTTTTAACGATCAAAAGATCAACCGAATTTTTATCATCAAACGTAAAACTTTTCGAAATTTTATCTCCTACCAGACCTTTATGCTTTATGACATTATCATTGAAATAAACATATTCAATTTTGCCAATAATTGCTTTATTTCTGTCACGTGAAGTACGTCTCACAATGGTCCCGTTTTCAACAATATATTCAATATCATCCACTAAATTCTGGTGATTGGTACTCTTTTTCGTAGTTACTTTTACTCTCGCTCCTTCGTAACCAAAAGTTACGACTTTGGTAATGTAATCGTTACCTTCCTGGTATTTTTTTACAAACTTTGTAATGTTGTTGTCTGCATCATACGTATAATTCACAACTTCTTTCCAATCGCTTCCAACCTTATCTTTTACGGTCATATCCAATAACCCTTTGGTGTTGTAAAAGAAATGCTGAATAACATCTGAAGTCGTAATGGCTTGTATTTTTCCGTCTTTAAAAACAATTGTTTTGTTTACAATCTCACCATCTTTAGAGTTTTGGTAGTTTGTTTTTACAATATTGATTTGTTTCAGCCTCACAGGTGCATTCTCCTGATTCTGACTGTGTACTAAACATGGAAAAACCATCATTAAGATGGCAATAAAGTAGATTTTCATAGTTGTATTTGTATTGATTTGGGGTGACCAAAATACAAAATTCCATCAATTTTTAACAGTTTAAATCTGAAAAACAACACACTATTCGATATATCTCCTAAAAATCAATCTCTTAACTGTATCAATAGTCAGGAGCTCTTTACTTTTCGGCAAAAATCCTGACGTCGTCAACCATAAAAGCTCCATTTAATGTTTTGTCCTTACCCGAACCAATATATTTAAATGCAATATGAATGTTTTCTGAATAGGCAGACAGATCAATTGCTCCGGAACTTATAAACGTTCGCGGGGGTGTTGACAAAGAAGGCCCCTTTGCAGATAATTTTGTCCACTTTGCTTTGGTTACATTGGAACCGTCAAAATTAGTTGAAATATAAACTTCCAAAATGTTTAATGGTGAATCAAGTTTTAAGTCATGCTGTGCACTTCTAAAAGACAGCACTGCGTTTTTATAGCCGCTCAGATTAATTTTTGGCGTAACCAACCAGGCAATATTTACAACTCCGGTTGTGCCTGTAGTATTAAATTCTGCATAACCATTTCCGGCATACACCGTGCTCTCCCATAATTTTGAAGCTTTTTCGACAATATTGCTCCAGCCCGGCAGACTAAAATTCACATTGTTTTTTACCCCCTGAAAATCTTCTGCAAAAAGCGGAACATTTCTTTTCCCTTTCATCTCCAAATCCTTTTCTGACCGAACTATTAATTGATAATCTGATCCGAATTTTGTCAAAACTCCCCTCACTTTGCCACTGCCTTCAGGTATCAAATTAGCCGCAAAATTAGCATAAGCACTTGTTCTGAAAATAATCTGATTGCCACTTTTATCCCCAAGGTTCCAATTTGTTGCACCACCTATATTATTTGATTCTTCAAAGTAATGACGCCCAATCGCTTCCTCGGTAAACTGAACGTCTTTTAACTCGATCAATGTATTAAGCCACTTCTCGCTTAATGCCTCTTCTATAGCCATCGTTTTTACCAGTTTGCTCTCATCAATTATCGTACATGAAGCACTCAGAACGTTTTTATAATCCGTTTTCGAAATTCGGCCAATCGTTGGATCTCCCGAATTGCTCACATACAAACTTCCGATACGCAAACCGCCAAAATACAAATCTGTAAACTGATTTTTCAATTTAAGATATACTTTGCTCCCCACACGAAAATCGATGTACGTACCAGAAACATCAACCGGAACATTCAATCCAATTGCCGGTATGGTTTCGGTTGGTATCGTTTGTAAAAAAAGAGTCTTAAAAAAATTCCCTCCTTCATCGCTGGATACGACATAAGCCTCAATGACATCGTCATACCCATATTGTTTCGGCACAGGCCCCGAAAGATCCTTCACTTTCTGAACCTTTTGGTTTACCACTAAATCGGGTTGCGTACATTCCAATTTCGGAATTTCGATTTCATTATTGCAACTGTAAAGAAAGAGTACGAACAAGACATAGCCGAAAATTAAAAATCTATTTTTCATTTTAAATTGGTTTTAATTTTTACAAACTGATGGTAAAGTTTACAAAATAAGTTCTTCCATATCCATAATAATATTTGGGTCCAAATGACGGTGTTTCACTCGACACATCCTGATTGAGAGCCCTGAAATTGGCATTTCGGGCCTGCTCAAAACCACCTGTTTTATAGCTCACATCCAGAATGTTATTGATACTCCAAAAAAGACCAATGTACTTATGTGATAGGCGCCAGGACTTTCCCCCTGTAATATTTAATAATGAAATTGGATCAAATTTTTCCTGTTTCAGTAAAACGGTTGCCCGTTCTTCCGTCGCCTCCGGAAATACAAGACCATTTACAGGATTTTTATAAAACCGATTCGTTCTTGCAATAGGCGAAACATCGATGTAATTCTCAGACAAATAATTAATATTTACTCCCAGCCACCAATATTTAGGATCTCTGTATTCCAATCCCATCGAAAAAGCCTGTTGGGGCATTCCCGGTTGTTTGTAGTTTTTAAGGTAAGATTCTCCAAAATCAAAAACAGCTGAAGTGTTGCCTTTCGCAACATTGGCATCGTTCGTAATCGTTACATTGGGGTTACTGCTGTAACTATAATGACCATAAGCTGCACAGAAGGTCGTTTTAAATGTTGATGAAACCTGATATTCCATACTGAATTCCATCCCAATATTCTTCTTGTCTAAATGCGTTAACGTCTGACTCACAAAAGCATCCGTATTGTTATAAGCCGCAGCTTTGTCAAAAATTCCTTCTGCGTAGAAAAAAGAAGTTCGGGTTGTGTTTTTGATTAGCGTATAATAAACGGTTGAACGAATTTTAAAATTTGGAGAACGAAAGACATAGTTTCCTTCGGCGCTGCTGATATTTTCATTTTCGATTCCGTCAACAATTGAATTATTCAATCGGGAATTTGCAAACGTATTTCTTAAAGATGGTGCTCTGCTAAGATGCATTCCGTTCAAAAACAACCATTGTTTCCCTGAAATTTTATACGTGAAACCGCCTTTAAAACCAAAATTTTCAAAACCCACATTTTTACTTTTTCCAAGAGAAGAAGCCGGATAAATTCCGTTTTGGTACAATCCCTCTCGCTGATAATTGGAAACGGAATAGGACTGACCGAAATAAAAATCTATCTTTTTGTAATTGAATTTAAATTGTGTGAAAGCATCAATTGTTGTTGCTAAAAAATTATAATTATAGCCGTAAGTGTCCCCTTTTTGTACCTGACGATTTGGGTTCTGCAAATCTGACTGTGCCTGGCTTCCGCTATAAAAAGGAGCAATATCTTCAAAATATTCTCCGCCCAGCAAGTCTAAAAGGTATTGAAACTGATGTGATTTTAAACGCCTAAAAGTTACCCCTCCATCAAAAGCACTGTGCTCTGTTATTTGTAGGTTTAGATTGGAGCTGGCCGCCAAGGTTTTATCATCTGTTCGGTCTTCATATAAAACATAATGACTTTGGGCAGGCTCATATCCTTCAATTGTTCCATCAGAATTTAATGTTGGTTTCCGATTGGCGCGATACAACTCCTCCCAATTGATCTGCTGATTCTCGATAAATTTTGTTTTTGCCTGTGCGGCATTTACAGCATCGGGGGTAAAATCTCCTGAAAACTCCCCTTTGTCTTTTCCATAAAGTGAGGTGTAATAGCTGGGTAGTTTTTGATAATACACCGGATCCGGACTGGCTGTATTTTGATAATCAATCGCACTGTTTCCGACCTGTCCCAATTGATACAGGACACTCGAATTCAGATCGGCTTTTTCATTTATTTTGTAATAATGATTTAGCATCAAGAGTGGTTCTTCGACTCTTTTTACCCTCGCATTTCGTTTTTCTCCGTTTTGAAATCCCCAATAAGAATTGTATTTTTTATTTGTTAATTGAATAACCTCCGCGGTATGGGCTGAGTTTTTTCCCCTCGAATTTGGGGTATAAAATCCGGTAAAATTCAATGAGTGTTTGCCGCTTAGTTTTTTTTCAATACTCACAAAAAAAGACTCCGCTGCGAAGTTTGTCCCTTCAAAATACCCTTCACCCGACCAGCGTTTCCCGCCGGAAAGGACATAAGCCCAACCCGAAGCACTCATTCCTGAAGCATAACTCGTAATGGCCCGCCAGTTGTATGTAGTATTACTTCCTGAAAGGGAAAGCTGACTGGTTTTCCTGTACATTGAAGCACGTGTCGTGATTTGTTGTGTTCCTAAAATCCCTCCGAAAGTATAATTTGAAGCAGCTGCACCAATCGAAAACTCCTGATTTCGCAATACATTATTCAAGCCTCCCCAATTACTCCATTGTGGTCTTCCGTCGTAAATTTTATTCATGATCGTACCGTTTAACATCATCGTTCCGTTTTCACTGTCTAAACCCCGAACCCGAAATCGGGCCTGTCCCCAATTGAAAGCGGAAGCCTGCATAAAAGCATCTTTTGAAGATTGCAAAAAACCTGAAGTCATTTCAGAAGAACTATTATCCTCGGAAAGTTCGCTATCTGATAGTGTGATTAAGGCTGCCGGTGTTTCATCCGAAAAATTATCTTCTAAGGGCAAGATTCCTAAATCTACCTTTTGCCCCGGATTAGACTGTATTTTTAAAAGGAGATCCTTATAGCCCTGACTGTGTATCCATAATAATTGCTCTCCCTTTACAGCAGCTTGCAATTCAAATTTCCCCTTTGCATTGGTTAGTTGTGTTATGGAAGAATTCTGAATGTTTACGACAATATTCCCCAAAGGATTTTGGGTCTTTGCATCAATCACAATTCCCAAAAAAGTAGTCTGTTCCTGTGCAAATAGAAAACCAATAGGCAATAACACAAATAGTATGATCCCTTTCTTTGTCATGAACCTCCAATTTACTTTTAGAATTTAGTTTTGGATTGAATTGGTTTTGGCTACAAAACATTCAATCTCTTACATCAAAAGATAAAATTGGGTTTTGGAAGGAATAAAAAAGTACGAATTAAAACCTATTGTTTTAATCCGGAATTCAAATATAAACAAAAAATACGAAAGTATTTTCCTGTTAAATAAAATTATTTAAAAATAGTATAGCTGTGGCAGTTTTTTAACCTTAGCCCTTTTATGCCTGTTTCAATTAAGAAGTTACTCTAATTTTAGAAACCATAAAGGCGATCAAAACGCCAAAAATTCCAATAAAAGCAAATGAAAACTGAAGTCCGAAAGTTTCAGCAATATGTCCGATAACCGGTGGTCCCATTAAGAAACCCAGAAAACTTACACTCGAAACAATAGTTAAAGCTTCTCCGGCGGAACTGTCGGGTTTTTCCCTGCCATACTGTAAACGGTAGGAACGATAGTGGCTACTCCTAAACCAACAGCCATAAAAGCAATAGTACAAGGTATAAGATAAGGAAGAAAAACGGCTGTAAAAAGTCCGGCCGAAATCATAACTCCGCTAATTTGCATCACACGTTCACGTCCAAATTTATTGATAAGACCGTCTCCTAAAAATCGTCCGCTTGCCATCATAATCATGAAAGAAGTGTATCCTAAAATTACCAACGGTCCTGGTGCTTTTACCACATCTTTAAAATATACACCACTCCAGTCAAACATAACACCTTCACTGGCCATGCTGCAAAATCCAATCACGCCAAGCCAGATTAATGCAGTGTCTGGTTTCACAAATAACTTTTTCTTCTCGCCTTTGACTTTGATCTTTTCTTTGGCTTTGATTAAAAATTTAAAGTTAAAAGCGATCATCAGCAATACAACTCCTGCCACAATCATAAAATGATGGAGCGGGCTTAGTTTTAAAGCCAGCATTCCTAAGCCTACTAAAGCTCCGGTAAATCCGGCAAAACTCCACATCCCGTGAAAAGAAGACATTATTGTTTTTCTAAAAAGTTCCTCGGTATAAACACCTTGTGTATTAACGGCAATATTGGCCAGATTCCCAAACAATCCGAACAGGAATAATCCCAATGACAATTGTAAGGCTGTAGTTGCCAAACCTAAATTGGCCAGACATAACACATACATGATTAAAGAAAAAATCAAAATGCGATGGCTCCCGAATTTTGTAACCATCTTACCGGAAAATGGCATAATAAGCAATTGCCCCATTGGCAAAGCAAAAAGAATAGAACCCAGATCTCCTTCGGTTAAATGTAAGGCCGTTTTGATATCCGGAATCCTGCTTGCCCAGGTAGCAAAACTCAATCCCATCCCAAAATAAAACATCCCAACAGCAAAACGTATTCGGTTTAAATAAGAGATTTTAGCTTCTCTGTAAACTTTCTTAATCTTCCCTTTGGTTTGGAATAATGCTAGTGGATTGAAGTTGATCAAAATGTTTCGTTTTGGATTTAAAGTATAAAAGTACTAAAAAGCTACTTTACCACCTATAAAACCTACCAGTTCCTCGATTTACAACGTTGTATGTTTATAATTTTTTTTGAGGAGCAAAGGTTCAAAGAAGCAAAGTGGCAAAGGTTTTTTGTAAACCTTAATGCAGTGTAATAAATAGGTGCTTTTTTTTCACAGTTTTCAAGGATTAAAAGAATGTTATACTCTGTTTAATCCTTAAATCTGCGGGTAACTTTTTATAAGTTAATTACTTTTTGTTGCGCGTGACTTGCGATTGCCGCTTCGATAATCTGCATTACTTTTACTCCGTCCTGCGCGCTAACCGGTTCTTCTTTGTCCTTTACGATAGCATCATAAACACCATCAAAAAAGGAAAAGTAGTTCCCCTGAAGTGTTGGGATTTTCTCTCTGATTTGTTTTCCGTCGATTTCAGTATGCAAAAGTCCTTGTAAGGTTTCTGATTCTGTTCCCCAGAATTCCAGATTAGGTTTTTTTCCCAATTTTAAATCATCTTCCTGAACATCACCACGAGGCTTTAAAAAAGATCCTTTTTTACCCTGCAGGACATAAGCAGGATTGGCTTCTCTCACAAAAAAACTCGCTTTTAAACGAACTCTGAAATTGTCATAGATCAATACCAAATCAATCCAGTCGTCAACCAGGGTATTCGTTCTGGTAAAACGAATGTCTCCGAAAACCGATTTTGGAGAACCAAACAAACAAACGGCCTGATCAATTAAGTGCGGCCCTAAATCCTTCAGAATTCCAGCTCCGTCATTTACCGTTTCTTTATGTGCTTTAGGGCTCAACAATGGATTGTATCTGTCAAAATGAAATTCAGCTTCTACCAAATCTCCTAAAACTCCATCGTTGATTATTTTTTGAACGGTTTTAAAATCACTGTCCCATCTTCTGTTTTGAAAAACGGCTAATTTCAATCCTTTTTCTTTTGCAATTGCGGCTAATTCCTGCGCTTCAGCGACTGTGGTGGTAAAAGCTTTTTCTACTACAGCATGTTTTCCGCTCAAAAGTACCTTTTTTGCGTACTCATAATGCGTTCCAACCGGTGTGTTTACAATTACCAAATCGACATCATCTGCCAGTAACGCTTCAATTGTGGGATAACTTTTTACCGCCGGATAATCTTCCTGAATGAGTTTTTTACTTCTTTCCCAGGAACCTAATAGTTCAAATCCGTCGTGTATGTTTAAAAATGGGGCGTGAAATACTTTACCCGACATTCCGTATGATAATAATGCTGTTCTAATCTTTTGCATTGGTTTTGTTTTTGTTTGGTTGCCGCGAATTCATAAATTAAATTCATGACGAAAAAAATATTAAAGTTTCGCTCTTTCGTATTGTTTCGGCCATTGAATATCTTCCTTTAATTCTTTGGCAAAATCCAGAGGCAAATTCGGATTTCTAAGGGACTCTCTCGCAAACAAAATCACATCAGCCTGACCGCTGCTTAAAATTTCTTCGGCTTGTGCGGCTTCTGTGATTAAACCAACAGCGCCTGTTAAAACAGCAGCTTCTTTTTTGATTTTGGCTGCAAAAGGAACCTGATAATTTGGTTTTAAAGGAATTTGCTGGTGCGAAACTAATCCGCCTGAAGAGGTATCAATTAAATCTACTCCTTTTTCTTTTAAAATTACGGAAAGTTTCACTGATTCTTCCGGATTCCATCCTCCTTCTGCCCAATCGGTGGCCGAAATTCGAACAAACAAAGGTAAATCTGACGGCCATTCTGATTGCACTGCGGCTACAATTTCTAAAGTAAAACGGATTCTGTTTTCAAAAGTCCCTCCATATTCATCTGTTCTCACATTTGTTAAAGGTGATAAAAACTGGTGCAGTAAGTATCCATGCGCGGCATGAATTTCCATTACCTGATAACCTGCTTTAACCGCTCTTTTTGTTGCGGACTTAAAATCGGAAATTACTTTTTGAATTCCATCGGTATCTAAAGCTTCTGGAAGAAAAGGCTCATCATCATGATACGGAATCGCACTTGCCGAAACAGTATGCCATCCGCCCTGAGCGATGTCCAGTTTTTTATTGCCTTCCCACGGTATCGAAACACTTGCCTTACGTCCAGCGTGTGCCAATTGAATTCCGGGAATCGCATTTTGCGACACAATAAAGGTATTGATGATTTGAAGTTTCTCAATATGCTCCTCTTTCCACAGACCTAAATCGGAAGGAGAAATTCTCGCCTCAGGAGAAACCGCGGTGGCTTCCTGAATAATTAAACCCACTCCGCCACTGGCACGACTGCCTAAGTGAACCAAATGCCAATCGTTTGCAAATCCGTCTATAGCCGAATATTGACACATAGGTGAAATAACGATTCTGTTTTTTAAAGTGATTTTTTTTATTGTAAGCGGTGAAAACAATAATGAAGCCATAGGTGTAACTTTTTTTTAATGATTTTACACTCCTATTTAGGTAGGTTAGTGTATCAAAAAGTAAAGTTAAACCATCTGCTTAAAAGTAGAAATCGAAATGTTTATTAATTAACAAACATTTAAAGCAAATGTTGTTTGCTGCAAAGCTTATACTGTTTTTTTATTTTTGACCAGGCAGACTGTTGCGCTGATCTGGTTCGCCATTATAAAGTATTTTTCTAATCATTTTCCCCACCAAATTCTTTGCTTTTTCTATTATTCCTATAATTTAAAACAATTACTATTGTGGCAACTAATATCATAATAACGACTAGCGCAGAAATTAAAATAACTTCATTACTTACCTCTTTAGCTGCTAGCTTCCCATAATCAAAACCTTCTGATTCCATAATTTTAAAACCATTCATTACTATTTTTGGAAAAATCATTTTTCCGGAAACTTTTTTTACTGAGACAAACTCATCAGAATTCTGTTCAATAACCTTGAACGAAAGTGCTGATCCCTATGACAGGAATCTTTAAGTACTGTATACTTTCTAAAAATTAAAGCCCAAAATACAGGCGTAGTAGTTCATGCAAATACGAGGAGAAATGAAAATGCAAAAAGAACCTTCTTTGTTAGAGTGTCTCTATACCAAATAGAAAACTAAACCCCACTTTTTTAATGTGCTACAAAGTGTAAAGCATCCCCCATCAGTTTCCTCACAAAATAAAACACTACCATGAATATCGAACAGGTATAAAAAATAATCAATGTACTTAAAAACAAGTTTTCGACTTTTACTATTTTCTTTCTCATTTTGGTTTATTCTAGTTTAATCGCAAAAGAAAAAAGCAAACAAAGCTAATCTCTTTCATAAGTATTTTACTACAACAAACTTAACAGAGTTCCGTCTAATAACATTGGACGGAACTCTTATCCTCCAAAAATTTCTTTCCTTTCTTCATTTTTAATGGTACTTAGAGAATAATGCACTACTAATTCAAAAGAAGTTTCATAGTAAAAGCTCTCTCTCTTTTTACAATACTTCAGGGGCGCATCAAACCCTTTAATTATTTCCAGTTCATTATAGAGCTGACTTCTGCTTAGAAACATTTTTTTTGCAAAAGCAGCCGGCGAACCTGTTTTTTCTTCACAGATTAACTGATGAATCCTTTTCATTCGCTCTATTTTCTTTATAAAACTCATCGCCTGCCTTAATAAAATAGGTGAAACATAAATCGTCCAGAATTGAATCCTTCTTAAAAAAGTTCTATTCTCAATAAAGTAGGAAAATTAGAAAAGTTTTTTGCAACGACTTGTCTCAATAAGCCATAAGACTATCGTAATAAGACTTATTTTACATATGTGTGTCCTTTTTTTATGAAGCAGCAGAAAAAGAAATGCAATTTCTTCCCTTTTTACGAAAAAGACTTTAGTGAAGTATTAAAAAAAATAAGAGTGAAGTATTAACAAACATTTAAAGCCTTATGTATTATATTGCGCTATCAAATTAAAATAGAAACGTTACTTTTGTGCGTTAAATACGAACTAAAAATACAAAATGGATATAGTTATCAAACTCTCTCAATTTCTATTGAGTTTATCTTTACTTATTATTCTTCACGAATTAGGGCATTTTATTCCTGCAAAATTGTTTAAAACAAGAGTCGAAAAATTTTACTTATTTTTTGATATTAAATATTCTCTCTTAAAAAAGAAAATTGGAGAAACTGAATACGGGATTGGATGGCTGCCATTAGGTGGTTATGTAAAAATCTCCGGAATGATTGACGAAAGTATGGACAAGGACCAAATGGCCCTTCCTCCACAACCTTGGGAATTTCGTTCTAAACCGGCATGGCAACGTTTAATCATCATGTTGGGTGGTGTTACGGTAAACTTTATCCTGGCCTTTATTATTTATATCGGAATGGCATTTGTTTATGGTGATACCTATGTCGCTAATGCCGATCTGAAAGATGGTGTTTTAATTGAAAATCCGGTAATGTTAAAAGCGGGTTTTAAAACGGGAGACAAACTACTGACTGTTGACGGACAAAAACTCGAAAACTTCGACAACGATATCAACATGAAAATTATCATGGCGAAAGAAATCTTAATCGAAAGAAACGGACAACAGCAAACGATAAAAATGCCAACTGATTTTGTAGATCAATTGTCAAAACAGGAAAAGGCACCTCTTGTAAATATGAGAATCCCTTTTGCGGTGGCAAACGTTACAGAAGAATCCGGAAATACTGCTTTAAAGGCAAAAGATTTAATTGTTAGCCTAAACGGTCAGGATGCAAGATACTATGATCAGGTAAAATCTATTTTAGAAAGCAACAAAGGCAAAACAATTCCTGCCGTTGTTTTACGTGATTTAAAGAAAGTACCGATTACGGTTAAAGTTTCGGTAGCAGGAAAACTGGGTGTTGGCGTTGGAGGTTTAAATATCGAATCTTTAGAAAAATTAGGATACTATAAGGTAAGCACTAAAAACTATTCTTTCTTTGAGTCTATTCCGGTTGGACTTACAAAAGGTAAAGATCAGTTGGTAGGTTACGGAAAACAACTTAAGATGATTTTTAATCCTGAAACGAAAGCTTACAAACAAGTAGGTGGTTTTGCAGCGATTTTCAACATTTTTCCAAGCAGCTGGAGCTGGGAAACCTTTTGGTCGATCACCGCTTTGTTGTCAATTATGCTTGGAGTAATGAATTTATTACCAATTCCGGCTCTTGATGGTGGTCATGTAATGTTTTTATTATACGAAATAATTAGTGGTAGAAAACCAAGTGATAAATTCCTTGAAAACGCCCAAATGGTTGGTTTCGTTTTACTTATAGCACTGCTTTTATTTGCTAATGGAAACGACATTTATAAGGCAATTATGAAATAGAAAAAAAAATCAATAAAAAGTGTCAAAATATTTTTGAGAAACTAAAAAACCTCTTATATTTGCACTCGCTAAAAAGAACAGCAACTTCCTCCTTAGCTCAGTTGGTTAGAGCATCTGACTGTTAATCAGAGGGTCCTTGGTTCGAGCCCAAGAGGGGGAGCAACTTTTTAGCAAACATATTTACCTTTAAGGTGATTCCTCCTTAGCTCAGTTGGTTAGAGCATCTGACTGTTAATCAGAGGGTCCTTGGTTCGAGCCCAAGAGGGGGAGCTTATTAAATACCACTTACAAACGTAAGTGGTATTTTTTTTACCCTTTATTTTATTCCAGCACACAGACTATGCGCGGATCTTACTCATCCTTTCTTCAAAATACCCAACAATCTAACACACCAACCGTCTTTTAAACAACACTAAAGCTAAAACTTTCGTTTTTGATACGGAGTCCCCTCCCCGTCTTCACAATACCCCTTAAGACTCAAAAGAAACATCGCCCAGTTGTAATTGCACCATTGATAGAATTCCGTTAGCTCACGCCAGCCAAAATGCTTTAAAACAACCGCCGTTACCCCGTCCTTTTCTTTTAAATCAAACGAAATACCCGTTCCAATCCATTCCGGGTCCGAATCTATACATTCCCACAACACTCTTTTATTTTCAGCCAATTCGACCACCTTCATTTTCGTGACATCCTCGTCCCCGAAATTAAACTCATTAACAAAACCCAATTCCGGTCTAACAACTAATTCTTCCGTCCAGACAGCACCAAGCCCCTCCCGCGTCGTTAACACCTTATAAACCTCCGAAATTGGTGCCTTAATATAATTGACATGCTCTATTTTTTCCATTTTCAACTGATTATTGTTCCCATACTCAAAGTTAACAAGTTTTACCACACTGCAATACAAAGCTTTATCAACCAGATTCCACTCACATCTCCACTCCACCATTTCTTTCCAAAACAAAAACCATTCTATAGCACAAAGTTGAAACTGCGGGCAAAATTTTAAAAAAAGGCACAAAAAAAAGCCCCTTCTTTTCAGAAGAGGCTTTAAGTACCCGGAGCCGGAGTCGAACCGGCACGGTTTCCCACAGGTGTTTGAGACCAGCGCGTCTACCAATTCCGCCATCCGGGCTTAGCAGACGAAAAAACAATCAAAATTTGATTATTTCAACGCAATAGAATAAGTGAATTATGATGTCATAACTGTGCTTATTCCTTTAACACGGTGCAAATGTAAAAAATAAAATTAAAAATTCTAATAAAAATACTTAATTTTTTCCTTTCAGTGTCCAATAAATTTTCTAAATTTGCACCTCGTTAAAACGAAGCACACACAACTAACTACAAAACAACAAATTAAATGTCGCACCTAGAACCAGAAGCTAAAATTTTTGCTTGTTCACAAAGTGTCTATCTTGCAGAAAAAATTGCGGAACAATACGGAATTCCGTTAGGCAAAGTAACGATGTCGAAGTATAGTGATGGAGAATTTCAGCCATCTTACGAAGAATCAATTAGAGGATTACGTGTTTTTATCGTGTGTTCAACTTTTCCAACTGCCGATAATTTGATGGAATTGTTACTCATGATTGATGCAGCAAAACGTGCATCAGCAAGACACATTACAGCTGTCATGCCTTATTTTGGTTGGGCAAGACAAGACAGAAAGGATAAACCAAGAGTTCCGATTGGAGCAAAATTAGTAGCTAATTTATTAGATGCTGCCGGAGCAACAAGAGTAATGACAATGGATTTGCACGCAGATCAAATTCAAGGGTTTTTCGAAAAACCAGTAGATCATTTATTTGCTTCTACCATCTTTTTACCATACGTAGAAAGTTTAAAATTAGACAATCTGACTATTGCATCTCCAGATATGGGAGGTTCAAAAAGAGCATATGCTTACTCTAAGTTCCTGGAATCAGATGTAGTAATCTGTTACAAACAAAGAAAAGCAGCCAACGTTATCGACACTATGGAACTAATTGGTGAAGTAAAAGGCCGTAACGTAATATTAGTAGACGACATGATCGATACAGGCGGAACATTAGCAAAAGCCGCAGATTTAATGATCGAAAAAGGAGCATTAAGCGTTAGAGCTATTTGTACACACGCTATTTTATCGGGTGATGCCTACGAAAAAATTGAAAACTCTAAATTAAGTGAGTTAATTGTTACCGATTCTATCCCATTAAAGAAAGAATCAAAGAAAATCAGAGTGGTGAGTTGTGCACCTCTTTTTGCAGAAGTTATGCACATGGTGCACCACAACAATTCCATTAGTGGAAAATTCATAATGTAAGAAGCTATACGCTTTAGGCTTTAAGCCATAAGCTATTTCACGATTACAAAAAAGCCTAAAGCTTACAGCAGATTTAGAATATTTATTTAATAACTATATTTTTTTACAATGAAATCGATTACAATTAAAGGATCAGAAAGAGAAAGCGTGGGCAAAGTGTCAACTAAAGCCTTACGTAATGCTGGAGCGGTTCCTTGCGTGTTATACGGAGGAAATCAGGCAGTACACTTCTCAGCAGACGCTGCAGCGTTCAAAAACTTGGTTTACACTCCAAATGCACACACAGTTGTGATTGAACTTGGAAAAGGAAAATCATTCAATGCAATTTTGCAAGATATCCAGGTTCACCCTGTTACTGACAGAATTTTACACATTGACTTCTTCCAATTGTTTGATGACAAAGAAATCACTATGGAAGTTCCTGTGAAAATCGTTGGTACATCTAAAGGTGTTCTTGCGGGAGGTGTTTTACGTTTGAACCAACGTAAATTAAAAGTTAAAGCTTTACCTAAAAATCTTCCTGATTTTGTTGAAGCAGACATCACTCCACTTGAAATGGGTAACAAATTATACGTTACTAAAGTTGGTGCTCCTGAATACAAAGTTATGCACCCAGACAACACTGTTGTTGCTCAGGTAAGAATTTCTCGTGCTGCTATGAAAGCTGCTCAAGAAGCTGCAAAAGCTGCAAAAGCTCCTGCAAAAGGAAAGAAAAAATAATTTTTTTCAATTCAAAATACAAAGCATCAATCGAAAGATTGGTGCTTTTTTTTTGCTTTATAGGTTCTGAGGTACTGAGATGCTAAGGTACTGAGGGGCTAAGTTTTTTTTACTACAGGGCGGCTTCGACTTCGCTCAGCCTGACACGCTTATTATTTGTCAAGCTGAGCGAAGTCGAAGCTTGTTTTTTGTTTTAGAGGTACTGAGATACTAAGGCTCTAAAATTTCCTGCCGCCAGGCTTCGACCTCGCTCAGCCTGACAGCAGAAAATCATGTTTTCATAAGCCTCCTCAATAAATCCAATTATCTAATTATCTAATTGACACATTTACAAATTATCCAATTAACCCATTGGCACATTCCCCAATTAAGTTTATTTTTGCGTCATGATAAAATGGATAACAAAACTGTTTTCATCAACACCAAAAGAAGAGAACACTGATCATATGAAAAAATATTTAATCGTCGGATTGGGCAATATTGGCGCCGAATACGTGAACACACGACACAACATAGGCTTTAAAGTACTTGATTTTTTAGCCAAAAAAGAAGGTCTTTCATTCGAGACTGTAAAATTGGGCGCTTTGGCCGAATACAAATTCAAAGGAAGAAGCTTTTTTCTGCTCAAACCAAACACCTATATGAACTTAAGCGGTAAGGCCGTAAAGTACTGGATGGATAAAGAAAATATTCCATTGGAAAACATTCTGGTAATCACCGACGATTTAAACCTTTCTTTCGGAACGATCCGAATCAAACCAAAAGGCAGCGACGGAGGACACAACGGACTTAAAAACATCAATTTAGTTTTAAACACACAACAATACACCCGCTTTAGATTTGGCATCAGCGATCAGTTTAAAAAAGGGCAACAGGTAGATTACGTTTTGGGAGACTGGGACGAAGAAGAAAAAGCAAAATTACCAGAACGTCTGGAAGTCGCTTCGGAGATTATTAAATCTTTTGGAACAGCCGGTCTTGAAAACACCATGACCACTTTCAACGGAAAGTAAAGATTTCCAATTCGTTATCCTTCCAAAAAACAAACCATCAATTAATTAAATGGAATAATAACGAAATAGTATTTTCTATTCCAAAGTTAAATGTCTAAATTTGGAATAAATAATTATAAATCATAAAATCATAATATCATGGCTTTTGAATTACCTCAATTACCTTATGCATATGATGCATTAGAACCACATATTGATGCCCGCACAATGGAAATTCACCATTCAAAACATCATAATGCTTACACAACAAATCTAAATGCAGCTATCGCCGGTACAGATTTGGAAGGAAAAACAATCGAAAACATCTTAATCAATCTAGATAAATCAAACGCAGCAGTTCGTAACAATGGTGGAGGTTTTTACAACCACAATTTATTCTGGACTGTAATGGCTCCAAACGGTGGCGGATTACCAACAGGTGATTTGTTAGCTGCTATTGAAGCTTCTTTTGGAACTTTTGAAGAATTTAAAGCAAAATTTGCTAAAGCTGGTGCTACACAATTCGGTTCTGGATGGGCTTGGTTATGTGTACAAAAAGGCGGAAAATTAGACGTTTGCGGAACTCCAAATCAAGACAATCCATTAATGCCGGAAGTAGGCTGTGGCGGAACTCCTATTTTAGGAATGGATGTTTGGGAGCACGCTTACTACTTACACTACCAAAACAGAAGACCTGATTATATTGAAGCTTTCTTTAGTGTAATTAACTGGACTGAAGTTGCAAGAAGATACGCTTTAGACAAGTAAGAAGACTACAGTCTGTAGAATAAAGAAGATAGAACAAAGACTATAAACTACAGAGTAAAGATTATAAAAAAAGACGGATAGCTTAACAGTTATTCGTCTTTTTTTTGGCTTTATATTTTTGTGACTTTTCAACAACCTCTTTATTCTATCTTCTTTATTATACAATCTTACTTCTCTTTAAATCCAGACTTTATTCCAATAAAAAAGGCGGAATCACTTCCACCTTTTTTGCCCCAAATCTACCATAAACTTAACCTACTAATGTTATGGTTCTGTAAATGTATGGCAGCTATTTTAATGAAAAAAACTTTCTAGACGAAAAGCAAATATATCCGATGAAGTGACGTAAAATCTTACTTTAGAAATAGTTGACTTTATTCCAATAAAAAAGGTGGAATTACTTCCACCCTTTTTGCCCCAAATCTACCATAAACTTAACCTACTAATGTTATGGTATTTCAAAAGTATTGTAGCTTTTCATTTTCACCAAACAAATAAGATGAACGGTAAAAAAAACCGATGAAATGCACAAATTAACCTTTTGTTAGTATTTTATTAATACGCTCTGGCGTCTTTTCCTTCGTAGAAATTCATGAAAGCCCTGTTCACAACACGGTTTCCGCCTGGTGTTGGATAATCTCCGGTAAAATACCAGTCTCCAAGATTTTTCGGACAGGCAACATGCAAGTCTTCTACTTTTTGAAAAATGATTTTTACTTCTGCATTAATTTCAGGTGAGCTCAACATTTCAGCAATCTTATCTGAAATTTCCTCAGGAGTAAACTGATCGTAAATTGCAGTAACGTAGTTTACAACATCGCTGTCTATATAATTTTCCTGAGCTTTACACTTGGTATAAACCTCGTCGACAATATGATATAAATTTCTTTCTTTCAATAAAGCCAAAGCCGCTCTAAAAGCCACAAGACCTTCCAGCTTCGCCATATCGATTCCGTAACAGTCAGGATAACGAATTTGTGGTGCAGATGAAACGATTACGATACGCTTAGGTTTTAAACGATCCATCATCTTTATAATACTCATCTTTAAAGTAGTACCACGAACGATACTATCATCTATAATAACCAGATTATCCGTTGGCTTGATTACTCCATAAGTAACATCGTAAACGTGTGCCACCAAATCATCACGGCTACTGTCTTCGGTAATAAAGGTTCTAAGTTTAGCATCTTTAATCGCTACTTTCTCTGTACGAATCTTTACAGACAACAATTCCTGTAAGGTTTCAGCCGTAAGCGTATTTCTGTTGGCTAAAATATAGTTGTTTTTTCTTTGATTTAAAAAGTCCTGAGCTGCTTCAACCAAACCATAAAAGGAGGTTTCGGCTGTATTTGGAATATAAGAGAAAACGGTATT
Source organism: Flavobacterium sp. N502536 (assembly GCF_025947345.1). Classification (NCBI taxonomy): domain Bacteria; kingdom Pseudomonadati; phylum Bacteroidota; class Flavobacteriia; order Flavobacteriales; family Flavobacteriaceae; genus Flavobacterium; species Flavobacterium sp. N502536. The sequence goes on along the minus strand of NZ_CP110011.1, from coordinate 1,875,371 downwards.
GTCTGTATCACTGTCAATCGATTCAAGAACAGCAGGTAAAATTAATTTCCCTAAATTTTTACGTTCCTGATAAATTTCGGCATCACTTCCTCTTGAAAAATAAATTCTTTCAAAAGAACATGCTTTTTTAACCGTTGGTTCCAGGATTTGGTTCATAGAAACTTTTCCGCTCTTTTTAATGATCAAAGCATTTCCCGGTTCGATTTCCTGCACGCTTTCAAAAGGCACATTAAATACAGTTTGAATAACCGGTCTTTCAGAAGCCACAACCACCACTTCATCATCCTGATAATAATAGGCTGGGCGAATTCCGGCAGGGTCTCTAAAAACAAAAGCATCACCATGACCTAATAATCCGGCCATTGCGTATCCTCCGTCTAAATTTTTAGCCGAACGGGCCAAAATTTTTGCAATATCCAATCGGTCTGCAATTACAGGAGAAGCCTCTCTTTTAGAATACCCTTCAAGTTTGCAATCCTGATAAAGCTGCATCACTTCTTTGTCTAAGAAATGACCAATTTTTTCCATAACGGTAACCGTGTCAGCCATTTCTTTTGGATGCTGACCAAGTTCTACTAAGTTTTCAAAAAGCTCCTTAACATTGGTCATATTAAAGTTACCCGCCAAAATCAGATTGCGGTGCATCCAGTTGCTTTGACGCAAGAACGGGTGTACGCTTTCGATACTGTTTTTTCCAAAAGTTCCGTAACGAACGTGTCCCAGAAATAACTCTCCTATATAAGGTATGTTTGCTTTTTGTTTGGCAACATCATCTGCATATTCCGGATGAGAACTCATCTCTTCATTAATACGCTCATTGATTTGCTTAAAAACATCCTGAATGGGTTGTGAATGATTGGAACGAACTCTGCTGATATAACGTTCACCGGGAGCTACATCTAATTTGATGCTTGCAAAACCAGCTCCGTCTTGTCCACGGTTGTGCTGCTTTTCCATCATCAGATACATTTTCTGTATTCCGTAAAAAGCTGTTCCGTATTTTTCTTTGTAATATTCAAGCGGTTTAAGAAGTCTAACCAAAGCTATACCACATTCGTGTTTTAAAGCGTCGCTCATTGTGTTTTGTATTTTGTGTTGTTGTAAGTTGTGTGTATTAACGTAATAAAAAAGCCCCGCTATTATTCGAGGCTTTCGGGCATTATATTTCTATGTCAAACTGAGTTAACGACTTAAACTGTTGTAATCGAATCGCCACTTCAGCTTTGCTTAAGGTTTCCATCCTTTCTGTTCCGAATTTCTCTACACAAAATGAAGCTAAATTTGAACCGTAGATGATCGCATTTTTCATATTGCCAAACGAAATGTTTTCGCTTTGCGCAATGAATCCTGAGAAACCACCGGCAAAAGTGTCTCCTGCTCCTGTTGGATCAAAAACATCTTCCAATGGCAATGCCGGAGCAAAGAATACTTCTCTGTTGTGGAATAAAAGTGCACCGTGCTCTCCTTTTTTGATCACCACATATTTTGGTCCCAATTCCTGGATTTTAGCCGCAGCTTTTACTAATGAATATTCTCCTGAAAGCTGTCTTGCTTCTTCGTCGTTGATCGTGATTACATCTACACGTTTGATAACGTCCAGTAATTCAGGTAAAGCACAATCCATCCAGAAGTTCATTGTATCTAAAACTACTAATTTTGGTTTTTTCTCTAACTGATCCAAAACACTGCTTTGTACTAACGGATGTAAGTTTCCTAACATTACCACATCAGCATCTTTATAGTTTTGCGGAACTTTTGGTTGAAAATCAGCCAAAACATTAAGTTCTGTTACTAAAGTGTCTCTTGAATTTAGATCGTTGTGATACAAACCGCTCCAGAAAAAGGTTTTTCCGCCTTTTACAATTTCGATACCTGAGATATCAATATTTTTTGAAGTCAATAAATCCAAATGCTCTTGAGGGAAATCGTCTCCAACTACAGAAACAATAGCCGATTGCAGGTTGAAAAAAGATGCTGATAAACCAATGTAAGTCGCAGCACCACCTAATATTTTATCTGTTTTTCCGAAAGGAGTTTCAATCGCGTCGAAAGCAACCGTTCCAACAATCAATAATTTATTCATTTTATGAATTTCGAATTAGGGTGCAAAGATACTTCATAAGTTACAATATTGCAACGGTTTAGGTTCTCAAAATTTTCATAAAAAAACAAGGCCGTTTTTAGGGATAAAACCATTGTAAATGAGAACTTTATATTTAAACCTTTTAAAAGATTAAAATAGGTTTTCCGGATTTAAATCGCAAGATTTATTTTTATAAAATACTTTAAAAGCTTTTGCAGAATAACTCCCCAAAGACAGGATCTATAATTGATATTTTTTATCAAAATAATTCTTCAAAACCCCAAGCTGAATGAGCATCATAAAAGGAACCACTAAAATCGCATACAAAACATTTTCAGAAAAATGAATGCCTGAAAACAGTGCCGAAATTTTATCTGCATAAGTGCTTCCTGTTGCTAAAGTAGCATTGCTTCCGTTAAAAAACGAGGCATAAACAGCCAAAGCCGCCAAACCAAATCCAATCACAAACCAGGTAAATTTAGAAATCAAGGGTTTGTAAATTTTAACCTTGCTCTGTTCAGCCACCAAAACCTGAGCCATTACTTTTGAAGTAAAATCAATTGACGGCATATCCAAAGGGATTTCGCTCATCATTTTATCAATAAGATTTTCTAAGTTTTTATCGCTCTCTTTCATAACACTGTACTATTTCTGGTTCTAATTGTTTTTTCAAAATTACGGCTAGTTTTTGTCGGCTTCTAAATAATTTCACCTTGACATTGTTGGCTGTAATCCCCATAACTTTTCCAATTTCTTCTAAATTCTGATCTTCAAAATAAAATAAAGTCAACAGAACATTTTCTTCTCTCGGCAACAGGTTTAAACAGTTCTGAATCGTCTGCTTTCGTTCTTTATCCTCCAAAGCACTCAAAGCATTGTCCATAGTCTTAATCAAATGTGCCGAAAACTCATCTATCGAAATATTAAGATCTTCTTTTTTATTTTTCTTCAAACGGTCCAAACAGGTATTATAAGCTACTTTGTAAGCCCAGGTTGAAAATTTTGAATCTCCCTTAAATTTACTCAGCGAACTATAAATTTTGATAAAAGTATCCTGCGAAACTTCTTCCGCCTCTTCCCTGTTTTTAACCATTTGAAGCGCCAGAGTAAAGATCATATTTTTATAACGATCTACCAGCACGGCAAACGCATTGGTGTCGCCCTGCAGAATTTTATCGATATAATGTTGATCCGGTATTGTACTCATATTATATAGGACGATAGTTTGTTGTTGCAGGTTACAAGAATTTTAAAATAAATTTCAATTTTTAAATTCCAAGTTTCAAGTTTCAAGTTTCAAGTTTCAGGTTCTAAAATCTGATTATTGAATATATTAGCCCTTTGTTAAAGTTTCGATATCCAAAATTAACTCATAATCAACAAGTTTTGGAATTTGGAATTTATTTTTTGAATTTTTTCATCTAAAGTTGTAACCTAAAATTAAAAGGTCTCGTCCTATGGAGTATCAATCAATTAAACAATAAAAAATATGGGACCAGAAATTTTAGTACCAATCAGCCTGTTTCTAATGATCTTCGGAATCATTTATCTTATTTATTCAACCAGAAACAGAGAGCGTTTAGCACTTATCGAAAAAGGCGTTGACGCCAGTATCTTTTTAAAAGGAACTGGAAAAGGTGTTCCCACCTGGAAGGTTTTGGTTTTGAATCTGGCCTTTCTATTAATAGGAAGCGGGGTTGGAATTTTTGTTGCCTTACTGATTACAACTTATACTTCACTGTCAGATTCAGCAGTATACCCGTCTATTATTTTTATTATGGCAGGAGTTGGTTTACTTGCCGGATTCAGCAAAGCAAAAGACTTAGACAAAGAGTAAAAATAGTAAGCAGTACTTTAACAAAAGTAATAACGCGTCGAAACCATTGTTTCCGACGCGTTATTTTTTTATGACTTTGAGCCGATGGTTTCGTAATAAACATCTACAGAAAGATTCTTTTGCATCGATGCCATAACAGCCAGTTCATCGCAGCGTTCGTTCTGAGGGTGATTGTTATGCCCTTTAATCCACTTAAAATCGACCTGATGTTTGCGGTAGATAATCAGGAAGCGTTTCCATAAATCCGGATTTTTCTTACCGGTATAGTTTTTTTTCTCCCAGCCAAAAACCCATTTTTTCACAACAGAGTCGATAACATATTTTGAATCTGATACGACCAAAACTTTCATATTTGGCTTTTTCAGCTTTTCGAGCCCGACAATTACAGCCAAAAGCTCCATTCTATTATTGGTTGTAAGACGAAAACCCTCATAAAATTCTTTTTTATGTGGAGTTCCTACCAATTCCATCACTACTCCATACCCACCGTTTCCGGGATTTCCTTTTGCAGCGCCATCCGTATATATATGTACTTCGTGATTCATTCTTTCTTTTTAGACTTCTTAGATTATTAGATTGTTAGACTATTGGATTGTTCGATTTCTTTGATTTTAGTACTTAAAAAAGAAATCTAAAATTCTAAGAAGTCTAAGCTTCTAACAATCTCGAAATGATTTCCGGAAAATACTTTTGTTCCAGTTCATGAATCTTTTCGGCCACTGTTTCCGGGGTGTCCTGTTCGGTTAAGGCTACACTTTTCTGAAAGATGATACCACCTTCATCATAATTCTCATTTACAAAATGAATAGAGATTCCGGTTTCTTTTTCTTTATTGTCCACTACAGTTTTGTGTATGTGCATACCATACATTCCTTTACCTCCATAATGAGGCAAAAGCGCAGGATGTATGTTTATTATTTTATCGGGATATTGTTCTATTATATGTTCTGGAAATTTCAATAAGAAACCTGCAAGAACTATCAGATCCGGACCTATTTCCTGTATTTTTTGTAAAACATTTCTTTCTAAAAGTTCATTTTTCGAGAAGATTTCGACTGGAATTTGATGATTTTTTGCTCTTTCAATAACTTTTGCCGAAGCGTTATTTGTAAAAACCGAAACGACGTTCGCAAATTTGGTCCTTGCAAAATATTTTATAATGTTTTCAGCATTAGTTCCTGATCCTGAGGCAAAAACAACAATTTTTTTCATAATCCAATTTATTTTTAGACTGCAAAAAACGGAATAAAAATCGAAAATAAATAGCTTTAAAAAGTCTTTCTTGAAATTAATTTTATAAATTAGTGTTACATTTATAAACTAAATCGTTGTTTTAAAATAAAGTTTTTTATTTTTGCCAACAAATTAAATTCTAAAATTAAAGATTATGTCAGACATTGCATCAAGAGTAAAAGCGATTATCGTAGACAAATTAGGTGTTGACGAAAACGAAGTTGTAACAGAAGCAAGCTTCACTAATGATTTAGGAGCTGACTCATTAGACACTGTTGAGCTTATTATGGAATTCGAAAAAGAATTTGATATTCAAATTCCAGACGATCAAGCAGAAAACATTGCTACTGTTGGTCAAGCTATTTCTTATATCGAAGAAGCTAAAAAATAATAATACTGCACCCGATTTCTAAAAAGCCCCAATTTTTGAAATTCAAAATTCCAAAATTTGGAATTTGATTTTTGAAATTTGATTTTTTTAAGAGTCGGGTGTTATTATTTTTTTTCAAATTTAAATTTCGATTGATTTTCAATCAAAAAGATATATTTATATTGTAATGCCCATGGCTCTTAAGTAAACAATACAGTTAAGAAAGCGTGGGTTTTATTTGTTTAAAGTACAAAATACATATTTATGGCATTAAGGCGAGTTGTTGTAACAGGATTAGGTGCACTTACTCCTATCGGGAATAATATCCAGGAATATTGGAATGCACTTGTGAATGGAGTTAGCGGAGCCGCTCCTATCACATATTATGATACAGAAAAGCATAAAACGAAATTTGCCTGTGAAGTAAAAAACTTCAATATTGAAGATTTTATGGATCGTAAAGAATCTCGTAGATTAGATAAATTTGCTCAATATGCGGTTGCTGCCAGTGATGAAGCTATTAAAGATGCCGGACTTACTAATGATAATATCGACAAACAAAGAGTAGGTGTTATCTGGGGAGCAGGAATCGGAGGTCTGGAAACTTTCCAGGAAGAAGTAATTTATTATGCAAAAGGAGACGGAACACCAAAATTCAATCCGTTTTTTATCCCTAAAATGATTGCCGATATAGCACCTGCACACATTTCGATGCGTAACGGATATATGGGACCAAATTATACTACTGTTTCTGCATGTGCATCTTCTGCAAATGCATTAATTGATGCTTTCAACTACATTCGTTTAGGAATGTGTGATGTTATTGTATCCGGTGGTTCAGAAGCTGCCATTACCATTGCCGGTATGGGAGGTTTTAACTCTATGCACGCCTTATCAACAAGAAACGAAAGCCCTGAAACAGCTTCAAGACCTTTTGACGGAACCAGAGACGGTTTTGTTTTAGGTGAAGGAGCCGGAGCATTAGTACTTGAAGATTACGAACATGCTAAAGCCAGAGGCGCAAAAATTTACTGTGAAATTGGCGGTGGCGGAATGTCGTCTGATGCTTACCACTTAACAGCACCACATCCGGAAGGAATTGGCGTTATTGCGGTAATGAAAAACACGCTTAGAGATGCCGGAATGACTCCTGAAGATGTTGATCATATCAACACACACGGAACTTCTACTCCATTAGGAGATGTGGCTGAATTAAAAGCAATCAGTGCTGTTTTTGGAGATCATGCAAAAACAATCAATATCAACTCTACAAAATCAATGACAGGTCACTTATTAGGTGCAGCCGGAGCTATTGAAGCAATTGCTTCTATTTTAGCAATGCAGCACGGAATTGTGCCTCCAACGATTAATCACACTGTAGTTGATGAGAACATTGATCCTTCATTGAATCTTACCTTAAACAAACCTCAAAAGAGAGAAGTAAATGTTGCGATGAGTAACACTTTTGGTTTTGGTGGACACAATGCTTGCGTATTGTTTAAAAAATTAGTGGACTAATTTCTGCATATGAATATTATCAAAAAAATATTTTCAAAATCCCGTTCTCTAGAAGACGGGATTTTTTTTGACACTATTCAGAAAATACTTGGTTTTCAGCCTGCCTCTATCGATTTTTATAAGAAAGCTTTTACACATCGCTCTTCAAATAAACTGGACGAGTCAGGACATCCGATCAATTACGAGCGATTGGAATTTTTAGGAGACGCTATGTTAAGTGCTGTAATTGCTGCACATTTGTTTAACAAAGCACCCAACGGCGACGAAGGTTATCTGACCAAAATGCGTTCGAAAATCGTAAGTCGCGAACATTTGAATGAATTGGGTAAAGATCTGAATCTGGTTCGCTTTGTAGAAAGCAAAGTTCCGATCCAACATTTCGGCGAAAATATTCATGGTAATATTTTCGAATCCCTTATTGGAGCCATTTACCTCGATAAAGGTTATTCGTTTTGCGAACGATTTATTCAAAAAAGAGTGATTACACCTTATGTCGATATTGCACGACTTGAGGGAAAAGTAATTAGCTATAAAAGTTTGGTTATCGAATGGTGTCAGAAAGAAAAAAGAATTTTTCACTATGACATTTTTGAAGATAACGGCATTGATGGCCAACGCTTGTTTGGTGTCAAATTAAGTATCGACGATAAAGTAGTCGCAAGAGCACGCGCAACTTCAAAAAAGAAAGCAGAAGAAAAAGCTTCACAAAGGGCATATTTTGCATTTCAGGAAAAAATAGACAAGAAATAGCTACAAAACACTTGTAACTATCTTAAAGCTATAACGTTTTCGTTTATAATTTAACAAAAACATACACTTCTTAACTATCGATGCTCCGTTAGAAATAGTATATTTACACCTTTATTTTTCATGACATGGCTATTCATAGATTGGATTTAGACGAATTTGACGAAATTGATTATTATTTAATGGCAATCCACACTTCATTGGAAGATTACAGATTGGCCTATTTTATCAATAAAAACCTTCCGATAAACTTAAGTAAGAGCAAAAACGAGATCCATGCTCAGACTAAAGAAGGCGAGGCAAATTTTTCGAGATTTTATTATTATGATTCCGAAAAAGCAGTTTCATGGAATCTGATTCAGAATAAAAATGAGATCATTTCAGTGAGTAAAAATGATTCTCAAGATTTGTTTTCCAATGAGACAAGTGAGGTTTCAACAACAATTCATTTACTTCCTGAATTCAAAAAAGTAGATTTTTTCCTGAAAATAGACAATAGCGAAGAAGCTCTTGACTTTTCAGAAATTCAACAACAATTAAACAAAATAGAAAGTATTGCGGCTATATATGCCGTCGATACCGACAAAATAAAATCAAAAAACAATCTAATTTTTTAAAAAAAATGCTAAAAACAAACAAAAAAACCAAAATTGTTGCTACACTTGGGCCTGCATGTAGTACGAGGGAGATTATCAAGGATATGATCGAGGCAGGGGTTAATGTGTTTAGAATCAATTTTTCGCATGCTGATTACGACGGAGTAAAAGATAAAATAAATATTATTAGAGGTCTTAATGAAGAGTTTGGTTATACTACTGCAATCTTAGGAGATTTACAGGGGCCAAAACTTAGAGTTGGGGTAATGGAAGAAGGAACAGTAGTAAATGACGGTGACGTTATTACGTTTACAACTGCTGAGGATATTATTGGAAATGCACAGAAAGTGTTCATGAAATATCAAAATTTCCCAAATGACGTTAACCCGGGAGAGCGTATTTTATTGGATGATGGTAAATTGATTTTCGAAATCCTTACTACTGATAAAAAAACAGAAGTTACCGCTAAAGTTATTCAGGGTGGAGAATTAAAGTCTAAAAAAGGAGTTAATCTTCCAAACACCAAAATTTCTTTACCGGCTTTAACAGAGAAAGATATTGCTGATGCGATTTTTGCTATTGAACAAAAAGTAGACTGGATTGCACTTTCGTTTGTAAAAACACCTCGCGATTTACAAGATCTTCAAGAGTTAATCGCCAAACATTCAGAGCATAAAATTCCGATCGTAGCTAAAATTGAAATGCCGGAAGCTCTTGAGAACATCGATAAAATTGTAGCGTATTGCGATGCTTTAATGGTAGCTCGTGGAGATTTGGGTGTTGAACTTCCAGCTCACGAAGTACCATTGGTACAAAAAGATTTGATCCGCAGAGCAAAAACTGCCAGAATTCCGGTTATCGTTGCGACACAAATGATGGAAACAATGATTACAAGTTTAACTCCTACAAGAGCTGAAGTAAACGACGTTGCTAACTCAGTAATGGACGGTGCCGATGCTGTAATGTTATCCGGAGAAACAGCTACAGGAAATTATCCGGTACAGGTTATCCAAAAAATGACACAAATTTGTGAGGCAGTTGAGGATTCTCCGCTTATTCAGGTTCCGCAAAACACACCACAAATAAAAACTAAACGTTTTGTTACCAAAACAGTTTGTCATCAGGCCGCTTTATTGGCTAATGAAATCAAAGCAAAAGCAATCTGTACTTTAACAAACAGTGGTTATACCGCTTTCCAAATTTCAGCCTGGAGACCATCTGCACACATTTTAGTATTTACTTCAAACAGAAGAATCTTAACACAATTGAATTTATTATGGGGAGTAAGATCCTACTTCTACGATAAAGACGAAAGTACAGATGATACTGTAACTGATGTTAACGAAATCGCAAGAGAAAAAGGATATGTTGTAAAAGGAGATTATTTAATCAACCTTGCTGCAATGCCGATTAAAGAAAAAGGAATGGTTAACACCATGAGAGTTTCTGAAATAGAATAGTTTACTTCTTAAAGTTTACATTTACAACGAAAGCCATTCCTAATCGAATGGCTTTTTTATTCTTTAATTTTAAAATTCTTTCACCGCCCTCTGGTCAAAATCATAGACGAACAAACCAGTTACGTTGTGTTTCGGGGAAAATAATCCCCACATAAAACCCGCATTTTTTTAATAGTGATAAATCGGCGAGGACCAACAAGTAAGAATTTTACCTCGAGTATTATGTCGTTTAAATAAAATAATTTATCTTTAACTATAAAGCGGTATATATTACTAATAATTACTTACCCAAACACTTCTGTTTATTTATACTCCGGATTTCATCAAAATTTTAATAATATCAAGTTAAACTAATTTAATCATTAATTTAAATACCACAAGATGAATATTAAAAGAAAGAATCTTCGTATAATCCCAATGCTTCTATTGGGTTTAATTTACAGCTGCTCTCCAACTGTAAGAGTTACCACCGATTACGACCCGAGTACTAATTTCAACGAGTACAAAACTTTTGCTGTTTACGACTTAAAAGCACAGGAAGGACAGGTTAGTCAACTAAATGTTGATCGTGTAACAAAAGCCATCCGTAGCGAAATGATTAGTAAGGGTTTTACAGAAACTGCAACAAACCCGGATCTCAAAGTAAATGCGGTATCGATTTTAAAAACCAAAACTTCTGTATCAGCAAACACTGATTTTTATGGTTATGGCGGTATGTATCGTCCCTATCGATATTGGGGTGGAGGCGCGATGATGGGAAGCGCCAATACAACGGTCAACACCTACGATTATGTAGATGGTTCTCTGATCATTGATATTGTATCTTCAAAAACACAAAAACTAATATGGCAAGGGATAGGTAATGCTAAAATAGACAGCAAACCCAGCAATCCGGAAGAGTTTATTACCTCAGCGATCCAAAAAATTATGGCTGGATTTCCTCCCGGATTAACAAAAAAATAAACTTATACTCCCAAAAGCAATCACTAAAATACACTACAGAACAGATTTTGGATATTTACGGGTACGAAAATTCGAACTCCGCATGGATGTCGATGTCGCAAAATTCCCTAAAGACCGGGCCTGCTCTATTGTTTTTGTAAATAACTGGCTGTGTTGATTCTCTATCACTATCAAACGCAACAAGTTTAAAACCGATCAGATTTACCTGCTTTTTTGTTTTGCGTATTTTGTAAGTTTATATCGATTAAGAAAAACATTTTATAAAAATTAACGGTTGCAGGTTAGTTTTATTAGTTAAAATTTAATTGTTTTGTAACAAAATTTAAATTACCACAACTAATTTATCAAAACATTAAATATAAATTATGAATACATTTTCATTCAAATCAGTGTTTGCAGCATCGGTATTTTTGGCTGGAACAGCAGGCTGTTTTGCGCAGGACGTTTTAGTAAACTCACTTAAATTAAACGCCAGCGACAAAAGTAAAGAAAACTTTAAATTTACCGAAGTGATCAATTTAGGAACAACTTCTGTAAAAGCTCAGGGTTCATCAGGAACTTGCTGGAGTTATTCAACCAACTCATTCTTAGAATCAGAAATGATTCGTTTAGGAAAACAACCGGTTGAATTGTCTCAAATTTTTTCGGCAAGAAACGTGTATGTTGACAAAGGAGAAAACTATGTTCGTATGCATGGAGCCATTAGTCTTGGTGACGGTGGAGCTTTGCATGATGTAATTAATATGTACAAAAAATACGGAACTGTTCCGAGAGAAGTATATACAGGATTAAACTACGGAACAGATAAAAACAAATTTGGCGAAATGGGCGCTTTAATCGAAAGTGTTTTGGCAGCGGTAGTTAAAAACCCTAACGGAGAGTTGACACCAAACTGGAAAAAAGCTTACGCAGCGGTAATTGATTCTTATTTAGGAAAAGTACCGGAAAACTTTAACTACAAAGGAAAAAACTATACACCTCAAACTTTTGCTAAAGAAGTAGTAGGAATTAATCCGGATGAGTATGTAGAAATGTCTTCTTTTACTACCTCTCCATACTACCAAAAAACGACTATGATGGTGCCGGACAACTGGTCATTGGATCAGGTTTACAACGTAAAAGTAAACGACATGACCGATGTTATCGACAACGCATTGAAAAAAGGATATACTGTAGCGTGGGCAACTGACGTAAGTGAGAAAAGCTTTAGCTGGAAAAATGGTGTGGCTTACGTGGCTAGTAAAAAATTCGACGATATGACTGCGGAAGAAAAAGCAGACATGTTTAACGGACCAAAAGCTGAGCCGGAAATTACTCCTGAAATGCGTCAGACTGCATTTGACAACTACACTACTACAGACGATCACGGTATGCACATCATTGGTTTAGCCAAAGATCAAACCGGAAAAGAATATTACATCGTAAAAAATTCATGGGGAGAAACAAACGACTACAAAGGTTTCTTGTTTGTAACTAAGAATTTCGTAAAATACAAAACAACTGCTTTATTAGTAAACAAAGGCGGAATCCCTGCTGAGATTGCTAAAAAATTAGGGGTATAATTTATTCCGGATTTTTGAAAATATAGAAATAGCGCTGCAATTACTTGCAGCGCTATTTTTTTTAAAATTAACCGTTGGTAAATCAGGTATAAGTACTGGTATTGGTTGTGTTTAGTATGTCTAAATTCGTCCTGCTTAAGCAATTAAGAGGCGTTTCCCGAAAAGCCTTAACAGAGTAGGGCGATCCAATAAACAACTAAATCATGTCAACATCCCCGGTAATCACAGTACCTATTTCAGATCAGCAACATCTGTTATTTTTATTTATTCCTTTAAAAAAAGGCGCTTTACCCGAAGCATTACTTGCTGCTCAAAGCATTAGAGAAGCTGCCACTACAGAACCTCCGGTTGGAGATCTTCGTAAAACAACAGGAGTTCATTATTTTACGATTTATGCACAAGCAGACGGCGCTCCAACTCCGGGGATACCCGTTCCGGGATTTCAGTCTTATCCGGGAAAAGATGTATTGGTAGTAATGTCTATCTATGACGGGCAATTTGATGATTATATCAGAGCGTTCTTCAAGATAGAGCAGGTTGTGAATGGTTTAAACCTCTTGTTACATCTTATAGACGAAGAAGGAATTCCGGGTGTGGATCCGGATGGACCAACATCGGCAAAATTCATTAGAGCCAAAGACAGAGGCGGAGTGGTTAAAAATGCAGCTGCATTTTACTGCTTGTTGATGCGTTACAATTTTGGAGATCCAGTTTTTTCCGCAGGCGATAAAGATGGAAAATATGTTTTTGGTACCAACTTTCCGGGACTTACCGTAGCAAAAGTTATCGATAACTATCCAAATGCCGATAAAATATGGCCACCGGTTCCGGGTCAGGTAAGTTATAATTTTCCAAAAGCTCAAAAACCGGATTGCGAATAGTTTTAAATCTAATCTTAATGAAGATAAACTATGAGTAATTCCAAATCAGTTGAAATGAATGATATACAGGGACTAATATTACGAGGCTATAATTTTCCTCACATCAGATATATTATTTTCCGCATAGAAGATCCCGACGGAGCAAAACAATTTTGTGCAGATCTTGCTTCGGGAACTGCTCCCGGTGGTTTGTCGATCACCAGTGCAGAACCCTGGGAAAACCTGCAAAAACCGGACTATTGTCTTAATATTGGTTTTACATACTTCGGTTTAGAAAAACTGATAGGTAAAGATAATAGTAAAACGGTCAAGGATGATTCGAGTGCCGAAGTATTTCTAGCCTTTAAAAAAGGAGCAATAACTGATGCCCGACTAATGGGTGACACCGGAGAGAGTGCTCCTGCAAACTGGTGGAAAAACGGAGGGTGGATTGCAAAAGAAGCGCCAAGTACTGATGGCAGTGAGCTTCATATTCAATTGACGCTTTTTACCTTAACCCCTGAAAACAGAGAAAAATACTATTCGGATTTGTTAGGTATGATAGCCAAAACGCCATCAGGACCAGCTGTAGTTCCGGTATATTATCAGGATTCAGATCCCATAACCGTCGACGGAAATTCAGATTATGTACATTTTGGATATCGCGATAGTCTGTCTCAGCCACGTATTGATGATATTTTGTGGAACAAGCCCAAAATGCTAAAATTAATGGGTATAAGCAGCATCGATGACAGGCCAAAGGTACCTTTGGATCGCTTTGTAATAAGTAAGAAAGCAAAGGATTATAATGCCCATACCCTATTAGTAAATGGCACTTTTGCGGCTTTTAGATTGTTGTATCAGGACGAAGCCAAGTTTAATGCTTTCATTCATTCCAACAGTGAAACTTCACCCGAATTAATGGCTGCAAAGATTTGCGGACGCTGGCGCGACGGTACACCTCTTGTTGTATCTCCCAATAAAGAAGATAAAAGTCTGGGAGAACCCAGTACCAAAAACTTCAACTTTACCAACTTTAATTACTTAAAGGCAAGTCCAAATCAGCAAGGCGATCAAAGCAGTGATGAACTGGCTTTAAAATGTCCTTATGCAGCACACATACGGAGAGCAAACCCACGTGATGACATAAACGTAACCGACAATGATGATAATGCCGAAACCCATCGAATTCTAAGGCGGGCATCGCCTTACGGTCCCGTGTATGATCCTGCCGAAAAACCCGGCATACAACGAGGATTGGTTGGATTGTTTATTGGAGCTGTTCTTGATTTTCAGTTTCGTTTTGTTACCAAAGCCTGGTTGGAGCGGGGAGGTTTTAGAAATCCGGATGCATCGCCTAATTACAGTGGTGTTGATCCAATTTTTGGACCACAGGCCGCAGATACTAGTCCGGACAATTCTATTTTTGCTTATAATAAAAAGGGAACTTATGTAGAAACCCCGAACCTAACGCGTTTTGTACGTACAGATGGCAGTTTGTATTTGTTTTTACCCGGAATTTCAGGTTTGAAATTCATCTCGCAAGGGAAAATTCCGGTGTAGCTTAACATCGAGAATTCTTTTTGAAATGGTTAAGAAGGAATTTATTCTTTTTTTGAAATAGAAAAGCGTTGCAGGATTTGCAGCGCTTTTTTGTTTTATTCCTTTTAATTCCATCGAATTCGATGGAATTAAAATTATATCATTGAAAAATTAACGCCATGCAAGAAGAAAATCACAATCCGCAAAATCAAAATCAAGGAATGCTGGCCGTAGCTCAATTTTTATCGGTGCTTTAGTTTAGAGATCAACCTGATTATTTAGCCGAAATTTTTGAGGACATTCTCAAAACCGAAATTGGAGACGATCTCGATCTGCGAACCAAAATGATCAGCTGTATAAAAACCAGCAAAATGCTCGCAAAAGCATTGGAATCCTTCAGCGACCAGGAAATCGAAAAAGCCTGTGTTCAAATCCTGAACCCTTGAAATTATGATAAAGAAAAACGCTGCAAAATTTGCAGCGTTTCCCCAATTAACTACTATAAAAAAAAATAAACTACTTAAACTTCTAATTCGTAAACCATTTCTAAACAACTCTTGTTCAATTCTTATAGTACAAATATACGCCGCATAATACTTAACATTTTTCGGTTTGTAAGACATGGTATAACCTATGTAACAAATGGATTTTCTGTGCAAAATTTAGTAAAAAATAATGCCTTTTCAGAACAACAAAACTATGTTTCGTTCACATTATCAAATACTTAAACAAAAAAAAGTCCAAAAAGGAATTGCTACAAGGAGAGATAACCTCTGAAAATGATGAAAATTTTTGAAATTGAAAATTTGATTTCTAAAAACAACCCCAAAACAGCGAATTAAAATTAAAGCTTTCGTTTTTCAGGATTTGAATCTATGCTAAAATCGCAGAAGTTGAATCCCAATGTTTGGCAGCCTTTTGAAGTAAAAGGTTCTTTATAACTTATGCGGTAAGGAGCTCGCAACTCCCGTGGTGTACTACAGGAAAACTACAGGAATTGGCAATAAAACACAGTTGGTTGGCTTTGGTATGAAGTGTATTCGCCAGTTCGATTTGATCTGCATTCGCAATTTTTACTTTGGGGTATAAATGAACGGCAACAAAGCGCCCGCTTCCGTCAGCGGAAACTTCAAGTGTAGCTTCTGCCTCATCTGAATACTCCAGAACTTCTATACCATTTTGAGAACATACATACAAATACGACATCATATGGCAGGAAACCAAACTGCTCAGCAGCAAATCTTCAGGATTGTACAATTCAGGATCTCCCTTAAAAGCTTTGGCTGCCGAAACCTCTAAAACTGCTTTCCCCTCAATCATAACCTGATGGCTTTTACTGTAAAATCTCTTTGTTGAATCTTTCTGATTTTGCTTTAAAGCCCATTTTATTACTGCTCTGAATAGATGTTTCATTTCGATTGTGTTTTTGTTCTTGCGAAGTTACCATTTTATATGGTTTGCAAATTAGTCTCCTCTACAGATGTAGTTTTATACAAACTCATCATACCACATTGTCATTTCGACCGAAGGGAGAAATCACACCAGAAACTCCGTTCCAGCAGTCCCAATCTTTGTCGAATTTTGCTTGTGATTTCTCCCTGCGGTCGAAATGACACTAGGAACCCCACTCCTGGAATCCCAATCTTTGTCGAATTTCGCATGTGATTTGCTACGCCGATTCGCTATCGCTCGGGTCTCCCTTCGGTCGAAATGACACAAGAAACTCCGCTCCTGGAGTCCCAATCTTTGTCGAATTTTACTTGTGATTTGCTACGCCGATTCGCTATCGCTCGGGTCTCCCTTTGGTCGAAATGACACACGCGAGTTACATTACTTCTTCTATTCGTGATCATTGAAATGGTGGAGCAATTCAAACTTCTTTAAAACAAAAAGTGGCCGGAATTCCTTCCGGCCACTTTTACTCAAATGGGGGTTTGAGTATGTGATTATTTTGTTGGATGTGGTGCTATCAGCTGAACACTAACAGAACCTCCACCGTCTAATGCAGTTCCTTTTTTGAAGGTTCCTGTAGCAGGATCAACTTCGTAAATTGAAGCTACAGCATCAATAGGAGAAATTGCTGTGTAATACTTTCCTTTGTACACCAATGGCGAACGAACCATTGAAACCGGACTTAAAGGTGTATTAATCAACGAAACTGTTTTGTTTTTCAAATCAATTCTAACCAATTGTCCCACGTTTTTTAAACGATCTCTTACCGAAGTCATTAACTCTTCGTACTGAACGGTACCAATTGCAATTCCGTTACCCACATAATTTATTCCCATCAAACAGGCTTGTTTGCCCAATGGTGTTGTTACATCAATAAAATAATCTTTATCAAAATCTGCTGTACCTTTTTTAATACGCACAACTCCTGATTTTCCACCTACACCAGTCCAAAATTTACCGGCACTTGCTACAAAATAATGATTGCCTTCTTCGTCTTTGTCTAATGAGTTTAAGTAATCGTAACCTACTCCACCAGCAGTTGCCGTAGTTTTAATTACTTTTAAATTGTTCATTGCCGGATAATCATAAACTAAAGCTCTTACTCCATCAACGGTATAGGATTTTGATTCGTTATCATAAAAATAACCTCCCAAAATAAGCTTTCCATTGTCTACAAATGCTTTTCCAACAGAAAACTGAACTCCTTTATTGGCTGCGTCATAAGGTACAGCCATTGTTCCTTTTGCTTCTATTGTAAAATCACTTAGTTTAATTCTTGCCCAGCCTACTATACCGTTATTCAAATCCAGTCCGCCTAAAACCAACATGGTATTATCGTCTACGATATTCAGAGATTGAAAATAATTTGGAACCACTCCGTCTGTAAGAATAGCCCCTTTTTCTTTTAAACTTCCGTCTTTACTCATTTCGTACTGAATGAATTTTTTCTGCGGAAGGTTCATCAAATAAACATATTGTTTGTGCCAGATATAACGGGAACCGTTGGCCTCAATACCTTTTCCTTTAAAAGTTAGCGAACCTTCTGTTAAAGAAGGAACCGATGCGATATACTGCAAGTCCTGAGCCCAGCTTGCTATTGTAAAATGTTGTGCGCTTTCTACTTCCACTTCATCTGATTTTGAACTGCAAGATGTTGCAGCTGCAGCAAACAAGACAACGGCAGAAGCCATAAATGTTGTCTTTTTTAAGAACGATTTCATTTTCATTGAATTTAAATTTAATTGGTTATTGTAAAAAATATCTTAGTTTGAGACTGAAAAACCTACCTGGTTTTTGCAGCAGAAAATTATCGTAAATCTGCTTGTCTAAAATATTGCGGCAGGCAAAATTGGCACTGTAACGTCCGTTCTTTCCAAAAGTATAGCCCAAACCGGCATCCTGGACAAACTGAGTTGGGATGTACATTTTTTCGGGTGCTGCTCCAAGGCTTGGCCAGCCCAGATAGTACTGATGTACATAATGTGTACTTGCAAAAAAGGAAATCTTCGGTGTAAATTGAAACAGCTGATCTAAGAACAACCTTGCCTCTGCATTTGCCATTAAATAAGGTGTATTTCGCAATCTGTCTCTATAAACATGATTGGGTGCACCGTTTTCCTCAAAACGCTGCATGTTTCGGATGTCCTGATACGTAAAATTAACTGATGTTTCAAGCCATTGCTTTCGGGCATAGTTAACCTCAGCCTCCACTCCAACGGTTCGTATTTTTCCTAAATTTTCATAGCGGGCGGTTCCCATCAAATCTCCCTCTGCTAACCAAATCAGATTTTTTGTGTCTCTAAAAAATACATTAAGACCAAAATTTACATTCTGAACCGCAGTATGTATGGTCTTCTGAATGGATGTATTAACGTTGAAACTTCTTTCAGGCTTTAAATTGGGCGCATTTACAATTGTATTACCGTTGCCCAGAAGCTCTGTCGCTTCGGGCAATCGGGCTGCATTTTCGACCGAAAACTTTATCGTATATTCTTTTGGAAGCAATACTTTTGAAGAGTATCCAAAGGCCCAAGCATTGTCTTTTGTATGCTGATAAAAGGTTTCTTTCAAACTTTCTCCGTTGTAATCAAATACTGCGGCGTTGGCATTGTAAGCAAAATATTTTGTGAAGAAAATATTCTTCCAGCGATCTTCAAATGAGGTAATCTCATACGATAAACCCGCAATATGTTTATCCAGATCCTGAGGTTCTCTAAGCGGAACTGTCCATTCGGCTTCGGCAATAGCGTCACTGCCCTTTCTTCTGGTACCGGTAAACACATAATTTAAATTTACCTGCTGATTTTCTTTGATCTGATATACAAAATTAACTCTGGCCAATTGCGTATGATCCTCAAACGAATAAATTGACTTTCCTGATCTGATTCCTCCCAATTCTCCATTTACTGTTCCGATAGGTTTTCCTGTCCAATTGTATTTATAGGAGCTGGTATCTGTTGTTGTACCTCTTAATTTATTTATAGAAGCGTACAGGTCTACATTTAAATTTGAAAATAAAAACCCTTTTTTAGAGTAACGTACAGACGGCATGACAAACTTTTCATTGTAGCGCACGTCACCGTACACATAGGCCATTGTTCTTCCGGTCTGTATTCCTCTGTCCTGATCTGATACCGTAATACCGAATAACAGAGCATCGGCCCATTTGACATTGGTAAACCCAATATCTGCTCGAATGGTGTAGGACTTATAATCGTCGTTAAATCTCTTAAATTTTGGATAACCCGGAATAGGTCTTCCGTCTTCTCCTGCAATTTCTACGGTTGGCCCCCAAACGGGATAATTATTGTCTGAATAGTTAAAAAAAGAATTGGTCTGCAAAGTAAAACCCGATTCATTTCTCCATTTTCCGGATATTGCCGAACGATAGGTGTTAAAGGAACCGATGGTTTGCGACACATCGATATAATTTTTAAGGCGGCTGCGTGTCACCAGATTTATAGAGCCTCCAAGTGCATCACCACCAAATGAAACCGGGGTAACTCCTTTATAAACTTCAATTCTTTCGAGTGTATTAATCGAAAAATTATTAATACTAAACGATGACCCAAAATTTTCCATTGGAATACCGTCTATAAAAAACTTTACGGCCTTACCGGATAATCCATTAATCGAATAATTGGTTTCAGATCCCATTCCGCCTGATTCCAGTACACGAACACCAGCTGTTCCGTCCATCAGTCGGTTTAAGTCAACATCTCTTTCGGCCAGTTTTTTTGTATTGATGACAGAAACGGCAAACGGCTGTTCTTTAATTTTGGTTTCAATCGTTTTGCCAAACAAATCAACAGAATTTAACTCAACCGAATTCGATTTTAACGCTATAACAATTTCTTCTTTCTGATTCTGTTCGACAACAACAGCCATTTCCCGGATTTGATAACCCGTCATCGATACGACTAACTGGTATTTTCCTGATGTAATATTTTGAAAAACGAATCTACCTAAGCTGTTACTTTTGACTACAGCAGCAGTGTTTTGCAATTGAATTTCGGCACCGGCAACAGGTTGATTGTTATCGTCAATTATAGACCCCGTAAAATTGGTCTTATCATCATTTTGAGCATAAACCGTAGTACCTACGATCATAAAAATGACCGTTAAAAAAATTCTTTTAAATTGCATCACTGATCATTTATTCCCTAAATCCATAACTTTTTAATTTCAGTTATATCGATTTTTATTATCTATTCTTCTTATTTATTGTCTCTTACAAATTAAAACGTTCCGACAGCCTTGAGCTAAATACTCTCGGCAGGCCTTCTGCTATTTCATCTCTGGTTGCCGTGATTACGTTATATTCAGCATCTGTCATTGCGAGATACGTTTGTCCTTTCTGTAATTTTACTTTGTCCTGATACATATTGGTGCAGCCCGAAGTTCCTGTACCAATGTTAAACTCCCGTACGGTCGCCGAATCACTAATAACCGAAACGGCACCGCAAAACTTAACATCGTTTGCCTGACCCAAAAAATCCATTGAAATGTTGCACTGACTGCCCGGCTCGACCAAAAAAGATAAGTTACCAATGTTTATTTTCTTGATCTCCTGCCCGTTCAGGTTGTTCACCAAAATGTGTGAAGCAAATGTTGACGAGTTATAATAATGCAAACTGATAATGCCAAATAGCACACAGGCCGCAGTGCTTAGTGCTGTATAAAGAAATCTATACTGAGATTTTGGTTTTGCAAGAATGGTCCTGGCCGCAATATTGCTCCACATTTCCTCTTTTAATCCCTGTTGTTGCGGAGAAGTTATGACCTCACGTTCAAAATCTATAACCTTTAACCATTGCTCAACCAATACCCTTTCGGCGGCATCGCATTCGTTTCGCGCATATTTTTCTAATAAATCTGATGTAATAAACACTGTCTTGGTTTTGTTATGTAATTATGTAGTTGCACAAGTCTTCGCTAACCCTACACAGTGGAGTAAAAAAAAGAAGTAAACTGCGAAAAACTTTTAAACGGTCACGAATGTGCCGAAGTGCTCTTGTAATATTTCCTTCAACAGCTTTCTCTGTAATAACAAGCGAGGCGGCAATAGAACGATTGTCCATCCCGTCTTCCCTGCTCATTAAGTATACTTGTCGACAACGTTCCGGAAGTGTATTGATGGCAAGCTGTAGTTCCCGAAGCAAATCCTTATGCAAAATATGCTCTTCTGTGTCGTTAGAAACTTTGCTCATTTCAGCAAAATGAGTACTTTCGTGTTTCTTTTTGGTGGCCCGCTTTCGGTGATACTCCAAAATTTTGAGTTTTAAAGAGCCATATAAATACGCTCTGACTGAGGTTTCTATTTGTAGTTTTTCGCGCCTTTCCCAAATACTGATGAAAATTTGCTGAACAATTTCTTTTGCTGCCTCCTCATCACCTGTATGATGTCTGCAAAAACAAAACAGCTCATTCCAATACAAATCATAGATTTCGGGGAAGTTTTGGGCATTAATATTTAAATATTGCTTTTCCATAGAAATAAAAATATGATGCAAAACTATCTTATTTAGACTAAATAAGATTAGTGGTATTAAAAATTTCTACTGAGATTTTAAATTTGGTATGGGCAATATTCTGATTCTTTGCCGTTTGAAAATTTCAAAAAAAAGTAATTTATAGACAATTTTACTGGGCTGAAGCCTACTTGTAATAGCGATGTGCAAGAAAATTCGGTAACGTTCTTTCGCTTCAAAATCCTTCAACTTTCAAGAACGGCTGTTAGAATGATTTTTCTTTTTTTAAGGATTTTTCATTCTTTTCGCCGATTCATTCCCGCATTCCAAACTTGGTATTGGCTAAAAGATTTCATTTTCGAGTCGAAGTGAAAATTGTATTTAAAAAGCCAATTTGCCCCCAAAATGACGTTTAAAAGATTCTTTAACAAAGTACGAATTTTCCTCCAGTTAGATTGCGTAAAAATGACACTTTGCAGTATAAATAGGCGTTTTATTCAAAAAAACTCGTGAAAAAAGTTAAAAAATGATCGCTTTGATAATGATTTTAGCATCAAAAAACCATTACTTTTGTAGCATGTAACTTTTTCAAACAGTTACATTTTTAAATGCAGAAACGGCATTTACTAAATGGGATAACAGAATAAAGAGACTTATATATTTACCACTAAAAATTTGAATATGCTTAACAGTTATAGTGCTGCAGATAAAGTTTTATTAGCAGTAGATTGTATTATTTTTGGATTTGATCGTGAAGGTTTGAAAATTCTTTTAATCAAAAGAGGTTTTGAGCCGGAAAAAGGAAAATGGTCATTGATGGGAGGTTTATTAAAACAAGATGAAGTACTGGACAATGCCGCGATAAGAGTTTTAAATACCTATACAGGTTTACACGATGTTTATATGGAGCAGCTCTATGCTTACAGTGACATTGATCGCGATCCGGCCGAAAGAACCATTTCGGTTTCGTATTATGCTTTGATTAATATTGAAAACCACAATGCCGAACTCATTAAAAATTACCACGCCCAGTGGTTTAGTGTTGCCGATGCCCCAAGTTTAATTTTTGATCATAACGAAATGGTGGAGCAGGCGATCCGAATATTGCGTTATAAAACTTCGATCAAACCGATTGGCTTTGAATTGCTTCCTGAAAAATTCACCATGCGTCAATTATTAGAATTGTACGAAGCTATTTTGAGTAAAGAATTAGACAAGAGAAACTTTATCAGCAAAATTAATTCAATGGAGATTCTGAACAAACTGGACGAAAAAGACATGCAGTCTTCCCGAAAAGGATCTTACCTCTATACTTTTAATAAGGAAAAATACGAGGAAAAATTACGCAACAATTTTGTCTTAAACTTATAAAAACCCAGACTATACAGGCACAGCCGGAACAATCGCACAAAAGCTAAAAAATTACAGCGAGTTCCGAATCAGCAAAGACGATTTGTTTTCTATTTGTTCTTTCTGTCCCTGGAGTACCATATTGGCCAAAATTTCCCCCATCATTTCAAAATCGGTTGAAATGGTGGTAATGCCATTGGCCACAATCTTTTTTAAAGGGGTTTCGTTATAAGAAATAATCCCGAAATCGGTGCCAAGTTTAAGACTTTGCGATCTTGCATTTTCAATTACGCGAACCAGATCACGATCGTTTGGAATGATATACAAATCCCCTACTCCAATTTCGCCGTTTGTAAATTCGGTGATGATATCATAGTTCAGATCGTACTGGGTACAAAAAGCAATAAATCCGGTTTTCATTCCCAATGGTTCTCTAAATCCGGGAAAAATCAGAATGAGTTTTTTATACTTATTCATTCTCGCTTTTCCTTTAATTAAACCTTCAAAAATATCTTTTTCGTGGTTTTGATAGATCGCCGGATACGATTTCAAATCCGGATTGGTTTGATCCAGTATGATAACTTCCCCTACTGGTAGGTTTTTTATCGCATCGGTCACATCGGCTAAATTGGTCGGCATGATAATGTATTTGGTGTAATTTCCGTTACTGTCTGTAATCAGTTTTTGAAATACCTGCACATTAAAGTGATGAAAGAAAATATCGACCTGAACATTTTTCCCAATGTTTTTTAGAAACGAATTGTAGATGTCCTCCTTAAAACTGTTTAACTCGTCAAACAATAAAAAAATCTTCTGCTTGATATTGATTTCAACGCTTTTAACATAATATCCCTTGCCTGGAATAGCATAAATAATTCCTCTTTTTTTGAGCTCATCGTAACCCAATAATACCGTATCCCGCGACAATGAAAAAGCCAGACAAACTTTATTTACCGATGGAAGCCGATCGCCTTTTACCAGTTTTTCTTCTTCAATTGCTTTTTCAATCGACAGGATTATCTGTTTGTATTTGGGCAAACCAAGATTACTTTGAATGGAAATTATATTCATACAAAATGGATTTTGGCGCAATATACAAAAAACTGGTAGGTACTGGTATGTAAAAACAGATATTGTTTCTATTTTTGGATTTCATTTTTGGTAAAAAAAATATGGAAATAAAACACATATCTCATATTCTGGATGGATCTGCTATAAAATCGTTTGGTTTATTATCCGATAACGAAGAAATTCTTTCTTTGGAATTAAAGAATAAAAACGGAATGAAAGCGCAAATTATCAATTACGGTGCAACCTTGACCTCTTTACAAATTCCGGTTGCAACGGGCGGGTATGTTGATGTTGTTTTGGGTTTCGATACTTTAGAATCTTATCTGGCTTCTTATCATTTACCAAGTGCTCCTTATTTCGGGACTACCGTTGGGCGTTATGCCGGACGAATCGATAAAGGCGCTTTTACTTTAAACGATACAACCTTTCAACTGAATACCAATAATAACGGCAATGCCTTACATGGCGGAAACGTTGGCTTTGGACAAAAAGTATGGAACATTACGCATATTACTTCCGGCGATAATCCTTCGGTAACTTTAAGTCTGTGGAGTGCAGATTTAGAAGAGTATTACCCCGGAGATTTACAGGTTGATCTGACGTATACTTTAACAGAAGAAAACGAATTAAAATTAGACTATACCGCTACCTCAACAAAAGATACGGTCGTAAATCTTACGCATCACAGTTATTTTAATCTTGACGGACATGCTACAGACCTGTCCAAACAAACGCTGTTTATTGCTTCTGATAAAATACTGGAAACCAACACTGAGCATATTCCAACCGGAAATTTCACGGCTCTTCTGCATCATAATTTTGATTTCAGAACGGCTAAGAAATGTCCGCAATCCATTGACAATTCTTTTGTAATTGAATCAGAAAATGAGGTTGCTGCCATTTTATTCAGCACTACAAATAAGCTGCAGATGAAGGTTTTTACCGATCAGCCCAGCGTTCATATTTATGTAGGCGGCAATTGTTTTGAAACTTTAAAAGGAAAAGAAAATGCCGCTTATCATCCCTTTAGCGGAATTTGTTTTGAAACACAAAACTTTCCGGATGCGCCTAATCACGTACATTTTCCGAATTCGGTTTTGAAGAAAGGCGAGATTTACCGTCACAAAACCGTTTACCGATTTGAAAACATAAACTAATACTTTACAAAAAACTACCCTAACTAAAAGCTATTTCTTCAACCACAACACAATGAATGATATTTTAATACAAAACACCACCGCCTTTTTTGAGAAGTCGTTCGGATCGGCTCCTCAAAAAGTGGTGCTCTCTCCCGGAAGGATCAATATCATCGGAGAACATATTGATTACAATGACGGCTATGTTTTACCTGCGGCCATCGACAAAATAATTTGTTTTGCCTTTGAGAAAAACAATACCAAAAGCTCCAAAATAATTGCAATCGATTTAAACGAAGCTTTTGAAATTGATTTAACAGCAGAAATCCGTTTGAGTGATGACGTCTGGACGAATTATCTTCGTGGTGTGATCAAACAATTACAAGATAACGGTTTTGTATTTGAAGGTTTCAACTGTGTCTTTAGCAGCAACATTCCGGTTGGTTCCGGTTTATCTTCTTCGGCCGCTTTAGAATGCGGAATGATTTTCGGGATCACGGCACTCTTCGATCTGGAAATCAAAAAGGCCGATATCGCTTTGCTAGGACAAAAAGCCGAACATTGGGTGGGTATCAATTGTGGTATTATGGATCAGTTTTCAAGTGTTCATGGCCTTACAAACAAGGTTATAAAACTAGATTGCAATACTTTGGATTTTGAATATCACAATGCCGATTTTAAAGATTATGCGCTGGTTTTGTTTGACAGCAATGTAAAACATTCTCTTTTCAGCTCGGAATACAATACCCGAAGACTGGAGTGTGAAGAAGGTTTGGCTATTATAAAACATCATTTTCCACAAATAAAAAGTTTTAGAGATTGTACCAAAGAACAACTTTTAAGCCTTCAGGATCAAATGAGTCCTACTGTTTTTAAAAGGGTACATTTTGTTGTAAAAGAAATCAACCGTGTGATCAAAGCCTGTGAAGCTTTAGATCAGGGAAATATTGAACTTTTAGGACAATTGCTTTTTGAAGCACATTATGGGTTATCACAAGAATATGAAGTAAGCTGTCCCGAACTGGATATGCTCGTAGAGAATGCCAAAGCAGATGAATTTATTGTTGGATCTCGCCTAATGGGGGGTGGTTTTGGGGGGTGCACCATCAATTTTATTAAAAAAGGGCATGAAAATGAGGTGAAAAATAAGTTTTCAAATCTTTATTTAAATACATTTGGGATTGAATTAAAATTCTATGATGTAACAATCTCTAACGGAACAAGACTACTTTAATATCACAAAAACTACAAATGAAAAATTTTGACATTAACGAAGATCCACACAGACGTTTCAATCCATTACTAAACGAATGGATTTTAGTATCACCACACCGTGCAAAACGTCCGTGGCAAGGGCAAAACGAGACTCTTGCAACTGAAACTCTTCCAAAACATGACTCCACCTGTTATTTATGTCCGGGTAATGTTCGTGCTAACGGAGATCACAATCCTGTTTACAAAGACAGCTTTGTCTTTGAGAATGATTTTGCTGCTATGAAGCAGGACGAAATTATATTTGAAGAGGATATCAAACACACTTTTTTTAAGGCAAAACCCGAGCAGGGAATTTCCAGAGTAGTTTGTTTCTCTCCAAGACACGACCTTACTTTACCGGAGATGGAAATCGACGGAATTGAAAACATTATCAAAACCTGGCAAAAAGAATACACCGATCTGGGAAGCATCAAATACATCAATCACGTTCAGATTTTTGAGAACAAAGGAAGTATTATGGGCTGCAGCAATCCACATCCTCATGGGCAAATCTGGGCACAATCATCCCTTCCAACCCAAGTGGAAAGAACGCAAAGCAGTTTAAAATCATACTTTGACAAAAACCATCGAACGCTGCTTCAGGACTATATTCAGGCTGAATTAAGAACAGGAGATCGTGTGGTAATCGAAAACGATGACTTTATTGCTCTGGTTCCGTTTTGGGCAACATGGCCTTACGAAACGATGATTGTCAGCAGAAGAGCCCTGAATAAAATCACTGATTTTACTCCGGAAGAAACCAATTCTTTTGCCCTGATTTTAAAACAACTGACCATTAAGTACGATAATTTATTCAGTACTTCTTTTCCTTATTCTTCAGGAATTCACCAATCGCCTACAGATGGTTTAGAGCATCCGGAATGGCATTTTCACATGCATTTTTATCCGCCTTTATTGCGATCAGCAACAGTAAAGAAATTTATGGTGGGTTATGAAATGCTGGGCGAATCCCAAAGAGATATTACCCCTGAAAAAAGTGCCGAAATTTTAAGACAGCAATCAGACATTCATTACAAATCAAAAACAAAATAAGACGCATAAAGTAAATACTCTTTTAAAAACCGCATAACAACAATGTGTTCGCAATTGTTTATTATACTTTTTGGCTCTGGACCTCATTATTACAATACCAATCAAAAAAAGACAGTTAATTAATTTTAAACCCATATCAAAACAAAAAACATTATTTAAACCACCTATCGAAATACTGTTTTTTTACCCTACTATTAATCAAACAATCACCTTTACTAATTATAAAATTATTATCATCAATGAACCAGACCCTTGCCTTCGCAGATTATGCGGTTTTTATTATTTACTTTATCGTGGTCTCGGCCTACGGTTATACGGTTTACCGAAAACGTAAACAAGACGAACAAGATGCTAAAGCTTACTTTTTGGCCGAAGGAAACCTAACCTGGTGGGCTATTGGAGCATCTTTAATTGCCTCCAATATCTCGGCAGAACAATTCATCGGAATGAGTGGTGAAGGTTTCTTTTTAGGAATTGCCGTTGCCGCTTACGAATGGATAGCCGCTATTAGTTTGATCGTAGTAGCTGTTTGGTTTATTCCCGTGTACCTTAAAAACAAGATTTACACGATGCCACAATTCTTAAAAACACGTTACAATGAATCGACTGCTCTAATCATGGCAGTCTTCTGGTTGTTTTTATATGTTTTTGTAAACTTAACTTCGATTTTGTATTTAGGAGCCGTTGCTATTAATGGTATGGCCGGAGGCGAATATCTGCATGTTATCATGATTGGATTGGCTCTGTTTGCTTTGTTTATCTCTCTTGGAGGTATGAAAGTTGTTGCTTATACCGACGTTATTCAGGTTGCCGTTTTAATTATTGGAGGTTTGGTCACTTCTTATATCGCTTTAACAACCGTGGGGCATTATTTTCATGTTGGTGAAAATGCAATCGAAGGTTTTAAAGTATTAATGAGAGAAGCTCCGGAACATTTTAAAATGATTATCCCAAAACCAACTGCAACATCCTCTCAGCTTGATATTAACAAATACCTGACATTCCCAGGCCTCATGTCTTACCTTGCCGGTATCTGGATCATCAACTTAAATTACTGGGGATGCAACCAATATATTACACAAAGAGCTCTGGGTGCCGATTTACAAACCGCGCGTACTGGTATTTTATTTGCAGGTATGCTGAAATTGTTAATGCCTTTAATTGTAATGTTACCCGGTATTGCCGCTTATGTTTTATACCAAAACGGACACTTACCACAATTAGTGGGAGGAAAAGACGGCGCTTATTCTGCTGTACTGACTTTCTTGCCTACAGGATTAAAAGGACTTTCGGTAGCAGCATTAACCGCTGCAATCGTAGCTTCGTTAGCCGGAAAAGTAAACAGTATTTCGACTATCTATACGCTGGATATTCATAAAAAATACATTCAGAAAGAAGCTGGCGAAAAACAGCAGGTAAACATTGGCCGAATTGCCGTTTTTGCTGCAATGCTTTTAGCCGTGTTGTTTACATGGAATGATATTTTAGGAATTGGTGGCGTTGGCGGATTTACCTACATCCAAAAATACACCGGATTTATTAGTCCCGGAGTTTTTGCCATGTTCGTTTTAGGTATGTTCTGGAAACGAACTACCGGAGCTGCTGCCGTAGTGGGTGTAATTTTAGGGTTTGTACTGTCGGTACTATTCAACGAATATGCTCCTGCATTATTTGGAAATGAGACCTTGTTGTATACCGCTTATCCAAACGGAAAAGGAGCCTTTGAAATCCCGTTCCACATCTGTATGGGGCTATCCTTTATCTTTACCGCTCTGGCAATGATCGTAATAAGTTTTGCGGGACCAAAAGTAAACCCTAAAGCATTTGAAATCGATTCGGAAATGTTTAAAGTAAAACCGCAAACGACCGTTTTAATCGTCATTACCCTATTGATAATTGCAGGTTTGTACATTAAATTCTGGTAGTATACCTTTTTGAAAACAAAAAATCACATTTTTTTTTATTATGTGATTTATTTAGCATAAAACTTCTTTTTTAGAAGCTATTAATCAAGCTTTTACGCATTAAATTCATTTAAACCCGACAAGTTTTAGAGCTTGTCGGGTTTTTAATTTTTACAGGTTACGGCCTTATTTCACACTATTTCTCACAAAATAGTCTTCCCTAAATTTTTTACTTTTTTCTTCGAAATAAAAAACAAAAATACTCAAATTCAAATATTTCACTTACAATATGCTGTGCTTGCATAAAGTAATTTCTTACTATATTTGATTTTGATATTGCTTTTTTCAGCTGCAGCAAATTATTTTTAGAAATAGGCAATACATCTCTAAGTACTTAGAATTAACAGAATGTATAACAAAACAACCTTTTTTATTATGCTGAAAAATTTAAAACTTTTATTACTATCTATTTTTATCTGCTGTATTCCTACTATAACAAAAGCACAGTTGGGCAGCTCCTGTGGAATTCCAAATTGGTATTCCGCCACACAATATTCCAGTAACTCTTATGTCCGTTACAATAATATTGTCTACAAAAACAATTCCTGGTCGCAAGGAGCCGGCACTACTCCCGGATCTAGCAGTGTTTGGTCGGCAGTAGGAAACTGTGACGAACAGTTAATTCTTAATAATCCATCTCTGGCTTATACCGCATGCAGTACTGTTTCTGAATGGAACAGCGCAACCCCCAACTACAATGCAAACAACATTATAAGATACAGCAATGGTGTCTATAAAGCCAAGTATTGGGTCGCCGGAACAGAAATTCCTGATCAGTCTTCGGCCTACACCTTTCTTGGTGTGTGTATCAAGCCCATAGCCATTTCTCCTGCCTACGCAGATGGACAAATTATTATAAAAAGCACCTTATCGGCTATCAATCTTACCGCATCACTCAATCTCTACGGTTTTTCGGCCACACAAAATAAGGTCGAAATAAAAAAGACAACAGAGTCTTCTTATACGACTTACAATATGAGTTTATCCGGCAACACCATATCGTACAACTGGACCCCGGCCGCTTATGGGGATTACAACATTCGATATACCACTGTAAATTCGATCGGAATAAGCACCGTAGTAAACACAACTGTTAAAATTGCGGTTACTGCTCCTGCTGTGATCACTATTACCGGTCCGCCAAACGCTACTTCCTATTCTCAACTTAATTTTTCGCCTATAAGCATTACTTTTACTATTCAGCCTTCGTCCGGAAGTTCCATTAGCAGCATACTGTTTAAAGATCTTACCGCCGGAACGAATACTAATGTGACTACCAATCCCCAAAATTCTTATACCTTCAATTGGACACCACAGAATTATGGAAACAATTCACTACAAATAGCAGTCACAGACAACAATGGGACCACAGCAACATCCGGTTTACAACTTACTATTGTAAATCCTGCCACACAAAATATTTCCTTTGCTTCGCTTCCAAATCAAATAAAAGCGATTAACGGAATACAAAAAACATTCGTGTTCGATAAGACGATCACTTCATTAAAAAGAAGGAACGTTACGGTATTTGATTATACTATTACCGGAAATACTTTAAAAATTACCCCTAAAAAAGCGGGCAGATCCGGACTTCAAATAACCACTTCAGATGGTGCGGTATACCATCTTGGTTTAAGAATAGACAATGCCAATGGAAGCCCATTACGATATCCTGATTATGTTTCTGTTGGATCTGTATCCGAAGACACTAACGATGATGTCAATTTTTTCAATGACAATATCGACAACACCAATCTGCTCAAGAACAACAGAATGGATGTAAGATACATCTATATCAATGGAGGACCAATAGCCGGATGGAATACGTGGCAGCCTGACAGAGCTATAAAATTTGCAAAGAATTCTTTAAAAATGGGCCTTATTCCTTTCTTTATTTTTTATAACATTCCAGACGGAAGCGAATCTTACGACCTGGATCTGGCACACGTAAAAGATCCTTCCTATATGACGGCTTATTTCAATAACCTCAACCTTTTTCTGAATCAGGTTAAAGCTGAACTGGGAGATGAGTTTTTTGGAGTGGTATTAGAGCCTGATTTTCTGGGCTATATGCAGCAGTATAACGAACCGATAACTACTACAACAGCCGTAAATGCAACAAGTATTGCCCAAAATGTAGGTACTTTGAAAACGCTGGTAGAAAGAATCAATTTTGAGCTCAACAAAAAAAGAACAGACGAAAACCTGAATATGGAATTTGGTTGGCAGCTCAATCTTTGGGCAAAAGCTGGTGTAGCCGGCCCAAAAGGAATTATCAGAGAAACGGATACTGGCACCTTTACTACCCAGCTTAACAAAATTAAACAAACCGCTGCAGATATTTTTCAATACACCAATAGTATGGGGATTATGTCTAATAATGCCGACTTTATTTCTATTGACAAATATGGTCTTGATGCTATGGGCGCCGGAAGTACAGGTAATCCCGCTGATCCCTTCTCTTATACCTGGTTTTGGAATAATGACCACTGGATGAATTACCTGAATTTTGTTCAAAAACTTTATGAAACCTCTGGTAAACATGTTGTCCTCTGGCAAATCCCGGTAGGACATATCAATGGTTCAGAGACTCTAAATGAACGAACAGCAGCTCCTTTTCAAATTTTAAATAATACCAGCCAGCACTACGAAGACTCTGCTACTACTTTTTTCTTTGGAGATACCGTAAATTTCTCAAATGACGCGACACGTTATAACTATTTCAGCCAGAATAAACATGCCGACCCTAAACTTCAGGTTAATCCCACCACAAAAAAAGTGACTTTTGGAAATCACTTTGCAGAGGTAAAAAGTAGCGGAACCAAGCTTGTATTAATGGGAGCAGGTGTAGGAGCCAGTACAGATGGAATTGGAAACCCGGGAACTACTCTCACCGATGATCATTTTTGGATTCAAAAATTGCAGGATTATTATATCAATCAAACTTCCAATACTAGCAAGTCAAGTACTACCGCTGCTACTATAAATGATGATCTAAAATTTGATTCTTCACTAATTGTCTATCCTAACCCTGTTAAAGAAGAACTGAACATCAACACAGAAGAAAAAGTAGACGTTGTATATGTTTTTGATGTGAATGGTAAAAATGTTCTTACCGTAAAAAATAAAAATAAAATCAATCTCTCCGAACTTCAAAGCGGATGGTATATAGTAGCCGTAAAACTTGAAAATGGTAAAAAGATCTCTAACAAAATATTAAAAAATTAAAATAGGATCTTAAGCGTAGAAATTATTTTTGAATATTAAGAAAAAAGAGGATGTTAAATGACATCCTCTTTTTTATTTGCAGAATAAATTTTAATTAATTGTTTTTGTTAATTTTAGCAAAAGAAACTAACCTTAATCAAACCAAAAAAATGAAAAAACTAATTCTTACCGTATTCCTTATTTCCAGTGCTGCTTTTGCTCAGGACATGAATGTTGTTCAGGGAAATTTTGATTTCTTAAAAGATCAGAAAGAAATCAATACCGAATTTGATTACAGCAACTTTACGATGATGAAAGAAAAAAAATCGGAAGCACAGTATGTCCAGGAGCATAAAGCCGAGTTAGATCAAAAGGCAAAAGGCAATGGAAACATCTGGGAGAAAAAATGGATCAATGCAAAAGACCAAATCTGGACTCCTAAATTTCTGGAAATTGCAAATATTGTTTTAACTAAAGAAAAAAAGGATTTGAACTTTCAGGAAAATTTAAAAACACCTTATACTTTAATCGTAACAGCGGTGTGGATTTATCCGGGTTGGGATGCCGGAATTATGAAACAACCTGCAAAAGTAACTACCAATTTAAAATTTGTTGAAACCGCAAATAAATCAAAGGTACTTTTGGAAATTACAAGCGAAGAAGCCCCAGGGGATCAATGGGGAAGCAATTTTAGCAACGAAACCAGAATTGGTGAAAGCTTTGCTAAAACAGCAAAATCAATGTCTAAATTGATCGTAAAAAAAGCTTATAAATAAAAAGATAAAAGGGGCAGTCTAAAACATGCCCCTTTCCTATACCTCAAAGAGACAAACTATAGAGATGAAATATACCGCTCCGCCGGAGCTTTCTTCCTGACTCACCATATATGCTATAAATATTTTGCTCCAACGGAGCAAACAATGCTAATTATCTAAATAAAACAGAAAAAAAACATTCTCTTTTTTTATCCCAGAGGGATAAAATATTTATAGAAAATAGGTTCATTTATTGATAACAGCCCTGTAGGGGCGAAATAGGACGCTCCGCTGGAGCTTTCTTCCCAACTGGATTTATTAAATATTTTAATCCGACGGAGTAAACAATGCCAATTACCTAAAAAAAAGCCCTGATTATTCAGGGCTTTGTTCTTTTTGCATATTCAATAAATACGCCATATTCTTAATCACATGATCGTGTTTTTTCACAAACGGATTTTCCTCGTTCCAAACATATCCCGCCAATACCGAACATATCTTTTCCTTCACATCCGGGTTTTCCGGCTGATGAAAAAATAAAGTCTGAAGATTTCCTGTGTACCATTCCTGTACATAAGTGGTAAAAACCGAAATGCCTCGTTTCATATATTGTGTAAATTCAACTTCCCAATCCACAGCGATTCCTTGTGATTCTTTAAGGTACAATTTTGCTGCCAACATTCCGGATTCAGTTGCAAAGGCAACTCCCGAAGAGAAAACAGGATCTAAAAATTCCGAACTGTTACCCGTCAAAGCAAAACCATCGCCATACATTCTTTTTACCGCTCGCGAATAATTTTCGAGTTTTACCGGTTCAAACAAAAACTCCGTTCCTTTAAATCTTTTGATATAATAATCGGATTTCTGAATGGCATTTTTTAAAGCCTCGGCATTGTCTTTATTTTCTGAAAGCGAATTAATAAAATCGGTTGGTCCTACCACTCCTAAACTGGTATTCCCATTAGAGAAAGGAATTACCCATAACCAGACTTCGGTTTCCAGAATATCAAAGGAAATTTGGGTTCCTTCTTCTCCTTCTTCTCTGTTAATATCTTTTACATGCGTAAATATCGAAGAATGCGGATCTAATTTTGAAGGGGTATCCAAATCTAAAAGTCTTGGTAAAACACGCCCGTATCCACTGGAATCAATGATAAATTTAGCATGGATTTCTTTTAGATTTCCATCCTTATCTTTTACAATTGTTTTAGAGTTTTTGCCCTCAAAAGAAACTTCCAGAACCTCTGTTTCAAATTCCAGATCAATCCCTTTTCTTAGTACTTCCTGCGCCATCGTATGGTCAAAATCTGCACGTGGCACCTGCCAGGTCCAGTCCCAGCCTTCTCCAAATTTCTTG
This sequence comes from Flavobacterium sp. N502536, assembly GCF_025947345.1. NCBI lineage: Bacteria > Pseudomonadati > Bacteroidota > Flavobacteriia > Flavobacteriales > Flavobacteriaceae > Flavobacterium > Flavobacterium sp. N502536. The sequence continues at coordinate 1,840,530 of NZ_CP110011.1, read as the reverse complement.
CTGAAATCAAAAACACAAATTTCTTCTCCTCTGATAAAACGAGCACCAAGTTTTTTCTCAAAATTCATTGCGTCAAGACTTTCAAAAAGCTCAGCCTCAGCAAAATGATCCATTACTCGCGGGATAAGACTTTCTCCTACGACAAGTCTTGGAAACCTCGTTTTTTCAACTACTTTTATCTTAATATTGTTTTTATGAAGATACGATGCCGAGACACATCCTGATGGTCCTGCGCCAATGACTAAAACATCTACAAACTCCTTTATCATATTAAAATTATTATCAATTATTAACCTACATTTGCCATCATCAAAATAACTACATTTATTTTGATAAATAAAATTAAATTAGCACAACCAAAAACGATTTAATGAATACAATTAATGAATATTTAAGTTTAGCAGAATTCGAATCTATTATTTTTGCAAACAACAAAGTTTCGATAAGCGATGCTGTTTTAAACAGAGTGAATGAAAGCTTCAATTTCCTAAAAGAATTTTCAGGAAACAAAGTAATATATGGCGTAAACACTGGTTTCGGACCAATGGCCCAATATCGGATTAAAGAATCTGATCAAATACAATTACAATACAATTTAATTAGAAGCCATTCTTCGGGAACAGGAAAACCTTTAAGCCCTGTTTGTGCAAAAGCAGCGATCCTGGCTCGTTTAAATACTTTATCATTGGGTAATTCGGGTGTTCATCCTTCTGTAATTCACCTAATGGCAGAACTAATCAACAAAGACATTACCCCTCTTATTTTTGAACATGGTGGTGTAGGTGCCAGCGGAGATTTGGTACAATTATCACATTTGGCTTTAGTTTTAATAGGTGAAGGCGAAGTTTTTTACAAAGGAGACCGAAGACCAACTGCTGAAGTTTTTGAAATTGAAGGTTTAAAACCGATTCAGGTAGAAATCAGAGAAGGTCTGGCGTTAATAAACGGAACTTCGGTAATGACCGGAATTGGGGTTGTAAATGTGCATCATGCCAATAAATTATTAGACTGGTCTTTAAAATGTTCCTGTGCAATTAACGAATTGGTTCAGGCTTACGACGATCACTTCTCAGAAGAATTAAACCAAACCAAACGTCATAAAGGACAACAGGAAGTAGCCTCAAGAATGAGACAAAATCTTTCAGACAGTACCTTAATCCGTAAAAGAGAAGACCACTTATATTCAGGAGAAAATACAGAAGAAATCTTTAAAGAAAAAGTTCAGGAATACTATTCATTACGTTGCGTACCTCAAATTTTAGGTCCGGTTTTAGAAACGATCCAAAATGTTGCTTCTATTCTTGAAGACGAATTTAACTCGGCAAACGACAATCCTATTATAGATGTAAAAAACAAACACGTTTATCACGGAGGAAACTTCCACGGCGATTATATTTCGCTGGAAATGGATAAACTGAAAATTGTTATTACCAAGCTAACCATGCTGGCCGAACGTCAGTTGAATTACCTATTGAATTCAAAGATCAACGAAATCCTTCCTCCGTTTGTTAACTTAGGAACTTTAGGATTTAATTTCGGAATGCAGGGAGTACAGTTTACCGCTACCTCAACAACTGCCGAAAGTCAAATGTTGTCTAACCCAATGTATGTTCACAGTATCCCGAACAACAACGACAATCAGGACATTGTAAGTATGGGAACCAATGCAGCAGTTATTACCTCAAAAGTTATCGAAAATGCTTTTGAAGTTTTAAGTATCGAAATGATTACCATTGTTCAGGCAATTGATTATTTAGCACAAAAAGACAAAATTTCATCTGTTACCAAAAAATGGTATGACGATGTTCGAAACATCATTCCTGAATTTAAAGAAGATCAGGTTATGTATCCTTTTGTACAAAAAGTAAAAGATTATCTGATTCACAGTTAATACTTAATTTTACATTATTAATATTGAACCTTTAAAATCATGAAAAAGACACTTATTTTTTTATTTGCATTCACTATTCAATTTGTTAATAGTCAGGAATTGGCCTTAGTTAAAAAAGATTCTAAAATTGGGTACATCTCCAGAGACGGAAACTTTAAAATTGAGCCTCAGTACAAATCAGCAAGAAGCTTTTCTGAAGGACTGGCGGCTGTAGAAAACAATGGAAAATGGGGTTTTATAGATGTTAAAGGTGCATGGGTAATTCCTGCCGATTTTAAAAATGTTAAAGATTTCAACAGCGGAATTGCAATTGTTCAAAAAGACAAGGATTGGGTTTATATCAATACAAAAGGTGAAATCCAGAAAGCGCCTTTTTCAGAAAAACTTTTTGACTTTGAAGATGGCGTAGCATTTATCAGACAAAGCGGCAAGGTAGGATTAATCAATTCGAAAATGGCCGTAGTTCTGGAACCAAAATACGATCAGATTAAATCTTTTGAAAACGGTTTTGCAAGAGTTGAAAACAATAAAAAATGGGGAATTATTAATACTGCCGGTAAAGAAGTGATTGAGCCTGCTTACGAGGAAATAGGCAATTATTTCAAAAACACAAGCTGGGCAAGAAAAGATAAGACCTTTGGGATTGTTAGTTCCGGAACTTTTATTCCGGTTGATGGAGCTGAAAAAATCTGGGATTTTGACACTCAGGATCTGACCTATGCCAAGAAAAATGGTAAAGTTGGTTTTATTGACTTAAAAGGAAATTGGGTGATTACTCCGATATATGACAAAGTAAAAGCTTTCTCAAAAAACTTAGCTCCCGTTTGTGTGGGTTCAAAATGGGGTTTTATCAATCCGAAAGCAGAATTTGTAATTGAACCTACTTACAGCGACGCCGAAGTTTTTAGTCCGGACGGATTGGCTCCGGTAAAAGAAAAAAACTGGGGATTCATCAATCAAAGCGGAAAATTGGTCATTCCAACACAATACGGCATCACAACAAACGGATTTGTGATTGCCTTATTTGTAAAACAAGACAAAGGTTTCATTGACGGTGTTGCACGTGTAAAAAACGAAGGAAAATGGGGATTTCTTAAATCAGACGGAACCGTATTAGGAAACCAATGGTTTGAAAATGCCGAACTATTTTCGCAATCAAGAGAAAGAAACAGCACTGCCGAAGTTGCTGCGGAAAAACCAAAAGCAGAAACCAAAACGACTGAAAAGTCAGAGACAAAAACTACCAAAAAACCGGTAGCCAAAAAGAAAAAATAAAACCTATTAACTCATAAAAACAAACGCTGCAGATGCAATTACTGATAAGAAAAGTAATTCCATACCAGGCGATTAAAAAAAATAAATTCTGAATATGAAATGTGTATTAGTAACTGGCGGTTCACGAGGAATTGGAAGTGCTATTTGTAAAAAATTAGCCGTTGATGCAAATTATCATATCCTGATTAACTACCACTCGAATAAAACTGCCGCTGAAGCAACACTTCAGGAAATACAAAAATTAGGCGCAACAGGCGAAATCTTAGGTTTTGATGTTTCCAATTTTGAAGAGGTACAAAAAACATTAACACAATGGCAGGAAGCTAATCCCGAAGCTATTGTAGAAGCGATCGTAAACAACGCCGGAATTACAAAAGACGGTCTTTTTATGTGGATGACTCCCGAAGACTGGAACGGTGTAGTAAATACGAGTTTGAACGGATTTTTTAATGTAACGCAGTTTTTTATTCAAAAAATGCTGCGCAATAAATATGGCCGAATTGTTAATATGGTTTCCGTTTCGGGTGTAAAAGGAACAGCCGGACAAACCAATTATTCAGCGGCAAAAGGTGCAATTGTTGCGGCCACAAAAGCATTGGCTCAGGAAGTTGCTAAACGAAACATTACTGTAAATGCTGTTGCCCCTGGTTTTATAAGAACCGATATGACAAGCCAATTGGACGAAAAAGAATTATTAAAACTAATTCCGGCAAGCCGTTTTGGTGAAGCCGAGGAAGTTGCAGATTTGGTAAGCTTTTTGATTTCAAAAAAATCAAGTTACATTACAGGAGAAATTATAAATATAAACGGAGGAATTTATTCTTAGAAAATATTTGAAACACATAAAAACATAGATTTTTATGTGCAAAGAGTACAAAAAAGAAATATTTCTTTCACATAGATCGCTATGTGTATTTCAAATAAGTGAAACGCCTATTTTGAGTTTACAAAAGCTATGTTCCTATGTGTTAAAAATTACAAGTAACGGATAAAAATTACTTTTAAAGACGATGAATAAGAGAGTTGTAATTACTGGGATGGGAATTTATTCTTGTATCGGAACTTCTTTAGAGGAAGTAAAGGAATCTTTATACAACGGAAAATCAGGTATTCACTTTGATTCTGAAAGAAAAGAATTTGGTTTTCAATCTGCCTTAACGGGAATGGTTCCGAAAGCTGATTTAAAAAATTTATTGACCCGCAGACAGCGTATGAGCATTGGTGAAGAAACCGAATACGCTTATATGGCTACTGTTGAAGCATTGAAAAACGCGAACATTGATGATGCTTTTTTCGACAATCGCGAAGTGGGTATTATGTACGGAAATGACAGCGTTTCAAAAGCGGTTATTGAAGCTACTGATATTGTACGAGACAAAAAAGACACTGCCCTGATAGGTTCCGGAGCTATTTTTAAATCGATGAATTCAACGGTAACCATGAATTTATCAACGATTTTTAAACTTCGTGGTATCAATCTTACCATAAGTGCGGCCTGCGCCAGCGGTTCACACTCTATAGGTCTCGCTTATTTTTTAATAAAAAGCGGATTCCAGGACCTTATCATCTGCGGAGGCGCACAGGAAATCAATAAATATGCCATGAGCAGTTTTGATGGTTTGGGTGTTTTTTCGGCCAGAGAAAACGAACCCGAAAAAGCTTCCCGCCCTTTTGACAAGGATCGCGACGGATTAATCCCAAGTGGTGGCGGTGCAACGTTAATTTTGGAAAGCTACGAATCGGCAATTGCCAGGGGCGCTACTATTATTGCAGAAATCGGCGGTTACGGATTCTCCTCAAATGGCGGACACATCTCAACACCTAATGTAGAAGGGCCGTCTATAGCCATGAAACGAGCGCTTGATGATGCACAGCTAAAAGCAACTGATGTTGACTATATAAATGCTCATGCTACCTCAACTCCGGTTGGAGACGGAAACGAAGCCAAAGCGATCTTTGAAGTTTTTGGAGAGAAAAATCCGTACGTAAGTTCGACCAAATCAATGACAGGTCACGAATGCTGGATGGCCGGAGCAAGCGAAGTAATCTACTCCATCTTAATGATGCAGCACGATTTCATTGCCCCAAACATCAATTTAGAGAATCCTGACGAAGATGCTGCTAAATTAAATTTGGTCAAAACTACTTTAAACAAAAAATTTGACATATTTTTGTCCAATTCCTTCGGGTTCGGAGGAACCAACTCTGCGTTGGTGGTTAAAAAGTTTAAATTGAACGATGAATAAAGAAGAGATTATAGCAAAAATTAATGGTTTTTTGGTTGATGAATTTGAAGTAGACAATGATGATATTGAACCAGATGCTAATTTAAAAGATACACTTGGATTAGATAGTTTAGATTATGTAGACTTAGTAGTCTCAATCGAAGCTAACTTTGGTGTAAAACTGGTAGAAGTTGATTTTGTTGGAATTGCTACTTTTCAGAATTTCTATGACCTGATCGAGACCAAACTAAAAGCTAAAGCTGTTTAATGAGTCAATGGGATGGCAAATCAAAGGGTACAGTTTTAGGCTATAGAATATTCGTTTTTTTAATACAAAAAGCGGGTATTAAGGCTGCTTATGTCCTGCTTTATTTTGTTGCTTCGTATTACTTTTTGTTTTTAAAAAAAAGCAACAAAGCCATTTTCTATTACTTTAAAGAAAGGCTGCAGTATTCCTGGTTCACGTCTAAAAAAATGGTTTTCAAAAGTTATTATACTTTTGGACAAACCATCATTGATAAAATCTCCATTTCGGCAGGAATGCGCAACAAGTTCACTTATGAATTTGACGGAATTGAGGTGCTCAAAAAACTTTTGGCCGAGAAAAAAGGAGGTGTTTTGATTAGTGCCCATGTTGGAAATTTTGAAATTGCCGAGCATTTTCTTGGCGATATTGATCTTAATTTCCAAATCAATCTGGTGACTACTGATCTGGAACATTCTTCTATAAAAAAGTATCTGGAAAGCGTTACCCAAAAACCTACCGTAAAATTCATCATTATCAAAGAAGATTTGTCTCATATCTTTGAGATCAATGCTGCACTGGCTAATAATGAATTGGTTTGTTTTACCGGCGACCGCTACTTTGAAGGCACAAAATCTCTTTCGGAAAAAATACTGGGTCAGGAAGCTCATTTTCCGGCAGGTCCGTTTTTAATTGCTTCACGATTAAAAGTTCCTGTAGTTTTTGTGTATGTCATGAAAGAACCCAACTTACATTATCATTTGTACGCCAGAGAAGCTACCGTGAAACATCGTGACGAAAAAGGCTTACTGAAAGAATATGTTCAAAGTGTCGAGACTATTCTGCAAAAATATCCTTTGCAATGGTTCAATTATTTTGATTTTTGGAATGATTTGAAATAAGACTTAAAGGTTCTCAGCATCTCGCGGAGGCGCAAAGTTTTTTCTCCTTTTTGTCCATTTTTGTCATTTTTGTCATTTCGACCGAAGGGAGAAATCACACACGTTTAGCGACAAAGATTGTCGACTTAGTTTGCGGAGTTTCTAATGTGATTTCTCCCTTCGGTCGAAATGACAAACTGTGCTTTAAACTATTTTTTTGCATCTCTGCATCTCTGCGAGATTAAAAAAACAACAAAAATTCATCGCCAAAAACGATTCGTTTAAACAAGAAAATTCGTTTAAATAAATTTACTTATTTTTGTTCGCAACCAAAAGCAAGTAAACCTCCATGAAAAATGTTCTCGTAATTTATTATACACAGTCTGGACAACTCGGAACAATTGCACAAAACATTGCAAAACCGTTCCTAAACTCAGACGAAATAAATGTAACTTTTCACGAAATACAACTGCAGCAACCCTTTCCGTTTCCATGGAATAAAGCTGCCTTTTTCGACGCTTTCCCCGAATCATTTCTACAAATTCCGACTGAATTAAAGCCCGTTCCGGAAGAAATTCTAAACACAAAATACGATTTGGTATTGTTTCATTATCAAGTTTGGTATTTGTCTCCTTCCATTCCGATAAACTCTTTTCTAAAAAGTGCTGATGCCAAAAAAATACTAAACAACACCCCTGTCATCACCATTAGCGGTTCCCGTAACATGTGGATTATGGCACAGGAAAAAATCAAAGTTTTATTAAAAGAAGCCAATGCTTCGTTAGTTGGAAACGTTGCTTTAGTAGATCGCGTTGGAAATTTAATCAGTGTCATCACGATTGTAGAATGGATGTTTTCGGGCGTTAAGAAAAAATATCTTGGTATTTTTCCGCTACCGGGAGTATCCGACAAAGACATACAGGAGTCAGATAAATTTGGAGAAGTGATCCTTTCTGAATTCAATCAAAATCAATTACAGCATTTACAACCCAAACTGGTTGCCGTTGACGCCGTTAAAATCAGCCCCTATCTGGTAACGGTTGATAAAACAGCAAACAAAATCTTTAATAAGTGGTCAAATTTGATTTATAAAAATCAAAAAAACAGAAAAACACTTCTTAAAGTATTTAATGTTTATTTATTCCTGGCAATATGGTTAATCTCACCAATAGTGTATATATTGCACCTTATTACCTACCCCTTTAAGTTAAATACCATAAAAAGAGAAACTCAATATTATCAAGGAGTTTAGAAGACGAAATTAGATTATGTTTGAAGTATATATTACCAAAGCCGCAAAGTATTTGCCAAATGAAGCCATTTCTAATGATGAGATGGAAAGTTATCTGGGTCTCATTAATGATGCTGCTTCTAAAGCAAGACGCATTATTTTGCGCAATAATAAAATTACAAGTCGTTATTACGCTATAGACAAATCAGGAAAAAGTACTCATAACAACGCCGAGTTAACGCGAAATGCAATCGTGCAGTTGTTTGATGAAAACTTTACAGCGCAGGACCTTGAAGTGCTTTCCTGCGGGACCTCAACTCCTGATATCTTCCTGCCTTCACATGCTGCGATGGTACACGGTTTATTGAAAAACAAATCTGTAGAACTAAATTCATCAACAGGAGTTTGCTGTGCGGGTATGAATTCCTTAAAATTTGGTTTCCTGTCTGTAAAATCAGGAAATTCAAAAAATGCGATTTGCACCGGATCTGAAAAAGTTTCGACCTGGCTAAATGCCCAGATGTACAACCACGAAGCTGCCAATCTGAAAAACCTGGAAGAACAGCCTATCATTGCGTTCAAAAAAGATTTTTTACGCTGGATGTTGTCTGATGGAGCGGGAGCATTTTTATTAGAGAACCAACCAAAAGGAGCTATCTCTTTAAAAATTGAATGGATGGAAGCCTTTTCCTATGCTTACGAATTAGAAACCTGTATGTATGCCGGTGGCGATAAATTAGAGAACGGCGAGATCAAAGCCTGGAGTGATTATGCTCCGGAGCAATGGTTAAACGAATCTGTTTTTGCCATCAAACAGGATGTAAAATTATTGGATGAATTTATTCTTTCTAAAGGAGCTGAGAGTATGAAAGATGCTATGGATAAAAACAGCATCACTTCAGATCAGATTGATTATTTTATTCCTCACGTTTCTTCTAACTTTTTTGTGGAAGGATTAAAAAAAGGACTGACCGAAAAAGGAATCGGGATGGCCGATGAAAAATGGTTCATGAATCTTTCAAGAGTAGGGAATGTTGGTTCGGCCTCTATTTACTTAGCTTTGGAAGAATTAATGAATTCAGGAAATTTAAAAAAGGGAGATCGTATTCTATTGTCTGTTCCTGAGAGCGGAAGATTCTCCTTTGCTTATGCTTATTTAACGGTTTGCTAATGGAAACAACTTTACTTTTAGAGAAAGACGCTGTCGAGAATTTATTGCCGCAAAAGTTCCCTTTTGTAATGGTCGATAAAATGTATTCGTTTACCGAAACTTCACTGGTTGCGGGTTTAAAAATTCAAAGCGACAACATTTTTTCTGACAACGACACCTTTTTAGAAGCAGGTTTAATCGAACATATGGCACAGTCTGTGGCTTTGCACACCGGTTACCAGTTTTTCCTGAAAAACGAAACAGCCCCAACGGGTTACATTGGTTCGATCAAAGAAATTGAAATCAAAAAATTGCCAAAAGTCAATGATACGATTCAATCCAGCATCACTATTTTACAGGAGTTTGCCGGAATTACACTGGTAGACATTGTAACTTATCTGAATAATGAAGAAATTGCGAACGGGCAAATGAAGACCGTTTTAGCCAAATAATATATTAGGTATGAAAACCGGAGTTGACATACAAAACTATTTACCCCACCGGGCACCGCTGCTTATGGTGGATTTAATTTTGGATATAGATTCCAGTTTTGTAGAAACCACATTTTTGATCCGGGAAGATAATATTTTTGTTGAAAACAACACTTTTATTGAAGCCGGCTTAATCGAAAACACCGCACAAACCTGTTCGTCTATTGTAGGCAAAAAATATTTTTTTGACGAAGACGGAACAGAAAACGAAAATGTAAATGTACTGGGGTTTATCAGTGCGATAAAAAACCTGAAAATACATACACTGCCAAAAGTAGGTGATACTATTATTACCAAAGCCAATCTGGTTTCAAAATTTGCAGGCGACGATTATACGCTATGTACCATGAGCTGCGAAAGTCTGCTTGCTGACAAAATACTTTTGGAATGCGAAATTAATCTGTTCATTCAAAAAACAATTTCGGTTCCGGAATAGTTACAATCGAAAAGAAAAAGGCCATGGAAAAAGAAAATGTACCACAAGACAAAGGCAATCTCACCAAAAACAATCTGAAAGAACTGCTTTATGCCACCGATGAAAATGGCGACTATACCACAACCTTAAGTACCGGTTGGGAGCCTAAAACCATCGCATTATCCAATTCGATCGATGAAATAAACGAACGAATTGCCGAAGCGAAACTACAGGTAGAAACTGGAGAAGTAAGTCCGATTTGTTATTATATGGAACTCAACAAAATGGATCTTACTATTTTATCCAGTTATGTTGGAATGTGGAAATGGCGCGTAAAAAGACATTTTAAACCAGCCGTTTTTGCCAAATTAAACAACTCTGTTTTACAGAAATATGCCGATGCTTTTGAAATTTCAATCGCTGAATTAAAAAATATTAAAACCGCGTAATGCAAACTAATTTTACACATCATCAATCTGCTCATTGCGAAAATGGAGTAGCTTCGAATTTGTTAAAAAACAACGGACTGAACATCAGCGAACCGATGGTTTTTGGTATCGGTTCCGGACTTTTCTTCGTATACCTACCGTTTATAAAAGTAAATCATGCTCCTGCAATTAGTTACAGAACTTTGCCTGGACAGATCTTTAATAAACTGGCGAGCCGTTTAAACTTAAAAATAAAAAGACAAAAATTTTCTTCAACAACAAATGCCAACAAGGCTTTGGACGAAAATTTAAAAAACAATATCCCAACCGGATTACAAGTTGGCGTGTATCATTTGAGTTATTTTCCTGATGAATACCGCTTCCATTTTAACGCACACAATTTAGTCGTTTACGGAAAAACCGAAACCGATTATCTTGTTAGCGATCCTGTTATGGAAACGGTTACTACCCTGACACATGACGAACTGGACAAGGTGCGTTTTGCCAAAGGTGCTTTTGCTCCAAGAGGTCAAATGTACTATCCGATTCAAATTCCGAAGGACGTTGATTTGAAAAGCGCCATTATCAAAGGAATCAAAAATACCTGCCGCGATATGTTGGCACCCATGCCTATTATTGGGGTACGCGGAATTAAATTTGTTTCGAAGCAAATTAGAAAATGGCCCGTAAAACACGGTACTAAAAAAGCCAATCACTATTTGGCACAAATGGTGCGCATGCAGGAAGAAATTGGTACAGGTGGCGGAGGTTTCCGATTTATCTATGCCGCATTTTTACAGGAAGCTTCGGTTATCTTAAATAATGAAGAATTAAAAGTCCTTTCTAAAGAAATGACACAAATTGGAGATTCATGGAGAGACTTTGCGGTTGAAGCTTCCCGAATTTACAAAAACAGAAGTGCCAAAGAAGATGCTTACAATACGATTGCCGATGAACTTTTGGACATTGCCAATCGCGAAGAAATCTTTTTCAAAAAACTAAAAAAAGCGATCAGCTAAGAATATTTTGCAATCCATTATAAAAATAGAATCCCTTTCGAAAAAGTACAAAAATGCAGATCTGTATTCTTTGAACGATGTTTCGCTGGAGATCAGTGAAGGTCAGATTTTTGGGTTATTAGGTCCGAATGGTGCCGGAAAAACCACTTTAATCTCTATGCTTTGCGGACTGATAAAACCAACCTCAGGGCATTTCACGATCGATGGGCTGAATTATACCCATCATTCTTCCAAAATCAAAAAAATCATTGGCGTTGTTCCACAGGAATATGCTTTATACCCTACCCTAACGGCCCGGGAGAATTTACATTATTTTGGAAGTATGTACGGCTTAAAAGGCAGTTATCTAAAAGACAAAGTCGTTGAAACTTTAGATCTTTTGGGCTTATTAAAATTTGCCGACAAACGTATCGAAACTTTTTCAGGCGGTATGAAACGCAGAGTCAATTTGATCGCGGGAATTTTACACAATCCCAAAGTTTTGTTTTTAGATGAACCAACCGTTGGTGTTGATGTACAGTCTAAAAATGCCATTATTGACTATCTGAAACTCTTAAATCAAAACGGAACAACCATTATTTATACCTCCCATCATTTGGCAGAAGCGGAAGATTTCTGTACCAACATTGCCATTTTAGACCGCGGCAAAATATACGCTCAGGGTACCCCTTCAAGTTTAATTGCTTCTACCGAAGAAGCCCGAAATCTTGAGGAAGTTTTTATTTCATTAACCGGTAAAGACTTTAGAGATGGTATATAAAATTTGGATGTCAGTCGTAAAAGAATTCCTCCTGCTCAAACGAGATTTAGGCGGATTAATCATTTTATTTATCATGCCTTTGGTTTTGGTTATTACCGTAACCTTAATTCAAGACAGCACTTTTAAAACCGTAAGCGATACCAAAATTCAAATTTTACTGGTGGATAACGACAAAGGTACTGTGTCTAAAACCGTTTTTGATAATCTGGAAAAAAGTCAGCTTTTTAGTGTTGTCACCCAAATCGACCACAAACCTATTACCGAAGAAATGGCTAAAGAAGCGGTTTACAAAGGTAAATTTCAACTGGCGATTGTAATTCCGGAAAAATTAAGTGTGGATCTGCAAACCAAAATTGATCAGAATGTCGAAAACATTGTGAGCAAAATGGGCCTAACAGAAACGGATACTACGGTGCAAACCGCAAAGCCTAAGATCATTAAAGAAAAAGAAGTCAAATTGTATTTTGATCCGGCAGTTCAAATGAGCTTCAAAAATGCCGTGATGAGCTCGATCGATAAGATGATTTCTCAAATCGAAACAAAATCCATTTATACGACTTTTCAAAATCAACTGGGGGAAGGAAATGCCGAATTTGAGCAAAAGAGTTTTATCACGTTCAAAGAAATCATTCCAAAAATAAACAACAAAGAAGTACGTCCCAATTCTGTGCAGCACAACGTTCCGGCCTGGACACTTTTTGCCATATTTTTTATTGTGATACCGTTGTCTATCAATATCGTAAAAGAAAAATCTCAGGGAACATTTGTTCGATTACTCACCAATCCGGTTTCTAACCTCGTCGTTATTATTGGTAAAACCATTACCTATTCGGCCATTTGTATGATTCAGTTTTACATGATGGTGGCCGTGGCAATCTTTTTATTTCCACATATTGGTTTGCCTCCTTTAAATGTCGAAGGTCATTTGTTCTTAATGAGTGTGGTCGCTTTATTTTCAGGTTTTGCAGCCATTGGCTTTGGAATTCTGCTGGGAACGATCGCAAGCACACAAGAACAATCGGCTCCGTTTGGTGCGACAAGCGTTATTATTCTGGCAGCCATTGGCGGAATCTGGGTTCCCGTTTTTGCAATGCCAAACATCATGCAAATCATTGCCAAATCATCTCCCATGAATTGGGGATTAGAAGCGTTCTATGATGTTTTATTGCGCAACGTTTCTTTCCTTGAAATCATCCCAAAAATAAGTTTGTTATTTTTGTTCTTCATTATCACAACATCCATTGCCTTATTTTATGACAAAAAGAAAAGAACAGTTTAACGAAGCAACCGAACTAACCGTTTCGCATGAAATCAGAATTCGTTTTAACGAAACGGATCCGCTTGGAATTGTGTGGCACGGAAATTACATCACCTATTTTGAAGATGGTCGTGAAGCGTTTGGCCGTGAACACGGACTCACCTATTTGGATATTGCCAAAACAGGCTACACCACCCCGATCGTAAAATCAAAATGCGAACACAAATTGTCTTTGCGTTATGGCGATGTGGTAACGATAGAAACAACCGTAATTGATACTCCTGCCGCCAAAATGATCTACCGTTTTAGAATACTGGATGATAAAGGTGAAGTAGCCTGTACCGGAGAAACCGTTCAGGTATTTTTAGATCAGGAAGGTAATCTAATGCTGACCAATCCTCCTTTTTATGAAGAATGGAAAAAGAAAGTTGGGTTGTTGAAATAAAACACGAATTGCACGAATTGACACGAATTAAAAAATACGCCGGAATAAAATCATAAAATGTTAAAAGAGATATACATTACACAAACCAACTGCATCACCCCATTAGGTTTTGATGTCAAATCAAACGTTGAAGCAATTCTTCGCGGTGATTCGGGCATTCAACTAAATAATGACATTTCTTTGATGCCGGTTCCGTTTTATGGTTCGGTAATTCATGATGAAAAAATAAACCTTGCCTTTGCAAAAATCAGCAGGGAAACAAAATACTCCCGTCTGGAGAAAATGATGATTCTGGCTTTAGAGCCGATTATCAAAAATGCAGCGGTTCCATTAGATTCAAAAACGGCTTTTATACTTTCGACTACAAAAGGAAATGTAACGGCTTTAAAAGACAATTCGGAAAAAAGTTTTGCTAATGCACATTTAGATGTCCTGGCAAAAAATGTTGCTGCTTTTTTCGGATTTCAAACACAACCTATTGTCGTTTCGAATGCTTGTGTTTCAGGAATTTTAGCGATTTCTGTTGCCAAAAGAATGATCCAGTCTGAACTCTCCGACAATATTTTTGTAGTGGCCGGCGACGAAGTTTCAGAATTTGTTTTGTCCGGTTTTAATGCTTTTCAGGCCATGAGCGATTTGCCTTGTAAACCGTATTCTAAAAACAGAACCGGTGTAAGTTTAGGCGAGGCAACGGCTGCGGTTCTGGTTTCGGCAGAAGACACAAATGCTAAAATAAAAGTTATTGGAGACAGTTCGATAAACGATGCCAATCATATTTCGGGTCCATCGAGAACAGGCGAAGGTTTGTTCAGAAGTATCCAAAATGCTTTGAAAGAAGCTCAAATTGAGCCCCATAAAATCGATTATATTTCAGCACACGGAACCGCAACTCCGTTTAATGACGAAATGGAGGCCATTGCCCTAAACCGTTTAGGTCTGCAAAATGTCCCAGTCAATAGTCTGAAAGGATTTTACGGTCATACTTTAGGCGCTTCCGGATTATTAGAAACCGTAATCGCTATTGAATCCGTAAATCAAAACACGCTTTTTGAATCGAAAGGTTTTGATGAAATTGGGGTTAGCGAAGTGATCAATGTTATTGAGAAAAACGAAGAAGCAACTATTGATTTTTTCCTAAAAACAGCTTCCGGATTTGGAGGTTGTAATACGGCAGTTGTTTTTGAAAAGATAAAATGAGAAGTTTAAAAAACTTAAATAGGAAAAAAAGTATCGAGCAAAGTAAGTTAGTTTATTCTGAAAGCTGGCTTAACAAATTTGATACAATAATTCTTTATTTATTTTTTAGTTGGGGCTTTCTAATGCCTTTCTTGGTTTATTTTAATCCTCATAGGGATTATTCAAAAACTGGAATTGAGTTTTATCTGCTTTTTATTTTTAGTTTATTTTGCGCATTTACAATTTATCGAAAAGCAACTGAAAAACAACTAACTAAAATTATCAGCAAATACAATACGGAAGAAAACAAATTGCTTATTAATCAGTATTGCGAAAAAAAAGGTTTTGAAAAACATAGAAATTCCGGAAATATAATAATTTATAATAATCTTAATCCTCTGGCTATTAATTCGATGTTTCAAACAAGTAGAATATTTATTTTAGACAAAAATGACATCTATTTGACAATGATTAAAGAAAATCAGAAATTGAACATTCCTATTCTTTTTTCACAAATAAGTTTAAAGAGGGATATTAAGAATCTGTGTCAGCAATAAAATAATGAATCCAAACAAAACCTACATACAATCCTATATCACCATCCAAAACAACGAAATTGTTTTGAACGGAACTTCTGTTTTCAAAATTGAACCGACGAATTTTGCTGATTTCTCCAAACAGGCCTATCGCAATTTTGACATGCAATACCCGAAGTTTTTCAAGATGGATGCTTTGAGCAAACTGGCTTTTTTAGGAGCTGAACTGCTTCTGAGTCCGATAACTTCAACGGAACAGGAAAACAATATTGCCTTGGTCCTGGCCAATAAATCATCGAGTTTAGATACCGATGTTAAATATCAGGAATCTATTTCCGACAAAGAAAACTACTTTCCGAGCCCGGCGGTTTTTGTCTATACACTGCCAAATATTTGTCTGGGTGAAATAAGTATTCGCCATCAGCTGAAAAGTGAAAATTCTTTCTTTATATTTGATGCCTTTAACACTGAATTTATGTCTAATTATTCTACTATTCTTCTGAATACAAATAAAGCAGATACGGTTCTTTGTGGCTGGGTAGAATTTTTCAACGACGATTACAAGGCTTTTCTTTGCACCATTAGCAAAGAAGAAAGCACAAAATATAACAACGAAAATATCAATACATTATATAATAAATAATCATGGAAGCATTAAAAGAAGAATTAAAAAACAAAATCATTACTACTTTAAACCTTGAAGATATCGCGATCGAAGATATTGCAGATAACGACCCTTTGTTTGGAGATGGTTTAGGTTTAGACTCCATTGATGCGCTTGAATTGATCGTGATTTTAGATAAGGATTACGGAATTAAACTGGTTGATCCAAAAGAAGGGAAAACCATCTTTCAATCCATCGAAACTATGGCTGCGTACATTAGCGCTAACAGAACGAAATAGACTGCTTAGACTTGCTTAGATTTTTAGACTAGTTATAAAATTGTCTAAAAGTCAGAAACTTCAAAATCTAAGAAGTCTAATATCTAATAATCTAAGCAAGTCTGATGTCTGAGAAGTCTAATATCCAATAATCTAAGCAAGTCTAAAAATGAAAGGTGTTGCAATAACCGGAATGGGAATTATCTCCTCGATTGGAAATTCAATCGAAGAAAACTACATTTCGTTAATCGAAAATAAAGTTGCGGTAACGCGTATCGAAAACATTGAAACGGTTCACGCTGATATCATTAAAGTAGGGGAAATTAAAAAAACCAATGACGAATTGGTCAAAGAATTAGAACTTACTCCTGATAATAACTTTTCGAGAACGGCCATGATTGGCACTTTCGCCGCAAAACAGGCCGTTAAAAATGCCGGAATTACTTCTATAAATGAATTCCGAACCGGACTTATTTCGGCAACAAGCGTGGGCGGAATGGATATGACTGAAAAGCATTATTACGATTATTTCAAACATCCGGAACTTGTAAAATACATTACTTGTCACGATGGTGGTGATGTAGCCGAAAAAATAGCAGAAGAATTAGGTTTAAAAGGAATTGTTACCACCATAAGTACCGCCTGCTCATCGGCAGCAAACGCCATTATGTTGGGTGCAAGACTGATAAAATCCGGGAAACTGGATCGCGTAATTGTTGGCGGAACCGATGGTTTGGCAAAATTCACGATCAACGGATTCAAAACCCTCATGATTTTATCTGACGATTACAACAAGCCTTTCGACAACGATCGCAAGGGACTAAATCTGGGTGAAGCAGCTGCTTTCCTGGTTTTAGAATCTGATGAAGTTGTAAAAAAGCAAAACAAAAAAGTACTGGCTCGTGTTTCAGGTTATGGTAATGCCAATGATGCTTTCCATCAAACAGCTTCTTCAGAAAATGGTGATGGTGCTTACCTGGCCATGAAAAAAGCCTTTGATATTTCGGGTTTAAAACCTGGTGATATTGACTATATCAACGTTCACGGAACAGCAACTCCCAACAATGACCTCTCTGAAGGAAGAGCACTACTTCGAATTTACGGAGACGAAAAAGTTCCCGATTTTAGTTCGACAAAACCTTTTACGGGGCATACTTTGGCCGCTGCGGCAGCCATTGAAGCCGTTTATAGCGTTTTGGCCATTCAGCATAGCGTGGTTTATCCAAACCTGAATTTCGAAACACCAATGGAAGAGTTTGATTTAAAACCGCAAACTTCTTTAAAAAATAAAAATATCGAACATGTTTTGTCCAACTCTTTCGGATTTGGGGGTAACTGTTCGACTCTTATATTTTCAAAATGCAATTAAAAAAAACATATATAAATGGAATAGGTTGTATTTCGACTCAAAAAACATTTGATACTGTTTTTTTAGAAGAAGCCGTACACAATCACGACCAAAACGTCCTTGAAATTGTTCCGCCGGTTTACAAAGATTATATTTCTCCCGCAGCTATCAGAAGAATGGCAAAAGGAGTCAAAAACGGAATTGTGGCTTCGGCAATTGCCATGAAAGACGCACAAATCGAGAATGTGGATGCCATTATTACCGGAACAGGATTAGGATGCATCGAAGACTCCGAAAAATTCCTAAAAAATATCCTTGATAATAAGGAGGAATTCTTGACCCCAACGTCCTTTATTCAATCGACCCATAATACGGTTGGAGCTCAAATTGCACTGTTACAAAAATGCAACGGTTACAATTTTACCTATGTAAACGGAGCTGTTTCTTTTGAATCGGCACTTTTAGATGCTAAAATGCAAATTGAAGAAGAAGAAGCACAATCGGTTCTCGTGGGTGGAGTTGATGAAAATGGCGATTATACTACTGCTCTTTTTAAATTGTCAGGACGTATCAAACAAGACAACCAGCAACCTTACAACCTTTTAGATTCAACTACAAGCGGTGCTGTTTATGGAGAAGGTGCCAGCTTTTTTGTTTTAGAAAATGAGCGAAAAGAGACTACCTATGCTGAAGTACTCGACATCGCGATCATAAACACCCTGGAAGACAACGAAATTGAAGCTGAAATTATCTCCTTTTTGAAATCCAATCAATTAAACGTTTCGGATGTTGATGCTCTGATTTTAGGATTTGACGGCAATGTAGATTTTGAAAGTTATTATAAAAATTTAACTGAAAAGGCCTTCGCTCAAACCCCTCAATTGTATTACAAACATCTGAGTGGTGAGTACGATACCGCATCGGCTTTTGCTTTATGGATGGCGTCTAAAATTTTAAAAACACAGGAAATCCCTGAAATCATAAAAGCAAATTCGGTTGAAAAACCGGCTTACCAAACCATTTTATTGTACAATCAGCTCAACGGAAAAAATCATAGTTTTACGTTACTTTCAAGATGATAACGCATAAAAACATTTCGTTATTCTTTCTCTTTTTATTGCTGCTATTGCTTTTTCTAAAGCTGTATATCGCAATTAACTGGGTATGGTTTATCGCAATTGTTTTAATTTGGTTAGGCATAAACGCGGTAGGCTCTTCCATAATTTCTTCTAATTATCATGTAAAAGCATACTGCAATAATCCGTTGGAAACCGAAAAAAAAATTGCCATTACGTTCGATGACGGACCAGGCATTTTTACTTTAGAAGTTCTGGAATTATTGAAAAAATACAAGGTAAAAGCGACTTTCTTTTGCATTGGAAAAAACATTGAAAAACATCCTGAGATTGTAAAGCAAATTATTGACGAAGGGCATTTGGTTGGTAATCATTCGTACAGTCATTCTAATTTTTTTGATTTTTACACTGCCAAAACAATAAGAGAAGAAATCAAAAAAACAGATACGCTTCTGGAAAAATACACCTCCAAAAAAATAAACTTCTTTCGTCCGCCCTACGGAGTTACAACACCTTCGATCAGAAGGGCTTTAAAAACCACCGGTCACAAAGTAATAGGATGGAATATCCGCTCGCTGGATGGCGGAACCAAAAATCAGACTTTAATTTTCAACCGAATTATAAAACGTATTTCTCCTGGTGGAATTGTACTTTTACACGACACCGGATCACACTCTGTTTTAGTATTGGAACAGTTTTTGCAATTTTTGCAGCAAAACAAGTATACCGTGATTTCAACCGAAGAACTTTTGAATCTTAAAGCTTATGAAAACTGAACGCGGATGAAGCAGATTCGCTTACGCGAAGACGCGGATAAAAAACGGATTCTAATAATTTAATCTGTGAAAATCCT
This sequence comes from Flavobacterium sp. N502536, assembly GCF_025947345.1. Taxonomy (NCBI): domain Bacteria; kingdom Pseudomonadati; phylum Bacteroidota; class Flavobacteriia; order Flavobacteriales; family Flavobacteriaceae; genus Flavobacterium; species Flavobacterium sp. N502536. The sequence goes on along the minus strand of NZ_CP110011.1, from coordinate 1,820,946 downwards.
TTAATCTGTGGCAAAATAATAAAGCGCAATTCGTAATAAATATGAAAACTAAAATAGCACTACTACTTCTATTGATTTCAGGCAATTTGTTTGCCCAGGAACAGAAAATGTCTGATGCGGAAATTACTGCTTTCAAACAGGATGTAAATGTAGTTTCAAAAAAAATAAAAACCCTGAGTACTGATTTTGTTCAGTACAAACATCTTGATTTTTTATCAAAAGACATCGAAACTTCGGGAAAGATGATTTTTAAAGAGCCTTCCTTACTGCAATGGCAATACAAAAAACCATATAATTACAGTATTGTTTTTAAGAATGGGAAAATCCTCATTAACGACGAAGGCAAGAAAAGTGCCGTTGATATTGGCAACAGTAAGATCTTTGGAAGAATCAACAAATTAATTGTTGGAAGCGTAAGCGGCAATATGTTTGACGACAAAGAATTTACGATTTCTTATTTCAAATCAAAAGGACAAAATATAGCTAAATTTGTTCCGAAAGACGCCACCTTAAAAAAATACATCAAACAAATTGAACTGACTTTTGACAAAGAAGAAGCAACTGTAGTTCAGGTTAAACTATTAGAATCCTCTGAAGATTATACCCGAATTGTACTTAAAAATAAAGTGATCAATGCAAAAATCGACGATTCCGTTTTTAATAATTAATTGCTTTCTGGCGATTGTTTTGGTTTCTTGTAGCGCAGTCACAAAAAACTACACCCCTAAAAAACTAGACCGAACGTCTTATCAGGTTCCTTATTTCGCCGATTCAAAAACCGATTATGTGTATAAAACCAACATTACGGTTTACGGTCATGAAATGTCGGGAATCTTCATCGCCAAAAAGATCAATGACACTACACATCGTATTGTTTTTACTACCGAATTTGGCAACAAACTACTAGATTTTGAGATTTCTGAAACGGACTTTAAAGTCAATTCGATTGTATCTGAATTAGACCGAAAAATCCTGATTCATACACTAAAAGAAGATTTCCGTTTGTTACTAAAAAAGGATTATCTGATTCAGCAACAGTTTGAAAACGAATCTGCTGACATTTATAAATCACCGGATGGGAAGCGGGACAACTATCTTTTTATCTCCAAAAAAGATCACAAATTAGAAAAGGTCGTTCAGTCTTCTAAAACAAAAGAAAAATTTACACTGACATTTAGTTCAGAAAACGATATTTTTGCCGAGAAGATTTTGATTAATCATCAAAATATTAAGTTGAAAATTGAATTAAATTACTTTAAATCAGAATAAAAATTTAAACTAAACCTAAACTTAAATCAAGACCAAAATGAGAAAAATAACCGTAATTGCCTTCGTTTTATTTGTTGGAATTATAACGTCAAATGCCCAGGTAAAGGTTAGTCCGGGATTTCGAGGAGGTTTAAATATATCGGATTTAAGTAATATGCCGGAAAATAGCAGTTCAAAATCTGATTTTTATCTTGGTGCATTAATGGCTATAAAATTCAATAAATATTTTACGTTGCAACCGGAGTTGAATTATTCGAGACAGGGTGCTGATATTCGTCTGTCTTATTTAGATTTTGACAACAATACTTCCCGTCGCAGAAGTCAGAAAGCCGAAATAAATTATCTGACACTTGGAGCAGTGGCTAAATTTAATTTTAAAGGAAAAGGTTTCCACGTATTAGCAGGTCCATCTATAGATTTTAAAACCAATGATAATTTTGACAAATTTGGAGAGAACCCTGTTGATGTAGATTTTGCTATTGTTGGCGGAGTTGGATATACCCTGCCAAACGGATTAACTTTTGAAGCCCGCTTAAAACAAGGATTAGTTGATATTTATGGATATGACAGATATGATTATGACAATGAAAACAGACGCTATTATGATGACATTACTTTAAATCAGGTTTTCCAAATAGGTATTAGTTACACTTTCAAAGTAAAATAAATTAAATCATGAACAAAAGAAATTTAGTAATTATCGTATTGGCCTTGTTTGCCCTAACAAGTGTACAGGCACAAGTAACATTTAAACCGGGTTTAAGAGCCGGGGCTTCTTTTTCTACATTCTCCAATACCCGTTCAGACTATAGAACTGATTTTTATATCGGAGGTTTTGGTGAAATCAAATTAACTAAAATTTACACGTTACAGCCGGAAATTACTTATAGCCAACAAGGAGCGAGTAATGTTAAAACTTTTATCAGTTATAATAATGGCAATGATGTTGTTCAAACTAAAACTTTAGAAATCGACTATCTTTCTATTGCTATGGTTAATAAGTTTACTTTAAAAAATGGCTTTCAGTTTCAAGTTGGTCCAACTTTAGACTTTAGATTACAGGACAATTTACTTTATGAAAAATCAGATATTGACCTGGCGTTTATAATGGGTATTGGTTATAGATTGCCTTCCGGATTAACTTTTGAAGCTCGTTTCAAAAAAGGAGTTGTGGATGTTCTGGATAGTGATTATTACGGCAGCAATGGTAACAATAATGATTACTGGTTTAGAGATTATAATACAAATGTTAGTTTTCAATTAGGAGTTTCTTATCCTTTTGGCAAATAAAAAAATATGGTTTTAAAAGATTTTTACACAGTTCTTTCCGAAGAAAAAACAGGAGATTCTAAATATACAATTGCGATTTTGGTCAATGAAAAACATGACGTTTTCAAAGGTCATTTTCCGGGGAATCCAATTATGCCGGGAGTTTGCATGATCCAGATTATTAAAGAGCTTACAGAGTCAATTACCAAAAGTACTTTGATGATCCAGACGCTTTCAAATGTAAAATTTATGGCATTAATCAATCCCGAAATAAATCCTGAATTGCGTTTAGAACTGGATATCGTTACAACAGAAGAAGATTTGGTTAAGGTGAAAAACACCACTTATTTTAACGACACCGTTGCCCTGAAACTGAGCAATGTGTACAAAAAGATATAACTATGAAACTATTACTGTCTTTACTTTTATGGATTAATTTTGCAGGTACTCCGGATTTGGCCAGCGTTAGAAAAATGTACTCTGACGTCACAAAATCAGAATCGAATGCTAAAGAATTTTCACAAAAACTCGCCGCTGTTTCTAACAACGATGATACCATTTTGGTGGCCTACAAAGCGGCCTCTATTTTATTGGATTCAAAATATGAAGATCGGTTAAAAAATAAAATGGCCCGTTTTAAAGAAGGTGCCAAATTATTGGAAGCCACTATAAAAAACGATCCGAATAATATTGAAATGCGAATGATTCGTTTGAGCATTCAGGAGAACGTTCCCGGAATTACCGGTTATAAAAAAAACATTAAAGAAGACAAAAAATACCTCACGGACCACTACGCTGAGCAAAATGCCACTTTAAAAGAATACCTAAAAGACTTTATTTTACAATCAAAGAGTTTCTCTGAAAAAGAGAGACAATTTGTAAAGTAAACTAAGGAAAAAAATCCCCATGAAACCTACTTTACCACAGCAGGAATTGTTAAGTTCGACTCACTTTTGTGTTATTGTTCCAACGTACAATAATCATAAAACGCTGAGAAGAGTGCTGGATTCTGTCTTAGATTTCACTTCAAATATCATTATTGTTAATGATGGTTCGACGGATGAAACTTTTGAAATCCTGAAACACTATTCGCAATACACTCAAATTCATCATCCTGAAAATCTGGGAAAAGGAAGAGCCTTAAGAAATGGTTTCAGAAAAGCAATCGAGTTGAATTTTGAGTATGCCATTACCATTGATTCAGACGGACAGCATTTTGCTTCAGATATTCCGAATTTTATTGCTGCGATTCAAAACGAACCCAACTCCTTATTGATTGGAAGCCGCAATATGACACAGGAAAATGTGCCTAAAAAAAGTAGTTTCGGAAATAAATTTTCTAATTTCTGGTTTAAATTTGAAACCGGAATTAAACTTGACGATACCCAATCTGGTTACAGACTCTATCCTTTACGACTCATTCCGAAACGCTTTTATACCAATAAATTTGAGTTTGAAATTGAAGTAATCGTTCGCTCTGCCTGGAAAGGTATTGTCGTTAAAAACATTCCGATTCAGATTTTGTACGATCCCGCTGAACGTGTTTCACACTTTCGTCCCTTTAAAGACTTTACGCGAATCAGTATCTTAAATACCGTTTTGGTTCTTAATGCCTTGCTGTATATTAAACCGAGAGATTTTTTTAGAAGAGCAAAAAAAAAAGGTTTTAAACGATTCTTCCTTGAAGATATTTTAGAGAGCAGCGATTCTAATTTTAAGAAATCGGCGGCAATTGCTTTGGGCATTTTTATCGGAATTTCTCCTTTTTGGGGATTTCAAACCGTATTGCTTTTAACTTTTGCTACCTTACTTAAGCTCAATAAAGTGATTGCTTATCTGGCTTCCAATGTGAGTTTTCCGCCGTTCATCCCGTTTGTTATTTACGGTTCTTTAAAAATGGGAAGTTATTTTGTTTCGAATGATGTTGCACTAACTTTAGATGGCTCGCTTACACTCGATGATATTCAAAAAAATGCTACACAATATATCGTGGGAAGTCTTATTTTAGCATCCGTTTTAGCGCTCTCAGCAGGTTTAATCAGTTATTTGCTTTTAACCGCTTTTAGTGCTAAAAATAAAACAAAGATTATATAAGTCTGGCCACGCATTAAAAAAAATATTTTTGCTAATTCGTGGCGAAAAAACTATAGCCCAAAAACAATATTAAATACTTATGCATCACTATTTCTACGCCATTCATTTGTTTGTAAACCGACGAAAAACGTTATCGGTTGCTTTGGCTATTTTGATGCTCTTTGCTTTTGGATTTTTTGCCTCTCAAATTAAATTTGAAGAGGACATCACCAAACTGATTCCCACCAACGATAAAGCAGATGCCACGGCAAAAGTGCTCAAACAGCTTAATTTTGCTGATAAAATTACCGTTATCTTCAAACTCGATAAAAACGGAACCGAAGAAGATTTAAAGGAAATGGCAACTGCCTTTTCAGACAGTGTTGCACAATCCTGCAAACCCTATGTAACTGGAATTCAAGGAAAACTTGATGAAGAAAACATTCAGGAAACCATCGATTTTGTCTACAACAATCTGCCTCTTTTTCTGGAAAATAAAGATTACAAAGCCCTGCAAAGTAAACTGCAGAAAGACAGTATTGCAGCGACAGTTCAGGGCAATTATAAGTCGATTATCTCTCCGTCCGGATTTATCACAAAAGATTTTATTCTACAGGATCCGCTGGGAATTTCATTTATCGCTTTAAAAAAGTTACAGCAATTAAATATTGGCGACGATTTTACACTTGACAATGGTTTTGTCATGACCAAAGACAAAAAGAAACTCCTTCTTTTTATCACCTCCAATCTTCCTTCGAGTGAAACGGAACAGAATACCATTTTTGCCGAAAAACTAAAATCCATTCAGGACCAGCTAAATCAGAAATTCAAAACCAAAACTTCGATCAGTTATTTTGGCTCGGCGCTGATTGCCGTGGCAAATGCCAATCAAATCAAAAGTGATATCATTCTGACCACTTCGATCGCCATGTTTACGCTGATGTTGATTTTGATTTTATTCTATCGAAAAGTACTTATCCCTTTAATTATTTTTCTTCCCACCCTTTTTGGAGCCTTGTTTGCCGTAGCCTTTTTGTATTTTGTGAAAGAACATATTTCGGCCATTTCACTTGGAATTGGTTCTATTTTGTTAGGAATCACCATCGATTATTCGATTCATATCCTTACCCATTACAAACACAACAGCGATGTAAAAACACTGTACAAAGACATTACCATGCCGGTAATTATGAGCAGTTCAACCACGGCCGTTGCTTTTTTATGTCTGCTTTTTGTAAAATCTGATGCCTTAAATGATTTGGGAATTTTTGCCGCGGTTATTGTAATGGCCTCCGCATTTTTCTCTCTTTTAATCGTTCCGCATCTCTACAAGCCAAAAGAAAACAATACAGAACACAAGAAAAATGTGATCGATAAACTCGCTCATTTTTCCTTTCACAACAACAAAATCCTAATCGGTTTTTGTGTTTTAATTACCATTGTTTGTTGTTTTACGTATAAAAATGTAGGATTCAATAACGATTTGTCGCAATTGAATTTTATTCCGAAAGAAATAAAAGCCGCTGAAAAAGAGCTGGAAGAAAGCACAAATCTTACCTCAAAAACCATTTATGTGGCCTCCTACGGAAATAGCATGGAAGAGGTTTTGCAAAACAACTCTGCCCTGTTTACCGATTTATCAAAAGAAAAACAAAACGGCAAAATATTAAATTTTAGTTCTGTTGGAGGCATCATGCTTTCCCGACAGGAACAACAGCAAAAAATCGATCAGTGGAATTCGTTTTGGGACGCCAACAAAAAACAGCTTTTACAAACCGGACTAATTGCCGAAGGTTTAAAACTTGGCTTTAAACCCACCACCTATACTGCCTTTTTTGATCATTTAAACTTTGACTTCAAACCCATTTCGGCACAGGAATACCTGAAAATACAACCTTTACAACTAAAAGAATTTGTAACCGAAAAAGACGGTTTCTTCACGATTTCTACTCTGGTAAAAGTAAGTCCGGAGCAAAGAGATGCTTTTGTAAAATTGGCCACCGCTAAAAAAAATCTGATTGCGATTGATCGCCAGCAAATGAACGAAACGTTTTTCAGTACTTTAAAAACCGATTTTAACTCGCTGGTCAATTATTCGTTTGTAGCTGTAATTCTGATTCTGTTTTTCTTTTTCCGAAGACTCGAATTGGTCATTGTAAGCTGCATTCCGATTGCTTTAACCGGAATTGTTACGGCCGGAATTATGGGCATTTTTGGCATTCAGATGAACATCTTCAGCATGATCGTTTGTACACTGATTTTTGGTCACGGTGTCGATTTCAGTATTTTTATGACCAGTGCCCTCCAAAAAGAATATACGACAGGGAAAAATGAAATCGCTATTTACCGAACTTCTATTATTCTTGCAGTCATCACCACTATTTTAGGAATCGGTGCTATGATTTTTGCACAGCATCCTGCCCTGAGATCGATCTCGTCTGTGTCTTTAATCGGGGTTTTTGCAGCACTTATTATTACGTTTATTTTCTACCCGATTCTTTTTAAACTATTCATTTCAAACCGTTCCAAAAAAGGGAATCCTCCATTTGTCCTGCGTACTTTTGTTCACGGTGTAATTTCCTTTTTCTACTACGGTCTGGGCGGAATCGTGATGTCACTTTTTTGCATCACCATCATGCCGATTCTTCCGATAAAGGAGAAAACAAAAATGAAAGCCTTCCGTTATGTGATCTCCAAATTCATGAAATCGGTCTTGTATTCCAATCCGTTTCTTCGTAAAAAGGTCATTAATAAATTTGGTGAAACCTTTGAAAAACCGGCCATTATTATTGCCAACCATTCTTCTTTTATTGATATTCTGGCCATGGGAATGCTGAGTCCAAAAATTATCTTTTTGGTAAGCGACTGGGTGTACAACTCTCCTATTTTTGGCGGTACCGTTCGAAAAGCAGGTTTCTATCCGGTTTCGGAAGGAATCGAAGGCGGAGTGGAACATTTGCGTCAAAAAGTAAACGAAGGTTATTCGCTGATGATTTTTCCTGAAGGAACACGTTCTGAAAGCAATCTGGTCAAGCGTTTTCACAAAGGTGCATTTTATCTGGCAGAAGAATTTAATCTGGATATTATTCCTGTGGTCATTCACGGCGCTTCAGAAGCCATTCCAAAAGGTGATTTTGTCATTCATAACAGCCAGCTTACGGTTTCAATTTTAGAAAGAATTGCTCCTGATGATCTTTCTTTCGGAAAAAATTATGCCGAGAGAACCAAACAAATGAGTGCTTTTTTTAAAGAAGAGTACCGCAAAATTCGTCAGCAGTTAGAAGGTCCTGACTATTTCAAAAAAATGCTTCTGCACAGTTACGATTACAAGGAAATTGAAATTATCAACAGTGTCAAAAACGATTTAAAAAACAATCTGGAAACCTATTACCGTTTAAACAAACAGTTCTCGGCGAATGCCAAAATATTACATTTATCCAATGATTATGGGCAATTGGATGTGTTGCTAAGCTTGCAGGAGCCCCAGCGAAAAATAACTTCCTTTAACGAGGATGAAGAAAAACGGGCGGTTTCAAAAACCAACTATTTTTTAAAGAAAAGAAAAATAATTTATCCGGATCAATTAGAAGCTGTACTTGAAAATCAATACGATATTCTTTTGATTTCTGACGAAAGTTATAACGAGGATCCTGAAAAAATCATTTCAAAATTTTCTACCATAATTTTAATATATTGCCTTCATTATAAAACAAAATTAATGACCTCCGGCTTTGAAATTCTCTCAGAAGAAAAAGGCATCACGATAGTAAAGAAAAAATTAGCATGAAAGAGCATTACGATGTTGTAATTGTGGGTAGCGGACTTGGCGGATTGGTCTCTTCGATTATTCTCGCCAAAGAAGGTTATAGCGTTTGTGTACTCGAAAAAAACAATCAGTATGGGGGAAATCTCCAGACTTTTGTGCGCGATAAAACCATTTTTGATACCGGAATTCACTATATCGGAGGCCTAGCAGAAGGGCAAAATCTCTACAAATATTTTAAGTATTTGGGGATTATGGACCATCTAAATCTTAAAAAATTAGACGATAACGGTTTTGATATCATTTCTTTTGAAGACGATCCAAATGAATATCCTCATGCACAGGGTTACGCCAATTTTACGGATCAACTCGTGCAATTTTTCCCCGATGAAAAAGCCAATATCGAGGAATACTGCAAAAGAATAAAAGCAATTTGCGAATCTTTTCCGCTCTACAATTTAGAATGGGAAGGTAAATACGATAATGAAATTTTAGGTTTAAACGCCAAACAAACGATTGAAGAATGCACCCAAAATGAAAAGCTAAAAGCGGTTCTGGCCGGTTCTAATTTTTTGTATGCCGGAATTGCCGATAAATCACCATTTTATGTTCATGCCCTTTCTGTAAACTCCTACATACAAAGTTCGTGGCGATGCATCAATGGTGGAAGTCAGATTACAAAACAACTTTTAAAACAGCTCAAAAAATACGGTGGCGAATTCTACAAATACAAAGAAGTTACCCGTTTTAATGTCGAAGACAAAAAAGTAACTTCGGTAGACATGAAAGACGGAACCCGTGTTTCCGGCTCTTATTTTATTTCCAACATTGAACCCAAAACGACCTTGAAAATGACGGGTGAAGAACACTTCCGAAAATCATTTTACAGTCGGGTTCAAAGTCTTGAAGGTGTTATTTCGGCTTTTAGTCTGTATCTCGTTTTTAAACCGGAAACTTTCAAATACATCAATCACAACCACTATCATTTTAAGAAAAGCAGCGAAGTCTGGAGCTCTCATGACTATGACGATACTTCCTGGCCAAAAGCTTTTATGGCTTCTATGAATGCCTCGAAAAAGCAGGAAGAATGGGCCGAAGGGATGACTTTTATTACCTATATGAAATACGATGATGTACTTCCGTGGAGCGATACTTTTAATACTACCGTTGAGGAAAATGACCGCGGAGAAAGTTATGAAGAATTTAAATCCAGAAAAGCAGCGAGATTTTTAGAAGAGATCGAACTGAAATTTCCGGGTATCAAAAACTGCATTCAATCCGTTCATACCTCGACACCACTCTCCTATCGGGATTATATTGGAGGTGACAGCGGTAATATGTACGGATATGTTAAAGATTCCAGTAATCCGATGAAAACGCTAATTCCGTCAAAAACCAAACTGAATAATTTATATCTTACAGGCCAAAGTATTAACATGCACGGTGTTTTGGGAGTCACCATTGGCGCTGTGGTAACCTGCTCTGAAATTGTTGGAAAAGAGTATTTAGTAACCAAAATCAATCAGGCCTCTGAATAAAAAGCTATGAAAAACCGAATTATACTCTTTTTCATTATCGGTTTTTTAACGATGTTAGCATCTTGCGGAACATCAAAATCCATGCGTCACCAGCCTGATCTAACCCAATATAACGCAACAAAACCTACCGTAATCAAAATAGATGACAGTGTTTTTGTTTCCGGAAAAAATTCACTTTTAAAAAACAAGCAGGGCCTCTGGGAATTGTATGCCGAAGGTGATCCTCTGGAAATAGGGCTCAATACCGGTGCTTTGTCTGATTCTCTTTTAAAAAAGCAGGAGCATATTTTCTTCTCTAAAATACAGGATATTGTTCCTTCAAAATTTCAGCAAAAACTCCTTCGCCATTTCCTCAAATGGTACAATCGAAAACTCTATTCAAATGTTCCCAACGAATATCAAACCGAGATTTTTGGCGTTTCACAATATACCTCACGTGATTTTGATAATATAGCGCCGCAGTACCAACGCAGTTTATACCTGCATGCCGCACACGATATTGGTCATGCCTTGCAGGATCTGGCTTTGGTAGGCTGTTCCTCTTTTGCTGCCTGGGGAGAGAAGTCGGAAGACGGGAATTTAATTCTCGGACGCAACTTTGATTTTTATGTGAATGATGCTTTCGCAGAAAACAAAATCGTAGCATTTATCAATCCTAAAGAAGGCCACAAATTTATGATGATTACCTGGCCCGGCATGATTGGTGCTGTTTCCGGAATGAATGAAAAGGGACTAACCGTTACCATTAATGCCGGAAAATCTAAAATTCCGCTGATTGCCAAAACACCCATTTCGATTCTTACCCGCGAAATATTACAGCATGCTCAAAACATCAGCGAAGCCATTGCTATTGCCCAAAAAAGAGCCGTTTTTGTATCAGAATCCATAATGGTGGGAAGTGCCGAAGACAATAAAGCGGTTCTAATTGAAGTCACACCTAAAAAAATGGATGTTTACGATGTTCCAAACAGCGATCAATTGTTCTGTTCCAATCATTTTCAGGGAGAGGAATTAAAAAACGACAAACGCAACCAATCCCAAATTGCCAATAGCCATTCCGAATATCGTCTCGAGAAAATGAAGGAACTTTTTTTCGAAAATCCGAAAATCAATCCCAAAATTGCATCCGATATACTGCGCAATAAAGAGGGTTTGAACAACATTAGTCTGGGGTACGGAAATGAAAAAGCATTGAACCAGTTGATGGCCCATCACGGTGTTATCTTTAAACCTGCAACAAAACAGGTTTGGGTATCGGCAAATCCATATCAATTGGGCGAATTTGTCTGCTATAATCTGGATACTGTTTTTAAAGAGCGAAAAACAGATTCAATTGTTTCGTTTCAGCAAGTAAATTTAGACATTCCAAAAGATCCTTTTTTAGAAACCGTTTCTTATAAAAATTACCGGAAGTTTAGAACTGAAGACCACAAGATCGATTTGTATCTGAAAAACAAAGAAACCATAAGTCCTGAGTTTATTCATAATTACCAATCGTTAAACCCTGATTATTGGGTTGTGTATTACAAAGCAGGGTTGTACTTTTATCAAAAAAAACAGTACCAGCTTTCCCAGTCTAATTTTGAAAAAGCTTTAACAAAAGAGGTTACCACTGTTCCTGACAAAGCAGTCCTTGAAAAATATTTAAAAAAAATCAAAAGAAAATTACAATGATTCCATTAATAGAAAAAAATTCTTTAGAAGAAATTAAACTTTTTCAAGAGCAGAAATTAGCGGAACTCTTACACTATATCGGTCAAAATTCTCCTTTTTACAAACGCCTTTTTGCCGGACAGAACATTGATCTTTCGAAGATTAAGACACTTGAAGACTTACAGCATTTGCCCGTAACGACAAAAGAAGATTTACAAGAATACAACGATGATTTTTTGTGTGTACCACAACATCAAATTATTGATTATGCCTCTACTTCCGGGACTTTAGGTGATCCTGTTACTTTTGGTTTAACCGATTCTGATCTCGACCGTTTGGCTTATAACGAAGCCATTTCGTTTGCCTGTGCCGGAATTGCTGAAGGCGATGTGGTACAGCTAATGACAACAATTGACCGAAAATTTATGGCTGGTCTGGCCTATTTTCTGGGATTGCGAAAATTAAAAGTCGGTGTCATTCGGGTAGGTGCCGGAATTCCGGAACTGCAATGGGATTCTATTTTAAAATACAAACCGTCTTACCTCATTACCGTTCCTTCTTTTTTATTAAAGTTGATCGAATATGCCGAAGCACACGGAATTGACTACAACAACTCCAGCATAAAAGGAGCAATTTGTATTGGAGAATCTTTGCGAAATCAAGATTTTTCCATGAATACTTTGTCTAATAAAATCACTGAAAAATGGAGTATTAAGTTGTTTTCGACTTATGCTTCCACCGAAATGAGTACTGCTTTTACCGAATGTGAACACGGCGTTGGTGGTCATCACCATCCCGAACTGATCATTATTGAAGTTTTAGATGAAAATAACATTCCTGTAAAAGAAGGCGAAATTGGCGAATTGACTTTTACCACTTTAGGTATTGAAGCCATGCCTTTACTGCGTTTCAAAACCGGAGATATTGTACAACTACACAACGGCCCTTGTGCCTGCGGAAGAAATACTTTACGTGTTGGTCCTGTTGTTGGCCGTAAAAAACAAATGATCAAATACAAAGGCACAACACTTTATCCGCCAGCGATGAATGATGTTTTGAGCGGTTTTGATAATATCGAAAATCATATTATCGAGATCTCTACCAACGATTTGGGAACCGATGAAATCCTGATAAAAATAGCCGTAAAAAATCAAAGTCCTGAATTTTTACAGGAAATCAAAGACCATTTCAGAGCCAAACTAAGAGTAACACCAAAGATTGAATTCGCCGCAAAAGAAGCTTTGAATCCTTTGGTTTTTAATCCGATGAGCCGAAAACCTATTCGTTTTTTTGATTATAGAGTTACTGTTTAAAGTTGCTAAGATACTGAGATTCTAAGGTTCTAAGTTTTTCTTTTAATATTAAATAAGAATGAAAACTCAGAACCTTAGCATCTTAGAGACTTAGAATCTTTTAAATTGAACTAAATGTTGTAATTTTGCAAAAAATATTGAAGATGGTCAAGATTGGCAACATAGAATTACCCGAATTTCCTTTATTACTCGCACCGATGGAAGATGTGAGCGATCCGCCGTTTCGCAGATTGTGCAAAACGCATGGCGCTGACTTAATGTATTCTGAATTTATTTCGTCGGAAGGATTGATTCGTGATGCTATCAAAAGTCGAATGAAGCTGGATATTTTTGATTACGAACGTCCGGTTGGAATTCAGATTTTTGGAGGTGATGAGGAGGCAATGGCACTTTCGTCTAAAATTGTTTCTACTGTTAAACCGGATTTGGTTGATATTAACTTTGGATGTCCGGTAAAAAAAGTAGTTTGTAAAGGTGCCGGAGCTGGAGTTTTGAAAGATGTAGATTTGATGGTACGTTTAACAAAAGCGGTTATCAGAAGTACTGATTTGCCTGTTACGGTAAAAACCCGTTTGGGCTGGGATGAAAGCTCCATCAACATTGATGAAGTTGCCGAAAGACTTCAGGACATTGGTGTTCAGGCTTTAACAATTCACGCCAGAACCCGTGCACAAATGTACAAAGGCCACGCCGATTGGTCGCACATTGCACGTGTAAAAAACAACCCGAGAATCACCATGCCTATTTTTGGAAATGGCGATATCGACAGTCCGGAAAAAGCCTTAAAATATAAAAATGAATACGGTATCGACGGAATCATGATTGGTCGTGCCGCGATTGGTTATCCGTGGATTTTTAACGAAATAAAGCATTATTTTAATACCGGTGAGCACTTACCTGCTCCAACCGTTATTGATCGCGTTGAAGCCGCCAGAAACCATTTAATGTGGTCAATGGAATGGAAAGGTGAACGTTTAGGAATTGTAGAAATGCGCCGTCATTACACCAATTATTTCAAAGGCATCCATTCGTTTAAAGAATACAAACAAAAACTGGTTACCACAGACGAACCTGAAAATCTTTTCGCCATTATGAAAGAGATCGAACAGGTTTATGCCGGATATGAGTTTGTTTAAAAAATAAGAAAGGCCTTCAAAATTGAAGGCCTTTCTTTATAATATATCTTTTTATAACCGAAAATTATTCTAAAGCATTTTTTGCAAAATTTCTTTTGGCTAAATCAATAGCAGATTTTAATTCGGAAAAGAATAATTCAGCTTCTTTTGCATTTCGAATTGATTTAGTCAGGTTGTCATTGTTATTTGTTTCTCTAACTTCGTCAATATCTGCTATGTTCTTTTTAGAAGCAGAAGCTAAAGAAATTTCCTGAATTTTATTAATCTTATTTTGAATAGCATCTTTCATAAAGCAAATTTAAACATTATTGATTTAAATTATATGCAAACTTCTTACAAAACTAAAAAAGGGCCTTCAAAATTGAAGGCCCTTTTTGTATTTAATAAAAGCTGTCTTACTTTACTGCTTCTAATATTTTATCTGCAATTTCGGCTTGTCCTTTTTCGCTGGTAATATAATTTCTGTCATTTATGTTTGACAAATATCCAACTTCTAGAGTCATTGCTGGACAATTTGAATTTTTCAAAATATAAAAAGGAGCTTCTTTAACTATTCCTTCTGAAAAGTAATTAGCGGCTACTTTTTCAAGTAAAGTTTCCGCATATGCTTTAGATTGATTGTGAAATTTTGCATTTGAAGAAATGTAGGCTTCTATCCCGTTCTTACTAAAATTTGGTGAAGAAGCAAGGTGTAGCGAAATCACTAAACTTGGATTTATGTTATTAATCATTGAAACTCTTTCTTTTAATTCCATGTCATGATCTCCTTCACGTAATAAAACAATCTCCAGGTTCTCATTATTATTCTGAGCTTTAATTTTTCTCGCAATTTTCTCTACGATGCTCTTCTCCTGAACATCATTTAAGGTTGCCCCAAAATCATTTCCTCCATGACCGGCATCAATTACAATAATCTTTTTGTCAAAAGGTTTAAAAGCAAAAATAATCCCTAATCCTAAAATTCCTAAAAAGGTTGAAAACTTAATTTGATTTCTCATAATGTTAGTTATTGGTTACCGGTATTTCAACGTTTGTTTTTAAGAAATATTGTACAACCTAAACCTGAACACGTTTCCATTTTCCTCTTTTATAAAAGAATATTGCGGCAAGCGTTATAGCAGTTTCGGCAACCGGAATGGCTATAAAAACACCTTTTGGTCCCATATTAAAATGTTTGGCTAATGCATAAGCTAATGGAATCTGAAACAACCAAAACCCAAAGAAATTAATTCCTGTTGGTGTCCAGGTATCTCCTGCCCCATTAAATGTATTGGTCAAAACCATCCCTATTCCGTAGAAGACAAATCCGATACTCATGATTTGCAGTGCTTCAACCGCAACGGTTTTAACCAAATCATCATTCGTAAAAAACGAGATAATATACTCTCCAAAACACAGTGTAACGATCATGATGGTTGCCATAAAAATTACGTTGTATTTTGCTGTGGTAAATACTGATTTTTCCGCACGATCAACTCGTTTGGCCCCCAGATTTTGCCCCACCAAAGTTGCGGCGGCATTACTTAATCCCCAGGCTGGAAGAATAAAGAACATCATTATCCTAAGAGCTGTCTGATAACCTGCCGATCCGTGATCGCCTCCCGTGGTAGCCACCAACTGCGCCAGAAAAATCCAGCTGCAGGAAGCTATAACAAATTGTAATACTCCGGGGCTGCAATTTTAACTAAGGCTTTTATCTGCGTGAGGTCCGGAATTAAATAAGAAACTTTAATTTTTAAAACTCCATTTCCATAAAACAAATGATAAATCTGATACAGCACTCCAAGGCTTCTTCCTGTAGTAGTAGCAATCGCGGCACCAACTAAACCAAACGCAGGAATTGTAGCAAAACCATTAATTAGTATCGGACATAAAATAATATTACAAATATTGGCAATCCAAAGACTTTTCATTGCAATGGCCGCATTTCCCGCACCACGGAAAATTCCATTGATCAGGAATAAAAAGGTAATACTTAAACTGGAACCAATCATAATTTGAGTGTATCTAAAGCCATGTTCGGCTGCATCTGCAGATGCTCCCATTAAAAGAAGAATATCTTTTGCATAGATAATTCCGAAAATACTCAGAAAAATACTCAGCACAAATGCAATAAATAACGCCTGCATACCTGCTTTTGCAGCGGCAACAGGATCTTTTTCCCCAATTCGTCTTGCTACAACAGCCGTTGCTGCCATGCTCAATCCGATGTCCAGAGAATATATAATAGTTAGAACCGACTCGGTTAATCCTACGGTTTGAATCGCAAAACTACTATGCTCCAAATGCCCGACAAAATACAAATCGACCAGCGCAAAAACAGATTCCATCATCATTTCCAAAACCATCGGAATGGCTAATAGAATGACTGCTTTTTTTATGTTTCCTGCGGTGTAATCAAAAGATTCGTCTCCTCTGAGTGCTTGTTTTAAAGTAGTGTAAATTTTAGAAAATAAACTTTTCTGTATGGTAGTTTCTGTCATGATATATTAAGATAAATGATAAAATTTGTCCAGATGTAAGAATCTGAACTCAAAAAATAAACGTAAGTATCCTAATTATTCCAAAAATAAAATAGGACTAAGCAGAAACAATCATATGCTGTAGATTTTTAAGACGATAAATATAGGTAATATTTTCCTTGTAGAAATATTAATCTAAAAGCTTTTTACTTACCCGGCTGCTGGCTATTAAAGAGGCAACAAAACCAAGTGATACAATGGTTCCCATAACAATGAGTACATTTTCTAAAGTAAAAACTACCGGATATGCCAAAGTGGGTGTCAGCATAATCAGGTTGTATTCCTGTTGAAGCAGGACCAGAATAATTCCCAGAACAAGACCAATTAGACCTCCAAAAACACTCAATAACGTTCCCTGAAGCAGGAATATTTTTCGCAAGCTGTTGATTTCTGTTCCCAGATTAAAAAGTGTTTTTAAGTTTGCTTTCTTCTCTAAAATCATCATGATTAAAGCCCCAACTAAATTAAAAAGAGCTACAATGATCACCAGTGTAAAGATCAGGTAAACCACTATGTTTTCGGTATTGAGCATCTTGTACAAAGACTCGTTAAGCTGCGCTCTGCTTTTTATCGTGATTTTATTTTTGAATACTTTTTGGAGCTGCGATCTGATCGCACCTTCATCGGCATTTTCTTTCAGATTGAATTCTATTCCCGAAACCTGATTTGATTTGTACATCAGTAATTCCTGCGCCAGACTCAAATCAGCAAAAACATATTTTGAATCTAAATCCTCACTGATGGAATAAATTGCGACTGGTAAAACGTCTGTTTTATTAAACGCTTCTTCCGGGTTTTCAATAGCTCCTTTTCCGGGTTTAGGGGCAAATACTTGCAAAGGGTTTTCGAAATCAAGGATTCCTAACGAAAAATCGCGGGCAATTCCATAACCAATAACCACCTGATACGTATCTGGTTTCAGCCATTCTCCGTTAAAAAGTTTTTTCCTGATATCGTTAACAACAACATAGTTTTTGTCAACACCTTTTAGATAGGTTACCAGCTGTTTGTCTTTAAACAAAAATAAAACCCGCTCTTCGATTATCTTGCTGTAAGAAGCAATACCCTCAATGTTTTTAAGCTGAGTTTCCTGATCCGGTGTGATCAAAAATGATTTCCCATAGGTACTGCTCATTTTTAAATCAGGATCTATTTCGTTTGTAAACGAAAGGCTGAAAACTTTTAGTCCGCTAAAAACGGACAAAACCACAAACAAAGCCATTGTTCCAACAATAATTCCCATGCTGGCAATACGATTGATGATATTAATAGCATTGTTTTTACTTCTGCTAAAAATATAACGTTTGGCTATGTAAAGGGGGAAATTCAATTTATGATTTTCTTCTTTTTTCTAAAAGATCACGGTTTTCAATTGGGTTTTCTCTGTTGGATAACGCATTATCAATCTTTTCGATATAATCTAAAGAGTCATCAATAAAAAATACCAGATTCGGTACACGACGTAATTGCAAACGCACACGTTGTGATAAATCATGTTTGATTAAAGTTGTATTTGACTTTATACCTTCTAAAGTTTCTTTTGCTTTGTCCTGAGGAAAAATGCTTAAATAAACTGTCGCCACAGATAAATCTGAAGTAACACTAACTTTGGATACTGAAATTACTAAATTAGTGATTCCGTTTTTTCGCACTTCACCTTGCAAAATATCAACCAAATCTTTTTGGATGACACCGCCTATTTTTTTCTGTCTGTTTGTTTCCATACTGCAAAAATACTATTTTTAAATTTCAATCGATACAATTTCAAATGAACAATAGGATGATTTTTGTATTCAGGTTCACTTTCTTTCAAAAAAAACCCTTATTTTAAAGAAAAGTTGGAAATTATGCGGACTGAAAACTCCCATACAAAATTGAACAAGTGCTTTTCTTTCAGCTTAGGCTTTTAAAACAAGAAAAAATCCCTTTCACTGAATCATATTCGTGAAAGGGATTTTTTTAAATTCTGAACCCAATAGCTTTATCTGTTTTGCAGCCATCCTTCCGGATTATTATTGGATGTGTTTTGAAGAATTAAGAATTTAATGATTGTTTTTCCGGTGTCACCACTGGTTCTCACTTTTCCAATGCTTTGTTTTACATTTACTTTGTCACCTTTCTCAACAAAAACCTGACTAAGATTTTGATAAACCGTAAAATAATCTCCATGCTGAATCATAACGGCTCTGTTGATTGGCGATAAAACAATTACACTCGATACTACTCCTTCAAATACAGCACGTGCACTGGCTCCTTGTTCGGTAGTAATCTCAACTCCTGAATTGTGTACCGTTAGTGACGGATAAAGCGGATGTGGCTGATCACCATATCCTAGTGAAATAAATCCTTTTTCTACCGGCCAAGGCAATTTTCCTCTGTTTGCTTTAAAATCGGCCGCCAAAATTTTTCCTTCCGGAGTCAATGCAATTTTAGACGATGAAACCGGAGTTTTAGAGACTGTCGATCCCGGGTTTTCTTTTGCTCTTTCCAGGGCCGCTTTTCTGTTGGCCTCAGCAATTGCCTCACGAATCAAACGATCAATTTGTCTGTCAATTCTTTTGGCTTCCTGTTGTTTACTTCTGGTATCGGCAATAATTTTATTTTTGTCCTTTTTAATCGAATTAACTAATTTTTGCTGCTCTTTCTTTTCAGTTTCTAAACTTTGTTTTTCTTTTTCATTTTCAGCAATAATCTTTTTCTTTACAATACGCTGACCGTTCAGTCTCGCATTATAATCTTCCAGCTGTGCCGTTTTGGATTGAATTTCCAATCCCTGGTTTTTTCTGAAATTGGTATATTGTTTTAAATATTGTGCTCTTTTGTAGGCTTGTAAAAAACTCTCTGAAGATAAAATAAACATGGCTCTACTTTGCTCCGAACGGCTCTTGTATGATTTAAGTATCATTTTAGAATAGTCCGCTTTTAGTACTTCCAGTTCTTTTTTCAGTTTATTAACCTTAACCTGATTAATATACATATCATTGCTCAAAAGTTTTTCCTGCTTTGCCGTAGTATTAATCAGCTTCTCTTTCAGCTTTATTTTATTGGCCTGAATTAAATAAACATTTACTGCCGATTTTTCTTTTTTCTTTACCGACTGCAACATTTTTTCATTGTCTCTAATTTCCTGTTGAATTTGAGCTTTACGCTGTTCCAGTTTTTCTTGTTGCGAATCTTGCGCCCACATAAAAGTAGTGGCACATATAAAAATTAGGCTTAGGAGAAATTTTGGCATGTTTATATTTTCTTTTTGCAAATTTACTTAATTATAACTTTCTTATAACCGCTTGGCACACTGTAAGGGAAAGAAAGTTCTTCATTAAATGAAATGTTATTGTAATTCAAACTAATATTTGTTTTTCCTTTTGGTTGAATCGCACTGATTTCAACACTTGTTGGAAGTGTTCCCTGATTGAAAACTTTACTGTCGGCATAAGAAATCTGCAACATTCTGTTTTCTGCCGGCTGTGAGATTTCTTCTTTTTGCAACAGGTATTTTTCGCCATCCAGATAGAATGTCTTTTTCAAATTAGAATCTTTTTCATCTTCTAAACGAAAAAGGTTGTCTACGATGGTCTGTGCATATTTCCCTTTTCTCAAATCATCTAAGGCTTCACCAACCAATAAATTCTGAACTTTACTGTAATCCAATTCGGTTCCCAGCCATTTGCTTAAACTTGTAAAATCGCCTTCGTAATAGGTACTGTTTATTTTCTCGTAATAGCTTACTGCTGTTGGGGTAATCAAAGCTTTTGCCATGGTAATCCCCAGAAAACGAACACTTACTAAAATTTGTTTGTCTTTTTCAATTTTAATCTCGGCCGTAACATTTTGACTTTGTTTATCGTCAACATATCGCGCTCCGGCTTTTATGTACAGCGTCGAAAAATTTAACTTATTGTTATAATGATTCTCTACTACCTTTTTTTCTTCTTTTGGAGTAACTTCTTTTACTTCGCTATTATTGTTCTGCACAGCGACTGCCTTTGATTTACAAGAAATCATGAAAACCGACAGTACTGCTATCGCTATATATTTTTTCATCTGCACCTGTTCTTTACTTTTTTTTCTTTAATAATTCATTTGCCTTCAAAAAGTATTCCTCTTTTTTCTTGGCATCTCCCAAACCATTGTAAGCCTCTCCTAACTGAATATTAAAATTTGCTTCGAGTGTTTTGTCCTCTACCACATAATCAAGCCCCATTTCTAAAACGGTTTTTGCATTTTTAAATTGCTTCAACTGATTATTTCCTAAACCGGCATAATAGTAAAATTGCGGCTGACTTGGATAAATCTCAATCATATTCATTGCCCGTTTGGTCATCGGTTCAAACTGTTTGGACTGCGCATATGCTTCAAGTAAAAGCAAATTAGTTTCACGGTCTGTTTCTGAATTGGCTTTTAAATCCTTTACATAATATTTAATCGCATTTTCAAACTGACCTTTGCTGTGATAAAATTTTCCAATTTCTTTCGCCACATCAACACTCGAATCATTATCAAAATAAGAAATCGCTTTCTCTAAATCCGCTGCATACTGTGGGTTCTTGTTCGCATAAATCAAAAACTCATTTAACGTACGGTGTTTTATTTTTGAATCAATTTTTGAACTTGCCAAAATTACATTCATCGCCTTAATTGCCTTATCGGCCTGATTGGCGTCCAGGTACACTTTAAACAAACTTACCTGCGCCCATTCTGAAGTTGGAATTTCCTTAGCCAGTTGTTTCGCAACATTAAGCGCCTTATCTGTTTCTTCTGCTTTTGAATATAAAAAAATCAGATTTACATAGTTTGATTCCTCTTTTGGATGCTGTTTGATCTGATTAATTAGGTTATCAATTTCTGCGTTTTGGTATTTTCCCTGAGATAAAATCTGCAATTTGTATCGATCACGATCTTCCGATTTCCCAAACTTATCATTCATTTCATTGATGGCCACCAATGCTTTATCAAATTGGTTGGTAATCATATACAGCGAAATCAGATCGTCTTTGTACTCTTCATCAAAAGCAATTATTCTCTGAATCGTTTCAATTGCTAAAGGATAATTTTTGGTTTCATAACTTACGTCATAGATTCCCAGCCAATACCATTTATTTTTTGGATCGAGCTGAGTTGCTTTTTCAAATGAATCCTGTGCACTTCGATAATCTTTTAAAGACAGATAATTTTTCCCGAGTTCAAAGTAAGCCACTGCATCATTAGGTTTTAACTTGATGCATTTCTGCAATGAGGCGATGGCTTTATCATAATTTTCAATTCCTTTTTGTTTTAATGATTCATAAAAAGCATCCTGATACTCATCGGTTGCCATAGCAATATCTTCCGGTTCTGTTTGAGCCATAATCGAAATTGGGTTGCCAAGCAAAACGAAAAATAAAATTGCGATAACTCCTTTTTGTATCATTTTTAAAATTTATTTTTTAAACAAAAACGAATCTATTCCAACTCCTACGCTATTCTAAAACCGAATAATCACCAATACTTACGCTGGTAAATTTACCATCATAAACAACATGATTACCAATCATTGCATTGTCAAGATGCGCATTTTTTATTTGAGAATAGGTTTGAATCAAACTGTTGCTGATTGAACTGTCTACAACGTGGCAGCCTTTACCAATGGATACATTTGGACCAACTGTTGCATTTTTCAACACTACGTTTTCACCAATGTAACACGGTGGGATGATGGTAGAATTCTCTAGTTTCACATCATAATCTACTAAATGTTCACCGTCATTATGTAAGAATCCTAACATTCTTGAATTGGTTTCAACGGTAACATCTTTATTTCCGCAATCCATCCATTCATCAACACTACCGGTTTTAAAAACTTTACCGTTAGCCATCATTGCTTTAATTCCGTCGTTGATCTGATATTCTCCACCATTTTGGATGTTGTTATCCAAAACTCCCTGAAGTTCTTTTTTCAAATCACCTACTTCTTTAAAATAATAGATTCCAATAACCGCTAAATCACTAACGAATTCTTTTGGTTTTTCTACTAATTCTATAATTTCATTATTGGCATTTAATTTTACAACACCAAATGCTTCCGGCTGATCTACTTGTTTCACCCAAATAACAGCATCGGCAGAAGGATCTAATTCAAAGTCGGCTCTGATTAAAGTATCTGCGTAAGCAATTACTGCCGGACCTGATAATGATTCTTTGGCACACATAATTGCATGACCTGTTCCTAAAGGTAAATCCTGACGGTAGATGGAAGCCTTAGCTCCTAAACTTCCTGCTAATTCTTCTAAACTTGCTACAAGATCGTCTCCAAAAAAAGCCGGGTCTCCTAAAATAAAAGCAACTTCTTCGATTGGTTCTTTTAAGATTTTAGCAATGTCCTCCACCAATCGATGCACGATCGATTTACCTGCAACAGGAATTAATGGTTTTGGAACGGTTAAAGTATGTGGTCTAAGTCTTGATCCACGACCTGCCATTGGAACGATTATCTTCATTTCTTTTTATTTATTTTAATGGGAAGATTTAAAAAATCCTCTTCGTTTGGTTATTTATACTGTAATTTAAAATTCTTAATCGTAATGTATTAAAACTGATTACTGTGACTGCGACTGAAAACTATTTCACTCCCGTACTGCCAAATCCACCTTCTCCTCTTGAGGTTTCAGAAAGCTCTTTAACTTCAATCCACTCCGCTCTTTCATGCTTTGCGATTATAAGTTGTGCTATTCGCTCTCCATTTTCAATTACAAATTCTTCATTGGATAAATTTACTAAAATTACGCCTATTTCGCCTCTATAATCTGCATCAACGGTTCCCGGAGAGTTTAAAACGGTTACTCCTTTTTTCGCAGCCAATCCGCTTCTTGGTCGCACCTGTGCTTCATAGCCAATAGGCAACTCTATAAAAAGTCCGGTTTTTACAATGGTTCTTTCTAAAGGTTTTAACGTAATAACTTCCGTTAAATTGGCACGCAAATCCATTCCCGCCGAAGCGATCGTTTCGTAGTTGGGTAAAGCGTGCTGTGATTTATTGATAATTTGTATTTTCATTTTTATTATAAAAGATTAAAAAGTGCTGTTACTTTTTATTCATGATTCCTTTGATCGTTTGTTTTTCGTTATGATACACAAAATAGACAAAGCCTAAAAATAATGGGATTCCAACAAAATAATTTTCTCTAAATCCATAAAAAGAAATAGCCGAAAATACAATTGAAATTCCCAGATAAGCTCCAATTTTGTTCATATCATAAGGTATCGGATAGTATCTGTTTCCTAAAATATAAGAAATCAGCATCATACTTCCGTAAGCAGAAATGGTCGCAATTGCAGAACCGTAATAACTGTATTTTGGAATTAAAACATAATTTAAAACCAGTGTTACAATTGCTCCTACGATTGAGATATAAGCCCCTATTTGTGTTTTGTCTGTTAGTTTATACCAAACCGACAGGTTGTTGTAAATTCCCAAAAAGAAATTCGCCAGAATGATTAACGGCACTACTTTCATTGCTTCCCAATAGGATTTATTATCGAGTAATAAATATTTTAAAACATCGGCAAATACAATAACTCCCAATAAAATCAACGAACCCAGAATGACGAAATATTTAGTAATTACGGCATAGGTCTGAGGTGCGTTTTCGTTTTTTGCATGACTGAAAAAGAAAGGTTCTATACCTAATCTAAAAGCTGTTGCAAACAAAACCATAAACAATCCAAGTTTGTAACAGGCGGAATAAGCACCAACCTCCGATTTTGCAAGATTCTCCGGTAACAAATAGCCCAATAAAATTTTATCGAAATGTTCGTTAACCGCAAATGCAAGTCCTGCAACTAAAATAGGCAATCCGTATTTCATCATTTTTTTCCAAAGTACCGGATCAAATTTTCGTCCAAGCGAAAGATAGTTTGGTGAAAGCACAATAAAAGTGGCTAAACTTGCCATCAGATTTGCAATGAATATGTAGGCAATCTGGAAATTCTCAACATACAAATTATCCCAAACAGAATTCGGGTTTGATGCTGCCAGTTTAGGAAGATACATCAGGAAAAAAATGTTCAGCAATAAGTTGATTATTACATTACCAATTTTAATGGCCGCATAAACCATAGGCCGCTGATTGGCTCTTAATTTAGAAAAAGGAATTAAAACCAAAGCATCTAACACCAGGATCCACACGGTATAGGTGATGTACTGCACATCCACTTCGGCCAGAGTTGCCAGAGTATTTCTAAAAATTAAGGCGGCAAACAAGAAGATGATGGACGACCAAAATATCGAAATGGTTGACGTTGCTATTACATTTTTCTTATCTTCTTCGGCACTATAAAATCTAAAAAATGCTGTTTCCATTCCATAGGAAAGCACCACATTAAAGAAAACCATCCAAGACAAAACAATGGATACCTCACCGTATTCTGCAGTTGGTAAAATACCAGTATATAATCGCACTAATAGAAAACTTAGCATTCTCGGCAAAACCGTCGCTAGTCCGTAAATAGCAGTTTGTTTGAATAGATTTTTATATAATCCCAAAATATGTCTGTAATAAAATTTATAAAACAAAAATAACCAATTCTTTGGTTTATTATTGATTTTGTAGGTTCAATAAAAAAACTTGCCGGTTATTTTATTGGGTTAATTTTTTTTCGTCCAAAATTTTAACAAAGTGGAAACCTTTTGGTCCGTATCCTTGATTGTAATAGAAACGATGTGCAGCAAAATTTCCGGTAAAAGCATCCAAAACGATACTGCTGCAATCTAAATCTAAAGCTTTTTGTTCGATATAATCCGTTAGTAATTTGCCTATACCTTTTGATCTAACCTCAGGATTTACAACAAAATTGTCTATTTCGAGATATTTTCCTGTCCATAGTTTTGTACCCGACCAGCAACCGGTAATTCCCAAACAAACTCCATCTTCAAAAACTCCGATCTGGATGTAGTTATGAGGAATCATGTCTAAAAGATAGGCGGTGTACTTTTCAACGGTAAGCTTTGGATAAAGAAATCGCATGGTTTCAATTTGTCCCAGCATTTCTTCGACTGTAGTGAGTTCTTGTATTTGTAGTTTCATTGTTTAAAAAAAATAGATTTCAAAAATACTCAATTTTTTTCATTGCTCCTCACAAATTTGGGATGCAACTGCACCTGTAAAATGTATAAAAAAGTTTGAAAATTCTATAAATTTTCAAAGCCACTCCTATCTTAACTTTGTATCAAAGGGAATGAAAAGCTAGAATACAACCCTTCAAAAAAAGAAAAGCATTAGGACTAATATAGCTAGTTTGTTCCTATAAAAGACAAAGCACAGGGATTGATTCTGCTGAAATGTAACCCTTAAAAAAAACAGAGCACCGGGACTAATAAAGCTAGTTTGTTCCCATAAAAGACAAAGCTATAGGTGATTTTATAAAATGGTATTGATTCTCCTTTTTTGACTAAATTGAGAATCACCATTTTATAATAACGATGTAAAAAGAACGACCCCCTATATATAAAAAGAGCCGACATTGCTATGTCGGCTCTTTTGCTTTTTCTTATACTGAAATGTTCTTATCCGTTCAAAGCTTCCGCTCCACCAACGATCTCTAAGATTTCGTTTGTAATAGAAGCCTGACGTGCTTTGTTGTAAGTCAATTTCAATTGGTTTCTTAATTCAGTAGCGTTGTCAGTTGCTTTGTGCATTGCTGTCATACGTGCTCCGTGTTCTGAAGCAAATGAATCGCGGATTCCTTTATATAATTGTGTTTTTAATGATTTTGGAATCAAAGTCAACACGATTTCTTCTTTTGAAGGTTCGAAAATATAATCTCCTGTAGAAACTGCTGTATCAGATTTAATTGGCGCTAACGGTAAAAATTGTTCTGTTTGAACGATTTGTGTCGCAGCATTTTTAAACTGATTGTAGATCAATTCGATTCTGTCGTATTCTCCAGACAAGAATTTCTCCGTTAAATTATCAGCAATTCCGGCAACATTTTCAAAAGTTAAATGATCAAAAATTGCATTATGATGACCGTGTACCTTATGTGTTTTGCTTAAAACATCATTTCCTTTTTTACCAATAGCAAAAACGTCCACTTGTTTTCCGGCATAAAAATCGGTACGACTCTTAACCTCTTTAATTACGTTAGTATTAAATGCACCACATAAACCTCTGTTTGAAGTTATAGCTACAAGCAATACTTTTTTTACTTCACGTTGTGTAGTGTAATCACCTCCAACTTCACCATCAAGTGTAGCGGAAAGATTTTGCAACAACTCCGTTAATTTCTCGGCATAAGGGCGCATTGCAGTGATTGCATCTTGTGCTTTCTTAAGCTTTGCAGCAGAAACCATTTTCATAGCCGATGTAATTTGCATCGTCGATGAAACGGAAGTAATTCTATTACGGATTTCCTTTAAATTTGCCATCTATTAATTAGAAAATGCGACAATTTGAAAATTAGATAATTAAAAAATGCAGAAACATTCTCTAATTATCTAATTTACTAATTATCTAATTAGTTATATTTTGCTGAAATTTCTTTTGCTGCTTTTTCGATAACATCAGTAATGTTGTCATCTAACTTACCAGCTTTTAACGCGTTAAGCGTATCTTTATGTTTGCTGTTTAAGTAAGCTAAGAAATCAGCTTCAAATTCTTTTACTTTATTTACAGGTACGTTTCTTAGTAAGTTTTTAGAACCTGCATAGATAATAGCTACTTGATTTTCAACAGGATAAGGATCATTCAAACCTTGTTTCAAGATTTCAACGTTTCTTCTTCCTTTTTCAATTACGTTTAAAGTAACTGAATCTAAGTCAGAACCAAATTTAGCGAAAGCTTCCAATTCACGGAATTGAGCCTGGTCTAATTTTAAAGTTCCGGAAACTTTTTTCATTGATTTAATCTGAGCATTACCTCCAACACGAGATACAGAGATACCTACGTTGATCGCAGGACGAACTCCAGAGTTGAACAAATCTCCATCAAGGAAAATCTGACCATCTGTAATCGAAATTACGTTTGTTGGGATGTATGCAGAAACGTCACCAGCCTGAGTTTCGATAATTGGCAATGCAGTTAATGAACCACCACCTTTTACGATAGACTTGATAGAATCTGGTAAATCGTTCATGTTTTTAGCAATTCCATCATCAGCAATTACTTTACAAGCACGCTCTAATAAACGAGAGTGTAAGTAGAAAACGTCTCCAGGGTAAGCCTCACGTCCCGGTGGTCTTCTTAATAAAAGAGAAACCTCACGGTAAGCAACAGCTTGTTTAGATAAATCGTCATAAACAATTAAAGCCGGACGACCTGAATCTCTAAAATATTCTCCGATTGCTGCACCTGCGAAAGGAGCATAAACTTGCATTGGAGCTGGATCAGAAGCATTAGCTGCAACAATAACTGTATAAGCCATTGCACCTTTTTCTTCTAACATTTTAGCAATTCCTGCTACAGTTGAAGCTTTTTGCCCAATTGCAACATATATACAAAATACAGGTTTTCCTGCATCGTAAAATTCTTTTTGATTTAAGATTGTATCGATACAAACAGTTGATTTACCTGTTTGACGGTCACCAATTACAAGCTCACGTTGTCCACGACCAACCGGGATCATAGCATCAACTGCTTTTACTCCTGTTTGTAATGGCTCAGTTACCGGCTGACGGAAGATAACACCAGGTGCTTTTCTTTCTAAAGGCATTTCATATAAGTCTCCACCAATTGGTCCTTTTCCATCAATTGGAAAACCAAGAGTGTTTACTACACGTCCTACCATTTGCTCACCTACTTTAAGAGAAGCAATACGTTGCGTTCTTTTTGCTGTTGAACCTTCTTTGATTCCAGTTGATGGTCCTAAAAGTACCACACCAACATTGTCTTCTTCAAGGTTCAATACAATAGCTTCAAGTCCGTTGTCAAATTCAACTAACTCACCATATTGTACATTCGATAGCCCGTAAATACGAGCAATACCGTCTCCAACTTGAAGTACTGTTCCTACTTCCTCTAGCGTAGCACCAGATTCAAAACCTTCTACTTGCTTTCTTAATATTGCTGAAATTTCAGCAGGTTTGATTTCCGCCATCTTAATTTATAATTTAGACACTTTTATGTGTAATAAAACTAATTACTTAACTCTCTTTTTAATACCTGCAATCTGTTTGCAACAGAAGCATTGTATTGTTGATCACCTATTCTTAAAATAAATCCTCCAATGATGGATGGATCTACTGTATTTTCAATTGTTATTTTTTTATCTGATAAAGTAGCAACTTTTGCCAAAACTTTAGCTTCTAAAGCCGCGTCCATTGGAATTGCTGTTGTAACTTTTGCTACTTCAACACCGTTACCTTCGTCAAATATTTTTTTGTATTCTAAAGCAATAGCTTCCAGAATTTCAAATCTTTTGTTTTCAAACAATAAATGAAATAACCCTTTAGTTACACCATTTACATCTGCGAAAACTTCCAGAAGAGCACTTTCTTTCACTTCAACTTTTGTAGTTGGGTTTTGAATAAAGGTACTCAATTCTAAATTACTCTCAATTGCTGTTGCAATTGACTTCATATCGTTATTGACAGCTTCGGCAACACCTTTAGAGTTTGCTAAGTCCAGAATTGCTTTTGCATAACGAATTGCTGCTCTTGTACTTGCCATAATCTTAGTTTAGCTTTACGTCACCTAACATTTTCTCTACTAATTTAGTTTGAGATTCTTTGTTAGATAATTCATCTTTCAATAATTTTTCAGCGATGCTTAATGATAAAGTTGAAACTTGTAATTTCAATTCAGCCATAGCAGCATTCTTTTCACTTTCGATAGCAGCTTTAGCTTGCTCGATCATTTTTTGACCAGCTTCCTGTGCTTCGTTTTTAGAATCAGCAATCATTTTCTCTTTCATTTCACGAGCTTCTTTTAGCATCGCGTCACGCTCTGAACGAGCTTCATTCAAAATTCTTTGATTGTCAGCTTGTAAGTTTTCCATTTCTCTCTTTGCATTTTCTGCAGAAAGTAATGCATTTTTAATACCTTCTTCTCTTGCTGTAATAGATTCCATAATTGGTTTCCAGGCAAACTTTACTAAAAGTAAAATCAAAACCAACAAGATTAGCGCTTGCCAAAAGAATAAACCGAATGAAAAATCGTTAATTAACTTATCCATTTTATAACTATATTAAATATTTAATTTCTTTTTTTAAAAGTAACAACACCTTTAACCAACCGTTAAAGATGTTGTTAGTTTTTTCTTTATTAGTTTTTTCCTAAGATCAAAGCAGCAAATGCTAAACCTTCTAATAAAGCCGCGATAATAATCATCGCAGTTTGAATTTTACCAGCAGCTTCTGGCTGACGAGCAATAGCGTCCATAGCAGATCCACCGATTTTACCTAGACCTAAACCAGCACCGATTACTACTAAACCTGCACCTACTAAAGTTGGAATTGTTCCCATAAGTATTTATATATATAAAATTAAACTTCTAAATTAAATAATAACATTGTCTTCGTGACCGTGACCGTGGTCATGATCGTGGTCAGCAACTGCCATACCAATAAACAATGAAGATAACATTGTGAAAATGAATGCCTGTAAAAATGCAACTAAAATTTCGATTACCGAAATAAATAAGGTTAACCCTAGAGAGATTGGTAAATCTGCTGCTAAATTTTTACCTACGAAAATCATAGCGATCAAACTCATAATTACTACGTGACCTGCCGTAATATTTGCATACAAACGAATTAATAATGCGAATGGTTTTGTCAATGTTCCTAAGACTTCAATTGGAGCTAAAATAATTTTCATCGGAACAGGAACTCCTGGCATCCAGAAAATGTGTCCCCAATAATCTTTGTTTGCACTAAACTGAGTAATGATAAAAGTAAACGCAGCTAAACAAACTGTGATTGCAATATTTCCTGTAACGTTAATTCCAAGTGGAGTCATACCTAATAAGTTTAACAACCACACAAAGAAAAATACAGTTAACAGGTAACCCATAAATTTTCTATATTTTTTCTCTCCAATATTTGGAACTGCGATCTCATCTCTGATGAAAATAATAAGCGGTTCTAATACTCTACCAAATCCAGTTGGGATTGGTCCTTTTTTGTATGATTTTGCTAATCCGGTAAACATTAAAAATAATAGTACCGAAACAAAAAGCATTGACACTACATTTTTAGTAATAGAAAAATCTAATGGCTTTTCGTTTTCCGGATGTCCGTGATGATCTAAATTAATCGTTCCGGCAGCATCTGTTTTGTAAATTTTACCGTGAACCAATTTGTAAAAGTTTCCGTCAACTTCAGCAACAGCTTCACCGTGGTGTAATTTTGAAGAAGAGAAAATTTTCAAACCTCCGTCAAAAAGAATTACTGGTAATGGAAAACCATATTGTTTATTTTCTTTTTCATCTGAAAAGAAAACAAAATCATGAGAATCTTGTAAGTGATGATCAATAAAAGCGTCCACTTTTGCTTTTGGATCTAGAGCTGCGTGCTCACCTTCCGAAGGTGCGTTGTGTGAAATTACTTTTTCTTCATGAGCGGCCTCAGTATGTACATGCGTTGAGTCATTCTCTGAATTTGCAAAACCCATTACTGGAGAACAAGCTACTAAAGCTGCAAGAATAAATTTGAGCGGTTTGTTTGAAATCACCATATCTGTTAAAAATCTTATTTTTTACGTTTCTAAAATTTGGTGCAAAGGTACATTTTTTATTAATATTCAAAAGGATATGAAAAATTATTTTTGAACGTTGTTTTACAGAATCCCTATTTTAACGCTTTTCATTTAATAATCGGACAGTTAAAAGCGTCTCAAATAACAAAAACAAAATAAATGTTATAAAAAAATTGATTTTTTCAACCATCACCTCACCGCTTTTGTTTTCCAAAATAGGCCTTAAAATTAGATATCCTACTAACATCTGTGTAAAGGTTCCGAACAGGAAAGCCATACCAATAACTTCAAAGTTCTTTTTCTTTACTATTAATAATATAAGGTATAAAAGCGCAGATAGCCCGAAAAAAATCAAATACAAAAATTCTATACGGTAATAAAAATTTTGGGCATTAATGTCTAAAACTAAAAATAATGCTTTGTGCACTACATAAGCGGCCAATGCAAAGAAGAATAAATATAAAATGGGTTTGTAGCTTTTTACTAACATTTGAAATAATTTTCTGCAAAGATGCACTATTTATTTAAAGCTGCTAAATAGATCAATTACTTTGTTTTATTGATTTCATTAACCTGGCGAATAACATTATATAGTGCTAATCCGACCCCAATCATTACAAAAATGGTGTTGTAAGATAGTTTTGGGCTCGGATGATTTTCATCCAGCCATGTACCAAAATAGGAAAATAAAAAAATTATAATTCCCATTTGAACGGGAATGTTAATAAGTGGAAGCCACTTGTTCCTTTTGTTTTTGTTCGGTTCCTTTTCCATCTTTTAGGGTTACTTCTTTAGTATGAGTTAACATGGTACAGGTAGCGGTAAAATTCGCGCCTGGTTCTATAGACAGTTTTCCGATGGCAACTTCTCCATGAATCTGTGCCGTTGCTTTTATATTAAGGACTTCTAAAACTTTAATTTTTCCCTGAAATACGCCTTCAATATCGGCATTATTGCAAACAATTTCGCCTTTTACAATACCGGAGGCTCCTATAACCAATTTGCCTTGCGAAGTAAAATTTCCTATCAATTCACCATCTAGTCTAAAATCGTCTTTAGAAACGATATCTCCAACAATAGAGGTTCCTTCAACTATTCGGTTTGTTTTTCCTAAAAGTTCTGTTCCGTTTTTTTTTACTTTGTCAAACATGATTATGGGGTTTTTGGGGCTAAGTAGGTTTCGAGATTTTTTTTAATTTGAACCAATTTGTAATTATCACTCGAGATAATAATTGCCGGATTTGATATTTTATACTTTTTATCATCTCTAAAAACTCCTGAAATATCTTTGGCGTAAGCCTCTGATTTTAAACCATGAATAACCACAAAACTTTCGGTTCTGTTGTATTTATCAAAAGAAGTTGTTAACCTCTCATAGTTTTCAACTAACAAAAATACTCTAATTGCTTCTTCAATCTTTTTACGGGTTACAGAATCATTATTAGGAATTACATATAAAATCTTCCAGTTTTTACTATCCACCGAAGTAAAATCCATTTTTTCTAAGCCCGGTATTTGCTTTTCTAAAATCTCACGCGCATTTTTACCTTCATCACTGTTCGGATAGTTATCGGCAACGGATTCTAAACCTTTTTTATAAGCAGCCAAACCATTTACTTTACCTAAAGTATTGGCTTTTAACAATTCATATTTAGAAACAATTTCATCCCCCGAATATTGATTAATCAGGTTGTCAATGTTATCTAAGACGGTATCAAACTGTTCTTCCTCATACAATTTGTACCATTTTTGGTATTCTTTATCAGGTGAGGCTAAATCTCCTGCATTCGTATTGTTTAAGATTTGTGCGTATCGCGAACTTGGGTAGTTGGTTATGATATCCGATTTTATACTCTCTGCTCGTGCAGGATTGGTAATTTGATATATTTTATACAAATTATACATCGCCGGCAAAACCAATTTTTCTTCCGGTTTGTTTTTTAGCAATTGTTCAAGTTTATTGCTTGCCAGATCATATTCCTTAAACTTCTCTTTGTAGATTAGTCCCAATTGGTAATACGCAAAATTACGCTCTACACCAATGCTGTCAATTGCAGCCTGTGTTTGAGGAAGTTTTTTTTCGTAAAAATCAGTAGTATACTTTTCAATAACAATGGTGTCTTTCAGTTTGTTTGCATCGTTATTATTTAAAGTATCATTTAAGGCTGCAGTATTTGCTGATTTCACAGCTGACAGTCTCCAGTTTCCTTCTAAAACTCTGTTACCCCATACTTTCTTGAATTGCAATTTTCCGTAAGCCACTGTCGTAGGATTGTAAAAATAAAAAGTACTTGTACTTGCCGTTTCGTTTCCTGATGGCGGATTAAACGCCCCTATTCCAGGATTGGTCCCTCCTACTGCTTGCGGATTTACAGCGGTTGGTCCTCCATCAGCCTTTGTGTTGCGATCAATATTGGCTAGTTTTTCCTTTTCTTTTTCTTCTAAGATTCGTTTCGCCTCATCTTTTTCTTTAAGTGCTGCGATATAATCGTTAAAATAACTTTTTCTGTTGGCCGGAGACAAACCGTAAACTTTAATAATACTGTCGTTGCGTTTTGCAATCGCTTCGTATTTAATTACGTTGTCCAGATTTTTTCTGTTTTTTTGAATAAACGCAAATTCTCTGGTTTTAGGATCTAGTTTTACTAATGTACTGTCGTAGTATTTAGCAGCCACCGAATAGTTGGTATTCTTAAAATACATATTCCCAATATTCCTGTAGGTCGAAGCAGTCAAATAAGGGTCTTTTGATTTTCTTCCCAGTGACTTATTATAGAAAAATAAGGCATCCTGCTGCTCATCATTTTTATCAAAAAAGACTCCCATTTCATAAAATAACACATCAAGATAGGGTCTGTTTTCGCGATCTGCCAGTAACTTATTGTACATTTCTATAAACAAATCCTGATCTCCGTTTTTATAATCAAACAGCTGAGCCTTTTTGGCATAGGCGTGCATCATGTATTTTCGATCGGCTTTTCGATTCATATCGATCACACCGTCATAATAATAAAAGGCACTGTCTCTTACTCCGGCTTCCTGATACATCTGCCCTAAGATAAAACGGTACCGTGCGCGGTCTTCATTTATCTTGGTAAATTTCTCGGCAATTTTAAGTTTGGCAACTGCACTGTCTTTTTCTTCTAAATTTAAATAGGCTTCGGCCAATAAAGCATTTGCATCCGAAAAAGTCTGTTTGTTCAGATCTGTATTTTTTAATAACAGGTTGATGTTTTTTACTACAATAGCATCATTGCCTAAGCGCATATTCGTTTTCTCACGCCAGATTTTTGCCGTATAAATATTACTGCTGTTGGGGTATTTGTACAAAATATAGTTGAATGCCTCCAAAGCCGGAATAAACCGCTGATCGTAGTATCTTGCCTTTCCAAGCATCAGATAGGCTTCGTCAATTTGTGAATTTCGCTCTCTTCCTCCAA
Source organism: Flavobacterium sp. N502536 (assembly GCF_025947345.1). Taxonomy (NCBI): domain Bacteria; kingdom Pseudomonadati; phylum Bacteroidota; class Flavobacteriia; order Flavobacteriales; family Flavobacteriaceae; genus Flavobacterium; species Flavobacterium sp. N502536. The sequence continues at coordinate 1,786,301 of NZ_CP110011.1, read as the reverse complement.
TATTCATAGAGTGCTTCTGAATGGCTTTTGTGGCCTTGGTCTCGGCTTTTTCAAAATCTGCATTCTTCGCTTTTTCTGCTTCCGAAAAATTCTCATCGATCTGCATTTTTTCGATCGGAAGCATTTTCCAGAAATTATCCTGATTGTTGGCCTGAATGGCCTTTAATCCCTTGTCAAGACCAATTCCTCCATTATACAAAATGTTATACTTTGTACTAAGCGCGTGGGAATTTCTGGCCAAAAAAGTATTTTTCTTGGTAGAACAGGCTATCAAAAAGAATAAAAAAACGACGAAAAAACTATATTTAAGAGTATTCTTTTTCAATAGAAAAGAGTTTATATCAATTAACTTCTAAAAAGGATTTTTAGTATATTGACTTGTAAAAATACGCTTCTTTTTGAAATATAGAAACTTATACAGCAAAAAACGATTCGAGTTCTTGTAAGGTTTCTTCTGAAGTCTGAATATCCTTCACCACTTCACCTTTATTTAAGGCTACAATTCGATCACAAACCTCTACTGTATGCTGCAAATCATGGCTGGAAACCAGCACGGTAACATTTGGATTATCGGCCAGATCTTTAATGATCTTTTTTAATCGGCTCACGGTTGTCGGATCTAAATTTGCAAAAGGCTCATCCAGAATAACAACTTCAGGATTTCCAATAAGTGTTGCAATAATACCCACTTTCTTCTGGTTTCCCTTCGATAAATCTCTCAGGTATTTTTTGTTGTTCAGAATTTCTCCGTTAAAAAACTCTTCGTGCTCCAACAGCAAAGCATCAATATCCGCTTTATTCTGATGGCGTAAATCTCCAATAAAATAAAAGTATTCTTCAGGAGTCAAATACCCAATCAGGAAACTTTCGTCTAAAAAAGATCCTGTAAAAGATTTCCAGTTTTCGTTTGTATTTACCTGAATATCATTGTTTTTTATATTCCCTGTTGAAGGCTGAATCAGATCCAGTAATAAACTGAAAAAAGTAGTTTTTCCTGCTCCGTTGTTTCCCACTAAGCCAAAGCTCTGTCCTTTTGGAATTTCAAGGTTGTTAATATTTAAAACCGTTGTTCCGTTATATTTTTTTGAAAGTTGATTTACTTGTATCATTTTTAATAGTTTAATTGTTGATTGGTTTAATCGTTAATTCAATTGATTTTCAATTATATGCGATCAATTCTCTAATTGGCACATTTTCAAATTAACATATTAGTTTTTTTGTTTATAAGCGCTTATTGTGCTGTACTTCTCTACTTTATATCTTTTTTCGATTAGGGAAAAAACCTTGTCTTTAAAAACAAAGCCTAAAACTCCGGCACCTGCTACAAGTGCTAATCCGATGGTTTTGTTTCCTAAATAAAGTCCGATTGCATATAGTCCTAAAGGCAATAATATCTTCGGTAACGTTAACAGCATGGCATTAACATTAAATGCTTTTTTATCTCCAAAAGCACCTCCTGCCGAACTTAAATCGATTGGTGTTTTTGTGAAAGCACCGCCTAAAAGTACCAGATGTGAATTGACTCCTATGTTATAAACAGCCCCAACAACAACGGTTAAATAAATTTCCCATCCAAAGAAAAGGTAGAAAGAAGAAAGTATGGTCGATATAAAAGTGGCAATTACAATCAGCCACCATTTTGAAGTGATGTATCCGCGATACGGAATGTTTTGGGTCATCATTAGTTGGTAATACGAACTGTCCCAGCTAGGTACAAACTGACCAAAGACAAACAAAAATCCGCCTGAAACAAATATTCCGGCAAAAATATTCATCACTTCCGGCTGCTGTGTGTTTCCGAAAAAGATTAATCCGTAGAACAAAAAGAAAAAACTCATTAGTATGGTCGTTTTTGATCTTTTATTTCTCTTAATCAATTTGATATCGTTTTTAAGAAACGTTCCTAAAGTTCCAAACTGATTCAGCCAGGAAAGATTCTCCGTTTTCGCGATGTCTTCTTTTTTAGAAAGTCCGGCATCTAAAAACAAATTATTCTTGAAGTATTTGAATGTGAACAGATAAAGCCCTACTAAGATTAAGACTGGAATCAAAAACAATCCTTTCATCGCATAAAATCCCTGGAAAACCGGCGTTGTAAAGCTGGTAATATCAAAGAGTTTATAATACTGCGCTGTTGCTAAAACAATAATTGCTCCGACAAAAACAACGAACAACTTATCAATATTACTTAAAACAATATTCAAAAAATTGTTGATATAGATTAAGGAGAACGCTGCCAAAAACCAAAAGACAACCCCCAAAGGATCGTAACCTTCCAGAACTAGCACAATTGAAAAAGGAATAAAAAAGAGCGCGTGAACCCAGTTAAAAAAAGACAAAGCTGTTTTGCCCAATGAAAAATGAACGATGGTTGGTTTTTTGAAGGGTAAAATCAACAAAGGTTTGATGTTCAGCACCGGGATTGCCTGCATCAATAAACGAATGACAAGGTCGAAAAGAAAATAATAAATCAAAAATTGATTGACCGTTACTAATGGCTCCAGTTTCATTTTTTTCAGTATATAAAATGCTCCTACTCCTGCTCCAACAAAAAGCAAGGAAAAGTAGACCATTAAAAACCCTATTAAAACTTTCATCACGACACTTGTGCCAAATGATGCAGACCTAACAAAGGCTTTCCATTCCAGATAAATAAACTTTTTAATCATGGTTATTTGTTTTGAATTTCTTAGTATGTGATCAAATGTAAGAAAACGTTACAAAAAAAGTTAAAAATAATAACTTAGTGCCTGTGAATTAACCGTCGTTTGCTACTTTTGCATAAAAAATACAACCATGCCTTCATTCTTAAAACTAATAATTAAAGAGGTAAAGCGCGAAACTGCCGATGCTGTTTCTGTTCTTTTTAATGTTCCCGAAGAACTAAAACCCGACTATAAATTTATAGCGGGACAATACATAAATTTAAAATTAACTCTTGACAATCAAGAGATTCGTCGTGCTTACTCGATTTGCTCTGCACCGGAAAGCGGTGAATTACGCATTGCTGTAAAAGCAGTAAAAAATGGTTTGTTTTCTCAGTTTGCCAATACGAGACTTAAGGCAGGAGATGTTCTTGAAGTAGGTCATCCGGAAGGAAAATTTACTTTTGAACCGGATGCTGAAAGACAAAAAAACTATGCAGCTTTTGTAGCAGGAAGCGGAATTACTCCTGTTCTTTCTATTATAAAATCGGTTTTAAAAAGTGAACCAAAAAGTTCATTTGTATTGGTTTACGGAAATAAAACTCCAGACGAAACTATTTTTTATCAGGAATTACACGATTTGCAATTGCAATATGTAGGTCGCTTTTTTGTGCATTATGTTTACAGTCAGGCCAAAGCCGAAAATGCTTTGTTTGGCAGAATCGACAAATCGGCGGTAAATTTTGTTCTGAACAACAAACACAAAGAACTGCAATTTGATAAATTTTTCCTTTGCGGTCCGGAAGAAATGATTGATACGGTTTCGGGAATTCTGAAAGAGAAAAATGTAAAAGAATCGGCTATTAAGTTTGAGCTTTTTACTTCTTCAACGCAGGAAAATAAAATAAATACCTCATTAGAAGGACATACTAAAATTACGGTTTTGGTAGATGATGACGAAGTTTCATTCGAAATGTCTCAAAAACAAACGATCCTTGACGCAGCTTTAAAACAAGGAATTGACGCTCCATACTCTTGTCAGGGTGGAATTTGCAGCAGCTGTCTGGCTCGCGTAACTTCAGGAAGTGCTGAAATGACTAAAAACTCGATTTTAACCGATAAGGAAATTGCTTCAGGTTTAATTTTAACCTGTCAGGCGCATCCAACTTCAGAGTCTATTTATGTAGATTATGATGATGTTTAGTCGTTAAAATGTCAAAATATTCAAATTCCAAATTCCAAACTTACAATTGGGATTTGGAATTTTTTTTGTTTTATAATTATTAGCAATCTTTGTAAAATTGGAATTTGAGACTTAAAAAATTACGTTATGAAATCGGTACAGGAAATTTTTAAAAATAAAGAATATCTTTTAGAGGAACCTGAGGTTGAGAAACTTGTGGAATATTGTGAAGAACTTCAGGATGAACTTGTAGAATTTAAATTTCAGAAAACAAACAACAAAGAACTCGCCATGCTGGATATGCTCAAAGAAGTTATAAAAGGCTGCGATGCTATCGAAAAAGAACAAATGGAACACGAACGGTTTGGTTATGAAGCACCAAATTATCAAGCCACGATTTCGAATCTAAAAAGTTATATTTATGGCAGATGCCGGGATGAGAAGATTTGGCTATAATTGCAATTACAATAAAGCTGATTTTTTTCTAAAATATTGCTAAATTTTCATTACATTAGGAGTAAAATTAAAGTAATCGCAATCTCCTATTCTTCCGGAGATTTGTAGAGCTAAATCGAATTTGTCAACACGTTTAAATATTAAATATCATGACAATACATCACATCCTTCGTTTATCATTTATAGCACTTTTTGTAATTACAGCTCTTTTTTGTATCTACTTTATCATTAAAAAACAACAAAATAAAAAAGGTCCCAAATTACTTAGCAAAGAGAAATATAGTGCCACAATGATTGGTAAAATGACCGAAATAACGGCTTCTGATAAGAATACTTTTAATATCTGGCCTTATATCAGCAAATTAAAAGCTGCCAAAATATTATCGAGCAAAGTTAAAGAATCTCAACTGGTGCATAAAATATACAGAAATTCAACAGAAGATTTTGAGCACATTTTGCTCTCTACAGAAAAAGAAAATCATTTTGTTGTAATTGTTGCCAATAAAAACAAAAAGAAAACCATTGGATATTTTCTCTATGATTTAAATGGATTATATGCTTAACTGAATCTTCTCTACTATATCTTTTGGAGAAATCGACCTCATAGCGTCTTCATAACCTTCAACGATTTTATTTCCATAAACCGATGTGGGCAATTTTGGATATTGATTTCGGTCTGAAGTCAAAGCATTTTCCAGAGTTTGTCCGAACGGTAAAAAACCTGCATATGGATGTGTAGCACCCCAAAGTGTAATGACTTTTACTCCCAGCATTGCAGCGATATGGGCGTTTCCGGAATCCATAGAAAGCATGACGTCCAGATTACTGATAAGCTGTAATTCCTGCTGAAATTTAATTTTTCCAGCCATATTAATTACATTTTCAAATGGTTCTGAAAGCGAATCCAGAATTTCAATTTCTTTCTTTCCTCCTCCAAAAAGTAAAATTTTATACGCTTTGTTTTCAGCCAGTTTAGCAATAACTTCCTGCATCAGATCTTGCGGATAAACTTTAGAATCGTATTGGGCAAAAGGTGCAATCCCAATTAATTTTTGGTTTTGGTTGCCAATGATTTCTACAATATCTGAACTTAATTCTGCCTTTGCGGGATATTCCGGATTGGATAAATCTAAAGAAAAACCAAGTTTTTCAAACACTTTTGCGTGTCTTTCGAACATGGTTGGCAATTGCTTAAAAAATTTATTCTCGGCGCGCGTTAATTCTTTTTTACCATCACGGCCTTTATCAACTGTAGCTCTTTTTTTTCCGCTTAAAGCAAAAAGAAGACTTACAATTTTAGATCTCAGAACGTTATGAAGATCTGCAAAAGCATCAATTTTAAGTTTTTTTACATCGGCGTACAATGTTAAAAGTCCTGCAAATCCTTTGTGACGTTCTTTTTCATCAAAAGCAAAAAACTCAAGATTTGGGATTCCATCAAAAAATGGTTTAAAAAACGGACGCGATATTACGGTGATTTTAACCGTTGGATACTGTTTTACAAAAGCGCGTAAAACAGGAACCGTCATGGCGACATCTCCCATTGCGGATAGTCTCATGACGGCTATATGCTTTATTCTATTGGACAACTCTGCCAAATTATTTTTTGTTTTGGTATAAAACTGGATTCAATTCATCGTCATTGTACATTTTCATTTGTTTGTACACTTTCATGAATTTATCTCCATTTTCGATGTCAGTCAATAGATCATCAATTGCAGTTGATAAATCACTTCTTTGCTCTAAAAGCACGTTTAATTTCTCCTGACATTTATCTCTATGTTCTTGTGAAGCTTCAGCACGAGTGGCTTCTTCATGCATGTGATAAATTTTTAAAGCTAAAATAGACAATCTATCAAAAGCCCATGCCGGACTTTCAGAATTGATTTTTGCACCATCTTTTACTTTTACATCACTGTATTTTTGCAAAAAGTAGCTGTCAATGTATTCAACCATATCTGTACGCTCCTGGTTTGAAGCATCGATTCTTCTTTTTAACGTCAACGCTGCTACCGGATCAATTTGCGGATCACGAATAATATCCTCAAAATGCCATTGAACGGTGTCAATCCAGTTTTTTAAATACAATAAATGCTCAAACTTATCCTTTGGGTAAGGATTGTTTATAGGTTGATCAACATTATCAAATTGGTGATAATCTTTGATGCTTTGTTCGAAAACAGAATATGCTAATTTTGAAAACATGTCTTTATTTATTAGAGTCACAAAGATACTTTTTATACTTTTATGGTGTGAAGAAAACGATTAATTTTTCGTTATTGCACTACAATATATCCATAATTCTAAAATTTCCTTATGAAAATCCATTATATCTCCAAAAACAACAGTGTCTTAAATCATTTTTTAGGCCAAATCAGAAATGTAAATGTTCAAAACGACAGTATGCGTTTTCGAAGAAATATTGAAAGAATTGGCGAAATTATGGCTTATGAACTGAGCAAGGATCTGGCATATAAAAATGTCGAAATTCAAACTCCTCTAGGCATTAAAGAAACAACCGAGATAGAAAGTGATTTGGTTTTATGTTCCATTCTAAGAGCTGGTTTACCGTTGCATAATGGTTTTTTAAATTACTTTGATCATGCCGAAAACAGCTTTGTTTCGGCTTGCAGGTATCATCCAAATAACGATGCCGAATTTGAAATCCGGGTTGAATATCAAGCGGTTTCAAACATAAACGATAAAACGGTTTTACTTCTCGATCCAATGCTGGCAACAGGTCAGTCTATTGTTGCGGTTCACGAAAAACTAATTCAAAACGCAACTCCAAAAGAGATTCATATTGTAGTGGTTATCGCAGCGCCAGAGGGTGTTGCTTTTCTTGAGCAAAATCTTCCTGAAAACTGTCATTTATGGGTAGCTGCTTTAGACGAAAAGCTAAACGAGAAGAACTACATTGTTCCGGGTCTTGGTGATGCAGGCGATCTTGCTTACGGAAGTAAATTATAACTGTGAGAAAAACGTAAATAAACTGCACAAAATCAACACGTAAAAAACAATTTCGTTATTCAGTTTTTGTTGCATATACTCTACATGGCTTGCTGCCATGATCGTCAAAGGAGCAATGCTAAAAAAGAGTAAATCGTTGCTTTTATCTGTTGAAAGAATGTACACAAAGGCCGCAATAAAAAAACATGCCACTACTTTTTTGTATGAAGAATGTACTATTTGCGGTCGATTAGACAATGTCATCAGCATCGAAACCACAAAAAATAAAGCTACAGCCACATAAATTGAAAGTGCTCCGTTTTCGTAATTGCTCTTAAAATAATCAATGTTAAAATCGATTACAGCACGTTTCTGAAAAAATTCAGTTATATCAATATGGAAGATTAAAGAGATCAATAAAAAGATAATCGATACCGCCACAAGCGCTATAAATGGTAAAATCCAGTTTCTATAATCTCTCGAAACATGAAAAACTATGGAGATAAAAACTAAAATCAGGAAGAGAATACACCAAAATTGAAATAAAGAGGCTATTAAAATCCAAAATGAAGCATCGAATATTTTTTCTTTTGAAGCTTTCAAAGATTGCAGCGAAATTAATCTTCGAAGTGCCAGGAGTACAAAAAAGTTGGCATATATTACATTGGCATTGTTAAATATTGTGGGGAAAAACAACAGAAACAATAAGTAAAAAAGTATCGCGTATCCATTGTCTTTACTGAGTCCGTTCTTTTTTACGATAAAATTAATCAGGAAAAAAGAGGCCAAAATAAAGCACAACAAACTCACTTTTTGGAACGCCAAAAAATAAGAACTCATCCATGATGGTTCCTGAATTTGAAAAAGAAAAAAGAAAACCAGTATCAAAATTACGACCAATGAATAATTTAATGGCGTAGATTTTTTAAAAACACTTGTTATCATAAGGATATTTTATACTTTTGTGATTGTAAATATAATACTTGTTTAAAAAGGAAAACCAACAAGTTGAAAAAAGATTCTAATAACAGAATTCTGATTTCGATGCGTTACACAACAATAAATAACATATAATTTTATAAATTATGACAGCTTTTTTTGAAGGAATACAGTACTTATTCGTTAACATTTTATTCGCACCACTTGATTTTTTACGTCGTTTAGAACTTGTTACCTGGTTTGGTGCTAATACTATTAACTGGATTTTTATGATCATCTGTTCATGCGCAATCGTTTATTGGATCAAACAATTACGCATTTTTGATGACGCCGGAACTGAAAACCAAGATACTACAGCTCACTCTTTTTTAAAGTAAGTCGAAGCCAATATCTTTTCTAAAATACATCTTATCAAAATTTAGTTTATCTATATTTTGGTAAGATTTTTTTATGGCCTGTTGGAAATCGTCTCCATAAGAAGTTACGGTCAATACACGTCCTCCATTACTAACGATAATCTCACCTTCTATTTTTGTTCCTGCATGAAAAACAATAGAATCAGTAACGTTTTCTAAACCTGTAATTACTTTTCCTTTTTCAAAATCTTCCGGATATCCGCCAGAAACCACCATAATTGTAGTTGCACTTCTCGGATCAACCTCTAATTCGAATGAGTCTAATTTTTGATTGGCCACTGAAAGGAACAATTCAACTAAATCTGATTGTAATCTTGGTACTACAACTTCAGTCTCAGGATCTCCCATTCTTACATTGTACTCAATAACGATTGGTTCGTTTTTCACATTAATTAAACCAATAAATACAAATCCTTTATATTCAATTCCATCTTTCTGGAAACCTTCAATAGTTGGTTTTACAATACGCGTTTCAATTTTTTCCATCAAAACAGCATCAACATAAGGAACCGGAGAAACAGCTCCCATTCCACCTGTATTTAAACCTGTATCGCCTTCACCAATACGTTTGTAATCCTTTGCTGTTGGTAAAATTTTATAGCTTTTCCCGTCAGTCAGAACAAAACAGCTTAATTCTATTCCGTCCAAAAATTCTTCGATTACTACTTTTGAACTTGCTGCTCCAAATTTTTCGTGAACCAGCATGTTTCTCAATTCTGTTTTAGCTTCTTCTAAATCCTGAATAATCAAAACTCCTTTTCCTGCTGCCAAACCGTCTGCTTTTAAAACATATGGAGGCTGTAATGTTTCTAAGAAAGCACATCCATTCTCTACTGTTTCGGCAGTAAAACTGTCGTAAGCCGCAGTTGGAATATTATGTTTCATTAAAAACTCTTTGGCAAATTCTTTACTTCCTTCTAATTGAGCTCCCAATTTTGATGGGCCAATAACCGGAATATGTTGTAAACTCTCGTCGTTTTTAAAATAATCGTAAATCCCTTTTACCAAAGGATCTTCTGGTCCTACGACCACCATTTTTACATTTTCCTGAATTACAAATGCTTTGATTGCATCAAAATCTGTTGGAGACATTGCAACGTTTGTAGCAATTTCCGCCGTTCCTGCATTTCCTGGTGCAACAAAAAGTTTTTCGCAAAGTGGACTCTGAGTCATTTTCCAAGCAAAAGCATGCTCTCTTCCGCCGGATCCCAATAGTAAAATTGTCATGGTATAGTTGTATTTAGTTGTGGTGCAAAAATAATTGCTTTTGTACGTAAAAAATAATTAAATCTTAAAAAGTTGTTGATTCTTCTATGTTAGTAATTCGATAGTATTATTTTTGACGAAAATTAATACCACAAATGATTTCTCTTTTCGATATTTCACTGCAATTAAATGGTTTTCCGATAAAGAAAGCCAAAGCTGAATTGGATGAAATCAGGAATTTATCGGAAGAACAATATGTTCGCTTTCTTCAGCAGAAAAAAGAAGAAATTGTAGCTTTTCATCTCGAAAATAACTCATTTTATAAAGAACTGATCGGGGACATAACCGAATTGAAATGGGAAAATTTACCCATATTAAACAAACAAAATTTACAAAAACCGCTCGAAGAAAGACTCTCAAAAGGTTATTCCAGAAAAAACATATACCTCAACAAAACATCCGGATCCAGTGGTACTCCCTTTATTTTTGCTAAAGATAGATACTGCCATGCCCTAACCTGGACTTCTATTTTTATGCGTTTCGGCTGGTACCATATCGACTTTAATCACTCCTATCAGGCTCGTTTTTATGGTATTCCGATGGATTTTATTGGCTATCACAAAGAACGTATTAAGGATTTTTTGACGCATCGTTTCCGGTTTCCGGTTTTTGATTTATCCGATACTGTTCTCGAAAAATTTCTACGAAAGTTTAAAACTAAAAAATTCGATTATATCAACGGATATACAAGTTCAATCGTTTTGTTTGCCAAATACTTAGAACAAAAGAACCTTATTTTAAAAGAAGTTTGCCCTACTTTAAATGCCTGTTTTGTCACTTCCGAAATGCTTTTTGAATCGGACAAAAAACTTTTAGAAAAACAATTCGGAATTCCGGTTATCAATGAATACGGTGCTTCAGAATTGGATTTGATTGCTTTTGAAAACCCAAACGGCGATTGGCAAGTAAATGCTGAAACCCTGTTTGTTGAAATTTTAGACGAAAACAATCAGGTTTTGCCTTATGGTAATGAAGGCCGCATTGTCATTACCTCTTTATTCAACAAAGCACATCCCTTTATTAGATATGATATTGGTGATATTGGAATTTTAGACGAAAAAAGTACACTACAAAAGCCTATTCTAAAAAAACTGACTGGAAGAACCAACGACATTGCGACTCTCCCAAGCGGCAAAAAATCACCCGGTTTGACTTTTTATTATGTAACCAAAAGCATTATTGAAGATGACGGAAATGTTAAAGAATTTACCATCAAACAAATGCAATTAGACTCTTTTGAAATTGAATATGTAAGTGATCTTGAATTAAATGCATCTCAAATTCAAAAAATAAAAAAGGCAATTTCTCTGTATTTAGAACCAAATTTGAATTTTAGTTTTACCCGAAAAAACGTCTTAGAAAGAAGCAAAAGCGGAAAGTTAAAACAATTTAAATCTTATCTTTAATATAAATAAAATCCTACATTTGTTTTTATAATTAAAAACTTATGAAGGATCAATCTTTACTTTCTGAAGAAATTATTTCCAACAAAATATATTACATCCGCAATCAAAAAGTAATGTTAGATAGTGATTTGGCATTGCTTTATGATGTGGAAACGAAAAGATTAAATGAACAAGTCAAAAGAAATTTATCACGATTTCCTTCAGATTTCATGTTTCAACTTACTGAAAACGAATTTGAAAACTTGAAGTCGCAAATTGCGACTTCAAGTTGGGGCGGAAGCAGAAAATTACCTTTTGTTTTCACTGAACATGGTATTTTAATGCTCTCAAGTGTCTTAAAAAGTGACAAAGCAATTCAAACCAATATTCAGATCATGCGCATTTTCACAAAAGTGAGACAAATGCTTTTGGATACAACTGAAATAAAAGTTGATATTCTTCAGATTCAAAAGAAATTAGAAAATCATGATAAGAATATTGAATTGGTTTTTTCTTATTTAGATGAATTAACAGAAAAAAAAGAAAATGAAAGTGAAAGAGTGAAAATTGGATATAAAAAATAGTTCCTTAATTCTCAAAAATTACACTTAGATATTGAAGAAAGTCTCTCAATCGACCAAGAATTCAATTTAAACTTTACTTTTGCCAAAAGAATGTTTTAAAAAGAATTCAATTAACCTATGAAAATCACCCTAATCGCAGGTGCAAGACCTAATTTTATAAAAATAGCGCCCCTTATTAATGCTATACAAAACAAACAAAATGAAGGTTTTGATGTTTCGTTTCGATTGGTTCACACAGGTCAGCATTACGATAAAAATTTAAGTGATACTTTTTTTGAAGAATTAAATATTCCCAAACCAAATGTAAATCTGGAGGTAAAAAGCGGTTCGCAGGCCGAGCAAACTGCCGCAATTATGATTGCTTTTGAGAAGGAATTACTTCAAAATCCTACTGATTTGGTTTTGGTTGTTGGTGATGTAAATTCAACTATGGCATGTTCAATCGTAGCTAAAAAATGCAATACCAAGGTAGCGCATGTTGAAGCAGGAATTCGTTCCGGAGATTTAACAATGCCCGAGGAAATCAATAGAATGTTGACAGATAGTATTACCGATTACTTTTTTACAACCTCAACTTCAGCCTCAGAAAATTTATTAAAATTAGGATCCGATCCTGAAAATGTACATTTCGTGGGAAATGTTATGATCGATACTTTATACCAAAACATCAATAGAATTTCTCCTCCTGATTTTTGGGAAGAACATCAGCTTAGTGAAAAAAACTACGTGGTTCTAACCTTACACCGCCCCGGAAATGTCGACGAGGTTTCTTCTCTTATTGCTTTGCTTCAGGGAATTGATGATTTGGTTACTGACAAAAAAATACTGTTTCCTATTCATCCAAGAACACAGGCTATTTTGGGAGAACGTGCAATTTCTTTTAAAAACATCATTTTTGTTGCGCCTCAAAGTTACCTGAATTTTATGTATTTAGTAAAAAACAGTTTTGCGGTTATTACCGATAGCGGTGGTATTTCTGAAGAAACAACTGTAATGGGAATTCCTTGTTTTACAATGCGAAATAACACTGAGCGTCCTGAAACCGAAACCATAGGCTCTAACACTATTGTGGGAACGTCCTTAGAAAATTTACAAAAGGTATTTCACTCATTCTTAAAAAATGGCCCACGAAAAAGTGCTATTCCGGAGCTTTGGGATGGAAAAGCATCTGAGCGAATTGTTTCAATTTTATTGGATAAAAACTAATGAACGATATTCTGATTATATCAAACTATTATCCACCTGAAAAAGGTGCTGCCGCCAATAGAATAGAACAGCTTGCTTTAAAATTAAATCAAAATGGATATGAAGTTTCGGTAATTTCTCCGCTTCCAAATTACCCGAAAGGTGAATTATTTCCGGAATACAAAGGCCGGTTTTCTGTTACTGAGAAGATTCAGAACATTACATTAAAACGCCTTTGGATTTATCCAAGTAACAGCCCGAATATCTTTAAACGAATAGTTTCGACACTTTCCTTTTCAACTGCTTTATTCTTCTATTTATTATTTGCCAAAACACCTAAAAAAGTTATTGTACAATCACCACCATTGCTGCTCTCTTTTATTTCTGTTTTTGTCCTTTGGCTGAAGCGTAAAACCATAATTTTGAATGTTTCAGATCTTTGGCCTACCGCTGCTATCGAATTACAGGTACTTAAGAAAAATAGTGTTTCGCACAAGATTTTGCTTTTTATTGAACGGTTTATTTACCAAAAAGCCACACACATTTTTGGGCAATCTAACGAAATCATTACTCATATTCATTCGATCTTTCCTGAAAAAAAATGCTTTTTGTATCGCAATTATCCGGATCATTTTGTTGAAAATTTCCTGGAGGAAAAAGACAATTCCGGAGAACCCATTAGATTATTCTACGCCGGATTATTGGGGGTTGCACAAGGTGTTTTTGAACTTATTCAACAAATGAAACTTGAAAACAGTAACATCGAACTTCATATTTTTGGTGACGGGGCTGAGAAAGCTCAGATTGTGAATTACCTTAATGAAAATCCAACTAAAAAAATTGTTTTTCACGGAATGTTAGAACGTAACGTTTTGCATGAAACTTTGAAAAGCTTAGACATTGCCCTTGTTCCGCTTAAAACGAGAATTTATGGATCTGTTCCTTCAAAAATATTCGAATACAGTGCTTTGGGTTTTCCTGTTTTTTATTTTGGAGGCGGTGAAGGTGAAGATATAGTAATCGAAAATAACTTGGGCTGGGTCGTTCCCGTTGAAAACTTTCAGGATTTAAACACCACTTTGATCGAGATCTCCGGACTTGGTAAAGAAGAAATTCAAAAAATGAAAAAGACTATTTTTTTTCATGCAAAAAATCATTTTAATCTGGATCAGCAAATGAAAAAACTCATCGAAAATAATGCTTTTTAAGCAGCTTCCGAAAAATAGAAACGGGCATTATTTCTGGAATAATGCCCGTTTTCTTTTATTATTATTTGATATAATTCGAAAAATCTTTGTGTTCTTCTTTTGAAAGCTCTTCTTTTGAAAGTGATCTGAAATAATCATAAGTAATCTTCATTCCTTCAGAGCGGCTTACTTTTGCTTCCCAACCCAACAGCTCTTTTGCTTTTGTAGTGTCTGGCTGGCGTTGTAACGGATCATTTATTGGTAATGGATGGTAGACTACCTTTTGATTGGTTCCTGTTAGTTTAATGATCTCTTCTGCGAAATCTTTAATTGTGATTTCATCCGGATTTCCAATATTTACCGGATACACATAATCTGAATGCAGCAGTCTGAAAATACCTTCAACCTGATCATCTACATAACAAAAAGAGCGCGTTTGCATTCCGTCACCAAAAATCGTTAAATCTTCCCCACGTAATGCCTGTCCGATAAAAGCCGGAATTACACGTCCGTCATTCAAACGCATTCTTGGTCCGTAGGTATTAAAAATACGCACGATTCTCGTTTCTACGCCATGAAACGTATGATAAGCCATTGTGATCGATTCCTGAAAGCGTTTTGCTTCATCATACACCCCTCGTGGTCCAATTGTATTTACGTTTCCATAGTACTCTTCGGTTTGTGGGTGAACCAACGGATCTCCGTAAACTTCGGATGTAGAAGCAATTAAAATTCTGGCCTTTTTTACACGGGCCAATCCCAATAAATTATGTGTTCCGAGAGATCCTACTTTTAAAGTCTGAATTGGAATTTTTAAATAATCTATGGGGCTTGCCGGCGAAGCAAAATGCAGTATATAATCTAAATCACCCGGAATGTGTACAAACTTGGTAATATCGTGATGGTAAAACTCGAAATGTTCTAACTTGAATAAATGTTCTATGTTTTTAAGATCTCCGGTAATCAAATTATCCATTCCGATAACATAGTATCCTTCTTTGATAAAACGATCACATAAATGCGATCCCAGAAATCCTGCTGCTCCTGTAATAAGTATTCTTTTCATAGTAATTATTTATACATCGCAAATGTAACTGATTTGAAAATAATCTCGAACCAGATACTTCATGCGAATACGAATTGATTTTTTACACCAAATCAATTTTAATTCTTTCTATGAGTTTCTTCAAACTCATAGGTTATTTTACGTTGAAAATCTGTTCTAAAATTTTAATGGTAATCAAATAAGTTGGCTTTACACCGGTCGTACCTAATCCGCCTGAAGCTAAGGTACTGCCTGTTTCCAATGGATTATCTGATGCATAATAAGCATAACGAACCTTAATGTCATGCGGTACACTTTTTCTGATTTTAGAGGCAGACTGAATCGCTTTCTGATAATAAGAACCTTCCATTTCCAAACCTATTACACCCCAGGTAGACTCATGGAAAAATTTCAATAAATCTCTGTTCTGCAATGATGTTCCTAAAACTGTAACCATAGCTCCTTCAAAAACAGCAATATCATTGCCTTCAAACATAGCTCCGGTTAATTCGTTTTCAAAGAAATAATTATCAGCCGTTCCTTCGTTTATATGTGCGGTTGGGATCATGATATCTCCTTTTCCACCCTCTAAAATTCCGGCTTTCCCCATGATCGAAACTGATTTTACATTCAATAAAGTATCTTTTTTAAACGGTTTCAAAAGTTCGTCGATAGTCTCATATGCCTGCTCACCAAATGCATAATCCATAACAATAATAACCGGTTTTTCTTCCTCCAGTTTTGCTTTTGGAAAAGCGGTTTTTGCCCAGTCAATTTTTGCGGTATCAAAAATCTGAACATCGATATTCGTTCCGGAACTATCCGGTAGCGAAATCATGCCATTTTTTAATGCCAGTTCTTCTACAACTCCTCTAATTTCTTTTGCACCTGATTTGCTTAACTCTTCGTAAATATAAAAATCAGACTTCTCCTTGAATTTTGTTTTCAACAAGGGTGTTGCAAAAATTGAATTCATCACACTGTGCATATTTGCACTTATAACATGAATTGGACGTTTTAGCAGGTTATTTGCCTTAAGAACTTCCTTGATGTTGGTAGCCCAGATTTCACCATGAATATGATGTCCTAAACGCTCTCTTAATACGGGACTAAAAGTAATGGTACGTTTGTTATTGTCAATAACTTCTTCAATTGCTAATTTCCCTAACCAATAAATAACGTGCAGAAAACGATCCGGAGCATTTTCTGATCCAAAAGCATCATAAATATCCAAAACCTCTTCAAAAGTTCGCGCTAAAATATTAGCAACATGCGAGATTGCTTTTTCTTTTTCGATTTGAGAAAGTTTCTTTGTTTGCAATACAGCCTGTTCTAATTTAAGCCAATCGCGCGAAACCTCTCCTCCATCATCTAATAAAACCCTGTTTTTAATTTTATGCGATTCGATAAAAATAAAAGTCAAGTGTGTCAAAATATCGTAAATGTCTGAACGTCCACGAGTAATTTCAACGTTCATTTGTTCCTCATCAATTCGGTAACAGTTTCTCCTTCTTTTTGGAGGAACAATTGGCTGAAAATGTGATTTAGAATATCCTTCGTCTGAAGTTAAATTGATAAAACGACATTGTTCAATTCCAATTGGCAAACGTTCTATAACGTACAAAAGTCCATTTAATTCTACTTTTTCTTCACCTATATTTCCGTAAATTTCCGGACGTAATGCTAATAATGATTCGCGTAAACTATCACCGGAAACTCCCATTGGTTTGTAAAAACCACGGTTGAACAAGTGACGCATTGTAATGTACATTTTTTCTATAGCAGCAGACGATTCCTGTGCTCTTGATCTTGATATATGTTTGGTTTCTTTCATGCTTATTTTATTTTAAAATCTTCTTACTAAGAAGATGTACTTTGTATTCTTCAATCAACGAAAGTAGTAATTTAAACCTATACTTTCATAAAATGTGAGTGTTACTAAACTGTTGTTTCAGTATAATTTTTACTTTAAATTATCCGCAATATCTCTATTATTGGATAATCTTGGAATTTTGTTTTGTCCGCCTAATTTCCCTTGTGACTTCATATATTCCTGAAATCCATTCTTAGACACTTTGGTTACCACCACTTTGCGTAAAACATTTCCGGTAATCAAATCATCGTAATAAATGTTTTGCTTTCGCATCGAACTATCAATTGCTTCGGCAAAAACTTCCATATTTTCTGGCTCGGTTTCAAATTCAATCAGCCATTCGTGATACGGTAACCCGCTTGCAGGATTTATTTGTGGTGCCACTGTAAATTCATTGATTACAATTTTGGTTCCCTGAGTGGCTTCTTTCATTGCATTCTCTACTTCATTCGCAATCACATGCTCTCCAAATGCAGAAATATAATGTTTGATTCGGCCCGATACTATAACCCGATGCGGAAATAACGATGTAAACTGAACGGTATCACCAATATTATAGCGCCATAATCCCGCATTTGTCGAAATAATCAAGGCATAATTAACGCCTGTTTCTACTTCTCCGATAGTTAAACTTTTTGGATTCTCTGAAAAGAAGTCGTCGGCCTTAATGAACTCATAGAAAATTCCCGAATTCAACAACAAAAGCATGCCCTTTGTTTTTTGGGAATCCTGATAGGCAAAAAAACCTTCGGAGGCTGGAAACAGCTCAATACTGTCTACTTTTTTACCAATCATGTTTTCAAACTTCGCACGATAGGGTTCATAATTCACTCCGCCATAAATAAACAGCTGAAAGTTTTGAAACAGCTCGCTAATTTTTTTACCGCCACTTTTCTCCTGTAAGCGTTCAAAATACATTTGAACCCATGACGGAATCCCTGAAATGATGGTCATGTCCTGTTCGATCGTTTCCTCAACAATGGCATCAATTTTGGTTTCCCAGTCTTCAATACAATTGGTTTCCCAGGAGGGCATTCGGTTTTTTTGAAGATATTTTGGCACAAAATGCGCTCCTATTCCTGATAATCGCCCAAATTTGATTCCGTATTTTTCAATTAAAATTGGACTTCCCTGCAGGAAAATCATTTTTCCATCAACAAAATCAGCATTTCCGGTTTCATAAATATAGTGCAGAATTGCATTTCTGGAAGCTTCAATATGATAAGGCATTGACTCTTTGGTAAGCGGAATATACTTTGCTCCCGAAGTTGTACCCGAAGTTTTAGCAAAATAAAGCGGTTTTCCTTTCCAAAGAATATTTTTCTCCCCATTCGAACCTTATCGATATAAGGTTTTAAATCTTCATAATCACGAATAGGTACACGCTTCCTGAAATCATGAACCGTTTTTATTTTTTCAAAATGGTGATCTTCTCCAAACTGAGTTTCTCTGGCACTATGTATTAAGCTCTTAAATACAGTCTGTTGGGTTTCGACTGGCTTACTAGCCCAAGCCTTTGTTTGATAATATATGGTGCTGGCAAATAATTTTGCCGCTACTGATTTAATAGACATTGTTTGAGATATTAATTCTTATCACTTTTGTTTTTACTTCGGGGCTTTTCACCTGACTCCTTCTCCATCCTGGCCACCTCTTCTCTTAATTTAATCTCTTCTTCTGACGACTTCATATCCACCTCCGAAGGCTCATCCGTTTCGGCTAAAATAGAATCTTTATTGAATTTTGCGTATTCCAGTTCCCCTCTCAAAACCTTCTGAATCCCTTTTATGTAGGCTTCATTTTTCTTTAAAGCAGTTTCCAGTGAATCTGATTTTATAGCCAGTTCCGTTGCATTCTTTTTTAATTCAGAAGAAGAATAGCCCGGAATAAACTCCCGCAAAGGGGTGAAAGCAATAATAAAAGTGGTGATTAAAATTAAAAAGATACCTCCCAGAGTAAACGTCACAAAAACGTTCATTAAATTAAGTTTGAATGAAAAAATTTCTTCAAAAGTATTCTCATTCAAAATCACCAATCGGTTTTTGATGAACAAATTTTTTCTGAAATTGAATTTTTTCGTGGTCATTTATGGTTATTTATACGAGCAAATATAATAATTAATCGTCTTGTTGGTGCGGGACTAAAATGAACGAATACGCTTATTTTATTATTTTATAAAATATTTAACGTTGCCGAAAACAAATATTTTAAGCCAAATACTGTTGTTCTTCGTATATTCTATATACATTTGCGGAAGAATTAGAAAACAATTTGCTTCGGCATTAAATATACAAACCATGGGAAGATTAGGTCTTACAGAAATCCTTGTAATAGTAGGTATCGTGATATTACTTTTTGGAGGTAAAAAAATTCCGGAATTAATGAAAGGTTTAGGAAGTGGAATTAAGGAATTTAAAAACGCTGCTAAAGACGATCAAACCGCACCTCCTGTTAAAAAAGAAGAGGAAGAAAAAAAATAATAACTTGCGAGTTATTAGAAATCCCAAATTACAATTATTAAGATTGTAATTTGGGATTTTTTTATGGCTTATAATACCATCGTCAATTGAATTCTCTTTCTATCTTCATCAACCTCAGTAACCTTTACATCAACATGCTGGTGTAATTTTACCACCTCGTTTACATCACTTACAAAACCGGCTTTCAATTGAGAAATGTGAACCAATCCGCTTTCTTTAATTCCGATATCAACAAAACAGCCAAAGTTGGTAATGTTATTCACAATTCCCGGTAAAATCATTCCGGTTTTCAAATCTTTAATTGATTTTACGTTGGCATCAAACTCAAATACCTTCGCCGACTTTCTTGGATCTAATCCTGGCTTTTCAAGCTCTTTAATGATGTCTTTTAAAGTTAATAGCCCTATTTCAGGAGTAATATAATTTTCGGCCTTAATAAGGGCCGTTTTCTCTTTGTTAGCAATTAGGTCATTCACAGAAAGTTTTAAGTCTTTTGCCATTTTCTCTACAACCGGATAAGCCTCCGGATGTACAGCCGAATTATCCAGCGGATTTTTGGCATTCGTAATTCTAATAAAAGCAGCGCCCTGCTGATAGGCTTTATCACCTAAACGAGGTACTTTTTTCAGTTGCTTTCTGTCTTCAAAAGGACCATTTTCTGAACGATACTGAACGATATTTTCTGCCAGCTTCTCTCCTATTCCACTCACATAACTCAATAAATGTTTACTCGCGGTATTGATATTGATTCCAACCGAGTTCACACAACGAATTACCGTATTATCTAGTTCTTCTTTTAATTTCGTCTGATCCACATCATGCTGGTACTGCCCAACTCCGATTGCTTTTGGATCAATTTTTACCAATTCGGCCAAAGGATCTGAAAGTCGTCTTCCAATAGAAACCGATCCACGAACCGTAACATCATAGTTTGGAAATTCTTCTCTCGCAATTTTTGATGCCGAATATACCGAAGCCCCGGCCTCAGAAACAATAAAAACCTGCAACGGTTTGTCGAACGCGATTTTTTTGATAAAAAATTCCGTTTCACGTGAAGCAGTTCCGTTTCCAATAGAAATGGCATCAATTTGATACGCATTAACCATAGAACGAATTTTTTTGATCGCCATAGTTTCCTCGTTTTGAGGTGCATGCGGATAAATCGTTTCATTGTATAACAAATCTCCTTTCTCATCCAAACAAACCACTTTACAACCACTTCTAAATCCGGGATCTATAGCCAAAATACGTTTTTCACCCAAAGGCGGTGCTAATAACAACTGCCCTAAATTGTTTGCAAAAACCTGGATTGAATTGGCATCCGCTTTGGCTTTGGCTTCCTGTAGCGTTTCATTTCCAATAGCAGGATTTAACAATCGTTTGTAACTGTCTTCAATCGCTAACTGCAAATGTGCGGTTGTACTATTTTGTTTTTTAATGATGATCTCGTCAATAATATCATAAGCTTCATCCAAATCAACATCAACTTTCATTTTTACAAAACCTTCGTTTTCAGCACGAAGCATGGCCAATAAACGATGCGAAGGCGCTTTTGTCAATGGTTCTTCCCAATCAAAATACTGACTGAATTTTTGAGCTCCTTCCTCTTCACTTTTCTTTTTTACAACTTTTGTTCCTATTACCGCTTTGCGCTGATACAATCTTCGCAATTGTTTACGAACATAAATATTTTCGTTAATCCATTCGGCAATAATATCACGTGCACCCTGCATTGCGGCTTCTTCATTAATCACATTTTCGTTTAGATATTGTGTCGAAATAAAATCAACATCAACATCATTCTCCGACATGATGATTTTTGCCAATGGTTCTAAACCAAATTCACGGGCAACATCTGCTTTTGTTTTTTTCTTCTTTTTAAAAGGCAGATAAAAATCTTCAATTTCCTGTAAGTCAAAACTTTGTTCAATCTTTTGTTTCAATTCAGGCGTAAGTGATTTTTGTTCTTCGATCGATTTCAAAACCGCTTCTTTGCGTTTTACGATCGTTTCATACTCCTTTTGAAGTTTTGCAATTTGCTCGATTTGAACTTCATCAAGATTTCCGGTTGTATCCTTTCGGTAACGCGAAATGAACGGAATCGTACAATCTTCTTCTAATAATTTTACCGTGTTTTGAATGTTAATTGCCGCTGTTGTTACAGTCTTTGCAATAAATTGAATATTAGTCATACTTTATAATGAAATAATTTCTGGATTAGAAAATGAGATAACCTGTCTTTCAAAATCAACAACAGATTAAGCAATCACCCGGCTAAAATAATATCTTTGTTTTTAATTTTTAGCCAATGGAAGTTTTATTAACGTATTTTTTAGTTGTAAATATCATCGTTTTTATTCTCGCGGGATATGATAAATATCAAGCCCGAAAAAACAAACAAAGAATCCCCGAAAACACCTTGTTTTTTCTGGAAGCTATTGGTGGAACTGCCGGATTATTGTTAGCAATGTTATCCTTCAGACATAAAACGAGTAAATCTTCTTTTATTATAAAATTCTCGTTTATTTTTTTCATTCAGATTGTCTTGATTTATCTAAAATTAACTTATAAAATCTAAATAATTACTTTTATTAATAAGCTTGAAATCAGCTTCCGGATAAGCTTTCGCAAATGCAGTTGGAATTTTTACTTTTCTATTTTCATTCCATTTAAATTCAAATCCTGTCAACTGATCTCCTATTTCCTCCAGCCAATCTAATTCTTGCTGATCATAGGTTCGCCAAAAGTAATTATTGGTTTTTATTTTTTGATAATGCTGTTTTTTGATTCTTTCATAGGCTAAATAATTCTCCCATAAATCACCAATATCATTTCTTGAACTTAAGTTATTAAAATTGTTAATAACTGCATTTCGAATACCGTTATCATAAAAATACCAACGGCTTGATTTTACAATTTCTTTCCTTAAATTTCTACTAAAACCCTCTATTTTGAACAATATAAATACTTTTGAAAGTAATTCTAAATAGTTTGCAACCGTATTTTTTGACAGCTGTAATTGATTGGCTAATTCTTGTATAGAAACTTCTTTACCAACCTGATAAGCAATTAAGCGAAGTAAGTCATAAATTTTATCAGCATGTTTAATCCCTTCAAAAACTAAAATATCTTTCAATAAATACGAATTGATAATTTCAAAAAGATAATCCTTTTTATCCTCCCAATTATCATATTGAATCAATTCAGGGTAACCTCCAAAAAGTAATCTCTCTTCTAAATTTTCAAGAGTTTGTTTATAGTTTTCCTTTTCAGAGAATTCTATTTGTGCTAACGGAAATAAGTAAATCGTATTTTTTCTTCCTACCAGAGGTTCGCCTAATTTATTACTTAAATCAAACATTGAAGATCCTGTAGTTATAATTTTAATTCCTGCAATTGTATCCACAATCAATTTGAGAATCATTCCTATTTCCGGAACATTTTGAGCTTCATCTATAACCAGTAAATCAATACCCGACAATAACCTTTTGTAGTTATTAACAGAACGTTCTTTTAATAAATTTATATCATTGATATCTTCTCCATTAAGCTGAAGATAAGTTTCAGATGGAATTTCTTCTAAATAGCTTTTTATTAGCTCTGTTTTACCAACACGACGGGCTCCAAGTAAAATTAAAACCTTATTTGGTAATACCTTTTTCTTAAACTCATTAACAACCGCTCTTTTTAAATACGTTTTCATTCTAATTGGCTTATAATTAGAATACAAATATAAATAAAACATTAATTCAGTCAGTCAATTGACTAAATTAATGTAAATTCAGTCAGTCAATTCATCAAATTACTATTATAATAAATAAAAAACCGGATGAATTTTTAAAATCCACCCGGCTTGTTTATTGATATTTGGTGCGAAGCACCGGATTTTTTTGAGTTTTATTGACAAGCAATTTTATTTACTCTGTTTTGATGTCTTCCACCTTCAAATTCCGTTGTTAAAAAGGTTTCAACAATTTCAACAGCTTGTGGAATAGACGTAAAACGCGCCGGAATACTCACAATATTGGCATCATTGTGTAAACGTGTTAAATACGCAATTTCTTTAGTCCAGCATAACCCAGCTCTTACTTTAGGGTGTTTGTTCGCAGTCATCGCAATTCCGTTTCCGCTTCCGCAAATTACAATTCCAAAATCAGCTTTACCTTCAGAGACATCATTTGCAACCGGGTGACCAAAATCCGGATAATCTACAGAATCTTCCGAGTCTGTACCATAATTAGTTACTTCATATCCTTTTGCCTGAAGCATCTTAACAATTGCTTTTTTATACTCTGGCCCTGCGTGGTCATTTCCTATCGAAATTTTCATTGTAATTACTATTAAGTTGTGTTCTGCAAATTTACTTAAAGAATTTCTTAGCTGTATACTATTTAGAAAAAAGTTAGCTACGAATTTCACGAATTAGCACTAATTATTGTTCTTTGTAACCATCAAAACTACATTTAAAGATTTAAATTCAATTGGAGCAAATTCGTGAAATTAGCAGCAAAAAAAGGATAGAACACAACAGTCTTACAATCAAAACTTTAACACTTATTAACATTATTAACAACGCTGTAAGTAACTCATAATCAATAAATAATAATCAGTTATTTTGTTAAAATTTTAGAATGTTAATAGCAAAAGCTAATTCGTTGATATTCAATTAACTTTAAGTTAACATTATTTGTTAATAAGTCGAGATAGAAAATTAGAAGTTTTTTTTGGTTGTGTCGAAAAAAAACCTAATCCAAAACCGGAATGAAATAACCTAATAAAGTTTGAGTATTTTTTGGAAAAGTTATCAATATCAAAAATGCCATTTTCAACAAAAATCAACATGTGAACTTATCTACAAAATCAATTCATTTATAGTTGTCAACCGTTGTTAATTAAAATACAAAAACTCTTATAAATTAGACTTTTAACTAAATATAAGTATGTTGATAACTCTAAATAACTAAGAGAAACTTCATTTCAATGCTTTTAAAAATAAATTTATAGCACATATTAACAAGCTATAATAACAAACAAAAATTAATTTAATTTAAATTTTTCTTTTTGTTGTATTTAATATATGTTGACAACTTTGAAAGATTAAAAAGAAAAATATTTTTTGAAATTGAAAAAAATAGAAGGATTCAAACAATTTTAAGTGGGTTATTAAGATTGTCCAGAATTTGCTGAACTTCTTCGAAATCGTTTGGATGAACTTTGAGTTTGATTCCACCGAGAGCGGAAGTGTACATGGGAACGACAGAAAGGGTCATTTCGTTTTCAAAAAAATAAGGAATCTCTTCTTGTTCTAATAAGTGTTTCAGAACAACTGTTTCGTGCAGGTAATTGAATACTGCAATGGTTTTAAAGCTTTCCATATTGGGTCTTTTTGTAAAGATACGAAAGTTATATTTTTAATAATTTATTTGTTAAAATCTATAATCTGATATCTTATTTGTAATTTTAACTTTTTAAGAAAAGATATATGAGTAAGAAAATTAGAAAGCCGATAAAAAAGGAGAAAGATTTCTCGAGTAAAATAGTAAAGATTTTATCGCAAAGCCCAAATAAAGCATTCAACTACAAACAAATAGCAGCAAAGTTAGAACTTGATGATACGAAAAGCAGAAATGAGATTATAAAAGATTTAAAGATTCTCGCTGCTTCAAAAAAGATTATAGAATCAGAACCGGGTAAATATTTAGTAAAAGCCGAAAGTCAGGATTACTACGAAGGAACAATTGATATGACCAGCAGAAAAACGGCATATTTTATTTGTGAAGAGTTTGCCGAAGATGTTTTTATCCCAACCAATAATTTAAACAGAGCTTTAGACAAAGACAAGGTAAAAGTTTATGTTTATAACCGTAGAAAGGGTAAAAGACCTGAAGGTGAAGTAATTAGTGTTGTAGAAAGAAATAAAACAGAGTTTGTTGGAGTAATAGATATTCAAGCCAATTTTGCTTTTGTATCTACCGCAAACCCTAAGATGTATACGGATATTTTTATTCCAAAAGATAAAATAGGAGAGGCTGAAAATGGTGATGTTGTTTTGGTTACCATTGAAGACTGGCCAAAAAGAGCTGATAGTCCATTTGGATCTGTAATCAGAGTTTTAGGAAAACCAGGTGAACACAATACTGAGATTCATGCTATTTTGGCTGAATACGGTTTACCGGCAGATTTTCCGGTAGAAGTAGAGGTGTATGCACAAAAAATAGATACTTCGATTCAGGAAGCCGAGATTGCAAAACGTCGTGATATGCGTGATACACTTACGTTTACGATAGATCCAAAAGATGCAAAAGATTTTGATGATGCATTGTCTTTCAAAAAGTTAGAGAATGGAAATTACGAAATAGGTATTCATATTGCTGATGTTTCGTATTATCTGGAAGAAGGAACAATCTTAGACGATGAAGCCTACCAACGTGCAACTTCGGTTTATTTAGTAGACAGAGTAGTGCCAATGCTTCCGGAAGTTTTATCTAATTTTGCTTGTTCATTACGCCCAAATGAAGAGAAATATACCTTCTCGGCCATTTTTGAAGTTTCGCCAACTGCACAAGTTATTAACCAATGGTTTGGAAGAACAGTAATTTATTCCGATCAGCGATTTGCATACGAAGAAGCGCAATATATCATTGAAACAAAAGACAATACAATTCCTGTTGATGTTTCAATTACCGGAGAATCTTATGTGGTTTCGGATGAAATTACAGAAGCTACTTTAAAATTAGATGAATTAGCTAAGATTTTACGAAAGAAAAGAATGGCCAATGGCGCTATTTCTTTTGATAAAGTAGAAGTAAAGTTTAACCTGGATGCCGAAGGAGAACCGGAAGGAGTATACTTCAAAATTTCAAAAGATGCCAATCATTTAATTGAAGAATTCATGCTTTTAGCCAACAGAAAAGTGGCGGAGTACATTGGAAAACAAAAGAAAACATTTGTTTACAGGATTCACGATGAACCTAATGAAGACAAATTAATTGCGATGCAAACCGTAATTGCTAAATTTGGATATAAAATAGATTTTAGAAACAAAGGCGATATTTCGAAATCATTGAATGCTTTGATGGAAGAAGTAAATGGTAAAAAAGAGCAAAATTTAATTGATACTCTTGCTATTAGAAGTATGAGTAAAGCCAAATATTCGACAGAAAACATTGGCCATTATGGTTTAGCTTTTGATTATTACAGCCATTTTACATCGCCAATTCGTCGTTATCCGGATGTAATGGTACATCGTTTATTGCAGTATTATTTAGACAATGGAGCTTCTGTAGACGAAGAAGCTTACGAAACAAAATGTTTACATTGTTCGAATATGGAAAGTTTAGCGACTAATGCTGAACGAGACAGTATCAAATACATGCAGGTAAAATACATGCAGGATCACCAGGACGAAGAGTTCCTTGGAGTTATTTCGGGTGTTACGGAATGGGGAATTTATGTTGAAATTGTTTCCAACAAATGTGAAGGAATGGTAAGAATCAGAGAGATAAAAGACGATTACTATACTTTTGATGAAAAACAATATGCATTGGTTGGAGCCACTTCAAATAGCATTTTACAATTGGGTGATGAAATTTACGTAAAAGTTAAAAATGCTGATTTAGTTAAAAAACAATTGGATTTTCATTTTTTAAGAAGAGCATAATAGAAGTTTAATTAAAAAAATAAAAGTATGAAAAAGTTAATAATTGGAGCTGCAATTTTATTTGTTCAGATGTCTTTTGGTCAGGTTACCAAAGAATTAGGTGATTTTGATTCCGTTAAAGTATTCGATAAGTTAAGTGTAAAATTAGTTCAGTCTTCAGAAAACAAGATTGTGATTAAAGGCGCGAGAGAATCAGAAGTTGAAGTTGTTAACAAGAAAGGTTTATTAAAACTAAGAATGCCTTTTCCAAAGCTATTATCAGGAAATGATTTGGATATTACCGTATATTACAAACGTTTAGAGCTTATAGATGTTAATGAAGGAGCTAATGTAACCAGCAAAGATGCTATAAAAGCAACCGTATTTAAAGTAAGTGCACAAGAAGGCGGAACTATTACTGCTGAATTGAATGTTGATAAACTAAATGTAAGTTCAGTTTCCGGTGGTTCTATCACTTTAACTGGTAAGGCAGATAATCAGGATGCAAGTCTAGGAGCTGGTGGTTATTTGCTGGCAAGTAAATTAAAGACCTCACAAACGAAAGTAAGCGTTTCTGCGGGAGGAAAAGCAGATGTGAATGCTTCTACCCTTGTTGATGCAAAAGTGAGCGCAGGAGGCTCTATTTACATTTATGGAAAACCGAAACAAATTAATCAAAAAACGGTTTTTGGAGGTAAAATCGAAGAAGTAAAATAAGAAATTGTATTTGAATGATAAATGATATTTTGGCTGGACTGCCATGGGGACTTTTTTTAAGTTTTATGGTAGGTCCGGTATTTTTTATACTATTGGAAACCAGTATTACAAAAGGATTCAGAGCTGCAATAGTTTTTGATCTTGGTGTTGTATTAGGTGATATTTTCTTTATTGCAATTGCCTATTTAGGAAGTTACAGATTGATTCAGAGTTTAAAAGATAAACCTGCCCTTTTTATTTTTGGTGGAATTATTATGCTCGCCTATGGTATAATTTCTTTCGTTAGACTAAGGAAAGAAGAAAAGATTAACGACGAGGAAATTGATCGTGATATTATTAAAAGAAACTATGGAAGTTTATTTGTAAAAGGCTTTTTACTCAACGTTATTAACATTGGAGTACTTGGTTTCTGGTTAGCGGTTATTATTTCTGTTGGTCCAAAATTAGAAATGCAGAATTCGAGAATGTTTACCTTTTTTACTTCGGTGATCATTACGTATTTATTGGTAGACTGTCTTAAGATATTATTAGCCAAACAATTAAAATCAAAAATGACACCTACGAACATCCTCAAAATAAAGAAAGGAATTAGTATTGTTTTAATGGTTTTTGGAGTAGCTTTAATGATCCAGGGATGGTTTCCGAAAGAAAAAGAAATGGTTAAAAACGCTTTTGAGAAGATTGAAAAGTAGTTGTTAATAACTCTGAAATATACTATAAAGCCTCTGAATTTCAGAGGCTTTATTTTATTTAAACCCGACAGGTTTCTAAAACCTGTCGGGTTTACTTTTAATAATGTTTGTCATTTCGAGGAACGAGAAATCACACAAGAAACTCCGCAAACTTAGTAGACAATCTTTGTCGATTAACTAGTGTCATTTCGACGAAGGAGAAATCTCCACAAGAAACTCGACAAAGATTGGATAATTGTTATGAAGTTATTTACGAACAGCTAAACCGGACAGGTTTCTAAAACCTGTCCGGTTTAAAACATTTAGAAAAAATTAAACATAAAAAAAACCTCTAAAGAATTTAGAGGTTTTTGAGGCATCGTCCGGATTCGAACCGGAGTAGGAGCTTTTGCAGAGCCCAGCCTAGCCGCTCGGCCACGACGCCATTACTTGAACGGATGGCAAAAGTAACTAAAATCTTTAAAATTCAAAAGTTTCAAAGTAACTATTTTAAAAAATTAGTTCTTTTTAAGAAAAAATTATTTTCTGATTTCCGTCATTTTTATAGTAACTGTTTCAACATCACCACCAATAGGAGGATTTATTTTAGAAACCCAAACAGTCGTTTTTTCTATCATTTCTATCTCCGAAAGCACACGAATATTGATTCTTTTAGCAACATGCTCTAATAAATGAGACCGAATTGCCATTTCTTCGGTTACAATTTTGTTCAAATGTACATAATCAACAGTGTCTAATAAATGATCTGTTTCTGCTGATTTTTGTAAATTGGTCTTAATTTTTAGATCGACAGTATAATCAGATCCAATTTTTCCTTCTTCAATCAAACATCCGTGGTATGAAAAAGTACGAATGTTTTTTAATTTTATAACTCCCATTTTTAACTTTAGTTTCAGGTTTTATGTTCCAAGTTGCACGTTTACTGATAAGTTTCTAAAGAAAACTGTAAACTGTAAACCGAAAACTGTAAACTTTTTTATCTTTGCTAAAATTACTATAAAATAATGGCATCAGAAGAGAAATCACTCAATTTTATTGAACAAATCATAGAAGAAGATTTAAAATCAGGTCTTTCTAAAACTAAACTTCATTTTCGTTTTCCACCAGAACCAAACGGTTATTTGCACATTGGACATGCGAGTTCTATTGCATTAAATTTTGGTTTGGGAATTGATTATCAGTCACCTGTAAATTTACGTTTTGACGATACAAATCCCGAGAAAGAAGAGCAGGAGTTTGTTGATGCTATTAAAAAAGATGTGGAGTGGTTAGGATATAGCTGGTCAGAAGAACGTTATGCTTCAGATTATTTTCAGCAACTATACGATTGGGCTGTTTTATTGATTAAAAAAGATAAAGCCTATGTAGACAGCCAGTCTTCAGAAGATATGGCCATTCAAAAAGGAACTCCATCCACTACAGGAACGGATAGCCCGTACAGAAATCGTTCGGTTGAAGAGAACCTGGATTTGTTTGAAAGAATGAAAAACGGTGAATTTGAGGCAGGTACGCATATACTTCGTGCTAAAATTGACATGAAATCGACTAATATGCTCATGCGTGATCCTATCATGTACAGAATTTTGCACAAACATCACCATAGAACCGGTGATGGTTGGAAAATTTATCCAATGTACGATTGGGCTCATGGACAAAGCGATTATTTAGAAGGTATTTCACACTCATTTTGTACACTTGAATTCTTGCCACATCGTGAATTATACGACTGGTTTTTAGATCAGATTTTAGAAGAAAATAAACTACGTCCGAAGCAAAGAGAATTTGCAAGACGTAATCTATCACATACGGTTGTAAGTAAAAGAAAATTACAGCAACTGGTTAAGGAAAAGCATGTTAACGGTTGGGATGATCCAAGAATGTCAACTATTTCGGGATTAAGAAGACGTGGTTATACAGCTGCTTCATTGCGTAATTTTGCTAATACAATTGGTATTGCAAAACGTGATAATTTGATTAGTGTATCTGTTTTAGAGTTCTGTATCCGCGAAGATTTAAACAAGATTGCACCTCGTGTTATGGCGGTTTTAGACCCTGTAAAATTGGTAATTACGAATTATCCTGAAGGAAAAGAAGAGTGGTTAGAAGCCGAGAACAATCAGGAAGATGAGAATGCCGGTTTCAGAAAAGTACCTTTTTCAAGAGAATTATATATCGAAAGAGAAGACTTTTTAGAAGAAGCTCCGGCTAAATTTTTCCGTTTGACTTTAGGTAAAGAAGTACGTCTTAAGAATGCTTATATCATTAAAGGAGAAAGTGTTATAAAAGATTCTGATGGAAATATTACGGAAATTCATGTAACTTATGATACCGATTCTTTAAGCGGAAGCGGTACCGAAGCAAGTCAACGAAAAGTATCAGGAACCTTACATTGGGTTTCTATTCAGCATGCTGTTCAAGCCGAAGTTCGTATGTACGATCGTTTGTTTACAGACGAAGCTCCAGACAGTTATAAAGAGAAAAATTTCTTAGATTTTGTCAATCCAAATTCATTAGAAACTATTACCGGATTTGTTGAACCAAGCCTGGCAACAGCTCAAAATGAAGATAAATTTCAGTTTCAGCGTTTGGGTTATTTTACTGTTGATAAAGATTCAACTCCTTCAAAATTAGTATTTAACAAAACAGTTGGACTAAAAGATGCCTGGGAAGAAAAGGGTAAAAAAGAAGAAAACAGTATCAATAATTCTTTGAAAGATATTAATAAATATTTTAAAGTTGAGACAAAAGCTGAGCGTATTGCGATTGAAAGTGCAATAGGGGAGAGCATCAAAAATGTTTCTAGTTTTTCTTTATTACAAAATTCTTTAAAGAAGAATATCAACAATAATAAGGGTTCACTGTTGTTTGCTCAGTTTATTTTGAAATATTCAAGTCTGAAATCTGTTGATTTTGAAGAAGAGGATATTAAAAAATTATACAACATGTCACTTCGTAGCGAATCGACTTATGTGAGATCTAAAGCACTTTTGAATTTAAGAGATTTAGAAAATGAAAGTTTGAGAAATCAGTTTGAGGAAGAAATTTTAAAATTACATTTAAATCCGCCGAAAAATGCTTCGGAGAGAGAAATTGAAATTCTTACCGAGATGATTAAAAAATAATATAATTACAATCTATTGAAAGCGCTTTTTACAAGCGCTTTTTTTATTATTTATATTTTCTATTGATTTTTAAAAAAGTATAATTTTTAGAGATTAAAAACGACCTTCATAAATTAGATTTAAGCTAAAAATTTAATTCTTCCTACCTAATAATCCTCTTTTAAAAAATAGTTAAAAATTAAGCTTTATTTTAATTTTGACCTTTTTTTTGATTTGATTTTACTCTTATCGATAACAGATTGTTTGTAAAGCTAAGAATTCTATCAGTTTTGTAAAATTGAAGCCAAAATTTGAATCCAATTTCAGATTTTCAGTGAAAAGGAATAGGGAAAAATTTATTATTAGTTTTATTTATTATTATTTTAAAAACTAAGTATTTTATTTATTATTTATATAATCTATTGTTTTGTAAAAAATAATAGATGTTTTATTTAAAAAATGACCTTCATAAATTAGATTTAAGCGAAAAATTTAATTCTTCCGACTCATTAATCATCTTTTGAAAAATAGTTAAAAATAAGGCTTTATTTTAATTTCAGCCTTTATTCTAGCGTAGTTTTGACCTTATTAACAACAGTTTGTTTATAAAATTGCCAGTTACATTCGTTTTGTATATTCGGACCAAAATTTTGATCCAATTGTAGATTTTTTCGAGATATGGACCTATAAATTTCAGAATCAATTTTAGTTATTAAAATTGTATTTTTTGATTATATAATTTATTATTTATAAAAACTATTATAGTTTAAAAATATATAGATGATTTGTATTAAAAACCGCTTTCATAATTTAGTTCTAAGCCGTTTTTTTATTTCTTCCATCTCCTAACTCATTTATTGAATAATCGTTGATTTTGGGTCTTTATTTTAATTTTTGACCTTATTTTTCTCAGTTTAACGGGTTATTAACACGCAATTGTTTATAAAGTTCGTATTTTTATGCAAATGTCAAATAGAAGAAGTTTTTTTCGATAATTTGAAATCATAGTTGGGAATCGAAATTGAGTTGGGCTAAAGTTTAAAAATGACTAATTTTTTATTTTAGTTTTAATTCTAAACACGAATTCGTATCAGTTATTTTATATTCTAATTTTTATTGTGACTTGATTTTGATAATACATCAGTGTATCAGTATTTTTTCAAAGTGATGTCATAATGGTAAATAACATAGAATTATTTTTACTGATAGTTTCAAATTTTGATCTTCATTTTTTGACTGCTAATATTTAAGAATTTAAAGTTTATCTACTTATGAAAAATATCATTATTACACTATCGTTTTTATTTGCAAATATTGCAATAGGGCAGACCCATCAAATTACAAAACATAATGGTGAACAGCTGGATGTTAATTTTATCAAACAGGAAAATGATTTAATTTATTATACATTCAATGGAAGTTCAGAAGAACATAAAATTAGCAAGTATGCTGTTTCACAGTTAACCAACAAACAAACAAAAGAATCAAAAAAAGTATCTGATAAAGTGGTAGTCGATTCTAAATCAGATTACAAATTGGTTACCGTTTTACCTCAGGAAAAGACAGTTGGTTTGAAACAGGTAGCTAATTTTACTGGTGTCTCAACAAAGACAAAAGGAGAATCGCCAATCGCCAATAAAAATCAAACTGCAATGAGAGTAAAATCAAAACTAGCTTCAAGTGGATATCCGTTTGTGAGCATTGTTGAAAAAGCAGATGGAAAGTATGAAGCTGTAGCTTATGCGTATTAAATTTACTGTTAACTTTTATTAAATAACCTCAAGTCAGTATTTTATAAATTAAAAAAAGAGTACCTTTATTAATCATTTAAACGAAATATTATGTCAAAGAACTTAAATACTGTAGCAGCAATTTTAGGTGCTGCGGCCGCTGGTGCAGCGATTGGAATTTTATTTGCTCCCGACAAAGGATCTAAAACCCGTGCTAAACTTAAAGAAGGTTTAGATGATGCAGCGCATAATTTGAAAGATTCACTTTCAGCAAGTTCTGAGGTATTGCGTGATAAGTTTTCACATGCAAAAGAAAATTTAGATGGAACCTATGGTGAATTACTTTCAAATATGAGTTATAAAACAGAAGAAGTAATTAGTTTTTTAGAAGCTAAATTGGCTGATTTAAAAGCGCACAACGCTAAACTTCAGAAATAATAATCCAGGAAGCACAAAGCTTAGTATGATTTTATTGATTGTTTTGGTTATTTTATTCTTTAGAATAATCAAATTGCAATTTTTAAATCATGAGTTTTGTGCTTCTTTTTTTAATTAAAATTACAATTATGGCTTTTGAAGAATTAAAAGAAAATACTGAAAATATTCAGGATCAGGCTAAAATTTATCTCGATAGTCATTTGGCCTACTATAAACTTTGGGGTTTTAAGGTTGCAATGAAGTCGACCACCTTAATTTTTAAATTTACTTTGATCTTACTATGTGTTGGAATGGTATTACTTTTTGGATCTGTTGCAGCAGCTTTCGCTTTTAGTAATCTGTTCGGAAGTTATGCTTTGGGATTTCTAACAGTAGGTGGGTTGTATCTTGTGGCTACGATATTGCTTTTCTTTGTAAAAGATAAGTTTGTAGAAGGACCAATTTTGGAGAAATTTTCAGAAATATTTTTTAATGATTAATTATGGAGACAAAAAAATACTCATCATATGCGGAAATCGAAAGAGATTTAGAAATTCTGAAACTGGAGAAAGAGATCAATTATCAAAAAATGGTACTGAGTTTTCAAAAAACGAAAGAGTCTATAACACCGCAAAGTATAGTGAACGGAGTTTTTTCTTCTTATAAAGAATACCTGTTCAGTTCCTATCCACAAATTTTACAATCAATTTTACCCTATATTATCAATTGGTTTATAAAGAAAAAAAGAGGCAAATGAGCCTCTTTTTTAATATAGTATAATTTGGTTATTTTACTTCTGGTTCAATATCATCTTCGTAACCAGATTGTTGTGGTTCGATTGGTTTTGGTTTTACAATTTTCTTATTGTTTTTCTTCATCATTTCACCAACCTGATTAGACGCGGTGAAAGAAGCAACCATATTGTTCAGCATATCACTTCCGGCTTGTGGAGAGTTTGGTAACAAGATTAAGTTGGAGTTGGCATCGGCACCAATAGCTTGTAATGTATCATAATGCTGTGTAACCACAATTAGGGCAGAAGCTTCCTGAGAATTAATTCCAACATTGTTCAAAACTTCAACACTTTCTACAAGACCTCTGGCAATTTCA
This sequence comes from Flavobacterium sp. N502536, assembly GCF_025947345.1. Classification (NCBI taxonomy): domain Bacteria; kingdom Pseudomonadati; phylum Bacteroidota; class Flavobacteriia; order Flavobacteriales; family Flavobacteriaceae; genus Flavobacterium; species Flavobacterium sp. N502536. The sequence continues at coordinate 1,751,302 of NZ_CP110011.1, read as the reverse complement.
CGACGCTGATCTGCAATACCCTGACCTTGTAAACGTTTACTTTCGGCTTCGGCTTTTGCTTTAGCAACAATTCTGATCCTGGAACTTTCTGCTTCAAACTCGGCAGCAGTTTTTTCTCTGTCAGCTGCATTAATTCTGTTCATAGCATTTTTTACCTGAATATCCGGATCAATATCAGTAACCAAAGTGTTGATAATGTCATAACCATAAGTAGTCATTGCTTCATTTAATTCTCTTTTTACTGCAATGGCAATATCATCTTTTCTTTCAAAAACATCATCCAGTTTTAACTTAGGAACTTCGGCACGAACAACATCAAATACATAAGCAGTAATCTGATCGTGTGGATATTCCAGTTTATAAAAAGCATCATATACTTTTTCCTGAATAACTTTAAACTGAACCGAAACTTTCATTTTGATAAAAACATTGTCTTTCGTTTTGGTTTCGATGATAACATCCAACTGTTGAATTTTTAGATTCACACGTCCCGCCAAGCGATCAACCAACGGAATTTTTAATTGCAAACCTGAATTTCTGACACTCAAAAATTTACCGAATCTTTCTATAATAACCGAAGATTGTTGTTTGACAGTAAAAAAAGAGGACATCAGTATAAAGAATGCCAGGACTAAAATGATAATAAATGCTGTGTTCATGGTGATATTGATTTAGTTTTTGATGCTGTAAATTACGAATATTCTTCCAATTTAAATTTTTAAAACATTAAAAAAACGCTAAGTACATTTGTTTTATGTTACTTAGCGTTTTTGTATTTAATTAGAATTCTGTTTATAAAGCTGTAATTGCATTTTGAATTCTCGAAATCGTTTCTTCTTTTCCAATGATCTCAACAATATCAAATAGGTGAGGACCTTTCAAAGCTCCAACCAAACTCAAACGGAAAGGCTGCATTACTTTGCCCATTCCAATTTCATTTTTCGTCAACCAATCTTTTACGATAGTTTCAATATTGGCAGAAGTAAAATCTTCTATATTTTCAAGAATCGAAATTAATTCCTGCATTAAAGCTGGTGTTTCTTCCTTCCAGTTTTTACTTGCTTTTTCATCATAAGATGTTGGTGCCTGGAAAAAGAAATCCGTTAAATCCCAAAATTCTGATACGAAGTGAGCACGCTCTTTTATTGAAGAAACAATTCTTGTCAGATCAAATTTAGAAACATCAATACCTTTTTCAGTTAGAATAGGAGAGAAGTCTTTCGCTAAATCAGCATCATTTTGTTTGATAAGATACTGATGATTGAACCATTTGTTTTTCTCAGGATCAAATTTTGCTCCTGATTTATGAACTCTGTTTAAGTCAAAAGCTGCAACCAATTCTTCTAATGAAAATAATTCTTTGTCAGTTCCGTCATTCCAGCCTAACAAAGCCAGGAAATTTACAACTGCTTCCGGGAAAAATCCTTTTTCTCTGTAACCTGAAGAAATGCCATCTTCTGTTTTCCATTCTAACGGGAATACAGGAAATCCTAATTTATCACCATCTCTTTTTGATAATTTACCGTTTCCAACTGGTTTTAAAATCAAAGGTAAATGTGCAAATTCAGGCGCATCCCAACCAAAAGCTCTGTACAATAAAACGTGAAGCGGCATTGATGGTAACCATTCTTCACCACGAATTACGTGTGAAGTTTCCATCAAATGGTCATCAACAATATTGGCTAAATGGTAAGTAGGCATACCGTCACTTTTAAACAATACTTTGTCATCCAATAAACTGGTTTCAAATTTTACATCACCACGTATAATATCTTTCAAATGTAATGTTTCATCAACCGGAGTTTTAAAACGAATTACATAATGCTCTCCATTAGCGATTCTTTGAGCAACTTCTTCAGCAGAAATTACTAATGAAGTATCTAGTTTTTCACGAATAGTATGATTGTAAATAAATGTTTTTCCTTCAGCTTCTTGTTCTTTTCTCAAAGCATCAAGAGCTTCCGGAGTATCAAATGCATAATAGGCCCATCCTGAATTGATCAGTTGACTGGCATAAGTTTGGTACAATTCCTTACGATCACTTTGTCTGTACGGACCAAATTTTTCATTTTTCCCTACAGTTTCTTCAGGAGCAATTCCTAACCATTCCAGTGCTTCCATAATATAAGCTTCTGCACCGGGAACAAAACGGGTTTGATCAGTATCTTCAATCCTTAAATAAAAAACACCATTATTTTTTTTTGCAAATAAATAATTGAATAGGGCAGTACGCACTCCGCCAATATGTAGTGGTCCTGTTGGACTTGGTGCAAAACGCACACGAACTTGCTTTGACATTTGTATAAATTTTGATGCAAAGATACGACTCTAATTAGATAATTAGAAAATGACTTTAATTGTGATAACATCTTATTTGTAATACAATTGACTAATTATCGAATTGATCATTATATCATTAAAATTAGTACTTTTATAGGTTATAAATAAAACAGATTCACATTGAAAACAACATCTGCTATATACCAAAAGCTAGAAGCATTTATAAAAAAATATTATACAAACGAATTGATAAAAGGAGGACTTCTTTTTATTGGTTTTGGATTGTTGTATTTTCTTTTTACACTTTTCATCGAGTATTTCCTATGGTTAAAACCGTTTGGAAGAACCGTATTGTTTTGGTTGTTTATAGGAGTAGAAGTTTTTCTTTTGTTTCGGTTTATTTTATTCCCGGTTTTTAAGTTGTTCAAACTTCAAAAAGGAATAGATTACAATCAGGCTTCGGCTATTATTGGAAATCATTTTACAGAAGTAAGTGATAAACTAACTAACTTTTTGCAATTGTCAGCCTCCGAAAGTTCGGCTGAAAGTTCAGAATTAATGCTGGCTTCGATAGAGCAAAAAGCTAATTCTTTACAGCCAATTCCTTTTGGGAATGCGATTAATTTTAAAACCAATAAAAAATATTTGCCATTAGCGATCGTTCCGGTTTTGCTTTTTGTGGTGTTTTATGTTTCGGGGAACAGCACTGTTATTTATCAAAGTTTAAATAGAGTAGTACATTTCAACGCTACATTCCTGCCACCGGCACCTTTTAAATTTGTGGTGCTGAATCAGAATCTGCAGACTGAACAGAACAAAGATTTCGTTATCAAAATGGAATCTGTTGGAAAGGTGGTTCCGGAGAATGTGATGATTCATATAGGTAATGAAAGTTATTTTATGGAATCATCTCAACCAGGAAAGTTCGAATTCAAAATTGAAAAACCAGTAGAAAACGTTTCCTTTTCTTTTGAAGGAAATTCAGTTTCATCAGAGGAGTATGAGTTGAAAGTTATAACAGTACCGTCAATTGCTAACTTCGAAATGGTTCTTAATTTTCCATCTTATTTAAAAAGGAAATCAGAAATTATTCAGGGAACTGGTAATGCTATTTTACCTGAAGGAACTTTGGTGACCTGGAAAATGAAAACACAATCTACTCAGGAGATCGTTTGGAAGGACGAAAACTCAGTTTTTAAGTTTAATAAGGATGAAAATGAATTTAAATTGGCTAAAAGCATCAGTCAAAATACAGAATATCAAATTCTTACCTCGAATAATAAGGTTAAAAACTACGAAAAATTAGATTATCAGCTGTCAGTTATCAAGGATCAGCATCCAACAATCAATGTTGCGCCTGCTCCGGATAGTTTAAAGTTAGATAAAAACTATGTTTTAGGAAGGTTAGGAGATGATTACGGATTGTCTAAATTACAGGTTGTTTATTACGAGCGAAACAAACCAAACACTGCCAAGCGTGGAACAATACCGGTGAAGTCTGGAGTATTTGATCAGTTTGTTTTTAATTTTCCAAGCAATCTGGCGGTGCAGGAAGGAGTAGCTTACGAATACTATTTTGAAGTTTTTGATAATGATGCGCCTCATGGATTCAAGAGTACAAGATCTTCTGTGTTCTCGGATCGTGTTTCAACTACGGATGAAATTCATGATTTGGAACTGCAACAACAGAATGCGAACATTAATAGTTTAGAGAAATCGTTAAAAAATCAAACCAAGCAATTTTCTGAAATGGATAAGATTCAGAAAGCAGGAAAAGAAAAAGATAATTTAGAGTTTAAAGATCAGCAAAAAGTAAATGATTTTATCAAACGTCAGAAGCAACAAGACGAATTGATGAAGCAGTTTACGGAAAAAATGAATAAGAATTTAGACAAGTTTCAATCGGATAAGAAAGACAAAACAGCTGAGGATTTACAAAAGAGACTCGATAATGCAGAGAAGGATTTGGAAAAGAATCAGAAGTTAATGGATGAATTGAAGAACCTAAATGATAAATTGAATAGTGAAGATTTGTTTGATAAAATGGAAAAGTTCAAGCAGATCAGTAAGAACCAATCTCGTAATTTGGAGCAATTGGTAGAATTAACCAAACGCTTTTATGTGTCTAAAAAAGCAGAACAGGTTGCTGAAAAATTGAACAAGCTTGCAGACAAACAAGAACAACTTTCAAATAAAGACAAAGAGAATACACAGGATAAGCAGGAAGACATCAATAAAGATTTTGATAAAATTCAGGAAGATTTAAAGGATCTGAAAGAAGAAAATAAAACATTAAAAGCTCCATTAGATATTCCATCTGATGCTTCGAAAGAAAAAGATGTGAAGAATGATTTGCAGAAAGCTTCTGAGGAGTTGGGTAAAAAGAATTCATCGTCGGCCAAACCAAAACAGAAGAGTGCTGCTAAGAAAATGAAAAGCATGGCCGAACAAATGGATGCCGGTATGGAGGGTGGAGAGCAGGAGCAAATGGAAGAAGATGTTGCCATGTTACGTCAAATTTTGGATAACCTTTTAGCGTATTCTTTATCTCAGGAAGATGTGATGAAACAGTTTAGAACTATGAAATTGGGATCTTCTGCTTATACCAAGAACATTAAAGTACAGCAAAATTTGAAACAGCAGTTCCGTTATGTCGATGATAGTTTGTTTGCTTTGTCACTTCGTAACCCAAAAGTGGCAGAAGATGTAACCAAGGAAATAGGTAATGTACAGTACAATATTGATAAAGCGATCGAAAGTTTAAGCGATGTTCAGGTTCCGAAAGGAGTATCCCATCAGCAGTATGCCGTTTCTTCTGCTAATAAGTTAGCCGATTTTTTAAGTGATTTATTAAACAACATGCAGATGTCGATGTCAAAACCGGGATCGGGAAAACCAAAACCAGGTGATGGACAAGGAATGCAATTGCCGGATATTATTCAAAAACAAAAAGGTTTGGGTGATAAGATGAAAGCGGGTATGCAGTCTGGTAATAAACCGGGAGAGAAATCTGGTGATAAACCAGGAGAAGGAAAAAGTGGTGATGGAAAAGAGGGGCAGGGTAAAGACGGTCAGAGTAAAAATGGAAGTGGTAAAAGCGGTCAGGGAAATAAGAACGGTGGAAAAGGAAATGAGAATAAAGAGGGTGATGATGGAGAAGGAGATGCTGAAGCGATTATGGAAATTTATAAAGAGCAAGTAAAGTTGCGTGAAGCTTTGCAAAAAGAGTTAGCAAAAAAAGGATTGGATTCTCAAGGGAAGTCGGTAATAGATCAAATGAAAGCTTCTGAAAAGCAACTTTTAAATAAAGGGTTTAAGAATGAGAACTTGCAGCGTATTCTTAATATTCAGCAAGAATTGCTAAAATTGAACAATGCAGTTCAGCAGCAGGGACAAGATACGAAGCGTCAATCTGAAACTAATAAAGCTGAATTTTCTAATAGAGCAAATGCATTACCGAGCTCATTATTGGAATATTTAAACAGTGTAGAGATATTAAACAGACAATCACTACCTTTGCGCTCGAATTTTAATCAAAAGGTTCAAGAATATTTTAATACAAAATGATCAATTTTAATTACGAAACCGAATTTACTTTAGACAACGAACAAGCCTTTTCTGATTGGTTAAGTGCAGTAATCGTTTCTGAAAATAAGAACGAAGGAGAGATAAATTATATTTTTTGTGACGATGAATATCTTCATAAGATAAATGTAGAATATCTGGATCACGACACACTAACAGATATAATCAGTTTTGATTACACTGTTGGAAACGAACTTAACGGAGATATATTTGTTTCTGTTGAAAGAGTTGAGGATAATGCTAAAGATTTTAATGTATCTTTTGAAGAAGAATTAAAGCGAGTTTTGGCTCATGGTATATTACATTATTGTGGTTACAAAGATAAGAGTGATGCGGAAGCCGAGTTAATGCGTTCTAAAGAAGATGAAAAAATAGCTATGTTTCACGTGGAACAGTAGCTTAAATTCTTTTATTGAATTTGTTTTTATGTGTTCCACGTGAAACAAATCATAAAAAAAGAAAGAATATTTTAAAGTGTTTCACGTGGAACATGTGAAAAGTGAAGTTGGTTTTTGTGTTTCGGAGAGTGTATAAATGTTTCACGTGGAACAGGGATAATTCTGATCTTGGAAAGTTTTTAATTGTTTCACGTGAAACAATGGACTTGAAAAGCATGAAGACTTGAAGAAGTAAAGTGTTAAGCTGTGAGTAGGTATTTCTAGTTTGAGGTTGAAAATTTGAAACTTGAAACGTGAAGCTTGAAACGTGAAGCTTGAAACGTGAAGCTTGAAACAAAACACAAGTTCCACGTGGAACAAAAGAATGTAAAAATTAATTCTGAGGACCGCCTTAAACGGTTTCCAGAGAATAGTAAAAAGAAATGTTTTTAGAAGAATACGATGTTATTGTAGTCGGTGCTGGTCATGCAGGTTCTGAGGCCGCGGCAGCGGCAGCAAATTTGGGATCCAAAACTTTATTGGTGACCATGAGTTTGCAGAACATTGCACAGATGTCTTGTAATCCGGCGATGGGTGGAATTGCAAAAGGACAGATTGTGCGTGAAATTGATGCGTTGGGAGGATACTCAGGAATTGTTTCTGACCGAACTGCAATTCAGTTTAAGATGTTGAATAAATCGAAGGGACCAGCAATGTGGTCTCCAAGAGTTCAAAGTGATCGAATGCGTTTTGCTGAGGAATGGAGAATGATGTTGGAGGGAACTCCAAATTTGGATTTCTACCAGGAGATGGTCAAAGGTTTGATTATTGAGAATGGAAAGATAAAAGGAATCAAAACTTCGCTGGGAGTTGAGATTCGATCCAAATCGGTTGTGTTGACAAACGGAACTTTTTTAAACGGTTTGATTCATATTGGAGAAAAACAGTTTGGTGGAGGTAGAGCTGGTGAAAGTGCTGCAACAGGAATCACTGAAGATTTAGTTCGGGCAGGATTTGAAGCAGGAAGAATGAAAACGGGAACGCCACCACGAGTTGATGGTCGTTCGTTGGATTATTCGAAAATGAACGAAGAAAAAGGAGATGCAAAGCCGGATAAGTTTTCTTATTCTGATTTGACAACTCCGTTAACGCATCAGCGCTCTTGTTACATGACGTACACGTCATTGGATGTTCATGATATTTTGAGAGAAGGTTTTGATCGTTCGCCAATGTTTAATGGAAGGATCAAAAGTCTTGGGCCAAGATATTGCCCATCTATAGAAGATAAGATTAATCGTTTTGCAGATAAGGAACGCCACCAATTATTTGTGGAGCCGGAAGGGTGGAATACCTGCGAAGTTTATGTGAACGGATTTTCGACTTCACTTCCGGAGGATATTCAATTTAAAGCATTGCGTTCTGTAGCCGGTTTTGAAAATGTGAAATTCTTCCGTCCGGGTTATGCAATCGAGTATGATTATTTCCCGCCAACGCAATTGAAACATACTTTGGAAACAAAGTTGGTTGAAGGGTTATATTTTGCCGGACAAATTAACGGAACAACAGGATATGAAGAAGCGGCTTCTCAAGGTTTGATGGCTGGAATAAATGCGCATTTGAAAGTACATGAAAAAGCGCCGTTGATTTTGAAACGTGATGAAGCTTATATTGGAGTTTTGATTGACGACTTGATTACGAAAGGAACGGAAGAACCTTATCGTATGTTTACATCAAGAGCAGAGTACAGAACTTTGTTGCGTCAGGATAATGCCGATTTTAGATTAACGCCAATGTCACACGAAATTGGTTTAGCTTCTGAAAAGCGTTTGCGCCGAATGGAGAAGAAATTAAGTGAGTCTGAAAAGATGGTTGCTTTCTTTAGAGAGACGAGTGTTTCGGTTGCCGAAACAAATCCGATTTTAGAAGCTAAAGAAACAGCTCCGATTACGCAGGGAGATAAAATGTTTAAAGTTTTCTCTCGTCCGCAAATCGACTTGGAGGATATGCTTAAGTTTGAAAAAGTGAAAACCTATATAGAAGAGAATGATTTGGATCAGGAAATTTTAGAGCAAGCCGAAATACAAGTTAAATATTCCGGATATATCGAAAAGGAAAGAAATAATGCGGATAAGCTTACTCGTCTTGAAGAAGTGAAAATTCCGGAAAATTTCGATTATGATAAAATAAAGTCAATGTCAATTGAAGCGAAGCAGAAGTTGAGCAAGATTCGTCCTGTAACAATTTCTCAGGCTTCAAGAATAAGCGGAGTTTCTCCTAGCGATATTTCTGTTTTGTTGATTTACATGGGAAGATAAAAATTTAGAGACGCACAGTTAGTGCGTCTTTATTTGTTTCAGGTTTTCTTTGTTTCAAGTTTCAAGTTTTCTTTGTTTCAAGTTTCAGGTTTCAGGTTTGAAGTTTCACATTTTTCGATAGTAGAAAAGAGTGGTAGAAGATCTAAGAAAAGGAAAAAATAAAAAAAAAGAAATTTGTTCCACGTGAAACTACTTTGCGAAAGCCTGATGTTATTGAAGAAAGTATAAAAAACAATTCTAAAAAATCTAGTGAGATGCATGGATACGCATTTCAAAGTAATAAATTAAAACTTGTTGCATTAACAGCTGTTGTGTAATAAAAAAAAGTATGTTGCCAAATTCTATTAAAAACCTATAATTAAAAATGAACGTTTTAAACAAAAAACATTTTCTTACTGTAAAAGACCATTCTGTATCTAAAGAAATTTTCGAGTTGTATCATGACGAAACTTTAGACATGTTGATTACTTCTCCGCAACCCGATTTAGAAAATCTTGGAAAATATTACGAAAGCGAAGATTATATTTCTCATACCGATAATAAAAGATCTTTGTTTGAAAAAGCATATCATTTTGTAAAAAATATAGCTTTAAAAAATAAGCTGAATTTAATCAATGCGGAGCAATCTCAAAAAGGAAGAATTTTAGATATTGGTGCCGGAACCGGAGATTTTTTATTAACGGCAAAAAATGACGGTTGGCAAACTGTTGGAGTGGAACCAAGCGAGAGAGCAAAAAATATTGCGATCGAAAAAGGAATTTCTTTTGTAAACGGAATTGATGCTCTTGAAAATAATTCTTTTGATGTGATTACCATGTGGCACGTTTTAGAACACGTTCCAAATTTAGAATTGCAAATCCAGGAATTAAAACGTTTGTTGAAACCAACTGGAACTTTAATTGTTGCGGTTCCAAATTTCAAATCGTATGATGCAAAATATTATAACGAATTTTGGGCAGCGTATGATGTGCCAATTCACTTCTGGCATTTCTCTAAAAAAGCGATTCAGTCTCTTTTTGAAAAAGTAGATATGAAATTGGAAAAAGTACTTCCGATGAAATTTGATTCTTTTTATGTGAGTTTGTTATCCGAAAAATACAAAACCGGAAAAATGAATTATATCAATGCATTTTTAGTGGGATTAAGATCAAATTTAAAAGCGGGAAGTACAAAAGAGTATTCGTCGCACATTTATGTCTTAAAAAACAGCTAAAACGCAAAATAAGCGTGTTTAAGGCGTTTTTTAGGGTAAATAGAGGGTTTGTGTCGTCTTTTTTTAGAAAACGCCTTAAATAAAAGCTATGAAAGTCACTTTTGATAGTGATATTTTATGGTAGAATCTTGCTCCATAAATAAAAACAATGTCATAAAATTGGGTCCTTTTTTTGAATTTTTGCGATTTCAAATTTAAAATTTGGAGGTTTAGAAAAAGTGAATTTTTTTTCTCTTTAATTTTTTTTTAAAGCTGCAAAAATTGAAAAAATAGTTTTGGTGGCTTTATTGTTTTATGATTTGCGATCCAATTTGCTGCGGCAGGAGGAAAAGCCTATTTGTTGCAGATTTATGCCCTAAAATCAACTTAAAACTTAAAATAAGCACGTTTAAGATGTTTTTTAGTGAAAGCCTAGTATTTGTGTCGTCTTTTTTTAGAAAACGCCTTAGGTAAAAGCTATGAAAGCCGCTTTCAATAGTGATATTTTATAGTAAAAATTCCCTCTATAAATAAAAGCAATATCATAAAATTATAGCATTTTTTAAACTTTATGTTGATGCTATTTATTTTTTTATATTTTTGTCTCCAATACATTAAAAAAATAGAAATTCAAAAAATGAAAAAAGCATTAGTAATTATCGCACTTTCAATTTTCGCCGTTTCGTGTAGCAAAACTGCAGAAGTTAAGGAAGTAAAAACAGCTTACGTAGATACTTCAGTTTTAATGAAAGAATACACTGAAGCAAAAGACCTTGAGGCAAAATACAAAGCTCAGGCAGAAGAAAAAGGAAGACAACTACAAGCTGAGATTACACGTTTTAAACAAGACGCTGCTAATTTTCAAAGTCAGGCACAGGCAAACGGTCAGGCCTGGGCACAACAAAGAGGTGCTGAGTTACAAAAAAGAGAACAACAATTGGGTTATGCTCAACAAGCTTTGTCTCAACAATTGCAACAGGAAAGTGGTGTTGAAATGGATTCTCTAGTTAGTGGAGTTAAAAAATTCATCAAAGATTACGGTAAGAAAAACGGTTATTCTTATATTTATGGTACTGGGGATGCTGCCTCAATTTTATACGCTGAAGAGAAATACGACATCACAAAAGACGTTGTTAAAGCTTTGAATGATAAGTATAAAGCGGCTCCAAAAACAGAAGAAAAACCAGCTGCGAAGGAAGAAGCGAAAAAATAATTCCAAACCAACGAGTTAAATTTAAAAACCTAAATCTGTCAAGATTTAGGTTTTTTCTTTTATAAAAATGCGATACTTTTAGTCTTCAATTTACGCCTAATGCAAAACGTTACAGAAGCAGCTGCTTACACCTTACAATTCATCAATCAAACGCAAAAATCTATTTTCCTGACCGGCAAAGCGGGGACCGGAAAAACGACTCTTTTGCGCGAAATTATTGCAACCACTCATAAAAGCACTGTAGTTGTGGCTCCCACCGGAATCGCGGCGCTGAATGCAGGTGGTGTTACCATTCATTCCATGTTTCAGCTGCCTTTTTCGGCCTTTATTCCTTCGTATGAAGAAGCTTCTCAGTTTACTGAAACGGTAAAATTTGAGAACAAGGAAACGCTTCGCAGACATTTCAAGATGAACAATGTAAAGCGTAATGTGATTCGAAATATGGAACTGCTGATTATCGATGAAGTCAGTATGTTACGTGCTGATTTGTTGGATGCGATTGATTTTATGATGCAAACGGTACGTAAAAACAACCGCCCTTTTGGAGGTGTTCAGGTACTTTTTATTGGCGATTTGCTGCAGCTTCCACCGGTAATTCGTGACGAGGAATGGCGAACTTTAAGGAATTATTACAAAGGAAAATTCTTTTTCCATTCTCATGTAATTCAGCAGTATCCGCCGTTATATATTGAATTATCAAAGATTTACAGACAAAGTGATGATACTTTTATCTCGGTTCTGAATAATTTACGCAACAACCAGATTAGTCCACAGGACATTCAGGTTTTAAACCAGTATGTTCAGCCTGATTTTGATCTGAAAAACAATCCGGGTTATATCACGCTTACCACACATAATGCAAAGGCAGATTCTATTAATGATCAGGCTATTGGAGATTTGGCGGGTAATGAATTCTCGTACCAGCCTTTTGTTGTAGGAGATTTTCCTGAAAAAATATTCCCGGTAGAAGAAAACTTAAAGCTTAAAATTGGTGCGCAGGTCATGTTTGTTAAAAATGATTTGTCTTTTGAAAAGCGCTATTTCAATGGAAAAATGGGCGTGATTAAAGCACTTTCGCCGGAGGAAATTTTTGTGCATTTTCCGGAGGAGGATAAAACAATTGAAGTAGAAAAGTACGAATGGAAAAATATCCGTTACAAAGTAAACGAACTGACTAAAGAAGTTGAAGAAGAAGTTTTAGGAACTTTTGCTCATTATCCGATCAAACTGGCCTGGGCCATTACGGTGCATAAGAGTCAGGGTTTAACTTTTGAGAAAGCTGCGCTTGATGTATCGCAGGTTTTTCTGCCCGGGCAGGCATATGTTGCTTTATCGCGTTTAACGTCCTTAAATGGGCTTATTTTGCTTTCTCCGATACAGATGAACGGTATTTCGAATGATCAGGATGTAATGGATTATGCTTTGAACAAAGCAAGTGAGGAGGTTTTGAAAAACTCATTGCATTTTGAAACGAAGAATTTTATTCATAACTATTTGATTAACAGTTTTAACTGGAGTGATCTGGCTCAGGAATGGCGTAATCACCGATTTAGTTACAATGAAAATGCTGCAGGTTCAGAAAAGTCCAAGCATTCGGTTTGGGCACACAAACGTTTAGAAACTATTGATGGGTTGACAGATCCGGCGCAAAAATTTGTGCATCAGCTCAATAAAATTTTCAATAAAGAAACGGTTGACTTGATTTTTGTTCAGGAGCGGGTAGAGGCTGCTTATGCGTACTTTTTTAAACCGATGGATAAGTTGGTGACGGATCTTTTGCAGAAAATGGCCGAAATTCAAAAATTCAAAAAAGTAAAAGAATTCTATGAAGAGCTGTCTTTTTTGGATGATTTGCAGACAAAAGCGGTTTTGCGCTTAATGAAGGCCAAATTGCTAATAGAAATTGTTGTGGCAGGTGAAACCATTTGTAAAGAAAAATTGTCGTCTACAGCGATTAAAAACTACAAATTAGACAAGATTGATAAGATACGGGAGGAGTTTAATATGGCAAACACCGATATTTTTAAAGCTGATCAGCCTGTGGTGCGCTATACAGCAAGAAAGCTGGATAAGAGTGAGCCTAAGACTGTCAAGAAAACAACGATTGAAGAAACGCATGATTTATGGCTGGAGAAAAATTCAATACAGGATATTGCAAGAATCCGCAAGTTAACTGTTCAAACTGTTGAAATGCATTTGGTTAAGTTGATTCAGGCGAAGAAAGTAGAGATTTCAGATGTTTTGCCGTACGATAAAATTTTAGCACTAAGAGAGGCTTTTGAATTTTATCAGGAGGAATCTTTGAGTCCGTTGAAAGAGAAACATGGTGATGAATTTACCTGGGATGAGTTGAAAATGTTTAAAGCAAGTATTAACTGATTTGTGCTGACGTGATGTGAGATGTGAGATGTGAGATGTGAGATGTGAGATGTGAGATGTGAGATGTGAGATGTGAGATGTGAGATGTGAGATGTGAGATGTGAGATGTGAGATGTGAGATGTGAGATGTGAGATGTGAGATGTGAGATGTGAGATGTGAGATGTGAGATGTGAGATGTGAGATGTGAGATGTGAGATGTGAGATGTGAGATGTGAGATGTGAGATGTGAGATGTGAGATGTGAGATGTGAGATGTGAGATGTGAGATGTGAGATGTGAGGATTGTTTGTAAAAAACATTATGTAAAATAGGAATCGTATAGGGATGTATTACAACACAATAGAATAATAGTGTTCCACGTTAAACAAAGAGAGAGAGAGAGAGAAGAAGATAATTGAACTTAGGCGGTTCAGATTGAAAGCTTTCACAGCAATTTTTAATTAAGTACTTTTATAGTTGTTTGTAAAAATCAGATTATTAACCGATTAATAAGTTTTTTAAGATGAGAAGCAGCAGTTTATTTTTAGCAGTATTGTTTTTTTGCGGCGGTTGTATGGTTGCCCAGGATTCTAAAAGCGACTATCAGAAACTTGTTAGAAAGTTCATTGAAAATATAAAAAACGACAACAAAGAAGCCCTTGGCGATTGGGTCGTTTATCCGCTAAAACGGGAATATCCTATCAGTGATATCAATGACAAAGCCGATTTTGTGAAGCGTTATGGAGAAGTATTTGACAGCGCTTTAAAAAATGAAATTGTGAAATCGGATGCTGTAAAAAGCTGGTCAGATATGGGTTTGAGGGGATTAATGTTTAATCAGGGTAAAATTTGGCTTGATACGGAGGGGAGACTGATTGCGGTAAATTATCAATCGAAATTTGAGCTGGATCTGAAAAAATCTCTAATCGCAGCACAAAAGAAAAATCTGGATCCGAGTATTGCTTTTTTTCAAACGCCAATTTGTATTTTGGAAACGTCTAAATTCAAAATCAGAATTGATCATTTAGGAAATAACAATTATCGATATGCATCGTGGTCTGTTGAAAAGAAAATGACTGAGAAGCCTGATTTAGTGATTAATGGCGGTGTTTTAGTGGTAGAAGGTATTGGTGGAAATCACCAGTATGAGTTTAGGAAAGACGGTAACGTTTATGAGTGTGCGATTATCGTTTTGGGAGAAAAAAATTCGCCTCCGGCGAGACTGAGGGTTTATCAGGGTAAGAAAGTGATTCTTTCGCAGGATGCAAAAATAATAGCGAAATAAAAAAAAGCCTACTCAGTTGAATAGGCTTTTTTAAGTTTTATAGGGGTTGTACGAGAATCCAGGCATCCGGATTTTCTCCTTTTTGTATTTCTTTTTGTGCTTTTTCAGCTTCAGCCATTGTAGCATAACTGCCATATAAAACAGGGAATAAACCGTGTTTGTTTTCGCCTAACATTCGGGCTTCGTAACCGTCTTTAATTAATTGGTTATAAGCTTTTCTTGCATTTTTTTCACTTCTGTAGGCACCGGCCATGATATGATACGGCATTACTTTTTCGGCAGCTGTTTCTACTTTTGCAGAATCTACAGAAAGTGTCACAGCAGGTAGTGGGTTTTGAATAAAGAAAGTGGCTTCCTGTATTTTGTTTTCCACTTTTTTCTGAACAGCGCTTTCCACTACTAGTGTTTTAGCAGCGATTTGATTTTGGTATAATGGATATCCAATACTACCAGTAATTCCAAGACCTAATACGAGTATTGCAGCATATTTTAAGAATGGATTAGCCGTTCTACCTTCTTCATTTTCGTATAAAGAGATGGTTTCTCTTTCTGAAATTTCCTCAATTTTACGCTCGAAATTTTCTTTTTTGACTAGTGGAGAAACGAATGGACTTAGTCCGAAAGAGCTCGTTAGGAAATTGGTTTGATCATTTGGTGTGAATACCATTTTTTGATCAGCATTTAAACGAATTTCGCCTATGTTTTTAAGTGTTACAACACCATTTTCTTCCAAAGTTTTTTTCCAGCTGACTACTTCAAAAGCAATTGCGCTTACGGCAAAACCATAAGAAGTTTTTTCAGCTTGTGCGATATGATTGGCCAACAATCCGTCATTGTTTTTTAAATGACTGTTGAAAGAGATCATTTTTGTCGGCGGAAAGAATGAATTTGTACTTTCATTCAGCTGCGCGGATTGAATTTCTGTTAAAAATGCTCCAAACCCTGGAACCGTTACACACTGATAACGATACAGTAACTGTGCTATGTAATTTTCGATTTTCATAGTAACAAAGTTATGCAACGAATATAGTTATCAAAATTTTATTCACAATTTTTATTAACAATTGAGATATTTTTATAGACAATTGCTTTTCAGGTATTTAAGTTTTTTTGTCGTTTTCTTGATTGTTTCTAAATTTCTTTTACTTCATCTTTTTTGAAAGAAATTACTTCTAATTTGTATATTTGACTTTCTCGATTTTATTTTGAGATTTGTTTTAAAAGATTTTTGTCTCCGCCTTTAAACCTTATTCAATTCATGTCAGATCAAGATTTATTTTATGTATTAGCCCTGTTAAAAGTGGAAGGTGTTGGAGACATAATGGCAAAAAAGCTGCTGAATCATTATGGTAGTGCAGAGGCAGTTTTTAAAAGTAAATCGGGACAAATGGCTGTTATTGATGGTGTTGGTTCTGTTCTTTTAAGAAATTTTAAAGATAAATCTGTTTTTGAAAAAGCCAATTCGGAAATGGAATTCCTGAAATCGAATGCGGTGAACGTGTCGTTTTTTAAGGAAGAAAGCTATCCGGAGCGCTTAAAACATTGTATCGATTCTCCTGTTTTGATTTTTTCACGTGGAAACATAAATTTAAAAAGCAAAAAAATAATAAGCATAGTGGGAACACGCCAGATTACTTCATACGGAACGGAGTTCTGTCGAAATTTGGTAGAAGAATTGGCCCCACTAGATCCGGTAATCGTTAGTGGTTTTGCCTATGGTGTTGATATTGTTGCCCATCAGCGGGCAATGGATTTTAACCTGCAAACCATAGGGGTTATGGCACATGGATTGAATCAGATTTATCCGAAATCGCACAGAAAGTATACTGCTCAAATCGAGGAAAATGGGGGCTTTATGACCGAATTCTGGAGTACGTCTAATCCCGATAAAGAAAATTTTGTACGCAGAAACCGTATTGTGGCAGGAATGGCTGAAGCGACTCTTGTAATCGAATCCGCTGAAAAAGGCGGGTCGCTGATTACGGCAAACTTGGCCAATGATTACAATCGCGATGTTTTTGCGGTTCCCGGACGTGTTACGGATAAGTACAGTCAGGGTTGCAACAATTTGATTAAAACGCAGCGTGCCAATGTGCTGACAAGTGCCGCAGATTTGATTTATATGCTGAACTGGAATGTTGAAACAAAACCCAAACCGGTTCAAAAACAGCTTTTTATAAATTTAGAACCTGAGGAGCAGAAGGTGTATGATTTTCTTCTAAAAAATGGGAGGGAACTGTTGGATAGTATTGCGCTGCAATGTGATTTTCCGATTTATAAAATTTCGGGTCTGTTGTTGAATATGGAGTTGAAAGGCTTGATTAGACCTCTTCCTGGAAAATTGTTTGAGGCAATTTAGTTTAAATTAAAAGCCCGACAGGTTTTTAAAACAGGTCGGGCTCAAAATTTATATTATTGACCAAATCCAAGGACCTGTCTTACTTTTGCCAATACACCATCAGCAATTACGGAAGCTTTTGATGCCCCTTTTTTGAGTAAAGCATCTACTTCTTCAAGGTTGTTCATGTAGTAAGTGTATTTTTCTCTTTCGGTTTTGAATTTTTCTATAATCAGTTCAAACAAAGCTTGTTTGGCATGACCATAACCATAGTTTCCACCTAAATAATTGGCTCTCATTTCGGCAATTTGCGTTTCGGTTGCCAGCAAGGAATAGATAGCAAATGCATTGCAGGTATCCGGGTTTTTAGGCTCTTCGAGTGGTGTACTGTCCGTTTCAATACTCATGACCTGCTTGCGAATTGTTTTATCGTCAAGGAAAATGTTGATGAGATTATTGGCTGATTTACTCATTTTTCCACCGTTTGTTCCCGGAATCAATTTGCCGTCTTCCTGAATTTTAGCCTCTGGAATTACAAACGTTTCGCCCATTTGATGGTTGAAACGCGAAGCTACATCACGCGTGATTTCTAAATGCTGCAATTGATCTTTTCCAACCGGAACAAATTCTGCATCATACAATAAAATATCGGCGGCCATTAACATCGGATAAGTAAAAAGTCCGGCATTAACGTCGTCTAAACGATCTGCTTTATCTTTGAACGAATGTGCCAAAGTCAAACGTTGAAATGGAAAAAAGCAACTTAGGTACCAGGTTAATTCTGTAGTTTGAACCACATCAGATTGTCTGTAGAAGGTTACTTTATCAGGATTTAAACCACAGGCAAGCCAAGCCGCTGCAGTGCTGTATGTATTTTCTCTTAGCGTTTTGCCCTCTTTAATTTGTGTAATGGAGTGTAAATCAGCAATAAACAAAAAAGATTCGTTTGCCGGGTCATTTGATAATTCGATTGCCGGAATAATTGCTCCCAACAAATTGCCTAAGTGTGGCGTTCCAGTACTCTGAACACCAGTAAGTATTTTTGCCATTCTAGTTTTTTTCTTAATCTTCCAATCGCAAAGATTGCAGGTTTATTTTTTCTAACCGCAAAGTTCGTAAAGTTTTTCGCAAACTCGCTAAAGTTTATCCAACATCTCATTGATTTTAAGTTTTATTTCAGAGAAAAGTCTAACATTTTAAAAATCTAAGGATCGAAAAATCTAAATTCATTTCGGTTTTCTTACATTTGAAACCATGAAAGGATTAAAAGTTGTTTTTTGGGTTTTATGGCGCATATGGTTTTACATTTTAATGGCCATTCCGATATTGATTATGTTGCCGTTTTTGCTAATTTCTATTGCATCGGAGAGGGGTTATCCCTATTTCTTTAAAATGGCCCGCATTTGGGCTAAATTTATCCTTTTCGGGATGGGTTTTTATTATAAAATCGAGCGCGAAGAGAAGCTGGTTAAAAATAAAAGCTATATGATTGTCGCCAATCATACTTCAATGACCGACATTATGCTGATGCTGGCTGTCGTTCGAAATCCGTTTGTTTTTGTTGGGAAAAAGGAGCTTTCAAAAATCCCTCTGTTTGGATTTTTCTATAAAAGAACTTGTATTTTGGTGGATCGAAATTCTTCAAAAAGTAAAAATGAAGTTTTCAAAAGGGCACAAAACAGACTTAATCAGGGACTTAGTATTTGTATTTTTCCTGAAGGCGGAGTTCCTGATGACGAATCTATTTTACTGGATGAGTTCAAAGACGGTGCCTTTCGTTTGGCGATAGACCACCAGATTCCGATTGTTCCAATTGTTTTTGCCGATAACAAAGAAAGATTTTCGTATACTTTTTTAAGCGGAAGCCCTGGTAAAATGCGTGTAAAAGTATTACCCTTTGTGGCTACAAAAGGATTAACATCGGACCATAGAAAAGAACTTCGCGATCAGGTAAGACAGCTGATTTATAAAGGTTTGCTGATGTTTAAAAAGAATGAAAGATAAAGATATAAAGTATTTTAAAGATAAAAACCCGACAGCTTCAGAAGTTGTCGGGTTTTCTTTTGAATTAAAATTTACCCATTTTGTATTCAAAAATGATTATCTATGAATTATTTTCTCTGAAATAAAACGCAATACTTTCTTAAACTTGAGTTTGGTTTTTCTACGGTTTTTGTTGTACAACACTTCTATTCTCTCTTTCATGGTTAAAAATATTTATGGTTGATACTAAAGAGTCTGACGAATACTCCATTGAACGTCATACTAGTATAGAGGGAAAAAAATGAAAAAGGTTGCGTTGGAAGCTGTAAAAAGTTTAAAAAAAGAATAAAAACCCGTTAGAACCAAAAAACTAACGGATTTTTATTGAACAAACCAACCAAATTTGTAGAAAAACCTTTGAGGTAATGCCTATGGCTAAGCATTAATCAAATCTATGTCTGTTACTAAGATGGCTTGATTTTAGAAAGGTTGCGTCGCTAAAGGATATTTTTTTCAATAAAAAACCCGTCAGTTTTTTAAAAGGCTGACGGGTTGTATATAAAGTATTGATTGTAAGTGCTTTTGTAAAAATTAAGCGCCTGCTAATTCTTTGATATGTGCTTTAATTTTAAGTTCTAATTCGTCCGCTAATTCCGGATTGTCTTTAATTAGGGCTTTTACGGCATCACGACCTTGTCCTAATTTAGTGTCTCCATAGCTAAACCATGATCCTGCTTTTTTAACGATTTCAAATTCAACCGCCAAATCAAGAATTTCACCCGTTTTCGAAACTCCTTCTCCGTACATGATGTCGAATTCGGCCGTTTTAAAAGGCGGAGCAACTTTGTTTTTTACGATTTTAACTTTGGTTCTGTTTCCGATAACATTCTCACCGTCTTTAATTTGAGAAGAACGACGGATGTCTAAACGTACAGAAGCGTAGAATTTTAAAGCGTTACCTCCGGTTGTGGTTTCAGGGTTTCCAAACATAACACCGATTTTTTCTCTCAACTGGTTGATGAAGAAAACAGTACAGTTTGTTTTGCTGATGGTACCGGTTAATTTTCTTAACGCCTGTGACATCAATCGTGCGTGAAGTCCCATTTTAGAATCTCCCATTTCACCTTCGATTTCACTCTTTGGTGTTAAGGCAGCAACCGAGTCAATTACAACAATATCAATTGCTCCTGAGCGAATCAGGTTTTCGGCAATTTCTAAAGCCTGTTCTCCGTTATCCGGTTGTGAAATGATCAGGTTTTCGATATCTACGCCTAATTTTTCAGCATAATTTCTATCAAAAGCGTGCTCAGCATCGATAAAAGCAGCTATTCCGCCAGCTTTTTGAGCTTCAGCAATAGCATGTAAGGTTAAAGTGGTCTTTCCAGATGATTCCGGACCGTAAATTTCAATTATTCTTCCTCTAGGGTAACCATTTACTCCAAGCGCTAAATCGACACCAAGAGAACCTGAAGAAATCGTTTCAACTTCTACAATGGCTTTATCGCCCATTTTCATTACGGTTCCTTTTCCGTAAGTTTTATCTAGTTTGTCAAGCGTAAGTTGTAGCGCTTTTAATTTGGCATCTTTCTCTGAACTCATCTCTTTTTTTTCTTTTTCTTTCATGTAAATTTTTATAATTCATTCTCAAAAACAAACCAGAAATTAATAACGTACTGATTTAGATTTGTATCAGGCTTGTAATTTTGTAAAAATACTTCTTTTTTTTGAAGTAGCATGATGTCAAATTGTTCCAAATTGTCACAAATTTCACTATAAAAATAAAGCCTTTAGTTCGGTAGCATCAGAAGGTAACATTTTACCGGCGAGCACTAAACTCAGCTGTTTGCGACGTAAAGCAGCATCATAACGCTGTATTTCGAGCTCACTTTCGGGTACAATTGGCGGAACTTCGACTGGTCTTCCGGTATCGTCAACGGCAACAAATGTATAAATAGCTTCATTGGCTTTTGTTCGGCTTCCGGATTCACGATCTTCTACCCAGACATCGATAAAAACTTCCATTGAACTTTTGAATGATCTTGAAACTTTGGCTTCGACAGTTACAACGCTTCCTAACGAAATAGCTCTGTTGAAAGCAACGTGATTGACAGAGGCTGTCACTACAATTCGACGGGAATGTCTGCGGGCCGCAATACTTGCTGCGCGATCCATTCGGGCTAATAATTCGCCACCAAAAAGGTTGTTTAAAGGATTTGTTTCACTTGGTAAAACTAAATCGGTTAAGATGGTCAGGGACTCTGATGGGTGTTTTGGATTCATTTTTTTTGATAATTTTTTTGCCATAGATTAACAAGATTTCAGAAATTAAAAACAGTTGATAAAATTCTTTAAATCAATGGCTTGCTTTTTTAAAAATTGGGCTGATTAATTCAACCAGTAAACGGCCATTACGGCTGGAATAAAATAAATAACAATGGTTCTTGCACCGTCGTAATCTTTAGCTAATCGTTGACCAAAAAGCATCATTAACAAAGTAATGCAGGAGAATATGGCTCCGTAAAAACCAAATTCGCGACCGCTGTTGGTGAGTAATTGTATGGCACCTACAACACATAAAACTCCTGAAATTAATTCTAAAATTAAAAGATGGAGCAGGGCAAGTGGTACCTGATTTTTTAGTCTTGTTTTCGCAAAATGGCCTTTAAGCCACTCGACATTGTCTTTCCAGTAAAATATTTTTTCGTATCCTGATTGTAAGAACGTTAAGGCTAAAAATGCTAATAGTAAAATGGAGGCAACATTATTCATTTGAAAACTATTTTTTGTGAATTAAACGAGTCAGTTTTATAGATAAATCGGTTAGAATTATTTTTGCATTTCCGTTTCTTTCAATGTGATACATGGCATCTGAAAGTTCTTTGAAAATTTCGTGAATGTTATTTCCGTTGACAAAAGGCGCAAAATTTTCGAGTTTAAATTTGTCTACTTTCGGCTCAATGTAAACAAGAGTGGGAGCCTGATAGTTGAGCAATAGTGCCTGACGAAACATTTCGATACAAAACTGGATGAATTTTTTCTGGCTTTCACGTCCAAGGGCTGCAATTTCTTCACTCCAGGTTATTAAATCCTGAATGGCTGCTGCATTTCCTTTTGCTCTAAAGGCCGCACGAACCCAATTGACAAACCATTGTTCGAAAGGATATTCTGAATCGTCTTCTTTTATAAGATGTAAGGCTTTACTGAAATTTCCCTGTGCCTGATGCGCAATTTTAAAGGCTAATTTCTCGTCGATATTTTCTTTGACCATTAAGGCTTCGGCAATTACTTTTTCGGGAAGTCCGTTAAAGTGAATGACCTGACAACGAGAACGTATAGTTTGAATAATATCTTCTTCGTTTTCTGAAATTAGGATGAAAATGGTTTTATCGGAAGGTTCTTCCAATAATTTCAGAAGTTTGTTGGAGGCGGCAATATTCATTTTATCGGCCATCCAGATAATCATAATTTTGTAACCGCCTTCGTATGATTTTAACGAAAGTGATTTTAAAACTTCCTGTGCATCTTCAACACGAATTTCTCCTTGTTTGTTTTGAACCCCCAGCATTTTATACCAGTCAAATAATCCGCCGTAAGGTGTTTCCTGAATAAAAGTGCGCCAGTCCTGAATAAAATCTAAACTTTTGGGTTTTGTTTTTACGTCTTCGGTGGTTACTGTTGGATAAATAAAATGCAGATCGGGATGTGAGATGTTTTGAAATTTCAAATTGCACGAATCATTTCCATTCGAGTTTTCGTCTCCCGTATTGTTGCACAAAATATATTGCGCATAAGCAATTGCCGTTGATAATGTGCCGCTTCCTTCCGGCCCAATGAATAATTGCGCGTGCGGAATTCTTCCGGAAGCTGCACTTTTTATCAAGTGACTTTTGATGTAGTCTTGACCTAAAATTTGAGAAAATTGCATGAAGCAAAGATAGGAGAAAATGATACAGTCAAAAATTTTAGCTCAAAAGTTTATGCATCCAGTTCCATTTCTGTCGTTCGTGAAGATTTTGGCTCGATTTTTTGAGGTTTGTCAACTAACTTTTGTTAATAAACAGGTGAATATGTGGAGATATTAAGACTTTTTTGTTAATAGTTTTTCGTGAGAAACGATTAACGGTAGCTTTTTTTGATTATTAATATGGGTGTAAAATCGGTTTTAATAGCTAATATCCTACCTGCTGCAGTTGAGTCAATTTTAACAAAAACACCGTTAAAACGCACATTTCCTCGACATAACGCTGGTTTTTAAGCTTTTTTTAAGCTTTTTTTTTGAAAAAAGAAATCAATAAAGTTGCAGTTTAAGTTAAATTCTATATTTTTGTTTTCATCAAGAACCAATTATAATAAGAATCTATGAAAGGGAAAATTATTTTATTTAGTGCACTTTTTTTATTGACAACTGGTGCCGTTTCGGCGCAGGCAAAAAATGCTCCGAGAAGTATAATCAGTACAACAGCTCTTATTCGTAAGTACCATGATCAAAAAGAATTGAGTGGTATGCAAAAAGGGGAACTTTTGGAATTATACATTGAGCGTATCAAAGTTTTAGTAAAAACACTTCCTTACATTGCATTGGTTACAAAACCGGGAGTTACGATGGCAGACTTAGGTATTCCAGACGATAACGAACACAAAAAAGTATTAGACAATCAGGCTGTAGGTACAGCTACGTTTTTAGATACAACAGTAGAATTTCAAAGAAAAATGATGCCGTATTCTGATAAAGGAAACTTAATCGCTGCGATTTTATTCTACGAAAGCACATTGAAATCTTTACACGAGTTCAACGAATTGAACGAAATGTAATAAAAATATTTTTTTTTAAAACTTTTTTGAAAGTGTTTACGTAGATGGATTCAATTTATGTCTACATTTAAAAAAAAGAGATAAAAAACAACTCTCCCGAAAGGTTCTGACGATCATCAGAAATTCGGGATGAGTTTTTTCATTTACGCATACCCAAATTTATTATTAACCCTAATACCCCTTATCATGAAAAAAATTACTCAAATGATTTGCGTTCTTTTGACAGTTACCAGTATGAGTGCTCAGCAAGAGAAAGGAATTATGGGCTACAACAATTGGTTGAACAACTGGACCGAATTTAAGCCTAACAAAGTAGAGTATGGAGAAGCAAACCAAATTTTAGCAGGAAACATCTCTGTTAATACTAAATTGCTGAAAAGGAATATTTATGTACTGCAAGGCAACGTTTATGTTACTAACAATGCTGTTTTAACAATTGAACCAGGAACTTTAATTATTGGTGATTTTGAAACAAAAGGAACACTAGTAGTTACCAAAGGTGCTCAGCTTGTTGCCGATGGATTAGAAACTGACCCAATCGTATTTACTTCAAACCGCAGCCAGAAAAAAGCTGGAGACTGGGGTGGAATTGTAATCCTTGGTGATGCTCCGATTAATAAATTTGGTAATGTTAGTTCTTACAATTTAGATCTTGATCCTACTTTAACAACTTACGGTGGTGATAATGCTGCTTCAAATTCAGGAGTTTTAAGATTTGTGAGAATCGAATTTGCAGGTAAAAAAGTAAAAGGTGTAGATACTTTCAACGGTTTAACTGTTGCTGGTGTTGGATCTAAAACAATACTTGAAAACATTATGGTAAGCTACTCTGGTGGTGACTCATTTGCCTTTTTTGGAGGTGATGTAAACGCTACTAAGTTTGTTTCTTATAAATCAATCAACGACGACTACAAATTTACTCAGGGAGTTCAATGTCGTTTATACAATTCATTAGCCGTTAGATCTTCTTATTTATCAAGTAATAAAGACGGATCTCGTTGTATGGAAGTAAAATCATTCGAAAAGAAAAGTGAAACTGATTTTACTAAAAAACAAACTTTAGTTGTTGCAACTAATATTACAATGCTTAATGACAGTGAAAACATTAAAGCTGATATTCAGTCTGGTTTAGTAAAAGAAGCTGTGTATGTGGCTGAAAATGCTTCTCTTGAAATGAAGCGTAGTGTAATCTCCGGATTTAATCCTGCTGTTTTATTAGACAGTAAAACTGAAATTAATGATGCTAATCTTAAGAAAATCAGATTTGAAGAAATGTACTTTAACCTTTGTAACGGAAACATCTTTACAGAGTACAATTCAAACAATGAGGACTTAGAAAGCTGGTACGGAAATAGCGTATTTTTCAATGTGTATTCTCAAAGTAACAACAGAGAGACTTTCATTGACATCTTCAATGCTAAGAAACCGGATTTCAGATTACAATTAGGAAAAATTACAGCGTCTAGCAGCAACAGATAAAAGAGATTTAGATTTTTATTTCGCGTAAATTTTATTAATAAAGTCCCCAGACACAATTTATGTATTCGTCTTAATACCGGACAAATAAAGATCAAAACATAATGGCTCCATCTAGAAAAAAATATTTTATATATATTATATTTTTAGTGTTCCCTGTTTCCCTAAGCCTATATGCTCAAAATACGATAGAAGTACCTACAATTTCTATTGCAACTGAGAGTAAAATGGCGGGTTGTAAGGACCAAAATATAAAAAATGCTGATCAGGTAAGGATCGGCGAATTAGATAATTCTAATCAGTTATTAGCAGGGCTATCCATCCCCAAGGATAGCCTTTCTATGGCAACTGTTGTGAAAGATCAGAATTCAGAGTGTAACCAAGAAAATCGATTTTTGACTGGTTCTTTTTCAATTCTTGCAAAAGATATTATCGAGAACTATAAGTACGATTTTTCTGAAACATTTATTGATATCCTATTTTTTGAAGACATAGATTTAGCAAGAACACGCACTATATGATTCAAAGAATGCCCCCAAATTTTATCAAAATAGTGTTTTTATTTAGTATTGTCTTTTTTACTAGATTAAATTCATATGCACAAACACCAGTGATAGGACCACAGCAGCTTCCATTCGAGAAAATCTGCGCTGGTCTTGTTGTCAATGGTGTTGTGTTTAATGAGTATTTTGCAACTTTCAGCTATGTAGATTTTCCGGCTGGAACAACTTTTGCCGTTGAGCTTTCAGATGAAACTGGAAGTTTTACGACTCCAACTGCTACTACAACAATTTCATTTACAGACGATGCTGTATTAAAACAACAAACCATTAAGTTTGCTGTTCCTACGAATCTAAAAGGATCAGATTTGTACAGCCTGCGTATTAAAAGTTTGAATACTACGCCGGTAGTCTATAGTCCGAGGGTAAAGAATGCTATCGGAAATACAACCTTTGCTGTTTATTACAGTACTTATGTGAGTTCGTTTTACATTAATGATAAACAACCAACAGCAATGATTTGTTCAGGAGGTAGTATCTCTCTTTCTGTTTATAATCCAACACCTTCAGATCAGGCTTCTTCACCAGCTAATTATTCAAATTTAAAGTACAAATGGTACAAAGACGATGTCGTAATTCCTGGACAAAGTTCTAAAGAATTGGTGGTAAACGCTCCGGGTAAATATTTTGCAGAGATTGATTATGGTTTCTGTTCAGATGCAAACTTTAGTTCAAATCGTGTTACGGTGTCAACTTCTGGTTCAGGAGGAGGATCAGCAACAATTAGTTCGAGTTTAGGAAACCCATTCTGTGAGAGTGGAACAGGGACTGTTTTAACCGCTACATCCGGAAATAGCTATGTATGGAAGAAAGATGGTGCAGTAATTTCGGGTGCAACTACCCGTAGTATTAATGCAAATGTATCAGGAGTTTATACAGTAGATGTTGATTTTGGCGGGTGTAAAGCAACAGGATCAATTGATCTGAAAAATAGTGGTTTTACGGCTAGTATAGACGTTGCAGAAACTACTGCGATAAATGAGGGTGAAACGTTAAATGTTTCTGTTACAACAGATGCTACAAATCCTTCTTTTGTATGGTTGCTAAATGGAAACGCAATTAACGGAGCAACATCAAATACTTATGGGGTTACGGTTCCGGGAAATTATACGGTTAAAATTTCTCAGGCAACGGGCTGTATTTCTTCTAAGGAGCTTAACTTTAAAGTGACAGGGCCATCGGCTCCCGCAACAGTGATTCCTAATGTGGTTAGTCTTCAGAATCCTTATTGGAATATTCCTGACGTTTATAAAACAGCCCAAACCAAAATAATAATACTGAGTGCTAACGGCGAAATTATGTTTGATGGTTTAGGCAGTAATTATGATCCGCAAGCCAACTCTTTTATAAAAGATTTTAAAAATGTTAATCCAGTATATTACTATGTCATTCAATCGGACACAGGTGAAAAAAAAGGATCAATAACTGTAATAAGATAATATGAAGAAAATTTTACTATTCATAAGTTTATTTTACGGTTTTTCAAATACACTCTATTCTCAGGCTACTTCTGAGGGTGGAGTTGTTTCGTTTTCGTTACCCATCAGAAATTCTTTAAAGTTCAACAGATACTTAATTAACCCTGCCTTCAGCTTTGTTCGTGAAACAAATGCGTATGCCAGTTTTTATAATAAAAGACAATGGGTGCAGTTTGAAAATGCTCCAAACACTTATTTAGCCAATTATTCCGGTCGTTTTAGAGAGAATGAAGCTTTTGCTTTTGGTCTTTTTCAGCAAAATTATGGTATAATGACTGTCTTTGGAGGAATTGGAAACTTTGCACATAACATCGTTTTAGAGCAGGACAGTAACTTAACCTTTGGTATGAACGTTGGTGTTTACCAAAGCAGTTTAAACACAGGAAAAATCATCTCAGATGATCCGAATATTTTAAATGGAGATTATCCATCTAACACTTTATTGGCGATTAATCCAGGGGTGAATTACGGAACCGCTTTTCTTGATTTTGGAGTATCTGTAAACAATTTGATTCTTTACAATTTTGGATCGGGTATCGTAAAAGAGGATCCGGAAAGAGCGATTGAATTGCATGCAATGTATACCGGTTATATTGACAGTTATGGTTTTTTTGACAGAAGTAAATTTTCAGGAATTTTAAAAACAGAAGTTAAAAAAGACAAAACAGTAATCTCAGGACTTGCTATGATTGCAATTCCAAAGGGAGTTTGGGCACAAGCCGGATACAATACTTTATATGGTATTTCTGCGGGTCTTGGATTTAATATTTCGCCTAGTATTGCATTGGAATACAATTATGAAAAAGGCATGGGGAATTTCACCAATATGGGAGGTTCTCATGAGTTTTCGATAGCCTATAAATTTAAAAATAAAAACTATTACTATGGTGATGACGAAGAAGGGGCTTTATTAGAACCTGCAAAATCAAAACCTGTAATGGCTAAACCAACGACTGCTCCGGTAACCAGAGTAGACGGAGCCGCAAAAGCACAATTAGCTGCCGAAGCTAAAGCAAAAGCGGATGCGGAAGCACTAAAAGTGAGACTGGCTGCTGCAGAGAAAGTAAAAGCTGATGCCGAAGCTGCTGCAAAAGCAAAATTATTGGCAGATACTAAAGCCAAAGCGGATGCAGAAGCATTGAAAATTAAACTAGCTGCCGATGCTAAAGCGAAAGCTGATGCTGCCGCTGCTGCAAAAGCAACTGCTGCTGCCAATAAACCGGCACCGCAAAAAACACAAGCACAATTGGCTGCTGATAAAGCGAAAGCCGATGCAGAAGCATTGAGGATTAGATTAGCTGCCGATGCTAAAGCGAAAGCCGATGCTGCCGCTGCTGCAAGAGCAACTGCTGCTGCCAATAGACCGACACCGCAAAAAACACAGGCGCAATTAGCGGCTGATAAGGCCAAAGCCGATGCTGAGGCAATGAAGTTGAAATTAGCTGCAGATGCTAAAGCGAAAGCCGATGCAGAAGCTGCAAAAGCAAAAACAGCTGCTGCCAATAAACCGGTACCACAAAAAACACAAGCAGAATTAGCGGCTGATAAAGTCAAAGCCGATGCCGAAGCTGCTGCGAAAGCTAAATTAGCTGCAGATAAAGTAAAAGCGGATGCTGAAGCTCTAAAAATAAAACTGGCTGCTGATGCCAAAGCGAAAGCTGATGCTGCAGAAGCGAAACGTAAAGCCGATGCCAAAGCGAAAGCAGAAGCTGCAGATCTACAATCTATTTTAGCTGCAGATGCTAAAGCTAAGGCGGATTCAGATGCACTTCAGGCAAGATTGGCTGCTGAAGCCAAAGCTGCCGCTGCTGCTGCTGCCAAAACAAAAGTAAGTATAGACGCTGCTAATAAAGCGAAACTAGCTGCTGATGCCAAAGCGAAAGCTGCTGAAGAAGCTGCTTTAAAAGAGAAACAAGCGGTTGATGCCAAAGCGAAAGCCG
Source organism: Flavobacterium sp. N502536 (assembly GCF_025947345.1). Classification (NCBI taxonomy): domain Bacteria; kingdom Pseudomonadati; phylum Bacteroidota; class Flavobacteriia; order Flavobacteriales; family Flavobacteriaceae; genus Flavobacterium; species Flavobacterium sp. N502536. The sequence continues at coordinate 1,722,110 of NZ_CP110011.1, read as the reverse complement.
ATGAAGAAGCGAGACAAGCGAGAATTGCTGCTGATGCCAAAGCGAAAGCCGATGCAGAAGCCTTACAGGCAAAACTAGCTGCCGATGCTAAAGCAAAAGCTGACGCAGAAGCTCTACAAGCAAAACTAGCTGCCGATGCTAAAGCGAAAGCTGACGCAGAAGCTTTACAAGCAAAATTAGCTGCCGATGCCAAAGCAAAAGCCGATGCAGAAGCCCTTCAGGCGAAGTTAGCTGCTGATGCCAAAGCAAAAGCCGACGCAGAAGCCTTACAAGCAAAACTAGCTGCTGATGCCAAAGCGAAAGCTGATGCAGAAGCTTTACAAGCAAAATTAGCTGCTGATGCTAAGGCAAAAGCTGACGCTCAGGCCCTTCAGGCGAAGTTAGCTGCTGATGCCAAAGCGAAAGCCGATGCAGAAGCTTTACAAGCAAAATTAGCTGCTGATGCTAAGGCAAAAGCCGACGCTCAAGCCCTTCAAGCGAAGTTAGCTGCCGATGCCAAAGCGAAAGCTGACGCAGAAGCTTTACAAGCAAAACTAGCTGCTGATGCTAAGGCAAAAGCGGATGCAGAAGCCCTTCAGGCGAAGTTAGCTGCTGATGCCAAAGCGAAAGCCGACATGGAAGCTTTACAGGCAAAATTAATTGCTGATGCGAGAGTAAAAGCCGATGCTGAAGCAACAGCTAAAGCCAAAGCCGATGCCGAAGCGAAACAATTACAGGAAGCTGAAGAAGCACGTTTGGCCAAATTGGCTGCCGATGCCAAAGCGAAAGCGGATGCAGAAGCCTTACAGGCAAAACAAGCTGCTGATGCTAAAGCAAAAGCGGATGCTCAAGCGCTTCAGGCGAAGTTAGCTGCCGATGCCAAAGCCAAAGCTGATGCAGAAGCTTTACAGGCAAAACAAGCCGCTGATGCAAAAGCCAAAGCCGACGCAGAAGCTCTTCAGGCGAAATTAGCTGCTGATGCTAAAGCCAAAGCGGATGCAGAAGCTTTACAGGCGAAATTAGCTGCCGATGCTAAAGCAAAAGCAGATGCTCAGGCCCTTCAGGCAAAATTAGCTGCTGATGCCAAAGCAAAAGCCGATGCAGAAGCTTTACAGGCAAAACAAGCCGCCGATGCCAAAGCGAAAGCTGACGCAGAAGCTTTACAAGCAAAATTAGCTGCCGATGCTAAAGCGAAAGCCGATGCTCAGGCCCTTCAGGCAAAACTAGCTGCTGATGCCAAAGCGAAAGCCGATGCAGAAGCTTTACAAGCAAAACTAGCTGCCGATGCTAAGGCAAAAGCGGATATGGAAGCTGCACAAGCGAAGCTACTGGCTGATCAAAAAGCCAAAGCGGATGCGGAAGCGACAGAGCGATTAAAAGCGGAGGAAGAAACTAGACAACTAAGAGCAGCAGAAGAGGCACGTGAAGCAAAATTACTTGCCGATGCCAAAGCGAAAGCCGATGCCGAAGCACTTCAGGCTAAACTTGCTGCAGATGCATTAGCAAAAGCAGCGTCAGCTCCAAAAGATGATACAGCAAAAGCGATCGATAATTTATCTCAGTCTATTGAAAGTGCGAGTAAAATACAAAAGGATTTATTGTCTCAGTTTAACTCAACAGTAGCGAGCAAACAAAGAGACTTAAATGACTTAAGAGAAGAGAATGATTTAAGTGAAAAAGGAATCTATAAAGAACCAAAACCATTCAAAAGTGTAGCGGCTGAAAACAGCCAGTTAGAAGCTTTAAAATCTCAACTTGCTGAAGTGAATAAAGCACAGAAAGATGAAATCGAGAAGTTGACTAATTTATACAATGATAGGCTTAAAAAAGTTCCGAACAAAAATGATGCTTTGAACAAAGCTTATCTTGAAAAGATAAATGAGTTAAAAGCAGCACAATTAAAAATGGAACAGGATAGTGCTACATTACTTTCTAATTTGGAACGTATTAAAGCCGAGACTGAAATCGAGAAAAAACGTAGAATTAAGCGTGCGGCTTATGAGAATGATCAGGGTCGATATGCACAGGATGTTGCCGCTCTTAAACGTATTAAGGAAACAACCAAATTAAGCAGTACACCTTTAACAGCAAGCGATTTTGATTTTGGTGAAGACCAGTCAAACATGCAGATTATTAAAAATATTAAAAATGCTGATGGTGGATATTACATGATTATTGCCGTTCACAACAGTGTCGAAAAGCGTGATCAGTTCCTGGCGAAAGCAGTTGCAGCAGGACGCACAGACGTTAATTTCTTTTACAATGTAACGACTAGTAAGTACTACATCTATTACGAGAAATTTGACGGTTTGTCAGAAGCTACAAAAGCACTGGAAGCAAAAGGATCTAAGCCATACAACGGGAAAATGGCAATTGTTAAAGTGGAGAATTAATATAATTATTGAGAATATAGCCCCGTCCTTCTTGATTTTTTCAAGAAGGACATCTATAATAAACGTTTCAGAATGCTTTGCTTTATTTTTTAACGCCCCTTAAAAAATAAAAAGAGAAGCAAAAACAAAATGAAGACTATGAAAAAACCTACTAACCTAAGATTGATTTTATTTGCTTTGATTTTCTTTCAAAGCTACTTTGTAATTTCTCAGAATCTTAAGCCATTTACGCCAAGATTTGACAAGAGGCTAAAAGGAGACATGTTGCTTATTGGTAATAATATTCTAAATAGAAATACCAATAACAGAGATCCGGAAGATGCTTATCATAATTCTGGATACAATTCTGATTTCAGTATGGAATATATTGATATCGATAATGATAACACTACTTTCAGTTCGAGTAGTGCAACTTTAACGGTACCAAAGCCGGCTTGTTATAAAATTGTTTATGCAGGTTTGTATTGGGGGGCTATTCTACAGCAAAATGACCGTACAGGTATTGAAAAAGTAAAGCTTAAATTACCAACTGGTGGTTATAATGATATTACAGGTCAAATCGTATATGATGCTAATGCAGCACCAATTGGTAGTGACAATAATAAGGCATATGCCTGTTATGCAGATATTACTTCTTTAGTTACCGGACAGGCTAATGCTCAGGGTTTGTATACCGTTGCAAATGTTAAGTCTAGTGAAGGTTCTAACGGAGGAACAGGTTTATCAGCAGGTTGGTCTATTTTTATCGTTTATGAAGACCCAACTTTGCCGGCGAAATATATTACGTCATTTGACGGTTTTAGCGGAATTGGAGGGGCAACTACTTTAGATATTCCTGTTTCCGGGTTCAAGACTATTCCTAAAGGTCCGGTACGTGTAAAATTTGCTTTCGCTGCTTTAGAGGGTGATCAGCCGATTGCAGGAGATTATCTGCAAATTAATGGAATTCCAATTAGCGCTACAAACGCCGCAAATACCTCTATTAGAGCCTCAAATAACTTCTTTAATAGTAGTGTAACATATGTTGATCCGGCTACAGATAAAACAGAGGATTTCCTAAACCGAAATCCTGCCAGTACCAATACGCTCGGGTATGATGCGGGTATTTTGAATATTAATAATCCCGGAACTCTTTTGAAACCCGGTGGTATTATTATTGACAATAATGAGACTTCGGCAAATATTAGGTTAGGAAGTACTCAAGACGTTTATTTTTATTATTTTAATGCATTTGCGGTAGATATTATCGAACCTCATATTGTACTGACGAAAATTGTTAAAAATTCGGCAGGAACGGATATTGGGGGCCAAAATGTAGTATTGGGGCAACAATTAAATTATGAAATTGGTATTAGAAACTCAGGTAATGATGATGCAAAATCTTTAACCATTAGAGATCAGTTGCCAATCAATATTATATTTAATTATCCTGCAGATTTAAACCCGCTGCCAACTGGCGTAACGGTGCAAAGTTATGATCCTGCAACCAGAAGCATTGTTTTTAAAGTAGACGAATCTATTGTTAAAGCCAATACTTTAACAGAGAAAGTGATAAGCTTTAAAGTTAAAGTTGTTCCGGATTGTAATTCATTAAGTGAAGCATGTTCTAATAGTATCGATAACTCAGCATATGCTACTTATAAAGGAACTTTAAATCCGGATTTTCAAATTTCAGATGATCCAAGTGTTAATACAAATACAGGATGTATATTAACTCCAAAAGCGACTAACTTTTTAGTAGGTGTTGACGGTTGTAAATACACAGCAAATGTTACTTTATGTAAAGACACTGTAGATTTAGTTGCTGCAAACGGATATACAAGTTATACCTGGTATAGTGACGAAGCGCGTACAAAACAAATAGGAACAGGACAAACACTTACGGTTAAGGATCCTGGTACTTATTATGTATACAATTTGGCTGCGGCACCTTGTAGATCAATTTATCAGGCTATTACAGTAACCAGATTTGGTGCTACAAATACAAATCCTGTACTACCTTATGCAAAAGCCCCTTATAAAGGAGAGGTTTTAATTTGCCCAAATAACGGAAAAGAATTACCTAACCTTTTCTTATGTGGTGCAAATGATTCCAGACTAATTGAGACTCACATCTCAGATGGTTCTACTCTTGTTTGGGAGAAATTGGATGAAACAAGCTGTACGGCTCCAAGTAGTGCAAATTGTGCTAATGAAGGAACTTCTTGTACTTGGGTACAAGTTGCAACGGGACCAAATTATCTGGCTAAAATTGCCGGGCAATACCGATTAACATTAAATTATGCCGGTGGTTGTTTTAACCGTTTTTACTTTAATGTTTTCACCAATTCATTAAGTCCTACAGAGAAACATACAGATATTATTTGTGGTAAAGCTGGTACCATTACAGTAGGAGGTGTTCCTGCCGGATATGAGTACAGTATTAATGGTACAACTTACCAGGCTAGCAATGTATTTAATGTTACTACTGCAGGTTTCTATACCGTTTATATCAGATTGGCTGGTGTAACAGGAAACACTTGTATTTTTACAGTTCCGAATATCCAAATCAGACAAAGAAACTTTAATGTAGTGCAGGATGTAACACAACCATTGTGTTATGGTGAGAAAGGTAAAATTAGAGTAGCAGTAAATGACGCTAATGCACAATATTATTATAAACTTTATAATAATGGAACTTTATTATCAAGTGTTGGACCTGTACCAGATTCTGAATATACTTTTGATAATTTAAATACAGACCAGAATTATGTTGTAGAGATTACTACAGATGATGGTTGTAAAGATACGAAGTACATATACGTAGGTAAGGTTTGGAATGAGTATAAAGCGACAGTTGCTTTAGTAGAACCTTTGACGGCATGTAGTGATGGAAAAATTAGAATCACAACAGAAGGAGGTAATTCACCTTATAATTATTTTATAAATAGCGATACTGTTTTTCAAACCAGTAACGAGTTTGTGGTAACAGCTCCGGGACTTTATACTATTAAAATTGTAGATAAAAACAACTGTACAATAACAAGAACCATTACAGTTCCTGACAATACAAAACCTGCTTACACTATTGATCATACCAATAGTAATTGTTATGACGCGAGCTCTCAGATAGAAGTAAAACTTACAGCTGGAGCAAACGGGTACACAATGGGGTATAGCATCAATGGTGGTCTTACTTTTCAGTCAAATCCTATTTTTTCTAATTTACAACCGGGAACTTATGATGTAGTTGTAAGATATGGTATAGGAACGCCAATCGTATATTGTACAGATCCTGTACAAAAGATAACGATTACTGGGCCAACTTCTGCTATTTCAGCTTCTGCCGGAGTTGCCGCTTTGGCCGGATGTACATTACCTGACGGTAGTGGTTCAAACCAGGGAGGTAAATTGCGTATCAATAACGTTCAAGGTGGAACACCTGCTTATCAATTTAGTTTTGATGGTGGTGTTACATGGCAGGCATCGAATGAAAAAGACGTTATGCCGGGTAGTTTTATTTTACAGGTTAAAGACGCTTTAGGCTGTATTTTCGAAATTCCTTATCAGGTTACTTTAGATCCTAAACCTGTCGATCCAACAATCACTGTTGCTGATCCTGTTTTTGGATGTAATGGTATGGCATCAACTACGGTTACGGTTACAAATCCGTCAAATAATTATACTTATGAGTATTATATTAACGGAACACCTAATACGCCAATTACTAATAATGTATTTACAAATGTTCCGTCAGGAACTCATACTATAAAGGTTAAATATAAAGTTACTACGGTACCTACTTACAGTAACTTGTTAAGAGAAGATTTTGGTAGAGGACCGGATACAACTACTCCGGGTATTCACCCTAACTATTGTTGGGAAAAACAAGATGCTGTAGCAGATTGTAACGGTTCAGTTTTACTTAATGATGGAGAGTACGTAGTGACTCAGGCTTTATTACCAAGACACCTTAATGATTTCGGTTGGAATTTACCTAAAGATAATACAGCGGTTATTAATAATACACCACTAATAAAAGACGGTAGATTTTTAGCCGTTAATGTTGGAGGTGTGGTACCACCAGGAGGTGTTTTATACAAAAAAACGATCAATGATGTTATTCCAAATCAGGACATACAGGTATCTCTTTACATGCTTAATTTATTAAGTGCAAGTAACAATAAACCTTCTCCAAGATTAACGATACAACTTCAGAAAAATGGGGTTCCTATACCGGGAGCATCAAAGGATACACAAACTATTCCGAGAGATGAGAAATGGCATAATACAACTGATCTTGGAAGTGGTCAGATATTAACCTTAAATCCTGGAAATAATACTTCTCTGGACTTCGTTATCTTATCCTACAGTCAGGTCATTGATGGTAATGATTTAGCCGTTGATGATATTTGGGTACGTCAGATTCCGGAGGTTTGTGGCGCTGAGAAAGATTTCCCAATTGTTATTGGAACAGATAAAGCTTTTAAAGCTTCTATTGACGGTCATAAAGACGTAACCTGTAATGGTGCTAGTAATGGAGAGATCACATTAGCAGCTCAAAACTTTAATACAACTTATGGTTTTGATTACTCTTTAGATAATGGTGCAACCTGGGTAAATTCTAAAACTTCGCCGGTTACCGTTAAAAACTTGACGAGTCAAACGTATAATATTTTAATTCGTTACGATGATAAAGCGGCAAGCTGTAGTTTCCCATTCACTCAGCCAATTGGTACTCCTGCTGCATTAACGATTACAGCAAGTGTTACAAAAACGGCTACTTGTACAGATGGTGCTACTATTACGGCTGTTGCCGGAGGTGGAACACCAGCATATCAGTATGAATTAAGAGCGGCAAATGGTATTACAGTAATAACTGCATTCCAGAATTCTGGTGTATTTACAAATGTTCCTACCGGTACATATACAGTTGTAACCCGTGATGCATATGCATGTTCTTCAAGCGCATCTGCACAGGTTAATGTTGTTGCACCAACACTGCCAACAGCAACCTTAGCGGCTACTACTGATTATTGTGTTACTGCGACCAAAGGAGCAACTCTTGTTGTTACGGCTACGGGTACAGGAGCGATAACTTATAGTTTAAATGGTGCGCCTGGCCAAAGTAGTAATACATTTACAAACGTTGGAGCGGGAACACATACTATTACGGTTACCGACAGTAATAATTGTCCGGTTACCATAAACGGAATTGTAGTTGCTCCGCAATTAAAAGCGGCAGCTTCGATTACAAAAACATTAGATTGTACAACTCCAAATGCAACGATTAAAGTTGATATTACAGATGGAGTTGCGGCATATACTTATAAAGTTAAAAAAGATGCAGGTACTTATGGAGCCAGTGTAAACGTTGCAGGTAATACCTTTAATTACCCAGCAACAACAGCAGGACTTTATACTTTTGAAATTACAGATTCTAAAGGTTGTAAAGCTTATATTGATGCTACTATTAGCCCAATTACAAACCCAACAGTTAGTGCTAACCCAACACAAATTACTTGTAATGGTCTTACAAATGGTAGTGTACAGTTAGTTGGAGCAGGAGGTTCAGGCGGATATGAATACAACTTTAACAATTTAGGTTGGTCAACAACTTCATTGTATTCTAATTTAAGTCCAAATGTTAGTTACCCTTATCAGGTAAGAGATAGTAAAGGATGTACGTCTGCTGTTGGAAATATTACATTAACGCAACCAACTGCTGTGTCAGGAACTATTGGAGCTACTATTATTAAATGTGGTACGCCAAGCACAGTACCGGCGGTAGTTACAGTTACAGGTTCCGGAGGAACAGGTACTTATACTTACAGCTTCAACGGAACTGCAAACTTTACAACAACAAATACGTACTCAACAACAGCTGCCGGAACAGTTACGGCATATGTGAGAGATGCGAATAATTGTCAATTTGGTCCATTATCAATTACAATTGGTGCTTTAGAACCAATTACTGATATCACTATTGTTGATAGTGGATATGATTGTTCAACAGTTCCGGCTGGTGGACGTGTAACTTTGACAGCGGTAAAAACAGGAAGTACAGCAAATATTATCTATCAGATCATTTCTGGTCCGGCTGGCTTTAATCCTGCAACAAATACAACTGGAAACTTTACATCATTGACTCCGGGAGATTATATCTTCCAGGCCACTGATACGAATACCAATTGTTCATTCACAAAAGGACATACGATCAAAGCAACTTCAGACATCATTACCGGTGGATCGATACTTGCAAATATTCAATGTTTTGGTGCTACAGGTACGATTGAATTTACAGTTAATGGTGCTAAGGCAAACGGATATGATTATGTTATTAAAAACGCTGCCAATACAATCATCCAGCAAGCTACTGGTATAAGTGCGGCTACAACTACTGTTGCAGTTCCTACTGCTCAGCCTGTAGGTGCGTATACCATTACAGCTACAGACAGATTAACAAAATGTCAGTCTTCTTATACCGTAACTTTAACACAGTCAGCGGCAGCTGTTGATGTTACTGCTGTGGCAACTACAGTAAATTGCAACAAATTTACTGCTGAAGTAACAGCAACCGGAACTGGTGGTACACCAAATTATACCTATGCAATAGAAAGACAAGGTGGCCCGGTACCGACTGTTTATGGTTCAAATAATGTTTTAACGGCTAATACCGTTAACGGAACAGTAATAAACTGGATAGTTTATATAAAAGATGCAAATGGTTGTTTGGATAATTTCCCTATAAAAATTGATATTGATGCTAAACCTGTAATTACAGGCGTGGTTGTTGACAATCAATGTCAGACAGGATCAGTTTCAAGTTTTACAATTACAGCTACAGCTACCGGACTGGTACCTTTAACGTATAGTATTGATGGAACTAATTTCCAGACAAGCAATACTTTTACCGTAAGCGCAGGATCTTATACGGTGACGGTAAAAGACAAAAATGGATGTACAACAGCTGCTGCAGTTCCTGTAGTAGTTTATCCTAAAGTTGGTGCCTTAGCAGAGGTTACTAAAGAATTGGATTGTAGTGCAACTCCAAACGCAACAATTAAAGTAGATATTAGCGGAGGAAAAACTCCATATACCTATACTGTAACGAAGGGTACAGGAACTCCTGGCGGAGTTGTGAATGTTACCGGAACATCGTTTACAATAAGTGTTACTCCGGCTAACGCTGATACTTATACATTTGCCATTAAAGATGCAAATGGATGTGATGTTACAACCTTTACTACAGTAGCTCCTATTACTGCTCCTACAGTAACTGCTGTAAAAGTGGATGCTTCATGTAACGGTTCTAATACAGGAACGGTACAATTGACGGGAGCTGGTGGTTCAGGCGGATATACGTATAGTGATGATAATGTGACTTATGTTGCAGCTTCATTATTTGAAAATCTGGCTGCGGGTAACTATACATTCTATGTAAAAGACAGTAAAGGATGTATTGGAAATGTTAATGTTACAATAGGCGAGCCTACAAAATTAACTGCCAGCGCTACTGCTACTAATTTTACTTGTAGTGTTACAAATACTAAACAATCAGCTACTGTTACGATTACAGGAACAAACGGTACAGCTCCTTATACGTATAGTTTTAACGGAAGTGGCTATACTGGTACAAATACATTAACAGTAAACGATAACGGAGGAGATCAAATCATTAGCTATTCTGTTAAAGATGCTAAAGGATGTACTACTGCGGTTCAACAAATTACAATTAAAAAACTGGACCCTCCTGTTATTGTTTCAATATCAGGTAGTGCAATTTTATGTTCACCATCTACAAGTACTACAAGTACTGTAACAGTGACTACTACAAATGGAGTAGGAGCTTTAGCTTATGTTATTACAGCACCGGCTTCTGCTACTTCAAATGTAACGGGTGCTACAACTGGAGTATTTACAGGATTAACTGCAGATACCTATACTTTTAAAGTAACAGATGCAAACGGATGTTTTGCTATTCAGTCTTATACTGTACTTCCATTAACTCCAATTGCAGTTGCTGAATCTAAATTAAGCGATGTTTTATGTAAAGGAGGAAATACAGGTTCTGCAAGATTCTCTATTTCAGGATTTAGCGCTACAGGAAATTATGCAGTAGCAGTAACTTCTACTCCTGCGGGATTACCTTATACAACTGTAACAGTTGGAGATGTAATTACCTTAAACGGATTAGTTGCGGGTACTTATAAGCTTGAAGTAACAGATAATACGACAAATTGTAAGGCAGACAAATCAGTTACTATTACTGAGCCATTAAATCCATTAGGCGCAACACTTGCAATTGTAAATGCTAATTGCCATGTTCCAAAAGCAACAGTAACAGTTACTGCTACCGGAGGAACAACAGCATATTCTTATGCATTTGTACAGAACAATGTAGCACCTGTATCAACAGATTATAAATCAAGTAATTCAGCAAACCTTGATCCGGCTATTCCGGATTGGGACGTTTGGGTAAAAGATGCAAATGGTTGTGTGATTAAATTAGACGCAGCAATTACGACAGATGCAGTTCCGGATGTTACGGCTTCGGTTACAAACCAATGTACGTCTACAGGAACTTCATTTATTATCAAAGCTGTGGGAACAGGAGGTATTGCTCCTTTAACGTACTCTATTAGCAGTGGTGTTGCACCATCTCCGGCGGATACTTTTACAGTGACGTCACCGGGTACTTATGTGATTACCGTAAAAGATGCTAATAACTGTACAGATACAGTAACAATAACAGTAAATTCTGTTTTAACAGCCAGTGCAGTTTTAGTGAAAGACATTACTTGTGCTGCTCCTGTTAATGCAACAATTACAGTTAATGCTGGCGGAGGTTTAGCGCCTTACACTTATTTAGTTTCTACGGATGGAGTGACTTTTGGAACATCTCCTGATTTGACAGGAAATACATTTACAACAAATACTGCCGGAGATTATTATTTCCAGGTAACAGATGCTAGCGGATGTACAAAAATAACTAACAAAGTTGTAGTAACATCACCACAAACAGTAACAGGAACTGCTGCAAAAGTTGATCCTACCTGTAACGGTTATACAGATGGTTCTGTAACATTGACAGCTACAGCCGGAGTTTCTCCATTTACGTACAGTATTGATGGAGGTACTACTTTTGTAACTACAAAGGTTTTTGGAGGATTAGCTTCCGGAACGTATACTTATGTAGTAAAAGATGCTAAAGGATGTACTTCGGTACCTGCAACAATTACTTTGGTTAATCCAGCTCCAATTGTTGTTAACATCGTACGTAATGCTATTTTATGTAATGCAAATACGCCTGGTAGTTTTGATATTAATGTAACATCAGGAGGAACAGCTCCTTATGTATACAGATTGTACGACAATGCATTTACACAAATCGCAACTTATACGGAAACCTCTACAGTAAATCCAACACCTGTTTATAATTTTGCAGGATTAACTTTTGGAGATTATTACATTACTGTTGTGGATGCAAATGGATGTGAATACAGAAGTGGTAAATTAAGAATTGAAACACCTCCTTATTTAACGATGAGTGCTGTGGCAGATTCAAATAATTGTGCTACAGGTGTAAATGTTACCGTAACTACTTCAGGTGGTACGCCAGATTACAAATACTCTATTTTTGGACAGCCTTTAACAGAGAGCCCTGCACAAACGAGTCCAACTTATACTTTCTTAGGTTTAAAACATGGAACTACTTACTTTTTACAAGTAAAAGATTTTAATAATTGTATTTCTATTTTAGAATTTAAAACGCCTAATCCACCATCAGGTATAAAAGTTACAGGAACAGCTATAACTGATGTTACTTGTAATGGTACTTCAACAGGAATATTGACGTTCACTGTACGTGATTTTGATCCATCAATTACTACAGTAAATTATGAAGTATTAAATGCTTTAACTTTATTACCGGTTTCACCAGCAATTGGTGGTCCATTAACTGGTCCGTTAGGAGGTCCTGTTTCTGGTACTATTTCAACATTGAAAGCCGGAAATTATGTTTTGAGAGTTACTGAGGCAGGAGGAACACTTTGTTCTAATACATTTAGTTTTACAGTATCACAACCGGTTCAACCGCTTAAAACAACAATTACAAAAGTTGTAAATGCTACTTGTAATGTTGGTGCACAAGTTACGTTGACTACTACCGGAGGTACAGGACCTTATGAGTACGCAGCCGGAGCTCCTGGATTTACACCAACAACTTTCGGAACTAATAATGTTTTGGTTTTAGATTATACAACAAGACAAAATTGGGATATTGTTGTTAGAGATGCTAAAGGATGTATAGACAGAGTTAATACAACAATTAGCCTGGATCCTAGTCCGGTTATTGCATTAGCAGTTGTCAATAAATGTGTGGCTGAAGGAGCTTATGTGGTTAGAGTTTCTCTTACTACAGCAGGAATTTCGCCTTATGCTATTAGTGTAAACAATGGAGTATATGCAGCTGTTTCACTTACAACGGCTGTACCATATGACGTAACAGCTCTTAATTCAGGATTAAATACAATTAGTATTAAAGATGCAAACGGATGTATTGATACTAAAACAATTACGATTGATAAACCACTGGGTGTAACACCGGTGATAACAACATTGCCAACTTGTGCAAACAATGACGGAGTTATAACATTAACACCAATTGGTGGTGCAGGACCATTTACTTATAGTATTGCGCCTCCTGTTGGAACTGTTGTTGGGAATGTTATTTCAGGAGTTCCTGCCGGAACTTACACTATAACAATTACAGATACAAATACGCTATGTACTGCAACAGCTCCGGTTGAGCTTTCTGCACCAACACCGGTAGATTTTGATGCTGTAGTAACGAATGCTACTTGTAATGGCTCACGTAACGGAACTATTACCGTAAACTTAGCTGCCGGAAGCGATAACCCGGTTTATACCTATTCTATTTTGCCTGTTCCGGTAGGAATGGTACAAACAGATAATGTATTCTCAAATCTTCCTGCGGACACTTATACAATTACAGTGTTTTCAGGCAGAGGATGTTCAGCATCTAAACCGTTTACAGTAAGTCAGCCACTTATATTAGCTGCCACTGCAGCTGTTACAGACTATGCTTGTAATGCAAGTAATGTTGCACAGCCAGCTGTTGTAACTGTAAATGTTACAGCAGGTACAGGAACAGCACCTTACAAATACAATTTTGATGGTTCTGCTAACTATTATGACGCTAATACCCTAACCGTAATAGATAATGGTGCAGTACAAGCGATTCACTATTATGTAAAAGATGCTAACGGATGTTTGTTTGATAATACAGTAACGGTTAATCCATACCAAAAAATTACAGACTTAAACTTTGCGGGTGCTGCAATTACTTGTAACGCTCCTGCAACAAGTATTACAGTTACTGTAGCGGGTGGATATGCGATTTCGAAATATGAAATCGTTTCGCCAACTGCAAGTGCAGTAGATAACGGTACTGTAAATGTTTTCAATGGTTTATTGCCAGGTACTTATGTTTTCAAAGTAACAGATGCTAATGGATGTTCATTCCAAAAATCATTGACAATAAAACCGGTAACCAATATTACAGTTTCTGGTCAATTAATTAAAGATGTAAGTTGTAACGAAGTAGCAGCAACACCTAATGGTTCTGTTGAGTTTACTGTAGGTAATTTTGCAGGAACTTATACCTATTCTATTAACGGAGTTGCGGTTGCAGGAACACATACGAATCCTAAAGTTACACTTACCAATTTAGCGGTAGGTAACTATAAAATAGATGTTGTTGATGTAGCTACAGGTTGCGTTGCCACAACAGATGTGGATGTTAATCAACCGGCAACACCATTACTATTAACATTGGTTTCTAATGTTAATGCGAATTGTACTTTTGGTGCAAAAGTGAGCGTTGTAGGTTCAGGAGGAACTCCTGGTTATACTTACGCTTATGCCGAGAGCCCAACAGCACCGGCAGCATCAGCTTACAAAGCTAGTCCAAGTGCAGTTTTAGATCCGTCTAAAGTTTGGATTGCCTATGTAAAAGATGCAAACGGATGTATTGCTCAGTTACCATTAACTATTGCGACAGATCCTCTGCCAACAATTGACCCAATTACGGGTGTTTGTTACGATGGTTCTCCTGTAAGCGTTACTTTGGTAGGTCATGGAGTTGGTCCATTAACGTACAGTATTGGTAATGGATTTAAAACAAGCCCAGACTTTGTTCTTAACGCACCAGGTAGTTATACTTTCTACGTAAGAGATGCTAACAATTGTGACGCAGCTACTCCGTACGTTTACCAATTAGATCAGAAATTATTATTAGACGCTGTACTTCAGGATTTAACTTGTGCGGCTCCTAATATGGCAACTGTTACATTAACAGCTACTCAGGGATCTACTGTGTATACGAACTATGATGTTTCATTTAATGGAGCCGCGTTTACACCAACGACATCTCCATACACAACTAATATCCCAGGAACTTATACTTTTAGAGTTACAGATAGTAAAAACTGTCAATCAGTTTCAAAACCTGTAGTAGTAAATCCTATCGTAATGCCTACTATTTCGACTACTAAATTTAATGTAAGTTGTAACTTAGGAAACGACGGAAGCATTACAATTACTGCCGGTAGCGGACTTGCTCCATACGAATATAGTATTGATGGTACTACCTACCAGACGTCTAATATTTTTGGAACATTAACTCAGGGTACTTATACAGTATACGTGAGAGATGCTAAAAAATGTGTGATTAGTGAGGTTGTTACCATTACAGAGCCTGGTCTTTTGGCTGCTACTGTTGCGGTTACTCCATTTGGATGTAGTGTAACTAATGCGCCACAGGATGCTGTAGTAACTTTAACGGCTACTAGCGGTACACCAGCATATAAATACAGTTTTGATAATGGAGTTACTTTTGGAGATGCTTCAACATTAAAAGTAAGTTCTATAACGGCTCCTAAAACAGTGTTTTACGTTGTAATTGATGCTAACGGTTGTAGAGTTTCAGGAAATGCTGTTGTAAATCCTTATACTCCACCAACAGATATGGATATTACAGCAACACCAATTTATTGTAAAACTGTCGGAGGAGTTTCTACTGCTACCGTAAATACAGTAACAGGTGGTGTAGGTCCTTACAAATACGAAATAGTTTCACCGGCAGCGGCTGTTACTAATAATACAACCGGTATTTTCCCTGGATTGTTACCGGATACCTATCAAATTAAAGTTACGGATGCTAATGGTTGTAGTACGACTAAAGCGATCGTGATTAAAGAATCTGACAAGATTAAAGTGACTACTCAGTTGTTAACGGATGTGTTATGTAATGGAGGAAGTACGGGTACAGCATCATTTGTTGTAAGCGGTTATATTACTCCTGCTGATTATAGCTATTCATTAGCACCACTTGCTGGTACAGCTACTAAAACCGGAGATGTTATAACTTATACAGGTTTAGCTGCAGGTATTTATACATTGACAGTAGTAGACAATACATCAGGATGTCAGGATCAGGTTGTTAACTTTGAGATTAAGCAGCCATCGGCTTTAGATTTTACATCTACAGCAACAAATACAAATTGTAACGATAAAACGGCTGAAATAACGATTACAGCAACCGGAGGTACTCCTGCTTATCGTTATGCTGCAGTTGTTTCAATGTCAGCGGCTCCTACGGTTTTTGGAACAAATAATGTTATTACTGTTGATACAAACAACGGTGCAAACAGAAATTGGGATATTTATGTACAAGATCTTAACGGATGTCCATTAATGAAATCTCAAATGATTATCGAAGATGCATTACCTACAACTCCGTCAGTGGCGCCATACAGCCAATGTCCGGATCCATTAAACGGAACGTATACATTTACAGTTACCGGAGTTACCGGAATAGCACCAATCGAGTATAGTATTGGTACTGGTTTCCAAAGTAGCCCAACATTCACCGTGAATGCTTCAGGTACTTATAATGTAACTGTAAGAGACGGTAACGGTTGTGAAGTAACAACAAATGCATTAATCAATATTTCACCGGCTCTGGTTTTAGATGTTGTAGTAACAACTTTACCAAGCTGTACGACAAACAATGGAGTTATTACAGCGACAGCTAGCGGAGGTGCAACCCCTGCAAACTATAGCTATAGTTTAAATGGTAATTTTGGTCAGACATCAGGAATATTTAATACAAATATTGGTCCTGGAGATCATGAAATTACGGTAACGGATTTGACTACAGGTTGTACCAGAACCGTTAAATTTAAGATCTTGCCTGCTACTCCAATTGCTGGATTTAGCCTGACACATACAGATGTTACTTGTAACACATTTACTAATGGAACGATCACGGCAACTATTGATGAAACAGGTGCTAATGATAACCCAATTTACTATTACAGTATTACGGCCGGACCAGTTCTTAGACCTAATCAAACTTCAAATGTGTTCACAGGATTGCCAAAAGGACAATATACTGTAACGGTTACATCCGGAAGAGGTTGTAAAGATTTAGAAGATGTTGAGATAATTGAACCGGCTCCAATTGTAGTAGCTGATCCTGTATTTACACAGTTTGGTTGTACAACAGGAACAAATACAACTGTTAACGCTACGATTACAGTAAACACTGTAACTGGAGGATCAGGGACGTATGTTCTATATCAATTCCTGAAAAATGGAGTTGAAGTTCAAAATAGTGCTTCAAACATCTATACGATATTTGATGTTACAGGAGGAATTTATACTGTAAATGTTTTCGACAATAAAGGATGTGTTGGATCATCGACATCAGTAATCGATGTTAAACCTTTTATTAAGTTAGACGATATCACGGTAACAGTTAATAAAGATATCACTTGTGTAAACAATCAGGATATTACCGTAACTGTTGCAACAACAGGAGGTACACCGGCACAATTGTCATACAGTATTGCCGGAATTGGAGGAAGCACTTTTACAGCTAACAACACTACGGGTATCTTTACAGGATTGCCAATCGGTAATTATTTAATTACGGTTGTAAACCCTGCAACAGGATGTAAAATTGAGGAAGCGCATTATGTAGCCAACCCAAATACATTCGAAATAAAAGCGACTCCGGTAGTAGCTGAAATTTGTTTTGGAACTGCTGATGGAAGTGTGAACTTAACTTTTGTTGACAATCAAAAACTTCCAAGTGATGATGCGGGTATATTTGATTACACGATTACAGGTCCGGTAAACATACCGTTGACCCGTTCAGCAAATGCAGGTCCGGTTACAGTAACAGGTCTTCGTGCAGGTCAGTATACAGTAAACGCTACCTTAGTTGGCAGCCCTTATTGTACAGTATCAACTATATTCTCAATAGGACAGCCATCTGCTGCTTTAACAGTGACAACGACTAAATCTGAAATCACTTGTGTGGCGGGTAATAATGATGGAGAAATTTCAGCTACTGCAACAGGCGGTTGGGATACTAACTATCAATATGAATTGGTATTAAACGGAGCAGTTATTGCGCAAAATACAAACGGTAACTTTACCGGATTATCTGCGGGTAACTACACAGTGAATGTTAAAGATGGTAAAGGATGTCCGGCATCAGCAACACAATCATTGAAAAACCCGGATCCAATTGTGGTTACTGCAACAGCAACTGCTTCAGTATTACCATGTTTTGGAGACAGATCAGGAATAATTACAGTAAACCCTCCAACAGGTGGTCAGGGAAGTAACTATATGTACACATTGAATATGTTGTCAGTAAATCCGGTTATTTCATCAGGACCACAAAGTAACCCTGTGTTCACAGGCTTACCTGCAGGAACTTACAGTATAACAGTTACTGACGGATTTACATGTTCTGCAACATCAGCAAATGTTGTAATTACAGAGCCAACAGAAGTAGTTCCAAGTTTAGTGTTAGCAACTACACAAACTTGTAATACACAATCAACACTTACGTTAAGTGCAACAGGAGGTTCAGGACCATATACATATAGTACCGATCAGACTTTTGCAGCAACAATTGGTTCATTTGCAACTTCTGTTACCTTCGCGGTACCGGTAGGTAAATACCAATACTATGTAAAAGATGCTAAAGGTTGTGTGGCGAAAATTTCTAACGAAGTTAAAATCGATCCATTAGAGCCATTAGTAATTGACTTAGATGTTACCAATGCAGTAGTAAAATGTATGGGAGAAGCTACAGGAGTTATTGTAGCAACTGGAAAAGGTGGTTTAGGAAACTATATCTATACCTTAGAAAATACTGCAGGTGGCGTTGTTAGACCAGCACAGCCTACTGGCAGATTCGAAGATCTTCCAATAGGAACGTATGTTGTAAAAGTAGCTAGTGGTGATTGTCCTGCGACATCAGGTTCTATCGAAATTAAACAACCTACTACAGCTATTCAGGCTACATTTACACCAACCAATGTTTCTTGTTTCGGAGAAAATAATGGTCAGATTGTCGTGGCAGCTAATGGTGGTACAGGAATTATTAAATATGCAATATCACCAGATTTAGATCAGTTTGATGTTAAAAACACTTTTGATAAACTTGCACCAGGTAAATACACGGTTATAGCTCAGGATGAAAACGGTTGTTATGTTATTGACGAGATTGAAATTACGCAGCCTAAACCTTTAATCGTAACTGAACTTCCAAACTCTATGATTCCGGAAGTTTGTAAAGGGGATAAAGATGGAGCATTCAGTATCGAAATTAAAGGAGGTACTGCACCATATAGTGTAAGTCTTGACAATAAAAACGGAACGTATACACAAGGTACGGCAACGCAAACTATATTTGATTTTACTAATCTTTCAGGAGGAGTTCATACTGTTTATGTTAAGGATGCTCAGGGATGTGTGAATGAATTTGTAGAAAAGATGCCTTTACCGGTTGTTCTTGATCCAACTACTGAAACCAATTACGATTGTGTGAACAACTCACAAACGAATATGGTAACCGTAACTGTTGACGCTAGTAATACCGATCTTACACAGATTGATTACTCACTTGACAGTGATGTAGGACCTTGGCAGGCAGCAAATATCTTTACCAATATTGCTCCTGGAACGCACTACATCGTAGCAAGACATACAAATGGATGTAAAAATCAAACTGCAAGTTTTGAAATCAAAGCTTACGACCAGTTAACGCTTGTAAAAACTGAAGGAAAATCAGAATTGAACATCATCTCGGTAACTGCTGCCGGTGGAGCACCTGCTTACGAGTACAGTTTCAACGGAGAGCCGTTTACTTCTTCTAACAAATATAAAATCTACAAATCAGGAGTTTATATAGTGATAGTAAGAGATAAAAACGGATGTACGGCAACAATACCAGTAGATGCAACTTATGTTGATGTTTGTCTTGACAATTACTTCACTCCAAACGGAGACGGTGTTTATGATACTTGGGGTCCTGGTTGTACAAACATTTACAACAACCTTGAATTCTCAATCTTCGACAGATACGGTCGTGTAATTGCCAAGTACCACTACGGTCAAAAATGGGATGGTAGATACAATGGTGCCGAACTACCTTCAGGAGATTACTGGTATGTTCTTAAATTGAATGACGAGAAAGATGCACGTGAGTTTGTAGGACATTTCACTTTATACAGATAACAAAATAAGAGCCCCTATGATGTTGTCTAAAAAAATTATTACAATGAAAAAGTTTATTTTATCTTTAGTACTCATGGCTGTAACAACAAGTTACAGCCAAGAGTTAAACCTACCAGTTTTTACACAGTATTTAGCAGATAATCCATTTGTTATCTCACCAGCCTTTGCCGGTATTGGAGATAACCTTCGAATTAGAGCCAACGGACTTACACAATGGGTAGGGATAAAAGATGCACCGGACAACCAGTCGCTTTATGCCGATTTTAGAGTATTGGATCGTTCAGGAGTCGGGATCAATGTGTACAATGATAAAAATGGATATACACGCCAGACGGGAGCTAAAATTTCCTTTGCGCATCACATCATCCTGGATTATTATTCAAAACAATACCTGTCTTTCGGACTTTCGTATAACTTTAATAGCTTCCGTATTGATATTGATGAATTCAATAACACTATCGAACACCCTATTCTGGATCCGGCTGTAACTGACAACCGATATACCGCAAACAGCAACTTTGATGTGAGTGCCCTGTATCGTAACAAAGCATTTTATATCAGTTTTAATGCGAACAACGTACTAAAGAAAAACACCAATAAATACAGAGGAGTTGAACCTTCGCTGCTTTCCAATTATCAGGTCTATTCTGGTTTTATTTTTAAAGACGGAGAAAACAGCCGTATCGAATACGAACCATCAGTTTACTACCAATACTTCGCAAGTGACAATCGTTCTACAACCGATTTTAACTTCAAGTACCGACGTTACAATCGTTACGAAGACTACTATTGGATCGGGGTTTCTTATCGTTTCTTAAACGACCAGTTTCCAAAACCGTTATCCGTTGGACCAATGGTAGGTTTTATGAAATCTAAATTCTACTTCGGATATTCGTATCAGGTAATGTTCAACGATTTGGGGAATTACAACACAGGAACACACTCCATAACAATTGGTTTTGATTTCCTACAATCTATCAGTAACTGTCCTTGTACACAAAGCCCGGTTCACGATTAAAGAAGCATTTTTAGCGTCTTTAAAAGTTAATTTGTTTTTTTTCTTAAATTATATCGTTTTCGCTGTTGCAGCGGGTTTAATTTTACATTTTTCAAATTTGTTGCAACTCTAAAAGTTCTATATTTGTTTTCTATCAGAAAAAATTAAAAAATTATCAAATGAAAACTTTAAACGATTTCGACTTTAAAAATAAAAAAGCAATTATCCGTGTGGACTTTAATGTGCCATTGGATGAAAATTTTAATGTAACCGACGCTACGCGTATCGAAGCCGCAAAACCAACTATTGATGCTATTTTGGCGCAAGGCGGAAGCGTAATTTTAATGTCGCATTTAGGCAGACCAAAAGGAGCAGAAGAAAAATATTCGTTAAAGCACATTTTAAAAACAGCTTCTGAAATCTTAGGAGTTCAGGTGAAGTTTGCTGAAAACTGTGTTGGAGAAATAGCGCAGTCAGCTGCAGCTAACTTGCAGCCTGGAGAAGTTTTATTATTGGAGAATTTACGTTTTCATGCTGAGGAAGAAGCAGGAGATGTTGCTTTTGCAAAAGAATTGGCGTCATTGGGAGACATCTATGTAAACGACGCTTTTGGTACTGCACACAGAGCACATGCTTCAACAACGATTATTGCACAGTTTTTTCCAACAGAAAAATGTTTTGGAACATTGTTGGCAAAAGAAATAGAAAGTTTAAATAAAGTACTTAAAAATAGTGAAAAACCGGTAACAGCAGTTCTTGGAGGTTCGAAAGTATCTTCAAAAATTACCGTTATCGAAAACATCTTAGACAAAGTAGATCACATGATCATTGGTGGCGGAATGACATTTACATTCGTTAAAGCACTGGGTGGTAAAATTGGAGAATCTATTTGCGAAGATGACAAACAAGAGTTAGCACTTGAAATTTTGAGACTGGCCAAAGAAAAAGGAGTTCAGGTTCACATCCCGGTTGATGTAATTGCTGCAGACGCTTTTTCTAATACAGCAAACACTCAGATAGTTGATGTAAACGCAATTCCTGATGGATGGCAAGGTCTTGACGCAGGTCCTAAATCTTTAGAAAACTTTAAGAAAGTAATTCTGGAGTCGAAAACAATCTTATGGAATGGTCCGTTAGGAGTTTTTGAAATGGAATCTTTTGCTAAAGGAACGATCGCTTTAGGCGATTATATTGCTGAAGCTACAGAAAACGGAGCTTTCTCATTAGTGGGAGGTGGAGATTCTGTTGCAGCAGTAAAACAGTTCGGATTTGAAGATAAAATGAGTTATGTTTCTACCGGAGGTGGAGCTATGCTTGAAATGTTAGAAGGTAAAATTTTACCTGGAATCGCCGCGATTTTGGACTAAAAAATCACAATTAACATTTTTTTGCATATTTTTCATCCATAAACTGTTTAAGTTTGCAAAACTAAGGTTTCTGTAATGAGTTGAATTATAGAATTTTAAAAAAATGTTATATGATTGTAAAAAAAATAGCAATAATGGTTTCCGCTTTTTTTTCAGTATCCATGTTAGCACAGGATGTTGCAAAAGCAAATGCTGAAATTAAGCCGGTTGTAAAGATATCGTATTTAGATTCTGTTAAAAATACTTTCAAGAAAAATGAACTGGCAACACGTGTTGACAGTCTTTGGATGAACGAATTAGTAAGTCTGGATATTTACGATGATCTGACAAAAGACATTCAAACCATCAATACAGATGTAACCGTTGATGAGGAACTGCCAACAGATTTGCTAAAACAACGTCTGCAGGCAATGAATGGGAAATCGCCTTTTACTATTGAATACAATCAGGGATTAGAAAACATCATAAAGTCATTTCTTAAGAATCGTAAAAAGTCGTTTTCAAGATTAATGTCTTTATCCGAATATTACTTTCCAATTTTTGAAGATGCTTTTGCCAAGCAAAATGTACCTTTAGAAATTAAATATTTAGCCGTTGTAGAATCTGCTTTAAACCCTAAAGCAGTTTCTAAAATGGGCGCCACCGGAATCTGGCAGTTCATGTACGGAACCGGTAAACAATACGCTCTTAAAATAGACTCTTATATCGATGAGCGCAGCGACCCGCTTAAAGCAACTGCTGCAGCATCAGAATACATGAGCAAAATGTTCAACATCTTTGGTGATTGGGAACTTGTTCTGGCATCCTACAATTCAGGACCTGGAAATGTGACCAAAGCCATTCGTCGTTCTGGCGGAAAAACAAAATACTGGGACATTCGCAGTCATCTTCCAAAAGAAACTCAGGGGTATGTTCCCGCTTTTTTAGCAACCATGTACCTTTTCGAATACCATAAAGAACACGGAATTAATCCACAAAGAGCCGTAGTTAAAAATTTTGAAACCGATACGGTTCAGATTAAAAACCAGATGTCATTCAAACAAATAGCCGATTTGTTAGACATGCCGCAATCTCAGTTACAGCTTTTAAATCCTTCTTATAAATTAAATGTAGTGCCTTATTATCAGGGAGAGCAGCACTTTCTGCGTTTGCCAAAAGATAAAATTGCCACCTTTGTTTCAAACGAAGACAAGATTTATGCCTATGTAGCCTATCAGGCTCAGAATAAAACCATGCCTGTTCAACTGGCAATGAAGACAGCACCAAGAACAAAATACAGTGCAAAAGTAAAAGAGGATTCTTCCAAAGAGATTCAGTTTTACAAAGTCAGGAAAGGGGATAATCTGGGAGCAATTGCCGAAAAGTACAATGTGAGTATTGTCGATCTGAAGAAGTGGAACAATCTGAAATCAAATTCGGTTGCCTTTGGAAGAAACCTGAAAATTAAATCGGAAATAGACGCTTCGGTTAAAAATCCAAAAGAGACTAAAGCAACACTTGCGATCGATAAAAAAACAGAGGAAGCTATTGCGTCTGCTGATGATAAAGATAAAAATAATGCACAGCCACAAGAGTATGTGGTAGCGGCCGGAGACAATTTAGGCAGCATTGCAAAGAAATTCGGTACGACTATTGCGGAGTTAAAAGAACTAAATAGTCTGACTTCAAATAATATTGGTTTAGGAAAAACTTTGGTAGTTTCTAAAGCGGTTCCTGAAATTGTTGATGAGAATGCGGTAACAACTGCTATTGCTTCAAACAATTCAATTGATTCGTTCAAGAAAAAAGCAACAACAAAAGCCCTGGGTGAAGACTATTATGTTAAAAAAGGAGATTCGTTGTATAGTATTTCTAAAAAATATCCGGGAGTAACCATTTCCGATATTAAAAAGTGGAATAACATTAAAGACGGAGACATTAAACCAGGAATGAAGCTTAAAATAAACGGATAATAAAAAATCTTATATAAATTTGGGTTTTATTTCATAACTTAAGAGAATGAATAAAACCCATTTTTTATTGCTGTTACTTCCGTTGCTCTTCATTTCGTGTTTTAAAAATGAAAAGCAGGACGAACCTGTATCCGGAAAAACCAATTCGATTTCTGTCATCATCGACGATCAGTTATGGTATGGCGAAGTAGGAGACAGCATTAGGAACAAATTTGCTTCACCCGTTTTAGGACTTACACAAGAAGAGCCTCTGTTTACTATTAATCAGTATCCGGCCCGTTTACTCGAAGGTTTTGTTACCGATAGCCGAAGCATAATTGTCGTAAAAAAAGCAACTGCTGATAAGTTTGAAGTAACCCACAGCAGATCATTACCCCATAACACTTTTAGAATTTACGGAAAATCAGTTGATGATATTATTTGCAGTATCGAACTCAATTCGGCGCAAATCATCAAAATAATCCGGGACACCGAAATCAAAAAAATCCAGGAAGATAACAGTAAATCCTTGTTGAATCAAGCTGTTATAAAAAACAAATTTCATATCGATCTGCAAATTCCGACCGGATATGAATACATGTTGCACAAAAAGAACTTTATCTGGTTAAAAAAGGACATTATAAGCGGCAACACCAGTTTGTTGATTTATCAGATCCCAATTCACAGTTTTGAAAAAAGTAGCAATGTAATTGATAACATTATCCGGATGCGCGACTCCGTTGGAAGTTACATCAAAGGCAGAGAGCCCAACACGCGTATGATTACGGGAGAGGCCTACGCCCCTTATTTTTCGACCATAACTTTAGATGGAAAGAAAGCCTTTGAAACCAAAGGAACCTGGGAGCTAAAGAACGATTTTATGGCCGGACCCTTTATCAACTATGCAATTGTAGATGAAATGTACAAAAGGATTTTGGTAATCGAGGGATTTTGCTATTCACCGTCAAATGAAGAACGTGATTTGATGCTGGATCTCGAAGCAATAATAAAATCGGTTAAAATCGATAAACGCTGATTGTTTGGGGTTTAGGTTTGTAACAGAGCGACGGCAAGTTAATTTTTCTTAATTTTGTTTGATAACAAACATTAAAACAGATACTTATGAAAAATTTAATTGTAACATTGTTAATGTTAGTAGTGTGTTTTGCGTCCTGTAAAAAAGAAGAGAAAACACAAGTTGAAACCGGTGGTGTTTCGGATAGTACTAAAACCAAAGAAGCAGTAACCGAACAACCGCTTGATTCGGCAGCACAAATGAAAGCCTGGCAGGCTTATGCAACTCCTGGAACTCCTCATAAATTAATGACAGATGAGGTTGGAACCTGGAACTGCGATATGACTTTCTGGTCAGAACCAAATGGAAAACCTGAAAAAGCCACTTCAACCGCGAACATCAAAATGATTCTTGGCGGACGTTATCAGGAATCCAATTATCAGGGAACGATGATGGGACAGGCTTTTGAAGGCAAAAGTACACTCGCTTACAACAATGCCAGTAAAGAATATACCACAACTTTTATCGATAATATGGGAACCGGAATGCTCGTGGCAACGGGTAAGTATGATGAAAGTACCAAAAGCATGGAACTGAAAGGAGATATGGTTAATCCGTTAAATGGGAAAAAAACACCTTATCGGGAAATTTATACCATAGTAGATGCTAAAACGCGCAAGATGGAAATGTTCGATGTAAAAAACGGGGAGGAGTTTAAGAGCATGGAAATTATTATGAAGAAAAAATAAGATAATACTTCCGTACTAAATAGAAATCCCGATTGTAAACAACAGTCGGGATTTCTATTTGATAGTATTTAGTGTAATTTTGCTTTTAACGGAAGTTAGAACCACAAAAACAATAGAACCAAAATTATAAATAAAAGACGAATGGAACTAAAATGGAAAATAAAGCCATTTGAGGCATTAAATGTAAACGAGCTATATGATGTGCTCAAATTAAGAAGTGAGATCTTTGTAGTAGAGCAAAACTGTGTTTATTTAGACCTTGACGGTAAAGACAAGAAAGCATTGCACCTGATTGGCGAGTACGATGGGAAAACAGTGGCGTATGTACGTTTGTTTGACGCAGGAATCAGTTTTGACAATGCTTCAATCGGACGTGTGGTGGTAGATGCCAATTACAGAGACCGAAAATGGGGACATGACCTAATGCGTGAAGCAATTGCTGCCATAAAATCGAATTTTGATAAAGAAGCCATAACCATTGGTGCGCAGCTGTATTTGAAAAAATTCTACGAGAGCCACGGATTTGTGCAAACCAGTGAAATGTATCTGGAGGACGATATTGAACACATAGAGATGCAACGCAATAAATAATTTAAATTTTTTTTTAGTGCTGAATTTTCTTTTTTTAGGATAAAATAAGATCAAGGATTGAGAATGATTGTAAGGTTATATCTGTTTGAACAGTTTTGAGGATATCTTGCCGATAGATATCCTCTTTTTTTATACCTAATTCTTTGGCAATTTTTGCCCATTCCAATTCGGTTATTTTTTTAGCCTATTTTCTCTTCTACTATAAGTTGGATTGTGTCATCTCAATTAAATCGGCTAATACATCTTGAAAAAGGCCTTTTTCAAGATGTATTTTTTTATTGGTTTTTCCATTTTTATTTCAAAATATTCTTATAATAAATAGTATTTTTAATACAATTTTTTGTTTTTTATATAAATAATTAAAGATAATTCGTATAAAATCGCATAAGGCTTTTTTGTTTTCCTTTATATATTTGCTGTAAGAATAATTGGCTATTTTTTGATTCTTTCAACCCTGCTAAATACAAAATCTAATGAGTAAGATTTACATTTCAACATTTTTGTTAATGATAGTTCCAACAAGTGTATTTTCTCAAATAAAATTAACAGGTAAAATTGTTAACCAAAATGAAAGCGCAATAGAACTTGCTGAAATAATTGTTTTTGATCAGGATTCTACAATTATTAAAAGTGAATTATCCAGTAGCAATGGAGAATTTGTTTTATTAATCGATAGTGGAAAATATTTTTTTCAAATTAAAAAAATTGGAATTAAAACAGTTCAACAAAACATTGATATTACTCAAAATATAGATTTAGGAATAATAAGGGTAAATGAAAATAAGCAGAACTTAGACGAGGTCGTTGTAACTTCAAAAAAGAAAGTTTTAGAACGAAAGATTGACAGATTGGTCTTTAATGTCGAAAGTTCTATTGCTGCAACTGGCGGAGATGTTATTGATATTTTAAAATTAACACCGAGAATAAAAGTTCAGAATGATCAAATTGCCATGATTGGCAAAAGTGAAATGAGCGTAATGATAGACGATCGATTATTGAAACTCACAGGCGATGACTTAATTAATTATTTAAGAACATTAAAAGCAGAGCAAATAAAAAGTATAGAAGTAATTACGAATCCACCTTCAAAATACAATGCAGACGGAAACAGTGGAATTATAAACATAAAAACTAAAAAGCTTAAAAATGACTCATGGAATTCTTCGATAAGGTCAGTTTATCACCAGGCAACTTACGCAAAAGGAGAAACAGGGATAAGTTTTAATGCAAAGAAAAACAAAATTACTTTAAATACAAATTTAACATATGCGAATGGCTCGAATGCACCTGTCGAAAATAGAGTAATTAATTATCCCGATATCAGTTGGAAAGAAGAAAAAAACAAAAGAGATTATTCAAATGTGTTTTCTACTAAACTGGGTTTAGATTATAAGATTACAGATAAAATATCTACAGGGTTTTTATATAATGGAATAAGAAATAAACCCTCAACAAAAGAAAACATTTTAAGTACATTAAGTAATCTTAATAGTGAAGGTATTAATTCTTTATTAATCACAAATGCAAATAATGAGCGAAATAGAATTTCAAATTCCTTGAACTATAATTTTATCTACAAAATAGATACAGTTGGTAAAGTTTTATCTCTTGATTTTGATTATTTTGATTATAAAATTGATACGCAGAGATTTTTTGAAACAAATACCTATTCAAGTGATTATGTGCTAATGCCAAGTTCATTTGTGTCAGCATTTAATGTAGGTAATCAAAAAATAAAAAACTATTCTTTCAATATTGATATGGAACATCCGACAAAATTGGTGAATTTGAACTATGGAGGAAGATTTTCTTGTATCAATACAAATAACGGATTTAGTTTTTTTGATATAAAAAATGGAAATTCTATAAAAGATCCTTTACAGAGTAACGAATTTCTTTATAAAGAAGATACTCAGGCATTATATTTCTCAGCGCAAAAAGAACTAGGCGAAAAATGGGATTCTAAATTTGGACTGCGTTTAGAAAATACTCAAACCACAGGAAACTCTAAAACATTATACGAAACTCATAAAGTAAATTATACAAAACTATTTCCAACATTTTATGTCTCATATACTCCAAATGACAACAATTCATTCTCTCTAAATTACGGAAGACGCATTAACAGACCAGATTATAATTTTTTAAATCCGTTTGTTTGGATTTATTCGCCATATTCATTTGCAGTTGGAAATCCATTTTTACAGCCTTCATATTCTCAAAATTTCGAATTTGAGTATGCATACAAAGATAGTTTAATTAGTTCATTTTACTTCTCATATCTAGAAAATGGATTCGAAGAAGTTGCAATTATTAATGCAGCAACAAATGTTCAAAAAAACATTCCTCAAAATTTCCTTACCAATAAAATGGCAGGTTTTAACCAAACGATAATTATTGAACCTTTTCAAGGTGTAAAAATAAATTTTTATGCTGATGTATATTACAGTTCAACCTCGTCTAAGATTCCAGTTACACTTGATTATTTAAAAAGTTGGAACGGAGAATTTTCATTAAGCAATGATTACACTTTAAATAAAAAGAAAACAATCGTTTTTAATTTGTCTTACATCTTTGCGACAAACGGAGTAGATAATTTAGATACCAATACAAGTTTTAATCAATTAAATGCAACACTCAAAGTTTTGCTTTTAGAAAAAAAATTAAATATATCACTCAACGGAAACGATATATTAAGTTCTAGCAGAACAACTTATACATCTTATTCAAATGATATTAAAACGTCCTTCAGAAATTATTATGACAGCAGATATTTCAGATTAGCAATAGTGTATGATTTTGGTAAAAAATTCAAAACGCTAGAAAATAAAAACATCAACGAAGAAGAATATAATAGAACAAAGTGATAAAATATAGAAGACATCTTGCAAGGTGAGACCGATAAAGTTCTAATGTCTTTAAACTTTTGAGCACATTCTTTAAACAATTAAATTTATTACCATGAAAAATCAAAAATTCGATGCGAAAAGTTTTTTAAATGTAAAAACTTTATCTCCACTAGAAGAAACTAAAGTTAAAGGTGGATTAGAAGATGATGTTAAAGTTAAGATCAAAATTAGAACAAATAAATAATCTTAGTTTTATAAAAAAAGGTTAGGAGAGTTTTATTCTCCTAACTTTTATTAACTTTTAAAAACATTTTATGGAAGTAAATAATATCAGCCGCAATGATTTAAATGATTTTTGGTGGGATAATTTTTTAGTTAAAAATGAAAATTTCTCTAAAACAAATGTTTTCGAAAATGCTTTAACGCAATCGAATGTTGATAAAATGAATGTTGAAGTTTTGAATATTTTACGAAATATGTCAAAATTTAATCTAAACGTCGAAGGTTTTCGTTTTTATCTTGATGGTGAAGAACAAAGTGAAAAATATGTTGTAAACAATGTTTTTAGCAATCCGCCATTAGAAAAAGAAAACATCGAACAATACTCAGAAAGGGTTTTTAACGGACAAAAATTCGCGATTATCATGAATTTTACCGAAAAATATTCTAACGAAATGGCAAAAACAGTCCGACTATTATTAGACCCGTTAATAAAAAAACTAGGAATACCTGTTTTAGGTTTGGACGGAACTATTTTTATAGGAAATTACGGCTATACACCATTAGGAATTCATAGAGACAGACGTGGAGAAAATGTTATTCACTTTCACTTAGGTCCCGGTGATAAAATAATGTATAACTGGGAAAACGAAATTTATGACAAAAAAGCCAGTTCCAAGACAAACAATACAGAAATAGAGCCTTTACTTGAATATGCCATTAAGTATCAGTTTAAAACAGGAGATATTTATTATATGCCTTGGGATAAGTGGCATGTTGGGTATTCCGGCGATTTATCAGTTGCCTATACATTATGGTTTAATAACCCAACAAAAGAAAGATATACAAAACAAATGTTTAAGTCTTTTGCTATTCAATACATACAAAAAGATGATTCTGTACTAACTATTGATACAGATACAAGCAATATTAAATCTCTTTTGTCTGTTCAAAATTTAAATGACGAAACTACAGTTGTTGATTTGTTAAATCATGTAAGTAACGAATATAGATATGCAATTTTAAGCAATGGTGGATGGTCAGGTCTTCCACTAACACTTACTTCTGAAAAAAGATTCAGTATAGATGAGGATTATAACATACTGGATAATACAAAAGTTCAGGTTCCTCAATTTTTTAAACTCTATTCAGTTTTGTTTGAAGATGAACTTACTTTTTTCGCCAGAGGTTATAAAATGGAAATAAGATACCATTCAGAACTCGAAGTAATTATTGACAAGCTAAATACAAATCAGGTTTTTAACGTAAATGATTTAATTAAAAATCTTGTAAAAGATTGGCCAAAAGATGCTTGTTTATATTTCCTTGCAATGTTGTATGATAAAAAGGCACTTGAAATAATTTAGGTTTAAAGAGTACCAATAAATCAAGACGGAATTAAAGTAACATGGATCATTATTTAATTTAACAAAACAATATATGCCTTCTTTTCAATTCAAACATCAACATGATAAAATGGATTGTGGTCCAGCTTGTTTGAGTATGATAGCAAGTTATTATGGTAAAAATTATTCTCTAAAATATCTTAAAGAAAGCTCATTTATTACAAGAGAAGGAGTTTCTTTAAGTGGTATAAGAGAGGCCGCTAGTAGTATTGGTCTAGATACATACTCCCTTAAAGTTAAATTGAATGAACTTATTGAACGCAAAGAATTTTTTCCTTGTATATTGCATTGGAATCAAAATCATTTTGTGGTTTTAAGGAAAATAAAAAAAACTTTTTTTTCTAATAAGTATTATTTCCATATTGCAGATCCTGCACACGGTCTTATGAGAATTTCTGAAAACTTCTTTTTAAAATCTTGGTATTCAGGTGATAGTACTGGTGTGGTTTTGTTTTTACTTCCCACAGAGGAATTTATGAATAAAGAACCAATTGTAGAAGATAAGATAAGCATAAAGCAAATTTTCCCATTTTTGTATCCACATAAAAGAAAATTTATAGCAATCTTCTTTTTGCTTTTTGCCGGAAGTATTTTAACATTAGCTTTTCCTTTTTTAACGCAAAAATTAATTGATAATGGTGTCAACGGAAAAGACATGAATTATATTTTACTGATTCTGTCAGTTCAATTAGCGGTGTTTTTTGGTTCAATCTCTATTGACGTAATTCGAAATTGGTTAATGCTTTATGTTGGCTCTCATTTAAGCATTTCTATTATTTCAGATTTCATTAAAAAAATCCTTCGATTACCAATTAAGTTTTTCGACACTAAAAAAAGAGGTGATTTTATTCAGAGAATTCAGGACAATGAGAGAATAGAAGAGTTTTTAAGTTCTCAAAGTCTTACTACATTTTTTTCAATTATTACTTTTATAGTATTCTTTGGCATTTTCTTATATTATGATTACAGGATTTTTTTAGTATATATAATGTTGACAATTATATCTTTAAGCTGGTCTTTTTATTGGCTAAAAAAGAGAAAAATATTAGATTACTATCGTTTTCAACAAAGGTGCGAAGATCAGGGATCAATTTATGAGATCATTAATGGCTTAACAGAAATGAAACTTAATAAATTTGAAGACTTTAAACTTAGAGAATGGGAGTCAATACAACAAAAATTATTTAAGATAAACCTTAGAATTTTAAGAATAGACCAGTTTCAATTATCAGGCTTTGAGTTTATTAATCAGATTAAGAATATTTTTGTAACTTTTTTAGCCGCATCTTATGTAGTAAACGGAACGATGACTCTGGGGCAGTTATTGGGAGTTTCTTATATTATTGGACAAATGAACTCGCCAATTCAGCAATTGGTAATTTTTTTTCGTTCTCTTCAGGATGCAAAATTAAGTTTAGAACGATTAAATGAAGTTCAGAATCATCCCACTGAATATATAGAAAATCAAAAAGAAATTTCTAAGGAAGAGCATTTTTTTATTGATATCAAAAATGTATCATTTCAATATGAAGGACCAAAGTCGCCCTATGTTTTAAAAGATATTGATTTTATTATTCCCGAAAGTAAAATTACAGCAATAGTGGGGGCAAGCGGTAGCGGCAAAACTACATTGTTAAAATTACTATTAAAATTCTATGAACCTACAAAAGGAGAATTGTATGTAAATTCAAAAAACATTAATTCGATTTCAGCCAGAAGTTTAAGAGATAATTGTGGTGTAGTAATGCAGGATGGATTTATTTTTTCTGATACAATTGAAAGAAATATAGCAACGGGAGATGAATTTGTAGATAAAGAAAGGCTTTTGATGGCCGTAAAAATTGCAAACATAGAAAACTTTATTTCTTCTTTACCATTAGGATACAATACTAAAATTGGAGCTTCTGGAAATGGTTTGTCCGGTGGGCAGAAGCAACGAATTTTAATTGCACGGGCAGTATATAAAAAACCTCATTATATATTTTTTGATGAAGCGACAAGTGCATTAGATGCTGATAATGAAAAAATCATACATGATAATTTGCAGCAATTTTTTAAAGGTAAAACAGTATTAATTATTGCGCATCGTTTAAGTACTGTAAAAAATGCAGATCAGATTATTGTGCTCAACAAAGGCAAAATTGCTGAAATTGGTAATCATAAAGAACTGGTAGCTAACAAATCAGATTATTTTAATTTAGTTAAAAATCAGCTTGAATTAGGAAATTAACTAAAGCTTCGTAATCAAAAACTCAACACGGCGATCGAGATTGTCGCCTTTTCCTAGCGGATATTTGTTACCACAACCTTGGTAGGTCATTCGGTTCTTGGAGATTTTTTTGGAACTCAGATAATAGAATACAGTTTTGGCGCGGTTCCAGGAAAGTCTTCTTTCGTTGGTGGCCCTGTCGATTCCGTCACTATAAATGTCGGGGGTGCAGCAAACGTGCCCCCTAATTTCAAATTTTAGACCTTTTTGCTTTTCTAAGATTATGGCAACCTTGTCTAATTCCTTTTTAGAATTGGTGGTCAGTTTTGAACTTCCAATATCAAACAGTATATTGTCTAAGAAAACTTTGTCGCCAATTTTTAGCTTGTTAGGGAACGAGTTGTAAATTCCTTTTCCAAAACTGTTTTTCTTAACGGCTATCAAATCGACGCGTCTGTTTCGGGAGCGGGTTTCGTGCAGGTTTTCGACAGTGTCGGGCCGTACAACAACACGCCCTTTTCCTTCCAGAATTACAATTTTACCCTGATTGAATCCCGCTTTAATCAACATGTTCTGGATAGTGCTTGCGCGATTGTTAGACAAACGGAAATTGTATTCGTCATTTCCGCGATCATCACAATAGCCATATATTTGTACCGACTCTACTTTAGAGGAGTCGATACTTTTAATAAAACGGTTTACAATTTCGGTTTGTTTTGGAGTAAGATCGAACCTGTCAAATTCGAAATAAATAGTTTCAATGGGTTTTTGCTGTGCCGATAAATTGTAAATAAGAAACAGAAATAGGGCTCTACAAAGCTTCATTATTTTTACATTTTTAAAATCGTTTTGTACTCAGTCTGGTTATTTAATACATTTACTGCTTTTTTAATTTCTGAATTGTTTTTAATGTAATACTGATACAAACCTTCCTGATATTGGTATCTCTTAATCAGTTCTTCCTGTATCAGGTTTCTAATTTCCTTTTGATTTTTATCAAGCAGCGTACTCTCACTTTTCTCCAAAGCAGCTAGTAATTGCTGGTATTCCGGAGCAATAGTTTCGTCTATTTTTTCATTTTTGGCGGCATTCAGCGTGTTTTTCAGGGCCACCTCTGTTTCTGTATCAAAGCTAATTTTGTTGGCTTTTAGATATTGCTTGAAACTGCTGTAATCAGCATCCGTCAAAACAGGTGTTTTATCGCCTAAGTTTGGATTTTTGTAATAATACGTTGTGGCATAATCAAAGATCCCGTCATTTTTTAGCAAGGCTGTTGTAATCGGACTCATTTTGGTTTCGTCCAGTTCGATATCCGGTAAAACACCACCACCATCATAAACGGTTCTTCCTTTTCGGGTTTTAAAAGCATTGAAATTTTTAGCATCGGTTTTTTGAGCGACACCATTTTTATCTTTATGCGCATAATCCAAAGCCTGAATACAACGGCCGGAAGGCGTGTAATAACGTGAGATCGTAACTTTTAACTGAGTCCCGTAAGTCAGATCAACAGAACGCTGTACCAAACCTTTTCCGAAACTGCGGCTTCCCAAAATCACAGCACGGTCTAAATCCTGTAAAGCTCCTGAAACAATTTCGGAGGCTGAGGCGCTTCGTCCGTTTACCAAAATGGCCAAAGGAATCTCAGTATCAATAGGCTCTTTAGTCGTTTTATAGGTATTGTTGTGTTTTTCGATACGTGATTTTGTAGTCACAATAACTTCGTTCTTCGGAACAAATAAATTACAGATATCTATGGCTTCGTTGAGCAAACCACCCGGATTTCCTCTTAAATCAAGTACTATTTGAGTCGCGCCGTCTGCTTTAAGTTTTTCCAGGGCGTCTTTTACTTCGTTGGAAGCTTTTCGGCTAAAGTGCGCCAGAACAATGTATCCGGTTTTGGCATCAATCTTTCCGTAAAACGGAACCGATTTAATATCTACTTCATCCAAAACCAATTCGGTAGTGAAGGTTTTTCCCTGACGCAGGTATTTGATATTAATTTTAGTGTTTTTAGTTCCTTTCAGTAATTGCGAGGCATCATCCTTAAAATCGGCGATCATAACATCACCAATCTGAATGATTTCGTCTCCGGCTTTCAATCCGGCTTTGTCGGCAGGATAGTTTTTATAAGGTTCGCGTACAATTAGACGGTCTTTTTTTCTCGAAATCAAAGCTCCGATTCCGGTATATTCGCCTGTGTTGTTGATTTTGAAATTAACAACATCCTGTTCGTTGAAATAAACGGTATAAGGATCGAGACTTCCCAACATGCTTTTAATGGCCTTGTCCATCAGGTCACCCGGGTTGGTTTCGTCGACATAATTGGTATTTACCGCTTTGAACAACGTGGTAAAAATTTCGATTTGTTTGGCAATTTCAAAAAAATCGTCTTTGAAACTGGTTCCGACAAATAAAAACCCTGCAGCAACAGCAGGTATGATGAATTTCTTCTTGAAATAAGGATACATGATTATATTTTTTTTCTTTTAAATCTTTTTCTAATAAAGTAGACCAATACGCAAAATACTATAATAAATGGCCAGACACTAATAATTGAAATTAAAAAATCGGACAGGCTGAAAAAACCGGACTGAATGGCGGCCCATATTTTAGAACCATACGAAATCTTAACGCCTTGTTTTTGAGCAACAGTTTTGTAAAATGAGATCGTTACTGTGCTTTCTGAAACACGGCTTTCGAGATATTTTAGCTGACCTTCTTTGGCTTCAATTTCTTCACGGATAGCCGAAATCTGTTTTTCAATTTCGAGTATTTCACTAATTTTTGTGGCTTTTTGCAGAATCTCTAAGTAGCGGGCTTCGAGTTTACGTTTTGTATTTAATCGCGAAGTTAAGTCAATGTACTGTTCGGTGACATTTTCTGCAGAGATTTCTTTTTGTTCAAAATACGAAACCCCCTTAGAAACCGCAGTTATAAAAGAGTCAAAGTTTGCGCTGGGAACTCTAATCGTTAAGGTTCTGTAAATGTTGTCGTACTCTTTTCCTTCCGAATCATTCTGAATGCTGGCTTTGTTGGCTGTAATTGCAGTTTGAATTTGTTTGAAAGTATCTTCTAAATCATTGGTTTCAAATCGAAGAGAAGCCTGTTTGATAATTTTTTGTGAAATCTCCGGAGCACCTGCTTCAGCTGAAGTAGCGGGGTCGTATTGTTTTTCTGACGCTGCAGCGGATTCATTTTTTGCAGGAAGCTTGACGGCACTAATCATCATATCGGCAGAAGCCTCCTCATTTTTACCACAACTCGAAAAGCCTAAAAAAAGCAGGAATAAAAAGAAAATATAGCGCATAATATTTCAAATTAAATTTAAAACTACAATTTTTTTATAATTTTTCGTATAATTTGATAAATAAAGTTGTCGTAAAGGAATTACAATTCTGTTTTATTTTCAGAATCAGGGCTTTTGTTTACCTGTTGCAGGAATTTCTCAAACAGCTGAATGGTCTTGGTGTTGATTTCTGCATAAGACAATCGGTCTTTGCTTTGATAAAAAAACATCAGGGAATAAGGCTCCTGAATGTTATCCAAAAGTAAATGTTTGTTTAAACGATAGGTTTCTCTTAAAACACGCTTGAAGTAATTGCGGTCAACGGCTTTTTTAAAGTATTTCTTAGATACCGAAACCCCCATTTTGATTTTTTCTTCTGAATGCTCTTCCGCCGGACGATAAACCAAACGCAAGGGATATTTCGAAACCGATTTCCCTTCGGAAAACAGTAAACCTATTGTCGTTTTGCTCTTTAAGCGTTCATTTTTAGGGTAAGTGAAGTTCATTTAATTCAGAAAAAATTTGCAAATTTTAGGGCAAAGGTACAATTAAACCAGAAAAACAGTTATTGTTTTCAATTTTTATACCGCTAAAAATTTATTTATTACTTTTGGGCATTAATTTTTCAAGCATGCAGAAGATAATTTCGTATCCCATTTCCGTAATTTATTACTTATGTTTTGGTTTTTGTTTGGCGGTATTTCACCCGATACAATGGTTTTGCCTGAATGTTTTTGGGTATCAGGCACACAAAAAGAGTGTCGATTATCTGAATTTTTTCCTGTTAAGATGCACGAATCTGGTGGGAACAAGGTATACCGTTAGCGGAGTTGAGGATATACCAAAGGGAGTTCCGATCATTTTTGTAGCGAATCACCAAAGTATGTACGATATCGTGACAATGATTTGGTACTTTAGACGATTTCATTGTAAATTTGTAAGTAAGAAAGAGTTAGGAAGCGGAATCCCGAGTGTGTCTTTTAATTTACGCCATGGAGGATCTGTCTTAATCGACCGAAAAGACCCTAAACAAGCGATTCCCGTAATCAAAGGCTTGTCTGAATATATCGAAAAGAACACGAGAGCTGCTGTAATTTTTCCTGAAGGAACCAGAAGTAAAACAGGAAAGCCCAAAGAATTTGCACAAAGTGGTTTAAAAATCTTATGTAAATATGCGCCGTCTGCTTATGTAGTGCCGGTAAGTATCAATAATTCCTGGAAAATGGTTCGTTATGGAATGTTTCCGGTTGGATTAGGAAATCATTTAACCTTTACAGCGCATAAAGCAATGGCTGTAAAAGAGTATGATTTTGCCGATTTAATGGCTTTGACAGAAAAAGCAGTGGTAGAAGGAGTAAATGAGTATAAATAGATTTTTGTTTTAGTACCTACCAAAACTTAAATCCCAATCTTAAATAAGTAATGTCTATAAAAAACATTAGATTAGAAGTAATGCAGTTTTTGGAAAAAAACGTGGATAGCTTCGTTGAACAGTATTTAATTCCAGTGGAAAAAATTTGGCAGCCGTCAGACTTTTTGCCTAATTCTGAAGGAGAGAACTTCTTTGAGGAGGTAAAAGAGTTGCGTGAAATTGCTAAAGAATTGCCATATGATTTCT
Source organism: Flavobacterium sp. N502536 (assembly GCF_025947345.1). Lineage (NCBI taxonomy): Bacteria > Pseudomonadati > Bacteroidota > Flavobacteriia > Flavobacteriales > Flavobacteriaceae > Flavobacterium > Flavobacterium sp. N502536. The sequence goes on along the minus strand of NZ_CP110011.1, from coordinate 1,683,897 downwards.
GGGTAACTTTAGTGGGTGATACCATCACTGAAGAAGCTTTGCCAACATACGAATCATGGTTAATGGATGTAGAAGGAGTCAATCAGGTAGAAAACGGTGGAAATGGCTGGTCGAAATGGATCAGACAATGGACCGGAGAAGAAAACCGCCACGGAGACCTTTTAAATAAATATTTGTATTTGTCCGGTCGTGTAAACATGCGTGAAATCGAAATGACCACACAGCATTTAATCAACGACGGTTTTGATATTGGAACCGGATCTGATCCGTACAAAAACTTCGTATACACCAGCTTTCAGGAGTTAGCTACTTATGTTTCACACAACAGAGTGGCACAAATGGCTAAGAAATTTGGCGACAACAAGTTGTCTAAAATGTGTAAAATGATTGCAGGTGACGAAATGCGTCACCACCATGCGTACAGCGAGTTTGTGACCCGTATTTTTGCAGTGGATCCGAGCGAAATGATGTTGGCGTTTCAATACATGATGAAACAAAAGATCGTAATGCCGGCTCATTTCTTAAGAGAATCAGGTCAGAAAATAAGCAGTGCTTTTGAACAGTTTTCTGATTCGGCACAACGTATCGGAGTCTATACAGCAAATGATTACGTAGACATCATGCAAAAATTAATTGACAAATGGGAAATTGATAAAATTTCGAATTTGACAGATGAAGCTGAGAAAGCACGTGATTACTTAATGAAATTACCGGCTCGTATGGCAAGAATCTCTGAAAGACTTGTTATTCCACAAGAATCACACATCTTTAAATGGGTTGAACCAGCACGATTGTAGCTTTCTGATTTTAGAGTTTAGATTTATGAAACTTTAAGCAGAATATCTAAAAACATATTGTTGATTGTTGAGGTTGCAAAACTTTGACAATCAACATTTTTTATTTAAAGTATAAAACACCAGTTTAATTTCGTTTTATTGGACTGTCCTTTACCGCAAACTATAAAAATACCATGAATAATTCTGAACTAATAAACAAAACCATCGCTTTTGTAAAAGAGAAATTAAACGACGCCGAAGGTGGACACGATTGGTTTCATATCGAACGCGTTTATAAAAATGCACTTTTAATTGCAAAAGGAACAGATTGTGATCTTACCGTTGTGCAGTTAGGAGCCTTGCTTCATGATATTGCCGACAGTAAATTTCACAATGGCGATGAGACGATCGGACCCAGAACGGCACGTTTGTTTTTAGAAGGGGAAGAAGTTGCAGAAGATACGATTCAGCATGTTGTGAACATCATCGAAAACATCTCGTACAAGGGCGGAAATTTTGAAAAGAAGTTTTCCTCCATAGAATTAGATATCGTTCAGGATGCGGACCGTTTGGATGCAATTGGGGCCATTGGAGTAGCAAGAGCGTTTAATTATGGCGGATTTAAGAACAGAACGCTCCACGATCCTGAAATTGCTCCAATAACCAATATGACCAAAGAGGAATACAAAAAGAACAATGCGCCAACGATCAATCATTTTTATGAAAAGCTTTTACTGCTAAAAGATAAAATGAATACCGAAACCGGTAAACAAATCGCAGCAGAAAGACATCGTTTCATGGAAACATTTCTGGCACAGTTTTATGCAGAATGGGAGGGGGAGAAGTAGTTACTCAGTCTTCAGTCTCAGTCTCAGTCTTCAGTTTTTAATAGAGAAAGGGGCTTCGACTTCGCTCAGCCTGACATTCCACTATCATTTTGCGGGTGTCAGGCTGAGCGAAGTCGAAGCCCCCTCTTTTTTTATTGAGAGCGTTCCGTAGGAACAACTTATAAACAGAAAAAAAACTTAGTACCTCAGCACCTCAGTATCTTAGCACCTTAAAAAACTACGAACACCCGCAATTCCCGTCACCGCAGTCTTTTTTCTTTTTAGATTTCCAAAAGAACTTTTTGATGAGGTACCCAATGGCAATGAATAATATGATAAAAGCTATAATTTCCTGTATCATGATCGTTTATTTTAAAAGTTGATACGCTATTAATGCAACAAAATAGGCAAGACCACTCATCAGAACCAGCTGCATAGCGGGCCATTTCCAGGAATTGGTTTCCTTTTTCGTAATCGCCAGTGTACTGGCACATTGCATAGCAAAAGCATAAAAAAGTAATAGTGAGATACCAGAGGCAAAATTAAAGATCTTATGACCCGTTTCCGGATTTATCTCTTCCTGCATTTTACTTCTTATGGTTGATTCGTTATCTGTGTCTCCAACACTGTATATGGTGGCTAATGTTCCTACGAAAACTTCACGTGCCGCGAAGGAACTAATTAAAGCTATTCCAATTTTCCAATCATAACCTAAAGGTGAAATCACAGGCTCTATTGCTCTACCCATCAAACCGATATAAGAATTCTCCAGTTTTTGAGAAGCGACTTCATTTTCAAACGGAGTTTCGTCTAAAGGAGTAGCTGCAAATTTTTCTTTTACAATAGTCTCGGCCTCATTAAAATCTTTCCCGGGACCATAAGAAGCTAAGAACCACAAAATCACAGATATGGCTAAGATAATTTTACCGGCACCCACTACGAAAGCTTTTGTTTTTTCGACTACATTAATCGCAACGTTTTTGAATAATGGCAATTTATAACTTGGCATTTCTACCACGAAATACGTCTTGGCACTTATTTTTAGAATTTTGTTTAAGATATAAGAAGAAACAATTGCGGTTACAAAACCTAATAGATACAGTAGCATTAGGGCTAATCCCTGCATGTTTAGTACACCAAACAAACGTTCATCCGGAATTACCAATGAAATAATAATCGTATAAACAGGTAATCTGGCCGAACAGGTTGTAAACGGAGTGACAAGAATGGTGATCAGTCGTTCTTTCCAGTTTTCAATATTACGGGTGGCCATAATTGCGGGAATAGCACAGGCCGTTCCTGAAATCAAAGGCACAACACTTTTACCGGACAAACCGAACTTTCGCATGATTTTATCCATCAAAAAGACTACACGGCTCATATAACCACTTTCTTCTAAAATCGAAATGAATAAAAATAAAAAGGCAATTTGCGGAATAAAAATGATCACACCGCCAATTCCCGGTACAATTCCCTGTGAGAGTAGGTCGGTCAGAATTCCGCTTGGCAATTCCGCCGCGACCCAGCTGCTTAAAGAAGCAAAACTGCTATCTATGAAATCCATAGGTATTGTCGACCAGCTAAAAATAGATTGGAAGATCAAAAATAAAATGGCTAAGAAAATCACATAACCCCAAACCTTGTGCGTTAAAATGCGATCCAGTTTTGCCCGAATGTCTTTGGCCGTCGAGGCATCAACTTTTAAACCTTCTTTTAAAACATCGTTTATAAATTGATAACGTTTTATCGTTTCTTTTTGCTGTAAACGTTTTAATTCAGAATGTGACTTGGTAAAAGTACTTCTGATTTCATTTCGATCCAGGTTCGAAAAATTCACATCCTGCGTGATCACCAGCCAAAGTTTGTACAACAATTGATTCGGGAAAGCATGCTGCAATTTTTCAAAATACTCCTGGTCAATAACAGAAGCATTCAGGCAAGGTTCGTGCGGAATCGTTTTGTATGAAACAATTAGTTCTTTCAACTCTTCGATTCCCAAACCTTTTCGGGAGCTTACTAAAGCAATTTTAGTTTTTAGTTTCTCCTCCAGATAAGGAATATCCAGCGTGATACCTTTACTTTCCATACGGTCTGACATGTTGATGACCAGAATCGTTGGAATTTCAAGATCTTTGATTTGAGTGTAAATCAGTAAATTACGTTTCAGATTTTCAACATCTGTAACTACTACCGCTACATCCGGATATAATTTGTCGTTTTTGTTCAACAAAAGTTCAATTACCACACTTTCGTCCATCGAACTGGCGTTCAGACTGTACGTTCCCGGAAGATCCAGAATGTTGGCTTTGACATTGTTGGGTAATTTGCAGAACCCGATTTTTTTCTCAACAGTAATTCCGGGATAATTCCCAACCTGTTGGTTTAATCCGGTAAGCTGATTGAAAACGGAAGTTTTTCCTGTATTTGGATTCCCGATAAGGGCAACGTTGATATTTTGAACACTCATTACAAATTGTTTTTGATCAGTTCAACTTCAATTTCACGAGCAGTTTCAACGCGAATGGCTACATGCGAACCATTAATGTCTAAATACAGAGGATCGCCAAAAGGAGCGATTTGCAACAATTCAACTAAGTTGCCCGGTAAACAACCCATTTCTAGTAGTTTTAAAGGAATAAGATCGATATCAAAATCTTTGATAATGGCTTTCTCGCCTTTTTTCAGAGTGTGGATAGTATTTTGCAAGCTTATTTAGATTGAATTTAGATTGCAAAAATAGGCAATTATTCTTTATTTCAAGGCATTTAACACTTTTGTAAATGCTAAATCTTTCTAAAAATAAGGGATTTTACTCCTGAGAAAGGAAATAGATGTCTTCTAAAAGACGTTTAATTTCTTCTTTATTTGTCCCGTCATAAAAACCGCGAACACGTCTTTTTTGATCCACCAAAACAAAATTCTCGGTATGTACCATATCGTAGAGTTGGTCTGGACGTCCGAGTTTCACCGCCAGATATGATTTTCGGGCCATAGTGTAAATTTCTTTTTTATCACCGGTAACCAGATTCCATTTGCTGTCTACCACACCATGTTTGATCGCATAGGCTTTTAAAACCGGAATACTGTCAACCTCAGGAAACACCGTATGAGAAAGCAGCATTACTTTCGGATTGTTTAAAACCGCTTTTTGAACATCAGCCAGATTGGTCGTCATCTTTGGGCAAATGGACCCGCAGGTCGTGAAGAAAAAGTCGGCCACATAAATTTTCCCTTCGTAATTCTTCTGAGTAATGGTATCACCGTTTTGATTCACAAATGAAAAATCGGCAATTGTATGGTATTTGCTTTTGTATTGCACCGTACTATCTACTAATTCCGGATTTACATCAGCAGGGTTGTAAATAGGCAGCGTTTTTTGTGGTTTTAAAGCCGAGTAAAATAAAGAGATGGTAACAGCCGAAAATACAATAAGTACAATAAAGAATTTACGGTATTTGTATAAAAAAGATTTCATAAAAAAAATTTGGCGCAAAAATACAAAAAGCACTTTTCAAAACCCTAAGGAAGCTTCGTTTTTAACAGCTTATAGGGAGTTAAAAGAGCCGGACTGCATTTTCTGAATTTTTACCGAATAGAGAGAATCGTTATTTTTTAGTTTTCCGAATGGTTTTGTTTACCAAATACAAACCGGTTAAGGTTACAATTGTGCCAATGGCGATGGCCTGTGTAAGCGTTTCTCCAAAAATGAAAGACCCTAAAATCATGGCAACAATTGGATTGATGTAAACATAGATACTGCTGATTTCGGTTGGAAGATGCTGTAACGAATAGATAAACGCTATGAAAGTTAAAACAGAACCAATAAGAACCAGATAAACAATAGACCACAAAGAAGGCAAAGGGATTTCGCTTAGCGGAATGTTCATTCCTGCTGCTTCCGTGATTCCGAAAAGAAACACACTCGAAATCAGCATTTGCAATCCCAAACTGAAATAGGGATTAAAACTGGATGCCTGTTTCTTTGTTTCGAGTATACCAAAGGCCCAAGTTATCGTAGAAGCAGTCATCAGGATGATTCCGAATTGAAAATCAGGTCTGAAAAAATCAGAAAGATAATCAACGAAAATAATACAAACCCCACCAAAACTGATCAGAATTCCGATCAAAGCCATTTTTGCAACTTTCTGACCATTAAAAAAATTGATGATAATGATCCAGATCGGAAATAAAGCACTGATGATGGCTCCGAGTCCGCTGCTCATGTATTTGACACCCCAGGTGCTTAAGCCATTGCTGCATACAAAATTTAAAAACGCCAGAATGATGATCGTGCGCCATTGTTTGCCTTTTGGCCAGGGTTGTTTTTTCAACAGAAAATAGCCTACATATAAAATTCCGCCCAGTAATTGACGGATGGTGGCCAACTGCAAAGCGGGCATATGTTTTACGCCTTCTTTGGACGCCAGCCAGGTGGTTCCCCAAAAAAAACTTACCCAGCATAAAGCTAAAATCGGTAATCCGATAGCTTCGATTTTTCCTGAAACGGCATTCTGAATTTTTGCTCTCACTTTTATTTCGATTCGTTGTAACAAATATTCGAAAAAGTATTCTAATATAAAGATAAAAACCAGGGATAAATACATGAAAATATTTGATAGTATGCATTAAAATGTTGTGATCCTTGAATTTTTGCGATTTGTTCAAAAATTTTAACATAGCATTCAAAATATTAGAAATACGTTTGTGTAACCACCAAAACTTAAATATAAATGAAAAGACAACTTAGCAGACCTTTGTTCTGCGCTTTTCTTACAGCCGTTTCCTTTACAGCTGTAAATGCTCAGAATGCAACTTCAAAAGAGCCGGGTATTAATGTTTCGTACATGAATACCAAAATTAGTCCGAGTCAGGATTTTTTTCAATACGTAAATGGAACATGGCTTAGTAAGACTGAAATTCCAAGTGATCGTACCACCTGGGGGAGTTTTAATGAATTGATTAAGAAGACAGATAAAGACGCGATGTCTATTCTGAAAGAAGCTTCTAAAAATCCAAAGTACAAATCAGATACCGATCAGGGTAAAGCCGTAAACTTGTTTTCAACGATTTTAGATACAGTTGGAAGAAACAAAGCAGGTATAAAACCATTGCAGCCTTACTTAAAAAAAATTGATGCGATCAAAAACATCAATGATCTTCAAAAGTATTTAACTGAAATTGCACAGGAAGGCAATATTGTTTTTTTTGGAACTTATATCGGAGCGGATGAAAAAAACAGCTCTAAAAACTCTGTAACACTTGTTCCAAGCGGTTTAGGATTGCCGGATCAGGATTATTACATTTCTGAGGATAAAGATTCAAAAGAAAAACGTGCAAAATACCAGCTGCATTTGGCGAGAATGTTGCAGTTTATTGGCGAATCTCCGGAGAAAGCAAAACAAAGTGCCGCTGCAATTTTAGCCTTAGAAACAGAATTGTCAAGACCAAGATTCAATCGTGTGGAAAGCAGAGACAGCCGTTTGCAGTACAACCCGATGACAGTTGCTGAACTTCAAAAGTTAACTCCAGCGATTAAATGGGAAGCCTATCTTACCAGTATTGGGTTGTCAAAGTTAGACACCATTGTGGTAATGCAACCTAAATACATGAAAGCTTTGCAGACTGTTTTTACTCAAAATAAAGTAGAGCAGTGGAAAGAATATCTGAAATGGGACTTGTTAAACTCCTTTACTTCGCAATTGTCAACCGATATCGAAGCGGCTAATTTTGACTTTTACAGCAAAACTTTAAGAGGTGCTGTGAAACAATTGCCACGTGAAGAAAAAGCGTTGCAGGTCGTAAACTCCAGTATTGGTGAAGCACTTGGTAAATTGTATGTAGAGAAAGTGTTTCCTGCTGAAGCAAAATCAAAAGCAGTTGATATGATTCACAACGTCATTCTGGCGTACCAAAACCGTATCAATAATTTAACCTGGATGTCTGCGGCTACTAAGGTAAAAGCAATTGAAAAGTTAAATAAAATTACGGTAAAAGTGGGTTATCCGGACAAATGGAAGGACTATTCTGCGCTTGAAATTAAAAGTGTTGCCGAAGGAGGAAGTTATATCCAAAACACAATTAATATCTCGAAATGGAATTTCAAAAAAGGAATCGAGAAGTTAAACAAACCGGTTGATAAAACCGAGTGGGGAATGTCGCCACAAACTGTAAATGCCTATTACAACCCATCGTACAACGAAATTGTATTTCCGGCAGCTATTTTGCAGCCTCCATTTTACAACTATCAGGCCGATGAAGCGGTGAATTATGGTGGAATCGGAGCGGTAATTGGTCACGAAATCTCACACGGTTTTGATGATTCAGGAGCACGATACAATGCTGAAGGAAATTTAGTAGATTGGTGGACACCGGAAGATTTAAAACAATTTACAGCTCTTGGAGGAGCTCTTGCAGCACAATACAGCGCTTTAGAGCCTCTGCCTGGAATTCATGTAGATGGTAATTTTACTTTAGGAGAAAACATTGGTGACTTAGGAGGTATCAATGCAGCTTATGATGGTTTGCAATTGTACTTGAAAGCACATGGAAATCCGGGCTTAATTGACGGATTTACTCCGGAACAGCGTTTCTTTATTTCATGGGCAACCGTTTGGAGAACGAAAAGTAGAGACGAAGCGATCAAAAATCAGGTAAAAACCGATCCGCATTCACCAGGAATGTACAGAGCGGTTGTTCCGGTTCAGAACGTAGATGCTTTTTATGATGCTTTTGGAATCAAAAAAGGAGATAAAATGTATATCGATACAGATAAGAGAGTTAAAATCTGGTAACAGATACTACTATAAAAACGGCGCTGATTTAGCGCCGTTTTTCATTGCTATCACATCCTTCGTCTGCAGGCTTAACCCCTGATTTTATAAGTACTTTTGGACTAAAAAACAGGATATCGCCCGATTGTATTTCAGCAGTCAATTTATGTGATAAATTTAACATGACGTTTGGAATAATTACAATATGTTTGTGTATATACTAAAAACTACAGAGAAAAATGATTAAACAATTACGAAAACCAATGTTTTGTGTTGTTTCTGCAATGGTTACCATTACTGCAGTAAACGCTCAAAGTACAAAACCAAAAGAACCGGGTATCAATCTTTCTAATATGGACACCAAAACAAGTCCAAAACAAGATTTTTTCCGTTATGTAAACGGAACCTGGTTAGATAAAACTGAAATTCCAAGTGATAGAAATTCATGGGGAAGTTTTAATGAACTACGTCAAAAGACAGATAACGATGCACTTGCCATCTTAAAAGAAGCTTCAAAAGATCCTAAGTACAAATCAAATACCGATCAGGGGAAAGCGATTGCTTTGTTTAATACTATTTTAGATACTGTTGGACGCAATAAAAGAGGGGTTACACCACTTCAGCCTACCTTAAAGAAGATCGATGCCATTAAAAATGTAACCGATCTGCAAAATTTCTTTATTGAAATGCAGCCACAGGGTGGTGTTGGTTTCTTTGGTGTTTTTGTGGGCCCGGATGCTAAAAACAGTAATAAAAATACCGTTAACTTAGGCCCTGGAGGTTTAGGACTTTCGGATAAAGATTACTACAATGCCGATGACAAAGATTCAAAAGAAAAACGTGAAAAATATGAAGTACACGTTGCAAGAATGCTACAGTATATTGGTGAGTCTCCTGCAAAAGCAAAAGAAAGCGCCAAACAAATTCTGGCTTTAGAAATTGAATTGTCTGCGCCAAGATTAGACCGTGTGGAGCGCAGAGACCGCAGAAAACAGTACAATCCAACTGCGATTGCCGATTTAAAAAAGATTACACCTTCGATTCAATGGGAGAAATATTTCACCGGAATTGGAATGGCAAAGTTAGATAGCGTAAATGTAGCGCAGCCGCGTTATATGATTGCTTTGGAAAAAACACTTTCTGAAAAGAAAGTTGAAGCCTGGAAAGAATACCTAAAATGGTCGATACTGAACAGAACAGCTTCTACTTTGAGCACAGATATCGAAAATGCTAATTTCGATTTCTACGGAAAAACATTAACAGGAGCTTTGAAACAACGTCCGCGTGAAGAAATGGCCTTACAGGTAATTAACACTGCGACGGGTGAAGCTTTAGGAAAATTGTATGTAGAGAAGTTATTCCCTGCTGAAGCAAAAGACAAAGCAAAGAAAATGATTGCGAACGTAATGCTGGCTTACGAAAACAGAATCAATGCGTTGCCTTGGATGTCACAACAAACAAAAGCAAAAGCAATTGAGAAATTGAAAAAACTGACCATTAAAATTGGATATCCTGATAAATGGAAAGATTATTCTGCTTTAGAACTTAAAAATGTTGGAGAAGGCGGAACTTATTTTGATAATATGAGAAGTATATCAAAATGGGCTTATGCTGAAAATCTGGCGAAATTAGGGAAACCGGTTGATAAAACAGAGTGGGGAATGTCTCCGCAAACGGTAAATGCCTATTTCAATCCATCTTACAACGAGATTGTTTTCCCGGCAGCGATTCTGCAACCGCCTTTCTACAATTACCAGGCTGATGAAGCGGTAAATTATGGTGGAATCGGAGCGGTAATCGGACATGAGATCTCTCACGGATTTGATGACTCAGGTGCACGTTACAATGCAGACGGAAATTTGGTTGACTGGTGGACAGCTGATGATTTAAAACAATTTACAGCTCTTGGAGGAGCTCTTGCTGCACAATACAGCGCTTTAGAGCCTCTGCCTGGAATTCACGTAGATGGTAAATTTACTTTAGGTGAAAACATTGGAGATTTAGGTGGAATAAATGCCGCTTACGATGGATTACAGTTGTATTTGAAAGCAAATGGAAACCCTGGATTAATCGATGGATTTACACCAGAGCAGCGTTTCTTTATTTCCTGGGCTACGGTTTGGAGAACAAAATCAAGAGATGAGGCGATAAAAAGCCAGGTTAAAACAGACCCGCATTCACCTGGAATGTACAGAGCTGTCGTGCCAATTCAAAATGTTGATGCTTTTTATCAGGCTTTCGATATTAAAAAAGGAGACAAGATGTATATTGATCCGGATAAAAGAGTTAAAATCTGGTAATCATACAACCATAAAAAACGGCGCTAATTTAGCGCCGTTTTTGTTTTTTTAGGTTTTTATGAAATCGCAATAAATATGTCTACTGCTGCAGCTGCGGGGTTTTGAGCTTTGGCTCCATAAACTTCATAGTCGGCTGTAAAGCTTCTGTTGAGTCCGGAGTTCCAAATTTCCAGCCATTTGTTAAAAACAATTCCGTCGTTTAGATTTCCGCTGGCGATGAATTTTTCATACACGGCAGACTCTATTGTTTTTCCTGTCATTCCATCCGGAATCGTATCGAGGTTTTCAACGCGACACCCCAGTATAGTTGTATACGGCCTGGTATGATCTTTTTCGTAGTCTGTATACACACAAAAAATGTCTTCCGAAACCTTATTTGGGATTTTGCTCAAAATTCCTTCAGAGATAAATTGGTTCCAAAGTGCCGGAATATCTGTTCCGGATTGACCATTTTCGTTCGTAGTTCTTACCGAAATACCGATTACATTGAATTTCTGTACCATTTTAAATGTTTTTGGTTAAGCTGTAAATGTAAAATGTGGCGGTGACAACAGTATGTCAGCAGTGAACAGGAATTTTACTTTAAATGACTGTAAATATAAGTTTCAATGGCTTTTAATTCCTCATCCGACATGGCCTGAGTTACCGGAAAATTGGTTTTCATAACGGCAAACTGGCTCGGATCAACAATAGGTTCGGCATTTCCTTTTAAGAAAGTAATAATGTCTCCATTTTTGTCTTTGTAGATTTTGGCTATTTCCTGAATACTAGGACCAATTACTTTTTTGTCCGGTTGATGACAGGAGAAACAATTTCCCTGTCCTTCAAAAATTTGTTTTCCAAACTCTACCGGAGTTTTAGCTTTTGCAGTTTCTCCTTCTGAATAGGCTTCCGTTGTATTTTCAACTGGAGCTTCAACGGTTTCTTTTTTACAGGATGCGAACGCGAGAACGGCTGATAAGAATAGTATTTTTTTCATGTTATTTGTTTAGTAAGATTGCTGCTTCTTTGGCAAAGTAAGTCGAGATAATACTGGCGCCAGCGCGCTTAATGCAATATAGTTGCTCTAACATAATTTTGTCGTGATCGAGCCACCCTCTTTCTGCTGCGGCCTTTACCATAGCGTACTCACCAGATACTTGGTAAACCGCAACCGGCACATGAACGGCATTTTTTACTTCGCGAACAATGTCCAAATAAGCAATTCCCGGTTTCACCATAACGATGTCAGCACCCTCTTCAACATCTAACAAAGCTTCGCGAATTCCTTCAATTCGGTTGGCATAATCCATCTGGTATGTTTTTTTGTCTTTCGGGATATTTTGAGAATCTACGGGAGCAGAATCTAAAGCGTCACGAAAAGGGCCGTAAAATGCCGAAGCATATTTAGCACTGTAACTCATGATTCCTACATTGTGATGTCCGTTTTCTTCCAAAGCTTTTCTGATCGATAACACACGTCCATCCATCATATCACTTGGCGCAACAAAATCGGCTCCGGCTTCCGCGTGGCTTAAACTCATTCGTGTTAAGGCATCAACGGTAGGATCGTTAAGAAGTTGTCCGTTTTCGATAATTCCATCATGGCCATAAATCGAGTAAGGATCAAGCGCCACATCTGGCATTACGATCATTTCGGGAACGGCATCTTTAATGGCACGGATGGTTTGTTGCATCAAACCGTCTTTGTTCCAGGCTTCAACACCTTTGTTATCTTTTAAATGATCACTGATTTTTACATAGATGTTCACCGCTTTGATTCCTAAATCCCAGGCTTCTTTCACTTCTTTGATGGTATTGTCTAAGGAATGACGGTAAATTCCCGGCATTGACGGAATAGCAACTTTTACATCTTTTCCTTCTGTAACAAACATCGGAAGCATAAAATCCTGTGGACTTAAACTGGTTTCACGAACTAAAGAACGAATGGATTCATTGGTTCTCAAACGGCGGTTTCTTTGTAATGGGAACATAAAAATTTAGATTTTAGATTTTAGATTTTAGATTGCAGCCGATTTCTTTGAAATCTGATGGAGAATCTTAATTTCTAAAGTATTGTTTTTTATTTTTTTGAAGAATGTGTTACTTTTTATTAAGTGGCACAAAGTTAAAGAAAAAGGAACAGAATAAGGCGTTTAGCGTGCTTTAGAATCCGTTAATATTATCTAAAAATTTGCAGGATCTTGTCGTTTTGTCTTCGTTTCTGAAGTTTAAAAAATATTTGGAAGCTGTGCCTTTAGAATTAACCCGCAGCCTCTGGTTTTTTTGGATATTTACCTATAAATTTGTCTGATGAAGAAATTTCTCGCATTATGCTGTTGCTTGCTGCTGACAAGCTGTTTTGAAATAACAGAAAGAATCAAACACCACGATGACCAAAGCGGTGAATATACGCTGATGGTTGACTTTTCGAAATCCTGGTTTAAGACAAAATCGGCCATGTGGATGGAAGAGGTGGATGGGTGAAAATTCCAAACGAACAGGAAATCACTAAAAAACTGGAAGACTTTAAAGCCAAAGCCTTAAAAATGGAGGGCATTACGAATGTAACAACCAAAACCGATTTTGATCAGTATATGTTTATTATCAAACTCAATTATGCCAATTTGAAGGCGCTCAATGCCGTTGTCAACACCATCAATAATCAAAGCAATCAGATTCATTTTAGCAGCAATGCCAAAAGTTTTGAAAGAATAGCCTCTTATCCCGTTCCCGAAAAAATTGTAAAAGACCCGAAGAAAAAGGAAGATCTGGAAGCGGCGAGTATTATTGCGATTTACACTTTTGATAAAGATATTCAGGCTGTGGCGAATCCGAACAGTAAAATTTCGCAGAACAAAAAGACCGTTTTTCTCAAACAAAGTATGTACAGCGTACTTAAAAAATCGGCATTAATGAACAATACAATCCAATTAACCCCTTGATTTATGAAGCAGTTTTATTTTTTATTTCTATTATTTGCCACGCATTTGACTTTTGGCCAGGTCAATTCAAAGCCCTACGATTATTTTGTACAGTTTAACGGAGATCAGCTGTCCAAAAAAGTAAGCATTGATCAGGTATTAAATCATCCGCTGATTCGTAGATACAAAGAAGGCAAAGCCAATCTGGATCTGAGCAAGTATACCGCTCTTTTTAAATTGGATCAGAAAATAACCGTTCACGGAAACTTCACCGATAGTATTCCGTATTATCAGGTGACCATGCCCATTAAAAGCAAAGAAGCGGTACGACAGTTTTTAATTGAGGAGCATACCAAAAATAAAAACACAGATTCGGTTGAGGTTCCCTCCATTCAGGATTACGGAAAATATGCGGTTTTTACACCAAAAAACAAAAAGGCCTCATTTGTCTGGAACGATAATTATTTGGTATTGGTAGAGTTGACTAAAAAGTACAAACCAAAATCATATGACTGGGAAAGCACAGCACAAGATTCTGTTGCAATAGACGAACCTTATCAGGAAACTTCAACGGAAACGGTAGAAGAACCTGCGCAATCGGCTGAAGAGGCTGCGATTAGTGCTGCAAAAGAAACAGAAGAAGCTATGGCGGTGTCTAATGTAGCATATGAAAAAGAGGAGGCCGATTTCAATCTTTTACAATCCGAACAGCAAAGCCTTTTTATCAAATCATTGTTCGAAAACGGATTCACGGCTCCTGTTTCAGAGAAGGTAAACGTCGCAGCAGATATTTCTTCATGGCTGAATTACAGCTCAGCGATGACCAGCTTAAATTCGGCGTACAGCGCTTTGTCTAAGTTTACCAGCTATAATAAGTTTTTACCACTGCAAAATAATGCGGCCAGTATGGTAAAAGGGATTAATCTGGATTTTTATTTTGACAATGACAATGCCCGTATTGAGGAAGTTGTGGAGTATACTGAAGCAATGGCAGCAATTGCCGGAAAGATGACCGACCGAAAAATCAACAAAAATATTTTCAATTACTTTCCCGATGAAAAGCCATTAGGTTATATGTCTTATCATATCAATACTAAAGCGGCTCTTGAAAATTTCCCAAATTTAATGGCAGATTTATTCCAGAATCAGTACCTGGTAAAGGAAGATTTAACGGTTGTTACGGACTTAATTTCGACTATCGTGGATGAAGAGGCTACTGCAACACTTTTTGATGGTGATTTAAGCCTGTTTTTATACCATGTAAATGAAGTTGAGGTGACAAAGAAATCGTATGGCTACGACGAAAATTATGAGGAAAAGATAACGGAGGAAAAAGTGAAGAAGAATATTCCGTTATTTTCAGTAGTGTTTACGTCAACTCATCCAACTTTTGGGGATAAGTTAATTCAGTTGGGGCTTCGTAAAAAGTTTCTAGAGCAGCGTGGAGATTTTTATCAAATTCTGGGAACGGAGGAGTATGGTACTGTTTTTATCAAAAAAGACAAAGATGTGGTATTAATCGCCAATACACTGGATTATTTTGATGCCGGAAAAGGACTTTTTGTTAAGGAGGCCAAAAAAGAGTTAAAGAAAAATTACATCTCAGGAAAATTAAATTTTGCCAGAGCATCATTTGCCTATGACAATTCCGGTAAAGCACAGGAAAAAGAATCATCAAAAATGAAGCGTTTAGCAGAGCAGTTTAATGAGGTCACATTTCAGTCTCCTAAAAAACTGATCAATAATAAATTGACATTTGAGCTGAAATTAAACGCATTAAAGTCAGATAAAAACATCATTTTGCAAACGCTGGATTTAGCCGACGAATTGAGTAAATAAGCTAAAGCACTTTTTAAAACCAAAGTCCCCGAAAGATCTTTCGGGGACTTTTTTTATAGTATAATTTGATCAGATCGATGCGGCATAGATGCCTTGAATTGATTTTTCGAGTTTCGAATTAAAATCTTCATCAGACTGACCAAACGTTAATCCTTCCGACAAGGCACGGGAGAAGCTCGCGATCAATCCGTGATTTTGTGCCAGTTTTTGATTGGCTTCTTCCTGTGCATAACCACCGGACAGCGCCACCACCCGCACAACATGCGGATCGGACATTAATTCTTTGTAAAAATCATTTACGGTTGGAATAGAAAGTTTTAGCATCACTTTTACTTCTTTATCCAGTGCATTGAGTTGTCTGATGATTTCTGCTTTAAGAATTTGCTCTGATTTTTCTTTATCAGGACTGTAAATGTCTACTTCGGGTTCAATAATAGGCACGAGTCCTTTTTTAAATATCTGAAGGCCTACCGCAAATTGTTGCTCGACTACTTCGCGAATTCCACTGGCATTAGCTTCTTTGATCACAGAGCGCATCTTAGTTCCAAAAACATTTCGTTCAACGGCACGGGTTAACAATTCGTCTAAATTAGAAATGGGTTTCATCAGCTGTACTCCATTGGCAAGATCGGCCAAGCCTTTGTCTACTTTTAAAAAGGGAACGATGTTTTTCTTTTCCCACAAATAATCGGAAGTATAAAGCTCATCGATTTTGCGGTCCATCGTATTTTCAAATAAAATAGCGCCCAGAATATACTCACTGTTAAACGCGGGACTTTTAATAATGCGGGTTCTCATCTCATGCACAAGAGTGTACATTTCTTCCTCAGTCGAGTAACTGTTTTCCTCGACACCATATTGCGCTAAGGCTTTTGGTGTACTTCCGCCACTTTGATCTAAAGCGGCGATAAATCCTTTTCCGGTCTGCATGCGATTCAATTGTGTGGTATTCAAAGCCTCTCTGTTTTCCATAATAATGATTTTAGTATAAATTATTGATATTGAATCAGTTGGGGTGATCCATTTTAATACACAGTAATATAGATTTGTTTTTTGTTGATGATGCCCAACGAAGAATGTCATAAAGTTAAAGAAAAACAGCTAAACTGATGGCTGGTTTTTGAGTAACTATTTTTTATTTCAGAGGTGTAAAACCTGTCAAATTAATGATAATAGGCAACGGCTACTGTTGCGTATTTTGCTGCCATTTTTTCCAGACCATTCGGGAAGGTATTAAAGCCCGGTTTTCTGATTGATTTTTTCGTAGATCTCTTTTACTTTCTTTGGAGGATCAAAGCGGTAGCCAAGACTTAGCTTTAAAGTTGAAATGTTATCGTTTAGTAAGGCTTCGGTATTATTGCTCTGAATGAAATTAACCGTGTTTACATTGACAAAACCAAAAAAGCGATCTCTATTATAGGCAAGCTTTAAATTAAAGTCTAATTGGAGCAAAGTAGAGGTTACTTTATCAATATTGTTAATTCCTGCTCCAAGTGCAACTCCTGCTCCAATTAAAACGTGATCACTTATCACAAGATTGTAAAAGTAGGAGGGGGCTAGCGAAAAAACGTAAATTTCGCCATCTGAAGAGTCTGGGCTATTGTTCAGATTGATATTGGTGTAATAAAATGAAAAAGTCGGAATGAAACTTCCTGAGCTTTTGGTCTGCCATTCGTTTTGGTTGACCAATGTTTTATAGGAGAAATTATCATTAAAAACATAGGATGTTGTTCCTCCAATTTTGGTGGTACGCATACGAGGATATGCGGTCTGAAAGTCTTTGTCACCAATATAAAACCCTCTTTGATTGATAAAGGTGAAGGATTGCATCCACTTTTTTAAGTAAAACCGGGTGTTGAAGCTGAACAATTTAGAGTCTGAATTGTCTTTGTTTACCGTGAAAAATTTCGGTGCAAAGCCAAAACTGATGTCTACAAATTTGTAACTTAAACTCACCCCCAGTTGCTCTCGTCGATTGGGACTCAATTCAAAAGTTCTTTTCTCTCCCTCAGATTCAGAACCAATCTGAAAATTATTTGAAGTATCTAAATAGTAAAAACCAGCAGTGATTTTATCATCATAAGATTTAAAATAGGGATTGCGCAGGGAGTCATTTTGAGCAAAACACCCAAAAAGACTTCCGAAGAACACTATATAAATCAGTTTTAGATTCATTTATTAAATAATGCATTATGTGTCACTCCTCCGGAGTTTAAAAACTAAATCTACAAAAAAATCTAGAAATATATCGTCCCTTTGGGACTTTGGGAGGGATCATTAAAAAAATCGTTTATGGGTTTGTGCTAGTTCGTTTTAGGCTTATTTGTTAAATAATGCAATTTTGTGTCATTCCTCCGGAGTTTAAAAACTAAATCTACAAAAAAATCTAGAAATATATTGTCCCTTTGGGACTTTGGGAGGTGTCATTAAAAAATCGTTTGTGGGTTTGTCTCAGTTCGTTTTAGGCTTCTAGTAAATCGGATAGTCTTTTAGAATTTGAGTTCTACTATTTTTAGAAAGCTCCGTAAGGAGCAACATCTTTATAGAAATGTGGGTTTGTATTTTGAATTTTGAACTCCGTAGGAGTGGTATCTTGGTCTCATTCAATCTTCTGTAACATCATCAAATAAATATTCATTTTTAAAATCAACATCAAACAATTTCAAAAAACCAATATATTCCTCTTTGAATGTTCTTGTTTTGTGATGCTCCTCCTGATTTTCAATGTATTTTATAATATTTGTTAGATGTGAATGGCTATACGAAAAGGCTCCAAATCCATTTTGCCATTCAAATTTTCCATTTATCCATTTTTTGTCATTGATGAATTTTGAAGAATTTGCCTTAATATCTCTTACTAAATCCGATATCGACTTGTCCGGTTTTAATCCGATCAAGATGTGAATATGATCCGGCATTCCGTTAATTGTAATCAGTTTTTGTCCTTTATTGCTAACAATGCCGGTGATGTATTTATAGATTTCAGCTTTCCAATTTTTGGAAATTAAGTTTTGCCGGCCCTTAACAGTGAAAACAATATGGATGTACAATTGAGAATAAGTGTTTGCCATAGCAATGGGTTTTTATAGATGTCATCCTTATGGGTTTAAGGGCTAAATCTACAAAAAATATACAAACACTTTGTTGTTTTTGAACGAAATTATTTACAATTTAAAAAGAGTTACAGAAAAACTATTGTGGTGAAACCCAATCAACAGGATTTTCTAACACCTGAACCAATTTTTCCTCAACACTTCCTGCTGCGGCATGGTGATCGTAAACCCACTGTACATGTGGAGGCAAACTCATTAAAATACTTTCAATTCTTCCGTTGGTTTTTAAACCGAACAAGGTGCCTTTGTCGTGCACTAAATTGAATTCGACATATCGACCTCGACGAATTTCCTGCCAGTTCCTGTTTTCTGCGGTATATTCCAGATTTTTTCTTCTTTCTACGATCGGAACATAAGCTTCGAGGAAACTATTACCCACTTCGGTTACAAAATTGTACCAGTCATCCATAGCCATTGTTTCATTTACTTTGCAATAGTCAAAGAACAAACCGCCAATACCACGGGCTTCGTTGCGGTGTGCATTCCAGAAATAAGCATCACATTGTTTTTTGTACTTCGGATAAAATTCGGGATTGTGCTTGTCACAGGCTGTTTTGCAGGTTTGATGAAAATGGATCGCATCTTCTTCAAACAAATAGTAAGGCGTTAAATCCTGACCGCCACCAAACCACTGTTCGATTACTTTTCCGGTTTCATCGTACATTTCAAAGTAACGCCAATTGGCATGAACCGTTGGAGTCATTGGATTTTTTGGGTGAAGGATTAAACTTAATCCACAGGCAAAGAAATCGGCTTCACCTACCTTAAACATTTTTTGCATGGCTTCCGGTAGTTTTCCGTGAACCGCCGAAATGTTGACACCTCCTTTTTCGAAAACGGCACCATTTTCAATAACACGTGTTCTTCCACCACCACCTTCCGGGCGTTTCCAAAGATCTTCACGAAATTTTGCAGTTCCGTCAACAGCTTCTAAACCATTGCAAATCTGATCCTGTAACTTTTGTATGTAAGCGTAAAATTTATCTTTCATGAGTATTGTATTCTGATTTGAGTAATCCAAAGTACACAACATCTTCTAGTGTTCCGTCGCTGTTCTTGAATTCTTCTCTTAATATTCCTTCTTGTTTAAAATGATGTTTTAAAGCAATCTGCTGACTTGCTGTGTTGATTTTTGAAGTACAAATAAATACTTTATTCATGTTTAAAGTATTGAAGCAATAAGCTAAGGTTTCAGAAACTACTTTTGAAGTAATTCCTTTTCCCTGATAATCTTCATCAACAAAATAACCCAACTCACATTTTGAAATGCGATTATCGATGCTTTTTATACACAAATAACCAATTAAAGTATTGGTTTTGTTGTCTCTTGGGTAAAAAAAGTATCCTTCTTTATGATTTTCTTTATCCTGATTATAGGCAATAAACTGTTTTGTTTTTTCAAGATCAGTACAGTAGGAAAGGGTAACGGGAAACGTTTTTTGAATGTGGTTTTTATTCTTTTCGATGAGGGTGAAAAATTCCTCAGGAAGAATATCGGCAATCGTATTTATTTTCCAATCTGTAAAAACCATTATGATTTGTTTTTGGCCGAAGCGATTTTAGTATTTATTCCAAAGGAGAAAACCTTGCTTTCTTGCTGGATATACTGATAAATGGCCAGTGCTTTTCCTAAAAAGTCAAATTGTTTTTCTTGTGATAAATCCACCAAAAGATCTGCAAATTGCTCCTGTTGATCCCAGTCTAAATGACAACGTTGTAACAGAATAATCAAATCTTCTTCAGGAATTTCAATGGTTCTTTCTAAACTTAAGCCAAATCCTTTTAGTTGTTCGTCGATGAGACTTATATCTTCAGCATTCCAAAACTTAGGAACAAAAATTAAGGCACGCAACGTTTTTAGAGTATTCTCTATTCTGATGCTTTCTTCGTCTCTGAGTCCTTTGTTGAGCATGTTTTATTGAGTTTTCGGTCGCAGTCTTCAGTCACAGTCTTCAGTTTGATGTTAGGTAACTAAAAACTGTGACTGCCAAACTGAAAACTAGTTCCCGTATTCTTTAACCGCGTCAATAAACGCTTTAGCGTGATCTACAGGAATATTTGGTAAAATTCCGTGACCTAAATTTACGATATATTTGTCTTTTCCAAATTCGTCGATCATTTCATGAACCATTTTTTTGATGGTTGGAATTGGAGAAAGTAATCTTGAAGGATCAAAATTACCTTGTAAAGTAATGTTTCCACCCGATAAATAACGAGCATTTCTTGGCGTACAAGTCCAGTCTACACCAAGTGCGGAAGCTTTACTTTTGCCCATTTCGCCTAAGGCAAACCAACATCCTTTTCCGAAAACGATAACCGGAGTAACCTCTGCCAAAGCATCTACAATCTGGTTGATGTATTTCCAGGAGAATTCCTGATAATCAACCGGAGAAAGCATTCCTCCCCATGAATCAAAAATCTGAACGGCATCAACTCCTGATTTTACTTTTTCTTTTAAGTATAGAATTGTGGTATCTGTAATTTTTTGTAATAAAGTGTGCGCTGCTACCGGATTTGAAAAACAGAATCCTTTTGCAGTATCAAAACTTTTAGAACCTTTTCCTTCAACGGCATAACAGAAAATGGTCCATGGTGAACCGGCGAAACCAATTAACGGTACTTCGTCGTTCAGCATTTCTTTAGTCAATTTAATAGCATCAAAGACATAACCTAAAGTTTCGTTTACATCCGGAACAATAACCTGATTGACTTGTTCCATTGTACGAATCGGATCAGGAATAATTGGACCTAAATTGTCTTTTAATTCTACGTGAATTCCCATTGCACGCGGAACAACCAAAATATCAGAGAATAGAATCGCAGCATCCGGAGCAATTCTGCGGATGGGCTGAACAGTGATTTCGGCAGCCAGTTCAGGAGTTTCACATCTGGTGAAAAAATCATATTTATCACGCAAAGCTCTAAATTCCGGTAAATATCTTCCGGCTTGACGCATCATCCAAACTGGTGGACGTTGAACAGTTTCTCCTTTTAGTGCTTTTAAAAATAGGTCGTTTTTTAACATAAGGTTTATATTTTAAACCCGACAGGTTTTTAAAACCTGTCGGGTTTGTTTATTGTTGTTATTTATATTCTTGTAAAACATCTTCAATGACATCTTCAACCGTTGTCTGATCTGCAATTATGATGTTTTTGGTAATTTTATGTAAGGCTTCAGCAGTGGTTTCTCCAATGCAAAAGCAGGTTTCCTTTTTAATAGTATTCTCTTTCAGATAACTTTCAACGCCAGAAGGACTATAGAATAGAATAGCATCAACAGCGGTTTTTATTTTTTGAGGTGTCAATGAAGTATCATAAACCTGAATTTCATTGAATTTTATCTCAGCATCTTTTAAAGCCTTTGGTAAAGTTTCTCTACGCAGGTTTCCACTAAAAAAAGTATAGCTTTCACTGCGATAAATTAAAGTAATGATTTCAGCTAAATCAGCAGCATATCCGGTGTAAGCGACAACATTGAATCCGCTTTCAGACAAAAGGATCTTCGTTTTTAATCCGACACAAAATACATTTTTACTTTTCAGTTCTTCCAATTTTGGATGCGATAGGATACTGTGAACCGCATTCTGACTCGTAAAGATTAAATTATCGTTGAGGTCTTTTATTTCGAAAGGTTTATTCTCTGTTTGAATAAAATCAGCCTCAATAACTTCAAGATTTGCGGTTGTTAACGCTTGCTTTTGTTCAGTTGAGAGCTTTTTTGTAGATAATATTTGAATTGATTTACTCATTACTTCTTCAAAGATTCTTTAATAGCCTGCATCAATTCGGTTCCGCCGTTGTTCAGGATTTCCTGAGCAGCAAAGAATCCTAGTTTTTTCCACTCTCCAATTTCAACGGTTTTGTCGATTTCCAGTTTTTGTTTTCCGTCAACCGAAAGTAAAACTCCCTGAAAATGAAGTGTGTCCTCGTCTTCGTTATAACGAACCAAAGCCCCAATTGGTGCTGTACAGCCTCCTTCTAAAGTTCTTAAAAACTGACGTTCGATATAGGTACAAATCTCCGTTTCAATATCGTTTAATTGTGACAGAGCCTCTAAAGCATAATTGTCGTTCTCCATCGCCACAACCATCATTGCTCCTTGTGCCGGTGCGGGAATCATCCAGTCTAAATCGATAAAATTTTCTGGTTTTAAGTTGATGCGCTCCAAACCTGCAGCGGCAAAAACAGCACCGTCCCAGTTGTTGTCCTGTAGTTTTTGCATACGGGTATTTACATTTCCACGTAAATCGACAACAGTGTGATTCGGATATTTGTTGAACCATTGTGCCTGACGACGCAGACTTCCGGTTGCAATTGTACTTGGATTAGCAAAATCAGGATTTCCTTTATGAACTAAAATATCGAGAACATTGGCTCTTTCTAAAACTGCCGCCTGAACAATACCTTTTGGTAAAGCAGTCGGTACATCTTTCATCGAATGAACAGCAATATCTATATCGCCATTTATCATGGCAACATCTAAAGTTTTGGTGAATATTCCTGTAATTCCAAGTTCGTAAAGAGGTTTGTCAAGAATAATATCACCTGTAGATTTTACAGCTATAATCTCGGTTTTATACCCAAGATCGTTTAGTTTTTTCTCGACAGTATGTGCCTGCCAAAGTGCTAATTCGCTATCGCGAGTTCCAATTCTGATTGTTTTTTCTGCCATTTTTGTTTTTTAAATCAAACTCAATAGTTAAGATGATTTGATTATTATTTCTTAAACACATAGAGGCATAGATTAAAAAATGTAGAAAGTCATTTCATTTGTTAATAAACCTCATAGCTATGTGAAAAAATCCAGATTTTCTAATCTTGACTTTATGTTCTCGAATCTATAATAACTATGTTTCTATGTGTTTAAGAATTAAGATGCTTTTATTTTGAAGACTTTTTCGATCCATTCGATGCTTTCATCGACCATGGTATTGTCGTCTTTTAAGTGATTGGCAAAATGAGTAGTGATTTTCTGAATGATACGGTTACTGATAATTTCAGCCTGTTCTTCATTGAAATCAGCAATTTTTCTGCTTTGAAAATCTAATTCCGAGTTTTTAATCGCATTTAGTTTCTCTTTTAAAGCATTAATGGTAGGGGCGAATTTGCGGCCTTTTGTCCAGGTTATAAATTCTTCTTTAACTTCTTCAATAATAGCTTCGGCAGCAGGAATATGAAGTTTTCTGTTTTCCAGCGTTTCATCCGTCAATTGCGACAAATAATCCATATGAATCAAAGTTACACCTTCTAATTCCTCCACGTTTTCATTAACGTTTTTCGGAATGGATAAATCTAAAATCAATAAAGGTTTTTTTAGATTCAGGATTGCTTTGTCTACTGTTGGATTCTGAGCACCCGTTGCAACAACTACCACATCAGCTTTTTGAAGTTCAAGATGTAATTCGGAATAATCCTTAACAATCAGATTTAGTTTTCCGGCTAGTTTCTCTGCCTTGTCTTTGGTACGATTGATTAAGGTGATGTGTTCATTTTTAGTATGTTTTACTAAATTTTCGCAAGTATTTCTACCTATTTTTCCCGTTCCGAAAAGCAGAATGTTTTTGTTTCCAATATCTTCTACATTTTTAAGAATGTATTGTACCGATGCAAAAGAAACCGAAGTGGCTCCCGAACTGATTTCTGTTTCGTTCTTGATTTTTTTACTCGCCTGAATTACGGCGTTTACCAGTCTTTCCAAGAAAGCATTAGCTAAACCAAATGATTTGGAATGGGTAAAACTGGTTTTGATTTGAGAAATAATCTCGAAGTCACCTAAGATCTGACTGTCTAAGCCAGTTCCTACGCGAAACATATGATTAATTGCTTCCTGATTTTTATAAACGAATCCTACTTTTTGAAAAGCATCAACAGATCCGTTACTATTATCGCAAATTAATTTTATTAACTGAAAAGGATGTTCTGCAAAACCGTAAATCTCGGTTCTGTTGCAGGTCGAAGTGACAATTAAACTTTCTATTCCCTCATTTTTAGCTTGTTCCAGCAAACGTGTTTTAGCAACTGCATCCAAACTAAATTGACCTCTGACCTCAGCATCAGCTTTTTTATAACTCAGACCAACTGAATAAAAATAAAGGTGTTTCGGTACGTTATTGTTTTCCATAAATTCACTTTCATAAAAGTGCAACAAAATTATCATTATAGTGTTTACAAAAGTAACGCTAAAAGTACTTTTTGTATCGCTACATGTTTTTTTGTTTCTAAACAACTGTTTTTATGCAAAAAGAAGTATTTTTGTAGCAAAATCAAGTTGTTAGAATTGTTTTGTTTAGAGTGATTCTAAATAACATTTTCCATTTAGGCTAATTTTTGTTTCAAAAAAATATCGCTATGAGTTCTCAGGAAATTATAAAAATCGAAGATGACTTTACGCTGATCCGTTTTCAAAACGACAGTTCAGAGCTCTTTTTGGGGCAGCACGAAGTAGGTAGTGGTCTGATACAGTTTCATTTCGGAATAAAAGGCAATGCTAAATTTTTATTCAATCAGGGTAGTTATGCTTTAGAATTGAAGGAAGAAAAATCGTTGCTTTTGTACAATCCGCAGAAAGAATTACCATTGAATTTAGAACTTTCTCCAAATTCGTGGGTGATTTCAGTAATCGTATCGATCAAAAAATTTCACGCGTTGTTTTCTGCCGAAGCAGATTATATTACTTTTTTAAGTCCTGATAATAAGGACAAAAAATATTATAACGAAGGAAATATTAGTCCCTCTATGGCTATTGTACTGAGCCAGCTGTTTCATTACAACTTGCATCCGTCTATAAAAAACCTTTATTACAAAGGAAAAGGATATGAATTACTCAGCCTGTATTTTAACCGAACCGAAGATCCAAATGCAGAACAATGTCCGTTTTTGATTGATGAGGATAACGTTTTAAAGATAAGACGAGCGAAAGAAATTATCATTGCAAATATGGCTGAACCTCCGGGTTTACAGGAACTGGCCGATGAAATTGGTTTGAATCTGAAGAAACTAAAAATGGGTTTCAAACAAATCTATGGCGATACGGTATATGGATTTTTGTTTGATTATAAAATGGATTTCGCCCGAAAACTGCTCGACAGCGGTTCTTATAACGTAAATGAGGTAGGGCTAAAAATTGGTTACAGCACAGGGAGTCATTTTATAGCGGCATTCAAGAAAAAATTTGCCACCACTCCTAAAAAATACCTGATGTCGATTAATGCGAATGTTTAATGGTTAGAAGATATTCAATAGTTTTATTGCTTTTTTTAATTCTATCTTGTAAATCAAAAGAAGAAAAAATGTTTTTTGATTTTGATAGTGTTGAATATTATTCATTGAATAAAAGCAAAGAAGAAGAAATGGATGATAATCACAGTAAAGGCATTGACAATACTATTGAAGATAAGATTTTTTTCGATGCCTATCCTGAGAAAGTGAATAGTGATGTTTTTAATAAAACAATTAATTCTGATGGGTTTTCTAAATTTGAATTATCTAAAAAAGACGTTGAGTATTTAAGAAATGATATTTTTTTGGAGAAATCTTCTTTAAAGATGTTTGAAAACGTATATGCTTGTGCACCTGAATATAGGGATATTTTGATTTTTAAAAAGAATGAAGAAATCTCAGGAGTTGCCAAAATCTGTCTTTCCTGTCGTCAGTTTTATCTGATTAGTTCTAAAAAGGAAATTAAGACAGATAACTTTGGAACAGAGGAAGAATATAAATCATTGGAAAAACTATTCAGCAAATATAAAAAAGATAAAAACTGATGATGTTTTGAAGCATCAATTTTATAAATAAGAACATAATTAAAAAGTAATAATTATCATATTTCTAAAAAGTTACAAGTCCTACTTTTGACGAAAATTTTAAAAACAAATAAAAAGCTTAAAGCCTAGAGCTTAAAGCCTAAAGCAAAAAACATGAAAGGCGTATTATTAGTAAACTTAGGATCTCCGGAAAGCCCAGAACCAAAAGATGTAAAACCATACTTAGACGAATTTTTAATGGATAAATACGTGATTGATGTCCCGTATTTATTAAGAGCTTTGTTGGTTCGTGGTATTATTTTAAGAAAAAGACCAGAGGAATCAGCACATGCTTATGCGAAAATATGGTGGGATGAGGGTTCTCCTTTGGTTGTACTTTCTGAAAGAATGCAAAAAAAAGTTCAGCCTTTGGTAAATGTACCTGTTGCTTTAGCAATGCGTTACGGAAGCATGACGATCGAAAAAGGACTTCAGGAATTACATGAAAAAGGTGTTACAGAGGTATTGCTTTTCCCTTTATACCCACAATATGCGATGGCTTCGACTTTAACTATTTTAGTAAAGGCAGAAGAAATTCGCAAGAAGAAATTTCCGCAAATGACTTTTACTGATGTTCCTGCGTTTTACAATAAACCGGATTATATCAAGAATCTGGCTGATTCTATTCAGAAACATTTGGTTGGTTTTGATTACGATCATTTATTGTTCTCGTACCACGGAATTCCGGAACGTCATATTCGTAAAACCGATGTAACAAAATCACACTGTAAAATTGACGGATCTTGTTGTAATACACCTTCACCGGCACATGATTTTTGCTACCGTCATCAGTGTTATGAAACAACCAGACAAGTCGTGAAGTTATTAGGGCTTCCTGAAGATAAGTATAGCTTAACTTTTCAGTCACGTTTAGCGGGAGACAAATGGCTGGAGCCTTATACTGATGTTGAAATTGATAAGATGCCAGCAAAAGGAATCAAGAATTTAGCGGTGGTAACACCAGCTTTCGTTTCAGATTGTTTAGAAACTTTAGAGGAAATTGCAATGCGCGCCAAAGAAGATTTTGAAGCAAACGGAGGAGAAGATTTCTTAGCAATTCCGTGTTTGAATGATGATGACGAGTGGTGCCAGACCGTGAGTAACTGGATTAACGATTGGGCGAAATAATATTTGTTTCAGGTTTAAGGTTTCAAGCTATAATCAACTTTAGAAGAAACCTTAAACTTGAAACTTGAAACAAATAATAATGGAATATTACAATTACTTAAAATCACTGCATCTTATATTTGTAATCACTTGGTTTGCAGGTTTGTTTTATATAGTGCGTTTGTTTGTGTATCAAATCGAAGCCAGCGAAAAACCATCTCCTGAAAAAGAAATTTTGCAGGCACAGTACAAAATAATGGCCTATCGTTTGTGGTACATTATTACATGGCCGTCCGCAATTTTAGCAAGTATTTTTGCTTTTTGGATGCTGTTTTTTACCGATTTAGGAAACGCCTGGCTCAAAATGCCATGGATGCATGTAAAATTGTGTTTTGTTTTTCTGCTGTATCTGTATCATTTAAAATGCCATCAGATTTTTAAGCAACTACAGAATGATGAGGTGAAATATTCCAATAACTTCATGCGTTTATGGAATGAAGGTGCTACCATCATACTGTTTGCAGTAGTTTTTTTAGTGGTTTTAAAAAGTGCCATCAACTGGATTTTTGGCGTTATCGGAATTATTTTATTCTCGGTTTTGATCATGCTGGGATTCCGTTTTTATAAAAGAATTAGAGAAAAGAAATAGTTTTCAGTCGCAGTACTAGTTTTCAGTCGCAGTCGCAGTTTTCAGTTTATGCTGAGACTGAATACTGAGACTGAATACTGAGACTGAACACTGAGACTGAATACTAAAAAATATGTTTAACAACTTCAAAATGTCGATGCTTTCCTTGCGTGTCAGGATTTTCCTTTCGATGATTGTATTGATTGTTGTGGCATCGTTTTTATTGGCTTCTATTTCGATTATTCAGTTTAAAAATGAAGCAAAAGAATACCATCAGGAACGTCTCGAGCGTAAAGAAAATGCAGTAAAAGAACACATTAATTATGTGCTTTCCACCACAACCTATCCTTTAAAAACGGCCAATCTGGATCTGATTTTTAAAGATAAAATACACGAACTGGCTCAGATTCATAAAATCGAAATCAACATTTACAGTCTTGACGGGAAATTACTGAAATCCTCAAAGGAGTCTTTCGCTGTCGATAAAGTAGCGCCGCCAATTCCGGAATACATTCTGAAATTAGTGCGGTCTTCGATCGAAAAACGTTTTGTAGACATTAAAACGATTGATGGCGTTAAAAACAGATCTTCTTATAGCTTGATTAAAGATGAAAAGTTCAAGCCTCTTGGAATTTTGAATCTCCCATATTTAGAAGATGACGGGTACTACGACAATGAGCTCAATACCTTTTTGATTCGTCTAAGTCAGGTATATTCCTTTATGCTGATTGTCGCTTTTGGACTGGCTTATTTCTTATCGACTTATATTACAAAGTCGCTTAAAACAATTTCGGATAAACTGGAAGAAACCAATTTAGATCAGAAAAACGAAAAGATTGTTTTAGAAGCGAATAGCAAGGAAGTTAACTTTCTGATCAAGGCTTATAATGGAATGGTCGACAAATTGGAAACCAGTGCCATAAAATTGGCCCAAAGCGAGCGTGAAGAAGCCTGGCGTGAAATGGCAAAACAAGTAGCACACGAAATTAAAAATCCGCTTACGCCGATGCGATTAACGGTGCAGAGTTTTCAACGCAAGTTTGACCCGACCGCGCCGGATGTTAAGCAAAAATTAAACGATTATTCAGAGACCTTAATCCAGCAAATTGATACCATGACCGCTGTGGCTTCGGCATTTTCGAACTTTGCGTCGATGCCGGCACAACAAAACGAAACCTTAAATGTGGTGGAGGTTGTTGAGCTTTCGTTAGATATTTTCAATGAAGATTATATTGTTTTTGAAAGCGAGGAGGAAGAAATTATTTCCAAAATGGACCGTACGCAATTGATACGGGTTATCACCAATCTCGTTAAAAATGCCACACAGGCAATTCCGGAAAGCCAGTTTCATAAATCTATTGTAGTAACCGTAAAACGCCGAAACAATAATGTTGAAATTGCGGTAAAAGATAACGGAATCGGAATTCAGAAACAGGATATTAGTAGAATCTTCGAACCAAAGTTTACTACGAAAACGAGCGGGATGGGGCTAGGACTCGGAATTATCAAAAACATTATCGAAAATTACAAAGGAACAATTACCTTTGAATCAACTTACGGAAAAGGAACCACATTCAGGGTTTCTTTACCGATAACAAACTCATAAATTAAGCATCATGAACTACGAAAATCTTTTAATCTCAATTGAAGAAAAAATAGCAACCGTAACCATCAATAGACCTACCAAATTAAATGCATTAAACAAAGCTACGATCAGCGATTTAAGTAAAGCAGTGAAATTGTTAGGTAAAAATGACGATGTTCGTGTTATCATTATCACCGGAAGTGGCGAGAAAGCATTTGTAGCCGGGGCCGATATTTCAGAATTTGCCAATTATAATATTGTTGAAGGAGCACAGCTGGCTGCAGAGGGTCAGGAAACCTTATTTGATCTTATCGAAAATTTAAAGAAACCTGTAATTGCAGCCGTTAATGGTTTTGCTCTTGGTGGCGGACTAGAACTGGCCATGGCATGTCATTTTAGAGTAGCTTCAGACAATGCAAAAATGGGATTGCCGGAAGTAACTTTAGGATTGATTCCGGGTTACGGAGGAACACAGCGTTTGCCACAGTTAGTAGGGAAAGGCCGTGCAATGGAAATGATTATGACTGCCGCAATGATTTCTGCAGAAGAAGCTAAGCAGTACGGTTTAGTAAATCACGTAGTGCCACAAGCTGAACTTTTAGAATTTACTGGCGGAATTGCTCAGAAAATTATTAAAAATGCACCGTTTGCTATCGCTAAAGCTATAAAATCGATCAATGCGAATTTTGCAGATGGTAAAAATGGTTTTGATACCGAAATAAAATCATTCGGAAAATGTTTCGGAACCCAGGACTTTAAAGAAGGAACAACTGCCTTTTTAGAAAAACGTAAAGCTGAATTTACAGGAAAATAATTTTTTCATAGCCGCAAAGGCCACAAGGGCTTACGTAAGGTTTGCAAAGTTTTTAATTTTACTTGTGCCCTTTGCGTAAATCTTAGCGAACTTTGCGGTTAAAAAAACTTAGAACCTCAGCATCTCAGAACCTTAGAACCTTAAAAAAATGTACGAACCAATATTTGCCCTTTTTTGTGAACGAGTTAAAGAAAGCATCCAGGCCGGAACTTTCGCAAAATTGACTTTGGCCAAAACAATGGGCGATACCGAGATTAAGAATATTTATTTTCGTTTAGTTTTAAATGAAGACAATACCTTCTCTATTTCATTAACGACTCGTTATAAAACGGAAGAAATTGAAAGCATTCATACGCTGGATGAAGCTTTATTGGTTTTAGGATCTTATATCAAAAAGCCATTTCTGACCGCACTTTTGTTTACCACAGTCAACGATGTTACTTTCAAAGTAAATAAAAAGAATGCCGGAAGCATCATTGAACAGGAACCTACTTTTAAGAACGCATCACCGGTTATGCTGGAGATGATTGAGAAAGGGATTGTTTAAAAAGGAAGTTATGGATGAACTTAGAGGAATATTATGGAGACAATTTGGCGCTGTAATAGACATGCTCGAAAGTTCGATTTTAGTTTGTCCTGAACATTTTTGGGACAAAATAGATTTTTGGTATTCTGCTTATCACACTATTTTCTGGATGGATTATTATGCATCTGCAGAGCCGGATACATTTTCTCCTCCTATACCCTTTTCTTTATCAGAGTTTGATCCGCAAGGAATTTTACCCGAAAGAATTTACCGGAAAGAAGAACTACTTGACTATCTGGAGTATTCCCGTAAAAAGGTTTTTTATTTAATTGAGGGATTAAACGAAGAAACCTCAAAAGAAAGATTCATTACCTCAAATAAGAACTACAGTCGGATTGAGATGATTTTGTACAACATGCGGCATGTACAGCATCATATTGGTCAGCTAAATTTGCTGCTGAGACAAAATGTTGATGTTGCTGGAAAATGGGTTTCACAAACCGATAAGACATACGGTTGATTCTATTGTTCCTTTCGAACTTTTGCGTTGTCACGATATGTTCCGTTCCTATGGAACTCTATTGTGTTTTGTGTTTTTGGGTCAACGGATTAAAATCCGTTGCTATAGTATTTATCGTTCCTCCGGAACTTTCCTGAAGCAATGATTAAAAGAGAGCCATAGGCTCGCCCTTTTAATTTTGTAGGGACGGATTTTAATCCGTCCAAATGATAAATTCGCCAAAAGATGGAGAGCCGTAGGCTCGGCACGTTTATGGAGATCTAAAAAATCTTTATCCATTAAAGAATAACAAATCTCTAAACCAGCTTTACAAACAAGTTTGAGGCAATTTTATTCGAAATAGACAATTCCTTTCCATCAACCTTAATTTTAACGGATAAATCGAATGACTCTTTTGATAAGAATTCAATTTTCGACCCCAGAGCAATCCCTTGTTTGTCCAGATACTTTAGGAATTCTGAGGAAGTATCTTTTACACCAACGCAGACTCCGGTTTGATGGTCCGTTAATTCAGAAAGCAATTGTTTCTCGATTTTGACGATTCGTCCATTGGCATCGGGAATTGGGTCTCCGTGCGGATCTTCGGTAGGATTTCCCAGAAAATCATCCAGACGATTAATCAACTGCTCCGATTTGATGTGTTCGAGTTGCTCGGCAATATCATGAACTTCATCCCAGGAAAAATTTAGTTTCTCTACTAAAAACACTTCCCACAAGCGGTGTTTCCGAACAATCATTTTGGCGGCTAGTTTTCCGTTTTCGGTCAATGAAACGCCCTGATACTTTTTGTAATTCACTAAATCTTTCTCAGACAACTTTTTAAGCATATCCGTAACTGATGAAGCTTTGGTTTCCATCATTTCGGCAATAGCATTGGTGCTCACTTCAGCATCGTTCGAAGCCGTAAGATGGTATATGGATTTAAGATAGTTTTCTTCTGAAAAAGTCATTTTTTTTTGAGGTTCTAAGGTTCTAAGGTTCTGAGTTGCTAAGTTAAAAGCATCAAAGAGGAAATCTTAGAAACTTAGCAACTCAGAACCTTAGCGGCTTTATTTAACAATCAACAAAGGTATAGAAATTTTATGTCTCAGTTTATCTACTGTTGTACCAAACAAAATATCTTTTAGACCAGTGTGGCCGTGGGTTCCCATTACCAGAATGTCGAAATTACCAACATTGATGATGTTCGGAATCACACTGTTTGGTTTTCCGAAGCCAAGTTCGGTTTTGATTTTGAAACCTTTTGTGGAAAGCATCTCTTTATACTCTAATAGTAATTTTTCGTCGATGGTCGTTTCATGATCGTCAACATTACCACCGTACATCAAAGCTCCAACAGTTTCTACAATGTGAATTAAGGTGTATTGCGCATCGATTCCGCCCAGTTCAAAGGCATTGTTTAGTGCGGCTTCATCGGCTTTAGAAAAATCGACCGTAATGGCTATATTTTTCTTGCCATAACTTTCCTTTGGCGTATAAACTAATTTTAAATGATGTGGGGAATGATTTTCAATGTTTGATTTTATTCGGGTAACAAAAGGTTTGAATACGATGTAAAGCAGCAGGGCCAGGAATCCAAAAGCAAGCGGAACAACAGTAAACCAGAGTACCGTTGGGTTATTTGAACTTTCGAGCCATGAAGTGATTTCGTCAAATACCAGTTTTGCATTTAAGGTTACAATAATCGAAGCAATAATCCATGCTGCGACCTGTGTTGTTCTGGAAATATGAAATCCTTTCATTTTGGTTTTATCGCTCACAAAATGAATCAGTGGAATAATCGCAAAACCCAGCTGTAGACTTAAAATAACCTGACTAAGGATCAACAGTTTTCCCGTTACGCTCTCGCCATAAATTAAAATCACTATGACAGCAGGCACGATAGCAATAAGTCGTGTTATAATTCTGCGAACCCAAGGCTGGATGCGCAAATTCAAGTAACCTTCCATTACAATTTGTCCAGCCAGGGTTCCGGTTACGGTAGAACTTTGTCCGGCAGCAATTAAGGCCACAGCAAATAAAATTGGAGCCCATTTGGTTCCCAGTAAGGGCTCGAGGAATTTATGTGCATCCTGAATTTCGGCTACTTCAAACATTCCGTTTTTGTAAAAGGTCGCCGCTGCCAGAATTAGTATGGCGGCATTGACAAAAAAGGCAAGGTTCAAGGCGATGGTCGAATCTATAAAGTTGTATTTCAGCGCCTGTTTAATTCCGGCGGGAGTCCTGTCGAACTTTCGGGTTTGTACCAGCGACGAATGCAGGTACAAATTATGAGGCATTACCGTTGCACCAATGATTCCGATAGCGATATACAAAGCAGCAGAACTTGGAATTGAGGGCACGAGACCATAAATAACCTTATCCAGTTCGGGTTCAGCAAAAATCATTTCGAATATAAACGAAAACCCAATGATGGCTACAAGTACAATAATAAAAGCCTCCATTTTTCGGATTCCTTTGTTGATAAGGAATAACAGCAGGAAAGTGTCTAATACCGTGATTAAAACGCCTTCAATCAACGGAATATCAAAAAGGAGATTAATTCCGATCGCCATACCCAGAACTTCGGCAAGATCACAGGCTGCGATGGCAATTTCGGCTAAAAAGTATAAAATGTAATTGATAAATTTAGAATAGGTCTCGCGTGATGCCTGAGCTAAATCTCGCTGTGTCACGATTCCGAGTCTGGCGCTTAAGCTCTGAAGGAGCAGAGCCATTAAATTACTCATCAGTAAAACCCAAAGCAAAGAATATCCAAACTGACTACCTCCGGCGATGTCTGTCGCCCAATTTCCGGGATCCATATACCCCACACTTACGAGGTATGCCGGACCTAAAAACGCTAATATTTTTCTGAAACCTGTTTTTTTATGCTGTGTTGCAACCGATTGATGAACTTCTTCTAAAGATTTGGTCATTGTAAAAATGTTGTTTGAACAAATATAGGGATAAATTATATTCGCACAACAATATTTTTAGACAAGTCTAAAACTTAAATGTTTGAATTCAAACAATTCGGACACAATCCTGACAAGGTGAAGTTTATATCGTTTACCTTATAATTGTGCGGAATAATGTAACTCGGTTTTACATTCTCCAGACAAGTTACCTCTAAACATTTTTCACAGCTAAAATGAGCATGATTGTGAATGTGTACTCGTTGCGCATGATGATGGCATTTGGCATACTTTACCGTTCCGTCAAGGTTTACGATTTTATGTACGATATCATCGTTTACTAAGCGGTCTAATATTCTGTAGATGGTCACGCGATCGCATAAATCCTCCGTTAGTTTGTGAATTTCGGTGTGTGACAGGGCTGTTTTCGATTTGTCAAAAATCTCTAGAACGGCTGTCTTTGCTGCTGTATTTCTTGTTGTTTTCATTTTTAGAGCATTAAAAAATATTAACGCAACAATGTTGCATTTAAAATAAAAGTATATATTTGCAACATAATTGCATTAAGCAAATGTACTGAAAATGAAGAAAACAACGACACCTTTTTACGATATATTAGGAATCTCAAGTGCTACCATTTGTCTGGTTCATTGTCTCGTATTTCCGCTTCTTACGATTTTACCTTTGGGTTTAAGTCACAATCCGTTTATCGATTTGATCTTTGCTTCCATAGGTTTGGTTGCAGTTCTCAAAATTATTAAAAAATCAAGTCTTTTAGTCGCGACAGCTTTAATTTTATCGATGTGCCTCATTTGGATCAGCATACTAAGTGAAATTATACTCGACATTCATTTGGATCTGATTTTTATAGGCGGCATCGGAATGATTGTCGGGCATCTTCTGAATTATAGAAACCATAAACACGCTTAACCATGAAAAAATTACCCGTAACCGTATTAAGCGGATTTCTTGGCGCAGGAAAAACGACACTGCTCAATCATATTCTTCACAACAAAGAAGGATTAAAAGTTGCCGTGATTGTTAATGATATGAGTGAAGTTAATATTGATGCGCAACTCGTAAAGAAGGAACATAGCTTATCGAGAACAGAGGAAAAATTGGTCGAAATGACAAACGGTTGTATTTGCTGTACCCTGCGGGAAGATTTGATGCTTGAAGTCGAAAAACTGGCAAAGGAAAACAGATTTGATTACCTGCTTATTGAAAGTACGGGTATTAGCGAACCCATTCCGGTAGCCCAAACCTTCTCATTTGTCAATGAAGAGGAGAATATTGATTTGTCCAGGTTTAGTTTTATCGATACGATGGTTACTGTTGTGGATAGTTTTAACTTTTTTAAAGATTTCGGTTCCGCTAAAACATTGCAGGAGCAAAACGTATCCAACATTGAAAATGACAATCGAACAATAGTGAATCTTTTGGTAGATCAGGTAGAATTTGCCAATGTTATTATTTTGAACAAAACGGACCTTATTAGTGCTGAATCCTTATTGTTTTTAAAAGCTTTTATCCAAAAACTTAATCCGGTAGCGAAAATAATTACTTCGGTTTTAGGAAAAGTAAATCCCAACGAAATCATGAATACAGCACTGTTCAATTATGAAGAGGCCGAAAACTCAGCCGGCTGGATCAGGGAATTGGAAGGAATTCATACGCCGGAAACGGAGGAGTACGGAATTAATTCGTTTGTGTTCAGAGATCCGCGACCTTTTCATCCCAATCGGTTATGGAATTTTATTACATCCGATTTTCCTGCCAACATCATTCGCAGTAAAGGACTATTGTGGATGGCCTCCCGACCGGAACAAGCGATAAACTGGAGCCAATCCGGTGGATCAATGAAAGCCGAAGGAGCCGGAGTATGGTGGGCAAGTATGCCGCTAAGCGAACGAATGACTTTTAACAATTTTGTTGAATTTCAGGATATTATCGAGGAGCGGTGGACTTCTAATTTTGGTGACAGACTCAACGAATTGGTTTTTATTGGTCAGAAAATAGAAGAGAATGAAATTCTCAGCGAACTGAAAAAGTGTCTTTGTACAGCAGATGAAATTGTAGACTTTCAGGACGGGTTTTTTCCAAAAAACGATCTTTTTCCAATTCCCCGAGCTTTTTAAAAATACTAAATCATGATACACAACACGAATTATGAGGTTATAATTATTGGAGGTAGTTATAGCGGGCTTTCGGCAGCCATGAGTCTGGGACGTTCTTTACGACAGGTTTTGGTGATAGATAGTGGTTTGCCTTGTAACCGACAAACACCACATTCGCATAATTTTATAACACACGATGGGGAGAAACCCGCAGTTATTTCGGCGAAAGCCAAGGTACAGGTAGACTTTTACGATACCGTTCAGTTTTATAACGGATTGGCAATTAGCGCAATTCAAACGGAAAACGGATTTGAGATCAAAACAGAATCCGGAAAAGTGTTTACTTCCGAAAAGGTATTATTCGCCACGGGAATAAGAGACCTTCTGCCTAAAATTGATGGTTTTGCGGACTGTTGGGGAATTTCGATTTTACATTGTCCGTACTGTCATGGCTATGAAGTTAAAAAAGAAAAAACAGCGATCATTGCCAATGGCGATATGGGCTTTGAATATGCAAAACTCATCTCGAACTGGACCACTGATTTAAGAATACTGACGAACGGAAAATCAATCTTTACTTTAGAACAATCCCGAATTTTACAAGAACATAAAATTCAAATTATAGAAGATGAAATTGTGGCTGTAGAGCAGGAAAATGGATATATTCAGCATATTGGTTTTAAAAATCAATCCAAAATTGAAGTGAAAGCGGTTTACTTTAAGTTGCCTTTCGAACAACATTGTCCGCTACCGAAATCTTTAGGCTGCGAATTGACCGAACAAGGGCTGCTGAAAGTAGATGCATTTCAAAAAACCACAGTTCCTGGAGTTTTTGCCAGTGGCGATTGCCATATTCAGGCAAGATCTGTTGCGATGGCTGTTTCTTCAGGATCTTTCGCAGGGGCTTCGATCAATAAAGAACTCATTGACGAATCATTTGTCTGAAATAATTTTTTAGTAAACACATAGAGGCAGCGTTAGTATAGCTTGTCAAAAGGCATTTCATCTTACATGAAGCTATAGAAGCTGTCTCCGTTTGCAAGAACAAAATTTGATTAATCTGCTTTAAAAAGGAAGAGGACTAATTCCGTTTCAATGTCAGTAAAATCCCCATAAAACATTGAATTGAAGTCTGTTTTGAAGTTTTTGACTTTAGAAACACTATTTGTCAAATTTAATTTTTAGTTTTGTCTAAATTTAATTTTATAATAATGAAAAAACTATTTTTAATACTGCTTTTGTTTTGTTTACAGTTTTCATTTGCCCAAGAAACCAATTCTGTTTCCGGGATTATCTCCGCTGACGGCCATCAGGTACAGTTGGCAAATGTGCATTTAGTAGGAACAAAATACAGAACGGTTACGGATAGTTTGGGACATTACAACTTCGAAAAAGTGCCGGTTGGAAATTATACGCTTCAAGTTTCGCTGGTAGGTTTTCAGACCTTAAAAAAGAAGATTGACGTTATGAAGGATGTTGCTCCATCCTATGATTTCGAATTGGACGATACAGACAATCAATTGAACGAAGTGGTTGTTTCGGGAACCTTAAAAGCGGTAAAACGTCTCGAAAGTGCCGTTCCCGTTGAGGTTTATTCGCCTGTTTTTTTTAAGAAGAATCCAACACCCAGCATTTATGAAGCACTTCAGAATATAAACGGAGTCAGACCACAGCTGAATTGCGGAGTTTGTAATACCGGTGACATCCATATCAACGGTTTGGAAGGGCCGTATACTTTGGTTT
Source organism: Flavobacterium sp. N502536 (assembly GCF_025947345.1). NCBI lineage: Bacteria > Pseudomonadati > Bacteroidota > Flavobacteriia > Flavobacteriales > Flavobacteriaceae > Flavobacterium > Flavobacterium sp. N502536. The sequence continues at coordinate 1,645,630 of NZ_CP110011.1, read as the reverse complement.
TAATCGACGGGATGCCCATAGTCAGCAGTCTTTCGACAGTTTATGGTTTGTCCGGAATTCCGAATTCTCTGGTAGAAAGAATAGAAATTGTAAAAGGTCCGGCTTCTTCTCTTTACGGAAGTGAGGCTGTTGGAGGGCTAATCAATATTATTACTAAAAACCCAACGAATGCTCCGGTTTTTTCTGCCGATTATTTCACCACTACCTATTTTGAAAACAATCTTGATTTAGGAATGAAGTTTAATGCCGGAAAAAAAGCGACTTCACTTTTAGGGGTTAATTATTTCAATTACGATCAGGTTATCGATAAAGACAAAGATAATTTTACAGATGTGACACTTTCTAAAAGGATTTCGGTATTTAATAAGTGGAGTTTTCATCGCAATAACAATCGTCTTTTTACCATCGCAGCACGTGGTATGTATGAAGATCGCTGGGGTGGCGACGTTCGTTGGGAGAAAAAATACCGTGGAGGTGATGAAATTTACGGTGAAAGTATTTATACCAAAAGAGGAGAATTAATAGGAAGTTATCAATTGCCTTTTGAAGAGAAACTGATGCTTTCGTTCTCCGGAAACGTGCATTATCAGGACAGCCGCTATGGAACGACCTCGTATATTGCGAATCAAAAAATAGGTTTCCTGCAATTAACCTGGGATAAAAAAATAGGAGCAAATGATTTCCTTGCCGGAATTGCGACCCGATATTCGTATTACAACGACAATACACCGGCAACAAAAGAAGCCGAAAGTACTTGGTTACCGGGGATTTTTGTTCAGGATGAGATCACGTTTTCTCCAAAGAGTCAGGTTTTACTGGGAGCGCGATACGATTATAATTCCATTCATGGTTCTATCTTTACGCCCAGATTCGCCTATCGTTTTAAAGCAAATGATAATACCATCTTCCGATTAAATGCCGGAACCGGATTTAGGGTTGTAAATTTGTTTACAGAAGATCATGCAGCCCTGACAGGATCACGCGATGTTGTGCTTCAGAATGATTTAAAACCGGAGAAATCGGTCAACGTAAATTTGAATTATATTCAAAAAATAAACTTTGACAGCGGTGTTTTTATCGGAATTGAAACAACCGCTTTTTATACCCGCTTCAGCAATAAAATCATTTCAGATTATGAAACCGATCCCAATAAAATCATTTACGATAATATTGATGGTTATGCTATCAGTCAGGGAATCAGTACGAATGTCGATGTTAACTTCACCAATAGTTTAAAGTTTATTCTCGGAGCGACTGTTTTAGACAATAAAAATGTTCAGGACGGAATTTCGCAAAGACCTTTTTTAACCGAAAGATTTACCGGAACCTGGAGCGTATCCTATAAAATTGAACCCTGGAATTTATTACTGGATTATACTGGAAATGTTTACAGCCCAATGAAATTGCCTTTATTGAACGAATACGATCCGAGAAATCCAAACTCGCCATGGTACAGCATTCAAAACATACAATTTAGTTATTCGGGCTGGAAGAATTTCGAGCTTTACGGAGGAGTGAAAAACCTATTGAACTTTACTCCAAAGCAGAATAATCCGTTTTTGATTTCGAGAACCAATGATCCGTTTGATAAAAATGTGCAGTACGATTCGGCGGGTAAAGTACTGGTTACACCAGACAATCCGTATGGTTTGACTTTTGATACCACTTATGTTTACGGGCAAAATCAAACGATTCGTGGCTTTTTGGGATTGCGATATACTTTTAGGTAAATTTATGATTACTCCCAATAAGCTATTGGGATCGCAGAGGAAAAAGGTTAGTAGTTTTGTTTTTTTGCCACGAATTCACGAATTATCACTTTTTTAGACAAAGATTTACAATTTAATTCGTGGCAAAAGAGAAATCCTTTATAATCTGTGGCAAAAAAAAACAAAACAATGAAAAAGCTGTTTTTACTTATTTTCTTCTTCGGAATCACTTCAACAGGATTTTGCCAGCTGAAGGGAAGTACTTTTGAGGAAGTAGATCGTTTGCAGCAAATTCAAAAACGGAAAATCATTGTTTTTATTCATACCGATTGGTGCCAGTATTGCCAAAGAATGAAATCGACAACCTTCAAGAATCAGGAAATCATCGATAAACTCAATTCCGATTTCTATTTCATCGATTTTAATGCCGAAGAAAAACGAGACATTAGTTTTAATAATCAGGTTTTTAAATACAAACCTACGGGTAACAAGGTTGGTGTTCATGAACTGGCTTTGCAGCTCGGGACACTAAAGGAACAGATTGTATATCCGGTTTTATGTGTTTTGAATGAGAAGAATGAGATCGTTCTGCAGTACAGTAATTACCTTAATCCTACCGATTTTAAAGTGATTTTAGAAAAGCTGCAAGAATAAAATTTCTTATTTTTGAAAATGAATTCTTCGCAAATTAAACACTTCGACTACATTTTTACCGGAACAGGTTTAGCGGCTTTGATGACCGTTTACAAAATGGCATTGTCGGGGAACTTCTCAGACAAATCAATTTTAGTATTGGATCAGGATGCGAAAAAAACAAATGACCGAACCTGGTGTTTTTGGGCCGATCATAAAACGATCTGGAATCCGATTGTTGCCAAAAAATGGGACTCTGCTTTGTTTGCCGACGGAAATTTTAAACGTGATTTCAATCTGAACCCTTATCAATACAGCCAAATTCGGGGACTAGACTTTTACAATTTTGTTTTTGACGAACTTGCAAAACATTCCAATGTTACTTTTTTAAACGAAAAAGTAACCAATATCAACGAGCTTGAAACTCATGTTTTTATTGGAACAGAAGAAAACAGGTACACCTGTAATCAGCTGTTCAATAGTATTTACACTTCATCATTTGCATTAAGTCAAACGAAGTATCCTGTTTTACAGCAGCATTTTACAGGCTGGTTTGTGAAATCTGAAAAAGAAGTCTTCAATCCGGAGCAAGCTACTTTTATGGATTTTTCGGTTGAACAAAAACACAACACACGTTTTATGTATGTTTTGCCGGTTTCAAAAACCGAAGCCCTGGTAGAATATACCTTGTTTTCGGAGTATTTGCTTTCTAAGGAAGAATACGAAAATGAGATTCAGATTTACCTGGAGAAGTTAGGAGTTTATTCCTACCAAATTCTGGATAAAGAGCAGGGGAGTATTTCCATGACCGCCTATCCGTTTTGGAAGAAAAATACCAAACGCGTTTTGAATATTGGAACTGCCGGGGGCTGGACGAAAGCAAGCACGGGTTATACTTTTAGAAATTCGGATAAAAAATCAGCTGAATTAGTGGCCTTTCTGAGTTCTTCAACGTCGCTCAAAATGAGTGCATTTCATAAAAAAAGCAGATTCTGGTTTTACGATTTATTGCTTTTGGATATTCTTTATCGCCATAATGAATTGGGGAGCCGTATTTTTTCGTCCTTATTTAAAAAAGGAAGTCCCCCTTTGATTTTTAAATTCTTAGACGAAGAAACCACCTTGTTAGAGGATGTTAAAGTTATTTTAAAGTGTCCCAAAATGCCGTTTATAAAAGCGTTATTTAGAGTGATTTTTCTTCCAAATAAATTCAACTTAAACCAATAACCTTTGAAAAACATTATTTTAGGATTCAGTTTCTTTTTTTCGATTATTTCTTACGCGCAAGTATCCACAAACAAAGCACATGATGCTATTCAGGTCAAATACTTAGACAGTTGTGCCTATAAGTACAATTATACTTTTCAAATGTCAGAATGGCAAAATTGCATCGACGAAGGTCTAAAAAAAGATAGCACAATAGCTTATCTGTGGCAACAAAAAGCAATGCCGTATTTTAAATGCAAGAAATACGAAGTCGGAATGCCTTTTCTGGATAAAGCTGTTCGTTATAATAAACAAGAATGGCTTCCGTACCGGGCTTTTATAAAATGTATTTTTGCGAAAACGTATAAAAGTGCGATTGTTGATTTTGAAGAATGCATTAAACTTTACGGAAACAGTTATGTCATGGATCATACCTATAGTTTTTATATAGGGCTTTGTTATTTGCAATTGAATGAATACGATAAAGCCGAAAAGCTGTTTGACGATTATGTAAATGATATTTATAAAAACAGACAGCAATTAGAACATCCAACAGCTTACTTTTATCAGGGAATTGCACGCTACGAATTGAAAAAATGGGACGAAGCAATTGCCATTTTTGATAAAGCGATTAAAATTTATCCTGAATTTTCAGATGCGAAGTATTATAAAGCGATCTGCTGGCTGAAACAGGGTAAACCCAAAGAAGAAGTTATGGCTTTGGTGGGAGTTGCCAGAGAGGATGCTACTAAAGGTTTTTCTCTCAATGAAGACAATACGATCTATGAGACTTACCCTTACCAAAAAAAGTTTAGTAAATAACAATCGAACTATAACAAAACTTTATACCTGAATTTAAGTAGTTGCGAGTAAACTTTGTAACTTTGCAGTTCAAAAGTAAAACTTAAAAATAAAAAATATGTATCCAGAAGAAATGGTAAAACCGATGCAAGCTGAATTAACAGCTGCTGGTTTTCAAGATTTACATAGTGCTGACGCTGTAGATAATGCTATCAAAGCTGAAGGTACCACTTTAGTTGTCGTAAACTCTGTTTGCGGTTGCGCTGCAAGAAATGCACGTCCGGGAGCTAAAATGAGTTTAGAAGGAGCTAAAAAACCAGATCACTTAATTACAGTTTTCGCAGGTGTTGACAAAGAAGCGGTGGATGCTGCAAGACAACATATGTTTCCTTTTCCTCCATCATCGCCATCTATGGCTTTGTTCAAAAACGGAGAATTGGTTCACATGTTAGAGCGTCACCACATCGAAGGACGTCCAGCTGAATTGATCGCTGAGAATTTGAAAGATGCTTTTGAGGAGTTCTGTTAATTCTTTAAGGTACTAAGGTTTTGAGACGCTGAGGCTCTAAGGGTTTTAGGTGCAAAGGCACAAAGGTTATATAAAAAAGCACTATGAAAATAGTGCTTTTTTGTTTTTATAGAGCCTCAGTACCTTTGTGCCAAAACCACAAATACCATTATAAACACAGGACTTCCTCCTCACAAAAAAAAAATGAGATGAAATGTTAATAGCATTTTTAATCTAAAAATAAATGGTACTTTTGCACCAGATTTTAAAAATCACATATATTCTTAACTTAAAACTGTTTATAGCATGCAACTGTATAACACTTTGAGCGCAGAAGAAAGAGCCATCATGATCGATGATGCCGGTAAACAACGACTAACGTTGTCTTTCTATGCGTATGCCAAAATTGAAGATCCCAAAAAATTTCGCGACGATTTATTTATTGCCTGGAACAAGCTTGATGCTTTAGGCCGAATTTATGTTGCTAACGAAGGTATTAATGCTCAAATGAGTATTCCTGCCGAAAATTTGGAGGCTTTTAGAGCAACTCTGGAGGTCTACGATTTTATGAAAGGCATACGATTGAATGAAGCTGTAGAGCATGACGATCACTCCTTTTTAAAACTAACCATTAAAGTTCGTCATAAAATTGTCGCTGATGGTTTAAACGACGAAACTTTTGATGTAACCAATATAGGCGTTCACCTGAAAGCCAAAGAATTCAACGAGATTTTAGACGACCCGGATACTATTGTGGTCGATTTTAGAAATCACTACGAAAGTGAAGTAGGGCACTTTAAAAATGCCATTACTCCAGATGTTGAAACTTTTAGAGAGAGTTTGCCAATCATCAACGAACAGCTACAAAATCATAAAGAAGATAAAAATCTTGTCATGTATTGTACCGGAGGAATCCGATGCGAGAAAGCAAGTGCTTACTTCAAACACCAGGGTTTCAAAAACGTTTTTCAACTGGAAGGTGGTATCATCAACTACGCCAAACAGATTGAGGCCGAAGGTTTAGAAAGCAAATTCATTGGGAAAAACTTTGTGTTTGATAACCGTCTGGGTGAAAGAATAACAGAAGATATCATTTCGCAATGTCACCAATGTGGAAAACCTTGTGACAATCATACCAATTGTGAAAATGACGGGTGTCATTTATTATTTATTCAGTGTGATGAATGTAAAACGGCAATGGAAAACTGCTGTTCGACAGAATGTCTGGAAGTGATTCACATGCCTTTAGTAGATCAGGTTCGTTTAAGAACCGGAAAACAAGTTGGAAACAAGGTTTTCAGAAAAGGAAAATCAGAAAATTTAAAATTCAAGCATTCGGGCGATTTGCCTAATACTGCTTTGGCTGCAGCCGAGAAACCAGCTGATATCCGTCAGAAAGTAAAAGTCAAAAAAGTACTTCTTGGAAAAGCAGAGCATTATTATGTAAAAGCTCAGGTGGGACAATTTACAATTGAAAATCAAGAGTTAAACAGTGGCGACAAAATCTTAATTTCCGGACCAACGACTGGTAATCAGGAATTGGTTTTAGAGAAATTGATTGTGAATGGAGCTGAAACTTCAACAGCTACAATTGGTGATCAGGTTACTTTTGAGGTTCCTTTCAGAATTAGATTGTCAGATAAAATATATAAGATTCTGGAGTAAGTTCTGGATTGTTATAAAATAAAAACCTAACAGATTTAAAATGCTGTTAGGTTTTTTTATACCCCAAAAACAACGAACCCGACAGGTTTTTGAAACCTGTCGGGTTTAATTTATAAGACGAGAAAAAGTTTTTGTGTATGCTTATTTGTATGCTGGTAAATGAATATTACTCAATTACAAAACCTGATTCCACCTGAATATATCCCGTTTTTTTATCAGAAACTAAATAGATCACATAATTGTTGAAATATTCTGCAAGTTCATAATCATTTAATTTTTGTGTTTTGTCCTTATTGTAAAACCGGGACGATTGGACAAAATTTTCAATGGAAAGTATTTTTTCCGGTTTCACATTATTTGATAGCTGAACTTTTCTGAAGAAAAAGGAACCCGAAGTAGCGATGTTACCACCGTCTGCAAGATAAAAATGATCCGGACTTTGAGGATACGACTTTATATATTTGTTATCCAGTTTAAAAAAGAGCGTGTCTTTTACCTTGTTAACGATAGCGCTTTCTCCTTTTCCTATTGGATAATAAGAACTGTATTCCAGATATCTTGGCGCGATAAATTCATCACCATGAACAAAGTATATTTTGTATTTGTTGGTCAATGAATCTTTCAGTTTCCATTTGTCTATGATCTTGTTGTATTTTCCGTCCAGGTAAAATTTTCTATTCTCGATATAGTCTTTTATGGACAGCACCTTTTTCGGCTTTAAATTCTTTGTCAAATAGCCGTCTCCAACAAAATAGAGGTATCCATTTGTTTGGGTATGTTTCATCTGCTCTTTGAGTGCCTCCTGCGTTTCAGAATAGGCTCTGTTCTCCAAATTTGGAGTAATTGTCGGTGATATGCTGTAATACGGATCAACATTAAAAAATAATGTATCCTTTGCTTTTCCCTGAGCATTTACATTGCCGGCAATACATAGCAATAGAAATGCAAATACCATATGTTTTTTCATACTTACCAGTTTTTATAAGGTTAGTTTGGACAAGGTGCTGGTTTTGTTAAAAGATTGGCTCTTCTGGCCAGATTTTCTATTTCCGCTTTTTTGGTAGCCGAAAGATCGTTCCAGGCTTTAACGTCATTATCTTTTAAACCTCCCCAGGCCATTGCTTCATAAAAAGCATCGCTAGGCTGTTCGCCATAATAATCCGTGTATTTGTTATAGTCGCTGCCAAGCATGTTTTTATGGAAATCTTTTAACGCATTTTTCATACTTTCAAGATATAGAGCAGCCATTGCACCGTGTTGGTTTCCATAGGCTTCATACGTAGTTTTGAAATTAAGAACTCCGCTACCTCCATTTACTGAATTAAGTTTCCTGAAGATGTCAGCATGTATGTACTCATGTAAAATAGTTCTGGCCGCATCCAAAGCAGAATGTGCATTGATTCGGGAAGAATTTATTTCTATTTCGATTACATTATTTTTGGGTGGATGAGTCGCTCCATTGACTTCAGTGGTCACCCCGTCTTTTGTAACAAACACATTATTTTTTGAACCTATCTTAATATCAAATTCAGATTTTCCTTTGAAATTTTTTAGTAAATCCTGTACAAAGGAATCTCCTTTTTGATCTAATAAATCATTTAAACACTTTTCTTTTCCGGTAAGCTGGTTGTTGATGTTCAAAGGATTGGATGATGAACCGCCTCCGCTTCCAAAAGAACCACCGCCAATTGGCAATATTGGTGGATTTACAGGATTGGTGATAGGGTTGGGCCAAGGGCTTCCTCCGGGTCCGGTTACGACTACCTCGTTTAATTTAATAGCACCTTCGTCTCCACTTCCGTGGCAATTATTACAGATTCCGGCTCCACTACTTTTTGAAAAAAGACTATTACTATTGGCGATGCCTAGTTTGTAGTTATCGTTTCTTGTTTCCATGGTCTCTAAGTTAGTAATTCTTAATTCACCAGTGAAAGATTCCAGTATTTTGTGTGTTGCTATTTTTTGCAGCGTCTCTATTTCTTGTGAATCTTTAAAATTAAAGCTCCATAATTTTCCTGTAATATTATAATCATTGATTTCAAGCACAATTTTTTGCAAAAGAAAATGATCGGAAGAGCGCACCGGAATTATAGCAACATAAGAATTTTCGGCACTTTGTTGGTACAGGGTTGCGGAATTCCATTTTACATCGGTATCGTTTACGACCTGTTTTTGATGCAGCCATTCTTTTGAGCGGGTCAGTACTAGTGATTCTTGTTTTTCAATAGCTGAATATTCGTCATTCTGAGAACAACCGGATAGTAAAATGCCAAAAATGACAATTGCAAAGAGTTTAAAAACGTAATTTTTTATCATATTATTTTTATTAAAACTAAATAAATTTTGCGCAAAAATATTCGGAATATATTTTATAAGAAAAAAAATATAATTTGATAAATAAAAAAGAAAATTGTAAAGGAAAGCCGTACAAAGTAAGTTGGTGATTGAATAATAATTAAAAAATACCGTTAAAAAATGCGTTTTTAATTAAAAAAGAGACTTTTACGTATTTAACACCCCTTTAGTTTTAATCGTTAAAAAGCAAACTAAAAAAAATACTATCTTTACCGATCAAACGTTTATGAACTTAAGTCGCTTTTTTGCGACACTACATATATAATTATGGCATGTACAAGTTGTTCAACCTCAGATGGTGGTGCACCAAAAGGTTGTAAAAATAATGGGACTTGCGGCACCGATAGCTGCAATAAATTGACGGTTTTTGACTGGCTCGCGAATATGAGCCCGTCTAATGGAGAGGCGATTTTTGATTGTGTTGAGGTTCGTTTTAAAAACGGACGCAAAGAATTCTTTAGAAATTCAGAAAAATTAACGTTAAGTATTGGTGATATTGTAGCAACTGTTGCTTCACCGGGACATGATATTGGAATTGTGACTTTGACAGGCGAATTGGTAAAAATTCAAATGAAGAAAAAAGGCGTAAATCCTGAAAGTAACGAAGTTCCTAAAATTTACAGAAAAGCTTCTCAAAAAGATATTGATATCTGGTCTGTAGCGCGTGACCGTGAAGAACCAATGAAAGTTCGCGCCCGTGAATTGGCGATTCAGCATAAGCTGGAAATGAAAATTTCGGATATTGAATTTCAGGGAGACGGATCAAAAGCTACATTTTACTACACGGCAAACGACAGAGTCGATTTCAGGCTTCTGATTAAAGATTTTGCCAAAGAATTCAGTACCAGAGTAGAGATGAAACAAGTAGGTTTCCGTCAGGAAGCAGCTCGTTTGGGAGGAATTGGTTCTTGCGGGCGTGAACTTTGCTGTTCGACCTGGCTGACCGATTTTAGAAGTGTCAACACATCGGCAGCGCGTTATCAGCAGCTTTCACTGAATCCTCAGAAACTGGCAGGACAATGCGGAAAGTTAAAATGTTGTTTGAACTATGAGTTAGACACTTATATGGATGCGCTGAAAGATTTCCCGGATTACGATACTAAATTAGTGACCGAAAAAGGAGATGCCATTTGTCAGAAACAAGATATTTTTAAAGGATTAATGTGGTTTGCTTACACCAATAATTTTGCCAACTGGCATGTTTTAAAAATCGATCAGGTCAAAGAAATTATTGCCGAAAACAAACAAAAAAACAAAGTATCTTCATTAGAAGATTTTGCAATTGAAGTGACTTCAGAACCTGAAAAAGACTTTAATAACGCAATGGGGCAGGAAAGTTTAACCCGTTTCGATCAGCCAAAAAGAAAGAAAAAGCCAAGTCGTAAACGCAAACCAAATGCTGAAAATGCAGTTGTGGCCACTCCAAACAAGCCACAACAGGCCAATAACAATACCAATAAACCGGCTGTTGGGAATCAGAATAAATCGAATAAACCCCACAACAAGCAAAATCAATCGAACAAACCCAATAATTCGAATGATAAAAAACCAGCTGAGCCTAAAAAACCATCTGAGCCTAGAAAACCTATAATTATTACTAAAAATGAGAATAAAAAATAGCGGGATTCTTCTTTTGGCAGCAATACTTCTTTTTTCCTGCGATAAAAAAAGAGTATTCGATGAATACAAATCTGTTGGAAGTGCGTGGCACAAAGACAGTATTGTAACCTTCGATCTGCCGGTTTTAGATTCTACCAAAAAATACAATTTATTTGTAAATCTGAGAGACAATAACAACTATCCGTTCAATAATTTGTTTCTGATTGTGGCTATCGAAACGCCTAGCGGTTTCACCAAAGTAGATACTTTAGAGTACCAAATGGCAAATCCCGACGGTACCTTGTTAGGAAACGGTTTTACTGACATTAAAGAAAGCAAATTGTTTTACAAAGAAGACGTAAAGTTTAAAGGAAAATACAAAGTACATATCAAACAAGCCGTCAGAGAATCAGGCAAAATTCCTGGAGTTCAGGCTTTAGAAGGTATTACAGATGTTGGTTTTAGAATAGAACAAAAAGATTAGAAAAATAGTTATGGCTGCTAAGAAAAACAATCAATCCACTAGCGTTAAAGATATTAATTACTACAAAAAGAAGTTCTGGAGAATTTTTGCCTATAGTTTATTAGGAGTTCTTGCTTTCTTTTTATTTGCCTCATGGGGCTTATTTGGTTCAATGCCTTCTTTTGAGGATCTGGAGAATCCGGATTCCAATTTAGCCACCGAAATCATTTCGTCTGACGGAGTGGTTATTGGTAAATATTTCAAAACCAACAGGTCACAGTTGAAGTATTCCGATTTGCCAAAAAGTTTGGTAGAAGCTTTGGTGGCGACCGAAGATGCCCGTTTTTATGAGCATTCCGGAATTGACGGACGTGGAACTTTAAGAGCTGTTTTTAGTTTAGGAACCAATGGTGGAGCCAGTACCTTAACACAACAATTAGCCAAGCAATTATTTCACGGAGAAGGATCTAAGTTTCTTCCTTTTAGAATTGTACAAAAAATAAAAGAGTGGATTATCGCCATTCGTCTGGAACGACAATATACCAAGAATGAAATTTTGGCCATGTATTGTAATGTGTATGACTTTGGAAACTATTCTGTTGGAGTAAGTTCGGCAGCACAAACCTACTTTTCTAAAGATCCTAAAGATTTAACGATGGACGAATCGGCTATTTTAGTTGGAATGTTCAAAAACTCAGGATTATACAATCCTGTTCGTAATCCGGAAGGCGTAAAAAACCGTCGTAACGTAGTGCTTTCTCAAATGGAAAAAGCAAAAATGATTACAACCGCAGAAAAGTTAAGATTACAGGCACTTCCAATTGCTTTAAAATTCAAATTGGAAAGTCACCGTGAAGGAACTGCTACTTATTTCAGAGAATACCTTCGTGATTACATGAAAAAATGGGTTGCAGAGAATAAAAAACCAGATGGTTCAGATTATGATATCTACAAAGATGGTTTAAAAATTTACACCACTATCGATTCAAGAATGCAGCTACACGCAGAGGAAGCTGTTTCGGAACATATGAAAAACCTGCAACAGCAATTTTTTATTGAAATGAAAACCAATAAAAATGCGCCGTTTGTAAACATTACACAAGCTGAAACTGACCGTATCATGATGCAGGCGATGAAAAATTCAACACGCTGGGCGCTCATGAAAGAGATGGATAAAAGCGATGAAGATATCATTGCTTCCTTCAAAGTAAAAACAAAAATGCGTGTGTTTACCTGGAAAGGAGAACGCGATACCGTGATGACACCGCTTGATTCGATTCGTTATTTCAAACACTTCCTGCAATCTGGTTTAATGGCAATGGAGCCTCAAACCGGAAACATTAAAGCATGGGTGGGTGGAATTAATTATAAATATTTCCAGTACGATCACGTTGGACAGGGAGCAAGACAGGTAGGATCTACCTTTAAACCGTTTGTGTATGCAACGGCTATTGAGCAGCTAAATATGTCTCCTTGTGATTCAATCCTGGATGGACCTTTTATGATTCACAAAGGACGTCATAATGTTACTGCCGACTGGGAACCAAGAAACTCTGATAACAGATACCGCGGAATGGTAACCCTGAAACAAGGTCTTGCCAATTCGATCAATACTGTATCGGCTAAATTGATTGACCGAACAGGTCCTGAAGCTGTAGTAGAATTAACTCACAAGTTAGGAGTTAAAACCGAAATTCCTGCTCAACCGTCTATCGCACTTGGTGCCGTAGACATTACAGTAGAAGATATGGTTGCTGCGTATAGCACATTTGCTAATCAGGGTGTATATGTAAAACCGCAATTTTTAAGCCGTATTGAAAACAAAAGCGGAGAGGTGATCTATGAGCCAATTCCGGAATCACACGACGTTTTAAATAAAGATATTGCTTTTGCAGTAATCAAATTGTTGGAAGGAGTTACCGAAACCGGTTCAGGTGCACGTTTGCGTACGCAGGGCGGTGGAAGCGGAGATAACCGTTGGACAGGATATCCGTACATGTTCAAAAACCCAATTGCTGGTAAAACAGGAACAACGCAAAACCAATCAGATGGTTGGTTTATGGGAATGGTACCAAACCTTGTAACCGGAGTTTGGGTAGGTTGTGAAGACCGTTCGGCACGTTTCAAAAGCTTGACTTACGGACAAGGGGCAACAGCAGCATTACCAATCTGGGGGTACTTCATGAAATTGTGTTATGCCGATGAAGGACTTCAGATTTCAAAATCGGAGTTTGAACGTCCGGCCAATCTTTCTATAAAAGTAGATTGTTATACCCGACCGGCAGTGGTAAAAGATACTACACAAACAGAGCAAAATACAGACGAATTCGAATTGTAACTTTAGTTCTTTTTAAAATTATAAATCCTTTTGTGCTCTTCTAAATCCGGAAGAATACAAAAGGATTTTTTTTGTTCATAGATTAAAGTTGGTTTCAATGGCAGCTGTTTGTACCAGAGAGTAACAGTAGAGTGCTAAACAGCAGCTGGTTTTTGGCGGGTAAAATCAATCATTTTATTTTTTACGAAATCGTTATAATTTAATCTAAAAATCTTATTTTTATCAAAAATATACAGTAATAAAGACAGTTTGTTATGATTACAAAAAAAGTAAATAACGTTCAGGATGCTATCAAAGGAATTGAAAGCGGAATGACGATCATGTTTGGCGGTTTCGGTTTATGCGGGATTCCTGAAAATACAATTGCAGCCCTGGTAAATACTTCAATTTCAGATTTAACCTGTATTTCGAATAATGCGGGAGTGGATGATTTTGGTTTGGGATTGCTTTTGCAAAAAAAACAAGTTAAAAAGATGATCTCTTCTTATGTGGGAGAAAACGCTGAATTTGAGCGTCAGATGCTTTCAGGAGAACTGGAAGTTGAATTGACTCCACAGGGAACTTTAGCCGAACGCTGTCGTGCCGCACAAGCCGGAATCCCGGCTTTCTTTACACCTGCAGGTTACGGAACGGAAGTTGCCGAAGGAAAAGAGGTTCGTGAATTCAATGGAAAAATGCACATCATGGAGCAGGCTTTTAAAGCAGAGTTTGCCATTGTAAAAGCCTGGAAAGGTGACGAAGCCGGAAATCTGATTTTTAAAGGAACAGCCAGAAATTTCAATGCCTGTATGGCAGGAGCTGGTAAAATAACCATTGCCGAAGTGGAAGAATTAGTTCCGGTTGGAACATTAGATCCAAACCAGATCCACATTCCGGGAATTATGGTACAGCGTATCTTTCAGGGAGAAAAATTTGAGAAGAGAATCGAGCAACGTACTGTTAGAAATAGATAATTAGGTAATTAGATAATTAGAAAATGAGATAATTATTGGATTGCGTACAGAATAACATTATCTAATTTTCAAATTGACACATTAAAAAAAATGACCAAAGCTTTTTGTACCCTCCTGTTCTCTTTCTTGTCGTTTCAGGCTTTTGCCCAGACGACAGTAGAGCTGCGTGAGAAATTACGCCAGATTGTTGCAGATAAGAATGCTACAGTAGGAATTGCGATCAAAAGCATTGAAGATAAAGACACTTTGAGTATAAATGGAAACCTAAAGGTTCCTATGATGAGTGTATTTAAATTTCATATTGCTTTGGCTGTTTTAAACAAAGTGGATGAAGGGAAGCTGTCATTAATGCAGGAAATTTTCATTAAAAAAGAAGATTTACACCCAGATACCTGGAGTCCGATGAGGGAAGATTTTCCCGATGGAAACAGGAGTTTAACGCTGGATAAATTGTTGCGCTATACGGTTTCACATAGCGATAATAATGGCTGTGACATTCTGATTGATTTATTGGGTGGTACAAAGGCAGTACAAAAATTCATAAACAAACAGGGGATTAAGGACTTCGTTGTTAAGGTTAACGAGGAGCAAATGAAAACCTGGAAGAATCTTTATGTGAATACCACAACGCCATGGGCGACAACAGTATTGCTGGAGAAATTCTTTAAGGGTGAAGTGTTAAAAGAAGCCACAACAAAGTATTTGTATCAGATCATGGTCGAAACTTCCAGAGGGCTTACCTGGATGAAAGCAGGATTGCCTGAAAATACAGAGTTGGCACACAGAACCGGAATGTCGGGAACCAACGATGCTAATTTACGGGTTGCCATGAACGATGTGGGGATCGTTAAACTCCCAAATGGAAAACATTTTGTTCTTTCCGTTTATTTAACGAACATTACAGAATCTCAGGAAAATACCGAAAAAATGATTGCTGATATCACAAAAGCAACCTGGGATTATTTTATAAGTAAAAAATAAATAATTGAGATAATTAGAGAATGAGATAATTATTGGATTGCATAAAGAATAACATTATCTAATTGTCTAATTTTCACATTAACTAATTGAGTAATTGACACATTCAAAAATATGTTAACAAAAGAAGATATTGCAAGACGTATTGCAAAAGAAGTAAAAGACCGATATTTTGTGAACCTTGGGATTGGTATTCCAACTCTTGTAGCAAATTATGTCAGAGAGGATATTGCAGTGGAATTTCAAAGTGAAAACGGTGTTCTTGGTATGGGGCCGTTCCCTTTTGCCGGTGAGGAAGATGCAGATATCATCAATGCCGGAAAGCAAACCATTACAACACTTCCGGGAGCCAGTTTCTTTGATTCGGCTTTTAGTTTTGGAATGATCCGAAGCCAGAAAGTAGATTTGACTATTTTGGGGGCTATGGAGGTTTCTGAAAATGGAGATATCGCAAATTGGAAAATTCCGGGTAAAATGGTGAAAGGAATGGGCGGTGCGATGGATCTGGTAGCTTCTGCCGAAAACATCATCGTTGCCATGATGCACGTAAACAAAGCAGGGGAATCGAAAATCCTAAAAAAATGTAGTTTGCCTTTAACAGGTGTAGGCTGCGTTAAAAAAGTAGTAACCGAGCTTGCTGTTCTCGAAGTAACTAAAAATGGTTTTAAGCTCTTAGAAAGAGCGCCAGGTATTTCTGTTGAACATATCATTGCCTCAACCGAAGCTGATTTGATCATTGAAGGAGAAATTCCGGAGATGGATATAAGATAATTCTGTAATTGTGATAAAATCGCATGAAGGCTAGCTTTTAAAAGGGCTGGCCTTTTTTTGTAGGAAAAAATTAAGAAGGAAGGAGGAGGTTGATTTTTTACGGAAACCCTTATATTTCCTGACTTTTAGTATTTAATGTATTAATAATCAGTAGAATAATTATTTTTTGGGCCTATTTTTTGTGAAATAATCACAGTTTGTTAAATAAAAGTGAATTTAAGGTAAAAAGTGTTGCATTTTGTCGATTAAAGGCAAATTTCATCGATTATCTAACCGAAATAAAATACTTTTATCTTATAAATAAAGTATTTACTTACGTTTAGTATTTTATTTGTAATCATTTAACCAAACTAAATACCACATTATTATGAACCAAAAATTACCAGGAATTATGACAACGGCCGTTGTTATTCTTACATTTTCAGTATCGGGATTTGCCCAAAACACAGACAAACGGGTAAGTCAGAAAAATGTATCTGAAAATGGGCAACCAAGCTTAATCACGTTTAGTGATAAATCGACTTACAGAGGAACAGATTACAATACTGTTTTTAAAGAACAACTAGGGCTAAAAGACAACCAGTCTTTTGCGAAAGTTAGGATAGACTCTGATAAAGAAGGTTTTACACACGAAAAGTTTCAATTGTACGAGCAAGGTGTTAAAGTAGAATTTGCCAACTACACGCTACATTCAAAAGACGGAAAATTAGTTTCGATGAACGGAGAATTTTATGCTCTTGAAAATGTAAAAACAACCCCAAAATTATCCAGTAAAGCTGCTTTCGACAGAGCGGTTGCTTACACAGGAGCAAAACAGTATCTATGGGAAACCCCGGCAGACGCTGCTGCAATGAACTACGAAAAGCCAAAAGGCGAATTGGTTTTATTGCCGGCAATGGAAGACCAGGGCCAAAACCGAAAATCAGATAAAGTAAGATTGGCCTATAAATTTGATATTTATGCCACCAATCCGGTAAGCCGCGGTGATCTTTACATCGATGCTGAAACCGGAAAAGTCTTGTTTTATAATGCTACTATCAAACACCTTGGCGAGTACAGCCACGGGAGTAAAGTAAAAGCGGCTAAAGCAAAAGCAATCAGTCAAAATGATGCTAATGCCAAAAAAGCTTTTGTTGCCGCAAATGCAGCGACACGTTATAGCGGAACGCAGGTGATACAAACCACTTTAAGCGGCGCATCTTATATACTTGCAGATGCAACAAGAGGTTTAGGAATAAACACCTACAACATGAAAAAAGGAACCAGTTATACCGCTGCTGTAAACTTTACAGATGCCGATAACAACTGGACAGCTGCCGAGTTTAACAATACCAATAAAGACAATGGTGCACTGGATGCACATTGGGGAGCTGAAAAAACATATGACTACTGGTCGACTGTACATGGCAGAAATAGCTATGACAACGCGGGAGCAATCATAAAAAGTTACGTGCATTACAGCAATGCTTACGACAACGCTTACTGGAACGGTAGCGTAATGACTTACGGAGACGGTAGCGGAACTTATTTTGATATTTTAACAGCTATCGATGTTGCGGGACATGAAATCGGACATGCGGTTTGTACGTATACCGCGAACTTGGCTTATCAAAAAGAATCCGGAGCTATGAATGAAGCGTTTTCAGATATTTGGGGGGCTTGTATTGAAAATGCAGCTGCACCAACAAAATCGATCTGGTTAATTGGAGAAGATATCGAAAGAAGATCAGGACACCTTGCTTTACGTTCGATGAGCGATCCAAACTCTGAAGGTCAGCCGGATACTTACGGTGGAACCTATTGGATCAACCCA
Organism: Flavobacterium sp. N502536; assembly: GCF_025947345.1. Lineage (NCBI taxonomy): Bacteria > Pseudomonadati > Bacteroidota > Flavobacteriia > Flavobacteriales > Flavobacteriaceae > Flavobacterium > Flavobacterium sp. N502536. Next base: position 1,627,838 of record NZ_CP110011.1, on the reverse strand, counting down.
AATTGTACTCCAACAAGCAGTAATGATTATTGCGGCGTTCACACCAATTCAGGGGTATTAAATCACTGGTTTTACATTTTGTCTGTTGGTAAAACAGGGACAAACGATATTGGAAATGCCTATAATGTAACAGGTATTACAATCGATAAAGCAGCAAAAATTGCATACCGTTTAGAAAGTGTGTATTTGACTGCCAACTCGACTTACGCCAATGCAAGAACTTCAGGGATACAATCAGCTATTGATTTGTATGGTGCTGGTTCGCCTGAAGTTATCGCTACAACCAATGCATTTTATGCAGTAGGTATTGGTGCTGCTTATTCAGGTTCTACAGATACCGTTGCACCAACAGCTCCAACAAGTCTTGCAGCTTCTGGTACTACAGGTACAACAACTAATTTGACATGGACTGCTTCAACAGATAATGTTGCTGTTACAGGATATGATATCTACCAGGGAACAACCCTAAAAGGTTCTTCTACTACAACAAGTTATACTGTAACAGGTTTAACGGCACTTACAGCTTATAGTTTTAGTGTGAAAGCCAAAGATGCAGCAGGAAATGTTTCGGCGGCAAGTAATGTCGTAAATGTTACCACTACTGCAGCAACGGTATCGTATTGTGCTTCTCAGGGAAGCAGCACTGTAGACGAGAGAATCGGTAAAGTAGTATTCGGGACAATCAATAACACTTCAACCGGAACGGCAGGTTATGAAAACTATACCGCTATTTCTACAAATGCAACAAGAGGAACAGCTTATACGATAACTATCACTCCGGTTTGGACTTCTACTGTTTACAGCGAAGCTTATGCTGTGTTTATCGATTACAATCAGGATGGTGATTTTACAGATGCAGGTGAAACAGCCTGGACCAAAGCAACCTCTACAGCAGCTACAGCTACAGGAACAATTACAATTCCGGCTACGGCGGCACTAGGAACCACAAGATTGAGAGTTTCTATGAAATACAATGGTATACCAACTTCTTGTGAGACGTTCTCTTATGGGCAGGTAGAAGATTATTCAATTAATATCACTGCTTCCGGAGCTATTGTAAATCAGGAAATTGCTACTGGATTATTGGAAACTAACGAAACGTCAAGATTCGCATTGTATCCAAACCCGGTTGTTGATGAGTTAAACATTTCATTAACAGACAATACAGGATATACGTTTAGAATTACAAATGCATTGGGTCAACAAGTTAGCACTGGAGAGATTTCCGGGAATCCAATTGATGTAAGAGCTTTAAAAACGGGACTTTACATTATCGAATTGAATAATGGAAATAAACGAATTGTTAAAAAATTCGCTAAGAAATAAAAATTGTAATTTTAAGATCAAAAGCCCCGTAATTTGCGGGGCTTTTTTTTATGAATGGTCTAAGAGCAACTTTCGATGGTTGTGCTTCAACCGGTTTTCGTAAGTTTGTGTATCCAATAATCTTAAAAAGTTAGAGATGAAATTACGGGTAGTACTTCTTTTGTGTGTGATTGCTTTTAAGAGTTTTTCACAGAATAATGTATTGGTTTTTCAATCCGATTTTGGATTGAAAGACGGAGCCGTATCCGCCATGAAAGGTGTGGCAATGGGAGTTTCGACAGATTTGAAGATATTTGATCTGACCCATGAAATTCCGGCATATAATATTTGGGAGGCTGCTTATCGCCTGTCGCAAACCGCACAATATTATCCGGCTGGAACGGTATTCGTATCGGTTTGTGATCCGGGAGTAGGAACGGCGAGACAATCAGTGGTTTTGTTGACAAAATCCGGGCATTACTTTGTGACTCCTGATAACGGAACGCTGACTTTAATTGCGGAACAATTAGGCATTCAGGAAATTCGTGAAATCGATGAAGTCAAAAACCGTCGCCACAATTCAAATGAATCTTATACGTTTCATGGCCGTGATGTATATGCTTTTACGGGAGCACGCTTGGCTTCAAAAACCATTACATTTGAAGAAGTAGGGCCTAAACTGCCCAATGAGGTTGTCAAAATCGATTACCAGAAACCGGTTTTTGAAAAAGGATTTATCAAAGGAGGTATTCCTGTTCTGGATGTCCAGTATGGAAATGTGTGGACGAATATCGACAAAAAAACGGTTTCGAATTTAGATTTGAAAGCGGGAGATCTGGTGAAGGTTCAGGTTTTTAAGGGCACTAAAAAAGTATACGAAGGAAAACTTAAATTAGTAAATACATTTGGTGAAGCAGCAATTGGTACCGAGGTTTGTTATTTTAACAGCCTTTTAAACTTCTCGCTGGCGGTCAACCAGGGAAATTTCTCAGAAAAACATAAAGTGTATAGTGGAGCCCACTGGAGCATTTTAGTAAGCAAATAGAGTACAAATGAAAAAACCGCCTGATTGGCGGTTTTAAATTTTATAAATTTTGCTTTCTGCAAAATTTGGAATTCGGTAGGTTCGGGGGCTTATTGCAAGTTGAATGAAGCTCCTAAACTAAAAGTTACCTGATTGTTTAAATGATCAAATACGTCATTGTTGTTACCGTATTTTGCGATAGGGAATCCAATTTCGGTGAAAACACCAAATCCGTCCGTAAAGAAATAACGACCACCAACATGACCACCAAAATTATGAAGTCCTAAACTTAAACCCGGGTAAATATCCAATTGGTCAACACCAATCACACTGCTCAAGTTAGCATTAATTCTGGCCTTAGCATCAAAACGATCTTTAAACTCCGGTTTTACATCGGTATAAGGAGTTGGATTGTTGTGATAGAAACCGGTAAAGTTGTCTACTCCTAATAAATAATTTGCTACAAAGCCAAAAGAGAAGTTTTCTCCAAGACCAAAATCTACTGAACCCTGAATTCCGGAACCACCATCTTGTAAGTTAGCACCAACATTTACTCTAATATCTCCTTTTCCTTTAAAAGCCTGTTGTGCTTGCGTGAATCCAAATGATACTAAAAACAAAAGTGTAATTACCTTTTTCATAAATATAAATTTTAATTATTTTTTAAAGTGCAAAAATAGCTTTTTAGGGATTAATTCCTACCCTTTTCAGAAGAATACAATTCGTTTAACGGTTCGCTTTGCCAGAATTCTTTGGTATCAACATCTAAAATAGTCAGTGGACCTTTAAAAGCAGCACCGGTATCGACGTTCCAGACATTCGCTTTTTGAACCGGTATAGTCTCTCCAATTCGGGTAACCGGGGTATGCCCAATATAGATTTCCTTATACAACGTAAAACGTTTGGGATAAAGTGCGTGATCGTTTTTTAAATTGGGGTCTAAGGACAGCGCCATTTCCCAAAGAGTTCTGTCCCAATAGAATAATTTTGGAAAAAATTCATATTTGACTCCATTCAAATTGGTAAAACCGGCATGAACAAATAATCTGTTTTGATCGTCAAGGTAATAATCTTCCAGCGATTCGAGAAAAGCAATATGTAGCTGTTTCTTTTCCGGGCTCAATTTTTCGTAAGCCAGAACGGTTGCTTCTCCACCGTGTTTGAACCATAAGGTTTCGTCAACATCTTCTGTTTTGTTTTTAAACCAGGACAAAAGCAGTTCATCATGATTCCCTCTAATGCAAATACAGTTTTGTTTGCTCTTTAAGTCCATTAAATATTCAATTACCTGAGGAGACTGGCTCCATCCGTCAACATAATCGCCTAAAAAAATAAGAGTATCTTGTGTGGTAACTTTGGCTTTTTCTATCACTTGTTCAAGTGCGAGTAAACCGCCGTGTATGTCGCCTATAACAAATGTTCGCATTTTAATTCTTTAATGTAGAATTACAAAAATAAAGAAAATGATTCGTTTGTGACTATTAACTTGAGAATCTTTACGAATGGCTAAGATTTGAATTGTCATATGTGAAATGTGAAATGTGAAATGTGAGATGTGAAATTTGGAATTTGGAATTTCGGATTTGGAATTTGAGATTTAGAATGAATTTTAAGGGGCTGATTGGAGCGGATATTTTTATGATTATTTCGGTACATTTTGTGTCATTCCTCTTTAAATTTGTAACATGTCCGAAACCCCAATATATCGAAAAATCATTCATATTGATATGGATGCTTTTTATGCTTCGGTAGAGCAGATGGATAATCCGGCTTTACGCGGAAAACCTGTGGCTGTTGGCGGATCAGAGAATAGGGGTGTTGTTTCGGCGGCAAGCTATGAAGCCAGAAAATTTGGTGTACGAAGTGCGATAAGTGGTGTTTTGGCTAAAAAATATTGTCCGGAAATTATCTTTGTCCGTCCGCGTTTTGATCGCTACAAAGAAATTTCGGGTAAAATTCATAAAATATTTCATGATTACACGGATCTTGTTGAGCCTCTTTCGCTTGATGAAGCTTACCTTGATGTAACGCAAAATAAAAAAGGCAATCCCAGCGCAAGTCTGCTCGCACAGGAAATCAGACTCCGAATTTTGAATGAGGTTGGACTCACAGCTTCAGCAGGAATTTCGGTGAATAAGTTTGTAGCCAAGATCGCATCAGATGTCAACAAACCAAACGGACAAAAAACAGTCAATCCGGATGAAGTTTTAGCTTTCCTCGAAGAACTGCCTATTCGGAAGTTTTATGGCGTTGGGAAAGTGACAACAGAGAAAATGTACCAACTGGGTATTTTTACAGGAGCAGATCTTAAAAGTAAAGAGCTGGAGTTTCTGGAGAAACATTTTGGAAAATCGGGTGCCTTTTACTACAATGTGGTTCGGGGAGTTCATAACAGTGAGGTAAAAGCCTATCGTGTGACTAAATCAGTTGCGGCGGAACATACCTTTGATGTTAACTTATCGTCGGAGATTTTTATGTTGGAACAGCTCGAAAAAATTGCGGCATCTTTAGAGCGGCGATTAAAGAAGTACAATATATCGGGTAAGACGGTGACACTCAAAATCAAATACAGCGATTTTACGCAACAAACCCGAAGTAAAACATTGCCTTACTTTATTTCCGATAAAAGTTTGATTTTAGAGACCGTAGAGGAGCTTTTATATCAGGAACGAATGAAAGATTCGGTCAGGTTATTGGGGATTTCCCTGAACAATTTAAATACCGAAGAAAAGAAGGCTGTAGTGGTCCAACTTAAATTTTCCTTTTAATTGCATTAAAGAATAATTAAATTATGCAATTTGTTCTTTTGTGAGGAATTTTCTCTCTACCTTTGAGAGAAGGAGTATATTAATATTGAATCATTCGCAATGAAAACTAATAAATCAGAAGAAGTTTCTCATCGTAATTCAGTCCCGATTATGGCGTGGGATTTTCATTGTGAACATTTGAAAGAATTGAAAGCTATTCTTACAGATGTAAAGAAAGTGAACAAAATTTCGAGTCAGTTTTCGTGGGATACAAATAAGCTGGAGATCGAAGAGCGAATGAAGAAAGAAGTTGTTGTTGTTACCGATTTAGACCTGAAGATCATTTTTGCTTCAAACGGAATCAGAAGAATGACAGGTTACAGGGAAGAAGAAGTTTTGGGTAAAACACCCAAGATGTTTCAGGGCCCCGCTACTTCTAAGGCTGTTCTTAAAGAAATTAAAACGGCCATCCAAAAGCAAATTCCTTTTGAAAAAACGTTAGAAAACTATAGAAAAGACGGCCGTACCTATAAATGTAAAATTAATGCAAGCCCCGTTTTTAATGTAAAGGGACAATTGTCTCATTTTATCGCCTTTGAAAGTGAAGAATTGGATTAAGAGGTTCTAAGGTGCTGAGGTACTGAGGTGCTGAGGTTCAGAGTAACAAAGGGACAAAGGTTCAAAGGAGCTAATACATAGTAAAAAACAAAAACCGCCACAAGGGCGGTTTTTTATTGTTTAAGAAAACTTAGAACCTTAGTGCCTCAGCACCTTAGAACCTCATTTTAAAGATTTTCAAAAAAATCATTCCCTTTATCGTCAGTAATAATAAAAGCCGGGAAATCTTTAACGGTGATTTTACGAACCGCTTCCATTCCTAATTCTTCAAAATCTACTACTTCAACTTTTAGAATGTTATCCTGTGCTAAAATAGCGGCAGGGCCACCAATAGATCCCAAATAGAATCCGCCATATTTTTGACAGGCATCTGTCACTTGTTTGGTGCGGTTTCCTTTGGCTAACATAATCATGCTGCCTCCATGTTTTTGAAATTCATCGACATAAACGTCCATACGTCCTGCAGTTGTTGGTCCAAAACTTCCTGAGGCCATTCCTTCCGGAGTTTTTGCAGGTCCCGCATAATAAACCGGATGATTTTTAAAGTATTCCGGCATTGGTTTACCAGCTTCGAGTAATTCCATGATCTTGGCGTGTGCAATATCACGGGCTACAATCACAGTTCCGTTCAGTTTTAAACGTGTTTTAATTGGATATTGTGTCAGCTTAGCCAAAATATCAGCCATTGGCATATTCAGGTCAATTTCAACAGGAGCTTCTAAGTGTGGAGCTGTTTCCGGTAAAAATTGTTTCGGGTTTACTTCTAATTGTTCTACGAAAATTCCGTCTTTCGTAATTTTTCCTTTAATATTTCTGTCTGCTGAACAAGAAACTCCCAATCCAACCGGGCAGGAAGCAGCGTGACGCGGCAAACGGATTACACGAACGTCATGTGTGAAATATTTTCCGCCAAACTGAGCACCAATAGCACTCTCCTGACAGATTTTCTGAACGCGTTGTTCCCATTCTAAATCACGGAATGCCTGACCAGCCATATTACCGGAAGTCGGCAGATGATCGTAATAACCGGCAGATGCTTTTTTAACAGCGCTTAGATTCGCTTCCGCAGAAGTTCCTCCAATTACTAAAGCCAGGTGGTACGGAGGACAAGCTGATGTTCCTAAATCTTTAATCTTTGCGCGAATGAAAGCATCCATGGATTTATCATTCAGTAAAGATTTTGTTTGTTGGTATAAATAGGTTTTATTAGCAGATCCACCGCCTTTTGCCATAAATAAAAACTCGTATGAAGTTCCTTTTTTAGCATAAATGTCAATTTGTGCCGGAAGATTCGAGCCTGAATTTTTTTCTTCAAACATCGAAATCGGTACTATTTGAGAATAACGGAGGTTGCGTTTTTGGTACGTATTGAAAATTCCTCTGCTCAACCATTCCGCATCATCAACACCTGTAAAAATACTTTCTCCTTTTTTTGCCATTACAATAGCCGTTCCGGTATCCTGACAGCTTGGTAACTGACCTTCGGCAGCAACCGATGCATTTTGTAATAAATTGTAAGCTACAAAACGGTCGTTGTCTGTGGCTTCAGGGTCATCAAGAATGTTTCTCAGTTTTTGCAAATGTGTGGTTCGCAACATGAACGAAACATCTGTAAGGGCTTCTTCAGCCAATAATTCTAATCCTTTTGGGTCAACGGTTAAAACTTCACGTTGTCCAAATTGCTCTACTTTTACAAAATCAGAGGTGATTTTGCGGTATTGCGTATCATCCTTTAAAATAGGATAAGGGTCCTGGTATATAAAATCAATCATTGCTTTGTTTTTTACAAAGTTAGAAATTATTTACCTAAGAAAGAATTTGAATAAGCCTTGTTTTTACTCCTTTACTTTTGATTGTGGAAATCGTCAAAACTCATTTTTTTCTCAAAATAATTCTTGTCTTTTACCGAAAGTAATTGCTTCTTCCAATGATTTCCGCTTAAGCGAAAAACAGTTGAGTCTGAGTAAGTAACGGTTCCCATATTCTCATCATTATCATCCGGTTCAAAAGCAACCGTTTTGCAATAGAACGATTCGGGATTGCTTTTTGGAGCAATATTTCCGAATTCAACCCAGCTGCCCCATCCACTGTCAGACATGCTGTACCATTCATGAACCAATTGCAGACTGCTGTTTTTTAAGTAATACAAATAGTTGTTTTGCGTATAACCACAGGCTGGGTATCCAAAATGAATTTGTATAAAAGGAGAATTTTGGCTGCTTTCCTGACCCAGTCCGTAAATAACACTCCATTCGGATCCTTCATCAATTCCTTTAATACTAAGTTTTGTATCGGCAGTTTTGGTTTTATTAAAATAAAAATCAAGTTGGTATTTCCCCGTTACAAGACTGTCCTTATCCATTTTTCGATCTAACAAATGCGCCAGTATATAATGATCTTTTGAAGTTTCACCATCGGTATAAACCAAAAGGGTATCCGTTTTTAAGAAGTTTTCTTTAGAAACAAGGAGACCAGATTTTTTTTCTGAATTTGTTTTGTCAGTTTGAATCTGAGAAACAGGTTTTGGTTTTTGGCAGGCGATTAAAAGCGATAAAAGAAAAAGGTATTGTGGCTTCATGATTTGGTGTTGCTTTGGGTTTTGTTCGAAGAATATGGTCGTAATATGTTTCGTTCCTCCGGAACTATTTTATATGATGGTCGTTTTATTTGTCAACGGATTAAAATCCGTTGCTACAAAATAAGCCATTCCTACGGAATTTTGCAATCGTTAGAATAGGAGGTTTGTGGTTTAATTAATATTTGGGGTTCGATTCAACGGATTAAAATCCGTTGTTACAAAATAAGCCATTCCTACGGAATTTTGCAATCGTTAAAATAGGATTTTGTGACCCAACTAATATCGTAGGGCCGAATTTCAATGCGCTTTAGAATATTTAGATATCCAAATAAAGAGCCTTTGGCTCGACTAATTTTGTAGAGCCGGATTTTAATCCGGTTTAAACATATGGGATAACAAATTCAAAGATCCATCGGATCGACCAATCTTGTAGAGCCGGATTTCAATCCGGTTTAAACATGTGGGACAACAAATTTAGAGATCTATCGGATCGGCCAATATTTATAACGGTATTATTCGTTTTTAAAATATTGGGATATCAAATTCAAAGATCCAATGGATCGGTTCATATCAAATCGTCAAAAAGATATTTTTCATCAAAAGTGACCTTGAATTTTTCTAAAAACTCCAAATATTCATCTTTGAAAGATTGTTTTTTATGGTGTTCTTCCTGATTTTGGATGTATTTATAAACGGCATCAATGTGTGATCGGCTGTATGAAAAGGCACCATAACCTACCTGCCACTCAAATCTGGATTTTGTAAGCTTATGATCATTTACATATTTTGATGATTTCGCCTTTATGGTTTTCATTAATTCAGAAACAGCAATGTTAGGTTTTAAGGCTAGAAAGCAGTGAACATGATCTTCGGTACCATTTACCAGTATGGTTTTGCAGCCTGTTTCGTTTATCAGATTGCCTAGTATACTCAGCAACGTGGATTTCCATTCCTTATTGATAAGCGCGTTTCTATATTTGACAGCGAAAACGGTCTGAATGTAAATTTGATGATAGGTGTTTGCCACTTTGTATCTTTCGCATTAAATAGAATGTAAAAATACAAAATATTCTTACAATATAATTGTTTTTGTAAGAAACAAGCTTATTTTTTAAAGAATTAAAAAAACCAGCTTGCTACAAAAATAGCGGCGATTACACATATAAAATCAACCAACAACATTGTGGTAAGTGCATATCGGGTGTTTTTAATGTTTACCGATCCAAAGTAAACGGCAATCACATAAAAAGTAGTTTCGGCACTACATTGGAAAATACTGCTTAAACGTCCTGTAAGCGAATCTGCTCCGAAGGTACTCATCGAATCCAGTAAAAAACCTCTGGAACCTCCTGAACTGAAAGGTCTGAGTAATGCAACCGGCAATGCATTTATGATTTCAGAACTTACTCCAATACTGCTAAAGATAAAACCGATTCCGTTGCTGATAATTTCAAACAGTCCGCTATTTCTAAAAAGAGAGATGGCGACCAGCATTCCAAGAACATAAGGGAATATTTTAACTCCGGTTTTCAGACCATTGTTTGCGCCAACAACGAAAGTATCAAACATTGTAGTGTCCTGTGCTGTGAATTTTTTCTCATGAATGAAGGAGAAAATCAGTGTAATACCAATGATTCCAACTAACATCAATCCTGAAAGATTAGAAGTGAAATAGTTTTTTCCGATTAAATCTAAATGATTTACGTAGAACAACAGTCCAATGATGGCAGCAATAATGGCCATTAAGGCGAGTACTAATGAAGCGCTTTTGAAGTTTATTTTTTGTCTGATTCCAACAATTAGGAATGCTGCGATGGTTCCGATTAACGAAGTGATGATGCAAGGAAGCATCACATCGGCCGGATTCGCTGCATTGGCTGCGGCACGGTATCCTATAATTGAAGTCGGAATTAGGGTTAAACCCGAGGCATGCAGACACATAAACATAATTTGTGCATCACTTGCTTTGTCTTTTTCGACATTCAGCTCCTGTAAACTCTCCATTGCTTTTAGTCCAAAAGGAGTGGCAGCCGAATCTAAACCAAGAAAGTTAGCGGCAAAGTTTAAGGTCATATACGATATCGAAGGGTGATTCTTGGGAACGGTAGGGAATACTTTGGTAAACATCGGACTTAGGAATCTGGCTAGCTTTTCGGAAGCTCCCGAGATAATTAAAAGCTCCATTAACCCACAGAAAAAGGCCAGGTAGGCAATTAATGGAATGATGATGTCGATCAGGGTACTTTTGCAGGTTGGCAATAAACCGTCTGACTTTTGTACGCCGCTGTAAATTTTTACGGTTTTGTTTTTGTAAACATAAGTGGTGTCAGGATTTGTTAAATCCCTGTTTACAATCATGGTTTTATCTTCTTTTAAGTCGATGCTGTCTCTTACAAAAGCAGGAATTTGTTCCAGATATTTTTCAGATACCAGAATTGGATCGTCTTTTTGTCCGTTCAAAATAAAATCGAGAGTGTAACTGTTTCCAGTAAATAAGCTCACTACTACAAATAAAATTGAAGACACAAAGATCGCTAACCAAAATCTGCTCAATACCATAATTAAATTTTTTTGTAAATGTAATTATTTAACCCTAAAATGAGCAAGGATTTTAAAGCGGAAACGAGAAGTATTTGATGGAAAGTACCATCGTTTTGTGAAATTTGGAATTATTCAATTAGAATTTTGGTTCCTAAATACGTTTCAAAAGATTTAATGCTTTCAAATAACACTGCTTTTTTATGGTTTTCGGTCTCATTGAAAAACTGTGTTTCTATTTTGGTATGCTCTTTTTTGACGGTGCGTTTCCAGATCCCGATAACTTTGCTGTTTTCCATAATTATGGGCTTGAAAATACCATTGTTCGTAAAAGCTTTCGACTGATGTTCGGGTAAAATGGAGGCTTCACGGGTTTTATACGAAATTAAAATCTCATCAAAAGCCGGTAGAAAGTGAACGCTTTCGCGGAAGTTATCCTCGGTAGGTAGCTCCTTTTTAAACCAATAGGTCTGATTGTCAACGGTAATGGAGTTTAATTGCAATTTAATTGCATTAATGATATTTTTGCAGCTGGTAGGAGAAAAACCCGACCACCAGGAAAAATCAAGAAGCGTAGCAGGACCGTGACTTTCAAAGTAGTTTAGCGCTAGTTTCGCCAGGCCTTCTTCTTCTGTTAGTTTGGTCTGCGGTTTTGGAACTCTTTCTTCCAGTAAGGCATAAGTTTGTTGCTTTCCTTTCATTTTTCCGTTACAGACTAAACCATCAAGTTCGGCATACATCATAATGGGACCGGATAAATGATCATGACCGGAGGTCTTAGTGATATCAAGTTCCTGCATGATCTCCTCACGCGTCAGATGATTGTTTCCGGCCAGTATTTTTTCGATAGAGGTATTAATGTGATCTAATTTCTTGGCATCGTAACCAAATTTTTTAACATAGGAAGTTACAATGCGTTTCACTTGTGGTCCGGAAACGTCCAACATCCAGTAAATATCATCGGCAGCGACAAAATGCCAGGTAGGTCGTAAGATATGGGTTCGGATAATTTGTGCTGAGTTAACAGCTTCTTCGATTTCTTTTTCAGAAGCATTGCAACGGGAGCCAACGGCCCATTTTGCCATCGCATAGTCCTGAGCCTGCATCGCGCCTAAGTGCTTTACAATTTCTTTTGGTGAGCTGTCAGCCGTTTTATGAAGTTTTTGAGAAATAAGTCGGAGTTGAGCTATTTTGGAGTACGTCATTTAAAGCAGAATTAGACATGAATAATTTCATCATCAATTAATAAATCTTCCCGGCGCAAACGCAGAAAAATTTGAGCTACAGCAATTGTGTCTTTTTCACAATAGGTTACAATACGGTCGATATCTTTCTCGACATAAAAAACATGTGCGACCTGACTACCGTCGATATCGCCTTTTGGAGAAGGAACTCCCAGAATTTTGGTCAGTAGTTTTAAAGAAGTAAAGTGTTTGTAATCGCCAAACTTCCACAATTCCAAAGTATCTAAATGCGCTACTTCCCAGGGCTTTTTTCCAAATAAATTAAGTTTGTCCGGAATGGCAATCTGGTTGATAATCATACGTCGTGCAATAAAGGGAATGTCAAACTCTTTGGCATTGTGTCCGCACAACAGATGTTGCGGTTTATCGAAATGATTGTTGATCAGATTATTGAAATCGCGAAGGATTTTCTTTTCGTCTCCAAAAAAAGAGGTCACCCTAAAATTTCTAATATCGCCTTTGATAGTAAAATAACCGACCGAGATACAGACAATTTTACCAAATTCAGCCCAGATTCCGGCACGCTCATAAAACTCTTCGGGAGTAAAATCGTCTTTGCGCTGGTATTGTGTCTTGTGATCCCAAAGTGATTGCATTTCTGCGTCAAGCGAATTGAAATTCTCCTCTTCGGGTACCGTTTCGATATCTAGGAAAAGGATATTGTTAAGATTTATTTTTTCAATCATTATTGAGACGTCTTAGAATTTTAGACATTTAGATTTATAAAAGTACACAAATGATTTTAAAAATAAGAAATAGCTTATATTTTTAAAGCTGCGATGCTGTTTTTTTTGTGATTCATTTTCGTTAAAGTAGGGTCAACATAAAGCGACAATCATTTAAGTTTATCGAAAAAGAACTAAAACAAACTTTGCTGTGTACTGGGATTTTCATGTTCGAGCAGCCATTTCTTGCGGGACAAACCACCGGCATAACCTGTTAAAGAGCCATTGGTGCCAATTACACGATGACAGGGAACCACAATCCACAACGGATTTTTACCATTTGCCGAGGCAACAGCCCGAATTGCTTTTACATCACCCAGTTTTTTGGTCTGATCCATATAGCTCACGGTCTTTCCGAATGGAATTTCCAATAGTGATTTCCATACTTTTTGTTGGAAGTCGGTTCCTTTTGGATTTAGCTTTAAATCGAAATCGGTTCTTTTACCCTCAAAATACTCCTGAAGCTGCGAAACAGCCGCTTGTAAAACGTCGGGAATAGTTGGAGAAACTTCAGTTGTTCCCACATCTGAAACTGAGATCACAGCAATACCTTCCTCGTCTCCAACAATTTTGGTGATTCCTAATGGTGAATAGATGTAAGCTGTTTCCATAGTTTTTAATCGAAAAAGGGTAAAGGTTTACACAAAGTTCGTAAAGTTTTTTTAATAATATAAGTTATGCAGGTAATTTTAGTTTTGGTAAACGATTGTCACCCGAGCGGAGTTGAAGGCTTGTGAAAAGGTTTCGGGTTCACTCAGCCAGATAGGAGTTTTTTAGTAATTGTCTAATCTAAATTGATAGTTTAAAACAGCTTCAATTTTCTCACTTGAAATAATCTTCTGAATGTTTGATTGCTGTGTACTGAATTGTGGCACAACAAGATTTAGACTTTTCGCTTTTTGACTGTAATATTCTTCTCTTGTGGGGTGAAAAGGGGCAACAGCATTAAAAACGGTATTCCATTTCGACTGCTTTATGATTTCTTCGATGATGCCGATACAGTCGTTTTGATGAATTAGGTTCACGGGAGCATCGGGGTTTTCGAGGTTCTCTTTTCCGGCCAGAAATTTTACCGGATGACGATCTTCTCCGATCAAACCGCCAAAACGCAGTATAGTGGTGGCAAAGTTTTGATTTTTTTGGAGTAAAGCTTCTGCTAAAAGCAATTGTTTGCCGCTTTCGGTCTCCGGATTCGGGATAGTTTCTTCGGTGATCGTTCCGTTGTCATTTCCGTAAACTGCGGTTGAACTTACAAACAGCACTTTTTTTACGGCTGATTTTTCTATAAACGGGATCAGGTTTTCAATTTTTCGAACAAATATCTTCTCAGATGGACTCGGAAGACTGGTGCTTTTTTCTCTTAATTTGGGCGGAATATCAATAATCAGAATCTCGCTTTCCGCCAGGAAATCAGTGATGCTGTTTGAAACACTTTCGCTTTCAACCGCAACCAGGAAAGCCTTTATTCCCGATGCTTCTAAACTCGGAAGTTTGTTTTCAGAAGTCGTTGATCCGCTTACCGAATGTCCTTTATCTATTAGCTTTTTCGCCAGAGGCCATCCCAGCCAGCCGCATCCTAAAATACTGATTTGTGTCATTTTTCATTTAAAGTCGCAAAGGTACAGCCTTTCATAGCTATAAAGAATTAAAACCAGAACTTACTGTAATTTTTTCTTTACCTCTTTGCGGATTAGAATATTAGAGATCCAAAGTAAATCGCACTTTGTCTTTTCCTTTTGCGCCCATTCTGTGATAGAATTTGATGGCTCTTTCGTTAAATTGAGGAGTTTGCCACTGCATATTGACGCAATTGTTTTCTTTTCCAATTTGTTTTAGTTTTTCGATCAGAATTTCGCCAATACCAAAACTTCTGGCTTCTTCTTCGAGAAATAAACAGTCCATATAAAGAAAAGTTGCGGCATTCCAGGTCGAGAAGTCAAACGTAAAGGAAGCATAACCTACAATCGTATCTTTTGTTGCCACGACCAGACAATGCAATTTTGGACGATCGCCAAACAAAGCTTCTTTTAACTTATTTTCTTTTCCTTCCGGAGAAAACACAGCTTTTTCATAGTCCGCATGTTTTTGACATAAAACCACCAGTTTTGATAAGTCAGCTGGTTCACAGTTTCTTATTGAATATTCCATTGAAGATTGATTTCGTTTTGTAAAAAAGTGATGAAGCGATGAAAGTAATCCGGATATTCCTGATTTTCCCGAATCGCTATAAAGTGTTTTCTTTTTAAACCGTTTTTTCCAATTTTTACAGCTTTTATCGGATTGTTTTTTAAATGGGGTAACAAAGCCCATTTTGCCATTGACATTACGCCCATATCGGCTTTGACCATTTCGAGCGATGCTTCTGTAAGCGGCAGGGCAGTTATTTTTCGGGGAGTGATCCTGGCGGGTGCCAGTATAAACTGATGTATCGTAACCGTTTCCATCGGAAAGGAGTGAATGAGTAAATGTTCGTCGATAAAATCTTCGGCTACCACATATTTTTTAGTTGCCCAGGCATGATTTTCAGAAACAGCCATGACCATTTCATCCTGAAAAAGCTCAATATATCGAATGTTGTTGTCTTTGATCTGATCGCTGATTACGGCAATATCGATGGTGTTTTCCAGTAATTTTTGTATCGGAATATGAGTTGCTTCGGTTACAATTTTAAGTTCGACGTTTGGATATAAAAGATGGAATTGTTTTAAAACCGACGGCAGCCAGTGGTAACTTGAAAAACATTCGGTGCTAATTCTGATTTCACCGTATTCTCCATAAACCATTTGTTTGATTTGCAATTCGGTTTGGGAGAGCTTGTCCAAAATTTCATTGGCAAGTTCGTAGATCTTTTCGCCGGCTTTGGTCAGCACCAGTTTTTTATTGGTTCGCAGAAAAATGGCGGTTCCCAATTGGTATTCGGCTTCTTTAAGCTGATGACTCAAAGCCGATTGTGTCAAATGCAATTTGTCAATTGCTTTAGTGATGCTTCCTTCTTCAACAATTGCTTTTATTAATCGTAAATGACGTATTTCCATTTTTTTAGGGAATTAGAAGTACAAAGAAACAAAATTTCAGGATGGCTTTTCTATGAAAAAAAGTAATGAAGTGAATGAATTCTTTTCGTTTTTATGGAAAGAGTGGTTGCGCTACATTTGAAAAACTAAAACATTAAAACTGTAAAAATGGAAGCACAGATTCAACACTATGAGAATAAGCTGGCCTTCGAAATGGATCCGTCTGATTTGTTTGATGCCTTGAATAATGGAGAGAAAGTAATCGCAATTGACGCCCGTAAAGCTTTTGGGTTTGAAGCAGAACACATTTCGACAGCGATCAACATTCCGCATCGTGAAATGACAACTGAAAGCACTCAACATCTGGACAAGGAGGTTTTATACGTGACCTATTGTGACGGAATTGGCTGTAATGCTTCGACAAAAGGAGCTTTGAATATGGCAAAACTTGGTTTTAAAGTAAAAGAACTGATTGGAGGAATCGAGTGGTGGAAGTTTGACGGTTATGCGACTGAGGGGACAAACGGTCTACCAACAGGTTTGAAAATGGAATGTGCCTGCTAAAAGAAAAAGGCAAACTTTACGTAAAGTTTGCCTTTATTATTTTAAAACTCATTTTTAGGATTCGATTAAAGCTTTTAATGCTTGTAAAATTGGATTTTCTTCGCCCTGAGGTTTTTCCTGAACCGCTCCGGGACGATGGTCTTCCTGAACAATTTCGAGTTTTGTTTTCTGATTTTCTTCAGAGAGAATATAACTCATGATAAAGTAATTCTCGGGTTTATCTTCTAATTCGGGTCTAGGAAAGAATAAAGAATATTTGATCTTTTGATTCGGAATAACTTCCAGAACCGTTCCCCATTGCTCAAAAACCTGGCCTTCCCATTCATTTCTAAATCTGATTTCATTACCAATTTTCCAATCCGTAATTAAATCGCTGCCGTATTGCCATTGTTTGACCAGTTCTGGCTGAGTCAGGGTGTTCCAGACTTTTTCTAACGGAGCATTTAACAGTATTGTAGAAATATTTGTTGCCATAATAAGTGGTTTTATTGCGGTTTAACAATTGGTTTTGCCAGAGGTTTTAAGCTGTCTTTTTTTACGGCAGTGCTGTCTTTGGCTATTGTTGCAGGTACAGGAGCAGTTACCGCTGCCGTGTATCTTTTTATTTTCTGCTGAATCAATACGGCATCATTTAAAACAAAAGGTGTTGGCATCATCCAGTCGCTTCTTGGTTTTACTTTAAGTAGCGGATTTGTCATTAAATCAAACGAACTTTCTATCAAATCCATGTCAAGAACAGATGATTTGTTAATGTAAAAGTCCATTACCAAAGGTTCGTTGCCTACCACATAGTAGGATAATATTTTCATGCCATTACGCTCCAGACGGTTTCCTTTTTGCCCTAAAGTTGTAACTCCATTGGCTTTAAAATTGAAAAAGGTCATTTTTGGATTGGCATAAATATCGTAACGATTTACCTTTCTGTTTGGGATGATTTTTATTTTTAAATAGCGGTTATTGCCTACCACACTGTCTTTTAGGAAGGCAATTGTTGGTTTCGCAAGAGGTATAACAGGGGCAATTGCGCTATAAGTAAAACCTGAACTGTATTTACTGGCTATTGGTAATGTATTTAATCCAACCGCTTTCTGATTTGTTTGTCCTAAATACGTTTTGGTCCAATCGTCTAAATTGACATCGTAGGTTGCCCATGTGGCAGAATTAGTATTGGCATTATAAACGTATAACAAACTGTTTGATTTTGCTTTTCCGTGCTCGTAGTCGGAATGATATCCTGCATAAACAAAAAAGCCAATGGAAACCGCAAAGAAAAAGATCGTCCAGATTCCTTTTTTGGCAAACGGGCCAAAGATGGGCAATACCAATCCGAAAAGTAGTACGGTAAGTATAGCACTCACAAAAAGGATTTTTAATCCAAGACCAACCGGAAACATTACGATAAAAGGCGCTATGATAACGAATGCCGGAATACTAAACAGCAGGTTAAGTCCTAAACTATAATGCTGGGTAAGAACAAAAACGGCGAACAGAAGGATACCAAAATATACCGGTATAATCAGAAAACCTGCACCCGTTAAGCTGTTTGCGGCAAATGCATTAATAATGATCCACAGTAGCAGCGGTGCTACAAAATGGTTCATGGTAATTTTAGCTTCTGAAAAATGGTGGTAGAAAGCAAACGAAATGGCAATACTAAGCGTTACAAAGGCGCCGATATAAGCGTGGCCGTTGTAGGTGAATCCATTTAGGAGATCAGAATATTGCGGATAGATTTGCAAAATAATTTTCCATCCCAAAAAGGTTACCAGCCCCGCGATCACGATCGATCCCAATAACGGAACAAATCCTTTGAATATTTCTCTGAAAGTGATGACACGTTTGGCTTTTCCAATAAAAATGAATAGAACCAATAATCCCAAAGCAATAATGGTCATCGGTAATACCCATGAAAAAGGATAACTGATGAAGGAGAACGGAGCACTGAAGTAAACATAATCTTCAGTTGATGTTGTCGCATTTAGATCGGTATTGGAAAAGTATTTTAATAAAGGCATGAGGTAAGTTCCCTGGTGTGCCAGCGTGGTTTTGCTTAGGTGCTGTACATCATCCTGCTGGGTGTGGTAGTTGTAATGACCGTCAATAAAAGCAAAGTTGAATCCCTGAATGTTTCCTTGTTCTCTGAAAACCGTCAAGTCGGTATCGTTTGGAAGCATTTTGTAGATGCTGTACATTAATGAGTTGGAAACGGGATAAGTAGTTTTTGCATTCGAAAATTCTTCAACCAATGCTTTGTTTCCTTTGTTGGTTTCCATTAACATATAACTTGGTCCTGACGATCCTCTGGCCTCAAAATTCAGTACCAAACCTACGTCTTTTGCCCATGGATGGTTGTTTACAAAAAGAGCCGCGCCATTTAAACCCAATTCTTCAGCATCTGAAAAAAGAATGATGATGTCATTTTTATGAGGTTGTTTGGCATACAAGAAAGCACGGATTCCCTCTAGTATAGTTGCAACACCCGAAGCGTCATCACCTGCACCTTTTGAGAAAGAATGTGGCGCACTGTCGTAATGAGAGAGCAGCAAAAGTGCTTTTGTATTGTTGGTCCCTTTGATGCGGGCAAGTATATTTTTTGATTTTACCAATATTCCCCAATCATTTAACGTAAAACCTTCCTGAACACTGGTTTCGAGTCCAATTCGGTTGAGTTCCAGTTTAAGATAATTGGCTACCAGTTCGTGATTAAGTGAACCTACATAGTGCGGTTTTTGAGCGATAATTTTGACTTGACTTAGAGCCCGGTCCGTTGAAAATTCAGCAAGGGCTTCATCTCCCTTGGAAATTAACTGAGGCATCATTGTGGCGTATATAATACTAAGAATGGCAAGAATGCAAATTACGGCTAGAATTGAGGTCTGGTTTTTTTTCATGGTAAATACGTACTATATTTCTTTCTTAACAAGCATAAAATAATCATTGTCCAAAGGGCGATATCCCTGGTCGTACAGAAAATAGTAGGTATTTCCTGTTTTGGTCTGCAAGATATTGGTAAAGAAATCGAAATCAAAACCTTTATTTATCATTTTATCTCTCGTTGCTTTAGATTTACCTTCAGAGTTTAGTTCGCTCAAAATTCGGTAATTTTTCCGTAATTTATTGTTCACATTACGCATGAAATTTGTGCTGTCTTTGTTTATTTTATTGTTGTAGGCATTTCTACAGCTGTCCGAGCAGAATTTTTTGTCTTCCCTGCCTACAATTTTCTCAGAGCATTCAAGGCATGTTTTCATGAATCTATTTTTTTAACTTCATACAAATCCGTTCTTCGGTCTTTCAACGTACGTACACTTCCGTGTTCGTGAAGTTGTTTTAGGAGGTTCAAATCGACATCAACAATAAGCGTCATTTCTGTATTTGGTGTTGCTTCCGCTTTAATTCCGTTGCTTGGAAAAGCAAAATCAGAAGGTGTGAAAACAGAGGCCTGGGCATATTGAATGTCCATATTGTTTACTTTTGGCAGGTTACCCACACAGCCGGCAATAGCCACATAACATTCGTTCTCGATGGCACGCGCCTGCGAGCAGTGTTTTACTCTGGTGTATGCATTTTGAGTATCGGTTAAAAACGGAACAAATAAAATATTCATTCCTTCGTTGGCCATTATTCTCGAAAGTTCCGGAAACTCGACATCGTAGCAAATCAGAATACCAATTTTCCCGCAATCGGTGTCAAAGGTTTTAAATTGAGAACCCCCTTTCATTCCCCAATGCTGTACTTCATTCGGTGTTACGTGGATTTTAGTATAAATTTCCGAAGTTCCGTCTCTCTTACACAGAAAACCAACATTGTAGAGGTTGCCATTGTCTAAATAAGGCATACTTCCGGTAATGATATTGATGTTGTACGAGATGGCAAATTCTTGAAAACGCTTTCTGATGGGATCAGAATAACGGGCCAGCTCGCGAATGGCTTCGGCTTCAGACAAATGGTTGTAGTCGGCCATCAAAGGCGCAATAAAAAGTTCGGGAAACAGTGCAAAATCACTTCCGTAACCGGAAACCACGTCAATAAAAAACTCCGCCTGCTCAAAAAACTCTTCGATATTGTTAAG
Organism: Flavobacterium sp. N502536; assembly: GCF_025947345.1. Lineage (NCBI taxonomy): Bacteria > Pseudomonadati > Bacteroidota > Flavobacteriia > Flavobacteriales > Flavobacteriaceae > Flavobacterium > Flavobacterium sp. N502536. The sequence goes on along the minus strand of NZ_CP110011.1, from coordinate 1,607,409 downwards.
CGGACGCATTTGCCATTGAATCAGTCCCAGACGAATAACACTTTTTTCGAGGTTAATCAATTTTGGACTTTCATCATAATACACATTGTTCCATTCTAAAAGCACTGCAAATTCTTTTGATTCTTCGTCGCCTTCGAGGTAGTTTTTCATAATTCGAAGTACGTGAAAATCATTACTTAACTGAAAAGAGAGTACAGGATCGTGTAATTCTTTGTGTTTTACTTTGTCGATATAGTTTTTGGGAGTGAGCTTTTTAGAGTGCTGAGCATAGTTTGGAATCCTGCCGGCAAAAACAATTGCTTTTAGATTTAACTGTTCGCAAAGTTCTTTTCGGGCGTCGTATAAACGTCGGCCTAAACGTAAACCTCTATAGTTGGGGTGAATAAAGACATCAATTCCATACAGAATCTCGGCATTTTTATTATGGGTTGAAAAAGTATGGTTTCCTGTTGCTTGTTTGTAGTTGTGCCTTTTGTCGATTAGCTTTTCGTCCACAATTAACGATAAAGCGGATCCTACGACTTTTCCATCCGCCAGTATAACAAGCTGCCCTTCGGGAAAAATAGAAAGTAATCTTTTAATATCACCTTCTTTCCAGTAAGAATCGGCCATTTCGGGATACGATTCTACCATAGAATCTTTTAGCTGCTTATAGTCATCGAATTCCAAATTTCGCAATTCGACTTTATTGATTTTTGTCTGCATATCGTAAGGTTTCTCTCAAATATACAAAATAATTTCCATTTACAAACGCTTACAAATAGTTACAACCGAAAGTAAATAGTTGTTAACCGGATAATTGCAGAGGTGTGTCGCATCTTTGCCTTGTTGAATTTGATTAACGAATTCACTTATACTAACATTTAAATATTATACGCCATGAATGCAATGAAAAACAGAGTACAGTTAATTGGGAACGTAGGAAACGATCCGGAAATTAAAACATTAGAAAACGGAAAAAAATTAGCGCATTTGAATATCGCTACCAACGAAAAGTATACCAACGACAAAGGACAGAAGGTCGAACAAACCGAATGGCATCGTGTTACCGCCTGGGGCAAAACAGCCGAAATTATCGAAAAGTTTGTCGTGAAAGGAAAAGAGGTTGCCGTTGAAGGCAAACTGACGCATAGAAGTTACGACGATAAAAACGGAGAGAAAAAGTTTATTACCGAAGTGGTTGTCAGCGAAATTTTATTGTTGAAATAAATAACGCCACGATTTAATAATCAAACCCGACAGGTTTTTGAAACCTGTCGGGTTTATTTTTTATTTATAGTACAGAAGCGCCATTGGTATCTGTTGTTAAAATTTCGCTCATGTAATCAAAAAAGGGTCTCATGTTTTTGAAAGTATCAAGGGCCTGTTCCAGAAAATCAGGACTTAGTACCTCTTCATCAGTAAAACGTTTGATAACGAGGAATTGTTTGTAGCGAAGTAAATCAATAGCTTCATGGTTTATATCATAACCTTTAGGGGCTGTTTTGAGCTGTTCTCCCTGTAAGCTGCCAAAATTGTTCACGAAGGACTCTGACTGCAGTATCTTTTGCATGGGTTGAGGATCGTGACCAAATTCGGCTCTGATGCGTTTCAGATCGGCAGCGTTGGGTCCCCAGAAACCACCGGCCAGAAAACTGTTTCCTTTTTCGAGATGATAGTAATAACCACCACGTCTTTCTTTTGTGGCTCTGGTATAGCTGCCTCCCCAGAAGGTTTTAAAAGGAGTTTTGTCTTTGGAGAAACGAATGTCGCGATAAATTCGGTAGACACTTTTTTTACCCGAGGCTGTTTCCAGAACATCTGTTTTAGAAAGCTCCTGAAGCAAAGCTCCTGCAAAGGTTTCAATATGATTTAATTCGATTAAGTATTTTGGTTTGTGCAGATCAAACCAGGGTTTGTTATTGTTTTTTTTAACCTGAGTCAGAAAATCAAGACTGGATTTGGGTATCGTAATTTGGTTTTCCATAAGTAATGCTGCGTCTTTTTGAGGATCTATATTAAAAATAAGGAAATTCGTTTTTAACCGTAGAAATAAAAACGGATAACAACAAAGTTACACAAAGATTTAAGGATTGTGCGAGTCAATTGCAAAAGTTAAGAGCTTCTTCTGTATTGTCACGCAGATGACGCGGATTCGTTTCACGAAGACGCGGATAAAAACGGATTTTTCAAAAGAATACTAGTTATTCTATTGTGGGTATTCAGGGCATTAAACTAAAAAACCCACCAGATGGTGGGTTTGTATATAATTGTTAAGCCGTTTTTTTGAATAAATCAAACATAGGACAACGTGAACAACGTTTCTTTTCACTTTTTTTGTATTTCTCACAACAAGAAGATTTACAGTTTTCCAACTTCTTAATGTTCTCAAGGATAGCAGCTTTATTCTTCTTTTTCTTCTTATCCTTTTTTTTGTCCTTGTCTTTTTCTTTCTTGCTCAATTTTCCTCTGTATTATAAAAACAGAGGCAAATATAAAAGAAAAATGTTATTTTTATATATTCTAAATAAACTTTAACTTTTTTTATTTTGGGTTGATAGCGATCGAGCTGGTAACCGTTAACTGTTGAATATCACGGTCGAACAAGTATAGTCCGCCTTTGTCGTCTCCAATTAAGTTAATTTTATCCAAGATCGATTTAGCTGTAGCTTCCTCTTCAATTTGTTCAGATACGTACCATTGTAAGAAATTATGGGTAGCATAATCTTTTTCTAAGAAAGTAATGTGTACCAACTCGTTAATAGATTCTGAAACAAAAATCTCATGGTTGTAAAGCGTTTCAAACATCTCCTTAAAGGTAGAGTAAGATGTTTTAGGTGCTTTTAGGTCGGTAATCTGAGCGTGACCTCCGCGTTCGTTTACATACTTTACTAATTTTAGCATGTGTGCGCGCTCTTCGTCTGACTGTGTGTACATAAATTGAGCAATTCCTTCAAGTCCGTGTACTTCAGCCCAACAAGCCATAGAAAGGTAGGTTTGCGAAGATTCTGCCTCTATGCGAATTTGCTTGTTTAAAGCTGTTTCAATATTTTTTGATAACATAATATGTGTCTTTTTTGTAAAGTTAGAAAAAATAATCCATTCCCTTTTTTTCAAATCCGAAAACATCAGACATTTGGATTAATTCTCAATAAATTTAAGGTTTTTCAAAAGAAAAAGGTTTCGAAAAAGTAGCCTTGTCGATGATTGGATTTTGCATTTGATCGTCCGGAAATCCATCAGTGAATTTACGCATCGTGTATTGTTTGGAGCCGGTATCGTAATAGCCTAAAATGTAATAATCGTTAAATTTCAAGACATTCTCCAAGATCACTTTTTTATTGGTGTTGAGGTAATAATACAGATTGTCAAGTGCCATTGGCGCCGGATCTTTGCCAATAAATTCAGATTTTTCATCTAGAGCAGTTTCAAAAAATACGGTTTCGTCGTTTACAACCGGCAGATAGTCCCAGGTAAAAGTATCATTCATTACCGTGTAATAAGCGCCACCAACACGTGGTGTTCCTCCCAGTGTCATAAAGGTGCTTGTTCCATTTTCATAAACCGATAAGCCTATTTCTAAAGACGACAAATGCTGCAGAAATCTCTTGGTGTTTTTTAATGTCCTTGGTTGACGTTCGCCGCCTTGCTGAACAAACAAAGGAGAAGTTTTAAAACGAATCGTATCTTCTTTTGCAATTCGGATGCTTTTTATAAGCTCGTCTGAATCGTAATTCCTAATGTCAAGCAACAGTTCATCTTCGTTGGCATTGATCTGATAAAGTTTCTTTTCATAATAAAAAGAGTTGCTTATTTTTCGAGCTGTTTTAGTCTCAGACTGCTTAATTTTCTTTTCAATAACATCCTGATTTTCCAAATTCAGATCAAAAAGCTGTGTTTCTTTTGGATTATGGTCAAACGTCAGGATAAAATGATTGTTCTCGATATAAATTTTACTTTTTTTAGAGGCTTTGTCTAAAGGAGTATAGTCGTCCGGATCGATTTTTATAATTGGATTTTCCTGAATGATCTGGCTGAAAGACAAAGGCTGGGTTTTTTTATTCTGAAAAGTAAAAGCAGAGAAATCAAATATGCGTTCTTCCACAATTCCGTTTTTAAAAACGTAAGCCGTCAAGGTATGACGCGAAACGTCTTTGGAAAGCAGATAGAATAAGTTATTGCTTTGGAATTTAGCAACGATATATTCAGTTGAAGAGGGATATTGAAATTTTAAAATTTTATAGGTTTTGGTTTCTAGATAATATTTGATGACCCAAATGTCCGAAGAATCCTCGGAAGCCCAATAAAGAGTTGGATTCCCGTCTGGGCTGAAACTATAGCCAATAATGGATCTCTTTTCGAGATTGGTACGCGATAATGTGAATTCATCTTTTAAGAACAAGGCACTGTTGTATCTCAAAATAGTGAGATTTTGAGTGTTTGTAGCAAAAACAAATACATCCTTTGTTGCCTTATCTTCGACATTTAAGATGTAATTGTTCTGATCGTACCTTTTTAAATCTAGCGGATAGGAAGCCAAAATGGTTTGACTCAACAGTGTTGACTGATAGGCTAGTAACAAGAAAAGAAGTAGTTTTTTCATGTGCTTTTATCGACAAATATCATTCCAAATTTAAGCCTTTATTTTGGAGTTATTGATTCATTAATTCCTGAAAATAATCAACAAACTGTCCCATGTGCAATCCGTCCATTAAGGCGTGATGCACATGAACAGACATGGCGATGGTTCTTTTTCCGGTTGGCGAGGTCATCATTTTTCCAAAAGAAACCTTTGGACAGCTGTCCGGAAAGGTAAAACTGCGGGCATGCGAAAGCGAAGTAAAATTCAACCACGGAATGGCCGAGAAATGAATTAAATTATCATTCTCAAAAGATCTTGTAAAAAGACCCGTGGTGTTTTGAATGCGTTCGATTTCTTCTAAAGCCGTTTTTTGAAAGATTTTAAAGTCGGGATTGTATTCCATAAACGAGAATCCAAAAGTACCGTCTGCACGTCCGATAGTAGCCGAGGCATCGATGCGATCGTTAATGTAGATCTGATCTCCGGAAATACGGTATTTAAAATTCTCAATTGCATTTACAGCAGCGAGTGTTTTGTGTAAATAATAAATGAAAAAGGAAGATTGAAGACTTTTTGCTGTTTCATAAGCCTGCGTACAGTCAATTTCAACGGTGGCGCCAAAAAAGGGTTCTTCCATTTGAATGAAATGTGCAAAATGTTCTTTTCTATTCCAGTTTTCTAAGTCTAAAAGTGTTTTCATTACAATAAGTTCTGAAGGATTTCAGTAATTTTTTCGAAAGAACTGAAATGCGCATGTTCTATTTTGTGATTGATTTTTTCGTGTTCCCAGGTGGTGTGAAACGGAATGTGTACCGCATAACCTCCAATTCCTAAAACGGGTAAAACATCCGATTTTAGTGAGTTTCCGATCATCAGAAATTCATCTGCCTGGATGTCTAAACGTCCTAGTAATTTGGTGTAATCAATTTCCTGTTTGTCCGACATTACTTCGATATGATGAAAATAATGCCCCAGACCCGAACGGTGCAACTTGCTGTGTTGGTCTTTCAGGTCGCCTTTTGTAGCGACAACCAGTTTGTATTTTCCGTGTAGCGTTTTTAGCGTTTCTTCGACTCCGTCCAGCAGTTCGATCGGTTTTTCGAGTAACTCTTTTCCATATTGGATGATTTTTTCGATAACCTCAATCGGAATGGTTTTATCTGAAATGTTTATGGCCGCTTCAATCATCGATAAAATATAACCTTTGATTCCGTAACCGTATAAAGATAAATTCTCGATCTCGATTTTGAATAATTCCTGCGAAATCCCCTGATGAGAAAGGTAATCTTCCATCAAAGCACAGAATTTATGTTCTGTTTCCTGAAAGTAAGGTTCGTTTACAAATAGAGTGTCATCAGCATCAAATGCGATTACTTTTAAGTTGGGTATTTTGTTTTTATGTAACATAGGTAAGGATGTTTTTTTGTTTCAGGTTTCAGGTTTTCTTTGTTTCAGGTTTTTTTACGACGAATTGCACGAATTAGCACTAATTTTTTTGCCACAGATTAAAATGATTTCAATGATTCTGGAATAATCTGCCAGATCTGCTAAATCTGCGGGAGAATTTTTCGTCACGAATTCACGAATTTTGGCACAATCAATCTGCGTAAATCAGTATAATCTGTTTTATCCGCGGGCAAACAGCACTCAATCTAATTCTTAGAAAAAAGCTTCTTTAAAGAAATCGTTTTATCATAGAACGTAATTCTAATTCCGAAGAGCAAAATGATTCCGCCGAAAACCATTTGTAAAGTTATTTGTTCTTCCAAAAACAACCAAGCTAAAATGGATGTAATTACAGCCTGACTCAATAAACTTAGTGAAACCCTTGTGGCACGCATGTGCTGGGTGGCGTAACTGATAGAAAGCCATGCACACAATTGGCAAATTACCGCCTGAAGTGCCAATACAAACCAACCCGTATCAGAAAAACCGGTGAAAGGCTGATTCAAAGCATAACAAAGTACGGCCAAGTAAACGCTTGAAGCCAATAAACTAATGGTCATAAAGGACAAAACATCAACATCAGATAGTACTTTTTTGCTCACCAAAAGATAAATCGAATAGAGGATACCCGATAAAACGGCAAACAAGAAGGCCTGATCAAAATTTAAATCCATAAAAAAGCTAAAGCCTACCAAAGTGACCATCCCGAATAGCGAAACCACGGTTCCGATCCAGAAATTGGTGGCTGGTCGTATTTTAAGAAAGAAAAAAGACCCAATTCCAACCCAAAGCGGCGATAAATTGGTAAGTAAAGAAGCCTGTGTAGCACTCGAATCCTGAATAGCAATATTCCAAACTGCAACATCTGAGGAGAATAAAATACCGCAAAGTACCGCCAGAAGAAAAGGCTTCGTTTTTGGAAGTTTAAAACTTTTGGTGATGATTACATAAGGTAAAAGTAAAATCACAGCAAAAAACATTCTGTAAAAAGCCGAAATCAATCCGGGCGCCAGTTTCAGTTTAACCAATATTGGAAAAATCGAAATACAAAGTATTCCGCAAATTAAGGCTAATCTTGGTTTGGTGATTTTCATTGTTTATTATTTGTAAAGCAAAAGGCTTATATTATTTTGGGATCAATAACTTCAATATTAATTTTTGAGTATTTAAGAAGTTCCTTCATTAATAAGTATACTTTTGTTGACTTTTCAGCAGGAAAATAATCATCTTTATTTGCGTCAGCTTTTTCAGCTCTTTCGATCGCTTTCAAAAGATATTCATGAGTTAAATACCCTTTAGGATAGTTTTTTATTTTTGAATCGGTATGTTTTGTTCCGAGTTCTGTTTTTGATTCTTTACTAGTTTTACATATAATATTTTCTGGTTCATCTAAATGAAATAATAGCCATATTTCGAAACAATAATTGCTTATAAATAAATCTGCATCAATTAGACTTTCGCAATATTTTTTTAGTTCTGGATATTCCTCTTTTGGATGTTGATCTACATCAAGCACAAACCTATATTTGTCATCTGCAGACGGAGTTACAGGTAAATCCTTAGGTGGATTTTCAATAAAAGATTTTGCTCTTTCTATTAGTTTTTTTGGTTGAGAGCCCTTAATATTAGTGTCTTTTTCAAAAACGTGTAAAATACTGGCTTTTTTAGGTTCAAAAAATAAATTATTAAAAGTTCCGAAATATTTAGGTTCCTTATCTTCTCCCTCATAAACAATGAAGAATTTAGTTGCGTCTTTAAAAGAGGCCTTTTTGTTGTAATCATCTAATGTATATCTCTTACGCTCCATTTATAAAAGATTTTCTTCAGTAATTAATTTTGAAAAATCTCCTAAAAATGGTATTCCTCCATATCGTCCTTCTAAATAACCTCTTTCTAAGACTTTGTCACCTCTAGGGTTAAAGTTACTTAACGGATAAAATTCTGTACTGCCATCAGATTTTTTTTCTGTAAACCATATTTCATCCCGGCGAAGCAAATTATCATCTAATAAATGGCTTTCGTGAGTGGTGAAAATTAATTGACTATTAGTTTTTGAATTTAATGAATATGTTTTTAAAAGTTCTTTAGCTAATAAAGGATGCATGCTTCTTTCTAATTCATCAATAATATATACAAAATCATCTTCATACAATAATTCTTCGAAAGCTGGAGATAGTTCGAAAAGCCTATTTGTACCATCAGATTCTTCACTAAAATCAAATGCAAAACTTGAATTTTCATGTTGAGTGCATAACACAAGAACAAAGTATTTGTCATTTTCCCTTATGAAACTAAAGTGCTTATTTCTATATGTAAAAACAAGCGATTTTTCTTTTGTGTTGTTTGCATCATTTTGAATGCTGGATTCAATTTGATCGATAAGATTGTTTTTGAAACTAACATCGTCTAATCCAAAGAATAAGTCAGACTCGACTTTCCTTAGTACAATTTTTTCAATTCCAGTTTTGCTGTTTGTGAGCATTTTACTTACGAAATCTAGCTTTTTAGTTCCTAATAAAACCGATTGAGTAAATTCAATATTTATAGAGTTTGGAAAAACGGTATGAAGTTTTGAAAAAGCTTCACAGATTTTATCTAAAATATTAGTACTTTCAAAAAGGGAATAGGAATTATTTAAAACAGTTTGATTGTCTTTAAGTTGTTTTTTAAGGAATTTTTTAGCGAATGAAACATCATCTTTGCTTTTAAAGTATTCTCCGAACTCAACATCTTTATTCTTTCTTCTAAATAAAAGTTCTTCGTTGTTTTTTTTAACTGAATTTATTAAATAGAGCCACTCCTCTTTTATTTTTCCTTTAAAAATTTCTACAGCATAATCAAAATGAATTCCTTGGTATTCATATTCAATTCGAAAAGTTGAAGGTTTATCAAGATAGGTTTCATCAAGACGGAATCTTTTGCTTTGCGGCACTAATAGTTCGACATCATTTATTACGATAGATTTCAAGAAGGCAATTGCTCTTATCAAATTACTTTTTCCTGCTGCATTTGCCCCATAAATTGCTGCCGTTTTTAAAACTTCAACGCCAGATTTGGTTTTTTTTATATGATTAGTGAGTTGACGAGAGCCATTTCCTTTTGCGGGAAGCATATTGAATTCTGTCTCATCTTTGAAAGACATAAAGTTACTGACAACAAAACGGATTAGCATGGTTTTACGATTTTTTCGTTAAAAGGTGTGTTTTTGGTGTAAAATAACGAATATTATAAACTTAAAAAAAATTATTAATCGTTTTTTTCGTAAACTTTAACTGAAAAGAAAGGTTGTTAAAAAAGAAAAACGCGTGAATCAGTTGTCAATTTCACGCGTTTAAGAGAGTGTTAAGCATTCAAAATTTTACCGCAGGCCTCTTTAATTTGCAGGTCAGAAAATGGTTCAAGCGCTTTCGCTAACATCTTACTGGTTTTGATGCAGTTCATCATTTTAGTTCGCAGATCCTGATCGTCGCCGGTCTCCGTTACCAGAATGACCTCGAAAATTTCGGACAATTGTTCAGCAAACCCGACAGGTTTTTAAAACCTGTCGGGTTTATAAATTTAGAAAATTATCGCATTATCAAATTGTCATATTTTCTAATTAAATCAATTAGTTTACCGTTTCACCATTCGGAGCATCGGCATCCGGATTGATGAAAACAAGTTTTCCTTCGGCATTTGTAGTCATCAGGATCATTCCCTGACTTTCTACACCGCGAAGTGCTCTTGGCGCTAAGTTGGCCAAAACCGAAACACGTTTTCCGATGATCTCTTCCGGAGAAAAACTCTCTGCAATTCCTGAAACGATTGTACGAACATCAATTCCGGTATCTACTTTCAGTACCAGAAGTTTGTTGGCTTTTGGCATTTTTTCTGCTTCCAAAATAGTTCCAACACGAATATCCATTTTAGCGAAATCTTCAAATTGAATGAGTTCTTTTTGTGGCTCAGGTTGTTTGCTTTCGGCAAGGTTAGCGGTTTTTGTAGCTTCCAATTTGTCTATTTGTTTTTGAATTTCTTCGTCTTCAATTTTTGCGAAAAGTAATTCGGCTTCTCCTATTTGGTGGCCTTCCGGAATCAATTCTGAATTTTCAGCAACATCATTCCATTTCAGTTTGCCTTCATTTTTCAGGATTTTGGATAATTTAGCGGCAGTAAAAGGTAAAAACGGTTCAGCCAAAATGCTCAGCGCAGCAGCGATTTGTAAGGCTACATACATTTGAGTTTTTACACGCTCCGGATTGTCTTTCATTACTTTCCAAGGCTCTTCGTCGGCTAAATATTTATTTCCTAAACGAGCTACATTCATCAATTCACCTAAAGCTTCACGGAATCTGTAACGCTCAACCGAACTTGAAATAACAGCCGGGTAAGCTTTCAATTCTGCCAAAGCAGCCTCGTCAACTTCGTTGAAATCATTCGGTTTTGGAATAAATCCGTCGTAATATTTATTGGTTAAAACGACTACACGATTGATGAAATTTCCAAAAATCGCTACCAGTTCGTTGTTATTTCTCGCCTGAAAATCTTTCCAGGTAAAATCGTTGTCTTTAGTTTCAGGTGCGTTTGACGTTAAGGCATAACGCAAGACATCTTGTTTCTCCGGAAACTCTTCTAAATATTCGTGTAACCAAACTGCCCAGTTTTTAGAAGTCGAAAGTTTGTTTCCTTCCAAATTCAAAAACTCATTTGCAGGTACGTTGTCCGGTAAAATATAACTTCCTTCGGCTTTTAACATCGCCGGGAAAATAATACAGTGAAAAACAATATTGTCTTTCCCTATAAAGTGAACTAGTTTGGTGTCTTCGTCTTTCCAGTAAGGTTCCCAGTCTTTTCCTTCACGGGCAGCCCATTCTTTAGTAGACGAGATGTATCCGATAGGGGCATCAAACCAAACGTATAATTTTTTTCCTTCGGCACCTTCAACCGGAACATCAATTCCCCAGTCAAGGTCACGCGTTACCGCACGAGGCTCAAGTCCGCCGTCAACCCATGATTTTACTTGTCCGTAAACATTGGGTTTCCAGTCGTTTTTATGTCCAACCAAAATCCATTCTGTTAAGAAATCGGTATATCTGTCCAAGGGTAAAAACCAGTGTTTCGTTGATTTTAAGATTGGCGTTTCTCCGGTAATTGTCGATTTTGGGTTAATCAGGTCCGTCGCATTTAAAGTCGATCCGCATTTTTCACACTGATCTCCATATGCTTCTTCATTACCACATTTCGGGCAGGTTCCAACCACAAAACGATCCGCTAAAAACTGATTGGCTTTGGCATCGTACAATTGTTCGGTTATTTCTTCAATAAAATCGCCTTTATCATACAGGGTTCTAAAGAATTCCGAAGCCGTATCATGGTGAATTTTAGCTGAAGTTCTGGAATAATTGTCAAATGAAATTCCGAAATCAGCAAACGATTTACGGATCACACCGTCGTATTTATCAATAACTTGTTGTGGCGTAACTCCTTCTTTTTTGGCTTTCATCGAAATTGCAACACCGTGTTCATCGCTTCCGCAAATAAACGCAACATCTTTTCCTTGTAAACGTAAATATCTCGAATATATATCTGCAGGCACGTAAACCCCCGCCAAATGGCCAATATGGATAGGTCCGTTGGTGTATGGTAAGGCTGCCGTAATAGTATATCTCTTTGGATTCTGTATCATAACTCAATTTTATTGAGTGCAAAAATAAGCAATAGAATTGAGATTTTGTTATTGCGCGGAGTTTCACAGAGAAAAAGCACAGAGATTCGTGAAGAATTTTGTTTTTTGGATGTCGTGAAGGCGTGAAGTTTTTCTCATTTTATGTCATTTCGACCGGAGGGAGAAATCACAAAAGAACTCCACAATCTTTGTCTATAAGCGAGTGTGATTTCTCCCTTCGGTCGAAATGACAATAGTACCGATCGTCTGGCTGAGCGAAGTCGAAGCCATGCAAAGTGACTCTTAACAGGAGGCTTCGACTTCGCTCAGCCGGACAGTACGATTAATCTTTGCGAATCTCTGCACAATAACCCATAAAATAGAACCAGTTTAAACTAGCATCCCTGTTAAAATCTTCAGGATTTATTTCGCAACCTTTGTGTTCAAAAAAACAAGAAAAAGGCAATTAATATGAGCAAGACAAAACTGATTATCAATAAAAACGGATCAATAAAAATAGAAGGCGATTTCGAAATCATGGATTCTGAAGGAGCTGTTTACGGACTACAAGGAAGATCTGCATTGGGTCTTTGCCGTTGCGGATTATCGGCAAACAAGCCTTTTTGCGATGGCGGACACCGTAATAATTTCGAACACGAGTCAAAAGCATTTGATTTACCACCAATGAAAACAAACTAAGAACATCGTTTTTGGTTATTCTGATAAAGAAGCTGCATCTAAACTGATGTGGCTTTTTTTGTTTTCATTTTTGCTTAATTTCTCAATTATGATAAGTTATTTCCTTAAAAAAGTGTGTTATATTTACCTAAATTTTTAAAAATATAAAGAATGAAAAAATTGGTAACCCCCTTGTTGCTTTTATGTTTTGTTTTGGCTCATGCCCAAACACAAAAGACGGTTTCGAGTGATTGGACATCTTTCAATCAGACGATAGAAATTCAATCTCCTGTAAAGAAAAAGTTCAGAGTAATTGCATCGGTAAAAGTAGAGACTACCGAACCTAAGTCCTGGGCAGGAGTTTGGGCCAGAGTAGATACCAAGAATGACGAGGACGGTTTTTTTGATAATATGAGTGACAGACCTGTTAAATCAAACGAATGGAAATCGTATACTGTGGAAGGGACCATCGATAAAAATAGTAAATCATTGAGTTTTGGAGGTCTTTGTTTGTATAACGGGAAGTTTTATTTTGATAAATTCGAATTGCTGATCGAAAACGACAAAGGTGTTTTTGAACCATTGGCAGTTTTAAATCCAAGTTTTGAAACACCTTTAAAAAATGGTGAGATTCCGAAATGGGGTCTGGGCATTTCAAAAGATGCTTATGTAAAAGTGAAAGAGTATAAAATTACACTTGACAAATCCAGTACCGACGGTAAAAACAGTTTGCTGCTGGAAGGAAGCGGTATTAAACCAAGATTAGAAGCGAAAATTGGGAATGTGGAAGGCGCATCGCCAAAAATTGGAGACATGATATCGATGCTTGAAGACCTTAAGGCTCGTGTAGAAAGAGCGGTGAAGAATATGAGTCCATACGAAATTGATTATTTGCATGACGAACAAGCCAACCGAATCGGATCATTGGTAATGCACCTTGCGGCTGCCGAAAAGTATTATCAGGTTTTTACCTTCGAAAACAGAGGGTTTAATGAAGAAGAGAAGAAAAAATGGGATGCTGCCTTAAACTTAGATCAGGGCGGACGTGATGAATTTAAGGGGCACGACGTACAATATTATTTAGATATTTATAATGAAGTAAGAGCTAAAACTATTGAGGAATTAAAGAAAAGAGATGATGCCTGGTTTGCTGAAGTTCAGCAAAGATACGATTGGACAAACCAATATTGCTGGTTTCATGTTATGGAGCATCAATCCAGCCATTTAGGACAGATTCTGTTTTTAAAGAAACGAATTCCGCCTCAGCAGAAACCAACATTACCAAAGGAAATTAAAAAATAAAAGTTCCTGTTTTTCATAAAAAAAAGCTGCATCATGTGCAGCTTTTTTAGTTTATATCTAAGAAGTTATCGTATTGGCTGTAATGATTGAGACAGGCAACTATTTGAGAAATACTAACTTTTTGGTTTTGTTTTGTCGCCAAATCAATAACATCCTGAAAATTATCGCAGGAATACCCAAACCAAAAATTTATTTCAAGAACCTCCGGAGGGTAAATTTCGTTATCATCGTCGTCAATTTCAGAGGTGTCTCCAATGTACACGGTCATTTCAGCTGAAAGAGAATCGATATGATCCGGCACATAAACACTGTAATAATAGTTGCTGTCGTAGGTAAGAGCGCGATCTTTTTTTGCCTGTACGAATGGTATAAAATCGCTGAGTACCCATGTTTTATTTTTAAAATCAGGCATTATGATCTAAAGGTTTAATTTTAAAAAACGGAGGTATTATAAGTATAGTTCTCCGCGCATTGTTATAACAGACGAACCTCCAACCAAAATATCATTGGCTCTGTTCATGACTTCAATCATCGACGCTTGTTTTAATTTAACTCCTTGTAGAATTTTATATTCGTGATTGGATTTCGTAAATTTCTTCTGAGTCAAAAAGCCAATCAGTGGTCCGGCGGCGGTTCCGGTAGCAGGGTCTTCGTTTATTCCGATGATCGGATTAAAGAATCGTGTTTCGACAATATGGTCTTCATTTGGACTAATGGTAAAACAATAAAAACCTTCGGATTGGTATTCTTTCGAAATCTCGATTAGCAATTTATTATCGGGAACACATTCGTTCAGCAATTGACTGTTCTTGATTGGAACCATAGTGTGGGCAACTTCGGTTTTTACAATGGTAGGCACAAAGTCGTTACTGTCCAAGTCTTCAATCTTTAAACCCAGTGCTACGGCTATTTTATAAGTTGGAATTTCTCGTTTAATCTCAGCCGATTTTTGGTGCATTTGCACGATAGGATCAAGTGTGTTAGGATCAAAGCTTACGGTGATTGGTATTGGAGAATTCTTCATGATTACAAAACGGTTGTGCTCGTCCTGTTCCTCAAAAATGGGTATTTCTTTTAGCAATGCTCCGCAAACGGCACCCAATAAATTATGTCCTGCGCCATCAATTTCAAAACCGATAGGTGTAAACGAACGCACATTTAGCGCTTTTTGATCTTTGGAGTAATAAACAAATGAAGTTTCAGAATAGCCAAATTCTTTTGCAATATCTTTATAAGTTTCGATGTCTAGATTACCATCCGTAAAAACGACCGACAACGGGTTGCCTTTGTAGCTTTTATTTGAGAATACATCTAAAACGTAATATTCCAATGCTGTTCTTCCTTTCATCGCTTTTTCTTTTTTTTAACGGAATAAAGTTACAGTTTATAGCATTTCAAAACAACAGCGTTTATAACATTCGTTTTTGTTCTTCACTTATTTGTATGGCTTTCTCTAATCTCGAAAGCCTGGTTTTTTCCTGCTTGGCAGTCATAATCCAGTGAATCATTACTTTTTTGTACGAGGGCGCTTGGTTATCAAAATATTCCCAGGCAGTTGGGTGTGCTTTAAACTGTTTCTCAAATTCGGGACTAAGAACTGAAGGGGCAGTTTCGTGCGAATAAATTTTGGATCTTTCTTCAGATCTAAATTCAAAAGCTTTTTGACCTTCGGGCATCATGAGTCCGGCTTTGGTGAGGTCTTCGATTTTTTTGATGTTGATGGCGCTCCAGATACTGGATTTCTTTCGGGGCGTAAACCGTATCGTATAACTTTCATTATCGATCGATTTTCGAATGCCGTCGATCCAGCCAAAACATAGCGCCTGATCTACCGATTCTGACCACGACATACACGGTTTTTTACTGCTCACCTTATAAAAACCAACTAAAAGTTCGGTTTCTTTTTGATGATGTTTTTCTAACCATGTTCTGAATTTTTCCTGGGTATCGAAGAAGGTTGGTGTCATTTTGGGTTAAGTTAGTGCATTGAATGAAAAAAGGATATTCCAACGCATAGAAACATAGGTTTAGCGAAATATAGAAGGCAAAAGGAAACATCTTTCTTTTACATAGCCAGCTCTGTGCATTAAAATTAAGCGAAACGTCTTTTTTGAGCAAACAAAAACGATGTTTCTATGTGTTTATAATTTTATTCTCTGCTCAAAGTTAGTAATTAATCGTCTTTGCAATTAGTTCTTTATCTTTGTAAAACTAATTATAAGGACATTCATTATGGCAAAAGGACCCGAAAAAAATGGCAAAAACAAGGCTTTGCATACCAAATTACTAAAACGAAAAAAGGTTAAGCTTCAGGAAGAAAAAAAAGCGCAGGCTTTGCGTTTGAAAGCTTTAGTGGCAAAAATGAATGAAAAGAAGAATAGTGATGAATCGGATGCTGTTTAAATTGGAACATACTTTTTATTCCTCCAGTTCTTTCCAACAGCTGTCTATATTCTCTTTGAATCTCTGTTTCTAATTTTTGAAGTTCATTTATAACCCAAAATTGGCTTTCCGGGGTTAAATAAAAATTGTTTTCCTTCAGTTTAAAATCCATTGCTCCTTTGATAATTGAAATCATTTCATCCACTTCGGAGATTCCGTTTGCGAAGTTCGGACCTACTAAAAATTTTAAAAGAGCTGTTTCTTGTTGAGGTTTGTAATACAGGATATGACTGACTATCGGGAAATAAAAGTAGAAATAACTATTGGTGTTAGATTGATACTGGATTTTATGGATCGCAGAAATCAGAATTTCAGCTTGTAAATTCGCAGTTTCCGGATTCAAATCTTTTAATAATTCGAAAGAGGCCTTTGCGTTCGGGATTGTGTTCCCCATTCTTTTTAGGAAAGAAAACGTCTCTTCAAATTCTGAATTAGTAGTTATTCTCAATTTATATTTTTTAAGCGTAAAGATTGTTTAGTTCTGATAGTAGTTGAACTCTTCAATATCATGATATCCAAAAACTTCAATTTCCGGATGCCCAGTTTTGTTCTCAATGCTAAAATAATATTTTTTCCTTCAAAACGATCTCTTATTATAAACACGAATGTGCGTTAGGGATAGTAGCGAAAAGCCCGCAGCCTGACAAAGGAAGTGCGAGGACTTGCAGCGGATAGCTCGGCCCGGAGGGAAACGCCAAAAAAAATATTCTCATTCCTATTATTATTTCTCCGAAATTTGCAAATCAATCTCAAAACAAAATCAAAATGGAGGAATTTGGTAGAATAATAGTTTCTGAAACGGCAATGAACAGTGAAAATCTTCAGGATGTGATTCACTCAAACATTTCGGTAATCAATTTAATGCGTGAAGAAGGGGTTGATGACGAATTTATTCATGAAGATGCCCTGATGAGTTATTATCTGGATTATTACTATTCGCAATATGTTGAAGGGAATTTTGCTCAGTTTGTCTATAAATCGGGTTGGAATAAAGAGTTAAACGAACTTATTGAAGAAGGGCTGGCTTTGATTGGTGCCGAAAAACACCTGGAGTTGTTCCAGCAGCAAAGCAAAAAAGTCAAATTGATGAGCAGTGTAAAGCTTAATAAATTTGTAAGCGGAAAACTGGAAGGCGTTAATCCAACACGTGATTTGCTGAACAACGATACGTTTTATGAATTAGAGGAAAATCTGGTTACCTTGAATGCTAACTTCTTAAAAAATCATCCCGATTTTGAAGTCCTTTCTGTAGACGATATGTTTGCGACTTTGGAGGAATTTGTGGGACATGAGATTAAGAGGGCTTAGTTTTTAGTCTAGCTATGGCGCGAAGCCGTAAAGTTTTTTCGAAGAAAGAGAAGTTTTGTTGTT
Source organism: Flavobacterium sp. N502536 (assembly GCF_025947345.1). Taxonomy (NCBI): domain Bacteria; kingdom Pseudomonadati; phylum Bacteroidota; class Flavobacteriia; order Flavobacteriales; family Flavobacteriaceae; genus Flavobacterium; species Flavobacterium sp. N502536. Next base: position 1,589,965 of record NZ_CP110011.1, on the reverse strand, counting down.
ATCAGGCAGGTTTGCGGCTTATTTAAAAACCGATGAATTGAAAATGTTATTGATAGAAAACAAATAATTTTACCCAAAATGCATTTTCTGCATAACCAATAAAATTTTGAGCGCACAAATTTTCAGCTGTATAAAAAGAACCTTTGCCCTGTTGTTTTTGCCTGTTGCCTTATCAGCTCAGGTAAAAGGTACGGATGCCGCTGATAATGTTACTCGTTATTATTATGACGATCATGTCGTTTCGGTACAAATTTGGTACGGACCAGATAACAATCCGGACAGTACCAAAACCTATTATCCGAATGGAAAATTAAATGAGGTTTTTTATTATGACGAAAAAGGTCTAAAAGATTCCGATTGTTTTCAGTACAACCAACAAGGAGAGAAATTAGTCACCTGGAATTTTTCGCATGGAAAACAAATAAGCAGAACCGATCATAAACTGCCGTTTACTAAAGACAGGGAAGAAACGGTAAAAAAGGCTCTTAAGCTGCTTACCGAAATCAATGTTAAAACCAATTACAATCCCACAAAAGTTAATGATATGTACAATCGCGGTGTGTTAAGCGTGAGTCTTGGCAATATTACTTTGGCTCTTGAAGATTTGAAAAAGGTAGAATATGCGGTTGATAAAGATCCGAAAAATAAAAGTATCGCTCTGGCCGATTCATTAGAACAAAAAAAGGATCTGTTTAGAAGCAAACTGTATGACCGTTTAGCATTTCTTTATGCTTCGCGTGAAATGGATAATTTTGCGATTCAGTATTACCATAAAGCAATAAAGAGTGCTCCCGACGATTTGCGTATTCTGTACAACTTTGCGTCATTGCTTCAACGCAGAAAGATAGACGATCTGGCACGTTTTTATTTGGAGAAAATCATAGCGGTAAAACCGGATCACCCATACGCAAGATGGGGACTTGCACGACTGTACAGCGATAGCGGAGAATATGAGAAAGCAATGGAAAATGTTGCCTTAGCTTTTGTATCTGAAAAAGTAATTACCGAACAAACTTCGGCCTACGGAGGCAGAGATTTAAGAACTGTCCGCGGTTTATTGTATCATAAATTAGGAGAATCAGAGAAAGGAATTGCCGATTTGAAATCGGTATTAGAAAGAGACAAAAACAATTCGTATGCCATGAAAAATCTCGGCATCATTTATCTGGATCAGCATAAGTACAAAAAAGCCTGCGAATGGTTTCAGAAAGCAAAAGAACTCAATTATAGTTTAGTGTATGACGAAACAGATTTGCCCTCTTTATTAGAAAGCGCGTGCCAGAATACCCGGTCGGATATTGCAATTACCAAAAAGCCTTTTGTTTTTCCGAATCCTGCAAAAACGGTGATTTCAATACAAGATTTTGATGCCGAAAGCTTCGATTATGAGTTTTTTAATTTTGAATCTGTTACCGTTTTAAAAGGCAAAAGTACTGATGGAAAAATAGATATTTCGACTTTATCTTCCGGATTTTATGTGCTGAAAGTGACTACAGCAGATTCGACAGTAACTTTTAGGGTGATTAAAGAGTAATGAATAGGCTTGTAAATGAATTGAAACGCCTTTTTGAGGATACAGGACCTCTGTCGTTATGTATTAAAATGAATTGAAAATCATTGTTGTGGTTAAAGCTGTTGCGAAATGTATCGTTCCTCCGGAACTTAATTTTGAAGACGCTTTATTTTCAACGGATTAAAATCCGTTGTTACAAAATTTGTTGTTCCTTCGGAACTTACTTATGCGGTTGTTTTTGTTGTTAATGAATAACAATCCATGTCCAAATAGGTTTTCATAAGATAAAGATTAACGTTGCAAAAGAGCCATCAGCTCGAGCAATATTGTAGCGACGGATTTTAATCCGTCGTATAGAATAAGCATAACGATAAAAGAGCCGTCGGCTCGACCAATATTGTAGCGATGGATTTTAATCCGTCGTAAAAAATAATCATAACCATAAAAGAGCCATCGGCTCGACACATATTATTTTTGAGATGTGTTTAATGCGTTGGCCATAATTAACAAAAAAACATTCAACACATTGAATCATAGATTTTAGGTGTAAAAAAGAGAACAAAAAAGAAATATATTTCTTTCACATAAGAGATTATGTGCATTTAAATGAAGTGAAATCCCTTTGTTTATAGATACAGAACCCTTGTTGCTATGTGTTAAATAACGGGTTTCTATAAAATTCTTTGCGCAGCTCTGCGAATATTTCGTGTATCGCTGTGTAATAACTCTCGAAATAACTTTAGAATCAACTTTGTCGTGATCTTAGGAAACATTTCCTTAAATTTGCTTCCATTATAAAAAAATACAATAGTTATAAAAAACAAGCTATGTTACAAATCGCATTTATTAGAGAGAATCAGGAGAAAGTAATCAAGGCTTTAGCAAAACGTAATATCGATGCTAAAAGCGTTGTGGAAGAAGTGGTGCAATTAGACGAAAACCGTCGCGCAACACAAGTAGAATTAGACAACACTTTATCTGAATCTAATAAATTATCCAAAGATATAGGGGAATTGATGAAAGCGGGAGAGAAATCAAAAGCGGCAATCTTAAAAGAAAAAACAGTTTCCTTAAAAGAAAAAAGCAAAGAATTGGGCGAAAAAGCAGAAGCTTTAGCTGCCGAATTAACCAATAAATTATACACTTTACCAAATTTACCGGCTGATATTGTTCCGGAAGGAAAAACACCGGATGACAATTTAAATGTTTTTCAGGAAGGAGATATTCCGGTTTTGCATGAAGGTGCACAGCCACACTGGGAATTGGTAAAAAAGTACGATATCATCGATTTTGAACTGGGTGTAAAAATCACAGGAGCAGGATTTCCGGTGTACAAAGGTAAAGGAGCCCGTTTGCAGCGTGCTTTGATCAATTACTTTTTAGATAAAAATACGGCTGCCGGATACAATGAAGTTCAGGTACCGCATTTGGTAAATGAAGCTTCAGGATATGGAACAGGACAGTTACCGGACAAAGAAGGACAAATGTATCATTCAACAATTGATGATTTGTATTTGATTCCAACAGCTGAGGTTCCGGTTACAAATTTGTTCCGTGATGTAATTTTAAACGAAAGTGAATTGCCGGTTTTATATACCGCCTATACGCCATGTTTCCGTCGTGAAGCTGGTTCATATGGAGCTCACGTACGTGGATTAAATCGTTTACACCAATTTGACAAAGTAGAAATTGTACGTGTTGAACACCCTGAGAAGTCTTATGAAGCATTAGACGGAATGGTAGAGCATGTAAAAGACATCTTAAAAGAATTAAAATTACCGTACCGCGTTTTACGTTTGTGTGGTGGTGATATGGGTTTCACATCGGCTTTGACTTATGATTTCGAAGTGTTTTCTACAGCACAGGATCGCTGGTTAGAAATCAGTTCAGTTTCTAACTTTGAAACTTTCCAGGCCAATCGTCTGAAATTGCGTTTCAAAGACAAAGACGGGAAAAACCAACTGGCACATACCTTAAACGGAAGTTCATTGGCATTGCCAAGAGTTTTGGCCGGAATCATAGAAAATTACCAAACCCCGGAAGGAATTGTAATCCCGGAAGTATTACGACCTTATTGTGGATTTGATATTATAAACTAAATTTTACAGTACTTAGAATTAAACCTAACAGGTTCCAAAATCTGTTAGGTTTCTTAATTTAGACTAAGAACTACAACTAAAAAAAAAGGAAGATGAAAGGGATTTTAAATTGGGACGCAGATCCCGTTATTTTTTGGATAACAGATAGTTTTCCGTTAAAATATTATGGTGCTTTCTTTGCCTGTGGGTTATTACTGGGCTACGCTATTGTGCGAAACATTTACAAAAAAGAAAATCTTTCACTGGACAATCTCGATAGTTTACTGGTTTATGTAATCGTTGGGACAATTTTGGGAGCGCGATTAGGACACTGTTTTTTTTATGAACCATCCTATTTTTTACAACATCCTATAGAAATTTTGCTACCCATTCAGAAAGTGGCCGGAGTTTACAAATTTGTTGGATATCAGGGACTGGCGAGTCATGGTGGATCAATCGGAGTTTTAATTGCGATGGTTTTGTATTGTCGAAAATATAAAGTGAAGTTCTTATGGCTTTTAGATAAAATGGCAATTGGAGTTCCGGTTACAGGAGCTTTTATCCGATTTGGGAATTTTATGAATTCTGAAATTTACGGAAAACCTACCAATGGAGACTGGGGTGTTGTTTTTCAAAGAGACGACATGATTCCAAGACATCCTACCCAGCTGTATGAAGCATTTGCTTATCTGTTGATTTTCGTAATTTTGTATGCAATGTACAAGTCAGAGAAAATTCGAAAAGCCGATGGGTTAATCTTCGGGTATTTCCTGATGTTATTGTTTCTCGCGAGATTTATAATTGAGTTTTTCAAAGAAAATCAGGAAGCTTTCGAAAACAGTATGCCAATTAATATGGGACAAATATTGAGTATTCCTTTTATTTTGATTGGTTTGGGATTGATTGTCTGGAAATCAAAAGCTACCGTTTACAGTCACGACGTTCAGTAAGCCGTATATGTTTACAGTTACAGTTGAGGTTTTTAGTAGCTGTTGAAAATTAGATCATTACCGAGTATATAAAAGACTAAAATATGAAAAACTGCATCATCTATATCGTTTTGTTCTGGTCTACTTTTGCATTTTCACAGAATGAACAGCTTGCACAGTATTATTACGATAAAGGTGATTTTGAAAAGGCCAAAATCAGTTACGAAGAGCTTTTAAATAGCGCACCATCCAATACCCAATACTTTTTAAGAACGATCGATTGTTATCAGCAGTTACAGCAATTTGAGAAAGCACAAAAAGTAATTCAGGATCGCTACAACAAATACAAGCAGGGCGTTTTTTTGGTAGAATTGGGATATAATTTTCAACTGCAAAAAAACGATGCCAAAGCCAAAAGCTACTACGAACAGGCGATCGAAAAAATCAAAACCAATCCGAATGATGTTTACGGAGTGGGCAATTCTTTCGAGAAAAAAGTATTGCTTGAATATGCTTTAAGTGCTTATCAGACGGCAATGCTGGTGCAGCCCAATTACAATTTCAACTTTCAAATCGGAATGTTGTACGGACAGTTGGGAAAAACCGATCAGATGATTGATCTTTTGCTGACGGAATCGTATAAGAATCCACAGAATGCCAATTTAATTCAGACACAACTATCGCGTTTCATGAATGGTGAAACCGATAATACGGCTTTTAAAGATGCGATGCGTAAAGCTTTGATTTTGAAAACACAAAAAGATCAGGATGTGTTTTGGAATCATTACCTGAGTTGGTTTTATGTACAGCAAAAAGAATTCGGAAAAGCTTTCATTCAGGAAAAAGCAATCTACAAACGGGAACCCGAATCACTTTCGAGTATTGTTAATTTAGGACAGTTTGCATTGAATGAGGACGACACCGAAACAGCAGAAGAAATTCTGAATTTTATCCTTCTGAACACCAAAGATCTTGATTTACTCATTCAGACAAATTCGTCTCTGATGCAGATTAAAATCGATAAAGCACAGGAAAAAGACTATGCAATTATTAGTACCGAGTTACAACAATTGCTTACAACCTATGAAATAACTCCTTTTACCTTATCTTTGCAAATAATTCAGGCGCATTTTCTGGCCTTTAATCTTAAAAAGACCGAAGAAGCCAAGGAAATTGTTAAGAAAGCGCTGGAGTTAAATTTGAATGCTTATCAGCAGGCTGATGCAAAGATGGAGTTGGCTGACATCCTGCTTTTAGAGGAAAAATTCAATCAGGCGCTGATTTATTATTCTCAAATTCAATTGGATTTAAAGAATGATGTCATGGCGCACGAAGCGAGTTTAAAAGCAGCCAAAACGAGTTATTACAAAGGCGATTTTGAATGGGCTTTGAAACAGTTTAAAGAATTGAAAGCTGCAAATACGCAATTAATTGCCAATGATGCGCTCGAGTATTTTTTACTGATCAACGATAATACGGTTGCCGATTCAACACAAACCGCATTAAAGCAGTTTGCCAAAGGCGATTTTTTAATGTACCAGAATAAAAAGCAGGAAGCAATTGCTCAGTTTCAGGGGATATTGAAAAGCTTTAAAGGACAGGAAATAGAAGCTGTTACAATGTTGCGTTTAGGTAAGATTTACGAAAGCCTGAAGGATTATACCTCGGCTTTAGGGCAGTATCAGCAGATTATTGAGCATCATGGTGATGGAATTTATGTAGACGAAGCCTTGTTTTTCTCAGCAGAAATTTACGACGATGAACTGCATGATGCAGAAAAGGCGAAGCCATTATATGAGAAGGTAATTTTTAACCATCAGGACAGTATCTATTTTGTAGATGCGAGAAAAAAATACCGACAGTTAAGAGGAGACAAGAATTTGTAAATGCCAAAAAAAAGCAAATTCCAAATTCAAAAAAAAGAGAATTAGCAATACGATGATTTGTTTTTAAGGATTTAGTGGATAAAAAAACTCAGAGCCTTAGAACCTTAGAATCTCAGAACCTTTAAAAAGAATGATAATTTACAACGTTACCACCAATATACACGAGAGTGTTCACGACCAATGGCTGAAGTGGATGCAGGAAAAACACATACCTGAAATTTTAGCCACAAAGAAGTTTTCTTCGGCGAGAATTGTCAGAGTAATGATAGAGGAAGAAATGGGCGGAATTACATATTCTGTTCAGTATGTTACAGACAGTAAGGAGACTCTGGATCGCTATTATATCGAAGACGAACCTGAGTTTCATAAAGAAGCACTAGGGTTGTTTGCCGACAAAATGCTTTCTTTCAGAACAGAGTTAGAAGTGATTTCAGAACATTAAAAATCTAATCTAGGGAAAAATGGAGATTCGATTTCAAACCTTAGAAGAAAGTAATAAACAGCGACAGGAAGATTTTTTGAAGCTGTCTAAAACAGAGCGGTTTTATAGTTTTTTGCGCTTATGTGAAAGAATAAGCAGATTTCCTGTGAAAAATAAAGTGGATAAAAACAAAGACAATTTTATAATTGTAATTGATTTGGAAAAGAAGAAATAAAACTTTGTGTCTTAGCGCCTTTGTAGCAAAAGACCCTAGTGCCTTTATGGCAAACAAAATAAGAAATAGATTATTTGGTTTTTGGATTATTCGGTATTTTGAATGTCTAATAATCTAAGAAGTCTAACAATCTAAGAATCTAGAAAAGAGAATGGAAAAAGTAAAAGCCAAAAAACATTTAGGACAACACTTCCTGAAGGATGAAAGTATCGCCAAAGCGATTGCAGATACCTTAAGCCTTAACGGATATGATGAGGTTTTAGAAATAGGACCGGGGATGGGTGTGTTGACTAAGTATTTGCTTGACAAACCAATTAATACACATGTAATCGAGATCGATACTGAATCAGTGGTGTATTTAGGTGAAAATTATCCAAAACTAAAAGATAAAATTATCTCTCAGGATTTCCTGAAATACAATATTAACGAGGTTTACGAGAACAAGCAATTTGCTATTATCGGAAACTTCCCTTATAATATTTCGACGCAGATTGTTTTTAGAACTTTAGAATTCAAACATCAGATTCCGGAATTTTCGGGGATGTTTCAAAAAGAAGTTGCAGAACGTATCTGCGAGAAAAAAGGCTCAAAGGCATACGGAATCTTATCCGTATTGGCCCAGGCTTTCTATACTACAGAGTATCTGTTTACGGTAGATGAAAACGTTTTTATTCCTCCGCCCAAGGTCAAGTCGGGTGTGATGAAAATGACCCGAAAGGAAGACTATAGCCTTCCCTGCGGAGAAAAGTTGTTTTTTACAGTAGTGAAAACGGCTTTTCAGCAAAGACGAAAAACATTACGTAACAGTTTGAAAACATTAAATTTAACCGATAAGTTGCGAGAAGACACTATCTTTGATAAACGTCCGGAACAACTTAGTGTAGAAGAATTTATTGCTTTGACTCAAAAAATAGAAGCCGATGGAGTTTAAAATAAGTAAAGAGCTAATTAAAAAAATTGCTCAACTCATCCAAGCTAAAGACAATAAGGAGCTTGAATTTTTATTAAATGACATGCACCATGCGGATTTCGCTGAAATCCTCGATGAAATTGACATTGATGAAGCAACTTATATTTTTAAGGTTTTAGATAGCGAAAAAACAGCCGAAATTCTTCTGGAATTAGAGGATGATTTGCGTGAACAAATCTTAAACAGACTTTCGCCAAAAGAAATCGCTGAAGAGCTGGATGAACTTGAAACCAATGATGCGGCAGATATTATTGGTGAACTTTCAAAAGACAGAAAAGCAGAGGTAATCTCGGAGCTTCAGGACGTAGAACACGCAAAAGGAATCGTTGATTTATTGCGTTACGACGAAGATACTGCCGGAGGTATCATGCACAAAGAGTTGGTGAAAGTCAACGAAAACTGGAACGTACTGACTTGTGTGAAAGAAATGCGTATTCAGGCAGAAAATGTTTCCAGAGTACATTCTATTTATGTTGTTGACGATGAAAACAGACTTAAAGGCAGATTGTCGCTTAAGGACCTGTTGACAACATCGACCAAAACACAAATCTCCGATATATATATCAGAAAACTGTATTCTGTAAACGTAGAAACACCCGATGTTGAAGTCGCCAGAATGATGGATAAATACGACCTGGAGGCAATTCCGGTGGTAGACGAACTGGGACGTTTAGTGGGCCGAATTACGATTGATGATATTATTGACGTCATAAAGGACGAAATTGAGAAAAGAGATACCGAAGATATTCAGAAATTCGGGGGATTGGAAGCTCTTGAATTGCCATACGTTCAGACACGTTTGGGCGAAATGGTCAAAAAAAGAGCCACTTGGTTAGTGGTTTTGTTTATTGGAGAAATGTTTACGGCTTCGGCAATGGGTTTCTTTGAAGGCGAAATTGAGAAAGCAGTAGTTTTAGCCTTATTTGTTCCGCTTATTATTTCGAGTGGAGGAAATTCGGGATCACAGGCAGCGACCCTTATCATTCGTGCTATGGCATTGAAAGAACTTACCTTAAAAGACTGGTGGTATGTAATGAAGAAAGAGATCGCGTCAGGTTTTTTACTGGGTGCTATTCTGGGTATTGTTGGTTTTATCAGGATTCTGGTTTGGCAACAAACCGGTCTTTATGAATATGGAGAACATTGGTTAACAATTGGTTTGACCGTTTCTCTTTCCTTAGTTTTTATTGTTTTATGGGGAACGCTTTCGGGATCTATGATACCCTTTTTGTTAAAAAGACTCAAACTGGACCCCGCAACTTCATCAGCACCGTTTGTGGCTACTTTAGTCGACGTAACGGGATTAGTGATCTATTTTACTATCGCTTCCTTACTATTAAAAGGGAAGTTATTATAAAAACCAAATACAGCCTATTGATGGTGTAATTCATAAAAACTTTATTGAAGTAAAAATGAATTACACTCAATTGCTGCTGTATTGAAATGATTTAAAGCTATTAATCAACCAACAATAATTCAAAAAACAACCAGTATGAAAATACACATTATAGGAGGAGGAAACCTTGGGGTTTCTATTGCCTTGGGAATTGCCAAATTCTCTAAACACAACCAGGTTACCGTCACAAGAAGAAACACGGCCAGTATTCAGTATTTAACAGAGTATGGAATTACGGTTTCTTCAGACAATAAACATACTATTCAGGAAGCCGATGTGGTTATTTTAACCATAAAACCGTATCAGGTAGATGTAGTTCTGGCGGAGATTTTACCCGTAATAAAAGGAAAAACAATTGCTTCGGCTGTAAGCGGATTGTCTTTGGATATGCTTCAGTTAAAAACAAACAATGAATTTGCGGTAGTGCGAATTATGCCCAATATAGCAGCGCAGTTCGGTGAATCGGCGACTTGTATCTCTTTTCCTGAAAAAGACAGGGATAAAGCATTACCAATTGTTGAGTTATTTCAGGATCTTGGAACTGCTCCGGTTATCGATGAAAAATTAATGGATGCCGCAACGGTACTTGGTGCCTGCGGAACAGCATACGCTTTGAGATATATTCGTGCTTCTATGCAGGCAGGTATTGAAATCGGATTTGATTCTAATACCGCATTGGCAATTGCGGCTCAAACGGTCAAAGGAGCAGCGAAAATGTTACTGGAGGAGAAAGTACATCCGGAACAATTAATCGATCGTGTTACGACGCCTCAGGGCTGCACAATTGTAGGTTTGAACGAAATGGAGCACAATGGTTTCAGTTCGTCTTTGATAAAAGGAATTAAAACCTCTTTGAAACAGATTAAAGGATAGGCATTAAATCCCAATATTAAAAATCCCAAATTCCAAGTTTTAGTAAATTGGAATTTGGGATTTTTTATTTTTATTTTTATTCAAATTTTTGACAATTGATTCTCTTTTGAAAAACTATGCGATTTTTTTCTTTGATAAAGTGTATTTCAGATAAAACAATCCAAAAAGCCCCGAAAGCACAGAGGCGATCAGAATAGCTATTTTAGAGAAAATAATAGTTTCATGATCTGTAAAGGCCAGGATGGTTATGAAGATGGACATGGTAAAACCAATTCCACCCAGCATTCCGGCACCTAGTATATGAGCCCATTTTAAGCTTTTAGGCAAACTGCATAATCCAAGACTTACACCAATAGACGAGAAAAGTAAAATACCTAAAGGCTTACCGACTACTAAGCCCAGAATAATTCCGTACGTGTTTGGGTGGTTCAAACCTTCGTGCCAGTCTGACTGAATAGCAATGCAAGTATTGGCTATAGCAAACAAAGGCAAAATAACAAAGGCAACGGGTTTGTGTAAAAAGTGCTGCAGTCTATAGGAACTAGAGTTTTCATCGCCATTTCCAAACGGAATTACAAACGCCAGAATAACACCCGTAATGGTAGCGTGAACACCTGAGTTTAGCATGAAATACCACATTACGACACCTCCAATTAAATACGGAATCAGGTTTTGAACTTTCATGCGGTTCAGCACAAATAAGAAGATCCAGATTCCTAAAGCAATTGCAAGATTTACAAAGGCTATTGAGGTAGTGTAAAAGATCGCGATAACAATTATAGCACCCAGATCATCAATAACGGCTAAGGCTGTTAAAAAAACTTTTAGCGATGAGGGAACTTTTTTTCCTAAAAGAGATAAAATTCCAATTGCAAAAGCAATATCGGTTGCCATCGGAATTCCTGCTCCGTTTTGAGTTGCCGTTCCAAAGTTTAAAACCAGGAAAATAGCGGCAGGAACCAGCATCCCGCCCAAAGCAGCCATGATGGGTAAAGAGGCATTTTTAATATTAGACAATTCACCGTGGTAAATTTCCCTTTCCAGTTCTAATCCAATTAATAAAAAGAAAATAGTCATCAAGCCATCATTAATCCAGTGTGTGATGGAATGCCCGTTCAGGTCTTTTTCCCAAAAAGCAATATATTCGGATTGAATGGAGGAATTGGCGAGGTAAAGCGATATTATGGTAACAAAAAGCAAGAGTAGTCCTCCTGATTTTTCGTTGTTGAAGAAGGCTTTAAAAGTTTTTGTTAATTTCATTTTTATTGAAGTTCAGGAGATTTTGAAGCGATTTTTTTAAGGCTTATATTTCCAAAGTTAAAAAAAAACTAACGAATAAAAAATTAAGAGGCTTGGCGCTGGTGTTTTGGATTGTATTAAAAACAAAAAAACCGCCAATCAGATTAGCGGTTTGGAGTGTTTTTTAGAGGGTTGCAGCCGCTTCTAAAATTAAGGCTGTCACTTCTTTAGGATGCGATGCCAGCGAGGCGTGTCCTGCATCCAAGCGAATGATTTTTTTAGGTTGGATTCGCTCTGCCATTTCTTTTTCTGTTTCTGGTGGAATCATATTGTCGAAGTTGGAAATTTGATACCAACTTGGTTTTGTTTTCCATGCCGGTTCACCTGCGATATCTCCAAAGCACTGACCGTGGATAGGTTTTTGAGCCAATGATAAAATCAGAGCCTCTTCTTTGTCTAAATCCTGAGCAAATGCTTCGTGAAACTCATCGTACTTAATCCATAAAAAACCTTTTGGGTCGGGATAGATACTGGCTCCGCCTGATCCGGGTCTTCGTCCTAAAAGAGCTCCCAAACTATCTCCTGCATCAGGAGCAAATGCGGCAATATATACTAAACCTACAACCTTATCATGATGTCCTGCACCTGAGATTACTGCTCCTCCGTATGAATGGCCCACCAGAAGTACTTTTCCTTCCTGTGCATCAATCAAATCCTGAGTTTTATTAATATCATCTTGTAAAGAAGTCAATGGGTTTTGAACGCTTCGTACTTTATATCCCTCTTTTACTAATCCTGGAATTACATGTTGCCAATGTGAACCATCTCCCCAAGCGCCGTGGACTAAAATAATAGTTAAATCTTTTGTTGCCATAATTACTGAAGTTTAATTGATTAAAATATAATTACTTATTTAAAACTCAATGTGATGAAGCAAAATGGGGCCTATTATTTTCTGAAATTTAATTTCACCCATAAAAGTATGAAATTAAATAGTTTGATCATGTTAAGTTTATGAGAACTTTAGCGTGTAAGAGGCTTAATTCCAGTGGTTAATGTCTCTGCTATGAAACTTAGAATAGAGAAATTGATGATTTTTTTAAAACATCTTTAGGAGTAGTCGCTTTGATTTTTGAAGATTAATAGTAAAAACGGCAAACTTAAAGAACAGCTTAAATAAAGAATAAGCTGTATTTTTGTTTGATAAAAATAGAATACAATGAGCATAAAAATTCTTCATATTGATAGCAATCATCCAATTTTATGGCAACAACTGGAAGATGCCGGTTTTGAAAACCACGCCGATTTTAAATCTTCTAAAGAAGAAATTGAAGCAAAAATTCAGGACTATAACGGAATCGTCATTCGAAGCCGTTTTAAAATTGACAAGGACTTTTTAGATCATGCGGTCAACTTAAAGTTTATTGCCAGAGTAGGAGCAGGTTTAGAAAGCATTGATTGCGAGTATGCCGAAACAAAAGGAATTCATTTAATTGCTGCTCCGGAAGGAAATCGCAATGCTGTTGCAGAACATTCTTTGGGAGTGATTTTGTCTTTGTTTAACAATCTCAATCAGGCCGACGCTGAAGTAAAAGCGGGACACTGGAACCGTGAGAGCAACAGGGGGCATGAACTTGATGGCAAAACCGTGGGAATCATTGGTTACGGAAACATGGGAAAAGCATTTGCTAAAAAACTTCGCGGCTTTGAGACCGAAGTACTGTGTTATGATATTCTTGACCATGTAGGAGATGAAAATGCAAAGCAGGTTTCATTGGCAGAACTGCAGCAAAAAAGCGATGTGCTGAGCCTGCATCTTCCGTGGACTCCTGAAACCGATAAAATGGTGAATGAAAATTTTATTAATGCTTTTGCAAAGCCCTTTTGGATTATAAATACCTCACGCGGTAAAAATATTGTGACAGCAGACTTGGTGGAAGCCATGAAGGTTAAAAAAGTCTTAGGCGCCGGTTTGGATGTTTTGGAGTATGAGAAATTATCTTTTGAGACCCTGTTTCAGGAAGAAAGCACGCCCGAGGCTTTTAAATATTTGCTCGAATCTAAAAATGTTTTGCTAACTCCTCATATCGCAGGCTGGACTTTTGAAAGCCACGAACGGTTGGCGCAGGTAATTGCAGACAAAATAAAAGCGGTCTTTCAGAGATAGTTTTAGGGGTGAAGGACAACGTTTTGGGCTTGTTTTTACAATTAAATAACGAGTCTTTTCTGTAGAATTTTGGGCGATAATTAGTTTTTAAAGTTAATTTTTAATAATATTGTTTCTAAATAGGAGGAACCGAAAATCCGAAGAGTAGGACATAACCAATTAATTTTAACTAAAAAAAATGGAAAACGATTTAAAAGAAACGTCTAATAATTTTAATGAACCAATTCCGGTATTTAAGGTAGATCCAGTTATGGTATTGCTTTTTGGATTTTTAACATGCGGATTGTACTTGATTTACTGGAACATTAAAGTATCTGAGGTTTTAAATGCCGTTGCAGGTAAAGAAGTTATCTCACAGCCGATTGCAATTTTTGCAGGATGTTGTACACCGGTAAACATTTATTTTTATTACTTGGCTGGTAAAGAAGCATTGCCAAAAGTTTATCAAAGAACTGGAGAGCTTCAAAAAGACCAATCCACTTTATTAATTGTTTTAGGGTTCTTTTTCCCTTTTGCAGCAGCAATGATAGTACAAGGTGATATCAACAGATTATACAAATAATAGTAGAACAAAACGTAAAATTTACGGAATTATCGGTGCAGCAATTACACTGATAGTTCCGTTTTTTTTAATGCTTGACAATCATAATAACCATCTGGAATCAGATCAGTCCTTTTGTCCTTTCAAAATGGTGACTGGTTTTCCTTGTCCGGGTTGTGGCATCACCAAATCACTGGTTTATTTTTATCAGGGTGACATCTACAAATCTCTTAGTTACCATATATTGGGGCCTTTTGTTATCGTATTCTGCTGGCTTACCATCATTATACTGACAACTGAACTTATTACCAAAAAAGAATATTTTTCGGGACTGCTGTACAACAGAAAATTAGCCTACAATATGGCTTATTTTTTAGCCTTTTATCATTTGATACGATTGGTTCTTTTTATCCGGGAAAGCTCTTTTGATGATATTTTGCATCAATCGATTTGGTTTTAAGACCTCAGAATTCCATCCTCATAAAGTTGAATTAGCATAACTAAAAAACACTATAAAAATGGAAAACAGTAAAACAGAACATTGGAATAATCCTCCGGTTCATCGGGAAGAGAATAAAAAAGTAGTTGCGGGAATCTTAGCAATTTTGTTAGGTTTCCTGGGTATTCACAAATTCTATTTGGGATATAATAAGGAAGGAATAATCTATCTGACAAGAACAGACGAAGAGTTTTATCAAACTTATCAGGTTGGTCAAAAAGGCTGGTTTTAAGCTGTTTTAAAGCATAAAAAAATCCCATTTTTAAGATGGGATTTTTTGTTTTATATAGGTGTGATGAAATTAATCTTCTTTCTCCGATAATTTGCGTTCCAATTCTATTTGAAATTCTTCAATAACAGGTTTCATCGTGC
Source organism: Flavobacterium sp. N502536 (assembly GCF_025947345.1). Classification (NCBI taxonomy): domain Bacteria; kingdom Pseudomonadati; phylum Bacteroidota; class Flavobacteriia; order Flavobacteriales; family Flavobacteriaceae; genus Flavobacterium; species Flavobacterium sp. N502536. Next base: position 1,574,846 of record NZ_CP110011.1, on the reverse strand, counting down.
TTTCAGGAATATCTGCTATTCTAATGTACATTAAACCGTCTACAGCATTGTTGAACAAAGGATCAACGTTAAAAGCAACTACACGGGCATTTTGCTTGATGTACTTCTTGATTAAAACAGGCAAACGTAAGTTTCCAGGCTCCAGTTCGTCAATAATCTTATCAAACTTGTTCAAATCAGATTCTGCTTCGTCGAAGATAAAGTCTTTATCAGCGTCTTTTAATTTTACTTTGTAGGCCTTTTTCGGGTGAATGTACTGTGCAATATAAGGATCGTAATAGTTCGACTTCATGAACTCAATCATCAATGATTTTGAGAAGTCAGAAAATTGATTACTGATACTTACACCACCAAGCAGATACTTGTGTTCCGGATAACGTAAGGTGGTATGAATAATTCCTTTCCACAACAGGAACAAAGGCATTGGTTTTTGCTGGTATTCTTTGATGATAAAAGCACGACCCATTTCGATCGATTTATGCATCATATCGTGTAATTCCGGCTCAAATCTGAAAAGATCGGTTAGATAAAAACCTTCAATACCGTGTTTTGGATAGATTTCTGAACCCAATCCCATACGGTAAGCGCCTGCGATTTTTTTGGTTTCATCGTCCCACAAAAACATATGGTGGTAGTATTGGTCGTACTGATCTAAGTCAATAGATTCATTGGTACCTTCACCTACTTCACGGAAAGTGATTTCGCGTAAACGTCCAATTTCGTGTAAGATATTCGGGATCGACTTGGCACGGGCAAAAAATACTTCGTAGTTTTTACTTTGCAATAACCTGCAATCGCTGTCTCTTAATGCATTGACTTCGTCAATCATTTTGGATTCATTTGCCGGTGTTGCAATTTTTTTAGGTGCTTTCGGAATTTTTAAGCTTGCGGTGTCTAGCAATTTGCTGTCTTTCTCAAAAGGATTAGCCAGCATATAGGTTTTCTTTCTTAAAAACTCAGAGTAGTCTTCAAAAGATTCAATTTCGTTCTGTTCGTTTACGGAGATTGGTTTTCCAATACGAACTTTAATAACACGATCTTTTTGCGTTAGCAACTCCGATGGTAATTTTGCAGTACGTAAAGTATCGTCAATCTTAGAAAGCCAATAAAACAACTTACTGTTTTTGGCATGGAAATAAATAGGGATAACCGGAACTTTGGCTTTTCGAATTAATTTCAAAGCGCCTTCTTCCCATGGTTTGTCTACCACCAGTTTTCCGTCTTTGTAAGTCGAAACTTCTCCGGCCGGGAAAATCCCAAGTGGTTTTCCGTCGCTTAAATGACGTAAGGTTTCTTTAATTCCTACCACACTTGACTTGGCATCCTTATGATTCTCAAAAGGATTGACAGGCATGATGTATTTTTTTAGCGGAACAATTCTATGCAGTAAAAAGTTGGCGATGATCTTAAAATTGGGTTCTCTTTCAAGCATCAATTTTAAAAGCAAAATACCATCAATTCCACCCAGAGGGTGATTGGAAATGGTAATATAGGCGCCATCTTTCGGTAAACGTTTTAAATCTTCTTCGGGAATTTCAAATTTGATTTCCATCTCATCTAAAATTCCGTTTAAGAATGCAACATCTTCTAAATGCTTATTGTGGTCGTAAATTTTATTAAGGGTAGATATCTTAAGAACTTTCATAAGAATCCAGCCCGAAAAAGTACCCAAAACTCCGTACTTATCAACATTTATCGCTTTTGCAACTTCTTTCGCGGTAACTAAACCCATGTACTATTTTTAATTTATTAGAGCAGCGAACAAAGATAACAAAAAACTCTACTTTTCGCTGTTTCAAATGCAAACTTTCCACTTTTTTATTACATTTGAAATCCTAAAAAAAACGCTGATGAAAATTATTTCTTATAATGTAAACGGAATACGTGCCGCAATTACCAAAGGCTTTATCGAATGGCTGCAACAAGCGAATCCTGATGTGATTTGTCTTCAGGAAATAAAAGCTACCCAAGAGCAAATTCCGGTAGACGATATTACTGCCGCAGGTTATCCGTACCAATATTATTATCCGGCAACTAAAAAAGGATATAGTGGTGTTGCCATCTTGTCTAAAACAAAACCCAATAATGTGGTTTACGGAACCGGAATTCAGCACATGGACTTTGAGGGGCGTAACCTTCGTGCCGATTTTGATGACTGCTCTGTGATGAGTTTGTACTTACCGTCAGGAACTAATATTGAAAGATTAGACCATAAATTTATGTTTATGGATGATTTTCAAACCTATATTAATGAGTTAAAACAAACGATTCCGAATCTGATCATTTGTGGTGATTATAACATTTGCCATGAAGCTATTGACATTCATGACCCCGTTCGCAACAAAACCGTTTCGGGTTTTTTACCTGCTGAACGTGCATGGCTGGACGGATTTATGAAGTCTGGTTTTATAGACAGTTTCCGTCATTTTAATAAAGATCCGCACCATTATTCGTGGTGGAGCTACCGCGCAGGAGCCCGAGGGAACAATAAAGGCTGGCGTATTGACTATAATCTGGTAAGTGACTCTATGGGACACAGGTTAAAAAGAGCTGTGATTCTTCCGGATGCCGTTCATTCAGATCATTGCCCGGTTTTAGTCGAAATCGAGTAAAAGTGGTATTGTTATTGTTGAATGAATTGCTGTTTAAATTTAAACATTGCCATTGCTATTAAATTTAAACATTAGTATTAATGCCCTCCAAATAAAACAAAAAATGATTAAAAAGACCTCTATCGGACTATTGGTCGTAGCAATGTCTATGACTTCTTGTGTGTCTAAGAAAATTTACAATGATCTTGAAACCAAATATTCGGATCTGAAAAAAGAAAACCGTTCAATTGCTGATGAAAATGAGAGTTTACAAAAATCAAAAAATCAGTTAGAACTGGACCGTGATGCTTTAACAAAAGATTTAAACGCAACCAAAACAGATCTTGAAAAACAAAAAGCGGATCTGGCTGCTCAGCAGAAAAAATATAAAGTACTTCAGGATTCTTATAATGCTTTAGAGAAAAACAGCAACGATGCTTTAGAAAGCAATATGGCTAAAAACCGTGAACTGTTGGCACAACTGGAGGCGAAATCTAAAAAATTAGCAGAAGAACAAGCTCGTTTGGATAAAACAGCAAACCGCCTGAACGAATTGGAAGCAATGATCGCTGCAAAAGAAGAGGCCATGCGTAAATTGAAAGAGACGTTGTCTAAAGCTTTAAACGGTTTTGAAGGAAAAGGTCTGACTGTAGAACAGAAAAACGGAAAAGTATACGTTTCTATGGAGAACAAATTGTTGTTCAATTCAGGAAGCTGGGCTGTTGGTACCGAAGGTAGAAAGGCAGTTGTTGAATTGGGTAAAGTTCTGGGTGATAACCCTGATCTTTCAGTTTTAATTGAAGGACATACGGATGATGATCCGTACGCAGGTTCAGGACCAATTGCCAATAACTGGGATTTATCGACCAAGAGAGCTACTGCAATTGTAAATATTTTAAGCGAAAACGCTAAAATCAACAAGCAAAAATTAACAGCAGCAGGTCGCAGCGAATTTTCTCCATTGGCGAGTAACACCACTCCGGAAGGAAAAGCGAAGAACCGCAGAATCGAGATCATCTTAACGCCAAGATTAGATGAAATCGCGGAGATGCTTAATAGTATTAACTAAGACGCTAAGGTTCTGAGGAACTAAGTTTCTAAGATTTTTATGAGAAGGTTCAAAGTTTTACTTTGAACCTTCTTTAGTTACGTGAGTAAGTGTATGTAATTTTGATGACTCCGTGTTTCAGAAGCTTAAAGAAATCTTGTAATTTTTTTAACTTTTGTCAAATTTCTATTTGAGAAATAGCATCGTATCTTTGAATTATTAGAATTTTAAAGAAAAACTTAGAACCTTAGCTCCTTAGGGGCTTAGCAACTTAAAAAAGTATGAAATACACAACTTTACCCCATACCGACATAAAAGTTAGTAAAATAAACCTCGGAACAATGACTTTCGGGCAACAGAATACAGAGGCCGAAGGGCATCAGCAAATGGATTATGCATTGGAGAGAGGCGTTAATTTTTTTGATACTGCCGAAATGTATTCTGTTCCGGCACGTGAAGAAACGTACGGAAGTACAGAGAAAATTATAGGAACCTGGTTTAAGAAATCGGGAAATCGCGACAAAGTGGTATTGGCGACTAAAATTGCGGGGCCAAATCCGGCTTTTACCTATATGCGCGAAAAGGGTGATTTCTCACCAGCGAGTATTAAATATGCTTTAGAAAACAGCTTAAAACGTTTACAGACCGATTATATCGATTTGTATCAAATGCATTGGCCGGAGCGTAAAACCAATTGTTTTGGACAGCGTTCTTTTAATGGTCATGACGATGCGTGGGAAGATAACTTCAGAGAAGTATTAGAAACATTCGACGGACTAATCAAAGAAGGAAAAATAAAACACATTGGAGTTTCCAATGAAAATGCCTGGGGAATGATGCGCTTTCTGGAAGAAAGTAAATACCATAACTTGCCAAGGATCAAAACCGTTCAAAACCCGTATAGCTTGTTGAACCGACTTTTTGAGGTAGGCTCTGCGGAAGTTTCGAAGTACGAAAATGTGGGATTGCTGGCCTATTCTCCTTTAGCTTTTGGAGTTTTAACGGGTAAGTTTTTAACTGGTGAGGCACATCCAAATGCCAGAATCAACCTTTTTCCGCAGTACACACGTTACAATAGCGAACAAAGTACACAAGCTACAAAGTTATATCAGGAAATTGCAAAGAAACACGACCTGACATTGACCCAATTGGCCATGGGATTTGTGCTGCAACAGCCATTTTTAACCAGTGCAATTATAGGAGCTACAACTATGGAGCAGTTAAAAGAAAATATTGATACTATTGATGTCGTATTGTCAAGCGAAATTGTAGCCGAAATAAATGCTGTTCAGGCAATAATTCCCGATCCGGCACCTTAATTAGCTCTCAGATAAAATACAAATTCCACAAATTGACAGAGGTATAGTCTGTGAAAGTTTGTGGAATTTTTTATGAAAAGTAAAAACGATTTCAGAACAAAAAATAGCGTCGCTTCGTGAAATGGGTGTTTTTATAAATCAAACTCATCCTCAATAGCCAAAGAATCATTCTTCACCGCTGTAGAATCCGGAGCTTTAATCCTTATCAAGGAACGCGCATTTCCTGAAATGTAAACTGGTAATTGTCCAAGAGTATCTTCAGGAACCAGCAAACCTCTTCGGAACATTAAATTTTTCAGGAATTTTTGATTTTTCAATGCATAATCCCTTAAATTGCCTTGATCATTAAACTGATACATGAATTTTCTGGGTTTCGGAATAATTGTCGCTAAGTACAGGCATTCATCAACATTTAAATTGGCAGGGCTTTTCTGGAAGTAAAAATGACTTGCTTCGCCAATTCCGTACACATTTGGACCCCATTCGATAATGTTGAAATAAACTTCCAGCATTCTTTCCTTGCTTACCACTCTGTTGTTTTCCAGAATATAAACCAGTAAAATCTCTTCGAGTTTGCGTGAAAGCGTTTTTTCTCTCGTCAGGAAAACGTTCTTGATGAGCTGCATGCTAATGGTACTGGCACCGCGTGAGAATTTTTTGGTTCGGATATTTTTTAAAATAGATTGCTTAAAAGCCTCATTGATAAAACCGCGGTGCGAGAAGAACGAAGGATCTTCCGTCGTTAAAACACACTTTCGCAAATAAGGAGAAATCTGATCTAAAGGAGTATAGTTGGGGTTTGCATTTCCAACTAGAACCGGGCGCTGCAGTACATTTTGTATAATGGCACGATAAACAAATTCGCCGTTTAATTTGTTAAGATCGGCTTCCCCGTATTTCGTGATTTTTAAACCTTCTTTGTTTAATTTACTGTCAAAAACTAAGGTGTTCGGTTTGTTTTTGTTGAATCTGAAATCGAGCTTATAGTCAAAACTTCCGGCGGCTTCCATTCCTTCAAAATGAGTGAACAGACCTTCAGGCAGGGAAACAATAAAGTTTTGCGCCTGCATTTTCGGAATGTTTACTTTTAAAGTATAAACCGTATCTTTTTCGGTGTCGTACGAAACATAAGGATGCAGTTTTATTTTGTTCAGTTGCATGGTCGAAGTACTGTCGATCGATATAAAACTATCCCCCAGTAAGAAACGATAATCAAAACGGGCATTTTTGATCACAACGTCTTTACTGGCAATTTTCGGATGATTGATTTTTAAGTTCGTGATAGAGGTGTAACCGTCAAGGTGTAATTCGCTGCCGTCTTTTTCGATGTTCTGAACATTTAGTCGGATCGAGTCAAAGCTGGCTTTTAAATTGTAACGTTCGTCTAAGTACGGAACTCGGATTGCTCCGGTATCCAGATTAAAAAAACGAATGTCTGCTTTTTTATTTCTTGGATCGGCAAAACCTTTGATGTTCCAGCGCTGATCAAAATCTTTGCTTTGGACATGAAGATTGGTCTCAAGTTGTTTGTTGTCGAGAACCAGTTTATTGATGGCAACAGATGTTTTTTTGCCATTGTCGTCAATTCTGAAATTTAAATTCTCAAGCTTCATATCTGTCGGAACCAGATTGAGTAGTTTAGAAATGATACGGTAGGCAAAAGTGGCATATTTGCGCTTTTCATTTTTGTCCGAATCTGATTTGTCCTTTTTTAAGAAGGCGTCAAAATTACGAACATCTCCTTTTTTCACCAGTTGGATATAACCATTGTTGATTTTTAAAGTTCCAATTTGAACATCACCAATCAATAAATTGGCTAAACTGATGCTGGTTTCTATTTTTTCAATATGACAAAGTGTATCAGCGTTTTTTGGAACGAGAATTACGTTGGTCAGTTTTATACCGGATAAGCCGTCAAATGAAGCCGATTTTACAGAAAATGTACTGTTGTACTCCGTGTTCATTTTGTTCGTCACCTTGGCGATGGCTTGTTTGAGAAGCGAATCACGGAAAAAGTAAAATCCTAAAAAAAGCACTACCAATACCAGGGCTAGTATTACAAGTGCTTTTATTATTTTTTGTTTTGGGAATTTCATAGGTAGGTTGATAAAAATTAACCAAAAAGAATACTGGCCACATCTTCGATTTTAGCCACCAATTCAATTTTGATTCCTATATTTTTTAACGCAATTTTATTGTATTTGGATACAAAGATAGTGGTGAATCCAAGTTTTTCGGCTTCCTGAATACGCTGGTCGACACGATTTACCGGACGAATCTCGCCTGAGAGTCCAACTTCACCTGCAAAACAGAATCCTTTTGTTACCGGAATGTCTTCATTGGAAGATAAAATAGCAGCAACAACAGCTAAATCAATAGCAGGATCATCAACAGAAATTCCACCCGTAACATTTAGAAAGACGTCTTTGGCGCCTAAGCGAAATCCGGCTCTTTTTTCCAGAACCGCCAGAATCATGTTCAGTCTTTTAGCATTGTAGCCCGTAGTGCTTCGTTGTGGAGTTCCGTAAACTGCAGTACTCACCAATGATTGTATTTCGATCATCAAAGGACGCATGCCTTCAAGTGTGGTGGCGATGGCGGTTCCGGATAATTCCTCGTCTTTATGCGAAATCAAAATCTCTGAAGGGTTGGACACTTCGCGTAAGCCACTGCCTAACATTTCATAAATTCCGAGTTCGGCCGTAGACCCAAAACGATTTTTTAACGAACGCAAAATTCGGTACACATGATTTCGGTCGCCTTCAAACTGCAAAACAGTATCGACCATATGTTCGAGAATTTTAGGTCCGGCAATATTTCCGTCTTTGGTAATGTGCCCGATTAAAATTACTGGAATATTGGTTTCTTTGGCAAATTTGATCAGTTCGGCAGTTGTCTCCCTGATTTGAGAAATACTTCCCGCGGTTGATTCAATGTAATCGGTGTGCAAAGTCTGAATCGAATCGATGATTACGATTTCAGGTTCTATCGCTTCAATTTGTTTGAAAATATTTTGTGTTTTGGTTTCCGTCAAGATGTAGCAATTATCGCTGTTGGGCGTGATTCTCTCTGCGCGCATTTTGATTTGCTTCTGACTTTCTTCACCGGAAACGTATAAAGTTTTGTACGGTAGTTTTAGTGAAATTTGTAGCAAAAGTGTACTTTTTCCAATGCCGGGTTCACCTCCCAGTAGCGTCAGGGATCCGGGAACAATTCCACCACCCAAAACACGGTTCAACTCGCCATCAGTAGTATTCATTCGAATTTCCTGTGCCGAATCAATTTCATTAATTTTTAAAGGACGCGGTGCTTTACCGTTTGAAGTAGGTTCGCTTTTCCAGGCTACTTTTTCCTGCTTCTGAATAATTTCCTCGGCAATAGTATTCCATTCTTTGCAGGCATTGCATTGCCCTTGCCATTTGGCATATTGAGTTCCGCAGTTTTGGCAAAAAAAAGAAGTTTTAACTTTTGACATTATTTGGTGGTTTTTGCAAGTGCATTCATCTGGTCCATTTTCTCGTACATCAAATCTTTATTCAAATCACCAATTGGTTCCATTTGAGAAGCATTTTGGTATTTTTTTGAAGCTCTTTTTGGGTCACCCATTTTCTCGTACATCAATCCTAATTCATATTCTCCCAGCATGGCTTTCGGGTAATTTACATTTCCAATTTCAGCCATTTTGCCTAATTCGTCATAAGCGTTCTTTTTTAGAATAAGGTTTTCAATTACTTTAAAATCACTCATTCTCACCGGAATCTGAACTCCCAGAACTTTAGACATGGTGTTGTATTTGTTTTCTAAGTAATCGGCATATCCTGTTTCCAAAACAGCAATTTTATTGTTGTATTCAGAAGAATTAATAGGCTTGTAAACATCGAAAATCTGATATAAGGCACTCGGAATTGCATGTAAAACCTGAGTGTAATGCGTTGTACCTTTAAACAAATCGTATTTATAGTTTACTAACGGATTATTGGCAATTTTAATATTGCTGTCTAATTTTTCGATAGGTTCTTTGATCTTTTTATTGTCTCCGTCGGCTGCAGAAAGGTAGTAGAACAAAGGCTCTGTAGCTTTGGCTAGTTTTTCGGGGATTCTAACTTCCATTTTATTGGCAAGTTCAGGACTAAAAGCAATGTAAGCATTAAAAAGAGGTTGTTCTTTGTACAGATAAAAATTAATGAAACTTGCAGTTACATCATGGCCGGCGATAATTCTGAAAGGAGATGTGCGGTATTTCTTTTCGATGTAAGGTACTAATTCGGCACCAACAAACTCAAAAAAACTGGCTCCTTTTTCAAAAGGAAGTCCCGTATTCTGATCAATAGTCGTATCGTCTTCGCGTTCGTCGTTTTTATTTTGATGAACACCAATAATAATCATCTCAGGCAAATCTCCCCAATAGGTACCATAGCTTATAGCACCGGAGAAAGGATCGAATAAATAATCACCATCGAGTAAATACAAAACAGGATATTTTTTATCGGGATTGGCTTCGTAAGACTCCGGAAGGCCGATTGTTATTCTTCGTTCTTCTCCGAGCTTTTCGGATTTAATGTTGTCAAATTTTTTCTGCGAAAAGACAGAAATCGAAATTAAAGTAATAAGTAGGTAAACTTTTTTCATGAGTTGGGGGCATTTCAGTGAGTTAAAAAGTATTGTAATAGTGTAGCAATATAACATTTTATTTGCTTTTTTAGTATTGTAATCCGTTGGGGCGAATTCATTTTAACAGATAGTGACATAGATAGTGTGTCTGTAAAAAAGCTTTCTACTTTGTTTCAATACTAAATGTGTCTCTATAGGGAAGAAGTATGTTTTTAGGTGTTGAGTCAATTTTTTGTCACTTAAACCCAACAAGTTTATTGTAGAGGTAAAAATAGCAAGCCTTTTTGGTTAATAAAAGGCAATATTGAATTTAGGCCAATAAAATACTGTTTGTGTCAAAAAATATTGAACAAACTAAATCGAAATAAAGTGTAATAAGGAAAGATTAGGTTAGCGAATTATCATTTTCATTCGGAAAAATGATCCACGGTTTGAAAGTTTTAGCTTCTTCAAACTCCAGGGTTGCATAAGATATGATAATGATAATGTCGTCTTTTTGAACTTTTCTGGCAGCAGGTCCGTTCAGGGTTATTTCTCCTGAATTTTTCTCTCCTTTGATCGCGTAAGTTTCAAAACGTTCACCATTATTGATGTTTACAATTGCTACTTTTTCGCCTTCAATGATGTTTGAAGCCTCTAGTAAAGTCTCATCAATAGTAATGCTGCCAATATAATTTAAATCAGCTCCGGTTACTTTTACTCGATGAATTTTAGATTTTATAACTTGAATTTGCATGGTGCAAAGGTAAATTAATTTAATGAAATGGTGTCAATCAACCTTATAGAATTAACAAATACCGCTATAAAGGCACGGTAATTTTTGTCGTTGCTTTTGTGTTCTATAGGTAATAATGTGGATTCGTCAGCGATGACGAAATATTCGAGTTCAAATCTTTCGTTGTCTTTGAAAGAATTTTCTACAAATTGGATGGTTTCTTCCGGAGTGCCCTTCTCAAATATTTCTTTTGCTTCGGTCAGTACCTTGTAAATGATAGAAGCCTCTTTTCGCTCTTCGGGACTGAGGCGCTCATTTCTGGAGCTCATTGCGAGTTGATTGTCTTCTCTGAAAATAGGACAACCGACCACATTTACCGGTAAATGATTTTTTTCGACCATTTTTTTAACGATCTGCAATTGCTGAAAATCTTTTTCACCAAAGTACGCATTAGTTGGAGTAACGATTTCAAACAAACGTTTTACGATAGTTCCGACTCCGTTAAAATGACCTGGTCTGAATTTTCCTTCCATCTGGTTTTCCAAACCATCGAAATCAAAATCCTCAGAGATCGTATGACCTTCGTAAATATCATCAACAGTAGGGGCGTAAAGGATCATTTTGTCGCTTAAACCTCTCATTTTCTTCACGTCCTCTTCTAGAGTACGCGGATATTTTTCAAGATCTTCAGGGTTGTTGAACTGGGTTGGGTTCACAAAAATACTCACAACGGTATCGTCATTTTCTTTAAGCGATCTTTGCATTAAAGCCAGATGCCCTTGGTGTAAAGCGCCCATAGTAGGTACAAATCCGATAGTAGAATTTGCGGTTTTGATAGTTTTTAAATAGGCTATCAAAGCTACTTTACCGTAGAAAATATGCATGGCAGTATTATTAAAATTTAGTGCAAACATAATATATTAGTTAATAACTGCATAAAATTTTGTAATTTTGCAACGTTTTTATTACCAAAAATTAAGTAAAATACTATTATGAAAGATAAGAGGATATTATATGTATCATCTGAAGTCGTGCCTTATTTGGCTGAAAATGAGGTTTCTTTAATGTCTTATGACGTTCCAAAAATGATTAACGATCAAGGAGGTCAGATAAGAATTTTCATGCCAAGATATGGAAATATTAACGAGAGAAGACACCAGTTACACGAAGTAATTAGACTTTCAGGAATGAACTTGGTAGTGAATGACTTAGATATGCCATTGATTATTAAAGTTGCTTCAATCCCGAAAGAAAGAATTCAGGTTTACTTTATTGATAATGATGAATATTTTAAGCGAAAAGCAACTTTTGCCGATGAAGAAGGGGTTTTGTATCCTGATAATGATGAAAGAGCCATCTTTTTTGCAAAAGGAGTTGTTGAAACAGTAAAAAAACTAAACTGGGTTCCGGATATTATCCACGTTCACGGTTGGCTGGCTTCGATGTTACCTATTTACATGAAGCACTATTATAAAAATGAGGCTTTATTTTCTGAAACTAAAATTGTAACCTCTGTTTACGGACAATCTTTTGACGAGAATCTGGATCTGGAGATGATTAATAAAGTGAAATTTGACGGAGTTCCGCATGAATCAGTTGCTGATTTGGAAATACCAAATTACGAAAATATCCTAAAAGCCAGTATATTGCATTCAGATGCTGTAATTATAGCTTCTGAGAATGTATCTCCAAGTTTAACAAAATTTATAGAATCTTCAGGAAAACCTTTTTTACCTTTCGCCACGAAAGATGCATTCGCTGAAGCGTATACAAATTTCTACAAAACAATGGGTCTTTAAATTTTAACTTTATTATTAAACATGTACAATACTTCTTTTATTAAGAAAATACTATTAGTTGCAACAGTTGTCCTTTTATATTCTTGCGATAAAGATTTTAATGCGATTGGTGATGGTTTGATCGGTGATGATCATTTTGGACTAGAATCTGAAAAATATGAAGTTTTAGCTTATAATCAGGAAGTAACGCCAATTCAGTCAAATGGAGCGGCAAATTATGGTTTAGGTGTTTACGATAATACAGTTTTTGGTAGTACAACTGCCAGTTTTGCTACTCAGGTTAATTTAGAAACCTATGCGCCAACTATTGGTGATGCACCTGAAATAGTAAGTGTAGTACTAAGTGTACCTTATTATAACCATGTGAAGACTACGAATACTGATGGAAGCCGAACTTTTGTGTTAGATTCTATTTACGGAGCTTCTAATGGAAAAATTAAATTAGGTGTTTACGAGTCTGGTGTTCAAATGCGCAGCTCTTACTTTGACGGAGGAGCACAGTTTTTACAATTGTACAATACGGACATGGATACGGATACCGGTGTAGACAGTTATATCAATTTTGATAAATCTAAAAAACCGTATGTTGCTACAGGTAAACCGTTAAACGATGACCCTAAAGTAGCACAGAATGAAGAGTTTTTCTTTGATGCAAGCGAAATTACGGACGACACTACAGATCCTACAACTGGAAAAGTAACAAGTACCAAAGTGGCTCCCGAAATGCGTTTGAACCTGAATAAAGCCTTTTTTGCAGATAAAATTTTAAAAGCTCCAGCGGCGAAACTTGCTTCTGCTGATGTTTTTCAGGAGTATTTCAGAGGATTGTATTTCAAAGTAGAACGTTCTGGCAGCAGTCCGGCTAATATGGCTTTGCTGAATTTTGCAACAAACGGAAAAATTACAATTAAATATAAAGCTAAAACAGCTATAACGACAGATCCTGAAACTACAATGGAGGATAAAACCTTAATCATTAAGTTAACAGGTGCGTCGGCAGCTTTGCTTAAGGAGGCTAAAGATCCTGCTTATGCTAATGCAATAGCCAATCCAAATAATAAAACAGGAGACGACAGACTTTATTTAAAAGGAGGACAAGGATCACTGGCAGTACTGGAACTTAGTGGTTTTGGTGCTAAACTGAGTGAAATCAGATCGAAGAACTGGTTGGTCAATGAGGCTAATTTGGTTTTTTCTATAGATACAGATAAAATGGCAGGAACTTACGAGCCTAAACGAATTTATTTGTATAATTTGGATGACAATGTGCCTATCGCCGATTATCTGGCTGATGCTGCATCATCTAACCCACTATTAACTAAAGCAGTATATAGCGGTATTTTAAGTTTAGATCCTACTACGAAAAGAGGAACAACTTATAAAATTAGATTAACGAATCACATTCGTAATATCATTAAGAATGCAACTGTGAAAAACGTAAGATTAGGTTTGGTGGTGACAGGTGATGCGAGTATCATAGCTTCTAACAAATTAAAACTAAAAAACAGCGTTATCTCAGAAGCACCAAGAGCTTCAGTAATCAGCCCGCTAGGGACGGTATTATTTGGAGGTACTTCAAGTGCAACTATTCCGACAGGGAAAAAATTACAGCTTGAAATTTACTACACGAAACCAAATTAATAATTAATATATGTGTGGAATTGTTGGATATATCGGTCATCGAGAGGCTTATCCTATTGTAATCAAAGGATTAAAGCGACTTGAATACAGAGGATATGATAGTGCCGGTGTTATGTTGTATGACGCCGAATCTGGTGTAAAACTTTGTAAAACAAAAGGTAAAGTTTCGGATCTTGAGGTTAAAGCCAAAGAGAACTTAAATGCAACCGGAAGCATAGGAATTGGACATACGCGTTGGGCAACCCACGGAGTTCCAAATGATGTAAATTCGCACCCGCATCTTTCTAATTCAGGAGAATTGGTTATCATTCACAATGGAATTATTGAGAATTATGCACCGCTTAAAGAAGAATTAAAAAAGAGAGGTTATACTTTTAAATCAGATACAGATACTGAAGTTTTAGTGAACTTAATTGAAGAAGTTCAGAAAAATGAAGGTTTGAAGTTGGGTAAAGCAGTTCAGATTGCCTTAAATCAGGTAGTAGGAGCTTATGCAATTGCTGTTTTTGATAAAAAGAACCCAAATGAAATTGTAGCAGCCAGATTGGGTAGTCCATTGGCAATTGGTGTTGGAGAAGGAGAATATTTTATTGCTTCTGATGCTTCGCCTTTTATTGAGTACACTTCAAATGCGATCTATCTTGAAGATGGTGAAATGGCAAACATCAGATTGCACAAGCCGCTTAAAGTTAGAAAAATTAAAGACGACTCTTTAGTAGATCCTTATATTCAGCAGCTTCAGATGAATCTGGAGCAAATTGAAAAAGGAGGGTATGATCACTTCATGCTAAAAGAAATTTACGAGCAGCCAAGTGTTATAAAAGACACGTACAGAGGAAGACTTCATGCAAATGAAGGAATCGTTCAGATGGCTGGTGTTGAGGATAACTTAGAGAAATTCCTTAATGCAAAACGAATTTTGATCGTTGCTTGTGGTACTTCTTGGCATGCAGGTTTAGTAGCAGAGTACATTTTTGAGGAGTTTACGAGAATTCCTGTTGAAGTAGAATATGCTTCAGAGTTTAGATATCGTAATCCAATTATCAACAAAGATGACGTAGTAATCGCGATCTCTCAATCGGGAGAAACAGCTGATACTATGGCGGCGATTAAATTGGCAAAAGAAAACGGTGCCTTTGTTTTTGGAGTTTGTAATGTTGTAGGTTCGTCTATTTCAAGAGAAAGTCATGCAGGTGCTTACACACACGCAGGGCCGGAAATTGGAGTGGCTTCAACAAAAGCATTTACAACTCAAATTACAGTTTTAACCATGATCGCATTGCGATTGGGTAAAGCAAAGGGAACGTTATCAAACACTGATTTTCATACCTATTTGCAGGAATTAGAGATTATTCCGGAAAAAGTAGCGGAAGCATTAGAGACTAACGACAGAGCAAAAGAAATTGCGGCAGCTTTTAAAGATGCGCCAAATTGTTTGTACTTAGGACGTGGTTATAATTTCCCGGTAGCATTGGAAGGAGCATTGAAACTAAAAGAGATCTCTTATATCCATGCTGAAGGTTATCCTGCTGCCGAAATGAAGCACGGGCCAATCGCTTTGATTGATGAGCACATGCCGGTTATCGTTATTGCACCTAAACAAGGTCATTACGATAAAATTGTAAGTAACATTCAGGAAATCAAGTCCAGAAGTGGTAAAATCATTGCGGTGGTTACCAAAGGAGATACACAGGTTCGTGAGTTAGCTGATTATGTAATTGAGATCCCTGAAACTTCAGATGCGTTGTCTCCACTGATCACAACAATACCTTTACAATTGCTTTCATACTACATCGCAGTAATGAGAGGATGTAACGTAGATCAGCCTCGAAATCTGGCAAAATCGGTTACAGTAGAATAGATTTTTATTTAAAATATATAAGTGTTTAGAAATGCGAGACTTAGGTCTTGCATTTTTTTTTGGTTATTTTTTGTAGGAAGGGGATTGCGGTTCTATATTTGCAAAAAATTCGTTAAAAGCGATTCTATGAAAAAACTATTACTTTTTATTGGTCTTCAATTTTGTTTATTGGCCACTGCACAGCAAAAAATTACTTTTAATTATGATGCAGCAGGGAATCAAATTATAAGAGAACTTTGTTTGTCGGGCTGCTCACAATCTGCTAAGAAGGTAGAAGACGTTAAAGAAATTGAGGCGTTAACTGAGGATGATTTGTTAAAGTTTTCGCCGGAAGATGTGATATCCTATTATCCAAATCCCGTTAAAGAAGAACTTTTTCTGCAATGGCAATTAGGCGAAGAGAATTATGTGACTTCTGTTCAGGTGTATAATATGGTGGGACAGATACTGCAGACTTACCAAGGAAACGAAAGAATGAATAGTTTAAATATTCCTTTTCAGAATTACCCTGGAGGTGTTTATCTTGTTTTACTTTCCTATAAAGACGGAGGAGAGAAATCGATCAAAATCATCAAGCAATAAAAATCATATGAAGCAATTTTACCTTTTCATTTTAATTATAATTACAAATTTAACTTTTTCTCAAAATTTCACAGATACCAAAGGAGAATTACAAATTTCGACAGCAGGTACAGCAACATACAGTTTGCCTATTGCTACTCCTCCAAGTATAAAAAGTGTTGCACCTATAATTAATCTTACCTATAGCAGCGGTGTTAGAGGCGGTATTGCCGGACAAGGCTGGAGTATTAATAGTATCTCGGCTGTAAGCCGAATCTCTACTCGTCGCGATATTGATGGTTTTGTTGACGGAGTTGATTTTGATGATAATGATAAGTTAGCGTTAGATGGTCAGAGACTTTTGATAAAAACGGGAACATACTGGGCAAGTGGTTCTACTTATGAAACAGAATATAAAAGCAATACCAAAATCGAACTAAAAATAGAAGGTGCGACTGTTTATTTTATTGTCACAGCTCCCGATGGATCACGAAGCTGGTACGGTTCTAAAGGCTCTGGAAGTTTACAAAATTCAGTTTCGTTAAATGCTTGGTACATTGTTCACTATGAAGATGTGAATGGTAATTTTATAGATTATAATTATAAGACGATTGCCTACGCTGGTACAAATCAGTTGTATATAGACAATATTGCTTTTAGTGGAAATACAATTGCAGGAATTGCTACTCAGAATAAAATCAGTTTTAATTATGAAGAAGCCGCTCGCGTTGAACGTGATTTTTTGAAAGGTAATTCGTTATATGCTACTCAGATATTAAAAAATATTACAGTCTATGCAAATAATGCGACATTTAGAACATATGCACTAATGCATACAGAAGATTCTTTTGGCTATCAAAGAGTAAAAGAAATTCAGGAAATTAATGCGCAGGGAGAACCCTCAAATCCTGTCGTTTTTGAATATGATAAAACAACTGCCTCTACTACAAAAATAGAAAAACCATACATTAACAACCTTGATTTTGATGAAGCACAATTAGCAGGTGATTTTGATGGAGATGGTAGGTTGGATTTTGTAGCAAAAAATAAGATCTATACTAATTTATTTAATGGAAGTACAGGTAATGTTCCTGTTGCATTGCCTTTTGATGCCTCATCAAAAACAACTTTTGGAGCAACAACAATTAAAAATAATAAGATAAATCAATTTCAATCCGTAGTTTCAATTGGAGCGACTATCAATTCTTTATTTTTTAGAGTTTACAATATGAATTCTGGGACAGTTACTTTGGATCAAAATAAAATAGTAGAATTTGATAACAGAGCAACTTACGATCAAAGCTTAAATATTGACCAGATTTTTAATGAAAATAGTAGTGCAGGTGTTGCAATCTTTTATGACTGCGAGCAAGAGGATGCAAAGTTAAAAAGTTCAAATGAATATTTTGAAGGGGATTTTGATGGTAATGGGATCAGTGAAGTTTTAATTTCTAGCACAATTAATGAGAAGTATTATTTTGTTAAAACGGAACATTTTTATGTCGGAGAAGGATATTCCGATTATTCTTGTTTTACATATTATAAAACTGATGTGCCAAGAAAATTCTTTCTTCTAGACTTAGACCCAAATGCTTCTTCCGTTTTAGGTTCAAGAGGATTTGTAAGTCTTCAAAATAGTGCAATTTTAAACGGAGATAAAAAACATATAGCTGACTTCAACGGTGACGGAAAATCAGATATACTTTTAGTTAATACGGATAAAACTTATAAAATTATTAGTTTTAAGCAGTTAACTACTGCTCCCTGGATAGAGCTTGAGGTTCTAGGTTCAGGTATACTTGATAAATATTCGGCCAGTAAGCAAATTCTCTTTGGTGATTACAATGGGGATGGAAAAACAGATATTATGATTCCTGATTCTGAAGGAGGTAAGGGTGACGTAAAGTGGCATATTTACTACAGTAATCCAAATCCAGCAAAAGGGGATTTTTTTATAAAAGAATCTCATGATATAGTGGAGTATCGTCCAGATACGAATAGCGAAAGGTATCCCTATGATGAACAGGTTCATTATAGCAGTTATTATGCGATGGATATTAATGGTGATGGGAAATCTGATTTAGTACGGGTATGGAGGAAATATTTTAAAGTTAAGGGAAAAATTAATAATCACGATTCTGAGTGGGCAATATCAGCATTTACAAATAATATCGGAAAAAGAAGCGTTTCGGGGTTTACACAAACGTATGATTCTGGTATTTATAGAAATGCTTCCCCGGTTTTGGGAATCCCTTTGGCTTCAAATTACAGATATGATGGTGCTAATACCGATTTAGTATTTGTAAGGGCAAAAAGTAATATTGTGGAATATTACCAGTTCAATAAAAATGTTGATACCGAAAACAGATTGATAAGCGTAACAGAATCAAGAGGAAACATAAAACAAAGCATCGAGTATAAACCAATGGAAGCTGCAAACAGCAGTTTTGGAAATTCTTCAACTGATTTTTATTCTTCAGAGAATGGAGTAAATTATCCTAACATTGAGATTATAAGGAATTCTGGAGCTTATTTGGTTGCTAAACTTACGGCAACAATCAATGGGGTGTCTAAATACCAGGATTTTAGGTACAGAGGTTATGTGTCTAATTTCAATTTGGGAACAGTTGGGTTTGTTAAAACCACCAGAAGCAGTTGGTATTTAAATAGCGGCGATGCTAAAATATGGACCACACAGTTTAATGATGTTACTCTAAAGGGGGCTAATACCATTACCTGGACTAGTACTGATGGAAGCACTGTGTTTAATAGTACGCCAAGTAATTTACTGAGTACAAAAACAAATGAATTCGCCGTTTACACAGAAGGGGGTGGTGATGCTGTCTCGTCGCGTACCATTCCAAATACAATTACGATACAGGACCCCGTTACCGTCGGGCAGACTTATAAAGCCAGCGGTTCTATAATTGCCTTGTCAAAAGTAAATGATGATGTAGCAGTCGTTTATCAGGCACCAGAAATAATCCTAAAGCCTGGATTTATTGCCAGTGCCAATAATAATAGCAAGTTTACAGCTTCTCCCACAACAGCTTCTCAAGGTGGAAGTGCTCCAAATTCAAACGGGAGTGTTTATAATGTTTTGCTTACCAAACAAACTACTGTTGATCATTTGACAGGAGTGAAGAATGAAACTTCTTTTACTTATGACGGAACCGTTCAAAGTACTAATTACTTTGGTTTAGAAGTTAGAAAAGTTTCAAAGCAGTATAGCGCTGCCACTTTGCAGGGAACTACTACGGTGGATACCGAATACGATAATAATCCTACTGGAGTTGGTAACGCTTATTATGTAGGACGTCCTAAAAAGATCAATTCTTCGAAGACGGTTTATACAGGTGATAATCGCACTTCTGAGGAAAAGTATACTTACACCGGATCAAATTTAACAAGATCTGAAAAGAAAGGACATAATACCTATCCAATTATAGAGGATATGAGTTATGATGCAATAGGGAATTTATTGACAAAAACAGTAAGTGCTCCGGGAGCCCCGTCTCCACCGGCAGCGAGAACGATTACTGATGAATACGATAGTACGAAACGATTTGTAGTCAAAAAAACAGACCATCAGGGTTTTGTGACGAATTTCGTTTATAATACTTTAGGCCAGCTTACTAAATCTACAGATTATTTAGGAGTTGTCAACGATTACATCTACGACAATTGGGGAAAACTCATCAACACGACTACACAAAATACTGCATCCACAGCTCTAACAACTGCTATAGTTTATAACAAGTTGTCTGACGGCGGTTATACCACCACCACTACAACTAATACTGATGGTAAAACGGTAACACAGTATGATGTATTAGGGAGGGTTGTGGTTACAACAACTAAAGGTTTTGTAGCAGGCACTATGGTTTCTAAGCAGGTTGTTTATGATGGATTAGGCAGAAAAACCAAAGAAAGTGAACCTTATTTTTCATCCCCAGGCCAATGGACCCTTTATGAGTATGACTATTTAATGCGTCCTGAAAAAATAACATCACATACCGGAAAAGTTCAAAGCTTATCTTATTCAGGATTAACAACAACCAGTAACGATGATGGTAAGGTAACAACCATTACAGTTGATGCTTTAGGGAATAAAACACAGACAACAGATCCGGGTGGAGCTGTCAATTTTATATATTACGCCAACGGGCAATTAAAGGAGTCAGACTATCAGGGCAACAAAGTATCAATATCGATAGACGGTTGGGGTAATAAAGTTGCCATGACTGATCCAAGTGCCGGAACGTATACCTATTCTTATGATGCTTTCGGACAAATTAAAACGGAGACCACACCTAACGGAACAATTGCTTACGTATATGATGCCGCAGGAAAAACAATTGAAAAAACAATAGTTGGGAATAATACCAACAGTAAGACGACTTATGCTTATAATCCGGCTACTAATTTAATAACGACAAGCACTTTTGTTAATAATCTGGAGGGCAATTCGATTACCAATTCATTTGAATATGATAGTTATAAAAGAGTCAGCAAAACAATAGAGAATACCCCTTATGCTACTTTCACCAAAGAAATTACTTATGATACATTTGGACGTGCAGATAAAGAAACAGCAACAGCAGCTATAGGAGGTAAATCAAGTTCAAAGAAGCTAAAACATACTTATCAGAATGGTTTTGCATGGCAAATTGTAGACGACGCTACGCAACAGGTATTGTGGCAGACCAATTCGCTAAACGAAAGAGGACAGTTAACAAATGCAAGTTTAGGAAACGGAATTGCCGTAAATAATAATTACGATCAATATGGTTATGCCTCACAGTTTAAGTGGGATAGAACGGTTACCAATCCGGGGAACGTAATGACTCTGACAACCGCTTTTGAACCTAAAAGAGGGAATCTGACCAATAGAACGAATAACCTGTTTAATTGGAATGAAAACTTTACATATGACGAATTAGACCGATTACTGACCTATAATAATGCGCAGGGTCAGCAAGAAACACAGACTTACGATGCAAAAGGTAAAATTACCCAAAACAATTTGGGGACTTATAATTATACTGTAACTGGAAAAACATATCAAAATAACTCGATTACATTATCTACTCAGGCATTAGATTATTATAAAAACAGAGGTACAGGTGCCAATTCAGCTCCAAAGCTGGATTTAGATATTGCTTATAATACGTTTAAGAGCCCTGCAACTATTAAGGAACGTGGACGTGATGGAAATTATATCGAGTATCTTAGTTTTACCTATAATGATGGTAACGATCGCAGTACAATGTTTTATGGAGGAGGGCAAGAAGATAAATTGCTTCGTCCGCTTAGAAAACATTACTCGGGTGACGGGACTATGGAAATCAAAGAAAACAGAACTACCGGTGTTATAGAATTTGTAACTTACATAGGGGGTGATGGTTATAGTGCTCCCCTTGTAGTAAAAAGCGATGGAACAGCACAAAATTATTTATATTTACATAGAGATTACCAGGGCACTATCTTGGCAGTAACGGATAACAGTGGTTCAATTGTCGAAAAACGACTCTTTGATGCTTGGGGAGCGGTATTAAAAGTGCAAAACGGAGCTGGTACAGATTTAGGATTGTTGACTGTTTTAGATCGTGGATATACCGGACACGAGCATTTGCAGAGCATAGGGATTATCAACATGAATGGCCGTTTGTACGATCCAAAACTGCATCGTTTCCTACAGCCGGATAATTTTATACAGGATCCGTCCAATACCCAAAACTACAATCGTTATGGCTATGTACTCAATAACCCACTGAAATATACAGATCCGAGTGGTGAGGAAGCAATTAGTTTGGGTATCGCAGTAATCATAGGAGCTGTTATAGCAGCAACGACCTATACTTTAACGGCTTTATTGGCTGATGTACCCTTTAGTGTGGGTGGTTTGGTTAAGTCTACTTTTATTGGTGCGGCAAGTGCAGCAGTGACTTTTGGAATAGGAAGTGCAGCGGGTACAATTGGTAATTTTTATGTCAAGGCTGCGGTTAGCGCAGTTGCACATGGTACTTTTCAGGGAGGTATGACGGCAATTTCAGGAGGTAAATTTTGGAGTGGTTTTGCAGCGGGAGCTTTGAGTAGTATTGCGAGTAGTCTGTACCAAGGAGGAACCAATACGACTACAGTTGGCGGAAAAACCGTAGGTATTGCAGGTACCGGTTTTAATAGCATTGGTGATAATCTGGGAGATTTGGGCACAGTAGCTTTTGGTACTGTTGCTGGGGGAGCAGGAGCTGCTTTAACAGGAGGTAATTTTTGGCAGGGGGCCGTTACAGGACTTGTGGTCAGTGGGCTGAATCATGCAATGCATAAAATGCAGGAAAACAAATCTTTTAAAGAACAACTAAAAGCGAAAGGAATAAATCCTAACGGAAAATTTGGGTTTACTGATCAAGAGTTCATAGATAATATAAATGCTGTAGATGAATTGCGCAGTGTGTTCAAACAAGCATTAAGTAAATTAGGAGATTTGGAAGTGGCTGAAAGTTTGTATAATGAATACGGGCAAGAGGCTTCGGGAACAACAGAAATGAATTCTAATGGTAAATACACAATATCATTATCATCAAGTAGAATAAAAACGAATTTAGATTTTGTTTATACATATGGTGCGGAATTATCACACGTAGTTTATAATTGTGATATGAATTATCAAACTTGGTCTAGCCAATCAAGACTACAAAGAAATCAAGAAGAGTATAGTGTTCATTATTCTTGGAATTTTAAATATGGTGCTCCAGATGGTGTGGGTCAAGTGAATTATTGGAGAAATCAATTAAATAAATAGAAATTATGAGAGCTATACTTTTAATATTTTTTTTAAGTTTTTTCAATTTTAATTATTGTCAGGATGTTAAAATCGAACTGCTAAATGCGAAAACAACAACTGATAATAAAGTAATTTTAACTTTAAAAATCAATAATAATTCGAATGAAAATTATGTGATTAATAAAAATTTTACTTTTGAGGATAAGGCTCCCGATTTTTCTTCCAGCTCTTACACAAAAGTTAATGTATTTGAAAATGATTCTGTTGTAACAAGAATATCAGTAGTTAAATTTGAAAAATTGACAGAGCGAAATAAGAATATTAAAAAATATGATGTTTTTTTTATCAAAAGAAATACTAGTGAAATAATTAGTTTTTGTTTAGACGATTTCTTGACAGAAGGAGAAAAGATAGGACTAAAAATGAAAATGATTTCACTTAGTAATTTAAGTATTAGTTTAGATTTATATCAATCAGGGTTTTTAAACATCAAGAAAAAGAAGATTCTTAATAGAATACGTAAAGAAAATTACATGATTTTTAGAGGACAAATAAGTACTAATAAAGTCCTCCTGCTGGCGCAAGCCTCCCGCTCGTGAATGCATATAAAGTTAGTTCCTGAAATTGAAAAAATAAATATGTATAAATATGAGGAGTTGATGATTCTAAAAGAGAATGGATTGATTTTGATGTTTTGTCCGCGAATGGGACACTCGCCCCGCTCTGCGAAGTCTCCTGACTTCGTAATAGTAAGTTTTGAAAGAACATAAGATTTATAAAAAGAACAGGAAACAGTTCGTCCATATAAGGAACTTCGAGCCAATCGTAATTTTTAAGAAGAAGACCTTTTAGTGTAGAGATATCTTTTGTGTTTACAACATAGGCACATATAAATAATTATAAATATCAAGATCATGAAAGTATTTCTTACCAGTCTATTTTTAGTAGTATCCGTATCGGTATTCTCGCAACAACTAAGTTATAGAAGCGGTGGAGTGGTTTACAACGATACCGAAAACAAAAAACTTTCATCCAATGTGGTTCGTGCTTATCTAGATAATAATCCAGAAGCATTGGCTCTTTATAATACCGGAAGGAGCAAGAAAACATGGGGAAATGTTTTTCTTTATGGAGGGGCAGGTCTTGTCGTAACAAACGTAATCATAGGAATGAACACAGATAATAGTACCACATCATATCCGGGAAATGGATATAATCCTTCAATTAAATCTGAGCGTACCAGTTTTACAGCCGCGATTATTGGAGGTGCAATGATTATCGCTTAGATCCCTATTAAAATTGGATATCCGAAAAAAATTAAATCCGCCATTGCGAAAAACAATGACGGTTTGGTAGAAAATCATAAATCAGCTCCCAAAACTATTTTAATAGCTAGTGCAAATCAAATAGGTATTAGAGTTGAATTTTAATTGAAGAGATGGTTGTTCTTGTTTTTCCATTGTTTTCATAATTCTATAGTAAAGAGAGTTCGACTAATATTTTGTTCTAGCTGATAGAAGTTTATGGAGAGTGATTTGAGAGTAAGAAAAAGTATAAATAAAAAGAATTTGTATGAGTTTATTAAGTTTAAGAAAGATTGCGGTGTTGCTGGTATTATTACAAGCTTCGTCTTTGTATAGCCAGGGTTTGCCAATAGTGGGGTTTGGAGATCCTGCTAATTACAAAATTGACACTTTTGCTGTTCCTGGATCATCCGGTTTGGATTTGCATTGGTTTGGCGGTATCCGTTTTGGTGATTGGACAGGTAGTAATGTTATGAGAATAGAAAATGGAAATGTAGGTGTCGGGGTTTTAAATCCCACTTCTAAGTTCCAGGTTTCGAATTCCTTTAATACGGATACAAATGAAGTTATCGCATCGTTTACAAGAGCGGTAGGTAATACTGGAGGAAGCAGCATAGTACGATTTGGTTATCATAATACTTGTGATCTTGAAGTTAATTCAGGATATAGTAGTACGGGGCATCGTTTAGGGGGTTATTTTGATCTTAACATAACGAATAATCATCCGGGAGGAGATCATGGGGGGATAAACTTTGTGACAAACTCAAGTGTTAAAATGGCAATAAATGTAAATGGAAATGTCGGAATTGGTACAGTAAATCCAGGTTCAAAACTTACCGTTGCCGGAAATATTCATGCTCAGGAAGTCAAAGTGACGGCTAGGGCGGGCGAAGTTCCCGATTATGTTTTTGCAAATGATTACAAGTTAAAATCATTGGAGGAAGTGGAAGCATATATCAAACTAAATAAACATTTACCGGAAATACCATCAGCAAAGGAAATTGAGAGCAATGGCTTAATGCTGGCGGAAATGAATTTGAATCTGTTGAAGAAGATGGAAGAAATGACGCTTTATATGATTGAGATGAAGAAAGAAAATTTAGTAATGAAAGAAAAACAAAGGCAGTTAGAGGAGACCGTTCAAGAACTTAAAAAGATAGTAAATTAATGAAAGTAATAGCTCCCATTTTATGTTGGATGTTCTTTTGCATGAATGTTAGTGCACAAGTTTCAACCGCTGTATCGATTCTTGATACTAGAGATAGTAATGATTTGCCAAATTTTTCATCACGAGCTTTTCGAGTTGATTTTAAATCCAGAGGTATTATAGGAGTGCCGGGTTCAGGGTTTTTTTCTACAAATTTAACTTTTTCCCCTTGGGCGGACAATGAAAATACTGGTGATAAAAATCATCAGCTAAATTTTAATAATGGCGGTATTTTTTATAGGAATGCCTATCCAACAGATAACAAATGGGGAACATGGAACCAAATATTAATAGCAGATGAAAAAGGTAATTTTGGTGTGCAGGGAGGTTTTACTATAATTAGAAATATTGCTCAACCAAGAGCACATATTCATTTTGGAGATGGTTTAGCTGTGTCTGGAAAATCATCATCAATGCTTCTTTTTGCAGGGTATGGAATAGAGCATTCAGGATTTACGTGGGTGCCTAATAGTTCTTTAAACGAAGGGAAATTATTTCTTTCTTTCGGAGGTTCTGATAATTTGATTGAAAACTCAATAAAAGTGACTTTTCAATCTAACGGTAATGTCGGAATTGGAACATCAAACCCTGACTCAAAACTGACTGTAGCAGGGAATATCCATGCGCAGGAAGTCAAAGTAACTGTTAAAGCAGGAGAGGTTCCCGATTATGTTTTTGCAAACGATTATAAGTTAAAATCATTGGAGGAAGTGGAAGCATATATCAAACAGAATAAACATTTACCGGAAATACCATCAGCTAGTGATGTGGAAAAAAATGGTTTGATGCTGGCGGAAATGAATTTGAATCTGTTGAAGAAGATGGAAGAAATGACACTTTATATGATCGAACAAAATAAAGAGATAACAAATCTTAAGAAAGAAAATGAGAATCTTAAATCATTTTCAGAGCGATTGTTAAAAGTCGAGAAGCAATTATCTGAAAAATAATTTAGGTTTGAAAACCTTATTTGGATCCATTTTTTAGTGGGGGTAAGGAACATAATAGTTGAAAAGCGGGATTTTATCTCGCTTTTTTTGTTTGTGCTTATTTTTAAAATCGTTTTGTAGGTTTTGAAATATTAATTTTTATATTTGTAGGAAAAATTTGTTGTTTTTTTATTAATGTTTGGCAGATCGGCTTTTTGTTCCGGAAAAGAGATAATTTTTTAGTGAGCCTGAGCATTTGCGATTTTATGTTTTTCTGGTGATTCGGGTTATGAGGGATGATATCGTCGTATGCAATTACTGCTGTTCAATCGATTTCTGAAAAAGGAGTAAGCTTGGATTGCTTGTACGGACTCAGCAGAAATTTGCAACCGATTTGAAAGAGGGATTATGAAATAGCATTTGTTAAATCTTTAGAGATATTTGGGCTTGCCGTTTTAATTGTCATATTTTTTTTATCGTCGGTGTATTTTTATTAAATCCTCATTTTTTTGCTTTAAAATAATATGTACGCATAGTATTTAGGGTTTTACAAGTTTGATCTTTGAGTTTAATTTAATAAAATCAATTGTCAAATAGTTAATATTGTAACAAATTTTATATCGAATATTTATTTTTTTTAACATTTTTTTATACATATTAAAATTATTTGTATTTTGGTAGTATAAACTAAACAAAATCTAACCAAATGAGAGTCTATTTATTAATTATGTTGTTTTTCAGCGGAATATCTTTTGCGCAGAATTCAATTACCGGTTCTGTGACTGATGGCAGTAAACAAGCTATTCCGGGAGCCAATATTGTCGTAGTTGGAAGTTCAAACGGTGCTTCTACCGATTTCGATGGTACATTTAAGTTAAATACTTCTACGAAGCTGCCTTTTACAATTAAGGTTTCGGCTGTAGGTTTCGAGTCTAAAACAGTTAATGTTACCTCAGTAAATCAAAAGATTAATGTAATTTTAAAAGATGAGGAAACCAAATTAAATGAAATTGTGGTTTCGGCTTCGAGAACTCCTGAAAGAGTACTTGAATCTCCGGTAACCATTGAAAGAATGGGAATTCAGGATATTAAGAAAACCGCTTCTCCTTCTTTTTATGACGGTCTGGAAAACTTAAAAGAAGTACAGATGAATACCAGTAGTATGTCTTTTAAATCAATCAATACAAGAGGTTTTGCAACTGTAGCGAACACTCGTTTCATGCAATTGGTCGATGGTATGGATAATTCATCTCCGCTTTTGAACTTTGTTTTGGGGAATATGATTGGTGTTTCGGAAATTGATGTTCAGAGTGTTGAGCTGTTACCGGGTGCATCTTCGGCTTTGTACGGGGCAAATGCTTTTAACGGTATTATGTTTATGAATAGTAAAAGTCCTTTTACTTATCAGGGAGCATCAGCTTATTTTAAATACGGAGTGACTTCACAGAAAGCTGCCGGTACTAATAATTATTATGATTTTGGGATGCGTTTCGCACATGCGTTTAATAAATATTTTGCAGCCAAAGCAAACTTTACATATATGGAAGCTACCGATTGGTATGCTACAAATTATAATGACAAAACAATTCCAGGAATTGACAGAAGTAATATTAATTATGATGGAATCAATGTTTATGGAGACGAGGTTTCGACTAATTTAAAAGGAGTGGGTCAGTCTCTGGCTGCTTTAGGACTGCTTCCTGCTTCGGCTGTAAATTTGTTGCCGAACAAAAATGTGAGCAGAACTGGTTACAACGAAGTTGATCTTACAAATAATAAAGCAGGAAACACTAAAATTGATTTTTCTTTTCATGGAAGGCCTTTTGGTGATGAACGATTGGAAATTATCTGGCAAAGTAAATTTGGTTTCGGAAATGCCGTTTACCAAGGAGCTAACCGTTACTATCTGAATAACTTTTTTATGCAACAGCACAAAATTGAATTCAAAGGGAAAAATTTCTTTGTGAGAGGATATACTACTACTGAGGATGGAGGAGATTCTTATGATATGGCTTTTACCGGAATTAATATAAACAGAAAATGGAAAGACGATAAAACCTGGTTTGGTCAGTATGCAGGAGCTTACGTTCAGGCTACTTTAGGAGGAGCAACTCCTGAACAGGCACATGCGGCAGGAAGAACTACGGCGGATACAGGTCGTTTTTTACCAGGTACGACAGCGTTTAAGAATGCATTCAGTCAGGTAATTGACGACGAAAGTGTACTTACAGGATCAAAACTGGTAGATAATTCAAAAATTTACCACTCAGATGCAAACTATAACTTCAAAGATGTGATAAAGTTTGCTGAAATCCAGGTTGGTGGATCATTCAGATTGTATGAGTTAAATTCTCACGGAAGAATTTACACCGATGGTAATAGCGGTATTAATTATACGGATTATGGTGCTTATACACAGCTGGTAAAGAAATTTATGGAAGACAGATTGAAATTTACAGGTTCTATTCGTTATGATAAATCCAAAAATTTCGATGGTAATTTTTCACCTAGAGTGTCTTTTGTATATTCTGGAGGAGAGAAAAAGAATCATAATTTCAGAGCATCGTTCCAAACTGGTTTCAGAAACCCGTCTACACAGGATCAGTATATAGGTTTTAATGTGGGAAGCGCAGTATTGATAGGTTCTGCCCCTGATAACTTGTTGCGTTACACTGAAACATTGCCTGTTTCAACAACGACAGGTCAGGCTTTTGCAGGAGGACCAACTGTTGTAATGACAGGTTTGAATGCTTATGGTAATTCGTATACAGCAAGTTCAGCCAGTGCTTTTGCTGCTTTGGCAGGAAGTAATCCTGTAGCTGCGGCAGCACTTTTGAGAAAAACAAATGTAAACTATGTAAGACCGGAGGAAGTTAAGGCATTTGAATTGGGATATCGTTCTTTTATCAATGATGTTTCGGTAGATCTTAATGCTTACTATAATATTTACAACCATTTTATTGGGAATCTAAATGTTGTGGCACCTTTTTATGGTACTACACAAGATGCGCCAAATCCTTTAGCCGGGTCAACAGATCCTGGTTTCCAGACACTTCATGCGCTTCAGAGTGGAAATATAAGAGCTTATCAGCTGTATACCAATACAGATGTTGAAATCAAATCGTTTGGATTTGGTGTAGGTCTTTCTAAAAAAGTGATTGCTAATTTTGAATTAGGAGTAAATTATAATTATGCTCAGTTTGATTTTGATCAGGCAAAAGATCCAAGTTTTGAAGCTGGTTTTAATACACCAAAACACAGAGTTAAGGTATCTCTTGGAAATGATAAATTGTTTGAGAACTTCGGATTCAATGTAAGTGGAAGATGGAATAGTGAATACAAGTGGGAATCAACTTTTGCAGATGGTATCATTAAAGAGGCAACTGTAATTGATGCGCAGATTAATTACGGACTTCCAAAATTAAAATCAATTTTCAAATTAGGAGCTTCAAATATCGGAGGAAAAGAATATGCTCAGGTGCTTGGTGCAGGATATATTGGTCAGCAATATTTTGTTTCCTGGACGATCAATCCGTAATTTGAAGTAATAGACGAAACAAACCATTTATTCGCTTTTCGGGATACAGCATTCAGAAAAGGATAATTATAAAATATAGTAGATCATGATAAAAAATTTAAAATGGCTGTTTTTGGTTTCAGTAACCTTTATGGCTTGTAATAGTGATGATGATGTAGCAACGGTATCTGATTCGTCAGATGGTCAGCCGTTAACTTCGGGGCAGGCAAATTTTTCGAAGTATGTTGCGTTGGGGGATTCTTTCGCGGCAGGTTTTTCAGACAACGCTTTGTTTAAAGCCGGTCAGACCAATGCATACCCTAATATTCTGGCACAGCAATTTGCATTGGTAGGCGGAGGTGCTTTTACAACACCTTTTATGACCGATAATCTTGGAGGGTTTTCCTCCGGAGGTGTTCAGGTACCAAGTTTGGGGGTTAGATTGTATTTAGATGTGGCAACAAGTACCCCGGTTCCGGTTAGTGGTATTTCGGGTACAGATATTAGCGCGCGTTTGACAGGAGCTTTCAGTAATTTGGGAATTCCGGGAGCAAAAGCAACTCATTTGGCACTTGCAGGATACGCCAGTGCTAATCCTTATTTCGGAAGGATTGCTTCTTCGGCTTCCGCAACGGTTTTAGGGGATGCTTTAGCGCAGAACCCAACTTTTTTCTCTTTGTGGATTGGTGGTAACGATGTCTTAGGTTACGCCACGTCCGGAGGAGACGGAACAAATCCGATTACAGATCCGGCTACTTTTGATGCTGTTTATAAAAACCTGGCAACAGAGTTGTCTAAGAGCGGAAGAAAAGGTGTTGTGGCCAATTTACCAGACATCAGTACATTACCGCACTTTACAACAGTTCCTTATAACCCATTAACGATTTCTGTTTTAGGGAATGGAAATGCAGCTGTCGGGACAGCTACTATTAATGCACTTAATACACAGTTGTATGGTCCGTTAAAAGGTGCATTAAATTATTTGGGAGTTACAGACAGAATTGAATTATTGTCACTTACTGCGGCAAATCCATTATTGATAAAAGATGAAACCCTTGCCAACTTATCTGCACAACTTACTGCGGTACTTACACCGTCAGTAGGAGCACAGACTGCGGCTTTTTATGGTACTGTTTTTGGTCAGGCGCGTCAGGCTAAAGCTACCGATTTGGTGCTTTTGACAACCAGAGCAGCAATTGGAACGGCACCTACAGCTGCTAACTCAGGAATTGGAATGGCTCCTCCGGCGCCATTGGATAAGTTTGGGATTACATACCCATTACAGGATAAGTTTGTTTTGATACCAAAAGAAATAGCTGATATTAAAACGGCTACTGCTGCCTATAATTTAACAATCAAAGCAGCTCAGGAAGCAAATGGTCTGGCTTTGGTAGATGCTGACGGGCTGATGAAACAGTTGTCTACTCCAAATGGAATTTCGGTAGACGGGTATACTTTGACAAGTACATTTGTTTTCGGGGGAGTGTTTTCTTTGGATGGTGTTCATCCTTCAGCTAGAGGTTATGCATTTATTGCGAATAAATTTATTGAAGCAATTAATGCGAAATATGGTTCCAATCTAAAAGGGGTAGATGTGGGGAATTACCAGACACTTTATCCTAAAGTTATAAATTAATATTTATTTTTTCATAAAACAGCCACTTGCTTTCAGAACGCAGTGGCTTTTTTTATGGGGTTAAAAAATGCTGTTTTCGGTATTTGAGGCCTCACTTTTAAGAATCAAACAAAATCGTAGTATTTTTTATAAAAAAAATATTGATTTTATATTTTAAAAAATTATCTTTGCGCTCTGAAAAAAGAGGTATTTTCGATAAACCTAAATAGCTATTTAATAAATACATAAGTAATGTCAAAAGTAATAGGAAAAGTTGCTCAAATCATTGGACCAGTAGTTGACGTAGTTTTCAACGGTAAGGATGTTGAACTTCCAAAAATTTATGATTCACTAGAAGTCACTAAAAAAGATGGAACTTTATTAGTTCTAGAAGTACAATCTCACATTGGAGAAAACACTGTTCGTACAATCTCTATGGACTCAACAGACGGTTTGTCTAGAGGATATGAAGTAGTTGGAACTGGTAATCCAATCCAAATGCCAATCGGTCCAGACGTATATGGACGTTTATTTAATGTTGTTGGAGACGCAATTGATGGTTTAGGCGAATTGCCAAAAACTGGAGAAAATGGTTTGCCTATTCATAGACAAGCTCCTAAGTTTGAAGATTTATCAACTTCATCTGAAGTTTTATTCACAGGTATTAAAGTAATCGATTTGATTGAGCCTTACGCAAAAGGAGGAAAAATCGGATTGTTTGGTGGTGCAGGTGTTGGTAAAACAGTATTGATTCAGGAGTTGATCAACAATATTGCAAAAGGTCACGGTGGACTTTCAGTATTCGCAGGAGTAGGTGAAAGAACACGTGAAGGAAATGACTTACTTCGTGAGATGTTAGAGTCAGGAATTATTAAATACGGTGATGATTTCATGCACTCTATGGAAAACGGAGGATGGGATTTATCTAAAGTAGATATGCCAGGAATGAGAGAGTCTAAAGCTACTTTCGTTTTCGGACAAATGAATGAGCCTCCTGGAGCTCGTGCACGTGTAGCACTTTCAGGATTATCTATCGCTGAGTATTTCCGTGATGGAGCAGGAACTGATCAAGGTAAAGACGTATTGTTTTTCGTTGATAACATCTTCCGTTTTACACAAGCAGGTTCTGAGGTATCAGCACTTTTAGGACGTATGCCTTCTGCAGTAGGATACCAACCAACTTTGGCAACAGAGATGGGAGCTATGCAAGAGCGTATTACTTCTACAAACAAAGGATCTATTACATCTGTACAGGCGGTTTACGTTCCTGCGGATGACTTAACTGACCCGGCACCGGCAACAACGTTTGCTCACTTAGATGCTACTACAGTATTGTCTCGTAAAATTGCTGAGTTAGGTATTTATCCTGCGGTTGACCCGTTAGATTCTACTTCAAGAATTTTGACTCCACAAATCTTAGGAAATGAGCATTATGACTGTGCACAAAGAGTAAAAGAGATTCTTCAAAAATACAAACAATTGCAAGATATTATTGCGATCTTAGGTATGGAAGAATTATCTGAAGAAGATAAATTATCAGTATCAAGAGCACGTCGTGTTCAACGTTTCTTATCTCAACCATTCCACGTAGCGGAGCAATTTACAGGTATTCCTGGAGTATTGGTTGATATTAAAGATACTATCAAAGGATTCAACATGATTATCGACGGTGAGTTAGATCATCTTCCTGAAGCAGCTTTCAACTTGAAAGGTTCTATCCAGGATGCTATCGAAGCTGGAGAAAAAATGTTAGCTGAAGCATAATCAAGCATAGCTTGACAAACATCAAAAAATAAAAATTCCAAATTCCAAAATTGGGATTTGGGATTTTATAATTTGGAATTTAAAAAAAAGTTATGATTTTAGATATAGTATCACCAGAGGCAAAATTATTTTCAGGAGAAGTAACATCGGTTACATTACCTGGAGTGGATGGAAGCTTCCAAATATTGAATAATCACGCTCCTATTGTTTCTATTTTGGAAAAAGGAACGATTAAAATTGCTGCTGCAAAGTTTAATTTTTCTAAAGAAGTAGCGAGTAAATTCACGAAAGTAAACGAGCAAACCTATACATTAGAGATTGCATCAGGTACTGTTGAAATGAAAGATAATAAAGTAATTGTTTTAGTTGACTAAAACAGTTTTAGAATAAAGAAAAAGACCTCAAGCAATTGAGGTCTTTTTTTATGCCTTCATTTTGTGCTTTTGAACAATTAAAGAATGCGGTTTTTGTCGCTGTAATTGGAGTAAGTAAACCGGGGTAACTGATACTGCCACCTCGTTGTTTATTTTACAATCAATTTTATAACTTTGCTTTTATGAAATTACCCGAAAACCTGAATCAGAGATTAGAGATACGAAAGCAAAACAATTCGCTTCGAAAATTACCCGTATTGGGTAATTTGGTCGATTTTTCGTCGAATGATTATATAGGTTTTTCAAAATCAGAATCTATTTTTAAGCGCACGCATGCTTATTTGCTTGAAAATGAGATTTTTCAAAATGGAGCCACAGGATCTCGATTAATTTCGGGCAATCACTCCTTGTATCAAATTACAGAAGCCTTTATTGCTGAATTTCATGACGCTCAGTCGGCATTAATCTTTAATTCGGGTTACGATGCCAATGTTGGGTTTTTTAGCGCTGTACCGCAACGAAATGATGTTATTTTGTATGATGAGTTGAGTCATGCCTCTATTCGTGACGGAATCATCATGTCTAATGCAAAATCATATAAATTCAATCACAATGACTTTGAAGATCTGGAGCGTCTCATTCAGAAGTTTCCGAATACTACGGTCTATATTGTCACCGAAACCGTTTTTTCTATGGATGGAGATAGTCCAAATTTAGAAGAATTAGTAGAGTTGTCAGAGCGATACAATTGTTACTTAGTGGTTGATGAAGCACACACTTTGGGTGTTTTTGGAGACAAGGGTGAAGGTTTGATGCAATACCAGAAATTGCATAACAGAATTTTTGCCAGAATCATGACTTTCGGAAAAGGTTTGGGCTGTCATGGTGCCGTAGTCTTAGGAGATCCCGATCTCAAAGAATATCTGGTTAACTTTGCCAGAAGCTTTATTTATACTACCGGACTTTCACCACATTCTGTTGCTGCAATTTTGATCGCCTACCAGCAATTGGAAATAGAAAAAGCAACGATTGAAAAGTTACGTCAGAACATCGTATTCTTCAATCAGCAAAAAAACTTGTTGGGGCTGAAACCCATGTTTGTTCGAAGTAAATCGGCCATACAATCTGCGATCGTCCGGGAAATGAAAATGTGAAACGGCTTGCGCAACAACTTCAGGACAAAGGTTTCGATGTAAAACCCATACTTTCTCCAACTGTTCCGGAAGGCCAGGAACGTTTGCGCTTTTGTATTCATAGTTATAATTCAGAACAGGAAATCAATCAGATTTTAGAATTATTAGGAAATTTTGTATTTTAGCATATGCTGTTCCACAAAGAATCGCAAAGATATCACGGAGCCTCACAAAGTTATTTTGTGGGGCTTTTTTTTTCTTTGTGTATCTCTGTGAAACTATAAATAATAAAAAAAACTTCCGTTAGCCCTTTGTTCTTGGGCTTTTATAAAAAAGTTTAATTTTTTTTGTAACGTTTTGAATGTTTGATTACTTACGAGTCGTAATCAAATAAACCAAAATAATTATGAAAACAACTTCAATATCAGTTACCGAAAAAGTATTCAATTTTGTATTTGTCTTTGTCGCTTCGGCAGGACTTGGCTATTCTTTAGTGAATCAGTTTATTTTAGACAAACCGAATAAAGAATTACTCCTCATTATGATTTGCCTCTTCTTTGCTTCATTGGCATCCTGGCAGAGAAAAAAATACAGTAAATCGTAATACGTATTTTAGCAATCATCAGTCAAATCAAATCAGTCAAATCAAATCAAATCAATCAATCAATCAAACTCAATCAAATCATCATCAATCAATTAATCAATCAACAAAATGAAAAATTTATTTACATCAGCAATCGCAGCAGTCGCATTATTTTTTAACGGAACAGCGCAAGCACAGCTAAAATCTCCAAAACTTGAAAATTCGCTTTTATGGGAAGTGTCCGGAAATGGATTGTCAAAGCCATCTTATTTGTATGGAACCATTCACACCATATGTGCAAAGGATTATTTTATGTCTGAAAAAACGAAAAAGGCATTTGAAGCGTCTAATGAGTTGGTTTTGGAAATTGATTTTGCAGATCCAAAAGAGATGGCAGACATGCAGCAATTGGCTATGGGGAAAGAACCATTAAGCAAGAAGCTGAGTTCGGAACAACTTTCAAAGTTGGATGTAATTCTGCAAAAAGCAACCGGAATGAATGTAAAACAGGTGGATGCTTTTAGTCTGGCTACGGTAATGAGCCTGATTTCTGTAAAAACTTTCGGCTGTGACGATATCAGGCTGTATGAAATGGAATTTATTGAGAAAGCCAAGAAAAGAAACATTGAAATCGGAGGTTTGGAAACGGTAAAAAGCCAAATGAAAATACTCGAGAATGCTTATACAG
This sequence comes from Flavobacterium sp. N502536, assembly GCF_025947345.1. Classification (NCBI taxonomy): domain Bacteria; kingdom Pseudomonadati; phylum Bacteroidota; class Flavobacteriia; order Flavobacteriales; family Flavobacteriaceae; genus Flavobacterium; species Flavobacterium sp. N502536. The sequence continues at coordinate 1,538,799 of NZ_CP110011.1, read as the reverse complement.
ATGATGAATTGCTTCAAATGCTGGAGGGGTTAAGTGCTTCGTTAACGGCTGAGTCAGTCGCGCTTTATAAAAATGAAAATATAAGTGGGTTGTATGATGTTACGACCGATGAAAAAATGTCTAGTGAAAAAACAAATAAGGTTATCTTAGACGAAAGAAACATCAATTGGGTAAAGAACATGCCGGGATTGATGAAAAAAGAGAGTGTCTTTTTTGCTGTAGGATCGGCACATTTGGGAGGAGATTATGGAGTGATTAATTTATTAAGAAAAGCGGGGTATAAGGTAAAACCAATATTGAATTAAGATTATTTTGAAAGAGAAAGAACAAGAATTTTTAAATCGGATCGAAAGTCATAAGGGGATACTTTACAAAGTTTCAAAGATGTACATGGATAATCCTGACGATCAACAGGATTTGTTTCAGGAAATTATCTGTCAGCTTTGGAAATCGTATGATTCTTTTAGAAGCGAAAGTCAGTTTTCGACCTGGATGTATCGTGTCGCAGTGAATACAGCCATTGTTTTTCTGAAAAAGGAAAAGCGAAAGGTAGATAAGTACGAAATCGCCTCTGAGAATATTAAAGAAGATGAAGGCGATTCGCACATCAAGGAAAGTCAGATTGATCATTTTTATAAAGCGGTTCAAAAACTCGAAAAAATAGATAAAGCAATCATTTTTTATCAATTGGAAGGTTTCTCTCATAAAGAAATTGGTGAGAACTTAGGAATTTCAGAAGGAAACGCCAGGGTGAAACTCAACAGAGCAAAAGAAAAATTAAAAGAAATAATTAAAAATCAGGGATATGGATTTTAACGATATACAAAACGCATGGAATAACGAAAAGACCGAAAACGTCGTTGTTCCGAATAATTTAGAAAAAATACAATCGGCAAGTATGCCTTTGGATCGGATTAGAAAAAGTTTAAGAATGGAATTCTTTATTCAGTTTTTATCTTTTGTGATTATAGGTCTCTTACCATTTGATAGTAAGTTTCCACCAAACTTAGTGGTACCGTTCTACTTCATTTTTGCGATATTGCTTGCAATAGGCATTTATTATTTGACGCAGCTTTTTTTGTTCTACAGAAGATTGAATAAGGTGGCATTAAAAACGAAAGACAGTTTGTATGAAACGTATCTGGATATCAGGCTAAATATGCAGCTTTATAAAACGTTTACTTTTTCGTTATCGCCTTTTTTTCTCATTTATTTCTTCGGGTTTATTCTGTACCAAATGCCGGATTTCATGCAGGTTTTAGATGAGGGTTTTGCCAACAGAAAATTAGGACTGCTTGTGTTTGTTTTTGTACTTACAATTTTACTTATTGGCGTGTTTACCGAATGGTGGGTACATCACTGCTATGGAAAATACGCTAAGGAAATCAGAAAAGTGATAGACGAACTGAAAGAAGAATAAAAAATAACAAACCCATCGCAATGATGGGTTTTGTTTTTTATTGGTATTTTTGCATACATTATTAAACAGATATTCACTTGGTGAGTCTTTGTGAAACAAAAGAAGTATGAAAATATTTATTACCGGAATTTCAACTGATGTTGGTAAAACCGTTACTTCGGCAATTGTTGTTGAAGCTTTAGAGGCCGATTACTGGAAACCCATTCAGGCTGGAGATTTGAATTTTAGCGATACACATAAAGTAAAATCTCATATCTCCAATTCAAAATCTCAATTCTACCCTAATGCATATGAGTTAAACACACCGGCAAGTCCGCATCTGGCTGCGGAGATTGATGGTGTTACGATAGATATAAAGAAGATTGTGGAACCCGAAACTACGAATCATTTGGTAATTGAAGGTGCCGGTGGACTATTTGTTCCGTTAAACGAAAAGGAGACCATTGTCGATTTGATTCAGTCCGATTATAAAGTAATTGTGGTTTCAAGACATTATTTAGGAAGCATTAATCACACCTTGTTAACCATAGAAGCGATTCAGAATAGAGGTTTTGAAGTTGCAGGAATCATCTTCAGTGGAAACGAAAATCAATCGACCGAAAGTTTAATTCTGAATAAAACCGGAGTACAATGCATCGGAAGAATTGATGATGAACCGTACTTTGATCAGAATGTAATTAAGGAATACGCCGATTTGTTCCGTAGTAATTTATTAAAATTGTAAGATGTGATCTGTAAGATGTAATCTGTGAAATGTTAGAAGTGGTTTGTGGAAAGTAAAAAACTTTCATCTCACAACTCACATTTTACATTTCACAAAGAACATTTCACTAAGTACATCTCACATTTTACAAATCACATTTCACAAGAAAAAAACATTTCACAAGATATGACATTAACAGAAAAAGACAGTCAATACCTTTGGCATCCGTATACACAGCATAAAACAGCACAGACTCCAATTGCAATTTCCAGAGGTGAAGGCGCTTTACTTTGGGATGAGAACGGCAAAGAATATATTGATGCCATTGCTTCGTGGTGGGTCAATCCGTTTGGACACAGTAATCGATTTATTGCCGATGCGATTTACAAACAGTTAACCACTTTAGAGCATGTTTTGTTTGGCGGTTTCACACACGAGCCGGCGATCAAAGTGGCTGAAAAGCTGATGGAAATTTTGCCTAAAAACCAACAGAAGATTTTCTTTTCTGACAATGGTTCCACAGCAGTGGAAGTGGCCATCAAAGTCGCATTGCAGTTTTTTTTCAATAAGAATGAAAAGCGTACTACGATAATTGCTTTTGAAAATGCTTTTCACGGTGATACTTTCGCGGCAATGGCAGCAAGTGGGATCTCTTTTTATACGCAGGCTTTTCAGGGAATGTTTATTGATGTAGTCCGAATTCCGGTTCCGGTAAAAGGGCAGGAGCAGGAAAGTTTTGACGCTTTGAGAGCTGTAATTCAAAAGCATGATTGTGCCGGATTTATTTTTGAACCTTTGGTGCAGGGTGCCGCCGGAATGGTGATGTACGAGCCTGAGGCTTTAGCAAAACTAATGCAGATTTGTAAAGAGAGCAATGTTCTTACGATTGCCGACGAAGTAATGACGGGTTTTGGTAAAACGGGAAAAACCTTTGCAATGGACTATGTGACCGAAGTTCCCGATATGATTTGTTTGTCAAAAGCACTAACCGGAGGAACAATCCCAATGGCGATTACCACTTTTACACAGGAAGTTTTTGATGCTTTTTATGACGATGACATCAATAAAGCTTTGTTTCACGGGCATACTTTTACCGCGAATCCTACAGGTTGTGCTGCGGCTTTGGCGAGTATTGAGTTGTTGCATACGGAGGAGATGCAGGCTAATATTGAGAGAATTCATAAAAGCCATCTCGACTTTCAGAAGAAAATAGAGAATCATTCGAAAGTAATTACAGCCAGAACATTGGGAGTTATCTTTGCAGTCGAAATCAAATCAGATTCTGAAGAAAGTTATTACGGTTCAATGCGAACCAAGCTTTATAATTTCTTTATTGACAAAGGAGTTGTTTTGCGTCCGGTAGGAAACATTGTTTATATTTTGCCTCCTTATATAATGAGCGACGAACAGCTTCAAAAAGTGTACAAAACAATTGAAGATGCTATAGAAATGGTGTAAATTTGCACACAGATTTTCACGGACTTAACGGGTTTACTCCAAGTCAAAATAAAAAGTATCGTAAGGGCTCTAAATTAAAGAGATTGTTGCGGAAACTTTTGTAAAACGGACTGAATTTCAGAAGTAAGATGTGGAAGCCTGCCGTAGCGGTTTGCGACTTTTACGGCTAGAAAAACAACCTTAGGGTTATAAATTACAAACATTGAATAAAAAAATCTCCATAACAGCTTTTTCTTCTATTTCACCTTTAGGAAATACTACAGATTCAGTTTGGAAAAAGTACCTGGATCGTGAGCATTGTTTTACGAAACAATTTTTAGATCAACAGCAAACGTCTGTTGCTGCTCTTGATGCCGAATCTAAACAAATCGTAGCAGAAGTGCGGGAGTCAGATCCGAAGTATAAATTTTTAGATGATTCGGTTTTGTTTGCTTTGGCAGCGTCAAGAGAGGCAGTGAGGCAAGCAGGATGGAATTCAGAAGATATTTTTGGAATCAATATTGGTTCGTCACGCGGGGCAACAGATTTATTTGAAAAGCATTACAAAGAATATATCGATACCGGAAAGGCACAAACTTTAGCTTCTCCAACCACAACTTTGGGAAATATATCGTCGTGGATTGCTCATGATTTGCAAAGTACAGGCCCCGAAATATCACATTCTATAACCTGTTCAACGGCGCTTCATGCTTTGTTAAATGGAGTGGCATGGTTGAAATCAGGCATGGCAGATAAATTTTTGGTGGGAGGGAGTGAAGCTCCGTTAACCGATTTTACGATTGCTCAAATGCGAGCGCTTAAAATATATTCAAGAATTGATCAGGAATTAGAATCCTGGCCCAATCTGGCGTTCGACTTTGATAAAACCCAGAATACTATGATTTTGGGGAAGGTGCAGCGGTTTGTTGTCTCGAATCTGGAGAACAGGAAAATGCATTGGCATACGTTACAGGAGTGGGGTATGCAACCGAAATTTTAGAACATAATATCTCAATTTCTGCAGAAGCGACCTGTTTTCAGAAATCAATGAAAATGGCTTTAAAAGATGTTGCTCCCGAAACGGTTGATGCTATTGTGATGCACGCGCCAGGAACAATCAAAGGAGATTTGACGGAACTACGCGCTATCGAAAAGGTTTTTGGTTCTCAGTTGCCTTTGCTCACCACCAATAAATGGAAGATTGGACATACTTTTGGAGCATCCGGTATATTGAGTTTAGAGTTGGCACTTTTAATGTTTCAGCACGATACTTTTATCGGAGTACCTTTTGGAGAAGAGCAAAAACAGACTAAACCCCTTAGAAAAATATTGATTAATGCGGTAGGTTTTGGAGGAAATGCAGTTAGTATTCTGATTGAAAAACCATAGTTTCACACCAATCTAAGAGATAAAAAAAATCCATTCTGCTAACAGAATGGATTTTTTTATGGGACAAAATATAGGATTTACTGTTTATTAAAGCAGTACCTTTCGGGTGGTGGTAAAATCATTGGCCAGCGTTACCTTAACCAATAAAACCTGATTGCCTGATGACAGGTTCTGAATGTGAAGTTCGGTACTGTTTATTTTGGTTTTGTTGTAAAGCTGTTTACCGGTGATATCAAAAACAGAAACTTCTTTTATGTTTTCTTTCGAGGACAACAACTGGATTGATTTGTTTTTGCTTGAAACCAGAATGCCATTTTCAGTATTTTCAAAATCTCCCGTTCCTAAGGTCTTGGCAGCTTTATAACGCAGTGTCAAACGTTCTGCAAAGGTGCCGGCTTCGGTTTTAAAAGTATAATTGCTTTGGCTTAAATTGTGAACTACTCCGGTTGCTTTGTCTTCGATGTAAATGGCCTGAGTACTCATATTTCCGTCTACTTCGTCTATGGCAACTGTAAAATCACCTGCAACAGTAGTTCGGTAACCCAATGGAACAAGATCTGAATCGGTAAAAGGCAACGCACGACCTTGAATTACATATTTGTTTTTGGCATCTACACTGTAAAAATCCAAATATTGATTCCCATCAAAAGTTAGTCCGTCATATTTGCTTTCATAGTCATTGGTTGCACCTTCGATGTAACTAACTAATAATTGCTTAAAAGCTCCTGTTGCATTGGTCATGTTTAGCCAAACTCTATGTTTTTCTATCGCAGTTTCTTTGGAGGTGTTTCCAGGTCTGAAAAATTGGCCGTTATTGGCTCCTCCCACTCGCATTGCATTGTTGAACTTTACTTTTCCTCCGGCATTAGTGGTTACAAAAAACGATTGTCCGGCTGCTATTTTTCCTGTTGGTTTAACGCCTTTATCTTTTGCAGGATCGTTACTGTGTTGTTTATCTGATTTTGCCGAAACACCACCGCTCAGGTTGTATGAAGCATAATCATCACTGCTGTATTGATTCGTTGCTACAGGTTTTGCCGGTGTGTTGTGTGTCCAGAAATAAAGAGTTCCGTTTAACATCGGATTATCTTTCAAAAGCAAATCTGCATCTAGAGCAGACGGATATGGATTTCCAATTAAGTAACTTTTTGCAGCAGCTAAAAGTTCTCCTTCCAGATCTCCATTGTTTGGAACTCCTTTAAAAGTTGCGGTAAATTCTTGTTTATTTGTATTGGTGTAGTTTGAAGGACCTCGGATAATGTATCCTTTCCCCACAACCATATTGCTTTCTCTGTTGGTTTGTACCCATTGTGTGCCGTCATTACCATAGTATTTACTGGCAGTAGTCAAAGGTGAAACGTCCACTAATTTTTGTGGAGTTACTGGAGTAGACCAATACAAATAATCTTTTTGAAATATAGGCGGACTGGTACGGATATAATTAATATTTCCGGTATTTACAGCATTAGTTTTTTGTATCAAACTTGAATTGTTTTCAAATACTAAAAGTCCTGAATCAACATCGATACTGTTCATTACAGTCAGAGTCACTCCCGATTTTATAGTTACTGTCGCTCCATTGTCAATCGTACAGGAACATCCGTTAAGATCGGCTTCTGCTGTATAATTTCCGGTAAAGTGAATCAGATCGTTGAATGATGGTGTTCCGCCTGACCATTTATTTCCATTCCAGACATTCCCGGGCAGGATCACTACATCCGCAGAATATACTTTGGTACAATTATCGTCAATGGCAAATTTGTAAGTTCCGGGTGCTAATCCGGTAATCTCGTAGGTTGTTCCCGCAGTGGTATACGTATATTCCGTTCCTCGGGATTCCATTAATTTTCCTGAATGAGGTATGTTACCCAAAACAACACTTCCGGTAGGTGTAGTGCAATTGGGTTGTTTGATAGTGCCTACTGTTGGGGCAGTTGTTATTGTTACTGAAGTCGTATTGCTAGCGTCTGCAGCTGTCGAGCATCCATTTGAATAATTTACCGTTACTGTTTTGTCTCCTTTTGTTAACCATTTAAGTGTTACACTATGATCTGAAGTTCCAATTCCTCCGGTTTGAATTTGATAATCCGTATTGATGGTTCCAGGTACATACCAGCGATAGTTAGTTTTTCCGGGTTGAGTGGTGTAGGTTGTGGTGGTATTAGCACAAGTGGTTGAAGATGGAGAACTTGTAAAAGTCGCTGCCGCACCGCTATCTACAGTTATAAGTACAACATTAGAAGTAGTTTTGCTGCATCCATTAGCCTGACTGATGACTCTGAAATAAGTGCTTTGAGATAAAGGGCCTATTTTGGCACCTGGAAGTGTTTTTAACTTTGCAGATGATGGGATATCGTACGGATTGGTGAATTCTGCATCTGTAGAATTTTGCCATTTTATGACAGAATCCACACTCCCTCCATTAAGTACTAAGTCGTTGGGAGTTTTATTATTGCATATCGTTTGATCTGAACTTAAAGTACCGCTAACAGAAAGATTTGGTTTTATAACCAGAGACACATTGTAGTTTTTACTAGTACATTTTGGAGAGTCTGTGTCGACATAAAGTACCGCATTGTAGGTTCCGACGGCAAGACAGTATGGAAACTGAATCGTAATGCTTCCATTAGGTTGCGAAGTATTTCCTTTTTGTGTATTACTGCTTATTCCTGCAGCTACAGCGGCCGGATCAAATTTTAAATAATATTGATCTGAGTTGTTGCCAGTGTAGGTTAATGTTGCTGAAGTGGAAAATTGCATTGCTTCGGTAACTGGAGCCGGTGTTATTACAACTTCAGGTTTGACGATTATTGTATAGGTAGACGAATATTGAGGGGAACAGCCATAGTTGCTTACATAGGCACGGTATTCCCAGGTCCCCGCAGAAGAAGGAACTTCGGAATAAGTTTTTGTAGTATTGGCAATATCAGTCCAGGTCGAGGAATTATTTAAACGTTTTTCCCATTTCTCAACAGATCCTACGGGATTACCTTCTAAGCGCATTGTACCTGTATCTGTGTTTATGCAAATTTGGTTAAGACCTCCTCTGTTTATTACGCCGCCTCTTGAGTTACCGACCACACTTACGGAAAGAGAGCTTGATGAGCTTTCTCCACAGTTGTTTTTAGCTCGTACCGTAAGGTTTGAGGTTAGGTTATAATCGGGTGATGTTACTGTTATTGAATTTGTTCCCTGACTGGATGTAATTTGGAGGTTACCATTTGATGAAGTCCAGATATAGGAAGTTGCTCCCGTCACATTAGAAATGCTGTAGGTCTGTGTAGAAGATTGACAGATTGTTGCAGATCCAGTGATTGTTCCTGGTGTTGCAGGTGCACTACATTGAGCATATGCTGAGTTGAAAAAGAACACCATTAAAGAAGTTAAAATGGCAACCTTTAATCGGGTAGGAGATGACAGGTTTTTTGCATTAAAAAAGGGAACATTAGAAAGTAAAGTTTTCTTCATAGTGAGTGTATGCTATACAATTTGTTATGCCGGAATGGGATAAAATTTTGCCCGGGCAAAGATAGATACATCTACGTGTTCGAGAAGAGACGGGTTTTTGCAATGGTCATTTAATCGATAAAGCGTTAAAATAGTCGACGAAATGCATGTATAAAAATACGATTCTGTGTTATTTCTTATAAATAGCGTTTTTAAAGTATAAGAAAAATCGCAAAATACTGCTCAAAATCATTAGGTTTTTAGAACTATAAATAGGAAAAACGTCTTTTGAGTAAAAAATTCACAAGAAAATAGCATGTGTGGATGTCATGATTTTGACCAAAAAAGCCAGAAAGAAGTGAGGTTAGGCCCGTGATTTTTGTGGACTAGAATTCTTTTTCAAGTAAATTGACTTTATCGTAAACAAGGAAACTTTCATATCCGCGACGAAGCATATAGTCGCAGAATTTTTTTCGTTTTTTTAAAGTGTTTTTTTCGGTAATGCTATTCCAGCATCGTTCAGAAAGTTGGTCGAAAGTGGCTTCGTATTCTTCGGCCGTAATTTCTTTTAAAGCAAGCGTAATATTGGTCGAAGAGATTTGTTTTGCTTTAAGTTCATTGGTTATTCGAATTCTGCCCCAATGTTTGATGCGGTGTTTGCCTCTGGCGAAGCTGCAGGCAAATCGTGTTTCGTTTAGAAAGTTGGTTTCAATCAACTGAACCACAATCATATCAATCTCGTCGGTCGTCATTTTCAGGCTGTACAATTTAGATACCACTTCGGCATGACAACGTTCCTGATAGGCACAGTAATGTTCTAATTTCAGTAGGGCCTCTTTTGGAGTACAGATTGAATTCATGAGTTTTTTCTTTCTTTTTAACGATTGCTGCTAAAAATAGTCATTTAAATGTTAAAAACACAACTATTTTTTTTGTTTTTCTCAAAAAAGTCTTCAGCTAAAATGTTGTATATGTGAGGAATTATAATATTTTTGTACGCAAAAATTAACAGTTTATTAGGGCCTTGTAAAACAGGTTTTTAGCCGTTATTTTTTAAAAACAGAACATCAAAAAATGTATTTTTTAATGCAGTACGTTTTGTGTTTTGTTTGTAAAAACAAATTTAATCATAAATACCACATAGCCCCATGAATAAAAAACTACTATTAAGTTTTGTATTGTTTTTTACTTATCTTATAAATTATGGACAGTGTTCTGTTTATCCGGGTTCGGGAACTACTCAGCTTGGGGCAGAACAGTTTTTTTGTATCGATGGAACAAACCCTATTACGATCGGATCGATGACCGCAAGAAGTTATGTTGTAGTTAATGTAATAAAAGGATATAATTATAGATTTTCGGTACCTAATACTTGGAATAGTGGTGCAAATATTGAATATTTGGGACTGTTTGATGATGCGACTGGGAACGCATATTTAGATCAAGACAGTTCAACAGGTGGTGCTGATATAACCTGGACAGCAACTCTTTCCGGAAGAATAAGGGTTTTATTGCTAAGGGGTAGTGGTTGCTCAAATACAACAGGTAGTGGAGCTACATTGACAATGAGGCTAAATACAGTAGCCAATACTAGTACCAGTACGACAGATTCTCAAACGGGCTATGGAGTAGGTTCATGGAAGGGATATATTTATAATTGGACAGGTTCTGATATTCCTCCTGGAGGCTTTCCTTCATCTACAACTCTTTCTGAAACTACTTATCCATTCATTACAGGGTCGGCAGCGAATTATGCGGGGTACTATGATGTTGGTTCGGATGTAATTCCGGTAAATTTTAATTTTGGTGCAAACAATGATACAAATTGTTTTGATGTATATTCAGAAGGCAATGTAAGAGGAAGTATTGTAACACATAATTTTGCAGTGCGATATCGTATGACTTGGAATAAAGCTCCTGGTTGCTATTTTGTAAAGGTTACGGGTGATGATGGTGTTCGTTTGTATATAGACGGCAATAGAGTTTTTGATAGATGGGTACAGCAAACGCCTACAAATTATGATTATATTTTGGTTAACCTTGCAGCGAATTCAAAACTTGTTTTAGATTATTATGAAAATACGGGTAATAATCAGTTAAGTTTTCAAGCAGTACCTTTTGATGCAAATGCCAATACAATTACAGCTCCGGCGACAACCAATTTTTGTTCAGGTGGAGATCCGGGTGTAATTGAGGGATCTTTTAAGTATAATGATTCGGGAGCCGAGTCGCCGAACCCATACATTGATTATCAATGGATGGTTTCAACTAATGGAGCTACCTATGTAAATGTTCCCTCTAACGGTAATTCAAGAACCTACGATCCTCCTGTAATTAATGCTGCAGGAACAAACACAATAACAAAATACAAGCGAATTGCGACAATTAATGCGGCTAGTGCCCCGGGTGTTAATTGTGTATTTAATGAAAGTAATGAGGTTACTTTTGTTACAAGTCCGAGTCAACCTGCACAACCAGGACTAATTACGGGAGCAGCAACACAATGTACATTCGTTAATAGTCAGGTTTATAGTGTTAACAGTGTGGCAAATGCTGTTTCATATGACTGGAGTCTACCATCGGGTTGGAGCATTGTTAGTGGGGCAGGTACAAATTCAATTACAGTTAATATTGGGTCTACTGGACTAAGTGGAAGTATTGGGGTTCGGGCATGGAATGGCTGCGGATTTGGTACAACAAGAACTTTTACGGTAACGGTAAACGCTGGAAGTGTTGGAGGAACGGTTACTGGTAGTTCTTCAAGTTGTTCGGCAACAAATAGTACTGTATTAACATTAAATGGACGTACCGGATCTGTAATTAGATGGGAATCTTCGACTGATGATTTTGCTTCAGTAGTAAATGCTATATCAAATACTGCAGCAACTTATACAGCTACAAATGTAGCGTCAACAACAAGTTACCGTGCTGTAGTTCAAAATGGAAGTTGTCCAATTGCTTATTCTGCTTCGGCCTATGTTACAATAAATAGAGTATTAACAACAGATGCGGCAGTATGTAAGGGAGGTAGCGGCAGTATGATGGCAAATCCATCAACAAATTTAGGACTTGTAATTGCAGGTTCGTGGATAAATACAAATCCACTAGCAGCCAGACCAAGTGGAACGACATCATGTAGTTTTCCCGGAGGCAATAATAGATATTATGTTGCCAGCAGTTTTCAGGTAACAGTTTCGGGAACATATACTTTTGAAATGAATCCTGATAACACTTATGATGGTATGGGGTATATCGTTTCCGGTGCTTTTGTACCTGGTAGCTGTTCTACTGGCAGTTTCATTGGAGGAGATGATGATAGTGGAAGTGACCGTGAACCTTTAATGACGGTTGCATTGAATGCAGGAACAATTTATACGCTAATATCAACTACCTATGATGGCCCAATTGCGACAGGAGGATTTTCCTGGAAGATCACGCCTCCATCTGGAGGAAAAATTAGTACAGGGATTAATTGGTATAAGGATGCAACAGGTGGTAATCCTATAGCTACTGGGGCTTCTTTTAATCCTGTTGGTGTTGCAGGGTCAGGACTAATGAATACAGATACTGTGGCGACAACACCTTATTATGCTGCTTTTGCTAGTAATACAAGTTGTAGAGTTCAGGCTAATTTTGTGGTAAATCCACTTCCGGCGACACCTACAGTCGGTACAGTTACCCAACTAACCTGTACAACTTCTGGTAGTATTGCTTTAAGCGGGCTACCTTCTGGAGGTACCTTAACAAGATCACCCGGAGCAGTAGTTGTGCCTTATACAGGAACAGTCGTTACAGACGTTAATCTTGGAGAAGGAACGTATACCTATACGGTTGGAAACGGTACCTGTACATCTTTGGCGACTGCCGGGATTGTAATTAATCCGCTTCCCGTAGCGACTTATAACAATGGTTGGGATACTCCTACGACAGCAGGTAAGAAACTTATTTTTGCTTCCAATTTTATCTCTACAGGAGACGTAAACGGATGTTCTTGTGAAGTTAACTCAGGTGCAAATGTCACAATAGGAATTGGACATACGTTAACTATTACCAATGATGTTAAAGTACTTAGTGGTGGTACAATGACTTTTAAAAATACAGCAAGTTTAGTACAAAAAAATAATGTAACCAATACAGGTGATATCACGTACGAACGTACCACACCTCCTATATTGCTAAAAGATTATGTATATTGGTCAACTCCGGTAAGCCCACAAAGATTGGTCGATCTTTCGTCTTCAACGCCTAGCACTATGTATTATGGTTTCGATGGTACACAGTGGGTTCGAACGAACAGGAATGATAATATGGTGATAGGTAAAGGGTATATTATTCGTGCTCCGTCCGGTTATTCGAATAGCTCTAAGACAGCCTATCCGGCAAGTTTTAAAGGAGTTCCGAACAATGGAAATATAGAAACAGAAATGTTGGCTTCAGGAAAAAGTTACTTGATAGGAAATCCTTATCCATCTGCTTTAAGTGCAGAGAGGGTTGTTTCAGAGGGTATAGAAGGGTTTATAAAAACAAATGAAAATGTAATAAATGGTACTCTTTATTTCTGGACGCACAACACACCGGCAAAACCTCTTCCAAGTAATCAGTACAGTGCGGATGATTATGCTTCATTCAATCTGACTGGAGGAACAGCAGCGAGATCGGATGTAGATTTTGGCACTGGCGGTGGTGTTAAACCAACTGGAGAAATTGCGGCTGGACAGTCATTTTTTCTAACGACTAAGGCTGCAGGAAAAATATTGTTTACCAACGCAATGCGATTAGGAGCGGCAGATAATGGTCAATTTTTCAGATCTGCAAACACCTCAAAAGGAACTGCTGTCGAAAAGAACCGTATCTGGTTAAACATGACCAGTGGAACAGGAGCTTTTAAGCAATTATTGGTCGGATACATAGAAGGAGCAAGTAACGATTATGAAAGCCTATACGATGGATTAACTCTTGATGGTAATCAGTATTTAGATTTTTACAGTGTAAGCAATGCGGATAAATTTGTAATTCAGGCACGTGCGTTACCTTTTACCGATTCGGATGTTGTTCCATTAGGCTATCGAACAGCTGTAGCGGGTGATTTCACAATTGGAATAGACGAGGTAGACGGTAAAATGGCCAAGCAGGTGATTTATATTGAAGATAAAACTACAGGAGTTATTCACGACCTGACCCAAAGTAATTATACTTTTAAAACAGAAGTGGGTAACTTTTCAGAACGTTTCGTATTGCGTTATACGGGTAAAACTTTAGGAATTGGAGATCTCGAAAAAGTTAAAGACGGAATCTTAGTTTCGATAAAAAACAAAGTAATTGCGGTACAGTCTGCACAAGAAAACATCAAAGAAGTTACGGTGTATGATGTATCGGGACGAATCCTCTATAATAAAAAGAAAGTGAGTAATACTGAATTACATATTCAGAATTTACCATCATCAAATCAGGTTTTATTGGTTAAGGTAACTTTGGCAAATGATTTTACAGCCACAAGAAAAGTTATATTTCAATAAACCGTAAATAAAATTTTATTTCAAAAAGTCCATTCCGTTTTTCGGAATGGACTTTTTTTTTCGAAAGATATTTTTAAAATATCACTAAAATTGGGGATTGCAGGTTTCAGACAGAGTATTTATTTTTGAGTTAATTCTTGCAAGTATTGTTGGCTTAAAATTCCTGTTTTGATAAAAAGAATAATTCTTTCATTGGTTTTGACGGGCTGCTTGTATGGTCATGGACTCTGTGTGCGGCAAAACAAAGTAGACGTCGCATTCAGTACAGCCGATGACGGGCAGAGAGAAGATGATTTTCAGGATAAAAAGCAGGATGTTATGATCTCGGTACAAGATCGGGTTATTAAAGTGATTTCGGCTCGGGAACCAATCAGCGAAATAATCATTTTTGATATTTTAGGGAAAGAATTGTATCGAAAAGAAAATATTGAAAATTTGGAATTTCAAGGGTTTAAAATCAATTCAGGGAAACAGTTTCTGATACTAAAAATCAAACTGAGAAGTGGAAAGCTAATCACCAGGAAAATTTTGCTTTAAACAGCTGTCAGGCACCTTTTAATTCCTGCTGTTTGTTTTCAGTGAACAATTTCTTCTTTGATTTCCTAAACAAGTACTCTTTTGTTTCTTTTTGAAATTCGCAGAGAAATTGGGCTAATCCGTTGTATATACTGGTAAAGGACTGCTTTTTAGTAGATTGTGTAATAAGATAAGTGTTAAAATCGCACAATTTAATCAAAAACATGTGGCTTCATTGTAAATAAAATCGTACCTTGTTATTACTTTACGATTAAAATGCTTAAAAGCCTGTTAAGTTAATTTTTATCACCTGCTATTAAAACTATTTGGAATACCTATATCCGTTAGTTTTTATCTGCCTAAATACTGATTGCGAATTTAAATGCCCCGATTAAATGAAACAAAAAGTACTTTCCTTACCAATATTTTATTTGTGCCTTCAGGATTAATCTGTCCTGTGTATTGTTGTTTTATTTTTTGAGGTATTTAAAAATTACTTTGATCGGATTTCTGTCTGATTGAAAAGCTATGTTTTTAAATATAAAAAAATACCACGATGAGAAAATATTTACTTACACTTCAGTTATTTGCATTGCCTTTATTTTTTTATGCACAGACTAAAACAGTCACTTTTTCGGCTACAGGAACAACAAATTTAACTACGACTTTTGTGATTCCGGCTGGTTCAACATCTTTAACAATTAGTGCCTGGGGAGGTGGAGGTGCCGGAGGAGGTACAACTAACGCCGGATTAAGCTTAGAAAAAGGAGCTGCCGGTGGAGGTGGAGGCGCTTTTGCCGGAGGAGTATATACAATTTCGTCAGGAGTGACAATTTCTCTTACTGCAGGTGGTGCAGGTGCCGGAGGTACCGGAGTTAATGGTCAGGCAGGGAAAACTTCTTCGGTCACCGGTTTTGTTTCTGCTGTGGGCGGTGGTGGCGGTACAGCCAATACATCGGGAGGTACCCCGGCTAAAGGAGCTGGAGGTCTTGCTTCTTCAAGTGTGGGTACAAATACATTCGATGGTGGATCGGGTGTAGATGGACAAAGTGGTTTAACAGCCGCTTCGGGTTCAGGTGGAAATGGAGGAAATGGTGGTGGCGCAGGAGGTGTAGGAATCTCATCCTTATTGGGTACAGTGGATGGTAATCCTGGTACGGTTCCCGGTGGAGGTGGCGGTGGAGCTAAAAGCTCTGTTCTTGGGGCTGGGAAAGCCGGAGGTGATGGAGGCCCGGGAAGAGTTGTTATCTCATACGATTGTTCAACTTATAGTCTGACCAGTATGAGTGCTACAACGGTAAATATTTGTACCGGAACATCGTCAACAATAACACTTAACGGAAGTTTACCTGTTGGAGTATATAGTGTTGCTTATCAGGTTGATGGTGTCACGCAAACCCCAGCAAGTATGACTGTAACGGGAAGCGGAAGCGGAACTTTTACAGCTCCGGGATTCTCTGCTTTAGGAGCTAAGACTTTAACGGTTACATCTTTAACCTCTGGAACAAGTGGGAATGCAGCCGACAATTGCGTTTCAACAATCAGTGCAAACAATACGACTACTGTAAACGTTACTTCGTCCGGAACTGCTCCGGTTGCTTTGGCCGGAACCGCAGCTACCTGTACTCAGATTACTGCCAATTGGCAATCGGTTGCAGGGGCGACTTACTATACGCTTGATCTGTCAACCGATATTAATTTTGGAAGTTTCGTCGGGACTTACAATGGTTTAAATGTGGGGAATGTTTTAACTACAAATATTACCGGTTTAAGCAATGCGACTACTTATTACTATAGAGTCAGAGCTTTTAATGGTGGCTGTCTCAGTGCTTATTCTAATACCATAACGTACAAACCTGCAGTTTCTCCCGGTAATGTTGTATTGCAGGCAGCCACTAATATTTTTTGTACTGCATTTAAGGCAAATTGGACTGCAGAGGTCAATGCGGTGAGTTATTTATTAGATGTTTCGCTTGTCAATAACTTTGCGAGTTTTGTAACGGGATATAATGCTCTTGATATAGGAAATGTTACCACCTATACAGTGACTGGATTAACCGTAGGTACAACTTATTATTACAGACTCAGATCGAAAAATGGTTGTGGAACCAGTGCAACAGGAACCGCAACAGTACAAAATATAACTACGACTACTCTGCCTTCAACACCTACCATATCACCTTCGGGCTCTGTAACCATATGCCAGAACGGCAATGTCACCTTAACATCCAGTTCGGCTACCAACAACGTTTGGTCTACTGGTGCAACAACACAAAGTATTGTTGTAACAACGGCAGGAAGTTATACTGTAAAGGTGGTGAATCCCGGAAGCTGTGAAAGTGGAGTATCTGCAGCGACAACCGTAGCAGTTGCGAGTTTACCAACAGCCACAGCGGGAGGTAGTGTTACCATATGTTCTAATGCAACGGCAACGGTAAGCGGAGCATCATTCTCAAATGGGACAATTCTGTGGACTTTTAGCGGAGGTACAGGATCATTGTCTAATGCTACAACTCTTACACCAACTTATACTCCAGCTTTGGGAGGTGCTGCAAGAACAGTAACTTTAACAATGACGGTTACCAGTAATAATGCATGTGCTCCGCAAACTGCGACAGCAACTTATACGGTTAATATTCAGGCCGAGCCAACTGCTGCTTCAAGCGGTTCGCAAACCATTTGTGCCAATGCTTCTGCAACGGTAAGCGGGGCTTCGGCGGCAAACGGAACAATTTTATGGACACATAATGGTTCCGGGTCGCTTACCAATGCCACAACGGCTGCGCCAACTTATACTTCGGTAACGGCGGATTCAGGAAATGTGGTAACCTTAACCATGACCGTAACGGCTTCGCCAGTATGTACGACTCCTTATACGGCAACGGCAACCTATCCAATAACCGTTAAGTCTGTACCGAATACACCACTTAACGATCCGCCTGTTCAACCCACTTGCGATGCGCTGACAGGTACAGTAGTTTTAAAGAATTTGCCCAATAGAAACGATTATACCATTGTTCAGACCGGAACTGTTTCTCATAACTATACCGGAGGGATAGGTGGCGATTGGACTAAATATACGGTCACAGGTTTGGCTCCCGGCACTTATCATTTTACAGTAGAGTATCCGGGTACTTGTACCTCTCTTCCTTTGCAGAACATTGTAATAAATGCTTTGGAAACTAATACCTATACGATCGCGGGAGGATGGTCGCTTGGAACGCCAACAGTAAGTCAGAACATTGTTTTTGCCGATGATTTTTCTTCATCCGGAGATGTAAACAGTTGTGGCTGTACGGTGAATGCCGGAAAAAAAGTAACCATAAATTCATCAAATACGTTAACAGTTAAAAATGCATTAGTGGTCGATCCGGCACCTGGAACCTCGCTCACTTTTAAAAGCAGTTCAAGTTTGTTTCAGGTGAATACTGCCGTTAATTCAGGAAGTATTTTTTATGAGCGAACAAGTCCCGGGATCTTTAAAAAAGATTATCTGTATTGGTCAACACCTGTAAATCCTCAAAGACTAATTGATCTTTCCTCCGGAACAGCAGTAACAAAATATTTTGGTTTTGATGGTACGCAATGGGTAGTTACCGATAGAACAACTAATATGGTAGTGGGCAAAGGGTATATCATTCGCGGGCCGGAGACTTATTCGAATACGGTTAAAACAGCATTTACAGGGATTTTCTCAGGAGTTCCGAACAATGGAAATCTGGAAGGAGAACTTTTAAGTTCGGGAAAAAGTTATTTAGTTGGTAATCCCTACCCATCTGCTTTAAGTGCCGATGCCCTGCTAGGCGGAAACAGTTTACTGGGCGGAACTATTTATTTTTGGACCCACAACACGCCTGTGCAATTAACCTATACAAATCAGTATACAACCGATGATTATGCTTCTTATAATTTAAGTGGCGGAGTTTCTGCTAAATCAGATCCCTTACATAGTGATAATCCGGCCAATGATAATGGAATTAAACCAACAGGTAAAATAGCAGCCGGACAATCGTTTTTTGTAACTACTGTAGCTGCAGGGAAAGTACAGTTTAACAATTCGATGCGGGTAGCAGGAAATAACAATCAGTTCTTTAAATCTGAAAACACATCAAAAGAAACAGCTGTGGTAAAAAAACGTATCTGGCTAAACATGAGCAATACCTCCGGAGCCTTTAAACAGTTACTGGTAGGATATATTGAGGGAGCTACGAATGAGTATGATACCAACTATGACGGAATTAGTTTTAACGCTAATCCTTATCTCGATTTTTACAGTATAGCAAACGGGAATAATTATGTAATTCAGGGTCGTGCGCTGCCTTTTGTGGATACCGATATTGTTCCGTTAGGGTATCGCACTACAATCGCGGGTGAATTTACGATTTCGATCGACGAAGTAGATCTTAATATGAACGAACAGCCCATTTACATCGAAGATAAAGTAGCCGGCGTAATTCATGATTTAAAAGCGAGTAATTACACTTTTACAACCGCGATCGGAACTTTTTCAGATCGATTAGTGTTGCGTTATAAAGGCAAAACATTAGGTAGGGGTGATTTCGAAAACCAGGAGAATGCCATCTTTGTTTCGGTTAAAAACAGAATAATAAACGTAATTTCATCCAAAGAACAACTCAAAGAAGTTTCTGTTTTTGATCTCTCGGGGAAATTAATATACAACAAAAAGAAAATTAGCGACAAAGAACTGCAAATACCCAATCTGACTTCAGGGTCTCAGATGGTGCTGGTAAAAGTAACGTTGGAAAATGACTCTACCGGAACCCGAAAAATAGTTTTTTAAACCATTAACAGAAAAAGCAGTTGTAAATTGAATCTTTATAGCTGCTTTTTCAGCAATAAGATAAAGGCGCTCAATAGGTCTTTTGCAGATTTTGGTTGGTATTCCGGATGGCCTTTTCATTTTTATAGTCAATCCATTTTTGGCCTTTGATTTTGCGCATCATAATATCAAAATAACGCATGATAAAAACATTATAAACGGCTTTCGACAGGTTTTTAATGCTTTTGGGAAAAGCCCTCAGGCTCATGGAAAATCCGGGGGTTAAATACTTCATATAATGCCAGTATCCTTCAGGCATGTACAGCATTTCACCGTGTTTTAGATTGGCGATATATCCTTGTGCATTTTTTAGAGCTGGAAATTTTTCGTAATCAGGATTGTCAAAATCAATATCTTCTCTTGAAATTAAAGCGTGCGGCACTTTGTACATGTATTTGGACTGATCCGGAGCAAAGAGCATGCATTGTTTTTCTCCATGAAAATGAAAGTGTAAAATATTGGAGTAGTCAATATCATAATGCATAAATACCCGGGCCTTTTCGCCGCCAAAAAACAGCATTGGCATTTGCCGAACCAGATTCAAACCGATATCCGGCCATAAAAAGTCCTCTTTTAATGAGGGCACTTCTTTCATCAGATTGTAAAGAAAAATGCGATAGTTTGTTGGCTTGGATTCCAGAAGATGAATATAATCGCTCATTTTCATGGTAGTATGGGCTTCGTTAAAGCCGTCTTCATGATTTACAGGTCGGTCATCGTATAAGGGAACGGTGATGTTGCCGGCGATTTCGTTGATATAAGATAATTTCCATTTGTGATAAGCTGGCCAGTCTTCGGTCAATTCTTCAACAACAACAGGAATTTGCTTTTTTACATATTGGGAAATAAAATCTGCTTTTGAAATTTTTTTTACCCGTTCGATTTGTTTTAACTTCATCTCTCTTAAATAAAAAAATTGCTTATAACACATGTTATAAGCAATTTAAAAATATTTATCGAGATTTATAAAATCTTTTTCTTAATTTTTTGATTTTACCGAAGCCTCAAGGTTTCTTTCAATCGTATGTCCCGGTCTTGACCATTTTGGTTTTTCGCCCAGAGGAGCAAACTGTGAATCAGCTGCTTCAACCGTTTTAGGCTGTGAAACTTTTATAAATGGTTTTTGTGGATTCAATCCTAACATTTCAAACATTTTCATGTCTTCGTGAACATCAGGGTTTGGTGTAGTAAGTAGTTTATCACCTGCAAAAATTGAATTTGCACCTGCAAAAAAGCACATTGCCTGTCCTTCGCGGCTCATGTTGGTTCTTCCTGCAGACAAACGAACCTGTGTATCCGGCATTACAATTCTTGTAGTGGCCACCATACGGATCATTTCCCAAATTTCAACTGGTTTTTCTTCCTCCATCGGAGTTCCTTCAACAGCTACCAAAGCATTAATTGGCACCGATTCAGGTTGAGGGTTTAAAGTAGAAAGTGCAACAAGCATTCCGGCTCTGTCTTCGATACTTTCTCCCATTCCGATAATTCCCCCACTACAAACCGTAACATTCGTTTTACGAACATTCTCTATCGTTTGCAAACGGTCTTCGAAACCACGTGTTGAAATAACATCTTTATAGTATTCTTCAGAAGTATCTAAATTGTGGTTGTAAGCATATAAACCTGCTTCAGCCAAACGTTGCGCCTGATTTTCGGTAATCATACCTAGGGTACAACAAACCTCCATATCAAGCTTATTAATGGTACGTACCATTTCTAAAACCTGGTCAAATTCTTCACCATCTTTTACGTTTCTCCAGGCAGCTCCCATACATACACGAGATGATCCGCTGGATTTTGCACGCAAAGCCTGTGCTTTAACCTGGCTAACACTCATTAAATCATTTCCTTCAACACCGGTGTTGTAACGTGCTGCTTGCGGGCAATATCCGCAGTCTTCCGGACAGCCTCCGGTTTTGATTGAAAGTAAAGTAGATACCTGAACTACGTTAGGATCATGCTTTTGCCTGTGAATGGTTGCCGCTTCATACAGCAAGTCCATCATAGGTTTATTATATATGGCGATTATTTCGTCTTTTGTCCAATTGTGTTTTGTAATGCTCATTGATGCAGTTTTTTGATGCTCCAAAAGTAGTTAAATTGTTCCAATCAACCAATGCCCAATCCTGTAAATGAATATTTGACAGCTATTTTCAAAAAAGAAACACTCTAAAATCATAGAATTGTATTTTTTTATGATTTTAGAGTGCTAAAAAGTTTGATTTATTTTGAAAAATTAATCGGCAGCATATTTATTATTCCAGTACAGCATCATCATCAGCGTGACGATTACCGAGGAAGCAATTCCTTCAAATAGTAAGCAGATGCAGTAAGTTGGTACAGAAGGATTTCCGCCAAACATGAATGTTTCCGAAAGTGTTTTTACATAAGCATCTCCACCTCTGGCGTAACTGTAAATTAACAGTCCAAAAACGCTTAAAGCCACACCAACCACAGAGGTTGCCATTGCCGAAACCGCATTCGATACAAAATTCGTTTCACCTTCATGAAGGTTCATTCGCATTGTTTTATTTACACCATAAAAGATAAAAAAGACATTTAGGGTTCGCAAATAGAATAAATGCGCCAAACCTAATACGTTCATCAATAAAAAGTAAATTCCAATTCCTAGGAAAATCAGAAAACCGTTGGTAATTTCTTTAGGTAATTTCATAATGGTTATTTTTAAAGAAGTTAATAGCAAATATTTGATAAACAGAGTTCTATATCAAATTTACTAAAAAAATAACTACGATGATTTAAAAAGGACGAAAAGTATATTTCACCCAACTATTCAGAAAATAGAAGGGATGAATTTAGTTTATCGGAGCTGCATAAGATTGTCGCTCCAATAATATCCATTAAATTGAAGAGATTATTGAATCGTCCGATTCGCAATCAGTTGCTGATTTGTAAAGTGGGAGGTTGCTAAAGACTACTCAAAAATGCCAAAGCCTCTTTTTTATCCTGATTTAATTGCTCTTTTAATAAATCGACAGAACCGAATTTTTGTTCTTCGCGAAGGTATTGCAATAAAGAAACTTGAATTTTCTTGCCATAAAGGTCGGCATCAAAATCAAAAAGATGCACTTCAATGGTTTGTTTTTGTCCGTTAACCGTCGGATTAAAACCAATATTCATCATTCCGGAAACCTCTTCCTGATCGATTAGCACTTTAACTACATATACGCCGGCTTTTGGGATCAACTTATAGTCTTCATCAATGTGCAGGTTTGCAGTTGGAAAACCTATGGTTCTTCCCAATTGTTTTCCCTGAACCACTTCGCCGGTTAAAAAGTAGCTGTACCCTAAATAATCGTTGGCTAAAGCCATATTTCCTTCATTCAGTGCTTTTCTGATTTTGGTTGAACTTACAGATACGTCCTGAATTTCCTGAGCTGAAATTTGTTCAACTTCAAAACCATATTCATGACCGAAAGCAATTAAATCATCAATATTTGCGGTTCTGTTTCTGCCAAATCGGTGATCGTGACCAATAATTATTTTTTGAATATGAAACTGATCGACCAAAATGGAATGCACAAATTCTTCAGCGGTTAATCTCGAGAAACTTTCGTTAAAAGGATGAATCACCAGGTTTTCAATTCCGGTTGCTTCCAGAAGCTTTGATTTTTCAGCGATGGTATTCAAAAGTTTTATTTCTGATTTTTCCTGCAATACCATTCTTGGATGTGGAAAAAAGGTAAGTACCAAACTTTCATACTTTCCGTTTTCGGTGTTTTGGGTAATGCGTTCCAGAATTTTTTTATGACCAATATGTACACCATCAAAGGTTCCAAGAGTTAAAATTGTTTTCTTGGTGGACTGAAAATCGTTTATAGAATGAAAGAGCTTCAAAACAAATAATTTAAGATGGTGCAAATTTATACTATCTATTTTAAATTTGACACTAAGCGGAATTGATTTTTTAATCTCAGGTGGTTACTTTTTGTGAAAATTACACAAGTTGCAAACCAAAAAGTATTAATTGTATGTGATAAGTTTAAAATTTCGATTTTATTAACGTAATTTTGATATACTGTTATTTCCAAAATATGAGAAAAAATTTACTTTTTTTATTTTTTATTTTCTGCTGTGCTAATATATATGCCCAGAGCGATGCCTTGTGGCAGAAAGTGAGCCCGGTTTCTCCGAGTAAGAGAGGAATCTCGTCTGACTCAGGACGGTTGTATTATAAGTTGAATTCAGATTTTTTGAAAGCAAGACTTGTTACAACTACCAGTAAATCGGCAAATAGTACTTCGGCAGAAATTACGATTCCTAATGCCAAGGGCGTTTTAGAACGTTTTACCGTTTGGGAATATTCTAATTTTGAACCTGAATTACAGGCGAAGTATCCTGAAATCAGAGCTTATGAAGGACGCGGTTTAGACGATAAAACGGCCAAAATTTATTTTAGTGTGGCACCCATTGGAGTTCAGACTATGGTACTTCGTACCGATAAACCAGCAGAGTATATAGAACAAAACCAGGAAGATAGATCTTCTTATGTTTTGTTTACCAATACTGATGCGGCTGATAAAACGCACTTAGATTGTAAAACATTAGATGCGGTGTCGCAAAAAAACAACTCATCGAATACTGCAAAGTCGGCAGCAAACAATAAAGTTTTCAAGACCTTTCGATTGGCGTTGTCCTGTACCGGAGAATATACTGCTTATTTTGGAGGTACAAAAGCGGGAGCAGTAGCCGGAATGAACGCTACTTTGTCCAGAGTAAACGGGGTTTTTAATAAAGACCTTGCTGTAAGAGTCGTTTTAATTGCAAACAATGATGCTGTAATTTATACCAATGCATTAGCAGATCCTTATTCTGATCCGTCCAAAGGAACTTCAAGAGATCCTTCAGATGGTAACGATTATTGGAGTAAAGAAGTTCAGAGTACCTTAACTTCGGTAATAGGAGAAGCGAATTATGATATCGGACATTTGTTTGGACATGATGGAGGCGGAGGTAATGCCGGCTGTATTGGCTGTGTTTGCGATAGCCCGACACCATCAGACGCAATGGGGAAAGGAAGCGCCTATACATCACCATCCGATCAAAAGCCGGAAGGCGATACCTTTGATATTGATTTTGTAGCACACGAAATCGGACATCAATTAGGAGCCAATCATACTTTTTCTTATGATGGGTCAGAAAGAACAGGTTTAAATGTTGAGCCCGGAAGCGGTTCAACCATTATGGGATATGCCGGAATATCGCAGGGCTATGACATTCAGAGTCATTCAGATGCTTATTTTGCATATGCCAGTATTTTGCAAATTCAGAATACGCTTGCCGGAAAGAGTTGTTCTGTTAATACGGCAATTACCAATAATCCTCCAACTGTTGATGCGGGGCCGGATTATACAATTCCAATGAGTACTCCTTTTATTTTAGTGGGTACAGGCAATAGTTCGGTTGGTACGATTACGTATAACTGGGAGCAATTTGATAGCGCAACATCATCAACTGCAAACAGTAATAGTCTTGCTTATCCAACTAAGCCCAACGGGCCTTTATTCAGATCTATAAGTCCGGGAAGTTCCCCTGTTCGTTATATGCCGGATCTAAATTCGGTGCTTTTGAATAAGTTAACTACAACTTGGGAATCTGTTTCTGCTGTTGCAAGAACGTTGCATTTTACGCTAACGGCAAGAGACAATGGAGCATTAGGAGCAGCGCAGACCAATACCGATACTATGATTGCAACCGTAGTTACTAATGCAGGTCCTTTTACAGTTACTTCTCAAAATAGAGAAGATATAAGCTGGCCAATAGGATCGAGTCAAACTGTAACCTGGGATGTGAATAATACCAACACGCTGGCAGGATCTTCGTCAGTAAATATCAAATTGTCTGTAGACGGAGGCTTGACATTTCCGATAATTTTAGCCGCAAATACGCCAAATGACGGTTCGCAGCTGGTTCAGGTTCCTAACAGTGTAACGGCTTCAACCACTTGCAGGATTAAGGTTGAGCCAACTGCAAATATTTATTACGCACTAAACAGTAAATCATTTTCAGTGGGTTATACCTCAACGACCACTTGTGATTCTTATAGTTTCGGGAATGCTTTTGCAATTCCTTCCGGGGCTAGTTTTACAACCAGAACGGTAAATGTACCGGCTTCAACCGGAAAAGTTTCTGATGTCAATGTTATGGTAAATGTAACACACGATAGACTTTCTGATCTCGAAATACAAATGATAAATCCGCAGGGCACTGTTGTGAATTTGTACAATAATAAAAGCTGTAGCATAAACTCTACTTTGATCCTTCAGTTTGATGATGCAGGAGTTCCTTTGGATTGTTCTAAAGTAACAAGTCAGATCGTTATTCCGGTAGATGCATTGAGAGTTTTTAATGGTCAGGATCCGCAAGGAACCTGGAGCTTTAGAGTTCGTGATGACGTTTCAGGTAATTTTGGAACGATCAATTCAGCCTCTTTAAATATTTGCAATCAAACTTTTGTTTTAGGAGAAATTGATCTTGAAAATGTTCCATTTACGTTGTACCCAAATCCAAATAAGGGAAGTTTTACGATTCAGTTTTCAACTGACACCATTAATAGAGTTCAGGTTTATGTACACGATATATTGGGCAAACAAGTGTATTTTAATTCTTACGACAGAACGTCTTACTTTAACCATAACATTCAGTTAGCCGGAGTTACTTCAGGGATGTATCTGGTAACTGTGATTGATGGAGATCGCAGAACGGTTAAGAAAATAATCGTGAACTAGAATAGAATAGAATAAATTCCAAAAGTCAAATTCCAAATTCCAATAGCTACCAATGGGCAGTTATTGGAATTTGGAATTTTTTTATTGGGATTTTTATACTAAGAGTTCGCCATTGCCATGCAGACGATACTGATTTTTGCTCCCGGGATTTTTTGCAAAGCTCTGGAACAGGCTTCAAGTGTGGCTCCGGTAGTGAGTACATCATCAACGATTAAAAAATGTTTGTCGTGGTTTATTTCTGAAAATTGGACATCAAAGATGCTTTCAATATTCTCAGATCGTCCTAAAAGATTTTTTTTGGATTGGGTTTTTGAGTATTTTTTTCGATACAGTATGGTAGAATCAAAGGCGACCGCTAAGTTTTTAGACAAAGTTTTTCCAAAAGCAGTAACCTGATTGTACCCCCGTTCCTTTAGTTTTTTAGGGTGCAGCGGCACAGGAACGATCACATCAAAAGGAGTTTCTAAATTTAAATCTTTTAGAACTTCGGCGTACCAATTGCCTAATACGATTCCGATTTCTTCATGACCTTTGTATTTAAGATTATGGATAAGTTCCTGAACAATCCCTTTTTTGTTGAAATACAAAAATGCCGATGCATGCTTGACATCTATCTTGCCGTAAAATTTTTTTACAGCTTCATTTTTTGGATTTAAATGATGTTGAGTAAGAGGCAATTCATGACGACAACGGGTACACAAAATAGTTTCGCCATCGAGTAAAAGAGCATGACATCCCAGGCAAACCTTAGGAAAAAAAAGGTTGATTAGATAATTAAACACAAATAGAAAGAATTTAGTTACAAAAATAACCAAATGATTGCTTCAAACTTTATTATTTTTCTTTTTTTTAAACGTACTTTTTATATTTTTGCATCACTATGGCAAAACAAGAAGATATATTTAAGAATGTGGTTTCGCACGCAAAAGAGTACGGATTTATTTTTCCGTCAAGCGAAGTATACGATGGATTGAGTGCAGTGTATGATTATGCACAAAATGGTGTCGAGTTAAAAAAGAATATCCGTGAATATTGGTGGAAATCAATGGTTCAGATGAATGAAAATATTGTCGGTTTAGACGCTGCAATATTAATGCATCCGACTACCTGGAAAGCTTCAGGCCACGTTGATGCGTTTAATGACCCATTAATTGATAATAAAGATTCAAAGAAAAGATACAGAGCCGATGTTTTGGTAGAAGATTATGCGGAAAAACTTAATCTGAAGGCTAAAAAAGAAATTGAAAAAGCGAGTGCTCGTTTTGGAGATGCTTTTAATGAGCAGGAATTTGTTACGACAAATGCCCGCGTAATTGAATATTTGGCGAAAGAAAAAGAAATCAGAGAGCGTTTAGGCCGTTCTTTGGGCAATGGAGATTTAGAAGATGTAAAAGCATTAATCGAAGAATTGGAAATTGCTGATCCGGAAACAGGTTCTAAAAACTGGACAGAAGTTCGTCAGTTCAACTTAATGTTTGGAACGAAATTAGGAGCTTCTGCCGATTCTGCAATGGATTTATACCTGCGTCCGGAAACGGCTCAGGGTATTTTTGTGAATTTCCTGAATGTGCAAAAATCAGGTCGTATGAAAGTTCCTTTTGGAATTGCTCAAACGGGTAAAGCGTTCAGAAATGAAATTGTTGCAAGACAGTTTATTTTCCGTATGCGTGAATTTGAACAAATGGAAATGCAGTTTTTTGTGCGTCCGGGTGAAGAAATGAAATGGTACGAGCACTGGAAACAAACACGTTTAAACTGGCATTTATCTTTAGGATTAGGAAAAGATAATTACCGTTTCCACGATCACGAAAAGTTAGCGCACTATGCCAATGCTGCTGCAGATATCGAATTTAACTTCCCATTCGGATTCAAAGAGTTAGAAGGTATTCACTCTCGTACAGATTTTGACCTGAAAGCACACGAAGAATATTCAGGAAGAAAACTACAATATTTTGATCCTGAACTAAACGAAAACTATGTACCGTATGTAGTAGAAACGTCTGTTGGTTTAGATCGTATGTTTTTGGCTGTTTTCGCAACTTCATTGCAAGAAGAAGTTCTCGAAGATCAAACAACAAGAACAGTGTTGAAATTACCGGCTGTTTTGGCACCAACAAAAGCAGCAGTATTGCCTTTGGTTAAAAAGGACGGTTTACCGGATATTGCCAAAAAAATCATTGAAGATTTGAAATGGGATTTCAATGTAGCTTACGATGAAAAAGATGCAGTAGGTCGTCGTTACAGAAGACAGGATGCACTTGGAACACCGTTTTGTATTACAGTAGACCATCAAACCATAGAAGACGAAACGGTAACCATTCGTCATAGAGATACAATGAAACAAGATCGTGTGAAGATTTCTGAATTGAAAGCTATAATTGAAAACGAAGTTTCGATGAAAAACTGGTTGATGAAAATGTAATTTTTTATTCATACTCTTATATAAAGACCCAAATTCCTTCACGGAGTTTGGGTTTTTTTAATGTTAAATAGTGTATTTTGGCGATAATTTTTGCGTTTCATCCTTTTGTGTTAACATTTGTTTGTAACATATTAACAATGAAATAGTAGAATAGCTGAAATTCGTATTTTTAGTTGCGAATAAATTGCGAGACAAAATCTTTTTAAAAGGATTGGTGAAACTAAAGGGGTAGTTGTAGGGGGTTCATGAAAAATCAACAGAATGTAAGATTGAAAAAGTATTCGTATATTATCATTGACGATGATGTGGAAAGTATTTTGAAAACCAGAACAATTGCAGAAGGTTTTTCAGAACTGACTTTTGCGGGATCGGCTGCGAATTACCAATTGGGTCTGAATTTGGTTTTAGAACACCGTCCCTGCCTTGTTTTTTTAGAAATTGATCCCAAAGATTTATCCAGTAATTTATCACTGGCTTTTATAAATGAACTGCATCGTTTTTTAGTTCTTATTCCGAAGATAGTCGTTACAACTACAAAGAAAGATTTGGCTTTTGAGGCCATTCAGTATGGTGTTTTTGGTTATATACTAAAGCCCGTCCTGCGGTCAGATGTATTGAAAACCATTTTGAAACTCGAAAAAACACTTCCTGCAAATGATGCAGAGCCCATGGAGGAAGAGAGCACTCCGTTAAGTGAGTTGTTTGCAAAACCGGTGAAAGATACCGAGCAGCCGCTTATTTTATGCGTGAAATCGTATGGCGACTATCGGTACATCAATGCCAATGATATCAGTTACTTTCAGGCGGATAACAACTCTACAGATATTTATTTGAGTTCAGGTGAAATGATAACGGCTTTTAAAACGTTAAAACATTTCGAAAGTATTTTGTCGCATCCTTTTGTTCGAATTCACAACAGCTACATTATCAATCAAAATTATATTGCAAGAATTCACAATGGAAACTCAATCTGTTATATTCGAAATTCTTCCAAAAAAATTCCTTTTTCAAAAACCTATAAATCAAATGTTGATTTAATTATTGCCGATTTTGCTGTAGGAAATTATTTAGAAGTCTAAAAATTAGGCGATTACACTGATTTGCCTGCCATTGACTATCAATTGGCTACGTTCTACCATAAACCTGTTTTTTCCTATTCATTTTTTTTAAATGTGGGCTTAGTTTTACGCCATGATTCGCACAATGCGATGATTCCCCAAAACAAAAAATCAAACATTTAATACCCTCAAATCATGAAAAAAACAGCTTTAGTATTCGGAATATTTTCTTTAGTATTGGTAGCTTCATTTGCAAACCCAGCAACAGTGTCGAACAACAAAAACAAAGTGGCTCTTGACGGTGGCGGTGGACAACTGACAAGACCTACTAGAAAAGTAGATTTTCATAGCGAGAAAATTCAATTGAAAAGTTTTGCTTCTGCCAGCCAGGCAACAAGATCTACTATAAAACTAGATTAAGAAAAATAAAAAATCATATCGTAAAAGGCTGTCTGTTTTTGACAGCCTTTTTTTATGTCTATAGTTTTAGTATTTTTGGTAAAAATCAGAGGTACAATTGAAACACACACACGCGATATTATTATTTTTATCTCTTATCTTGTTGGGTTGTACCAGTAAAACAGAGAAAGATAAAAATGAAAATTCTTCAATAGATAGCCTCTCTATCTATTTTTCATTGGCCAATGATGCTAATCTGCCTTTGGCGTATAAGCAAAACTACAATCAAAAAGCTTTTGATATTATTATAGCGCAAAAGAATGACTCGCTTAATAGAGTGAATTTGTTTAAGGTGGCGAATCGTTATTATAACATGAGCGATTGGAAAGCCTATAAAAAAACATCAAAGTTAATTCTGGAACGTGCCATAAGCAGCAAAGATTCATTCAGTATTGCCAAGGTCCATACGTACCTGGGCGATTATTATCGCTCACAAACGATTTCAGATAGTGCCTTTTTAAATTATTTTGCAGCAGGAAAAATATACTTAAAGATTAATGACGACCTTAATCTTGCCAAGACATTTTTACTCAAGGCAGATTTGCAGTTTAGTGAAGCCGATTATTTCGAAAGTGAAATAATGGTTTTTAAAGCACTTCAAATTTTAAAAAAGAAGAAAGACGTTAATAATCAGCTTTATGATTGTTATAATTTGTTAGGTATATTGTATAACGAGCGAACAGAATATGATAAAGCATTGGTGTTTCATAATAAGGCACTGACTATTTTAGATGATAAAACAATCCCATTGGATTTACAGTTAAAAGCGACTTCCTTAAACAACATAGGCTTTGTTTATCTAAGTATGGAGGATTACGAAAAGGCAAAAATTTATTTTAGGAAAGGTTTGATGCAGGAAAATTTATTTGTAGAGGGGCCAACCTTGTATGCAATGCTTTTAGACAATTTGGCTTATGCTAAGTTTAAATCAAAAGAGTTTGACGGACTTCCGGATCAATTTTATGAGGCATTGAAAATTAGAGATAGTTTAAAACTCACGTCCGGAATTATATTGAATAAAATACATTTGTCTGAATATTATTGGTTTAAGCAAGATACCTTAAGAGCTTTTCAATTTTCAAAACAGGCTTTAAACTTATCCCGGGTTTCAAATAAATTAGGAAATACCTTAGATGCTCTTAAACAGATTGCTATTGTCGATCCTGAAAATGCTCCAAAATATTCAAAGGAATATATAGAGATTAATGAAAAAGTGGTAAGAGAGGAGCGGATTATTGGAGAGAAATTCTCCAGAATTCAATACGAAACCAACGAAATAAAAGATCAAAATTCAAGCTTACAGGAAAAAAATAAAACCTTAATCTATGTTTTCAGTATTTGTACCCTGATTGGTTTGTTTTTCTACGTTTACAAAACACAGCAGGCCAGACACCGGGAACTACTTTTTAAACAACAGCAGCAAGTGGCCAACGAAGACATCTATAATTTGATGATTCTGCAGCAAAATGATATCGAACAGACCCGAATTAAAGAAAAGAAAAAAGTAGCACAGGATTTACACGATGGTGTTTTGGGAAGAATGTTTGGTGTTAGAATCAGCCTTGACAGTTTAGATAAAGTAGACGAATTGGAAGCAGCTCCCAAGAGAAAAAAATACCTCGAGGAACTGAAAAAAATTGAAGAAGATATACGTGAGATTTCGCATGATTTAAACAGAGAGAAATCAGAATTAATTAATAATTTTATCGCGATTTTAAACAAATTGTTTGAGGATCAGAGAAACACCTATGGTACAAAATTAGTCAGCTCTTTTGATTCCAATATTAAATGGGAACTGGTGAGTAATACCGTAAAAATTAATTTATACAGAATTGTTCAGGAAGCACTTCAGAATTGCAATAAGTATGCGGAGGCAACTACAATTGTGGTTGAGTTTAAAAGCGAAGTTGACCATCTGGTGCTGTCAATTGCGGATGATGGAGTTGGTTTTAATACCAAGACAACGAAAAACGGAATAGGATTGCATAATATTCAATACAGAGCTGCAGAATGTAAAGGTATCGTTTCTTTAAAATCAGTCAAAGGAGAAGGAACTCTTTTAGTGGTTAAAATTCCTATAGATCAAAAAATAAACCTACAGCATACATGACAATTGACCCCAACGCCCCGGTTCCTCAGTTAATTAGGAAAAATATTTTAATTGTTGACGATCATCCCTTTATTATTGAAGGATATAAAAATGCGATTACACGCTACAATCCTAAACAATATGAGTTTCTTATTTTGCAGGCCCACGATTGTAAATCGGGATATGATTTAATCGAAGATGTTCAGACTCCGGAATTTGACGTTGCTTTTTTAGATATCAGCATGCCACCGTATGAAGAGAAAGATATTTTTTCGGGTGAAGATCTGGCAAAGTTACTCCTGAAGAAAATGCCAAAATGCAAAATAATTCTGCTTACCATGTATACCGAGTTATTAAAAATTAAAACCATCATCCGAACGATTAGCCCCAATGGCTTAATTATTAAAAATGACCTCACTTTTGATGAATTGCTTTTCGCGTTTGATAAAGTCATGAAAAGTGATAAATACTACAGTCAGTCCGTTCAAAAGATGCTCAATCAGTCGACTCATAATTCAATTGAAATTGATGAGTTTGACAAGCAGATTTTATTTCATTTGTCAAAAGGAACTTCGCTGGAAGATATGCCGCAATACATCCCAATTTCTGTCAATGCTATCGAAAAGCGCAAAGCAGGACTTAAGGAGCTGCTTAAAGTGAAAAGCGGTTCTGATGACGACTTGGTTAAAGAGGCAAAATGCAAAGGGCTTTTGTAGAGAAGGAAATTCTAAATAAAAAAAATCCAAATTCCGGTTATGTTTCCGGAATTTGGATTTTTTTTATTTCAGTCTCAGTTTGCAGTCTCAGGTTTTAGTTAGCAGTTTTACTAAATACTGCGACTGAAAACTGTGACTGCAAAACTATTCGGTCAAGGCATCCCAACCACGTGCTTTTAAAGCAATTTTTGTGTTGGCACGCGTTACCAGATGCACTCCTTCGCTTTCATCGGCCATGTGCCCAATGATCGAGAAGTTTGGATTTCCTTTTATTTTGTCAAAATCATTGATGTCGATGGTAAATAACAATTCATAATCTTCACCGCCATTGATAGCAACTGTTGTACTGTCGATATTAAATTCTTCACAAGTAGAGATGAATTGAGGGTCCAGTGGAAGTTTGTCTTCATATAAATTACAACCCACTTTCGATTGTTTGCAGATGTGCATAATTTCAGAAGATAATCCGTCTGAAATATCAATCATTGCTGTAGGTTTAATTTCAAGTGCATGTAATAAGGTGCGAACATCTTTTCGGGCTTCGGGTTTTAACTGACGCTCGATTAAATAGCTGTACATGTCCAGATCTGGCTGGCTGTTTGGATTCACCTGAAAAACTTGTTTCTCGCGCTCCAATACTTGCAATCCCATATAAGCAGCTCCTATATCTCCGGTAACGACAAGTAAATCGGTTCCTTTGGCGCCATTTCGGTAAACAAGTTCTTCCTCATTGGCTTCACCAATTGCGGTGATGCTAATAATTAGTCCTTTTTGCGATGAGGTAGTATCACCACCAATAACATCAACTTTATACTCTTTTGCAGCATGTGTAATGCCATCAAATAATTCTTCTAAGGCTTCTAGTGGGAAACGGTTAGAAACTGCCACAGAAACCGTTATTTGCGTTGGTTTTGCATTCATCGCACAAATGTCGGACAGGTTAACCACAACCGACTTGTATCCCAAATGTTTTAAAGGCATATACGCCAGGTCAAAATGTACTCCCTCAATTAATAAATCGGTAGAGACTACTACTTTTTTGTCCTTAAAATCAAGAACAGCGGCATCATCGCCTATACTTTTCAGGGTAGATTCCTGAGTAACATCAAAATTTTTGGTTAAATGTTCAATTAGGCCAAATTCACCTAATTGTGCTATACTGGTACGCTGCGGATTTTTATCTTCGATCATTTCTTTTAAGTTCCAAAGTTTCTAAGGCGCAAAGGTACAAAGGTTTTATCGAATTTAAGGAGATGTTCTCTGGGAACGCCCTCTTTAACTATAGAGAATCGTATCTGTACAAGAGAAAATGAAAAATATTTTAATTTTTTATTTCCTGCTGACAAACTGTTGTCACCGGCCCTCAATACTTTTGAAGTAAGAAATAATTAAAACTTTAAAACTATGAAAACATTAGCAGCCCAAGTAATTACTCCTGAAGATTTATTGATCCACTGGCAAGGACATCGCGCACTTACACGTCGTGTGATTGAAGCGTTTCCGGAGAAAGATTTTTTTGAATTTTCGATTGGAGGAATGCGAACTTTCGCGCAGTTGACAGACGAGCTTTTAGCTATTGCAGCTCCGGCATTAAAAGGAATTGTAAATAAAGAGATCAAACCTTATACAGAAGCATCTGAAAAATTAATCTTTAAAGCCCAGTATCTTGAAAAATGGGATGAGGCCACAGCTGAAATTAACGAATACTGGAAACAATTGTCGATTGAAGATTTTAGTGAAACATTCAACCTGTTTGGTCAATATGAATTTCCTATAATCCAAAATGTTTTGTATTTTGTTGACAATGAAGTACATCACCGTGGACAAGCTTACGTATATTTAAGAGCTTTAAATATCGAACCTCCTTTTTTCTGGGAGAGACAGTAGTGATCAGAAGTGTTAAATAAATTTTATTCTATCTTTATTCAAATTTAAATCGAACGGTATGAGTTTTAAAAAAATTATGACCAATTATGCAGCTTATAATTTATGGGTCAATCAGCAATTTGTGAACTGGCTTTCAACAAAAACAGACGAATTGCTGCATAAAGAAGTTCTTTCAAGCTATACAAGTATTGTTAAAACATTAAATCATATTTGGGAAACCGAAGAATATTGGTTTTCGGTAATAGCTGAAATACCTCAGCCCGAAAGAAGGGAAGGTACTGATTTAAATAAGGATGAAGTGTTTGAAGGTTTATTGAATACATCTGCAAAATTAGCGGCATTCATCACATCATTATCAGACGAACAGTTGTTGAAAACAATCAAAATTGAAAATCCATGGTTTCAGTGTGATTTGCCTGTCAGCGATTACTTGTTGCAGGTGGTGAATCACGGAACGTATCACAGAGGTCAAATTGTAACGATGGGAAGAAATATAGGTATTACCGATGCTTCCAATACCGATTATAATTTTTACAATGTGGTAAAAGAGAAACACTAGATTTGAAAAACACCTAAGGATGAAGCTCATCTTTAGGTGTTTTTTTATAAAAGTCTTTTTCGGTTGATTTCCAGTAATTGCAGTGTTGTGGTTTTGAGCCTTTCGGGTTCCAGAATAGTAGCATAGTCTCCATACATGAGAAACCAGCGTGGAAATGAGTTTTCGATATCACGTGACATAAAAGTCATTTCTATTTTTCCGTCTACTTCTTTTTCAGAGATAAAGCCGTGGTACTTTTTTTCAGTAGACAGATAACGGGCAATTTTTTTATCAATTAAGATGCGAACTTTTGTTGTTGGACAGGTTTCTGTTTTATTGATATAGGTTTCTAAAGCATTGTGTTCGATTGTAAAATCAGAGTCTGTTTTGCGAATACCCTGAATTCTGTCTGTTCTAAACTGACGATAATCCTGTCGTAAATGGCAGTATCCTAAAAAATACCAATTGTTGTTGTCGTGAAAAACGCCTACCGGTTCTATGTTTCTTTGTGTAGCGGTATCTGTTTCGTAGGTTTTGTACGAAAGCAAAAGTTGTTTTTTCTCGGCAATACCTTCAAAAAGAAGCGCTAAAGTATTTGGCGAATTATCATTAAACAGAGGCTCAGCGGTATTCATTACAACTCGTGATTCGATATTGGAGAGCCAGTCTTTATCGGTACTTCTTAAAACAGATTTCAGTTTATACATAGCCGATGCATAATGTGCTCCAAGAGATGGATCGGTAAATTTTTGCATTAGTTTTTCGGCGGCAATAAAGCTGCTTACTTCCTCGCGTGTAAACATAACCGGCGGCAATCTGTAACCATCCATCAGGGCGTAACCCACTCCGGCCTCACTGTAAATAGGGACTCCTGATGCTTCAAGCGTTCGAATGTCTCTATAAATCGTTCGCAAACTCACTTCAAAGCGATCGGCCAACTCCTGTGCTTTTACAATTTTTTTGGATTGTAATTGGATCAGGATGGCAACAATTCGGTCAAATCGTTTTGGGGTTTCGTCCATTTTTTTCTAGGTTCAAAGGTTCAGAGGTTCAAAGTTACAAAGGTTTGATGTTTAAAGAAATAAAAAAGCTGTTCCAAATTGAGACAGATTGCTTTTGTTTAGAACATGGGTAGGGCAGCTTTTTTATAGTTGATTATGAAAAAATGGTCTGATTTTTCATTCCTATTTTGTCCGGTCTCTTAATGATATTGTGCTGATACAAGAGGAGATTAAGATGATTTTAAGCTTTAAATTTTCTGAAGGATTGTATCATTTCGTAAATTCCAAATGCAATGAAGATTTTTCCAAAGATAAAAATTAACCAACTCCAGCCATTATCTAAATATGTTCTGTCATTTTCTAATGGATTGAAAAAGTCTGTAACAAGAAAAAATCTAAAGGCTCCAACAAAATACTCGTTTATCTTTTCAAAGTTAAACGTTCCTGAATTTTCAATTCGATATAAAATTGAAAACCAAAATAATCCAGAAACTACTGTAAAACCTAACGCCCAAAACCAGTTTCCAAAATTAGAGGACCATTTTGTTGCCCAAAGAATCGATGTATCTTTGAAATTTGTGCCTATATTTAATTCTTCGTAATGGGCTGCAAGCTCATAATTTCTATAATTATTGAAATCAATTTTATTTTCTAGTTTTTGCGACTCTTGCTTTATAGTTCGCAAAGTTTTTTTCCAGTCCGAAATCTTAGATTTGTCTTTTAAGTATGATCTGTCCAAAACTTTATTTATTTTCATTTCATCAAAATAAACGCCGTTAATAAATTTTGCTTCAAACAATTTTAGAATGTCAAATTCTGCTTCGTTGAAAGAAGTTGGCCTATTAAAACTAGAATATAAAATTGATAGATTTGAAATTTTTGCATTGTTGAAATGAGTATATCCGTTGAATTTACAGCTATTAAATTCCTGGTTTGAGCTTTTAACATGATCAAATAAAGTTGTTCCTAAAAAATCACATCTGTTGAATTTAGCTTTGTTTCCAAAGTCAGTATATGAAAAATAACTTTTTTGAAAAAGATTATTTATAAAACTATGACCTGAGTATTCAGAATTGTATTTTAATATATTGTGTTTAAAACTAAAGGGCATGTAAAATGTATTGTTGTTGAAACTTCCGTTAAATAAATTACAATTTTCGATGTTGCAAACTTCATATTGAGTTTCTCTTTTTGGATTAATTTCTCTTGGCTGGGAATTGAAAATATTTCCGACAAAAGAAAAAGAACCACTTTGCGTTTGATTCAGCCCTTTAATTTTACAAAATAATTCAAATTTGTTGCTGGAAATACTCATTTCACTTTCGAAGAAAGAATTTAGGTGCCAATCTTTCTCAGAGTCTGAATGCCAAATTAAGTTGATTTCTTTTATATTGTTGTTGTCAATGTTTACTGGTTTTTTGAACTTACAATTTAAAAAGGAAATTGTTAAACTAGGATCATTAATATTTATGATTTTAATTTCATACTCAAAAACACAATTTTTAAAATTAAAATCTTCGTATCGACCAATTATTGGATTTGAATTTCTGATAATTGGAAAGTTGATAATTAAAATTGTATTTTCTAAGTCTTTATAGTGAGAATATTCATCCCAATCGTTACATGTTAGATTTTTATATGGTATGATTTTATTTTTTTCTATTCTCATTTTTTACTTCCTTTTTGTATCAAATCTAAACAAAAAAACCTGACAATTTTCATCATCAGGTTTTCTCTATATTCTTTGTTTTTTCTTCTATATTCTAAAAAAAAACTAGTCGTTCAATTTCAAAACAGCCATAAACGCTTCTTGCGGAATCTCAACGTTTCCTACCTGACGCATACGTTTTTTACCTTTTTTCTGTTTTTCAAGAAGTTTACGTTTACGAGAGATATCTCCACCGTAACATTTTGCGGTAACGTCTTTACGAAGTGCTTTAATGGTTTCACGAGCGATAATTTTAGCACCAATCGCTGCCTGAATCGGAATGTCGAATTGTTGTCTTGGAATCAGTTCGCGTAATTTCTCGGTCATTTTTTTACCGATGTTGTAAGCATTGTCTTCGTGAATCAAAGCAGAAAGCGCATCAACCGTTTGTGCGTTTAAAAGAACATCCAGTTTTACCAGTTTTGAAGTCCTCATCCCAATAGGAGAGTAATCAAAAGAAG
The DNA here is from genome assembly GCF_025947345.1 of Flavobacterium sp. N502536. Lineage (NCBI taxonomy): Bacteria > Pseudomonadati > Bacteroidota > Flavobacteriia > Flavobacteriales > Flavobacteriaceae > Flavobacterium > Flavobacterium sp. N502536. Next base: position 1,500,440 of record NZ_CP110011.1, on the reverse strand, counting down.
CATAACCTTTAGAAACTGTTTTTAAACGATCGTAAAAATCAAATACAATTTCGGCCAATGGCATGTCAAAATTCAGCTCAACACGTTCTGTTGTCAAATACGTTTGATTGGTAATCTGACCACGCTTTTCGATACACAAACTCATTACGTTTCCAACGAAATCGGCTTTTGTAATGATAGTTGCTTTGATAAAAGGTTCTTCAACACGGTCTAAACGAGATGGTTCAGGCAAGTCTGAAGGATTGTTTACCACAAATGCAGTTTCGGGATCTTTTTTGGTGTAGGCCAAATACGAAACGTTAGGTACGGTAGTAATAACCGTCATGTCGAACTCACGCTCTAAACGTTCCTGGATAATTTCCATGTGAAGCATTCCTAAGAATCCGCAACGGAAACCAAATCCTAAAGCAGCAGAGCTTTCCGGAGTAAAGACTAACGAAGCATCGTTTAATTGCAATTTCTCCATAGAAGAACGCAAATCTTCATAATCTTCGGTGTCAACAGGATAGATTCCGGCGAAAACCATTGGTTTTACATCCTCGAAACCTGTAATCATATTGGTTGTTGGTGTTTTGGCATCCGTAAGAGTATCTCCCACTTTTACCTCTTTGGCTTCTTTAATTCCTGAAATTAAATAACCAACATCACCGGTAGAAATTACATTTTTTGGAACCTGATTTAGTTTTAAAGTTCCCACTTCATCGGCAAAATATTCATTGCCGGTAGCCATGAATTTAATTTTCTGCCCTTTTTTTATTTCACCATTCATGACTCTGAAGATAACTTCGATTCCACGAAACGGGTTGTAATGTGAATCAAAGATCAATGCCTGTAATGGTTCATCAACATTTCCTTTTGGAGCTGGAATTTTTTCAATAATAGCTGCTAAGATATTTTCAACACCAAAACCAGTTTTTCCCGAAGCATGAATAATATCTTCTAATTTACATCCTAATAAATCGATGATATCATCGCTTACTTCTTCAGGATTGGCACTTGGTAAATCTACTTTGTTCAAAACCGGAATAATCTCAAGGTCATTTTCTAAAGCCAGATACAAGTTAGAAATGGTTTGTGCCTGAATGCTTTGAGCGGCATCAACAATCAAAAGAGCACCTTCGCAGGCCGCAATAGATCGTGAAACTTCGTATGAAAAGTCAACGTGACCGGGAGTGTCAATTAAATTTAAAATATATTCCTCGCCTTTGTAAGTGTATTCCATTTGAATGGCGTGACTCTTAATGGTGATTCCACGCTCACGCTCCAGGTCCATGTTGTCAAGCAATTGTGCTTTTTCTTCACGAGCTGTAACGGTTTGTGTAGCGCCCAATAAGCGGTCTGCCAGTGTACTTTTACCGTGGTCAATGTGTGCAATAATGCAAAAGTTACGTATCTTCTTCATTTTAATATGTCAATTCTCTAAACGAGTTTAAGTAATTTCCGGGTATAAATTTGCACTGTAGCAATTGCCTTAGAGCATGTTATTAAGCCGCAAAGATAGCGCAAAGTTTTGGATTCTGGAATGCTGATCTTCGATAGTTGAATTCTGAATTTTAAAATGGCTTTTAAAACGTTAAAATATACTGTGATTTTCTTTAAAAAGTAGGAGAAATATAAAACCCGACAGGTTTCAAAAAACTTGTCGGGTTTGGTGTAATTAACTAAATCATTCTAATTTTAAATTATACCCCAGTTGAAAGTATATTGGAATCAGTGGTTCTGTTTTAAAATCCTGGGTAATTATTTTTCCCAGTCGTAAAGTAAGATCCGTTCGCCGAAAGGAATATCCGGCTTGTATGCCATAGTTGAAATTGCCTCCCGTTGCAGGTTCGTACCAACCGTTTTTTACGTTGGGATAGACTTCTTTATAAACGGCCGAATTTTTAAAATGAGTCACAATCGCTTTGTCAAAACCAAATTCTCCGGCCACAAACCATTTTGGTTTGTAATAGCCGATAATCGCAGTTGCATCGGCGCCAAAATTTTGTAAGGTGACTAGCGGATTTTCGTATCGACGATAAATTCCGTGAATCGCAGCATTAAAGCGGAAATGATTCAGTTGGTAAAGATTCAGTTGTCCACCAATTTTACTTTTAAAATCATCCGGTATTGTTTCGCCTGATGGCAAGGAAAAAGAAGCTTCGACTACAATTGGCAGTTTGGTTTTGAGATGGTAACCGTAAGCAAGTCCGTAAACAAAACTATGTTCCCAGCCCGCATTTATATTTAGAATGTGCTTTTGATTCTCTTTAAGATTTTCCCAGTTTATAACTTGAGAATAGGTTTTGGTTAGGAAAAGAGATAAGATAAAGGTAATTAGTACTAGTAATGTTTTCATCGTCTGGTTATTTTAGTGTGTTTAAATAGTTCAACACTAGCGGATGTACATTTTCCCATTTGAAGTAAATCATCTCGTGTCCCGTTCCTTTTACTTCGGCTATGGCGGCATTCGGAAAAAAAGCGGCTTCTTTTTGAGCAAAAGACAAACCGTACGATTGATTGAACTCACCGTATAAAAAGAGAACCTTGGTTTTATACTGACTTAGATTTGTTGTAAAGTCAAAACCATCATTTTCGGCGATATCAGTGAAACTTTCTAAAACCGTTGTTCCGATTCTCCAAAAAGGCGATGGGCCTGGAATGCCTTCTTTGTTGCCTTTTGCATAGGAGAAACTGGTAGAAATGCCAAATTTGTAATCGAGAATCTCATGCTGGTTTTCTTTTCCCGTCAAGAACTGATCAACATACAGTAAATTACTGGTGGCCTCAGAGAATAATTTTATTTTCCGGCTCATTTCGCCATAATCGTCTAATAGTTTTTTGTTTAAACCTCCCGGTTCTGCCAGAATAACACCATTGATAGCAGCTGGGTATTGGTTGACATAGGCCGCAGCGAGCATGGCGCCCCAGGAATGTCCAAAGAGAAATATTTTTTGAGTACTGGTTTTTCGGTAATATTTTATGACCTCGGTAAGATCATCAAGTACAAGGGGAATAGAGTAGGTGTTTTTGTCGTGTCTTTTAGATAATCCGGAACCTCTTTGATCGTAGAAAATCACATAATAGCCTTCGTTGGCGAGCTGTTTTACATTCAGGCCATTTCTATAATCAGAGCCGGGCCCGCCATGCAGGAAAACCAGCATGGGGTTGTTGGGATTTCCGAAAGCCTCAGCGTGCAGCTGCGTTCCGTTTACAAAAATAGAAGGGATAGAGGCATCCTGATCGACGGTTTTCGGAACTAAATTTCCAGGTCCCTGAATGTCATTTTCATTTTCGCATCCAATAAAAAAGAAAATTGAAACAGCGATTACGGCTGAGTAAAGTACTTTGGTTTTCATTGCATAAATTGGTTTAAATTTCTGCAAAGATGCGCGGTGGTACTATGCTGGTCGCCCCAACTTGTAAGGTGGTTCTAGTTTAAAACGAAAATTATTTTAAATATTCAGAAGGAGAAAGCCCGGTTTCTTTTTTGAAGTTTCGGTTGAAAGCCGTTTTCGAATTAAAGCCACATTCCAATGCGACAGATAGGAAAGTGAATTTTTGATTTTCGGGTAAACGGATTGTTTTTTTAAACTCCTCAACACGTTGGGAGTTGATGTAATCGTAAAAATTTTTTTGTTCGGCCGAATTGATGACCTGCGAAAGGGTATTGGGATGAACGTTTATCTTCTGTGCCAGTTCGGTTAAAGTTAAGTCGGCATTTTTATAGAGCTTTTCATCGTTCATAAGCTGAGTCAGCTTTTGATGAATGGTTTGAAGTTCTGTGGCGGTGAGACCTGATTTTTCGTATTTAATTTTTTCAGATGGATGGGCAACAGCAGCTTTTTCTGCTACTGAAATAAGAGTTTGATTGTTTTCGGAAAAGGGTTGATTCGTAAAAATCCCAACTTGTTTGACACCGAAATACCCAATAAAAATCAAATAAAAAACTACAACTGAAAAAATATACTGATCGTCAGAGAAAATGACTACGAGCCAAATGATGCTGGATCCGATGATTAAATAGCGCAGCCAGGTCAGGTTAATTTTTTCGGTAAACGAAAATTGATTGTTGATGTTCTTGCGGTGTTTTACGAGTTTCTGCAAGGAAAGTAAAGCATAAACAATTCCCGAAAGTAATATTGCGGCATACAAAACAGTATTCAGGACCTCGTAGCCTTTTCCTTCATTTTTGAAAACAGTCACTTTTTCGTCGAAAGGCAAATTGTAAAACGGAGTCAATACCAGAAAGGCAATTACAAAAGGAATAAAGTGTAAAAGATTGAATTTTTTATACCGATTTTGGTTCGTTAGAGCCGAAGTGTATAAAAATAAAAAGGGTCCCTGAACTAAAGGCATTGGAAGTTCTACTCCCAGAAAAAAGGGGAAGTCGCTATAATCATTCTTGTAATGAAGATAGAACAGGAATAAATGAAAGCTGGTAAAAAACAACCAGAGTGCCAGAATCTTATCGGCCTCGGTTTTGTTCTTTTTGCTTGCCAGTACAACAACCAGAAAAAAGGTGATTATAATGCCGGTTAAATACAACATACGGGTTTTGATTATAAATTAAATCGGTTGTTGGAAATATCAGGCAAGATAATTTATTTTGTTCAATTATCTGAGGTCGTGGTGTTTCGTAAAGATTATTGTTTTTTGAATTAGTAAGATATAATGGCAGGGATATTACTCTTCCTTAGGTGTTTCTTTAGACGTTTCGGCATGAATGTCTTTAAATTCCTCGTACCATTTTTCAACAGAAGGGTAAACGAAAGCTGCCACTTTTTTAACCGGATTGTAAAAAATCGAATGGTCTAATGTTTCTTTTTTGGCAAAAGTATTGTTGAAATTGATTTTCTCAAAAAGAGCGATAAAAATACTCAGAATCAGAATGGTTTTTAAAATTCTGAAAAAGCCTCCGCCCAGTTTATTCGCCCATCCCAGAAAAGCAAAATCGGCAATTCCGGTAAGAATTTTGGCTAAGAAGTAAACGCCTATAACCACTAATATGAAAGTCAGAATGAAAGCGGTAATTTGTATCGTATTCGGATTCCATGAAACGTGTTTCATGATAAGCTCTTTCATAAAAGAAGAGAATTTAAGGGCAATATAAATTCCCAACAATAAAGAAATGAAAGAAGCAACTTCTACAAAAAGTCCGTTTTTAATTCCTTTATATAAGCTAAAAGCTAAAAGAGCGGCCACAATTATATCAAAAAAACTCATATTTGGGTGTGTTTAAAAAAGCGCAAAGATATACTTTTTTAGGTTCGGAGGTTCAGAGTGGCAAAGGTTCAGCCGTTTTTTGGAGTTCTCTTTTTCTAACTGTTTAATTTTTTTAGGTGCAATGTCTTGAACTATGTATCTTTGCAAATCAAAATTTAGAGTTAAGATTGTAGTTCTGTCCCCTTCAGAATTGAATTTTTCAGCAATCTAAGATCTAAAACCAACCATCAAAAATCATACAATGTCTAGAGATACACAACTAAAAGAGCGATGGGAAAAGCTCGTCGATATACTGTCTAATCAATTCTCGCAAGGAGAAGATCTTGATTTGGATGCTATAATTTATTTAATCGGAGTTCAGGAACTCGGAAAAGTACACCGCGAATTCAAAAAAGATGAAAAATTAAACCTGATGCACATCGCCATTTGTCGATTGTTAGAGCCATACGGGTTTTACGAATTTGATTTTTTTGATGCCGATGGCTGGCCGCATTATAAAGTAAAAGAAGAATTACCGTCGTTAAAAGCAGGAGAACAATCGGTTTTGATGAAAGAAGCCATTGTGAATTATTTTTTAGAAAGAGAACTTATTGACTAGTTTTTAGTTGCGGTCCCCATTTTTGTAAATATAGTTCACCGAAAACTGCAATTTCGACTACTAACTTTCAACTAAAATTACGTAAATTTGCACCTTCAAAGCAAGACTGATGATAGACAAGATAAAAGAACATATAGAGGAAGCCAAGGCCTTTAATGATAAAAATAAAGAATCTTTAGAGCAATTCCGTATTAAGTATTTAGGGAGTAAAGGTTTGTTGAAAGAGCTTTTTACAGAGTTCAAAAATATTCCAAATGACCAGAAAAAAGATTTCGGACAGGTAATAAATACTTTAAAATCGGTTGCCGAAGAAAAAGTAAGAGTTATTCAGGAAGAGCTGGAAAGCAAACAAGAAGTAAAAGGAGTTTTTGGTGATTTAACACGTGCGGCAGAGCCAGTAATTATTGGTTCACGTCACCCGATTTCAATCGTTAAAAATCAGATTATTGATATTTTTGCCAACATTGGATTCAATGTTTCCGAAGGTCCGGAAATCGAAGACGACTGGCATAACTTTACTGCTTTGAATTTACCGGAATACCATCCGGCGCGTGATATGCAGGATACTTTTTTCATTCAGACAAATCCTGATGTGTTGTTGCGTACGCATACATCATCTGTTCAGGTGCGTTATATGGAAAATCATAAACCGCCAATCCGTACCATTTCTCCGGGACGTGTATTTCGTAACGAAGCCATTTCGTCACGTTCACACTGTATTTTTCATCAGGTAGAAGGTTTGTACATTGACAAAGATGTTTCATTTGCTGATTTAAAACAGACTTTGCTTTATTTTACAAAAGAAATGTTCGGAAAATCTAAGATACGTTTACGTCCGTCCTACTTCCCGTTTACAGAACCAAGTGCCGAAATTGATATTTATTGGGGGCTAAAAACCGAAACCGATTACCGTATCACCAAAGGAACTGGCTGGCTGGAAATTGGTGGTTGTGGAATGGTGGATCCAAATGTTCTTAAAAACTGCGACATCAATCCGGACGAATTCAACGGTTTTGCTTTCGGAATGGGAGTAGAGCGTATTGCAATGTTGCTGTATCAAATTGGTGATATTCGTATGTTTTACGAGAATGATGTTCGTTTCTTAGAGCAGTTTAAAGCAAATATTTAGGAGCTATTTCCTGCTGTCCGCTGTATCTTTTGTTTTTTAAAGAAAAAAAACAAAAGGATGCCGCTTCCATCAGGGCTATGACTTTACGTTATAAATTACCTTTATAATAAACAAACCTTTGTTGAAGCTTCTGGCTTTGACAAAGGTTTTTAAAATTTAATAGATGAAAAAAGACATAACAATACCGGAAGTAGAAAATGTATTCGTAGCCGCCGTTCAGGAATGGAGCGATGATTTTATGGAAAAGGTTTGGTACGCCTACCTGGTAAACGACAGTGATTTTAATCTAGACAGCGTTATGGTCGTTTCAAAAGCATTTGGAACAATCGATGGAGAGATGAAAAAAACGTCTGTACTGCGTCATGCCTTTGTTGAGGTTCCTGCAGTTTCAGTAGTCAAAATCGAAATGGTCGAAAAGAGTTTACTGGTATTAAACAACGAGTTTATGGTAACGTTCTTTATTGGAAATACTTTGTACGACAAGAAATTTACTTTTAAATCAAACCTAATCAACGAAAATGATACCGAGGAAGTGCCTATCTTGTTTGTTGAGGGGATTATGGTGAAATAGATTATAGAGGCAAGATTGTAGAGCCAAGACTATAGAGCATAGAGTAATATAGACTGGAAAGTGCAAACCTTGTTTACGAGATAAAAAAAGAGTCAAGATGAATTTTAATTCTGTCCTGACTCTTTTTTGTTTTAATATATAGAAATCTAAACTCTTACTTCTATAATCTTGCCTCTATAATCTATCTTCTAAGAAAAAACTTAATCCAAAGACTCCGTTAATTTCTTGAAAACCGATTTCGCATCTTTACCTTCGTATAAAACAGCGTAAACAGCATCGATAATTGGAGTTTTAGCACCGTAACCCTGATTTAGTTTATAAGCACTTTTAGTGGCATAATATCCTTCGGCAACCATGCTCATTTCCATCATGGCACTTTTTACTGTGTACCCTTTTCCAATCATGTTTCCGAACATTCTGTTTCTTGAGAACACAGAGTATCCTGTAACTAATAAATCGCCCAAATAAGCCGAATCATTGATGTTACGTTTCATTTTGTGCACTTTTCGGATGAACTTTTTCATCTCGCGAATTCCGTTACTCATCATAACCGACTGAAAGTTGTCTCCATAACCTAAACCGTGCGCAATTCCTGCTGCGATAGCGTAGATGTTTTTAAGCATTGCGGCATATTCGGTACCAATAATATCATCCGAAATTTTGGCTTTGATGTAATTTCCGGATAAATGTTTTGCAACAACCTGTGCTTTATCAGGATCTCCGCAAGCAATGGTTAAATAGGAAAGTCGTTCTAATGCTACCTCTTCGGCATGACAAGGACCTGTAATTACACCAATGTTGTAGTAGGGAATGTCGTACTGAATGTGAAAATGTTCTCCAACGATCAAACTTGTCTCAGGAACGATTCCTTTAATCGCCGAAAAGATGATTTTGTCTGCCAGTGAAACTGTTAGATTCTTTAATTCACCATCTAAAAAAGCAGATGGAATTGCAAAAATCACATAGTCGGCATAAGCGACAGCTTCATTAATATTGTTCGTCAGTTTAAGTTTTGTAGTGTCAAATTCAACCGAACTTAAGTAGTTTGGATTGTGTTTGTATTTCTGTATGTGCTCGATAGCAGCATCATTACGCATGTACCAGGCAATTTCTGAAAGATTTACGCATAACATCTTTGCAATTGCCGTTGCCCAGCTTCCTCCTCCAATTACTGCAAATTTTAAATTTTCGCTCATTATTTTAATAATTTAAAGCAAAAGTACTTAATAATGTAGTAATAATACAAAATCTCATTTAAGAAATTTAGAAACCGCCATTAAATACAATGGTTTCCAGAAGGTTTAAAATTAAAAAGAAAATATTTTCAGGTCTGTACAATAAAAAGACAATCAATACGTTGTAACTATTTATAAATTAGAATTTAATGAGTTTAGCAAGAATTGAGTTAGTTAATTTTGTTTTAGTATTGTAAAAAGGCGTTCCCCGAAAGTGAGAACGCCTTTTTTGTAAAACTCCAAATGAGCATAAAATTTGGAATTTGGAATTTGTATTTTTTTATTTGGAATTTATACCTTAGTAGCTCATTTCAACAATCGATTTTACTTTTTCCAGCGTAATCAATTGTTTTTCTCCCAAACCTTTCCAGCCTCTTTCATTAAAACGATTTACGATAAAATCGGCTGTTTTGCTATAATCGTCGGTGTATTGTGAGAGCTTAGTATCCATTCCCATGGTATGGAAAAAAGCAACGGTTTTATTGATTGCTTCTTTTGCCACTTCATCATCAGAACCCGTTAAGCTGAAAATTCTTCGGCCATATTGTGCGAGTTTTTCTTTTTTCGTATCAAACATTATTTGGTACAAACTAGGTCCGATAATCGCCAAAGTTCTGGCATGATCAATTCCGTACAAAGCCGTTAATTCATGACCAATCATGTGGGTGGCCCAGTCCGAAGGAACTCCTTTTTGGATCAGTCCGTTTAAAGCCATTGTACAGCTCCACATAAAATTAGAAGCCAAAGCATAGTCGGTTGGATTCTCAACTACTTTTGGGCCAACTTCAATTAGAGTCTGTAAAATTCCTTCGGCAATGCGGTCTTGTAAATAGCCTTCGTGCGGGTAAGTCAGGTATTGCTCCATTACGTGTGTATAGGCATCGACAACACCATTTTGCAATTGTCTTTTAGGCAACGAAGCAATGACAGTTGGGTCGCAAATTGAAAATTTAGGAAAAAGGGCACTTCCGCCAAAAGCCAGTTTTTCCTGTGTTGCTTCGATGGTAACAACAGCTCCCGAATTCATTTCGCTTCCCGTTGCAGGTAAAGTCAAAACAGTTCCGAAAGGAACAGCGTTTTCTTTAATAAGTAAACGTTTTTGCAGAATATCAATCGGATCTCCGTCGAAATTTACAGCCGCTGAAATGAATTTTACCCCGTCGATTACTGAACCGCCACCAACAGCTAAAATGAAATCAATTTTTTCTGCTTTAATAACAGCAACCGCTTTCATTAAAGTTTCGAAATGTGGATTGGGTTCGATTCCGCCAAATTCTACAATATCAAAACCCTTTAAATGGTTGATGACTTGTTCGTGAATTCCGTTTTTAAAAATACTTCCACCACCATAAGCCAGTAAGATTTTGGCATCTTTAGGAACCAGAGTAGAAAGTTTTTCAATTTGTCCTTTTCCGAAGATTAAATTCGTCGGATTGTATAATTCAAAGTTTAGCATTTTTTTTAAGTTTCTAAGATGTTAAGGCGCTGAGGTACTAAGTTTTTTTGTTTATAATCTTAGTAATTCATAACCTTTATCATCTTTGTTGTTTTAATTGTTGTATTTTTAAGTTTCTGAGGCGCTGAGGTACTAAGGTTCTAAGTTTTTTTTGTTAAGTACCTAAGAACCTTAGTATCTCAGTACCTTAGTCCCTCAGCCCCTTTTTTACTTTAACTGTTGTAATAATTTTCCAGCCACTAATTTAGACGAGGCCGGATTTTGTCCTGTAATTAAAAGACCGTCTTGTACGGCATATGGCTGCCAGTTGGCTTCTTTCGAAAACTTGGCGCCATTTTTTGTCAAAGCATCTTCGAGTAAAAATGGAACTACTTTGGTTAGCCCCACAGCTTCCTCTTCGGCATTTGTAAAACCGGTAACATTTTTGCCTTTCACTAAAAAGACACCGTTAACTTTTACGTTTTTTAAAACTGCCGGAGCGTGACAAACAAAGGCAACAGGTTTTTTATGAGTGTAGAAAGATTCGATCAAAGCAATCGAGTTTTTATCTTCTACCAGGTCCCAAAGTGGTCCGTGACCTCCCGGATAAAAAACAGCATCATAATCTTTCTGGTTGATGGTCGAAAGTTTATGGGTATGTTTTAATTTTTCCTGTAAAGTTTTATCGGCGTCAAAACGTTTAGTGTCTGCGGTTGCCGATGCCGGATCGGCACTTTTTGGATCAATTGGCGGCTGACCTCCTAAAGGCGAAGCAATGGTGATTTCGACACCCTGATCTAATAGTTCATAATATGGTGCAGCGAATTCTTCTGACCAAAATCCGGTTTTCTCTCCGGTATTCCCCAGTTTATCGTTGCTGGTTACAACAAATAGTACCTTTTTGGTACCTTTTTTTGTTGATTTTTGAGCTATAGCAGAGGTGCTAAAAGCACTGAATGCTATAATCGTAAGTAAGGCTATTTTTTTCATAAGTTTAAATTTTGATCAAATTTACGGTTAAAGTGATATCAGTAAAAATAAAATAAACTATGTTTGTTATAAATATATTTATGTCATGGTGAATCTGGAGTGGTACAGAACCTTTAAGGCTGTATATAAAAACGGAAATTTTTCGATCGCTGCAAAAGAGTTATTTATGAGTCAGCCTGCAGTTAGCCAGCAAATCTCAATGCTGGAAGCCCATGTTGGGAATAAATTGTTTAACCGAAAGTCAAAAGGCGTAGAACCAACGGAATACGCTAAGTTACTCAATAATTTAATCATAGATGCCCTCGACCGGCTTGAAAATGTAGAGAGTACTTTTCGCGCAAAAGCAGAAGATGCTACCCGATTAATTTCGGTTGGTATTTCGAGGAATCTTTTTAATTGTATTGGAAATCTGCTGATCTCTAAGTTTGATTTAATCGATTTTACTTTTGCAGAAAACGATGTGCTCTTTGAGTTAGTGGATGCTAAAAAACTTGATTTTGCAATCACCACAAAAAGGTATGATACGTTTGATACGATTTATGAAATCGTGGGAAAAATTAAGCTAATCATGGTGGCGCCGGTGCGTTTGGATGCGACTGAATTTCGTCAGAAACTGAAAGCGGATAATTATACCGCAGTAGAGCAGTGGCTGAATGAGCAAAAATGGTACAGCCATGATGCAAGAATTCCGCACATAAAACTATTCTGGCTGCATGCTTTCAATAAAAAAAGGCCGTCGATGGTGCCAAATTATATTATTCCCTCTGAATCTGAAATGCTCCGAATGTTATCCGATAATGAAGGAGTTGCGGTTACCTGGAATTGCAATGCGAGAAAATACATTACAGAGAATAAACTACAATTGTTATGGAACAGTTTTCATGTACCGGAAGAGTATGTGTATCTGCTGACCGCTAAAAACAATAATTTGAATTCGTTTTTTGAAATTATTTCCAAAGAATTAAAATTGTTTTTTGGTAACCGATTATGATGAAAATCATTGTTTTCTGTATTTTTATAGAATAATTTTGATAAATAAATTCTTAAATAAAAATAAAAATGAAAAAGATAGTATCAATTTTAATGCTTGCTCTGGTGTTTTTTGCGGCGAACTCCTGCAGCAAAGACGACGCTGAGGAGATTGTAGATTGCCTGGGAGAAGCAATTTTTGTAAAACTACATAATTCAACTGATGCTACTAATCCGAAATTAATGAACTACTCCGTTGGTTATAGCGGAACCGGAACTTTAGTGGGGGTAAAGTGGACATTTGGCGACGGTACCACCGGAACCGGGACCAGTACTACACATATTTACCCGGCAGCAGGAACGTATGAGGTGAAAGCAGAGGTTACTGTTGCAAAAAATGGTGCAGATTGTACGTCTATTCCAAAAAGAACAGTAACAATAAATTAGACAGGCAGAAAGAAAAAGGATAGTGATGAGAGTCAGTTTTATGATTTATTGCTCAGGCGATAGATTATAAAATTGGCTCTCATTCGTTATATTTGTGAGATATGATTTTTTAGATATGGAGAATTTTCAAAATATTCGGATTGCGGTTGATGCCATTGTGTTTGGATATAAGAACAACAGTTTGTATGTCCTTTTAATTGAGCAAAAGTTTGGCTCTGCCGAAAAGTATTGGGCTTTGCCGGGCGGTTTAGTAAAACACGATGAATCTTTAAGTGAAGCGGTTATCAGAGAGCTGCACGAAGAGACCAATGTTCGGCTTACTTATATGGAACAGCTCTATACTTTTGGAGATGATATTAACCGGGACTCCAGAAATCGTGTCATTTCGGTTGCCTATTATGCTTTAGTAGACGCTTCAGGTCTGGAAATTAAGGCTGATACCGATGCCGAACGAGTGCAATGGTGCAAAATAGACGAGATTCCCGCTCTGGCTTTCGATCATAATTTAATAGTAAAAAAAGCGATCGCAAGACTAAAAGCAAAACTGACTTATGAACCGGTGGGCTTTGATTTACTTCCACAAGAATTTCTATTTTCCGACTTAGAGAATCTTTACTGTACCATTTTGGAGAAAGAAATTGACCGTCGAAATTTCAGAAAGAAGATACTCAGTTATGGCTTTCTAGATCAAACCGATCATTTTTCGCCCGTAAAAAGCGGCCGTCCTGCAAAACTTTTTAGGTTTAATGATTTGAAATATAAAGAGTTAATCGAGAAAGGCTTTCACTTCGAAATAAAGTTTGCGTAAATTTTACACAAAATAAATTGTTTAATAAATATATTGATCTATATTTGCGTATAATTAACGCAAACTAAAAAACTATGATACTTAACTTAGACCCAAAATTCACTCCAATTCTTAATACAGAAGAAATAAAATTCCAAAGCTTTACATTTTCAGGAGGAGAGCCTCATATCAAAATTAACCCTGATTTTGATCCTACACAAAAAGTAACCATTACACATCGATTAAATTCATTCAACGATTTAGGTTTATTGTGCATCACAGTAGACGCGCTGCGCAGAATGGAGGTTAAAGTAATTGATTTGTTCATTCCGTATTTCCCGGCAGCCAGACAGGATCGTGTAATGATTAAAGGCGAATCTTTATCTGTAAAAGTATATGCTGATATCATCAATTCGCTTCAGTTGAATAAAGTGTTTGTTTTTGATGCGCACTCTGAAGTGACTCCGGCATTGGTAAACAATTGCGAAGTGATCCCTAATCATACTTTTATAGCAGAAGTTTTAAAAGTAATTGGTGAAAACGTAAAATTAATTTCTCCTGATGGTGGCGCTTTAAAGAAAATCTACAAAGTTTCTGAATTTCTGGGTGGTATTGATGTGGTAGAATGCAGCAAAAGCCGCGATGTAAAAACCGGAAGATTATCTGGTTTCAAAGTATATGAAGACGATCTAAACGGAATGGATTGTTTAATTGTGGATGATATTTGTGACGGAGGAGGAACTTTCGTAGGACTGGCCGAAGAGCTAAAAAAGAAAAATGCAGGAAAATTATACCTGGCCGTAAGCCACGGAATTTTCAATAAAGGTTTCGAAGTTTTAAATTGCTTCGACGCTATTTTTACCACCAATTCCGTAAAAGATTTCGAAGGCGAAAGCGTTCAGGTGATTGGATTGGATCAATTAGTTTAAAAAGTTTCAAGTTACATAGTGAACCTGAAACTTGAAACCTGAAACAAAAAAACAAAGAAATCACATCTTTGTTTCAATAACAGAAAACATGAAATACAATATAAATACCATAGTTCCGGAAAGTAAATTTTTATTTTTTTGGGGACACCAGCCAACAAACGACGGAAGCATTTCGAAAACCTGTTTCAGTCAGTGGTGGTTAAGTGCTTTTACCGTTGATAACGTGACTTACAAAACTGCCGAACACTGGATGATGGCTAAGAAGGCTGAATTGTTTAAAGATAACGAAGTTTTAGCAAAAATTATTAAAGCCAATTCTCCTGCCGAAGCTAAAAAGTTAGGACGAGAAGTGAAGAATTATAATGAAACGCTTTGGTTAGCTGCCAGATTTGACATTGTGAAAGAAGGTAATTATCATAAATTCAGTCAAAATCAAGAACTAAAAACTTTTTTACTAAATACGAAGGACAGAATTATTGTAGAAGCCAGTCCGGTTGATGCCATTTGGGGAATTGGTATGGCTGGTGATCACAAAGATGTTTTGAATCCCGCTAAATGGAAAGGCTTGAATTTGTTAGGTTTTGCTTTGATGGAAGTTAGAGATGAATTGAGATAGGTATAGGTTATGAAAATAGAAATTCTAAAAGGGGATATCACTGAAATTCAGATTGACGCAATTGTAAACGCAGCGAATACTTCACTATTAGGCGGTGGCGGAGTCGATGGTGCTATTCATAGAAAAGGTGGAAAAGCTGTTTTAGAGGAATGTATTCAAATTCGAAACAAACAAGGCGGCTGTAAAGTGGGCGATGCTGTACTAACAACAGCCGGCGATTTGCCTTCAAAATATGTGATTCATACCGTTGGACCTGTCTGGAATGGAGGTAAAAGTCTGGAAGTCGAATTGTTGCAAAACTGCTATTGGAGTGTTTTAGAATTGGCGATCGCGAATAATATAAAAACAATTGCTTTTCCTAATATAAGTACTGGGATCTATAAGTTCCCAAAGGACCTGGCGGCCGAAATCGCGATTAATACCATCAATAATTTTGAGTTAAAAAATCAATTCGAGAAAATTGTTTTTGTTTGTTTTGATGAAGAGAATTTCAGAATTTATACTGATAGAATAGAAGATGATTTCGATTATAAAATTAAATCAGGTTTGTTTGGTGTAGCTGTTGGTGATGCGCTGGGTGTTCCGGTTGAATTTAAAACAAGAGAGATTTTAAGAGAAAGCCCTGTTTTAGATATGATGGGGTATATGTGTTGGAATCAGCCTCCGGGAACGTGGAGCGATGATAGCTCATTGACTTTTTGTACTGCCGAAAGTTTGTGTACGGGCTATGACATAGAGAACATGGGGCAAACTTTTGTAAAATGGATGCAGGAAGGGTACTGGGGAGCGCACCACAAAGTATTTGATATTGGAGGCTCAACAAGATATTCTTTAGCGAGAGTGGTAAAAGGGGAATCTGCCAGATTTTCGGGTAATTTTTTTGAAGAGGATAATGGAAATGGTTCTTTGATGAGAATTTTACCTTTAGTCTTTTATCTTAAAAACGAAAAAGATATCGAAGTCATTTATAAAAAAGTAAAAGAAGTATCGTCTATTACCCATGCCCATTTTAGATCAGGATTTGCCTGTTTTATCTACATTGTGTATTGCTTAGAACTTTTAAAAGGCAGTGATAAGGTAGTGGCTTATACAAAGATGAAGGATATTCTTGTCGAATCTTTAAAGGACAAGAAATATAGTCCTCTTGAACTTCAATTGTTTGATAGGATTTTAAAGAATAATATAGCGGAATATCCCGAAAATGTAATCCAGTCGTCAGGTTATGTTCTTCATAGTTTAGAAGCTAGTTTATGGTGTTTTTTAAATGGGGACTCCTACGAGAAAACCGTTTTAAAAGCCGTAAACTTAGGTGGAGATACCGATACAACCGCTGCTATCACAGGAGGTTTGGCAGGTATTTATTATGGAATTGACAACATTCCTCAAAAGTGGATTTTGGGAGTAGCAAGAAAAAACGATATTGATGATTTGTGTGAACGATTGTCTTTAACGTTAAAAAATTAAAAAATATGAATGAAAAAATAGCAAAAAGTGTGAGTAAATTTCTGAGTCTGGTACTCAGACACTCACCGGAAACGATAGGTTTAAAATTAGACGAAAACGGTTGGGCAGATGTAGAAGAGCTAATTACAAAATGTTCCCAAAAGGGAAACAAATTAGACGTCGAACTTTTGGATTATGTGGTAGAAAGCAATGATAAAAAACGTTTTGCTTTTAATGAAGCCAAAACAAAAATCAGAGCCAGTCAGGGACATTCGATTTCGGTTGAGCTGAACCTGAATGAGGCCGAACCTTCAGAGTTTCTATACCATGGAACAGTTGGAAAGTTTATGGAAAGCATAAAACGTGAAGGTTTACAAAAAATGAGCCGCCAGCACGTACACCTTTCCAAAGACAAAGAAACGGCGA
Organism: Flavobacterium sp. N502536; assembly: GCF_025947345.1. NCBI lineage: Bacteria > Pseudomonadati > Bacteroidota > Flavobacteriia > Flavobacteriales > Flavobacteriaceae > Flavobacterium > Flavobacterium sp. N502536. Next base: position 1,483,660 of record NZ_CP110011.1, on the reverse strand, counting down.
TAAAGGTGGGGAGCAGACGAGGCGTTCCGCAGATTCTGACTGTTAGAAGCGGTGCCATGTACAAAGACGGATTTAAATTTTATTTGTCCGAAAACAATGTTTGGCTGACTGCTGAGGTTCCGGCAAAATACATAGAATTTAAATCGTAAAAGTATCAGCCGCCATTTTTAAATTATAAAACACAACTCATTATGATACTAGAAGCAGCAATAGGCGATGCATACGGTGCAGGTTTTGAATTTCGGGATTTGGATTTTATTGCTCAAAACAATCATTTAACCCAATATCATAAACACGGACTTTATATCGAAATTTACAAAAGATATACAGACGATACTCAGATGGCAATTGCAATTTCAGAATTGCTGTTAGAGGACGAGAACTGGAACGAAGTAAAAGTGGCCGATAAATTTGTTGAGGTCTTTCACAGAGATAAAAGAAGAGGGTATTCCGACAGAGTTTACAATGCATTGGACGCCAGTAAGAGTGGAATTGATTTCATCAAAACAATCGATAAAGGAAGTAGCGGAAACGGTTCTGCCATGAGAGCTTATAGTATTGGCTACTTAAAAGATATTGATCAATTGATGCAGTTCTGCGAAATTCAGGCAAGAACTTCCCATTATACAGTCGAAGGGATCAGTTGTGCGAAGCGTATTGCGTTGGCGGTTCACTACTTCAAATACAATTTAGGGGATGGATCAACTTTGATCCCATTTTTGAATGAAACGCTAAAGGAAAATGAAACCTACAGGATTACTTCGCCAATTGATATGCACGGTTATCCAACGACGCAAGCGGTCATTAAAATCGTTTCGGAAGCCACTTCTATGAAAGATTGCCTGAAAACAAGTATAGATTATGGTGGAGATACCGATACGGTTGCCGCCTTATGCATGGCGATTTTGAGTAAAAAAGAAAACTGCGATAAAACTTTACCTGCATTTTTGTACGAAGGTCTAGAGAATGATACATTTGGAAAAGACTTTCTAATAAAATTAGATACAGCTCTCGATAATAAGTTTAATTAAATCATGAAAAGAACCTTTGTTTTTGGTGATATTCACGGCGGATTAAAAGCATTAATTCAGTTATTGGACAGAATTGACTGTTCAGAGACGGATCGGTTTGTTTTTCTGGGAGACTATGTAGACGGCTGGAGTGAATCAAAACAAGTAATTGATTTTCTTATTGATTTATCTGAAAAACAGGAGTGTATTTTTATCAAAGGAAATCATGATGTCTGGTGTCAGGAATGGTTAGAGGATGAGGTTATAAACGATATTTGGTTTTTGCACGGAGGAAAATCGACCATAGAGAGTTATGTTGGTATTGAACGTTCAGAAAAAGAAAAACACCGTCATTTTTTCCATACCATGAAAGATTATTTTGTAGACGAAAACAACAATTTATTCATTCATGCCGGTTTTTCGTCGATGCATGGTCCGGAGAAAGAACATTACAAAACTAATTATTCGTGGGATAGGACGTTGTGGGAAATGGCTTTGACAATGGATAAGAGAATTCAAAAAAATTCGCTTTCCTATCCGAAAAGATTATTACTTTATAACGAGATTTATATTGGTCACACGCCAACCCTTCATTATGATATAGAGATTCCAATGCAAGGTTGCAATGTGTGGAATGTTGATACCGGAGCTGGTTTTTATGGTAAATTAACCTGTCTTGATGTCGAAACAAAAGGATATTGGCAAAGTGATATCGTGCAACAGCTTTATTCAAATGAAAAAGGAAGAAATAAATAATATAAAAATAACTAAGAAATTTTATGAACCCATTATTATTAACCGACGGTTACAAAGTTGACCACAGAAGACAATATCCGGATAAAACCACACTAGTATACTCCAACTGGACACCAAGAAAATCAAGAATCGAAGGTTTGGAAGAAGTTGTGTTTTTCGGATTGCAATATTTCATCAAAAAATATATTATTCATGATTTTGAAGCCGATTTTTTTAAACAGCCGAAAGAGGAAGTGGTTAAAAAATACGCTCGCAGAATCAATAATTATTTAGGTGAAAATCAGGTTGGAACCAAACATATCGAAGATTTACACGATTTAGGATATATCCCAATGGTATTTAAAGCGTTGCCAGAAGGGGTAAGCGTACCTTTAAGAGTGCCAATGTTTACCATGTACAACACACTTCCGGAGTTCTTCTGGCTGACGAATTATTTTGAAACCTTATTGTCTGCAGTAGTATGGCTGCCTTGTAATTCTGCTACGATTGCTAAAGAATATCGAAAAGTATTGGACAAATTTGCCGAAGAAACCTCTTCTGCTCCTGAGTTTGTAGACTGGCAGGCACATGATTTCTCTATGAGAGGAATGGGTGGAATTGAAGCTGCAATTACTTCTGCTGCCGGACATTTGTTGAGCTTTACAGGTTCAGACACCATTCCGGTAATTGACTTTTTTGAAGAATATTACAAGGCTAATTCGGATACCGAATTAATCGCAGGTTCGGTTGCGGCAACAGAGCATTCTGTAATGTGCATGGGAACGACGGAAGGCGAATGCGAAACTTTCAAAAGATTGGTGACAGAAGTATATCCAAAAGGAATCGTTTCTATCGTTTCGGATACCTGGGACTTATGGAAAGTGCTTACCGATTATTTGCCGCGATTAAAAGAAGATATCGTTGCCAGAGAAGGTAAAGTAGTGATCCGTCCTGATAGTGGAGATCCGGTGGATATTATTTGCGGTAATCCAAACGGAAAAAACGAAGAAGAGAAAAAAGGGTAATTGAGCTGCTTTGGGACGTTTTTGGAGGCGCTGTTAATGCAAAAGGATATAAAGAGCTTATTCCTCAAATTGGGGCTATTTACGGGGATAGTATTACCGTAGCCAGAGCAACTCAGATTGGCGAAAGATTAAAAGAAAAAGGTTTTGCTTCTACCAACGTTGTTTTAGGAATTGGTTCATTCACGTATCAATACAACACCAGAGATACTTTTGGTTTTGCGATGAAAGCCACCTATGGAGAAGTAGACGGAGAAGGAAGAGCTATTTTTAAAGATCCGATCACAGATGACGGAACTAAAAAATCAGCCAAAGGATTGATGAAAATTGATTTGATTGATGGTGTATATCATTTAACGGATAATGTTTCGTGGGAAGAAGAAAAACAGGGCGAATTGAAAGAAGTTTTCAGAGATGGAAAACTTTTAGTAGATCAGTCTTTAGCAGATATTAGATCTCGGGTTAAAATTAATAGTATTGTTGCAGATACTTATTAATTGAATTACTAAATCCCCGAGGGATGATATATCAATAGTTTTGATGATATTCCGCTGGAGTTGTTTATAAAGCAACTAGTATTTTAAAAAAAAAGCCTGAATTTTCAAATTCAGGCTTTTTTTTTGTGATTGTCGTCATGTTTTTTAGCAACAGTATTTTGCTCTTAATTCTTTTGCTTCATTATCAGAATCATATCCAATTAATAACAATCCTTCCGTGCATTCCATTCTTTTTTCTTTAATCAATTTCGCAACGAATAACTCAAATTTTGTGTAGGAGCGGTGTTCTGTATTTATTAAATTCAAATACTTTCTTTGATATGGAATTTTTTCATTGGTAATAATGTCCAATAAAGCTAATTGCAGTTCATCAATATGTCTTTCAGAATCTAATTTGAAATTTAGGGAGATTTTTTCACCTTCATAATTAAAAGAAATCAAGTTGTTTATTCCGTTGCTGTATAACGGACCATATCTTGTGTTTTCGTTTCTTTGACCAGAATAAGAGTTTCCGTATAGAATTAAATTTTCTATTTTATTATAGTGATATTGTTTGGCATCAATAACTAAAAAATCATCTTCAAAGGAAATTGTTCCTATAAAAGATCCATTTAGGTTCTCATATTCGTTGAGCCTGATAGCGCCAGCAATGAAATAAATTATAACAGGAATGATAAGCAAATAATACGCATATTTTGAAATCTTAAATCCAAATGAAGTTTCTATAAATACAAGCAATAATACATACAAAACACTAGCAATTAAAGTATAATAAGTTAGTTTTTCAGATAAAGTAAAATCAAATTGTTTGGGTTTCTTTGGATAAAAAATCGAAGCAGAGAAAGACATTTACTTTTTATAAAAATTATTGTGATCGATATATTCCCAAACTTTTGGAGGCAACAAAGGTTGAATGTTTTTTCCTTCTTTAATGCTGTTTCGGATAAAGGTAGAAGAGATCTCTACAATCGGAGCATCAATAATATGAACTTTTGGATGCGATTTTAATTCGATATTTTCCTCTTCCTCTGAAATTCTGGGATAAACATAAATATCATAATCCGCTAAAAGAACCTCGTAGTTTTTCCACTTGTGAAGCGTTTTCAAATTGTCTTCTCCCATAATTAAAGAGAAGTCATGCGTTGGGTACTTTTCATGCAGGTGAACCAACGTATTAACGGTATAATTGGGTTGGGGTAATTTGAACTCTATGTCTGAAGGTTTTATTTTTGGATAATCTTCCGTAGCTAAATAAACCATTTGCAAACGTTGATGATCGTCTAATAGGGTAGACTTCTTTTTAAGCGGATTGTGTGGTGTAACGACCATCCATATCTGATCTAAATCGGCAAACTCGGCCATATGGTTGGCAATAATTAAGTGACCAACATGAATGGGATTATACGTTCCGAAATAAAGGCCTATTTTCATAAGTGTTTTGTTTCACAAAGATTCGCAGAGTTCTGGCAGAGATTCACGAAGTAATTTATAAAATTTTGGTGAATCTCTGAGTTTTTCTTTGTGAATCTTGGTGTAATAGCTATTTGTTTACAAAATCTTTTACCAATTGATACGCTTCTTCTTTAGCGGTATCTAAATCGTAATTTTTGATAATCGTATCAAATTGCGGTGCCGTTGCCAGTTCAACCGAAGCTTTTGCAATTCGCATGTTTATTTTGTCATCACTTTCTGTAGAACGTTGTTTTAGTCGGCGTTTTAGTTCGTCAACACTTGGTGGTTTTACAAATACCGCTAAAGTTTGTTCCGGAAATTTGTGTTTGATACGCAGTCCGCCGGCCACATCAATATCAAAGATTACATTTTTTCCTAAAGCCCAGATTCTTTCAATCTCCGATTTTAAAGTACCGTAAAAATTATCGCGATACACTTCTTCCCATTCCAGGAATTCCTCTGCTTTAATGTGCTTTTTGAATTGTTCCAACGAAATAAAATAATAATCCTTTCCGTGTTCTTCCTCTCCGCGTGGTTCGCGTGAAGCTGCCGAGATTGAAAATTCTAAATTTAAATCTTCTTTCCCTAATAAATGCTTTACTATAGTTGTTTTTCCCGATCCCGAAGGTGCTGAGAAAACAATTAATTTTCCTTTATTCATTAATTTATGCTTTAGGCTTTAGGCAGTACGCTTTAAGCTCTCTTACTTTATGTTTTTTTGCTTATAGCCTAATGCTTAAAGCTTAGGGCTTTTAAAGTACATTTAAAACCTGTTCTTTGATCTTTTCCAGCTCATCTTTCATCATTACAACCAATTTTTGCATTTGTGCATGATTCGATTTTGAACCCATGGTATTGATCTCGCGACCCATTTCCTGAGTGATGAATCCTAGTTTTCTACCATTGGCTTCTGTACCTTTAATAGTTTCAAGGAAATAATCTAAGTGATTGGTTAAACGAACTTTTTCCTCGGTAATATCAAGTTTTTCCAGATAATAAATCAATTCCTGCTCGAAACGATTTTCATCCACATTTACTTTTAATTCTGAAATAGCAGTTTGTAAACGGTCTTTAATGGCTTTTACACGTTCCGGATCAAGTGCCAGAGCGTCGTTCATATATTGACGGATATTCGATATTCTAAGATTGAATTCTTTTTCAAGAGATTCGCCTTCGTCTTTTCTGAAAGTCAGAATGTTTTCTAAGGCTTCTTCAATGATTCCCTGGATTTGCTCCCAGTCATTTTCGTCAATTTCTTCACGTTCTGTTTTTAGCGTATCAGGCATGCGAACGGCCATCTTCATTAGTTCAGTTTCGTCGGCATCCGGGTAAACTTCTCTTAGCTGAGCAATGTAGTTTTTTACAACAGGAACATTTACTTTAGTTGAGGTTTGTTCAGAAGTACTTTCAACGTAAATTCCGAAATCAATTTTTCCTCTTTCTAGTTTGGTAGAGATTTGAGTTCTTAAACCTAATTCCATTTCGCGGTAAAGCGAAGGCATTCTAACATTTAAATCTAAACCTTTGCTATTTAAGGATTTTACTTCAACGGTAATTTTTTTTGTAGGCAATTGCAAAGAAGCTTTGCCAAACCCTGTCATAGATTGTATCATATAATTGAGTATAAAGGCGCAAAGATAAATAAAAGTTTGCAGTGTTTGGCTGTAAAATGCTAAAGTGTTAAGCGTAAAGCTTTTTAAAGTTTTTTACCACAAATTTCACGAATTTACACAAATTCCGGAGCTTAAATGCCGGAATAACACGAACCTCAAATTTGAAACAGATTGGAGAAAATGAATCAATATATAATTCCTGAAAATTTGCGCAATTTGTGGCTAACTTTTTTTAGCCCAAAGCTTTCATTACCTGTAGGATGTTTTGCTGGCTGTTGCCGATGTAAATTTTGCCATCAATGATAAAAACCGGACGACTTAAGAAAGTATAATGTTCTAAGATGTATTTCTTAAAATCCGCCTCGGTTAAAGACTTGTTTTTTAAGTCCATTGACTTGTACAATTGTGCTTTTTTGCTGAATAAAGCTTCGTAGCTACCCGAAAGCTGGTACATTTCTTCAAGTTCTTCGGTAGTAATCGGGTTTTGTTTGATATCGTGAAAAACGAGATTGTTGTCTTTTGGTAAACCTTTGATAATTTTTCGACAAGTGTCGCAGGAAGCCAGGTAGTATATTTTGTTCATAATTTTAAATTTAAGAGACTACAAAGAAAATTCATTTGAAACTTAAAATTGCCTAATTTTAGAAAAAAAATAAATATATGAACTCAGTTTTTGAAGTACAAAAGACCATTAGAGAAATTCTTTTGAAAGTTTTAGACCATCATTCATTAGAACAGTTAAACAAAATTCCGCCGGGATTTAATAATAATATCATTTGGAATATTGCACATTGTATTGCTTCACAGCAGGCTCTGGTTTATAAATTATCGGGCTTGCCGGTTACCATTTCGGAAGCGTTTATTGCCAAGTACCGAAAAGACACTAAACCGGAAGGAGACGTGTCGCAAGCAGAAGTGGATGAAATACGAACGTTGCTTTCGACTACTTTAGAACAGGTTCAAAAGGATTTCGCAGCAGGTATTTTTGTTCAGTACAACGAATACACAACCAGCTTAGGATATACCCTGAAAAATATAAACGGGGCATTAGATTTTAATAATTATCATGAAGGTGTGCATACCGGAATTGTAATGAGTATCCGCAAGTTTGTTTAGACCTTAAAATACAACAAACCCGACAGTTTTAAAGCTGTCGGGTTTGAATATTAAATTTTTTATTACTCTACTATCGTTTCAATAGTCACTTTCATAGCACCACTTCCTTTGCTTTTAGTGATTTCCATAAAGGCTCTTTTAGATAAATCGAGTTCTCTTGTTCTCACAAACGGACCGCGGTCTGTAACCTTTACAATTACAAATTTTCCATTGGCCTCATTGGTAACTTTTATTCTGGTTCCGAAGGGCAGTTTTTTGTGTGCTGCAGTATAAGCGCTGTTACTGAATCGGCTTCCGTTGGCAGTTTTTTTTCCGTTAAAACGGTCAGCGTAGTAGGAGGCATGTGCATTTTTCTTGTAAGGTTTTAATTTTAAACCTTTATCAGTAAAAACAGAATCGGTTGGTATTGCGATTAAATTAGGTCTGGCAGTTTTGACAGTATCCTGAGTGATTTTAGGTTCAGTAGCTGGTTTTGTTTGACTTATGACATAGGTAAAACAACTTAAAAAAGTGATAGTAAGTGAAGTGAGTAAAATATATTTTTTATTTCTCATGTTTTATTTTTTTTCAGACTTGGGAGTTTGTACAAATAATATGCCGAGATAAAAAAAGCCCTAATTTTAGGGCTTTAATTGGTTTTTTTTAGAACCATAGGTTCCATGGGATTCTACTTAATATAAGTAATAATCCTAATCCGTAGAAAATAGCGAAAGTTTTAAATTTCGCTTCGCTATTCACTAATTTTTTATGTTTAGACCACCCGATAGTGATCAAAATGATAGCTATAATGTTGATTAAAGGATGCTCTAATGAGGTAAGTCTAAGTTCTGCATTAGACATTTGTCCAAAGGCAGCTTTTCCTAAAGGAGATACAAAATAAAGAATAAGACCAATCAGTAATTGTGTATGAGTTCCGATCAAAGCAAACAGTGCAATTTTGCGGTCTTTGCCTGTAAAGTCTTTTTTAGAAGTAAGACCGATGATGGCATTTACAACAGCAATTAATAAAAGCAACAGTGCTAAATAAGCCCAACCTGAATGGAACTTTTGTAGAAAATAGTACATAAATTGAATTTTTTGTTAAAACAAATATAGCAAAAAAGGCATAAAAAAAACGGCATCAGACTAAAAGTCAATGCCGTTTTTGGTATTTATTTAGATTCTAAATATTAGAAATCGTAACGTAGAGAGAAGTTCCATGTTCTTCCGAAACCAAAGAAAACCTGGTTTACGTTTGCAACTCCATTGTAAAGCATTCCGTTAGAAGCGTAAGTTCCTTTTGAACCAGCTGGTTGACCAGTAGCTACAGGAAGATTGTCGTCAGCAAAAGTATTAGTTCTTGATTCAGCAATGTAAAGTTTGTCTAATACGTTGTTAACGTTTAATCTGAAGTTAACTGATTTGTCTTTGTCTTTTCCTACTAACATTTTGTATGAAAAACCAGCATCTAATAAACCGTAAGAAGGCAATTGTAATGCTCCTTTGTTGTTTGGATCTGCAAAGTTAATCGGGCTTAATCCAGCGTACAATTTATCGTTAAAGTTGTAGTTTGCATCAACAGTTACTCTTGTTAAAACTTCGTAAGCAGCACCTAATGAAGCTGTCATTTGAGCAGCATCACCTACTTTTACTTTGTCCATGTATACTGTTGCAGCAGTGTATCCAACTACAGGAGAGTTATCTGCCTGATTGTATGCGTTAACAGTAGCATTTCCTTTGTATTCCCAGATTCCGTAAGAGATCATACCTGTTACTTTTAATCTGTCAGTGATGTTAGAGCTTCCTTCAACTTCAATTCCAGAGTGTACTTCGTTTAATCCTAAGTATTCAGTGTAAGTATTTGGGTCAGTTGGTAATGCATTACCTTTTAAGTATCTGTCATTCCAAGTTGTGTTGTAAACGTTAACTGTAGCGTTAAAGAATCTTGAACGGAAACCGTATCCAGCCTCAAATCCAACAATTTTCTCGTTAGTAAGGTTAGGGTTTACTGTTGATCTGTTGTTTGGATAAACAGAGTTAAAGAATGGTTGTCTTGAGTAGTAACCAGCGTTTACGTAAACATTACTTTTTTCGCTAAGGTTGTAGTTAGCACCCCCTTTTACGTTTCCTCCTAAGATGTTTTTGTAAGGAGTAGAAGCTAATGGATCAGTTGGTAAGTAAACGAAGTCATCTTCTCTTTTGAATCCTTGTTGAGAAACTGCTCCTTGTACGAATGCAGTTAAATTGTCTTTAGAGTACTCTAATTGAGTAAACGCACCATACCATTTTACTTTTCCAGTACTGTTGAATGAGATTTTGTCATATTGTCTTTTGTCAAAAACATTCCATTGTACGTTTGTAGCAGCTGTAGTTGTAAGACGTCTTCCAGTTGGTTTCAAACTTGCCATGGTGTTGTCAAAGAATTCACCTCCGCCTAATCTGTCGTTAACAACAGTAAAGTGGTATCCAGTATAAGTTCTTGCATCAAGACCGAAATCTAAAGTAAGTGTATTTGATAATTTTTTGTTCAGGTTAATAACCGCTCCAAACCAGTCATGAGAGTTGATAGATGAAGTTTGTGAAATACCTGATGTAGTGTTGTAAACATATGGAGATGCAGTAGTTCCTGCTCCAGTTCTACCAGTTGAAGAACTGTTTTGGTAAACACCACCAATTTGTGTTCTTGTTCTGTTTGCACCGTTAAAGTTAACTTGTCCGGTACCGTTGTTCCAAGCTTGGATTTTGTTGTAATCAACTAAACCATTAGGTGTTAAGAATACTGCACTGTTGTAAGTGTTTCCACCAATACCACCTGTTGCTCCTGCACCAGCTCCACGTCCCATAGACGCGTAAACTACAGTTGAAAGTTTGGTAGTTTCATTGATTTTATAGTCCCAGTTAAAAGAAGCTACCGGTTTGTGGTAGTAGTTTTTTCTGATGTTGTAAGATTCACCATTTAAGAATCCTGCGTCAGCGTTATATCTGATGTTTGGATCTCCATTGATACCATATTTTTGGTAAGTAGCAATCGTAGGTACAGTAGATCTTTGGTTGTGCCATTGTGGCGCTCCTGTTACTGTAAGTTGAAAGTCATGCTTGTCGTTTTTTGTTCCGTATCCTAAAGCTACATAGTAGTTAGAACCTTCAAATTCAGTTCCGTTCACGTATCCGTCTCCCATTGTTTGAGACAATAAGATAGAAGCAGAAAGACCATTTGCTAATTTTCCAGTACTGTATGAACCTTGAACTTTGAAGTTTCTTCCATTTCCGAAACCAGAAGAGAAAGATCCTCCTTCTTTTCTGTCAGAAGCTTTAGTTACAATGTTGATAGTTCCTCCAACAGATGGAGTTACCAATTTTGAAGCTCCTAAACCTCTTTGAACCTGAATAGCAGAAGCTACCTCAGATAAACCAGACCAGTTACTCCAGTAAACAGAACCATTTTCCATGTCGTTAACCGGCATACCGTTGATCATTACAGCGATATTGTTTTGGTTAAAACCACGAATGTTGATTCTTGAATCTCCAAAACCTCCACCCGCTTTAGTAGCGTACACAGAAGGTGTGTTTCTTAAGATCTCCGGAAATTCCTGAGTTCCAAGTTTTTCCTGAATTTCAGCAGCTTTAATTGTAGATACTGCTACAGGAGTTTTTCTGTCTTTTGCGATGTCGACGATAGTGCTTTTTACAACAATCTCGCTTAATTCGTTAGAATTAGAAGTTAAAACGATGGTTCCTACGTTAGCTGTTCCACCCGATACTGAAAATTTTACAGTCTTGTTTTCGTAACCTAAAAAAGAAATAACGATTTCTCCTGTACTTGTTGTTGCATTAAGAGTAAATTTACCATCAAAATCTGTAGAAGTAGCAACTGTAGATCCTTTAATGACTACGTTTGCTCCTGGTAATGAGCCTACCCCATCGGTAATCATACCAGAAATTTTTCCTTGAGAAAATGCGGTTGAAACTATCATGAACAATAGTCCAGTAAGTAACCAATTTTTCATTGTCTTCATTTGTTATTTAGTTTATTGTTTTTGGCAAAATTATAACAATTAAATCAGATAGTGTTATCAAAATGTTAAGAAAATTAAGTTTTATATAATGTGTTGCGCATTAAAATGATTTTTCTATTTTTTGTTAGATAAAATGTACTTCTTTTAAATTTTTAGGCATTGATTTTGTTAAAATCGTAATAATTGTAATAGTCTTGTAGTGCTAAACTTGCAAGAACCAGTACTTTAGGTCGCTTTTGAGTCTTATTTGTACGAAAAAACGCCTTAATTTTTATTAAATCAAGGCGTTTCAGTATGTTGCGCTAGAGGGCTTTTGTTAATTTTATTTGTGCTTCAAAAAGTGATTTAACAAAAAAGAGGTCGAGCTGTCGTGATTTTGTACAGTCTTAGTGTTAATTTCATCCAAAATAGAATTCGCCAATTGTTTTCCTAATTCTACTCCCCATTGATCATAACTGAAAATATTCCAGATGATACCCTGCACGAAAATCTTGTGTTCGTACAAAGCAATCAGTGACCCCAGACTTTTCGGAGTTAGTTTTTGTATTAAGATCGTGTTTGTTGGTTTGTTTCCGGTGAAAACTTTAAAAGGTAACAAGTAAGAAGCTTTTTCGGCCGATAATCCTTGTTTGTCAAATTCTGCCTGAACCTGTGCAGCTGTTTTTCCATTTAGCAAAGCTTCAGTCTGAGCAAAGAAGTTTGACATTAGTTTGTTGTGGTGATCCTCATTTCCGTATAATGGTTGGACAAATCCGATAAAATCTGTCGGAATCAATTTTGTACCCTGATGAATCAATTGGAAAAACGCATGTTGAGAATTTGTTCCCGGTTCTCCCCAGATGATGGTTCCGGTTTGATAGTTTACTGGTTTTCCGTCACGTCCAACACTTTTTCCGTTGCTTTCCATGGTTGCCTGTTGCAGGTAAGGGGCCAATTTTTGAAGGTATTGGGTATATGGAATCAATGCTTCACTTTCAGCACCAAAGAAATTATTGTACCAAATGCTTAATAAGGCCAGGATCACAGGGATGTTTTCGTCGAAAGCTGTTGTTTTGAAATGTTCATCCATTTGATTGGCTCCTTTTAACATTTCGTTGTAGTTGTCAAAACCAATTGCCAAAGATATGCTTAGACCGACAGCACTCCATAAAGAGAATCTTCCTCCAACCCAATCCCACATTGGGAAAACATTGTCAGGATTAATTCCAAATTCGGTTACTTTTTGGATGTTGGTAGAAACAGCAACAAAATGTTTGGCGATATCTTCCTGAGAAGCCGACTTTAAAAACCACTCTTTAATGGTTTCAGAGTTCGATAAAGTTTCCTGAGTAGTAAACGTTTTGGAAACAATTAAAAACAAAGTCGTTTCCGGATTCAGTTTTTTGATTACTTCGTTTACATGATCGCCATCAACATTGGATACAAAATGTAAGTTTAAATGGTTTTTGTAAAATTGTAAGGCTTCAACTGCCATAACAGGTCCAAGATCAGAACCTCCAATACCTATATTTACAATATCCGTAAAAGCTTTTCCGGTGAAACCTTTTCTTTCTCCTGAGATTACTTCGTGACTAAATTGTTTGATTTTGTTTTTTACTTCGTAAACTTCCGGAATTACATTTTCGCCATCTACTTTAATAACTGCCGATTCAGGTGCGCGTAATGCAGTGTGCAAAACGGCTCTGTTTTCGGTTTGGTTGATGATTTCTCCTCCAAAATATTGTGAGATGGCTTCTTTTAATCCAATTGAGTTAGCTAATTCCAGTAAAAGAGAAATGGTCTCCTGGCTGATGTTGTTTTTAGAATAATCAACAAGGAAGTCATTCCATTGTAAATTGAACTTTTCAACGCGAGTTTTGTCTTGTTGAAATAATTCTTGTATCGTAGTTTCGTGAATTGCGTTATAGTGGTTTTGTAGATTTTTCCACGCTTCAGTCCCGGTTGGGTTTGTTGTGTTTAAAGCCATTTTTTGTTTAATTGAGAATGCGGTTATAAAAAACAAAAATACTGAAATTAGTTTTTAATAGTGTAACGCTTCACGATTATATAACAATTAGTTACGAAAACGATATATGTGTTTATTTGGCCTTAATTCTTGTCGTTATGATGACAGCGCCATCGTTTTCTTTTTCATTGTAAATGATGCGGCTGCTGTTTTTGTTTAGAAAATCAAGGCTAATAATGTCAGATTTTTTAAGAGGCAATACTATGGTGTCCTGCTTTTTGTTGTACCTGAAAGGAACTCCGTTTATGACGATTAAAGGCGATTTCTCGATTAGATCTTCTTCAAATGCCCGGTGGATTGATTCCGCAACAAAGTACTTATTTTCTTTTTTATCGTTTAAAATAAAAGTGTGGGGATTATTGGAGCAGCCTATGGTTATTGCGCAAGTAAGCAATAATAGAATTCGTTTCATTCGGGAAGGCTGAAGTGGCAAAATAGTGTTTGAAGCAGCAGGGTTATTTACCATATTTTCCACCAGGGCTTTTTATTGATTTCAATCTGTTTCCTGGCTTTGTTGATTTCTATTCTTTTTGGGGCTTCAGTTTTTATGGTGGAATCATCAAAATAGAATTCGCCGGTACTGCTCATGCCAACAGGGGCTTTTGTTTTTTCTTTCCAATCCTCCGTTTGAAGTTCGGGTATTAAAGACGAGTTGATTTTAGCGGCAAATTTTTGCTTAGCTTTTTCGCTAATTTCTTCTTCAAGATTTGAAGTTGAATTTTTGAAAAGTGGAAGCGAATTTCCGGGAATGTTCAGCAGGAAGATTTGGGTTTTGTTGCCGATCTTATAAATGTCTAATACTTTAAAGAAAGAATTGTCGTCTAAAAGAGCATGTCCGTTTTTTACCGAATCAGGATTGAACTTGGATAGGTCTCTCGCTCCGGCGCTTGCAATCAAAAATCTGCAATTGCCCGAAAGCCCGCCGCCAAGAAAAGACATGTCTGTAAAATCTTTTTCTTTTAGTATTTGCCCAATTTGATAAGCGGCAAGTAAGTTGTCGTTTAAAGTAGTGTCTCTGTAGAATAGTTTTAAGTCTGAAAAAGTTTCATCAAGAATGTCTTTAATGCGTTTGTTTTTCATGTTTACTTCTATTTTAAAGATAAATACAGATTCTTATAGATTTCCAATGCTGTCCAGTTCTCTCTTCAAAGGTTCGATTTGTTGGAAGAAACGGGTTTTGGCATTTCCTGTTAAAGACTCTCCGGTTGGTAAGTTCAGTCTCAAAGCATCAACCTGAATGCCATTTTTCCAGAACCGGTAACATACATGGGGTCCTGTCGCAAGACCGGTGCTGCCCACTAGTCCGATAGTTTGTCCCTGAGTAACACGCTGACCGCGTCGAACTAAAATTCGGGACATGTGTAAATATTGAGTGGAATAAGTTCCGTTGTGTTTTACTTTCACAAAGTTTCCGTTTCCTGCGGTGTATCCTGTTGCTTCTACCGTTCCCGACGCAGTTGTCGAAATTGGTGTACCTGTTGGAGCGGCATAGTCGGTTCCTTTGTGTGCTTTCCAGGTATGCTGTACCGGATGAAAACGGTTTGCGGTAAATCGGGAAGTGATTCGGCTGAACTTAATCGGAGTTTTTAAGAAAAAGTTTTTTAGTGTTTTTCCCTGATCGTCATAATATTCAATTTTCCCAGAGGTTGTATCTCTTTCAAAAGGAAAAGCATAGATAATTTTACCTTTGTATTCAAAAAAAGCGGCTTGAAGATCTTCAACGCCATCGTAGGTTTTGCCATTTATAAAACGTTCGGTAAAAATTAAACCGTAACGATCTCCCTTTTTAAGTTTAAAAAAGTCAATAGACCACGAGAATACTTTGGTGATTCTGCCGGCAAGAGCTGCTTCTACACTTTCGTTTCCTAAGGTTTCAGATAGGGAACTTTTTAAAACACCTCCAATGATTTTGCGTTTTAAAATGACTGGTTTTATTTTTTTGTATGCTTTTGCAATACTGTCTCTAAAGTCAACTACATAATAAGTAAGGGCATCCGGCTGATAAATAAAAACCTGAAGCTTGTTTGTTTTGTTTTTAGAACGAAGTACCGTATAAGGTTTGTTGTACCGAATGGTTCTTACGTTAAAAGAATCTTTGATTTGTTCTACAACATCATAGACTTTTTTATCTCCGATATTTTGCCCCTGAATGATAGATCCAAAAGAGTCTCCTTTTTTAATGGTATCGTGAATGACATTGAAGTCGGCGTAATTAAAACCAAATTCTACTTTTTTAGTTTTTGGTTTAGTGATTTTAGTTTCAACTTTTTCAGCGGTTTTGTTACATGAAAATATCGAGAATAAAACGATTATAATTACGAATGCTTTTTTCAAACTTTTAAATTTTTTAGGAAATTAATTGGCTGCTTCATTTCCCCAATTGGACAATTCTTCTTCGGCCCACAATTTAGGAAAAAAGATGCGTCTTTGGTATTTTGGGTGCATATATTTTTGCCAATCACTTCCGCCGGTAGCTTCTCCGTTTCCTTTTCCGCTTTCCAGTATGTATTTTCTTGCAGTGTTTAGGTGCTGCATGACCCAGGTAATGTTTACCGTTTTGTCGTAATGACGCATGGCATCAATTAACTCTTGGTTTTGTTGATCTTCTAAAGGTAATTGCGTGAATTTTTGCCAGATGTTTTTTGATTTAAAAGTAGACATCTGTCTCAAAAACTGATCTTTGTATTTGTTTTCAAATTCCTGAAGCAGGTATGATTTCTCACCCGTCTGATAATCTTTTCCGGCAGCCTGC
Organism: Flavobacterium sp. N502536; assembly: GCF_025947345.1. Classification (NCBI taxonomy): domain Bacteria; kingdom Pseudomonadati; phylum Bacteroidota; class Flavobacteriia; order Flavobacteriales; family Flavobacteriaceae; genus Flavobacterium; species Flavobacterium sp. N502536. Next base: position 1,467,463 of record NZ_CP110011.1, on the reverse strand, counting down.
CAGTACAGATGTTCGAAGCTGGTTTCTAATGGCGTGTTTTCGTCAAAGTTGGGTTTGTATCTGCGATCGGTTAAATTGATAACATCGGTCGAAGCAAATTCAATTAATCTGTATTGTGCACTTTGAAACCCGCTGGCCGGAGTCAGGGTATTTCTGAATTTCATGTATTGGTCGACTTCCATTCCGTTTTCCATGATGCTGAATGAATTGGTCAGCATGTCAAAGTATCGGGTGATTCTTGAAAGTCTTTCGCTGAAAAAGGCAACCTGAATGTTTTGTGTATCGGCAATTTGATCAATTTCCCACAAAATCATTTTAAAAATTAACTCGTTTACCTGATGGTACATGATGAAAACCATTTCGTCAGGAAGCGTCGTGCGTTGTGTTTGTAAGCTTAAGAGGGCATCGGTCTGAATGTAATCCCAGTAGGTGATTGGTTTTGACCAAAGTAATCCTTCTAATTGTACATCAGTTTTTTGATTTATAGCTTGGTATTTAAGGTCAATCTCTTTTAAAATTGATTCTGAATGATCAGTAGGGTTCATTATTTTTTTGCTTTAAATGGATTTTTTAATCCTTTGTATTCGTCAAGATCCGCTTTAAGCGATCCGACAGCCAGATCTGCTTTTATTCGTATTGGAACTTTGTTGTCGTCGTCTGTGATCCAGAGTGTTACGCTTTCTTTTTCTTTGAAAACTCTTCCTGTTTGTACTAATGGCTTGAAGACCATCGTAGAAACGGTGCCAAATTTAGTTGTAATATCTTGACGGCCTACATATTTTAACTTAAATTTTGTGATTTCATCGTCAAAAAACATGTCAATTGTAATGGCTTCCCCCGATTTTAATTTGTCTATACTTGGATGGTTTCTCAGGTAATAAAAAGAAGAGATGATATCCTGTACATTAGGAGTAATTACTATTGTTTTTTCTGTTTTTCGTTTGTAATCTTTTACCAAAACCTTGCTTTCGGGCTGATCGAAAAAGCCTTCCTGGTTTTTGGTGTAACCGCCTTCGTTTATTTTTCGAACGTAGCGATAAGGGTCTCCGTTTTGTTTGTCAAAATAACTCTCATAAAGATCTTCCACTTTAAAGAAAAATTTTGACATTCCGGTAGTGTATCCTTTTCCCACAGCGTGAAACACTTTTTTATTGTTGATTGTGGCATCTTTAATTTCGAGTGTCGCATAGCCGGCATTGATAATTCCGTAATGGATTCTGAATTTGAAGTATTCTCCAGTATCAAAAGCATTTTCTTTTTGAGTGTCGAAACTTAAGGTAGTGAGAATTAATAGGAGTAGAACTAATTTTTTCATAGTACATTTTTTACATTCCATTATAAAGATAAATAAATGCAAATTTTATTCCAAATGTACCAAAACAAAAAAACTCCGTCAAGGAATGACGGAGTTTTTATGCTATTAACTAACCAAAAAACTATAAATTATGAAATTTATATCAATTCGGAAGGAAACCACCCCTTCCTGATTTGCGAGTGCAAAGATAGATACAAAGTTCAAAAAATAAATGTTAAAAAGTGAGTTTAACATAACATTTGCATAAAAACCATCGTTTTACAGAGAATTTTTTTGCATAATGTAAAAAAAATGCGTTTTTATAGCGTTCCTCTCAATTCCTGTTCTCTTTCGATTGACTCAAAAAGGGCTTTAAAGTTTCCTGCTCCAAATCCTTTTGCACCCATTCTTTGAATAATTTCGAAAAATAGTGTTGGTCTGTCCTGAACCGGTTTTGTAAATATTTGCAATAAGTAACCGTCTTCGTCTGCATCGACCATGATGGCCAGCTTTTCAATTTCGTTAATGTCTTCTTTCATCATGTCCATGTGCACGCCTAGTCTCTCAGGAATTGCCTGGTAGTAGGTGTGAGGGGGAGCAGATAAAAATTCAACACCTCTTGCTCTCAATTGTGATACGGTTTTAATGATGTCATCTGTAGCAATGGCAATGTGCTGAATTCCGGGACCGCCATAGAAATCTAAATATTCTTCGATTTGAGATTTTTTCTTTCCTTCTGCCGGTTCATTAATAGGGAATTTGATTCTTCCATTTCCATTCGACATTACTTTACTCATCAATGCTGAATATTCTGTGGTAATTTGTTTGTCATCAAATGATAAGAAATTTACGAATCCCATAACGTCTTCGTAGAATTTTACCCAGGTATTCATTTCATTCCAGCCTACATTTCCAACCATATGGTCGATGTATTTTAAACCGGTTGGTTCCGGATTGTAATCCGATTTCCATTCTTTATATCCCGGAAGGAAAATACCGTTGTAGTTTTTTCTTTCTACGAAAATGTGAACCGTTTCTCCGTAAGTATAGATTCCTGAACGAATCACTTCTCCAAATTCGTCTGATTCAACCGTTGGCTCCATAAAAGAACGAGCGCCACGTTTTATCGTTTCTTCATAAGCACTTCTGGCATCTTCAACCCAAAGAGCTGCTACTTTTACACCGTCACCATGTTTTTTAAGGTGTTCGTGTATTGGTGAATCCTGTGTTAAAGGTGTTGTCAGAACGATTCTGATTTTGTCCTGCTTTAAAACATAAGAGGCTTTGTCTTTTACTCCGGTTTCCAGTCCGGCATAAGCTAATGACTGATACCCGAAAGCCGTTTTGTAATAATGTGCCGATTGTTTGGCATTACCAACGTAGAATTCTACATAATCGGTTCCTAATAATGGAAGGAAATCCTGTGCTCCTTCAAAGATTTTTTCTAATCCGTATTCTACTGATTTTACTTCTTTGCTCATTTTGTTTTTAATTTGGAAATGAGGTAATTTGATAATTAGTTAATTAGAAAATTAGATAATGTGCGTTCCGATAAAACTTATCTCATTGACACATTTTCACATTTTCGCATTTGGAAATGATCTAATTACTTCACTTTTGATGTTGATATTGTTTTTTTAGTTTGAAAATGAGTTAATTAGAGAATTAGATAATGTGCGTTCCGATAAAAATTATCTCATTGACACATTTTCGCATTGACAAATTATCTCATTTTAGATGTTGATATTATTTTGTTTAGAATTTTTTGAATTTCTGATAGATCGTTTAACAGATTTTTACAATTTGGATAATCCTTATGTGCTTCACATAAAAACAACCAATACTCAGATTCGTCAGCTTCTTTGATTGCAATTTTTAATTTATGAATAAAATCGGCCTTGCTTTCTGCGTTTTGTGCTTCTTTTGAGTTCGCTCCAATTGATGTTCCGCTTTTTAATAACTGATTAGCGATTACGAATTTCTTTTGTTCCTGAAGTTCACTCGTGAAATCAATTATGTTTAGGGCGAAATGGAATGTTTTAATTAAAAGAACATTGTCTTTGTACTTATCATTGAAAGTCATTGTTTTAATTAGTTAATGAGATAATTAGAAAATTTGATAATTTTTACATCTGGTTAAAGATATGAATTTGTAATCCAAAGACTACTTTTTATTATATAATTAACACATTGTCTAATTGCCACATTATCTCATTTTCTAATTAGCTAATTACTCCGTCCAGGACTTGTAATACTGACCGTCGTCAAGACCCATGGCTTCTTCTGTAACCATTAATGGGCGGAAAGTATCAACCATAACGGCTAATTCCTGAGTTTCTTTGTGACCAATGCTGCGTTCCATCGCACCTGGCGCCGGACCGTGTGGAATTCCTTTTGGGTGTAAAGTGATATGACCCTGCTCAATGTTGTTACGGCTCATAAAGTCACCGTCCACATAATAAAGTACTTCATCAGAATCAATATTACTGTGGTTGTAAGGTGCCGGAATTGCTTTCGGATGATAATCGTAAAGTCTTGGGCAGAAAGAACAAACGACAAAAGTGGCCGTTTCGAATGTTTGGTGTACCGGAGGCGGTTGGTGAACACGTCCCGTTATAGGCTCAAAATTATGAATCGAGAATCCGTATGGGAAATTGTAACCGTCCCAACCCACTACATCAAAAGGATGTGTGGCGTAAACCACTTCGTGAATCATGCCTTCTTTTTTGATTTTAATTAAAAAATCACCTTTTTCGTCATGTGTTTCCAGTTCGTTTGGCAAAATAAAATCGCGTTCGCAAAACGGCGAGTGCTCTAAATGTTGCCCCGATTGGTTTTTGTAACGTTTTGGGGTATAAAAAGGAGAGTACGATTCGACATAAAAAAGTCGGTTTTCTTCCGTCTCAAATTCTATTTGGTAAATAATGCCTCGTGGAATAATTAGGTAATCTCCATATTCAAATGGGATGTTTCCCAACATGGTTCTTAATTTTCCTTTTCCTTTGTGGATGAAAAGCATCTCATCGGCATCGGCATTTTTGTAGAAATAATTTCGAAGCGATTCTTTAGGTGCAGCCAATCCAATAATACAGTCTTTATTGACCATCATGGCTTTGCGGCTGTCCAGAAAATCATTTTCCGGTTTTAATTCAAAACCTTTAAAAAGTAATGATTTTATGTTTTTTCCGATGGCAATTTTAGGCTCAACGGAATAAGAGTTTAAAATTTCTTTTACCTGAGTTGGTCGGTGTACGTGATACGACAATGACGAATGTCCGTGAAAACCTTCAGTTCCAAATAATTGTTCGTAGTAGAAACCTCCGTTAGGTTTTTCGAATTGTGTATGTCTCTTTTGAGGGAAGTCTCCAAGTTTATGATATAATGGCATGGCTTTTCTATTAGATAATTTAAAAATTAGATAATTTGAAAAATTTGAATTGTGTGAACAGATAATCAGCTCAATTCTTATAATTGACTAATTATCTCAATTCGATAGCTTCACTCAGGATTTCTCTTGATGAGGAATTGAAGATACTCTAATAAACCTGTCCATTTTGTTTTCATTATAACAAATGTCGTAATTTTTGCTGAGTAAAATTATAAATTATATCATTTATAAACATGATTTATTTTACTTTTTTTTGATATAATTTTTAAAGGGCAAAAAAATAGTACATTTTTATTGAATTATTCTTGGCCTTAGTGCTAAAATGAAAATCCAATACTAAACCAGGTGTAGCTTTTAGATAGTTCAGGTGACCAGGATTGTTTGATTTCGATTGGGCCAATGATGGTTTCTAATCCATAACCAACCGCGTATCCGGAGTATTTTGGCATCGAAATCCAGTCGACCTTAGTAAAAATATCGTCTCCTAAATTGGCGAAATTGGCAGATAAGTTAACGTGATTCTTTTTAAAAATTTCATAATCTAAGGTAATCGCGGTTTTGATAAAGCTGTTTCCGGCTATACTTAGAAAGTCATATCCATAAAAATAATTGAAGTTATTGATTTTGCTGTAACCATATCCACCAAGGATAAAATCGAAAAACGGAACGCTGTCGCTGCCAATATTAAATCCGGCATCGGCTTCAATTTTTACGGTAGCTTTTCTGAACAGTGTTTTTGCAAATGCAATTTCGGCCTGTGCAATCGAGAACGGTTTAAACTGATGGGTGTAATCGGATGACGCCAGATAGGTTTGCAAGTCGGTAGAGAAATACAAGCCTGAGTGTGGAAAACTCTTTTTGTCGAACGAATCGTATTTTAAATAACCAAAAAGACTAAAATAGTTGCTCTTTTCAATAATGTTTCCTGTAGTGTTAAGTGTAGGCGAGTTGATTTTTAAATATTTGTGTTCAAAACCACCGCCCATGAGGAATTTTTGCACAAAGATGGTTTGAAAATAAGCCTGATTGGTGATGTCTAAGAAATCAACATTAATGAGGTTTATATTTGGAGTCTGTGTGGTTAAGGTGCTGATGCTTGTGGTAACATTTCGATTGAATTGGTTCAATCGGGACTGAAATCCAAAGCTGATATTAAAACCGTTTTCCACATAATAATTGAAATCGTATCTAAAGTTATCTCCCAAAATAACGTCGATAGAAGTAACGTCATTTTTTAAGAAGGTTTTTTTATGGGTAAGATTGAGCAGGATACCGCTTTTGTAAAGTCCGTCATAATGCAGGCCCAGTTTTAAAAAAGTCTGGGTTGGGTTTTCTTTCAAAACGATATCAAGATTGTCCTGCTGCTCATTCGGCTCCAGGCAATATGATATGGTGCTAAAGTTCTGGGTAGCATTCAGATTGTTGATTCCGGTTTTAAGATCGCTATAGGTGATGGTGCTTCCGGGTTTAAAACGAAGTTTTCCGCGAATGTACTCTTTGGTGTAATTCTCAAGGTTTTCGCTGTTTATTTCTTTAATCTCGAGTGTATCGGTGACAATTTTTAGTTTTGGTTTTTTATAAAAATGCGTTTCATCGGTCAAAGATTTAATTCTTTCATAAACGGCAAAGGCTGCTTCTTCTCCTTTTCTGATGATTTCTTCTCCTTTGTCAAATGAAATTACGCCATAATCACGAATGTCCGGTTTGATGTAAACGTCGGTATCCTTGATTTTGCTTTTCATTTTATCGATAGATTGCAAATTGGTAATCTGTACCAGTATTTTAGTTGCGTTTTTAAGGTTTTTGCGGTTCATAAGATCGTCCTGCACATCCACACCAATAATAATATCAGCGCCCAGGTTGCGCACTTCTTTGATGGGATAGTTATTGACTACACCACCATCAACCAGTAAATTGCCATCAATTTCAACAGGGGTGAACAGGGAAGGGAATGCCGCACTTGCCATCATGGCCTGAACGAGATTTCCTTTGTTTAGTAAAACTTCTTCACCGGTTTCAATATTGGTACCAATACACAAAAAGGGGGTCGGGAGTTTGTTGAAATCGCGTACATGACGTACATTTCTCGTAAGACCGCTTAACAAATTATAGTTGTACATTCCTTTGGAAAGGGCTTCCGGAATTCCGATTTTGAAGTTGCTGAAAGGCAAAACGATGGCATACAGCTCGTCATTTTTTTTGCCATAAAAGTTTTTGGACGAACGCGGAATGTAATCGTTGATGAGTTCGTCGAAGTTGGTCTTTTTGAAAATGGAATCGATTTGTGTTGCATTATAACCGGAAGCATAAAGTCCGCCAATTATAGATCCCATACTCGTACCGCCAATAAAATCGATTTTGATTCCGGCTTCTTCGAGAACCTTTAGCACTCCAATGTGTGCAAATCCTTTGGCTCCTCCACCGCTTAAAACCAATCCAATTTTGGGTCTTTTCAGACTGTCTTTTTTTTGTTCCTGCGAGAATATTTTTTGTGGATTTAGCAATACTACAAAAAGTAAGACCATTGCGCTCCACATGGAGAATGACAACTGCGAAATACAAAGCGCCTTTCCTTTCTGGAAGAAAAGAGCAACTTTAGAAAAATCTTTTTGCAGTGAAGAAAAAGAACGTTTCGATGTGGTATTTTCGTGGGGCAGTCGATCAGTACGCATAAAGATAACTAGTTGGTTTTGTAAAAGTCGACAATTTTTTTGGCTTTTGACACTCCTATGATATCGGATATTTCTTTTTCAGTCGCTAATTTCAATCTTTTAACACTTTTGAAATGTTGTATTAACGTGAGCATTGTTTTTTCGCCAATGCCGGGTATGCTTTCTACAGAAGAGTTGAGCGCTGCCTTGCTTCGTTTGTCTCTGTGAAAAGTAATTCCAAAGCGGTGTGCCTCGTTTCGTAATTGCTGAATCACTTTTAAAGTTTCAGATTTTTTATCGAGATATAGCGGAATTGAATCGCCCGGATAAAATAATTCCTCGAGTCGTTTCGCAATTCCAATGATCGCAATTTTGCCGCGAAGTTCTAAGGCATCGATGCTTTTTAATGCTGCAGACAGTTGTCCTTTTCCACCGTCAATAATGATTAATTGCGGTAAAGGTTCATTTTCGTCTAACAGTCTTTTGTAACGACGGTATACGATTTCGGTCATCGAAGCAAAATCGTCAGGACCTTCAACGGTTTTGACGTTAAAGTGACGATAGTCTTTTTTACTGGGTTTCCCGTCTTTAAAAACAACACAGGCTGCGACCGGATTTGTTCCCTGAATGTTTGAGTTATCAAAACATTCGATATGACGTGGTTCAACAGGCAATCGCAGGTCCTTTTGCATTTGCGCCATGATTCGGTTGGCATGTCGGTCGGGATCTATAATTTGTAACTGTTTGAGCTGTTCAATTCGGTAAAACTTTGCATTTCGAATCGAGAGCTCCAGTATTTGTTTTTTGTCTCCCAGTTGCGGAACGGTAGTTTTAATGTTTTCGCCCAGATCCATTTCAAACGGAACGATAATTTCTTTGGAAAGCAACTGAAAACGCTCGCGAAGCTCTATAATGGCAAGTTCTAATAATTCTTCGTCGGTTTCGTCCAGTTTTTTCTTGATTTCTAAGGTATGCGAACGTATAATCGACCCGTGCGAAATCTGTAGAAAGTTAACATAGGCGGCACTTTCATCCGAAACAATCGAGAAAACATCAATATTGGTAATCTTCGGATTTACAATAGTCGATCGCGACTGGTAATTCTCGAGGACATCAATTTTTTCTTTTATTTTTTGAGCTTCTTCAAAACGTAAATCTTTTGCATATTGAGTCATCAGTCGTTTGAAGTCTTTCATGCTTTCTTTGAAATTCCCTTTTAGAATTTCGCGAATCGCATCGACTTGCCGCTGATAGTCTTCCAAAGATTCCAGTCCTTCACAAGGGCCTTTGCAATTGCCAATGTGATATTCGAGACAAACTTTAAATTTTCCTGAATCGATGTTGGATTGGCTTAAATCGAAATTACAGGTTCTTAAAGGGTACAATTCTTTGATTAAATCGAGTATGGTATGTACAGTTTTGAAACTGGTGTAAGGGCCAAAATATTCAGAGCCGTCTTTGACCATTTTTCGTGTAGAGAATATTCTCGAAAAAGGTTCTTTCTTGATGCAGAGCCAAGGGTAAGTTTTATCGTCACGAAGCAGCACATTGTATCGGGGCTGCAGGGTTTTGATCAGGTTGTTTTCCAATAAAAGCGCATCGGTTTCTGTGGGAACGACGATGTGTTTTATGGTTACAATTTTCTTAACCAGCACATTGGTTTTGGCGGTATCGTGTATTTTATTGAAATAAGAGGAAACTCTTTTTTTTAAGTTTTTGGCTTTTCCAACATATAAAATCTTCCCGTCTTTATCATAATATTGATACACGCCCGGATTGTCAGGCAAGGTTTGGATTTGAAGATCTAAGGACGGTTTATGCATTCTGTTTTATTTCTGAAGATAGCGGTTGTGCTTTTTAAAGAACCTTTCGGCGTTTAAAAACCTTAACATTGATTTAGTTTCAAATTTACGAAATCAAAAGAATAATTTCTATATTTAGATTTTATAATTCTACATGAAAAACAGTAAACCCCTGATTATTTTTGGCGAAGCAATTTTGCCGGGTGAGAGTAAAACGATAAACGTTGAAATTGCGCGCCTGCACACCACCACAAAACTTAATATTCCGGTTATTGTACGCCGTTCGAAAATAGAAGGTCCTGTTGTTTTATTCTCGGCAGGAATCCACGGAGATGAGATCAACGGTGTCGAAGTGGTCCGACAAATTATCAGCAAAAAAATCAATCGCCCTTCGAGAGGAACTATCATTTGTATTCCCATTATCAATATGTACGGTTTTGTAAATAAATCGAGAGAGTTTCCCGACGGGCGTGACCTGAACCGGGTTTTTCCGGGAAGTAAAAAAGGTTCTCTGGCAAGCCGTTTTGCCTATCATATTGTGGCCGAAATTTTACCGATTATCGATTATGCAGTTGATTTTCATGCCGGAGGAGCAAGCCGTTTTAATGCTCCGCAAATCAGAATCACACAGAACAATCCCGAGTTGAAAATACTTGCCGATGTGTTTAACGCGCCTTTTACTTTATACTCTAAAAACATCAACGGTTCTTTCCGAAATACCTGCGAAAAAGCCAATGTAAAAATGCTGCTTTTTGAAGGAGGAAAATCGCTGGATATTAATGATTTTGTTGCAAATGAAGGGGTAAAGGGAGCAAAGCGTTTGTTGCATTATTTAAAAATGCTCGATTCCAAACAGCTGGTGGAAACAGAGGATGAACCTTCTATTTATATTAAAAATTCGGTTTGGCTGCGCGCCAAATGCTCAGGCCTGCTGCACGATTATAACAGGATTGGACGTTTTGTAACCAAAGGGACTATCCTGGCCATTATTACAGATCCGTTTGGTAAATTTGAACAAAAAGTAAAAGCACCTCATGATGGGTTTGTGATTAACGCCAATCACTCGCCAATCGTGTACGAAGGGGATGCCATTTACCATATGTCTAAAAACAGTGATGAACATGCCGACGAATAAAAAAGAGTTACGATTACACTATAAAAGTCTTCGAAAAGAACTTTCGGAAAATGATATCGAAGAAAAAAGTCTGGCTATTGCCAATGCTTTAATCCAATTGCCCATTTGGGATAAAACCTATTACCACGTTTTTCTTCCGATTGAGGAACAGCGGGAAGTGAATACCGAATATGTTTTGCATTTGCTTTCGGGAAAAGACAAAGAAATAGTGGTTTCAAAAAGTGATTTTGAAACCCGGGGCATGACCCATTTTTTGTTGACAGACAATACCAGAATCAAGAAAAACGAATATAATATTCCGGAACCCGTAAATGGTTTGCCTGTTCCGTCTGAAACGATTGAAGTGGTTTTTGTGCCGCTTTTAGTTTTTGATAGCTTTGGAAATCGGGTAGGTTATGGAAAAGGTTTTTACGATAAGTTTCTCGCGGAATGCAAACCGGAGACGATCAAGATTGGACTTTCCTTTTTTGAAGCCGAGGATCAGATTGCAGATGTCTTTGAATCAGATGTGAAGCTGGATTACTGTGTGACGCCTTTAAAAACCTATACTTTTTGATTGTAAACCGTAAAATTGATATAAGTAAGTTTATTGCTTAAACAGTCTTAAATCTAATTATTCTTATATCACTTATGTGATTTTGAAACAATTAGAGCCTAAAATGAAAATCCCAAATACCATTTTAAAATTGGTTTTGGGATTTTTTATTTGAGTTTTAGAGAAATTTTATTTTACTTCTTTAATGGTTGAAGCATCAATCCAGCCTTCTGTTCCGTCGGTTAATTCGATTTTTTTCCAGCCTCCAACAGTTTCTAAAACGTAGACTTTAGCTCCTTCATGTAACAAAGTAATGGCAGAGCCTGCTTTTTGTGGTTCACTGCGAATTTCACTCAATTCGGCAAAAACAATTGCAGGACGATCGTTGTCAAAATGATTTTTTTCAGACATACCTGCCGAAACGCTTAAAAGCAAAGCCACCAAAAGAACAAACATTCCGATGAAGTAAATTCTTTTCGAAAGGGTCAGCTGAGAAAAGTAATAGCCAATAAAAGTCAATAAAAAGGCGAAGGCAATTGCGATCGAAATGATAGCCCAGGTATTGTAATTGAAGATACCGGTAAAGTTTTGAATCAGTTTGGCGAAACCTACTTTTGGAACTTCTTTGATTTCATCAATGGTTAGTTTCTTGGCAAATTTCAGGTTGTTTAAGGTCTCCGGATCATGTGGTTTTAAGACCAGTGCTTTTTCGTAGTTATAGATCGAAGGAGCGACTTTGTTTAATTTGTAATAACTGTTTGCCAGATTGAAATACAATTCTGCCGATTGCTGTTTGTCTTCTTTGATAATGCTTTCATATACATCAACGGCTTGTTGATATTGTCCTTTTTGATACAACGCATTTCCCTTTTCAAAGCTGCTCTGAGCAAAGAAAACCTGAGTAATTAATAAAAAAAGGTACAAGACTATGTTTTTCATTTTATTTCTTTTAAACCCGACCCGTTTTTAAAACCAGTCGGATTTGAGTTTATTTAAGTTTAAACAATTTGCTTTTCTAAATCCGAAATGATCAAAACAGCTTTGTCAAAATCCTGCTGGATTGACGCGCTTGATGCCGGAGCGTATCTTGCGAATTCACAGTTTTCGGTCAGATCAATAAAACTCTGTACAGATTCCGGGTTGGCACTTCTGGACAGTAACAATTCGCGAATATTATCCTTACTCATTTCTGAGGTTTCAATATGCAGTTTCGCTTTCAGGAAATTGTGCATTGCTTTTTCCAGCGCGATATAAAATGGTTCTTTGTTGTTAAGCTGTTTTTTAGCTTCAGATAAATATTTCTTCGCCAGCTTGTTGTTCATTTTAATACGGTTTCCGGTTACATCACCGTCAATGGCTTCTTTTCGTTTCTTCGCCAGAATAATAATTGGCAGAATAACGAAAGGCAGGTACAATAAAATATAATACAAATTAGAGCCGTAGAAATCGTTTTTAGCAATAGCTACTAAAGTTGTTTTAGGCTTGATGTATTTAAATTGTTCTGTTTTTGCAATTACGTTTTTAGAGGCGTGTGCCGTAGCATTTGCTTCTGCCTGCATCGGACCGTCTAAAACATCAATCATAATTTCCTGAGAAGTGATCGTTTTATAGGAACCGGTACTCAAATCAAAATAAGAAAATTGCATCGGTTTGATCGCATACTTCCCTTTGTATTGTGGAATGATGGTGTATTTGTCGCTAATTTTTCCAGACATTCCCGACAGTGAAGTGGTTACCTTTTCGTCGTGTACAGGATCGTACATTTCTAAGGCATTAGGCACAACAGGTTTTGGCAACGTAAACAATTTCATGTTCCCGTTTCCGGTGGCACTCACAAACAAGTCAAGGCTTTCTCCGTTTTTCAAAGTTGTTTTAGAAGGGGTCACCGTAAAATTAAATTTACCTACCGCACCTCCAAAACCTTCAGGTTTCGTAGCTTCCGGCAAAGGACGTACGTTGATTGTTTTAGCACCTGCTGAAACGACTTTGTTGTCGTCGCTTACAATCATCTGACCAAACATATCACGACGGTTGGTTGGTAGCTGCACACCTATGTCAAGTGAAAGCGGTTCAATCGTAAGCCTTCCTGATTTTTGAGGATATAAAATGGTCTTTTTTAAGATGACATAATAACATCTTTGTCCCTGATAACTTCCCTGTTCAACAGCCAGTTGTTTGATATCGATATTCTGATTCCAGAAGTCGTTGTATTTAGGTTTTGCCAGTTCTTTGAAGCCTGTTACATTGATATAATTGAAATACAACTTGTATACCACGGTAATCGGTTCATTCAGATATGGATTTGTCTTTGAAATTTCGGCTACAAGATTGAGCATTTCATCGCCTGTACTGGACCCTTGCGGTCTGTCATTCGGATCTCTTTCCTGTGCAACGGCATTGGTTACCACAATCTTTAAAGGTGCCGTTTTGTAAACCTGACCATTGTATTCAATTGCGGCCTGTTTGATCGTTACAGTCCCTTTGCGGTCGGGCTGTAAAATATAAGAATAGATTTTTTGAAAAGAACTTCTTCCATTAATCCAGGACTGACTTATTTGCTGGCTGGGTCCGGCTACAATTTTAAAACCATCAAATGTAGGCTGGTCAAAGTTGTCTCCATCCACATTCATGATGAAGTCAATACGCAGTCTTTCATTTACGCCAAGCGTGTTCTTGCTTACTTTGGCTTCAAATTGAACCTGAGCCATAAGCCCCTGAAAAGTGAATAGTAATAGAATTAAATATCTTTTCATTACTTGTTTAATCGGTTTGTTGTTTATAGTTTGTTGTTGGTTGTTTGTAGTTTATGGTTGGTTTAAGAACTATAAACTATAAACGACAAACAATCGGTCTACCAGTCTTTTTCTGTTTTTTTAGGGTTACCTTTTACCTTTTGGGCGTTTACTTTGTCCTGAATTTTCTTTTCTTCGTTGTTTACCGCATCTAGTAAATTCTGAACTCTTTCTTTGGATATTCCTCCCGGCATTGGTTTTGGCTCCCCTTTGTTGTCGGATTTGTCATCTTTCTTAGGGTCGTTTTTGCCGTCTTTTTTATCCTTGTCTTTGTCGCCTTTATCGTCTTTTTTCTGATCGTCTTTTCCGTCCTTTTTGTCTTTATTGTCGCCGTCTTTTTTCTGATCGTCTTTTTTGTCGTTCTTTTTATCCTTATTCTTGTCTTTGTTTTTATCGTTTTTCGGAGGATTTTCTTTTAGTTTTTGTTTGGCCAAAGCATAGTTGTAACGCGATTCTTCGTCAGTCGGATCGTTGCGCAAAGCTTCTTTGTAGGCTTCAACGGCCTGAGTATAATTTTTCTCTTTCATGAAAACATTTCCTAAGTTGTGAAATGCTTTGTGTTTTTCAGGTCTTGTTTTTGAATTTTTGATGGCTTTCGCGTAAGCAAACTTGGCTTCAGAAGCCTGATTTTGTCTGTAAATTGTATTTCCCAGGTTATAAGGGGCAGTCGCGCGTTTTGGGAATTTTGACTCAGAAATTCTGTAGTTGGCTTCGGCATCAGTAAATTTATTCTGCTTATATTCCTCATTGGCGTCAGGCAATGTTTTGTCTTTCTCCTGAGCAGAAACTGCCAAAGAAAATGTTAGTAAAATATAAAGAAGTAAATTTTTCATTCTAATTTTTTATGTTTTTAGTGGGCCACAAATTGTACCAATTTGCACTAATTTAATTGTTTTTTATTTTTTGAATCTCACAAAGACATTTTTTCCTTTGTGTAATTAGTGGCTAACTTTAATTATTTCTTTTCGTTAAATAAATTCAACTCTTTAATCCAGTTTGTTTTTCTTTCTAAAAGGAAAATATCTAAAAACAACAGCAGAAAGGCGAATCCGATGAACCACTGAAATTGGGATTGAAAATCGGCCATTTGAGTCGCTTCAAATTCTGTTTTCTGGATATTGTTCAGGGCATTCTTGACGTATTCCAGAACTTCCTTTGTATTCCCGCCGTAAACATAGCCACCTTTAGTCGCTTTTGCAATAGTTTTTAAACCTTCCTGATTTAATTTTGTAATAACGGTCTCTCCGTTTTGGTCTTTTTGATAGCTTCTGACTACTCCGTTTTCTTTTAACGGAATGGTACTTCCTTTTTCTGTTCCAACACCAACGGTAATGATTTTCATTCCCATTTTATTGGCTTCTTCGGCAGCGGCTGAGGCACCTTCAGAGTGGTCTTCTCCATCAGAAATCAAAATCAACAGTTTGCTGGTTTTGCTTTTTTCGTCAAAATAAGTCGAAGACAATCGAATGGCTTCGTCCAACGAAGTTCCCTGTGAAGAAACCATGTCAGGAGTCATGCTTTGCAGAAACATTTTGGCCACACTATAATCGGAGGTAATCGGTAAAACCGGGAAAGCACTTCCGGCATAGGCCACAATTCCAATTCTGTCGCTTCCTAAATTGTTAATGATTTGAGAAACCAATTGTTTACTTTTTTCCAAACGGCTTGGTGCAACATCTTCGGCAAGCATACTTTTTGAAACGTCAACGGCAAAAACAATATCGATACCTTCACGTTTTACAGTTTCCATTTTGGTCCCAATCTTCGGATTTACCAATCCAATAATCAAACAGGCAAGTGCCAAAAGCAATACCGATAATTTTAATACAGGTTTAAAAACAGAACGTTCAGGGCTCAGTCTTTTTACCATTTCAAGATCACCAAATTCGCGTTGCTTTTTCTTCTTCCAATACATATTGAAAAGGAAAATACACGCCACAATCGGGAGTAAGAATAAAAGGTATAAATATTTTTTTTCGTCTAATTCCATATAATTTTTAAAATTCCAATCCCATCGTTGAGGGGATAAATTCCAAATTCCAACTTTTTTCTAATTTTCAATACTTAAATTCCAAATTCCAGTTTTGTTATTTGGTATTTAAATTTTGGAATTTTTTGATTTTTCCAAAATCAAATAAAGCTTCTGTAAACCGTATTTCGTAAACCTACTTCCAATAATAGTAAAAAGGCTGCTAATAAAACAAATCCTCTGTACTTTTCATCGTAATCGTAGAATTTTAATTCTTGTATTTCAGTGGTTTCTAACTTATTGATTGCATTGTATATTTCGGCCAATCGATCGTTGCTTGTGGCTCTAAAATAAGTTCCGTCTGTTTTACGGGCGATGCTTTTCATGAGTTGCTCGTCGATTTCTACTTTTTGCATTTTAAATAAGAAACCTCCGTTTGGCGCGTATGCATATGGAGACAAAGCCATTCCGTTGGTACCAATTCCAATGGTATATACTTTTATTCCATATTGTTTTGCAATGTCTGAAGCGGTTTCAGGCTCGATAAAACCGGCATTGTTTACACCATCGGTCATTAAAATAATGACACGGCTTTTTGCCTTGCTGTCTTTTAAGCGGTTTACGGCTGTTGCCAATCCCATTCCAATTCCGGTTCCGTCTTGCAGCACCGTATCGTATTTGATTCCTTTTATGGCTTCTAAGATTATGGCTTTGTCACTTGTAACGGGAGTTTTGGTGTATGCTTCTGAGGCATATAAAACCAATCCGATCCTGTCATTAGGTCTTTCCTCAACAAAATCTGCAGCCACTCTTTTTAAAGCTTCCATACGGTTTGGCTTTAAATCTTTGGCCAGCATACTACCCGAAACGTCAATTGCCATTACAATATCGATTCCTTTTGTGGTTTTAGTCTGATTGCTGATGTCAACCGTTCTTGGTCTTGCTAAAGCAACGATTAAAGAGCTTAAGGCAATAACCCTGAAAACATATAAACAAGGTTTTAATCTGGTCAGCAATGATTCGCTGTTTTTGAAACCCTGCGTGGAACTCATCTTTAAAGTCGCCGACTGCTGGTTGCGTTTCCAGAAGAACCAGGCGATCGCAATTGGAATTAACAGAAATAACCAAAAGAATTCCGGATTTAAAAAAGTTATCTTATTCATTAGTTACTCGCTTTTCTAAGTTCGACAGAATTTAATATTCTGGTTGTAATATCATTCGCATAAGTGTCTCCTTCTTCGTGTAAAATCAGGATTTGTTGTAATCCCTGATCCTGTTTAAAGAGTAAAAGTTCGTAATATGCTTTTGAGCTTGTTTTGTCAACCGGATTGAAGACCGTCATGGTTCCGTATCCTTTTAGTCCCTGAACGCCTTCGTTGGTTTGAAAATCTTCTTGTTTTACAATAATATTTTGTCCGCCCTGAGCTTCAATAACTTTTAGAGAACCTTCTAGTGCTTTGGCCAGATCAAGTTCTACCGGATTTTTAAATTTGCTTGTTGAAACGGTTACATAGAAATTACCCACCATTCTTCCATAAGCAAAAAGCTGCATTTCTTTGATCAGCGCCATAGTTTCTTTCGGAAGCACTTTCTGTGTATCCATACGTTTTAAAACCTTTGGCGTCTCGATTAAAATACCCGGATTTCCGTACTCACTTTTTACCCATTCTCCCTCTAATAATTCTTTCGACGGATGTCCGATTACATTATCTTTTACATAGGTGAAACCTTTGGTAACGATAAAAAAGGCTGTAGTGGCTATTAATAAAAACAAAACCGAGCCTACCGAAATCGCAATGCGTTTGTTGCGTTTCTTTAACAACTGCAGCTTAATCTGTTTTTGCTTTTGTGCTTCGTTCAACAATTGATCTTCTTCCTCTGCCGGAACTTCGGTCGGAATAGCATTATCAAGGGTTAAGATTACTTTTTGAATTTTATTTCGGTCTTCCGTAATTTCAAACTCTAAAGGTTTAGACTTCGCAAATTTTACCAAATCCGCCTGACGTAGTACACGTTCTAGGTTTTCAACGGTTTCCGGAGTTAAAGTCATTTTCTTTTTGGTCGAAGCCGTTCTGATGGCCTGAATCAGTTCAGAAGTGGTGCTTTCCATGGCCGGAATGTGAATGGCTTCTTCGATATAGTTTCGGGCGATATCCGTTAGTTCACTGTAGTATTCTTTAATTTCGCCTTTTTGCACCAATTCTTTTTGCTCCAGATTGTTTAGTAAGCTGGTCGCCTTTTCGATAGGTGTTTTGTAAACTTCCTCTTCTATCTTTTTCTTTTGGTGTTTCTTAACGTACCAATATACAAAAGCACCAATGGCCAGAATTACAATCAGAATTAAAAGATAAAGCCACCATTTGCCCATGCCGCTATCGGCTGGAGTGATGTCTTTGATGTCGTACATTTTTTGTTGCAGGGTGTCGACTTTTACATTCGCCACTTCAACACGAATAGAATCTGTTAAGTAAGGTTTTTTGTCAATTAAAATCTTAATCGCCGGAATGGTATATTTTCCGGAATCAAATTGTGTTAAACCATATTTTTTGATCAGTTCGTAAGTGTCGTTTTTCTTTACGGTATCAATCGGATACGATTGAATCACCTCTAAAGGTCCTATGTTTTTTAGTTTCGGAAAAACAACGGTAGACTTCGAACTTACAACCGTTTTTAAGGTTAGTTTAAATTCGGCGCCAATTTTATTTTTTGTAGTATCAATGCTTGTCTCTACTTGTTTTTGTTGCGCAAAAACAGCGGAAGAAAGTAAAAATAAAAATATGTAAAATTTTAATTTCATTTGATTTTTGATTTCAGATTTTAGTCTAAAATGAATGCTTAAAAAAGGCACGCGGATGACACAGATTTAAGCAGATTTTATTTTTGGGATATTTATATTTTTTAAAATCTAATATTCTAACAATCTAAGAAGTCTAACAATCTAAATTATCTTGATTTGAAATAACCTAATAATTTGGTCACATAATTTTCGTCGACTCTTGTATTTACGACTCCTGCTCCCGATTTGCTGAAAATATCTTTGAAATAGTTTACGCGCTCCTGGTAATGTTTTTCGTAATTGAGTCGCACCGTTTTTGAACCGGTATTGACCAATTGTACTTTTCCTGTTTCAGCATCAAGCATACTCACCATCCCTAAATTTGGAATTTTTTCCTCGCGGATATCGTATACGCGAACGCCGGTTATGTCGTGTTTTTTAGAAGCAATTTTTAAAGTCTGCTCGTAATTTTCAGACATAAAATCGGAAATCATAAAAACGATAGCTTTCTTTTTTTGTGTTCCGGACAGGAATTTCAAAGCTTGTGAAATATCGGTTTTGTGACTTTTAGGTTCAAATTCAATTAACTCACGAATGATTCGCAGTACATGAGAACGTCCTTTTTTTGGGGGAATATACAACTCTACATTGTCAGAGAATAATATTAAACCAATTTTATCATTATTTTGTGTAGCCGAAAAAGCCATCGTTGCCGCAATCTCGGTGACGATGTCTTTTTTAAACTGACTTTTTGAACCAAAACCTTCAGAGCCCGAAATATCCACCATTAAAACCATGGTTAGTTCGCGTTCTTCTTCAAAAACTTTTACGTGGGCTTCATTGTAGCGCGCCGTTACATTCCAATCGATGTTACGAATGTCATCGCCATATTGGTATTGACGTACTTCACTAAAAGTCATCCCTCGCCCTTTAAAGGAAGAGTGGTATTCTCCCGAAAAGATGTGATTGCTCAGTCTTTTGGTTTTGATTTCTATTTTCCGTACTTTTTTTAAAAGCTCTTTTGTATCCATTTCTTTAGTTTTCAGTCGCAGTTTTCAGTCGCAGTTTACTTAATAAGGTGTTTACTGTGACTGAAAACTGAAAACTATTTTTAAGGTACTTCAATCTCGTTTACGATTTTGTTGATAATGTCTACAGAAGTAATGTTTTCGGCTTCGGCCTCATAAGTAATACCCACTCTGTGACGCAGAACATCATGTACAACTGCACGAACATCTTCGGGAATTACATAACCACGACGTTTGATGAAAGCGTAACATTTTGCTGCATTAGCTAAATTGATACTTCCACGTGGTGATGCTCCAAAACTGATAAGAGGTTTTAAGTCGGCAAGTTTGTACTTCTCCGGATAACGGGTAGCAAAGATGATATCTAAGATATATTTTTCGATTTTTTCGTCCATATAAACTTCACGAACAGCCTCCTGCGCACGCAAAATTTGCTCTACAGAAACTACAGGATTTACTTTTTCGTAACTTCCTTTTAGGTTTTGACGAATTACAAAACGCTCTTCGTCAATTTTTGGATAGTCAATTACAGTTTTAAGCATAAAACGATCGACTTGCGCTTCCGGAAGCTGGTATGTTCCTTCCTGTTCTACCGGGTTTTGGGTTGCAAGTACTAAGAATGGACGATCTAGTTTGAAAGTGGTATCGCCAATAGTAACTTGTTTTTCCTGCATCGCCTCCAAAAGTGCAGATTGCACCTTTGCCGGAGCACGGTTAATCTCATCGGCAAGGACGAAATTAGCAAAGATTGGCCCTTTTTTAATAGAAAATTCGTTGGCTTTGATATTGTAAATCATCGTTCCAACAACATCGGCAGGCAATAAGTCTGGAGTAAACTGAATACGGCTGAACGAACCCTGAACTGCCTGCGACAAAGTATTTATCGCTAAAGTTTTGGCTAATCCCGGAACACCTTCAAGCAAAATGTGCCCCTGTCCCAAAAGTCCGATTAGTAAACGCTCGACCATATGTTTCTGGCCCACAATAACTTTGTTCATTTCCATTGTAAGAAGGTCTATAAAAGCACTTTCTCTTTCAATTTTTTCATTTATCGCTCTAATGTCTAAAGTCGTTGTATTTTCTTCCATATAAATATTTTTAAAACCTTTTTAAAACGTTGATTTTTATGCCTAACTTTTGAGAGTGCAAATTGAATATTTTTTGAGAAGTAAGATGTTAAAGAATGGTTAAAACTTCGACCAACGACCTAATTTTAAGGACGAATTGGGAATCTATTTTTATATTTTTAAGAACTTTGGTGATTATGCTTCAGAAAAGCACATTTATTACCAAAAATAACGCAATAAAACCATGAGTAAAACAGCATTATCGCCTATTATTTCGGGCACTATGAATTGGGGTGTATGGGATAAAAACCTAACACTTAAAGAAATGGAAAACATGATACAGATTTGTATCGAAAATAAAATAACTACTTTTGATCACGCAGATATTTACGGCGCTTATACTACGGAAGCCGATTTTGGAAAAGCATTTCAGGCCAGTAAAATTTCGCGTGAAAAATTACAATTAATCACCAAATGCGGTATCCAGATGATTGCTGAAAGCCGTAAAAATACAATCAAACATTACGATTACTCTAAAGAATATATTGTATGGTCTGTTGAAGAATCATTGAAGAAACTGAAAACAGATTATGTTGACGTTTTTTTACTGCACAGACCTAGTCCGCTTATGCAGGCCGATGAAATTGCAGAAGCCGTTGAAAAGCTAAAATCAGAAGGTAAAATTATCGATTTCGGACTTTCAAATTTTACCAGTTCACAAACCGAGCTGATTCGTCAGAAAACAGAAGTGAGCTATAATCAGGTGCAGTTTTCAGCAACCAATTTTGAGCCTATGGTTGACGGAAGTTTTGATTATATGCAAACACACGGAATCCGTCCGTTGTCATGGAATCCGCTTGGAACGGTTTTTAGAGAAGACACTAAAAAAACACGCCGTTTGAAAAAGCTGATGGTGGAATTAGTTAAAAAATATGGTTTTGGTTCAGATACCCTTTTATTGGCGTGGATTTTAAAACATCCGGCCAAAGTAATTCCAATTGCCGGAACTGTAAATGTTGCCCGAATTCAATCGCTGATGAAAGCAGTAGAATTGGAAATGGATAAAGAAGACTGGTTCGCGATCTGGACGGAAAGTATGGGTGACGATGTGGCTTAGTGTTCAGTATTCAGATTTCAGTATTCAGTGAAAATGCTAAAAATATTTTGCCACAGATTAAAGGATTAGAAAGGATTGATTAATCTGTGAAAATCTTTTAATCTGGGGCATAAAAATAAAAATATACAATGAAAAAAACAGTTTTAATTACGGGTGCCACAAGCGGAATTGGAAAAGCAACCGCACAAATACTGGCCAGGAACAATTTTAAAGTGGTGCTTTGCGGAAGACGTATCGACCGTTTAAGCGAACTTGAAAAAGAACTTTCGGCATTTACAGAAGTACATTCCCTGTCATTTGATGTTCGGGACAAAAAGGAGGTTCTTGAAAAAATTGAAGCGCTTCCTGCTTCCTTTTCGGATATTGATGTTTTGATAAACAATGCTGGGAATGCACATGGTTTAGACCCGATTCAAACCGGAGATTTAGACGATTGGGACGCGATGATCGATATTAATGTAAAAGGACTTTTGTATGTTTCGAAAGCTGTGATTCCGAAAATGACCGCCAAAAAATCCGGACATATTATAAACATTGGTTCAACAGCTGCAAAAGAAGTGTACCCAAACGGAAATGTGTACTGCGGAAGTAAACATGCCGTTGACGCGATTACTGCCGGAATGCGAATCGACTTAAATCCGTTTGGAATTAGGGTTGGCGGAATTCATCCCGGGATGGTAGCGACCGAATTTAGTGAAGTGCGTTTTAAAGGCGATGTAGAAAGAGCTTCGAATGTGTACAAAGGTTTTGATCCGCTTCAGGCAGAAGATATCGCCGATATTATTCACTTTGTGATTTCAAGACCTTACCACGTCAATATTGCCGATTTAGTGGTCATGAGTACCGCGCAGGCGTCATCGACCATTGTTAAAAAAGATTTATAGACTTTTCTTAGACTGGCTTAGACTTCTTAGAATTTTAGACTAACTTAGACTTGCTTAGATTTTTTTAAGTTCTAAGTGAGTAATCTTAAAATTGGGTTGACGGACTTCTTGAATTTTTAGATTAATTTAGGTGTCTGAGAAGTTTGGTAATTTGTTTCCCAACTCAATAATTTAACATTCTAAGAATGTCTAAAGATCTAAGCTAGTCTAAGAAGTCTAAGTCAGTCTAACAATCTAAAAAAAATGATCAATAAACGCCTTTTAATAAAAAACCTGCTCGCTCATAACGACGAGAGCAGTTTTTATGATAAAAAAAGGCAATTGAACCTACATTCACGTGAAGGGAAAGGGAAATTCCTGAAACACATTTGTGCTTTGTCGAATTCAAATCCTACGAATAATTCCTATATCGTGGTTGGAGTAGAGGATCACGACAACGAAATTGTAGGCGATGATTTCTTTGATGACAGCCGAATCCAGAATCTGGTGAATGCTTTTTTAGAAAATCCACCAAGAATTCAATACGAAAATGTGCCCTTTCCGAATCTTCCAAAAGATAAGGTAATTGGATTGGTGACCATTAAACCCAAAAGCAAAATCTCCTATTTCAAAAAAGGAATTCATACGATTGTTGCCAATAGTGTTTTTATGCGTCGCGGGAGTAATTCGGTTCCCGTTGAGGGCGAAATCGAAAAAAACTATCAGAATACAGAAACCGTTATCGGGATTGAAAACAGTTCGAGAAACAGTATTCAGTACACACTCGACGGTGTAATTGATTTTATGAATTTCAGACACAAGGACATGTCACCCAAATATCATGTTTTTAAAGAATTGTTTGTAATTTGCTGGGCAGGAGTTCCTAAAAAATCCAGAGACAAAACTTTCTTATCCCGTGTTGATATTGAGCTGATCAATGAACAGATTAAACTCTTTTATTCCGCTCAGGATGTGGTTACGATTGTTTATGACGAAGATAGTTTTACCATAACGGAGTATGTTCCGCTGGGCTTAAACGACAAAACCAGTTATTATCCGTTAGAAAAACAAACCATTCATTTTTTTGACAACGGTTACTACAAAATTGACAGCGAAATGCTTTTTCAGCCTCCTGAATTCAACCGAAAAATGCTGTATCACATTTACAATTCGAATATGGCCCTGCTTCAAAAACTGCAGCGTGGGATCGCTTTGTCGGGGCGTGAATTGAAAGATCTGGAAAATCTGCCTTCTACTTTTATGATTTGTTATTTGAATGGCTTTGACGATGCCAAACAAAAACTAATCGATGCCAAACTGCTTTTAAAACCTTTTGGAAATATTTATTTGTCCTTTAAAGAAGCACTTCGAATTTTGCGTAAGATGAAATACGATTTTCAGGAAGGAGCTAAGTAGGGGTTCTGAGCTGCTAAGGTTCTGAGGTTCTGAGTAAAATGGCAAAGGTTCAGAGGGGCAAAGCGACAAAGGTTTTTTAGTTATGCAGCTTTGGTTTAAAGCTATTGGTATTTTAAATATTTACTGACTTCATCATACGGGAACAACAGTTCTTTTGGGCCATCAGCATAAGAAGCGGCTTCATAGGAGTTGTAATATAAAAGCAATCCTTCTTTGGTGTAAAAAATGTTTTGTGGCAGGTGGAATTTGTCATTTTCAAACATTAAACCTGTTGCATTGATGTTTGATTTTTCGGGGATTTTATATTTTTTACGGAATTCTTTTTCAGCGTAAGCCAGAAACTCTTTTTCATTTTTAAAAATCTGATCGATAAAAATCGTTTTTCCTGTTTTAGAATGGAACAGTAAAGAACGATACCCCTGATAGCCATGAGCACCTCCGGTAAAAGTATAGTGGTCAATTTTGAGGTTGATAATCTGATCGGATTCAAATTCAACATTTCCTTTTATTTTTGCCTCCCATCCAAAAGTTTCGCCAGGGAATTTTTTGTGCATTTCTTCATATGAGCCAATAAAAGACGCCGCCAGTGCTTTGTAATCATTGGCTTTTTTCGGGTCTTCTTCAAAATAGACGATTTCTTTAATGACCGCAAAAACTTTTTTATTAATACTATCGGCTACAATTGGGATATTTTTTGCGATAGGAACATCAATGGTTATTTTCGGACAGTCCTTTTCACAAGGCAATGTAGATTCTTTTTCAAATGTCTCATTTTCAAACGAAAGTTCTTTGCTGCAGCTTACAAATGTCAAAAGCAAAAAGATTAAAAAAGGATATTGTTTCATGTCAAAAAGTGTTAATTATATACAAAGGTAAGAAGTTGTGTCAGGATTAAAATAAATTAAACGGTAAATTTGTACCATAATTATGCATTTTAAAAATATAACTCTATGAAATTCAATACTAAAGTAATACATGGTGGTCAGCATCATGATCCAGCTACAGGAGCTGTTATGCCTCCGGTGTATCAAACTTCAACTTTTATACAAACCAGTCCGGGAAAACCTTTGGCGGATTATGAGTATAGCAGAGCGTCAAACCCAACCCGTACAGCTTTAGAAAATGCTTTGGCTAGTATTGAAAATGGTACTCGTGGATTGGCTTTTTCATCAGGTTTGGCGGCTACAGATTGTATTTTAAGATCGTTTAAAGCCGGTGATGAGATTATCGCAATGGATGATTTATACGGAGGGACCTACAGAATGTTCTCCCGAATTTATAAAGATTCAGGTATTAAATTTCATTTTGTGGATATGACCGATATCGAAAAACTGAAATCATTAATCAATGAAAATACGAAACTGATCTGGGTTGAAACACCAACCAATCCGTTGATGAAATTAGCAGATATCGAAGAAGTGGCTAAAATTACCAAAGCGAATAATATTTTATTTGCGGTTGACAATACTTTTGCAACACCTTATTTACAAAAACCACTTGATCTGGGAGCTGATATTGTGATGCACTCTGCCACAAAATACCTGGGCGGACATTCAGATGTTATTGCCGGAGCTTTAATTGTAAAAGATGAGGCTTTAGGAGACCAATTGCACTTTCAGCAATTTGCAACCGGAGCAACATTGGGACCAATGGATAGTTTCCTGGTTTTAAGAGGAATCAAAACACTTTCATTGAGAGTGCAGAGACATTGCGAAAATGGAGAAAAAGTAGTAGAATATCTGAGCAATCATCCTAAAATTAATACGGTTTATTATCCGGGTTTAAAAAGTCATTCTTTTCATGAAATTGCCAAAAAGCAAATGAAAGCTTTTGGTGGAATGGTGTCTTTTACGTTTAAATCAGGAAAAAAAGAAGATTCGATTGCCTTTTTAGAAAAACTTAAAGTGTTTACGCTGGCTGAATCTTTAGGAGGAGTAGAGTCTTTAGCCAATCATCCGGCTTTGATGACACATGCTTCAATTCCGGCAGACAAAAGAGCTGAAGTGGGTATTACCGATGACTTGGTTCGATTAAGTGTTGGTATTGAAGATGCCGAAGATTTAATTGCTGATTTAGAGCAGGCTTTGGCATAAAAATATATAAATTTCCAAATCTCAAATCCCAAATTCCAATTTTAATCATTTTGGAATTTGGGATTTGTTTTAGTTGTAAATTTTCTTGTTTGGATTTAGTCCGTCAACCCAGTCGGAGTTGAAAAAAATAAATGAATTTCAAATAAAAAATCCCAAATTCCAATTGTAATACTCTGGAATTTGGGAATTTTTACTTGAAACTTGAAATTTGAAACTTGGAATTTGAGATTTGGAATTTCTAAAATTACAAGTATTGAATATATCCTACATTAAACCAAACCTGCCAGTCGTTTGATTTGTTTTCTGTGTAAATTTTCTTGTTTGGATTTAGTCCGTCAACCCAGTCGGAGTTGAAAACCTGAAAACGGGTTTCGAACATTAAATCGTTCATGCGGCCTAATTTGTAATGAACACCTAAGCCGGCAGTACCGGATAAAACCAAACCATTCTCACTTGAAAAACCAAATTGACGGCCGTCTGAAGGAGTCAGGTATTTTGGAAGTGTAGTGTCGGGAGTTCCCAGTTTGCCAAGTTCAGAGCTTACTTCTGTTGTATAGTAACTTACTAAAAAACCTAAACTTACATAAGGGCTGAAAGCGCCTATAGAAGTTTCGTAATAATGGATCTTTACCGGAGAAAATTCGAGCTGCGATCCAAAACTAATTACGGTAGATTTTCCGTGCATGGCTTTAAGCTGCTTAACTCCTAATGTAGCAGGTTTTTTTTCCGTCCATTCACCAAAATGATTCAGTTTTGAGCTATTAAAAGAGAGTTCTGATCTTACTTTGAAATGTTCGGAAAAGAAGCTTTCCCGGTTGCTGTTGGTAGAGAAATTGACAAAATGAACCAATCCGACACCAAATCCGGTGTTTCCAAGATTTGTATCCAGATTATTTCTTTCACCAAAATCAGATTGAAAAGTAACAGGGCCGAATATTATTCCAACTTCGTGTGCCAGTGATTGTGCAGTCGAAATTGTTGAGATGCCAAAAAAGGCAAATAACGTGAGTACTATAGGTTTAAGCATGGGGGTTGGGCTTTCAAATCCCGGCAAATATATAAAAACACAAGGAACTAAAAAGGATAAACAGCTGTATTGATGAATATTTATTAAAAATATTAAATTATTAAATATTTCGGTAGTAATTTACTGCAAAACGCAAAACCTAAAATATCTTTTTTCTGTATTAGCTGTATTATAAATAAAAGTTTAAGAGATTCTTAAAAAAATATTCAATAAATACCATTTTCGATTACCTTTGTCTTAAATAACGAAAACGTTTTCTTAAATGTTAATAATCTAATAATCATGTCACAAAGTATTACCGCTTTTATGGATTCGGTTAGTGCAAAAAACCCGAACGAATCAGAGTTTTTACAAGCAGTTTTAGAAGTTGCCGAAACGGTAATTCCTTTTATTGAAGAAAATAAAAAATACCAGAACAAAATGCTTTTGGAGCGTATGGTAGAGCCAGAGCGTGTTATCCTGTTCAGAGTGAACTGGTTGAACGACAAAGGTGAGATCCAGGTTAATAAAGGATATCGTATCCAGATGAATTCAGCAATCGGACCTTACAAAGGAGGTTTGCGTTTTCATCCTTCTGTTAACTTGAGTATTTTGAAGTTTTTGGCTTTTGAGCAAACTTTCAAAAACAGCTTAACAACATTACCAATGGGTGGTGGTAAAGGAGGTTCTGATTTTGATCCAAAAGGAAAATCAGATAATGAAATTATGAAATTCTGTCAAAGTTTTATGACAGAACTTTCAAAACATATTGGAGCTGATACTGACGTTCCTGCCGGAGATATCGGTGTAGGAGGTAGAGAAGTTGGATATATGTTTGGTCAGTACAAAAGATTAAGAAATGAATTTACCGGAGTTTTAACCGGAAAAGGAATCTCTTTCGGAGGATCATTAATTCGTCCTGAAGCTACAGGTTACGGAGCAGTTTACTTTGCTCAAAGTATGTTAGCAACTAAAGGAGATAGTTTTAAAGGAAAAATTGTTGCTGTTTCAGGTTCTGGAAACGTAGCACAATATGCAACTGAAAAAGCAACTCAATTAGGAGCAAAAGTAGTTACATTATCAGATTCTGCAGGATATATTTATGATGCAGATGGAATCGATGCTGAAAAATTAGCTTTCGTAATGGAGTTAAAAAATGAGCTTAGAGGAAGAATCAGCGAGTACGTGGCAAAATATCCAAATGCGAAATACGTAGAAGGAAAACGTCCATGGGAAGTTAAATGTGATGTTGCATTACCATGTGCGACTCAAAACGAATTAAATGGTGATGAGGCTAAAGCTTTAGTGGCTAACGGATGTATTGCCGTTGCAGAAGGAGCAAACATGCCTTCTACTCCGGAAGCTGTTACTGTTTTTCTTGATGCAAAAATTTTATTTGCTCCTGGAAAAGCTTCTAATGCTGGTGGTGTTGCAACTTCAGGTCTTGAAATGTCGCAAAACTCATTGCGTTTAAGCTGGTCATCTGAAGAAGTTGACGAAAGATTAAAAGGAATCATGTTAGCAATCCATGCTTCATGTGTAAAATACGGTTCGGATAAATCAGGTTATGTTGACTACGTAAAAGGAGCTAACATTGCAGGATTTGTTAAAGTTGCCGATGCTATGCTTGCACAAGGTGTAGTATAATTTTTTAGTTATAGTTTTTTAGTGCCTCCATTTGTCTTTTATAAAGATAAATCGGAGGCATTTTTTTATTTGCAAGAGAACAAAAATCAAATACTTTCGTTTGTAGTATATTTGTCTATCTGAATTTAGTAAATAATGAAAAGAAGGTTTTTCTACGTTTTGTTTTTGGTGGCAGTGCAATTTTGTTTTTCTCAGAATAAATTGTCCTGGCAGGGGTATTTTTCATTCAACGAAGTAAAAGATCTCTCGCAATCTTCAACTACCGTTTTTGCGGCCTCAGAGAATGCTCTTTTTTCTAAAAATGTAGCCCTGAATACAGTCAAAACCACCACAACGGTAGATGGCCTTTCGGGACAGACGATCTCTTCTTTATACCATAGCGAAGGATTTAAGAAAACGGTAATCGGATATGAAAACGGATTAATGATCGTGGTAAATGATACCGATGGTAGCATTTTAAAGGTGATCGACATCATTAACAAACAATTGCCGGCCAATCTGAAGAGAATTAACCACTTGATGGAGCACAACGGAATGGTTTATGTTTCTTGTGATTTCGGAATTGTTCAGTTCAATTTAACCACCCTGCAATTTGGAGATACTTATTTTATCGGAGATAATGGTGCCGAAGTTAAAGTAAGGCAAACGGCTTATTTTAATGGGTTTTTCTATGCTGCGACTTCAAACGGAATCAAAAGAGCCAATAGCACCAATGGTAATCTGATCGATTTTAACCAATGGAGCTTGGTTACTGCGGGTGACTGGGCCAGTGTTGAGCCATTGGATACAGAGCTTATTGCGATAAATTCAGTAGGATACATTCATCGGTACAATTCAAATTCATTTGTTGGATTTTTTCAGCTCCCGCGACCTTCAACCGATCTGCGTGCTGCAAATCATAACTTAATAGTCACAACACCCAATGTGGTTTATGTTTATAACAATCAAATGGTATTGCTGCGCCAGATTGCAAATACTCAGGTTTTAGATAATACTATAACTTTTAGTTGTGCAACCACAGTTGGTGATGTATTATATGTAGGGACAAAAGAGAGCGGAGTTTTTTCTTCTTCACTTTCCGGTGCTTCAGTATTTGTAAATGATACACCAAACGGGCCGTTACGAAACAGTATTTTTGCACTTCAGGTTACAGCAAATTCGATGTGGACTGTTTATGGTGATTATTCGGGAGTTTACAACCCATATCCAAAAGATAGCTATGGCATTAGTAAATTTAGTTTGGACAAATGGCTGAATATTCCGTATGAAAAAGTTTTGGGTGCTAAATCGCTAATCAGAGTTGTAGTAGATCCTGCAAATGAGAAGAAAGTTTACATCGGTTCATTTGATGCAGGTTTGCTAAAAGTAGAAAATGATATTCCAAGTTATTTGTACGGAACAGCAAATAGTTCACTGCAGGCAGTCCCTAATACACAAGATGTCTGGGTGAATGGGATGGTTTTTGATAAAGTCGGAAACTTATGGATGAACAATAGTTTGGTTGACAAAGGAATTAAGGTACTAAAGCCAAATGGAGACTGGCAGGTTTTTTCCACAGAATCTGTAATTATAGATATTCCGAGCTGTCCATTTGGAAGAATGTCTATTGATAAAAACGGAACGAAATGGATGGCAACCTTTAATAGCGGACTTATAGGTTTTAATGAAAAGGGAAATGTTTTAAAGAAAATAACACAAGGTGTCGATGTCGGAAATCTACCTATTGTAGATGTTCGTGTTGCTACTCCAGATAATAATAACCAGCTTTGGATAGGAACCACAAAAGGATTGCGCGTGTTGGCTAATGTCAGTAGTTTTCAAACAGAGAATCAATTGACTACAAAACCAATTATTATTCTTGAAGAAGGCTTGGCGCAGGAATTATTGTACGAACAATTTATCACAGATATTGTGGTCGACGGGGCAAACAATAAATGGATTGCAACAGCAGATTCAGGCGTTTTTATGGTGTCACCAAATGGTCAGGAGACCAAATATCATTTTACAATAAATAATTCGCCATTGCCGAGTAATATTATAAATGATATTGATATAAATAGTGTGACTGGAGAAGTTTTTATTGCAACAGATAAAGGTTTGGTTTCTTTTAAGGGAATGGCAACGGGAGCTAATGAAGACTTAAATAATGTTTATGTTTACCCAAATCCTGTTCGTCCAACCTATGCAGGAACAGTAAAAGTTGCCGGATTAATAAACAAAGCCAATATCAAAATTACCGACATAGAGGGTAATCTGGTTTATGAAACTACTTCAGAAGGTGGGACAATAGAATGGGATACTACGGCTTTTGGTAGATATAAAGTAGCATCAGGAGTTTATATGATTTTTATCTCCGCTCAGGATGGGAGCGAAACAAAAGTCAAAAAAGTAATGATCGTTCGATAAGTTTAGCGCAGATCAACTATGGATAATAAAAATTGTTTTGACTTCTTACGGTTTTTCTTTGCTGCAAATATCTTATTGGCACATCTGGCAGAACTTTCTCAGAATGAAGATCTTTTTGTCTTGTCGTATTTCTCCAATGCCATTATCGGAGTAAAAGGATTCTTTGTGATAAGTGGTTTTTTAGTGAGTAAAAGTTATGTAAATACACCTTCTCTAAAAGACTATTTTGTCAAACGTATCAAAAGAATCTTACCGGCTTATGTGGTGGTGATTTTATTTTCGGGCCTTATTTTCAGCTTATTCAGCAGTTATACTTTTGGGGCCTATTTTTCAAGTATCGATACTTATAAATACATAGGCTGGAATTTGCTTTTCCTGAATTTTATGCATCCCTGTTTGCCCGGACTTTTTGATGCTAATTTGCATTGTGCTGTAAACGGAGCCTTATGGACACTGAAAATTGAAGAAGGCTTCTATGTTGTTTTGCCTTTAATTTTTTACGGAATACAAAAAATAAAAAAGTCCTTTTTGTTGTTAGGAAACCTTTATCTCTTGTCATTAGGATATTGGTTTGTGATGAATTCTTATTGGAATCAGCCCTTATTAGCCAAGCAGCTGCCCGGTTATTTGTGTTATTTTATAACAGGTATTTTTCTGTTTTTGAATTTTGAATGGATAATGAAAAACAAAGCAGGATTTTTACTGTTCGCTGTTTTGGTTTTAGCAGTTTATCATTTGTCAGATCTGTCAGTAGACCTTTTGTATCCTGCAGCGTTTGGAATTGTGGTTATTATTGCGGCATATAATATTCCTTTTTTAAACAATTTCGGTAAATATGGTGATTTTACATATGGGCTTTACATTTATCATTTTCCAATAATCCAGTTATTCCGACAATACAACTTATTCGAAAAATACGATCCGTTTGTAATGGCAATTACTGTAATTTTGATTACTTTCTGTTTTGCTGTCCTTTCGTGGTTCTACGTAGAACGAGGGTTTCTGGACAGATTTAAAACGAATGTCCAAAAGCAAATTTCGACTACATGTTAATCAAAACCAAAGCAATAGTAATTTCATCGTTAAAGTTTCAGGAGAAAAGTTTGATTGTAAAGTGTTTTACGCTTTCAAACGGCCTGAAATCTTATTTTGTGCGGGATGCTTTTTCAAGTCGGAAAGCAAGCCAGAAAATTGCTTATTTTCAGCCTTTGTCTATTCTTGAAATTGAGGCGATGCACAAGAATAAAGGAACTTTGGAGACTTTCAAAGAAATAAAAACAGCAGTGCCTTTTCAAAGTATTCATACCGATCTTGTAAAAAGTACCATGGTCATGTTTTTGTCTGAAATGCTCCATTATTCTATTCAGGAAGAAGAGAAAAACGAATCGTTTTTTGTGTTCTTAGAGACGGCACTGAGCTGGCTGGATCATCATGATGAAATCTCAAATTTTCATTTGATATTACTTCTGGAAGCGACAAAATACCTGGGCTTTTATCCGGATATTTCAGAAATGGAACTTCTTTATTTTGAAATGATTGAGGGTGTTTTTACGGTGTTTCATGGAGCGACTGCTTTGACGGAACATGAAACCAGTCTTTTAAAAAAATTAATTGATCTGAAATTTGAAAACGATCAAAAAGTTTTTCATGTGACGGAAAGGCAAATTCTGCTCAAAATCCTGATCGATTACTATAGCTTTCATTTGGACGGATTCAAAAAACCGAAATCTTTAGAGGTTTTAAAAGAGATCTTTTCTTAAGTTTTTGAAAAAGTGCGGGCATAAAAAAAGGGATGAATTTGATATCAAATTCATCCCTTTTTTCATTACAACAATTACTTATTGTTTGATGAATTTAACAGAAGTACTGGCATCGTTTAATTTTAAGAAATAAACTCCGGTAGTCAATTCAGAAGTATCAATGCTTTCAGAAGAGTTGTTTTTAGATCTTTTTACGGCTTTACCTTCAACAGAATAGATTACATAAGAAGAATCTTTGTAGTCGCTGTTTAGTTTTATTTCGTTTTTTGAAATGTAAGCAATAGGATTGCTTTTTTTGTCAAAATCTGCTGTTCCTAAAGTAGCTTTTTTAACGATGCTTACATTGTCAAAGTATATGTGATGATCTGACATATGTTGGTCGATACTTACAACATAGTTTAGTTTAAGGCTTGCTGAAGTGTGTCCAGAGTTGAACATCGCAATCTTAAAATCATAAGTTACCGTCTTCCATGTGCCATAAGTAATAGCATTTGTAGGAGCAAGTGGTGGAGCAAAAATGGCTTCGTTGCCATTTTTGGTAATTTCAAATGTAAGACTGCTAATGTAATTAGTTAAACTGGTGCCAGGGATGAAATAATCAAATTTTAAAGTGTAAGTTTCTAAGTCACTTATTGTGAAATCCTGAGAGAAAATAGCATTAGGTAATTGAACAGGAAAAACCCCTACCGGCGAAACATCAAGACTTGAGATTCCGTTGCTAAATACCGTACTTTGCTGTGATGTCGCTCCAGTTAAGAAAAACCACGAATTTGGAGTTGTACCTGTGAAATTTTCGAAACTACCGTTTTGAAGAAGGTTTTGACTTTGCGCCATACCTGTTACCAGGAGGGCTAGAATAAGTAATTTTGTTTTCATAAATGTTTTTTAAAGTTGGGATAAAACTACAATAATAACTTCGCATTTTTTAGATAATAATGGCTTTTTGAGCTTTTTTAATAAGATAATTTGGGCTTATATTGGTTGGTTTTGGAGCTGATTAAAAGGGTAATTATTTTGTATTCAGTATTTTGCTAGTGCTAATGTGTTGGTTTTACAGTTGTTTTTTGGATTTAAATTGTATTGAAATTTTTGTGTTTTCGTCTTTTTTTTATTCCCTTTCATGTTTCCTTAAAATTTCTTACTTTCGCACCTCGTTTAAGAAAAGGATAAAATGAGCACAAAATTTACTGAATACAAAGGACTTGACTTGCCAACAGTAGCATCAGAAGTACTTGATTTTTGGAAGAAAGAAAATATATTTGAAAAGAGCGTAAGTACCCGTGAAGGTGCTGAGCCTTATGTGTTTTTTGAAGGTCCGCCTTCAGCAAACGGATTGCCGGGTATTCACCACGTGATGGCGCGTGCGATTAAAGATATTTTTTGTCGTTATAAAACTCAAAAAGGTTTTCAGGTAAAAAGAAAAGCGGGTTGGGATACTCACGGATTACCTGTAGAATTAGGAACCGAAAAAGAACTTGGAATTACAAAAGAAGATATTGGTAAAACAATTTCTATCGAAGAATATAACGAAGCGTGTAAAAAAACCGTAATGCGTTATACCGACGTATGGAATGATTTGACCGAAAAAATGGGATATTGGGTAGATATGGAAGATCCATATGTAACCTACAAGCCTAAATATATGGAGTCTGTTTGGTGGCTTTTGAAACAAATTTATGATAAAGGTTTGTTGTACAAAGGATACACGATTCAGCCTTATTCACCTAAAGCCGGAACCGGATTATCTTCTCACGAAGTAAATCAGCCCGGTGCCTATCGTGATGTTACTGATACGACGATCGTAGCGCAGTTTAAAACATTACCCGAAACACTGCCAGCCTTTTTACTGGGGTTTGGAGATGTTCACATTTTAGCATGGACGACAACTCCATGGACATTACCATCGAATACAGCTTTGACAGTTGGACCAAAGATTGACTATGTTTTAGTAAAAACCTTCAATCAGTATACTTTTGAGCCAATCAATGTCGTTTTGGCCAAAAACTTAGTGGGAAAACAATTCGGAAAAGGATTTTTTGCCAGCGAGGATGATGCTGATTTTGAAAAAGTAAAAAATGGAGACAAACAGCTTCCGTATAAAATTTTAGCAGAAGCAAAAGGTGCTGATTTGGCCGAGATCCGTTACGAGCAACTATTGCCGTATGTATTGCCTTATCAGAATCCTGAAAATGCATTTAGAGTAATCACAGGAGATTTTGTTACTACAGAAGATGGAACAGGGGTTGTACATACCGCTCCTACTTTTGGTGCTGATGATGCCAAAGTAGCCAAAGAAGCAAAACCGGAAGTGCCGCCAATGTTGGTTTTAGACGAAAATGGTACCGCAGTTCCTTTGGTTGATTTACAGGGAAGATTTACTTCACATGTAGGCGATTTGGCAGGGAAATATGTAAAGAATGAGTACTATGATGCAGGTCAGGCGCCAGAGCGTTCTGTAGATGTTGAAATTGCTATTCGATTAAAAGAAGAAAATAAAGCCTTTAAGGTTGAAAAATACGTACATAGTTATCCACATAGTTGGAGAACTGATGAGCCGTTATTATATTATCCACTAGATTCATGGTTCATTAAAGTAACCGATGTAAAAGATAGAATGTTCGACCTGAACGAAACTATCAATTGGAAGCCTAAGTCTACTGGTGAAGGACGTTTTGGAAACTGGCTGAAAAATGCCAACGACTGGAACTTATCTCGTTCTAGATATTGGGGGATTCCGTTGCCAATTTGGAGAACTGAAGACAAAAAAGAAGAAGTTCTTATTGGTTCTGTTGAAGAATTGTACAATGCGATCGAAAAATCTATCGAAGCAGGTTTTCAAAAAGAAAACCCATTCAAAGGTTTTGAAATCGGAAATATGTCTGAATCAAACTATGATTTAGTCGACTTACATAAAAATGTAGTAGACGGGATCACTTTGGTTTCAGCTTCAGGCCAGCCAATGAAACGCGAAAGTGATTTAATTGATGTTTGGTTTGATTCAGGAGCAATGCCTTATGCACAATGGCATTATCCTTTTGAAAATAAAGATAAAATTGACGAGAATAAAGATTTCCCTGCAAATTTCATCGCAGAAGGTGTCGATCAGACTCGTGGATGGTTTTATACGTTGCACGCAATCGGAACTTTGGTTTTTGATAAAATTGCGTACAAGAATGTAGTTTCGAATGGTTTGGTTCTGGATAAAAATGGACAAAAAATGTCGAAGCGTTTAGGAAATGCGACAGATCCTTTTGAAACAATTAAGGAATACGGTCCGGATGCCACACGTTGGTACATGATCTCTAATGCAAATCCTTGGGATAACTTAAAGTTTGATATTGAAGGAATTGCTGAGGTTCGTCGTAAATTCTTCGGAACCCTGTATAATACCTATTCCTTCTTTTCGTTATATGCCAATATCGATGGATTTAAATATGCTGAGGCAGAAATTCCATTAAACGAAAGACCGGAAATTGACCAATGGATCATGTCGGAATTGCATACATTAGTAAAATTTGTTGATGAATGTTATGAAGATTATGAGCCTACAAAAGCGGCAAGAGCTATTTCTGACTTCGTTCAGGAAAATCTGAGTAACTGGTATGTTCGTTTGTGTCGTCGTCGTTTCTGGAAGGGGGAGTACGCTCATGATAAAATAGCAGCGTATCAAACGCTTTATACTTGTTTATTAACGATAAGTAAATTAAGTGCACCGATCGCTCCTTTTTTCATGGATAAATTATACCGCGACTTAACAGGTTCTACGCAAACCGAGCAATATAGCAGTGTTCACTTGGCAGAGTTTCCAAAATTTGTCGAAAACTTTGTTAATAAAACGTTAGAAAGCAAAATGCAGAAGGCGCAGACCATCTCGTCTTTGGTTTTATCCCTTCGTAAAAAGGAAATGATTAAAGTGCGTCAACCTTTGCAAAAGGTAATGATTCCGGTACTTGACGAGAATCAGAGAGCTGAAATTGAGGCTATTTCTGAGCTTGTAAAAGCGGAAGTTAACGTGAAAGAAATTGTGCTCTTAGACGATGATTCGGGTATTTTGGTGAAGCAGATCAAGCCTAATTTTAAAGCCTTAGGGCCACGTTTTGGAAAAGATATGGGCCTGATTTCCAAAGAGATACAATCTTTTTCGGCAGAGCAGATCAATCAATTAGACAAGCAGGGTGCATTGGATATTGTAATTGCAGGAAATACTGTAACTTTATCATTAGAAGATGTAGAAATAACCTCGCAGGATATTGAAGGTTGGCTGGTTGCAAATTCAAACGGAATTACAGTTGCGCTTGATATTACAATCTCTGACGAATTGAAAAACGAAGGAATCGCAAGAGAATTGGTAAACAGAATCCAAAACATCCGTAAAGATTCAGGATTTGAAGTTACCGATAAGATTAAAGTTCAAATAAAAAGAAGCGGCCTTTTAGAAGAGGCAATTCTAAAAAATGAAGACTATATTAAGTCTGAGACATTAACTGACGATTTGGTTTTTGTAGATGCGTTGGAAAACGGCACAGAAATTGAATTTGATGATATTAAAACAGTGATATTAATTTCAAAATAAGTATAAGATGATAGATGAAATTACAAGATACTCTGATGCTGATTTAGCAGAGTTCAAAGAAATAATTCAAAATAAAATACAAAAAGCACAAGCCGATCTGGATTTAATTAAAAGTGCTTACATGAATGATTTGAATAACGGAACAGATGATACTTCTCCAACTTTTAAAGCATTTGAAGAAGGAAGCGAAACGATGTCTAAAGAAGCAAACTCACAGTTGGCTATCAGACAGGAAAAGTTTATTCGCGATCTAAAAAACGCATTATTCCGTGTTGAAAATAAAACCTATGGTATTTGTAAAGTAACAGGTAAATTAATCAGCAAAGAAAGGCTTAAAATCGTTCCTCATGCTACAATGAGTATCGAAGCTAAAAACTTGCAGAGATAATTCCGGGTTTTTATACTACTCCATAAAAAAAAACAGACGCTCCTTTTAGGGGCGTTTTTTTTGTTTAATGTTTGAGCAGTTTTGTTGAAGCAATGACGGATTTAAACATATAGAATTTTACTACAATAAAATATAAATGTAGTAAAATTGGTTTGTTTATTTTTGTAAGAATTTTAAAAACAGGAGTTTTTACGTAGGAAAGAAATAATATCAATTAGAACTGTCTGTAAAGAAGACAGTTCTAATTAATAAAATAAGCTTGAGTTTAAGCTAAGTTTTTTTCTAATTCTAATTTGTGTTTTCTTAAAACGGCTCTTGTCATTCCTAAATTTGCTTTAGTCGAATCTGCCGCAAGATAGATCATGAACTTTTTGTTGGGAGAAATGTCGATAATGTGAATTTGATTGGAAAGAGTAATCAAAATGTCTTCGATCTCCTGGTTTAAATTTAAAGCTTTTACTGCACTTAATTTTGCTTTCACAACTTCGAGATTGTAAGCCGCTGCAAGTTCAGGGTCAAATGCCGGATCTGTTGTCAGGTTTCCAAAGCTTAATCCTGATTCGATTTCTGTTACAGCTACTGCAATAAAGCCGTTTACGTTAGTTTTCATTTCATTTAAAAAAACGTTTAAAAAGTCATTACTCATAGTTTTCGGGGTTTGGTGTTAATAGAAATATGTTATTTTAACAAAGAATTTTTGCTCAGTTCTGTAGCAGTTTCTTCGGTCGATCGTAGTAATAAACCAAGGTTGCTGCCGTCTCTTGAAAAGGTAATGATAAAATTTGTGCCGCTTATTTTGTTCCCAACAACAACTCCTTCTGTGGTTTTTAAAAAGAGTTGTTTCAGAGAGCCTTTTTCGAGATCTAATAAAAGTTTGTCGCTCATCGATACGATGGCCGAGCTCATTGCGGCAATACTATCCGCATAGTCTAAATGAAGTGATGTGATTAATTTCCCTTTCCCATTAATGATTAATGCTGCGGAAGATTTGGTAGAAAGCAGAAAATCGTTTAGAGTAGTTGTGATTTCATTCATATTTTGTAAGATTTAGGAAAGTTGTTAAATTCTTTTCGTTTTAATACCGTGTGAGAGATAAATATGATTTTTTAGTCTAAACAAGTGTTAATTTTTATTAACAAATATAAATTAAATTATGTATCATTGTAATATCAAATCATTATAATTTTATTTATTTAACATAAAAATCTTATAAAATGGCTAAAGTGTTGAAATTCAAAGAAGTGAACTCTGATGTTGAGCATCGAATGAAAGAATTTGAAAAGATTCGTATACAGTTTAAAACTCAGGTAAAGAAGGCTGAGGCCAAGAATGCGGCAGCTGGAAAAGAGGGTAAAGGATTGCTTAAATCGATTTCCGAATTTTTTGCGGATCCGCCTAAAAAAACCGTTCAGCCAAATGTTAAAAAATAGAGCCTCGGTTAAAGGGCCAAAATGCTCTGGCAGTTGCCGGTTTATCTTCAAAAACAATTAACGCTCTATTAGGGGCGTTTTTTTTGATTAAATTGTTACTTTTGCCCCATCAAAATTTAATAAAATGTCATTACGAAAAGCGTATTTCCTTATATTTTTAGTTTTAATTGTCGATCAGCTTTCGAAAATCTATGTAAAAACAAACTTTGTTTTAGGTGATGAAGTCGTAATTTTTGACTGGTTTAGAATTCACTTTATTGAAAATGAAGGAATGGCCTGGGGGACAAAGATACCTGGTGAATACGGTAAGCTGTTCTTAACTGTTTTTAGAATTTTTGCTGTAGTAGGAATTGGTTACTGGTTGGCAGATTCGGTTAAGAAACGTTATTCAAATTACTTAATTGTAGCGATAGCTTTGATTTTTGCCGGAGCAGCCGGAAATATAATTGATTCGGTATTTTATGGGATTATCTTTGACGACAGTCATGGTAATCTGGCAACCCTTTTCTCACCAGAACCTTATGGAACATGGTTTCACGGTTTAGTGGTAGACATGTTTTACTTTCCAATCTGGAGAGGTACTTTGCCGGCTTGGTTCCCTTACTGGGGTGGTGAAGATGTTTCTTTTTTTAATGCGATCTTTAATGTTGCCGATGTAGCAATTTCTACAGGAGTAGGTATATTGTTGGTTTTTAATAAAAGAGCCTTTCCTAAAACTGCCTAGTTGTTGTAGAAAAACTGAAATATTTAAAATTCCAAATTCCAATAGCTGCCTAATAAAAGAGTTAGTTATTGGAATTTGGAATTTTTGCTTTATTGGGATTTCATATTTTAATGTGTTATTTTTACCGTACGAAAAACTAAACTCATGCAAAGTCCGTCTTTCTCTATCTATGATGCATCTGCAGGCTCTGGAAAGACCTATACTTTGGTAAAAGAGTATCTCAAAATTATTCTTTCTTCTCCAAGAAATGACGCCTATCGAAATATTCTGGCCATTACCTTTACCAATAAGGCGGTTCATGAAATGAAAAGCCGTATTGTGGGGAGTTTGTCAGAGTTTGCAAAAGAAGAGCCTTCGGCGAAAGCAGTCGATTTGATGGAGGACTTGTCTCGCGATACAGGACTTTCTATTGTTAAGATCAAAGTAAAATCTCAAAATATTATCAAGCATCTGATTCATAATTATGCTGCTTTTGATATTTCTACCATCGATAAATTTACCCATAAGGTAATTCGTGCCTTTGCGCACGATCTTAATCTGCCAATGACTTTTGAAGTCACTTTGGATACCGAAAATTTACTGGTTGAAGCAGTTGATGCTATTATTGCACAAGCAGGTCAGGATGAAACACTGACTAAATTGCTGGTCGATTTTACTATGGAAAAAACCGACGATGATAAAAGTTGGGACGTTTCCCGTGAGATATTAGAAACCGGAAGATTAGTTTTGAATGAAAACAACCGAAATGAGATCTCTCATTTTCAGGATAAATCTATTGAAGAGTTTGTTGTCATCAAAAAGAAAATGCAGACTTTGTGTAAAGAGCTGGAAGCTGAAAACGAAAACTTTGCTACAGAAGCACTTGCTTTAATCGATAAAAACGGAATTGATTTAAAGTCATTTTCACGCGGAACCTTTCCCAATCATTTAGAGAGTATTCGCGATGGGAAATTTAATCCCCGGAATAAAACTTTTCATGAATTCGAGGATATTGCGATCAATAAAACGGCGAAAGACAGGGCGTTAATCGAAAATATAATTCCGGAACTGCTTCAGATTCTGGAAAAAATCTATAAGAACTTTGAAAAAAGAGATTTTTACAAAGCGTTCCTGAAGAATATTACACCACTCTCGCTTTTAAATACGGTTAGTAACGAATTGGCGAAAATTCAATCGGAGCAAAATGTGCTGTCGATTTCTGAATTTAATGCGATCATTCATCGTGAAATTCAAAACCAGCCTGCGCCTTTTATTTACGAGCGTTTAGGAGAAAAGTATCGTCACTTTTTTATTGATGAATTTCAGGATACTTCTGAAATGCAATGGCAGAATCTTATTCCACTGATACATAACTCCCTTTCGGGTCAGGATGATTTTGGAAACAAAGGAACTCTGATGATTGTGGGAGATCCAAAACAATCTATTTACCGATGGAGAGGTGGAAAAGCCGAACAATTTATTGAATTAGGAAAAGAAGAAGTCTCTTTTTTTAATCACGAAAAAGTAGTCAAACATTTGGATACAAATTACCGCAGTTATAGTGAGGTAATTGAGTTTAATAATGATTTTTTTAAATTAATTTCGACCGAATTTACAAATGAGGATTATAAAGATCTTTATGAGAATCATAGTTTTCAGAATACAAATTCGAAAAAAGGAGGCTATGTCAATATTTCTTTTCTGCCTATAATAGAGAAATCAGATTTTGCAGACGAAGAAGAGGTGGTGGAGAAGTCAGATTTGTATGTTTTGGCGACATTAAATACAATTCAAAAAGTAGTCAGGGAAGGTTTTGAGTACAAAGATATTGTGATTTTGACCCGAAAAAGAGATCAGGGGATTGCAATTGCGAATTACTTAACAGAACAAAATATCCCGCTTTTGTCCTCTGAAACTTTAATGATTCAGAATGCGACAGAAGTGCGTTTGATTGTCCATTTGCTGAAATACCTAAACAATAGTGCCGATTTAGAGTCGAAAGCTAATTTTCTTCATTTTTTAGGATCAAATAAAGAGGTTCAAATGCCTATTCATGATTTCATTGCTCTGGGAATGGCTCAAAAATGGGAAGGTGATTTTGAAAAGTGGCTATTGACTTTTGATGTTGCGTTTTCTTTTGAAGATGTTCGTAAAAAATCATTGTATGAAGCGGTAGAAATTATAATTTCGAAATTTGTTCTTCCTGATGAGGGAAATGCATATGTTCAGTTTTTTCTGGATATTGTTTTAGAGCGGGACATGAGAAATCAGGCAGGAATAGCCGATTTTTTAAGTTATTGGGATAAAAATGCAGAGAAATTTAGTATTCCGTCTCCCGAAGGAAACAATGCGGTTCGAATCATGACCATTCATAAATCAAAAGGATTGGAATTTCCGGTTGTGATTATGCCGTTTGCCGAAGAAGATTACAATCGAAAGCCAAAAGATAAATTATGGCTGGATACCGAAGATGTAAATTTGGATGTTCCGAAAGCTTTAATTGATAATAGTAGTGCGGTTGAAGGTTTTGGAGAAAGTGCTTCGGCGGTTTTTAATTTGAAAAAACAAGAAGAGCTTTTGGATAATATCAATGTTTTGTATGTGGCGTTAACGCGTGCAGAAGAACAATTGTATATCGTGTCACAGGCTATAAAAGAGAGGAAAGATGGAGAATTGCCAAATAATATGGCTTCTTTTTTTATTCGATATTTGATGCATAAGGGAGTTTATGATGCGGAGAGACTGGAATATGAGTTTGGAAATAAGGTTAGGCTTTCAAGTTCCGTAAAGTCAGTTGATCTGGTCAAAGTGATTCCTGTGGTCTCAGAAGTTTTAAATCCGAAAAATATTAAAATTGCACAGCGAGAGGCTTTGATGTGGGGAACACATCAGCAAGGGGCAATTGCTTATGGGAATATTGTTCATGAGATTTTGGCTTTTGTTAAAGACAAAACGGATGTTGATCTGGCGGTTACTAAAGGTATCGAAAACGGATTGATTACGAATGACCAGATAGATATGGTCTTGAAGACACTTCAGGAAATTGTCAATCACCCTGAGTTGAGTATTTGTTTTGATGGAAAGGATACCGTCTTGAACGAGCAGACCATTGTTCAGAAAGAAGGAAGAATTTTAAAACCCGACCGAATTGTTCTAACAACAAACAAAGAAGCGTATTTGTTGGATTATAAAACGGGGGTGATAAATCCAAAATATACCAGGCAAATACAGGAGTATCAGGAGGCTATTGAGGATTTAGGGTATAAAGTGTTAAAAAAAGCGCTGGTATACATAGGATCAGAAATCGATGTAGTAAATTTGTGAAAAAATTAATCAGGTGTTAAAGATTTGACTGGGTATTTTTGGCTTAAGTTGTTAATTTTTAACGTTTTAAATAAATTAAAATGTACGGTAAAATAAAAGAACATTTGCAAAACGAGTTGCAAACAATTGAAGAAAATGGAATTTTCAAGAAAGAACGTATTATAACTTCAGCACAGGATGCGGAAATAACGATCTCGACAGGAGAAAAAGTTTTGAATTTTTGTGCCAACAATTATTTAGGACTTTCATCACACCCGGAAGTGGTTCAGGCAGCAAAAGATGCTATGGATACACATGGTTTCGGAATGTCGTCGGTGCGTTTTATTTGCGGAACACAGGATATTCATAAAACTCTGGAGAAAAAGATTGCA
Organism: Flavobacterium sp. N502536; assembly: GCF_025947345.1. NCBI lineage: Bacteria > Pseudomonadati > Bacteroidota > Flavobacteriia > Flavobacteriales > Flavobacteriaceae > Flavobacterium > Flavobacterium sp. N502536. Next base: position 1,423,929 of record NZ_CP110011.1, on the reverse strand, counting down.
GATTTTTATGGTACAGAAGATACCATTCTTTATGCTGCTGCTTTCGATGCAAATGGTGGTGTTTTTGAGCCATTGTTAGGAGAAAACGATGCTATTATTTCAGACAGTTTGAACCATGCTTCTATTATTGATGGGGTTCGTTTGTGTAAAGCAGCGCGTTACCGTTATGAAAATAGTAACATGGAGGATTTGGAGCAGCAATTAATTAAAGCCAATGAGGCTGGTGCGCGTTTCAAATTAATTGTTACCGATGGAGTTTTCTCAATGGACGGTCTTGTAGCGCCTTTGGATAAGATTTGTGATCTTGCCGATAAATATGATGCTATGGTAATGGTGGACGAATGTCACGCTGCCGGATTTATTGGAGCAACAGGAAAAGGAACTCTTGAAGCAAAAGGGGTTATGGGAAGAGTTGATATTATAACCGGAACCCTTGGTAAAGCTTTAGGTGGAGCAATGGGAGGTTATACAACTGCGAAAAAAGAGATCATCGAGTTATTGCGTCAGCGTTCACGTCCATATTTGTTTTCAAATTCACTGGCACCGGCTATTGTTGGGGCTTCCATAAAGGTGTTTGAGCTGTTGGAAAAAGATACTACTTTAAGAGATAAATTAGAATGGAATACTAATTATTTTAAAGAAGGAATGAAAAAAGCCGGTTTTGATATCATCGACGGCGATTCAGCGATAGTTCCGGTGATGTTATACGATGCAAAATTGTCGCAAACAATGGCAAACGAGCTATTGAAACAAGGTATTTATGTAATCGGATTCTTCTTCCCTGTAGTTCCGAAAGAAAAAGCAAGGATTAGAGTGCAATTATCGGCTGCGCATACAAAAGAGCACTTAGACAGGGCTATAGACGCATTTATAGTTGTCGGACAAATGTTAAAAGTTATATAATTCCCACTTTGGTCAAATTTTTGTAGGTTTTTTTTAACATTTCATTTTGTATTTAAAAATTTTGGTGTTACTTTTGCTTGTAATTAACTAAATTGTAATTAAAAAAATTAAGTATGAAACATCTTAACAAACTTTTAGTTGCTGTGATGATGGTGATGGGTTTAAGTTCTCACGCACAAGACAGTAACAATCCATGGGCTATCTCTTTTGGAGTTAATGCCGTTGACACTAGAACAAGTTCTGGTGCTGGAAGTGGTTTCTTTGATCAACACTTCTCTCAGCCATTCGCTGTAAAAGACAACTGGAACATCCTTCCTTCTTTATCTTACATTGGTGTGAGCAGATATGTAGGTAGTGGTTTCTCTGTTGGTTTACAAGGATCTGTAAACAAGATTGATAAATATGTTACTTTCAATCCATCTGCTGCAGGGCACGATAGTAGAGGTAATGTAGTTACTAATCCTGGTGATTTGATGTATTACGGAATTGATGCTACTATTAAGTACAGCTTCCAGGAATTAATCAAATCTAAAGTGATTGATCCTTCGTTATCTGTTGGTGGAGGTTATACTTTCTTCGGAGATAGCAGCTACGGAACTGTTAACCCAGGTGCTGGTGTTACTTTCTGGTTTACTGATGCTATTGGTCTTGAGCTTGCTACAAGATACAAATGGTCAGTTAGTGGTGATAGACAAGACAAAGCTGGTGTACCAGATGCTCCATCTCACTTTCAACACACTGCTGGTCTAGTTTTCAAATTCGGAGGTAAAGATACTGACGGAGACGGAATCTACGATAAAGATGACGCTTGTCCAGATGTTGCTGGTTTGAAACAATTCAACGGATGTCCTGATACTGACGGAGACGGAATCGTTGACGCTTCTGACGCTTGTCCAGATGTATTTGGTTTAGCTGCATTAAACGGATGTCCTGATACTGACGGAGACGGAATTGCTGATAAAGATGATGCTTGTCCAGATGTTGCTGGTTTAGCTGCTTTAAAAGGTTGTCCTGATACTGACGGTGATGGTATCGCTGACAAAGATGACAAATGTCCTACAGTTGCTGGTCCAAGAGAAAATGGTGGTTGTCCTTTCTTAGACGCTGACAAAGACGGTGTTGCTGATAAAGATGATGATTGTCCTACAGTTGCTGGTCCTGCTTCTAACAGAGGTTGTCCTGAAGTAACTACTGAAGCTTTAGAAGATCTTAAAGTTCAAGCTAGAGCGGTTTACTTTAACTCAGGTAAAGCGACTTTCAAAACAGGAGACAAAGAAACTCCAGCTAGATTAGATGCAATTAAAGAAATCCTTAAAAACTATCCAAACGCGAAATTCTCTATTGAAGGACACACAGATAGTACAGGTTCTGCAAAAATCAACGACAAACTTTCTCAAGAAAGAGCTGACGCTGTGAAAAATGCATTAATCGAAAGAGGTGTTAATCCAGAAAACTTAGAGTCTAAAGGATTTGGATCTTCTCAACCAGTTGCAAGTAACAAAACTGCTGCAGGTAAAGCACAAAACAGAAGAACAGAAATTAAACACATTGGTTCTAAATACCAAGGTAAAATCTAATTTACTGTCTAAATAAATACTAAAAGCCATTCTTAATTGAATGGCTTTTTTTATTTTTATCAAATGATAAATACTTCCTTTCTCGGAAAAATAGCGACTGTTATAATTCAGGATTATTCGGCTAAACTTGCCGAAACAACTATTATTCTGCCTAATAAAAGAGCGAAAGTTTTTTTAATTGAAGCGTTGAAAAATGAGACTAAGACCACAATACTCTCTCCTGAAATTATTAGCATTGAAGATTTTGTACAGGATGTGGCTTCGATTAGGTCGGTTGATTCAATTGAACTTTTGTTTGAGTTTTATGAAGTTTATCTTTCTGTAACCGAAAAACAACAACAGCAGTCTTTTGAATTATTTGCCAATTGGGCGAAGACCTTACTACAGGATTTTAATGAAATCGATCGTTACCTTTTGGATCCTTCTCATGTTTTGTCGTATTTGAGTGATATTGAAGACATCAAAAAATGGGGAATCGAAGTCGAGAATAAAACCAAACTTTTAGAAAATTATATTGATTTCTGGAAACTACTTCCTTTGTATTACGATTCGTTGTACAATCATTTGCTTCATAAAGCAATTGGTTATCAGGGATTGATTTATCGTGAGGCTGTAAATAATCTGAATCACTTTTCGAACACAGTTGCAAATCGAAGTTTTATTTTTGCAGGATTTAACGCTTTAAATGCGGCTGAAGAAAAAATTGTTCAGCATCTTTTGGCTTTAGATCAGGCTAAAATTTATTGGGATGTCGATCAGACTTTTCTGAACGACCCTTATCATGATGCCGGACTCTTTGTAAGGCGTTTTAAAGAAAACTGGAAACACTATAAAGCCAATCCGTTTGAGTGGATTGTAGACGATTTTTCGCAGTCAAAAAACATTCAGATAATTGGAACCCCTAAAACAATCGGTCAGGCAAAACTGGCGGGTAGTATTATTGAAAATATTATTGCCGAAAATCCAACGACTGCTCTTGATAAAGTTGCTATTGTGCTGGGTGAGGAAAATTTACTGATGCCGGTTTTATATTCCCTGCCGTCTTCGGTTGGAAGTTTGAATATTACCATGGGGTATTCCGGAAAGAACAACCCTTCGCAGATATTAATTGCAAAATTGTTTAGAATGCATACCAATGCGCTTTCGCGCAAAGGGGAAAGTTATGTTTTTTACTATAAAGATATACTGGATATTCTGACTCATCCGTTGGTTGAACCGTATGCAAATGCCGGTAATTTAGTGCGGATTATAAAGGAGAATAATTATACTTTTATTACACATAATCGGGTTTTGGAACTTAATCTGAATCCGTCGCCATTGTTTAAATTGCTTTTCCAAAAGTGGGAGAACGGATCGATTGCTGTTCTTGAAAATGTTTCAGCGCTTTTACTTTTGATAAAAGAAAATTTCAGCAATGACAATGAGGAAGAAAAAATAGCCAAAGCTTTTGTTTATGCTGTTTTTAAAGTAATCAATAAGCTGATTAATTATTATACAAAACACAATCATATTGACAACATAGATACTTTGCATGCGATCTACAAGCAGATTATTGATGTTGCTGAAGTTTCGTTTGAGGGAGAGCCTTTGCGCGGATTACAGATTATGGGGGTTCTTGAAAGTCGTGTGCTCGATTTTGATACCGTAATTGTAACGTCGATGAATGAAGGGAAATTTCCGGCTGGAAAATCTCAGAATTCATTTATTCCTTATGATGTTAAAAACGAACTAGGTCTGCCGACTTTTAAAGAGAAAGATGCTATTTATACCTACCACTTTTATCATTTATTGCAAAGGGCTAAAAACATCTTTTTGATTTATAATACCGAAAATGACGGATTGGATGCTGGAGAGCGCAGCCGTTTTATCACACAGCTGGAAGTGGAAAAACAGTCTAAACACAATTTGACTTTTGATATCTATAACCCGGTTTTGCCAACAACAGCTTATCAGCCAATGGTGGTTCCAAAATCAGAGGCTGTACTGGAACGTTTAAAAGAAATTGCGATTGCGGGTTTTTCGCCGTCAGCTTTGACGAGTTATATCCGAAATCCGATTGACTTTTATTTTCAGAAAATCCTTCGAATTCGGGAGGTTGAAGAAGTAGAGGAGAACATCGCTTTGAATACGCTTGGTACTATAATTCATGAAACATTAAAAACGTTGTACGAACCTTTTATTGGTAAGTTTATTTCGGAAGCGGATCTTGAAAATTGTTTCAAATTACTGGATGATGAAGTTTTAAAACAGTTTAAACTGGTTTATAAAGAAGGAGAAATTAAAAAAGGACGTAATCTTTTGGCTTTTGAAGTAGCGAAACGGAATGTATCTAATTTTTTAAAAATGGAATTGGAGTCTCTTAAGAATGGGGATGCTGTTAAGATCATGGCCCTGGAAGAAACGTACGGACGAGAATTAAACCATCCAGATCTGCCATTTCCGGTTTTGATTAAAGGAAATGTGGACCGAATAGAATTGCGCAACGGTAAAATTCGAATTATTGATTATAAGACCGGAAAAGTTGAAAAGACGAACGTAGTACTTAAATCGTGGAATGGATTGACTCAGGAGCTTAAAAATGATAAAATCATTCAGGTTTTGGCTTATGCGTTCATGTTTGAAAAAGAAGCAGGTGAGATTCCGATTGAAGTTGGAATTATCTCTTTTAAAAATCTAAAATCAGGATTTTTGCCTTTTGGGTTTAAAGAGGATAAAGAGTTGAATGTTACTATAACGAATGAGATTTTAAAGAATTATCTGGAGGAGATTGTTGTATTGTTAAAAGAAATCTTCAATATGGATATTCCTTTTGAGGAAAAAATAAATTAGAGAATCAGATAGCTGAACTTTTAAAGCTTGCTGTTTCGGCTGGTTTTTATACTGAAATATTGGTTTTTCCGATTTATTCGAAAAAACCAAACAGTACATTTTTCAATGCTTCTTTGTTCTCAATGTGGCTCATGTGTCCGTCTTCAAAAGAAACCAATTCGGCAGTAGTGTCATTGATTTGGGTGATGCTGTCTTCGTAATTTAAAACAGGATCTTTTTTACCTAAAATCAATAAAACCGGAAACAAATTCTGATGCAGTAGCGCTTCTCTGTCTTTTCTGATTTTCATTCCTTCCAAAGAAGCAACAATTCCTTGTAAAGGAGTTTTTAAGGCCTGAATTTTTACTTTCTCAATTTCGTCTTTTAGCAGAGTTCGATTGTTTTCACTGAACAAATTAGCAATGGCAAGGCTTACAAAGGTTATGTAGTTTTGTTTGACCGCTTTGATAGCGCGTGTTCGGTTGATTTTTTTTTCGGCACTGTCTGCTCTTGAAGTAGAATTCAGTAACACCAGTTTTCGGATACTTTTTGGGAATAATTCGGCGAAAGCCAAAGCTACGTAACCTCCCATCGAATGTCCGACGATTGTAGCTTTCTCAATTTTTAAGTGATTCAATACTTCATGAACAGCATTGGCATTATCTTCCATCGCATGCACATATCCCAAAGAATCCGATTCGCCATGACCCAGCAAATCGATTGTAATCACGCGGTATTTTTCAGAGAAAGGAGCAATATAATCCTTCCACATTTTTTTGTTTTCCAAAAAGCCGTGAAGAAATATAATTGCAGTTCCCTGACCTGAATCAGTATAAGAAATTTGGGTGTTTTTATATAGAATATTTTTCAAAATGACATTTTAATTGTGGTTGGCAAAGATAGGAAAAGCTAAAAGCATATAAAAAGTATAAGTTCATTCAAGGTAAAGAAAAATAGTCAATCTAGTTTTTAAGGGTTTATTTCGTGCATAAAAAAACGGCCGACATTTCTGCCAGCCGTTTATTTTCTATGATCTATATTCTTTTCTCTTTAAGAATTCATCAAACTCTCGATTTCATCTGCTTCAATCGGAATATTACGCATCAGGTTAAAAGGTTCTCCTTTTTCCTGTACCACAACATTGTCTTCTAAGCGGATTCCAAATCCTTCGGCTGGAATGTAGATTCCTGGCTCAACTGTAAAAACCATATTGGCTTTCATTGGTTCGTGAAGTAATCCATAGTCGTGAGTGTCCAGTCCCATATGGTGAGAGGTTCCGTGCATGAAATATTTTTTGTATGCTGGCCATTCCGGATTTTCGTTCTGAACATCAGCTTTGTCTATTAAGCCTAAACCAAGCAATTCTGAGGTCATGATTTTACCTACTTCAACATGATATTGCTTCCAAAGAGTTCCCGGAGTCAACATTTTTGTAGCTTCGTTTTTTACTCTCAAAACAGCATTGTAAACTGCTTTTTGCCTTTCGGTATATCTTCCTGAAACCGGAATTGTACGTGATAAATCGCTGGAGTAGTTCGCGTATTCGGCAGCAACATCCAGTAAGATTAAATCTCCGTCTTTACATTGCTGATTGTTTTCGATGTAATGCAAAACATTGGCATTGTTTCCAGAAGCGATAATTGGGGTGTAAGCAAAACCTTTAGAACGGTTGCGAACGAATTCGTGAATTAATTCGGCTTCGATTTCGTATTCGGTTACATTTGGTTTTACAAATGATAATAGTCTGCGGAAACCTTTTTCGGTAATGTCGCAAGCCTGCTGAATTAAATCGATTTCTTCACTTTCTTTTACAGAACGAAGACGCTGTAAAATTGGGTTACTTTTGGCTACGTTGTGTGCCGGATAACGTTCTTTCCACCATTTTACAAAACGAGCTTCACGGGTTTCTGTTTCAACGGTCGCGCGGTAATGTTCGTTAGTGTTAATGTACATTGTATCGGCATAGGTCATCATTTCGTTCAAAATTTTATGAAAATCCTGTAACCAATAAACGGTTCTGATTCCTGAAACCTGAAAAGCACGTTCTTTAGTTAGTTTTTCACCTTCCCAGATGGCAATGTGTTCGCTGGTTTCTTTTAGGAAAAGAATTTCTTTTTGGCTCTCATAAGGCGCATCCGGAAACAAAAGCAAAATACTTTCTTCCTGATCTACACCGCTCAGATAAAAAATATCTCTGTGTTGTGCAAACGGTAAAGTACTGTCGGCACTAACAGGGTAAATGTCATTGGAGTTGAAAACGGCAACACTATTTGGTTTCATTTCTGCCGTGAATTTTTTGCGGTTTTTTACAAAAAGAGCGCTGTTTATTTGATGATATTTCATAATAATTTCTTTTTTGAACTTCGAATTTCAAAATTACGTTTTTTAAGCAAACAGCATGAAATTGATTTCTTAAAGTTTTATTTTTTTGTTAGGGTTTGTTTCTTAGATTTTAATTCAACCGCGAAGTGCGCTAAGATTTACGCAAAGTACGCTAGTTTTTTTCTCGCAAGGTTGCAAAGATGCAAAGTTTTGATGCAATCTTGTAATTTTAACAAATATTAGTAGGCGCACAGTTTTGTCATTCTGAGGAACGAAGAATCACACCCGAAACTAGACAAAAATTGGTAACCGTATAGTTTGTAATCTTGACGAAGGAGAAATCACATTAGAAATTCCGCAATCAAGGTCGCCAATCTTTGTCGATCAGCGCGTGTGATTTCTCCTTCGGCGAAATGACAATATTGCGTAATATTGTATAATCTAGTATGAAAATAACAGCCAATAAAATATAAAATGCATCATTCAGGTTTCAAATTAATTACAATCAAAGAAGTTAAATCGCAGTACCCATTTTTAATCGATCATGAAGGTTTCGATTATTTTGATGAATGGGAAGAAGGAGACCTCTTTTTGGTTGCACATGAAAGTGTGAATTTTGAAGGGAACTTTTACTCGGATCTTTATGAAGATAAAGAGAAAAAATGGCTTGCCAATGTACTGAATCTTCCCTTAAAAGAAATGGAAGACCTTAGAATAGAAGGAGTTTTAATAAATGGGAATCTCTCTGTAAGCGGAACGATTATAAATGCCGAAGGCGATTACGGACCTTATGTTTTTATTAAAGGAGATGTGAGTTGTCAAAGTATGTTGTTGGGAGGATCCTACGTCGAAATTGAAGGCAACGTTACAGCCAAAGAGGTAGTAATGACCTCCTATAATCACGGTAATTTTAAATGTGCAGGCTGTATTGAAGCTCCGGTTTTTATAGTTGAAGATCATTATACAACGGTGGCAGATCGCAAAAATGACTTGTTTTACTATAATGATAAAACAGACGAAATGAACCCTAAAGATGAATGTGAATATGACGAGGACAGTGATGAAGAAGTTATTTCGACTGAATTGCGCAAGCACCTTGATAATCCTTTCATAACAACTTTTGAAGAACTCAAAAGAGAGTTGGAGGAAGGCGAGTTGGTTTTAAAAGAAAGCAATCCACCGCCGAAAAATCAGGAGTATTGGCAAAAGAGAGTGTCGTCAAATTACAGAGATTTAAAAGTAGTTCCGCTTCAGTTTAAAACTACAGCATTGTGTGAGATGGCGCTGAATAAGACCTATCATGCATTAGCGTTTGTGGAGGAAGATTTTATTACATCCGAACTTTGCGAGAAATTAGTCAGTAAGGATGGTTTTGCACTTCAAGTGATTCCTGAACCCTTTATAACCGAAGAACTTTGTTGGAAAGCAGCCGAGAGCGGAACATTAGTTTCATTGATTCCGGGGCGTTTTTATACTGAAGAACTCATTATAACGACTTTTAAAAAAGGTAGAAATGAACCGAATATTAATGATGTCCCTTCTGAATTTATCACAGATAGTCTGCTCGAAGCATATGTAAAAATAGGCAAAGGATTATGGCTTGATAAGGTTTGCAAAGAAAATGGCAGGGACAAAATATCAATTCTAAAAAGAGTAATTGATTCCGGAATTGAGCACCTCGACCCTGTTTTTGGCAATCATTTTAGTAAAGAAGTTGCTGATTATGCTGCTTTTGTTTATGAAAGTAAAAACCAGAGGGAGTGGAGTAGTTATGTTCAAAAATATAAGGTTAAATTTGAGCGTCTTGGGTTGAATGAATATTTATTCTGATAAAATGAACGAACTTATAATTGAAAGTAAAGGGATCAAGGCAGATCATTATTTTATACCGCCTTTTGAATTAAGAGAAGGAGAATTGGTTATTATTTATTTAGGAGGAGGAACTCATTTTTATGATTTAAAGGAGCAGTTGGTGGTTATTTTTGCAGGAAGAATAAAAAATGAAAATGTAATTGTGACAAAGTCTTTAACTTATGTAGATTATTTTAGAGAATCAAAATTCAGGAGTTTGTTTTTCCCGGTTAGAGTTGACGAGTATTTAAGGAAAAAAGCAAATTTGGAAAGTAAATTTATTCAGAAAATCTATGAAATACCATGGATTAATAAAAAGACGAAAATTAATGAGCTTTATTGGAATACTAAAAGATTACTTTCGTTATATGCGACATTTTCTAAAACAAAATATATAGTTTTTGAATTAGCAGGACAAGGATCTGATGATGCAAAAGAAGTTTGCAATATAGTTAGGAATGAGATTAAAAAAGGAGGTGGTGCGATACTTCTAGACTGGACTCCTGACTGGAAAGATGATTGTGATAAATTTATAGCTTTAGAATGGTTGTCAGTTTAAATGGATTTAGAAATCATGAAATCAAATATTAAAATCAGAAAAGTAGAAAAACAGGATTTAAATTTTGTTTACCAAGCCATAAATGAACTTGAAAATGAAATTTTAGATTTTGAAGTATTTAGTCAGATATTTGATGAGAATATTTCGAACCCAAAGAATTTTTATCTGGTTGCAGAAATTGGGAAAGAAGGTGTTGGTTTTATTAGTTTTCACACGCAAAATCTCCTTCATCATTGCGGGTTAGTGGGAGAAATTCAGGAATTTTTTATTCATCAGAATTATCGTGGGAAAGGCATTGGCAGGCAATTAATAAATGAAATTATGCAATATGCCGATCAGAATAATTTGAAAAGCATTGAGGTGACCACCAATAAAAGACGGGTTGAAAACGTCTTGATTTACGAGAATCTTGGTTTTGGTTTAACGCACAACAAGTTTACGATTTACAAGTAAGTTTTTGGGTAATGAAAAACAGAGTATAAAAAAACTGCTATTTTTGTGAATAGCAGTTTTAGTAAATTGAGGAGTATATTGTTATGATAGTCCGTATTCCATACAAGTACTATTTGATGCCGTTTTGTATAAATACCAACCACATGAGTTTTGCCCAATGGGAGTAACTTGTTCACCGTTACATAAAGGATATGGTACGCAGTTTCCAGTACCCGCATTAATTGATTTTAATTCTTCTTTGGTTAATTTTTGGAAATTTTTCATAAGTGTTTTTTGTTTTTTGATTTTCCTACTCTATAAGTTTTTCGGATACCACTTTGATAAAAATATAAATTATTTTTAGATAAATACTTACAAAAACAAAAGACTTTCGATTCGAATTGATTTTTTAGGAATCGGCAACCTTTTTCTCCTTTTAAAGCAAGTTTGGGGTAATTTCCTTCTTTTTGTGTTTTTATGTTAATAGTTAGTTTGGAGAATAAGTGAAAAAATGTTGGGCCTACTTGACGCAAGTTGTATTAAAGTCTAATATTGTATAGTAATAATTGCTTTGACAAAAGATGAAACAACTGAATCCATCCTTAAAACACAATCTGATCGTAGGTTTGCTTTTTGCCTTATGGATTTTTGTTTTTGCGTTTATCATAAAACCTTTTGATGACGGAACCTTGAATTTCCGGACATGGCTTTTAATGAGTGCCGGCTTTAGTGCAACAGCATTTGTATGTTATGCTTTTCTAGCTATTGTTCAAAGAAGCGTTTATGAAAAAGTAGCAAACTGGAACATTGGTCTCGAAGCAGTAAGTTTTCTCTTTTTTTACCTGATCTATTTTTTTGCGGTTTATGGATATTACAAAAGCCCGATTCTAAACGGAGGGTATCGTTTTACGGAGTTCTTTGTTTTAATCTTTATCAAAGTGACACTGGTTCTAACCCCTGTAATTATTCTGGCCAGACGATATTTGCTTAAACTGATCCCGGTAAAAGAAGACGTGCTGATTTTTAAAGGGGATAATAAACGGGATATTTTAAAAATCAAAGCAAGCGATTTGGTTTGCATCTCTAATGCGCAAAACTACGTGGAGATTTTTTATACCGAAAATGACCAGCTGCGTTCAAAATTGATTCGTACTTCGCTCAAAAAACTTCAGGACGATTTTGCTTTTTTAGTCCAGATACACCGTTCGCATTTGATAAATCCATTGCATTTTAAGTCCTGGAGAAATCAAAATACGATCATGTTAACCCAAATTGAACTTCCGGTTTCTAAGAGTTTTAAAGAAAATTTATCGACTTTGTAATTTCGTACCTAAAACCATCTGTTTTGTACCAAAATCAGTAAAATAGGCATTTACGCTGATTTTTCGCTTTAGTTTTGTTTCCTCAACTTTTAAAATAAATTATGAAAACAAAACACTTTTGCCTTATCGGACTGCTATTTTTCGGAATCAGTTATGTACTATTTTCTAAAGTTTTGCCGGACATTCATAGTCCCATCGATTATGCACATTGGTTCAATCTTATCGGAGCTTGTTTTTTAGGATCATTCAATCATGTGTTTCCTAAAAACAAGTTGAATGCTGTTGCCTCTTTTGTAACAACTCTGGGTATTATTGCGCACATTGGTCTTTGTACAATCGATTTTATAATGTCGAGTTTTGGGGAAAATGATGCCGCCAGGGAAGCATTAAGTATTCAAATTAGCAATACACCTTCAATTTTATATCCGTTTATTATTGTTGGGCCCTCTTTGCTTTTTATAGGTTTGGCGATCCATGCTTTAAACTTTATAAAAACTCATTTGATCCTTGTTTTAATGGTTGTTCTTGCTGCACCTGCAATTGGTTTTTCGTTTTTTGCCTTAAAAAATGGTGTTTATATGTTAGTGAGCTGTATTGTTTTTCTGCTGGGATTAGGTTTGCTTCTTTATAGAAAAGAAAATTTAAAAGCAGAGGTAGTATTAAACAATTGAGGGGTAGTTATTACCGGATGAGAACTTCTGTTTTAATTCTTATCTTCGCTTTCATCTTTCATACAAATGACGATAGAAAAAGCAAATACAACCGATAGTGAAATTCTAACGCAAATAACCAAAAAGTCAAAAGCTTATTGGGGATATTCGGCAGAGCAAATTCAAAAATGGGAGGTGAATCTTACTATTTCTCCAGATTACATAAGAGAGCATGATGTATTCAAATTGGTAAAGAATGAGGTGATAGTAGGTTATTATTCTTATCTTTTTAAGGAGGATAAGACTGTTAAAATGGATAATTTATTTATCTTGCCTGAATATATAGGAAAAGGTTTTGGGAAATACCTGTTTCTTGATTTCTTAAACCGAATGAAAGAGGCTGGAGTTCGAATCATCCAGCTCGATTCAGAACCAAATGCTGAAGGTTTCTATTCAAAAATGGGGTTTGTGAAAATTGGAGCATTCGAAACTTCAATAAAAAACAGGTTTATGCCTATTATGGAAATGAAATTATACTAAATCAAACCAAATTGAAAAATTACACGAAATACCTGCTTTCGCTCTTTCTGGCTTTTGTCGTGATTGCGAATGATGGACTTTTAGTTTCTCCATCAAAATCGGCAGCGTATTATCAATCTTCGTTTGTAATTTTAAGAGAAGAATTAGAATTTTCCAATTCTCGTTCTTACCAATTTGTTCAATCTGTTTCCAGGGTAAAGGCTCTGTTTTCGGTTGTTCTGAAGTATCTCGATTTAAAAGATGTCTTCAGTCTTCAAATTAGGAGCGTTCATAATCTGCAACTATTTCTTTTTCAAAAACTAAGTTCGTTTATAAAGCAGTCGGCCTTTGTAAATGAAACGATCAATTCCGCAAATTTTAAAACAAGTTTATACATCGCTTAATTTTCTAGGCTTTTATGCGCTTCAACGCATACGATGATAAAATAATGTCTAATCATTTATCATTTTCAAAATGTATAAACAAAATAATCAAAAACGTTTAGAGCAATCTAAGCGACCACTTCATTGGATAAAAAGAAAATTCATAGTAATAATAACTGCTTTCATGCTGGGAATGTCACACGGAATGAATGTACATGACGAGGCTCTTAAAGGAAATCAAAACTATACAGAACAGCATAAGAAGGATTGATCGTTTTAATTAGAGAATTTATCAATGAGATCATTAGGAAATACTTGGTCAATTTTTTTAGCGCAATCTTGTCATTTCGAGGAACGAGAAATCACATGCGTTAATCGACAAAGATTGGTGACAATCTGTGTGGAGTTTCTGGTGTGATTTGCTTCGCCTATTCGCTATCGCTCGAGTCTCTTTACCTCGAAATGACAAACAGGGAGTAAAAAAGAAAACCGAAGCAATTTGCTTCGGTTTTTTATTGGAATTTGGAATTTCAGAATTTGGAATTTCAATCAACCCATTTATAGTAACGAGCCCCAATCAAATTTGGAATCTCTTTTTCAATTCGATCCAAAATCCATTCGTTTTTAGGGGTTCTGATGCTTTCTTTTTGTTCTTTTTTATGAAGGCTTTCGTAAGTTTCAAAGCCAATCTCAAGACTTTCTTCCAGATTTTCAAAAAGTTTGACTAGGGCTAATGCCGATCGCCATTCCGGTTGAATGGTTCCTTCAAAAACTTTTGATTTCGATCCGCTTCCGTAAGCTAAGAATCCGAATGTAGTTCCGGCAACTTCTTGTTTGGTGTCATAATAATGCGCCAAAGTTGATAGCAGTCCCATAAAAATAGAGCCGGTATAAAGGTTTCCAATTAAAGACGAAGCCAATTCAGCAGGTTGTAATTTCCCGCTTACAAAATTTCTGTATTCTTCCGATTTTGCAACTTCTTTAATTTTAGTTTGATAATCGGCTGGCTCCATATGCTCTGGAATAATTTTATCGGCATGATCTAAAGCATAAATTTCAGACAGCATTCGTCGTCCCTGAAAAGAGTACGGAAGGTGCATGATGATACTTTTCCAGGAATTGTATAAAGTTTTGGAGGTGTTTTTTAGTTTTTTGAACGAAAAATAAGCCGATCGGGTACGATCCATATAACACTGATTCGAATACTGACCGTCAAAAACAGGTTGGTCTTTATGGATTTCGATTTCAGTTTCTAAATTATCAAACCAGGAATCGTTGTTTGTATTTTGTGTGATCGCTTCTTTTGAAATGCTTCGGTAGGGTTTGAAAAAGTCGAAAACACCTTTGGTACTTGTCGCCCAATTGTTGTCAAAAGCAATGATTCTTGGGTTTGAAGTCACTAACATTGCTAATGCTCCGGCGCCTTGTGTATATTCTCCGGTAGAGTTTAAATCGTATTTGGCAAAATCGGTTGTTACGACAATTGCTTTTTTGGCTGGATTCAGTTTTACAAAATCGATACAGTTCTGCAAAGCGTCAACACCACCAATACAGGCAAAAGTAAAATCGACTACATCACATTCGGCCAAAGTATCTTCGCCAAATTTTTGCTCTATCAAACTAATTAAGAAAGAACTAATGGGTTTCGAACTGTCGATGGCACTTTCGGTACCCACATAGATCCGGCTAATTTCGTTTAGATTGATTTTGTGGTCAAGAATAAGTTTGGTTAAAGCATTGGCTCCAAAAACGACCGCATCCTGATGAACGTCGGGTAAAGTCATTTTAATTAGTCCGAGGCCTTTTTCTAATTTTTCAGGTTCTATATTTCTGGCAACAGCCAAAGTTTTTATGGGCAAATGTATGTTGGCTACATCAAAAGAAATAGCGTCGATTCCTGTTTTCATTATCATTTTTTTTGAAGCGGATAAAGGTAAAATTATGCTCTTAAAATTCGCTTGTTTTGATTCAATAAAATTCGGGATCGCTTTATTTTTGAGGAAAATAACTCAAAAAGGGGCAAAAAATAGCAATTTGGTAATTACATAAAAATTAAGAATTCGTTAAAATGGCTTGCGAAAAATTTCTATTTTCTTGTTTTTAAATAATTTGCAATAATATCGGAGAAAGCTCTTTAAAATCATTATAAATAAGAGCGAAATGGTTGTAGTTGATGTCTAATTGCTTTATTTTTGTCTAATTTTTTAAAACAAACTACTTTAACACTTATGGCACAATCTGCACTATTGAATGCTTCCATCTTAAAGAAAGTGGCTATGGCTCTTTCGGGAATATTCTTAATCACGTTTTTAGCGCTGCATGTTTCCTTAAATTTTATTTCTATTATTAGTGAAGACGTTTTTAACGAAGCTTCTCACTTTATGGGATACAATCCGCTGATTCAATATGTAATGCAACCTGTTTTGGCAATCGGAGTAATTTTCCATTTCGTAATGGGATTTGTATTGACTGCTCAAAATAGCGCGGCAAGACCAATTGCTTATGCAAAATACAACGGAGCGGCTAATGCTTCATGGACTTCTAGAAATATGATTATTTCTGGGTTGGTTATTTTGGCTTTCTTAGGATTGCATTTCTATGATTTTTGGTTTCCTGAAGTTACTTACAAATATATTGTAGGTACAGCACCAGACGCAACAAGATATTATGGAGAGTTAGTGCATAAGTTTCATGACCCAATTCGTACAGGTATTTATTGTGTATCATTTGTGTTGTTAGGGTTTCACCTTTGGCACGGATTCAGTTCATCTCTTCAATCTGTAGGGATGCACAATAAGTATTCCCGATTCTTAAGTAAAGTTGGTTACGGATTTGCGGTTGTAGTACCGGCACTTTTCGTTATCATCGCATTATTTCATCATTTCAATAATTAATATCAATTATAATGGCATTAGATTCAAAAATTCCAAATGGTCCAATATCGGACAAATGGACAAATTATAAAGATCATATTAATTTAGTAAACCCTGCTAACAAACGTAATTTAGATATTATTATCGTTGGTACAGGTTTGGCTGGAGGTTCTGCTGCGGCTACTTTGGCTGAGTTAGGATATAACGTAAAAGCTTTCTGCTTTCAGGATTCACCACGTCGTGCGCACTCTATTGCAGCACAAGGGGGAATCAATGCAGCAAAAAATTATAAAGGTGACGGTGACTCGGTTTACAGATTGTTTTATGATACTGTAAAAGGAGGTGACTACCGTGCACGTGAGGCAAACGTTCACCGTTTGGCTGAAGTTTCTGCTAATATTATTGACCAGTGTGTGGCTCAAGGGGTGCCATTGGCTCGTGAATATGGTGGATTATTGGACAACCGTTCTTTTGGAGGAACATTGGTTTCCCGTACTTTTTACGCACAAGGACAAACCGGACAACAATTATTGTTAGGAGCTTATTCTGCAATGAACCGTCAGATTGGTCGTGGAAAAGTAAAAATGTACAACCGTCACGAAATGCTTGATATTGTTATCGTGAACGGAAAAGCGAGAGGTATTATCGCTCGTAACTTAATTACAGGAGAAATTGAAAGACACTCTGCTCACGCGGTAGTAGTAGGTTCAGGAGGATACGGAAACGTATTTTTCTTATCTACAAATGCTATGGGAAGTAACGCAACGGCAGCTTGGAAAATACATAAAAAAGGAGCGTTTTTCGCGAATCCTTGTTACACACAAATTCACCCAACTTGTATTCCGGTTTCAGGAGATCACCAGTCTAAATTGACTTTGATGTCGGAATCGTTACGTAATGACGGTCGTATTTGGGTTCCTGCAAAACTAGAAGATGCGAAAGCAATTCGTGAAGGAAAGAAAAAAGCAACTGATTTAACGGAAGCAGAAAGAGATTATTTCTTAGAAAGAAGATATCCTGCTTTTGGTAACTTAGTACCTCGTGACGTGGCATCTCGTGCTGCAAAAGAAAGATGTGATGCTGGTTTTGGAGTTAATAAAACCGGAGAAGCAGTTTACCTGGATTTCGCAGCAGCAATTCAACGTTACGGAACAGAAGATGCTTATGTAAAAGGTTTAGATGATAAAGACGCTGCTTTGGTAACTAAATTAGGAGCTG
This sequence comes from Flavobacterium sp. N502536, assembly GCF_025947345.1. NCBI lineage: Bacteria > Pseudomonadati > Bacteroidota > Flavobacteriia > Flavobacteriales > Flavobacteriaceae > Flavobacterium > Flavobacterium sp. N502536. The sequence continues at coordinate 1,406,512 of NZ_CP110011.1, read as the reverse complement.
CGATCGTGAAAAGTAAATACGGAAACTTATTCCAGATGTACTATAAAATCGTTGATGAGGATCCTTATACAACGCCAATGATGATTTATCCTGCGGTTCACTACACTATGGGTGGAACATGGGTTGATTATAACTTAATGACTACAATTCCGGGATGTTTCTCAATTGGAGAATCTAACTTCTCTGATCACGGAGCAAACAGACTTGGAGCTTCGGCTTTGATGCAAGGTTTAGCTGATGGATATTTCGTATTACCTTATACTATTGGAGATTATTTAGCTCCGGATATTAAAATGGGTGAAATTTCTACAGAGTTACCAGAATTCTTAGAAGCAGAAAAAGCAGTAAAAGATCAAATCGACAGATTTATCAATAATAAAGGAACTCATTCTGTAGATTATTTCCATAAGAAATTAGGAAAAATCATGTGGGATAAAGTTGGTATGGCTCGTAATGCTAAAGGTTTAGCTGAGGCTATCGAAGAAATTGCTGCTTTACGTGAAGAGTTTTATAAAGATGTAAAAGTGCCGGGAAGCGCTAACGAATTTAATCAGGAATTAGAGAAAGCGACACGTGTTGCCGATTTCTTAGAATTAGGAGAATTGTTCGCGAAAGATGCTTTACACCGTAACGAATCTTGTGGAGGTCACTTCCGTGAGGAGTATCAAACAGAAGAGGGAGAAGCACTTCGTGATGACGAAAACTTTGCATACGTTGCAGCCTGGGAATACAAAGGAAAACCAAGTGATGCCGTATTACACAAAGAACCTCTAATTTACGAAAACATTAAATTAGTACAGCGTAGTTACAAATAGCAATTAGTCAAAAGACAAAAGTCTTAAAGTCAAATGGCTTCATGTTAACTGACTTTCGACTTTCGACTTTATGACCTTCAAACTAAAACAGTATGAAACTTACATTAAAAATATGGCGTCAGAAAAACGCCCAAGATAAAGGAGGAATAGTTGATTACCCAATTGACGGAATCGAACCAGATATGTCTTTCCTTGAAATGCTTGACGTTCTTAACGAACAATTAATCAATAAAGGTGAAGAGCCTGTTGCTTTTGACCACGATTGTCGTGAAGGAATTTGCGGAATGTGTTCATTATTCATCAACGGTGAAGCACACGGACCAGATAGAGGAGTAACTACTTGTCAGTTACACATGCGTATGTTTAAAGATGGTGACACGATTTTTATCGAGCCATTTAGAGCAAAAGCTTTCCCGGTAATTAAAGATTTAGTAGTTGACAGAAGTTCTTTTGACAGAATTCAGCATGCAGGAGGATTTATCTCGGTAAATACTTCAGGAAATACAATTGATGCGAATACAATTCCAATCAACAAACACGATGCAGATAAATCATTTGATGCTGCAGCTTGTATCGGTTGTGGAGCTTGTGTGGCAACTTGTAAAAACTCATCAGCAATGTTGTTTGTTGGAGCAAAAGTATCTCAATATGCTTTATTGCCTCAAGGTAAAGTAGAAGCAGTTGATCGTGTTTTAAACATGGTACACCAAATGGATTTAGAAGGTTTCGGTAACTGTACCAATACAGGAGCTTGTGAAATCGAATGTCCAAAAGGAATTTCTCTTGAAAATATCGCACGTATGAACCGTGAGTATTTATCAGCAAGTTTGAAAGGATAATCTAAAACATATCTTTTTAGTTATATAAAAAGCATCCCCTATATGGCGGATGCTTTTTTTTGTGAGCTTCAGAGAAGCGAAATATTTACAGAAAGAACAGCTGTTTGCATAAGCTCCAGAGGAGCGATATATATTTACAATCTAATATATCGCTCCTCTGGAGCTTTTTTTATTGGTCTTGTTGAGATTCTCTAAATACATTACCCCGCTGGGGTCTTGCTGTTGTTTTTTTAGATTTTTTTGTTCAATCAAAGGAGTTGTTATTTTGGAGTATCTCTTTTGTGCTTTTATTCGTAATACAACTGCGAGGCACTTATTTCCTGTTTTTCTTTTCCTTCGGGCTGGATAAAACAATTTAAAGTAGTTCCGCCAATCTGGTCAAAATAACTGATGTTGATCTTATGAAAACCTTTTTCAAGCTTTGTAGTTCCGTAGGCTTCGTTGAGCCAATGAATCCCATCGTTGTTAACGATTAGCTCATTGTCGATAAAAAGCTTCGATCCGTCGTCTGAAAGCGTTGAAAACGTATAATTTCCGGTTTCCGGGATATAGAGGTAGCCATCGAATTTTAAGCCAATATAACGCTCTTTTTTCGTTTTCCATTTTTCACTGCTTACGATGCCTTCAAAGATTCCCGAATTCACAGGTTTTGCTAAGTCTAGATCCTGAACCTGCTGGAATAATGTTCCTGTAAAATAATCATATTTTAACCCCTGCTTGGTAGGCTTTAGTGCCAAAGCCGGTTTTAAATCCGGATTTCGGATTATTATTTTGTTGATAGAACTTCTTCTTCCCCCCGAGCTAATCTGAACGGTTTTGATGGTTCTGAATTCTCCTTTTGGAATGTTGATCGCTACAGGTTTGGTATAAAGTTCTGCTGTTTCATCCGGGTTATAGCCGTCGATGGTATAAAAAATCTGTCCGTTTTTGATGGTCGGTTTCAGATCCAGTGTATATTTTGAGCTAATCAAAGCTGTTTCGTTTGCGCCAAAAGGGGTTGGGACTTTGTAGAGCCTTTTTTGTGCTTCTAATTTTTCTAAATGATGCGGCATGCGATTCAGCACAAAATTATCGTAATTTTTATTTTGTGGTTCCGTCCAGGCAATCTCTGCCAAAGCAAACATTCGGGGATAAAGCTGGTAGTTTAATTTGGCCGGACTCGTTAAATACTCCGACCACAAATTAGACTGTACGCCCATAATGTATTTTTGTTCATCAATCGTCAAACTGTCTACCGGAGTAGGGTTGTACTGGTACATTTTTTCGACGGTGACTAATCTTCCAACGGTTAAAGGCTCATTTGGAGAATAGGCCTGATTGTAATCGAGATACAACACCTGCTCCGGATTCATGATGACGAAGTGTTTTTGTTTAGCGGCAGCAATCCCGCCCGATTCTCCACGCCACGACATTACCGCTGCGTTTGGAGTCAGTCCGCCTTCCAGCATTTCGTCCCAGCCCAGAATTTGTCTTCCGTTGGCATTCAGAAATTTTTCGATTCGGGTGGTGAGATACGTTTGTAATTCATGCTCGTTTTTTAAACCTAAATCTTTGATCTTTTTTTGACAATGCGGACATTCTTTCCATCTTGCTTTTGGACATTCGTCTCCGCCAATGTGGATGTATTTGCTCGGGAATAAGGCCATAACTTCGGTTAGGACGTCTTCAAGAAAAGTAAAAGTTTCTTCTTTTCCGGCACAGAATATATCTTCAAATACGCCCCAATATTCAATAACTTTATAAGGACGATCCGGAAAACAGGATAAATTTGGATAAGCGGTAACTGCTGCTGTGGCATGTCCCGGCATTTCGATTTCCGGAATAATGTTTACATAATGCTCCTCGGCAAATTTTACAACGTCTTTGATTTCGTCCTGAGTATAAAAACCACCGTACGGATTTCCGTCAAAAAAATAAGGGAATCTCTCGAACTTGTTTCCTACGAGAGTCTGTGCTCTTTTTGAACCTACTTCGGTTAGTTTCGGGTATTTTTTGATTTCGATTCTCCAGCCCTGATCGTCAGTTAAATGCCAGTGGAAATTATTTAATTTATAGCTGGACATCTGAGCGATAAAATCTTTTATGACATCAACAGAGAAAAAGTGACGGCAAACGTCTAAATGTAAACCTCGATAATCGTATCTAGGTTCGTCTTCGATGGTTACACAAGGGAGTTTTAGTTCCTGATTTTTGGGTTTGTTCGGGAGCAGCTGCAATAAACTCTGAACTGCATAAAACAATCCTTCTTCACTTCCGGTAACGGTTATTTTTTTGGGCGTAATTTCAATTTTGTAAGCCTCCTTTTTTAAAGATTCAGAAGGGTTTTGGGCAATAAATACAACATTGATATTGCTTTTTTTGTTCGGTGTGTTTGCGTTTATAGCAGACTCGAACAGCTGAGCCGTTTTTTGTTCTTTAGCACTAAATTTATTCTTTTCAAACAGCACTTTAATCTGTCCGTTGAAACGAATGCTGTCTCCGGTTGTTTTATAAGAGTTGGGTGCCGGAATGATCGAATTGTTAGTTGTGGAAGTTTGAGCACTTCCAAAAGAATAACAAAATAGTAAAAGAAGAAAAACACTTTTTTGCATGGTTACTTTTTGAATTTGTTAAACAAATATAAGGTTTGTTGGTTGAGTTGCATTTTTTTTGCAGAAGCGATTTGCTTTTAAAAGTCTTTATAATAGATGAATTAACTTTTTTATTACATTGTATTATAATTTGTTTCGCAATAATATTGCATTAATTGTTTACATTTGCTTTACTAAAAATGAACTTGCATGAATAATGATAATGAAGTGGTTAATTACACCAAGGAAGAACGTAAAAATCTTATTTTAAAAGAGATTAACCTGCACACCCGTGTAAGTTTTGAAACCCTTTCGGCTAAATTATTTGTTTCAGAAGATACTGTCAGACGAGATATTAATGAACTTGAATCAGAATCTTTATTGATAAAAGTAAAAGGTGGTGCGATGACAAAAGCCTATCACCATTCTTCCTCCAATCAAACTTATGCAGGTGAAGCAAAACAAACCATTGCACAAAAAACCTTAGGTTTACTTCATGACGGAATGGTTTTGTTAATTGGTGGCGGAACAACCATCAGAGAATTTATCCGACTGATTCCCGATACTTTAAATCTGACCATTTTTACCGTTACTGTTTTATCAGCGGTGGAACTTCTGGACAAACCCAATGTTAAAATTATCATGATTGGCGGCAGCATTTCATCGTACAGCCAAATGTGTGTGAGCGGCGATGTCTACAATCAATTGGCTAATATTAAAGTTGATTTATTAATATTAGGAACCAATGCCTTAGATATCGAAGGCGGTTTTTCAGATTCGGACTGGGAAACGGTTCAGGTCAAAAAAGCAATGATTCAGGCTTCTGAAAAAACAGCGATTCTTACCATTTCTGAAAAACTGGATACGGTTCTAAAAATGAAAATTGCCAACTTATCCGAGGTTGATTATGTGGTGACGGAAGTCGATCCCGATCACGAAAAACTACAGGCGTATAAGAAGGCAGTTCCCAGTTTAGTTTTTATTTAATCCCAATTCTTTACTAAAAAGTTAATCCAGTTCTGATGAAAAATTTTGTTTAAATCTTCATCCGAATAGCCATGACTTTTAAAAATCGGAACTAATTTTTGCAAATCGGCAATGGTGTTTAAATCGTATGGCGATTGCTCTGTACCAAAAGCCCCATCAAGATCAGAACCTACACCAATGTGATTGGCATTTCCGGCCAATTGGCAAATATGATCCATGTGTCTGAAAACAGTTTCAAGATTGCAGTTTGTTCCCTGTGGGGTCGAAACACCTCTTTCCCAATCCGGAACCAGCATCCATGCATCTAAAGCTCCTCCGATAACCGCTCCTCGTGAAATCAGGGCTTTGATCATTTCGTCGCTGTACTGACGGTTGTGATTTACAAGACTTCGGCAATTGTTATGACTTGCCCAAACAGGTCCGTTATAGTGATTCAATGCCTGCCAGAATGCATCATCGCATAAATGTGTTGCATCTAAAATAATGTTCAGACGCTCCATTTCTTTTAGCAAATCAATTCCGTTTTGTTGCATTTTTCCGGTGGCATCTGTTCCGTTTGAATATCGTCCCGGGCCGTAATGTGCCGGACCAATCGCTCTTAATCCGTATTGATGCGCTTTTTCTAAATACGAGATATCGATGATAGAATCAGCACCTTCTAAGCTTAAAATATAACCAATAGGTTTTTTATCATTGGGTGTTCCGTCATTCCATAACTCAATCTGTTGCAGCAATGATTTTTTGTCTGTAATTGGAGTTATTTCTCCGGCTTCTTCCATGGCTTTGTACCAGGCAAGCTGCCCCTGTGTTTGTGCCCAGGCCTGCTCGGGAGAGTTCCATCCCGGAATAATGCTGTCGGGTTTTACAAATCGTGCAATTTGAGTGGCAACCACAATTCCGATATTTCCTTTTCGCAAATCAGGGAAAGAAACCGTTGCACGTTCGCGATCCGGTTTGTCTGTCATTCCTTTTTCTAAATGGCGTAAGGTGGCAACGTTATTTCTTAGATCTCTGTTCCATTCCATCGCATTCATGCTAAGGTCTAAATGGGCGTCTATTATAAACATAGTATTATTTTTAAGGGGCAAAGGTTTAAAGGTTCAGAGGTGCAAAGGGACAAAGGTTCAGAGGTTTTCTATAAGGGTCTATAATCTTTCTTCTTTGCTCTATTTCCTTTCTTCTTCGCTCTATTTTCTATTCTTTTTTTCTGCTGCTAGATCGTAATTTTTCTGCTGCGGGCTGTAATGAACCATTGATCGCAAATCTGCTGTTCGCTATTGACCACCTGAACAGAATCGTACAGTGCGCAGGTAGGACAAACATGGTAAGGCTGCGCATAAATCGTATCGCCAATGGCATATTTGTTTTTTCCCTGGTTTTCGATGATCAAATGTTCTTCGGAATGCGAAACGGGGATTAGGTTTTCATCGTTTAAAATCACGAGTCTTTTATCGATGGGATTTTCAGAAGCAACCGCTTTGTATCCAATATCAATACAAAAAGTAGTATCGGTTGGTTTTGAGATTATAGTTCCAACAATTACTAAGGCCGATTCAAAATTTTGCTCCGGTAAATGAATTTGATAATTGGCATCCCAGAAGACAAAGGTTCCGGGGCTGCATTCTACCTTTTTCTGACTGGCATAAAACGGAAAGGTATTGGATCCGCCCGCAACAATTTTTAGTTCATAGCCCAGTTTTTCCTGAATGGTTTCAATTTCTTCATTGATGCTGAAAAAAATATTGGAGGCTATCGAATTTCGGTGTTCCACATCACCTTTTAAATGACCGTCGTAAATGTGGATGCCGGCAAAATGAAGGTTTTTTAGTTTGACAATTTCATCAATTAGGGCTCCCCAATCTTTAGAAATAGAAATTCCGGTTCTGTTCATTCCCGTATTCAGGTCGAGATAAACGGTAAGGGTTAAGTTGTTTTTATGCGCAATGCTATCTAGTGCTTTCGCCGATTCAAAATCGTCAACGATAGTGGAAAAAGCGATAGCGGGGTATTTTTTAAGTAACGAAATCCATCTTTCTTTTTTGATTCCAATGGGCTGATAGGCGAGCAGTACATCCGGAATTTCGTGCATGGCAGCAAGCTCCGCTTCGGCAATTGTTGCGCATTTTACTTTGTTGATATTGTAGGTTTTGAATAAATCCAGAATGTCCCCGTTTTTATGTGTCTTGATGTGTGGCCTTAATTTTTGAGTATCACCATTCACAGATTCAATCAAACGCTCGATATTAGACTGGATACGATCTTCATAAACAGCCAAAAAAGGAGTGTCAATACGGACTTCGGAATTAATTTTCCACCAATTGTTTAGCATGACTTAGTTTTTTGTTTTTTTGACAACTTCAATTAAATTCTGAAAAGCCTTTAGCGATTGCTCATAACTTAAATCCAGCATCATTTCTTTGGTGAATAAGTTAGAGCCAATTCCAACACAAACGACTCCGGATTTGAACCATGATTTTAAATTGCTTTCTTCTAAGGTTACTCCTCCGGTTGGCATTATTTTTAAATTTGGAAAAGGTGCCCTAATGGCTTTTACATATCCGGGACCACCAATTTTATCGGCAGGAAAAAGTTTTACAATTTCGGCTCCTAATTTATTGGCATGCAAGATTTCGTTTAAGGTTGCAGCTCCGGGAATCCAGTAAATATTGTTTTTAAAACAATAATTTCCAATTTCTAAATCGGTATGCGGGCAAACAATACAATCTGCTCCGAGCTGATGAAACGTTTCGGCATCTTGAACACTTAAAATAGATCCAACGGCTATTTTAACATCCAGATTATTTGCTTTTTTAAAGGCGATCATTTGGCTAAAAACTTCTTTAGCATCCGTTGCACGAGCAGCAAACTCGATAATTTTTATGCCAGCATCAGCCGCCGATTGCAAGACTATTTGGGCTGTTTCAATATTGATTTGTGTTACTAACGGAAGTACACCTTGCGTTTTTAATATGCTGTACATGTTCTTATTTTATCTGTTAATTCTATTACTTGAGCCGTTTTTAATAAAATGACTTACTTCATCAAGAGTACTTATGGCAAAATCTCCGTGAATACTTTGTTTGATTACACCGCAGGCAGTTGCCCATTCGATGCATTCCTGACCGGATAATTTATGCGTCAGTCCGTATAATAACCCTGCGTTGAAGGCATCTCCGGAACCAATTTGGTCTGTTACGACGTGTATTTTGTGTTCAGGTGTCTGATAAAAGTTGCCTTCGTGAATCAGTAATCCTTTGTATAAATGCGCCGGTCCGTCTGACTTTCTGAAACTCATTGCCAGTGTTTTTAGAAAGGGCATTTTTGCTTTTAACAATTCGAATGTTTTTTGAAAACGATCGGCATCAGCTTCTTTTGGGTCTGTTTTGATTCCGAAATAAATTTCAATCGCATCTAAATCAGCAACGGTAATGGTACTGTATTGAAGCAAATCGGGCATAATCTCAGACGGATGTTTGCCGTATTGCCATAATTTAGAGCGGTAGTTAAAATCGGAAGAAATCGGAAGTCCTTTTTGATGTGCAGCCAAAATAGCTTCTTTACAAACCTGAGCTGCTTCCTCCGAAACTCCCGGACTTATTCCGGACCAGTGAAAATGGTTTACATCGGCCAAAGCCAATTCCCAGTTAATCTGATCTTTTTGGATGGTGGAAAAAGACGAATTGCTTCGGTCGTAAATTACCTGTGATTGCCTGATTTGATTGCCGGCTTCGACAAAATACAATCCCAAACGTTCTCCGCCGTAAACACATTTTGAGGTGTTTACTTTGTATTTGTGAAGCTCGTTCAGGGCCAGTTGGGCTAAGTCGTTTTGAGGTAATCGGGTAATGTAGTCGGTAGGTATGCCGAGTTGGGAAAGTAAAACACAAACATTTGCTTCGGCACCGCCAACGTAAATTTTTATTTCATTGGCCTGCGTAAATCGGTTTCCGTCTGCAACATTCATTCGGAGTAATAATTCTCCAAAGGTTGCAATTCTGGTTTGTGAGGTATTTGTATTCATTTTTAATGTTTTTTTGCCACAGCTTATATGGATTTCAAGGATTCATTAAAGTTACGGTTAAATTTTTTCAGCCGGGAATTCACGAATTTTTAATTTATTCCTGTAGAGATGAAATTAGTGAATTAGTGAATTCGTGGCGAAAAAAAATCATTTTAATCGGCTAAATCTGTGGCATAACTTTTTTAATATAATTCGAAAACGGCTTCTACTTCGACCGGAATATTATCCGGTAAAGATCCCATACCTACGGCACTTCTTACTCCGATTCCGTTTTCCTGTCCCCAGACTTCGGCAAATAATTCACTGCAGCCGTTTATTACATAGGGATGTCTCAGGAAATCGCCATTGCAATTCACCATTCCGAGTACTTTTATCACTTTTTTTACTTTGTTCAGACTTCCAAAATTGGTTACAATTGTAGAAAGCATTGTTAATCCGACTTGTCTTGCTGCTAATTTTCCTTCTTCGATGTCCATATCATCGCCAATTCGGCCAATGATCAGGGATTTGTCGTCTCTAACAGGCCCGTGACCTGAAAGGTATAAATATTTACCATCAACCAAATAGGGTTTGTATATACCCAAAGGCTGAGGCGCCGGAGGAAGAGACAAACCAAGTGTTTCAAATTTTTCTTGTGGTAATAAATTCATGATATTAATGTATTATAGAGTTTAAAATAAAAACGAAAATGATTCCTAAAACAGATACTAGGGATTCCATAACGGTCCATGATTTAAAAGTATCTTTCAGGCTGATGTTAAAATATTCTTTGAACATCCAGAAGCTTGGGTCGTTTACATGCGAGCACATTAAACTTCCTGCTCCAACAGACAGGACCAATAAGTTAGGGTCAAGTCCGGTTGATTGTAATAACGGGAGTAAAACACTGGCGGTCATTAGTCCTGCCGCTGTCGCCGAACCTACACAAACGCGAATAATCGCTGCCATCATCCAGGCCAATAAATAAGGATGAATGTTTATTTGTGTTAGCGCAGCAACGATAGTTTCGTTTACACCGCTTACAATCATGACTTCTTTCAGGCCGCCGGCTCCTCCAACGATCAGAACAATTAAGGCAACATCTTTTATGGCAATGGCGTAGTCGTCCATTACCGAACTGATGCTTCGGTTCATTCGGATCCCTAAAGTATAGGTGCAGATTAGTAAAGAAATCAGCATGATTATACTGGGTTCTCCAATTGTTTTGCAGATATCCGCTAAGGTTTCATTTTTAGAAATCATAGGCAATATCGAAGTCAGTGTTAAAGCAAAAACCGGAAATAAAGCGGAGAACAGGCTAAGGGAAAAACTGGGAAGTTTGCCTTCGTTTGCGATTTCTTCGACATTTAAAATCTCATGATCTGATTCGGTTTTGATGTTTTTGAGTAAATTCGAAAACAACAAACCTGCTATAAAAATGGTTGGAATCGCAATGATAATTCCGTAGACTAAAACGAGTCCGATATCGGCATTAAAAATGCTGCTCAAAGCCATTGGAGACGGATGTGGGGGTAAGAAACCGTGTGCTACTGAAAGCGACGCCAGCATTGGAATACCGAGATATACTTTTGACAGTTTAAATTGGTGGGCTACTGAGAAGATTAAGGGTACTAACAAAACAAAACCAACACTATAAAATAGAGGTATCCCAACAATAAATCCGGTAATCATTAAGCCAAGGCGAACGTATTTTTTACCCGTCCATCCCATAACAGTTTTGGCAATGACATTGGCGGCGCCTGATGAAACGGTAAGTTTACCAATACAGGTTCCGAAAACAATAATCAGCGTAATAGATCCTAACATTTCGCCAAGTCCTTTTTGCACCGTTTGTGACAAAGTGTTTATTGGCAGGCCTAAAAAAAGGCCCGCTAATAAAGCTGTAATGATAAAGGCAATAAACGGATTGATTTTAAGCCAGGCGATCTGGATGATTAAAAACGCAATGCATGCCGTAAGAATTAAAATGCTCATTTATCTATTTGTATTATTAACTCCGTTGCGAGTAATTCGTATACATTTTATCAAACACATAGTGACTAGGTGTTACTGCAAGTGGAACTCCTTTTCAGGATTGCAGGAGCGATGTCTCTATGTGTTTAAATGAATTGTATCAACGGTTATTGTTTTTATTTATCCCACCAGATTCTTGTTGTAAAAGCATCAGCACCCTGACGTTTTATCGCTTCAGCTAAGTTACTTGAATTCACTGAATATTCGCTTACCGGGTATTTGATACGTCTTGGAATGGTTCCGTTTGTAACATTTCCAGGGAAGTTTATCGGTACTAATGCAGGGTATCCGGTTCTTCTCCAGTTGGCATAAATTTCCTGCTCGTCTACAAACAGCGCTATCCAGATCTGGCTGTGTATTTGACTCATTTTTTGATCAAAAGTTCCCGCCACATTATAAGGGTTCAACGTTAGGTAAGGAGTTGCGTCGGTAATGGCATAGGCGGCACCGTAAATTCCCATGTTCAGGAAAGAGGCTTTTACCGCTTTCTCGTATAAATCTTTATCGGTTTCACCAGTGTACCATCCTCTTATGGCTGCTTCGGCCAGGTAAAGGTTGGTCTCGGCATTACTCAGGATCATCATCGGAGCGTCATATCGGAATACAGTACTTTGGTTAGGCTCAGAATAAGTACCTTGTTCTGCCGGAGACGGGGCGGTTTTGGTTCCGTTAGGAAAACCTTTTTGTACAGCAGGATCAGAATTTTGTACGGTTCCCTGCCAAACTCCTGAATAAACACTAAGTCTCGGATCGGCTGTAGTTTTTAGAACATCGATAAAAGTTTTGGCTAGTTTTCCACCTTCTGTGTTTTTTTGCCCGAAAGAATCTTTCGCAAAGTCAAGGCTTCTGGAGTCAATACCAGCAGGATTTCTGTTGAAATCATTCGGACCATCCGTGTATTTGATAAGCGCATTGTCAGTTCCGTTTACGATTACTCCACCAGTAATGGCTTTAGTTACCCAGGTTTTAGATAATGCAGGATCAATTTTTGAAAGTCGTAAACCCAGACGAAGCATTAAAGAGTAAGAGAATTTCTTCCATTTGGCAATGTTACCTTCATAGATAAAATCGGCTTTGCCAAAACTTACCTTAGCAGGGTCTAATGCTGCTGCTGCTTCATCCAGTTCTTTTAATAAATCTTTGTATATCAATTCCTGGCTGTCGTATTTTGGAAGAAAATGTTCGTTAGTATAGGCTTTTGCTGCCTCGGTATACGGAACATCTCCATATAAATCGGTCATACGGTGGTAGATGTAGGCTTTCCAGATTCTTGCGATGTTGAGTTTGTTGCTCTCCACCGGATTGTCTTTTAAAGTGTTAATTACCGTTTGGATTTCATTGACCGCAGTTGGATAACCTCTGTTGAAGTAAGCCGAATAGTAAGACTCGTTGTTTAAGTATTTGTCTCCTACACCCGATGCTTCTTTATAGGTCGCATAATGTTGCATCATCCCTCCGCATTGCAGCACATTTGTAAAAAAGTAGTTGTTGTTTACACCATCAAGCTGTGACTGACTAAAAATAAAGTTAGCGTTGGGTACTTCAACTGAATTGGGGTTGGTGTTGATTTCTTCAAAATCTTTGGTGCAGGCGGTCATACTTCCTAAAAGTATCCCTGCCATATATAAAATGCTTCTCTTTTTCATGATTTTGTTCTTTAAAATTTAACGTTTAAACTTAGTCCGAAACTTCTTGTTCTAGGTACTCCAAATTGTTCTATACCTTGTGCGTTTCCGGCACTAAATACAGATTCAGGATCTACGTTAGGTGTTTTCTTGTAAAGGATAAACAGGTTTCTTGCGATAAAAGAAACAGAGGCTCCCTGAAGTTTGGATAAAAATCCAAATTTTTCAATTGGTAGCTGATAACCAATAATTACCTGTCTTAATTTTACAAAACTGGCGTCGTAAACGAAATAAGAAGAGATGTTTCTTAAACCATCGTAGTACGTTCTTAAGTTTTCAGGTGCGATTGTCATATTTACAGGATTTCCTTTAGTATCAACACCTGAGATTGGCAATCCGTTTTCACGACCTTCCAGCGTAAGCTTGGTTAGTCCCATACGGGTTCCGTATAAGTCTGTTCCGGAGTATAAATCTCCACCGAATTTTCCGTCAATTAAAAAGCTGAAGGATACTGATTTGTATTTGAATTCATTACTAATACCTGCTGACCACGGATGAACACCCTGACCCAATTCTTCAAGCGGACCCTGTGCTACAGTTGCAGCGTTACTGCTACTTACATTGTATACTGTATTTCCATTGGCATCTTTAAGCGGTTTGTAACCTTTGATGATACTGTACGGACGGTTTACATCGCTATTGATAGTTACATATCCGTTTACAGAAGTTGCCATAGTAAGTGAGTTCAATTGGCCTGTAAGCGATTCAACTGTGTTTTTGTTATAAGATCCGTTGATGCTGGCTTCCCATGAGAATTTATCGTTGTTAATGATTTTTCCGCTCACTAAAAGTTCCACTCCGGTATTTTTCATTTTTCCAAGGTTCAATAAAGCGGTTCTTGCTCCCGATGCATTAGAGATAGTCGTTTCTACAATGTCATTTGTCGTTTCACGGTTGTACCATGCAAAATCAAGATTTAAGCGATTGTTAAAAAAGCCCATGTCTGTTCCGATCTCTACAGTTGTTGAAGTTAACGGACTTAAAGTAGAATTTGGGACTCTTGAACCTGTTGTACTTTGTAATTGCTGACCTAGATGTCCGCCCTGAATCATAGAATAAGATTGGTTTAAGGCGTATGGATCGGGAGTAGCTCCTCCAACTTGTGCCCAGGAAGCTCTTACTTTGCTGAATGAAATCCATTGCGGCATTGTAACAATATCAGATAGGATAACACTTGTACCTACTGACGGATAAAAGATCGTGTTGTTTTCTTTTGAAAGGGTCGAGAACCAATCCTGACGCCCTGTGAAGTTTAAGAAAACAATATTTTTATAGTCTAAATCTGCAGCAGCGTATACCGAGTTTGTTTTTGTTTTTCCGTAAGGATAGCTGTAGGTTATAGTGGCTAAGTTGGTTAAAGAGTAGAAGTCGTCTAATATAAAATTAGATCCGTCTATTCTAACTTCGTCTCTTATGTTGGTACGGGAATTGACTCCAAGTAAAGCGTTTAAAGAGAAATCTTTGTAAATGTTTTTCTTGGTGTAGTTCAGAATGGCTTCAGAGTTTAGGTTCGATAATTTTACTTTAGAACCCTGTCCGTTTCCAACCGGATTGTTTAAAGTCGTTTTAGGAATGTATCCGTAAAAGTCATAATTGGTATAATCTTGTCCGATTCTTCCCTGAAGGAATAATTCAGGAGTAAAATTTACTTTTACATTCAGCATTCCGATAAAACGGTTTTTGGTGTCGTTGTTTTTAATCTTGTTAACGGCAAAATATGGATTGGTGGCTACTGCAACAGGATTCCATGGAATTTCAATGCCATTTGCATTATAACCCGGAGCAAGATTGCGGATGTCGACCGTATTGGAGATCATATAAGTTGCCCAGTTTGGATTGGCTTCAGCATCAGAAACGGTTGTTCTGTTCTCTGTTTTGTCGATATTGTATTGCGCGACAACGTCAAATTTTAACCAGTCAGTTAGGTTAACATTACTAGCGATGTTGACACTTTTTCGGTTGAAAGAAGAATTAGGTACAATACCCTGATTGTCCATATTCATAAACGATAGGCGTCCGGCTGCTTTGTCGTTTCCTCCTGATAAAGCAAGAGAGTTGATAAAAGTAGTTCCGGTTTGGTAGAGGTTTTTAATGTTGTCTTTTTGAGGAGAGTAAGGTCTTTTTACTCCGTCAAATTGAACCACGTCTGTTCCGTCCATTTTGGCTCCCCATGACCAGCGTCCAAATTCTATTGCTTCCGCTTGTGTGGCAGGTTTTTTACCCAAAGCTCCTGCGCCATACTCATATTGCCAGTCTGGTTTAATAGCCGGAGTTTCAAAAGTAAAAGAAGTGTTGTATTCTGCACCAATTCCTTTTTGAGCAGATCCTCTTTTAGTCTGAATTAAGATCACACCGTTTGCCGCATTTGCACCGTATAGTGCGGCAGCGGTTCCACCTTTTAATACCGTGATGCTTTTAATATCGTCGGGATTGATAACAGAAGTTCCATCACCTCGGTCTACGTTAATTCTTGGTGATCCCGGTGCATTTCCGGTACCCGGTAAATTCAGTTGTGTATTGTCGATTGGCAGGTCGTTTACCACATACATAGGCTGATTGTTTCCGTTTAGGGAACCATTTCCACGAATTACGACTCTGGTCGATCCGGTTGGCCCCGTTGCAGTACCGCTCACGTTTACACCGGCAATTTTTCCTGCCAGGGCATTGGTGATATTCGTTTCTTTGGCTTTTGTAAATTCAGTTCCTTTAAGTTCGGTTACTGCATAGGAAATTGCTTTTGTACTTTTTTTAACTCCCAGTGCAGTTACTAAAACCTGATCCAATACATTTTCAGCAGGTTTCATGCTTATGATTAAATCTTTAACCTGATCCAGTTTGTATTCTAATGTAGCGTAACCCATATAAGAAACAACAATGTGAGTTTCGTTTTCCGGAACATTTAGTTTGAATTTTCCGGTTTCATCTGTTATCGTTGCTATTTTGTTATTGCCTTTAGCATAAATTGTTGCTCCGGCAATTGGCATTCCATCATCCTGACCAATGATCTGGCCTGAAATTTCAATCTGACTGCTTTTTTGTTCAAAAAGGTGCGTTTTAATTGCAGCTTCTTTTGCATTTGCTGAGAAGATTACTCCCCCAATAAATACTAATGAAATTAGCTTTGTTTTCATAATACTTTGGTTTTCATGTTTTATTTTGGTTTTATTGGCGATCAAATATATATATTATTTTTATTCGTTTGCATTTTTTTTGCACAAAGTGCATTTTTTTTGCAATATTTTTTTCTAAAGTATTTTTATAATCCAAAAGAAATGAGGTTTCTAAAGGTGTTTTGAGAAATTTTTGCAGAATAAGCTTTTCCGGAAGGAACAGGTTTTAATCTTAAAATTCGTATTTTTAGAATAAGTAGCTTGGGGAATTCAGTTCGTTTTGGATCGCGAAAGCCTAAAAAAATACCATCCATAATTCAATATGAATTACGAATGGTATTATGGTCAACATGAAAGGATTTGTGTTTGATGCAATATAGCAGTTTAATCTACATCCCACCAAACTTTAGCAAGCCAGCTGTTATTGTTGTATTTGGCACCTGCCGCTAAATAATTCTCTTTGTTACTTGTGGATTCTTCAGGAGGGTAAGGCATTCTGGTAGGCATAACTCCGTTTGTGGTTGATCCTACATTTGTTATTTTGACCAAAACCGGAAAGTTTGTTCGCCTGTGATTGCTGTAAGCTTCCATTCCGTTTAAAAATAAAGTGAGCCATTGTTGGGTTGCAATTTCCTCCAGCTCTTTTCCGGAAGTCAGGTTTTTTGTCGCTAAGAAGGCGGTAATGGCATTGTTGTCGATAATGCTGGCATCTTTAAAAATAACCCATTGTCTGATTCCGGCTTCAATTCCTTTTTTGTAAAGATTTTTGGTGTCGCCTGTATAGAGATTTCTAAAAGAAGCTTCTGCCAAAAGCAGTTGTGTTTCTGAATAAGTAAGATGTAGGTATGGAGCACTGTTCTCGTATAAATAGGGCTGCAATCTTGAAATATTACCGCCTCCACCCGGGAAATTGTAGCCGTACATGTTCGGATTAATAGCCACATAATTACCGTTAGGAGCAGGTAAGAACCATATTTTTTTTCTCGGATCGTCTCCCAATGCATCAAATAGGGTGGTAGTAGGACGGTCTGTTAGTTCGTTGCCTTTTAAGGCATGAGACAGTCCGTTACCGTTGTTCACCGCTCCGACTGTTTCCGGAAGAGTGGCGTCGTGTTTCATATAACAATTGTCATCGTTGCTTGTGAAGATACCATTTGCAACTGCTTTTTGAATTTGCTCTTTGGCGAGGGCAGGATCTACTTTTGAAATTCGCATCGCGCAGCGCAGTCTTAAGGAGCTGATCATTTTTTTCCATTTAGAGACATCCCCTGCATAAAATATATCTCCTTTTATGGGATCAGTTCCAGATTGTATTTGACTATAAGCTTCATCCAAAACTTTAAAAAAGTCAGTGTAAATATCTTTTTGACTGTCGTATTTCGGATAGAAGATATTTTGGTAGTACCCCAAACCGGCTTCTGAGTAAGGAACGTCTCCGTATAAATCTGTCAGACGTTGAAAAGCCATAACTTTCAATGTTTTTGCGACTGCATTTAGGTTGGTGAACTCTGCTTTCCCATTGGTTCTTTCATTGAGGTCTATAACGTTGCGTATCAGTCCACCGCCATAATTTGCATTCCAAAGCGCTCCCTGGTATTCGGTGCTGCTTGCGTAAAAAGAACCAAAAGTTGCTGTTGCCCAGGCAGCTCCAAGATGCTGAATGAATCCTTCTCCGTAAATAAGATTGGCTCTCCATTGTTCGAAGATTGCACCTGAGAAGGAAGCTTCAACACCGGTTAATTGTGCTGAAGGAGCTATGGTTACGAATGATTCAGGATTGGTATTGGTTTCCCTGAAAAGTTCGTCGTCGGCACAATTAGTTGTGCTAAGGAGTACTATGGCACCGAGCGTATATTTTGTTAATTGTACTATATATTTTTTCATTTGAATCAAATTTGAGGGTTAGAAGGATAATTGTAGATTAAAACCATAAGATCTTCGATAAGGCAAAGAACCGTATTCAAAGCCTTGTCCATTTCCGTTAGTGTAAGTAGATTCCGGATCGATGTTTGGAACTTTAGAATAGATATTCCACAGGTTTCTACCAATTACCGAAAATTTAAATCGGTCAAGTCCGGTTCCTTTTAACCACTTTTTAGGAAAATCGTAACCTATAGAGGCTTCTCTAAGTTTAACGTAAGAAGCATCGTAAACAAAAGGTTCCGGTGTAGTATTATCTCCATACAGACTTCTCCAATACGTTTGAGGGTTAACATAACGTGTGTTGTTCTGGTATCCGGTTACATTACCGCTACCGTCTTTGATTTCAGTTACACCTTCTACAATAAGTCCGGCGGTTGGAGTTAATTGCCCTATTTCATTTAGTGTTTTTCCGGCTGCAAGTTGTGCGGCAACCCAGGCATTATATCCATCTCTGCCTTCAATAGTTTCGTCTGATAGTCCATTGTAAGCTGCATAAGCATTGGTCATAGAGTATACTTTGCCTCCAAATTTCATGTCGAAATTGGCTCTAAGACTAATTCCTTTATAAGAAAACTCATTGGTAACGCCTCCAATCCAGTCTGGGGCGGTTTTTCCTAAACTTTCATAGCCATCGGTTAACAGTGGAAGCCCGTTTGCTCCTATGATTACTTGGCCATCAGGTGATCTTTGGAATTTTCTTCCGTAGATTTCCGTAGAACTTTCTCCTACTTTGGCCACAATTTGTGCTCCGGCCCATCGTGCATTCGAGATCACTTGAAGGTCGGTTTTGTCGGTTAATTCCAGTAGTTTGTTTTCGTTTTTTGCAAAGTTTAAGGTAATGTCCCAATTGAATCCTTCCGGGTTTCTGAAAATTCCGGCGGTTATTAAGGCTTCGAAACCTTGGTTTTCAACGGTACCCGCATTGGCATTGGCGCCAACAAAACCTGAAGTTTGTGAAGTATTTAATACAATTAACTGGTTTTTTGTTTTGGTATAATAATAAGAAAAATCAAGTTGTAAACGGTTTTTAAAAAAACCTAAGTCAACTCCTGCTTCGTAGCTTGTAGTGAATTCTGGCTTTAAGGTGTTGTTTGGAATGATACTGTTGGCTACTGAACCAATGGGGTTTCCTAAAAGCGGTTTCGTTTGTATGTTGTAATTAAGTGCTGTGCTGTATGGTGTTTCCAGTGCTTTTGCGGTTCCTGCCCAGGAAGCTCTGATTTTTCCAAAAGTTAAAACATCACTTTTAATGTCGAAACCATCCGTAAAGATAAAGCTGGAAGATACCGAAGGATAAAAGTAAGAATAATTATTGTTGTTAGAGGAGCTCACGGCCGAGGCTAAGGTTGAATTCCAGTCGTTACGTCCGGTGAAATCTAAAAACAAATAATTTTTATAATTGGTTCTTAAGTACGAGTATACGGAACGTACCAAAATTTCGTCGTTTGTTTTCGGACTTAGAATGCTGGACTGGAAGTTGGCTTGTTTGTTGATTCCGTTGGTAATCATGTCGGTAAGCGCAACTCCGGAAACGATTCTTTGAGAATTTCTTTGATTAGCTCCAACACCAAAGGTTACGTTAAAATCGCCAAATGATTTCTGAGCATTTAATAACGCTTCTGTATTGTATTCCTGAAAGGTTGTGTTGCTGTTTATTAAAGATCCGTTTTGTCTGGATAGCCAGGTGCTTCCGGCGTTGACAAAATCGGAGCTTTCAAATGTAAAGCGGTCAATTCCGGCTCTTGCGGTAGCGCTTAACCAGCTAGTAAGGGCATAGGTGGCACTGAAATTACCCAGTATTCTGTTCTTTTTGGTTTCATTTTTATTTTCGTTTATAACAAAATAAGGATTTAACCTGTTGGCGTCTGCGTTCCATGGGTAATATACGCCATTTGGGTCTTCATAATTTTTTAACCAGGCCTGATCAATGTTTGGTGCTATTGCAGCAACAGATAGTCCGAGATTTCCGGCATCGTCTGATAAGGAAGGCCTGTTGTCTGTGTTTTCTGTAACATAGCTAAATTTGGCATCCAGTGTTAGCTTTTGTATCTGAGAGTTAACCCCTAACGTGAAAGTGTTTCTTTTCAGGCCGCTTTTAGGAACGATGTCAGTAGCATCAAGATTGGAGTAGTTTAATCTAAAGCTGGTGTTGTCCCCTCCTCCTGATAAACTAAAGCTGTTGTTTACGCTTACTCCGGTTCTGAAAAAATCTTTAATATTGTCTTTTACATTTTCATAAGGTTTGTAAGAGCCATCAAAGATTCGTGTTGTAGTGTTGCCGGCCGACCCGAATTTTGGTCCCCAGGCGCTGGTAGTAGCATTTTTTCCATTTGCAATGTCATTTGGATTTGGAAGTACTCCGTTGGATCCTGTGCCATATTCTCTTTGGAAATCTTTATACGTTGTATTGATTTGGTCAAAGGTAGTTGTGCCGTTATATTCGGCTTTTAAAGAGCTTCTTTTTCCCTTTTTAGTGGTAATAACGATAACTCCATTGGCACCACGTTCGCCGTAAAGCGCACTGGCCGCTCCTCCTTTTAGTACCGAAATGTTTTCGATATCATCCATGTTTAAACTCGATAGTCCGTCTCCATTGTCGGCCCCTTCTGAATATCGTCCCGATTTAGAATCGGTTATTGCGGCCAGTCCGGTATTTCCTAAAGTAACCCCGTCAACCACAAATAAAGGCTGGTTGTCACCGCTAATCGATCGGTTTCCTCTGATTACAATACGGGAACTACCCCCAAAACCTCCTGTGGTTTGAGAAATGTTAACCCCTGCTACTTTTCCGTATAGAGATTGAGCGACACTTAGGGTAGGATTGTCTGCCAAATCTTTTCCTTTTACGTCCTGAAAGGAATAACCCAGTTCTTTTCTTTCTCTTTTTATGCCTAATGCGGTAACGACAACTCCCGAAAGGGCTGTGGCAGCAGCTTCTTTTAATTTTACAGTAACAGTGTTGGAGTCGCCTATAAGAATATTTTGTGTTTCTAGCCCTAAGAACGAAATGGCTAAGGTTTTTCCTTTTTCTACATCAATAGAGAATTTGCCGTCAAAATCGGTAGTGGTGCCTTTTCTTTCGTCTTTTATGGTTACAGATGCTCCCGGTATCGATATGCCGTTAGTGTCGGTAACTGTTCCTTTGATTGTTTTTACTTGTGCCAGTGTGACCTGCAGCGTAAAAAAGAACATAAATAATAAAATAGTTTGTTTCATTCTTTTGTGGTTTTTAGTTAGTTGAGGGTTAATGATCGGTTGTTTTTTATTGCTTTCACTGAAAAGTGAAGGAGCTTTAATTCGTTTCCTGACGACGAATTATTGCAAACGGAAATGTGGTACTTTTACTAGTGGTTTAGTTTTGATTGTAATTTTAGTACTACACTTAAAAAAATGGCGGATAGGTTTATGGTATTTTAGTTTTTTGCTTTTTTATTGCAATGAAGTTGTTGGCTTTTGTCAGAAATAGTGTTGGCGGTGCGCCCTTTGAAATTGGGAGTTTTTTCATAATTAAGTGTTTTTTAGGATGTTGTGTTTTTGAATCAGCGGTCAAATATATATAAATTATATTCATTGATAGCAATATTTTTGCATAATTTATGCAATATTTTCGCATAATTTTTTTAGATAATGTTTTTTTATTCTGAAAAATCCGATATTTACTGGGTTTGCGGCTCTTTAATCTAAATTTTGTGAAACCTAAATCTTAATTGGGCATTTTGTTTAAAAAAAAGTATTTTTACGGTATGAAAATCGCACTTATACAATCAGATCTTTATTGGGAAAATGCTTTAGAAAATAAAAAGCAGTTTGAATCCAAAATCAATCAAATCGATTCCGAAGTCCATTTGATCGTGTTGCCGGAAATGTTTTCAACGGGATTTACGATGAACGCCGCTGCAGTTGCCGAAACGATGCAGGGGGAGACTATTTCGTGGATCCAGTCTCTGGCGAGAACGAAAAATGTTGCTATCGCGGGAAGTCTGGTTGTTGTTGAAAATGAGAAGTATTACAATCGGATGGTATTTGTTTTTCCGTCAGGTGAAATTCAGTATTACAACAAGCGCCATTTGTTTTCGCTTGCAGGAGAAGATCAATTCTATACCAGCGGAAACGAAAAAGTAGTTGTGGAATATCTCGGTTGGAAGATTTGTTTGCAGGTTTGTTATGACTTGAGATTTCCGGTATTTGCCAGAAATGTGGAGAATTATGATTTGCTGCTGTATGTGGCCAACTGGCCAAAAGTAAGAACCAATGCCTGGGATGCTTTGCTTAAAGCGCGTGCGATCGAAAATCTAAGTTATGTGGTTGGAGTTAACCGCGTAGGTTTGGATGCCAATAATTACGAGCATATCGGACACTCACAAGCGATTGACTTTTTAGGAAATTACATTCTCGAGCCACAGGAAACCGAAGCTGTTTTTGTGGTCGAACTGGATAAAAATGTGATGTTGGAAACCCGAAAAAAACTCGATTTTTTAAGCGATAAAGACCAGTTTAGTATTGATTTTTGACGCTAATTGTAAAGATTATTTTTGAAGTTCGTCTAAGATTACGATTTCATTTTCGGGATTTTTAGTGCGAACAGCAATTTTTTTGTATTCCCATTCAGCTCCTTTTTTCACGGCAGCTATGTCTAGTTTGCCCTTCTTTTTGGTTCCTTTAATCCTCACGGACAAGTTGACCGTATTGTGGTTGTTCGAATAAACGATGTTTCCTTCGAGGATAGCGAGTTTGTCGAGCGGTTCAATTTTCCCTATGTTTTCAAGAGTGTTTGCATTTTCATTGGCCTTATCAATTGCCTTTTCAAAAAGCAGCTGGTCCGAATAGGCCTGAGCGATATCGGTTATGCCTTCTTTAGAAGTTGAGCTGACCAAAAGCACTATCAAAAGGATACAGAAAAGAGTGGAGGGTAAAAACCATTTCCAGTTTCTTTTCAGCCAGTTTTCTTTTTCAATCAAATCGTTTTCCATAGCGCGGTACTCAGGGATTAAAATCTAGAATGCTTTTCTTTTCTTCTCTTCCTCTTTTTTCTTTTTCTCGATTTGTTTTTTCTCCACTTCAGGATTGTACGGAACACTTAAATCAATGGCCTGATCGACATCCCAATTGGTTCGGACGTCTACACTGGTTTGGAAATAGAATACTTCTTCGGCATATTTTTTATTTAGGAAATCTCCCGAATCGTAAATTTTGTTCTTATTGTCGTCGTAGATTATTCGAATTGTAAATTTATCAGGAACCAATAAATTAAATTCAATTTTAGTTTTGCCTTCCGAGTAATCGCTGGCATATACCACATCGCCTTTTGCATTAGTAGCTTCGACTATAATTGGAAAACGTTTTACATTCTGCAGGTTCAAAACAAGATTTCCGTAATCGGCAGGCTCTTTTGTGCTTAGTTTGATGGACAGGGTGTCGTTCGATTTGTCATAAAAATCAGTCAGTGCACCCGGTAAAAAGGTCATAGTGTATTTTTCAAGAGGTTCTTTTTTGAAATCAACATAGAACTTTTGTTCAAATTCATCATATTCTGTGGTGAAAGCTACCCCAAGCGAATCTTTGTTAGTTAGTTGGATTTTTGCTTTGTCAAACTTTACCAGCGGAGTGGCCGATTCTAAGGTAAAACGATCTCTGAAATTGATCGTTCCGTTTTGTACGGCAGTTATGTTTAACGTGTCTTTCTTTTGGTCTTTCACTTTTAAACTAAACCTCTTGTTGTATTTTTCTTTGCTGACTTCTACAGCTAAAGAATCTGCTTTTAAAGGTTTGTACCAAATTTGTAATGAATCTTTTTTAGGAAGAGCAGTAACAATAGTTTCCAAAGTTTCATTGCCATGTTTCAGGACAACTTTTGGTTTGGAAAGTTTGAAGTTTTGTTTGCCCTCATAAGGAAGATAGAGTTTATTTCCCGATGCCTGTATGGGTTTTACGGCTTTAAAAGGAAGTGTTTCCTTAAATAATTCGAGCTCAAAAATAGTGTCGTTCGGAACGGTGATATAATGTTTGATAAACCCGATTTTGTCGTCTTTAGGGTTGTATCTGTTGTTGTTTCCTTTGTCTTTCAGGGCTACTAACAGGTATTTTCCGGCCTTTAAATTTTCTAATTTAAAAGTACGCAAACTGTCCAGCGTGTTTGTGATGTAGCGTGGGCTTTGTTTGTAAATCAAAGAATCTTTATAAGTATCATTGACTTCATACAGCATTACCGAAACAAAATTATCAACGTTTTTTTCATACGCATCTTTAATTTGTCCGCCGATCGAAAGCGAGTCAATATGGGGTCCTGTCGAGAAAACATATTTAAACTGATTCATCGAATTCCCTTCATTATTGTCTGCAATACTTTGTCCGAAGTTAAAACTGTAAGTCGTGTTAGGCTGTAAAGTATCTTTTATTTTTATAGTGATTACCTTACTTGCAGTAGTGGGTAAAATTAACGGCTCACGTTTCATTGGAGGTGAAATGATAAGCTGTTTGTTGAGGTTTTTAAGTTTTACATACTCATCAAATCCCAGAATAATTTCATTTCCTGTAAAATTAGTGCTGAAATTTTTAGGCGAACTGTATCTTAAAACGGGAGCCAAAGTGTCTTTTAGGCCACCGGTAATGCTGCCTCGTTTGGCACAGCTCAACATAAAAAAGACCAATAAAAATGCAATATATCTGAGGTTGTTTTTCAACATAACGGTTTCTAAAATTTAATAGCACAAAATAACGATTATATTTGCTTTAATTGAAATTTTTTATCCATTTATTAGGATTTACAGCTTTCGCCAATTGCTGTTTTTTTGAAATTTCAGGACCATAACAGCATATAATTTCTTACTTTTGGGTTCAAATATAATTTCTCCTGAGTTTTGATAAAAAGATTTTTTATTGGTTTCCTGATTTTTTTTCTGATTTCCTGCAGTAAAAATGAAAAGCCAATTGTTGCTTTTTATTATTGGAAAACCATCCTGAAACTATCTGAAACAGAAAAACAGCTGTTGAAAGATAATGATGTTAGTAAACTTTACATTCGGTATTTTGATATTGGTTTGCATCCTCAAACGCGGGAACCTATTCCGTTAAGTCCTATACGCTTTCAGGAAAATATCAAAGCTTTTGAAGTTGTTCCGGTAGTTTTTATTCAAAACAAAGTGATGTCTATGCCTCATCTTGATGTTAATGATTTGGCTCAAAAAACAGTTCATCTGGTAGAAGAAATCAATACAAAGAATAAAATCGCCTCTCATGAAATCCAAATTGATTGTGACTGGACGTTGAAGAGCAAAGACAATTATCTTAAGTTTATAGAGCGTGTGAAAGAACTTTCGAAGCAAAAACTTTCGGCTACAATTCGCTTGCATCAGGTAAAATATTTTAAGAAAACCAAAATCCCGAATGTTGATTCCGGAGTTTTGATGTATTACAATATGGGGTCCATTGCGCCTGATTCGCTAAACTCCATATACGATCAGAAAATCGCTGCACGGTATTTGAAGAGCCTTAAAAATTACCCACTGCACCTTGATTTTGCTTTGCCTATATATTCTTGGGGAGTGCACATCCGAAACCAAAGAGTGATTGGTTTGCGATCCAAAATGAATGTGAGCGAACTTAAAAGCGATCCAAATTTTCAGCAGCTGAGCAAGATCTTTTTTAAAGTGAAAAAGTCCAATTATAAAAACGGAGTATTTTACGAAGAAAATGATCTGTTGAAAATAGAGGCGATTGCAGCAGAAGATTTAAAACAAATGGCAGAAGAGCTGGAAGAAAATGTAGCTCAAAAGCCAAAAGAAATTATATTTTACGATTTAGACGAATTCAATTTAAAAAACTATGAAAAGAATATTTTTGAACAAGTTGTTTCTTGTTTCTAGTGCCGCTTTACTTTTTGTATATGGGATAATCTATGCCTGTGGAGGTGGGGATGATTGGGACTTTTTTGGTTATAATTCCAATTTTACGCCTGAAGCTTTTGCAGATAAATCGTATGCCCCGCTTTTCTTATCGGGTGATATTTTTTATGGAATTGGTTTTGATACCGAGCACAATTCCAGATTTAATGAAGATATAAAATCCGATTGGGAGACTTATTTAAAAGGCAAGGCAGATACTGCAACAGTCAATTATTTTTTAATTGGAGAGAAAACACCGATGTATTCTTCAGAGAAAAAAACGGCTCAAAATAAAGCAGATATTACACAGCTTCATGTTTTTTATAAGAACAAGAAAGAAAATCAGACCTCTTTGAAATGGGGGAAAAAAATCAACCTGAAAGAGGCTAAAATTAAAAGCTTTATAGAGTTTTTGTATCTGGCACAAAAAATCGAAACCGTTTCTATTGGTGAAGATTACTGGAGTTACGATCCGGCTGTGGCAAAAACGTTTAAAGACCTGAAGATGATTCAGTCTATTGAAAACGTGTACAATACAACCGCCGATCCGTTTTTGAAAAACAGGTATTGGTTTCTTACCGCGAAGGCTTATTTTTATAGCAGCAATAAGAAAAAAACAATTGAATTTTTTAATAAAACCGAAGCCTCGGTTCCTAAAAATGTATTGTACTATCGTGCGCTTTCGTATGTGGCCGGAGTTAATCATCAGCAAAATAAGTTTGCAACCTCTAATTATTTGTACGCAAAAGTGTTTGATAAATGTCCGCAATTGCGAACCGTTACGGCTTATTGTTTCAAACCGAAAAACGATGCCGATTGGATTAAGTCATTGGCGATGGCTAAAAACAATAAAGAAAAAGCAGCGCTTTGGGCCGTTCATGGTTTTTATAAAGATGAGGCGGAGGCAATCGCAAAAATCTACGATTTAGATCCTAAAAGCGAACATTTGAATTACCTGTTAACGCGATTGGTGAACCAACAGGAGCAGGATATTAATAATTCGTTTGAAGTAAAAACCAATTCTGACGACTACAACGCACCAGCGGAAAAGCAGACGATTGTGGAAAACAGGGAAGCCAATAAAGCCGTGATTAAAACGAAAGCTTTTGATTTGGTAGCGAAAATTGCAGCTGCCGGAAATACAGAGAAGCCTTATTTATGGGATATTTCATTGGGGTATTTGCAAACTTTAAAAGGAGATTATGCTGTGGCGGATAGCAATCTTAATAAAGCAGAGAAAACAATGCCTAAAACTGAATTGGCGGGCTATCAGTTGAGGTTGCTTCGTTTTGTAAATAATCTGAGTAAAATTGATAAGCTTACCGATAAAAATGAAAAGACGATTTTGGCCGATTTGAACTGGCTGTATCAGGAGCTTCCTAAAACCTATAAAGGACAGGAGTTTCGTTATCAAAATGCAGCACAATGGAGTAAAAATTACTTAGCCACATTGTACAGAGCAAAATCAAATCCGGTGATGGTAGAGTTGTTTGGCGGTGATTCACATTCTAATTCTTATTATTGGGGTGGAGGAAATGCCTATTATGACAACGAAAAGAATTTACTCGACATGAAAGCATTTTTGACCAAGTCCAACAAATCTGAGATAGAGAAGATCGGAGTGGGGATTTATTATCTGAAATTAAAAGACATCAATAGTTTTCAGGCGGTTCAGGCGACTTACAAAAATAAAATTGCAGAGGCAATCACATTTATTCAACAGGCAGATTCTGTGCAGTATGCGGTTCTCTTAGGAAATCCGTTTAATGGAAATATCAAAGACTGTCACGATTGTGATCATACGGCGAATCAGAAAAAGAAATATTCTCAAATTGAGTTTTTGAATACTATTAAAGCCATGCAGGACAAGCTGGCTCAAAAAGAAGAGGTGTACACCAATAGTTTGTTGCTGGGGAATGCGTTTTACAACATTACCCATTTTGGAAACGCAAGAACTTTTTATGAAACGAGTATTGTGGGCTATGGTTCAAGTCCGTATTCGTTTAGAGATTCGATGAAGCGAATGATTACCAATTGTGATCTTCCTAAAATGTACTATCAAAAAGCACTGGAAGCGGCAACCACAAAGGAGCAAAAAGCAAAATGTATTTATATGCTGGCAAAATGTGAGCGTAACGAATACTATAATAACAAGTACAACAATCTTAAGAACTGGTGGGAAGCCGACGAGGATAAAATTAATTTTCTTGCCTGGAGCGGTTTTAAAGCCTTGAAAAAAGACTATTCGGATACGAAGTACTATCAGGATGTTATTGCTGAATGTGGTTACTTTAATACGTATGTAAATCAATAATTGGAATTAAATTTTAGAGATTATGGTAAATAAAATTGAGCATATCGGAATCGCGGTGAAGAATATGGAAGATGCCAATGTGTTATTCGAAAAATTATTAGGAGTTCCGTCGTATAAAATGGAATCGGTAGAGAGCGAGGGCGTTTTAACTTCGTTTTTCCAAACCGGAACCAACAAAATTGAGCTTTTGGTGGCGACCAATCCGGAAAGTCCTATTGCGAAGTTTTTGGAGAAAAAAGGAGAAGGGATACACCATATCGCTTTTGATGTCGAAGACATTCATGCCGAAATTGCCCGCCTGAAAAACGAAGGTTTTGTGTTGATTAACGACGTTCCGAAGAAAGGCGCCGACAATAAGTTGGTAGTTTTTTTACATCCAAAGAATACGAATGGTGTTTTGGTGGAGCTTTGTCAGGAAATTAGATAAAAAAAAATCTTTTTTGGATTGGAAATAAGCAGTTGAAAATCAATTGTGTTTCAAGAAACATAGGGTGTTGTTTGAAATTAAATACAAATCATCTCCCAAAATATTTGGAGTGAATGAAAAATAGTAGTAATATTGCATCCTCAAACCGGTCCTATAGCTCAGCTGGTTAGAGCACCTGACTCATAATCAGGTGGTCCCTGGTTCGAGCCCAGGTGGGACCACTACTAGAATAAAGCCTTTACAGTAATGTAGAGGCTTTTTTTTGTGCTTTGCTTTTTAGAGATTCCGGGAATTAATTTAACTTTTCCTTAGCCGCCCCAAAAATATAAGTATAGCCAACGTAAGGAAAATATTTAAACATCCTAACTTGTTCTAAATTAAATACACCATTAGTTAAACTTGTTTCAAGGATAAACGGTGGAGATTGTCCTATGAGATTGTTAACTCCAAAATACAATCTCGCTTGGTTGCCGGATTTCGTTTTTTTGGTTCTTGAGACGCCAATATCGACATTGTAATTTCTCGGTAAGCGGTAGTTATTGGGTTTCGATATTTCATTGTTTTGGTTCGGATCCAGTAAATAGGAGTCTTTTTTATCGCTATAGGAAAAAGAATCTGGCGCCGAGATTAAAACGCCGGAGCTATAATTGAACAGGGTTGATAGTACCCAGGATTGATTAATATTCCAGGTAACGGCTCCTTTTATCTGATTGGTTATATCGTTTGGAGAATTAAAGGTCTGGTCGTTATTTATCGTTGGAAACCTCACTGTTGCTTTGCTCAGGGTATAGGATGCCTGTACGTCAAATTTTTTGAACTGCTTGGAAAATTCAAGTTCCAAACCTCTTGAATTACCGGACCCGATCAGAGGGGGCTGTGTTTTGTTTTGATCTGAAGTATCATAAAGAGGTTTATACATTAAAATATTGGATACTTTTTTTTCGTAAAACTGCAGTCTGATATATCCTTTGGTTAAAGTTTTTTCATAGCCTACCTCATAAATAAAAGCCTTTTCGGGAGGTAACTGATCTGAACTCGGCATGCGTAAATCTGAGGGTAAAGCATAGGTATTTTCGACAATTTGATGATAAAACTGTTCCATTATAGCATAGGAGGCAAAGAAACTATTAGAATTATTGTACTTATAAACCAAATTGGTACGGGGCTGGAAAGAATTGTAAACTTTGTCGTGCGTAAAAAATGTTGCATAATGAAGACCGGCTTTCATTCGAAATTTATCCGACAAGGTTATATCATTATCCCAATAGGTTTTGAAATGTAATGACTTTATATGTTGATCATTACCTGTGTTTTTACTGGAAAAAGAGGTCATGTTTACTCTTAAACCGATTGCGCTATTTAGGAAAGACGACCAGTGATAATTCAGGTTGTTTTCAATACCAACGTCTGTAATACGAAACTTTCTGATTTCTTCTATACCATCATTTGCAAACTGGTTGTCATAGTTGCTTAACAATAAAACCGAATTCTGAAACAGTCTGGGGTTGTACACCCTGTTCCAGCGTAAAGAAAGTGTTCTGTTGTTCCAGGTAAGCTGGGGTGGTTCGGAAGAAAAAAAATTTGCACCGATAAGATCTCCGCCGGTATAGGCACCCAGATAGATTCTGTTCGACGGATCAATAAAATAGTTAATTTTAAAATAGGCATCGTACATCCGATATTTAAAATTAAAATCCTTGTCAAAAAGCACTTTAGTCAAAGCATCGATCCAGCTTCTCCTGGCGCTAATCATAAAAGATACCTTGTCTTTTACAATAGGTCCCTCAATCATTGCAGAACCCGTTAGTAAGCCAATATTAACCGCCCCATGGTAGGACTGCATGTCACCATCTTTTGTTTTAATATCTATGACTGACGAGAGTCTTCCTTCGTAACGAGCCGGAAAGCCTCCTTTGAAAAAACTGATTTGTTTGATGGCCTGCGAATCGAAAATAGATAATAAATTGGTAAAATGATTGTAGTTGTAAATTGGAACACCATCTAATAAAACCAAATTCTGGTCGGTTGAGCCTCCTCTTACATTTAAAGAGTTGCCATAGGTGCCTGGTTTTAACGTAAGAAGTTTTAGCGGGTCTGACTGCCCCATTAGAAAGGGAAGAGTGTTGACATGCTGAGTATCTACTATGCTGGAAAGCTCATTTAGAGGTTTTTTTGATGATTTGATCTCAACCGTAGCAAGGGACAGCCCCATTGCAAGATTGAAGTTTTTTTTAATGGTATTGTTTACGGTTATCGTATCGGTTTGCGAAGTAAAACCGGTATAACTCACATTTATAATGTACTTGTTTTCGGGTAATGTTATCGTATAATAACCATAATCATTACAATTAACAGCAATGTTTGTGTTTAAAACCCGTACGGTAGCGTAGGGTAGCGCTTCTTTGCTGTCTCCTGCATAAACAAATCCGCTAATAGTAAAGGGATCGGGAGCTCGCGAAACCGTGTAGATAATTATTTTACTGTCTCTTTCCAGAAATTTTACGGATTCTGATGCAAAAAGAAGATTTAGAAGCGTTCTCAATTTATAGGTTCCTTTGCTGATCTTTATCTTTTTGCCCAGATTGAGCTTGTTGTTGCTTAGAGATAAATTTACACCTTGTGTTATAATCGAGGTAATATAAGCTCCGATACTATCATTTTCTCTTTCGATAGTAATCTTTTTTTCCAGTAAGCTTATCTTTTGAGCTTGTACGGATCCGGCACCAAAAAAAAGTATAAAACAGGAGGTAATGGTTAACCAGTTATTTTTGAAAAAATTACTTTTCACAAGATATGTTTTTCACCGAAATCGTATTGCCTTTTTGTGTATAACTAAGCCCAAACAATAAACGGAATTCTTCAAATATCTCTTTTATCGATTCGTTTTTAAAATTGGCGGTAACGGTACAGGAATCAGAGATTTTTCCTTCCACCTGTATTTTAATATGATAACAGTTTTCGATATCCTCAAATGCTTTTTGAAGTGGGGTATTTTCGAAAGAAAGAGACTTTGTTTTCCATGAAAGTAAGTTTTTATCGGCTGTATCACTTTTAATTAATTTGTTGGAAGCGTAATGAACCGCCTGGTTTTTCTCCAGAATGACTGTTTGTTGGATAGGATTGGCGGTAACGTTCACTTTTCCTGTAACCACTGCCACCGATTTTTCTTTTTCTGTTGTTTTTACAACAAAAGAAGTTCCTAAAACTTTTACTAATAGGGTACCTGTATTTACAGAAAAAGGTCTGCTTTTGTCGTGTTCTACTTCAAAGAAAGCTTCTCCTTTTAAGCTGACAGTACGGTTGTTCCATAAAAATCTTTTATAGGTAATACTCGAGTTGTCGTTCAGCGTAACTAAAGAACCATCGCTCAATTCGATACTTTTTACCTGTCCATTAGCGGTCTGAACCGTTATCTCGGCATTCGCATACAAAAAAGTAAACGTACTTATTAAAATGAAAACGGCGGCAACTGCTGTGGCATAGATGTATTTTTTGTACAATTGAAATACAGTTCCCTTTGTGGAGGATAAATGTGGAGCGATACGTTCCCAGGCATGGTTGGTGTCAAATAACTGAGGAGAATCTAATTGCTGACTTTCTGCAAAGAAAATCTTAAGCGAAATATATTCGTCAGGATTGTCTTTGATCCAATTCATTAATACGGCTTCTTCTTCAGGTTTCGTTTCTCCTGAAAAATGCTTTGCTAATAATATATTAATATCTTGGTTGTCCATGGTTATACCTCTTTTAAATAAAACACAAATTCTTTCAAAACCCCCACGATATAATGACTAAAATACCATATCTTAAATAAAAGAATTAAGTTGGGATGCTGTTTGACAAACTCCCGTATGTGTTTGATGGCTTTACCCATCTGGTTTTCTACTGTTTTTATTGATATTTCTAATTTCTCCGCAATTTGTTTATAGCTTAAATTTTCAATACGGCTCAGTTTAAAAATTTCAAGACATTTTGGTGGAATTCCGTTAAACGCCTCTTCTATAAGCTGATTCGCATCTGGTAAGGGTTTAGTTTCGGGAATTTCTTCGGCAATATCGATCGACATTTCATCAATGTCAAGCATATAAGTTTTTTTTCTCAGAAGGGTTATGCACCGGTTCTTAACCGCTATATACAGGTAATATTTAAGACTCTTTTCAGAAAGTAAATCCTTGCGGGTTTCCCATATTTTAATCATCAGTTCCTGCACCACATCTTCACTTTCGTCCCTATCCTGAAGATATTTATAGGCATGATTGCACAATGGCTGGTAAAGCTCGGAGAATAATTGTTTAAAATGCTTTAAGTCCTCATTCATATCCTGAAAACATAGGGATAAAATTTAAAATTTTAGTGTAGCGTAGGGGTATTTTAATTTTTAGCGTATTAGTAATAGGGCAATAAATAGTTCTTGCCACGAATTTAACTAAAATAATTAAAACAGATGAAAAAATCAATTATTGTAAGTACCGTTTTTTTAACATTCAGTACACTGGTCGTAAAAGCACAAGAAACAGCTAAGCATGAAGTAAACCTAACCTATAGCGATGGTATACCAATTAGCTTTGCTGATGGTTTTTCGAATGCATTGTCTTCCGCAATTCTGGGGCAAAAACTAAATTCTAAGACCACATCTTCCGGGAATTTTGGGTTAGGGTATAGAAATCAAATTACCGAACGAATAAGAGTAGGTGGTGATGTCGCTTTTCAGCAGGAACAAACCGAGCAATTTGACAAAAATAACAAAGCTATTGCTAAGAGAACCAATAACTATTTTATGGTGATGCCAGCCATGTCGTTTAGTTATATAAAAACAGCTTGGCTGGATTTTTATGGTTCGGCTGCTGCAGGTGTTATTCTGGACAAGTATACAAGTACAGAACCGAACAAAGCAGCTGTTAAAGACAATACTACTGATTTTGCTTTCCAGGTTAATCCTGCAGGTATTCGCGTAGGTAAAAAATTTGGAGCGTTTGCCGAAGTAGGATTCGGGTATAGGGGAATTATCAGTGCGGGACTAAACTATAAGTTTTAAATAATAATTTAACCCATAGAAATATAGGTTTTGGGCGTGAAAAGGAAGCGAAAAGAAGGAATACTTTTTTTGTCTAGTAGGCGAGTTTGTAATGAAGTGAGACGTCTTTTTTGGAGACCCGGAACCTATATTTATAGGTATTGAATTAACCCCGTCTAAAAATTTAACGAATATACGTTTGGTAGAAGGTTAAGATTAATTTGTGTATCAATTAATAAAAATAAGCTATGGATAGTAAAGTGAAAAAGTATATTCTGATATCCTCTTTTGATAAAGTTGATTTTATTAAAACGGATCAAATTATTTGTTGTATTGCAGATGGGCGATACACAAGTATTTTTACACTTGATGGTAAACAATATGTTGCATGTCAGAATTTAGGTAAATATGAAAGTGATCTTGGGGATGAGTTTTTTTTCAGAATTCATCAATCGTATATCGTTAATATAGCTCATGTCAATAGGATTAAAAAAAATGAGGGGTTTTTCTGTGAAATGACAAATAACATGAGATTGCCCATTTCTAATAGAAAGCACAAGGTGTTTTGTGAATTTATTGGATTAAAATAATGTAGAAAAAACAGCAAAAGAGAAACCAGCTTTTAAATAGTATTAACAAAGACCGTTTCGGGTAACGAAACGGTCTTTTTGTGTTTTGAGTTATTTTGAAGGACCGGAGCTTTTATTTAAAGCAACCAATTTCGAATTATTCAGATGGATTTTTTGTTCGTTGAGATTATAAATCTGAATTTTATATTAGAATTGGTATTTTGCTGATACGGATATATTTCGGCCCGATGCATTGATCCCCGATGCAAAAACACGGTATTGCAGGTCTAAAATATTTTCAATTCCGGCATAAACTGACAGATTCTTATCGATAAAAAAGGCTGTTTTGAAATTAAGGATTTGCCATGACGGCATACCTCCTTTAGGGGCATATTTTTCGTTGTCCTCACCATTCAGGGCATAATCACTACTATTTTTCCTGCCATTAAATAACATATAGAAATCCAGAAGCATCCTTTTATTTTCATACTTCAATCCTGTTTTTCCGTACATTGGAGAGATATGATCCAACGGAGTATTCCCTGTACTGTTCATTATTTCCCCTTTGGTAAAAGTTGCCATACCATAAATCGTCAGTGGTTTTGTAATGGCGATTTTCAGGGAAGAAGAAAAACCGCCTATATAAGCATTTCCTTTGTTTTGCATGGCAAATACCTCGCTGTTTACTCCTTCGTAAATCACAGAACTCTGTCCATTGTACAAAAAATGATCGGTAACAATGGCATCAAAAAGGCGGGTATAGTACACCGTATTGTCAAACTGAATTCTCTTTCCCTGCCCAAATGCTACAGTCAAATCGGCCGTTACTGATTTCTCAGGAGCAATATCCTTATTCGGTACAATTAAGGTTCCAGGCATTGATTCGAAAAGCTTTCCTAAATCATCCACGTTTGGAACTCTGTAACCCGAAGCCAGATTGAAAACCAATTTAGTGCTCTTAATATTCTTCATAATTCCGGCAGTACCGCTATACGTGAAGTTGCTCTGCTCGATGATGTTATACGGAAGGTGGAAAAAAGAATTATTGGCAATAGTGCTTTTTAAGGCAGAATAACCGGTACGCATACCCAAATTATAGAAAGTAGTTTCGTTTATTTTTTCATTATAAGTTGCAAAAATATCTGCTCTTAAAGTGTGGTTTATACCGTTTGGGTAACGAGTATCTGTTGGAGTCACAATACCTGTGACGCGGTTTGAACTAGTAGCAGTCGAATTCAGATTGTCATAAAAGAATTCGGCTCCGTAAAGAAAATCACCCTTGCCAAGTTTTCTTCTGAAATCGGCATTAACAGCAAATACATTTACTTTTTCGAGCTGAGTTTTAGTTTTGTTATCGTTAAATTTTCTTGAGATTCTGCTTTCTTCAATATTTTGGTAGCTTACGCCAAGATTCATATCACTGTCGAACAAGGCCTTTTGTTTCGAAAATTTATAAGCCGAAAGAAATCTTTTTTGCGGACCGTAATTCCAAACAGCATATTTCAGCCCCGAACCCGATGGGTCAGTAAGACGATCATATCTTGGCACGTCTGTAGAAGTCGAATACTGTAGATTCAGGCTGTGCTGCGTATTTTCATCCTGTTGAAAGATGATCTTTTGCATGGCATTATATTGCTTATATCCGGAAAACTTCTGAATAAGCGGATTCTCATTCTGCACCAAATAATCTACATTATTCGAAGTTTCAACATATTGAGGGCGCTCGCCAAAAGATTCATTCTTTCCCTTAGGATTACCTCCCATTCTCAAATCTCCATAACTATTATACGAGAAAGACGATAGAGAACTCCATCGTTTACCTGCAAAATTAAGATCAAAATATTGTGTTAATCCTTTATTGGCACTGTTGTATCTTGACATTAAATTTCCTGAAAACACCTTGTTATTCGTTTGGGTAAGAAACATGGGGTTTTTGGTTCTCATATTAATAACACCACCCAACGCGTCGCTTCCAAAAATAGTAGATGCGGGGCCAAAAAGTACATCAATCTGTTCCAGCGAGTTTTCGTCAACAGTAATTATATTCTGTAAATGCCCTGCTCTGTAAATAAGGTTGTTCATTCTGATCCCATCCACGAGAAGCAGAATCTTATTGGCTTCAAACCCTCTTAACACGGGACTTCCTCCGCCTTGCTGCGATTTTTGAACAGCTACTATACCTGTGTTGGCTAGTAAATCGGCAGTATTTTGGCTTTTTTGAAACTCTATTTCCTTTTTCGAAATGTGTTTCATATCCTGAGTGGACCTCGAGTAGCGTTCTGTAATTAGATGTATTTCATTTAATTTCTTTGGCTCGGTAGTGTCGGTAATTTGTTGTGAATAAGCTGTGATAGCAACAAAGAATGCTATTAAAAGGTGTGCTTTTTTCATTTAATTTGGGGTTTGTAATAAATTGACTTGAAATTTCTCTTGAATAAAAAGGGTATAGATTATAGTATTGTAAAGCGTTAGGATTACACAACTTCTAAAAGCTATAAATGTTAAATATTTTTCTCTGCGTAACATAAAATGATAAAGAACATTATCTCTTTTTCTTATACATAGAAGGCTTTTCTATGATAATTATTTTTTCATTATATACTTTCTCATCTAAATGAATAATTACAATGTAAGTTCCTGAAGATAACCCCTGAATGTTTACCTCTTTCTCAAATATAACATTGTTGATACTCTCGCTTTTGTTCTCTCTAATTACCCTGCTGTTCATATCCATTATGCTATAGTAAAAACTCTTTCCGGCACAATCCATAAATTTGATGTTGAAATGTGTGGTGCATGGATTTGGATATAAGATGTATTTAGATTTAGGTGCAGGAAAATCTTCAACGGAGAGATTCTCGCAAGTTCCTATCTTAGACCAAATGGATTTATCTTGATCCGGTTGTTTGTTTTTGTTAATTACCAAAGCCCTGTAAATACTATTTTGGTAGATTACCTGATCTCCAATTAAATAATCAGTTGAAGTATTCCATTCCATACTTTTACAATTTTTACTTACTATATTCAAACTTGTAAATGTATATTCGGTACCATTTTCAAGAACAGCGGTTGCGGTGAAATAATGGTCTCCCGAACTTAAATTAGTAAGGGTAAATGAATAAGGAAGTTTACTTATTGTAGAAATTACCGCCCCATTGTCTTTAATGATAATGGATGATACTACAGCATCAGGATCAGTCACCTTGAATTTGAACAAAACATCACTTCCATGATCTACTATCTGATCATTCTCAGAGGGAGAAATCATACTAATTATCGGGTTAGTTTTCACAACAATATTTACAGGAGTAGAGCTGGTCAGGTTTCCTGTATTGTCTGTGGCTTTTGCTGTTATCTGATAAGTTCCCGTAGTCACATTTTCCCAATTGTATGTATACGGACTGGTTATTGAAGTCGATAATAAAGTTGTTCCGTTATAGAACTCTACTTTAGAAACTGTTCCGTCAGAATCGGTTGCTACGGCATTGATCGTAATGCTTGCAGGAGTAATGAATACAGTGTTGTTTCCAGGAGAAGTAACGCTTACTGTGGGAGCCTGATTATTATTAACGACTACGTTTACCACAGCTGATGTTGCTGTTGCATTTGCGTTATCATATGATTTTGCTGTTATCTGATAAGTTCCCGCAGTCACATTTTCCCAATTGTAGGTGTACGGACTGACTGCTGAAGTCGATAATAAGGTTGCTCCGTTATAGAATTCTACTTTAGAAATTGTTCCGTCAGCATCGGCTGCTGCTGCATTGATTATAATGCTTGCAGGAGCAATGAATGCCGTATTATTAACCGGAGAAGTAACACTTACTGTTGGAGCCTGATTATTATTAACGACCACGTTTACCACAGCTGATGTTGCTGTCGCATTTTCATTATCATATGATTTTACCGTTATGGCATAAGTTCCCGCAATCACATTTTCCCAATTGTATGTATACGGACTTGTTGTCGAAGACGATAATAAAGTTGCTCCGTTATAGAACTCTACTTTAGAAATTGTTCCGTCAGAATCGGCAGCTACAGCATTGATTGTAATGTTTGCAGGGGCAATAAATACAGTATTAGTTGCAGGAGAAGTAATGCTTGCCGAAGGAGCTTGATTGATAGGTGTATTTACCGTAATTGCAATTGCAGAAGAAGTAGTGCATGTACCTCTATCATCACAGGCTTTAGCGGTCAATGAGTAAGCACCTGCGGAAATACTTGTTAGATTACAAGTGTAAGGAGAGGTGGTTGAAGTAGCGATTAAATTAGTTCCATTATAGAACTCTACTTTATTTACAATTCCATCTGTATCTGCAGCTGTAGCATTAATGGTAACAGAAGCAGGAGCAATGTAGTTACTATTATTCTTTGGAGTGGTAATACTTACTGTAGGCGGTTGGTTCACTCTGACTGAAACTGCAGAAGAAGTGGTAATAGTTCCATTATTATCGTAAGCTTTGGCCGTTAACGTGTATGTTCCGGCAGTTACACTGTTCCAGTTGAAAGTATACGGATTTGCATTAACGGTTCCTAATAGTGTAGGGCCATTATAGAATTCTACTTTGTTTATGCTTCCGTCGGTATCGTTAGCGGTGGCTGATATATCGAAGGTGGCTGGAGCAACATAAATTGTATTGTCGGCCGGACTGCTAATATTCACTGTAGGCGGTTGGTTTACTTTGACCGAAACCGCAGACGAAGTGGTAACAATTCCATTATTATCGTAAGCTTTGGCCGTTAAGGTGTACGTTCTGGCAGCTACACTGGTCCAATTAAAAGTATACGGACTTGCGTTAACGGTTCCTAATAGTGCAGGACCATTGTAGAATTCTACTTTGTCTATATTTCCGTCGGCATCGTTAGCTGTAGCTGATATAGCGAAAGTGGCTGGAGCAACATAAATTGCATTGTCGGCTGGAGCGGTAATGCTTACTGTTGGAGCAATATTATTGATGACAGTAAAGTTTACGGGAGCTGAAGAAACAACTGCCCCGGCAGGGTCATAAGCCTTTGCTGTCAGATTGTAAGTTCCGCCACTTATTCCTGTAAGGTTGTAATTGTATGGGCTGCTAGTGGAGGTACCAATTAAAGAAGCTCCTATATAGAATTCTATTTTACTTACAGAACCATTTGCATCAGCAGCAATATTAATTGCTGCCGGAGCAACATAAGTAGCAGCATTTGCCGGAGCAGTAATGTTTACCTTTGGCACAATGTTTAACCCGCAAAATTCAATTTCCGCTACGTTACAATATCCCCCTGCCGGAGATAAATAACGCACATATCTGAAAGTAGTTTCATTGGAAAGCGCAACCTCATTCCATTTTAGAACTGGAATAGAAGGGATGGTGTATAGATCGACTACCCCACTACTGAAATCTGCAACATTGCTCCCTTGGAATTTCCCTCCGTTCATTCTACTTTCTCTAGATGCCCTTGGATAGAAACGTATTGCTTTAACAACTTTTGCTGTTCCAAAATCTAATCCGGTATAACCGTTATTAGATGTACTGGCTTGAAAAGTTGTTCCTAGATCTCCGTCAAATGCTTTGTCATAGGTAGCATATGTGTAATAGGGAGGAGTGCCAAAAGGGCTGCCCGAAAGCGGAGAACAAGTGAAAGGAACATTAACAGTTATGGGTGAAGAGTCTGTAGTTCCACCATTATTATCATACGCCTTAGCTGTAAGCGTGTAAGTTCCTACAGGCACATCTGCCCAATGGTAACTGTAT
Source organism: Flavobacterium sp. N502536 (assembly GCF_025947345.1). Classification (NCBI taxonomy): domain Bacteria; kingdom Pseudomonadati; phylum Bacteroidota; class Flavobacteriia; order Flavobacteriales; family Flavobacteriaceae; genus Flavobacterium; species Flavobacterium sp. N502536. The sequence continues at coordinate 1,366,610 of NZ_CP110011.1, read as the reverse complement.
GGATTAGTTGTTGAAGTCCCTAACAAAGAGGAGCCATTGTAAAACTCGACTTTACTGATAGTACCGTCAGCGTCAGAGGCTGTTGCATAAATAGTAATATTTGCAGGATTTGCAAAGACAGCATAATCGTCGGGTGAAATAATTGAAACTGTTGGTTTTTGATTTCCTACTACGACGGTAATAGGAGAGGAAACCACTACAGCATTTAGATTATCATAAGCTTTTGCAAGAAGTTGATAAGTACCGCTGGGAACTCCCGTCCAGTCAAACGAATAAGGACTTGACGTATCAATACCAAGCAAAGTCTCACCCTGATAAAATTCAACTTTACTTATCGATCCATCCATATCAGAAGCAGCTGCCGTAATATTTATATTCGCAGGAATAGCAGTATAAAGCTCATTATGGATTGGTGCTGTAAGGTTTATGGTTGGAAGCTCATTATGAGTACAGAATTCAATTTCAGCCACATCACAATAACCGTCTACTGGCGATAAATACCTGTAATACCTGTAGGCTGTGCTGTTTGGTATACTAACGTCTTGCCAGGCATAATTTGGCTCGGTTGGGATGGTGTAGAGATCTACAAAACCAGCAGAAGTGGACGTATTGGAACCCTGAAATTTTCCATCTTTCATCCTTATTGCTTGCGATGATCTTGGATAATATCTGGCATTTGTAACAACTTTTGCGGTTCCAAGATCTAATCCGGTATAACCTGAACTGGCTGATTTAGCACTAAAATTTGTATTTATATCTCCGTCAAATGCTTTATCATATTCACTGCCTGCTACATAAGGAGAAGTACCAAAGGGAGTCCCTGAAACTTTATTGCAAACAAAAGTCACCGTAACAGTCACTAAGGCAGAGCTTTTTTTATTTCCCAAATTATCATAAGCCACGGCAGTCAGATCGTAATTTCCAGGCAATACTCCATTCCACGAATAAACATGTGGAGAGGACAGGCTTGTACCTAGTAAGGTAGTGCCATTATAGAATTCTACTTTGCTAATATTTCCTGAGCTTACGGAAGCTGTTGCCTGAAGATTGATAGTAGCAGGACTGCTAAATGTTGTATTGTTGGCAGGCGAAGTCATAGCCACCGTAATGTTACTCGGAGGAGGAACCAAATCACTCTGCCATACGCCTCTTCCATAAAAATAAGCATTCAATATCCCTTTAGAGATACCATCATTGTAAATGTCCATATCTACTATTTCGGAAATTATAGGAAGGCCTGAAGAATAATTTATCCAGGATGATTTAGTGTTGTCCTTATAATATACGCCCAAGGGATAAGAAGCATAGACAGCCTCATTGGTACTTTTATAATCAGCTACCACTTTTAACACTTTTGCTGCAGGAAATCCTTTTGTGGTGGTCCATGTTGTCCCTTTATCCGCAGAGCGATAGATCGTATTTCCAAGTCCTAAGTATACAACATCTGAATTAGGTATGGGAGCTACAGAACCATTAGTGGATTGAACAGGGAGAGTTATCTGAGCAAAAGAGGCAGCAGTCATCGCATTGTCAGATCGATATAATGCAGGTGAATCTGTAAATACATACAAGCGATCGGCATTACCAGGATCTACCTGGAGGTCTTTGACTTTACCAGATGGTATGGTGTAAATAAGTGTCCAGGAAGGAGAAGCTGAAGTAAGGTTAATGCAACGATAAATTTTTCCGGCATTAGCATGGTAAGCAATGTCGGCATTGACGGCAGTGAAAGTAAATTTTCCACCCGATGGAGTTTCCGGCAGATTCAAGCTTATGTCAGAATCCGAAGGATATATGTGTCTACTTCCGTCTGATTCAGAGTAAAAATTACCGGAATAATCAAACCACATAAACGGACCAAAGTCGCCTCCCCTGTTATTATAAAAGGTACCGTTATTATAATAAATTCCGCCATTATCTTGTGTGCCTATATATAATAGATTTCGATTTGTTTTGGAAATGGCACCATGATAAATTTCGGTGGCTGCGATACCGTCAGACTTTGGAGTCCACTCTCCTGTGCCATTAGCGATGTTGCTCCAGACTCCGCCATCGTTGGCATTCCACAGCTGACCGCTAACATAAGGATCAAATACAATATGATGTTGGTCGGTATGAAGGTCGGATGACCAGGATTTTTGTTGCTGCACCCAGGTAACACCTGCATCTGTAGAACGCCATATCAAATGAGCACATACATAAAGCTCGTTTGAATTAGCAGGGTTGACTTCAAAATCAAAATTATAATCTCCCTGACCACCTCCCCCGGATGCCGAATATGCGGCAAGACACTCCTTAGTCGAACGCATGTTGGTAAAGGTACTTCCTCCATCTGTTGATTTATAAATTTCTCCTATCGTATTAGCACCAACATTAGCAACATAAACAACATTTGGATCGGCTTCACAAACGGATACTCTTGTTCCGTTAGCTCCGAATACAAAGGCTGGAGAAGTGATTTCAGTCCAGCTGTTTCCGGCATCTAGTGAACGATAAAATTTTTTAGAAGCCGTTGCATAAATTACCTGACCATTGGTGCCTGGTTTGTAACACATATCCTGAACTTCAATACGAGGAACAGATTTTAAGCTCCAATTAGCACCCGCGTCTGTCGATTTATAGATACCGTTACTTGTAGCCGCAATGATAGTGTTGTGATCCGTAGGAAGAATAAGCAGGTGTATCACCAATCGATTGCCCATTCCGGAATTAGATACGGTCCAGGTGGTTCCTCCATTGATCGTTTTATAGACACCCAAACCATCATAAGAATTATTTGCATCACCTGTTCCCCAATAAATCACCTGATCATTGGTAGGATCTATGGCTATAGAGGAAGACGTTGTGTTAGCAACCTGATCGGTTCCTAATGAAGTCCAATGAAGACCTTTATCATTACTCTGATACAATCCCCCTGAAGCACTGGCAACATACATTTTGTTAGGATCTGAGGGGTGAAATTTAATCTGAATACAACGCCCAATACCTTGTATCTGATCAACGGTCTTCTTTGGAAAGAGTATAGGTCCAATATTTTTCCAATTGGGAGTTTGAGCACTTGTAACGTTAAAGAAAAGAGAGCATACAAGTAAGACTGCAATACGTAAATTTGTTTGCATGGGTTATTTTAAGATTATTGGGGGATTATTTTTTCGTTTTTTTGTCTGCTTTGTAGTTCTTGCCGGACCATCTCTTGAATTTCATCCCGAGTCATTACGCTTCCGTCAGATTTTATGAAACCTTCGCTTTTGATTCTCCAAAAATTAAATTTCTTAAAATCTTCAGCATGCTGAAGCGATTCTTTTTTTAATGTTTTATTACTTTTAAAGAGTCTGGAAATAAAGGATCTTTCTTCTAATTCTTCTAAAGCTTCTTCTTCTCCCTCCATCAATTCTAACGGATTGGGTTTTCCTTTCCAAAATTCCTTAAAAGCAACATTGGTTTCATTGAAATTAGCATTGGGATCATTCATCATTTCTTTCCATTTCGGACTTTTACGAAACTCTTTCAATTTTTCCTTTCCAATTTGTGATTGTGCAATTGACAGTTGCAAAAAGAACAATAATAGAAGCAATATAATAGTAGGTTTTTTCATTTTATAAATAGGTTTGAGATTGATGATCTGTTTGCAGATCCATTGCTTAAATAACCTGAATAAACAATCCGTTGGGACGTAATTCAATTATTTGATTCTTACTATTGTTTATAGGTCGATTGAAGATGGATTTATTATATCCTATCAATTGTTAATGCTTTAATTTTTGCTAAAACGCTGTTTTAAATGTTTGGAGAAACACAAAAACAATTTTCGTTTTCTTTTAGTGAACTGACTTTACTCAATTAGATTAGGAGCTTGTTGCTTGTTAATTTCTTTAAATAAAGAAATTCTCATGGTCAACAGGTATAAGTTCAGCGGTTAAATTCAAGTCAATTGTCTTTCAATCAGGTATTTTTGCTTTCTGAGAGCTCTGATTTAAAATGTGGTTTAAAACCTGCTTTGATCTAAAATAGACTCAAATTTTGTTTTATTATGGGACAAAAGTATAGTTTTAGCCTTGTTTTAATTTGGCTATTGTAACAACTGCCATTTGTATGTAATGATTGGTTATTTCGTGTTAATATTTGGTTTTTTGAACACAAAAAAGTTGGTAGTGTTTTAGAGTAGAGGTTTGTACGTAATGACAATGTAACTCATTAAAAAGAATATAATTTTTTTGGGGTAGTTGACAGCGAATCGTTTTTTATGCTTTAAGTCGGTTTGGAAAATTAAAAATTACAGTAAAAGACAATAATTTTGAATTATTCAGATGGATTTTTGTTCGCTGAGATGATAAAGTTGGATTTAATATTGAAATTGAAATTTAGATTTGTAGGAAAAGAATCTAAGGAACAGAAATATACGTATGTAGTAATGAGGGGATTACTGTTTTAAAGGGTTATTCTTACGTTAAAAATGCTATATCGTTTTTGTTTTTCTTTTTTTGTTTTAAATCTTGTGTTTCTGCAAAAAACTTATACATTTGCCAAATAATTCGTTGTAAGCCCCTGTTTTTGTGCGAATTATATGAAATTAGCTAAATTTAACAACCTACCTTGCTGTATTGCAGCATGTTAAAATTATGAAGATAATCAAGACTGTTTTTTTTACAATTTGCCTGACTTTGATAAGTGGGTTTAGTGCTTTGGCACAATCCATACCGCCACCACCAGATGATCCGGATGATCCTGACATAGTTCCAATAGACGATCACTTAGTTTTTTTAGCAATAGTGGCTATTGTTTTAGGAATTACAATTATATACAGAAATAAAATGAAAAAAGCTTCAATGTAAATTGAAGCTTTTTTTATGTGTGGTTTTCAAGCACTACTTGTTTATCGCATAAAGTCTTGAAATGTATTTGCCAACAACATCAAATTCAAGGTTGATTTTGGTTCCAACTTTGAAATTTTTAAAATTGGTATTCTCAAAAGTATACGGTATAATGGAAACGCTAAATTCGTTTGTTTTAGAGTTTACAACCGTCAGACTTACTCCGTTAACTGTAATAGAACCTTTTTCGATAGTAATATTGCTGAGGTTTTTGTCGTATTCAAAAGTATAATTCCAGCTTCCGTGCGCTTCTTCAATTTTAATACAGGTCCCGGTTTGGTCAACGTGTCCTTGCACAATGTGTCCGTCTAAACGGTCGCCAAGCTTCATTCCTCTTTCTAGATTTACAATATCGCCTTCTTTCCATTCGCCGATATTTGTTTTTAAAATGGTCTCATCTATAGCGGTTACCGTATAAAATGAATCTTTTATGGCTACCACTGTCAGACAGATTCCGTTGTGGGAAACGCTTTGGTCAATTTTTAATTCATTTGTAATAGATGAGTCAACTGTGATGTGAAGATTGTTTTGATCTTTTTTTATTTCGTGAATCCTTCCTAGGGTTTCTATAATTCCTGTGAACATTGTTGTTTTATTTTACTAAATTTGCACATCAAAATTAGTAATAAATAACCTGAGCTCATGAATAAAAAAGCAGAAAATATAATTGTTGGAATTTCAATTGGAGATTTAAACGGTATTGGAAGCGAAGTTATATTGAAAACATTCGAAGATTCCCGTATGTTGGAGATGTGTACGCCAGTTATTTTTGCAAACGCTAAAATACTTTCTTTTGTTAAAAAGAGCTTTACATCTTCAGTTCAGTTTCATGGTGTGGATAAGTTAGAGCAGATTTTGCCTGGAAAAGTCAATGTTTTTAACCTTTGGAAAGAAGGAGTGGATATCAATCTGGGTAAAAATGATGAAAAAATTGGCCAATATGCGATTAAATCATTTGTTGCGGCTACCAAAGCGTTAAAAGAAGGTTTGATAGATGTTCTGGTAACAGCACCAATCAATAAATACAACATTCAGTCGGAAGATTTTAAATTTCCGGGACATACCGATTATTTAGATCAGGAGTTAGATGGAAATGCCTTAATGATGATGGTTCAGGACAATTTGAGGGTAGGTTTGCTAACGGATCACGTACCGTTGAGTGAGGTTTCTTCGCATTTGACCGAAGAGCTGATCACCAGAAAGATTGAAACGATCCGAAAATCTCTGATTCAGGATTTTAGTATAGTGAAGCCAAAAATAGCTGTTTTAGGATTGAATCCGCACAGTGGTGATGGAGGAGTGATTGGTAAAGAAGAGGATTTGATTTTAAAACCAACCCTGAAGAAAATTTTTGAAAAAGGAACGATGGTTTTTGGTCCGTTTTCGGCAGATGGTTTTTTTGGAAGCGGTCAGTATGAAAAGTACGATGCGATTGTAGCGACTTATCACGATCAGGGATTGATTCCGTTTAAAACATTATCATTTGGAAAAGGAGTGAATTATACAGCGGGTTTAAATAAGGTGAGAACCTCGCCAGACCACGGTACGGCTTATGATATTGCCGGAAAAGACATGGCTGATTTTAACTCGTTTAAAGAAGCAGTTTATCTCGGAATAGATATTTTTCGCTCGCGTAATCAGTATGAGGAGATTACTGAAAAACCACTCAAAATAAAAGAAAAACAGTTATAAACAAAAAAAGGTGAATAAGATTATTAGTTTTATAATAATTTTATATCTTTGCACCCCAATTCAGGTATCTGAGTTTTAGATACGGATTGGTCAAATTGATGTTGAAATGAGCAAAACAAAAGATTTTTTAATTCCTTTCGTAGGATTAAAACTAGGAAAACACCATTTTGAGTATCAAATAAGTAACACGTTCTTTGCGAACTTTGATTACGACGAATTTCAAAGTTCGGATATCAAAGTAGGTTTAGTTTTAGAGAAGAAGAGCAACATGTTAGAGTTGGAATTCAAACACAAAGGAACTGTAAATGTACCTTGTGATCTGACAAGCGAAGATTTTGATTTGCCTTTAAAAGGTAAAATGAAGTTAATTGTTCGTTTTGGAGAGGAGTTTAATAACGATAATGAAGAGCTTTTAATCTTACCGCACGGAGAGCATGAAATAGATGTAGCACAATACATTTATGAAATGATTGCACTGTCGGTGCCGCTAAAACGAGTTCATCCAGGAGTGAAAGACGGAAGTTTACAAACTGACGCTTTAAAGAAACTGAATGAGCTAACGGTCAAAGAAGAGAAAAAAGAGAGTAAACAAGAAGAAGATATTGACCCGCGTTGGGACAAATTAAAGCAACTATTAACGGATAAATAATATAGTAAAATGGCACATCCTAAGAGAAAAATCTCGAAAACAAGAAGAGATAAGAGAAGAACACATTATAAAGCTACTGTAGCTCAAATCGCTACATGTCCTATTACTGGAGAAGCACATTTATACCACAGAGCTTACTGGCATGAAGGTAAAATGTATTACAGAGGGCAAGTTGTTATCGATAAATCTGTAGCGGTTGCTTAATACGTTTTTGTAAATGATACTGGAACTCTCACATAGTGAGAGTTTTTTTTGTTGGTTATAATTTTCTTTTTTTAAGAAAATTTCTACAAATTAATTTCGTTTTTTTTTTGTAATTTTCAAGTCTTTTAAAAATTTTTCAAATACACTGTATTTGAAACGAAATAATAGAATATAATGAATACAATCACAGCCGCAATTACCGCTGTTGGAGCTTACGTTCCCGACTTTGTACTTTCGAACAAGGTATTGGAAACGATGGTCGAAACTAATGACGAATGGATTACTACTCGTACCGGAATTAAAGAGAGAAGAATTTTAAAAGATGCTGATAAAGGAACATCGTTTCTTGCCATAAAAGCAGCACAGGATTTAATAGCAAAAGCTAATATTGATCCGTTAGAGATTGATATGATCATAATGGCAACAGCTACGGCAGATATGCCGGTAGCCTCTACAGGGGTTTATGTTGCAACAGAAATTGGAGCTACCAATGCATTTGCTTACGATTTGCAGGCGGCATGTTCAAGTTTCTTGTACGGAATGTCAACTGCTGCAGCTTATGTGCAGTCAGGAAGATACAAAAAAGTACTTTTAATTGGTGCCGATAAAATGTCATCAATTGTAGATTACACAGACAGAGCAACTTGTATTATTTTTGGTGACGGAGCGGGAGCCGTTTTATTCGAACCCAATTATGAAGGTCTTGGTTTACAGGACGAATACTTACGAAGCGACGGTGTAGGACGCGATTTTCTTAAAATTTCTGCAGGAGGTTCTCTGACTCCAACTACAGCAGAGACCGTAAAAAACAAACAACACAATATTATTCAGGACGGAAAAACCGTTTTTAAATATGCTGTAACCAATATGGCTGATGCCAGTGAATTGATTCTGCAAAGAAACAATCTTACGAATCAGGATGTAAACTGGTTAGTGCCACATCAGGCAAACAAGCGTATCATTGATGCTACTGCAAGCAGAATGAATCTTGAAGAGTCAAAAGTACTGATGAACATTGAAAGATATGGTAATACCACTTCAGCTACATTGCCATTAGTATTAAGCGACTTTGAACACTTGCTTAAAAAAGGAGATAATATTATTTTTGCTGCGTTTGGTGGAGGATTCACTTGGGGATCTATTTACTTAAAATGGGCATACGATAAAAAATAAATCAAAACTAAAAACGAATCATTATGGATTTAAAAGAAATTCAAAACCTAATCAAATTTGTAGCAAATTCGGGAGTTGCAGAAGTAAAGTTAGAAATGGATGATGTAAAAATCACCATCAGAACAACTTTAGAAACAAATGTAACTGAAGCTACTTATGTACAGCAATTACCAGCTCAGGCTGCATTGCCACAGGCAGTTGCTCCTCAACAAACAGCTCCGGTAGTTGTAAATGTAAATGCAGAGGCGCCTGCTGCTGTTGAAGATTCTAAATTCATTACTATTAAATCTCCAATTATTGGAACTTTTTACAGAAAACCATCTCCAGACAAACCAGTATTTACTGAAGTTGGAAGCACTATCGCTAAAGGTGATGTTCTTTGTGTAATTGAAGCAATGAAATTATTCAACGAAATCGAATCAGAAGTTTCAGGTAAAATTGTAAAAATTCTTGTTGACGATATGTCTCCTGTTGAATTTGACCAACCTTTATTCTTAGTTGATCCATCATAATTTTTAAAAATTCCAATAGACAAATCACAAAATCCAATTATTGGAATTTGAAGATTGGAATTTGTAATTTTTAATATAAATAAGATGTTTAAAAAAATATTAATTGCAAATAGAGGAGAAATTGCACTTCGTGTAATTCGTACATGTAAAGAAATGGGAATCAAAACTGTAGCAGTTTACTCTACAGCCGATGCAGAAAGTTTACATGTTAAGTTTGCTGATGAAGCGGTTTGTATTGGGCCCCCTCCAAGTAACTTATCGTATTTGAAAATGTCAAATATTATTGCTGCTGCCGAAATTACTAACGCAGACGCAATACATCCAGGATATGGATTTCTTTCTGAGAATGCTAAATTCTCAAAAATTTGTCAGGAGCACGGAATCAAATTTATTGGTGCAGCTCCTGAAATGATCGATAGAATGGGAGATAAAGCTTCTGCTAAAGCGACAATGAAAGCTGCAGGAGTTCCATGTGTACCAGGTTCTGACGGATTATTAGAATCTTTCGAACAAACACAAAAATTAGCTAAAGAATTTGGTTACCCGGTAATGCTTAAAGCTACTGCCGGAGGTGGTGGAAAAGGAATGCGTGCAGTATGGAAAGAAGATGAATTGTTGAAAGCATGGGAAAGTGCACGTCAGGAAGCTGCTGCTGCATTTGGAAATGACGGAATGTACATGGAGAAACTTATTGAAGAGCCACGTCATATCGAAATTCAGGTAGTTGGAGATTCATACGGAAAAGCATGTCACCTTTCTGAAAGAGACTGTTCAGTACAACGTCGTCACCAAAAATTAACGGAAGAAACACCTTCGCCATTCATGACCGACGAGTTGCGTGCAGCAATGGGAGAAGCAGCTGTAAAAGCGGCTGAATTCATTAAGTACGAAGGAGCCGGAACGGTAGAGTTTTTAGTGGACAAACACAGAAACTTCTATTTCATGGAAATGAATACCCGTATTCAGGTAGAGCACCCAATTACGGAGCAGGTAATTGATTACGATTTAATTCGTGAGCAAATTATGGTAGCAGCCGGAATTCCAATTTCAGGAAAAAACTATTTGCCACAATTACACGCTATCGAATGCCGTATTAATGCTGAAGATCCTTATAACGATTTTCGCCCTTCACCAGGAAAAATTACTACGCTTCATATGCCAGGAGGACACGGAGTACGTTTAGATACTCACGTATATTCTGGTTACAGCATCCCTCCAAACTACGATTCGATGATTGCTAAGTTAATTACAACTGCGCAGTCAAGAGAAGAAGCTATTAGCAAAATGCGAAGAGCTTTAGATGAATTTGTTATTGAAGGCATCAAAACTACAATACCATTCCACAGACAATTAATGGATGACCCAAGATATATTGCAGGAGATTATACTACTGCTTTTATGGATACATTTAAAATGAAACCTATAGAGGAATAAAACGAAAGGCTGTCGATTACGACGGCCTTTTTTATTTTACCACATGGTAAACCCGATAGGTTTGAAGAGCTTATCGGGTTTGCTTTTTAATGAAGTAAACACTTCTGGTGTGTATTTTTTATACATGTTTTGCCTGAGTTACACACTTTTTGTAAAGTTGAAATTCTGGCACATATGACTTAATCCCTTTAAAAATAAGGATTTAAGCAATTGTAGATACAACGTTTTCGTTACGGCATAATAATTTCATTATCTAAAGCGTAAACAACTATTAATAATTAAAATATACACATTATGAAAAATTTATTTTTATCAGCCGCAATTGTTTTAGGAGGTTTAACATCATTTGCATCAAATGCTCCAATGGCAAGTACTATCGTTAAAACGGTTTCTGTTTCAGACGAATATACAGAAATCAAATTAGAAGAATTGCCAGCTCCAATTACAGAAGCTTTGAAAAAAGCATACCCAAGTGCAGTAGTTACAAAAGCGTATAAAAACGAGAAATCAGAGTACAAACTAGACGTTACAGTAGGAGAAAAGGTAGGTAACCTTTTTGCTAATGCAGACGGGACCTGGATCAAAAAATAATTTAAAACAGTTCTTATGTTTATTCAAATTAAGAACATCAAAATAAAATTAAGAGTACTAAAATATACACACTATGAAAAATTTATTTCTATCAGCCGCAATCGTTTTGGGAGGTTTAACATCATTTGCTTCAACTTCTCCAATATCAAATACAATCGTAAAAGCAGTATCTCTTCAGGAAGAATACACTGAAATTAAAGTGGAAGAAGTTCCTGCAGCTGTAACTGCTGCTCTTAAAAAAGCGTATCCGGATGCCCTGCTTTCAAAAGCATACAAAAACGATAAGTCAGAATATAAACTTGAGGTTACAGTAGGTGACAAAGTAGGGGCTCTATATGCAAATGCAGATGGAACCTGGATCAAAAAATAAGTAATAAAGAACTATAAAAAAGGAACATTATGAAAAAGTTAATCTTATCGGCAGCTATCTTATTAGGTGGGTTGTCAATGCAGGCAGGAAATGTAACTCCGACAAGTTCAATGGTACAAACTGTAAGCGTTCAGGACGAATATAAAGAAGTTGATGCAGTTCCGGCTGCAATTAAAACAGCATTAGACAATGCTTATCCTGGTGTAAAACTGGATAAAGCCTATGTAAACGCGAAGAAAGAGTATAAAATAGAAATAACCGTTAGAGGTGAAAAATCTATAGTTTATACAGATGCTTCCGGAAACATTCTTAAAAAATAACTGTTAGTAACCCATAAAAACCATTTATAATGAAAAAGTTAATCTTATCAGCAGCAATTGTTCTGGGAGGTTTGTCTGTTCAGGCAGCAAGTCCGGTAGTATCAACATCAGCTATTCAATCTGTAATTGTTCAGGATGAATACAAAGAAATTGGTACAGATGCTGTTCCCGCAGCAGTAAAATCAACAATTGAAAAATCTTTTCCGAATACGAAACTTGAAAAAGCGTATAAAAACGAAAAAGACGAGTACAAACTGGAAATCTCAACCGGAGATAAAAAGTATACTGTATTTACAGATGCTTCGGGGAACATCCTTAAAAAATAATTACCTAATTTTATCAGCTAATACGAATTAAAAAAAAGCAAATACTTATGAAAAAATTAATTTTATCAGCTGTCATCATTTTAGGAGGTTTATTAACGAATGCAGAAGCGACTACATTAAAGAAATCGGTTTTGAGCGTCGTTAAATTTCAGGACAATTTTAAGGAAATTAAAGCGGAGGCACTTCCTGCTGAAGTTAAAGCTACTTTAGAAAAATCTTTTCCTGGTTCAAAGCTTGTAAAGGCTTATGTGAACTCGAAAAAGCAATACAAATTAGAACTTAATTCCGGGGTCGATCAGGACAAACATTTTGTTTTTACAGATGACAAAGGAGTCATTGCCCCGAAATACTAAAAAAAAGAATAATATGAAAAAATTAATCTTATCGGCAGCAATAGTTTTAGGAAGTATGTCAATTTATGCTTATAAAATAACTACTCCGAAATTGGAAGAAGTAACTGTTTCTGTTCAGACAGAGTATACTGAAGTTAGTGCAGATGCCGTACCTGCTGCTGTAAAAACAGCATTGCAAACCGCTTATCCGGGTGCTAAGCTTGTAAAAGCAGCGGTAAACGAGAAAAAAGAATATAAACTTGAGATATCAGTTGGTGACCAAAAGGCTACTGTTTTTTCAGATGTCAATGGCAACTGGTTGAAGATATAATTAGGTGAATTTAGATTTATGTTTTTGGTGAAAAAGAGATTGCAGAGATGCAATCTCTTTTTTTTTACATAATTTTATGAAAAGACAATTTTATTAGTATTATTTTAGCAAAAAAGTCCTCAAACGCAAATGCCAAAGATATTACTGATAGAAGATGATATTTCGTTCTGCAAATTATTAGAAAAATTTCTAATCAAAAAAGCATACGATGTAACCATTGCTTTTTCGGCTGCCGAAGCCAGAATTGCGATCAAAAAAGAATCTTTCGATTTGATTTTAACAGATCTTCGTTTGCCTGATTCTGACGGTATTGGACTAATGTCGGAAATCAAAACGGAGTACCCTCAGGTCCCTGTAATCTTAATGACAGGCTATTCGGATGTTAATACCGCGGTTAAAGCCATAAAAAATGGCGCAGCCGATTATATTTCAAAACCCTTTAATCCCGATGAAGTTTTATTGGTGATTACAAATGCTTTAAAGACTTCGGAAACCGAAACGGAAGAACCTCCTGTGAAGGAGAAGAAAGCAGTTAAAAAACAAACTACAGCTGAAAACGAATTTGTAAAAGGAATTTCTGTTGCTTCTAAAAAATTGCTGGATCATATTCAATTGGTAAGTCCAACGGATATGTCGGTTTTAATTATAGGAGAAAGCGGAACCGGGAAAGAAATTATTGCTAAAAGTATTCATCAGCAAAGTTTAAGGAAAAACAACAATTTTATTGCGGTCGATTGCGGAGCTATTCCAAAAGAACTGGCGGCAAGTGAATTTTTCGGACATTTAAAAGGATCTTTTACGGGAGCAATCAGCGACAAAATGGGGTATTTTGAAGCGGCCAATGGCGGAACTCTTTTTTTGGATGAAATAGGAAACTTGTCTTATGAAAACCAAATTCAATTGTTGCGTGCGCTGCAGGAACGAAAAATTAAACCCGTTGGAAGTAATAAAGAAATAAACGTCGATATACGCATCATTACTGCTACAAACGAAGATTTACGCGAGGCAGTAAAAAACGGTGATTTCAGAGAAGATTTATACCATAGAATCAACGAGTTTTCGATATTGTCGCCTTCTTTAAAAGAGAGAGACGAAGATTTGATGGTTTTTGCCGATTATTTTCTGGAAAAAGCCAATCAACAGCTGAACAAAGAGGTTATCGGGTTTTCACCGGAAGTGGTTGCTATTTTTCAAAATTACAACTGGCCGGGAAATTTACGGGAATTACAAAATTGTGTCAAACGTTCGACATTACTGTCTAAAGGCGAGTTTATTGAAAGTGATGTGCTGCCCGCAGAGTTTTTTCAGATACAGAAAGAGTCGGGCTCGGGTGGTAGCTTTTCGTTGTCTGACAATGAAAAAGAAGCCATTATTCAGGCGCTGTCAAAAGCACAGAATAATAAATCGGAAGCTGCCAAACTACTTAAGATTACCAGAAAAACGCTTTATAATAAATTGAAGCACTACAATATCGATTAAACTACTTCCTCACGCAAGGCATCAAAAAGCACTGTTGTTTTTGATTTCAACGCACTAAAAATGGCTGCTGCCTCCGAAAGGTCAAGAGCCTTGCTTTCCAGAACCCTCAAAATATCCCCAATCTCACGTGTTTGAATTTGTTTGAACATAGGAGCCATTCGGTGTGCAATCGAGTTAATCTCGGCTGTGTTTTTTTCTTCAACAGCAATTTCTAAAGCATTCAGATTTTGAGAACTGTTTTCGATAAACGATTTCAGAATTTCTTTCAGTGCTTCTTCATCATTGCCTAAAAACTCTTTTAGCGTATCAAGAACATACAATTCTGAAGTAACAGTTTCTTCCTTCTCATTAATATCAGCCGTTGGTAAGGTATCGTGTTCCAGAATACGATGAATCGTCTCCAACAGTATTTTTGGGGAATATGGTTTTTGAATTACTGTGGTAAAACCGGCTTCTGTGTAAACCGCAGCATCGAGATCGGTCCTTCCGGTTAAGGCAATTGCGGGTTGGTTTTTAAAAGTCGAATAACCGCTGTTTTTTAGTTTTTCCAGGAACATAAAACCGTCCATTTCGGGCATTTGTATGTCGGTGATAATAAAATCGAAAGGAGTGTTTTCAATCGCTTCTAAAGCTTTTTCGGCGCTGTTAAAAGAAAATACCTCATGTTTTTCCTGTCTTAAAACGCCACTCGTTAAATTCAGCAGATTAATGTCGTCGTCAAGAACAATAAACGTCTGCTTTTGAGTGTTCGCAATAACAGGCTTTTTTTCTTCAATATTTGTGTTTTGACTATGATCAAACAATAAAGGCAGCTGAATTTGAAAAGTGCTCCCCTTTCCAAAAGTGCTTTCAAGACGCAGGTTTCCACCCAAAATTGAAATTATTTTCTGGCAGATGGATAATCCTAAACCGGTCCCGCCATATTTTTTTTCTATATTTTCATTTGCCTGTGCAAATTCTTCAAAAACCAATTGCTGATTTCCTTTTTCGATTCCAATTCCGGAATCCTGAATGGAAACCACAAAGAAATCATTGTTTTCAGTAATATATGCACTGATTTTTATAAACCCTTCTTCGGTGAATTTATAAGCATTTCCAATAATATTACTTAAGATTTGTTTTAATCTGAAAGGATCTCCAACGATACGGGTGCCTAGTTTGTCATCAACATTAATAATAAGATCGATGTTTTTTTGCTTGTAGACGGTTTGAATGCTTTTGGCAACTTCATCAATTACTTCCGGCAATAGAAAAGGGACTTTTTCAATGGTAATTTTCCCGGCTTCGATCTGAGAAAAATCCAGTAAATCCTGAACCAGCTGCGTGATGTATTCCGAAGAATTTTTAATGTTTTTGATGAAATAAGACTGCTTGGTATTCACATCAGAATTCCCCAGGAGTTCTGAATAACCCACGATCGTACTCAAAGGAGTTTTTAAATCGTGACTCACTGTCGAAATTAATTGCTCACGGCTTTTAAGCAGGTTCTTTGTTTTGAAATTCGCGATCTCGAGTTTCTTTTTGTAAACCTGTGATTTAGAGTAATCGCTCACAATTAAAATAGAGAAAAACAAGGTCAGGACCAAGCCAATAATGGCAGAAGCGGTTACAATCTCATTTACTTTTTTAAGCGATTTTTCTTTTAAAGAGTTGTTTTTTATCGAGTTGATGATGATCTCTCTTTCGATAATTCGAAGTACTTTTCGAAGCTGATCTGAAATGGCGATCTCGTTCTTTAGTAACTTATTTTCCTCAAAATTCAGCGATTCTTTTTTCTTTTCGGCTTTTAGTTTTACGTTGCTTAACAGTTTTTTCGAATTGGCCAGAATTGAATCCGAGGCTTGTTTGCTTAAGGTGTTGGTACTGTCATCAGGAATATTCTGATTGAGGTAATCTACATATTTTTGAAGTACATTTCGTTGGTAACTGCCTAACTGATTTGGGTTTTTGTTGAAATCCTGAAGTTCTAATTTTCGGAGTTTAAACTCCATTTTAGTAATTTCATCAATCGCGGTATTGACCGAAACTTCATCGTCGGCTTTGTTTTTTATGGTTTTTAATTGTTTGATGTTTTTTGTCTTTTCCGACAACAGGTAGGTAACGCTGTCTAATAGCGTTTTTTGATATTGTGTGGTAACAATTTGTTTTAAAGTATCGATTCTGGATTTCAGAGAGTCTGTTTCGGTAAGGTAACTTTTAAAATCTTCCTCTGAATTCGTTTGAATGGTTTTTCTGGCTAAGCTTTCGGTTTTGTACACGTTCGAAAATAATTTGCTTACTTTAAGGATTTTGGTCTTTTCAAAAGCAATTTTATTTTCGAGTTTGTTGTACACCACATTTTCAGCATACAAGAACCATCCTACGGTAACAACTAATCCCAGTAAAGCAATATAACTGAAGAGTACTTTTATCGGCATGTAACTTTTTTTACTCTCCATCTGGTAGTGTTATAAGTTTTAGGAAGTTTATTGGGGAAACAACCGCAATTTATCTAAAATTTCGGTTTTAGAAATATAAAATAATGCTAATATTTTATATAATTAAAAGATTTTAAAAACAAAATAGCCGCAGATTGTAGTACCTGCGGCTATTTTTTATTTTAAGTATTTCGATTTAAAGTGTCTCGTTCAGCCATTTGAAAAATTCGCCTTGCCAAACCTGAGCATTTTGTGGATGTAAAACCCAGTGATTTTCATCAGGGAAATATACAAATCTACTTTTGATTCCTCTTAACTGAGCAGCCTGAAAAGCTTCTTGTCCTTGTCCGATTGGCACACGGAAATCTTTTCCGCCCTGGAAAATTAAAATAGGTCTGTTCCAGTTTTGTACCAAAGTTGCAGGGTTGAAAACAGTATATGATTTTTGAGCTGCAGCATTGTCTTTCTCCCAGTAAGGGCCACCAAAATCCCAGTTGTTAAAGAAAACCTCTTCGGTAGTTCCCAACATACTTACGGTATTGAAAACACCATCATGAGCGATAAAAGTTTTGAAACGGTTTTTGTGAATTCCGGCCAAATAGAATACAGAATATCCTCCGTAGCTTGCTCCCACACAACCTAAGCGGGATTTGTCAACATAACTTTCTTTAGCAACATCGTCGATTGCTGACAGGTAATCGTCCATAACCTGTCCGCCCCAGTCTTTACTGATTTGTTCGTTCCATTCAACACCATGACCCGGCATTCCGCGACGGTTTGGCGCTACAACCACATAACCTTTTGCGGCCATTAATGAAAAATTCCAACGGAAAGAATACGATTGCGTCAGGGCGCTTTGAGGTCCTCCCTGGCAGAATAATAAAGTTGGGTATTTTTTTGTAGCGTCAAAATTTGGAGGTAAAATTACCCAAACCAACATTTTTTTACCATCTGTAGTGGTCACATAACGCTTCTCAGTTTTACTAAGTGCTAATGTTTTGTAGGTTTCTGTGTTTACATTTGAGAGTTGTTTCCAGGTATTTTTCTTTAAGTTAAAAGAATAAATTTCCGGAGCATGATTCATATCGTTTCGGGTTACGATGATATCGTCACCTGCAAAACCTACTAAATCATTCACATCAAAATCTCCATTTGTCAATTGACGAACCTGAATCGCAATTTTGGTCAATCCTGGAAAGTTAACAGAGAAAAGCTGTTTTGTACCGTCAACCGGAGCTACAAAAAAGACAGTTTTACCGTCTTTACTCCAGATGAAATTGTCAACAGTTCCGTCCCAGTTTGCTGTAAGGTTTGTTTTGATTCCTTTAAATTCAACCATAAGGTCGTTTTTATCGGCTTCATAACCGTCACGTTTCATTTGCAGCCAGGTTAAATTTCCGGTTGGAGAAAACTGTGGCGCTGTATCGTAACCTAAATTACCTTCGGTTCTGTTTATCGTTTTCTGAGTTTCTAAATTGTACTCGTAAATATCGGTATTAGTAGAAATCGCATACTGAGTTCCTGCTTTTTTCTTGCATACATACAAGATGCTTTTTCCGTCAGGAGACCAGATGTAATCTTCGTCACCACCAAAAGGTTTTTGCGGAGAATCAAAATTTTCACCTTTCAGGATGTCGATTCCAACCGCACCTTCTTTGTTTTCTTTGTAAAAAACGTGGTTGAATTTACCTTCATTCCAGGTATCCCAATGACGGTAATCCAATCCGTCATAAATTTGAGCGTCTGATTTGTCCAGTTTCGGATAAAAATCTTTCCCTAAAACTTTTTCCAGTTTTACCTCTTCGTTGTACACTAAAAATTTCCCGTCAGGCGAAACGTTTTTGTCAGCCAAAACTTCTTTAGTGTCTTTAATTTCGGTGGCATTTCCACCATTTACAGGAATGATGTAAAATTTAGAAGACGATTTGTTCTCTTCAATGGATGGGGTCGAAACCTTAAAAACAACATTTTTTGAATCTTTCGAAAGTCCAAGTGCACTCACTCGTCCTAATTTCCATAACAATTCCGGAGACATTACCTGCTGTCCGATAGCGTTTAAACTCATCATTATTAAGGTTGTAAATAATACTTTTTTCATAAATAAAATTCTAATTTTCGTGGGACTAAAAATACAACAATTAAATTCCAAATTAGCTAAATTCCAAATTCCAAAAATTGTTAAATTTTATCAAGCTGAATTTCAAAATTTGGATTGAATTTTTTTTCGCCACGAATTCACGAATTATTTTTGCTAATCTTTGAGGATTCGTGGCGAGAAAAACTTTAGTGTGTTTTGGAGTTTGGAATTTGGAATTTCGAAAAATTGGAATTTCATAAATAGAAATTTCTATCTTAAATTTATTTCCTAAATTGGGATTTGGATTTTAACTAATTGGAATTTATTATTTTATGACTGAACTAAGTTATTGGGAGCTTAAAAATTGGTTTACAAATGTTGATTATACTGTTGTAGGCAGTGGCATCGTAGGGCTACATGCCGCATTACGCCTGCGAGAAAGGTTTCCGACAGCAAAAATTCTGGTATTGGAAAAAGGAATGTTGCCTCAGGGTGCAAGTACCAAAAATGCTGGTTTTGCCTGTTTTGGAAGTCTTTCCGAAATTATGGAAGATCTCAAAACACATTCAGAAGAAGAGGTGATTCAACTAGTTGAAAAACGATGGAAAGGTTTGCAATTGCTACGAAAAAGACTGGGAGACGCCGCAATAGACTTTAAACCTTATGGAGGATATGAGGTGTTTTTAAAAGAGGATGATCTTAATTTTGAATCTTGTATTTCGAGACTGTCTTTTGTCAATGAAATTTTAAAACCACTTTTTAAAACCGATGTTTTTACCAAAGAAGCAAATCGCTTTGGGTTTGGAAATATTCAGAAGGATTTAATTTTTAACCCGTTTGAGGCGCAAATTGATACCGGAAATATGATGCAGGAGCTGTTGAGACAAGCAGTTTCTGAAAATATACTGATCTTAAATCAGCAAACTCTTACTGCTTATTCTGATTTGGGAAACCAGGTAGAACTCGTACTGGATGATTTTAGTTTTAAATCTGGTAAAGTTCTTTTTGCAAACAACGGTTTTGCCAATAAACTAACAAAAGGTGCTGTAAAGCCCGCCAGAGCTCAGGTTTTAATTACAGAACCTATTGCAAACTTAGAAATCAAAGGCACTTTTCACCTGGATCGAGGGTATTATTACTTCAGAAATATCGGCGATCGGATTTTACTTGGAGGGGGGCGAAATCTTGATTTTGAAACCGAAACGACTACAGAATTTGGCCAGACTAAAATTGTACAAAATAAATTGGAGGATTTACTTAAAAATGTAATTTTACCTAATCAGGATTTCCAGATAGCCCATCGTTGGAGCGGGATCATGGGAATCGGAAATAGTAAAAATCCTGTTGTTACTCAATTGTCTGAAAACGTGTTTTGTGGCGTTCGATTAGGCGGAATGGGAGTAGCAATTGGGAGTTTAATAGGAACAGAATTAGCAGATTTAATATAATTTTAAAAGAATTTAATTCAAAATACCACAACCCCAAAAAATAGATAATACATGCAAAAAACTACTCTAGTTGTTCTTTTTTCTTTTTTTACCTTTCTTTTTACACATGCCACTAATAAAACTAAACCTATTGTAGCCGATCCGGTTTTTGATGTAACCGTTTCACTTATTGGTGAAGTTTTGGTCGAATATCATGCATATGATGTTTATAATACTTACGAATGGCAGTTCGAATATGGGCCTGCAGGTTTTAAGCCTGGGGAGGGGATCACTAAGACTTTTTCCGGTATAAACTTTTATCGATTTACATTAGATCCATTAAGAAAATATGATTTTAGAGTCAGAGAGAGACGTTTGCAGGGGACAGTTTTTTTATGGGGAAACTGGTCAGACACAAAAACAGTACAGGGATCAAGTGATAAAGTCTTTTCTGTGGGTTATGCCACAAACTTTAATGATAAAAACACCACAAATTTAGAGTGGAGAGGTCTTATCTATAACAATAGCAGTAGTATAGCCACTGTATCTCTTACAACCTATAAGAATCATAGCGAAAATAATGCGGCAGGTTCTTCGATGATGATGGCTAGTTATAACTATGACGATAAAAGCCATATTGGTTTGATATCTCCAAGATTCAATGATTTAGCCACCGATCGAAAAATAAAATTCTGGGTAAACGGAAATTATAATTCGGATACAGAATTGTTGGTGGGGACTATGAGTGATCCCAATGACAAAAATACATTTCATCTCCTGCAAAAAATAGAGCCAAAATCAGGGTTAGAATGGAGACAGGAAACCGTTTATTTAACTAATTATAATGGCACCGATCAATATGTGGTGTTCTTTTTTAAGAGAGGATATTATGGGAGTAACGGTACCAGTTTGTATATAGACGATTTTAGTTACGAAAAAGCATCAGATTGTTTCGATCAGACTAATTTTGCCGTATCAAACGTTCAGCAAAATAGTGCCCAGATAAGTTTTGATGCTCCTAATCAAAATAACTTTCAAGTGAGTCTGACCAATATAGTTAAGAAAACTACTGAAATTTTTACTATTAAGAGCAGCTCTTTTACTTTGGATAAATTGGTTGGAAATACAGATTATGAAGTAAAGGTACGTGCGAATTGTATTGATGATTTGTTCTCTAACTGGACTAAGACAATAAGTTTCAAAACGCCTTGTACCGTAATTACAGATAGGTACAGTACCTCTTTTGAAGGGACAAAATATATTGATCCTTGCTGGAGTGTGATTGCAGGAAAATGCTTGATTCAGAGCAGTTTGGAAGATACAGGCTGGGCAAGAAAGCCCGCACCCAAAACAGGTACGACAACGATTGTAATGTCGAAATTTGTAGGTGCTTTAAATGTTGATAAAGCCTATCTTGTAACACCATATATTGCGGATCTGGATTCTGATAAAAGAATAAGATTTAGTCTTTTAGCTTATAGTAGCGACGATGAGTATAACAAAACTTCGCTGACCATAGGAACAATGTCTGATCCTAAAAATGCAGCTACGTTTGTTGCTTTAAAAACAATTCTGCCTTCAGAGATGAACGAGACTGAAAACGAATATAAGTCTTCGTTATGGAAAGAGCATACCGTTTATTTAGATAATTATGTAAAGAGCAATAACCATAATTATATTGCTTTGAGATACAATAATGAAAGTGATTCCTATTTTAGTATCGATGACTTTACATATGAAAAGACACCTGTATGTCTGGAACCTCTTAATCCTAAAACCATCAGTTTGGGTTATGATTCTGCCACTGTTAGTTGGGAAAATTATAAACCTGCATCGCAATTTCAAATAGAATACGGACCAAAAGGATTTGCTCATGGTTCAGGAAAGATCGTTGATGCGGCAGCAATTCCGTTTAAGTTAGAATCGCTTCAGGACGATACAGATTTCGATTTTTATGTTCGTGCAAAATGTGGAAGTGAATACAGCGCGTGGTCTGACAGAGGTAATTTTAAAACCAAATGTTTAGGATTAACGGCCGGGTATACTGAAAATTTTGAAAATACAGTTTTTGAAAAAAATGGATGCTGGACCAGAATTGTGCCTTATATTTATCAGAGGTATTATCGTAAGGATCGTTTTGTGAATATTAATACGATCACTAACAATAGTTCTACGGTGCATAATGGTTCCCAATCCGTTTTGCTTTCAAGTCAGTTAGATCTTGTTTACCCTCCAGGAACAGGAGAGAAAACGGATAGAGTAGTGCTGGTTTCTCCGAGATTTAAAGATTTTGACAATTATAAAAAGATCAACTTTTGGATGCAGGTTCCTAAAGATTCAGATGACCTATCAGTGGAACTTATCATAGGAACCCTTTCAGATCCGGAAGATTATTCTACTTTCAAAGCTTATAAAACTATTGTAGTTCCGGTTGCAAATAAGGCTAAATGGCTGAACTATGATGTTGATTTTTCTAATTATTTTGGAACGGATAAATATATCGGGTTCAAACAAAAGATTAGTAATCACCGATCAACCAGGTTTTTTATAGATGATTTTCAATACATTCAGAATAACTGTCCAATTCCCGGAGTATTAGGTGCAAGACAGTCAGGTCCTGATAGTGTTTTGCTGGATTGGAAAGATAATAATACCCTAAAACCATCCCAAAGTTTTGATATTGAGTATGGATCTAAAGGTTTTGTAAGTGGTTCAGGAACGATAATTAAGGTCACTGAAAATCCGTATAATTTGGCGGGATTAGCTCGTGGCACTTACGAATATAGAGTAAGAGCATATTGCGATACCAATATCACCTCAGATTGGAGTGATAGATATACCTTTAAAACTTCTTGTTCAAAAACAGCACCTTTTGTTGAGGATTTTGATGAACATGGCAGGAATTTAGATCAAAGTACTACTTTTTGCTGGAGTTACAATATTCAGCTTTATGCGCAATTAGCAGAATTTAATTTGACGAATATTACCAGTGCGCCTTATGCTTTTGCATTGTATACAAACAAAGACAGTGCAATGTTGATTTCTCCTTATCTGGATGATTTTGATAAAAACAAAAAAGTAAAATTTTGGCTTAGAGGTTCGCAGACGGGTAGTTCGAGAGCCGGAACTTTAATTGTAGGAACAATCAAAAATGCTGCGGATCTTAGTACATTCGAACCTTATCTGACCATTACAGAGCAGGAAATTAATAGTTTACCACTGTACGGAAAAGAGGTTAATATTGATTTCTCTCAGTACCAGGGAGCAAACAAACAGATCGTTTTTAAATATATGGCCGAATCAACTAATGGAGACTACGTACGAAACACTCTTTTAATAGATGATTTTCGTTATGATCAGACTTCAGCATGTTACGAACCAATAGATATAGTTTTCTCTGATATTAATCATAATTCGACGTTAATAAGCTGGACTTCTAAAAATCAGGCAACAGAAAATGTTCAGATAGAATACGGATTAACCGGTTTTACTAAAGGTACAGGAACTATTGTAATCACCAAAAAGAATGAGATTCTGATATCTAAGCTGCAAACCGGAACCTCGTATGAGTTTTATTTCAAAACCACTTGTGCATCCGGTAATTCATTAGAAGCTGGACCGCGAAAAATAGAAACGACATGCGAAGCACTGGCACTGCCGTGGAAAGAGAAATTTACCAATCTGAGTCGTTACGGAACAAATGTCCTTCCGGATTGTTTTAAGTTTTTAAGAGGTGAACTTATTTTAGAAAATACAGCTCAGGATGATCTTAATTATAGATTTAGTCCGGATTATAAAAGGTCCGGATTTGATGATACCGGTTATTTATATCTTAACGGTGGATTTTGGACTCAGATCATGACTCCTATGTTTTATTTAAATGCGGGGACTACTTATAAGTTTAACCTGAAAGGGCGAAATAGTTATGAGTATCGTATTCAGGGTGTTGGGTTATATGTTGGAAAAGGGCAAAACGATTACAATATGTCACTTAATATTAGTCAAACAGGGAACAACGATAGACTGACCGAATACAATTATAGAGATGTATCTTATTATTTCACGCCTCTGGTATCGGGAGACTATAGCTTTTTGATGGAATTTGCCAATACGGGTGGTTCACGATTACTTGTTGATGATTTTGAATTGAAAGAAGGATATACGTCTTCTATTGATGGAAGTGGAAAAACAATAACATATGACTTTACAAAAATGCCGTCAGGAGAATTGATTTTTGAGGGGGGCAACAAGAGAATTGTTTTAGATTCTAACAATAATATACTGGTGATGAAAGGAAACGGTACACCATCAGAATGGAAGAATGTTAATGGAACTTCTCAAATAAAGAAAGGAGCCGCTGTTGAGAATTCTTCGGTATGGGAAAGAAATGAAAGTAGTATCGCCAAGATAAATACAAAAGTAAATGCAGCAAATGCAAGCAGTTTATTTATGCATTTTGATCTAAAACAGACCTTTGTTTCTTCAAATACAGAATCAATGTTTAGAGTTGTCGTAAACGGGAATGTAGTGGGAGATGTAATAAAACCAGAGTCGGCCAGCGGTGATGATTATAAAAAATACACAGTTGATCTGACACCATATGTTGGGGCAGATATTAGAATGTCATTACAGCATATTGGTAAATCTGAGGCCGGAGATAATGCTTATCTGGACAATCTTGTGTTTGATAAAACGTCGTCACTGGGTGTTGACGGAACTCATTTTTCCAATTTTAAATATTATCCAAATCCCGTAGAAAATGTTTTACATATAGAAAGTAATTCGGTACTTTCGAAAGTAGAAGTTTATACTTTAAGCGGACAATTGCTTTCTATAAATAACTACTCGGATTCTAAAGTTAGTATTGATTTTAAAAATCATACTTCAGGCGTATATTTGTTGGTTGTAACTCAGGATGATAAAAAAGAAACGTTTAAAGTAATAAAGAAGTAATGTTCTAAGTTGTACTATTTTTAGAATTACATTTTAGATTAACAGAATTAGCAGATTTAATATAATGGCAACACCCAAAAAACCGGCACCAAAAAAAACAACCGCCAGTAAACCAAAACCGGCACCAAAGAAAGGCAGTCGCACATTTGGTGAAAAAGTAAAGTGGTTTTTTATCAAATTATTTTTATGGTTCTTCGGAATCTCGATTGCGTCGGTGGTATTTTTTAAATATGTGCCCGTGCCTTTTACGCCTTTAATGATTATTCGTGCCATAGAGAACAAAATGGCCGGTAAGGAAGTCTATTTTGACCATGACTGGGAGCCAATCGATAAAATTTCAATGAACCTGCAAAAAGCAGTTATCGCAAGCGAAGATGGAACCTTTTTAAAACACAATGGTTTCGATTTCAAAGCACTGCAAAAAGCCTATAAAAGCAACGAACGTGGACGTCGTATTCGTGGTGGAAGTACTATTTCACAGCAAACCGCCAAGAATGTATTTTTATGGCAGGGTAAAAGTTATTTCCGGAAAGGACTTGAAGCTTATTTTACCGTTTTAATTGAATTAATCTGGGGTAAGGAGCGTATTATGGAGGTGTACCTGAACAGCATTGAAATGGGAGATGGGGTTTACGGAGCTTATGCCGCTACGGAACATTGGTACCGTCGCGATGCCTCGAGTTTAACGCCTATGCAGGCTGCGGGAATTGCAGCAATATTGCCAAATCCAAGAAAGTTTAAAGCCACAGGATCTTCCAGTTATATCAACCGTAGAAAAGAACGAATTGTTCGTGAAATGCGTTCGGTTGGGAAAATAAATTACCATGCAAACTAAAAAGGTCTTTGTTTTATGTGGGTTGTTGCTAACAACTCTGACTTTCGGACAGATAAAAACCACAGAGACGGGGTTAATTACAGATAACGATTTATACACTTCGTCCAAAAACGATATGTATTACACCAATGGTATTGAGCTTTTTTATCGTTATTTATCGGAGAATAACAACGATAAAATCAGCAAGAAGATCACGGAATTTCGTATCGGACAGTATATTTATAATCCGAGATTTATAAACAAAGAAGCCGTTACGATTAATGACCGCCCTTTTACCAGTTATCTTTTTGTAGAAGGGGGGCAAAGTTGTTTCTATAAAAGCGAATCGGTTTTGAAAACTGATTTTCAGTTGGGTTTTATGGGGCCCAATGCTTTTGGTAGGGAAACTCAGGAAAGTTTTCACCATCTTATTGGTTACAAAAAAGTATATGGCTGGGGCAATCAGTTGCACAATGCAATTGCTGTTCAGGCCCATGTCATGTATTCGAAGAAATTATTTCCCGCAAAACACAATGATTTTGTCGATCTTCACTTTCAGTCGGAAGCAAATGTTGGGACTATTTTTACCGGGGTTTCAACGGGATTGCTGGCTCGAATTGGTTTCAAAAAATTACGCCCGATTTATGATTCTAATTTGCATGATGCTTCTGTAAGTGATGTGCCGCAATATAATGTTCGCGAGTTTTATTTTTATGCAATGCCCAGCGTCAATTACCAGTTTTATGATGCTACAATTGAGGGAAGTATGTTTAGCAATTCCAGTCCGCTGACCTTTGATCTGGAACCGCTTCGTTTTAATGCGGAAGCGGGTTTGAAATTACATCACAATAACTTCAATATGTCGTACTCGTTTATGTATCGCGGCAGAGAATTAAATGATCCGTATACCAATACCAATGCGGGATACTTTTACGGGTCGATTCGATTTGGGTATTTGTTGAATTAGTTTTTTTTAGTCGCGGAGGTTTTTGGCTCGAAAAGACGCTAAGGCGCAAAGCTTTGTCTTTGTACTATTGTTATAAGGCGGGGCATTTTTTTGTTGTTTACTTGCCGCATCTGGGTTTATTGCCTGGTATAGTTGCGGGTAAATGTCCTTTTGATTCAATAGTGATGTCTGTTTTTCTCAAAAAGTTAAATCGGATTAGAGATCCTTCAAGACCCTGACCAAAA
The DNA here is from genome assembly GCF_025947345.1 of Flavobacterium sp. N502536. Taxonomy (NCBI): domain Bacteria; kingdom Pseudomonadati; phylum Bacteroidota; class Flavobacteriia; order Flavobacteriales; family Flavobacteriaceae; genus Flavobacterium; species Flavobacterium sp. N502536. The sequence goes on along the minus strand of NZ_CP110011.1, from coordinate 1,339,447 downwards.
TCTACAATATACAAATCATCGGTTTTGGCTATTTGCTGTGGAATTGTTTGATTTGATGCCGTTTTGATTTGATTTTTACTGAAAGAATAAGTACTTCCCTTCAAATTGTATTTGATATCATTTTTTGTGAAAGTTAAGGTAGCTCCCGTTGTATTATCTTTCCAGGTTCCTTGTATCCAGGAAGGAGAATAAAAAACTCCCTGTGTATCTTCGTCGCTTGACGAACAGGAAGTAATAAAAATAAGGCTTAGAAGTAAAATTAAATTTTTCATTTTTTGGAGTTTAAAAGTAATATTCGATAAGTCTAACAAAAACAATTCCGAACTCTGTTTTTCTGATGGATTTAACTTTTGTTTATAGGTAAAGCTTCCATTTTTATGAAAGTAGCAGACTACAATCTTTTTGATAAAGTATTCAGTAATAAGCGAGAGAGGTTGGTCTTTGTCGGCAAAATTCTCTACTCTGAATCTTTATAGTTCAAAGGTTTAACCTTTTGGTAATGTTGTAAAAAATCTAAATCTTTATTTTTAACTCAAAATTAAAGTTATGGAAATCAATTGGATAGTGATTGGGATTGTAGCGGCAGTTGTAATTGTCGTGATCGTATTTACCATCAGAAAAAATCAGAAAGAGAAAAAGAAACTGACGGATTTGTTAAATAATGATTTTAAGAAAGCGGAGAAAAAAAGGGTAGATTCCGAAGACTCTGCGAATGAACAGTAAGAAAATTTCTTTCAAAATAAAAAAACCGTATTCCAATAAAGTAATACGGTTTTTTTGTGGAGAATACCGGATTCGAACCGGTCACCCCTTGCCTGCCAGGCAAGTACTCTAGCCAAATGAGCTAATCCCCCAAATGCGAGAGCAAATTAAGTCAATTAATTTTCAAAAAGCAAATTTCAAATCACTTCAACCGAAAATATTTTTCAAAAGTGTAACTTTACGATCAAATTTATTTTTTATGAGTGCAGAAATACAAGACGGTTCTTTACAAACTACTTTCCATAATGCGGTTGCAACGGTTGAATTTGGACATCCGGCCGGCAATTCTTTCCCAAGACAATTATTAGATCGGTTGACTTCAGAGATTAATACTTTAAGTGAGAACAAAACAGTTTCGGTTATTGTTTTGAAGAGCTTAGGGACTAAGGTTTTTTGCTCAGGTGCTTCATTTGATGAATTGCTGGCGGTGAAAAATGAACAGCAGGGGGCGCACTTTTTCTCCGGTTTTGCTCATTTGTTAAACGCAATGCGCAATTGTTCTAAAATTATTGTGGCACGTGTGCAGGGAAAAGCAGTTGGTGGCGGTGTTGGAATTGTTTCGGCTTGCGATTATGTTTTAGCGACTCCTGAAAGTGCGGTTAAATTATCGGAGTTGGCGATCGGAATTGGGCCTTTTGTGATTGAACCTGCTGTTTCGCGTAAGATTGGCAAAGCCGCAATGACCGAAATGACTTTGGCAGCGCACGAATGGAAATCGGCGGCATGGGCATTAGAGAACAAATTGTTTACAGAAATCCATGATGCAGAAAATTTAGATACGGCAGTGGTCAATTTCACACAACAATTAAGTTCGTATAACCCTGATGCTTTGTACGAAATGAAGAAAATTATTTGGGAAGGAACGGAAAACTGGGAATCATTGCTGATCGAGCGTGCAGGAATTACTGGAAAACTAGTTTTGTCTGATTTTAGCAGAAAAGCTTTAGAACAGTTTAAGAAATAGAGTGTTTCGTTAATAACCGATTCTTTATAGCAGTTTAAATTATGACATTTGTCATTGGACGCAGCGGCAGAGAAGTATAATTTTGAAGGATGTTAAAACGGTTTCAATGACAGCTTGAAATTAATCTTTTCAGGTTTGGAAATGATTTTTTTAAAGTGAAACATAAACAATAAATCAAGATGAGGATTATTTCGTTGTTGCAGCAAGTGGATGTTGCAGAGAAAATTAAGGCTGCTCCCGATAGCAGTTATCAGATTGGAGTAGTGATCGGATCCTTTATTCCTTTCGTTGTTTTAATCGGAATTGCGTATTGGATGTATAACAGAGCCAAAAAAAGAGACGAGAACGGTTATTAATTTGTAAATTTGCAACCTAAAATTCAAATCGATGAGTAATATCAGAATTACAAAACAATTTAGTTTCGAAACCGGACATGCTTTATACGGTTACGACGGAAAATGCAAAAACGTTCACGGGCACAGTTATAAATTATCGGTAACGGTTATTGGTTCGCCAATTACGGACCGATCGAATGTGAAATTTGGGATGGTAATTGATTTTTCAGATCTAAAGAAAATTGTAAAAGAAGAAATCGTCGATCAGTTTGATCATGCTACGGTTTTTAATGAAACAACACCACATATCGAATTGGCAAATGAACTAAAAAATCGTGGTCATCACGTTATTTTGGTGAATTACCAGCCAACAAGTGAAAATATGGTCGTAGATTTTGCCGATAGAATCATGGCGCGTTTACCAAAAGAAATTTCTCTTTTCTCCTTAAAACTTCAGGAAACAGAATCTTCATTTGCAGAATGGTACGCTTCTGATAATAACTAAAACGTAAATGGTGAAAGGTCAAACGTTTCACATCTAAACAAATCGCATCTCACAAAAAAACTAAATGAAAAAAGTATATTTCGCTTCTGATCAGCATTTCGGAGCTCCAACGCCAGAGTTGAGTTTGCCACGTGAAAAGAAATTTGTTGCATGGCTGGATGAGGTGAAAGGAGATGCAGAAGCTATTTTTTTATTAGGGGATCTGTTTGATTTTTGGTTTGAATATAAAACGGTCGTTCCAAAAGGTTTTGTGCGTATTTTAGGGAAACTGGCGGAAATTCGTGACAGCGGTGTCCCGGTTTATTTTTTCGTAGGAAATCATGATTTATGGATGAACGATTATTTTGAAACCGAATTGAATATTCCGGTATATCATGACAATAAGGAGTTTACCTTTAACGGAAAAACATTCTTAATTGGTCACGGCGACGGAAAAGGTCCAGGTGATAAGGGGTATAAACGTATGAAAAAGGTTTTTACGAATCCGTTTTCAAAATGGCTCTTTCGATGGCTTCATCCCGATGTTGGCGTAAGTCTGGCGCAGTATTTATCAGTCAAAAACAAATTGATTTCGGGTGATGAAGATGTCAAATTCCTGGGAGAAGAAAACGAATGGCTGGTCTTGTATGCCAAACGCAAACTGGAAACCAAACACTACAATTATTTTATTTTTGGTCATCGCCATTTACCAATGATCATTCCGGTTGGAGAAGATTCCAAATATGTCAATTTGGGCGATTGGATTGGTTATTTTACATACGGAGTTTTTGACGGAGAGACTTTTGAACTTAAAAAATTCGAACAATAACTACTTTTTATTTTTGGGATAAATCCCGATTTTGTGTGTTCTCAAAACATAATTTGACTTCTGTTTGCTTTTTGAAAGCTGAAATGTGATGGCATTCGACAGCTGCTTTGGCATATGACAGGCTACGCAATTGTCTGCCAGTAAACGCTCAGAGCTGTTTTTTAAAGTTGTGGCGTTGTGTTTTAAATCCTGATGGCAACTCATGCATATTTTCGAATAACTCGCAAGATTTTGCGAAGCATTTGCGTGCGGATTATGACAGCTCATACAATCCATAGTTTCGCTTTTCTGGAAACATTTACTTTGGGCAAGCAGGCCCAGTTGATTCCCATGTACATCAAAATGAATGCTGTCGTTTGAAGTAGGAGTAGCTCTGAAATAATCGCTAATATTATCCCCGGGTTTAAATTGAAAACGGGACTTCATTTTTAATTTGTCATTTCCGGAGTGACAGAGGGCACAGGCATCTAATCTTTGTTGTCTGGTCAGCTTTTTAAAAGAAACAATACTTTGGGGTTTGTTTTTTAAATCGGGAAATTTCAAATGGGTTTGAACGTGTTGTTTGGCCGGTCCGTGGCAGCGTTCACAATCGATTCCGTAAACCAACGTTTTTTTATTCAGGAAAGGTTCCGTTTCCATTGACATGCCTCTAACTTGATCTGAACTTGTAGTTACAAAACTGCCTGCAATATTCGAACTGTGACAGGCATAACAGTCTTTGGGGATTTCTCGGGTAAAGTTAGCCGCATCGGCAGGATATCCGGGACTTGTAGCCCAGCTGTTTAGTGATTTGTAGTAGGATATTGGCAGTTCGTAAGTAGTATGGTTTTTCCAAAAGGCACTTGTTTGGGCATGTTTGGTTCCAAATACAATATCAAAAGGATAGGCTTCTACCTCTTTTCCGTTTTTGTAAAGTACCTGATACAAACTGTCATTGCGTTCTTCCATGACTAATTTGGTGGTTTTGTCATACACGAAAGTATTGTGTCCCTTTGTAAAATGACCCAGTATGTTTTCTTTAGAAGCGGGAGAGGTGGCTTTGAAATGTGAACTGTGAAAAGCATTTTCGTATTGCACTTTATGACATTGAATACAGCTTTCAGAACCTGCATAATCAGTTCCTCTGGGGTCAATGTAATTATCCGACTCGTTCTTGCAACCCGTTACAAAAAAGAGTAATGCAACAACGGCAAAAAGAATGCGTGTTTTTTTCATTGTTGTAAATATACTTTATTTTGAATACAAACAAAATATATTTCAATAACGAAAAGATGTTGTTAAAATGTTTAGAATACTTCTTAGTTTAAGCCAACTCCATAAACATATTCGTCTAGCTCAATTCTAAATAAAGAGCCTTCTACTAAATCTTTGATCGATTTTAGTTCTTTAATAGAAACGGCCAAATCTATTGCTGCGTATGGGGTTTTAAGCAAAAATTTGTGACAAGAGTTTTTTAGTTCGCAAGCTTCGCAACATGCATTTTCAATCATACTGTCCTCAATTAAATCGCAAAAATAATTGAGTTCCTGAACGGTGAAGTAAAATCCGGTTTCTTTAAAAACCAATTGTATTTTGTCAGTGATAGTTTCGTTTTCCTTTTTCCAGTAAAAGGCAATTCCAAAATTATTGTGGTATAATTGTTCTATTTCTCTCATTACAGATCCTTTTATTTCAACAAATATAAATATTATTTATATTAATTCTAAATAAAAAAGTCTTAAAATTTGGAAAAAATAAACAAGATATTGGTCATGTCAGTTTAATGCTGTTTGGAGTTTTATTTAATCGATTGTTCCTTACTCCATATTTTGATGATCGTCCATGTCTTTTTGAAGATCTAAATTCCTAAACGTAGGGGATATTAGCCCAAAACCTAAAACGGTCAGGAGTGTAATACTGCCTCCAAAAATTACGGAAGTTACGGTTCCCATTAATTTGGCAGTTGCACCACTTTCAAAGGCTCCCAGCTCGTTAGAAGATCCAACAAAGATGGAGTTTACAGCCCCCACGCGGCCACGCATATGATCCGGAGTTTTAAGCTGTAAAATGGTTTGGCGGATTACTACTGAAATTCCATCGGCAAGTCCGCTTAAAAATAAAGCAAAAACAGAGAGCCAGAAATACGTAGAAAAGCCAAATAAAATAATGGATAATCCAAAGATAAATATGGCAATTAGAAGTTTTTTTCCGGCGTTTTTATATAAAGGTACATATGCAGATATGAGCATCGTTATAAAAGAACCCACTGCCGGAGCAGCTCTTAAGATACCAAAACCTTCTGAACCAACTTTTAGAATATCCTGTGCAAAAATGGGTAATAAAGCAACGGCACCGCCAAAAAGTACCGCGATCATATCCAGAGACAAAGCCCCTAATACAATCTGATTTCGGAATACAAATGTTAAACCTTCTGTTAAACTGTCTTTGATTGATTCTCCAATCTTTGGATTTATAATTGGCTTTTTACTGATTTGTGATAATGCAATTAAGGAAAGTATTGAGAATCCGAAAACAAGACACATTGACCAGTGAACTCCAATCCAATTGATCGAAAAACCGGCAACTGCAGGGCCTAATACGGCTCCAATTTGCCAAACAGAACTGCTCCAGGTAGCTGCATTTGGATATGCTTTTTTAGGAATTATCAGTGATAGAAGAGAAAAAATAGTAGGTCCGAGAAAAGCTCTGACCAAACCGCCCAAAAAGACTAAAGCGTAGATGGAATACAGGATTACATTTGAAGATAAGCCGCCGACAACTCTAGGCCAGGTGACTAAAAATAATCCAAAACTGATTACGGAAAAGCCTAAAATACATTTTACCAACAAACCTTTCTTTTCGCTCTGATCGACGATGTGCCCGGCAAATAAGGCCATTGAAACAGCCGGTATCACTTCCATTAAACCAATAATTCCGAGAGATAATGGATTCTTAGTGATACTGTAAACTTCCCATTCGATTACAATAAACTGCATTGCCCAGGCAAAAACCATTGCAAAACGCAAGATAAGGAATACATTAAATTCTCTGTAGCGTAACGCCTGATAAGGATCTTGCTTGTGTGGTTTAGTTTTCATTTGTTCTGATGTCTTTTAGCATAAGTTGATTCGAAACCGTTCCATTCCATTCGTTTTCAGCAAGGGAATAAGCCAGTTGAAACGGGTTTTGATTTTTTGCGATGTCTAATTTTTTTCCAAGACCAAAGCCTATCGCAGCAATTCCATCTGAATTATTTTGTTTTACAAAAAGTCTCAAATGTTCCTCTTCTGCTCCTAAGGTTTTGGCGTAGCCCGTGTCTTTGATGCTTTTAGTCATAAAAACAGGAGTCATATTTAAAGGGCCAAAGGGCTCAAATTGTTTTAAAATCCGGATTAGTTTTGGCGTGATATCGCTGAAATTAATTTCGGCATCAATTTCTATTTCGGGAGTTCGCATTTCGGGCAAAATGGTTTCTTCGACTTGTTTTTCGAAAGCCTCTTTAAAGGTTTTATAGTTTTCAGCTTTGAGCGTCATTCCGGCGGCGTACATATGCCCTCCAAATTGTTCCAAGTGTTCAGAGCAGGCGTCGAGAGCATTGTAAACGTCAAAACCTTTTACCGATCTTGCAGATGCCGCATATTTGTCACCGCTTTTGGTAAAAACCAAAGTTGGACGATAGTACGTCTCGATTAATCGGGAAGCTACAATTCCGATGACACCTTTGTGCCAGTCTTCCTGAAAAACAACAGTGGAAAATCGGTCTTGTTCGTTGTTTTCTGCGATTTGCTGAAAAGCTTCTTTGGTTATTTTTTTATCGAGATCTTTTCGGTCTGCATTGTATTGTTCAATTTCTGATGCAAATTGCTGCGCCTGTTCAAAATTAAACTCGGTAAGCAATTCAACAGCATGATTCCCATGTTTGATTCGTCCTGCGGCATTTATTCGGGGTGAAATGATAAAAACAACATCGGTTATGTCTAAGGTTTTCTTTTTTACCTGATGCACCAAAGCCTTAATTCCGGGCCTCGGATTGGAATTGATTACCTGTAAACCGTAAAAAGCGAGGATTCTGTTTTCGCCTGTTATCGGTACAATATCCGCAGCAATTGCAGTCGCGACTAAATCGAGGTAGGGCAAGAGATCCTGAATGGTTTCGTTTCTGTTTGTCCCTAAAGCCTGAATCAGTTTAAAACCAACTCCGCAACCGCACAATTCATCGTAGGGGTAGGAGCAGTCGTTTCTTTTCGGGTCTAAAATGGCAACAGCGTCAGGAAGAGAATCTCCGGGTCTGTGGTGGTCACAGATGATAAAATCTATGTTTTTTTCTTTCGCATAAGCGATATGATCGATAGATTTTATTCCGCAGTCTAACGCAATGATTAATGAAAAGCCGTTGTCGTCGGCAAAGTCAATTCCTTTAAAAGAAATTCCGTAACCTTCATCGTAACGATCGGGAATGTAAGTGGCAATATGGGGATAATGTGATTTCAAATAAGCCGAAACCAATGAAACGGCAGTTGTTCCGTCGACATCATAATCACCAAAAACTAAAATGTTTTCCTGATTTTTAATGGCCAGTTCGATTCTGGAAACCGCCTTGTCCATGTCTTTCATCAAAAACGGATCGTGCAGCTGTTCTAAGGAAGGACGAAAGAAATCCCTGGCCTCGTCAAAAGTTTCAATGCCACGCTGAATCAAAAGAGTTGCGACAAAATCTTCTACATTTAAAGCTTGCGCCAAATGTTTGATTTTTTCTTCAGAAGGTTTTGGTTTTAAGGTCCAGCGCATGGTTGATTTTAGATTTTAGATTTCAGATTTCAGATTTTTGAAATCGTTTAATCGGGTAGGTGTTCTTATTGCCACAGATTAGAGGATTTAAAAAGATTTTAATCTGTGCTAATCTGAGAAATCTGTGGCGGAAATATTGGCATTGAAAAGATTTCGATTTTACTGAGCTTGACAAATGTTATTTTGCTTCCAAAGCATTTCCTTCAAACTGAATTCCGTCCCAGCCTAAGTTGATGAAATTTCTAATGTTTTGATGGTTCGTACCGTTTGGATCTCCCAGAACTTCATCAAAATAGAATGCACCAAAACAAGCCAAAGTTTCGTCTTTAGTCAGGTTTTGCAATTTTGCGAAAGAAAATAATTTGCATGAACCAGAGTTTTCTCCGGCTGCATTATGTTGTGTTCCGTTTTGGAAGGCTGTTGGAGTAAAGTTGTAGTGGTTTTCGATTACTGCTATAGTTTCCGGGAAGGTTATTTCGTTTGGAGTTTGTTTTACTTTTTCTAAAAAGGCTTGTATGCTCATGATGTTTATGCTTTGCTATTATTTTATGTATAATCTTATTGTCAGTTCGAGCGAAGTCTAGAACCGGTTGCAGCATCTCGACTTCGCTCGATGGGACAAACGGGGATTTAAAAAACAATGGAGTTTTTAATCTTCTTCTTTTTCGTCATCATCCTTCGAAAACTTACTTTTCTTGGGCTCTTTTGTTATGGTTTTTCCGGCCACGACTACGACAATTTCGCCTCGTGGTGCTGTTTTTTCAAAATGAGTCAGTACTTCTTTTGCGGTTCCGCGTACGTTTTCTTCGTGCAGTTTCGATAATTCTCTCGAAACACAAACTTGTCTGTCTTCTCCGAAATATTGAATGAATTCGGCCAATGTTTTTACCAGTTTATGTGGTGAAACATACAAAATCATGGTTCTGGTTTCTTCGGCTAATGTTAGAAAACGGGTCTGACGTCCTTTTTTGTCAGGGAGAAAACCTTCAAAAACAAATTTGTCATTGGGTAATCCGCTGTTGACTAAAGCCGGCACAAAAGCTGTTGCTCCCGGAAGGCATTCAACTTCGATTTTGTTTTCAACACAGGCACGTGTGAGTAAAAAACCGGGATCTGAAATTGCAGGAGTTCCTGCGTCGGAAATTAAAGCAATGGTCTCACCGGCTTTCAGACGTGCAATTAAATTTTCGGTCGTTTTATGCTCGTTGTGCATGTGATGACTGTGCATGTGCGTGCCAATTTCAAAATGCTTCAGCAGTTTACCGCTGGTACGGGTGTCTTCGGCCAAAATCAAATCGACTTCTTTCAAAATCCGGATGGCACGAAAGGTCATGTCTTCTAGATTGCCAATTGGCGTAGGAACGATATATAATTTTGACATGTTTTTATTTGTGAAATGTGAAATGTAAAATGTGAGAGGTTAGGAGAATTTTTTCTCAATGATTCCTAGGAAACGCTCGGCGTAATCATCTTTTCCATCCCAGTTGTTGTAATCGGGTTTTACCATATCCTCAATAAATTCTTTTGCTTCACCATAAGAATCAAAAGTTAGTAACTGATTTAAAACACGGCTGTAATCTTCTGAACTGTTCCCGAAAAGGTTTTTGGTGAAAGCAATACGGTCGTTTAAGTCAATGTGAAAACCTTTTGCCAGTTTTTCATTTAACGTAACCGCTTTGGGTTCAGCAGGAGTTTCTAATACCGTTGTTTGAGTAGTTTTTGGCTCTTTCAACTCATTGATTGATGGTGTTGAAGTAGGAGAAACAGCCTCGAAACTGTCTACTTTTACAAAATGGGCATCAGCGTAATTAATCCCTAATATTTCTTCAAAAGAAATGTGTACAGGGCCCGGTTTTGAAGAAGTTTCTGCTTTTGGCTCTTCTTTTTTCGGTTCTTCCTCTTTTTCTACTTCTTCTAATTTATCTAATTCAAAAGCCGGAACGAAATCTGGAATTGGCTTAAAGTCACTAACGGTTCTAAACGAAAGTTCTTCGGCTGGTTCTGTTTCTTGTGCTGTTTCTGAAATTGCTTCTTCCTCTTTTTCAACAACCGGTTCTTCCTCTTTTTCAACAACAATTTCCGGAACAGTTTCGATAATTGGCTCTGCTGCGGTTTCTTCAGGAATTTCAGCGGTTACTTCTTCAAGAATTTCTGGCTCGGGACTTGCATCTTCCGTAGGCTCCGAAATTACTTCTTCGGGAGCTTCCGGTTCCGGATTTGGATCTTCTGCAGGTTCAGCAGCGATTTCTTCAGTCGCAATTTCTTCAGCAACTATAGCTTCTTCTACTGCTATTTCTTCCGTTGCTATTGGAGTTTCAATTTTAACTTCTGTTGCAATTGTTTCTTCTTTTTCAAAGATAGATTCAATTTCAGAATGGATTTGGTTGTGACCAATTGTTGGCTTCAGAGTATCGAAATTCTCGTCTACAAATTTTAAAACCGCTAGTTTTTCATATAATTTCTGCGTTTCAAGATACAATTGATTGATATCGGATTTGTTTTTAAGTTTTAAAATTCGATGTGCAATGCTGATTAAATCGGCTTCCAATTTTTTTTTCATAACTGTTGAAATTATAGTGAATACGGTATTTTAGTATATTTTGTATTTGAATGTCTTTATTCGCGATCGAAAACGGAAAGATATTTTTTTATTTCTGTTAATAAGCGTTTGCGAATCTCCGATTTGATAAAAATTTTCTACTTTTGAAAAAGTGTAAAATTGCAATTTTTCACGTCGATTTATTACCAGTACAAAGTAATAAAAACTATTCATTTTTAAAGGTAGAAAAATACAAAATGTTTCTCGAAAATACAGTAAATCACAAAGAACAATTTGGTTGGATTGAAGTTATTTGTGGATCAATGTTTTCGGGTAAAACCGAGGAATTAATCCGCAGATTAAAACGCGCCCAATTTGCCAAACAAAGAGTCGAAATCTTTAAACCCGCTATTGATACCCGCTATCATGACGAAATGGTGGTATCTCACGATGCCAACGAAATTCGTTCTACTCCGGTTCCGGCTGCAGCCAATATCTCTATTTTAGCACAAGGTTGTGATGTTATCGGGATTGATGAAGCACAATTTTTTGATGATGAAATTGTTACGGTTTGTAACGATCTGGCCAATCAGGGAATACGTGTGATAGTTGCAGGACTTGATATGGATTTTAAAGGAAATCCTTTTGGTCCTATGCCGGCACTTATGGCGACGGCCGAATACGTAACAAAAGTTCACGCCGTTTGTACCCGTACCGGAAATCTTGCCAATTATAGTTTTCGTAAAACAGATAACGATAAGTTAGTAATGCTTGGTGAAACCGAAGAGTATGAGCCATTGAGCCGTGCCGCTTATTATAATGCCATGAAAAAGATTCAGGAGAAATAACGATTTTTTCTTTCTAACCCAACAAATTAAAAGATGCAGCAACCTACTAAAAAAAAGAATTCAACGATTTTAATTGTAAGTGCCATTGCGGCATTATTGCTGGCTTTAGTTTTGTATCGTTCTTTTAAAGAACCTGTGAAAGATAAGGCAATGGTTGAATTGGTTAATAAATACAATGAAAATTGTCCTTTAATCATTCAGGAGGGAATTCGTCTGGATAATGTTACTTTGCCTAAAGATAAAGTGGTTCAGTACAATTTGACTTTGTTAAATGTTGAAAAAGAGACTGCAGAAATTGAAACGATAAAACAAAATATTGAAGCAAGTCTTTTGAGTACGGTTAAAGCAAATCCTGGGCTTAAAGCTTTTCGGGACAGTGGTTTTACCCTGATCTATAATTACGATGATAAAAAAGAAAATTATTTGTTTCAGATTACGATAACGCCGGATCAGTATAAATAATTTAAGGATGTTATAAATTAAACTCGACAGGTTTTTGAAACCTGTCGGGTTTGTTGTTTTTGAAAACGACTGTCGGGCTTCGACTTCGCTCAGCCAGACAAGGTGGTAAATTGGTTGTTGTTTTTTATTTAGTAGCGTAAATTTTTCTCGCTTTATAAATTTAAACCCGACAGGTTTTCAATACCTGTCGGGTTTGTTGTTTTTGGGTATAAAAAAAACCTAACGAGATTTAAAAATCAGTTAGGTTTTTTATTTAGTAGCGTAAACTTTTCTTGCTCTATAAAATTAAACCCGACAGGTTTTAAAAAGCTGTCGGGTTTGTGGATTAGATTTTTTTCCTCATCCTTGCTACCGGAATATCTAATTGTTCGCGGTATTTTGCAATGGTTCTTCGGGCAATTGGATAGCCTTTTTCTTTTAAAATTTCGGCTAATTGATCGTCAGGTAAAGGTTTCTTCTTATCTTCTTCTTCAATGGTGTTTTGAAGGATTTTTTTAATCTCTAAAGTCGAGACGTCTTCTCCTTGGTCATTTTTCATGGCCTCAGAGAAAAACTCTTTGATTAGTTTTGTACCGTATGGTGTTTCGACATATTTACTGTTGGCGACACGCGAAATGGTCGAAATATCCAAACCAACCATGTCTGCAATGTCTTTTAAGATCATTGGTTTTAGTTTGGTTTCGTCTCCATCCAAAAAGTACTCTTCCTGATAATGCATAATTGCATTCATCGTCACAAAAAGAGTTTCCTGACGTTGTCTGATCGCATCGATGAACCACTTAGCCGAATCCAGTTTTTGTTTGATAAACTGAACGGCATCTTTTTGTGCCGACGATTTATCACGGGAATCTTTGTACGTCTGCATCATTTCCTGATAATCTTTAGAAACGTGCAGGGAAGGAGCATTTCGTCCGTTTAAAGTCAATTCCAGTTCACCATCTACAATTCTAATCGCAAAATCGGGAACTACATTCTCTGTTACCTTATTGTTTCCGGTATAAGATCCTCCCGGTTTTGGATTCAGTCTTTCGATTTCGTGAATGGCTTTTTTAAGCTGCTCGTTCGAAACGCCGTATTTTTGTAAAAGCTTGTCGTAATGTTTCTTGGTGAAAGCATCAAACTGATTTTCGATGATATCAATCGCTAAATCGATATACTCTGTTGGGGTTTTATGCTTCAATTGCAGCAATAAACATTCCTGTAAATCACGTGCTCCAACTCCCGAAGGTTCGAGTTCATGAATCACCTGAAGCATTTTTTCGACCATTTTCTCATCGGTATAAATTCCCTGAGTAAAGGCCATATCGTCTACAATATCCGGAACGCTTCTGCGGATGTACCCCATATCGTCGATACTTCCAACAAGGAATTCGGCAATTTCACGTTCTTCATCATTCAGAATAAAAGTATTCAACTGATTGATTAAATCCTGATGAAAACTAATCGGCGAAGCAAAAGGAGTTTCGCGTTCTTCGTCTTCACTGTAATTGTTCACCTGAGTTTTATAATCGGGTGTATCGTCGTCGCTTAGATATTCGTCTATGTTAATGTCGTCTGCTTCGATTCTGTCAGATTCAGCATCATCGTAATCGTCGTAGTCTTCATTGGCAAATTCATCCGCTTCGTATTCGTCTTCTTTACCGGCTTCCAGTGCCGGATTTTCGTTCATTTCTTCCAATAAACGTTGCTCAAAAGCTTGCGTAGGCAATTGAATTAACTTCATCAGCTGAATTTGCTGTGGAGATAATTTTTGGGATAATTTTAAATTTAAAAATTGCTTTAGCATAAAAAAGTTGCTAAGATACTGAGGTACTAAGGTACTGAGCATCTTATGTTGGCGAATTAAATTCGTGTTAAAATTATTTTATTTATGTTTCAAAATCTTAGAGCCTTAGCATCTTAGTCGCTTAGAACCTTTGATTAGAATTCTGCATTTCCAGGAGTTCTCGGGAAAGGAATTACGTCACGGATGTTTGTCATTCCGGTTACAAACAATACCAAACGCTCAAATCCAAGTCCGAAACCTGCGTGAGTTGCCGATCCGAATCTTCGGGTATCTAAATACCATGATAATTCTTCTTCGTCAATTTCTAAAGCTTTCATTTTTTCGATCAAAACGTCGTAACGCTCTTCTCTTTCAGATCCACCAACAATTTCTCCAATTCCAGGGAAAAGGATATCCATGGCACGAACCGTTTCTCTTCCCGGTTCAGTGTTGTCGTTCAAACGCATGTAAAACGCTTTAATGTTTGCTGGGTAATCAAACAAGATTACCGGACATTTAAAGTGTTTTTCAACCAAATAACGCTCATGTTCTGACTGTAAATCAGCTCCCCATTCGTTGATAAGATATTGGAATTTTTTCTTTTTGTTTGGAGTAGAATCTCGCAGGATGTCAATAGCTTCTGTATAAGAAACACGTTTAAAGTTGTTCTCTAATACAAAGTTCAGTTTTTCTAACAAAGCCATTTCGCTTCTTTCTGCCTGAGGTTTTGATTTTTCTTCATCTAAAAGTCTTCCTTCTAAAAACTTCAAATCATCCTGACAATTGTCTAAAGCATATTTAATTACATACTGAATAAAATCTTCAGCCAAATCCATGTTGTCATCCAAGTTATTGAAAGCAACTTCCGGCTCGATCATCCAAAACTCAGCAAGGTGACGAGAAGTATTAGAGTTTTCAGCTCTAAAAGTTGGTCCAAAAGTATAAATCTGACCCAAAGCCATCGCATACGTTTCTCCTTCTAACTGTCCTGAAACTGTTAAGTTTGTTTCTTTTTCGAAAAAATCTTCTTTATAGTTTACCTTTCCGTCTTCAGTTCTTGGCGTGTTGTCAAAAGGCAAAGCCGTAACTTTAAACATTTCTCCTGCACCTTCAGCATCAGAACCGGTAATGATTGGCGTATTTACATACACAAAACCTTTTTGTTGAAAATAATTGTGAACCGCAAACGACAATACCGAACGCACACGCATAATTGCACCAAACATATTGGTACGAACACGTAAATGTGCATTTTCGCGTAAGAAATCTAAACTAGGTTTGTTTTTTGGTTGTATCGGGAATTTTTCTGCATCAGAATCTCCTAAGATTTCCAATTTATTCACCTGAATTTCGTATTTCTGACCAGCACCTTTACTTTCGATCAAGGTTCCAATTACAGAAACCGCAGCTCCGGTCGTAATTCTTTTTAAAGTTTCGTCAGGTGTATTTTCAAAATCAACAACACATTGTATATTATTAATGGTAGAACCGTCATTAAGTGCGATGAACTGATTATTTCTAAAAGTTCTCACCCATCCTTTTGCATTAACCTCCTGAAGCGTCGTCGTACTGTTTAATAAGTCTTTAACTTTTGTGTGTTTCATTTTATATATACTATTGAAATTAAATTATTTGTTGTGTAATAACTGCAAATATAAACGATAATAATTAAAATTAGAAGCTGTTTCCTGCTATCCGCTATATCTTTTTCTTCCTAAAGAAGTCAGAAAAAGGATACCGCTGCTATCAGGGCTAGGGCGATCGTTTTTATAAAGTCAGTTATTCTCTTTTTTGTTATTCTGAGGAATGAGGAATCGCACTAGTAAGCCTGTAAAGAAATTCGCTAATCGTTGTCGGACTTCTCGTGGAATTATTTTTTCGTCAATTAAGAAGAAAAAACTAATTGATCTTTTATTTCCTTCGGAATTTGATCTTTCTCTTTTATTTTTTCGTAGATACTTAATGCCTTCTTTTTCATTTTGTCATCTTTCTTTTCTTCGGAAACTTTTAAAAGTGATAGAGAATAATAAACCTTGAAATTAAAGTCTTTTTTGTAAGAAGAATAAACTTTGTCAAAGTTTTTCACGGCCTCATTATGCTTATTGTTCATTGAAAGTAAAATTCCCAGTAAGTAAATCACATCATCCTTTAATTTTGGATTTACATTTTTGTATTTTTCAATGGCAATATTTACATTTTCTAATCCTTTTTCGTGATCTCCAAGAATTGGTGAAGTAATTGCAAATCCGTAATAACCCTCAGGGTTTTCAGGAAATAGCTTTATTATTTCAGTATATTTTTTTCTGGCAATTTTGACGGTTTTTTCATTGGCATATCTTAAACATTCAGCGGCTAAATTTGTTTTAAACTCAAGCGATTTATTATACGAGCTATCTGCTGCTATATACAAGGGCAATGCATTCTTGTCTCCTAATAATCTTAATGTATATCCGGTAAAAAACAAAGCGTCACAAAATGTTGTGTCTTTTTTATATGCATCAAAAAAAACTTTTGACGTAATCTTAAGATATTTTTTATCTAAAGATCTATTTAGATAAAGAGTTTCAATTCCGAGATTAAAAAGTCTGATTGATTCAGAATTCTCAGATTTGCAGTATAAATTTTTTCCCTCAAAATAATTTTGAGAAGACATTAAGTTTAGATTCGCAACATAATTTTGAGAGAATGTTGAGTTGATATTCAATATAAGAATTAACAGGATTATCTTTTTCATACTTTTGAGTGACTTTTATTAGTGTACTTTATGAAACCTTAATTTTCCAATCCCTCCAAATCCTCTTTCTTAGCCTTCTTTTTTTCGAAAGTCAAGACCAAAGCCGGTAAAACCAATAAATTGGCAAACATCGCAAAGGCCAATGTGCATGAAATTAAACCTCCCAATGCAATGGTTCCGCTGAAGCTCGAAAGCGTGAAAGTAGCAAATCCAAGAATCAAAACCACCGAAGTATAAAAAGTACTGATTCCGGTTTCTCTTAAAGCACTGAAAACTGATTTTTTTACCTTTCCGTTATTCTGCAATAAATCATGATGGTACTTCGCCATAAACTGAATCGCATTGTCTACCGAGATACCAAATGCAATACTAAACACTAAAATCGTCGAAGGTTTTAATGGAATCCCAAAATACCCCATCAATCCTGAAGTGATGCACAGCGGTAAAATATTCGTAATTACCGAGGCAAAAACCATTTTAAACGATCGGAACAAGTAAAGCATCAACGCGGCAATGACGAGTATCGCAAAAATCAAAGACTCAATTAAATTGTCAACCAGGTATGAAGTTCCTTTTTGAAACACCAGTGCTTTTCCGGTTATCGTAACTTCGTAACGGTCTTTCGGGAAAATTTCATCAATCTTGCTGTGAAGTTTTTTCTCCACTTTTGCCATTTCATCCGTACCAATATCTTTCATGAAAGTGGTAATTCGGGCATATTGTCCGGTCGAATCTACATAGGCTTTCATCAGATTTTCTTTGCTGTTTTTGGTTGCATTTTTAGCATACGACAAAATAAAAGTCTGTTCCTGCGAAGTCGGCAATTGGTAATATTCAGGATTTCCGTTATAAAAAGCCTGTTTCGAATACTTAACCAGATTTACGATCGAAACCGGTTTTGCCAGTTCAGGCATTTCTGTGATGGTGTTTTGCAATTCGTCCATTTTACGAATGGTCGATGCTTTCATGACACCCTTTTTCTTTTTGGTATCAATCATGATCTCAAGCGGCATCACACCATTGAATTCTTTTTCGTAGAAGAGGATATCCTTAAAGAAAGAAGCGCTTTTTGGCATTTCACCAATCAAACTTCCCGAAACTTTCATTTGAGTAACTCCAATAACACTAAAAATCAATAGTAAACCATAAATCGTATAGATTACTTTTCGTTTGCTTTTTACCGCATATTCAACAAAATCCAGTAAGGTCGAAATGTACGTTTTTGTTAAATGATACAAATGTTTTTCTCCCGGAACCGACATGAAACTGTACACGATCGGTACAATTAAAAGCGTTAGTAAATACACCGAAATTACATTGATCGAGGTAACCAGACCAAATTCAAAAAGCAAGTCATTCCCGGTAATCATAAACGTTGCAAAACCAATTGCCGTGGTTAAATTGGTCATTAAAGTCGAAACTCCAATTTTAGAAATAATACGCTGTAATGCTTTTGCCTGATTGTTGTGGAGTTTGATTTCCTGCTGGTATTTGTTGATCAGGAAAATACAGTTTGTAATTCCGATTACAATAATCAATGGTGGAATAATAGCGGTTAGAATCGTAATTTTATAATGAAACAATCCTAAAGTTCCAAAAGACCAGATTACCCCCACAATTAAAATACAGATAGAAATAAAGGTGGCTCGGTACGAACGGAAAAAGAAAAAGAAAATCAAAGAAACCGTCAGTAAGGCCGCACCAATAAAAAGTCCGATTTCGCCTTTCATATTGTCAGCATTGATCGTTCTGATGTACGGCATTCCCGACACACGCAAATCAATTCCTGTGGTTTTTTCGAATTTATCAATTTTCGGAACCAGATTTTCCAGAATAAATGTTTTTCTTTCAGCAGTGTTTACAAGTGCTTTGTTGATGTAAATTGCTGAACGGATACTACCGCTTTCTTTGTTATAAAGCAATCCTTCGTAAAAAGGTAAATTATGAAATAAATCATATTGCACCTTTTTCAAATATTCGGGATCAGTTGCTTTGCTTTGATCGATAAACGGAGCCAGAACAAATTTTTCGTTAACCGTGTCTTTTTCCAGTTTCTTCAAATCGTTTAAGGAAACCACTAAGTCTACTTCTTTCGATTTTTTAAGACCCGTCATAAGCTCATTCCAGGCAGCATAATTTTTTGGCGTGAAGAATTTTTTATCCTGAAAACCAATCACAACCAGATTTCCTTCTTCTCCAAATTTATCCAGAAATTTTTGATAATCTTTATTGGCAATATGGTTTTTAGGAAGCAAATTTGCTTCAGTATAAGTCATAGAGAGGTTTTTCCATTGGTAACCAAGGAAAATAGTCAGGGCAGCGATCCCAACGAGTATAGAAATTCTGTTTTTAAGTATGATTCTGGCTAATTTCTCCCAAAATCCAACTTGTGTGACGTTTTTCATAAAATTTGTAAAATGGATGCAAATGTAGTGAAAAGTGCTCGAAATCTTAAATATTCGGCTTGGTTTTTACGGTTTGTTAACACAATTGAAACGATGCCGTCGTTTAAAAATGTGATATTTTATAGAATTCTACGTTAGCTTTTCTCATATTTGTATCTAATTTAAAAAGAGGTAGAAAATGAATTGGATTCTATTAATAATCGCAGGACTTTTTGAAGTTGCCTTTGCCTCTTGTCTCGGCAAAGCCAAAGAAACGACAGGAACGGTTTCGACCTACTGGATGATTGGTTTCTTTGTTTGTCTTTCCATCAGTATGTTTTTGTTGTATAAAGCCACTCAGGTATTGTCCATTGGAACTGCCTATGCGGTTTGGACCGGAATTGGAGCAGTTGGAACTGTTTTGGTTGGAATATTAGTTTTTAAAGAACCAGCCACTTTCTGGAGAATATTCTTTCTTTCGACTTTAATTGCTTCGATTATTGGATTGAAGTTTGTTTCCAGTCATTAAAAATCTGTGGGCAAGAAAAACTTTTAAACTTTACATAAACAATGCAAGACAATACAATCACTTTTATATTTCTGGCAATTCTCTTATTGCTTATCGTTATCATTTGTTTTTTGATGTATCAACTGCTGCAGTTCAAAAAAGCAAAAGACGATGCCGAGAAAAGCTTTTATGCACTCGAAATGAAGGTGAACGATTTGCAGTTGGAGACTTTAGAGTCAAAACTGAATCCGCATTTGTTTAAGAATATTTTAAATTCGATTCAGTCGCATGCTTATCAAACCTATTTTGCCTTAGATAAACTGGCGAATGTATTGGATTATATTCTTTACGAGAGTAAGAAAAAATTTGTCACGGCAAAAGAAGAAATTGATTTTGCACTCAATTTAATCGAAATCAATAAGATCAAAATCAGTCCGCTTTTTGAATTGAAAATCAAAACCAACATCAATAAAGAAGATAAGTTGTACGAGCAGCCTTTACTGGCACCGTTAATTTCGATTGATTTAATTGAAAATGCTTTTAAACATGCCGACTTACAGAGTGCCGATGCTTTTATTTCGGTTGTATTTGAGTTTAGGGACAATGCTTTTTCGATGACCGTTTCCAATAAAATATCGGATAAAAAAGTATTGAAAAAAGAACGAAGCGGTTTTGGCCACGCCACCTTAGAACACCGCTTGCGAATTATTTACAAAAACAACTTCAAACTCGACCGATTTGTCGAAAATGACATTTATATTGCTCATCTAAAAATAGACTTACTTGAATACAAAACTGAAATGCTTGCTGCTGGACGATGAGCTGCCGGGCTTAACGTATCTGAAAATGCTTTGCGAACAGATTCCCGAAGTAGAAATTGTAAAAACGTTTAACAATCCCGAAAAACTCCTCGCTGAAATTCCGAATCTCGATTTTGATTTGTTGATTTCAGATATCGAAATGCCCGGAATCGACGGTTTGCATCTGGCAGAAACTCTCGACAATAAGTTGGTTATTTTCTGCACAGCTTATAAAGAGTATGCCGCTGATGCTTTTAATATTGATGCGGTCGATTATATTACAAAACCGGTAAAACTCGAACGTTTGCAAAAAGCGATCTCAAAAGCTTTTGAACGTTTCGACAAACCGGATGCCGCTAAAAAATTCATTCAGTTGAATACCGATAAAGGCAAAACGTTACTTTATTTTAATCAGATTCAGTACATCAAGACGGCCATTAGTGACAGTCGGGATAAAACCGTACTGCTGGTTGACGGAAGTTTGCTCAACTTAAAGAATGTGAAATTTGATACCCTTTTACAGGAACTTCCCGAGACTGATTTTTGCCGTGTCA
The DNA here is from genome assembly GCF_025947345.1 of Flavobacterium sp. N502536. Classification (NCBI taxonomy): domain Bacteria; kingdom Pseudomonadati; phylum Bacteroidota; class Flavobacteriia; order Flavobacteriales; family Flavobacteriaceae; genus Flavobacterium; species Flavobacterium sp. N502536. The sequence continues at coordinate 1,318,712 of NZ_CP110011.1, read as the reverse complement.
ACAAAAAAGAAATTGTGGCCGTAAAGGCAATAAAGTTTTTTAATCATAATGAAATTGTATTGCACCATTTAGAAAAAGACGGTAAAAACAGCTCTTTAATTCTGAGTGAAACTTATCGTGCCGATTTCCTGAAAAGAGTCAAACTATAAGATTTTAGTTAAGGACGAAGTCCTGTCAGGCTGAGCGAAGTCGAAGCCCCCTCTTTTTAATTACAAAAGCACTCTACTTCACTGAAGATGACAATCGTTTTAGAGGTTGTTGTTAACTTATTACAAAGTTTTTCGGACTTGTTACATGGATTGAAAATTAGCGGTAAATTTACTTTTGCACTACAATTGGAGTGTTGATATTTGCAGCAATAAATCAAAAAAACGAGTTATGAATAATATTAAAAACTCCTTGTTTTACGTTACTGTCATTGGAGGTTTTACGGCCCTGATATATTGGGTAATCTCAAAGGGAGCTTCACTTGAGGCCGGACGCGGAATCGTTCATAAAAAAATCGAAAGCAATCATTGGAATGATTTTCTTCACTCGATGGTAGATAACCTTCAGCATCCTTTGGCTATTTTGTTAGCACAGATTGTGACTATTATTTTAGTAGCACGTTTGTTCGGGTGGGTTTTTAGAAAAATCGGACAGCCTTCTGTAATTGGAGAAATGATTGCCGGAATTGTTTTGGGACCTTCCTTGATCGGAATGTATTTTCCTGAATTTTCAGGAGCCTTGTTCCCAAAAGAATCTTTAGGAAACCTGCAATTTTTAAGTCAGATTGGTTTGATTTTTTTCATGTTTGTGATTGGAATGGAATTGGATTTGAAAGTTTTGAAAAATAAAGCACATGATGCTGTAGTTATAAGTCACGCAAGTATTGTAATCCCTTTTGCCCTGGGTCTGTCATTAGCTTATTTTATCTACCATACTTTTGCGCCGGTTGGGGTTGAGTTTGCCTCTTTCGGATTGTTTATGGGAATTGCTATGAGTATTACGGCATTTCCCGTTCTTGCCCGTATTGTACAGGAGCGCGGAATGCAAAAAACAAAACTCGGTACCATAGCCATTACCTGTGCCGCTGCCGATGATATTACGGCCTGGTGTATTTTGGCATTGGTAATTGCCATTGTAAAGGCAGGTTCGTTTACGAGTGCTTTGTACGTAATTGGTTTGGCTTTATTGTATGTCATTATCATGCTGAAAATAGTTCGTCCGTTCCTGAAACGTGTGGGTGATTTAAATTCGACACGTGAGAGTCTGAACAAACCGGTTGTTGCTATTTTCTTTTTAACACTTTTATTCTCTGCTTATGCTGCCGAGTTAATCGGAATTCATGCGTTGTTTGGTGCTTTTTTAGCCGGAGCAATTATGCCTGAAAACAATAAATTCAGAAATATCTTTATCGAGAAAGTAGAAGATGTAGCCATTATCGTTTTATTGCCATTGTTCTTTGTGTTTACCGGTTTGCGTACTCAGATTGGTTTACTGAACGACCCGTATTTATGGAAGGTAACTGCTGTAATTATTGGAGTAGCCGTAGCCGGAAAATTCTTTGGAAGTGCTTTTGCTGCAAAATTCGTCGGCCAAAGCTGGAAAGACAGTTTAGCCATTGGAGCTTTAATGAATACCCGTGGTTTGATGGAACTGGTTGTTTTAAACATAGGTTATGATTTGGGCGTTTTATCCACAGAAATTTTTACCATGATGGTAATTATGGCTTTGGTAACCACCTTCATGACAGGGCCTGCACTGGATTTAATAGGTTTTATTTTTAAAGATAAAATAACGGCCATTCCACAGGAAATTGGAAATAAAAGCAAGTATAAAATTCTACTTTCTTTTGCCACTCCTGAAAAAGGAAAAAAATTACTAAAACTGGCCAATAGTTTGGTGAAGAAACAAGCCGATAACTCTATAGTAACGGCAATGCATTTATCACTGAGTACCGAGATACACTCGTTTGATGTGAAAGATCACGAACGTAAAATGCTCATGCCGGTGATTGAAGAATCAGAACGTCTGAATCAGAATATGGTGAGTGTTTTTAAAGTGACAAATGATATCGATACGGATATTATTGATACTGCAAATCAAGGCGAATATGACTTATTGTTAGTGGGGTTAGGGCAGTCCATTTTTGAAGGAACCCTATTGGGGAAAATTCTCGGATTTACCACCAGAATTGTAAACCCGGATCGTTTGATTGATAAGTTTACCGGTAAAGAAGGATTGTTTGAGAATTCTCCTTTTGACGAGAGAACACGTCATATTATTGCAAAGAGCAAAATGCCTGTTGGGATTTTTATCGATAAGAAACTGGAAGAAGTCAATCAGGTTTTTATGCCGGTTTTTAGTAAGGAAGATGCTTTTTTGATTGATTATGCTAAAAAGTTAATTAACAATAACGGCTCTCAGATTACCGTTCTGGATGCCAGCGGTGAAGTAAAAAACACCAGAGATATTCAGGAAACGATTCGTTCGATTGAGCAAATTGCACCCAATCACATTATGATTATGCACGACCGAACAATTAAAAAAGAGTTTCTGGAGAATCAGAACTTAATGATTATTAGTTTGGACAGCTGGAAGAAATTAATAGAATCTCAAAGCACCTGGTTGAACAATACACCTTCGGTATTGATCTTGAAACCATAAAAGAGTTTAAATTACAATTTTTTTAAAATTACAATCTTTAAAATTCCAAATTCCAATTTTATAATTGGGTTTGGGATTTTTTTGTTTGAGTTTTGTTCGCATTTTTGCCATTCCGAGGAACGAGGAGTCTCCACGAGAAACTCGACAAAACTTGTGTTTTCGCTGCGGAGTTACTTACGGAGATTCCTTCTTTCATCGAAACGATACGTCACATTGGAATTTGGAATTTGTTTTTTTGTTTGACTCGCGGATGACGCTGATTCGCTTTGCGAAAACGCGGATTTACACGGATCTTTTGTTTCCTTATTTGTGATTTCTCCTTTTACCGAAATGAAACGATACGTCACATTGGAATTTGGAATTTGAGATTTGGGATTTAGTTTTTGGAATTTGGAATTTAAAAGAATTGGAATTTAACATTTATAGTCCCAAATCCAGTACATAGGAAATCTTAACGGCAATATTATCCTCAAACCTCATTAGTTGGTTCGGGCCATAACGATAGAAGCCACCTAAACCAATACCTTTATAAATCTTGTTAAGTTCGATTCCCGATTCGAAAAAACCTTTGTCCAGGGTTTTATAGGTTGGACCTACGTGCTGTTGCGGATTCTCCATATTTCCCCATGCCATTCTTGTAACCAGTACCAGGGAAGGACGGACTTTTTTGAGTATTCTGATTCGGTCAAAACCATGTTTGATTTGGAAAAACACATATTGACTGGAGAAAAACTCGTTAAAAAACATCGTTTCAAAACTGTTTCGTCCGGCAAAAGTAATACGCTGAATCACGGTTTCCTTCGTTAAGTTGTTGGGCATGGTGTTGTACAAATGGGTAAGGGGTGCATCGCCCGTAGCATAACCGCCCTGCAGGAGCAAACTCGTTTTTTGACCGTCCAGATATTTCTTTTCATACTCTGCTTTGAAATCTATTTTCCCAAAAGTAAAATCGTTTTCCATAACATTGGGTAGCGACTGTGTGTATTGAAAAGTAAACCTTGGAAATCTTTTATCGGTTTCCGTTCTTCCGGTTGGGGTTTGCATAAAAGCGCTAAAGGGCGCCCAAACAATCGAAACCATTGCGGTAGTCATGACATAATCCGAGTACAACTTTCCATTGTAATTAAATAGATAATCGAATTTAGGTTCTACAGCAGTTCTCGAAAATTCCAGAATTGCTTCCGTTTTCGGAATGATTTTAGTCTGAATATTGGCTTTCCAGCCCACATACTGATAAAAAGTGCTGATGTTGATAGGACGTGGGTCGTAAATTTTAAAAACACGTTTGTCCACTGCGAAAACGGTACTCGCAATCTCCCGAACATCATCGGTATAATAACCATTTACCCATGTATTGGTATTTTTATCCAATAAAACTCCTGTGCCAAGACTGTACTTAAACGCACCGTCTTTTGTTCCGTAAGCCCCATATCCTTCGATTCTGAAATTTTTAGAAAAACGATCGTTGGTAATACCGCCAAGCCCGAGCCTGAAACCTTCGTAATTGTTGTAACTGATGATTTTCTTCAAGTCCAGATCGACCGGACCAATCGGAAAATAGCCATTGATTATTTTTCGGCCCAATCCCAAGCGATTTTCGATTCTTTTCTTTATTGAAAGACTGTCTATCAACTGGTATGTTTTTTGGCTTTTTAGGTCCAGACTTTCTTTTCTGTAGGCTTCCCAGAACGTTTCCGGTTTTTTGTTGGCATCGTCTTTAATTTCGATGTAAAGCGCCGGGTTTTTTATAGATGGAGTGGTGTTGTAATGAATATCGAAATTGTTACTCTCAGATAACAGATACGTAAAATCGGATGCCGATTTTTTTCGGGGTTCAAAATTATCTTCAACATCTCCGTCAAACTGAATCGTTCCTCCTAAGATCTTAATGTCATCGTCACTTTTTCCTTTTACAATCTTAAAAGTGGTATTGCTTTGGAACCATATTTTTTCGCTGGGTACGTATTCAAATTCATGAATTCCGCTAATGTCCAGAACTCCTTTGATCCGCATTACGGCTTTGGCAACAGCAAAATTTTCCTGATCGATGTACAAAACGCCCTCTAATCCCGATGATTTTCTTCTTTGCTTGTTTTTAAAGTAAATCATATAGGTTTCGCGCCCTTTTATATTTACGGTATCCAGGATCTTGTAATTGTAACTTTGCGGAGCGTCGTTTGAAATTGGATTTTCGTATTTCGTTTCAATCAGTTCGTACTTCGAATCATAAATCGAAATCGACTGTAGGTTGAAAGCAATAATTTCATAAATAGGCTGTTTAAACCCCGCCATCTTAGTTCCTAGTATGGTTTCTTTTAATTTATGATTGCCAAACTGATATTGGGAAACTTTTTCGGTTTGAAACAAATGCTGCTTGCTGATTATTTCTTTGAATTTATAGTCAGAAGAATCAATGTTAATGCGTTTTTTGTCGAGATTTTTGTAAGCTGCCGTAGAGTCGATTCTGCCGTCGATCGAATCCGGATTGGCGGTTACGATAAGTTTATTGTAGCTTTTATATTCGAAACTGTTGAGTTTTTTCTGCGGATTGTTTTTGTTTTTATTCGCAATGACCTTCTTAATAATCGTCAGGGCCGGGTTTTCGTTTGAAACCACCACCTCTTTTAAATCGTCGGTCTTTTGAGAAAGAGAGATGGGATAAAAAGTTTTATGCTCCGCAACTGAAATCGTTCTGGTTTGAAAGCCAATATACGAAACGGTAAAAGCGGCTGGTTTTACAGACATTTTCAGAATGAACTTCCCGTCAACATCCGTAATCGTATTGTTGCTGTCAGAAGTTGTAATGGTAGCAAAAGGGAGTGGTTTATTATTAGAGTCCGTTACAATTCCGTTTATTTGAAATTGCGCCTGAATGGTAAGCGTGAAAAACAAAGTCAACAAACAAAATAGCTTCATAGAGAATGTTATAGTTTCAAAAACGGACAAAATGTAAAAATGGTATGCAAAAATAAGAATAAAAAAATCCGTTCAGTACAATTTAACTAAACGGATTTTTATTTTGTGTTGAATAGGATTACACCTTCATGATTTCGGCTTCTTTTGCTGCCAGTAATTCATCGATTTTTTTGATGTACGTATTCGTTAAATTCTGAACCTGATCTTCGGCTGATTTGCAAATGTCTTCAGAAGTTCCTTCTTTTTCTAATTTTTTGATATCCGTATTGGCATCCTTACGTACGTTACGAACCCCAATTTTAGCATCTTCTGCTTCAGATTTTGCTTGTTTAGCTAAGTCTTTACGACGCTCTTCTGTCAAAGGCGGAACACTGATGATGATAACGTCTCCGTTATTCATTGGGTTAAAACCAATGTTGGCTACCATGATTGCTTTTTCGATAACTTGTAGCATGTTTTTTTCAAAAGGCTGTAAAGTGATCGTTCTCGCATCAGGAACACTAATTTTTGACACCTGAGAAAGAGGTGTTGCAGATCCGTAATAATCTACAAAAACACTTCCCAACATTGCCGGAGAAGCTTTTCCTGCACGAATGTTAAGAAATTCTTTCTCTAAATGTGCAATCGAACCATTCATAGATTCTTCAGTACTATCTAATATAAATTCTATTTCTTCCGTCATTTTTTTAGATTTTTAGATTTTAGAGGATTAGGTTTTCAAATTTTAAAGAAAATACACCTCTAATTTACTAACTAATATATTTTATTTTTATGAATACTTTGTAAACATTGTCAAAATTTAGAAAAATGGAATGATCTAAAATTCTGACAATCTAAGCAGTCTAGATGTTCACTACTGTTCCAACGTTTTCACCTTCACAGATTTTCAAAAGATTACCAATTTTGTTCATATCAAAAACAACGATCGGTAATTTGTTTTCCTGACTTAAAGTAAAAGCAGTGGTATCCATCACATTCAATCCTTTTTTAAGGACATCATCAAACGAAATAAAATCAAACTTTACAGCTGCTGCATTTTTTTCAGGATCAGAATCATAAACACCATCCACACGGGTTCCTTTTAAGATCACATCTGCATTGATTTCAATTCCTCTTAAAACGGCTGCTGTATCGGTTGTAAAATAAGGGTTTCCGGTTCCGGCACCAAAAATTACAATTCTTCCTTTTTCAAGATGACGGTCTGCTCTTCTTTTGATATAAGGTTCTGCAATAGATTCCATTTTTAAAGCAGTCTGCAAACGCGTTTTCATTCCTTTGTCTTCAAGTGCACCCTGCAAAGCCATTCCATTAATTACAGTAGCAAGCATTCCCATGTAGTCACCTTGTACTCTATCCATACCGGCACTTGCACCTGCAACGCCTCTAAAAATATTTCCTCCGCCAATAACAATAGCAATCTCTACTCCTTTGTTATGAATTTGCTTAATTTCTTCAGCATATTCAGCTAATCTTTTAGGGTCAATTCCGTATTGTAAATCACCCATTAAGGCCTCGCCGCTAAGTTTTAGAAGAATTCTTTTATATTTCATTTTTGTGTTGCGTTAATTTGTGCAAATATAGACATATTCTGATTTTTAGAAATAATGTTTCAAAAAAAATAATAGTTCTTTTCGTTTTAAATCAATACAGATTTTTTGGATTTCTTTGAATGTGACAAAAGTCATTCTCTAAGTCCTCTTAAAAGTTGTAAATTTATACAATCCAAAAAACGCTAAATATGAAAAATAGTATAGCCAAAGCATTATTCAACAGTCACTCGTATACCGAATATCGAAAAATAGTCACCGATTTATTAATAGAGGGCAAGTCAACCGGTAATGAACAATCTGAAAGCTTAACCAATTACAGCAAGCTCAATGAAGCCAGAATGAATCGACTGGAGAAAACCATGAAAGTTGCTGATGAGGTACTTTTAGAATTAGAAAATTTAAAGCACAATTATATCTGGCTGGTAATTTCGGAAGGCTGGTGTGGTGATGCGGCGCAAATACTTCCTATACTTCATAAAATGGCTTTGGTTTCACACAAAAAAATCGATCTGCGAATTGTTTTTCGCGATGAAAATGAGGTATTAATGAATCAGTATCTCACAAATGGCGGCAGAGCGATTCCAAAAGTCATCGTGATTTGTAAAGAAACCGGAATTGCCCGTGCTGATTGGGGACCAAGACCCAAAGGAGCAGCCGACTTGATGATAAATTATAAAAAGGAGTTCGGTGTAATTGATGAAAAGATCAAAACCGACTTGCAATTGTGGTATTTGGCCGATAAAGGTTTGAGTACCCAAAACGAACTTATGGAAATCATGCGTTTGGTTGAAATTCGGGAGTAATGAAAGAATATGAGCAAACCGGATATGCCTGTCTCGAGAACTTCTTCTCCGAGAAGGAACTTCTTGCTATTGAAAAAATACTGATTCAATTTCATGAACGCTGGTTATTTGATCATGTAGCGGATTATGAAAAGGGAATTTTAAACAGCCATAGTCTTACCTCAGGAAAATATCTTAACGAAGAAGAGAAAGCAGCCCTTTTTGAATTTATTTCGCAGGACAAATTGGCCGAATTGCTGAAAGCGATCTTTCCGAAGACTCCAATTTTTTTGAACACACAGCTTTTCTTTGATCCAAAGAATGCCGATCAGAAAAATTATTGGCATCGCGATATTCAATACACAGGCATGACCGTCGACGATCAAAAGAAAGCCATCCAAACTCAAAATGTAGTTCATTTCAGGATTCCGATGAAAAGTGAACCGGGATCGAACTGATTCCGAAAACGCATCGCGAATGGGATTTACCAAAGGAGTTTGAGGTTCGGAATGCGTTGAACGGTTGCCGTCCAAATGATGCTTTAGAACGGGGAGAAATTATACAACTGAATCGTGGTGATCTTTTTATTTTTTCTGCCAATATGATTCATCGCGGAATTTATGGAAACGATCGGTTTTCTTTTGATGTCATTTTTTGTGATAACATTCCCGAAATAAAAAGTTTTGTAAACAGAGACAATTTGCCGTCGGCGAAAATACTCGGAACGCTTAAAAACAAAGCGTTTTTTGATTTTTTGTAAGTTTTATTGAAAAGTAAAGTAGGAAAAGATGCGATCTGGCAGGTAAAAAAAATAAATCGTTGAAACCCCTTATTTCTCGGGCAATCTGCTGTAAATAAGAATTTTAGTAATAAAAAATATATTAAAATATTTTGTATTATTCTAATTTTTTGTACCTTGGCAGTGTAATCCCACTTCTATTATTCATTTTCTTATTTACTCTTTTTATTGGTGTTTATTTAATGTTTAACAATTAAAAAATACACTATCATGAAAAAGTTATTCGAAAGATTTTACGATTTTGTTTCGGGCTTGTTGTTTGGAGGTAAGAATGTATCTCATTACTAACTTCAAAAAACGGGAGCTTATGAAATAGAACTACTTTGCAAGAAGTTGGCACATTACTATGGATATACATGAAGTAATGTGCTTTTTTATTTCTGACCCCCAAGGCAATTTAGTTTGTTAGAGAAGTGAATTGAAAAACAAGTGGTTTTCTTCTCTTACAGAAACACTGCTGTAAAATTTATCCATTGTATTACTTATCCGTTTTAAAATCTATTAAAAAAGGCTTCAATCTTGTTCCGTTTTGTTTTCTGAAATTATCCGAAATTAGAATTTGATAGTGATGATCGGGTTCTAAATCGGCTTTAATAGTCCACGATTTCATATCCGAAGACCAGATTCTTTCCGTATTTATTCTTGGAAAATAGTTTTCGCCAAGAGGGCCGAAATCTACACCTGTACTGCGTCCGTTTAGAGGTTCCGAAAATGTAATGGTAATTTCGACAGCTCCTGCTTTTACCTTTTGACTGCCGTTTTTAAATGCGGATAGGGAAACAACAGTTGGTCTTTGTTTTTCGTAATTCTGCTGCAATTTTTTCAGACTTTGAGGGAATAGTTTTGTACCGTCAACAATGCGGGCAACCTCTTTTTCATTGTGGTAATCCAATTCGATAAGCGTTTTTATCGCTTTTGCTTTGTCTTGGGCAGCATTGTAGTAACGTTCGCAAATTTCATAACCCACATAATAGCCCAGATCTCTAACCTTTAAGCTGTTTTTGTTTTCACCCCAGATCCAATTGTAATTGTTGCTTCTGAGGTATAAGTCGGCAATAAACTGATCGATTACTTTTTGTTGGTTGCTTTTCCCAAATTCAATTGCAGATGCGCTAGACTTTTTACCGGTTACTTTGCAGGAAATAAATTCGGCCACACCTTCATACAAACACATCGAAAGTAAATTTTCGACCAGTTCTTTTTGCTGTGTATGGATGTATTCATGTGTGCAGAGCAGAGCTATGTTTTTTCTTGGATGGTACTCTTTGTAAAAAGACTGTCTCCAGGCAGGGAGTTCATCAATAACAGTGGTTTCGTCGGCTAGGCTCATTTCGCTTCCAATTAAAATCCGATCATTTTGGACCGTTCCGTTTGTTCGGAAAGCTCCAATGGAAAAATAAAGGGTTGATGGTTTTAAATCGGGATAGGCTTGTTTCAGTTTGTTGATGTCGGCATCGATCTCCGGGTAAAGTTCGCTCGAGTTTAAAGTGTTTGGTTTTAGTGAATTCCAGAATTTGGGATACTTGTTTATCGCATTGATAAAATCTTTAGAGGTGTAATTGCGGACTTCGATTAAGCTTTTTAAACCCGGACTGGCTTTGTCGAGGTAGAATTCCTGTAAAAGAGAATATTGTTTTACGCTGTCTTTTTCAATGCTGATTTTGCTGTAGGCATCCCAGAAATTATCAATATCAACGGAAACAATTTTTTGATTGCCGGTTTGACTGTAGGAGGATATCGCAAAGACAAACAGTACTAGCAAAAAGTGGTTTTTCATGGTTTGGTTTTTTAGTCTGCCGTCTAAAATACAAAAAAAATGAAAAATATGGGTTTGCTAAATCTCCCTGAAAAAAAAGGTACGTTTTATTCGGACTGAAGGCTTTCTTCAAAAAGAGTAATGTCGATTGCGTTTTTTACGTCGTAATCGCCAATCTTAGTACGTCGCAACACGGTTAAATGCGATCCGGAGTTCATCGCTTTTCCAAAGTCAAAAGCCAAAGAACGAATGTAGGTTCCTTTGCTGCATACGACTCTAAAATCGATTTCAGGTAAAGCAATTCGGGTGATTTCGAACTCGTGAATAGTGGTTTTTCTGCTGGCAATTTCTACCGTTTCTCCGGCACGTGCATGCTCGTACAAGCGAACACCGTCTTTTTTAATGGCAGAGAAAATAGGCGGTTTCTGATCGATTTCGCCCAAAAACTGTTTCACTGTTTCGTGAATCAACGCTTCGTCGATATGAGAAGTTGGAAAAGTCTGATCGATTTCGGTTTCTAAATCATAAGATGGAGTGGTGGCTCCAATATAAAAAGTTCCCGTATATTCTTTCGCCTGACCCTGCAGTTCCGAAATTCTTTTGGTAAACTTTCCGGTACAAATAAGCAATAACCCTGTTGCCAACGGATCTAAAGTTCCCGCATGACCAATTTTGAACTTTTTAGGAAGTCCAACTTTATTAATTAAGAGGTATTTTAATTTATTGACAGCTTGAAACGAACTCCATTTTAAAGGTTTGTCAATCAGTAAAACCTGTCCGTTTAAATATTCTTCAGGAGTCATTATATAATCGTAAGGGGATGAATGAAAAAGTGAATCAGCAGCAGAACAATTCCGGCGATGATTCGGTAGTAACCAAAAACTTTGAAACCGTTTTTAGTCAAAAATCCAATAAAGGATTTGATTGCTAGGAGCGCTACAATAAAAGCAACGACATTTCCAATCACTAATATATTAATCTGATCGTGAGATAATTCAAATCCGGCTTTGTAATAATCGTAACATTTTTTTACCGTGGCACCCAACATTGTCGGAACAGCTAAAAAGAAAGAGAATTCCGCTGCTGTGGTGCGGGATAGTTTTTGAGACATTCCCCCCACAATACTGGCTCCGCTTCTTGAAACTCCCGGAATCATGGCAATACATTGAAACAAACCAATTTTGAAAGCTTGTAAATACGTAATTTCTGAAGAGCTTTCGGTAGCATTCGGATTGTTGAACCACTCGTCAACTTTTAGTAAAATTAACCCTCCTATTAAAAGAGAAATGGCAACTGTAACAGGGTTTTCTAATAAGCCATCGATAAAATCGCTTAGCAATAAACCTAATACTACAGCCGGAATAAAGGCTACTAAAAGTTTAAAGTAAAAATCAAGTGTTTGAAAGAAACGTCTGAAATACAAAACAACTACTGAAAGTATAGCACCAAGCTGGATGACAATCGTGAAAAGTTTGGTAAAATCTTCGTGAGCAATTCCAAAAAAGGAAGAGGCAATAATCATGTGACCTGTTGAAGAAACGGGTAAAAACTCAGTGATTCCTTCAATAATAGCAAGAACGATAGCTTGTAATGTATTCATTTATGAGATTGTTAGATTTTAGTCGCCTTAGACTTCTTAGATTTTATAAAAGATTATCTAATAATCTAAAGATCTAAGAAGTTTAAGGAATCTAAATAAAGTCTATTTGGATTTTTTGAAAATAGAGTAAATAGTGATTCCAAAGCCGATTAAAACGGTTGTTGGCGCCAGACGAATGCGTCGGAAATTGAAAACATCTTCATTAAAAACATTCGGATCGTTACTTCCTCCGCCAGACATTAAGATAAAACCTAAAGCGATAACTCCAATTCCGATTAATAGAATTTTGTAGTTGATTCCGTCAAAAAGGAATTCTTGTTTTGGTGCCTGTTCTTCTTTATTGTTGTTTTTCATTTTATTTCTTTTGTGCCGCTGAGCGTAGCCAAGGCTTTTTAAAAATTTGCAATCTAAAATCTATAATCTGCGATCTAAAATTAATACAGATCGTCGGTTCTTAAATTCAGGAAACGTTGTGTTGCAAAGTGCGTACTTACCCAGGTAATCAAAACCCCTAATCCGAATACGCCTACTAATACCAATCCAATTAAGGCTTTGTCTTCTATAATGCCTAAGCCCGGGAAATTGGTTTCTACATAAAGTAAAAGTCCAACCAAAGCGATAATGGCCAAACCGGCACCTAACATTCCCAGTTTTACACTGCGCATTACAAAAGGCTTACGAATAAACGATTTTGTTGCTCCAACCATTTGCATGGTTTTAATGATAAAACGATTAGAGTGAATGGATAAACGCAAGGAGCTGTTGATTAATAAAACGGCAATTATCGCAAGGAAACCGCTAATAATCAAAATCCACATACTTACTTTTTTGATATTGTCATTTACCAGATTTACCAATTGTTTGTCGTAAACAATGTCTTCAATCATGGTATTTTGACGTAGTTTGCTTTCTATTTTAAGGATACTGTCTCTTTCAACATAGTCCGCTTTTAAGTGAATGTCGTAAGAGTTCAATAGTGGATTCTCTCCTAAGAATGTCAGGAAATCTTCTCCAATAATGTCAGTGTGTTCCTTTGCCGCTTTCTCTTTGGTTACATAAACGAATGATTTTGCAAAAGGAGCTCTTTTTAATTCGGTATTGAAAGCTTTTATCACGCTATCATTGGCTTCGTTTTTAAAGAAAACCGTCATCGCGATTTTTTCTTTAAAATCATTAGCCAGTTTTCTAGAGTTGATAATGAATAATCCCAGTACCCCTAAAAGGAATAAAACCAGAAATACACTTAATACAACCGAAAAATAAGAGGAAATTAACCTGCGCTTTTGAAATTTATCAAAGTTAGAACTCATAGTTTGCTTAAATTATGGGGTAAAAATAATAAAGAATTTCTTTAAATGAAGTTAATAACGTTCAAAGTTTTAACTTTCGTACAATAAATGTAAATTTGCGGACTTACTTAATTATTCAGTACAACAAAACTTAGCAACTAGGTTACCTGGTAACTCAGCAACTCAAGAAATGAAATACAATCCAAACGAAATCGAAACGAAATGGCAGCAGTATTGGGCAGAAAACCAAACTTTTGCGGCGAAAAACAATTCTGAAAAACCTAAACATTATGTGTTAGACATGTTTCCTTATCCGTCAGGAGCGGGATTACACGTAGGACATCCGCTGGGTTACATAGCTTCAGATGTATATTCCCGTTTCAAAAGACATCAGGGATTCAATGTTTTGCACCCAATGGGTTATGATAGTTTTGGATTACCTGCAGAACAATATGCGATTCAAACTGGACAGCGTCCTGAAGATACAACACGCGTTAATATTGACGGGGGAGTAGACAAAGAAGGAAAGCAAATTGCAGGATATAGAAAGCAGTTGGATAAAATTGGCTTTTCATTTGATTGGAGCCGTGAAGTGCGAACTTCAAATCCGGATTATTACAAGCATACACAATGGATTTTTATCCAGTTGTTTAATTCATGGTACAATAAGAATGCTGATAAAGCAGAAGATATAGCCACTTTAATTGCTCTTTGTAAAAAGAAGGAAATGCAACGGTAAATGCGGTTTCTGATGATAATATCGAAGCTTTTTCGGCTGAGGAATGGAATGCTTTTTCGGCTGACAAACAAGAGAAAATTCTTTTGCAGTACAGATTGACTTATTTGGCAGAAACCGAAGTAAACTGGTGTCCTGGTTTGGGAACTGTTTTGGCCAATGACGAAATCGTAAACGGAGTGTCAGAACGTGGAGGTTATCCGGTAATCCGTAAAAAGATGACCCAATGGAGCATGCGAATTTCGGCTTATGCGGAGCGTTTGTTGCAAGGTTTAAACGAGATCGACTGGAGTGAATCTATAAAGAATCACAACGAAACTGGATTGGAAAATCGGTAGGTGCAATGGTTACTTTTAAATTGAAAAATCACGATGAAGTAATTGACGTTTTCACAACCCGTCCTGATACCATCTTTGAGTTACTTTTATGACTTTGGCGCCCGAGCATGATTTGGTGGCTAAAATTACAAGTCCGGAGCAAAAAGAAGCGGTTGAGGCGTATATCGAGAAAACAGCAAAACGTTCAGAGCGTGAGCGTATGGCCGATGTAAAAAACAATATCGGGCGTATTTACCGGTGCTTATACAGAACATCCGTTTACAAAAGAGCCAATTCCGGTTGGATTGGTGATTATGTTTTGGCAGGTTACGGAACAGGTGCTGTAATGGCGGTTCCTTGTGGAGACGAAAGAGATTATGCTTTTGCGAATTTCTTTAAGGGTCAGAACGGAATGCAGGAAATCAAGAATATTTTTGCAAACGTTGATATTTCAGAAGCGGCATACGGTTCAAAAGACAATATGGAGATCGCTAATTCTGATTTCTTAAACGGATTAAATTATAAAAAAGCCACTCAGGTCGCTATTGCCGAGTTGGAAAAAATAGGGCAGGGTGTCGGAAAAACCAATTATCGTTTGCGCGATGCGGTTTTCTCCAGTCAGCGTTATTGGGGAGAGCCATTCCCGGTATATTATGTAAATGGTTTGCCAAAGATGATCGAGGCGCAGCATTTGCCAATCATTTTGCCTGAGGTAGAAAAGTATTTACCAACCGAAGACGGTTTGCCTCCATTAGGAAACGCAGCGGTTTGGGCCTGGGATACAAAAAACAATAAAGTCGTTACTACCGACTTAGTAGATCATGCAACGATTTTTCCTTTAGAATTGAATACCATGCCAGGTTGGGCAGGAAGTTCATGGTACTGGATGCGTTATATGGATGCGGACAACAAAACTGAGTTTGCAGGCAAAGAAGCGCTAGCGTATTGGGAAAGTGTTGATTTGTATATTGGAGGAAGCGAACACGCGACCGGACATTTATTGTACTCCCGTTTCTGGAACAAATTCTTAAAAGACAAAGGTTTTGCTCCAACCGAAGAGCCATTCAAAAAACTGATCAATCAGGGAATGATTTTGGGAACGACTGCCTATGTTTACAGATTGGGAGGAACGAATACTTTTGTGTCTAAAAATAAAATTGGAGATCAAAATGTACAGCCATTACGTGTGGATGTAAATTTTGTAAATTCTTCAGATGAATTGGATACTGAAAAGTTCAAAGCTTGGAGAGAAGATTTTAATACTGCAGCATTTGTTCTTGACGAAAACGGAAAATATATCGTTGGACGTGAAGTGGAGAAAATGTCGAAATCGTACTATAATGTAGTAACTCCGATGATATTTGTAATGAGTACGGAGCAGATACCTTACGTTTGTACGAAATGTTTTTAGGACCATTAGAGCAAGCTAAACCTTGGAATACTGCCGGAATCTCTGGAGTTTTTGGTTTCCTGAAAAAATTATGGAGATTGTATTTTGATGAAAATAATGGCTTAATCGTAAACAAGGACGAGCCAACAAAAGACAACTTAAAATCATTGCACAAAACCATTAAAAAAGCAGCAGAAGACATTGAGAGTTTCTCTTTTAATACTTCCGTTTCTCAGTTTATGATTTGTGTAAACGAATTGTCTGCTCAAAATTGCCATTCAAGCTATTTTAGAGCCGTTAGCGATTTTAGTTTCGCCTTATGCACCACATATTGCTGAAGAATTATGGCAGCAATTAGGAAATACAACTTCGATTTCAGAAGTTTCTTTCCCGGTTTTTGAAGCAAAACATTTGGTAGAAACGAGCAAGGAATACCCGGTTTCTTTCAACGGAAAAATGCGTTTCACTATCGAATTGCCTTTGGATCTAACCAAAGAGCAAATCGAAGAAATTGTCATGAAGGACGAAAGAACTTTACGTCAGTTAGAAGGAAGAACTCCAAATAAAGTGATTATTGTTCCTAGTAAGATCATCAATCTTGTAGGATAAATAAATTTTTCAATACTATAAATCCCAAATTCCAATTTTACGATTGGGGTTTGGGATTTTTTTTGCTTGTCATTTCGACCAAAGGAGAAATCACACTAGTTAATCGACAAAGATTGTTGATATAGTTTGCGGAGTTCCTTGTGTGATTTCTCGTTCCTCGAAATGACAAGATTGTGGGGTTGCTTCATTTTTTGTTGGAATTTGGAATTTGAGATTTGGGATTTTTCTATTGCATTTGCTGCTGCTTTTTTTTAAATGGACGATCAAAATGTTAGCTGCGAAAAAAAACTTGAAATAATTTTAAAAAAAAATAATCGATACCTCAGTGTACGTCATCCCTTGTAGAGATTGGGGTTTAGGTATGTATACGAAGTTTGGAATTTGGAATTTGGAGATTAATTTTTATTTTTTTTAAAACGATTTGTAACATTTGAAACTTCTCGTATCCAAAAGGCGAATTTAACTAATAAACCATTTAACAACTTAAATCTATTAAAAATGAAAAAGTATATCATCTTAGTTATCGCCTTATTATTTTCAGCTGTATGTTTAAATGTATTTGCACAAACAAAAGCCTATCCGTTTGAAGTTCTTAAAACCGGAAAAGGAAAACAAACAATTTTTTCATTCCTGGATTTGCTTCTTCAGGGGATGTGTGGAAGGATACCAGAGCTAATTTGAAAAAGACTTTACCTGTTATACACTTACAATGGCTGGTTTTGCCGGAGTAAAACCACAACCGAATGCCTCTTTTAAAAACTGGGAAACCGAAATTGCCAGTTTTATCAAAACAAATAAAATCGAAAAACCAATCATAGTTGGTCATAGTTGGGTGGAGGATTTGCATTGGCTTTAGCAGCAGATTATCCGGAATTGGTTGGTAAAATTGTGGTAGTCGATGCGCTTCCATGTATGGCTGCATTAATGGATCCTGCTTTCAAAGCAAAAGAAAATAACGATTGTTCGCCAATGGTGAATCAAATGACGACGATGACAGATACTCAGTTTCAGGACATGCAGAAAAAAACGATGCCACGCCTTGTTCAGGATGCTTCAAAAATCGATATGATTGTAGACTGGAGTGTGAAATCAGACCGAAAAACATTCGCTGAAATGTACTGTGATTTTTCTAATACCGATTTGAGAGAAAAATTTCGAACGTAAAATGCCCGTCATTAATTTTACTGGAGTCATATTTTGTAAATTTAAACCTGCTATTGAAGGACAGTATCAGAATTTAAAAAATGCAAACTTTCAATATGCTGCTAAAAGGGTTACATTTTATCATGTATGATGATGCAGCATGGTATTTAAATCAGGTGAGTAATTTCGTAAAATCGTAATAATGGAATTTGAAGTTATCTATAAAAAATATTGGGATAGAATTTTCAGGCTTTGCATGGGTTTTGTAAACGACTATGATATCGCACAGGATCTGGCTCAGGAGACTTTTGTTATCGTATGGCAAAAATTGGATACTTTTAGAAGTGAGTCGGGTATTGGGACCTGGATTTTTAGGATAGCCTCTAATAACTGTTTGCGGCAAATTGAAAAAAACAAACGTTTTCTTAAATCAGATCTTCCGGTTAATTTGCAGGAAGAAAAACAACAATCGTTAGAACCGCAAATCCAGTTTTTGTACAAGTGTATTGCTGAACTGCCGGAAACGGAACGTATTATTATTTCGCTCGAACTTGAGGAGGTCAAGCAGGCTGAAATTGCCAAAATCGTGGGGCTTTCAGAAGCGAATACAAGAGTGAAAATTCACAGGATAAAGGAAAACTGACTCAAAAATTTAAGGAAAATGGACGACAATAACAATATAGACTTTAAAGATTTATGGAAAAAACAAACCGTAAGTCAACCCGACATGAAGGATTTGCTGCTGAGACTGAAACAATTTAAAGCTGCCGGTTTACGTCAATTGTGGATCACCAATATACTGCTTTTAGCAACCACTGCTTTTATTATTTTTGTTTGGTACTATTATCAGCCGGAATTCATTTCGACCAAAATAGGAATTGTACTGGTGATTTTGGCAATGATTATGTATGTAGGTGTTTACAACAGATTGTTGGCAGGTTATAAAAATATTGATGCGACACAATCCAATCAGGACTACCTGCAGCGATTGATTTTAATTCGAAAAAAACAGCAATACCTGCAGTCTACGGTTCTGAACTTGTACTTTGTTTTACTGGGTGTTGGAATCTGTCTGTACATGTACGAATACGCTTCGAGAATGAGATCTCTTTCTGCGGCGTTGGTCTACGGAGTTACATTGCTGTTGGATGGGGATAAACTGGTTTTACATTCGCCCGAAACAAATTAAAAAACAGCAGGAAAAAATAAACAGCCTGATTGACAAGTTTGATGAGGTTAACAAGCAGCTGGAGTTGTAAATGACTTTGCCGTATTTATGAAAATATTATGATAATATCCTGACTTTAAGATGTCAAAATGACAATTTTTGAATTTGGTTCAGAATTTGCGGTTTGTTTTGTAAATTTAATAATCAATCAAAAAAAAAAGATATGGGAAGTGGATATTTAATTCTTGCCGGAGCAATTATGTTGTTCAGCTGGTTAGTGAGTTCGAGACTCAAGAGTAAATTTGAGTTGTATTCTAAACTGCAATTGAGAAACGGAATGAGCGGTGCCGAAATCGCCGAAAAAATGCTGGCCGATAATGGTATTAGGGATGTTCGTGTCATTTCAACACCGGGTCAGTTGACCGATCATTATAATCCTGCAGATAAAACAGTCAATTTAAGTGAGGCGGTTTACAATCAGCGCAATGCCGCCGCTGCCGCAGTAGCTGCGCACGAGTGTGGACACGCCGTGCAACATGCTGTGGGGTATGAGTGGCTTACGATGCGTTCTAAATTGGTACCCATTGTAAGTGTAGCCTCCAATTATGTACAGTGGATTCTGTTAGCCGGAATTTTGATGATCAGAACTTTTCCGGGGCTGTTGCTGATTGGAATTATCATTTTTGCAGCAACCACATTGTTTACGATTATTACCTTGCCGGTAGAATATGATGCAAGTAACAGAGCGCTGGCCTGGTTGGAAAATAAACATATGCTAACGCAAGAAGAGCAGGCGGGAGCTAAGGATGCTTTAAAATGGGCTGCCAGAACTTATGTTGTAGCTGCAATCGGATCAATCGCAACGCTGTTGTACTATATCTCAATTTACTCCGGAAGCAGAAGGAATTAATGGGATAATTAGGTAATTTGTTAATTAGATAATTTTTGATAGAAATTAGGCCCGACAGGTTTTTAAAACCTTTCGGGCCTAATTATTTATAAGGGTAGAAGAATTATCTACTTGATATATAAAAAGTTTAAAAGGACAGGTTTTCAAAACCTGTCCGGTTTGTTGTTTAAAAAAACGTAAGTAAAATTATCTAATTTTCTCTTTACCGCATTTAAGATCTCTAAAGTTGAATTTGTCTGTCAATCTGCTGATCCAGCGAAATAAAAGTTTCTGTTCTTGAAACGCCTTCTATTGCCTGGATTTTGGTGTTTTAAAGCTGCATTAGGTGTTCGTTGTCGCGACAGATGATTTTAATCAAAACTGACCAGTTTCTGTCGTGTAGTGGCACTCTAAAACCTCGGGAATCTTCTTTAAATCTTTTACGGCTTCAGAGTTTCTGGAGGCTTTGTCCAGATAAACACCAACAAATGCCATGGTGTTGTATCCAGTACTTTCGGGTTAACGGTGAATTTTGAGCCTGAATATAACCTGATTGTTCCAGTTTTTTTAAACGCTGGTGAATCGCAGCTCCTGAAATGCCTATTTTATTGGCAATTTGTAAAATGGGTTTTCGGGCATCGTCCATCAGGTAGCGCAGGATTTCTTTATCGATACCGTCATTTTCAATTATAAGGGAGTTGATTTTCATTGGAGTTGTGATTTGAAACTAAATTTAGTTATTTGGTTTTAGATGTAAATCAAATGTACTCATAATGATTTGAAAAGAAAAATTCCAAATCTCAAATTCCAAATCCAAAATTCAAATTTGGAATAAGTTATGGTTTGGTTTCGATCGTGGGGATGCTGGAGTTGATAATGAAATGATCTGCAAGTGTTGCAATCATGGGCTGCGTTTGAAAAATTGCGACAGGATAAAAAAGAAAAATTCCAAATTTCAACTCTAAAGTTGGAATTTGGAATTTAAATATTGTTATTTCCTAAAAGGTTTTTATTTTCCTTTGTTTGCTTCGCTAATGTATTTTTCTAAAGCCATAGTCATCGAAGGCGTCTCAGGAGTTGGAGCAAGAATATCGATTCTTAATCCGTGATCAAGCGCTTCTTTTTGAGTTGTGCTTCCAAAAACTGCAATTCGGGTATCGTTTTGTTTAAAATCAGGGAAGTTTTTAAACAATGATTTGATTCCGGTTGGGCTAAAGAAGGCCAAAACATCATAATAAACATCTGCTAAGTCAGATAAGTCACTCATAACTGTTTTATAAAAAACAGCTTGTGCCCAGTCTACTTTTAGATTGTTTAAAGTTATAGGTGCGTCGGCATTCAATTGATCAGATGCTGGCAACAAGAATTTTTCGTCTTTGTACTTTTTGATAAGAGGTGATAAATCTGCAAAATCTTTTGCTCCAACGTAAATCTTACGTTTTCTATACACAACATACTTTTGCAGGTAAAATGCAACAGCTTCAGATTGGCAGAAATATTTCAATCCTTCAGGAACTTATAACGCATTTCATCTGCTACTCTGAAAAATGATCTACCGCATTACGGCTCGTCAAAATGATTGCAGTATAATGATTAAGATCGATTTTTTGTAAATCGTATCTCTTTGCATTAAACCCTTCCACATGAATAAATGGTCTGAAATCAATTTTTATTTTGTGTTTTTGTTGGAGCTCAAAGTAAGGAGAATTTTCCACTTTAGGTTCAGCTGTGACACCAAAATTGTTTTCACTTTCATATTATAAACATTTACTAAGCCGCCTCTTTTGTAATCCAATAATACATGAAATAATAAGGGGCTATTTCAAGAGCGCAAAGATATAAAATAAAATAAAATAACTTGCTGATTATTGCATTTTGATACGTTTTTATTGAAATAAAATATGAGTATAGGCTTATACACAGTGAAATGGCTATTATTGCTAGGGGTACAATCTTCGGAATATTGTCATAATAAAACAAAACAGCATTGATAGGAAGGATCAAAACGCCTATATAAGTTCTATAAGTGACTTTTTGTAAGTTAAAAAGGTCTGCAAATTCGTCAATATTGAAGGAGGTTGCTACAATTTTCTCAATTAAAAATTTTCCGAGAATAAAATAAAGTAAAAAATGTGGCAAGCTGAATGAATAAAAACCAGTCTGTTTTAGAGGCATATCCA
The DNA here is from genome assembly GCF_025947345.1 of Flavobacterium sp. N502536. Lineage (NCBI taxonomy): Bacteria > Pseudomonadati > Bacteroidota > Flavobacteriia > Flavobacteriales > Flavobacteriaceae > Flavobacterium > Flavobacterium sp. N502536. The sequence goes on along the minus strand of NZ_CP110011.1, from coordinate 1,296,939 downwards.
AAAATATGCATCGTCAGTTGTATGAAAAAAGCATACGAAACAATTTGCACAAAAAATAAACCAACGGTAAAGCTGCTTCTTAAATGGTTATTGTCGCGATAGATTTTGGCGTATTTGTCTGAAAAAATAAGCTTGCTGAATTCGCTAAATCGGGTTTCATAAGCTGATTTTGTCATAGCAACAACGGCAAAGGGCAACACAAATAAAAGTGTCGCCCAGTCTTTGTTTTCCAGAATTCGGGGATGAAGTTGTTCAATCATAGCGATGCAAAATTAGTATTTTTTGTATCAATACTTTTATTATATATTTATTATGAATCAAATGCTATAAAAAGTTTACTTTTGCGGTGAAATTACTCAGAAAAATGAATGATTGTATTGTCATAATCCCTACTTACAACGAAATCGAAAATATTGAAAGCATAGTTAGAGCTGTACTTTCGCAACACAAACCTTTTCATCTTTTAATCATTGACGATAATTCGCCTGATCATACTGCCAATAAAGTAGTGGCGTTACAGGAAGAATTTCCGGACCGACTGTTTTTAGAAAAAGAGCTAAAAAATCAGGTTTAGGAACGGCCTATGTTCATGGTTTTAAATGGGCACTGGAACGTCAGTATAATTTCATTTTTGAAATGGATGCCGATTTTTCACACAATCCAAATGATCTCGAAAAGCTGTTTGATGCCTGCCATTTTGGTGGAGCTGATTTAGCTATTGGTTCTCGTTATGTACGGGGGTAGTAATTGTTGTCAACTGGCCATTAAGCCGTGTTTTGTTGTCGTATTTCGCTTCGGTTTACGTGAAATTTATTACCGGAATGAAAAATACACGATGCAACAGCAGGTTTTGTTTGTTATAAAAGAGAAGTGCTGGAAAAAAAATCAATCTTAACAAAATTAAATTTGTGGGTTATGCCTTCCAGATTGAGATGAAGTACAGAACTTATTGTGCTAAATTTGAAATTAAGGAGGTTCCAATTATCTTTACAGATCGTACAAAAGGAGTTTCTAAAATGAGCAATGCCATTATCAAAGAAGCGATACTGGGAGTAATTTCACTTCGATTGAAAAAATTAGTCAATACTTTATAAAGCTATGAAAATGAATAAGATTCTAATAAAAAATGCCAGAATTGTAAACGAAGGATCTATTTTTGAAGGAGATGTTTTGATCGAAAACGACCTGATTGTTGAAGTGGCAGACAGCATCAGTTTAAAAACATCTGACTGTAAAGTAATCGATGCCGAAGGAAATTATTTAATTCCGGGAGCTATTGATGATCAGGTGCATTTTAGAGAGCCTGGACTAACGCACAAAGGAGACATTGAGTCAGAATCAAGAGCAGCTGTGGCCGGAGGAATTACCTCTTTTATCGAGCAGCCTAATACTGTGCCCAATGCAGTAACTCAGGAAATTCTTGAAGATAAATATCAGGTTGCGGCCGTGAAGTCATTTGCGAATTATTCGTTTATGATGGGCGCTACCAATGATAATCTGGAAGAAGTTTTGAAAACAAATCCAAAGAATGTTGCCGGAGTAAAAATCTTTTTGGGTTCTTCAACGGAAATATGCTGGTAGATAATGAAGCAACTTTAGAAAAGATATTCTCAAGTACCCCAATGTTGATCGCAGTACATTGTGAAGACGAAACGACGATACACAAAATAATTTAAAACTGTTTAAAGAGCAGTATGGTGATGATATTCCGGTAACGGCGCATCATTTAATACGCAGCGAAGAAGCCTGTTATATTTCTTCTTCAAAAGCAGTAGCATTAGCGAAGAAAACAGGAGCGCGTTTGCATATCTTTCACCTTTCTACGGCGAAAGAAATGGAACTGTTTACCAATAAAATTCCATTGGAGGATAAAAAAATTACCGCTGAGGTTTGTGTGCATCATTTATGGTTCACGGATGAAGATTATAAAACCAAAGGGAATTTTATTAAATGGAACCTGCTGTAAAAACAGCAAACGACAGAAAAGCGCTTTGGGAAGCCTTAAACGACGGTCGTATTGATGTAATTGCAACCGACCATGCACCGCATACCAAAGAAGAGAAAATGCAGCCGTATCTGAATGCACCATCTGGCGGGCCGCTTGTACAGCATGCTGTTGTGGCTATGTTTGAAGCGCATCATCAGGGAAAAATCAGCGTAGAGAAAATTGTAGAGAAAATGTGCCACAATCCGGCTAAAATTTTCAAAATAGAAAAAAGAGGTTTTATCAAAGAAGGGTATTATGCCGATTTAGTGATTGTGAATCCAAGTTTGCCTTGGAGTGTAAAACCAGAGAATATTTTAGCAAAATGTGGATGGTCACCTTTTGAGAATTTTACTTTTAAGTCGAGAATTACACATACTTTTGTAAACGGTGAAATGGTTTACAATAACTTTAAGGTAAAAGATATTCGCGCAGGAAAACGTTTATTGTTTGACAGATAAAAAGCTGAAATGAAAAATTTTATAGTAATCGTATTGGTATTGTGTTTTTCTGTAAGTTGTAAAAAAGAGCTGGTCAAACAGCCTGCAAAGCTTATTGAGAAAGACAAAATGATTGATATTATGTATGATTTGTCTCTTATTGAAGCTATGAAATATCAGCATCCCGTTTCAGTAGACTCAGTCGAAACAAGCCCTACGGCGTTTATTCTGAAAAAGTATAAAATCGATAGTCTGCAATTTTCACAGAGCAATCGTTATTATGCTGCCGATTATGAGAATTACAAAAGCATGTTTGACGAAGTAGGAAAACGTTTGGCTGTTAATCAAAGAGCTGTCGATTCGATTTTGAAAATTGAAGAGAAAAATGCAGCAAAAGAAAAGAAAAACAAACTTAAGGATACACTTAAAGATAAAATCAAAAGAGACCTGAAAAAGATGCGTCTGGATTCTATCCGAAAAACAACACGGTTGAGCCGATAGTTGTTAAAGCTTCGAAATAGTATTGATGTACGTATGTACATCCTGAAAAACCGTTCCCAGAGCGGTTTTTATTTTTTCATTAGAATACAGATTGTTAGAATAGGAGGCCTTTGCGGTTGCTTTTGTCAGGCGTCTTTTTTGGAAAAACAAAGTTGAAAAAATTCCGTCGGCAACCCAAAGGAAGTTCATGAATACTGGTGTAGCATGAATACTGGGTCTTTTTACTTTTAACGTATCAGCAATTGTGTTTAGGATATCCTGAAAAACAATATTGTCGGCAATTAAAGTAAAGCGTTCGTTTTTTTATCGCTTTTCATCAATGCATTGGCAATTCGTGTCACATCGGTTATGGTTACAAAGCCGGTGCTCCCAAGTGTGTAAAAAGAAAGTCCGTTGGCTACTTTGACATAAAGTTCGGCACTTCCTTGTACATTGGTTTTATTCTTCGGGATCGGACCCATAATAACGCCCGGATTTAAGATAATGACGTCTAGACCTTCCTGTAAGCCACGCCAGACTTCCATTTCGGCTCCATATTTAGAAATGGCGTAATCACTATGGGGTTTTTCGGGATTCCAGTCGGTTTCTTCTGTAATGTACGTTTCGTGAGCTGCCAGATCTCCTAAAGCTGCTATAGAACTTATATAACAGAACTTTTTTACCGCTCTGGCAATCGAAAAATTAACCATATTAGCAGTTCCTTCGATATTGATTTTTCGAAGGGCTTCTTCGTCTTTGGGATCAAATGAAATCAGTGCAGCACAATGATACACATAATCAATGTTTGTAAAGGCGATTTCTAAAGAAGAGACATCCAAAATGTCTGCTTCAACCCATTCGATTTTTTCAAACAGTTCTCCTTTTTTGTACAATTCAAAAACCGATTTGGTTTTCTCAATATTATTCAGATTTCGGTAAATAGCCCGGACATTTTCCCCATTTTCAATCAAATGAAGTAATAAATGTGCGCCAACTAAACCTGTACCTCCTGTTACTAATACCATTTTGTAAAGATAACTTTTTTGTTTTTAAGGTACAAAGGGGCAGAGGCTCAAAGTTGCAAAGGTTTTATTTTGTTGTCAGTGATCAAAGCTAGCCGTTTGTAGCTAAGAATTTTGAGGTTGAAATTACTTTTTGTTGCTGATAATGAAACTGCTTTTTGCCATTGCCGTTACCATTGATTATATTTGCACAAATTATTAAAAAAATGAAGAATCTAGTTGAAGAATTAAAATGGCGCGGGTTATATCATGATAGCATGCCAGGAACGGAAGAACAATTGCTAAAAGAGGTAACTACAGCTTATATAGGTTTTGATCCAACGGCAGATTCGCTGCATATTGGCAGCATGGTTCAGATTATTTTATTGGTTCATTTAAAGAATTTTGGACATCAGCCTATCGCTTTGGTGGGTGGTGCAACCGGAATGATTGGAGATCCATCCGGAAAATCTGATGAAAGAAATTTGCTGAACGAAGAAACGCTGGCTAAAAACGTGGCGGGTATCAAAAGTGTTTTGTCTCGTTTTCTTGACTTTAATTCAAGCGATACAAATGCTCCTGTGATGGTGAACAACTATGACTGGATGAAAGAATTCTCGTTTATTGATTTTGCACGTGAAGTTGGAAAACGTATCACAGTAAATTATATGATGGCTAAGGATTCTGTTAAAAAGAGATTTGCCGGAGAAGGCGAAGGTATGTCTTTTACAGAGTTTACGTATCAGTTAATTCAGGGTTACGATTTTTATCATTTATATAAAAATAACAATTGTATCCTTCAAATGGGAGGTTCGGACCAGTGGGGAAATATTACCACGGGTACAGAATTAGTGCGCAGAATGGGAGGAGAAAATGCAAAAGCTTTTGCCTTGACTACACCATTAATTACAAAAGCTGACGGATCTAAATTCGGGAAATCGGAAGGTGGAAATGTCTGGTTGGATGCTGATAAAACATCGGTATATAAATTTTACCAGTTTTGGGTAAATGCAACGGATGCTGATGCTGAGAAATATATTAAGATCTTTACGTTTTTAGACAAGGATACTATCGAGGCTTTAATCGAAGAGCACAAAACAGCTCCGCATTTAAGAGTTTTACAGAAGAAACTGGCTGAAGAGATCACCATTTTTGTGCACAGTAAAGAAGAATTAGAAAAAGCGATTCAGGCTTCGAATATTTTGTTTGGAAATTCTACAGCTGAAGATTTGAAAAAATTGGATGAAGCAACTTTTTTGGAAGTTTTTGACGGTGTTCCTCAGGCCGAAATCGCAAAAGCAGATCTAGAAAACGGTTTGGAGATTATCACGGTTTTAAACGAAAAAACAGGTTTCTTTAAATCAAACGGAGAAGCGAGACGTGCCTTAACAGCAAATTCGATCTCGGTGAACAGAGAAAAAATAAAAGAAGATTTTGTTTTAACTACAAATGATTTAATCAATAATCAGTTTGTGTTATTACAAAGTGGAAAGAAGAACTATTTCGTAATTAGAGTGGTTTAGATTGTTTAACTGTTTAATCGGTTAACCGTTAATTTGATTAATCGGTTAATTGTTTAATCGTTTTTTTTAGAGAGCGATTAAACGATTCAACAAATCAACGATTCAACATCTTAAAGTACCATCAGGTTACAGCCACGAATATCAGAATTATCAAAACGTCCCAATACCTCGAAAGAGTTGTTGGGATATTTTTTGCCTAAATCCTGGGTGGCGATAAAGGAACATGAATTGATGTTGGCCAAATCAATAACGTTGATTCCGCCGGTTTTTCCGTCTTTCACGTAAGTGAGCGCATCTTCGGGATCGCGAACCAAAATGTTCATCCACGACGGACACTCAAAAATACCTTCGCCCAGAGAATAAGCTTGTCCTAAAAGTTCGGTCATGCCGTATTCTGAATGAATGGCCGATACACCAAACCCTGCACAAAGCTGTTCGTGTAATTCTTCGCGAATCATTTCTTTACGTTTACCTTTCATACCGCCAGTTTCCATAATAATGGTATTCTGGAGCTTGAATTGGTGTTTCTCAATCAGATCCAGTAAGGCATAGGTAACCCCAATTAAGATCACATTTTGACCGGATTCGTCTAAAGCGGTAAGCTTTTTAATCAGGTCGTCGTGATTGTGCAGGTAAAACCCGCTGTCAGGCTGATTGGAGAGTTTTATTAAATCTTCGACCATATAGATTAGCGAAGATCCATCGCGTTCGAGATAGGACGGTAAAAGTGCTAAAACAACGTAATCCTCTATGTTGCCATAGAATTGTGAAAATCCGTTGCGGTAGCTTTCTTCGTAAAGGGTAACATCGGTAACGATATGCCTGCTGGTAATCGTACCGGTTGTTCCGCTGCTCGTAAAAGTGACCTGAGTCGGATCAGTATTGGAAACGACATTGTGGCTTTTGAAAAACTGAATGGGTAAAAAAGGAATTTGCTCGAGGGCTTTTACCTGTTGTGGATTTACCTTTAAAAAATCACAGAAATCACGATATACAACGTTATTCTCATGTTGAAAACGAAACACTTTTAGTGCTATTTTTTCAAATTGTTTCTGACTTGAAATGGTAAAGATATCGTTGGCTGTGATCAAAACTTTTTTTGTGCAAAGATATTGTTTTTAGTGTTTAGTCACAGTATTCAGTCACAGTTTTCATTTTAGGGTTTCACAGAAACTGAAAACTGTGACCGCGACTGAAAACTAAAAAAGCTCCAAAAGGAGCTTTTTTTATCGAATAATGAGTTTTCGTGTTGCCGAATTATTTTCTTCGCTTATTTTAATGATGTAAACGCCGGGAACCAGATCCGAAACGTTTAATTCTCGCGAACTTAAATGTGTCTGAAGTACTTTTTTACCCAAAACATCAAAGATAATGATCTCTTTTTCTAAATCATTTTTAGAAGAGATTGTTACTTTTCCACCAGTTACTGGATTAGGGTACAAGCTTAGACCCTCAATGGTTGCTGCCTGTTGAGGTTTTGGTAATTGCTTGCTGTCTTGTGCTGAAACACTAACAGTAAAGAAAAAAGCCAATAAGAAAGTAATATAAAAGTAATTTTTTGCCATCGCGTTATTTTGGTTACTGTAAATGTACAAAAAAAAATTACAAAAATTACGCCAAAAAAAAACATCCTAAATTTTTAGGATGTTTTTAACAATTTAGGCTCGAAGTAATTAGAAATCAACTACTAGGCTGATAACTATCGACTATAGAAGTACCTCGTGATATTAGGAATCCGATGGTATAAAAAAAGCTGCCTGAAATTGAATTCAGGCAGCTTCATTTTTATTTTATGTATTTAATTATTTAGTCCAGTTAGCCCAACTTGGTAAGTCAGCACCAGCACCAGCACCAACAGCACCAGTTGTAGTTCCTGATAATTTAGGACCAACTAAATTAGTTATAGAAGCTCCAAAAGTATAGTTTGTGATGGTAAAGTTACCAGCAGCAATGTTTGCAGTTGCACCAGCATCAGTAGACAATTTAGCTAAGTCTGCAGGCATTCCAGTTGCAACAAATAAGTTTGTGTAAGCTTGTTTTCCACCACCTTCTTTGTAGTTGATTGCTTTTTCGTCTGCTAAGAAAGCAGCATCACCTTTAACGATAGAGATATTGATGATTTTAGCGTTAGTCATTGGAACAGCTCCACTTGGATCTTTTGCGTTTGTAGATCCTTCAACACCTGCTTTAGTAACACCTTTAATGTAAACGTTTGTAGCAGTACCTACCCATCCGTCAGCAAAATCTAATGAATCATCATAAGAGTTAATGATTGTAAGGTTAGTAGCGTTTACAGCTCCACCAAAAAATTCGATTCCATCATCACCACTTTCAAAAGTGTAGATGTCAGATACTACAGTTCCAGAACCTACTCCGAAGAAAGAAACTCCATTGTATTCTTTTTCAGCAGTATATTTAGAACCTGTATAAGATATTTTTAAGAAGTTGATATTTCCAGAAGAATCTGCATTATCATTACCTCCGTAGCTTAAACCACCAACTTCAGTTGTACCGTTATCTCCAGTGTTTACTTTAGCGTTACCAGCGATAATTAATCCACCCCAGTCACTTTGAGCAGGAGTAGCTTTTCCAGATGTCATAATAACTGGTTTAGCGGCAGTACCGTTGATGTTAATTTTAGCATTTCTTTCTACAGCAATATATAAAGATGTAGCTAGTGCAGTAGCAGAACTTTTAATTGTAGTTCCAGCAGGAATAACCAAAGTAGCTCCACCTTTAACAACTAAACCTCCAGTTAAAGTGTAAGTTTTAGTTGGGTCTAAAGTTACAGTACCGTCATTAATGTTTCCTTGTAAATCGTCAACTTTCAATACAAAAGTACTTGTGTTTTCGTTCTTTTTATTGTTGTCGTCAGAACTACAGCTTGTTAAAGCAAGTCCTAATATTGCAGCCATTGCAAATAATGATTTTTTCATTGTTGTTGTGTTTTATTGTTTTATTTATTCATGGCAAAGTAAGTGAACATATGTTTTTGCTGAGTTAAGACCGCATTAACAATGTATTAAGTATAACTGTTAAAAAATAAAACTGCTTAATGTAAAGTTTACATTGGATTATGATGAATAAAAAAAGGTGATTAGCCAATGCTAATCACCTCTTGAGTTTTTATGGTTTTGCTTTCTTTTAGAATGTGTAGCTTAAAGTAAGTCTGAAATCTGAACCTGCTTTGTATGAAACAGCTGTAATATCACCAATAGATTCTTTTCCTGGTACTTTTCCTTGCTCTTGTACACGTTTGAAAGTCGGATTCAGGATGTTGTTGTAGATAAGACCTAATTTTAAGTTTTTGGTTAAACTTGCATTAGCGATAAAGTCTAATTTGTTTACAGCTTTGTCAACCAGGTTACCTACTCTTGAAGTTCCAATAACAGCTAATTTATCTGAAAAATAAGAATAAGATATTGTTGCGCTGAAATCCTTTCCTTCTCTGTATTCATTTAAAAATGATAAGTTAGCATTTGCTAAGAAATTAGAAGCTCCTGTTAATTTACTTTCTGTAAAAGTAAAGTTTGCTCCAAAATCATTTTCGTTGTTTACTTTATCATTGCTTAGGTCTTGGTTTGTGTATAAATAAGATCCGTTTGCGTCAAAAGTAAGTTTTGTCTTTAAGTTGTTGTCTTTTTCAATTTCAAAAATTTCTTTTTTAAATTCTACTTCAACTCCTGCTACTGTTGCTTTATCACCTGTATTTGCATAAGAAATATCATTTGAAGAAGAGTTTAAGAACATTTCATTGATTGGATTTTGAATAATTTTTCCGAAAGCGGTTACAGAGATTAATTCTGAACTTTTTGGGAAAAATTCCCATCCTAAATCGAAGTTGTAATTTGTTGAAGCATATAATCTTGGGTTTCCTTCGTAGGCTTGTGCAACATCTTCGTAAATAATTGGCACTTTTTCTTTAAACTGAGGAAGTGTATACGTTTTACTTGCAGAGAATTTTAAATTTTGCTTATCTGTCAAGGTGTATTTCGAGATTAAACTTGGTAGAATGTTAAACTTTGAATCATTTGAATTATCACCATTTGGAACTGTAGTGGTGATATAGAAAACATTTTGAGTTAATTGCTCTAATCTTGCTCCAAGTATTACACTTAATCTATCCGTTAAGGAATATTGAACATTTGCAAATGCAGCATTAATATCTAAATTTCCATTGTACAATTGGTTAATTCTGTTGGAGTAAGCGGAACCCCAATTTGCTTGATTTAAATAGTTGTCTACGTGATGAATATCTTCTTTAGGGAAAGAAACGGTAGTTCTGTTCGGGAAGAATGAATATTGTTCCATTTTGTAATCTACATCCTTGAACTTTCCTGAATAACCAACAGTTATTTTTCCTTTGTAGGTATCATCGCTTTTTTTGTTGAAATTATATGATAATGCAATATTTGCAGCGATTTCATTTTCCTTTAAGTCCTGAAAAAATCGGTGATTGTTGATGTTAGAGTTGGTAAAAAATGTATAATCTTTAGCATTTGGAGCATATACAAAAGAGTTTTGCATACGATCCGGAATTGAACTGTTAGACATACTATACCCTACTCCCCAGTTTAAATTCCACTGATCGTTGAATTTGTTTTTTCCTGTTAATTGGTTTACAATTAATTGAGTTCTTTCAAAAGTTCCACGTTTGATAAAACCTGAAATTTGTTGAAGAGCGTCTCCGCCACCGTCAAAATTCTGGTTTGTTCCTTCGTACTCACTGTAATCCTGATCACTTGAATTTAAGAATAAAGAAGTAAAGAAGATTGAGTTTTTATTATTGATTTTATAATCAGCAGTACCCATAACAGTTGTAGTAGTGCTATGTTTGTATGATGTTCTGATAAAGTCAGAAAAGATATCTCCATCAGAAGTAATTCCTCCTCTGCTGTATCCTTCTGTGTATTTGTTTTTTGCGCTAAATGAACCAGTAACAAAAGTACCGATTGAACTTTCGTCATTTATAGTAAATCTTTTACCGGCAGATAACGTATAGAAAGCATTTAATACATTCTTGTTTTCTTGTCTGTCCCAGCTTGTTGCATAGCTATATGGCTGAAGTGGAGCATTAGGAACGCCAACTTTTTTAAATCCGGTATAAGTAGGTCCGTCTTGCAAGTAAAAATGATCCTGACCTAATACGTTTGTGTTAGCTCCTGTTCCAATTGAAAAAGTAACGAATGGTTTTCCATTGAATTTTTTTGCGCTAATATCAATATTTGCTCCTCCGAAATCGGCATAATTTTGAGATTCAAAAGTTTTGCTAATTCCGATATTATCTACAATATTTGTAGAGAAAATTTCCAACAAAATATTTTTGTTTGCCGGATTGTTTGATGGTAAAGGAAGTCCGTTTAAAGTCGTAACATTATAACGATCTCCTAATCCTCTTACGAAAACATTTCCGGAGTCATCCTGTTTAGAAACACCACTTATTTTAGCAACAGCATTTGCAACGTCGTTAACTCCTTTTCTTGAGATTTCCTCTGCTCCAATGGCAGCTTTAAATGAAACTGCATTTTTTTGATCTAAAAGTAATGCCGATTCTTTTTGCTTGTTTACTGCAGATGATTTTACAACAACATCTTTAAGTGTAAAATTTCCTGATGAAAGTACCTGATTTACTGTAATAGTTTCATTTGCTTTAACAGTTACTGGCTTTTCTACAGATTCATATCCAACGAAACTAAAAATAATGATATAATTTCCTGGATTTACATTAAAGGAATATTTCCCCTCAATGTCAGTGTTCGCGCTCATGTTAGTTCCCTTTAATAAAACATTTGCGAAAGGTAAAGCTTCATTGTTGGTTTCTTTGTCGGTTAATACACCAGAAATCGTACCTTTGTTTTGTGCGATCGAAATCGTACAGATGAATAATGTGATAAATAGAAATTTTAAATTGAATTTCATTTCAGTGTTGTGTTTAAATTTTTGTGCAAAGAAAGAGACGCTGTGTAAAGTTCATGTTAGCCACTTGTTATGTTTTCGTGTTGTCTAGATTATCAAATTGTTACCAGATTAAATTACCGTTAACCGTAATTTTTAACGGTCGTTTTATTAGTATATTTACCATCTCAAATGAAAATCATCGAATGTATAATAAAGAAAATTTGATGTAAAAATCTCAATTTTTGCTATTTATGAAAAAAACACAAACCAAGATTTTACTAGTTGACGATGAACCAGATATCTTAGAAATCGTTGGCTATAACCTTGCTCAGGAAGGCTACCAGATTGTGACTGCTTCTAACGGAAAAGAAGCAATTGCAAAGGCTCAGAAAGAATTGCCGGAATTGATTATTATGGATGTAATGATGGCTGAAATGGACGGAATGGAAGCTTGTGAACACATTAGAAAAATTCCAGAATTAAATAATGTTATCATAACATTCTTAACGGCAAGAAGTGAGGATTATTCACAAGTAGCTGGTTTTGATGCAGGTGCAGATGATTATATCACGAAACCTATAAAACCGAAATTATTGGTCTCCAAAGTAAAGGCGCTGTTAAGAAGGTTAAAAGAACAAGAAGTTGTAAGTGACACCTTAAATGTGGGCGGAATCGAGATCAACCGCGAAGAATATAAAATCATCAAAGGAAACGTGGAGATTGCCTTACCAAGAAAAGAATTCGAATTGTTTTACTTATTGGCCTCAAAACCGGGAAAAGTTTTTAAAAGAGACGAAATTCTGGATAAAGTATGGGGGAACGAAGTTGTAGTAGGAGGAAGAACCATTGATGTTCATATTCGAAAACTTCGTGAAAAAATAGGAGAAGACCTTTTTAAAACTATAAAAGGAGTAGGCTATAAATTTGAAGTTTAGATTTTTAAGCTGATGAGATTCTTAGAGGTTAAGTTGCTACGAATTTTAGTTAAGAATTTAAAATCATTCCAATTACTTTAAAAGTATTCAATACATTTAAACCATATAAGAATTGAAGTTTGTGCAATCTTCATTTTCTTATATGGTTTTTGAGTTATTCCTTTTTTGCTTTTACTCAAAAGAATAGCGCTCAAAAACAAAACTTAATTTTCTTAATCTCTTAATGGTTCAATAATTTCAAATGAAAATTAATTTTAAAAAAACATACAAGTTTGCTGTAAAGTCAGCATTATATATAAGTCTTTTTGCGACAGGGTTTGTACTGATACTACTGTCTTTATTTTATAAAAACCAATTGAAGCATCAGGTTGCCTTTGGAATAATTTTTATAATATCAATTTACGCTTTTTCCTTCCTGGTTTTGCAATATCGTGTAGAGCGTTTTATTTATCGAAGAGTTAAGAAAATCTACGATGAGGTTTCGTTATTAGAATCCACCACATTGATCAATCAGCCGATCACTACAGATATGGAAACACTTTCACGTGAGGTGAAAAAGTTTGCAACAGATAAAAAGCTGGAGATTGAAATGCTGGAAATCAGGGAACAATACCGACGTGAGTTTCTGGGTAACGTATCGCACGAGCTGAAAACTCCTTTGTTTACTGTTCAGGGATATGTTTCTACTTTGCTGGATGGTGCGATGGAAGATAAAAATATTCGAAAAAAATATTTAAAACGTGCTGAAAAAGGAGTGGAACGATTGATTTATATCGTTGAAGATCTGGACATGATCACCAAATTAGAATCCGGAGACCTCGATTTAATCATGACTGATTTTGATATTGTAGAGCTGATTCAGAATGTTTTTGATTTGCTGGAAATGAAAGCCGACAAGAAGAAAATCAAATTGGCTTTTGAAAGCAAGAACATTAAATCGGTGATCATTCGCGGAGACAAGGACAGAATTCAGCAGGTTTTAGAAAACCTGATCGTAAACTCTATCAAGTATGGTAAAGAGGGCGGTTTGACCGAAGTAGGAGTGGTTAATCTGACCAAGAAAAAAGTCTTAATCCGTATTAGTGATAACGGAGAAGGTGTTGAAAAACAAAATATCCCAAGGCTTTTTGAACGTTTTTACAGAGTGGATAAAAGCGGAACCCGTTCAGAAGGCGGTTCAGGTTTAGGGTTGGCCATTGTAAAACATATTATTGAAGCACATAAAGAGAAAGTATATGTAGAAAGTGAGTTCGGAATTGGTTCTGAATTTTCTTTTACGCTTGAAAAAGCAAATAAAACAATAAAAGCTGAAGTTAAATAATTGTAAGCTTGTTTGAGCGAAGTACTGTGAAGTATAGCGTTTTAACACTAATTCAATTTACGTAACTATTTGGCAACAATTCCTTTTTGTTATGGTAACACCTTGTTAATGATATCTTAACATAGGTGGTGGATCTTTGCATTCGAAAAATAAGGCATAAGAAAATAGAAAGAATGAAAATAAAGCTAATAGCAGTTTTTTTGCTAATTACTTGTGTGTCAACTGCACAGGACTTAAAGAAAGAAGATGTAAAAAAAGAAGTAATTCGTCTTCTTGATTCAATCAACAAAGCAAAGTTACCGGATACCGAATCGGAATCCGGGAATAGTGATGATGAAAAGGATAAGGACCGTTGGTACGACAAGATTTCTTTAAGAGGTTATGCACAGATACGATACAACGGTTTGTTTTCTACAAACGATAAAGTTTCCTGTGACCAGTGTGACAGGTCCTGGGGGACAACTTCTACAGCTCCGGGTGCAAAAGCAAACAATGGTTTATTTATCAGACGTGCACGTTTAGTGTTTTCTGGTCAGGTTCATCCCAATGTATATTTCTATTTTCAACCTGATTTTGCGAGTTCTCCGGTTACAGGAGTTCAGAATTTTGTTCAGGTTCGGGATTTGTATTTTGACCTTTCTTTTGATAAAAAGAGAGAGTACAGATTACGTGTCGGGCAGAGTAAAATACCATACGGTTTCGAGAATATGCAGTCAAGCGGACAGCGTTTAACTTTAGATCGAAACGATGCGTTGAACAGTGCCATATTAAACGAGCGTGATTTAGGAATGTTCTTTTACTGGGCACCGGCCGAAATCAGAGAGCGTTTTGAAATGTTGGTAAAAGACGGTTATAAAGGATCAGGTGATTATGGTGTTTTCGCTTTTGGAGTTTACAATGGTCAAATTGCGAATAGATTAGATGGAAACAGAGATTTGAATGTGGTGACAAGAGTAACGTACCCATTTGTAATTGGAAGTCAGATTATCGAACCCGGAATTCAGGCTTATGCCGGAAAATGGGCTTTTTCAGGTGAAATTTCACCAGGAGTTAAAGTGAACAATTCACAGCACGTAAAAGATCAAAGGGTAGGAGCAACATTTGTACTATATCCAAGACCTTTTGGAATCCAGGCCGAGTACAATGTAGGTAAAGGACCAAGATACAATTCAGTAACTAACGCAGTCGATGAAACCGATTTAAACGGAGGTTATGTATTGTTTAGCTACAAATTGGACGTTAAAAAACAGCATATTTATCCTTTCGCCAAATTTCAATATTACGACGGAGGAAAAAAATACGAGAAGGACGCCAGAAGTTATGTCGTTAGAGATTATGAATTTGGTATAGAATGGCAGCCTCTAAAAGCCTTTGAACTTACTGCCGAATATGTGATTGCTGACAGAACTTTCCAGGACAGTGCACTTCCAATCAACAGGCAGCAAGGAAATTTATTGCGTTTACAGGCGCAGTTTAACTTCTAGATTTCATCCTCAAAAACGGTAAACAAAGAATCCCAGTCTATAGTATCGTTAAATTGAGTCAAACCTTTAAACGACTTTACTTTTGAAAGATCTTCAATGGTAAAGTCGTCTTGCATTGCATAGGGTACCAAATTTTCTTTCTGAAGTTTTATCGCCAGATATTCCTGTTCGTATTGCCCCGGAGTTGGAATGAAAAAGGCTTTCTTGCCCAATTTAGCCAGATCCATAACGGTGGTGTAACCTGAACGACATAATACAAATTCACTTTCGTTAAAAGTCTGCTCCAGCTGTTTAGAATTCATGAAATTGTAATAGGTCACATTTCCGGCCTGCCATTTGTTTTGTGTCTTCTCAACGATACCTTGTACAAAGACCACTTTGCCTTTATAATTGGCGACTTCTTTCTGTAGTTTTTCATCCAAAAAAGTACGCTGAGGTTCAGGTCCCGACAGGATGATCATCAAATCGTATACTTTTGGAGTATCCTTTTTGCGCATTCTGCTTAACGGTCCAATATATTTTAAGTTCAGCTCATCTGTTTTCAGGTGGCCTAACTCACCGGTTAGATTAACGGCATCATTAGTATCTGGCACCCAGCATTCGGTATATTTTTTTATAATATGCTGATGGCATTTACTGGTAAACCAGGTCGTGTTTCCGGTCATAACATTCAGCTGATGCGTCATAAAAACAGAGGGAACTTTTTTACTAAAAACACCTAGTCGGTTATCCGAGATAATTCCGTCTATTCCATGTTTTTTGATCCAGCTCTTTACTATTTTTTTCTCGTCAAGAATAGCCACAATCATTTTTGGCAGGTTTTTAATCAGCTTCCATTTGAAGTTTTTGGCATTCTTGGCATATTCGATATGGTAAGATGGCAATTCAAGGGTTTGAATGTATGGGAATTCCTTTCGCAGCAATGCCAGTGCAATACCGTCGGAAGCGATTATAGGAATATAATTGTTTTCTTGAAGCGCTTTTATAATGGGGATACATCTTGTAGCATGGCCCAATCCCCAGTTTAGTGGAGCAACTAAAATTGTTTTGTTCGCTGAATAATCAATGCTCATGGTGTAACGCTTTTTAAAAACGAAGATAAAGAAATATGCTTTTTATGATATTTCACACGTATTACTAAATTATTAACTCTATAAGGCCGTTCAGCCCATATAATTCGCTGCTTAGGTTATGGAATTAGTGGTGTTTGGAAGGAAAAGTTACTTGTATGTTAACGAATATTTGGTTTCGCAATAGACAAAAAAAAGGAGTTACTGTAAGTAACCCCTTTCAGATGTTGGTAAAATGAACTTTATTCCTGAATATAAGTTTTATTGCCATTTTTATTAATGTAGTATTTACCGCCTTTAGGTCCGGTATATACTTTTTTTCCATTGTATTCGCCAGTTACTTTGTCGGCTACTTTTGGAGCTTTTTCATTCGTTTCTTTTATGGTTTTGGCGGCTGTTTTTTTAGCTGCAGTGGCCTCTTTTTTAGCTGCTGTTGATGCTTCAGTCGCTTTTGCTGCTGTTTTTGTTACATCAGCTTTTGTTTTTGCGGCTTTTGTACTGGCAGCTTTGTCAGCAGTTTTTGTTGCTTTGACAGCATCACTTTTTGCTTTTGTGGCTTCACTTTTGGCTTTAGTAGCCTGCTTGTCGGCCGTTTTTTTAGCAGCAGTTGCAGATTCCTTTGTGGCTTTTGTTGCCGCATCGCTGGCCTCTTTAGCTGCTTTTTTAGATTTTGCAGTTTCTTTTTTTGCAGCTGTTGCTGCCTTATCAGCTTCCGCTTTTTTCTTTTTAGCAGCGGCTTCCGTTTTACTTTTCGCTGCTTTAGTAATTGACTCTTGTCCATAGAAATTAGAAGACAGAAGAACTACAAAACAAAGTACTAATAATTTTTTCATAATGTTACAAGTTTAAATTTCAATTAAAATTAAACAATTTTTAAATAGGTTTTCGGTAAAGTGTTAAAAATAAGCGCGAAGCTGTATGTTTCCGGTGTGAACCACTGATCCTGTCTCGCTTTTTCTTCCCTGATAATTTAAATTCACATCTAAAAACTGAGTGATGTTTTTCTGTAAAAGGAATTTCCACACCAGATTTTGACCTGCCTGAAGTCCTTCAAGCATTTGAAAACCGACAGATGAAAATTCATTTCCGGTGAATTTATTCTGGTAAAAGGAAAATTCTCCGTTTAGGGTTACTTTTTTCTCTCCCGCAAACGAAAAGGAAGTTCCGAGTCGGTTTTGAACCAGAGTTTCAAAATTTCCAATTTGATTTTCCTTATTCTGAAATTCAAAAAAGAAATCCAGACTGGTGTTTTTCGAAAACAAATAACTCACTTTCGGCGCCAGCTGATAGCCTGTTATGTCATAGTTTTTTTCGACAAAATCTTCAGAAACCAAATTGGTTTTAATCGTTTTGGTGAAGAAATTAAACAGCCAGCTTTTTTGATAGAGATGGGTGTATTGCAATTGATGAGAATTGTTCTGAACATTTTGTGACCCAATCGAAAGCAGGTTTTTTCCTTTGTTGACAAGATAAGTGTAGGTTACGGAATGTTTTTGCTTGCCGCGATTGTAGTATAAACTATTTCTGAAACTCGAATTGAGTCCGAGTATATTTTCCTCTGAAGAATTAAAAGGATTGAGCTCCAAACGTTCTCCCTGACTTTTTACTTTTCGGTCCATAATAAAGGAAGTCTGATTGTAAAAGTAGGACAGGAGTTTTTTAAAACCGGTTTCGTTCTGCCATTGCAATGGATTTAGAGCCATAGATTGGGAGAATTTATTTTGATTGGTTTTGATGTAAACCCGATTGGGCAGAAAGATTCGGATAAACCGCGCCTGATCTGGAAAGGCGGCAATTTCAAATTCTTCGAGTTCCTGAATTCCGTTTCCGTTATAATCATTCCAGGTATAAACTCCCTGCCCCGTTGGAACTTCAATATACGTAAATTCCTGTTGGGCAATTGTTCCCGAACTGGTTTCATAAGCGCTGCCAATTTGCAGCAGCTGATTGAAAAAACGATCGTTATAAAGTATTCTTGAATTTAAGGAAGGCTCATTTTTTCGGGCTTCATCCGTAAAATCTAATTTGCGATAGCTGGCATATACGGCCAGATCTGTTTTTTTATTCTGAATCAATTTCGATTTTAAGAAATAGGTTTGAGAGTTGTTTACGTGTTGTAAAAGTCCATTTTGCAAACTGTCGTTTCGACGTTGCAGATAGCCAATTTCCACAAAAACCTTAGTACTGTCACCGCGACCAATAAAGGCACCATATTCAGAGAATCGTTGACTTAATGCCGAAAACTGATGGGTGATTTTATTTTTCTGCTGATTGTCTTCCAGCTGCATACTTGCACCAATCCAGTTTTTACCAAAATGATATTTAGCTCTGGTTTGATTTCGAATAAATTTGGAAGTAGAACTTGTGGCATCTGACTTCAGGAAACTGCCCTGATTTTCGATGGTCCAATGCCGTAGTTTAAACAATGCCGTTGTAGTATGACGGGATCCGGAATAACTTTCAGAATAATCGAGCTTCTCCAATTGATAGGTAAACAAACCAATGTCAGAGGTTTCCTTTTTAGCAAATAAATCAAAGTTAAGTCCGGTGCTTAACATACTTTGGTTTCCCAAAAGTGTTTCGTTTAAGTTCCAGTCGCGATTAAACTCGATATTGTACAAACGCTCTACAGATCGAAAATCTTCCTGAACAAATTGATAATTGGCAAAGGCATCTAAAGTCCAGTTGCGTGTAAAAAGACGTTTTTTAATATTGGTTTTAAGAGCGATACCGTCATTGTTGGCGTCATCTATTTTCGAAAACAGGTTTTTGTCGTTGTTGCTTATCGCAATTTCAAAGTCAACCAAAGTCTTTTCATCCGGATTGTACTTTCCTAAAAAAGTCGCTACCTGTAATTTAATTGGTGCAATCAGATTTACAATTGGTTCGTAATTTCCTTGCAAAATTCCGTTAACGGGCGGTACATATTCGTAAATACGTTCTACCGAGTTATTGTTCTGAATGATGTAATTACCGCTGTTGTTTCCAACAAGACTAAATTTTACATTGTATAAAACAGCAGTCGGATCTTTTGAATATTCATAATATTCAACGGAATTGAGCAGTATTTTTTTATACAATATTTTAGTATCGGCATAAGTATCTTCATAGGCTGACGGGGCTTTCATTAAATTCGGATCGTCTCCGGCCTGACTTAAAACCTGAACTTGTGCTGTTGACAGGTTTTGCTGTAAAGGCTGATTTTTCATGTCATTCTCCGAATAGAGATAACCTCCAAAACTCCAGTTTTTGCTTTCATGTGTTCCGCCCGCATAGGTCACGAGTCTGTTGTAATTTCGCTCGGAATATTGATATTCTACATTGATTCGCATTTCGGAAGTAATCGTAAAAAGCGAGGTGAAAGTAATCTCCCCGGCATTATAATCGATCACATAATCGTTGTTTTCTCCGCGTTTCAATAAAACGCCATTTACATAAACACGCTCCGAACCGGAAATTACAAGTACATACAATTCTCCATTTTGTCCTTTTAATTTATAAGGTCCCTGATTTCCTTCCTGACCCGTAAACGTACTTTTGGCATATTGTCCTTTTACAAAAGCGACCGAAGCGAAAATATTGGTTTTGTTTTCTTCTCCGCCAAAGTTAAAATTGGCCGAAAGTCCCTGAACCTTTTTATTGAAATTTAAGAACTGGGTTTTTCTGTTTTCTAAAAAAACATCTCCTGCCCGGATGTTCCAGTCATCTGTAAAAAGCTCCATGAAAATATTGTCAAACTGATCCAGTTTTTGAGAGTAACCACCATCCTGAAGCGGAATGTTGCTGTCTTGCAACGAAGCCCGCAAACTAATTTTATCTGATATTTTTCCCGTAATCTGCAGGTCCAGATTGGAGTTCAAAACGGTATTTTGATTGTTTCCAACGGTGACACCTCTGGTGATGCTTCCGGAAGTATTCAAACCATCAAAAGGAGTTACTTTTTTAGCGACAGCGTTGTCAATTTTGTACAGTTTTTCAGAGCCAATGTCGTTTGATACCACCTGATTGGATTTGTATAAAGTATATTCCCTGGTGAGAAAATCGGGGTACTTTAAATAATTGACGAGTAAAGTATCACCTGTTGTGGCGAGTTTTTCATTGAGAAGTAAAGTTCCTTTTTTAAAATCAACCTTATAATAGGTGGAATCGAGAGGTTCGTTTTTGGTATTGAAAAGCTGAAAGAATCCCGAATTGATACTTACTTCTTCGAGACGAATAGTATCGCGGCTGGCAATTATTTTTTTGGTTTTGTACGATGATATCGTTTCCTGAGCCTGGAGCCCGGAAAACCAAATCAAAAATGTTAGAACCAGTAATTTTTTCAACATAAATACTTTAACTCTCAAAAATCAAAAGTAGTATTTATAATTGGGAAATAAAGCGTCTGTGATTCCAGCCCCCGAGCATGCCAGTTCAATTGTAAAAGACGACAATAGGAACTAACGGCTGAGCACAAATTAGTGACAATTCGTGTAATTCGTGTTACTTTTTATACTTGTGTCCAGAGACTATCTCCTGCTTTTGAGCTGATTGTACATGCTAATAAAAATAGAAAGCGCCAAAACAAGCGCAGTGCCCATTTTGATCATGTTACCCGTACGCTCCGGATTGTAAAAAAAGTAGGCCAGATAAAGACAGCTTGCAATTGCAATACTGTATTTGAAAATAAAGAATTTCATGTTTTCAATGAAGGTTAAGTAAAATAGCGGTTAGTAGTTTTGGGGTTATGGTTTAGAATCTCCGATGAGAATCAATACAAAGGCGATTGCTGCAATAGCGGTGCATATTGAATTAGGGTTTGCAAAATTGATAGTCCATCCAAGTAGTTTCATTCTTTTGGCAGGGAACAATCTTTTGTCGTGAGGGTTGTAATAGAAAATTCCCAAAATCCAATTGTTAGGATCACGGTTCCATTTTTTTTGGGTCTCTTTTGTAGGTTTAGTATTGAAATCCATATGTTTTAAGGGGCTAAGTTTTTTATCAGGCGGGGCAACTGTGATAAAATAATCTAGGTGTTTTTTTTGCTAAAGCGATACCCTAAGGCTATAATAACAATTAAAAGCGTTAGTAGTAAGACAGAACGGATCATAGTTTTTTGGTTTTTTTGGTTTTAGTGTTGATCAGCTGGTTGGTCTGATGAACGCTACATGATTTATTTGTTTTTTTGGTGCGACTAATTTAGTGTTTTGTAAGGTTTTATATTATGTGAATATCGGGTATTTTAATAAGAAATTGGGGTGTGTTTCTTTTATTTTAAAAAAAATGTGTTTTTTGTGAGTATAAATTGGAAAAGTTGTCCTCTATTGTTTTGGACGGAAAACTTTGCTTAATCATGAATAACCTTGTAGGAAACAAGCTTAAAATACTTCGGAAGAATAAAAAAATGTCGCAGGAAGAAGTGGCAGACTTTCTTGGTATATCACAATCCGCTTATGCGAGAATGGAGAGCGGGGAAAGCAGTTCATGGGCCAATTATATCTTAAAAATCTGTGAGGTTTTTGCAATATTTCCCGAAGAATTATTGAAAGTAGAGGATTTAACACCGGATGCAGATCGAAAAGAAGATCCTTCCAGAGAAACCGGGACTCATTTGTCTGATAAAGTAATCGAGCAATATGAACAGCGAATAAAAGAGTTGAGAAAAATAATTAAGAAGCTGAAGAAGGAACGAAAGTCAAAGTAAGGCTTTTGATTAGTAGCAAATGTTTCTCAATTTTATAAGCAGCTGACGCTGTAAAAAAATCATAAAACCCATTTCCAATATAGCATATTAGGTGCAAAAAGCTTTACTTTTTATGTTTTTCGCCAAAGGGACACCTTTTTATAAGGTACTTTAAAGTTGCCATATAAGAATCGATGCCGCTACCAAATGCTTTTCTTGTTTTAGAGTATAAAACACGTCCACTATCATCATAAAAGCTAAGGTCAATAACGCTATTGTAATTGACAACTGTAGAATTGTTGGAGAAATTTTGTGATGTACTAGAGTAATTTGTCGTTTGTTGCGGAATATCTTTTCTGTAATTTAAGGGAGCAGTATTAGAGTTAAAAGAAAGTTGATTTTTTACCAGCTGTCCATTCTCATATTCATTCGTTGCCTGTAAATTTCCGTAGTTGGTAGTAACAGCTTCTTTGAGTTTGTTGTTTCCTGCATCATAGGAGAATTGATAATTATCAAAGCCTCTTGTGTAAAGGTTTGGGGTGTTTGATTTTTGCTTTTCTTGCGATTTTGTATTGTTTGGTTTGTGGACTGTTTGCGAACCTGTAGTGGTTTCCCACCCGTGTGAGGTCGAGGAAACGCCAACATTATCAATCATTGCACGGCCGTAAACAACATATTGTACATTCAGAATAAGGGCTAGTTCTTTTGGTGTTTTAGATTTTATTTCAACCGGTCCTAATCCCGCTTTTTGTAAAATAGCAATTGTAGTAACTGGATCTTGTATTTCCAACATTGAAGTATGCTCTCTAAGCGTTTGGTAACAATCTCCTTGTAGTTTTAAAGCCATAATATCCATATTGTTTGAGTTTTCGTTAGAGATATAATCAAACGGCAGTATGGCAAGCTGACCACTTCTTTCTTTTGCAGTAGCTAATAATCTGGCATTAGTTTCTTCCTGAGATAATTCTGCTCTGTTTTGCGACACCGCATTTAAGGAGTGGAGGGTTAGGATCAGGAACAATAGTTGGTTCAGAATAGTTGATTTCATGACTTGAATATTTTTCGGTTTGCAAAAAAGTTTTATTCTTCCGGTTTATCAATTGTAATATGAAATAGTAGCTGATAAAGGAATTGTAGGTTACAATTAATTAGTTCTTGAGGGCACTAATTAAAGAGGAAGGAATATTGTTTTTGCTTTCAGTCAGGATGTTCAATTAGCAGTGCCTGTCGGATATTAATGGAGTGGTTTATCCAAGTTCGAAGATATAATTTTACGGAGCTGTTGTCTTAGTCGAAAATCGGTTATTTAAAACCTAAATTCGAATAATTGTAAAATATTTCTTAGTTTTATGTTTGTAATAATCTTTGTTATGAATAAAACCGTAGGAAATAATTTAAAAATATTGCGCAAAGCAAAAAGTATGTCACAAGAGCAGGTGGCCGATCATTTAAAAATCTCTCAGTCAGCGTACGCCAGAATGGAGCGGGGAGAAAGTACTTCTTGGGCTACTCATTTTAATAGAATTTGTCAGGTTTTTGAAATAACTCCCGAAGAACTGGTTCGAAAAGAGACAGCTGCCGAGAGTTATGGGAGGTTAGTGAACAGCAATCAACGAACTGAACAGGTAATGTTTAGTGTTTATCAGGAAATTTTAAAGAAATATGAATTGCAGATCGAAGATCTGAAAACTATAGTAAACCATTTAAAGGAAGGTATAAACAAAAAAGGCTTCACAACGAAGTGAAACCTTTAAATGTGCTGAATTGATATAATTAACTTTATAAACAAAGAAGTTTAGTCGATTTCTTTGGTCACAATCTGCATTGTTTCGCGGCTTACCTGTTTTAGTAAAACGGCTTTGTTTTCCTCTACGGTTTGTGCCGCTTGTTCTGTAAAGTGACGAATGGTATACAAAGTCACGTTTTCGCTAAAATCTACTTTGAATTTTTTCGAAAGGATGGCATTCAGTTCATTGAAGTTTTCAAATTTATCTTCCACACAAACCGAAAAACTAATCGCCGAATTCTGAATCAGATTTACTTTTATTTTGAATTGGTGAAACAAAGCAAAAATCTCGCTAATGTTTTCTTCCATTATAAAAGAAAAATCGATAGATGATAATGAAATCAAAAGTTGGTTTCTTTTTACGATAAAGCAAGGATATTGCGGTTCCAGATCTACACCTTTAGAAACACAGGTTCCTTTTAAAAGCGGATTGATAAAAGATTTTACATATAATGGAATTTCCTTTTTCTGTAACGGCTGTAAAGTTTTCGGGTGAATTACGGTTGCTCCGTAAAACGCCAATTCGATCGCTTCACGATAAGAAATCTGGTTCAATAAACTGGCATTTTCAAAATAACGCGGGTCAGCATTCATAACCCCCGGAACGTCTTTCCAGATCGTAACGCTTTCGGCATTTAGGCAGTATGCAAAAATTCCGGCGGTATAATCAGAACCTTCACGACCCAAAGTTGTAGTAAAATTGTTCTCGTCGGCACCCAAGAATCCCTGAGTGATGTTTAGAATTTTGCGGGGTACATTTTTACTGATGTTTTGTTGCGTAATTTCCCAGTCTACTTCAGCATCACGATAATTGGCATTGGTTTTTATGAAGTTTCTAACATCAAGCCATTGTGTCTGAATCCCCATGAAATTCATAAAGTGGCTTAAGATCGTAGTCGAAATCAACTCTCCAAAACTCACAATCTGATCGTAAACAAAATTGTAATTTGGAGATTTATTATGTGCCAGGAAATATTCTAACTCTGAAAACAATGCTTTTACCGCAGCAAAAACCTCATGTTCTTCGTTTTCAAATAAATCCAGTAAGATTTGATTGTGGTATTTTTTTATTTCCTGTACCGAAGAGTTCAGCTCTGATGATTTGTCAAAGTAATTTTTGATCACCACTTCAAGAGCATTTGTGGTTTTTCCCATTGCCGAAACAACCAAAATGACATCTTCATAACCTACTTTTTGTAAAACGTCGTATACGTTTTTAATTCCTTCGGCATCTTTAACAGAGGCTCCACCAAATTTAAATACTCTCATTTTGTTATATATACTGTTTTTTATAAAATTCCAATTTTTTAAATTCCAAACTCCAATTTTCCTGGAATGGCAATTGTAGAGGCACACTGCAGTGCGTCTTTTTTTTTGCCACAGCTTATTAAGATTAAAAAGATTTGCAAATCATTTTAATCTGTGGCTAAATATATTTTTATAGTTTTTCTAAAAACGAATCAATTCCTTTTTCGTCCATTTGAACAACTTGCCAGCCTTCAAGAATTTTTGCTCCCGAATTCTCGTAAAATTTTACCGCAGGAGTGTTCCAGTCCAGTACATTCCAGTCAATTCTGCGAACATTATCTCTTTTTCCCTGTTTCATGATTTCGGCATACAGAGCCGATCCCAAACCAGTTCCTCTCATCTTTTCTTTAACGATGAGGTCTTCAAGATGTATTGTTTTTCCTTTCCAGGTCGAGAAGCGGTAATAGTACAAAGCAATTCCAACAATTTCTTTCTCATGTTCGTCAGAATCAATTTCTGCGATAAACACATGAAAAAGTGGTTTTTCACCAAAACCATCGCGTATTAAATCGGCTTCGGTTATAACAACAGCGTCTGGTTCTTTTTCGAATATTGCCAACTCCTGTATTAATCCCAGAACCGATTTCATGTCTTCAGGATTCCCTTTTCTAATATTCATATATTCTTATTATTAAGTGTTTATTAGCCAAAAAAGCATTCTTTTATTCGGAACTTTAGGGGTTTAATTAGCAAATATACAATAGTGGCAAACTAACGAAATAATTTTTAAACCATTCTCACAAAAAAAACGATATTTGTGACTTAAAAACAAAACTACAACGATTTAGTAATGGAAGAACGCAATAAAACACTGGGAGAGTTTATTATTGAGAACCAAAAAGCATTTCAATATTCGTCGGGGGAGCTTTCCCGAATTATCAATTCTATACGTTTAGCGGCCAAGGTTGTTAACTATAAAGTAAATAAAGCTGGATTAGTGGATATCATTGGCGCTGCAGGCGAACAAAATGTTCAGGGAGAAGACCAGCAAAAATTAGATGTATATGCAAACGAAGTATTTATTCAGACGTTAATTAACCGTGAGATTGTCTGTGGTATTGCTTCAGAAGAAAACGACGATTTTATTACTGTTCAGGGGAGCGACAACAGTCATAATAATAAGTACGTGATCTTAATGGATCCGCTTGACGGATCTTCAAATATCGATGTGAATGTATCTGTGGGAACCATTTTTTCGGTTTTTAGAAGAATTACACCTATCGGAACTCCGGTTACAAGCGAGGATTTTTTACAACCGGGAGTGAATCAGGTAGCAGCAGGATATGTAATTTACGGAACGTCGACGATGTTGGTATACACCACAGGTCATGGCGTAAACGGTTTTACCTTAAACCCTGCGATTGGAACATTCTATCTGTCACACCCGAATATGAAGTTTCCAAAAAACGGAAATATCTATTCTGTAAACGAAGGGAATTACGTTCACTTTCCACAAGGAGTAAAAAATTACATTAAATATTGTCAGAGAGAAGAAGAAGACAGACCTTATACTTCAAGATATATTGGAAGTTTAGTTTCTGACTTTCACCGAAATATGATCAAAGGCGGAATTTATATTTATCCAACCAGTTCAAAAGCACCAAAAGGAAAATTGAGATTGTTGTACGAATGCAATCCGATGGCTTTTATCGCAGAACAGGCGGGAGGAAAAGCAACAGACGGCTTTGGAAGAATTATGGAAATACAGCCAACTGAATTACATCAAAGAGTTCCGTTTTTCTGTGGAAGCTACAACATGGTAGAAAAAGCAGAAGAATTTATGGCAGAAAAGGAGTAATCTCTGTTTTCCCTTTAATTCAAACCCGACAGGTTTCAAAAAGCTGTCGGGTTTCTTTTTGGGTAAATTTTAGATTCGATTAAAAATACAAAACCCGACAGGTTTCAAAAACCTGTCGGGTTTATTTTTTATTTAGTTTTAACGATCAGTCTGAAAACTGAAAATTGCGACTGAATACTATTTATGCATATGTTGCATTTCGTAAACAAAAGTGTCACCGTCTACTTTTTTGTCGACTAATGATAATGCTTTTGCAATGATATAATTTACGTTGCTTGGTGTAAAACCTAAAGCGATACCTAATTTTCTTAACATCACTTCTTGTTGGTCTTCAAGATGATGATCAACGTGTACCATTCGGGTTAAATCATACAAACGCTCTAAACGCTGTACGTGCAAATAAGGTGGGTTGATAGGATATTTTAATGGGTCGTTAAGAATTTCTTCGTATTCAGTTTCTGAAATCTCTAAACGTGCAGCCAATTTGTCCAAGAAATTTTTTTCCTCAGGATGCACAATTCCATCGGCTAATGCTACACGAACAATAGCTGAAAAGTGACCTTTGTTTCTTTGTTTGAATTCGCTATCAAATAAATCTGAAAATGACATAATTATGGTTTTTTTTATCCTACAAAGATAATTTTTATTTTAAACTATTAATTTTAAAGTTCTCATAAAATTTAACTTAATTTTTATGCATTGTTTTAGTTTAAGACCGCAATGATTTTTCAAAATAAATCGTAAGTTTACAACCCCTAATCATTATAATAGTAGTACCCTTATGTCAGAATTTTGGATTTATTTTCAAATAGGATTGAAGCATGTTTTAGATATTAATGCTTACGATCACGTTCTTTTTTTAATTGCCTTAACAACCCCTTATTTGTTCAAAGACTGGAAACGCATTTTGCTGCTGGTTTCTGTTTTTACAATTGGTCATACGCTGGCATTATTGCTTTCTGTTTACGGAATTATTGCGATAAAAGTCAATACCGTCGAGTTTTTAATTCCGATAACGATTTTAATAACTGCGGTCTTTAATCTCTTTACTGCCGGAAAGAATTCTAAGAATGATGGTTTGAATTTGGTGTTTTTTGTGACCTTGTTTTTTGGAATTATTCACGGACTTGGATTCTCGAATTATTTCAAAACAATTTTAGGAGGGTCGGCTGGTTCAAAATTACTACCTTTAGGCGAGTTTGCTTTAGGAATTGAAGCGGCACAGCTGGTTGTGGTGTTTGTGGTTTTGATACTATCCTATATTGTACAAACCGTATTTCGCTTTTCAAAACGCGATTGGGCACTTGTAATGTCGGCTTTCATTATCGGAGTGGTAGTGCCGATGATTATCGAAAGCCCAATTTGGAACAGATAAAATAAATGGAGATAAAAAAATTAAATAAATACGACAAAGCTTATCTGAGGATTGCCAAAGAGTGGAGTTTATTGTCGTATTGTAAACGAAAGCAGGTAGGTGCTATCATCGTAAAAGACCGGATGATTATTTCGGATGGATACAATGGAACGCCATCTGGTTTCGAAAATTGCTGTGAAGATGAGGAAGGACTAACCCGTTGGGACGTTCTTCATGCCGAAGCAAATGCAATTCTGAAAGTGGCCAGGTCAACACAATCCTGTGAAGGAGCGACCCTGTATATTACACTTTCACCTTGTAAAGAATGCAGCAAATTAATACATCAGTCGGGTATCAAAAGAGTGGTGTATCATGACGGATATCGTGACGATTCCGGAATTCAGTTTTTAATAAAAGCAGGTGTCGAAGTCGAACATATTCCTGTTTTAGAAGAGTAAATGAAATTTAATTCAAAATATTTACCAATCGTTATCGGAGCCACCTTAGCTCTGGGTATAGTTCTCGGAAGCCTGATGAATGCTCCCGCTGACGAGCAGCTTTTGGCTAAAAATTACTCCAAAACCAAATTGAATAAGCTGATCGACTTCATCAATAATGAATATGTTGACAGCATCAATACAGATTCAATTGTAAACCTTACAGTCGATAATATTTTATCAAAATTAGATCCGCATTCCGTTTATATTCCTCCAACAGAACAAGCCGAAGTAGCCGAGAGCATGAGAGGTGACTTTGTGGGGATCGGAATTAATTTTTATATGTACAAAGACTCTGTTGCGATTATAAAACCAATTGAGAACGGACCTTCGGCGAAAGCCGGAATAAAGTCAGGGGATCGGATTTTATTTGCCGGAAAAACCAAATTGTTCGGACGTAGATTGCCTTCTGACAGTTTGTTCTCGAAGTTAAAAGGATTAAAAGGGTCTGAGATCGAATTAACGGTTTTTAGAAAATCAGAACAGAAGAAACTTAAATTTAAAGTAAAAAGAGATGTCATTCCGATCAAAAGCGTCGATGCTTCTTTATTGCTTGGAAATAATACCGGATACATCAAAATCAATCGTTTTGCCGAAACTACTTTTAATGAGTTTAAAAGCGGTTTGACCAGATTGAAACAAAAAGGAATTGAGTCGCTCGTTATCGATCTTCGTGATAATGGCGGAGGTTATATGGAAGAAGCCATTGCTATTGCAGATGAATTTCTGAAGGACAAACAGCTGATTGTTTTTACCAAAAATAAAAACGGGACTACTGAAAAGACCTATGCCACAAAAGCCGGTAGTTTTGAGACCGGAAAAGTATATGTTTTGGTTAATGAAAACAGTGCATCGGCCAGTGAGATTCTTGCCGGGGCATTACAGGATAATGATCGTGGTACCATTGTTGGCCGACGTTCTTTTGGAAAAGGCCTGGTACAGCGTGAAATGGATTTCAACGATGGATCGGCAGTGCGATTAACGGTGGCGCGATATTATACGCCAACGGGAAGATCGATTCAAAAGCCTTATAAAAAAGGAAATGATGAGTATTTTAAAGAATCTGAAGCCCGAATAAAATCGGGAGAACTTTATGCGAAAGACAGCATAAAAGTGGCCGATTCTTTAAAGTTTAAAACACCAAAAGGAAAAATTGTATACGGTGGCGGTGGAATTGTACCCGATGTTTTTGTGCCAATAGAGGCAGAACACGGGAACGAAAATGTAGCCTATCTGTTGCAGACCGGAATTGTGGGACACTTTGTTTTTGAAGAATTGGATAAAAACAGAGGAGCTTTTGCTGGACTTCATTTTAATGAGTTTTTAGCAAAGATGAAAAGCTCTGATTTGTATTTTAAAAAGTTCAAAGCTTATGTTTTGCTGACTGGTTTAGATCTGAAATTTGACAAAACCAAAGCTTTGGTAAACCGTTATATCACCGCTGAATTTGCCAGACAATTATACGGTGAATTGTATTACTACGACGTCATTTTAAAGGACGATGCCATGATCAAGGCAGTTTTAAGTCCAAAAAAGTAATCTTTAATTC
Organism: Flavobacterium sp. N502536; assembly: GCF_025947345.1. Classification (NCBI taxonomy): domain Bacteria; kingdom Pseudomonadati; phylum Bacteroidota; class Flavobacteriia; order Flavobacteriales; family Flavobacteriaceae; genus Flavobacterium; species Flavobacterium sp. N502536. The sequence goes on along the minus strand of NZ_CP110011.1, from coordinate 1,266,849 downwards.
TTTATCAGATGAAAATAGAAACTGTTGTAAATGCTGAGATTGAACTGTTAACGGCCATGAAAAATGCGGATCTTCCAACGCTGGAAAACGTACTGCACGATGATTTGCTTTTTAATTTACCGGATGGACAAACGATTACCAAAGAATTTGACTTGAATACGTATCGTTCAGGTAAAATACAAATCGAGGTATTAGAAGCTTCGGATCAGATTATAACTGTAATCAATGATTCGGCTGTAGTTGCAGTAACAATTTTACTGAAAGGAAATTTTAATCACAATCCCGTGAGCGGAACTTTTCGATACATCAGGGTTTGGAAACAATTTGAGGAGAATTTAAAAGTGATTGCCGGTAGTTGTACGCAATTGCAATAAGAGCAGTACTTAATGCTCTAAATGGGCCTGTTTTAATGAAGCTACTATTATGAAAAATCTAAAAAGAATAACCTTGCTATTGGTTGTAATGGTTCTTGTTGTTTCCTGTACGGTTACCAAAAGTAATAGTAATACGATTGCGGGTAAAGTAGATGCAATCGAGTCGGGAAAAGACGGATATACGGCAAAAATCTCAACAGACGCTAAAGAGGTGTATTTTGCAACAATCAGTATAGTGAATGTTGGCGGGCCTCAAAATTACAAAGTATTAAAAATAGGAGATATTGTCTCGGTGAAAGGAGAAATCTGGAAATCGGAAGACGAAAATCATATTAAAGTAACCCAAATCGTTTCGGTAAAATAAAACATAAAAATTTCAAACCATTAAGAAATTAAGTTTATCCTGCTTTAAAGCTGGTTACCTTAATTTCTTAATGGTTTCGTTTTATTTAACAGCTGTGTTTGTTTTATCGAATGCTGTCGTGGGCATGCGTTTGCACGCCGTTATTCCATAAAGTCAGGATATCTGTGGCAACAGCTGCGCCACTTCCGGCTGCAATGGCCAATTGGCTTCTCCAGCCTGCCAAAGTCCCAATAACATAAATACCATCGGCAACTTTGTGGTCGTCGTTTTTAAGCTGGATACGTTGTTTTTCGGGAAGTGCTTTTTTATGAGGTTCGATATAGTGCATCAAACCTTCGATATCAAAAGTATTCGCAGAGCCAATTCCTACGACAATACTTTTGGTTTTATAAGTGTTTTTGTTGGTAGTTACTGTAAAGTCAGGGTAAGCACCTTCGACTTTAACTACTTTTTCATTTTCGATCTGCGTAATGTGTGGGTAACTGCTGGCCAAATCTTTTGTGCTTTCCAGAAGCAAATCAGATCCTAGTTTGCCTGGTGTAATGCCATAAGCATTGTAAAAAATAGCCTCTTGCAGTGAAGAGTTTTTTTGATGTGTAAAAATCCCGATTTTCTTATCGGTTGCAAAAACTTTGTTTTTAGCTGATCCCAGAACGAGGGCACAGGACATGCCTGAAACGCCTCCGCCAATAATTAAAACGTCAAACATAGTGTTATCGTCCGTTTGTTTTTTCTTCAATTCTTTTTGAGATTCTAAAAATCAAAAGAATTAAAACGGCGCAAAATGAAGCAGCGATCCCAATAAAAGCTACTACACTGTCTCCCTGAAAAGGATTTTTGAAGTCTAGCAACGTAATATTAAAAACGATTAAAGCTAATGCCAGAAGCACTAAGATAGAAGTAAAGATTTTCATAATGGTTGTTTGTTTGTCTAAAATAATAAAGTAGAACTTCGCGATGTGAAAAATATCTTAAAGTTATATTTTAGAAATTTTATGGGGTAAATTTATAAAAATAAATGTTAGACAAACAAACCTTTAACATTAGCAGCAAATAATTTAACAGCAATTGCTAAAAGGATGACTCCAAATGTCTTGCGAACTACACCAAGTCCGTTTTCTCCTAATAAAGTTTCTATTTTTTTAGAAGATTTCAAAACAAAGTATACCAGAAAAATGTTCAGTAAAATCGCAATGACAATGTTAATCGTGTGAAATTGAGAGCGAAGCGATAACAAAGTAGTCATCGTACCGGCACCTGCAATTAACGGAAAAGCCAAAGGGACAATAGAGGCCGACCCCGGTTCTTCGTCACGATAGATTCGAATACCTAAAATCATTTCCAGCGCCAAAAAGAACAATACAAAAGATCCTGCCACAGCAAAGGAGTGTACATCTATTCCAATAAGCTGCAAAAAGCCTTCTCCGATAAAAAGAAAAATGATCATAATCAAACCGGCAACGATTGAAGCCTTCTCCGATTCGATATGTCCCACCTTTGCTCTTAAATTGATAATAATCGGAATTGACCCTACAATATCGATTACGGCAAAAAGTACCATTCCAACAGTGATAATTTCCTTAAAATCAATTTCTAACATAATTTTTTTATTTAGAGTTAAGAGATGTGCAAAAGTAGATAATAAAGTTAATGCTTTTTTAGGATATATGAAACGACGGGTATTTTTGTTATAAAAACACGTATTACGGTCTAAAAAAATGATTTTTGTAACAACAAGTAAGTTGTTTTGCATATTTGCAAGGCGTTTGGGGTAAAGTATTGAGGCTGTTTTGTGCAAAAGATTCCGATGCGGCCTTTGCGTAAAAAAATGTCAGACAAGTGTGAGGAAAGAATAAAAGGAATATCTGCTTTCTTTGCGTATCTTTGCACTTTATAAATTACAGTATTTAAGTATCATGTTTCAATTAGGAAAAACCATTATTTCAGAAGATATTCTTGAAAAAGAATTTGTGTGCAACTTGTCAGCTTGTAAAGGAGCCTGCTGTGTTGACGGAGATGCCGGTGCGCCGTTGAGTGAAGCAGAAACTAAAATTCTGGAAGAAATTTATCCTAAAGTAAAGCCCTTCCTGCGAAAAGAAGGAATTGCTGCGATCGAAGCTCAGGGAACCTGGGTGAAAGGAACGGATGGTGATCTTGAAACGCCTCTGATTGATAATAAGGACTGTGCCTACGTTATTTTTGACGGCAAGACTGCGCTTTGCGGAATCGAGCAGGCATACAATCAGGGAATCGTAGATTGGAAAAAGCCGGTTTCCTGTCATTTGTACCCGATACGAGTGAAAGACTTTACAGAGTTTGCTGCGGTGAACTATGATAAGTGGGATATTTGCGACGATGCCTGTTCGTTAGGTAAAGAGTTGGAAGTTCCGGTATATAAATTTGTCAAAGAAGCCCTAATTCGCCGCTTTGGACAGGACTGGTATTTGGAGCTTGAAAAAGTTGCCGAAGAACTTAAGAAATCTTAAAAAATCGGTAGCCATTACCGTTGCTGGGAAGTACTCAAAAATTGATCAGAAAAAGAGAGAAGAGGCAGGGAAAAAACTTTTAAAAACATTTAAAAAATTCTTGCTTTTTATTCTAAAAAGTCTATATTCTACAGCAAAATGAGCAGTAAATGTAAGGATTAATTTACTCATTTACAGTGTCTTAATTGTTGTATGAAAAATATCTCAATTTTTCGCTGTTGTTAAAAACTACGCCCGATTGTGAATAAGTTTGGCTTTTATTTTTGGCAACAAATGACAATCTTTGTAGTCTACTGAATTAGCAAAAATTTAGTATAAAAATTAAAGTAAAATTTCATGTCACAAGTCGAGCCAATATTACAAGAAAATAAAAATCGTTTCGTTATTTTTCCTATTAAACATCATGATATTTGGGAATGGTACAAAAAGATGGAGGCTAGTTTCTGGACTGCGGAAGAAATCGATTTGCACCAGGATTTGACAGACTGGAATAATAAGTTAAGTGACGACGAAAGATATTTCATCAAACACATTTTAGCATTCTTTGCAGCTTCTGACGGAATTGTAAATGAAAATCTGGCAGAGAACTTTGTAAATGAAGTTCAATATGCCGAAGCTAAATTTTTCTATGGATTCCAGATCATGATGGAAAATATTCATAGTGAGACGTATTCTTTATTAATTGATACTTACGTAAAAGACGAAGCAGAGAAAGCAGAATTATTTAATGCTTTAGAAGTTTTTCCTGCAATTGGCAAGAAAGCAGAATGGGCTTTAAAATGGATCGAATCCGATTCATTTGCTGAAAGACTAATTGCTTTTGCAGCAGTAGAAGGAATCTTTTTCTCAGGTGCTTTCTGTTCTATTTATTGGTTGAAAAAACGTGGTTTAATGCCAGGTTTGACTTTTTCTAACGAGCTAATTTCACGTGACGAAGGCGTGCACTGTGATTTTGCAGTACACTTGCACAATCACCACTTAGTAAATAAAGTACCAAAAGACAGAATTAAAGAAATCATTGTTGATGCTTTAAATATCGAAAGAGAGTTTGTAACAGAATCTCTTCCGGTAAGTTTAATAGGAATGAATGCTACTTTAATGACGCAATATTTAGAGTTTGTTGCGGATAGATTATTAGTAGAATTAGGTTGTGAGCGTGTATATGGGTCAGCGAATCCGTTTGACTTCATGGACATGATCTCTCTTCAGGGAAAAACTAATTTCTTTGAAAAACGTGTTGCAGAGTATCAAAAATCGGGTGTGATGAACACCGACAGTGATGCTCAGAAAATTTCATTTGATGCAGATTTTTAGACAACAGGAATCATTTTAGTGGCCACTAACGCTAAAAAAGAATAAATCATTTTTAAGATTGAATCTTCATCCCCAATAGTTGATTCAAGAACAATTTTTAATGCCTTTCAATCTGTTTTTCGGATTGGAATCAGATAACTATTGAGAATCCTACAATTCTCAAAAAATAATTTAAAAACACACAATGTTTAAGCTTTGGGAATCGTTATTCCAGAGTCTTTCATTTTTTCAATAACTAAAATAGTAAGCTTATGTATGTAGTAAAAAGAGATGGCCATAAAGAGCCGGTAATGTTTGATAAGATTACAGAAAGAATCAAAAAATTGTGTTATGGTTTAAATGAACTTGTAGATCCTGTTAAGGTAGCGATGAGAGTTATCGAAGGATTGTATGATGGGGTTTCTACTTCTGAATTAGATAATCTTGCGGCAGAAACGGCGGCTTCTATGACTATTGCGCATCCTGATTATGCACAATTAGCAGCACGTGTGGCAATTTCAAATCTACATTCAAATACTAAGAAATCGTTCTCAGAAACGATGAAGGATATGTACAATTACGTAAATCCAAGAAACGGACAAGACGCTCCGTTGCTTTCGGATGAAGTATTTAAAGTAATTCAGGAAAACTCTGCTTTCCTTGATTCTCATATCATTTATACAAGAGATTTTAATTACGATTATTTTGGTTTCAAAACCTTAGAACGTTCTTATTTGCTAAAAATTAATGGTAAAATCGTCGAAAGACCACAACATATGTTGATGCGTGTTTCGGTTGGTATTCACCTTGACGATTTAAAATCGGTAATTGAGACGTACGACTTAATGTCTAAAAAGTTCTTTACGCATGCAACACCAACGTTGTTCAATGCGGGAACTCCAAAACCTCAAATGTCTTCCTGTTTCCTTTTGGCCATGCAGGATGATAGTATTGATGGTATTTATGATACTTTAAAACAAACGGCTAAAATCTCGCAATCAGCGGGAGGAATTGGTCTTTCTATTCATAACGTTCGTGCGACCGGATCGTACATTCGTGGTACAAACGGAACTTCAAACGGAATTGTTCCGATGTTGAGAGTTTTCAACGATACCGCTCGTTATGTAGATCAGGGTGGTGGAAAACGTAAAGGAAGTTTTGCGATTTACATCGAAACCTGGCATGCTGATATTTTCGATTTCTTAGATTTAAAGAAAAATACAGGAAAAGAAGAGATGCGTGCGAGAGATTTATTCTTCGCAATGTGGACTTCAGATTTGTTCATGAAACGTGTACAGGAAGATACTACTTGGACGTTAATGTGTCCTAACGAATGTCCTGGTCTGTATGATGTTTATGGAGAAGAGTTTGAAGCATTGTATCTGGATTATGAATTTAGAGGAAAAGGTAGAAAAACGATTCGTGCACGTGAATTATGGGAGAAAATCCTGGAATCACAAATCGAAACCGGAACGCCTTATATGCTGTACAAAGATGCGGCAAACCGTAAATCAAACCACAAGAACTTAGGAACCATTCGTTCGTCTAACTTGTGTACTGAAATTATGGAGTACACTTCTAAAGATGAAATTGCAGTTTGTAACCTGGCGTCTATTTCGTTGCCAATGTTTATTGATAACGGTAAATTCGATCACGAAGCACTTTACAATGTTACCAAACGTGTAACGCGTAACCTGAACAAAGTAATCGACAGAAATTACTACCCGGTTAAAGAAGCAGAAAATTCTAACTTGCGTCACCGTCCGGTAGGATTAGGAGTGCAAGGTTTAGCAGATGCTTTTATCATGTTGCGTATGCCATTTACAAGTGATGAGGCAAAAGCATTAAATCAGGAAATTTTCGAAACATTATACTTCGCAGCCGTAACCGCTTCTATGGAAATGGCGAAAGAAGAAGGACCTTATTCAACTTTTGCGGGTTCTCCAATGTCTCAGGGAGAATTTCAATACAATATGTGGGGATTGAAAGATGAAGAATTATCAGGCCGTTGGGACTGGGCATCTTTAAGAAAAGAAGTAATGGAGCACGGAGTTCGTAACTCATTATTGGTTGCGCCAATGCCAACTGCTTCGACTTCACAGATTCTTGGAAACAACGAAGCTTTTGAGCCGTACACCTCAAATATTTATACACGTCGTGTATTGTCTGGAGAATTCATCGTAGTAAACAAACACTTACTGGAAGATCTGGTAAAACTTGGTTTATGGAACGAAGATTTGAAACAGGAAATTATGCGTCATAACGGATCAGTTCAAAATATTGATATTATTCCGCAAGACCTGAAAGATCTTTACAAAACAGTTTGGGAAATGTCGATGAAAGACATTATCGATATGTCACGTCAAAGAGGTTACTTCATTGACCAATCACAATCGTTGAACTTGTTCATGCAGGATGCTAACTATTCTAAACTAACGTCAATGCATTTCTACGCTTGGCAGTCAGGTTTAAAAACAGGAATGTATTACCTAAGAACAAAATCGGCGGTTGATGCGATTAAGTTCACACTGAACAATGATAAAAAAGAAGAAACAGCTCCAACATTAGTTGCAGAAACAGAAGCAATCAGCGTTGAGGATTATAAAGCAATGCTTTTAAAAGCACAAGCAGCAGATCCTGAAGATTGTGAAATGTGTGGATCTTAATGATTTTAGATCGTAGATCTGAGATTTCAGATTTCTAGAATATAAAAGCAGTTATCGTAAGGATAGCTGCTTTTTTTTATTGTTTATTTTTAAAGAAAAAATCAAGAAGATTTCCGCTTAGATCCTAGCTGGGTTAACTTAAAATTGAAAAAAAATGAGTTTATTAGAAAAAACACTTGAAGATAAAGAGGAGTTGTATAAGCTTGCTCTGAAATATTTTCAAAATATAGATGCCGAAGAATATGAGAATGTTAAGTTTAATACGATTTCTCCAAAATCTATTTCGATTTTATTAGATCATGATTTCATTCCGACTCCATGTATCGAAATTCGATTAGGTCTTTATCAGCAAGAACAGGAATTTAGTAATTGTAGATACATTTTATATGTTGATGAAAAAAAGGAGTTTGTAGATGAGCTTTTAATCTTCAATTAGGAATTATGGTAAAGGTGATTTTAGAAAGTTGGAGGGAAGGACTTCAAAAAGTAGCTCTCAGTAAATTGCAGAATGAAAAGTTAGGGATGTCTTTGGTAGTTTGCAAAAGAAATGTAGATATGCTGTTGGATGATCATAGCATTATTCTTGAGATAGAAGACCAAATTATTGCGCAAGAATTTTTAGTTGAAGCTGATAGGCTCGGTGTAAATTGTAAAATTCTGGAATAGATTAAAGAAAATCATAATTTTAAAGACGACAATATCCCCCAAAATTCCCCGTTTAAATTATTACCAAAGATTTAAAGCCTTAGCACCTTAGCACCTTAGTGTCTTAGGGACTTAGTATTCTAAACACCTCAGAACCTTCCATTAAACCTTTAATAGAAAGTCAAGTCTTATTGTAATAATTTCTGAATTATGAAAAAAAGCAATCTTTGGTCGTTACGATTGGGTTTTTCCGGAAAAGAATCCGATGCAATTGAAAAATTGGGATTAGAAAAATTTCTAAAACATTCCTATGAATCCAAATTTGACACACAACTCCCCGCTTTTTTAGAGGATGATCCCAAGACACTATTAGAACTCAAAGAACTTCGAGAATCGATTAAAACTGCAGATTCAGAAGAAAAAAAGAAAGTCCTCAAGAAAGAAATCTATTCGGCAGTAGAACTAAAAAAATGGTGGATTGGCAAAATGCGTAATGACGAATTTCCGTTACGTGAAAACATGGTTTGCTTCTGGCACAATCATTTTGTATCCACCACACAGAAAGTAAAAGTCAACTACTGGATTTACCAGCACAATATGATTCTTCGGGAACATGCTTTTGGAAACTTTAAAGAACTCACCAAGCAAATCCTAAAGTCGAATGCTATGGTGAAGTACCTTGATAATGTCGACAACAAAAAAGGGAAATACAACGAAAACCTTAGTCGCGAATTATTGGAACTGTTCACCATCGGAATTGGAAACTACACCGAAAGTGATATTAAAAACGGAGCAAGAGCTTTGGCAGGGCTGAATTATGGAGACAACAGAGCTGCCTACAGGAAGTTTGCCGAAGATGATACCGATAAAATCTATTTTGGTAAAACCGGAAACTGGAAAGCAGATGATCTGGTCGATATTATTTTTGAACAGAAAAACATTCCCTATCTGATTACCCGAAAAATCCTTGAATGGTTTGTTTACGACAATCCACCCGAAAATTTGGTGACCTATTATGGGGATTACTTTAGAAAGGTGAAGTTTGAAATTCAGCCTTTATTGACTAAGATTTTTACCGAAGAATATAAAAAAGAAAATTCAGGAACGAAAATCAAAGATCCGTTAGTTTATATTTTGCAGCTACTGGATGAATTGCATATCGATGATCTTGACGATGGGATGATTTTGTTCTTTCTGAAGCAGCAAGGAATGGATTTGTACAACCAGGTTAATGTAAAAGGTTGGGACGGCGGCAACTCCTGGCTCACTTCTCAAATTTACCTGCAGCGCAACAATACAGCCGATTTGCTTTGCAGCGGGAGAAGTATTACCCGAAAAGTTTTGAATACGATGACTGCCGAAGCTGAAAAACCAAAATCAGAATTTGAAAAAGTGGAAGTAAAAATTGACTTTGATACGAACGGAAATAACAAAACGATCATCACTGATCTGTCCAACAGGTTATTATTTAAAGTAAATGATTCGGTGCAGAAAGACATGGAGAATTTACTTAAATACGATTTTGATCCAAAGGAGGAACATGCCAATTTTGCTGTAATCCGACTCTTTAATTACATCAGCAAACTGCCCGAATATCAATTAATTTAGAAAGCTGTAATTATGAACAGAAGAAATTTTCTAACGCTTACAGGAACACTTACCGGCGGATTGCTGGTGCTTCCTGATTTTTTACATGCATTTGGTTCGCAGCCTAATTTGATAGTTGGCGAGCAATGTGTGGTGTTTGTTCAGTTAAATGGAGGAAATGACGGTTTGAATACCTTTGTTCCGTACGACAATCCGCTGTATTATGATTTACGCACTAAAATAGCGTTGAACAAAGATGCGGTTGTCGGAAAAAATAAAGGAATGGCGTTTCATCCGGCTTTGAAAGATTTTGCTCAAATGCAGCAAAATGGCGATCTTACCGTAATTCAGAATGTTGGATATCCCGAACCCATCCGGTCGCATTTTAGAAGCCAGGAAATTTGGCAAACGGCTACAGATTCTAATAAATATAACAACGAAGGCTGGTTAGGACGTTATCTGGATTTACAGTGCAACGGGCATCAGGCAACGGCAGGAATAAATCTGGATTCGATAGACAATCTGGCCTTGAAAGGAAATGAACCTAATTTTATCACGGTAAAAGATCCAAACCGGTTTAAAGTAAAATCGGATAGAGAAGAAAATGTAACCTTGTCGGATAATCCACAATTGGATTTTGTTCGAAAAATAGCCAATTCGGTTACTGAAGGATCTGATGAAATTCAGAAAGCGTTGGCGAAATCCAAATCGGAAATCAGTTATCCAAAGACAGAATTATCGAAGAATCTGGAATGGATTGGCAGACTGATTAAAGGCAACTTAAATTCAAAAGTGTACTATACTTCGTTAGGCGGATTTGATACTCACGACAATCAGCTGGCCATACACGAAAAGAAATTAATGGATTTGAATGACGCTCTGTATAGTTTTTATCAGGATATGAAACAGTCGAAGTTGCTTCAGAATGTAACCGTTGTAGTGTTTTCTGAATTTGGCAGGCGTGTAAAAGATAACGGAAACGGTACAGATCATGGAACTGCAGCGCCAATGTTTATAATTGGAGGAAGTAATAAAGGAACAATTTTAGGTAACAATCCTGATTTGTCTAATCTGGATAACGGAGATTTAAAATATGAAATTGATTTCAGAAGTGTTTATGCTTCCTTATTACAGCAAAAAATGAACTTCGATTCTACTAAAATTGGGATTGTGAACAAACCGGTTTCAGGGTTGTTTTAAAGATTGCGAGGTTGCCACGAATTCACGAATTGTTTCAAATCATCCTGGCTTTTAAATAAAATTGGTGAATTCGTGGCGACAAAACGGTATTCAGATTAAGAATGATTTATGCTGTTTTTTTAATTAAATTTGTAAAACCAATAATAGTAAAAATATGGAAATCAAAAATTTATCTAAATATAGTAATGCTGAAAAGATAGTTTTGGCAGAACAATTATGGGATAGTGTTTCTAAAAAAGATCTGGAAATTTCTGAAGAGGTTGAAAAGGAATTAGACATTCGTATACAAAACTTAGAAGAGGGGAAAACAGAACTGTACTCATGGGAAGAAGTTAAAGCTCATTTGAAATCTATAAGATAAATGTACAGGCTTCATTTTATAAAAGAGGCATTATTTGACGTTGAAGATATTGTTCTTTGGTATGAAGAACAAAGAACAGGGCTCTTTTATGGATTGTTTTGAGGTGGCTGGTGAAATAGCCACGAATTCACGAATTATATCAAATCATCTTGGCTTTTAAATAAAATTGGTGAATTCGTGACAAATAAAACTTAGAATTTTCAAAAACGCAATTGTAAATATCTCATTTTAAGCAGATATTTTTGTATTATCGTACAAAACATCATAAATTTGTTAAGAAATCCTTTTTTGTTTCATAAAATGTATTATTTTTTTTGGTGAGGTAAAAATAATTTATACATTCGCAGAGTATTTATTGAAAAACACAAACAAAATGACTAATAACCGTTTTTATTTTAGCAACTCTTTTTATTTCTTCTTTAGTAGAAGTGAGGATTGTGCTATGGTTATTTGAGAAAAATTTTAAAACAAATAAAACTAATATACAATCCTGATGCAAATCAGGATTTTTTTTTGAATATATGACAACGAAAATTGCAATACAAGGTATTAAAGGATCTTTTCATCATCAGGTAGTGAAAGAGTATTTCTCTGAAAACGTGGATATTGATGAATGTTTGTCTTTTGAAGAATTAATTGATAGTCTGCTTTCAGGAAAATCAGATCAGGCAGTAATGGCAATTGAAAACTCGATTGCGGGGCCAATTATCCCGAATTATGCTTTGATTGACAAGAATAATATTCACATTATTGGAGAGCATTATTTGAATATTCATCAAAACTTAATGACTTTAAGAGGTCAGAAAATTGAGGATATAAAAGAGGTTCATTCCCATCCGATGGCCTTGTTGCAATGTATGGATTTCCTGAAACAGTATCCAAATATTAAGTTGGTTGAGGACAAAGATACCGCCGAAACTGCCCGAAGAATTCAGGAAAATCAATTGAAAGGAATAGCAGCGATCGCCAGTAGAACGGCTTCTGAAATGTACGATTTAGAGATTATCGCTCCAGAAATCCAAACCATTAAAAACAATATGACCCGCTTTGTGATTATTAAAAAACAGAATTCATTTCTGCCGGAAAATGAAATAAACAGAGCCTCTATCAAATTTGAATTGGATCACAAAAGAGGAAGTCTGGCAGCCGTTTTAAATGTAATGAGTGACTGCAAACTGAATTTGACAAAAATTCAATCGCTTCCAAAAATTGAAACACCCTGGAAATATTCGTTTTTCGTAGATGTAACATTTGAGAAATACGAAGATTTTGCAAAAGCCAAATCGTTATTAAACATTATGGCAGAATATTTTAAAGTGTTAGGAGAATATAAAAATACAAAACCATAAAAAAGGAAATTCCAATTTTTGAAATTCCCAATTCCAATTAAATTAGAAAGTTAAAAGAGCCTAAAGCAAATTAAAAATGATAACAACAGCAAAACGATTAGATACAGTTGAAGAATACTACTTCTCCTCAAAATTAAGAGAAGTGCGTCAGCTACAATCTGAAGGAAAACCTATTATCAATATGGGAATCGGAAGCCCAGATTTGAGTCCGTCAAAAGCAGTAATTGAAGCGGTAGCCGCAGCGATTCTGGATGAAAACGGACATGGCTATCAGAGCTATCAGGGATTGCCGGAATTGAGAAAAGGAATGGCTGATTTTTATCAGAATCAGTTTGGTGTTACGCTGAATCCGAATAATGAGATCTTGCCTTTGATGGGATCGAAAGAAGGAATAATGCATATTTCATTGGCATTTTTAAATGAAGGTGATCACGTTTTAATTCCGAATCCGGGTTATCCAACCTATACTTCGGTAACTAATTTGGTTGGAGCTGTTCCGGTTTATTATGATCTGAAAGAAGCAAATGCCTGGGAACCGGATTTTGAAGCTTTAGAAAAATTGGATCTTTCGAAGGTAAAAATTATGTGGCTGGGATATCCTCACATGCCAACAGGAGCCAGAGGAAGTTTAGCGTTATTTGAAAAACTGGTTGCTTTTGCTAAAAAACACAAGATATTATTGGTCAACGACAATCCTTATAGTTTTGTTTTGAATGATAACCCAATGAGTTTGCTGCAGGTTGCAGGAGCAAAAGAAGTGGCTTTAGAATTGAATTCGCTTAGTAAAACATTCAACATGGCCGGCTGGAGAGTTGGAATGGTTTTAGGAAATCCTGAAATTATCGATGCGGTTCTAAAGGTAAAAAGCAACATGGACAGCGGAATGTTCTACGGAATTCAGAAAGGTGCGGTTGCTGCGTTGAATTGCGATAAATCATGGTTCGAAGATCAAAACAAAATTTACAGACGTCGTAGAGAATTAACAGAAAAACTGGCAGAAAAATTAGGCTGCAAAGTTTATGCAGCAGGAGTTGGGCTTTTTGTTTGGGCAAAATTGCCGGACGGAATAGCATCAGCAGAGAAATTCATTGATGAAATATTGTACGAGAAACACATTTTTATCACACCGGGAACCATCTTCGGAAGTAATGGCGAAGGATATATCAGATTCTCGTTGTGTGTAAAAGAAGAAAAAGTACAAGAAGCGATAGATCGATTTTAAGTATTAAGATTTTAGAATCAAGAATCAAGATTTTTATCCAGATTGTCAGGCTGAGCGGAGTCGAAGCTTTTTTTAAATTAATAAAATAAATACTAAGAAAGAAAATAACTAAAAATGAAAAGAATACACCTACTTTATTTAATTATATCAATTTCTTTTATTGCCTGTGAAGGTGATGAGGGATCACAAGGATCAAACGGAGTAAACACTTTAGTAAATATGTCAGTTGAAAATCCAGGAATCAATTGTGAAAATGGAGGATTAAAAATTGAAACAGGATTAGATAATAATTTTAATGGGATATTGGATGGTAATGAAGTTCAAAATACAAAATATGTTTGTAATGGTATAAATGGAAAAAACAGCTTAACTACCGTGATCAAAGAGCCTAAAGGGGTAAGTTGTGAAAATGGGGGGATAAAAATAAATTCTGGGTTGGATATTAACAAAAATGGCGTTTTAGAAGAAAATGAAATAACCTCTACCGCATATGTTTGTAATGGAACAGATGGAAATACGAATTTAACAAGAACTACTAATGAAAATTCAGGTGGTAATTGTGGAAATGGAGGATTAAAAGTTGAGTATGGATTAGATTTAAATAAAGATGGGGTCTTAGATGATAACGAAGTTAAATACAAAACATACGTATGTAATGGTTTAAATGGAAATCTCAGTCTTGTTAATATTACAGATGAAGCTAAGGGTGGTACTTGTGGGAATGGTGGAGTAAAAATAGAATCGGGCATTGATTTAAATAATAATAAAATATTAGATAATTCAGAAGTTCAAGTTACAAAATATGTGTGTAATGGAAATGGAGGAATTGTATTTGTGGAAGTTCGCGTGAGTTTGAATACTTTAAATTCAGCATACGTTAATCCAGTTTCGGAAGGGATCAGATTTAATATTAGGGATTTCAAAGATGTAAAGTCAGTTGTTTTTGAGGCGAGTCCTTATGTTGGTAATTCTAATAATTATGCATTAGTAGAACTTTATAATATTACAGATGGTAAAGCAATAGCAAATAGTTTAATTAGAAGCAATAATTTACCGAGCGCCATGCAAAATTTACAATCAAATGAAATTTTAAATGAACTACCTCAAAAAGAAGTAAAATTGGGGGTAAAATTGAGGTCTGAGGTTTCTGGACAATTTTCGGTGGTGAATACTGCTTGTCTTATAATAAGAAGTGAATAACTGGAAACAGCTTCTAATAAAAAAGAAATATGAAAGTATACGTAATAGGAATAGGGTTAATAGGAGGTTCAATGGTATTGGATATCAAGGAGCGACATCCGAATGCTCTTATTTTTGGAATTGACAGTAACGAAAAACACTTGCAGGAAGCAATTGATTTGGGTGTTATTGATCAGGAAGGACATTTTGAAGATTTGGCGGGAGCTGATTTTGTAATTGTTTCGGTTCCTGTAGATGTGGCACTTGCGGTTTTGCCTAAAGTACTGGATTTGGTGGGCGACAAAACAATCGTTTTTGAAGTGGGATCGACCAAAAAACCAATCTGTGATGCAGTGGCAAGCCACCCAAAGAGACGGAATTTTATTGCCACACATCCAATCGCCGGGACAGAGTTTTCAGGACCTTCGGCAGCGATTAGAGGTTTGTTTAAAGGAAAAACAAACATTATCTGCGAAGTGGAAAAAACCACTTTTAAACTGCAGGAGAAGGCTCTAAAGCTTTTCGCTGAAATAGGAATGAGGATACGTTATATGGATCCGGTTTCACACGACAAACATATTGCTTACGTTTCGCATTTGTCGCACATTAGTTCGTTTATGCTTGGGAAAACGGTAATGAATAAGGAAAAAGACGAACAGGATATTTTTGATATGGCGGGAAGCGGATTTGAGAGTACCGTTCGTTTGGCCAAGAGTTCACCGGCAATGTGGACGCCAATTTTTGAGCAGAATAAGGAGTATGTTTTGGAAACGTTAGAAGCATACATTTCAAATCTCAGTCGGTTTAGGGATTTGTTAAAAGAAGAAGATTACAGTGCCATTTTTGAAGAAATGGAAAGCACCAATAAAATTAAAGAGATACTAAACGGATTAACAATTAAAAAATAAACTAAAGAAAAGATGGAAAATAAAAAAGAAATGAGAAAGTGGTTAGAAGATTTCAATTTAAATCACCCACTTGTGATTGCAGGACCATGTAGTGCAGAAACAGAAGATCAGGTATTGAAGATCGCACACGAATTGAAAGATTCAAAAGTGAGCGTATTCAGAGCGGGAATCTGGAAACCAAGAACGCGTCCGGGAGGATTTGAAGGTGTTGGAGAAATTGGTTTGAAATGGTTGCAAAAAGCAAAAAAAGAAACTGGTTTATTGATGGGGACTGAGGTAGCAACTGCAGCACACTGTAAATTGGCTTTAGAGCATGATATCGACGTATTATGGGTGGGTGCCCGTACTACTGCAAACCCTTTTGCGGTTCAGGAAATTGCTGATACTTTGAAAGGTACTGATAAAATCGTTTTGGTTAAAAACCCGGTAAACCCAGATTTAGCATTATGGTTAGGTGGTGTAGAACGTTTACATATGGCTGGAATCGAGAAATTAGGAGTAATTCACAGAGGATTTTCGACTTACGAAAAAACAAAATACAGAAACATTCCGGAATGGCAAATTGCGATCGAATTGCAAAATAAATTCCCTAGTTTACCATTAATCATCGACCCGTCACATATTACAGGAAATCGCAACATGATTTTTGAAGTAACACAAGAGGCTCTGGATTTGAATTACGACGGTATGATTATCGAAACGCATTACGATCCGGACAACGCCTGGTCTGATGCTGCTCAACAAGTGACTCCGGATGCTTTGAAGCAGATCATTAAAGATTTGACGATCAGAAAAACGGATGATACTACAGACGAGTACAACCAAAAAATGAAAAAATTAAGAGCGAATATTGACGTTTTGGATGCTAACTTATTAGAGTTACTAGGAAAACGTATGAAAGTAGCGGATGAAATCGGGCAGGTGAAAAAAGATGCAAACGTTGCAATTCTTCAAAACAACCGTTGGAATGAAATCCTTGGGAAAATGATTTTAGAAGGAGAGAAAAAAGGACTTACTGAAGAGTTTGTTTTGAGAATGTTCAAAGCAATTCACCAGGAAAGTATTGGTCACCAGGAAAAAGTATTCAATGCTTAATTTTTTCTAAAACATATAAGTGATATAAGTTATTGGAGTTTTTTAAAGACTACTCTGTACTTTATTAGGTCATCATTTTAAAAATAGATTGTTTTTTTTACATTAAATCTCCTTTGCTTTCGGGCTTTGGAGATTTTTTTTTGAAATATATAGTACCTTCCCAACCTTTTGAAGTTTTTTGTGCTCTATACTATTATAAACCTAAATTTTTGTGTCATGAAGTCAAAATTGTTTTCGTCTGCGTCGGGCTTTTTTCGAATGAATCTGAATGTGTTGTTTTTTTTCTTCCTGTTTATTGGAACAAAAGCTTTAGCACAAAGTCCGGAACTAACCGTTAAAGGAGAGGATGCCGAAAAAGTGAGAATGAATAAACTTTTCGTCAATGTAAAAGTGGTCGGAAACATTGCCTATACCACGGCCGAGATGCACTTTTTTAATTCAGGAACCCGTCAGATGGAAGCGGAGCTTATTTTTCCGTTGCCGGAAAATGTTTCGGTTTCCCGATATGCGATTGATATCAACGGAAAAATGCGTGAGGCAGTTCCGGTAAATAAAAATAAAGGCAAACAGGTTTTTGAAGCCATCGAACACCGTCGTGTTGATCCGGGATTGTTAGAGAAAGTGGAAGGAAATAATTTTAGAACCAGAATTTATCCGTTGCTGCCAAATGGAGAACGTACCGTGATTATTGGTTACGAAGAAGAACTTTCGGCTTTTGATAAAGACAATCTGGCGTATCAATTGATGAGCCGTTTCCCGAAAAAAATAGATCAGTTTGAAATTAAGGTAGCGGTTTTAGGAGCTGCAACGGCCCCAACTGTTGCGGAGAATTCAGGAAATGAAATTACTTTTTCAAAATGGGAGCAGTCTTTTCAGGCTTCCATCAAAAAAGAAAACTATCAGCCCGCAGAAAAAATAGTTCTTAAAATCCCTTTACAGCAAAGCATCCCAAATGTTTTGATGCAAGATGTTGGCGGGCAGCATTATTTTTATGGAAACACTTTTGTACAAGGCAATAGAACAGTGAAAAAAGCACCGGCTTCGATTGGTTTAATTTGGGATAACTCACTGAGCTGTCAGAATAGAGATTTAAAAAAGGAACTGGATTTGTTAAATGCTTATTTCCAGAAAATAAAAAACACAAAAGTTACCCTTTACTTTTTGAATTATACTTTCGAAAAACAACAGGAGTATATCGTCTCCAACGGAAATTGGGAGGCTTTGAAAGCCGTTTTAGAAAAAACAAAATACGATGGAGGAACCCGTTTTTCGAAACTCAGTTTTGCCGGTGAGGATGAATATTTGTTTTTTACAGACGGATTATCTTCTTTGAGTGAAAATGTCCTGCCGAAAACTAAAAAATCAATTTATACCATTACCTCTTCGGTTTCGGCTGATTTTACTTTTTTAAATTATTCGGCAATGCAGACCGCTGGTGATTTTATCAATTTAAACCAGATTAATGTTGATAAAGCCTTAGATAAACTGCTGCATACGAATTTGAAATTTTTGGGGATAAAAGAGAATTTAACGGTAACCGATTTATTTCCGATAGAAGGAACTTCGGTTTCGGGAAATTTTAGTTTTTCGGGGATTTCGTTAAATCCAAAAAATGAAATTACCTTGTTATTTGGGTATAATAATGAAGCGGTATTAGAGCGAAAAATCACTTTAGATGCTGCCATTCAGAACACCAATGATGTAAATATTGAAAAGCTCTGGGCGCAGAAAAAAATAGCCAATCTTGATTTTGAATATGAAAAAAATGTTGACGAAATAGAACTTCTGGGTAAGAAATACGGAATTATAACGAAAAATACTTCACTGATTGTTCTGGAAGATATCCGCGATTACATTTCCTATGATATTATACCACCGGCTGAATTGCGTGCCGAGTTTGACCGAATTAAAAAACAGGAGCACGATAGTACTTTGGCGCAACAAAAAAGTAACTGGGAGAGTATTGAAAGTTATTTTGACGGACTAAATAGCTGGTGGAAAAAAGATGTTAAAACGAGTTTACAGGCTTTTGCTAAATACAAAAAGAAGAATGCAAATCAAAGAATTAAAGGTGATCCTGATGCTGTTTTAGCGGTAGACGAACCCGTTGGAGCAGGACGGGCAGTGGAAATTGTGGAAGATAACATTGTATATAGTTCTGCTTCTCCGCCAGCTGCGCCAAAAGTAGATCAGATGAAACTTGTTACGCCTGTGGTGGCAGGAGCGTCTGAAAGAGTAATAGAAGAAATCAAAGATAAAAAAGTTGGGCGTGAAGTAATTTCTGAAGATGTTTTAATAAGAGAATCAGTTGTGCCGGGAGTTACAAATAATTTGGTACAGACACTTGCAGGAAAAGTAGAAGGAGTTCCGATTCAGCAAGCACCCAATACAGGAGGAGTAAGACTTAATCATTCAGTAACCGATACTTTAAGTTTGAATTTTTCAAATGGTTATGAAGGTGATTTAAAAAAGGATGACAAAATCTGGAATCCGGACCGATTGTATTTGAAAGCTTTAGCCAAAGCTCCAAAAGAAAAACAGTACGATTTGTATTTGGAACTAAGAAAAGCACAGGAAAGAAACCCGAGTTTTTATTTTGATGTGGCCCATTTCTTTTACAATCAGGGGGACGTTAAAAAAGCATTGTTGGTGCTTAGCAATATTGCCGATTTAGGTTTAGAGAATCATCAGCTTTATAAAACACTTACCTATACCTTACGCCAATGGAAGGACTATGATGATGCTGTGTTTACCGCAAAACAGGTGGCAAAATGGCGTGTTCATGAACCACAAAGTTTGAGAGATTATGCTTTGGCACTGGAAGATGCCGGAAAATATCAGGAAGCTTTTGATCAGTTAATTAAAGCTCTGGAAGTAAATTATTATGGGGAAATGAGCGGGCAGTATGAAGGTGTGGAAGATATTATTTTAATGGATGTTAACCGTTTGACAACAGAACATAAAGGAATAAAAACAGGCAAGTTAGACAAGAAATACCTCGCGAAAATGCCGGTGGATATCCGAATTATCATGAACTGGAATTTAATGGATGTCGATTTAGATCTTCATATTATCGAGCCAACGAATGAGGAATGTTATTACAGTCACACTTCAACACAAATTGGAGGAAGATTTTCTAAAGATTTCACGCAAGGTTATGGTCCGGAACAATATTTAATTCGAAATGCGGTGAAAGGAAAGTATCAGATTAAAACCAATTATTTTGGAGAAACGAAACTAACAGAGGATGGTCCGGCCACAATTATGGTTGAAATTTATACCACTAAGGCTGGAAAAACATCCCGAACTTTAAAAACGATTCAGTTGGGAAAAGTTAAAGAGAATGAGATTTTGGCCGAAATTAGCTGGTAAATCTTTCAAATTAAGGGTAAGTCTTTAATTTTAAAAGGCGAAGTTGCGTTGTTCAATTCTAAAAACGTAATTTTGCCTTTTATTTTTTAGTTCAAAGTGTAATCTAAAAACTAAAATCAGCAATCTAAAATTAAAGAATGACAGGACTCGTATATAAATCTACAGGAAGTTGGTACACTGTAAAATCAGAAAATGGCGATTTTATAGAATGCCGTATGAAAGGGAAGTTTAGGATGAAAGGTATTAAAAGTACTAATCCTATAGCTGTAGGTGATATTGTCGATTATGAACTGGAAGAAACCTCAGATGCTGTAACCGGAACGATTTTTAATATTCACGAAAGAAAAAATTATATCGTTCGTAAATCGGTTAATTTGTCGCATCAAATGCATATTATCGCGTCTAATATCGATCGTGTCTTTTTATTGATTACGATCAATAATCCACCCACTACCTTTAATTTTATTGATCGTTTTTTGGTTACTGCCGAAGCCTATAATATCGAAACCATTTTGGTTTTTAATAAAATAGATACTTTTGATGAAGCCACACTTGAAGATCAATTGTACATGCAATATGTGTATCAGCAAATAGGTTACCAATGCCTTCGTGTTTCTTCCACAGAAATGAAAGGTGTTGAAGAGCTAAAAGAAATGATGATAGGCAAAGTCAGTATGTTTTCCGGACATTCGGGTGTGGGAAAATCGACTTTGGTAAATGCAATGGAACCTTCTTTGCATCTTAAAACCAAAACCATTTCGGAGGCCAGCAAACAAGGGCAGCATACCACCACTTTTGCCGAAATGTATGATTTGTCTTTTAATGCAAAAATTATCGATACACCTGGAATTAAAGGGTTCGGAATTGTTGATATGGAACCTTCTGAAATAAGCGGTTATTTTCCCGAGTTTTTCAGACTAAAAGATCAATGTAAATTTAACAACTGTTTGCATAAAGAAGAACCGCATTGCGCGATCAAAGCGGCTTTAGAGCGTGATGAGATTGCCTGGTCACGTTACAATAGTTATTTGAAAATACTCGAAGGAGATGATGAAAACTATCGTACCGATTCTTATGACGAAGATCGAAAAGCAAGTGATGAGTTGAGGAAATAATTGTTAATTATAAATTGTTAATTATGTATGAGAATGTTATATTGTCAACACAATTTATAATTCATAATTCAAATGAGAATAGTTCTGCAAAGAGTTTCGGAAGCATCAGTAACAGTCGATCATCAAAAAGTAGCCGATATTCAAAGAGGCTTATTAATTCTGCTCGGAATTGAAGACGCCGACAATCAGGAGGATATTGATTGGCTGGTGGGGAAAATCATTAAGATGAGAATTTTTGCAGACGAAAATGATGTCATGAATTGCTCGGTTCAGGATATCGATGGAGATATTATTGTCGTGAGCCAATTTACGCTTCATGCTTCTACCAAAAAAGGAAACCGCCCTTCGTATATAAAAGCTGCAAAACCAGACTTTGCCATCCCGATGTATGAGCGTTTTTTACAATCTCTGGAAAAGGAATTCAACAAAAAAGTACAGGCCGGAATTTTTGGTGCCGATATGAAAGTTAATCTCCTTAATGATGGGCCAGTAACCATTTTGATCGACAGTAAAAACAGAGATTAAAAAAATATTAGACGAATGTTAAGAATTTCTAAAAAAAATATATATTTGACGAAATTACTGACTAAATGAAAAGCCTGGTTCTTACCTTATTTTTTTGCCTGTTTACCCTTATTTCTTCCGCTCAAAAAAGCGAATATGCTGTGGCTGCAATAGCCGATAGCCTTAAAGAAAATGCCAATGCGGTAGTTCGTTTCGATCAGATCGATATAGCGATACTTTCGCAACGAAGTATGACTACTAAAAATCATCGGGTTGTAACCGTTTTAAACGAAAAAGGGGCCAGCGCAATACAGGCTTACGAATATTACGATAAATCAACTTCGGTTAAAAGTATTGAAGCAACAATTTATGACGCTCTTGGTAAAGAAATCAAAAGAATTAAAAGAAAAGATTTTAAAGATCAGAGTGTTGTTGGAGGAAGTACTCTGTTTTCTGACAGCCGGGTTGTATATTTAGATTATACCCCGATTTCATATCCTTTTACGGTTGAATTTAATAGCGAGGTTCAGACTTCTTCAACTGCTTTTATTCCAAGCTGGATGCCTTTAAAAGGATTTTATACCAGTACTGAAAAAGCAGTTCTCAATGTTGTCTATCCTGCTGATTTAGGATTTAAAAAGAAAGAACTTCAATTTTCAGGATTCAATATAAAGAAAATAACAGACAGTAGTACTCAGCTTTCTTATACAGCAAGTACTATTTTAGCACAAAAACAAGAAGATTATAGTCCGGCTTATAAAGATCTTTTCCCTAAAGCAATGATGGGATTAGAATATTTTCATTTGGAAGGTGTTGATGGTACGGCTACAAACTGGACAGAATTTGGCAAATGGTATTCTGAAAAGATACTCTCCGGAACCACTGATTTACCTGAGGAAACCAAAGCTAAAATAAAAGCTATCGTTGGGGATGAAAAAGATCCGATAAAAAAAGCAAAACTGGTTTACGATTTTGTACAGAAAAAATCAAGATACGTGAGTATTCAGGTTGGGATTGGTGGTTGGAAACCCATGTTAGCTACCGATGTTGACCGCTTAGGTTATGGCGACTGTAAGGCTTTAACCAACTATACCAAAGCACTGTTACAAGCTGTAGATGTTCCGTCTTACAATACCGTTTTATACGGAGATACTTATAAAACAAACATTGAGTCTGATTTTGTTTCGATGCAGGGGAATCATATGATCTTATCGATTCCGAATGGAAATCATTATACCTGGTTAGAATGTACAAGTCAGGACGATCCTTTCGGGTATCAGGGAACTTTTACAGATGATAGAGATGTATTGGTTATTAAACCTGAAGGAGCAGAAATTGTGCGAACAAAAGTATATGCAGACGAAGGCAATACCCAAAATGAAAAAGGAAGTTATACCATCGATGAAAATGGACATTTTTCGGGTGCTATTGTCATACACTCAGAGGGTTCTCAATATGCTTCAAGAGTCAGGACAGAGCATTTGTCACCAACCGAAAAAGAAGCCCACTACAAAGAATACTGGGACAATATCAGCAATCTGAAATTGGGTAAAATTACGCTGAACAATAACAAAGAAACGATACGTTTTACCGAGGATGTTCAGCTAAGCGCGTCAAATTATGCTGCGATTACGGGAAACAAAATGATGTTTGCTGTAGACGCCTTTAATCAGACTTCTGCGAATGTAAAAAGAATCCGAAACAGAAAAAATCCATTTCAAATTCAACGTGGGTATTTAGATGCTGATGAGATTGAAATTAATTTGCCTGCGGGTTATACGATTGAATTTTTACCCTCAAATTTCGAATTAAAAGGAAAGTTCGGAGCGTATAAAACCGAAATCATTAAAAAAGAAAACAATAAACTGCTGTACAAGCGTTCGCTGTTTTTGAATAAAGGGAAATATTCCAATAAAGAATACGATGACTACCGTCTTTTTATGGAGCAGGTGTCAAAAAACGATAACGCCAAAATTATATTAACCAAGAATTAATCAAATGAAATTTATTAAATTTTTTAGTTTGTTTATTGCATTGTTGTTTGTTTCGGAAGTAACAGCACAAGAATTTAAACTAGGAAAAGTGTCTGTTGCCGAATTAGAAGAAAAAGTACATCCTAAAGATTCGTCAGCCACAGCAGCGATATTGTACCGAAAAGGTACAGCGCGAATTGAATACGACGAGACGGAAGGTTTTGTTGTGGTAACAGAGGTCGAAACCCGAATTAAAATTTATAAAAAAGAAGGATACGACTGGGCCAATCAAAAAGTATGGTACCGTAATGAGAATGACTTTAGAGAAAAGGTGGCATTTAGTGATGCCGTTACCTACAATTTAGTTGGCGGGAAAATCGAAAAAACAAAGCTAAAGAGCGATGGAGTGTTTGATGAAGTAGTCGACAAATACAGAGCGCAAAAAAAGATCACAATGCCTAATGTTAAAGAAGGTACTGTTATTGAATTTCGTTATGTTTTAAGATGTCCAAGCGATCGAATTATCAGGGAGTGGGATTTTCAATCCAGTGTTCCTGTAAATTATTCAGAGTTTACAACCTACATTCCGGAGTATTATGTGTTTAATCCAAGACAAAAAGGATATATTTTTCCTAAAGTAACCGTAGAGAAAAATTTAAAGACGATCACTTTTACGAGTAAAGAAAGAAATGGATGGATGAACAGTTCGACATCATTTTCTACGGATAAACTGGATTATACCGAAGTAAAAACAATTTATGTAGCGAAAGATTTTCCGGCTATGAAAGAGGAAGCTTTTGTAAACAATATTGATAATTATACATCGAGTATTCAGCATGAATTATCGATGACTAAATTTCCGCGTTCCGAGTATAAAATGTATTCGGTGGATTGGAATGCAGTTGTGAAAACGATTTACGATTACAAGGATTTTGGTGCCGAATTAAATAAGACAGGGTATTTTGAAGAAGATTTGAAAAAGAAACTGGAAGGAAAAAATACAACCGACGAAAAAATCGTAGCTGTTTTGGATCACGTTAAAGGAAGTGTAAAATGGAACGATTATGTGGGGTATTACGCCGAAAACGGAGTTAAAAAGGCCTACAAAGAAAAGACGGGAAATACTGCTGACATTAATTTGATGTTAACCGCTATGTTGCGCTACGCGGGATTAACCGCAAATCCTGTTTTGGTGAGTACGCGTTCAAACGGGATTTCACTTTTTCCAAACAGAACTGCTTTTAATTATGTAATCGCAGCAGTGGAGACTCCGGAAGGGAATATTTTATTAGATGCTTCTGATAAGTTCTCGACTCCGGGTGTTTTACCGCTAAGGGCCTTAAACTGGTACGGTCGACTGATTCGTAAAGACGGAACGTCTGAAGAGGTAGATTTAATGCCGAAGAAAACATCAAATGATATTGTTTTTATGAACTTTAGTGTTGATCCCGAAGGCAAGGTCACCGGAAAAACCAGAAGACAATGTACCGATTACAATGCGATGATTACCAGAGCTAATATCTCGGGTCTGAAAGAAGAGGAATACTTAGAAAAACTGGAGAATTCAAACAACAAAATTGAAATCAGTGAGTATTCAAAAACAAATGAAAAAGATATTTTATTACCTATTATCGAAACGTATTCTTTCACAGGAAGTAATTTGTGTGAAGTAATAGGTGGAAAGATATATGTAAGTCCAATGTTGTTTTTTGCGAATGACAAAAATCCATTTAAACAGGAAGTGAGAGAATATCCGGTAGATTTTGGTTTCCCATTTATGGATAAATACAATATTACACTTCAAATTCCGGAAGGTTTTACAGCAGAAACAGTACCTGCCCCTGTAGTTTTTAATATGGAAGATAATTTAGGCAGCTTTAAATTTAATATTGCTGCAAACGATAATCTTTTACAAATCACCATTCAGCATCAAATCAATGCCGCAATCGTTACGACGGAGCAATATGAAATGTTAAAAGAATATTACAAAGGAATGATTGCGAAAGAAACGGAGAAAATTGTTTTAAAAAGAATATAAAAATGAAGTTTGAAAAATTAGTAATAGTTTTTCTTTTGTTTTTTGGAGTTTTAAAAGTTAAAGCTCAAAATTATGAGCTTGGAAAAGTAACTATTGCTGAATTAAAAGAAAAAACAAATCCAAAGGATACAGCAGCAGCAGCGACAATTTTGTTTAAAAAAGCGCGAACTTTTTTTACCTACAATAAAGACAAAGGGTTTACAGCAAATCATGTGTATGAATTTAAAATTAAAATTTACAAAAGAGAAGGATTAAAGTGGGCTGATCAGAAGGTTCGGTTTTATATTGGTTATGAAAGTTTAGGCGATGATAAATTAGAGTTTTCTAATGCTATAACATATAATCTGGAAAACGGATCGATTGTAAAAACAAAACTAGACAATCAAGGAAGTTTCAAGAAAAAAGTAAATCAATTTTGGAATGAAAAAACGATAACATTACCCAAAGTAAAAGTGGGTTCTATTATTGAATATAAATATATTCTCAAATCTGAAAATATTGTCAGATTGCCCGATTTTGATTTTCAATATGAAATTCCGGTATCTTATTTTGAGTATAAAACAGATATTCCGGAATATTATATTTATAAACCTATTTTGATCGGAAATCATAAAGTCGAAAGAGGGGCAAAATTTATAAACGAAAGTCAGAATTTTAATGATGATTATAATAGATCAGCCGTGCTTTCGTACAATCAAATTAGTGCTTTTTATGTGGGTAAGGATATTCCGGCTTTAACAGATGAACCTTATGTAGATAATATTGATAATTATAGAGGTTCCATTCAACATGAGTTAGAAAGAGTACGTTATCCGGATCAACCTGTAAAAGATTATGCATTAACATGGGAAGGTGTCACGACTACAATTTTTAAAGATAAAAGCTTCGGGAAAGAACTAAATGAAAAGAACTTTTTATTAGAAGATGTTAAACGATTACTAACCAATGTCGAGTCGCCAAATGAAAGACTGAATATCATTTTTAAATTTGTTCAGAGTAAAATGAACTGGAATGAAAAAAATGATTATTATACAGATAAAGGGATTGTTAAAGCATATGCAGATCAAACCGGAAATGTAGCCGAGATCAATTTTATTTTAATTAATATGTTGAAATTGGCAGGGATAGATGTAAATCCTGTTTTGATAAGTACAACCGAAAACGGTGTGCCGGTTTATCCTACAAGAACAGGTTTTAATTATGTTATTGCCGCTGCTGAAATCGATGGGAAACAAATCCTTTTAGATGCAACCAACAAATTTACTTATCCGGGAATTTTGCCTTTAAATGTTTTAAACTGGCGAGGAAGATTGATTAAGGATGATGGAACTTCACAAGAAATAAATTTAGTGCCAACCAATGCTTCAAGATATTTTTCGAATATTTTGGTTAAAATTGACAATCAGGGTAAAATCGAAGGTAAAATCAGAATTCAAAGATCAGATTATGAAGCCTATCGATTTAGAATTGAAAATGCTAATAAAACTGAAGAGAGTTATCTTGAAAAATTGGAAAGTCAATTAGGAGATTTGAGCATATCAGATTATAAAATTGAGAACAGCAGAGCTAATTTTTCGGAGCCGGTTATAGAAACTTTTTCCTTAGTTTCAGATAATAGAATTGAAATTATTGGAGGTAAGATTTTTATAAATCCCTTGTTATTTTTTACCAGAACAAAAAATCCGTTTAATCAGGAAGTGCGTCAAATGCCGGTTTGTTTTGGGTATCCAACTCATGAAAAATTCAATTTAAGTATAGAAATTCCAGAAGGTTATGTTGTAGAATCATTGCCAACGCCGGTTAGAATTTCATCTGAAGATAAAGAGATTGTTTATTCTTTAAATATTGTTAACGACGGAAACAAAGTTCAAATAAGTAGTTCAAAAGAAATTAACAATACTATTTTTGCAGTAGATCATTATAACGGATTAAAAGACTTTTTTAGTAAAATGATCTTAAGTCAAAACGAAAAAATTGTTCTTAAAAAAATATAACTATGGATTTGAAAAATGCACAACTTGATGTCGATACCTGGATTAAAGAGCATGGTGTTCGTTATTTTAATGAATTAACTAATATGGCACAGCTTACAGAAGAAGTAGGTGAAGTCGCTCGTATTATTGCACGCAGGTACGGAGAACAATCAGAAAAAGAAAGCGACAAAAATAAAGACCTGGGCGAAGAATTGGCCGATGTTGTTTTTGTAGTGCTCTGTCTGGCCAATCAAACCGGAATAGATTTACAAGCTGCTTTTGATAAAAAAATGGATTTAAAGTCAGTTCGCGATAAGGATCGTCATAAAAACAACGATAAATTAAAATAATGTGATAAGTCACAGCAAAGTTTTGGTGTGTCCTTTATTTAAAATAAATTTGCAAAAACGCATCATTTAATTACCTATAATGAATTTACTACTCCATACAACTCAACATAATTTACAAGGACAAATTGCAGTAACAGGATCAAAAAGCGAAACCAACCGGTTATTGTTGTTAAAAGCATTGTTTCCAAATATTACTTTGGCCAATACTTCCAACTCTGATGACAGCGAGGTCATGCAAAAAGCACTGATTGGTCATGATGAAATTATAGACATTCACCATGCAGGAACGGCAATGCGTTTTTTAACGGCCTATTTTGCAGTAAATGAAGGCAGAGAAGTAGTGATGACAGGTTCCAGCAGAATGCAGGAGCGTCCGATAAAGATCTTGGTAGAAGCTTTGGAACAATTGGGTGTTGAAATCTCTTATGAAAAAGCAGCAGGGTATCCTCCAATTCGTATCAAAGGAAAAAAAGTAACCGCTTCAAAAGTAACTTTGGCCGCCAATGTAAGCAGTCAGTATATTTCGGCACTTTTATTA
This sequence comes from Flavobacterium sp. N502536, assembly GCF_025947345.1. Classification (NCBI taxonomy): domain Bacteria; kingdom Pseudomonadati; phylum Bacteroidota; class Flavobacteriia; order Flavobacteriales; family Flavobacteriaceae; genus Flavobacterium; species Flavobacterium sp. N502536. The sequence continues at coordinate 1,238,257 of NZ_CP110011.1, read as the reverse complement.
GTGGCGTCAAAATTGGAGAATGGTCTTGAATTGACTTTAGAAGGGGAGATTACTTCCATTCCTTATATCAAAATGACTTTGGCTTTGCTAAACGATTTAGATATTCAAACGAGTTTTGAAGGAAATGTGATTAAAGTATATCCAAAAGCTCAAGTAGCTTCTAAAGAAATGGTAGTGGAATCGGACTGGAGTTCGGCTTCGTACTTCTTTAGTTTAGTAGCCTTGGCTGACACCGCTTCGATAACTTTAAGCAGTTATAAAGAAAATAGTTTACAGGGGGATTCTGAATTAGTATCACTTTATGAAAAATTGGGTGTCAAAACTACTTTTCAGGACAATAAAATGACGCTGGTAAAACAGGAGAATTTTAAATTTGAAACTGTAAATTTTGAATTGAACAATACGCCAGATATCGCACAGACCATCGTAGTAACTTGTTTAGGATTAGGAATCGGCTGTCATTTAACAGGTCTTCATACTTTGAAAATAAAAGAAACAGACCGATTGGAAGCATTGCGAGTGGAACTTACCAAATTAGGAGCTGAGATCTCAGTAACGAATGACAGTTTGACTTTGACGGCATCAGAAAACATTAAACACAATGTGAAAATTGCGACTTACAACGATCACCGTATGGCGATGGCATTTGCACCATTGGCTTTAAAAGTGCCCATAATTATTGAGGATGCCGAAGTAGTTTCAAAATCGTATCCTGATTTCTGGAATGATTTGAAAGCATTAGCCTTTGAAATTGAGACACTATAAAAAATAAAAGTTCTTTTAAGAGTTGAACAAAATAGAAAAACCTCCGGCTCAAACCGGAGGTTTTTTTGTGCAATTATTTTTTTGGTTTTGACCATTAAAATTGGTGCCGATTTTTCAGGAACGGGGATTAAAGTCACTTTGATTTGCACTATAGTTAAAAAAAAGATAAAACTTTCATTTTTAAGCAACTCAAAGTATCCGTAAACCAACGACTTTTGAAAATAAACAGCAAAACACTTGACAACGCCTATCTCACAATCGTATATTTGCACACGATTTATAATTTTAGATAAAAAATCTAAAATCTACACTCTAAAATCAGCAATGTCAATATGAAATTATCACATTTTCAATTTAATTTACCAAAAGAACTTTTAGCGGAATTTCCAGCAGAAAACAGAGATGAGTCTCGTTTAATGGTAATCGATCGTCAAAAACAAACTATAGAGCACAAAATGTTCAAAGATGTTATCAATTATTTTGATGACGGAGACGTTTTGATCCTTAACAATACTAAAGTTTTCCCTGCTCGTTTGTACGGAAACAAAGAAAAAACAGGAGCAAGAATTGAAGTTTTCTTATTAAGAGAATTAAATTCAGAGCAACGTCTTTGGGACGTTTTGGTTGATCCGGCACGTAAAATCAGAATTGGTAACAAACTTTATTTTGGTGACGACGATTCGTTAGTGGCTGAGGTAATCGACAATACTACTTCTCGTGGTAGAACTTTACGTTTCTTATACGATGGGTCTTATGAAGAATTCAGAAATAAATTGACAGAACTTGGAGAAACTCCAATTCCGAAATACATCAACAGAGAAGTAACTGCTGAAGATGCTGAAAGATACCAAACAATTTATGCAAAAGAAGAAGGAGCTGTAGCGGCACCAACTGCTGGTTTACACTTCTCAAAACACCTTTTGAAAAAATTAGAAATTAAAGGAGTAAACTTTGCTGAAGTGACACTTCACGTAGGTTTAGGAACTTTTAACCCGGTTGAGGTTGAAGATTTGTCAAAACACAAAATGGATTCTGAGGAATTAATCATCAGACAAGAAGCTTGCGATATCGTAAATGCTGCAAAAGCAGGAAGAAAACGTATTTGTGCTGTTGGAACAACTTCAATGCGTGCCATCGAAAGTTCGGTTTCTTCTCAAAATACTTTAAATCCTTACGAAGGCTGGACGAATAAATTTATTTTTCCTCCTCACGATTTTAGTATTGCAAACTGTATGATTACAAACTTCCACACACCAAAATCAACATTATTAATGATGATTTCTGCTTTCTGTGGTCACGATTTGATGAAAAGAGCTTACGAAGAAGCAATCAAAGAAGAATACAAATTCTATTCTTACGGAGATGCGATGTTAATTCTTTAATTAGAATTTATCTTATAAACAGACCCGACAAGTTTTTAAACTTGTCGGGTTTTCTATTTTATAATGGTTTCAAGTTTCAAGTTTCAGGTTCTGTTGGTAACTTGAAACCTGAAACTTGAAACAAAATAAACAATTTTTGTTATTTTTACGATTCAAAACAAACGCAATGACTTTTCAAAATACACGCGAATTCGCGAAACAACTCGATTCAGAGGATACTTTAAATCACTATCAGGACCAATTTATATTCCCAAAAGTTAATGACAAAAGAGTAATTTACTTTACCGGAAATTCATTAGGCTTACAGCCAAAACGTACCAAAGCTTATATTGATGAGGTAATGAACGACTGGGCAGATCTTGCCGTAGAAGGTCATTTTTATGCAGAAAAACCGTGGTGGGATTATCAGGAAAGATTTGCAGCACCTTTGAGTAAAATTGTTGGGGCTTTACCTTCTGAAGTTACCGTGATGAATACGCTGACCGTAAACCTTCATTTGTTGATGGTTTCTTTTTATCAGCCAACAGCCACCCGTTATAAAATTATCTGCGAGGAAAAAGCATTTCCTTCAGATCAGTATATGTTTCAGAGTCAGGTACATTTTCATGGTTATAAAGCAGAAGATGCGATTGTAGAAATCAAACGCCGTGACGGAGAACACAATATTCGTCTTGAAGATATACTGGCTAAAATTGAAGAAGTTGGAGACGAACTGGCCTTGGTGTTAATTGGAGGAGTAAATTATTATACCGGGCAGGTTTTCGACATGAAAACAATTACAGCTGCGGGACAAAAAGCCGGAGCAAAAGTAGGTTGGGATTTGGCACATGCTGCCGGAAATATCAAACTGGAGCTTCACAACTGGAATGTAGATTTCGCCGCCTGGTGCAGTTATAAATACATGAATTCAGGACCGGGAAATGCTTCAGGCTGTTTTGTACATGAAAAACACCATAACAATCCTGACTTGCCAAGATTTGCCGGATGGTGGGGACACAATAAGGAACGCCGTTTTAAAATGGAACCTGTTTTTGATCCTGTTCATGGAGCAGACGGTTGGCAAATTAGTAATCTACCCGTACTTTCTTTAGCGCCTTATTTGGCTTCGGTTGAAATGTTTGCTGAGGTTGGAATGGATACTTTGATCGTAAAAAGAGATAAAATTACCGCCTATTTAGAATTTATTTTACATGAAATCGATAAGGAAGTAAAAGGCAATTTTGAGATCATAACGCCTTCAAATCCTGACGAAAGAGCTTCCCAGCTTTCCGTCTTTTTACATGGAGAAGGAAGAAGCTTGTTTGATTATCTGATGAAAAATGGTGTAATAACCGACTGGCGTGAACCCAATGTAATTCGTCTGGCACCTGTTCCATTGTATTGTTCGTATGAAGACATGTACGATTTTGGACAAATTCTGAAAAAAGGAATTTTAGGGAAATAATTTAAAATATAATTTCGCCAGGACTTAATGTTTTGGCGATTTTTTTTAAAAGGGCTATAAAAATAATTGGTCTCCACAAAATCGGAAACCACTTAAAATCTTCAAATTGTATAAGCTTTGCGTTAAATCTTGTAACTTCAACGATATAGATCTCCTTTACTTTGTAGTGTAATAATTTTTAAACTACAAAATCATGAAAGCCTTATGTATTTTAATAGCTGCATTATCTATTATTTCTTGCCAGAATCAGGGAAAAGAGGATATTAATAAAGCGAAACAAGCTAGTATTGATTCGATGAAAGTTGAAATTAATAAACAAAGAGTTATTGATTCAATGAAAACAGAAATGGCAAAGATCAAAGAAGAGCAAAAGGTGGAATCTCAAAAAGTTGTAGTGGTACATCAGCAAGCCGACAGACCCGTAGCAGCACCGCAAACCACAGCTAAAAAGAAAGGTTGGAGTTCAGCTGCCAAAGGTGCCGTAATTGGTGCCGGAGTAGGAGCAGTGACCGGAGCTATTGTGAGTAAGAAAAAAGGTCAGGGAGCCATAATAGGCGGTTTGGCCGGAGCAGGTGTTGGTGCCGGAACCGGAGCAATCATTGATGGGAGCAAGAAGAAAAAAGAATAAAGGATAAGATAGCTTTTAAAATAAAACTGCCGATTTAAAATTTAAATCGGCAGTTTCTTTATACCAACTCAGCGACCGGGACTTTAATTGTAGCCAGTTCCAGTTTGTAAAAATCGAATTGGTATTTAATCTTTTCGGTATCATTTTGAAAATACAAAGCAGATCCAAATAAATCTTCGTAATAAGCAATTCCCTCCAGGAGGTTCGCTTTAAAAGTATTCCATTTTTTTAATTGGGCATTCGTGATTTCTCCCGAAATAGTATGGATCTCATTTCTCAGATATTCAATATACATTTTCAGTTCCTTCACAAATAAATTAGGCCTGTTATAGGTTCTCAAAATTGATTTGTTTCCATAAATATGTGCCAACATATCAGACAGGGAAACTTCGTGGTCAAAATAGGCCATATTGGGCCCCGGACAGATGACAACACCCTGTGGCTGACCTTTAATTTTAATATCATTTTCTAAATAAGAGGCATTGGCCAACCCAACACACAAACAGGATTTTTCGGTGATGGCAAACTTTGCTCTTTCGTAGGCTTCAGTGGAAAGAGATTCTTTTTTTGAGGCTAGTTCTTCTAATTTAATATCCTGAAATTTTTTAGAGGCTGTGCAAATCCCATGCGGGTCGTATTCTTTGCTTAGTGCCAGAAATTTTTTGGGACAGGCGCTTCCGGCTTTGTTTTGATCGATTCTTTTTTGTTTTAGAATTTCATTTGTCGTGCCTTTCAAAGTATTAAACGGAATACCCAACGGAGAAATATGACTCAAATACAAATCTTTCTCTTTCGCTTCCATTAATAAATTGCGGGTGGCCTGATCCACCGATGTGGCTTCGGGAACCAATAAAAAAGGTGACCCCCATCCCACTGAATCGACCTCATAATTTTGCAGCAAAAATGCGTGTTCTTCGGCAGTTCCCACGCCGCCTTGTACCGTAATTTTTAAAGGCAATGGATTTTCGGGCGCATGAACTTGTTTTTGCTGTAATACTTTTGTCATCAGTTCGTGTGCCGACTGAATAAGCTGATTCTTTTTTTGTTTGAACTCTTCTAAAATCGGACCCAATAAAAGACCGTCAGTTGCAAAAGCATGTCCGCCGCAGTTTAATCCTGATTCGATTCGGTATTCAGAAACCCAAAGGCCTTTTTTAGCAAGGAAATTTCCCTGAATCATCGCCGATCTAAAATCGCTTACTTTTAGAATAATTCTTTTTTTAAGTTCGTTTTTACTATTGGGAAAAAAATCGGAGAAATTTTCAAAATAGCTGTACAATCTCGGATTCATTCCTGCCGAAAGTACAACTGAAGATTCCAGATTACTATTGGCAAACCCCCTTAAAGCAGCATGAGCATCATTAAATTCGATAGGAAGCTGTTCGTTTTTCTCGAAATTATCTTTATCGAGTTTGGTCATGATATTGACATCAATAGAACCGGGTGAAAGATGAGATTCGATATAGTTTTGGATATTTTCTTTAAAAGAAATCCCGTCCTCCAGTAAATTCTGAAACCCTTTTTTGATGTCGGAAGTATTTGGCAGCATCGCCATATAGTTTTCCAATGCGGTTTTGCTTTCGATTAATTCCGTTTTAAAATTTTCGAATTTTTCTTTCACAATCTTATCGACCAAATTGAGATAAGAAGTAATGCGCTGTGCCCGGTAATCCTGAAATTTTTGACTTATTTCTTCGTATGGGAAATTAAACTTAGCACTGTAAAAATTACGCATCTTTTCAATTAAATCATCATCAGCAATAGAAATAACAGATGAAATACCAAATTGTGCCACCCGAATCGGGCTGTCAATCGTATATGCGAGACCCATTACAGGGATATGAAAAGTGTGTAAAGATGGTTTTTCCATTTGCTTTTAAATTAAAATAATAAGCAAAGGTTAGAAAATAAATGGGCAAAATACCTGATAATTGTCAGGTTTGCAGTTTGTTATTTTACAGAATTCATCAATCCTCTAAATGACAAGATCATTACCAATAGTTGATCAATTAATTCGTAGTGAAAAACACCTCACCTCAAATCAAAATCTTCTTGAATGACTCAGCGATGCTTCGCCATAAAAAATTATAGAATGATTTCTCCTGAATTCGGTCTAATTCAACATCGGCTGTTTTGGATTTTTCTCCCGAGTCATCTTTGAGCAATAAATTGGCAACGGCAGTCTTTAGTTTAGCTTCTTTTTCCGGATGTTTCTTTTTAAACAGCTTTACTTTTAAATTCTCATATTCAAGGAAGCCATTTCCTCTGGCATTCTCATCGTTTCCATAAAAGTTAAATTGGTATTTGTTGAATTTACCCGTAAAAGCAGTGTTGATGTAAGGTTTGGTAAACGCCTCCATCGCAGCAACATCAAAATGAGAAATGGTTCCCTGAATATGAAAACTGTCTTTTCGATCGAGAACATTGAAACTCCAGTCGACATTCAAGGGGGATGTTTTCATAAACAAACAATTGATTTTGATTTTTACATCAGCCGTTTTCTGTAAAGCAAATCCACTTCCGATGTTTGTAGCCTGCAAATTGAAACGATCAAAATTTAAGATTCCGGGACCTTTTGAAAAATCAATTTCTTCCTCGTAAACCAGTTTTGACTGTAAAACCTGGACCGTGTCAATCTGTAACGGAAACTTAATTTTTCGCAGCAAAGCATTGTACAGGTATTTTTTACTGAGATCATCTTTTGGAATTTTGCTGCGGTATATATTGGCCTGCACATGATGAGCAACCAGCGAATTGGCTTTAAAGAAAAACAGCTCTTTTTTAAAACCCCAGTCCATTTTTTCAATGTCGGCCGAATCCAGTTTTATCGTATAAATGTCCTTTTCCTTTTCTAGTTTCTGAACAAACTCTTTTCGGCCATATTCAGGTAAAAACGAAAAGTTTTTCATTCTTAAAAATTGATTTTCGGTGGTAATCTGACCAATATTTAGGCGGTAAAAGGCATTGGGTTTGTAGTATAAACTATCACATACCAGAACGTATTTTTTAAAATGCATGGGGATTTTTTCTTTCAAAGTAGCGGCGGTGACCAAAATCCCTTCCAGTTTCAGAACAATTTTTTTGATGCGGAAAATAGGTTTGTCAGTGGTGAGCGAAACGACGTCAACACTTCCTTCATTCAGATAGATATTCGAAACCGCAACTATTTTTTGAAAGGGTTCTATGATCGCCGTCTTAATATTTTTACTGTTGTTTAAAAGCTTTTCCCCTTTTTTGTACAAAATAACCCGGGGTTTGTTGATGATGATACTTTCGGCCCGAATAACATCCCGGAATGTCAGATCCCAAATGTTAAAATGCTGAATCGAAATTGATTCAATTTTAGCAAAGATTCCGTTTTTAGCCTTGCTGTTTTGAAGTTGGTTTTTGGGATGAATCAATAAGGTTTGTGCATGAATGCTTCGGGACCAGAGTGACACCTCTATTTTTTCATAGTGAATGGCATAAGCCGTGGTGTTTTTCTCGTGTACGATTATAGGTAATTGTTTTTTTATCCAATAATTAAGACCAATATGGAGTAAAATCACAAAAAAGAAGACTGAAATGAGACCGATCGCTATTTTTTTATAGATTGACATTTATAGGATTGATTTTAAATACATAAATTTAGACTTTTAAAAGCGATGTTTCTTACACGATTTTAAATTTAAGTTATATCATTTCAAAATCATTTATCCTTATACGTTTCATAAATATGAGAAAAATTAAAAAAATTCTGCTGGTACTATTGGTATTGATCGTTATTCTTGGAATCGGTTTATGCGCTTACATTTTTCATCTGAAGCCTAAATACGAAGGCGAAGTAGAATTGAAAAATCTCCAGAAAGAAACGACGGTATATTTTGATGATTTTGGAGTACCCCATATTTATGCTGATTCTGAAAAAGATGCCATGACCGCCCTGGGTTACGTTCATGCACAGGAACGATTATGGCAAATGGAATTACTTCGAAGAATCGCACCCGGAAAATTGTCGGAAATCTTTGGATCGGTTGCACTAAAAAATGATAAATTTTTCTCCGGAATCGGTATCGAAGAAGCTTCGGCAAAAGCCATTGCGAAATTAGATCCGAACAGTCAGAGTTATAAAATGACAATGGCTTATCTGGACGGAATAAATCAATATTTGGAAGAAGGACCAACTCCGGTTGAGTTTACGCTGGTAGGGGTGAAAAAAGAAAAATTCACGATCAAAGACGTGTACAATATTTTTGGATACATGTCTTTTAGTTTTGCCATGGCTCAAAAAACTGATCCATTATTAACCTTCGTCCGCGATAAATATGGTGTCGAATATTTGAAAGACTTAGGAATTGAAGGGGAGTTCAACACCACAAGAATCAAAAATTCAAAAGAAAACATCGAGGAATATACTGCCATTTCAAAGTCGGTGGCGGCATTGCTGGACAACTCACTGATACCTCCTTTTGTGGGAAGTAACAGCTGGGTGGCGGGACCAACTAAAACGAAAAGCGGAAAAGTGATTTTTGCAAACGATCCGCATATCAGTTTTTCGCAGCCTGCGACCTGGTACGAAGCCCATTTGATAACACCTGATTTTGAATTGTACGGCTGTTATCTGGCCGGAACACCTTATCCGCTATTGGCGCACAACCGCAATTATGCTTACGGACTGACGATGTTTGAGAATGATGATATCGATTTTTATCAGGAAAAAAACAAAAGTGGTGATTCAAACCAGTATCAGACCCCAACAGGTTTTGCGGCCTATACGACCCTGAAAAAAACGATAAAAGTAAAAGATACCTCAGATGTGGTTTTGACGGTTAAATCAAGTCGTCACGGGCCAATTATGAATGATGTATTGGATCATTTAGATAAAAAGAATCCTATTGCCATGTCGTGGGTGTATACACAACAGCCCATTCAGATTTTAGATGCGGTTTACGGACTTTCACATGCTAAAAACAAAGACGATTTTAGAAAAGCAGTTTCGCTGGTTGCGGCACCGGGCTTGAATGTAATGTATGGTGATGCCAAAGGAAATGTCGCATGGTGGGCAACCGGAAAACTTTATAAGCACGATAAAGGCGTAAACACTTTTCTTATTTTGGATGGTGCAAGTGGCAAAGATGATATTAAAGAGTATTTAGATTTTTCGAAAAATCCTTCTGCTGAGAATCCAAAATGGGGGTATGTGTATTCCGCAAATAATCAGCCTGAAGCTATTGATGGTTTTCTATATCCGGGTTATTATTTACCGGAAGATCGTGCAAAAAGAATTTCAGCTATAATGGATGCAAAATCAGATTGGGATAAAGAAGCGATCAGCAAGATGATTTTTGACAACACTTCACCCGTTTCACCGGGAGTAGTGCAGCAACTGATTGCAGCTGTAGCCGGCAGTTCGCTTTCAGCAGAAGAAAAAGAAGTGATAAGCGTTTTACAGGCATGGAAAGGAACCAATAATCTGGAGGATGTTGGACCAACGATTTATAATAAATGGGTTTATCTGTATTTAAAAAATACTTTTGAAGACGAGATGGGGCTGATAATTTTAGTTTATACCTGGATACTTCTCTGGGGAAACAAATTATAGCGAGACAAATTGAAAAGGAAAACTCCGTTTGGTGGGACGATATCAAAACCAAAAATAAAAAAGAAACCAGAAGTGATATTGTTTCAAAATCATTTCATGAAGCGGTAGCAGGACTTCAGGAGCAATTGGGTAATACCGTAGCAGATTGGCACTGGGGGAAAGCACATACCGTAGAACACCAACATCCTCTGGGGAAAATTGCTGCTTTACGCCGACTTTTTAACGTAGGACCTTTTGCTGCTCCCGGATCAAATGAGGTGATAAACAACCAGTTTTTTGGATTCAATAAAGAAGGAGAGTATCATGTAAAAGGCGGACCTTCAACCAGAAGGGTTATTGATTTTTCAGATATCGAAAACAGCTGGAGTATTTTGCCAACAGGACAGTCCGGTAACCCGTTTAGCAAACACTATGACGACCAGGCCGAAATGTACAACGCCGGAAAATTCAGAAAAATGAAATTGAATAAAGAGGAGATTGTTAAAACATCAACCAAATTAGTTTTAAAACCAAAAGCGAAATAGTGTTTTTGGTTTCAAGTTTCAAGTTTCAGGTTCCAAGTTTCAGGTTTCAAGTTTCAGGTTTCAAGTTTCACGTTCCACAATTAACCATTAATAATTAACCATTAACAATTTACTTATACCTGCCACGAACAATATCATTCGCAAATATTTCAAGGTTATAGCCTAGTGCATCGTTGGTAACCATGACATTTGTAGTTTGGTATACAGTATCTTTTTGGTACGTTTTTAGTAATGCTTCTAATTCTATTTCGTTATAAAAAGCAAACATATTGTAAACAGCGTCACGGAAGTTTTTATAGTTGATACTTCCGGTTATTTCGACTGTTTTTTGATCGTTCCATTTTTCTTTAAGCGCAGCCTCGTTGATGGTTGCCAGGCAAAAATCGGTCACATAGGTTTTGTAATTTGCAGCTTCCACAATTTTATCAATTATAATCTTGTTTTGCTGAGAAGGCATTGGGACTGTTTTTCCAGAGGTTTGAGAATTACCGATGAGCGGAATAAACATGCATAGTACGAACACTAAAAGAGTCTGTTTCTTTAATTTTTTCATAGGTTAAGTAAAACAGTTTACAACAGTTCTTGTTGTAAATCAGGTTGATTTGGGATTTATTATCGTTTTTTTGGGCGGTGCTAAAATACTATTTTAAATATTTAATTATCGAATCTGATTGTTAGAAATTGTAACAAAAAATAACTCCGATAAAACAGATTCAGAATCAGTTTTATCGGAGTTTTTAAAGAAGTTTAGTGAGTGTTATTTTGTATTGTTTTTCGAAATTTCTTCTAATACTTTTTTGCCGTTTTCATTTTTGGGATCCAGTTCAACTGATTTGGAATAATTTACAAACGCAAGTTTTTTATCCCCATCAGCCAAATAGGCTTCTCCTAAACTATCATACGCGTTTCCGGATTTTGGAAAAGTCTCGACATTTATTTTAAAAATCTCGATCGCCTCTTTAATTTTTCTTTTTTGTAAAAGTTGATAGCCCACGTCATTCATGTCGTTTTCCTTGATAGCGTAAGTAGGATCGTTTTTTAATTTGGCATAGGCAGCCGTTCCGCTTGTAACTCCTTGTTCTGTAAAAACATCCAAAAGCTCAAACGCCAAAGATTTTTTCGGCTGGTTGAAGGATTGTTTGTACAAAATGGCTCTGATCGCATTGCTCATTTCATCCAAAACAGTTCCGCCGGTGTTGTTGAGTAAAACAATTAGATTTTTATCCGTCACAATACGAACGATATTGGTGTTAAAACCATTGATTCCACCACCATGTTCAACAATTTTTAATTGGGCGGCATCTTTTCCTTTATTGTTGTCGCTGACAACCCATCCGTAGCCGTAAGACTCATTTTTTCTTGTGCTGATGTAAGGTTTGAACAATAATTCTGTTGATGCCGCAGAAAGTATTTTATTGGCATAAAGCGCCTGATCCCATAGGTACAAATCCTCCACCGTAGAATATAAAGAACCTGCTGCGTAAGGTATACTCATATCGATATAGGAAGCATTACTAATTTTTTTGGCGTTTTTCTCATAACCGGCAGCTCTGTTTTCCAAGAGGACTTCGGGGTGATCATAGCCGGAATTCACCATCTTCAATGGCGTAAAGATGGTCTCTTGCAAATAGTGCTCGTATGTTTTTCCGGTAACTTTTTCGATAATATATCCCAAAAGGAAATATCCGGAATTACTATAGCTGAATCTTTCACCCGGAGTAAAATCAAGCGGTAAATTAGAGAATGTTTTAACAAACTCTTCAGGGGTATAAGGATTTCGGCTTTTATCTTTGAAAAAATCAGGTAAAGAAGTGTAATTTGGAATTCCCGAAGTATGTGTAAGTAAGTGATGAAGCGTTATTTTATCGCCGGTTTCTTTAGGGTAATCTGGTAAGTACGTAGTGATAGGAACATCTAGTTTTAGTTTTCCATCTTCAACTAATTTGACTATTAAAAAGGCTGTAAATTGTTTGGTGATCGAGCCCAATCTGAATTTGGTATTGGGCTGATTCGGAATATTCCATTCCATATTGGCAGAACCGTATCCTTTCTTAAAAATGACTTTTCCATTTTCGGTAACCAGTGCCGAACCATTAAATTGTCCGTATTGATTGTACGTACTTAAAAGTTGGTCAATTTGTTTTGCTTTGTCCTGTGCGGAAGAGATGTTTATAGCGAAAAAAAGGAAAAGAACGCTAAGAACAACTAGTTTGATTGGTTGCTTCATATTGATTGATGATTAAGGTTAGTAAACCAGTGATTGATTTTTGATTTGATGATTGAAACTCCGTAATCTGTGCAGGATTATGTTGTCGTCTTTTGTTAGACGACTCATTTTTAATTAAGTTTCAGAATCAATCCTTTTTTTATCTTTTTTTAACACACTAGCGGGAGAGCATAGACGCAATGCTACTATTTTAAAGGTCTATGCTCATAACTAACAATTTTCTTTACCTTTCAATCTTTATTTCTTGTTCGGGCATGAGGATAAATTCCACCTCTTCAAAATGTATCTCTAAAATGGCTGAGTTGGTTTAGGCGAAAAGCACTTCACCTAAAAATTGCACAATAAGGATAAATAACTTTAGCATGGATTTCCGAATAAGGATTTATTTCGTTTCTATATCAATTATTTTTTGACCCTTTTCACCAAAATAATGTGTTACAATCTTTTCATAAACCTTATAACCATCATCAACATTGGTGAAAATAAGCAGACCCTGTTTGGTTTTTGGAAGCAATAAGAAAATGGTTTGAACGCCCTGATCCGCTCCGCCATGCGATAAGGCATAATCGTTATCTCCTAAATCATAAATTTCAAAACCCAGTCCGAAATATTTATTTTTTTTGGTTTGAACCTGATGAGAAGTCATGTCTTCAAAAACTTTTTTGCTTAGTCCGTCGCTGTTCATAACGCTGCATAAAAATGTTCCATAATCTTCAATAGTCGTTAGTAAATCATCGGCAGCATTTGCGGTTTTGTTTTTAGTAGGTTCATAAGCATTCCCTTTATTGTCGTAACCAATGGCATATCTTGACAAATCAATTTTATCGTTCCAGACCAACTGAGTGTCGTTCATTTTTAAAGGTTTAAAAACCAATTCACTGGCTAACTGATCCAGCGTTTTATGAAATTTCTTCTCTAAGGCCCTTCTCAAATACTCTAAACCTTCTCCCGAATATTGGTATTTTGTTCCGGGTTTAAACTTAAAATCCAGTTTGCCTGATTTGTTCATAAATCTCCAGTTTGGAAAACCGGTTTGATGACTTAAGACAATTCGGGTCGTTAGCAATTTAGTATTAGGATCATTTGCAATATCCGGATCTGTCCAGTATTTGTAAAGGGGCTCGTCGAGATCCCATTTTCCGGCACTCACTAATTTTAAAGTAACCATTGCAGTAACAGGCTTGGTTAAAGAAGCCACATTCCAAATCGAATTATAAGGTGCTGCAACTCCTTTTTTGAGTTCGCCAAACACTTTTACTTCCTGTAATTTTCCATCGTTGATCAGACCAATTCCCAGTGCAGGAATATTGTTTTGTACCAGCCATTTTTTAATTTCGGCATCGTTGTCAAAAATATCCGATTTGGTACCCGCAGTACTGACATATTGGTGATCGTAACTAAATGATCTTTTGAGTTTCCAAACGCCATTTGCTAAAAGCCAGACGTGTGTAAATCGCGCCGTGCTGCCAAATTTTTCTTTGGCATCTGCAAAAGATTCGTTTTTCCCTATTGATTTTTCATAAAATTGGTGAATTCCCATTTGGACCGCACCATACAATACGCCTTTATTATAAAGCGGATAAACTTCGGTGCTGCCCGGAACAAGATACCTTCTTGCTTTGTACGTTTCAACAGAACGGCACAAACCTTTTTAAGGTTGACTAAAAAAGTGGCCTTGTCAGAAGGACCATCTCTATCATGATAAAATTCAAAGTCGTCAGTATAAAGATTTTCAAACTGACTGATGTCGCAGGTATTAAAACCGACATTAAAAAGAAGACTGTCTCTTGACATAATCGTTTGGTACAATTCGGAGCCTTTTTTTTCCTGAGAGAATCCGGTTTGGAACTGGAAAAGGAACATTGCAATTAAAAAAACTTTTAATTGAAAAATAGAGGGATTGGTTTTCATTTTATATTGGTTTGGTTGATTGATGATGGTGCAATAGTACTGCAATCTAAAATCTAAAAATTGTACAAATGCGAAATCCTATCTTTTTTGAGAAAGAAAATATAAACTAGAGTTGAACGTTTTGGGAGTCGTTTTCATAACCCCTTTAAATTGTTTTATAAAATGCGACTGATCAAAATACTTGTTATAAAGCGCAACTTCAGTCAGACTGAGTTTCTCTAAATTGGAATGCACCATTTGATCCACCGATTTTCTGAATTTCAGAATCTGGATGTATTTTTTAATGGTAAGTCCGGTTGCTGCTTTAAACTTAATCTGTAATAAACGCTGAGAGACTTTTAAATCTTCCCCAATTTCCGAAACCGAAATTTCCTCATTGCGAAGTTTAATGATCTCACAGATTCTTTCGATGGTATTCTTGTCAGGGTTTGTAAAACTTAATTCCTCGAAATAAGCATTTAGTATCGTCAGCAATACCGAAATGTCATTGCTTAAATTATAAGCTGTTTTAGCAGCAAAAGGCAGTTCGTTCGGATTGATTTTGAGAATAGAATCGCTAAAATTGCTCAAATCATATTGAGGAAACATCGAAAGCGTCCAGGGTTGTAACTGAATGATGGTAACTTTGGTTTTAGGCCTGATATTAACCAAAACCTTATT
The DNA here is from genome assembly GCF_025947345.1 of Flavobacterium sp. N502536. Lineage (NCBI taxonomy): Bacteria > Pseudomonadati > Bacteroidota > Flavobacteriia > Flavobacteriales > Flavobacteriaceae > Flavobacterium > Flavobacterium sp. N502536. Next base: position 1,223,135 of record NZ_CP110011.1, on the reverse strand, counting down.
TGTCATTTGCGAACAAAAGTAGAATCCTTCGTTCATCTCGTATTTTTGCTTACTCGTGTGAACTTCTATCGAGGTTCCACTCACAATAGCAAGATTAAAACAGCCGTTGGGTAAAACGAGTTTGTTTTCAATTGTCGTTTCGCCATTGCCATTGTCCAGACACCAAATTTTATTAACAAACCGCTCGCTTTTTTCGCTTACATAATGTTCTGAATATAGATTCATTTTGAGATTATGTTTTGATGAGTTGTTGCCTATAATTCTTCAACGGTACAATACGTTAAATAATTTTCAATTCGTTCGGAGAGTCTTTTCTCTAAATAAGCGTTGCCGCCTTTTAGCGTGTTTAGAATTTGTACAGCTTGTTGCTGATATTCTTTTATCTTTTCCACACTCCAGTTTTCTGGCGGAACCTGTAAATTAGTTATTCGGTCAGCTAATTTCACAGCCCATACCTCTTTTGATAATTCTTTAATTCGGGCCAGACTATCAGCCATTCTTTCTTCTTTAGGAATTTTAGAATCCTTTGTTAAGGCCAGAACAGCCTGAGCAATTTCTTCATCAAATTCGGTTACAAGCTCTTCAAATATAGTTTGGGTATCTTCAAGTATATCGTGTAGTAATGCAATTTGAATTGCAAATGCAGTATTAAATGACGCTGTGTTTTGCGTAGCCAACAGGATTTCCATTGTTACATTGCTTAAATGAACAACATAGGGTAAGTTAGTTCCGGGAATTACCTGATTTTGGTCGGCATGTTTTTTTGCGGCAAATTTTATGGTTCTTTGGTATATGGTCTGCAGTTCCGTCATAGAAGAGGTATTTTAGAATAAGCTAAAATACCAATTTTCTATCACAATAGTTGAGGCGGTTTTCCTATATAAATTCAGGGAAATATTCCGTTTTAATAGCCTCCCAGTCTTCGGAAATAATGCTGTAATACACGTCATCTTTGCTCTTTCCTTCCGAATCGATATAATTGTTCCTGAAAACACCTTCTTTCGTGGCACCTAATTTTTCAATGGCGCGTTGCGATTTTTTGTTTTCGAGATCGGCACTGAGCTGGATTCTTCGGAATTGGATGTTTTCAAAACCAAAATTTAGCAACTCAAACTTACAGGCTTTGTTTAAACCTGTTCCCTGAAATTGTTTCCCGTACCAGGTCCAGCCAATTTCACATTTTTGACTGGTAGGATTAAGGTAGCCGTATCTTGTACTTCCGGCAATCTTGTTGGTCGCTTTATCAACAATTAAAAAAGGATAACAAATTCCGGCGGCTTTTTGCTCTAAGGTATTTTGAATGTAGCTTTCAAAGTCTTTTTCATTGCGAACATACATACCCATATATTTCCAGATAGCATCGTCAAAAATGATTTCTTTAAGCTCATTGTTTCTTTCGTTTTCAAACGGAATTAATACTACTTTTTCGTTTTCCAGAATGATTTCTGATTGTAAAATTTTGCTGTCCATGATTTTGATATATATTAAGGTAAAACCGAATACGAAAGTAAGGGCTTAATTTTTTTAGATAAACCGAATAAAATAACAATTTGTTATATTTTTAAATTAACTCTGAATCCTAACAAAAATCAAAACCGTTGTGAGCCGTTACAGTAAATAATTTGTTTATTTTAAAGCTTATGTGTAATTATTACTTATTTTTACGATCTTATATTTAGATTTTTCTTGATGCAAACTTCACTAAAAATTGCTGTTGTCGGTTCCGGATTAGTAGGATCGCTATTGGCAATTTATCTTAAAAAAGCAGGTCACACCGTTCATGTTTATGATCGTAGTCCTGATATTCGCAAAATTAATTTTTCGGGTCGTTCTATTAATCTGGCAATGTCTAACCGGGGCTGGAAAGCACTCGATGGCGTAGGTGTAGGAGATGCCGTGCGGGAAATCGCTATTCCGATGGACAAACGAGCCATTCATTTGGTCGATAAACTCAATTTTCAGAATTACGGGCAGGAAGGTGAATCGATCTATTCCATTTCCAGAGGAACACTCAATCGGAAAATGATTGACCTTGCGGAAGAAGCCGGAGCAGAATTTCTTTTTGAACAAAAAATCTGGGATGTAACCCTAAGTGATGCTACTTTGCATATAGGGGAAACCGAAAGAGGAGAATGGGAAGAGAAAAAATACGATATGGTTTTTGGTGCCGATGGTGCTTTTTCGAGAATCCGACACCGAATGCAGCGTCAGAGCATGTTCAATTATTCGCAGGAATTTTTGAATATGGGATACAAAGAACTGAATATTCCGGCAAATGCTGATGCTTCACATAAATTAGATAAAAACTCTTTCCATATTTGGCCACGTGGCGAATACATGTTAATTGCACTTCCGAATCTGGATGGAAGTTTTACCTGTACTTTGTTTATGCCTTTTGAGGGGGAAAACTCATTTGCGTCACTTACAGATCGTAAAATGGTAGAAGATTTCTTTACGAAAAACTTCCCCGATTCGATCGAAGTGATTCCTGAATTGGCAAATGACTTCTTTAAAAATCCAACCAGTACTTTGGTGACCATGAAATGTTTTCCGTGGACTTACGAAGATAAAATTGCTTTGATAGGAGATGCCTGTCATGCTATTGTTCCGTTTTACGGACAAGGGATGAATGCAGGTTTTGAAGATATTACGGTTTTGAACGAAATGATCGAAAAATACGGAGACGACTGGAAGAAAATCTTCGACGAATATCAGATCTCACGTAAACCAAATGCCGATGCAATTGCCGAATTGTCTTATCGCAATTTTATGGAAATGAGTACCAAAACGGCCGATGAGAAATTCTTATTGCAAAAGAAAATTGAAAAAGCCTTCTCAGACAAACATCCCGATAAATGGATTCCGCTTTACAGCCGGGTAACTTTTAGCGATCGCCCTTACAGCGAAGCACTGGCGATTGGAGATTTTCAAAATGTAATTATGGAACAAATATTGCGAATCGACAATATCGAAAATATCTGGGATACGCCCGAAGTAGAGCATAAAATTCTCGAATTACTACAAAAATAAATCAATAGCAATATCAAAAATCAATTTAAAGCGGACGTTTTAATTGCCATTGATTTTTGATATTGCCATTGATAATTGTTACTTCTTAAAGATTTTGGACAGAACTCCAAATACACCTCTAATAAAAGTAGCACTAGTAACCACTTTTAAAACCGATTTTCCAACAACGCTTGCGGTGCTTGGCTCGGACTTAGATGATCTTGCTGGTGTTTCTTCTTCTTGCTGTGCCGCAGCCTGCGTGGCTTCTTCAATTTTTTTGTTTAGAATTTCGTAGGCACTTTCGCGATCTATTTCCTCAACATACTTTTTCACCAGTTTTGATTTGCTGTTGATGGTTTCAATTTCGTCCGGAGTTAAAACATCCATTCGGCTCATTGGAGCACGCATCATCGTGGCAACAAGAGGAGTAGGGATACCTTTTTCATTCAGGGCTGTTACCAAAGCTTCTCCAATTCCTAAACTCGTTAGCAGCTCATCGGTTTTATAATAAGGTGAAGTAGGATAATTGTCTGCTGTTTTTTTAATCGCCTGACGGTCATTGGCCGTAAAAGCTCTTAACGCATGTTGGATTTTTAAACCCAATTGTGCCAATACACCACTCGGGACATCCATCGGATTTTGGGTTACAAAATAAATTCCGACACCTTTAGAACGAATTAGTTTTACAATCGTTTCAATTTGTTCCAGTAATGCCTTGCTAGCTTCGTTAAAGATCAAATGCGCTTCATCAATAAAAATCACGAGTTCCGGTTGTACAACGTCTCCCTTCTCTGGCATTTGCTGGTAAATTTCAGCCAGTAAGCTCAACATAAAAGTCGAGAACAATTTAGGTTTGTCCTGAATATCTGTCAATCGGATAATGTTTACATATCCTTTTCCATTTTCGTCAATTCGCATCAGATCATCAATTTCAAACGAAAGCTCTCCAAAAAACAAATCACCGCCTTGTTGTTCCAGTTCGATTATTTTTCTTAAAATCGTGCCGGTAGTTGCGGTAGAGATTTTGCCATAATTGGAGGCTATTTCATCTTTGCCTTCTTCGGTAATATAATTGAGAACCTTTTTGATGTCTTTTAAATCCAACAGTGGCATTTTATTGTCGTCGCAATATTTAAAAATAACAGCCACCACACCCGCCTGTGTGTCATTCAGATCTAAAATCCTGGAGAAAAGAACCGGACCAAACTCCGAAACTGTTGCTCTTAAACGAACCCCGTTTTGTTTGGAAAGCGACATTAACTCAACAGGAAAAGAAGCTACATTATAAGGTATATTTATTTTGGCATGACGCTCGGTTATAAACCCCTCTTCTTTACCTTCTTCGGCAATTCCGCTAAAGTCACCTTTAATATCCATCATCAAAACAGGAATCCCCGCATTCGAAAGTTGTTCAGAGAAAACCTGAATGGTTTTGGTTTTTCCTGTTCCGGTCGCGCCGGCTATTAATCCGTGGCGGTTTAATGTTTTCAGGGGAATCTTCACATGAGCCTCCCCAAGAGGTTCTCCGTCCAGAATGGCACTGCCAAGAATGATGCTGTCGCCCTTAGAAACATAGCCATTATTTATATCCTGAATGAAATTATCTTTTTTATTCATGTTTTTATTTGTAATTTAGATGATTATAAGAGTATTGCTCGATTTTTTAACATTTTTGGTTCTTTATTTTTAGTAAGAAAAAGCCTTTTTTGGTTGAAAATTATATAAAAAATAATTTCGCAACTTTTTAAGAAGATATCAAAGGATTGTTTGAATATTTACTAAAACGTTGTAATTTTCCCATTATTAGTCCTTTTTTTTGTTTTATCTAGAAAACACAGTCAGCAATTTAATGAGATATTTTTTAAATTGACGTTAAATTTCCTTCAATTAAATTAAAAAAAGTTTTTTTATTTAAACTAAACGTATAAATTTGCTCCTCTACAAGTTAAATATAACTAAAAAATAAAATTATTTAAAACTATTAAAATTAAAAAAAATGGCAAACGTTAAAGTTAAAAAAGAAAGCACTTCAAACGGAGGAGGAATGATTACTGGAATCATTATTGTAGCGTGTATTTTAGTTGGGGTGTTTATTTGGAAAGTAATCATGGGAGATGCAGCTAACTTCGAAGGTGGTAACCCAGAAACTGGTCACCCTATAAATACATTAGGACAGGTTTATAAAGGAGGTTTTATCGTACCAGTATTATTAGGTATGTTTTTAATGGTTGTTGTTTTTTCTATTGAAAGATTCATTGTTATCGGTAAAGCTGCTGGTAAAGCTAACTTAGATACATTTATGAAAAATGTACAAGGAAGTATTAAAGAAGGAAACATCGAGGCTGCTATCGCTTCATGTGACAAACAACAAGGTTCAGTTGCAAACGCAATTAAATCTGCTTTGATTAAATATCAAGATGTTAAAAAAGAAGGTTTCAACAGTGAAGAAGCTTCAGAAGTAATCCACAAAGAAATTGAAGAGGCTACTTCATTAGAAATGCCAATGTTAGAAAAAAATATGACTATTATCTCTACTTTAGTATCATTAGGAACTTTAGGAGGATTATTAGGAACTGTATCTGGTATGATTAAAGCGTTTGGTGCGTTAGCTTCTGCTGGAACTCCAGACCAAGCTGCTCTTGCAACAGGTATTTCTGAGGCACTTATCAACACTGCAACAGGTATCTCTACTTCAATCTTAGCGATCGTTTCTTACAACTTCTTTACTGCTAAAATTGATGATTTAACTTACTCTATCGATGAGGCTGGTACTACAATCGTGAATACTTACAGAAGATTCAGAGGAAGTTTGAAACAATAATTAATTTTTGATACTATATAATTAATTATTATCAAAATAAAATAAAAGAGAATGGCTAAAATAAAAATGAAAAAAAAGTCAACATCGACAGATATGACTGCCATGTGTGATGTTGCGTTCCTTTTGCTTACGTTCTTTATTTTGACCGCTACTGCTAAGGTGCCAGAAGCACTTCCTGTAGATATGCCTTCTTCTACTGTTCAAAGTAAATTACCAGATTCTGATTTGGCAATTATTACGATCGGTAAAGGAGCAGACGGAAAAAGCAAAGTGTTTTTTGATATCAAAGGAAGAGAGATTCGTAAAAGAACTCTTGAAGGAATGGGAGCTAAATTCGGTGTTACTTTCTCAGAAGATGATAAAACAAAATTTGCCTTAATGGATGACTTCGGTGTACCAGTAGCAAATTTGAAGCAAATCATCGCTATGAAAGCGGCGGATAGAGTAAAAGCTGATCAACCTGGAATTCCAATTGATTCTTTAGACAATCAATTAAAAGAATGGCTTTTAGTTTCAAGAAGAGCCGCAATTGACCTTGATGATAAAGAATTGCAGATTGCGATCAAAGGTGACGCTAAAGAGCAGTATCCACAAATCAAAAAGATTATGGATATTTTACAAGATCAAAAAATCAATTCCTTTAACTTAGTTACGGGTATGAGAGGAAAAGACTTTTAATTAAAAAAGATACACTAAAATGGCTGAATTAAATACCGGCGACGGTGGTGGCGGAAAAGGTGGTAAAGTAAGAAGTAAAAAGCAAAACTCGAAAGTCGATTTAACGGCGATGGTAGATTTGGCATTCTTATTGATCACATTCTTTATGTTAACCACATCGTTGTCAAAACCTCAATCGATGGATCTGTCGTTGCCAAATAAGGAGGATGATGAGAAACTAGAGAAACCGACTAAAGTAGATGAGAATCGTACTATGACTGTAATGTTAGGTGCAGATAATAAAATAGTTTATTATATGGGGTTGTTAGCGACTCCTATTGCCGGACCTAAAGACATTGCATATGGTAAAGACGGAATTCGTAGAGAAGTTCTAAAAAGAAAGAAATCGGTTTTAGAATATTCTACAGCTTTAGGGAAACCTAAGAATGGAATTATTGTCATTATTAAACCAACAAAAAAATCTACTTACAGAAATTTAGTAGATATTTTGGATGAAATGGCTATTTCGGGAGTTGAGACTTATGCTATCGTTCCTGAGTTTAGTCCAGAGGAAACAAAATTGATAGATAAGCCTGAGCAAAAGTAATTTTGTTTTAATACACTAAAATCTAAAAAAATGAAATTAGATATAATCAAAAATCAATGGCTTGATATCGTATTCGAAGGGCGTAATAAGATATATGGTGCATATGAGTTAAGAAAATCGAACGGTAAGACGACTGTAAAGTCGCTTATTATTGGATCGGTTATTTTTAGCTTTGCTGTTGCAGCTCCTCTTATTGCAAGCTTTTTACCAGATTCTAGTGAAGAAGATGTGAATAATGATATCAAAATTGCTACAGTAAAATTACCTCCTAAAAAAGAGGAAGTAAAGCCAAATCAACCACCACCACCACCGCCACCACCAAAAGTGGATCAGGTGAAGTTTGTGAAGCCGGTTGTTGCTAAGGCAAATGAAGTTACTGAAGATCCTCCGAAAATTGAGGAACTTAAAGATAAAAAAGTAGGTAACGAAACCATCAAAGGAGATCCGGACGCAGTTTTAACTGTTGATGAGCCAGTTGGTAAAGGACCAGTTACAGAGATCATTCAGGAAGATAACAATGTTTATAATACTGCAGGTATCGAAGTAAAACCAGATTTCCCTGGAGGAATTGAGAAATTCTACAAATTCGTAGGAAACAATTACAAGACTCCGGAAGAAGAAGGTTTAAAAGGTAAAGTTTATGTTACTTTTGTAGTTGAAAAAGACGGTTCATTAACCGACATTAAAGTTTTAAGGGATATCGGTTACGGTACAGGAGCAGAAGCAATTCGTGTTCTTAAAAAATGTCCAAAATGGACTCCTGGCGAGCAAAATGGTAAAAAAGTTAGGGTACTTTACTCTCTGCCTATTACTATTCAATCTGCAGAATAATGTTAAAAGATATGCTTAATAATATTCAGAAGAAATCGCTCAAAGAGCGATTTCTTCTTGTTTTAGGAATACTGTTTTTTTTAATATATCTTGTACTCGGTTTAATGATTATGTTTTGGGAGAAACTTCCGCTGGATATGGAACCAAAATACAGATATGCTTTTGGTGGATTACTGATCGTATATTCGGCAATTCGTTTTTTGAGATTAATTAATTCAAATGCAGAGTAATTATGTTAAAGTATAGTAAAATTGCAGGCTTAGTTGTTTTTGTTTTTTTGTTTGCCATGTGTAACCAAAAAAGCAAAAATGAAAGCGATAAAGAAACAATTTTAAAAGGATCGATGGATATTACTGTCGATGAAACTATAAAGCCTATCGTTGATGATCAGGTAGCTGTTTTTGAAGGAACCTATTACGGTGCTAAAATAGCGGTTAAGCCTAAATCGGAAGCTGAGCTTATAAATGATTTATTGAATCAGAAAGCAAAGGTGGTTGTTACAACGAGAGATTTGACTAAGGAAGAATTGGCTAAATTTGAAAAAAGTAAAATAAACCCTCGAGTTACGCCTTTTGCAAGTGATGCAATTGCTTTTATTTCAAACAAAGGCAATAATGATACATTAATTGCGTTGAAAACGGTAATCGATTTTATGCAGGGTAAGCCTGATCCAAGAATTAAAGGACTGGTGTTTGATAATCCAAATTCAAGTACCGTGCGTTATATGAAGGAACTGGCCAAAGTTAAAGACATTCCGGCAAAAGGAGTGTTTTCCTTTAAAACAAACGACGAGGTTATCAAGTTTGTATCTGAAAACGACGGCATGATTGGGGTTGTAGGGGTGAATTGGCTTTCTCAGCCTTCAGCAAACATGGCAGATGTAGTGAAGAAAATCAATGTGTTGAGCGTAAAAGGATTAAATAGTAATCAATATTACAGCCCAACTCAAAATGACCTTGCTGAAGTAAAATACCCTTTGGCACGTGATTTGTTTATCATTAATTGCCAGGGTTATTCTGGTTTGGGAATGGGGTTTGCATCCTTTATTGCCGGTGATATTGGACAAAGGATTGTTCTGAAATCGGGTTTGTTACCGATTAGAACACCTGGAAGAAAACTTAAAATAAGGAATCAAATATTAAAAGATAAAGAATAAATTAATTACAAATAAAGATGAATAAATTTAAAATTTTTAGTCTTGCCTTAGTTGCTTCAGCTACTGTAGTAAAAGCGCAAGATATCAAAGAAGCTAAAAAGGCAATCGACGCTGAGCAATTTCAAAAAGCAAAATCATTGCTAAAATCAATCATCAAAGCAAAACCATCTGATGGAGAAGCTAATTTTGTTTTAGGTAATGTATATTTAAATCAGGCAATTATTGATTCTGCTAAAATTTATTTTGCAAATGGTTTACAGGCATCAGATAAGAAAAACTTAAGTTATATTGGATTAGGTCAATTGGATCTTGATGCTAAAAATGCTACTGCTGCTCAGGCAAATTTTGGTTTGGCGATAAAAGATATGAAACGTAAAGATGTAGAGGAGTTTATCTACATCGGTAGAGCCTATATGAATTCTACTTCACCAGACTATGTTAATGCAGTTGCAAATTTAAAACGTGCTTTGGCAATTGATCCTCAAAATGCAACAGCACTTTTGGCTATTGGTGATGCATACTATGGAGCAAACAATCAAAACGATGCTTACAAAGCATACCGTGATGCGTTTGCTGCAGATCCAACACTTTTAAGAGCTAAAATGCAATTAGGAGTTTTGTTAAAAGGAGCTAAATCTTACGATGAGGCTATCAAATCTTTTAACGAAGTAATTGCTTTAAATGCTAATTATGGTCCTGTTTACAGAGAATTGGCGGAGACTTATTACAAATGGGGAAGAAATAAACCATCTACTTCTAAAGTAAACATGCAAAATGCAATTACGAACTACGAGAAATACTTAAGTCTAACTGATTACTCTTTAGATTCTAAAATGCGTCACGCTGATTTCTTAATCCTGGTTAAAGATTATAAGAGCTTAGAGACTGTTGCAAACAAAATGATTGCAGAAGATAAAGTAAATCCAAGAATTTTCAGATACTTAGGTTATGCTGCTTACGAAAATGGAAATGTAGATGTTGCGATCAAATCGATTGAAGATTACATCAAAGTACCTTCAAACAAAGTAATTGGTAGAGATTATTTGTATTTAGGTTTGTCTAAAATTAAAAAAGGAACTACTGCAGAGGGAGCTGTAGATCAGTCTTCTTTTGATGCTGGTGTTGCAGATATCAAAAAAGCAATCGAATTAGAGCCTTTAGTAGTTGAAGAACTTGGTGATTTAGGAAAAGCTTTGTTTGGAAAAAAACAATTTGCTCAGGCAGCTGCTATTTTAGAGTTTGGAACAACAAACAAAGAGTCTAAAAACTACTTAGATGATAATATTTATTACGGTATTGCCCTTTATTATGCTAACGCAAATAAAACGAATGGTGCTGCAGATGCTGTTGCTTTAGGAAAAGCTGAAGCTGCTTTTGACAGAATCTTAGAAGCTTCTCCATCTTACAGTGAAGCTTACTTGTACAAAGGAAGAATCAACAACTTGTTGGAGAAAGATGATTTGATCATTAAAAACTACGAAGAATACATTGCAAGTATCACTGCTAAAGGTGCTGAAGAATTAGCTAAGCCTGCTACAGTGAAAAAATTAGTGGAAGCTTACAATAGTATTGGTGCTAGTTATGCGAATACTGATAAAGTAAAAGCAGTTGAATATTTCAATAAAACTTTAGCTTTAGATCCTGCTAATGCTTATGCATCACAATCTGTAAAAGCTTTAAAATAATATAAGTTTTTAAATTAAATAGAAAACCGATAGTTTCTTTGAACTATCGGTTTTTTTTGTTCCGTATTTAATTGACTATCTTTGCACTTTAAAATAAAATAATGTTATCAAAAGAAATACAATTAGAAGTTAATAAAGGAGCCATGTTGCCTTTGATGGAAGAATTTTATACCATTCAGGGAGAAGGTTTTCATACCGGAACAGCAGCTTACTTTATACGAATTGGAGGCTGTGATGTTGGTTGTCACTGGTGTGATGTGAAGGAAAGTTGGAATGCTGAGTTACATCCGCCAACAAGTATTGATTTAATTGTAAATAATGCATCAAGTCAGGCCGACACTGTTGTGATTACTGGTGGTGAGCCGTTAACGTGGGATATGAGTTTGTTGACTCAGAAGTTGAAGGATAAAAATATGAAAGTTCATATCGAGACTTCAGGAGCTTATCCGTTATCGGGTACTTGGGATTGGATTTGTCTTTCGCCTAAAAAGAATAAACTGCCTACTCAAACCGTATATGATAATGCACATGAGTTAAAAGTGATTATTTACAACAAACACGATTTTATTTTTGCAGAAGAGCAGGCCGAGTTGGTAAATGATAATGCCATATTGTTTCTTCAGCCGGAATGGAGTAAAAAAGAAGAAATGACGCCTCTGATTGTTGATTATGTAATGAACAATCCAAAATGGAGAGTTTCGCTTCAAACGCATAAATATTTAAATATTCCTTAAATAGGTATAAAAAAAATCTCTTCAATTGAAGAGATTTTTTCTTTTATAGAGCAGTGCGATGTAAAAACAAATAAACATTCTGTTCTAATCCCAGTTTCTGCTCTTTTTTAAAGAGGTGATATGGGCCAGATGGTGGTTGCTGTGCCAGGCATACATTCCAATAATTTGTTTTAATAAATATTCGGAATTATTTTCAGGATGAATAAACGATCTGTCCAAATCTGCCTCGCTTAGATTTTTTAGGATATAGGCTATTCTGAAGTGTAATCCTTCCAATAACTGTAAGGTTGGTTCGATCGGCATGGTCAGATTATCCGGAAGCTCCGACCATAATTTTTCATCATAAGCCTTTATTACCGGATTGTTTTCTGTTAAAGCCCATTTTAATCGGATAAAACAGTTCATATGACTTTCGGCACAATGATGAATTACCTGTCGAATGGTCCATCCGTCAGGACGATAGGGAGTGTCGAGCTGTTCTTCGGTCAAATCAATAGTTTCTTTTTTTAATTTATGTGGAAACGATTCGATGATGGCGATATTAGTGGAAATATATTCAGCATTGTAATCTTTTGGAGCTTGAAATTTTCCAATGGGATATTTTAGTTTTTCTAAATCTGTTTCGTTCATAATTCACACATTTTATAAAGAAAGTTTAGCCAGATAATCATAATGATCGCCTTCAAGGATCAATTCGCATTTTAATCCGTTGGCATTAGCAGCATTTTGAAGGGTGTTGTAGTCCAGGTACAACCAGTCGAAAGGTTCTTCTTTGTCTCCTTTGTATGAAATGTTGAAAACAAGCTCCCCATAATAATCATTACTTGATGGAATCCATTTTCCTCCATCTTCATCTTCGTCAAACATGTAAATAATGTCTGAGCTGTCAAGTAATATTTGTCCTCCGGGGTTCAATAATGACTTAAGTTTGGATAAATATTGGTTGCAGTTGTTTAATTTGCCAAAAATTCCAACGCCATTCATTAATAAAATGATAGTATCGAACTTTCCTTCGTCAAAATCTAGAATATTTTGAACCTTGGCGTTTTGTACCCCGCGCAGCTTGCAGGTTTCAATTGCTTTTGGTGAAATGTCAATTGCTGTAACGTCCAGATTGCGATCCTTTTGTAAAGACAAACTGTGACTTCCCGCTCCGCAGCCTACATCTAAAGTTTTTCCGAATGCCAATTGTAATGCTTTTTGTTCGAGTTTAGGCATTTCGTTATACGAACGAAATAAATAATCCACACTCATCTCATCTTCTTCAGAAATTGAAGTTTCAGTAATAATATCCTCTGGTGAATTATTGGTTTGGAAATCATACATAGCTTTCCCGAAAAGATCTTTCATCGTATTTTAGTTCAAAGTTTAAGGTTTCAAGTTTAAAGTTGTTTAATTTTGCACATCAACTTTAAATTTTAAACTTGAAGCAAATTTTAAATAACTTAAATAAGTTAGCCAAAGATAAGCATATCGAAAACAAAAAGTATTTTGATAAGCTTAAAAAGAAACAACCAAAGAATTTGGATTACGTGATGCAGGATTTGCATGATGCTGAATTTAGGAAAACAGATTGTTTGCAATGTGCCAATTGCTGTAAAACAACCGGGCCTTTATTTACTTTGGCTGATATCGAAAGAATTTCAAAATCATTCAGGCAAAAACCACAGCAATTCATTGAGCAGTATCTCCGAATTGATGAGGATAAGGATTATGTGTTAAAAAGTGTTCCCTGTACTTTTTTGGACAGTGAAAATTATTGTATGATTTACGATGTTCGTCCAAAAGCATGCAGAGAGTTTCCGCATACCGATCGCAAAAAGTTTCATCAGATCGCCGACTTAACCTTAAAAAATGTCGCGATTTGCCCTGCTGCATATAATATAGTAGAAGAAATGAAAAAGAAACTTCCTTTGTAAGACCTTAAATAATTGGTAATTGTTTTTAGAAGCAATTCTTTTTTACTTTTTAAAATGTATTTTTGGTTTGAATCAATCAGGGATAGATAATAATTAATAATTTCAAGACAACTTAAAATTTGAATTTAGAATATTTCATAGCGAAAAGGCTTATTACGGCCAGGGACTTTAAAAGCAGTATCTCGGCTCCTATCATTAAAATTGCCATTTCGGCTATTGCTATTGGTATGATAATGATGATCGTTTCTGTTGCGACCGGGATAGGTTTGCAGAAAAAAATACGGGATAAAGTTTCTGCTTTTAATGGGCAGATTGTAATCTCAAATTTCGATAATAACAATTCAGAGGTTACACTGGTTCCAATTTCGAAAAAACAAGAGTTTTATCCCAATTTCAAATCGGTTCCTGAAGTCAGTCATATTCAGGCAATCGCCACGAAAGCCGGGATTATCAGAACAGAAAATTCTTTTGAAGGTATCGTTTTTAAAGGGGTTGGGGCAGATTACGACTGGAAGAACATAGAAGAGTATCTTGTGGAAGGGAAATTGCCGGACTATACTAAAGCTTTAAACGAGGATGTTTTGATTTCCAGATTTCTTGCAAACCGGCTTCATCTTAAAGTTGGTGATAGTTTTAATACCTTTTTTATAAAAGAGGAGAAGGGTAAAATGCCTAATAGTCGTAGATTTAAAATCGCTGGAATTTTTAGTTCAGGATTTCAGGATTTTGACGCAACCTATATATTTGGCGATATCAGGCATATTCAGAGGATAAATAAATGGAGTGCTGATCAGATTGGTGCCTTTGAAGTATTTATTAATGACTTTGATGCTATTAAAACAACGGGAGAGAAAATTTACTATCAAACGTTGTCTAATTTAGATACCAAAACAATAATCGAAAAGTACAGTTATATATTCGATTGGTTGCAGCTTTTTGATTTTAATATTATTGTCATATTAGGGGTAATGATATTGGTTGCTACTATTAATATGGTTGTGGCCCTATTGGTCTTGATTCTTGAGCGGACACAAATGATTGGAATTCTAAAAGCATTGGGGGCAAATAACTGGACGGTGCGAAAAGTGTTTTTGTATAATGCGTTCTATCTGATTGTTCGGGGTTTGTTTTGGGGTAATCTAATTGGTATTGCTTTGTTGTTGATTCAGCAGCAGTTTGGAGTAGTTAGTTTGAATCCGGAAAACTACTATGTAAATCAGGCGCCGGTCTATTTTAATTGGGGGTACATTGTTTTGTTGAATTTGCTTACTGTTGGAGTATGTTTTATAGTATTGTTGATTCCTTCCTATATAATCACAAAGATCTCTCCTGTTAAAGCCATCCGTTTCGACTAATTTTATTGTTCTATTATATCTACAACCCGACAGGTTTCCAAAACCTGTCGGGTTTGTTTTTGCTTACCTGTATATAAGAGTGCTTTTTGTCCGGCTGAGCAAAAATATAATAAGAGTGCTTTTGTCTGGCTGAGCGAAGTCGAAGCCATCAAGTTTGGAATTTGGAATTTGGAATTTGGAATTTAGAATTTGAAATTTGAAGTTAATTAGAAGCCATCTCCCGCTATCCGCTACAATCTTTTGCTTTTTAAAGAAAAAAGCAAAAGGATTTCCACTTCTATCGGGGCTAGGGAGGAGGTTTTCAAAAGAAAACAACCCAAAAAACAAAAACGCAGCGTTCTTTTAAACCCGACAGGTTTTCAAAACCTGTCGGGTTTGTTGTCTAAACTACATAAAACCGCAACAGAACTAAAAAACTTATCCCTGTAAAAGTGCTTATATCAGCCACTTGAAAAAAACATCAAAAATACTTCCCTAAAAAGCTTGTAGAAGTGAATAAAGTGACTACTTTTGCACCCGCAACAGCGACAGACGTTCACCGAAATACTGGCAAGAAAAGGAATCAAAACGAAAATAAAATTTCAAATAAAAATTCAAAAAAGCTTGCGAGAATGGAAAACGGATATTACATTTGCACCCCGCAAAATATGCGAAGCTCATTGAAAGATTGGAAGGAGAAAGAAGAAAAAAGGAAAGTAAATTTTCTAAAAAAAACTTCAAAAAACTCTTGCCATTTAGAAATAAGTTTTCTACTTTTGCACCCGCTTTGAAATACAAGCCAAACACAAGAAGACACGTTCGTAGACATATTGAATTGACAGCCGTTTTAACAGAGATGTTAAAACAAAAGAATAAGAGTAATGGAATCGAGAGATTCGTAAAGAACCGATAGAGACGACATCGCAATATAATATAAAAAATATACGATGAAGAGTTTGATCCTGGCTCAGGATGAACGCTAGCGGCAGGCTTAACACATGCAAGTCGAGGGGTATAGTTCTTCGGAACTAGAGACCGGCGCACGGGTGCGTAACGCGTATGCAATCTACCTTTTACAGAGGGATAGCCCAGAGAAATTTGGATTAATACCTCATAGCATAGCAGTCTCGCATGAGATCACTATTAAAGTCACAACGGTAAAAGATGAGCATGCGTCCCATTAGCTAGTTGGTAAGGTAACGGCTTACCAAGGCTACGATGGGTAGGGGTCCTGAGAGGGAGATCCCCCACACTGGTACTGAGACACGGACCAGACTCCTACGGGAGGCAGCAGTGAGGAATATTGGACAATGGGCGCAAGCCTGATCCAGCCATGCCGCGTGCAGGATGACGGTCCTATGGATTGTAAACTGCTTTTATACGAGAAGAAACACTCCAACGTGTTGGAGCTTGACGGTATCGTAAGAATAAGGATCGGCTAACTCCGTGCCAGCAGCCGCGGTAATACGGAGGATCCAAGCGTTATCCGGAATCATTGGGTTTAAAGGGTCCGTAGGCGGTTTAGTAAGTCAGTGGTGAAAGCCCATCGCTCAACGGTGGAACGGCCATTGATACTGCTAAACTTGAATTATTAGGAAGTAACTAGAATATGTAGTGTAGCGGTGAAATGCTTAGAGATTACATGGAATACCAATTGCGAAGGCAGGTTACTACTAATGGATTGACGCTGATGGACGAAAGCGTGGGTAGCGAACAGGATTAGATACCCTGGTAGTCCACGCCGTAAACGATGGATACTAGCTGTTGGGAGCAATCTCAGTGGCTAAGCGAAAGTGATAAGTATCCCACCTGGGGAGTACGTTCGCAAGAATGAAACTCAAAGGAATTGACGGGGGCCCGCACAAGCGGTGGAGCATGTGGTTTAATTCGATGATACGCGAGGAACCTTACCAAGGCTTAAATGTAGATTGACCGGTTTGGAAACAGATCTTTCGCAAGACAATTTACAAGGTGCTGCATGGTTGTCGTCAGCTCGTGCCGTGAGGTGTCAGGTTAAGTCCTATAACGAGCGCAACCCCTGTTGTTAGTTGCCAGCGAGTCATGTCGGGAACTCTAACAAGACTGCCAGTGCAAACTGTGAGGAAGGTGGGGATGACGTCAAATCATCACGGCCCTTACGCCTTGGGCTACACACGTGCTACAATGGCCGGTACAGAGAGCAGCCACTGGGCGACCAGGAGCGAATCTATAAAACCGGTCACAGTTCGGATCGGAGTCTGCAACTCGACTCCGTGAAGCTGGAATCGCTAGTAATCGGATATCAGCCATGATCCGGTGAATACGTTCCCGGGCCTTGTACACACCGCCCGTCAAGCCATGGAAGCTGGGGGTGCCTGAAGTCGGTGACCGCAAGGAGCTGCCTAGGGTAAAACTGGTAACTAGGGCTAAGTCGTAACAAGGTAGCCGTACCGGAAGGTGCGGCTGGAACACCTCCTTTCTAGAGCCTTAAATGTTAGCAGTAATGCACGTTAAGGAAAAAAGATGTTTATTTAAAGGATCTGAATCGCTAAATTCAATTACTCTTGCTGTTAATTTAAAAAAAAATGAAAATTAAGTAAAACAGAGTCTCGTAGCTCAGCTGGTTAGAGTACTACACTGATAATGTAGGGGTCGGCAGTTCGAGTCTGCCCGGGACTACTTTTTTAGAATTGTTGATTGTTAATTATTAATTATTAATAAAAAACAACAACAATAACAACAAACTAAAAAAGACTGAAATACTTAAATAAGGAAATTCTAGAAGTTGGAATTCACCAAAGGAAATTAGAGAAGAATTAGAAATCTAAAATCTGAATTCTACAATCTAAGATTGAAAAATGGGGGATTAGCTCAGCTGGCTAGAGCGCCTGCCTTGCACGCAGGAGGTCAACGGTTCGACTCCGTTATTCTCCACAGATCCGAAAGGATAAAAGTTCATTGACATATTGAGATAAGAAAATAATAAAAAGTAGAAAGCGTTTTTTGTTATTTAATAACAAAAGACAAAAAAAAACGGTCATAATTAAATTTATGATTGGTACAATAAGCAAAATAAGGGCGTATGGGGGATGCCTAGGCTCTCAGAGGCGATGAAAGGCGTGATAAGCTGCGAAAAGCTACGGGGACGGGCACACACCGATTGATCCGTAGATACCTGAATGGGGCAACCCACTATGTTGAAGACATAGTACACCGATAGGTGGGCAAACCCGCTGAACTGAAACATCTAAGTAGGCGGAGGAGAAGAAAACAAAAGTGATTCCGTAAGTAGTGGCGAGCGAACGCGGATTAGCCCAAACCAATGATGTTACGGCATTGTTGGGGTTGTAGGACCACGACATTTTATGTACAAGGAACCGGAAGTTACTGGAAAGTGACGCCATAGAGGGTGATAGCCCCGTATGGGTAACGAGTATAATAGATAGTGGTATCCTGAGTAGGGCGGGGCACGTGAAACCCTGTCTGAATTTGGCGGGACCATCCGCTAAGGCTAAATACTCCTGAGAGACCGATAGTGAACCAGTACCGTGAGGGAAAGGTGAAAAGAACCGTGAATAACGGAGTGAAATAGATCCTGAAACCATACGCTTACAAGCGGTCGGAGCCCTTTCGTGGGGTGACGGCGTGCCTTTTGCATAATGAGCCTACGAGTTAACGTTGCTGGCAAGGTTAAGTGATTAAGTCACGGATCCGTAGCGAAAGCGAGTCTGAATAGGGCGCTTTAGTCAGTAGTGTTAGACGCGAAACCGTGTGATCTACCCATGGGCAGGTTGAAGCTGTGGTAACACACAGTGGAGGACCGAACCGGTTGACGTTGAAAAGTCTTCGGATGACCTGTGGGTAGGGGTGAAAGGCCAATCAAACTCGGAAATAGCTCGTACTCCCCGAAATGCATTTAGGTGCAGCGCTGAGCGTAAAGTTATATAGAGGTAGAGCTACTGATTGGATGCGGGGGCTTCACCGCCTACCAATTCCTGACAAACTCCGAATGCTATATAATGTTTCTCAGCAGTGAGGGCTTGGGTGCTAAGGTCCAAGTCCGAGAGGGAAAGAACCCAGACCATCAGCTAAGGTCCCCAAATATACGCTAAGTTGAAAGAACGAGGTTTGTCTGCCCAGACAGCTAGGATGTTGGCTTGGAAGCAGCCATTCATTTAAAGAGTGCGTAACAGCTCACTAGTCGAGCGGACGAGCATGGATAATAATCGGGCATAAGCGTATTACCGAAGCTATGGATTTACAAGCAATTGTAAGTGGTAGGGGAGCATTCTAACAGGGTTGAAGGTGTATCGTCAGGTATGCTGGACTGGTTAGAAAAGAAAATGTAGGCATAAGTAACGATAATGCGGGCGAGAAACCCGCACACCGAAAAACTAAGGTTTCCACAGCTATGCTAATCAGCTGTGGGTTAGTCTGGTCCTAAGGCGAACCCGAAAGGGACAGTCGATGGCTAACGGGTTAATATTCCCGTACTACTAATTACTGTGATGGGGTGACGGAGTGATGAAAGCGCCGCGAACTGACGGAATAGTTCGTTGAAGTACCTACCTATAAGATGCGCAGGCAAATCCACGCGTCTTGGGGAAATACGATAGTACTCGGAGTCTTCGGACAAAGAGATAGTGCGCCTAAGGGCTTCCAAGAAAAACCTCTAAACTTCAGGTAATTAGTACCAGTACCGTAAACCGACACAGGTAGTTGAGGAGAGAATCCTAAGGTGCTCGAGAGATTCATGGCTAAGGAATTAGGCAAAATAGACCTGTAACTTCGGGAGAAAGGTCGCCCCGAGCAATCGGGGCCGCAGTGAAGAGGTCCAGGCGACTGTTTATCAAAAACACAGGGCTCTGCAAAATCGTAAGATGAAGTATAGGGCCTGACACCTGCCCGGTGCTGGAAGGTTAAGAGGAGATGTTATCTTCGGAGAAGCATTGAATTGAAGCCCCAGTAAACGGCGGCCGTAACTATAACGGTCCTAAGGTAGCGAAATTCCTTGTCGGGTAAGTTCCGACCTGCACGAATGGTGTAACGATCTGGACACTGTCTCAGCCATGAGCTCGGTGAAATTGTAGTAACGGTGAAGATGCCGTTTACCCGCAGTGGGACGAAAAGACCCTGTGCACCTTTACTATAGCTTAGTATTGACCTTGGATAAATGATGTGTAGGATAGGTTGGAGACTGTGAAGTGGCGTCGCCAGGCGTTGTGGAGTCATTGTTGAAATACAACCCTTTGTTTATCTGAGGCCTAACCCCATAATGTGGGGGACATTGCTTGGTGGGTAGTTTGACTGGGGTGGTCGCCTCCAAAAGAGTAACGGAGGCTTCTAAAGGTTCCCTCAGTACGCTTGGTAACCGTGCGTAGAGTGCAATGGCATAAGGGAGCTTGACTGAGAGACATACAGGTCGATCAGGTACGAAAGTAGAGCATAGTGATCCGGTGGTTCCGCATGGAAGGGCCATCGCTCAAAGGATAAAAGGTACGCCGGGGATAACAGGCTGATCTCCCCCAAGAGCTCATATCGACGGGGGGGTTTGGCACCTCGATGTCGGCTCGTCACATCCTGGGGCTGGAGAAGGTCCCAAGGGTTGGGCTGTTCGCCCATTAAAGTGGCACGCGAGCTGGGTTCAGAACGTCGTGAGACAGTTCGGTCTCTATCTACTGTGGGCGTTAGAAATTTGAGTGGATCTGATTCTAGTACGAGAGGACCGAATTGGACAAACCTCTAGTGTATCTGTTGTCCCGCCAGGGGCACCGCAGAGTAGCTACGTTTGGAAGGGATAAGCGCTGAAAGCATATAAGCGCGAAACCCACCACAAGATGAGATTTCTTTTAAGGATCGTGGAAGATGACCACGTTGATAGGCTATAGATGTAAAGGCAGTAATGTCATAGTCGAGTAGTACTAATAATCCGTAAGCTTATGTACACCCTTTTCCTCCGGGGCAACCCGGAGGAAGAAACTTTCTAAACAATTTATGTTTCTTTATCTCAGTATGTTAAAATATTATTTTAATTATCAATTGTGAATTATCAATTATTAATTAAAAAAAATTGCCCAAAGCAATTATAACTTCTTAAGGTGGTTATTGCGGCGGGGCTCACCTCTTCCCATCCCGAACAGAGTAGTTAAGCCCGCCTGCGCAGATGGTACTGCAGTTATGTGGGAGAGTATGTCGTCGCCTTTCTTTTTAAAAACCCTATCCAAATCGGATAGGGTTTTTTGTTTTATATCGGTTTTGAGTGGTAAAGACCTTTGCGTGCTTTGCGTAAAACTTTGCGCACTTTGCGGTTAAAAAACAGATCGTGGATTGTACTGATTCGCTAGGCGAAAACGCGGATTAAAGCGGATTTTTTTGTGTTTGTTCTTTGAGTGGTAAATGCCTTTGCATGCTTTGCGTAAACCTTTGCGCACTTTGCGGTTAAAAAACAGATTGCGGATGGTACTGATTCGCTATGCGAAAACGCAGATTGCAACGGTTTTTTTATTTATTTATTTATTTTAGGTTATATCCTTCGAGTAATCTTCTTTTTACCGTAAACTGCGTTAGGGATGGCAGCGGTATCCTTTTGCGATATCTTTGACCTTCTAGTAATCTCCGATACCTTTTATCGCAAAAGATTTAGCGGACAGCCCGACCCGGAGGGGAATGCCCAGGGGAAAATTATTATCATAAAATAACTTTGATGATATATTGCATTCTCGATGTCTAAAATCGCGGGTAATGTCTGCAATATTCTATTTACGCCAAATATTGTCCCAGGCTTCGTAAAAGAGGGGCTAAATATGAATTAAAACCCTGAAATTCTATTCTGTTTGAATTATAGCTTACGGTTTTAGCTGCGGGGTTGTGATAGTGGTGTGTTGCGGAAACTTTTGGAGGGGTAGAAATTAAGTATGGATGGTAGATAATCTGAATGAGGAGGATTTTATATTTCAAACAGTTCTGAATTTTGATCTTGATGTTTTT
Organism: Flavobacterium sp. N502536; assembly: GCF_025947345.1. NCBI lineage: Bacteria > Pseudomonadati > Bacteroidota > Flavobacteriia > Flavobacteriales > Flavobacteriaceae > Flavobacterium > Flavobacterium sp. N502536. The sequence continues at coordinate 1,201,416 of NZ_CP110011.1, read as the reverse complement.
TATTTTGGTATTGAATGAATTCGTTGGGAAGTATTTAAGTTTTTGTTTGTGTCAGGATATAATTTAGGTAATAAGTTGATGCATTCTGTGTGGTTCTGGGTTTGTTTAGATTTGTTTTATAGAAGAAGTGTTGTCTCCTGGTTATTGATGGTTTTTTAAGTGTGCTTTTATTCGAGAGTGTTATTGCTTTTGTATTTGTATTTGATTTTATCCATAATGATATGTTTTGATCTTGGGAATATAGATGGGTTAGTTGATAAAAAGAATAAAAGACAAGTGAAAATTACTATGCTGGTAGGTTCAGTTGGTTTGGAAGCGATAGTAAGGAAAGTTTTGAAGTCAGTAAAATCGGGGCGTTTGGAAAGATGGAATTACCCTGAAAGAGATTCACTAAAGAAAAATCTCTCAAAACTAAAAATAGATTAAATTGTAAAAGTGGTGTTATCAGAGTGTTAACAAAAAGTTTTCAAAAACATCAAAAATACTTCCCTAAAAAGCTTGTGAAAGCGAATAAAGTGACTACTTTTGCACCCGCAACAGCGACAGACGTTCACCGAAATACTGGCAAGAAAGAGAATCAAAACGAAAATAAAATTTCAAATAAAAATTCAAAAAAGCTTGCGAGAATGGAAAACGGATATTACATTTGCACCCCGCAAAATATGCGAAGCTCATTGAAAGATTGGAAGGAGAAAGAAGAAAAAAGGAAAGTAAATTTTCTAAAAAAAACTTCAAAAAACTCTTGCCATTTAGAAATAAGTTTTCTACTTTTGCACCCGCTTTGAAATACAAGCCAAACACAAGAAGACACGTTCGTAGACATATTGAATTGACAGCCGTTTTAACAGAGATGTTAAAACAAAAGAATAAGAGTAATGGAATCGAGAGATTCGTAAAGAACCGATAGAGACGACATCGCAATATAATATAAAAAATATACGATGAAGAGTTTGATCCTGGCTCAGGATGAACGCTAGCGGCAGGCTTAACACATGCAAGTCGAGGGGTATAGTTCTTCGGAACTAGAGACCGGCGCACGGGTGCGTAACGCGTATGCAATCTACCTTTTACAGAGGGATAGCCCAGAGAAATTTGGATTAATACCTCATAGCATAGCAGTCTCGCATGAGATCACTATTAAAGTCACAACGGTAAAAGATGAGCATGCGTCCCATTAGCTAGTTGGTAAGGTAACGGCTTACCAAGGCTACGATGGGTAGGGGTCCTGAGAGGGAGATCCCCCACACTGGTACTGAGACACGGACCAGACTCCTACGGGAGGCAGCAGTGAGGAATATTGGACAATGGGCGCAAGCCTGATCCAGCCATGCCGCGTGCAGGATGACGGTCCTATGGATTGTAAACTGCTTTTATACGAGAAGAAACACTCCAACGTGTTGGAGCTTGACGGTATCGTAAGAATAAGGATCGGCTAACTCCGTGCCAGCAGCCGCGGTAATACGGAGGATCCAAGCGTTATCCGGAATCATTGGGTTTAAAGGGTCCGTAGGCGGTTTAGTAAGTCAGTGGTGAAAGCCCATCGCTCAACGGTGGAACGGCCATTGATACTGCTAAACTTGAATTATTAGGAAGTAACTAGAATATGTAGTGTAGCGGTGAAATGCTTAGAGATTACATGGAATACCAATTGCGAAGGCAGGTTACTACTAATGGATTGACGCTGATGGACGAAAGCGTGGGTAGCGAACAGGATTAGATACCCTGGTAGTCCACGCCGTAAACGATGGATACTAGCTGTTGGGAGCAATCTCAGTGGCTAAGCGAAAGTGATAAGTATCCCACCTGGGGAGTACGTTCGCAAGAATGAAACTCAAAGGAATTGACGGGGGCCCGCACAAGCGGTGGAGCATGTGGTTTAATTCGATGATACGCGAGGAACCTTACCAAGGCTTAAATGTAGATTGACCGGTTTGGAAACAGATCTTTCGCAAGACAATTTACAAGGTGCTGCATGGTTGTCGTCAGCTCGTGCCGTGAGGTGTCAGGTTAAGTCCTATAACGAGCGCAACCCCTGTTGTTAGTTGCCAGCGAGTCATGTCGGGAACTCTAACAAGACTGCCAGTGCAAACTGTGAGGAAGGTGGGGATGACGTCAAATCATCACGGCCCTTACGCCTTGGGCTACACACGTGCTACAATGGCCGGTACAGAGAGCAGCCACTGGGCGACCAGGAGCGAATCTATAAAACCGGTCACAGTTCGGATCGGAGTCTGCAACTCGACTCCGTGAAGCTGGAATCGCTAGTAATCGGATATCAGCCATGATCCGGTGAATACGTTCCCGGGCCTTGTACACACCGCCCGTCAAGCCATGGAAGCTGGGGGTGCCTGAAGTCGGTGACCGCAAGGAGCTGCCTAGGGTAAAACTGGTAACTAGGGCTAAGTCGTAACAAGGTAGCCGTACCGGAAGGTGCGGCTGGAACACCTCCTTTCTAGAGCCTTAAATGTTAGCAGTAATGCACGTTAAGGAAAAAAGATGTTTATTTAAAGGATCTGAATCGCTAAATTCAATTACTCTTGCTGTTAATTTAAAAAAAAATGAAAATTAAGTAAAACAGAGTCTCGTAGCTCAGCTGGTTAGAGTACTACACTGATAATGTAGGGGTCGGCAGTTCGAGTCTGCCCGGGACTACTTTTTTAGAATTGTTGATTGTTAATTATTAATTATTAATAAAAAACAACAACAATAACAACAAACTAAAAAAGACTGAAATACTTAAATAAGGAAATTCTAGAAGTTGGAATTCACCAAAGGAAATTAGAGAAGAATTAGAAATCTAAAATCTGAATTCTACAATCTAAGATTGAAAAATGGGGGATTAGCTCAGCTGGCTAGAGCGCCTGCCTTGCACGCAGGAGGTCAACGGTTCGACTCCGTTATTCTCCACAGATCCGAAAGGATAAAAGTTCATTGACATATTGAGATAAGAAAATAATAAAAAGTAGAAAGCGTTTTTTGTTATTTAATAACAAAAGACAAAAAAAAACGGTCATAATTAAATTTATGATTGGTACAATAAGCAAAATAAGGGCGTATGGGGGATGCCTAGGCTCTCAGAGGCGATGAAAGGCGTGATAAGCTGCGAAAAGCTACGGGGACGGGCACACACCGATTGATCCGTAGATACCTGAATGGGGCAACCCACTATGTTGAAGACATAGTACACCGATAGGTGGGCAAACCCGCTGAACTGAAACATCTAAGTAGGCGGAGGAGAAGAAAACAAAAGTGATTCCGTAAGTAGTGGCGAGCGAACGCGGATTAGCCCAAACCAATGATGTTACGGCATTGTTGGGGTTGTAGGACCACGACATTTTATGTACAAGGAACCGGAAGTTACTGGAAAGTGACGCCATAGAGGGTGATAGCCCCGTATGGGTAACGAGTATAATAGATAGTGGTATCCTGAGTAGGGCGGGGCACGTGAAACCCTGTCTGAATTTGGCGGGACCATCCGCTAAGGCTAAATACTCCTGAGAGACCGATAGTGAACCAGTACCGTGAGGGAAAGGTGAAAAGAACCGTGAATAACGGAGTGAAATAGATCCTGAAACCATACGCTTACAAGCGGTCGGAGCCCTTTCGTGGGGTGACGGCGTGCCTTTTGCATAATGAGCCTACGAGTTAACGTTGCTGGCAAGGTTAAGTGATTAAGTCACGGATCCGTAGCGAAAGCGAGTCTGAATAGGGCGCTTTAGTCAGTAGTGTTAGACGCGAAACCGTGTGATCTACCCATGGGCAGGTTGAAGCTGTGGTAACACACAGTGGAGGACCGAACCGGTTGACGTTGAAAAGTCTTCGGATGACCTGTGGGTAGGGGTGAAAGGCCAATCAAACTCGGAAATAGCTCGTACTCCCCGAAATGCATTTAGGTGCAGCGCTGAGCGTAAAGTTATATAGAGGTAGAGCTACTGATTGGATGCGGGGGCTTCACCGCCTACCAATTCCTGACAAACTCCGAATGCTATATAATGTTTCTCAGCAGTGAGGGCTTGGGTGCTAAGGTCCAAGTCCGAGAGGGAAAGAACCCAGACCATCAGCTAAGGTCCCCAAATATACGCTAAGTTGAAAGAACGAGGTTTGTCTGCCCAGACAGCTAGGATGTTGGCTTGGAAGCAGCCATTCATTTAAAGAGTGCGTAACAGCTCACTAGTCGAGCGGACGAGCATGGATAATAATCGGGCATAAGCGTATTACCGAAGCTATGGATTTACAAGCAATTGTAAGTGGTAGGGGAGCATTCTAACAGGGTTGAAGGTGTATCGTCAGGTATGCTGGACTGGTTAGAAAAGAAAATGTAGGCATAAGTAACGATAATGCGGGCGAGAAACCCGCACACCGAAAAACTAAGGTTTCCACAGCTATGCTAATCAGCTGTGGGTTAGTCTGGTCCTAAGGCGAACCCGAAAGGGACAGTCGATGGCTAACGGGTTAATATTCCCGTACTACTAATTACTGTGATGGGGTGACGGAGTGATGAAAGCGCCGCGAACTGACGGAATAGTTCGTTGAAGTACCTACCTATAAGATGCGCAGGCAAATCCACGCGTCTTGGGGAAATACGATAGTACTCGGAGTCTTCGGACAAAGAGATAGTGCGCCTAAGGGCTTCCAAGAAAAACCTCTAAACTTCAGGTAATTAGTACCAGTACCGTAAACCGACACAGGTAGTTGAGGAGAGAATCCTAAGGTGCTCGAGAGATTCATGGCTAAGGAATTAGGCAAAATAGACCTGTAACTTCGGGAGAAAGGTCGCCCCGAGCAATCGGGGCCGCAGTGAAGAGGTCCAGGCGACTGTTTATCAAAAACACAGGGCTCTGCAAAATCGTAAGATGAAGTATAGGGCCTGACACCTGCCCGGTGCTGGAAGGTTAAGAGGAGATGTTATCTTCGGAGAAGCATTGAATTGAAGCCCCAGTAAACGGCGGCCGTAACTATAACGGTCCTAAGGTAGCGAAATTCCTTGTCGGGTAAGTTCCGACCTGCACGAATGGTGTAACGATCTGGACACTGTCTCAGCCATGAGCTCGGTGAAATTGTAGTAACGGTGAAGATGCCGTTTACCCGCAGTGGGACGAAAAGACCCTGTGCACCTTTACTATAGCTTAGTATTGACCTTGGATAAATGATGTGTAGGATAGGTTGGAGACTGTGAAGTGGCGTCGCCAGGCGTTGTGGAGTCATTGTTGAAATACAACCCTTTGTTTATCTGAGGCCTAACCCCGTATTGCGGGGGACATTGCTTGGTGGGTAGTTTGACTGGGGTGGTCGCCTCCAAAAGAGTAACGGAGGCTTCTAAAGGTTCCCTCAGTACGCTTGGTAACCGTGCGTAGAGTGCAATGGCATAAGGGAGCTTGACTGAGAGACATACAGGTCGATCAGGTACGAAAGTAGAGCATAGTGATCCGGTGGTTCCGCATGGAAGGGCCATCGCTCAAAGGATAAAAGGTACGCCGGGGATAACAGGCTGATCTCCCCCAAGAGCTCATATCGACGGGGGGGTTTGGCACCTCGATGTCGGCTCGTCACATCCTGGGGCTGGAGAAGGTCCCAAGGGTTGGGCTGTTCGCCCATTAAAGTGGCACGCGAGCTGGGTTCAGAACGTCGTGAGACAGTTCGGTCTCTATCTACTGTGGGCGTTAGAAATTTGAGTGGATCTGATTCTAGTACGAGAGGACCGAATTGGACAAACCTCTAGTGTATCTGTTGTCCCGCCAGGGGCACCGCAGAGTAGCTACGTTTGGAAGGGATAAGCGCTGAAAGCATATAAGCGCGAAACCCACCACAAGATGAGATTTCTTTTAAGGATCGTGGAAGATGACCACGTTGATAGGCTATAGATGTAAAGGCAGTAATGTCATAGTCGAGTAGTACTAATAATCCGTAAGCTTATGTACACCCTTTTCCTCCGGGGCAACCCGGAGGAAGAAACTTTCTAAACAATTTATGTTTCTTTATCTCAGTATGTTAAAATATTATTTTAATTATCAATTGTGAATTATCAATTATTAATTAAAAAAAATTGCCCAAAGCAATTATAACTTCTTAAGGTGGTTATTGCGGCGGGGCTCACCTCTTCCCATCCCGAACAGAGTAGTTAAGCCCGCCTGCGCAGATGGTACTGCAGTTATGTGGGAGAGTATGTCGTCGCCTTTCTTTTTAAAAACCCTGTTTCTAATCGAAACAGGGTTTTTTGTTTTATAGCGGTTTTGAGTGGTAAAGACCTTTGCGTGCTTTGCGTGCTTTGCGTAATACTTTGCGTACTTTGCGGTTAAAAAACAGATCGCGGATTGTGCTGATTCGCTGCGCGAAAACGCGGATAGGAACGGATTTTTTTCTGTTTGTTCTTTATTTTAATACTTGGCTGATCTTCTGTTTTAAAATAGATCGCGGATGGTACTGATTCGCTGCGCGAAAACGCGGATTAAAGCGGATTTTTTTTTACCGTAAGCTGCGTTAGGGATGGCAGCGGTATCCTTTTGCGATACCTTTAATCTTCTAGTAATCCCCGAAAACTTTTATCGCAAAAGATTTAGCGGACAGCCCGACCCGGAGGGGAACGCCATAGCTATTTTTAATTGTTTTATTGGTTTAATTTTAGTTTTGTGCGGTATAATGATCTTTGGTTGTCTGGACTGAAAAAAGTGCCTGAAATCGTCTATTTTGCAGGATTGTGTTTTTGGTTTTTTTGGCTGCTTTTGTGTTGATCTGGTTTTTGATAAAACGATATCAGTTTAAATAGCAAGATTGTAGCCAACTTTTACTTTATCCATTATGACATGAGTATAAAAGTGTTTGACATTTGGGTTGTCCATGAGCCATTTTTTAGCGAATGATTCGTAGTGCTGCATGTTTTCTGCATTTACAATAATGACAAAATCGTAGGTGCCGGTTACAAAGTAACACTGCATGACTTCAGTGCATTTTCGCATTGAGGCCTTGAATTTTTCTAAGGCTTTCGAATTTCCATCTGCCAGAATAATATCGACTATGCAGGTAACGGTGAGTCCTAGTATACTTGGTGCTATAATGGAGACATCCGCCTCTATTATTTTGTTTTCTCTTAATCTTGTTAATCTTCTTTGTACTGCGGAACTGCTTAAATTTACTAAGTCTCCAAGTTCTTGCGCGGTCATTTTATTATTCTCCTGCATGAATTGTAAAAGCTTTTTGTCGTATTCGTCTAGTGCTTGCATTTTTTGCCTGTTTTTCTTGTAAAATTAAATCAAATCAGTCATTTATCGTGTTCATTTGCAGAAATAAAGCAGAGAATCCTGAGTAGTTTTGTGAGGTAATATTTAATATAAAAAGAGATGAAAGTACATTTTTCAAAGGATGCTCCAAAACCAATTGGACCTTATTCGCATGCTATACAAAGCGGTAATTTGTTATACTGCTCCGGGCAGACACCTATTAAGCCTGAGAGTATGAAAATTGAGGTTACCGATGTAAAAGGACAGACGCATAGGGCTATTAAAAATCTTCAGACTGTTTTGCAAGAGGCCGGACTTGCGCTTAACCATGTTATAAAAGTAAATGTGTTTTTGACGGATATGGAGAATTTCTCCGGAATGAATGAAGTTTATGCTTTGTGTTTTGGCGAACACCTTCCGGCCAGAAGTACTGTTGCTGTTAAAGGGCTGCCTTATGATGCTTTGGTTGAAATAGAATGTATAGCAGAGTTTAAAAATAATGTTGAATAATAAATAAATGAAACTAATGGAAAATATGCAAAGTGCTTTTTCACGAAGTGAAATCGAAAGATTTAGAAATGAAACTATAGGTTGTAAAAATGTAAATCATTTAAACAATGCAGGGGCAAGTCTTATGCCGGATGTGGTAACGCAGGTTATTTTGGAACATATAAAGTTAGAATCTGAAATCGGGGGCTACGAAGCAGCTGCTTTAAAAGCAAATGAAATTCAGCAATTTTACGTACAAGCCGGGAAGTTGGTTAATTGTAATCCATCAAATATTGCTTTTACGGCAAGTGCTACAGATTCTTATACTCGCGCATTGTCTTCTATCCCGTTTTCTCCTGGTGATATCATATTGACGGATAATGATGATTTTATTTCAAATCAAATCCAGTTTATTTCATGCCAGAAAAGATTTGGAATAAAAATCATAAGAATAAAAAATGCAGAAATCGGCGGTGTAGATCTGCATGATTTAGAAGAAAAATTATTTACTCTTAAACCAAAACTATTAGCGATAACACATATTCCTACGAATTCGGGCTTGGTTCAATCTGTTAAAAGCATAGGCGATATATACAAACGTTATTCAAAAGAGCATAGCGATAAAACCTGGTATATTCTTGATGCTTGCCAGTCTGCAGGTCAGATGAAGCTGGATGTTGAAGAATTAGCATGTGATTTTTTGAGTATAACCATCAGGAAGTTTTTAAGAGGTCCTCGTGGTACCGGTTTTCTTTATATTTCGGATAGAGCTTTAAAATCCAGGCTTGAGCCATTATTTATTGATATGAGAGGTGCCGACTGGATTGAAAAAGATGAGTACAAACCACAATCCGGTGCCAGACGTTTTGAAGATTGGGAGTTTGCCTACGCACTTGTTTTGGGAAGTAAAGTGGCTATTGAGTATTGTTTGAATATAGGGGAGGATAAAATTTGGCAGCAAATACAACTGTTGTCAAAACATATGAGAAATGAATTGTCAAAAAATCCTAAAGTTAGAGTTTTGGATAAAGGACCTGAGTTGGGCGCATTGATTACTTTTACCGTTAAAGATTCACAACCGGGATTTATCGTTGAGGAGTTGCTGAAGCGAAAAATCAACGTTGTGCCAAGTTTTCGAAATTTTGCTGTTATTGATTTTGATGAAAAGGGAGTAGAGTGGGCTATCAGGGCATCTCCACATTATTACAATACTTTCGAGGAAATCGATTTGTTTATTGAAGCTGTTCAGGAAATCGTGTAAATGTGATTTTTTGTATTGATCAACAGCGGTGATTTGCGAAGAAAAAGTAAGCATAAAAAAAAACTCCTTAATTGCTTAAGGAGTTTTTTGTGGGCGATGAGGGGTTCGAACCCCCGACCCCCTCGGTGTAAACGAGGTGCTCTGAACCAGCTGAGCTAATCGCCCTATTTTACTAGGTTGCTATCGTTTGTGATTGCGAGTGCAAATATACGCTAGTTTTTGAGTTCTGCAAAGAAAATGGAATAAAAAATAGAACTTTTTTTAAAATAAATTATATCTGGCTGTTTATGAATTTGTTATTAAATTGATTTTTTTAAAGTTTTTTTATTCCATCAGGCTTTGCTTATCCTAAAGGCAATTCGGCAACAACAAAAGTACTTCCGCCAACATAGATAAAGTCATTTTTTGAGGCATTTTTCTTCGCTACGGCAAAAGCATGTGCTACGGACTCATAATTTTCTCCCAATAAATCGTGCTTTTTAGCAGCGTCATTTAAAATTTCATTGCTCAGACCTCTGGAGGAATTTGGGCTGCAGAAATAATAGTGTGCGTTTTTAGGAAAAAGAGGGAGGATCGAATCGAGGTCTTTGTCGTTTACAACTCCCAAAACAATATGCAAATTTTCAAAAGTTTCTTTCTGAATCTGTTTCATTACAACCGCTAACCCATGTTTGTTGTGCGCTGTATCGCAGATGATTTTTGGGTTTTCTCCCAATTGCTGCCATCTTCCCTGTAAACCGGTATTTTTTACCACTTGTAATAAGCCCTTTTTTAAGGTTTCATCCGAGACTTTAAATTCGTTTTGAGTATTTAAAATGGCAATGGTCTGCTGCACTGTTTTTTTATTGTGAAACTGATAATCGCCAATTAGATCAGAAGGAAAGACTTCTGTAACTAAATCGGAAGCAAAATAAATTGGAGCGTCATTTTCTTTGGCTTTACTCACAAATACAGGCTGAGTTTCGGAGGTGTATTCTCCAATGACAACCGGTACATGAGGTTTTATGATACCTGCTTTTTCGCCGGCAATTGCAGCAGGCGTATTTCCTAAAAACTGAGTATGATCTAAATCGATGTTTGTAATAACCGATAACAGGGGGGTAATGATGTTGGTCGCATCAAGCCTTCCGCCAAGGCCAACTTCGATAATAGCAATATCTGTTTTTTCTGAGGCAAAATAATCGAAGGCCAATCCAACAGACATTTCAAAGAAACTCATATCATTGGCTTCAAAAAAGCTTTTGTGTTTTGCCACGAATTCGCAAACAAAATCTTCGGAAATTTCCTCACCGTTAATCTTAATTCGTTCTCTAAAATCTTTGAGATGTGGAGAAGTGTATAGTCCTACTTTGTATCCTGCCTCCTGTAAAACTGAAGCCAGCATGTGCGAGGTTGATCCTTTACCATTGGTTCCGGCAACGTGAATGCATTTTAACTGATCTTGGGGATTGTCAAGATGTGCTGCCAGCAACTTAATATTGGTCAGATCTTCTTTGTATGCCGAAGCGCCCTGAAGCTGATACATTGGGAGTTGATTAAACATCCAGTTTGTGGTTTCCTGATAGTTCATTGAATTGAGATAAAATAGTTGTGAATTGAAATAATTTTCGTTTTTTTTAGTTTTATAAGAGAGCGAAAATTATCTTTATTGCAAATTTCAAATATTTTTTAGAATTAATTATTAAAAACAAGAATTAATATATGTTTAGTTTCATTCAATTACAAACAGATACCATTGCAAACGCATCTAACGTAGTTATCGAAAAAATCGCACCCAATACCGAAATCTCTGTTTTAGGATTTATCTTAAAAGGAGGTTTTTTTCTAATTCCAATTGCCATCTTATTGTTTTATACTTTTTATATCATAATAGAACGTTACTTATACATTAGCAAAGCTTCCAGAATCGATAGCCGATTAATACAGGATGTTGGGGATAAACTAAACGCAGGTAATATCGAATTGGCCAGAACCATTGTGGAAAGAAGTGATACTGCAGCCGGAAATATTTTGAAAGAAGGAGTTTTGGTGATTGGAAGACCAATTGCTGAAATCGAATCTAATATGGACCGTGCGGCCGATATTGAAATTGGTGAAATGGAAAGACGTTTAGGACACCTGGGACTTATTGCCGGGATCGCCCCAACGCTTGGTTTTATTGGAACTATTTCGGGAGTAATTAAAATTTTCTATAGTATTTCTGTTACCGAAAACATTAGTATCGGAAATATTTCAGGAGGTTTATATGAGAAAATGATCAGTTCGGGTTCGGGATTAATTGTGGGGATTATCGCGTATAGTGCTTACCATTTGCTGAATGGGAAAATTGATGATTTTGCTTTAAAAATTCAGAAACAAATATTAGAATTTGTCAATATAATTCAAAGAGCATAAGCTATGTCTATTAAGCGAAAAAGAAGATTTCATGCCGAGGTGGCTACTTCATCATTAAGTGATATTATGTTTTTCCTGTTGTTGTTTTTTCTTATCATTTCAACGCTTGCAAATCCGAATGTTATTAAAATGACGTTGCCGAAAGCGAAAGCCAATGAAAAAACAAACAAACAGCTCATCAGTTTGTCTGTTACCGAAGATAAAAAATTTTACATCGATAAAGTTCCGGTTGAATTTGATGCTTTGGAAACGACTTTAATGTCAAAAATGGGAACAGACAAACAGCAAACTGTTGTAGTTCGAATACCGTTTAATCTTCAGGTTCAGGATTTAGTCGATGTACTGCAGATTGGAGTGAAGAACAATTTGAAATTTGTAATTGCTACGAGCCCAAAGTAAGAGTATCGATTAGGGCGTGACCACAATAAAAAAATGGGCTATTCAGCATAACGTTGATTTGCCCATTTTTTTATTGCGGTCGGGCTATCCGCGCTACTTCGGTAGCTTGCTGCTATCCCTCACGCAAAAAAAGGAATAATATAATTTTGTCATTTCGGGATACGAAACCATTGCATTAACAAACGAAAAGGGGCGTCTTTGTCATTTCGACCGAAGGGAGAAATCACACTAGTTGATCGATAAAGATTGGGTTTTGTTTGCGGAGTTACTCGTGAGGATTTCTCCTTGCGTCGAAATGACAACTTTGTGGTAAACCGTTGTCAGGCTGAGCGAAGTCGAAGCTCCACTCCAATTGGCAAACTCTTCGACTTCGCTCAAGCGGATAATCACTTTTAGCTAAAGCTAAGATCACATTTCATATTTTAAATTATCCATTTCACATCTTACATTTCACAACTAAATTCTTTGCGGAGTTACTCGTGTGATTTCTCCCTTCGGTCGAAATGACAAACTAGCCGCAATAGAGTATTAAAAAAGGCTTTCTGATTATTCAGAAAGCCTTTTTTAATTCGTGTAAATCCGTGCAATTCGTGTTTTAATCTAAACTAAAATTATAGATTATCTTTCCAACCTGTTTTGCAGGAGCATTGCTGTCGGCATCCCACTTTGTATTCATTGCTGCAATCTTGGCCTGATCTAGTAAACATCTTGCAGTATTGGTTGTTCCCTTTATTCCCGGAGTTGCGCTAATGGTTCTTCCATTTTGATCCACTGTAACTTCAACGACTACTTTTCCGGCTTCATCGCAGGTGTATTTTGGTGCAGGTTTCGATAATGCTTTACGGTTTCCTAAAGAGTAACCTGATCCGCCACCAGAGCCACCGCCGCTTCCCGGACCATAACCGCTTCCGGTGCCAATTCCATGTCCGGTTCCGTTGCCGCCGCCAGTTCCTCCTCCGGAACCACCTGTACCATAATAGCCATTAGAACTTAAACTACCGTTTGCTTTTCCTTTGTTTCCTGCTGCTTTATCATCACCGTCACCACCTTTGTTCGATCCTTTTAAAATACTGGACAAAGCATCGTTTGTCGAATTGGAAACTTTTGGTTTTTCAGGAATTGGTTTTGCTTCAGGTTTTACAACAGGGGTTGGTTTTTTAGATTTTTCTTTGGTTGGAATTACAACACTCTCATCGGTCGTTGCGTTTTCCTGAGTCAGAATTGCTTCGTCAGGTGTTGCTTTTGCCGGAGTTTGTCGGGCTTCGTTTTTTACATGTAAAACTTCACTTTTATAATTGGCTCCCGAACCTAAATCACTGTCTCCAAAGTTTACTGTAACGCCACCTCCGCCTCCGCCACTGGCAAGTGCTACGTTATTTTCGGGATTGTAAGGAGGCCAGAAACGTATGAAAAATAAAAGCAAAAGTAAAACAGCATAAATAGCTGTAGATATTAGTAGCGATTTCTTTTTATCTGAAGAACTCGTAAAATTCATTTTGATTCCGGGTTTTGTAATTGTATTAAATAAAAACGTTTAAAAGTACTAAAAATTGTTTACAATGAAAGCGTGGTATAGAATTTAACCGAAAGGTTTACAAAGTTCGAAAAGCTGTTTTTTAATCTCGCAAAGTCGCAGAGTCACAAAGAAAAAATTTAAAAAGCAAAACTTTGCGACTCTGCGACTTTGTGTAAAAACTTAGTGGTTGAACAAAAAAAAACGAGCCAAATAATTTAGCTCGTTTAGAATAAAAGTATAAAGAAAATTATACTAATTGTTTCAATGCAATTTCAAAAGCGGTTGCACTGATGTTTGTTTTGGATGAATTTAAAGTGTGAGCTTTAACAATCGCATTTTTTATAATTTCTGAAGTATCGTTAAAGATATTCTCATCTGTCATTTGAACTTTTTTCTCCATGAAATAAGCAAAAACTCTTGCCATTCCACAGTTTGAAATGAAATCAGGAATCAAACTTACTTTGCGATCCACTTCTTCCATAATAGATCCGAAGAAAATTTCTTTGTCGGCAAAAGGAACGTTTGCTCCACACGAAATAACTTCTAATCCGTTTGCGATCAGGCTGTCAATTTGAGCTTGTGTTACCAGTCTTGAAGCGGCACAAGGTGTGAAAATTTCGGCACCGATAGTCCAGATTTTGGTGTTGATTTCTTCAAATGGAATCATGTTGTCGGCAACCAGTTTGTTTCCGTCTTTGTTTAAAAACAAAGTTCTGATTTCTTCAAATGAAAAACCTTCTTCTTTTATTAATCCTCCGTCGCGGTCAATAATTCCGATTACTTTTGCGCCCATTTCGGCCAAATAGAAAGCGGCAGCCGAACCTACATTTCCAAATCCCTGTACAATGGCTTTTTTACCTTTGATGTCTCCACCATAAATAGCATAAAAATGACGAGCTGCTTCGGCAACACCATAACCAGTGATCATGTCAGCTACGGTATACTTGCGGGTTACATCAGGAGAAAACTTAGGGTTTTCGATTACTTTAATTACACCCTGGCGCAATTGCCCGATTCTGTTAATTTTATCTGCTTCGGTTGGTTTGAAGTGTCCGTTGAAAACACCTTCTTGCGGGTGCCATACACCACACTCTTCGGTCATTGGAATTACTTCGTGAATTTCGTCTACATTTAAATCTCCACCAGTTCCGTAGTAACTTTTTAATAAAGGAGAAACGGCTTTGTACCAACGTTGTAAAACGCCTTTTTTGCGTGGATCGTTCGGGTCAAAATTTATTCCGGATTTGGCACCTCCAATGGCAGGTCCCGAAACTGAAAATTTAACCTCCATGGTTTTAGCCAGGGATAAAACTTCATTCATATCTAAGCCTTTTCTCATTCTTGTTCCTCCACCCGCAGCTCCACCGCGTAGCGAATTGATAACAGTCCATCCTTCGGCTTCTGTTTCGGAATCTTTCCAGTTAAAAACAATTTCAGGTGCTTTATTTTCAAATTGCTGTAATAAATCTTTCATTTTGTTGAGATATGTTTAGTTTGCGTAAAAGTATAAAATAGAATAATGCGAATAATGTATCTCGCGTCAAATTTTATCAAACAAAAAAAAGAAGGCCGAAAACAATGCGTTTTCGGCCTTCGAATTTTATAAATTTCACAAATTATATTCCTAACAAGTGTTTTTTCAGTGTTTCGTCAACAGGTTTGTCTGAAAGCCAGATTCCGAATAAAGCTTTTTTGAAATCAAATCCGGAGATTTTTCCTTTCAGATTTTCATTTTTGTAGACATTGATGGTTTGATCAAGCGGATTGTAAGCCAAAACAAATACATCCTTTTCGGTGATCATATCACTTAAGTACGTTTTGAATTGTTCAATTCGAGGTCGCAATTCAGCAAGATTACTTCCTGCCGATTTTTCGAATCCGGCATTCATCGCCTTGGTCAGTTTACCTGAAGAAACCATTGAAGAGGTAATTTCAATTCGGATCGCCATTTCAGTATCGCTGTCAATAATAAATTGAGGATCCTGACTTAGCTGCGATAAATATAAGGCCTGAACATAAACTTCCAACCACATTTTTGATCTGCCTCCAGCACCGTTAAGTTGTAAAGTTTTGCCTTGAAATTCAATTTTTCTTGGAACTGTAACGCCATTCACATCAAGCTGAGTCTGGGCAGAAACTGTCGAGAATTGTATACTAAAAAGGAATGTAAGTAAAAGTAAAATCTTTTTCATGTTCTATCGATATTATAATTTTTAGGCAAAAATAATGTTAATTTATCAATTATTGGGCGTTATTAAATATGTTTTTTTCGTTGTTATTTGGTTTTTTTCGTCCGTATGGGATTAGTAATCAAATTAGTAAGAGTTATTTTACGCGATTTAACAAATTTTAAGGATTGTTTA
The DNA here is from genome assembly GCF_025947345.1 of Flavobacterium sp. N502536. Taxonomy (NCBI): domain Bacteria; kingdom Pseudomonadati; phylum Bacteroidota; class Flavobacteriia; order Flavobacteriales; family Flavobacteriaceae; genus Flavobacterium; species Flavobacterium sp. N502536. Next base: position 1,185,780 of record NZ_CP110011.1, on the reverse strand, counting down.
ATCTTTTTAGAGCTAAAGTTTTACTAAAATTTTAGGAAAATGCTTTTTGAATGACGACTTTTATTCTTGATTTTTAAAGAAATCATTGCAAAGTTGATGCGTGTTGCGCTAAATTTTTAAGATTATAACGAAAACGTTATCGTAATTGTTGTCGATCTATTAAATTTATATGCATGCATTGTTAAACTCGTATTTAAAAATTATCTTTGGAAGCCTTTTTACAGAAAAAAGGAATTCAAAAAAACAAAACAAAAAAATAACCATTGTCTTAATTTGATATTTTGCATTGACTTAAGACGAGAAAAATAAAACAGAATAACTATGGATTTTAATCTTACCGAAGAACACTTAATGATTCAACAAGCTGCAAGAGATTTTGCTCAAAACGAATTGCTGCCAGGTGTTATCGAACGTGACGAAAAACAAATTTTTCCGACAGAGCAAATTAAAAAAATGGGGCAATTAGGATTCATGGGAATGATGGTTGATCCTAAATATGGCGGAAGCGGATTGGATGCAGTTTCTTATGTACTTGCTATGGAAGAGATTTCAAAAATCGATGCATCGGCTTCTGTAGTTATGTCTGTAAACAACTCACTGGTTTGTTGGGGACTACAAGAATTTGGAACTGAAGAACAAAAACAAAAATATTTACCAGGTTTAGCCTCAGGAGAGATTCACGGAGCATTTTGCTTAAGTGAGCCTGAAGCGGGTAGTGATGCCACTTCGCAAAAAACAACTGCGATCGATATGGGAGACCATTATTTGGTAAACGGAACAAAAAACTGGATCACAAACGGTAATACAGCTTCTGTTTATTTGGTGATTGCACAAACTGATCCGGAGAAAAGACACAAAGGAATCAATGCTTTGATCATGACCAAAGATATGCCGGGCTTCTCTATTGGACCAAAAGAACAAAAAATGGGAATCCGTGGTTCTGATACACACTCTTTGATGTTTAGTGATGTAAAAGTTCCTAAAGAAAACAGAATTGGTGAAGATGGTTTCGGATTTAAATTTGCAATGAAAACTCTTGCAGGAGGTCGTATCGGAATTGCTTCTCAGGCTTTAGGAATTGCTTCAGGAGCTTATGAACTTGCTTTGAAATATTCTAAAGAGCGTAAAGCTTTTGGAACTGAAATTTGCAACCATCAGGCAATTGCTTTTAAATTGGCAGATATGGCTGTTAATATCGAAGCAGCTCGTCATTTGTGTATGAAAGCGGCCTGGGATAAAGACCAACATAAAAATTATGACATTAGTGGTGCAATGGCAAAATTGTTTGCTTCACAAGTGGCGATGGATACAGCTGTTGAGGCGGTTCAGATTCATGGAGGTAATGGTTACGTAAAAGAGTACCATGTAGAGCGTTTGATGCGTGATGCAAAAATTACCCAGATTTACGAAGGAACTTCAGAAATTCAGAAAATTGTAATTTCGAGAGCTGTTATTGCAGGATAAATCTCTTAGAAGTATAGATATTAAAAAAACCTTTCAGACTGTCCAATGTCTGGAAGGTTTTTTTGTTTGGATTTTAATTTCGTTATCTTTACAGAAAGAAACCTTTTTATGTACGAAGATTTAAAATATTGGTATTTACGCGATCATAAATTGTTTAGAACGTTGAGTTATTCGCAAATTAAACAATTGTGTATTATCACCGGTTTTAAAAAAGCATCCAAAGGAGAAATCATTTATTTTTCTACTTCCGATTTGCCGCGTATCTTTTTACTTAAGAAAGGAAATATTAAAATTGTGTCTATCGATGAAGAGGGTAACGAAACCATAAAAGATATCATTCAGAAAGGAGATTTGTTTGGAGAACTGACTTTGGAAACAGATGCTAAAAATGAAGAATATGCCAAAGTGCTTTCAGATGATGTTGCTATTTGTAGTTTTCTAATGTCGGATTTTGAAGATTTATTGTTACGAAATCCAACACTGGCGCTTTCGTATACCAAATTTGTGGGGCTGAAAATGAAGCGCATTAAAAACAGTTACGCCAATTTAATCTCTAAAGACGCAAAAACCAGATTGTACCAGTTTCTTAAGGACTGGGCCGAAAAGGAAGGAACTGCACAGGGAAATTCCGTAACGATCGAAAACTATTTAACACAAAATGATATTGCCCAAATCATTTGTACTTCAAGACAAACCGCAACGCAGTTGTTAAACGAAATGGAAACCAATAAGCTGTTGCAATACAATAGAAAAGAGATTGTTATTCTGGATATTACCAAAATCTAATTATTTTAGGCTAAGTGTAAATTAGCCGACATTTGCCTTTTTCATACTACCGTAATTTTACATTATTGAATTAAGATGTAAAATTAAAAATTATGAAAAAACTATTTTTTGTTGTTTTAGTAGCCTTAAGTACGGTTGCTACTGCGCAAAGTTCGCTTCCTAAAATGGCGACCGATATTGCTCCTTTATTAATAGGAGAGAAAATTCCAAATACTACCTTAAAATCCTCAGAAGATGCAACGGTAAAAATTTCTGATTTACTTGGAAAGAAAAAGACAGTTTTGGTTTTCTATCGTGGTGGCTGGTGTCCTTATTGCAATATGCATTTACAGGCATTGGCGGAGGCCGAGAAACAAATTCTCGATCTTGGATACCAAATTATTGCTATAAGCCCTGATGCCCCTGAGAATTTAAAAATTACGGAAGAAAAGGACAAAGTAAAATATACTTTACTTTCAGATGCTGCAGGAGAATTTACCAAAGCAGTCGGAATTGCTTATGCAGCTCCTGAAAACTATAAATCAGTAATTAACGTACATTCTAAAGGGATCAATACGAGTTTCTTACCCGTTCCGTCTGTTTTTATTGTAAATCCGGATAGTGAGATTTTGTTCGAATATATTGCTCCTGATTTTAAGCATCGAATCTCGACTGAGTTACTTGTTTCAGTATTAAAAAACTTAAAATAATACAAGATGAAAAAATTACTATTTTTTGTATTGATTTTGTTTTCAGTTCTTTCATTTGCTCAGAATGATGCGAAAAGAATTAGTCAGTACAATTTAGAAAACAAAGTAGCCATTCAGGGTTACGATCCTGTGGGATATTTTAATCAGGGAAAAGCAATTAAGGGGAAGAAGGAATTATCAGCTTCTTATCAGGGAGTAATTTATAAATTTTCTTCCAACGAGAACAAGCAGGAATTTTTAAAAAATCCATCAAAGTATGAACCGCAGTACGGAGGCTGGTGTGCCTATGCTTTAGGAAGTTCGGGAGAAAAGGTTGAAATAAACCCTGAAACGTTTAAAATTATTGATGGAAAACTCTATTTGTTTTACAATGCTTTTTTTAACAACACCCTGAAAAGCTGGAATAAAAATCAGACCAATCTGAAGGCGCAGGCAGATGATAACTGGAAAAAAATAAATAAGTAGAGTGATGACAAAATCAGAAAGAATAGCCTGGATTTTAAGAATTGTGGCAGCCGGAATTTTACTGCAAACCTTGTTTTTTAAATTCAGCGGAGCAAAGGAAAGTATTTATATTTTTTCGACTTTAGGAATAGAACCTTATGGAAGAATTGGTTCAGGAATAGCCGAATTGGTTGTTGCCATTTTAATTTTAATTCCAAAAACAACATGGATTGGAGCTTTGGGCGGATGCGGAGTGATGGCCGGAGCTGTTTTTTCTCATTTATTTGTTTTAGGAATTGTAGTTCAGAATGATGGAGGTTTTCTCTTTTTGCTGGCGATTATTACATTATTATGTTGTTTAGGATTGCTTTATTTCAATAAAAACAAATTGTTTAATCTTCTAAATTTAAAATAGCCATGTTACTAAAATCAATACGACACAGTTTAGATGAACTCAATGATTTATTGAGTCAATTATCGGATACCGATTATGCAAAACCTTGTCCTGCTTTAAACAATTCAACAATTGGCGAGCACATACGACATATATTGGAGATGTTTAAAGGTCTGGAAAAGGGTTACGATTCAGGGATTATCAATTACGATAACCGCGAACGAAATATCCGAATTCAAACCGAAACCCAGTATGCACAAGAACTGATAACGGAGATCAAAACAGAATTGAAAAGCGAGAACAAAGTTATCTATCTCGAACAGGTCATTGATGGACTTTCGCTTAGAATTCAGAGTAATTATTACAGAGAGTTGCTTTATAATCTGGAGCATTGTATTCACCATCAGGCTTTGATTAAAGTGGCTGTTTTGCCGTTTAAAAATATTTTGATCGATGAGAATTTTGGGGTAGCGCGTTCCACTATTGAATACAGAAAACAATGTGTACAGTAAGTTTTGTCAATACTAACGGGGTTGTAATTATTACTTCGAATCGGGATGAAAAAGTAATTCGTCCCGAAGCCATCGTGCCAAAAAATTATTGTCAGAATGGGAAAACCATACTGTATCCAAAAGACCCAAAAGCAGGAGGGACCTGGTTTGCGGTGGATAAAAACGGAAGTATACTGGTTCTTTTGAATGGCGGAACCGAGAAACATCGCGTTTTATTTCCCTATCGTAAAAGCAGAGGGTTGGTTGCTCTCGATATTATTTCAAGTGCATCGCCTAAGGACTTTTGGAATGAAATTAATCTGGAAGATATCGAGCCCTTTACGTTGGTTCTGTATCAGGGTGGGGCATTGTATGAATTGATTTGGGATGGTCTTGTCAAAATAAAGACGACATTAGAATCTTCTAAAAACCATATCTGGTCATCGGTTACCTTGTATCCTGAAGAAATTAGAAAGAGACGTTCCAACTGGTTTTTTGATTTTTTGAAAGACAAAGAGGAAATCTCTGCTGCGGATATGTTAGATTTTCATCGAAACACTCAAAATGATGATTCTGAAAACGGTTTGGTCATTAACAGAGAAAATGTTCTGAAAACGTTGAGTGTAACTCAGGTTGTAATTAAGCAGAACAAAGGTGCTATGAGGTATTATGATTTAATTAGAGCAGAAGACTTTTCGACTTCTTTTATAAGTATTTAAACCAGTAAAGATGAAATTATTTTTTCATAGAATAAGCAATTGGGAGTATTGGCCTTTTAAGGTGCTTTACGTTCCTATTTATTTTCTTTGGGCCTACTATGCTGTCAAAGCCAGATCGGTATTTTTCTTTAATGCGTCCAATCCGAAGATAAAAAACGGTGGATTTATAATGGAAAGCAAAAAACAAATTTATGATCTGCTTCCTAAAGAATGTTATCCCAATACTATTTTGATCCGGGAGAGCACAGCTTTAGAAAAGATTGTCGATGCGATAATAGAAGGAAAAATGTATTTCCCTTTAATCGCTAAACCCGATATTGGCTTGCGTGGCTCTGGTGTGAAAAAAATCAAGAATGTTTTTGAGTTGAGTGAATATGCCCGAAAAGCAAATTTTGATTTTTTATTGCAGGATCTCATTCCGTTTAAAAACGAAGTCGGTATTTTTTATGTACGTCATCCGCATCAAAAAGAGGGGAGAATTACAGGAATCGTTTCGAAAGAATTTTTAATTGTTACCGGTGACGGCGTTTCGACTATCGAAGATTTAATTTGTAAAACACCAAGATTTCAATTGCAGCTTGAAGTTTTAAAGGAGGAATATGGCAAACAATTGCAGAAGATTTTACCACAGGGTGAAAGCATAAATTTAGTGCCTTTTGGAAATCACGCCCGAGGAGCAAAATTCCTGGACGGAAGCGATTGGATTACACCACAACTGACAGCGACGATTGATAAAATTGCTAAAAAGGTTCCCGAGTTTTACTTCGGACGTTTTGATATCATGTACAATACTTTTGAAGAACTAGAGCGCGGAGAGCAATTTCAGGTCGTAGAACTAAACGGAGCGGCAAGTGAGCCCACACACATTTACGATCCGAAACACTCGGTTTGGTTTGCCTGGAAAGAACTGGCGAGACACATTACATACATGTACGAAATCAGTGCCGAGAACCATAAAAAAGGAGTTCCGTATCTCGATTATAAAGTAGGCATTCGCGAATACAGACTGCATTTGGCACAAAACAGTAAGATCGTAAATTTTTAAAAATGAAAAGAGTAAAAAATATCGCAATAGGATTTTTGGTGAGTTTCATCGGATCAATTCCATTGGGGTATTTGAATGTAGTAGGTTTGGAGATTTACTCCAAATCGGGGCTCAATAACCTGGTTCTTTTTTTGTTCGGAGTCATTTTTGTCGAAATTTTTGTCATTTATTTCACCCTCATTTTTGCCAGACAACTCATTCGCAATAAAAAATTGATGAAGATGATTGATTTTTTTGCGGTTGGATTTATGTTTGTTCTCGCTTTTCTTTTCTATTCCGGTTTTCATAATCAGACCGCAAAATCAAATGATGCTTTACAGGAGTATTTAATGTATTCGCCATTTGTGATTGGTGTTGTTTTAAATTGTTTTAATTTTTTACAGCTGCCTTTCTGGACGAGTTGGAATCTATATTTGCTTAACGCGGAGTATATTACAATAGAAAGAAAGTTAAAATATTATTATATTGCAGGAACTTTGATTGGTATTTTTTTCGGGATGTTAAGTCTGATTGTAATTTTACAGGCTTTTTTTGCAAAAAACAATCCATTGTCAAAGTATGTAATGCCTGTATTTATTCCGGTTTTTTTCATAGTGTTGGGAAGTGTTCAGGTGTTTAAGGTGTATAAAAAATATTTTAAATCAACTGTTTTAGAAGTTTAACCGCTAAAGCACATTTAAATCATCCTTTATGAAAAAACGTTACTTTCTGCTGCTTCCGTTTGTTTTTTTAGCCTGTAAATCGAATCCTTCCGTAGCTACTACTACTCCGGCAACTGATTCAAAACCTATTGAAGTTACTTATAAAGTCAAGGAATCTGAGGTGTCTGATTTCCTGAAAAAGCTGTCTTCAGATGAAATGGAAGGCCGTGAAACCGGAACAAAAGGAATCGAGAAAGCAGCCGTTTTTTTAGAAGACTTCTTCAAACAAAACAAAGTGAAACCTTATTTTGTTTCTTACAGAGATACCCTCACCAATTTTAAAACACCGGCCTATAATATTGTTGGAGTTATAGAAGGAACTGACCCGGTGCTGAAAAAAGAATTCGTGGTTTTAAGTGCGCATTACGATCATATCGGACTGGAGAAAAAACAACAGCCGGATGTTGTTTTTAATGGTGCTAATGATGATGCTTCAGGAGTAACAGCAGTTGCAGAGTTGGCAAAGTATTTTAGCGAAACAAAATCGAACAAACGCAGTATTCTTTTTGTGTTTTTTGCAGGAGAAGAAAAAGGATTGTTAGGGTCTAAAAGTTTGGTGCAAAAACTTAAAAAGCAAAATTTTAATTTGTACACCCAATTGAATATCGAAATGATTGGTGTGCCAATGAAACGGGATTATCTAGCCTATGTTACCGGTTTTGATAAAAGTAATATGGCCCAAAAAATAAACGAATACACTGGTAAAAAAACAATCGGGTTCCTGCCTAAAGAAGCCGAATATAAATTGTTTTACAGATCGGATAACTTTTCTTTTTATGAGGCATTTAAAAAACCATGTCAGTCCATAAGTACTTTTGATTTTGAAAATTTTGACTTTTATCACCATGTTTCAGATGAATTTAAGGTAATGGATATTCCGCATATGACTTCTTTTATTCAGGAATTTTTACCGGCAGTAACTAAAATTACGATTACACCAACGGAAGAAATTACAATGAATAATTAATCTGTCGTTTTATTCGATTTGCTTATTTTTGCTTTATGAAAAATATTATTGTTACCGGAACCAGTCGTGGAATTGGTTACGAATTAGCATTGCAGTTTGCCAATGCAGGTCATCAGGTTCTGGCGATTTCCAGAAAAATACCTACTACACTTTTAGAACATCAAAATATTAGCTGTCTGTCTGTTGATCTGGCAGATGAAACGGCGCTGGCGGAAGTAGATCAGTTTCTTTCTTCTTCCTGGAAAAGGGTGGATGCAGTGGTACATAACGCCGGTGCGTTGTTGTTAAAACCGTTTGCTGAAACTACTCAGGCTGATTTTGAAAGTATTTACAAAGTAAATGTTTTTGCTGTTGCTAACTTAACGCGTATTTGTCTTCCTTATCTTCAAAACGGTAGTCATGTGGTAACCATTAGTTCTATTGGAGGGGTAAGAGGAAGTCTGAAATTTGCAGGTCTGGCAGCTTATAGTTCCAGTAAAGGAGCTGTAATTACTTTAACTGAATTATTGGCGGAAGAATACAAAGAAAGAGGAATTTCATTTAATGTGCTGGCACTGGGATCGGTTCAGACCGAAATGTTAAACGAAGCCTTCCCGGGTTATCAGGCGCCAATTTCTGCCGAAGGAATGGCAACCTACATCAATGATTTTACACTCAACGGAAATAAATATTTCAACGGAAAGGTGCTGGAAGTTTCCTCAACGAATCCGTAATTTTAAATTCCAAATTGAAGAAAACTTCTAACTTTTTACAAATAACATTTAACTTAAAGTGAGAGAAACTTTAGCTAAATATATACCGGAGCATGCCGTAAAGCCTGTTTTTGATTTGATTGTTGCCAATCAGGTTCATCTGAAAATCGTCAATGAGCGACAGACGCGTCATGGGGATTACAGAAGAGGGCCAAGCGGTAAGCATGAAATTACGGTGAATGCGAGTTTGAATAAATATCGCTTTTTGATTACGCTCATTCATGAGATTTCACATTTGGTTGCCTTTGAGAAATTTGGAAGAAATATAAAACCGCATGGGAATGAATGGAAGTTTACTTTTCAAAGGATGATGGTTCCTTTTATTCGTCCCGAAATTTTCCCGGGTTCATTATTGCCTTTGTTGGCAAGACATTTTAAAAATCCTTCGGCAAGTAGTGATACCGATACCACTTTGTCTTTGGCTCTAAAACAATACGATGCAGCCAACGATAAGAGCTATATCTTTGAGATTCCCTACGGAAGTGTATTCAGGATTAAAAACGGTAAAGTATTCAAGAAATTGGCCGTTAGAACCAAGCGTTTTGAATGTATTGAAATTAGCTCGGGAAAAACCTATCTGTTTAATCCAAATGCGGAAGTGGAGTTAATGCATTAAAAGAAAATTCCAATAAAAAATAAATTCCAAATTCCAATACTTATGCAGTTGGAATTTGGAATTTTTTTATTGAGTTTCCCACCAGAAATTGGAATTTGGAGTTTGGGATTTGGAATTTAAAAGCCTTATCCTTTCAAATAAGCTTCTCTTACTTTTTTAAACAGATTTGAAGAGTAAACAAATTTTACAATCGCTTCGTTATCGGTTCTAAAGATTTCTTCTTTGGTTCCTTGCCAGGCTTTTAGACCCTTTTTTAGGAATACGATATTTTCACCAATTTCCATTACCGAGTTCATATCGTGGGTGTTGATCACCGTAGTAATGTTGTATTCTTCGGTAATTTCTTTAATCAGATTATCAATCAGAGTAGAGGTATTTGGATCTAAACCTGAATTGGGTTCGTCGCAAAATAAATACTTTGGATTGTTTACAATCGCACGGGCAATCGCCACACGCTTTTGCATTCCTCCTGAAATTTCAGAAGGTAATTTTTTATGGGCGTCAATTAAGTTTACTCTTTCCAGTACAAAATCAACACGTTCTTTGATTTTAGCCTTATTGTCGTTGGTAAACATTTTTAACGGGAACGCAACATTCTCTTCAACGGTCATCGAATCAAACAAAGCACTTCCCTGAAAAACCATTCCGATTTCCGTTCTTAACTCTCTTTTTTCATCCGGATCCAGTTCTGAATACACACGGCCATCAAAGGAAATAGTTCCTTTATCGGGAGTGTGAATTCCTAACAGACTTTTTAATAAAACGGTCTTTCCGGATCCACTTTGCCCAATAATCAGGTTGGTTTTTCCAGTTTCAAAAACTGTCGAAACACCTTTCAGAACCTTGCTGTCGCCAAATGATTTTTCTAAATTTTTTACTTCTATCATGATCCTAGTAACAATTGTGTTAGTATATAATTAAAAAGAATGATTGAAACCGAAGTCCAAACAAACGATACTGTACTGGCTTTACCTACTTCAAGAGCCCCACCTTTCATGTAATAACCGTGAAAAGAAGGTATGGTAGCCAACAGCATGGCAAATATTAAAGTTTTAATAAAAGCATAAGTGATGTGAAAAGGAATGAATTCCATTTGCGCACCAATGATAAAGTCATTACTGGTAGTAAAACCTCCGTAAACACCTGCAAGCCATCCTCCAAAAATTCCTAAAAACATACTGATTCCAATTACAAAAGGATACAATAGTAAAGCAATAATTTTAGGGAAAACCAGATAGTTAAGAGAGTTTACACCCATAACTTCCAATGCATCGATTTGTTCTGTAACACGCATAGTACCGATACTTGAGGTAATAAACGATCCCATTTTTCCGGCCATAATTACCGAAATAAAAGTAGGAGCAAACTCCAGAATTACAGATTGACGTGTAGCAAAACCAATTAAATATTTTGGGATTAACGGATTAGTTAAGTTTAAAGCGGTTTGAATCGCGACAACACCTCCAACAAAGAAAGAGATAAAGCAAACGATACCTAAAGAGTCAATAATTAAATCATCAATTTCTTTAAAAATTAATTGTCGCATAACAGGCCATTTGGTCTGTTTATTGAAAATCTCTTTCAGCATTAAAAAATATCTCCCAATTTGGGATAAGTAACGAATTAGCATCATAGTTTTACAAATATTGGCTAAGGTAAAAAGAAGTTATGAGTTTTGGGGTATGAGTTAAGTCTTTTCGGTTGTTTTCCGGATCAAATTAACTTTTCTTTCATTTTTTGAAAGCGATAATTTCTAATAAATTTAGCTTGTTCAGGGGTAACCAGTAGTGGCGTTTTGGCTCTTTTTGCTTTCCAGAATCCTCGGATATAATCAAAAAAGAGGAACGGTTTTTTCTTCATCATGGCCAGTTTAGCCGATGCAATTGCCGTAATCCAAAAGCCGTATCCTAAAGTAAAAAAAGCTTCACCTTGTTTGTATCGGGCAGTTTTGTTGTAATTTGCTCCGGTTGGTTTAAGATGTTTTACATGTAAAGAAGCGTCGGTAACGATCTTCCATCCGTAATATTTACAAAGTAATTCGTCTACAGTGTCCCAGCCCATAGCAGGTTTTAAACCTCCAATTTGCTGAAAAGCAGCTTTGCGATATGCCTTTAATGCGCCACGAATATGATCTTTGTCGGTAAGATTTTCGAGAACCCAGTCACCATTTTTTTCAATGTAACAAAAACCTCCTGCCATTCCAATTTTCGAATCCGATTGAAAATGGGCGATAATTGTTTCGAAGTAATTGACAGGAAAAATGAGATCACCATCTATTTTTACGATAATATCATATGCTGAATCCAAAGTTTCAAAACCTTTTTGAAAAGCCTGAATCACTTTGCTTCCGGGCATATGAATCGAGTCTGACGTTTTATTGACAATAGAAATAAAAGGATGATCTTTTGCAAAACCCAATACAACTTCTTCTGTCCTATCCGTTGAATTGTCATTTACCACTACAATTTTTGAAGGTAAAACAGTTTGTGAAACCAAAGACTGTAAGGTCAGGCCAATTAAATCTTGTTCGTTGTGAGCCGGAATGACGATATAATACTTCATAATTTTCAATTTAAATTCCAAATTCCAATTAAAACTGCTTAATTGGAATTTGGAATTTTTTTATTGGAATTTGACTTTAGGCTTTTATTTTTTCCGCTACAACAATATAATATCTTGGCGTAAAATATCTTAGTAAAGGTCTGAATCCAAACTTTTTTACCGGATGTGTAAATTTTTGACGGTCGGTTATTTTCCAGCCTGTTTTTTCTAAAAGCCAGTCCAGTTGCCAGTCTTCAAATTCATGATAATGTCTGTCCCACATATCGGTCTTAGAACGATACGCCGATGAAAACCATAAACGCAATGGAATTGATATTAACAACTTGTCACATTTTACGTTTTGTAAAATGGTGTAAGGATTTAGTAAGTGTTCGAAGATTTCAAATGCGGTAAAAACAGTATATTCTTCCGTTTGCAAAGCCGTTTGATCGTTGTCTAAATCTTCGCCTTTTGTATTTTTTACAGTATAACCATTTTCTTCCATTATTTTAGAGAATGGATTTGATACACCAAAATCAAAAATGGTTTCTGATGTTTTAACGTGTTTTTGTAAAAACTCTAAAGTAAGTTTGAATCTTTTATTCGGAAACGTTTTTTCGTACATAGTCGCTGCGAGGAACGAAACAATCTCTCGTTCTTGATTTATAATTAGGGCACAAATATACTAAAAAAGTCCGCATCTTATAATGCGGACTTTTTTAGTATGCAGTCTCAGTCTCAGTCTCAGTCTCAGTCTCAGTCTCAGTCTCAGTCTCAGTATTCGGTTTCAGTATTCAGTTGACTGCGAACTGCGACTGAAGACTGAGACTAATATCTAATATCTGTAAACAAATGCATTGATGTTCATTCCTGCTCCGACAGAGGCAAAAATAACAACATCTCCTTTGTTTATTTCATGGTTTTCCAGTTTACCCTGAATCAATAAGTCGTAAAGAGTGGGTACTGTAGCAACACTGGAGTTTCCTAAATCGTGAATGCACATTGGCATAACATTTTCAGGAGGTGTTTTGTCGTATAGTTTATAGAATCGGGCAATAATGGCCTCGTCCATTTTTTCATTGGCCTGGTGAATCAGAATTTTTTTCACTTCGTCAATAGCGATTCCGCTTTTGTCTAAGCAGCTTTTCATAGCACATGGCACCTGACTTAAAGCAAATTCGTAAATCTTGCGCCCGTACATTTTGATGTATTTAATGTCCGGATCTAAATCGGGGTTGTATGATTTTCCAAAGTACAGATAGTTGGCTTCGTCATTAGCAAAAGTAGCGCTCTCGTACGATAGTAATCCGGCTTCATCCTCAGAAGCTTCTAAAATTGAAGCACCTGCACCATCAGAGTAAATCATCGAGTCGCGATCGTGATCGTCAACCACTCTTGAAAGGGTTTCGGCACCAATAACTAAAACTCTTTTTGCCATACCCGATTTTATAAAAGCGTTTGCCTGTAGCACACCTTCAATCCATCCCGGACATCCAAAAAGAATATCGTAGGCTACACATTTCGGGTTTTTAATGCCTAATTTGTTTTTGACACGTGTCGCTAAACTCGGTAAAATATCCGTTTGGTGTGTTCCAGATTTTACATCACCAAAGTTATGCGCAAAAATAATGTAATCTAAAGTTTCACGATCGATCTTAGCATTTTCAAGCGCTCTTTCGGCAGCAAAAAAAGCAAGATCTGATGAGGTATGATGGTCTTCGGCATAACGGCGGTTTTCGATTCCGGTAATGCCTTTAAATTTTTTTATTACAACTTCGTTAGGGTAACCAAAAGGAGTTCCGTCTTCATTTAAAAAAACATGATCGCCAAAGTCAGTATTGCTTACTTCTTTATTAGGAATGTAACTTCCTATACCTATTATTTTTATTTTCATTATTCCTTTATTGTCCGGTAAATTTATTGCTAAAGTATAAATAAAATCATGATAACTATCATAAAAAATACTATGCACGCATATAATTGTGGAATAATAATTTTTTGTGACATATATTGTTTATTTTCTAATGATTATTTAATTTTTCCGAGATTTCAAACGATTGAAATAAAAGCAGGGAAAAAGTTTTTTTAGTTTCAGGTTTCAAGTTTTTGTTGGGATGTAAGACTTTAAATATGAAACCAAAATAAAACCCGACAGGTTCTTAAAACCTGTCGGGCTTGAATATTTAAAAGAAAACTTAATTTTTAGTTTTCCATGTATGCTTCAATAGGAGCACAGCTACACACTAAGTTTCTGTCACCGTATGCATCGTCTACACGACGAACTGATGGCCAGAATTTATTGTCAGCGATATACTCTAATGGGTAAGCTGCTTTTTCTCTTGAATAAGGGAAGTCCCAAGCGTCATTAGTTAACATTGCTAATGTATGAGGTGCATTTTTTAATACATTGTTTTTGTCCTCTGCTGTTGAAGCTTCGATCTCTTTTCTGATTGAGATAAGTGCATCACAAAAACGATCTAACTCTGCTAAATCTTCAGATTCTGTAGGCTCAATCATTAAAGTTCCGGCAACCGGGAAAGAAACGGTAGGAGCGTGGAAACCATAATCCATTAAACGCTTCGCGATATCACCTACTTCAATTCCGTTTTCTTTAAACGAACGGCAATCTAAGATCATTTCGTGAGCCGCTCTTCCACATTCTCCTGTATAAAGAATTGGATAGTGTCCTTCGAAACGTGTTTTCATGTAGTTCGCGTTCAGAATAGCATGCTCTGTTGCGCTTTTTAATCCTTCAGCCCCCATCATAGTGATGTAACCGTAAGAAATTAAACATACTAAAGCTGATCCGTAAGGTGCAGATGAAATAGCTGTAATAGCTTGTTCACCACCTACTTTAAGGATTGGGTTTGTTGGTAAAAATGGAACCAGTTTTTCGTTCACACAGATTGGTCCAACTCCAGGTCCACCACCACCGTGAGGAATAGCGAATGTTTTGTGTAAGTTTAAGTGACAAACGTCAGCACCAATTGTAGCCGGGTTGGTTAAACCTACCTGAGCATTCATATTAGCACCATCCATATATACTAATCCGCCATTGTCGTGGATTAATTTAGTAATTTCAATGATTGAAGATTCGAAAACCCCGTGAGTAGAAGGATAGGTTACCATTAAACAAGATAAATCATCTTTGTGTTCAATCGCTTTTTCTCTTAAATCTTCTACATCAATGTTTCCTTCCGGAGTAGTTTTAGTCACAATGATTTTCATTCCGGCCATAGCTGCAGAAGCAGGATTGGTTCCGTGAGCTGATGAAGGAATTAAACATACATTACGGTGACTATCACCTCTTGATAAATGGTAAGCACGGATAGCCATTAAACCGGCATATTCTCCCTGAGCTCCTGAATTAGGCTGCAATGTTGTTCCGGCAAATCCGGTAATTACATTTAATTGCTGCTCTAATTTTTTAAGCATTGTGATATAACCTTCAGCTTGTTCTACTGGTGCAAAAGGGTGAATGCTGTTCCAGTTTGGCATTGACAACGGTAACATTTCTGAAGCAGCGTTTAATTTCATGGTACAAGAACCTAATGAAATCATAGAATGATTTAAGGATAAATCTTTACGTTCTAACTTCTTGATGTAACGCATCAACTGACTTTCTGAATGATGATTGTTGAATACATCATGCGTTAAGAAAGGTGATGTTCTTTCTAATGAAGCCGGTAATTGACTTGCTTCAGTTAATTCAGAAACAGTAAAAGTTTCTTTTCCTAAAGCTTCAGCAAAAATGGCAATAATTTGGTTGATGTCAGCAATTGAAGTTGTTTCGTTTAACGAAATAGAAATCGTGTCGGCATCAACATAGAAG
The DNA here is from genome assembly GCF_025947345.1 of Flavobacterium sp. N502536. Classification (NCBI taxonomy): domain Bacteria; kingdom Pseudomonadati; phylum Bacteroidota; class Flavobacteriia; order Flavobacteriales; family Flavobacteriaceae; genus Flavobacterium; species Flavobacterium sp. N502536. Next base: position 1,170,339 of record NZ_CP110011.1, on the reverse strand, counting down.
AAGTTTACTTCGTTTTTCTCTGCTACAGCTTTTACTTTTTGAGCGTCGGCTTTTACCGAAATGGTATCAAAGTAAGCAGTGTTGGTTTGGAAAACTCCTAATTTATTTAAAGCTTCAGCAGTAGTAACCGCCGATGCGTGAACTTTGTTTGCAATGTATTGTAATCCTTTTGGTCCGTGGTAAACCGCGTACATTCCGGCCATAACCGCTAGTAAAACCTGAGCGGTACAAATATTAGAAGTCGCTTTTTCACGTTTAATGTGTTGCTCACGAGTTCCTAAAGCCATACGTAAAGCACGGTTTCCGTTTACATCGATAGATACTCCGATGATACGACCCGGCATAGATCGTTTGTATTCTTCTTTAGTTGCGAAGAAAGCAGCGTGAGGACCACCATAACCCATTGGTACACCAAAACGTTGTGAAGTTCCAACTACTACAGCTGCACCCATTTCTCCAGGAGAAGTAAGGGCTGCTAATGATAAAATATCGGCAGCAAAGGCCACTTTGATTTCGTTTTCTTTTGCTTTAGCAACAAAAGCACTATAGTCGTTTACCTGACCATATTTTCCAGGGTATTGTAAAATAGCTCCGAAAAATTCATTTGAGAAATCAAATGTTTCGTGGTTTCCAACTACTAATTCAATTCCGATAGGAGTTGAACGCGTTTGCAGGATAGATAAAGTTTGTGGTAAGATTTCTTCAGAAACGAAGAATTTGTTTGTATTGTTTTTCTTCTGGTCGCGTGTACGAACGTCAAATAATAACGCCATAGCTTCTGCGGCAGCAGTTCCTTCGTCTAATAAAGAAGCATTTGCGATTTCCATTCCGGTCAATTCAATAACGGTAGTCTGGAAATTTAAAATGGCTTCTAAACGGCCCTGAGCAATCTCAGCCTGATAAGGAGTATAAGCAGTGTACCATCCTGGATTCTCAAAAATATTTCTTTGAATTGGAGCCGGAACGATAGTTGGGTGATAACCCAAACCGATATAAGATTTGAATACCTTATTTTTCTTTCCTAATTGCTGAATATGGTTTGCGAATTCGTACTCCGTCATCGCAGGATCTAAGTTTAAGGGTGCTTTTAGACGAATGTCATCCGGAAGGGTTTCATAAACAAGTTGTTCGATCGATTCAACTCCAATAGTCTGTAACATGTGTTGAAGATCTGTTTCTCTTGGACCAATGTGTCTTAAAGCAAAAGCATCTGTTTTCATATAGTAGTAAAAGTGTTGTTTTTTAGTCGCGCAAAATTAAGTATTAATAATAATTTATTGCACATTTTTAACTTCATTTTTTATGAAATTTTCAACCAAAGAGTTGATTTGTTAATAAATGATTAGATTTGAAGTATGAAATTTTTGAAACTCATATTAGATTTCTACCTGAACAGCAGTATTCATGTGGCTTTGTCGTGTTATGCGCTGGTACAAATCACGTTTCATGTGTTTCATATTCAGTACGATAACGCGATGGCCATGTTTGCTTTTTTTGGAACAATTGTGGGATATAATTTTGTTAAATACGACGCATTGGTTCGTGTTAAAAGAAAATTGATCGGGAATCAGCTGAAAATTATTGCCGTTTTGAGTTTTATTTCACTCTTTTTGGTGGGCTATTATTTTTTTCAGCTGAAGCGAATTACTCAAATTGTTTCGGTGGTGATTTTTTTAATAACGGCACTTTATACGCTTCCGTTTTTTCCAAATCGAAGAAATGCGCGCAACTGGGCGGGTGTTAAAATTTATATAGTCGCAATTTGTTGGGTAGGAACCACATTGGTTTTACCTTTAATAAATGCCGGGATTCCTTTTTCCAGTGATTTTTTTATAAAATGCATTCAGCGGTTTGTTTTGGTTTTTGTTCTGGTACTGGTTTTTGAAATTATTGATTTAGCCAATGATGATCCACATTTACAGACTGTTCCGCAAACGATCGGAGTAAAGCGAACCAAAGTTTTAGGGCTTTTGTTGCTGATTCCGTTTTGGGTTCTGGAAGTTTTTGTTTCTACTTTTAATTATCATGATGTTTTAATCAATCTGATCATGGTACTCATGCTCATGTTGTTTATTGCGTTTGCAAATCCTAAACGCTCTAAATATTATACTTCTTTTTGGGTCGAAAGCGTTCCGGTTTTTTGGTGGCTGATGATACTGTTGCTTTAAAAACAGTTTCTCCTAAAATAAAAAAACCGATGCGTAAACATCAGTTTCTTTAGGAGTGAAATAAAATCTTACTTCGTTTTTTGTTCTGCGAGGGCCTTATTTAAGTCGGCTTTAGCTTCGGCTAGTTTCTTTCTTTTTTTCTCAATTTTTTCTTTGCTTTCCTGCTCTTTTATGGCTTTGTTGAGGTCGTCAGTTTTTTCTTTGACCTTTTGTTGTTTTTCTTTGACTTTTTTGTCAAGGTCATTGTTGACTGTTTTTACCGTGCAGTTTTTTTTGGTTTTAGAGATGGCATCTTCAATTCCCTTTATTTGATTTTGATTGCCGGCCTTTTTGGCAGCAACTAATTTTGTGTTTAATTCACATAGTTTTCGCTCACAGCCTTTTAATGTTGTACAATTACTTTGTGCAAATCCAATGAAGGAAATAGCAAAAAAAGCGACGGATAGTATTTTCGTTTTTAAAGTCATACGTTTAGTTTTAGATTGTTTACGGATTTTAGAAAATCGTGTTAGATTATAAAAGTAAGAAATTTAAAGTTGTTTTTCAGAAACTATTTTCAGCGTTTTATTTCTTTCCAATAGGAAATTGGTAAGATGTTTTTTCAAAAAGAAATAATCAAACAGTTTTCCGAACAGTCCAAAAGGAGTTTCATATTGTAGTTTATCTGTCATAATGGTGAGGTCATTTTCTTTTTCAAAAAGATGTTCATGTTTAAATGATTTAAATTTTCCTTCCTCCATTTCATCAACAAAGTAATCGTAAAAATGCATGGCAGTTATTCGGCTTTTATGGGTAAGGTAAAAACCAAAATGTTTGCCACGCCAAGTAACCGTTTCGTTTAAATTGATTAATCCGGTGGTAACGCCGGCAATTGCTTTTTCCTTTGATGGACTTGCCGACTGTTGATGGATATCGATATTTCGTGCAGCATCAAAAACTGTTTTTTGTGGTGCTTTTATTCGGGTTGTAAGGTTTAGGATTGTCATTTGTTGTATCAATTGTTTAATCCCTACGGGACATTTTTTAGGTCGGATATGGTAAGTTACCGATATGTAATCTCTCCGAGATTAATTGTTTTGTAAAGTCTCTGCGAGACTTTTTTCAGGTTGGATATATTGGCGTTACTGATATGTAATCTCTCCGAGATTAGTTGTTTTGTAAAGTCTCTGCAAGACATTTTTTAGGTCGGATATATTGGCGTTACCGATATGTAATCTCTCCGAGATTAGTTGTTTTGTAAAGTCTCTGCGAGACTTTTTTAGGTTGGATATATTGGCGTTACTGATATGTAATCTCTCCGAGATTAGTTGTTTTGTAAAGTCTCTGCGAGACTTTTTTAGGTTGGATATGGTAAGTTACTATATGTTATCTCTCCGGGATTAATTGATTAGTAAAGTCTCTGCGAGACTTTTTTTAAGTTGGTATACTGTGTTGCTTTTATGTTGCTCCTAAAAAAGCGGCTTCATGGATTTAAGTTTGACGATTAGTTTCCCTTTTTTTTAGAATGTATTTGTATGAGCTAATTAATCTCGGAGAGATTACATATTGGTAACTATATGTCTACCTCGTAGGAGTGTCCCGTAGGGACTATACCTAATGTCCCGCTTAAGTTGCTCCGTTAGGAGCAACATCTTGGTAAAAAAGTTGCTCCATCTCACGAGAATGTCCCGTAGGGACTACACCTGATTTCGCATATAGTGTTTATCATAGCTTTTCCCGGTTTCGGCATTTGATTTTTTACGATAAAAGATTTTGAAAAGCGGGATCAATATTTTCATACTTAAACTTAAAACCTTTTTCTAAAAGTCGTTTCGGGACTACATTTCTGCTTTTTAAAACCAATTCGGTTTCTGTTCGAATGAAAAAAGATCCGATTTCGAGAAAGAAGGTATTGAGTGGAATTCCAAAAGGAAAACCAACTGCTTTTTGTAGCTTCTTCATAAAATCAATGTTGGGTACGGGACTTGGCGATACAATATTTATGACGCCGGCTATTTCTTTTTCAATTATAAAATCAATAGCATTCGCAAAATCATCTTCGTGAATCCAGCTTACAAATTGGTTTCCTTTTCCTTGTTTTCCTCCAAAACCAATTTTCGCCAAAGCTTTTAACGGAATAAAAGCTCCGCCTTTTTTGCCCAGAACGATTGACGTTCGTAAAGCCGTTTTTATCGTATTTGGAGTTTCGGTTTTAAAAAAGGCTTTCTCCCAGGAAAGAGCGATATTTATCGAAAAATTATTTCCTATTTCGCCCTCTTCTTCGTCCATTTGTTTGTCCAGAGAAAATCGGTAAATGGTCGCAGTAGAGGAGTTCAACCAGTGTTTTGGAGGTTTTTTGCATTTTAAAACAGCCTCGTTTAAAATTCTGGTGCTTTCGATTCGGGACAGTAGAATCTCTTTTTTATTTTTTTGAGTATAACGACAATCAACAGATTTTCCGGCAAGATTGATTAATACCGTTGCCTGTTCCAGTTCATTTTCCCAGCCCGAAAAAGTTTTGGCATCCCAGTTTACATATTTGATTCCATCGATGATTTTAGATTTTCCGCGGGTTAGGATAACGATTTCTTCAAATTTGTTTTTGAAATGACGGACTAAAACCTGACCCAGGAATCCTGTTCCGGCTGCAATTATGAGTTTATTCATGGTTTTGTTTTTTTAGTGGAGAACTACGCGAATTGTTCTTTGCGTAAAGAATCAGTTAAAAAGCAATTCGCAAAAATTCAGGAAACTTACAGATTAGTTCAAAATTAATAATAAAGCAATTATTCGATACAGTATCCAGGTGAGGCAGAGATATTTTGGAAGTTTTAAAATTTTGATTCTTCTGAAATGCTCTTTAAACATGATAAAAACGGTTATGCCAAACCAGGCCAGTACGATAAGCTCAGGAACCTTTATAAACTGAGTTGCAATTAAAATGGGTAACAAAATGAGGCACCCCATTAAAGAAACGGTCATTAAATTGCCTGCATAATTGAGCATCGTCTTTTGATCTGATTTTAGCATAAAGATACTTTGAAATACAATTTGTCCAAAGGCTAAAACGGCTTCTCTCCAGATAGTGGTTTGAGGCAGAACTGAAATCAAATTGGAATAACTAAACAATACGATTGTTGTTACGGTTAAGGCAAATCCGATAAAGAGAAAACGATACTTGTAATTGTAATCGGGGGTGCATTGTAATTTGTTTTCTTCCTTTATTTCTCTGGGAATTATTACTTTTCTGTTATAGGAAACAAAAGAATAGAGTTTTCTTAGTACGAAATGAACAGGTTTTGTCTTTCCTATTTTTTCAATCCACGGAAATGAATATCCTATAACTTTCAGTAAACTGTCGACCCCGTAAAGTACGGTTTTGGTTGTATTATCGATTAACGCAATTTCATTTGGTGCACGTTTGAGATCTACAAAATTTTGTTCTTCATCCGATAATTGACAATATGATTTTCTTCCGTTTTGATCTAACATACCGCTTTTTACAAAGCCGGTAGTATACAAGCTGCAAAGCGGACAATCTTCGTCGTAAAGCAGTGTTTGGTTTTCCAGCGTTTTCATAATTATAGTTTGTTTTAAACTTTCAGAAAAAAATGAAAGTTCGAATTAAATTTTTTTAGTTTGAAGGTTACTTCATGATTTTCAGGACCAGACGTCCCAACCAGTTTTCATTGAATTCCGTCATTTTGTCTAACATATTATCTGCTTTTAAAACAAAATCATACAGCTTAGTCGTTTGATCTACAAAGTGTTTTTCTTCTGCAGACTCATTTGCATCGATTGTCGAAACTTCTTTTAAAATTTTAAGAGCAGGTTTGATTTCTCTTTTGCTTCTTTCTCTCGAAATTTTAACGGCTAATTCGTCCAGATCTTTTTCAGCAGTAAAAAATTCTCTTCTTTCTCCGGCTTTGTATTCTTTGTAAACAATTCCCCAATCCATTAAAGCTCTTAGGTTCATGCTTGCATTTCCTCGTGAAATTTGCAATTCGTCCATGATGTCTTCCATAGAAACAGCTTCGTTCGAAACCATTAATAAAGCATGGATTTGTGCCATGGTTTTATTAATTCCCCATTGAGAACCTAATGCTCCCCAGGTTTGTACAAACTTATTTTTTGCTTCTTTGAATTCCATGAAACAAATGTAAGTAAAAGTTTTTAAACTTTCAAAAATAAATGAAAGTTTGTTTGAAGAGGTTTTTTTAAGAATAATCTTATGTCTGATTTTTTGGTGTTTTATGACAGAGAATTCTCATTTTATAACATTTTTTCGCTCCCATCTTCATATCTAAAATAGATTTGATATAGAAAATTAATGAAAAAATATTTTCTAAGTCATTCATTATCAGCTGATGAATTGAATTTGTAACGGTGGAGCAGAACCCACTTAAAAAACGAACTGTTTCGCACAGTTAAAACGCGAAGGCGGATCTGAAAAGCCTTATGAGTAGGACAAAAACTATTATTATGCAAGCAATACCTGTAAAAGTAAAAAATGTGAAAGTCTACCCTTACATTGATTGGAATGGTGGAGGGATTGGACCTGTTATTCTTCCTGTTATCGAAGGAGCCAGCGGAACTTACGCGGTTGGAACACTTGGAAGATCTGTATTCTACAATCTTGATTTAGCCCCTGAAAAATCTAGTATTGGTATACATCAGAGATATTTAGCAACTGGAGAGACTGAAGATGGTACTCCATTTACAACTCCATGGATGTATAGCACAAGCACAACTGGTGACATCGAGTTCGGAAGAACAATAACAATAGGGGTAAGAGAATCTGAAGCTATTAATGTTGGAAGTATACCTCCTTATATTGTATTAGGACCACTTACAAATATTACAGTAACTCAGATACTTCCTGCGCCAGCAATTGGAGAGAGAATACTAATTGAAAATGGTTCAGGTAATATTATTGCTACGAGAACTGGTACTCCTCATGAAATGGGAGTTGATGTAATCGAAGGTAACCGTTTAGGAAGACTAAGAGCGGGATTGAAAAACATCATGATTACCGGAAAAAACAAAGACGGTCAAACCGTGACTATTGGACATCTGACTTGTTTGGATCCAAATGAACCGGCTCTTTTTTTACAACAATTTGGACCTAGTGAGCATTAAAAAAAATAATCCTCAAACGAAACAAATAACAACTAAAAAACAACAGCTATGGGAGTAATCATGCCTTACGGTGTCGCCATTAGAGAAGCTTTAGTCTCTAATGATCTGGCCAAGATGGAAGCTATTGCCAAACAAGCGAAGCAAACAATAAAAGATCAGGGTGATCTGACTGTTGCTTTACTGGACTTGTTAGACGCAATAGATTCTTTAAAGAAGAAGAAATAACCTGACTTGTACAGAAAAACAAGGGTGGAGCTGAAAAACCTAAAGAGTAGGAACAACTATAAAACAAAATATTATGGCAACAGTACTTTACGGAGTAGGAATCAGAGAAGCGATTGCTTCGAATGATTTGGAAAAAATGGTTGCGGTAGCTGAACAAGCTAAGAAAACCATAAGAGACCAAAAAGATTTACACGTAGCATTGGTAGAATTGCTTGATGCAATTGATGCTCTGAAAAAGAAAAGGTAATCTAAAAAAGACGGTTTATCAAGTTTTACTTCTTAAACCGTCTTTTTAAATAATTGTTAAACTGTAAATAAAACTAATACCGATTGTATATTCAATATAGTCCAATTGCATTGTACTATTTTCATATTACATCGGCATTATATCAGAAAGCATTGAACTAAAAATATAAGTAAAATTGATATAAGATGGATACGATTAAGACTTCAACACGATACAGAGTAAGAGATGATTATGAAACAGCAACTCCGGTTCATGTAGTATGGGAAATTACTTTAGCATGTAATTTGAAATGCTCGCATTGCGGATCAAGAGCTGGAAAAGTAAGACCGGGCGAATTAACTACGGAACAATGTTTTGGTGTTATTGATAGTCTTAAACGTCTTGGTACAAGAGAAATTTCCATCATAGGCGGGGAAGCTTTTTTAAGAAAAGACTGGATTGAGATCATCGAAAGAATCCATCAAAGCGGAATCGAATGTTCGATGCAGTCGGGCGCCTATAACCTAAACGAAGAACGAATCATTAGTGCTAAAAAAGCAGGAATAAATAATATAGGTGTTTCTATTGATGGAATGCCGGATACTCATAATAAAATAAGAGGAAGAAGAGATTCTTTTGAACATGCCGTTAATTGCCTGGCACTCCTTAAAAAACACAATATCACTTCGAGTGTCAATACCGTAATTACAAAAAGAAGCAAAAATGAGATGAATGAGCTTTTGGATGTTTTGATTGAAAATAATGTAAAAAACTGGCAGATCCAACTTGCTGTTGCTATGGGAAATGCTGTAGATCACTCGGAAGAATTGATTGTTCAGCCTTATGAATTAATTGATTTTTACGACGACCTCATCGTCATCTACAGAAAAGCATTAGCGCATAATATTTTAATACAGGCCGGAAATAACATTGGTTATTTTGGACCGTATGAACACATCTGGAGACAGGGCAATGAAAAATATTATACAGGATGTTCGGCTGGACATACAGGAATAGGGATTGAGGCAGACGGTAAAATAAAAGGCTGCCCATCATTACCAACAAGTGCCTATACGGGAGGAAATGTAAAAGATATGGCGCTGGAAGACATCTGGAAGTATAGCGAAGAAATGGTTTTCTCCAGATATAGAAATAAAGAAGAATTATGGGGTGGCTGTAAAGGCTGCTATTATGAATCTTCCTGTCTGGCAGGCTGTACCTGGACAAGTCATGTACTGTTTGGTAAGAGAGGGAACAATCCTTTTTGCCATCATCGGGCTTTAGAATTAAAGAAGAAAGGCCTTAAGGAACGAATAAGAAAAATACAGGAAGCACCAGGCGAATCTTTCGATATGGGACTTTTTGAAATTATAGTGGAAGACGAAAACGGAGTAATCGTAGAAATACAATCCCCAACAAGTGAAGCTCCAATTCAGGTTACTGGCCCTATTGCCAGAGTACCACGAATTCCAAAAGCACTGAAATTATGCAATGGATGTGATAATTATGTTTATGAAGAGGAAGAGGTTTGCAGTTTTTGCAATAGCGACGTGAAAAAAGTAAACGAGGAATATGCCGCAAAAATGGAAGCCGCAAAACGCTCACTGGAAAAACTGGAATTCCTAATGATGAAATAAGATGGAGCAGTTAAAAAATATTCAATCCGAAATCGAGCAGTACTCGCATCCTATTGAAGAAGGCTTAAGTCTGTCGGAAATTACCATTAAGTACGGTTTTAATTCGTACCGGTACGGATCTTCCAGTTTTTTAGACGACCTTTTTGATCCCATCTCTATCACAGACAAAACCATATTTTATGATTTAGGCTCTGGTTACGGGAATATTATTTTATACGGTGCGATACAATATCCAAATGTTCAGTTTAAAGGAATAGAAATTCTTGAAGAGCGAAATAAAGTTTGTGTTGATTTAATCAAAAAAGAAGGAATCACTAATGTCACAGCCATTTCCGGCGATCTCTTAAAGGCTGATATTTCTGATGGGAATGTTTTTTATCTGTACAATCCTCTCCATGATTTTCAATACGCCGAATTATTAGACAAACTCTATCAGATTTCTTTGAAGAAAGACATTGTCGTAATTGCAGAATCCCATTGTAGTTCTTTTGACGAAGCCGATTGGCTGGAACAATATCACCTTAAAGATATTGATGTCATCAGAAAAATTAAATATTACCGCTCTAAACCTGCTTATTAAAACCCACCAAACTATAATAGAAATCAAATCAATTACTAATTTAAATCAAAAGTGTTATGGCTAGTTTAAGTTCAATTATTCTTCCGGTTCTTGAAGGGATGGAGGAATCACATTTAAAAGATCAATTATTAAAATTTCTGCCAAATCAGGAGGAATCATTTTCAAAAATTGAAAAAAGTTTTAATCAGCTGACTTCAAAAGTTCAGGATAAAGATCGTTTGCAGCGTTTTTTTCACAGCTGGAGCCAAACCAATAACAGCGCAATGACCGTTGCCGGAATCAGTAACCGTATGACCATGCTGGTTCATAAAAATCAACCTATTGGAGACGAAAAAGCACTCTTGCAGTCAATCACGAGTTTAAACCGAATTGTTGATGAAGACCTGGCCGTCGTGGGCAGAATTTTGCATTCGCAAATGTTTTACACCATGGCCACTACAATTTGTACCGATGATGACTGGCTTTCACGCCGTTATTTAAATGAAAGTGCCAGTGATTTTAAAAAATGGAAAGATCAAAATTCCTTGCGAAACAAAGACATCATGATTGCTTTGTTGACCACTTTGATCCATGAAATTTATACACACGGAGAAGTAGAATTGATCTTGCCAAAATTCCAATCCTGGCTGATTAATGATTATGGGTACACCGAAGAAGAATGCGATAAAACACTGGCATGGATAAGTGTACATTGCGGACCAACGGAGAAAAATCATTTCTTTTTTGCGGTTAGTTCTATTTTTTACTACGCCAAAGCAATGAACATTAATCTGGAATCGTATGATCTCGAAACAATTGTTAACGACTATTTAGCTAAAAAGTCGGCAGTGATGGAAGATCTGATGGAAGTTGAAGAATTGAGTTTTTAAAAATCCACGTCCCAATACTACATTATTACAAAAAAAATAAACTTCAACGCCGTATGTCAAAAATTAAGCTGCAACAAAATCAGGCTGATAAACAGGAAAAATGGAATCAGTTGTTTTTTGAATATTTTCAAAAGGGTAACATCTTACACAGAGATTCATTTGCTAATTCCTCGGTAGTCCTTCATCCGGAATACAATGGAGAAATGGATCGTTTGTGCGCTGTTTTAAGCAAAGCCTCTAAAGCAATTGTTTTAAATTATTTTGAAGACAACCGAATTCGGAACTATTATCAACTGGATAATGACCTTGAAGGGATATTGAAAAAAAGTAATAGCCAGACCTATAATCAGGGCTTTTATCGCCCTGATTTTTTATATGATACAAACGATCAGCCTAAGATTTGTGAAATAGGGGCAAGATATCCGCTAAACGGCTGGATGATTAGTTATTATTCACAATTGATACACAATCGTACCAATTCGCATCATGAAAAAGCACATACCAGCGGTACTGATTTAGAAAATCTTATCGACGATCTTTCCCAGCAGTTTGCTCCCCATCGAAAAGTAGCGCTCATTCACGATGATGAAAAAGGCAGCGATATTTTTAATGCCCAAAGAGAATTAGCGAAATTGGATATTGAACTAATTTCTGCAAAACCTCAGGACCTCATCATTTCAAACAATTCAATAACGGTAAACGGAGTAGCAGTTTCACAATTTATACTGGAAATGGATCGGGAAGAACTAAAAAAAATCAGTCCCGATGTACTGGATAAATTAGTCGAAGAAAATAGTTACTTCAATGACATTCGAACTTTAATTTTAATTCATGACAAAAGAGTTCTGGCCGTAATGTACGATGCCCAGATCATGCAGGATTATTTGAGTGAGGAAGACTACAGCTTTTTGAGAAATTACCTCATCCCGAGTTTTGTCATTACGGATCCCGCCGGCTGTGATGCTTTTACGGATACAGAGCAAAACCTCATTTTAAAATTAAACAGCGGAGGAAGAGGAATTGGAGCTTATGTGAAAAGCGACTGTACAAACGAAAACTGGAATACAATTGTTCGGGAAAATTGGGGCAAATACCTGATTCAGCATTTTGTAAATCAGAAAGAATTTAACGATGCCGAAAACAATCGCCAGATCTATTTAGTAGGGATGTTGTTGTGTAAAGACGACAAAACTTACGGGTCCGGCATTTTTAGAGGATCTGATGAATCGGTTGTAAATGTACATCAGGGGAGAGCCTTAATTTATCCAATCGCTCAGTAGTAAAAGCATGAAACATACAGTTGTTATACCGCTTTACAATAAAGAGGCGTATGTCTATGATACGATTCGCTCTCTGGCTTTTCAGGATAAAAAAGCAGCGCAGGTTATCATAGTCGATGATTTTAGTACCGACCAGAGTCTTGTTAATCTCAAAGAAGCACTCTCCTTTTTTGCACCACAATTTCTGCAAACAAAGGTTCAGATTATTGAATTAAAAGAGAACAAAGGTCCCGGAAACGCAAGAAATATGGGAATCGAACTGGCAACAGGAGACCTGATTAGTTTTTTGGATGCCGATGATTGTTATGTTTCTTCCTGTTTAAGCGATGTCAGTGCGATTATGGAGAAGGAGCATATAGATGTTTTGGTTCTTGGAATTTTACTAGTTCCTTCTAATTATTATATGCCAAACATTAAATCCTTTGAAAAAGAATTGATTTCCCTTTCGAATGATTTGTTTGTAATGCCTGATCCCTTGCATACCGTTAGTTCTCCTGATTTTATTATGGGTGTGGGCAGCAATGTGGTAGTTCGAAAAAACCGGCTGACGAACATCCGTTACGAGGTTGATGTTTCTTTAAATGAAGGAATCGATTTTTGGTATCGCGTTTTAAAAAATACGCCTGCAGCTTCCCGGGTGGGTTTATTGAACAAAACCTGTATCGAAGTACGAGAGGTTGACGGCAGTTTGTCCCGGATAAGTTATTTGACCTGGAAAGAATTAGAGATTCCCGTTTCAATACAACGGTATCGGGAAAGTACCAATCGATACGATCAGCAATTAATGGGAATGTTATCACAGCGCTGGTTGTCACATGCTATGAAACGATTACCCTCCTGGAAGGAAAAAGGCTTGTTTCTCTTTCATCACGGCAGACTTCTGATAAAGAACAGCTATTATTTAAAAAAACGAACTAAATAAAAACGCCTCATGATGTCTCCAGTTTGTATTCCTGCCCAAATTGACCATGCTGTATTTCAAAATTATTTTGAATTGGCCAAACAGAATCCTTTATATATTGAATTCTACAAAGGAAACGACTTTGCAGCGGGAGCCCCCCTGTTAAGTAAAAAAGAGTTAATGCCGATTTTGAATACCAAATTTAAACTGCAGGATGAAAAAACAGGTGTATATCTTGTTCGTTCAGGCGGAAGCACTCAAAAGCCTTTGGTTTTTCCGGTGGATATACAGGAAAATCACAATCAGCGTCTTGCATTGGCAGCAGCACTTACCAAAAACAACTTTTTTACGGCTGAAACCATTGCCCTGAACATTTTTGGTTATTCCGACATGTACCGCACCGCCGCTATTATGGACGATATTTTAGAGAAATGCCAGGCGACCACTTTAGCCTTAAGTGCACACGCCAGTTATGAAGACATGGAACAGGCGGCGCATCATTTTAAACCCAATTTTATATTTGGAACCCCTTCAAAACTATTGTGTTTTGCTCAGTTTTTACAGGAGAACGACAGAAAAATAGAGATCGAAAACTTATTTTATGCGGGGGAGTTTTTAAGACCTAACACACAAAAGTTTTTACAGGAGCAACTCGGATTTCAACAAGTTTATTCGATGTATGGCTCTGCCGAAACCGGAATTTGGGCCTGGTCGCATTGTACCAAAACACCCTCTCTATTTTCGGTTATTAAAGGTATTATAGTTGAAATTATAAATCCCGATGAAAACGGATACGGTACACTTGCGATTACCAATACCTTCCGCAAAAGATTTCCGGTTTTCCGATATGCAATTGGCGACTTAGGCCGATGGGTAGAGCTGGAGGGAAAATCTTTTCTCGAACTGAAATCCAGAGAAGCCAAATCATTTATAGTTTGTGAGCAGCATTACGATCTAGACCAATTTCTTTTGTTGACAACGGAGACGGATGCTTTTCAGATTCAACTGTCTACGAATGCCTCTTTTAAAGAAGTAGTTCGGATGTTAATCGTGCAAAATGTCTCGGAATATAACAGACAGAATTTTGTCAGCGAAAAATGTGCCGCATTAAAAAAACTACTCAATTATGAGGAATCTTATATGGAAGTTGAGGTTCTATTGGTTACCGCAGCAGATTTGTATATCGATCCCAATACAACTAAAACACCTGTACTCTTAGATTTGAGATAATTCTTTGACAATCAATGTCTTTCGTTGACTTCTAAAAAAACAGTTCTATTCCATTGATTACGTGCTTTATGGATAAAAAAACCAGTCTCATGACATTTTTTTATTTAAGACTTGATAAGCATTGTAATTTTATTCGGCAAAATAAAAAAGGATGATTTTAAAGAGCTATTTGCAACACAATCAGTAAGATATAATCGCTTTTGAAAAATCGGACTAAAGCAAAGAATAAAAAATAGCAACCCCAAAAACTAATTACCATGAAAGATTTATCCTCTTCCACGTCAACCTGCGTGGACCCGATCCCAGATTCGAGATACCCGGTTTTGGAACCTTTTTCAGGCCAGAAACCCCGACTTCCACAATTTTGGAAATGTACCTGTGTACTTCACCCTTTTAGCCCCATACAAAGTAACAGCACCCCTGCGGACCAAGCGAGTCCATTTTTTGAAATTTGTACGGCCACTGTTTATTACGCAGAAGGCCTTGGATTAAATGCTTTGCTGGTAGGCAGTTCCGGAAGAAGATGGTGGTACAGAGTTACGCCAACTCAAACGGAAGTATCTACAGACGGAATTCGTTATACTCCTATAAATCTGGGCTGGAGAATTCCAACTACAGATTGGTTTGGAAATGCAACCGATAAAGCTAAATGTTCAGGAACCAGCTACCTGAACTGGATGAAAGCACAGAAAGTAGACTGGTGGAAAATTCCGGTGGGCAATAGCAATCCGTCACCTGCTACCTGGATGTGGTTTGATCATGGCACCAATTTACCGGTACGTCTTATGTTCGGACAAGGACCTGTTGCAAGGCCTGGTCTGGGAGATGTTAATCAGCTGGCACTTTTTCAAATGTTTTCATTCACCTACTTTTCCAATTTTGACCGCTTACCAAGCAATCCGTTAAACAACCCTTTGGTACTTCCGGCGGTAGAAGGTTTTGCTTTTGGTAATCCGAACCGATACAACCTGTTTACCTGGAATACCAATTTTGGGATGTCCGTTTTTATGACACCAGTCAACTCAGCATTCAATCCGCTGCCTACAAGAGTTTTATACAATTGGAGAGATGCGGCACAATATAAGGTTTCATCCGACAGAAGTCAGAGTACGCTGATGAAATATACGTACAATACTACCAACCCATTTACGGCTCAGCAAGCCCTTCTTACAGGACCTACCCCAGCTGGAATAACACCACCTCCAAACAGTGGTAACGGTTTTTTGATTAATTATGTTGGAAACAAAATAACAGAAGCTATTGGTTTTGCAAGATTTCCATTTCCGCAACAGCCGCCAAACTGGGTTCAGATTCCGGCAGTAAAAGGCAGCATTCAGGCGACTATTACTAGTAATCCTGTACTTTGTCCAAATAATAGAGTGACAGTTGTAGGAGTATTATTTCCGCCTTCAGGAAATAACTACCCGGATTCTACCTATCTGTGGACCTGGTACAGCCCCTTAGATTCAACCGGAAACAGCAGCCGTCCGATAACCTTTATGCAATCACAATCAGGTGTAGGTTTAGGAACCAGTCTTGCTCTGGCAGATTACTTTGATTATGAAGAATTCAAAACGCCAATTCCGCCTTGCAATTTTGCAGTGCCTCCAGTCGATTTTACAGTAAAAGCAAAACCTGTTCCGGGTACAGATTCCTATCCATGGCTTAACACAGGTGTTCGACTGAATGAGAAGAGAGTGGCAACCATCAGGTATGTGGATGGTCTGTGGACGGCAAATCCAAATATCAACAACGGTCAGTTATACAATTCAGCCGGAAACCCAACTTTTATTGAGGCCAAACCCGGATATGCACTTCCAGGTAAAAACGAAGGTGCACTTGTAGGTAAAGTAGGAGACACCGTTTTCTTAATCGGACTCGGAGCAAGCACGCCACCCGGAGTTGTTGGAACATTGGAATTGTGCATCAACGATGATTTAAAAGGAGTGTATGGCGCTGGTCTGACAGACAATAAAGGAGAGGTAAATGTGAAAATAAGCGTTGAAGCTCCGGGAACAAAAATAAAGTTGAATAAAAGTGGAGCAGAACCCACTAAAAAAAACGAGGCGGTCTCTGAAAAGCCATAAGAGTAAGAAAAATCTAAATCAAAAAGTTATGTCAAATTTATTAGCAGGTGCTTATTTAGCAAAAGGCACAATCGGAAATGTTGGAACACCAGGTGCTCCAGTTGCATCATTTAGTTTAGTTGTTGTACCGTCACAACATTCAGTTACAGGTACAGTAGTAATTACTCAGGCGGTAGCCGGTCCTGACAGCCATATCGTGGTTCAGGTAAAAGGTAAAATTTACCCAACAGGATTTGGTGAAGTGACTCAGGTAGTGAGTTTACAAGGACAATATGTTCAGTCTTTCCCTCCTCCGGCAATTGGAGCTTTTTTAGCTGATTTTGATGCTCATTTAGCTATCGATAATGCATGGAACGGAACAGGTGGATTCTCTTACTACGAGCACACTGTTACAAAAGCTCCGGTAAAAGCAGCAAAGAATCTGAAAGAGGAATTGGCTTAGGAATAAAATTTTCCCCAAACAATTCTATACAGGAATATTGAAAATCTGCAAAAAAAATTCCTGTCCTAACTAGATATAAGAGATCGCCTGCCTTAGGCGATCTTTTTTATTCCTTCAAAAGAGCTGCTTTTTTGAATAACCATACAAATCAAAAACAAAACAAAACAATGAAAAAAAAACAGATTATTATTGCCCTGCTGCTTGTTGCAATCGCAGCCAGTCTTGGGTTGTTTTTCTACTACAAGAACAACGACAAAGCGATGGATGGAGTTTATTCTACTAATGCAGCGCCTGATTCTTGTGAGTGTGAGACCAGCTGGTTTCCTCACGAGCAAACACCTGCGCCAAAAGAAGGTGACGGCAGTCCATTTGATTCAGACAATACTACCAATTGTGATTTTCACCAATGGTCCTGGCAGAAATTTTTGTGGCTAACCAAGCCGTTGCCAAGCGGGAATCCTTTTTTCATAGATTCATTGGATATTGTAAGTCCGTTTATGGAGGATGTTGCACCAGAGCTGGGAATAAAACTAACCTTGAGTTCCATTAATCAGGCAGGTTTCAAAGGGGTACTGCTTTCCAATCCTAAATTTAATAAAGTTGCTGATACGGTATATTATTCGATTCACGTGAATAAACTGCTTAAAGACAAAATAATTTCGGCAGCCTCTTTAATCAACAATGGAAAATTGCCAGTTTCAAATTCAGAGACCTTTCCGGTTGGGGCTTTAGAACTAAAAGTTTCCTGGATCAGTATCGATGCCATTGTAAAAGAACAGCAAAAAGATTATTTTACAACTACTGCCGCCGTTAAAAACAGCAAAGGACAATACGTTAAAAAAACGATGGCCTTGTTAGGGATGCATGTGGTTGGTATTGTAAAAAATCATCCTGAATTTATTTGGGCCACTTTCGAACATAAGGATATGGCTCCTGTTTACGATAAGAAAAACAATTCGGTAACCTCAGCAACTGAAAAGTTATTTTATGAAAAAGGTACAGAAAAAGATATCAACGGCATCCGATGGTTACGAGGGGCCACTTCGCCGGTTCTTCCTAACAAAGCATTTATTCTTTATGAATATGGAGTGCCTAAGGATTTAAACACAGGCGACTTTATGGCAACAAGTCAAAAGGAGCCTGCTAATTTTAATAATATCGAGAATATCAATAAATGTGTGGACTCTAAATTGAAAGATGTTTTTAGAAATTATTTTTACAATGGTTCTATATGGCTTGATTTTGATGGAGTTTCTCCTGAAGATCAGGTAAAAATACTTGTAACAAAAAACATTTCAACCGCAACTCCGGGTGCATTAGCCAGAGGTTCTGTAAATCTGGCCAACATTACGATGGAAACGTATACGCAGACTTTTCAGGATGACATACATAAGATTAATAACAGTAATTTAATAAGCTGTTTTTATTGTCATCAGGCTGTCATTACCAAAATACGACCGGGCAAATCACCTTTGTTTTTAAGTCATTTGTTTCTAGATTATTTAGAAATTACAAAACCTACAGGTACTGCTAAGAATGCAAATGTTCTGGGTATCTCACGTGAGAGACGTATTCAGGAGATCGATGCAGCAAAAATGGATCAGCTTGAAGAATTTATTAAAGCTACGAAGTAATAGCTGATTTTATAGTAAAAAAGAGAGGAGGTTTCACCATTGTGAAATTTCCTCTTTTTGCTTTTAAGAAATAAAATAATAAACAGTGCCTGAACCATACGAAAAGGAATGTTTTATTTTTCATAGGGATTGTTTGGTGTTAGTGGTGTAAAAAATAATTCAAAAGTGTTTCTGCAAAGCGGCCTTACTTTTTTGTGGCAGAAAAAATCTCCTTTTTAGACAGTGAGTATTACGGTATGTGTATTTTTCGTTACATGAAACGACCATTTATTACATTTTAAAAGATGATTGTGTCAGTTGATTGTAATTTTGTCAAAAAAAAGTATGAAACGACACTACGATTTGCTGCTTTTTGCGGTCCTATTTCCAATCTTATTATTTTCCCAGCCCAATCATAACAAAAAAATAGTGGGCTATTATGCACAATGGGCTATTTATGGCAGAGATTTCAATGTCTCTAAGATAGACGCGAGTAAGTTGACCCATTTAAACTATTCTTTTTATGGTACAAGTTATGATCCTGCCCACCCGGAGAATACCAAATTGCAATGTTTGGATACCTATGCTGATTTTGAGCATATGGAAGGTGGAATTCCGTGGGATGCCCCGGTAAAAGGGAACTTTTATGACTTGAAGAAGTTAAAAGAAAAGTATCCTCATTTGAAAATTTTGATCTCTGTGGGAGGATGGACCAAAGGTCAGGATCTTTCTCCAATTGCTGCAAGTCCTGTGGCAAGAGCTGCTTTGGCTGCCGATATGGTAAAATTTATGACCACTTATCCGTTTATTGATGGATTTGATATTGACTGGGAATATCCCCTTTCCGGTGGTACAGATGGTACCGAGATTTTGAATGGTGCCACGGTTCCTCCTCAAAAATACCATCCTGATGACAACAAAAATTTAGTTTATTTATTAAAGGCAATGCGTCAGGCGATGCCCAATAAATTAATTACAATCGCGGCCGGGAACAACGTTCGAAATGTATCTAAACAATATCTTGGACCAAATAACAGAGCGCAATACGGAATGACAGAAGATATTTCGACCTATTGCGATTACATCACTTTTTTTGGCTATGATTTTGGAGGAAACTGGTTTGATAAAACCTGTTACAATGCGCCATTGTATGCCAGTGGCAACACAAACGATCCGCTTTATGGTGCAACACAGTCAGAATCATTAGATGAATTAACCACGCAATATTTGAACGTAGTTGGTATTCCTGCCAATAAATTAATCATGGGAATACCTTTTTACGGAAAAAAATTTGATCATGTAGCCAATGACGGAGCCAATCCTAATTTACCCGGATTATTCGTTGACGCACCAAGAGATGTACTTTCCGCCTGTAAAAATGCACAGCCTCCCCTTGGAACCTGGGATACAGGTGCACCATGTGAAAATTCAGGAAGTATTGAAATCTGCGATTTGGTAGGGAATGCCGTAACCACTCCGCATCCTTATCTTGATCCTAATACCATGATGGTTACACCTACGGCAGCAGCTGCGGGCTGGGTGCGATATTTTGATAATACCACCAAAGTTCCTTATTTATACAACTCAAAACTAAAACAGTTTATCTCTTATGAAGACAAGCAGTCGATCGATTTGAAAGCTAAATATATAGCGTCTAAAAATTTAGCTGGAGGTATGGTTTGGGAATTGTCTCAGGATACCAGAGGAGCTGTTCCTAATGCATTACTGAGTCAGATAAATAATTCGTTTAATGTTGCGGTTGAAGGAACTCTGACGTTTAGTGGAGCTGTAAAAATGGGTGCAAATTTGGTTGCGGATGTCACCGTTCAGCTAAAAGATGATAATGATGCCGTGATTCAAACCGTTAAATCTTCCGATGGAAATTTTACTTTTAACAAAGTAGTTTCGGGAGCCAATTATTCGGTTACCGCTTTAAAAGTTTCCTATACTTTTACGCCGGTAAAACTAACAAATGTTATTGCAAACCAGACAGGTATTGTAGTACAAGGTACACAACCTCTTTATACCATTACCGGAACGGTACTAAATGGTACTACGGCAGTTTCCGGAGTAACCGTTACTGCAGCTTCGACAACAGCTAATGTCACTGCGGTTTCAGATTCAAAAGGAGCTTATAGTATAAACAGTTTAACAGCAGGAGCAGATTATACCATTACGGCTGTCAAAACCGGAATGACATTTTCACCGGCTTCTACTGTATACAGTGTGTTAAGTGAAAATAAAGTTTTAAACTTTACGCAAAACGCCACTCCAACTAATAAAATAAGCGGAACGGTTAAAAATGGTTCCGTGCCGGTTGCCGGCGCAAAAATTGAACTAAGTCTTCCCTGGACAGATAGTACACATCCTTATGCTACTTTTGTTGCTGTAACAGATAGCACTGGGAAATATAGTTTTGACAATGCCATATTTTCGGGTTATACAACCATTGTAAGTTTAAAAATGAATGCCTGGGATAACAACTCTGTTGTTTATTACCCTACAGATCTGGCTAATTTGCCAATTCCGGCTTCGTCAAAAGAATACAATTTCAATTCAAGTGGTGTTGCTCCACAAGTGGCCATTACGAGCCCTACTGCTGCAAACCTTGCAATAGTTCCGGGAGCAGCTGTACAGCTTAAAGCAAATGCCAGTATGACTTTTGAGGATGGAAAGACTACATTGTCAACGGTTGTATTTAATGTAAATGGTATAAATATTACAGGAACGCCAACAACAGGTACAGAGTATGCGGCAACGTGGACACCGGCAACAGCTGATTTTAATAAAAATTACACTCTAAAAGCTACAGCTACAGCCTCTAATAGTACGACAGCTGAAAATAGTTTTCCGTTTTATTTGCAATGTTCAGGTACAGTATGTCCAAATGTATTGCCGGAAATTACCTGGGTCACACCTGCATCTAATACCATCAATCAGGCTTCCGGTTTTCAGCCCGTTTTAATAAGTGTAAATGTTACCGATAGAGATGGAACAATTTCAAGTGTTGCCGTAAATGTAAACGGAACTTATTTTCCTATGATAAAAGGTTCCGGAGATACTTACAGCTATACTTTTACTCCTAACAGCTATAAAGAATATCCAATAATTATAAAAGCAGTTGACAATAAAGGCGACGAAAAATTATTGAATCAGTCTATTACTATTGTGAATTCAAAATTTAATCCGCTGCCATCTAAAGTTATTTTAGGTTATGCGCAGGAGTGGGAAAATACAAGTGCACCATTTCTGTATTTTAGACAAATGGTAGACAAGAAGTATAATGTTGTCGTTTATTCCTTTATAGAAACGGTTAACAGAGATGGATATACTCCACTTTTCGTCGTAAATGAACCTCGATATTATACAAACGGAGTATTTGATCCGCAATTGTTAAAAAATGATATCAAAACCCTGAGAGATAAAGGTATTCCGGTAATCGTTTCAATTGGCGGACAAAATGGTCATGTTGAACTAAAAACCGTTGCTCAGAAAAATATATTTGTAAATGGTATAAAAGCGATTATCGATCAATATAATTTTGATGGAGTGGATATCGATTTTGAAGGCGGCTCTATGAATTTTGGAGCAGGAGCACTAAAGGATTTTTCTTATGCTGCCATTTCGGCCTACCCAAAACTTAAAAACGTAATTGATGCTTTCAAGGAATTAAAGGCCTATTATGGAACAGGTTTTATTTTAACTGCTGCTCCGGAAACCTATTATGTACAGGTTGGATATTCGGTTTATGGAGACGGAGCCGGTTCTTTCTTACCTGTAATTCATAATCTGCGTGATGAATTAGATCTTTTAATGGTACAATTGTACAATACCGGATCTGTAAATGCTTTAGACAATAAAGCATATTCTCAGGCTACTCCCGATTTTTTGGTGGCGATGTCTGACATGATGATGAAAGGATTTAATGTAGCGGCTACAGGATTTTATTTTCCACCACTACCAGCTTCTAAAATAGTTATTGCAATTCCGAGCTGCCCTGATGCTGCGCCGGCCGGAGGATATCTAACACCCGAAAAAGGCATTAATGCTTTTGACTATATACGATTTGGAACTACATTTTCCGGAAGAAACTATACCATGAAATCTGCTTTGCAGCCCGGAATAAGAGGTGTCATGACCTGGTCTATCAATTGGGATGCCAGTTGTGGCAGTGGATACGAGTTTTCTAATAAGTACCATAACTACTTTAATAAATCGCTTTCAGTTGATGCATTCGATAAAACAGCTGCTAACAATATAACTGCTTATTTTAAAAATAACGCATTGGCAATAGCGATACATACTGAAGCAATAGACATTGACCATGTTGAGGTATACAATGCTCTTGGGCAAGCTGTACTAAAGTATAAGAATGTTCAAAACAACAGAGAGTTATTGCTGGAGGATAGAAGTTTCTCTGCAAAGCAATTGTTTATTGTAGTTGTGACTGATAATCAGGGACACCGAAAATCATTTAAGTTAATTAATCATTAAACGTAATACAATTTAGATTTTAAAATTCCTTTTTTCTTTTTTTAGAAAAAAGGAATTATGAAGTAGTTTTTGGTACAAGAAAATTAGCTAAAGCAAAAATCGATTAGGAAGAAGAAATCGATTATTTGGCTTTTTTTCAACACAAATAAACGATTATGAATTATTACAAAATACAAGTTTTCTTCATTATATGTTTTTTATTTGTTGGCCATGTTTATTCTCAGGTAACTTACGAGTTTTGCATGACTGGTAAGTATGGAAAAACAATTGTTTTGGATTTTAAAGTGCATAACAATACCACAAAAGCAATACCGGATTATACTTTTGTTTTCAATTGGCCGGGAATTTCTAATGCTGTAATGTGGTCCGGAATGGACGTGATTCAGAATGGGGATAAGGGGATTGTCGAACTTAAAAAAAACACCTGGGGCGGTGACCTTCCGGTTGGAACAACTACGTTCAGTATTAATATGACGTATGAACCGGGAATGTTCCCTCCTGATGCAGGTACTTTGAATGGTTCTCCGATTAAAGGTATCACCTGTTATACACCTCCGGCTTACGAGAATTTTAAGTGTATGAAGAAATTAACAGACGGGTGTATGCTAAAGTCTGTCAGTAGCGGGGACACGAAATAAAAATTGGGGAAGGAAGTGTTTTTGCCTGGGGTGTTCCGATGCAGGTATACATCCCTGAGAACAGAAAAGGCTGGGCAATCGGAATGGCGGTTTCACATTCCTTATTTACCAATTTAATGGGCTTTGATGCCATGAGCATTAATGAATATTTTGCAACTGCTATTCAGGAATCTAATGCAGGTTGTGAAGGAAGTAAATTGATAGCCCCCAGTTGGGTAACTACTAAATATCCGAGTCTTGACACAAAAGCCCCGATTTTTTGTTATGATCTTAGCGGAGGAGTTGCAGTAGGATATTTTCAGCAGGAAATGGGAGGGAGCTGGACAGAATTAGATGCCAATTATCCCTGTTTTATTCCTTTTGTAAAAAAAGATCAATTTACATCAACTCCCAGTGTAGGTTCCAGCTTTGAATTTCAATCGATTGTTAAGGCTTATCACGATTACCGAAATGTGGCGTACTGGCAGTACGTGAAGTGTTGGAATCCCATCGATTTTTTTAAAAACTCAAAAGATCCTTATGCTGCGGTCAAAATAATTGCTTTGGCTTACAATCAGGGGATGAACAGTGGTGCTTTTGAACCTGTTTTTGTTAAAAACCGTACGGCTGCCGTTGCTGCAACAAATTTGATGGATTACATTTCTCCGGCTTCACCTAGTGGTCTGGATCGTCTTTATGCCGAACAAATCAATAGAATAACAAAAGTACTGGATAATAAAGCTTCGGAAATTAACTGGAATGATGCTGCTGTTTTTGGGGTGACTGATAAAGGAGATCACAGTTTTAGGGATTTTTATGATGCGCAGTACAATTGGTCTGATGTAGAAGATTACATCAAAAAAATAGCGCCTTTTTACAAAGCTTTTGGAGTGGATGAAAATAATTTTCTGGCTGAAATTAAACCTGTTTTTGATAAGATTAATGGAGGAAAATCAATCTCTTTCAGATATCAAATGGGGGAGGTTATAGATGCAATAGTACTTTATTTACCCGTTTTTGATCCCAAAAAAGGATTAGGGGAAATTTACGGTGCTGTGGGGGGAAATGGTTGTTTTGCTCCTGCTGCCAGAATGGAAGGGGAAAATGGCACTTGTTTAGACGAAGCAAAGCTAAAAGTTTATTTTTCCGGAGAAGCACCCTATTCTTTTTCTTATAAAAGAACAGATGTATCTCCTGAAGTTGTGTACCCGGAGATTACAACCTCAGTGAATCCTTATATAATAAAACCGGTGCCTGACGGAGTATATTCGCTTGTTTCGGTGAGAGATAATACAAGTGCAGGAGAGGTAGTTTGTACGCCTGTAGAAATAAAGTCTAACAGTGCGATGGCTACTGCCAGCTTAGTGAAATATGGTGATACTCTTTGTTCGGGTGCAGGTGCAGGCATACAGGTTCAAATTACAAGTTCAGCTTCAGGACCCTTTACAATAGAATATTAAATTGACGGAATACTTCAATCTCCCGTAACCCTAAATAGTACAGGTTTACACACCTTAGTAACAGCTCCGGCAAAAGAAGGAACTTACCGACTGACTAAAATTTCGACAGCAGGATGTGCTTCGACACTTGACGATACAATGGTTATTGATAAAGGAACTCCAACGTCAGCCAGTGCTAAACTAATTAAGTATGGGGGAGTTTCTTGCTCAGGCTTAGGTTCAGGGATACAAGTAAACGTGACAAGTACGAAATCAGGACCATTTATAATAGAATATGAAATGAACGGAATAGCTCAGTCTCCTGTAACCATAAGCAGTACAGGTTTACATACTTTTGTAACAGCTCCGGCAAAAGAAGGAACGTATCGATTAACAAAAATTTCAGTCGGAGCTTGTAATTTTTCGCTTGACGAAACTTTGGTTATTTACGGAGGAGTGCCTCCTAAAGCCAGTGCGAGACTCATCAAATATGGAGAGAATTCCTGTTTGGGAGAAAATCCGGGAGTACAGGTAGAAATTACAAGTCCGGATCCGGGGCCTTTTAAAATTGAGTACGAAATTAATGGAGTGCTTCAATCTCCTGTAACCATAAATAATGCAGGTTTATATACTTTAATAGCGGCACCATCTGTGGCTGGAAGCTATAGAATTGTAAAAATTTCAACCGGAGGATGTGATTTTTCATTAGATCATACGCTCGTGATTACCGATGATGAACCCTTTACCGCAAGTGCTAAATTAGCCCAATATGGCGATAACCTTTGTTCGGGTACAGCTTCAGGCGTACAAGTTCAAATTACGAGTTCAAATTCAGGACCATTTACCATAGCGTATGAGTTAGATGGAATCGCTCAATCTCCTGTAACGGTCAATAATGCAGGTTTGCATACTTTAATAGTTGCTCCGGCTAAGACAGGAACTTATCGATTGACTAAAATTACGGTTGGAGCTTGTGATTTTTCACTTGATGACACTTTAGTTATTAAGGAGGGAGTGCCTCCTAAAGCCAGTGCCAGATTAATCAAATATGGAGGAAATTCCTGTTTGGGAGAAAACTCAGGGGCGCAGATAGAAATTACAAGTTCAGTTCCAGGACCATTTACAATCGAGTATGAGTTCAATGGAATTGTTCAATCTCCTGTAACGATCAATAACGCAGGTTTACATACTCTAATAGCGGCTCCGGCTAAGGCAGGAACCTATCGAATTATAAAGATGTCAACCGGGGGATGCAATTTTTCATTAGATGATACTCTTGTGATTAATAAGGAAGAACCATTTACCGCAACTTCTAAATTATTTAAATATGGACAGAATTTTTGTTTAGGAGAGAATTCAGGGGTACAGGTAGAAATTACAAGTATCGATCCGGGTCCATTTACAATAGATTATACGTTAAATGGAATAGCGCAATCTCCGGTAACGATCAATGGCTCTGGTTTGCATACATTAGTAGAGACTCCGGCTAAAACCGGAACGTATCGATTGACGAAAATTTCAACGCGAAGTTGTAATCTTTTAATGGATGATTTTCTTGTTATCGATGAGAACACCGTTTCTGATGAGGTTACAATCGAAGGGAATTTAAGGATTTGCAAAGGAGAGAGTGCTAATTTAACGGTAAATATTCGTTCAAATCAGGAAATTGTCTCTTATCAATGGAAGGTCAATGGCAATGATATTTTTGGAGCCGATACGAATACCTATGTAGCCACTCAGGAAGGAAATTACACGGTTAGTGTTAGTACCAGTAAAGAATGTCATTTACTTTCGGCTGTAGCAAAAGTGATTTTTTTAAGCAATGAAGATTGTGAGTTAGAAAAACCGGGATTGGATTATCCTAAGTTTTTTACACCTAATGGCGATGGCTATAATGATACCTGGCATGTTATAAATTTGGAGAATGTCAATTATGTAGAGATTGATATTTTTGATCGATATGGGAAGTTTATCACCCATTTGACAGAAAACAGTCCGGGATGGGATGGTACTTATAAAAACAATCCTGTCTTGGCTTCAGATTACTGGTTTGTTTTAACTTATGAAGAAATGAATAATCCGGGGATTAAAAAACAAATTAGAAGTCATTTCTCTTTAAAAAGATAAGCTGTAGTTTTTATACCGATTCAGGATTTAGCCACCTAAAAAGAAAAAGTGTTTTTACTAGTTATGAATCAAAAGCAATTATGAGCTTAAATAAAAAAAGGTGGTCCGTTTGATCTGAAAATGAGGGCCACCTTATGGTGAAAATGTAGGATCGATTTAACAATAAGTAGTAACTTAAAAGAAAGTGTTAGTACTCTTATCTTTTGTCGTCTTTAGAATAATTAGAAACTCCGTTTATGTCAATTGGATTTCCTAAAAAGCGAGGCTCCCGATTTCTTAAAACATCAAAAAAAGCTTTGAAAATAGAGCCGTATTCTCTAAAAGTAACGTATTTATAACCCAGATACTCTCCTTCGTTAGCAGAAAAACCAACTGATTGTACACCAAGTTTCTGACCAATATAAACAGCCCGGTTCAAATGGTATTCCTGCGAAACCAGAGTGGCACTTTTTACATTGAAAATAGATTTCGCCCGAAACATAGTCGAGTACGTATCAAACCCTGCATAATCAACGTAGATTTTGGTAGTGTCAACACCGTGTTGGTAACAGTAATTTTTCATCACCGTTAGTTCATCGTGTTCGTCACGGCCATTATCACCCGAAAGCAGAATCTTGTCTATTTTGTGTGTTTGGTACAATAAAATTCCGGCATCCAGTCGGTCTTTTAAATATTTGCTGGGCTGATCGCCGTTGATTCCGGCCCCAAAAATAATTCCTACCTGATTTTTTGGAAGATTGTTTGCAGTAGGATAAATCAAATCGCTGGTCGATGATTTTACATATAGATTTACAGAAACGATTATTACAAACCCAAGGATAGCAAGGTAAAGTAGGTTTTTGAGATTTTTTTTCAATTTGAATTTCCAGTATTAGTCTTTAATATCAACGGCATTTATCGTCTGAATTTTTCCATCCGCATAAACAACAATTTTTCCATTGATTTTCTTTTTGTTTTCTATCATTCTTTTGGAAGAAACTTTAAGACCCTCAATAATTTTATTTTGTAGCTCTTTGATCTTATCTTTAGTCATGTTGTAAATTATTTATTTTATCAAATAAATTTTCACCAATAATTATAGCTTTTTCATTCATTTCCTTTTCTAAAGCGAGTACAGATGATTTGTTAAAATTGTCAAACAACATCACGTTATTACATGCATTTAGATTACGATTAAAAGAAGTGTGAAGATAAATAAATTTATCTTTAGTATTTGTATTCGAATGAAATCAAAAAAACCGAAGTATTTCTACCTCGGTTTTAAATATATCTAATAAGCTAAGAAGTCTAAAAATCTTAAACCAATCCTGCTCTTTTCAATAAAGCTTCCGGTTTTGGTTCCTGACCTCTAAAACGTTTGTACAAAGTCATAGGGTGTTCTGTCCCTCCTTTTGAGAGTACATTGTCTTTGAATTTTGTAGCAACTTCATGATTGAAGATGCCGCTTTCCTGAAAGTATTCAAAAGCATCAGCATCCAGAACTTCTGCCCATTTGTAGCTGTAATAGCCTGAAGAATACCCACCTTGAAAAATATGCGAAAAAGCAGTACTCATTGCATTTTCTTTTACATCAGGATACAATTGTGTATTGGCAAATTGTTCCGTTTCGAAAGCTTTTAAATCGGTAATGTCTGTTGGGTCTTGTCCGTGCCATGCCATATCCAGTAATCCAAAACTTAGCTGGCGCAAAGTCGCGAGACCTTCCTGAAAACTGGCACTTTCTTTAATCTTCTGAACATATTCAATCGGGATAATTTCCCCTGTTTCATAATGATTCGCAAACAAAGCCAAAGCTTCCGGTTCGTAACACCAGTTTTCCATAATCTGACTTGGTAATTCAACAAAATCCCAAAACACCGAAGTACCGGATAAACTTGGATAAGTAGTGTTGGCTAACATTCCGTGTAAACCATGACCAAATTCGTGGAATAAAGTAGTTACTTCATTAAAAGTCAATAACGAAGGTTTGGTTTCTGTAGGTTTTGTAAAGTTGCAAACATTCGAAATATGAGGTCTTTCGTTTACACCCTCTTTTATTGATTGTGATTTGAAAGAGGTCATCCAGGCTCCGTTACGTTTTCCTTTTCTTGGGAAGAAATCGGCGTAGAAAATGGATACTAAATTATTTTCCGCATCGGTTACCTCGTAAGTGGTTACCTCTTCATGATATTTGTCGATATCAAAAACTTCGGTAAACGTTAGTCCGTATAATTTTTTAGCAACGATAAAAGCTCCGTTTAACACTTTTTCTAATTGAAAATAGGGCTTCAGTTTTTCATCGTCTAAGTTAAAAAGCTGTTGTTTTAATTTTTCTGAATAATAAGCACCATCCCATTTTTCTAACTGTTCGATTCCGTCCAGTTGTTTGGCGAAAGCCGTTAATTCAGCAAATTCTTTTTGAGCTGCCGGTTTTGCTTTTGCCAGTAAATCGTTAAGGAAAGAGAAAACTTTTTCAGGGCTCTCGGCCATTCTTTCTTCTAAAACAAAATGGGCATGGGTTTTATACCCTAACAAATTGGCTCTTTCAAAACGAAGTTTGGCAATTTTCAGGACATTTTCCTGATTGTCAAATTCGTTATTTTGGAAAGCTTTTGCTCCAAAGGCAATTGCCATTTTTTTACGCAATTCACGATTGTCGGCATACGTCAAAAACGGAATATAACTAGGATGATCTAAGGTGAAAATCCAGCCTTCTTTCTCCTGACTTTTGGCTAACAATCTTGCTGCTTCGATAGTTCCTTCCGGTAAACCTGCCAAATCTTTTTCAGCGGTTAAATGCAATTCGAAAGCATTGGTTTCGGCCAGAACATTTTCGCCAAACTGCAAACTTAGTCTTGACAATTCTTTGTCGATTTCACGTAAACTTTCTTTTTTGTCCTCTGGCAAATTGGCTCCGTTTCTTGAAAAGCTTTTGTACTTTTTATCCAAAAGCGTAGTTTGCTCCGGATTTAAATTCAGTTTTTCTTTTTGGTCGTAAACGGTTTTAATTTTAGCAAATAATGCCGCATTTAAGGTAATGTCATTTCCAAATTCTGAAAGTAAAGGAGAAACTTCCTGTGCAATTTTTTGCATCTCATCATTTGTTTCTGCCGAATTCAGATTGAAGAAAATACTGGAAAGACGATCCAGAACATCACCCGTAAAGTCCATCGCTACCACCGTGTTTTCAAAAGTTGGTGCTTCCGGATTGTTTACGATTGCATCAATTTCGGCTTTAGCCAAAGCAATTCCTTCGTTGAAAGCAGGAACGTAATCTTCGATTTTAATTTGCGAAAAAGGGGCTGTATTGTGTCTGGTATTGAAATGTTGTGTTAAGACGCTCATTTTTTTAGTTTTCAGTCTCCGTCTCAGTTTTCAATGCAAACTAAGACTAAAGAGTTTATTTATTTGAGTATTCAGTTGCAGCTCAGTTTTCAGTCGCAGTTCTCAGTTTTCAGTGCTTACTGTGACTGAGACTGAAAACTGAGACTGAGACTGCGAACTATTTAAGACTTTCAGCCGCTTTATTAACCGCAGCTTTTAATTCTTCTTTGTAGGAAATAATAGTGTCAAGTACTTTTTTATCGTGGCTTCCAATGATTTGTGCCGCTAAAATTCCGGCATTTTTGGCTCCGTTTAAAGCTACTGTCGCAACAGGAACTCCGCCAGGCATTTGAAGAATCGATAAAACCGAATCCCAACCGTCAATAGAATTACTGGACTTCACCGGAACTCCAATTACAGGAAGTGGCGACATGGAAGCAACCATTCCCGGTAAATGTGCAGCTCCTCCGGCTCCGGCTATAATTACCGAAATACCACGAGTGTGTGCATTTTTACTGAAATCGAATAATTTTTCAGGCGTTCTGTGTGCCGAAACGATATCTACTTCAACTTCAATATTAAATTGTTTTAAGATGTCGATCGCATCCTGCATGACTGGCATGTCGGAGATACTTCCCATTATGATGGCTACTTTGCTCATTTTATTTTTGTTTCAGGTTTTTTTTGTTTCAGGTTTCAGACTGTTGACTGCGACTAAACACTAATCACTCTAATCGTATTCTTAACCTCTTCAGCTATTCTTCTGGCTTCAGACATGTCTTCATTGACAATGGTTACATGACCCATTTTTCGGAAAGGGCGTGTTTGTTTTTTACCGTAAATATGCGGGGTAACACCATTCCAACCCAGTATAGTTTCAATGTTTTCGTAAACAACATCTCCTGAAAATCCTTCTGCGCCCACTAAATTAACCATAATTCCGGCAACTTTGCTATCGGTATTTCCTAACGGAAGATCCAGAATCGCACGCAGGTGATTTTCAAATTGTGAGGTGTAGCTGGCTTCAATAGAGTAATGTCCTGAATTGTGTGGACGCGGGGCAACTTCATTTACTAAAATTTCATCGTCGTTCGTTTGGAACATTTCGACCGCCAAAAGACCCACATGATTGAATTTTTCCGAAACATTTAAAGCAATAGCTCTTGCTTTTTCGGCTACTTTCTCGTCAATTCTGGCAGGACAGATGACATATTCTACCTGATTGGCTTCCGGATGAAACTCCATTTCAACAACCGGATATGTTTTTATTTCTCCTGATGGATTTTGACATACAATAACTGCCAGTTCGTTTTTGAACGGAATCATTGTTTCGGCAATACATTCTACATTTGGAAGTTGGTCTAAGTCAGCAGCGTGACGGATTACTTTTACACCATTTCCGTCGTAACCAAACTCCGTACATTTCCATACAAATGGTAATTTCAACTCCTGGATTTTAGCTTTTAGACTTTCTAAATTCTCAAATCGCTCAAATGGTGCTGTCGGGATATTGTGATCTGCGTAGAATTGTTTCTGAATTCCTTTGTTTTGAATTCCTTTTAAGGTTTTTGGAGAAGGATAGATTTTTAAACCTTCATTCTCTAATTGTGTCAGTGCTTCAAGATTGACTAATTCGATTTCAAAAGTCAGAACATCAACTTGTTTCCCAAAATTATAAACCGTTTCATAATCCATTAAATCACCCTGAAAGAATTTATTGCAGGCAATTTTACTTGGAGCTTCATCGCTTGGATCGAGAACATAAGTCTGGATGTCAAATTTTCTGGTGTCGAACAAAAGCATTTTACCTAATTGTCCGCCGCCTAATATTCCTAATTTAAAATCAGAAGAAAAATAATTCATTGTAGTTGTGTTTTTGCAAAGATACTTTTTAATCTTTTTTTTGCCACGAATTTTATGAATTTCATGAGATAGGGAATGGGAATATTTTTTTTGCCACGAATTCCCCGAATTTTCCCGAATTAAAAGTTTTCAAAAGCAGTGCTTAAGAATTTGTGGAAATTCGTGGCATGTGAAAAAAAATCTTTTTTAATCTGTGGCTAAAAAAAATAAACGCAAAGCATACAATTCCAATAACTATCAGGATTCTTAAAGTTGCAACTGAAATTCAAAGTTATTTCTCTATTTTCTTCAAAACTTCTTTGGCTACGGCTTTGTAAGCTGCGGAATGGTCGCCATAATCTTTATTCAGAATAATTTGCAGTTCAGGGTGTATCCAGTCGTAATGATTGCCCAAAACATACAAAGTCCGGATCGAATACGCTTTTGTCGCCACTTTTACATCGTTGATAAGCCAGTCAAATGACGCTTCTATGCAATCCTGGAGATTTTCTTCAGAAAGCGAAATGCCGTTTTTGGCTTTTTTATAATGGTCCTTTACGAGCAACTGAATCACTTTTGCAACGGGACGTATAGCACTTTCGTCTTTTAAAATCTTAAGATTGGAACAGAAAAAATCAAGATGAGGCTGCAGCCAGATCAATTCTTCGTAAGAAACAAATTCCAGAATCCAACATGCTTTATGATTGTTTTTGTCTGATGGCGAAAAACAAATCGTGATAAGTTCTTTAAATAAAGAGTGGTTTTCTAAAACCTCATTTGCAACCTTAAGACGGTTTTCTCTATAAGCTTTTACGTAATCTAGTTTTGTTTGTAATTCAGAAGACATTTAGTTGGGTTTAATACAGGGTCTAAAATAAGTAATTTAAGGTTATGGTTCTAAAATCTGCTGATTTAATGAAATCAGGCTTGTTTTTAAGAAAAGAATTCTAAATAGTGAGGGATATTTAACATTCTTAAAAAAATATGTGCGCAGTATATTTTGATACTTACATTTTGGTTGTAATTCTGTATCTTTGCCCATTATTTTAAATGTAAAAATAATGATACAACTTCACGATAAACAATTTGTTCCGTTTATTTCGGCAAAAGAAATTGATTTTGCTTTAACAAAAATAGTGGCGCAGGTAGAAGATGATTTTGGAGACGATACCCCAATTTTTATTGGTGTTTTAAATGGGGCCTTTATGGTGGTTGCCGATTTTCTGAAAAAATATAAAAGCCTTTGCGAGGTTTCATTTATTAAAATGGCATCTTATGAAGGAATTGAAAGTACCAATAAAGTAAAAGAATTAATTGGAATCAATCAGGATTTGTCGGGTAGAACCGTTATTCTTATTGAAGACATTATTGATACAGGAAATACTGTCGAAGAATTAAAACACTTGTTCAAGCAGCAAAATGTAAAGCATTTTAAAATTGCGACTTTGTTTTTTAAACCGGAGGCTTATAAAAAAGACATCAAAATAGATTATATCGGAATCAGAATTCCAAATAAATTCATTGTAGGTTACGGATTGGACTACGATGGTTTAGGAAGAAATTTGCCCGAAGTTTATAAATTGGCAGAATAAATTTAAACACACACACAACTATATATTCATTTAAAACTTCTTATAAAAATAGAAGTCACAACACTCACTCATATTATGATTAACATTGTTTTATTTGGAAAGCCAGGAGCAGGAAAAGGAACTCAGGCAGAATTTTTAAAAGAAAAATACAAATTAACGCACCTTTCAACAGGAGATATTTTTCGTTTTAATTTAAAAAATGACACAGATTTAGGTAAAAAAGCGAGGGTTTTTATGGATAATGGAGAACTAGTTCCTTGCGAAGTTACCACTGCAATGTTAATTGATGAAGTAAAAAAACATCCTGATACAGCTGGATTTTTGTTTGATGGTTATCCTCGAACTTTAGATCAGGCAGAAGCGTTGGATAAATTTTTACCAACGATTGGATCAAGTGTTACAGCGACTATTGCATTGGAAGCTGATGATGAAATTTTGGTTGCTCGTTTATTAGAAAGAGGAAAAACAAGCGGAAGAGCTGATGATCAGGACGAAGAAAAAATTCGTGTAAGATACCAGGAGTACAATGAAAAAACAGCTCCACTAATTGGATATTATAAAGAACAAAATAAGTTTCACGCCGTAAACGGTATCGGAACTATCGAAGAAATTACAGAGCGATTAACGTCAGTTATAGATAATTTGTAGAAGCTTTTTCCAGCTGTCGTTTCATCCCGATTGCTATCGGGACTCCAAAAGAACTATTTTTCTTATCATAAAATATGCTTCCCCTGGTTGCTGTTTTCTGGCAAGAAAAATTAGTTTTTTTAAAGACATGGCTCTTTTGAGTGGTCTGGAGTACGAAATATTTAAGATTACAGATTGATAAGGACGATTATATAACGAATAAACCAAAAATTGGAAATACTAATAATATTTTTTCTAATACTATTGAATGGAGTTTTTTCCATGTCAGAAATTGCATTGATTTCGGCTCGGAAAAACAGACTTGAAACTGCCGCAAAAAAAGGAAATAACAGTGCTAAAATCGCGCTTGATCTGGCCAATTCTCCAAATAAATTTTTGTCAACCGTGCAAATCGGGATCACTTTAATCGGTATTTTGACCGGTATTTATAGTGGTGATAAAATAACAATGGATGTGGAGGTTTTTGTTAGCGGATTTGAATTTTTAAAGCCTTATGCTCATTCAGTTGCAGTGGGAATTGTTGTCGTGGTCCTGACATTTTTCTCTTTGGTTTTAGGAGAATTATTACCAAAACGAATTGGTTTAAATTATCCGGAGTCGATTGCAAAAATGGTAGCCCTTCCGATGAAGACCATCTCGATAATCACGGCACCATTTATTTGGCTGCTTACTTCTTCGACGGATTTTTTATTGAATGTTTTTCAAATTAAGCCAACCGCTGACGGTAAGGTAACTGAAGAAGAGATTAAAGCGATTATCAAAGAAGGAACAGAGGGTGGAGAAGTGCAGGAAATTGAGCAGGACATTGTAGAACGTGTTTTTCATATTGGCGATCGAAAAGTAAACTCACTGATGACACACCGAAAGTCAGTTGATATGCTGCCTTTCAATGCTGATAAAGCGAAGATTAAGGAATTGGTTTTGCAGGATTTGCACACCGTTTATCCGGTCTACAGAGACAATTATGATGATATTGTGGGGGTTGTAACCCTAAAAAATATATTTGCCAACATTGAAAGCGAACATTTTGATTTGGCTGGAATCATGATCGATGCGCCTTATTTAATGGAGCAGACAACGGCATACAAAGCGTTGGAGAACTTCAAAAAAACAGGGATTCATTATGCTTTAGTTTCGGATGAATATGGTGTTTTTCAGGGAATTATTACCCTAAATGACATTCTGGAAGCTTTAGTAGGAGATGCATCTGATTTTTATAAAGATGAATTCCAGTTAATTGAAAGAGAAGACGGTTCCTGGCTGGTTGACGGGCATTATTCGTTACACGATTTCTTAACTTATTTTGAGTTAGACGAATTGACAAACGATTACGAAGTAAACACGGTAAGCGGAATGATTATGACCGAGCTTTCACATATTCCAAAAGAAGGCGAAAAATTAATTTGGCAAAAATTTGTGCTGGAAGTAATCGATATGGATGGCGTAAAGATTGATAAAGTGTTGGTAAAAGCGCTTAAAGAATAAATAAAATAGTTTTCAGTCACAGTTTTCAGTCACATTTTAGTACTGAAAAATGCGATTGCAACTGAAAGATAAATAAAATAGAATTTAGAAATAGAAGCTAGAGAAATCTAAAATCTAAAATCTAAAATCTGAAATTCAGAAAAATGACAGAAGGAAATTTTGTAGATTATGTTAAGATTTATGTTTCTTCCGGTAAGGGAGGAAAAGGATCTACGCATTTACATAGAGAGAAATTTATTGAAAAAGGAGGCCCTGACGGAGGAGATGGTGGTCGTGGAGGACATGTGTATTTGGTAGGAAATAAAGGACTTTGGACGTTGTTTCATCTAAAGTTTGCACGACATATTAAAGCAGGACACGGTGGAGACGGTGGAGGAGACCGTAGTACAGGTGCTGACGGAGATGATAAATTTATCGAAGTGCCTTTAGGAACTGTTGTAAAAGACAAAGAAACCGGAGAAACTTTATTCGAAATCACCGAAGACGGTGAAAAAAGAATCCTTTCAAAAGGAGGTAAAGGTGGTTTAGGAAACTGGCACTTTAGAAGTTCTACCAATCAGACACCACGTTATGCTCAGCCAGGTTTACCGGGTGTAGAGATGGATGTGATTTTGGAGCTTAAAGTATTGGCTGATGTTGGTTTAGTAGGTTTTCCAAATGCCGGAAAATCAACTTTGCTGTCTGTTTTGACTTCAGCGAAACCAAAAATCGCCGATTATCCTTTTACAACCTTAAAGCCAAACTTAGGAATTGTAGCTTACAGAGATTATCAATCGTTTGTAATTGCTGACATTCCGGGAATTATCGAAGGTGCCGCTGAAGGAAAAGGATTAGGCCATTACTTCTTGCGTCATATCGAGCGTAACTCAACTTTGTTGTTTTTAGTTCCGGTAGATACACCGGATATTAAAGCAGAGTACGATATTTTGGTGAACGAATTGACCAAGTACAATCCTGAAATGTTAGACAAAGAACGTCTTTTAGTAATCTCGAAATGTGATATGCTGGACGACGAGCTGAAAGCCGAATTGAAAACCGAATTAGATGTCGCTTTCAAAGATGTTCCTTACATGTTTATCTCATCTGTGGCCCAACAAGGTCTGACCGATTTAAAGGATAAGCTTTGGAAGATGCTTAACGACTAAAAAAAATACAATTTGTACAAAAGGTGTTCTGGAAACAGAGCGCCTTTTTTGTTTTATATAATGTTAAATTCGTAATGAAATGCTAAAAATATACTGAGATATTTAATTTCAGGATGGATTGCAATAATATAAATGCGAAAATGAGTTATATTCGCATCACTTAAACAAAATAACATGAAAAAAATAGTTTTATTCTTGACCATGTGTCTGATGGCTTTTCCTGTAAGGGCTGACGAAGGAATGTGGTTTTTGATGTTTATCGAAAGATTGAACCATAGAGATATGGAAAAAATGGGCTTGCAATTGACAGCCGAAGAAATTTACAGTATCAACAATCATAGTTTAAAAGATGCTATTGTACAATTTAACGGAGGTTGTACTGCAGAAATCGTTTCTAAAGAGGGATTGGTTTTAACCAATCACCACTGTGGTTACAATGCAATTGCAGAACTTTCTTCAGCAGAACAAAATTATTTGAAAGACGGTTTTTGGGCAAAACAAAGAAGTGCCGAAATGAAACCGAAATCATTATACGTGCGTTTCTTTGTACGTATGGACGATGTTTCTAAAAGAATTTTATCAAAAGTAAATGATAAAATGACCGAGACTGAAAGAAACAAAGCGATTCAGCAAGAAATTGCTTTGATCGAAAAGGAAAACAACGAAGGTGGAAAATATACCGTTTCAGTTCGTCCTTTCTTTCAGGGAAATGAATATTACTATTTCGTTTACCAGGATTATACAGACGTTCGTTTAGTAGGAACACCACCTGAAAGTGTTGGTAAATTTGGTGGAGATACGGACAACTGGGAATGGCCTCGTCAAACAGGAGATTTCTCTATGTTCAGAGTTTACGCAGATAAAGACGGAAATCCGGCAGCTTACTCTAAAGACAATGTGCCTTTGAAACCGAAACATTACTTACCGGTAAGTATCAAAGGGGTTAAAGAGAATGATTTTGCAATGATTTTAGGATATCCTGGAAGAACAAACCGTTGGATGCCGGCTGGAGGAATTGAGCAAAATGTTAAGTTTGCTTATCCTGCATGGGTTGAAGGTGCTAAAACCGGAATGGATCAAATGAAAAAGTATATGGACAAAGATGCAACAGTTCGTTTGCAATACGCGTCTAAATATGCTTCTACAGCAAATTACTGGAAAAACCGTCAGGGTATGATCGATGCTTTAACAAAAGCGGGTACAGCAGAGATTAAAGCGGCACAAGAAGATAAATTCTATGAGTGGGCTACTAAGCCGGCTAACAAAGAAAAGTATGAGAATGTAATTCCAACGATTAATGATTATTACAGAGCTACAAATCTAAAAGCAATCCACGATAATTACTTAACACAGCTTTTGCGTACCTCAAATTATGCTGGCGGGCCTGCTAATTTAGGAAATGCACTAATCGCTTATTACAACGAAAACGATGCTAAAAAAGCAGAAATGTTGCCAAAGATCAACGCATTGATCGAAAACATTTATGGTGAATTTTATGCACCTCTTGAAAAAGATGTCTTAACGGCACAGTTGAATTTATATGCTTCTAAAGCTGCTGAATATGGTTTAGCAACACAAATTGCTAAAATGAAATCAGAGAACAATGGTGATTTTACTGCTGATGTAGCAAAAGCAACTGAAATCAGTTATTTTACTTCTAAAGAAACGGTATTGGCATTTATGGCTAATCCTAAACCACTAGCGATTGTACACGATCCTTTGTATATTATCTCTAACGACTTAATGACAAAATTCCGTTCTAAAACTGATGATCAGGTGAAAGCCGATGATGGTTTTGCAAGTGCTTACCGCAAATTGGTAGAAGGTTTAAGAGAATCTAAATTGAATGCAATTCAATATCCGGATGCTAACTCTACCTTGAGATTAACTTACGGAAAAGTAAGAGCTTTGCCTGCTGATCCACGTAACGATGCTAAAATAAACAATTATACTACCATGGAAAGTATGGTGAAAAAGTATAAAGCAGGAGATCAGGAATTTGATTTGCCAAAACGTTTATTAGAACTAAACAAAGCAAAAGACTTTGGACAGTATGCAGATAAAGCAGGTTATATGCCGGTAAACTTCTTAACAGATAACGATATTACAGGTGGAAATTCAGGTTCTCCGGTATTAAATGGAAAAGGAGAATTGATTGGAGTTGCTTTTGACGGAAACATCGAGGCTATGGCCGGAGACGTTATTTTTGATTCTAAATTACAAAGAACCATTAACGTTGACATTCGTTATGTACTTTGGATTATTGACAAATACGCCGGAGCTAAAAACATTATCGACGAAATGACGATTATTAAATAATTCTGGTTTCTTAATAAATAGTAAACCCGACAGGTTTTTAAAACTTGTCGGGTTTGTTGTTTTTTTTCGCCACTAATTCACGAATTTTTATTTAATTAATTCGTGAATTAGTGGCGGAAATTCTTTGCAGTATTCTTTTAGAATTTGGAATTTTATTTTTTGCAATTTATACAAGTTGTTAATTCACTTTTACTCTAATTCCGTCGGTATGACTTGTAAATTCTGGTGCATACATACTTTCAATTGTTGTAATTCCGTTAGAGAATTCTCCACTGTTGTTTACGCGAATATCGTATTCTATTACATAAGTTCCTTTATTGATTGCATCAAAGAAGAAATGAGTTGCTGCATCTTTCGTACTCATATAGTACCCCAAATAATCTTTATATTGATACTGAGAAAGCACATTTACAGGTTCAAAACAAGAAGCCCTCATGTCTTTTAAATGAATATATTCTGTGTCTTCTTTTGCAGTAATGATCAATCGTACTGTAACTAAATCTCCGGTTTTTAAAGAGTTTTTAGAACTGATCTTTTCTAATTGTTCTCCTTTTAATGTGCTTTTCTTTAGATATAATTCTTTAGAGACTGACAGGACTGATCCTGAATTGGTTTGAATTTTATCCAAATCTTCAAAATACTGCCAATAAACACCTCCAAAACCAGGAACTTTAGATTTGTTTTGAATACTGATCGAAGCCATTTCTTTTTTAATTTCATCGGCCTTCCAGCTTAGTTTAATATAGCCGGTTTCAGCTTCTTTTTCATTTTCAGTCAGTTTTTTAGTTAGAATTTTTTCATCTCCAATTTTAATAACGGTATTGTCTTTCACACTTAACCAGTCATTTCCTTGCATCAATAAAGCATAAATAGCTTCGGTAGTAGATTTAGTCGTTGGCCAATTTTTGGTTTGTTTGTTTTTTAATAACCATACTTTCATTGCATCAACAGATTTGGTATCGTTATTCACTTCGTCGAAAGCCTCAATTAATAAAGCCTGAGTTTCTATTGGTGCCTGATACCAATACCAACCCGATTTATTGGCGATCCAGTACATTCCTAAATCTTCGTTGTTTGATGACGTTTCTTTTAAGCTTTCTATGATTTTTTTAGCGGTTTCTTTTTCGCCAAAACGATTCAAAGTTAAGGCAGCTAATCCTTTTTCGTAGAGAGAATAGTTTAACCAATCCTTTTTAGCCGTTTCTAAATAAAGTTTGGTGGCTTTTTTTAAAGTATCTGAAAGCGGATATTTCTCTAAATAAAAACTTCTGGTGTATAGATAATGTAGATCAGAATACGGATTGATCCAAATTAGTTTCTCTGCAGCTTTTAAACCTTTGGTTTTGTTTTTATAGTATTCTAAAAATTTAGTGTCTAAAAACGGAATACCGGTTTTTGCAATTTGGTCTATTTTATTGTTATCACTGCTTTTAGTTAATTTTGATAAATGACCCAACCCAGCCAGAATATGTCGGGTAATGTATTCATTTTCGTTCCCTCCTTCAAACCATGAAAATCCTCCTGATGATTTTTGCTTTTGTTTTAATTTTTCGAAAGTAGTTTCCTGTGAAGTTTTCATTTTCTCCAGATCAAACAAAAGTGCCAGATTCTTTTTCTTTTCGTCTTCGCTTTGCGCATCATTCAGCCACGGAGTTTCCGCAAGAATAATCGATTTTAACTCTTCATTTTCTTCTAGTTTAGACGTTAGTTTTCCATTTTTTCTCCAATTTTCAAAAACAGTTGCAATCTTCGGATTATTTGAAATAATCTCCGAAGCTAAAGCATTGGCATAAAAACGGGCAAAAGTTTGTTCCGCACATTCATGCTCGTACTCCATTAAATAAGGCAAAGACTGAATGGCTATCCAGGATGGATTCGAAGTATATTCGAATGTAAATTGGTGATTCTTTAAAGTTGTTGAATTGTTGCTTTTTAGATTATTAAAGGTGTACTCTTTGGTTGAGTTTTCACGAACCCAGATAGGAATACTTTCTGTAACAAGCATATTGTTTGTCAAAACCGGAAGTATGTTTTCCTCTCCATCGGAAAAATTGCCTGATTTAGCCAGAATCTTATATTGTAAACCCTGCAAACCTTCCGGTATTGAAACGGTCCAGGTTACGGTTGTGTTTCCGAAAGCACCAACAGTAAAGTTTCTGATGTTTTTTGCATTGAGCATTTTAGCGTCGATGGGCTGCAGGGTTGCAGCATCAAAGAACTGTAAAACGGCAATTCCGGTTTTAGCTTCGTTGGTAATATTCGAGATCTTGGCATGGATTACAACCGTGTCTTTTTCTCTAAAGAAACGTGGGAAATTTGGTAAAAGCATTAATTCTTTTTGAGTCACAACACTTTTCTCCAGATAACCAGAAACAGCATCTTTGTTATGTGCCAATAAACGAAGTTTCCAAGTCGTTAAAGCTTCGGGAGAGCTAAAGTTAAAACTCACTTTTCCGTTAGCATCTGTTCTTAAATTAGGTAGGAAAAAAGCAGTTTCAGATAAATTTTTTCTGGCTTTTACTTGTGTTAAGGCTTCTAAGGCTTTTTTGGTTGTAATGATTATGGCTCCGTTTGCACCTTTACTTCCGTAAAGTGCTGAGGCTTTGTCGGCTTTTAATGTGTCAATTGAAATTATTTCCGATGGGCTCAGATTTTTTAAAGCTTCTTCATTAGAAATT
This sequence comes from Flavobacterium sp. N502536, assembly GCF_025947345.1. Taxonomy (NCBI): domain Bacteria; kingdom Pseudomonadati; phylum Bacteroidota; class Flavobacteriia; order Flavobacteriales; family Flavobacteriaceae; genus Flavobacterium; species Flavobacterium sp. N502536. The sequence continues at coordinate 1,128,274 of NZ_CP110011.1, read as the reverse complement.
TCTCCATCCACTATAATTATTGGTTGTGTTGCGGTATTAGAAGCTGTACCACGAATCACTATTGTATCTGAATCGGTTTTGGTAATCTCCAGGCCGCTTACTATTCCTGAAAGCATTGTAGCCGGTGCGCCATTTACAGCAGCGCCTTCTGATATAGACTCAGCGCTTACTTTTCTAACGGCGTAAGAAAGTGATTTTTGTTTTTTTTGTATTCCATAAGCAGTTACAACAACTTCGCTTAAGGCACTTGAATCCTCAATTAAAATAATATCTATATTCTTTTTATTTTCAACAAATACAGTTTTGTTTTGGAAACCAAGATAGCTGAATACAATTTCTTCATTTTCGGCGGCTTCAATTTCATAATATCCATCAAAATCACTCTGTGCTATTCTTTTTGTTCCATTAATCATAATAGATACTCCGGGCAAAGGAAGTCCTGAAATCTCGGTAATCACGCCTGAAATCATTTTTGCATTCAGAGGCTTTTTTGTCTTTTTAGAAAGTTGTCTCTGATACTCTCTTTGCAGCTGCAAATTGTTGTTTTGGTTCGCAAAATCAAATCCAAACCATATTAGTTTGGTGGTTTCATTATAGAGTTCTACACGATTTAGAGGTGGATTAAGATTAATAATCGATGTTGAAGTCTTTTCAAAACCTAGAGCTGTTTTGGTATTGTTTTGATTATAGTTGTAATCATAAATACCCAGATTAGACCAATCTTTTTGGGTAAACTGATCCAGGGAACTGTCATACATCGAAGCTAAAATTTCAGCTTCTTTTTTTGCGTTAATGGATTTTAGCTTAAAAGACCAATTTTCACTGTTTCCAGGCTGTATTTTATTTCTAAAGGTTTCAACATTAAATTCCAATTTTGAGATCGGTTCTTTTAATGTTACATCTATCTGGTTGCTAAAAGTTTCATTTTCAAAAACACTTTGAAATCCAATCTTTATAGTTTTTTCAAATTCATTTTTTAAAGGAATTTTAATTATAGTCTCGTTGTTTTGAAGATGATAGGTTTCTTCAAAAAAGATTTTACTGTTATAACTCCCGGTTGCAATGATGTAAAGTTCCGGTATAACAGAAGTTAACTTGATTAATGCAAAACCGTCTTTTTTAGCGTCGCGATTGACCTGTTCGAAAGTAAATAGTTTACTTGGATTGAACCTGTCTTTGCTTTGCTTAATGTCAAAAGGGGCGATGCTTTCAATAGTATTGTTATAACGGTCTTTGGCAGAGAATACAATTTTGTATTTTCCGGATTTGTAATTTGTAATAAAATCCAGAACTATTTTTTTGTCCTTTTCAGTATCAACTTTTTTTGAATAAACCAGAACTTCAGTTTTTTCATTTGTTATGTCACTTTTGTTTTGTTCGTATGGAAATAACTTTTCAAATTCTTCATTACTGATGGTTTCAATTTCAGGCTTACTCCATACACTTTGTTTGAATTTGCTTGAAAACGGACTAATAAAGTAGATTTTAACTTCACCTTTAGCAGCTAAGAATTCTCCATTTAAATTAGTACTTTCCAGTTTAACTTCATTTTTGTCTTTGGTTCTAATTTCAGGGGCAATAAAGGTCTGTAGAACCAAATCGTGATAGCCAACTTTTACGGTAGTTTCAACTTCATGTGTCTCTCCATTTATATCAGTAACAGAAGCTTTAATGCGATAATTAAAAACAGGCAATTGCTCTTTGTTGCTGTTTTTAGAAGGAATTGCGACAAAATCAATAATAAATTTACCCGAGGCATCGGTTTTTGTCTCCCCAGTTGAAATAGTTTCAGTTAGTTCGTTACTGTAATGATTTCTGTAATAATCGACATAACGAGTTACCGAATACGTAACTTTCGCGTCAGAAATCATACTCCCGGCAAATGCTTTTGCACTACCTTTTACTTGAATAGACTGATTGATTTGAAAGGTCTCTTTTTTGGGTTCAAAAGTGACTTCAAATTTTGGACGTTTGTATTCTTCTACTCTAAAATCAGTTTGAGAATTTTCAAAGTTAACATGATCCCAGAAAGGATGGTCCCCATTTTCTTTGTCATAGATAATGTCTTTTTCATAATCATTTACGTCATCAGCTTTCATCGTAAAATTGCCTGTTAATCCGGTTTTAGGCAAGACAAATTCGCCCGAAAAAGAGCCAAACTCATTTGTTACTACTTCAAACTCTTTGATCTCATTATAATCAGGATCTTCAATACTGATGCTAAAAGAGGTGTGAGGCACAATACTAGTAATGTTTTGTTTTTTCTGGATTGCAATTCCTTTGTAATAAACAGTTTGCCCAGGGCGATAAATTGCGCGGTCTAAATAAAATTCGACTTTCCCTTTAAAGTCATTGTTGTCAGTAGTGTCAGTAGGATCATATTCACTGCTATAAAAAATGTAGTTTTTATAAACGGAGACAGTATCGTTTGCGGTGGAAATTTGAATTGCTTCATTGTTATAAGTATATTTTTTTTCCTTATAAACTGCAATTCCCTTTTTATTTGTTACAAGGTTAAGGTAAGTCGACTTAAGAATTGCGTTGGGTATCGGTTTTCCCGTTTTTCGATCCAGAACCTGATAAGTTTCTTTAGCATCACCCTGAGAAGCTAAAGCCATTATATTTGTGGTAGTGATGGTTTCATATGCAAAGGCTTTCTTATTCTTTTCATCTGAATCACTTTCAAAGTAAACTAAATAAGATCCCGTTTTTAAATTTGGTAGTAGAACCTCGGTCGTATACTCGAAAAAGTCTTTTTTATTTGTGAGCGGATAGTTTTTTCTTAGAATAGGCTGTGCTTTTTTAATTATAGCCTTGGTTAAACTATCTTTTTTAGAATACAGGGTTCTAAATTCAGTAAGTTGTTTTTGATTGATTTTAAAGAAGGAAATTGTTAAATGATCTACATTTTTGTATCGAATAAAAGCTCTGGTATTTTCGTCAGTATAGGTGTATTTTTGAAGTTGTACATTTAATGATTTGGAAATAATGTTTTCTTTCTTCTGGTGGGCTAATTTATATGCATTAGATCTATTGCTGATCTTTAGGATACTATCTAGAGTCATAATGGCTTTTATATTGTAATCAGGATGAATGTCTTTTGATGCCTGACTACTTAAAATGAAAGCTTTTTCTAATTGAATTTTCTGGATTAGAAGCTCGTCTTTGATGTCTTTTTGAAATTGAACTAAATAGTTAAAATAGCTATCGTTTGGTAATGATAATTTTGTTTTGCAAAATTGTATGCGATCCCATTCATTTTCTTTTGTTGGATTTGTACTTTCTCGTCTTTGATACAGCGATAATGATTGCCGTAGATTTTCATTGGTGATAAAATCCAGATTCAGTTTTATGAAGTCTACGGAATTTCCGAAAAGAACTTTTTCATAAGATTCAAAATCACTTTTTTGAATTTCCCAGTTGTTGATTTTGGAATTGTATATTATGATATTTTCATTAATTATATAATCGTACAAGCTTTGATTTTTAAAATTTCCCAAAGTAGGGTAATCAAAAATAAGGTCATATTTTGCCAATAAAGTATTCTTTAAAACAGTTTCGTTCTCGAGAGATTGTTTTAAAGAAAGGTTTATCTGATCAGTAAAATGGAGTGTAGTCCAGGTTAAGAAATTAGTATCCGGTACTGTGGTATTAGTTCTTCTTTGGATAGAATATTTATTTTGATTGTAATAATCATTTAAACACTTCGCATAAATCAAATTCAAAATTGCTTTTGAAGGAATCGAAACGCGATCGATATCTGTTTTAAGATTGTTTAGTATTTTAGTTTGTGCATTTTCATCAATAATCTGTAAGTATTTTGACTGATAGAAGAAGCATTTTAGCATTTGAACTTCATCTTTTCTTGCGAGTGCTTTTTTGTAAATTTTGCTTACAATTTCATTAGCTGATTTAACTTTTCCATCATTTTCGTATGCAACAACTTCATCCCATTTTTTATCTGTTCTTTGCGCAAATAGTGCTGTGGATAACAGTAAGAAAACAAATAGTATATTTTTCATAAGTTAGTTTTAATATAGAGAGTGTTATTTTTCACTAAAGGTTGGGAGAGTACTCAAATAAATTTTGTACAAATTACTAATTTATCCCTAAAAGCAAATGAGACATTTTATAATTCCTTATTTTTGAAAAATAATTAACCGATTTAAGCGTTGAATTCTATTTTCGTTTTATCGAATAAACGGTTCAACAAACAAACGATTTAACGTATTCAATGAAAACACATTTCATCGCCATAGGCGGAAGCGCCATGCACAATTTAGCACTTGCATTGCACAATAAAGGATATCAGGTTACAGGAAGTGATGATGCTATTTTTGAACCTTCAAAATCAAGATTGGAAAAAAAGGGAATCTTACCGGCTGAACTGGGTTGGTTTCCTGAAAAAATCACTGCCGATATTGATGCCATAATCCTCGGAATGCATGCAAAAGCAGATAATCCGGAGTTGCTAAAAGCGCAGGAATTAGGTTTGAAAATTTATTCTTATCCGGAATTTTTGTACGAGCAGTCTAAGAATAAAACCCGTGTGGTAATAGGAGGTTCTCATGGAAAAACTACAATAACTTCGATGATTTTGCACGTAATGCATTATCATAATATCGAAGTAGATTATATGGTTGGAGCGCAGTTAGAAGGTTTTGATACGATGGTGCATCTTACCGAAGAGAATGATTTTATGGTTTTGGAAGGGGATGAGTATCTGTCTTCTCCAATAGACAGACGTCCTAAATTTCATTTGTACCAACCCAATATTGCTTTGATTTCCGGAATTGCCTGGGATCATATCAATGTGTTTCCAACATATGAGAACTATGTTGAGCAATTCGAAATTTTTATCGGGAAAATTACTAATGGAGGTATTTTGGTGTACAACGAAAATGATCCGGAAGTAAAACGTGTTGCAGAAGCCGCTACAAACCCAATTCGAAAATTAGCCTATTCCACTCCCAAGTATACCGTAAGTGATGGAGTAACTTTATTAGAAACTCCTGAAGGCGATATGCCAATTGAAGTTTTTGGGGCGCATAATCTAAACAATCTGGCCGGAGCCAAATGGATTTGCCAGAATATGGGCGTTGATGAAGCAGACTTCTATGAAGCAATTGCCAGTTTTAAAGGAGCTTCAAAACGATTGGAAAAAATTGCGGAAGGAAAAGGGAAAGTAGCGTATAAAGATTTTGCACACTCTCCAAGTAAAGTAGCTGCAACGACAAAAGCCGTAAAAGAGCAATATCCGAACAGAACTTTAATAGCTTGTCTGGAATTGCATACCTATAGCAGTTTAAATGCAGCCTTTCTAAAAGAATACGAAGGAGCCCTTGAGTATGCAGATGTCGCAGTGGTATTCTATTCGCCGGATGCCGTAAAAATTAAACAATTGGAAGAAGTAACTTATGAGCAAATTGCAAGTTCTTTTAATCGCGAAGATTTAATTATTTACACAAATCCTGCTGAGTTCAAAGAATACCTGTTCAATTTGAATCTTGAAAATTCGGCATTATTACTGATGAGTTCCGGAAACTACGGAGGGTTGAATTTTGATGATGTAAAAGAGTTGATTAATTAGTCAATTTGAAAATTAGATAATGTGCCAATTGCAGTTTTGCAGTTGGCATTTTTTTTTAGAACTTTTACGTATGTTTATTTCCAATAGGTATAATGTCCGGTAATTTTATACTGAAACAGACAGTCCTCAAGAACTTGTCCGCTGCCAATGTTATGTACAATTAAGTTTCGTTTGCCGTCTGCTGATTTTTTGGATGTGACAATTCCAATATGGTCCAGTTTGTTATTAATTAGCCAGGTAACAATTTCGCCTGTTTTATAATCATTTGCATTTTGAGTTACAGGAAGTTTTTTTCCTTTTCTTTCAAAGAAGACGGACAAATTAGGAACTCTGCGATGGTCTATATTAGTGTCGGTAGAAGTCAGTCCCCATTTTTGTAAAGACGGATAAACAGAGAAATTGGCAGCCATATCTTCATGCACTTCTTTCTGTAAGTCAATATTTAATTTTCGATAAGATCGAATTACAACATCAGTGCAGACTCCTTTGTTTGAAGGGATATCCCCATTAGGATAAGTTATTGAAAAGTAAGCAGGGTCGTAATCTATGGAGGGATCAATAATTAGTAATGCCGCATTAGATAATTTTTCGGGGAAAGTTTTTGCAGTACCTAATGGTAAGCTTTCTGCAACAGCAGTTTTACCCTCTTTTTGATTACAGGAGAGTAGAAGAAAGAAGAGGGGAAAAGCACTTATTATTTTCATGTAGTTAAGGTAAGACATTTTGATGGGCTATTATATAGTTGAAATAATTAATTTGAGATTAATATTGTTTTTATTGAAAGATTTTTCTTATTTTTAGATATTAACTTCTAAGAGTATTGTAAAATGAGAGCAAGTTTAAAAGTTGTAAAAACAACAAGTGAAACCCCGGATTTTTTGGCAACTTATTTTTCTATAAGAGATTGGTCTGAAGAAGATCGTCCTCGCGAGAAGTTGATCCTTAAAGGTAAAGAAGCCTTGAGTGATGCCGAATTAATTGCACTGTTAATTCGCTCAGGTAGTCGAAATGAATCGGCAGTACATCTGAGTCGAAAGATTCTATTGAGTGTTGATAATCTCAATGCTTTAGGCAAACTATCAATTACGCAGTTGTTAAAATACAAAGGAATAGGAGAGGCTAAGGCTATTGCAATTATTGCTGCTCTGGAGTTAGGGCGCCGTCGAAGATCGGAGGATGTAGCTGAGTTTGCTAAAATCACTTCCAGCAAAACGGTTTTTGATATTATGCAGCCCCTAATCGGAGAATTGCCACACGAAGAATTTTGGGTGCTTTTTCTGAATAATTCGAATAAAGTAATTTCTAAATCCCAGTTAAGTAAAGGTGGAATTACCGGGGCCACTGTCGATGTGCGTATTGTTTTTAAATTAGCGCTTGAAATCGGGGCTACCGGTTTGATTTTGTGTCACAATCATCCATCGGGAAGTTTGCAGCCCAGTGAGGCAGACAAAATGCTTACAAAAAAAATAAAGTTAGCCGGTGACAGCTTAGATGTTAAAGTTTTGGATCATTTGATTATAACTGAAACAAAATATTATAGTTTTGTAGATCAAGGAATTTTATAAATTATGAATACCACTATTACCGATGTCTTTTTTGACTTAGACCACACACTTTGGGATTTTGACAAGAACTCAGAAATGGCTTTTGATCGAATTTTTAAAAGTAAATATCCCGAAATTCAAACACAGGATTTTATTGAAAAGTATGCTCCGATCAATCAGCAATGCTGGAAATTGTATCAAAACGATAAAATAACACATCTGGAGCTGCGTTACAATAGATTGAAGTTTTCTTTTGATGCTTTAAATTATGTCATTTCAGATGAAAGCATCAATGAAATTGCCAATGATTATATTGAGTTTTTAACCGATAACAATCACCTTTTCGAAGGAGCGATTGAAGTTTTAGAGTATCTGAAACCAAAATACAGACTGCACATTATCACCAACGGTTTTGCAAATGTTCAGGATAAGAAAATTAATAATGCGGCACTTTCGGGTTATTTTGAAACCATAACAAATTCTGAACTGGCAGGTGTTAAAAAACCAAATAGTATTATCTTTGATTATGCGATAAACATTGCAAAAGCTTCGAAAGAAAGTAGCGTTATGATCGGTGATTGTCTGGATGCCGATGTCAATGGAGCATTAAATGCTGGTCTGGACGCTATTTTTTTTAATGAAAAAAGAATTGAAGCTCCGCAAAATATCAAACAAGTAAACCATTTATTAGAACTTAAAAAATATTTATAATTATGAGAATAAAATTTTTGTTGCTCGCATTCCTTACATCAATTATCGGGTTTTCGCAATCGGTTAATGATTACAAAGCTGTTATTGTACCGTTAAAATATGATTTTCTTAAAACAGAAAACCAATACAGAACGTCAACAATGACAAAAGCTAATTTAAACAAAGCGGGTTTTCAGGCTTTTTATGCCAACGAGATACTTCCGGAAGGTTTTGGTGATCGTTGTGATCTTTTGTATGCTGATGTTAAGAAAGAAAGTGGTTTTTTAATCACTAAGCTTTATGTGGAATTTAAAGATTGTTATGGTAAAGTAATTTTCACATCAGCAATAGGAAAAAGTAAAGAAAAGGAGTATGAAGTGGCTTATAGAGAATGTCTGGATCTTGCTTTTGTTTCGGTTACTGCTTTGCGTTACAAATACAACGGTAAAAGCGCCAATACGGTAAAAACCTCAGTTGCAGCTACTCCGTTAACAGCATCAACTGTTGCGGCGAAAGTTGCCGAAGCAACTCCGGTAGCCGATATTAAAGATCCTAATTTATTATATGCTCAGCCAACAGAAAATGGTTATCAGTTAATTGATAAAACGCCAAAAGTGGTGATGAAGTTGTTAAAAACATCACGCCCTGATTCTTTTATTGCTATTAAGGATGGTATCCAGGGATCTTTGAATGCAAAAGACAATCAATGGTTTTTTGAATACTATAGAAACGATCAGTTAGTTTCTGAAAAAGTTTCAGTAAAATTCTAAAATAAGAAACGGTTTTAATAGCCGTATTTATCTTTCCAACGGTTCTTTAAAAATTCGCGGTTGCTGTTCTCTCTTGAATTGTGCCCCGGATTGTAAAGAACCGTTTCTTTTATGGCATCGGGTAAAAATTCCTGCTCGGCAAAATTATTGGCATAGTCGTGCGAATATTTATAATCATCGCCATAACCAAGTTCTTTCATAAGTTTGGTTGGCGCATTCCTTAAATGAATAGGAACGGGCAAATCACCGGTTTGTTTTACCAATTGCTGTGCGTTGCCGATGGCCATGTACGAGGCATTACTTTTAGGAGAAGTAGCCAGATAAATGGCACATTGGCTCAGTATGATTCTGCTTTCCGGATATCCAATTGTAGTGACCGCCTGAAAAGTATTGTTGGCCATAATAAAGGCAGTCGGATTTGCATTGCCAATATCTTCGCTGGAGAGAATCAACATTCTTCGGGCAATAAATTTCACATCTTCGCCACCTTCAATCATTCTGGCGAGCCAATAAACAGCGCCATTGGGATCACTGCCGCGAATCGATTTTATAAAGGCCGAAACAATATCGTAATGCTGTTCTCCGCTTTTGTCATACAATACCGTATTTTGTTGCACTAATTCGAAAACCCGATCGTTGGTAATAATAATTTCATCACCAGCTGAAGCATTAATGACCAGCTCAAAAATATTCAGCAATTTTCGTCCGTCTCCTCCCGAAAGCCTTAGCAGCGCCTCGGTTTCTTTTAAGGTAATGTTTTTAGAAGCCAAGTAAGTATCCGTTTTCATGGCGCGGTGCAGCAGGGCTTCTAAATCGGCTTTTGTGAAAGCATTGAGTATGTAGACCTGGCAACGTGACAATAATGCAGGAATGACTTCAAAACTTGGGTTCTCTGTCGTCGCACCAACCAATGTAATCCAGCCTTTTTCAACAGCAGCTAAAAGTGAATCTTGCTGTGACTTACTGAAACGATGGATCTCGTCAATAAACAAAATAGGGTTTTTAGCCGTAAACAATCCGCCGCTTTGTTTGGCTTTTTCGATCACATCACGAATGTCTTTTACACCCGAATTGATGGCACTCAGTATATAAAAAGGACGTTTGGATTCCTGTGCAATGATTTGCGCCAAAGTAGTTTTACCAGTGCCCGGAGGCCCCAGAAGATCAATGACGGAATAATTCCTTTCGAAATTTGCTGTGTTAAGGATCCATTTGGTCCAACCAAATGACTCTGACTGATGTAATCTTCTAAATGTTGTGGGCGAATACGCTCGGCTAAAGGTGCTTCCATTTTGTAAAATTACTATTTTCAGTTTTAATTTTATAGTTTTTAGAAGCTATTCCTGCTGTCCGCTGTATCTTTTGCGTCCGCCACGGCAGACACAAAAGGATGCCGCTCCCATCAGGGCTAAAATGACATTTAAGAAAGTTCTTGTTAGCTGACAAATTATCAGTAAATTGTAATTGGATAGTTTTTTGATGTCATTATTTAAAATTACCTGAAAAATTATGAACGACAACCACTTTAAATTTACGACTTCAGTTATAGGACTTCCGGTTTTTTTTGTTCTTTTTTTGTGGATTGTGTACTGGGTGCAGATCCGCTTTGACTTTGATTTTTATCAATATGGTGTTTATCCCAGGGATTTTTTAGGTCTGCAAGGTGTCTTGTTCAGTCCTTTTATTCATGAAAATTTAAGTCATTTATACAACAACTCTATTCCGCTGCTGGTATTATTAGCAGCATTACAGTTTTTTTATCCCAAACAATCCTTTGCAGTTGTTGCCTATGGTATTTTATTTTCGGGATTGATAACGTGGATTATCGGCCGTGAAAATTTTCATATTGGGGCGAGCGGATTGATTTATGTTTTGGTCAGTTTTATTTTCTTTAAAGGAATTCAAACAGGGTATTATCGATTGGTCGCGCTTTCGTTATCTGTTATTTTGCTTTATGGCGGAATGATTTGGTACGTGTTTCCGGAGGTAGATAAAACCATTTCCTGGGAAGGACATTTGGCAGGTTTTATTACAGGATTTGCTATGTCTTTAATTTATAAAACTCCGGAGTACGCAAAACCTATTGTGTATGAATGGCAGAAACCGGGTTTTAATCCTGAAGAAGATCCCTTTATGAAACATTTTGATGAAAATGGAAATTTCGTAAATACAGAGATCGTAGAAGAAGAACCGGAGGAATTAATGACTTATTTTAATTCAGATGTTCCGGTTAATTATATTTTGACTAATTCTGAGACAAAGGAGGATAGGTAATCTTTGGCTTAGTATGTTTATTTTACCCGTAGCTTAAGGTTGTAGTTAACAGTACTGCAATTAAGCTACAGGTTTTTAGAAAGAATAAGTTATGAGTATTTTTTGAAGACATTAATTTGTCTTGTAATTCCCAATTCTTTGTATTATTTAGCTTCTTTGGCGAACAGCCTCATATAGAAAAGCACCACAAGCTACAGAAACATTTAAAGATCCAATTGATCCAAACATCGGTAATTTTGCTTTTTCATCTACAATTTTAAGTACAGAAGGATTTATACCTCTGTCTTCAGATCCCATGATGATGGCTACAGGTTCGTTTAGTGTAATGTCGTATATATTCTGATCTGTTTTTTCAGTTGCCGCCACGGTTTTGATTCCCGATCCCTGAAGATAAAAAATCGCATCTTTGATATGTTCGACTTTACAAATCGGAACATTAAATACCGCTCCTGCCGAAGTTTTAACAGTGTCTCCGTTTACGGGGCCGAACCTGCTTTTTGTACAATGATTCCGTTTACGCCGGTACATTCAGCAGTTCTGATAATTGCACCAAAATTTCTTGCGTCTGAAATCTGATCTAGTATTAAAAATAAAGGTTTTGATCCCGATTCGATTGTTGATTCAACCAAATGTTCTAATTCTATAAAACCAATAGGGGAGATGGTTGCTACCGCTCCCTGATGATTGTTTGGCGTTAAGCGATTGAGTTTTTCTACAGGAACATACGAGAAATTAATGTTAGCGCGTTTCATCACCTTCATTAAATCTTTCATTAATTCTCCGGAAATTTCTTTTTGAATAAATACTTTATCAACTTCTTTTCCTGCCTGAATGGCTTCTATAATGGCTCTAATTCCAAATATTTGATGTTCTTTTTCCATGGGACAAATATAGGTATATTGTTGGTATAAAAAAAAACCACTCTGAGTGAACAGAGTGGTTTCAATATAAAATTTATTTTGATTAAGGAGCTTTAACTAAATTGAATGTATAGTCAGACGATCCGCTAAAACTAATTTTTAAGTTAATGTCTCCGGTACATGAACTAACGTTACCAGTTCCTGTAACAGTGTAAACCTGTCCAGGTCCGTAATTCCATTGCTCATTACTTGTAACGGTAACCGCATTTGTAGCCGGGTTGATAGTACCAATAATATAAGAAGTACTTCCGTTAATCAAATATGGGTTAGCTGTATTCAAAATTCGGAATACATATTTACCATTTGCTGCATTGTAAACTACAGGAACAATATCTCCAATTCCATAATCCTGCCATGTATCAGCGGTAACTTTATAGTTTCCATTGAACTGAGAAGCATCATTTAAAGGACAAAGTGCCGTGTAAGTTTGTTGCACTTTCCATAATGTTGAATTGGCTACGTCAGCTCCGTATGCTGGCTGACCGTTATCGGTAAACATTTTCAAAACACTTCCGTCTTTCAATTTTAAATCAGCAGTGATCACTAATTTATCAAGAAGACCAAAACTTGCAAATGTTGGGAATGCCTTAATAAGGTCTGCTTTAGTATACTTTAATGTTGCCGGGAAAGTGGTCACATTAGCTTGTAATGTTGCTTTTGAAACAACACCGCTTTTAGTAAAATAACCCACTACATCCATAGAGCTAACCTCACCGGTAGAAACTCCTAAAGTTAATCCCAGGTTTAGATCTCCCGCACCTTGCAGTGCTAAAATGTTTATACCCTGATCTGAAGTAGCGATTTTATTGATGTTTGGAGTGGCTCCTTCAACGGCGCCAATGTTTGATGTTCCTCCATCGTCATCACATGAGAACGCTATTAGCAAAAACAGCATTGATGTGAATATTAGTTTTATATTTTTCATTTTATTCGTTTTTTAATGATTAAAGATCCCAAAAGATTTTGTAAGTACCTGGGTTTTTCTGAGCCGGAGCACTTGCATTAGAATTTAATTCTGATTGTGGCCAGTACCATGATACTTGGAAAGGGTTATTTAATACAGTTTGTGAATCATTTAGAGGAAAAGCATCATTGTTGTTCAGCTGATATTCTTTTGTAGTACTTAGCGGGTTTGCTAATACAGGGAAACCAGTTCTTCTGTAATCAATGTATTGATCAGCAGGATCTCCAAAAGTACCTACCCATTTCTGAGTCATAATAATCTCTAATTTTTTTGCAGCATCGCCTGCATTAAATTCAGCTATTACTTTTGTAATGAAGTTATTCACTGCAGTAGAACCTGTAAGAACAGGAATTGTTGCAAGCTGAGGCGATTGGCTTTTAGCTACTACCTGGTCAACTTTAGCAAAACTTGCTGTAACAGCTTGTTGAAGTTTTGTAGCAGCATTTCCAGCTAGTTTTCCTGTTTGTATTAACTCTGCCTGAATGTATAAAAATTCATCATAAGTTAATATTCTGTGTGGTGCTATACCTGTTCCTGATTTTGCAGCTAAAGTTGAAACTGAACCACCTTGTCCGTCATCATATCTACCACCAGAAGGGAAGATACCAGGATAGGTAAAAGTGTTCTCTGCACTTTTATCTCTGTCAGGACCTGTACTCCCAAATCGGATACTAACAAAACCAGTTGATTTATCCCAATAATCTGCACCAGGATTTCCTGTTGTAGTGTTTCCTTGGTCAGGTGGGAATTGGTTTGGTTTTAATTGGTTGTAGTAGTAATATTTCATTCTAGGATCTGGGTTCCCGTTATGAATATTAGGGTTTACTCCCTTCAGGATTTCATACATCCATGGACTTTGGTAAGATCCAAATTGTGTACTTTCATAAGATTCGATAAACAACCTGTTTCTTTCGTTTGTTGGCGAAATTATATTGAAACGTGCAAATTGGAAATCATCAGCATTAGAAGAGAAGAAGTTGTCTTCAGCTATTAAAGCGTTAAATCCTGCCTGATCAAAATCAGAAGTTAATCGTGTTTGATTGTATAATTTTAGTTTAAAAGTATTGGCAAATTTTATCCATTTAGTGTTACTTCCACCATAGAATATATCATCACCACCTGGTTTTTTTAAACCGGCATTACTTTTTAAGTTCACTTTTGCAAGATCGATTAATTTAAAAATACTTGCATAGATTTCTTTTTGATTGTCAAATTTAGGCGCAAGGTTACCAGTAGTTAATTTAGTCGCTTCGCTGTACGGAACATCTCCCCACATGTCTACGGCATATGCCATGATATACGCTTTTTGCATTTGAGCAATACCCAAGTATACTAAATCTCCAGATTTAGTAGATTGTTCTATTAGGGTTTCAAGATTAGTCAGACTCAGGTAAACTGCGTTCCAGTCATTATTCATAGGAATATTATCGACTTTTACTCCGTACTGATCTTCTTCCTCTCTGGCTGTCATCTGGTGCGTGTAAACCGCAAGGATATCACCTGTGTTTAAATTGAATTCACCTATTTCAGCAATATCGCTTTGGATTTGAGTTAGTAAATAATTCAATGGAGCAACCGTTGGGTCATCAGTATCTTTATCAACATCTAAATAATTACTGCAGCTACTGAAAAAAGTAGTGAGAGATAATAAAACCAGAGCAGTTTTATTATTTTTTATAGAATTATATAATTTCATGTCGTTTTGTATTAAAATGTTAAATTAATTTTGAAACCCCATCTTTTTGCAGTCGGAGCAGCTGAAGTTTCTATACCTTGTAATGTTGAATTACCGTAGCTTGTCGTTTCAGGATCAAAATTGGTGTACTTAGGAACGTTTGGAGCAAAATACCAAAGGTTGTTTGCGATAAAACTTAAACTAATTCTTCCAAATGGAGTTTTTTCCAAAATTTTACTTGGTACATCATAAGTCAAGTTTATTTCTCTTAATCTAAATACGGTTCCGTCATAGATTGTTGCTTCATCAACAGAATTGATTCCGAAAGTACTTCCTCCTGCAGGTGAGAAGTAAAGCTCATTCATGCTTAATTGTGTTGTATTTGGAATTTGGTTTCCGTTAGCATCTAAGATTGGAGTTCCGTCATTATTTCCATAGTAACCTGGAATGATATATGTTTTTTCTCTGTCTTCAGTATCTCTGGTTACACCTCTTCCTAATAATTGTTCGATAGTAGAAGAAGAGATATCTCCTCCTTGTTTCCAGTCAAACTGAGTTCTTAAACTCCATGCTTTGTAAATAAAGGTATTCGCAAAACTTACTCTGAATTTAGCATTTGGATCTCCAATAACTCCAAGTGAAGGATCTTGAATAACTGCTCCTCCAGATCTGTTGATTAAATAATTTCCATTAGCATCACGAGCAAATCT
This sequence comes from Flavobacterium sp. N502536, assembly GCF_025947345.1. Taxonomy (NCBI): domain Bacteria; kingdom Pseudomonadati; phylum Bacteroidota; class Flavobacteriia; order Flavobacteriales; family Flavobacteriaceae; genus Flavobacterium; species Flavobacterium sp. N502536. Next base: position 1,113,137 of record NZ_CP110011.1, on the reverse strand, counting down.
TGTTCCGTAGAATACACCAAATGGTTGTCCTGGAATTGCATAAGCAATTTGATTTGCATTAAGCTGAATTCTGTCTAAACCTTCTTTTAAGGTTAATACCTCATTTTCGTTTTTAGTGAAGTTTGTTAATAACGACCATGTAAAGTCTTTAGATTTAATAGGTACTAATGTTAATCCAAGCTCAATACCTCTGTTTCTGATAGAACCTGCATTAGTGTTTAACTCTGTAAATCCAGTTGAAGATGCTACAGTTACCGGAGTAATTAGATCTTTTGTTGTTTTAGAGTATAAACTTAAGTCTACTGCAATTCTTTTTCTGAAAAATTCTAAATCTGTACCGATTTCAAATTCTTCTGAAAATTCAGGTCTTACGTCCTGATCTCCTAAGAAAGTATTGTTTCCGATTCTAGGAAGACCGTTGTAAGCTTGTCCTTGATCGTAAGATATTTTTAAGAATTCTGCTGGTACATCTCTACCAACTTTCGCGAAACTGGCTCTTAATTTAGCAAAAGTTAAAACTTCGCTTTGGATGTTCAATGCATCAGTTAAAACTGCAGAGGCACTAACAGATGGGTAGAAATAAGAGTTTCTGTTTTTTGGTAATGAAGAACTCCAGTCATTTCTCGCTGTAGCATTTAAGAATAAATAATCTTTATAAGATAAAGTTACATCGGCAAATACACCTACATTTCTTTTCATAGCGCGCTCATCAGTTAAACTGGCGATACTTTTAACGTTTTTGAAAGTAAAGATGTTTGGTACAATGAATTCTCTTCCTTCATTTGCAACTCTTGTGTATTCATTTTGTAGAACGTTATTACCAACAATGGTAGCTAATTTAAAGCTTTCATTTAATTCGTAATTAAAGTTCAATAAGAATGTAGATTCAATATCTTGATTTACATAGTTATCGCTAAGTAAGTTACCTAATCCGTTGTTTGCTCTTGAAGCTAAATCACGAACTTGTATTCTGTTTAATGAATATTTGTTGATACCCGCTCTGTAAGATGCTGAAATGTTGTCGTTAAGAACGTAGTTTAAGTTAATACCTGCAACAATTCTATCCGTATTAGTAACGATTTGATCGTGTTGCCAAGACCAAAGTGGGTGGTCGAATTGAGTTCCGTTTGGAGTCACAGATCCACCAGTTACGGGTCAACATAAGGAAGATTTAAATCCCAGTTTCTCGCTAAGAACAAAGTTCTGGCAAATGAAGAAGATGATCCTGCAAATTGGTTTTCTCCAAAGAAACCTCCTACTTGTTTTGTTTTTGAGTAAGCTAAGTTTGCTCCAACAGTGAATTTTTTGCTTAATTTGAAATTTCCACCTGCAGACATTGATGTTCTGTCGTAAGAGTTGTAAGGGATGTAACCATCCTGACGTAAATCTGAAATAGTTGCATTAAAAGTTCCGTCTTGTCCAGCGTAGTTAAAACCAATTGTTTTGTCTAATACTGTTCCTGTTCTGAATAAGTCTTTTACGTTATTTGGTTTTGCAACATAAGGAACTGTTGGACCAAATTGATCAGGATAAGCAGCTAAAAGCGTTGGCCATGTAGGAATTGTAGCTAATGAATCAAAGCGAGGTCCCCAAGAACCATTTGCATTTGAATATTGGAAGTTGGCTCCTGAACCATAAGTGTTTTGATAATCTGGTAAGTTGGCAATAGTTTCAAAGTAGGTACCCATTCCAACATTTACATTTAATTTTTGATTTTTGTTTGGTTTAGATGCACCAGATTTTGTGGTTACAACGATTACACCGTTCATTGCTCTTGAACCATAAAGTGCAGCTGCTGCTGTACTTTTAAGTACGTTGATGCTTTCGATATCATTTGGATCTAATGAAGACAAAGCTGATTCGTATCCACCACCTCCAGTGATCTGGCTCGTAGAAGTTACCGATACATTGCTGTAGGCAATACCGTCAACGATAATTAAAGGATCTGTATTACCCGTTAATGAGTTAACCCCTCTAATCGTGATTTGGTTTGCAGCTCCGGCAACCCCAGTGGATGTATTAACGTTAACCCCAGCCACTTTTCCGGCAAGAGCTCTTGATAAATCTGGTTCTGAGTTTTGGGTAATTTGTTCCGCTTTTACTTCACTTACAGAATACCCCAGTTTTTTCGGATTACGTTTAATCCCGAAAGCCGTTACCACAACACTCTCTAATTGTTGTGCTGCACCATCTAATAATTTTACATTAATTGCAGAAGAAGTAGCAGCTACTTCTTGGGTTTTCATCCCAATGTAGCTAAATACTAAAACCTGGTTTGAAGAAGCTTTGATAGAGTATTTACCATCAAAGTCAGTTTGCGTTCCTGTTTTGGTTCCTTTAACCAATACACTTACACCGGTAAAGGCATTCCTGTATTGTCAGAAACTGTTCCAGAAACAGCTCTTTCTTGCGCAAAAGTAAGTTGCGCAACTAGTACTAATAGTAGTACTAAGCATCCATTGAACTTTAGTTTCATTTTTATGTGTTTTGAATTAGTTCGGTAAAAATCTTAATTATTTGTTAATCTACCTAATATAAAAAGCTTTTTTTTTACCCATATTATGCTTTTATTACGAGATGTGTTTTTTTAGTGTTAAAATACACTTGTTAATATGTTAATGTTTGTTTTTCGTTTAAGATGTGATAATGCTTGATTTTATTGGGGTTCCGGAAGGTGTTGCGTTTAAAAAAAACGTGTTGTGGAGTGTTTTTTTCTGTGTAGTTTTTTGAAATAAAAAAAAGAGGCAGTCTCTTTTTTTTCGGAGAAAGCCTCTTTCTGTTTTGTTAAATTTTTAATTTTTTGGGAAAGTTGTAAGCAGAAAAAAGGGCACTCATCATGATGATGAATGCCCTTTTTAGGAGTTGTTCTGAAGTCAGAGAATACTATTATCTAGTACCTCCAGCCCACCAAACTTTTTCTTTGTATACATAAGAACCGTCTCCGTATAGATCCTTAATGTTTGAATTCGAAGCTACATCAGATTGACCGTAAGCAAATCTTTGTGGGAACAATTCAGGTTTTGGATTTACCAAAGGAATAAAGTCTCCATTGCCCATTGCTTGTAAACGTCTAATATCGTTGTAAGATTCAATACCTTCATTTTCGTAGAAAGAAATATGTTTTTCTACCATGATTTTTTTCAACAATGCATTACCTGTTAATGCTCCAATAGAAGCAGTGTAAGTATCTGCCTGAGCTGGTGTAAACGCTACAGCTGTTTTTTTAGCATAAGCTGCTTTAATAGCTGCATTCATTGTAGTTTGTGCTTCAGGTAAACCTAATCTTGCTTGAGCTTCAGCTTTCAGGAATAATAATTCATGATAGCTTAATAAGTATGTCGCGTTTGCTTCACTCATAAGAGCTGAGATAGAATATCTACCTTGAGCTTCGACATCTTCTTTTGAATTGTCAAATGGACGGAATACACCAGCCTTTTTTGTAAAGAATGAAGCTGTACGAGCATCTGCTGGCCCGTTAGCAGCCATAATGTCGTAAAAACTTTTAGCTACAGACAAAGCTCCTCTGTTTAATTCGAATCGGGCGAATGGATTTGGAACACCTTTGCTTACAAGTTTAAGTTCGTCATCAGCAGTGGTGAAAGAAGCATTTGCGTAGTTTATTACACCTTGATAATCTGCTTTTCTAAGCGATAACCTCATAGTGTATCTTGCTAGTAATCCATTAGCTGCTTTTATCCATCTAGCTGAATCTCCACCATAAATAGGATCCTGAAGAAGTAAATTTGCATATGTTGATGTTTTCTTCAGATTAGCAATACCTTCATTTAGGTTTTTAAAGATGTCTAAATAAATTGCCTCTTGTTTGTCAACTTTTGGTTGAAAGATTTCTCCCGGTTTTCCAGATTCTGTGTAAGGAACATCTCCAAAAAGATCTGTAAGAATAGCTAAGTTATAAGCTTTTAGTACTTGAGCAATACCTAATGTCTGGAAGTTTCCTTTTTCTTCTCCAACCGTACATTTATCAATAATGATATTTAGTTCTCTTAGTTGTCTGTAACTGTTGTTCCAGCCATTATTGTAAGTTGAAGATAATTGTGGATCTGCTCTTCTAACCTGAGCATTATACATTTGGTTGTGATTTCCTGCGCTTAATTCAGAATATACACCAGCATAAAATGAGGCATCAGCACCTGTTACTGTGAAGGCAGAATTGACCATGACATCCGTGATGATTAAGCGGGTAGCCATATCTGCCGGATTGTTCACATTCTTATTTATTTCGTCCATTTTGTCCTCAGAACAAGATTGGAATAAGAATAAAGCCATTAAAGCTGTTATTGTTATTTTTATATTTTTCATTTGATTTTTTTTAATTAAAATGTAAAGTTCAATCCAAAACCAATGCTCTTAGTTTGTGGCATTGTCCATTGTTCGAATCCACCTGAGAAGTTGTTGTTTCCTTGTGTTGCTTCCGGATCTAGATTTGGCATTTTAGACCATAATAAGATATTTCTTGCGAAAACAGAAGCTTTAATATCTACAGTATTGTCTAATAATTTAGGGAATTGGTATCCTAAAGTAACTTCTCTTAATTTTACAAAACTCGCGTCAAAAACTGCAGATTCTGCAATATTATTTAAAGCTGCTTGTAATTTTTGTGCTCCTAGTGGATCAGAAGCTCCTCCTCTAACAATGTCATTTGGAGTTCCGTCTTGTTTAACACCTGGATAGACAAACTGAGAAGTTCTGTCTGCAGTTCTTGCATCTACACCATAAAAATTCATTAAGTTGTTAGATCCACTGTACATTTTTCCTCCATTTTTCCAATCAACAACTGCTCCTAAAGAAACTCTTTTGTAAGTAAATTGCGTAGAACCTCCTAAAGTAAATTTAGGGGCAACTTCTCCTAATACTTTTAATTTTCCATCTGCCATAGGAAGACCCTGAGCGTTTACAATAATGTTATTGTTTGCATCTCTGGCATATCCTGTACCGTAGATTACCGGGAAACGATCTCCAACGCTAGCTCTAAGTTGTGGAGTTGTGAATCCACCTAGGAAAATATTGTCTACACCGTCTTTTAGAGCCATTACTTTACTGTCGATTTGTGAGTAATTCAAATTGAATGTCCAGTTAAAATCAGCAGTACGTATTGGGTTAACCATTAAACTAAGTTCATGTACTTTAGTAAGCATTTTTCCTCCATTTGTTACAAAAGAACTTGCTCCTGTTGATCCAGTTAATGGAACAGGGAAAATTTGGTTTGTTGAATTTTGCTCAGAGTAAGTATAGTCAATTCCAACTCTGTTGTTGAAAAGTTTTACATCAGCCCCAAGTTCATACGATTTTGTGTTTTGTGGTTTTAAGTTTGGGTCGTATAGCGTAGTGTTAGGGATAAAAGAGCTAATATTGTCTAATGGATATTGTATTGGGTTTACACTCCAGAATCCACCAGCATAGTTAGGTGTTGAGTAAGAGTTTCCAATGTAATCTCCTGATTGTCCTACTTCAGCAATAGATCCTCTAAGTTTAGCATATGAAAGAACTGAACTGCCTTTTAATCCTTCTAATTCTGTTAGTACAAGACCCAAAGATGCTGATGGGTAAACAAAATCTCTGTTACCTCTTGGCATATTTGAAGTGATGTCTTTACGGATAGTTCCGCTCAAGAAAATCATGTTTTTGTAAGAGAACTCAGCATTACTGAAGAAACCTACAGTACGAATTTGTCTACGGTATTCTGCAGCTGTTACAATTCTTGCATTGGCAATTGTTGGCCAGCCACCAAAGTTCAAATTGGTTCCAAGATCCTCATACTCTTTAGAGTTTCTGTGGTTGTACTCGTTTCCAACTAAAACATTTAAGTTAAAGTCATTAGTAATGTTTAAGTTGTAGTTTAAGGTAAATAGAGAGTTAAGTACATCATTTGTTGTACCATTAAGTTCTACACTACTAGTTTTTCCTGATAAATCAAGTTTGTTTCCAAATTCAAAAATGTCTCTGTAATTTGTTGTCCATGAATCAACACCAGCTTGGTATTTAACGGTTAGCTTTTGGCTTCCGTCTTCACTGATCACAGGAGAATACTGAATGTAAGCATTTCCATAAACACGATTTGTTTTTTCACTAAATTCATTGTTTTTGGCAGCCCAGTATGGATTGTTGAAATTAGTTGGTCTAAAATAAATTTGATCGTATTGATTTGTTGGTGAGGCGTAGCCATTCCCTTTTAAATCGTAACTTCTTGGAGCTGCAAATACACCAACAATTGCACCATCATTTGCAGATGTACTTTTGTTGATTTTGGTTTGTACGTAGTTAAATGAGAAACCAGTTTTCCATTCATTACTTAGTTTAGTATCTACAACTGCTTTTGCAGTATATCTGTTCATACCTGTTTCAGGGATGATACCGTCTTGTTTGGAAGTTCCTACACCAAATGAATAGTTTGTTTTTTCTGTCGACTGAGAAACATTTAAAGTGTTATTTATTGTTACTCCAGTATTGAAGAAGTCATTGATGTTGTCGTAAGCTTGTGGTGTAACCCATGGATCTAAACCAGCTTTCGCTCTTTGAGGCACATAGTATTTACCAGGTCTTAGAACTCCTCCGTTATTTGCATTAACAACGTTTCCTCCGAATGCAGGGTCATTAGGTAATTCTGATATTTTTGGCCCCCAGTTCATTGATGAGTAAGGATCAAATGTTCCGTCAATACCTTGAGCGTATTCATTTTGAGTACTTGGTTTTTTTGAAATCGTTTCAAAACTTGTTGAAGTGTTGAAAGTAATAGTAGGCTTACCGCTTTGTGCTAGGTTCTTACCGCTTTTTGTAGTGATTAAAATTACACCATTAGAAGCTCTAAGTCCGTATAAAGCTGATGCAGCCTGACCTTTTAAAACGTTGATAGATTCAATTTCGTTTGGATCAATATCCACTGCTCTGTTAGCAACATCAGCTCCACTAACACCATTTCCTGTGCTGTAATCTGCTTGTGATGCTACTGGCATACCGTCAATAACGTACAAAGGAGTGTTGTTTCCTGTGAAAGAACGGGCACCACGAATTATGATCTGAGAAGAAGCTCCAGGAGCACCACTAGAAGGAGTAATAGATACACCCGCTAATTTTCCTTGTAAAGCTCCGGCAAGACTGTTGTTGTTTGCTCTTGTAATGTCGGCTGCTTTCACTTCTTGTGTAGCATATCCAAGTGCACGAGCACTTTTCTTAACACCTAATGCAGTAACTACTACACTTTCCAGTTCTACTGAATCGTCTTTTAGTTTTGCATTAACAGTAGTAGCGCTAGCTGTAACTTCTTGGGCTTTCATCCCAATGTAGCTAAAAACTAATACTTGATTTGGTGCTGCTTTGATAGAGTATTTTCCATCAAAATCTGTTTGCGTTGCTGTCTTCGTCCCTTTAACTAATACACTAACACCCGGTAAAGGTATTCCTGCATTGTCAGAAACTGTTCCAGAAACAGCTCTTTCTTGCGCGAACGTAAGTTGCGCAACTAGTACTAGTAAAAGTACTAGGAATCCATTGAACTTTAGTTTCATTTTTAAATATTTTGAATTAGTCCGACAAAAATCTTAATAATTAGTTAATATACCTAATCAAAAAAGTTTTTTTTTCAGCAAAACAGCAGTTTTACTGACAGGAGTTGTTTTTTTATCGTTAAAATGCATTCAAAATTACATGATTGATATTTTTTTACTTAAAATCCGATGAATAGCACAGTTTATGCCTGCTGAATTAAATGTTAAATTTTATGGGATGGATGGTAATTTCCGGTTTTTTATACGTTTTCAACAAAAAAACCACCCGAAGATCGGATGGTTTTGTGTTAAATTATGTTATTTTCTGGTATTTCTTATTTATCCCAAAAAATCTTCGTTGTTAGTTTGTCACCTCCAATAGAAGTTGCTGCAGCATTGTAGTTTGTCGCGTTTAGCGTTTGTTCTCTGATAGGGTAAGCCATTCTCGATGGAACTTGTCCTGCTGCTGCCGGGTCTGCAGTTGCCGGTGCTGTTAGAACAGGGAAGTTTAATCTTCTGGTAGATGTCCAGCCTTCAAAACCTCTGTTGAATAAAGCATACCATGCTTGTTCTCCTACTTTTTGTTGCCATGTTCCCGTCGCTGTAGCATAAGCAACTGCTGGTTGAGCAAGGTAAGCGTTGGCATCAGTTGATGAAACACCCCAGTCTTCCATAGAAGCTAAAATTGCTGCATTATAATGAGAAGCAATAGTACCTCCAACAGCAACACCTCTTCCTGAAGCCTCTGCTAATAAAAATTCTACTTCTGCATAATCTAATAAAGTACCACTGAAATCTGGTGCTTTGATTTTGTCACTGGCGTGAGTATATTTAGACTGAGAGTTTTTTATTCCAACGATTCCACCTCTGTAACCTGTTACAGTGATCAAATCTCCATCAGCATTGGTGTCTTTGTAAGTTGGTCTGAAATAAGGAGTTTTTCTCGGATCGTTTAATGTCACTAAAGCATCAACGAATGGTTTTGCAACAACAAAGTCATTTCTTCCTGAGAATACCATATCTACATATAGTGGGTTGGTATTCGGAAGGTTTAACATATAAGGTAATTTTGCGTTGTCGGCATTTGATGTAAATCCTCCTGCAGCACCAGATATAATGGTAGCATCGGCAAGTGCTGATTCAAGTCCTGACGCTTTTAGGTTAACACCTAATTTTAGCTTCATACTATTTGCAAATTTAATCCAGGCATTCAGATCGTCTTTATAGATAACTTCTGCAGCTCCAAAACCTGGGTGTGAAGTGTCTAAACCGGCGATGTCTTTATTTAGACGTGCAATTAAATCTTTGTAGATGTCTATTGCTTTGTCGTATTTAGGCAAATAATCAGCAGAACCTTGTAAGGATTCTGAGTAAGGAACATCACCAAAAGTATCTACTAGAATTTGATACGTATATACCATTAGTATGTCAATCAAAATTAATTGATTTTTCTTGATGATTGTTTTTTGAGCAAATTCAGGATCAGTAGGTGAGATTACATCTTTTTCCAAAAATCCTTTTGCCTGAGATAAATCAGCAAGTGCGCCTGCATAAAGTCTGTCCCAGTGATTGTCTGAAATTTTACGGGTTACCCAATTGTAAATAGATTCGTCCAGGTACGTAGTTTCAGTCCATTGTTGATTTACTAATCTAAAAATGTTTCTGTTTACGTTGGTATTGACAAGTTGTTCTGTTAGGTTTTTCTCAGCATTTGTAAATAAAGTGCTTGGGGGTACTACAGAAGGGTTTTTTACATCTACATTTAAGTCTGTTAGGCTGCTATCGTCACATGAAACTGTGAGAAGCATGATTCCTAAAGCATATATTAATTTTTTCATTTTGTTCTGTATTAAAATTTGAATGTTAAGTTAAAACCAATATCTCTGGTTGTTGGAAGAGATCCAACTGAATAACCTCTTGAGCTATTTCCTGAAGACAGTCCACTTTCTGGATCTGCGTATGGTAGATTTTTACTGATTATCCATAGGTTCGAACCAACTAAACTTGCAGATGCTGCGTTTATGAATGTGTTTTCGAACATGCTTTTTGGGAAGTTGTAAGTAATAGATACTTCTCTTAATTTAACAAAAGAAGCGTCATAGATAAAGGCTTTGTTTGGAGCTGCCTGATATCCCATGCTGGTTGCAATTGTTCCACCTTTTGTTTTTACGGTATTTGGAGTTCCGTTAGGAGCTACTCCAGGATTTAAAGTACCATTTTCTCTGATGTCTCCTACAGCTGTTTCTTTGTATAATCCAGATGCAAGACCATAATACATATCTAAAGAGAAAATGTCTCCACCTTTTTGAGTGTCAATTAAGAATCCGAAAGTTAAGTTTTTGTAGGTAAATTTGTTTCTAACACCACCAATCCAGTCCGGAGTTATGTTTCCGATTGTATTGTCTGAAGAAGTAGTGATCATGTATTTTCCTGTGGCTTGGTCTATTGTTGGCTGACCGTTTGTGTAAACAAAGTCAGTTCCTTTAAGTGCGCCGTAAGCTTCTCCGGTGCAGCATTAACCGTTACACCACCTTGGAAAGCTCCTAATTGCAGATTGTCTAGTCCGTTTGGTAAAGTGATTACTTTACTTCTGTTGTTAGACCAGTTTACGATAATTTCCCAAGTGAAATCTTTAGTTCTGATTGGAGTTCCGTTTAACTGAATCTCAAATCCTCTGTTTTCGATGTTTCCACCATTTACAAGTCCGTTTGTGAAACCAGATCCTGAAGAAACAGCAGCTGCAACAATTTGATCAACGGAGTTTGTTTTGTAGTAAGTAACATCAAATCCTAAACGTCTGTCCAATAAACTTGTTTCTAAACCAACTTCGAATGATTTTGTTCTTTCAGGTTTTAGGTTTGGATTTTTGTTGATACTACGGAATGGAAGTAATAATGCATTTGTGTAAAGAGGTGTTCCTTGGAAGTTGGATACTCTTGTATAAGTATTGTTTAATTGTAATGCGTCTGCATCATTTCCAACTTCAGCATAGTTGATTCTGAATTTCCCCAGATTTAACCAGTCTGCTTTTACTACGTTTGAGAAAAGGAATGATCCTGAAATTGCAGGGTAAACATAATCGTTGTTGTTGTCTGGTAATGTAGATGAAACGTCTCTTCTGATAGAAGCATCTACAAAGTAAGTGTCTAAATAACCAACAGATGCCTGAGCATAGATACCATTAACACCTGAAGATATTTTTGCTTCTCTTGGGAATGGAAGGTCTAAACGTGAATTTGATAAGGCATAAATTCCAGGAACTACTAATCCTCCAACGGTTGAAGAAAGTACATTGTCTCTTTTATTACGTCTGATGTTTGTTCCGATTACTCCATTTAAGCTAATGTTGTCTCCAATTTTTTTATTGAAGTTTAACATAAAGTCATAATTGATCTCTTGGAAGTCGATGTTGTTTCTTTGGTATCCTGATGATTCGTCAACTGGTGAAAGACCAAATCCTGAAGCGATAGATCCAATAGCTCTTCTTTCTTCTTGTAGTTGTTTGTACGTATCAAGCGAAACTCTTCCTAATGCGCTTAACCATGGAGTGATTTCGTAGTTAAGGGAAGCGTAGCTAAACAAACGTGTTCTGTCATCAGAAGAATAATTTTGATAGCGGGTAAAGTATGGGTTGTCCCAGTATGCCGGTACTAAACCTGAAGGATCTGTTGGGTCGGCCCAGTTCCAGGTTACGTTTTGTCCGCCTGATGCAAAGTAAACATCTTTTAAAGCCTGAACATCGGTATTAGTTTGCCACCATTGTCTGAAGTTACTCATGATATTGTCATTGTAACCTGTCGAGTTTCTACCTACAGTACTTTGTAGTGTAACTGCTGCATAAGCATTGGCAGTAAGTTTGTCAGTAACTTTTTGGCTGAATCTGGCACTGATTTGATTTTTCTTCAATTCACTGTTTGGAAGAATACCAGTTTGATTAGTGTTAACATAGCTTAAAGATAAGCTTGATCTTTCAGTTGATTTTTCAAGTGCAATACTATTAACAAAAGTATGAGCATCATTAAAGAAAGTTACAGGGCCATTTTTTGCAGCTGCCCATGGTGTTGCTTTTCCGTAGTTTGGAGAAAATGGTGTGAAAGCATCCCATTGATACACGGGTTGATTGTTGAACGCGTCCCCGTCAGAAGCATCATTAGAGGTGTCAACGGTGTCTGGTGTACCAGTTCCTAAGAATGACGATCCAAAACCATATCCGGATCCGTATCTGTTTTGATATTTAGGAAAAGTTGATTTGTCAACACTTCCATTGGTGAATCCGCTTGAGAAAGAAAATCCTATTTTGTTGTCATTTGATTTTCCTTTTTTGGTAGTTACCATTACAACACCATTTGCGGCTCTTGATCCGTATAATGCCGTTGCAGCAGCTCCTTTAAGAATGTTGATGCTTTCGATGTCTTCCTGGTTGATATCCGAAGCATTGTTACCGTAATCGTAACCACCGCCACCAACTTGTTGTGAAGAAACGTTTGTGTTAGAGTTGTCAATTGGCACCCCATCAATAACCCAAAGGGCCTGATTGTTTCCGGTAAGTGATTTATTTCCCCTGATTACAACGTTTGTAGAGCCTCCAAAGTTGTTGTTTCTTTGAACTTCTACCCCCGCAGCTTTACCAGATAGGAGGTTGGCAACGTTAGCGTTTCCGGCTCCGCCATTAACGTCTTTTCCTGAAATTTGTTGAGAGGCATATCCAAGAGATTTCTTTTCTCTTTTAATACCCATCGCTGTAGTTACCACAACGCCTTCCAGCTGTTGGGCATCTCCAGATAACTTAGTGTTTACTTGTGATGAGCTCGCGGCAATTTCTTGAGTCTTCATGCCGATGTAGCTAAATACTAAAATTTGACTTGTGGTTGCTTTGATGGAGTACTTACCGTCAAAATCAGTTTGTGTGCCGGTTTTTGTTCCCTTGATTAGTACACTTACGCCTGGTAATGGCATACCTGCATCATCGGTAACGGTCCCCGAAACGGCTCTTTCCTGCGCAAAGGTTAGTTGCGCGAATAGCACTAATAGTAGTACTAAAAATCCATTGAACTTTGGTTTCATTTTTTCAATTATTTTGAATTAGTCTTACAATATTCTTAATAATTTGTTAATAATCCTAGTGTTGGGTTAATGAATTTTCTCACAAGGTTAAAATTTAACATTGTAACATATATTAAGCATTGTGTTAAATAATTGAATTTGCTGGGTTTTTGGTCAGTTATTACTGCGGTTATTTCGTGTAATTCCGCTTATTGTTTGGGATTTTACGGAAATTCTAAGTTCTTAATGATTTGTTAATAGTGAGATCGCTGTTTTGGTGAATTTTCTCACAGTGTTAAAATTTAACATTATAGTTTATGCTGACAATTGTGTTAAAAAATTTAATTTCCTGAAGACTTTCCCCGCCATTGCTGAGATTAATTCGCAACAGTCCACTCGTTGTCTGGATGGTTGTGCCGATTCCGACTCCTGATAATTTTTGTAATTTATTAAGATTTTGATTGTTTGTTAAATCTTGATAGATTGCAAAGTCTATAATCGAATTGATGTACAGGTTGTTGGATACTTTGTATCGGTACTCGGTGAGTAACATAGAGGCGAAATTGGCCTGAAGGCTGTTCTCGGCGAAACCTCTTATAGAGTTTGTTCCTCCAAACCGAAACAATTCGTTGGTGATGTAATTTTGGCTTTTTAAATAAAAAACCTGAGGATTCAGAAAAATGAAGTTCTTTTTGTTGAGTTCAAAATTGTACGACAGATTAAGGTTGGTGTAGAATTGTTTGCTGGATGTTACGGTTTGTGGGCTGTTGTTGGTGTTTCTTTTCCCGTATCCGACGATGAAGTTTAGAGCGGCTTTTTTAGGGAATAAGGTATTGAGATAATCTGTTTTTTTATACTCGAGAGTAGAAGTGACGTACGAGTTTTTGTAGTCGCTAATGGTGCTGTTGTTTGTGTTTTGAATGTCGCTTGATTCCGTAGACTGATAACCCAGGTAGAGTCGTGAATTGTAGTTTAAGAAATAGCCTAGGTCAATTGCGGTTTTGGTGTTCTGAAAAGTACTGTCCTGTTTGAAGATATTGAGTTGGGCTTTGATGCCTAGTGGGGATTGGAATATGTACGGAATTTCAATTTTTGTATTAAAGGTTTTTTGTTGGTTTCTGTCGCTTTTCCAATATAGCGAGAATTGTTCGCCTGCATGAAGCGTGTTTAATAACGACAGATCCAGGTATCCGTTTAGGGTTGTTTTTTTGTTTTCGTCATTAGAGAAGCCAATGTAGCCGTCAAAAGTGTTTGCTCTTCTTTTTTCGATATAAGCATATACTTTTGTAGCATCGTTTGTGAATAGAATTTCGGGGTATTTCGTTTGAGTTATAAATTCAAATGCATTGATGTCGTTGTATAATTGTTTTATAGTTTCCTGATTGAAAGTTTTGTTTAGGTATTTTTTGTTGAGTTGTTTGAGGTGTCCTTTTGGGAAATAATCTCGTTTGGAGTTGTCGGTTTGGGTTAGAATAATGGAATTTACAGTGCGTTTTTTTTCGGATTTAAAATTTAAGCTTGCGTAAATTATGGAATTCTTTTTCTGTAGGTCTTCAAGTTTTATTTTGTTGAGCGCAAAACCTGCTTTTTCTGCCTCTAATGTTTTTTGATTTAGATAATTTTCTAATTCTCTATACGGAATAATTAAGGTGTCGTTTTTGATTTTTGCGTCGTCAAAAAAACTGCGATTTGCTCCTATATATATATGTACCTCTTTTATTTTGTTTTTTAAGTTGATTGTGGAGGTGAAAGTGCTGTCGTTTATTTTTTTTGTCTCCATTATTTGATGGTCCAGATAACCTTTTTTGGATAGCTTCTCAGAAATATTTTTAACTTCGTCAAATAGTGATTTTAGGTTAGCGTGATTTCCGGAGTAACTTAGTGAATCAATAATTTGTGTTTCGGCTGGATTGGATCCTTTAATTTGTAAATGAAGATCTTGAGCATAGAAAGAAATGCTGACAATGAAAAATAGGAGGGATAAAAGCGGTTTCAAAAGCAATTGTTTCATTTATTAAAAGTATTGCAAATATCTATTGTTTGTTTGTAAAATCATAAGCTTAAATAATCTTATTGAAAATTAATGGATTAACGTTTGTATAGTGAAAAATATTTTATACATTTGCAACCCCGTAAAAAGCGGGAATTTAATATACATAATAAATTTTTAGTATTAATTATGCCAACAATTCAACAATTAGTAAGAACAGGAAGAACTCAGATAACTAAGAAGAGTAAATCGGTTGCTTTAGATTCTTGTCCTCAAAGAAGAGGGGTTTGTACGCGTGTTTACACTACTACACCAAAAAAACCAAACTCTGCAATGCGTAAAGTTGCGCGTGTACGTTTGACAAATGGTAATGAGGTGAATGCTTACATCCCTGGAGAAGGACACAATTTACAAGAGCACTCGATAGTATTAGTTAGAGGTGGAAGGGTAAAAGATTTACCAGGTGTTAGATATCATATCGTTCGTGGAGCGCTTGACACGTCAGGAGTTGCAGGAAGAACGCAAAGAAGATCTAAGTACGGTGCTAAACGCCCAAAAGAAGCAAAAAAGTAATTTAAAAACTTTTAAGAAAAAGACATGAGAAAAAGAGCGGCAAAGAAAAGACCACTTTTACCAGACCCGAGGTTTAATGACCAATTGGTAACACGTTTTGTGAACAACTTAATGTGGGACGGTAAGAAATCTACAGCTTTCAAAGTATTTTATGATGCAATTGACATCATTGAGTCTAAAAAGCAAGATTCAGAAAAATCTTCATTAGAAATTTGGAAAGATGCGTTAACAAACGTTATGCCTCACGTAGAAGTACGTAGTCGTAGAGTTGGTGGAGCTACATTTCAAATTCCAATGCAAATTAGACCAGACAGAAAAATTTCTATGGCAATGAAGTGGTTAATACTTTATTCTAGAAGAAGAAATGAAAAATCTATGGCACAACGTTTAGCGTCAGAATGTTTAGCTGCTGCTAAAGAAGAAGGTGCTGCGGTTAAGAAAAGAATGGATACTCACAAGATGGCAGAAGCTAATAAAGCTTTCTCTCACTTTAGATTTTAATTCGTAAGAAATGGCTAGAGATTTAAAATATACAAGAAATATCGGAATTGCTGCTCACATTGATGCTGGTAAAACAACAACAACTGAGCGTATCCTTTTTTATACTGGAAAGTCACATAAAATTGGTGAAGTACACGATGGTGCTGCAACAATGGACTGGATGGCTCAAGAGCAAGAAAGAGGTATTACAATTACTTCAGCTGCAACAACTTGTGAGTGGAATTTTCCAACTGAGCAAGGAAAACTTTTGCCTGAATCATTGCCATACCACTTTAATATTATTGATACTCCTGGACACGTTGACTTTACTGTAGAGGTAAACCGTTCTTTACGTGTACTTGATGGATTAGTTTTCTTATTTAGTGCTGTTGATGGTGTTGAGCCTCAGTCAGAAACTAACTGGAGACTTGCTGATCAGTACAGAGTTCCACGTATGGGATTTGTTAACAAAATGGACCGTCAAGGATCTAACTTCTTAGGAGTTTGTCAACAGGTTCGTGATATGTTGAAATCAAATGCTGTTGCGATCACTTTGCCAATTGGTGAAGAAAATGATTTCAAAGGTGTTGTAGATTTAGTAAAAAACCAAGCTATCATTTGGCATGATGCAACTCAAGGGGCGACTTTTGATATTGTTGAAATTCCTGCTGATATGGTTGCAGAGGTTAAAGAATACAGATCTATTCTTATTGAAGCGGTTGCTGATTACGATGAAAACCTTTTAGAGAAATTCATGGAAGATGAGAACTCTATTACTGAGGAAGAAATCAACAACGCTTTAAGAGCTGCTACTATGGATATGGCTATCATCCCGATGATCGCTGGTTCTTCTTTCAAAAACAAAGGAGTTCAATTCATGTTAGATGCAGTTTGTAAATATTTACCTTCTCCAATGGATAAGGAAGGTATCGAAGGAATTCACCCTGATGATGCTGAATTATTAGAAGAAGATCAAACTAAAATCTTACGTCGTCCAGACGTAAAAGAGCCGTTCGCTGCTTTGGCATTTAAAATTGCTACTGACCCATTCGTAGGTCGTTTAGCTTTCTTCCGTGCTTATTCTGGACGTTTAGATGCTGGTTCTTATGTTTTGAACACTCGTTCAGGAAGTAAAGAAAGAATCTCTCGTATCTACCAAATGCACGCTAACAAACAAAATCCAATCGAATATATTGAGGCTGGAGATATTGGAGCTGCTGTTGGATTTAAAGATATTAAAACTGGAGATACATTGTGTGATGAAAAACACCCAATCATTCTTGAGTCTATGAAATTCCCTGCACCGGTAATTGGTATTGCAATTGAACCTAAAACTAAAGCTGACGTTGATAAGATGGGTATGGCTTTGGCTAAATTAGCTGAAGAGGATCCAACATTTACAGTTAGAACAGATGAGGCTTCAGGGCAAACTATTATCTCAGGTATGGGTGAGCTTCACTTAGATATCTTAGTAGATCGTATGAAACGTGAATTTAAAGTTGAAGTGAACCAAGGTGAGCCTCAAGTTGAATACAAAGAAGCGTTTACAAGAACTGCAACACACAGAGAGACTTACAAGAAACAATCAGGAGGTCGTGGTAAATTCGGTGATATCGTATTTACACTTGAGCCAGCTGAAGAAGTGGATGGTAAAGTTCCTGTAGGATTACAGTTTATTAATGCAGTAAAAGGTGGTAACGTTCCTAAGGAATATATCCCTTCTGTAGAAAAAGGTTTCCGTGAAGCTATGAAAACTGGTCCATTGGCTGGTTATCAAGTAGATAGTTTAAAAGTAACTTTGACGGACGGATCTTTCCACCCTGTCGATTCTGATGCGCTTTCTTTTGAGTTAGCTGCTAGAATGGGTTATAGAGAAGTAGCTAAAGCTGCTGGTGCTATTATTTTGGAGCCAATCATGAAAATGGAAGTTATTACTCCTGAAGAAAACATGGGAGATATCGTTGGTGATATCAACCGTCGTAGAGGTCAGGTGAATGACATGGGTGACAGAAACGGTGCTAAAACTATTAAAGCTGATGTGCCTTTATCAGAAATGTTTGGTTATGTAACAACATTAAGAACATTATCATCTGGTAGAGCAACTTCAACAATGGAGTTTTCTCACTATGCAGAAACACCTTCTAATATTTCAGAAGCTGTAATTAAAAAAGCAAAAGGTAACGCTTAATTCTTAAGAAAATGAGTCAAAAAATCAGAATAAAACTAAAATCTTACGATCACATGTTGGTAGATAAATCTGCTGAAAAGATCGTAAAAACAGTAAAAACTACTGGAGCAGTTGTAACAGGTCCAATTCCGTTACCAACTCACAAAAAACTTTTCACTGTATTGCGTTCTCCGCACGTTAACAAAAAAGCGAGAGAGCAATTTGAAGTAATGTCATACAAGAGATTGATTGATATTTATTCATCTTCATCTAAAACTATTGATGCATTAATGAAACTTGAATTGCCAAGTGGAGTTGAAGTAGAGATAAAAGTATAATTTTTTTATATTTTTTTATATGAAAAGCGAGACAGAAATGTCTCGCTTTTTTTTGTTTTTGGAAGGAGATTTTGAGTCGGGTATTTTTTTAATATTCGATGATTTTAAGGGACTGGTAAGTTGGTGTAAAGTCCTTTGTTTTAAGGGGGTGCGAAAGTTTTTTATTTCTGTTTTATTATGTAATTGTTAAGTGTAAATTGTGTAAAGATTAAAAAAAATGCTTCAAATTTTGAGATCGGAAAAGTTGTGCCGGCTGTTATTTTGAAGCTTGGATTTTGATTATGAGCGATTTAATTTTTCTAACTGTTTGGTATATTCAATTTTAATATCTACTTTTGCACTCCCTGTTTGGAAATTTCTGTTATTTTCAAATTGAAGGGAATTTTAGTAATTAATAATTAATATTTATGTCTGGGTTAATTGGTAAAAAAATCGGCATGACTAGTATTTTCGACGAAAACGGGAAAAACATTCCTTGTACAGTAATCGAGGCTGGGCCGTGTGTTGTTACCCAAGTCAGAACCAAAGGTGTTGACGGGTACGAAGCGTTGCAACTTGGTTTCGATGACAAAAACGAGAAACATTCCACTAAAGCGGCTTTAGGTCACTTTAAAAAAGCTGGAACTGTTGCTAAGAAAAAAGTCGTTGAATTTCAAGATTTTGCAACTGAACAAAAATTAGGGGATCTTATTGATGTTTCTATTTTTGCTGAAGGAGAATTTGTAGATGTACAAGGTGTATCTAAAGGTAAAGGTTTTCAAGGGGTTGTTAAACGTCACGGTTTTGGTGGTGTTGGACAAGCAACTCACGGTCAACACAACCGTTTAAGAGCGCCAGGTTCTGTAGGAGCATCTTCTTATCCATCTAGAGTATTCAAAGGAATGCGTATGGCTGGAAGAATGGGAGGAGACAATGTAAAAGTTCAAAACCTTAGAGTTTTAAAAGTAGTGGCTGAAAAGAACCTACTTGTTATTAAAGGATGTGTTCCTGGACATAAAAACTCTTATGTAATCATTCAGAAGTAATGGAAGTAAAAGTATTAGATTTCAACGGAAAAGATACTGGAAGAAAAGTTCAACTTTCTGATTCAGTATTCGCAATTGAACCAAACAATCACGCTGTATACCTTGATGTTAAGCAATATCTTGCTAATCAAAGACAAGGTACTCACAAAGCTAAAGAAAGAGCTGAAGTGACAGGAAGTACACGTAAGATTAAAAAACAAAAAGGAACTGGTACAGCTCGTGCGGGAAGTATCAAAAATCCATTGTTTAAAGGTGGTGGAACAATTTTCGGACCAAGACCAAGAAGTTATTCATTCAAATTGAATAAAAGCTTGAAAAGATTGGCAAGAAAATCAGCTTTCTCAATCAAAGCAAAAGAGTCGAATATCATCGTTCTTGAAGACTTTAATTTTGAAGCGCCAAACACTAAAAATTTCATTAACGTTTTGAAAGCTTTAGGGTTAGAGAATAAAAAATCCTTATTTGTGTTGGGTGAGTCGAATAAAAATGTATATTTGTCGTCACGCAATTTAAAGGCTTCTAATGTCGTAACTAGCTCAGAATTAAGCACTTACGCTATTTTGAACACTAACAATTTAGTGCTTTTAGAAGGTTCTTTGGAGTTAATTGAAGAAAATTTAAGTAAATAATAGGAATATGAGTATCATAATTAGACCTATAGTAACGGAAAAAGTAACCAAAGAAAGTGAAGTTTTAAACCGCTTCGGATTCGTTGTTGACAAAAAAGCAAACAAAGTTCAAATTAAGAAAGCTGTTGAAGCTGCTTATGGAGTAACTATCGTTTCAGTTAACACGATGAACGTAAGACCGGATAGAACTACAAAATACACTAAAAGTGGTTTAATCAGTGGAAAGACAAATGCAATTAAAAAAGCAATTGTACAAGTACAAGAAGGAGAAACAATTGATTTTTACAACAATATCTAAGATAGAAAAATGTCAGTAAGAAAATTAAAACCTATTACCCCAGGTCAGCGATTTAGAGTTGTGAATGGTTATGACGCCATTACAACTGATAAGCCGGAACGCTCTTTGATAGCGCCGATAAAAAACTCTGGAGGTAGAAATAGTCAAGGAAAGATGACCATGCGTTATACGGGTGGTGGTCACAAGCAGAGATATCGTATTATTGATTTCAAAAGAACTAAAGACGGAATTCCGGCTACTGTGAAATCAATCGAATACGATCCAAATCGTACTGCATTTATCGCTTTATTAGCTTATGCTGATGGTGAGAAAACTTATATTATTGCTCAAAACGGATTGAAAGTTGGTCAGAAATTAGTTTCTGGTCCAGAATCTCAACCTGAAATTGGTAATACATTGCCTTTAAGCAGAATTCCTTTGGGAACTGTAATCTCTTGTATTGAGTTACGTCCAGGTCAAGGTGCGGTAATCGCTCGTTCAGCTGGAACATTTGCTCAGTTAATGGCAAGAGATGGAAAATATGCTACAATTAAAATGCCTTCTGGTGAAACAAGATTGATCTTGTTAACTTGTTCGGCTACAATTGGAGCTGTTTCTAATTCAGACCACCAATTAGTTGTGTCAGGAAAAGCTGGTAGAACAAGATGGTTAGGAAGAAGACCTAGAACAAGACCTGTTGCAATGAACCCTGTTGATCACCCAATGGGTGGTGGAGAAGGACGTTCTTCTGGTGGACATCCACGTTCAAGAAATGGAATACCAGCAAAAGGTTATAGAACTCGTTCTAAGAAAAACCCGAGTAACAAGTATATCGTAGAACGTAGAAAGAAATAATAAGATATGGCACGTTCATTAAAAAAAGGACCTTTCGTTCATTATAAGTTAGACAAGAAAGTTCAAGAAAACATTGAAAGCGGAAAAAATGGAGTAGTAAAGACTTGGTCTAGAGCTTCCATGATTACTCCAGACTTTGTTGGACAAACAATCGCAGTTCATAACGGTCGTCAATTTGTACCAGTTTACGTAACAGAAAACATGGTAGGTCACAAATTAGGAGAGTTTTCACCAACTAGATCTTTTAGAGGTCATGCTGGAGCAAAAAATAAAGGTAAAAAATAAGAAGCAATGGGAGTTCGTAAAAGAGAAACAGCAGATGCGAGAAAAGAGGCTAATAAGTCTATTGCTTTCGCAAAATTGAATAACTGCCCTACTTCACCTAGAAAAATGCGCTTAGTAGCGGACTTGGTAAGAGGTCAGAAGGTAGAAAGAGCACTTAACATCTTAAGATTCAGTTCTAAAGAAGCTTCAAGAAAACTAGAAAAACTATTATTATCTGCAATCAACAACTGGGAGCAAAAAAATAGTGAAGGTAATTTAGAAGAGGCTGGATTATTTGTTAAAGAGATCAGAGTAGATGGTGGAATGATGTTGAAAAGACTTCGTCCAGCTCCACAAGGTCGTGCACACAGAATAAGAAAACGTTCTAATCACGTAACAATCGTGCTTGGAGCTATCAATAACACACAAAGCAATTCTTAAGCAGCATGGGACAAAAGACAAATCCAATTGGAAATAGACTTGGTATCATCAGAGGGTGGGACTCAAACTGGTATGGTGGAAATGATTACGGTGATAAATTAGCCGAAGATCACAAAATCAGAAAGTATATCCACGCTCGTTTATCAAAAGCTAGTGTATCTAAAGTAATCATCGAGAGAACTTTGAAACTTGTAACCGTTACTATCACTACTGCTAGACCTGGTATCATTATCGGAAAAGGTGGACAAGAGGTAGACAAGTTGAAAGAAGAACTTAAGAAAGTTACTGACAAAGAGGTTCAAATCAACATCTTTGAAATTAAAAGACCTGAGTTAGATGCTTATCTTGTGGCGACAAGCATCGCTCGTCAAATCGAAAGCCGTATTTCTTACAGACGTGCAATCAAAATGGCTATTGCTGCTTCTATGCGTATGAACGCTGAAGGTATCAAAGTTTTGATTTCTGGTCGTTTGAATGGTGCTGAGATGGCGCGTTCAGAAGGTTTCAAAGAAGGTAGAATTCCTCTATCAACTTTCAGAGCTGATATTGATTATGCTTTGGCTGAAGCTCACACTACTTACGGTAGAATGGGTATCAAAGTATGGATCATGAAAGGTGAAGTTTATGGAAAGAGAGATCTTTCTCCGCTTGCAGGAATGGATAAAAAACAATCTGGAACTGGTGGTGGTAAAGGTGGAGATGCCCCTAGAGGTAAATCTAACTTTAATAAAGGTGGAAAACCAGACGCTCGTAAAAGAAAGTAAATTTTTAAACTAAAGAAAAATGTTACAGCCTAAAAGAACAAAATACCGTAAGGTACAAAAAGGTAAAATGAAAGGTAACTCTCAAAGAGGGCATGAACTTTCTAATGGAATGTTTGGTATTAAATCTGTACATGAAGATGGAATGTTCTTAACCTCTCGTCAAATCGAAGCTGCGCGTATCGCTGCAACTCGTTTCATGAAGAGAGAAGGACAATTATGGATCAAAATATTTCCAGACAAACCAATTACTAAGAAGCCTCTTGAGGTACGTATGGGTAAAGGTAAAGGTGCCGTTGAATATTGGGCTGCCGTTGTTAAACCCGGAAGAATTATGTTTGAAGTTGGAGGAGTTCCTTTATCAGTTGCAAAAGAGGCGTTACGTCTTGCAGCTCAAAAGCTTCCAGTAAAAACTAAATTCGTCGTTGCTAGAGATTTCGAAGCATAATTAAATTTATATTATGAAACAATCAGAAATAAAAGATCTTTCTGCAGCGGAGTTGCAAGAAAAACTTAGTCAAACTAAGAAAATATATGCTGACCTAAAAATGGCTCACGCTATTTCTCCAATTGAGAACCCACTTCAAATTAGAAGTGTAAGAAGAACAGTTGCAAGATTGGCTACAGAGTTAACTAAAAGAGAGTTACAATAATTGTATTCTGCTGAAAGATGGAAGAAAAAAGAAATTTAAGAAAAGAAAGAATAGGTGTTGTTACTTCAAATAAAATGGATAAGTCTATTGTTATTGCTGAAGTAAGAAAAGTAAAACACCCATTATACGGTAAGTTCGTGTTGAAAACAAAGAAATACGTTGCACACGACGAAACAAACGACTGTAACATTGGAGATACTGTAAGAATTAGCGAAACGCGTCCTTTAAGTAAAACAAAATGTTGGAGATTAGTTGAAATCTTAGAAAGAGCTAAATAATTATGGTACAACAGGAATCAAGACTAAAAGTAGCAGATAACACGGGAGCAAAAGAAGTTTTAACTATCCGTGTTTTAGGAGGTACCAAAAGAAGGTATGCCTCTGTTGGTGACAAGATTGTAGTATCTATTAAAGATGCAACTCCTAACGGTAACGTTAAAAAAGGAGCTGTTTCAACTGCAGTTGTTGTACGTACCAAAAAAGAAGTGAGAAGAGC
Source organism: Flavobacterium sp. N502536 (assembly GCF_025947345.1). Classification (NCBI taxonomy): domain Bacteria; kingdom Pseudomonadati; phylum Bacteroidota; class Flavobacteriia; order Flavobacteriales; family Flavobacteriaceae; genus Flavobacterium; species Flavobacterium sp. N502536. Next base: position 1,089,644 of record NZ_CP110011.1, on the reverse strand, counting down.
TGATGGTTCTTATATCCGTTTCGATGATAATGCATGTGTTCTTTTGAACGCTGCAGGGGAAATGAGAGGAACACGTGTTTTTGGTCCGGTAGCAAGAGAACTTCGTGAAAAACAATTCATGAAAATTGTATCATTAGCACCAGAAGTGCTTTAATTCGTTTTAAGATGATAAAGCTAAAAATAAAATCAGGAGATATCGTAAGAGTTATTGCTGGAGACCATAAAGGTGCTGAAGGTAAAGTTTTACGTGTTTACCGTGAGAAAAATAAAGCGATAGTTGAAGGTGTAAACATGGTTTCAAAACATACAAAACCAAGTGCTAAAAACCCTCAAGGTGGTATCGTTAAGAAAGAAGCTTCTATACAAATATCTAACATTTCACTAATTGATCCTAAAACTAAGGAAACAACTAGAGTTGGTATTAGAGTAGAAGGAGATAAGAAAGTAAGATTTTCAAAAAAATCTAATCAAGTACTATAGTAATGGCATATACACCTAGACTAAAAGAAGAATATAAGAGTAGAGTAATCTCTGCTCTTAAAGAAGAATTCGGATATACAAACGTAATGCAAGTTCCTAAACTTGAAAAAATCGTTTTGAGCCGTGGAGTTGGTGCAGCTGTATCTGATAAAAAACTTATTGACTATGCAGTTGATGAGTTAACAAAGATCACTGGACAAAAAGCAGTATCTACAATTTCAAAGAAAGACGTTGCGTCTTTCAAATTGAGAAAAGGGATGCCTATTGGAGCAAAAGTTACTTTACGTGGAGAGAGAATGTATGAGTTTTTAGACAGACTTATTACTTCTGCTTTACCACGCGTTAGAGATTTTAGTGGTATCAAAGCTACTGGTTTCGACGGAAGAGGTAATTACAATCTTGGAGTTTTAGAGCAAATCATTTTCCCTGAAATTGATATTGACAAAGTAAACAAAATTTCAGGAATGGATATTACTTTTGTTACTACTGCAAAAACAGACAAAGAAGCAAAGTCGTTATTGGCTGAATTAGGTTTACCTTTTAAAAAGAATTAAGACATGGCTAAAGAATCAATGAAAGCCCGTGAGGTGAAAAGAGAGAAAACGGTAGCTAAGTACGCTGAAAAAAGAAAAGCTTTATTAGAAGCTGGAGATTATGAAGGCTTACAAAGATTACCTAAAAATGCTTCACCAGTTCGTTTACACAACCGTTGTAAATTAACAGGTAGACCAAGAGGTTATATTCGTCAATTTGGTATTTCACGTGTAACTTTCCGTGAGATGGCAAATAATGGATTAATCCCTGGAGTAAAAAAGGCTTCTTGGTAATCTCGCAATAAGTTATTACTTTTGCAAACCGAAAAATAATTTTAATTGATTAAAGGTTCGGGAGACGGGTGTCTCCCGAAAACCATAATCGCAATCAAATACATATGTATACAGATCCTATTGCAGATTATTTGACTAGAGTTCGTAACGCTGTGGCTGCAAACCACAAAGTTGTCGAAATTCCAGCTTCTAATCTAAAAAAAGAAATAACTAAGATCTTATTTGATCAAGGTTATATCTTAAGTTACAAATTTGAAGACAACTCTGTTCAGGGTTCAATCAAAATTGCTTTGAAGTATGATAAAGATACTAAAGAGCCTGTAATTAAAGATATCCAAAGAATTAGTAAACCTGGTTTACGTAAGTACGCAGGTGCTGCCAAATTACCAAGAATCCTTAACGGATTAGGAATTGCAATTGTTTCAACTTCAAAAGGTCTTATGACTGGAAAACAAGCGAAACAATTAAATGTAGGTGGTGAAGTAATTTGTTACGTATACTAATTTTAAACACTAGATAAGATGTCAAGAATAGGTAAAAGCCCAATTGTAATCCCTGCTGGTGTAACTGTTGAAGTTAAAGACGGTATTATTACAGTAAAAGGAAAAAAAGGTCAACTAACTCAGGAGTTTTCGGACGTAACTGTAACAGTTGAAGGCGATCAAGTACAAGTTGAAAGATCGTCTGATCATAAAGACCAAAGAGCAAAACACGGATTGTACAGATCATTAATCAACAACATGATTATTGGTGTGGCTGAAGGTTTTACAAAAGAACTTGAATTAGTTGGAGTTGGTTATAGAGCTTCAAACCAAGGTCAAAAGTTAGATTTAGCTCTTGGATATTCTCACAATATTGTTTTAGAAATTGCTCCAGAAGTAGCTCTAGAAACAATATCTGAAAAAGGAAAGAACCCTATCGTAAAATTAACATCGTTTGATAAACAACTTTTAGGTCAGGTAGCTGCGAAAATCAGAGGTTTCCGTAAGCCTGAGCCATACAAAGGAAAAGGTGTTAAATTTGTGGGTGAAGTATTAAGAAGAAAAGCAGGTAAATCAGCTTAAAAAATAAGATTATGTCATTAACAAAATCTGATAGAAGACAGAGAATTAGATTCAGAATTAGAAAATCGATTAGTGGTACTGCTACTAACCCAAGACTATCTGTATTTAGAAGCAACAAAGAAATTTACGCTCAACTTATTGATGACGTAAACGGAGTTACTTTATTAGCTGCATCTTCAAGAGAAAAAGAAATAGGAAAAGGTACTAACGTTGAAGTAGCTGCTGCTGTTGGAAAACTAGTTGCAGAGAAAGCGTTAAAAGCCGGGATTGATACCATCACTTTTGACAGAGGTGGATATTTATACCACGGTCGTATTAAATCATTAGCAGAAGGCGCAAGAGCGGCTGGACTTAAATTCTAATATATTATGTCTAAATACAAAAATGTAGAATTGGTAAAACCAAGTGGTCTTGAACTTAAAGATCGTCTGGTAAGTGTTAATCGTGTTACTAAGGTTACAAAAGGTGGTAGAGCTTTCGGTTTTTCTGCTATTGTAGTTGTAGGTGATGAAAACGGAGTAGTTGGTCATGGATTAGGAAAATCTAAAGACGTTTCTGAAGCAATTGCGAAAGCAGTAGAAGATGCTAAGAAAAATTTAGTAAAAATTCCTTTGAACGGACAATCTGTTCCTCACGAACAAAAAGGTAAATTTGGTGGTGCACGTGTATTCTTAATTCCTGCTTCTCATGGTACAGGAGTTATTGCTGGTGGAGCTGTTCGTTCAGTTCTTGAATCAGTAGGTATTCACGATGTATTATCTAAATCTCAAGGATCATCAAATCCTCATAACGTGGTAAAAGCAACTTTTGATGCTTTATTACAAATGAGAAGCGCTCATACTGTTGCAAAACAAAGAGGTGTTTCTTTAGAAAAAGTTTTTAAAGGTTAATTCAAGGAAATTATGGCTAAATTATTAGTAAAACAAGTAAGAAGCAAAATCAACTGCCCTCTTTCTCAAAAAAGAGGTTTGGAAGCTTTAGGTCTACGTAAAATGGGACAAGTTGTAGAGCATGATTCAAATCCTGCAATCCTTGGGATGATAAACAAAGTTAAACACTTAGTTTCTGTCGAAGAAGCTAAATAACAAATACTGTTATGAATTTAAGTAACTTACAACCAGCTGAAGGGTCAACACACAATCAAAATAAAAGATTAGGTAGAGGAGAAGGTTCTGGAAAAGGTGGTACTTCTGCAAGAGGTCACAAAGGAGCAAAATCTCGTTCTGGATATTCTAAAAAGATTGGTTTTGAAGGAGGGCAAATGCCACTTCAAAGACGTGTGCCTAAGTTTGGTTTCACAAACATCAATCGTAAAGAATACGAAGGTGTTAATTTAGATACGCTTCAATTATTAGTAGACAATGGTGTGATTACTGATTCTGTTTCTATGACAGATTTCGTAGCAAATCGTCTGGCTACCAAAAATGAAATCGTTAAGATTTTAGGTAGAGGAGAATTGAAAGCAAAATTAAAAGTAACTGCCCACAAATTTACCGCTACTGCAAAAGCTGCTATCGAAGCTGCTGGTGGAGAAGCTGTAACTATATAACTTATCTATTAAGATGAAGAAATTTATTGAATCAATAAGTAATGTTTGGAAAATCGAAGAACTGAAAAATAGAATCTTAATTACTTTAGGATTGCTTTTAGTATATCGTTTTGGTGCACATGTTACGCTTCCTGGAATTGACGCAACTCAGTTAACAGGTTTAGCGGGACAAACTAAAAATGGTCTGGGATCTATCCTGGACATGTTTACAGGAGGTGCTTTCTCTAAAGCTTCAGTTTTTGCTTTAGGTATTATGCCTTATATTTCTGCATCTATTGTTGTTCAGTTGATGGGAATTGCGATTCCTTATTTACAAAAACTTCAGAACGATGGAGAGAGTGGTAGAAAAAAGATTAATCAAATCACTCGTTGGTTGACTATAGCTATTACACTGGTTCAAGGTCCAACTTATATCTATAATTTGTATAGAACATTGCCTGGTAGTGCATTCTTACTGGGCTTTAATTCACCTGAATTTTTGTTCTCATCAGTTATTATCTTAGTTACAGGTACAATTTTTGCTATGTGGCTTGGAGAAAAAATTACAGATAAAGGTATTGGAAATGGAATTTCATTATTGATTATGGTTGGTATCTTAGCGCGCTTACCGCAAGCTTTTATACAAGAATTTACAACCAGAGTTACCAATAACAATGGAGGTCCAATGTTGTTAGTTATTGAGATTATTGTGTGGTTATTAGTAATCATTTCTTGTGTATTGCTTACAATGGCAGTACGCAGAATCCCGGTTCAGTACGCTCGTCGTACAACAACTGGAGATTACGAGCAGGATTTAGCTGGTGGTAATAGACAATGGATTCCTCTTAAGCTTAATGCTTCTGGGGTTATGCCAATCATCTTTGCTCAGGCAATTATGTTTATTCCTGCAGCTGTAGCTGGATTGTCTAAATCAGACACATCACAATCTATTGTTGGTGCGTTTAGTAATATGTTCGGATTTTGGTACAACTTTGTATTTGCAACTTTAATTATTGTATTTACATTCTTTTATACTGCAATCACTGTTCCTACTAACAAAATGGCCGATGATTTAAAAAGAAGTGGTGGTTTTATTCCTGGAGTTCGTCCAGGAGCTGAAACTTCAGACTTCCTTGACAAAGTGATGTCTTTAATAACTTTCCCAGGATCTTTATTCCTTGCTTTGATTGCTGTGTTCCCAGCTATTGTTGTAAGTATTATGGATGTACAACAATCTTGGGCAATGTTTTTTGGAGGTACCTCATTAATAATTATGGTTGGAGTTGCAATAGATACTATTCAACAAATCAATTCATACTTGTTAAACAAGCATTATGATGGTTTAATGAAGACTGGTAAAAATAGAAAAGCGGTAGCTTAATATATTTATGGCAAAACAATCAGCAATAGAACAAGACGGATCAATCATCGAAGCATTATCAAATGCGATGTTCCGTGTAGAGTTAGAAAATGGACATATCGTAATTGCTCATATTTCTGGTAAAATGCGTATGCATTACATCAAGTTATTACCTGGTGATAAAGTGAAACTGGAAATGAGTCCTTATGATTTGTCAAAAGCAAGAATTACTTATCGATATTAAAGGATATTCACTATGAAAGTTAGAGCATCAGTAAAAAAGAGAAGTGCCGAGTGCATTATCGTGCGTAGAAAAGGGAGATTGTACGTAATAAACAAAAAGAATCCTAGATTTAAACAAAGACAAGGATAATTATGGCAAGAATAGCAGGGGTAGATATCCCAAAAAATAAAAGAGGTGTTATAGCACTAACCTACATCTTCGGATTAGGGAGAAGTAGAGCTATTGAGATTTTAGAAAAAGCTCAAGTTAGCCAAGACAAAAAAGTTCAAGATTGGAATGACGACGAGATCGGAGCAATTCGTGAGGCTGTTGGAGCATTCAAAATTGAAGGAGAATTACGTTCTGAAGTTTCTTTGAACATCAAACGTTTAATGGATATTGGTTGTTACAGAGGTATCCGTCATAGATCTGGTCTTCCGTTAAGAGGGCAAAGAACTAAAAACAACTCTAGAACAAGAAAAGGTAAAAGAAAAACTGTTGCTAACAAGAAAAAAGCAACTAAATAATAAGTAATATGGCTAAAGCAACTGCAAAAAAACGTAAAGTTATCGTTGAATCAACGGGTGAAGCTCATATTTCTGCCACTTTCAACAACATTATCATTTCTTTGACTAACAAGAAAGGTGAAGTTATTTCTTGGTCTTCAGCTGGTAAAATGGGTTTCAGAGGTTCTAAAAAGAACACTCCGTATGCAGCTCAAATGGCAGCAGAAGATTGTAGTAAAGTAGCTCTTGAGGCAGGACTTAAAAAAGTAAAAGTTTATGTAAAAGGACCAGGAAACGGACGTGAGTCTGCTATCCGTTCTATTCATAACGGTGGAATTGAAGTTACAGAGATTATCGATGTTACTCCAATGCCTCACAACGGATGTCGTCCTCCAAAAAGACGTAGAGTTTAATTTTATTTATTCAATAGTATAAACAAGGTAGAGCATAGATTATCGAAGGATTTGACCTGAATTCATAATCTCTACCTTAAATTAATTTTTTAGAAATGGCAAGATATACTGGTCCAAAAACTAGAATTGCTCGTAAATTTGGCGAGGCAATCTTCGGAGATGATAAATCTTTCGAAAAAAGAAATTACCCACCTGGACAACACGGGATGGCTAAAAAAAGAGGTAAAAAATCTGAGTACGCTGTTCAGTTAATGGAAAAGCAAAAAGCTAAATATTCTTACGGAATTTTAGAAAAACAATTCAGAAATTTATTCAAAAAAGCATCAGCTACTAAAGGTGTTACTGGTGAAGTTCTTTTACAATTATGCGAAGCAAGATTAGATAACGTTGTTTTTAGAATGGGTATTGCTCCTTCTAGAAGAGGTGCTAGACAATTAGTTTCTCACAGACACGTTACTGTAAATGGTGAAGTTGTAAATATCGCTTCTTACCACCTTAAACCTGGTGATAAAGTTGCAGTTCGTGAAAAATCTAAATCTTTAGAAGCTATCGAACGTTCTTTATCAAATTCAAGTCATGTTTATGAATGGATTACTTGGAACAATGATCTTAAAGAAGGAACTTTCGTTTCTGTACCTGCGAGACTTCAAATTCCAGAAAACATTAAAGAACAATTAATCGTAGAGTTGTACAACAAATAATAATTGACTTAGTCGAAATTTATGGCAATATTTAATTTTCAAAAGCCCGATAAAGTTATCATGATCGATTCAACCGATTTTGAAGGTAAATTCGAATTTAGACCTTTAGAACCTGGTTATGGATTGACAGTTGGTAATGCACTTAGAAGAGTTTTGCTTTCAGCATTAGAAGGTTATGCAATTACATCTGTTCGTATCGAAGGTGTAGATCATGAGTTTTCTACTATTTCAGGTGTTGTTGAAGATGTTACCGAAATTATCCTTAATCTAAAACAAGTACGTTTCAAACGTCAAATCGAAGATATCGATAATGAAGCAGTTACAATTTCTGTTTCTGGTAAAGATCAATTAACAGCAGGTGATTTTCAAAAATTTATTTCAGGTTTTCAAGTTTTGAATCCAGACCTTGTTATCTGTAACTTAGATTCTAAAATCAAATTGAACTTCGATTTAACAATCGAAAAAGGTAGAGGATATGTTCCTGCTGAGGAGAACAAAAAACAGAACGCTGCAATTGGTACTATTTTTACAGACTCTATTTTTACCCCGGTAAAAAATGTAAAATATGCGATTGAAAACTTCCGTGTAGAGCAAAAAACAGATTACGAAAAATTAGTTTTTGAAATTAAAACTGATGGATCTATTAATCCAAAAGATGCCCTTACTGAAGCTGCTAAAGTTTTAATTCACCACTTCATGTTATTTTCTGACGAAAGAATTACACTCGAGGCTGACGAAATTGCACAAACAGAATCGTATGATGAAGAGTCATTGCATATGAGACAATTGCTTAAAACTAAGCTTGTTGATATGGATTTATCTGTGAGAGCATTAAATTGCTTGAAAGCGGCTGAAGTTGATACACTTGGTGATTTAGTATCGTTCAATAAAAATGATCTAATGAAATTCCGTAATTTTGGTAAAAAATCTTTAACTGAACTTGACGAACTTGTTGCAGTGAAGAATTTAACTTTCGGAATGGATTTAGCTAAATACAAATTAGATAAAGAATAATTCAATCCCGCTTGCGGGATTAAATTTAAAATAGCAATGAGACACGGAAAAAAATTCAATCACTTAAGCAGACAGACTGGACATAGAAAAGCTATGTTGGCTAATATGGCTTGTTCTCTTATCGAGCACAAACGTATTAACACTACTGTTGCTAAAGCTAAAGCGCTTAAACAATTCGTTGAGCCTTTAATCACAAAATCAAAAGAAGATACGACTCACAACCGTCGTATTGTTTTTGCTTACTTACGTAGTAAATATGCGGTAACTGACTTGTTCAGAGACGTAGCTGCTAAAGTTGGAGACCGTCCAGGTGGATACACTCGTATCATTAAAGTTGGAAATCGTTTGGGAGATAATGCTGATATGGCAATGATCGAACTTGTAGATTTCAATGAACTTTACAATGGAGGTAAAAAAGAAGTTAAAAAAGCAAAAAGCCGTCGTGGTGGTAAAGCTAAAAAAGCGGAAGGTACTCCTGAAGCTCCTGCTGCTGAATCAGAAACGACTACTGAAGCTTCTGAATAATTATGAAAGTAATGATTCTATAGAAATCAAGGATAAACTAATTTTTAGTTTATCCTTTTTTTTTGATTTTTTTTGAGTGAAATCAAAATTTAACTTATTTCAGTATCTCGGTTTTATTTTTAGAGATGAAATTTTTAAAAAATCTTGGAAGCACTCTTTTAAAGAAGTAAATTTGCAAAATATCTAATTACACATGGAAATCCGCAAAGGAGTTTCATGAAACAGTTAAAAAAAACAATACAAATTAAAGAATGAAATACACGACACGACAAAGCGCCATTTTATTACTTAGTGATGGGACTATTTTTCACGGAAAATCTATCGGAATTAGCGGTAAGACTTTTGGTGAAGTTTGTTTTAATACGGGAATGACCGGGTATCAGGAGATTTTTACAGATCCTTCTTATTTTGGCCAAATAATGGTTGCGACGAATACTCATATTGGAAATTACGGTGTTAATGATTCTGAAATTGAATCAGACAGCATCAAAATAGCCGGTTTGGTTTGTAAAAATTTTAGCTTTAATTATTCCAGAGAAGATGCTTCAGGAAGCCTGGAAGATTACTTTAAGAAGCAAAACTTAATTTGTATTTCTGATGTTGATACCAGAGCACTTGTAAGTTATATTCGTGACAATGGGGCAATGAATGCTGTTATCTGTACAGACGGGACTTCGATTGAAGACCTGAAGAAAGAATTGGCCAATGTGCCAGACATGGAAGGTTTAGAGTTGGCATCAAAAGTTTCAACTACTGAGCCTTATTTTTTTGGAGATGAAAATGCGACTTATAAAATATCTGCCTTAGATCTTGGGATCAAGAAAAATATCTTGAGAAATCTGGCGAAGAGAGATTGTTACATTAAAGTGTTTCCATACAATTCAACGTATAAAGATCTATCCGAGTTTAATCCGGATGGTTACTTCTTATCCAACGGTCCCGGAGATCCGGATCCGCTTTTTGGTGCAATAGAAGTAGCAAAAGAAATCCTGGCCAATGATAAACCTTTGTTCGGAATCTGTTTAGGACATCAGGTAATTGCTTTGGCAAATGGAGTTCAGACCTATAAGATGTTTAACGGTCACCGTGGAATCAATCACCCGGTGAAAAACTTAATTACAGGTAAAGGTGAAATAACTTCACAAAACCATGGTTTTGCTGTAAATAAAGAGCAGTTAGACAATCACCGGAGTTAGAAATTACACATTTGCATTTAAACGATCAAACAGTTGCAGGTATGCGCATGAAGAATAAGAATTGTTTTTCAGTACAATACCATCCGGAAGCAAGTCCTGGACCACACGATTCGTCGTATTTGTTCGATCAGTTTGTCGAGAATATAAAAGAAGTTACTGCTAAAACGATGTAGTTAATAAATAAAGAGGTTTATTAGTTAGAATACGTTTTTACTATTAAATATTTTTATAATTTCGAAAAAAAAATATAATTTATTAATAAAAAAATAAAAATAATGAGTATTATAATTAAAGTTCACGCAAGGCAAATTCTTGATTCAAGAGGTAATCCTACTATTGAAGTTGATGTAGTAACTGAAAATGGTGTTTTAGGTAGAGCTGCCGTTCCATCTGGAGCGTCAACCGGAGAGCATGAAGCTGTTGAATTACGTGACGGAGGTAAAGCTTATCTTGGAAAAGGAGTTTTGAATGCAGTGAACAATGTAAATACTGTTATTGCTGAAGAGCTAGTGGGTACTTCTGTTTTCGAACAAAATACAATCGACCAGTTAATGATTGATTTAGATGGTACTCCTAACAAATCTAAATTAGGAGCTAACGCTATTTTAGGAGTTTCTTTGGCTGCTGCTAAAGCTGCTGCTAACGAATTAGGTTTGCCATTATACAGATACGTTGGTGGTGTTTCTGCCAATACGTTACCAGTACCAATGATGAACATCATCAATGGTGGTTCACACTCAGATGCGCCTATCGCATTTCAGGAATTTATGATTTTCCCTGTAAAAGCAACGTCTTTTACACACGCTATGCAAATGGGAACTGAAATCTTCCACAGCTTGAAAAAAGTATTACACGATAGAGGTTTAAGTACAGCTGTAGGTGACGAAGGTGGTTTTGCGCCAAACTTAGCCGGAGGTACTGAAGATGCTTTAGATACGATCAAATTAGCGGTTGAAAAAGCTGGATACACTTTCGGTGATGAAATTATGATTGCTCTTGACTGTGCTGCTTCTGAATTTTATGTAAACGGAAAATACGATTACACTAAATTTGAAGGTGAAACCGGAAAAATCAGAACTTCTGAAGAGCAGGCTGATTATTTAGCGGAATTGGCTGCTAAATATCCAATTATCTCTATCGAAGATGGTATGTATGAAGATGACTGGGATGGATGGAAATATTTGACTGAAAAAATTGGAAATAAAGTTCAGTTAGTAGGTGATGATTTATTTGTAACGAATGTAGCTCGTTTGTCTACAGGAATTGAAAAAGGTATTGCTAATTCAATTTTAGTAAAAGTAAATCAAATTGGTACTTTAACTGAAACAATTGCAGCTGTAAATATGGCTAAAAATGCAGGGTACACTTCAGTAATGTCACACCGTTCAGGAGAAACAGAAGATAATACGATTGCTGACTTAGCGGTTGCTTTAAACTGTGGGCAAATTAAAACAGGTTCTGCTTCTCGTTCTGACCGTATGGCAAAATACAATCAATTGCTAAGAATCGAAGAAGAGTTAGGAAGTACAGCTTATTTTCCTGGTCTAAATGCTTTTAAGATTAAGTAATTGTAAGAGTTATATATGAAATTTAAACCATCCGCCTCGACGGATGGTTTTTTTTTGGAGTTTTAACAAATTCATAGCAGGATTCTTTTTTTAATTAGTCTTAAATTCCTTAGATTTGATAAATTATTATTTTAAAGATTTATTTCCGATATATTATGTCAAAAATAGCTACATTAGAAGTAGATGGTCAAAAAATTGAACTTCCGGTAATCACGGGGAGTGAAAATGAATCAGCTATCGATATTAACAAATTACGTGATTTAACTGGTATTATTACTTTAGACCCTGGATATAAAAACTCAGGTTCTTGTAAGAGTGAAATCACATTCTTAGACGGAGAATTAGGTATTTTACGTTACAGAGGATATTCAATTGAAGATGTTGCTGAAAAAGCAAGCTTCTTAGAGGTGTCTTATCTGTTAATTTTTGGAGAATTACCAACAGCTCAGGAATTGGAGCAGTTTGAAAATGGTATTAAAAAACATACTTTGGTAAACGAAGAAATGAAAAATATCATTGATGGTTTCCCAAAAACAGCTCATCCAATGGGTGTTTTATCTGCTTTGACGAGTGCTTTAACGGCATTTAATCCAAAGGCAGTAAATGTTGAAAATGAAAAAGAAATGTACGAAGCCATTTGTAAAACAATGGGTAAATTTCTTGTAATTGCAACATGGACCTACAGAAAATCTATGGGGTATCCGTTGAATTATTATGACAATACAACCGGTTACGTTGAAAACTTCATGCAATTAATGTTTAAATTGCCTACAGGACCTTACTCAGCAAATCCAATTGTAATTGATGCATTAGATAAATTATTTATTCTTCATGCAGATCACGAGCAAAACTGTTCTACTTCAACAGTAAGAATGGTTGGTTCATCTCATGCTGGTTTATTTGCTTCTATTTCTGCTGGAGTTTCTGCACTTTGGGGACCTCTACACGGAGGTGCAAATCAGGCAGTGCTTGAAATGTTGGAAGAAATCAACAAAGACGGTGGAGATACTGAAAAATTCTTAGCAAAAGCAAAAGATAAAAACGATCCTTTCCGTTTAATGGGATTTGGTCATAGAGTTTACAAAAGCTTCGATCCAAGAGCAAAAATCATCAAAAAAGCCGCTAAAGAAGTAATGGATACTTTAGGTGTTGAAGATCCGATTTTGGAAATTGCTAAAAAATTAGAGGCAGCAGCTCTTGAAGATGAGTACTTCAAATCAAGAAATTTATATCCAAATGTTGACTTCTACTCTGGAATTATTTACAGAGCATTAGGAATCCCAACAGATATGTTTACTGTAATGTTTGCTATCGGAAGATTACCAGGATGGATCGCGCAATGGAAAGAAATGCGTGAGAACAAGGAGCCAATTGGCCGACCAAGACAAATTTACACTGGACACCCGTTGAGAGAGTTTAAGTCAAACAAATAAAAAAAATTAAAGCTTCACTTAACTGTGAAGCTTTTTTTATCTTTGCTCAAAATACAATATAGTTATGTTGCAATTAAATATAAAGAACGAAACGTCAAGGCTGCGGGCAGTAGTTTTGGGTTCTGCAGTTCATAATGGGCCAACTCCAACTTTAGAGGAAGCTTATGATCCTAAATCGTTGGAACATATTAAAGCGGGTACTTATCCTATCGAAAAAGATATGGTTGCCGAAATGGATGCTTTTAATGCTATTTTTCAAAAATATGATGTAAAAGTATATCGTCCTGAAATGATTGAAAATTACAATCAGATTTTTGCGAGAGATATAGGTTTTGTGATAGATGATACTTTTGTGAAGTCAAATATTCTGCCGGACAGAGAACGTGAGTTGGATGCCATTCAATACGTAATCGATCAGATGGATCCTTTAAAAGTAGTTCGTCCGCCAGAGGAAGTTCATATTGAAGGAGGAGATGTTATGCTGTGGAACGATCATGTTTTTATTGGAACTTATAAGGGAAGTGATTATAAAGATTACATTACAGCAAGAACAAATATGCAGGGTGTAGATTTTATAAAAAAAACGTTTCCGAATAAAATTGTCAAAGAATTTGATTTGGTGAAGTCTAAATTGGAAGCTCGTGACAATGCTTTACACCTCGACTGTTGTTTTCAACCTGTTGGAAAAGATAAAGGGATTATTTATAAAAGAGGTTTCCGTGAAGAAGCCGATTATTTGTATTTGGTAAACCTTTTTGGAATAGAAAATTTATTTCATATCGAAAGAAATGAGATGTATAATATGTTCTCAAATGTATTTTCGATTGACGAAAATGTAGTGGTTTCTGAGAAAAACTTCACCCGTTTGAACAATTGGCTGCGCGCTAATGGTTTTATCGTTGAAGAAATTCCATATGCAGAAATTGCAAAGCAGGAGGGATTGTTGAGATGTTCCACTTTACCATTAATAAGAGACTAAAAAAGTTTCAGGTTTCAGGTTTCACGTTCCATTAACATGAAACCTGAAACTTGAAACCAAAAAAACATATAAAATGAAACAAACCACAAATGCAATTGTAATGATTCGGCCAGTTGCTTTCAGAATGAATGAGCAAACGGCAGTGAATAATTATTACCAAAAGGTATTGGACGGACTTTTACCAAGTACGGTAAATGCAAAAGCACAACAGGAATTTGATGCCTTTGTTGAGAAGCTTAGAGCAGTTGGAGTAGATGTTACTGTTGTTGAGGATACGCTGGAAACAGATACGCCGGACAGTATTTTTCCAAATAACTGGATTTCATTTCATGAAAATGGAGATGTAGCTTTGTATCCAATGTTTGCAGAAAACCGTCGTCAGGAACGTCGTGAAGATATTCTGGATACACTTGAAGAGAAAGGTTTTGAAATTGCTAACATAGTCGATTATACATCGGCAGAAGAAGATGGTTTTTTCTTAGAGGGAACTGGAAGTTTACTGTTAGATCGTGCAAATGGAAAAGCATATTGTGCTTTGTCTCCACGTGCTGATGAAGAGCTGTTTATTGAATTCTGTGAAGATTTTGATTATGCTCCTGTTATTTTTGAGGCTTTTCAAACTGTTGACGGAGAACGTAAACTGATTTACCATACGAATGTAATGATGTGTTTGGGTGAAACTTTTGCTGTTATTTGTGCCGATTGTATCGATGATAAAAAAGAACGTAAAATGGTTCTGGAAAATCTGAAAGCAGATAAAAAAGAAGTTATTTTGATTACAGAAGCACAGGTCAATAATTTTGCCGGTAACATGCTTGAAGTTCGTGGGACAAATGATAAGAGGTATATCGTAATGAGTGCATCTGCACATCAGAGTCTGACGCCAAAACAAATTGCACAATTAGAAAATCATGCTGAAATTTTAAGTTCAAGTTTAGATACTATTGAGGCTTGCGGGGGTGGAAGTGCCAGATGTATGATGGCTGAAGTGTTTTTGCCAAGAAGTTAAATAACATTCTTAAGTATAGAAAAAGGGGATAAAACGTATGTTTTATCCCCTTTTTGTTTGTTACTATAAAGAGATCTTACATCAGGTTTCCTTTAACGATATTGATGATAGAGCTAACGATGTATTGAATTCCAATTGAAATTACGATAAAGCCAACAATTCGGGATATGGCTACAATTCCGGAAGCACCAAGTATTCTTGCTAAATAATGTGCACTTTTTAAAATGGCAAAAATAGTAAATGCAATTGCCAGGATAGCTGAGCATGAAATTATAATTTCGTTTATTCCGTGATGTTCCTGGTAAAAAGCAATTAACAAAGACATCGATCCCGGGCCGGCAAGCATTGGTATTGCCAAAGGTGTTAAAGCGATGTCGTTTCTTTGTTGTGCATCAGTTTCAATTTTTTTATTGATTCCTCGTTTTTTATTGAATTTTCCTGAAAGTAAAGAAAAACCAGAATTTACAATTACAATTCCGCCGGCAATTCTTAAAGCATCAATGCTAATTCCGAAAAAAGTCAAAACATACTGACCGATAAAATAAGAAACCAATAAAATGATTCCAACATTTATCGCGGTCCAAAGAGAAATTCGGGAACGTTCTTTTTGAGAATCATGTTGTGTTAAGCCCACAAAAATGGGGACTGTTCCGATTGGGTTTAAAACGGAAAAGAGAGCGGCAAATAAATAAATGAATAAATCCATAGTGTTTGGGTTAGTGCCGTAAAAATAGACATTTTTTGAAACTTCAGGATAAAATCGTACACGGATATTGTTTTTTATTGCAGTTAATTCTAAATCGATAAGCTAGAAATAAGCTCATTCTTTTTGATTACTTTTGCAGTATATTTAAAAATAATGAAAAATAAGAAAACCCTTGTTCTTGGTGCTACTACAAAACCGGAACGTTACGCTTTTAGAGCTATAAATATGTTAGTTGAAAAAGGACATACTGTTTTGGCAATTGGTCAGAATACCGGTGAAGTTGCCGGTGTGAAGATACATACGAAAACAATCCCTGTGAAAAATATAGACACTGTAACTTTGTATTTGAATCCTGCTCGTCAGCGTGATTATTACAATTACATTATAGAAGCACAGCCTAAAAGAGTTGTTTTTAATCCAGGTTCAGAAAATCCTGAATTTTATCAATTGTTAGAACTGAATAATATTAAGGCAGAAGTAGCCTGTACTTTGGTTTTATTGGCTACAAATCAGTACTAATTCGTTTGTTTTTGAGCTCGAAAAAATAGGGAAACTCAATTTCAATCGGATCTGAAAAGAAATATTAATGTATTACTTTTGTCGTCATGGAATTTTCATCAAAATTAATAGAAAAAGCAGTTAGCGAAATGTCTCAGTTGCCTGGAATTGGCAAACGTACGGCATTGCGATTAGTGCTGCATTTGTTAAAACAGCCCAAAGAACAGACCGGTTTTTTATCTCAGGCGCTATTGAATATGCGTGAGAATATTAAATTTTGCGAAAATTGTCATAATATTTCAGATACAAAAGTCTGTGAAATTTGTGCCAATTTATCACGTAATCACCAAACGATCTGTGTGGTCGAGGATATTCGTGACGTTATGGCGATTGAAAATACAGGTCAGTACAAAGGAATTTATCATGTGCTGGGAGGTAAAATTTCTCCAATTGAAGGAGTTGGTCCCAGTCAGTTGAACATTTCAAGTCTGGTTGAAAAAGTCAAAGCCGGAAAAGTTGTAGAGATCATCTTTGCGCTGAGCTCAACAATGGAAGGCGATACGACTAATTTCTATATTTATAAACAAATTGCGGAATCAGAAATCATAATTTCTACAATTGCAAGAGGGATTTCGGTGGGAGATGAATTGGAATATGCTGATGAAATTACCCTTGGCCGAAGTATTTTACATCGGGTTCCATTCGAAAAAACTTTCAAAAACAATTAAATAAACCCAAATAACGCTTAGATTTTCTGAAGATTAAAGGAAAAGCTATATTTGCGATAAAATTTCACTAATGACAAAAAACGGCTTTTATATCCTGCTATTGATTAGCATACTATTTACATCTTGTATTCCGGTTAAAGATATGGTTTATTTACAGGATAAAAATAACTCCGGAGAACAGAATAATATTGCTGCTGTGGAGTCTAAGCCTTACAGGTTACAGGTAAACGATGTTTTGAGTATTGATATAAAAGCAATAGATCCTAAGTTAGTTTCGATTTTTAATACTACGGATAGTGCTACTTCGGGAGCAGGAAAATCGGAATCAGGGTTGTATTTTAATGGATTTACGGTTGACGATCATGGTAATATCAGAATGCCGGTTTTAGGAGAAATTAATGTTATTGGGTATACCCTTGAAGAGATTCGTGTTCGAATTGAAAAAAAACTACTCGAAGAATATTTTAAAAGTGAAGCCAATATTTTTGTTACGGTGAAATTGGCCGGTTTTAGATATACGATAAATGGAGAAGTAGGCAGTACCGGGACTAAAACGCTGTTTCAGGAACATGTAAATATTATGGAAGCTATTGCAAATGCTGGAGATATCTCCATTACAGGTAATAGAAAAGCAGTAACTGTAATTCGTCAAACGCCAACAGGTGTTCAGATGCAGGATATAGATCTGACGGATATAAATGTAATGAAATCACCTTATTTTTATTTACAGCCTAACGATTATATTTATGTGAAACCGGTTAAGCAAAAATCTTGGGGAACAGGAAAAACAGGGATAGAATCGATTACTACAATTATTACGGTTTTGTCTTTGGCGACAACGGTATATTTGTTGCTTAAAAACTAAAATTAAATTCAAAAGATGTTAGATATAAAAGATTTTTCCATTTTTGAAAATCATTCAAATTTTGATTTTAAGGGATTCTTGCTGAAAATAGCCAGTTATTGGAAATTGTTTTTAGTCAGTCTGATAATAGCTTTTGCTATCGCCTATCAGGTAAACATTCGTAAAGAAAAAATTTACGGAATGCAGACTATGGTTTCGATTAAGGAAGAACGAAATCCTTTTTTTACCTCCAATACAAGTTTAGTTTTTAATTGGGGTGGTGTTTCAGATCAGGTAAACGGAATCACAACTGTGATACAATCGAGATCACACAACGAGTTGGTTGTGGATAAATTACAGTTTTATATTGATTATCTTGTTCAGGGAAAATACAATTTAGTTGATGCTTACGGTGCGGTTCCTTTTTATATAAAAATTGACAAAACAAAAGCACAGCTCGCTAATACCTTAATTGGAATTAAGTTTTTAAGCCCAAATGTGTATGAGATCCGAATTCCGTTTGAAACTAACTCGGCATCCTTAATTAATTACTCCACTAAAACGTATAGCAATACTGCGATTCAGCCCAAAGAATATGTAAGAAGATGTAAAACGGGGGAACCGGTTGTGCTTCCTTTTTTAAATTGGAATTTACAGATAAATGACAACCCGGGTTTATATACCGGAAACGAGTATTTTGTCCGATTTAATGATTTTGACGGAACAGTATCGCGCTATAGAGGAGTAAGTGTTGACTCTGACGAGAAAGGAGGTTCGATCCTGACCCTTGGAATGCAGGGGACGAACAAAGCCAGAATGGTTGAGTATTTGAATTCGACAGTAAAGATGTTAATCAAAATTCAGCTTGATGGGAAAAATCAGTTTGCGACAAATACCATTCGATTTATCGATAGTACTCTTATTGCTATGGAAACGCAATTGAAGCAAACAGGTAATGAGCTGAAATCGTTCAGAAAAGATAAAAATATTTACGAAATTGAAGGTGGAGGTGCTAAGGTTTCGGATAAAATAATGGATTTTGATGTTGAAAAAGATCAGGTCACAAGAAAAATTGCTTATTATAATTCTTTAAAATCGTATTTAAATAATAGCAACGATTATTCAAGATTGCCAGCTCCTACAGTAGCAGGGATTGAAGATCCAAATGTTGTTGTGAATGTGTCGAAACTTATTGCGCTTTCTACACAAAGATCAGAAATGGCTTATGCGGTAAAAAGCGATAAGATTTTCAAGGATTTTGACAGTCAAATGCAGGCTATAAAAAGTGTTTTATTAGAAAATATAGCTTCTGCAAAAGGATCATTACTGACCGATTTAGCTATGGTAAATGCGAAAATAGGTCAGGCAGAAAGTACTGTAAAAAAACTTCCGGAAGAACAACAGGAATTGTTGAAGATTCAACGAAAATATGACCTAAGCGACAATATTTATACGGAGTTTCTGAAAAAAAGAAATGAAGCTGAGATTGTAAAAGCATCCAATTTGTCAGACATTCATTTTATTGATCCTGCGAAAGATATTGGAGGCGGATTAATCGGTCCTAAAACTTCTGTGAATTATGTATTGGCCTTGTTTCTGGGTACACTACTTCCGTTGTTATTCGTTTTTGGAATTTTCTTTGTGAATAACTCGATTCAAAATACCGAAGACGTTAGTAAATTGACGCAAATACCATTAATTGGAATCATTGGTGTAAACAAAGACTCATTGAATCTGGCTGTATTTGACAAGCCAAAATCGGCATTATCTGAAGCATTTAGAGCGATTCGTTCTTCTTTGCAATTTTTGTATAAAAAGCAACAGGTAAGCGGTTCAAAAACGTTAATGATTACCTCGTCTATAAGTGGTGAAGGGAAGACTTTTTGTTCGATCAATATCGCGACAGTATTTGCTTTAAGTGAAAAGAAAACCGTAATTCTTGGTTTGGATTTGAGAAAACCCAGATTGGCAGATGAGTTTAATTTGAAGAATCAAATAGGTGTTGTGAATTACCTCATTAAACAAAATAGTTTAAGTGAAATTACAAACCAGACGCAGATTCCCAATCTTGACGTTATACTTTCAGGGCCAATTCCGCCAAATCCTTCAGAGCTTATTCTGAGTGATGCGATGAGGGAATTAATTCTGGAACTGAAGCAAAAGTATGATTATATTATTTTGGATACGCCTCCGGTTGGGTTAGTTTCGGATGCATTAGAATTGGCACAATTTGCAGATGTAACGCTGTATATAGTAAGACAGAATTATACCAAAAAGGACATGATTACCTTGCTGAATACCAGGGTTAAAAGAGGTGAGTTGAATAATGCCAGCATCGTTTTAAATGGCTATGAGAATAAGGCAAAATACGGTGCCGCTTATGGATATGGTTATGGTGCTTATGCAAATGGTTACCATGATGAGGAAGTGAAAGTAAGTTTGTGGAGCAGTATTTTGAAGAAATTCAATAAAAAATAATTCGAAATAAATGGATACATCAAAACAATATACAATTTTGATTACTGGCGGCGCAGGATTTATTGGATCGAATTTGTCTGAGTATTTTTTAGGACTTGGTCATAAAGTAATTTGTCTGGATAATTTTTCAACGGGGCATCACCATAATTTAAAGAATTTTATTTCGAACTCTAATTTTAAATTAATTGAAGGTGATATTCGAAATAGTGCTGATTGTGTTTTGGCAGTTGAAGGAGTCGATTATGTTTTGCATCAGGCTGCTTTAGGTTCTGTTCCGAGATCAATCAATGATCCTGTTACAACAAATGATGTAAATGTCTCCGGCTTTTTAAATATGTTGGTTGCTGCTCGTGATGCAAAAGTTAAAAGATTTATATATGCAGCAAGTTCATCAACCTATGGAGATTCTCAAGGATTACCAAAGGTAGAAGAAGTTATAGGGAACCCCCTGTCTCCGTATGCCATCACAAAGTATGTAAATGAATTATATGCTGAGATTTTTAGTAGAACCTATGGATTGGAAACTATCGGATTGCGGTATTTTAATGTTTTCGGAAGAAAGCAAGATCCTAATGGAGCCTATGCAGCGGTAATTCCGAAGTTTGTGATGCAACTCATGAAATATGAAAGTCCAGTGATTAATGGTGATGGAAATTATTCTCGTGATTTTACTTATATCGATAATGTAATTCAGATGAACGAATTGGCAATGACAAGCCAGGATCCTGCTGCAATTAATACGGTTTACAATACAGCCTTTGGTGATCGAAATTCTTTAAATGATTTGATTGGATATTTAAAAGAATATTTGAGTGAGTTCGATTCAAAAATTGGAGAGGTAGAAATTGTTTACGGACCTAATCGGGCAGGAGATATTCCGCATTCATTAGCAAGTATCGATAAAGCGAGGACTGTATTGGGGTATGATCCAAAATACTCCTTACAAGAAGGTTTAAAAGAGGCTGTAAGCTGGTATTGGAATAATTTAAAATAAAAACAAGGATCAAGATAATAGTAAAGTAAATGAAAATTACAAAGATTTGTTGCATTGGTGCAGGTTATGTTGGAGGTCCAACAATGGCAGTAATTGCTCAAAAATGTCCACATATTCAAGTGACTGTTGTCGATTTGAACGAGCAAAGAATTAAAGACTGGAATGATCCTGATACGAATAATATTCCGATTTACGAACCGGGACTTTCGGAAATAGTAGCAGAGGCCAGAGGGAGGAATCTTTTCTTTTCAACAGAAGTAGAAAAGGCGATTGACGAGGCTCAGGTAATCTTTATTTCTGTAAATACCCCAACTAAAACCTACGGAAAAGGGAAAGGTATGGCTGCCGATTTAAAGTATATTGAATTGTGTGCCAGACAAATCGCAAAAGTAGCGAAACAGAATAAAATTGTTGTTGAGAAATCGACTTTGCCAGTGCGTACTGCCGAAGCAATAAAAAGTATTTTGGATAATACCGGAAATGGAGTGCAGTTTCAGATTTTATCAAATCCGGAATTTCTGGCCGAAGGAACCGCTGTTACGGATTTATTAAATCCTGACCGAATCCTGATCGGAGGTGATACAACACCGGAAGGCGAAGTGGCGATAAATGCTTTAGTTGATGTTTATGCAAACTGGGTAAGCAAGGATAAAATCTTAACCACCAATGTTTGGTCGTCAGAATTGTCTAAATTAACAGCGAATGCTTTTTTAGCACAACGTATTTCGTCCATAAATGCAATGTCTGAATTGTGTGAAAAAACAGGTGCTGATGTTAATGAGGTTGCTCGTGCTATTGGAATGGATAGCAGAATAGGACCTAAATTCTTGAAGGCATCAGTTGGTTTTGGAGGTTCTTGTTTTCAAAAAGATATTCTCAATTTGGTATATATAGCAAAATCGTATGGTTTGAACGAGGTTGCCGATTATTGGGAGCAGGTGATTATAATGAATGATCATCAGAAGAAAAGATTTTCGAATAAAATTGTTCAGACGCTATACAATACGGTTGCAGATAAAAAGATTACCTTTCTGGGCTGGGCATTCAAAAAAGATACAAATGATACCAGAGAATCTGCAGCAATTTATGTGGCTGATGATTTGATTAATGAACAGGCAAGTATCGCAGTTTATGATCCTAAAGTTTCCGGAAACAAAATACAGAACGATTTAAATTATTTGGAAACAAGGTCAATCGAAGAGAATAAAGCCAGAGTTGTAACGTTTGATAATGCTTATGAAGCTTGTAAAGATGCTCACGCAATAGCTATTTTGACAGAATGGGATGAGTTTACCACTTACGACTGGCAAAGAATATATGATTCAATGCATAAGCCGGCTTTCCTTTTTGATGGAAGAAATATCTTAAACGCGAAAGAACTGGAGTCAATTGGTTTTATTTATAATGGGATAGGTTCCTAATTGGGATTGGTATTGAAGTAAAATTTGATATAAAAGAAGAAAGACGGTGTTGGAAATTTTATTCATTGTAAAAGGAAATTATGAATTGGTATGTTGTTTATACAAAGCCTAAATGGGAGAAGAAAGTTGCGGATAGACTGAGTCAAATAGGTATTGAATGTTATTGTCCACTAATCACTCAGGTGAAAGAATGGTCAGACAGAAAGAAGAAAATTGAAGTTCCTCTTTTCAATTCATACGTATTTGTTCAATTGAAAGATATTGATCGTAATTCTGTTTTTCAGATAGCAGGAGTAGTGCGCTATTTGTTTTGGCTGGGTAAACCTGCAATTGTTCGTGATGAAGAAATTAATAGCATAAAAGCAAGTCTTAAGGCTCCAAATATAAGTGATATATCAGTAACTTCAATTCAGGCCGGAGATCGGATAAAAATAGAAGCAGGAGTTTTTAGTAATCAGGAAGCGATTGTTCAGGAGGTTTCAAATACACATTATATATTGGTTTTAGAATCTTTGGGCTGTGTTCTTAAAATAAAATACAAATAATTTAGTTATAGTTTAGCGATTTCAGTTAAAACAGAGGGTGAAATTCTTTAGTTTAAGATTTTATTTCTCTGTTTTTTTTATAATGTGATTTTTTGCATACTGATTGAGAGTGGGTTATTGAGCTGTTTTTTTTTAATAGTCTATATTTTTAAGTATTACGGGAAGCCGTATTGATTAAATTGAGTTAATATACTATATTTGCCGAAAATGATTTTAGGGTATCTGTGTCAAAAATTTTGTGACTCAGAAGGGCGAAGCCGTGAATTGAAATGACTGAAGTGGATAAAAAAGAATACATGTTGGATGGAAACATAAAAATAGCTGTTATCGGCCTAGGTTATGTTGGTTTACCTTTAGCCAGATTATTTGCTACTAAATATGCAGTTGTTGGTTTTGATATAAATGAAGAGCGAGTTTCTTCTCTAAAATCGGGTACAGATACTACACTAGAAGTAGATGACGAGACTTTACAGAAAGTTTTGGTGGATAATTCTAATTCTCAGATAGGCTTATATTGCACTACTTCACTTAATGATATAGCAGATTGCAACTACTTTGTGATAACTGTTCCAACTCCGGTCGATAAAAATAATCGCCCAGATTTAACTCCTTTATACAAATCGAGTGAGTCAGTTGGTAAGATATTAAAAAAGGGAGATGTTGTAATTTATGAATCTACAGTATATCCAGGGGTTACTGAAGAGCAGTGTGTACCAGTTCTAGAAAAATTTTCAGGATTGACATTCAATAAGGACTTTTTTGCAGGATATTCTCCTGAAAGAATAAACCCGGGAGATAAAGAGCATACTGTTGAGAAGATCTTAAAAGTAACTTCAGGATCAACTCCAGAGATTGGAATAAAAGTGGATACACTTTATAAATCTGTAATTACTGCCGGAACACATTTGGCACCTTCAATAAAAGTAGCTGAGGCTGCAAAAGTTATAGAGAATTCTCAACGGGATATTAATATAGCTTTTGTAAATGAACTAGCTAAGATATTCAATTTAATGAATATCGATACGCAGGAAGTATTAGATGCTGCTGCTACAAAATGGAACTTTTTACCTTTCAAACCAGGATTGGTTGGAGGCCACTGTATTGGTGTAGATCCATATTATTTAGCACAAAGGGCTCAGGAATTTGGGTATCATCCTGAAATAATTTTGGCAGGACGACGTTTGAATGACAGCATGGGGGAGTATGTCGCTTCTCAGGTAGTAAAATTGATGATTAAAAAAGGAATTTCAGTTAATGGAGCAAATCTTCTGATGCTTGGAATTACATTTAAAGAAAACTGCCCGGACGTTAGAAATACAAAAATTGTTGATGTAATCAAAGCGTTAAAAGAATACGGAATCGCTGTTACATTATACGATCCGTTAGCTAATATAGAAGAAGTTAGAAAAGAATATAAATTAGAAACTATTAATTCTGTTCCAAAAGAAAAATTTGATGCTATTGTACTTGGAGTAGCACATAAAGAATTTTTGAAATTGGAATTTTCAGAATTGCAAAAAGAAAATAGTTTATTATACGATGTAAAAGGAGTCTTAGGTACGTTAGCTGATAATAGACTATAAGCGATTAATTTTTTTTTATTTTAAAAATATGCAAACAAACAATTCAATTGTACATGTTATTTTGACCGGTGGTATTGGTAGTAGATTATGGCCATTGTCGAGAAAAAGCCAGCCAAAACAATATTTAGAGATATTTGAAAATAAATCTTTATTTGAAATGACAGTTGAACGTAATAGTCATTTAGCAAATAGAGTAATGGTTGTGGGAAATGTTGATAACTACCATTTAAGTGGTAAAGTTATGGACAAAACCCAAACATCGTATATTAATATAGTTGAAGCTACACCCCGAAATACTGCTGCTGCAATTGCTTTTGCTGCATTTGCATCAAATCCTGATGATATACTTATTGTGACTCCCTCGGATCATATTATTGATAAGATGGAGGATTATAATAATGCCATTCAAGAAGCAGTTTTAAAGGCTAAAGATGGTTTTATTGTGACATTCGGGATTATCCCAACAAAACCTGAAACAGGATATGGGTATATAGAATCGAAAGGGGATAAAGTAATCTCATTTAGAGAAAAACCAAATGAAACTACAGCAAAAGAGTTTATTGCCAAAGGAAATTTTTTATGGAACAGTGGAATGTTTTGTTTTAAAGCTAGTGTTCTTCTAGATGAACTGAAACAATTTCAACCAGATGTTTACGAAAAAGCAAAAGAAGTTTGGGAAGCAAGTAAAGATGGTTTTTTAGATTTAGATTTGTCATTAGAGATTCCATCAATTAGTATTGATTATGCTGTAATGGAGCGAAGCAAAAAAATTAAAGTGGTTCCTGCCGCTTTTTCATGGTCAGATTTGGGTTCTTTTGAATCTGTTTATGAATATTTGGTTTCAAACGGACATCCAGTAGATACAAATGGTAATATGGTCATAGGATGTGATAGTTATACAACATTTTTAGGATTAAAAAATACGATCTTTGTACATACAGATAACGCAAATCTAATTTTGCAAAAAGAGAATTCTCAAGATGTTAAAGATATATATAGTGAATTAGAAAGACAAAATTCAGATTTATTAAATTAAATGTAATGAAAAAAATTCTGATAACAGGCGGAGCTGGTTTTATAGGATCACATGTCGTTAGACACTTTGTTAATAAATATCCTGAATATCAAATATTCAATTTGGATGCTTTGACTTATGCAGGGAATTTAGAAAATATAAAGGATATCGAAAATCAATCTAATTATACATTTGTAAAAGGTGATATCGTAGATGAAACTTTTATAAATGAACTGTTTTCAGTTCATAATTTTGATGGCGTTTTACATTTGGCAGCTGAGTCACATGTTGATCGCTCTATTGAAGATCCATTAGCCTTTGTGAAAACAAATGTGATTGGAACAATGAATTTACTAAACGCCGCAAAGAATCAGTGGAAGAATAATTTTGAAGGTAAGCGGTTTTATCATATCAGTACTGATGAAGTTTATGGCTCACTTGGAGCAGAGGGGCTTTTTACAGAAACAACAGCATACGATCCTAATTCTCCCTATTCAGCTTCTAAAGCGAGTTCTGATCATTTCGTAAGAGCTTATGGAGAAACTTATGGCTTGCCTTACGTTTTAACGAATTGTTCTAATAATTACGGATCGTATCATTTTCCTGAAAAATTAATTCCTCTTTTTATAAATAACATCATAAATAATAAGCCACTACCTGTTTATGGAGATGGTAATTATACACGTGATTGGCTTTTTGTTGAAGACCATGCCATCGCAATAGATTTAGTTTTTCATAAAGGTAAAAATCATGAAACCTACAACATTGGAGGTTTTAACGAATGGAAGAACATAGATTTGGTTAAGCTACTATGTCAAATTATGGATCAGAAATTGGGTAGAAATGAAGGAACTTCGCAAGAATTGATTACTTACGTGAAAGACAGACCCGGACATGATTTGCGTTATGCCATTGATGCTTCAAAAATTAATAAAGAATTAGGATGGAAACCATCTGTTACCTTTGAAGAAGGGTTGGAAAAAACAATTAATTGGTATTTAGATAATGAAGAATGGTTGCAGAATGTAACTTCTGGTTCGTACAAAGCTTATTATCAAAAACAATATTCGTAAATAAAATAAGTATTTTTTAAACCAAATTTTGGTTAAACTATAATTCAATATGAAAAAAATAATCTATGTTCTGACCTTGTTTTTTATTCTATTAACGTCTTTTAATGCAAATGCACAGGATATTATAAAGTCTAAAGACTTGAGTACCGTAAAAGTTGACTACCTATCAGATGACGAAATAGGTAAAATAGTTTCTCAATTAAAAAGTAATAATGCGACAATTAATGATGTTCAATCAATGGCTTTGTCGAAAGGTATGAGCCAGGCAGAATTTGATAAATTAAGAACTCGAATTACGGAGTACGAGAAAAAAAACGGTAAAGATGCAGACAAGAAAAAAAATGATAAGGATAAAAAGAAAGACGATAAATTAAATGAAGTTGATAAAGACTCTGAGTTTGGAAGAAAACAAGAGAAGATCAAAAATGAAAAAATAAAAGATTCGTTAAACGCTTTGATTTTCGGATCTGAGTTGTTTGACAATCCGACTTTGAATTTTGAACCGGATTTGAAAATGGCAACTCCCGTAAATTACGTTTTGGGGCCAGGTGATAAATTAGAAATTAGTATATATGGTATTCAGCAATTCGATGATACAGTTCCGGTAAATTTCGAAGGTAAAATTACCATTCAGAATGTTGGTCAAATTAGCGTTGCAGGAATGTCAATTGAAGCTGCTTCACAAAAAATAAAAGCTGCAATTGCAAGAGTTTATACTACAGTTAGGTCGGGACAATCTCAGGTTAGTGTCAGCTTAAGCGATATTAGAACAATTAAAGTAACCATTGTAGGCGGAAAACAGCCAGGTAATTATTCTATATCATCTTTAGCCTCTGTTTATAACGCATTACATTTAGCCGGTGGACCTGGTAAGAATGGCAGTTACAGAAATATAGAATTGATTCGAAACAACAAGGTTTATAAAAACGTTGATATTTATAAGTTTTTAGTAAAAGGAGATCAATCTGATAATGTTAGTTTAAGAGATAATGATGTTATTAGAATTCCTGCTTACACACAAAGAGTAATAGTCGAGGGAGAAGTCAAAAGACCCGGGATTTTCGAAATGAAAAAAGGCGAGAAGTTTTCTGATCTTTTAAATTTTGCATCGGGGTTTAATGAGTTTGCTTATACCGCTTCAGTGAATGTACTGCAAAAAACTGGTAAAGAGTTTAAGGTTCATGATATCAATGAAAGCGAGTATGGATCCTATGCTCCACAGTCGGGAGATGTGTTTAAAGTAACAAAAATTTTAAATCGATTTGAAAATCGAATTAAAATTGAAGGTGCAGTTTTTAGACCAGATTATTATTCTTTTAGTGAGGGAATGAGAGTTTCAGATCTTATTACTAGGGCTGAAGGTCTTAAAGAAGATGCTTATACCAAAAGAGCAAGGATTATTCGATTAAAAACAGATCTAACAACAGAGATTGTTAATGTAGATTTAAGTGCTGCTTTATCTGGTGATTTGAATGCAGATATAGGGCTTAAAAGAGAAGATATCGTTACGGTATATTCTATTTTGGAATTTAGAGAAGAATATAAAGTAACAATTGATGGGGAAGTTAAAAATCCGGGGGAGTATGAGTATTTTGAAAATCTAACCTTAAATGATTTAGTGGTTCAAGTTGGTGGTTTAACTGGATCGGCATCAAAAAGAGTTGAAATTGCCAGAATGGTAAAGTCTGATGTAATTGATGACGCTGATCCGAAGAGAATAGAATTGGTTGAACTTGAAATAACTGCGGATAATAACGAGCAGATTAAGAACTTTGTATTAAAACCTTTTGATGTTGTTAATATCCGAAAAATGGCGGTTTATGAAAAGCCAGAAATGGTGAAGGTAAGCGGAGCTGTTACTTATCCGGGTAAATATGTTTTGGCAAATAAAAAAGAAACTGTTTATAATGTAGTTATGAGAGCTGGTGGGTTGACTTCAATTGCTAACTTGGATGGGATGAAAATAAAAAGACCAATAAAAGAGGCACAAATAGAGCAATTGGAAAGTGTAAACCTAAATCTGGATAAAAAATTAACAACAGAAGAAGAAGCAGTGAAATCCAAACAAGGGGAGTTTGATTTAAAAAAGAAAGATACTCTTAATTCTAAATTATCTAAAAAACTTAGAGACGAATTAAAATTTGCTACGATTCCTGTAAACTGGGAAAAGATTGTAAAAGACAAAAATCATTATTCGAACGTTACTTTGTTTCCTGGTGATGAAATTGAAGTTGCGGTGTATAATGAAGGAGTGAAAGTGACTGGAAATGTACTACTGACATCAGAGATTCCATATAGAAAAGGGAAAGGATTTAAATATTACATTAATTCTGTTGGAGGAGTGGATAGTAAAGGATGGAAGAAAAAAGCTTATATAATTTATCCAAATGGTAAAGCTTCAGTTACCGGATCGTTTTTGTTTTTTAGATCATATCCTAGAGTTGAACCTGATTCGCAAATAGTAGTTCCTGAAAAACCGCAAACTAAAAAAATGACCGCAGGAGAATGGGTTGGAATTGGAAGTGTGATTTCTAGTTTAGCGTTGTTAATTGTTACTGCTTTTAAATAAAGATTAAATGGATAATTTACCTATGGAGAACGATGAAGTGTCGTTTAAAGAATTAATTGAAAAGCTAAAGGAGTGGTATTCTTATCTCCTTAAGCAATGGAAAATGATTGTATTGGGAGTAACTATTGGAATAATCGGAGGGTTAACTTATTCCTTCATAAAAAAGCCTGTTTATACTGCTACATTGTCATTTGCTATAGAAGATGAAAAATCTGGAGGAGGCTTAGGAAGTGCACTTGGACTGGCAAGTTCCCTTGGATTGGATTTGGGAAGTACAGGAGGAAGTATGTTTACAGGTTCAAATTTAACAGAGTTGTTTAAATCTAGATCAATGGTCGAAAAAACGCTGCTGTCTCCTGTTACTGTAAATGGTAAAACTATTTCATTAGCTGAGATGTATATTGAGAATAACGAATGGAGAGAAAAATGGAAAAAAAATCCAAAACTGTCAGCAATTCGATTCTTGCCAAATTCAGATCGTAAATCTTTTGTTAGAACACAGGACAGTATTTTAGGTGTAATTTACCAGAACTTATCTAAAAACTCCTTAACAGTAGCACAAAAAGATAAGAAAGTAGCTATTATAACTATGGAAGTAGCTTCAATAAATGAAATGTTCTCTTTATACTTTTGTAATGCACTTGCAAAAGAAGTCGGTAAGTTTTATGTTGATACTAAAAGCAAAAAAGCTCGTACAAACATGGAAATTTTAGAAAGACAGACGGATTCGATTCGCAGAGAGTTAAATGGTGCTATAACGGGTGTAGCTGTCGCCAATGATAATACTTTTAATTTGAATCCGGCTCTTAATGTTAGACGTGCTCCTTCAGCCCGTAGGCAAGTCGATGTTCAGGCAAATACAGCTATATTAACTGAATTGGTAAAACAATCCGAACTAGCTAAAGTAACATTACGAAAAGAAACACCATTAATTCAGATAATTGATGGACCAATTTTACCTTTAAGTGTAGAAAAGTTCGGAAAAGTAAAAGGTATTTTTTTTGGAGCCTTTCTAGGTACCTTCTTTATATTGCTTTTTTTGATTGTAAAAAGATTGTACAATAACTATATTTAAGAATACTATAAGTTTTTAAAATTTAAAATATAAAGTAAATGTTTAAAGATAAAATTTTATTAATAACAGGAGGCACTGGTTCTTTTGGAAATGCAATGTTAAGAGGTTTTTTAAATTCAGATTTAAAAGAAATTAGAATATTTTCACGTGATGAGAAAAAGCAAGAAGATATGCGTATCGAATATAAAAATGATAAATTAAATTTTGTTATTGGTGACATTCGTGATTTCGATAGTATAAATGCTGCTATGAATGGTGTGAATTTCGTTTTTCATGCAGCAGCGTTAAAACAAGTACCTTCTTGTGAATTTTATCCTATGCAAGCTGTTCAGACTAATATATTAGGAGCGGAAAATGTATTAGAAGCTGCAGCAAGAAATAATGTTGAGCGAGTAGTTGTACTTAGCACAGATAAAGCTGTTTATCCAATAAATGCAATGGGAATCTCTAAGGCATTTATGGAGAAATTAGCTGTCTCGAAGGCTAGAGATTCTAGGGTTAAGAATGTGGATGCGATTTATACCGCAACTCGATATGGAAATGTTATGTGTTCTCGAGGATCTATAATTCCTTTGTTTGTTAAACAAATAAAAGAAGGTAAAGCGTTGACTATTACAAACCCAAAGATGACAAGATTTATGATGTCGTTGGATGATTCTGTAGAGTTGGTTATGTTTGCTTTTACAAATGGAAATCCAGGTGATATCTTCGTTCAGAAATCTCCAGCAGCTACAATAGAAGATTTGGCACAAGCATTAAAAGAATTGTTTAATGCTGATAATGAGATCAAAATCATTGGGGAACGCCATTCTGAAAAAATGTATGAAACGCTCTGTGCAAAAGAAGAAATGGCAAAGGCAGATGATCTAGGAGAGTTTTATAGAATTCCCGCAGATTTTAGAGATTTAAATTACACTAAATATGTTCAGGAAGACGGACCAAAGCTTGTAGATACGGAGTATAATTCTGATAATACACAAAGATTAAATGTTGAAGAGTTAAAAAAATTGCTATTAACTTTAGACTATGTTCAAGAAGAATTAGCATCTTACAATCAATAATTTATTTATGTTACCATTAGTAAAAACAAGTATTCCTCCTCGTGATGTATTAATGCCAAAACTTGAAGAAGTTTTATATAGTGGTTATGTTGCTCAAGGAGAAGCAGTAGAGGAGTTTGAAAGAAAATTTGAAGAATATATTGGAGGAGGCCATTGTCTATCTTTAAATTCTGGAACAGCAGCCCTACATATAGCGTTGATTTTAGCTGGGGTGCAAGAAGGCGATGAAGTTATAAGTACAGCTTTAACTGCAGAACCAACCAATGTGGCAATCAAAATGGTTGGTGCAAAGGTAAGATGGGCAGATGTTGATTATAACACAGGCAATATTTCCGCAGATTCAATTGAGAAAGTAATAAATCCAAAAACAAAAGCAATCATTGTCGTTGATTATGCTGGAATTCCTGTTGATGTAAAAAGAATTCAGGAATTGTCAGAAAAACACAATATACCTGTTATCGAAGATGCAGCTCATGCATTAGGCGCTAAATTTAATGGAAAGAAAACTGGAAACCACTTCCCGTTTACAGTATATTCTTTTCAGGCAATCAAACATTTGACGACTATTGATGGTGGAGCCTTACAAATATTAGATAATAGCTTATATGAAAAGGTAAAATTATCAGATGGTTTGGTTTGGATAAAAAATTGACCCGTTTGGATAATAATATTACTTTTCAAGGATATAAATATCATATGAATAATGTAAATGCAACTGTTGGACTGGTTCAATTGCAAAACATAGAAAATTTAGTCCAAAAGTATATTGATAATGGGAAGTATCTAGATGAGAAGCTAAAAGATATAAATGGAGTTGAACTGATAAACTATTATGAAGACACAGAGCCTTCGTATTGGTTGTATACTTTAAAGGTAGAAAATCGTGATAGATTTGTAAAAATGATGTCTGAAAACGGAATAATGGCATCTGAACTTCATAAACGAAATGATTTGCATGATTTTTTAAATGACTACCGGTAGAGTTACCAAATTTGAATTTGTTTTATAGCAAGATGGTTCATATAC
The DNA here is from genome assembly GCF_025947345.1 of Flavobacterium sp. N502536. Taxonomy (NCBI): domain Bacteria; kingdom Pseudomonadati; phylum Bacteroidota; class Flavobacteriia; order Flavobacteriales; family Flavobacteriaceae; genus Flavobacterium; species Flavobacterium sp. N502536. The sequence continues at coordinate 1,057,202 of NZ_CP110011.1, read as the reverse complement.
CATGTGGTTGGTGGGTTACTAAGGAAGATTTAGATAAGATGATTAGTTTAATAAAACAAGGTTGGTAATGATCCCAATTTATAAACCATACATGCCAGATAAAATTGATTCAGAAGTTAGTAGTATACTTTATTCTGGACAACTAGGATATGGAAAGTATGGAAAACAATTTGAATCGGAATTAAGAAAATTTATAGGATCTGAGTACATACTTTCTGTAAGTTCATACAATATAGCAATGTTAATTGTACTTTCAACATTAGGGTTAAATAAAGGTGATGAAGTTATTGCTAGTCCTGTAAGTTGCTTAGCATCTAATCAGCCATTTGCAGTTAAAGGCTTGAAAGTTGTTTGGGTTGATATTAACCCAGAAACGGGAAGTATGTGTCCGGATGATTTGAAAGCTAAGATTACAAATAAAACTAAGGCTATTTTTCATAATCATTTCTGCGGTTATTTAGGAAATATAGATGAAATAAATGCGATTGGAAATTCTTTTGGTATCCCTGTAATTGATGATGGTATTGAAGCATTTGGATCTGAGTATAAAGGAAAAAAAATAGGAAATCTGGGAACAGATATAACTGTATTTTCTTTTCAAACGGTTAGATTACCTAACACTATAGACGGTGGTGCAATTGTTTTTAAAGATAAAGAGCTTTATGAAAAAGCTTTATTGATTAGAGACTACGGAATTGACAGAGCAATTTTTAGAACTGATAATGGAGAAATTAATCCTAAATGTGACATTAGCTTAGAAGGTTATGGCGGGTTAATGAGTGAATTAAATTCATTTTTGGGTGCCAAACAGATGGATGATATTGAAGATTTGTTAGCACGGCAGAAAAAGAATGCACTTGTTTGGGATCAAAAAATTATGAATATGGAGAATTTTTATTCTCTAAAGTTGGTTGAAAATGCCATACCAAATTACTGGGTATATGGTATTTTATGTGAGAATAAAGAAGTAGCCATTAATTATTTTAAGGATAATGGGTTCTATGCTACTGGAGTTCATATTAATAATAATGTATATTCGGTTTTTAATAATAAAGACAGTTTAAAAGGAGTAAATGAATTTATGAATCGCTTTTTAGCAATACCTTCTGGTTGGTGGTTTGAAAATAAATTATTATAAATGGGTACAAATCAAATAGATAGCACGGCAAAAATACATCCAAATGTTGTTTTTGGAGAACATAATAGAATTGGTAAAAACGTTGTAATCGAAATTTTGGGAAATAATCCTGATACAGTTGCAATTATTGGAGACAATAATATTATAAATGATAACACAAGAATTTTTATTCATGGTGAATTTATCGTTGGAGATTGGAATGTTTTTCATAATGATATGCTAATTATGCCAGAAGATTCAATGAGAATTGGACATAATTGCTGGTTTGGACAAAATACAATTTTAGATGGTGCGGGAGGACTGGAAATTGGAAATGGCGTAAGAGTGGGTATGTATTCTCAAATTTGGACACACGTTGCAAGTGGTGAACAAATTGAAGGATGTATACTTTATGCTAAGAGAAAAACAATCATAAATGATGATGTTTGGTTGGTAGGCAGTTGTGTTGTTGGTTCAGGAATTGTTCTTGGAAAAAGAAGTACAGCTTTAATTAATTCTGTAATTACAAAAGATACATTGCCAGATAAAGCATATTCGGGGAGTCCGGCAAAGATTATGGAGCATGTTAAATTTTACCTTCCAAAGACGATAGATGAAAAGTTTGAGATGCTAAAATTATGGTTGTATGAGTTTGTTGAGCTAAATGAGGAAATTTTTACATTAGAAGTAGACAAAAGTGAATTGATTCTTTTTAATTTGAAAGAAGATCAAAATGTAATTTTTACAAAATCAGAAACTAAGTCACTTGATTTATCTCAGAGTATTTTTTATTTATTTGATAAAACATTTAATAAAACTAATTCGATATCCGAGAGAGCAATTTATAAGTTTTTGTACAATAACAAAGCAAGATTCATCCCTAATTCTAAATAAATTTTTTACTTTTTGTCATAATAAATATCTACTTATAGTAAGAACTTAACTAAAAAAATGGGGGCAGTAATAAAGAATATAGAATATGTTTTTCCTAAACAAAAGATCACTAATACTGATTTAAGTAATCAATTTCCAGATTATGATTTTGGAAAATTTGAGGATAAAGTTGGGATAATAAATAGGTATTGGGTTGCTGAAAATGAAACTGCATTTGATCTGGCAAAAAATGCTTGTGAAAAATTGTTTGAAAAAATAGATAAGAATGAAATTGATTATATTTTATACTGTACTCAAAGTCCGGAATATTTTTTGCCAACCACAGCCTGTGTTTTACAAAATCATTTAGGTTTAAGAAAAGATATTGGTGCCCTTGATTTTAATTTAGGTTGTTCTGGGTATGTTTATGGAGTTAGTATGGCAAAAGGATTAATAAATTCAGGTCAAGCAAAGAATATTTTACTGGTTACAGCTGAAACATATTCTAAATATCTGCATCCAGATGATCGTTCAAACAGAGCTATTTTTGGAGATGCAGCTACTGCAACATTGATTTCTTTTTCAGATGTAGAACATATTGGAGAATTCTTATTTGGAACAGATGGTTCGGGATATGACAAGTTAATTGTGAAAAATGGATGTAGTAATGCTCCATTTAATAATGAAGCAAAAGAAATTAACTATGGTTCAAATAATATTTACACGGACAATCATTTGTATATGAACGGCCCCGAAGTTTTTAACTTTACAAGTGAAGTTATTCCTGGTTTCACTAAAGAAGTTTTGGCAAAAAATAAAAAAGAAATCAATGATGTAAATCAATTTGTTTTTCATCAAGCAAATTCATTTATGTTAAATTTTATGCGTAAAAGACTCAAAATTGACAGTGAAAGATTTTATGTAAATTTGGAGGATGGAGGAAATACAGTTTCCTGTACAATACCAATTGCACTCAAAAAGTATTCAGAGGATTCGGAATTCAAAAATCAAAATATAGCAATTGTTGGCTTTGGTGTAGGATTATCTTGGGCAGGAGGTTTAATAACAATAGATAGTAATTTGTAACAATATATACGATGAATAAAAAGCATTTTTTTTTAAGATTAGAAGAAGATTTAGAACTTGAAACAGAAATAAATGGTGAAACCAATATTAAAGACTTAGATGACTGGGATTCTATGACGGCAATGGTTTTAATTGGTTTAGTAAATGAAGAATTTTCTGTGACTTTGAATTCAGATGATATAGAAAGTATAACAACAGTAAATTCTTTAATGGAAAGAATTGGCTTAGATAAATTTAACTAGAAATAGGGTTTGAAAAAATGATTATACTACTAACAGGAGCAACTTCTGGTATCGGTTTCGAAACATTAAAGCAGTTGATTGCAGATGGACATACAGTATATGCTATTGGAAGAGATTTTTCAAAAATAGATTTTTTTATACAAAATTATAAGTCGCAGATTTTCAACTTTAACTTTGACTTTAATCAAGTAGACCAAATTGATGAGTTGTTTTCAAAATTTAATTTAGAAAATCAAAAATTTGATGCATTAGTACACTGTGCCGGAGTTGAAGAAACACTTCCTTTGTCTTTATATTCTACAAGTAAGGTTAGAAATATATTTGATGTAAATGTTTTTTCGGGAATTGAATTATTAAGACATTTCACAAAAAAGAAATACTGTAATGATGGTGCGGGTATTGTTTTTTTGTCATCAGTAATGGGGATATTAGGACAACCTGGGAAAATTGGGTATTGTGCAACGAAGGCAGCGGTATTAGGAGTTGTTAAATCAGGAGCTTTAGAATTTGCAAAGAGAAAAATAAGAATTAATGCAGTTTTACCTGGAATTATTAATACTCCGATGACTAAAAAGCTGTTCAGTCAAATAAATGACGATCAAATTAAGGAAATTGAAAATATGCATCCATTAGGTTTTGGTGAAGTTGAAGATGTAGTACCTACTATTTTATTTCTCATATCTAAAAATTCAAGGTGGATTACAGGGCAAAGTTTCGTAATTGATGGTGGATATTCAATTCAGTAGTTTTTGTATTGAAAGCTATTAATTATTAAAGAAGTTTATATATTAAAATATGTTTAAAAACATAATAGCCAATTATGTTGGTAAAGTTTGGGGAATTATATCTGTCTTTGTTTTTATTCCATTTTATATAAAATTATTAGGGATTGAGTCTTATGCTGTAATTAATTTCTATACAGTAATTTTAACAATCATGTATTTTGCAGATGGGGGACTATCAGCGACCCTTAATAGAGAAATTGCGAGAAATGAGGATAAACAATATATTGGGAATATGCTTTTTACAATTGAAAAGGTGTATATGGCCATTTGTTTATTTATAATACTTTTTGTTTTTTGCTTTTCAAATCTTATTGCAGAGAATTGGTTGAATTCCCAAATTCTTTCTAGTAGCGATTTATCTACATACGTAAGTTTAATGGGAGTGAGTATTGCTTTTCAGCTATTTACCACTTTACAAATTAGTGGTTTACTTGGATTAGAGAAACAAGTTTTATCTAATGGAATTCAAGTTGCGAGTAGTTTCTTCCGTTCAGGAGTTGTCCTTATACCTCTTTATTTTTACCCTACCTTATTGACTTTTTTTATATGGCAGGTTTCAATAAATATTATCTTTTTTTTTATTGCAAGATTTAACTTATGGAAATATATTAAGACTAATTTAAGGTATAAGTTTGACAAGAATGTTTTAAAAACTGTTGGACGTTTTGCCGGAGGAATGATGTTAATGGCTATAATATCTTCTCTTAACACTCAAATTGATAAATTAGTGATAAGTAAATTATTATCATTAAAAGAATTTGGTTATTATGCTCTTGCTGGTATTCTTTCACAAATACCGGAATTAATAATTACCCCTATTGCAGTGGCTATATTACCAAGAATGGTGAAATATACTGAAAATATTGAAAAAGATAAAATTACAAAGCTATTTCATGTAAATACTTTTATATTATCAACTTTAGCAACTACAGGAGGGATGTTATTGTTTCTTTTTACTAAAGATTTTCTTTTTATTTGGACCCATGATATTATCATTGCTAGTAAAATTGAAAATGTTGCAAAAGTACTTTTAGTTGGTTCGGTATTCTTATCTTTTCAGTATATGCCATATTATCTTGCAATCGCAAATGGTCATACAAGGACAAATGTGACGTTAGGTATCGTGGCAGTAATTTGTATAATTCCGGCCCTAATCTTTTTTGTTAAGCAATACGGGTTAATCGGCGCTACTTATACATGGCTTATAATGAATGTGTTTGCTTACTTTTATTTGGGGTATTTTATAATTTCCAAATTTTTAAAAATGAGTTTAGGAGATGGTTAATAAATGGTACAGTAATTCCCTTATTAGTAACAGTCTTAGTTGGTACTATAGGTTATATTTTAACAATCAATTTGCAAAAAGGATATTTTGTGTTTTTGTATTCTACAATTATTGGGCTTATTTCTTTAGCCGTGAACCTAATGGTCTTCAATAAAATGAATCCAGAATATAAGATAAATACAAGACAATTAATAAATAATGGAGAAGCATAAAATTTTACTTTCTATAATTATACCTACTAAAATAGGTATTCAACCCTTTTACCTGTTTTAGATTCAATTGTAGATAATTTAAGTAAAGAATATACTTACGAAGTAATTGTACAAGATAACTCCGATAATAACGAACTTTGTTTACAATATCTTTCTAAAAAAAATAATCAACAAATAAAATATTTTTATAATAAAGAATCTATTCCTATTGCTGATAATACAGAATTAGCTATAATTAATTCAGTAGGTAAATATCTAGTTTTTATTGGAGATGATGATTTTATCTGCCCGGATATACTTGAAATTGTTGATATAGTAGATAATAGATCTATAAAATGTTTAATATATAATCCCGGCTCGTACTGGTGGGAGTCTGTAATATTTCAAAGGAAAATTACTATCATAAATCGTGTAATCTCTGGCTGCCAGATGCATACGAAAAGCTTGAGTTTACGAAGCTTGACCCAATGTTTGAGCTAAATAAAACCCTATCAAAAGGGGCTATGGCCTATGACATGCTACCTCGATTTTATCATGGAATAGTATTAAGATCTGAACTTGATAAATTACAATCTAGAATAGGTAGATATATAGTGGGATCTTGCCCAGATATTGATTTTGCAGTATCTTTAGCTATAAATATTGAAGAATATTATCATTTAAATTATCCAGTAAGTATTTTTGGTGCTTCAAAAAATAGTGGCGGAGGTTGGACAGCATTAAAAAAACATTTTGGAGATGTAGATAAGTTGCCATTTCTTAGACCAGAAATTAAGAATAATTGGAATCCACTTATTCCAAGAATATGGTCTGAAAAGACAATTTATCCTCAAACAACAAGTGAAGTTTTAAAAGCCTATGGCATTAATAAGAAATTAAATTTAATTGCATTGTATGCTGCAATGTTGGTGTACGAACCATTCTTAGAGCCTAAAATTTTAAATTACATTTTGAAATATTGTAGATATAATCCTTTAAATTATTTGGTCTTTGGAATAGAGCTTTGCAAAAAAATAGCAGGGTTTATTGTGCAAAAAATCAAGTATAAATTTAAAATGCTACCTGTAAAAGTTTTTCAGAATGTGAAGCACGATGAAGTGTTAACAGTTCTAGAAAAGAATTTTAAAATTAACTCATGAGTGAATTTTCGTATAGAAATGTATTTTTGTATATACTATTAATTATTGGGAATTCATTGACGCATGAAAAAATAACAGGTATTTTAGTATCTTTTCCTGAAATAATAGCTGTAGTTTATTTTATTTCTAGAGGGAATACGGAGAAAGCATTTTTTTTTCATATCGTTTTTACAATAACATGTCTCGCTATACCATTTTCACAGATAACTAATCCTGAAGATAGTCATTATGGACTTTTCAATTATTCCAAATTAAAACTTATTGGGCCCATTGGCATTTATCATCTAATCATGTTTAGTTTTTTTATACGAACATTACGATTAAAGGTTCAGGTTCCAATCAATTCTGTTTTCTATTCGCTTTATAAAACTATAATATTTATTGGAGTATCCGGAATTCTGCTTGGAATGTTTGGCTTAATATTTTTAGGATATTATATTGAGTATTTTGTATTATATACTTCTTATATTTTAACGTTATTTTTTACTGCATTTGTTTTAATTAGAATGCCTTTTTATTCATTTGTTGGTAAATTATATAAGATGTTGTTAGAGGTGATGATCGCGGCACCAATAGCCGCATTAATTGTTTACATACTAGGATTTTCATCTCAATACGGAACAGACGATGTGTCAATAATTATAGAAGCGGTTTATTTTAGTATGGCTTTAATATTTGCATACTATCATTTAAAAAATTATTTTTTGCCTTTATTTTCGTTCTTATTAACCGGTTTTTTTCTAATGGATGGAGGAATGGGAGGAAAAGGGATCATATTTATGGGGGTTGTTTTAATAATGTTTTTATTGACAGCTTTTAATAAACATACAACCGGTATAAATATCGCTAAGCGAAAACGTGCACTTCGTTTTGCAATGATTCCAATTTTAATATTTGTAGTTATTAAGTTTGCTTCATACATTGAAGATTCGGAGTATAATTTATTTTTATATAAATTAGAGAATGTTACATTATTAATAAATGTTTTCCAGGGATTTGATGGGATTTATTTAATTCCTGAATCACCACGAGTACGAATCATTGAGGTCATGAGTATTTTTAATGAACTTTTTAGTAATCCAGTTTATTTACTCTTTGGTAAAGGATATGGCTCCTATTTTTCAGATGATTTCAAATTACTGTCTGGTTTAGATTTGGTAAATGCTTACAAAGCAGTAGAGATAAGTAACAATAAATATGGTGGTGTTCATGATTCATTTTCAAGTATACCATTGGCAAATGGCTTAGTCGGACTTTTTTTGATTTTTAGGCTGACTATTAAATATGCAAAAATGATCAAACATAACTTCATGGCATATGCGGCGATACCATGGTTAGCATTTACATTTTATTATAATGTTCAATTTGGTATTATTGCGATGTTACTTCTTTTTAGTTCAGAATTTTATTTAAAACCCAAAAATGAACAAGCACAATAGAGTTTTATACATTGATCCTTTATTGCAAAATGGTCATGTTAATTTTAATAATATATATATTAAAAGCTTAGCGAAAGCCGGATATGATTTGGAATTCATTTTTGTTAAAGACTATGAGGATAAATTAGATATTGATAAATCGAAAGTTATATATTCAATCCCTAAAGCTTTATTTAAAAAAGATTATGGTAAATTAATTAATAGGATTGCTTATTTATATGGATTGTTCCTCATAAAAATGTTTGTTAACTTTAAAAAGTATGATTTTGTAATTTTTTCAAGCTTTGAAGAGATATCTTTTGCATTTTCTGGTATAACTAAAAGCTATTTAATTAATCATATAAACGTAAGTAACTCGTATGAAAGCAAAGCTAAATTTTTCTTTTTAAATCGGGTTTTAAGAGCCAATTCGTTAATTGTTCTTGATGAAAAAACAAAAAATATTTATCCGCAAAGGGGAATTATGACATACATATGTTGCCGCACGGTCTCCCTGGCTCAAAATTATTTAATGATGAAATAAAAGAAGATTCACATTTTTATATAATAGAAGAATTTAAAAAATATAAAAAATAATATTCTCTCCTTCTGAGAGTAGTTCTGATAAAGCTTTTATAAATGAACTAATAGAATCTAGTAATTTTATCAAATATCTTGAAGATGAGAGCATATTATTTGTTTATAAAAATGATGTGCTAAAAAACAAGCCAAATATTATTGCAATTAATGGTTATTTAAGTCAGAAAGCTTATGATTATTTATTTCTGAAGTCTAATATTATACTCTTAGCTTATCCTGAAAGTTTTAGATACAGAGTTAGTGGAGTCTTATTAGAGTGTATTGCTAATAATAACCCTGTGCAGTTTCTCGAATTGACATGTTAGAATCGTTTACTGAGTTTTTTAATTATGATCCTTTTTTTTCAAACATAGAAGAGTTAATTCAAATTATTGATAATTTGAATAATAACAGTAATGAGAATTACTTCAAAAATAAACTTGCTTGAGCCGGATTTCAATATTTTTTTAAATAGGATTTTAAATATGTTGCAGAATAAATTGAAAAAAAAATATTATTTATATCGGAAGAACATTAAATTCGGTAGATGGCGGAGCAGTTGTTTCAAGATGGGCGAAATATTGAAATATGAAGAAAATGAGCGACGGAAAAATTATTGAATTTTATTTGTCAGATAAAAAATTTTTCACAAATTTTTTAATATTCTGCTTGGCAATCTTGGGGGTACTCTCATAAGGTTTATAATAGTATTAAGGAAGCAATACTATCAAATGATGTTTCTTATATATTTATTGATCACTCATTACTTGGTGGCTTTGCAAGTCTTTTAAAAAGTTTTAATGTTGAAATAATTGCCTTTTTTCATAATGTTGAGGTTAAGTATTATAAAGATAAGGTTTTAGTAGATGGTTTTTTAAATAACCTGATGGTTGGTTATGCCAAAAGGAATGAAGAAAAGATAATAAAGTATGCAAATAAAATTATTTGTCTTACCGATATTGATAGTAATTTGTTAAAATCAATTTATGGAAGAAATGCAGATCTTACTATTCCAATAACAATTGCAGATAAATTAAAAGCTTTAGTCAGCTAGAAATCAAAGATGGTTATCACTTATTTGTAGGGAGCTCATTTTTTGCAATATTGATGCTGTAAATTGGTACATTAAAGATTATTACCTTTTGTTAAGTCAAAATTAGTAGTAATAGGTACTGGAATGGAGGTGTTACTTGAACAGCATGCAGGAAATTCAAATTTAGAAATTCATGGTTTTGTAGATGATTTGGGACCCTATTATGAAGGGGCTAGTTTTGTTATAAACCTGTAAGATTAGGATCAGGGATGAAAACTAAAACTATTGAAGCCTTAATGTACGGAAAGACCATTGTAGGGACACAGGAAGCATTTGCAGGTATAGAAAACATCGAGAAATTTGGGCGGGTTATGTTTGTAACCAATCAGAAGAATTCATTAGCTGTATAGAGAATTTAGACAGTGAAAATTTAATTTGAGATCTCGTAATTATTATTTAAGTAATTTTTCAGCTGAATTTGGATATAATAAGTTCGAAAGTTTTTTAGCCTCTTAATACATTATTATTTTTTTAGCATATTTTCATATCTTTTCTTATGCAGAGCCATAAAGTATCAATTATAACTCCTTTATATAATTCCGAAAGTTTTATCGCGGAAACAATCCAATCAGTATTAGCTCAAACATATAATAACTGGGAAATGTTAATTGTTGATGATTGTTCAACAGATAATTCCAAATCTATAATTGAAGATTTTGCTAAGCATGATGATAGAATAAAATATTTTAAGACAAGCTCGCCATCAGGGTCACCCACTATTCCCAGAAATATTGGTATAGAAATGGCTTCCGGTAGATTTATAGCTTTCTTGGATAGTGATGATTTATGGAATTCTAATAAACTCCAATTGCAGATTCCATTATTTAATGATCAAAAAGTAGGTATTGTTTTTTCCGATTATGAAAAAATAAATGAAGAAGGACAGTCTGATGAAAGATTCATAATTGCACCAAATCAGGTTAGTTATAAAGAGTTATTAAAGGGAAATGTAATAGCTTGTTTAACAGTGGTTTTTGATAGCGAAAAACTAAGCAAGATCTATTTTACAAAGCAAGGACATGAAGATTATGCTTTTTGGTTAAGTATACTAAAAAAAGGATATATAGCCAAAAATGTGGGGCATGTTCTCGCTAAATACCGCGTTAGAAAATCCTCAGTTTCCTCGAATAAATTTAAAGTTATTAAATGGTATTATGCAATTTATCGTAAGAATGAAAATCTTTCAGTATTACAAACTTTGTATTATTTAATAATTGCACTGAGTAAATCTTTTTTTAAGTATGTTAAATGATTTGAATAAAATTTCCGGATTAAAATAAAACTTAAAAATGAAAGTATTACTAACTGGATCTACTGGGTTTCTGGGTAAGATTATTCTTGAAACAATTAAAAATGAGCATCAAATTATTGAGCTATCTCGTAAATCAGGAAATTATAAGGCTGTATTAGAGGAGGGAATAATTAAATTTACGGAATCTTTTGATTTGGTAATTCATTCAGCAGGCAAAGCTCATTCTTTGCCTAAAACTGAAAGAGAAATAAGGGCTTTTCATGAAGTAAATGTTACAGGGACAGAAAACTTACTTAAAAGTTTAGAAGTATCAGAGTTGCCTAAACAATTTGTTTTTATAAGTTCAGTTTCTGTATATGGACAAGAAACAGGGAGTGATATTCTTGAGGGACACTCACTACTAGCCAAAGATCCTTACGGCATTAGTAAAATTAAAGCCGAGAAATTAGTTGAGAAATGGTGCCTGGATAATGATGTTAAATGCACTATTTTGAGATTGCCATTATTAGTAGGAAAGAACCCGCCAGGTAATTTAGGGGCTATGATAAAAGCAATCGAGTTAGGGTATTATTTTAACATAAATGGAGGGAAAGCAAAAAAAAGTATGGTTTTAGCTCGTGATGTGGCTAAATTTATACCAACTGTTGCTGCTGTAGGCGGAATTTATAATCTTACAGATGGAGCTAATCCTAGTTTTAATCAATTAAGTTTAGCGATATTGGGAAAAAAATCTTTTAACTTGCCATTGAGTTTAGCCAAGTTTATTGGAAAATAGGAGATTTTTTAGGAGATAGATCTCCAATTACTTCGTTGAAGGTAGAAAAAATAATATCAGACTTAACTTTTAATGATTCAAAAGCAAGAGCATTATTAAATTGGGATCCCGAACCAGTTTTGGATTATCTTAAGAGAGAAAAGCTTTTTTAGTAAATTTTCATACCTTATAGAAGAGTATTAAGAAGAGATAAATGAGAAGGTTAAAAACTGAAACTGATTTTAGTATTCATTTCAAATATAATTTTTAAGCTTTAAATTGTGATTTTTTATATTGCATTTCTCTTACTTATTACATTCCTATTGTTGATACAATATTTTTATCAATGGAAGATAAAAATATTTGAATATTTGACGTTCACAGTACTTATTTTAGTAGCGGGATTTAGAGAAAAAATAGGCGTTGACTATAATAGTTATGTTTCTTGGTATTTTCAGAAAACTCGCGATTCTGATTTTGAATTCGGATTTGTTGCTATTATGAACTTGTTTAGATGGCTTGGTCTCAGTCCTTCTCATCTTTTTTTCTTTTTTTCTTTTTTTACTTGTTACTTTGTTATTTTAGGAATAAAGAATTATACAGCAAATTCTAGTATCGCATTATTATTTTATGTCCTGATTCCAAGTTTGTATCTTACGTCATTTAGTTTAGTTAGACAATCTTTTGCTGTAGCAGTTAGCTTTTATGCATTCTATTATTTAATTAATAAAAGATATTTATTTTATTTTTTATTAATGTTCTTAGGTGTATCTATTCATCGAAGTTGTCTAATTCCTTTTTTTGTTTTTCTTTTTGTTTTTAAGTTTTATGACAAATTCAAAACAACACATTTACTTGGATTAATCATAGGTTCCTTTATTTTATCCAGATTTGATTTTATTCAGATTTTTAGAATACTATTTGAAAATAACAGATATCTCTATTATTTTTCAAATAAAGAGCAACAAGTTGAATTAATAAAATTAATTATTATAAATCTGGAGGGGATTTTTATTTTATTTTATTTTCAATATGTTAAAGAAAAAAGGTTTTATGATAAACACTTATTGATCATATATTGCTTTTCTATTGTTTTTGTCAATCTATGCTCTAAAAACTCTGACTCAACCAGGATTGCTACATACTTCAGAATCTTTGAGATCATAGTTTTGACAAAGTTAATTTTTCTTGAAAGCGGGCGTAAAAGAAGTATTATTTTTTTATTTTTCTATGCTCTTTATTTTAGTGCTTTTTTAGTTGGATTAAAAAAAGATTTTGACCGACAGAATATTAATATGCCCAAATTTATACCTTATAAAAATATTTTATGGTCATTCCTAAATGAAAATTGCAATAATGCAAAGAATATAAATTAAATGCAGTCTAATTAAATTAAATTCAGTTAACCTTTTATGATTATTTATTATTAATTTTTTTATGAGCACGATTTTAATAAGTTATTAGTTCAAATTAAAATTAAACGAACGGAAAGATATTATTTTTCGTAGTTCTTGAAACTAATTAATATCAACTACGATAATAAAGATTGAATATGTACGAAAATGATTACGCATTTTCGGTCGATTTTGATAACAACAAATTATATGAATTATACAATAGTAGGAATCCTTTTAATGATTATAATGCTGCTTTATTTTAAAGTAGCTAACCGATTTAACATTATTGATAAACCCAACGAAAGAAGCTCCCATACAGAAATTACCTTGAGAGGTGGTGGTATTATTTTTTGGTTCTCAGCATTTTTGTATTTTGTTCAGAATTCACAAACGAATTATTTTTTCTTCGCAGGAATAACTTTGGTTAGTTTAGTTAGTTTTTGGGATGATATACAAAACTTATCTAACAAGATTAGAATTGCTGTGCATTTTATTGCCATTACATTGATATTCTTTAATCTAGGGTTATTTTCTTTATTCCCTTTATGGGGTATCATGATTACTTATATTCTTGCAATAGGATTAATTAATGCCTATAATTTTATGGATGGTATTAATGGCATAACAGGTTTATACACTTTTGTGGTAATGGGATCTTTGCTTTATGTGAATAATAACATTCAATTGTTTAGTAATAATGATTTTATAAAGTATCCTATAATTGCCAGCTTGGTTTTCTTATTTTTTAATTATAGAAAAAAAGCAAAATGTTTTGCTGGAGATGTAGGAAGTATAGCTATAGCTTTTTGGATAATTTATTTGGTTTTACAACTTATATTAAGAACAAACTCGCTCATTTGGCTATTATTTTTGGCTGTTTATGGAGTTGATAGCATTTGTACAATTATACATCGTTTGTATTTAAAGCAAAATATTTTTGAAGCTCACCGTTTACATTTGTATCAAGTGTTAAGTAATGAGTACAAAATTCCCCATAGATTAGTTTCATTATATTATGCTATAGTTCAGATGAGTGTCTCAATCGTAGTTATTTTTTTATATCAGAAAGTTCAGGATATTACATTATTTGGTATTGTTATTATTCCCCTACTGCTCATTTATTCAGGTAAATTTTACCTGTTACATAATAAAATAAGATAAAATTTATGACACCCAAAACAATTCAAGGTAATATCTTTTCAGATAAAAGAGGTACTATTTCTTATGTAAATGATTTTGATTTTGATGGTATTGAACGGTTTTACATTATTAGTAATTCAGAAGAAAATCCTATTCGTGCCTGGCAGGGACATAAATTAGACGCTAAAAACTTTTATTGTATTAGAGGATCATTTAAAATTCATTTTGTAAAAATTGATAATTGGGAATTTCCTTCAAAAGATTTACTTGTTGAAACCGTATTGGTTTCAGATACGGATAGCAAAATTGTTCATATACCGGCGGGATATGCGAATGCAATAGAATCATTGGAAAAAGATGCTAAATTGATTTCATTTTCGACTTTGCCACTGACAAAGGTATGTGATGATGATGTTCGGTATGATTCAGACTATTGGAAGATAAATGAATAAAAAAAAAATTTTTTTATCATTACCAAAGCAAAGCGGATTTGAAGAAAATTATATTCAAAAAGCACTCAAAGACTCCTGGATTACTTCTGGAGGGCCTAATGTCGATGAATTTGAGAATAAGTTAGAAAATTATTTGGGTAATAGTGTTTTTATAAGCGCTTTAAATTCGGGTACTGCAGCTATTCATTTAGCATTGATTTTGTTGGGAGTAAAAACTGGTGACGAAGTAATTTGTCAAAGTATGACATTTTCTGCCTCCGCAAATCCAATATTGTATCAAGGAGCAATCCCGTCTTTGTGGATAGTGAATTAGACACATGGAATATTTGTCCGGATTCTCTTGAAATCGCAATTAAAGACAGAATTTTAAAGGGTAAAAAGCCTAAAGCCATTATTACAGTCCATTTATATGGAATGCCTTATAAAATAGATGAGATTCATGCAATTGCTAGAAATTACGGAATTCCGATAATTGAAGATAGTGCAGAAGCCTTAGGGAGCAGTTATAAAGGAAAAAAATGTGGAACATTTGGCGATTTTGGAATTTTTTCTTTTAATGGTAATAAAATAATTACGACTTCTGGCGGTGGCGTACTCGTGACCGTTTCTGAGAAATTAAAACAACGGGCTATTTTTTATGCTACTCAATCCAGGGATGACACATCACATTACCAACACAGTGAAATAGGATATAATTACAGAATGAGTAATATATGTGCCGGTATTGGTTGCGGGCAAATGGAAGTTCTAGAAGAAAATATCGTTTTACGCAGAAAAGTACACAATTTTTATAAAGATATATTTCAAGAGATAGATGAGGTAACCGTTTTTCAAGAACCAAACAAAGATTATTTTTCTAATTATTGGTTAACTACAATCCTAATCGAAACTGACGATAAGGAGAAAGGCAATGAGGCTTTAAGATTGGCTTTTAAAAATGCAGGTATTGAATCCCGCGCTTTATGGAAACCGATGCATTTGCAACCCATATTTTTGAAATATCCGTATTATGGAAATAATATTGCAGAGAATTTATTTGAAAAAGGATTATGTTTACCTTCGGGATCTAATTTGAGTGACGACGATAGATTAAGAATTAAGAATGTTTTAGATGTGTTTTTTAAATAAAGTTTAAAGTATTATTGTTTATTAGATGAAATCAGAAAAAACTTTTATAGAGGATTTATTAATTATTGAGCCAACTGTTTTTGGAGATGAAAGAGGTTACTTTTTTGAATCTTACAGTAAAGCAAAATTTGCAGACTTAGGAATAAATATCGATTTCGTTCAGGATAATCAATCATTTTCAAAAAAAGGAACATTACGTGGCTTGCATTACCAGAACCCTCCTTTTTCGCAAACCAAATTAGTTCGCGTTTTAGAAGGAGAAATTGTTGATGTAGCAGTAGATTTAAGAAGAGATTCTCCCACATATGGAAAATCATTTAGTGTTTTACTGTCGGCCGAAAATAAGAAGCAATTATTAGTGCCGCAAGGTTTTGCACATGGTTTTTCGGTTATTAGCGAAACGGCTTCCGTAATGTATAAATGTGATCAGTTTTATGATAAAGTCTCTGAAGGCGGAATTAGATTTGATGATCCTTCTTTAAATATTGATTGGGGAATAAATCTAAAAGAAGCTATTGTTTCTGAGAAAGACCAGATTCTTCCTTTTATAGAGAATTGTAATAGCCTATTTTAATGAGAAAAATACTTGTTACAGGAGCAAATGGACAACTAGGATCTGAACTTTCAGTTCTGTCAGTATCTTATCCGGAATTTGAATGGATTTTTGCAGATCGGACAAAAATCACATTAGATAATTTGGAGTTGCTTAATGATCAGCTAAATGAAATTAAGCCTAATATTATTTTTAATTGCGGCGCTTATACAGCAGTTGATAAAGCAGAAACTGAAAGAGAACTGGCTTTTACGATAAATAATCTAGCTGTAGAATTAATTGCAAAATATACGTTCGAGAATAATGTAAAACTAATCCATATTTCAACAGATTATGTATTTGATGGGTCTTCTTCTTCTGCTTTAAATGAAGAGGCAAAAACAAATCCTATAAATGTTTATGGAGAGAGCAAATTAGCCGGAGAAATTGCGTGCTTAAGAGAGAATCCAGATTCAATTATTATACGAACCTCTTGGGTGTATAGTAAGTTTGGGAATAATTTTGTCAAAACGATGCAAAGATTGATGCAAGAAAGAGATACAATAAATGTTGTAAATGATCAAATTGGTTCACCAACATATGCTGCTGATTTAGCCCAAGCAATGATGGTTATTTTAGAATCGTCTGATTGGATTCCTGGAATTTACAATTATTCAAATGAAGACGAAGTAAGTTGGTATGAATTTGCGTTGAGTATAAAAGAATTAGGGGGGTATAATTGTAATGTTGGTGGGATTTCATCCTCTTCCTATCTAACTCCTGCAAAACGCCCGAAATTTTCATTATTAGATAAGAAAAAAATAAAAACTCTTTACAATTTAGAAATTCCTAATTATAAACAAAGTTTAAAAAAGATATTTATATAAATTTGGTTTAAAGATTTGATATATAGTATTTCAGCTAAATGAAATCTAAAATCTAAAATCTAAAATCTAAAATCAAGATTTATGAAAGGAATTATTTTAGCAGGAGGCTCCGGCACAAGATTACATCCATTAACATTGGCAATGAGTAAGCAGATGATGCCTGTTTATGACAAACCAATGATTTATTATCCATTATCTACCCTGATGATGTCAGGAATCAATGAAATCTTAATTATATCGACACCGCATGATTTGCCTAATTTTAAAAAATTATTAGGTGATGGATCAAGTTTAGGTTGTAAGTTTAGCTATGCTGAACAAGCGATCCCAAATGGATTAGCGCAGGCTTTTGTTATTGGAGAAGAATTTATAGGTAAAGATGATGTTGCCTTAATACTAGGAGATAATATCTTTTTCGGCTCTAATATGCAAGATCTTTTGAAGTCGAATACAAAACCTAAAGGAGGTGTTGTATTTGCTTATCATGTTTCT
This sequence comes from Flavobacterium sp. N502536, assembly GCF_025947345.1. Lineage (NCBI taxonomy): Bacteria > Pseudomonadati > Bacteroidota > Flavobacteriia > Flavobacteriales > Flavobacteriaceae > Flavobacterium > Flavobacterium sp. N502536. The sequence continues at coordinate 1,039,339 of NZ_CP110011.1, read as the reverse complement.
GATCCGGAACGTTATGGTGTTGTTGAATTTGATAATGACTTAAATGCAATTTCTATTGAAGAAAAACCAATAGAGCCTAAATCAAATTACGCAGTTCCTGGTTTGTATTTTTATGATAATTCAGTTGTAGAAATTGCTAAGAATATTGCTCCAAGTGCTCGTGGAGAGTATGAAATTACGGATGTAAATAAGGTTTATTTGGACAGGGACTCTTTAAAAGTAGGTATCTTAAGTAGAGGAACAGCCTGGTTGGATACAGGAACTTTTAATAGTTTAATGCAGGCAGGACAATTTGTTCAGGTTTTGGAGGACAGACAGGGGCTTAAGGTTGGCTGTATAGAAGAGGTTGCATGGCGACAAGGATTCTTAAATGATGCCGAATTGGAGGAACTTGCAAAGCCTCTGGTCAAATCTGGATACGGGTCTTATTTGATAGAATTATTAAAACAAAAGAAAAGAGGTGTTAAAGTCTAAATTACTACTGAAAATAATTTTTTAAAACCTTTAATTTGTATTTTTGTAAGCTATATAAAGTTTATAAAATTAAACGAAACCAAATTGGATACAGATAAACAAACCAAAATAGCTTCTTTATTGCTTAATTTATTCTCACCTAGGAATTTACGAGCGAGTATTAATAACCTTAGTTACTTGCCGAGATGGATTATTGTTGCCATAGATATAATGGTACTGATTTTCTCGTTTACTTTTACCTATATGCTGTTTGAAGGTACAGCACTGGGTTATATCGTTACTTCTCATCAGTTTTTCTTTGTTTCGAGTTTAATTGTTACCAATATATTTTTCTTTTGGTTGTTTAGAACTTATTCGGGTATTATTAGACACTCCTCTTATATTGATGCTATAAAATTGCTGTTTTCGCAAATGTCAGTTTTAGTGTTTTTCTTATTTTTCAATTTAGTTTTTGAATTATATACAGGGCATAAAGCATTTTTAAATACGGCTCTTTTTATCAATTTAGTATTGTCGTTTTGTGGGTTGTTTTTATATAGGGTGATTGTTAAGCAAACATTCGAACTTTATTTCTCTGAAAAAACAACCACAAAGTTAATTCGCACAGTAATTTATGGAACAGATGCCAATGCAATTTCGGTTGCTAATGCACTGAAGTTTGAAACTCCTTCGCGATTTAAAATTGTAGGTTTTGTAGATAAAAACAATCAGAATGCATCTAAGAGAATGCTGGATTTGCCTATTCTGATTTTAAGAAAAAAATTGCCGGCTCTAATGCGTTCTGTGGCTGCCGAAGGTGTTATTATTGCTGATAAGAGTTTATCTAAAGATGAACAATTAATCATTGTAGATCAATGTTTGGAGTTCAATTATAGAGTATATACAGTTCCATTGATTTCGGATTGGGAGAATCAAAAAGAAATTTCTCAAAAAGTAAAAAATATTCAGATTGAAGATTTATTAGAAAGAAAACCTATTGTTTTAGATAGTAAATCAATTTCTAAACAATTAAAAGACAAAACCGTTTTAATTACCGGGGCAGCGGGATCTATAGGTAGTGAAATAGTGAGACAGGTTCTTGGTTTTAACCCTAAAATGGTAGTCATTTTAGATCATGCCGAAACCCCGCTTCATAATTTGTGTTTGGAAACATTGACGTTAGGTTCTGAATCAAAAATAGTGGCAGTAATTGCGGATGTAAGAAGCAAAAAAGCACTGGAAAAAGTTTTCAAAAATTATAGCCCTCATGTTGTTTTTCATGCAGCCGCATACAAACATGTTCCGTTAATGGAAGAAAATCCTGCACAGGCAATTCATACCAATATTAAAGGAACTAAGAACTTAGCAGATTTATCCTGTAAATATCACGTCAAAAAATTTGTCATGGTTTCAACAGATAAAGCGGTGAATCCTAGCAATGTTATGGGAGCGAGTAAAAGAATTGCTGAAAAGTATGTTCAATCCTTGTTCTTGAAAAATCAGAGAGAAAATGGAGGGGAAAGCGTTACTAAATTTATCACGACGCGTTTCGGAAACGTTTTAGGATCCAATGGATCAGTAGTCCCGTTGTTTACCAAACAAATTGCTGAGGGTGGTCCGGTTACTATAACGCATCAGGATATTATTCGTTATTTTATGACTATTCCCGAAGCTTGCCAATTAGTTTTAGAAGCTGGTGCAATGGGTAACGGAGGTGAGATTTATATTTTTGATATGGGTAAGCCTGTAAAGATTATAGATTTGGCTAAAAAGATGATTAAACTGGCAGGTTTTATTCCGGATAAGGAAATAAAGATTAAAATTGTTGGTTTGCGACCTGGAGAGAAACTCTATGAAGAGTTATTAAATGATACTTCTAAAACATTACCAACTTATCATAATAAGATTATGATTGCTCAGGAAATTCAAGATGAGTACGAAAACCTGCATATCGAGATCGATGAGCTTATCGGAATAGCTGATTTTTATGATAATGAAGATATTGTTGCTAAAATGAAAAAAATTGTTCCTGAATTTAAAAGTATGAATTCTACTTTTGAGGTTTTGGATAAGTAATTTCGCAATATTTGAATTAAGGTTTAATTCTATACTATAAAAAGGGTGTTTTTTTAGAAAACACCTTTTTTGCTTTTAAAATGTTTTTTGAAGCATAAAAATCTTGTTAATTAAACAAGTGTAGTTATTCGAGGTTTAAAAAAGTAATGAAATTTTGAGGAATAATTTTATCAATGATATAGTTGTAGATTGTTTCTAACAATAATAAAATGAACAACAATAATAGCCCCAATGATTGGTTGTTTGAAATAACACCTAAGAATAAGTTCTTTTCGCTAAATTTAAAAGAAGTTTGGCAGTATCGTGACTTATTATTTCTTTTCGTAAAACGTGATGTCATCACGGTATATAAACAAACTGTTTTAGGCCCGCTTTGGTATCTCATTCAGCCATTATTTACTTCTGTAACCTTTACAATAATATTTAATAATGTTGCAGGTATTGATACAGGAAAGGTTCCGCCATTTTTATTTAATCTGGCAGGAATAACAGTTTGGAATTATTTTACAACTTGCCTGACCGGGACGTCGGATACTTTTAAGGCGAATGCTGCTATTTTTGGGAAAGTATATTTTCCGAGAATAATTACCCCTCTATCGGTTGTAATTTCAAATCTTGTAAAATTCGGAATTCAATTTCTGATTTTTGTTGGATTTTATATTTTCTATTATTTCCAAGGAGCTGATTTGAGTTTAAATAGTCTAGTTTTATTTTTCCCTATTTTAATAATCATAATGGGAATTTTAGGATTGGGCTTAGGAATGCTTATCTCTGCAATGGTGACAAAATATCGAGATTTTAGTCATTTAATTGGTTTTGGGATACAATTATTGATGTACTTGTCGGCAGTTATGTATCCTATGGAGCTTATTAAAGATAAATTACCTAGTTATGGTTGGCTAGTCGAATATAATCCATTAGCTTATATTATTGAGACCGCCCGTTTTATGTTATTGAACGTTGGAGGAATTTCGGTTTTAGGATTAGTCTATACTTTAGTTGTTACTATAACAGTATTTTTTATTGGACTTTTGGTTTTTAATAAAACGGAGAAAAGTTTTATAGATACTGTTTAATTCATGATTCACGATTCACAATTGGAAAAAGATATAATATTAAAAGCTGAAAACGTTTCTAAACAATATCGTTTAGGACAAGTAGGTACAGGGACCTTGAGTCATGACATCAATAGATGGTGGCACAAGATAAGAGGCAAAGAGAATCCTTATTTAAAAATTGGAGATACTAATGACCGCTCAACTAAAGGTAATTCAGATTATGTTTGGGCTTTGCAAGACATTAGTTTTGAAGTTGAGCGAGGAGAAGTTCTCGGAATTATTGGTAAAAACGGAGCAGGAAAATCAACACTTTTAAAGATACTGTCAAAAGTAACAGCTCCAACTACCGGTAGTATAAAATCTCGTGGCCGTATTGCCTCACTTCTTGAAGTAGGAACGGGTTTTAATGGTGAGATGACGGGAAGAGAAAATATTTTTTTAAATGGAGCCATTCTTGGAATGACTAAAAAAGAAATTTCTTCTAGGCTCGATGAAATTATTGATTTTTCAGGTTGTGAACGTTATATAGACACACCCGTAAAAAGATATAGTTCTGGAATGACAGTTCGTTTAGCCTTTGCTGTAGCTGCTTTTTTGGAACCTGAAATATTGGTTATTGATGAGGTTTTAGCCGTTGGTGATGCCGAGTTTCAGAAAAAGGCTATTGGAAAGATGCAGGATATTTCTAAAGGTGAGGGAAGAACTGTTTTATTTGTGAGCCATAATATGGCTGCAGTGAAACAATTGTGTACCAGAGGAATTGTTCTAGAACAAGGGATGATTAAATTTCAGGGAAATATTAATGAAGCTTTAGATGTTTACAATTCAGATTCATATGAATGTGTTACTAATGTAGGGTGGAAAATTGAAGATGCACCTGGAAACTTAAATGCCAGAATAACTTCTATCAAACTTAAATCAGATAATTCATTTTTTCTTATTGAAGATCAAATAAGCCTGGAAATAGAGTATGTCAATTTTATAGATAACCATTCAATTAATTGCTCAATTTCAATTTTTGATGATAAAGAATCTTACGTCTTAGCATCACCTAATTTACAACGAGTTCCTTTAGGAAAAGGAACTTATAGAAGTGTTTGTGTAATTCCTGAGAACCTTTTAAATAAAGGGAAATATTACTTTACTATAATCTTAGTTGGTAATAATTTTGAGATAATCGCACAACTTGACAAAATAATTTCAGTTGATCTGGAAGAGGAAGGAACTCATAGGAAAGATTATTTTGGTTATTGGGGAGGGGTTGTAAGGCCTTATTTAAATTGGGAAAATATTCAAATTAATAGATGATAGTGGATATTATTCAAATTATTAAAAATAAAGTGCAGAATGTTTTTTCGATTGCAAGAAGCTTTTGTAGTGATGATTATATGTTTTATAAGGGTTTGAAGAATACTGATCTATTAATTTTTGATGATATATTTCCGCATCCGATATCTGGTTTTAGGTATGAAGAATTTACGGTACTATTAAAGCATTTTAAAAAATCTAAAATTATAGTCGAACCAACATCATATGCGATTGTAAATACTCCAATTGAAAACCATCAAAAACACATTTCGGAATTTATATTGCAAAACGTATCATTAAAAAAGAAAATAGTACGTAAAAAGAAATTGGTCAATATAAATACAAACTTGTTTTATTGTGTTTTCCTAAATAATATTTATAAAAATTTATGGTGGTTAGAGAAATACAAAATTCCGTTTGCTTTTACTTTGTATCCTGGAGGAGGATTTCAATTAGATAACACGATAAGTGATGAAAAATTAAAAAAAGTTCTTGAATCGCCGTTATTTCGTAAAGTTATCACAACTCAAAAAATAACCCAGAATTATTTAATTGAGAAAAACTTTTGTAGTTCGCAGAAAATAGAATTTATTTTTGGAGGGGTTGTCCCGCAAATATCCTTAAATAAAGATCTAACAAATAAAAAAACTTATTTAGTGAATAAGTTGACATTCGATATTTGTTTTTGCGCGGCTAAATACAGCCCAAAAGGAGAAGATAAAGGTTACGATGTATTTATAGAGTTTGCCAAAACCATAGTTGATAAATATGATTTTATAAATTTTCACATCATTGGAGGTTTTGATGAAAATGATATTGACGTTTCAAAACTTAAAGGAAAAATAAAGTTTTACGGATATCAAAATTTTGAAACTTTAGGTGTCATTTATCAAAATATGGATGTGTTGATTTCTCCAAATAAAGCATTTGTATTAAGTAAGGGCGCGTTCGATGGATTTCCGTTAGGTACGGTTGTCGAAGCGGCTTTAAATGGTGTTACGGTTTTAATTACTGATGAACTTAAACAGAATAGTACTTTTATTCCAAATGTAGATTTAATTTTGATAGATAGTAATTCTGATTCTATTAGGAATCATATTATCGATTTAATTGAAAACCCTGAAAAATTATATTCTATTTCTCAAAATGGTCAGCAAAAATTTCTTAAAGTTTATTCTAATGAAATCCAGATGAAACCAAGGATTTCTTTGTTACAGAATGAAATAGCCCAAAAATAATATGATAAACGTAACCAAAGCTTTTCTACCCCCCTTACCCGAATATACAAAACAAATTCAGCGCGCCTGGGATAATGAATGGTTAACCAATAGAGGTGAACTCGTGTTGGAACTTGAAGAAAAATTGAAAGAGTATCTGGATATTTCAAATATTATAATTACTAACAATGGAACAGTACCCCTGCAAATTGCTTTGAAGTTGTTAGGAAATAAAGGTGAAATTATAACCACACCATTTAGTTATGTAGCAACAACGGCATCAATAGTTTGGGAAAATTGTACACCAGTTTTTGTAGATATTCATCCAGAATATTTAACCATAGATGAAACGAAGATAGAGGAGGCTATTACGTCAAAAACGACGGCAATATTAGCGACTCATGTTTTTGGTAATCCATGCAATGTTATCGCTATTGAAGCTATTGCAAAAAAGTATAATTTGAAGGTTATTTATGATGCGGCACATTGTTTTGGTATGCAGTTTAATAACAAGTCTATTTTTAATTATGGAGATATTAGTACTTGTAGCTTTCATGCTACCAAGTTATTTCATACAGGAGAAGGTGGGGCTATGTTTGCTAATGATTTAGATTTAAGGCATAAATTATTTTATTCTCATAATTTTGGACATAATGGACCATTAGCGTTTCATGGTTTAGGAATCAATGGTAAAATATCGGAACTGCAGGCTGCTATGGGATTGGCCGTTTTTCCTTATATGGATCAAATAATTAGAGAGAGAAAAAATCTAGTCCATTTTTATAACGATAATCTGGATTTTAGTAAAGTATATTCTATTAAGATTAGAGAGAATACAGATTGGAATTATAGTTATTATCCTTTAATTTTTGAGAATGAAGAACAACTACTTAAGACTCAAAAAGTCTTAAATGAAAATGAAATTTTTCCACGACGATATTTTTACCCATCTTTAAATACTATTGAGTATGTTAATAGTGCTAAAATGCCTGTTTCTGAAAGTGTAGCGTCTCGTATAATGTGTTTACCATTGTATGTAGGTCTACAATTAGCGGAGTTAGAAAAAATTATTTCAATTATTAATACCAGTTTATGTTAATTATAGGAGCTAAAGGTTTTGCAAAAGAAGTTCTGGAAGTAGTACATCAATTAAATCAAACGGATAACTTGGCGTTTTATGATGATGTGAATGATGATATAAATGGATTTTTATTTAATAAATTTCCCGTTTTAAAAACTCTTCACGATGCAGCTACATATTTTACGACCATAGATAACAGGTTTACAATAGGAATTGGTAATCCAGTATTAAGAAAACAGCTTTATGATAAATTTACGGCGTTAGGTGGTGTTTTTACTTCTACAATCAGTCCACTTGCTGTTATTGGTAATTTTGGTAATGAAATTGGAGTAGGGTCCAACATCATGACCGGAACGGTAATCACAGCTGATGTTATTGTTAAAAAAGGTTCTTTAATAAATTTAAATTGTACAATCGGCCATGATTGTATTATAGGTGAATTTGTAGAATTATCCCCAGGAGTGAATATATCCGGAAATTGTGTCCTTGGTGACTATACTGTTTTAGGAACTAATGCAACTGTTTTACCTAAAGTCAGAATAGGTAAAAATGTCGTTGTTGGCGCAGGTGCTGTTGTTACTAAAGACGTTCCTGACAATTGTCTAATTGTTGGAATACCAGGTAAAATTATTAAAGAACTAGAGGAATTACGATTTTAATAATGAATCGAAATCTAAAAGTTAGTGTTTGTATGATTACTTATGGTCATGAGAAGTTTATTCTTCAGGCTATAGAGGGAGTTTTAATGCAGGAATGTGATTTTGAAGTTGAGTTGATTATCGCTAATGACTGTTCCCCTGATAAAACAGATTTAGTCGTACAGAACGTCTTAAAAAACCATCCCAGAAGATCATGGGTTAAGTACTTTAATTATGCCCAGAATAAAGGGATAATGTCAAATTTATTTTTTGCTTTGGAACAATGTTCAGGAACTTATGTTGCAATGTGCGAAGGAGACGATTACTGGATCACTAAAGACAAACTTCAAAAACAGGTTGATATTTTAGAAAAGAATAAAGAAGTAGGTTTAGTATACTCTAATACAAAGCAATTTATTGAGAAAACGGGACAATTTATAGAAGCACCAGCAAGATTTGTGCAAAGCGAGGAAGAGGTGATTCCTGAAATGCTAAAAAGTAAATTTGTTGAATTTGCTTCCACCGTTTTTAGGAAAACAATTTTAGACAAGGTTATAAAAATACTCCGTAAAGAGCTTGAAGGTAAAGTAATAGGCGACACCAGAATAATCCTTGAAACGGTATATAGATCAAGATTGTATCATTTAAACGAAACAACAGCAGTATACAGAATTCTTGAAGGTAGTGCAAGTCATCCTAAAGAAATTGAGAAATACATTTTTGCATTAAAAGATACCTATTTTTGCAGGAAGAGTTTTGTTGAACGAAATAATTTAAACAGAATTTGGCTGTCAGATTCTATTTGTAATACGAATAGAGGATTAATAAATACCGCTTTTGTATCTAAGAAATATTCAGATACTTTAAAATTGCTGAAAAATCTATTAATTTTAGAAACCTTTAAATTTTGTAGTTGGAGTGTTTTTAGGAAAAAAATGAAAGCTGATATTTGGTTAAAACTTCTTTTATCATTTGTTGGACTGGGTGTTTTAAGACAGAAATTGAGATGAAAAAAAAACCTACTGTTAGTGTTTGCATGATTACCTATGGTCATCAAAATTACATTCGGGAAGCTATTGAAGGAATTTTGATGCAAGAATGTAATTTTGAAGTAGAGCTAATTATTGCGAATGACTGTTCTCCGGATCAAACAGATACAGTTATTCAGGAAATTTTAGAAAATCATCCTAAAAAATCATGGATTAAATACTTCAGGCATGAAAGTAATTTAAGAATGATGCCTAATTTTATTTTTGCCTTAAATCAATGCTCCGGAACTTATATTGCAATATGCGAAGGTGATGATTATTGGATTGATCCTTTAAAACTTCAGAAGCAAGTTGATTTTTTAGAGGCAAATCCAGATTTTGTAATTCATAGTGCAAACGCCTTAGAACTAAAAAGAAATTTAAAAAGCGAAGAGGGACCAATTATAAAAGATAAGAACGACAGTGTGTTTGTATTAGACGATTTCTTATTCCATAATAATATTATAACCTGTACGGTATTGTTTAGGAATGTTAAAGTTCAATTTCCCGACAGTTTTAAAAAAGTAACTTTTGGAGATTGGTTTTTGTATCTTATTTTGATGAACACTACCAAATCGAAAACTTACAGATCGACAGAACTGTTTTCAGTTTATAGAATTCATGAAGGAGGAGTAATGTCAGGTTTGACGAAATTAGATTATTATAACACTCATATTTTTCAAATTAATTCCATTTATAATTATTTAGGAGATAAAAAAAGGTATCCCAAAAACTACCATCTTTTAAATGATTTTTTTATTAAAAAATTCAGACTGATGTTAGAGGAGAATATGTATTTGGAATCATTTAGAACCGTAATAAGTAATTTTAGAAATTGCAGTTTTAGAATGCCTCTTAAAAAATATCTCAGTGCTATAAAATATAACTATTTACAGAAATAATGAGCGAGTCTTTAGTTTCCATTATAGTTCCTTGTTACAACCAGGCTCATTATCTGGATGAAACGTTACAGTCTGTTTTAAATCAATCATACAGGAACTGGGAATGTATTATAGTTGACGACGGGAGTCCTGATAATACCCATGAAATAGCTAAAAAGTGGTGTGACATTGATAGTCGATTTAAATATTATCATAAAGAGAATGGCGGATTAAGTAGTGCCAGAAATTTTGGATTAGATTTTGTAAAAGGCGATTACATACAGTTCTTAGATTCTGATGATTGTTTAGATAAATTAAAATTAGAAAATTCTCTTCAATCCTTTAATTCATTAAAAAATAAAGATTTAAGAATTGTTATATCTAATTTTAAAATGTTCGACGAAGACATCAACACTCTGTCAAGTCCTTATTGTGATTTAAAAGCAGAACTTTTTAATTTAGAATCGATTTTGTACCAATGGGAAGATTCTTTTACGATACCGATTCATTGTGGTATTTTTGAATCTTCGCTCTTTCAGAACTTTCGATTTCCCGAAAATTTAAGAGCAAAAGAAGATTGGGTGATGTGGGTAAGTTTGTTTCAGAAGACAAATAAGATTTTTTTTAAAGATGAATCTTTGGCTTATTATAGAAGAAATCCAAAGAGTATGACTAAAAATGAAAACTTATTTCCGGAGTTTATAAAAGCGATCGAGTATTTAGAGACTATACTTACTCCGAAAGAATATAACAGATTGTCAGTTGTTCTGATTTCAAGGTTTTATAAATCTAGTTTAGATTATAGATACAAATTAGCATTGTGTAAAGATTCAAACACCTACAAATTAGGTCTTTTTTTTAAAAAAATGGCACTAAAAATAGGTGTTTTACCATTTTTTAAAAAGATATTTCAGAGGCTGATCAGCTTTAAATTTATTTCAAATAGGTTATAATTTTACATTGGGTGAGATTTTATCAAAAAAAGTATATAAGCACGTAGAGCATATTAAATTTAATGAAGGAGGAGAAAAAGATGGTTGGTGAGAAACAAATTATGGTTAGTGTTTTTATACTTACCTATAATCAGGAAAAGTTTGTCGCGCAGACTATTGAAAGTATTTTGAGTCAAAAACTAAATTTTCCTTTTCAATTGGTGATAGGAGAAGATTGTAGTTCTGACAACACCAGAGCCGTTTGCGAAGAATTTGTTCGTTGTCATGGAGATAAGATAAAATTGCTCCCAAGTCCTGAAAAAAATATAGGGCTTATTGCTAATTATATGCGAACTATAAAAGAATGTGATGGAAAATACATTGCAATATGTGATGGCGATGACTACTGGACTGATCCTTTTAAGCTTCAAAAACAAGTTGATTTCTTAGAAAATAATTTAGAATACTCGATTGTCCATACCGCTTTGGAATTCTTATCTCCTAATGGGGAATTTAATGTTTTTTCAGATTCTAATCAATCAGATTGCAAAGATTTTAATGATTTGATTTATGCTAATTTTATTTTCTCCGTTACAGCTCTTTTCAGAAATATACAATTTAAGGAGCCGCTTCCTCAATGGATTGATCAATATCCCTATGGAGATTGGCCAACATATTTATGGACTCTGAAAGAAGGAGGCAAAATACATTATATACAAGATGTTACGGCTGTTTACAGAAAAAATATAGGGATATCGTATAAGCTGAAAGACTGGTATACAGAAGATTTAAAAATCAGAAGAAATATCCTGAACGATACCCATTTTAAAAAGTATAGGGAAACGGTCTTAAAATGTATTTTTGAAAAAGAATGTGGATTGGTTCTTGCCTACAATCGAGAGCGAAAATTTAAAAAAGCATTTAAATTATTCGGTCAGTTATTCAGAAAAGAAAAGGAGAAATTATCTTTGACGAAATTGTACTTGTATTCCTTAAAGAAAGCTCTTTTGAGGAATAAAAAGGAGTAAAGATCTCTTATTATTAAGTACATTAAGAAAACAAACGTGAAAAAAGTATTGAAAAAAAAGGCAAGGAAAACATTAAATTTTTTTAGTGCATTATACTATTTGCTTTTATTCTGCCTTTTTGAAAATAGAAAAATAAGGAAATCAGATATCGTTTTCTTTTTTCCGGTTTATCATACGGGTGGTGCCGAAAGAGTACATCTCAATATTGTTAAATCAGTTCAAGGCAAGAAAAGCTGTGTGCTTTTTACACAAAATTCAAATACAGTTAATTTTTTAGCAAGCTTTCAGAAGCTTTCAGAAGTTATCTTAATCAATAAAATTGTCACTAAAAAAAACAAGCTTCTCATTAAGGTTTTAAAAAAGATAATAATTAAATCACTCAATAAAAATCATAATCTAGAAACTGTATTTAGTTCAAATGCTACTTTTTTTTATGAATTGTTACCTTTTCTGGATCAGAGAATCAACAAAATAGATTTAATTCATGCTTTTTCATATCCCGATTTGGGTATTGAGGACGATAGTATTTCTGCTGTAGAATATTTAGATTATCGAGTAGTTATAAATGAAAAAACAAAACTCGATTTAATTAGTCAATACAAGACTAATAATATTGATTCTGCATATAATGAAAGAATTATAAAAATTGAAAATGGTATTGAGATAGATGCCGATAGTTTTTATCAGAAGGATGCGGGTAAGATTAAAATTGGCTTTGTAGGTCGATGGGCACATGAAAAAAGACCCGAGTTGTTTCTTCAGATTGCAAAAAATGTTATTCCGAACTTTCCAAATGCTCAGTTTGAAATGCTGGGAACCGGAATGAAAAGTAATAAAAAAAGCATTGACTCCGCAGGCGTTCTATTTTTAGGAGAGGTAACCAATAAAGATTCTTTGAAAGAAATCTATAAGAATATGACTTTTCTTCTTATTACTTCCAGTAGAGAAGGGTTTCCAATGGTAATTATGGAAGCAATGGCGCATGGTGTTGTACCCATTACAACTAATGTAGGCGGTATTACGGAGCATATCGTAAATGATGAGAACGGAATTGTAATTGATGATACCGATGAGCAAATCATTGTAGAAAAATTTACGGCCTCTATCGCAGAGTTGATAGTGAATAACAATTACAGGGAGAAAATAGCACAAAATGCATATTTATATGCCCATAACAATTTTCAAATCCAAAAGTTTAATGATAGTTATAAAAAGTTACTATTCAGACAAACTGATTTAAAGAACGAACATATCTTTCAGAAATGATAACAATAGTATTGACCTATAGAAATCGGGATTTAAAGATAGTTCAAAATTGTTTGGACTCTTTGAAGGATCAATCTAATCTATCTTTTAAAGTTATTTTAATCGATTATGGAAGTGAAGACTCTAATGCACTTGCTTTAAGTAAATTTGTAGGGGATTATTCTTTTGTACAGCTTATTTCATGCCCCGTGAAAAAACAACTCTGGAATAAGGCAAGAGCGATAAACATTGCTTTATTGCAATGCACTACTACTTACTTTTTTGTTGGAGATATTGATATGATTTTTCGAGAGGACTTTATTGAAAAATTAAACGGGCTTAAGAGTGAAGATGAAATTACCTATTTTCAAGTTGGTTTTTTAGATCAGGAAGAATCAAAAAAAAGCAAATCTTTTAAGACGTATAAAGTAAATCACTTATCCGGTAAAGAAGCGACAGGAATGACATTGTATTCGAGTGTGATGTTAAAAAGTATAAACGGCTATGATGAATTTTATCATGGTTGGGGAGCAGAAGATACGGATGTTCATATTCGGCTGCAAAACAAAAAAGTTAAAGTCAACTTTTACGATGACGATCTCTATATTCTGCATCAATGGCATCCTAAAACTTATAGAAACAAAAGTAGTCTCGAACCCTTTCATAGTAGGCTTGAGAAAATAAATCATCAGTACATCCAGCAGATACAAAAAATGAAGGTTATTCAAGCAAATCGTAATTCTACTTGGGGTATTTTGCCTGTAAATCAGGATTATCTTAGTTTGAATCAGCCGGATTACAGTTTGAAAATAACCAACGAAAAAAATGATATTGAAGCATTTTTATCAGGAACACTAGTAAACTTAAAAGATGTTGTGATAAATGTTGATATTGAAAAACATGTACTTTGCAATAGTTTCAAAAATGAATGTAAAAGAATAATAGGAAAAAAACATTTTCAGTTTCTTTCCTTTGATACAATTAATGATGCCATTTTGCTAACTATCGTTTCTTCTTTAAGAAACCAGCCTTATCAATATGAGTATTCAAAATTGGAACAAACTATTAATTTAAAAATTAAATTATAGTTATGAAGATTCTAATGGTTGCAATGGCTTCACAGCATTTTTTCAGGTGGGTTGAACAGCTTGAAAATGCAGGGCATGAAGTCTATTGGTTTGATGTTTTGGACAGTAAAAAAAAGGTAGAAAGAATTAGTTGGGTAAATCAAATTGTGGAATGGAAACTGCGATGGAATTACCCGGGACGTGAATTTTTAAAAAGTAAATTTCGTAGTTTCTATAACTTTATACAACAATTTAATGAGTACAACACAGCGACCATTTTTGAGGAAAAGTTGCTGGAAATAAAGCCAGATTTAGTCCATAGCTTCGAAATGCAGCTTTCTTGTTTGCCAATTTTGGAAGTAATGGAAAAATATTCTACTATTCAATGGGTTTATTCCTCTTGGGGCAGTGATATGTTTTTTTCAGAACAGATTGGAATTTCAGACGTATTGATGTCCAAAACGTTAAAACGAACCAATTACTTAATAACAGATTGTTTTAGAGATTTTAAAATTGCCACAGAAAAAGGCTTCGGAAACAAATTTCTGGGAGTTTTTCCAGGTAATGGCGGATTTGAATTTAAAGAGGAACGAATTATTCCTCCGGCATCCCGAAAAACAATTTTGATAAAAGGGTATAACAATGAAATTGGTAAAGGAATTACTGTAGTTAAAGCCTTAAACAGTGAAATTTTGTTATTACTCAAAGAGTATCGTATTGTTGTATTTGGAGCAGATTTGGAAATTAAAGATTACATTCAAAATAATAGCCGATTTGCCAATAGTCAAATCACAGTTTATTTAAGATCGGAATTTATCGAAAATAACGAACTAATGAGAATAATGGGAGAGAGTTATATTTACATTGGTAATAGTTTGTCAGATGGATTGCCCAATTCTTTAATCGAAGCAATGGGTATGGGGGCTTTTCCAATTCAGTCTAATCCGGGCGATGCAACAGCTGAACTTATAAACGATGGACAGAACGGATTACTTATTCAAGATGCGTTAAATGCTAAGCATATTGAAGAGTTACTAAAAAAGGCAATTTTAAACCCTGCAATGATAGAAAATGCTTTTTCGTATAATATCAATGTCATAAAAGAAAGATACGATAGAGAAAGTAACAGATTAAAGATAATAGAATTATACAGTTCTGTTGAAAAAGTAAAAAATTAGATTTTAAACATCACACATAAAATAGTTTAAGAATACTAGAAATAATGGATTCTTTATAAATTGATTAATATAATCTGCTATGAAAAAAATAGGAATTATTCCACTTCGAAAAGGTTCTAAAGGAATTGTTGGAAAAAATAAAAAGAAAATGGTAGGGCGTCCTCTTTTTTCATGGGTTCTTACGGAAGCTATTTTTTCTGATTTAGATCAGATATATGTATTTACCGATGATGTAGAGATCATTGCCTTTATAGAAAAAGAATATACCTGGACCAATAAGGTAATTCCATTATTGCGCAACGAAGAAAATGCAAGTGATACTTCCTCAACAGAGAGTGCAATGTTAGAGTTTTCAGAGAAAATTAATCATGACTACAACATAATATGCCTGCTTCAGGCGACTTCCCCGCTAACATTAACTGCTGATATTAATACCGCACTTTCGCGAATAACAAATGAGTCTTTTGACTCCGCAATTAGTGTTGTAAAAACACATCGGTTTATTTGGAATAAACAAGGTGAACCAATGAACTATGATATTTTTAATAGACCAAGAAGGCAGGATTTCGAAGGTCTGTTAATAGAAAATGGTGCTGTTTATTGCAGTACTAAAGAAGCTTTTTTGGATAAGAAAAACAGAATAAGCGGTAAGATTGGATTGGTCGAGATGTCTGAGGATACTTTGATTGAAATAGACAGTCTTTCCGATTGGAATAGTATAGAGACGCTCTTAATAGGACGTCAGAAGGCACTGAAGCAAAATCAAAAAATAGAATATTTAGTTTTGGATGTCGATGGTGTTTTTACAGATGGTTCGGTTTATTATGACAAAGAGGGCGAAATGGCCAAAAAGTTTGATATGCGTGACGGAATGGGACTCGAAATTTTAAGACAAAATGGAGTTGAGGTTGTAGTATTAACCTCAGAGAATTCAAAGTTGGTAGAACAGAGAATGAAAAAACTTCAAATTAAAAATACTTTTTTAGGTGTTAAGGATAAATACTCCTTTTTAAAGCATTTTATTAAGGACAGAAATAGTAGTTTTGCGGCCGTTGCCTATGTAGGAGATGACGTAAATGATTTGACAAACATTTGTAGTTGCGGGTGGTCTTTTGCACCAGCAAACGCAGTAGATATTGTAAAAATGAATGCAGATATTGTATTGTCTCATCATTCCGGGAACGGCGCCATTCGTGAAGTATGCGATATTATTAAAAAGTACAATAATAGATATGAATAAATTTGAAAAGCCTTTTGTAATTGCCGAAATAGGCTGTAACCATAAAGGAGATATGGAAATTGCAAAAGAGTTGATAAAAATAGCAGCCATTTTTTGTAATGTTGACGCAGTTAAGTTTCAAAAACGTAATAACAAGGAATTATTGACGGAGGAGCAATACAACGCACCGCATCCAAATGCATCTAATTCTTATGGTGATACATATGGAGAACACCGTGAGTATTTAGAATTTGACGTCGATCAGCATGCCGAATTAAAGCAATATTGTGAAGAGATCGGGATACTGTATTCTACTTCTGTTTGGGATACCACTTCTGCTAAAGAGATTACGTCTCTAAATCCCGCTTTTATCAAAATTCCTTCAGCTTGCAATAATAATTTTGAGATGTTGGAGTGGTTGTGTGACAATTATTCGGGAGAAATTCATATATCAACCGGAATGACTACAAAAGAGGAGATAGATACTTTAGTAAATTATTTCGTCGAAAAAAACAGAAATAAAGACTTGGTCTTATACAATTGCACATCAGGATATCCTGTTCCTTTTGAAGATGTGTGTTTGCTGGATATCAGTTTTCTAAGTCAGAAGTATGGAGATATAGTTAAACATATTGGTTTTTCAGGACATCATTTAGGAATTGCGGTAGATATTGCAGCATATACATTAGGTGCGCCCGTTATTGAACGCCATTATACAATTGACAGAACCTGGAAAGGAACTGACCATGCAGCATCTTTAGAACCAATGGGACTTCGAAAATTGGCACGAGATTTAAAAGCAGTGCATAGTGCTATGACTTTTAAAAACACGGATATTTTGCCTATTGAACAGGTGCAGCGTGAAAAACTTAAAAATAAAAAGATCAATTAAGAAAAGACATTTTTGTAAAAAGATAAATCTTTTATAGATTTTAATGGTTTGATTTATTACAATGAAAAAAAAAATATTTATTTTTCTTCCGGATGGTGTAGGACTGCGAAATTTTGCGTTTACGCCTTTTAAAGAAATTGGAGAAAAAAAAGATTATCAAATCGTTTATTGGAATAACACGGTTTTTTCTCTGGAAGAAGAGTTGGGGTATGAGGAAGTTAAAATTGAAAATCATAAGACTCATCCTTTAACGCCCGTTCTTTCAAGAGTCCGAAAGCATATAGAGCTTAATGTCTCACAAAGAAAGTTCAACGATAAAGTATATGAGACCTACAAATTTCCTTTTAGTTATAACGGTTTAAAGAATACTTTAAAAACAGCTTATATTAAATTACTAATTGGTTGTAATTCATCTGAAAAAGGAATTTTAAGAATAAGAAAGCGTATCAATGCTCTCGAACGTTCGACTTCGAAATATCAATATTGTAAAGCACAACTAGAAGAGAATAAACCGGATTTAATTTTCTGTACGACTCAGCGAGCGACTCAATCGATTAGTGCATTATTAGCAGCAAAAGATCTAAAGATTCCTGTAGTTGCTTTTGTGTATTCATGGGATAATGTTCCTAAAGCAATGCAAGTAGTCGAAGCCGACTATTATTTTGTCTGGAGTGATTTAATGAAAGAAGAGATTCTGAAATATTATCCTTTTGTAACGTCATCTCAGGTCTTTGTAACGGGAACACCGCAATTTGAGCCTCATTATGATAAAAACTTGTTTAAAAACAGAGAAGTTTTTTTAAATGAAAACAACTTAGATAGCTCCAAAAGATACATTTGTTTTTCGGGAGATGATGAAACAACATCGCCTTTAGATCAATATTATCTGGAAGATCTTGCAAATGCTGTGCGAAGTTTAAATGCTAAAGGAGAAAATGTGGGTATTATTTACCGTAAATGCCCTGTAGACACCACAAATCGATACGACAGTATACTTGATTCTTATAGAGATGTTATATCCGTTTCGGATCCGTTATGGAAACCGATAGGTAAAAATTGGAATGAGATTTTTCCAACTAAAGAAGATCTGGCATCGTTGCACAACGTTTGTGCTCACTCAGAATTCGTAGCTAATGTATGTTCATCTACTGTATTTGATTTTGTAGCACATGACAAACCTTGTATCTATTTTAATTATGAGCAACCGCAGTTAAAAAAGGGGATAAGAGATATAGGTCAAAATTACAAATATGTCCATTTCAGAAGTATGCCTAGTCAGGAAGCAGTAATATTCTGTACAAATAAAACAGATTTAGAAAACCAGGTAAAACAGATTCTGGATCGAAAATTATCGAATGTTCCGGATGGTAAAAGATGGTATGAAATTGTAGCAGGGACGAATCCAACTATGTCATCACAAACAATCTGGGACAATATTGATTCTATATTAAAACAATAAAATTTTATGTTTTTTAATTCAATAGCTTTTGCTATTTTTTTACCAATCGTTTTTTTCTTGTATTGGTTTGTTTTTAATAAAAACAAAAGCACTCAAAATGCTTTATTAATTGTTGCCAGTTGCTATTTCTATTCCTGTTGGGACTGGAGATTTCTGTTTTTATTAGTTTTTTCAACTTTTCTGGATTACTACACTGGAATTCAGATTGAAAAAGGGAAATCTGAAAAAAGCCGTAAATTCTGGTTTTGGCTTAGTATTTTAGTCAATTTAGGATTTTTAGGAGTCTTCAAATACTACAACTTCTTTGCCTCTTCATTTGCAGAATTGTTAAATTCGGCAGGACTAAAGGCAAGTCCAATTTTATTGAACGTAATTCTTCCGGTCGGAATTTCATTTTATACCTTCCACGGATTATCATATGTTATCGATATTTATTACAAACGCATTAAAGCAGAATATAATTTTGTTGATTATTCTTTATTTGTAAGCTACTTTCCGCTTTTGGTTGCGGGCCCCATAGAAAGAGCTACCCATTTATTGCCCCAGGTAAAAGTAAAACGAGAGTTTGATTTTGAAAAAGCGAAGGAAGGGGTTTATCAAATTATTTGGGGACTGGTTAAAAAAGTAGTCATTGCAGATACTTGTGCTACTTATGCTAATGCTATCTTTGATCATTATCCTATAATGAATTCTTTCTCTTTAATAATGGGAGCTATTTATTTTGCTTTTCAAATATATGGAGATTTCTCAGGATACTCAGATATTGCACTGGGTGTTTCAAAATTGTTTGGATTAGATTTATTGCGAAATTTCAATTATCCTTATTTTTCAAGAGATATTGCAGAGTTTTGGCGTCGATGGCATATTTCGCTTTCATCGTGGTTTCGGGATTACCTGTATATTCCATTAGGAGGAAGTAAGGGCGGACTTTGGATGAAAGTTAGAAATACTTTTATCATTTTTGTTGTAAGCGGGTTTTGGCATGGTGCCAATTGGACTTATATCGCTTGGGGATTCATTAATGCCGTTTATTTTCTGCCTCTATTATTGTCGGATAAAAACAGAAACAATATGGATTCAATTGTGTTAAAATGGAATTTTGATTCTGCAAAAGTAATTTTAAGCATTTTGTATACATTTCTACTGACTTGTGTAGCCTGGGTATTCTTTAGATCTAAAACGATAACAGATGCAGTTCTGTATTTGAAAAGAATTTTTACAAACAGAGATTTTGGTTTTCAATACCTGGAAAATGACCGTTATAATTACGAGTTGTTGATATTTATAGTTCTATTTGCTTTAGTTGAATGGAATAATCGTAATAGAGTTGAACCGTTGTCAGGTAAAAGAAGTCTGCTTAGAGTGAGTTTCGCTATTTTCGCGATTTTGGCTTTTGGAGTTTTTTCAGACTATAAAGAATTTATATACTTTCAATTTTAATGAAGCAATTTTTAATTTTTATATCCAAAATTGTTCTGATAACAATTTTATTGGCAATTGTGTTAGATGGATTATATTCTGCAATGTTCATACAATGTAAAAACAGAAATAAAATAGATCAGGTTTATAATTCGGAAGGAAGAAAATACGATGTTGTAATTTTAGGTTCATCAAGAGCAAACAATCATTTTGTCACTTCGATGTTTGAAGATAAAGGCTTAAAAACCTTTAATTACGGAATGAGTGGTTCGCATTTATTTGAAGCTGCATTGATGCTAAAACTGATGGTAGAAAGGAAGTATGAAATCAAGAACATTATACTTGAAGCAGATTTAAGTCTTGCCAGTATTGATCAGTCCGAAGGAATTGCTGCTGCATTTTTGCCCTATATTCATAATTCCAAAGTAGTAAAAGAGCATTTTCAAACACAAAAAAACTTTAACGAACTATATTATATTCCATTTTACAGATACATAAAATTTGAAACTAAAATAGGATTTAGAGAAATGTTCTTTAATATTATTCATAAAAGGACCAGTAGTTTAGACAATGGAGGGTATTATGAGTTAGTAGGTGTTGAAAACGGGAACATGAAAAATAATATTGTTAATCTGAACCCTTTGCCGCACAATAAATACTATGAAGAAATTAAAAGGATATGCAAAAAAAATAATATCAATCTAATAACTGTGATGACTCCTATGTGTGAAAATGTTGTTGGAATGAATTATTTCGAGAAGGTAAAAAAGGCATATCCTGAAATTTATAACTATGAAAACGTAGTTAAAGAGAATAAATATTTTTCTTCTTGTGGACACATGAATGGTACTGGATCTAAAATGTTTACCGCTACAATACTAAAAGATTTTTTTAATAAATAAATGTAAGGAATCTAGCAGTACATATTTTTACAAAATGATTACATACAGCAAACTGGGTAAGAAAGGAAATTTAGGGAATCAGCTTTTTCAAATTGCATCTACTATAGGATTGGCGGTTGAAAACAGACAAGATTTTCTTTTTCCAGACTGGAAATATCAGTCCTATTTTAAGAACAAATTACCATTGCTGGAAACAGATCTGCTCAGTTTTATCGAGGTTGAAGAAAAAGAATACAATTATTATAAAAGGGAATTAGGGAGAGAGAACTATGATATTTTAGGTTGGCTTCAGACAGAAAAGTACTTTGACAAAGAATTAGCGAAGCATTATTTTGAGTTTTCAGAAGTTTTAACAGACCGGCTAAAGAAAAAATATCAGGAGGCTTTTGCCAAACCTACAATCCTAATTTCAATCCGAAGAGGGGACTTTGTAGATCATCCGGATTACCTTCAATTACCTATACATTATTATCTAAATAGTTTAGCCCGTTTTTTTCCTGATTGGCAAGCCCGCAATTTGATTGTTTTAAGTGATGATATCAACTACTGCAAATTCCATTTTTCATTTCTAGAAAATGCTTTTTTTGGAGATCAGCTAAATGAAGCCGAACAATTATGTTTAGGATCACTATGCGACGATTTCATAATTAGTAATTCTACCTTTTCATGGTGGTCAGCATGGTTAGGACAAAAGAAAAACTCAAAAATAGTAAGGCCCCATAAAAATTTCGATGGATTAAAAAGTTTAGAACTAGATGATAAAGATTATTATCCGGAGAACTGGATAAATTACAATCATATTGGTGATAAACCTAAACTGGAAAATTTAGCTTTTTACATCGAAACAAAAAAGAATAGAGAAACGATTAAAAACTACATTAGTGATTATTTTGATGTGAATATTGTTTTTGAAAAAAAGGAAATAGATACACAAGAGGATATCTATTTTTTGAAGAAAGATTATTTTTTACCTCCTTTTTTATTGTATGCAAGCTGGCTAGAGCTTAAAAAATCAGGAAGTAAAAACGTTATTAATAGCGTTGTTAAAACGTTCAAAGTTTCAAAAGCATTTAATTACAATGAGTTTTTAGTTCAAAAAGATTTTGGCCTGTTTTCGAAAATCTTCTCATTTCCAAAAACAGTAACAACAAGCAAACATAATTATGATAGCTATTTGCAGCGAAACAAATATAAACTGCAAGAATCAGATGATGTTTTTTCAGCTGACATTGTATTGTGTTTTTTTGCTGGGAAATTCTTAGACATAGGCGGATACAGCTATAGTCTTAAAAAATATGTAAGACGAAAAAAAATACAACTAAAAAAGAGAATCAAAAAAATGCTTTCGATAAAATAAATTATGGCAGATAAATTACATATAGCATACATAGTGTCGCATTATCCGCATAAGGCATTTGGTCATGATGGAGGCTTAGGTACAAGTGTTTATAACCTAGTGGAGAAACTTAATGTTTTGGGAATTAAAGTTTCGGTTTTTATATACGGTCAAAAAGAAGAGTTTATTCTTGAAGAAGAAAATGTAACGATTTATAGTTTAACTGATAGTAGAATACGTTTTTTGAAATTTTATTTTAACAGAAAAAAAATCGAAAAAGTCATAAACGAAACCATTACTAAAAGAGAGATTGATATTATTGAAGCGCCGGATTGGACCGGAATAACAGCGCTTATGAATTTTAAAATTCCATTAGTAATTAGATTTCATGGCAGTGATGCTTATTTCTGTCATTTAGAAGAAAGAAAGCAGAAACTAAAAAATTACTGGTCAGAAAAATTAGCACTAAAAAGAGCAAAAGGATTTATAGCACCAACAACTTTTGCCGGAGCGCTTTCGAAGAAAATATTTAACTTAAAGAATAAAGAAATAAAAACAATTCATTACGGATTAAAACTGCAAAACTTTACAAACGATTCCCCGGCGATTTACGAAAAAGGGTTGATTTTGTATGTTGGAACCTTAATTCGTAAAAAGGGAGTTTTAGAACTGCCTGCTATTTTTAACAAAGTGCGAAAAGATTTCCCCGACGCAAAACTAGTTTTAATTGGTAGTGACTCCGGAGATATCAAAACAAACTCAATCTCTACCTGGCAATTGATGCAAAATCAGTTTAAAAAGGAGGATTTGAATAATGTAGAATATCTGGGTAAAATTCCATATAATGAAGTGCAGAACTACATAAAGAAAGCGAATGTTTGTGTATTTCCAACCTTTGCCGAAACATTAGGAATGGTTACGATAGAATCTATGGCAATGAAAAAAGGAGTAGTTAATAGTAATATTGGCTGGGCGCAAGAACTTATAGTTGACGGAGAAAGCGGTTATCTGGTACATCCTGCAGATCATGATTTATTTGCCAATAGAATTACAGCATTGCTTAAAGAAGAATCGCTTTGCTTAAAGATAGGAGAACAAGCCAGAGAAAGAGTAGAAGCTAAATTTGATATTAATAAAATAGTACTAGAGAATATTGAATTTTATAAAAAAATAATAAACCAAAATTTAAAGCCGCAATGATAATTATTTATCATAAAAAAAATAAGGTCGTTGAGGTAGAGTTCGAAAAGAAAATAGTGCATTTTTCGCAAGTCAATATTGCAAAAACACTATTTGAAATGGCTGCCCTGCATCCCAAAAGTTTAATAACTTGGTGTCATATTGATTTTAAATCAAATTTAAATATTTCAAAATTTCAGGATGTTTTCCATCATTCTAAAATAATGGCGTCTTACAATCCATTTTCAAAATCGTTCTTGTCAGATTCTATAGGTTATGTCGAGGAGTCGCCATTTGTAAAAATTAATAAAAAAGTTAATTATCCAACCTGGCAGACAAGCAGCATTGTTGGCGGTCTTAATGCCTCTGTTTTATTAGCACTGAGCGGGAAAATTAAAACTACTTATAATTTCGATTATTTTTTGCATTCTTTGGCAAAATTGACCATGGAAAAAGGCCTTTTTTGCTATTCAGAGCCAGCATTATTGATTGATACCACTGTAGAATTAAAAGAGCAGGAAACGCAGCTTTACACGTTATTTCGATTTGTAAAACAACATTATAGAACCCGTTGGGTATTTCTGCTGTTTTTGAATATGTTGCTGTTTAAAAGAAAACTAAGCATTCTTCCATTGCTGTATTGTCTTATTTATCGAAGACGAAAATTGGAAGATGATTTATTAGAGCATATTGAGGTTTATTCATCAAAGCATATATCCAGTACAGAAACTATTGATGTAATAATTCCAACTATTGGACGAAAACAATATTTGTACGATGTTTTAAAAGATTTATCAGTACAGACCCATTTGCCTAAAAACGTTATAATTGTAGAACAGAATACAAATGTAGAAAGTGTATCAGAACTTGATTATCTTCAAACTGAAAGTTGGCCATTTGAAATTAAACATACATTTACACACCAGGCAGGAGCTTGTAATGCAAGAAATCTGGCATTAGCACAAGTCAAGAGCGAATGGGTTTTTTTGAATGATGATGATAACAGGTTTGCTCCTGATTTGATAGAAAAAACTTTAAAGAAATGTAAAAAATTTGGCGTAACAGTTGTAAATAACAGTTACTTAAAGAAAAACGAAACAAAAGAACTTGATGTCGTAAATCAGTCCTCAATATTTGGGTCAGGGAATAGTTTTATGACTAGTGTATTGCTTAAAAAAGTTTCTTTTAGAATGGGGTTTGAATTTGGTTATGGAGAGGATACTGATTTTGGAATGCAATTGCGCAATATAGGAGCAGACGTTGTATATTTTCCTAGTCCTGAAATTTTACATTTAAGTGCCCCGATGGGAGGATTTCGAACAAAACCTGTTTTAGCCTGGAAAGATGATCTAGTTCAGCCTAAACCTTCGCCTACAATCATGTTGTATAAGCAATTACACTTAACAGAAGAGCAAATAAGCGGATATAAAGTAATCTTGTTTTTCAAATTTTATAAGGCCCAGTCAATTAAAAATCCATTACATTATTATAGAAACTTCCAAAAGCAGTGGAAACAAAGCTTGTATTGGGCAAATGAATTAATTAGTAAATAAAAAGACTTGATAGAATCTATAACTATTATAAAACCTTTGCAAAGTCAGACACTTGTGTTTGATAGTCAATCACGCAAAGTGAGTATTGATCTCGCTCAGGTTAATCTTTCAGACTGTAATTCATTCGATATAAAAATTGTTTTTTCAAAACCGGTAACACAGTTTCGCAGCCACGATTATACATGGCAAAAATTAAAAACTAATTTTATCGCAAATGAGTTTAGTCCCAAAATTGTAAAATTTCAGAATGATAAAGTTGTTCAGGCAAACATAACGAGTGGAATTTGGGAAATTGATCATCATGATCCAACAGTTTTACTATGGAGATTCAATCCCGAATCAGCATCTCCTATTACAAATTATTTGGGGAGTCAAAATAGAAAGACTATAATAGCGGCCAAACAAAAGTTTAATTTTGTTGAAATCCCTGCTTTATTATTTCCTCAAAACGAAGCTATTGAATTAAGCCGATCCAGAGAACCCTTTATTGCGATTGCTTGTTTTACAGATCACTGTGATTTTGACACTGCTGAAAATTTAGTCCTTCAAAGGCATTTTTTCAAAGAACACAATATAAAAGTAACAAAAAGTTTTTTTTTAAATCATTTCTCAAAGCGGGAAGAAAATGCATCTTTTCAAAATCAGAAAGAGGAACTTTTAAAATGGTATGAGGAAGGGCACGAGTTGTGTTACCATTCACTTTCACAATCTATCAAACCAAACGTTGAAAGTTTTGAGGATTTTGAACAATTTGTTCCACCATTAGAGGATTTGAAAGTCTGGATCGATCACGGATTTCAGCCCTACAATTTTTCGCTTTTTGAAAATAATAATATTCCTGAAGAAAACTTTAGTAGTCTTTTAAAAGGTAAAAAGATTAATGTTCTTTGGAATTATATTGACACGGGTACTACTACAAATGGCGTAATAAATCAATTAAATACAAAGCATTTTACGCTGTCAAGTTTTTTAAAAGGCAATAAGGATAGCCGCTTAATTAAGAAAATACAGTTGATGATTAAAAACATTTTTTTCCATTATTATAATGATGAAAAGATGATTTTAAGATACAAAGATGCGGCAGCAAACTTCAAAAAAGTATTTTTTCAAAAACGATTAAAGTCATTTTTTCCGTTAGTTAAAGACTTTTTTAAGTTAAGTGTTTCTGTCTTGAAGGTTTTTATGTCATGGAAAACCAATAAGGGGAAGGCATATAAATTAGCACAATATTCCCCAATCTTATTTAAACATAACATTGCGGAGGAAGAGTTTTATATTTTCCAGACATTAGAAATGTTGGATTTTAGAAAATCATTATCAGAAGAAAATATACAGTTATTAATAAGTGAAAAAGGTGTTTTTATAGCACATACCTATTTTTCGGTTCCTATGGAATACCATGCAGGGAAATTATTTTCGTCTCCAGTACAAATAGACAAGAAAGTGGATGAAAGATTTAAAAGTCTTTCCGATAAAATTAAAAATAATAAAATCTGGAATCCAACACTTACACAGTTAATTGAGTATTGGCAGGGTTTTGAAAAAGTTGTTTTAGATGTTGATGCTGAAGGTGTTATTTTTATGAAGAGTAAATCTGATCTAACTTTTAGAAAATTTACCTAATGAAAATCCTTTTTACTAAAGAAAAATATTGGCTTGACAAATGGGATGAATTTGTTATCGCAAATAGTAACGGAAGTCATTTAGTGCTTTCAGATTGGCTTAAGTCTTATCAATCATATGGTTTTGATTTTGAGGTAGGATTATATATTGAAAATGAAGAAATAATTGGAGGCTACGGTGCAGTAATTCCGAAATTATCGTTCTTTAAATTTTATATTATTCCTTATGTACCATTACTTCTAAATGAGAATAACTTAGTTTTGCCCCAAATCATAGAAGCAGCAATTAATAGGTCTAATTTTCTTAAAACAAGTTGTTTGCAAATAGGGTCTCCTTCTCTTTTAAAATTTGAGAAAGATATATATTATAGTAAATATTTGAAAAAGCACAATTTTAAAAAAGGGAATCGTTTTAAATATGTATTTTCTTTCACAGGATTAAATTGGTTAGATTTAAGTAAATACAATACAATTGATGATCTGATATTAGATTTTAAGTCATCGGTGCGGCGAGATGTCAGAAGTGCAGAAAGAAAGGGAGTCCTAATTAGTTATGCTGTGGCTTATAATGAAATAGAACGAGCATATGAAATATGTTTAGAGAATGCACAAAAGGCAAATTACGGACTTAGAGATTGGAATGATATTAAAGAAACAATAGTAGATTTAATTGAAAAAGGGATTGCTAAATTTATTGTAGGAACTAAAGACAATGAAGTAAAAGGAGCGATTTTTATAATAAAAGCGGGAGGTTATTATACCTATATTTTGGGAGGTACTAAAAAAGAGAAACCAGATCTGCTTGTTGGACATTTATTACAATGGGAAGCAATAAAGTTATCTTTTTTGGAAAAGAATAAAGGATATAATCTGTCATTAGGAGGCTCTAAGGGGGTACAAGATTTTAAAAATGGTTTTAATACAAAACAGATTTTAGCTGAAGATTCAGCTTATTATTTAATTAATAATAGTTTGTTATTTTCGATCTATGTTTTTTTTGAAAAATATATGAAACCACATAAAAGAGCAATGGCAAAAATTTTAGCATCAATTAAAAGGTTAAAAAATGAAAGTAGAAAATAAATCTTTTTGGGAAAGAGAAGATATTATCGCTACACAAGAGGTAATGACATCAATTTCAGATTTTGAGCATTTTATGTTCGAAAGTAGTTTAAAGCGTTATGATAAGATAGGGAAAATAGATCGTATAAAAGTTTTTGGCTGCGGAACCGGAAGAGAACTTAGTGGCATTGCAAAGTTTTATAAACCAAATCAAATTGTTGCCTCTGATATTTCGGATAATATGATTGAGAAATGCAACCAAAATTTAAAAGTTTGGGGTATTGATACAATTACCAGTACTATTGTTGGTGACGCAAAGGATTTTAATAAAGTTGCGAATGAGTTTGAGTTGGTAACCATATTAAACAGTATGTTAACCTATGTGCCTGTTCGTAAAGACCGTCTGACAATTTTTAAAAATGCCCGTCAAATTTTGGCTGAGGATGGTGTTCTATTGGGTACAGTTCATAACCAAATTGGAGCTTTGAGGAAAACGATGTATTTTAAATTACGAGGACTTTTTTCTCTTTTTTTAGGAGAAAAAGTAGGAAACAGAAACACCGGGTTTAAAGGTTTTAAAGTTTCAGGATATTATTATACGAAAAAAGGATTAATTACAGATCTAAAAGAATCAGGATTTAGGGATATAGAAGTTTATTCAATAGAGGAATTTCATGCTATGAAAGGACAGTTGTACAATAGAAAAAAAGGATACAACAATTTAATATTTATAGCTTCTAAATAGAATTTAATGAATTTTTCGCTAATTATTTGTACTTATATGCGCCCTGAATCATTGCAAGCTTTATTGCAGTCGATTCAAAAGCAATTATTGTATCCAAATCAAATCCTTATTATCGATGGTTCCATTAATAATGAGACCAAAACTGTTGTAGAAGAAAACAAGTTTCAGAATTTAGAATATTTCCTGGTTTCTAAAGATAATAGAGGCCTTACAAGACAACGAAACTATGGCGTTTCAAAAGTAAATACAGACTGTGAAATTGTTTGCTTTCTGGATGACGATACAGTTTTAGAACCGGATTACTTTAAGCAGGTTATCGAAACATTCAATGTAAATTCGGCTATAGCTGGCGTAGGAGGGATTGCAGTTAATGAGTACGGTTGGAAAAAACAGGATCCTGACGTTTTGTATGATCAGAAAAAAAACTATTTGTTTGAGGGCTTTTATTACAAAGAAGGTTTGCGGAATGTTGTTAGGAATTACTTAAAGCTAAACTCTACTTTAGGATCCGGTAAAATGCCAAATTATTCACATGGCAGAACCTCAGGATTTCCGCTGACAGGAAAGACTTATGAAGTAGATTTATTAATAGGAATGTCCATGTCATTCAAAAAACAAGTTTTAGATCAAATTAAGTTTTCTGGATATTTTGAAGGATATGGTTTGTATGAAGATGCTGATTTTAGTTTAAGAGCTTTGCAGTTTGGTCAAAATGTAATCAATACAAATGCACGTTTATCTCATTTTCATGCCGAGTCGGGTCGTCCAAATAAGTACAAATACGGAAAAATGGTAGTTAGAAACGGATGGTATGTTTGGAGAGTTAAAAACCCAGCTCCAGTTTTTAAAGACCGTTTAAAATGGAATTTAATAACAGTACTTTTAATCTTAATTCGCTTTACAAATGTTCTTACAGAACAAAAGAAAAAAGAAGCCTTTACCGAAGCCTTGGGAAGAAGTATTGGTTTTTTGAGTTTATTCATTAATAAACCAAAAATAAACTCATGAAGTTTTTAATTGTAACCCATGTTGTCCATATTCAGCATGAGAATGAATTTTTAGCTTATGCTCCTTATGTTCGGGAAATGAACATTTGGTTTAAGTTTGTAGATGAAGTACTTATTGTTGCCCCACTACAAAAAGGGGAGCGAACCGCAATTGATATCCCATACCAGCACAATAAAATTGATTTTAGACAAGTTCCAAATTTTAATTTTATTGATATTAGGAATAGCTTTATTTCAATTATTAAATTGCCAATTGTTTTGTGGAATCTATTTTTAGCGATGAAAAATGCTGACCATATTCATTTGAGGTGTCCCGGGAATATGGGGCTATTGGGCTGTTTTGTTCAGATATTATTTCCCCGAAAAAGTAAAACAGCTAAATATGCGGGCAATTGGGATCCTAAAAGTAAACAGCCATTCTCCTATAAAATGCAAAAATGGATTTTAAATAATACTTTTTTGACTCGGAACATGACCGTATTAGTTTATGGGAAATGGGAAAACCAATCCAAAAATATAAAGTCTTTTTTTACCGCAACTTACTCCGAATCTGAAAAAACAACCATTAAGGAAAAAGATTTCAATGGTACATTAAATTTTGTTTTTGTCGGCAGTTTAGTCTCGGGTAAAAATTCTGTTTATGCGTTAAAAATAATTCATCATTTAATAAATAAAGGAAATAAAATAATTCTGAGTTTGTACGGAGAAGGCCCGGATCGGGTTTATTTGGAAGATTATATTAAGGAAAATGATTTAGGAAGATTTGTCATCTTGAATGGAAATCAAAATCAGGACACAATAAAAAAAGCATATCAAAATAGCCATTTTGTTATTTTACCATCTAAAAGTGAAGGCTGGCCTAAAGCTATTGCTGAAGGAATGTTCTGGGGCAGTATTCCAATTGCTAGTAAAGTTTCCTGTGTACCTTTTATATTAGATTATGGGCAGAGAGGTATTTTGCTGGAAATGGATTTAGTGAAAGACGTAAATCAGATAAATGAAATGTTAAAAGAGGAGCAAAATTTACATAAAAAAAGAGAATTAGCTATTGAGTGGTCGCAAAATTATACTACAGATCTTTTTGAATCAGAACTTAAAAAGCTATTATTAGAATGAGAATTGTACAAATAATTGACTCTTTAGAGCCTGGAGGAGCAGAACGCATGGCAGTCAACTATGCTAATGCTTTGGCTGGTGAAGCCGAGTTTTCTGGCTTAATTGTATCACGGAGAGAAGGATTGTTATTCAATCAGATTGACGAGAATGTTAGTTATTTATTTTTAAAGAAAAGGAAAATAATTGATTTTAATGCAGTTTCCATATTGCGTAAATATTTAAAGAAGAATCAGGTTGATGTAATTCATGCACACAGTTCTTCTTTTTTTATTGCAGTTTTAGTTAAATTAACTTTACCAGGAATTAAAATTATCTGGCACGATCACTATGGAATTTCGCAAGATTTGACCTCCAGAAAAGATTTAGTTTTAAAAGTAAGTTCACTTTTTTTTACGGGTATCATCTCAGTAAGTGAAGTTTTAAAAGATTGGGCAAAAAGTTATTTATGGTGCCCGGACATTATTTATTTGTCTAATTTTATCTCTGAATCTCCTATTTCAAAAGAGCAAGTAGTTTTAAAAGGATCAGAAGGGAAAAGAATTATTTGTGTTGCTAATTTGCGGCCGCAAAAGAATCACGAACTGCTAATAAATGCAGCCAATAGGATTAGAAATAAATTCCCGGATTGGAGCTTTCATTTGTTTGGAAAAGACTTTCAGGATTCCTATTCTGAAGAATTGAAAAAGAAGGTTGTAGATTTAGAATTACAGGAAGTAGTTTTTTTTTATGGTTCAACTAATAATGCCGGTTCAGCATTAATGCAAAGTCAGATTGGTATTTTGACGTCATTTTCAGAAGGACTTCCATTGGCTATCTTAGAATACGGGCTCTCAAAATTACCTGTAGTAGCAACAAATGTGGGCGATGTCTCAAAAGTAATTGATTCAGAGATCGAGGGTTTAATTGTAGAATCCGATGATCTAAATGGCTTTGTGGAAGCACTCGAAAGAATTATTATTGATGAAAAATTTCGGGATAAACTTGCTTTAAAACTATATGAAAAGGTTCAGTTGAATTTTAGTAAAAAAAGTATTATTGCAGAGTATCGTTTATGGCTGGAATCTTTGATTACTTTTGCGATTTAAAAATATTAAATGGGGATGAAAAACATAAAACTGTCTTATAGCAATCTGCTTTTAATTCATGCTGCTATTGCCTTGGCTGTCTTTGCTGTACCCTTTTTGTCAAAAATGTACGCATTATTAATTCCAATTGTCGGTTTTTTTATTGTTTATCGAAGCAAGAATAGGAATAACGAAGTTCTTCTTGTAGCAGCTTACCTAGTTGGAGTGGAGGTGTTTTTAAGAATGACCGGAGGAAATTTTAATAATGAGTTTGTAAAGATTAATGTGATTTTTTTCATGTTAGTGGGAATGGTGTACAGTAATTTTTCTTCCAATGCATTTGTGTATTTTTTCTTTCTTATTTTATTAATTCCGGGTATTTTAATTACTTCTACCGTTTTCAGTGTTTCTGTCGATATTAAGAAATCATTAGTTTTCAACTTATCGGGACCGGTCTGTCTGGCAATATCTTCTATCTATATGTATAAAAGAAAGATCTTATTTGCCGATCTGCAAACTGTTTTAATCGCAATGGGGTTGCCAATCGTTAGTACAACTGTTTATTTGTTTTTATACAATCCAAGTGTTAGAGATGTGGTAACGGGGACCCAATCTAATTTTGAGACCTCCGGAGGGTTTGGACCAAATCAGGTTTCAACGATACTCGGATTAGGGATCTTTATATTTTTTACGCAACTGATACTATTCTCTAAATCGAAAAAAATGATGATTTTAAATGGTGCATTGTTAGTTTTTTTGACTTACCGAGGGATCGTGACCTTTTCAAGGGGAGGAATTATAACGGCGATAGCCATGATTATTTGTTTATTATTTTTTCTATACCGTTTTTCTAATAACAGGGGAAGAAGAAAGTTTGTATCGGTTTTTATTCTAACCGGATTATTAGGTATGGGAGTGTGGGTGTACTCTTCTTTTCAGACGAAAGGACTTATTGAAAAACGTTATGCGAATCAGGATGCCAGAGGTAGACAGAAGAAAGATCGTTTGGGAGGCAGAGAGCAGATTATGAATGAAGAGTTAAAGCTTTTCATCGAAAATCCAGTTTTGGGTGTTGGAGTTGGAATGGGTAAACAAATCAGAAAAGAAGCCTCTGGAGAAGCTGCAGCTTCACACAACGAAAGTACCCGTATGATAAGTGAGCATGGTTTATTTGGTGTTTTGGGACTCGTATTACTTTTAACTGTACCTATAATGTTGTATGTTAACAATCGACAGCATTTATACTTTTTTTCATTTTTCATTTTTTGGTTATTAACCATAAATCACGCTGCTATGAGAACAGCTGCGCCTGCTTTTGTGTACGGATTATCGCTTCTTTTTGTTCAGATTAAAATTCCTGAAAAAGAAGAAATTTCCGTCAGCTAAATTCTGTTTTTTATAATACATTTGCCTCACGTTTAAGCCCCTAAACAATAGAATAAATGTTTTTAAAATCTAAAATGCATTTCGAAATTTCGGAAAGGAAAGTTTTGCTTCTTCTTTTTGATGTTGTTTTTATTTTGTCTGCATTATATCTCCTAAGTTTACTATTTCATTATAATTACTTTGTTTTTGATAAAAGCAATTTTCTAAGTATAATATTGCTCCTCAGTTATGTATATGCTTTTGGGGTAATATTTGAAATGTACAATTTACAGGTCGCCAGCAGTCAGTTACAGATTCTTCAAAGTGTGATTTTTACGGCTACAGCTTCAAGTGTGGCTTATTTGTTTACACCGGTTTTATCTCCAGTCTTGCCCAAACAACGATTAGTTATAGTCATATTCTATTTTACAATACTGGGCACTTTACTATTGTGGCGTTTGTTTTATGTCTTCTTTCTGGCATCACACCGTTTTTCTCAAAATGTAGTTTTAATATGTGATCAAAATCAAGTAGAAGAATTGGTTTTGGGACTTGAAAATGTTGATCCGCATTATAGAATTATTGGCTTTGTAAATTCAGATGCAATTTCAGAAGAAGATTTAAACTTCCACTACGTAAAAGAAATTAAAAAGAAAGACTTAGAAGAGTTTGTAATTCGGAATCAGGTTTCAGAGATTGTTATTGCTTCTCAAAAAACAGATGGAATTACAGCCGATCTTTACCAGCAATTACTTCATTTATTAGAATCAGGAAATATTATTCGGGAATATACGCAGGTGTACGAAAGTAAAACCCAACGTATTCCGGTTCATTATATAGCCCGCGATTTTTATAGATTTTTCCCCTTTAGTAGAAATAATAACAATAAGCTCTACCTGTTTTTTGTTCGCCTCTTAGAATTTTTGTTTTCAATTACGGGATTGCTTATTTGCTTCCTTTTTATTCCTTTTATTTTTATTACGAATCTGGTAGCTAATAAAGGAACTTTGTTTTACACACAGGAGCGTGTAGGTAAAAACGGAGTTGTTTTTAAAATCTATAAGTTCAGAACCATGGTAGAAAACTCAGAGTCTAATGGGATTGTTTTTGCTAGTTCAAATGATAAAAGAATTACTCCTTTTGGTAAAATGATGCGTAAATCAAGAATCGACGAATTACCGCAGTTTTTTAATGTTTTAAAAGGTGATATGGCTGTTATTGGCCCTAGACCTGAACGACCATTTTTTGTGGATGAAATAGCCCGAATCATGCCTTTTTATGAGACACGACACGTTGTGAAACCGGGACTGACCGGTTGGGCACAAGTAAATTATTCTTACGGAGAATCTATCGATGAGAGTTTGATAAAGCTGCAATACGACTTATACTACATCAAACACCGCAGCATATTTCTGGATTTAAGTATTACTTTTAAAACGATTACTACAGTTTTGTTTTATCGCGGACAGTAATTTAAATAATAATCGGAATACGTTTTTTATTTCGAATAGCGACTCTCACTAAAACAAATCCGCTTGTAATTATCATTGGCAAAACAATGAAGAAATGAGCTTTGTTGATCATGAAAATAGCGTAAACTACCAAAAATAGTAAATGTATAACGGCAAAGCGGTACGTCCATCTTTTGTTTTTTAAGATTGAAAAGAGGATTAATACCAGCAAAAGCGGACTAAGTAAAAGTACATTGTAGTTCATTGCCAGTTCCTGGTGCAGCGAATAGAATCCAATAGTAACAAAAAAGATTCCTATAAGAGATAAGATCAAAAGATAGATTTTATCAACTACTTTATTGTGCGCCAAAACAACAAAAGCCAGTATGAGGAGATAAGTGTAAATGTTATTCCACCATGAACTTGGTTTTTCTTTTTCAAAATTAAGCACAGTTTTGCTTTGGCCTACTAAAGGATGATTTTGAAAAGTAGTTTTCTCTAAGCTGCTTTTTAATTCGAAAGGTAAAAAGATCTTGGTTCCCGGTTGGTCTACTTTTGTTCCGAAGATAATGCTGGTTCCTAACTGATCGTAAAAATGCTCATCGAAATAAGGAAACAGAATGGATCGGTACGTTTCAGTTGTGTCTCCTTTTTTAGTGACAACATCTCCATTGAGCGATTTATTGATGACATCAACGACCATTGAAGTACAGTTTTTATCAATAAACTTATAGGTGTAATAACGATCTTCAGAGAGTGCCGTTGCATTTAAGTTATTAAAAAGGGTTTGCTTTAGGTTCTGAGGTATCATGAGCTCCTGTTCAAAAACACTTCTCTTCTCAGTTGTATAATCGTTTACAAATTCAGGATAGGATCTAACGCTTACAAAATATTGCAGATCACCTTTTGCAAACTTGGCAACAAAATTGGGTGTTCTAAAGTCAAAATTACCATAATTGTAAACAACATCAATGTTGTTAGCCGGGTCAGCGACGCGAATTGCAGTATGACCAAAATAAGTATAACTTTCATTACCCAATCCGCAGGTAATAACACTTATTTTAGCCTCTTTTGTTAAAGGGATATTCTGGCTAAACCCCAGGAAACTTAGTAATAATAGTAAACTAAAAAGTGTTTTTTTGAAAAGGACATTTTTCATAATTTAAAATGTTAAGAAGTTTGAGGATTAACAAATATTATCTAAAGATACCTAAATCTACTTTTAAAGAAAAAATATTAGAATACAAAGCTGTACTTTGATTTCCTAAATCTGTCAAAGCATAGTCGACCTGAATACCTTTGTACTTAAAACCAAGCCCTATATTAGGCTGGAAGTTTAGTTTTTCAGTGTTGTCTAATTGCGTTACATTTTGAAAATTTCCTGCTCCTGCTCTTAAAAAAACAAGATCGGTATAACCAAACTCAAAACCCAGAGCAGGATCGATACTGACTGCTTTTGTCGAAATAATATCATTGGTTTGCTCAAAGCGCATATTCAAATTGGTTGCAATCAAAAGACTGTAATCGTTGTGAAATTCAATTTTTTTAGAAATTCCCAGCTGCGCTTTTGGTAGAGTAATCTCAGTACTTTCTGGTAATTCGTTGTTTTCTCCCGGAATAGCATTGGCAATTTTCTTGTATTCCTCTTCATTAATATTCCATACATTGTAAGTAGTGGTAATATCGCGAAGCATCAAACCAAAATTCCAGCCATTTCTTTCAAATTGAAGTCCAAAGTCAAAACCAAAACCCCAGGAATTGGCAAATTTTCCAATCACTCGTCGGATTACTTTTGCATTCACTCCATATTGAAAACCATCTACCGGTAATTTTCTTGCGTACGAAAAAGTAAAACCATAATCTGCAGTAGAGAACAGCCTGATTCGATTGTAATCGATATTCCCCTGATTGTCGATCAACTGGGTCGTGTCCATAATGTCATCGACGCCAAAACGAATCATCGAGATTCCCCAGGCACTTCTGTCGTCAATCGGACTTGCATATCCAATGTAGTCGTATTGCGCAATATTGGCAAAATAATTGGCGTGCATCAGTGAAATTTGATGATCTTCAAGATGCGTCAGACCGGCTGGGTTCCAATAAACGGAATTAACATCATTTGTAGAAGAAACTACAGCACCCGACATTCCTAAAGCAGCTGCGTCAACACCAATATTCATAAACTCATTCGAATACTTTCGAACGGTTTGTGCATACTGAATCGTGCAACTACAAAATAATAAAAACACAAAGATTTTCTTCAACGGATATTTTTTAGCAGACTGAAGTCTGTTTTAATTTTTATCAAAAATATAATATTTTAGTCATCTAATTCAAATTATTGTAAAACTTAAATTTTTCATATAAAAATGTTTACAATGCTTTTGAGGGAATAGCATTTTAATAGAAAAAATTTCTGTTAATGTCGCTTATTTATACGAAATTTGCCGTTCAACATTTGTCAAAATTATAAATCATGAATATTAAAAAACACATTCCTAATTTAATCACATTAATCAATTTATTCTGCGGTTGTATCGCGGTTGTTTTTGTTTCGGAAGCCAATTACGAAATGGCTTTTTACATGGTTTGTTTGGGAATCTTCTTTGATTTTTTTGATGGTTTTTTTGCCAGATTGTTCAATGTTTCCAGTCCGCTTGGATTGCAGTTAGACTCGTTGGCCGATATGGTTACCAGCGGAGTGGTACCTGGTTATGTAATGTATACCATGTTTCTGAAAAGCGCCAACCCTCATGAAGTAATTGGTTCGGTTTTTATTCCTTTTTTAGGATTTATAGTAACCTTAGGTTCTTGTTACCGATTGGCAAATTTTAATATTGATACCCGTCAGACCGATTCTTTTATTGGTTTGCCAACACCGGCAAATGCTCTTTTTATTCTGAGCTTGCCTATGGTTCTGAAGTTTTCAGATTCTTTATTGGTGTTTGAAATATTAACCAACCATTGGGTTTTATTGGGAATTACTTTGTGCAGTGCTTATATTTTGAATGCCGAAATTCCGTTGTTTGCCTTAAAAGTTAAAAAGTTTACTCTAAAAGATAACGGGCTGCAAATCGTATTTTTGCTAATTGCTGTAGTTTTGCTTTTGTTGCTTCATTATATCGCGATTCCGTTGATTATTATTATTTATGTACTGCTTTCAGTGGTAAATAATGTGTTTTTGAAAAAGTAGTTTTATTGGAATGGCAAGAAAAACGACTACCCGAAGAACTTCTTATTCCCGCAAATCGAAACCTCAGAGGTCGATTCTGGCAAGTGGACTTCGCTTTATCATTTATTCTTTTTTAGTATTGCTTTTTTTTGCAACAGTTTATCATTATCGTGATGGACTGGCTTATTATCTTGGCTTTAAATCAAATAAAGTTTTAGAAGAGGATGCTGTGGAAAAACGTCTTTCAGATGTTAGAAATGTTCAGGTTCTGGAAAACCATAAAGGAAAAGTGATTGGTATTGATGTTTCTGAATTTCAAGGAACCGTACATTGGGGTGAAGTTGAGGTTTTGGAGGAAAAATACCCGGTTCAGTTTGTTTTTATTCGTGCTACGGCAGGGAATGATAAAGTAGACAGGCAGTTTATGCACAACTGGTTAGGGGCAAAAAAGCACAAGATTATACGCGGAGCCTATCATTACTATCGTCCTAACGAAAACTCGATAGAGCAGGCGGATCTTTTTATAAAAACCGTAAAACTGCAAAAAGGGGATTTACCGCCCGTTTTAGATATTGAAAGATTGCCTAAAAATCAGTCGCTGGACAGTTTGAAAAAAGGCCTGAAACGTTGGCTGAATAAGGTTGAAGCACATTATCAGGTGCGCCCGATTATTTATACCGGAGAACGTTACTATGGTGATTTCCTGAAAGAAGAATTTGGAGAATATTTATTCTGGATTGCCAACTATAATTTCTACAGAGAGAAGATTGAAGAAGACTGGCTATTTTGGCAGTTTACAGAAAAAGCTTCTTTGCCGGGAATTAAACACAGTGTGGATGTGAATATCTACAATGGAGATTTAGAGCAGTTACAGTTTATTACTGTAGAATAAGTTTTCAGTCGCAGTTTTACTGTGACTGAAAACTGCGACTGAAAACTTCCTTAAAATTCAAGTTTCTTTTTACGAAGCTCAAAGTTTTGTCCCAGATAAACACGACGAACCATTTCGTCCTCAACCAATTCTTCAGGAATTCCGGCTTTCAAAATTCCTCCTTCAAACATTAGGTAGGTTTTATCGGTAATGGCCAAAGTTTCCTGGACGTTGTGGTCGGTAATTAAAATTCCAATATTTTTGTTTTTTAGCTGCGCTACAATTCTCTGAATGTCTTCCACTGCAACCGGGTCAACTCCTGCAAAAGGCTCATCCAATAAAATAAATTTTGGATCGGTTGCCAAAGCACGGGCAATTTCCGTACGACGACGTTCTCCCCCTGAAAGTAAATCTCCTCTGTTGGTACGAATGTGTTCTAAGCTGAATTCTTCAATTAAGCTCTCCATTTTTGCAATCTGTTCTTCTTTCGATAGTTTCGTCAATTGCAAAACACTCAGGATATTGTCTTCTATGCTTAATTTTCTAAAAACAGAAGCTTCCTGCGCCAAATAACCAATTCCTTGTTGGGCACGTTTGTACATAGGATAATCGGTAATGTTCAGATCGTCCAGATAAATATTACCTGAGTTTGGTTTTACCAATCCCACAATCATGTAAAACGAAGTCGTTTTTCCTGCACCATTAGGCCCTAAAAGACCAACGATTTCCCCTTGATTAACTTCAACAGAAATCCCTTTTACAACACTACGTCCTTTATAGGTTTTGATTAAATTATCGGCTCTTAGCTTCATTTTTTTTAATTAGATAATGTGTCAATTTGATAATGAGATAATTATATCTCCAATGGGCAAAATAAAAGAAAATAAATCAATAGAATAAGTGAATTAACATATTGTCAAGAAAATTATCTAATTGAATAATTGTCTCATTTTCTAATTCCCTTGCTCTTCTAAAGCTTCCCAAAATTCATAAGCTCTTCTCAAATGCGGAATTACGATGGTTCCGCCAACTAAAGTTGCGATTCCCATTGCTTCCATCATTTCTTCTTTGGTAACTCCTTCTTTATGGCTGGTTTCGAGGTGGTATTTTACACAGTCGTCACAACGCAAAACCGCCGAAGCTACTAATCCTAAAAGCTCTTTTGTTTTTACATCAAGAGCTCCCGGAGCGTAAGCATTCGTATCAAGATTGAAAATTCTTTTTACAATTTTATTGTTGTCGGCCAATAATTTTTCGTTCATTTTAGAACGGTAATCATTAAATTCTTGTATGATATCAGACATTTTCTTTCATTTTATTTCGATAAACAATCTTAGAAATCAGGATACTGACTTCGTAAATAAGCAACATTGGTATGGCCACGATAGTCTGGCTTACTACATCTGGAGGGGTTACGATAGCGGCAATAATCAAAATGATGATTACGGCATATTTCCAGTATTTTCTCAGAAATTCAGGAGTTACTAATCCTAGTTTGGTTAAGAAGTAAATGGCGATTGGCAATTCAAAAAAGATCGCACTACCCAATATACTTGTTTTTACCATACCCATATAAGAGTCCAGCGTGAATTGATTTTTTACAACATCACTCACAGAGAAAGTAGCTACGAAATTTACAGACATTGGAATAACTACAAAATATCCGAACAATACTCCTAAGAAAAAAAGTAAAGAGGAAGTGAAGATGAATACTTTGGCATTTTTTCGCTCTTTTTCATATAAAGCAGGGCTGATAAATTTCCAGATTTCCCATAAAATATAGGGGAAACTCAAAATAAAACCGGCTAAAATACACATCCAGACAAAAATATTTACCTGACCTTCCATTTCCGTATTTTGGATAATAAAATTCAGCTGCGTAATGCAGATACTGTCAGCGAAACCAAGCTGGTGCGACAAATCACAAAACCAGATATAGGTAAAAAAAGTAGGTCTGGTTGGCCCCAGGATAATTTCATCAAACAAATAATCACTTACAAAATAGGTTACAAATGCCATTATCATAATTGCAATTGTACTTCTAACCAGTAACCATCTTAATTCTTCAAGATGATCCAGAAACGACATCTCGCCAAGGTTTTTTTTTGCCATTATACGATTCCTTCTTTTAAAATGTCATGTAAATGTAATACGCCTTTGTACTCTCCATTATCAGCAACGATAAGTTGTGTTATCGAAAAATCTTCTAAAATATTCAAAGCGTCAACCGCCATTGTTTCTGAAGATACGAATTTAGGATTTTTAGACATAATATCTTTTGCCGTTAAATCAGCAATAGAATCTCTGTCGTTTAACATTCTTCGGATGTCTCCATCGGTAATGATGCCTACAATTTTATCGTTTTCGATTACTGCGGTTACTCCCAGTCTTTTTTCAGAGATCTCAAAAATAGCTTTTTTGATTGAGGTGTCCGGACTTACCATTGGTTTTAACGAATGTTCAATCATGTCTTTAACGCGAAGGAGTAATTTTTTTCCTAAAGCGCCACCAGGATGATAAACTGCAAAATCTTCAGGTTTAAAATCACGCATTTCCATCAAACAAACAGCTAAAGCATCACCCATAACAAGTTGAGCAGTGGTGCTGTTTGTTGGTGCCAAATTTATCGGGCAGGCCTCCATTTCAACAGTGGTATTCAGAACATAATCAGAACCTTTAGCTAAAAATGAAGTTACATTTCCGGTTATTCCGATTAAAATGTTTCCAAAACGTTTTAATAGAGGAACCAATACTTTTATTTCAGGACTGTTTCCGCTTTTTGAAATGCAGATTACAATGTCGTCGTTTTGTATCATTCCCAAGTCGCCATGGATGGCTTCTGAGGCGTGAAGGAACATAGATGGCGTGCCGGTTGAGTTAAAAGTAGCGACCATTTTTTGAGCAATAATGGCACTTTTTCCGATGCCTGTAACCACTAATCGGCCCTTAGTTTCGTAAATGCGTTGGACAGCTTCGTAGAAATTTTCGTCCAGAAAATCAATTAGCTTTGTAATTGCTTCACTTTCAGATAGTATGGTTTTTTTGGCGATCGCCAATATATTTTCTTTTGTGATCAAAACAGAATATTTAAAATTTGTATGTATAAAAGAAAGTTGTATCTTTATGTGTTGCAAATTTATACAAAATATCCATTAATATAAAGAATGAATTCAAACGAAATTGAAATACACAAGGAATTAAAGAAGTATTTCGGCTTTAGCCAATTTAAGGGCTTGCAGGAGCAAGTCATTACGAGTATTTTAGATAAGAAGAATACTTTTGTAATTATGCCAACTGGCGGTGGAAAGTCTCTTTGTTATCAATTACCCGCTTTAATTCAGGATGGAACAGCCATTGTTGTTTCTCCTCTGATCGCTTTGATGAAAAATCAGGTTGATGCTATTCGAAGCCTTTCTTCAGAAAACGGAATCGCCCACGTGCTAAATTCCTCTCTTACCAAAACAGAAATTGCCCAAGTAAAAAAAGACATCACTTCAGGTCTGACCAAACTTTTATATGTAGCGCCTGAATCGTTGACAAAAGAAGAATATGTGGCCTTTTTACAGAGTGTGCCCATTTCATTTGTAGCTATTGACGAAGCCCATTGTATTTCTGAATGGGGACATGACTTTAGACCGGAATACCGCAATCTGAAAAATATAATCAAACAATTAGGGAAAGTGCCTATTATTGGACTTACCGCAACTGCAACCCCAAAAGTTCAGGAAGATATACTGAAAAACCTTGAAATGGCTGACGCTAATACTTTCAAAGCGTCATTCAACAGAGCGAATTTGTACTACGAAGTTCGCACAAAAACAAAAAATATAGAATCGGATATCATTCGATTTATCAAACAACATAAAGGCAAATCTGGAATTATTTACTGCCTTAGCCGGAAAAAAGTAGAGTCGATTGCCGAAGTTTTACAAGTTAATGGTATCAGCGCTGTGCCGTACCATGCCGGTTTAGATGCTAAAACCCGTGCCAAACATCAGGATATGTTCCTGATGGAAGACGTAGATGTGGTAGTGGCAACCATTGCTTTTGGAATGGGAATTGATAAGCCTGATGTTCGTTTTGTAATTCACCACGATATTCCAAAGTCACTTGAAAGTTACTATCAGGAAACGGGTCGTGCCGGACGTGATGGTGGAGAAGGGCATTGCCTGGCGTATTACTCCTATAAAGATGTAGAGAAACTGGAGAAATTCATGTCAGGAAAACCAGTGGCAGAACAGGAAATAGGATTTGCTCTTTTGCAGGAAGTGGTAGCCTATGCCGAAACTTCGATGTCACGCCGAAAATTCCTGTTGCATTACTTTGGTGAAGAATTTGACAGTGAAACGGGTGAAGGTGCGGATATGGATGACAACGTTCGCAATCCTAAAACAAGAATTGAAGCCAAAGATCAGGTCGTTAAATTGTTGGAAATTGTTCGGGATACCAAACACATTTACAAATCAAAAGAAATTGTGTTTACTTTAATTGGTCGCGTAAATGCGGTCATTAAAGCACACAAAACCGATACACAATCGTTTTTTGGATCAGGTTCAGATCACGATGAAAAATACTGGATGGCCCTGCTTCGACAAGTTTTAGTGGCAGGATATCTGTCAAAAGATATTGAAACTTATGGTGTAGTGAAAATCACTAAAGAAGGATTGAACTTCATTAAAAAACCGGTTTCATTTCTTATGTCTGAAGATCATGAATACAATGAGTCTGAAGATGAAGCTATCGTAACTGCAGCAAAATCATCAGGTACGGCCGATGAAGTTTTAATGGGTATGTTGCGTGAATTGCGTAAAAAAGTAGCCAAGAAATTGGGAGTGCCTCCTTTTGTTGTTTTTCAGGATCCTTCTCTTGAAGATATGGCTTTGAAATATCCGATTAGTTTAACCGAATTGTTCAATATTCATGGTGTAGGTGAAGGAAAGGCTAAAAAATATGGAGGTGAGTTTGTGTCTTTAATCAGCAGATATGTGGAAGACAATGATATTGTTCGTCCGGATGATCTGGTTGTGAAATCTACCGGAGTCAATTCGGCCAATAAACTATACATCATTCAGAATATCGACAGAAAATTACCTTTAAGTGATATTGCTTCTGCAAAAGGACTTTCCATGGATGCTTTGATTAAAGAAATGGAACAAATCGTGTACTCGGGTACGAAACTGAATATCAAATACTGGTTAGACGATATGCTTGATGACGATCAGCAGGAAGAAATTCATGATTATTTCATGGAATCGGAATCCGATAAAATCGAGGACGCACTTAAAGAGTTTGATGGCGATTATGATATTGACGAACTGCGTCTGATGAGGATTAAGTTTATCAGCGAGGTAGCGAACTAAAGTTAAAATTCAAAATATAAATTCCAAATTCCAATTGTTTAACCAGTTTGGAATTTGGATTTTTTTTATTGGAGTTTGGAATTTTTATTGGAGTTTGGAATTTGAAATTTGGGATTTAAAAAATTCTAGTTTATCCTTCAAATACTTCCCCGCGATGTGGTTTTAACGCATCACGTACTGCAATCATATTTTCGTCGGTAACCACCATAAAAGCGATCGCATGCATATCGTTTATGATTTTAAATCCTGTAATATTTAAAGGAAGCTTTTCGATGGCGATATATTCTTTCAAATGGATTTCATGATGCTCGGCTGTTTTAGCAGAAGCGGGCCCGCGGAAATCCCAAATTAGTTTTATTTTTCTGGACATTATTTATAGGTACAAAGTTTCAAAGGGGCAAAGGTACAAAGTCTCAGATCAAAATGTTATTTTTGCATGTTCTTTTCATAAATAGAAAAGCTAATTTGAATAAATTAAAATACA
Source organism: Flavobacterium sp. N502536 (assembly GCF_025947345.1). Classification (NCBI taxonomy): domain Bacteria; kingdom Pseudomonadati; phylum Bacteroidota; class Flavobacteriia; order Flavobacteriales; family Flavobacteriaceae; genus Flavobacterium; species Flavobacterium sp. N502536. The sequence continues at coordinate 994,871 of NZ_CP110011.1, read as the reverse complement.
ATGCCAAGAGAACTTTTACTTCAGGTAACGCCGGAAATAGCAGCAAACGAATTGTTGCTGAAAGACCATTTGTCTAAACAAATAAAAGTTTCTCCCAAAGAAATTCAACATGTTTCGATTCTGAAACGATCGATTGACGCACGTCAAAAAGCGATTAAAATCAATTTAAAAGTCCTTATTTATTTGCAGAGTGAGCCTTTTCAGGAAACTAAAATTGAGTTGCCTGTGTATAAAGATGTCTCATCGGCACAAGAAGTGATCGTTGTGGGTGCGGGTCCGGCCGGACTTTTTGCAGCACTGCAATTAATAGAATTAGGTTTAAAGCCAATTGTACTTGAACGTGGAAAAGATGTTAGAGGGCGTCGTCGGGACTTGAAGGCGATAAATGTGGATCATTTGGTAAACGAAGATTCTAATTATTGTTTTGGAGAAGGTGGAGCAGGAACCTATTCGGATGGGAAATTGTATACGCGCTCAAAAAAACGTGGAGATGTGACCCGAATTTTAGAACTTCTTGTTGCTTTCGGAGCTTCAGAGGATATTCTGGTAGAAGCACATCCACATATTGGAACCAATAAGCTTCCAAAAATTATTGAAGATATTCGAAATAAAATCATAGAGTTTGGCGGTCAGGTTTTATTTGACACGCGCGTTACTGATATACTGGTAAAGAATAATGAAGTTGAAGGAATTGTAACTCAAAACGGAGACAAGATTCTGGCCAATAAATTAATTCTTGCCACAGGACATTCGGCTCGTGATATTTTTGAATTACTGGACAAAAAGAAAATTTTTATAGAAGCAAAACCTTTTGCTTTAGGAGTTCGTGCAGAGCATTCACAGCAATTAATTGACAGTATTCAGTACAGCTGCGATTATCGTGGTGAGCATTTGCCTCCTGCGCCCTATTCGATTGTGAAACAAGTGAACGGTCGCGGTATGTATTCGTTTTGTATGTGTCCGGGTGGTGTAATTGCGCCTTGTGCAACGAGTCCGGGTGAAGTAGTCACTAATGGCTGGTCTCCATCAAAACGCGATCAGGTTACCGCAAATTCAGGGATTGTAATCGAATTGAAATTGGAAGATTTTAAACCCTTTGCAAAATTTGGAGCTTTGGCCGGGGTAGAATTTCAAAAAAGTATTGAACAAAAAGCCTGGCATTTGGCTGGAGAAACTCAGAAGGTTCCGGCGCAACGAATGGTGGACTTTACACAGAATAAAGTTTCGGCTGATATTCCAAAAACGTCTTATGTTCCCGGAACGACTTCGGTTGAAATGGGGCAGGTTTTTCCGGGATTTTTGTCGCAGATTCTGCGTGAAGGTTTTAAAGAATTTGGAAAATCAATGCGTGGTTATTTGACCAATGAAGCTATTTTACATGCTCCGGAAAGCCGAACATCATCTCCTGTTCGAATCCCAAGAGATCCTTTAACGTATGAGCATTTACAAATTAAAGGACTATATCCGTGTGGAGAAGGTGCCGGATATGCAGGTGGTATTATCTCTGCAGCCATTGATGGAGAAAAATGCGCTTTAATGATTGCTGAGGCTTTAAAATAGAATGCTTTTTATAGTAAAAGTAGTATGTTTGTAAAGCGTGTTTTTAACTTTATACTCTAGTATTTTTTATGAAAAACTTCTTTTCTAACTTCTTTGGAAGAAATAACAATCCGGAATCAATTGTTTCTTTTGATGTTCTGGATCTTATTTATGCTTATTTGCAAAATGAGTCAAGTCGTGTGGATTTTAAAATGAAAGGAATTCACGATACCGTTTCTGCGACGATGTACTCTTTTCCGGGTTCATTTGATCATGAAGATGGGAGAAGTGAAATAGAAAAAAGCGGATTCAAAAACGCATATGAAGTTTTAAATGAATTGTACAAAAAAGTAAATATTGCCCCGCTTTCTGATGAAGAAATGCTGGAGGAGCCAACATACAATTATCTTCATATTGAATTTTACTCAGAGCCTTCGTCAGAGATGAAAAAGCATCTGAAGCATGTTTTGCAAAATTTCATTATCGTCTTTTGTTGTACTAATAGTTTAGAGTCAAACGATTTTAAAATACTATACTCTAACAGCTATTTCTTTGATTATACAAAAGGACTTCTGGAAGCTGAACCAATAGATATTGAAGCACCTAAAAACCAAATTGAAGAAATAGGTTTTAAAGATTTTAAAACAGTATTGCAGGGAATTTGTGAGTATATGGAAATTGAATTGCCCTCGACAATCGTTCGGCCTTCTGCTGAAAGTTTAATGGCAGATGAAGTTTCAATAGATCATTTTAGAGAGTTTTTGGAATTAATTTCGAGAGGGGAAATCGAAGAGGAGTTGCTGGAAAATCAGTCTCAGGTGCTTTTTGATAATTTTGGAATAGAGGAAGGGGATGAAGATTATGATTATGAATTTGACTTTTTTGAGGGAATAAACTCCTGGCACAGTGACTGGAAATTTGATCCCGAAGATGTTGAATATTTTGTATCCGAAATGATTGGAAAGGATTTTAGTTTTGAATATCCTGAAGATACGTACAGCCATGATTTGTTTCCGTACATTCAAAAAGAGCTGGCAAAGCAAGACTTGGAATTAATGAGTTATGATACCAAAGGAGATAGTTATCTGTTTTTTGTGGCAAATAAAAATGATGTAACCCGAATATTAGAATTGTCTGAAATAACCGAAATGGGAATTGACAAGTTGATTTAAGCGGGATCGCTTGGGTTTTGCATTAAAAAAATCGCCACGAATTCCCGAATTTATTTTAAATGATTCGGGAATTCATGGCAAAAAAAATTAAGGAATCAGAATGATCTTTCCGGTACTTTTTCGGCTTTCGAGATAATCATGTGCTAGTTTTCCTTCTGATAATTTGAAAGAGGTGGGTTCCGAAAGTTTGATTTTTCCATCAGAAATCCAGTTGAATAATTGAGTTGCTCTTTTGATTCTTTCTTCTTTGGAATTTAAATAACTCCATAAATCTCCTCCGGTTAGTGTTTTAGAGCCGTCCATTAACATTCTCGGATTTACGGGTTCCGGATCGCCTCCGGCCATTCCAAAGAAAACCACTTGTCCGCATTCTTTCGTAACTTCAAAGCTTTCGTTTAAAGTGCTTCCGATACTGTCGTAAACAACATCTACACCATTTGCAATCGTTTTGAAAATTTGGGATTTCCAGTCTTCGTTATAAAGAAAAACCTGATCTGCACCCTGATCATATGCTACTTTTGCTTTTTCTGAAGAGGAGGTTAAGCCAATTACTTTTGCTCCTAAAAGTTTGCTGATTTGTGTGAGAATTTGTCCAACTCCGCCGGCTACAGCGTGAATCAATACGGTCTCGCCTTTTACGGTTTTGTGGCTGTCGGTCGCTAAATAATGTGCTGTTAAACCTTGCAGTAAAACGGCTGCTGCAGTTTCGAACGAAATCATATCCGGTAAAGGTAAAACGTGGTTGGTATTTACTGCAACCAATTCTGCATTTGCAAAAGGAACATCGGCGAAAGCCACGCGATCGCCCACTTTATATTCGGGATGATTGTTAGTGTCTACTATAATTCCGGCACCTTCGTAACCTGCAATAAAAGGTGGGTTTCCTTTTAAATGATAGTTTCCTTTTCTTCTGTAAACATCGGCAAAGTTTAATCCGATGGCTTTCATTTCGACTAAAATCTCATCGTTTTTTAATTGTGGATTCGGAATTTCAATATAGTCCAAAACATCCGAATTTCCGAAAGAAGAAAAGGTAAGTGCTTTCATTTTTACATTATTTTGAGAATACAAATTACGGTAAAATTAGTTCTCAGTTTTCAAAAGACTTCTAAAAGGGTATAAAAAAATAAAGTGTTTGGTATCAGGCAGGTTTGTGAAAATTAAAACTGGTATTTTATAGCAGAAAGTTGTGTAAAAGAGATGTGTTTTGTAATAGAAAAAAATAAAAAAACCGCCCACGAGTGTGGACGGCAACTTGTGTTAACCTTTTATAAACAAGTATTATTTCTTTTTTAGTTTGTCTTTAAAGACTTTTTCAAATTTTTCGATCTTGGGCTGAATCACCATTTTGCAATACGGCTGGTTTTTGTTGTTCGCATAGTAATTCTGGTGATAATCTTCAGCTTTATAGAAAACGCTAAAAGGTTCTATTTTCGTTACAATCGGGCTGTTGTAGACTTTTGCTTTGTTCAGTTCGGCAATAATGCTTTCTGCAGCCTTTTTTTGTTCGTCATTTTTATAAAAAATAACAGATCGATACTGTGTCCCAACATCGGCACCTTGTCGGTTTAAGGTAGTCGGGTCATGAACGGTAAAGAAAACCTTGAAAATTTCGTTAAGGTCTGTTATGTTTTTATTATAAGTAATTTGAACTACTTCGGCATGTCCGGTTGTTCCTGTGCATACCTGTTCGTATGTTGGGTTGGCAACTTTTCCTCCGGAAAAACCAGAGACTACAGATTTTACGCCGTCTAAATTTTCGTAAACCGCCTCTACACACCAGTAGCAGCCTCCGCCAAGTGTAATTGTTTCAAAATTTGAGCTGCCTTTTGTTTTGCTATTTTGTGCAAATCCGTTTAAGGATAATGCAAAAATGCCAATCAGAAATATGTTTTTCATGTTCAGTTTTATTTAGTGTCAGGAATAAAGTCAAGGGCAATCGAATTCATGCAGTAACGTTTTCCGGTTGGTGGAGGTCCGTCATCAAATAAGTGGCCTAAATGTCCGCCGCAGCGCCCGCATAAGGCTTCGATTCTTTCCATTCCCAAAGAATTATCATTTTTGTAAACCACGCTTTTTTTGTTGTCTTGTTCGAAGAAACTTGGCCATCCGCAGCTGCTGGCAAATTTAGCCCCGGAGCGGAAAAGTTTATTGCCGCAAGAAGCACAATAATAGGTTCCTTTTTCATCCGATTTCCAGTATTTTCCGGTAAAGGGTCTTTCGGTATCGGCTTCGCGCATGACAGCATATACATCTTCAGGGAGCACCTTTTTCCATTCGGCATTGCTAACGTTGAGTTTAGTAGTGTCTGTGTTGGAGTAATAGGGATTTCCGGGCTTGCTGATTTTGTTTTCCATAAGTGCCGTTTTTGTATTTTGTTTTTTTGCGTTTTGTCCGCATGCCTGTAAAATAAAGAGCGGAATTAAAAAGCAAAGGCTGAGAAATTGAGTTTTTGTTTTCATTGTTTTTGAGTGCTTTAATTCTGTATTTCAAAGATACGGTTAGATTTCACCCGGAAATGTCGCTTACTTTACAATTCAGATTTTTTTAAGTATGTTTTAACTTTTATTATGTACGTAAAACAAAGGGATTCAGTTTTTAAGGCTTATTTTTAAAGAGGTTTGAAGAATAATGGGGTTGTATTTTGTTGACAGTCAGTTTTTTGTAAAGTTCAGGGCTCGTTAAACTTTTCACAATCTCTTCTGAGATTTTCAAGCCATTTCTTTTTTCGTATTTTTGTTTGATCAATTAGCCCTATGATAGAAGAAAACGTAATACTCGTAAACCAACAAGATGAGCAAATTGGCCTAATGCCAAAATTAGAAGCGCATGAAAAGGCTGTTTTGCATCGTGCTTTTTCCGTTTTTGTCTTAAATGATAAAAATGAGATAATGTTACAGCAACGTGCTCATCAAAAATATCACTCACCTTTGCTTTGGACCAATACATGTTGTAGTCATCAACGTGAAGGAGAGGCAAATGTCGAAGCCGGAAGCAGGAGACTGTTTGAGGAAATGGGGTTTAAAACAGATTTGAAAGAGCTCTTTCATTTTATTTATAAAGCTCCTTTTGATAATGGCTTGACAGAACATGAACTCGATCATGTTATGATTGGCTATTTCAACGAGGATCCGGCTATCAATCGCGAAGAAGTGGAAGACTGGAAATGGATGAAAATAGAAGATGTAAAAGAAGATATTCAGAGACAACCCCAAATTTATACCGTATGGTTCAAAATAATTTTTGATGAATTTTATCATTATTTAGAAGACCATAAACTTTAAACCAAACTAACCACCAACCCAAATGAAAGTAACCATATCAAGAAAAGCACATTTTAATGCTGCACATCGATTGCACAGGAAAGATTGGACATTTGAAAAAAACGATGCTGTTTTTGGCAAATGTAATAATCCCAATTTTCATGGTCATAATTATGGTTTAACAGTAAGTGTTACAGGAAAAATTGACCCGGAAACCGGTTTTGTTTTAGATGTGAAAGTATTAGCGGATATCATACGAGAAGAAGTAGAGGTACCGTTTGATCACAAAAACCTGAATCTGGATGTTCCGGAATTTCAGGATTTGAATCCAACAGCTGAAAATATTGCTGTTGTGATATGGAATAAAATTAAAAAAAGAATTCAACCTGATTTTGATTTAGAAATTGTTTTGAATGAAACGGACCGCAATTTTGTAACTTATAAAGGAGAAGAATAAATGTCATTAAAAATAGGAGATATAGTTCCGAATTTTACTGCAAAAGATAGTCATGGAGAAGTTTTTGAAAGCCAAAGTGTTTTGGGTCGAAAGCCGCTTGTGATTTATTTTTACCCAAAAGATAATACGCCTGGATGTACCACTGAAGCCTGTAGTTTTAGAGATCAATACGAAGATTTCAAAGATTTGGGTGCCGAAGTTATTGGTATAAGTAGCGATAGTGTAAAATCGCATCATAAATTTGCCCACAAGCATCAATTGCCTTTTATACTATTGTCGGATCAGGATAAAAAGCTGCGCAATCTTTTTGGAGTGCGCAATAACTTGTTTGGTCTTTTGCCGGGAAGGGTTACTTACATTATTGATAAAAATGGAGTAGTCATTTTGATTTTTGATAGCATGAATGCTGCAAAACACATCGAGAAAGCAATGGAGACAATCAAAGAGCTTGTATTGTAGAATAGAAAATAATATTGAATAAAAATAAAAAAAATACATGAGTATAAAATTATATCCTTTACAGTTTGTGCCTATTTTAAAAGATAGAATTTGGGGAGGAGAAAAACTAAAAACGGTTCTTAATAAAGCAATCACCTCAAAAAATACAGGTGAGAGCTGGGAGTTATCCGCTGTTGAAGGGGATGTAAGTATGGTTTCAAACGGGGTTTTGAAAGGAAAGTCTCTAATGGAGCTTATTGCCGAAATGCCAAATGAAATTTTAGGAACAAAAGTCTACAGTCAGTTTGGAAAACAATTTCCGTTACTTTTTAAATATCTGGATGCTCGTGAAGATCTTTCGATTCAGGTACATCCAAATGATGAATTAGCTAAAGAACGACACAATTCTTTTGGTAAAACAGAAATGTGGTATGTCATGCAGGCCGATGCTGATGCCAGAATTATTGTAGGTTTTAAAGAAGATTCTAATAAAGAAGAATATCTGAAGCATTTAGAAGATAAAACTTTGGTTTCAATTTTAGATGAAGTGAAAGCAAAGGGGGGTGATGTTTTCTTTTTAGAGACAGGGACTGTTCATGCTATTGGCTCGGGATTAGTTGTTGCCGAGATTCAACAGACCTCTGATGTAACTTATCGTTTGTACGATTTTGACCGTACGGATGCACAGGGAAATAAGAGAGAACTTCATGTAGATTTGGCGCTGGATGCTATAAATTACAATAAAGTAGAAACGCAAAAGAATTATGAGACAAAAGTAAACACATCTAATGTTGTGGTAGATTGTCCTTATTTTACCACTAATTTTATTCCGTTAGCAAGTAAGACTGAAATCTCTAAATCAGGAGAAACTTTCACGGTGTATATGTGTATCGATGGAGATTTTAAAATCGAATATGAAGGTTTTGAAGGATTCTATAGAAAAGGAGATACCGTTTTGGTTCCTGCTGAGATAAATACATTTGTTTTAGATGGAAATGCTTCAATTTTAGAAATTTACATTTCATAGCGCGTAATAAAAAGATAATGTGTACTTTTGCAGTCGCAAATTAAAATAAAAATAAAAATGGCAAACGTTAAAAACTTAAAGAAAGACATCAATTTTGTATTAGGAGATATTATTGAGGCAATTTACTTGTTTGAAATGTCAACAACAGGAAATCCTACTCCGGAAACGAATGCTTTGATCGATCAGGCTATTGCTGCATTTGATACTTTGATCACAAAAGTAAATGCTAAGAACGTTGAAAACAAAAAAGCACACTTCAAACAAATCAACGTTGAATTGGAAGAAACTGCTAATCAATTGATTGCTAAAATCAACGAATTGTAAGCAAAAAAAAGTATAAAAAAGTGCAAATTTATTTTGGTAAAACGAAAAACCGCTTTATATTTGCACCCGTAATGAGTCGCCAGCGTAGCTCAGTTGGCTAGAGCAGCTGATTTGTAATCAGCAGGTCGTGGGTTCGAGTCCCTCCGCCGGCTCAACAAAACCATCACTTTTAGTGGTGGTTTTTTAATAAAATAAGCAGTAAATTAATTTTGGAAAATTAAAAAATCCATTTTATATTTGCACCCGTAATGAGTCGCCAGCGTAGCTCAGTTGGCTAGAGCAGCTGATTTGTAATCAGCAGGTCGTGGGTTCGAGTCCCTCCGCCGGCTCAACGTAAAACCATCACTTTTTAGTGGTGGTTTTTTTTTGCTCTTAAACGAAATAAGTAAAGTGGAGGTTAGGGATCAGGTCGATTTTTGCAATCTGGTTGTGAGGTTCTAAATCTTCATTTCTTATAAGCTATATTCCGTTGTTTTTAACGGCTTCATTTGAACAGTGCGCAATTGTATAGCGGTTCCGGGTTTTACCATTGTAGCGGATTAAAGAATCCGAAACTTTAGGTTTCGGACTGACTTTAAAACTTTAAATTGTTCCAGAACCACCACAAGATGAATATAAAACCTGTGTTGTCAATAGGTATTATTTTGCTAGTGTACTTTTCATGATAATTTGTCTTATGCTTTTTTCGAAATGGTAAACAATAGTATCATCCCTGCTATAAATGTTTTCCAAAATAATTACGTCCAAATCCTTTTCTGGGAAATAAAATTTAAGACTTACAAATCCTATCCCTCTTCCGGCATGACCAATGTATTTATATTGTTTTTCTCCATTTATATTAACTCCATAACCGTAATTTGATTTTGTTTCACCAAAGGTTAAATCAGATTCTACAACTGTCGAATTTGTCATAGCATAATAAGATTTTGGTTGTAATATTTTGCCCTTGTGAAGTTTGGTGTCCCAGATGTTTAAATCAGTTGCATTAGAGATAATTCCTCCCGTAGGGATAAAGTTTGCCCAGGATTGATCAGTAAACTTCATGTTGTTAAAATTTACGACCTCAATTGAATCTTTTGTATGCCAGTATCCATTTATAAGATTTGGATTGACTTTGTTCATTTCATAACAATAGGTGTTTTTCATTCCTAAGTCTTTAAACAGACTGTTGGCTGCCTCAGTAAATTTTTTAGTTGTAACTTTTTCAATCAGTCGTCCTAATAATCCATATCCAGGATTACTGTAATAGAAGTCTGTTCCGGGTTTAAATCGTAAGGGTTTGTCTAAGGATACTATTCCGGAAGACATATTTAGCAGTTGATGAACCGTTACTGTATCTGCCCATGTTTGTTGCAATTCAGGTAAGTATTTTTTAATTGGTTTTTCCAGGTCTATTTTTCCTTTCTCAACCTCTTTTAAAACTAGTACTGCTGTAATTTGTTTGGTATTGGACTGAATTCTGAAATTGTCTTTTAGTGTCAATGGTGTTTTCTTTTCGATATCAGAATAGCCAAAAGCCTTTGAGTATTTTACCTTTCCTTTTTGTGTTATTAATACAACACCATTAAAGCTTCTTGGACTTGTAAGTTGAATTAAGCTGTCAATTTTAGCAGAATAATTGTCTTTTTGTTGTCCATATGAATTGGAGCTAATAAAAAGTACGGAGAAGATAAATGGTAAAAAATTAAAAATTCGTTTCATAGAAATAATCGTTACTGTCGTTTTTTAATACTGAAGTTGGTTCTGTGTGGTAATTACTAGTAATCTTCCTTTGCTATAGGAGGTTAGGGACTAAAGTAAGTCAATTATTCGGATTTGACAAATCATCCGATTGTAAAATTAATCTTAGGTTAGGCTAAGAATCGATCTTGTCAAAGAGCAGTCAGTGATTGGATTTTTATATTTCTCCACCACATTTTGTGTTGATTTCAATTTTGTTAATTAAAGTGGTAGTATTTCTTTTAAATATATCGTAACACTATTTTTCTTATGTTTGTTACTTAACCAAAAAACAAATTAAAAATGGAAGAAACGTCAGTTTTTGAAAAATTTGAGTTGCAGCTTGACCAAACTGCGAAAGACTTTTTAAAGGAAACCGCTAAATGGGCTTATTTTTTGTCTATTTTAGGGTTTGTAGGGATTGGATTAATGATTTTAATCGCTGTTTTTGCCGGAACTATTTTTTCTGCAATGGGTAACAGTATGGCCGGAATGGGAGCATTCGGAGGCTCGTTTGGAGCGATGATGGGATTTTTCTATGTTTTTATTGCGGCGATTTATTTCTTCCCGGTGTATTATCTGTACAAGTTTGCGGTAAATACGAAGAGGGCTTTTAGGGATAACGACTCGGAGCTGTTGACGAATTCTTTGGGGTATCTTAAATCACATTATAAGTTTGTAGGTATTTTTATGCTGGCGATTTTAGCATTATACGGACTTATATTTGTGTTTGGAATTCTGGGTGCGCTGCTTGGAAGATAAGCAAAGAAGGAATATGTAGTTTCGTAAATTCCACATTATAAGATTTTGGTCAATCGATTGACTGAAAATTTAAGCTAAAAAAAATGTCCTGACTATTCAGGACATTTTTTATGGGAATTATTTTTGCTGCTCTTTTTTGATGTCAGCAATGTATTTCGTTAATTTTTTACCGTATAGCGAACTTGCTACTTTTGGTGTCATCGATTTTTGAATCGTATCCAGAAACTTAACATTGATGTCGTAAATCTCAGCTAAAGCAATATAAGGGGCTATTTCGTGATCTTTGTTGTTAAGGGCAAAGTTGGTAGCGTATAAGTACTTTCTTTTGATGTTAGACTCCTGTTTGATGTTGATGCTGTCAATCGCTTTTTGATCCTGTCTTTTTACAGCTTTAAAGCGAGATTCGACCATAGCAAGACTTTCGTCGTTAAATCGGGAATTGATCTTTTTGTATTCTTCGTATAATTCCTGATTCTTAGATCCTGTAATTTTTGCTCCATAGATAAAATTATCCAGGTTCGTATCGATATTAATGTTTCCCGGTTCAGCAAAAAACATAACATTGTTGTCCAATGAATTGGTTACTCCACGGTCCAGGAATAAATAAAGCATTTCAGGTGACTCTAATTTTATGTTGCTTTCAAATGAAGAATTTCCGTCTATTTTGATGCTGTCAATAGCAACAAGTGTGGTGTCAACGATTCTCTGAATGTATAAAGTTCCGTTTTTTAATCCTTTTATATTTCCTGTAAGGTGCAAACCGTCAGTTGATTCTTTTTTGCTGCATGATGCCAATAGAGCAAGTGTAACAAAAGCAATAATTGATTTTTTCATTGGTTTTTTAGATTTTGCTGCAAAATAAAGAAAATAGTTTGAATGTAATGAGGTAGTATTTAAATTTTGCGAAAAAATAAATCCCAATCTATTTCTAAATTGGGATTTGATATTTTTAAGAAAAAAGGGATTACATGCTGAGGTTGTATGCGGTTCCGTTTTCGTGTGTATAAGTAAATTTGCCATCGCACTCATTATTGCCATAATCAACTACTCCGTTAAGTAAGCCACCCTGAACTTTTAGTTTTCCTTTGGATACAAATTCGCAAGCGTATTTTTTTATCAGTGATTCCTGAACGGTTAGGGTTAGAGTCGTTCCGCTGGAAGTGGTAATGGTGTGGTTTCCTTCGGTCATTTCATAAGTGTTGTCTTCTAAAACATATGGAGTGTCAACGCCAGTAGTTTGCTTTACAGTCCATGTTCCGGAGCTTAGATAAACTCTGCCTATTAAATCGGTAAACTTTCCATTGGTCACTTTTCGGGTCCATTGTGGTACTGTTGCCACCGTTGTGGTGTTGGTGTATTCGATTGTTCCTTCCAGTTTTACTCCATTAATAGAATAGTCGATTCTTTCGATTGTCATTTTACTTCCGGTTGTAATTATCGGACCGGAAAGCGTGATTTTTAATTTTCCTTTTCGGGTTATTTGGTTGTCAGCACAGCCAGTTGTTCCGTAATCAACCGTAAATACTTTTGGATAAGAGGCCGCGTTTTGTTGTGCAATTGTAATTGTCGCACAAATTCCGGGTGTGGTTTCATTTGACTTTGTGGTAGTCGTGTTTTTTGCCGAAACAATTAATCCGGTTTTAATGTCCATTTCGTTTGTGGCATCAATGGCAATAGATGCTCCAACGGTAGATACGTCGGATTGATTGTTTTTGTCATCGTTGTTTGAACAGGAAATGTAGGTTAGTGCTGTTCCACAAAGGATTAGTAATGAAAAGATCGATTTTTTCATAGTAGTTTTTTGTTTTTGATTAGATTAAAAGGCTTTCAAATGTAATAAAAAAAATGAATCGTAATAAAAAATCCTGTAAGTCTGAAGATGTAAAGTTTTTTGTTTGAAAGGATTATAAAACAAGAAGCCCCGTAAGTTGTGCTTACGGGGCTTCGTTTTAACATTAAAAACTTATTTGGTAAAAAGTTTTATTTAATCATTTCAAAACTTCTTTTTACAAAAGCCGTTAAAGCTTCTCCTTTTAATAAGTTTTGAGATAGTTTCGCTAAATCTAAAGCTTGTTTTACCAAGTGCTCCTGATGTGTTTTGTCTTCTGTGTTCAGGATGCTTGTTGCTAAGTCAGAATTGGTGTTTACAATTAAATTGTACATTTCCGGCATATTACCCATTCCAAACATTCCGCCACCACCTGACTGGCTCATTTCTTTCATTCTTCGCATAAATTCCGGTTGCGTTATGATAAATGGAGCTGCCTGGCTGTCCATTGCTTCCAGTTGTACCGAGTATGCTTTAGGAATGTAAGTTTCTAAAGAAGTTTTTAGAGTTTCTTTTTCTTCGTCAGACAACTTAGAGATAGTGTTTTCCTCTTTTTTAATCAGGTTATCAATATGGTCAGAATCGACGCGTACAAAAGTTAAACCGCTGTTGTCACCTTCAATTTTTTGAATTAAATGTGAGATAATTGGCGAATCTAAAAGTAATACTTGGTATCCTTTTTCTTTTGCTGTTTCAATATAAGAGTGCTGTGCATCTTTGTTTCCTGCATAAAGAATTACCAGTTTTCCGTCTTTGTCGGTTTGGTTTTCTTTTAGTTTTTCTTTTAATTCTTCAAGTGTAAAGTAAGTGTTGTCCACTGTTGGATACAATACAAATGCACCTGCTTTTTCGTAGAATTTATCTTCAGAAAGCATTCCGTACTCTAAAACGATTTTAATATCGTTCCATTTTTGCTCAAAATCAGCACGGTTTTCGTTGAATAAAGCTTTTAGTTTATCGGCTACTTTACGGGTAATGTAGTTTGAGATTTTCTTAACTGCACCATCGGCTTGTAATCCTGAACGGGAAACGTTCAATGGAATGTCCGGAGAGTCGATAACACCTTTTAACATCGTTAAAAATTCAGGTACAATTCCTTCTACGTTGTCGGTAACGTAAACCTGGTTTTGGTACAACTGAATTTTATCTTTTTGAATCTGCATGTCCGAACCTAACTTAGGGAAGTATAAAATTCCGGTTAAGTTGAAAGGATAATCTACATTTAAGTGGATGTTGAACAATGGGTCTTCAAACTGCATTGGGTATAATTCTCTGTAGAAGTTTTTGTAATCTTCGTCAGATAACTCACTTGGTTGCTTTGTCCATGCCGGAGTTGGGTTGTTGATGATATTGTCGATTTCAACAGTCTCATTTACGTAGTCCTCCGGAGCATCTTCCGGTTTTGGAAGCGTCTCTGTTCTGGTTCCAAATTTAATTGGAACTGGCATAAACTTGTTGTATTTATTCAATAATCCGCTGATTTTTGAATCTTCTAAAAACTCAAGAGAATCTTCGGCAATATGTAAAATGATTTCAGTACCACGTGAAGTCTTGTCAGCTGGCTCTAAAGTAAATTCAGGGCTTCCGTCGCAAGTCCAGTGTGCAGCTGGTTCGTCTTTGTATGATTTGGTGATGATTTCTACTTTTTCTGCAACCATAAAGGCAGAATAGAAACCAAGACCAAAGTGACCAATAATACCAGAATCTTTAGCAGAATCTTTGTATTTGTCCAGGAATTCTTCAGCTCCTGAAAAGGCAACCTGATTGATGTATTTTTCAACTTCGTCAGCTGTCATTCCCAGACCCTGATCGATAATGTGAATTTTTTTACCTTCTTTGTCTACTTTAATTTCAATAACCGGATTTCCGTATTCTACTTTAGCTTCACCAATACTAATAAGGTGTTTTAGCTTTAAAGTAGCATCCGTTCCGTTTGAAACCAGCTCACGCAAGAAAATTTCGTGATCGCTGTATAAGAATTTTTTGATTAAGGGAAAGATGTTTTCTACCGAAACATTAATTTTACCTGTTGTCATATTTTTTAATTTTTTAGTTTAATGTGATGATTTTCATTTCTTCAAATAGAATACCAATGTTTTTTTAGGTGACAAAATGGCGCAAGTGTTAATTTTGAAAGAAAATAATTAGATTCTGAAACCGAGGGTATCCCTATGAATTGTATCTTTGTGGTATAATAATTGTTAAACGTGTCAGTATTAACTCTAAAAAAAATGTACAAAATGAAGAAAATTATTTTCATTTGCATGATCGCCACGATGTTTTTCGCGTGTAAATCAGCTTCGTCTACAACAGCTTCATCCGGAGCAACTACGTTATCGACTAAACTTGACAGACCTTCTCAAGTAGCTCTTAAAGGAAATTGGGTATTAACCAATGTATCTTATCCAGGTTCTGAGTATATCAAGGTAAATTCTTTCGATCTTGCAGATTCTAAATGTTTTATTGGAAGTACGTGGAGTTTTATCTCCAATAATAATAAGGGAACGATGGCTTTGACAGCAGCAAGCTGTACCGGATTTAGTTCTCCGATTGTTTGGAGTATTAACAATCAGGGATTGTTTGTACTTAAAATTCTGGATGCGGGTATCAAAGCAAAAAAAGTGAGAGATGGCTACTTACTAAAAGTTGCAGGTTTAACTGAAAGTTCATTTCAGTTGATCGATAACATTAATGTGGGTGGACAAACGAAAGATGTAGTTTACCAGTTTCAAAGAGCCAATTAATATTAAAAATAGAGAAAGATGAGAAAAATAACAGTTTTAGGTTTGAGTAGTTTACTTGTATTGGCAAGTTTTTTTACAAGTTGTGATTCGGTAAAGAATGCAAATAATACTCAAAAAGGAGCCGGAATTGGAGTGGTTGCGGGTGGTATCATAGGTGCTGTTTTAGGAAATAACCTAGGAAAAGGCGGAAACGCTGCCTTAGGAGCTGCAATTGGAGCTGCTGTAGGTGGAGGAACTGGTGCTCTTATTGGAAATAAAATGGACAAACAAGCCCGTGAAATTGATCAGGCTTTACCAGGTGCAGATGTAGAAAGAGTAGGAGAAGGAATTCACTTAACTTTAAATGAAAATGCAGTTCGTTTTGATACGAATAAATCTTCTTTAACATCTCAGGCTAAAGCAAATTTAGATAAATTGGTACCTGTATTTACTGAATACGGAGATACGGATATTCAAATTTTCGGATACACTGATAATACAGGAAGACCAGAATACAACTTGACACTTTCAGGACAAAGAGCAGCTTCTGTGCAAGCTTATTTGGTTTCAAAAGGATTAAAATCAAGCCGTTTCAAAACTTCAGGTTTAGGTATTGTTGATCCAATTGCACCAAACGATACTCCGGAAGGAAGAGCGCAAAACCGTCGTGTAGAGTTTTCGATCACTGCAAATGACAAAATGGTAAATGACGCTAAAGCTCAGGCTGGAAAATAGTTTTCAAACGCAATAAAATTTCTTAAAAGCTGTTTCATAATTGAAGCAGCTTTTTTTTGACTTTAGAAATTAAACATTGTAAATTTGGCCTTTCAAATACGACCCATGCTTGACATTCAAAATATTTCTTTTTCGTACACCGAAAACCCTGTTATAAAAAACGTTTCTTTTACCATAAATAAAGGTGAGAATATTGCCATTATTGGCGAAAGCGGCTGTGGAAAAAGTACACTTCTAAAGTTAATGTACGGTTTGTACAACTTAGACGAAGGCAAGATTTTTTACAATGAAAAACCTATTTTAGGTCCAAAATACAATCTGATTCCCGGAATGCCTTTTATGAAATATCTGGCACAGGATTTTGATTTGTCTCCTTTTGAAACAGTAGCTGAAAATGTAGGGAAGTTTCTGTCGAATGGTTTTGCAAATATGAAAAAACTGCGCGTTCAGGAGCTGTTGGAAATGGTAGAAATGGAGCAGTTCTCGAATGTAAAAGCTAAGTTTTTGAGTGGAGGACAGCAGCAAAGAGTTGCTTTGGTGCGAGTTCTGGCTTTAGAACCCGAAGTCATTTTATTGGATGAACCCTTCAGTCAAATTGATGCTTTCCGAAAAAATGCATTGCGCCGAAACTTATTTCGTTACTTAAAGCAAAAAGGAATTACCTGTATCATTGCAACACATGATAGTACAGATGCTTTGTCATTTGCCGATGAAGCAATTGTGATGCGAAACGGAGAAATCATTATTAAGGATAATCCAACCAAAATTTACGAGGATCCCGAAACAAAGTATGTAGCCTCGCTTTTTGGAGAGGTAAACGAGGTCCCGACGCATTTGTTGGTTCCTTATGAAGATCAAACGCATAAAACGCTGGTGTATCCGCATCAGTTTAAAATGGTTACCGAATCGAATCTGCCGGTAAAAATCAGAAGAACTTATTTTAGAGGAAATCACTATCTCATTGAAACGGTTTATAAAAGACAACTGGTGTTTTTTGAAAGTGAAATAGATTTGCCTCTGGAACAGGAAATATTTCTAGGTTTGAATTACCTATAAAATAAAAGCCCTAAACTTACTGTAAGTTTAGGGCTTTTTATATTAAACCCGACAGGTTTCAAAAACCTGTCAGGTTTGTTTTATAGATTAGGTTAATCTAGTTTTTTAAGTATTTTTCTAAAAACTGATCTTGTTCCCATAACAGGTGCAGGATGTTTTCTTTGGCCACATAACTGTGTGCTTCCTTAGGTAAGATAACCATTCTTGCAGTTGCTCCCAAACCTTTTAAAGCCTGGTAATAACGCTCTGTTTGTAAAGTAAAAGTTCCCGGATTATTATCGGCTTCACCATGAACTAACAAAAGAGGTGTTTTCATTTTGTCTGCATTCATAAAAGGAGACATTGCCGTGTAAACTTGCGGAACTTCCCAGTAGTTACGTTGTTCTGTCTGGAATCCAAATGGAGTCAGTGTTCTGTTGTAAGCACCACTTCGGGCAATTCCACAAGCAAAAAGGTTGGAATGCGTTAGTAAATTAGCTGTCATAAAAGCGCCATAAGAATGTCCTCCAACAGCTACTTTTTTACGGTTGATGTAGCCTAAAGCATCAACGGCATCAATCGCAGCAGCAGCATTGTCTACCAATTGAGAAATGAAATTATCATTTGGTTCTGTAGTACCTTCTCCAATAATTGGGAAAGCAGCGTCGTCTAAAACTACATATCCTTTGGTTACCCAATACACAAATGAACCGTAATAAGGAGTGGTAAATTCGTTTGAATTTTGAGTTGATTGTCCTGCGCTGTTTTTGTCTTTGTACTCAGCCGGGTAAGCCCAGATTAATAAAGGGAGTTTCTCTTTTTTTGCTTTATCATAACCGGCAGGTAAGTATAAAGTTCCCGAAAGTTCAACACCATCTTTACGCTTGTATTTGATCACCTCTTTGCTCACATTTTTAATGCTTTCAAACGGATTTTTAAAAGAAGTAATCGGTGTTAAGCTGTTTTGTTTTTTAATATTTCTGAAGTAATAATTAGGATACTCACTTTTAGACTGAATTTGTACTAAAACTTTCCCAGATTTAAAATCTTCAATTTCTAGTATATCTTCTTTTTTGTCTTTGTAAGTTGAAGTGTAAATACGTTTTGATTGTAATGTTTTAAGATTGAATTCATCTATAAATGGAAATTGTCCTTCTTTAGTGTATCCCTCTCCAATACGGTAAGCATTGTCTTTTTCGATGGCTAAAACGTACTTATTGTATTCGTTTTTTCTGGTTTCGAAAACGCCCGGATCTGAGTAAACATCCTGTTGGTTTCTGTCTGTAATTACTTTTGGCTGCTGTGCAGGATTAGATGGATTGATGAAATACGTTTTTGTATTACGGGTATCGTACCATTGATCCGTTAAAAAAGCAACGTTGTCGTTCCCCCATGTAATTTCGGCATAACGTTGAGGTACTTTTACTAAAGATGTTCCCTCATTTGTAAATGGAGCGTCCCAAAGAAAAACTTCGTCTCTAAAATCAACTTTGTTTGCAGGATCTCCTTCGTCTAAAGCTACCACATAAGATAAGGTTGCCGGTTTGTCATTTCTCCAGGTCATTTCTCTTTTCCCTTTTCGAACAGCCATAAAACCTTTAGGGATTATTTCGTTTAACGGAACATCATTAACCAATTTGATCTCTTTTCCTCTTGCATCATAAACAATAGTTCGGGATGGAAATCTGAATAAAGGCACTACATATGAAAACGGTTTTTGAATCGTTGTTAACATGATATAATTACCGTCTGGTGAAATTCTTTCTCCCGAATACATGGCTGCTTCTTTAAACAAAGTAGCAGTTCCGTTAAGGTTAACTTTGTACAGTTCAGAAGTGATAATGTTCTCAAAATTAATTTCGTCATTTTGATTTTTCAACATATCCGGGTAGGTTCTGTTTTGAGATTTTGTTCCCGCAGTGTTAGAGATAATCGGACCTGTTGGAAGATCTTTTTTAGCATCCAGTAATGGTTTTCTGTTTTTCGGAAGCATTTTTACCAAAATAGTTTCATTGTCTAAAAACCAGCTAAACGGGTTTCCTAAATTGGCATTAACCGTTGCTTCGGTAAGTTTGGTTGCTTTTGCAGTTGCAACATCCAAAAACCAAAGCTCAACACCAGTATTTGTGGTGTGCGAAAACAATATTTTCTTGTCATTCGGAGACCAAAGGATATTGCTTATTTTTGCATTTTCAGGTAATCCTGTAACCTGAACTTCTCCTTCTTTACCGCTAATTTTTTTTAATTTAAGATTGGTGGTATACGTTACAGAGCTCGAAATGTTTGTTACCGGATTAATTCTTAAACCTCCTAATCGAAGTTCTTCCTGATTTAAATCGTCTAGTGTTTTGTATGTACTTCTGTACATCAGCAACATATTTTCTTTTTTAGTATCCATAGATACCGTAGGAGCTTTTTCGTAATCGGCTAAATCTAAAATAGATTTTGATGGTTTTTGGTAGGTGAGATTTTCCTGTGCAAAGGCAAAAAAGCCAATGTTAAGAAACAAGAGTAATGTGACCTTTAATTTCATAATTTGAATTTTACGGATTTAAAATAGGTATTCGTATATGTTTGACTAAAGTACTTTAAACTTGTTACATTTTAGGAGTTATTTTTGATACTTTTCACGTTTTTGAGGCGAAAACTGTTTTTTCAGAATCTAAACTGTCAGAATTCGATGTATAATTAAAGTATATTAAATTGCCAATTACGAAAAAAACACTAATTTGGACGCTAATGTTTTAAACTATACTTAAATTTGCATTACAATTTTTTAACAAATAATAAAAGAATATGTATCATTCAAAAATAGCGGGCTTAGGATATTATGTCCCTTCAAATGTTGTGACCAACGATGATTTGTCTAAGATAATTGATACCAATGATGAATGGATTCAGGAACGAACAGGAATTCAGGAGCGTAGACATATTATTCGTGGAGAAGACACCACAACTACAATGGGAGTAAAAGCAGCTAAAATTGCTATAGAACGTTCTGGCGTAGCCAAAGAAGATATTGATTTTGTAGTATTTGCTACCTTAAGTCCGGATTACTATTTTCCAGGGCCGGGAGTTTTGGTACAACGTGATTTAGGATTGCGTACGGTAGGAGCACTGGATGTTAGAAATCAATGTTCAGGTTTTGTCTATGCATTGTCGGTTGCCGATCAATATATCAAAACCGGAATGTATAAAAATATTTTGGTGATCGGTTCAGAAGTACATTCAACAGGACTGGATATGACAACCCGTGGTCGTGGCGTTTCGGTAATTTTTGGAGATGGAGCAGGAGCAGCGGTTTTGAGCCGTGAAGAAGATTTGACAAAAGGAATTTTATCGACACATTTGCATTCAGAAGGACAGCATGCTGAAGAATTGGCTTTGCAGGCACCAGGAATGGGAGCGCGTTGGGTGACTGATATTATTGCAGATAATGACCCGAACGACGAGAGTTATTACCCGTACATGAACGGACAATTTGTATTTAAAAATGCAGTAGTTCGTTTTGCTGAGGTCATCAACGAAGGATTAGAAGCAAATGGTTTGCAGGTTTCTGATATTGATATGTTGATTCCGCATCAGGCGAATTTAAGAATTTCGCAATTCATTCAGAACAAATTCAAATTGAGTGACGATCAGGTGCACAATAACATTCAGAAGTACGGAAATACTACTGCTGCCTCTATTCCGATTGCTTTGACAGAAGCGTGGGAACAAGGGAAAATTAAATCAGGAGATACAGTGGTTCTGGCTGCTTTTGGTAGTGGTTTTACCTGGGCAAGCGCAATTATTAAATGGTAATTAATTCATCTTGCATTATATTTCAAAACCTGCTCTTTTTTAGAGCAGGTTTTTTTATGTCCGGCTCAGCGGAGCCGAAGCCGTCGTTGGGTTACCTTAACCTTTGCCTTCTCTTGCTTTGACCGTTCCGTTTTTAATTTATACTTTTGTTCAGCAGCATCAAGCCGATGCAATTTTAAATCAATCAAATGAAAAAAAATCAACTGGAAATAGCCTGTTTCAATTACGAATCGGCGATAATTGCGCAAGACAATGGTGCGGACAGAATCGAATTATGTGATGATATGCAGCTTGGCGGAACAACGCCAAATTTGATAACTGCAGAACGAGTTCGCGAAAAACTAACCATCAAAATGCACGTTATTATCCGGCCTCGTGGTGGTGATTTTGTTTATACGGAAGAAGAGTTTCTGGAAATGAAACAAGATATTAAACAATTGAAAGCACTTGGAGTTGATGGTTTTGTTTTCGGAATTTTAAACCAGGACGGCAGTGTAAATAAAGAACAGAATTTGGAATTGGTACAATTGGCCAGTCCGCTTTCGTGTACTTTTCACCGTGCTTTTGATGTCGTAAATTCGATCGAACAAGGATTGGAAGCGGTAATTGAATGCGGTTTTCAAACGATATTAACTTCAGGAAGAGGCAAAAATGTTGAAGAAGGAATTTTTGATTTGGCTGTGATTCAAAAATTAGCGGGTGACCGAATTGAAATTATGCCAGGAGGAGGTTTGCGCTCTTCGAACATTAAATTATTACAGGAAAAACTACAGCCTACTTTTTATCATTCGTCGGCCATTACAGATCAGACAGAAACAGCAAATCCTGAAGAAATAAAAGAGTTAAAAAATTTTCTCTAAAATATAGTTAATAAAGAATAAAAAAAGCCTGGAGTTGGCAAACTCCAGGCTTCTTCATTTTATACGAAACTATTAAAATCGATTGGTAATGTTGGATTAAAATAATCCGCCACCGCCTTTATTCGTATTGTCTTCTCTTTGTTTACGTTGCAGGTTTTTGATTTTCGCACCTCCAAAGTTGTATGTTAAACCTAAATAAACGGTTTGGCTTTCCCATGAAAATTGTCCTGAGTGTGAATAAGGATACTGAGAATCGAAAGCATATTTCATTGTATTGAACACGTCGTTAAAACGTAAACTAATGTTCATTTTGTTGTTTAACAAGGTATAACGGGACCCCATGTCCATTTTGTACATCGCGTGACTGTTATTTTGAAGACCTTCAACTTCTCCTCTGTAAAATCCGAACAATAAGAAACTTAAACGTTTGTTTACTTTAAAGTTTGAATTCATACGACCGTTAAAAGCACCAACAGTAATTTTTCTATCCAAAGGGCTGCTTTTTTGAGTTACCGGATCGTATACAAACACTATACCTTGTTGGTTAATGCTTGAGAAGTCAATAGATGGTGAAATATCCCACCATTTTGCAATTTTATAAGTGAACGAAGCTTCAAAACCATAAGAAGTATTGTTGTCAAAGTTCGAATACGTCAGGATTTGTTTGTTACCACTTGGATCTGTGTCATCCGGAAGTAAAACTCTGCTGATTTGGTCGTTGATGCTTCTCACAAAAACACCTGCAGTAAAACTTCCTTTTTCAAAAGTTTTAGTATAATTTACTTCAACCGAATTCGTGAATTGAGGTCTTAATTCAGGATTTCCTAATGCTGTAATTAAAGGCGTAGAAAACTCACGAATAGGTTTTGTCTGCTCTAAACTCGGACGGTCTACACGACGGCTGTAGCTCAATTGGAAAGTGTTTTTCTCATTCAGGTTATAAGTCAAATAAGCCGATGGGTATAAGGTGATGTAATCATCATTAAACTTATCCAGACCATGATTTAAGTTGGCTACAACTTTATAGCTTTCAAAACGAGCTCCTACCTGATAACTGAATTTTTTGAATTTCTGACCAAATGTTACATAAGCAGAATAAATATCAGTATCGTAAGTGTAATTAGAAATTGGAAGTGCTGCAAGCGGATTACCGGTGATATAATCGTTATCCGTTTTTGTAATTCTGGCTTCTGCACCTGCTTCAAGAGTAGTTTTTTCGTTTAATGGATTTACGTAATCAACATTTAAAGTACTTAATTTACGAGTACCGGCAATATAATCGATATAAGACTGGCTGTCTGTACTATTGTCTTTTTTTCTTATTTGTGTATCAAAACCAGCATTTTGCGTTTCTTTATTGTTGCTGTAGTTGGCTTCAAAATCTAAAGTGTGACCTTCTTTTTTAAAGATATGTTTGTAAGCCAAATTATAAGTTCCTACGTTATCCGGACCTGTATATTTTGATTTCTGTAGCATATTCTTAATGTCAGAACTGGCTACATTACTGTAATCAATATTCGTGTCTACAAAAAACTTACCGTTTGATTTATTCTGATTGGTATAAAAAGAGATCGTATTGTGGTCATTGATGAAATAATCCATTCCAATTTTATACAGGTAAGAATCATTTTCGTTCACAACATCAATTTTCTGACGAATGTCCTGATCGTATCTGTTGATGAAACCATCGTTGTAATAAGTTCCGAAATTTTGTCCTACGTTACCAAAGAAATTTACTTTTCCGGTTTTATAGTTCAAATCCAAAGACTGATTGTATTTAGCAACTTCTCCAAAAGTGATACCACCACTGTAGCTTCCGTTGAAACCAGTATTGCTGTTTTTGTGTAAAATGATATTGATAATACCTGACATTCCTTCCGGATTGTACTTGGCACTTGGGTTGGTAATCAACTCAATTTTTTTGATAGAGGTCGATGGAATTTGTTTCAACAACTGAGCTGGATCAATATTCGAAGGTCTTCCGTCAATCAATACACGTACATTATCGTTTCCGCGAAGCGAAAGTTTTCCGTCTTGATCTACATTCACAGACGGGATGTTGTTCATAATATCAGATGCAGAAGCTCCGGCAGTAGTCAAATCTTTTCCGACAGTAATTACTTTTCGGTCAATTTTTTGTTCGATTGTCGAACGCTCACTTACGATATTTACTCCTTTAAGCTGCGTTGCTTCTTCTTCAAGAGACACATTAATGGTAGCTGTTTTTTTGTTGTCGCTTAAAATTAAAGAACCAACATATTTTCTAAATCCAATGTATTGAATTTCGATCGTATAACTTTTTAAAGCCAGATTCTTGATAGAGAAATCTCCGTGGTCATCAGAGTTAACCCCTGTAACGACTTTCCCGTTTTCTTTGATAGAAACTGTCGCGTAAGAAATAGGCGCGTTATTTGATTTCTCGGTAATTTTTCCGGAAACAGTTCCTGAATTCTGTGCATTTGCTGTTGTTATTACACCCAGTAATACAAACAGAAAGAATTTTAGTTTCATAATGTAATGATGATTTTGGAAGATTGATGATGATTGTTTTTGTTTTTGTTTTTTTGCCCTCAAACTAATTTGAAGTTCTTATTAAGACTCTTTTGCCATAGATATGTTACAGAAAAAAGTGAAAAAAAAATATATTTTTATAAGATCGTCTGTTTTATAACAGGTTAGCTTTTTGATTTTTGGATAATTTTAACACTTGAAAGCGAAGGCTTTTTAAGAATTCAGGATTGTTTTATACCATTTAATATGTTTTTGATTTTCTGTAATTGATGAATAAGCAGTATATTTGCTCACTTTAAAATAAGTTTACATGTCATTATCACAAATTCTTACTCCTTCTATACAAAAAGCAATACAAGCATTATTTGATGTTACTGTTGATAAAATCGAATTTCAAACGACCCGAAAAGAATTTGAAGGCGATATCACAATGGTGATTTTTCCTTTGTTGAAAGTGATCAAAAGCAATCCTGCTGAACTGGGCAATAAAATTGGAAATTACTTAGTTGAAAATGTTTCCGAAGTAGCCCGCTTTAATGTGGTTTCGGGATTTTTGAACATCGTTATTGCCGATAGTTATTATTTGAATTTCTTTAATGAAATAAAAGACAATACAAAATTTGGATATGTAACACCAAATCCGGAGGACAAAGCGATTATGGTCGAATACTCTTCGCCAAATACCAATAAACCATTGCACTTAGGTCACGTACGTAACAACTTGTTGGGGTATTCGGTAGCCGAAATTATCAAAGCATCAGGAAAAAAAGTATATAAAACACAAATTATTAACGACCGTGGAATCCATATTTGTAAATCGATGCTGGCTTGGCAAAAGTTTGGAAATGGCGAAACTCCCGAAAGTTCAAATTTGAAAGGAGATAAATTAGTAGGTAAATATTATGTTGAGTTTGATAAAGCGTACAAAGCAGAGATTTCTCAACTGATGGAAGCCGGTAAAACCGAAGAAGAAGCTAAAAAACAGTCCCCAATTATCATTGAAGCACAAGAAATGCTTAAAAAATGGGAGTCTGGAGATGAAGCTGTAATTGCGCTTTGGAAAATGATGAACCAATGGGTTTATGATGGTTTTGCTATTACCTATAAAAATCTGGGGGTTAACTTCGATAAATACTATTACGAAAGCAATACATACCTGTTAGGAAAAGATGTTGTTCAGGTAGGTTTAGACAAAGGAGTTTTCGAAAAAGATCCTGATGGTTCAGTTTGGATTGATCTTACCGATGAAGGTCTTGACCGTAAAATTGTTTTGCGTTCTGACGGAACTGCGGTATATATGACACAGGACATTGGAACTGCAATTCAGCGTGTAAAAGATATGCCGGATGTAGGCGGAATGGTTTACACCGTGGGTAATGAGCAGGATTATCATTTTAAAGTATTGTTCCTGATTCTGAAAAAATTAGGTTTTGACTGGGCTTCAAGCTTGTATCATTTGTCATACGGAATGGTTGATTTGCCTTCCGGAAAAATGAAAAGCCGTGAAGGAACCGTTGTAGATGCTGATGATTTGATGCAGGATATGACGGATACTGCCAAACAAATCTCAGAAGATTTAGGAAAACTGGACAGTTATTCAGCTGAAGAAAAAGCCAAATTGTACCAAACTATTGGTCTTGGAGCGTTGAAATATTACATTTTGAAAGTAGATCCTAAAAAACGTATTTTGTTTAACCCGGAAGAATCTGTTGATTTCGCCGGAAATACTGGACCATTTATTCAATACACTTACGCGAGAATTCAATCGATTATCCGTAAGGCCGATTTTGATTTTTCGGCTAGAACCAATACAGAAGAATTACACGAAAAAGAAAAAGAATTGGTCAAACAAATTGAGCTTTTCCCGGAAGTAATTCAAAACGCGGCACAAAATCATAGTCCGGCTCTGATTGCTAACTATACTTATGATCTGGTAAAAGAATACAACTCCTTTTATCAGTCAGTACACATATTGGGAGAGACGGATTTAACTAAAAAGATCTTCAGAGTACAGCTTTCGCAAAAGGTTGCTGAGGTCATTAAAGCAGCATTTACTTTATTAGGAATTGAAGTTCCGGAGCGTATGTAAAAGAACTAAAACACATAAAAAGGAGAAGCCAATAGTTTTACTATTGGCTTTTTTTTGCGCTATTTTTTTTTAAAATGTAAAGTAATTAAGACGAAAAATACAGTTGCTTTTTTGCTGAATTTTCGTGTAAAAAACACAGTTTATCATTTGTAAATCTCGTTTTTATGGTTATGTTTACAGTAAGAAAAAGATTTGTAAAAAAGATTTGCCGTACCACTAAATACAGGATGTCACGTAGAGAATTCTGTTAAAAAAATAATCGAGGAAGCCGAAAATCGCAAGAGTAGGCAAACAATTTAACCAAAAAACAAATGATTAAAAATTCCTTTTTACTACTAGTGCTTCTGGTAGCGTGTTGCAACGTGAATGCTCAAGATTTGATTTCGCCTTCTTATGGATTTTCTCACAGTAAAACAGCTTACATCACTTTAGCTGATGGTACTGAAATTAACGGTACTATTAAAGATATTGATAGAGACAAAGGTTTGATTGAGTTTATCAAATTACAAGACGGAGCCGGAAAAAAGCACAAACTAAAACCGGAAGATATTAAATTCATGTACTTACCGCCAAGTGGATTAGACAACTTAGGTAAGAAACTTAATTTTCTTGAAGACTTCAAAAAATGGAACGATACGAAGTTGAACCAGGATTTTTTAAATGACGGATACGCTTATTTTGAAACTGCTGATGTAAAAATCAAAAAGAAAAACAGCAAATTGTTAATGCAATTACTTAATCCTTCATTCAGTAAAGAATTTAAAGTATACTGTGATCCTTATGCAAAAGAAACTACTTCTTTAGGAGTAGGTGGTGTGAAATTTATTGGCGGAGATGCAAAATCGTACTATGTAGCTAAAAAAGATTCACCGGCATTTTTATTAAAGAAAAAAGATTATAAAAAAGAATTCGTACCATTATGGGGAAGCTGTGAGAAAATAATAGCTGCAAATCCGGAGCCTAAATGGACTGATTTAACGAAACATATTGTTACGTATTCTGAATGTGCAGAAGCTAACTAATATTTTTTATAGAAATTAGGTTTCCTATATATAGTGAAATCAAGAGCCGATAGTTGTAACACTATCGGCTCTTTTTTTTGAATAGAATCTAAATCTGCATTGTTTGTAAGAAATTTTTTAAAATTTATTGCAAAATATTTTTATTGTATTAAAAATCTTATATATTTGTAAAGCAAAAACAATACTTCCAGTCATTAATTAACTATTGAAAAACTTCGGATCGTTAGTTAAAAGATTAATCCTCTCCTAGTAAAAAGAAATATAATAGAACATTTTTAGCTTTCTGTTATCTGTACAATACTTTCCTTATATTCATTTTTATCTATTTTGAATTAGTAAGCTTTTAGAGAAAAACAATAAGGGATATGCCGTCTGAGGAAACTTCAGACGGTTTTTTTTATTTTAATAGATCATTGAATTTTCGATAATTTTTTTGCTTGCCTGTATTTCCTTAAAACTTAAAATAAAAAGTAGTTTTTTGAATTTTTTGTAATGATACGGTCAGGCATAATTCTTACATATTCTTTTCTTCTTACGTTTTGTTTTAATCTCTGTAAATCTGTGAGTTATAGTTTTGTTCTTCAATGTGTATAGTTAAAAAGTAATATTTTTATGACTTTATTAAATGTTAAATAATTGAAAAGTCTTGTTAAAATTATTATAAAGTTATAAGTTGCACCAAATTTTTAAAATTACAAGAAAAATGAAACTAAAATTAAATGGATTCTTAGTGCTTTTTTTGGCACTTGTAACGCAACTTTCGTTTGCGCAGGGTAGAGCTGTTTCAGGAATCGTTTCTGACCAATCAGGAATGCCTCTTCCGGGAGTGAGTGTGCTGGTGAAAGGAACTAAATTTGGAACGCAAACAGATTTTGATGGTAAGTTTACTATTAAAGCAACTTCAAGCCAAATTTTGGTATTTAGCTATATCGGAATGAAATCTCAGGAAATAGCTGCTACCTCTTCTGCCATTAATGTGAAATTATTAGATGATGCCGCACAACAGTTAGAAAGTGTTGTAGTAACGTCATTTGGAATAAAAAGAGATAAAAAATCCTTGGGTTATTCTACAACGAAAATTGAAGCGAAAGACCTTACTGCTGCAAAAGCGTCAAACATTACCAATCAACTAGTGGGTAAGATTGCTGGTGTTCGAGTAACTGGATCAGGAGGAGCTTTTTCGGGTTCTAGTGTAATAATTAGAGGGTTAACAACATTTACTGGAAGCAACCAACCATTGTATGTTGTAGATGGTGTGCCTATCGATAACTCTGGTGGAGGTAATGCATTACAAAGAGGGCCAACTAATTCAAACCGTGCAGTCGACATTAATCCTGAAGACATTGAAAACGTAGTTGTTTTAAAAGATGCTGCTTCAACTGTTCTTTATGGATCTAGAGGTGCATCTGGTGTAATTTTAATTACTACTAAAAAAGGTAAAAAAGGAGAAAGATCATCTGTTACTTTTAACTCAAGTTTTAATATAGGAGTAGCAAATCGTTTGCCGGACTATCAAAATGAATATGCGCAAGGTCTTAATGGTACTTTAACACCTGCGCAAATTGGTAATGCTAATATTGCAGGTAGTATGACAGCTTCATCATGGGGACCAAAAATTAATGGACAAACTATTGTCAATTCTTATGGTCAAACTGAAGTATTAAGAGCATATAAAAATAACGTTAGTGATATTTTCAAAACATCGTATAATGCGCAAAACAATGTAAGTTTTGCCGGAGGATCTGAAAAGTCTACCTATAGAATTGCTCTTGGTAACACAAAAGAAACATATGTTATTGACAATAACGAATTATCTCGAACTAATTTAACCTTATCAGGAACCAATCAAATTACTGACAAGTTTACTGTAGGAGCTAATATAACCTATACGAACACAAATTCTAAAAGAACTTCACAAGGTAATAACTTATCCAATCCATTATTTAGAGGTTATTTTACACCAAGGTCATATAATTTAAGCGGCTTGCCATTTGAAAATGCCGTAGGTGGTCAGTTGTATGCTGGTGGGGAGGATAACCCATACTGGACTATTAAAAACAATCAATATAGAGACAAAGTAAATAGAGTATTGGCTAATTTAAGTGCCAGATATGATTTTACCTCGTGGTTAAATGCTGATTTTAAAATTGGTTCAGATTATTTCAATAAACTTAACACAGGTTTTGACGAAAAAGGAAATAGAGGAGCTCCTTTTATACAAGGTTCAACTCAAATTGGAGGTTTACGTGAAGACAATACAACCGTACATAATATCAACACTTATCTTACATTAAATGCCAACAAAAAGTTCAATGATTTCACTTTTACAGGAACTCTTGGTAATGAATTTTTTAACAATTACAGGTATGATATGGACGTTACAGGAATAAATTTAGTAGTACCTGGCTTTAAAAATTTCAGTAATGCTATTACATACAATCCAGCGTCAGAAATTTACAGATCAAAAGTGTTCGGAGTTTTTGCTGATGTTGCTTTGGATTATAAAAATTTCATATCGATAAACCTTAAAGCCAGAAACGACTGGTCATCTACATTATCGCCAGAAAACAATTCTATTTTCTATCCAGCAGTATCCGGAAGTTTTGTATTAACAGAAGCATTTCCTTCTATTAAATTTGATGACAAAATTAACTTAATTAAGTTCAGAGCAAGTGCTGGAGAAGTAGGAAAAGGGGCTCCTGAATATGCTACAAATACATACTTTGTACAAGCGAATCCAAGTGATGGATTTGGGCCGCAAATTACTTTTCCTTTTAATGATAATGCTGGTTTTACTCTTGGTAATGAAGCAGGTAATCCAAAACTTACACCAGAATTCACTAAAGAGATTGCTTTTGGAACTGAAATGGCCTTTTTTCAAAATCGATTAAGTATAGATGCTACCTATTATGAACGTAATACTCGTAATGTTATTTTAAGCGTTCCAGTCTCAGCAACATCAGGAGTTTCAAACGTTTTTAAAAATGCAGGTAAGCTTTCTACAAAAGGTTTTGAACTTCAAGTTAATGGAACACCAATCAAAACTCAAGATTTTTCTTGGGAATTAGGTGTAAATTATACGCAATATAAATCTATAGTTAAAGAATTGGCTCCAGGAGTAACCAATATATTTTTAGGTGGTTTTACAACTCCTAATATTCGTTTAGTTGCAGGAGATGAATATGGTCAAATTTATGGTTCTAAATACCAACGCGATGCTTCAGGACAAATGTTGATTAATCCTGCGACAGGTTTACCATTGCAAACTACAACTGTAGAGAAAATAGGAAATCCAAATCCTGATTTTACAATGGGTATAACAAACAACTTTACCTACAAGAATTTTAGTTTATACGTTTTACTTGACATCCGTCAAGGTGGAGACCAATATTCAAGAAATATAGCCGATGTACAACGAAATGGTGTAGCAGAAGAGACTGCTGAATTTCCTAGATTTGAAGCCGATAATGTTACTGTTACCAAACCATATCTTTATGAAGGCGTTTATGCCAGTGGTCCAAATGCAGGTAAGCCAAATACAACAAAAGTAAGTGCTCAGTCCTATTATGGTAACACTGGAAAATATATTGCTGCCGAAGGATTTATATATGATACGTCTTGGTTTAGAGTTAGAGAAATGTCTTTCTCCTATAAACTAAATTCTAGTTTTTTAGAAAATACCGGAATCAAGCAATTTGAACTTGGAGTATTTGGAAGAAATTTATTCCTGAAAGCACCAAATTATCCACACTTTGACCCAGAACAAAATGCTTTAGGAATTAGTAATGCACAAGGGTTAGAATTTAACTCACTACCAAATACAAGAACAATTGGTTTTAATCTTAAAATAGTACTTTAGTAATAATATTAAATATGAAAAATATTAAAAACAAAATATTAGCTTCTATACTTTTAGTTGCTTTTTTAGTGACTGGCTGCGAATTTGGTGATACCAATGAGAACCCAAACAGTCTTTTAAACGCTCCAATTGAACAGCAATTAACCTCTCTGACTGTCAGTATAGGTTTCTTTGCTGGTAGCGATGTAAATCGATATTCTTCTTTGATAATGCAACAGTATTCAGGACAGTCTACTGGTGCAACTACTCAGACTCAATTTTACGAACAGTTTCAAATTGTTGGCTCAGATTTAAATAACACATGGTCTTCTTTATATGCCAACATACTAAATGATGCAGAAAACATAATAAAAGCTGCGGGAGCTTCAAATAGCCCTCACTATTCAGGAGTTGCCAAGATTTTAAAGGCCTACACTTATCAACTTGCTGTTGATACTTGGGGAAGCATACCTTATTATGACACTCAACAGTTATCTGCCAATGTTAAACCTAAGTATGATTCTGACGAAGTTATCTACACAGAATTAGTGAAGTTATTAGACCAGGGAATTGCCGAAGTAAATGCAACAACTTCTACAATTTCTCCAAATCTTAATAGTTCAATATATCCAGGGGCGTTTTCAACTACTAAAAACAACTGGATAAAATTTGCTAACACTTTAAAGTTGAGAATATTCTTGCATTACAGTGAGAAAAATCCAGCTTTTGCTAAAACTAAAATCGATGAATTACTAAATTCTTCTGCTTCTTTTTTCGTAAGTAATTCGGATAGTTTTCAAATGAATTTTGTTGATGCTGCTAACGCTAGAAATCCTATTGACCAATTTGAAACAACCAGAGCTAATTATTTAGTGGCTAATGCAAAAATAGTGAATATGATGAATGCTAAAGTAGATCCTAGAAGACCATTCTATTTTACACAATTACCTGCAAATTCAGGATTATATGTTGGTGCCGTTGCCGGCGCTCCAGCTTCACCAGGTAGCTATTCTAAATTGCACACTTATTTAAGGGGAACACAAACCGAAAACGAATACTCAGGAGCTGCTCCTATTAGAATGTTAACATTTGCAGAGTACAACTTTATTAGAGCTGAGGCATCACTAAGGTTTAGTTCTCCAGGTACTGCTCAAACATTTTTCCAAGAAGGTATTAGAGCTTCAATGTTAAGTGCAGGTGTTGATCCGGCAGCTATTACTACTTACTTAGCAGCAAATGGTACATTAACAGGTACTCCTGCTCAACAACTTGAACAAATAATAAACGAAAAATTTATCGCTAGCTATGGTGTTGTTTTAGAACCTTGGTCTGATTTTCGTAGAACAGGATACCCTGTTTTAACTTTGCCTTCAAATGCAGTTGTACCATACTTTCCTAGATCGTTTTTTTATCCTCAATCAGAA
This sequence comes from Flavobacterium sp. N502536, assembly GCF_025947345.1. Lineage (NCBI taxonomy): Bacteria > Pseudomonadati > Bacteroidota > Flavobacteriia > Flavobacteriales > Flavobacteriaceae > Flavobacterium > Flavobacterium sp. N502536. The sequence continues at coordinate 962,301 of NZ_CP110011.1, read as the reverse complement.
ATCGATTTAAACCCTGAAAATGCTAAGCAAAAAACAGGTATGAATGTTAAAGTATTTTGGGATACAAGACCATAATTAAGTCATTAACATATGACGAAACGCTTCAAAATTTATTTTTGAAGCGTTTTTTGCATTAGACTCATTACCTTTTTCCTAAGAAAAGAATACAAAAGCAACACTACAAGCAAATGTTATGGTTTTTTCAGCACAACTAAAATACATCAAAACTGAATTGATTAAGGCATTTCCTGTATTTGCAAGTTTTGGTCTTAATGATAAACTGGTAATCTCTGCTGATAGTTACAACACTATCGGCTCTTTTTGTTTTAGCTTTTTTGATTCTTACCTTGTTTTTCGGGGGCTAGATAGTCAAAGTGCTGGATTTTAGCCTTGTGAAAAAGTAAAAAAATAGTACCATATTTACTTGTATGGCATTAAATGATATACTAATTTTCCGGCTTTAAATAACAAGATATAATGAGGTTCTAATCTCCTTATTTACAGACTCTAAACATCTTCTCAAGAGTTTTTTTCTTATAGCCAAAGTAAATAATCTCGATACTTATCACAAAATATTAAAGATACTCACCTTTTATTAATTTTAATTTTATGCTGTTTTGAATTAGTAAGCTAATAGCTCTTAATTAAACATAGAAGGTAATAGACCGTTTGGATTTTTTCAGACGGTTTTTTTTAGGCATAAAAAAAGCCGATAGTTGTTGAAACTATCGGCTTTTTTGTAACTAACACAAATATTTTTATTTTACAAACTTGTTGATGATTGCATCTGTTTCTGCTTTTGTAGCAGTTGGTTTTAAATCAAACAAAAGAGAGTAAAGTGCTTTTCTGTCTACTTTAGCTTCAAGGTTTAAATCCTGGTGTCTGTCAAAAAGCGTTTGCCATTTGTCACGAACATTTTTCCAAAGTGCGTTGTTTTCTTTCCACCATTTTTGAGCAGCGATACATTTAATATCTGCTACTTTAGTATAAACGTCTAAACCTTTTTCTTGAGCTAGCAAAACGTCTTTTCCGCTGTCATCACGAACCAATTTGTCATTGTCTTGCTCATGATTCCATCCTGTAGCTGTAATTTCGTGAATGTTTCTTCTTTTTAAAACATTATAATCGTTACGTTTTGTTTGCTCTCTTCTTGGTAGTGGTGCATCAGCAATGTTTGCCCAGTAGTCTTGTCCGTCTACGTGTACCCATGTAGAAGATCCTTCGTAACGTGGACTATCGTCTACCTGATATACTTTTTGACTCCATTGTCCTTTAACGGCTTTTTTGTCCAGTTTTTTATATTTCCATGAAGTCCCTTTGTTGAAAGTGTATAGGTCAGTGTTTTCGTACAGCCAATCTTGTCTCCAGTGTTTGATGATCATGTCGTCACTTACAATTAATAAGTGTTGCATTACAATTTTGTTAGGAGTGTCTTCTAATAACTCAACCCATTCCAAAGCAGATTCATGTTTCGTTTGAGAGGGTTTATAAGTTGCAGAATCTTTAGCGTATTGAAAAGTTTCTGCGAAATTAAACTTCACTTCGTAGCAACCACACATAGATTTGATGGATTTGATGTCTTGTTGTTTTTTATCCTGACTGAAACCAAGGCTACAAGTCAAAGCCATAACAGCTGAAAAATAGAGGCTTTTTGAAATCATAACGTAATATTTTGTTTTTAAATTTTCGCAAATATATGGATTTAATTTAGAACAAATAAAAATAGTTTATATATTTGCGCCATTATTAAGAATGAATAAAAATAATGAAAATCAAATTTATCTTTTTTGCAGCTTTTCTTTTTTGTCAAATTTCTTTTGCACAGAAGAAGGATACCACGGCTGTAAATAAACTTTCTGAAGTGGTGGTTACCGGGCAGTTTGAACCACAGTCTATAAAAAAATCGGTGTTTAATGTTCGTGTGATTTCTAATAAAGACATACAAAATTTAGCAGCAAATAATTTAGCGGATGTTTTAAATCAGTATTTAAATATTACAGTAAGACCAAGTGGAACAAGCGGACGTTCAACAGTTTCTCTTTTCGGATTGGATGCTCAATATTTTAAAATTCTGGTAGACAATATTCCATTAGTTAATGAAGCGGGATTAGGTAACAATACTGATTTATCCCAAATCAATCTTAATGATGTTGATCATATTGAAATTGTAGAAGGTTCAATGGGAGTGGCGTATGGTGCCAATGCTGTGAGTGGAGTTTTGAATATCATTACCAAAAAATCTTCGAAGTACAAATGGGATATTAATGCCGCTGTACAGGAAGAAACTGTGGGCAAAGAATTTTCTGCTTTTGATAAAGGACGTCACATTCAATCATTACGTGTGGCACATACCTTCAATAAAAATTGGTTTGTAAGTGTTGGAGCAAATCGAAATGATTTTCAGGGATTTTTAAATGGCAGAAAAGGGAAAGATTATTCCGAGGCTGATTTTACACGCGGTTATAGCTGGCTGCCAAAAGACCAGTTGAATGGAACTGCTTTGATATCCTACCAAAAAGATAATTTTAGATTTTTCTACAAATTCGAATACTTAGATGAAAATGTAGATTTTTATAATAGTACAGTACAATCGAATTTCAGTCCTACTTTGGGATCTTATCGTTATGCCGACGATAAAAGATATTTTACCAATAGATACTTTCATAATTTGAATGCAAGTGGAACGTTATTCTCTCAATTGTATTATAATGTATCCCTTACGCATCAGAAACAGCAGCGTGAGGTAGAAGATTTCAGATACTATTTGTTTACTAAAACAGAAGACACGAATGTTAAAGTAAAAGACCAGTCGATGGAAGTGCTTTCGTCTACAGGAACTGTCAGTAATTTTTTCTCTGATAAAAAGGTCGATTTACAACTAGGTTATGAGTTTGTAAATAACAGAGGACTTTCGATAGTAGAAGCACAGGGTAATAATCTAAAAACTGTTTATAAAACAATTGAAAACTACGATTTTTTTGCCTCTTCAGAGATCATAGCCTCTGAACGATTTTCTATAAAACCCGGAATACGATTTTCGGCACAGTCTAAATTCAAAGATCAGTACGCATCATCTATTGCATTAAGATACTTATTTGATAAAGGATTGGAACTTAGAGGTTCTTATGGAAATGGTTATCGAACGCCAAACTTTGAAGAATTATATGCGAATCAAATTTTTGATGGACATTTTTTTGCTGCAAATGAAAATTTAATTCCCGAGACAAGTACTTCTTATGAAGTTAGTCTTAAGAAGTTTACCACATTTTCTTCCGGTTTACAGCTTTCCAATATGATTTCAGGAAGTTATATGGATGTTAACGATAGAATTGATATGGTATTTATAGGTAAAAATGACAATACAGGAACTCCTGAATATCAATACAAGAATATCAACAAATACAAAATGTGGAATTTTTCTGCAACCAATCAAATTAGAATAGATGGGTTGACAGTCAATGTTGGAGCTGCATTAATAGGTGTTTCGCAACTTATAGACAATCAGCAAATTGTTTCAGATGATTCATTTCTTTACTCCTTTAATTTAAATGCAAGTGCGTCTTATAATATTTCAAAATGGAAAACAATTATTTCCGGATATTATAAATACAATGGAAGAAGCCAACAATTCCTAGCTTCAGGTTCGGAATTCATATTGTCTACTATAGCACCGAGTAATTGGCTTGATGCCTCTATTCGAAAAAATCTTTTTAAAGACAAATTTGAAATAACAGCAGGAGCACGAAATATTTTGAATATAACAGATGTAAATCGAACCGGAACAAGTGGAGGGGCTCATTCAACATCTTCGAACTTAATGCTTGCTTACGGACGTTCTTACTTTTTAAAATTAGCATATAACCTTAATCTTTAAATATTAATACATAAATACAATGAAAAAACTTTTATTACTATCATTCGCTTTCTTATCACTTGCATCATGCTCAAGTGACGACGATACTCCGGTTGAAATCCCAACCGTTGGAGCAACTTTACAACCAGCAGTTGGAGGACCAAATCAACCAAATCAGGTTTACCTTGATTTAAGTGCTGCAGAATCTAAATCAGTAAACAGAGAATCTTGGGATTTTGGATTTTCAACAGGTGCTGATTTTAGAGTTGTATTGAACGGATCTGTTAAGATGGCAGTTAAAAAATTAGCTACATCAGATATTACAGTATCACAAACAATCGATGCTAATGTTTCAGTTGGAGCAGGTGAAACACTTGCATCAAACGGATATGTTGACAATCCAACTGGTGTTTTAGCTGGAGCCGGAGCAGGAATTGGAACTGCTATCGCTGAAGTTTCTGCAACGGATGCTGATAACAAAGTATATTTAGTTAATCTTGGATTTAAAGTTTCAACAGCAGTACCGGCAAAAGGGGCTGTAAGTGTTGACGGTGATGCAAGAGGATGGAAAAAAGTTAGAATCTTAAGAAGCGGAAACGGATACAAAATTCAATATGCTGATTTGACTTCTACTACATTTACAGAAAAAGTAATTTCAAAAGAAGCTGATTTTAACTTTACATTTTTCAGCTTAGCAACAGGAAATACAGTTTCTGTTGAGCCTCAAAAAGCAAAATGGGACTTAAACTTTACAGTATTTACTAACTATTTAAATATGGGTAGTGGTGAAGTGACGTACGGATACTCTGACTTTATTACAACAAATGCAAAATCTGGAACTCAGGTTTATCAGGTTGTAACTACGGCTGATGTAACTTATGCAAATTTCACAAAAGCAAATGTTGTTGAAACAAACTTCACACTTTCTAAAACAGATCAGAGAGTTATTGGATCTAACTGGAGAAGTGGTGGTGGACCAACTACTTTACCAAGTGTTAGAACAGATCGTTTTTATGTAGTTAAAGATGCTGCCGATAACTACTATAAAGTTAAATTCCTGGCGATGACAAACGAAGCAGGAATAAGAGGTTATGTTACTTTAGAGTACGCAATCTTGAAATAATAAGAAAATAAGAGACCTCGAATAATAAATTGTTCGAGGTTTTTTTTAAGCTGTAATTATCTGAATTCTTATTTTTTTAAAGGACTTTATTTCTATAAAATCCGTTCGGGAAGTGAAGAAATTAAAACAGGTAAAATTATAGTGCAATAAGAATACATTGAGTCAATTAAGCTCTGTTCACTTTAAAATTTAGTTAATCATTAGCTTTGTTTTTTTTATTTTTTTTTTGATAAAGAGGTTGGATTTATTCAGCCTCTTTTTTTTGTTTTATTTTAATGTTAAAAACAATCTATAAATTAATGTTTAATTCTATCTTTGCCCATACTTTTTTATAAGGAATTAGTAGGAATTTTGAATAGAAATTTTAACGAATCCTTTCTTCAAATTTATTATTACGAGTGAATACAAAATCTTATTTCTTTCAGTCTTTTGCAATTGTGGCATTGGCATTCATCGCTTTCATTGGATTTAAGCAAATCTTACCCGATAAAATTTTTTCGGATAGTAAAGTAAATTCTAAAAACGTACTTATCGATAGTCTGCTTTTGGAGTCAGTCGCAAATGATTCTCTGGAACAGCAAGGAGACAGTCTGACCGAAGACGAGAAAAAAGAAGCGAGAGAAAAAATCGTTTTTGATGCCTCAGAAGGAATTGAATTTCCATCTGAAACTTTCGATAACTATAAAGGATATCAATACCTGATTTCTTTTTACGAAAAATTATACCAGCTGGAAAAGAATCCGCAAGCCAAAGTCAGAATCGCTTATTACGGAGATTCTATGACCGATGGAGATTTAATTGTGCAGGATGTTCGTGTCAATTACCAGGAACGTTTTGGAGGTAGTGGAGTTGGTTTTGTTTCGATTAACTCAGAATCTGCTGCATCAAGAGGTTCTGTGAAATCGTCGTCTTCCAAAAACTGGAAAATGCAATCGTATCTGAACGTAAAACACCCAACAAGTCCTTTTGGAGTAAATGGCCACGTGTTTTTTGCAAATGATAAATCAAATACAACCTGGGTTCAGTATGAAGCCGGATTGAACAAACACGCGACAACTTTAGACAATCCAACATTGTATTATGGAAGGGGGTCTAAAAAAGGAAACGTGAACTTCATTATCGGAAGAGATACCTTGCGAAAAAGCCTTGTTCCAAACAATCTGATCAACACCCTAAAAGTAACTTCAGGAAGTATAAAAGGGTTTAAAGCTAATTTTATTCATTCCGATTCGATTCCAATCTATGGTTTTAACTTTGATAACGGAAGCGGAATCCATGTAGACAACTTCTCGCAAAGAGGGAACTCAGGTTTGCCAATTTCGATGTTTAATGCCAATGTGATGCAGGGATTCAATAACAGTCTGAAGTACGACCTGGTTATTTTGCATTACGGAACCAACGTTTTAAATTACGGAACCAAGAATTACAATTGGTACCAAAGAGGAATGACCAAAGCCGTGAATAAAATTAAGGAATCTTTTCCGGGAGTTTCTATTTTGATTATCTCGACGGCTGATAAATCGACCAAATACGATTTGGAAATGAAAACCGATTCAGCTGTTGTTCCTTTAATGAGAGCGCAAAAAAGATATGCACTTGAAACCGAATCCGGATTTGTGAATTTGTACACCTTAATGGGAGGTGACGGATCGATGGTGAAATGGGTAGATGAATCTCCGGCAAAAGCCAATAAAGATTACACCCACTTTAACCAGCGTGGCGCAAAAGCTATTGGTAAATTATTATACGATCAATTGAATAAAGGATACGAGCAATATAAAGTATTGCGAGTAAACAGAGAAGCTGATGCAACTAAACGGAAAGCAGTCAGGAAAACCAATACAGATTCCGTTGCTGTAAAAACAGATAGCGTAAATGAATAGACTAATTATTTTCTTTTGTTGTCTTTTTTTCTCAACAAACGATAAAACACCAAAGACAGATCCAATTCCAATTCCAAAAAATATGATTCATAAAGTCGATACAGCAGCTGTTGATTCTTTTTCGGGAGACAGAATCTATAATGCAGAAGTTTTGGTGCCGTTTTTTTTGAAATTAAAGTCGAACGAAACCCAAAATAGTCGAAAAATCAATGTGGTGCACGTTGGAGATTCTCATATCCAGAGTGATTTGATGACAAATGAGATTAGGAAAAACCTGCAACAAAAATTTGGTAACGCCGGTCGCGGGCTTGTTTTTCCGCATCAGCTGGCCAAGACAAACGGTTCTTACAACGAGCGGTTTCGTTCGAACAGAGGATGGGAAAGTTATCGAAACATTCACCCTTTCAAAAATGTTCCGGTTGGATTAAGCGGAATTGCACTTTGGAGAGACAATGGCGGTTTCGCCGTTGAGCTGAATGTTAAAGATCCGGCTTATAATTTTAATACCATTAAGATCATTACGCCTCACAATCAGAATATGTTTGATTTGGCAACCTCTTCTCAAATCAGAACGATTCAGTCTACAGAGCGTAAAGTAATCACGCATAAAATTAAAAAAGGAGAAGCTATTTCTACCATTGCGGATAAATACAATGTTTCGGTGGCCGATATCAGAAAAGACAATCATCTAAAGTCTAATAATATTCGCGCGGGACGAACATTGAAAATCAGAACCAACGAAACCAAGCCCAGAAATATCACGAGCTCTGAATTTGTTCCGTTAAATCTGGAATCCGATTCGTTTACTCATTATTATAATTCTGAAAAAACGCTGAATCGTATTTTTCTGCTTCCGAATAAAGAGGCTTCAAAGTATGAACTGAACGGGATAGTTTTAGAAAAAGACGCACCGGGTTTAATTTACAGCAGCATTGGAGTCAACGGAGCCAAGTTTTCAGATTATAACAAATACCCGTTGTTTTTTGAACAGTTAAAAGCACTGCATGCCGATCTTATGATTTTTTCGCTGGGAACAAACGAAAGCTACGATCATATGGAGGCATCGGCCTATATAAAGGAGTTACGCGATTTTATAAAAAATGTAAAAGAACAAAATAGTAATGTTTCTATCATTGTAATGACGCCGCCTCCCTCTTTACTCAAAGCCAGAAGACCCAATGTTTATGTCCGCGATTATGCAAAAAGTATCATTGAAATTGCAAAAACAGATGGTTTTGCAGTTTGGGATTTATACGATGAGCTTGGGGGCATGGATGGAATTCGGAGTTTAAAATCCTCAGGATTAATTGGGCCGGATTGGGTTCATTATTCTAAAAAAGGATACGAAAAACAAGGGAACTTGTTTACAGAAGCATTTTTAAAAGCATACGATAATTTTAAATTAAAGAATTAAGTTGATTACAATTGATAGCATAAATAATTGGTTTATTCAGAATTTTGGTGAAGTTACTTTAGAACAGGCCAAAAGTTGGTTTATATACAATCCTGAAGAAAAATTACTGTTTAATACCGGTTTGTTCTTGGGATTATTTCTCGTTTTTTATTTTGTGTATGCCTTTTTACGCAAAACATTTTATTTGAGATTAACATACGTTATTCTCTTTTCGCTTTTCTTTTATTACAAGTCAAGCGGGATTTACTTTTTACTGTTATTGCTTTCGTCCGTTGTTGATTATGGTCTGAGTCAGATTATTTACAGAGAAGCAAAAGACAGTACAAAGAAAATTTATCTGGTGATAAGTGTAATCCTGAATCTGGGATTGTTGGGGTATTTCAAATACATGAACTTCATGATTGTTACTTTCAATGATATGTTTCATGGGAATTACCAACTACATGATATTTTTCTTCCGGTTGGAATCTCCTTTTATACCTTCCAGTCGATGAGTTATATTATTGAGATTTATCGTGAAGAAATCAAGCCAACCAAAAACTATATCGAATACTTGTTTTTCGTTTCGTTTTTCCCGCAGCTGGTGGCAGGGCCAATCGTTAGGGCGAAAGACTTCCTGCCTCAGATTTATCAAAAATTAAATCTGACCAGAGAGGATGTAAACAATGCCTTGTTTTTGATTATTGGCGGATTGATTAAGAAAACCGTAATTTCAAATTACATCTCTATAAACTTCGTCGATCGTGTTTTTGATACACCGATGAATTATACGTCCTTCGAAAATTTAATGGCGTCTTATGGATATGCCATTCAAATTTATTGCGACTTTTCAGGATATTCAGACATGGCAATCGGAATCGCTTTGTTGTTAGGATTCAAACTGCCGGCCAACTTTAGAACACCTTATAAATCGACTTCTATTACAGATTTCTGGAGAAGATGGCATATTTCGTTATCGACCTGGCTGAAAGACTTTTTATATATTTCTATTGGTGGAAACCGTGAAGGAACATTTGCCGGATTTTTATTCCCGAGTTTATTCTTCTTTGGCTTATTGCTTTGGGGGATTTCAAATATAAACGAGAGCTTTATTCCGTTAGGGATAGCGATTGGTGCAATAGTGCTTTTCTGTCTGACATTTTTACTTTCGAAAAAGAAAAACCAAACGCTGGTAACCAACTTTAATTTGTTTACCACCATGCTTTTGGGCGGATTATGGCACGGAGCAGGAGCACAATTTATTGTTTGGGGAGCCTTACACGGTTTGGCATTAGCGGTTCATAAAATATTCATGGAGTTCTTCCCTTCCAAAAAAGAAGGCAAAGGTTCCGGGTTTTTGTGGAGATTCTTTTCGATCGTCATTACGTTTCATTTTGTGGTATTCTGTTGGATATTTTTCCGCGCCAGAGATTTTGAAACGGCTTTACAGGTAATCAATAACATTGGTCAGCTAACATTCGAACCGGAGAATTGGCAAGCCATCATATTAGGATATAAAAACGTGTTTTTATTGATGCTTTTCGGATACGTATGGCACTTCTTACCGGAAGTGATTACCTCGAAAATGAAATGGGCCTTTGATAATACACCACTGATTGGAAAAGCAATCGTACTAGGATTTGTATATTGGATTGTTTACGCAACAGCAGTTGCCGGTTCACAGCCGTTTATTTACTTCCAGTTTTAGAAAATAGGTTCAAAGGTTCAGAGGAACTAAGTTACAAAGGCGCAAAGGTTTAATCTTTGCGCCTTTTTTTGTTCTCGCAGATTTAGCAGATTGGGCAGATTCTTTCTTTAGATTAAGTATGCAAAAAAAATCAGCTAAATCAGCGGGAAAAAATAGTGCGACTTCGCGTCTCTTTGCAAGAAAAAAATCATAGCGAGCTTTGCGTAAAACTTTGCGCTCTTTGCGGTAAAATTAGCGTACACTTCAAGTTTAAATGTGATTAAATAAAAATTGCCTGAAATGTCTAATTAGATTATCTTTGCACTTCAAATAAAGAAAAAAGTATGTTTGATAATTTAAGCGATAAGTTAGATAAAGCCTTCCATATATTAAAAGGACACGGTAAAATTACAGAAGTAAACGTTGCCGATACTTTAAAAGAAGTTCGTCGTGCCTTACTTGATGCCGATGTTAACTTTAAAATTGCTAAAGATTTTACTACGAAAGTAAAAGAAAAAGCAATTGGTCAGGACGTTTTAACAACACTTCAGCCAGGACAATTGTTGGTGAAGTTGGTTAAAGATGAACTTACTGAATTAATGGGTGGTGATGTTGCCGGTGTAAATCTTTCCGGAAATCCTTCAGTTATTTTAATGTCAGGACTTCAGGGTTCGGGAAAAACGACCTTCTCAGGAAAACTGGCCAATTTCTTAAAGACGAAGAAAAACAAGAAACCTCTTTTAGTAGCGTGTGATATCTACCGTCCTGCGGCGATCAATCAGTTACATGTTGTGGGAGATCAAATAGGCGTTGAGGTTTACTCAGAGCCGGAAAATAAAAACCCTGTTGAAATTGCTCAAAACGCAATCAAACATGCTAAGGCAAACGGTTTTAATGTCGTGATTGTCGATACGGCAGGTCGTTTGGCAGTAGATCAGGAAATGATGGATGAAATTGCTCGTGTTCATAAAGCAATAGAGCCTCAGGAGACTTTGTTTGTTGTGGATGCCATGACAGGACAAGATGCTGTGAATACAGCCAAAGCCTTCAACGATATTCTGAATTTTGACGGAGTTATTTTAACAAAATTAGATGGTGATACACGTGGTGGAGCTGCAATTTCGATTAAATCGGTTGTAAACAAACCAATCAAATTTGTGGGTACAGGTGAGAAGATGGAAGCAATTGATGTTTTCTATCCGGATCGTATGGCCGAGCGTATCTTAGGTATGGGTGATGTTGTGTCGCTTGTAGAAAGAGCGCAGGAACAATTTGATGAAGAAGAAGCCAGAAAACTTCAAAAGAAAATCGCTAAAAACGAATTTGGTTTTGACGATTTCCTTACGCAGATTCAGCAAGTAAAGAAAATGGGTAATATGAAAGATCTGGTTGGAATGATACCGGGTGCTTCAAAAGCCATGAAAGATGTAGAGATTGAAGATGATGCATTTAAACATATTGAGGCCATCATTCACTCGATGACCCCAATAGAAAGAAGCAAACCTTCGATTATCGACGTAAAAAGAAAAGCCAGAATCGCTAAAGGTTCCGGAACCAAAGTCGAGCAGGTAAATCAGTTAATGAAGCAGTTCGACCAAATGAGCAAGATGATGAAGATGATGCAGGGTCCGGGTGGAAAAAATCTGATGAAGATGATGGGCGGAATGAAAGGAATGCCAGGCGGAATGCCGAGATAAAAATAAAAGTTTAAGGTTTAAAGTTTCAAGTAATACACTGGAATTTTAGACCTTAAATTTTTTAATTAAATTGATATAAGAGAAGTTTAGCTTCTCACATTTAACTTAGAACATTTAACTTTAAACACACAATGCAACTACTAGACGGTAAAAAAACAGCTGAAGACATTAAAAACGAAATTGCAGCCGAAGTTCAATCGATAAAAGATGCGGGAGGGAAAGTACCTCACCTGGCAGCGGTAATCGTTGGAACGGATGGAGCAAGTTTAACTTACGTAGGAAGTAAAGTAAGATCTTGCCAGCAAATAGGCTTTGATTCGACTTTGGTGAGTTTACCTGAAACAATTACTGAAGCTGAACTACTGGAAAAAATTAAAGAACTCAATGAAGATGATAACCTTGACGGTTTTATCGTGCAGTTACCTTTACCAAAACACATCAGCGAACAAAAGATTTTAATGGCCATCAATCCCGATAAAGATGTAGATGGTTTTCATCCTGCCAACTTCGGAAAAATGGCTTTAGAAATGGACAGCTTCATTCCTGCAACACCATTTGGAATCATGCAATTGCTAGAGCGTTACAACATTGAAACAGCAGGTAAACATACCGTTGTTATTGGTAGAAGCCATATCGTTGGTCGCCCAATGAGTCTTTTAATGAGCCGCAAAGGTAATCCGGAGATTCGACAGTTACACTAACGCACAGTCGTACCCAAAATATCGAAGAATACACCAGAAGTGCCGATATTATTATCACGGCATTAGGAGTTCCGAATTACTTAAAAGCCGATATGGTAAAAGAAGGAGTAGTAATAATCGACGTTGGAATTACAAGAGTAGAAGACGCTTCAAGTCCAAAAGGATATGTTATTACCGGTGATGTTGATTTTGATGGAGTAAGTAAAAAAGCATCATATATTACACCTGTTCCTGGTGGAGTAGGGCCAATGACAATCGCAATGTTGCTTAAAAATACACTTTTAGCAAGAAAGATGCGTAGTACAGAAAAATAAGAAATAAAAAAAACAAATTCCAAATTCCAAATTCCAAAACTCAAATTGGAATTTGGAATTTTTCTTTTGTAAGAAATAATCCGTGCTAATCCGCATTTTTGGAAAGCAAATCTGTTTCATCCGCGGGAATTATTTGAGCTTTATTGTTTCGTCGGGATTAGACAAAAGCACAGAATAAAAATAATCAAATTCCAAATTCCAAAAATCAGAATGGGATTTGGAATTTTTCTTTTAGAAGAAATAATCCGTGCTAATCCGTGTTTTTGCAAAGCAAATCTGTTTCATCCGCGGACAATGCTCAAGCCTTGTTTTTTTCTCGGGAATACATAAAGACATAGAAAAAAAATCTAACGGCCAGTTGGAATTTGGGTTTTTGCGATTTGGAATTTCTCCTTTAAATAAAATTTATTGAAAAATTTTCTTGTCAATTCAAATTATTATATAACTTTGTATCTCAAAGTACTTTATTTATGAATCAGAAGCACCAAGAAGATTTAGCACATATCCGTTCCATGATGGAGCGCTCTTCAAGATTTATATCGTTAAGCGGACTCTCAGGGGTATTTTCGGGACTTTCTGCTTTGATTGGTGGATTGTATGTATATCAATTATTTAAAGCAAAGAATCTCGAGTATTTTGGCGGAGGGTATGAACAAAACTATTCCTATTCTGCTGACCTGGTTTCAGAACTAGTCTCTATTGGCTTGATTATTTTAGTTGTTGCATTCTCTTTCGGACTACTTTTTACGGTTAGAAAAAGCCGAAAGTATGATTTGCCTATTTGGACTTCGGCAACTAAAAAGATGCTTTTTAACCTGGCGGTTCCATTATTGGCAGGCGGTATATTTTGTCTGGCATTAATTTACCATCAGATTTATGGCTTAATTGCACCGGCTACTTTAATTTTTTACGGACTGGCTTTGATAAATGCTGAAAAGTATACTTTTTCGGATATTAAATATCTGGGCTTCTGTGAGTTGTTTTTAGGATTTGTTTCTCTATTTTTTATTGGATATGGTTTGCTTTTTTGGATCATTGGATTTGGTATTTTGCATATCTTGTACGGATTAATAATGTTCAAAAAGTATAAATAATCCATTTCATGGGAATTATTGATAAACTAAATAAAGATTTTGAAAGCCGTGTCAGATTGGGGATAATGTCCATACTGATGGTCAACGAGTGGGTGGATTTTACGGAGATGAAAAGCCTCCTGAACATCACCGATGGAAATTTGGCGAGTCATTCCTCAGCGCTTGAGAAAGCAGAATATATTGAAGTAAAAAAAGAATTTGTGGGCAAAAAGCCTAAAACGTCTTATCAGGTAACTCCCAGAGGACGTGCGGCTTTCAAAGAGCATCTTTCTTATCTTGAAAAATTGATGAAATCGTAATAACGCTATTTTTTTATCCAAATACTTTGAAATGCAAAGTACTTTTAAATTTAAAATGATAAAATCGCCTTAAAAAAAAGTAAAACAAAATCAATAAAGAACGGGTGGTAACCTATTGAATACTATTAACTTAATGCAACACTTATGAAAAAACATCAAATTATCCCAGCTTGCAGTTTAATTTTTATACTGCTTTTTTACAATGAAGCAATGGGCGTTAACCTTGCTATTTTTGGCTTATTATTTATCGGACTGATCTGTTATTTTTTTCAGGACAGGTTTACCGAAAGATCACATTTGATTCTGGTAGTAACGTCGGTCTTATCTTGTCTGGCTTTTGCCTGGTACGGAGATTTTCCGTCATTTTTGGCACTTTCAATGTCCATTTTGTTTTTGCATTTCAGAACACAGGATCCGGAACTTAAAATAATTCAGATATTTCCGCTTGTGTTTTTAAATGCGTTTGCCACTTTAGGCCGTGTTTTTATGTTCAGCCAATGGCTTCCGGAACAAAAAATCCACAATAATTTCGCGAAAAAACTAGTGGCTTATGTTGTTATTCCCCTGATTTTTCTTGCCGTATTCTTTACTGCTTATTCTTTTGGGAGCGAGCATTTTTCGTCCCTGCTAACGGATTATACTTTAGATCTTAATCTTTTTGAGCTCATCGTGTTAGGAGTTTTAGGATTTTACATTTCATTTAGTTTTTGGAATTATTGGGTTCCCGAAATATGTTATGAAAAGAATCAACTTTTAGATAATGAATTTAACAACATCAGCGAAATCAAAAATCAGCAGACATTTTCGTTTCTGGATTTAGACTTTGAAAGAAAAAGCGGTGAGATTACATTAGTCTTATTAAATTTCATGCTGCTGGTTTTTATCATTACCTATAATTACGAGCAATTTTTTGAAACCGTTGAAGCTTCTAAACTCAGCTCAGCGACTCACGAAAGAGTAAATGCCGTAATCTTTTCGATTATTATGGCTGTCGGAGTGATACTGTTCTACTTTAAAGGAGGGTTTAATTTTGATAAAAAAGCGGCTCCTCTTAAAAAGCTGGCTAAAATATGGATTGCTTTAAACGGTGTTTTGATTGTCAGTACCATTATTAAAAACTCAGAGTATGTTTCATTCTTCGGGTTGACTTATAAAAGATTGGGGGTTTATGCTTTTCTGATTTTGGCGGTAATGGGTTTGATCTTTACATTTTTAAAAATCAGCCGACAAAAAACAAATGCCTATCTTTTCAATCAAATGGTTTGGTGCTTTTATGGAACCATACTGTTGTGCAGTTTTGTGAATTGGGGAAATCTTATTACAAACTATAATATCTCAGTAAATAAAGGAGTTGAGCCAAGGTTTTTAAGAAGTTTGCATTTTAATGATGAAAGCCGCAATGCTTACTTTTCAACCCTAAATATTGGGGGTGAAGGACAAGGTTATCTGGAAGAGAATCGTGTAGAAGACCATAAGAATGATCCTTTTCTGTCGAAAGCACTCTATTATGAGTTTGTGAATACTAAATAGTTTCTAAAACCGTCTTAATTATGGTATTAAGACGGTTTTTTAATGTCCAATTGTTTTTGGTTATAAAAATAAAGGATACTTTTGCAGCACTTAAAAAAAACTTCTCCAATGGACGATTATGATTCGTTAGTATTTAATTAAAGTAGCTTTTGAAGTTTTTCAAATTGCTACAATAACCCCTGCAATTTTGAAATGAAAGCCTTTTACAAAAACAACAACGGATTAATCGAGACTAAAGAATGGACTCCAAACTGCTGGATCAGTATTGAATCTCCGTCAGAAACTGAAAAAAAGTATTTACTGGACGAACTTCAAATTCCCGAAGCCTTTTATAATGATATTGAAGATATTGACGAAAGACCTCGTTTGGAGTCTGAAGATGGCTGGAATTTGTTTATCATGCGCGTACCAATAAAAAGCAACGACGTGAAACTTCCTTTTCAGACCGTTCCTATGGGGCTGATTTTTAAAGAAGATATTTGTGTGACCATCAGTTTTTATGAAACACAAATTATCTCCGATTTTGTACAATACAGCAAAAGAAAAAACATACTGATAAAAGACAACTTCGATTTAGTTTTAAGACTGTTATTGTCGTCAAGTGTCTGGTATTTGAAATATTTGAAGCAAATCAATCAAAAGATAAAACTAGCGGAGGATAATCTGGAGAAATCAATTAAAAATGAAGAATTACAGGCGCTTTTGCAAATCGAAAAGTGTTTGGTGTTTTTTATTACCTCCTTAAAAGGGAATGATGTTTTGTTTCATCGAATTAAAAATCTAAAAGCACACCGGGAGCATTTTGATCCTGATTTGCTGGAAGACGTAGATATCGAGTTAAGTCAGGCACAGGATACCGCTAATATTTACAGTAATATTTTGACGGGGATGATGGATGCTTATGCTTCGGTAATTTCGAATAACATGAATAATATTATGAAGCAAATGACTTCGATTTCTATTATTCTGATGATTCCTACTCTGATTGCCAGTTTGTATGGAATGAACGTGCCAAATGGCATGGAAGAAAGTAAATTTGGTTTTTGGATATTGCTTTTTGTATCTGTTATTTTGTCTTCCTGTGGGGCATTCCTATTTAAAAGAAGAAGATGGTTTTGATACAGTGTTGGCTATAAAAATACATAGCAGCATTGTTTTTGATATATAAAAAATACGAAAAAAGAAAAATCCCATTGGTTATAAATCAATGGGATTTTTTTATCGGTTTAGTAATCTCCTTTTTTCTTAAATCGGGGATCGTGTTTAGAGATGAATTCTGTTCTTCGTCTCGGAGCTTCTTCCTTTGGCAAACTTGCTTCCTCTGTTTTACTCGATGGTTCAATTAAGCGGTTTAGTTCTTTAATTTCATCATCAGTCAAATCGCGGTAACGTCCCACCGGAACATCCAGTGAAATATTAATAATTCGGATACGTTTTAAAGCCGTTACATCATATCCCAAATATTCACACATTCTACGAATCTGGCGGTTCAGACCTTGTGTCAGAATAATTTTGAAAGTGT
This sequence comes from Flavobacterium sp. N502536, assembly GCF_025947345.1. Taxonomy (NCBI): domain Bacteria; kingdom Pseudomonadati; phylum Bacteroidota; class Flavobacteriia; order Flavobacteriales; family Flavobacteriaceae; genus Flavobacterium; species Flavobacterium sp. N502536. The sequence goes on along the minus strand of NZ_CP110011.1, from coordinate 945,205 downwards.
ATTTGCTGATTTGCTCTACTTTACATTTTCGGGTAACTGTGTCTAAAATCGGAACACCATTTCCCATTCGCTGAATAAAACGATCTGTAATAGGTTTGTTAACCGTTACCGTATATTCTTTTTCGTGGTTGTTTCTGGCGCGCAGAATTTTGTTGACAATATCACCGTCATTCGTCATAAAAATCAATCCTTCACTCGCTTTGTCCAGACGTCCAATTGGGAAAATACGTTTCGGGTAATTAATATAATCTACAATATTATTTCGAACCTCGAGATTGGTGGTACATTCAATTCCAACAGGTTTGTTGAACGCCAAATACACCATTTTTTCGTGTTTTTCTACAATAAGCTTTCCATCAATACGTACTTCGTCATCCGGCGAAACTTTTGTTCCCATTTCCGGTACGGCACCATTTATTGTTACGCGTCCTTCTTCAATAAGTTTATCGGCTTCACGACGAGAGCAATACCCAGTTTCTCCTATAAATTTATTCAGACGTTTTAAATTCTCTTCCATACTGCAAAAGTAGTCAAAATTTAGACTTCTTAGAATTTTAGATTCCAGACTTTAGATTGTTGGATTGTGAATTTTACACAATCTTGTTTTTTGAGGCACGAAATCTTCACAAACGTTTTATAGAACACGGATGATGCGGATTCGCTCCGCAAAGACGCGGATTAAACGGATTCTGTCATAAATTTATTATTCTAAAAATTGTCAAGAATGCGTTACTTTAACTGTAAGATAATGTCTTAAAAAAAAACTTTGTACCTCTGAGCCTTTGCCACTTTGAACCTCTATTCATGATATGACAAACTATCCGAAGGAGTTTCTTTCCGGTCAAACATTCCGTAATCGCGAACTACTGAGGCAATTCTTAAGTGATAATCTTTAAAAACTTCATTTCGCCCCTTTGCTTGCGCATGACGATGCATTTCAAGATTTCTCCATTGCTGAATGCTTTCTTCGTCTCTCCAGAAAGACAGCGACAAAACTTTGTCAGGATCGCTAAAACTCTGAAAACGTTCTATCGAAATAAATCCATCGATATGGTCTAATTCTGGTCGCAAGCTTGCAGCGATGTTCAGATATTCTTCTTTTTTTCCTTCGTTAGGGATTACTTCAAAAATTACAGCTATCATATTTTGTTTTTTATTTTATCGAAATCCAGATATGTTTTGGTAATCTGGCATTAATCAGGGGTTCGTATTTTATATTATTTTCTAGAAGTGTGATTGTTTTATATTCATGAAATAGAAACCATAAAACTTCAGTCGCCAAATTAATTGAAAAATGTTTTGCAAGACACATATGTCCACCAATTCCAAAAGTTAGATTTTCGTCATTATTGTTTCTCTCAAAATCAAAAATAAGAGGATTTTTAAACTTTTCAGAATCACGATTTGCCGAAGCAAGTACAATTAATATAGGGTCATTTTTTTTAATTAGGCTTTCGCCGATAGTAATATCTCCATTTGCAATTCGTCTTGTATTATGAATGGGCGGATCAAATCGTAGCGTTTCTATAACTGATTTTTGTATTTCGCCTTTATCTGAAAAACTTTTGTTAGCAAGAATTTGTAATAATGAATTACTCAAAATTCCTCGTCCGGCGTCATAACTCTGAATAAAAAATCCGATCAAATTACTAGTCGCTATTTTTTTTATTTCGTCAAGCGAAAGAGTTTCTGATTCTAATAATTTATTTGATAAAGATTCATAGAAATCGAATGATAAATATTTTTCAGTGATAGAAAATATGGTTTCAGAAATTTCATTGATCCATTTTACTTGTTCTTCACTTTTAGCCGGAAGCATTATTTGGACTAAAGCTTCGATATTATCTAATATAAAAGCAGAATCATTTTCCTTAAAACCAAAACTTTTCAAAAGAACCAAAAGCGGTAATTTTTTACAAACCGAATTTACCCAATCAATTTTGTTTTCGATTACATCATCTTTTATCAATTGAGAAAGTAATGCCGTGATGTGGACAGATTTTAGGTTTGAAAATAGTAAAGTGGCAATTTCGCGATTTATAGTGTGTTCAATTCCATTTGATAATCTTGTTAAGTTAGTCAGAATATCTAATGCGTGTTTATTTAATTTTTGTTCGTTGTTTAAATTGATAACCGGAATTAAAGCTTTTGGATTTTTTAGAATTTCAACACAATGTCTGTAGGAGTAAATTGCCCAGATTTTATTGTCTTTGTCCCAATGTATGGGGTTTTGATCCAGCATCAGTTTATAGATTGAATAAGGATCTTGCACATCGGACTGAAGGAATAAAGTAGCGGTCATGTAGATTGTTTTTAGCAAAGTTATTTAACTTTACAAAAGAATACTTCATTCTATATTTAACTATGAAAACCTAAAATGGAAGATCAATTTATAAAAGCGGCAGGATTAATTGGTGATGCTACGCGCGCAGCTATTATGTGGACATTGCTAGACGGAAGGGCTTTTACTGCCACAGAACTTTCAGTTGCTGTAAATACATCGCCGCAAAATATGAGTATGCATTTGGGCAAACTTCTTGAAGCAAATTTATTGGCTGTCGAAAAACAAGGTCGACATAAATACTACAGGTTTTCTAGTAAAGAAGTTGCTTATGTCGTTGAAGCAATGGCAAACCTAATTCCGAAGCCGGAGATTTCATCAAAAAAGAAAACCGAAAATTATCCTCCAATAAAATATTGCCGAACTTGTTATGATCACTTGGCGGGTAAAATAGGAGTGGCTTTAGCCAATAGTTTAGTCGAACAAAAAATAATAATCGAAAATAATAACACTTTCGGAATTAGTCCTGAAGGAGAAAAATGGTTCTCAGATTTCGGAATTAATTTAGAAGAAGCCCAAAAGCAAAAACGAATATTCTTAAAACCATGTCTCGACTGGAGCGAAAGACGAAATCATATCGCGGGATCAGTAGGAACCTTGTTGTTGAATAAAATGCTGGAGCAAGACTGGATCAGAAGAACGAAAGATTCAAGAGCAGTTATAATAACAGGAAAAGGTGAAAAAGAATTGTTGAAGAATTTTAAAATTGTTGTTTAAATGCAATCTTGTCATCTCAACCGAGGGGAGAGATGACACACGAAACTCGACATAGATCGGGTTTTCGTTGCGGAATTACTAACGAATATTTCTCCTTTATCGTAATCAAAAGCAATAAAAAAACTTAGTGCCTCAGTACCTTAGCTCCTTTCCTCAGCAGCAAACAAAAATTCAATAACCTTCTGATACAACTCGTCGTCATGCATTCCGTGGCCTAGGCCTTTCGTTTCAATAAACTGACTGTTTTTCCAATTGCTCGCAATTTTTTTTCCTTCTTCAAAAGCAACGATCTTATCTGAAGTGTCGTGTGCGATTAAACCCGAAACATTAAATTGGGAGGCAAAGCGTTGTCCGGAAAAATCTTCGAGTTTGAAATTGAAGCGATTCATGAATTTGCCTTCTAAAAGTGTAAACATTTTGGTGTTTAAACTCAACATTGAGATATAATTGTCGATCAGTGTTTTCAGGTCGGATGGAGCGCCAAGAATGACCATTTTGTTGATACTGGTGTTGGGAAACAAGTATTGATGGTAAACACAGGCAGCACCTCCGATAGAATGACCGATAATAATGGTGGGCTGGTATTTTTCTACCGCCTTATTGATAAATTCGGCATAGAGCGGAACGTTAAATTCTTTACCGCTGCTTTGTCCGTGTGCAGGAGCATCAATCGCAATAATGGTGCTTCCTGATTTTTGAAGATGTGGCAGCGTTTTTTTCCAGCGGGAAGCATTACTTTCCCAGCCGTGAACAAGCAATATTTTAGTTTCGTTACCCTTCCAGATGTAGGTTTGAAAATGATGCTCGTTATGATGAAACGTTTCTGTTTCGGTATTTCTTAATACTTTGGGCAGGCTGTCCTTCTGAAGTCTCCCAATTCTGGGCTGACTGAAAAGTGCATAAGAAAGCTCAACGGCTTTTTGTGGGCGAACGTAACTTAAAAAGTTAATGTAAGATCCGACCGATTTTAATGTGATGAAGCGTATTCCTTTTTTAATTCCCAAAACGTAATTTTTTTTCTAAAGGTAAAAAATATGATTCTAAATTGGGTGAAAAATGTTTTGCCACAGATTAAAGTGATTTATAACGGATTTTATTTCACTCTTTAGTGGTTTTCCATCTGTGTTAATCTTTTTAATCTGTGGCAAAAATAAATGCAAAAAAAAAGTCCCGATTGGATCGGGACTTGTATTTAGAATTTAGAGAACAATTGTTCCATTTTTTCTTTTTCTTCTTCAGCTAATGCGCTGTCAACTAAAATTCTTCCAGAGTGCTCATCAGTAATGATTTTCTTTCTTGAAGCAATTTCTACCTGAGTTTGTGGTGGAATTGTAAAGAATGATCCTGCTGAAGCTCCTCTTTCGATAGATACAACTGCCAAACCGTTACGAACACTACTTCTGATTCTTACATAAGCAGCTAATAATCTTTCTTCAATTTGACCTGAATACTCAGCAGATTTCTCTGTTAAGAAGATTTCTTCTTTTTGAGTTTCAGACATAATTGCATCCAGTTCTGATTTTTTATGTTTTAAATGAGAACTTTTTGCGTCAAGTTTTTCTTTTAAATTAGAAATAACTTCTTTTTTATGTTCGATAGAAGCCTTCATTTCTTTGATTTGCTTTTCAGCCAATTGAATTTCTAATTCTTGAAATTCAACCTCTTTAGTCAAAGAATTAAATTCTCTGTTATTACGAACTGATTCTTGTTGTTTTGTGTATTTTTTGATAACCTCTTTGTGCTCGTCAATAGCGTTTTTCTTTGCTTTGATAAGATCCTCAATCACTTCAAGTTCACTTTTCAGTTTCTCTGAACGCGTGCTTAAACCTGCAACTTCATCCTCTAAATCCTCTACTTCTAAAGGAAGTTCTCCTCTTACGTTTCTGATTTCGTCAATTCGGGAGTCAATAAGCTGTAAATCGTATATTGCTCTTAACTTGTCCTCAACACTTAATTCTTTCGTATTCGCCATATTCTATAAGTACTTAACTGGATTTGTATTTTCTTCTGATAAAATGATTGCAAAATTAAGGATTTTTTTTCGAAGATAATCAACAATATAGTTTTTTGTATACCGTTCGCTCTCAAAATGACCAATATCGGCCAAAAGAAGTCGGTTTTCTGCTTCATAAAACTGATGGTATTTTAAATCGGCAGTCAAAAAAGCATCGGCTCCACTCTGAATGGCATTTTTTATGGCAAAACTTCCTGAGCCCCCAAGAACAGCTACTTTTTTGATTTTTTTGCCCAGAAAGGCCGAATGGCGTATTCCGTCGGCAATCATTTTGTCTTTTACAAAAAGCAGAAAGTCTTTTTCATCCATTTCGCTCTCAAATTCGCCGATCATTCCGAGGCCAATATTCTGATGTGCGTTTTGTATGTTATAAATTTCATAGGCAACTTCTTCGTAGATATGACTGGAAAAAAGTGCTTTCAGAATTTTTGACTGCAAATGTTTTTCATAAATAACTTCAATTTTTATTTCCGTTCCGGTATGTAATTTTCCTTTTTCTCCAATGACCGGATTGCTGTTTTCATTTCCCTGAAACGTGAAAAAACCTTCTGTATTAAAACTGCAATTGTCATAATTTCCAATGGTTCCGGCACCGGCTTCAAACATGGCATTTCTCACTTTTTCGGAATTGTCGACAGTGGTATAAGTAACTAACTTTTGAATAAAATTTTGTTTCGGAACCAAAACTTTTGTGTTGACTAAGCCTAATGCATCACAAAATATTTTATTAACCCCTTGCGAATGGTTGTCTAAAGCGGTATGTACGGCATAAATAGCGATGTCGTTTTTGATGGCTTTCAAAATGGCGCGTTCCACATAGTTTTTTCCTGTGATTTTTTTGATTCCGGAGAATAAAATAGGGTGAAAGCAAACCACCAGATTGCAGTTTTTGGCAATTGCTTCCTCAATAACCTGCTCTAAGGCATCATGGCAAACCAAAACTCCTGTACTTTCAGTTTCGGTATTACCCACTAAGAGTCCGACATTGTCAAAATCTTCGGCATACCCCAGAGGGGCCATTTCTTCAAGGACCGCTATTATATCTTTGATTTTCATTTTTTAGTTTTGTTTTGGGTTTCAAGTTCCAAGTTTCAGGTTTCAAGTTCCAGGTTATGGCGGAAACTTGAAACAAATTAACGAAAAATATTATACTTTCGTAAAATGAATGTACTTAGAAAAATACTTTTCCCCTTTGCCATTTTATACGGATTCATTACTGCCGTAAGGAATTTTCTTTTTGACAAAGGAATTTTGAAATCTGTTTCATTTGATATTCCGGTGATTGCTGTTGGAAATCTTAGTGTTGGCGGAACGGGTAAAACCCCTCAAATCGAATATCTTATCCGACTCTTGTCGGATCGTTATAAAGTGGCGGCGCTCAGCCGTGGTTACAAACGAAAATCAGAAGGTTATGTATTGGCCAGTGAGAGTTCTAATGCTGAAATTTTAGGCGACGAACCTTTTCAGTTTTATCAAAAATTCCCCAATATTCAGGTAGCTGTTGATGCCAACAGAAGAAACGGAATCACGCAATTGCTTTCGCAAACAGAAAAACCACAGGTAATTTTGTTAGATGACGCTTACCAACACCGAAAAGTAAAAGCAGGGTTTTATATTTTACTAAGTTCCTATGACGATTTGTATGCCGATGATTTTATGCTGCCAACCGGAAATCTAAGAGAGAGCAGAAGCGGGGCGAACAGAGCCGATATTGTCATCATAACAAAATGTCCGAAAGAGCTATCAGAACAGAAACAGGAAGAAATCAGACTGAAGTTAAAGCTCAGCTGCTCGCAACAGCTCTATTTTACTTTTATTGATTATGATGATTTTATTTATAGTAAAGACCAGAAAATTGCAGTACACGATATCCAATCAGAATCAAAATTGCTTTTGGCTGGAATTGCAAAACCGACTCCGTTTTTTGATTATTTAAAAAATGAAAAAGACGAGTGTCTGACTTTTCCCGATCATCACCATTTCTCGGATGCCGATTTAGAAACCATTCAGCATAAAGCGCAGGGGAGGAAAATTATTACGACCGAGAAAGATTATGTGCGTTTAAAAGATTCAAAGTTGGCTTCGATCCTGTATTATCTTCCTATAAAAAGTACGTTTATCAACCACCAGCAAAATTTCGATACTACCGTGCTGGAGTATGTAAAAGCAGGGTTATAATTTCTTGAGAGTAGCGTTAGTTAGAAAAACTTGGCTATAATGCTGTAAAATTCGTCCGGAACAAATGGTTTTGTAATCACATCGTTCATGCCGTAAGATAGCAGCATGTCTCTGTTTTCGTCAAGCGAAATAGCGGTAAGGGCTATAATCGGAGTTGTTTTGTCAAACTCTCTGATTAATTTTGTCGCTGTAGTTCCGTTGATTCCCGGTAAGTGAACATCCATTAGAATCATATCAAATCGTTTTACTTTTAAAAGCTCAACAGCATCTTCACCATTGTCGATAATTTCGCAGGAAATGTTTTTGTTCTCCAACATTTTTCGGGTAATCATCTGATTGATTTTGTTGTCTTCAATCAACAGAATCGCCTTGTTTTCTAATTGCGTATCGTTATAGGGTTTTATTTCTTCAATAGTTTTCAATTGCTCTTTGTTAATCTTAAAATTTAATTTGAATGTAAAAGTCGAACCTTTGCCTACTTCACTTTTTAGTTTGATTTCTCCCCCCAAAAGTTCAATTAGTTTTTTGACAATGGTAAGTCCAAGGCCGGTTCCGCCATATTTTCTGTTTACTTCTATGGATCCTTGCGAAAAGCTTTCAAAAACAGTTTGAAGCTTGTCTTCAGGGATACCAATTCCGGTGTCAACAATCTCAAAGTAAACAATTGCATTGTCGCCTTCCAGTTCGAATAACTTTGCAATGACACTCACATGTCCGTTTTGAGTGAATTTTAAAGCATTGTTGATTAAGTTCAGAATGATCTGAGACAGTTTTGTCGGGTCTCCAATTAAATTATCGGGGATGCTTTCGTCTATTTCAAGGTTAAAGTAGTTTTTGTTGGCCGTAGCTAGCTCCTTTAAAGAACTCTGAATGTTGAAGAGTAACTCTTTAAGATTGAAACTGATGTTTTCTATTTCAACTTTTGTGGAATCGATTTTATTAATTTCGAGGATTTCATTGATAAAAGTGGTCAGATAGTTCCCTGAGAATTTTAAAGATTCTAAATATTTTAATTGTGTTTTTTTAGGATTGTCTTCGAGTAACAAATGGGTAATTCCATTAATAGCATTTAATGGTGTCCGCAATTCGTGACTTACCGTTGATAAAAATTCAGATCTGGCTTTTGAGGCTTTTTCTGCTTTGTTTTTGGCCAATATGAGTTCTTTGTTTTTTTCTCTCAGGAGTAAGTTGTTCTGATTTCGAATAATGTTGTTTTTGTACAAAGCCAGACTCAAAAGGGACAAAATCGAAATAAGGGCAATCGCCAAAATACTCACCAGTTTAGAATAACGATAGGTTTTTAACTGGATTTTTTCTTCGCTTTCCTTTTTAATACTGTCTTTTAAGGATTCGTTCTTTTTGAATTTTTCAAATTCATTCCGATCCGTTTTGTTGTTTTTTAATTTTAAGATGTAATTCTCTAATTGATAATGTTCTTCCAGATAGGAGTAGGCAAGGTCAAAATTTTTATTTTGTCTGTAGTACTGACTAATCGCTAAGACGATTTTTGATTTTTGAGCCAGGTTATTGGTTTTGGCATTATAGCTTAAAGCATTGTTGAAATAAACAATAGCCGAATCATTTCGTTTGAGTTGTGTTTCAATTAAACCAAGTTGATAATAGGAGTCGATTTTGGCTTTTAGGTTTGCCGGAAGGTCTGTTTCCTGTGTTATTTTACGAAAAGTTTGGGCAGCTAAGGGTAGATTTTTGTTGTTTTTTAAGGCTATCGCTTTTTGATAACTCAACACTTCGGCCGGATCTGTAATTTTTAATTGGTTTAAAAGCTCTTCGGTTTTTTTATAATAGATTTCCCCCGCCTGGTAATTGCCTTTTACCGTATTTGTCAGACCAATATAATGTAAAGCCAGAGCCTTGGTACAGGTTGGTTTTATATTTTGAAATAGAAAAACACTACGATGAAAGTTTTTCAGAGCTTCTTGGTAATTTTTTTGGCTGTAATAAATCTTTCCAAGCTTAAAAGTCTGATTGGCGAGGTTTTCGGCTTTATCGTTTGTTTCGCAAAAGTCAATGGACTTTTTGGTGTAAAAAATAGCCTTATCGTAGTTTTTATTGCTGAGACTGGCGTCTGTTAATTTGTTGTAATAGAAGACACTGTCTGTACTCTTTTTAGCCTGAGAGTACAAAAACGAATTTAATAGACAAACAACAATAAAAAGATAGTGTTTCATGTATGGCTATGCTTTTACAATGAATCTTTAAGTTTTTCTTATTAGTAAAATCAAATCGATCAATCTTGATGAGTAGCCAATTTCGTTATCGTACCAGCCCACAACTTTTACCATTTTGTCAATAACCGAAGTTAATTGAGCATCAAACAAACACGAATGCGTATTGCCAATTACATCAACTGAAACAATTGGATCTTCAGTGTAATCTAATATTCCTTTTAAATTTGTTTTTGAGGCTTCTTCAAATGCTTTATTTATTTCTTCAATCGTAACAGCGCGTTTTACATTAAATGTGATATCGGTTAAAGAACCATCAGGAACGGGTACGCGAATTCCACATCCTCCGATTTTATGATGCAAGTTAGGGAAAATTTTTGTTAATGCCTTAGCTGCACCTGTTGTTGTTGGAACAATCGACTGACTTGCACCTCTCGCACGACGCAAATCCTTATGTGGCTGGTCGTGAAGACTCTGATCTGTGGTGTAAGAGTGTATGGTTGTGATATAGGCTTGTTCAATTCCACACAATTCATCGATGATTTTGATCATCGGAGCCGCATTGTTTGTTGTACAGCTCGCGTTTGAAACAATGTTTTCGCTTCCGTCCAGAATCGTTTCGTTAACGCCTAAAACTACCGTTTTGATGGTGTCAACTTCTGATGGCGCCGAAAGAATTACTTTTTTGGCACCAGCTTCAATATGGGCGTTTAATTCCTCGTGTGTTTTGTACTTTCCTGTTGATTCAATTACAAGATCGATGTCGTGACGTTTCCAGTCCAGATTAGAAATGCTTTTTTCGTGAAAAAAGAAAAAATGTTTTCCGTCAACAATAATCCCTTCTTCGTCATGACTGACTTTAAAGGGTAAGACTCCGTGAATACTGTCGTATTTTATTAAATGCGACATGGTTTTGTTATCGGCGATGTCGTTGATGGCAACTACTTCAATTTCAGGATGGTTTAGAAGTAAGCGAAATAAATTTCGGCCGATTCTTCCAAAACCGTTTATAGCAATTCTTGTTTTCAAGCTTTCGATTGTTTGTTACATCGTTTAATCGTCGATTGGTTTAACCGTAGCTACGATTAAACGATTGAACAAATAAACGGTTAGACTTTTTTATAAAATGTGTTTTTGTGCTTTGTAAGAAGAACGAACCAGCGGGCCGCTTTCTACATGACGGAAACCTAATTCAAGGCCAAACTTTTCATATTTAGCAAACTGATCAGGCGTTATAAATTCTTTTACAGGCAAATGTTTTTTACTTGGCTGTAGGTACTGGCCAATAGTAACAACGTCAACATTTGCATTTCGTAAATCAGTCATCGTCTGAAAAACTTCTTCTTCAGTTTCTCCAAGACCCAGCATAATTCCAGATTTGGTTCTGTTGATTCCCTTTTCTTTCAGGTAGCGTAAAACTTCGAGACTACGATCGTATTTGGCCTGAATACGTACTTCACGGGTCAAACGGCGAACTGTTTCAACATTGTGTGAAACGACTTCAGGATTGGCCTCAACAATTCGGTCGATGTTTCTTTCGATTCCCTGAAAATCCGGAATTAAAGTTTCAAGAGTAGTATTCGGATTCATTCTTCGGATTGCTTTAACCGTTTCAATCCAAATAATAGATCCGCCATCTTTTAAATCATCTCTGTCGACACTGGTAATTACGGCATGTTTAATGTTCATAATTTTGATCGAACGGGCTACTTTTTCAGGCTCGTCCCAATCAACCGTTTCAGGGCGTCCGGTTTTTACACCGCAAAATCCGCAGGAACGGGTACATACATTTCCCAGAATCATAAAAGTGGCTGTACCTTCTCCCCAGCATTCTCCCATATTTGGGCAGCTTCCGGAGGTACAAATAGTGTTTAGGCTATATTTATCAACCAAACCACGTAGTTCAGTATATTTTTGTCCAATAGGAAGTTTAACCTTTAACCATTTAGGTTTTCCCGTTGGTATATTTTCAATGATTGTTTCCATATATCAAAATTCAAAGTACAAAGATAAGCAATGTAGTTTATTTGGAGATTCGTTTAAGATTTAATTTGGTATTGATGTGCACAGAGTTTTTAAAACGCACTTTTGGTGATAATCTTGCGAGGGTGTTAAATTATTGTTTTTAAAGCATTGATGCTTATTGAAATACCTGTTTTTTGTTTGTGAAATGGAATAAGAGCAATGATTTTGACTGACTGCTCATTTTTACTCATTTAAAATTTATATCTTTATTTGTTAAAAAATTAGTGGTAACCGAATCAAAACGGAATTGGGTTTGTACTACATTTGTTGTTAAATTGTAATCATATAAAACATGAAAAAGAAATTTATAGTATTGGGAGTTTTGTTTGCCGCTTTTGGTTTTACGAAAGTAAACGCGCAGATTAATTTTGGTGAAAAAGCGATGAGTGCTGTTCAAAAAGGAGTTAGCGGTTTTACTTTTAGTAATGCTGATGCTGCTGCTTTATCAAAAGCTGCTGTTGATAAAATGGATGCTGAACACGAAGTTGCAGCTGCGACCGATCCTTACACTGTAAGACTAAACAGGGTTTTTGGAAAATATACAAAAGGGGACGGATATACGTTAAACTATAAAGTTTATAAATTAAAAGAAGTCAATGCTTTTGCTACTGCTGACGGAAGTGTGCGTGTGTATTCGGGATTAATGGATATCATGGATGACAATGAATTGCTTGCCGTAATTGGTCACGAAATTGGACACGTAGCCAATCATGACTCTCAGGATGCGATTAAAGCGGCCTATAGAAAAGAAGCTTTGCTGGAAGGAGCTGCTTCACAATCGGCAACTATTGCAAGTGTTACCGACAGCCAGTTGGGTAAAATCGGAAGTGCGATTATCGATAGTAAATTCAGCCGTAAACAAGAGGCAGAAGCCGATTTGTTTTCTTATGATTTCCTGAAAAAGAATGGTTATAATGTAAATGCCGAAGAATCTGCTTTTAGAATTCTGGCTAAGATGAGCGAAGGAAATGAAGCTTCATTTATTGATCAGATGATGAGTTCGCACCCGGATTCCAAACAAAGAGCTGAAGATGCTAAGAAAAGAGCAGAGAAAGATGGTTTGTATAAAGCGTATGTACAGCAAAAAATTGTAAATACTGCTCCGGCAAAAAAAGGAACTCCGGCTAAGAAAGCACCTGCTAAAAAGAAAAAATAATTTTAGATCGAATTTTTAATACTAAACCCGACAGATTTTAAAACCTGTCGGGTTTGTTGTATAAGGTTTAACCTAAAACGTGAAATGCAAGTACTTTTTGAACATCGTACACATTTACAGATTTGTTAAATTGTTTTACAATACTTGGTTGTAATTCGCTTGCCACCCAAATTTTTAGTTCGGCATCCAGATCAAACGTTCCTGCTGTTTCTACGCTAAAACGGGTAATGCTTCTGTAGGCAATTGATTTGTATTCTGTTTTACTACCTGTTATTCCCTGTACGTCAACCAGAATTAATCTTTTGTTGGTGAAGATAAAAGTATCACGGATGAGTTTAAAACCCATTTCGATTTCTTCGTTATCGGTTAAAAGTTGCCCGTATTTTTTAAGTAAATCGTCCTGACTCACAGAGCCGGCGTTGCCAAGAATAGCTGAAAATATTCCCATTTTTTAGTTTTTAATTTTAATAGATTTGATTTTCCTTTTTAGGAGTGGTAAAAGTAAGTAAAAATAAAAAGATGGAAAGGGTTTCTGCAAAGTTACGAAGCCGCAAAGCTTTAGTTTCTTTTGCTGCTTTGTGTGATTTATGCTGTAGTGTAAAAAGGTTTTTTTTAGCGGTTTCAAAAAAGACATAAAAAAAGCAGAACCTAAGTTCTGCTTTTTCGTTTTTATTATTCTGCTTCCGTTTTTATTGTGATTGGGAGGTTATAGGCAGTTCTAACGGGATTTCCGTTTAAAATACCAGGGCTCCATTTTGTTTTTAATGATTTCAATACTCTGATGGCTTCTTTACCAATTCCGTATCCTGGATCGTTTTTTACCATAATGTCGGTAATGGAACCGTCTTTTTCAATTACAAACGATACATATACTCTTAATGTTCTTTCCGCATCCAATTCCGGTTTGTTGAAATTGTTTCCTACGTATGAATAAAACTTAGCCATTCCTCCCGGAAATTCTGGTAGCTTGTCTAAATTTACGGGATTAACCGGGGTGTTGGTAGTGCCTGTTGAAGGCGCAACTTCTCCGCCGCCATTATTTCCCGGGATAGGATTTGCAGTAACGGGTCCTGTTCCGGCATTCGTATTGTCAACTACAGGATGATTGCCTGTGTTTGGTGCAATAACATCAGGTGTGGCCTGAGCCGTAGCTGTCACAACCGGATTTACCAATTGTGTACTGGTAACAGGTGGTGTAGCTGCGCTTTGTTGAGGTACAACCGGAGCTGGTGGTTCAGTTCTTACCTGAATCGGAGTTAGATCTACAGGTGTTAAGGGATCAGTAAGAACGGTTGGTTCTGTTTCTACAGGCTCATGTGCCCCAAACTTATTAATCAACACCGACGCACTTCCCAGACCTGCCAATAATAGCAATCCCATAAATAGCGCTGTAACTGAGTTTTTTGAACTCTCGTGGCGTAATTGATACGCGCCGTACTCTTTGTTCTTGTTTTCGAAAACAAGATCGGTCCAATTGGTTTCGTAGATGTTTGATTTAGTCATGATTTATGGATTTTAAGGTTAAGTAACATTAAATCATAGGCAGTACGGTTTTGGTTTTAGCTAACAACGAAAAGGTTGTTGTTTTAGTATGTGAATAATTAGGTTTTTTAAGAAAAAACACATGGATATTTTATTCTTTACCTAAAGATAATAAATTATCTGTTGCGTTCGATGATTTCTGCTAGTAATTTTTTAGCGCGAAGTAATTTTACTTTCACGTTGCTTAAAGGCTCGTTGATTTTCAGGGCTATTTCCTGATAAGTCATTTCCTGAAAGTAACGCAATTGAATGACCTCCTGGTAGTGAGGTTTTAATTCTTTGATGCATTGAAGTAAGCGCGAAAGATTTTGTTCTTTAATTAAAGCATCTTCGGCAGAGGGAGTAGGGTCGGCAATGTTGTAGGCCTGTTGGTCTTCGTTGTCTGTGATTTCTATAAAAAGACTGGTTTTCTTTTTACGTAACAAATCAATATAAACGTTTTTTGCAATAGCAATTAACCAGGTGTTGAATTGAAATTCGGGATTGTAACTGGCTATTTTGTCAAAAGCTTTAGAGAAGGTTTCGATCGTAATATCTTCAGCAATAGTTTCATTCTCGGTACGCTTTAGCATAAAGCCGTACACTTCGTTCCAGAAATAATCTAATAAAAAAGTAAAGGCGATCTGATCGCCTTTTTTAGCTTTTTCTATTTTAGAATTTATTTCCAATATACCGGTTTTGAAAAGATATTAGTTATAAAGATATTAATTTGTGTGAATATAAGTATGATTTCGACAACAGGAAACCAAACTTTTAAGTCATTTTCTTTTAGTTTACCCGCAGAAAATCCTATAACGGTCCATGCTACAGTGTAACGTGTCGCTAAAATAGCGAGCACAGCGATCCATTGAAACTGAAATGCTAATAATAAGATTGCTGCCAAAAAGAAAAACAATTGTGAGACAAAAAATAGTCCCAATTGCATCTTGTCAAAAGATTTGTAATGTTCTGCAGTAGAAATATGTCTTCTTTTTTGGGTGAACCACTCTTTGTAAGTTTCTTTCGGTTTAGAGTAGGTAAAGCTTTCAGGCGTGTACGCAATGGTTGTATTGTTTTTGTTTGCTGCCTGATTGATAAATAAATCATCATCGCCTGAACGAATCTGAATGTGCTCGATGAACCCATTTACATTAAAAAATTCTTCCTTTTTATACGCTAAGTTTCGTCCTACACCCATATAAGGAAGTCCTAGTTTAGCCCATGAAAAATATTGAACCGCTGTTAAAACGGTTTCAAAACGAATGATTTTGTTTAATAAAGAGCGCTCAATTTTTTCATAACCGCCATAACCCAAAACAATCGTTCGGTTCATCGTGAATTGTGAAGTCATTGCTGTGATCCATTCTGTTGAAGTGGGGTAACAATCGGCATCGGTAAATAACAGGTACTCTTTTTTGGAGGCTTTGATTCCTAAAGTCAGGGCGTATTTCTTATTTCCCCAGAAAGCTTCATTGTTTTGTACTTTAACCAGACGAATATTGTTGTACTGCTTTTCGAATTCTTCAAATACTTCAAGAGTTTCATCGCTTGAGGCATCGTCGATTAAAACAATTTCAAAATCAGGATAGTTTTGTTCTGCAAGCAGGGGGATGAATTTCTTAACATTTTCTTCTTCATTTTTTGCACAGACAATAACGGATACCGGAATTTTTTTCGGTGTTATTTCTTGTGGTTTGCCGAAAGCAAACTTTCCAAAAATTCCTAAATAGTAGAAAATCTGAATGAAAACAATAGCAATAAAGAAGTAAAATAAAGTTATAAGCATCTGATTTTAATGTCTTTTAATTTCTGAATCTTGCGAGTGCAAATGTACTCATGAAATCGTAATTTTCAATGGTTAAAATGAATTTACTTTCGGCATTTTGCCATTTCTTTCGCAACAGCAATAGCCTGAGGGTTTTCGGTTTTTTCTAACTCCGAAATTATGTTTTTATAATTGTGATCGTCCCTGTTCTGAGAGAGTTTTTTGGTAGCCTGAATTTCGTCGATTTCAATTTCGAAGCCAAAAATACCTCTGGCTTCACGCATGGTTCGCGCTGATAAATCTTCCACACGAACGGGATTTTTGGAATTGACTTCGTATTTGTCGACTAATTTTTTAAGTTGCTCGATTGAGGTAGCTTCGTCGACAATTTTAATTCGGCCGTAAACATGTACAGCGATATAATTCCAGGTTGGAACATTTTCGTGATCGTACCAGGACGATGAAATGTAGCTGTGCGGACCTGTAAATACAGCCAGAACCTGATCGTTTTCGGCAAAACCTTCGGCTTGCGGATTGAGTTTGGAAAGATGACCCTGTAAAATCTCTTTTCCGTCTGAATTCACTTCCAGCTCAATCGGAATATGTGTCGCACATAATTTTCCGTGCGTCTGATTGATCAGGATGCCAAAACTGTTTTCTTTCAAAAAAGTTCGGATCGATTCCGGGTCTTCGTTTTTGTATAAGTCTGGTGTGTACATTTTTTCTTTTTTAGGTTCAGAGGTACTAAGGAACTGAGGTGCTAAGGCTTAAGGATAGCTATCCAACAATCTAACTTCTAGATTACATTTACTTCCGCTTCAATCTGAATTCCGAAAGTATCAAAAACAGTTTTCTGTACCTCTTTGGAAACGGCCAAAATTTCCTGCCCGGTTGCATTTCCGTAATTTACTAAAACCAAGGCTTGGTTTTTATGAACTCCGGCGTCGCCAAAACGTTTTCCTTTAAAACCAGCTTGTTCGATTAGCCAGCCAGCCGGAACTTTTACTTCGGTTTCCGAAACTTCATAAAATTTCATTTCAGGGAATTTCTGATGGATTTTTTCGAAATCAGTTTTTAGTAAAATCGGGTTCTTAAAAAAACTTCCGCTATTTCCTAATTCTTTCGGATCTGGTAATTTGCTTTGTCTGATCGCAATCACAGCATTGCTCACCTCTTTTAAGGAAGGAACCGTAATGTTGTTTTTGGCTAGTTCTGCCATAATATCCCCGTAAGAAATATTGATTTTATGATTGCGTTTCGTCAGTTTGTAAATTACCGCTGTAATGATATATTGGTCTTTTACTTCGTTTTTGAAGACACTTTCTCTGTATCCAAACTTACATTCGGCATTGGTGAACGTTTTTATTTCCTGAGAGGCAATATTCATCGCTTCGCACGAAACAAAAGTATCTTTGATCTCTGTTCCGTAAGCACCAATATTCTGAACCGGCGTAGTACCTACATTTCCGGGAATGAGTGACATATTTTCCAAACCGCCAAAATTATTATCGATCGTCCAAAGTACGAAGTCGTGCCAGGTTTCACCGGCCTGACTTTCTACCCAGACAAAATCATCGTCTTCTTTGATGATTTTTTTGCCTTTTAAATCAATATGAATGACAAGAGCGTCGATATCCTGCGTTAAAAGCATATTGCTTCCTCCGCCTAAAATGAATTTTTGCTCGTTTTTATTTTCTTCTAAAATGGTTTTCAATTCGGCTACCGTGTGTACGGCAACAAATTGTCTTGCTTTGGCTTCAATGCCAAAAGTATTGTAGTTTTTTAAAGAAAAATTGGATTGGATTTCCATAAATAAAAGGCTTTTTTTGAAGAATTAATTCTGACTCCAAAAGTAAGGATTATAATTTATTTGCATTGGGTTTCTAAAAAATAACGACCAATAAAAGAAACAAAGCTTCGTTGTAAATGTTTTTTTGGCGTCTTATTTTAGAGCTTCAATAAACCGCTGCATTTCTTTCATTGTGCCTATTGTAATTCTCGTCCATTTGCCATTTTCTTCGTAAATTCTGGTTCCCACTATATTGTGGTCCTGCAATTGTTTAAAATAGTCTTTTTTGTAATTTTCTAAAGAGAAATAAATAAAATTGGAATAAGAGGGAATGCAGGTTAAATTGAGTTGTGTAAGTTGTGCTATGGTATATTTTTTGGCTTCCTGATTGGAGGTACGTACCTGACGAATAAAATCGGCATCATTTAAAGAAGCAATTGCGGCAGCTATCGAAACCACACTTACTGATAAATTGGGAGATGATTTTAAAATGCTAAGCTCATCAATGATCGTAGAATGTGCAACAGCGTAACCAATGCGGGCACCTGCCAGTCCGTACATTTTGGAGAAAGTTTTGGTAATAATCAGGTTTTTATTGGTAGCGACCAAATCACTTAACGATGGTTCGTCTGTAAAATCGATATAAGCTTCATCGACAAAAACGATTGTTTTTTGGGTGGCTTCTCTTATAAAAGCAATCAGTTCTTCTCTTTGGCACAGTGTTCCTGTCGGATTGTTTGGGTTGCAGATATACACCATTTTGGTATCGGCATCAATGGCATTTAACATGGCTGGTAAATCATGCTTTTTGTCTTTGGTTAGCGGAATAGTGATTTTTTTTATCCCTAGTTTTTCGGCAGGCGCTGTCCAGTAATCAAATGTGGTTTCGGCCAATATAAAGTTGCCTTTTTTTAGGGCAGCATATTGAAGAATTAAATCTAAAATCTCAGTGGAGCCTGCACCTAAAAGGATATTGTTGTCGGAAACCGTATTCTTTTTTGCCAGCAGGGTAATGAGTTCCGGTGAAAGATTCCAGCCGTATCGATTGCTGATGTTGACACTTTTTGCCATTGCTAATCGCGCTTTCGGAGACGGGCCGTATGGGTTTTCGTTAGAGCGGAGTAAGATGGGAGTGTGGTCTACTAAGTCTGGTAAAATATACTCATTGGTGCCATTGGCAAATGTTTTAAACTGGCCAAAGCCTAATCCTATTGTGCCTAAACCTATTTGTTTTAGCCAGATTCTTCTGTTACTCATTTCTCGATTAGATTAAATTAAACAATTCACTGAAATGTATGTCGTCGTCGAGAGAAGAAAGTTACGTTTTTTGTGCAGATTAGGTTGTTTTTAAATCATTCAGCTTATGGATTTTATTAAATAACCTTTATTAAGAGTTTTAAAAGAATCGGACCTGTACAGGAAAATGCCGCAATTGCGACTCCTATTATTCGATCTAAGATTTTAATTCCATTCTTTCCTTTTGGAGGTTTGTCCCAGCGAAGGGCAATAATTATGTTGCGATTATATAAAAGCCGGAATAAAGGATTAGAGATTTTAATAGCTAAAATGAATAATATTGGAAGAAAATAAAAGGCATCTAATTGAGATGAATTATATCTCACGAGTCCGATTATAGAAAATATAAGAGCAAATATTAAATGTTTTATTAATTTGTCAGCTTCAAAAAGTTGATTGTACCTGAAAGTTTTTGGATTAGAATTTTCACCTGTTAACATATAAAAGAATAGATATCCTAAGCTAAAAAATAAAGGAACAATCTGTAATACTTTTTCCATTCTTTATTTAAGATTTAAATCCAGCAACTCATGATATTTATCTGAAATAATCTTCATATTGAGGTTGTAATTTGCGTGTTCTTCCACAAATTTTCGGTTTTCCAGAATGGCATTATTTCGAGATTGCGAATTTTCAAAAGACCAGATTAATTCTTCGGCAAGCATTTCGATATTGTCAATTTCAATCAGTTGCCCGTTCTCGCGATGCCTGATCCAGCTTTGATTTCCTGGAATATCTGAAACTACAGGGTAGCAGTTGCAAGCCATTGCTTCAAATAAAGATGCCGATACGCCTTCGGTAATGGGCATGCTGATGTAGAGATTGGATTGCTGTAATAATCGTGGAAGTTCGGTATTCGGAATTCTTCCGGTGAAAATTACTTTGTTTTCAATTTGAAGTGCTGCTGCCAGCTCTTTTAAAGATTGCAGTCGGGTTCCGTCGCCAACAATGGTCAATGAAAAGTCGATTGCTTTTTGGTGTAAAATTCCGAAAGCTTTTAAAATAGAATCATGGCGGTATTCCGGCTGTAAAGAACGCGTAACAATAGCTTCGATTTTAGTGGAGTTATTGATAGAAGGGGAGAAAAGGGATAAATCAATTCCTTTTGGAAGTACTAAAACTTTGCTCATGTCTACGCCAATCGCTTTCATCGAAACAGTCATCACCGGACCCCAGGCGTGTATTAAATTGGCTTTTTTGAAAGCGTGTTTCTGAATGATTTTTTTAAAAGGAAGCAGGATCGAACCTTCGGGCCACAAATCGGTTCGGCCTTGTTGTGCAATTGCAATGGGATGCATTCCCGAAATTGCTGCCAGAAAACCGTAGCTGGTGGTTCGTTCGGCAATGATCATATCCGGTTTTTCCTGTCGGATTTTTTTTCGAATGGAAAGAGGAGAAAAAAGATATTCTAAAATACGTTTGAATCGGTTGAGCTTTGAATTGTTGGGGGTTTGAAGTTCCCAGGTGCAAATTTCAAAACCGCCAAATTCTTTCAAACCGTTCATCCACGTAATGGCGTCAGCACGATAAGATTCTCCAAGAAAAAGTATTTTCCTTTTTTTCATTCGGCAAACTTAATTTTTTTGCCACAGATTAAAAGATTTTTAAAGGATTTTTTACTGTATATCCATCTGTGAAATCTGTTGTCAAACTTTACCTCTTGTTTTTGGGGCGCAGTATATCTTTTTTGAAGTTTTTTTTCGCCACGAATTCACGAATTAATTTAAACAATTTGTGAATTCGTGGCGGTGTGTTTTCTCTAAAATTCCTCCGTGTCTAAAGCACGGTTGATGAATTCGTTTAAAGGTTTTAAAGCGATGAGTTTTTTACTCATTTTCGAAACGAAATCTTTTTGAGTCACCTCGTTGATATCGTATTTTTGAGTAGCCGTAAAACTTTTCAATTTTAAAAACTCAATCGCAGGATGGTCTTTTTCGTAGCCTCTCGGCGGATTTTTAAGCGAGTTGTTTTCGTTTACATCCAGGCTGCCAAATTCTTTTTTAAAGTTTTTGTCGTTAAGAATGGCTTCAAGATCATCATGGAAAAAAGCAATTTCTTTGCGAACTTTCTTTAGATCTTCGGCTTCAGGCGAATAATAACCTCCGGCAATAAAGCTGGCTCCTTGTTCGATATGTACATAATATCCGGCACGATTCAGTCCTTTGATTCCGGTCGACATCCAGATTCCTAAATGGGATTTATAGGGTGATTTGTCTTTGGAAAATCGAATGTCGCGATTGATTCTGAACGTGCAGTTTTTAACCTCCAGTAGTTCCAGCGAAGGATCCATAGGTTTCATCACATCCAGTAAATCACTAACCAGTTGATGGTAGTTTTTCTTGAAAATCTCGTATCGCTTTTTGTTGTCCAAAAACCAATCCCGATTGTTGTTTTTTCTTAAGTCTTCTAAAAATTGCAATGATTCTTTTGTTAGCATATCGATAGTGTTATTGCAGTTGTTTTTTTAAGTCTTCTTCTTTGATAAAACCAATATTTTTCCATTTTACGGCTTTGTTTTCGTATAAAACCATGGTAGGAAGCTGTTCAATTTTCATTTGAGCGGTCAAATTTTTGTTTTTGTCTACGTCAATGCGAACAATAATTACCTTGTCGGCCATTTCTTTTTGCATTTTCAAAAGATACGGTTCCATTTGTTTGCAGGGACCACACCATTCGGCATAAAAGTCAACCAGTACTTTTTTGTCGGTCTTTAACAGTTGGTCAAAATCACTCATCGTCATTCCAGGCTGTGCTGCTGAAGGTTTAGAAAAACCATCCGCATTCCATTTCATGATACCGCCTTCTAACTCATAAATGCTGGTAAAGCCCATCTCATTTAGTTTTGCGGCTGCTTTTTTACTTCTTCCGCCGCTTAAACAATAAACAAAAACAGGTTTCGATTTGTCGTAAGTTGCAACTTTGTCTGTAAAATTATCATCGTTCCAATTTACATTTACAGCACGATCAATATGATCCGATTCAAATTCTTCGGGAGTTCGGACGTCCAGTATTTGAGGGTTTTCGGTTGTTTTAATTTTTTCTGCAAAATCTTTCGGAGTTATCTCCTCCATAATACCTGATTTTCTTTCGTTGCAGGAAAGTAATACAACTGAAATGATAAGGAATAGAATTTTGGGGAATTTCATAAGACGTAGTTTTAAAATATAATTGCTAAAATAATCATTTTTAATGTGGCAATTAGATAATTAGCTAATGAGATAATTTAAAGTCATTATCTAATTTTCTCATTGCCAAATTATCTCATTCTCTCATTGTCAAATTATCTAATTTAAATATTTTGTAACTCTGGTGCGTTGATTTTACAATGGTTTCGGTGCGTTCCGAATGTGTGTCGGAGATAAAAAGCTGCCCAAAAGTGTCACTGTTTACCATTTCGATGATTTTGGCAACACGGGTTTCGTCTAATTTATCAAAAATGTCGTCAAATAACAACAGAGGTTTGACACCGCTTTGTTTTTTTAAAAATTCAAATTGAGCCAGTTTCAGCGCAATCAGAAAAGATTTTTGCTGCCCTTGTGATCCGAATTTTTTTATGGGATGTGAATCAATTTCAAACGACAAG
Source organism: Flavobacterium sp. N502536 (assembly GCF_025947345.1). Lineage (NCBI taxonomy): Bacteria > Pseudomonadati > Bacteroidota > Flavobacteriia > Flavobacteriales > Flavobacteriaceae > Flavobacterium > Flavobacterium sp. N502536. Next base: position 922,634 of record NZ_CP110011.1, on the reverse strand, counting down.
TCGTCCTTGTGGATGCCTACACTGGTGTATTGCAGTGCCCTGTCTTTATTGATGTTCTCACGTAACAGGCTTAAAAGGTCTTTTTCGAACAAATGACTTTCGTAAACCAATTGTACCGTTTCTTCCGATCCGGTTATGGCCTGATGGTGTACATTAAATATAGGTATGAACTGCTCCAGGAAATCTTTTCGTTTTTCAAAAATCGATTGCCCAAAACCATTCAGTTGTTCGTTATAGATAGACAAAGTATCGTTGTCGAAGGTATGATTCAGCGCGAAATACTTTAGTAAGGCATTGCGCTGTACAATTACTTTTTGATATTGAATCAACTGATGCAGGTAGGTAGCGTCTAATTGCGAAATCACGCTGTCCATAAATTTACGGCGGGTTTCACTTCCTTCTACGATTAAATCGCGATCGGCCGGAGAAATAATGACAAGTGGAATGAAGCCAATATGATCCGAAAATTTATCGTAGGCTTTGCCGTTTCTTTTTAAAACTTTTTTCTGTCCTTTTTTTAAACTGCAGACAATTTGTTCGGTTCTGTCGTTTTTCTCTAGTTCGGCATCAATCACAAAAAACTCCTCTCCGTGTTTGATGTTCTGAACGGCCAGCGGATTGAAATAGCTTTTCCCGTAAGCAAGATGATAAATAGCATCGAGCACATTGGTTTTGCCAATTCCGTTTTTGCCGACAAAACAATTGATCTTGCGGTCAAAATCAAAACTGATTTCGGAGAAATTTTTGTAATTGAATAAAGAAATTTTGTTTAAATACATTTTTTAGGCACTCTAAGATAAAATTTGATGCTTTCTAAGCAACTCTTTGCGCTTTTTCTTCTGCCACAGCTTAAATTGCTTAAAAGGATTTCTCTACTGATACCCTTTAATCGGTGTAAATCGTTAAAATCAGTGGCAAAAAAATAGTTTTGGCTTAGAAAAGTGATGTTTAAAATCATCAAAAATTTGAGGGTGCAAATTATCGAAAATTATCGATATAAAAGGCTTTTGATGCGTTTGCGAGTGAATTATTTTCCGGTTGAAGAGGAAGGACTTGCTGTGAATGAAATTATTTTTTGTAAAATAGTGATAAAATTGATTTTTTTTACGTCGGTTTCAATAAAAATTTTATTTTTGCCGTTCACTAAATTAATTTTAAATGGCAACTTACAATAAAAGAGGATATAAAGCACCAAAAGAGAAAGAAGTTAAAGAAGTAAATGAGGAAACACAGGTAATTATTGATGAAAAAGACAGCACAACGGCTGGAGTTTTCTCTAAATTAGATGAAACTGCTTCAAAAACTGAGGATTGGGTAGCTAAAAATCAAAAAATCATTATTGGTTTAGTTGCTGGTATTGCAATTGCTACTATTGGCTATTTGGCTTACCAAAAATTTGTTGAAGCTCCTAAGCAGGATGAGGCTGCAAGCGAAATGTTTGTTGCTCAGCAAAACTTTGAAAAAGCAACTAACGGTGTAGCAAGCGATTCTTTATACAAACTGGCTTTAAATGGTTCTGAAGGTAAATTCGGATTCGTTAAAATTGCTGACGAGTACTCAGGAACTGATGCCGGAAATTTAGCGAACTATTATGCAGGTATTGCTTCTTTGAATATTGGTAAATATGATGATGCAATTAAGTATTTAGGAGAGTTTAAATCAAAAGAAGCTATTGTAGGTGCTTTGGCAATTGGTGCTATTGGAGATGCTTATTCTCAAAAGAACCAACAAAAAGAAGCTTTAGACTATTATGTAAAAGCAGCTGAATCGAATAAAAATGATTTCACTACACCTCGTTTCTTGTTAAAAGCAGGTAAAACAGCTTTGGCTTTAGGTCAAAAAGAAGATGCTTTGAAATATTTAACAGATATCAAAGACAACTACGATGCAACTCCGGAAGCTGCAGCTGTTGATGTATTGATTGGATTAGCACAATAATTTTAATTGCAGATTTCAGATTTTAGATTTTAGATTTGTATTTTAGCAATCTGAAATTTAATATCTAAAATATACAGATGGCTACTCAAAATAAAAATCTATCGGAATACGATAAAAACACAATCCCAAATGCGAAAGATTTTCGATTTGGGATTGTTGTTTCTGAATGGAATGAAACGGTTACAGAAGGACTTTACAACGGCGCTTTTGATGCCTTAACAGATTGTGATGTTCCGGCTCAGCAAATTATTCGTTGGAATGTTCCAGGGAGTTTCGAGCTGATTTATGGTGCAAAAAAAATGCTGCAAACGCAAAATGTAGATGCAGTAATTGTAATTGGATGTGTGATCCAGGGCGAAACAAAACACTTTGATTTTGTTTGCGAAGGAGTAACACAAGGAATAAAAGACCTGAATGTTCAGACTGATATTCCGGTTATTTTCTGTGTTTTAACAGACAATAACATGCAACAGTCAATTGACAGAAGTGGAGGAATTCACGGAAACAAAGGGACTGAGGCTGCCATTGCAGCAATCAAAATGGCATACATTCGCCAACAGGCTTCTTTGTCACATCCGTTCCATCAGCCTTTGTTGTCTTCAGGAGCAATTCAGATAGAAGAAACACCGATTAAAATTGAGAAAGAATAAAACACAATTGTTTTAAAGATACTAAAACCTATACTGTGTAAAAATAGTATAGGTTTTTTGTTTTTTTTATGATAGCTGTTATTCTAAAACCCAACAGAAATTCATTAAATTTGTACACCTTGGTTTAAAAAACCAGGACACAATTAATTATATTACCCCGAGATTTTACGGATTAATTTCAATAAAATCAACGGACAACCTTTAACCCAAATTTTTTAATGTCGAGTATCATTCAATTACTTCCTGATCACGTTGCGAATCAAATTGCTGCCGGAGAGGTGGTTCAAAGACCTGCTTCGGTTGTAAAAGAGCTGTTAGAAAATGCTGTTGATGCGAAAGCAACTGACATTAAATTGATTATTAAAGATGCCGGAAAATCGTTAGTTCAGGTTATTGATAACGGAGTTGGAATGACGGTGACCGATGCACGTTTGTGTTTTGCACGTCATGCTACTTCAAAAATTCGTCAGGCCGAAGATTTGTTTTCACTCGGAACCAAAGGTTTCCGTGGAGAAGCACTGGCTTCTATCGCTGCGATTGCGCACATGGAAATGAAAACCAAGCAGGAACAGGATGAGCTGGGAACGCATATTGTAATCGAAGGAAGTAAATTTGTGTCGCAGGAAGTGGCCGTTCTTCCAAAAGGAACATCGTTTGCGGTTAAAAATTTATTTTTTAATATTCCGGCCCGCCGTAATTTCTTAAAGTCGGATACCGTTGAATTTCGTCATGTGATGGATGAGTTTCAGCGTGTGGCTTTGGCACACCCCAATATTCATTTTAGTTTTTATCACAACGGAAGCGAAATGTATAATTTGCCTGCGGCAGGTTATCGTCAGCGTATTGTCGGAATCATGTCCGGTAAAACCAATGAAAAATTAGTTCCGGTTAGTGAAGATACAGAAATAATCAACGTTCAGGGATTTGTATGTAAACCTGAGTTTGCGAAGAAAAACAGAGGAGAACAATTCTTCTTTGTCAACGATCGTTTCATTAAAAGCGGTTATCTGCATCATGCTGTCATGGCGGCTTATGACGGACTTTTGAAAGACGGTTCGCAGCCCAGTTATTTTTTATACCTGCAAGTTCCGCCAAATACCATCGATATCAACATTCATCCAACTAAAACAGAAATTAAGTTTGATGATGAGCAGGCCTTATATGCTATTTTAAGAGCCTCGATAAAACACAGTTTAGGGCAGTTTAATGTGGCGCCGGTTTTAGATTTTGACCGCGATGCCAATTTAGATACCCCTTACCATTATAAAGATTTAGAAGCCGAAACACCAACGATTCAGGTAGATGGTACTTTTAATCCGTTTACAGACGACAAGACCAATCAGCATTATTCGAAATCAGCGTCAGGCTCTGGTTTTAGTGGTGGATCAGGATCAGGATCAGGATCGAGTTCCGGGTCTGGTTCGGGCTATAGTTCAGGAGGCGGTTCGTATTCGGGTTATTCGAAAAGAGTAGAACCTACAGCAAGCTGGGAAAGTTTGTATGTAGGCTTAGAAACGGAGAGTATCGAAAGTTCTCCATTTACATTCGAAAATGAAGAAGTAACCTCGTCGCTGTTTAACGACAACGAGATTGAACAGGCGAGTCAGGGAACGTATCAGATTCATAAAAAATATATTGTTTCGCCAATCAAATCCGGAATGGTGATTGTCGATCAGCAAAGAGCACATCAGCGTATTTTGTACGAGCAGTTTTTATTGAATATGACCGTAAATCAGGCTTCGAGTCAGCAATTATTGTTCCCGTTGGATTTATTTTATTCCGCGGCCGAAATGAAACTGATCGAAGAACTGAAACCTTCTTTGGAAACAACTGGTTTTGTTTTTGAAAATGCACAGACCGATCATATCGTGATTTCGGGTATTCCGGTAAATATTACCGAAAGTGAAGTTTCGCTTGTTATCGAACAATTACTAAGTGATTTGCAGGACGGAATTCCGGCCAACAGTTACAGTCAGAATGATACCATTGCGAAATCAATGGCAAAAAGTTTAGCGGTTAAAACCGGATCGTATTTAACCGAAAAAGAACAGGATAATCTGGTAAACGGATTATTTGCCTGTAAAGATCCAAACATATCACCTTTTCAAAAACCTACTTTCATCACCATGCGTGTGGAAGATATTGATAAAAAGTTTGCCTTATGATGAATAATATGACTCCTGTAGTAAAACAACTGCTTATAATTAATATCATATTTTTTATAGGTGCCCAGCTAGTGCCGGTTTCCGAACAGTTTTTTGCTCTTTTTTTTCCGGAAAGTGACTTTTTTAAGCTTTGGCAACCTATCACTCACATGTTTATGCATGGAGGTATTTTGCATATTGCTTTCAATATGTTTGCTATGGTTTCTTTTGGTTCGGCCCTGGAACATTTTTGGGGTGGTAAGAAATTTATCTTCTTTTATATTTCTTGTGGATTAGGTGCTGCTTTATTACAAATAGGAGTAAACTATTTACAATTTCAGTCGGCTTTAGAACCAGTAAGAAGTTTAGGTTTGTCGGATGCAACATTACATCAGATCTTAAATGTAAATTTTAGTGATGGAGTCAACTTTAGGGCAGATTTGTTTTTAGAACAAATTAAACCAATATTAGAGAAGGTTGGAAAGACCAATCTTGATGAAGCCGGATTTAAAGGATTATTTGAAGCCTCTGTAATTACTCAGGTGCCAATGGTAGGAGCTTCCGGTGCTATTTACGGACTTTTAGTTGCTTTTGCTTTTATGTTTCCAAATGCAGAGCTGGCTTTAATGTTTATACCGATTCCGATTAAAGCAAAATATTTTGTGCCTGGAATTTTGGCAATTGATTTATTTTTAGGTTTTAAAGGAGATTCTATCTTTGGAGGAGGAGGCACAGGAATTGCTCATTTTGCCCATATTGGTGGAGCAGTGATTGGGTATTTTATGATGTGGTACTGGAAAAAGAATCAGTTTAATAACAACCGTTGGAATTAATTTTTAACTTTAATATTGCAAATAAAAACTAAAGAAAGCTTTTATGAATATTCTGGACGATTTAAAACTACAATACAGATTAGGCGGAATAGCCCTGCGTGTTATTTATTGGAACATTGGCTGTTTCCTGATTTCGTTAGTGTTTTTTTATAATTTTTCTAATGCTCAGTTTGCATTTCCAAACTGGTTGGCACTGTCGTCAGACCCTGCGGTTTTTATGTTCAAACCCTGGACGTTTCTAACGTATGCTTTCTTTCATTATGGTTTTCTGCATCTGTTGTTTAATATGATGGTTTTAAATTTTGCAAGTAATTTATTCCTGACTTTCTTTACGCAGAAGCAATATCTCGGACTGTATATTTTAGGAGCTATTTTCTCCGGAATTGTTTTTGCATTGAGTTTTTATTTCTTAAATATTTCGGCACCTATTGTAGGAGCATCGGCAGCCATCATGGCTATTTTGGTGGGAGTTACAACCTATCAGCCTCTCATGAATGTACGTTTGCTGCTTATCGGAAATGTTAAGCTTTGGCACATTACCGCTGTCATTTTGGTTTTAGATTTAATGCAGTTTCGTTTAGACAATACCGGCGGACATATCTCGCACCTGGCAGGAGCATTCTTCGGATTTCTTTTTATGAAGCTGTTGCAAAACGGTACCGATCTGAGTAAAATTGTTTCGAGAACCTTAGATTTCTTTGCCAATCTTTTTAGAAAATCCCCATCGACCCCTTTCACCAAAGTACATAAAAATTACAAAAAACCTACTGAAAAAGTGACGTCAAGAATTGTTACGAAAGACAAAACGCAACAACAGATTGATGAAATTTTAGACAAAATCAGCCAGTCTGGTTATGATTGTCTGACCAAAGAAGAAAAAGAGTTTTTATTTAAAGCTGGAAAATAATCGTTTTAGGGCCACAATATGAAAAACCTTTCATGGTTTAATAAAATAATGTTCTTTTTGAATATAGTGCTAACTGTACTGACGTTTAGTATTTATATTTTACCCTTTCTGGCACCAAAGAGTTTTCCGCTACTGTCGGTTCTAACGCTCTTTATGCCGGCTTTTTTCGTTCTGAACGGATTGTTCTTCGTTTACTGGGGAATTCAGTTTAAAAAACGACTTATCTTGTCTGGTTTGGTACTGCTAACCGGAATTACTTTTATCAGTAAATTTTATAAATTCTCGGCAAAAGAATACGTCCGCGATGAAAAAGACTTCTCGGTGATGAGTTATAATGTACGCCTTTTTAACGTATTTAAATGGCTCGATCGCGATGATATTCCTTCCAATATTAAAGCTTTTATTGACGAAAAAGATCCCGACATTCTCTGCATTCAGGAATATTCCAACTCAGCCCATCTGGATCTGAAAGTCTACCCGCACCGCTATATTTTTATTGACGGAAATAAAATTAAAACGGGTCAGGCCATTTTTTCAAAATTCCCTATCATATTTGAAGGAAACATTGTTTTCCCAAACTCAGACAATAACGTCATTTATGCGGATATCAAAAGAGGAAAAGATGTTATTCGTGTGTACAACATGCACCTGCAATCCATAAAAATTTCGCCGGATGTGAGTGATATTTCTAATAATATTGATCATGTCAATCAGGAGAAATCACAGTTAATTTATACCCGAATCAGTAAAGGATTCAGACAGCAGCAGGAGCAGGCTGAGATTTTTAAAGAAAATATCAAACAGTGCAAGAACCCGATTATTATTTGTGGAGACATGAACAATAGTCCGTTTTCGTATGTGTACCGAAATATCAAAGGAAAGCTGAAAGATGCTTTTGAAGAAGCAGGAGAAGGGTTTGGAGCAACCTATAAGTTCCGTTATTACCCGGCACGAATTGACTATATTTTTACAGACAGTAAAATGAAAGTGAAACAATTTGAAAGTTTTCCTGACTTCGAAAACTCAGATCATTATCCTATTATGACTAGGTTATCAATTGAATAGTTTTTTTAACCGCAAGGCGCGCTAAGGTTTACGCAAAGTTCGCAAAGCTTTATCTATAGCTTTGCGAACTTTGTGTTTATATAGAATCTAACAAGAAAAAAATCCTTGCGTCCCTTGCGGTTAAGCCAAAGTAAACGGCCTACAGATTCAGTTTCCGATATTGCAACGGAGAAGTCTGCTTTAGTTCCTTAAACTTTCGGTTGAAATTGGAAATGTTATTAAAGCCGCATAATTCGGCAATTTCGAGAACCGAAAGCTCACTGTTGTTGGCCAACAGCTTCGAGGCATGTTCAATTCTCACTTCGATTAAAAACTGAAAAAACGACTTGTTGGTCCGGACTTTAAAATACCGGCAGAAGGCATTTTTAGTCATATTGGCAATCGAAGCAATTTCATCCAGGTTAATGTTTTTCTGATAATTGGTCATGACGTGTTCGAATACAGTCTGCATTCGTTTGCCTTCATTATCCGTAATCTTTTTGTCGTACAGGTGATTCGAGAGCTGCTCTCTGTCGCTGTTGGAAAGCCATTTGATGATCTCTAAGAACAGTATAAATCGTTCGTAATTATCGGCTTTTTTTAGCTTTTTAAACGACTTGGTAATCTTTTTGGGCGCATTGTGAATGATGAACCCGTTTTTACTACTTTCCAAAAAAGGATGGATGTTTTTGAAAGTGGTAAGCGTGAAGAATTCTTTTCCGAAAGAGTTTGTCGTAAAAAACAAGGTGCGCATGATGGAAGATTCGTTTTCGTATACTTCACTTCTGAAAACGTGTGGTAAATTGCTGCCAATCATTAAAATGTCTCCCTCGCGATAGTGCGAAATGGTGTCGCCGGCAAAAATGGCGCCCTGCCCTTTTTCGATAAAACTAATTTGAATTTCTTCGTGTTGATGGAGTTTGTCGTAAAAAACGATCTCTCTATCCTCTTGATATATAAGAGGATCCTCTCCAGATTTGGGGATTTTAAATGGAAAAACTTTCATGGTTGGTCAAGGTTAGTTACTTCAAATATATTTTATTTTGTCAAAAAAATAGCAATATATTAGTTGGTTTTTTGTGTAATCGTCTTATATAGGGTAATATAGTATTGTTTTGAGGTAATTTTTAATCCTCCTGCTTTGTTCAATATAAATAATTTTGGTTTTAATTAAAATCGATATTATGAGTATTCAATGGAAAGGCGTAATGCCGGCAGTAACAACAAAATTTACTGCAGATGATAAACTAGACTTCAGAATGTTTGAAGTTAATTTACAAGCACAATTAGAAGCAGGTGTTGAAGGAATAATTCTTGGCGGAACATTAGGAGAAGCCAGCACTCTTTTAGAAGAAGAGAGAAGTGAATTGGTAAAAGGTACCGTTAGCATGGTAAACAACCAGGTGCCGGTAATTATGAATATTGCAGAACAAACTACACGTGCTGCAATTTTAGCAGCCAATAAAGCAGAAAAAGATGGAGCAAAAGGATTGATGATGCTGCCTCCAATGCGTTACAAAGCTTCTGATTTTGAAACGGTAACGTATTTTTCTGAAGTGGCAAAAAATACTTCACTTCCAATAATGATATATAACAATCCGGTAGATTATAAAATTGAAGTTACATTGGATATGTTTGAAGAATTGTTAAAATTTGATAACATTCAGGCAGTAAAAGAATCAACAAGAGATATTTCGAATGTAACCAGAATGATTAACCGTTTTGGCGATCGATTAAAGATTTTATCAGGTGTAGATACGCTGGCTTTAGAAAGTTTACTAATGGGGTCTGACGGATGGGTTTCAGGCTTGGTATGTGCTTTCCCAAAAGAAACTGTTGCGATATACAAATTGGCTAAAGCAGGCCGAATTGACGAAGCCTTAAAAATATACAGATGGTTTCTTCCTTTATTAGAGTTAGATATCAATTCATTTTTAGTGCAAAATATTAAGCTTGCAGAAGTAGCAACAGGTATTGGAACAGAATATGTTCGTGCACCGAGATTACCGCTTCAGGGAGCGGATAGAGAAGAAGTTTTGGGAATTATTGCCAGATCTTTAGAATCAAGACCTACTTTGCCTGATTATAAAAACTTGTAAACGTACGCTGAAAACAATTGGTTTTACAAATTTCTTCTTTTAAGAATTGTAAAGTATTTATTCAAACAACAAAAAAGAAATATGATTACAGGAAAAAATTACGTGGGAAGTACACTTAAGGCCGCTGGTGATAAGACATTCAAAACGTTTAATCCGCAGCTTAATGTCGAAAATCCCTGGGTTTTTACAGAAGCAACTCCTGAAGAAATTGAAGAAACAGTTGCTTTGGCGCATCAGGCGTTTGGTACCTATAAAAAAAGTTCAGGTCTTGAAAGAGCAGGTTTTTTAAATGCTATTGCAGATGAAATCGTAGCTTTAGGAAATGATTTGTTAGTTCAGTATTGCAGTGAATCCGGCTTTCCAATGGGCAGAGCAGAGGGAGAACGCGGAAGAATGGTTGGTCAGCTACGCGCGTTTGCCCAAATGCTCATTGAAGGGAGCTGGGTTCAGGCTGCAATTGATACGGCAATAACGGACAGAGTTCCTGCGCCAAAAGAAGATTTGCGTAAAATTTTGGTACCCTTAGGCCCAGTTGTGGTTTTTGGATCCAGTAATTTTCCGTTTGCATTTTCAACAGCTGGCGGCGATACGGCTTCGGCTTTAGCAGCAGGTTGTCCTGTGATTGTAAAAAGTCACTCCATGCATATAGGAACCGGTGAAATGGTTGCCTCAGCGATTATCAAAGCAGCGCAAAAAACAAATATGCCCGAAGGAGTTTTCTCCAATCTTATTGGTGGAGGAACAACACTTGGAACTGCATTGGTGAAACATCCATTGGTGAAAGCGGTTGGTTTTACAGGAAGTATTCGTGCCGGAAGAGCTTTGTTTGATCTTGCAGCACAGCGACCAGAACCTATTCCGGTTTTTGCCGAAATGGGAAGTGTGAACCCGGTAGTACTTTTGCCAAAAGCAGTAGCGGTAAACAGTCAAAAATGGGCTACTGCCTATGCGGGATCCATTACGCTTGGAGCAGGTCAGTTTTGTACCAATCCGGGATTGTTGTTTGGAATTAAGGGAGCCGAATTAAATAAATTTTCGGAAGAATTAACTCAGGCCATTGAAAAAATAGAACCATTTTGTATGTTGCATCCTTCAATGAAAGAAGGTTTTGAAGAAGGATCGGCAGCGCTGATAGCTCAAAATGGAGTTACCAAAATTGCAGAATACAAAGGTGAAGCAGCACCAAATTACGGGGTACAAAAAGTGCTTACGGTAGACGGAAAAACGTTCTTAGAAAATAAAACCTTAAGCCATGAGGTTTTCGGACCTGTTTCGGTACTGGTACAATGCGACGATGAGCAACAGCTGTTAAAAATCGTCAATCAGTTAGACGGACAATTAACAGGAACAATTATTGGAGAATCTGAAGAATTAAAAGATCAGGAAGAACTCATTGCAGCGATGCAGAACAAAGTAGGAAGATTGATTTTTAACGGAGTTCCTACAGGAGTTGAGGTTTGTCCTTCAATGATTCACGGAGGTCCTTATCCGGCCTCTTCTGATTCGAGATTTACTGCGGTTGGAATTCATGCAGTCTATCGCTGGGTACGACCATTTAGCTATCAGAATTGGCCAGATGAATTGTTGCCTGCAGAATTGCAAAATGAAAATCCATTACAGATTTTAAGAACCTTAAATAATATTCAAACAAAATCCCAGATATAATAAATGGTAAAGAAAACTTTTTTTTGTGTAGATGCGCACACTTGCGGGAATCCTGTAAGAGTAGTGGCAGGAGGAGGGCCAAACTTGACAGGCGCTAATATGAGTGAAAAACGCCAGCATTTTTTAAAAGAATTTGACTGGATCCGCAAAGGGTTAATGTTTGAGCCTCGCGGACATGATATGATGAGCGGAAGTATTTTATATCCGCCAAGTGATCCTGCCAACGATTTTGGGATTTTATTTATCGAAACCTCAGGTTGTCTGCCGATGTGTGGTCACGGAACAATTGGTACCATTACCATTGCCATCGAAGAAGGTTTGATTACCCCAAAAATACCAGGGAAAATAAAAATGGAAGCACCTGCGGGTCTCGTGAATATCGAGTACCAGCAAACCGGAAATAAAGTCGACTGGGTACGTCTGACTAATGTAAAATCTTATTTAGCAGCAGAGGGATTAACAATTGATTGTCCTGAACTGGGCGAAATTACTTTTGATGTCGCTTATGGCGGGAACTATTATGCAATTGTAGACCCACAGCAAAACTTTTCAGGAATTCAGGATTTTTCGGCAGGTAAAATTGTCCAGCTGAGTCAGGAACTCCGCAAAAGAATCAATGCCAAATATCCGGACTATTTTATTCATCCGGAAAACGATACCATTCGTGATGTGAGTCATATGTTGTGGACAGGGGAACCTTTAGATCCAACCTCTTCCGGCCGAAATGCAGTTTTCTACGGAGACAAAGCGATCGATCGTTCGCCCTGCGGTACCGGAACATCGGCACGAATTGCACAGCTGCACGCTAAAGGGAAACTTAAAGCCGGAGAAGAATTTATTCACGAAAGTTACATTGGCAGTAAGTTTATTGGAAAAGTTGTAGAAGAAACTTCCATTGGAGACATTCCGGCAATCGTACCAAGTATTCAGGGCTGGGCAAAAGTATACGGTTACAATACCATCATCATTGATGAAGAAAATGACCCGTATGCTTATGGTTTTCAGGTGATTTAAAAAATATTAAAAATTTAGATTCATTGAAGGAGGATAAAATTCTTCTTCAATGAATTTTTCAATTTCGAACAAATGAAAAGAGTAAGTATAATTGGAGGAGGTATAATAGGTTTGTGTTCAGCTTATTATCTGGCTAAAGAAGGGTATGAGGTAACTATTTTTGATCAGTCTCCTATGGATGACGGCTGTTCTTATGGAAATGCGGGAATGATAGTTCCGTCGCATATAATTCCGCTGGCGCAACCCGGAATGATTGCTCAGGGAATGAAATGGATGTTTGACAGTCAGAGTCCGTTTTATGTAAAACCGAGATTAGATGCAAATCTGATCAAATGGGGACTTCAGTTTTACAAACACGCGAATGAAAAACATGTAGAAAAAGCAATGCCGGCACTTCGCGATTTATCGTTGCTGAGTAAGGAATTGTATCAGGATTTTGCCCGAGAAAACAACTCTTTTTTCTATGAAGAAAAGGGCCTTTTAATGTTGTACAAAACCGATAAAGTAGCTCATGAAATGTTTCATGAAGCAAGAGAGGCAGAAAAATTAGGTTTGCAGGTTGACTATCTTTCTGCTGCAGCCATTGCAAAATTGGAGAATGGTACCAAAACCGATGTTTTGGGCGGGATACACTACAAAGGCGATGCGCATTTGTATCCGCAAAAATTCATGCAATTTATCAAAGAAGAATTAAAACGATTAAAAGTAGAAATCCATTCCGGTACCACAGTGCAGGATTTTGTTTTCGATCATCATAAAATCACAAAAGTCGTAACAGACAAAGGCACATTTGCTACTGATGAAGTAGTATTGGCAGCAGGTTCCTGGAGTCCTTCGTTGGCTAAAAAGCTGGGCGTTTCGGTTTCTATTTTACCGGGAAAAGGATACAGTTTTACGCTGAAGGACAAAAATCACAAACCTTCGATTCCGTCTATTTTGTGTGAAGGTAAAGTTGCGGTGACCCCTATGAATAATGATATTCGTTTTGGAGGAACTATGGAAATTACCCATACCGGAGACACCAAAATTAATAAAAACAGACTACAGGGAATCATCAACAGCATTAATGAGTTTTATCCGGAGATGCAGGTTGAAATGCCTGAAAACAAGGATACCTGGTTTGGTTTCAGACCTTGTACACCTTCGGGAATGCCGATTATTGCCCGTGCAAAAAAAGTTGTAAATTTGACTTTCGCCACCGGACATGCCATGATGGGGTTAAGCCTTGCACCGGCAACAGGAAAAATAATTACAGAGATTATTTCAGGCAAAACACCTTCTGTTGATACTAAAATGTTTCAATTATAAACTATGAGATACGATTCAATTCCGGCTTCTTTATTTGAAAATAACCGAAAGAGGTTTGTCGAAAAAATGCAAAAAAACAGTTTGGCCATACTGACTTCAAATGATGTGATGCCAAATAATGCTGATGATGTAATGGGCTTTGCACAAAATAATGATTTGTTTTATCTGTCCGGAATTGAGCAGGACGAAACTATTTTAGTCCTTTATCCCGATGCTTTTAAAGAAGAAAACAGAGCCATTTTATTTGTAAAAGAAGTGAGCGAACATACTTTAATCTGGGACGGAGATTTTTTGACCAAAGAAAAAGTGACCGCCATTTCAGGAATCAAGAATGTAAAGTGGGTGCATGAATTTGAAAAAGCCCTACAGTTATTTGCTTTTGAAGCAGATGCGATTTACTTAGGCCACAACGAGCACATTAAAAGAATAACCTCAGAAATGAATACACGTCAGGATCGAATGATTCAGTGGTGCAGACAAAAATACCCGCTGCATCAATACGAACGTGTTGCCAAAATAACAAGAGAACTTCGACCGGTAAAATCAGCCGAGGAGATTGCTTTAATCCAAAAAGCAGTTGCCATAAGTGTCGACGGATTTAAAGCACTGTTGAAAGCGGTACGACCTGATGTAAAAGAATATGAATTGGAGGCAGAGCTGGCGTATCACTATATTAAAAATGGAGGAAACCGCCATGCGTTCAAGCCCATTGTTGCTTCAGGTAAAAATGCCTGTGCCTTACATTACAACACCAATGATTCGGTTTGTAGAGATGGCGAGCTGCTTTTGGTAGACTTTGGTGTTTGCTATGGAAATTACAATTCAGATACCACGCGCTGTCTTCCGGTAAATGGAAAATTTTCGCCTCGTCAGAAAGAAATTTACCAATCGGTTTTGCATTGCCTAAAAGAGGGATCAAAGCTTTTGAAACCGGGCGTTTTATCAAAAGACTACGAAGTGCAGATGGCAAGCCTTGTGGAAGCCGAATTGGTGAAACTGGGATTGATTACGTTAGAAGAAATCACGGCTCAGGATCCCGAGAATCCTGTTTACAAAAAGTACTTCATGCACGGAACGGCTCATTTCCTCGGACTGGATGTTCATGATGTCGGATTGTATTCCAAACCTTTCGAAAAAGGAATGGTGCTTACCTGTGAGCCGGGAATTTACATTCGCGAAGAAGGAATTGGCTGCCGACTGGAAAATGATTATTTGTTGACAGACGACGGAAACATCAATTTATCAGAAGAAATGCCCATTGAAATTGAAGAAATAGAACAGCTATTAAATACCAAATAACCATGATCAAAAAACACTTTTTACTGCTTCTTTTTGTCTGCTCAAGTATATTGGCGCAAAAAGATATTGATATTAATGAATTAAAATGGCTGCCGAATTCGCATTCTTTTTGGGTGAATTCAGGAGAGAATATTTTGGTTTATGATGTCGATCAGTTGAATAAAAGTACCACTGTTTTAACCCAACAGCAATTAACAAGCGCAGGATTTAAAGGAGAGGTCGAAGAATTGGTCTGGAATCAGAACAAAACCAAAGTTTTGGTATACACCAATTCAAAAAAAGTATGGAGAGCCAAGACCAGAGGCGACTATTGGTTTTTTGACTTAACCACCGGAAAAGGAAGAAAACTTGGGGCTAGTTTAGAAGAATCTTCCCTAATGTTTGCTAAGTTTTCTAACGATAACGAAAATGTAGCTTACGTTTCAAAGCACAACATTTACCTTGAAAATCTGGCTTCAGGCAAAATAACGCCTTTAACCACCGACGGAACAGACAAGGTAATCAACGGAACTTTTGACTGGGTTTATGAAGAAGAACTTGCAGCGCGTGACGGATTTCGCTGGAGTCCCGATGGTAAAAGCATTGCTTTTTGGCGTGTAGATGCTTCAGAAACAAAGTTTCATTTAATGATAAACAATACCGCTGCTTTGTATCCGTTTGTAGTTCCGGTAGAATACCCTAAGGCCGGAGAAAAACCTTCTTCTGTAAAAATTGGGATTGTTGACATCGCTACTGTAAAAACCAACTGGCTGGATATTCCGGGAGAACCGGATAATAACTATTTGGTTCGTATGGAATGGGTGGCTAAAGAGGAGGTAATGGTCATACAACTGAATAGAAATCAAAATCAGGTTTCGTTTTACAATTGCAATGCACTATCCGGTAAAGCCACTTTAATCTATCAGGAAAAATCGGCAGAATGGATTGATGTTTTTGATATTTCTTCGGGCGTGTATGATGGTTTTCCTTGTCAGTTTGTTGATAACGGTAAATCTTTTTTATGGAGTTCGGATGCCGATGGGTGGATGCATGTTTATAAAATCAGCCGTGACGGAAAAAAGAAAGAACTGATTACCACCGGAAATTTTGATGCTTACTTTAAAGCGTATAACGACAAGACCAAATCAATTTATTATATCGCAAGTCCTAAAGATGCAACCCAGCGTTATTTGTATGAAACGAATCTGAATTCACACAAAACAAAAAGAATAACTCCGGAAGTATTTGAAGGGACCAATGAGTATGAGTTTTCTACTGATGGCTCGTATGCAAAACATATCAATTCTAATATCAACCGCGACTTTAATATACGGTTGGTTTCACTGTCAGACCATAAAAAAATACTGCCAAAAGAAGCGGATGTTTTTACAAAACCGGAACGTGAGTTTTCTTTGGAAAAATTCAAAGTAACCACAGTTGACGGAGTGGAAGTCGACGGAATTATGGCAAAACCTCTTGATTTTGATCCGACAAAAAAATACCCGTTATTCTTTTATGTGTACGGAGAGCCAATGGCTTCGGTAGCAAACGATATGCCTTACTTTAACGGATTTATAGACCTGTTGATTCCAAAAGGATACATAGGAATTGCCATGGACAACAGGGGAACTCCGGTTATGAAAGGAACGAAATGGAGAAAGTCGATTTACAAAAACATCGGAATCGTCAATACCCGCGATCAGGCAATGGCCGCAAAGGAAGTTTTGAAGTGGAATTTTATTGATAAAGACAGAGTTGCCGTACACGGATGGAGCGGAGGCGGAGCAGTAACTTTAAATTTAATGTTTCAGTATCCCGAAATATACAAAACTGGTGTTGCGATTGCTGCGGTTACCGATCAGCATTTTTACGATAACATTTATACCGAACGTTATATGGGCTTGCCGGATGAAAATGCAGCAGCTTACCTGCAGGCTTCCCCGGTAACCCACGCTAAGAATTTAAAAGGAAATCTGCTTTACATTCACGGAACTGGCGACGATAATGTACATTACAAAAATGCAGAAGTTTTGATTGATGAACTCATCAAATACGACAAAGTTTTTAACTTAATGATTTACCCAAATCGTACGCATAGTATTCATGAAGGCGAAGGAACTCAAAAACATTTGATAGATACTTTTATAAAATTTGTAGAAGAAAAATGTCCTCCGGGAGCAAAATAGTATCGTTTTAGAAGCCTAAAAAAGGGAGAATTTCTGTAAAAGAGATTTCTCCCTTTTTTTGTGGGCTAAAATCAGTCAAAAAAACATGAAAAGTGAGAAAAAAGATACGTATTTCGTGCAAAATTACTAGGGTAAGATAATACATGTAAAAATATTAAATATGTAATAAAAGGGTAATATAATAGGTTTTTGCGGTAATATATTATCATAAAAATTATGGAAAAAGCAAAACATTTGCCAATACTAATTATAAAACCATTTTATGAAATTCAAGTTTTTTCAAAGAAAAACGGTAGTACTTTTTTTTGTACTGCTAGCACAATTTGCGCTCGCACAGGAGCGGGTTGTATCGGGGATTGTTTCAGATAATGCAGGAATGCCTTTGCCGGGTGCGAGTGTATTGATTAAAGGAACAAAAACGGGAACTCAAACAGATTTTGACGGTAAATATTCTATTAAGACAAGTCAGAATGCTGTTTTAATCTTTAATTATATTGGGATGAAGACTGTGGAAGTGACCGTTACAGGTAACGCAGCCAACGTATCTTTAACTCCAAACTCAGAGCAGCTTCAGGAGATCGTAGTTACCGCTTTGGGACTTAAAAGAGAAAAGAAATCTCTTGGATATGCCACTCAGGAAATCAAAGGAGAAGATCTGACAAAAGTAAACTCAGGTAACGTAGCGAACTCTATTTCGGGTAAAATTGCCGGTGTACAAATCAGACGTAACAATAACATTGGAGGTTCGACAAACGTAGTGATTCGTGGTACAACGTCATTAACAGGGAGCAATCAGGCCTTATGGATTGTAGACGGTATTCCTTTGAACAATGATAATACGAATAGTGCCGATCAAAAAAGTGGTGGTAACACTGGTGGATACGATTACGGAAATGCTGCTTCAGACATCAATCCTGATGATATCGAAACCATGAACGTTTTAAAAGGTTCTGCGGCTTCTGCTTTGTACGGTTCGAGAGCTTCAAACGGGGTAATCTTGGTAACCTTGAAAAAAGGAAGTAAATCTAAAGGAGGTCTGGGTGTAAGTTTCAGCTCAGGAGTAACCGTTGGAGTAGTCGATAAAAAAACTTTACCGGAGTATCAGAATCAATACGGTGGAGGATACGGTGATTTTTACGGTACAGTTGATTTAGGAAGTGGAATGCATCCTTATGCTGCAACCGATGATGCTTCGTGGGGGCCTAGATTTGATCCGAACTTATTGGTGTACAACTGGAGTTCATTCTATCCTGAATTGCCAGGTTATGGAAAAGCAACACCTTGGACAGCGGTAAAGAAAAATCCAAATGATTTTTATCAAAAAAGCTTTACGTACATCAATAACATCGCTTTTACAGGATCTGGTGAAAAAGGAGATTTTAGATTTGGTTATACCAACTACAACATGGATCAGGGGATTTTACCAAACAGTAACAACCGTAAAGACAATTTTAACTTCTCGGCAAGTTACAACATCCTTCCTAAAACTAAACTTACAGTTTCTGCGAACTACTTAAAAGCAAATGCTAAAGGAATGAACGAAACGGGTTATGGTGACGGAGGAAACAACTACCTGAGCAGTGTAAGACAATGGTTTTCTACAAGTGTAGATTTTCAGGACTTAAAAGATGCTTATAATCTTACGGGACAAAATACGACCTGGAGTGTGGCAGGACCAACTGATTTAACGATTCAGTTTCACGACAACCCTTATTTCCAGAGGTACAACAACTACAATACTTTAGGCCGTGACCGTTTCTTCGGGAACTTTGCTTTAAGTACAGAAATCACCAATTGGTTTGATGTAATTGGTAAAGGATCTGTAGATTCTTACCACCAGTTGCAGGAAGAGCGCATCGCTGTGGGATCAAAAAGAACGCCTAATGCACGCGGTCAGTATACCCGATTTGACAAAACATTCAGAGAGATCAACTTTGATTTGATCATGAACTTCAAAACGAATATCACAGATGATATTAAGTTTAACGGAATGGTTGGTGCCAATTCAAGACGTTCTTTGAGTAACTCAATCTTTGCTGCAACAAATGGCGGATTGGTAGTACCTGGAATTTATGCTTTGAATAATTCTATCGACAAAATAAACAGTCCATCAGAATCTCAGGTTACTATTGGTACAAACAGTGTTTATGCGAATGCAAGTTTCAATTTTAAGGAAACTTATTTCTTAGAGGGAAGTTATCGTGTAGATAAGTCTTCAACATTGCCATCAAGCAATAGTACTTATACCTATCCTTCGATTACAGGAACTTACATCTTTAGCAATCACATCAAGACTGACTGGCTTTCTTTTGGAAAATTGCGTCTGAATTATGCTGAGACTGGAAACGATGCACCTTTCGCTGTTATTGCAGCAACTTATCCAAAGAACGATAATTTTGGACCTGACGGAATTCGTTTTTCTACAGAAAATAACAAAAGTAATGCTAATCTAAAAAGTGAGTTGACAAAAGGTATTGAAGCGGGTATTGAGCTTAAATTGTTCAGAAACCGTGTAGGTCTTGATTTCTCTTACTACAAAACCAATACAACCAATCAGATTCTTTCTGTTGAAACTCCTACACAAACAGGATATACCAGAGCATGGATCAACGGAGGAGACGTTCAGAACAAAGGATACGAGGTAACTTTATCTGTAATTCCGGTTAAGACAGCTAATTTTAGCTGGGAAGCAAAAGTAAACTGGTCTACCAACAAAAATGAGGTAATCTCATTAGGAGGAGCTGACAGAATTTCGTTAGGATCTTTCCAGGGAGTAGGTTACGTTGCTGAAGTTGGAAAACCAATAGGTCAGTTAATCGGTTCTGGATTTACTTATCTAAATGGAGAAAAAGTAATTCGTTCAAACGGAAGATACCAACAAACAGCCGGAGCAACAATTGGAGATATAAATCCGGACTGGATTGGAGGTTTAAACAACGTAATTACCTATAAAAACTTCTCATTGAATTTCTTAATCGATGTGAAAAAAGGAGGAGACGTTTATTCATTAGACCAACGTTTCGGACATACTACAGGAATCTACGAAAGTACAGTTTCTAACAACCATTTAGGAAACCCACAAAGAGAGCCGCTTGCCAATGGCGGAGGGATTTTGTTAGCGGGTGTTAAAGCAGACGGAACTCCAAATGATAAAGTAGTTAGTGTAGAAGGTGCAGACGGGTATTCTTTCTACAACTCAATGCCAGAGCAGCAATATGTTTATGATGCTTCTTATGTGAAACTACGTGAGTTAGGATTGAGCTACAGATTGCCATCAAAATTCCTGGCAAAAACTTTCATCACCAATATGATTTTTGCAGTTAATGGAAGTAACCTGTGGATCATCCATAAAAATTTACCATATGCTGATCCGGAAGCGGGACTTTCTTCAGGAAATCTTCAGGGATTCCAAACAGGAGTTTTACCAACATCAAAAGAGTACAGCTTTAATATGAAAGTTCAATTCTAAAAAACAACAACAAAATGAAAATAGTAAAAACGATATTTTTTGCAGGAGCCATTTTACTTTCGGTTGCTTCATGTGATAACTTAGAAGATTTAAATCAGGACGAAAAAGCGTATACGACCGTTTTACCGGGTGCGCTTATGACCAGTGCGCAGGTAAACTATGCGTTCTTCCTGACCAATGCTTCGGTAAACAACAATAATTTTAGAGGATATGCTCAATATTGGAGCACTACAACCTATACCGATGAGGTCAACTACAATATGGAAAGAAGAAACTTAGGGAACTCTCATGCCATTTTGTTGTATCGCGATGTATTACAGGATTTAGTAAATGCGCAAAAACAAGTTGCAGCCAAAGAAGCATTAGGAGCTGTTGAAACTGCCATTAAGAAAAACAAAATTGCAATATTGGATATTCAGATTGTAATGGCTTACCAAACCCTTGTTGATTTGTTTGGGAATGTGGCTTACACTGAAGCTTTAGATATTAATCTGCACCCTTATCCGAAATACGACGATGCCAAAACCATCTATTTTGATCTTGCTGCAAGACTTGATGCTGCAATTGCCAGTATGGATGCCGGTAAAGAAAGTTTTGGCACAGCTGACTTAGTGTACAAAGGAGACGTGGGTAAATGGAAAACATTGGCCAACAGTGTAAAACTAAAACTAGGATTACACCTTGCTGACGTTGAGCCTGCAAAAGCAAAAGCCATAGTAGAAAGTGCTTATAGCTCAGGAGTTATGACAAGCGAAGCTGAAACGGCATTGTTTAAATATTTCTCTTCATTGGTAGACATGAATCCTTTGTATGACACTTTGGTAAATGAAAGTCAAACCATACCTACGGCCTTTTTTGTAGATGAACTGAATGCTAAAAATGACCCAAGACGTGATACCTTCTTTAATCCGGCTTCTAAAAAGTCAGGCAAATATAAAGGAGCGCCTTATGCGAAACAGGTTACTTATGGTGACTATTCTAACATGGGGCTAAGATTAAAAGAAAAAACAAACCCGGGAGTACTTTTTGATTACACTGAAACCTGTTTCCTTTTGGCTGATGCTGCTAACAGAGGTTTTAATGTAGGAGGTACTGCAGAAGAATATTATAAAAAAGGAATCCAGGCCAGCATGAAGTTTTGGGGAGTATCCAACACAGATGCTCAAACCTATTTGGACAGAGCAGATGTTGATTTTGCAACTGCTGCCGGAACAGCCAAAGAAAAGATTGCTTACCAGCTTTGGATTGCTTATTACAACAGAGGATTTGAAGCATGGACAGAATACAGAAGATTAGATTTTCCTGTTTTACAGGCGCCTTCAACAGCTGTAGACGCAGCTAAAGGAAAAGTGCCAGTTCGTAACATCTATTCAATCTTCGATAAAACATTAAACAAAGAAAATTATGAAGCAGCTTCCTCTGCTATAGGTGGAGATTTAATGACTACAAAAATTTTCTGGGATAAATTTTAATTTGAATTAGTTTTCCTGTTTTTAACCGGGGCCTTTAATTGGGTTCCGGTTTTTTTTGTTTAAAAAATAAGGGGAAGAAGGTTTGTGTGGAATGTGAGATGTGGAATGTGAGATGTGGAATGTAAAATGTAAAATGTGAGATTTGGAATTTGGAGTTTGGAATTTGGGATTTGAAATTTGAAGGTTGAAAAGAGAGTTTATTCTTAATGTGATTCTTGTGGTTGTTTTGGTTTTTGTTTAATAAAATAACTTATTTGTTTGTGAAAGCGCATGAAATATGTAATATTTTTTAATAGTGTGTTTTTTTATAGTTAAAAAGCTGTTAATTATATATTGTTTTTAAATAACATAGTATCAATAAATTAGAAACTATGCAGTTAATTTTGATGCCAACAAATTTATCCAACAAAAAATGAAAACAAAACTACTAGTATTAATGCTTGTTTTTTCGATAGGAAAAATAAGCGCGCAAGGACTTCCTTGCCGGACGACAGAAGAAAACGCCAAAGTGTATCGGAGTAGCCCCAAATCACTTCAGGAAAAAAAGGATTTTGAAACCTTTACCAACAATTTTGCACTTCAGCGTAAAAGCAAAACTTCAAAAAGTGCAGCAGTAACTACCTACACCATTCCCGTTGTTTTTCATATTTATGGAGACGTACAAAGCGGCAAAACGATTACCTATGAAAAAATCGTCAACCACCTGGCACAATTAAATGACGATTTTAACGGAAGAAACGCAGATTATCAAACCGTTGAACCTTTCTTTCAGGCCAGAAGAGGAACTCTAAACATCGAATTTAAACTGGCAAAAAAAGACCCTAACGGAGGATGTACCAACGGAGTTGTTTTCCATGCTGCTAAAAACGGTTACGGAAATGGCGGAGGTTATGACGACCAGATTGCCGCCGACGCCTGGGACAACAAAAAATACATGAACGTTTATATTCAGAACGATTTGTATAACGAAGGAGTTTTTAACAACTCGGGAGTTGCGTGGTATCCAAGTTCAGAAATGACCGCCAGTAATACAGCGCGTGTTGTTTTTAATGGAGCTTACCTTTACGACAACTCTTACAGCAAAGAATTTTCAGCAACGCTGACACATGAATTTGGACATTTCTTAAACCTGATTCATACCTTCGAAGGAGGCTGCTCCGGCACAGATGAAGTTGCCGACACTCCTGCCGAAGACGCTAAGCACACTCTGGCTTGTACACCGGGAACCAATTGTACAGGAGATAAAGTAAACATCGAAAACTACATGGGGTACAATGGAGCGCAAGGCTGCTACAAAATGTATACTCAGGGGCAGATCGACAGAATGTTGGCAGCTTTACAGCACCCAGCCAGAATCACGCTCTGGCAGCCACAAAATTTAATTGATACCGGAGTGAATTCTACTGAGAGCAGTTTAGTGGCAACCGGAACTAGTTTTAAAGAAACCGTTGTCAATGACGGAGCCTTTAATACAGCCTCAGTAGTTACCTTAAGCGGAGGGAAAACCTTTGCGCTAAGTTCAGGAACAATGACTGCAGGAACCCATTTTACACACACCTTTCCGGCAGGAATTACGCCAGTGGTAACGGTGAACTCAAACGGACAAGTGACGGTAACGCTTTCAGGAAAAGCAACAAACCATGCAGCAGCACAAAATACAACAGCAGGAATCAGCTTTTTACCTGCGGCATTTACCGGAGGAACCACAGGTTTGTCTTGTACCTCTTTATTTTACAATTTGAGATTTACCGATCCCTACGGAATCTTTTTTGTAGACATGCCTAACATTAATATTTCTTCCGCTTTAATCTGGAAACCTTTTGATATTGCAAAAGGAGATGATACTTCATTTGGAGCCTGGCGTTATGCGGCCAATGCCCTGAAAATTGAAACCTATGGTAAAAAATTAGTCTGCGAAAGTGGAACCAGAAACATTACGCTATTAGGACAAAATGCAGCCGTTGGACCAGCCAGTAATATGGTAGCTCCGGGAGCATATCCGGATCAGCTGGATTTAAGAACCGCAAATTATACAGCCTGGGACGGAAAATCAGGATATGTTGGTTTTGAATATAAAATCGAAGGACTCACTTGTTATGGATGGTTCAAGATAGATGTTGCGGCTAACGGAGATGGTTACACCGTTTCGGAATATGCTTATAATACACAGCCTAACACGCCTATCTATACAGGTATGACCAACAAAACGGCAGTGGTTCTGTCTGAAAGTGTACTGTACGAAGCCGAAGCTAATGACGGAGGTGTTACCACTACCAGCACCATTTCGTTATCCACTAACAACGGAACTTTTACGAAAAGCACGGGAACTTTAACGGCAGGAACTGATTATACCATCACAGGAGTTCCTTCAGGCTTAACAGCGGTTTTGACGCTTTCAGGAAATAATAAAGTAGTGGTTTCTTTCACCGGAAAAGCAACAGCACATCTTCCGGCAAATGATGCTGCGGTAGCAATTACATTCAAAGATGCTGCTATTACAGGAGGAATTTCGACATTGGATAATGCATCAAAAACAATCAATCTGAAATTTGATGCGCCTTATGGTGTGTTTTATGTAAACAATTCCGATTATGTTGCTTCGGCAGCACAACCTTGGCAATATTTTGACTTAGGAATCGGAGACAACACAGAATACGGAGCGTGGCAATTTGCAGCTGCAGCTTTAAAAGTAGAAACCTATGGCAAAAGATTAGTAGGACCGGCAGGTACCCGAAACATCAGTTTGATTACTCAGGGAACTACCATTGGAGCATCAAGTAATTTTGTGACTCCGGGAGCAGCATATCCGGATCAGTTAGATTTAAGAACAGCAACGTATACCGCCTGGGACAATCAAACAGGTTACATTGGTTTTGAATACACAAGCAGAGGACGTATATGCTACGGCTGGCTACACGTAAAAGTAGAAGCAGGAGGCGTTGGTTATTCCGTTTTAGACTTTGCTTACAATACCAAACCAAACGAATCCATTCAGGCAGGAACTCAGGCTCCTACAACCGTTCTGGCACCTTCAGGTCTTGCGGCTACGGTTAACAACACCAGCTTACAAGTACAGTTGACGTGGGTAAACAATGCGACAAATGCGACAAACATCGTAGTAGAAAGAGCAGGAACAGATAATGTTTTTGCCGAAATAACAACATTGCCAAGTACAGCGCTTACGTATACCAACACAGGTTTAACTGCTGGAAGTACTTATAAATACAGAGTACGTGCAAAAGCAAATACCGTTTATTCAGCCTATTCAAATGAAGTAACGGCAACTCTTGCTGCAGGTTCAGCTTATTGTACTGCTCAGGCCAACAGTAACTACGAATATATTAACGCAGTGACCATTGGAAGTTTTACAAATACATCTGGTAAAGATGCCGGCGGTTATGCCAATTTTACTTCTAAAACGGTAACAGTAACTCCGGGAACAGCAACAAATGTAAGCCTGGCAGCAGGTTTCTCTGGAGGATCGTATTTAGAATATTGGGGAGTATGGATCGATTACAACAAAAACAATGTTTTTGATGCTTCTGAAAAAGTAATCGATGGAATTTCTTCTACCGGAACAGCAACGGGAAGTTTTACTCCGATTGCGTTTACAGGAACTACCAGAATGCGTATTGTAATGAAATACTATTCAAACCCGTCAACAGCTTGTGGTAACATCGGCGATGGGGAAGTAGAAGATTATACCGTAGTTGCGGGTACTGCACCAAATCCGGTGACCTTGCCAACACCAACGAATATTGGTAATTCAGGAGTATATACATCCGGATTTTATGCCTCCTGGAACACCGTTGCTAATGCTACAAGTTATGAAGTACAGCTGAATAATGCGACTACAGGATGGACAACTTTTGGAACTTCTACCACTTATTATTTGTGGATTCCAAAACAAGGTACGCAAACGGTTTATCAGTTTAGAGTTAGAGCTAAAAATGCCACTGATACCAGTGACTGGAGTGCCCCGCTTTCAATCGATTTACAAAACGGAAGTGCAGGAGCAGTTCAGGCTGACACTACAAGATCATTTACATTGTATCCAAACCCGGCTACAGATGTTGTTAATTTTAACTTCGCTAATCTAAACACGTCGAATATCAAAATTACGATCTACGACAGTACAGGAAACGTAGTGGATGTGGTAAGAAATGCAACTTCTTATGAGGTAAATCGCCTTAGAAAAGGAGTTTATATTGTGGTAGCTACAGATGGAAGCTTCACAGATACTAAAAAATTATTGGTTAAATAATAAATTTGGTTGTAAAAAGAAAGAGGGGAAACGATATCGTTTCCCCTTTTTTATGTCTTTAAAATAAAACTTAATCAATGCCAATCCCAAACGGATTGTCAATACTGTGCATAGGAGTGGTAAACCATTTTGGACCCTCAGCGGTCATGTAAAAATGATCTTCATGGCGAATTCCAAACTGCCCCGGAATACAAAGCATAGGTTCGTTGCTTACCACCATTCCTTCCTGTAAAACAGTAGTGCTGCCTCTTACAAGGTAAGGGTGTTCATGAATGTCCAATCCTGTTCCGTGACCTACACGATGAGGTAATCCCGGAAGTTCGTAATCGGCACTTAAGCCTCCTGCTGCAATTACTTTACGTGCGGCATCATCTACAGAACCACAAGTTGCTCCTAATTGTGCGGCATCAAAAGCTGCTTTTTGTGCGGCCTTTTCTAAATTCCAAATCTTTATGTGGGCTTCGGTTGGAGTTCCGTACACATAAGTTCGGGTAATGTCAGACAAATAACCTTCCAGACGACAGCCGGTGTCAATAAGTACAACATCATTTTCTTTTAAGTCCTGTGGAGTGGTTACTCCATGCGGATATTGAGAATCATCGGCAAACAACACGATGCAGAAATAAGATCCTGTAGGAATTCCGGCTTTGATATGCGCCTTATTGATAAAATCAACCACCGTTGCGGCTTTTATACCGGATGTAAAATACGGGCAGCAGCACGCTGTACTACCATAGTAATTTCTTTGACCTGTTGAATTATAGCAATTTCATTTGCTGATTTCTGAATACGGCAGCCGGTAGTAATAGGCTGGGAGTTTTCAAAATCATAACCAGGATTGGCTTTCACGATCGCATCAACTAAAAAATAACCGGCTGATTCATCCAGTGCAATTTTACCACTATTGACACCTTTATCCTGCAGTATTTTTCCAAATAAAACAGAAGGAGATTCATGTTCTTCCCAGCAATTCAGGTGGCCATCGATTTGCATGAATTTTCTAAAAGTACCTTCCTCAAATTTTGGAACGATATATTCCAGACTGCCGTCTTCAAACAAAAGAGCGCCCACCATTCTTTCAGAAGGGTTCCATTTCGTTCCTGTAAAATAGTATAAATTGGTTCCTGCATTAAGGAACACCGCTTTAAAACCTGTTGTTTTGATAAGCGACACTGCTTTATCGATGCGCGTTTGATATTCCTCCGGCTGAATGGCTTTTACATTCAGTGTCATATCCTGTATTTTTTCTAATTCTGCAATAGCGTTAGATCCGCCAACTCCAATAGTCATATCTTTTGTTTTAAGGTTAGTTGTTTTTTTGTTTTTCCGGATTAAAAATAAGTCAATATTTCCGGATAGTGCTATTTTAACTCAAAGTAGGTAAAATATAATAATTTAAGGATAATATACTATTGGAATTTGGTTGGTAATGCCAGTATTTTTAGAAAATCAACTAAACTTTAAAAAATGAAAAGTATACAGCGTTTATTATTGCTATTGTGTGTTGTACTGAGTTCGCATTTTGCTTCAGCACAGGGCACATCCGATTTACATCAGAAACTTACGGCCTTGTTTCCGAAAGCCGAAATTACGGTTATAGAAAATTTGGAAGGTTACACAGAATCGTACCAGCTCATTTTAGACGAGCCGTTAGACCATAAAAATCCGCAAAAAGGAACATTTAAACATTACGTTTATCTCTCGCATCTTAATTTTAATAGTCCTATGGTAATTGAAACTCATGGTTACAATACAAACAATATTAAAAGCGAGGTAAGTAAGTTGTTAAACGCAAATCAGATTGCGGTTGAATATCGCTTTTACGGAAAGTCAAGACCAGAACCACTTCCGTGGGAATACTTGACAAACGATCAGGCCATTGCCGATTACCATGATCTTGTAATGAAACTCAAGCAAATCTACACAGGAAAATGGATTTCAACCGGAATAAGTAAAGGAGGAGAAACAGCCCTGATTTACAAGTCAAAATACCCAAATGACGTTGATGTGGCTATGCCTTATGTGGCACCGTTGATTAACACGACGGAAGATCTCAGAACGGTAGAACATACAAAAATAGTGGGAACAGCAGCCTGCAGGGCAAAAATTACAGCCTTTCAAAGAGCAGTTTTAGAAAATAGAGAAGCCGTACTAAAAGAATTTAAACAATATGCCGAAGCAAAGAAAATGACCTTTACAGAAGTGCCTTTGGCTGAAGCATTAGAATATGCGGTTTTAGAATTTCCTTTTTCTTTTTGGCAATG
This sequence comes from Flavobacterium sp. N502536, assembly GCF_025947345.1. Taxonomy (NCBI): domain Bacteria; kingdom Pseudomonadati; phylum Bacteroidota; class Flavobacteriia; order Flavobacteriales; family Flavobacteriaceae; genus Flavobacterium; species Flavobacterium sp. N502536. The sequence goes on along the minus strand of NZ_CP110011.1, from coordinate 894,099 downwards.
GGGCGGAAAATGCGAGGCTATTCCGGAAGTAACTGCAACTCCAAAAGAATTGTTTGATTATCTGGATGAGGTTTCAGGCGTTAGAACATATAATGATAAAATGTACTTTCATTACCTGCCGTCTTACTATCAGCATTTGAAAGAATTAGGCTATTATGGTTTTGATTTTTCTCCGGTTGCTGATTTGTTACAGGTGGTAAAAAGTACTTCTAATGATCGATTTGCTCCCAAAGGAGTGGCTATAAAATACAATCCGAAATACATCAAAGAAGTGCGTAAATATGTAGAAAATAAAGGAAACAGAATTTTGTATATCTACGGCGGTTACGATACCTGGTATTCCTGTGCCCCAACACCCGATCCGAAACTGGATGCTTTAAAAATGGTTCTTCCCACCGGTAGCCACACCACGAGAGTGAAAGATTTTCCGGAGAACGATCGAAAACGAATTATGGAAACATTGTCAAGATGGCTGGAGCTAAAAGCAGCTGACGATAAAGTAGAACTAAATTAATCAGAAAAGGAGCGGTGAGAATCTCTCGTTGGTTTAACCTTAAAGACCGTAAGGATTTTTAGTGATAAGATTTTATACAAACACAAAGTTCGCAAAGCTATACTAAATAAGCTTTGCGAACTTTGCGAATATCTTTGCGCTCTTTGCGGTTAAACCTAAATCTTAAACCAGTATTTTTTGTGTTTTTAAATAATCCATAGCAAATTTACCTTCATTAAAAAGTAAATCCAAAACACTTAGATTATTGATGAAACCATGCTTGTCGTCAAAAACCTGAGTGTATTTTTCAAAGGCATTAAGGTCTCTTTTTCCGTTAGCCAAAACTCTGAAATCAGAGATATTTTCTACTTCATGAAAGTACTCGGTAGTTTTGCCGAACTCTAATTTCATGCGCAGACATTTAGTAGTGATGTCCAGTACCTCAAGATTTAAATCCATTAAAAAAGTGTGCTGCTTTTCAAAAACAGGACGAATATCATCTTCAAAAAACTCAAAAAACGGAGAGCTTCTGTAAGCGGCTTCCAATGATTTGAAATGCTGTTTTTGCCAGTCAAATTCATTCTCGATTAATACATCTTTTGTTTTCTGATGAGCAGATTTTGAATGTTTAACCGGTATGTTTAATAACTGAATCCCGTTTGGACTATAAATGTATGTACGGTTTCTGTTGGTTTGTTTCTGAAAATTATCCTCCATTTCAAAAGTAATATTTTCAGATTGGGCCATAACTGCAAAGTGGCTTATCGATGGAAAATAAGTAGGAAGTAAGAGAGAGTTCATCTGTAATTGCTTTAAAAGTTTCAGGTTTCAAGTTTCAGGTTTTGAATGTACCTGAAACTTGAAACCTGAGACAAAAATAACTTTTTTTATTTTATGCTTTGTTTTCTTTTCTTTTTCTCCAGAAATATTCTCCAACAAAATAGGCTGCAAGAATAAATAAGAAATACTTAAAGTACGATTGAGGCTGACCTTCGCCATCTACAGTCGTGAAAACTCTGCTCCAGCGAATTTTATTGATTCCTTTACCGTTAGTATCCCAGCTCATCCAGATGAAAACCGGTTTTCCTACGATATGATTTTCAGGAACGTAACCCCAGTAACGACTATCTTCGGAATTGTGACGGTTGTCTCCCATCATCCAATAGTAATTTTGTTTGAAGGTATAAGTCGTAGCAGGTTTACCATTGATTAAGAACTTAGAACCTTCCAGCTGCAAAGTGTTTCCTTCATAAGTGGTAATAATGTCTTTGTAAAAAGGCAGTGACTCATTGGTTAAGGCAACTGTTTTTCCTGCTTCCGGAATATAGATTGGACCAAAATTATCCTGATTCCATTTGTTGATATGAGGGAAAATAGCATTGTCATTTCCTCGGTCTATTTCTCTTTTTACAGCTGTAATTCCGGTGTATTTTTAAGGCGCTCTGCACTGGCTTCGGTTAAAGCTCTGAAATAAAGAGTGTCTCTTTTTTCGCTTTTAAATCCTGCTCCGTCTGTGATATCCAGTTCTCTAACCAAAGATTCAAAATCGATAGGTATTTTTGGGTCTATGGCTACTGAATAAGAGTATTGCGGTTTTGCTCTTTCCGGTAAAACTAATTTTTTTCCATTGATGAAAACAAATCCGTCTTTAATAGACAGGCTGTCTCCAGGAATACCTACACATCTTTTTACGTAATTCGATTTTTTATCAATAGGTTTGATTACGCCGGGTCTTCCTTTTGGCTCATAGAAATAATGAACCGTATCGACTGGCCAGTTGAAGACCACAATATCTGTTCGTTTTATTTTTTCTAAGGCAGGTAATCTGAAATAAGGCAATTGTGGCCATTTCAAATAAGATTTTTGTTTTACAAAAGGGATAGAGTCATGAACCATCGGTAATGCAACGGTAGTCATAGGTACTCTTGGACCGTAATTTACTTTACTAACAAATAAAAAGTCACCAATTAATAATGATTTTTCTAAAGACGATGTAGGGATTGTATAAGGCTGCACTAAATAAGTATGTACAAGTGTTGCCACAATAATTGCAAAAAGTAAAGAGCTCAGGGTATCGCTTGCTTTATTTTCTGACGTTAATTTTCTGTCGGCGTTGTGTACTAATTTTTGAGTGTAGTTGATATAGTAGATATAGAAACCTAAAGTGAAGATTCCTAAAAGAGTATCTAAAGTTGTTTTTTTGCCAAACGTTCTTAAGGTTTCTACCCAAACAACAGGAAACATAATCAGGTTAATGATTGGGATGAAAAGTAATAAAGTCCACCAGGTTGGGCGACTGATTATTTTCATCAAAACAATCGAATTGTAAACCGGAATTGCAGCTTCCCAGCTTTTTCTTCCGGCAGCCTGATATAATTTCCAGGTTCCCAGAAAGTGAATAATCTGAACGGCTAAGAAAAATACAAACCAATAATATAGTGTCATAATATTTTGTTTAAAGTTTCAGGGCAGGGGTCTAGTTTGAAATTCACCTCAACCTTTTATAACTGTTTATTTTAAATTTAATACGTCTTTCATAGAGTATATACCTGTTTTTCCGGCAAGCCATTCTGCTGCGATCACAGCTCCAAGGGCAAAACCTTCGCGGTTGTGTGCGGTATGTTTCAATTCGATGCTGTCTACAGCCGAATCGTAAGTTACCGTATGAGTTCCCGGAACTTCACCAATTCTTTTGGCTTCAATATGAATTTCGTTGTCTTTGGCTTCGTCTAAAGTCCAGTTGGCATAATTACTGTTTTCGATCACGCCTTTGGCTAAAGAAATGGCTGTACCGCTTGGTGCATCCAGTTTATGTGTATGATGAATTTCTTCCATCGTAACTTTATACGAATCAAACTGAGCCATAATTTTGGCCAGGTATTCATTCAGTTCAAAGAAAATGTTAACTCCTAAACTAAAGTTAGAACTTGAGATAAAACCGCCTTTCTTTTCGTTGCAAAGCGTTACCATTTCGTCATAATGTTCTAACCAGCCCGTTGTTCCTGAAACTACGGGAACATTAGCATGAAAGCAGTTTGAAATATTGTCAACGGCAGCAGTCGGGATGCTGAAATCGATAGCGACATCGGCTGTTGAAAGGCCGTCATAAGTAGTGAATTCGTCTTTTCTCAAAACAATTTCATGACCTCTTTCCAAAGCAATTCGCTCGATTACTTTACCCATTTTTCCGTATCCTAAAAGCGCAATTTTCATTTCGTGTATTTTTTTAAAATTCAAATAACAGAAGTTATTTAAAAGTGGTAATTAAAAGTTAGTCCAACGTTTGGTTTGAAAGTTACAGTGTCGGGATAAATTTCCGGACGCAAGGATAATCTTTCGTTTACGTTAAACTGAATCAATGCAGCGTCAACATTGGCATCAATGATGTTCAGGGCATAAAAACCAACTACAAACAATAGTGATAAATCCCTGTTTCGCTGATAGAATTTCTGACCCGCAATAAGTCTGCTGTCGTCCAGAAATTTGTAGTTATCGTCATTGAAGCCTTCCAGTCTTCGTTTGTAGGCGTCGCGATAATTGTTGTATTTTTTATTATTGTCGAGATAGAAGTATAAACTCGTACCGATCGCTCCGTAAACTAAAGGAATTTTCCAGTATTTTTTATTGTAAGCCTGACCTAAACCAGGTAAAATCGCCGAGTAGAACGCTGCTTTTGCAGGCGTAAGCGGATCGATTTCCTGCAATTTGCTAGTGTCTTTAACAACCAAAACCGTGTCTTTTTTTACCTGGGCAAAAAGAGAAACGGTTCCTATGAGAAAGAACAATAGACTTATGGGGACAATTTTATTCACTATCCGTTTATTAATTTTATTATTCTGTTAAAGTCGGCTTCCGAATCAAAAGGAATGGTGATTTTTCCTTTACCGTTACCGGCTACTTTTATATCAACTTTCGAACCAAAATAATCGTTGAAGCTGTTTTTCTGTGTCTCTCTAACCATAAAAGAAGAATCCGCTTTAGGTTTTCCTTCCGGTCTTGGTTTTAAACTTTCGTGGTAATTTTTTACCAAAGTTTCGGTTTCACGAACAGATAAGTTCTGACTTACTATTTTTTGGTAGATATCCGTCTGAACATCTAAGTCTTCAATATTAATGATCGCTCTACCGTGCCCCATACTGATAAAACCATCACGGATACCGGTTTGAATGATCGGATCCAGTTTTAAAAGACGTAAATAATTGGCAATAGTAGAACGTTTTTTTCCCACACGCTCGCTCATTTGCTCCTGTGTAAGTTGAATTTCGTCAATCAGACGCTGGTATGAAAGTGCGATCTCAATTGGATCTAAGTCATGACGCTGAATGTTTTCAACCAAAGCCATAACCAATGATTCGTTGTCATTGGCAATACGAATATAGGCCGGAACATGCGTTAAACCTACTAAAGTCGAAGCGCGCAAACGACGCTCTCCCGAAATTAGCTGGTATTTGTTAAAATCTAATTTACGAACAGTAATAGGCTGAATTACGCCAAGCTCTCTAATAGAAGTGGCTAATTCACGTAACGACTCTTCATTAAAATTGCTTCTGGGCTGAAACGGATTTATTTCGATAGCACTTATTTCAAGCTCAATGATATTTCCAACAACCTTGTCAGCATTTTTGTCTTCTACTGATGTAATGTCGTTTTCCGGATCTTTTAATAACGCTGATAATCCTCTTCCTAAGGCTTGTTTTTTAATTGCTTTTGTCATAAAAACTATTTGCTGTTTTTCTTTATAATCTCCTGAGCTAAATTGATGTAATTAACGGCTCCTTTACTGGTTGCGTCATAATTAATGATGCTTTCTCCAAAACTTGGTGCTTCGCTTAATTTTACATTTCGCTGAATAACGGTGTCAAAAACCATATCGTTAAAGTGTTTTTGAACCTCTTCTACCACCTGGTTAGACAAACGCAGTCTCGAATCGTACATGGTTAGTAACAATCCTTCAATGTCAAGATCTGGGTTGTGTATTTTTTGAATACTTTTTATGGTGTTCAATAATTTTCCTAATCCTTCAAGTGCAAAATATTCACATTGAATTGGAATAACTACTGAGTCAGCCGCTGTTAAAGCATTCAGGGTTAATAAACCAAGAGAAGGTGCACAGTCGATAATGATATAGTCATATTCGTCTCTCACACTTTCCAATGCTTTTTTAAGCATGTACTCTCTGTTTTCTTTATCAACCAATTCGATTTCGATGGCAACAAGGTCAATGTGTGCAGGTATCACATCAACATTTGGAGCTGTACATTTTAAAACGGCTTCTTTTGGTGTTATACTGTGTTCCAGGATTTGGTACGTTCCGGCTTCAACTGACTCTACGTCAATCCCAAGGCCAGATGTAGCATTGGCTTGTGGATCGGCATCGATCAATAATACTTTTTTCTCTAAAACACCTAATGAGGCAGCAAGATTTACAGATGTAGTAGTCTTTCCAACGCCTCCTTTTTGATTAGCAATCGCAATGATTTTGCCCATTTATTTTCTGAATTTTGAACCGTAAAAATACAATTATTTATGGTTTCTGAAAATCTATTTTGTTAACATTTAAGAAACTTCGGCTAATCGTTGTATGGTGCGTGTTTTCTGGATTTTATTTTAACGATAATGAAAAAGCAGGAGCGAAATTTCGCGCTATTTTTTGCTTTCTTTTGGTAAAAAAGGAACAGAATTCTGCTTTAGTCAGAAAAATAGAATTAAAAATCGGGAAAAGTTTACTGCCCATTTTTCTGTTTTAAATCTTTTACAAGGCTGGTTGTAAAAAATAAAAGGATAGCACCTCCAAACAAAATACAAAGCCACATAAACCAGGATTGTTGCCAGAAAGATTTGTTTTCGCTTTGTTTTTTTAGGGTAGCTTTTTGCTGAATATCGTACACAGCCGTTTGTGGTAAATTGGAAGCAATACTATTTTTAAAAGCAGAAAGATCATATTCCGGAGCAGTCATCGATTTGTTTCCGGTTTTAAGAACATAATTTTCCATTGAACTTAACTCGGCAACCATCGAAAGCGGGTTCTGACTGAACTTCACTTTTAAAATCGAGAGAGGCTGATTGTCGTTGTTTTCTATTTTTATAAAAAGCTCTTTTTCGAATATTTCGGGGATTGTAAAAGTGTTTTTTACATTTGAATTTAATTCGAAAGTTGCGATTTCCTCTTCCGTGGTTATTGATTTTCGTTTTAACTGTCTTTTTACTTTTTTGTATAAAACAGCTTTACGGTTGTAGTAAGCAGGTTTTGCAATTTCAAACGAAATTTGGTTGATGATTTGCGGAGCATCAAAAAGTGTCTGAATTTGTGTTTCTTTTTTCGAATGGTTTTCTGTTGTATTTGATTTGCCGGAGCTTATTTCCTGTAAAGCATTTCTCTGAATTTGATTGGTGAAATTGCCTGCTTTTAAGATGTTAACCGGTAGCGTTTTTTGATCGTCGAAATCAATTTTTAGGTAATGATAGGTATTTAAAGGATAGGATATGGTTTTGGCAACACTGGTTTCCGACGTACTGTTCAGGTCGTCTAAAATTCGGGTATTGGAAATTCCAAACCATTCTTTTTGATCATCACTTCCCGAAACCGTGTATTTTTTTTCAGCATCAGAATTTGCAATAAAAAGTGAAATCTCATGGTGTTTTTTATTCGGCGGAATTGCAATGATAACAGTCGTACTTTTTTTAGGAATAGTTGTTTTGGAGACAATTGTATACGTTTCAAAAGTGTTTAAACTGATGTTTTTAGGCGTCTGGATAAAATACGGAATCTCATTCCCTTTTGAATCAAATAATCGGATATCGCTAAGATCTTGTTTCGAATAAGATCGAATTTCCGGAGATAAAATAATTTCGTGGAAACCTTGCTCTGAAATGGGTTTTATTTTTCCGGTAGTCTGATATTGCCCGAAAGAAAGGTTGGCAAAAATTAGGAGTAAGATAAATTTATTTAGTTTCATTGGTGTCTTTTGGCTTGTTTTCGTCAATAACTAACACTTTGATTTTTTGATATACAAAAGAGATAATTAAAATTAATATTCCCAGAAGGATAAATGATATGATTTTTCCGGTTTCGGAAATGTTGCTGATATCGTATACAAATAATTTTAAAATGGTCAATCCAAGCAAAGATAAAGCGATTATTCGTAAAGATTTTTGTTGCTTTTTGATTCCGATAATTAAAAATACAAAAGCCAGAATACCCCAAAGAATAGGAAATCCGGTTTTGATTATTTTGATACTCGCCAGCTGAATAGAGTCAGCTGCTATTAATTCACGCAGATAAGGCAAATTGGATTTGTAATTGGTATATACGGTCGTCTGCAAATCATGAGGAGTAACGGGAGTATTCATTACAACAAGACCATGCAACATTACCTCTGAGCTGGTAATGTAAAGGACAAAGAAAGCGGCACCCCAGATGAGATATCGGCTCTGAAGAAAAGTGAAATCCACTTTCTTGTAAATTTTAAACAATTGATAGCCAAAATAAATCGTGATAAGCAGCGAAATATAATGAAGATAAAAAGCAATGGATGTGCCAGTTCCCGTAGTAACAAGGTCTCTGTGTTCAAAAAATGGATAATTGGAAAACCAGAAGGTGAATAAAACAATATTTGAAAGAGCTATTAGTAAAGCGCCCTGATATCCTGTTTCTGTTTTTTTTCGGATCAAAAATGATGTAAATATGGCCGAGAACAATAAGTGATATAAAATAGGGAATGCAATCGCACTGTACAGGTTTTCGATATACTGATTGGATTGAAAAATAACTTCAAACAAACCGGTAAAATAGCCTATTGTAATAGCCACAGTTGCAATAAATTTCTTGTAGGTTTCCGGATTGAAAGTGATATTGAAGAGGGTGGAATCTTCGGTTTCATTTTTTAACAAATACCAAATGGCAAACAAAGAAGCCACAGCAAAAACACCCGTTATAAAAATTGGATTTAGGACGATGTTTAAAGGCAGATTATTGTTGTAGTAATGATTCCAGTCCATGATCAGACTGAAAATCATTAAGATGTGAACAATTACTGCACCAAATCGATAACTTGTTATTTTTGATTTTTGTGCCAGCCACAGCAATAAAACAGCTTCTGTAGCCCAGAATAACGTGATATAATTTCCTTCAAACTGGATAGGGATCGCTAATGTGACAAAAGTAAGGGTTAGTCCGATAAGCAGGTAGGCTGCTTTTTGGTCGAGTTCGAATTTTTTGTACAAAAACCAGGCGTAGATTAAATTTAAGAACGCCAAAGCAGTGGTAAACAAGCCCCTTAATTCACTATGATAAGAAGCTAAAATAGCCATTCCGGCGGCATAAAACAAAAACGTATTGCTCGCGAGGATCGTAAGTTGGGTACGTGAAAATTCGCCTTTTGATCTGATATTGTTAATGATATTCATTAAAATAAAGATAAAGTAGAAGAGGAATGCAAAGAGGAAACCTCCGGCGTAATGTGGTTGATCTGATTTTAAATCCTTCGATAGCCACGCTGCAAACAATAAGACAGTAAAGATATAAGAGAGAATATTAACCAGATTCCATTTTTTATAAGAGGCGATAGCCAGAATTCCGATGTTCAAAATAGCAATATAAGTAAACAGAACAACGTAGTTTCCTGCGCCGGTACTAACCATAAACGGAACCGCGAAACCTCCGATAAGCGAAAGTACGGCCAACTCGATTCTGTCATACGATAAAGAAATTAAGGCGCTAAAAGCTGTAATGATTACCATGATACTAAAAGCAACCGTTTGATTGAACAGTTGATAATCGTGAAAGGCAATTCCAATGGTGAAATAAAAAATGGCGATGGCTCCTGCAACGATAACAGAGCTGAATGCCGCATAGTTTTTACGCAATTTATGCGCAATTCCCATAACCAGCGCTCCGGATAAAATACCAATTCCCACACGTGCAGGTTCGTTAATCCAGTCTTTGTCGATAGCATATTTTACAAAATAGCTTATTCCTAAAACGAGAATTAAAATTCCGATTTTATTAATTAAGTTCTCTCCGATAAATTTTTCCAGATCCGGATTTTTTTCTTTGAAATTTTCCCAGAATGATTTTTCAGGTGCTACAGGAGTAAGCTGTTGCGGAGTTGTTTTTTCTACTGTTGAAGCAGCTTGTATTGCTGCGGGAGTTAGTGGCTTTTCAGGTTCTGATTCCTTAATTTCTTCTGTTGGCGTTGCGATAGGAATTTTTTCCTCGACCACTTTGGGTTGAACAGGTTCAGGAATATTTGGATTGGATTGTTCCGGGATTGTCCTAAAATCTTCTTTTTTGACAACCGGAATTGGAGCAACCGAAATATTTTCAGTTGTTTTTTCAGCTGTTTTTAATAAATCAAGTTTTTTACTGAGTTTTTGAATATCCTCTTCAAGATGATCAAAACGTCCTTTTATGGTATTAAGGATATAAAATAAAAAACAAAATATCAGGGCTAAAAGAAAACCTTCCATAGGGAAACGAGTTTAATGTTATGAACTTGTAAATATAATAACATTTTGATACGATGAGGGCTTTTAAGCTTTTTTCGTGTTAATAGAAAAAGACGATAGTAGACTTTGGAAGCTCTGCTGCTATTTTGAAAATAAAAAAAACTGATATTTTTAAAATTGTTGTTGGATAAGTAAAAAATAGTTCTATCTTTGCACCCGCTTACGGGGTGTAGCGTAGCCCGGTTATCGCGCCTGCTTTGGGAGCAGGAGGCCGCAGGTTCGAATCCTGCCACCCCGACAAAAGTCTTTTCATATTTTGGAAAGACTTTTTTTTTGCTTTAAATTTAGATGATATATCCGAACGGTTATCGCGTCCCGATCGGAATCGGGAAGGCCGCAGGTTCGAATCCTGCCACCCCGACAAAAGTCTTTTCATTTTTTTGAAAGACTTTTTTTTTGCTCTACACTTAAATGAAATATTCGAACGGTTATCTCGTCCCGATCGGAATCGGGAAGGCCGCAGGTTCGAATCGGGGCACCCCGACAAAAGTCTTTTCATTTTTTGGAAAGACTTTTTTTTTGCTCTCAACTTAAATGATAGATTCGAACGGTTATCGCGTCCCGATCGGAATCGGGAAGGCCGCAGGTTCGAATCCTGCCACCCCGACAAAAGTCTTTTCATTTTTTGGAAAGACTTTTTTTTTGCTGTCAACTTAAATGATATATCGAACGGTTATTGCGTCCCGATCGGAATCGGGAAGGCCGCAGGTTCGAATCGGGGCAGCCCGACAAAAGTCTTTTCATTTTTTGAGAAGACTTTTTTTTTGCTCTACACTTAAATGAAATAGGTAGAACGGTTATTTCGTCCCGATCGGAATCGGGAAGGCCGCAGGTTCGAATCCTGCCACCCCGACAAAAGTCTTTTCATTTTTTTGAGAAGACTTTTTTTTTTGCTCTACACTTAAATGAAATAGCCAGAACGGTTATCGCATCCCGATCGGAATCGGGAAGTCCGCAGGTTCGAATCCTGCCACCCCGACAAAAGTCTTTTCATTTTTTTGAGAAGACTTTTTTTTGCTCTACACTTAAATGAAATAGCCAGAACGGTTATCGCATCCCGATCGGAATCGGGAAGTCCGCAGGTTCGAATCCTGCCACCCCGACAAAAGTCTTTTCATTTTTTTGAAAAGGCTTTTTTTTTGCTCTATACTTAAATGAAATATTCGAACGGTTATCTCGTCCCGATCGGAATCGGGAAGGCCGCAGGTTCGAATCGGGGCACCCCGACAAAAGGCTTTTCGTTTTTTTGAAAAGGCTTTTTTTTGCTTTAAACTTAAATGAAATAGGCAGAACGGTTATCGCGTCCCGATCGGAATCGGGAAGTGTGCAGGTTCGAATCGGGGCACCCGACAAAAGTCTTTTCATATTTTGGAGAGACTTTTTTTTTTGCTCTACACTTAAATGAAATATTCGAACGGTTATCGCGTCCCGATCGGAATCGGGAAGGCCGCAGGTTCGAATCCTGCCACCCCGACAAAAGTCTTTTCATTTTTTGGAGAGACTTTTTTTTTGCTCTACACTTAAATGAAATATTCGAACGGTTATCTCGTCCCGATAGGAATCGGGAAGGCCGCAGGTTCGAATCCTGCCACCCCGACAAAAGTCTTTTCATTTTTTGGAAAGACTTTTTTTTTGCTCTCAACTTAAATTATAGCCGACGTTTTTAACCGGTGGGTAGGTACGGTGATTGTGTTTGGTTTCAATGCGTTTATTTTTTTTAAAACAGTACCACGCTTGTTCAAAACAAAGCTACAGTTATTGATACTATCGTTACGATTATTACTTCTGAAAAAGTGCAGTGTTTTTTTTGTGTTATTTTATCGTGTCGTTTATAATTAGGAATTATCCTATAATAAATGTCGGAAAGATAATTAATAACTCAAAAAATAATTTCAATATGACTTGTACTTTTACTTTCTTTTTTACAAAAAAGCCTTTTTGGGTTTATGTGATCGCTTTTTTCTCAGTTTTTCAAACGGCGGTGGCGCAGGCACCTACGATTCAAGCTTCCGATATTGTTTTTACGAATATCACAGAAACAACAGCTACTATTAGTTGGAAACCAGGAAATGGAAATCATAGGGCAGTATTTATGCGCAAAGGAACAACTGCCAGCCCCAATGCCATGCCGGTCGATAACGTTTATTACAGGCCTAGTCCTTTTTTTGGTTCGGGAAGTCAAATTGACACATCAGGCTGGTATTGTGTCGCTATTGCTGCAGACAATAATATGGTGAGTGTGGGAGATTTAACTTTCGGGGCTATCTACCAGGTACAGGTGCTTGATTATTATAATGATATTGCTTATAATAAATTTTATTTAAGAACAACAAACAGCAGTAACCCTGCGGCACTGACTATACCTAACAATGTGGCTACTTTAAGTAATTTGAGTACTAGTGACGGAATTTGGAATAAGGTTTTTTCATCCAGAATTACAGATTATTGGGTCACGGTATCTAATGCCGTTAGTAGTATAACAGTAACACCGGTTACCACCGATAGCCATGCGACAGTAAAAGTAAATGGAGTAGCAGTAGCTAGTGGAAATCCTTCGCAAGTGATTGGTAATCTGCAAACCGCTAATCCTACTACAATTACAATAGAAGTTACAGCCAAGGATGGTGCTGTAAAAAAATATATGATAGATGTTATCAGGTTCAACCCGTCACCAACGATTCAGGCAAGTAATCTTACTTTTACCAATACAACCGCGACCGGTACCAGGGTGCAGTGGACCAATGGAAACGGAAACCGGAGGATGGTGTTGATGCATGCAGGTACAGCTGATATCCCTGTTTTGCCTAATAAGTATTTTTTATCGGACACTGTTTATGGTATGGGTGATCAAATTGGAGCATCAGGTTGGTATGTTATTGGGTATTATTTATCTACCAATGAAACAGAAATAAAAGGGCTGGATTCGGGGGAAATCTATCAGGTTATGGTCGTGGAGTTAAACGGAGACCACCCTGCCTATCCTGTTTATTTAACCACAACAAATACCAGTAATCCCGCAACAGTTACTACGCTGAGTAATATAGCTACTTTAAGTAATTTAAGTTTGAGTGCCGGAGCTCTGAGTACTGCTTTTTCCTCCGCAACGACAGCTTATACCGCAAAGGTAGCTGCTGACGTGAATAGCATAACGGTAACGCCGGTTACCAGCGACGCTAATGCGACGGTTAAAGTAAATGGAGCAGCAGTGGCTAGTGGAAAACCTTCGCCGGAAATAAATTTAGCTGCCGGGGCCAGTACCGCTGTTACAATAGAAGTTACAGCTCAGGATGGTACAGCAAAAACGTATACGGTAACAGTCGAAAAAAATAGTTTGGGAGTAGTGAATACTGAAATTGAAGGTTTTGTAGTTTATCCGAATCCTGTGCCACATGGAAGGTTATACATACAAACCAGATCGGTTGTTGTAATGGAGGTGGAACTGTTTGATCTGTCCGGTAAAAAGGTTTTTTCTGTTCAGACCACTAATAAAGAAGTGCTTATTCAAGGTTTGCAAAAAGGAGTTTATATCCTGAAAGTACGTCAGGATGGAGCAGAATCAACCGAGAAAATTATGGTACAATAAAAGATACTATTCTTTTTTTGAAATATACGGAAAAAAGTAATTCCAACAAGCTAAGGTCTCTTTTAAAACAATTTAAAAGAGACCTTTTTGTTTCTGTGCAATGGTTTGTTTTTCTTGCCGTTATCAGAGTTTTTCGGATTTTATTTGAATCAGAAGCATTACTTTTCGGCGATTTTGGTCAGCCACTCAAAATAAATCCGGTTCGTTTCGTCATCAGGATATTCGTGGGTTTTGTCCTTCATTATTCTTTCGGTTACCTGAATTCCGTTTGATTTAAGTTTACGTATTAATTCTTCTGCTTTGGCAACCGGCAAAGCTCCGTCTTTTCTGCCATGATAAATAAAAACAGGGATTTTTGAAAAGGGAGTAAGAAATTGGTCCTCCAGAAAATTCGGATGTCCGGAACCCAGCCAGTCGTTTGCCAAATCCGGATGGCCTGCAAATACAGCCACCCCTTTGTAAAGTTCAGGATGCTGATAATAGGTTCGTAAGGCACCATAACCTCCCATCGAAAATCCGGCAATGATCATTTTATTTGGGTCAGCCGAAAAATGTGCGAGTACATCTTCTATGGCTTCCACAATGTCCTTTTGCGAACTGTCGGAATCGTAACAATTGTATTGGTCTCTGCCAAATGGAGCTACTTCAATAAAATCACCTCCGCTTCTGGCCTGATTCAGCACAGTCTGTTCGTCCTGTCCGCTGCCATGAAGAAATACCAGAAGAGGATATTTTTTTGCAGGAGAATAGTCCGGGGGAAGCTTTATCGTGTAAGGCTGAAAGCTGTTGTCGTATTTTGATTTAAAAGCTCTTCGGTAAGGTTTTGTAATGCCTTTGTATGGGTCATTTCCTTTTAAAAAAGAGAGCAACTCCGTCTCAAAAAGAAAATACTGCTCTAATAGTTTCTTGCCGGTTTCATAAGACTTTAATTGAAATAGCTGCTTTTCTACTTCATTTGCTTTGAACAATAAGGTATTTACGGTGCCGTAGGCTAAATGATGTTGATTCTGTGTGATTTGCGAACGGATGCTGTCAAAATTAAATTTGGGAAAAACAACAAAATCATACTGTCCAATCGTATCCTTACCCGAACGGCTAAGAAAATGATAAACACCCGGTTTCGGATTGCGGAATTTAAAGGAAGTAAGTTTGTGCTGTATTTTATTTTTAAGAGTACAGTTGATTTTGGTATCCAGCACTATTTTGGAAGAATTATCCCGAATCGTGATTTCAATAGATCTGTTTTCGGCCGTTTTTGATAGCGTCATCAAATCTAGCTGCACAGCATCATCAACGCGGATGTTTCTTTGGGTAAGTTTAGCGATCAGAGCGGCTGTATTGTTGTTTTTGGGTTTTTCAAAAACAATTGGAATGAAGTTTCTTTTCGGAATTTCCTCATCCCATATGCCTTCATCTTTAACAACCGAATAACCGGTAGCAGCATCGTTTGCGATTGCTTTTGCAAAATAAAGGTTGTATCCCAATTGGTTGGAAAACCACGGATGGTAAGGCTCAACATCTTTCCATGCCAATAAGATTTCAAATCTGGCTTTCCCGTCATAAAAGGCTTCCTCAAAGTGGGTTTCAGAACTTAACTTTTTTCCATGGCTTTGATTTCTGTTGTAATCCCAGATTCTTTTTCTTGCCCAGTATTTTTTGTCTTTAGAAGGCGAAAATGCAATATCGTAATACTCGTCGGTAAGGGAATCTTTTTGCCGTTTTGCCAGCAGTAATTTAAATCCGTCCCCATTGATAAATCCTCTGTCCCGATAGGTAATACTGTCGGCTGCGGCCTCGATATACAAATAGAGATGCGTGGGAGTATAACCCATTAAATAAGTGATCTTCGTACGGCTGGCGCCCACATTGTCGAACGAAAAAAAGTGATGGAATTCCTTTTGCTTCAAATGCAGTAGTTGGCGATCCGGTTTTCCGTCGATCACAGGAGTGAAATTTAAAAAGCGAATTTCGTCTGATCGCAAAGACTGTCCGGATACGATCTGGACCATACACCATACGAAGTACAAAAAATAGCCCTTTGTTTTCATATTGATAGCTAGTGTTTTTGTTTTTAAATACCCGATCAATAAGCCTGTCAAATATAAGTAAAAATTAAATTCAGATTTTAAAAGAGGCGGGTTCTTTTGGTTGTCAGCCGAAGCGATTTCAAACTTAGAAAAGGGCTGAAATAGCAGGAGTATTTAATCAAAATAAATCTCCCGTTGTGAACGCGGTTCCAATAACCTTATCGATTAATTGTAGAGACAAAGCAGGAAAAGATTTTCAATTTCCCGACGGGAATAAATTCTCTATTAGAGAATAGTTAAAACTAATGCAATCCATTCTTATTTCCGACAATAAAAACTTATTTTTGTGACCATTAATTAATAATACAATCATATTATGTCAGATACAATCGAAAAAATTAAATGCCTTATTATTGGTTCTGGTCCGGCGGGTTACACTGCGGCTATTTATGCTGCCAGAGCAAATATGAATCCAGTTTTATATCAGGGAATGCAGCCAGGTGGTCAGTTGACTACAACTAACGAAGTGGAAAATTTTCCAGGATATGTTGATGGTGTTACAGGACCGGAAATGATGATTCAGTTACAAGAACAAGCAAAACGTTTTGGTGCTGATATTCGTGATGGATGGGCTACAAAAGTTGATTTTTCAGGAGATATTCATAAAGTTTGGATTAACGATACAATCGAGTTACACTGTGAAACCGTTATTATTTCTACAGGGGCTTCGGCTAAATATTTAGGCTTGCCATCAGAGCAGCATTATTTGCAAATGGGAGGCGGAGTTTCGGCTTGTGCTGTTTGTGACGGGTTTTTCTACCGTAATCAGGAAGTTGTTATTGTTGGAGCTGGAGATTCAGCTTGTGAGGAAGCACATTACTTGTCTAAACTTTGTAAAAAAGTAACGATGTTGGTAAGAAGTGAAAAATTCAGAGCTTCAAAAATCATGGAAGAACGCGTTCGTAAAACCGAAAATATCGAGATCTTAATGAATCACGATACTGTTGAGGTTTTAGGAGACAACAGCGTAGTACATGCGATAAAAGCAAAAAACAAAACTACCGGAGAAGTTTTTGACATCCCGGCAACCGGATTTTTTGTTGCTATTGGTCATAAACCAAACACCGATATTTTTTCAGAGTACATCACATTGGATGAAACCGGTTATATCGTAAATGTTCCGGGAACTTCTAAAACAAATGTAGAAGGTGTTTTCGTAGCCGGAGATGCTGCCGATCATGTGTACCGTCAGGCAATTACTGCTGCGGGTACCGGATGTATGGCTGCCCTGGATGCAGAGAGATATCTTGCTGCGAAGGAGTAGAGGAAAGGTTCTGAGGGACTGAGGTTCTTAGGTTCTAAGTTTTAGATGCAAAGGAACAAAGGTGCAAAGGAACAAAGGAGAGTTTCAAGTCTGAAAGTTTCAAGTTTCAAGTTGTTGGAACTCTTAAAATAGAAAAAGTCCATTCGTTTTTGCGAATGGACTTTTTGTTTTTTGTTTACCAGTTAGTCAGCCCGGTATATTTTAAAAAGTAAAAACTTTGCGTCTTTGCGTTTCTGCGAGATTAGTAGGTTAGGTGTTCATTATCGCTTTATCAATTCCCCTCATTCCAACTTGAAACCTGAAACTTGAAACCTTTCCAAACCACAAACTCTACCCCTGCAACGGCGTAGCGGCTTTAGCTTTTACCGGACTTGTTTTTTTGATCAGTTTGGCTTCTTCGCTAAAACGGGTAAGGTCGATTTTTGGATTCCCAAATAAAGAGATCTCCGATTTGTCTCCGGCTGCAATCGCCAGCGTGTTTTCGGCTAGTATCGTGGCAACGGCAGAACCTTCGGTGGTAACATTGGCCTCTTTTAAAGTAAATTTAATTCCTGTAAAAACGGAGTTATTGTCTAAACGAATAGTCGCTTTTTCGGCAATACCTTCAATAGCGGCAGTTGTTTTTTGGTATAAGTCACATTTGAATTTTATAGCAGAAACTAATGTTTTGATAGAAGAATTTTTGCTCAACTGTAAAGTAGCATCTTCCGATTTTAAGTTCAGTTCTGTTTTGGATTTGTCATCTGCAAACAAACTGAATTTTTTAGAGTTTACGTTTAATAATAATTTGGCATAATCAAAGCTGTGGAACGTGATGTCGTCTAACTGAAGCTCCTGAATCGCATAAATTACAGCCTCATTTTTAGCGATTGCCGTTTTTAACGAACTGGTATAGATAACGTGAACCACTAGTTTTTTGAAAATAGTACTCTCTTTGGTGGTGTACAGGCGAAGTACTTTTTCTCTTAAATCCATTCCGATGATCTCGTGCAGGTTGTCATCGGCTTCGATTCTAATTTCGTTTTTCTCACCTCGTTCCAGGTATACTTCTAAATTGTCATCAGCTTCAATGCCATCAAATGCACCAACTTCTTTTACGGAGGTCGTTACAATTTTAGAACCTTTTATTTTTTCTCTTCGTTGTGCAAAAGTTAAAGTAGTAACCAATAATAATAGGAGTAAGGCTGTATTTTTTTTCATTAATTCTAAGATTTGATTTTGACAAATATAAAAAAATCATCCACTTTCGATGAATGATTTTTTTATATTTAACAGATAAATAAGGTTTATTCCTTACTAATCGTTCCTCCTGAACTTGCAGTTTTTTCAATTGTTTTTGGAGTGATGTCATAATTGATAGTTCCGCCGCTGCTGGCCGCTGCTTTCAGGTTTACAATTGGGTGAACATTTATATCTCCTCCGCTTGAAGCTTCTGCATGAATATCATTTGCAAATAATTTATGAGCATTGATACTACCGCCGCTTGAAGCTGAGACCTGCATTTTTAATGCTTTTCCTTCCAGTCCAATAGAACTTCCGCTGTCTGAATCACAAGTAATGTTATCCGATTCGATATTTACATTTAATGTTGAAGCACTTGAAGCTTCGAGATTAATATCCTGACCCTGAATCAGGCCTTTGCTCGTAATCGTGGCAGCACTTGAAGATTCTAATTTATCAATAACAGGCATTTTTACCGTTACTTTTTTCTTGGTAATATCACGGAAAGAGCCTTGTTTGCATTTAACATATAAAGTTCCATTCTCCACTTTTGTTATGATTTCCTGTTGGATGTTATCATCTGCTTCAACAACAATTTCCGTAGAATCAGATTGGATAATAATCAGATCGATTGCAGTACTAACCGATACTTTCGTAAAATTGCCCTGAACAATTCTTTTTTCAGTAGTAACATTTCCGCTTCCTTTAATAGTATTCACATTAAAGTTACAAGAGGCAAACAATAATGCAGTAACTGCTGCAATAATGAATTTTGTAATATGAATGATTATTTTTATCATGGCCTAGTTAATTTTGATTACAACTCCGTTTTTATCAGTGGTTAATTTTCCTTTGGTTTTCTTTGCGTTTAAAATTTCTTTTCCGTTCACTTCAATGGAAACTCCATTTACGGTATCTTTCTCGATGTAATTTTCTTCAGTTGTATCCTCATATTCGTCCCCATACTCATTCTCTTCGGCAGGGCAGTCAAGGCATTTAATTTTTGAACCTTCTACTTTGTAGCTGTAGTTACCGCTAAAGTGTAAGTTGAAAAAATCATTTTCAGAAGCGTCGTAATCCTGTACAGATGCATCTGGTTTGAACAACTGTCCTTCAGGTAAGTACAAGTATACATCCACTTCCTGTCCTCTGAATTTGTTTTTTACATCTGTCAGAAAATAATTATCCAAAACTAAACGATTTCCGTTAATCTCAAACTTGTAATTGATTTTTTCTGCTCTCTGTTTCGCGTTGATAAACGAGTTACCTCTGGCTGTTTTTTCAATTTGAATGTAAGGTGCAGCCTCATCTGTATGTAAAACATGCAAGCGAACATCGTTAGAATAGATCAATTGATTGTTGGCTGAGTCCTGTACAAATTCGAAATCACTATGGTGGTTCAGGTCTTTTGCATAATAATCATTGTATCTGAATTTTACGTAAAGCGTATCTTTTGCTGTAATGTTGATCGCTTTTTTCTCTACCATTTTATTGTCGTAAGAAAGCTCAGTTGCCTGTTTGATTCCGATGCTGATGGCGATTGCAACTGCAATAATCCAAATTGCTAACAAAGTATATTTGGTAATATTTCCAATAGACTTCAGGTTCGGAGATAACAATTTGAAACCTAAAAGAGTCAGGAAGAAAAATGGAATTCCAACAGCAAAGAACATTAATAAACCAAATGACCAAAGCGGATAATCTGTGAAGTTTCCGGCATCTACAAAGTTTTGCCATGGAAAATCAACAAAAACGTTCGTTCCTAAAGTGAAAACACCAATCAGTAACATGATCAAAACACTGATTCCTGACATAATTAAAATCACTCCTAAGAACTTAGCGAATATTTTAAAAACCGTCATGATAAAGTCTCCAAATGAACTACTTATTCTCTCAGCTCCCGACTTTACCTGGTTTCCCATTGCGTCATAATCTGCATTTTTGAATTTATCAGATAAGTTTTCAATTTCTTCGCGAACTTTTTTTTCAATGTTCGAAATGGTAACCGGTTCCCCAGTCATTTCCAGTTTTTCTGAAGTAGTAATCGCTTCCGGAGTCACAATCCAAAGAACAAAGTAAGCTAAGATTCCGGTTCCAAAACCTGCGAAAACAAATATTAAGAAGATAATCTTGATCCAAACTGCATCAATTCCAAAATAATGTCCTAAACCGGTTGCTACACCACCAATCATACCTTTTTCTTTGTCACGGTACAATTTTTTGTGCTTTCTTGCTCCGTAGTCGCTAAAAGACTGGCTTGTTTTTTCTTCGTCTTCAAGGATATAATCTTCAGGTTGTCCCATAACGGTAATCACCTCATCAACGTCTTTCAGTCCTACAACATGTTTGTCGCTTTTTTGTTTCTCAATTAATAATTCAGAAATACGCATTTCGATATCTTTAATAATTTCGTCCTGTCCGGAAGAATTGGTAAGGGATCGTTTTATAGCGTCAAAATAGCGTGTCAGTTTTAAATATGCGTCTTCATCGATGTGAAAAACCATACCGCCTAAGTTAATATTTACTGTTTTGTTCATGACTTATTGATTTTGATTGGTGATTAGTTTTACGGCGTCAGACAATTCTGTCCAGGTACCGCTAAGTTCGTTTAAAAATGTTTGTCCTATTTCGGTTAATCCATAATATTTTCTTGGTGGTCCTGATGTAGATTCTTCCCATCGATAATTAAGCAAACCGTCGTTTTTCAGCCTAGTCAAAAGTGGATAAACTGTTCCCTCAACAACTAGTAATTTTGCGTTTTTTAAAGTGTCTAGTATTTCTGAGGTATATGCGTCTTTTTCTTTTAGTACCGATAAGATGCAAAACTCAAGAACACCTTTGCGCATCTGTGCTTTTGTGTTTTCAATGTTCATAATTTCATTTTGTTTTTTTTAGATTGAACAATTCGTTTTTTGATTGATGATGATTGATTGATGATTGAGTTGCCGGTTTGCCCTTCCGGCTCGGGTGATTGATGATTGATTTTTTTAGGAGCTTTTTCCTGCTATCCGTTTCAATCTTTTGTGCCGAACCCGGCACAAAAGGATTTTCACTTCTATCAGGGCTAAATCCTTAACCTATAACTTTTAACTTTTAACCCTTTATTTGATAAAAGGAATCGTTAACGGATACTTGTATAATTCTCCGTTTGACGCTTTTATTGAAGCATAAATCACTAAAAAGAATTCAACAAATTTTAATACTCCAAAAAGTAAAACTGCTGTTGCTCCAATACTTAAAAGAGCAATATTTCCATTAAAGTCAAAGTTTCTGATGATAAAATCTTCGTCGTTAAAAACAGCTTCCATTGGAAGGTTCTGTAAAAAAACAGTAACGAAAATCGGAATTGCAATCAGAGCCAGAACTAACGTATAAAGCAAAAGACTCAATTGAAAATTTAAAGCTTGCTTTCCGTGATGATTTACATATTCTGATTTGTCTTTGTAACTCGTCCAGATCAATATTGGGAAAATATAATTCCCAAACGGAATGATGTACTGACTTAATGTACTTAAATGTGTGAACGTTGCAGTGTTCTTTTCTGAGGTCGTTTCCATGATGAGTGGTGTTGTTGTTTCCATGATTAAAAGTATATAGTAATTTCTTATGCAAATATATATCTAAAAGACAGTATCTTGTTTTGCATAGTACCAAACATTAACAAAATTTTAACAAGATTAAAATTTTTCAGATCACTATAATTGACTGAAAACCATTCGGAATACTTGATTTTATTGGTAATCCTGGAAAGTGTTTAGAATTTATTGTGCGTGCATAGTTTTTTTGTATTTTTACATAAAAAAAATAAATACCATGGCATTATCTGTTTCTAAACTCAATAAATTTGTATTATTCAAACTACCATCGGCCTACATTTGTGGTGTGCGTGTAAAGGCAATCGACAAAGACAGATGCGTGGTAAGCGTCAAACACCGATGGATCAACCAAAATCCGTTTAACTCGATGTATTTTGCCGTTCAGGCAATGGCTGCGGAACTAACTACCGGAGCATTGGTGATCTCTCAGATTCAACAAAGCGGAAAAAAGATTTCGATGCTGGTAGCCAACAATAAGGGGAATTTTACTAAAAAAGCAACAGGAAGAATAACCTTTGTTTGTAACGACGGACATTTAATAGCCGATGCTATTCAAAGAACAATCAAAACAGGCGAGGGGCAAACCTTCTGGATGAAATCGATTGGAACAGATGAGAGCGGTACTCAGGTTTCTGAAATGGATTTTGAGTGGAGCGTTCGAATTAAATAGTTTTTTCATCAGGATCCGGCCTAAGGGAACGGATGGAGTGATTTCACAAATTATGTTTGCCAAATACTCAGGTATCCGGAGTTTACAATAAGGACCTCTGACAATGTTTCGAGCTTTGTTAAGGGAATTAAAAACAGGCATTCTTGTCCCGAATTAGTATAAAATTTTAAGTCAAATGCTGAATATCTGATTTAGTTTGTGTCAATTACTTCGTCCGTTCCCTTTGGTTGGGTCGTGCTAAGAAATAAAAAAGACCTCAAGTAATTGAGGTCTTTTTGTTGAAACAAGTTTCGTTTATTTTTTAACGCAACATGATTTTTTATCTTTTTTTGCATCGTCTTTTTTTGCAGTATCTGTTTTTTTACAGCAAGATTCTTTTTTCTCTTTTTCTTTTTTAGGAGCTGGCTTAGTGTCTTGTGCCTGAATACCAATTGTAAATAAAGCAAGAGCTAAAACGGTAAATAATTTTTTCATTTTTGTTTAATTTATGGTTTTATAATTTTGTTTTCTAATTGACGATAATGGTTCAAATATAAAAAGAGTTTCCGGTGTTAACTCTTACAGTTTAGTTAATGTTTTTGTAATAAATTAATTTTCGGAATAACATTTAAAGGGGGTGTTTCGGCCTTTTAAATCAGTATGTTACGATTGAATTAAAGATGTCTTTTTGCTTAATAATTCAAATTTACCCCAAAGCCAACACCCATATCACTGTCGTAGTGTGTCGTAACTCCAAAGTTTCTTCCGACGATATACTTTAGTCCCGCCATGTATTCCTTGTCTGTATTCCACATCAAATTCATGCGCAGACGTCTGGAAAGAGGAATGTCTTTTCGTTCAAACTGTATTCGCACATTTCCATCGGTATACACTTCGACCTGCGCTTTTACCAGCATAGGTAAGGTGTACTCGATACCGGCACTCAGCACCGAACGATTGTCTTTGGTATTCTTTTGCCCAAAGAGATTTTGTTCCTGTTCGTCCATTCCCATTCTTCTGTAGCGCCAGTCGAAACCGATAAAAGGCATAAACCATTGCATTTTGCCAATGTAACGGCCAATATGTGTCTCCGTTTCATAACCGTGTTTGTCGTTGTAACCCAATCTCCATTCGGTACCAATGCTCCAACGGGTGTTGCCCAACATCGCTTCTCCGTCGTTTCCATTGGAGGCAAAATCATTTTCAGCCATAAAATGAAACATGCGGTCGTCCATCTTTAACATCTTATAAGCCATTTTCGGATCGTGTATTAACGGATTTGGCGCTGAATTTTCATAAGTAAAAACCCGACCCATTCCGGCCATCATATGATACAGTATGTGACAATGAAAAAACCAGTCTCCGTCAGCATTGGCCTGAAATTCGATCGTGTCGGTCTCCATTGGCATAATGTCAATCACATTCTTTAGTGGAGAATATTCACCATGTTCGTTCAGAATTCTGAAATCATGTCCGTGTAAATGCATGGGATGACGCATCATCGATCCGTTGTACAATACAATTCGAACATTTTCTCCTTTTTTAATTAAGATCTTATCAGTTTCAGAAACTACTTTATTGTCTAAACTCCAGACATAGCGGTTCATGTTTCCGGATAACTCGAAGCGAAGCTCTTTTACCGGAGCATCTTTGGGCAGTGTCGTTGGGGTTGGTGATTTCAGCATCCCGTAATTAAGTGTCGTAATTCCGGCAACTTCCGTTGTATCGGCAGACATGTTCATGCCTTCCATATTGTGCTTGGAATGATCTTCCATCTTTTCAAGTTCACCTCCTCCGGTAATTTCAGGATACATAACGGCATTCATATCCATCTTATTCAAAGACATTTTCATACCCATATCGTTCATCTCACCGTTCATTTTCATCATATCGTTCATCATTTTCATCCCCTCAAAATATTTTAATTTCGGAAGATGAGCGACAGACTGTTTGGCTCCTTCGCCTAAAAATAAGGAAGCGGAACCGGTTCGGTCTTCGGCTGTAGCCAGAAAAGCAAAGGATTTTTTATCTTCCGGAATGGTAACCACAACATCATAGGTTTCAGAAACCGCAATAATTAGCCGATCCACTTCTACGGGTTCGACATCGTTTCCGTCACTGGCCACGACCGTTATTTTTCCGCCTCCATAGGTCAGCCAAAAATAACTCGAAGCACCTCCGTTGGCAATTCTCAGTCTGACTTTATCGCCTGCTTTAAATTGCGAAAGTTGCTGTTCGTTTTTACCGTTAATTAGAAATTTCTCATAATAAACGTCACTAACGTCCATAGCATTCATACGTTTCCATTCGTTGGTTACTTTCGTCGAAAACTGTCCTTGTTTAAGAGCCTCCGCATAACTTTGGGTAGTTCCTTTTTTGATGGCAAACCAATCGTTGGCATTGTGCAGCATTCGTTGTACATTTTCCGGTTTCAAATCGGTCCATTCGCTTAAAATAACAGGAACGGTTGGCAAATCGTCGATTCCTTTTCTAATTGTGCTATCGTCTTTCTTTTTGTTGATGATAAAAAGTCCGTACAAACCAATTTGTTCCTGCAAGCCCGAATGGCTGTGGTACCAATACGTTCCGTTTTGAATAATAGGGAAGCTGTATTTGTGTGTGGTTCCCGGTTTTATAGGCATTTGTGTTAAATACGGAACACCGTCTTCCTTATTCGGAAGGAACAATCCGTGCCAGTGCAGGGCCGTATTTTCTTTTTTTAAGTCGTTGTGGACGTAAATCTCGGCAACATCACCTTCTGTAAAAGTCAGCGTTGGCATCGGAATTTGCCCGTTAACCGCAATCGCTCGTTTTTCTTTTCCCGAAAAATTCACAATAGTGTCACGCACATGTAAATCGTAACGAACCACTTTTTGCGCTTTTGCACTAAAGGCAATTAGAAAGGCGAGTATAATAGTATGTAGTTTCATGCTCATTTTTTAAAGGTTTAGATTTCGCAACCGCACAGCATTCCTGAAATAACAGAGTGCTACCTCATTGTTGCTGTACTTTAAGTATTACACTGCAAATTTCTGAACTAACAATTACTTTGGGTTGTACAATTTTGAGAATGATTTGTAAGATTTGGGAAGTCTGTTGTTTATCGCAAAGACTTAGACGCTTTCATAACCTCACAAAGAAGTGAAGTTGCAGCATTTTCCGTTTTAGGCGAATAGAAAAACTTAGCACCTCTGCGTCTTTGCGAGAAATCGAATCTTATAAATTCTCAATCTCAATGCGTTTTTTATCCTTCAATTGTTTAAAGCTGGTAGGAGTAAAGCCTGTAATTTTCTTAAACTGATTGCTCAAATGTGCTACATTGCTATAGTTGAGCGTATCTGCGATTTGACTTAATGACAGTTCATTGTAAACAAGTAGCTCCTTTACCTTTTCTATTTTCTGGCTGATAAAGTACTTTTCGATAGTGGTGTTTTCAATTTCCGAGAATAAATTGCTTAGTGTGCTGTAATCCTGATGGAGATTTTGAACTAAATAATCAGACATCGTAACTTTGAGGTCGTTGTTTTTATGATGCACCAGATCCACGATGAGGTTTTTGACCTTCTCAACCGTTTTACTTTTTTTGTCATCGATAAAATCAAAGCCCAGAGCCTGTAAATTTTTAAGCAGTACTTCTTTTTGATTTTTGGAAATGGGGTCCTGTAGTTCGACTTCGCCTAATTCAACAGTAATAGGATGAAGTCCGAGTTTTTCAAGCTCAGACTTCACTACCATTTTACAACGTCCACACACCATGTTTTTGATGTAGAGCTTCATATTTACTTGATCGTTTCTACCACATTTCCGCAGGTTAGCATTGACGAACCATAATAAGGATTTTTAATGGCTTTTTCTTTGCTTAACCAGTCTGCATCAGCCATTGGGCAGTATTGTTTGTATACGGCCTGATCTGATTTTGAAACTTTAATAAGTTCGTAAGTATTTTTTGAAAGTGATTTAAAAGTTTCGCGCTGTTTTTTAAGATCGGTTGTAGTCGAAATATTTTTAGCGTCGGCAGTTATTTTTTTCAGGACTTTCATCCAGGCGTTGTGTTCGTCCCCTTTTAACTGGTCCATTTTTACAGCTGTAATGGCAGTCAGTAAATCTTTGGCTTTCGCCGAAGTAAGTTTGGCATCACTTTTAATTAAGGCATCTTTTACCGTAAAATAAGCATCATAAACGGTTTGTAACTGACTTGCAGCAGTAACTTCTACTGTCGTTGTTTCTTTTTTTATGGAATTGGCCAGGATAATATTAGCAGAGAAAGCTACTAAGATTACTACTACTATTGTTGAAATTGATTTTTTCATTTTATACGATTTTAGTAGAGGATTAAATTTCCTCTAAGTTAAATAATTTAAGATTGTTATGACAGGTTTTGGTCTCAAAAATAGGGTGAGACGCAGGCTGTGATTTTTTTCTGTAAGTCCTAAAACAGTCGTTGCAAAACGCAATTAGGGCTGTCAGCAATACAATTATTTTATTTTTGGGGGTGACCAAATAGAAGTAAAACCATCAGAAATACTGATGTTTTTGTAATAAGGAGTGGTTTTCTCAAGGGAGAAATTAAATAGATTTCTGTTGAATTCAAACTCGTTCGTCGCCATTAAGCTGAACTGAAGCCCGGATGTTGTACAACCGGAATGATCACATTTTCGGCTACAGCCGTGTGAATCATTTTTGGAGCTGTCCTCTTTTTTACAGCAATCCTTTTCGCAAGTATCCGATGCCGCTTTCTTCGGGCTGGCTTTCTTTTCACAAGAAGTTTTTTCAGTCGTTTTTCCACAGGCATAACCAACATTTGACAACAGTAAGAAGCCAAAGGTTAAGAATAGAAATACTATGTGAACTTTTCTTGTCAACGAAAATAATTTAGAAGTACAAATTTAGGTATTTTTTTTTACCGTCAAGATTTTTTTAAGATTTCAATAATTACAGCTTTTTATAATCGGTAGGTTTCATGTTTTTCCTTTTCTTAAAGTAATTGGAAAGATGGCTTTCGTCAGTAAAACCAAACTCGTGTGCAATTTGTTTAATAGGCAACTGGTTGTTGTGAATTCGTTTTTCGATTAAAGTAGTTCTCAGATTATGAATGTAATCGCGATAGCTTATAGCAAAAGTTCTTTTAAAATAGGCACTGAAATACGTTTGAGCAATATTAAAATGATCTGCTATCACCTTAATCTGAACCAGCTTTGGGTTGTAAATGTTTTGATGGATATAAGTTGCAATTTGCTCGTTATCGATAGGGGCGGGCTTCAATTGCAGGTTCATGCAACGGATGGTTTCTTTAATCAAACCAAAAATGGAAAGAATTTGATAAAAAACAATAGGCGAACTCGAAACATCGGTTTTGCAATTATAGGCCGTAATGTTTTCGATCGTGTTTTTTAAAATGGTTTTGCAGGGATCGTCTAATTTTAAAAGGGTCTCCTTTAGCAATTTATTCCGCATAAAATCCTCGGGTGTATTGAGGAGTAAATCGTCGCAGAAAAGATTCTTGTTGGAATCGAAATAATTGTCTGTAAACTTGATATAGACAAAACGCGTTCTTTTTTTAATCTCAAAATAATGCTCGTCTTCCGGAGAAATCACAAACAAATCCCCCGATTTATACGGCAATAAGTTGTGGTTCAGATGGTGAATTCCGTTTCCTTTTTTGATATAAATAATTTCATAATAGGTGTGGGTGTGCGGAACATGAGGAAATACGTCATCTTCAAATTCATGAATCACAAGCTTTTCAAACTGATTAAATTTCGGCATAACTTAAATTTACAAGTTTATGTCGCAAATGTACAACTTATTTTAAGGTTAACGGTGTTAAATTTGCAGCATAGAAACTCTATTCCTTTCTATTTAGTACAAATGAAAAAAAGTCTTATCGCACTCTCATTAGGAGGTTTAACAATTGGTATTACCGAATTTGTTATGATGGGTTTGTTGCCTGATATTGCCTCAGACATGAAGGTCTCCATTCCGGTTGCCGGATATTTAATTTCGGCTTATGCACTGGGTGTTGTAATAGGTGCTCCGCTATTGGTAATCCTGGGAAGAAATTTAGCACCCAAAAAAATGCTTTTGATATTAGCTTTAATGCTAACTGTTTTTAATGCGCTTTCGATTATTGCGCCTACCTATAACTTTTTATTCGCTTCCCGATTTCTCTCCGGATTACCGCACGGTGCCTTTTTTGGAGTTGGAGCGGTAGTTGCGAGCCGTTTGGCCGATAAGGGCAAAGAAGCTCAGGCAATTGCGATTATGTTTTCGGGTTTAACCTTAGCCAATTTAATTGGAGTGCCCATTGGTACATATATAGGACATAATTTTATCTGGCGTTATACATTTGTTTTAATCGCTGCGGTAGGTTTGCTCACCTTTTTGTTTATCTCTTTGTGGATGCCCAATTTGGAAAAAAGCGGGAATGTCAATATGAAAACCCAATTGCTGTTTTTTAAGAAAACAGAAGCCTGGCTGATTATTGGAATTACGGCCATCGGATTTGGAGGTCTCTTTGCCTGGATTAGTTATATCGCACCTTTACTGACCAATGTTTCTAAGTTTGAAGCGGAGGATGTATCGTACATTTTGATTCTGGCAGGTTTGGGAATGGTAGTAGGAAATTTTGCCGGAGGGAAACTGGCCGATAAATATTCTCCTGCACCTACCGTATTGGCTTTGCTTTTTGTGATGGCGATTGATTTGATTCTGGTGTATTTTTTCTCCTTCAATCAATACGTGTCCTTATTCCTGACCTTTTTAACGGGAGCCATTTCTTTTTCGGTGATTGCTCCAATTCAGATGTTGATGATCAAAACGGCTAAGGGTGCCGAGATGATTGCTTCGGCAGCCCTTCAGGGAAGCTTTAATATTGGGAATGCCTTGGGTGCCTTTTTAGGAGGTTTGCCTTTGTCTGCCGGATACAGTTATGCTTCGCCAAATTTGATAGGTCTTGGTATGGCGCTAAGCGGAATGGTAATTACGTTTGCTTTAATGCAAAAACACAAAGTCAATTTACAACTTCAGAAAGCATAATTCTTTTGTCACATCCTTATTAGAGGAGTTTGTTATGTGAATTTTTTAAAAGAGGTTATCGTATTAGTAAAAGAGTCTTTGAACCAATCGGGTTCAGAGACTCTTTTTTTGCCTTCTATTCATTTTGAATCGATTTGAAGTGTGGCTGTGGTATGCTACAATTAGGATTAATAGGAATGGGATGACATTGCGCCCCGGATATTTGTCCTTCAATATTAAATTCCGTTTTATTGAAGCAGTTTGTTATGGTATTTTTTGGGCAAACAGGGAATTGCTGAACGAAAAAATGAATCTTAATAATATCACAATGACTTGTCTTGTAATCGATTGTTTTTTTTATGAAATCGCAACAATTGTCAAAAAAACAAAAATATATTTAATATTTATCCCTAGATTAAATTGCATATGTCACATAAAAAAGCGGTTTTATTTTTGATGTTTTATTTATTTTAGGAAATTTTTAGGATTTTTAATTTTTTATCTCAAAAAAATATTTAAGTTTGTGTAATCGATTACAAATTTTTTAATGACGAAAAATTACCTTATTTGCAAGACCGTAAACAGCTCGAAAAAAAGAGTTGCTGTCAAAGAAATCAGGAATTTATGAGCAGTAAAAAAAAGTAACGGGATAAAAAAGAAATAACCACTTAGAATAACCAATTAATAACCTAAAACAATCACCCCCATGAATTTTAAAGATTTATTTAACAAAGGAGCAAATTGTTGTTTTGCAGTTGTTTTCTTATTGTGCTTACTGGCCAGCAATCAAATGAATGCTCAAAGTATTACACTCGAAGGAACCGTTAAAGATGCTGCAGGACTCACGTTGCCAGGTGTTAATATTTTAGAGAAAGGAACAAAAAATGGAACTTCTTCAGATTTTGACGGACGTTACAAATTAAAACTGAGCAATCCTAAAGCAATAGTGACGTATTCATTTATAGGTTTTAAAACCAAAGAAGTCAACGCTGCCGGAAAAACGAAAGTTGATATTGTGCTGATCGAAGATTCAAATGCTTTAAATGAAGTTGTGGTGGTGGGTTATGGAACCGTTAAAAAATCAGATTTAACAGGAGCAGTTTCTTCTATTTCAGGAAATGACCTGAAGAAAGTTCCGGTTTCTAATATTGCAGAAGCCTTAACGGGTAGAATCGCCGGAGTTCAGGTTACTTCGAGTGAGGGTTCGCCGGATGCCGATATTAAAATCAGAGTGCGTGGCGGTGGGTCCTTAACACAGGATGCTTCGCCTTTAATTATTGTCGATGGTTTTCCGGTAAACAGCATGAATGATATCGCGGCTTCAAATGTAGAATCGATGACCGTATTGAAAGATGCTTCTTCTACTGCTATCTATGGATCCAGAGGAGCAAACGGAGTAATCATTATTACCACTAAAACAGGGAAAGACGGTAAAATGGCCGTTAGCTTCAATATGTTTTATGGCATGAAAAACATGGCCAAAGAAATTGACGTACTTCCGGTGGATGATTTTGTGAAATGGCAGTACGAATATGCTTTGCTGGATCAGACAGACAAAACGATAATGACCAATCCAAGCTCGTATACAAAGTATTTTGGCAATTGGCAGGATCGCGATTTGTACAACGGACTAAAAGGTACCGATTGGCAAAAACAGGTTTATGGTCGCCGTGGTGAAGTCAATAGCCGTGATTTAGGAATTCGCGGAGGCAATGAAAAATTGAGTTACAACTTTAACTACGCGTACTACGATGAGAAAGCCATTATGGTAGGTTCGAATTTTAAAAGAAACAACCTGTCATTGGCTGTAAAAAATAAAGCAAGCGACAAAATTGACCTTGGTTTTACCGTACGTTACTCCGATACGGATATCAATGGCGGAGGGGCGAACGATCAAAATCAGGCCTCATCACTAGACAGCCGTTTGCGTCATAGTGTGGGTTACGCGCCAATTCCGATGCCGGGATTAACGACAGATAACGACGACCAGTCTGTAAACAGCTATCTGGTAAATCCGTTTTTAGCCATAACCGATAACGACCGTCAGCAGAGCAGAAAAAATTACAACTTATTAGGAAGCTTTGGATGGAAACTGGCCAAAGATTTAAAATTTCAAAGTGATTTGGGACTGGATAATTCCAATTATTCCGATTATCGTTTTTACGGTTCCTCTACTTACTTTTCGAGTACCGCTAAAATTGGCGCAGGTAAACCGGGTATGGTCATGAGCGATCGTAAAGATGTGCGTTTTAGAAATGCCAATACCCTAAACTATGATTTCAAAAATATACTGGGAGAAAACCACCATTTAACGGCACTTTTGGGAGAAGAAATGATTACCAGCACTTCAAACACCGTAACAACAACCCTTTTAAATTATCCGGAATTCTTTAATCTGGATCAGGCTAAGAAATTAACCACTCAGGGAACTCCTTTTTCCGTTGATAATTTTTACAGCCCCGACGATAAATTATTGTCTTTTTTCGGACGTTTAAATTACGATTACAAAGATCGTTACCTGTTAACGGCTTCTTTTCGTGCCGATGGTTCCAGCAGGTTTTTAGGAAACAACCGCTGGGGGTATTTCCCGGCAGCGGCAGCCGCATGGAAAATTTCGGAAGAGAGCTTTCTGAAAGAGGCGTCCTGGCTGAGTCTTCTTAAGGTAAGATTGAGTTATGGTGAAGCAGGAAACAATAATATTCCTGTCGGGCAAACGGTTCAGAGTTATATGTCCGGTACAAATTCCTTCATCAACGGCTTCGACAGCTATTGGTCGCCATCGAGTGTTTTGGCCAATCCCGATTTGAAGTGGGAGACCACCGTAACACAAAACATTGGTCTTGATTTTGGATTTTTCAAAAATCGTTTAAATGGAACTTTTGATGTGTATAAAAATGTAACGAAAGACTTGCTGATCGAGTTTCCGGTAGGAGGTACGGGATATAAAACGCAGTTTAGAAACATGGGAGAAACACAAAATACCGGTTTTGAAGCTACCTTGAATTTTATAGCCATTGAAAAGAAAAATTTTGGTTTAAGTTTTTCTGTGAATGTTGGGATGAACAAAAATAGAATTAACTCTCTTGGGGTGATGGATAATTTTGGAGTAAACACCAACTGGGCATCGACAGATGTTGGCAATGATTATGTAGTAAATGTTGGTTCTCCAATGGGATTAATGTACGGTTATCAAAGTGACGGACGATACGAAGTTTCAGACTTTGATTATGCAGGAGGAAAATATACTTTAAAAGCAGGTGTTGTAGATGCCAGCAGTGTTGTAGGAGCTTTACAGCCCGGAATGATGAAGTTGAAAAATGCAGACGGTTCTGCCGATAATAAAGTTACGGCCTCCGATCAAAAAGTGATTGGAAATTCAAATCCTAAACACACAGGAGGTTTAGTTATTAATGCGAATGCTTATGGTTTTGATCTTTCAGCTGCTTTCAACTGGAGTGTTGGAAATGATATTTACAACGCCAATAAAGCCGAGTTTTCAACCTCAAACAGAAACGGGCAGTACAAAAATTTAAGTACCGAAATGGCAGACGGCAAAAGATGGACAAATTTAGATCCAGCGTCAGGGCAATTGGTAACAGATCCTACTGCTTTAGAAGCGCTGAATGCCAACACTACCATGTGGTCTCCTTATATGCAGAAATTTATGTTTACAGACTGGGCAGTAGAAGACGGTTCGTTCTTCAGGTTAAATACGCTGACTTTAGGCTATAGTACGCCACAAGCCTTAACGTCTAAGTTGGGCGTAAGTAAACTAAGATTTTATCTTACAGCAACTAATGTGTTTGTAATTACGAATTATTCTGGTCCGGATCCTGAAGTTTCAACAAGAAGAAAAACGCCGCTGACACCGGGAGTTGACTATTCGGCTTATCCGCGCAGCAGACAATTGGTTTTTGGTTTAAACCTTAATTTCTAATTTAAAACTTATCACAAAATGAAATATAAAGTAATAATAGCAGGATTGATAATCTCGGGTTTGTTGACTTCCTGCCAGGATTTAGGAGAGGAATACTTTGATACTCCTGCACAATCAACATTAGACGAACAGCTTATTTTTTCTACGGCAGGACTAGCGCAGGGTGCTGTTGACGGAATAAAAGTCTCATTTGGAGAAGAACAGTCCTACCGAGGAAGGCTTTTGACTTATCAGGGTTTGAATACAGATACGGAATGGCTTTTGGCTTCTTCAAGCGACAATGCCAAATCGGACTTAGTAGTTTATGATGCCAAGGCTGATAACACAGAAATGAACTCGGCAAAAAATGCCTGGGCAATGATGTATGAAGGAATTGAGCGTGCGAACTTGTGTATCAGAGGGCTGCGTAAATATGGCAATCCGTTACCGAATACAGCGATGGGGCAGTTGTTGGGAGAAGCGTTGGCTTTACGTGCGATTTATTATGCTGATCTGGTACGAAACTGGGGAGATGTTCCTGCACGTTTTGAACCGGTTGCTACTTCGACCATTTACGTGCCTAAAACGAGCCGTGATGAAATTTATAAGCAATTAATCGCTGATCTGGGCGAAGCTGCAAATTTGGTGGCATGGCCTAATGAGACCGCGGCAACAACAAGTACAGAGCGCATCAACAAAGCGTTTGTAAAAGGTTTTAGAGCCCGTTTGGCAATGATGGCCAGCGGTTTTCAGCAATATTCAGATGGGGTGAGACGCAGTACAGATCCTGCACTTTCAGTAGGTACCATGTACAAACTGGCATTAGACGAGTGCCGCGCTGTAATTGCGAGTGGTTCGGCACATTTAGAGCCGACTTTTGAAGGGTTATGGAGAAAATTCAATCAGGAAAATATAGCAGCCGGAGGAGAATCACTTTGGGAAATTCCCTTTGCAGCTACAAGAGGCAGAGTCTTATTTACTTTTGCTGTGCGTCACGATGCTTCAGATCAGTTTCAGCAAATGGGAACAAACAAAGGAGGGGTGAACGGACCATTGCCTTTTGTTTTTTATGACTATGATCAGGCCGATAGCCGCAGAGATGTTACCTGTGTTCCGTACAAATGGGGAGCTGTAGTAAATGGTAAAGCAAAACAGGAACTTACAGATTTGCAAACCTGGTATTTTGGTAAATACCGTTTTGAATGGATGAACCGTATCGTTACGGCACCAAATGACGATGGGGTAAACAAAATTTATATGCGTTATGCCGAAGTACTTTTAATTGCTGCTGAAGCGGCTAACGAATTAGAAGGGCCCGGATCGGCTGCCATTTATTTAAAAGAAATCCGACGAAGAGCTTTTGCTTCCGGAAGCCAGGCTGTAAAAGTAGATGCTTATGTAGATGGTCTGACCAGCAAGCAAACCATGATGAATGCAATTATCGAGGAAAATAAATACGAATTTACAGGAGAAATGGAGCGTAAGTTTGCCCTGATGCGCTGGAATTTATTGAAAGCAAAATTAGACGAAGCCAAAATTAAAATGGCCCGCCTGAAAGCCCGCAGCGACGAATATGCGACTGTGCCATCGACCTTATATTACAAATACAAAGCAGATAATACGACATTGGAAGTTTACGGATTGAACCGTGGTGAAACACAGGCGCAGGGTGCTGATTACACTTCAAAAAGCTGGGATAAACTGGACGACAATAAAATAACCACATTGTACAAAGCCGGAGTCAATCCTGATAAAAGACAATTTTGGCCCATCTGGCAAACGTTTATTGACGGAAGCAATGGTCAGTTAGTAAACGACTGGGTTTTCGGAAACTAAAAACAATTAACAAACAAACTATAGTTGTAGAATTATGAACGCAAAAGATATATTTAAAGGGTTGCTGGCTGTATTTTTAGTGGTAGTTGCCGGTTGCGAAAGTTACAATGAAGCAGTGTTGCAAGATATAGGAGCCAACAGCCTATTTTCTCCAATCGAACTTAAAGCAGCGGTTAAAAATCAAACCACGGTCGAACTAAACTGGACGGCCAAAGAGGATGTGGATCATTATACTGTAGAATTCAGTGCGGATGATCCCGACTTTAAAACGATTTACAAAACGGTTAATGTGACGGCTAAAGAACTTCCGGTAAAAGTAGCATTGGAAGGAGAAACAGTTTATTCGATACGGGTAAAGGCAGTCAGTTCAGCCGGACTTGCTGATTCGAAATGGTCGGTAACAACAGCAGCAACATTGTCCGAGCAAATCTTCTTCCCTGTACAGTCTGCCGATATTGAAGCAACGCAGGTAACGCTAAGATGGACACCGAACAGCTCAGTAACTCAAATTACCGCAGCGCCTGGCGGAATTGCACACACCATTACAGCTGCCGAAAAAACGGCCGGTGTGGCAACAGTTACTGGATTAACAGGGGAAACAGCTTATACGGTCACGTTATTTAACGGAACTAAAAAGAGAGGAGTGGTTACTTTTACCACCGGAATTGATATTGGAACCGGAATTTTAGTGAAACCTACAGACGATTTGAATGCGAAAATTGCAGCGGCAAATCCCGATGCTGTATTGGTATTGATGCCTGGGGAATACAATGTTTATACTGGTGAAATTATCCTGAACAAACCAATTACAATCAGAGGTTTGAGAGCGGATAATAAACCATTGCTTCATAATAAATTTACGTTGAATGCGGGAGCTACAAAGGTAAGTTTAATCGATTTAGATATTAACGGAGATAAAATCCAAAGTGACGCGGTGAAATACAATGACGTAAGTACGGCTTACGGGGCGCTTTTGATTAGTGGCTGTAATGTTCATGATTTTGTA
The DNA here is from genome assembly GCF_025947345.1 of Flavobacterium sp. N502536. NCBI lineage: Bacteria > Pseudomonadati > Bacteroidota > Flavobacteriia > Flavobacteriales > Flavobacteriaceae > Flavobacterium > Flavobacterium sp. N502536. Next base: position 857,927 of record NZ_CP110011.1, on the reverse strand, counting down.
AAATCATTTATAACGCAAACAGCGACCGGTATTACTAAAATTGCATCGGTAACAGTTGAAAATACTGTGGTCACCAATATTCTGACTGTTCAGGGGGATTGTATCGATTTTAGAACCTCGCATCTGGCATCGCTTATCCTTAGAAACAGTACTTTTAATAATTGTGCTACAGGCAGGGATTTCATTCGTATCGATAACGCGCTGAATATTACGGGAACAGGTTTAACAACTACTGTTTTGGTAGATGCCTGTACTATTTCAAATAAAGCGATGACCGCTTCGAATCGAATTTTGTATGTGCGTTTTGCTAGTAATGCTTCCACAATTCGCAACACACTTTTTGATACACCATTGGCAATGTATACCAATCAGGCTTCAACTACAGCGCCAACATTCTTAAATAATAATTATTTTAATTCGACTGCACTGCATACGGCTGGTATAGCGGCAGTGAAATATGATGCTTCGGGAACTTACGGGACTTTAGATCCTCAGTTTGTAAACAGCGCAGCAGGAAATTTTACCATTAAAAATCAAGTTCTAATTGATAAAAAAATTGGAGATCCGCAATGGAGGCCATAGTTAGTTCAAAGGTTGTTTATAAAAAGGGATGTCATTGATTTGACGTCCCTTTTTTGTTTAAGGCAATGAGGAAAATTATTCAATATCCAGATCAAACTTTTCTAACAAACCGGCAAGTGCGGCGTGAGATACTTTAGTTTTTTTGATTTTATTTTCTGAGGGGTCAAAAGCATAATTTCGTGACGTTCTAAAATCGGTTTTTTCCAAAAGGCATTCCACAAAAGTGGCATTGGCAAGATCACAGTTTTTAAAAACGGCATGCGACAAATCAGTATTTGAAAAATCAGAATCTTTTAAAGAGCAGTCGACGAAACTGGTTTTCTTTAGTTTTTTGTAGATAAAAGTGGAATAATCAAGGAGACAGTCCTGAAAAGACATCGAGAATAAAAAACTGTTGCAGGCACTAAAATCGAGACCCATTAATTTGCAGCCAATAAATTTGATGTTTTTAAGACCTGTATTTTTAAGGACCGCGAGTGAAAGATTACAGTTTTTAAAAGTGCAATCTGAAAAATCAATTGAAGTGAAATCGCTTTTGGAAAAGTTGCAATTGATAAAATCGCAGTTTACAAATTCGTTATCCGATAGTTTCTGATCAGAATAATCAATAGTGTCAAAGGTTTTGTTTTGATGCAAAGCGGTTTCCATACTAATAAATTGAGGGTGAAGAAAAGGGTTGGGGAAGTGTGATTTTATTCTAATTCGATACAGTCGAAAATCTCGTTCTTAAGAATCCTTTCTGTTATTTCTGTTTCACTGTCGATTCTTAAAATATTATCGCAGTCCTCCAGGTCAAAATTCCATATCGCATTGGGCAGCAATTCGTCAAGTAAGGCATTTGCGAATTCCAGCTTTGATTTTGTATCAATTGAAGTTTTGAAAACATAGATCATAAATTTGCTTTTTTTTACGGAGCAAATTTCAATAAATCCTTCTCTCTTTTATAGGATGCAAAAGGCAATAATTAGGACTTATCAATCAATTTTCGATATTGAATGGGAGTGATTCCTTCCTGTTTTTTGAAGAAACGGCTAAAGTAAGAATGATCCTCATGTCCTACCTGCATTGCAATTTCACTTACCGAAAAAGTAGTTTGGTATAGCAGGTATTTGGCTTCGGTTATAATGGTCTCATCAATCCATTTGGCTGCGGACTTACCCGTTGCCGATTTGACCGATTTGTTCAAATGGTTGGGTGTAATATTAAGCAAAGAAGCATAATGATTAACCTGATGCTGCGTTTTGATGTTCGCGTAAATGAGTTTTTTGAACTTTGCAGCAATAACAGCTGCGGCAGTACTGTTTTTCGAGGTTTTGGGAGCAGTTTTATTCATTTCAAAAAACAAAGCCATTAAATAAGCCTGAACAATATCAGAATTGTTGGTTTCCGATTCAAGATAGGCTGCCTGTAAGCGATTAAAGAGATTGATTATGAAATGAAAGTTGTCTTCAGAGACCATGATTTTAGGATTGCCTCCAATTTTAAGAAAATCAAAATCGTTTAACATTTCGCTGTTGCCGTACTTCCCGATTAAAACATCCGGATGAAACTGACAAATAAAACCAACGTGTTTGGTGTTAATGTGCTCGATAGAAAAAATCTGCCCGGCAGGAACGATGATCATTTCATTGGGATTGGTTTGGTATTCTTCGAAACCAATTTTTACAAAATGAACTCCCGAGGTTACAAAAATTATAGTATGACAGCTGTGTTTTGATGGAGGGACGGCATAACGAAGCTGCATCATTTCTTCTGTTTTTAAACAAAAAAAATGATCAGAATTCGATCTGAACAACAGTTGTATTGGATTTTCCGGTCCCAGAAACTTTTCCCGAAATCCTTTTGCACCGTATGTTTTTATCGTTCCGGCTGTCTTGTTTTTCATCATTTAATAATACAGTCTAAAATCGAGTAATTTGCACAGGGCATAGTGTTTTTGATAGAGCTCTTCTACGACTTCTGTGAGATCGTCATTTTCCTGATACAAACTAAAAAAAGCTTTGTCGATTGTACTGCAGCTGGCTATTTTGTTGTAGGTAGAGCCGTAGCCCGAAATAGCGCGTGCACCGGTAATGTCTAAAAAGTATTGTGCTTCGTCGTCGTTTAGATCAAGTACTTTTAAATTGGCAAAATGAATAATCTTTCCTTTCATTTTTCCTTCAAACAGCTCTGCAATTTCTTCCAGACTGTAATAGTAATCATGAAGGCAGATGTTATTAGGTTCGCCCGGCATTACTAAGTAGATAATCTCGTAATCCTTAAAATTATGATCTTCATAAAGTAACACATTTAAACTTTCTTCTAAGCTTTCAATCGTGTCACAGGTTTTGTAAATGCTGGCAATCCCCTGATCAATAGCTATCTCTTCCAGGTTTTTTACCACCTGGGTAACAGTGCTGTTCTCTACGTCAGGAACACCTTCAAGGCAGAAGATGAATTTTTCGTAATCCATACCATTGTGTTTTCCGGTTACTGATCTGTGATGAAAAGATCCCCTTGTTTTCGTTTTCACAAAAGTATTTTTAATTGTCGAAAAATTACCGTCGGAAAGGTATTTTAACGCATTTTTGACATTAAAGAAAGAAACGTAGATTCCGGAAATAAAAAATCCACTTTTAGTACATTAAAAATGGATTTTAAGATTGAGTTTCATTCTTTTGCCTTCTATGGATTTAAGTGAAGTTTTGTGATTAAAGAGTAAAGAGCGGGCGCAGGGTGATTTACTTTAATTGGAACCAACAGTTTTTGCCACCATTTTTGTTCTTCTATTATGGAAGGAGAAGGAGAAGGGTGATTGTAGTTGGTTGCGACAGCTACTCTTTTATGTCCGCACGCAGCACAAAATGTTGCATGTGGCGTTCGGTAAGGTTTAGTACAACTTTCACAAGGCGGGCCATAAAGATCAATTCGGTGGTGCATAATAGCATTAGGATCGGTTTCTTTAAATCCGGTTAATTGCTTATAATAATCAAGAAGTTCACTGAATCGCTCTGTCCTGGTCATATTACATTTTCCTTGTTCAAAGCCATCACGATAGAGTTTGGTTGCAATTCGGTATTCTTCTGTGTGTAACATAGGAACTTCCATTTTACAACGCCAACACCAAAGTTTTTCCATGGTTCGTTTTTTTAATGATTTTAATTTTATGGTTAGTGTGTTATAGTTTTCTTTTTGTGATTTTTATTCTTTTTATTTTGCTAAAATAGATTAGTTTTCAGAGAATAACTTACGGTTTCACGTACTTGGCAGCAAAATTCGTTTTTTAATACATTAATACACTAAGTAGAAATACCTGATTTTGCTTTGTGTTGCGAGGTGAAAGCCTGAGCATGAAAACACTTACCATATTTTGTGCCGCTTTTTTTAAAAGTAAGTACTTCTCTATGAAAAGTTTTATAGTGCATCGATTTGCTCTTGTCTTTTCGCGGTTTTTTTAATCGTTTCGGATACTGAAGTCAGAAGGGAGTGCTAATTGTAAAATCAGTTGTAGTAAGAAGATTTCTATAGATCTAAAACATTCTGTAGGGATCTAAAGAAAATAGAAAAGAGGAAACCTCACTTTTGAGACTTCCTCTTTTTAGAAAATAAATTTTAATCGTAAACCATAAACGGGCGATGGTTTATTCTTCCTGCTCTAAATTATCAGCAGCCGAAATCTGATCCAGTATATTGGTTTGATTGGGTGAAATATAGTTTTTTACTTCAGGAGAAGTTTCTTTTTTAAAAAGAAGGTCTAATGCATTATAAAGTCGTAATAAAACCTCTCTGTCTTCTTTTTCAATTTCTAAAGCAGTATTAAAATTAAAAACATAATTATTCGAATTGCGTACTTCTACTTTTATCGTTTTTGATGTGATTTTAAATTTAACTATATCCATATTGTTCGAATTGTAGGTGTTTTTTCTAAAATTTCTCACTCTAATTCGTTGCTTTAGAAGTGATAACTTTAAATAAAAAACCCTAATCAATTGATGATTAGGGTTTTGTTTTTTGTAGCGAGGACGGGAGTTGAACCCGTGACCTCAGGGTTATGAATCCTGCGCTCTAACCAACTGAGCTACCTCGCCAAGACTGCAAGTAGAACCGAGTTCCTCATTGCGGGTGCAAAGATAGAAATAATATTAAAGCATACAAGCATAAATTGAAGAAAAAAAAATATTTTTAAAAATGCATTGTTTTCGGACATATATTCTTATATTTCCAAAAAAATTAAAAGTAGCACATGGATCCAAAAATACGTTACGAAATCGAGTTTCCGATCAATTCTTCGCCACAATTATTGTATCAATATATATCAACACCATCTGGTTTATCTGAATGGTTCGCCGACAATGTAAACTCAAGAGGAGAATTCTTTACCTTTATTTGGAATGATTCGCAGGAGAAAGCACGTTTGGCTTCCAAAAAAACAGGTGAGAAAGTCAAATTCAAATGGGTGGATGAGAGTAGTAAAGACACTGAATATTTTTTTGAACTGCATATCCTGGTGGATGAATTAACCAAAGATGTGTCGTTGATGGTAGTCGATTTTGCTGAAAAAGAAGAAGTAGGAGAAGCTAAACAATTGTGGGAGAATCAGATCTCGGATCTGAAACATCTTATCGGATCTGTTTAGTAAAATTCTATTTTATACCTTATATTTGCCCTGAACAAAATTCAGGGTTTTTTTTATGATCAATTTTAACGGAACTATAGTAGCAGAAGAAGAGAATGTATTAACTCAAAATCGTGCGTTTTTATACGGAGATGGTGTTTTTGAAACAGTAAAAATTGTCAATAATAAAATCTTGTTCCTTGAAGATCATTATTTCAGATTAATGGCTTCTATGCGTGTGGTTCGAATGGAAATTCCAATGAATTTTACCATGGAGTATTTTGAAGAGCAGCTTTTAAGTCTGGTGCAACAAAAAGGTATTTCGGCAGCTGCCAGAGCCAGAATTACAGTTTTTAGAAAGGAAGGCGGATTTTATTTGCCTAAAACGAATGAAGTTTCCTTTTTGATTCACGCAACCGCTCTTGAAAGCGTTCTATATGCTTTAAATACAGCTGAATACGAAGTGGATTTGTATAAAGACTTCTATGTGACCAAACAATTATTATCGTCTATTAAAACGACAAATAAGATGATAAATGTAACCGGAAGTATTTTTGCTCATGAAAATGGCCTGGCCAACTGTGTTTTGCTAAATGATACTAAAAATGTTGTTGAGGTATTACAAGGGAATTTGTTCATGGTTGTGGGGGAAAAACTAATTACCCCGCCAATTTCTGAAGGTTGTTTAAATGGAATAATGCGCAAACAGATTTTAGCTTTGGCTAAAAAAGTAGAAGGCATAGAAGTTGTAGAGGAGATAATTTCTCCGTTTGATCTTCAAAAAGCAGATGAATTATTTCTGACTAATGTAATCATGGGGGTACAGCCGATAACCAAATATCGAAAAAAAGAGTTTACTAGTAATTTGGCTCACTTATTAGTGCAAAAACTAAATGAATCCATTTCTGAAAATTAATTCAGATATGGATTTTCAGGTGCATTTGACCAAATAACATAGTCGCCTCCAAGTTCAATGATTTGCTCTTTCCAAAAATGGGTGGTCGATTTTCCGATAATTTTGTTTTTATAACTATTATCGGTGATGATCCAGGAATTTCCCTGCATTTCATTCTCAAGCTGATTTTCATCCCAACCCGTATATCCTAAGAAAAAACGAATGTTATTTTTACTGATAGATCCATCGTTTATTAGGTCCTTGGTGGATTCAAAATCGCCTCCCCAATAAATCCCGTTAGAAATCTCAACACTATTTGGGATTAGCTCAGGAATATTGTGGATAAAATAAAGGTTATCCTGTTCAACAGGACCTCCGTTATATATCTTGAAAGTGGCATCAATTTCAGGTATTAAGTCATTAATAGTATACTTTAAGGGTTTATTAATGATAAAACCTATTGATCCTTCTTTGTTATGGTCTGCTAATAAAATTACCGATCTATTAAATGATAAATCTCCAATTATAGAAGGCTCGGCAATAAGCAGGTGTCCTTTTTTTAATTTTTCTGAAATCATACGGCTACAATTTTTATTAAATTTAATCATAAAATTTCTAAAATCCCAAATAAAATCGTTAAACCGCATAAAAAAACCCTCCATAAGGAAGGTTTTGATTATATTATAAGTTAAGGGAACTTTCTTACTTAGTTCACTGCACCTTCTAATTCAGCTCCAGCTTTAAATTTTACTACATTTTTAGCAGCGATCTGAATTGTTTTTCCAGTCTGTGGGTTTCTACCGTCTCTAGCAGCTCTAGCAGATACTGACCATGATCCAAAACCTACTAACGAAACTCTACCACCTTTTTTCAAAGTAGCTCCTACGTTTCCTAAAAATGATTCTAAAGCTAATTTTGCCGCAGCTTTTGTGATTCCTGCATCAGCAGCGATAGCATCGATTAATTCTGATTTGTTCATAATATTAGTTATTAATTGTTGGTTAAAAAAAATTGTTAATACACAAATTTAGTAGGAAATCCGTTCCTTGCAAGTGTTTTCTTTAATTTTAGCAAAAATTGTTAATAACTTGCTTTTTTTGTTCATAAAGCGAGGCGTTAGCAGGTCAAAATCAGGTAGAAACCCCTGTTTTATTGAGCTTAATAGACTTTTGCCGTATCCGAAAAAGTGATGCCATTTAGCAATTCTGCCACCTGCATTCTTTTTTTTCCCGGCAGCTGTAAACTTAAAATTTGAATGTACCCATCCTGAACGGCAACTTTTATTTCTTTTTTACTGCAAATCAGGCTTCCGGTCTCATGTGAATGTGTTTCGGAAAGTAGTTTTGCTTCATATATTTTGATGCTTTGTTCTTCCTCTTTGTCTTTTAGGAAACACCAGGATGCAGGATACGGACTCAAACCACGAATCAGATTGTTGATTTCGGCTCCTGATTTTGTCCAGTCGATTTTGCAGTTTTCTTTGTTTAGTTTGTAGGCGGTTTTAATTTCGGCAGTATCTTCCTGGATAGTAGTTTTTACATTTCCGTTTTCAATCACTTTTAAAGTTTCAATAACGGTTTCGCTGCCTAATAACATCAGTCGGTCGTGTAGTTGCCCGGCATTTTCTTCCGGTTCAATTGCAATTTCCGAGTTTAGGATCATTGCTCCGGTATCTATTTTGTCATCTATAAAGAAGGTGGTAACTCCGGTTTTGGTTTCTCCGTTGATAATTGCCCAGTTGATAGGTGCTGCACCACGGTAATTTGGTAGTAAGGAAGCGTGAAGGTTAAATGTTCCAAGGCTTGGCATTTCCCAGACTACTTTTGGCAACATTCTAAAAGCTACCACAATTTGCAAATTGGCGTTCAGCGCTTTTAGTTCGGCTAAGAAACTTTCGTCTTTTAAATTCGTAGGCTGTAGTAAGGTCAGGTTGTTTGCCAGTGCATATTCTTTTACTGCAGAGTATTTTATTTTTTGTCCACGCCCTGCAGGTTTGTCTGCTGCAGTGATCACGCCAACAACGTCGTAATTGTTTTTAAGAATGGTATCCAGAATGCCAACAGCAAATTCCGGAGTTCCCATGAAAATAATTCTCAATTTTTCCATTATGATTTTAAAGTGTATTTATTATTCGCCAGTACGGTGATATGATTGTTTTCTAATAATTCCTGAAGCACCACAATAATGTCGTTGGCGTCCAGTTTGATCTGAGTCTGAATTTCTCTGGAGGTTAAAGTGGTTGATTTTAATAAATGCAGAATTTTATCGGCAATCGAATCAGCTTCTGTAATTTTTCCTTTTCGAGTAATACAATAGGAGCAAACGCCACAGTTTTCAGTGGTTTCTTCTCCGAAGTAATCCAGAATCAGTCGGTTTTTGCAGGTCTTGCTCTCTTTTATATAATAGAGAACAGCCGAAAGTTGTTCTTTTTTGAGCTCATTCTGTTTTTCCAGGTATTTTGAAACGCGGTTTATGGTGAGTTCATCCTCACGAACTTCGTTAAATAATATAGTCGCGTCGTTGTTTTTGGCTTTGTATTCAATGATTTCTTTTCCTTTTAGTTTTTCTAAAAGAGTAGCAACCTGTTCTTCTGTGTGCTGTGATTTTTTTGCAATTAGCGAAAGATTAAATGGTGTTTTCATTTCGCAAACTCCAGGATACGTTCTTAAAATCGTCAATATGATTTCTTCGTCATTTGGATTCAGACTCGTATAGCGAATCACTTCTTTTGATTCAATTAAAAATTGCAGGGTGATTTTTTCTGAAAATTCCTGTGTCATAGTAATGATTCCCTGCTGGTTTAAAAACTGTAAGGCATTGTAGGTTTTTAGGGTAGGGAAGTCGTATTTGTTGCAAAAATGATTCAGTTTGAAAGAAAAGGAATCGTCTAAGCCTTCTCCGTAAGCAATTTGAAAATAAGTACAGAGTTTGATGTACATGGTTTTCAGAAACTTCTTATCGGGTAAGATGCTTAAAAACTGCTGTTCAGTCTGGTTGGCATCTGAATTATTGAAAAGCAATACCGAGAAAGCTTTTTCTCCATTTCGGCCTGCTCTTCCGGATTCCTGATAATAGTTTTCCAGGTTTTCGGGGAGCTGTGTGTGGATAACCGTTTTTACATTGTCTTTGTCGATTCCCATTCCAAACGCATTGGTGGCTACAATAACCTGCGTTTGTTCCGACATCCACAACTGCATGTTTTTGTCTTTTTCTTTAGGCGAAAGTCCACCGTGGTAATAAGTTGCGGTGAATCCTAACGATTGGAGTTGTGTTGACAGGTTCAGGCACGATTTTCGGTTTCGTACATATATAATAGAAGGCTGCGGGTTTTTCTTTAAGATTTGTTCGGTGCGGTACAGTTTGTCTTCCACTTCGAAGACCATGTAAGCAATGTTTTTTCTTTCAAAAGATTGCTGAAAAAAGAGGGGGTCTTTGAGTCCTAGCTCTGTTTTAATGTCTTCAATGACTCTTGGAGTTGCTGTTGCCGTCAGAGCTAAAAAAGGAATTTTTGGAAAATACTTCTTGAGTTCTGAAATTTTGAGGTAAGCCGGGCGAAAATCGTGTCCCCATTGAGAAACACAATGGGCTTCGTCGATTGCAATTAAATTAATGGGAAGGTTTTTAATGCGTTCCAATATCCAGTCCGATTGAAGTCTTTCGGGAGAAAGGTATAAAAACTTGTAATTTCCGTATTGGCAATTATCGAGTAGATCAATAATTTCTTCGGTATGTATGCCTCCAGTAAGCGCAATCGCTTTTATGTTGCGTTTCTGCAGGTTGGCTACCTGATCCTTCATTAGGGCGACCAAAGGCGAAATGACTAAACAAACGCCTTCCTTCATCATAGACGGAACCTGAAAACAAATCGATTTCCCTCCACCTGTGGGGAGTAATGCAAAAGTGTCCTGGCCATTCAAAACGGAGTCAATAATCTCCTTTTGTAACGGTCTAAAACTGTCGTGTTTCCAGTATTTTAAGAGAATTTCTTGCGCTTCTGGCATTGGTCCTGTTTTAAAGTTAAAAAATTTAGAAATCAGTTTCTAGTTTTACAACTTTAAACATATGCCTAAATTTTATCTAAGATATAAAGAATTCTGTTCTCAACCGTATCTTTAGGTACTTCAATTAAGTCGTAACCGTATTTTTTATAGGTATCAACAAGATGTTTCTGAATTTTTTGTGCCTGATCAAAATTCTCGTAACGCTCTGCGTCGCTCTCGTAAATTTCTTCCCAGGGTGGTAAAATAAAAGTTTTAGTATATTTAAAATCCTCACAGGCCTTTGCAAAACTCTCCGGATAATCATCATTGATATAATCCATATAAGCCACGACATCGGGAATTCCACGGTCGATAAAAACTACATTGTGAGGTTCTTCATTTGCGTCTTCGAATTGTTTAATTCGGCCATTCAATAGCATTTCGCTAAACAATAAAGGTTGTTCCAAAAATAATTGATCGATGCCTCTTTGTTGTGCTTCGAGTGTAACTTGTCTTGAAATTTCAGGGTAACAGCAGTAGCCACGAGCTACCAATTCGTTGATAAGAGTAGATTTTCCCGTTCCCGGGCCACCAATGAGAACTATAATTTGTTTTTGCACTTTCTAAAAATAAAGCGCAAATTTACCTAAACTTATTGGTATTTAAAAAGATTATTTTGCCTTAAGCGGACGATTTCGCAATTTTAAGAAATAAAAGTCCTGCTCTTCGCTATGATCTTGTGATTTTAGGATTAAATTTCGCTACCTAAAACAATCACTCACAAAATAAATATTTTCCGGAATTTACATCTTTCTTTTTTGAAGGGATGATAATATGCGATTTAAATTTCTTTCCTTTTAAAACATCGTTTACAAAATCCAGAACATATTGTTTTCCGTCGTGAAAAAGGTAGCCGGAAAATTCATGCCCACCGCCACAAAATGTAATAAGTTCAATATCTTTATGAAGGTCCTTCATTTGGTTGTACACCGCATAGGAACCAAACAAAATTAACCAGCCTGAAGCATTGGTAGGGCAGGAGCGATGTGAACCTGCGCTATAAGGAACCGTTGTGTCGTTATTTCCGTGCGCCAGTAACATTGGAATTGCTTTTTCTTTGGTGATTAAATTGATATCCATAATGGCTCCGGAGCCTCCAATGAAACCGGAGTATTTGAAATTTTCGGGTAAATTGCTGGCGTATAAATTCATGAGTTTGTAATCCCAAAAAGAGGCATGAAAGCCAATTTCGGCACCCGCACTGATTCCGGAAATAAAGAATTTGGAAGTATCGAGATTGTACTGATTTGCATGCTGAATTAAAAACGAAGTAGCCTGCCACATATCGCTAACGCCCATTTGAATGGCTTTTATTTTTTCGGTTAAAGTTCCTTTGCAGCCAAAATCACTTCCTTTCATGTACAGGGTATAGGAAATGCTGGCAACCGCGTAGCCGTTTTTTGCCATAAACAGTCCGAAATCTTTTTCACTTGTGCGTTCTCCACCAGAAAATCCGCCACCAAAAGCAAAAAGGATCAAGGGTGTTTTTTCGTTTGTTTTCTTTTGAGGCAAGTATAAATCTAAATCCAGTTTGATCGTGTCATTTTGGAAGTAAGTCATGGTTTTAACTTCCTGTGCTTTCATTGAATTAAATATAAAAGTAACCAGAAGAAGGAAAATGCGCGTTTTCATGGTAATGTGTTTTGAATCATGCAAAGTCGGGAAGGTGCAAAGTCAAATTATAGAAAATGTGAAAAAAACTTTGCGATTCCGTGACTTTGCGAGCAAATTTCTTTGCGATGAATTCCCAAATATAAGATGAAATTTGACAAAGAGATAATGTTGTAAAGTTTTTTTCTCTGCACCTTTCAACTGCTGTAACTTTGCTCCTTTAAAACAAAGTTTTAAGTCTGAAAAAAATCTAAAATCTAAAATCGAAAGTCTGAAATCAAAACCGTATATTTGCGTTTATTTTTAATTACGAATGGAGAACGATAAAGAAAAAAACACCGCTGAATTTTACGAGAGATTAAAAGTTGAGTTAGACAATTCAAATACCTGGCCAGCAGAATACTTGTATAAATTCATTGTACCTTCAGTAGACGATAATGTAGAGCGCGTTGAAAAAGCTTTTAACAATATGGGTGCGGTTATCAAAACAACAAAGTCGAAAACCGGTAAATTTACCAGTGTTTCTGTTGATGTTACCATGCATAGTGCTGACGAAGTGATTGGCAAATACAAAGAAGTTTCTACCATAGAAGGTATAGTTTCATTATAACTTATGAACGAAAAATATAGAAAAGAAGTCGCGAATGATGTTGTTTTTAACTTAGAATATAATTCTGAAAGACAACGGTTAATCATTCCAGAATACGGTCGTCATTTGCAAAAACTGATTGATCAGGCTACTGCAATTGAAGATGCTGAAACGCGTAACAAAGCTGCGAAATACATTATTCAGGTAATGGGAAGTCTGAATCCGCACTTGCGTGATGTACCGGATTTTCAACATAAATTATGGGATCAGCTTTTTATCATGTCTGATTTTAAATTGAATGTTGAATCGCCATATCCAATTCCGTCCCGCGATGTTCTACAGTTAAAACCGGACGTTTTACAGTATCCGCAGAATTTTCCAAAATACAGATTTTATGGTAATAATATCAAGTATATGATAGATGTTGCGAATAAATGGGAAGATGGCGAGATGAAAAATGCATTGGTATTGGTCATTGCCAATCACATGAAAAAGTCTTACCTGAGCTGGAACAAAGATACTGTTAAAGACGATGTGATTTTTGAGCATTTGTATGAGTTGTCGGGAGGTAAAATCAATTTGTTGCAAAGCACGGAGGAGCTTTTAAATACAACCGATTTGTTGCGTACCAACAAACGTATGTCCAACAAAATTACGCCGCCAGGACAGCCAAAAATCCAAAGCAATAAAAACAATAAAGGGCCAGGAAAAACGAAGCCTTTTCAGAAAAATAATAATCAGAAATAAGAAAGGAGCTAAGTGTCTAAGGGGCTAAGGTTCTAAGTTTTTTCTCTTAAAAAACTAGTGCTTTAGGGCCTCAAACTTAGAACCTAAAATAAATAAATAAAAAAGTTGCTAAGTATCTAAGAAGCTAAGTTGCTAAGTCTTTTTTTAAGAAAAACTTAGAACCTTAGAACCTCAGTAACTCAGAACCTAAAAAAGAAATATGGGAATTTTTAAAATCGAAGGAGGAATTCCTTTAAAAGGAGAAATCACTCCGCAAGGAGCAAAAAACGAAGCATTACAAATTTTATGTGCCGTGCTTCTAACAGGAGAAAAGGTGAGAATTAATAATATTCCCGATATTATTGACATTAATAAACTAATCACTTTATTAGGTAATTTAGGAGTTAAAATTCAACGAAATGAGCCGGGTTCGATTACGTTTCAGGCAGATGAAGTTAACGTTGGATATTTGGAAACAGAAGCTTTCAAAAAAGAAGGTGGAGCACTTCGTGGTTCTATTATGATTGTTGGGCCACTTTTGGCTCGTTTTGGTAAAGGATATATTCCAAAACCAGGAGGGGATAAAATTGGACGTCGTAGATTAGATACTCACTTTGAAGGTTTTATTAACCTTGGAGCAAAATTCAGATACAACAGAGAAGATCATTTTTATGGAGTAGAATCTCCTGCAGAAGGTCTTACCGGAACAGATATGTTACTTGATGAAGCATCGGTAACCGGAACGGCAAACATTGTGATGGCAGCTGTTTTGGCTAAAGGAAAAACTACCGTTTACAATGCTGCTTGTGAGCCTTATTTACAGCAGTTGTGTAAAATGCTAAACTCTATGGGAGCTAAAATTACCGGAGTTGGTTCGAATTTACTAACGATCGAAGGTGTTGAAAGCCTTGGCGGATGCGAGCACAGAATTCTTCCGGATATGATTGAAATCGGTTCCTGGATTGGTCTTGCAGCGATGACTAAAAGCGAAATTACAATCAAAAATGTAAGCTGGGAAAATTTAGGTTTAATTCCAAACACCTTTAGAAAACTTGGTATTACTATTGAAAAACGCAATGACGATATTTACATTCCTGCTCATAAAGATGGGTATGAAGTAAAAACAGATATTGATGGTTCTATTTTGACAATTGCCGATGCACCTTGGCCAGGATTCACTCCTGATTTATTGAGTATCGTTTTGGTGGTGGCAACACAGGCAAAAGGTGATGTTTTAATTCACCAGAAAATGTTTGAAAGCCGTTTGTTTTTCGTAGATAAATTAATTGATATGGGAGCAAAAATTATGTTATGCGATCCGCACAGAGCGGTGGTTATGGGACATAATTTTGAGTCTCAACTGAAAGCAACAACAATGTCGTCTCCTGATATTCGTGCGGGGATCTCGTTATTGATCGCAGCTCTTTCAGCAAAAGGAACAAGTACTATCCAAAATATCGAACAAATTGACCGTGGATACGAGCGTATCGATGAGCGATTGAGAGCAATTGGAGCAAAAATCGTAAGAGCTTAAAAGAAAATTGCCACGAATTCACGAGTTAAAACAACGATTAAGATTGTGTATAATTTGTGAGTTCGTGACAAAAAAAAATGTCGTTAAATGACAGATGAACAAAAAGCTGTAAAAGCTACTTATTTCAGTATTATAGGAAACACCTGCTTAGCCATCTTAAAAGGGCTGGCAGGTTTTTTTGGCAATTCTTATGCCCTAATTGCCGATGCAATTGAATCTACTACTGATATCTTTTCGTCTTTTTTGGTTTTATTTGGAATCAAGTATTCCAACAAGCCTGCTGATGAGAATCACCCTTATGGTCATGGTCGTGCCGAACCTTTAATCACATTTTTGGTGGTTGGTTTTTTGATTACCTCGGCTACAATTATTGGATATGAAAGTATCGCTAATATTCAGACACCACACGATTTGCCAAAATCCTGGACGCTTTATGTTCTGGGAGCAATTATCATATGGAAAGAATATTCGTTTCGTTTGGTGATGAAACGAAGCAAACAAACCAATAGTTCGTCACTAGCGGCAGATGCCTGGCACCATCGCAGTGATGCGATTACTTCTGTTGCCGCATTTACCGGAATCTCAATCGCATTAATCATGGGGAAAGGGTATGAATCAGCAGACGATTGGGCGGCACTTTTTGCTGCTTTTTTTATCTTATACAACAGTTACAAAATTTTCAGACCGGCATTGGGTGAAATTATGGACGAAAATCTGAATGATGATTTAGTCGAAGAAATCCGTGTAAAGGCTTTAACCGTTCCCGGTATTTTGGGTACCGAAAAATGTTTCATCCGTAAAGCAGGAATGCGCTATCACGTAGACCTTCATGCCATAGTTTCGGCTAAGATTTCGGTGAAAGAAGGACACGAATTATCACACAAACTCCAGGATACCTTAAAAGAGAAAATTCCACAATTAGGCAATGTTCTGATTCATATTGAGCCGGATGATTATCATTGTTAAAAAAGGTTCAAAGGGGCAAAGGTTCAAAGGGGCAAAGGTCTATACTTTGCGGAGTTCTTGACTTCACTCGAACTGATACATATTGAAAAAATCCGTTTACTCTTGATAAAAGAGTAAACGGATTTTTTTATTTCAATCTTTGAGAAAGTTGCACAAAATCTTTGTCTCTCTGAACCTTTGCAACTTTGCACCTAGTCTAGTGCGTTCAGGATTTTCAATCCAAATACAATTCCATTTTGCTGGATTCCTCCCTGATAGGAATGTACATAATCCAGTCGGAAGATCTTAAACTTGCCAAATCCTAAATTGTCTAAACCAGCGGTAAACTCCGTGTAAGGTTTTCTGTCCGGTATGGCCAGTGAGTGAAAACCGATGTTCATGGTTGATTTTAAAAGATTCAAAATCGGGATTTTATTCATGATAAAACCTTTGTCGTTGTGCTCCAAATGCATTTCAAAATAACGGTCATTCGTACTGTTGGTATAATAAGGCATTAGGTTGAAAACATTCAGGTAACGGTCACTGGTTCCGATATGAGTCTGGTTTCCGTTAAAATGTTTGTAATCGATAAACGAAATATTATCAGCATTAAAGAATTTTGCGGCTTTAAAAGTCATGCCTAATACCCCTTTATTACCCAAAGATAAATCGTAGTACACCGCCGCTCCGATTTTTTCAAATTCATATTTCTTTTCGCTGGCGGCAAATGCTTTTTCAACAGACAAGAAAAGGGTTGGGAATTTATCGTCTTTAAAATTATATCTTCCGTCTGGTCTTGAAATGTATTTGTTTCCAAAGTTAATTCGGGCGCCTAAAGAAGTCTTAAACAAATGGTGCTGACTAAATGCCGGAGTCGTAAAATCGTTTGGTGCCAGTGGATTGTTTGACGAGTAGAAGTCCTCTTTTTTAAAGAAAGAATAATCGGTAGTGTTAAAAAGCGGTTTGCGCTGCTCGTAACCTACGTTTGCACTCAGGTTAACGCCATTTAGAACATTTTGCGAATAGTTAATCTGCGCAAACTCCAAATTGTACAGCTTCATATAATTGTCTTTAAAAAACAATGAGCTTACAGAATTGACCAGCTTACTGATTGGTTGAGCACCATTGAACTGGGCGACTTTCGTTCCTCCTGAAACTCTGATAAAAGCATAATTTATATTGTTGAATTTATGACTGAATTCGCCAGTAACTCTAAAGCGATCCTCTGAAAAACCATAATTAAAAGTGGTACTGATCGAAGTCGTTTTGCTTTCATCTTCACTCCACTTTTTAAAAGAGAAACCGGAATCTAAATTAAACCCCTGAACGGTATTAAAACTTAAAGAAGCCAAATTTAATACACCTTTATAGTCAAAAGAATGTCTTTTGAAAGTGTTTTTATAATCGTACCCCATTAGCAAATCAGTCACTTTAAACTTGTTGTTTTTGGCATCAACAGAGTCGGTGTATTTTTGAGATTTTCTAATAACGAGCAGACTATCTTTTTTGGTGTAATCGGTGCTTTCTTCGATCGTTAGCGGGATGGGACGAATGTTGTTCCAGAAAGCATCGTCTTTTTTGTTGGCATTAGGTTCAAAAGCAACCACTTCATTTCCGAATGTTTTCTTTTCAAAAGAGGCCGGAAACTCATAATTAGAATACACATAATTAAATTTTCCAGAGAACTTAATTCCAAAAATACCGGCTGTAAAATCTAAGGTCTGGGCATTTTTGATCCAGATTTTGTTTTTTGTATTGTAGCTAAAGCTTTGATTGAGGCTCATCACTTCTGTGAATTCGTTTTTCATGCGATAGCCTTTGATGTCCAGATCAATAGCATAAATAGCAAAACTGTCGTCGACTATGTAAATATAGCCTTCAAAAACAGGCTCTTTGTCACGTTTTGGAATTACCTTGATTTTATAAACCTGCTGCTTGTTGTCATCATAAAAAGAACCTTCGAGTTTGTATTTGTAATAGCTGAAGGCATTATCGGCAATAGGAGAAATGAGTTTTACATCGAAGTCTAAAGTATTTTCGTAAAAATCATAAGTCGACATTGAAGCGGTGTTATAGCTGTATCCCTTGTTGTTTCCTGAGATTTTAGAGGCAATAATTCGTTCTTTTAGTTTGTTGGGTTTTTCAAAAGTAATTTTGGAGATGGTTTCAGATAAATACAGAATTCCTGTTCCCGTTGAGTCCAAATTAGAAGCCATATCGTCACCCAGATCTACTTTTTTTCCCAGAATCTTCTTAGGCAAATCTTTCACCTTAAACATTCCTTTCGAATAGAAATCTGCGGTATATCGGGCAACTTTGTCGGAGTTGTCTTTTTTGCTGGCAATGGCACTTCTAATAATGGCGTTGGCAGGATTGTTTTTAGGGTCGATTACCACTTCGTTTAGAGCAAAGCTTTCTTCAGACATTTTTACATCCGGAAGTGTTGTTTTTGCATCGGCAGGAATCGTTATCTTTTGAGTCTTATACCCCAAATACTGGAAAACGATTTTGTTTTTGCCGGGTTCTTTTACCGTAAGTTGAAATTTACCCTGTTCGTTAGAAGTTGTTCCGCTATAGGTGTTTTCTTCAAAGATGGAAACAAAAGGCAAAGGAGCACCTTTTTCGTCGGTTACGGTTCCCTTAATTTGGGCGAAGTTTGAAATAGAAAAAAATAAAAAGGCGAGGAAAGTATAGTTTTTCATGTAAGTGTTTCTCTCACAAAAATAGAATAACTTAAAAATGAGCCTATTAAAAATTTGTTAAATTACAAGTTGCGAAATGTTAGCTGTAAAATGTCCGATGAACGATGTAAAATGTGTGATCTGAAACGTTTTATTTGTTTAAATTGTAAATCCAAAAACTAACGCATTTGGTAACGTTCCACGAATCAAAAATCGTTAATCAAATTATCAACTGGTAAATTTAAGCTGTTGCACACAGCTCTCATCTTACAGCTTACATATTACAAAAAAGATTGGATCGCCAATTCGTAACTTTTTAGTCCAAAACCAAGGATAACACCTTTGGCATTTCCGGATAAATAGGATTGATGTCTGAAACTTTCACGCGCGTAGGTGTTCGAAATATGTACTTCGATTACGGGAGTCGTAACAGCTTTCATGGCGTCTCCCAATCCGATAGACGTGTGGGTATAAGCTCCGGCATTCAGAATAATTCCGTCAAAAGTAAAACCGCATTCCTGAATTTTTCCAATCAATTCGCCTTCAATATTACTTTGGTAATAGGAAAGTTCAACGTTTGGAAATTTAGCCTGCAACGTTTCAAAATAATCTTCAAAAGTTTGACTTCCGTAAACTTCCGGTTCTCTTTTTCCTAAAAGATTCAAATTGGGTCCGTTGATGATGCAGATTTTCATGGGTTTAGTGTGATGTGTGAAATGTGAAATGTAATGCAATTGGTATTGCCATTGTCATTGCTATTGACTTTTGTCATTGCATAGCTGTAAAAATAAAAAAACCGTTCCAATTAATAGAACGGTTTTTGTAAAAGTATGTGATATATTTTTTAGAATAAGAATCCGGCAGATAGCTGAACTACTGAATTTCTAACATCTGCACTTGATGAAACATCTGTTAAACCTAAACTATAACGACCCTGAACAAAAATACTGTTAGTGATTTTTAATCCTAATCCGGCATTAAGAGCGAAGTCGAATGTGTTAGCATCATTAAATCTTACGTCGTCTTTTTGACTTACTAAGAAAGAAGCCTGTGGTCCAACTTCTAAACTTAATGATTTTGTCATATAAATTTTAGCCATTACAGGAACAGATAAATAAGCTAATTTGTTTTTAAAGTCTTGTTGAGCATCTTTAAATTTATAAGTTGCACCTTGAGTAGAATATAAAAGCTCTGGTTGAATAGAGAATTTTTCTAATAATTTAACTTCTGCAACTACACCAACGTGGTAGCTTGTGATACCTTCTTTGTCAAAAGCTACACCTTGTAATGATGCGTCTCCAGGTTGACTTGCAAAGTTAACCCCTGCTTTAACTCCAAATTGTACTAATTGAGCCTGAATTGTAGCTGAAGTTGCGATGAACAAAACAGCTGCTAAGATTATTTTTTTCATAAAAGTGTTTTTAAAATTGATGTTTTTAAATGTTATATATTAGTCAAAACTACAGAATTAGGATTTTATTGTTTTATATTTTGGTTTAAATAATTACTAAATTTCCCATGTTTGTTGATTTTTAGGCTGTAATTCACTCTATTTAAGAAGTTTATTGCGAATCTGTTTTTGCACTCAAAATTCAAAATTAATCAGATTTTTATTTCAAATTAAATTTTATAGCTGTTTTATTTAGTAAGTTTATTTTGATATTCGCGCTTTGATTTTATTCTTAAAATGGGACGGTAAAGCCTGCTAAATTAGGATATGTTTTTAGGTCTAAGAGCCTTAAGCTGTATTTACTATTTTATTTTCTTTAATGCAAGTTCATTTTTAATAAGGTTATCTTTATATTTGATCTCGAATAACCCAAAAAAACAAATTGTAATGAAAAGAATAATTTTGGCTGCTGTAGCAGTAATGGTATTTGGTTTTGCTAATGCGCAAAAAACTAGATTTGGAGTAAAAGGAGGTCTTAATATTTCAACAGTAGTTGGAGGTGATGTTGAAGACACTAAATCGCTTATAGGTTTTCACGTTGGAGGTTTTGCAGAAATTCATGTTGTTCAGCGATTTTTTATTCAGCCAGAGCTTTTGTTCTCGACTCAGGGAACTAAAGTTGATGGATTTTCAGGGAATGACGCTGATATTAAATTGAACTACTTGAACATTCCGGTAGTGGCTAAGTATTACATCATTGATAAAAAATTCAACGTTGAAGCTGGTCCACAGCTGGGTGTATTGTTATCGGCTAAAGCAGAAGGTAATGACATTAAAGATTTTACCAGATCAGTAGATCTTGGTTTTAACTTAGGAGCGGGATACAGTTTTACAGACAATCTTTCAGTAGGTCTTCGTTACACAATTGGTTTATCTCCTCTTTCGGATAAAGATATCGACAATTCAGACGATTATTATGACAGTGCTAAAAATAGTAACCTTGCGTTATCTTTAGCATACAAGTTCTAATTTTTGAAAAGAGTATTCAAGAACCTTCCTTAATCGGGAAGGTTTTTTTATGCCTAAAAATGTTTTACTTTGTGCCTATGAAATGGGACCGTTACATAAAAGATTATCAGTCGTATCTGCGCATCGAGAGAGGTTTGTCTAAAAACACTATCGAAAACTATGGTTTTGATATCGAACGGCTGTGTCTTTTTCTGGAATCGAACCGCATCGAAATTTCTCCGCTTAAAATTGATGATGAAACGGTACAGCAGTTTATTTATGCAGTTGCCAAAGAAGTCAACCCACGCTCGCAGGCGCGAATTATTTCGGGTCTGAAAAGTTTCTTTAATTATCTGGTATTTGAAGATTATAGAAATGACAGTCCGATGGAGTTGATTGAAACTCCCAAAACCGGAAGAAAACTGCCGGATACCTTATCGGTAAAAGAAATTGATGCACTTATTGCCGCAATTGATCTGAGTACTAACGAAGGCGAGCGCAATCGTGCGATGCTCGAAACTTTATACGGTTGCGGACTTCGGGTTTCCGAATTGGTTACTTTGAAAATTTCGGATTTATTTTTTGACGAAGGCTTTGTGAAAATTACCGGAAAAGGAAATAAAGAGCGTTTTGTTCCTGTGGGAAAAGTGACTCAAAAATACATACAGCTTTATCAGAAGGAAATTCGTGTGAATCTTAAAATAAAGAAAGGCTGTGAGGATACTTTGTTTTTAAACCGAAGAGGCAATCAGCTAACACGTGCCATGATTTTTACCATTATAAAAGATTTGACGGTGAAAATCAACCTGCATAAGAGTATTAGTCCGCATACACTAAGACATTCTTTTGCAACTCATTTACTCGAAAATGGTGCCGACCTAAGATCGATTCAGTTGATGTTAGGACATGAGTCTATTACGACTACTGAAATTTATGTGCATTTGGACAGGAGTTTTCTGAAAGAAGTAATGTTATCTTTTCATCCTAGGAAATAATTTTTGAAGCAGGAAGTCGTTTTTAAATCAAAAAGTAATATATTGTATAAAGTTTTGTGTTAATCAGCGAATAAAAGTGATTGTTTTAACTTTTATTTTAGCTATTGAGATCATTGTTTTAATATTTCAATCTACATAAATAAGTGATATATGGTTTTTGATTTATATGGAAATGAGAATTGCTTAGAGGTAAATAATTTTTATAAAAAATTGCTTGCCGAAATGCCGGATTTGCTGTTTCAGTTTGTTGTCGACAGCGAAAACAAGTATACTTTCCCCTTGGTCAGCAAGTCAGCTGATGCCATTTTTGAGCTTAGTGTAAAGGATTTTACCGATGACATTAAATTGGTTATTTACGATCGGATTTTTGTTCAGGATCGTGATCTCTTTTTTCAGTCTTTGGTCAAAGCACGTAAGGAAGTACAGCCCTGGAATGTTGAATTTAGAGCTCTTTTGCCTAAAAAAGGAATGCGTTGGTTTAAGGTTTCGGCCAAAACCGAACGGTCTCCTGACGGGCGGGTTAGTTTCTTCGGGCATGTTTCGGACATTACGGAACTAAAGGATAAAGAGGAAAAATTACGTATTTCCGAAGAACGATTTCAATTTGCTCTGGAGGCTTCGACGGCCGGAATTTGGGATTGGGATATGGTGACCAATACGGTCTTCTATTCGTCATTGTCCTTAAAGATCCTGGAGTTGGAATCGACTGATATTTTTGATGATCCGGAACGCTGGGATAAGATTGTGCATCCCGACGATCTTCCAAAATACTATTCCGATATTCAGGAACACTTTGATAATAAGATTCCCTATTACGAAAATTACCATCGCGTAATGACATCCAGTGGCAATTATAAATGGATTTTAGACCGCGGAAAGGTTATTGAAAGGGATGAGAACGGAAAACCATTGCGTGTAATTGGCACGCATACCGATGTTTCTTTGCAAAAAGAGAAAGAATTAGAACTCTTGAAAACAATGAAACTGTATAGTGATCAAAACAGCCGATTGGTAAACTTCTCGCATATTGTTTCGCACAATTTAAATACGCAGGCCGGAAATATAAAGTCTATTTTGGATTTTATAGATGCAGATGTGGATAAACAAACGGTTAACGAAATGTTAGAGCATTTGCGAACCGTTTCTAATGATTTGAACGATACGATTGCCAATTTAACGCAGATTGTTAAAACACAAAGTAATATCAATATTGCCGTAGCGCCTTTGAGGCTTTCGGAGTATATTGAGAAAACAATTTCAACCATTAAAGGTTATGATAAACAAACAAACGTTACGATTGTAAACAATGTTCCGAAGTATCTGACGATTAATTTTAATCCGGCTTATCTGGAAAGTGTTTTGCTGAATTTTACAACAAACGCGATCAAATATGCGCATCCGGACCGGGATCCTGTTGTGATCTTCGATTTTTCGATTGAACCCGAAGGATATAAATCGTTAAAGATTACAGACAACGGTTTAGGGATCGATTTAGCGGTTTATGGCGATCTGTTGTTCGGAATGTATAAAACCTTTCACAAACATCAGGAAGCGCGCGGAATTGGCTTGTATATTACCAGAAACCAGATCGAGGCGATGAAAGGAAGTATCTCAGTAGAAAGTAAAGTAGGAGTAGGAACGAGTTTTAAAATAATCTTTAACGATATTTAGAATATAGGAAATAGATACAAAAAAGAACGGCTATCATTTGATAGCCGTTCTTTTTTATAAATAGTGAGAAGATTACTTCGCGATATTAACCGCTCTGGTTTCTCTAATTACAGTAACTTTTACCTGACCTGGATACGTCATTTCGGTTTGGATTTTTTGTGAAATCTCAAAAGATAAATTCGCAGCATTGTCATCAGAAACTTTTTCACTTTCTACAATCACACGAAGTTCTCTACCTGCCTGAATTGCATAGGCATTTTTTACACCGCTAAATCCGTAAGCTACTTCTTCAAGATCTTTCAAACGTTGAATATACGAGTCTAAAACCTGACGTCTTGCACCTGGTCTTGCTCCTGAAATAGCATCACAAACCTGAACGATAGGAGAAAGTAATGATTTCATTTCGATCTCGTCGTGGTGCGCTCCAATGGCGTTACAAACCTCTTCTTTTTCACCATATTTTTCAGCCCACTGCATTCCTAATAAAGCGTGAGGTAAGTCACTTTCAGTATCCGGAACTTTACCAATATCGTGAAGTAAACCGGCTCTTTTAGCTAGTTTTACGTTTAAGCCTAATTCGGCTGCCATGATACCACAAAGTTTAGAAACTTCTCTCGAGTGCTGTAATAAGTTTTGTCCGTAAGAAGAACGGTATTTCATTCTACCCACAACTTTAATAAGTTCAGGGTGTAAACCGTGAATTCCTAAGTCGATAACCGTACGTTTACCTACTTCGATAATTTCGTCGTCAATTTGTTTTGCTGTTTTGGCAACTACTTCTTCAATTCTTGCAGGGTGAATACGTCCGTCAGTTACAAGTTTGTGTAAAGACAAACGTGCAATTTCTCTACGTACCGGATCAAAGCAGGAAAGGATGATCGCTTCCGGTGTATCGTCAACGATGATTTCAACTCCCGTTGCAGCTTCAAGAGCTCTAATGTTACGGCCTTCACGTCCAATGATTCTACCTTTTACGTCATCTGATTCAATGTTAAAAACAGAAACGCAATTTTCAACTGCTTCCTCCGTTCCAACTCTCTGGATCGTATTGATGATAATTTTCTTAGCTTCTTGCTGAGCAGTAAGTTTAGCTTCTTCGATTGTGTCCTGAATATGAGACATGGCTTTGCTTTTAGCTTCAGCTTTTAAGCCTTCTACTAATTGCTCTTTTGCCTCTTCAGCAGAAAGTCCTGAAATTACTTCAAGCTGCTGCAATTGACTTTTGTGTAATTTGTCAACTTCAGTTTGTTTCTTGTCTAAAACTTCAATTTTATTGTTGTATTCCTGTGTTTTAGCTTCAAAATCGTCGTTTACTTTTTTGGCTTTCGAAAGTTCGTTTGAAACTTGTGATTCTTTATCACGTACTCTTTTTTCTACCTCTGCTACTTTTTTATCTCTTGCTAAAATAACTTGTTCGTGCTCTGATTTTAGTTCGATAAAACGCTCTTTTGCCTGAAGGATTTTATCTTTTTTGATATTTTCTGCTTCTAAATTAGCATCTTTTAAAATAGAAGCTGCTTCTTTTTTTGCGTTTTTAATGAGGTTAGAAATATTGCTTTTTTCGATAATTTTAGCAATTGCAAAACCTGCTGCAATCCCTACAATACCTGAAATAATGATCGTTATTATGTCCATGTTTGTTAAAATTTATATATAAAAAAAGCCTACATTAATTGCTTGAATAAACTCGTAAAGACAAGTTTTGAGCTAACTCACTGTTCAAGTTTCCAAGCCGAAGCATGGCATACTATAGTAGCGACGATTTGCTCATTCTAAATTGTTAGTGTTGAGTTTACCAATTGTGAACTAATGTAGGCAGTATCTTAGTTGTTGTAAAAGAACGTTTAATTTTCGAGATATTGATCTAATAGCGAATTTAATCTTTTAATTCTTTCGATAGTTTCTTCACCATCGATTGCGTTATCAATTTGTTTTTGTTCGACTTGTGATGCAAATTGCAGGGCACACATCGCCAGAACATCCTGTTTATCGCGAACCGCGTAACTTTCTTCGAATTGCTTGATCATGGCATCAATTTTTTTAGAAGCACTTCTAAGTCCTTCTTCCTGAGCTGGCTCCACCGTTAACGGGTAAACTCTGTCTGCAATTGATATTTTAATTCTAAGCTTTCCGTCCATGTCGTTTTTTAATCTGATAGTTGTGCTATACAGTAATCAATTTCGCGAATTAATGAATTTATTTTAAGCTTTGTCTCTCTCTTGTTGTTGTCGCTGCCGAGCAACGAATTGGCTATCTTAAGTGTTTCATATTGCTTTTTCAAAGCTTCAATTTCTTCAGATTGTTTCTGGATAATTTGCGCAGCTTTGGTTAGTTCTAATTGTAAAGCCTGATTATTATTCTCCAGGCCCTTTGATTTCTCAAAAAGCTTTTCGACTTTATATTCAAGAGTATCAATTATTTCGGCAATTACACTCATTATAAATCCTATTCATTACTTAATCCTACAAAGTTAGTATTCCTTTTTATTAATGCAATTTTTTATCGATTTTTTTACATTAAAAATAAACAAATAGATGAAATTCAATCGATTGTATTTTTGTGGCATTCTGCTCGGTTTTCGCCTCTTAATTTTTTATCTTAGCAAAAATGTTGCTTATGAGATTTTCACTGCTTAGTCTGTTTTTTTGCCCGTTTATTTTCGCACAGACCCAATATCCGAAAGATTATTTTAGTCCGCCACTTGAAATTCCGATGCAGCTTTCCGGTAATTTCGGGGAGTTGCGACCGAATCACTTTCACGCGGGTTTTGACTTAAAAACAAATCAAAGAGAAGGATTAAATGTGCATGCCATTGCCGATGGATATGTGTCGAGAATTAAAATCTCCACTTTTGGAAACGGGAAATGTATTTACATTACCCATCCAAACGGCTATACTTCGGTGTACGGACATTTGCAAACCCCTGTTGGTCCAATTCTGGATTATGTCATGAAAACGCACTATAAAGAAAAGGCATATGAGATCGAAGTATTCCCAAAACCGAATGAATTACCGGTAACAAAAGGTCAGCTTATTGGACTTTCGGGAAATACAGGTTCTTCAGAAGGACCGCATTTGCATTTTGAAATTCGCGATACCAAAACAGAGTTTGTTATTAATCCGATATTTTTTGGCTTCGATAAAAACATAAAAGACAGTAAGAAACCAAGTATTTTGAGTGTTTATGTTTATCCAATGGAAAACACGACTGTAAATCAGTCCAGACAGCCATTGTTGTTAAATGTTGCCCTTCAAAAAGACGGAACCTATGTGGCAAGCAAAGTAAAAGCCAATGGTAAAATAGGCTTCGGAATTTCAGCTGTAGATTATGACGATGTTTCGTTTAATAAAAACGGAGTTTTTAATGTCTCTACTTTTGTCAACGGAAATCAAAATTACAATTATCAGTTTAATACCTATTCCTTTGATGAAATGCGTTACATAAATGCGTTCATCGATTATGGAAAATATAAAAAATCAGGACAGCGGGCGCAGAAACTTTTTATGAAAACACCTTATGCGTTGAGTATTATTAAGACCGATTCGTTGCGTGGTGTGGTTTCGGCTGAGCCAAATTTAACTTCGAGTTATCGAATTGAGGTTTCGGATTATTTTGGGAATTTAAGTGCGGTTACCGTTCCAATTGAGTACGACACCGCAACACCAATCGTAAAAGAGGAGCCTGTAACGTCGAAGTATTTTATCAAAGTCAATAAAGATTCGAATTTCGAAAAAGAAAATATGGCTGTATTTTTTCCGGCTGGAACTTTTTATGATGATTTTAATTTAAACTTTGATGTTAAAAATAATCGCATTTATATTCATGACGATACTGTTCCGGTGCATTCTAATTTTACTATTACAATTAAAGACAGTTCGTTTCCGGAAGCTTTAAAGGATAAACTTTTTATTGGAAGATTTAGCGGAAACAACGCCAGTTATAATGGAACGCTAAGAAAAGGAGATGTTTTTACGGCCAAGTCAAAAATATTAGGACAGTATGGTTTGGTCTTAGATACCATTGCACCGACCATTAAAATCGCAAAGCCAATTCAGGACAAGTGGATTACCGGAACGAAAAAAATTGAATTTACCATTAATGATGCTTCTTCGGGAATTAAATCGTATAACGGTTATTTAAATGGAAATTGGATTTTGTTTGAATATGAAAGCAAAACGAGAAAAATTACCCATACTTTTGATGACACTCTTGTGGCAGAAGGGGCAAATGATTTAAAAATAGAAGTGATTGATAATGTAGGAAATTCTGCTATCTTTGAAACTCATTTTTTTAGAAGCCAACAAAAATAAAACCAAAGCATTTGAATCAAAATAAGTTAATAGCCGTTTTTCTTTTTTTATGCATGAGCAGTATTTCATTTGCTCAGAAGGCTCATGTGAAAGGTATAATTCTGGACAGTGAGAATCATCCTGTGGCGGGCGTAAATATTAGCTCTTCCGGCAATGTTTCGCAATCTGATTCAAATGGTTTTTATGAAATCATAGTGCCGTCAGATAAAAAGATCTCTTTGATTTTTACACATGTCTCTCTAAAAATGATGAGTCTGACAGTGCATTTGACATCAAATGAAGTTTTTGTTTTCAATCCGGTAATGAGCAGTTCGGAAGAACAAATGGGAGAAGTTTTTGTTTCTTCTAAAAATAAAAAAAGGGTGCAGGGGATCACCAATGTGGATGTTGCCGCCATAAAGAAAATTCCCGGAGCCAATGCCGGAATCGAAAATATATTAAAAACACTGCCCGGTGTAAATTCAAATAATGAACTGAGTTCTCAATATGCTGTTCGTGGTGGAAATTACGATGAAAATCTGGTATATGTCAATGAGGTCGAAGTCTACCGTCCGTTTTTAATTCGCTCGGGACAACAGGAGGGACTGAGCTTTACCAATACAGATCTTGTACAAAATGTCGATTTTTCGGCTGGAGGGTTTCAGGTAAAATTTGGCGATAAACTTTCCTCTGTTTTAGATATTACGTACCGAAAACCAACTCAGTTTGGTGCTTCTCTGGAAGCCAGTTTATTGGGCGGAAGTATGTCGGTTGACGCGGTTTCTAAAAATAAAAAATGGTCTGCCGTAACCGGTGTTCGTTACCGAAACAACAGTTTACTGGTAAACAGTCAGGATACACAAACCAATTATACACCGACTTTTGCTGACATTCAAACGAATATTAATTATGATATTTCTGCAAAATGGCAGCTTAGTTTCTTAGGTAATATTTCTCAAAACAAATATTTGTATCAGCCTCTGACCCGCGAAACAAAATTCGGAACCATAGATCAGCCTATGGCGCTGGCGGTGTATTATGAAGGAAAAGAGCGCGATCGCTACAATACTTATTTTGGTGCCCTGAAAACGACTTACAAAGTTTCTCCGAGTCTGACTTTAAAATTCATAGGTTCTCTTTTTCATACCGTAGAGCAGGAGCATTTTGATATACTGGCACAGTATCGACTGGGGACTATAGAAAATGAAGATGTTACAAATGTCGATTTTACGCGTGGAATTGGTTCACAGTTAAGTCACGCCCGAAATGATCTGGATGCTTTGATTGCCAATGCAGAGATCAAAGGTTTTAAAGAATGGAAAAATGACAGTCAGTTAGAATTTGGTTTGAAATATACCCGCGAATCTATCCGCGATCGAATTAACGAGTGGGAGATGATCGATTCGGCAGGGTTTTCGATTAATCCGCCGATTGCTTTTTTACCTAAAAGTAATCAGCCTTATACGCCGTACACCGGGCCGTTATTGCCTTATCAGGATGTGCGGGCAACAAACTTTAATACCATAAACCGATTTTCGGGATATGCGCAGTATAATAAAAAAACTGAAATTGGATCTAGTCAGGTTTGGTACCATCTGGGGGCTCGTTTTCAGAGTTGGAATGTTTCCGGAGCCGCTGTAGAGGGTAAAAATCAAACCGTTTTTAGTCCACGTGCCCAGTTTACTTTAAAACCGGATTGGGATATGGATATGGTTTTCCGACTTTCGGGAGGGCTTTACCATCAACCGCCTTTTTACCGTGAACTGCGGGATTTAAAGGGTGTTGTAAATCCAAACGTCAAAGCACAGGAATCGGTTCATATTGTTTTAGGGAATGATTATAATTTTAAAATATGGAACCGTCCTTTCAAATGGGTCACGGAACTTTATTACAAATCGCTTTCAGATGTCAATGTGTATTCAATCGATAATGTGCGAATTCGATATGTTGCCAACAATAATGCGAAAGCGTATGCTCAGGGAGTTGATTTTAGGCTCAATGGTGAGTTTGTACCCGGAACGGAATCGTGGATTAGCTTTGGTTATTTAAAAACCGAAGAAAATTATGAAAACAAAGGTTACATCGCGAGACCTACAGACCAGCGTTTGAAATTTGCCATGTTGTTTCAGGATTATATGCCAAGCATTCCGAGTGTAAAATTATACCTGAACTTAGTGTACAATACCGGTTTACCGGGAGGAGCTCCGGCTTATTCGGATCCGTACCTGTATCAAAGCAGGCTGAATGATTATCGCAGGGCCGATGTAGGGTTTGCGAAAGTTTTTGTAGATGGCAGTACTAAAGTTGCCAAAGCAAAATGGTTGAAAAACTTTAAAGAATTGTCTGTTGGAGTTGAGATTTTTAATCTTTTCAATAATCAGAATGCGATTACCAATACCTGGGTTCGTGATGTGTATTCTAAAAATCAGTATGCAATTCCAAATTATATGACCTCGAGGGTTTTTAATGTAAAGCTGAATGCGAGATTATGATTGCAAAACGTGAAAAACGAAAGAAGATTTTTTACGTTCCGGGAATGATTTCTTTAATCTTAATCCCTTTGTTTTGTTTTTATCATTTTTATAAAGTTGATGCTTTTAAGGTTTATGGGGTGTTGGATATTTATTTAGTTCCTGATAAAGAAGAATTTGAAAAATATAAAATTAAAGACTTAAGAAAATACAAAGATTTTATTTTTAATGGTGACAAAACGCAAGAACTAAAATTGCAGGAACTAAGGTATTTTGTTCGGGATTTAGTTAAGAAATATGATACTGTGAATGGAGCGAAAATTCATTTTGGTTCAAAAACAGATTATAATACTTTTGTAAATGTTATTGATATTTTGAAAGTAGAGAAGGTTCCAACCTGGGCTCCGTATAGAGATGATATATATGTATTAGCGAGTGCTAAACCAAAACCGAAAAGAAATAGTACCCATATGTATGGTTGTTATTATGGGGAGGCAAATAAAGAATACTTTTTAGATAAAGAAAAAGAAAGACAGTCTCAATATGTTTTAGCATTGTTTAAAAGGTATTGGTTTCTTTTTCTTGGCTATTTTGGGATTGTATTTCTCAATATCTTTACACTAGTAAAATTCAATAAAACTAGATAATACAATCAAAAATACTATATTTGATATCCTAATAGAATTAGCATACATGAAAAAATCCTTAACCTATATAGCCATGGCAATCATCGGAACACTAGTGAGTTGTAAAGATGAAGTAAAGAAACCTAAAGTAATTTACGATACGGCCAGTAAAACCAATGTTGTCACAAAAACCGATTCAACACAGATTGAAATAGCCGATTTGCCTATTCAGATGGAAGGGACAAATTATTTAATTCATCCGGTTGGAGATTTGCGCGTTTTTGAAAAAGGAACAAAAGCACGTTACGGATCTTCGAGTGTGAATGATGTAAGTTTTACCATTTCTAATTTAGGTGAATTTGAAATTACCGGTTATCTGCAAAACCTGAAATTTCAGAAAGTCGATTCAGATTCGATACGCCCTTTGACGGATAAACCAGCCCTGATTTTGACAGCTACTTATTTAAAATCGGTTGCGGATAAAACGCAAAACCAAATTATGGTTTATACTTTAGCAGACTCCGATACCAATAAAGACGGTAAAATTGATACTAGCGACATTAAGACTTTGTATTTGAGTAATATCAGCGGTGAGCGTTTTACTAAAATTTCAGAAGACTTTCAGGAATTGGTAGACTGGAATTTAATCGAATCAAAAAATCGTTTGTATTTTAGAACTATCGAAGATACCAATCAAAACGGGCAGTTTGATAAAAACGATGTACTGCATTACAGCTATATTGATTTAGCTTCAAAAAAATGGGAAGTAAAGAACTATAAGCCTATTTAATCTTTGAGTGAATTAGTTTATTAAATGTATTCTGAAGAAGAACTGAAAAATCAAGAACAGAAAATTGTAAGTGTGCTATGGTGTGTTTTTATGCCGATTTTGTTTTTATCATTAATTGGATTGTATTTTAAAGAAAATTCTAAAGAATATATTGAAAGGCAATATAGAGAAGCTAATGAATATAGCTTTTCAGGAGTTGTGTATGAAAAAAAGATTGAAGGAGGTGAGGGGTATCGTTTCCCTCATTATTTGTTTTTGAATACCGGGATTAGATGGAGGGTTAACAGCCTTTTATATGACAAAATTCAGGTTGGAGACTCTGTCGTAAAGAAAACCAAATCTGATTCCGTTTTTTATTACATGAAAAAAAAGAATCAAATAATCATCGAAGACGAAAATCTTTATCTCAGAGAAAAATATTTTGCAAAACTCAAGCAAGAATAATTTTTAAGATATAAAAAACACAGAACCTTAGCACCTCAGAATCTCAGTCCCTTAAAAAACTAAATCAAAATATCACTTTCTAAATCAGATTTCTCGATATCAAAATCAAATCCCAGGCGCTCTGCTAATTCGATTACAAGTTTTTTATACCAGTTTTCCGATTTCGGATGGATGTATATCTTTTCGATCAGTTGTTTCAGATCGACGTTGATTTTTAAGCCATCATTTAGTTTAATGTCGCTTTTTGAAGTATCGGTAAGAATTCGGACCTCTCTTTCGTACTGAAAACTTTTACGCTTAAATAAAAAGGGGAAGAATAAATCATCAAACGGGATATACTCTTTTTTGTAGTCGATATAATTTACCTCGCCAATGTATTGATCGAAATTGTTTTCCGGTCTTACAGCATTCTGTAATCTTCTAATGGTAGACTGAATTGCTAAACCCTCATTGTTTTTGGTGAAAATCTGCCACATGGCAAACGATTCATATTCGTTGATGTGCCAGCTGCTTATGGCTACCTGTTCTCTATGGGTTTTGTAGTAGTTTAAAAAATCAGGATTGTCTATGGCTAGTTTTTTAATCTCTTCGAATGTCGGTTCGCTAAAAGTGCCCTCATATTGGTCCTCAAACTTGTCAGAGCGTGACATGAATAACTTCTTAGATAATAATAAATCAAGGAATTTAGACAAGTCTAAGTATTTCCAGACAATTGTATCCGGGTCATCTGGAAGTTTTATATTCGGATTGTTGAGATACATGTTTTCAGATTTAAGGGGTACTAAATAAAAAAGCCACAGATTACTCAGATAAATATAAGATTTTAATTCGTGGATAGAAAAATAATCTTCGGTAATCCGGGTAATCTGTGGCTAAGCCTTTTGTTTTTTATTTAAGATTCGAAAGACTGCATGGTAACCAGTTTGTTGTAGGTTCCGTTATGCGCAATCAGTTCGTCATGTGTTCCTTGTTCTACAATTTTTCCTTTTTGCATGACTACGATCAGATCTGCTTTCTGAATGGTCGAAAGACGGTGAGCAATTACAATCGAAGTTCTGTTTTGCATCATGTTTTCTAAAGCGACCTGAACAAATTTTTCACTTTCAGTATCCAATGCTGATGTGGCTTCATCCAAAATCATAATTGGAGGGTTTTTTAACACCGCTCTGGCAATCGACAGTCGTTGTTTTTGCCCGCCTGAAAGCTTGTTTCCGCTGTCGCCGATGTTGGTGTAAATACCTAATGGAAGTTCTTTTACAAACTCATAAGCATTGGCAATTTTCAGTGCCTCAATAATCTCGTCGTCTGTCGCGTCAAGTTTTCCTAAAGCGATATTGGCTTTGATGGTATCATTGAACAAAATACTGTCCTGAGTTACCAATCCCATCAAACTGCGAAGCGACTGCAGGTCCATGTCTTTAATGTTGATGCCGTCAATTGAAATTGTTCCGTCGTTAACATCATAAAAACGGGTCAGTAAATTGGCAATCGTACTTTTTCCGCTTCCGGATTGTCCAACAAGTGCAACGGTTTGTCCTTTTTTGATCTCAAGAGAGAAGTCTTTTAAAACCGTTTCGTCTTCATATTTAAAGTTGATGTTCTGAACGCTGATGTTATTGTCGAACGATGTTTTTTCTAACGCTTTATCTTTTGATGTAATGGTGTTTTCCTGCTCTAAAATTTCAAGAACACGTTCAGCTGCAGCATTACCTCTTTTTACGCCGTATGAAGCTTTAGAGATTGCTTTTGCCGGAGTTAAAATGTTATAGGCTAATCCCATATAAGCAATAAAGGAAGGACCATCAAGTGTTTTTTCAATTAAAACCATTTGTCCTCCGTACCAAAGTAATATGGCAATCACGGTGATACCCATAAACTCACTGGCAGGTGATGCTAAGTTCTGACGATTCCCGATACTGTTGGATAGTTTGAAAAAACGTTCTGTTGAATTTTGAAAGATAGTGTTGAAGTAATTCTCGGCATTGTATCCTTTTACAACTTTTAAACCGCCAATGGTTTCTTCAATAGTAGATAAAAAACTTCCTTGTTCCTGTTGTGCCTTACCGGACTGTTTTTTTAACTGCTTTCCAATTAAGGAGATGATATATCCCGAAACAGGAATGAAAATAAAGACAAATAAGGTAAGTTTAGCACTGATGATTAACATCGCGCATATGGTGAAAACAATAGTTAGGGGCTCTTTTACGATAAGCTCCAAGATGGCCAAAAACGAAGTCTGAACCTCATTGACATCGGCAGAAATTCTGGAAATAACATCACCTTTTCTTTTTTCAGAATAAAAAGCCAAAGGCAATTCCAGTGTTTTTTTGTAAAGTGCATTTCGCATGTCTCTTAAAACACCATTTCGTAAAAAATTAATGAAAAACATAGCGAGATAGTCGGCTAAATTTTTCAATAGAAAGATCGAAATAATGAGTGCCACCATTACAGAAAGTATAAATCCGGGATTATTAGGATCTGTATTTTTTGTAATGTAATAGCTCAGATAGTTTTGTGCAAATTCTTTTGCATGGGTAATTCCTTCGTAAGTTGGCATAACATAAACCTTCTTTGTTTTATCAAATAAAACCTGAAGCATCGGAATTAATGCCATAAAGGAAAGGGTGCTAAAAAGGGCATACAAAATATTGAAAAAGATATTTAGGAATGCGTATTTTTTATACGGATATATAAAAGGAACTATTTTTTTAAAATTACTCATTTATTTATGATGTTGTTTTCTGCTATGGCAATGGCTCTTTCGAGTTTTTCCAGCAATAATTTTTTTTCAGGTAATTGGGTTAAATAAGCAGAGACTTTGATTTGTTCATCGTTGTCAAGCATTAAGTAATTAATTTGTTCGGGAGATTTTTCACTGCACAAAATTAATCCAATTGGTTTGTTTTCACCTTCTTTTTGTTCATTTTTCTCTAACCAGCGTAAATACAATTCCATTTGGCCTTTGTAGCCTGCTTTAAATTTTCCGAGTTTTAAGTCAATGGCAACCAGTCGGCGTAGACCACGATGGTAAAAAAGTAAATCGATGTAAAAATCTTCATCATCAATAGTTATCCTTTTTTGACGGGCAAGAAAAGCAAATTCACTGCCCATCTCGGTGATGAAATTTTGTAATTGAGCTAAGATTGAACTTTCTAAATCTTTTTCAGAATAGGTGTCATGCAGTCCTAAAAAATCTAAAAAATAAGGATCGCGAAAAGTTAAATCCGGACTAATTTGTTTTTGGTTTTTTAGTAAAGCCAGATCATTAACGATTGTTTCTTCCGGCTTTTTGCTGATGGCAGTTCTTTCAAAAAGCATACTGTCCATGCGTTCTTGTAAGGTTCGCACGCTCCATCTTTCGTGAATGCTCATTTGGATGTAGAATTCACGTTTTATCGGGCTTTCAATGTAAATTAAGGATCGAATATGAGACCAGGTCAATTTTGCACACAGTGTGTGCAAAATTTCAAAGTCCTGTATTTCAAGGTTTAACTTAATAAAACTCTGTAAGTTTCTTTTGTTGAAACCTATCCCATATCTTTTGGTTAAAGCTTCGCTTAGCGATGGAATTATT
Source organism: Flavobacterium sp. N502536 (assembly GCF_025947345.1). NCBI lineage: Bacteria > Pseudomonadati > Bacteroidota > Flavobacteriia > Flavobacteriales > Flavobacteriaceae > Flavobacterium > Flavobacterium sp. N502536. The sequence continues at coordinate 822,471 of NZ_CP110011.1, read as the reverse complement.
TTCTTCCCATAATCAGCGCGATCATTTTTTAGAATCTCTTCATTGATCGTTTTTCCAATTTTCCAATATAAGAGCGTTAGTTCCTGATTGACAGTCTTGGCAACAAAATGACGTGATTGATCTATTAGTCCAATGATTGAATCTAATAGTTCAGGTTTGTCATTTGTGTCAGGTTTGTCACTCATTACTCTTTACTTCAATTGCATTTCTGCAATGATATTTTGTATTTTTCCGTCTAAATAGCTTTCTGCTTCATCAAAATCCTGAACCGATTCTAATTCAGCATTTACGCTGATGTAGAATTTAATTTTTGGTTCTGTTCCGCTTGGTCTTGCACAAATTTTAGAACCGTCTTCGGTATAATAAATCAATACGTTTGATTTCGGAACATCCATAACAGATTCTTCACCGGTCAATAAATTTAAGGCAATTGACGATTGGTAGTCTTCCATCATAACAACACGTTGACCACTGATTTCTTTTAACGGATTTTCACGCAGACTGATCATCATCTGGTTGATTTCTTCCAGGCCTTCCATTCCTTTTTTAGTTATGGAAACCAGGTGTTCTTTATAGAAGCCATTTTCAACATAAAGCTGTAAAAGTTCTTTGTAGACACTGCTTCCGGCTGCTTTTGCCTGAGCGGCAATTTCGATAATTAATAAGGTTGCAGCAACGGCATCTTTATCTCTTACAGCATCACCAACCATGAAGCCAAAGCTTTCCTCGCCACCTCCGATAAACTGAAGCTCAGGGAAATCTTTAATCATTTTGGCAATCCATTTAAAACCAGTCAATCCTACTTTGCACTCCACGCCATAGTTTGTGGCCAGTTCCATCATCATTGGAGTCGACACAATTGTCGAACCAATGAATTGTTTTCCGTTGATTTTACCTGCTTTTTTCCATTGTTTCAATAAGAAAGCAGTCATTAAGATCATGGTTTGATTTCCGTTCAGTAAAATCATTTTGCCTTCGTTATTTCTAACGGCAACACCAAGACGATCGCAATCAGGATCTGTTCCGACTACAATATCCGAATGTGTTTTATCCGCCAAAGCCAGGGCCATAGTCAAAGCTTCAGGTTCTTCAGGATTTGGAGATTTTACAGTTGGAAAATTTCCATCAGGAATGGCTTGTTCCGGTACGATGTGTACATTTTTGTAACCCGCCTGTGATAAAGTTTCAGGAACAGATTTAATAGATGTTCCGTGCAAAGAAGTAAAAACAATATGCAAGTCGTCTTTTGCATTGGCCGGTGTATTAAAACTGGCATTTTCAATAGACGATTTTATAAAAGCTTTGTCGATTTCGGAGTCGATATACTCGATCAGACTTTCGTTGGCTTTGAATTTAATTTTATCGTAACCTAAATTTTCGATAGTATTGATAATTGCAGCGTCCTGTGGAGGAACGATTTGCCCGCCATCTTCCCAGTACACCTTGTAACCGTTGTATTCCGGCGGATTGTGAGAAGCTGTTAGTACAATTCCGCATTGGCAGCCTAGATATTTAAGCGCAAATGATAATTCGGGGTTGGTCTTAAATCAGAGAACAGGTAAACCTGAATTCCATTTGCGGAAAAAACGTCGGCAACAATTTTTGCCAAAGTATTACTGTTGTGACGGCAATCGTAGGCGATAACAACTTTTAAAGGCTGATTTGGGAAAGCAATATGTAAATAATCAGAGAGACCCTGAGTGTTTTTTCCAAGTGTGTATTTGTTAATTCGGTTGCTTCCAACACCCATCACACCGCGCATTCCTCCAGTTCCAAATTCCAGATTTTTATAAAAACTTTCCTCAAGTTCCTTAGGAGAAGTTGTCATTAATTCTTTAACAGCAGCTTGCGTTTCGCTATCAAAGGTTGGCGTTAACCATTCGTTTACTGCATTTAGAATACTAGGTGCTATATTCATCATTCGTGTCTTTTTATATTTAAATAATAATAGAGTTCAGGAACTATTTATTGTTATGAGTTCATTTTATGCTGTGTTCAGAATTTACTCTTTTTACGGTTGGAAGCCGTAAAAAGAACCAGATTCCTAATAACAGTTTAGTGCTAGAAATTAACCTCTCGGGCTACTTTATAACGTGCTTCGTTGCTTTTGGTTCTCAGGATAATTTCGCCCAGAAAACCGGCCAGAAACAATTGTGTTCCCAGGATCATCGTAGTCAGTGCAATAAAAAACCACGGGTTACTGGTGATCAGACTGTATTTCATTCCGTTATACATATGGTATAATTTGGAGATCCCGATATAACCGGCCAGTAAAAATCCAATAATAAACATCAAAGATCCAATGGCGCCAAACAAGTGCATGGGTCTTTTTCCGAATCGGGATAAGAACCAGATGGTGATTAAATCAAGGAAGCCGTTTATAAAACGCTCCATTCCAAATTTAGTTTCGCCATATTTACGGGCCTGGTGAATAACTACTTTTTCGCCAATTTTATTAAAACCGGCGTTTTTTGCCAAAACCGGAATGTAACGGTGCATTTCGCCCGAAACTTCAATGTTTTTAACAACGGCATTTTTGTAAGCTTTTAGTCCGCAGTTGAAATCGTTCAGCTCAACGCCCGAAGTTTTTCTGGCGGCCCAGTTGAATAATTTCGAAGGAAGGTTTTTTGCCACAACAGAGTCGTAACGTTTTTTCTTCCAGCCTGAAACCAAATCAAATTTCTGCGCTGTAATCATTTCATATAAACCCGGAATTTCGTCCGGGCTATCTTGTAAGTCGGCATCCATGGTAATGATAACATCACCCTGCGCTTTGGCGAAACCCGCATGTAAAGCCTGCGATTTTCCAAAGTTTTTCATGAAACGAATTCCTTTTACATTCGGATTTTCGTTAGAAAAACCTTCAATAATATTCCAAGAATCATCTGTACTTCCATCATCTACAAAAATGATTTCATAAGAGTAATTGTTAGATTGCATCACTTTAATAATCCACGAATAGAGTTCTTGTAGTGATTCCTCCTCATTTAGAAGCGGTATAAGTATAGATAGATTCATTTATTTTTTTATTCTTGTGTAGTTTTGCTTTTAAAAAATGCTGCGAAAATTAATCCAAAAATGGCACTGATAACGATTGCAAAAACAGATCCTTTTAATAATTCGAAAGTCGAGTAAGGGCTGCTTTCTTTCATTTTGCTAATGGCTTCATTGATAGACGAAGCAGGAGCTCCAAATTTCTGCATCATGTTTGCCGTATATTTGATCATGATTTCATTCAGAGTGTCTTTTGCACCCGGATCAATAACGTTAAATAAAACAATATTAAATAAGGTAGAAATTAAAACGCCAATTACAGCTGCCAAAAAGTAAGTTGTAAAAGCCTCCTTGAACGAAAAAACTCCTTTTAATTCTTTCTTGGTTTTAGAAAGTAAAATAATACTGATTGTCAGACTGATTACGATGCCGATAATGCCCATCCACCAGGCAGTGAACAGATTTAAATCGATTGCATATATTGTAGCAGTAAATAATGCAGATGCAATTCCAATCATTACACCGTAAGTAATTCCATTCTTTTTTATAACTTCATTAATCATATTTTTATATGTTTTAAAATTAATCCACAAATATAGTAATTCCCAATACACACTAGATATATATTAAAAAAATTAATACAAATCACAAGGCCGTTAAAATTATTGATTAAAAGATTTGTTAATTCGAAAAAAGTTGTAAATTTGCACACTTAAAAATAATTAAAAGTTTTAAACAAAAAAGAGTGGAGTTGTTTACACCTTTTTCTAACCATGGAAAAGCTTCAAAATAAAATTGCTCTAAACAATAAATAAAATAAAAAGATGAAAAAAGGAATTCACCCAGAAAATTACAGATTAGTTGCATTTAAAGACATGTCAAATGACGAAGTTTTTATCACTAAATCTACTGCAGATACAAAAGAAACAATTGAAGTTGACGGAGTTGAGTATCCAGTTGTAAAAATGGAGATTTCTAGAACATCTCACCCATTTTATACTGGTAAATCTAAACTTATCGATACTGCAGGACGTATTGATAAATTCAAAACTAAATATGCAAAACACGCTAAAAAATAATAGCTGTTTCTATATCATACAAAAGCCTTCCATTCGGGAGGCTTTTTTTATTTAACAAAAACAAGTACAAAGTTTTACGTAAAGCTATCAAGGGCTCTATTTACAAAGCTTCGCGAACTTTGCGTAAAACCTCAGCGCACTTAGCGGTTAAAAAAAAATGTGCTATATCTGTTACAGTACAAATGACACAAATAAAATAATTGTAACTTTGAACCTGATAACCAAATCAAGATTTTAACAAGTATCAAATTTAATTATTTATGAATTACATTCTTTTTGACGGTCCCGTCCGGAATGCTTTATTACCTTTTACTTTTACAAGACCTGTTGCCGATATATTAATTGGAATTATGACGATTCGCCAGAAATGGGAAGCATGTCTGGGTTCGACAATTACTACCATTACTGAAGATTATTTATCAGAAAAATTTCCAATGGTAGAATTGGAAGAAAATGTAATGATTAACGCGGCGTATTTGCCAAATGATACGCTTGCTGAAATGGTTTCTAATCTGACTACAAATCAGGCTATTTTTAAAGGAGAGGATGTAATCGCTTTTTTTACCAATGAAAATCAGGAAGAAGTTGATTTCGATTCGTATGAAATCATCCAATACAATGAAGATTGTCTGACCGTAGAACATACCTGGGATATCTTTTCTAAAAATGATGCTGCAATTCGCGAAGATTTTCAGTATTTGACTGAAGACCGAAAATCACAGCCAATTCCGAAAAGCGTCAATGTGATTGCACCCGAAAATATATTTCTTGAAGAAGGAGCGAAATTAGAGTTTGTAACACTGAATGCTTCAAACGGGCCTATCTATATCGGTAAGAATGCCGAAATTATGGAGGGTACTGTAATTCGTGGTCCTTTTGCTTTGTGTGAAAATGCACAGGTAAAACTAAATGCTAAAGTTTACGGAGCTACAACAGTAGGACCGGGGTCAAGAATTGGCGGGGAAGTTAAGAACTCGGTGCTTTTTGCCAATTCAAACAAAGGACATGATGGTTTCTTAGGAGATTCTGTTTTAGGGGAATGGTGTAATATTGGAGCAGACAGTAATAATTCGAACCTGAAAAACAATTACGAAGAAGTGAAATTATGGAGCTATGAAACAGAAGGGTTTGCCAAAACAGGACTTCAGTTTTGTGGTTTAATGATGGGAGATCATAGTAAATGCGGAATCAATACCATGTTCAATACCGGAACAGTAGTAGGAGTAAGCGCTAATATCTTCGGAAGTGGATTTCCGCGCAATTTTGTTCCGAGTTTTTCATGGGGCGGAGCAGCCGGTTTTACGACTTATGTCACCAAAAAAGCTTTTGAAACTGCAAAATTAGTAATGGGACGCCGAAACATCGACTTCGATGCAACAGAAGCTGCAATCTTAGAGCACATTTTTGAGGAAACTAAAAAATGGAGAAAAGACTAAATTAGTCAATTAGATAATGAGATAATGAGATAATTTAAAGAGCCGTTATTTGCTTACGCAAATAGCGGCTCTCGTTTTCTAATGATAAAATTTGCATTTCAAAAATTATCTAATTGACTAATTATCTCATTTTCTAATTACCACATTGCTACATTTTCTAATTATCTAATTGCCTAATTATCTAATTAATCTATCTTTGCACCACGAAAAAAATGGGTGGTCAAATAAACGATTAACCGATTAAACAAATTCACAGAAGATAATGATTACAGTTAACGATATTTCAGTTCAGTTTGGTGGAACTACATTATTTAGCGATGTTTCTTTTGCTATCAATGAAAATGATAAAATTGCCCTTATGGGTAAAAATGGTGCGGGAAAATCGACACTTTTAAAAATAATTGCGGGACAAAGTAAACCTTCTACCGGAAGTATCTCAACTCCAAAAGATGCTGTTGTGGCTTATTTGCCGCAGCATTTACTAACTAAAGACGGTTCTACTGTAATGGAAGAAGCTTCTAAGGCTTTTGGCGAGATTTTTAGAATGAAAGCTGAAATCGATGAAATCAATGAGCAATTAACCGTTCGTACTGATTATGAAAGTGATGCTTATATGAAACTGATCGAAAGAGTTTCAGATTTAAGCGAGAAATATTATGCTATTGAAGAAGTAAACTACGAAGCTGAAGTAGAGAAAATTTTGATAGGTTTAGGTTTTGAGCGCGAAGATTTTACACGTCAGACTTCTGAATTTTCAGGAGGATGGAGAATGCGTATCGAATTGGCTAAAATTCTTCTTCAAAAACCGGATTTGATTTTGCTGGATGAGCCAACCAACCACATGGATATCGAAAGTATTCAATGGCTCGAAGAGTTTTTAGTGACTTCTGCAAAAGCAGTTGTGGTAATTTCGCACGATAGAGCGTTTGTAGATAACATTACAAACAGAACTATTGAAGTGACTATGGGAAGAATTTATGACTATAAAGCAAAATACTCTCATTATTTAGAACTTAGAAAAGACCGTCGTATACATCAGCAAAAAGCTTACGATGAGCAGCAAAAAATGATCGCAGACAACAGAGCGTTCATTGATCGTTTTAAAGGAACTTTTTCGAAAACGGATGCGGTTCAGTCTCGTGTCAAAATGTTAGAAAAATTAGAGATTGTTCAGGTTGATGAAGTAGATACCTCGGCATTACGTTTAAAATTCCCACCAGCTGCACGTTCAGGTCAATATCCTGTTATTGTAAAAGAAATGTCTAAAACGTACGGGGATTATGTTGTTTTTAAAGATGCCAATATCGTAATCGAACGTGGTCAGAAAGTTGCTTTTGTTGGAAAAAATGGAGAAGGAAAATCGACCATGATTAAAGCGATCATGAAAGAAATAGGTGTTGATTCAGGAAGCGTTGAAGTAGGTCATAATGCACAAATTGGATATTTTGCACAAAATCAGGCTTCATTGTTGGATGAAAACGCTACTATTTTCGAAACGATTGATGCTATTGCTGTGGGGGATATTCGTACGCAGATCAAAAACATTTTGGGTGCCTTTATGTTCCAGGGTGATGATATTACCAAAAAAGTAAAAGTACTTTCTGGTGGAGAAAAAACACGTCTGGCCATGATTAAATTGTTGTTGGAACCTGTTAACTTATTGATTCTGGATGAGCCTTCGAATCACCTGGACATGAAAACCAAAGATATTATTAAAGATGCCCTGAGAGATTTCGACGGAACTTTAATTCTGGTTTCTCACGACCGTGATTTCCTTGACGGATTGGCTACTAAAGTTTTCGAATTTGGTAACAAACGTGTAAAAGAACATTTTGAAGATGTGGCAGGCTTCCTGGCGCATAAAAAAATGGATTCTATGCGAGAAATAGAAAAATAAGACATTCTCTGTAAAATAGTTGAAGGGGTGTAATTCGTAGAAGCAATAGCTGCACTCCGGAGAGAAAACAAAATAAATTATACCTTAAAAAGCACAAGAAATTCAATTCTTGTGCTTTTTTTATGATTGTGAGTTAAGGAATTAAATTTCTTTTTTAAGAACGGCCCTCTTTTTAAAGTACAAGGCAACATAGGCAAGAACAGAACAGATAGCCCCAATAATAATCATATTCCAGACCGCTGTTGTGGTTTGCGAATACGTGCCATCTTCAATAATTAATATTCGGAACGCTTTCAAAAAGTGGGTGAGCGGAATAACATTGGCAATGGCTTGTACCGCCTGAGGCATCTGAGTTAAGGGCCAGGTGAAACCACTCAGGATAAAACTTGGCGTGGCAATGACCATTAAAATCTCGGTTGCTTTCAGTTGATTCGGCACTACGATGCTCACTAGAATTCCGATAAAAGAAACAGAGAGCACAAATATTCCGGCGATGAAAGTCAGCGGGGCCAGATTTTCATAAAATGGCAGTCGGAACCACAAAGTGAAAAGCCAGTAGATGATCCAGATTCCAAAGCTCATGATCAGGTATGGAATGATTTTTACAGTCAACATTTTTAAAACAGAAGGGCATTTTTTGACCAGGTCCTTAAAAGTTCCGTTTTCAAATTCTGATGCAAATGATAATGCCAGCCCTAACAGTAAAACCTGTTGAAGCACGGTTGCTAAAACTCCCGGCCAGAGAAAATACATATAGTTCGTACTTCGATTGTATTTTTTAATAAAAGTAGTTTTGAAGGGCTCGTATTGTGAAGCAAGTAAATTTTCGGGTACACCTTGTTTTCGTAAAGTTTCAATCTGAACACCGGCTTTTAAAGTCCCCAAACAAATTTGTATTGCTGTGGAGGCATAGTTAGCGGTCAAAACATTGGAAGTGTTTACGATGGTGGTGATTTCAGGATACTTTTTGGTGAGTGTCATTTTCTCGAAATCCTTTGGAATAATAACCACACAGGCGGCTTCTTTTTGAATGGCAATCTTAGAAAGGTTGTTCTGATCGTATAAAAGGGAGGAAATCGAAATCACTTCATTGTCCTCAAACATCTGGATTGCTTTTGAGCTTAACTCAGAGCGGTCCTGATCGACCACAATAATAGGTAAATCGGTAACCTTGCCTTTTCCGTAAACATAGCCCAGTAAAACGCCATATAGAATAGGTGCGCCAATAAAAAGGATTCTCAGGACATTATTTTTCCAGAATAACTGAAATTCCCGTTTAAGCAATGAAAAGAAATTTTGCATAGTTAAAGAGATAAGGTGACGGTCGTTTTGGTAATGAGATCTTTTGTTTGCTCAATGTTGGAAGGCGTTATTTTTATTTCAAACAAGCTTTCCTGCATTTCATAATCAGGATAGGCCGTGGCGATATTGCCATAAGCTCCCAATTGTTTTATAGTCGAGATAGTTCCTTTGATGTTTTCTTTTTTATAGGGAACGTGAACGGTGATTTCCTGCCCTTTTTTAAAATCGCCCAATTGTTTTTCGGGAATTGTAAAACGAAAATAAGTACTGTTGGAGATGTAGCCATTAAATAGGGTGTAGCCAGGCAAGGCCAGTTCGCCAAGGTTTAAAGTAATGGTCTCGATGCTCATGTTTTGCGGGGCAATGATATAGCGCTCCTTGTTGGCGGTTTCGACCTCCTGCAAGGCTCCAAGCGCCCGGTCCTGTTGTCCGAGTGCCATCGTTTGCTGTTCGATTCGCGCTCCTTTTTTAGCATCGTCCAGTTCGGCAATCACGGCATTGTATTGTGCCTGTGCGCCCTGGTACTTGGCAAAAGTTTCATCGTAAGTTTGTTGCGAGATCAGAGAATCCTTAAGCATATTGGTCAGTCGTCGGATCGATTTCTGAGCAAACTCGTACTGTTCTTTCAATCCCATTTTCTTGGCTTCCAATTGTTTTATCTGATTTTCAGTAGCACCCTTTACGGCCATTTTATATTGGGCTTTCGCAGATACGACGGCTCCTTCGGCCTGATTTTTTTTGGCATCTACTTCAGGAATATCCAGTATTGCCAGCGTGTCTCCTTTCTGAACCAGATCACCTTCTTTGACAAATATTTTCAGAATCTTACCCGGAATCTTACTCACAACGGCAATTTGCTCTTTTTCTATTTTCCCCTGAATTAAATCTCCTTTTTTTGCTTTCTGACAGGCTAAAAAAAGGAAAATGATTGTGGTGCTAATGATTGCTTTTTTCATAAAACAGAACTTTTATTTGGATAGTTTTTTAGACAAATCGCCCGTTGCAATTATGGTTTCAATAGCAGCAAGCCTTTGCTCTATTAAAGTAGTCGTCTTGTTTACAGATGCTTTATAAGAGTCGTTCTCTGCTTCAAGCCGTTCCGATATGTTGATAAGACCTTCTTTGTATTGCTTAATGGCAAGCGTTAAATTATTGCTGGCTACTTTTTCCTGTTGTTGCGTAATGTCTATTTTTTGGGTTAAAACGGTATAATCAACCAGATTCTTTTCGAGCAGCAATTCAAGCTTTTCTTTGGCATCGTCAATTTGGTTTTGTACCTGTTCAATATTAATTTTAGCCTCGTGGACTTTGTGTTTTCGTTCAAAACCTGAAAAAACCTCCCACTTCATGGCGGCTCCCACAACCCAATTCTGACTTATGGTTAGCTCATTCAGTCCCAAATACAAAGCCTGGTTTATTCCTGTAACAATGGGTGTCGTGGCGTTGGCATTGAATAAACTCGAGTAAGAAACGCCTCCAAATGCCCCGAGAGTAGGTAAGTAAGTTCCTTTTTCCTTCTTTAATAAATATTCATACGCTGACTTAAAAGATTCCAAAGCTTTTATTTCCTGTTTGTTTTGGGTGCTTAATTTTTCATCCGTAATTAAATAAGGCGTTAAGGTATAATGAACATTGTCGATATCGGCAACGGAGTAACCGGTTAAGTATTGAATTTTTTTGTAAATCAGCTTTCGTTTGCCATCCAGTTCAATCTTTTTGGAAGCCAGTTCCAGTGCTGCTAATTTTATCTTATCCCGGTCATACGGAATCGCAAGTCCCTGTTCGATTGCTTTTGTAACCCGTTTGGTTTCCGTATCAAGTCGGTTCTCGCTTTCTTTGATTAATTGGTCTATTGCTTTTAGCAATTCCAGCTGATCAAAAGTGTTGATAACCTCCTTTGTGATTTCGTCTTTTTCAGATTCTTTTAAAAAGACAGTTCCTTTCGTTTTTTCTTCAATTGCTTTCGCTCCGTTAGGGATTTGCATGCCACTAAACAAAACGGTTTTTGCCATTACACTCCCGTTAAAAATGTTGCCGTAGTTTTTAAAAGCAGTTTTTCCATCAAACAAAGGATAGTTTACAACAGGTATCGTAGCCGTAGGAAGGTCAACGGTAAGTTTGTTGTCAAAATAGGAGTAAAGCGCACTGGCCTCGATTGTTGGGATGTACTTGTTCCAGACTCCTTTTTCCTGAAGATTTAATTTTTCAATATCTAAATCTTTGTTTTTTAAGGAAGCACTTTTTTCGATAGCCTTTTGAATGGCTTCTTCCAGAGTAGAAGAAACGGCGATCTGACTTTGCACAAATTGGAAGGAAAGAAGAAAAAGAAAAGGAAGTAGATGTTTTTTCATTGCAATTTTTGTTTCAGTTATTGGACAAATCGTACGATAGTTTTTGTAAGATGACACAAAGAATTGGGAGGCAATCAGAGAGCTATTGTAACAAAGTTAAGAATATTAGTCTTACATTAGTGCTGTTGAGGTATTTAAAAAGCAAAGTGCATTTAATTTTTTTTTTAGTATTTTATACTTGTGTAACAGAAAGTTATTGCGCTGTATTGGAGTTTGTCTGTTTTTTCATACCTTAGTAAATGTATTTCCAAATTAACTTATTTTTAACATGAAAAAGAGTTTTATATTTTTGGTAGTTTTGGCAGCTCATTTCTTTAGCTTGCCTCTGTTTTCTCAAACTGATAACGAACCTGTTGCTTTAGGTTTGCCAGGTGATAATCTTAATTTATATGCTGTTTTAGACGTCTTTCAGAAATCCAAAACTTTAGAGGAATTTGAAAGAGTGCTGAACGAACAGGACAGTAAGGTTAACAATTTAGATTTAAACAATGACGGAGAGATCGATTATATTGAGATCGAAAGTCAAAAGAAAGGGAACAGGCATGTGATCGTGCTTCAGGTTGCTATAAACAGTAAGGAAAAGCAGGATGTAGCGGTTATCGAAGTAGATAAAGACAAAAAGAACAACGTACATGTTCAGATTATTGGAGATCAGGATTTGTATGGCAAAAACTATATAATAGAGCCTTCAGATACAGTAGGAGGAACACCAAATCCAGGGTATAATGGAGGTGGTACCGTAATCGTAAATAATAATACGACGAACAATTACAATACAACAGCTGCTAATCCGAACTATATAACTGCAAATGTAAGTGTATGGCCGGTAGTGCTGTATTTGTTTTCTCCGGTATATGTAGTGTATAGATCTCCTTGGTATTGGGGGTATTATCCTTCTTACTGGCGTCCGTGGCGTCCCGTTTATTATCACGATTATTGGGGATATCATGGGCATTATTACAGAGAACCTTATTATCGTAGAACGGAGAGATTAAGAAATCAGAGGTATTATAATACGTATGCATCCAGAAGAAATACATCGGCAGTAGTTCGAAATTACAGAACCAGTGGCCGCTACAATGCAACTTATAACGGACGAGAGTACAGGAGACCGGCTCCGGTGACCAATACAAGACCAACCCGACCATCTACAACGCGCCCGGGAACGCGTCCGACTAATCCGTCAACCCGTCCCGGAACAACAAGACCCGGAACCCGTCCGGTTGATCTGTCAACAAGACCCGGTACAACAAGACCGGAAGCAAGCAGACCCGGAACTACAAGGCCAACAACACGTCCGGTAACGCCAACGAACCCGTCAACGCGCCCAGCGGTGAGACCTGCGCAGCCGTCCAATCGGCCAACAAATCCAACTACCCGACCAGTAACACGGCCAACGCAGCCTACAACACGTCCTGCGTCCCGACCGGCAGGTACCAGAAATACCACACCACCGGCTACAAATCGGGGTTCGAGTCCTAATAGAAGGCAAGGTTAAATGGTGAATGTTAGATTAATTTTTGATTTACAGTATTTATGAATAAATCGCTACTCCTAAAAATTGTTCTTTTTTGTATAGCGCCATTTTTTATGAAGGCGCAAACTGCTCCCGCTGAAAATGAGGTGAAGTATCCGCAATTTCAGTTCAAAGGACTTTTTCAAGCGCGCTATTTGGAAAGTACGGGTAAAAATGTGGATGTTTTGGGAGTTCATCATTCCACTGGCGATGTAACACAAAGTTCGTTTGATATTAAAAGAATGCGTGTCGGGTTGAATACCAAACTGAGCGAAGCCACAGAGGTCGTGATTTTGGTGAATTTAGCCGACTTTAAATCAGATCCGAAATCCAAAGTTCTTGAAAATGCTTACGGAAAATATACATTTAGCAAATACCTAGCGTTAACAGGAGGTCAGTTTCGTCCGGCATTTGGTATAGAAGAGCTGGTTCCTGTAGATATCATAAAATCATTTGATTTTTCCAATCAGTATTATGAGTTTGGTAAAAATGGCTGGACGAGTTTTCAAATTGGAGCTTCGGCAAGCGGGGCATTTGATCTCGGGAAAATTCCTGTAAATTATGCGGTATCGGTTTTAAATGGTAACGGAAAAAATCAGGAAAAGGACAATGATAACGGCAAATTGTATGCAACAAGATGGGTTTTCGGTTTGTCTAAAGAGCATAAAATTAACTTGGGTTTAAATGGTGGAATTGGAAAAAGATCAGATCAGAAAGTTTTTGCTTTGGGGATTGATGTTACCAGTGATTTTAAGCTTACCGACCGGTTTACTTTTGATTTGCAAATAGAATACAAACAAGGAACCAATCACAATTTGTATTTTTCATTACCCGCAGATACCCGAACTCCAAATGTGGATGATTATCAAATGAGAGGGATTTATTTTTTACCCAATTTGAGATACCTGGTTGATTACAAAAAACTGACTTCGCTGGAACTGTCCTGCCGTTTTGAGTCGTTTGATAATAATTACAAAGTCAATTCAAACGTTCGTCAGACCTATACGCCAATGTTAAGTCTTGAATTCGGGAAAGCATATACGGGACGAATAGAATTAGGATTTGAAATAGATCATTTCGATAAAAACATTCCCGACACCTCATTTTACAACGACAATCTATTCCTGATTCAGTTACAACTCCGTTTATAATATAACTTAATTCCTTTTTTATGAAAGAAGTACAAATACCTCAAACCCTGATAACACTTGCAGCCGGACTTGCAATTTGGTTTATTCCTGCGCCGGATGGTGTGGTTAATGAAGCCTGGCATTTGTTTGCGATTTTTGTGGCAACCATTCTTGGAATCATTTTAAAAGCAGCTCCTATGGGGACTATGTGTATGATTGCGATTGCGTTAACCGCTTTTACACAAGTTCTGGCTCCCGGAGATGCAGGAAAATCGATTACGCTCGCACTCAAAGGGTTTGGTGATAAGGTAATTTGGCTTATTGGGATTTCGTTTTTTATCGCAAGAGGATTTATAAAAACAGGTTTGGGAAACAGAATTGCTTTTTTGTTCATCAGGATATTCGGAAAAAGTTCGCTGGGACTGGCTTACGGGCTGGGTCTTGCCGATTTGGTTCTGGCTCCGGCCGTGCCGAGTAATACAGCAAGAGGAGGCGGAATTATTTATCCCATCATGAAATCCATGTCAATGAGTTTTGGTTCAATGCCGGATCAGCCTGAAACGCACCGAAAATTAGGATCCTATCTAACCCTGAGCAGTTACAATGCCAATTTGATTGCTTCGTCAATGTTCTTAACGGGAACCGCAAGTAACCCGATGTGCCAGAAATTTGCACTGAATCTGGGAATTAAAATTAGCTGGATTTCATGGGCAACGGCAGCGATAGTTCCAGGTCTGGTGGCTTTTTTTGTAATTCCGTTTGTATTGTACAAAATTTATCCTCCTGAATTGAAAAAAACCGGAGATGCTCCACAAATTGCAGCTCAGAAACTAAAAGATATGGGGGCAATTACCCGCAACGAATGGATGATGCTGTTGACTTTTTTTATTCTTTTATTTCTTTGGATGACAGGCGACCTGTTTTCTATTGATGCAACTACGACTGCCTTTATCGGGCTGGTAATTTTACTACTGACTTCGGTATTAACCTGGGATGATGTAAAAGCCGAAAAAGGAGCCTGGGATACCATAGTGTGGTTCTCGGTTTTGGTGATGATGGCAAGTTCGCTCAATGAGCTTGGATTTATTGGCTGGTTTAGTAATTTGGTAAAAGCCGAAATTGGCGGTTTAAGCTGGCAAATGGCTTTTCCTATTATAGTATTGGTGTACTTTTTTAGCCATTATCTTTTTGCAAGTGCAACAGCCCACGTAGCGGCAATGTATGCGGCATTATTGGGTGTCGGAATTTCACTTGGGATTCCCGGCCTGCTGTTGGCTTTTATGTTGGGGTTTGTAGGTTCTCTTTACGGAACTTTAACGCACTACGGACACGGACCGGCACCAGTTTTCTTCGGAAGCGGTTATGTCGATTTGAAAAGCTGGTGGGTCAAAGGCCTGATAACCGGTTTGGTTATGCTTTTTATTTATATGGTAATAGGAGGGTTGTGGCTCCGATTAATTGGCTACTTTTAAATTCGGATTCCCGGAGGAAGTAATTCTTTGTATTCCGGATTTTTTTTAATAAACAATACAATTTTTGGATGGATAGGCATAATCCTAAATTTCTTTTCTATAACAATTTCCATGATGTTTTTAAGTAAAGCATCAATTGTAGCCTGATTGTCAAAACCTTCAGGGGTGTTGATTTTGGTTAAGAAAATTTTCTTTTCCTGAAATGAATACTCCACAGAAAGTAATCCTTCAGGGACTATGGTTTCAAATTGTCTAGCAAAAGTGTTGTCTTTGATTTCCATAGTTTCAATAGGTTCCATATTAGTCATGTTTTGGGGATTGGATTAAAAAATAATAATAAAAAGAACGTGAGTAACTTTATAAAGAACATTGTGGAAAAATGTTTCGATATCAGTTAATAGGAATGCAAAGTTAATCATTTGATTTTCAATATGGAATTATTTTTTTAAGCGGTGCATTCACTCTGAATTGCGCGTGTTTATTGCTTTTATTTGATTCGGGCAATAAATTATGGTGTAAGATTTGCAGTGGATATTACTAAAAAAAGTAATTTTAGCTTGAAATTAAAGCTGTAACCCTAACTCTCTTTCTGTCAAATGAGTAAAATTCCTGTATATTTTATGCCCGGTCTTGCGGCGAGTCCTGCTATTTTTGAACGAATCAATTTAGACGAGTCTGTTTTTGAGGTGTGTTTACTGGAATGGGAACTTCCGCAGCCCAAAGAAGCACTGTCGGATTATGCGCTGCGAATCTCTAAAAATATTAAACACGAAAATCCGGTTCTGATCGGGGTTTCCTTTGGGGAATTTTAGTGCAGGAGATCGCCAAACATATACCAACCCGAAAAGTAATTGTTATTTCGAGTGTTAGAAGTAATGCCGAATTTCCAAGAAGAATGAAAATCGGAAAAACAACAAAAGCCTACAAGCTCATTCCGATGAAATTAATTTTGAATATCGAAAATCTGGCGAAGTACTCTTTTGGAGAAAAAGTAAACAAGCGTATTAAACTGTATGAAAAGTTCCTGGCAGTGCGCGATCTTAATTATTTACAATGGGCGGTCGAATCGGTTATTTTGTGGAACAGAAGCGAAATTGATCCCAATGTGGTTCATATTCACGGCGATCAGGACGATGTTTTTCCTATTAAGTACATCAACAGCTGTATTGTGGTAAAAGGAGGGACGCATATTATGATTCTTAATAAATACAAATGGCTGAACGAGAATCTGCCTTCGATCATCTTGGAAAATTAAAATTCCAAATTTTTTAAATTCCAAATTCCAAGTTTTTATGCGCAATCTTGTCATTCCGACCAAAGGGAGGAATCACACCAGCAATTCCGTAAATCTTTTGGAATTTGGGATTTATAGTATTGGAATTTCCTGTACGCGCAATATTGTCATTCCGAGGAACGAGGAATCACACCAGAAACTCCACACAGATTGTCGCCAATCTTTGTTGATTAACGCATGTGATTTCTCGTGCCTCGAAATGACAAACAGAGGGTAAAAGAAAACCGAAGCAAACTGCTTCGGTTTTTTATTGGAATTTGGAATTTCAGAATTTGGAATTTTCTTTACGCGCAATCTTGTCATTCCGAGGAACGAGGAGTCACACCAGCAATTCCGTAAATCTTTTGGAATTTGGAATTTATAGTATTGGAATTTCTTTTACGCGCAATATTGTCATTTTGCTAATAGATCGATGAAGAATAGCTCTTTAGTAGCTTGCGGAGTTTCTTGTGTGATTTCTCCCTTTGGTCGAAATGACAAATTTGAAGTTAATCTTTGATATTAGAAAGAAAATAAAAAATCCCAAACTCTTTTGGAATTTGGGATTTGGAATTTGAAACTTCCAATATTGGAATTTGAAGACCTTAGATTTTCTTCATTTGTTCTTTCATCATTGAAATTTGCTCTTTCAGCATTCCTTGTTTGTCTAATTTTTTAGCTTCGTTTAATAAATTAGTCGCTTCCAGTTTTCTTCTGCGTGACATTGCAACTCCGGCAAGGTTTAATTTTGCTACTGCAAGGTCCATGTCCATAGACAATCCAAGTTCGATTGCTTTTTTGAAATGTTTCTCTGCCTGATTGATATTGGTTTGAGATAACATAATACCGTGTAAGTAATTAAAGTATCCCTGTTGTTTTCTAACTAATGCAGCTTCAGGGTTTTTGATGTATGCCAGCCATTTTTTAGCTCCTTCGAAGTCTTGTTTTCTTAATTTAAGGAAAGCTAAAAGAATAAATTCGTTTTTAAAGTAAAGGAAAATTGGAATTGCAGTTAATAATATAAGGAAAATTCCATTACCGATATTACTCTCTGTAAATTGCCAAATGCCTGCGACTACAAGAAGTCCGGCCAAAATAAGTTTAATATTTTTGTGAAACATAATTATTGTAAATTTGTGATTGCAAAGATAGTAAAAGGAATTAAAAATATTTTTATAAAACTACTTGCCAGAAAAAAAAGTCTTTGTATATTTGCACTCGGTTTTGGAATAATGATATTCAAAACAGAAAAACAGATATTAGATACCATTTTAAAGATACAAAACAATGAGCAAAAGAACATTTCAACCATCGAAAAGAAAAAGAAGAAATAAGCACGGATTTATGGACAGAATGGCTTCTGCGAATGGAAGAAAAGTTCTGGCGCGTAGAAGAGCTAAAGGAAGACATAAATTAACTGTTTCTAGCGAACCTAGACACAAGAAATAATGTTTCTATAAACATAAATAAGGCGTTACTTTTTTAGTATCGCCTTTTTTTATACCTTGTCGGTAAAAAATCTGCAACGTTCTAGTTTAGAATAGACTACGAATGTTTTTTAAAGTACTTTATATAACTACACAATACAAATTAAAATGCCTAAAGACACATCAATAAAATCAGTTTTAATAATAGGGTCAGGACCTATTGTTATTGGTCAAGCTTGCGAATTTGATTATGCAGGTTCTCAATCTGCACGTTCTATTCGTGAAGAGGGGATTGAAGTTATCTTGATAAACTCGAATCCAGCGACAATTATGACCGACCCAAGTATGGCCGATCACATTTACTTGAAACCATTAACGACAAAATCGATTATTGAAATTCTGAAAGAACATCCACAAATCGATGCTGTTTTGCCTACAATGGGTGGACAAACTGCACTGAATTTATGTTTGGAAGCAGAAGAAAAAGGAATTTGGCAGGATTTCGGAGTAAGATTGATTGGGGTTGATGTCAATGCAATTAATATTACAGAAGACAGAGAGCAGTTCAAACAACTTCTGGAAAGAATAAATGTACCAACTGCGCCTGCAAAAACAGCTACTTCTTATTTGGAAGGAAAAGAAATTGCTCAGGAATTTGGTTTCCCATTGGTAATTCGTCCTTCATTTACACTTGGAGGAACAGGAGCTGCAGTGGTTTACAAAAAAGAAGATTTTGATGAGCTTTTAACAAGAGGGCTTGAAGCTTCTCCAATACATGAGGTTTTGATTGACAAAGCTTTAATGGGATGGAAAGAATATGAGCTGGAACTTTTAAGAGATAAAAATGATAACGTTGTGATCATCTGTTCGATCGAAAATATGGACCCAATGGGAATTCATACCGGAGACTCGATTACAGTAGCACCGGCAATGACATTATCAGATACAACATTCCAAAAATTACGTGACTATGCAATCCTGATGATGCGTAGTATCGGAAATTTTGCAGGAGGCTGTAACGTACAATTTGCAGTTTCACCAGATGAAAAAGAAGATATCGTAGCCATCGAGATTAACCCTCGTGTGTCCCGTTCATCAGCTTTAGCATCAAAAGCAACCGGATATCCAATTGCTAAAATTGCTTCTAAACTAGCTTTAGGGTACAACTTGGACGAATTGCAAAATCAAATTACAAAATCGACTTCGGCTCTTTTTGAACCAACTTTAGATTATGTAATTGTAAAAATACCACGTTGGAACTTCGATAAATTTGAAGGTGCCGACAGAACTTTAGGACTTCAGATGAAATCTGTTGGAGAAGTAATGGGAATCGGACGTTCGTTCCAGGAAGCCTTACACAAAGCCACCCAATCTTTAGAAATTAAAAGAAACGGTTTAGGCGCTGACGGAAAAGGATATAAAAACTACGAGCAAATTATCGAGAAACTAACTTTTGCAAGTTGGGATCGTGTTTTCGTAATTTATGATGCCATCGCAATGGGAATTCCGTTGAGTCGTATTCATGAAATCACAAAAATCGATATGTGGTTCCTGAAACAATACGAAGAGCTTTATACTTTAGAGAAAGAAATTTCAAATTACAAGATAACGGATCTTCCGAAAGAACTTTTACTGGAAGCCAAACAAAAAGGTTTTGCCGACAGACAAATCGCGCACATGATGAACTGTCTGGAAAGCGAAGTACATACTTTGCGTATGGATAAAAACATCAACCGTGTGTTTAAATTAGTAGATACGTGTGCGGCTGAGTTTAAGGCAAAAACACCTTATTACTACTCGACTTTTGAGGCAGAAATCGAAAAAGCAAACGGTGAGCGTTATGTAGACAACGAAAGTGTTGTAACAGAGAAAAAGAAAATCATCGTTTTAGGTTCCGGACCAAACAGAATTGGACAGGGAATCGAGTTTGATTATTCTTGTGTGCACGGAGTTTTAGCAGCAAAAGAATGCGGATACGAAACGATCATGATTAACTGTAATCCTGAAACAGTTTCGACGGATTTTGATACGGCTGACAAATTATACTTCGAACCAGTTTTCTGGGAGCATATTTACGACATCATTCAGCATGAAAAACCGGAAGGTGTTATCGTACAGTTAGGTGGACAGACGGCTTTGAAACTGGCTGAAAAATTATCTAAATACGGAGTAAAAATCATCGGAACCAGTTTTGATGCGCTTGATTTAGCGGAAGACAGAGGAAGATTCTCTGATCTATTGAGAGAATTACACATTCCTTTCCCGGAATTCGGAATTGCAGAAACAGCTGACGAAGCTTCTGCACTTGCAGATACTTTAGACTTCCCGTTATTAATTCGTCCTTCTTATGTATTAGGAGGTCAGGGAATGAAAATTGTAATCAACAAGAAAGAGCTGGAAGAGCACGTAATCAATTTGTTGAAAACGATTCCAGGAAACAAACTGCTTTTAGATCACTATTTGGCGGGAGCAATCGAAGCGGAAGCGGATGCGATTTGTGATGCTGACGGAAATGTATACATTATCGGAATTATGGAGCATATCGAGCCTTGTGGAGTTCACTCTGGAGACAGTAATGCGACTTTACCTCCTTTTAACTTAGGAGAGTTCGTAATGCAGCAGATCAAAGATCATACGAAAAAAATAGCAAGAGCGTTGAAAACAGTTGGTTTGATCAACATTCAGTTTGCGATAAAAGACGATACAGTTTACATCATCGAAGCAAACCCAAGAGCTTCCAGAACGGTGCCGTTTATTGCAAAAGCATACGGAGAGCCTTATGTAAACTATGCTACAAAAGTAATGTTAGGACACAATAAGGTAACTGATTTTGACTTTAACCCACAGTTGAAAGGATATGCGATCAAACAACCGGTCTTCTCTTTCAGTAAGTTCCACAATGTAAACAAAGCATTAGGACCTGAAATGAAATCGACTGGAGAAAGCATCCTGTTTATTGATGACTTAAAAGACGATCAGTTCTACGAATTGTATTCAAGAAGAAAAATGTATTTGAGTAAATAATCTCAAATCCTGATAAAAAAAGCTCCATAATTGGAGCTTTTTTTTGTTTAATAGTAGTGAATTAATTGATTATAATCTTTTTAGAAGTGTTGTTAATTTTTAAAATATAGTTTCCGGAAGTTAAGCCCGGTAAAGCGATTTTATTACCCTTGACATCAAGAGGTTTGTAGCTTTTAACTAAACGGCCAGTCATGTCGTATAACTCAATTGTTTTTACCACTTCGTTTTTGCTTTCAACATACAAATAGTCGATAGCAGGGTTTGGGTAAACTCTAATGCTTTCGGCAGCAGGTTTGTTCTCAATTCCTAAAGTTTGGACAGGTATTTTTACCACTTTGCACTCTTTGTTTTTAACACCATTTCGATCGTAAATGCTTGCGTAGAGATTTCCATTGTAAATAGTGATTCCTTGTATAGGGCAATTTGCGCCAAAATCGTAAAATAGGGTTAGATTGCCATCAGCAGCAGCTAAACGAGAAATGGTTTGACCCGAAGAAATGTATAAATCGCCATTTGAAGCAAAAGCGAAAAATTTTTGTGTTATTTTTTCTTTTAAGGAATAAGTGGTTTTTGTAAGCACACCGGCTGGATTTATTTTTTTTAGGAATTCATCCATGTAATCACCAACAATTAAATTTCCGGCTTTGTCAAAAATTATTCCTGTTGGAAATTTAAGAGTAGTGGGATCGTAAAAAAAAGTGCTGACTGTACCTGTTGTGCTTATTTTTTTAATGTAACCAGAATTTAGTTCTGAATAAAAAACGTTTCCGGTTGCATCGATTACAATTCCATAGGGAGTCCCGCTAGCAGCGTAACCCGTTGCAACACCGCCAGCTGTTATTTTGGTGACTTTGTTTTCATTAGCTTCAGTTATCCAAAGATTGTCATTAGTGTCAATAGCGATTTGTTTTGGGGTAATATCTGCTGAAGCAAAAGTAGTTTGCACAAGGCCAGGAGTTACTTTGATAATTTTTTTAGTACTATAATCAGCAATATATAAATTTCCGTTTGAATCAAATGCAATCCCGGATGCATCTGGAAGTTCTGTTACATAATCAGAAGGGGTTTGAGCACTAAGGCTAAAGGCTGATAATAAGGCTAAGAGTAGAATTTTTTTCATAGTAGTTAATTTTGATAAAAGTAAAATTTTAATGAAAATTCCTACGATAATTGTAGTAAATGCTGCTAATAATGTAGTTTCCGTTATAAAAATGGATTTATTTGGTTTGCTGCGATTGCTTTAATAACACAATAGGAAATAATATTCGCACAGATGACAAAATAAGATCATAAAAAAAAGCTCCGGTTAAGGAGCTTTTTTTGTGGTTTAATTTGGAAGTTGTTTTTGATTAAGTTCAGTCGAAATATTATTGATCTGAAGAGTACGCCATATTGTCTCTCGTGTTTTTTTGTACTGAAATAGCACCAAAAAGGGCCAGTAAAAAAGCAAAAGTATAAAACCCTTTTTCGCTTGGCAAGATCGTAGCATTCCAAAGGCCTACGATTAATAAAACAATAGATAAAAGAGTTCCGAACCAGCAGATTCCGTAATACATATCGGTTACCGGAAGATTTTCCAATCTGTCTCTCACACTTTTTTGTAATGAAACTACGGCAAACAGTCCAAACATTAAAACGGTGAAATAATATCCTTTTTCATTTAATAACATTTCGGCTCTGGCAAGTCCTACTATAAATCCAACTGTTCCTGCTCCAAGAGCTACCCAGGATGCCGCTATAAAGGCATTCGATGTTTTTTGTACCATAATTAGTGTAATAATTTTTTTTTGGTTGATGAACAAATATAGATAAAATCAGTTCATATTAAAACAAACACGAGCAGTATTATTCAGTATAATCTTCTAAAAATGTTAAATAAAAAAAGCTCCAAATTATGGAGCTTTTTCGTTTTAATACAAGTAAGAAGTTATGGTTTCATCAACTGCTGTAAAGGCTTTAATTGTTCCATATCAATTTTAGAGGCTTTCAAAACCGACATCAGGGTCATGATGTTGTTCGGATTCATGTTTTTTCCCAGTACACGCACCACTACAAAACCGCTTTCTTTTTTGTTGGCAAAAACCACAAACTCTTCGATATTGTCGTCAGGCCCTACATAGCTTATAGATGCTCCGTCTTTACCTGAGCCAACCTTCATTAATTCCTGGTATTTTGGATTTTTCAGGATCTCTTTTAGTTTGCCGCGTTCTGTTTCAAATTGTGCCTGATTTTTAGGTGTTTCTTTAAAAGCCAGGATATTCATTTTCTCGAATGATTTTAAAGCTTCATTTTGTTCCGCAGATAATTTTGCTTTCTCCACATTTAAGATTGTTGACGAAATATCAAGTGCGATAAAATCTTTATTGTCTGTGTTTTCAACAAAATACTTCTGTAAGGAAGGAGTAGAATTACAACTTACTAAAGTTAGTAAAACTAAAAGGGCTGAGGTAATAACGTTTGCTTTCATCTTATCTTTTGCCTTTAGAAGCTTTTTTTAAGTCAGCACCACCAGGAAGCTGCATTTTATCTGTCAGTACTGAGATTTCGTTTAAGTCAAAATTACCTGTTAGGGAAAGTAATACGCTTTCGTTGTTTTTTGCACCGTCAACAAACATCAGTAATTCTTTAATTTGCGTATCGCTTGCACCTGATCTTACCATGATGCGTACATTTTTTCCGCTGTCGTTTACTTTCATAAGTTCTTCTAATCCGGCTGTTTTGATGTATTTGTCGGCTGAAGCTTTCATGTCGGCTTCGACTTTAGGATTTTTAGTGGTAAACACTTTTAGGTAGTCTAACTTTTTAATTAAGTTAATGTATTGTTGGGTTTCTTTATCAGAAGCGTCAACTTTCACTTTGCTCATTAAATCGAACATTTTTTTGTTTACGATTACTGAGGTTACATCGTCCTGACCATCAAATTTGTCAAATGCTCCCTGAGCATAAAAAGTATGGCTAACGAATGCTAAAACTAGTGTTATGATAAAATTTTTCATTTGGATTAAGATTTAATTACTGTTTAAAAATTCTGTTTTTTGATTGTTCGTATTCTTTAATGTATTGTACACTTTCGATACCTACATTAACATTGTTTGATAATAAAGCCAAAGCTTTTTGCGTTGCGGCAAGTGCTTCTTCCGGATTATCATAGGTTCCTAATTCAGTTTGCGCTGTAACCGGAGTTACATTTTTTTCGCTTACATAAAAATAGGTTCCAACTCCTAGTAAAACAACAGCTGAAGCTGCAATCGATAACCACGCTACTTTTCGTTTTTTAGTTTCTAGTGGTATTGTCTGCGTCGATTTCTGTTCTTTTACCTGAGAGAAATAACCAAACATAGGTTTGTATTGTTCCAAATGCTGCGCAACATCCGGTGAAGAAAAATATTCTTTTAATTGATTTTCTTCGGCAATAGTTGTTTCTCCCTCAAAGTATTTTTCTAATATAATTTCTATTTTACTGAATTCCATAACTGTGTGTATTAACCATTGATTCTCTTATTTTTTTTCTCGCTCTTGAAAGTGCTACTCTGATAGCCGTTTCGTTCATATTGACAATTTTTGCAATTTCATCAAATTCATATTGTTCTACATCCCGCAACTGAATTAAAATCTGTAATTGTTCGGGTAAGTGGCTTATAATTTTTTCAACCCATTCTAAACTATTCGAATCTTCCAGTTTCTTGTCCAGTTGAGGCTCCCGGTCGGTATAGTTATTATGGACAATTTTAAGATTTCCGGCTCTTTTTGATTTTAACTGATCCAGACAATAATTTTTGGTCATTGTCATCGCAACAGCTTCAACACTATTGTAAGTTTCAAGAGTATCTTTTTTGTTCCATAGTTTAACCATAATCTCCTGAGTGGCATCTTCGGCTTCTTCGGTACTGGTTAATAATCTTTTTGCCAGACGAAAAACTTTGTCTTTAAAAGGATTTATTAATTCTATAAACACATTCTGATTCATAAAATCTATTGGTTATTCGTTAGCTTATATAGTGAAGACGAGACACTATTATTTTTGTTACACGGAGGTTTAAAAATTTTACAATAAAAAAGCAATAAAATTCTTAGAGTTAAAACTAAAGATAGTATTTTTACGTTAATACTACATAAGAGATCCCTATATGAAAACAATATTAAAGAGTGTACTGTTATTATTTTTACTTGCTTTTTCTTTGCAATCCTGCGAAGATCAGGACGATGTAGCGGCTCCGGCGTCGTTACAGGTAAACGATTTTATCTGGAAAGGCTTGAATCAGTTTTATTTATGGCAGGCTGATGTTCCTAATTTAGCCGATGACCGTTTTAGCGATCAGATAGCATTAAATAATTTTTTGAGCGGGTATTCTAAACCACAGGATTTATTTCAGGATTTATTGAACAAACCTATTAGCAAGTTTCCAAAAGGTCAGGCCATTGATCGTTTTAGCTGGATTGTAGATGACTATACCGTTTTAGAGCAGGAACTTCAGGGAACTTCAAAAAATGCAGGTGTAGATTTTAGACTTAGTTACAAACCCGGAAGTACGACTGATTTAGTAGGTTATGTACGTTATATTATTCCTAATTCTGATGCTTCGAAAAAAGACATTAAAAGAGGCGACCTTTTTACCGGAGTGAATGGAACTTCATTGACGGTTTCCAATTATCAGGCACTTTTGGCAGCTGACTCTTATACTTTAAATATGGCTTCCTATACCGGTACCAGTTTTGAAAGTAATGGAAAAACAGTTGCGTTGGTAAAAACAACTTTAGACGAAAATCCGGTTTTTATCAATAAGGTTATTACAGCCGGAGGTCATAAAATTGGTTACCTGATGTATAATGGTTTTTATGCCAATTATGATTCGCAGCTTAATGCGGCTTTTGGAGAACTAAAAGCACAGGGTGTTACCGATTTTGTTTTAGATTTAAGATACAACGGAGGTGGCTCGATACAAACGGCAACTCGTTTGGCCAGTATGATTACAGGGCAGTTTACCAATAAGGTTTTTTCGAAAGAGAGATGGAATGCAAAAATCAATGAATTCTATGAAAGTGAAGACCCTGAGTCATTGCTGAATAAATTTGTAGATAAGATTGATGGTACTGCGATTAATAGTTTGAACCTAACCAAAATTTATATTATCACAACAAGTGGTACGGCTTCTGCAAGTGAATTAGTGATCAATGGGTTAGTGCCTTATATTTCAGTAATTCAGGTAGGAGAGACTACTGTTGGGAAAAACGTAGGATCGGTAACATTATACGATTCTCCAACTTTTGGAAAAACAAACAGAAATCCAAATCACAAGTATGCGATGCAGCCTTTGGTGTTGAAAATTGTGAATGCTGCTGATTTTGGAGAGTACACAGACGGTTTAAAACCAACGTATGAAAAACTGGAGCGTATTACTAATTTAGGAGTTTTAGGAGATCCAACAGAGCCGTTGTTAAGTGTGGTGGTGTCTCAAATTACCGGAGTCAGCGCGAAAAAAACAGGCGAGGACAGTGGGGTAGCTTTGAAAGGCTTTACAGATGCTAAAGCAATGGACGGAATTAAAAACCAAATGTATCTTGAAAAAGCTCCCGAGGGACTTTTACGAGCATTGAAATAAAAAAAAGGGCTGTCCGAAAAGTATGAACTTTCTCTCATTATGTTATTTGGTTTAAGTCTCTACTTTAGTTCGACGCGGATAAAACAGATTTACTTCGTAAAAACGCGGATAAAAAACAGATTTTTTTTCCTCATTTAAAAGTTTTTTTAATTTTTAGAATCCGTTTTTATCAGCGTCTTCGCGATAGCGAATCCGTCAAATCAGCGTTGAATTAAGACGTATAATTTTTGCCGATCAATAAACTGCTTTTGGATTATAATTCAATCTAAAATTATTTATAAAAACAAAAGAGGCTGTCCTTACTTTTCGGACAGCCTCTTTTTTTTGGTCAAAAACCAAAACTAATTCTAAAAATTAATCGTTGAAGTAGAAACCGTTTGGTCCAACACCAACTGTTAATTCTTTTTGTAATGTTCCGCTCAAATTGTAGATGTAAGCTTTACTGTTTGATTTAAAATCACCTCCGTCGGCAATAAAGATTCTATCGTCTTTTACAGCAAAACCATACATTTTTCCATAATCAGAAGTTGAAGTGTATTGGAAAATTGGAGTAGTTGAAGCCGTAGTTGCTGTATAATCTATCGCATAAACTGCCGTATTTAAGGTATAGTATATTTTGTTGTTGTAAATATCTAAGTTTTTAACTCCGTCAAGTGACTCCGGGAAAGTGATTTTAGTGATAGAGTTATCTGATAATTTTACTTTTACAATTTCGCTTCTTTCTCCATAAGAACTTCTGATTGCGTATAAAATACCATCTTTCTCTTCCATAGTATCTGCTCCAAAACCAATAGTTAATGAAGTTTCCAATTTGTTTGTAGCCGGGTTAACCACAAGTAATTTGTCACTATTGTAAGGTTCTGTTACATAAAGCTTGTTGTTGTGAAGCTCGATATGGTTTGCTGTTGTATTTAATGGTATTGTAGTTTCTACTTTGTTGGTAGCTAAATTAATTACAGCGATAAAATCATCAGTGTTACCAGCTGGGTTTGTTTTAGACCAATACGTATTAGCATTCGTTACATAAGCCTTACCGTCTTTTACAACACCGTATCTTGGTGCGTTTAAACCAGTTTCAACTTTAGCTAATAGTTTAAAGCTATAACGGTCTACTACATTAATCACATTCGAACCACCAGCAATGATATAGGCCTTGTCTCCGTCAAAAAAGATGTTTTGAAGATATTTTCCAACAAAATCAGTAGTGTTTGCCGTTTTGTAAGCATCTTTAGTGAAAGTGTTTAAATCGTCAGAGATGAAAGAAACAGAACCACCATCAGTAGAATTTCCTTCATTTAAGATGAAAATTCCATTATCATAAACTCCTTTAGGATTGTCGGAGTCGTCGTCATTAGAACAAGAAACAAAAAGCGATACGCTTAATGCCAATAAAAATAATCTAGTCAGTTTCATTATATTAAAATTTAAGGTTTAAGTACAGGTTGTAATTTCTTCCCGGCATTGGTCGGTGTTCCAGACTTTGGTAAAATGTATTCCACACATTCAGCACCTGAATACCTACCCTGAAAGAAGATAAAAGTTTAAAATCGTAATCCAGGCCAACGTTTGAAACCGTATAAGCCGACACGATTTTTTCAGGATCATTGTCTGCCTGCGTGTATACAAAGCCATTATAGAGAAATTGATAATGGGCTGAAATGTTGTTTCTGGAGTAGGCAATGGCTGCAGTAACTTTATGAAAAGGAACAAAAAACAATTGCTTTTTGGTTTCGACATTTTCTGAAACTGTATACGCATAAGTCGCATTAGCAGTCAGGTTGTTTTTGCCAAAACTCTTTTTCCAGCTCAATAAGGTTTCGGCCCCATAACTGTTCACTTTGTCTGTGTTTTGTGGCCTCCAGATGCCATTATTTCCGGGGACCCATTGCAATAGATCTTTTATTTTGATGTAGTAAAAAGTCTGAGTCAAAGAAAAGTTCTGAACGGTAAAAATATTTCCAATTTCTGCCTGATAAGAACTCTCCGGTTTTAAATCACGATTTCCGCCTTCTTCCCAATACAAATCATTAAAAGTTGGAATTCTGAAATTTCGGGATACATTCAATTTCAAATTATATAATTTCCCAAACTGATAAGAAGAACCCGCTGAGAATAGTACAGGAGATTTATAATTGTCGGTAAACTCTTTGCGAACACCAAATTCGTTTTTCCAATTAGGGGATGCCTCTTGTTTTATAAGTAAAGCTGCCGAACTTATTTCTCTCACATTATCTCCAAAACCACTTCCGTATCCTTTGGTTCGGTTGTAATCCAGAATACCATTTAGTTGTATGGATTTTAGCAATTGATAGCCCAGATCCGCTTTTGTAGTTAAGCTTTCTGTTTTTCCGTAGGTATAAATATTGCTGGAATTGTCGGCATAATATTTATAGTTTTCGAAAATATAGGCCGTTTTTAAATTGGTTTTGAACCTGCCAAAATCACCATCGTACTCTAATAAGTTTCGATTAAAACCATTGACATATTTGCTTTTCGTTTCAGATTCAGAAACCAGTGAAGTATTTCGGTCTGTATTTGAAGTTTGGGTATATAATTTTAAACTGTTTTTGGCATCAATTTTATAACCTGCATTTGCATTTAGCGATATAACATCGTATTGACCGTTTTGATTCCAGCGCTGTTCGCCTTTCCAGTTGTATTGATTCAGATACTTGTAATCGTTTGTCGAACTGTTTTTAGAGAAACCAATCTGAGCGCTCCATTTTTCGTTTGAAATATTGGTTTTGTAATTAATTCCAATCGTATTAAAACTTCCGTAATCCAGTTTTAAAGTATTCTCAAATCGATTATAAAAGGTCAGATCGTTATTTAAATGCACCGTTCCTCCAACCGCTCCACTGCCGTAAATAACACTTCCTCCTCCTGCTTTTACGCTGATAGAATTATAATCGGAACCGGGAATGGTATTAAAATCGGTACTTCCATTCATTTGAGAGTTAATGTTGATTCCGTTCCAGATGACTGCTGTTTGTGATGATGTGGTACCTCTAAAGGATACGGTAGAAAGCATTCCACGACCGTATTCTTTAAAGTAAATAGTCGAATTAAAGTTTAATAAATCAGTCAGTAAAGCCTCATTCTTGCCAATAACAGAATCGTTTAGTTTTAAAACCGATTGCGAACTGGAGTATTTTTTAAGATTGGCGTCGGAAACGACAACATTTTTAAGTTTGGTAATAGAATCACTTTGCGCCGAGATAATCTGACACAAGCACAAGAAGTAAAAGACAAAAAGTTTTTTTAAAGCCATAATTTCTACACTCTTTTTCCCGAGAGCTCGATATTGGTTACAAAGGCAGGTCTCCTGGCTTGCGTCTTGTTGTTTACCTTCCCATTCGCCAGAGCGAGCAGTGGTTTTGTAGTTAACAACAAGCATTCTTTTCAGAACAAAGCTTACAGTTGCGGGTACAGCTCAAGATTTATTACTTGATTCCCTTTTAATGTGTATGAATGAACACAACCTTAATTTTGTGCAAAGATAAAGTTAAAATTATTGAATTTTCAAATTTGTTTTAGTTTTTAGAAGGAATTCGAAACAAATTGTAACTTAATACTCTATTTTAATAACCTGTCCGAAGGCTACTTTGTTGTTAAAGGCATCTTTCAGAGGCAATGCAGACTGATGGCATAAAATACTTCTGATTACACCCGCATGAGAGACAATTACTACAGGAGTGTTTTGAGCGTTTAAAATGTGCTCGTTTAAAAAGGCGTCCACCCTTTCATGAAGTGCTGTAAACGACTCGCCGTTGGGTACCTGTGTTGTGACAAAATCTTCCATCCACGGATTAAGCTGCTCCGATGGAATAGTCTCCCAGTTTTTCAGTTCCCAGTCACCAAAATTCATTTCCATCAAACGGTCGTCCTTAACTATGGAAATGGGGTTTGTCTTATGCTGAATGTATTCGGCCAACTTAACACAGCGTTTTAATGGGCTAGAAAAGAGTAGGGCTTCTGAGGGCAATTGCGAAACAATTTCTTCAAAAATAGTTTCAAACGGAACTGCCAAATCTACATCAGACTGGCCGTAGCAGATTCCTTTTTCGCAAGTGGTTTCGGTATGGCGAACTAGATAAACTTCCATATCAAAAGAATACTTAAATAGTAGATTACTTCACAAACCTGTTGCGTGGCTCCCAGACAGTCACCTGTATAACCATCAATCCATTTTTGAAAATAGCGGGCTAAGAAGTAACGCATAATAAATACCGGAATTAGAGCTAAAAGGAATTTATACTGAAAATAAGAAAACACCAATAAAGGAATTAATCCGAAGAAAAAGGAACCTGTAATTTCTTTCCAACTGTGTTTTTTGGCTATTGGTTTGCTTTTACTGGTAGCATCATCACGAGAATATTCATGAGTAAAAATGATAGATATTGCCGCCAGACGGCTTAAAGAATGAGCAGAAATGAACAAAAGGAAAATTAGAAAAATGTTAGTAGTGAAAAGAGTAACGGATTCAGCAAGTAGTTTGAATTTCAGTAAAAAAAGCAGCACCAAACCAATTGCTCCGTAGGCACCTATTGCGCTGTCTTTCATAATAAGCAGGATTTTTTCTTTGGTCCACCCGCCGCCAAAACCATCACAAACATCTGCAAAACCATCTTCGTGGAAAGCTCCGGTTGTCAGTATCGAGGTAACTATTGCCAAAAGAACAGCCGTCTCCGTAGATAGAAAAAGCGAAGAAAGGTAGAAAGCCAAGAAAGAAATGCTTCCCACAATCCAACCTATAAAAGGAAAATAGCGCGTTGCCTTGTTTAAATAGTCCGGATCATGATTGATGTTTTTAGGACAGGGGATTCTGGTGTAAAACATTAAACAGGTAAAGAAGATATGGAGTTCTTTTTTCATTTTAAGAGGATTGTTTGTTTGGCTAAAGCCTTTTTGGTTGTTAATATATGTTCCAACATCTAAAGATGTTGTCTATTCTATATCTATTGTATTGTATTGTATTCAAATCTGGAGGGTGTATAAAAAATAATTTATAAATATGTAATTTTTACATTGCCTCCAGATTTATCTGGAGGCCGTTGTATTTAGGGTTAGAATGGCTTTAGCCAAATTCTATTTATGTATCTATTGTTTATGAAAATCAAATTTGCTGATAAATTCATCATATTCTTCCTGAAAAGTTTTTTTCTGATGATGAATTTCTTGATTTTTAATATAATTTCTTACTTTGTCTATTGAAGATTCTGAAACAGAAACAGCAAAGTATTCATCCTGCCATTCAAATTTTTCTTTAGTTAAATTATTTTTATTGATCCAGTAGGATGATTCTCCTTTGACCAATTGCATTATTTTTTGAATATTTTGATCAGATCCTAATGAAATAAGGCAATGACAATGATCCGAATATCCGTTTACAAAGTCCACATATATTCCTTTTTCTCTTGCATTCTCTTTAATATGCTTCCACACTTTTTGTCTTAATTCTGTTGAACTTAAGAATGGGAATCTGTTTTTTGTACTCCAAACAAAGTGAATGTATATTTTTATGAACGGCATAATTGTAGTGTTTTTTCTTACATAACGTAAAATAATCACTTTAATTACTTCCTACTGACTCCCGCGCTTTCAAAACTGGCCATTTCATTCAAAAAAACTTCGGCCGATTTAATAATTGGAAAAGCAATCGCACAGCCAGTACCTTCGCCTAAGCGTAAATCCAGATTTAAAATGGGCTTCGCTTCTAAATAATTCAATAATTTCTGATGCGCTTTTTCGGCGGAGCAATGGCAGAAAACAGCGTTTTTATGAATGGCAGGATTTATTTTGGAAGCAACTAAAAAGGCAACGCTACAAATAAAACCATCAACCAAAAGAAGCATATTATGCTCAAAAGCAGTTAACATTCCGCTGGCAATCTGCATGATTTCAAAACCGCCAAAATAGGCCAGTTGCTGGTTTAACTCTGCCGGGCCTGTGTAATTTTCAATGGCTTTTTGAAGCAGGTTTTGTTTTTGAAGTAGTTTTTCGTTTTCAACACCTGTTCCTTTTCCCACACATTCTTCGATAGAAAATCCGGTGAGAAGACTCATCAATACAGAGGCAGTAGAGGTATTTCCGATTCCCATTTCTCCAAAACCAATACAGTTTGAACCTTTTTTTGCGATAGCTTCAACAATCGATTTTCCTTTTTCGAAACACAATTGTAGTTCTGTTTCACTCATTGCCGGAAGGTGTAAAAAGGATTGGGTTCCTTTGGCTATTTTGGCATTAATCAGATTGGCATTTGTGGGGAAATCATAATTCACACCGGCATCTACGATCGATAGCTGAATGTCATTTTGCTTGCAGAAAACATTAATGGCAGCACCTCCTTCGAGAAAGTTACTGACCATCTGTCTTGTAACATCTTGCGGATAGGCGCTTACCCCATGATTGGCAATACCGTGATCTGCAGCAAAAACAACAATAGCGGGATTTATGATTTTGGGATTTAAAGTTTCAAAAACAGTGGCCATCTGAAAAGCCAGAGTCTCGAGCGTTCCTAAAGCACCAATAGGTTTGGTTTTAGAATCTATTTTCTCCTGTAGCAGGGTACTGAAATTGCTCTTATTGCTGTTTGTTGTTTTAGATTCTAAAGGAAAATGGGAAACCTGATTCTGAACGATACTTTTAATTTCAGTACAGTCCGGAGCTTCTGATTTATGTTTCCAGTGCAATTGCTGCAACATGGGTTGATTGTCGTAATTGGTAGCTGGTTTTCCGATACAGAAGTAGCCCAGTGGCTCGATGTTTTCTGGTAAATCAAGAATTTTTTTAAACTGATAATAGTTCAAAATAGACACCCAGCCCATTCCGTACCCTTGTTCTGTAAGGGAAAGCCAGATGTTTTGGGCCGCACAAACCGAACTGAATTTTACAGCTTCATTGCTGCCTACTGTTCCAATTGTAAATTGGTTTAACACCGATCGGTCGTAAGCGATAATGAGTCCAATAGGGGCTTCTTCAATCGCTTCGAGTTTTAAGGATTTATAGTGCTCCTTTTGTTCGGGATTGTCGGTAAGTTCTTCGGCTTTTTTGTTGTACTCTAAAAAAAGATCTTTGATGGCACTTTTGACTTCAACCGATTTGATAAGATAATAGCGGGTAGCATCGGTTAATCCAACAGATGGGGCCCAGTGCCCCGCCTGCAAAGCTTTTTGAATCACTTCGTCAGGGACTTCATCATTTGTAAAGTGGCGGGTATCACGACGTGATTTTAATATATCGTCTAAATGGCTCATATGTAAGTTCCAAGTTTTTAAATTCCAAATTCCAATTTTCAAATCAATTCAAAAAAGAATTTTAAAGTTTAAGTAAAGATAAAGTATAGCGTTGGAATTTGGAATTTAAAAAATTGGAATTTATTTTCATCGCTATCCTTTTATCTTAACGGGAATTCCGGAAACCATTAAAACTACTTCATCTGCTTTTGAGGCCAGAAACTGATTCATCCAGCCTTGCAATTCGGTAAATTTTCTGCCAATATGAGTTTCGGCATGTACGCCCATTCCGATTTCGTTGGTTACAATAATCAAGGTAGCGTTTTCCTGCTGGGCTATTGCCAGAAATTCCTTTTTTGCTTCTTCTAAACTTAAGGAGACATCATTTTTGTGGTCTATAAAAAAGTTCGTCAGCCAAAGGGTGACACAATCAATTAAAGCCACTTTTTCAGAAAAGTCAATTTCGCTTAAGTGTTTTTCTTTTTCAATATTGGTCCAGCGTTCGTCACGTTCCTGTTGGTGTCTGTCGATTCTGTTTTGAAAATCGTCGTCCCATTTTCTGGCGGTGGCTACATATATAGGTGTGTCTGAAAGTTGTAAGGCCAGGTTTTGGGCGTAACTGCTTTTTCCTGATCGCTCGCCTCCGGTTATTAGGTAAATCATTTTAATTGTTGATTGTTAATTGTTGATTGTAAAATGTTGATTGTTAGTTTAAAGAAGAGGCTGTTTAGGGGGGATTTGACTTTTGGTCGTTTTGATAATACTTGTTATTAATTTTAATATTGAAATGGCGTCATTATTAATAGTCGCAAACTCTTTTTCATTTAAGTAATTGGTTGCTTTTAGTAATTCTAGCCAATAAACAGTCTCATTGGCTTCTTTTTGGGCAATTGCAAATTTATGAATAAAATCATTCTTGCTTTCGGCATGTTCTGCTTCCCTTATCATTGCACCAATACTTGTTCCCGATCGTAAGAGTTGTTTGGAAAGTATAAATTCTTTCTTCTCAATAGACAGGTATTGATACAATTTGACTACCTGAATCGCAAAAGCAAAACTTTTGTCTTTGATAATATTCTCTTTCATAATCAACAATTAACAATTAATAATTTAATACGGGCAATGTCGGCAATCGTTTCCGCAGCAGCTTCCTCTTTTTAAGTGAAACCAGGATTTAAAAACATAATTTCCATTTTCGATATAATAATCAATGCCTTCAATTAGTTTTTCTTGTTTGGGTAAAGATATTGCTTTATTTTTAAGTGCTTTTTGAGGGGTAAGAGTTTCTACGTAGGCATCAATTTTATCTTCACAGGCCTCCTTAAAGCAAACAGGGCAAAGGCAGTCTCCACCGGAAGAAAGATTAAAAATAGGAGGGAAATCATTACACCAACACTTGTTTTCATTTGAAGTATCTCCGCAGCTGAAAGAGGATTCACAGCTCGAGCAGACTTTTGTTTTTATGGGATTCATGGAGGGAAAATGAGGTTTATTTGGTTTTGTAAGAATAAAGGTAAACAAAAAATTTAGAAATTGCGTTACCTTTGTCAGTAATGAAATTGTAAAATTTAAAACGAATACGAGTCAAATTACATGCCATAAAAGTAGCAGAATGAAACCGGATTCCTTAAAAAAATAATAGAACCTAAATATGAGACATTTACTACCCAAATTGATTTTTATTTTACCATTTTTTCTTCTTGTCGGATGCAAAAAAAATGAAGCTCCGGAAAGCGTAAAAACTGAAATTGCAAAAAATAGTATCGAGTTTGCGTCCGGACTTTCAATTGTAAAACATGAAGGATATTCAGTAGTAACGGTTTCAGAGCCATGGCCGGATGCGCAAACTAAGTTTACTTATGTTTTGAAAGAAAAAGAAGCAAAAGTACCGGACAGTTTACAAAAGTACACCACAATCAAAGTTCCTTTACAATCAATCGTAGTGACTTCAACGACCAATATTCCGTTCCTGGAGATGCTCGAAGTTGAAAATAAACTTGTTGGTTTTCCACATACCGATTATATTTCATCTGAAAAAACCAGAGCTTTAATAGACAAAGGTACTGTTAAAAATGTAGGTCAGAACGAGAAGTTGAATATCGAACAATTAATAGAGTTGTCTCCGGATTTAATAGTGACTTTTGGAGTAGACAATAACAATCCGATGCTTGACAATTTGAAAAAAAGCGGTTTAAATGTTTTAATCCAGGCCGACTGGATGGAGCAATCTCCACTTGGAAAAGCAGAATGGATTAAACTTTACGGAGCCTTATTTGGTAAAGAAGAACAGGCAAAGGAACTGTTTGACAAGATTGTTCTGAGCTATGAGCAGGCTAAAAAATTAGTGGCAGGTAAACCGGCGACTTCAACTGTTCTATACGGTTCTATGTACGAAGATGTTTGGTATGTAGCCAAAGGAAACAGCTGGGTAGCGCAGTTTATGAAAGATGCTCAGGCCAACTATTTATGGGCAGATTTGAAAGGTACGGGAAGCGAAGGCTTGTCTTTTGAGAAAGTACTGGTGAAAGCAAAAACAGCTAATTTCTGGATTGCCGCGGGCTCCTTTAAGACCCTGGACGAGTTCGGGAAAATCAATACGCATTATAAGGAGTTTGATGCTTTTAAATCTAAAAATGTTTATACGTTTGAAGGTAAATCCGGAGCAACCGGAGGAACAGTTTATTATGAGCTGGCTCCAAGCCGTCCCGACTTAGTGTTAAAAGATTATATCAAGATTTTTCACCCGGAGCTGTTGCCTAGTTATGAATTTACTTTTGCCTCTAAATTAAACTAAGTTCATTGATTCATAAAAAACGAAATATAATACTGTTTTCAGTACTCGGTCTGGCGCTGTTGTTTATGTTTTTCTTAGACATTAGTCTGGGGTCAGTCACCATACCTTTTAAGGAAGTGTATAATAGTATGACCGGAAACCACGCCAGTAAATCGACCTGGGAATACATTATTGTTAATTATCGCCTGCCCAAAGCAATTACAGCAGTTTTGGTTGGAGTGGGATTGTCTGTAAGCGGTTTGCTGATGCAGACGCTGTTTCGAAATCCGTTGGCAGGACCTGATGTTCTTGGACTAAGTTCGGGAGCAATTCTGGCAGTCGCAGTTGTAATTTTGGGTGCGGGTTTTCTGCCTTCATTTTTAAATTCGGTTTTGTTATCGCCATTCGGAATCGTACTGGCCTCTACAACGGGAAGTGTTTTGGTTTTGATGCTGGTACTGCTGGTTGCACAGCGTTTGCGGAATACGATGGCAATTTTAATTGTCGGATTAATGTTTGGGAGTTTTACCAGTGCTATCGTTGGGGTTTTGACGTATTTTAGTTCGGCGGAACAACTGCAGAAATTTACCTTTTGGTCGTTGGGAAGTCTCGGGAATCTTTCCTGGACTTCGATTTCGATTTTGGCGGTTTGTGTTGTTTTTGGACTGTTTTTGAGTGCCGGAAGTATCAAACCGTTAAATGCATTGCTTTTAGGTGAAAATTACGCCAAAAGTATGGGACTAAATTACAAGAGAGCCCGACTGGTGATTATTTTTGCGACCAGTATTCTGGCCGGAAGTGTTACTGCTTTTGCGGGGCCAATTGCCTTTATAGGTCTGGCGGTACCCCACATTGCAAAGCTGACATTTCAAACTAGTAATCACGCAGTTTTATACTGGAGTACTTTTTTTTACGGAGGAATAATCATGTTGTTTTGCGATATGGCATCACAACTACCGGGATTAGAAACCACCCTGCCAATTAATGCCATCACTTCTATAATTGGTGCACCAATTGTCGTTTGGTTACTCATGCGAAAAAGTAATTTTCAATAAATAAATTAGCCACAGATTCAACGGATTTTCGCAGATTACTTAAAAAAAAACTTAGAACCTTAGCAGCTTAGAACCTTAGTACCTTTAAACAATGACTACTATTTTAAAGACCACAAACCTTAGTATCGGCTACAAGTCGAAGAAAGGAGTTGTGACCATTGCTGAAAATTTAAATTTGAGTTTAACTTCGGGGAAACTTATTTCGCTAATTGGAGCAAACGGAATTGGGAAATCGACTTTGCTTCGAACGATTACCGGAATTCAGCATCCGCTAAGTGGACAAGTTTTTTTGAATGATAAAAATATAAGCAGCTACAGACCTTTAGCGTTAGCCCAAAATTTAAGTTTGGTTTTAACCGAAAAACTACCACCGAGTAATTTATCGGTTTTCGAATTAGTGGCTTTGGGACGTCAGCCTTACACCAACTGGATTGGTACTTTAAGTGAGACGGATATCGAGAAAGTGCACGAAGCTTTGCAGTTAACTCAAATCGAGCATCTGGCTCAGAAAAAGCATTTCGAAATTAGTGACGGACAATTGCAGAAGGTTTTAATCGCAAGGGCACTCGCGCAGGATACTCCGCTGATTATTCTGGACGAACCCACAACACATCTTGATTTGCTGCACAAAGTTTCGTTATTCAAACTGCTTAAGAAACTGACAGAGGAAACGCAAAAATGTATTTTATTTTCGACCCATGATATCGATTTGGCGATTCAGTTAAGCGATGAAATGATTATTATGACTTCGGAATTAGTGGTACAGGACGCGCCCTGTAATTTAATTTCCAAAGGAAGTTTTGAAACCTTATTCAAGGATGAACATATTGTTTTTGATGCCGAAAAAGGAAAGTTTGTGATTGCTTAGAAAATCTCAGGGAGTGATTTACCAATCTTAAAGAAAGGGTAAAACCCCCACAGAAGTAAGTAATTAAATATTCTTTAATGCAATTTGTCTTTTTGCTTCTCCAACCACAAAAGCCACAGAATTGGCAATGTTGAAACTTCGGATTAATTTTGACATCGGAATCGTCAGGTGATTCTCAAAACGTGCTAAGACCTCTTTGCTCAAACCAACACTCTCTTTACCAAATACCAACCAGTCTCCATCCTGAAACTCTGTTTCCAGATATGATTTTTCGGCATGAGAACTCATCAGGAAAACACGCGACTGATCCGGAATCTGCTGAATCCACTCTTCAATATTTTGGTATTCCGTAACCTCAAGATGCACCCAGTAATCCAGTCCCGAACGCTTCAGGTTTTTATCGTTGATCACAAATCCGAATGGGTGAATCAAATGTAACCTGCTTTCTGTACCAACGCACAAACGTCCAATGTTTCCGGTGTTATTTGGGATTTCAGGTTCTACAAGAACTATGTTTAGCATTTTTTTTGAGTTATGAGTTATGGGTTGTGAGTTGTGAGTTTTGGAATTTGGAATTTGGGTTTTGGAATTTGATTATTGAATTAAGCGTCCCCGTAATTATCTAATTTCCAAATTCACTCATTATCTAATTGAAATTCGGTTACTTCCAGCACATCTCCGGCCTTTAAGTTTTGCAAATATACATTTCCTATGCGAACACGAACCAATCTTAAAGTTGGAAATCCAACGGCTGCCGTCATTTTTCGAACCTGACGAAATTTGCCCTCATTTATGGTGATCGAAGCCCAGGAGGTTGGACCATGTCGCTCGTCTCTGATTTTTTTGGCTCTCGGACCAAAATCAGGAATCTCAGTAACGATAAAAGCCGAGCAGGGTTTGGTTTTATATTTGCCGCCATCAAAACCTATTTCAACGCCTTTTTGTAATGCCTCAATTGCTTCAGGAGTAATAAGGCCATCGACCTGAACGTAATATTCTTTATCCACTTTTTTGCTTCGCACCAGTTCGCTTACCTTTCCGTCCGTCGTGAGTAAAAGAAGTCCTTCGGAGTCTTCA
The DNA here is from genome assembly GCF_025947345.1 of Flavobacterium sp. N502536. Classification (NCBI taxonomy): domain Bacteria; kingdom Pseudomonadati; phylum Bacteroidota; class Flavobacteriia; order Flavobacteriales; family Flavobacteriaceae; genus Flavobacterium; species Flavobacterium sp. N502536. The sequence continues at coordinate 782,962 of NZ_CP110011.1, read as the reverse complement.
TCAAGTCGGCCGATTGCCATGGTACCTTCAGGGAAATCATACAACTCTCCTAAAAGCTTTTTCTTTCTTTTTAATTCGTATATAAATTGACTCAGATAACCGTAAGGTTTAAAAAGAAGGAAGTGTTGGTGCATGCTGTATTTTTTGACTGCAAAGATAACGTTGTTTCATAAAGGACATAAACTTCTGCTGCAATTATTCAAAGCTCGGAATTTCCTTTTTTTTGAGGCAAAATTTTAAGTAAGAAATGCTTGAATAAAAAGCAAGAGCATGTTAATTCGTACAAAAAATAAATATCTCGTGAAGCCCCGTCAGATCTAAGAATAATTGAAAGAACTGACGTAAAATTTGATTTTTGCTTGAAAATTTTCACAAAAGCGCGATACGATAAGTTTATGTTTTCACAATATTCTGTTAACTTTAAACAATATAAATTTGATTTCTAAAAACTCTATTTTTTTAAACTGTATGAAAAACAACTACTCTGTACGCCATCTCATGGCTTTTTTAAGTTTTTTTTGTTGGTCTGGGAATCTTTTTGCCCAAACCATGCCTACCCCTCAATCTATAACGCCTGAATTTGTACAAAATTTTAGTACATTAGCGGCAGGATCAACAACTTATCCACCAGGTTTTCAGGGTTGGACTGCTAATGCTGGTGCCCCGGGGACAAGCTATAATACAGCCTTAACCGCGACTAACCAAAATCTTCGAGCCAGTAGTACTGCAAACACTAATTCAGGAGGTGTTCACAATTATAACGGGAAGATTGGCTTCTTGGATACAAACAGTTTAGATGCAGCAATAGGTTTTGCGTTTGTAGCTACCAACAGTAAAAATATCCAGGTGAAATATGATGCCATGGTCATTCGTAATCCTTATAACGGAACGACTAATCTTTGTATTTATGAAATGGCACTGCAATACAGAATAGGAACCACAGGGCCTTTTATCACCTTACCGGAAACGGCTTATTTAAGTGACAAGACGGTTCCATTAGATGTAAATAAGACTGAACCAATTAATAGTACCACAATTAAAACTAATTTACCTGCTACCTGTAACAATCAACCAATTGTTCAGATTAGATGGATCGCTAAACAGAATGTTGGTGGAGGAGCACGTCCTTCATTTGCGATTGATGATTTAGATATTAGAGAAGATATTGTTGCACCAGTAAGCGCAGTTGGCTACCCAAAAGCAAGCAATATCTTATCGGAAAGTTTTGATTTCTCTGATAAATTAGATGAGGTAGGAAAAACGTATTATGTTTTAGTACCGGGAGGAAGTGCAGCACCAACAGCCGCACAAATAAAAGCGGGTCAGGATGCTAATAGTGCTGCCGCTTTGCAATCAGGATTTTTAGATGTTACGAATATTACTCAGGTATACACTAAAACTTTTTCAGGGTTAACACTGGATACCGATTATACGGTTTACTCTGTTACCGAAGATATTTTTGGAAATTTATTGGCTACTCCTGCCAAAGTTGATGCTTCAATTTTAAGTGCACCAGTTCCTTCTATGGTAACAACGGTTTCTGCTTTAGATTTTGGATTTTCAGAAACAGGCTTTAACTCAGATAATTTTAATTATCAGATTCAGGGAACCAACATCACAACCGATGTTACTGTAACGGCTACCGGAAAATTTACCGTTTCGAAAGACGGAACTGCGTTTGGAACTTCAGTTGTTTATGCTGCGTCTGACTTTGCTTCAGGAGCAACACCAACTGTTTACGCCAGATTTACGCCAGATGCTCTTGGAAGTTTTTCAGGACAAATTGAAAATAAGAATCTTGGAGCAGCAACTAAAACAGTAGCGCTTAGTGGAACAGGAATTGATCCTTACACACAAGGTTTTAACGATGCAAATGTTTTAAGCAATAGCGGATGGACACAGTATAATGTTGCCGGTACTGCAAATAAATGGATTACAACAACTGTGGCCAGAAATATAAATTCGGGAACAGGAGCAGTAATCATGAACGGTTATAGCGATAACGGACCGAGTAAAGATTGGTTGATTTCTCCAAAATTACGTCTGGACAATACAGCCAAATTTGATAAAACGATCCTGCTTTCTTATTATTCCCGTAAATTTTATGCAGGTACCGATTTGAAATTAATGGTTTCTACCGATTACGATGGAAAGAGTAATCCGGAAAATGCGACCTGGACGGTACTTGATGGAAAATTCCCTACTACAACAGGAACTTATGCTCAATCGCAATACATTAAATTAGAAGGTTACAAAACAGACCATACTTATTTGGCATGGGTTTATGAAACTACTGCCGGAGGAGCAAACAATGCGGCTGAATGGTCGTTTGATGATTTTGCTATTACCAATGAGACTGGTTATATAGATGCAAACCCTGTTTTAGATTTTGGAGATGTAAATTTAAGCGAAGTTTCGGGAGCTCAGGCTTTTTCAATTAAAGCAGAAGGGCATGGAGATATTACGCTTACAGCTCCTGCAGATTATCAATTGTCTTTAGATAATACTTTATTTCAATCGACTATTGTAGTTAATGCAGCCGATGCCGCAGCATCTAAAAAGATTTACGCAAGGTTTGTGCCATCTGTAAAAGCACTAACGATCTCAGGTGCTTTAACCGTAAGCGGAACTGCTTTAAACAAACAAATTGGATCATTTACAGGTTCTTCTATACCAAAAGCAGATACGTTTGATATCGTAACTTATAACCTGGAGTTCTTTGGAACCGATGTAAAAGACAAGACGAATAAAGAATTTGGACCTACAGACGACGCGTTACAAATTGAAAATGTAGCAAAAGTAATGAACAAGTTAAATGCCGACGTTTACGTTGTTCAGGAAGTTTCGGATGAACCGGCTTTAGATGCTTTGGTACAAAAAATAAGCGTTAACGGTAAAACGTTCGATAAAGTAATTTCACCTTCATGGTCGTATTCTTTTAAACCGTTAGACCCAAATTTCCCACCTCAGAAATTAGTGGTGATTTACAATACGCAAACAGCAACGGTAAAAAACACCAGAGTAATGTTTAAAGATTTGTACGATCAGATCCGTGCTAAAACGGTAACACTAAATAGTTATCCAAGTCCTGATGGTGACGATGGAGATTTCTTCTCTTCAGGCCGTCTGCCTTATATGGTACAAATCGAAACCAATATTGGTGGGGTAAAAAAACTGCTTAATTTAGTAGATCTTCACGCACGTGCCAATAGCGGATCGGATATGAACAAATACAACATGCGTAAATACGATGCAAAAGTGTTAAAAGACAGTTTAGATACTTATTACGCCAATTCGAATTTGATTATTTTAGGAGACTATAACGATGATGTAGATGAATCAGTTATCAGTCCAAACCCTTCAACTTATAAGGTGTTTGTAGACGATGTGACCAATTATACGCCACTTACTTTAGAAATTAGTAAAGCGGGAGCTTACAGTTATTTAAGTTCAAATGGGTTTTTAGATCACATCATGATTTCAAATGAATTAAACGATCAGTACATTAAAAATTCAACTGCTGTTTATGATCCGCGTAACGATATTGCCAATTATACCAACACAACTTCAGACCACGGTCCTGTAATTGCTCGTTTTGAATTGAAACCAACATTATCTGTGATCGATTTTGAAACGAAGAACGGTTATTTTGTTCAGGCTTATCCTAATCCAACGACCGATGTTGTTAACGTGGTGGTGAAAACAGCTACTGATAAAAAGTTGAAATTAAAATTCTATGACCTTTCTGGTCATTTACTTGGAAACCCTGTTGAAATCAATGCGACACAGGATTTAAGCACAACGGCTGTTCCGGTAAGTTACCTGCAATCGGGAATCTACTTTTATACTTTAACCGAAAACAACAAAGTGGTTTACAAAGGAAAGATCATTAAGAAGTAAGAAGTGAAACGTAAAATGTAAAATGTGAGAAGGAAATTGATTTGTAGTTTCTTTTAAACAGTTTGCTAGTAGTTTTGAATAAAAAAGAAAAAGCAGTCCAAAGTAATTTGGGCTGCTTTTTTGTATTTAAAATAATGCTTTGAATGCTGTCGGGTTTGCGTTGGGGGTGATGACGTGAAAATAATTCAGTTGCCATTGCTGTGTTTTCTGCGCCTGTTTGCTTGTGGTTTCATCCCAGGGCGGATAAACTCTGGTGGCTCTTTTGCCTTCTTTTGTCGGAGTTGTAAAAATCCCTTTTTCCAATAGAACAGCTTTCGGAAAAACAAATTGTCCAAATAAATCATCCTTTCTGACACTCACAATCACAAAATCAATAGGGTCTGAGAAATCAAATGGTTCAATAATACCTGTTGCATTGCGTTTCCATAACGTTACAAATTGTCCCGTTTTCGTAGGCGTAATTTTTGCCGTTCTGTAGCAGATTTGCTTTTGATCGAACTGAAAGCGATACGCATCATAATCGCTGCTTTCTGCTTCCGGATGAGGTTGGGTAACATCTAAACTGCAACAATCATAAAGCAATTCTTTAGCAATGATAAGATCTTTGGGTAATATTTTCAGATCGGTCCAACTGTTTTTGATGGTCATGTTATCGTTTTTTTTCTAAGTAATTTTGGGTAAAATTACCACAAAAAGAACTTTAAAAAGAAACATTCAATCCAAAATTCAATCCCCATTGAAACTGATTGAAAGACTGGCTGTTTAACGGATTGATGTAATAATTCATGGCAGGCTCCACAAAAACACTTGTTTTTTTATAAACACGATATTGTACAGTACTGCTTAAAGTAGAACCGTAGATGTAATCGTTGGCGTTAACATTTTTTCCAATTGAATTTCCGTTTAAAGCCATATTGTTTGAAATCAGTTTGCCCACAAAACCGCCTGTATTCAGATTGATACGGGTCTTATTTTTGTTAAAAATGGAGTAGGAAACCTCCAAAGGCATTTCGATGTATCGCAAGCTTTGGTCTAAATTTCCGCTTTCAATCGTATTACTTTCAATATTGTTTTGTTTCAAGGCATTGGTCGTGGTTTTAGAAACAAAGATATAACCGTCATTGGTGCTAATCTGAGGTGATGCCGCAACCACAGTTGCATTTTGATTGAAATAGTCATTAGAAGTCATAGCCGAATTAGGAGGGCCATTGCTGATGTAAGATACATTGGCAACGCTTTGTCCTAACTCGTTAATCTTAAAACCGGAACCCACGGCCCATTTGTTGTTGATTTTGTATTTCGTTTTAACCCCGTACGTGCTACCTTGTTTAGAATCGTTTACATTACCCAGCGTTTTGTCATTTTTATAATTTTCTGAACTGGCGACTCCGGCAAAAACTTCAACAGCCCATTTTTCGCCTTTCGGAACCGTTAGTTTCTCTTCTTTTTCTTTTTTGTTTTCCGGACTAATAATGCCTTTTTCTAAATTTTGTAGTTCGGCCAGCTGAACGGAATCCTGCTTGCTTAAAACAGTAGTGAATTTCGAATTGCTTTTCGGATTACCTGTTAGTTCTCTGCCAGATACTGCATTTTCATTTGAAGCTTTTGCATGAGGATTTGAAAAGGAACCCGGGTTATTTAAAGCGATACCAAAATTGTTTTTAGGGTTTTGTTGCTCCTCAAAAACAGAACCGGACACCTGATTTTTAGAACCTGGACTGAACGGATTTGTTTTTCCGGCGCTAAAAGTTTTTTCCGCTAAAATTTGATTCGCAGCTTTTTTATCAGCACTTAGAAGTTGGCTTTTTGAATTTGAATTGAACCCATTGGTTTTGCCGTAAACAGAAGTCTTCTCCGCTAAACTTTGAGGAGCAGCTTTTCTCTCCGGATTTAAAAATTGATTTTTCGAAACCCCATTAAACGCATTGGATGGATTGGAAGAATATACATTTGCTTTTGCTGAAACAATTGCTTTTTCGGTAGCAGTCTGAGCTTCGTTTCTTTTGGTAACGGCTGAATTTAGAGTAGCATTTTCCGAATTGGTTTTGTTTGGCTTGTCAGCATGAGCAACTGTCGTTTTTTGATTTTGATTTTTGATAGGAAGAACCGATGGCGCAGTCCCGTTTTTTAAGACAGGATCAACACCGGTACCATTTGATTGTTGCTGCGTAGTAGTTTCAGCAGCTCCATTGTCTTTGTTTTGAATGGTAGGGTTAGAATTGGTATTGTTATTTTTCTCCTCTAAAACAACAGTATTGTCTTCGACAGCACCATTTTTTACGGTTTTAACTGCCGAAGTAGAATTAAAATGTAAAACAGAAGGAAGCAGCAAGCCTAATAATAAGCATGCAGCAGCTGACCACCAAAGAATAGCTCTCTTTTTCTTTTTAGGCTGGTCCAATTTTTCTTCAATCTGACCCCATAATTCAGGGGGTGGAACACTTGTAAAGTCTTCCATTGATGAAAAAATATCTTCTATATTTTGCTTTTTCATGCTATTTTAAAATTTTTTATGCTCAGTATTTTTTTTTGCAAAATGTGCTTGGCACGGTTTAAATTTGACTTTGATGTTCCTTCAGAGATTTTTAAAAGTTCGGCTATTTCTTTATGCTTTAGTTTTTCAAAAACATACAGGTTGAAAACGGTACGGTACTGATCGGGTAAATCCCGAATGTATTCCAGCAGTTTTTCCTGTTCAACCGGAGCAATATCTAATTCCTCCTCTTCAACAAAATCGGTGTCCGGATCAAAAACATCCAAAAAGAAACTTTCTTTTTTCTTCTTGTTCAGGCTTTCAATCAGCTTATTAATGAAAATACGTTTTAGCCAGCCTTCAAAGCTTCCTTCAAATTTATATTGGCCGATTTTTTGAAATACAATGACAAAAGCCTCCTGAAATACATCTTTGGCATCGTCTTCGTTTTTCATATACTTTAGGCAAATACCATATAAAACAGGAGAGAACAACTGATAGATTTTCAGTTGTCCCTCTCTGTCATTTTTGATGCACAGCCGTATGTATTTTTCTAAATCGTCTTTCAAAAAAGTGGTTTTTTTGGTTTTGCAAAAATAGGTTTTATAAGCTTATAAAACTATCTTTTGTAAATAGTACGAGAGGCATCAGTGTTATTACTGACTATTGTTAGGTTTTGATTGTCAAGGTTTTCTATGATATATGTCTTCCCCTCAAAGGTGATTAGGTCATGTTCGGCCTGATCAAAATAACCAATTCCTTTTTCGACTTTATAAGTGCTATTTCTTATTTCAACATCATTTTTATAGGTAATCACTCTTCCGTTAGGCGTAAAAACAACTTTTTTGTTAAACCCGATCGTCTTTGGAGTTGCCGTATAAGGATTATCGCTTCCTCCAATTGATTTTTCCCAAATCCACGTGTTCACAATTGAACCGGAATTGATACTCGTAGCTTCCAGCGAATATGCCGACGAAAAGAGACAGCATAGGATACTAAATAAGAAATATTTTTTCATAAATCCGATTATTTTTGAGCTGCAATTTTATCCTTAATCACTTTTTTGAAAGCCTTTACTTCAGCGCTTTGATCGGCTGTATCGTTGTTGTCAATAAAAACTTTCGTAACAGTTATACCCTGACGAAGTTCAAAATAAACACCTCCCTGATCTGCAGCGTCCGGAGAACCATAGGTTTTAGTTTGTCCTTTTAAGGCTAAAATCTCAGCTGGTACCGTTTTCAAGAATGCCGTATAATCTCCTTTTTTAGTCGTGGCAGTGTATCGGTATTGATTAAAATCGTAAGCACCGGCTTTAACGTTTAGAAACTTCTGAATATTAAAATCGTTGATCTGATAAAATTTTTGACAGTCTGCACCCGTACATTGACCGCTAAAGCTCCCAACGATGACAGCATCGCGATTTTCGGCTACTTTATTAAACAGGATGGTTTTGATTGTTTTTGGGATCAGAATAAAATCTGATGGATAGGTAGCTCCCGGAGCAACAACTTCGCCCACTTCAGGTGATTTTTCGTAATAGTTGATTAAAACTTCACATTTGTTTTGCACAATCGTGGTTATTTTAATTTGATAACCGTTTGTAGGTTTAAGTCCTGCAAAAATACCAACGAGCATATCTTTAGTAAAATCGATAGGTATAATCGTAGCATTTGGACATGTATTTTCTTTTTTGGTGAAGTAAGCATTCAGTCTTTCTTCAGAGCCGGCTAAAAATGCGACAGGATTGGTAGGTAAAGATTTAACACTATAGTTGCACAAAAGTGGAATTCCGGTAAAAGCTAAGTCTTCACTTTCTCCACAAGCTACATTCATATCTTCATTATTTAGGGAGCAGGCACTGAATCCAAAAGCTATAAACAAGCTCAACATTAATTTTTTCATGATAAAATTTTAATAGTTTATAATTAGTAGATGCCTTTTTTTTGAAATGGTTGCGTGAAAAATATTTTTTTTTCATTTAAAAAGTGATCGTGAAATTTCTAATTTAGAATTATGGACTACGTATAATTGCGTACTTTTACTTCATATAAAAACAGAAATATGTCTGAACTTCTTCCGTACTTGTTGGCTTTTGTAGTAGCGTTATGCTTGGGGATATACTTAGGGAAATTGTTGTTTGCCGCTCGATTTCAATCCGAAAAAGTAAGTCTGGAAGAAAGGCTGAAGGCAACTGTCAATCAATTGCAACTACAGAAAGAGCAGTTGGAAAATGAAAGAAGAGGTTTTGAGAAACAGCTTTATTCCATCAGTTCGGAAAAAGAAAACATACGAACCGAAAAAGACAGTCTGGCGATTCAGCTTTCTAAAAAAGAGGTCGATTTTGAAAACTTGTGGGAACGTCACAAAGAACAAAAAAATGAAGTCAGCGAACTGCAGGAGAAATTTACCAAAGAGTTTGAAAATTTAGCCAATAAAATTCTCGAGGAAAAATCGGCAAAATTTACCGAACAAAACAGTGAAAACATGAAAAGTATCCTGTTGCCTTTACAGGATAAAATTCAGGGTTTTGAACAAAAAGTAGAACAAACACACAAAGAGAGTATCGATTACCATGCGGCTTTGCGCCAGCAGATTCTGGGACTGAGTGAAATGAATGCCCAAATGAGTAAAGAGACCTTAAATTTAACCAAAGCTTTGAAAGGCGACAGTAAAATGCAGGGGAACTGGGGGGAATTGGTTTTGGAACGTGTTTTAGAAAAATCAGGTTTAGAAAAAGGAAGAGAATACGAAGTACAGCAAAGCTTTACCAATGCGGAAGGGAACAGAGTTTTACCCGATGTTGTAATCAATTTGCCCGACGGTAAAAAGATGATCGTCGATTCGAAAGTTTCGCTGGTGGCCTATGAAAAATGGATCAATGAAGAATCGGAGCTCCTCAAAGTAGATTTTCTCAAAGAACATGTAAACTCTATTAAAAGACATGTCGAGCAGTTGGGAGGTAAAAATTACCACGATTTGTATCAGATTGAGAGCCCCGATTTTGTGCTGCTGTTTATCCCGATTGAACCTGCGTTTGCGATTGCTTTAAACGAAGATTCGACTTTGTACAATAAAGCATTTGACCGAAACATCGTTATTGTCACCCCCACAACCTTACTGGCAACTTTACGAACGATTGACAGTATGTGGACGAACCAAAAGCAACAGGAAAACGCCTTTGAAATTGCCAGACAGGCAGGAGCCCTTTACGATAAATTTGAAGGTTTTGTAACCGATCTGGTACGAATAGGAAATAAAATAAAAGATACCAAAACGGAGTACGAAAATGCCATGAGCAAGCTCGTAGACGGAAGAGGGAATTTAGTTTCAAGTGTCGAAAAATTAAAGAAAATGGGGGCGAAAGCCAAAAAGGCGCTCCCCGAAAATATTATTGCAAGAGCTTCGAATTCAGATGAAAATCAATCTTTAAATTAAATAAAAAGGAAAAAGATTTGCTTCGGGTTACCGTTTCGTCAGGACTGTTCGCCGAAAAACTTTGTCCATTATAACTACAAATAAAAAAATATGACTGCAGATTTTAAACCCGTTTCTTCATCGAAAATAAGTATTTCAGAGTTAATGCTGCCTTCGCATACCAATTTTAGTGGAAAAATCCACGGAGGGTATATTTTGCAGCTATTAGATCAGATTGCCTTTGCGTCTGCTTCAAAGTTTAGCGGTAATTATTGTGTAACCGCTTCTGTTGATACCGTAAACTTCCTGAAACCAATTGAGGTTGGCGAATTGGTTACCATGAAAGCATCCGTAAATTATGTTGGAAGAAGTTCGATGATTGTTGGGATTCGCGTGGAAGCCGAAAACATTCAGACCGGAGCCATCAAACATTGCAATTCGTCTTATTTTACAATGGTGGCCAAAGACAAAGAAGGAAAAAGTGTGCCTGTTCCGGGACTGATACTGTCCAATTTAGAAGAGGTGCGACGTTTTAGAAAATGCATCAAACAAATTGAAGCTAAAAAAGAAGTAGAAGAACACGCGAGAATGACTGACGTTAATTCTATCGAAGATCTGGCAAGCTTAGACCAGTATAATGTGCTTTTAGAGATTCACTAGGATACTGCTTAGATACCAAGTCGTTTTAATAAGGTAATATGGGTTTTAGGATGTGAAAAGTGAAACGCCTTTTTCGGTTAGAAAATCTATGTTTCTATGTGTTAAATCATCACCCCAGCAGATTAAGATATTTTATTTACAATCAAATCAAATACAAATGGTAAAGTTTGGATATACAATTTTATATGTCGAAGAAGTAGAAAAGTCCGTGTCGTTTTATGAAAATGCATTTGGATTTTCAAGAAAATTTGTAACTCCGGAGGGGGATTATGGCGAACTGAGTACAGGCGAAACCACAATTTCGTTTGCTTCAAAAAACTTAGCAGCCCAAAATCTGAAAGAGGGTTTTATCGAAAGCAAGCCGGAGCATAAACCTTTTGCTATTGAATTGGGTTTTGTAACCGATGACGTAGAAGAATTGGTGACGAAAGCAACTTCTTCAGGGGCTCAGTTAGTAAAAGAGCCAACCCAAAAACCATGGGGGCAAACAGTCGCTTATGTGCGTGACCTGGATGGGTTTTTGATTGAGATTTGTACTCCGATGCAATAAGAACATCAGGAAGTTTCGGATCTCCTAATGACGGTAGGAAGGCTCCCTTTAAAACCTTTTTTTATAAGCGAAACATTCACAAATATTTAGCAAAAATAGAGAACCATACTGCTGAAAATATCGTAACTTTAAGTATAAATGATTGGGTTGCTATTTTTAACGGAGTACTGCCATTCTATTTTTTTATGCTCGTATTAAGTCCAGTTATTTCTCTTCTTAAAAAAGGAAAAAATCGAATGACATAATTGTTTAATTCTTAACGATTATGAAAAAAATTACACTATTAGTTTTGCTGTTTATTGCTCATTCTGTGATTGCCCAGGATAAACTTTTTACCAGTACCGGAACGATAAACTTTGAAGCTTCGGTACCCTTTTTTGAGGATGTAAAAGCGGTAAACAGACAGGTCACAATTGTTGTGGAGCCTCGGACAAGTACATTTATTTGTACCCTGATTGTTAAAGATTTTCGATTTAAATTAGACCTGATGGAAGAACATTTTAATGAAAATTATATGGAGAGCCGTCGGTATCCCAAAGCTGTTTTTAAAGGGAAAATTGAAAAATTTGATCTGAAAGATATAGACGAAATCGAAAAAGAATATCAAATCAAAGGCAAGTTGGTATTGCGCGGAAAATCGAAAATGATTATGGTAAATGCTATGATCAAAAAAGTAGGAGACGGAATCCAGATTGTTTCCGATTTTCCGATTTTGATCTCTGATTTTAATATAGAAATTCCGAACAGAATCGCGGCTAAGATTGCTAAAACGGTGAATACCGAATTAATCGCAGTGGTCAGAGGCGGAGATCCGATGTATCTAACTTTAAAGTAACGCCTAATTCAGGCAGTTAACCAGCGCGCTTTCCAAATCGGTAAATTGAAATTCAAAACCCGTCTTTTGTATTTTTTCAGATGAAACCCGTTGTCCTTTCAGGATGGCTTCGCTCATTTCACCTAAAATAATTTTAAGGATAAAGGCAGGTACTTTTGGAAGCCAGATTTTATAACCGTACAATTTGGCAAGTGATTTTGAAAAACTAAGGTTCGTAGTATTGTCTGTGATGCAGGCATTATACGGACCTTTTATATTTTCGTCTGTAAGTGCTTTTAAATAAATCTGACACAAATCGTCAATATGAATCCAGGGAAGGTATTGTTTTCCTGTGCCCAACACTACACCAAAACCGGCTTTGAAATTGGGTCCCAGTTTTTTTAGAAAGCCTTCATTTCTCCCCAAAACAATTCCGGTTCGGATTTTAGCAGTCCGAATGCCTAAAGCGCTAATTTTAGCTGCTGCTTGTTCCCATTCCACACAGGTTACACCTAAAAAATCATTTGCGGGAGCGGTATCCTCTGTGCAGACAGTAGGACTGGTAACGGCACCGTAAATTCCAACTGCCGAAGCCGAGATAAAAGCATCCAGCACTTTATTGTTTTTTTGTAAGATCGAAAAAATCAAATCGATGGGCTGCACACGGCTCTCTAAAATGACTTTTTTACGTCTTTTGGTCCATCTTTTTTCCACGATTCCTTCACCTGCTAAATGAATGATATAATCAGCCTGAAGAATCGCTTCTTCGTTGATATAATCACTTTTAAATTCCATTTGTAATAGGTGATTAGTGAGGTGTTTTCCCGGGCAGTACGACTCAAAATCGATACCGTAAACCCGTTGTCAATGAGTAGATCGGTTAGTTGTTTTCCAACAAATCCAGTGCCTCCGGTTAGTAAAACATTCTTTGCCATGATAGTTTATAATATATTTAACAGTGCATTTTGTTTAAGGCAAAGTAAAGGTACTTAAACATTCCTTACCTTTAAGGCAAATTCTAAATTTTAATGAAATGGCGACTAAAAATAAGACTATCACAAGAGAAGATATCGTTTCAAAATATATGGAGGAAGTTTTAGAAAAGGGGCAAAAACCAAAATCGGTATATCATTTTGCGAAAGAAAATGAGTTTACGGAAGCTGAGTTTTATGCTTTTTTTGGAACATTGGAAGGTTTAGAAAAAGAAATATTCAGATTGTTTTTTGCAAACACAGTTGATTTGCTGCATAAAAATGCGGACTATCACGAATATGACATGAAAAACAAAATGTTAAGCTTCTACTTTACTTTTTTTGAGATTTTAACGGCTAATAGAAGTTATGTGCTGCAAGCTCTGAAAATAGACAGGAACCCGCTTAAAAATTTAGTACAGTTGACTTCACTTCGAGAAGCGTTCAAAGAATATGTGTCGGAAATACTTACCGATGACTACAGATTGGAACAGGAAAAATTTCAGAAATTTCAGGAAAAAGCCCTTCAGGAATCAGCCTGGCTGCAATTGATGATGACCATAAAATTCTGGATAGAGGATTCGTCTGCGGCCTTTGAAAAAACAGATATTTTTATCGAGAAATCAGTTAATGCATCTTTCGAACTGATGAATGTTGCCCCAATGAATCATCTGATAGATTTTGGAAAATTTCTGTTTAAAGAGAAAATATACAGCAAGCAATGAAAACAATCGATTATATCCCTACCTCAAAAATAGAACGAGCCAGTAAATTGGTGCAAACCGGTGCAAAGATTGGAGTAAACTATATCAAGCATTATGCGGAGAAAATGGTAAACTCTGATTTGACCCGTGATAAATTGAATGAAAATAATGCAGAAGATATTTACGACGGACTCAAAAGCCTGAAAGGAAGTGCGCTTAAAGTGGCTCAAATGCTGAGTATGGACAAGAACTTTTTGCCTCAGGCCTATGTAGAGAAATTTTCGTTATCACAATTCTCTGTTCCGCCGTTATCAGCCCCTTTGGTTTTGAAAACGTTTAAAACCAATTTTGGGAAAACACCTTATGAGATTTTTGACGAGTTTAATGCTAATTCTGTCAATGCGGCCAGTATTGGTCAGGTGCATCTGGCGGTGAAAAACGGTAAAAAACTCGCCGTTAAAATTCAATATCCGGGTGTTGCCAATAGCATTTCCTCTGATTTGGCTTTGGTAAAACCAATCGCTATCAGAATGTTTAATTTGCAGGGAAAAGATTCTGATAAATACTTTAAAGAAGTAGAAGATAAACTGATTGAAGAAACCAATTACTTGCTGGAACTCCAACAAAGTAAAGAAGTGGTAGAAGCCTGCAGTAAAATCGAAAACATACTTTTTCCCGATTATTATCCTGAATTTTCTTCAGAGAAAATCATCACGATGGATTGGATGAGCGGAATACATCTTTCAGAGTTCACCGCTAAAAATACAGATCGGGAAGTGGGAGACAAAATAGGTCAGGCACTGTGGGATTTTTATATGTATCAAATTCATGTTTTGCGAAAAGTGCATGCCGATCCGCATCCCGGAAATTTCCTGGTGGATGAAAACAACCAGCTGATTGCACTCGATTTTGGCTGTATGAAGCAAATTCCGGATGATTTTTATGTGCCGTACTTCGAACTAATCAATAAAAACGTAATCACCGACGAAACGCTTTTCAATCAAAAATTATTCGAACTGGAAATTCTTCGTCCCGATGATTCAGCTTCAGAGATCGAATATTTTACAGAAATGTTTCATGACCTGCTGTCCCTTTTTACCAAACCTTTTCAGGACGAGACTTTCGATTTTGCCGATGAGACTTTCTTTGAAAATATTGCCAAATTAGGGGAGCGATTTACCAACGATACCAATCTTAAAAAAATGAATGGGAATCGAGGATCTAAACATTTTATTTACATGAATAGAACCTTCTTTGGTTTGTACAATCTGATGTTTGATTTGAAAGCGAAGATTGTAGTAGAGAATTATGTGAAGTATTAAAAAAAATGTTTCAGGTTTCAAGTTTCAAGTTTCACGTTGCAAAAAACTTGAAACTTGAAACCTGAAACTTGAAACCTGAAACCTGAAACAAAAAAAAACTATCTCAAAATTCCCTTTTTATAAGTTTCGATCGCCCGATCCCGAGCAAAAGCATGATCCACCATCGGTTCATTATATCCTAAATCGAATTCCGGAATCCATTTACGGATGTAGATTCCTTTTTCGTCAAACTTTTTTTGTTGAATCTCGGGATTGAAAACCCTGAAATAAGGCGCGGCATCACAGCCTGTTCCTGCTGCCCATTGCCAGTTACCGACATTGGAAGCCAGTTCAAAATCCAGTAATTTTTCGGCAAAGTATGCCTCACCCCATTGCCAGTTAATGAGCAAATGTTTGCATAAAAAACTGGCGACCACCATACGCACCCTATTGTGCATATAACCCGTTTCATTGAGCTGACGCATTCCGGCATCGACCATTGGATAACCCGTAGTTCCGGAACACCAGCGTTTAAAATCGGCTTCGTTATTGCGCCACTGAATACCATCGTAAGCTGATTTGAAGTTCTGGTTCACAACATTCGGGAAACTGAATAAAATTTGGATGAAAAATTCTCTCCAGATCAGCTCGCTCAAAAAGGTTTGGTTTTTGCGATTGGCCCAGTTGACTAGTTTGCGCGTACTAACCGTTCCAAAACGCAAATGCGGTGAAAGGTAGGAAGTACTGTCTAAAGCAGGAAAATCGCGTGTTTCTTTATAATTGGAAATCTGACTTAAATCGGGAGGGAGTACTTTTATAGCACTTTTTTCAAAACCAATTTCAGCTAATTCCGGAAAGACAAACTCATTTTTGCTGAAATTCCCGTATAAGGGTTTGGTGTCAAATTCAGGTGCCTGCCCCAGGAGATGGTATTTTTCAAGCCATTTGTTTTTGTATGGCGTATAAATGGTATACGGAAGCCCGTCAGCTTTTGTGATTTCTTTCTCTTCAAAAATCACGTGGTCTTTGAAGGAATGGGCTGCTACATTGTTTTGCGCTAATAATTGCTCAATGGCGGTATCACGTTGGATGGCAAAAGGCTCGTAGTCTTTATTGAAGAAAACATGCTGAATGTCAAATTCGGCTATAAGTGCTTTCCAGACATTGATCGTCGTTCCTTTTTTAATTAAAACAGAAGAATCAATTGTTTTTAGTTGTTCGTTTATTTTTTGAAGCGAATCAAAAATGAATTGAACGCGTGCATCCTTTTTCGGAAGGTTTTCCAGAATTTCATCATCAAAAATAAACAATGGAATTACCGGAAATCCCGATTGCAGGGCATGAAATAAGCCCGTATTGTCTTCTAAACGCAAATCGCGTCGGAACCAGAAAAAAGAAATTTTTTGTTTTGTCATTGTAGTATTTTCTGCTTGAATTTTTTGTCACAACTTTCACTGGGAAAGGAGTTTTTAAATCCCTTTTTCTGCTGTGGTAAAGTTGTATGAATGCTTTAGACTTTTGAATTAAAGAGCTCTTCGATTTTGTTGTAGCGATAATCAAAAATAGTTTTGAGTTTGTTTTTTACGACAAGTCTGTTCATGATCCTGCCCAGATAGCCCAATGGTAATGCATAGTGCACAACATCGATCATTTTTGTTCCCGTTTCTGAAGGTTCAAAAAAATGTTTGTGGTGCCAGAGGGCGTAGGGGCCAAAACGCTGTTCGTCTACAAAATAATGATTCTCTTTTGAAACCGTGATGATCGTGACCCAGTTAATTTTAATACCCAAAAGAGGTTTCAACGTATAGGTAATGATTTGCCCGGGATACATGCGCTTGTTGTCAAAATCCTGAATTTCGAAACTCATATTATCGAGCGTTATCGTCTGAAGATTTTTTGGACTTGAAAAAAAAGCCCAACATTCTTCGATAGTAGCGTTTACATGCTGTACGGTTTCTATTTTATATACTTTCATAACATCAGTTTAAATTTTAACGCGTTGGATGTAATTCATTTTAATACCTGGTGAACTGGGTGTTGTATTTCTAAAATTGATGTGTTAAATCATTTTTTTTAATGACACTAAAGGGTTAGATTAATCCCGAAAACAATATGTGCCGAGCCTACGGCTCTTTTTATTACGATGTCTCTTTTTATTGCGATGCCTATTTTTACGACGGATTAAAATCCGTCGCTACAATATGGTTCGAGCCTATGGCTCTTTTATTATGATGTCTATTTTTACGACGGATTAAAATCCGTCCTACAATATGATTCGAGCCGATGGCTCTTTTATTATGATGTCTATTTTCTATGATGGATTAAAATCCGTCGTTACAATATGATTCGAGCCCATGGCTCTTTTATTATGATGTCTATTTTCTATGATGGATTAAAATCCGTCGCTATAATATTGCTCGAGCCCATGGCTCTTTTACGACGCTAGAGTTCCGAAGGAACGATAAATTTTGTAACAACGGATTTTAATCCGTTGCAAACAAAGCGTCTTGAGAATGAGTTCCAGCGGAACGATACATTTCACACAGCTTTAAACTATGGCAAATAATTTTCGCTTCTTTTCGAATTTTAATTATACTGACCCTGCTTTGTTTTTTTATTCTATCTGATTTATGTACTTGATTTATGGTTCGTTAAAGACAAAAACAATCGAATAATTAAGTTCCGAAGGAACGACAAATTTTGTAACAACGGATTTTAATCCGTTGAAAAAAAGCGTCTTGGGAATGAGTTCCAGCGGAACGATACATTTCGCAACAGCTTTAAATCACGACAACGATCTTCGTTTCTTTTTGAAATTTAATTAACCTGCCCATAATTCATTTTAACCTTTGCCGATCTAGGTGTCGTATTCCTAAAATCGATGTGTTAAATTTTATAATATTTAAAAGGGACAAACAACATCCCGAAACATTCTCCGTCTTCTTTACCTAAGTGTTTGTGGTGTATTTTATGTGCTTTTCGCAAGCCAATTAAATATTTGTTTTTGGTGTTTTTAAACCATTTAAAACGCTGGTGGATGAGAACATCGTGAATTAAAAAATAACATGCACCATATAGCGTTACCCCACAGGCAATAAAAAATAAATAGTTGAATCCGCCCTGAACGCCAAAATAAAATAAGACGATACTCGGAATAGCAAAAATGACAAAAAAGATATCGTTGCGTTCAAAGGTATTTTCGTATTTGGGTTGGTGGTGATCTGCATGAAAATACCACATCAGTCCATGCATGATGTACTTGTGGGTGAGCCAGGTCACACATTCCATGAATAAAAAAACACCTAAAAAGATTAAAAAAGAAATCATTTTGTTTAATTGCTATAGCGTTCGAAATTGATTTTAAACTAATTTTAATTTATACGTTACAAAAGATTGTGCTAAAAGCCCGGCTTTCGTATAATTAGAAACCCTGATTCTCGAATTTCCAATTTCATAATAGGGTGTATTTTTAAGCTTTTGAAGCAGTTTCCTGTAATAAATGTAAGCGGTATAAACGCCAAATTTGGCTTCAATAGGCAGTTTTACAATACCCTGATACGCGATTCTGAAATCTTCCTCAATTTCGGCGATTATGGTGTTTTTTGCTTCTTCGTCAAAGGAATTTAAATTTACACCCGGGAAATAATTTCGGTTTAAAACCAAATTATCTTCTTTCAGGTCTCTCAGAAAATTAACTTTCTGAAAGGCTGATCCCAGTCGGGTTGCTTCATTTTTGAGTTGTTCGTATTTTTGTTCGTTTCCTTTTACAAAAACCTTCAGGCACATTAAACCTACCACATCTGCCGAGCCATAAATGTATTCTTCATACTCGGTTTGCGTTGGATAATTGGATTTGATAAGATCGAGTTTCATGCTTTTTAAAAATGCCTGAATCAGATCGTCAGTAATGTTATACTGTTTTACGGTATGCTGAAAAGAGTTAAGAATAGGGTTAAGACTAATTCCCTTTTCCATCGCTTTATAATATTCTTTTTCGAAATCTCCAATAAGACCTTCTTTCTCAAAATCATGAAAAGAATCGACAATTTCGTCGGCAAAGCGTACAAATCCGTAAATGCTGTAAATCGCATCACGAATACCCGGCGCCAACATTTTGACCGCCAGCGAAAACGAGGTACTGTAGCTTTGCGTAACCAGTTTGCTGCATTTGAAAGAAACAGTGTCGAATAGTGATTTCATCGGTTAAGATCTAAAAGATTTTTGAATTAATTCAGCTGCTAGTTTTCCTGAAATTAAAGCAGGCGGAACACCTGGACCGGGAACAGTTAATTGCCCCGTGAAATATAAATTACGAACTTTTTTACTTTTTAGTTTTGGCCTCAGAAAAGCAGTTTGCAATAATGTATTGGCCATTCCGTACGCATTTCCTTTATAGGCATTGTAATCGTCAACAAAATCATTCTTACAAAATGATCTCTTAAATATAATGCTATTTTTTATTTGTTGATGGGTCACTTGTTCAAATCTCGTGATTATTTTTTCAAAATACTTTTCACGAAGTGCCTCGTTATCTTGTATTCCGGGTGCTAACGGAATGAGAAAAAAACCGCTTTCCATTCCTAGTGGTGCAGCAGACAGATCTGTTTTAGAAGGGAAGTTGGCATAAAATAGTGGTTCGTCGGGCCATTTCGGATTGTCGTAAATGTCAGCGGCATGCTGGTTAAAATCAACATCAAAAAACAAAGAGTGATGGGTGACGTTGGCTATTTTTTTATCAAATCCCACAAAAAATAAAAGAGATGAGGGAGCAAAAGTTCGGCTCTCCCAATATTTTTCAGAATAAACGCGATGTTCAGTGTCCAGTAAAGTCTCGGTATGGTGATAGTCGGCGCCACTTAAAATGACATCCGCCTCTATCGTTTTTCCATCAATTAAAAGCGCTGTTGCTGTTTTGTTTGTAACGACAATCTTTTCAATCGCGTAGTTGGTTTTGATCGTTACTCCTAATTCCAGGGCCAGTTTTTCGATTCCGCGTACGACATCGTACATTCCGGTTTTGGGATGCCAGGTTCCTAAACCAAAATCGGCATAATTCATAAAATTGTAAAATGACGGTGTTTTGGCAGGTTTTGCTCCTAAGAATAAAACGGGAAATTCAAGAATTTGTATTAGCTTTTGATTCGTGAATTGTTTTCGGATATCGGCACTTACCGTGCTGAAAAACTGATTCAGTTTTAAAGTAGTCTCGGGTGTAATTAATTCGAGTGCCGAAACTCCGGGGCGATAGACCAACTCTTTAATAGCAATGTCATAATTGCTTTGGGCCTGGCGGATGAAGTTTTCGAGTTTTTTACCGCTGCCGGTTTCAATTTCTTCGAAGGTGTTTTTTATTTCTTCTAAATTATCTGAAATCGTAATGAAATCATTTAGACCAAAATACACCCTGTAAGCCGGATTGAGTTTGATGAGTTCGTAATAATCAGACGGGGTTTTGTCGAAGTCCCGAAAGAAACGTTCGAAAACATCCGGCATCCAATACCAGCTTGGTCCCATGTCGAAAGTAAAGCCGTCTTTTTTATATTGTCTGGCTCTGCCGCCAATAGTCTCGTTTTTTTCATAAATCGTGACTGTATTGCCTTGCTGTGCAAGGTAACACGAAGCGGCTAAAGAAGAGAAGCCCGATCCTATTATTGCTATTGTTTTCTTCATTTGTTTAACAAATATACAAAAACTTTAAACAAAATATTACAGCATACTGATTGTTTCTTCCATTGAATCGAAAACGCGTATTCTTTCCGATAAAACCTTCTGGTCGATATGCTCAACCATATTACCCATAAGCCAGATTTCGTTGTTTTTTTGAAGTAATTTTTGTCCCATCGATTTTACATACTGATTGATTACGTTGCGATCGGGCTGAATAGTCATGAAAGATACAAACGTAATGTTTTCAAAATGCTTGGTTAAATCCTGCAGGTTTTCGATGGGCATACTTTCGCCCAAATAGATGGTTTTGTATCCATTTAATAGAATCTCGTATTGCAGATAGAGTAACCCTATTTTATGAATTTCATTCAGAGGGAGCGATAGTACAAAAATCCTGTTGGTTTTAGTTGGTTTTAGAATTTGAAGGCTCTCGGTATAAATTAAGATTTTCTGCTTGATGAGGTGACTCATGAAATGTTCATTGGCCGGAGTGATGGTTTCGGATTGCCATAATAATCCTAATTCTTTTAGTAAAGGAAGAAAATGGTCTTTGAAAACTTCCCGAAAGGATTTTTCCGAAATAAGCCAGTCAAAAGTATTGAAGAAGATTTCCTGATCAAAATTCATCATTGCCATCTTGAAGGAAGTAATGGCGTAATTCTGTGAGTTTTTCTTGGAGATGATTTCGCGAACCAGTTGTGGAATTTTTTCTTCGGGATAGGTCGCTATTTTAGATATTTTATAACCGTATTCGTGTAATAATGTTATGTTTAAGAGTTTTTGCAGATTTTGCAAATTGTAAAGCCTGATATTGGTGTCAGTGCGCATGGGCTCTAAGATATTGTATCTTTTTTCCCAGATACGAATGGTATGCGCTTTTATGCCGGATAAGTTTTCAAGATCTTTTATGCTGAAAACAGTTTTAATGTTGTTTATCATTATTGGCTATTTAGTAAACAAAAATAGAATAAAATCTCAAATTACCTTTATAACTTGAGTAAAATCATAGATTATGAGAGGCTTACCGATTGGTAATCGTTTAATTTGTCTAAATGAAGGATCGTTTTAGAGCCATCTTTACTTCTGTTGTACATCGTTTCAAATTTGGCTCCGTAAATCACTTCGTCAAAAGTATAGGACGTTCGTGCTGCAACGGTATTGCTGTACATATCGTCAAAAGTGGTAATGAAAACTAATATTTCACCGTGTACTTTTTTAAAATCTTCCTGAGTAAAATTGTACAAAGGACTATTTTCTGTTATGGGATGCACCAGCGTCCAGCTTAACGAAAGGGCATTTATTCGTTCCAGTTCCAGATCTAAGCTGTAGAATTTATTGGTTTTCACACCGTTTTCTTCCATACTTAATCCCAGTGTCATTTTGGCTGTTGCATCTGTAAAATTGGTATTTTTAAAAGGAACAAGACGTACCATCAGACCTCTTTTATCCCGGTAAGGCGAAATTAAGGCGTGGTCGGCAAATTTTAAAAAAGCAGTCGGCTTGCTAAATCTTCCAAAGAACAAACCTGTGGCTATGGCGAAACTTAATAATCCAATCAGAGCTTCGGCAGCCGAAAGGGCGCTTGTCAAAAAACCGGTGGGACTAATGTGTCCGTAACCCACAGTAGTAAAAGTCTGCGCGCTAAAAAAGTAAGCCTGTCCAAACTGCGTCAGTACACTTTCCGATTGTTTGATCCCGTCAAGATGCTGAATTCCGATGGCATAATAGGCAATTGCAAAAATAAAATTGATGCCAATGTAAAAAGAAAACAAAATAAGCATGAATTTCCAGTTTGGCATGTCGATCATGGTGTGGTACCAGCTAATGCGGCGCAGCAGGTGCATTCCTCTTTTTTCGACATTAGGAGTTCCGTTTTTGTTTACAAAACGATTTCCGTAGCTGTTTGCATTTGGTCCGAAACCGGAATTGATATCGGCTTGAGCTTTTTGGTTTATTTTTTTGAGAAGCGCCATTGCTTTTTGGTTTAGGTAACAAAAGTAAAAATATCTTTCAGACCAGAAAATGGGCTGTAAAGAAAAAGCAACCTGTAAATTAGATTCTACAGATTGCTTTGGTGTTTATTGTTTGGAAAGGATGCTCTATTTGCAAAAAGTTGCTTTGTTTTTGATAGCACTCTGGCTGCCTAATTCAATTGCTTTTGTGAAGTCTTTGCAGGCATTTTTTTGGTCGCCCATTTTGTTGTAAGCCAAAGCTCTCAGGTTGTAAGCGATATAATCTTTTGGGTTCAAACCCAGAGAGGAAGTACAGTCTGCAACAGCCTCTTTGAAATTCATTAACTTGTAGTTCACGTTGGCTCTTCCGGTAAAAGCATCGGCATTCATGCTGTCAAGATCGATGGTTTTGCTAAAATCAGCAAGGGCACCCTTGAGGTCGTTGAGTTTTAGTTTTGCAACACCGCGATTTTGGTAAGCCTCTACAAATTTTGAATTCATGCTGATGGCTTTTGTGTAATCGGAAATTGCTCCTTTAGTGTTGCCTGCTTCGGCTTTTTTTATGGCCTTGTCAAAATAGCCGGTTGCTGATTGTGCCCAGGTAGCACAAGTGATCATAAGAAATGATAGTAATAAAAATTTTTTCATAAACCAATTTGGGATTAGGTTAGTAGGTTAATAATTCGGAAACGAATGTAGTAAAGTTTTTGTTTTGTAGGAGAAGTTCTTTTATGAAATATTCATTATTTTTTTGCAAAATCAACAGGTTTTAAACACTCACCAATGTTGCTTATTTGATGTGATTCATAAGCTGTTTGAAATTAAGTTCTTAACTTAGCGTAAATCGTTATGTTTTTCTATTGCGAACTGAAATGATGGACATAATGTTTCTTCTGTTTGATTTTTTACGACTCTTTAATTAAAGTATGATAATATGAAACAAGTCTTTTTTTTGTCTCCATTAGTATTTAGTTTGATGGTTTTGTGGAGCAACGGCGCCGCTGCTCAGGAAAAAACAAAGTATCCGGATGCGGCACAGAGTGATCCGGTAAAGATGGGATGGATGAAAGGTTTTCCGCCACCGGATAATAAGATTCCGCGATTTGAGGACGGAAGCTTTTTTCAGTTTCCGGCTCTTCGATGGAGTGTGGCTCATATGCGTCAGTTTATGCCAACCGTAAATGTTTCGCGTGGATTGGGTACAGCAATACCATTAGCAGAAAACAGCAATAAAGATATTGATAAAATTAAGTTTGTTCCTTTGGGCGAAACAAAAACGATGACTTGGGAAGAGTCTTTGCAAAAAGTCTATGCCGATGGTGTGATTGTGATGCATCACGGGAAAATTGTATACGAAAAGTACTTTGGAGCTTTAGCAGCAGACGGTCAGCATGCGGCCATGTCGGTTACAAAATCGTTTACCGGTACACTTGGTATTCTATTGGCAAAAGAAGGTTTGATCGACACAACAAAAACCGTTTCCTATTATATTCCTGAACTTAAAGAGTCTGCCTTTGGTGATGCTTCTGTGAGAGAGGTGATGGATATGACTAATGCGCTACAGTTTAGCGAGGACTACGCAGATCCTGATGCCGAAATATGGAAGTTTTCGGCAGCCGGAAATCCATTACCAAAACCTAAGGATTATACTGGGGCCAAAACCTATTATGAATATTTGCCAACCGTTAAGAAAAAAGGATTTCACGGAGATAGTTTTGGATATAAAACCGTTAATTCGGATGTTTTGGGGTGGATAATTGCCAGAGTTACCGGGAAAACGGTGGCTGAGGTTCTGTCTGAAAAAGTATGGAGAAAAATAGGAGTGGAGCAAGATGGATATTTTTCTGTAGATGCGATTGGAACGCCTTTTGCAGGAGGTGGTTTTAATCTTGGTTTGAGAGATATGGCACGTTTTGGTCAGCTCATTTTAAACAATGGAAAAGTGGGTGAGCAGCAGATTATTTCTAAAGCGGCAATCGACGACATTAAAAAAGGGGGTAACAAACAAGCGTTTGCCAAGGCCGGATATTCTCTCTTAAAAGGATGGAGTTATAGAAATATGTGGTGGATTACTCATAATGCGCATGGAGCGTTTTGTGCACGTGGCGTACATGGACAAGTTATTTACATCGATCCGAAAGCTGATATGGTCATTGTGCGTTTTGCGTCTAACCCAGTTGCGGGTAACGCTGCAAATGATCCATATTCTTTACCGGCTTATGAGGCTGTAGCGGAATTTTTGATAAATCGCAAGTAGATGTTGGGGCTTTTTGGAAAAATTGCAGCTTCGGGCTGGAGCTCGTTTTTTATCTTCAGGAGAAGAATGCTGGTTGTTTTATTCTGACTTCTCTCTTTTTGAAAAAGGGTTGGTGTTTAACCTCCAGATGGCACCAATCTGGAAATTGCCCGAAGACAAACCAATGTTGCTTTTGTTGTCGTCTGAGAAAGAAGAGAATATGACATTGTTGATATACGATAAGCCAAGTGACCATTTTTCCTTGTTGTATCCAAAGGCTACTCTCGGGAAAAAGGTGGGATACACTTCTATTCTTTGTTTGCCAAAATCGTTTATTCTTTCGGTACCAACATTAACGCCTATTGTTGCCGATCCGCTCGTATACCATCTTTTGCTGATCGCCCAGGTATAAGCATAACCTCCACTAACGCCAAATTGAAAGTTGCGCAATGCATTTTTAGATTTGTATACAAAAGAACTATCAGAGTTTATTTTCGAAAAATAAACGCCTCCTCCAAGCAGGAAACTTCCGGCTGATTTTAATTGTTTTTCGTTTTGCATAAAAGCAGCTTTGTACGAGAATTTTTTGTTATTAAAAACATACTGTCCAAAGGCTCCATATTGCTGGATTTTTAAATCAGGATATAATTGTACGTTTTTGCCGGCATCGTCGGCGATATAGAAACCACGATATTTTTGAACGAAAAGATCAATGATGAACTTTCGTCCGTAATTGTGAATCTGAAAATCGAGTGCTTTGGTTCTTCCTTTTTCCTTGTCTTTCATGAAACTCAGGCCTTGTCCGTAACTAAAATCGATTATGGTGTTTTTTATAGAGATACCAAGACCCAGGTTCATCGGTGTATTGGGCATGAATTTTTTAATGTCTCCATTGGTTTCCTGTTGCAGCGAAATGAATTTCATCGACAAATAAGTCCTTACGGAAGCTTTGTTTTCAAAAGGTTTGATGTAGGTGGTGTCGGTTTGCGCAATGCAAAAATACGGGAGAACAAAAGTAAGCAGTAGCGAAAAGTAGGATTTCATTAGATTGTCGAACGGAAAATGATTGAGCTTATTGTTTAGGCGGAAGTTTTATCGTTTCTCGACAACAAAGAAAATAAAAAAAAGGTCAGGTAAATGAATACCTGACCTTTTGTGACCCGACTGGGGCTCGAACCCAGGACCCCATCATTAAAAGTGATGTGCTCTACCAACTGAGCTATCGAGTCAATGCTATCAAGGAAAGTATTTTGTTAAATCACAATTTTTGTGACCCGACTGGGGCTCGAACCCAGGACCCCATCATTAAAAGTGATGTGCTCTACCAACTGAGCTATCGAGTCATGTTCTTTCCTTGAACGCGGGTGCAAATATAAGAAGTTATTTTTGATATTTCATAGCTTCTCTTAACTTAAATTTAATAAAGAAGTAACATGTTGAAACGTAGGGTGTAAGCTGGGAAAAAAGAGGAAGTGTATTGACGGGGCTAACTTTTTTTGTGATCTTGACGGTATAGAATTGGAATGGTTTTGTAGAAAATTTGTAGATTTTGGATGGTATTTGAGTTCCCCGGCTTAGATTTCATTTGAATAGAGCGATTATCGTCAGTTCGTTTTCGAACAATTTAGCATATAATCAATACGATGCCATTAGAGCTTTTATAGTCGATATTGTTAAAGACATAGTCGTAAAATGGTAAATGAAAGAACAGAAAGTCAGACACTCATTAGTAAAACAAAATGTGATATCCTTAGATTATTTTTTAATATAAAGGCTAATAAGTTTATATAATGAAAAGACCAGACTGATGAGGGCTAAGTAAAAGATAATCAAATTAGTATTAATTATTCTGCAGATTAATAGAATGCTGCAAATCACAAATATAAGAATAAGAATGGGGTAGTATTTTTTATTATTAATCCAGGTCCAAATGTTATATCTTCTACTGATAAAAATACCAAGAAGTCCTGAAATATATCCAATAATACTACCTATTACCACATCTAGCGGGTAATGAGCGCCTACTCCTATTCGTGTAAAAGCCAGAACAGATCCTAAGATGATGAAGGTGAAATAATACAAAATTCTACATTTCAAATCTTTGGGTGCAAATGGAAACATTAAAATAGTGAGTGTCGCAAAAATTGTGATGGAATGTCCAGATGGTAAACTATTGTGGGCGCAAATTGCTTTTCCTGTGATGAAAAAACTGGTATTGTCAAATACTGCTGCAGGTCTTGGAACGGCAAATAGGTGTTTAAGCAGGCAGGAGAATATCAAAGTGACTATTAGGGTTGATAGTAGAGATTCCCATATTTTAGGAGTGTACACAATTAAAATGCTTATGAAAGAAGAAAAAACCAAACAGTCTCCAAACTGGGTCAGGTTGTATATTAGATTTGGATATTGTCCCAAATGATGATTGATAAAAAAGAAACTGTCTTTTTGAATCTGTATGTATTTAGTAATACACAAAGCGTCTTTGTTGTACAGAAATAAAATAAGTGCGGCTAAGATAAACAGGGGAGGGAAGAATAAGAAAGGTTTAACTCCTGAATAAGTGTCATTACTATGGGGTTTCATTTGTTAATTGTTTGTTTTTAATCCGTTAGATGCTGTGAATTTTGGTAAATTCTGAACAAAAGTAGAGTTAAACAAACAGCGGAAATTCGTATTGTAATATTTGCTATTGTTTGGTAAACAATTGGTTGTAAGTGTGTAGTGGTTGTTTTTGAGGGTTAGATAAAAAAGAAAAACAGATCATGTGAAATATAGGTTTCACTTACTAAAACTGTCAGGCAGAAGTCGGGAAATACCGCAATAAAAAAAGCGCAAACCTTTGTATGTACAGGTTTGCGCTTTTTAAAGTGACCATGGAGGGATTTGAACCCTCACGCCCTTGCGAGCACCACCCCCTCAAGATGGCGAGTCTACCGTTTCTCCACATGGCCGAAAATTAAAAAAGGTCAAGTAAATTAATACTCGACCTTTGTGACCCGACTGGGGCTCGAACCCAGGACCCCATCATTAAAAGTGATGTGCTCTACCGACTGAGCTATCGAGTCAATGCTATCAAGAAACTTAAATTGTGAATCACAGTTTGTGACCCGACTGGGGCTCGAACCCAGGACCCCATCATTAAAAGTGATGTGCTCTACCAACTGAGCTATCGAGTCATTTTCGCTTCTTGAACGCGGGTGCAAATATAAGAAGTTTTTTTTATTATTTCCAAGCTTATTTATTATAAATTTGTCTTTTTTTAATCAAAATTTACAACCTCTTAGTTTATAAGGTATTATTAAAATGAAAAAAATCGTATTGTTAGGATATATGGGTTGCGGGAAGTCAACGATTGCCCAAAATATGTCAAAAATTACAAATATTCCGTTTCTGGATTTAGACAAATGTATCGAAAATAGAGTCAATTTATCCATAAATGAGATTTTCGAGCAGCATGGGGAGATTTATTTTAGAAAATTAGAACACGAAATGTTTGTAGAATTGCTCCAGTCTTCCGAAAATAGTATTATAGGTTTAGGCGGAGGGACACCTTGTTATGCCAATAACCATGAATTGCTAAAAGGTGATGGTGTGGTTTCTATATATTTAAAGGCTTCGATAGAGACTTTGTACGGAAGATTGATTCATAATAAAAGCAAACGCCCGTTAATTGCGGATATGAATGAAGAGGAAATGAAAGAGTTTATCGCGAAACATTTATTCGACAGAAGCTATTATTACAACCAGGCACAATATAAAGTTACAGTTGATGATAAGACTGTCGAAGAAACGGTTCAGGATATTTTAGCAATTTTAGCTTAAGAAGGCATAGTTGTCGCCGTTTTCATCAAAAACGACCTGCACATGCTCTAGTAAAGAAGTGGACAGAGAGATTCCTTTAAAATCAGCTTTTACAGGATACTTTTTGTGGTTTCTGTCTACCAGCACTGCTGTTTTGAATTTTTTAAGCGGAACGTCTAAGAAATGACGAACAGCATATATTAAAGTAGTGCCCGAATTTAAGACATCGTCAACCAGTACCAAGCCTTTGTTCTCGTACTCTTCTTTGGTTAATGACGTAGTGATAGGCAACTGCGGATTTTGTTTGTCAACTTTAACTTCGCAAAGAGAAACTTTAAGTGTTGAAATACTGGCTAAGGCCGAAGCAAGCTTTTGAGCAAAAACAGAACCGTTTGAAGCGATTCCGGCAATTACAACTTCGTCTTCATCAACAAAAGTTTCATATATCTGATAAGCGATACGTTTTATTTTGTGTTCGATTTCCTGATTGGTTAAGATGATGTTTTTGCTCATGATTTATTTTTTTTGCTAATATAACTAATTTAAAATCCAATTTTCAAATCCCAAAATCCAAAGTTCAGAAAGGAATTTTAAAATTATAGTGTTGAGGTTTTAAATTTTTACATACGTAAGTTTTGGAATTTGGAATTTAAGTTTTGGGATTTGGATTTTGGGATTTGAAAATTAAACTTCCTCTTCCTCGTCAAAAATCTCATTGCCGTATTCGTCAATATCACGACGGTCTTTTTTGGTAGGTCGCCCGGTACCGCTTTTGCGATAGTGTTCTTTGGATAGTTTTAGCAATTCCAGATGCGCATAAGCTTCAGGAGGAGTTTCGTTTTTTCGATAAATGTCAACCAGTTTTGCGCCAACACGGTTTTCAGGAATGTCGAGCACGGTTATAATTTGTGTAATCTGATCTTTTCTAAAGGTGATTCTGTCAGTAGGAAAAACCTCTTTGGATGGCTTTGCAACTTGTCCATTTACAGTGATATGGTTTTTTTTGCAGGCTTCCGTAACCATGTTTCTGGTCTTGTAATATCGCACGCACCAGAGGTATTTGTCTATTCTCATAATTTTTCTAAAATCAAAGTTAAAATCTTTACAAAAATAAATCAATATTGTATCTTGCGCACCTAAAAAATTAACAATAATGAATAAATTTAAATATTATTTTATTTTATTGCTTGCGGGTATTTCGTTCGTTTCTTGTAGTAAAAAGGATGATGATGAGGTGGTGACGGTTCCGTTAAGAGATTATGCAACGCAATATAAAGCTGATAATGATTCTATTGTCAAATTTTTAAAGACCAATTATATGACGGTTGTCAACAGTCCTGGAACTCCGGAAGATCAGGATGTGGTGATCAAAAAAATAGTTGCCGGTGACGGAAATGTTTCGATTTGGGATCAAAAAACCTATGCTTTAAAAACAAGACCGGTCTATAGTAATGACATCACTTATAATGTGTATTATTTGGTTTTAAGAGAAGGAACTGGAAGTGCGCCAACCAATACAGATCGAATTGTGTGTTCTTATACAGGGACTTTGTTGAGTAATAAGGTTTTTGATACTTCGAATAATTTCCAGAAAGATTTTAATTTGTTTCCATATGCCCCTGAGAAGACAGTGATCGAAGGTTGGTCGGAGATTTTTCCAAAGTTTAAGACGGGTACTTCAAGTACAGATGCTAATGGAGTTATTACCTATAGTGGTTTTGGAGCAGGAGTTATGTTTTTGCCTTCAGGACTGGCTTATTACGAGAGAGTTAGTGACGCTATTCCGGCTTACACTCCTATCGTTTTTAGTGTTAAATTATACGATCTTCAAAGAATGGATAATGAGTCTAGTATTTCTCCGGCTACAGGTGACAGAACTATAGTAGGTGATGGTGTTCCTGATTATTTAGAAGATATTAATGGAGACGGCTATTTGTACGATTACAATATTAACAAAACAAAATACCCAAATCCACCGGGTGGATTAGTAGATGATTCGGATGGTGACGGAATTTCTGATTTCCTTGATTTTGACGATGATGGAGATGGTTTTACAACCCGATTTGAG
Organism: Flavobacterium sp. N502536; assembly: GCF_025947345.1. Lineage (NCBI taxonomy): Bacteria > Pseudomonadati > Bacteroidota > Flavobacteriia > Flavobacteriales > Flavobacteriaceae > Flavobacterium > Flavobacterium sp. N502536. Next base: position 752,451 of record NZ_CP110011.1, on the reverse strand, counting down.
ATTACAAAACCTGCGGGTGAAGTAGGTATCGTAAATGGTATTAATTATGGTGTAAGTAAATATTATCCTTGGGAGCCGCTTGTAGACAATCCGTTAACTCCTAACGTAGATGAAACCGAGCCAAGAGGTATTCCGAGAAGACCAACTGGAGCGCTTGCAGATCCTGGTAAACCGGAATCGTATACCAATTCAAGAAAATACATAGAAGCGGATTATACAGATAAACCAAGATTAAAAATTCATTTGGATAAAACGTATCCTTATAAGCAGAATTAAATTTTAGTTTGCAATAAATAAATGAAAACCTCGAAAGTGATTTCGGGGTTTTTTTATGGTTAACAACTAGTGTTTTATGTGTTCAGGTTTGCAGATTAGCAGGGCTTAAAAATTTTGTTCCTTGTAAATTTGCTTTGCCAATTCGCTATCGCTCGGGTTACAGATTTTTTTTATATGTGGAGAAAAAACTTAGCGTCTTGCGGGTATTCTACTTTGCCAAAGTTTCGGCTACTCTTTCTTCTTTCTTCGCAAGCCTGCGTACTAAAACAAAAAACCTCGAAAAGTAATTTTCGAGGTTTTTTTATACGGTAAGAAAATTGATTTTATTTTCTTTTGATTACTCTTTCTACAGCTTCAACAATCGCCTGGTTGTTCAATTTGTATTTTTCCATTAGTTGCTCTGGAGTTCCAGACTCACCAAAACTATCGTTAACAGCTACAAATTCTTGTGGTGCAGGATTGTTTAAAGCTAATACTCTTGAAACGCTTTCTCCAAGACCTCCAAGAATGTTGTGCTCTTCTGCAGTTACCACGCATTTTGTTTTGGCCAATGATTTTAGAATAGCTTCTTCATCAAGTGGTTTAATAGTGTGGATGTTGATTACTTCAGCAGAGATTCCTTTTGCTTCAAGAGCTTCGGCAGCGATAAGAGCTTCCCAAACTAAGTGTCCTGTTGCAACAATGGTAACATCAGTTCCTTCGTTTAATAAAATTGCTTTTCCAATTACGAAAGGCTCATCAGCAGGTGTAAAGTTAGGTACAACCGGACGTCCAAAACGCAAGTAAGCAGGGCCATGGTGATCTGCCAATGCTAAAGTAGCCGCTTTAGTTTGATTGTAATCGCAAGTATTGATTACAGTCATTCCCGGTAACATTTTCATTAATCCAATATCCTCAAGGATTTGGTGTGTTGCTCCGTCTTCACCTAGTGTTAAACCAGCGTGAGAAGCACAAATTTTTACATTTTTATCAGAGTAAGCAACTGATTGACGAATTTGATCGTAAACTCTTCCTGTAGAGAAGTTAGCAAAAGTTCCTGTGAAAGGAATTTTTCCTCCAATTGTTAAACCTGCAGCAATACCAATCATATTTGCTTCAGCAATACCAATTTGGAAAAAACGCTCCGGGTGATTTTTTTTGAAATCATCAAATTTTAATGATCCAATTAAATCCGCACATAAGGCTACAACATTTTCGTTTTTTTGACCTAGTTCAGTCATTCCCGCTCCAAAACCCGAACGAGTATCTTTACTTCCTGTATTTGTATATTTTTTCATTTATTTTTTGCTATAGGCTGTAGGCTGTAGGCAATAGGCATAAAACTTATTGCTTAAGGCTTAAAGCATTTTTTAATAATCTGCTAAAGTTGAAGTGTTTTGAGCTAAAGCACTTGCCAACTGATCGTTGTTTGGTGCTTTACCATGCCATGCATGTGTGTGCATCATAAAATCAACTCCGTTACCCATTTCTGTATATAACAAAATACAAACTGGTTTTCCTTTTCCTGTTCTTGATTTAGCTTCGTTTAAACCGGCAATAATAGCATCGATATTGTTTCCTTCTTTAATTTCAAGAACGTCCCAGTCAAAAGCTTCGAATTTAGCGCGAAGGCTTCCCATTGCTAAAACTTCGTCAGTTGTTCCGTCAATTTGTTTTCCGTTAAGGTCGATAGTTGCAATAAGGTTGTCTACATTTTTAGCAGAAGCATACATGATAGCCTCCCAGTTTTGACCTTCTTGTAATTCACCATCTCCATGTAAAGAATAAATCAAATGATTGTCGCCATTTAATTTTTTAGCCTGAGCTGCACCAAGAGCTACAGATAAACCTTGTCCTAATGAACCAGAAGCCATACGAATTCCAGGTAATCCTTCGTGAGTTGTTGGATGTCCTTGTAAACGGGAGTTTAGTAATCTAAAAGTGGCAAGTTCTGAAACAGGGAAATAACCGCTACGTGCTAGTACGCTATAAAAAACAGGAGAAATATGTCCGTTTGAAAGGAAGAAAATGTCCTCTCCAATTCCGTCCATATCAAAACCTTCTTTACGCTCCATAATGTTTTGGTACAGTGTTACCAAAAATTCAGTACAACCTAATGAACCACCTGGGTGACCTGAGTTGACAGCATGTACCATTCGAAGAATGTCTCTTCTTACTTGGATAGTTAAATCGCTTAATTGTTGTGTGTTAGGCTTCATTTTATGTGTAAAAGTTAAACTGGTGCAAAAGTAATTTTTATTTTGCGGGGAGACAAATGATTTTCTGGTTTAGTTTGTACTAAATGACGAAATTATTGCTCTTTTTGGTATCAGCATAGAGAAAAACAGAATTGTTTTGATTTTATAAAGCCAAAAAGAGGCAGGGCCATAATTTTAAAGCCTGTTTTGTGTGTCATCAGGGTTTGTAGGAATTCAAAGAAAACAATTGACTAATTACCAAATTAACTCATTATCTAATTAATCCAATCTCTCGCCAGGTGACCAATTGAATGTTGTTTTCTTTTAGTTTTTGGCCACATTCTTCGCTGGTGAAAAAGTCAAAGTCGATTTGACGCCAGGCCGAGCCAAAATTAGGATGGTTTACGGTGATACCCTGCATTTCAAAGTCGTCAAAAGCGGGATGCAGCAAGAATACATTTAAACCCGGGATCGCATTGTCTAAGGCTTTGATGTATGAGTTTCTTAATTCGCCTTTTTCAAAGTCGCTAAAATACCCAATCAAAAGATTATCGGTCAAAAGCATATCTCCGAAATTGTATTCTTCGTCAGATAGACGAATGGATTCAACAAATTGCTGGTTGATGAAAACCGGTAGCTTGTATTGGCGTCCGAGTTCTTTGTAGATTTCTAAAATCTCAGGAGTTACGCCAATACTACACATGTGCGAGTCCAGGTGGGTGGGTTGTATTCCGAATTGCAAGGCTCTTTCGATTTGAGCCGTAAGTTCTTTTTTGATTTCTGATGGTTTTGCATGATTTTTAAAATCAGCTCTGGATTTATAGAAATGACCGTTTGCATCGGTTAAACTTGGAACTTCTGAAAGCGGAAGAACCGGACCGAATTTGTAATTTTCCCACTCACAGGTAAGTGTGAGATGTACACCACAGTCATATTGCGGATTGTTTTTGGCGAAGTTCGCCATTTCGAAAAACCACGGACAGGGTGTCATGATGCTATAGGAGTTTACGAAGCCGTTTTGGAGTGTTTGTATCGTGGCCTGATTTTCAGAATGCGATAAACCCGCATCGTCGGCATGAATGATTAACAGTTTGGTGTTTTCAGGATATCCAAGTTTTTGAGCTAAATTCATTTGTTTGTTTTATTTTTTCGTCACACAAATTCGCAGATTTTTTGGTCTGCGGTTTTTACCAAATTTAAGTTTTTTTGCTGAATTGGGATGTTTTTTTGTGCTGTGAATGGAAAGTAGATTAGTTGTAAGTCCCAAATTCCAAATTCCAAATTCCAAAATCCAAATTCCAAGTTTCAGGTTTCAGGTTTCAGGTTTCAGGTTTCAGGTTCGGGTGTAAAGAGTAAGCATCAGCCCTACATTCATTATCAAATTGACTAATTATCTAATTACCTAATTAACTACTTAGAATTTCCTGAAATTAGCCTATCTTTGCCGACTGAAAAAAGAAACAGATGAAGTTTGATTTATTACAAAAAGATCCGCAATCTAAAGCGAGAGCGGGAAGTATTACTACAGATCACGGCGTAATTGAAACGCCTATTTTTATGCCTGTTGGTACAGTGGCTTCTGTTAAAGGGGTACACCAGCGCGAACTTAAAGAGGATATCAATCCGGATATTATTCTTGGAAATACCTACCACTTGTATTTACGTCCGCAGACTGAAATTCTTGAAAAAGCAGGCGGATTGCATAAATTTATGAATTGGGATCGTAATATTTTGACTGATTCAGGTGGATATCAGGTGTATTCACTTTCTAATAACAGAAAAATTAAAGAAGAAGGAGTAAAGTTTAAATCACATATTGATGGTTCGTATCACTTTTTTTCACCGGAAAGTGTAATGGAAATTCAGCGTACCATTGGAGCCGATATCATTATGGCTTTTGATGAATGTACACCTTACCCATGTGATTACAGATATGCACAACGTTCGATGCACATGACACACCGTTGGTTAGATCGTTGTATCAACCATTTGGACAAAGTGCCTTATAAATATGGATACGAGCAGACCTTTTTCCCAATTGTTCAGGGAAGTACTTATAAAGATTTACGTCGTCAGTCGGCAGAGTATATTGCAAATGCAGGACAACAAGGAAATGCTATTGGAGGTTTGTCTGTAGGAGAGCCTGCAGAAGAAATGTACGCCATGACCGAAGTGGTTTGTGAAATTTTACCCGAAGATAAACCGCGTTACTTAATGGGAGTTGGAACTCCGATTAATATCTTGGAGAATATTGCTTTGGGAATTGATATGTTCGATTGTGTGATGCCAACCCGTAATGCCAGAAATGGTATGTTGTTTACAGCAAACGGAACCATCAACATCAAAAATAAAAAATGGGAAGCTGATTTTTCACCTATTGATGAAATGGGGCATACCTTTGTGGATACCGAGTATACAAAAGCCTATTTGCGTCACCTATTTGCCGCTAATGAATATTTAGGAAAACAAATTGCAACGATTCATAACCTTGGGTTTTATATGTGGTTGGTTCGTGAAGCAAGAAAGCATATCTTAGCTGGCGATTTTAGACCATGGAAAGAAATGATGGTTAAAAATATGAGTCAAAGACTATAAAAAAAGTTGATTTGTTTAATCGTTTATTCGGTTAAACGGTTAAGCAAATAATCGATTAAACTTTGCTATGTTAACGATAATAGATAAGTATATTTTAAAAAGATATTTAGCCACATTTTCGGTGATGATCTTGTTATTTATTCCGATTGGGATTGTGATTGACGTCTCTGAAAAGGTGAATAAGATGTTGGAAAATAAAATTCCGTTTACCGCAATTGCGATCTATTATTACAATTTTACGGTATATTTTGCGAATTCTCTGTTTCCGATATTTTTGTTTTTGTCGGTAATTTGGTTTACTTCAAAACTGGCCAATAATACAGAGATTATTGCAGTTTTAAGTTCCGGAATTTCGTTTTCACGTTTCTTAAGACCTTATATTATTGGTGCTTCAATCGTTTCGATTTTTGTGCTTTTAATGGGGTTTTTTATTGTTCCTGCCGCCAGCGAAGGGTTCAATAACTTTAGGTATACCTATTTAAAGGGGAATGGAAAAGTAGAAATGCTGGGTAATAATACAAACGTATACCGACAAATTAACGACAACGATTTTATTTTTGTCAATAGCTTTAATGAAGAGTCTAAAACGGCTTTTAATTTTACATTAGAGCATTTTGAAGGTGAAAAGTTAACGTATAAAATTACTGCCAGCCGTATCAAATGGGATCCTAAAACAAAGACCTATAATTTGTACGATTATACCAAAAGAACGCTCGGAGAATTAAATGATCAGGTTGAAAAAAGTCCGGAAAAAAGGGTGGCTTTCAAATTTGAGCTGGCCGATTTAACTCCGGTAGTTTACATTGCAGAGACTCTTCCATTGGGCAAACTGATTGATTTTATTGAGAAAGAACGTAAAAGAGGTTCTGGAAATATTAATACCTATTTAGTTGTACTGTATAAAAAATACAGTGTACCCGTTTCTGCTTTTATCCTTACGATTATTGCTGTGGCAGTTTCGGCAATGAAACGTCGCGGTGGTATGGGAACCAATTTGGCAATCGGAATTGCAATAGCCTTCGCCTTTGTGTTTTTTGATAAAATATTTGGAACACTTGCCGAAAAATCTACCTTCTCACCTTTATTTGCTGTTTGGTTTCCGAATATTGTTTTTGGAATTTTAGCGATTTACCTACTACGTAATGCGAAACGATAATTTAAAAAGTTATTTAAATCTTCATTTAATTGTTTTTATCTGGGGTTTTACGGCCATTCTTGGTGCTTTAATAACCATTGATGCCGAAAATTTGGTTTGGTTCAGAATGCTTCTTGCAGGAGTTTTTCTGGCCGCTTTTATTGTATACAAGAAACAATCGTTTGTCATCTCAGCTACCTCTTTCGCAAAGCTTATTTTTGTCGGACTGCTGATTGCCCTTCACTGGATTTTCTTTTTTAGAGCCATTCATGTATCCAATGTTTCCATAACCCTCTCGATATTTTCGTTAGGAGCATTTTTTGCTTCGCTGTTAGAGCCGCTTTTCTACGGAAGAAAGATTTTATTCTACGAGGTTTTCTTCGGATTGATTATTATTGCCGGTTTAGCGCTAATTATGAAGGTAGAGGTGAAGTACCTGCACGGCATGTATTATGCATTGGCAGCTATCATACTGGGAGTTTTGTTTACGTTAATGAACGGAAAATTAATCACAGAACACGATCCTTCGGTAATTACCTTTTATGAGTTTGCTGCGGGAGTTTTCTTTATTTCAATTTATTTTTTAGTACAGGGAAAATTCAATGCTGACTTTTTTACCATGTCACTAAATAACTGGGGTCTGTTGCTTCTTTTGGCTTCGGTTTGTACGGCATATGCCTTTACAGCTTCGGTGAAAGTGATGCAGAAATTAACTCCCTATACGGTGATGTTAACGACTAATTTAGAGCCGGTTTACGGAATTGTACTGGCCTATTTTATCCTTGGCGGGAAAGAAAAAATGAGTACAGAATTTTATATTGGCGCCCTGATAATCGTAATTACAGTTATCTTAAATGGCGTTTTTAAACATTATAAAAACAAGAAGGAAGTGTAATAATTTCCTTATTTTTAAATTACATTTTTATATTTTAAATACGATTTAATTCAACCAATGATATAATATTTTTATATTTGCGGTTCGATTTACAAACAAAATTCAAAAATCCATGGAATATTTAGATTTTGAGCTTCCAATAAAAGAACTTGAAGAACAGTTAGAAAAGTGTGTTATAATTGGAAAAGAATCTGATGTTGATGTAACACCAACCTGCAAGGAAATCAACAAGAAATTAGAACAAACTAAGAAAGAAATATACAAAAATCTTACAGCCTGGCAACGTGTTCAGCTGTCAAGACATCCAAATAGACCTTACACTTTAGATTATATCAAAGCAATTTGCGGAGATACTTTTTTAGAACTTCATGGAGACAGAAGCTTTAAAGACGATAAAGCGATGGTGGGCGGATTAGGAAAAATAAACGGTCAGTCGTTTATGATCGTAGGTCAGCAAAAAGGTTTTAATACCAAAACACGTCAGTACCGTAATTTTGGTATGGCGAATCCTGAAGGATACCGTAAAGCTTTGCGTTTGATGAAAATGGCAGAGAAGTTCGGAATTCCGGTTTTAACTTTAGTAGATACTCCGGGAGCATACCCAGGACTTGAAGCTGAAGAAAGAGGACAGGGAGAGGCAATCGCGAGAAACATTTTTGAAATGGTTCGTTTGCAAGTACCTATCATCACCATCATTGTAGGTGAAGGAGCTTCGGGAGGAGCATTAGGAATTGGTGTTGGAGATAAAGTATACATGTTAGAAAATACCTGGTATTCTGTAATTTCTCCGGAATCTTGTTCTTCAATTTTATGGAAAAGCTGGGAGTACAAAGAACGTGCTGCCGATGCTTTAAAATTGACTTCATCGGATATGAAAAAACAAAAATTAGTGGATGATGTAATCCCGGAACCATTAGGCGGAGCACACTATGACCGCGAAACTACTTTTAAAACAGTAGCCGAGTACATCACTAAAGGATATAATGAATTGAAAGACTTATCAACACATGATCTGATTGCCCAAAGAATGGACAAATACAGTAAGATGGGGGAGTATAAAGAGTAAATTCTTACAAAACGAATTAGAATCCGAAGCCTTACAGTTTCGGATTTTTTTTTGGTTATGAACAAAAAAACATATTTATAAACAATTAATAGTTATAACTCGATAGTAATTTTTTTTTAAATTTTGCTACTTTCGCTATATGGAAAATTTCAAGAATGTAAATCCTGTAAAGGTAGATAAAACCACAATTATTAGCTTAGAAAAAGGGAAGCTTCCTCCGCAGGTGCTTGAATTAGAAGAAGCTGTTCTTGGGGCGATGATGATTGATAAAAAGGGGGTTGATGATGTAATTGATATTTTGCAGGCTGATGCTTTTTATAAAGATGCACATAAATTTATTTTTGAAGCGATCGTGCAGCTTTTTACCGAAACACAGCCAATCGATTTGTTGACCGTTTCTTCTCAGTTGAAGAAGAATGGGAAATTAGAATTAGCAGGAGGAGATTTTTATTTAATTCAGCTGACTCAAAAAATTGCCTCTTCGGCGCATATCGAATTTCACTCTCGTATTATTCTTCAGAAATTCATTCAGAGAAGTTTGATCCGAATTTCGTCTGAAATCATCGAAGCATCTTACGATGAAACAGCCGATGTATTTGATTTGCTGGATCAGGCCGAATCGAAATTGTACGAAGTAACGCAGGGAAATATCAAGCGTAGTTCGGAAACAGCCCAGAGTTTAGTACTTCAGGCTAAAAAGAAAATTGAAGAGATTGCCAAAAAGGAAGGATTAAGTGGTGTTGAAACCGGTTTTCATAATCTGGATAAACTGACTTCGGGATGGCAGCCTAGTGATTTAATTATTATCGCGGCGAGACCTGCGATGGGAAAAACGGCCTTCGTACTTTCAATGGCGAGAAATATTGCCATTCAGTATGGACATGGGGTGGCTTTGTTCTCTCTGGAGATGGCATCCGTTCAGTTGATTACAAGGTTAATTTCGTCAGAAACAGGATTGTCATCAGAAAAACTTCGTACCGGTAAATTAGAACCTCACGAATGGGAAATGTTGAGTACCAAAGTAAAAGATTTGGAAAAAGCACCTTTGTTTATTGATGATACACCTTCGCTTTCTATTTTTGACTTAAGAGCAAAATGCCGTCGTTTGGCTTCACAGCACGGAATTAAAATTATCATTATTGACTATTTGCAGTTGATGACTGCCGGAGGAAATAATAAAGGAGGAGGAAATCGTGAGCAGGAAATCTCTACTATTTCCCGAAACTTAAAAGCTTTGGCAAAAGAGCTAAATGTACCGGTAATTGCACTTTCACAGCTATCACGTGCGGTAGAGACCCGTGGATCAAGTAAGCGTCCACTTCTTTCGGATCTTCGTGAATCGGGGGCGATTGAGCAGGATGCTGATATTGTTTCGTTTTTATACCGTCCGGAATACTATAAAATTGAAGAATGGGATGATGACGAGGCTTCACCTACTGCAGGTCAGGCCGAGATTATGATCGCGAAACACCGTAATGGTGGTATTGAAAACATCCGATTAAAATTCTTAGGACACCTTGGAAAGTTTGACAACCTGGATGATTTTTCAGGAGGTTACGATGATTTACCGTCTAAAATGAATCATGACGATAGTCCTTTTATAACCAAAAGCCTGCCTTCGGCCAATGAAGCTTTTGGCAGTAACTTAAACGACGACGAAGACGACAGCGATGTCCCGTTTTAATAAAACAATTTAGCCTCATTTTGAGGCTTTTTTTATGCTTAAATATTAATACTTTTCCTAGAAAATTCTGTAGTTTAGCCAAACAATTGCGCAAAGCAGTTCTAAATTAAATTTTAACCCAAAAACAAATTTAAATTATGTCAGAAGAAAAAAACTTAGGATCAGTTGAAGTCAGTTTAGCTGTTGGTCAGGAATGGGCCCGGAAATTTCGAAAGGCCAAAATAGATGGCAGAGAAAAAGTGGATGCTTACCTCATCCCGATCGAAAGCCTGAAACTGGTAATGGACCAGGATATTGATGCCGTACGTGCTTACGTAGGGATCAATAATGCCGGAGAGCAAAACTTAATGCTTGTTGGTACAAAAAGAGATCCAAAAACAGGTATTTATGTTGATGTTTTCAAACAACAGCAATCCTTAACCGGTGCAAGAACTGCAGGGGAAGGTGAAGGAGAAGATGTTCTTTACGATGCATCTCGTCCGTGTCCGCCATACACCGATCCAAATAGTCCAATGAACCAATAATTAATGGATAATTTTCTAATATTTTCAGGTTATTTCGTCCTCTTACTGAACCTGATTTTATATACATATAGCTTTTCCCTCCGGGGAAAAGCTAATGTTTTCTTAACCGCTTATGTGGTGTTTTTGTTTGTTAATCAATTCACTATGGAGCTGCTGTATCGTTTTCAAATTGAAAACTTGTTCCTTGTAAATGTCTATTTTATAGGGCAAATGGTTTTATTAGGACTGTTTTATAAATCGATTTTAGGAATTAAAAGGCAAAAAGTATTTGTAAACTGGAGCCTGACCTTGATGTTATTGATTCTGGTGGTTCAGTGTTTAATCAAGCCGGATCAATTTTTTAAATTTAACTTGTTTGTCATTACAGCAACTTCTTTATTAAGTGTTGTGTATGCTTTATTGCATTTCTATAATATGTTAACAGACGACAGGCAGTATTATTATTTTACTGTTGGATTATCGTCTTATTTACTGGTAAGTACTGTCCTTTTTATAGTAGGCAACCTTACCCTCGGATTAAGCGATGACCTGAAATATTTTACATGGAGACTCAATGCTTTCTTCGTATTGTTATATTATCTTTTTATTTTATATGAGTGGAAAGTAAGTTTTAACCCGAAAAAGAAAATAAATAACGAGCTATGAGTGGAATCCCGGTTTACGAAAAAGAGATAGTGGCTATCATTCTCTACACATCATGTTTCTTTATGGTTGTAGCCTTTTTTTTAATTGCGTTTTTTTATTTTTCCAGAAAGAAAATTATTCAGAAAGAAGTAGAAAAAAGAGATCTGGAAATTCAATACCGTAAAGAACAAGTACATGCCGTTATTGTGACTCAGGAAGAAGAACGAAAGCGAATTGCACAGGATTTACATGACGATATCAGCTCTAAACTGAATATTGTATCCTTAAATTCACATATACTCTCATCTCCAAACTTAACCGAAGCAGAAATCAGTGAGATTACGGGGACCATTATAAGTCTTACCGCAAAAGCACTCGAGAACTCCCGAAAAATTGCACATAACTTATTACCTCCTGTTTTTGAAAAATTTGGTTTGAATGCCGGTGTCCGGGAACTTTGTGATGAGTTTGAAAGCAGCAAGAAGGTAAAAGTACATTACCACAATGAAATTGAATTTGATCCTAAAGATATTGATCGTCATTTGCATGTTTTCCGAATTTTACAGGAACTAATGAACAATTCTTTGCGTCACGGAAAAGCAACTGAAATTTGGGTTGATTTTAAGATGGAAGATGAAATTCAGACCTGTTATTATAAAGATAACGGAATTGGTTTTGATACCGAGAATTCCGAAAATCAGAAAGGATTAGGGATGAAAAACATCGATAGCCGTATTTCATTTTTGAAGGGAAATATCGAAATTCATTCGGAAATTGACAAGGGTATTAGCGTAGTTTTTACTTTTTAGGTTAAAATATGGTAATAAATAGGGTTTTTACTTAAGATATTGCGGTTGTAGTACTTTTTTTCGCTTCATATTTTGTAATTTCGGCTTACCAAACGACCAAAAACAAAAATCAAATGAGTGCCGCTATTAAAATTGCTTTAGTCGATGACGAAGTTTTATTCCGTAAAGGAATTTCTTTTTTATTGCAAAGAGAGGATAATATCGATATTATCTTTGAGGCATCTAATGGAGAAGAACTTCTGACGAACTTAAATAACAGTGTCATCAAACCTGACATTATTATTATGGATTTGAAGATGCCAATTTTGAATGGTGTCGAGGCTACAAAAATTATCCGGAAGTCATTTCCGGAAATTAAAATTATCGCGCTGACCAGTTATGATACCAAATCATTTATTGCCAATATGATTCAGGTGGGAGCAGTGGCTTATTTAATCAAAAATACTACTCCAAAAGATTTAATTCATACCATCAATCAGGTTGCCAAAAAAGGTTTTTATTATAACGAAAGCGTTCTGCAAACCATTCAGGAAACCATTATCTCCAGCAAGACCTCAAAAGGGAATTTGGAAACAGGTTTTCTTTCACAGCGTGAAATAGAGATTCTTCAGTTGATCTGCCAGCAGAAAACAACTTCAGAAATTGCTGATCATCTTTATTTGAGTCCCAGAACCGTAGAAGGGCACCGCAACAACTTACTCCTTAAAACTGAATCTAAGAATATTGCCGGTTTAGTAGTCTATGCGATTCAGAATGAAATTGCTGTTTTAACACTATAAATTAATTAGCTTGTTAAATAATGTATTGACAGGGCATAATACAAAACTATAATTAACACTAGTACAACAATTCCTATTTTTTGTATCATATTCAATCCCTTTGGTTGTTTATTACCATCATTAAGCTTCATGCCTTTTTCTTTTTCATTGATTATTTTGACGACCGGGGGGAGAGCAAATGTAAGAATAATGTACTTCTGTGAAATAGGTGTTTCTACGTGATTTTACACAACATGCATAATATTTTTGCAAGTATTTTTTAACATTTGGATACTTATAAAACCGAAACAACTGTTGTGTTTTTCAAAGGTTCCTTTATATCTTTACTAAAATAAAATTCTAATGAAGAAGTGCTTACTTTATAGTTTCATATTGCTACTTTCATTTACAGCAAAGGCCTCGTTTATCTTACTTCCGATGGACGAAACCACTCAACAGAATCATCTGAAAGCATACGGAATTACCTATTGGTGTTTAAGCAGAGACTATAAAGCGAGTTGGCTCTTAAATTATCGCGGAGGCTCATTTTTGCTTCCGGATGCCGACGAAATTCGCAAAGAATGTAAAATCAGAGGCGTGAGTTTTGAAATACTTTCGGATGCTGAAGAAGCTTCTATACTCAATGATATTTCGAGCCCGTCACAAAATATGGAATCGGTTATTTTAGAAAAAGCTCCTAAAATTGCCGTGTACACGCCCAAAGGGAAACAGCCTTGGGATGATGCGGTAACCTTAGTTTTAACCTATGCCGAAATTCCCTTTACACCCATTTATGATGAAGAAGTTTTAAGCGATCAGCTGCTTCTTTACGATTGGCTGCATTTGCACCACGAAGATTTTACCGGACAATATGGTAAGTTTTACTCTGCTTATAAAAACACACCCTGGTACATTGAGCAAAAAAAGGATGCCGAAGCTTTGGCAGCAAAATTAGGCTATCCTAAAGTTTCTCAGGAAAAAGGAGCGGTTGCAAAAAAAATTAGAGACTTTGTAATTGGAGGTGGATTCATGTTTGCAATGTGTTCTGCCACGGATAGTTTTGATATTGCACTTTCGGCAGATGGAGTAGATATTTGCGAAGCTATGTTTGATGGTGATGCCAGCGAATCCAATTACCAATCAAAATTAAACTACGGAAATTCGTTTGCCTTTAAAGATTTTACCTTAGAACGAAGACCGGAGGTATATGAATTCTCAGATATTGACATGACGTCAAAACGTAAAATTCCTATGGAGAAAGATTATTTTTCTCTAATGGAGTTTTCTGCAAAATGGGACCCGATTCCGAGTATGTTATGCCAGAACCATACCCAGTTAGTAAAAGGATTTATGGGACAAACCACTTCATTTGATACTGATTTAATAAAATCGAATGTGTTGATAATGGGGACTTGCGAGCTGAATGGAGAATCGAGATACATTCATGGCGAAAAAGGAAAAGGGATGTTTACTTTTTTTGGAGGCCATGACCCCGAAGATTTTCAGCATCAGGTTGGAGATCCTCCTACCGTTTTAGATTTACATCCTAATTCACCGGGTTATCGATTGATTCTAAACAATGTTTTGTTTCCTGCTGCAAGAAAGAAAAAGCTTAAAACCTAGTTTAATTCAGTGAAAACTCAATCCAGATTGGAATGTGATCGGATATTTTACGGGCTTCCTGTAGCGAATTGAATTTTTTATAAAACGAAACAATACCCGAATTGATATAGGTTAGCGAGTTTTTGCGGTAAAAAATATTATCAAATTCTGATGCCAGACAAACGGTTTCTTTGCATTTTTGTTTCAGAGTCGTTTTTTGATTCTGCAAACTGGAGTTGTACCCCATTTTTTTCAAGGGCGTAAACACAGAATGTGATTGCGGGCAATTGAAATCTCCAATAAACACCAGATTTAGATTAGAGTATTCTTCCGGAAGGTGTTTAAAATACTTGATTTCGGTTTCAGGTTGCTTCGATTTAGTAATAGCATGAAAATTAACCAATGTAACCGTCTTTTTATTGATTTCAAAAGTTCCGAAATAAGGTTCGCGATCGATTTCTAAATGGTATTTTTTTTCCAGCCAGGCATTTCCTTTCAGTTTTACTTTGCTGGTTTTCCAGATAAAAGCATAACGTTCTGTTTTATAACTCGTCCCGCTTGTTGGATTGCTTATCGTATAATCCCATTTTGTTCCTTTATTGTTTAAAATGGCAGCAAGTTTTGCAACAGCCTGTGAACCGCCGTAGCCTGCCACGACTTCCTGAATAGCAATAATATCATATGCAAGAACAGTGTTTGCAATGAAATTTAATTCGGATTCGGATTTAGATTTTCCTAAGTTCTCTATATTCCAGGACAGGATTTTAGTTTGTGAGTAGGTGAGAACTGAAAAAAGGAGGAGAGTAAAACTTAAGATAGATTTCATGCTGTATTTAAATATTCAAATATAAGCATTTCAAATTCCGACTATGGAGAGGGGAAATACTATTTTTAATTTCAATGAGAATCATTCTTTGACAGATTCTCATTGAAATTTTTAGTATCAGTACGTTTGAGTTTAATGTTTTTTATACCTGTTTTTTAAAGCAGTACCAATTATTATGATTTGCAAAACAAGTAGTGCGGGTATAAAAATAATTTTCCAGTCTACTTCCAGCCATCCTGTTTTTTCAGAAACGAAAGCAAAACTTAAGGACAAAAAAAGACAAAGTAACATTGTTTTCATTATGATTCTGTTTTTGGTTGTATTAATCTTCGAAACAAAAACCTGCAGAAAATTTCTTTTAAAACTATTTTTGTGTTTGATTTTCATTAGTTGACTAATAGATTCATACAAAAATAGAAGTATTAAAAACCATTTCCTTACGGGAAACCGTAAAAGCAATTAAAATTTAAATCAACCCAAAGTCTTTTGCAATGGCAATTAAGTGCACATTGTTGTTGGCTTTAAAGTAAATTTTCAATTTATTGATGCGTTTTTCAATACTGCTGGTACCGTTTGGAGTAATAGAAGTAGCCTTAAATTCGTTTGATATATTTTCTAAAATGTAACCTTGCGCCAGGAGTTTTAAGATCGAAATGTCATAAGATTCGATTTCAAACAGTACTTTTTCGTTAAAATTGAAAGACAAATCGGAAGAAAGTATTCTTTCTTCATTTCTAAAAGTGCCTTCAATGGCTTTTCTTAATTCGGCAATACTATTTCGTCCTTTTGATACATAAGCACTAATCCCTAAATCAAAAAAAAGCGATTTGATGCGATAGGACTTATCTTCAATCGAGAAAACTATTTTTTTTAATCCGGGCTGAACTTCATTGGCCGCTTCAATCAGCTCTTCACCACCATTCAGACTAATTTTACGATGGTCTTTTTTGAACGATAAGTCAGTGATTAACAAATCGTAGGGTTCGTTATCTTTTAGGGCCTTTTTTATTTTAATTAATCCATCATCACAATATTTGACATGATCGATTGTGGGAACCTGTAGTTCTTCAAGTGCTTGAATTACGGCAATACTTATACTGTCTAAATCTTCGGCAACTAAAACTTTTTTGAACATATTACTTTGTTTATTTGGGGAAATTGAAACTTAATTTAAAACCTGTTTTAGAATTGGAGTCAAAAATAATATTTCCATTTATGGTTTTAATACGGCTTTCCACATTTTGTAGTCCATTTTTTAAAATTAATGATCTGTTATAGGCTCCGACCCCGTTATCGCTGTAATTAATCGTTATTTTTTTTTCAATATCTTTAAAATTCAGGCTGACTAAGGTCGCCTCGCTGTGCTTTTTCATGTTTCCAAATAGCTCCTGAAGGATTCTGTAAAGTATAATCTTCTTACCTTTTTCTATTTCATTCCAGGAAATCTGATCGAAACCATTCAGAATAATATTTAAATCGGGTGTTTTAAAACCGGAAATCATTTCTTTTAAAACGGTGCTGTAATTTTCATCGGTTACAATCGAGCTGTTTTCTTTAGAGATATTTCGGGCTTTAGCATAAATAGCATTGAGGCTGTTCAAAAGCTGGTCTTTGTTTTCTTCTTGTTTTAAATCGGTATGTGCTGAAAATTTTAAGGTTTGATAAACATCTTGTGCCAATTCATCGTGAAGTTTTTTAGAGATTCGGATTTCACTTTGAAGAATAGCATCGTTTTTTTCTTTTCTGCTTTTAGAAAGTAGATGAACAAATACCAATAAACTGATCATTGTAGTAGAAAACATAACAATGTAGGAAACAATATTTCGTTTTTTTTGCCTTTCTAATTGTAGTTCATTTTCAGCTTTTTGGGCTTTTAGCTGAAGGTTTTCTTCTTTATTCTGATTGGAACTGTATTTTATGGTCGAAAATTGATTTTTGGCTTTTCTTCGGGCAATCGTTAGGCTGTCTATTATTTTGATATAGGACAAAGCGTATTTTTTTAATTCTTTTCCTTCCGATTTTGTAATTAAAGACGACAATGAGTTGGCTTTGAATGTAGCCGAATTTGCTTTGCAGGCCGACTGGTACTCCTTTTCCGCGTACAGTTTTGACAGCGCAGGATTTGTTTTGGAATAATACAAGGCAAGATTATTATAAGAACTTACCAATTCATAATCTTCATTCAGCTTAAGTTTTATGGCCGAGCTTTTTTTAAGACAGTCCAAAGCGCGTGGATCACCAACTTCATAGTAACAGTATCCCAGATTTTCCAGTAAAATGGCGTATGCATTGGCTGTTTTTATGGAGTCCGTTTCATGTTTGATTTTTCTTTTGGCTAAAGGCTCGAGTATATCAATCACTTTTTTGTATTTCTTTTGATTGAGATAAATGTTGGATATGTCACATAAAATTACCGCCTTTTTATAAGGAGAAGTAGCTAGTTTTAATGCTTTTTTATGATAGAATAAGGCGTTGTCATCGTCATAGGTAAAATAATAATTGTAAGCCAAGAGGGTATAGGTGTTGTACGTAAACTTGGGCTTACTTGTTTTTTTAAGATGCGGCAAAACCATCGCAATGGATTCTTCACATGCAATATAATTACTCATATTTTGTTGCAGATTGGCAATAGACAAATAGGAGTAAACATAGTCATCGGCATAATGGTCTATCGGTTTGCAAAGCTGAGTGGCTTTTTTATAATAAAAATAAGAATCGGCATAAGCTCCTTTGTCGAATAGTTTATCGCCCTGATCAATATTTTTTTTAATGGCGGCAGTTCTTTCTTTATTTTCGATTCGTATTTTCTTCGTTTCGGTTTTTCGAAATGGATATGAAAAGGCCACAGCGACTAATCCCAGGAGCAGTAATACGAAAACAGATCGTAAGAAGATTTTATTTTTTAGGAAAGAAGAGATTTTCATTATCGCAATGGGAATTTTAGGGCCACTTTAAAACCTTTTTCTGTTGCCGAATCAATATGAATTTCTCCTTTTATAGCCAAAATTCTGCTCTCGACATTATAAAGGCCATTTTTAAACTGGATCGTATTAAGATCAATTCCTTTTCCGTTGTCAGTATAGCTAATCATTACCGTTTTGTCTGTTTTTTTAAAAGTGATTGTAACAAGAGTGGCTGCGCTGTGTTTGTTCATATTGACCAATAATTCCTGTACTATTCTGTAAACGGTGGTCTTTTTGGTTTTTTGAATTTCGTCCCAGTCAATCGTTTCTACACCATTTAATAAAACATTGGTGCCAGGAGTATTGAATCCTGCGATCATTTTTTTTAAGTTAAGAACATAATTCTCTGAAGTTATCGTTGGGTTGTTCTCTTTAGAGATGTCCTGTGTTCGCGAATATATCGCTTCGAGATTATTCAATAATTGTTCTTTATTCTCTGCGATAGAAAGATTTTTGTTTTCGGCAAAAGCCATCGTGTGATAAATGTCATTCGCCAGTTCGTCGTGTAGTTTTTTGGCAATGCGTGTTTCGCTTTGATAAGAAGCTTTTATTTTGTCTTTATTTCCTTTTGAAGTCAGATAAAAATAGAGCACTGTGACTAAACTCAAACAAAAAGCAATAATAATATACGAGATGATATTTCTGTTGCGTTGTCTTTCCAACTGTGTTTCGTTTTCTACTTTATGCGTTTTGAGTCTTAAATTTTCATTCTTTTCTTTTTTGGAGTCGTATTTGATTTTGGCATATTGATTTTTGGCCTTTTGTCTCGCTTCAAAAACACTGTCAATCAGATTCACGTAAATAATAGAGTATTTTTTTAATTCCCGATCGGAGCTGTTTTTGATGATAAGTTTTAGTGTTGACAGACGTTCGTCGATAGTATTGATACGACTAAATTTCTCATAGCTCAAAAGCATATATTTTTTGGCTAGTACAGGATTGCTTTCTTCGTAAAACTTAGCAAAATGCTGATAGCTTTTTCCTAAGTCAAAAGAATTATTTTGCTTTTGTCTTATCTCGAGGCTTTTTTTGAAATAGGATAAGGCCTCGTCTAAGTCATTTATTTTAAAATAACAAAAGCCAATATTGTCTAATGCTTTTCCCTGAAATTCATCATTGTCTGCAACTTCCTTCTTCGTTACTAAAGACAGAAAAATCTGGAGCGCCTCATAGTACTTTTTTTCCTCCATTAAGATCACTGCGATGTTGTTTTTGGCCGCTAGCTTTCTCCACTCTTCTGTTTTTAACCGTAGGGCTTTCTGATTGTATAACAGGGCATTTTTATAGTCGTAGGTGTTTAAGTAATTGATGCTTAAAATAACGTACGTACTCCATATTTGCGATTGTTTCTTTACATGTTTGAGATGGGGTAGTCCTTCTTTGATCGTATTCTCGCTGCCCGCATAATCGGCATGATCTTGCTGGATCTCTGCCATGCGGTTGATAGAATTAAAATAGTTTTCGGAATCTGTTACAGGGTCACAGAGAAATTTTAGTTTGTTGTAGTAAAAAAATGCGCTGTCAAATTCTTTGCGTTCATAAAAGCGATTGGCAGTAACGATCGTTTGGTTAACTTCAGCTTTTGTATTTTTTGATTTCGGGTTATTCGAAGTCTTTTTCTGACAGGAAAAAAGAAATAAAAAAGTAAAGATAATATAAAGGAAAGTCCGCATTCTGTAAGGTATCATGAGCCAAAAGTAAAGAATTATAGTTCTTAAAAAAGCGTATAAATACCTGTTTTTATTTAATTTTTATTTTTTATTTTGGGAGGTTATTTTAAGAAAAAACAGACAAGGCTTTTATAAAATAAAGCTTTGTCTGTATTAGTGGGTTAATTTCTTCGGAAATTGATTAAGAAACTCTCAATCCCGTAGTGATAGCGATTCTGTTCCAGGAGTTAATCGTAATGATTGCCAGAATAATTTCGGCAAGATATTGATCATCAAATAAACTTGCGGCATTTTGATAAGTCGCATCCGAAACGTGATGGCTAATGAGTGTCACTTCTTCCGTTAGGGCCAAAATGGCTTTTTCTTCCTCCGTATAAATATCAGTATCACGCCAGGCGCTTAACAGGTAAATGCGTTGTTCAGAGATACCGTGTTTGCGTGCGTCAACAGTATGCATGTTAATGCAATGTGCACATCCGTTTATTTGCGAAGCACGAATTTTAATCAACTCTTTGTGTACAGGCGTGAGTGAAGTAGTCGAAATGTATTTTTCTAAGTTTAGTAATGCTTGGTAAGCCTGAGGAGCTGCTGTTGGGATAGGGATTCTTGGTTTCATTTGAAGTGTTTTTAAAAGTTTGATACAAAGATCATGGATATCTGCTTTGAAAAACTTGAACTACTTCAAGAAAAGTATTGAGTTGTTGAGATACTACGGTCCTGAGTTCGCTAACGATGTATATAAAAGGACAGGATTTATTTTTTTTGATACTCTAAAAACCAAAAGAAGCTTAGTGCCTTAGTATCTTAGTACCTGAGAACCTTAGTTGCTTATAATTAAACTTTCCCTGCTCTGATTTTGCTCATAAATTCAGCTGAAAAATCAAGGTAGGAGGCAAGCATGTATTGTGGAACGCGCTGAACAAACTCCGGATTCAGATCATTAAAGTGATGGTATCTTTCTTCTGCCGACATGGTGAACAGGAATTTAATGCGCATTTGTGCTGCTCCAAAAGACTTCTGTGAGACAATACGAAAGTAACGTTCCAATTTCGGAACTTGAATGAGTATCGATTCCAGCACAGATTTTTCTAAGGCAATAACTTCAGAATTCTCTACAGCCTGAATATAAAAATGAGAAGGGACATGGTTGTGATAGCTCAGATAATCTGTAATCCACCAGTTTTCAATTCCGAATTGAAGGGTTTGTTCTGTGCCTTTTGAATTAATGATGTATTGGCGCATGCATCCTTTTACGATAAAATACAAGGTATTGCAAACTTGACCTTCTCGTAGTACATGGTCTTTCTTTTTAATGGTCGCTAAACTTAAGGCAGTTTCTAAGAGAGCAACTTCAGAAGCTTCGAGTGTGACAAACTTTTCGATATGAGTAAAAAGTGCGGTATACATTTTTATAGGTTTTATACAAATGTAGTTTTAAAAATTAGAATTTGAAAAACCTCTATAAAGCAAAAAACCATCCCGTTTAAACGAGATGGTTTTTCTATGATAAGTAAGTAATCTAAATTGAGTTTATAAAACGTTTATTTTACTTTATTAAGTATTGCTTTGAAAGCTTCAGGGTGGTTCATCGCTAAATCTGCAAGAACTTTACGGTTCAATTCGATTCCGTTAGCTTTTACTTTCCCCATGAATTGAGAATAAGACATTCCTTCTAATCTAGCTCCAGCGTTGATACGTTGAATCCATAAAGCACGGAAATTTCTTTTATTCTGTTTTCTGTCACGGTAAGCGTAGCTCATCGCTTTCTCTACCGCATTCTTAGCAACTGTCCAAACGTTTTTACGTCTACCAAAGAAACCTTTGGCTTGCTTCATTATTTTTTTTCTTCTTGCTCTTTTAGCAACTGAATTTACCGATCTTGGCATAATTTTAATGTGTTTTTGTAGCAGGCGTCCTGAATTGAATCAAAGGAACTTAAAAGCCATACTCCAAGGTTATATAAATAATTTTTTAACCTAAAGAATTATTAGATAATTCTTAATTGTTGTTTGATGCTTTTCATATCTGTTGAGTGAACTAGCGCTGAGTGTGTCAAAGCTAATTTACGTTTTTTAGATTTTTTAGTCAAGATGTGACTTTTAAAAGCATGCTTTCTTTTAATCTTTCCAGAACCAGTAACTTTAAAACGTTTCTTGGCGCTAGATTTTGTTTTCATTTTAGGCATTTTTCCTAGTGTTTTAATTTATTCTTACTTACTTATATCTTCAAAAAGCATTAGGCTTTAGGCTCTAGGCTTTAAGCATAAGTTTTATCAAACTTTTGCTTAAAGCCTATTGCTTATTGCTTATTGCAAATAATTTATTTTTTCTTTTTCGGAGCAATGAACATAATCATTCTCTTTCCTTCCAAAACAGGCATTGCTTCAACTTTACCGTGCTCTTCCAGATCCGTTGCCAAACGTAATAATAAAATCTGACCCTGATCTTTATAGATGATAGAACGTCCTTTGAAGAATACGAATGCTTTTAATTTCGCTCCTTCTTTAAGGAACTTCTCAGCATTCTTTCTTTTAAATTCGTAATCATGCTCATCCGTTTGAGGACCAAATCGAATCTCTTTTACGACAACCTGCGTAGACTTAGCTTTTAACACCTTATCACGTTTCTTTTGTTCGTAAACGAATTTCTTGTAATCCATGATTTTGCAAACCGGTGGTTCAGCATTTGGCGAAATCTCAACTAAATCCAGTTCAAATTGATCCGCTAATCGTAAAGCTTCAGCAAGCTTAAATACACCTGGTTCGATGTTTTCGCCTACTAATCTTACTTCTTGTACGCCACGAATGTTATTGTTTATTCTGTGGGCATCCTTTTTTTCTACTCGAGGTTGGTAACCTCTGTTGCTTCTTATTGCTATGACTTTATAATTTAAGTTAAACTGTAAAAACTTTTAATGTCTTTTTTATTTCTTCGTTTACAATTGCGACAAATTCATCAATTGTAACTGTAATATTGCCTTTTCCTTCTTGCCCGTGACGACGGATAGAAACAGTTCCGTTTTTCTCCTCTTCCTCACCAACAATCAGCATAAATGGAGTTTTCTGCATCTCAGCATCTCTAATTTTCTTACCGATAGTTTCGTTTCGGTTGTCAATTAGGGCGCGAATTTCGTGATTTTCTAGCAAATCTAAAACTTTTTTAGCATATATTTCGTATTTCTCGCTCAAAGACAAGATTATAGCTTGCTCCGGCATTAGCCAAAGTGGGAAATTTCCTGCAGTGTGTTCTAGTAAAATTGCGATAAAACGTTCCATTGATCCAAAAGGAGCTCTGTGAATCATAACCGGACGGTGTAATTCATTATCTGCGCCTTTGTAGGTTAATTCAAAACGCTCCGGTAGGTTGTAATCTACCTGAATAGTTCCTAATTGCCATTGTCTTCCTAAAGCGTCTTTAACCATAAAGTCAAGCTTTGGGCCGTAGAAAGCAGCTTCACCGTATTCTACAACTGTATTCAGTCCTTTGTCGGCTGCTGCGTTGATAATCGCATTTTCGGCTTTCTCCCAGTTTTCATCAGTACCGATATATTTCTCTCTGTTTTCCTGATCTCTTAATGAAATCTGAGCAGTAAAGTTTTCAAAACCTAATGAACCAAATACATAAAGTACCAGGTCGATTACTTTTTTGAATTCTTCATCCAATTGTTCCGGAGTACAAAAAATATGGGCATCATCCTGAGTAAATCCTCTTACGCGAGTCAGTCCGTGTAATTCACCCGATTGCTCGTATCTGTATACAGTACCAAATTCTGCGTAACGCTTCGGTAAATCTTTGTACGACCATGGTCTTACATTGTAGATTTCACAGTGGTGAGGACAGTTCATTGGTTTCAATAAAAACTCTTCACCCTCAGCAGGAGTGTGTATCGGCTGAAAACTATCAGCGCCATATTTTGCATAGTGACCAGAAGTAACATAAAGTTCTTTTTGTCCAATATGTGGAGTAACAACTTGTTCGTAACCTGCTTTCTTTTGAGCTCTCTTTAAAAATTGTTCTAAACGATCTCTAAGGGCAGCACCTTTTGGTAACCATAATGGCAAACCTTGTCCAACTTTCTGAGAGAAAGCGAACAGTTCAAGTTCTTTACCTAATTTACGGTGATCACGACGTTTTGCTTCTTCTAAAAGTTCAAGATATTCAGTCAGATCCTTTTGTTTAGGGAAAGAAGTTCCGTAAACACGAGTAAGCTGTTTGTTTTTCTCATCACCTCTCCAGTAAGCACCGGCAACACTCATCACTTTCATTGCTTTGATGATTCCGGTATTCGGAATATGTCCACCACGGCATAAATCAGTAAAAGTAGCGTGATCGCAAAATGTAATTGTTCCGTCTTCAAGATTCGAAATCAATTCCGTTTTGTAAACGTTGTCTTTGTACATCTCTAAAGCATCAGCTTTACTAACGGGACGCATTTTAAATTCGTGTTTTCCTCTTGAAATCTCAAGAACACGATCTTCGATCTTTTTAAAATCAGCGTCAGAAATCTTTTGATCTTCAAAGTCAACATCATAATAGAAACCGTTCGCAATTGCAGGTCCCAGAGTTAGTTTAATTCCAGGGTACAATTCTTCAAGGGCTTGTGCCATTACGTGTGAAGTTGAATGCCAGAAAGCTTTTTTTCCTTCAGCATCATTCCAGGTATATAAAGTAAGACTACCGTCGGTCGTCAATGGAGTTTCGGTTTCAATTGTTGTACCATTAAAAGATGCCGAAATCACGTTTCTTGCAAATCCTTCACTAATGCTTTTCGCAACCTCCATCGGAGTTACGCCTGAAGCAAACTCTCTAATTGACCCGTCGGGTAAAGTAATCTTAATCATTGTTTATAATTTTGTGAATGCAAATATAACGCATTACGGAAATACACACAATATATAAATACATGTTTATACTATAATATATATGTAGTAATGGTGTGGATTGGTATTCTTGATTTTTGAGTCCTTATATAGTATGGTATTGTTTCTTGTTTATAAGGTAGAGATGCTGGCTAGGCAGGTTTATAGGTTTTATTGCGGTTTTTGCTTTGAAATGTGTTTTGATTGTTGCTGGAGTGGGTAAAGTGACGGTAGGTGATAAGGATGTTGCTATACTATGCTTGAAAATTTGGTAATAAATACTGTGTGAAGCTGGAAAAGCTGTAAAATTCACGTGATATTGACTGGTAGAATTATGATAAATGAAATTGTTTAAAGAAAAACCTTTCAAAATCAAAAATAGATTAATTTCTAAAAGAGGTGTTATCAGAGTGTTAACAAAAAGTTTTCAAAAACATCAAAAATACTTCCCTAAAAAGCTTGTGAAAGCGAATAAAGTGACTACTTTTGCACCCGCAACAGCGACAGACGTTCACCGAAATACTGGCAAGAAAGAGAATCAAAACGAAAAGAAATTTTCAAATAAAAATTCAAAAAAGCTTGCGAGAATGGAAAGCGGATATTACATTTGCACCCCGCAAAACACGGGAAGCTCATTGAAAGATTGGAAGGAGAAAGAAGTAAAGTTGAAAAGAAATTTTCTAAAAAAAACTTCAAAAAACTCTTGCCATTTAGAAATAAGTTTTCTACTTTTGCACCCGCTTTGAAACACAAGCCAAACACAAGAAGACACGTTCGTAGACATATTGAATTGACAGCCGTTTTAACAGAGATGTTAAAACAAAAGAATAAGAGTAATGGAATCGAGAGATTCGCAAAGAACCGATAGAGACGACATCGCAATATAATATAAAAATATACGATGAAGAGTTTGATCCTGGCTCAGGATGAACGCTAGCGGCAGGCTTAACACATGCAAGTCGAGGGGTATAGTTCTTCGGAACTAGAGACCGGCGCACGGGTGCGTAACGCGTATGCAATCTACCTTTTACAGAGGGATAGCCCAGAGAAATTTGGATTAATACCTCATAGCATAGCAATCTCGCATGAGATCACTATTAAAGTCACAACGGTAAAAGATGAGCATGCGTCCCATTAGCTAGTTGGTAAGGTAACGGCTTACCAAGGCTACGATGGGTAGGGGTCCTGAGAGGGAGATCCCCCACACTGGTACTGAGACACGGACCAGACTCCTACGGGAGGCAGCAGTGAGGAATATTGGACAATGGGCGCAAGCCTGATCCAGCCATGCCGCGTGCAGGATGACGGTCCTATGGATTGTAAACTGCTTTTATACGAGAAGAAACACTCCGACGTGTCGGAGCTTGACGGTATCGTAAGAATAAGGATCGGCTAACTCCGTGCCAGCAGCCGCGGTAATACGGAGGATCCAAGCGTTATCCGGAATCATTGGGTTTAAAGGGTCCGTAGGCGGTTTAGTAAGTCAGTGGTGAAAGCCCATCGCTCAACGGTGGAACGGCCATTGATACTGCTAAACTTGAATTATTAGGAAGTAACTAGAATATGTAGTGTAGCGGTGAAATGCTTAGAGATTACATGGAATACCAATTGCGAAGGCAGGTTACTACTAATGGATTGACGCTGATGGACGAAAGCGTGGGTAGCGAACAGGATTAGATACCCTGGTAGTCCACGCCGTAAACGATGGATACTAGCTGTTGGAAGCAATTTCAGTGGCTAAGCGAAAGTGATAAGTATCCCACCTGGGGAGTACGTTCGCAAGAATGAAACTCAAAGGAATTGACGGGGGCCCGCACAAGCGGTGGAGCATGTGGTTTAATTCGATGATACGCGAGGAACCTTACCAAGGCTTAAATGTAGATTGACCGGTTTGGAAACAGATCTTTCGCAAGACAATTTACAAGGTGCTGCATGGTTGTCGTCAGCTCGTGCCGTGAGGTGTCAGGTTAAGTCCTATAACGAGCGCAACCCCTGTTGTTAGTTGCCAGCGAGTCATGTCGGGAACTCTAACAAGACTGCCAGTGCAAACTGTGAGGAAGGTGGGGATGACGTCAAATCATCACGGCCCTTACGCCTTGGGCTACACACGTGCTACAATGGCCGGTACAGAGAGCAGCCACTGGGCGACCAGGAGCGAATCTATAAAACCGGTCACAGTTCGGATCGGAGTCTGCAACTCGACTCCGTGAAGCTGGAATCGCTAGTAATCGGATATCAGCCATGATCCGGTGAATACGTTCCCGGGCCTTGTACACACCGCCCGTCAAGCCATGGAAGCTGGGGGTGCCTGAAGTCGGTGACCGCAAGGAGCTGCCTAGGGTAAAACTGGTAACTAGGGCTAAGTCGTAACAAGGTAGCCGTACCGGAAGGTGCGGCTGGAACACCTCCTTTCTAGAGCCTTAAATGTTAGCAGTAATGCACGTTAAGGAAAAAAGATGTTTATTTAAAGGATCTGAATCGCTAAATTCAATTACTCTTGCTGTTAATTTAAAAAAAAATGAAAATTAAGTAAAACAGAGTCTCGTAGCTCAGCTGGTTAGAGTACTACACTGATAATGTAGGGGTCGGCAGTTCGAGTCTGCCCGGGACTACTTTTTTAGAATTGTTGATTGTTAATTATTAATTATTAATAAAAAACAACAACAATAACAACAAACTAAAAAAGACTGAAATACTTAAATAAGGAAATTCTAGAAGTTGGAATTCACCAAAGGAAATTAGAGAAGAATTAGAAATCTAAAATCTGAATTCTACAATCTAAGATTGAAAAATGGGGGATTAGCTCAGCTGGCTAGAGCGCCTGCCTTGCACGCAGGAGGTCAACGGTTCGACTCCGTTATTCTCCACAGATCCGAAAGGATAAAAGTTCATTGACATATTGAGATAAGAAAATAATAAAAAGTAGAAAGCGTTTTTTGTTATTTAATAACAAAAGACAAAAAAAAACGGTCATAATTAAATTTATGATTGGTACAATAAGCAAAATAAGGGCGTATGGGGGATGCCTAGGCTCTCAGAGGCGATGAAAGGCGTGATAAGCTGCGAAAAGCTACGGGGACGGGCACACACCGATTGATCCGTAGATACCTGAATGGGGCAACCCACTATGTTGAAGACATAGTACACCGATAGGTGGGCAAACCCGCTGAACTGAAACATCTAAGTAGGCGGAGGAGAAGAAAACAAAAGTGATTCCGTAAGTAGTGGCGAGCGAACGCGGATTAGCCCAAACCAATGATGTTACGGCATTGTTGGGGTTGTAGGACCACGACATTTTATGTACAAGGAACCGGAAGTTACTGGAAAGTGACGCCATAGAGGGTGATAGCCCCGTATGGGTAACGAGTATAATAGATAGTGGTATCCTGAGTAGGGCGGGGCACGTGAAACCCTGTCTGAATTTGGCGGGACCATCCGCTAAGGCTAAATACTCCTGAGAGACCGATAGTGAACCAGTACCGTGAGGGAAAGGTGAAAAGAACCGTGAATAACGGAGTGAAATAGATCCTGAAACCATACGCTTACAAGCGGTCGGAGCCCTTTCGTGGGGTGACGGCGTGCCTTTTGCATAATGAGCCTACGAGTTAACGTTGCTGGCAAGGTTAAGTGATTAAGTCACGGATCCGTAGCGAAAGCGAGTCTGAATAGGGCGCTTTAGTCAGTAGTGTTAGACGCGAAACCGTGTGATCTACCCATGGGCAGGTTGAAGCTGTGGTAACACACAGTGGAGGACCGAACCGGTTGACGTTGAAAAGTCTTCGGATGACCTGTGGGTAGGGGTGAAAGGCCAATCAAACTCGGAAATAGCTCGTACTCCCCGAAATGCATTTAGGTGCAGCGCTGAGCGTAAAGTTATATAGAGGTAGAGCTACTGATTGGATGCGGGGGCTTCACCGCCTACCAATTCCTGACAAACTCCGAATGCTATATAATGTTTCTCAGCAGTGAGGGCTTGGGTGCTAAGGTCCAAGTCCGAGAGGGAAAGAACCCAGACCATCAGCTAAGGTCCCCAAATATACGCTAAGTTGAAAGAACGAGGTTTGTCTGCCCAGACAGCTAGGATGTTGGCTTGGAAGCAGCCATTCATTTAAAGAGTGCGTAACAGCTCACTAGTCGAGCGGACGAGCATGGATAATAATCGGGCATAAGCGTATTACCGAAGCTATGGATTTACAAGCAATTGTAAGTGGTAGGGGAGCATTCTAACAGGGTTGAAGGTGTATCGTCAGGTATGCTGGACTGGTTAGAAAAGAAAATGTAGGCATAAGTAACGATAATGCGGGCGAGAAACCCGCACACCGAAAAACTAAGGTTTCCACAGCTATGCTAATCAGCTGTGGGTTAGTCTGGTCCTAAGGCGAACCCGAAAGGGACAGTCGATGGCTAACGGGTTAATATTCCCGTACTACTAATTACTGTGATGGGGTGACGGAGTGATGAAAGCGCCGCGAACTGACGGAATAGTTCGTTGAAGTACCTACCTATAAGATGCGCAGGCAAATCCACGCGTCTTGGGGAAATACGATAGTACTCGGAGTCTTCGGACAAAGAGATAGTGCGCCTAAGGGCTTCCAAGAAAAACCTCTAAACTTCAGGTAATTAGTACCAGTACCGTAAACCGACACAGGTAGTTGAGGAGAGAATCCTAAGGTGCTCGAGAGATTCATGGCTAAGGAATTAGGCAAAATAGACCTGTAACTTCGGGAGAAAGGTCGCCCCGAGCAATCGGGGCCGCAGTGAAGAGGTCCAGGCGACTGTTTATCAAAAACACAGGGCTCTGCAAAATCGTAAGATGAAGTATAGGGCCTGACACCTGCCCGGTGCTGGAAGGTTAAGAGGAGATGTTATCTTCGGAGAAGCATTGAATTGAAGCCCCAGTAAACGGCGGCCGTAACTATAACGGTCCTAAGGTAGCGAAATTCCTTGTCGGGTAAGTTCCGACCTGCACGAATGGTGTAACGATCTGGACACTGTCTCAGCCATGAGCTCGGTGAAATTGTAGTAACGGTGAAGATGCCGTTTACCCGCAGTGGGACGAAAAGACCCTGTGCACCTTTACTATAGCTTAGTATTGACCTTGGATAAATGATGTGTAGGATAGGTTGGAGACTGTGAAGTGGCGTCGCCAGGCGTTGTGGAGTCATTGTTGAAATACAACCCTTTGTTTATCTGAGGCCTAACCCCGTATTGCGGGGGACATTGCTTGGTGGGTAGTTTGACTGGGGTGGTCGCCTCCAAAAGAGTAACGGAGGCTTCTAAAGGTTCCCTCAGTACGCTTGGTAACCGTGCGTAGAGTGCAATGGCATAAGGGAGCTTGACTGAGAGACATACAGGTCGATCAGGTACGAA
The DNA here is from genome assembly GCF_025947345.1 of Flavobacterium sp. N502536. NCBI lineage: Bacteria > Pseudomonadati > Bacteroidota > Flavobacteriia > Flavobacteriales > Flavobacteriaceae > Flavobacterium > Flavobacterium sp. N502536. The sequence continues at coordinate 722,619 of NZ_CP110011.1, read as the reverse complement.
AGTAGAGCATAGTGATCCGGTGGTTCCGCATGGAAGGGCCATCGCTCAAAGGATAAAAGGTACGCCGGGGATAACAGGCTGATCTCCCCCAAGAGCTCATATCGACGGGGGGGTTTGGCACCTCGATGTCGGCTCGTCACATCCTGGGGCTGGAGAAGGTCCCAAGGGTTGGGCTGTTCGCCCATTAAAGTGGCACGCGAGCTGGGTTCAGAACGTCGTGAGACAGTTCGGTCTCTATCTACTGTGGGCGTTAGAAATTTGAGTGGATCTGATTCTAGTACGAGAGGACCGAATTGGACAAACCTCTAGTGTATCTGTTGTCCCGCCAGGGGCACCGCAGAGTAGCTACGTTTGGAAGGGATAAGCGCTGAAAGCATATAAGCGCGAAACCCACCACAAGATGAGATTTCTTTTAAGGATCGTGGAAGATGACCACGTTGATAGGCTATAGATGTAAAGGCAGTAATGTCATAGTCGAGTAGTACTAATAATCCGTAAGCTTATGTACACCCTTTTCCTCCGGGGCAACCCGGAGGAAGAAACTTTCTAAAATAGTAAATAAAAGTACTTTTCTTTATCTCAGTATGTTAAAATATTATTTTAATTATCAATTGTGAATTATCAATTATTAATTAAAAAAAATTGCCCAAAGCAATTATAACTTCTTAAGGTGGTTATTGCGGCGGGGCTCACCTCTTCCCATCCCGAACAGAGTAGTTAAGCCCGCCTGCGCAGATGGTACTGCAGTTATGTGGGAGAGTATGTCGTCGCCTTTCTTTTTTTAAACCCTGTTTCTAATCGAAACAGGGTTTTTTGTTTTATAGCGGTTTTTAAATCTTCTGAAATTCTTAGAAATTGCAAAAAAAAGTATCAAACCAATCTTTGTGGTTAAAAAACAGACCGCGGATGGTACTGATTCGCTATGCGAAAACGCGGATTGGAACGGATCTTTTTTGTGTTTGTTCTTTATTTTGGGTTATATCCTTGGCTGATCTACTGTTTTAAAATAGATCGCGGATTGTGCTGATTCGCTGCGCGAAAAAGAGGATGGGAGCGGATTTTTTTCTGTTTGTTTTTTATTTTAGGTTGTATCCTTTGGGTAATCTTCTTTTTTGCTGTAAACTGCGTTAGGGATGGCAGCGGTATCCTTTTGCGATGCCTTTAATCTTCTAATAATCTCCGAAAACCTTTATCGCAAAAGATTTAGCGAACAGCCCGACCCGGAGGGGAACGCCATAGTTATCTTATTAGTTTTGATTCTGTTAAATTATAGTCGATTTTAGTTTTTTAAGTTGGTATGGTAGTTTTTTTTAAAAGTGAATCAGTATTTTTGTTTGAAACATTATAATTTAAGTATGAAAAAAACTATTGTATTGTTGACACTATTTGTAATCTCAAATTTAAGTGCTCAACAGCGCCCTAAGTTGGTGGTAGGTATTGTGGTAGACCAGATGAAAATGGAATATTTGTATCGGTTCTCAGATGATTTTTCGTCTAATGGATTTAAACGATTGATGAATAATGGATATACTTTTCAAAATATGCATTACAATTATATGCCTACCTATACGGCACCCGGGCATGCTTCTATATATACCGGAACTACTCCTGCAACTCATGGAATTGTCGGGAATGAATGGTTTAGCAGAACGCTTGGTAAGGAAACGTATTGTACGGATGATGCGGGTGTGAAAACAGTAGGGGATGGTACGGTAGAAGAAGGGGCTATGTCGCCTAAAAATCTGCAAAGTACTACTATTACCGATGAAGTGAGAATGGCAACTAATTTTGAAGGAAAGGTGATTGGTATGAGTCTTAAAGACCGTGGAGCGATCTTACCGGCTGGACATTTTGCAAACTGGGCTTTTTGGTACAGTAAGACAGGTTCGTTTATTTCGAGTACTTTCTACGGTGAAAAGTTACCGCAATGGGTTTCAGATTTCAATAATGAAAAACATTATATGCCATATATCAATAAGGGATGGGATTTGTATAAGCCAGCTTCGGTTTATAACGAGAGTTTACCGGATAATAATCCTTATGAAGGAAAGTTATACGGAAGTGCCGCTCCGGTTTTTCCTTATGACTTAAAGAATATGTATGAAAAGAATGATGCCGGAATCTTAAGAGCTACACCTTATGGGAATGATTTATTAGCTGAGTTTGCTATGAAAGCAATTGAGAAAGAAGAATTAGGAAAAGATAGTATTACAGATTTCTTAACGGTTAGTTTTTCTTCTACAGATTACGTAGGGCATTTACTTGGGCCAAGATCTATGGAGCTTCAGGATACCTATTTGAGACTGGATCAGACGATAGCTGACTTTTTGAATTATTTGGATAAGACTGTTGGGAAAGACAATTACTTATTATTTTTAACGGCAGATCATGCAGGTGCTGAAAATGTAATTTACTTAAAAGACAGAAAATATAATGTAAATAATTACCCTGCAAAGGAAGTAAAAAAGAGTTTACAAGATTTCTCTATAAAAACATTTGGTGTAGATTTAATTCTAAATTATTCCAACTTTAATGTGTTTTTGAATAAACCAGTTCTTAAGAAAAAAGGACTTGAATTGGCGAAAGTAAAACAGATTTTCAAAGAGTTTCTAATTTCGCAACCTCAGGTGAAGCGAGTGTATACAGAGGAAGAAATTTTGGCCAATTCCGGTAAGGATTATTACCTTGATTTTGTGGCAAAAGGCTATGATGTTACTCAAAATGGAGACTTAATTATTTTGGATAAACCTGGAGATATCGAATATTCTACTACAGGAACATCACACGGAACGCCTTATAGTTATGATACTCACGTACCGGCTATTTTTTATGGATGGCACATTAAAAAAGGAGAATCCTATGATAAAAAAGCGATTACAGAAATTGCTCCGACAATAGCGCAAAAAATTAAAGTAAGTTTTCCAAATGGAACCGAAGCAAAAGTATTGCAGGAAGTTTTGGATGAAAAATAGTTCATACTTATAAAATAATAAAAAAACCTGTCTTGTTTTTCATGACAGGTTTTTTTTGTGGGTATAAAAAAAGGCTTCTCAATTAAGAAAAGCCTTTTGATAGTGTTTTAGTAAGCACTTATTTTAATGTTAAGACTATGCGTTTGTTAACACTAATTCTTCGTTGAAAGGTAGATTCCAAGCTTCTGCAACTCCTTTGTAAAGGATTTTTCCATTAGCGATGTTTAATCCTTTTTTCAATTCTTCGTTTTCGTTACAAGCTTTTTCCCATCCTTTGTTTGCTAATTGTACAGCGTATGGTAAAGTTGCATTTGTTAAAGCTAAAGTAGAAGTGTAAGGAACAGCTCCCGGCATATTAGCTACACAATAGTGAACAATATCATCAATAATGAAAGTTGGGTTTTCGTGAGTTGTAGGAGTACAAGTCTCGATACATCCACCCTGATCTACTGCTACGTCAACAACAACAGTTCCTGGACGCATTAATTTTAACATATCACGAGTGATCAAGTGAGGTGCTTTTGCTCCTGGAATTAGAACTGCACCAACAATTAAATCAGCAGTAGCGATTGCTTTTGTGATGTTGTAGTGGTTAGACATTTCTGTATTCACGTTAGCTGGCATGATATCATCTAAATAACGTAAACGTGGTAAGCTTAAGTCCATGATAGTTACCTGAGCACCTAAACCAGCAGCCATTTTAGCAGCCTGAGTTCCTACGATTCCACCACCTAAAACCAATACTTTTGCTGGTGGTACACCTGGAACACCTCCTAAAAGAATTCCTCTTCCTTTTAATGGTTTTTCAAGGTATTTTGCACCTTGTTGAATAGCCATACGTCCCGCTACTTCAGACATTGGTACTAATAATGGTAAACTACGATCTGCTTTTTCAACTGTTTCGTAAGCCAAACATACAGCACCTTTTTCAAGCATAGCATGAGTTAATGGTTCTGATGAAGCAAAGTGGAAATAAGTAAATAATAATTGATCTTTCTTGATTAATGGGTACTCAGAAGCAATTGGCTCTTTTACTTTAATAATCATTTCAGCAATTGCATATACTTCTTCAATAGTTCCTAAAACTACCGCACCTGCATTTGCATACTCTTCATCAGCGAAACCACTTCCTAAACCGGCAGTAGCTTGTACATAAACAGTATGTCCGTGTTTTTTCATTTCAGAAACTCCTGCTGGAGTTAATGCTACACGGTTCTCATTATTCTTGATTTCTTTTGGAACACCTATTATCATTTTGTTATCTTTTTTATTTTTTGTTGAAATTGTTTTACAAAACTACAGATAGAGAATATATTATTGATTAATGAGTAATAAATAAGAAAATATTATTTTATTTTTTACTTTTACAGAAAAATATACTGTTTAAGGAAATTAAATTGCCTCTAAAAAGAAAAAATGACTAAATTTTATTAATCAATGAAAACGATTTCGTTATGGCTTTAGATGATATTGACAAGAAAATCTTACGACTTTTACAGGAAAATGCGCATTATACTTTAAAAGATATCGCAAACAAAATAAACCTGTCTTTGACACCTGTTCATGATCGGGTGAAACGTCTTGAAAAAGAAGGAGTTATAGAGAAGTATGTTTCGATTTTAAACAAGAAAAAACTAGGTAACAATCTGACGGTGTATTGCCAGGTCACACTAACCAAACAGACTTATGATACGTCGGAAGGATTCAATCAGTCGATTTTAAATTTACCGGAAGTGGTTGAGTGTAACTATGTTTCGGGAAATTTTGATTATATGTTAAAAGTGATCATTCCTGATATGGAAAGCTATCATCATTTTCATCAAAAAAAATTATCTGTCCTTCCCGAGGTTTCTCTTATCAATACTGTTTTTGTTATTTCTGAAGTAAAGAGCACTACCGTTTTACCAATATAATTTAAGGAAGTGGTGTAAGTCTATTTTAAGCGAGTAGAATTGAACTGGCTTACAATTAAAAAAGCAAAAGCCATCAGGAAAACTTGATGGCTTTTGCAGTATGGATGGTTTTGGTATATCCTAGTAGTAAGTAAAACGTCTTACTTTGGCAATGTATTTTGCCAAACGAATTACCTGATGGCTATAACCGTATTCGTTATCGTACCAAATGTATAATACAATGTTTTTCCCGTCTTTAGAAACAATTGTAGCGTTACTGTCATAAATTGAAGGAGCTGAAGTTCCTACAATATCAGAAGAAACCAATTCGTTATTCAATGAATATTTGATTTGTTCTACCAATTCGCCTTCTAAAGCGTATTTTTTCATGATCTTATTGATCGCCGGGATCGTAGTTGCTTTTTTAACTTCTAAATTAAGAACTACCAAAGAACCGTTTGGAACAGGAACTCTAATTGCATTTGAAGTTAATTTTCCTTCCAATGATGGTAATGCTTTTGCAACAGCACTTCCGGCACCAGTTTCGGTAATTACCATGTTTAAAGCTGCAGCTCTTCCACGACGATATTTTTTATGCATATTGTCGACCAAATTCTGATCGTTTGTATAAGCATGAATAGTCTCTAAATGCCCTTTTACTACACCTAATGTATCTTCGACAGCTTTTAAAACTGGCGTAATTGCATTTGTTGTGCAGGATGCAGCCGAGAAAATATCAATTTCGTCAGGATTGTATTCGTTATGGTTTACACCATGTACAATATTTGGAACTCCTTTTCCAGGAGCAGTCAATAAAACTTTACTGGCTCCTTTAGAAGTTAAATGTCTTCTTAAAGCTTCTTCTGTAGTAAAAGCTCCTGTATTATCAATTACCAATGAATCATTGATTCCGTATAGTGTGTAATCAATTTCTTCTGGTGAATTTGCAGTAATGATATGTACGGTGGTTCCGTTGATAATCAATGCATTGTTTTTTGGATCGGCAGTAACTGATCCCTGAAAATCTCCGTGAATTGAATCGTATCGCAATAGAGAAGCTCTTTTCTCTAATGTTGAAGCATCATTTTTATCTCTGGTAACAATCGCTCTCAATCGCAATTGATTTCCTTTTCCGGTTTTAGACATTAATTCTCTGGCTAATAAACGGCCAATTCTTCCAAAACCATACAAAACAACATCTTTTGGCTGAATTTCTTCTGAAGATTTTGCTTCTTTCAATTTCTCGATTACAAAATATCGCGCATCAGGATATTTTTCATCTTCCAAACGATATTCATAAGTTAGTTTTCCAAGATCTAATTTAGCAGGCGGAAGATCTAAAGACAAAACAACTCTGGCGATTTCAACTGAATCAAAAATGGTGATAGGCTTCCCTACAAATTCACCGGCATATTGATGCAAATTGATAATATCGCTGACATTTTTATCCAGTAATTGGTTTTTGAATAGAACCATTTCGATGGATTTGTCATACCATAAATCGCTTATGATTTTAATTAATTCGACACCAGCTCTTCTTCGGTCGACTTGTAATGATACCTCTTTTTGGTACAAAGATTTTTTGCTCATAATTGATTAAATTGAAAAAATAAATACACGACTATTTTTAAATTTTGCGCAAAAGTACCCATTTCAATCGATTTCGTAAACTATTTTATGATTTATTTTTGAATTGGCTGTAAAAAATAATTTTTATCTAGGAGTAAAAAAGAGAGCTCCGATTAACAAAAATGCAGCTTCGTATTTGGATGAAAATAAAAAAAGTCACCTTATTTCTAAGATGACTTTTTTTTTGAGTTTGCAGTCTCAGTGTACAGTTTTCAGTGAAAAAAAACTGTAAACTATGACTGCAAACTGCGACTGAGAACTGTGACTGAAAACCGAGACTTAAATAATAATTCTAAGTATTTCACCCGATTTACTTATCATTTCAAGACGTACGCTTTGTCCTTCATTTTTTCTGTTTAATAACTTAGAAACCGTTTCGATATTGGTTGCTTTTACATTATCAATACTCAGAATGATATTACCTTGCAACTCATTTTGATACTGCATTAAATTTTCATTCGTTATACTTCTGATTTTTACACCATAGTCAATTTTGAATCTCTTTTTATCCGCAGCATCAATATTTTCTAATTCAATTCCTTTAAACTCAGTACTGAAAAATTCATTTTTACTTAAAGTTACCGGAACTGTTTTTGTTTTTCCATCTTTAATATAGGTCACTTTAACGACATCATTTGGACGTTTTGTATTGATGTAACCTGACAGGTCTGCATAAGTTGCAATATTTTGGTCGTCAAGTTTCACGATGATATCTCCTTTACCAAGTCCGGCTTTTTCGGCACCGGAGTTTTTGGATACTTTGCTAATGTAGAAACCTTGTGTCTCTGTAATGCCTAACTCTTTAGAAGCGGTACTGTTCAATTCTCCACCTTCAACACCCAGGATACCTCTTTGTACGTTTCCGAATTCCATAATGTCTTCGATTATTTTTCGGGCAATATTAGACGGAACGGCAAACGAATATCCAACATAAGAACCGGTCATGGAAGAAATCATGGTATTAATCCCAATCAATTCGCCTCTGGTATTGACTAAGGCACCACCACTATTTCCGGGGTTTACTGCAGCATCGGTCTGAATGAAAGACTGGATTCCGTTGGTGTCCAGATTTCTGGCTTTTGCTGAAACAATTCCGGCCGTAACCGTGGAAGTTAAGTTATACGGATTTCCTACAGCCAAGACCCATTCTCCAATTTTTACAGAATCAGAATTAGCAAAAGCAGTATAAGGTAATTTTTCGTCGGCATTAATTTTCAGTAAAGCGATATCCATTTTAGAATCGGTACCTATTAGTTTAGCCTTGTATGACTTTTTATTGTTCAGCGTGATTTCAATTTCCGTAGCATCTTTAATTACGTGATTGTTGGTTACAATGTATCCGTCTTCTGAAATAATAACTCCGGATCCGGTTCCAACCTGCTCTTGCTGCTGTTGACCTCCATAACCGTAGAAAAATTCCATCATCGGATTGCTGACTGTTCTTCGCGAAACATTTTTTACGTGCACAACAGTGTGAATGGTTTTATCTGCGGCCGCTGTAAAATCAACCGTTTCAGCAGATAAAGCTACGTTTCTTCCAAATGAATTGGGGGCAAGAGTAACAACAGAATTTCCTCTTCCAAAAAAAGAATTGTTGCTTTCAAATAACAATTTGTAAGCACCAAGGGTAGTCGCACCACTAAGCAGTGAAACTAAAAACAAGGTTGAAAATCTTTTCATATTGCAGTTTATATTATTGGTTATTTTAACGTAAAAATACTTCAAAAAATTATTTGGAAAAACGGTTTAACGCTCTTTAACATTGATTAACATTTCATTAATTATTTGTTCGTACTTTTGTGGTTATTAACGAGAAAAAAATGCAAATAGAATTTTATAAATATCAGGGTACAGGGAACGATTTTGTGATGATTGACAACCGATCAGAGTTCTTTCCAAAAGACAATATTAAATTGATTGAACGCCTGTGCGACAGACGTTTCGGAATAGGTGCAGACGGACTTATTTTGCTAGAAAATGATACAGACACTGACTTTAGAATGGTCTATTATAATTCAGATGGAAATCAGAGTTCGATGTGCGGAAATGGTGGTCGTTGTCTGGTTGCTTTTGCCAATCAATTGGGGGTAATTGACGATAAAACTACTTTTATTGCAACCGACGGTTTGCATCATGCTTCGGTAGGAGAGGATGCTATTATTTCGTTACAAATGATTGATGTTGATGAAGTGCAAAAGAAAGAGGCTTATACTTTTTTGAATACAGGTTCACCACATCACGTACAGCTTGTGGATGATTTGGAGCATTACAATGTCAAAGAAAACGGTGCGGCAATTCGTTATGGCGAGTTGTATGGCGAAAAAGGAAGCAATATTAATTTTGTGAAAAAAGTAGACAACAGTACTTTTTCATTACGTACGTATGAAAGAGGTGTTGAAGATGAAACTTTAGCTTGCGGAACAGGAGCAACCGCAGTAGCAATCGCGATGAATGCTATTGGGTTAACCGATGAAACTTCCATTAATTTGAATGTTGAAGGCGGTAAACTGGTAGTTTCTTTTGACAAATCAGGAGATCATTTTACCAATGTTTTCTTGACAGGACCTGCCAAATTTGTTTTCAAAGGAACTATTGAAATTTAAGCACAAAAATCAGCAATCTAAAATCTACAATCAAAAATCAAATGATAACACTCAAAGGCGACTCGATTTATCTGCGTGCATTAGAACCCAATGATTTGGAATTTGTGTATGCTATGGAAAATGATGAAAGCATTTGGGAAGTGAGTAACACACAAACCCCTTACAGCAGGTTTTTGATACGCCAGTATCTTGAAAATGCACAACAGGATATTTACGAGGCCAAGCAACTGCGTTTGGCGATTTGCCAGGATCAGGACTTTCCGGCGATTGGATTAATTGATTTGTTTGAATTTGATCCGAAAAATAACAGAGCAGGTATTGGAATTGTCATTCAAAAAGATGAAAATAGAAATCAAAAAGTTGGATCTGAGGCATTAGGGCTTTTAATTAACTATGCATTTCACAATTTAAATTTGCACCAATTATATGCAAATATTGCTGTGGGAAATGTACCAAGTGTAGCTCTTTTTACTAAATTTGGCTTTGAGAAAATAGGAATTAAGAAAGATTGGATTTTGCTCCACAACCAGTATCAGGACGAAGCAATGTTTCAGTTAATTAATAAACACATTTAAATTTAAAACTTTGAGCATAAAAAAAATCATCACGTTAGCTGCTGTTGCCGTAATTTCAGTTTTAATGGTTTACGGATTTATTTTAATTAGTAAAATCTTCAGTGCCAATACCAAATTCGAAGAGAAAGAATTGTACGTGTATGTTCCTACAGGAGCTAATTATACCGATGTAAAGAAAATATTAGAGCCCTATATCAAGAATTTTGAAGATTTTGAGATGGTGGCCAACAAAAGAAGCTATCCTGAAAATGTAAAGTCAGGTCGTTTTTTGCTTAAAAAAGACATGAATAATATGGATTTGGTTCGCGCCATGCGTTCTAATGTTCCGGTAAAATTAGCTTTTAACAATCAGGAGCGTCTGGAAAATTTTGCAGGAAGAGTAGGTTCTGAAATCGAAGCCGACAGTTTGTCTTTGATGAAAGCCTTTAAAGATCCGGAATTTTTGAAAGCAAACGGTTTCAACGAAGACAATGTCTTTGCCATGTTTATCCCGAATACTTATGAAATTTACTGGAATACTTCTGCAGAGAAATTCCGTGATAAAATGATCAAGGAATATCATAATTTCTGGACTGCCGAGAGAATTGAAAAGGCAAAAAAACAGGGATTAACTCCGGTTCAGGTTACTATTTTAGCTTCGATCGTTCATAAAGAATCCGTAAAAAAAGATGAAAGACCTCGTATTGCCGGTGTTTATTTGAATCGTTTGCGTTTAGAAATGCCACTTCAGGCAGATCCGACCGTAATTTATGCTTTAAAACTTAGAGATAACAATTTTGACCAAGTGATCAAAAGAGTATTCTACAACGACTTGCTTATGCGATCTCCATACAATACGTATGTGAATATTGGACTTCCTCCGGGACCGATCGCGATGCCAGATATTACAGCTCTCGAAGCGGTTTTAAATCCGGAAAAAAACGATTATATTTATTTTTGCGCTAGTGTTGAACGTTTCGGATACCACGAATTTGCTGCTACTTTGGCCGAACATAATGTAAATGCAAAAAAATATTCAGACTGGATTGCCAGTCAGGGCGTAACAAGATAGTTTTGAGTTTTAAAAATATATTTTTCTTATCGGTTTTGATGTTGCCGGGTGTTTTTTCTGTGAATGCCCAAAGCAGGTTCGAAAGTTTTTTAACTCCTTCGGACACCTTAAATAAGAAACGACAAAATACAGTTATCGTTACTGAAGCTGCTCTGGCTTCAGTAACATTGCTGGGTTTAAACCAGCTTTGGTATGCCGATTATCCGCGTTCTAATTTTCATTTTATAAATGATAATAACGAATGGCTTCAGATGGATAAAGTAGGGCATATGTATTCAGCATATCATTTGGGAAGGTTTGGCGCTGAAATGATGAACTGGAGTGGTGTCGATCAAAAAAAGCAACTGATTTACGGAGCAGGTTTAGGTTTTGCTTTCTTAACGGCTGTTGAAGTTCTGGATGGTTTTTCGGCCGAATGGGGCGCTTCTTCAGGTGATATTATCGCCAATGCAACGGGTACTGCCTTGTATGTTTCTCAGGAATTACTTTGGAAAGAACAACGCATTGTTCCAAAATTTTCTTTTCACACTACACATTACGCAAATTTAAGACCTCAGACATTGGGAAGTTCTTTAAATGAACAGCTCTTAAAAGATTACAACGGACAGACCTATTGGCTTTCTGTAAATCTTCATTCTTTCGCAAAAGAAAGCAAAATTCCAAAGTGGTTAAATCTGGCTTTTGGTTATGGAGCGGAGGGAATGTTGACAGGAAATTTACAAAAAGATAATCTGGATTTCGCTCAAAACACTGAAAGATTTCGTCAGATTTATCTTAGTTTTGACGTAGATTTGACAAAAATTGAAACAAAATCGCATTTTTTGAAAACTATTTTTTCCGTTTTTAACACTATAAAAATTCCGGCTCCAACTCTCGAATACTCCGCCAATAAAGGGCTTAAAGCACATGCCTTCTATTTTTAGAAAACCTTAACTTGTTGATTATCAGTATTGTTTGTTTTTTATTACCTTTGCACCGTAGAAATTTCAAAAAGGTGACAGCGTTTTGAAGAAAAACAATTTATGATAAAGAAGTGGTATTTTTATGCGAGTTTGATCGTTATTATTACATTTTTGACTTTGGGTTTTAAACCCTTTAATCTGGAAACCAAACCGTGGTTTCTAATAGAAAAAACAGATGGATCTGAATACCTGTTTCCATCGCAGGAAGAGGATGATTATCCTACCTTACACAAATTAAACACCCCATTTACCGGAAAGCGCCTTATTGGTTTTAAAGAAGCCGTCGCTTTTAAAGAATCTCAAGGAAAATACCGTTTGGTAAATTCACTTGGTTATATGGGAAAATATCAATTTGGGACTCAGGCACTGAGAGCCATTGGTGTTCGAAACAACAAAGCCTTTTTAAAGGATCCTGCCTTACAGGAAAAAGCTTTTATTGCGTTATTGTCCAAAAACAAATGGATTTTGCGTAATGAAATCGAAAAGTATGAAGGGAAAGTGATCAGTGGTATTGAAATTACCGAGTCTGGTATTTTAGCCGCTGCACATCTTGGAGGTGCCGGTTCGGTTAAAAACTTTTTTAAGAATAACGGAGGCAGACATTTTAGAGATGCTTATGGGACTTCATTAAAAAGTTACCTGAAAGCCTTTGCAGGTTATGATCTTTCTTATATTGAAGCGGATAGTAACGCTACGATACACCCTTAAAAGACATCAAACAGAAAAATAAAAAAATCCCGAGTTTATCGGGATTTTTTTATTTTAGTCTATTAAAATTTCTAAGATTTTAATAGCAGCTTCACTAATTTTTGTCCCGGGACCAAATACTGCTACTGCTCCGGCATCAAAGAGAAATTGATAATCCTGTGCCGGAATTACTCCGCCTACTATGACCATAATATCTTCTCGTCCGTGTTTTTTAAGTTCTTCAATTACCTGAGGTACCAGCGTTTTATGCCCGGCAGCGAGTGATGAAACGCCTAATATGTGTACGTCATTTTCAACAGCCTGTTTGGCAGCTTCAGCTGGTGTTTGGAAAAGCGGACCTATGTCTACGTCGAAACCTACATCGGCATAACCGGTAGCCACTACTTTTGCGCCTCGGTCATGTCCGTCCTGACCCATTTTTGCAATCATAATTCTCGGACGTCTTCCTTCCTGTTTGGCAAAGGCATCCGCTAATTGTTTTGCCTTTTCAAAATTCTCGTCGTTTTTTATTGCTGCACTATACACACCGCTAAAGGATTTAATTTGTGCTTTGAATCTGCCGAATACACTTTCAAGGGCATCGCTAATTTCTCCTAAAGTCGCTCTGTTTCGGGCGGCTTCAATTGCAATTGCTAGTAAGTTTCCTTCTCCGGTTTTTGCACAATGAATTAATTTTTCGAGTGATTGATTTACTTTTTCAGTATCTCTTGTTGCTTTAATTGTTGTAAGCTGATCGATTTGCTGTTTACGTACCATCTGGTTGTCAACATCCAGAATATGCAAAGGATCTTCTTTTTCTAAGCGATATTGATTGACACCTACAATTATATCTTGTCCGCTGTCTATTCTTGCTTGTTTTCTGGCCGCTGCTTCTTCGATTCTTAATTTCGGAATTCCGGCTTCAATGGCCTTTGTCATTCCGCCTAGTTCCTCGACTTCTTCAATCAGTTTCCAGGTACTTTTTAGTATTTCATCGGTTAAGCTTTCCACATAATAACTTCCTCCCCAGGGATCAACCGTTTTGGTAATTTTAGTTTCTTCTTGTAGAAAGATTTGCGTGTTTCGGGCAATTCTTGCCGAGAAATCAGTAGGTAAAGCAATAGCTTCATCTAGTGCATTGGTATGCAGTGACTGTGTTCCGCCAAAGGCTGCTGCCGTGGCTTCGATACAAGTTCTGGCTACATTGTTAAAAGGATCCTGTTCTGTTAAACTCCAGCCACTGGTCTGACAGTGTGTTCGAAGCGCTAGAGATTTGTCGCTTTTAGGATTAAATTGCTGGACTAGTTTTGCCCAGATCATTCGACCTGCTCTCATTTTGGCAATTTCCATAAAATGATTCATTCCAATCGCCCAAAAGAAAGACAATCTTGGCGCAAAATCATCAATAGTCATTCCGGTTGAAAGCCCAGTTCTGATATATTCAAGGCCATCGGCTAAGGTGTAAGCCAATTCAATATCGGCAGTGGCACCGGCTTCCTGCATGTGGTATCCTGAAATGGAAATAGAATTGAATTTGGGCATTTTTTTGCTCGTAAATTCAAAAATATCAGCAATGATTTTCATGGAAGGAGTTGGAGGGTAAATGTACGTATTACGCACCATAAACTCTTTCAGAATATCGTTTTGTATGGTTCCGGATAATTTTTCGATAGCTACACCCTGTTCTTCGGCTGCCACAATATAAAAAGCCATAATAGGTAAAACGGCTCCGTTCATCGTCATCGAAACCGACATTTCGTCAAGTGGAATCTGATCGAACAATACTTTCATGTCTTCAACAGAATCGATCGCTACTCCGGCTTTTCCAACATCCCCAACCACTCGTTCATGATCGGAATCATAACCGCGATGGGTTGGTAAATCAAAAGCAATGGAAAGTCCTTTTTGTCCGGCAGCTAAATTTCTTCTGTAAAAAGCATTGCTTTCTTCTGCGGTTGAAAATCCTGCATATTGACGAATCGTCCACGGACGTCTCACGTACATTGTAGCATAAGGTCCGCGTAAATTTGGTGCAAATCCGGCTCCGAAATTCAGGAACTCTAAATCTTCAATATCTTTGTCAGCGTACTTTTTTTTGAGCTCAATCCCTTCAGCTGTTGTAAAGTTCTGAAGTGCGGATTCTGAGTCAGGCTTCTGCACGTCTAACTTTGCACTGTCGACATCTAACGTAATATGTGTAAGGTCTTTTCTAATCATGGAGACTCTTCGTTGTATGGTTTAATTAACTACTTTAAAAGATTATTCAAGTTCTAGACGTTCCTGCTCGAGTTTTTCGGCCAGTCTTTTTTCTATTATTGGAGTAATTAATGTTTTTCTTGGTTTTACTTTTACGAAAGGAAACAATTCTAAATCGTGTTTCATTTTGTCTTCTTTGTTGGGATGTTTGTTGGTACCTAACAAAATTTCTTTTTTGGAGTCGAACAATTCCTGTTCTTTTGCGGCACTTTCCTGGATTTTCTTTTTGATCGATCCGTCGTTTAAAAGTTTTAGGAAACCTCCGTTTGCTTCGATGTCTTTAAACAAGGCTAAGCTTTTTTCGGCCAGCTGCAGGGTCAGGCTTTCAATGTAATAACTGCCATCTGCCGGATTATCGACTTTGTCAAAGTAACTTTCGTGTTTTAAAACCAGCAATTGATTGCGGGCGATTCGGTCACCAAATTCATTGTCTTTATGATACAAGGAATCGTAAGGTAAGTTGGCGATAGCATCTGCACCGCCCAAAATAGCCGACATGCATTCAGTTGTGGTGCGCAGCATGTTAACGTTATAATCGTAAATCGTTTTATTTCGTTTGGTTGGTGTCACCAATAAATGACATTCTAAGTCGGAATTGTATTCCGCGGCAATTAAGTTGAAAAGCTTTCGCAATGCACGAAGCTTGGCAATTTCAAAGAAATAATTGGTGCCTACCGAAACTTCAAAAACAATGGGTTGGGTCACAGTGGGAAATCGGTTCAGGTATTCGTTGGCATGTGCTAAACTGTACGCGATTTGCTGTGTGATATTGGCACCGGCATTTTGATATAAACCTAAATCTACACTTAAAACGGAGATATTGGTTACGGCTTTTGTTATTTTTTCGAGAGTATCAAAATTGCTTTTATCGGCTGTTGTAAACCAGTTTCCTTCTCGCGCCAAATGGCCAATAGGGTCAAGGTTGCAATAGAAAATCGCTTTCTTTTCAATTGAAATGCGGTCTAACAGTTGTACGAAATCGATTGAAATGAAATTCAAATTAAAGTAAACAACTCTGTTTTCTAAAGGAAGTGCTTCCAGTAATTTCTGAACATCAGTAGTTTCGTTTTCGATGGTAAAGCGTAAGCTTTCGGCACCTCTTTCAAGTGTATTGATGGCTCTTTGAATTGATTTCTCGATATCGTAAACAAAAATGTTCTGGCAGATTTTAAAGTTTGAAACCTGCGTTTGTACAGGTACAGCCTTTGTGAATTCATCACGGTCGTAAAATGGTTTTACCTGAATATCTTCGGGAGAATTCCAAATTACGGTCTGGTTGTAATCGGCTCCATCTAATTCAAACTGAATTTTTTGTTTCCATTGTTTGGATGAAATCGGGTTAAAATCGTCGAATAGGGTAGTGGCCATTGGGTATTTTTTCGGGTTATTCTTTATCTTGAATGGTGTCTCCTTCAAATTGGATGATGTAAATATCTTCGCTGTCTTTTTTCATAAAGTACTTCTCGCGGGCATATTTCTCTATTTGTTCAGGATTTTTAAGCTGTTTGATCTGTTCCTGATCCTTTTTTATTTCGTCCTGATAGTATTTTTTATTGTCTTGTAATTCGTGGATTTGATTGTCCAGAAAACGATGATCAAAATAAGAATAATTATCTAAGAATAACATCCATACCACAAAAAACAATAACACCCAAACATATTTGTTGCTCAGGAGTTTGAACCATTTTTTGTCTTTATATGGATTTTTCATTTTAGTTTTTATTTAACCGCTTGTGTTGTGTAATTTCGACTGGTGTTTTGATTCTGGCAGAAGTGATAATCCTTTTGTGCCTTGGTCAGGCACAAAAGGTTAAATGGATCTTCTAATTTTGATGCAATAAATTTACAATAAAAATTATAAAATTCGTTGATTAATTACAGCCCGGACAACATCAATGGCAACGGTATTGTATTTGTCGTTTGGAATGATAATGTCTGCGAAAGCTTTAGAAGGTTCTATAAACTGTTCGTGCATTGGTTTTAAAGTGTTTTGATAACGAGTTAAAACTTCGTCAATATCACGTCCGCGTTCAGAAATGTCTCTTTTTAAACGACGGATTAATCTTTCGTCTGAATCGGCGTGAACAAAGATTTTAATGTCAAAAAGATCACGTAATTCCGGATTTGTTAAAATTAAAATTCCTTCCACAATCATAACTTTTCTCGGGTGAGTCGAAACCGTATCGTCGGTTCTGTTGTGTTGTATGAAAGAATATACAGGCTGATCGATAGTTTCTCCAGCTTTTAATGCTTTAAGGTGTTTTACCAGTAATTCAAAATCTATCGCACGCGGGTGGTCAAAGTTGATTAATGCTCTTTCGTCAAACGACAAATTCGTTGTCTCTTTATAATACGAATCCTGAGAAATTACGCCCACTTCAGTGTCCGGTAATTCATTCATGATTTGGTGTACTACTGTTGTTTTTCCACTTCCTGTTCCTCCTGCAAGTCCAATAATGAGCATAAAATTTGTGTTATATATTTGTACGGCAAAAATAATAATTTAAGTGGATTGATAATGGAATCCGAACTTTAAAATTGAATTTATAAGAAGAAGTTTAACGGAGATTCCGGATTAATTAAGAAAATTGCGAATGGTGTAAATAATACAACAATTTTGACTCTCTGGTCAGCGGAGCAATACAAGGAAATGCGTACTGAACTACTTGTATTGCCGGTTTGCTGACAGGAGTAAGTAGTTGTGCAAAAAAAATCCCGATAGCAATGCCATCGGGATTTCGTGCAATCAGTATAGTTTTAATAAAGTATTCTGAATTTAGTAAGCACTTGTAATTATTTATTCTTTTTTGCTTTGATCATCATTTCAAGTTGGTCCCAAAGTTCTTCCGGAATTGCTTCCAAGAGATTAAATTGCCCGGCACCTTTTAGCCATTCACCACCATCAATTGTAATAACGTCTCCGTTTACATAAGCTGAAAAATCGGATACTAAATAAGCAGCCAGATTAGCCAGTTCCTGATGATCACCCACACGTTTCAAAGGCACTTTTTTGGCCATATCGAATTTTTCGGCCAAATCTCCCGGTAATAATCGATCCCAGGCACCTTTTGTAGGGAATGGACCCGGAGCAATTGCGTTCGAGCGGATTCCGTATTTTGCCCATTCAACAGCCAGACTACGGGTCATGGCTAGAACTCCTGCTTTTGCAGTTGCACTTGGCACCACGTATGCTGAACCTGTCCAGGCATAAGTGGTTACAATATTTAAAATCGTAGCAGAGGTTTGTTTGGTATCAATCCAGTGTTTACCAAAAGCAAGTGTACAGTTTTTAGATCCTTTTAATACAATATCGATAACAGTATCAAAAGCATTGGCAGATAAACGTTCTGTTGGAGAGATAAAGTTTCCGGCAGCATTGTTTAAAAGAACATCCACTTTTCCAAAAGTTTTTAAAACTTCCTGAAGCATGTTCTCTACTTCTTCATAATGACGAACGTCACATTGAAGCGGTAAACATTTTCCTCCGGTTTCGGTTTCAAGTTCGGCAGCAGTATTTTTAAGCTTCTCTAAATCTCTTGAAGTAATGGCTACCTGAGCCCCTAATTCCAGGAAGTATTTGGTCATAGCTTTTCCTAAACCGCTTCCTCCACCTGTAACAACAATGACTTTGCCTTTTAAAGCGTCATCTCTTAACATTTTATCTGTATAGCTCATATGATTTTCTTTTTATTACAATATTAATTAAATAAATAGGATGCACGCATAATAATGTTATAAATTTTTGATAAACTTTAAATATCACATAGTTTTTTTGCAGCTGCTTCAAGAGTAGCATTGTCTTTGGCGAAGCAAAAACGTATTAGTTTTTGATCTTTGTGATCGGAATAGAAAGAAGAAATTGGAATTGCGGCAACGCCATGTTCGGTGATTAATTTTTTACAGAAAGTAACATCGTCTTCATTTGAAATGCCGGCATAAGAAGCCACCTGAAAATAAGTTCCTTCACAGGGTTTCAATTCAAATCGGCTGTTTTGAAGCAGTTTCTGGAAATAATCTCTTTTTTCCTGATAGAATTTCCCAAGCAGGCTGACATCCACAACATCTAGATACTGACTGATAGCAGCTTGTGAAATACTATTCACGCTAAAAACCAAAAATTGATGTACTTTTTTGATTTCTTTCATTAAATGTTCCGGAGCAACGGTATAACCAATTTTCCAGCCCGTAATGTGAAATGATTTTCCGAAAGAAGAAACCATGATGCAGCGGTTTAGAAGAAATTCTTTGGTATGTGCCGAAATGTGTTTTTCTTCAAAAGTGATGTACTCGTAAACTTCATCAGATAATACCAGTACATTCGGGTGTTGCTCTAATAATTTTTCAAGTTGAAGAAAATCATCTTCAGTCAAAATTTTTCCTGTGGGATTGTGCGGATTATTGATGATAATCATCTTCGTTTTTGAAGAACAGGCTTTTGCTATCGTTTCCCAGTTAGGCGTATAATCGTCATTTAGCGCGACACGAATTGGTTTTGCATTACACAATAAAACCGGAGATTCATACGAATCATAACTCGGATCTAAGATAATGATTTCATCTCCTGTTTTTACCAAAGCCAGTATGGTAGTGAAAATTCCCTGAGTGGCTCCGGCTGTAACCAGTATCTCGGTTTCGGGTCTGATGATTCGGTTATAGGAGATGTGAACCAATTTTGCGATTTGCTCCATCAATGGCGGATAACCGGCCATTGGAGTATATTGGTGCACGTTTTCTTTTGTCAGTTTAGCCAGTATGTCTGTTAATCTTTCGTCTACTGGAAAATTCGGAAATCCCTGTGATAGGTTAATCGCATTGTGTTCCGTTGCCATTTTAGACATGACAGTGAAAATACTGGTGGTAATGTTTGGGAGTTTACTCATCTTGATATACGTCTATTGGTATTGTTAAGTAATAACGAACTCTTACGGAATCATTATTATGTATTCCGGGAAACCATCTAGGGCATTTTTTCATAAGACGAACGGCTTCTTTTCCTGTTCCGTAACCTGCGTCTTTGGTGAATTTTGGATCACTCAGAGTGCCATCTTTTTCAACTATGAAATTAACATCGACTGTTCCTTTTACCTGAAGCTCGTCTTCGGGATAGTGATAATTAAATCTGATAAATTTATGAAGTTTTTTTAGTCCTCCTTCAAAATCAGGTTTTACGTCTATTGAATCAATATTGTAGACTGTGGTGTCTTCTTTTATTTGAATTTCACTATCGTCTGTATGGGTATCTATTTCTGAAACAGCATTTTCATCGTCATTGGCTGTAGTAACATTTTGTTCTGCGGTTGTATTTTTTGATACTTTTTTAGTGTCAGAAGAGGAAATACAATGTGTTAAACAAAGGAATAGCAGAACGGATAGTTTTTTCATAAATAAGATTTAGAAGTCAATTTTACATTTTATGGATGATAAAAATGGTTGGCCTGTTGTGTAAATCTACTTTTAATTTTTTCCAGTCCGAAACACGCATCGTTTTGATGAATTCTGTGGGTAATGTAATGTCTGTTGCGATACACAGATGCGTAGAGGGATTCAGTATTTGTAAAATGTCTTCGACTAATTTGTTGTTTCTATAAGGTGTTTCAATAAAAAGCTGAGACTGATTTTTATCCTGAGACAGTTTTTCAAAATATCTTAATGCCGATTTTTTTTCGTCTTTATCAATTGGTAAATAGCCATTGAAAGTAAAACTTTGGCCGTTCATACCAGAAGCCATCATAGCCAATAAAATAGAAGACGGACCAACTAAGGGTACTACCTGAATTCCTTTTTCATGTGCCAGTTTTACAATTACAGCACCTGGATCGGCAACTCCCGGACAACCAGCTTCGCTCATTAAACCTACATTTTTCCCTTCGAGTAAAGGTTTGATGAAGTCTAAATGTTCGCTTGGCTCTGTACGTTTATTAAGCGTAAAAAGAATTAGTTCGGATTGTTTTTTCTCCGGAGATACCGCTTTTATGGATTTGCGGGCCGTTTTTTCGTTTTCAACAATATAGTGGTCTATAAAATCGATACTTCTTTTCACAGTTTGAGGTAAAACATCCATCGGATCGCTTTCACCCATTGTTGTTGGAATTAAATAAAGTTTTCCGAGAAGTTTCATGTCTGTCTTTTTATGTTGTTAGGAAAAGAAGAACTTATAAGTGTTTTTCGATAAGTTTCTTCGAAATGATATCGGTTACTTCGTCTAACATTTGATATACATTATCAAATCCGTTGGTGACACCGAAGTAGGGGTCCGGGACATCTACATTTTCGCCCGGAAATAATTCGTCTAAAATGAGACAAACTTTATTTTTTTGTGCTTCGTTCTGAGCCAGTTTGATAACGTCGTCATAATTCGAAGAATCCATCACATAGATGTAATCAAAAGTAGTGAAGTCAGCAGTTTTGAATTGTCTTCCTTTTTGGTTTCCAATGTCGAGGCCGTTTTTTTTGGCAACTGCTATAGATCGTTTGTCAGGGGAGTGGCCTACATGCCAGGATCCGGTTCCGGCTGAGTCAACGATGAAATTATTTTCGGGCAATTTTGAAGCTAAAATACCTTCAGCTAAAGGGGATCTGCAAATGTTCCCCAAACAAACCATTAAGATTTTTACTGGCATGGTGCGCGTTTATAGCGTTAGTTTTTTGTTAATGTCTTCGACAAATTTTTTGAATTGTTTGTCTGTAGAAACTAAATTATCAACTGTTTTGCAAGCGTGTAATACGGTAGCGTGGTCACGATCTCCAATTTGTGAGCCAATGTTTGCCAAAGAAGCTTTTGTAAATTTCTTTGCAAAAAACATGGCCAATTGTCTCGCCTGTACCACGTGCCTCTTTCGGGTTTTCGATTGAAGCGTTTCGATATCAAGCTGAAAATAATCAGATACAATTTTTTGGATATAATCGATAGAGATTTCTCTCTTTACGTTTTTAACAAATTTCTCTACAACGCTTTTGGCCAATTCAATAGTAACTTCTTTTTTATTGAAAGAAGACTGAGCGATTAAGGAAATAATAGCTCCTTCTAATTCTCTAACGTTACTTTTGATGTTGCGCGCTACATATTCAATAATATCTTCCGGCATCTCAACACCATCGCGATATAGGATGTTTTTTAAGATCGAAATTCTGGTTTCGTAATCCGGCTGGTGCAATTCAGCAGACAGTCCCCATTTGAAACGGGATAACAAACGCTGCTCAATATCCTGCATGTCAACAGGAGCCTTGTCGGAAGTTAGAATTACCTGTTTTCCGTTTTGGTGCAAATAGTTGAAAATGTGGAAAAATACGTCCTGTGTTCCTGATTTTCCGGATAAAAACTGAACGTCGTCAATGATTAAAACATCGATTAATTGGTAAAAATGGATGAAATCATTACGATTGTTCTTTTTTACCGAATCAATATATTGTTGTGTGAAAATCTCGGCAGAAATGTATAAAACCGTTTTTTCAGGATATTTATCTTTTACTTCCACACCTATAGCGTGTGCAAGGTGTGTTTTTCCTAATCCAACTCCTCCGAAAATCAATAACGGATTAAAGGATGTTCCTCCGGGTTTGTTGGCAACAGCCATACCTGCAGAGCGGGCCAAACGGTTGGAATCTCCTTCAAGGAAATTGTCAAAACTATAATTAGGATTTAACTGTGATTCAATTTTTAAATTTCTGATCCCCGGAATTACAAACGGATTTTTAAGTTCAGGATTTAAGTTTTTAAACGGAGCATCAACCTCTTGCGGTTTCATTGGAACTCTGTTGGAACTTGGCAGCTGCTCGGTAAAAGGCTGTTTATTTCCATAAGTGTTCTCCATTTTAATTTTATAGAGTAACTTTGCGTTTTTTCCCAGTTCTTTGGTAAGCGCAACTTTCAATAATTTTACGTAATGCTCTTCGAGCCATTCATAGAAAAATTTACTTGGTACTTGAATGTATAACGCGTTGTCGGTTAGCTCAACTGATTTGATTGGTTCAAACCAAGTTTTGTATGCTTGATCTTGAATATTGTCCTTTATAAAAGACAAACAGTTTTCCCATACCGATTGAGCAGTTTTAGTCATAGATTCAAATAAATTTTCTTATTATTGATAAAGATTCTCCTAATAAAAAAGGAGCAATTTTATTCCGTATTTCGGGATAACAAATATGTGAACAAATTTCTGTAAAAAAAAATATTTTGAACTCTAATTTTATAAAAAAAAGTTGTAAGTAAACTTTTTAAACTTAATTTTTTTTAATCTGAAAATAATGAAAAATCATCAAACGCAAGTGCGTGTTCGTTACTCGGAAACCGATCAAATGGGCGTTGTTTATCACGGAAATTATGTACCCTATTTTGAGATCGGACGCGTGGAATGGCTTAGAAATAAAGGGATTTCATATAAAAGCATGGAAGAAAGTGGTATTGGACTGCCGATTGTTTCGATGCAAATAAATTATAAAAAATCAGCGCGTTATGATGAGCTTCTTACAATTCATACAGCTTTCAAAAGTCAGTCGTCTGTCAAGATTGAATTTGATTGCGCAATCTATAACGAAGCAGATGAGTTATTAACAACTGCTGTGTTTATTTTAGTATTTATTTCGTTAAAAACGGGTCGTCCTACAGCACCTCCAGATTACATTTTAGAATTATTTAAAACACTGGTATAATTGTTAAAATGTGATGCCTTTTACTGTCAAATTATATAATTTTTATATCGATTTCAAACATTAAATCAAAAATGTCGAATACTGATTCGGCATTTTTTTTGCGCGTTTTAGTCGTTATTTTGCCAATAGGGAGCCCTGTATCTTCGTTAATTTCCATTTCCTGAGCCGTAATTTCCAGTTTTTTCTCCTTTATAACCCGCATTACTTTGTTCATATTTTTGTAATCAAAAGAGATTAAAAATTGAACATCAATTGTCTTTTCAATGATCTCACATACTTCAAGCGTCATTTGTGCCGTGGTTTTGTAAGCACTGATTAAGCCGCCAACACCTAATTTAATTCCTCCAAAAATGCGAACCACTACAACTAAAACGTTGGTTACGCCAAAAGATTGTATCTGTCCGTAAATTGGTGCGCCAGCTGTGTTGCCGGGTTCTCCGTCGTCATTGGCGCGATACGAAATTTTTGGTGCCGTCCCTAATTGATACGCATAACAAAAGTGTACGGCATGGGGATGCTGTTTTTTTAAGTTGTCGATAATAGGTTTTACTTCCTCTTCGCTTTCTATGGGAAAAGCGTAGCCAAAGAACTTACTGCCTTTTTCTTTCAAAAGCATTTCTTCAGATTCAAAAGCAATGGTTTGGTACGTATCGTTAATTTCCAAATTGAGTTTGATTTTTTAAGCTGTGGCAAAAATAACAGCTAAAGTATTTGTTTGTCAAATAAATCAACAACATCTTCCTGTCCAACTTGTAAATTCCAGACATGAAAGCCCAGGGCTGCTGCCGAATCTGTGTTTTCTTTTTTATCGTCTACAAACAAAGTTCTCTTGGGTGATAATTCGTGTTTGTTGATCAGGTACTGAAAAACTTCAGCATTTGGTTTTCGCATTCCAATTTCAAACGAAAAATAAACCTTTTCAAAACACTGATAAAAATCGCTGTAAAACGAAATGCCGGTTTTGTTTTCGAAAGTTTCGATATGAATAGCATCCGTATTGCTCAATAGAAACAAGCGGTATTTTTGAGAAAGCAGTTGCAAAAACTCCAGTCGGTACAAAGGAAAATCGGCTAGAATGGTATTCCATGCTTCCAGAATTTCGTCGATGGAGGCATTTGGAAGCTCTTTCTGAAAGCCTGCCAGAAAAGCATCACGCGTAATGTCTCCGGTTTCAAACAAAAGATTCAGACGGTCCAGTTCGGCAGTCCATTCTGTTAATCCTAATTTTTGCAATCCCGATATAGTGGCTTGTTTGTCTAAATTGATAAAAATATCTCCAAAGTCAAAAATGATAGTATCAATCATGATTTCTAATATTTAATAATTCGTCGCTGAGAATATTAATTTTCGTTAGGTTTTCTTTTCGAATCAGTGGTGCTTTAGTTCCATTTTTAAAAATAGCTTGTCCGATAAAAATTCGGGCTTCGTCCCAAATATTCTGATCGATAAAAGACTGTAAAGTTTGAGCGCCTCCTTCGATAATAACAGACTGAATTTGATTTTGATGTAAAACAGCTAAAATCTGCGGTAGCATATTGCTGCTAAAATCGATTACTGTAAAGGTAGTGTTTTCTGCCGAAAAGCCGGTTTCGGATTTTGTAAATACAATGGTTTTTACGCTCCCGTCAAAAACAAAACTCTCTTTTGAAATGCGATTGTGTTGGTCCAGAATAACTCGCACCGGATGATTTCCTGACCAGTCCCGGGTGTTTAATTTCGGATTGTCATCTATCACGGTCTGTGTTCCAACCAGAATTGCTTGCTCTTCGCTTCTCCATTTGTGAACCAATTGTCTGGAATAGGGATTGGTGATCCAAATGGGTTTTCGTTTCGCATTTTCCTGTTTTTCAGGAGACAGAAATCCGTCCTGACTTTCGGCCCATTTTAGGATGATGTAAGGTCTCTTTTTCTGATGAAAAGTAAAAAAACGCTTGTTGAGTTCGTGACATTCTTTTTCTAAAACTCCAACCGTAACAGTGATTCCTGCAGCAATTAACTTTTTAATGCCGTTTCCTGCCACTTTTTCATTAGGATCAACAGTCCCGACAACAACATGTGGAATTTTATGCTCAATAATTAAGTCGCTGCACGGAGGTGTTTTTCCAAAATGACTGCAAGGTTCTAAACTAACATAAATGGTAGCTTTGCTTAACAACGATTTGTCTTTTACCGAACGAACGGCATTGACTTCCGCATGCGGTTCTCCTGCTTTTTTATGCCAGCCCTCTCCGATAATCTGATTGTCGTAAACGATTACACTTCCTACCATAGGATTTGGGTAAGTGTTGCCAAAACCATTTTGAGCCAACTCGATGCAACGTTTTATGTATTTTTCATGTATATTCACGATACAAAAGTAGTTATTTTTGAGTTTAGTCCGGATAGTTTTAGGTCGGTTAAGAAACTATCGAAAAACTATTTTTACTTTTGTATAGACATTAAAGGAATAAGAAAATATGGAAAATTGGACGATCAGAGCCATTAAAAAAGAAGACAATCAGGCAGTTGCACATTTAATACGCTCGGTTTTTGATGAAATGGAAATACCTAAAGTAGGAACGGCTTATGAAGACCCGTATTTAGACTTAATGTTTGAAGAGTACAATAAGCCGAAGTCGGTTTATTTTGTAGTGGAAAAAGACGGCGAAATTATTGGCTGCTGTGGAATTGCGCCCTTAGAAAATGGTGCTCCTGAGATTTGTGAGTTACAGAAGATGTATTTTTTACCAAAAACGCGTGGTTTGGGAATTGGAAGTAAAATGATGGAAAAATGTTTGGAACAGGCAAGGATTTTTGGTTTTGAAAAATGTTATATCGAAACAATGCCTTTTATGCATGCCGCGCAAAAGTTATATGTAAAATCAGGTTTTGAATATTTAGAGGCGCCTTTGGGCAATACCGGTCACTGTTCCTGTCCTGTCTGGATGTTAAAAAAATTATAGGATAATGTTGTAGTGAATTTGCATTACAATACTTACCTTGTAATACCGTTGCCCCTATCTAAAGAATAATGTTCAAATACCTAAAATGAAAATCAAACAATATCGGACTCAGTTCATTAAAGAATTGTCACCTTTTTACGATGCCTACGAAGCGGAGAGTTTTTTCTATTTAATTTTAGAAGACAAGCACCAATTGCGACAAATTGATCTGGCATTAAATCATGAATTGGCTTTTACAGAAGATGATTTTGTAGTATGGAATTTTTTATTACTGCAGTTAAAGAAAGAAGTTCCGATTCAGTATTTATTAGGTAAAACTAATTTTTATGGTTTGGACTTCGAAGTCAACGCACATGTTTTAATTCCTCGTCCGGAGACAGAAGAACTGGTAGAGTGGATTATTAATGAGAATTCAGGAAAGGACAAAACAAAAAAAATAAAAATTCTCGATATTGGAACAGGGAGTGGCTGTATTGCTATTTCACTGGCAAAAAACATTCCTAACGCGGAAGTTTATGCGATTGATGTTTCCAAAAAAGCGATAGAAACGGCCAAAAGAAATGCCATTCAAAATAAAGTAGAAGTTACTTTTATGCTTCAGAATATTTTAGAAACAGAAGCCTTAAAGCATGATTTTGATATCATTGTTTCGAATCCGCCTTATGTCCGAAATTTAGAAAAAGAAGAAATCAAAAAGAATGTTTTGGATTATGAGCCGCACTTGGCTCTTTTTGTAGAGGACAACGATGCTTTGATTTTTTACAGAAAAATTGCCGAATTGGCCAAGAAAAACCTTTTGCAAAACGGACAATTGTATTTTGAAATCAATCAGTACTTAGGTACAGAAATGACAGATTTACTCGAAAAAATGGATTTCAGGAATATTGAATTGCGAAGAGATATTTATGATAACGACCGGATGATGAAAGGGGTTGTTTGAGTTTTCAGTCTCAGTCTCAGTCTCAGTTTGCAGTTAGTTGTTTGACTGAATACTGAGACTGCGACTGTAAACTGCGACTGCATACTAAAAACCTATTCGTAGCGCAAAGCCTCAATAGGATCCAGTTGTGAAGCTTTTATTGCCGGATACAAACCAGAGACAATAGCAACCATGAAACTGGTACCAAAAGCGGCAAAAATGGCCATCCATGGAATTACAAAAGCAAAATTCATTGCGGCGGCAAAACCAAAACCTACAAGGATTCCCAGTACAATTCCGACCAGACCGCCAATCTGACCAATTAATAAGGTTTCGATAAAAAACTGTACCGAAATAGTGATTTTAGTCGCGCCTAAAGCTTTGCGGACACCAATTTCACGGGTTCGTTCTGTAACCGAAACGATCATAATGTTCATCAGAGCAATCGACGATCCTAAGATGGTGATGATGCTGATGATCCAGGAGGCCCAGCCTAAATATTTGGTAATTCCCAGAATTCGGTTAATTAAATCATCGCTTCGGCCAATACCAAAATTGCTTTCGCGAACCGGACTCAATTTGCGAACCCTACGCATGGTACTTGTGGCATTGTCTACAGCTTCATCCAAAAGTTCTTTTTTAGAAACCATAACACTAATGGTGTAGTTGATTTTTGGTGCTGTAAATAAAGAACGTGCTACCTGAATTGGAATTAATACTCTTAAATCCTGACTGTTTCCAAAAGTGGAACCTTTTTCTTTTAAAACACCAATAACTTTAAAACGTGCCCCTCGTATCGAAATGATTTTATCAATTGGGTTGACATCTTTTAGTAAACCTTTTTCAAAATCAGAACCCACGACGCAGGAATAAGTATTGTTGTCAATATCAAATTGATTGAAAGAACGGCCTGAAGTTGTTTCTAAACCCGAGTTTGAGATATAGTGCTCATCAACTCCAAGTATAGTAATTTCGGGATCGGTTTTTTGATCTAAGTATTTTACTTCGGCTTTGGAGGTCGCCGTAAAAGAGAGGGATGTTTCTGTAAAAGGGTATTTGAATTTATTTTTGAAGGCTACCGCTTCCGGGTAAGAAATAATAGGGTTGACGATTTCGCGCTCATTTCCGCCACGATTTTTAACGGTGTTTTCGTACTGATTGATGTTAAAGGTGTTAGCTCCCATCGAAGCAAAGTTGGTAGAGACCGTATTTTCAAGTGCTGTAACTACGGTCAGGATTCCCACCAAAGCGGTAATTCCGATAGCAATAATAACTACTGTAAGAATAGTTCGTAACAATTGAGTTTTGATCGAACCAAAAGCAATTCGGATATTTTCTTTAAATAATTTTAGCATCATGACCAATTTGTCACGAAAATACGTTTTTTGTTACAAGTTTGTTTTCGAACTGTTATTATTTATTTTAAAAAGTGAGATATTTGCAGACTTAATTAAGTCGAAAGACTAATGATTCGATAATCTAAAAATATAGAAATAAAATAATTTTAAAGGTTTGCGAATTTAAGTTTCAGAAGAAATCTAAAATCTAAGATCTAAAATCTAAAATCAAAAAAATGGCTTCAAAACCAAGCATACCGCAAGGAACAAGAGATTTTTCGCCTGCAGAGGTGTCAAAACGTCAATATATCATTCAGGTTATAAAAAATAATTTTGAAAAATTTGGCTTTCAGCCGATCGAAACCCCTTCTTTTGAAAACTCAGATACTTTGATGGGGAAGTACGGAGAAGAAGGCGATCGTTTGATTTTTAAAATATTAAATTCAGGGAACTTTTTCTATAACAAAAGTAAAATAGAATTGCCAAAATCGATGGAGCAGCTTCAGGCTTCTTCTGCAGATAAAATTACCATTGCAGAAAGAATCGAATTGAATTCTTTTACCAAACAAATCTCCGAAAAAGCATTGCGTTACGATTTAACCGTTCCGTTTGCGAGATACGTGGTGCAGCACCAAAATGAAATTGAGTTTCCTTTTAAAAGATATCAGATTCAGCCGGTATGGAGGGCTGATCGTCCGCAAAAAGGACGTTTCAGAGAGTTTTTTCAATGTGATGCCGATGTGGTAGGATCAAAATCGTTGTGGCAGGAAGTAGAATTGGTGCAGTTGTACGATACCGTTTTTACCGCTTTAGGTTTAGAAGGAGTTACCATCAAGATCAACAACAGAAAAATATTATCGGGTATCGCAGAAGTGATTGGAGCTTCGGATAAGTTAATCGATTTTACGGTGGCACTGGATAAATTGGATAAGATCGGGGAAGATGGTGTGAAAAAAGAAATGATCGAAAATGGTATTTCTGAAGAAGCATTGGTGAAAGTTCAGCCGCTGTTTAGTTTTACAGGAACCTTCGCGGATAAAATCAAGCAGCTTTCCGATTTATTAGCAGCATCAGAAGAAGGAATGAAAGGAGTGGAGGAGCTTCAATTTATTTGTGACAATGTGGCAACTTTAGGGTTGTCAACAGCTACTTTAGATTTGGATGTGACGCTTGCCCGTGGATTGAATTATTATACCGGAGCAATTTTTGAAGTTGCAGCTCCAAAATCGGTTGCGATGGGTTCTATCGGAGGTGGTGGAAGATACGACGATTTGACGGGTATTTTCGGATTGAAAAATATGAGTGGTGTTGGTATTTCTTTTGGATTGGATCGTATTTATCTGGTTTTAGAAGAATTGCAGTTGTTCCCGGAAACTGTTTCGGCAACTTCAAAAGCACTGTTCATTAACTACGGAGATGCTGAAGCGTTGTATGCTTCGCAGGCTATTCAGAAATTAAGACAGGAAAACATAAAAGTAGAGCTTTATCCGGACAATGTAAAAGTCGGGAAACAGTTTCAGTATGCCGATAAGCGTTTAATTCCGTTCGCAGTTATT
This sequence comes from Flavobacterium sp. N502536, assembly GCF_025947345.1. NCBI lineage: Bacteria > Pseudomonadati > Bacteroidota > Flavobacteriia > Flavobacteriales > Flavobacteriaceae > Flavobacterium > Flavobacterium sp. N502536. The sequence goes on along the minus strand of NZ_CP110011.1, from coordinate 692,589 downwards.
GCGGGAGATCAGGAAATTGCTACAAAATCGTATGCACTTAAAAATTTAGTGACAGGCGAGCAGGTTACTGTTGATTTTGATGGACTGAAAAATGCTTTACTGGCATAATTGAGGGTAAAGTGTTTTGCCACAGATTAAAAGGATTATTTAGGTTTTTGTTTCATGTGGGTTTTACAGATCAAAGCAGGGTTAGTATTAAGCAAATCGGCGGTATTTGGCCAAAATCTTTTTTAAAATCTGCCTGAAATAATTGCTTGGGAAGAAAAAATACTTTTAATTTGCCGCTCTAAGTTACGGGCGTAGTTCAAGGGTAGAATAGCGGTCTCCAAAACCGTTGATGGGGGTTCGAATCCCTCCGCCCGTGCAATAAAAAATAACAACCGTTATTAAACTTATCAAAGACTTTCGAGGAGTTACAAGGTAAAAAAGCAACATAAAAAAAAGCTTCGTCTCAAATTAGGCGAAGCTTTTTTTAATATAAGGTAAATTTGAATTAATAATTATTTATGAAGCCGAGGCCAACCCTTAAATTCAATTTTGATAGGTAATAATTTAGTTTTCAATTGTATCTCAAATATACTATAAAGGATATCGTGATAGTCTTAAAATTATACTAAATTTTAAAAAGCTGTTTTTAGTTTTTAAACGGCTCAGTTTTAATAAAGTGACAATTTGACATTTTGAAAGATTTGGCAGTACTTTTGCAATCCAAAAGAAAGAATAAAAAATGAAGTTTAAGAATATTTTTAAAAATAAAAGTAATATGACTACTGAAAATACAGAATTCGATCAGGAATTAGATGATGTAACGTTAGAGAACAATGCCAACGGTGAGCAGTTAATTGTTGAAGAATTAAGTGTTGAAGAGCAATTGGCTCAAGACTTGGCAAAAGAAAAAGATAAGTTTTTGAGACTATTTGCCGAATTCGAAAATTACAAAAAAAGAACTTCAAAAGAGCGTATCGACTTGTTTAAAACGGCAAACCAGGAGGTTTTATTGGCGATGCTGCCAGTTTTAGATGATTTTGACAGAGCGATAGTAGAAATCAACAAATCGGAAGATGAAACCTTGACAAAAGGGGTTGAGTTGATTCACGAAAAATTAAAAAGCACTTTAGTTTCTAAAGGTTTAGAGCAAGTTGAAGTAAGAGCAGGTGATGCTTTTAATGCTGATTTTGCTGAGGCAATTACCCAAATTCCGGCTCCGTCTGAGAAATTAAAAGGGAAAATTGTTGATGTTATTGAAAAAGGATACAAATTAGGAGACAAAATTATCCGTTTCCCTAAAGTTGTGATCGGAAACTAAAAAGAGCAAATGACATATTCTGAAAGTCAATTTTTAAAGTATTGGAATTCGGAATTTTAAATTTGGACACAAGCGCTAGCGAACTGGCGAAGCAATTTAACCTAAATTATGAAAAAAGATTTTTACGAAATACTAGGCATTTCAAAAAATGCGGATGCTGCCGAAATTAAAAAAGCTTATAGAAAAAGTGCATTGAAATATCATCCGGACAAAAACCCGGGCGACAAAGAGGCAGAGGAAAACTTTAAATTAGCGGCAGAAGCTTATGAAGTACTAAGCGATCCTAACAAAAAAGCGAAATACGATCAGTACGGACATCAGGCTTTTGATGGTTCTGGCGGATTTGGCGGTGGTCACGGTGGTATGAATATGGATGACATTTTCAGCCAGTTTGGTGATATTTTTGGCGGTGGATTTGGTGGTTTCGGCGGAGGCGGAGGCGGTGGCCCTCGTCGTGCTAAAGGAAGCAATCTTCGAATTAAAGTAAAATTGACTTTAGAAGAAATTGCAAATGGTGTTGAGAAAAAAGTAAAAGTAAAACGTAAAGTTCAGGCTAAAGGAGTTACCTACAAAACGTGTTCGACTTGTAACGGTCAGGGACAGGTAATGCGTGTAACCAACACTATTTTAGGAAGAATGCAGTCTGCGTCAACTTGTCCTACTTGTGGCGGGTCTGGCCAGATTTTAGATAAAAGACCAGCTGAAGCGGATGCACAGGGAATGATTTTAGAAGACGAAACCGTTTCCATCAAAATTCCTGCGGGAGTTGTAGATGGAATGCAGTTGAAAGTTTCTAATAAAGGAAATGATGCTCCCGGAAATAGTATTCCTGGTGATTTAATTGTAGCTATTGAAGAATTAGAGCACGAGTTTCTGAAACGTGAAGGTGAGAACATTCATTATGATTTATACATCAGTTTCCCGGAAGCTGTTTTAGGAGTTTCTAAAGACATCGAAGCAATCAATGGAAAAGTTCGCATCAAATTAGAAGAAGGAATTCAATCCGGAAAAATCTTAAGATTAAAAGGAAAAGGTATTCCGAGTATCAATGGATATGGAAGTGGAGATTTGTTAGTTCATGTAAATGTATGGACTCCAAAAACACTGAGCAAAGAGCAAAAACAATTCTTTGAAAATGCATTGAACGACGATCACTTTATTCCGAGTCCTGAAAAATCAGAAAAATCATTTTTTGAAAAAGTAAAAGATATGTTTTCATAAACAGAGCTTTTTCTAAAATGGAACAATAATAAATTTCAAAACCCATTCTATAGTAAATCATAGAATGGGTTTTTTGTATCAATAGTACAAAATTTCGATACTATTTATTTACTTTTACACTCGTAATGCCGCAATGGTCAAACTGACGCAGAAAATCTTAATTATAGCATGAGCAACTTACTCGAAGTACATAAAGTCGTAAAACAATACGGTGATTATGTAGCGCTTAACGAAGTTTCATTAAATGTACCAAAAGGTAGTATTTATGGACTATTAGGTCCGAATGGAGCCGGAAAAACTTCCCTGATCCGAATTATAAATCAAATTACATTGCCGGATAGCGGTGAGGTAATTTTGGATGGAGAAAAATTGCAGCCCAAACATGTACAGCATATTGGTTATCTTCCTGAAGAAAGAGGGTTGTATACTTCTATGAAAGTAGGAGAACAATGTTTGTATCTGGCGCAGATGAAAGGACTCTCTAAAGCCGAGGCAAAATTACAACTGGAATACTGGTTTGATCGTCTTGGAATTCAGGGCTGGTGGAACAAGAAAATTCAGGAACTTTCAAAAGGAATGGCCCAAAAAATTCAGTTTGTCGTTTGTGTGCTGCACAAGCCTAAATTGTTGATTTTTGATGAGCCTTTCTCGGGATTCGACCCGGTCAATGCCAATGTCATTAAAGATGAGATTCTGGCATTGAAAGAACAGGGAGCCACCATTATTTTTTCGACACACCGTATGGAAAGTGTGGAGGAACTTTGCGATCATATTGCTTTAATTCACAAATCGAATAAACTGATTGAAGGTAAGGTAAGCGATGTAAAACGCCAGTTTAGAACCAATAGTTTTGAAGTTGGAATCCTCACGGATAATGTAGAAGGTCTGATGTACGATATCACACAAAAATTTACCGTTTCGCCTGCTAATTTTAAATCCTTAAATGATGATTTAAAACTGGATATTCAAATTGGAAACGCTGCGCCTAACGAGTTGCTGCATTTGCTTACACAACGCGGACAGGTGACCCATTTTGTAGAGAAAATACCAAGTGTAAATGATATTTTTATTCAAACAGTTACCGAAAACAAAAATTAAACTCCAAAAAAATAAATCCCATATCCCAATATCAGAGCGATCAAAATTGGAGTTTGGAATTTGAAAATTAAAATATTTATGAGCATCATTTCATTAATTATAAAAAGAGAATTTATTGCAAAAGTGCGCAATAAGTCTTTTGTTGTCATGACGTTTTTGAGTCCGTTATTGTTTGTGGCAATTGCAGGTTTTATTGGTTATCTGAGCTCTATGAAAGCAGAGACAAAAAGAATCGCAATTCATGACGAAACGGGTTTGTTTGCCCAGGATTTTGTCAAAAAGAATAAGGAAGAAGCCGAGTTTAAATACCTCAATGTGTCTGAAATTGATACAAAAGCATTAAAAGACAGCATCACTAATGAAAATTATGACGGTTTAATTGTAATTCCAAAAACCAATAATTTATCCGATTTAGAAAGTAAAATCGAATTCATTTCCAATAACAGTCCAAGTATTTCTTTTATCGAAAAAACACAGCGTGTTATTGCGTCAAAAATTACCAAAGTAAATCTTGAGGCGGCGAAACTGGATACGACGGCCATTCAAAAAGCACAGTCTGAAGTTAATATACATTTGGTAAAAGCATCCGGAGAGGAAAGCTTAAAAGGATTGAATGAAATAAAAATAGGAATAGGCGGGGCGTTTGGATATCTGATCATGATGTTTATTATCATTTACGGTAATATGGTGATGCGAAGTGTGATCGAAGAAAAAACGAACCGAATTATCGAAATCATTATTTCCTCCGTAAAACCTTTTCAGCTGATGATTGGTAAAATCGTGGGGACTTCTCTTGCCGGGTTGCTTCAGTTTATCATCTGGGCGATCATCGGTCTGGGATTGATGTTTGCGGCTTCGGCCTTTTTTGGCGTAAATGTTGGACCTACGGCCAGAATTTCACCTGAATTAATGCAGTCGGCCCAGCATGAAATGTCGGGAACAGCTCAAATGTACATACGCGAATTATGGAATTTGCCTATTGCCAGTATTATCATTGGTTTTGTTATTTATTTCATCGGAGGATACTTTTTATACAGTTCCTTTTATGCAGCCATCGGTGCAGCAGTGGATAATCAAACCGATTCGCAGCAATTTCTATTGCCTATTTTAATGCCGCTTATTTTAAGTGTTTATATTGGTTTTTTCACCGTTGTCAATGATCCTCACGGAACCATTGCGGTTGTGTTTTCCATGATTCCGTTGACCTCGCCAATTGTAATGTTAATGCGACTTCCGTTTGGAGTGCCGTGGTGGCAAATTGCAATTTCGGTATCATTATTGTTTGCTACCTTTTTCCTTGTAGTATGGTTCGCCGCCAAAATTTACCGAATAGGTATCTTGATGTACGGTAAAAAACCAACCTGGAAAGAATTGTATAAATGGCTTAAATATTAATTTTTTTAAGTTGCTAAGATACTAAGGTTCTGAGTTGCTAAGCTTTTAGTTTAGGCAGAAAAGAAGAACTTAGAACCTTAGTAACTCAGAACCTTAGAACCTCAAAAGAATGAGTAAAATACTAATTATAGAAGACGAAGCATCCATCAGAAGAGTTTTGGTAAAAATTTTATCAGAAGAAAATGATACGTATCAGGTAGATGAAGCTGAAGATGGTGCGGCGGGTCTTGAGAAAATAAAAAACAACGATTACGATTTGGTTTTGTGTGACATCAAAATGCCAAAATTGGACGGGGTTGAGGTTTTAGAAGAAGCAAAAAAAATCAAACCGGAAATTCCGATGGTTATGATCTCCGGTCATGGCGATATGGAAACCGCGATTCATACGATGCGTTTAGGCGCTTTTGATTATATCTCGAAACCACCTGATTTAAACCGATTACTGAACACCGTTCGTAATGCTTTAGATAAAAAACAACTCGTGGTTGAAAATAAAATCCTAAAGAAAAAGGTCAGCAAAAACTATGAAATGGTAGGAGAAAGTGAAGCAATTAGTCATATCAAATTAATGATTGATAAAGTTGCTCAAACCGAAGCCAGAGTTTTGATTACAGGTCCGAATGGAACAGGGAAAGAGTTGGTAGCGCACCAATTGCACGAAAAAAGTGAGCGCTCTAACTTTCCATTAATCGAAGTAAACTGTGCTGCAATTCCGAGTGAACTGATCGAAAGTGAATTGTTCGGTCACGTAAAAGGAGCTTTTACATCGGCGGTGAAAGACCGTGCCGGAAAGTTTGAAGCTGCTGACAAAGGAACAATCTTCTTAGATGAAATTGGAGATATGAGTCTTTCAGCACAAGCCAAGGTGTTGCGTGCGTTACAGGAAAGTATGATTACCCGAGTGGGAGCTGAAAAAGACATCAAAGTGGATGTACGCGTTGTGGCAGCAACGAATAAAGATCTAAAGACTGAAATTGCTGAAGGTCGTTTTCGTGAAGACTTGTACCATCGTCTGGCTGTTATTTTAATTAAAGTACCGCCATTGAACGAAAGACGTGATGATATTCCGGCGTTGATTACTCACTTTACAGAGAAAATTGCTTCAGAGCAAGGAAATTCGGTAAAAGTGTTTTCGCCACAAGCGATCAAGTTACTACAAGAGTACGATTGGACAGGAAATATTCGTGAACTTCGAAATGTGGTCGAAAGATTAATTATCTTGGGAGGAAACGAAATTTCTGAAACCGATGTTAAAATGTTTGCAAGCAAGTAAAGGCAATAGGCTTTCTGGTGTAAGCATAAGAAATAAAATGAATTTTGGCTTGAAGCTTAAGGCTTAAAGCGTAAAGCATAAAAAAAATGAAACTAAAAAAAATAAACGAGAAGTTACAAGAGGCTCTAATTGAAAACGGTTTAACAGAAGCAAATGTTTTGCAGCAGGAAACTTTTTCGACTATTAAAAGCGGGGCTGATTGTATCATTCTTTCTCCGGCAGGGAGCGGAAAATCTACAACAATTGTATTGAATGTGATTCAGCAACTGTCAGGTCACACAGAAGAATCGCCACGTGCGTTGATTTTTGTAGAGGACAAGGCCAAGGTGTTGGAAATGGAAGCGCTTTTTGAAAAATACGGAAAATATTCCAAGCTTGAAGTTTACGGAGTGCACGACAAAGGCGACATGGATTACGACAAAAACTATATCTCTACTGGGATTGATGTTTTGATTGGAACGCCAAATAAATTGAGCGACATGTTTACCACAGCGGGCTACAATGTAAATCGTTTGAAAATGTTTGTTCTGGACGATGCCGATCCTATTTTGAAATTGCGTCACGAAACAAAGATCATGCGTATTTCAAACAGTATCGCCAAAACACAACGCATTATTTTTGCAGAATCCTTAACAGAACGCATCGAAATTTTGGCCGACAAAATGTTGCTGGAGCCTTATGTGTTTGATATGGAAGATGAAGAGGAACTTGATGACGAAGAGGAAGAAGAAGATATTGAAGAGGAAGAATAATTAAAAGGGCTTTATGGAAGTATTGAAGACTTTTAAATTTTTAACGATTATACTTCTGGTGTTTTTCGCTGTGATTTATCTGGCTATTATTTCCTATGTTTATTTTAATCAGGTTGGAATGGTTTTTCAGAGCGCACAGCTCTCTAAAGAGTATCAATTCGACTATCAGCAAAAATTCGAGGAATTAAACATTACGTCCTTTGATGGCATACAATTGAATGGATTATTGTTTAAGGCTGAAAATTCAAAAGGTTTGGTTTTCTATCTGCATGGCAATGCAGGAACACTTGAAACTTGGGGAAAAATTGCAAAAATCTATACCAGATTGGGGTATGATATCTTCATTTTAGATTACAGAAGTTTCGGTAAGAGTGAAGGCGAAATTAAAGACGAAGAGCAATTAAATAAGGATGTATCTGCTGCCTATAAAAGACTATCCAAGCGATATTCTGAAAGTAACATTATTATTGCAGGTTATTCGATAGGCTCCGGTTTGGCCACTATTTTAGCTTCTGAGAATAAGCCAAAAGCGTTGATGCTACAGTCGCCTTATTATAGTTTTACAGAATTATCAAGTAAGAAAGTGCCTTTTTTTCCGAATTTTATGAAGAAATTCCACTTTGAAACCTCCGAATATTTGCCGAAAATTAAGGTACCGGTTTATATTTTTCATGGAACGGAAGATCAATTAATTCCTTATGAGAACTCGGTTAGATTGAGTAAAATGGTAAAATCCAATGGGTATCTTTATCTGTTAAAAGGGCAGGGGCATATTGGTATGAATGAAAACCGTGATTTTCAAAATCAATTAAAAAGAATATTAGAGTAAAAAATAAATAACAATAAAAATAAGATGTCATGGGATTAATGAAAGTGTATTCAGGTAGTGAAGTGTTAGCAATTGCTTTACAGGAAAGATTGGAAGAGGCAGGATTGGAAACGGTAAAGAAAGATAACATTCAATCGGCCCGTATGGCTGGTTATGGCGGATCAGATTTGGCAGTAGAGGTATTTATTCAGGAAACCGATTTTGCAAAAGCAAATCCGATTATCGAAGAGTTTAGAATGAGCCTTTAATAATTGTAGTTGTTTGTGAAGTGTGAGATGTTAGATGTTAGATGTGAAATGCAAAATGTGAGATGTAAAGAAGCACTGTGACTGCGACTGCGACTGGACACTAAGACCAAGAACTGAAAATAAAAAATATGCAATATAAAATGTTAGTGCTTGACATGGATGATACCTTGTTAACCGACGATCATAAAATTTCCGACCTTAACAAAAAAGTACTTCTCGAAGCACAGGCAAAAGGCGTGTACGTTGTTTTGGCTTCCGGCAGACCTACATCTGCAATGACGGCTTATGCTAAGGAATTAGAGTTAGATTTGAATAATTCGTATATCATTTCGTTCAACGGAGCGATCATTAGCACGGTGAAAGATGATGTGATTTTGTTTGAACAAAAGCTAACGGTAGAGCAAATCCATGAATTGTACGACTACAGTGTAAAAAAGAACACCCACGTCATTACGTATCTGGACGGTCAAATTATCAGTGAAACCGATTCGGAATACATCGAGGTCGAAAAAGAAATTACCGGATTATCACACAATAAAGTCTATAGTTTTAAAGAAGCTGTGACGGAAGCTGCCGTAAAATGTATATTGCTGGCAGAACCTTCTTATCTGAAAGAAGTCGAAAGTGATTTGAAAGGAGCAATGCCGCATTTGAGTGTTGCTATGTCAAAGCCTTTTTTCCTGGAAGCAGCGCAAAACGGAATTGATAAAGCCGCCAGTTTAAAACTTTTAGCCGAAAAGCTAAACATTCATCAAAGTGAGATTATTGCCGTTGGAAATGCCGGAAATGACCTGACCATGATCGAATATGCCGGACTTGGTGTTTGGGTAGACAATGTAACACCGGAATTGCGGGACAAGGCAGATGTAATCGTAGCTTCAAATAATGACGATGGCGTAGCTGAGGTAGTGCAGCGCTATATTTTAAATTAAATTTTTATGAAAGCCCCAATTGAAACAGACCGACTACTTTTAAGAGAATTACTTCTCTCGGATGTTGACGGCATGTTTGAATTAGATTCTAATCCCAACGTGCAGCGTTTCGTGGGAAATAAACCCGTGAAAGAAATTGAGGAAAGTGTTGCCATGATAAAACACATTCAGGGGCAATATGAAGCTTATGGAACAGGGCGCTGGGCAGTAATTTTAAAAGAAACCAATGAGTTTTTGGGCTGGTCCGGAATAAAGTTTATTACTACGGAAATCAACAACCATAAAGATTTTTATGAAATAGGATATCGTTTCATCGAAAAACATTGGGGGAAAGGTTATGCTACCGAAGCCGGAAAAGCATTTGTAAATTATGCTTTTGATGTGATCAAAGCAGAAACTCTTTATGCTTATGCCGATGAAGGAAATAAAGACTCAAGAAAGGCTTTAGAAAAATTGGGTTTTCGTTATGTCAATTCCTTTGAGTATGAAGGGGAGTTGGAAGTCTGGTATGAATTAAAGAATCCCAACAGATAGAGAATCCTAAGAAATGTGTTCCAAATCTTTGTAAACTCAACATGTGTAAGATTTGCAAAGATTTGGAAAACAGCCCATAGTTTTTAATACTTAGAAAAAAGAAAGTATCAGGTATTATTTTTTAGCTACCGAAACAAAATATTTATTTCCGTCACCCATCGTCAGTTTTACGCGTTCGTCACAAAGATCGATTGCAAAATTGGCACTTTCGTAGCAAGTACAAGTTGTATTTTTGTCTTTAGACATTTCAGTTTTACAATTGTTGTTTTTAAAAGTTGACAATTGTGGTGTGTATAAGCTTACTAAATCAGTAGAAGCGGTTACCAGTGAAATGATACTTGCTGAATTATTGTTTGTAATTCTGTAAACAATTCTGTCTGTATAGTTTACTTCGTTTACCGTTACTTTACGAATATAAGTGTAAGCTGTTGAGCCTTCACCCGGTTCTTTTACTTCAAATTTAAATCCAACCGCACGAATGGCAATATCAAATTGAGATTGAGAGTTTAAGCTCGCCCAAGTTGTCAATGTGCTGATAGATGGAAATGGATTAGCGGCAGGAGCAGTTTGTGCCTGAGCGCTAAAAAGGGTTAAGAACATCAAGCAGATTGTGGGTAAAAATGCTTTCATATGGAGTTTTAATTTTTAATTTTTGCCTACTCTTTCTGGTTTTCGGCCTTCCCATTTTTTACTGTAACAAAACAACAACATAACGACGGAAAATCAAAATTGTTATATGCTATTTATGATTTAAACAATACAATTTTCGCTCCCTGTTTTTTGGAGAAGTGAAAGTACTTCTAAAAACAATTCAAACAAAGTTAAATGTAAGAAAATTTCAATTTAACAGCTAAAAAAATGTACTTAATCGATATTATTTGCGTTTAATCGATTTGTTTGTCAATTTATTCTTATCGAATTGCGGCTTTGCTTTTTTCAGAGACTTTTTTTTAAAAGCGTTATTTTGTTTGATTTATGGTTTTTTAAAATGAATTAAAATAGAGGTTCGTTGCAAAATGTTGATATATAGTGTATTATTGATTTTATTTTAAAGAATATTGTACGTAAATTTGCAAACTCTTCAAAAGAGATGTAAATATAATATCTTACTACTTAAAACGTAGTTTATTCCTATGGAAAATAGAAAAAAAGTTGCCTTTTATACGCTTGGATGTAAACTGAATTTTTCAGAGACTTCAACTATTGCCCGAAACTTTAACGACGAAGGTTTTGATCGTGTTGATTTTGAGGAAATAGCCGATATCTATGTCATCAACACCTGTTCTGTTACAGAGAATGCCGATAAGCAGTTTAAGCAGGTTGTAAAAAAAGCAATGAAACTTAATGAAAAAGCTTTCGTAGCGGCAGTAGGCTGTTATGCCCAGTTGAAACCAGAGGAATTAGCGGCAGTTGATGGGGTTGACCTGGTTTTGGGAGCTACAGAAAAATTTAAAATTACCGACTATATTCACGATTTGAGCAAGAATGATATGGGAGAAGTACACTCTTGTGAAATTGCCGAAGCCGATTTTTATGTGGGAAGTTATTCTATTGGAGATCGTACCCGTGCTTTCTTGAAAGTTCAGGACGGTTGCGATTATAAATGTACCTACTGTACCATTCCGTTAGCAAGAGGAATTTCGAGAAGTGATGCTTTGGAAAATGTATTGCAAAATGCAAAAGAAATCTCGGCTCAGAACATCAAAGAAATTGTTTTAACCGGAGTGAATATTGGAGATTACGGAAAAGGGGAGTTTGGAAATAAAAAACACGAGCATACCTTTCTTGAACTGGTTCAGGCTTTGGATCAGGTTGACGGAATTGAGCGTTTGCGAATTTCTTCTATCGAACCCAACTTGCTGAAGAATGAAACGATTGAATTTGTTTCAACAAGCCGAACTTTTGTACCGCATTTTCATATCCCGTTACAATCCGGAAGCAATGACATTTTAAAATTGATGAAACGCCGTTACTTACGCGAAGTTTATACAGAACGTGTTAACAAAATTCGTGAAGTAATGCCTCATGCTTGTATAGGAGTCGATGTTATTGTAGGTTTCCCTGGTGAAACAGACGAACATTTTCTAGAAACCTATCATTTTCTTAACGAAATGGATATTTCGTACTTACACGTATTTACTTATTCGGAAAGAGACAATACAGAGGCTGCAAACATGCCTGGAAGTGTTCCTGCAAATGTAAGAGCGAAACGCAGTAAAATGTTACGCGGATTATCGGTTAAAAAACGCCGTGCTTTTTACGAAAGTCAATTAGGTTCTAACAGAACTGTTTTGTTCGAAAGCGAAAATAAAGAAGGATACATTCATGGTTTTACGGAGAATTACGTAAAAGTAAAAACACCATGGAATCCTGAATTGGTCAATACCTTACAAGAAATAAACCTGACTAAAATTGACGAAGATGGAAGTGTTCGTCTCGAGTTTTTAAATAAATTGGCAGAGGCTTAAACTTAATTTGTTATTTCAATTTCTAGTGTCATTTCGACGTAAGGAGAAATCACACAAGAAACTCGACAAAGATTGGCGAATTTAGGAACGGAACTATTGGTAAAAGACAAAAAACAGAAAAGCCCTTTGTAATAAAGGGCTTTTCTGTTTTAAAATAATTACTGCTGATTTTCCGGAACAACCAATTTCAGCGAATTGATGTAATCGGTGTCAAATTCAATCACTCTTATCTTTTGCGGATTAAAGCTTAATTCTCCGCCAAACTGACCTTTTGTGTCTAGGAAATCGATGGTAAGTTCTTCCTCTGTCAATTCGATTAATTTTCCTAAATAAGCCGATTTGGCTGATTTTTTAGAAATCTGAAAAATACCATACTTGCTGGTAATAAAATTTATAATGGAAGTTAAATCCCTAATTGGGATGATATCTTCAGCATTGGTTTTTAGCCCTTTTAGGCGGATGATTTTTTCTGTAAATGCCAGATCCTGATCCCTGTGAATGGCTTCGATGTTTTTATTTTTCAGCACTACAAAACCATCCAGAATAAAATCTACCGGATTGTTTCGCAATAAAATCCATTCATCCGAATAGTCAATAAGAAATCCTGTAAAAAGTTCTTTCTTGTCTGTAAATTCTATGGCGATTAATTGTCTTAAATATTGTTCCATCATATAAAGTTTTTGAAATCCAAATGCTAAAATCTTAAATATCAATACTAAAATTCCAAATTCCAATATTTTGCAAAAACTCCAAAAATTGGAATTTGGGATTTAAAAAATATTGGAATTTAAATTTAAAGCGTATTGGAATTTTATTATTAAGGGTTAGTAGACCAGATGCTGCTGTTTTTAATGAAAACGCGACGATTCAATTTCAATTGTGCGATAATCAATTCGGCTACATCTTCAGCCTGCATTACTTTCTCCGGATTTCCGTCAGTTAATTTTAAGTCGATAGCCAAATCAGTTGCTACGGTGCTTGGTGTTAAGGCGGTAACACGAATGTTGTGTTTTCTCATTTCGTGCATCAAAGAATCGGTCAGTCCCAAAACAGCAAATTTTGAAGCACTGTAAGCACTTGTTAAAGCGTTTCCATTTAGTCCGGCCGTTGAAGAAATATTGATAATGTCCCCCGTTTTTCTTTCAATCATGTTTGGAACAACAGCGCGGGTTGTATAATACGTTCCCATTAGATTTACTTTGATAATGTTTTCCCATTCTTCCGGTTCCAATTCCAGAAAATTACCAAATTTACCAGTACCGGCATTGTTGATCAGAATATCAATATGTTTGAATTCAGCTAAAGCTTTTTCTACAGCCGTATTTATTGAATTAATATCCGATACATCGGCAGTTAAAGCCAGAGATTTTACACCCAGATTAGTGGTTTCAATGGCCAGTTGATCTACATCGGCCTGTGTTCTTGAGACTAAAATTAAGTTAACGCCTTCTTTGGCAAGTGCAATTGCAATTGCTTTTCCTATCCCTTTTCCTGCTCCTGTAATCAGAGCATTTTTATTTTTTAAGTCTGTCATCATTGTAATATTAGAAATGCCAAAAGCATCATTTTAGTACAACAAAAATAAGGCTTTTGCTTCCTAAATGATGCTTTTAAGTGTTTTCTTAATCTAAGTTTAACAACTTTTTTATTCTTTCAAAACCATGTCGATACACATTACTGCTGCCATGATTAATTGTCTTTGCGGACTGTCAGCCCCTACAGTTTCTTCAATTTGAAGCACATAATTATCTGCACTGGTGAAAAGTTCTTTCCCCATTCCGGCCCATTTTTTGCTTACCTGTGCCAGTTGTTTGTTTTCATGCGTAAATTTAAAATCCCAACCGGTCCATTTTCCCTGAAGCGTAGCTACCGGTTTTTCGTTTTTATCTAAAATCTCAAATCTGCCGCCAAAAGAAAAGAACTTTTGTTTAAAGGTTCCTACTAGTCTGTCTTTCTCGTCAAAAACGGTAACAGTCGATCTGAGCCAGGCAATACCTCTTTTAACTGTAATTACTTTCTCGCCCGAAGCGGTTGTAATTTCAATATCAAAAGGAGTCATTCTTTTGTAATCGGTAAAGCGAAATATTTTGGTAAAAGTTCCCAGGTTATTTTCCCTGCAATTCAGAATGATCTGATTGCTTTCGGGATTGTAAATGTCGTAATTGTTTGCTGCTTTAAACATGCCAACATGTTCTTTCACAAGAAATAAATTCTGATTTAAGATAGGGTTCATTAAATGGGGTTTGAAATTGATTTGTAAATGATTTTTTAAAGATTGTAGTTTCAATTTTCTTTAAAGTAGATCAAATGTAAAAATAATTTTGTTAATAAACCCCTGTTAAAATAAAATCCACATCATTAAATCTTTAATTATTTTCCTTTGTTGTGATAATTATAGCACCATTTTTTCCTTTATCTCCATAGAGAGAAGTTGCTTCCGTTTCTTTTACAATTTTTATCTCTTTAATATCATTCGGATTTACTTTAGAAAATTGTTCCGAATTTGTTATAACTCCGTCAATAATTACCAAAGGTGCATTCATAAGAGATCTTTTTGATGGTGCACATATTATGATCCGATTATTGGCATTTGCAGGCTTTATATCAGAAATGGTTTTCTCCTGTGCATGTGATATAAAACAGAGGAATAGAGAAAAAGCCAGTGAAATACGTTTTATATTTTTCATTATAATGTTTTAGATAAGTATTGAGATTCAAGTCAAATGGATAACAACATTGTCATTCCGGTGAAGGAGGAATGACAATGATGTTTTTTAAGGTTCTTTTAAATAAATAGGATCAGAGTTTAATTGAATTTAGCAGCTTCAATCAAACGAATAAATTCTGCTTTATATCCTTCGGCATCATTAGAAAGGCCTTGTCTGGCTAATTTCAAAATGGCATCCGGAGATTTATCTGAAATGAGTTTTGAATCTCTTAGTTTTAATCCGAACCAGGCAACCGAGGAACTGAATTTAAAATCATCAGAAGCTTTTTCTAAAGCAACGGCTTTGTTTTCAATTACCTGCACCATTTCGATACTTTTGTTACCATCCGGTTTTTTGTAACGGAATTTTATAGTTGCCAATTCATTGTTGTAGTTTGCTCCAGCTTCTTCTACTTTTGTATACTTCAAATCGTCCGCTTGCTGTGTTAAATAGTCACTTTTCACTCCTGCAGGAATAATTTCATACAAAGCAGTAACCGTGTGGTTGCTCCCCAGTTCGCCCGCATCAATAGCATCGTTCTTAAAATCTTCCGGACGTAACTTTCTGTTTTCGTATCCAATTAAACGATAGGCCTGAACTTGTTTCGGATTGAATTCAATCTGAATTTTTACATCTTTGGCAATCGCAAACATAGAACCTTTAAATTCTTTTCCTAAAAAGCGATTGGCTTCCTGAATGTTATCGATATAGGCATAATTTCCATTTCCTTTATCGGCTAGCGTTTCCATTTTGCTGTCTTTGTAATTCCCCATTCCATAACCCAGACAAGTAAGGAAAACACCGGTTTTTCTTTTGTCTTCTATTAGTTTTTCCATGTCAGCATTAGAAGTGTTTCCCACATTAAAATCTCCGTCGGTGGCCAGAATTACTCTGTTGTTTCCGTCTTTGATGAAATTTTCTGCTGCGATTTTATAAGCCAGTTCAATTCCGGCTCCTCCGGCAGTGCTTCCTCCGGCATTTAAATTGTCGAGAGCATCAACAATTGTTTTTTTCTCGTCACCGGAAGTCGGAGGTAAAACTAGTCCGGCTGCACCGGCATACACCACAATGGCTACTTTGTCTTTTCGTCGTAACTCATTTACCAGTATTTTCAGAGATTGTTTTAGCAGAGGCAATTTATTCATATCGCTCATCGATCCTGAAACATCAATCAGGAATACCAGATTGGAGGCCGGTAAGTTTTCTGTTGGGATATTTTTACCCTGTAAACCAATTTTGAGCACTTTGTTTTTTGCATTCCATGGAGAATCGCTCAGTTCGGTGTGAATCGAGAATGGGTTTTGATCCTTTGGCTGTGGATAATTGTATTTAAAGAAATTGACCATTTCTTCTACGCGAACAGCATCTTTGGGAACGGCCTGACCATTATTGATAAAACGTCTCACATTGGTGTACGAAGCATTATCAACATCGATAGAAAAGGTAGAAAGCGGTGCAGTTTTTGGGCTCTCAAAGGCATTTTCTACAAAAGTATCATAATCTTCCTGATTGGGTTCTACCGGCTGAGGAGCGGGTATTTTTTTCAGTTTGGCATTTAATTCTTTCTCCGTAAGGTTTTTGTAAAGACCATTTTTGGTCTCAATTAATACGACCCCTTTTGAGGCTCTGCTTCCATAAAGAGAAGTGGCAGCTGCATCTTTTAAGATTTTTACCTCCTGAACATCATTGGGATTGATCTTTGAAAATTGCTGTGATCTTACCGGAACGCCGTCAATAATATACAAAGGTTCATCTTTAGAAGAAACAGATCCCGTTCCTCTTATCACAATGTTTTGATTGGGAGACGGCTGAACGTAATTGGAAGTGATTTGTGGTCCGGCAACTCTTCCCTGAAGCATGGGAGTAATAGTTTTAGCCGCCTTTTTTTTGTCACGACGACTATAATTTGAGCTTTCATACTCCGTATTTGAAGTTCCGTAACCCACAACTACCACTTCACTCAAAGATAGATTTTCGCCAATTAATTTGACATTAATAACATTTTGATCGCCCACCGTTTTGGTTTGAGAGCTGAATCCGATATAGCTGAATACCAAAACATCGCCTTTTTGAGCCTTGATAGAATACTTTCCGTCAAAGTCGGTTTGTGTTGTGGTTTTGGTATTTTTAACCACCAAGGTTACACCCGGAAGCGGAATATTGGTTTCGTCGGTAACCGTTCCTGTAATGGTTTTCTCCTGTGCCGATGCTACGAAACATATAAGCATAGATAGGGCTAATGAAATAAGTTTTACGTTTTTCATGGTAGTAATTTTTAGATGAATAATCGGGTTGAGCGCGGTCAGAACTTAAAGCCCTGACCAGGATTTTTTGAAATTAAATGAGTGTTTTGCTGTTAGTCTTTTGCTGCAGGTTTTCCTTTTCGGGTTGTGATGATTACCACTCCTTTTTTTCCCTTTTCGCCATATTTAGAGGTGGCTTCAAGATCCTGAAGAACAGTAATTGTTTTGATTTCCTGTTTGTTTAAAGGAGCATACGGACTGGTTGGGTTCTTCCCAAATAAATCATCTTCAGAATAATATATTCCGTCAATAATGTACAACGGGGCATCCAGTACAACAAGAGAATCTACATTTTCAGGCTGTAAATTTGGAAGTTCTGCCTGCATCATCTGATCCCTTTTGGCATCGTCCTTGTGCGAGATGGCATTTCCGTTCAAAACAATTAGAGGAGCGCTTTTTTTGGCCATTGTTACCTGTTTTTCTGCATAAGCCATTTTAGCTGACTCTCGCTGCATCGATCCGGCGTAACCATAATTATTAGGAACGGCTTTGTCTTTTGCAATGCTGCTTTCCTCTTCTTTATTTTTATAAGATTCGGATTGTACAGCTACCGGAGCAGCAATTTGATCTGCAACAGCTGGTGGAGCGACTTCCGTGATTACAGCATTGTTGGGAGCAGATTGTATTTCCTGTAACGCTACATTTTGTTGTTGTTTGATTTGCTGGTCTAAAATTTTTACCGCTTCTGCTTTCGGAACTATTATAGAATCGGAAGAAACAATTGCGTTCTCTTGTTTCAAAGCCGGCTGCTCTGTTTCGTTAACTACAACTTTTGGTGTTGCAAGAGGAGTTGTTTTATCTGATTTTAAAAATTGGGCTCCTAAAGAAATGAGCAATAAAAGAGAGGCTGCGATGGCAATTTTTTTCCATAACGAAATGGTTTTTTTATCCTCTTTTTTGTCCAGTTTATCTTCAAGGCGCGACCAGACTTTTTCCATTCCCGGGAAATCTTTAGTTTCCGAGTGCTGTGCGGCCTCTTTAAATTTATCGAATACTTTATCTTGATTGTCCATGACTATTTTGCTTTTTGGTAATACAATTTATTGACTAACTCCTTTAGTTTGGTTTTAGCGGCATTCAATTGTGATTTCGATGTGCCTTCAGAAATGTTCAGCATAGCGGCTATTTCTTTATGTCCGAAACCTTCAATAACAAAAAGGTTGAAAACCGTTTTACAGCCGTCCGGAATATGGTTTAGTAAATTCAGTAAATCTTCTTCTTCCAATGCGTTCACTTCCTCGGTAAAAGGTTGTGAAAGCAGTTTGACATCATCAAGGTACATATTGAAATTGGTGTTTTTCTTGATGGTTGCCAGACAATGGTTGACGGTAATTTTTCGCGCCCAAGCCTCAAAAGCCAAAACTTCTTTAAGTTGCTCCAGCTTTGTAAATATGGTATAGAAAGCGTCAGCCATAGCTTCTTCTATTTCTTCTTCCTTCTTAAGGTATCGTTTGCAAACGCGATACAGTTTTGGAGCCATGTGCTCATACACCTGACGCTGGGCGTCACGATGCATTTTTTTGCAGTTGGAAATGAGAGTTTCGTTTATCACAATTGTTGTCTTTATACTAAAGAGGGCTTAAAAGATAAAAAGGTTGGGAGAGAAATGAAAAAAAGTTCAAAAAAGGCATTTATTTTTTAATTTTTATTCGGTAGAGGGGGTTACTAAGACATCTAAAGTACAATAAATTATCCACAAAGTTGTCATTCCGAGGAACGAGGAATCTTTGTAAAAAAGAATTCCGCAGCGACATCATGTGTTTCGCTGCGGAATTCGTTTGGAGAGGCTTTAAATATAAAAAGCTATTTCTTATCGGAAATATTGGGAATTATTTAATTTGAAATTTTGAATTACCAACCTGCCACAATGCAAAAGCAAACATATCCGCAGCATCACCGTAGGTAATATTTAAATCGTTGGAAAAATGTCCGTTGGCATAATTGACATGTAATAAGATTGGTTTGTCCGATCCATTGTCATTTTGTAAGACAGCGGCAAATTTTCCGGGTTCCCAAGGAGAAACTCTCGGGTCATTGATTCCGGTACGCAGCAATATTGCAGGATATTTTTCTCCTTTTCTAACTTTGCTCTGAGCATCCATTTCTAAGATGTGTTTGACATCTTCTTCCTTTTTTAAAGAACCGATTTCAGGTATCTGATTAGGACCATTTGGGGTTGTTTCCATTCGTATGGCATTTGTGCAGCCAACCTCGATAAGCGCCACTCCAAAAAGATCAGGACGTTCTGTAACGGCTCTTCCAATCAATATGCCGCCCATACTAACCCCGTTCCCGATAAGTTTATCAGCAGAGGTGTATTTTTCTTTGATCAGATATTCTGAACAGGCGATAAAATCTTTCCAGGTGTTTGGTTTTGTTGCTTTCATACCACCTTTATGCCACTCATTACCTTTTTCACCACCACCTCGTACATGTGCGATGGCAATTATTGTGTTTTGTTCTAGCAATGCCATTAAGGAAGGGCCAATAAAACGTGGAGTTCTGCTGATCCCGTATGCACCATAACCCGAAATGTAACAAGGTGTAGAGCCATCCATTTTTATGTTTTTAGGATATATAACAGATAGCGGAACCATTACACCGTCATGACTTGGTACCTCGATTTCTTTTACGGTATAGAGTTGCGAATAGTCAGGATAAGCTTTACTGGATATAAATTGTTCAGCCTTAGTTAATTTTTCCGATACAGCATTATAATCATAATCTGCGGCAGGAGTAATCCAGCCAATATTGGTGAAGCTCATATTGTCATTCTCACGAGGGGATAGGGCAGAGCCACCATTAGAGCCTTTTGGTAAAGGAATCATTTTGGTTTGCAATGTTTTTGCGTTAATTTGGTATTTGTCCTGATTGATTCCGTCACTCAATGAATAATAAATAAAATTTTTAGATTGCTGCATTCTGCGAAGCACTTTGCTCGTTTCAGGAACCACAATTGTCGCCTTACTAAAATCAGGATTTTTGATGTCTATAAAACCTATTTTGTAGTTTGGTGCATTTTTATGAGACAGGAAAAAAACTTTATCACCAATTATAAGACTGGTAATTACTTCATCTTCAAATTTAATTAGTGGTTTCCAGTTTATTTTGGCCTTATTTATCTCTGAGAATGGGGCATAAAAAGACAGTTCTTCATTTTTTGTAGATCCTATACGAAGTATGACATAGGAATAATCGTCAGAGAAGGATGTTTCCGGAAACTGCTCCGAAAGAAGATTCAAATTAGGATTATTGTTTTTTGATGCCAGAATTTTGTCCGTTTCCGGATTGGTGCCAATAACATGAATCAAGGCTTTCATGTTTTTCAAAAATTCGTCGCTATTACTATCACCACTGCTCATTTTTGTATAGGTTATAGCTTTGCTGTCCGGCGTAAATTCAAAATTAAATTCGCTCCAAACCGGGGTCAGTTTATCGGCAAGAAATGTTTTTGATTCTAGATCCATGATACGGAGTTCACAAACTTCGGAACCATTTTCAGCTAAGGTAATGGCTAATTTCTTTCTGTCAGGACTTATAACATATGCTGTAATTGTTGCTCCTTTTTTGAAGGTTTCGGGATCCAGCAATAAAATTTCGGCTCCATTGATTCCTTTTCTAAAGTACAATTTATCAATACCTTCTTCCTTTTTGTTTTTGGTATAATAATAATTTTCGCCTAATTGCTTGACTTCTCCGTAGCTGTCTCCGCCTAAAGACTGAATTTCTTTCATTCTGTTAAAAAGAGCATCACGTCCGGGAATCTTTTTAATTACAGTATTGGTGTAATCCCCTGATCTTTGAACCATTTTTGAACCTCAGGATTTTTCATGTCTTCAAGCCAGCGGTATGAATCAGTTATTTTAGTGCCAAAATAATCATCCACTACGGGATGCTCGGGAGTCGCCGGATATTGGTATTGTGCCTGTGTAATTTGACTTGTAACAAAAATTAGAAGAGCTAAAGTGGTTTTCCGGATCATTTTTTTGTGGTAGTTTATAGTTTGTTGGGTAAAGTTAATTTATAAATCTTCGTTTCGAGAACTTCTGTGTCATTATCCTCACAAAGTAAAAACTCGATGGTATTATTTGACTTTTGGTAGAATGTCAGACCTTCAAATTTATTGGTTGAGGTGATTTTTTGAGTGAAATCGATTTTCATAGTTTTAAGGTCGATTCTTCCTATGAAACTTCCGAGAATCGCACCATCGTCATAGGTTGATTTGGTGTCTTCTGCGGTAGATAGAAAATAGATTTTGTCTTCCACCAGTATAGCGTCGGTAAAACTGGAGCGAACGCCTTTTATTTTTGGAAGCTTATAATTGGTGGCAACCAGCGCAAATTCTTCTCCCAGGCTTTTGGCATGAATCGTAAAAATGGTGTTTTTGTTAGAGATTCCGTTACCGCGATTGAACAGGTACCAGTTCTCACCATCGAAAATAGCACCTTCCAGATTAAAGTCTTCCGGTTTTATGTCACCAAAACTCTGCATTAAGGCATATAAATCAACCAGATTGTTTTTCTGTAAAATGGTTTTGTTTTTAAGATCGAATGCAATCATTTTGTTTCGGTTTTCGGTAGATCCGGAACCAAAAACATAAAGCGTATCGTTATGATGTGTCAAAGACTCAAAATCGGGTTTGAGATTTTTGGCAATATTTTGTGTTGGATTGTCAATTAACGGATGCTGGTTCAATTGCTGATCCTGCATATGGTATTCGTATAAAAAACCGCTGTTATCACCAATAATATAAAGTGAATTGTTGTTGAAAAATAATCCTGATGCCGACCCGATTCCGATGATTTGAAATAATATTTCTAAGGTGAATTTTTCCATGAATGTTGTTTTGAAAATAAAATTGCTGACTCCGAAAGTATTACAAGGAACAGCAGGAATATGCTTTGTAAAAATAGTATATTTACTATTACGAAAAAACTCATAAATATGAAATCAATAGATCCAAATGATTTTAAAGTCACAGATAAAATAAAATTGTCAAAGATTCCTACTTTGCTCGATCTTGATGCAGACAGTGAGGAGAAAGAAGCAAAACTCGATAAAGTTCAGGCTAAATTGAGTAAACAACAGGATGCCATGTATGCGCATAACAGGTACGGTGTTTTGATTTGTTTACAGGGAATGGATACCTCCGGAAAGGACAGTCTGATCAGGGAGGTTTTTAAAGAGTTTAATCCGCGTGGAGTGGTGGTGCATAGTTTTAAAACACCTACTTCGGCAGAGCTGGAACACGATTATTTGTGGAGACATTATATGGCTTTACCCGAAAAAGGGAAATATGCGATTTTTAACCGTACCCATTATGAGAATATTTTGGTTACCCGCGTGCATCCTGAGTTTATACTGAATGAAAATTTACCCGGAATTGAAACGGTAGCAGATATTCCGAAGGATTTTTGGAAAGACAGAATTGAACAAATCAATAATTTTGAAAAGCATATTACGCAAAACGGAACTATTGTACTGAAGTTTTATCTCCATTTGAGTAAAGAGGAACAACGCAAACGTTTACTGCGAAGACTGGAAGAAGAAAAACACAATTGGAAATTCTCGCCGGGTGATTTAAAAGAACGTGCACATTGGGAGGAATATCAGCATTATTATGAAGAAGCGATAAACAAAACTTCGACAAAAGATGCTCCGTGGTACGTAATTCCGGCCGATGATAAAGAAATGGCACGATACATTGTCGCCAAAACCATTTGGGAAGAAATGCAGAAGCATACCGACATTAAAGAGCCTGAGTTACCGGAGAGTATAAAGGTTAATATTAAAATGTATAAAGAGCAATTAGAAAACGAGTCTTAAAATAAGGCTCTTTTTTTTGCGCTAATGTTACTGTAAGTTTATGAGTGTTTTGTAGTACTAAATTAATGTTAACATTTTTTTGCATTATAACATTTTTTCAATGAACTGTTGTTTTTTTGATAATATCTAAATCATTTTAAGTTAAAGAGCAGGAGGTTACTTTGTAAAAAAAATAGAAACCAACTTTTTAACTACATGAAAAGAATTATTTTACCCCTAATTATGTTAGGTTCGTTGCTTACATCTTGTAATAACGATTCTAAAGACGAAGCAGAAACAACAAGTGTTGTACTGAAGGATCAATCTGTAACACCAAGTTTAATAAAAGCTCAGGCAGGATTTGAAAGTTTGAAAATTTACTCTCTTTTTAGTTCAGATGATGTTTTTGCAGATAGTCCTAATTTTGTTTTTGGAGGTTCTGCTGATGGTTCAGGTCTATTGAAAAATACAGACGGAACTTTTACTTTTTTAGTAAACAACGAAGACAATTTTGCGGTTTCGAGAATTACTTTAGACAAAACATTCAAACCGACAAAAGGAGAATATTTGTTAAACTCTAGTGGAGGAACCTGGAGATTGTGCGGAGCTACTATGGCTACTCAGGCTGAACACGGTTTTGGACCACTTTATTTAACTTGTGGAGAGTCTGGAGAAGAGTCTCGTACACATGCTTTAGATCCGTACGCTAGTGCAGGAGGAGCATCAGTATCTAAAGAATTAGCAGGATTTGGACGTTTAAGCGCCGAAAATGCTTTACCATTACGTTCTTCTGCTTACAAAGGAAAAACAGTTGTAGTAATTGGTGATGATGACTCAGGAACTTACGGAGGTCAGGTTTTTATGTATGTATCAAACACTGTTGGTGATTTAGCCGGAGGATCTTTGTACATGCTAAAGAGAAATGACAGCAACCAAAGAGAGAAAGACATGGAAGTAGACAAAACATATCCTGTTTCTTTTGTGAAAATTGACAATCATACTACTTTAACAGGAGCTCAAATCAATGCCTCTGTAAATACTTTGAAAGCAATCAAATTTGGTCGTGTGGAAGATTTAGATTACCGCAAAGGAGGTAACAATGCCGACCGTGAATTGTACTTTAACGTAACAGGACAAGACATTACCGGAACAAATGCTGATGGTTCAAGAACAAAATACGGTAGAGTTTACAGATTAAATCTTGATGCTGCTGATCCGTTAAAAGGAACTTTAGAACTAGTTTTGGATGGTGATGTTCGCAGTGGAAAAGCAGGGAAATTTCAAAACCCGGATAACATTTGTGTAACTTCTAACTACGTTTACGTTCAGGAAGATGCAAACGGATACGGTGACGAAACACACGATGCTTACATCTACCAATACAATATCGCTACAAAAGAGCTAAAAGTGGTACTGGAATTAGACCACCGTCGTACTCAGGCTGATGCTTCGAAATACAACGTAGGGAAACTATCTAAATTCGGAGACTGGGAATATGGTGCTATGATCGATGTATCAGATCAGTTGGGTATTCCGGATACTTTTATGTTAAGTATACAGCCTCATACCTGGACTGGTGATAAATATAAAGGAGTTGACGGAGGAACAAATCGTCCGAACGAGCAACAAGCAAGTCAAATCGTAGTCATTAAAGGTTTAGCGAGATAAAATTTTAAAGCATTACCAAACAGTCATCCACTACTTCAATTTGAGGTAGTGGTTTCTGTTTTTCTGAATATTCCCCTTTTAATTTATAATACAAGATGAAAAAAATATACGGTTTGTTTTTTCTGCTGGCGTTTGTTGCCTGCCAGAAAAAGGACAAACATCAGGAAGTAAACGAACTGTTTCAGTCCGATATTACTTTACTGATTGAAAAAGTAGCCAAACTGAAATATTCCGTACAGTCGGATTCTACCGAAGCACAAATTCAGCGACAATTTCTCGAAGCACATCAAAGCTATAAAAAGGTCGAAATGATAAGTGAGTATTATTCCCCAGCCGTTTCCAAAGCAATAAATGGTCCTGCAATACCGGAGTTTGAGGAAAACGATAAAGTGACAGTTCCGCCCGAAGGATTCCAGGTTATTGAGGAATTTGTTTTTCCGAAGTACAGCAAAGAGAGTAAAAAAGAACTGTTGCAGGAATTGGGTGTCCTGTCGGCTAATTTGGTTCGTTTGGAGAAAGTTTCCAGTTCAAATCAATTAACAGACGCGCATGTTTTTGATGCGATGCGACTGGAAGTATACCGAATTGTTACCTTAGGAATTACTGGATTTGATTCGCCCGTTGTGTTGAATTCACTTCCCGAAGCTTTGGTCGCTTTAGAAACCATCGAAAAATATTATCAGGTTTATGTGGAGAATAATGCGGTTTCTAATTCAGGTCAGGTACTTGGAATATTAAAGAAAGGGCAGCAGTATTTAAAAACAAATACCAACTTTAATGCTTTTGACCGTGCTTATTTTATCAAAGAAATTGCCAATCCGCTAAACAAAGGATTGTTTCAAACCCGATCTGAATTGGGCATTCCGCTCATGAAAGAGCAGAGAGGTTTAAAAGTAACGGCACAAACTTTATTCGATCCGGAGGCATTTGATCCCGAAGCTTTTTCGGGTTTCCCGGATTACAAAACAACGCCGGAGAAAATTGCTTTAGGAAAAAAACTGTTCAACGATCCTGTTTTGTCGGGTAATAACACCCGTTCCTGCGCCTCGTGTCATCATGCCGATAAAGCTTTTACAGATGGTATGGAAACCGCGGTTTCATTAGACGGAAAATCAATGCTTCAGCGCAATACGCCCACACTGAGCAATATCGCTTTTCAGCGTGTGTTTTTTGCAGATTCAAGAGTCAGTTATCTCGAAGATCAGGCAGTCGCCGTTATTAAAAATGAAAACGAAATGCACGGTTCTCTCGAGAAATCAGCTTTAGTACTTCAAAAGGATGCGAACTATGTGAGAGATTTCAAAAAAGCTTTCCCAAAAGGAACAATAAACGAATTTGAGATCAAAAATGCTTTGGCTTCTTATATTCGTTCGCTAAGTCAATACGATTCGAAGTTTGATGGGTATATGCAAAACAAAGCGTCTTTTACAGCGGATGAAAAAGCAGGTTTTAACTTGTTTGCGGGGAAGGGCAAATGTGCAACCTGTCACTTTATTCCGCTTACCAACGGAACCGTTCCTCCTAATTTTGACCGATCGGAAAGCGAAATATTGGGCGTTCCGAATAAAAGTAAAAAACTAGACGGAGATCTGGGGAAATTTGTGATCACTCAGGCAGCGATTCATAAACATTCGTTTAAAACACCAACCATCCGAAATATAACACTTACCGCTCCATACATGCACAATGGCGTTTACAAGACACTGGAAGAGGTAGTTGACTTTTATAATGACGGAGGAGGGTTAGGCTTAGGATTCGATGTTCCGAATCAAACCTTACCCGAAGACAAATTAAACTTATCCGACTTGGAGAAAAAACAGCTTATCGCCTTCATGAGAACGCTGACCGATAAAAAGTATTTGAAATAAAAAAGTGTTTTTTTAAATTCAACCCGACAGGTTTCAAAAACCTGTCGGGTTTTTTGTGTGATGGATAATGGTTCAATAATTCCGTTCATCAAAAACCGGTTTTATTCTTAAACCGGACAGGTTTCAAAAACCTGTCCGGTTTGTTTTGTAATAGTTGAATAATTCCGTTAGTCAACACCCAGCTGCCGTTCATCAAACTAATTTTAATAGCGTTTCAGATTTGTACTCCTTTGCATCAAATTAATAAAAACTATTATCATGAACACGTACAAATTAGTATTGCTTACAACGGTTTTCGCATTTGCCTTATTCTCTTCTAAAATGCATGCACAATCTCCGCTTCCCATTCACATCGGAATAAAAGCGGGATCAAATTATGCTGAACTGCCAGTTTCAAACGGTTTTGATTCAAAGTATGCCGCCGGTTTTTTTGGTGGTGCTATGGCTCGATTTGACTTCAAACGTTTCTATGTTCAAAATGAAATTTTGTACAGTGAGAAATCTTCTAAAATTGAAAGAACAGCCCAGTCGTCTTCAAAAAATGCAACCTGGAGAAGTCTCGAAATGCCACTGTTAATTGGGTACAAAGTAATTGATCAATCTGTTCTGAAGGTAAAGGTTTTTGGAGGTGGAGTTTATTCTTATGTACTGGATGAAAATTTTTCTTCACTAAATCAATTAAAAACGTCCTACGGGAAATTTGATAAATCGAATATAGGTTATCAGGTTGGGGCCGGAATCGAAATGTGGAAGTTTACTTTTGATGTTACCTATCAAGGAGGATTGAATAACCTGAGTAAAGAATTTAGCTCAAAACCAAATTCGTTTAACGTCAGCGTTGGTTATTTTATATTTTAAGCGTTCATTATGGAGTGAACCTTGTCAGCAGCAAAGAATCTTTTGGGTTCTTTGCTGTTTGTTTAAAAAATATAGGGCTATTTTTGGACCTAAAGTTTCTTCTGAATTTTATATTCTTTATTAAATGATTACAAAAAGTAAAAACAGACACTGGATATTTTTAGTCTTTTTTTGGTGCATACTCGGGATAACGATCTGGTCGCAGATGATAGAGGCTTATGGCTTTTTATCAGCTGCTTCTCAGGCTTTTTTGGTTTTATTGTGTTCTTGTCTTTTGGCACATTTCTTAAGTGATGTGTTATTACCATATGCCTTGCGCAAAAGAAGAATGGCGCTATTTGCCGTACAAAGCGTTATTATAGTTTTGGTACTTTCCTTTTGTCTGGCCATTGTCTATGCTGTTTTTTCTAATACCTATTCTCGCGCACGCTTATATCCGGATGAAGCTCACATGACTTCGATGCAGTTTTTATGGGCAAGATTTTTTGGCAGTATTCCCGCTGCCATTTTGATTTGCGGTACGGCCTGCGGACTTCGATTTTATCAGGAACATAATGTAATCGAACGCAACCATGCGCAGCTGCAGCAGGTACATCTCGAGGCACAAATCAGGATTTTACAGGATCAGATCAATCCGCATCTCATGTTTAATGTGCTCAATCATATTCATATTTTAATGCAGAGTAATGTGAAACTGGCTTCGGATTTACTCGTTCAGTTCTCCGATATTTTAAGGTATCAGCTCTATGAATGCAACAAAGAATACGTACCGTTGCAGCTTGAAATAAAATATCTCAAAGATTTAATTGCAGTCGAAGAAACGCGATGGGGTAACGAATTAGAAGTAAAATGCAAATGGAGAATCGAGGATGCTCAGCTTCAGATTGCGCCCTTGCTTTTGGTTCCTTTAATCGAAAATGCCTTTAAACACGTTTCAAGACTTCCCAATCAAAGAGGTTATGTGCATTTGTCGTGCAAACAAACGGCTAAACAATTGCATTTTAAAATCGAAAACTCCTATACCGAGCAATACAAAATCCCTTCAAAAAACCAGGGACTTGGACTTGAAAATGTCAAAAAAAGACTCGCAATTCAATACCCCGAAAAACATCAGCTCAAAATCAACAAAACCGATGCGGATTTTACAGTAACGGTGGATTTAGATTTAAAATAAGTACTGTTCCTGATAGCTCAATGCCCTTAAGTTAAAAGATTTTAGATTTTAGACTGAAGATTAACGATTGCAGATTTTTGATCGGGTATTATAAAAGAAAGAAAAAATCTGCTTGATCTGCCTGATCTGCGAGAGAGAAAACAATAGTAAAAAATACCAAAAAGTTAAGAGATTTTAGATCGCAGATTAACGATTGCAGATTTTTGATTGGGTAAAAAAGAAAGAAAAAATCTGCCAGATCTGCGAGAAAAAAAATAGTAAAAAATACAAAAATATGAACATGAAATGCCTTGTTATCGACGACGAACCTATCGCAAGAAACGGAATAGTAGATTTTGTTTCTAAAATTGATTTTCTCGAAGTTGCGGGTACTTGTGCCTCCGCATTAGAAGCCACGTCCTACATTCAGGAAAAGCAGGTCGATTTGCTGTTTCTGGATATTAACATGCCCTATCTCTCCGGATTGGAGTTTTTAGAATCGCTGGACAATCCGCCTTTGGTCATTTTTACTACGGCTTATTCAGAATATGCTTTGGAGGGTTACCGCTTGCAGGTTGTTGATTATTTATTAAAACCCATAACGTTTCAGCGTTTTTATCAGGCCGCTCTAAAAGCAAAACAATGGCATCAGATGACAGCTTCTCCGAAGCAAAATCAATTAGATCCCTATTTGTATGTGCGTCAGGAGGAAGGCTTTCAAAAAATTTCCTGGCTGGATATCCTCTATATCGAAGGCATGCAAAACTATGCAAAACTTCATTTTAAAGACAAGGTTCTTGTAATTCATCAGACAATGATCTCATTAGAAGAAACACTTCCAACAGAGATTTTCTTCAGAATTCACAAATCGTTCCTTGTCAATATTACCCATATCGATTCTGTTGCGGGTGGACGATTGTTTGTAAAAGGACAAGAACTACCCATTTCAAGAACGCGCCGCGAAGCATTGTTGAAAGAGGTAGTCTATAAAAATTTATTAAGCCGTTAATCCTAGAATGCCCATTTTAGGGCTACGGCTCCATAAAATGTAGTGGTAAATCTCGGGTTGGCTATATCTTTTTCCTTAAAAATGTCCTTGATTTTTCTATTGGTATTGGAGAAATTGCGTAAAAGTGTTGTTCCCGCAGTTGGTTGCAGTCTCCAGTGTTTCCCCAATTTAATCTCAGGTTGTATACCGGCAATAATTTGCTGGTAACCCAATAGCGTTGATTTATTGTTGACTCTCGTTTCGGCAGTCATTCCGCTCAATTCGACAACCGTTTTTAAATCAAAAGTGTCAGATATGCGATACCCAAATTCCAGACTTTCCGGGAAAGTAATTTTGAAATGCCAGGCGCCTCTTGATTCCCAATTAAAATAAATTCCGGGAAGCACCATCGGAACACCAAAACTATTGGTTAATACAGGTCCCATACCAAAAGACATATTTGGATTGAATTGTTTAATAAAAAAGACACCTCCCTGAAACAATACATCCTCTTTGTTAATTTCGACCATATCGGTGTAAACCCCCACAGATGCTACAATCATTAAAGACCAGGATTTGGAAATAGAGCGTAAATGTTTAACTCCCACCTGGGCATTCAGCAATTCATTAGGAAAACCATTCTGAAACTCTATAGGAAGAGAGGGAGCCTCATAATTTTTATTTTCCATTCGGGCATAACTTCCGGTTGCAAAAAGCGACCAGAGTTTTGGACGATTGTATTGGTCCATTTCCAGCGATAGTGGTACTTCAAAAGCAAGCTGAACTCTTTTAAAATTACTTTCGGCGTTTGTTTTGGTACTGTCCATTGGTCGTACGTAATTGGAAAAAGGGACATAATCGACTTTAAATTCTCCGGAGAATTTTGATTGTGATCGGACACAAGTGCTGATCAGTAAAAAGAAAAAAAGCTGTGCTAAATAAAAAACTGTTTTGTTCATGATTGGATTAATTTTTCTGCGAATTACCGCGTTCTAAACCAATCATAAAAAATCATTTGACTAATGGCAGTTATCTTTTGACCAATGGTATAAAAAAAACAAAACCCGATAGATCTTACTCTCTACCGGGTTCATACCAAAAACAAAAAAATAAATTAAACTCAATCTCTATAAATTAAAACCATAGGCTAAGCGCAAAGCAACCTGATTGGTTTTGAATTTATTATAATCTTCATAACGAACACTAATGTCAATGTATTTATTGGCATACCCAATTCCCGGTGCCCATAAAAAAGTAGTATCGTCATAACCGTTTGTAACGGCAAAACCAGCTCCCACTTCTCCTAAAACATAAAACTGATCTTCCCAGATAAAAGCTTTAAAACCCGCTTTCGCCGGAATAAATCCAAGATCTTTTGCTTCGTCTTTCATAAACAGATTGGTAAAACCTGTAGTCAGGGTCAGCGATGTTTTTTTAGATAAATCATATTGCAGACGAACATCCCCGCCAAGTGACCATTTATAGTCGTTGTCGGTTGGGATACCACCATTTAAACCAAAGCCTAATCTAAAACCCTGATTGTAATCTTTAACGGCATTGTCCTGAGCAAAAGTTGTATTGGCGTATAGTAAAGCGAAGGCAGCAAGGCATAACATTTTTAAATTTCTCATGACCATCTATTTTGAATTTCTAATACTGTAAAAATACTTTCAAGACCTCAGGAGAGCGTTATATAATTTTTCATAATTGTTATATAATATAAGGTTAGTTAAAAAATGCCTTAATGTTTGCTTATGTTTTTAATCGTACCAAAGAATCCAAAGCTTCTGATTATCTTTGCCGACTAAAATAGAAGAGAAGTGAATTTAAAGCAGTATACCAAAGAGTTTTCATATAATTTAAAATTAGCATACCCCATTATATTAGGAATGGTTGGACATACCTTAATCGGTATCGTTGATAACATAATGGTTGGAAAGTTAGGAAGTACAGAATTAGCGGCAGTTTCATTAGGAAACAGTATGATCTTTATCGCCATGTCGTTGGGGATTGGTTTCTCTACCGCCATTACACCAATTGTAGCAGAAGGAGATGCCGAAAAAAATGATGGTAAAATTCGCTCTGCATTTCATCACGGATTGTTTTTGTGTATACTGTTAGGATTATTACTTTTCGGAATTATCGTGCTCGCAAAACCTATAATGGAGTTATTGCAGCAGCCTGCTGATGTAATTGCGCTTGCAAAACCTTATTTGGATTGGGTTGCTTTTTCTTTGATTCCGCTGATCGTATATCAGGGATACAAACAATTTGCTGACGGACTTTCGATGACCAAATATTCAATGTATGCCATGATTATGGCCAACGTCCTGCATGTTGGAATTAATTATGTATTGATTTACGGGATCTGGATATTTCCAAAAATGGGAATTATTGGTGCTGCTTTGGGGACTGTAATTTCAAGAATATTTTTAGTCATGTTCATGCACATCATGCTTTCGAGAAGAGAAGATTTGAAACGTTTCTTCAAAAATTTCAGCTTTGATGAAATTAAAAAAGAAACCCTGAAAAAAATAATCAATATCGGATTTCCATCGGCCATGCAAATGCTTTTTGAAGTAGTTTTGTTTACTGCGTCGATCTGGCTTTGCGGGAACATTGGAAAAACCAGTCAGGCAGCCAATCAGATTGCTTTAAGTCTGGCGTCTATGACCTTTATGTTTGCAATGGGATTGAGTGTGACTTCGATGATCAGAGTAAGCAATCAAAGAGGTTTGATGGATTATAAAAACTTAGTTGTGGTGGCCCGTTCGATCTTTTTACTGGCGATTATAATTGAAACCTTTTTTGCGATACTGTTTGTAGCGTTTCATGATTTCCTGCCACATATCTTTTTGAATATGGAAAACGGAGGTCAGCTTCTCGATAACAATGAGGTAATTGGTATTGCTTCAAAATTACTTTTAATAGCGGCCGTTTTTCAAATTTCTGATGGAATTCAGGTTGTCGTTCTGGGGGCTTTACGCGGTTTGCAGGATGTAAAAATCCCGATGTACATTACCTTTGTAGCCTATTGGATAATTGGTTTCCCAATTTCCTATTACCTGGCTGAATATACCGAATTAAAAGCACAGGGGGTTTGGATCGGACTTTTGGCCGGATTGACCACAGCCGCAATATTTCTTTATATTCGTTTTCATTACCTGACCAAAAAATTAATCAGAAATTCAGTTTCAAATACTTAAATTTGAACGGCAAAAGAATCAGCCACAGCTAAAAAGGATTCGCAAAGTATGCTGAAAGCACTTTAAACCATTGCAGTCTGTGAACCAATAAATAAAATAATAAATAAATAAAAATGGAATTACCTAAATTTTTACTCGGAGACAATACTGATTTTCCAGATGATATTTTCATCATTCACCTGGATTATCCAAGATTCATAATCAACTTAAAAGATGATGAGGTAGAATTCATGGAAGAAGCAGAAGATCTTGACGAAGCAGAATTAAATGCGGAGATGGAAGGTTTAATTGTTTTGGCCAATGAGTTTTACGATAGGGAAATAAATCGTTACGAAGAGTAAAGACATCCGGTGTCTTTATGATAGGCCCCAATCCCAAAACATTTAAATCTTTCTAATGAAAAAATTAAGTTTTTTAAAACCCATCATCAATTTCATAGCAATCGGATTGTTGATTACTACTTTAAGCCGACTATTTTTGTTCTTTATTTTTAAAGACAGGGTAGTAGAAACGCCAAATTTTTGGTACATCTTCCCAATCGGACTGCGAATGGACTTGATTTTATTGTGTTACTTGTCTTTCCTGCCGGCAGTTTTAATTACTTTCCTGCCCAATAAAGCATTGAAGTTTACCAATAAATTTTTGGTTATTTACAGCTTTTTATTCCTGTTTCTGATTCTTTTTGTAGAGTTGGCAACACCAGATTTTGTAAAACAATACGACACACGTCCGAATAAAATTTTCTTAGACTATCTGATTTATCCTAAAGAAGTAGTCGGAATGCTTTTAAAAAGTTATCTGACCTCGATCATCGTGACTTTTATAATTTTAGGAGTAGTCCTGTATTTTGCTTTCAAAAAAGGAAAGAAGTATTTCTATACCAGCAGTGCCGACTATAAATTTAAACTGATGCTTTTTCCATTAGTGGCCTTTCTGTTGTTTTTTGGAGCGCGTTCAAGTCTTACTTCAAAACGTCCGATCAATGCCAGTAATGCGGTATTTTCAACCGATCAGTTAACGAATACTTTGGGATTGAATTCTTTTTATACGGTAGCTTTTGCGGCTTATTCGATTAAAAATGAAGGAAACACCAAGATGTACGGTAAAATGGAAGAAGCCGAGGCCATCGCCCGTGTAAAAAAATACATGCTGGCCGGACCTGGTGATTTTACAGATGCCGAAATTCCGTTTCTGCATGTACAGCAACCGGACACACTATTGAAGAAACCATACAATCTGGTTATTTTTCTACAGGAAAGTTTAGGAGCGGAGTACGTTGGAATTTTAGGAGGAAAACCGTTAACGCCCGAATTTGATAAACTGTCTAAAGAAGGTTTATTGTTTACCAATTTGTATTGCACAGGAACGCGAAGTGTGCGTGGAATCGAAGCGGTAGTAACCGGATTTTTACCTTCACCTTCAGAAAGTGTAGTGAAATTAGGTAACTCACAGCAAGGATTTTTCACATTGGCCGATGCGTTAAAACAAAAAGGATATGACACCAGTTTTATTTATGGTGGAATGGCAAATTTTGACAATATGGCTTCCTTTTTTAACGGAAATGGATTTCAGGATATCGTAGATCAGGAAGATTTTGAATCGGATGGAAACAAATATGCTTTTAAAGGAACCTGGGGATATTCAGATGAAGATCTGGTAACCAAAGCCAATAACTATTTTAAAGCAAAAGGAGACAAACCTTTCTTTTCTTTAATGTTTTCGACTTCCAATCATGAGCCTTTTGAATATCCTGCGGGAAGAATCAAACCTTACGATGCCAAACCGGCAACCGTAAACAATGCTATGAAATATGCCGATTTCTCTATTGGGAAATTTTTCGAAATGGCTAAAAAAGAACCGTATTTCAAAAACACCATTTTTATCGTAATCGCGGATCACAACACCAGAACCTACGGTAAAAATTTAGTACCAATTAACAAGTTTCACATTCCGGCTCTTATCATGGGACCTGGCGTTCAAAAAGGAGCTGTTTATAGTAAACTGGCCAGTCAGATCGATATTCCGCCAACCTTATTGAGTTATTTGGGACTTCCGTTTGAAACACCAATGGTAGGAAGAAACCTGAACAAACTGGATGCGAAAACACAAGGAAGATCCATCATGCAATTCAACGATATCAATGCTTTCAGAGTCGAGAATCAGGTCGTAATTATGCAGCCTAATTTGAAACCCTTACAGTTTGAAATTAAAAACGACACTACTTTAATTCCAGTTAAATTAAATGAAGACTTAGCAAAAGATGCTTTGGCACATGTTATAACTGCAGGCAATTTGTACAAGCAGAATAAATATAAACTGAGGGATAAGAAAAAGTAATTTTCAACTTATTGTAAAAAAAAGCTGCTAAGTAATTTCATACTTAGCAGCTTTTTTTTTGTTAAAATTTCAAAATAGGGGGTAACATAAAATAAATTTAATTGATCTATACTAAACCAAAAGGCGTAACCTGAAAAGCCAGTGATAGAGTAGGGACCATTAAATTTATTTATTATGAAAAAATTACCACAAAAAAAATTAAGAAAATCTGAAGTGTTAAAAGTAATGTTAGTTGTTGTGTCTGCCGCTTTTTTTATAAGCTGCAATAACGAATCTGTTGAAGATCAAAATACTCAATTATCAGACACAGAGCAGCAAAATCAACCCAATACTCAAAGAATCTACTTCCACGATTCATTTATTGTACGAAATTGGGGATCGCATAATGTTGACTGCAGTCAGCCAAACGGGTTCTGTCCTGATATTTATACCTTTGATTGGCACTACCTTAACCTTTTTAAGCCAAATGCTACCGGAACACCAGTACGTGTTAGAAATGAAAAAGGAAATTTTGTTATGGAAATTCAAAAAAGTGCTTTGACTACTGAGCATCACAAAGATTTAGTAAGAGATGGAGAAGTTTTTGTAATACCTGAAGGACAGACTATAGCTCCGGAATTAGTTAAAGATTTAAAATTCAATTCAAACATTTTAGTTCCCGGTAAATACCCTATTCAACAAAGTGAAACGACTTATACAATTTCAATTAATGTAAAGTAAATGAAAAATAGCTTTAAGAAATTAGAAGCTGTTTTTATAGGTATCTAATAAAAACTGAGCGGCTGCAAAAGGTGATATTTCATCATTTTGCACCGCTTTTTTAATTTGTAGCAATTGCCCAATAATCTCAGGATGATTGTAAAAGTTTGATTTCAAATGTTCATCAATGGTTTCCATCATCCAGAATTGGTTTTGCTCTTTTCGTCTTTCCTGGAAGAAACCAGTTGAGGTAGTTGTTTCTGTATAATCAGAAATAGTAGTCCAGATCTCTGAAATACCTTCTTTAGTGATGGCGCTGCAGGTAGTGACTTTTGGCTGCCAGTTTGATTTTTTTGGAGGGAATAAATGTAAAGCTCTGTTGAATTCGAGTTTGGCCTGATTGGCTTTTTTGATGTTGTCACCATCGGCTTTGTTGATTACAATAGCATCGGCCATTTCCATAATGCCGCGTTTGATACCCTGAAGTTCGTCGCCGGCACCGGAAATTTTTAGTAGTAAGAAAAAGTCCACCATGCTGTGAACGGCGGTTTCACTTTGTCCCACACCAACAGTTTCAATAACAATCGTATCAAAACCTGCGGCTTCACATAAAATAATCGATTCTCGTGTTTTACGGGCTACACCGCCTAAAGTATCTCCCGAAGCACTGGGTCTGATAAAAGCATTTTCATCTTTTACGAGTTCTTCCATACGGGTTTTATCGCCTAAAATACTTCCATGCGAAATAGAGCTGCTGGGATCAACTGCCAGAACCGCGACTTTTTTCCCCAATTGGGTTAGGTAGCTTCCAAAAGTTTCAATAAAAGTACTTTTTCCAACACCGGGAACCCCCGTGATTCCAATACGAATCGATCGATTGGCATGCGGCAAACAGCCTTTTATAACTTCGTTTGCTTTTGCAGTATGTTCCGGATTGGTACTTTCAACCAGTGTGATAGCACGACTCAGCGCCGTTATATTTCCCGATAAAACACCCGCAATCAATTCAGATGAAGAAGGCTGCTGTCTTCTGTTTTTTTTAATTTGTTGAATAGCCGAAACATTGGTGATTTCTGGAGGAGAAATTCCGGCTTTTTCGTGCAAACTACCTGATCGTTTTTTTGAAGCTGACAAAATATACTTTTTGGTAGTGTAAAAGTACAGAAAACAAAAACAGTTTCAAAAAGGATTTTTTTTAGAAAGGTGCAGAGGCTCAAAGGTACAGAGGTGCAGAGGTTCAAAGGGACAGAGATACAAAGAGAAAAAACCTTTGCGACTTT
Source organism: Flavobacterium sp. N502536 (assembly GCF_025947345.1). Taxonomy (NCBI): domain Bacteria; kingdom Pseudomonadati; phylum Bacteroidota; class Flavobacteriia; order Flavobacteriales; family Flavobacteriaceae; genus Flavobacterium; species Flavobacterium sp. N502536. Next base: position 655,660 of record NZ_CP110011.1, on the reverse strand, counting down.
GCCTCTTTGTACCTTTGCCCCTTAAATACTTAATAAGCTGCTGTAAAACGAACCTGGTGGTGTTTTGGGGTTTCGGTTTCGTCAGCAATTACAACGGCTAAATCTTCTACAGATAAAATACTTCTCTGATCGTCATTAAAAACAGGATTGTCTAACCCTAAGCGGTATTTTCCTGTTCTTCCGGTTGTAATACCATGATGCATTTCAAAAGCCGGACTAAAGAAAGCCCAATCCAGTTCTTTTTCTTCTTTCAGTATATTTAAATAATCTCTTGCAGCGGTGGCTCCGGCATAGTATTCTTTAGGAAAATCGGGAGTATCAACAGCTTGTAGACCAGGAGCGACAAATAAACTTCCTGCTCCTCCGATAGTGATAAAACGTTTTACACCGGATTGTTTTACGGCTTCCTGAATTGCTTTTGATCCGGCTATAAAATCGTCGTAGATATTTGGGTTCGTCCATCCTGCGTTGTAAGCATTAACAACGACATCATTTCCTTTTAAAATAGCTGCGAGAGCAGGTACATCAAAAATGTCTGCGCTTTTCCAGTTTACATTTGCATTATCTTTTGGATTTCTGGCAATAGCCGTGATCTCATGATTTCTGCTTGCTAATTCGTTTAAAATGGCTGTGCCAACAAATCCGGTTGCTCCAATAATTGCGATTTTCATAATATATAAATTTAATTAGTAATAAAAAATGTTACAGTTTAGTGTAAAAAAATAGTTTTAGAATTGATTAGAAAAATCTTCCAGTGTGATTCCGTCTAATTGTAAACTAACTTTTTGATTCATTTCAGCATATAAAGAACTCAAATTTTGATTGATCTTTTTACCAACCGGACAATCCGGATTAGGCTGATTTTTGGCATAACCCAGATTAATGGTCTCAAAAGTCATTTCAAATATTTCCTTTAATGTAATTTTCGAAGGATCAACAGCCAGTTTTGTACCGCCGTTTTTGCCCTCTTTGCTTTCAACAATATGATGTGCTTTTAAATTGGCAATTTCTTTTCTCACCAACACCGGATTCAGATTGATACTCCCTGCAATAAATTCCGAGGATAAAAAATCATTCGGGAATTTAGTGAGTAAAGTTAAAATGTGAATCGTTATGGCAAACTTACCTGAAATCATACTGTAATAAAATATATTACAAATTTAAGGTGTTTTTTGAAATAAAAAAAAGTTTTAACTAAAAATTAATTTTTCACGCAGAAAAACCACAACCTGATTTTGGAACAAAATGTGGTAAAAGGCCTGTTTTAGTAGGCGGTAACAGGTTTATGCAGTGCCTGATTTCTGATCGAAGAAAAATAAACCCAACCGATAAACAAAAGCTGCAATGGTACTCTAAACCATAAGTAGGATAGTCCTTTGCCGTTGTAGCTGGCTGTTTGCAGATTGATACTGTGGCTGGCGGCATAGATGTTCGCAGGAAGCAAAACGATAAAAAAGAGCACAAGTAATTTAGCAGTTAGCAATCTCGTTTTCGGAATCAATAGCCCCACTGCTGCGACCAGTTCTATAACTCCTGTCGCATAAACAATTACGGTTGGCCAGGGCAAAAAAGAGACCATCATGGCCATTCCTTTGGTAAATACAAAATGGCTTACAGCTGTAAATGCAAGCATGGCTGCCATGGCAATTCTGGCCGCGGTTGAAATTTCAAATCTTTTTGAAGTAAGCTTTACGAAGAGCAGTGCAATTGTAAAGACACCTAGTAACACAATTAAAGTTTCCATATCTTTTTTTTACAAAGTTGCGCAGTAAAGGGATCTGAAACAATGAACCTGGGTTAAGAAATTCGTTTACGTATTCTGCTCAATGCCTGTGGAGTGATGCCAATATAAGAGGCAAGGTATTTTTGAGGAATCCTTTGTATGAGCTGTGGCTGCTCGGTAAAAAGATTAAGATAACGCTGCTCAGCAGAGTCGTTAAGCAGTGAAAGTTCTCTTTTTGCTTTTTTAAGAAACAGTCCTTCGCTTGCAATGCGTCCAATAGTATTGCCAATTTTAGTTTCGGCATACACCTCCTGAAGATCTTCATAAGATATGCGCCAAAGCACCGTTTCTGAAAGCGTTTCAATGGTATAATGTACCGGTAATCTGGTGATAAAGGAATCGTAACCGCTTGTAAATTCACCATCAAATACAAAGGTAAAAGTAAGATCATGGTCTTCACCGGGGATGTAATATCTCACCAGACCTTTTTCTACAAATGAGAGGTAATTTTCGACTGTACCCGTTTCAAGTACTGGCGTTTTCTTTGGAAATTCCTGACGTACAAGTTTGGATGAAAAAGTATGCCATTCGGCATCCGTAAGCTTGGTCATTCGCTCAAAATTGTCTCGTATTAGCTGCATTTGTTTTTTGGATTTTACACTTAAAAGTAACAAAAAAACTTAAAGATGTGGTTTAAAATGTTTTACACATCAAGTAATAAATGTCTATTTTTGTCAGGACTCAATCATATGAACAACTTTATTCAAATATTTCTATTTCTCGCTTTGGGCTTGCTTTTGCAGCATATAAAGCAATTTCCAACTCATATTTATAAGGTTCTAAATAAGGTAGTGCTTTATGTGTGTCTGCCCGCAATTACGTTGTACCATATTCCAAAAATAAAATGGAGCAATGAATTACTGTTTCCGATACTCTCGGGCTGGATTAGTTTTTTACTGGCTTTTGTATTTTTTCACTTTCTGGGCAGAAGATTGGGCTGGTCCAACAGATTAATCGGCTGTTTGATTTTAACTGCCGGATTAAGTAATTCTTCTTTTTTGGGATACCCCATTATTGAGGCTCTGTTTGGGAAAAAAGGTTTAGAAACGGCAATTCTTGTCGATCAGCCGGGGACTTTTGTGGTGGTTTCGACGCTGGGAGTTTTTGTAGCCGCCTTTTATTCTAAAGGCAGTGCGGATTCTTTTAGTATTTTCAAAAAAATAATTTTATTCCCTCCGTTTGTTACTTTTGTTACAGCCTGCCTGTTGAATGTCTTCGAGTACGATTTAGATGTAAATATTCAGTCTGTTATGTTGAAAGTGGGAAGTTTGGTAACTCCTTTGGCTTTACTTTCGGTGGGATTACAACTTACTTTTGACCGAAAAAGCCAGCATTGGCAATTTCTGCGCCTTGGACTTTTCTTCCGGCTTATAGTAGTTCCGTTTGTTATTTTGGTTTTGTATGTTTTTATTTTCAAACAACATTCTGAAGCCATTCAAATAACCATTATGGAAATGGCAATGCCTCCCATGATTACGGGTGCAATCTTAGCTTCGACCTATGGATTAAAGCCAAAATTGAGCAGTATGATGATTGGTTTCGGAATCCCAATTTCGTTTGTAACCCTTGCAGTCTGGTATTGTATAGTGCGTTTTATTTAGTTTTAAATACTAATTAGATAGAGCAGATAGAACTTTAACGTTTTTTTAGAAAATCAGTGTTTTCTTTGTTCTTTTTTTGACTAATTTTAGAGAAACTAAAAAATATACAATTATGTCAACATTAAGATTAGGAGATATTGCTCCGGATTTTCATGCAGAAACAACCGAAGGACCAATTAAATTTCATGAATGGTTGGGAGATTCCTGGGGTGTTTTATTCTCGCATCCCTCTGATTTTACTCCGGTTTGTACTACCGAATTAGGAACAGTTGCCAATTATCTTCCGGAATTTACCAAAAGAAATACAAAAGTTATCGCACTGAGCGTTGATGGTTTAGAGTCTCATTTAGAGTGGATCAAAGACATCAACGAAACCCAGAATACAACGGTTAATTTTCCAATAATTGCCGACGAAGATAAAAGAATCGCTACTTTATACGATATGCTGCATCCTAATGCAAGCGATAAATTCACCGTACGCTCTGTATTTGTAATTGGTGCCGATAAAAAGATAAAATTAACGTTGACGTATCCGGCTTCAACAGGAAGAAATTTTGATGAATTGCTTCGTGTCATTGACAGTCTGCAATTAACAGCCAATTATAGTGTGGCAACTCCTGCCAACTGGAAAGACGGAGAAGACGTTGTGATTACACCGGCAGTTCCGGATAGTGATATTCCTGCGAAATTCCCAAAAGGATATACTCCAATAAAACCTTATTTGCGTATAACTCCGCAGCCTAATAAGTAAGGGGCTAAGCTACTGAGGTTCTAAGGTACTGAGGCGCAAAGTTTTTTCTTGTGGATTTTTGTAAATATTAACTAAGGTTCTAAGGTAAGAAGTTTTAATAACTCCAAACCTTAGAACCTTAGTGTTTTAGTACCTCTTTCATAAACTCGACCATTCGTTTTTTTCTTGCCGGCGCCCCAGATGATATCATCTTTTTCCAGAATTAAGTGAGATTTCGGTTTTTTAAGAGTTCTATCTTAAAGACCCGGATTTTTTTTTGAGATTCAAGAGTAGAGAATAATAATTTCGGGATATGTTGTTTAGAAGAGAGGTATAAAGAATTGAATTGACCATTTATGAAACAAAAGCTGCCAGGTATTGAATTGGTCCCCATAATAAAAGATTGGTATGGTAACTTTGCTGCATGAATGCTTAAATCAAGGAGTTTTGCCACTCGCACACCTGTTCAAGGAATCAGTACAGAGGATTGCTAACTTTAACAATTGGTAATTTGGAGAAATCCAAAGAATAAAACTCCACCATGATTTAAAAAAATAACACTAATTGTACAGTGAATGTCCCACAAAAAAAAACGTATTAATGAAATTTACACGACTTGCTTTTTTGCTTACTTTGTTTAGTTTACTTTCTTTATTATCTTCCTGTAGTGATGATAATCTGGAAGAAAAGAAGGATCCTACGACCGAAAATCCTAAACCTGATCAAGAACCTGTAAAACTGGATACTCCGGATACCTCAGGGAATAATACTGGGCTTAAAGAGCTTATAAGCCAACAGCAATTTTTAGAGTTGTTCCCTTACCGTTATGGAGCAGAGCAGAGCAATAACTGGATTGTGAATCCTTCAAAAGATTTTTTTACTATGATGCGCTGATGAAAGCGACTGATCTTATGGCCGATATAAAGGTTGTGATCGAAAGAAAAGGATGGTTTCAGAAAATAACCCGTACTAAAAAATCTACTAATGAGACCAAAGTGATTAAAGAAGATGCTGATTTCAGTGCTTCCTGGAATACTACCGCTATAGTGAAACAAGAAGTTGATTATGCAGATTTTATAAGAAGTGGTTCTTTGGAAGTTCGTAAAAGAGAACTAGCTGCTTTTTTGGCCAATATATCTCATGAAACTACAGGAGGCTGGTCGACAGCACCCGGAGGAGCTTATTCATGGGGTTTACACTTTCGTGAAGAGGTAGGGTATGATAGTAATAGCACCACGGGTTATAGAGACGAGAATAACAAGGATTATCCTCCGGTTGCCGGGAAGTCCTATCACGGTCGAGGGCCAATACAGTTGAGCTGGAACTACAATTATGGGCAGATAAGTGAGTTTTTATACGAAGATAAAAACATATTGCTTAAAAATCCTGAAAATGTAGCCAAAGATGCTGTTTTGGCGTTCCAGACTGCAATATGGTTTTGGATGACCCCACAGGCTCCTAAACCTTCGTGTCATGCCGTGATGGTTGGTAAGTGGGTGCCTGCCCAAGAAGATATTAATGAGGGGCGTAAACCAGGTTTCGGAGCTACGATTAATATTATCAATGGTGCTTTGGAGTGCAATAAAGCTGATAATGACAAAACACAATCCAGAAGAGGTTTTTATCAAAGATATTTAACCGTTCTCAATACCAGTGATCCAAATTGTGAATGTCAATGTGATAAAATGCAGCCGTTTAGATAATTACTGTCAAGGCCGGAGCATAAAAAAACAGCTCCCTACCAAAAATCATTTTTGGTAGGGAGCTGTTTTTCTAAGTAGCTTATTTTTTTTAAGTTATTTTACTTTAATAAATCTGACATTCGTTTTTTATCACCAACGACCCAGATGATGTCATTTTTTTCCAGAATTAAGCGAGATTCCGGATTTAAAATACGATTACCGTTTCTTTCAATCCCCACAACAAGTCCACCGGTTTTTCCTCTAAATTGTCCGATACTTTTCTGAATAAAATCCTCATTGGAAATCTCCAGTTGGCGCAGTACAACTTCAGATTCTTCTACGTTTGCAGGAGCTTCAATTTCGTTTTGGTTGAGATATTTATTGAATTCAGTAACCTGGGCATCTGTACCAATAACGCAAATTTCATCACCAGGAAACAGACGTTCGTTTTTAGTCGGAATAGGAATCGTGATATCTCCTCGTTTGATATAAGCAATATTGATTCCCATTGATTCTCTAATACGCAATTCTTCAAGGGTTTTGCCTACTAAATTTGATTCGGTTCCAATATCAAAAAATGACATGTGACCGTCCCACGGCATTAAATTAGCATAACGTCTGTCGATTTTTTTGTTTTCACGATCGTGTAAATTCTTAAGAAAGTGATTTTCAATTTTATGATATTGCTCGTTTAGTTTTTTAGGGAATATTTGGTAAACTACTACGGCAACTACTAAGGCAATCAGGGCAACTAAAGGAGAGAAGAAAATGTTTAGCAAGAATCCAATTAAGAACAGTCCAAGACTCATTCTAATCAGAATCAACATTAAAATGGCGCCACGGTATTTGCGTTCTTCCCATAAAGTATCCACTTCTTCTACCGCAACTCTTCGAAGGGAAAGTGCCCATAAAAACGGAGCAATAATGACCAGAGTAATAAGGGCTGCCAATGCATTTCCGAATCTTGTTTCTACCACCAAAGGCGCAACAAATTTTACAGATAATAAAATGATGGCTGCGATAACAATAGTGTGTAAAACGATTTGAATGATATAGGCATTCAGTACTTTTTGCCAAGTACTGACTGATTTTATGGCCTGAGCATTGACACTATAACGGTTGATGTTTTTAACCCATTTTCGAGGAAGTTTTCGTTCCAGGAAATCAGAAAACGGCACGGCATATTTTACCATAAATGGCGTTGTAAAAGTGGTGATGGCCGAAACTGCAACAACTACAGGATATAAAAAGGAACTTGTTACGTTCAGCGTCATTCCCAAAGTAGCAATGATAAACGAGAACTCCCCAATTTGCGACAAACTCATTCCCGTTTGTACCGATTGTTTTAAAGGCTGACCGGCCAGTAACGCTCCAATAGTTGAACTTACCGATTGACCAATGATGGTCACAAAAGTTAAAATGGCGACAGGCAACGCATGTGTGTATAACATTTTAGGGTCGATAAGCATACCAACTGATACAAAGAAAATAGCCCCAAATAAATCTTTTACAGGTTTAATAAGGTGTTCAATATGTTCTGCCTGTGTGGTTTCGGCAATAATAGAACCCATGATAAAAGCACCCAATGCTGGTGAAAAACCTACGTTTGCAGCAAAACTCACCATCGTTAAACAAAGGGCTAGCGAAATAATCAGCAGCATTTCGTCAGTCAGTAAATGTTTGGCTTTTTTAAGCAATGTTGGGATAAAAAAGATACCTCCAAGAAACCATACGGTAAGGAAGAAAATCAGTTTCAAGACAGACATCATCAATTCGCCTCCCGAAAACTGCTGGCTTACTGCAATAGTAGACAACAATACCATCATCAAAATAGCGACAAGATCCTGTACAATTAAAGACCCGATTACGATTCCGGCAAATTTTTGAGCTTTTACACCCAGTTCATCAAAAGTTTTTAAAATAATGGTTGTGGAGGAAATAGAGAGTATGACTCCTAAAAAGATGCTGTCCATTTGTGCCCAGCCCATCCAACGCCCGACCATATAACCAATGACGACCATGGTGATAATTTGGGTAATGGCTGTTATAGAGGCTGTCCCGCCGACTTTCATTAGCTTTTTAAAACTAAATTCGAGACCTAAGCTAAATAATAAGATGATTACACCAATTTCTGCCCAGACTTCAACACTTTTCATCTCGGTAATGGTAGGGAAGAAATCAAAATGATTTCCGGCCAGAAAACCGGCAATTAAATACCCTAAAACTAAGGGCTGTTTGATTAATCTAAATAATAAAACAGCAATTCCTGCAGTCAGCAGGATTAGACCTAAGTCGCTAATTAAGGGTTGTAAATGGTGGGTAGTTTCTGCAGCGGCATTTAAGGCGATCATAGAGTAGTGTTTTTTGTTATGGAAATCATTCAGCTTGTTGTTTCAGTTTTTGTTAAAAAAACAGTTTCCTGAAAGAACAGCTTTTCAATGTAAATTATGTTCACTCGCAACTCCTTCAAAAAATAAAAAGGGAGTGAAATCGTATGGCTAATTTTTTAATACGATTTGTAAATAAAAAAAGCTATCGATAAAGATAGCTTTTTTTGCGAAAATATGATAGGTTTTCTTTAGATTCCTACATAGTTGCTAGGGGTAATGGCCATTAATTCGGCTCTCACAGCATCAGAAACTTCTAAAGTGGCAATAAAATTATGAATGGCTTTTTTGTCAATTGCTTCATTTGTTCTGGTCAAACCTTTCAAAGCTTCATACGGATTTGGATAAGCTTCACGACGTAAAATTGTCTGAATCGCCTCGGCTACAACAGCCAGTTTTTCTCTAAATCTTCGGCAAATTTAGCCTCGTTTAACAATAGTTTGTTTAAACCTTTTAAAGAAGCTTCAAAAGCAATAATCGTATGTCCGATAGGAACTCCAATGTTACGCAAAACAGTACTGTCTGTTAAATCACGTTGCAATCTTGAAACCGGTAATTTTGCGGCCAAATGTTCAAAAATAGCATTAGCAATTCCTAAGTTTCCTTCTGAATTTTCAAAATCAATCGGGTTTACTTTATGTGGCATAGCAGAGGAACCAATCTCTCCTGCTTTGATTTTTTGTTTGAAATAATCCATCGAAACATACGTCCAGATATCACGATCTAGGTCGATGATAATGGTGTTGATTCTTTTTAAAGCATCAAAAAATGCAGCAAAATGATCGTAATGTTCAATTTGAGTGGTTGGAAATGAATGGTGTAAGCCTAAATCGCTTTCTACAAACTTATTACCAAATTGTTTCCAGTCAATTTGTGGGTAAGCTACGTGATGTGCATTGTAATTTCCGGTTGCACCACCAAATTTAGCGGCAAACGGAATATTAAATAACAAACGCATTTGCTCTTCTAAACGCTCTACAAAAACTAAAATTTCTTTTCCTAAACGAGTAGGTGAAGCAGGCTGTCCGTGTGTGCGGGCCAACATTGGAATATCTCTCCATTCTACGCTTAATTCTTTCAATTTAGAAATTAAGGCAATTAATGAAGGCATATAAACCTGCTCAAAAGCTTCTTTTGTAGAAAGCGGAATCGCAGTATTGTTAATGTCCTGAGACGTTAATCCGAAGTGAATGAATTCTTTGTATGGAGATAAACCTAGTTTTTCAAAAGCGTCTTTGATAAAGTATTCCACAGCTTTTACATCGTGGTTGGTTACTTTTTCAGTTTCTTTAATCCAAAGAGCGTCTTCAGTAGAGAAATTTTTGTAGATATTTCTTAAGCTGTCAAACAAATCAGAGTTTATGCCTGCAAGCTGTGGTAAAGGCACTTCGCATAAAGCGATGAAATATTCAACTTCAACCAATACGCGGTATTTGATTAGAGCTTCTTCTGAGAAAAATGGTGCTAATGAAAGGGTTTTATTTCTATATCGTCCATCAATTGGAGATATAGCGTTCAATTCGTTTAAAGTAGTCATTGTTATGTTGTTTGTTCGAAAGGCACAAATATAAACAGAATTTGCGGATAAAAACAGATAAAAAAGGTTAGTCTTTAGTCCCTAGTCCTTAGTTGTTAGTCTTCGGATCTTACTTCTAAGGACTAGGGACTAAGGACTAACAACTAAATACTAATCAAAAACTAGAGTGCAGCTTTTAAGCGATCTCTGAGAGCCGCCACACCATTTGATGCTACTTCGGCAATTACTTCCACTTTGTTCTGAATATTCGGAATCGCAATTGGATTTGGGTCAATATAAAAAACGGGAGTAACCGAATAGGTGTATGAAATTAATCCTGCTGCGGGATATACCTGTAACGACGTTCCAATGACTGCAAAATAATCTGCTGTTTCGGTAATTTCAATTGCTTCTTCAAGTGCCGGAACAGCTTCGCCAAACCATACAATATGGGGGCGTAACTGATGTCCGTTTTGGTCTGTGTCGCCGGTATGTAAATCCTCTGTCCAGTCTAAAATTATATTTTGGTTTTGAGTGCTTCGTACCTTTAGTAATTCTCCATGCAAATGCAGCACTTTTGTACTTCCGGCGCGTTCGTGCAAATCGTCTACGTTCTGAGTGATAATGTGCACATCAAAATCCTGCTCTAATTCGGCCAGAATTTTATGCCCGGCATTGGGTTCTACTTCTTTAAGTTGCTGACGCCTTTTGTTGTAAAAGTCGAGAACCAATTCCTGATTTTTTCTCCAGCCTTCAGGAGTAGCCACCTCCATTACATCATGGCCTTCCCATAAGCCATCGCTGTCGCGAAAAGTTTTGATTCCACTTTCGGCACTAATTCCGGCTCCGGTTAAAACAACTAACTTCTTTTTCATTTTGTTCTAATTAAAGGATAAAAATAGTGATTTACTGATTCATTTTTGGAAGAAAAGCGTACAGCTGGCACAATTCTTTTAGTAGTTTAGAGGTACCATAAAAGCGTATTTATACTTGTTGTTTGAATCTTGCAAATGATTTAGTTTTAGTGAGGAATAAAAAAAAGAGTTTTTCAATGATTTTAATACAATTCACAGGATTATCGGGTTCAGGTAAAACGACATTGGCTGAAAATGTTCGTCAGTTGTTGGTGGAAAAAAACTATAAAGTAGAGATAATTGATGGCGATGTCTATCGAAAAACAATCTGTAAAGACCTGGGATTTTCTAAGGAAGACCGCTGTGAAAACGTCAGACGGCTTTTTAATGTCGGGCGAAACTTTGTGGTGTCGGATACGATTGTTTTGATGTCAGTCATCAATCCTTATGAAAATTTGAGAAATGAGTTGAGAAATTATGAGTTTGTCAGAACGGTTTATTTAGATTGTTCGATCAATAATTTAATCAAAAGAGACCCAAAAGGACTGTATAAAAAAGCATTGTTACCCGACAATGACCGTGACAAAATAAATAATTTTACCGGAATAAGTGATGTTTTTGAGGTTCCCGTAAACGCCGATTTAGTACTGAAAACCGATTTCGAAACGGTTTCTTTTTCAACCCATAAACTGTATGATTTTATTATAGACAGTTTGCCTGATTTGGCTTAACGTTTAAGGGCCGCAGGTTTTCAAATCCGAACGGTTTTACTTATTTCTTTGATGGTAAAGCGTTTGTAAAATTTATATATTTACAAGCCCCAGGAATACTTACTAATTTAATCTTTTAAAACGCATATGAATCCTTCTTCGAGTAAACTTCCCGTTTCTTTTTCAATAGATAAATTGCAGAAAGAATTCGCTTTATGTGAAAACGATTTATGGACGCCTCATTTTAATACAGGCCGCTATGAAGGCAATTGGACAAGTGTATCGTTGAGATCCCAGTCGGGTTTGATAAACGACATTACTTCTTTTGCCAACGAAGGCTATAAAAATACGGAGCTACTGGATCGGTGTCATTATTTTAAAGAGATTATGGATTGGTTTCAATGCGAAAAAGAGGCTGTGCGTTTGCTTCGGTTAGGACCTCAAAGCGAAATAAAAGAGCATACTGATAATGATACCTCTTATGAAGATGGCTTTTTTCGAATTCATGTTCCGATCATAACAAATCCTGACGTATTTTTTTATGTGGATAAAAAACTGGTTCCTATGAAAATGGGGGAATGCTGGTATGCTAATTTTCAGCTTCCGCATAGCGTAGCAAACAAAAGTGCTGAAGCTCGTATCCATCTCACGTTGGATTGTATCCGAAATGAATGGTCGGATCAATTATTCACGGAGATGGGTTTTGATATTCATTATTCCCGAAAAAAAGAACAGTACTCTGACGAGATGAAACAACAGATTATTGCAGAACTTTCCAGAAATCCGTCGGCAGCAGGAGTCCAGATTATCGCCGATTTACAATCCAAATAAATACTGAAAATGAAAAATACAAATCACCCTTTATTTAATTGGATTCCCTATAAGTTGATTGAGAAAGAAAATGAGGTTTATCTGGAATGGCTGTACCTGGGCGACAAAAGGTATATTGATCCTTTTTTTGATGAAACCATTTCTAAATGTAAAAGCCATGCGTATAATTCCAGTTCGTTTAAAGCCGTTAGTACGGTCGAAAATTTAATCGAGTGGTCTCAGGAGCTTGCTTCGGTCGAGTTAAAAGCTTTGGTGTTTCATGTTTCGCGATGCGGATCTACAATGTTAAGTCAGTCACTGGCTACTTCGGCTGAAAACATCATGATTTCGGAAGCACCCCTTATCGACGAGATTTTAAGAAGTCATAATTTTGGCTTGGAGAAAAAAAGTGCACTTTTAAAAGCATTGCTAACTTTCTTAGGTCAGAAAAGATTTCCGGAGCAACAGAATTTAATTGTAAAACTGGATGCCTGGCATATTTTTAAAGCCAATTATCTGAGATCGACCTTCCCGGAACTGCCTTTTGCTTTGCTTTACAGAAATCCGACAGAAGTTTTAAAATCACATCAAAAAATGATGGGAATGCATATGGTTCCGAATTTACTGCCTCCTGAGGTTTTTGGAATTTCTGCTAAAGAAATTAGTGAGATTAGTTTCCAGCAATACGGAGCATTGGTGCTGGAGAAATATTTTCAGGGCTTTCTGGATTTTTATAAAACCGATCAAAATGTTGTCAAACTCAATTATAACGACGGGATGAAGAGTGTCATTGAAAAGTTTATCTCCTTTATGGCAGTCGATTATAGTGCTGATGAACTTGAGGGAATGTACGGGCGACTTCAGACACATTCTAAAAATGAAAAAGCGGTTTTTACAGGGGACTCCTTTAATGAAGAAGTTTTAGAGATCGATTTAACAGAGGTAAACAGTTTGCATGAGAGATTGGGGAATATGCTGTTAGAGGACGCGGCACATTGAAAATAATCCTGAATTTTTCTTTCTGTTTTATTTAAAATGTATTTTTGTGACAAATAAGATTGAAATGATTGATTTAGATTACCTCGCTTTCCTTGAAAATATATTAACCGATAACCGAAAAGAAAAATTTCTGAAAGTACTCGGAAACCGTACAAAGCACTTTACAATTGCGGTAGAAGATGTTTTTCAGATGCACAATACTAGCGCTGTGATGCGCAGTTGTGAGGTTTTTGGAATTCAGGAACTTAATGTGATCGAACAGCGTTACGGAAAAAAAATCGATAAAGAAATCGCGATGGGAGCCCAAAAATGGGTAGATATTCATCAGTACGACTCCGTTAGTACCTGCATTTCGACGTTAAAAAATCAGGGCTATCAGATTATTGCTACCACACCGCATGAAAATGACTGTTTGCTGGAAGATTTTGATATTACAAAACCCAGTGCATTATTCTTTGGAACCGAGAGAGACGGATTGTCACAGGAAATTTTAGATAAAGCCGATGGTTTTCTTAAAATTCCAATGGTTGGTTTTACCGAGAGTCTGAATATTTCAGTTTCGGCGGCCATTATCATTCAAAACCTAACAAACCGACTGCAAAAATCAGATATCGACTGGCATTTATCCGAAGAAGAAATTCTGGAGAAACGTTTGGCCTGGGCGAAAAATTCGATTAAAGATATTAAACGAATTGAAGCAAGGTACTACGAAGAAAATCCCAGATAGAAAATATTTAGCCACGAATTCACGAATGTATTTTGATTAAACATTCGTGAATTCATGGCTAAAAAACTTTGTCCCTTTGCTACTTTGAACCTTTTTTAAAGCGATATTTGTGGCTAAAAACACCTATCTTCCAAAAGAGTCGTAATTGTCTTCGGCATATTTTTCAAAACGTTTTAATAAAACAATATTTTCTTTTTCGACCGATGTTAATTCACTATTAACATCATCCGAGACAGGGATATACCATTCAATATTATCAAAAAACTGACGAACTGTTTTCGTTTTAAAAGTGAGCCCATGTCTGGCAAAAATGGTATTTCTAAGAATCTCTAAATCAATTTTCTTTAGGTTTTTAATATCAGATTCTTTTAATTTTTGTGTGGAGGAATTTAGTAAAATAATACTTTCTGACGCGGCTCTATAGACCGTTTCCATATAAGTTTCGGTCTCTTTAACTTCAGGATCATCATTTACCTCTGTTACTTCTTTCTCTTTTGGATTTGCATAATCGATATACATTCCTTCCTCCGGAAGCATTACATTCGGGTTATACTTGAATTCTTTTTTGGTGAGTTCAAATTTTCTTTTCCTAACTTCTTTTTTAGTGTTGTTAGCAGTCCATGTTCCTACTAAAAGCGTGTCATTTTTTATTTCAAAATCAAAAACGCCATCATTTTTATCGTCGCCAGGTTCATTTAGTCTAAAATGAACAGTGTTTCCTTCTATAGTCATTTCACCAGTAAGTCGTCTGCTGTTTCCGGCAACTATACTTTGCCCTGTAACTTCTGAGGATGTGATTTTTTTGATCAGAATGTTAATCTTATTGATATGGTTTTCTTTTTCAGGTCTTGTTGTATCGCGTTCCAGAATTGTAAAATCACCTACGTAGGAGCCATATAAATCGGTTCTAATTTCTTTAGGCTGATCTTCGGCGATGTCTTTTGTCATTTTTTTCTCTTTAGAATTACAGGAAAAAAGTAATATAGATACTAGTAGACAAAAAAGTTTTTTCATTTTTTTAATTGGTTATAAAGATAATACTCAACGATTAATAAATTAGGAATCCAGCCTAGCCATGCAATAATTTGATAGACATCCATAGGTGCTGGTTGAAACAAATATACAAGAATAACCTTCCAAAAACGTAATGTTATTGCAGAAAATGTTAAAGCAAAACTTCGCAACATAAAGGCTTTATGCTGCTCGATGTTTTTGTTTTTTATAGAAGAAAAACCTTTGAGTGTAAAATAAAACCAAAGAAGAGACAAAGTAGTAAAAGAGATTTTAGAGTAAAGACCACCGTTTGCAAAAAGACCAATAAAGAAACCAGAAGGTGCACTTAAAAAAAGCACGACAAGAACATAAAATTTACCGATGTTTCTATGTGTTGCGGGATATTTTTTTAAAATAGCAGCATTAAACTGAAAGAAACCGGCAAACAAAATAAAAATAGCCGAGTAAACATGAACGTAAAATATTGGATAATAAAAAGGAATCTGGCTAATCTCGGTTTGCTTTATTTGAAGAAAAGCGACGTCACTTTTTAGCGGTATGTACTGCCATGTTATTTTAATCATTAGAATGAAAAAAAAACTAAAGCAAATAGTCCAGATGAGTCGCAATGAGTGCCAAAGATTTTTTTTCAATTTTTGATTGAGTGTATTTAGATTGTTCAAATATAAAAAATCCCTAACTACATTTGCAATTAGGGATTAGATATTATTTCTGGATTTTGTACAGAATCAATGTCAGGTTTATAAAGTATAATTCAAATTAATACTCCATCTGTAATTGGCTTCCATATTGCCATTGGACAGATTTTGAGTAATAGGAAGCATTGCATTTACACCGATCGAAAATTTATCTTTTCCGGCTTCAATACCAAATTTTCCAAACAAAATATCACCGGCTGTATTGGGTAAATTCAGATTGTGCTGTTTATTCGTTTGGTAAAGTTCTCCTGCCAGTCCGGCTTGGGGAACAATCTGAATCGATTTTGTATCAAACAAATAAAAGAAGGTTGCGGCATAGTTAAACTGATCGCCGTACTGGTAATTTTTGCTGTTTTGTGTTTTAAAAATATAATTCAGCGTAGTGTTTAATCCCAAGTTTTTATGTTTCACTACATATTCTGAAACCAATGGAAAGTCCCAGCTCCCGGTTCCCAATTGAAAACTCTGGTTGACGCTTCCTAAATTGTTGGCTTCCGTAAATTTTCCAGTCGGAATTTTAACACCACCACCCAGATTTATTTTATGCGTAAAGAATGTACTGTCCTTTTGTGTTTCAAAAACGGTGTACAAAGCCATCACCGTAATATCTCCTAAACCGGCGATGCTTTCGGTTCCAGCGGTTAGTTTTCTTTCATGAAAATGATAGGGAACCAATGCCGAAATTTGCATTTTCTCTGTAAGCGGGATGCGCGCCCATGCCTGAACCGTGTTGAAATTTTCATCAATCCAGGGAGAGTTTGCAAAAATCCCGTCACGGCTGGTATAACTTTGTTTGAAATATCTCAGTCCCACAAAATTATTGTTCAGCATAGAGCTAAACCCCATACTCCCGCCACTTGCAGAACAGCCGCAGGCATCACAGTCAAAATCTTCCATCAGGGCCATACGTTGGAAAGTGAAGGCAGAAATACTGTCTTTTGCGGTGAAACTAAAGGCTGATAAACCAATCAAAAAGGTGAACATTACTAATATCTTTTTCATTTTATTTTTTTTTAGAAGCTAATCCCGCTTTCGGCTTTATCTTTTGGGGTGAAAAAAATCACCCCAAAAGGATACCGCCTCTATCGGGGCTAGGACTTCGGTTTTCATTATGTTTTTTTGGCTACAGCCTGCACAAATTTTCACAGAAGAAAGTATCGGGCAGACTATTACCGTATTTTTAATATTCAGCAAAACGTTTGTTGGTCAGGTAGTCTGTATCGGTTAACGTTTTAAGGAAAGCGATGATTTGCTTTTTATCCGTTTCAGAAAGTGTAATTCCAAACTTTCCGTTTTGTTTTAATATCGGATCCAGAGTTGGCGAAGATTCTATGCCGCGTGCATAGTGCTCTAAAACACCTTCCAAAGTGCCAAATCGTCCGTCGTGCATATAAGGTCCTGAGACTTCTACATTGCGTAAACTGGGCACTTTAAATTTGTAATAATCGCTTGCTAGCTCAGTGACTTTATATCTTCCAACATCATTGATCATTGGGTTTACGGCCAGGCCGTTGTTGCGAAATGAGTTATCTGTCTGTAAGTCGGTGGCATGACAGGAAGCACATTTTGATTTGAATAAATCATATCCGGCCAATTCATCAGCGGTTAAAGTTCCGCCGGCTTCTTTTCGTCTGTATTTGTCAAACTTTGAATTGGAAGAAGTTACCATAACCATAAACTGCGAAAGTGCTTTCAGCATATTTTCGGTTGAGATTTCTCCATCGGTAAAAGCCTGTCCAAATAATTTTTGGTATTCCTTGTCGCCTTTCATCATCTTTAAAATGGTATTCAAATCGCCATTCATTTCGATAATACTTGTTAAGGGAACGATAGGTTGCAGGTCTAAATGGTCTGCGGCTCCATCGTACATAAATATTGGCTGATAGGCCAGATTCTGAATCGATGGCGTGTTTCGTGTTCCCTGAGCATCGTTTACACCGTGACTTACGGTGTGTCCGTGATGGGTGAAAGCATTGGCCTGTATGTGACAAAAGCCACAGGAAACTACTCCGTCTGACGCTAAACGTCCGTCATAGAATAGTTTTTTACCCAGTTCAAATCCTTTTTCGGTCGGGGGATTTTGCGCAAGATTATAGGCTAAAGCAGGAAAATTGGAAGGTACTGTAAACTCTAAAGGAATGTTTACATACTCCTCTTCCTGATCAGAGCAGCTCCACATCAGCGGAAGCAGCAACCATAGAAAATGTTTTATTTTCAGCATGATTTTTTAAGTGTAAAAAGAGTAAAGAGAATTTTTCCGCCGCCGTTTATACGAGTTGACGCAAAGCAGAACTGGCCGGATTTTTTTACGAGAATTACTCTTTGATTTGCAGAAGCAGCAGTATTATTCTCCGTTACCAGTATCCTTTTGTGTCCATTTTAGCGGACACAAAAGATAAGGTAGGTTGGAAAGCTCAGGTTTTGTTTCGCCTGAGGTTTGTGCTTCTTAAAAATAAATTAGTCGTTATGTACGTGGTCTACTCTAAACATTGTCGAAATGTTTTGAGTGATCAATGGCAGTTTTGCACCACCCATAATCATAGCGCCCATGCCGCCCATATTGTTATCGGAAAGTTTGATTTTGTTCTGACCGTCAATTATTTTAGAAAGATCTGTAATAATATGAACCGCTGGAGTAATGTTGGAACGAACCAAAGCTTTTGTTGGAAAATCTACAGTTACCTCAGTGTAGTTGTAATCTGTTCCTGTTTTTCCGGTATGGATCATAAATGGGGTAGCTTTTGTAACCGTTTCAGAGGTAAAAGTACCTTCGAAAGCAAGAAATTTATATCCTGCAGCCCATGACCACATCATACCGGCAGCGTCTGCTTGCGCAAGAAAATCTCCCTGACCCGCAGCACCCAGTTTCCATTGTGCTTCGTCAACTCCGATTCCGAATTTTACCTTAACATAATCGCCTGCAGGAACATCTGTTAGTTTAAATTGCTGACCGGCAGCAGTAGATTCGTCAGCAATAAAATAGCTTTTGCTTTTTGGATAGGTAAAAGTCGTACCGTCCGCTTTTGTGAAAACAACATTGCTCACGATATACTTTACAAGGTTGATTTTTAGTACTTCGTTGTTTGAAGTTGTATTACCTTGTGTGTTTAAAATCAGATCGTTTGCGCCATAAGCGTTGTCGAATTTTAAAGTAATGTTTCCGCTTCCTGAAACAGTTTCGTTATTGTCATCGTTTGAACATGAAACTAAGGATATAGATAGTGCTACAATAACAAGGGCTTTGTATAAAGTATTTTTCATTTTGTGAATTTTATATAATTGTAAATTTAAATGTAAGGTGTGCGCAGGCACGTTTTCATTGTTTTTTGGGTACAATGAAAATCATTTCAATTGGTATTGAAATGTGATTTAAAAATTATATAAAATAGGATGGAGGGCGAAAGGTCGCGATAGAAACCGAAATTGGTTTTTCGTTTAAAGAAGCATAAATTTTTGCTGCAACTGTAATAGGTGCTACCAATTTGAAATCTGCTGTACTGGTATTTTGAATGTAAACAACTTCTGATTTTTCTTTCAGGTTGTTTTGCATCTTCTTTTCATTATCGGCGTATTTTTTTAAACTTTTTTGAAGTTCACAACGACCGTTACAGGTATTAAAAACCATTTTGCGCTGCACACAAATTGTTTTTGATATTTCGTCCTGATTTAATTTGAAAGTGGTATAAACAACAAAACTGCCGAATGAGGGCACTAAGAGCATACAGCAAAGAAATATGGTAAATAACTTCTTCAAGAGTTGATTTCGTTGTTTCGTTTGCAAAAATACATTATAATCGTTTTTTGAACGAACAAATATTGATTTTTTTCTAAAAAAAATATCCGCAGGTATTTTACACTTGCGGATATTCTAAAAATGACAAACCCGACAGGTTTTTGAAACCTGTCGGGTTTACATAATTAAAAGTCTTTATTATTTAACGATAACCCATTCGCCTGAGGCTACTAAAGATTCCGCTTTTTTAAATTTCATTGTTTCTGTTTTGCCACTTGCAACTTCCTGAACCGTTACAGTATCATTACGGTTGATTTTTGGCATGTCTCTCACAATTGTTTCCGTAACCTGACGCTGTTGTGTTTCTCCCGCTTCACGGTTGATTTCCTCGCTGTTTACAATTTCGTCTTTGCTTAATTTGAAGTTTTCTTTTTGACGTACTTCTTTAGCTTCGTGAATTTCAGGAACGTTTTGAGCCGGTAAATCACCTTTGAACAAGAATGAAATTACTTCTTTATTAACGTTGTCTAACATTCCTCTGAACAAATTGAAAGCCTCTAATTTGTAAATAAGCAATGGATCTTTTTGCTCGTGAACGGCCAATTGAACAGATTGTTTCAATTCGTCCATTTTGCGTAAGTGTTTTTTCCAGGCCTCATCAACAATAGAAAGAGTGATATTTTTTTCGAAATCAGCAATTAACTGAGCTCCTTCGCTGTCGTATGCTTTCTTCAAATCAGTTACCACATTCAGTGTTTTGATACCGTCTGTAAACGGAACTACGATACGCTCAAAATGATTGTTTGGCTCTTCGTAAACTCCTTTAATGATTGGGAAAGCTTCTCTGGCGCTTCTTTCTGTTTTTTCAGTATAGAAAGATAAAGCTTCTTTGTACACTTTTCCGGTAACTTCAATATCGGTTAATTTCGTAAAATCTGCTTCAGAAATTGGAGATGTAATTCCGAAATAACGAATTAAATCAAAATCAAATGTTTTGAAATCATTGGCTATTTTATTGTTGCTTACGATTAATTCGCAAGTATCATAAAGCATGTTTGCAATATCCAGTTTCAAACGCTCACCAAATAATGCGTGACGACGACGTTTGTATACTACTTCACGTTGAGAGTTCATTACGTCATCGTATTCTAATAAACGTTTACGAACACCAAAGTTGTTTTCTTCTACTTTTTTCTGAGCACGCTCGATCGATTTAGTCATCATCGAATGTTGGATAACTTCACCTTCCTGAAGTCCCATTCTGTCCATAACTTTAGCTACTCTTTCAGAACCAAATAAACGCATTAGGTTGTCTTCAAGTGAAACATAAAATTGAGAACTTCCCGGATCTCCCTGACGTCCTGCACGACCACGTAACTGTCTGTCTACACGACGCGAATCGTGACGCTCTGTACCAACAATTGCTAAACCTCCGGCAGCTTTTACTTCTGGAGATAATTTAATATCGGTACCACGACCAGCCATGTTGGTTGCAATAGTTACCACTCCGGCTTTACCTGCTTCTTCAACGATTTGTGCCTCTTGTTTGTGCATTTTAGCATTCAAAACGTTATGTGTAACGCCTCTCATTTTCAACATTCGGCTTAACAATTCTGAGATCTCTACAGAAGTTGTTCCAATCAATACAGGTCTTCCTGCATTTGATAATTGCGTAACGTCTTCGATAACAGCGTTGAATTTTTCACGTGTCGTTTTGTAGATGTAATCTTCTTTGTCTTGTCTTGCAATCGGACGGTTGGTTGGAATTTCAACAACGTCTAATTTATAAATCTGCCATAACTCTCCGGCTTCAGTAACAGCCGTACCGGTCATACCACCTAATTTGCTGTACATTCTGAAATAATTCTGTAATGTAACGGTTGCAAAAGTTTGTGTAGCAGCTTCGATTTTTACGTTTTCTTTAGCTTCGATCGCCTGGTGTAAACCGTCAGAATAACGACGACCATCCATGATACGACCTGTTTGCTCATCGACAATCATAATCTTGTTGTCCATGATCACATATTCTACATCTTTTTCAAAAAGAGCGTATGCTTTTAAAAGCTGGGTAAGGGTATGAATACGCTCGCTTTTTACTCCGAAATCCTGGAATAATCTTTCTTTAGCTTCCGCTTCACCGTCTTTGTCCAGTTTTTGTTTTTCGATAGCGGCAATTTCAGTTCCAATATCCGGAAGTACGAAAAAGTCCGGATCAGTATCTCCTGAAAGGTATTGGATACCATTATCGGTTAATTCAACCTGATTGTTTTTTTCTTCAATTACAAAATACAAAGCTTCGTCTACTTTGTGCATTTCGCGATTGTTATCCTGCATGTATTGATTTTCGGTTTTTTGAAGCAATTGTTTGATTCCTTCTTCACTCAAAAATTTAATTAATGCTTTATTTTTAGGTAAACTTCTGTAAGCTCTTAACAATAAGAATCCACCTTCTTTAGTGTTTCCTTCTTTGATTAATTTCTTAGCTTCTGCCAGGAAACCATTTGCTAACTGACGTTGCTGTGCTACTAAGTTTTCAATTTTTGGTTTCAATTCATTAAATTCATGACGGTCTCCTTGTGGAACCGGTCCTGAAATAATAAGAGGAGTTCTGGCGTCATCAATTAATACAGAATCGACCTCATCGACAATGGCATAATTGTGTTTTCTTTGTACTAAATCGCTTGGCGAATGTGCCATGTTATCTCTCAAGTAGTCAAAACCAAATTCGTTATTGGTTCCGTAAGTTATATCAGCGTCGTATGCTTTTTTTCTTTGTTCTGTACTTGGCTGGTGATTGTCGATACAATCAACTGTTAAACCGTGGAATTCGAATAAAGGTGCTTTCCAGGTACTATCACGTTTTGCAAGGTAATCATTCACGGTTACTAAGTGAACTCCGTTTCCGGTTAAAGCATTTAAGTAAAGCGGAAGTGTAGCCACTAAAGTTTTACCTTCCCCTGTTTGCATCTCGGCAACTTTACCTTCGTGTAAAACCATACCACCAATTAATTGAACATCATAGTGAATCATGTCCCAGGTAATATCTTTTCCGGCAGCATTCCATTTGTTTGCCCAAACTGCTTTTTCACCCTCAATAACAATATAAGGTTTGGTAGCCGAAAATTCACGGTCTCTTGCAGTTGCACTAACTTCGATAAACGAATTGTCTTTAAAACGACGTGCAGTTTCTTTTACTACAGAGAAAGCTTCCGGAAGGATTTCCAGTAAAGTTTTTTCTGAGATTTCGTAAGCTTCTTTTTCAAGAGCATCAATTGCATCATAAAGATCTTCTCTTTTGTCGATGTCTTCGATGTTTTCTACTTCTGCTTTAAGCGAAGCAATTTTAGCATCTTTATCAGCTCTAGCTTCTTTTATTCTCTCCTTAAAAAATACGGTTCTGCCTCTTAATTCGTCGTGAGACAAACTCATTAAGCTAGTTTCGAATGTTTTAATTTTGTTTAAGTAAGGCTGTAAAGCTTTGACATCTTTCTGTGATTTATCACCTACAAAGACCTTTATAATACTGTTTATGAAACTCATGATTTATTGTATTTCTATTTTATGTAAATGTGTATTTGAACCAAAAAAAAAGCCTCGGTGATGAGACTTTTTCCTTTGGTTTATTTTTTAATATTCATCCTCATTCCAAAGATAATCTTCGTCTGTTGGATAATCAGGCCAAATTTCTTCCATTGATTCATATATCTCCCCTTCGTCTTCAATTGACTGAAGGTTTTCTACTACTTCTAATGGAGCACCAGCTCTAATAGCGTAGTCAATAAGTTCATCTTTGTTAGCAGGCCATGGCGCATCACTTAAATAAGATGCTAATTCTAATGTCCAATACATCTGTTATCTGTTTAGTTTGTGCAAAAATAAATTTTTTACTGAAAAAGACAAGTAAAATTTGATTTATTTTAATAAAATTTAAGAACGTCCTCTTTAAAATTCCAAAAATGAAATTCCAAATTCCCCAAAAAGAGCCTGAAATTACCACTATGAGGAACTTTGTATACTATTTAAATCCGCAGAATTTTTAATTATTTCTCTCGAATTCGGGAGTTGCAAATAGAAATTTAAGAAAGTTTACTTTCTCGGGATCCATTTTACTTCCTCCGCCTTTAAATCAGAGGTCAACTTCCGTGCCAATACAAAAAGGTAGTCAGAAAGTCGGTTTAAGTATCGGATTGCGATTTCAGGAACGGGTTCATTATGGCTTAAATGTACTGCCAAACGCTCGGCACGACGGCAAATACAACGAGCTATATGACAATGTGACACAGTGGGATGTCCGCCAGGTAAAACAAAATGAGTCATTTGTGGAAGACTTTCTTCCATTTTGTCAATTTCATTCTCTAATAATTCGATATCACTATCAATGATTCCGAGATTTTTGAGGCGAAGTTCCCCGTTTTTTAATACTTCTTTTTCTGCCGGAGTGGCCAGTATCGCACCAACGGTAAACAAACGATCCTGAATTTCGATTAAAATGGTTTTATAATGGGCATCCATTTCCTGATCACGAATAAGTCCTATATAAGAGTTTAGTTCGTCGACAGTACCATAACTGTCAATTCGAATGTGATCTTTAGGAACACGTGTACCACCAAAAAGAGCGGTTGTTCCTTTATCTCCTGTTTTTGTATATACTTTCATTTTTTTAAAGGGGCTAAGGTTCTGAGGTACTGAGATTGTGAGGCTTTATTTTAGATTTGGAAAAAAATCTAAAATCTAAAATTACTTCGTGGTGTCACTTTCAATCAAACCGTCTCGCAGTCGGATCACGCGATGTGCGTAAGCGGCAATATCCTCTTCGTGAGTTACCAGAATTACGGTATTTCCTTGTGCGTGAATGTCGCCAAAAAGCTTCATGATTTCTACCGAAGTTTTACTGTCTAAGTTTCCGGTTGGCTCATCGGCCAAAATAATAGAAGGTTTGTTTACTAAAGCTCTTGCAATGGCAACACGCTGGCGTTGTCCTCCCGATAACTGATTCGGCTGATGAT
The DNA here is from genome assembly GCF_025947345.1 of Flavobacterium sp. N502536. Classification (NCBI taxonomy): domain Bacteria; kingdom Pseudomonadati; phylum Bacteroidota; class Flavobacteriia; order Flavobacteriales; family Flavobacteriaceae; genus Flavobacterium; species Flavobacterium sp. N502536. The sequence continues at coordinate 631,410 of NZ_CP110011.1, read as the reverse complement.
CCATTCGGTCTGCCAGATTTACCTGTTTTAAAACTTCTTCGGCACGTTTGGTGCGATCAGCCTTTGAGTACCCCGCATAAATCATAGGTAAGGCAACATTGTCTAGGGCAGTAGTTCTCGGCAGCAGATTAAAAGTCTGAAATACAAAGCCAATCTCTTTGTTTCGAATTCCCGCCAATTCATCGTCTCCCATTTGGCTGACATCTTTTCCGTTCAGAATGTAATGTCCCGAAGTTGGCGTGTCCAAACATCCCAACAGATTCATTAAAGTAGATTTTCCGGATCCAGATGGCCCCATTAAAGCCACATATTCACCTTTGTTGATTTCTAAATTGATTCCTTTCAAAACATAAACAATTTCGTTGCCTAGCACAAAATCTCGTTTGATCTTGGTTATTTTAATTAATGGATTTGCCATTTCGATTTACAATTTTGGATTTAAAAGTACAAAACACTTTTCAATAAACGATAAGTAGCCTGAAATTGATTTTTGTTACACCAATTGCCGTTTCTGCAAATGCATTCAGTTGTCGCATCGTTTCTATTTGATTAAAAGAGTAAGGACTGAAAATTTGTTATATAATTTTGAGGTAAATTTATATAATTATCATTTTTAATATTATTTTGTTGTTTTATTTTTAATTTAAATGTTAAAATATTTATAAATATTTATTTTTTGAATGTTTTTAGGGCTATATTTGAAATCTAACTTTAAAAGATCAGATTATGAAAAATATAGTATTATTATCCGGAATTGCGGTAATCGCATTAGGTTTTGTATCCTGTAAAGATGAAAAACAGGAACAGGCTGAAAAAACAATTGACTCTTATGTTACTTATGTCGACTCCGTTAAAAAAGTTAAGGCTGACGATTTAAAAGCCGATTGGAAAGCTGTTGAAGCCGAGTATGAAAAAAGAGCTGCCAACGCTCAATTGGCACTAGCTGATATCAAAGAAAATAGTGCCGCGACAGAGAAAATAAATACGAGTAAGATTAAGTACGAAGAATTTCGAAATAATATGGTAACTATTCTGGCTCCTCCAGCGCCAAGTCCGAAACAGCAATTGCGTAATGCTTTATTCGGTGAAGGAAAAATTGGAGAAGATATGAGTTTTGCCTGGGTGAATGCTAAAAACATTCATAGTGTTTACCAACAGTTTGTGCATACGGTAGAGAAAAATAAAGACAGTTACTCTCGTGAAGACTGGGACGAAATTAAACTGATGTATGAAGCACTTGACAGTCGAAAAAATACAGTAGAAAAAGAAGGACTAACAGGTGAAGACAATCGAAAAATTGCCGGGTTGAAGCTTAAATTTGCCCCAATGTATACGCTAAACCGAATGGGAGCGAAGTCTGAAGAAACGGCAGCAGCCAAAAAGTAATACGTAAAAAGTAAAGGTATATGAAAAAGCCAATCAGCGATGATTGGCTTTTTTTATGTACGTATTACAAAATGTTCTTTTTCCTGTTCGTATCTGAAAAAGACAAATCCCCATTGAAAAGTATCGATGGTAACGGTTACTTTAGGATGATTTTTTATAATCTCCCAGGCTTCTTCCATTTCTTGTGACCAATGGATATCATCAAAAATCCAAACAGTATCATTGTGAATTGTGGAGAGCAAAAGCTCAAAATAGGCCAAAGTTGCTTTCTTGGAATGATTGCCGTCAAAGTATATCAGATCATAGGTTTTAGATCTTAGATTTTCAGGAACTAAGAAAGATTCAAATTCACCTATGACATTTTCTACTTCGTTGCAATCGAATTTTTGCAATTGCAATTGCGCTTGTTTGGCAGTTTCCGGACAGCCTTCTAAAGTGGTTACTTTTACATTTGTATCTCCTAAGGCGAGGGCAGAAGTGGCTAAACCTAATGAAGTTCCTATTTCCAGGATGTTGTTAGGTTTGAAATATTGGGTAACCCTAAAGAGTAATTCCGCTCGTTTTGGGGAAATTCCGGCAGTAGAAGCAATTTTAGAAATTTGTCTTCTATTGGATTTAAAAACTTTTGAACCGGCTCCAAAATCAGTTACTTCAATGAAATTTTTATTTTCTAAAAGCGATTTTCTGTAATTCTTAAGAATCAGATACTCGGGTTTAGGTTTCTTATCATAAAAACATTTCGTCAATAAATGAAACACGAAGGGCGAATGCACTCCGTGTTCGTTTTTTGAATTCCAAAGAAATTTTAAATAAGATTTTATTTGAAACAACATTTATGAATTTACAATAGGTAATTAATTTACTTTGATCAGTTTTACATCAAAAATAAGTACTGAACCAGCAGGTATTCCGGGACGTCCAGAACTTCCATAACCTAAATGTGATGGAATTAGCAATGATCCGCTACCGCCTTCTTTAAACAATTGAATTCCTTCTGTCCATCCTTTAATTACTTCGTTTAAAGGAAATGTAAGACCGGCACTACTGCTTTGGTCAAATGTTTTTCCACTAGTAAAAGCCCCCGTGTAAGCAACTGTAACAGACGATGAAGCGGTAGGTCTCTTACCTGTTCCTTCTTCTTTTATAATATAATATAAACCTGTACTGCTTTTTATCGCGTTTAATTTGTTTTGCGCAATATAATCTGTGATTTCTTTTTCATTCTCAACAGTATAGTCTTTTGCTATTGGTTGTTCTTGTTCTTTGTCATTGCTAATACAAGAGGTAAATAAAGTGAATACGAATAGGGCAGATAAAAGGTATTTCATGTGGTATTTTTTTGTTTAAATAAATATAATAAAATTAGTCTCAGTCTCAGTCGCGGTTTTCAGTTTTGTCCGCATCCAAACTTAGTTGGATTGTTGATCATATAATTTATCAATCGTCCAATTTCGAGATTTTTACTATTTAGTTTGTCAAATGTTTCTTTTGTAATGTATTGGCATTCCAGCGAAAATTCGAGCCAGGTATTTGTTTCTGAGTTTTCAGCATCGCTATCCGTTAATTTACTTATAAAATGATTTGTATATCTTCTTTTTCTATAGGATTCAGCAATATTAGCACTAACACTTCTCGAAGATCGGCGTATTTGATCTGTTAAAGAAAACTTCTCTTCTTTGGGAAATGTTTTTGATAATTCAAAAATTTCCATCGCAAGCTCAAATGATTTCTTATAAGCCAATAATTCTTTAAAATCCATAACTAGTTTTTTCTACTAAATTAAGAATTTTCTTTCAATTTAAACAAATCTGAAAACTGCGACTGAAAACTGCGACTGAAAACTAAAACCTATCCCTCAATCTTCGCCGAAAGCTCAAACCAGCGTTCTTCTTTCTGATCTATTTTATTGATGATGTTTTGTAATTCGTTTGCTTTCTTTTCGATATCGGCATCGGCAACTTTTCCATCAGAGAACAATTGTTCGATTTTGGTTTTATCAAGTTCGAGATCTTTAATTTCTCTTTCCAGTTTTTGATATTCTTTTTGCTCGTTGAAAGTTAGATTTCCGGTTGGATTATTTTGTTTCCAGTCTTTCTTTTCGGCTTTGTTTTCTTCCTTTTGAGCCACATCGGCACTATCTTCATATGCTCTGAAATCAGAATAGTTTCCAGGGAAGTTTTCAATCTCGCCATTCCCTCTGAAGACAAATAAATGATCGACAATTTTGTCCATGAAATAACGGTCGTGCGAAACCACCAATAAACATCCCGGATAATCTAAAAGGAAGCTTTCTAAAACGTTTAGCGTTACAATATCTAAATCGTTGGTAGGCTCATCTAAAATTAAAAAGTTGGGATTCTGAATCAAAACGGTACATAAATACAAACGCTTTAATTCTCCACCACTTAATTTTTCAACAAAATCATATTGTTTTTTAGCATCAAAAAGAAAACGTTCCAATAATTGCGAGGCCGAGATCATTCGTCCTTTTGCCAACGGAATAAATTCCCCGTATTCTTTAATGATGTCAATTACACGTTGGTTGGGTTTCGGGTTGATTCCTGTTTGCGTGTAATAACCAATTTTGATGGTATCTCCTTTTACGACACGTCCGCTGTCTAATGGAAGTGTTCCGGTAAGCAGATTCAGGAAAGTTGATTTTCCGGTTCCGTTTTTACCAATAATTCCAATACGTTCTCCACGTTGAAAATCGAAACTAAAATTATCCAGAATCACATGATCCTTGAATTTTTTGGAAATTTTGTGAAGCTCGATAATTTTGCTTCCCATACGTTCCATGTTGATTTCAAGTTCAACTTTATTTTCACGACGACGGCTTTGTGCTTTTTCTTTGATTACATAAAAATCATCCTGACGGGATTTTGACTTTGTAGTTCTTGCTTTTGGCTGACGGCGCATCCATTCCAGTTCTTTTACAAACAAGTTTTTGGCTTTGTCAACACTGGCGTTTTCAGAGGTAATTCGTTCTTCTTTTTTCTCTAAATAGTACGAATAATTTCCTTTGTACTGGTATAGTTTTCCGTTGTCTAGTTCGATGATTTCGTTACAAACACGCTCTAAAAAGAAACGGTCGTGCGTTACCATAAACAAGGTAATGTTTTCTTTGGCAAAATAGCTTTCCAGCCATTCGATCATCTCGAGATCTAAGTGGTTGGTTGGCTCATCCAGAATTAACAAATCAGGACGATTGATCAAAATGATCGCCAATGAAAGACGTTTCTTTTGCCCTCCCGAAAGATTCTTAACCTTCAGTTTGAAATCCTCCAGTTTTAATTTGAAGAGAATTTGTTTGTATTGCGTTTCAAAATCCCAGGCGTTATGTTGGTCCATACCGTCAAAAGCTTTTTGGTAGGCTTCTTCATCGTCCGGATTTTCAAGTGCTTTTTCATAAGCCTCAATAATTTTAAGCGTCTCATTGTCGGAAGCAAAAATACTCTCTTCAATGGTTAGCTCCTCCTGTAAGTTGTTATCCTGTGAAAGAAAAGCCATTCTAATTCCTTTTCTCAAAACAACCTGTCCGGTATCAGGTTCGTCCAAACCATTGATAATGCTCATAATGGTTGTTTTTCCTGAACCATTTTTTGCAATAAAGGCAATTTTTTGATCTTTATTGATTCCGAAAGAAATGTTGTCAAACAAGGTTCTTTCACCAAAGGATTTCGATATATTTTCGACTGATAAGTAATTCATGTTGTAAAAGTGCCTGAAATAAGGCTTTTTTATGTATTAAAAATTGTAACGAGGTCTTTAATTAGATCTCTAAATTTTTAATAGGAATTTAATTTTGACGGTGCAAAGATACCTTTTTGAGTCAAACAAAAAAATAGCTTAACATTAGCGTTCAGACATAAAAGACGCAACAACGTTAGAGATCAATTTTTGAATAGATACTCTTTGTGAGCAAGAAGTTTAAGACGGCCAATCGGGAGTCGTTATGACACGGTTGCAGCTCGTATGAAATACCATGAAATTACCCTGTTCCGGTTCTCTTTTTTTACACCTAAAACGGAGGTGTGTGCGAAATCATTTTTTTTAAGAGGCCGCTTTATCACAGTTATGCATTAAAAGATAACGGTTGTTACATTTAAAAAAAGGATACTAACGCTTTGGTTAAATTTATTTTTTGATGGCCAGATAAATAGGGCTAATCACAGCTTTAATGATATCTCCCTAATCTAAAAATTTTAATGAAAAAACTCTATTTTTTAGTACTCTGTTTTTCATTGGTTACTTCTTTTGGGTATAGTTTTAATAATGCCAATCCAGTTAGAGATAGTCTTTCAGATAGTAATTATAATCGACTGTCAGTATCTCCCACTGTCGATTTTAACTTCACCAATGACAATTCCTGTTCAGGGACTCTTATTACCTTTGTTTCAACGGTAAGTGGTAGTGGTCCTTTTCAATATTCTTGGGATTTTGGAGACGGAAGAGGTGCAACGAGTAGTAATCCTGTTCATACTTTTGATGCTGTGGGTTGCGGAACTCAAAATTTCACCATAAAATTGACGGTTACAGATGCCAATAGTGAAACAAGTACCGTTGCAAAGACGATTACAGTAAAACAGAAACCAAATCTAAGGTTCACCAATTTAGATAACTCAGGCACCTCTTTTGAAAAATGCGGAGATAACCTGAATCCCAAGTACACTATTAATGTTGGCAATATATCGAATTCAGCCTCATGTGTTTCATCCTATAATGTGGATTGGGGTGATGGAAGTTCGGAAACTAATATTACTTTTCCCAAAAAACATGATTACCTAAAATTAGGGGCCTATAAAATGGTGATTACCGGAATTGGAGTTAATGGCTGCAGTAATTCAGTTACCTCTATAGTTAGTAATTCGACTAATCCAAAAGGAGCTTTGATCACTCCGGGAAATACGACCAATTTATGTCTTCCGGTGGATACAATGGAATTCTCGATTGCAGCCTGGGGTTCTAATCCATCCGATACAAAATATGAACTTAATTTTGGAGATGGTACCATTGAACGATACAGTCAAAAAGATTTAGAAAGTTCCAAACAATATAATGCTGCAAATCCTGCGGCTTCTCTAAATTTTCCGGTATTGCATGAATTCAAAAAGACAAATTGTCCTGGAGGAAATACGGTCAGCTTAAATATAACAACAGCATGCGGACTCAGTAACCTGACAGCAGGTCCTATTATTATATTAGGGATTCCTCAGGTAGACTTCGAGGTTAATAAAATCTTATGTTCGAATACAGCTATAAATTTCGTCAATAAATCGACTGCAGGCTATGGTAATAATTGCAGTACTGCAAATATTTACACCTGGGATTTTGGAGACGGAACCATATCAAATGATGTTAATCCAATACATATCTATACGACATCGGGTACGTATACCATTAAATTAATAGCAAGAACACCTTGTGGTGTCGGCAACGAAGTCACAAAAACAGTTTGTGTTGAACCGGTATTACAACCTCAATTTACCTACAGTAAAGCATGTGCTTTGAAAGATGTTACCATTACTAATACAACCAATGCGACTCAGGGATGTGATGTTGAAAGTTATAATTGGAAAGTTATCAGATATACTGAAGGATTTTGCGGAGAATCGGAAGAATGGAGTTTTGTAAACGGAACAAATGAATCCTCTAAGAATCCGGTTTTTAATTTTGCAAATCCCGGAACCTACTATGTACAGCTAACGGCCAAAAATGCCTGCGGAATTTCCCAATCGGTAACCGAAATGATACAGGTGAAAAATCCACCTGTCATTACGCTGAATCCTATTCCTGATTATTGTAATGCTACAACGATCAACCCTGTGGGAACTGTAGATCAAAGCTGCTCTCCGGAATCAGAAATCAGCTATCTCTGGAGTTTCCCCGGAGCTACACCGGCTTCCTCTACAGCGCTTAATCCCGGACCCATAACTTACGCAAACAGTGGTAACTATACCGTTACCTTTAGTGTAACCAATAGTTGTGGAACTACTACAAAGACAACTCCTTTTGCGGTAGCTTTAACTCTGAAGCCTAGTATAAAGGCAAAGGCAATAAAGGTATGCAGCAAGAACAGCTTTCAGGTTGCACCGGTAACCAATACAACGGAGAATGTACCAACAGGAACGACTTATGTTTGGTCGGCCCCTGTAATTTCCCCCGCCGGAGCTGTAAGTGGTGCAAGTGCACAATCTTCGCCAAAATCCGATATCAGCCAGACTTTAGTAAATAATACCGACAGTCCGGCAACAGTAACTTATACGGTAACACCTGTATCAAAGGCTTGCACCGGAGCAGATTTTACAATAACAGTTACCGTCGATCCCTTAATAGAAGTAAAAGAAATGGTGAAAAACGGTACTTGTTTCGGGGCAAATGACGGTGCTATTGCTTTGGACGTAGAAGGAGGTATTCCTTTTGGAAAAGTAAATCCGTATACCTTTTTATGGACAGGACCTGATGGTTTTGCAAGCACTAATGAGGATATTTCCGGCCTAAAACCCGGAGACTATACTTTAACGGTAAAAGACAATGGCAATTGCCCATTTATAAAAACGTACAAAATTACGGAACCGGAATTATTTCAATTTTCAGCAGTTAAAAATGATATAAGCTGTTTTGGATTAAATGATGGAAATATCAGACTGTCCGTCAAAGGAGGAACACAACCTTATACCTATGTATGGACAAAAAACGGAAAGCCTTATCCTGCAACTGCTGAATATACAGATAATCTCAAACCCGGAACCTATGAGGTAACAATTACAGAAGTAAACGGCTGTAATACACTCAAAGGAAGTTATACCATAGAAGAACCTCCTGTGTTAAAAGCAAGCCTGATACAACAAATGAATGTTTTATGTTATGGCTATGCAACTGGTGAAATCGAAATGAAGGTAACCGGTGGCAGACTTATTGAAACCTCTTCGGGAGTCTTTAATTACAAATACAGCTGGACAGGGCCAAATGGTTTTACTAGTAATCTTCAAAACTTAAAAAATTTAGCAGCAGGAACTTATAAATTGACCGTTACGGATCGTTCCGGCTGTACCGATCAATTACAAGTTGTGTTAACCCAAAACACAGAAATAGTTTTTAACTACACTAAAACCGAAATGACGTGTTTTAATTCTGCAAATGCTTCAATTGTTATAAATAATATAAAAGGAGGAGTTCCCTTTACAACCAGAGATCCCTATATCATAAAGTGGAATAATCTGGGTACAGGACTTGTACAAAATAATTTATCACCGGGAACGTATATCGTTACAGTAACAGATGCATTAGGCTGCTCAAAAGAAGCTACAATAAGCATCGAAAGCGCTCCTGTTTTTAGCATAAAACCGGATGTTAAAGACGTTTCTTGTTTTGGTGCCAATGATGGTTATATTCATTTGAATCTTTTAGGAGGTAAAGCACCGCTTACTTTGGTTTGGGATGATAATCCATCAGCCGGAATAGAGCGTAATAATATAGGACCGGGAAAATATATTGTTACCATTACAGATTCCAAATCATGTGTGATAAAACAAACCTTTATTATTTCAGAACCTTTAGTACTGGAACTAAATGCTGATGTTTCGAACCCGTTAGATTGTGCAGATGCAAACACAGGAATAATTAATTTAATTGTAACAGGCGGCAAAGCTCCATTTACATACTCCTGGTCCAATGGTGCCAAAAGCGAAGATTTAAATAAACTTCCACCTGGAACCTATCAGGTTACCGTTACAGATGTTAATGGTTGTAAAAAAACTGGCGAATGGAAAATTACCCGATTCGAACAGCTAACACCTACTGTCGAGCTTAAAACAGATTTTAATTGCGAAACCAAATTTGTAAATCAAACATTTACAGGGCATGTAAAAGGAGGAGTTCCACCGTATAAACTAAGTTGGTCTGATGGGGTAGTAACAGGAGACCATAACGAAATAATGACTACAAATAAAGACGGATTGATTCTGTTTAGTGTAACGGACAGTTTTGGCTGTACTGCTGCTATCCCGTATAAAGTAAAAAAAACGGTTTTGGGTATCGCCAATTATACTACGGGTTCATATGCTAAAGATGTTTATGATATATATTCGGTTTATGACCCCATTTTATTCACCAATTTAGCTACCGGAGATGTTGTAAACACCTCCTGGGACTTTGGTGATGGTACTTTTTCTAATGAAGAAAATCCAAAACACATCTATACAAGAGAAGGAACGTATGCCACTACACAGACCGTTACTTATCCTTTTGGATGCCAGTATAAATACACATCAACATTGATAATCAAAAAAGGATATAGCATAATGATGCCGAACTCCTTTACTCCAAACAATGACGGTTACAATGATATATTCGCACCGGTATTTCTAGGTTTAGAGAATATTAGCCTGACTATTTTTGATACCTGGGGAGGTGTTATATATACCGAAACGGGGAAAAATATTAGGGGATGGAATGGAAAGATAAAAGATCTGGATGCCCAAAATGGGAATTATTATTTTACGCTCACTGCAAAAACTTTTTACAATCACACCGTAACCGAAAAAGGAGGATTTACATTAATTAAATAAAGCAAAGTATGAGATTAAAACTTTTTATCCTAATCCTTACAGGTTGTTTTTTTTCAGAAACAAGAGCGCAGGATCCCATTTTTACACAGTATTTCTTAATTCCGGAAACACTAAATCCCGGTTTTTCAGGGTTTATGGAAACTACTTATGCGGGTATTATTCACAGAGAACAATGGCCAGATTTAGATCTAAAAATAGATACCGATTATGCCTTCGTTAATACCTGGAACGAAAATATTAACAGCGGTTATGGATTGAGTGTTTTAAATCACAGACAAAATTTAAATCACTATAATTTTACACAAATCAACGCCAATTATGCCTATAGAGTAGAATTGAATGATACCTGGTCTTTTAGACCGGCAATCGAAGCTGGTTTCGGGTTAAAATCATTTGCTTTTCAAAACTTGCTGCTTGGCGATCAGATAAACATACAAACCGGCACAATAAATCCGACTTCAATTGATCCGATACTAAAAAATGATAAAGTCAATTTTTTTGATGTATCAGCAGGAATGGTTTTCAATACCGAAAGTTTATGGATTAGTTTAGCAATGAAACATCTTAACAGACCTGGTATTTCTTTTGCAACAGACGGGAATGCACGTTTAGATTCTTTCTTTTCGTTGAGTACAGGTTACAAGTTTCTATTGGCTGATTATGTCGATGTATTATTCCTGCCGTATGAAACCACCATGCTTGTAACATCAAACTATATGCAACAGGGGCGTTACAATCGATTGGACATAGGTGCATCAATTCTATTCGAAAAAATATACTTTGGAGTAACGGCGGCTACGAACCCGTCAAAAAACAATGCCGGAAATCAATTGCTTACTTCATTAAATTTGTTTACAGGATTACAGTACAAAAATCTGAAATTGGGTGTTTCTTATGACCTGAATACTTCCAAAATAGGAAGAACAGGGGGCGTTTACGAAGTTTTATTAACCTATCAATTTGATTCCTATGCAAAATGTTTCGGCTGCCCGTATTGAATAGAAAAGTAAATATTGTAATTTTTATGATTTCAATAGGGCTATCGGCAGATTATTTATGAAGATGGGAATTCAATACAGGACTTAAATCAAAACAATGAATCTGCTGAGGTACATTGATGAGCGGTTTTCGAACCAGTGCTTCATTTGTCAGATAATAATGTCGCCCATCTGATGTTGCGATTCCTTCTATTTGATGAAAAGGAAGTTTTAAATTGATTCTTCGTTTGTTTCCCGATACAAAATCAGTGTTTTTGAAATCGTATAAAAGGTACAAGAACGGTTTGCCTAACCTGGAATACCCACAAAGCACAATTCGTTTTTCGGAAGCGAAATAAGAAGCTCCGGTTACCAGGCCTTTTGTATTCAGGCTATGTTTTAGCTGTGCAACGTGACTGCCCGATTGGTTGGGCAAAACATAGACATTTGTTCTGGCTGTTTTCCATTGTTTGGTAAACAAATAAATGCTATCTTTAGATACTATAAAGGCCTCACAATCAAAACGGGCAGTGTTTGGTTTTTTAGAGGAGAAATCCGTTTGATCGGCATATCGAAACGAAATGGTTTCAATCGTTGGACTTCCTTCTAAAAACGACTTTTTTTCTATTTTTAAAATGTGCAGATCACTTCTGTTGTCTGACAGGTTATTTCCAAAATCTCCAACATATATAAAAGAGCTGTCTTGCGAAATCTCTTCCCAGTCGTGATTTACGGCTTGCTCCAGAACAACTTTTTTTCGAATTTTCCCCAATGTATCTAAGCCGTAGATAGTTTGATCGTGATCGTCATTGTGCGTCCACAACAAATTATCGAAAGCTATTAATCCCGAGGTTTCTTTGATCGAATCACTTAGGGGGTTAGAATATACAGGTTTTAGAGAAATCTTTTTGTAGTTACAGCTTCCGTCATTGACTGTTGCACTGGGATTGTAATTTTTAGAAAGAGGGTCGGTACAGCCCAAAACCTGCGCATTTGCAAAAGAAATAGTGAGGCAAAAGAGTAAAATAGTCTTAATCATGGTCTGCAATATTAAATTTGCATAACATAAAAGTAAACTTTTAAAGATAGATTTTAAATAATGCCCAAAAATATAATTAAAGTACTATTTTGCACTACTAATTTTCACGGATTTTTAATCAGTTTTTATTTCGCTTAGAAGAAGTATATACCCATAATATGGAAATTTTACAGAAACTGTCGCATTATCGTTTTTCGCGCTATTTCAAGCTTTTATTTGTTTGCGTTGATGTTGTATTGCTAAATTTAGCAACGGTACTGTCTGCACTCACCAGATTTGGCAGCATAGACAAACTTTTATCAAAAGAAGAACGAACCGTTGCATTATTGTCGATTTTAATTTGGGTAGCATTATTATTTCAAAATGATTCGAACAGAAGTATAAGGGTTGAACCTATCGAATCGATATTGGTCAGAACAATTCGGAAGTTAATAATACATGCTGCTCTCATTTCGGTATTTGTAGTGTATTTACAATACTACGATATTTCCAGATTAAGATTGTTTTCATTCTATTTGATCTTTTTTAGTTTGTTGATGATTTCCAGATATTTATCAATGAAACTTTTAAAATACATTAGAGCACAAGGTTATAATTTTAAAACATTTATTGTAGTAGGAGCAAATGAATCCGGAGAAAAAATTCGCAAAATATTAGCTAAAGATCTAACCTTTGGTTATAAATTTTTAGGTTTTTTTGATGAAAAAATAGATTTGTCAATAGACAATCACACAGCCGTTTTAGGAGATTTTGATGCAATTAGAGCATTTGTTATGCAGCATACCGTAGATGAAATGTATGTGTCTTTACATATTGATAAGATCGAGATAATTAATCAGCTGACTTTAATTTGTGAACAAAACATGATTCGTATTAAGTTTATTCCGGACTTTCAGCTGTACACAAAAGCAAGTAAGGTTGAAGTAAATTTTTATGAAAACACACCTGTTCTAATGTTTCGAACTGAGCCGCTAGAGTTTTCGGGTAACAGGCTTCTTAAAAAAGTATTTGATCTTTGCTTTTCGGGATTAGTAATCTTATTGATATTTCCATGGTTGTTTCTTATTATAATGTTGATTATTAAAATAGAATCGCCAGGGCCAGTTTTTTTTAAACAAGAAAGAGCTGGTCGTGATAAAAAATCGTTTACTTGTTTGAAATTTAGAAGTATGTACATCAATGATTTAGCAAACGATAAAATTGCTGAAAGAGGTGACAGTCGTGTTACTAAATTTGGGGCTTTTATTCGCAAAACAAGTATTGATGAACTGCCTCAGTTTTTTAATGTCTTTTGGGGAGATATGTCAGTAGTAGGGCCAAGACCGCATATGATAAATGTAGTTAAAGAATATAGCGATTTAATAGATAATTACTTAGTGCGCCAGTATGCTAAACCCGGAATTACGGGCTGGGCGCAGGTAAACGGTTACCGTGGCGAGACCAAAGAACTAGTTGATATGGAGAATAGGGTGGAATATGATATTTGGTACATCGAAAACTGGAGCCTGATGTTAGATATTAAGATCATTATAAAAACGATCATCAACATCGTAAAAGGTGAAGAAAATGCGTACTGATATCGCTTAAAATTTAAAAAACTGATTGTTGGCAATAACTTCTTTTAGGTTGGAAATACTGTTGATTTTTATCTTCTGATCAAAAGCCCTGATGTGGTTCATATGATGAACATCGGTTCCGGTAAAATCATACATTCCTTTTTTAAGAAGTTCTTCTGCCGTTTTGCCAATTCGTTCTCCATAGTAACCCACAACAGCCAATAAATTGAGCTGAAACAAGCAGCCAGCTTTTTTTAGCTTTTCATATTCATTAAAATCTTTTCGATAATACAAATAACGCTCCGGATGTGCCAGAACCGGAATGTACCCGGCTACCTGTAATTCAAAAAGAGTTTTGTACAGCTGGAGAGGGGCGTTTTGATAGGAGATTTCTACCAGCACATAATTGTCTTTTAGCGTTAAAAGTTTTTCATTTTTAAAATGATTCTCAAACCAATCGTCTATAAAATATTCTGCAGCAGCCCGAAAAGGAACTTTAAGCTGATTTTCTTCTAACAAAAGCTGAGTCTCCTGCTGTTTTGTTGTAATAAGCTGAGCCGAATTATTCCACACATAATGATGGATGTGGGGTGTAGTAGTAAATTGTGATACTCCTATTTCGCGAAACGCATTGACAAGTTTTATTGTGTCCGTAATAGTTTTGGCGCCATCGTCGATTCCCGGCAATACATGCGAATGGATATCAACATAATGATCCGACAACAGATCTTTTAGCAGAGGTTTTGGTTTTAAAAAGGATAACATGTTGCAAAAGTATGTAAATAAGAAGAATTTGTGATGCTTTAATTTTAATGTAAGGAATGCAATTGGTCATTTCATAAATATATTATATTTGAGATTCCTAAAAATCGAATCATTTATGAAAATAAAAGAAAATTTATACAATCAAAGAATTATTTCGATAGACGCTTTACGCGGAATCACAATTTTTGTTATGATTTTTGTAAATGAGCTGGCCAGTATCACCAATGTACCACAATGGATGAAACATATGCCCGCAGATGCTGATGCCATGACTTTTGTAGACCTGGTTTTTCCCGCCTTTTTATTTATTGTAGGAATGTCTGTTCCGTTTGCTTTTAATGCCCGATTAATCAAAGGAGACAGCGTAAAAACGATTTGGACACATACTTTAAAAAGAGCTTTGGCGCTTATAATTATTGGCGTTTTTATGGTCAATGCTTCTGAAGGTTACGATGCGGCTAAAATGATTATTTCACCTGCATTTTGGGGATTTTTGGCCTTTTTGATGCCAATTCCAATTTGGAATAAATATGCCAAAGATTTTCCGACAGGATTAAAAAATATTCTTCAATATGGTGGAATGGCAGTTTTAATAGCACTTTACTTTTTATATGTTCAGGATACCGGCAACATTGGGATCACGCCAAAATGGTGGGGCATTCTGGGGCTGATAGGCTGGGCTTACCTTTTTACAGTGGTGTATTATTGGCTGGTTTCCGGGAAATTAGCGGCAATGATTGTTTTTTTAGTGGTGTGTGTGGTTGCAAATTCTGTAAATCTGATAGAAGGATCGGTTTTACATCAAACACCATGGTTGAGTTTTATTGCGGGACATTTAACGCACGCTTCCTTAGTTGCTGCCGGAGTAGTAATTTCGTTATTGTTTTTTGATCGAAAAGTACCTGCTAAAATCAATTGGGGAGTACTAGGTTTTATCGTCTTGTTTTTTGTAACGGGATATTTATTACGACCGTATTTTGGAATTTCAAAAATAAAAGGAACGCCTTCCTGGACCATGTTTTCAGCTGCGATTTGTACGGTACTGTTCTATTTTCTGTACTGGCTCATGGAACTTAAAAAACAAACCAAATGGAGTAATTTCTTTATGCCCGCCGCCGCAAATCCGTTATTGATTTATATACTGCCGGGCGTGATCTATTATTTCTGCAAGACCATTAATATTCATATTATTCCGGGTTATTTCCGCGAAGGAGTTCCGGGAATCATCTGGTCCTTAGTTTTTTCGACGATCATGCTTTATGTGATGAAAATTTGTAACAAGTATAAGATTCAGTTGCATCTGTAGAGAGGTGGTAAGTTTCAGGTTTCAAGTTTCAGGTTTTAGGTGCGCTAAGAACTTGAAACTTGAAACCTGAAACTTTTCAACAAGAACAAACACTCAACGTACTCTTTTAAACGCAATCGGTCCGGTTCTTTTCTTGTTGTCGATAAAAGTACCTTCGAGCGTATTTCCGTCTTCAGACAATGTCAAAGTATGTGTTCCCTGTGTTGCCCAGCCTTCAATGGGTAATGTGACGCCTACCGTATAAACAATAGTGTTTCCGGTTCTTTTTCCCGTGCCGCTTTCCACAAATTTCTGTCCTTTCCATTCCAGGTAATGCGAGAAAATAACCTTTCCGTTTTGCTCTGATACAATTGCGACAGCGTTTTGTACGCCTGGATTGATGTCTTCCCAAACACCATTAATGTCGATTTTTTTCTGGCTGTAGCCGTTGTTTGAAAAGAATAGCGCGGTCAGTAGTAAAAGATAAAGCCTTATTTTCATATTTCTTAAAATTAAAGAGTAACTGATTTTATTTCTAAAAAAGCTCCTGAAACCGGATTGTAATTCACAAAGTTGAATTTGCATAAATTATGAATGTTGAGAAGCTTTCCGTTGGGCAAACCATCCTGTCTGAAAGCGGTCCATGGAATTTTGATGGTTTTAAATTGATTTGGAGAAGGCGCCAGATCAACTCTTGGATGAGATCCTCCATGCACACAACCCGTTCCTTCTTCGTTTCCTTCACGGGCCTGGAGTTTGATTAGTTGTGAAGACTTATAAGTAATACGCACAAATCGGGAATCATCCGGTAAATTAACAGGAGCACCGTCATTTGAGTCAGAAGACGTAATCAGGACATTCAGTTCAATTTCACCCAAAGGATTGTCTTTTGCAGTGACTTTTATAATCCCTTTTTCTTCACGAACCTTATTAATCGTTTCCTGATTTTCTATAGCGGGACCAGCAATGTACCAGACTGAGGTTTTGACTAAGTCTTTACCCGGATCTTTAACGAAAGTGAAACCTGATAGTAAAAATCCAAAACTTAGTAATACAAGTAAAGAATAAATCTCAATCTGGGTTTTGATTTTCATACGGCAGTTTTTTTCAACTCAAAAATAGACTTTTTTACCTGGTATTCAAATTAGAGACTTGCAATTTCAGGAAATGAAATTTCCTGTTGAAACGAGCAAAAGAACAGTAATTGGGTACTGGATTTTAGGGTCGGTAAAAACGATGGGTCATTACGGCCAGATTTGGCTGAAAATTTCTAACTTTCCCAAAAATCTATTCCCTTATTTTTCATGCAACTATCGGTAATTATTCTGAATTATAATGTTCGTTACTTTCTGGAACAATGTGTTTTAAGTGTTCAGGATGCCATTGCGTCGCTTGATGCCGAAATTATTGTAGTGGATAATAATTCATCAGACGAGAGCTGTTTGATGATGAAAACAAAGTTTCCAACGGTAAAATTGATTCAAAACGATACCAATTTTGGTTTTCCAAAAGGCAATAATATTGGAGTTGCAGAGGCTAAAGGAAAGTATGTTTGCATCTTGAATCCGGATACCGTTGTTGGCGAAAGTACGTTTAAGAAAATTATCGCTTTCGCCGAAAGACAAATCAATTTAGGAATTGTCGGTTGCAAATTAATCGATGGTACCGGAGCTTTTTTACCCGAAAGCAAACGCGGGATCCCGACACCATGGGTGGCTTTTACTAAAATTTTCGGATTGTATAAAGTTTTTCCAAAATGGAAACTTTTCAATCAGTACTACGCGCAGCATTTAGGAACAAACGAAAGCGGAAAGGTTGATATTTTGGTGGGGGCCTTTATGTTGATGACGCGTGATTTGTATTTAGAATTGGAAGGTTTTGATGAAAAATGCTTCATGTATGCAGATGATATTGATTTGTCGTATAGGGCATTGCAAAAGAAGAAATCGAATTATTATTTTCATGAAACCACCGTTTTGCATTACAAAGGCGAAAGCACAATAAAAGATGAAAAATACATGAAACGCTTTCAGGAAGCCATGAGTTTTTTCTATCAGAAGCATTTCAGGAAATCATGGTTTTTTGAATTTTTCATTCAAATCGGAATCTGGTTCTTTTCATTTGTGAAAATGTTTCAGGGAAAAACAAAATCAAAACCACTGCCGGAAAGAGTTGTTTTTTACTCTTCAAATCGAATTTTGTCTGAAAAATTACCTCAAATTTTAAAAAATAAAGTCACCTTTTTAGATTTCAAAAAAGAAAAAATGGTAAATTCGTGCCAGGTTTTTAAGAGTAAAAGAGTTGAACTTATTTTGGATAATCACTATGTTTCATTCGAAAAATGTATCAAAATCATAGAAACTATTAAAGATAAGAACATTACTTTTAAGATTTTCCCCAAAAATGCAAATTTTATTATTGGGAGCAATTCGCGGAATGACAGGGGGCAAATTGTAAAAATCGAGTAAAAAATTATATTAAGTGTAATTTATATTCAAAATATTCAGTAATTTCGCAATCTGAAAATCAAAATCACCTTTTAGATTAACAATATGGCAAGATTTGAATTGAAACTTCCTAAAATGGGAGAGAGTGTCGCTGAAGCAACTATTACAAACTGGTTGAAAGAAGTTGGAGACAGAATTGAAGCTGATGAAGCAGTACTGGAAATTGCAACTGATAAGGTTGACAGTGAAGTGCCAAGCGAGGTATCAGGAGTTTTGATTGAGCAATTGTTCGGTAAAGACGATTTGGTTCAGGTAGGGCAAACTATTGCAATTATCGAGACAGAAGGTGATGCACCGGCTGTAAAGGCAGTAGAAACTGCTGCTCCGGCAGAAGTCGCTGAAATCGAAAAAACAATCGAAGTTGCGAAGGATGCAGTAACTGCACCGCAGGATTTTTCAGGATCGGATAAGTTCTTTTCTCCATTAGTAAAAAACATTGCTAAAGAAGAGGGAGTTTCTGTTGCTGAATTAGAAAGTATTGCTGGTTCAGGTAAAGACGGTCGCGTAACAAAAGAAGATATTTTAAAATATATTGAAGCTCGTAAATCGGGTGCTCAGGCTCCAAAAGCAGTTGCGGAAGCTCCAAAAGCGGTTCAGCCTGCGGCTCCTGTTCAAAAAAGCCAGCAAGCAGTTCCGGTATCTGTTAACGGAGGCGATGAAATCGTTGAAATGGACAGAATGCGTAAGCTGATCTCCGGATACATGGTCGCTTCGGTACAAACTTCGGCACACGTACAGTCGTTTATCGAAGTAGATGTAACAAACATTGTAAAATGGAGAGATAAAGTAAAAAGCGCTTTCGAGAAAAGAGAAGGCGAGAAGCTGACTTTTACACCAATTATGATGGAAGCAGTTGCAAAAGCTTTAAAAGATTTCCCGGGAATGAATATTTCTGTTGATGGTGATTACATCATCAAAAAGAAAAATATAAACTTAGGAATGGCGGCAGCTTTGCCAAATGGAAATTTGATTGTTCCGGTAATTAAAAATGCAGATCAGCTGAATTTAGTTGGAATGGCAAAAGCCGTTAACGATTTAGGAAACCGTGCAAAAGCAGGAAAACTAAAACCAGACGATACACAAGGCGGAACTTATACGGTAACCAATGTGGGGACTTTTGGAAGTGTTTTCGGTACTCCGATTATCAATCAGCCGCAAGTTGGAATTCTGGCTTTGGGAGCTATTCGTAAAGTACCTGCGGTTATTGAAACTCCGGAAGGCGATTTTATCGGAATCCGTCAAAAAATGTTCTTATCACACTCGTACGACCACAGGGTAGTAGATGGTGCTTTAGGTGGAAGTTTTGTAAAAAGAGTAGCAGAATATTTAGAAGCTTTTGATGTAAACAGAGATTTTTAATTCTGCTTTAAAAATAAATTCAAACCCGGGAAATTTTAATGATTTCCCGGGTTTTTTGTTTTGTAAGAAAAGGTTAAGAAAGCGAACGGAAGCTTGCTTTTCAAATGAATTTAAAAGTTAAAATCGAGCAATTACAGCCCTTTTTGTTTAAAAAAGTCAAGAATAAAAGAGGAAATTCGGCTTTAAAAATTACATTTGTAATCTTATAAAAATTAAAAATGGAACTCAAACTCAACAAACCAATTTGCTTTTTTGATCTTGAAACAACCGGAATTGACATCGGTAAAGATCGAATTGTAGAAATTTCGATATTCAAAGTTTTTCCAAACGGAAATAAAGAAAGTAAAACCTGGTTGGTGAATCCTACGATTCCAATTCCGCCACAAACAACTGCTGTTCATGGTATCACGGATGAAAAAGTGGCCAATGAGCCTACTTTTGCTGAATTGGCACCACAGGTTTACAATATGATTAAAGACAGTGATTTAGGCGGTTTTAATTCAGATCGTTTTGATATTCCGTTATTGGCGGAAGAATTGCTGCGTGCCGGAGTTGATTTTGATATGAAAAACAAAGTTTCGGTAGACGTACAAACGATTTTTCATAAAATGGAAGAACGTACCTTAAGTGCGGCACTAAAATTCTATTGCGGAAAAAGTCTGGAGAACGCGCATTCGGCAGAGGCTGATACAATGGCTACCTACGAAATCTTAAAAGCGCAGCTGGACCGTTATCCGGAGTTGGAAAATGATATGAAAGCATTGTCTGAATTTACAACCCGTAAAAAAATCGCTGATTTTGCCGGAATGATTGCGTTTGATAAAGACAACGAAGAAATCTTTACCTTCGGAAAACACAAAGGTGCTAAAGTAGATAAGATTTTAGAAAGCGAGCCGGGCTATTTCAGCTGGATTCAAAATGCTGATTTTCCTTTGTATACCAAAAAAGTCTTAACGGCAATTAAATTAAGAAAGTTAAACACAAAATAAGGTTCTGAGATACTAAGGTTCTGAGGTGCTAAGTTTTTTTGCATAAAGTTTCTCAGAACCTTAGCGACTCAGTGCCTTAGTAACTTATATAAGAAATGAAGATTATTTGTATCGGTAGAAATTATACCAATCACATTGAGGAGTTAAAAAACGAGCGCCCGACAGAGCCGGTGGTTTTTATGAAGCCGGATTCGGCAGTTTTATTGAAACAACATCCGTTTGTAATTCCGGAATTTTCTGAAGAAATTCATCACGAAATTGAGATTGTTGTTAAAATTAGTAAAGTGGGGAAGTATATCGAGCCTAAATTTGCGCACAAGTATTACGACGAAATTAGTGTGGGTATCGATTTTACTGCCAGAGATTTACAGGAAAAATTAAAAGCAAAAGGATTGCCGTGGGAAAAAGCAAAAGCTTTTGACGGTTCTGCAGTTATTGGAGAGTTTTTGCCAAAGACTGATTTTGTTTCGATGGAAAATCTTACATTTGAACTGACAAATAATGCTAAAACGGTTCAAAAAGGAAATACCGGTTTTATGCTTTGGAAAATTGACGAGCTGGTTTCGTATGTTTCGCAGTTTTTCACGCTTAAAATTGGTGATATCATTTTTACGGGAACACCGGAAGGTGTAGCTGGTGTTAAACCAAATGACGTTTTAGAGGGCTTTTTAGAAGATAAAAAATTATTCAGAATACAAGTAAAGTAATGGCTTTAAAATACAACCTTTCGAAAGTATATGCGCTTTCAGACAATGATCCGGAATTTGTAAACGAAATTCTTAAATTATTTGTTACTGAAGTTCCGGAGGATTTGAAACAAATCAAAGAAGGAATTAAAAAGAAAGATCATAAGTATGCCTATTCATACGCGCATAAAATAAAACCTACATTGGATTTAATGGGGTTGAATGTCGCTTTTGAAGAAATTCTGCAAGTTGAAGCCTGGACCAAAGCCGAAGGCAAGAAAAAAGAAATTATCGAAACTTTTAAAAGCATTAAGGTGCAGGTTAAAGAAGCGATCAAGGAGATTAAAAAAGACTTTGATTTGTAAGTTTTTGGGGTAATCTTGTTTGTTTTCTTTTGTTGGTGCCGGAAGACAGGAATTAGTACGGATCAGAACGCTGAATCTTTTGTGCTGAAAATTTTGCTTAAGAGTTATTTTAATTCTTGTAAAAGTATCTCCTGTCTGTCTTTTGTGCGAATCGCTGCAACAACAACCTTATTTTTTAATAATGGCTTACGATAAGTAAGTGAAAATATTCTACCGCTATGAAAGCAACCATCATTACTATTGGGGATGAAATTTTAATTGGTCAGATTGTAGATACAAACTCAGGTTTTATCGCAAAATCACTGGATCGCATTGGTGTCGAAGTACATGAAATGATTTCGATTAGTGATGATAAAAAGCATATTTTAGACACATTTGCCCAATTGCAGAATAAAGTTGACGTGGTGATTGTAACGGGTGGTTTAGGCCCGACAAAAGACGACGTCACCAAAAAAACATTCTGCGATTATTTTAATGATGAGTTAGTGATAAACCCTGAAGTTCTGGCTCACGTGACAGAATTGATCGAGGGGTTTTATAAGCGTCCAATTTCACAATTAAATAGAGATCAGGCCTTAGTGCCGTCCAAATGTACCGTTTTGCACAATAAAATGGGAACAGCTCCGGGGATGTGGATGAAGAAAGAAAACACCGTTTTTGTTTCGCTTCCGGGAGTTCCGTACGAAATGAAATATTTGGTTGAAGAAGAGATAATTCCCAAAATAGTTCGCGAATACAAGCGTCCGTACATCATTCATAAAACAATTTTAACCTATGGACAGGGCGAGAGCCTAGTTGCGGAACGTATCGAAGATTGGGAGAACAATTTGCCTGATTTTATCAAGTTAGCCTATCTGCCTAATCCGGGACGGGTACGTTTGCGTTTGTCTGCCAGAGGAACCGATAAAGAAGTGCTGGAAGCAGCAATTGAAGAGAATGTAAAATCTTTAGATGCTATAATCAACGATATCATAGTGGGTTATGAGGAAAATGAAACCATTGAATCAGTAGTCGGGAAGGTTTTAGCCAAACAGCATAAAACGATTTCGACGGCCGAAAGTTTTACAGGAGGAAAAATAGCCTCGCTTTTGTCGTCTATTCCGGGAGCTTCTGCTTATTTTAAAGGCAGTGTGGTTTCCTATGCGACAGAGGCTAAGGTCAATGTTCTCGGTGTTTCACAGGATTTGATTGGTCAATTTTCGGTTGTAAGTGCTGAAGTTGCATCGGCTATGGCTTTGAATGTGAAAGAGATGCTTAAAACGGACTATGCAATTGCGACAACCGGGAACGCCGGACCGACAAAAGGAGACTCCGATGCTGAAATTGGAGCTGTTTTTATCGCTTTGGCCACTCCGAACGGAATAATTGTCGAAGAATTTAACTTTGGCCAACCACGTGAAAAAGTGATAGATAGAGCAACTATCAAGAGTTTAGAAATTTTACAGAAAGAAATTTTAAAATTTGTGCAATAATTTTTTGCTACAATGGTTTATTTTTCTTTTCTTTGCACCCTGATTTTGAATAACGATAAAAGATAAGTATAATGTCAAGAGTTTGTGACCTTACAGGTAAAAGAGCGATGGTAGGAAATAACGTTTCTCACGCTATGAACAAAACTAAGAGAAAGTTTTCTGTAAACTTAGTTAAAAAGCGTTTTTATCTTCCAGAAGAAGATAGATGGATTACTCTTAGAGTAGCAGCATCTACGATAAAAACAATTAATAAAAATGGAATCACTGCTGTTTTGAAAAAAGCACAGTCAGAAGGATTTATCAAATAATCTTTTCCTAAATAAATATATAGCAAGATGGCAAAGAAAGGTAATAGAATCCAGGTAATTTTAGAATGTACTGAGCACAAGACTTCTGGTGTTCCAGGTACTTCTAGATATATAACAACTAAGAACAAGAAAAATACTCCGGACAGATTAGAGATTAAGAAATTTAATCCAATCTTGAAACGCGTAACTGTTCATAAAGAAATTAAGTAATTAATTAGAAATTTTTAGTAATAATAAAAATTTCAAATAACATTTGAATCATGGCAAAGAAAACCGTAGCATCGTTACAAACATCTTCTAAGAGATTATCAAAAGCCATCAAAATGGTTAAATCTCCTAAAACTGGTGCATATACATTCGTAGAATCTATTATGGCTCCTGAAGAAGTTGATGAATTCTTGAAAAAGAAATAATAACAATCACAGTATATAGAAAAGCTACTTTCATTCGGAAGTAGCTTTTTTATTTTTTATATTTGTCTAAAATTTAAAGAAACATGACTAATTTTAGGTTTCTTTAAATATTAAAGATTATTTGGATTGTAAAATCATATAATCTAAAAAACTAACAACCTATAAAAATGAGTTTTTTTAAAAAATTATTCTCTACTGATAAAAAAGAGACTTTAGACAAAGGTCTTGAAAAATCAAAAACTACTTTTTTCTCAAAGTTAAGCAAAGCCGTTGCCGGAAAATCTAAAGTCGATGACGACGTACTGGATGATCTGGAGGAAATTTTGGTAGCTTCTGATGTTGGAGTAAATACAACACTAAAAGTAATCTCCAGAATTGAAAAACGTGTTGCCGCAGATAAATATTTGGGAACAGATGAACTGAATCAGATTCTTCGCGAAGAAATTGGTGCTTTATTGTCTGAGACGAATACAGGTGAAGCAACGGAATTTGAAATTCCAAAAGATAAAAAACCATACGTTTTAATGGTTGTTGGCGTTAATGGAGTAGGTAAGACTACTACAATTGGTAAATTGGCGTATCAGTTTAAAAAAGCCGGTTATAAAGTGGTTCTGGGAGCTGCCGATACTTTTCGTGCCGCTGCTATCGATCAGTTACAGGTGTGGGCCGATCGCGTAGACGTTCCAATTGTGAGACAGAATATGGGGAGTGATCCTGCTTCTGTTGCTTTTGATACCCTGCAATCTGCGGTAGCTCAAAATGCCGATGTAGTGATTATTGATACTGCCGGACGTTTGCACAATAAAGTCAATTTGATGAATGAGCTTACAAAAGTAAAGCGTGTGATGCAAAAGGTAGTTGCCGATGCTCCTCATGACGTACTTTTGGTTTTAGATGGTTCTACAGGTCAGAATGCTTTTGAGCAGGCCAAGCAATTTACGGCTGCGACCGAAGTAACCTCACTTGCTGTAACTAAATTAGACGGAACAGCTAAAGGTGGTGTGGTGATCGGTATTTCAGATCAATTTCAGATTCCTGTAAAATACATTGGTGTTGGAGAAGGAATTGAAGATTTACAGGTCTTTAATAAATATGAATTTGTCGATAGTTTTTTTAAATAATATTTTTTAGATCATTCAATGAGTTTTTCTTCTTTAAAAAATATAACGCCGGTAACTTTTTATTTCGCGAGTGTGGTGTGTTTTGTTTTAGCGAATGTTTTAAAAGACAATAGTTTGTCTTTTTATTATATTTTATTGGTTTTCGGACTTGTGCTGTTCTTCGCAGGCATGCTTAAAAGGATCCGGACAAAACGTTAAAAAATCTCCTTGAGATTTAATTTTTACCTTTAATATTTGAAATTTGTAAAATGTCGTAACAGACATTTTACAAATTTTTATTTTTTTTTGAATTTAATACACCTATTATGAGAAACACTTTTATAATTTTGGTTTTATCGCTTTTGTTGGTAAGCTGTAAACAGGAAATTAAACCAGCAGATATTGCAAAGCTAAACGGTTATTGGGAAATTGAAAAAGTAGTTTTTGATAAAGGGGAGGACAAAGATTACGGAATGAACGAAAATTTCGATTATTTCAACATTAAAGGAACGAAAGGAACGCGAACGAAGGTTATGGCGCAGCTTGATGGAACCTTTTTAACCACAGATACTTTCGAGAATGTATCGGTTCGATTTAAAGGAGATCAGGTTTTTCTCGATTATAAAACAGCTTACGCCAAATGGAGCGAGGAACTAATTTCACTTTCCGATCAGAATTTTGTAGTGAAAAACGACCAGAATAAAGAGTATCATTATAAAAAAACAGGACCAGTAAATTTATTAGACGATGGCAAAAAGACTAAATAATCAAAGTACGATTGGGGCAGTTTTGCAACAGATTATTCAGGTTAATAAATTGCAGCCCGGAATGGATCAAATCGACGTTAAAGAGGCGTGGAGGCAGCTTATGGGGAATGGTGTGAATACCTATACCAAGAATGTAGTCTTAAAAGGCAGTACACTCTATGTAGAGCTCGGATCGGCAGTTTTACGCGAAGAACTAAGTCACGGAAAATCTAAAATCGTTAAAATGATTAACGAGGAATTAGGACGTGAAGTGGTGAAAGAGGTAGTGTTGCGCTAGATTTTTAGACTCACTTAGACTAGCTTAGGCTTCTTAGATTGTTAGACTTTTAAAATAAGATAAAAAGAAAACCCGTTTCGAATGAAACGGGTTTTTTTGTGTTTGAAATTCAGAAATCTAAAATCTAAATTCGAAAATCTGAAATTAAAATTGCTCTCTACCAGCAAAGTGGAATGCACCTTCGATAGCTGCGTTTTCGTCGCTATCAGAACCGTGAACTGCATTTTCTCCAATAGAAGTAGCGTATGCTTTACGAATAGTTCCTTCAGCAGCTTCAGCTGGATTTGTAGCTCCAATTAAAGTTCTGAAATCTTCTACTGCATTGTCTTTTTCTAAAATTGCAGCAACAATAGGTCCGCGAGACATGAATTCAACTAATTCTCCGTAGAAAGGTCTTTCTGCGTGAACTGCGTAGAATGCTTGAGCATCAGCTACAGTTAATTGAGTTAATTTTAATGAAACGATTTTGAAACCTCCATTAGTAATCATTGCTAAGATATTTCCGATGTGTCCGTTTTGAACAGCATCTGGCTTAATCATTGTAAAAGTTCTATTTGTTGCCATTTTATTGCTTATTTTTAATTTTGTGCAAAAGTATACTTTTTTTATGAAATGATTTTAATAAATTCATAATTAAAACTATAAGAAATGATGTTTTGGTAAAGAAAAATGAAAATTATCAGGGTCTATAGCGGTGTCCCTTCGTTTTGCATTTGTACAATAAAAAAGAGACACGCTGTGGCGTGCCTCTGTTGATAAGGATTTATGTCGTTTATGTGTTATTTTTTTAAACTTTGAAAATCAGTTTGTTTTTGTAGAAAATCCACAATATAAAAGTCCAGATGCCAACATATACTAATGCTCCGGCCAAAGAAGCCGTCATTGGATTGCTAAAAAACGGTGCGATTCCAAAATGATACAGATAATTTAAAAGATTAATCTGTTCCTCCGGATGATCCGGATTCTTAAACTGAACCATTACCAAAGCCTGAGGGATAATCTGTGAAAAGAAAAACACAATCATAGGGTTAACTCCCCAAATCAGGAACAATTTGAATCCTTTTTTGTATTTGGCAATATCAATTATGTAGTACAGGAAAGCTAAACATGTTGCTCCTAATCCCGTAGTGTATAAAACATAACTGCTGGTCCAGAGCGATTTGTTGATAGGGAAGATGATATCCCAAAGTAAACTGGCAATAATTAATGCGATACCTGCAATTGCCATTTTTGCAGCCCTCTGTTTTTTGGAAATTTCACGTTGTAATACCTGACCAATTAACAAACCGATGATTCCGTTTACGATGGATGGGATAGTACTTAAAACCCCTTCAGGATCCCAGGTTATCGTTCCACGATACATGTGTTCTTCCAATAAAACGCCATCAAGCCATGATGCTAAATTGGTTCCTTTGTCTAAATTGGCCGCTCCGATTCCGGGAACAGGAACTAATGTCATTATCGCCCAATAGCCTAGCAATAAAGCTGCGCCGGTTATAATTTGTGTTTTTTGAGTTGTTTTTAAGTACAATAAAGAGACTACGAAATAAACAATAGCAATTCGTTGTAAAACTCCCGGTAATCTCACATCATGGTAAGCTTCTATGCCGCTGTAAGCCAGAAACAGATAAATAAACAGAATGGAGAAGGCTAGTATGTTTTTGATTCTGGAACTGAAATTGCCCATTAAAGCATAACCAACAGCAATAGTAATAATCAGTCGGCCAATAAGAAGCGGGATTCCTTCAAGACCAAATAGCTGTATTTTGCCAAAATAATTAAAGAAAATTCCAAGGCAAAGCATTCGGAGTGAACGAACCAGAATTTTGTTGAAAGTAGTGCCGTCCCAGGATTTGGTCGGCATAGCCAGGGGAACCGCAACCCCCATAATGAAAATAAAAAACGGAAAAACTAAGTCGGTTGGCGTGCAGCCATGCCATTCGGAGTGTAACAAAGGAGCGTAAACGTGGCCCCAGTCTCCGGGATTGTTTACAATAGTCATTAATAAAATAGTCAATCCTCTAAAGACATCTAAAGATATCAGGCGCTCTCTGGTCATAATTTTGGTAAATAGGTTAATTTTTTTTAAAAGGTTACTATTTGGTTAGAGCCGCAATAATTTCAGAAGAGGCGGTTATTTATTCTGATGACTATTACTTTTTTGTTACGATTTAAAGCGGAAAACTTTAAATCGGAGATTGTTTTTTATATCGTGATAATATTAAAATTAGTTTCTAAAGGTTTTAAGTTTTGTACTAAAAGCGGAATTAATTGGTCGCCTTTTTCGAGATAAAATTCTGAAAAATTAGTCTGACGTTCCTGTAAACTCTGATTTGGAAATAGTTCGCATTGCAAATCAACAACACGTTGTATTTTAGAATCCAGTTTTCGTTTTTGTGCTTTTAGTAATCTTTTTTCCAGATTGTCCAGGCCTTTCTTCTGTTTAACTTCCTGAGCTTTTACAGCTCCGCTAAAGGATTTATCCGTTTGTTGCGCTAATTCGTAAAGATATTCAAATTGTTTTACCAGCGTTTCTTTCTGAGGCGTTAAATCAATTGGAAAAGCAGATAGTTTGTGCGTAACGGCATTGACTAAATCAGCAGGCTTAGTAAACAAATCTTTCCACTGAAGACCAAGCTGATCCGCTTTTTTGGCTTGCTTTTCGGTGCTTAAAAGCACTGAATTACGAACCAATAACATCGGGAAAGTAATGTTTACAGCATCAAAGAATGATTTTAGCTCAAGCCAGTAAGCAATTTCCCCGCCTCCGCCAATGTAGCATAAGTTAGGCAGAATAATTTCCTGATATAACGGACGCATAATTACATTTGGACTGAATTTCTCGGGATTACTTTCCAGTAATTTTAAAATTTCCTCTTTCGAAAATGAAATTTTAGTATGGTTGACAAAATAACGGTCTTTCTCCAGAATAATTCGTTCGCGCAGTTGGTCTTCAATATAAAACAAATTGATTTCGCGTGGATTTACCTGAATCGTATAATTATTTAATTTTGCTATTGTTTCCTGAACAGCTTTGAAAGACGTTTGCTGCTCCAGTTCTTCTTTGATGTAAGGAATGAAAGCGCGCTTTAAATCGGCAGCATCGGCATCTAAAATCACCAGGCCATAAGCGTCAAACAAACGGTTTGCCAGAAAACGTGTCGCATCGGCAAGATTTTCATGTTTTAAATAAGCTTCTTCAAAGAGCTTTTTTAAGAAACCGGCGTTTGTACTCGAACCTAATTCTTTGGAATAGATTTCTAAAAAGTCTTTTAAACCTTCTGTTGAAAGTCTTCCCACAGGTCCTGTGCTCTCTTTATTCCATCGAAACTTCTTTCCTTTAAAATTAAAATAATTAATCTCTTCAAAATCATGATCCTCCGTTGCCATCCAATAAACGGGAACAAAATTATGAGCGGGGTATTTTGATTTTAATTCTGTAGTCAGGTTTATTGTCGAAATGATTTTATATAAAAAATACAGCGGGCCGCTAAACAGGTTTAACTGATGCCCGGTTGTAATGGTAAAAGTATTTGGGAGTGCTAAAAGCTCAATATTCTCTTTCGTTGAATTTGAAATTTCAATATGCTGATACTGCTTTTTTAACGTCTCAACAAGGGGTACGCGGTTTGCATGGTCAAAATTGGCTTGTTTTTCACTGATTTGCTTTTCAAAATTTTCAAGCGTAGGGAAGTGATTGTATAGGGATTGTAATTCGGTTTTTTGACCTAAATAGTCTTGTATCAATGTAGAGAAATATCCTGAGTTTTGGTAGCTGATACAGTCGGTGGGCATAATTTTAGATTTACTTTTGATAGCTGTAAATTTAATCAAAATATATACTTAAAACTTTTTTTAACGAATGCTTAAGACTTGATTTTTGAAGTATGATTTAAGTAATTGTAAATCAGTATTTTAATTTTGTTTCGATTTGAAAAGAGTAGGAAATTTTTTGTGAAGCGGTAAAATGTTTGATTTGTTGTTTTTGTTAAAACTTTAGGACTAATGTAAAACTATTGTTCTAAAGAATGAGTTTTTAATAATGAAATTCTATTTTTGCAGACAAATATTTGTTGTGTAAAAATGAGGAGATTCATTTTTTGTAGCAGTATTTATAAGAAAAACGATAGCAAAGCCAGATGAAAAATAACCCTAAGCAGAAGAACTCTTTAAAACATGTTCTTTTTGGTTCCTTGATTGGTACCACCATTGAATTTTTTGATTTCTATATTTATGCCAACGCAGCCGTGTTGGTTTTCCCGCAATTATTTTTTCCCGGTTCAGATTCGACTATGGCAACACTGGAATCTTTAGCTACTTTTTCAATTGCCTTTTTATCGCGCCCTTTAGGTTCCGCGTTTTTTGGACACTATGGAGATAAAATCGGACGCAAATTTACTTTAGTAGCCGCTTTGTTAACGATGGGTATTTCAACAGTTGCAATTGGATTTTTACCAGGTTATGCCAGTATTGGGGTAGCAGCGCCTTTATTACTAATGCTTTGTCGATTTGGGCAAGGTGTAGGTTTAGGTGGCGAATGGGGTGGTGCTGTTTTACTGGCGATTGAAAACGCTCCACCGGATAAACGAGCCTGGTACGGAATGTTTCCGCAATTAGGTGCTCCCATCGGATTGTTGCTTTCGGGAGGAACTTTTTTAATTCTGACCGACACAATGACTAATGAAAATTTTATGGATTATGGCTGGAGAATTCCGTTTATAGCAAGTTCGCTTTTGGTTGTGGTTGGATTTTATATTCGAACAAAAATTACAGAAACTCCTTCATTCGAAAATGCTAAAAAAGAACAGGAAGAAGTTAAAGTTCCCTTTTTAACTTTGACTAAGTCTTATCGAAATCAATTGATTTTTGGGACATTGGCGGCTGTTACCACCTTTTTGGTTTTTTATCTCATGACGGTTTTTACTTTAAGCTGGATTACTTCAGATTTAGGGATTACCAAAAGAAATGCATTATTGGTTCAGTTATTCTCCGTTTTGTTTTTTGCACTTCTTATTCCGGTTTCGGCAGTAGTGGCAGATAAGATCGGGCGACGTAAAATGCTAATTATTGCTACGATTGCTATTGCACTTTTCGGATTTTCGTTTTCTTATTTTCTGAGCGCCGCAAATATGGTTTTAATTACCACATTTGCCTGTATCGGGATGGCTTTAATGGGATTTACTTATGGGCCTCTGGGGACTTTCCTTTCGGAATTGTTTCCAACAAATGTTCGTTATTCCGGAGCATCTTTAACCTTTAATTTGGCGGGAATCCTGGGGGCAGCGTTTGCTCCAATGATTGCCATTTGGCTGGCCAGTACCTACGGCTTGAGTTACGTAGGGTTTTATCTGACCGGTGCTGCCATAATTTCGTTGGTTTCCTTTTTAGTGGTTTCTAAGAAAGTACATCAGTTTTAAGATCCGATTAAAATATAAAAATCTCTAAAGAGGCTATGATTTAAAATTATAGCCTCTTTTTTTTGCTAATTAGAAAAGTATTTAGATATTTGTCTAAATATATAAATGATGAACGATATTTTTAAAGCCCTTAACGATGCAACGCGAAGAGAAATTCTGGAGCTTTTAAAGCATAAGGATCTGTCTGCCGGAGAAATTGCTGATGCTTTTAATATATCAAAACCCAGTATTTCGCATCACTTAGATATTTTAAAACGTGCCGATCTAATTACTTCTGAAAAAACAGGGCAATTTATCATCTACTCCATCAATACCACCATTATGGAAGATGTTTTGCAATGGATACTAACTTTTAAAAAATAAAAAATGAATTTAGAATTGAAAAAAGAGCTTCCAATTATTGGAATTGTTATGATTCCGTATGCATACTTAGTATTTATCTGGAACAGCCTTCCGGAAAGAGTTCCGATTCACTGGAACATGGACGGTGAAATTGACCGATGGGGTAGTAAACCTTTTTTGATTGTATTGGTTTTTCTATTACCGGTTCTGACTTATGCAATAATGTCTTCAGCGGCACTACTTGACCCTAAAAAAAGACTTTCTTTAATGGGGAAAAAGTTTTATCAATTGAAGTTTTTTATGGTTCTGTTTATGTCTTTACTGGCTTTATTTCTTTTATATGTCACAAAAAATCAGTCTGTTTCAAATCCAAATTTGACTTATGTTTTGGTGGGAATTTTAATTATGGTTTTGGGGAACTATTTTAAAGTAATTCAGCCCAATTATTTTATTGGAATTCGCACACCATGGACCCTCGAGAGTCAGGAAGTTTGGAAGGCTACACATGCATTTGCAGGTAAACTTTGGTTTGTGGGTGGGATTATTATCATTTTAGGAGGATTGATTTTTTCAGGTTTTGTTTTCTCAAAGGCTTTTGTCACAATCGGGATTGTTTTAGCTTTCGTGCCGGTAGCGTATTCTTTTATCAAATTCAAACAATTGGAGAAAAAACAAGGGAAGTTGTAATTCCCGATCATTAACAAAGCAATCTTATTTATTTCAATAAAAATGATAAAAACAATACTCACTTTAATAGTAGCTTTAGTTTCTTATATAATGAACGGACAAGAAATTTCAGGGCAATGGAATGGACTTTTAAAAATACAGGGGACTCAACTTC
Source organism: Flavobacterium sp. N502536 (assembly GCF_025947345.1). Lineage (NCBI taxonomy): Bacteria > Pseudomonadati > Bacteroidota > Flavobacteriia > Flavobacteriales > Flavobacteriaceae > Flavobacterium > Flavobacterium sp. N502536. The sequence goes on along the minus strand of NZ_CP110011.1, from coordinate 598,989 downwards.
GGGTTGTTTTTCATATTGCTAAAACAGAAACGGGATATATTTCTACAATGGATAGCCCGGATCAGGGAGCAATAGGAATTCCTGTTACAAAAACCTCTTTTGAGAATGCTGTTTTGAAATTGGAAATTGCTGCTATAAGAGGTTCTTATGAAGGAATTTTGAACAGCAATAATGTTATTGTGGGAAAGCTTACACAAGCAGAAAAATCAGTTGACATCAACTTATCAAAAGAAATAACTCAGAAAGAAGTGTCCAGGAAACCTCAGGAGCCTGTAAAACCATATCCGTATTATAGCGAAGATGTGAAATTTGAAAATAAGGCGGCCCATGTAACTCTGGCTGGGACATTATCTCTGCCTAAAAAGGAAGGAAACTTTCCGGCGGTAATTCTAATTACAGGAAGTGGACCACAAAATAGAGATGTAGAAGGCTTAGGGCATAAAACATTCTTGGTATTGTCGGATTATTTGACTAAAAAAGGAATTGCTGTTTTGCGTTTTGATGACCGTGGCGTTGGTGAATCTACCGGAGATTTTTCGAGTGCAACAACATTTGATTTTGCAAAAGATGTTCAGGCAGGAGTGGAGTATTTAAAAACAAGAAAAGAAATTATTAAAAGTAAAATTGGCCTGATAGGGCATAGTGAAGGCGGAATAATAGCACCGATCGTTGCCGGAAATTCAAGAGATATTGATTTTATTGTTTTATTGGCCGGTCCCGGACTTAAAGGGGACAAGTTGCTTTTACTCCAAAAAGAATTAATTGAACGACAAAGTGGAATGCCTGAAGAAGAAATTCAAAAAGGTCAGGAGATTTTTAGAGGTGCTTATGATATTTTATTAGCTTCTTCTGCTTTTGACGATACTTTTAAAAATAAAATTACGAGTTATTTCAAGTCCAAATTTCCAGGTCCCAAAAATGAAGCTATGGCAAAATACTGTGCCGATTTTATCAATAATATTTGGTTTTATAATTTTATAAAGATTGATCCGGCTTCTGTTTTAGAAAAAGTAAAATGTCCTGTTTTAGCGCTTAACGGAGGCAAAGATTTACAGGTTCCGGCCGAAGTGAATTTAGAAGTTATAAAAAAAACACTACTGAAATCAGGGAATAAAAAAGTGACTACTAAAATTTTGCCCGATATGAATCATTTGTTTCAGGAATGTAAAACCGGTTCGCCAAATGAATATGAGAAAATAGAACAAACATTTTCTCCCATTGCGTTAGACGAAATTTCCAGTTGGATTTTGTCGCAGATAAAATAATTATAAAATAGAAAAGCCCTTCAGTGAAAGGGCTTTTTTATTTATCGTTTCAGACTAAAATGTCCTCTGAATTCTTTTCCATTTGAACGTGTAGCTGTAAACCAGTATAAAGTCTGAAAGGTAAATTTCGAGTCCCTTATTATCTACACAATAAAACTAATAGCGCAAGTTGAATCTTTTCCTGAAAAGTCTCTAAATATGCTGTATTTTTGCAAAAAAAATAATGCCGTCTTGAAAACGAAACTCTTCATTGTTACTCCGCCTTTTACGCAGCTGAATACACCGTATCCGGCAACAGCCTATATAAAAGGATTTCTGAATACCAAAAATATCGAATCGGTTCAGGCTGATTTGGGTATCGATGTGATTTTGGAATTGTTTTCGAAGAAGGGTTTAATTGATTTGTTTCTTTATTCGGAGCGTCTTTTTGAAAGCAGATCATCCAGAGCGGAGTCGAAGGATGACGTTTCCGATAATTCAAAACGTATTTTTGCTTTGCAGGACGAATACATCAAAACAATTGATGCTGTAATCCAGTTTTTGCAGGGAAAAAATCCAACTTTGGCTTTACAGATTTGTCAGGAAGATTTTTTACCCGAAGCTTCTCGTTTTGCACAACTGGAAGAACTCGATTGGGCTTTCGGAACAATGGGGACGCAGGATAAAGCCAAACATTTGGCTACTTTATATCTCGAGGATATCTCTGATTTTATTGTAGAATGTATCGATGAAAATTTTGGTTTTAGCCGATATGCAGAGCGTTTAGGCCGAAGTGCCAATTCGTTTGACGAATTGTACGAAGCCTTACAGCAGAAACCAACCTACATTGATTCTATTTTAATTTCTATTTTAAAAGAAAAAATGGAAGTGGTAAAGCCCACTTTTTTTCTAATATCTGTTCCCTTTCCGGGGAATTTGTACAGTGCTTTTCGCTGTGCCCAATGGATAAAGCAACATCATCCAGAAGTTAAAATTTCGATGGGTGGAGGTTTTCCGAATACCGAATTGCGTTCGCTCTCTGATGCCCGTGTTTTCGAATTCTTTGATTTTATCACTTTAGATGATGGTGAAGTTCCAATTGAAGAATTAATATTCAATTTAGAAAATCCAAATTCCAATTTATATAAAAGAACTTTTCTACTGGAAAATGGAGAAGTAGTCTACAAAAATAATTCGTTAAAACACGATTATAAACAAGCCTACGTAGGTACTCCGGATTATTCTGATCTGCCTTTGGACAAGTACATTTCGGTAATCGAAATTGTAAATCCAATGCACAGAATGTGGAGTGACGGCCGTTGGAATAAACTGACCATGGCGCATGGCTGTTATTGGGGAAAATGTACTTTTTGTGATATTTCACTTGATTATATAAAGGTTTACGAACCGGTCGCGGCCAATTTGCTCTGCGATCGTATGGAAGATTTGATGGAGCAAACCGGGCAAAATGGTTTTCATTTTGTCGATGAAGCTGCTCCGCCTGCTTTGATGCGTGCTTTGGCGTTAGAAATTTTACGTCGAAAACTGGCGGTAACCTGGTGGACCAATATTCGATTTGAGAAAAGTTTTTCGAAAGATCTGTGTCTGCTGCTCAAAGCCTCAGGCTGTATTGCTGTTTCCGGTGGACTGGAAGTGGCTTCTGACCGATTGCTAAAATTAATTGATAAAGGAGTTACGGTAGAGCAGGTGGCAAAAGTGACCCGCAATTTTACCGAAGCCGGAATTATGGTTCATGCTTATTTGATGTATGGCTATCCCACCCAAACGGTTCAGGAAACGGTCGATAGTCTCGAAATGGTACGTCAGCTGTTTGAGGCAGGAATCCTGCAGTCGGGATTTTGGCATCAATTTGCCATGACAGCTCATAGTCCGGTTGGATTGTATCCGGAAAAATTTGGTGTTACCAAAACGACGGAAGCAATAGGAACTTTTGCGAATAATGATATCGATTATACCGATTCTACAGGGATTAATCACGATAAATTTAGTTTTGGATTAAAGAAGTCACTCTTTAATTTCATGCATGGCATCTGCTTTGATTATGAATTGCAGGATTGGTTTGATTTTAAAATTCCGAAAACAAAAATAGACCCGGATTTTATTTTTAATGCCCTTGAAGAAGGAAATGATTTTAATACAAAACCCAATGCCAAAGTAGTTTGGTTAGGCGGAAAACCTTTTGTGGAGGCTTTTACCAAATCTAAAAAAGGAAGAACCTGGGAAATGATGGGGTTCACTTTTCACGATAAAAAAGAAAGTTTCAACATTCAGACGAATAAAGAGGAAGGCGAATGGCTGGTTGAAATTTTAAGTAAAATTGCCATTTCGAACAGCAAAAATTACACTTTTCAGGAAGTGAAAAATGACTTTGAGACCCATTTGGATGATTTCGAATTGTTTTGGTATTCTAAGCCAGTTAATACTTTACGCGAATTCGGGTTATTGGTTTTATAATTCGAAAAAGGGTAAACATAATATTAGTATTCTACACTAGTTCCGTCATTTGGGATCGAAACTTTGTCCAGAAGATCATTGTCAGAAAGAGCCTGTTTTAATTCGGTTCTAGTAGTAGGGCAATGATTTAAAGCCTCTAAGTGATTGGCGAAAACTTTTCCGGGTGCAAGCGCTGCAAATTTTAGTATGTCGTTCATTCGCATCAATAGGGGCTGGCCAATATCTAACCTTGCCGTTCCGCAGGCTACAACCGAAATATCGGGTTTAAATTCAATCAGTACTTTTTGTACATGTTCTGTAAAAATGGTGTCAGAGCTGATGTAAACCGATTTTTGAGCGGGTAATTCGATATGAAAACCCATTACATTTCCCATTAATTTAGCAACAAACCCGTAACCGTGAATGGCCGGAATTCCTGTGATTTTACCTCCGAGAAATTCCTGAGGATCCCAATAATTTAAGGTCTGTATGATGTTCAATCCTCTTTTTGATAAAGCAGCTTCGTCTTTACTGCTGCAAACAACAGGAATGCTTTTTCGTCTTAAAAAAATCTCGCCTGCTTTGTCGATATGATCGGGGTGCAAATGCGTAATGAGGCAAATTGTTACCTTGCTCAAAATATCTCTGCTGTTTTTAGGCAGGGCAACTAACGGGTTTCTTTTAGGTTTATAACGAAAAATGGTGAAGGGCGGAATCGTTTTTCTTTTCCCTAACATTGGATCGACCAATATAACATCGGTTTCAGTTTCTATAACTAAAGTGGCGTTGCGTAAATGATGTAATTTCATATCGGGGAAAAATTATAGATACTAAAATACAAAAAATATAAAAGAATTAAAAGGGATAAATTACATGGTAAATCGAAATCCAATTCCGTGTAAATTTTCAATAGTGATGTCTTTTTCGTTGCTTAAAATCTTACGAAGACGTGAAATAAAAACGTCCAGACTGCGTCCCATAAAATAGTCATCAGTGCCCCAAAGCGAGGTAAGAATCTGTTCTCTTTTTAAAACAGAATTTTTGTTGTCCAAAAACAACTTCAATAATTCGGCTTCACGTTGCGTAAGGCTAATTTTTTCGCTTTCATTGAAAAGAACAAAGTTGCTGGTATCAAATTGATATTTTCCAATTTCATAAACGAGTTTTTCAACAGGGACGTTTTTCTGCGAACGCTTTAGGAAAATTTCAATTTTTAAAAGCAATTCCTCAATGCTAAAAGGCTTTACGAGATAATCATCGGCGCCTAAACGCAATCCTTTGATGCGGTCTTCTTTTAATGTTTTGGCTGAGAGAAAGATAATCGGAATATCGCTGTTGCTTTTTCTGATTTCGGTGGCCAGCTCAAAACCATCCATTTTGGGCATCATGATGTCAAAGATACAAATGTCAAAATTCTCTTTTTTAAAGTTTTGCAGACCCGTTATTCCATCACTACAATGATGTACTTCATAGTTGTTTTGTTCCAGATTGTCTTTGGTCAGGAACGCGAGGGTCTCATCGTCTTCAGTATAAAGTATTTTGAATTGTTTCATTTTTTATAGGGAATTGATAAAGTTATAGTGATGCCTTTCTCCGAATTGTTTTCGGCTTTTATTTTCCAGTTATGCAAGTTGCAAATTTCTTTAACATAATACAAGCCAAGTCCAAAACCATTTACCTCATTGCTTTTTTCGTTTGGAGCGCGGTAGAATTTATCAAAGATAAAAGAAATGTTCTTAGGAGAAACCCCAATTCCGTTGTCTTTAAAAGTTAGTTTTAAAACAGAGTTTTCGACTGCGATTCCAATTACAACCCGCGACTTTTCGGAGCAATATTTAACCGCATTATCGAGTAAATTATAAACTAAATTGGAGAAATGAAAAACGTCGGTTTCTATTTTATATTCTTTGGAGACCGTCTCAATTTTAACGTTGGCTTCAGGATATTTTAAAAGGATGTTCTGGATGATTTCTTCAATAATAGGAACAAGTATAATCGTTTCTTTCTGTAATTCTAGAGGGGCATAATCTGACTTGGCAACATTCAGGATCTTCTCAATATGACCGTTCAGTTTGTGGCTTTGATTGATGATAATGTCAGTATAGGTATAGAGTTTTTTATCGTCTTTAATTGGTTTTTGCTCAATTAAGTATTTCGAGGCAATTAGAATAGAAGATAAGGGTGTTTTAAACTCATGCGTCATATTGTTGATGAAATCACGCTGCAGTTCCGAGTATTTTTTGTGCTGCAAAAGCGTAAAAATAGAATACACATAAATCAGCAAAATAAGAATCAAAGCAATCGAAAGTATGAACCAAAACCGCATCGAACTAAACAAATAGGTCGTTTCATTTGGAAAACGTATGGCAAAATAATAAACCAAATTTTTATGTTTTGGAAAATAAACCGATTGCTTAACTTTAGTTTTTTCAGATAAAGAAATATAATTCCCGTACACCATCTCGTCACTTTGGCAATTGTACATGGCGTACTCAAAATCGGTGGTGATATTCATTTTTTTGAATTCATTTTTCAGATAAAATTCTAAAATATCGGGTTCAAAATCATTGTCAATATTTACGATATAATAGTCGTTGGCAATTTTTTGAACAGGATTTTGTGCAGGCAGCTCATGATTGGTTCCTTCGTATAATTTTTTGGCTACTTCGAGTAAAGCGATATGTGCTTTTTGATTGAGTTTTTTTTGCTCTAAAGTAAATGCCTCTTTGGTCCAAAGCAATTGTGCCACCAGTATACTTATAATGGCGATTAATCCTAAGATGATGATGCTATTGAGTTTGTTGAGTTTCAAGAAGAAAGTGGTTTTTGATGGTGTAATATTAATCAAATTTATAGTTAAAAACACCAATTAACAAGTCGTTAACAAAGATTTGAAAGCGGTTAACAGCGTCTTGCTCAGTTCGGGAGTACTTTTGAAATATCATTAACCAATAAAATATTTAGCTATGAAAATGATTAAAATTTCGATGTTGTCTTTGGCATTATGTTTAATGTCTTTTTCGGCGATTGCACCACTAAAATCGATTAGTTCAGAAACAAAAGTTGCTGCAGTAGCTGCTTCAGCTGTGGTATGGAAAGCAGAAACTATAGATGTGGGTGAAATTCCTCAGGGAACTCCAAAAGTAATTGTTTACGAATTTAAAAATACTGGAAAAACGGCTGTTGTTATTACAAACGTACAAGGATCTTGTGGCTGTACAGCGACAGATTACACTAAAGAACCGGTTTTACCTGGAAAATCAGCTAAAGTAACTGCTACTTACAACGCAGCGAACAAAGGTGGTTTTACAAAAACAGTTACTGTGACTACAAGTGCCGAAAGCACTCCAAAAATCCTTACTCTAAAAGGCACAGTGATTTAAATTTAGAGGTTAGTTATAAAGCAGGGAACTCCGGATATCATATGTCCGGAGTTTTTTTTGCTTTTATTTCAGAGGATTAAAAGAGCAGTAATATTTTGTACTGTAGGTCGATCTTCAACAAAACTTTTCTACTTTTATTGTAAAAATAATAGTTATGAAGTTTTTGTATCCCCTTATTGCTGTTGTCCTTCTTTTTAGCGTTGTTTCCTGTAATAAGAAATCGGAAGAAAAGGGAGAAGAATCCAAAAAAGCAGCACAGCACGTAGTGCCGGAACTTAAGATTAAAATTGACAGCTCAGGTATTGTTGGCTTTTATCAGGCCTATCCCAAGTTGATTAAGTTTCAGGAGGACGTTCTGGCCTTGTACAAAAAACAGAATTCTACTCAGTTATGGCTCGACAATAAAGGAGTTGTAGAATTTGGAAATTTATTATTCAACAAATACAAAGGACTGGATCAGGAAGGACTGAAAGCTAATTTCCCTTATAAAGAAATGATCAGTCCAATATTTGAGCACACTGCTGACAACAAACTATCGAAAGCCGATACCGATTTGATGATTACTAATTTGTATTTCTACTACGTCAAAAAAGTATCCGGAGTAGACGAGAAAACCACAAAGTCTTTGGAGTGGCTTTTGCCGCGAAAAAAAGTAAACTATCAGGTATTTTCTGATTCGATTTACAAAAAGGCTACCATTAGCGATGATAAGAAAAGTAAAATGTTCAGTCAGTACTACAAACTACGCGATGCACTTCATCAATACAGAGAAATAGAGAAAAAAGGAGGATGGAAAACCATAGAAACAGAAGAAGGTTTTAAAAGCTTTAAAACAGGAGATTCTGTAGCGGCTATTGGACAAATAAGAGCGAGACTATATGCAACAGGTGATTTAAAGGAGAACAATAACAGTAATGTCTGTGATTCCGTTTTAATTGCAGCGGTTAAGAATTTTGAATCACATCATGGCTTAACACCAAAAAATATAATCCTGCCAGAGCATATTGCCGAACTGAATGTACCTGTTTCTGACAGAATCAAAACGATTATTGTCAACATGGAACGCTGTCGATGGATTGATCCGGAACTTGAAAAAGGAAAAGAATATATAGAAGTTAATATTCCTGAGTTCAGATTGTATTTGATCCGAAATGGAGAAATTGCTTTTGTGTCGCCAGTAGTGGTGGGCAAAGCGATGACACAAACCGTTATTTTTAGCGGTCTGATGAACAACATTGTTTTTAGTCCATATTGGAATGTACCCACCAGTATCATCAATAAAGAGATCAAACCCGGAATGGCCAGGAACAAGAATTATCTGAGAGATAAAAATTTGGAATGGAATAACGGTGCGGTTCGTCAGTTACCCGGAAAAAACAACTCGCTTGGTTTAGTGAAGTTTTTGTTTCCAAACTCAAATAATATTTACCTGCACGATACACCTGCCAAAAGTTTGTTCGAAAGAGAAAACAGAGCCTTCAGCCATGGTTGCGTGCGTGTAGGGAAACCAAGAGAACTTGCGATCGAACTCTTGAAACAAGACCCTTCCTGGACTCCGGCACGAATCGATAAAGCCATGCATGCCGGTAAAGAAAACTGGTATACTTTAAAAAGGAAGGTACCTGTTTATATTGGCTACTTTACCGCCTGGGTAGATCGCAAGGGACAATTGAATTTTTATAAAGACATCTATCAGAGAGACGAAAGTTTGATAAAACTGCTGACGGAAGAATAAAAGAAGCGTTTAAAAAGATAGCAAATAGGAAATAATAGATTTAAGTTTGTTTTCTTTTTTATGATTTTCTCTACTATGGCAGTAAATGTAACACTACCGAATATTTTTGGCGACAATATGGTCTTGCAGCGCAATTCCGAAGTAAAAATATGGGGTTGGGCGAATCCTAAAGAAGAAATCACATTAATTTCCGGTTGGGACAATCAAAAGTATCAGGCGACTGTAAACGAGCAGGGGCAATGGGAGATTGCGATCAAAACTCCCGAAGCAGGTGGTCCTTATACTATTTTGATAAAAGGGATCGAGGAAATTGTACTTCGCAATATTCTCATCGGAGAAGTGTGGGTTTGTGCCGGACAGTCGAATATGGAAATGTCGGCAAGCTGGGGAATCGATAATGAAGAAGAGCAAGTAAAAAATGCTACTGACGCCGCTATCCGCTTTTTTACTGTTCCTCAATTAACCGCTTCAAAACCACAGTCAGCACTTTTAGGAAACTGGAAAGAATCGACTCCGGAAACCATGAAAAATTTTAGTGCAATTGGTTATTTCTTTGCAAGACGTTTACGTGAGGATTTGAAAAATGTTCCTATCGGATTGATATCTTCCAATTGGGGAGGAACCACGGCTGAAATCTGGATGCCGGAAGAAATTGTTCAGAATGATCCTGTTTTAGCAGAAAATGCCAGAAAATTTAATGAGCAGGAATACGAGCCACGCCAACCTGGACGGGCCTATAACGCCATGATTCATCCAATTGTTGAGTTTAAAATTGCCGGAACTATTTGGTATCAGGGAGAATCGAATGTCGGTTCTCTGGTTTATGATCAGACTATGGCGGCTTTGATTGCCTCTTGGCGGGAAGTCTGGAAAGATGATTTTCCTTTTTATTATGTACAGATTGCGCCTTATAAAACCAGAGGCAATAACTTCTTTAATGTCATTTTAAGAGACTCACAAAGAAAATTGCTCCATAAAGTTCCTAAAACCGGAATGGTCGTTATCAGTGATGTTTCAAATGTGAAAGAGATTCATCCAAAAGATAAAAAGCCGGTGGGAATCCGTCTGGCGAATCTGACTTTAGCTGAAACCTATAAAATCAAATCGAATTTGGTAAACGGACCACTCTTTAAGGATTTTATAGTAGAAGAGCATAAAGTAATAGTTTCTTTCGATGCCGCTGATGGATTGCATTTTAAGAATGAAAACTCCACTCAGTTCGAAATGGCCGGAGCCGATGGGATCTTTTATTCTGCCGAAGCTTCTATACTAAAAGATCAGGTTATTTTGACCAGTAAAAAAGTATTACATCCGGTGAAAATCCGTTTTGCCTGGGGAAACACAATTCAGTCTGATCTTTTTAATGAAGCGAATTTGCCAGCGTCCTGTTTTACTTCCGAAGAAAATAACGATAAGATTTGATTTTCAATAGATTTAATAACTCTCCATGAGATATTTACATCCAGAAGCAATTTCATTACGCTGCAACTATTTTGGTAATGTTTTCTCTATTTGCAGCAAAAGCTAAAGCAGCAAGAATATGTTCTTTTTTTAATTCGGGAAAATCTTCTGTAATTTCTTCGAAAGTCATGCCCATAGACAACCAGGAAAGAATGTCTGCAACACAAATTCGGGTTCCAATAATCACAGGTTTGCCAAACCGAATGTCCGGATCGATTGAAATTAAGTTTTGCCAGTTATTTTCCATAATTTTATTATTTAAACAAATTTACAAAAATAATGCTCTATTCGGTTTTAAAATAATAAGGTTTGTTTCTATCTTTAAAACTATAAAATGTACACCCTTTAAATTATAATAATGAAATACAACAGATGTGGAAAAAGTGGGTTGTTACTGCCGCAGATTTCTTTAGGATTGTGGCATAACTTCGGATCAGTAGATAATTTTGATACTGCAGAATGTATTGCTGTGGAAGCTTTTGATAAAGGAATTACACATTATGATCTGGCCAATAATTACGGACCAGTTCCGGGATCGGCGGAAACTAATTTTGGAAAGATTCTCTGGCATAATTTTCAGGGAAATTTAAGAGACGAAATTATTATCTCAACAAAGGCCGGTTATACAATGTGGGATGGACCTTATGGAGATTGGGGTTCCCGTAAATATTTGTTATCGAGTTTGGATCAGAGTCTGAAAAGAATGAAGGTCGATTATGTGGATATTTTTTATTCGCATCGCCCGGATCCGGAAACTCCAATTGAAGAAACTATGATGGCTTTAGATTATGCTGTGAGAAGCGGAAAAGCTTTGTATGTGGGAATAAGTAACTATTCGGCAGAGCAAACCAGCGTTGCGGTTGATGTTTTAAAACAATTGGGAACACCATGTTTGATTCATCAGGCAAAATATTCCATGCTGGAGCGTTGGGTAGAAAACGGTTTGCTTGATGTTCTGGACGAAAAAGGAGTGGGGTGTATTGCTTTTTCTCCTTTGGCACAGGGGCTGTTGACGGATAAATACCTAAACGGAATTCCGGAAAACTCCAGAGCACATAATCCAAACGGACATTTGAAAGAAGATGAGGTTACACAGGAGCGCATCCAAAAATTAGTTCAGTTGAATGAAATTGCTAAAAACAGAAACCAGTCTTTGGCACAAATGGCTTTATCATGGCTGCAAAAAGACAAACGAATTACTTCGGTTTTGATCGGAGCAAGTTCTGTGCGTCAATTGAATAATAATATTGAGTGTTTGCAAAATCTTGATTTTACACAAGATGAATTAAATGCAATCGAGAAAATTTTAGCATAATCCGGTCGCTTTTAGACACCCGGAGAAAGACGCACAACTGTGCGTCTTTTTTTTACGCCAAACTTATCAGTATTCTTAAAAGAGGAATTTCTATAGGTCTTAAGCTGATCGGGTATAGAAGCTCTTAGTTTAGTATAGTGATTTTTAGTTAAGGGTAGTGGAACTTTTTTGAGAAAGTCTGTTCGAAATGAAACAGGCTTTTTTTGTTTTTGGTAACAGCTGTTTTAAGGTTAGAGCGGTTGTGTTTTTAGATCTGCTTCTTGTTTTTTGGCTTGTAATTTTTGTAAGAATTTTTACTTTTTTGAATTGTCCTTTTTTACATGGTGTGGTTTTTTAGATTCGCTCTTTAATTTTGTTTACTTTTTTATATAGCCTATATTTTTTATGGGGTATGTTGTTTTTTAAATTTAAATTTTAGTGTTTTTTGGTTAATTTTTACTTGTTATTTTGTTTGTACCCTATAAAATTTAATTATTTTTATAAAAAGTAAGTTGTTGATTTTTTAAAAATGAATAGTTAATTATGCCGAATAACGATTATAGAGAGGTTAATTTTTGTAATCCGTAATTCTTCTTTGAAAACAGCAGAAAAGTAGATTTGGATTCTTTTACTCATCCAAAAGTTAATAAATTCGCTACTGAAAATGAAGGAGTTTTAGAGGGAATAAGAGGTTTTAAAAATGGCTTATAGTATTCAATTACCTATATAAAAGATTAACTAACCAGAATCAATTAATAACCAAAACCAATTAAAACATGAAAAAAGTATTGCACATTTTAGCCGTGATGTTAACGAGTTCTTTTGCTTTTGCCCAAGAGGAAACTGAAACTGCGACTTCACCGGCAACCACCTGGGGAGGATCAGCCGATGCGTATTATAAATATGATTTTTCAAAACAAATGAATGGATTGACAAGTTTTACCAATTCTCAGGATTCGTTCGAATTAGGGATGGCCTCTGTTCAGGCTGGACATACCTTCGGAAAAGCTTCGGTTTTTGTCGATTTAGGCTTTGGGAAGAGAGCGGGAGAGTTCTCCTATAATGAAACAACAGATAAAGATATAAATGCAAAATTTTTAATTAAACAATTATTTTTCACCTATCAGGTTACCGATAAATTTAAGTTTGTAGCAGGTAGTTTCGGAACTCATATCGGATATGAACTACTGGATGCGGTCGCGAATAAAAACTACAGCATGTCTTATGCTTTTTCTTATGGCCCTTTCTTTAATACCGGACTAAAAGCGCAATATACATCAGGTAAGTTCACCGCGATGTTTGGTATCACAAACCCAACCGACTTTAAGTCGGCAATGGATGCAGGTTCAAGTCAAAAAACATACATAGCACAAGTGGGGTACATTGGAGACACAGGCAGCGCTTATTTGAATTTTACTTCAGGCAGCAGCAATCCTGCTTCTGATGAGAATAAAACACAAATTGATTTTGTGGCCTCTAAAACAATAACGGATGCATTTTCTTTAGGATTTAATGCTACTTATGCCAAAACAAAGAATGATATTGACAGTGCATTAGACGGCGATTGGTTTGCCTTGGTAGGATATGCAAACTATGCTTTTAAGTCATCATTGAGTTTGGCTTACCGTATGGAGTATTTCGATGCGAAAGATGCTGCAGCCAGTTTGGGTACCTTAACAGGATCGAATGTTTTTGCCAACACCGTTTCTTTAAATTACAAGGTAGGGAAATTAACAATTATTCCGGAATTACGATACGACGCTGCTTCTAAGGATATCTTTTTAGATAAAGATGCTGCTCCAACAGGAGGATCATTCTTCGGATTAGTCGCTACAACATACTCTTTCTAGAGATAAAGATTGATATTTTTTTTTTTGGAGCTGTCGAAACCTACTTGTGTTTTGGCAGCTTTTTTATTGGAGTCTTTTGAATTGATTGCTAAAAAGCAACTGCTTCACTTTCATGTGGTGTCGGGTTTCTTATCATAAGAAAAAAGCGCGTTTCTAAATTTTTAGAAACGCGCTTTTGTATGGTATTGCTAATTGTACTACTGAAGCTGTTTTTTATAAATCGAGTAAATAGTATCTATTGTTTTTCGATCTAAAGTTGAAGTTACATCAGTTTGAATATAATGTAATTTGAAGGCCATGATCGCGGCTGAAAGATTTTTGGTATTGTATCCGATAATTCTTAATGCGGGTTCAATTTTAAAATCAAAAGGCGCTTCTTCAAGAACTGCGTCGGGCCAGATTCCAAATCCTTTTTCAGCCAGAGTTTTCCACGGAAATAAAGCACTTGGGTCCTGTTTTCTTCCCGGAGCAATATCTGAATGTCCTATAATATTCTGAGTAGGGATGTTGTAATCTTTCTTTAATTTGGTTAAAAGCGCTACTAAACTGCTAATCTGTGCTTCTGTGAAAGGTTTAAAACCGTTATTGTCAATTTCAATTCCGATCGAAGAAGAGTTTAAATCCGTATTTTTTCCCCAGGTCGATGCTCCTGCATGCCACGCTCTTAAATAATCGTTTAACATTTGAACTACTTTTCCGTTTTCAGAAATAATATAATGCGCACTTACCTGAGTTCGTGTCTTGGTAAACGTATTGATCGTTTGCTGAAGAGAATCCTGAGCGGTATGATGAAGGATGATGAAACTTGGTTTTCTTAAGTTGAAGTTTACAGTTCCAATCCATTCTGTATTAATACCATTTAGTAAAGCAGTTGATCCTGTTTTAGATAACGTATCTTTTACTATACCAAGTTGCTGCGCATAAGTAGTATCAATAACTACAGGGCTTACAACCGGAATTGGCTGAGCTTCTTTACTGGTAATTTGTCCCTCTAAAGTTTTAAGCTGCTGGTCGTAAGCTTTTTCAGTATTTTTATAAGGATTTGTAGAGCAAGAAGTAATAACAATTGCTAAGATCAGGTAACAAAAATGTTTTTTTGTCATAATAGTATTTACATTTTTTAGATGAGGTTGAAACAATTATTCCTGAGTTTTTGCTGTTTCAGAATCTTCTTTAACTTCTTTTGCGTCTTTTGAATCTTTATCTTTCGAGTCTTTTTTCTTTTTTGATTTGGACGTTTTTTTGATCTCTTTAAAGTTATCCATAAATGCGGTGTACTTCGGGATCTGATCCGGATTTAAGAAAGCGGTTATTTTTTTAGTAGTGCTTTCTCTTAACGCCTTAATCTGTTCGATTTTTTGATCCTGATTACTGCTTTCATTTTTTAATAAAATACCCTGCTCTCTCATGCTGTCGACTAAAACATTTCCAATCGCTATCGCTTGTAATTCGTCAAGGTTTATTTCCGGTTTCATTTGCTCTACAATTTGAGCAACAGTTTCTTCAACAGGAATTTCTTTTGGTTTGCTGGTATTTCCCTGAGGACCTCCCATCATACTTCTGTCCATACCCATTCCGCCACCTCTTCCGCCGTAGCCATTGCCATAACCACCACCGCCGTAACCATTATTGTAGCCGTTTCCGTATTGAGCTGAAACAGAGTTAAAGCACAATAAGGTAAAAAACAAAATAAATAAAGATTGTATAGGTTTCATAAAAATGTATTTATCTAAAATTAAAGAATGTTTAGCGTAAATTTAAGTAGGTTCTCCGTATAAATCAAATTCTGTTGCTTCTATTATTCTTATATTAACAAACTCTCCGGTTTTTACATAATGTTTAGACGCATCAATCAAAACTTCGTTATCAACATCCGGGCTGTCAAATTCCGTTCTCCCTACAAAGTGAGCACCCTCTTTTCTGTCGATAATACATTTGAAAACCTGTCCAATTTTTTCCTGGTTTAAATCCCATGAAATTTGCGACTGTAATTCCATTATTTCATTGGCACGGGCTTGTTTTACATCGTCCGGAACATTGTCTTCCAAAAGATAAGCATGCGTATTTTCTTCGTGAGAATAAGCGAAACAACCCATTCTGTCAAATTTCATTTCCTGAACAAAATCTTTCAGAATCTCAAAATCTTCCTGAGTCTCACCAGGATATCCAACAATTAGAGTAGTTCTGATGGCCATTCCAGGAACAGCAGCACGGAAATCTTTCAATAATTGTGTTGTTTTTGCCTGAGTGGTACCACGACGCATCGATTTTAATATAGAATCAGAAATGTGTTGTAGCGGTATATCAATATAATTACAAATTTTAGGCTCACGTTTCATTAACTCTAAAACATCCATTGGGAAACCAGTAGGGTAGGCATAGTGCAGACGAATCCATTCGATACCTTCAACATTAGCAAGGGCTTCCAGAAGCTCTGCAAGATTTCTTTTTTTGTAAAGATCAAGACCGTAATACGTTAAGTCCTGAGCAATTAGGATTAATTCTTTAACGCCATTTTTAGCTAAACCTTGTGCTTCCTTCACTAATTTTTCAATTGGCTGAGAAATATGCGAACCTCTCATTAACGGAATTGCACAAAAACTACAAGGTCTGTCGCAACCTTCAGCAATTTTTAAGTACGCGTAATTTTTTGGAGTGGTAGTCAAACGCTCTCCAAGCAGTTCGTGTTTATAGTCGGCTCCAAGAGCTTTCAATAATTGTGGTAGTTCTGTAGTTCCAAAGTATTGATCTACATTTGGGATTTCTTTTTCCAAATCCGGTCTGTAACGTTCAGATAAACATCCGGTCACAAATACTTTATCTACTAATCCTTTGTCTTTTTTATCAGCATATTCCAAAATCATGTTTACAGACTCTGCTTTTGCATTGTCGATAAAACCGCAAGTGTTGATTACGATAATGTTTCCTTCTTCTTTAGCTGGTGCTTCGTGTTGTACTTCTTTGCCATTAGCACGA
Organism: Flavobacterium sp. N502536; assembly: GCF_025947345.1. Taxonomy (NCBI): domain Bacteria; kingdom Pseudomonadati; phylum Bacteroidota; class Flavobacteriia; order Flavobacteriales; family Flavobacteriaceae; genus Flavobacterium; species Flavobacterium sp. N502536. The sequence continues at coordinate 582,592 of NZ_CP110011.1, read as the reverse complement.
AGTTGACCCATCAACACTTCACTGTCATATACATTTTTCGAACACCCAAGAGTGATTACGTTAATTTTGTTCTTTTTTAAAGACTTGGTTCTCATACTTTTATAAATTGGAGTGCAAAATTACACTTTTTTATTCAAACACCGCTTGTTTCCCTTTTTTTTAGGTGTTTTTTATGGGGTGAAGCTTTGTTATTTGTTGTTTTTTCCTGCTAATAAAATAGTGAGGAGGCAATTGCGGCGATCGGGGTAAAAAAAAATCCGTCAGTTAAAGGTCTGACGGAAGTTTTAATTTGTTCTGTTTCGTATTTATTACAACTCAAATAATAAAGTAAGTGTTACATTATTTAGTTTTGAGGTGATGTTTGCTCCGTCTGTGAATCCGGTTGCGAAAAATCCCTGATTTGATTTTCTTTCCAAATAAGAATAAGCTAAATCGACTTTGGTACCACCAAAATTATAGCCCAGACCTCCTGAGTAGCTGTTTAAATCTCCAATTGTAGTTCCGTTTTTGTATGGGCTTTGCTCAAAACGATATCCACCGCGTAAACTCAATTGTTTTATTTTGTATTCGGCACCCACTCTTAATTCACCGGCATTTGTCAATTGATTGCTAAGGTCACTGTTTACTCCTTTGAAACCGGCATCGTTTGTTGGTTTGTATTTGGTGTTTCCGTAATCTTTAATAGCATAATCAATACTAATTAATCCTGATTTTCCAAACACATAAGCAGCACTAAAAGTTGTTTTCCCTGGTGTTTGTAAAGTGTAAGAATCGTAAACGTTTACAATTTTTGGATTTACAGTTTCATTAATGTCTTGTCCTCCCTGTGCTTTTCGTGTACTGTATAAGCTTTGTGAGGTTTCATCGTTAAGTTCGTACCAGGTGTTAGATTCGTAGGCCAGACCCAATCGGAATGACTCAGTAACTTTGGCAATAGCTCCAAGTTGGAAAGAGAAACCGTTACCATACGTATATAACTCGTTATTAAAACGCAAGCTGGAAATTGTTTCTCTTGCTTCTAACGGATTGTCGTTGTCTTCGTAAAAACTTGTTGATCTTCTGAAGTCGGTAACGTGAACATTCAGGTTGGCTCCAAAATAGATTTTGTCTTTGTAAGACGTTGCAAGGTTAAAACTCAGTTTGCTGTTGTAGCCACTGGTAAATATTTCATTCTCCTGATAGTACTTGCCACCTGCAGGAACGTTGCTGATGTATTGAGTATTGTCGCCGTTGTTGCTTACAGGGTCAATTACATGTCCCCAGTATCCCATATAGGCTTGTTGTTCGTTGTAAAAAAGGTCTTTGTAATTAAGGCCGTCTATAACGTTTAAAGGTATTCCGTTTGCAAATTTTAGAAAATATTTGTCAATAGAATTTGTTGGATTTGTTCCGGCTGAAACAATGCGGTTGTCAAAATTGTTGGTGTTTTCGTAAGAAGCTCCAATAGCAATCTTTTTCCAGTTGTTGCTTGGGTTGTGATCGTGAAAAACAAAAACAGCTCCCGCCTGATTTATTAAAAAAGCATTTTTATTATCGCTAATTTCTGATCCAAAATAATTAGAGTTGTTTTTGATGCTTTGATTGCTAAAACTTATTCCAACCTGATTATTAGAGAATATTGCCGACCCTGCAGGGTTGACGCTTATTGCAGATAAATCTCCGCCAACGGCTCCAAAGGCACCACTCATGGCTCTGAATCTTGCAGTTCCGGTTAAATTGTCTTGCGCATAACGTACCGCGTCAGATACTTCCTGAGAATGTGAGACGCTGACAGTTAGTCCTGTAATAAATAGGAATAATATTTTTTTCATTTGGATAGTTTTAAGTATGATTTTTTTTGATTAGCGAAAGAAGCGGTTATCTTCTACCGCCTCCACCGCCGCTGTATGATCTTCCGCCGCCGCCACCTCCGCCGCCAGATGATCTCATGCTTCCGCCTCCGCCGCTATTCATAGAACGGGATGGGCTAGGAGAGTAGTTTCTGGATGGTGCCGAATTATTATTGTTATAATTGTAGCTTCGTGTAGTATTGCTGCTTGATCTTCTGTTGCTGTAATCAGCACCGTTGTATTGGCTTGCGTTTCCTCTGTTTGTAAATGTTGGGCTTGAAGAGTTGTTGTAGTTTCTTCCGTTTGCAGATGAATTTCTTCTTGTATCAGAGAAATCGCTTCTGTTGGTGCTATAAGTTCTGTTTGAGTTAAAGCTTCTGTTGGTACTTGTGTAATCTCTGTTGGTGCTGTAGCTTCTGTTGGTATTGTTATAACCTCTGTTTGTAGCATAGTTTCTGTTAGAAGAATAAGTTCTTCCTCCATAATAAGCAGCAGATCCTCTTCTTCCGTAGTTGTAAGAGTAGTTGTTGTATCGGTAACCAGATCCCCAGTAACCAGGGTAACCCCATCCCGGATATCCCCATCCTGGGTAACCCCAACCTGATCCCCAATAATTTGGGTAGCCCCAGTATCCTCCTCCATAACCCCATCCGTAACCCCATCCATAATAAGGATATCCGAAACCAAGTCCGAATCCAAGTGACCAGGAAGGGTCAGAATAAACGTTTACGGCAACTTCTGTATTGGCACTTCCCCAAGCAGGGTAAGAGTTAGTAGCTTGTGTGCTGTCGTTTACGGCATAATTTCCGTAGTTGTCAACATCTGTGAAGATTTCAGTTGACTGATTATCGTCTTGTAACGATCTGAAATAGTCTTTATATTGATTATTTGTGCTGTTTGTTTGAGCATACGTTCTTGGTGAACCTCCGTAAATTCCATCATTATCATGATAAGAAGTGTTTTGGTAAGAACCACACGATGCCAGTAGAAAACTCAATAATCCAATTAAGTAAAAATGACTTGAGTTTTGGCGGAGATAAATAGAAGTTTTCATATCTGTGGTGTTTTTTATTGTTGCACATTACAAAAATAGTTAGTTTTGTCAAACTATTTAGTTAAAATTATTAAAACAAAATTTGTGCCAAACTATTCGATATGAGTAAGAACCTCACTACAAGATCAGAAGATTATTCAAAATGGTATAACGAGCTGGTTGTAAAGGCAGATCTAGCCGAAAATTCAGGAGTTAGAGGATGTATGGTTATTAAACCGTACGGATATGCTATTTGGGAAAAAATGCAGGCGGAATTGGATCGAATGTTTAAAGAAACAGGACATCAAAATGCGTACTTCCCTTTATTTGTGCCTAAGAGCATGTTTGAAGCGGAAGAAAAAAATGCTGAAGGATTTGCAAAAGAATGTGCGATTGTAACGCATTATAGATTAAAGAATGATCCGGACAAACCCGGAAAGTTAATGGTGGATCCAAATGCTAAATTAGAGGAGGAGCTTATTGTTCGTCCAACAAGTGAGGCGATTATTTGGTCTACTTATAAAGGATGGGTTCAGTCTTATAGAGATTTACCTTTGTTAATTAATCAGTGGGCCAATGTGGTGCGCTGGGAAATGCGTACGCGTTTGTTTTTAAGAACTGCTGAGTTTTTATGGCAGGAAGGGCATACCGCGCATGCAACAAAAGCAGAAGCATTAGAAGAGTCTGAAAAAATGATGCATGTTTATGCTGATTTTGCACAGAACTTTATGGCCATTCCGGTTGTGAAAGGTTTTAAAACCGAAACGGAGCGTTTTGCAGGTGCTGATGAAACCTATTGTATTGAGGCTTTAATGCAGGATGGAAAAGCGTTACAGGCTGGAACGTCTCACTTTTTAGGTCAGAACTTTGCAAAAGCATTTGATGTTAAGTTTGCGAATGCTGAGGGAAAACAAGAGCATGTTTGGGGAACTTCCTGGGGAGTTTCGACCCGTTTGATGGGAGCGTTGATTATGACGCATTCAGATGATCAGGGATTGGTATTGCCTCCAAATTTGGCGCCAATACAAGTTGTGATTGTTCCAATCTATAAAACAGATGAGCAATTGGCTGAAATTACCGCTGCGGTTAATGAGCTAACAGCTAAATTAAGAAAGTTAAAAATCTCCGTTAAGTATGACGACCGTACCACTCAAAAACCAGGATTCAAATTTGCTGAATGGGAATTGAAAGGGGTGCCGGTTAGAATTGCTGTTGGTCCAAAAGATTTAGAAAATGGAACTTTTGAAGTTGCCAGACGTGATACGCTGACTAAAGAGGTGGTTTCTGCTGAAGGAATTGTGACTTATGTAAATGATCTTTTAGAGCAGATTCAGACTGATTTATACAATCGTGCCTTAAACTACCGAGATACTCATATTACGGAAGTAAATAGTTTTGAGGAATTTAAGCAAATTTTAGACGGAAAAGGTGGTTTTGTGTCGGCTCATTGGGATGGTACAGCAGCTACTGAAGAGAAGATAAAAGACCTGACAAAAGCAACGATTCGTTGTATACCTTTGGATGCTGTTGAGGAGGCGGGAACCTGCGTGTTTACTGGGAATCCATCTACCAAAAGAGTGCTTTTTGCGAAGGCATATTAAAAAAAAATAAAAAAAATTGCATCAGCTATTGTGCAACTAAAAAATAGATGTATCTTTGCATCCGCATTAGAGAAATACACGGTCCGTTCGTCTATCGGTTAGGACGCCAGGTTTTCATCCTGGTAAGGGGGGTTCGATTCCCCCACGGACTACTTTTTTTTTCTGCGAGCAAAGTTATTTAACTTGATGTAATGGTCCGTTCGTCTATCGGTTAGGACGCCAGGTTTTCATCCTGGTAAGGGGGGTTCGATTCCCCCACGGACTACAAATTTCAATTTTATTTAAATTGAAGAAAACTTAGAACGATGATGGTCTGTTCGTCTAGGGGTTAGGACTCCAGGCTTTCGTCCTGGTAACAGGGGTTCGATTCCCTTACAGACTACAAAATTAGTTGTGAATAAGTTTTATAAAATAAAAATTGGTGTCTCGATTTTTATTTTATTAGTTAAAACCAAAGTGATTGCTTAGCAATTGTGGGAGGTTTTTCTTTTTTAACTAGTATCTATAATAATTATTACATCTAAAATTAAAAGAAAATGGCAAATCATAAGTCAGCATTAAAAAGAATCAGAAGTAACGAAAAAAGAAGAGTTCTTAACAGATATCAGCATAAAACTACTCGTAATGCTATCAAAGCGTTAAGATTAGCTACTGATAAAACTGATGCAGCTTCTAAATTATCAACTGTAATCTCTATGATTGATAAATTAGCTAAAAAGAACATCATTCATGATAATAAAGCTTCTAACTTGAAGTCTAAATTAACTAAACATGTTGCTAAATTGTAATTAATTACAATTTCCTAAAAAATATAAAAGTCCTCTTTGAGGACTTTTTTTTTTGTTTATACTATTTTGGATACTCTTTGTCTTAAAAATTCCAAATCTTAAATTCCAAATTCCAATGTTACTTGATTGGTTATTGGAGTTTGGAATTTGAGATTTAAAGTATTTAGATTCCTATCTTCTTTTTAAGATACTCCAGCATAGGCTGGGTAATGGGTTTTGAGAGGAAATCGATTATAATGGGGTATTTTTTAGCTTTGGCCAGATCATCGGGGTCGATAGTGGAAGAGAGTACAATTACACTTGCGGTATTGAATTCTTTGTAAGCCGGAGAGGTAAAGTGATCCAGAAACTCCCAACCGCCCATTACGGGCATGTTTAAGTCTAAAAAAATCAGTTCCGGTTTTTTGTTTGCTTTGTTTTTGTTGTTTGTGTATTTAAGTGTGTTGAAGTGGTGTAATGCTTCCTCGCCATTTTGAGCTGTGATAATTTCATTGGAGAAGGAGGCCTTCGAAATTACTTTTTTGCATAACATCAACGTGATTGGGTCATCGTCAATACATAAAATTTGCTCGAGCATATGAGTTAGTTTTTGAATGTTATCGTAAATGTGGTGCCTTTGTTGACTTCGCTGTCTATACTGATTGTTCCTCCCATGGTTTCGACTTGTGATTTTACAAGATACAAGCCAAGACCTTTGCTGTCGGGGTAGTTATGGAATCGTTGGTATAGTCCAAAGACTTTGTCGCGGTTTCTTTCTAGATCAATTCCTATTCCGTTGTCTTTGAAAGTTAGAATTGCTTTATGGTCGATTTGTTCTGCTGTAATGGATATTTTTAGTTTTCTGTTTTCTGATTTGTATTTTATCGAGTTGGTTAGTAGGTTGAGTAGAATGCTTTCGATATAAGCTTTGTTGGTGTTTAGCAGCGGGACTTTGTCGAATTTGAGTTTAATGATGGGTTTGTGTAGTTCGATCTGGAAAGACAGCTGGCTAAATACATTTTCGAAAACTTCTTGCAGAGAGACTTCTTCTTTTTGCATAGAAGGATTGTCTTTGATGATGATGACCTTTACTAAGTCATTAATAGTTTCGTTTAACAAATGGGTTGATTTGGTAAATCCGGTTAGGATTTCTTCGAGTTCTTCGTTCTCGATAGGGATGTCTTCGATTAGATTTAAAAGTCCAATTAAATTAGATAACGGGGCGCGTAAATTATGTGAAGTAATGTAGGAGAATTGTTTTAAGTCTTTGTTGTTTTGAGTTAGTTCACGAATCAGATGTTCTTTTTCTGTTTCTAGTTTCTTTTCGTCTGTAATGTCTCTTTGTATGGAAATCCAGTGCGAAATTGTGCCTTCAGTGTTAAAAATTGGAATCATCGAAAATCGTACCCAATATTCTTCGTTTGATTTGGTATAGGTGATGGTTTCGATCAGGCACTCTTCTTCGTTTTTTATGGCTTTTAAGAGTTTTTTTAATTCTTCAGAGTCTGATTTTGGCCCTTTGAAAATATTCGGCGATTTTCCGATTATTTCATTCGATAAGTACCCGGACATTTGCGAAAAGGCCGGATTGACATAAACAATTTTAGGTATTTTTCGATCTGTCGAATTGGCTTCTGTTATTAATATAGAGTCCTTAGATTGTGTAATTACGGTTTCTAATAATCTTAAACGTTGTTCTTCTTCCTTTTGTTTGGTGATGTCCTGAATGGCTCCGATCATTCGTATGGCTCTTCCGTTTTCGTCTTTCAGTAAAAAACCTCGGTCTAAAACGTATTTATAACTGCCGTCTGCACATTTAAAGCGATATTGATCTTGCCATTTCTCTGTTTTTTGTTCGATAAAAGAGTATAATTTGATGGACATTCTGATGCTGTCTTCCGGATGAATCTTGTCAAACCACCACTTAGATGTCTTTCCAACTTCTTTCGGATTGTATCCAAAAACGCTTTCTATTCCTTTGTTCCAGTTGATGCTGTCTTCCTGGATTTTCCAGTCCCAAATCGTGTCGCTGGTTGCTTTGGCTACAATGTCATATTTTTCGTTTGATTCTTTTATTTCTTCGTTGGTTTCTTTTAGTTTTTTGAAAATGGTAATACTTTTTTTCTCGTTTTTAGAAAGTATGTATTTGAAAAACAGTGCGGTAGTCAGAATGAAAAAAACATCTTTTAAGAAGAAAACAGTATAATAATCGGCCTTGGAAAAGTAAGTTGTGAGTAATTTATGACAGATGGTTGCCACAAATAACGATATGATAATATAAACTAGAGTAATTTGGAGAGTTTTACTTTTCATCACTCAAATATAGTTAATTTAACTATAATTAAACAATAAGAAAAGTTCAAATTAGACTTAAATTTACATTGTTTTTGGGGAACTAAATACTTGTCTTTACGCAAACTATCGCAGAAACGTTTTTTATATCAAAATAAAGTGTACCTTTGCACCCATTAAAAATCACAGATGGAATCTATTAGAAACATTGCAATTATTGCCCACGTCGATCACGGTAAAACCACTTTGGTTGATAAAATTATGTATCACTGTCAATTATTTCGTGACAACGAAAACACAGGTGATTTAATTCTTGATAATAACGATTTAGAGCGTGAGAGAGGTATTACTATTACTTCAAAGAACGTATCAGTTCAATATAAAGGAACAAAAATCAATATTATTGACACTCCTGGCCACGCGGATTTTGGAGGTGAAGTAGAACGTGTATTGAACATGGCCGATGGTGTATGTTTGCTAGTGGATGCTTTTGAAGGTCCAATGCCACAAACTCGTTTCGTATTACAAAAAGCGATTGACTTAGGTCTTAAGCCATGCGTAGTTATCAATAAAGTTGATAAAGAAAACTGTACTCCGGAAGAAGTTCACGAAAAAGTTTTTGACTTAATGTTCGAATTAGGAGCAACTGAAGAGCAATTGGATTTCCCAACGGTTTACGGTTCTGCTAAAAACAACTGGATGTCTGACGATTGGAAAAACCAAACAGAAAACATCGAGCCTTTATTAGACATGGTTTTAAACAATGTGCCTGCTCCTAAAGTTTCTGAAGGAACTCCACAAATGTTAATTACATCTTTAGATTTCTCTGCTTTTACAGGTCGTATCGCTATTGGTCGTCTTGAAAGAGGTGTTTTGAAAGAAGGTATGCCAATATCTTTAGTAAAAAGAGATGGTGCTGTAACGAAATCAAGAATTAAAGAATTACACACTTTTGAAGGTCTTGGACGTAAAAAAGTTGCGGAAGTAATCGCTGGTGATATTTGTGCTGTAGTTGGTGTTGAAGGTTTTGAAATTGGAGATACTATTGCAGATCACGAAACTCCTGAAGGTTTAGCTTCTATTGCTATTGATGAGCCTACAATGAGTATGTTGTTTACAATCAACGACTCACCTTTCTTTGGTAAAGAAGGTAAATTTGTAACTTCTCGTCATATTAGAGAAAGATTGACAAAAGAATTAGAGAAAAACTTAGCGATGAAGTTAGGTGAAACTGATTCTGCAGATAAATTCATGGTTTTTGGCCGTGGAGTACTTCACTTATCTGTTCTTATTGAAACAATGAGAAGAGAAGGGTACGAGTTACAAATTGGTCAGCCACAAGTTATCATCAAAGAAATTGATGGTAAAAAATGTGAGCCAATTGAGGAATTAACAATCGATTTACCAGAAAACCTTTCAGGTAGAGCAGTTGAATTCGTAACACTTCGTAAAGGTGAAATGCTAAGTATGGAAACTAAAGGTGAGCGTATGATCATTAAATTTAATATTCCATCTCGTGGAATTATTGGTTTAAGAAATCAATTGCTTACAGCTACTGCTGGTGAAGCTATTATGTCACACCGTTTTATTGGATATGAGCCTTACAAAGGAGAAATTGCAGGACGTAACAAAGGTTCGTTGATTTCTATGGAAAAAGGAAAAGCTATTCCTTACTCTATCGATAAATTACAAGATCGTGGTAAGTTTTTCGTTGAACCAAATGCTGAAATCTACGAAGGTCAGGTAATTGGTGAAAACTCTCGTGGAGATGATATGTGTGTAAACGTAACGAAAGAGAAAAAACAATCTAACGTTCGTTCTTCTGGAAATGACGAAAAAGCGAGAATTATCCCTCCAATCATTTTCTCATTAGAGGAAGCATTAGAGTACATCCAAAAAGATGAGTATGTAGAGGTAACTCCAAAATCTATTCGTCTTAGAAAGATTTATTTGACTGAAACAGATAGAAAAAGATTTAAAATCTAATTTATCCTCCAAATAAAAGTAAAAGCCATTCGATATCGAATGGCTTTTTTTATTGCGGAACTTTTTGTGTATTGTTATTTGGGATATTTAACAGAAGTAGTGTATTTATCTTTTTAAGCTAAAATGACCTTTAACGACTCTTCCATTGCTAAATTGTATGTCAAACCAATAATCGTCTGCAGGCAATTGTTGGCTATTAAAGAAGCCGTTCCAGCCCAGCATGTTTTGATCCATTTGTTTGAGTAGTTTTCCGTAACGGTCAAAAATAAAGATCTTGTAATAAGGAAGCTGATCGGAGTTTTTAATCACCCATAAATCGTTGTAACCATCGCCATTTGGCGTAAAGAATCGAGGATAATCTACAACGTACACCTGAAACAGATTAGACGGCCCGCAGCCGTTTTTGTCTCTTCCGATAGCATTGTAAACTCCGGGTTTGACATTAGTGAATAATGGGGCATCCTGAAAAAAACTTCCATCCAATGAAAATTCATAATTACCAACCCCTGTGTATTGAATTAAAACTGAATTCTCATCGCCGGAGAAATCTTTTATGTCTGCACCCGTTATCAATGCAGGTTCAGAAAGAATTACTTTGAATTTTTTGGTTTTTTCGCAGCCGTTTGCATTTGTTACAAGTACAGAATAATCACCGGCGGCGCTTACTGTAATTGAGTTTGTAGTTTCTCCGGTACTCCATAAATAGCTGGCAAAGCCGCTGGCAACACTTAAGGTAATCGGTTCCTCTTTACACAAATATTTGGATTCATCTTCAAAGTTAGCCACATCAAAAGTGTTTACCACAAGAGTAATGGGAAGTATGTCGTAACAATCCGATCCATTTGTTGCTTTTGCATAAATGATTTGAGTAAAGGGGGTCGTGTTCTTAAAGATATTAGCTAATGCGTTTGCATCCGCTAAAGCATCGTTGGCGTTTAAAAAATAGCTAAAAGTTAAACCCGGTGGTAATCCGGTAGACAGTCGTGGAGTTACTTCGGCATTAAGGTCAAATTGGTACAGACCATCTTGTTTGTCGTCTTTGTCACAAGTAGCAAAAGGGGGCTGAGTGGCAATCGTAGTGTTGGAAATCTGTAACGTTATCTGCGGAAATTTAGCACAGCCGTATTGGTTTTCAAGTCTTACAAAAATAACCTGATTCAGGGTTTTATTGCTGTATTTTTCCGGTGTCGCAATTGGGTTGGTTTTGGCCTGTGCATCGGCTAGTGATTCGTAGTACCCTTTGTTCAGCGTTTCGGCAACATTGTTTTTAATACTATTGGCAACCTTTGTGAGGTTGAAGACCGATATTCCGTCAGTATCATCATCACATTGTGTTAAAGAGCTGTTGGTTGATAAGATTTCGGGTGCAAACTCAATTTTAATTTGTCCGGTGGCCACACAGGTAGTGCCGTTTCGGGTGGCTTCTACTTTATAATTCCCTGTTGCTGTTACAGTATAGGTAGCGCCTGTTGCTGCGGGTGTAACTTCTGCATAATTGTTGGGTGTCGTTTCTTTTAACCATTTAAAAGTGTAGAGACTACTGTCAAGATGTGTATCTAAAACAACACCTTCGCCAAAACAGGCCGGGTTTTTGTCGGCAATTGTTCTGTTTGCTCCAAAATTTATGGTAGAGGTAAAGCTACCGCCTTCTATAAAAACGGCAGAGTTGTATTGTCCTGTCGGGTCATCGGCAATGACCAGTTTTAAGTGATAGGTTTTATTCGGAATTACTTCGGTATGGGCGTTCATTACAACAGTTTGTCCGGCATAATTTATCGGACTATTAACGTTGTTGTAGCCATTGAAAAATTGTTCGTTTAAAGGATCACAGCCCGGATAGTTTGTGCCATTTGCAAAAGCAGGCTCAATTTTGGTATGTACTGTTGTCGAAGAAACAGGAATGGCTGTATTGGGTAAAACCGCTAAATTTTTATAGGGAGCAGAGGTGCCTGCTTCTTTTATCAGAAAAGCAAATCCATCAGAATAGATACACGGATAATACGTTTGATACTCGTTTGATGCGAAAATATAATTGAAACTGATGGAGTTGGTTAAGGCTGTAAAATCAAATTCCAGTACAGTTGCCTGTTGGCTTTCGCTATTTTGTAATGCCTGATTTAAGTCAGCATCACCCAACCAGCTGTCATTGATAGCACCTTCGGAGTTTGCTTTTATAAAAGGCCCTTCGGCATTTTTACTTGGTGATGTGCTTAAAACAATCCCTCCCGAAAAAGGAAAATTGCTGCTGCCTTTAGTAAAGTAAGCATAACTTTTACCAGAACTTGTAGGGTTTCCGGTTGCACTAACAGTACCAATATCAATACAGGAGCTGTTTATTAAAACGTTTTTTGCTAAATCTTCGGGGGTTCTTGAGTCGTCTACATTAATATTCTGTGCTTCTGTCTTAACAGATAAGAAGCACAGAAAAAATACTAGCGATAATGCATTAAAGTTGTTCATAGTACAACAAATATACTATAAATCTCTTTTTTTTAATAGTTTGTAAGAAAAGTAAATGAATAAGAATGTCCAGATCAAAACAATTAAAATTGCGGTATAGTGTACTCCGTAATCTTTTGTGTTCTCAACACCTATTTGTGTCCCAATCGATCTAATTACAGACAATCTTGAAAAAGGCTCAATAATAAGGTTGGACATGGCTTCTAGCGGGAAAAAATTCATTATTTTTTGACCTATCGTGCTTTCCGGAAAAACTTGGAAGATCAGGAGTCCTTTTACAATTCCTTCAATGATACTCCATACCAAAAGAAAGCCTAAGGCAAAAGCAGAGCGTTTTACCAGAATTCCAAGAAACAAACAGAATGCAAAAAAGCCCGAGAGTTTTACAAAAAAGGCAAGAAGGTAATCCAAATCCATGAAAATAACGTCAAACTCGGTATACGATGAAAAACAGAATCCCAGAATTAAGCTCATTACAAATACGAAAATAGTCGAGCCTAAGGCAAATAATACGACCGTTAGGAATTTGGATAAAATGAATTCTTTTTTGCTTAAACCGTCAATTAAGTTTTGTTTTAACGTACCATAACTGTATTCATTGGCCATCATAGAAACAATGACAATTGCCAGGAAAAGTTTGAGTAAAGCAGCTACATAGGTGTTGAAATGCCAGATAAATGGGAAGTTAAAGATGCCCATTTCAGCCAAATGAAATTTGAATGGTCCTATGTCAAATTTTATGGAAGCCATTAAGGCGATAAACGAAAGGAGTACAAAATAGGTTAGCGTAAGGACACGGCTGGCTTTGTTTTTCCAGATTTTTTGTAGTTCTATAGAGATTAGTCTGTTCATGGTTTAGTTGTTTTGGATAGTGGCGTTCTTGGTTAATTCTAAAAATTGTGCTTCTAAGCTGTTTTTGCGTTTGACCAAATGGCTTAAAGCAATATTTTTAGAAAACAGGAAATGGTTGAGCTCTGCCGCTGATAGATCAGAAGCCAGATAGACTAAAACTTTGCCGTCTTCTTCCGTGATTTTGTCTACAGCCGGATGTGTCTCCAGAATGTTTTTTAGTGCCTCATTATCATCTGCCTGAAGTTCAAAGAAACCTTCATTGGCCGACATTCCGTCTACAGAACCGGAGTACAGGATTTCTCCTTTTCGCAAAACGATCACATGCGAACATACTTTTTCGACTTCATCCAGCAAGTGAGAGGCTAATAAAATAGTCGTTCCCTGTGACGCAATTTTTCGGATAATATCTCTGATCTGGTGAATTCCCTGTGGATCTAATCCATTTGTAGGTTCGTCTAAAATTAAAATTTCGGGATCGTTTAACAAGGCTGATGCAATGGCCAGACGCTGTTTCATACCCAAAGAAAAAGTACTGAATTTACTGTCTTTTCTTTCGGATAAGCCCACTAAATCAAGTTTTTCATTGATTTTAGAATAATTGATGCTTTTTATTTTGCAAACCAGTTTCAGGTTTTCTTCCGCAGTCATGTACGGGTAAAAGTTGGGTCTTTCGATAATCGCACCTACCTTTTTTAAGGCTTCGTGTGTTTCTACTTTTCCGCCAAACCAGCTGTAGTTTCCGGAGGTTCTGTTCACCACGTTTAGGACAATTCCCAAAGTGGTCGATTTGCCGCTGCCGTTTGGGCCTAAGATGCCATAAACGTGGCCTTTTTGTATTTCAAAAGATACATTTTTTAAGGCCTGAATACGTCCGTATCTTTTGTGAAGATTCTCAATAGTAAGTATGGTTTCCAAATTTATTTCGGTTTTAGTTTTATGTATGACGATTCAACTTGTATATTGTTACGCTAAATTTATTTTTATCAGGCGATTCATGTAAATTTGTAATAAAGATATTCAAAAATATGAGCGAACCTTTAATGGTTTTAAAAAAACCATCTTATCCTTTAATGCCATCTCTGCTGAGTTATTTGGAACGATACGAACGTATTTCGAAAGTGTCAGTGTTCTACGATGATTTATTGCGATTTACGGGTTCTGTAAATGTTTATGATAAAAACGAAACGGATACCTTATGGATTAGGGTGTATTACAGTGAATTTGAGCGAAATGAAATCGATCTGAATCTGAAAAAAATATACTCCCTTTTACATTCTGATGGAAACAATGAGATCATTCAGTACTTAAACATTGATGCAATTGATTACTGTACTTTCGGGAATTCTAAACCTTTCCGAATAAAAGTTCGTAATATTCTCAATGATAATTATGTACATTTTTATATCAAAAAAGCAGATGCTTCAAGGATCTACGGTTTGGAGCTGGAAGACATTCTTTCGCCGGATAAAATCAACTTTTTGGTTTTTAAAGACACTTTAATTGAGGAGCACATTATCGGGATTCCGGGTGATGTTTTTATGGATACTTTACTGGATGGCTGTACGGAAATGGAAAAGTCACAAATCGCAAAAGAATTTGTGAAGTTCAACGAACGCTGTATGATCCGGCTTTTAGGCGATATGCGTGCTTATAATTATGTGATTGTACCCATTCATGATTTTGATCAGGTGGTCTATAAAATACGACCCATTGATTTTGATCAGCAATGTTATGAAGGGAACTTTAAAGTATATCGTCCGCAGTTCTTTAAAGAAAATTATCCGATGATAAAATTGATTAAGGAGAAATTAGAAGACCGCTCCATTATTCAGTATAAGGATGAAGAAAGAGCGATTTTGGCAAAACGTATACATTCTGCCGAGAACAGAATCAAAAAGCTACTGAATATCATGTGTCACGATACGATTTCAACAGAAGAGCATTTGAATCAACTAAAAATGGAATTGTATCGTTATACCAATGATATGAAGTTCAAAAATGCCAAATCGATGGGACATATTATGTTTGCCGCTTTTGAGTTTATTACACGTAATTTTAAAAATACCAACCTGGTTTAAATGCAGAATGGGTTAAAATGTTAAAAAGAAAATATCATGAAAAAGTTTTTACTTGGAATCTCTATTGCTTTATTGGCTTGTCAGCAACAGTCCAATACAAATTTTAAAACACTTTATGCACTGCCGAAGAAATTAAAAGAAGTTTCGGGAATTACTTATTTCCCTGAAACAAATCTAATTTATGCTTTGGAGGACAGTGGTAATAAAAATGAGATTTATGCGATAAAGTCAGATGGGAAACTGGCAAAAGCCATCACAATTTCAAATGCGACAAACGTAGATTGGGAAGATATTACGAAAGACAAAAGCGGCAACATCTATATTGGCGATTTTGGGAATAACGACAACGAACGTAGAGATTTGTGTATTTATAAAGTCAATAAAAACCAGTTGAATAAAGCTCAGGCAGTGGCAGAATATAAAGTTTCGTTTTCCTATCCGGAGCAAACGGAATTTCCACCAAAGAAAAAAGCACTGTTTTTTGATGTCGAAGGCTTTTTTGAACACGGAAACTACTTTTATCTTTTTACCAAAAACCGCAGTAAAAACTTTGACGGAACTGCCTTTATTTATAAAATTTTAAATGCGCCCGGAACACAGAAAGCGACTAAAATAGGAGAGTTTAAGACTTGCGACAACTACAATCATTGTGTTTTAACCAGTGCTACGATTAGTCCCGACGGGAAAAAAGTAGTTTTGTTAAGTCATGATAAAATTGTTTTGTTTAAAGGCTACAAAAACGATTTGTTTCATAAAGGATCTCAAATCGAAATTAAGCTGGACCACTTTTCGCAAAAAGAAGCCATTGTTTTTAAAGACAACAACACCTTGCTGATCGCCGACGAGAAGGCCAATAAGACTGGTGGGAATGTTTATGAGTTTAAACTCTAAGGTTCTGAGGTACTGAGTTGCTAAGGTTCTAAGGTTTTTGCCACGAATTCACGAATGATTTAATAAATTAAAATTCGTGAATTCGTGGCTAATTTTTAAACTCAGTACCTTAGAACCTCAGTCCCTTAGTCCCTATAAAATCAAAAGCTGTAAGCCGCTCCAAAAATGACCCTTCCTGTTTCGTCTGGAGATTTGAAATAAGTGATTCTTGCGGTTAACACATTGATTGCATTCAGCCAAAGTCCGCCACCGTAATCCTGATGCCATTTTCTCGAATTTTCACCGTCCAGCCAGATTCTTCCGTAGTCAAAACCACCCAGAATTCCGTAGGTGAATGGAGCAATTGTTTTTTGAATTTTTCCAATACTGAATCGTAAATCGGTACTTTGAGAAAAATAAGAGCTTCCTAAAAAGCGTTCGTTTCTGTAACCACGTAAGTCAGTATCACCGCCTAAAGCAGCACCCTGATAAAATTCGTAATTATTGTTCAGCAGCGCTTTTCCTTTTAAAAGCGTAGCCAAAACCAGCTTTCCGTTAGAATCAATTTTATGTGTAAATCCTAAAAGGCTTTCAAGAGTCGGGAAGTTTTGCTTGGTTTCATTTAGATTTGCTAACCAGGTTGCCGAGATCATGAAAGTAACTCCCAAAGTAGGTTTCGCGGCAAAATCAGAATTTTTGAATTGGTACTTGATTTTTGCACCACCAAAGGTCTGACTTTGAAAAATCTCCGGATTAATGATGTTTGGAATGTCAATAAATCGGTTTTTAGTTTCTTCTACTCTCATTTGCTGGAACATGGGCTGAATGCTAAACTCGCTTCCATATCGTCCGACATGTCGGATCGCTGCCGAAACATTAAATTTCTGGATGCGAACGCGGTTATAATCCATTCCAAACTGCTCTGTATTATTGACAGTTTCATTTCCGTATCCAAAATAATTCATGGCAAAGTTTGGGGTCGTGTATTGCGATTCAACGTCAATAATCCATTTGCCTAACAAGCCCGGAAAATGTGCAGCATAATTAAATTCTAAACCGCCTGTTGCGAAATAATAAAAACCATTTAAAACGTGCTTTTGGGTGTATGGATTTTGTTTGAAATTGTTGACAGTGTAGTTTAAGTTAAAGCCAAGTTTTACGCCATCGTCGGGATTGTAGCCTATATTTGGAAGTCCTGAAACCACATTGTATTTCGGTTTTTCATAATTGTACAAGTTAACATCGTAATCATCTGTAAGCTGCGTTTTCGTTTTTGAATCCAGATTATAGGTGTTTTCTTTTGATTTAAAGTCATATACAATAACTCTCTTTCCGTTTTCAATGTTGTACGTATCATTGTTTTGTCCGCCAATCAAACGAATTTTTATGTTTGATTTTTGCTTGCCGGTTACCTCAAAAACATCATTGTCGTCCAAACCGTAAATCCATAAATTGGAAGTTTTGGCATCTGTAACGGTTTTGGTGTACACTAATTCGTCGCCTTCCTTTTTTATTCTGAAAACCTTAATTTCCAGTGTTTTTTTAGCGCTATGATTGATGACAAATTTGTCCTTTTTATCCGTTCCGGCAATCATCACCGTATGACTTAAAACATCAAAGTATTCGGAAGCATATTTTTGAAGTTCTTTCTTTCGGCTTTTTAACTTCTGCTGTATGTCTTTAATAGTCTCGTCCTGAACTTCTTTTGGCAGGCTTTTAAACGCATTGTCAATGTCGGCATCGGTTAAGTTTTCCTGAATGTATTTTGCCTGAGCGATCCAGTCTTTTTCGTCGGCAGTTCTCAAAAATGCCACATCGAGTGGGTAAGGTTCTCTGTTGAGCCATTTTACGTTGTCGATTTTGTCTTTGAAAGTACGCATGTGACGCAGCGCAGGAATGTTCATCAACAGTGAAAGTAAAGTACCATCATATTTTGAGAAAGCCTGATCGCGATCGCGTGGAATTGGTTTGTAAGTAACCTTTCCGTCTTTTTTATACTCGCCCCAACGCCATTGATCGTCATGTCGGTCCCAATCGCCAATCAGCATGTCAAACAAACGTGCTTTTATGTATTCGTTTTCATCAACCGTATATTTTTCATCTTTATGAAGGTTTTTCATCATATCAGCTGTGCTTATGATATCTGTTGGATTTCCAAAGTTTTTACCGTCCAGATGATTGTCCGCAGGTCTTTCTTCAACCATATACAACTCATCTCCAAAATTCGAATTGAATTCTTTTAAGGTATTTTGTTTCGGAATGTAATAGATGATCGGATTGGTATGCGCCAATCCTAGTTTGTCGGCCAGATTGCCAACAGCAAAAGGAGTATAAGGATGTGAAGTGGTGTAGAAGTCTAATAAAAAGTTTTCGGCATAGGTGTTTTCAAAATCATTAACAATGTACTGATCTTTAAAGGCTACGGATTGTAAAAACTGGGTAGCACTTTTTTTCAAAGCACGTAACACGTATTCACGGCCTTTAGGATCAGATACTCTTAAAGATTTGGACTGGTGTCCGCCACCTTCACGAATAGGTTTTAGCCCTCCCATTAAAGTGTCTAAAGTGGCAGTTTTAGCCTCGATCGGTAAGCTGTAATATTTTCTGTAATGATTTCCGAAAAGGAATTTATGGAATAGACTTTTTTGGGTCATTTTTTCAGAATAGATCGAAGTGGTCATGGTAGCAGGGAAATTATTCGGGATATCAGCAGCCCAGTTGATTTCTTTTGCTTTTATGATTTCATGTTCAAAAAGTAATTTTTCGTGGTTGTTTTCATTTCCAAAGAAAGAAACTTTAGCGTCCCCACTTTTAAACAAAGTTAAGGTAACATAACCATTTCCGCCATAAGAGAAATCGTTTGAATTGATTGCCCTTGCAGCTTCAGATTTTGATCCTGCACCACTAATAATTTGCTTGATGTTTTCTTTGTTCACGTATTGCAGATTATGATCGTGTCCGGAAACTACAATTACATTTTTCTGCTTTTGCAAAAGTGTTTTGATGCGCTTGGCATAAATCGTATATTGTTTGTTTTGAATGTCCTGTGGACTTGCGCCGGAAGTTTTTCGGAGTAAATTGATAAAGGAACCTATTACCGGAAGCGGGATTTTTTGCTCTAAAGGAAACAATTGTTTTTCTAACGAATACTGTCCGCCATGCGAGCCATTGCTCATCAGAGGATGGTGAATAGCAAGGATAACTGTTTTTTCCTGGTTTTTATTCAGGACACTTTCCAGTTCATCAAAGAAATCCTCTCTGGTTTTGATGTCACAATTGTCATTGATGGTGGGATGATTGTCCCAGTCTTCCAGAAACCATTCGCTGTCTATGGTTACTAAAGTGGTGGTGCTGTCTATTTTTACATCTTCTATGGCACAGCTTTTTCGGGGTAAGAAGGCTTTTTTATCATTCAAATATTTCGTCACAAATTCGGCCTGACGTTCCAGACCTTTGATGCCGCTGTACCAATCGTGATTTCCGGGAATGACAATCGTTTTTCCTCTAAATCCTTTGGTTAGCTTTAATTGATTGGTAAGTTTTGTTTCGGCCAGAGCCTTTTCTGAGGCATCGTCATTAGCAGGAAAACCTTTCGGATAAATGTTATCCCCTAAAAAAAGTAAAGTCGATTTTTTACTCGCTTTTTTTAGTTTTTGGTGCAGCAGTTCAAGTGTTTGTTGGGCTTGTTCCTCATCGGCATTTCCGGCATCTCCTACTAAATAAAAAGTGTGGGCAATTTTTATGCTATCTGTTGCGTTTTCCGTTTCATTAGCGCTGACACTTTTTCCGTATTGCGCCTTATGCGTCGCACAGGAATAGGTGAGCAGCAATGTCGTTATTGCTAAAGAACAGGTTTTAATTTTCGCAATAAAATGATTATCCAAAAACAATTTCATAATTTAGTGGTGTAAAAATATTCTCTATGAATTTAATAGAACAATCCGAAGATTTTGTTAGTAATTTACTCAAAGATAAACTTTCTAATTTATATTCTTATCATAATTTTAACCATACTTTAACGGTCGTAAATGCTGTAAAAGAGCTTTGCAAAAAAGAAGATGTTACAGCAGAGGAGAAAGAAATACTTTTAGTAGCGGCCTGGTTTCATGATACCGGATATATTAACGGTTATGAGAATCACGAGCAGGAGAGTGTGAAAATTGTTACAGCCTTTTTGAAAGAAAAAGAACTGTCGGATGAATTTATAGCGCAGGTTTCGGGCCTGATTCTGGCAACGGTAAAAGAATACATTCCGAAAACACATTTGGAGAAAATAATTAAAGATGCAGATTTCGCCCATCTGATGGGGACTGAATATGCAACTACCTGCGAATTATTGCGTATTGAATTAAAGAATACCTGGAATTTGAATTTTTCGAATGCCGAATGGGCAAAGGAAAATCTGAATTTTTTAATGAACAAACATCGCTTTTATACCGATTATGCGCTTAAAAAATGGCAGCCTTTAAAGGAGAAAAACCTGCTTTTGGTTCAGAAGAAAATTGAAAAACAGGAAAAGAAAGAAGCGGATCGAATCGAAGAAGAAAACAGAAAAAAAGATAAAGTGGAAAAGCCGGATCGTGGTGTCGATACACTGTTTCGTGTTACATTAGGAAATCATACCCGATTGAGCGGGATTGCCGATAGTAAAGCCAATATTTTATTGTCAGTTAACGCGATTATCATTTCGATTGCATTGTCTACGATTATCCCGAAACTGGACAGCCCGAAAAATGCACATTTGGTGGTGCCTACTTTTATTATGTTAATTTCGAGTGTGGTGACTATTATTTTTGCAATCCTTTCAACGAGACCAAAAGTAACTACCGGTGTGTTTACCCGGGAGGATATCGAAGCCAAAAAGATTAATTTGTTATTCTTTGGGAATTTCTACAAAATGCCATTGGAAGAATACGACTGGGCGATGAACGAAATGATGAAAGATCGGGACTATTTGTATTCCACGATGATCAAAGATTTGTACTATCTGGGATTGGTTTTGCAGCGCAAGTACAATTTACTGCGCATTGCCTACAATCTTTTTATGGTGGGGATTATTGTTACCGTGATCGCTTTTATAATTGCTTTCAAATCAATATAAGCTCAACTAAAATTTAGCTGAGCTCATCTAATAAGTCCTGATACGTAATTTTTTTCGCTACCGGATTTGTATTCTTGTTAATTACTTTTACCCGAATTGCCCTTAAACCTGAAACTCCCTGAAGATCTTCAACTTCAAATTGTTCAATGGAAGGCTCCAGAATTTTCTTGTGCTGCAGGTATTTGATGTATTTTAAATATTCGGCTTCTTCGCTGTTTTGAGAATAGACAATGGTAATTTTCTCTTTCTCGGTGATGCGGTCTTTTGTGCCTTTGATATTCGATTTGTCGATACGTTTTTTTACCACTTCATATCTGGCATTGTACGTTCCGTCGACATCAAAACGTTTTTCATCCATTCTGAAACGGATGGAAAGCGGAGAGGTAAAAACTAAAATCAACGAGGTCACATCCAGTTCGTACGGAAGTGATTCTTTAAGCTGATGATGTTCGAGTTCCATCTCGCACAAGGTTTGCAGTTGCCACAAGCGTAAATTGTGCAAATACATCATATCAAATGGCTGGGTTGGAGCAATAGAAGCCCCAATATAGAGATTATGCTCTACACCATCGGTTTTAAAGCGTTCGTAATAATGCGGATAGATTTGCTGTGCTTCAACTTGTTTTCGGTCCAAAACCGAAGCCAGTTTTTTATTGATAATAGACATCGCATTATCAAATTTCTTTCTCTCCTGATAAAACAATCCGGTCTTAGCGTCCAGACTTTCAAAGTACTGACGTTCGAGTTTTTCGCTTTTTGCGGTCTCTTTTGTGTTCTTTAAAAGCGGATGAATTTCTTCTTCGATATAACGTTGAATGTACTGTTCCGTATCTGCTTTTAAAGGAGCATCCAGTTCATCACGGAAGGATTCCAACTCAAATTTTCTTTGTTCCAAAAGGATCAAATTGGTGTTAGGATCCTGTGATTCGAAAATCTTTAACAAAGCCGTCAATTGATTTTTAAGATCGATTTTGACGGTTTCATTTCGATGTTCAGAAGAACCTTTAATATCGATTTGCCCATAAAGAGGGTATACATTTTTAAATGAAATTTCTTTAAAAATATAATCCTTCGTATGATTCATATTTTGGAAATAGTTTTGAGATTCTCTTCTAAATTTCCAGTAAACACTTGGGTGAATTGTAGTGTACTCGCGCTGAATGATGGCTTCAATCTGGTGCTGCATATCCGTATTGTAACGATCGATTGTATCAGTCAGATACGGCAATACCAGCCCCAGTTTTGTTGCATTAATCGTATTGAGCGCTTTTATTTCGGAGGAAACCAGTTCGACTACTCCCAATAAATGCCCGTCTTTTACCACAGGAGCAAAGATGCAGCTTTGGATTCCCTGTTTTAATAAATGTTCCCCTAGTTTTTTATTGGAAGATTCTTCAATGAATTTATTGACATTAGAAACCACCAAAGGTTCTTTATTGTCTAATAGTTTTTCGAAAGTACAGCCAAAAAAAGCATTCTTGCAATCAATCTCCTGGTCTTTTGAAAGCAGAAAACTTTGCATCTGAGTTTCAAATTTAACAGGTCTTATAAATTTTTCTTCCTCAGGATTGTAAACAATAAAACCTACTTTTAAATCGGGAATTTTAAAGATGGATTTAAAAATGTTGAATACGATTTCATCCGTTGCGGCCGTTGACGAATCGGGTTTTAAGAGGTTACTTTTTAAATTTGAAATGGCACTTTCTGTGGTCGCATCAAACAAAGAAACGAGCCCAAATCCTTTCAGAATCCAGCTTCCCTTCGGAAATTTTGATTTCCAAAGTTCGAGATCATGGTAGTTGTCCAGCAGCAGATCGATGTCGTCCTGGGTTAGATCGATTGATTTTTCTGTTGGAATGACATCTATGAAATCGGCATTGTAAAGAATGCGATAATGTTTTTCTATTCCATTTTCATCCGGAATATCATAGAAAAAGGGGTTATTAAAATCGATACGCTGCTTGAAATGAGCACCTAAAATGATACAGCAATTGTTGACATAGAACTGATGATCGTCAAAATCACGAATTTCCATATCAAACTCAGATCCTGCATTACTGAGGATTTTTTTAAAACGTTCGGTATAATTGAATGATAAATTTTGAAAAGGTATAGTAACGGCTTTTATTTCATTGTGCGTCAAAGCGGTCGGAAAGATATCGGCCAGTAAATTTTTGATTAACGCTTCATTGTCTTTAATGGTGGCGTAGTCCTTAATTCCGGTTCTAAGTTCCGGAAGGGGTTCTATTTGTTTTAAAATGGCTTTTGCATAGTTTGCCCTGTAATCAACATCCGACAAAGCAATTTCCTCAAAAGATTTAATAAGCTTGTGGAAGGATATGATCGTTTCGAAAGGACTTTCGTTGTATAAATGAATATCCATCTGAATTGGTTTAGATTGCAAAATTAAGCATAAATTAAGAATCTTTTACAATTTCCTATTTCTTTCGTTTATGGTAGTATAGAGGTCAAGTCTTGGTATTACCGGGTTTTAAAAGCAGTTTTTTATTTTAACTAAATATTAACATAATCAATAACGGAACGATCGTTCCGTTATTATATCTTTGTACTGTAATAATGAAATAATCAATAATTTAAAAAACAAATAAGATGAAAAAGTTAGAGAATAAAGTGGCTATTGTAACCGGTGGAAATAGCGGAATAGGGTATGCTGCCGCAGCCGAATTTGTAGCAAACGGTGCTCAGGTAATTGTAACAGGAAGAAACAAAGAGGCTTTGGCAAAAGCAGAAACGGAATTGAACGTAACCGGAATTGTATCGGATCAATCCGATTTAGAATCAATTGATCGTTTGGTTGCGGAGGTAAAAGCCAAATTCGGTAAAGTTGATGTATTGTTTTTAAATGCTGGAATTGCAGCTTTTGCTCCAGTAGATTTAGCCTCAGAGGAGCATTATGACAGTATCATGAATGTGAATGTAAAAGGAGTTTATTTTACCGTTCAGAAAATACTGCCCATCTTAAATGACGGAGGTTCTATTGTTTTTAATACTTCGATAAATGCTCATGTGGGAATGCCTAATTCAAGTGTTTATGCGGCAAGCAAAGCAGCAGTATTGTCTTTGAATAAAGTATTTGCTACCGAACTGGCAGCAAGAAAAATCAGAGTAAATGCTGTTTCTCCTGGTCCGGTTGAAACACCTCTTTATGGTAAATTGGGATTGGAGAAAGCAGAAGTTGAAGGTTTTGGAGCAGTTTTAAGCGAGAAAATTTTATTGAAGCGTTTTGGCCAGGCTTCTGAAGTGGCTAAAACAGTACTTTTTTTAGCTTCGGATGATGCATCATTTATTACCGGAAGCGAAATTGTGATTGATGGTGGACTTACTGTAAATACGGTAGTATAATTTTTCTGACTAATTCAGGAACGATTGTTCCGTATTTTTGTATCTTTGAGATATAATTTAATACTGACGTTATGGCCAGAACAAAAGAATTTAATGAAGATCAGGCTTTGGATAAAGCGATTGAGATTTTTTGGCACAAAGGATACAATGGCACATCGGCCAGTGATTTAGTTACCCATTTGGGGCTGAGTCGCTCGAGTTTGTACGATACTTTTGGCGACAAGCAGCAGCTTTTTGTCCGGTCTTTAGAACGTTATCAGAAGAATGGTCAGGAACAGATAGCACAGCTTTTTGAGCAGTCAGCTAATATTAAGGAAACTTTGCTTGAGGTTTTTAAGCAGGCGGTACTGGAAAGTCTGGAAGATCGTATTACCAAAGGCTGTTTTATGGTGAATTCTTCTGTCGAACTAGCGATGCATGACGAAGGGATTGCAAAAATTGTACAGAATAACAGGCAGACGATGGAAGAGATTTTTACCAAAGCGGTTCAAAAAGGCCAGGATGCAGGACATATTTCCACAAAGAATGCTGCCAGAGTATTAGCGCGGTTTCTTTTTAATGCGTATTCGGGTGTTCGGGTTTTGGCTAGAACCGGAGAAAGAGATAAACAAGTCTATGACGATATTGTAAAAGCGACGTTTTCAATACTATGATTTTGAAACGACACATAAATAAAAAACGGCAATTACTAGTGTAGTTGCCGTTTTTTTTTGTTTAGTCTTCAAGTGAAGACTGCACTTTTTGTCCTAAACTTTTTGCAGCTTTTTCTATTTCTTCTTTTGAAATTTTTCCTGATTTCAGTGCTATTCTTTCCTGAACCTTTTTAATAGAATCAATAGCGTCAATAATTTCTAATTTGTCCTTAGTAGTCTGTACCTTATGCGAATACAATATTGCATTCAATATAAGAGAACAATTTTCTAAGCTTAACTCAGTATTGTTTTTTAAATGAAATGCATCGCTGTATTTTTTGAATAATGCTATTATAGCTTGACTATTGGGAAGGTCTGTGATGGTTAGCAGATCCAGTGTTTCTTTTTTCTTTAAAGTTGCCATATTAGATCTCTTCTAAGGTTATTAAATTGCCTTCTATTGATAAGACACTAAATGTTGAATTTAGTTTGAACAAAACTTCCTGTTCATTTGGGTTTTCATGAATACCAAATTTACTGATTTTTTCAATTTCTTTTCCATTTTTTGACACAATTCTCAAAAGAGTAGTTCCAAAACCTTCAGCAATTGATCTGGATTTTGAAGTCGAAAAAAAAGAATGTTCGGTGACATCAGTTCCTTTTTCTAAAGCTGTTGTATATTTTTCTAGAGCTTTTGGACTTAAAAATGTGCCACGATATACGATGTCTCTGTAAGAAGGTAGCTTATCTAATGTCATTTCTAAAAAAGTGCCAAAGGGAGAATCGTTTTGTCCTCCATTTTTTAGCAAATCCTGATTTAATTCCTGAAAAGCATCTTTAGTGTATTTATAGACTATTGTTTTTTCAAAAGTATTTATTTCACTTAATTCGGTCGCTCTTTCGGTGTTTTGTATTACCTCATGTTCTTCTGATAAGTAGGTAGTTACGTATGTTATCACTTTGTTTTGTTTAGTAGGTTTTTTCTTTCGTATATGTAAAAGTAAATAAAAAACGGCAATTACTAGTGTAGTTGCCGTTTTTTGCTTTAAGTAAGTAATAGAAAATGAATGACTCTTAGCTTTTTTCTTCTTTATTGAAATACACTAAGTAGTAATACATTTGTTTTTCTTCATCCCAACCTTTTTCAACAAATTTCTCAGCGCTTTCCGGATTAATGAAATCCATTTTGATCTGAATGTGAGTGTCCAGATTGATTACGTTTTTGATTGATTTTCGGGCGTCTGAAACCGCTGCATTGGCAATAGGGAATGAGGTTACATCTTCGATGCTGTATTTTTCTCCCTTATCCACTTTATAGTTTTTGAATTCAGGAATTAAGTCCGGATTGTCTAATACTTCGTTTAAGAAATTTTGTTCTTCAAACTGATCGTTTTTCGCGAAATAATTCACAGATCGGTTCATGAACATTACTTCTTCTTTTTTGTCTTCTGCCGGTAAAACAACATCTTTAGCAAAGTTCTGGCAGAATTTTAAGTATTTTTTAGTGATGAAGTTTTCATCCTCAAAAGCATCAACAGATAAAAAGTGCTCTAACCAGTAACGCGCATCATAACGGTTGCTGTCAACAGTAAGGATTTTGTATCCCTCTTCTTTTTTATAGTTAAAAATCAAACAGCCTTTGTCTAATTTGCTTAGGTTGATCCCTTGTTGCAAGATCATTTCAAGGTTGCTGTCTTTTTCTTCAAATTGTAAAAAGTCGGCTTGCAACTCGCTTTTAAAAATTCCGATGGCATCCACAACATTGTTGTCAATACTTAAGTTCGTCAGATAGGTGATGTAAACCTCTCCGTTTTTAATATGCGGGTGATTGGACTGTTCGAATAAATGTGTCGTGATTCGCTTTGAGATCTCCTGTAAATTTCCAGGATTGTCAAAAATCTCTGTAGCATATTTAAACATATCGTTGTAATCCAAATCGACTTCGTGCGCAAACTGATAATAGTTTTCTTCCTTCTCTCTGAAAGGCTTAAAAAAGTATTCTTTTATCAAAGGAACGATCTCATCATTTAAATTAAATGGCTGTTCCGATAAAAAAATCGCTTCGTTTCTGCTTTTGTTTCCTACGCGGTGTATCGCAAGCGTCTCGATGTGGGTGTTGAATAAGTTTATCATTTTTTTTTAGGTACTGAGGTTCTAAGTGTCTAAGGTAGTAAGGTTTAGTTTCTGTTTTTTATTTTTTTAATAAAAGAAACTAACATTCTTTCTACTTCCCGACTATCCTCATATAAGTTGTTAAAATCGTCTTCTTTTAAATAAGATATGTTTTTTGCGATTTCCAGCTGAGTCTGCATTTCGAATAAAGACCCAACAGAAATGTTTAAAAAGCGTAAAAGTTCTTTATCGCTAGCTCTCCCAAATCCTTCTGCGATATTGCAAGGTATAGAAATCGAGCTGCGTCTGATTTGTGAAGTTAATCCGAAGATTTCTTCTTTAGGAAAATTGTTTGTTGAAAAATAAATTTTGGTTGTCAGGGTCATTGATTTCTGCCAGATAAGCAAACTTCTAAAGTTACTCATGTCTAAATATATTTAATTTGAAAAATTAAATATAAGAAAAAACTTTCAAGTTAAAACCTCAGAACCTTAGTATCTCAGAACCTTAGAACCTTACAAACTAATTCCAATTCTCCTCAAATCCGTAATCTTCAAAACTGTCGTCGCCTTCAAACATGTCAAGATCGTCTTCATCAAGATCGTCTTCAAATTCTCCGTAGATGTCGTCGTGCATGTCGGCTTCAAAGCTTTTTTCGATAGCTTCGTCCGGCATTTCTCCGTGTGAGAATAAGGTTTCAGGGTATGGAGCTCCTGCGATTTGATCTTCAACAGCAGCTAATTCTACTAAGAATGTCCACATATTGATGAAATCATACACATAGATGATTTTGGTGTTTTCTTTGTCTAAAATAGAAGATAACGGATAATCGCCCATAGTTCTTTGTTCGCCAGGAACATCACCAGTATCAAAAAGTGGAATTTCATCCTCTTGATTCCAGGTTTCGTCGCAGGTATAAAACGAAGCTACTTCCATTCCGTCAAAACCAAAAGCGTTGAAGATCGCATTGTGTAAATCCTCAAGAGTATCATCTTCAAGAATTGCAATGTCTCTAAAAATATCTTCTTCGGCGTCTAGAATTACTCTAAATTTATAAACCATAATCTTTGTTTTTATTGAGAGGGCAAAGGTAAAATATAAATAATGATTTATGAATTGTGAAGCACGATTTGTTGAAAAGATTTTTTATCTGTCCGGTGCCACAGTGTGCCAGCCTTTTGCACGAAATAGGCGCTGATCTGACTCAGAAGGGCTGTCGTGAAAAATTCAATTACTTTTTGATGAATCGTTTTCTGATTTTGTGATAGTGTTTGTGGTAGGTGCTATGGCTAGGATAACTTCTGCTTGACGTCATATTATTAAAAATTAATGCCGTTATAAACAAAATAAGCACCCCGTCTAAAACAGGCGAAAGCACATACATATAACCAAGGTCTTTTATCTGAGCGGAACCTGTAACCGCAATAAGTGCTGTCGCTCCTCCGGGAGGATGAAGCGTTTTGGTGATTTGCATAAAAATAATCGAAAAGGAAACGGCCAGAGGCGCAGACAGCCAAACGATGTCAGGAATTAACTGGTTTACAGTTACGCCAATAATTGCTGAGATTACATGGCCTCCAATTAAATTTCGGGGTTGCGAGAACGGGCTTTGAATGATTCCGTAAACCAGTACACTCGACGCTCCAAAAGAACCAATTAAGAAAACAATATCGGTACCGGAAAAGCGAATAGATTCCAGATAAGAAAGGATTCCAATACCCACAAACGATCCTATAAATGACCAGAAATGCTCTTTATAATCGATTAAAGTTTCTTTGTAAAGTATATAACGGGTTTTGCGATAGCCTCTTTTTATTTTTGAAGTTGGCATATTTGTGAATTATTTGATGTGGTGTTTTTTAATCCGGGACTGAAATCCGAACCAATATTAAGTGTTTTAAAATTTATTTTAGTGCCGCAGGTGTATACGAATAAACGGTATAAGGATAAATTGTTTTTGCGGTATATTTTGAGATCAGGCAAACCACCAAAATTGGTAAAAACAGAGTATAGTCGTTGGTTAATCCGCAAACCAGGAATATAGCTGTAAAGGGCGCGTGAATGCTGGCGCTTAAAACAGCTGCCATCCCAATAATCATAAAGTTTACCGGGATTACGTGTACCTGAAAAAAGGTGTTTAAAATGGATGCCAGCAGCAATCCTAAAAAAGCACCAATAAAAAGACTTGGAGCAAAAACGCCTCCATCGCCTCCTGAGGCTAATGTTACAGAGGTTACAATTGGCTTAAGCAGTAAAATTCCAATAAAAGTAAGTGCCAGAGTCAGTGTCAACGGAATTTCAGCCGAATTGCTAAAAATACCTTTTATCGCATGATACCCTTCGCCATATAGCTGTGGGAAAATAAATAAGGAAACGCTTAAAACGACAGAACCAATTAAGATTTTATAATAATGCGTATCTATTTTTCCGAATTGAGATTTAAAAAACAGCACACAACGGGTGAGGTAAACCGAATTTATTCCGGCCAGAATTCCTAAAAGAATAAAATACGGAATCGCTTTTAAATGCCAGGTTGTGATAGAGACTGCGAATAAAGGCTCTTCTTTTAAAATGGTAAGTAAACCAAAAGCAATTGAAACGGCAATGATATTGGAAATAACAAAAGCACGGGTTACTTTTCTGGAGATTACTTCTAAAGCAAATAAAATTCCCGCAATTGGGCTGCTAAATAAAGCGGTAACTCCTGCCGCAACTCCTGCGCAGATAAGCTCGGTTTTGTATTTGCGAAATACATTTTCTTTTTGCTGTGCAACAGATCCGATGGTAGCAGTGGCCACTACGGTAGAGACTTCGATTCCGGTTGAGCCTCCAAAAGCAACAGTCAGTAAACCGTTGATAAAGTGGGACGGAATTTTATAGGAAGGTAAATTTTTGGAACTTGATTTTGTGCTTTCAAAAACTTCTTTGATTCCCTTGTTTTCTTTTTTCTTGAACAAATAATGTCGGAGAAAGTAGATAACAGATAATCCGAAGACAGGGAAGATGATATAAAAAACAGGATTTACGGAGACTTCATGAAAGAAAATTTCTTCGTAATATTCGGTAATTTTTTTGAGCGAGATTCCTAAAAAGGCCGAAAGAAAGCCAATTAATACCGAAACAATAACTAATTTTTGAAGGACAATAAATTGATGATTTTTTTTGATTCTAGCCGTTTTGTTCATCAGACGTTGGTTTTTGAAATCGCATTTTTTCACGCGGATTACAAAATTAGCCAATCAAATTCGTTTTTTCATATAAATCACTCCTTATATTGTGTTAAAGTTGCTGATTTAGAGGAATTCTCTTAGTGTTTTTTGAATTATCGTTCGTAAAACTCAATGGGCAGTTCGTCCGGATCGGCTATAAAAGTGAATCGTTTTTCGGTAATTTCGTCAATTCGGATCGGCTCGGATTCGATATTTTTGGTGTTTAAAAAAGCGATGGTTTCTTCTAAGTTAATGACTTCGAAAGCCAAATGACGCAAGCCCACAGCTTCGGGTCTTGAAGGACGTTTTGGCGGATTGGGGAATGAGAATAATTCGACTACATACGTGCCATTCAAAGCCAAATCGAGTTTGTAAGACTGGCGTTCTTCGCGATAGATTTCCCGAATAATGGTCAAACCTAAGACTTCGGTATAGAATGTTTTAGACTTTTGGTAATCTGAACATAAAATGGCAATATGATGAACTTTATTTAAGGTAAGCATTGTTTTTTTATTGGGGTTCCTGATTTAATTTTCGAATAACTTTTGCCGGATTTCCAACAGCCAGAGAGTTGTCCGGGATGTCTTTGGTGACTACCGAACCTGCTCCAACCACACAGCCTTTGCCGATGGTTACGCCTGGACAGATTACAGAATTTCCGCCTATCCAGCAATCGTCACCTATAGTAATGGGCAATGCATTTTCGAGTGTTTTTCTAAGTTCGGCTTCAAGCGGATGTGTTGCCGTGTAAATTTGAACGTTTGGCGCAAAAAATACATTTGATCCAATGTTTACCGGTGCGCAATCCAGAACGACACAGTTTACATTAAAATAAACGTTGTCTCCGCATGAAATATTGTAGCCATAATCACAATGAAAAGGAGGTTCGATATAAAAACTTTTGCCGGTGTTTGGAATGAGCTCCGCTAAAATTTCTTTGGCTTTTTTGGTTAAGCGATATTCCGTTACGTTCAATCGATGCAATAAATTTTTGGCTTTTCGACGTTCTTTTACTAAGAGAGGATCTCCTGCAGCATAATAGTCTCCCGCTATCATTTTCTCTTTTTCTGTTTTCATAAAATGGGCTTATATTTTTGTTTTGGCAATTTTTTCGTGAATTTTTAAGGTTTCCTGTAAAGCAGCTGTGGCGTACCAAGGCGTTAGTTCGGCCTCCAGTAAATTCGCCTGTATGGCCGGATCTGTTGCAACGAGGGCTTTTGCTTCCTCGACAGTTACGACATTAAAAATGTAAATTCCCCTGTAATTTCGGTCATTTTTCATAAAAGGTCCGGCGACAACCAATTTACCTTCCTTGGCCAGTTTCCCGATGTTGGCCATATGGCCTTCAAACAGCTTTTTACTTTCTTCTTTGGTAGCCGTAGTATTCGATCCCGATTTTAAAAGGCAAAATACATATTTTTTCATTCCGTACTCGTCTGCATGGAGTGATTTTGCTAAATTTTCGTCGAATTTGCTTTCTGTTTCCTGAGCGAACCCAATTGTACCGAATAGCAGTAAAGCGAAAAATGAAAACATTTTTTTCATATCATAATTTGTTTTAAAGTAGTTTCTTCAAAATAACAATCTGCCCCAGATGATACACATCGTGCTGAATAATTCCGTGTATATGCTCATAGTACGTATGATTATTATTGAGGTATATTTTTTCTAAGTCGGCATCCTGAAAATCTTCAAAAAAAGCATGCCACAATTCCTGTGATTTCCCCAGACTCTGAAGTGACTGTTCCCAAGCTGCTTCGGATGAATCTAAAACGGGCACAAAATAATTGTGATCGGGCGTTATAATGGTTTCTCCCTGAACACGTCTTAAAATGTTTCTTCGCCATTGAATTAGATGATTGACAATTTCCCAAATCGTATTTAAATTGGGGTTGACTTTTTTGTAGGCCTGGTCGGCACTTACGTTTTGCAACGTATGAACCAGATTAACTTCTAACCAGGGATTTCCATTATAGATGGACTGATACAGATTTGAAATTCTTTTGCTTTCTGACATAATTGATCACTTTTAAAAGACACTAGCTAAGATACAAATAAGTAATTTACAACTCATCCTTAAAATTCTACAATTGGGTTATTTAATATTTTTTAACAAGAAATGTTAAAATACATTTGCTTCATCAAAAACTAATAAATACCATGAAAACCAAAATTACTTTTATTTTATTATTACTAAGTACTTTTTCTTTTGCCCAGAATACTATTTCAGGAAAAGTTGTTGATCAAAAGGGAAAGCCGGTTCAGGGCGCTAATATTTATATAGACGGAACTTACGACGGCGCTACTAGTTCTGAAACGGGTAACTTTTCGTTTGAAACCAGTGAAAAAGGAAATAAATTTTTAGTAGTGAGTTTTTTGCTTTTTGAAACTTTTAAACAGGAAATAGATGTAGCCAATTATAAAGATCAAATCGTAAAACTTAGAGAAAATGTAAATGCTCTTGATGCGGTAGTGATTACTGCCGGAACATTAGAATCGGGTGATAAAGCAAGGGTTTCGGTTTTAAAACCTTTAGATATTGTAACCACTGCAGGATCGGCCGGAAATATTATTGCAGCACTGCAAACTTTACCGGGAACACAAACGGTTGGTGAAGACGGACGTTTATTTGTTCGTGGGGGTGAAGCAAGCGAAACACAAACTTTTGTAGACGGGCTTCGTGTCGCACAACCTTATGGGGCAACAACCAATAATTTGCCAACCCGTAGCAGATTCTCTCCTTTTTTGTTTAGCGGAATTGCTTTCTCCACCGGAGGATATTCAGCCGAGTACGGCGAAGCGTTGTCAAGTGTTTTGTTGTTGAACACACAGGACGAGCCGGACCAGAATAAAACCGATATTGCTTTAATGACCGTAGGTTTAGGAGTAGGAAATACGCAAAAATGGAAAAAAAGCTCGTTCAGTATCAATACCAATTATATTAACCTGGCTCCTTATCAGGCGGTGATTCCACAAAATGTAGATTGGAACAATCCGTATCAGTCGTTGGGAGGAGAAGCCGTTTATCGCTATCATTTTGAGAGAGGAATTTTTAAATTGTATGCTGCTTTTGATGCCGAAAAATTCGATCTGAACCAAAAAAATGTCAATTTTGTTGATCCAATTAGAACGGATTTAGACAATAATAACTTTTACCTGAACGCCTCTTATAAAGGAGATTTTGGAACGGGTTGGCAATTGACATCAGGGGTTAGTTACGGTTACAGCAAGAACAAAATCAAGTTTGATATTAATGATGTAGACAACAATGAGAATGCGGCACAGCTTAAATTGAAACTGAGAAAAAATATCTCGAATTATTTTAAATTGTCTTTCGGAGCGGATTATTTTATTACAAAATTTAATGAAAATTATACCGATAATATTGCTATCAAAACGGCAAACGGTTACGATTCAAACATTGCGGCTTTTTACACAGAAGGGGACATTTTATTCTCGAAAAAACTGGCCGCAAAAGTTGGTTTCAGACTTTCGAATAATAGTTTGTTAAACGAAACCAATATTGCTCCAAGAGCTTCTATTGCCTATAAAGTTTCAAAAAACAGTCAGTTTTCATTTGCCTATGGAGATTTTACACAAACGCCGGTGGTCGATTATATTAAATACTCAAAATACCACCAGTTTGAAAGCGAAAAGGCAAGACATTATATTTTAAATTATCAGTTTACCAAACCGGGACAGACTTTTAGAGCTGAGGCCTATTATAAAGATTACAGCAATTTAGTGCAGTACGATACAAGAGATATTCAGTACAATTCAGCCTTCAATAATAACGGTTCAGGATATGCCAAAGGATTGGATTTGTTTTGGAGAGACAGCAATTTGCATAAAAACCTGGAGTATTGGATTTCTTATTCTTATATCGATTCAGAGCGACAATACAAGAATTTTCCAACTATGACAACTCCAAGTTTTGTTGCCAATCATAGTTTGTCAGTCGTGACGAAATATTTTATTACCGATTGGAAATCTCAGATTGGTTTTACCAACAGTTTCAGCTCAGGACGTCCGTACAACGACCCAAATCAGACCCAATTCATGAACGGAAAGACAAAAGCGTATAACAGTTTGAGTTTCAATTGGGCTTATTTGTTAACCACACAAAAGATTCTGTATTTCTCAGTTTCAAACCTATTAGGAACTCAAAATGTCTTCGGATACGATTACGCAAGAAACCCCGATACAAACGGAGTTTACAACAGACAAGCCGTGATACCAACTGCTGACCGCTTTTTCTTCGTTGGTTTCTTCTGGACCATCAGCCAGAATAAAAATGAGAATCAGTTGAAGAATCTTTAAAGCTGCAGAGTTACAAAGGTTCAAAGGCGCAGAGGTTCAAAGGTTTTGAAAATTGAAGTACATAATAGGTTAATACAAGAAATAATTTATTCAGGTATGGAATCTTTGCACCTTTGTAGCTTTGCCCCTTTGAACCTCAGAAAAAACAATTCAGTCACCAAAATCAACAACTCGGTATCATTTAATTTTAAAAGAATAAAATCCGATATACTTTTGAAGAGTAAATTAAAAGGAACACAGAAATAGAGGTTAAGAATAAGAAAATCAAAACTTTGAACCTTTGTCACTCAGAGCCTCAGAACC
This sequence comes from Flavobacterium sp. N502536, assembly GCF_025947345.1. Classification (NCBI taxonomy): domain Bacteria; kingdom Pseudomonadati; phylum Bacteroidota; class Flavobacteriia; order Flavobacteriales; family Flavobacteriaceae; genus Flavobacterium; species Flavobacterium sp. N502536. Next base: position 547,784 of record NZ_CP110011.1, on the reverse strand, counting down.
TCAGAACCTGAAAAAAAAAAGAGAGTTTTAATCATCAATAAAATTTAGAATTTTAAAATCACAAAATAGTAACAACTTTAAAAACAAGAAATCATGACCAAGATTATTACAATTATTACCTTATTTGTTTGCAGTTTAATATCTGCGCAAACACAGTTTGAACAAGGAATGGGAAAAGCTTTCGGGCTTTGGAAAGAAGGAAAGAATACTGAAGCTTCGGCTATGTTTGAAAGAATTGCTGCGGCAGAAAAAACAAGTTATTTGCCTAATTATTATGTAGCCTTAATCAACACTACAGCTGCGTTTTCTGAAAAAGACAAAACAAAAATTGATTTATTACTGACCAAAGCACAGGATGCACTCGATACCGAATTGATCAAAGACCAAAATAATGCCGAATTGTATGCGATGCAGGCTTTGATTTATACCGCCTGGGTAGTCGCTGATCCAATGACAAACGGAATGAAATATTCGGCTAAAGTGATGGAAGCTTATGCTAAAGGAAAAGCGATCGATCCAAATAACCCGAGAATTGTTTTTGGTGAGGCTGATTATGAAATCGGAGGAGCAAAATGGTCAGGTGCGGATACTAAACCGTTATGTGCACAAGTGGATAAAGCTGTCGAACTTTTTGCTACTTTTAAACCGGCGACACCTTTTTCTCCAAAATGGGGATTAGAAAGAGCTTTGGAAACTCAGAAAAATTGTAAAAAATAATTTAATACCAATAGTATAGAATGAAAGATCATAGAAACTCGTTTGCTGAATTAAAAAGTGGAACCATCATGTGTTTCAAGATTTCTATGGTCTTTACCGTTTTGTTCTGCGCTTTTTTAGGCACCGATTTAAACGTAAAAAATGTACTGTTTACTTTTGGAATAAGCTGCCTTTATTCTTTCGGACTGGGCTTTGGCAATGGATTTATCAACGTTCTTTTAGACAAAAAATGGGATTGGCTCGAACAAACGAACCTAAGAGTGTATTACGGAATTTTGATCACCGTACTCTATACCGTTCCTGTAGTTTTGGGAATCAATTATATAGTATGTGTATTTGTTCAGCATCTTCCGCCGGATCAGTTTTTTAGCGAAAGAATGATTTGGGCACATCTTTTCTACGTGATTTTGTCTTTAGGAGTATCCACTTTCATGCAGGCACGAAGTTTTATGGTAAAATGGAAACAGGCATCCAAATTTGAAGTAACCCAACAAAAGATTATTGCAGGAACGGCAAATGCTAAATTTGAAAGTTTAAAAAACCAGATCGATCCGCATTTTCTTTTTAATAGTTTAAATGTTCTTAGTTCTTTAATCGAAGAGAATCCGGATAATGCACAACGCTTTACGACTTCATTATCTAAAATTTATCGCTACGTTTTAGAGCAAAAGGATAAGGAATTGGTTTCTGTTGAAGACGAATTGTCGTTCGCTAAAACCTATATGAATTTGCTCAAAATGCGATTCGAAAATAGTTTGTTTTACGAATTACCGACTACAGACATTAATCCGGAGGCCAAAGTAGTTCCGCTATCGCTGCAGCTTTTATTAGAGAATACGGTAAAACACAATATCGTCAGCGAGCAAAAACCATTGCATATCAGGATTTTTATAGACGGAGATTATCTGGCCATACAAAACGATTTTCAGAAAAAAGAAGTTTTGCAGGACCGACAGGGTGTAGGATTGCAAAACATTGTTAACCGCTATTCAATTGTAACCAACAGAAAGGTTTTGATTGAGCAAAACGAGAAAAATTTCACCGTTAAAATTCCAATTTTAACCAAACAAATTACAGTTATGGAAACAAGTGCAGAATATAGTGACGAAAATAAAGCCTATTTCAGAGCTAAAAAGAGAGTAGAAGAGCTAAAAGGTTTTTACGGTAACGTAATTTCATATTGTTGTGTGGTACCATTTTTAATTTTCATAAATTTGAGGTACTCTCCTGGATTTCAATGGTTTTGGTTCTCGGCTTTAGGCTGGGGGTTCGGAGTGGTGATGCATGCTTTTAAAGTTTTTGGTTACAGCTCAGATTGGGAAGAACGAAAAATCAGAGAGATTTTAGAGCGCGAAAACAAGCAAAAAAACTGGAAATAGCTATGGAACCGGATTATACAGAAGCAGAACGTCTTTATCGGGCCCGAAAAAAAGTAAAAGAAATTAGAGAGTTTTACGAACATTTGACCGTTTTCATACTGGTAACCATCATTTTAATAACGATAAATCTCTTGACTTCGCCCGGTTACTTATGGTTTGTCTGGTGCGTACTGGGTTGGGGAATAGGTTTAGTGCTACACGGATTGTCAGTATTTAATATTCCGCCCTTTTTTGGAAAAGACTGGGAAGAAAAGAAAATCAAGGAAATTTTAGAAAAAGAAAGACTAAGAAAATCTGAAAATAATTATGGAAACTAATTTTAATAAAGAACAGGAAGATTTCGAATTTCAAAAGATGGCAAGTAAAAAAGTCGTGAAGTTAAAGGCTTTTTATACTCATATGTTTCTTTACATCGTTGGTGTTATACTTTATGTCTTAAAAGATTATGTCGGACTTCCTCTTAATATCTTTCCCGTAAAATATCTGAACGGATTGGTAATGTGTATTTGGACTACTGCTTTTCTGGTATCGGCAATAGATATATTCGCTTCTTTTAAAATTTTTGGGGAAGAATGGGAAGAGCGTAAGATGAAAAGTATTTTAGAGAAAAAAGAAAAAAAACAAAAATGGGAGTAATCATGGAAGTAAATTTGAATGAAGAGGATAAATATTATCTCGCCAAAAAGAGAGTTGAGGAAATCAAAGGTTTTTACGGTAATTTAACGGCATTTGTAGGTGTAAATCTTGTCCTGATTTTTGTCAATTTATATACATCACCGGGGTATTTATGGTTTTATTGGCCGCTAATGTGGTGGGGAGTTGGAGTCGTTTTTCACGGACTGAAAGTTTTTAAAGTATTTCCGGTTCTTGGAAAAGACTGGGAAGAACGAAAAATCAAAGAACTGATGGAGAAGGAAAGGGAGACTAAAAGTAAATGGAAATAATACAATCAAGGTAAAATGAGACGATATAGAAGAGACAGGTACAACGATTACAGAGATGAATTTAGTACAGACGAAAGCTATAATTTAGCATACCGAAAAGTGAAAAGGATTAAAGGCTTTTACTCACACTTAAAAGTTTATTTAATTGTTAATGTCATCATTGTGGTTTCTAATGTAAACAGAGACTACTTTGGGCATAGTGCTTATGAAAACGGATTATTGGATTGGCGAACCTATTCGACCGCAATATGTTGGGGAATAGCTTTAGTGATTCATGCATTGACAGTGTTTGGGCCTGACCTTTTTTTCAGCAGCGAATGGGAGCAGAAAAAGATCCAAAAATATATGGAAAGAGATGCCCAAAACAACAATACAAAATGGCAATAATTTTAAATTAAAATAAAATGGGACAATTTAGAAGACAGATGTACGAAGATTACGCACAAGAATTTAGTACAGACGAAAGTTTCAATTTGGCATATAAAAAAGTAAAAAGAATTAAAGGATTTTATTCGCATTTAAGAGTTTATATAATGGTGAACATTATCATCATTATTTCAAGTCTGAATAAACCTTATATGGTCGATCACTTTGTAATAAGAGGGTTTAGAGATTGGGAAATCTATTCGACTGCATTTTTCTGGGGAATTGCTTTAGCGATTCATGCCTTTTCGGTTTTCGGACCAGATCTCTTTTTCAATAAAGATTGGGAGCAAAAGAAAATTCGAAAATATATGGAGAAAGAGACTCAGAATAAAAATAAATGGAAGTAATTTTAGACTAAATTTTTAATTTTTGCATCTTAACTAAATGACCACATTAATTATAGAGGACGAAAAACCGGCAGCAAGATTGTTACAACGAAAACTCGAAAAGCTGGATATTGCTGTAGAGACCATGTTACACTCTGTCGAAGAATCAATTTATTGGTTTGCGAATAATGAGCATCCGGATTTAATATTTCTTGATATTCAGTTATCTGATGGTTTGTCGTTTGAAATTTTCGAAAAAATAAATATTCAAAGTGCGATCATTTTTACCACGGCCTATGACGAATATGCTTTGAAAGCATTCAAATTAAATAGCATCGATTATCTTTTAAAACCAATTGACGAAGATGATCTCGAAGTTGCTGTTGCAAAATTCAAAACCAGATTGCCGAAAACAAGCTCTGAAACTTCAAACCTGCAGCTTGATTTTGAACAAATTCGTCAAATGTTGTCAAACCCCTTTGAAAAGAATTATAAAAAACGATTTACAGTTAAAATCGGACAACATTTAAAAGTCATTACTACAGATGAAATCGAGTGTTTTTTTAGCGAAAACAAAGGAACCTACATTCATACTTTCGACAATAGAAATTATCTAATCGATTCGACTTTGGAAATTCTGGAACAGGAAATAGATAAAAAAGATTTCTTTCGCGTTAGCCGGAAATTTATCGTTCCGCTTACCGCTATTAAAGAAATTCAGGTGTATACCAATTCACGCCTGAAAGTAATTTTACCGACTTACAAAGAAGATGAGGTAATTGTGAGCCGCGAGAAAGTACAGGATTTTAAAAACTGGCTGGGGTAAAACTTTTAATAAATGTATCGTTCCTACGGAACTTTATTGTCGGTTGAATTTATTTTTCAATGGATTAAAATCCATTGTTACAATATTTATCATTCCTTCGGAATTTTATAATTTGTTTCAACAGCTTCAACGACTAAGATAGAGAGCCATCGGCTCGGCGCATTTTGTAGAAGCGGATTTTAATCCGCTAAAAATAGGTTTTCAATATGGCGAGTCGTGGGCTCGGATCATATTCTAAATTATAAATTGTTTGAGCGGTTTTAATGATCAAGACAGAGAGCCATCGGCTCGCCGCATTTTGTAGGAGCGGATTTTAATCCGCTTTAAAAAAAATAGGTTTTCAATATGGCGAGCCATAGGCTCGGGACATATTCTAAATAAAAAAGAGCTGGAATTTTCCAGCTCTTTTTAGTATAATTTAAACCATTATTTACTCAATCGGTGCAAAGTATAGGTCATCGCACTCAAAAGGAAAAAAGCCATAATTTGATGAATTAATCCGAGTGCTAAAGGAACACTGTATAAAAGCGTAAATACGCCCAGTAAAAATTGAATAAAAACAAAAACTACGAGAACTTTGATTCCGTTTGATTGATTTCTTGTCAATGAAAACTGAGTACCTTTGTAATATAAGAAAAGGATAAGAGCCACTACGACATAAGCAAAAGTTCGATGTACAAACTGAACACCGCTTTTTCCTTCAATTAAGTTTTTAACCAAAGTAGACTGTTCGATAAATACAGAGTCGTGTATAAATTGCCCGTCACTCATCAAAGGCCAGTGATTGTGTATTAAACCTGCATTAAGTCCGGCAACAAAACCACCATAAATGATTTGAATAAGTAAAGCTACCAAAGAGAATCTTGCGATATTGCGAAGTGGAATTACTTTATAAACATTGCGTTCCGGATAAATTAAATCTAAGGCCACCCACAAAGTGTAAGCAAAAGTAATAAAGGCAAAAGTAAGGTGTAATGAAAGTCGGAAATGGCTAACATCCGGATTGTCAATTAACCCGCTGCGTACCATAAACCATCCCAGAAAACCCTGGAAACCTCCCATTGCCAGAAGAACAATACATTTCTTTATAGTTGGACGATCCAGTTTTTTTCGAATCAAAAAATAAACAAAAGGAACAAAGAAAACCAGTCCGATAATACGGCCGATGAAACGGTGAAACCATTCCCAGAAATAGATGAATTTATAATCTGAAAGCTGAAAATCGTTGTGTATGTTGATTTTTTGATATTCAGGGAACTTCTTGTACTGCTCAAAAGCTTCATTCCATTTTGCTTCTGTCAATGGAGGAAAAGTATCCGTTACCAAATGCCAGTCGGTCATAGACAAACCTGAATTTGTCAAGCGGGTAATTCCGCCTACCACAACCATTAAAAACAATAAAACACAACCTGATAGCAACCAAATGATTACTGATTTATTTCCTTTTTTCATTTTATAAAATAATACTTAATTCCCTATATTTTTTTTAAGCCTAATTTTTCAGCTCTTTTAATAACAAAATCATAAGCAGCCTGATATTCATTCGGAATATCACCTTCGAGGATCGCTTCTTTAACAGCCTCTTTCAAAATCCCGATTTCTCGTGAAGGTTTCAGATCGAAGATTTCCATAATTTCTTCACCGGAAATTGGCGGTTGAAAGTTACGGACATGATCGCGTTCCTCGACTTCAACAATTTTTCTGCGAACGAGCTCGAAGTTTTTATGGTATTTCTTAAACTTTGACGGATTTTTGGTCGTAATATCTGCCTCACACAAAGTCATTAAATTTTCGACATCTTCACCGGCATCAAAAACCAAACGGCGCACTGCACTGTCGGTTACCACATCATCCGCCAGGACAATTGGACGTGAACTCATCACAACCATTTTTTGCACAAATTTCATTTTGTGATTCAAAGGCATGTGCAGACGTTCGAAAATCTTTTTGGTCATTTTCCCGCCTAAAAACTCATGTCCGTGAAAAGTCCAGCCTTGTTTTTTATTGAAACGTTTTGTTGGTGCTTTTCCGATATCGTGTAATAAAGCCGCCCAACGCAACCAGACATCGTCTGTATTTGGACAAATATTATCAACGACTTCTAGCGTGTGGTAAAAGTTATTTTTATGAGTATGACCTTCAATTTCTTCGACCTGATTCAATGCTGTTAACTCCGGTAAAATTAGATCTAAAAGTCCTGTTTTGTACAAAAGTAAAAAGCCGGTTGAGGGTTTAGGAGTTGATAGAATTTTGTTTAACTCGTCAACGATTCTTTCACCTGAGATAATTTTGATGCGATCGGCATTTTTTGTGATGGCGTTTAATGAATTTTCTTCGATTTCGAAATTCAACTGTGTTGCAAAACGAATCGCACGCAGCATGCGCAGCGGATCATCAGAATAAGTAATATCCGGATCCAAAGGCGTTTTGATGATTTTATTTTCTAAATCGGTTAAGCCATTAAAAGGATCAGAAAGATCTCCGAAGTTTTTTTCGCTCAGGGATAAGGCCAAAGCATTAATGGTAAAATCCCGACGGTTTTGATCGTCTTCCAGCGTTCCGTTTTCAACTAGCGGATTTCGACTGTCAGAGCTATAAGATTCTTTTCGGGCTCCAACAAATTCAATATCGGTATCTTCAAAACGAAGCATTGCCGTTCCGTAAGTTTTAAAAACCTGAACTTTTGGTTTATTTGGAAGTAAATCAGAAACCTTAAGTGCTAATTCGATGCCGCTACCTACAGCAACAACATCAATATCTTTCTTAGAGCCTCTGTTTAAAAGTAAATCCCGAACAAACCCTCCGATAACGTAACTATCGACGTTGAGTTCCTGAGATGCTTTCGAAATGATATCGAAGATTTTTGGTTGTAATGCAGTTTTATAATTTGTTTGTATAGCCACGAATTCACTAATTTTTAAATAAAAAAAACATTTTCAATTTCTAAGAAATGAAATGCAGGCAAATTTACAACATAGAAAATGTCTATTATAATCTAAGGCTCACTTTTTTGAATAAATTCACAGTTTGAGCGCTGGAATTTTGTTAAAAGAAAAAAGGTTGTCACGAATTGCACGAATTTCCATGAATTAGCTTGACTATAGAAAAAAGAAATTAGTGAAAATTCGTCTGATTCGTAGCGAAAAGAAACATTTATACTATAATCGAACAAATCAATTCGGATCTGTTATTTTTAGAATTTCAATTTGTATTTTTGAAGGATATAAAAATGCACACATGAAAATTGTTATATCGCCTGCGAAGTCATTAAATTTCGAAAAAGAATTACCTACAACTCAATATACAGAACCTGCTTTTTTAAAAGAAGCGCGTGTGGTTCATAAAATATTAAAGACTAAAAAACCTGCCGAATTATCTGAATTAATGTCTATTTCAGATAAATTATCTGATTTGAACTGGAAGAGAAATCAGGATTGGAAAACGCCATTTACACCCGAAAATGCCCGTCCGGCAGTCTATACTTTTGATGGAGATGTTTATACTGGTCTGGATGCTTATAGTATTCCGATAGAGAAACTGGAGGTGCTACAAAGTAAACTCCGAATCTTATCAGGACTTTACGGTGTTCTGAAACCCCTGGATTTAATGCAGGCTTACCGTTTAGAAATGGGAACAAAATTGCCTGTAGGGGAGTATAAAAACCTGCATGAATTCTGGAAACCAACGGTAACAAAAGCATTGAACAAAGAATTGACAAAAGGGGAACTGTTTGTGAATTTAGCCAGTAATGAATATTTTTCAGCAGTTGATGTAAAAGCGTTAAAAGTTCCTGTAGTTACACCAGACTTTAAAGATTATAAAGATGGAAAATTAAAAATAATCAGCTTCTTTGCCAAGAAGGCGAGGGGAATGATGGTTCGTTATATTATCGATACCAATGCCGAAACGATTGAGGATTTAAAAGGATTTAATTACGAAGGATATCAGTTTGATGCTAATCTTTCGAAAGGGAATCATCTGGTTTTTACGAGATAGGTTTTTTAAAGGTGCTGAGGGACTAAGATGCTGAGGTGCTAAGGTTTTTCCTTACAGTCAAATGAGTCGTAGACTCAGACTGTATTGTAGCCAGGGGTTTCAATCCCCGGGAATTTAGAGGGATAGCACAAATAATGACAAAAAATAAACGCCGAGTTACAGGAATGAACTCGGCGTTTTGCGTATTATAAATCAATTATTATTAATGCATTGCATCAGCAGGATTAATTTTGTTTTTCCCTTTTTTGATTAAAAGAATAATTGGGATACAGCATAAGAACATGATGCCGAGATACATGAAAATGTCCATGTATGCCATTACGGTACTTTGTTTCAGTACGGAATATTCCAAAGCCTGATAAGCTTTTTTCAGTGCCACATCGGCTGAATATCCTTTAGACATAAAGGCTCTCTGCATTCCCGCAATACGTTGTTGTACATCGTATTTTGCAGGATCTAAATTGGTCAGTAAGTTTACTCTGTGTTCCTGACTCAAACGGGTGATAAAAGTGGTGATGATGGCAATACCAAAAGAACCACCTAATTGTCGCATCATTCCGGTAAAAGCAGCTCCTTCACCAATATGTTTTCCTTTTAAGGTCGAAAGAGATAGGGTGGTGATAGGTACAAAAAGCAGTCCCAAACCAATTCCTCTTAAAATTAACGGCCAGTACATATGTTCAACACCAGTATCCGGAGTCATTCGGGTTTGCATCATAAAGGTAAAGAAAAAGAAAACAAGGAATCCTACTCCTACCATATATCCCTGAGGAACACCTCTCTGGATCATATTCCCCACAAAAGGCATCATGATTGCCGTGGTAATCGATCCCGGAATCAATAATAATCCGGCATCTGTTGCAGTCCATCCTAAAATAGATTGCGTGTAGATTGGGATAATTAAAGTCGATCCGTACAGACCGAAACCAAGAATAAAACACATTACGGTTCCAATTCTAAGATTTCCATCCTTTAAAACACTTAAATTTACGATTGGATGTTTATAAGTAAGCTCTCTCCAAACAAATAAAATTAATCCAAGAACCGTAACCACACTTAACGTTACAATAGTCGAATCGTTGAACCAATCGTCTTGTTGCCCATGCTCCAGAACGAATTGCAAAGATCCGATAAAGGCCGCAAGCAATATAATTCCCCACCAGTCTACCTGATTGGCTTTTAATTTTTCTCCGTATTTTGGACTTCTTACGAAAGTTAATGCTAAAATAGTAGCAATAATTCCCAATGGAATATTGATGTAAAAGATATAAGGCCAGGAGTAGTTGTCTACCAAATATCCTCCTAATGGCGGACCTAAGGTTGGACCTACAATTACACCCATTCCGTAAATCGCCTGAGCCATTCCACGTTTTGCTACAGGATAACTTTCGGTAATAATCGTTTGGGCAGTTACGAGTAAGGCTCCTCCACCCATACCCTGTACAAACCTAAAAGCTACCAGTTCCCATATATTACTGGCATTACCGCATAAGAAGGAGCAGACTGTAAATATTATGATCGAAGCCACAAAATAATTACGTCTTCCAAATTGTTGCGAAAGCCAGCTCGTCATCGGAATTACAATAACATTCGCGATTGCGTATGCTGTAATTACCCAAGCCACATCAGTTAAAGTAGCACCAAGGCTACCTCGCATGTCTGTTAGTGCTACGTTTACAATGGTCGTATCTACGATTTCAAGCAAGGCACAAAGTACCGCTGTAATCGTGATTATGACACGTCTGTATCCGTATTCTACTAAATCGTCATCTGCTTGTACTGCTGTTGCCATATTTTATTTTAAATGTACATCTACATCAACATTCATCCCTGGTCTTAGTAATTTTACTTTCTCCGGATCATTTGATTCATCCAAACTAATTTTCACAGGTAATCTCTGGATTGTTTTAACGAAGTTACCGGTTGCATTATCAGGTGGCAATAAAGAAAAACGAGATCCGGTTGCAGGAGAAAAAGAAGTTACCGTTCCTTTGAACTCATATTTTGGATAAGCGTCAACTTTTAAGCTTACTTTTTGTCCCACAACCATTTTATTTAATTGTGTTTCTTTAAAGTTAGCTACAACCCACGCTTCGTTGTTGTTGATGATATAAAATAAAGATTGTCCCGGCTGAACCAATTGCCCAGGCTGAATATCAACTTTAGAAACCTGACCGTCTATTGCAGCAGTTACAACCGTATAACTAAGGTTTAAATGAGCAACATCTAACATTGTTTTTGCTTTTTTGATGTTGGCAGCAGCCACTTCAGTTTGTTTGTCAGAAGCTTTAGACTTAGATTCAATTACCGATTTTTGGTAAGAACTTGCTCTTTGTTGTTGCTCTAAAACACGTACCTGATTTTCGGCTTCTTCTTTAGCAGTTAAGGCCTGCTCGTATTGTTGTTTTGTAATCGTATGCGTTTTGTACAAATTGTTGTAACGGTTGTAGTCGCTTGTAATTTGTCTCAATCTGATTTTGGCACTTTCAATAGAACCTGTTGCCGATCTCATATTTGCGTCTGACACTGAGATACTTGCATTTGCGCTTCCAATATCAGCTTTTGCAGCTTCGTATTGACCTTCGGCACCTAACAAAGCAGCATTTGCCTCGTCAATTTTTAATTGATAATCTCTTTTGTCAATCGTAAATAAAGTATCTCCTTTTTTTACAAAGTCGTTATCTTTTACATACACTTTGCTAATATAGCCCGATACTCTTGGGATAATCGGATTCATTTTTTTCTCAATCTGAGCATCATCCGTTTCTTCGTGAGCTAAAGAGTGCATGTACTTTGTTATTCCGTAAGTTCCACCCACTAAAATCAAAACGGTTAGTATAATGATGAATTTAGTATTTGTTTTTTTCTTTTCCATGAGAGCTGTCGATTATATTTTAGAAAGATTGAATGATTGTGATAATTGTCCTGATACTGAAAGTAATTCGTAATATTTTTGGATAATAGTAGCTTTCGATAAAGCAGTATTTATTTTAGCGCTTAAATGTTCTACGTCAGCTTCTACCAAATCATTAGTGTCTGACAGCCCATTATCAAATTTGTCTTTTACCAGTCTGTAGTTTTCCGTAGCTTGTTGAAGCGCTTCGTCATAAACCACACTCTGATTGATCGCTAAGTCATAATCTTCAATAGATTTCTGAACTTCGATTTTAATACGATCCGTCATAATTGCTTCAGAGTTTTTGGCTTCAAGTGCTTTACTTTCTGCTACTTTTACCGAAGCACTGTTTTTATAGATGCCTGATAAATCATAGGTTAAACCTACTCCAAAATTCATAGCATATTTTACCGTAATAAAGTCTTTCAAATCAAAAGCGGTATAACCACCCAATAAGGCAAGAGAAGGATAATAACCGGCTTTTGCTATTTTGATATTGGCCTCACTTGCTTTTTGTTGAAAACGAATCGCTTCTAAATCTTTTCTGTTCTCCAGTGCCAATGCATCTGATGTTGGTGCATTGTTGGTTTTTAAATTGAAGAAATCAGCTTCGTTAACCTGAAGTTTTACACTTGGCTCCAGTTTTAATAGCGTAGTCAGGTAGAAATTAATATTATTGATGTTGTTATTTGCTTCATCAATAGATAATTGCGTTTTTGAAACCAATAATTGCGCTTTCAATAAATCGTTTCTCGGGATAATTCCGTTTTTCTCTAATTCCGTAAAGTCAGTAACACGTTGTTTGGCCTGTTTTTGATTTTCGTTCAAAAGATCCAATGTTTTTTGAGCCTTGTATAAAGCGGTATAATAGGTAACCACACGTAAAGCTACATCTTCTTTTGTTTTTTCCGCATAAGCAGTTTCAGCTTCGTATAAATTATCGGAAGCCTTAATGCTGTTCTGAATTTTGAATCCTGAGAATATTGGTAAACTAAGATTAGCCATTCCTAACAATGCCTGATCCGGAGATGCCATTGGTCCTGAATTTGCCTGATCACCATTATTGTGCATGTCGATAGAAGCTTTTGTCAGTCGTTGGTACTGGCCAGAAATTTTCAGGTCAGGATATTGATGATTTTTAACCTCTTGGAGTTCGTATTTTTTCGAGTTTACCTTAGTTTTGGCAAGCGTAACTTCGTTGCTTTTTTCCCAAGCCATTTTCACGGCCTCGTCTAAGGTTAAACTTGTTTTTTCTTGTGCTTCTATTGACGAAATTCCGATGAAGAAAAGGCCAAAGAGCATTAATTGATTAATTTTCATAAACAAGTAGAGCTTTTATAGTTTGTTGAATGTGCTTTGTAAGACTGTTTTTGATGTAATCGTTGTACATCGCTTCTGTTTTTAAATTTAATAGTTCCTCAAAAAAAGGCCTATTCATATGAAAGTGAAAAAAGGTTCCAATAATAGTGGGAGTAATAAGCGGAATAATTACATCTTTTCTAAATACTCCTTTAGACTGACCTTGTGTAATAATACTTTCAACAGATTTTAAGTTTCCTTTTTTAAGTTCTGTAAAGGCAATCATGCTTTTTTCTCTTTTTTTAGAGTTGAGTTCAAAGTGTAAAACTCTGAAAATCCCTTTGTTACAACTTATTCTGGTGATGTAAATTTCGATTAATTTATTGACTTTATCGAGAGGTTCGATATTTTCCTGTAATAAATTTTCGAGTTGTAGTTTTAAATCGGCAGTTTTGTAAATAATGAGAGCTTCCAGCAGTCTTTCTTTAGAGCCAAAATAATACGAAACCATTGCAATGTTGATTTTTGCGTGTTTGGAGATGTCTCGTATTGAAGTACCTTCAAATCCTTTTTCAGAGAATAGCTTTTCAGCGACTTCCAGAATCTGAATTTTTTTGTCGTTTAATTCGAAGTTTAACATGGTATTGTTTCTAATCGGGTACAAAATTAAACAACCGTTTAATTTAAACAGTTGTTTAATTTTATTTTAACAAAATATTAACATAAAGCAACGAGGGCGTTTTATGTTAAATTATGCTATTTGTAAGGTAGTATTAAGGCATAAAAAAAGCTGAACCAATTAGTTCAGCTTAAGAATGTTGACAAGCTTGTCATTCCGACGAAGGAGGAATCCACAAGTAGCTTCGCGATTCAAGTTCCAATCTTTGTCGATCTTGCAACGAAGATTCCTCCTTCGTCGGAATGACAAATCAAGTATTACCTTATGTATCGGTATGCTCACTTTTCTTTTAAATTTAACAATTCCATTTCTGAATTGTTTAGTTTTAATATCTTGAAATTGTATAGTTTGTAGTCTTTAAATTCTACAGTAATTATATCATTTTTTAGAGGATACTTGGAAACTTCTTTTTAAATTAGATATTTTCGTTTGATCACTTATCTGATCTCTCCAATAAATTCTTCAATTTTTCCAGAGCCGTTTTCACTTAAATGTTTAATAAAAGCACTTCCAATAATAGCTCCTTTTGCAAACTTAGTAGCCTGATCGAATGTTTCTTTATTTGAAATTCCAAAGCCTACAATTTGTGGGTTTTTAAGATTCATTTGGGCAATTCTTTCGAAATAGCTTTCCTGAATATTTCCAAAACCTGCCTGAGAACCTGTCACACTTGCGGAACTTACCATATAAATAAAGCCGTTTGAAACGCTGTCGATAAAACGAATGCGTTCGTCTGAAGTTTGTGGGGTAATCAAGAAGATATTGATTAAGCCGTATTTTTCGAAAATCGCTTTGTATTGTTCTGCGTACACATCTACCGGTAAATCCGGAATAATTAATCCGTCGATACCAATTTCGGCACATTTTTTACAAAACTCTTCGATACCGTATTGTAACATCGGATTGAAATATCCCATGATAATCAACGGAATTTTTACGCTTTCGCGAATATCTTTCAGCTGGTCAAAAAGAATTTTAGTGGTCATTCCATTGTGAAGCGCCTGCGTAGAACTCGCCTGAATGGTTGGACCATCGGCCAAAGGATCGCTAAAAGGTAAACCAATTTCGATTAAATCGACACCATTTTTCTCTAAATCCTGAATGATCTGAACGGTATCATTTAAGTTAGGATATCCGGCTGAGAAATAAATAGAAAGTATCTTTTTATCTTCTTGTAATTTTTGAGTTATTCTGTTCATTTTTAATATATTTTATTAAACCTGACAGGTTTCAAAAACCTGTCAGTTTTGTTTTGTTTGCGATTATTAGTTTTCGATATAAACCCAGGCAACTACTCCGGAGTTTAGGGTTACCTGAATTCTTTTGTAAGCATTGGATTCGAATAAATCTACTTTAGCCAAATCAGAACCTGAAATATCGAAAACAACTCCGTGTATAGGATCTGAAGGAGCTTCGGTTGGTACCACGACAACATAATCTGCCATTCCAAATTCTTCCTCTATTCGCAGACTTTTCAGCCTGTGACCCAGCAGTTGATCCGGAGTGCCGACTAACAATTTCTTAAAGAGTCGCATCTGAATTTCTTTCGACCGTAATGTTCCGTAAGAGAATAACTTTTCCATAGTTGCCATTGTATTACAATTTAAAATACTCGATATAATTGTCTAAATCCTTATCTCCACGACCAGAAAGACTGATCACCACGATGTCGGTTGGTTTGAATTTCTTCTGATCTAAAACAGCAAAGGCATGTGCGCTTTCGATTGCCGGAATAATTCCTTCTAATTTGGTAAGCTGCAACCCCGCATTCATAGCATCATCATCAGTAACAGAGAAAAACTCTCCACGACCGCTTTGTGCCAAATGCGCATGCATCGGACCAACTCCCGGATAATCAAGTCCCGCGGAAATGGAATAGGGTTCGGTAATTTGTCCGTCAGGAGTTTGCATCAAAAGGGTTTTACAACCGTGAATAATACCTACTTTTCCTAATTTACTGGTTGCCGCACTGTGCCCACTGTCAACCCCTTTTCCGGCTGCTTCTACCGCAATGATTCCAACTTCGGGTTCGTGTAGAAAGTGATAGTAGGTTCCAGCCGCATTACTTCCGCCACCAATACAGGCTACGACATAATCTGGGTTTTTACGTCCTTCTTTCTCTTTCAGCTGCCATTTGATTTCTTCTGAAATAACACTTTGAAAACGGGTTACCATATCAGGATAAGGATGTGGCCCAATTGCCGAACCTATAATATAATGTGTATCTACCGGATTGTTGATCCAGTCACGAATCGCTTCATTGGTAGCATCCTTTAATGTTTTGGAGCCTGAAAGTGCCGGACGAACTTCGGCGCCTAACATTTTCATACGTGCTACGTTTGGTGCCTGACGTGCGATGTCAATCTCACCCATATACACGATACATTCCAATCCCATTAAAGCACAAACTGTAGCGGTTGCCACACCATGCTGACCTGCACCCGTTTCGGCAATAATTCTTTTTTTGCCCAGACGTTTTGCAACCAAAATCTGTCCGATCGTATTGTTGACTTTATGTGCTCCGGTATGGTTTAAATCTTCTCTTTTCAGATAGACCTTTGTATTGTATTTTTCTGATATTCGTTTGGCAAAATAAAGCGGACTTGGACGGCCTACATAATCTTTTAATAATTGGTCAAATTCGGCCTTAAAATCAGGTTCGCTTGTTATTTTTAAGTAATTCTGACGTAATTCTTCTACATTCGGATACAGCATTTCGGGAATATAAGCCCCTCCAAATTCTCCGTAATATCCTTTTTCGTTCACATTATAGTTCATTGTATAATTGTTTAGGGTTTAAAGTAGCAGGTTTTAGGTTTTTCTGAAACTTTCTTAATAGACTTATATTTTTCAATCCCGGCGCTGTCTCAAATTTACTGTTTACATCTACAGCATAAATAGGAATTTTGAGATTTTTTATGGCAGGTACTTCTTCAATTCCAATGCCACCACTTAAGAAAATAGGTTTCTCCGATTTATAATTTTCTAATATTTTCCAGTCAAATGTGGTTCCGTTTCCTCCGGGTAGTTTTCCTTTGGTATCAAACAGAAAATAATCACATACGTTTTCAAAAGGAGTTAAAACTTCAAAATCAAAATTGTCATCGATAGAGAATGTTTTTATGATTTCGATGGTAACATCAATTTTGGCATCAATTTTAGCTTTTAACTCCTGACAAAATTCAACAGATTCTTTTCCGTGTAACTGAACGGCCTGTAAATGATATTTGTCTGCTTTTGATATAATACCATCAACGGTTTCATCCACAAAAACCCCCGTCTTTTTTATGGTATGAATCAATTCCGGAATTGTTCCGTCAAAATAGCGAGCGGATTTTTCCCAGAAAATAAATCCCATATAGTCGGGCAGGAGTGCTCCTGTCTCGAGTACATTGTCGGGATATTTCATACCGCAGATTTTTAGTTTCATGTTTTTATGCTTTAAGCAATAGGCAGTAAGCTATACGCTTTTGCTGCATGCCGTATTATTTTTTATCGATTTGTTAGAGTTTAAGTAATAAGCTTTAGGCTTATAGCCTATAGCTTACAGCTGTTGAATAAATTCAGTTGCTGCCTGCCCGGCATTCGCTGTTTTCATGAAGTTTTCACCTATCAGAAAACCATTGTAACCGTAAGGTCTTAGTTCTGAAATGGCTTCAACAGTTGAAATTCCGCTTTCTGAAACCTTTACAAAATCATCCGGAATCTGTGATGCCAGCTGTTTGCTGAAATCCAGACTTACTTCGAAGGTTTTCAGGTTTCTGTTGTTCACCCCAAGCATATCCAGGCTTGGCATGATCGATTTCTCTAATTCTTCCTGATTGTGTACTTCCAGTAAAACTTCTAAACCTAACTGTTTTGCAAATTCCGATAAGGATTTGATCTCTTCCCGGGTTAAAACCGCTGCAATAAGAAGGATTAAATCTGCTCCATACGCTTTGGCTTCTAAAATCTGATATTCATCAACGATAAATTCTTTTCGCAAAAGCGGAATATTTACGCTGGCTCTTGCTAAAAGTAAATCGTCTAAAGAACCTCCGAAATACTTCCCGTCGGTTAAAACTGAAATCCCGCATGCGCCGGCATTTTCGTATCCTTTAACCACTTCTTCAACGGTAAAACTCTGATTGATTACAGCTTTTGAAGGAGAGCGGCGTTTGTGTTCGGCAATAATTCCTGTCGAACTTGTTCTTAGTTTTTGACTTAAAGAAATCGTTTCTCTTCCAAAAAATACGGAAGCCTCCAATTGCGAAACCGGAATGATGGATTTCTTCAGAACGACTTCTCGTTTTTTATCTACAATTATTTTATCTAGAATGTTCATTGTTGTATTTGTTTCAGGTTTCAAGTTTCAGGTTCGCTTCAATAACTTGAAACCTGAAACTTGAAACAATTTTTTTACCTGCTTAATTCTTGTAATTTTTTAAGTACCTGATGTCCTTTTCCGGAAAATAGACTTTCTTTGGCCTGTTTAAAGCCTTCTTGCGGAGAACATTTTGTTACCGTCGAAATCGCCATTGCTGCATTTACGCAAACCACATTATTTTGTGCTTCGCTTCCTTTACCGGAAATAATATTGACAAACATATCTGCTGATTCTTCAATTGTTCTTCCTCCTTCAATCTCTCTTTGTGATAGAAGACGAACGTTAAAATCCTCAGGTTTTAACATACCTTCCATATCACTTGTAATGATTTTTGTCGGACCTGTTAAAGATATTTCGTCATAACCGTCAAGTGAATGCAGGATTGTAAAATTCACATCGGTGTTTTGATATAAGTAAGCATACATTCGGGCTAATTCTAAATTGAAAACACCAACCAGTTGATTTTTAGGAAACGATGGGTTTACCATTGGCCCCAGCATATTGAAAAATGTTTTTACGGCTAGCTCTTTTCTGATTGGGCCGACATTTTTCATAGCAGGATGAAATAGCGGTGCGTGCAAAACACAAATTCCCGTCTGATCGATACATTTTTCTAAAAATGCAGGATCATTACTGAATTTTATGCCCATTTTCTCCATAACGTTGCTGGATCCGGAAATCGATGAAACACCATAATTCCCGTGTTTTGCCACTTTTATTCCGGCTCCGGCCGCTACAAATGAAGCCAAAGTCGAAATGTTAAACGTATCTTTTCCGTCACCACCCGTTCCGCACAAATCGATGGCGTTATAGGCTGACAAATCAACGCGAATGCACAATTCTAATAAAGCTTCACGAAAACCCGAAAGCTCGTCAATTGTAATACTGCGCATCATAAATACGGTCAAAAATGCCGAGATCTGACTTGGATTATAAGCGCCGCTTGAGATGTTAATCAATACGTCTTTGGCCTCTTCTTTCGAGAGCACTTCGTGGTTGATTAATTTATTTAGTATGTTTTTCATTTTTTAATTCCTTAAAACTCTATTTAAAATAGAATTTGTTTTTATTTTTTGATAAATTTCCCTGAATCAATAATTGAATTTCCGTTCATAATTACATATAGATATACGCCTTTAGTAAAGTTACTTGAGACTTTCCATTGATAGGAAGATGTAGATTCTTCTAATTTAATTTGGTCAATAGTTTTACCGTTTATATCGAAAAATTTGATTGAATCGAATGTGTAATTTTGATTTGTTTCAAACGATAAGAAATCACTTGTTGGATTAGGGAAAACTTTTACATTGGTTAATTTATGATTTGTGAATTCTCCATTAGATAAATTACCACCTAGTTCTTTTGCCCCGATATCTACAATAGTACGATTGGATATATTTATTGATGGATCGCCTGCGTTAACAGCTGGAGAATTATTCCTTAAGCTGCAGAAAGAATCTTCGGATGAATTAATAGATTCAAATTCGGGATTTACAAATATGTTATAGTACGCATCAGAGGGAGTATTGTTCTTATTTGTTGTAACTATTGGACCAACACCTACAGGTAAAAGATTGCCTGTTCCGCTTCCATTATCATAAAATAAATTATACGACACTGATTCTGGTTTGTTAATGTTTTTCGAGTATATTGCATATCTTGAATTATGAGCTATAATATTAGAGTTAATGATAGGATTTGATATTGCATAAGTTTCATTATCATATAAAATTATACCATCTCTGTTAAATAAAATGGTGTTATTTGTAATATTTGGCTTGCAATAAACTACATATATTCCAGTATTAGTATTATAAATTATATTACGTTCGAAGGTGTGATTCATGCTAAATAATTGTACTCCAGAGTAATTGCAATCGTGAATAATATTGTTTTTGAATATTGATGAGAGATTTGCGGAATAGATATTTAAACCTATTAAAGAATGATTAAAGATTTCATTATTCTCGACAACAATTTTTTCTGTTGTATTAATCGATAATCCATAAGCACAGTTATATATTTTATTGTTTTTAACGGTTATGGTACCTGCATTTCTAATACTAATAGCACTTTGTTCAGAATTTCTAACGATACTATTTGTTAGAGTTAGGTTTCCGGTTACATTTAAAATACCGATATTGTCATCATTCTTTGCTTTTCCTTGTTCTATAATACAATAATCCATTTTTGAAACACCATTTATTAGTATTTGATTCCAATCTTTATTTGTTGGAGAAGTTTTATTTGAAGTAAACTTGATATATTTATTTGAGGAACCATTTGCTAATAAAGTTCCATTTACTATCAAAGAATAATAGCCATCAAATTTTATTTCTACACCCTCTTCAATGGTTAAAGTTTGCCCTGCAGGAACAGTTATATTTCCTGTAACTCTGTACGTATTCCCTTTTGTCCATAATCCACTTACATTACCATTTACCAATACCAAATTGTTAGATGACAGTGTTACATTATTTAACACTAAAGCATTACTAACAAAAACGTTTAATAATTCATAGGTTTGGTAACCTGCTTTTTCATATTTTATATTATAAACTCCATTTGTAATATTTGCTATAAAACTACCATTTGCTTGTGAACTGGTTTGACCCAAAACGGCACTTGGAGATACAGGTGTGAATGTTATTATGCAGTTTTCAAAATTTGTAGTGTTGTCTAAAAATACATTTCCGGTTACATCAGCAGCAAATATGTAAGATGATATTAGAATAAATAATAACAGTAATTTTTTTTTCATTATTGTGTTTTTGAATGTTTAAAGTTTAATTTTACAAAGATCAACTAGTTTGCTAGATAATCTTTGTAAGTCAAAATGTTTTTTTGTTTAAGTGTTTATAAGTACTAAATTAACTCTTTATCCAATTCTCTAAAATCCTTTTTCCATTTGGTGTTAAAACACTTTCGGGATGAAACTGAACGCCTCTTACATCAAATGTTTTGTGTCTTAGTGACATAATTTGCCCGTTTTCATCAACTGAAGTGGCTTCAAGAACATCTGGCAAGTTGGCATCAACAACCCATGAATGGTAACGACCAACTTCGAATTCATTTCCTAAACCTTCAAACAAAATTTCGTCTGAAACTACTGTTTTTACATTTGTTGCAACACCGTGATAGACTTTGTCAAGGTTTGAAAGTGTTCCTCCGAAAACTTCTCCGATAGCCTGTTGTCCTAAACAAACGCCTAAAATACTTTTTGTTGGAGCATATTTTTGAATCACGGCTTTCAATAATCCCGCTTCATCCGGAATTCCCGGACCGGGAGAAAGTAATATTTTATCAAAAGAGGCGATTTCTTCAATGTCAAATTCATCGTTTCTGTATACTGTAACTTCACAGTTTAAATCCTCCAGATAGTGTACTAAATTATAAGTGAAACTATCGTAATTGTCTATAACTAATATTTTTTTCATTGTGTTTTTTGTTTCAAGTTTCAGGTTTCAGGTTCCAGATTCCAATAACTTGAAACCTGAAACAAAGAAAACCTGAAACATTTTTTTTATTTTTCTCGAACGTATTTTTCAGTAATAATACGATCTACGCCTAATTTTTCTATTTTTTCGATTCCCTTTTGAATCAGGGTGTCATTTTTGATTTTTATTACAAACTTAAAGGTATTGTTTTCCCACTGACGGTTGTTAAAGTATTCCAGATTTTCGGTGTAAGTGCTATCCTTTAAAGTATATTTTCCACCTCCGCCGAAGAACAAAGCGGTACTGTCTTTTCCGTTGTTCAAATCATGATTGAAAAAAGCAAAATGAGTATCATTTATAATTTTAATCATTTTTGTTTTTGGATTGAAAGTCGAGAAAGAGGAATCTTTTTCTGTGGTTTCAGCTGATATCAGACGCCAGGTTCCGTTTAAAGGAAGTTTGTCTGATTCTTTTTTAGTTTCACAAGAAGCAAATAATACAATAGCAATCAAAAATGGAATAATGTTCTTCATCGTTTTTTTTAGTTTGTGTTTATGGTTGTTTTTTAGTTTTGTTTCAAGTTTCAGGTTCTTTTTGTTTCAGGTTTCAAGTTTCATGTTGTTGCAACGCAAACAAAACCTGAAACAAAAAAACTTATATTTTCTCCGCCATCTCTAAGGCTGTATTCAATGCTCTTAGTTTATTGTAAACTTCCTGCATTTCGCTTTCTTCGTCAGAGCTGGCTACTATTCCGGCACCGGCCTGACAGTGCAATTGGTGATTTTTGCTGAGGAACGTTCGAATCATAATGGCGTGATTGAAATTGCCTTCAAAATCCATGAATCCGATGGCGCCTCCGTAGAAATTGCGATTGGTTTTTTCGTAATCTTCAATTAATTGCATGGCTCTGTGTTTTGGAGCACCACTTAAAGTTCCTGCCGGAAAAGTATCGGCAACTACCTGCATGGTTGTTGCTTTCTCGTGTAAATAACCTGTTACTTTTGAAACCAGGTGAATGACATGAGAGAAAAACTGAACTTCTCTGTATTTTTCAACTTTTACATCATGACCATTTCTGCTTAGATCATTTCTGGCCAAATCGACTAACATGACGTGTTCGCTGTTTTCTTTTTTATCTTCTGAAAGCTGTTTGGCCAAAACGGCATCCTGTTCGTCATTTCCGGTTCTTTTAAAAGTACCGGCTATAGGATGAATTTCTGCTTTTCTGTTTTTTACAATGATTTGTGCCTCAGGTGAAGAGCCGAATATTTTAAAGTCGCCATAATCAAAGAAGAACAAGTACGGAGACGGGTTTATACTGCGTAAAGCACGATATACATTGAATTCATCTCCTTTGAAACCTTGGGTAAAACGACGTGAAAGTACCAATTGGAAAACATCTCCACGGAAACAGTGTTTTTTGGCTAAAGCCACATTGTGTTTGAATTCTTCATCGGTTAAATTAGAGAAACCTTCACCTTCTTTGGTAAATTTATACGAAGCAATATTTCGGGATTGCAGCAATTGTTCGATTTCCGAAATGTTGTTTTTTCCATCAACGCTGTGACAAAAAATGTAAGCCTCATTTTTAAAGTGATTGATGGCAATGATGTTTTGATAAACGGCATAAAAAACATCCGGAATTAAAGTAGCTTTGTCTTTTTTGGCAATCGAAACTTTCTCAAAATAACGAACGGCATCGTAAGAAATGTACCCGAACAAACCATTATTGATGAATTTAAAGTCGTTTTTCTCTGATTGAAACTGACTTGAAAATTCCTGAAGTATTTCCGGAATATTTGTTGAACTGTCAATTGAAATTCGCTCCTTAGTTCCGTCAGGAAAAGTTTTTGAAATGGTTTCATTTTCAATTTTAATCGTCGCAATCGGGTTGCAGCAGATGTAAGAGAAACTGTTGTCATTTCCATGATAATCACTACTTTCCAGTAGAAGGCTGTTTGGGAATTTATCCCTGATTTTAAAATAAACACTTACCGGCGTAACGGTATCGGCCAGAATTTGTTTGTAGTGTGTGTTGAGTATAAAAGGTTTCAAAGTATTTCGTTTATTAAGTTTTTACTATTTTTTTACTTGTGTTTTGACCAAAAAAAAAGGCTTGTCGTGATGACAAGCCTTTTATATTTATAGTTTACAATACCATAGGAAGCTTTGTTCACGACGTTCGACGTAAATTCTTCCACCACCAAGTATTGTTCATTATTGTTTTCATATCTTATTTTGATTTCACAAATATATAAATGTAATTTGAATTACAGGACATAAAAAATCAAAAAAAACTTTTATAATTTTTGAAATTTGTTAAATTTTACTGCAAATGCAGCTTTTTTAATGTCTTAATTACCAATAGCTATCGTGTTGTTTACGTTCATTCTAAAGTCTGGATTTCCTTTGATATTAGGCGTTGCAAACAATTCGCTGTTTTTAATTTTAGTAAAATTTATATCGAAAACAGGATTGTTGTAAAAACTCTCAATTGCTGTATTTGCGCCGCCAGCTTCACTTGTAATTCCGCCATTGCAATTGTTAACAATTAGGTTTTTGAAGGTGATTTTGGCTAAATTGACTTCTCCGTTCCCAATATTTCCTTCTAATAAAACAAAAGGAGTGAACCCGGAAACAATACTGTTGCTTAAGTTAAAAAAGGTGTTTTCTCTCACATAAACCGATTCTCTTACGAGCCCCTGATTGTTTTCTTCCAGATTTACCAGCGTAATATTGCTGGCATTTATTTTGGTTAATTTCTTGCTCATATCGGTATTCCCTATTTTGTCGTAGGAGTCAACTTCGAAACATCTTGAACCTGAAACGTCTGATGAAAAGGGATGGCGAATGGCAATACTATTATTGATATTGATTTGTGCACCCTGGGTAAAATCAAAATCGTCATCAGTAGTCCTGTATGAAACCAGATTGTTCAGGTTTAAATCTCCACCATAACATTCGAAAGAATCATCATTGGAGTAACTAATCTGAATGTTACTTAAAATTGTTTTTTTCCCTACACCAGCTAATGATAGTCCGTTAAGTTCTTTGGCCGCGCTTAATTTTCGACCGGAATATTCAATACGCACATATTTTAAAACTCCTGAGTTGTCTTCGGCATCCTGACCTCCGTAATGGTTTAACATGGGTTCAAGATCAAAAGGAAGAACGTGTATTCCGCCTAAGGTATTAATAGGAGCTTTTCCCAGAATGATGATTCCGCCCCAGTCTCCCGGTTTTCTTTCTGAAATTTCTTTATTGGAAGTAAAAACGATAGGGTCTGTTTCAAGACCTTCGGCAACAATTTTTGATCCGTTGGTAATCACCAGCGTTCCGCAGGTTTTGTCGTCTCCTCTGATTACCGTTCCGGGTTCTATCGACAGTACAGCATTATTGGTCACATAAACAACTCCAACTAATTGATACGTATTGCGTTTTAGAAGTTTGGTGTCTTTATTGATCGTTCCTGCAATAATGTTTGTAGCTTCGCTATATTCGGTGTTGGCGGGTTTAAAATTGGTCCAGTTGTTCATCCAGTTTGAGTTACCAAAAATTCCTTTGGGCGGTTGTTGTGCCTGTAGAAAAAAAGAACTTAGAAGAGTGATGATTGCAAGTAGTATTTTTGTTTTCATAACTATGATTTTGATTTCTAGTTTTTGATTTTTAATAAGTTCAAAAGTAGAGGGCCAATGTTAATCAAAGTCTTGAATGGTATTACGAAAGCGTTAGGGGAGTATTAAGAATGTTATTTTTTTGAAAATAATGTAAAAATAAACCCCAATAGTCTTAAACTATTGGGGTTTTTCTTATAATATTAAGAATTGCTGTTTTTTCTGCGATTAGAATTTTAAAGCTACAGTCAATTCGAAATCGTCATTAATGGTTTTGTCTCCTAAGTTTTCGAAGAAGTTACCAGAGTTGTATTTGATACCGTATTTAGTTCTGTCTACTTTTAATGCAGTTGTAGCAGTATTTCCGCTTACAGTGATATCAAAAGTTACAGGTTTTGTAATTCCTTTAATCGTTAAATCAGCAGTTACTGTGTAAACATCAGTAGATTTTGCTCCGATAGTTTTGAAAACTAATTTTGCAGTTGGGAATTTCTCTGTTCCAAAGAAATCGTCAGCTTTTAAGTGCCCGTTTAATTTTCCTTGGTATTCTCCGGTAATGTCTGTTGCTGTTAATGAAGTCATATCCACAGTAAAGCTACCACCTGTTAATTTTTTTCCTTTGAAAACTACAGCTCCTTCTTTGAAGTTTACTGTTCCTGAGTGTTCTCCGGTTACTTTTTTACCTACCCATTTAATCGTACTTGCTTTTACGTCGATTTTTTTAGTTTGTGCGTTTACTGAAACGCTAGCTACTGCTACGAATAATGCTATTGCAATTGTCTTTAAATTTTTCATTTTGTTAAAATTGATTTTGGATTAATAATAATTATATAGTGATAAATAAATTCTCGTGTGATTTTCTAACTTTTTTGTAGTGTTGAGTTTCGTCCTCATCATGTCTGTAACCTACTGTTGCAATAACAGAAGCGTTTAAACCTAATTTGTCAAAACCTAAGATTTCATTAAATGCAGCAGCATTAAATCCTTCCATCGGAGTAGCATCAATTTTTAATTCAGATGCTGCAGTTAATAAGGTTCCTAAAGCGATATAAGTTTGTTTCGCTGTCCAGATGTTTTTAGCTTCAACAGATAAATTAGCAATAGTTCCTTTCATCATGTCACTGAATCCGGCCAAAGCATCAGCAGGAACACCTCTTGTTTCGCTGATTGTATTGATATAATCGTCAACAGAATCTGCTCCAAGGTTTAAGTCGTTAGCAAAAATAAAAAGTTGAGAAGCGTCTGTAATTTGTGTTTGCCCGTAAGCGGCAGCTTTTAATTTTTCTCTTATTTCCGGATTTTCTACAACAATCACTTTGTAAGGTTGTAATCCGTATGAAGAAGCACTTAATCTAACGGCTTCTTTTAAAGTGTTTAAATCTTGAGAAGATATTTTTTTTGTTGCATCAAATTTCTTTGTAGCATATCTCCAATTTAGATTGTCTAATAATGTACTCATAATTTTAATTTTGTTGGGTTCTGTATTTTTCTAATAATTGATTTAATAATTCTAATTCTTCGGCACTTATATTCTCAGCAAACAAACGCTCGTGTTCATCTACTTTCGGATCTAATTCTTTCAATACGTCTAATCCCTTTTGGGTGATTAAAACTTCAATTTTACGTCGATTTCCTGGACAAACATTTCGGGTAACAAAATCTTTTAATAACAGTTTGTCTACTAAACGGGTTGTGTTACTTGTTTTGGCCAGCATACGCTCCTGTATCACACACATATTAGCAGGGTTTCCTTTTTGTCCTCTTAATATGCGAAGTACATTATATTGTTCTCCGGACAGATCATAGGGTTTTATCAACTCGTTGAAATGATCCTGAATTACGTTTTGCGTGTACATGATATTCAAGATAACTTTTTTCGCATTATCCATCTTAACTGTACTTTTTATAACCTCTTCAATTGTCATAGTCGTAAGTGTATAATTTGTATATACAAATGTATAACTTTTAATATTTGTATATACAACAGTTATGTTAAATTTTTGTTAATTGAAATAACATGCGTTTTCTAGTTATACAAACCCTGTAGAGTTACTGTAAAAATACTATAAATTTTATTTGAAAAATTGATTTTCTAAAGTTTAATGATTTTTTAAAACTGGAATTATCTGTTTCTTAGATCAGAATTCAGCCCCGACAGTTTTACCTAACCTCATATCATTTAGATTAAAATAGACGAAGTTAGTTAAGTATTAGGTACAACAATGCGGCTAAACTAGCTCCAATTATGGGCCCGATAATTGGAATCCAGGCATAACTCCAATTGCTGCTTCCTTTTATAGGAAGGATGGCGTGTACGATTCTTGGTCCAAGATCTCTTGCGGGATTAATGGCGTAACCAGTTGTACCTCCTAATGACAGGCCTATTGCCCATACGACTATGGCGACAGGAAGTGCGCCAATGGTTCCTAAACCTAGTGTTGCTTTTGGATCTGTGGCTATTTGCAGGTGAGGTCCGGCAATATAAAAAATGGAGAAGATCAGGACAAAAGTTGCAATGATCTCGCTTATTAGGTTCGATAAATTATTTTTGATGGCCGGCGATGTAGCGAAACAGGCAAATTTGGCATTTTCATCTTCAGTTGCCGCAAAATGATCTTTGTGCGATAGCCATACAAAAAAGGCACCCAACATGGCTCCAATTACTTGGGCAAGTATATAGGCAGGGACTAAGTTCCAATTGAATTTTCCGATAAGAGCCAAAGCAAGTGTAACAATAGGATTTAAATGTGCCCCGCTAACAGGTCCTGCAACAAGTACGCCTGTAAAAACGGCAAATGCCCAGGCTGTAGTAATTACAATCCAACCCGAATTGTTTCCTTTTGTATCTTTCAGTACGACGTTTGCTACGACGCCATTACCCAATAAGATCATTATCATAGTACCTAAAATTTCTGCTGTAAAAGGTGTCATATACTGCTTTGTTTAAATTGTTTTATTCTTCGATCCAGTCTGAGGCGCGGCCAATGGCCTTATTCCAGTTTTTAACCAGTTTATTGACTTCTTGTTTTGGCATTTTTGGAGAAAATACACGATCTATAGACCATTGTTCTTTCAAATCATCAAGACCCGACCAGTATCCTACAGCAAGTCCTGCCAAATAAGCTGCACCTAAAGCTGTTGTTTCGAGCGTTTTTGGTCTGGTAACCGTTTTTCCATAAATGTCTGCTTGAAATTGCATGAGCAGATTATTGGTAGCAGCACCTCCATCTACTTTTAATTCTTTTCCTTTTCCTCCAAAATCTGCTTCCATAGCTTTTAGCAGATCGTTTACCTGATAAGCAATTCCTTCTAAAGTGGCCCTGGCGATGTGCGCACTGGTAGTTCCTCTGGTTATTCCAAAGATCGCACCTCTGGCATATTGATCCCAGTGTGGAGCTCCTAAACCAGTTAGTGCAGGAACAAAGTAAACCCCTCCGTTATCGGGGACACTGGCAGCCAGAGTTTCTATTTCTTCTGATTTGTTAATCATTTTTGCGCCATCTCTTAACCATTGTACAGCTGCGCCTCCAACAAAAACGCTTCCTTCCAGCGCATAGGTTGTTTTGCCATTAATTTTCCAGGCTATAGTAGTCAATAAATTGTTGGCAGAACGAATTGGTTTTTCACCTGTATTCATCAATACAAAACAACCTGTTCCGTAAGTATTCTTTATCATTCCTTTGGTGGTACATAACTGACCAAAAAGAGCCGCCTGCTGATCTCCTGCAACACCGGCAATAGGAATTTTTGATGAAAACAGGGTAGTAGAGCTTTCGCCATAAATGGTGCTGCTTTCTTTTACTTCAGGAAGCATGGCTCTCGGGATATCAAATAAGGCTAATAATTCATCGTCCCATTCTAAAGTGTTGATGTTGAATAATAAAGTTCTGCTGGCATTAGAAACATCGGTCATAAATAATTTACCTCGGGTCAGTTTCCATATGAGCCAAGTGTCTACAGTTCCAAAACAAAGTTTTCCTTGTTCTGCTTTTTTCCGTGCTCCGGGAACGTTATCCAGGATCCATTTTACTTTGGTTCCTGAAAAATAAGCATCCAGAATTAATCCGGTTTTGGTCTGAATCATTTCGGCATGTCCTTGTGCTTTTAATTCGTCACAATATTTAGCGGTTCTGCGATCTTGCCAGACAATGGCATTGTAAACAGGCTGGCTTGTTTCCCGATCCCAAACAACAGTAGTTTCCCGTTGATTGGTTATTCCAATTGCGGCTATTTCCCTTCCCGATATCCCCAATTTAGCAATTGCTTCTGCAGCTACACTAATTTGAGAAGACCAGATTTCGTTTGGGTTATGTTCGACCCATCCGGGTTTTGGGAAAATCTGTTTAAATGCTTTTTGAGAAATGCTTACAATTTCTCCTCCATGATTAAAGACTATAGCTCTGGAAGAAGTTGTTCCCTGATCAAGTGCCAGAATTAGTTTGTTTTGCATGACTTGTATTTTCTTAAGTTAATAAAGGTCTATTGAAATTCTTTTAAAAGAAAACCTCTGGCTATTCCTTTGAAGTTTGAGATTTCTTTGTTTATCCAGGCTTCGTCATGTCCCAGTTCTTTTGCGAGCAATCGTGCTACTTTTTCAGATGATTGAATGGCAGCACGGGCATCTAAGAATAATAATCGAACCCGTCTTGCTAAAACGTCGTCGACGGTTCTGGCCATTTCATACCGAATAGCCCAGGCTACCTCGGCCATTATAAATTCGTGATCTGAATGCAGTTTTTCTTTTAATTCAGGTTCATTTTGTTCCAGTTCGAGTATTTTAGGAATATCAGAACCATAAATATACAAATGATTCATTCTGTTTAAATCTGTAGTAGCCTGATTTCCATGGATGGGAAGATGCTCTGTAGTACAGGCTTTTTTAGGTAATTTTCCTATTCTGATCGCTTTATCGATGATATCTTCGGCAATTTTTCTGTAAGTAGTCCATTTTCCTCCCGTAATTGTTATTAAGCCAGTTTCCGACACAATAATTTTATGACTTCGCGAAACTTCTTTGGTACTTTTTCCTTCTTCTTCGGGAGCTGCCAAAGGACGTAAACCTGCGAATACAGATAAAACATCTGCTCTCGTAGGTTTTTTTGCCAGAAAGCGTTGAGCAGTCTCCAAAACAAATTCGATTTCACTTTCGAGCGCAATAGGTTCAAGACTGTGTTTTCTAATTAAGGTATCAGTTGTTCCTACTACAATTGTGTTATGCCAGGGTACTGCAAATAAAACTCGTCCGTCACTGGTTTTTGGAATCATAAGGGCTTGCTCACCCGGCAGAAAGGATTTGTCAAATACGAGATGAATCCCCTGACTCGGAACGATATATTTCTTGTAAACCGTGTCGTTTAGTTTCATGATGGCATTTGTAAAAACCCCGGTAGCGTTAATAATTGCCGAGCCTTTTATGTCATACTTGTGACCTGTTTCATGGTCTATGGCTTCAACGCCAATAATTTGATTGGTATCGTCTTTTAGTAAGTTTACAACCTTGAAATAATTTAAAACGCAAGCTCCTTTTTCTATGGCTGTTTGAGCAATGTTTATGGCCATGCGTGAATCGTCAAATTGCCCGTCGTGGTAAATAACACCACTTACCAACCCTTTTTCTTCGACGGTAGGAAGCATTTCAATTGTTTTTTTCTTTGAAATATATTTTGAAGATCCTAAGCTTAAACGTCCTGCGAGTAAATCATAAATGGTTAATCCTATCGTATAAAAGTAACCGCCCCACCAGTTGTAATTAGGGATTACAAAAGATTGGTTTTTAACTAGATGACCAGCATTTTTGGCCATCAAACCTCTCTCTTTTAAGGCTTCTCTCACTAAGTGAATATTGCCTTGCTCCAAATAGCGAACGCCACCATGAACTAATTTGGTACTTCTGCTTGAAGTTCCTTTTGCAAAATCTACCGCTTCAAGCAAGATCGTTTTGTATCCTCTGCTTGCGGCGTCAAGAGCAGTTCCAAGACCGCTTGCCCCTCCGCCAATTATAATCACATCCCACTTTTCAGTGCTTTTTAATTTCGTCAATTGCTCCGGGCGTTTCATAGGACATCAGTTTATTTGTTTTTGTAAGATTAGATCTTGTATTATAAACTTAATGAAACTAAATGAATTGGAAGCAAAGTGAACCGATTATTTAAGTTTAACCTGTTTGGGGGGAATTAAAAAACGGTTTAACACATCGTACATGGATTTTTGATTCAAAAAGAAAGGGGGATCATTGTGGTGGTTTAAAATTGTTGTGAAATGTATCGTTCCGCTGGAACTTATTCTGAAGACGTTTTATTTTCAACGGATTAAAATCCATTGTTACAAAATTTGTCGTTCCTTCGGAACTTACTTATTCGATTGTTTTTGTTGTTAATCGACCATAATTCATGCATATAAACCAAATAGAATAATAGAAATAGGGTAGGTTTTACATAATCGATTTTTATGAAATAAAGCGTTAACGTCGCAAAAGAGCCATCGGCTCGAATCATAATTGTAGCGACGGATTTTAATCCGTCGTAAAAAATAGACATCACAATAAAAAGAGCCGTAGGCTCGGCCCATATTGTTTTCAGGATTAATTTAACGGGTTAGATGTAATAAACAAAGAAATGATTTAAGAGATAGTATGTATGGGTTTTTGATTCAAAAAGAAACGGGAATCATTGTCGCGGTTTAAAATTGTTGTGAAATGTATCGTTCCTCTGGAACTTGTTTTGAAGATGTTTTATTTTCAACGGATTAAAATCCGCTGTTACAAAATTTGTCGTTCCTTCGGAACTTAATTATTCGATTGTTTTTGTTGTTAACGAACCATAATTCATGCATAAAAACCAAATAGAATAATAGAAATAGGGTAGGTTTTACATAATCGATTTTTATGAAATAAAGTGTTAACGTTGCAAAAGAGCTACCGGCTCGAATCATATTGTAGCGACGGATTAAAATTCGTTGTTACAAAATTTGTCGTTTCTTGGGAACTTAATTATTTGATTGTTTTGTTGTTAACGAACCATAATTCATGTATATAAACCAAATAGAATAATAGAAATAGGATAGGTTTTACATAATCGATTTTTATGAAATAAAGCGTTAACGTCGCAAAAGAGCCATCGGCTCGAATCATAATTGTAGCGACGGATTTTAATCCGTCGTAAAAAACAGACATCACAATAAAAAGAGCCGTAGGCTCGGCCCATATTATTTTGAGATTAATCTAACCCGTTGCTATAAAATTTGTCATTTTTTCAGAACGCAGTGAAAAAAAACACCCGTCAGATTTTTAAAACTGTGTCTTTATGCTAATTTTTTTTCATAGGCCTTTCTTGCGCCTCCTCTGAAAAAAACTTCACCACAATAGGTGTATTTTAGTCTGTCTAAAATTTTGAGCATCGGAATATTATCAAAATTCGTATCTACCTTTATACTGTATATGTTATGTTCGATGGATAAACCTTCTATTTTTTCAAACAGTTTTGTAGCAATGCCTTTGCCTTTTGCCAGCTTCGATACGGCTACCCTATGTACGGCAGTATAATCACCATCCGTGAGCCATTGGCCTTCGATGTCTTCGTAAGCCGGTTCTTTGTCAAAAAGAATCGCAGCGTAAGCTAAGATAATGTTGTTTTCTGTAAGTACATATCCGTGATCGTTTTCGATATCGGTATGAATGGTTAGCTCATTAGGATAACCGTCCTGCCATTGTGTACTTCCGTCCAGACGTCTTTGTTCAATAGCATCTTGCAGGATATTCCATATTTGTGGTACTTCAGAAATATCCGCTTTTCTTAAAATTAAATTTTCTGTTATTTGGCTCATCTTTTGGGTATTAACTTGTAATTGGAAAATTAATGAATTTGTCTTTAAGGAAACTATAAATTAA
Organism: Flavobacterium sp. N502536; assembly: GCF_025947345.1. Classification (NCBI taxonomy): domain Bacteria; kingdom Pseudomonadati; phylum Bacteroidota; class Flavobacteriia; order Flavobacteriales; family Flavobacteriaceae; genus Flavobacterium; species Flavobacterium sp. N502536. Next base: position 514,994 of record NZ_CP110011.1, on the reverse strand, counting down.
GATCAAATAAATCGGCTATTCGCTTAAATACTTTTCAATATATGTATTTACTATTTTACGTTCTTCGATTGTTGCATCATTGTCCATGTCACTATGGTTGATAGGGGTTAACTGAACTGTTATTCCGTATTTTTGTTGTTCTTGTTCAGTTGGTAATACACCCTCGTCTGCAGAATAGTTTTTGGAGCGTAACGTATATACTGTTGGGTGGTTAACTCTTGGAAGAGGCATTCTTCGATTGTCCATCGTTATTATTTTATAAACCAATTTAGGGTATTTACTTGCAAATAAAGCTGTCATATCTCCACCATTCGAATGACCAATTAGTGTTAAATGTTTAAAATCTAATTCTGGCTTTATGGTTTTAAACTGATTTAAAACATAAAGAATGTTATCAGTACCTCTTTCCCAGTTTGGTTTTCTTGTAACTTTAAAATCTCCTTCCATTGCCAAAAGGTCGTCAGAAGGTAATTCATGCTGAATACTAATAACATAATATCCTTTTGAAGCTAAATTTTCTGTTAAATAGGAATAGATCATATTGTCTCCGCCTTTATTCTCTCCGTATCCATGACTAAAAATTATTAGCTGCTGCTTATTAATTTTTGAGTCTGTTTTTGGGGAAAAAATGGCAACAGGAATTTTACGATTTCTGGATTTGTCGAATAACTCTAAGGTATCAAGTTTAACGGGATAGGTATTATTTGATATTTGAGAGCTTGTTTTTTTACTATTCGAGCAACTTATTAATAATAAGCAAATTAAAATCTTAAAATATATTTTGTTCATTTTTTGGATATGTGTAATAAAGCTACGAAAAATAATAAGGGATTTATCTTTAAAGAAACAGTAAATTAAGTAAACCCGACAGGTTTTAAAAACCTGTCGGGTTTGATGTGTATAATATAAGTAAGAATATTAATGAGGCAGTTTATCTTTAATCCAACCATAAACCCAGGTTCCGAAAATTGCGCTTAACAAAGTCACAACAATAACGGTCACTCCGGTACCGATTTGGGCAAATAAGGGTCCTGGACAAGCTCCTGTAATGGCCCATCCAAAACCAAATAACAAGCCACCATAAATTTGTCCTTTGCTAAACGTTTTGGGTTGAATTTCTATCTTTTCACCTCGAATCGTTTTAATGTTGAATTTTTTAATCAGTTGAACAGAGATCACTCCAACCGCGACGGCACTTCCAATTACGCCATACATAAAGAAGGATTGCAATTGAAACATTTCCTGAATTCGGTACCAGCTGATGATTTCTGCTTTTACGAAAACAATTCCAAAAACAATTCCCACCAAAAGATATTTTAGATTGGAGAATCCGGAGTCTTTCAATTGACTTCCGTTGATTCCTTCAGTATCAGTATTTTTATTTTCCAGATTAGTCATTTTTTAAATTTTAAAGTGAAAGAATGTACGGCAGGATCAAATTTGCCATGATAAAACCTCCAATCATAAAACAAATTGTGGCTACCAATGACGGCCATTGTAAGTTTGAAATTCCCATTATAGCATGTCCGCTTGTACATCCACCGGCATAACGTGTTCCGAAACCAACTAAAAATCCCCCTACCACAATCATGATAAAACCACGAAGGGTGAATAGAGTTTCCCAGGAAAAAAGTTCTTTTGGTAACAAGCCCGAGTGATCGGTGATACCGTAAGTCGCTAATTGCTCTGAAAGTTGAGGTGTTATTTCAACCGGATTTGGATTCGCCAGGAAATAAGCCGCAATCACTCCGCCAAGGAAAATTCCGAAAACAAAGAATAAATTCCAGCTCTCTTTTTTCCAGTCGTACTTAAAGAAGGAAATATTGGCAGGAATACAAGCCGCGCAAATATGACGAAGCGAAGAACTGATTCCGAAGGATTTATTTCCGAGAATCAATAAAATAGGAACGGTCAAACCAATTAACGGTCCTGAAACATACCAAGGCCAAGGTTCTTTTAAAATTTCTAGCATATTCTTTTAGGTTCTGAGTTACTGAGATTCTAAGGTACTAAGGTTCTGAGTTACTAAGATTAAAGGTTAAAATTCTCAGAACCTTAGAGCCTTAGTAGCTTAGCACCTTTATATAATTACTTTAATACTTTACTTTGACAAACAAAATCTGATTTCGGAATCTCTGTTTTTGAAATGGCTCCAAAACCGCCCTCAATTTCGCTAAAATTTCTGAAACCACGAGCTTGTAAAATTGAGGCTGCAATCATACTGCGATAGCCTCCGGCACAATGCAGATAAAAATGTTCGTTGGGGTTAATGTCTTTTACCCAGTCATTAATATAAGCGAGGGGCTTGCTGTACGCATCTTCGATATGTTCTGCGCTGTATTCGGTTTCTTTGCGAATGTCGATTACTTTGTCTTCAGAGGGTTTAAACTCAGCTGCAAACTGATCGGCCGAAATTCGGTTAACCGTATCAATTTCAAAACCGGCTTTTTCCCAGGCTTCAAAACCGCCTTCGAGATGACCAATAATCGAGTCAAAACCTACACGGCTTAAACGAGTTACAGTTTCTTCTTCAAGTCCGGTTTCGGTTACGAGTACAATAGGCTGTTTTACATCGCCAATTAAAGTACCCACCCATGGAGCAAAATCACCATTGATTCCAATGTTAATCGCTTGTGGAATAAAACCTTTGCTAAAATTGGCAGCACTTCTGGTATCCAGTATCAGAGCTCCTGTTTCTTCGGCTACAGCTTCAAACTCTTCCGCTTTTATCGTTTTCATTCCGTTGTGCAAAACAGTTTCAAAACTCTCGTAACCTTGCTTGTTCATGGCAACATTCATGCTGAAATAGGATGGAGGAGGCAATAAGCCATCGGTAACTTCGATAATGAATTCCGCTTCGGTCATATTTGCGCGCAACGCATAATTGGTCGCTTTTTGATTTCCTATAGTTGAAACGGTTTCTTTGCTCATGTTTTTTCCGCAAGCGCTTCCTGCACCATGGGCAGGATATACGATCACATCATCAGCCAAAGTCATGATCTTATCTCTCAACGAATGGAACAAAATTCCGGCCAACTGATCCTGTGTCATTCCGGCTGCTTTCTGAGCCAAATCCGGACGTCCAACATCGCCAATGAATAAGGTATCTCCAGAAAAAATGGCATGATCTTTTCCGTTTTCGTCAACAAGTAAAAAAGTAGTGCTTTCCATAGTATGTCCTGGAGTATGCAATACTTTAATAGTCACTTTTCCAATTTTAAACTCCTGTCCGTCTTTTGCTGAAATGCAGTCAAATTCGCAGGTTGCGTTAGGCCCGTAAACGATTGGCGCCTGAGTTTCTTTGCTTAAATCAACATGTCCCGAAACGAAATCGGCGTGAAAGTGAGTCTCAAAAATATATTTCAACTTTACCTGATCGCGCTCTAAACGATCTAAATAGGGTTGAATTTCTCTTAAAGGATCAATAATTGCCGCTTCTCCGTCGGAAGTAATATAATAGGCACCCTGAGCTAAACAGCCAGTGTAAATTTGTTCTATTTTCATGATGTGAAATCTAAAATAATGTGGCACAAAGGTAAGTCTGTTTTTCGGGAAATTAAGTGACTATTGTTACAGAAATTTGATTTCTGTGTGAAAAAAAAGGCAGATTTTGACATAGATGTTATATTAATTGAGTTAAACTTGAGCAATTAAGCTTTAACTTATAATTTTGCATATGACGAATGTCATTTTAAAACAAATAAACAGTTAAACAGATGAACACAGAAGATTTATTGAGTCAGATTGCCTTTATAAAAGAAATTGATAAGGTAAAATACATTCAGCGCAAAACAAAGCTGTTTCATAGTGACCGAAATGAAAATGATGCAGAACACAGCTGGCATTTGGCTTTAATGGCGATCGTTTTGGCAGAACATTCAGATGAGCCCATTGATGTTTTGAAAGTTATAAAAATGGTTTTAATCCATGATATTGTAGAGATCGATGCAGGAGATACTTTTATATACGATTCGCAAAAAAATCATGATAATACAGCAGAGGAACGATTAGCCGCGAATCGCATTTTTGGTTTGCTTCCGGAAAAGCAGGCCGAAGAACTAATTTCGATTTGGGAAGAGTTTGAAGCAGGTCAGACCAACGAAGCAAAATTTGCAAAAGCAATGGACAGACTGGAGCCTTTATTGCAAAATACGTCTAATAACGGCGGAACCTGGAAAGAGTTTGGCGTGAACTATAATAAGGTTTACGAAAAAAAGAGTGTTATAAAGGAAGGTTCAGCAACGTTATGGAATTACGCCGAAGGATTGATAAATGAAAGTGTTGAGAAAGGGATTTTAAAAAAGGAGTAAAATTTTTGAGTATAGTTTCCATTACTAGTTATGCGCAATGTTGTCATTTCGATCGAAGGGAGACACGAGCGATAGCGAACAGGCGAAGCAAATCACACAAGAAACTCCGCAATCAAAATCGCCAATCTTTATCGATCATCGCATGTGATTTCTCCCTGCGGTCGAAATGACAAATGTGGAGGAAGTTGCGATAGAACAGAAGGATGTCTTTCATCTTTTAATTGTTGAAAAGTTTAACAAATATCGGTCGATAAACTTTTTTTAAAGGCAGGGATTTCGGGTTTTAATGGGTAAATTTGTGGGACTTCATAAATAAATTACCACTATGGAAGAAATGCTTTTTTATGACCGAATGCAATTTGCCTTCACAATTACTTTCCACTATCTTTTTCCGCAACTTACAATGGGTCTTTCGTTGATCATTGTTTACTTCAAATGGAAATACCTCAAAACTAAAAACGAACAATACAATCACGCCACCCATTTTTGGATGAGAATCTTCGCTCTGAATTTTGCGATGGGAGTGGTAACCGGAATCCCGATGGAATTTCAGTTTGGAACCAACTGGGCAAAATTCTCTGAGTTAACCGGAGGAATTATCGGTCAGACATTAGCCATGGAAGGCATGTTTTCGTTCTTTTTAGAATCTTCTTTTTTAGGACTGTTTTTGTTCGGAGAAAAGTTATTGGGACACAAATGGCATTTTGTTACCGGATTGCTAATTTGTATTGGTTCCTGGGCCAGTGGTTATTTAATCATTGCAACACATTCGTGGATGCAGAATCCTGTAGGTTATGAGATTTTGGAGAACGGAAAATTTGTGTTGACCAATTTCAAAGCGCTGTTTCTAAATCCGTGGTTATGGCCATCCTATTTGCACAATCAGGCCGCCTCTTTAGTAACAAGTTCTTTTGTTGTAGCGGGAATAGGTTCTTTTTACATTCTAAGCAAAAAGAACATTGTTTTTGGAAAACTATTTCTTAAAACGGGAGTAATTTTCGGATTGATAGCCAGCATGATTGTAGCTGTTCCAACTGGAGATTTATTGGCCAAAAATGTGGTGAAATACCAGCCTGTGACTTTCGCCGCAATGGAAGGAATTTTCCATACGGAGAAAAAGGGTTCTGAAATTGTTTTAATCGGTCAGCCCGATGTTAAAGATAAAAAACTGGACAATAAGATCGCCGTTCCAAACATCCTGAGTTTCCTGACTTACGGAAACTGGGAGCAGGAAATTAAAGGCCTGGATCAGTTTGAAGAAGATTTACATCCCACAAATATCTCAGGTTTGTATTATGCCTATCATATTATGGTTGGACTTGGAACGTTATTTATTGGTTTGATGTCCTTTGCTTTGCTTCAGTTGATCAGAGGCAAACTGTATGAAACCAGGTGGATTCTCTGGTCGCTGCTTTTTATGATGCCGTTTCCGTACATTGCCAATACGACTGGCTGGTACACGGCCGAGTTAGGCAGACAGCCCTGGCTGGTTTATAATTTAATGCGAACCGCAGCGGGTGCCTCTCCAACCGTTTCTTCGGGAAATACCCTGTTTACTTTACTGGGTTTTATAGGATTGTATCTTTTACTTGGAATGCTGTTTTTGCTTTTAATTGGAAAAATCATCAATAAAGGACCTCACACTGAAGTCATAACTGAAAATAAATAAGTATGGAATTTTTTTGGTACGTAGTTTTAATGGGAATTTTGGCCGTTTATATTGTTTTAGACGGTTATGATTTTGGAGCAGGAATTATTCATTTATTTTTTGCCAAAGAAGAAAAAGATAAAAAGGCAATAACCAATGCAATTGGTCCGTTTTGGGATGCCAACGAAGTTTGGATTATCGCTGCGGGTGGTGTTTTGTTTTTTGCTTTCCCTACTTTATACGCTTCCTCTTTCAGCGGATTTTACCTGCCCCTGATTATGATTTTATGGCTGCTTATCTTCCGTGCGATTGGTTTAGAAATGCGCGGACAGGTACACCATCCGATGTGGGAGACGATTTGGGACAAGGCATTCGGAATTGCAAGTTTACTTTTGGCTTTGTTCTTCGGAATTGCTTTGGGAAATATCGTGCGCGGAGTCAACCTCGGAATGGTAACTAACGGCGTTTCGACTCAGGAGGCACATTATTTCTTTTTGCCATTGTGGAATCCAACTTTTAGTCCACAGGCAAGTGAATTGGGAATTATCGACTGGTTTACACTTTTTCTGGGAATCGTGAGTGTAGTTGCCTTAACCATTCACGGTGCCAATTGGATTATCTTTAAAACCAATTCGGCTCTGAATCCACAGCTTAAAAATGTTGTTTTCAAACTGAATATTGTCTTGTTGGTTCTAGTTTGTATTTCACTGCAAATCTGGCATTTTATTGAGCCAAAGCCTTTTCATAATTTTATAGAAAATCCGGTTCTCTGGTTTTTTCCACTGATGACTTTTGTTGGAATTTTGGGATTGTTTAAAGTACGTACGTGGCAAAAAGACGGTTACGGATTTTTGTTTTCATCCTTGTTTCTGGTGGGCGGGTTCGCCTCAACTGCCGTATCCATTTTTCCAAATGTTTTGCCTTCTACCAATACTGTAAATCCATCGTTAACCATTTATAACACTGCCGCCGGCGAATACGGATTGAATGCCGGAATGAGCTGGTTTTTTATCGCTTTGTTCCTGGTGATTATCTATTTTATTATTCAATACCGCGTTTTTAGCGGGAAGATGGATGATATTGGGTATGGGGAGCATTGATTTTTTAGCCATGATCCAAGGGATAGCGAACGGGCGATGTAATTCACGAATTAATTACAGTACTAGCCTTTAATTTTAACCAACATAGTAGTTAAGAGGTTTTTTAAATCAAATTATTAAGTTTGGGTAAAACCTTTTTTTACAAACTTTACCAAAACTCTGGACGGTCCCGTTTTATGAAATCTGGACTATAAAAGAGTTTAAGTTTTAGAATAATTTTGTTTTTTTAATTTCAAAATTTAAAATAATGGATTACCAAATCAAAAAAGCAAGTTTAGAAGAACTTAATGAAACAGCCGAACTTTTTGACCTCTATCGTGTTTTCTATCGTCAGAAATCTGATGTTGAGGCAGGCAAAGCATTTCTTAAAGAACGATTGTTACATAATGAGTCGGATATTTTTTTAGCGATTGCAGACGGAAAAGCGGTTGGCTTTGTGCAGCTCTATAAAATATTTAGCTCTACTAAAATGCAAAGACTATGGCTGTTAAATGATCTTTTTGTGCATCCTGATTATAGAGGTAAGGGATTTTCTGTGGCCTTAATTGATCGCAGCAAACAATGGTGTGAGGAAACCAATGCTTGTGGCTTGATGCTCGAAACCGAAAAAACAAATGATATAGGCAACCAGTTATATCCACGTTGTGGTTTTGAATACGACGGTCAACATAACTATTATTATTGGTGGAAGTAAAAAAGGCTTAAGTGTAAAGTTAGCTCGCGCACTTTTGTCATTCCGAGGTACGAGGAAACTCCGCAAGTAACTCCGCAACGAAAGTCAATCTTTGTCGAGCTTCTCGCGGAGATTTCTCCTTCGTCGAAATGACAATGATTGTGATTATTTGGTCTAAAAATAGAGTTTTTATACTTTTTTTACATCTTAAGTAAAGATATTCTACACTTAACTAAAATAAAAATCTGCTTTATCTGCGAGAAAAAATAAATTCTAAAACAAAACTTCTTTTGTAATAATATAAAATCCCATTACAAGAACAAACCATCCGAAAATAGGTTTTAGTTTTGCTCCGTCGATTTTTTTAGAAAGCCTACTTCCAATAAACATCCCAAAGAGTGCCATTGTAGAAACTCCCAGTAAAAAGGTATAATCGATTGGAGTTCCGATGTATAAATCTCCTCCAAAACCTATAGACGAATTAATTGTAATAATCAGCAACGAAGTTCCTACGGCTTGTTTCATGGGTAAATTAGCGAAGAAGAGCAACGCGGGAATAATTAAAAACCCACCGCCGGCACCCAGAAAACCAGTTATGATTCCAACGATGAAGCCTATTAAACTCAACTGTAAATAATTGGTTTCGGTTGCTTTTATCTCGGGTTTGTTTTTTCGGATCATTGAAATTGCCGCTGTAATCATCAATACAGAAAAGATAATCATGATGAGAAAATCTTTCGAAACAGAATAGGAAGCTATAGAAAACAGGGTAGAGGCAATTTTTGGAAAAATGACCTCGCGAATAATCAAAATGGAGATTACAGAGGGAATTGCAAAGTACAATGCCGATTTTAATTTAAGATTCCCCATTTTGTAATGGCTGTAACTCCCGGACATAGCAGTTAATCCCACAATAAATAAGGAATAAGAAGTAGCCTGTTCCGGATTTACCTTGAACAGATACACCAAAATAGGAATGGTTAGTATAGATCCGCCACCACCAATTAAGCCTAGTGAAATTCCAATAATGATTGAAGCGATATAACCTAAATATTCCATTGCAGTTGTTTTAACGCAAAGATGCTTGGTTTAAAAGAAACGCACAGTAACATTTATCACATAAGTAGTATTAAACACGAATTTCACTAATTGGCACTAATGTACTGTCATAGTAAGGTAGTTTAAATGCTTTGAAGGTTTTCTACTTTGCAGGAACGGGTAATCAATGTCTATTATAGTAGTTGAACCAAAAAAAATCTTCGTGTTAATTAGTGAAATTCGTGTTGAGTAATTCAATCTGATTGCGATTGAGTTTGACCAGACCTCTTTGTTCCATTTTTTTGAGTAATCGGGAAACTACTTCTCTAGACGTATTTAATTCAGTTGCAATTTCCTGATGAGAGAGATTTACTTCCGAGCAGCCACAGGCATCCGAATGTCGTTTGAGGTAAAATTCCAAACGCTCATCCATAGACCGGAAAGCGATATTGTCTACAACTTCAAGAACTTCTTCAAAGCGGCTGCGGTAGGTATCGATAACAAATTCGTACCAGCTTCTGTGTTCCATCATCCACTTATCCATCATTTGTAAGGGAATCATCATAACCGAAACATCTTCGACTACTTTTGCCATAATCTGGCTTTTTTCGCTTTTAGCGGTGCAGATCATCGAAATGGCACAGGCTTGTCCGGGTTGCAGGTAGTACATTAAAAATTCACCTCCATCTTCACCTTCACGGTAAATTTTAATTTTTCCTTTGGTGATCAATACGGTGTTTTTAATGTATTGTCCGGTACGCATTAAAATGGTTCCGGCTTCAAAATCCTGCTGACTTCCGTTTTCTTCAATGGTTCTGATAAGTTCGTCGGAGAAATTAGGAAATATATTTTTTAGTGAGTTTTGCATTGATAATAGGAGGGAATTAATGCCCATGGATTTTACGGTTTGAACTGGGTAATACTTTTTTGCCACAAATTTCACAAATTAATTTGTGCAATTCGTGGCGAACATTTTAATCCTTTTAAGCTGTGGCAAAAAAACATTCTTGAAGAACATTTTTACTAAATTAAAATTAAAACCTATAATTTATTACAAAGATAGGAGATTTCAATGGTATAAATTATCAGAAAATTATATTTAAGAGGTGTTTTGTGTAAATGAATAAATCCTATTTTCTATCGATTTTATAGGCTATATTTTTAAAAATAGTAAGTAAATTTGTTTTTCACTGATTATAGTACTTTCTCTAAAACGTTTTCTGAGAATAATAATCGAAATCGCATTTGGCACGTTTTTAATTAATAGAAACGTCGTAATTTTACAAAAACACATTTATTATGAATTTATCACAAGAAGATTGGGTTAATCAGCTGGCTGCTGACGAGAATGCAGTTATACTGGACGTAAGAACTGAAGACGAATTTAATGACGGCTACATTCAAAATGCCGTAAACATCGACATCAATAAAGGACAAGGCTTTATTTATGAAATCGAGGAGCTTGATAAAAACAAAAATTATTATGTGTATTGCCGTTCTGGTGCCAGAAGTGCCAAAGCATGTCAGATTATGAATGAGTTAGGGATTAACAATGCCTACAATTTGCTTGGTGGAATTCTGGATTGGGAAGGTGAAACCGTAAACCCATAAGACAGAAGAAGAGGCCTAAAAAGCCTCTTTTTTCTTTTTAAAACGCTATTAATAACCAAACTATAAAAGACCAAATTATGAGTTTAATACCCGAAGAATTTCAAATTAAAGATTTGATAAACCAGGATACCTATCTGGTAAATGGAGAATTAAAACCGTGGACAGGACAAACAACCCCCGTTTTTTCTACCATTTCATCTACAGAAAAATACGCGCCAACATTATTAGGGTCAATTCCGTTCATGGAAGAGAAAGAAGCTGCCGAAGTGGTGGAAGCTGCCAATGCGGCTTATAATAAAGGTCAGGGGTTATGGCCAACGATGAAGGTAGTTGACCGAATTAAGTGCATGGAGAACTTCGTAAAACAAATGAAGGAAACCCGTGAAGAGGTAGTGAAACTTTTGATGTGGGAAATTGGAAAAAACCTTGGCGATTCGCAAAAAGAATTTGACAGAACCGTTGAATACATTCAGGATACAATTGACAGTTATAAGGAACTAAACGGACGCAGTTCACATTTTGAAAAAGTGCAGGGTGTAAATGCTATGATTCGTCGTGGACCTCTTGGAGTAGTTTTGTGCTTGGGCCCTTATAATTATCCTTTAAATGAGACCTTTTCGCTGTTGATTCCTGCCTTAATTATGGGAAATACGGTGATTTTTAAACCTGCTAAACATGGTGTTTTATGTATTTCGCCCTTGTTGGAGGCATTTAGAAGCAGTTTCCCAAAAGGTGTAATTAACATCGTTTACGGTCGTGGCCGTGAAGTGGCGTCACCGATAATGAAATCAGGTAAAATTGATGTTTTGGCTTTAATTGGAAACAGTAAGTCGGCTATAGCTTTACAGGACCAGCATCCCAATAAAAACAGATTGCGTTTGATTTTAGGTCTGGAAGCTAAAAACCCGGCGATTATTTTACCCGATGCCGATTTAGATCTGGCCATTCAGGAATGTATTGCAGGAACGTTATCGTTTAACGGGCAACGTTGTACGGCTTTAAAAGTATTGTACGTGCACGAATCTATAGCCGAAGAATTCAATAAACGTTTCGCTGAAAAAGTAGACGCTTTGGCATTTGGTAATCCTTGGGAAAAAGGAGTTGCTTTAACACCGCTTCCCGAAACAGAAAAACCAAAATATATTCAGGGATTAATTGACGATGCAACCCATAAAGGAGCAAAAATACTGAATGAAAAAGGAGGGAAACACACCGATAATTATATTTTTCCGGCTGTTTTGTATCCGGTAAACAAAGAAATGAGAGTGTATCACGAAGAACAATTTGGACCCGTAGTTCCAATTATTTCTTTTAAAGATATTAACGAACCACTTGAAGATATGGCCGAATCCAATTACGGACAGCAGGTGAGTCTTTTTGGAAAAGATATTAAAACTTTGGCACCGCTTATTGATGCCTTGGTCAATTTAGTGTGCCGAGTAAATTTGAACAGTTCGTGCCAGAGAGGCCCGGATGCCTTTCCGTTTACAGGCCGTAAAGATTCTGCGGTAGGAACTTTAAGTATTCCGGATGCTTTGCGTTCGTTCTCCATTCGTACGTTTGTAGCTTCAAAAGACATCGCTTACAATAATGAAATTTTGCAGGAATTGCTAAATAGCAAAGAATCAAATTTTATTAATACCGATTATATTTTGTAGTGATCAGAGTTATATATTAATTGTAGAAGCCGTCTTTTTCTTTTTGAATTGGACGGTTTTTGTTTTTTAAATCTTTGATTTTCTGAGTAGCTGCCGTTTTAAGTTTATTGTTTATTTTTAATAATTAATTTTAAAAGAAGTGTAACTTAAAGTAAAAAAAATCATCTAACCAGTATAATCAATCAAACCACCAAAATCTTAAAACAACTTTATGAAAAAAAAATCACCTCAATTGCTATTTATAGCCTTTTTGTTTTTAATGCAAAATAGTTTCGCACAGGAACTTTACATGCCAAGGAATGTTAAAGAGTCTTATACTAAGGGTGTTCGTTCTATGGATGGAAAACCTGGGAAAAATTATTGGCAAAATCATGGTAAATATGACATGGCTTTGACTGTAGATGCCAATACGAAAGTCGTTAGCGGAACTGAAACGATAGTGTATGAAAACAATAGTAATGATACACTGAGAACTTTGCGAATTAGATTTGTGAATAATATTCATAAAAAAACCTCGCCACGAGCGGTATTAAATAGTGAAGGTTTTTTTACAGAAGGTCTGACAATTACGAATTTGAAAATCGAAGGTGAAGTCTACAAAGAAGATGCTAAAAGCTGGGGGACAGTTGGGAATGTAAAAATGAAGAAACCTTTGCCGCCACATAGTAAAATTACAATTGCTATCGATTGGAATTATCCGTTATCAGAAGTGAGCGGGAGAGAAGGGCAGATCGATAACACTACTTTTTTTGTAGCGTATAGTTATCCTCGTGTTTCTGTTTTTGATGATTACAACAGATGGGATAACCTGCCACATACTTCTGGACAGGAGTTTTATAATGATTTTAATGATTATACCTATTCTGTAAAGGCGTCTAAAAATTATGTGGTTTACGGAACGGGAGATTTATTGAATCCGGATGAAGTTTTACAGCCTGAATTTGCTGCACGTCTAAAAAAGTCATACCTGACAGATGAAATTTTACACATTGCCAATGAGCAGGAAATGAAAAGCGGTGTGGTAACAAAACAAAGTGACTGGAACGTTTGGAAGTTTGAAGCTAAAAACATTACAGATGTTTGTTTTGGTTTGAGCGATCATTATTTATGGGATGCAGGAAGTGTAATTGTAGATAAAAAAACAAAGCGACGTGCGAGTATACAAGCGGCTTATGATGTAAAAGGAACCGATTTTGAAAATTCTATTAAGTACAACCAATATGCTCTGGATTTCTTTTCACACAATTGGCCGGGAGTACCTTATCCGTATTCTAAAATGACGGCTTTTCAGGGTTTTGCCGATATGGAATACCCAATGATGTGTAATGACTCGCAAATGAATGACCCTATTTTTGCACAATTGGTGCAGGATCATGAAGTAGCGCATACCTATTTCCCTTTTTATATGGGAATCAACGAAACACGTTATGCGTTTATGGACGAAGGCTGGGCGACAACTTTTGAATATTTAATAGGAATCGCGGAGCACGGAAAAGAAGCGGCTGATAAGTTTTATAAAGAATTTAGAGTAGAACAATATATAAATGATCCCTCTACAGAAGAAGATCAACCTATCATTACGATGTCGTCGCAGTTATCAGATTCTGGTTATGGCAATAATTCATACGGAAAAGCTTCTTTGTCCTATTTGGCTTTAAAGGACTTGCTTGGTGATGATTTATTTAAAAAAGCATTACACGCTTATATGGACAATTGGAATGGTAAACATCCGGTTCCATGGGATTACTTTAATTCGTTCAATACAGCTTCGGGTAAAAACCTGAACTGGTTTTTTAACAACTGGTTTTTCACGAATAATTACTTAGATCTTTCTGTTCAAAAAGTGGCTAAAAATGTTGTTTCGGTAGCCAATGTTGGTGGTTTTGCAATTCCGTTTGATGTGATTGTGACCTACGCAGATAATACCACAGAAACGGTTCATCAGACACCGGCTGTTTGGCAGGCAAATCAAAAACAGACTGCCGTTATCCTAAAAGGCAATAAGCAAATCAAAAAAGTAGTGCTTGATGGCGGTATTTTTATGGATGCTACTCCTAATGACAATACCTGGTCAGTAAAATAAAAAAAATACAACAGCAGTCGCCTTTTTCAATTAAGAAGGCGACTGCTTTGTTTTGTAAAAGCAGCATAATAAATTTTGAATTTTTAGTAACGAATTGAAAAAACTCAATAAGAAATGGATAGCTTACAAATTGTTTTTAGAAAAAAAATACTCTTCCTCAGTTTATTCACCTTGCTAACTAGTTTTGCATTTGCACAGCAAAAAAATAAAATTGAAATAGGAACGATCGATAGTATTTCTTCTAAAGTTTTGAACGAAAACAGAAAAATATGGATTCACCTTCCCAAAAGCGCGCTAAATGCGAGTCTTGCAAAACAAAAATATCCGGTCGTTTATTTACTTGATGCCGAAGGACACTTTAGTTCGGTTGTTGGAATAATTGAAGAAATGAGCGAAGTAAACGGAAATACAAATTGTCCGGAAATGATTGTAGTGGGGATTACGAACACCAATCGAAATCGCGATTTAACCCCTACACATTCGGAGGTTGATCCACCATTTGTACCAAAAAGCCTAAGTGACCAATCTGGTGGAGGAGAAAAATTTGTCGAATTTCTGGAGAAAGAATTGATTCCGTATATCGATGGTAAATATCCTACGACGCCTTATAAAACCCTGATCGGGCATTCTTTCGGAGGTTTGACAGCATTGAATATCCTGACCAATCATACTAATTTGTTCAATGCGTATCTTGCCATTGATCCAAGTATGTGGTGGGATCATCAGCAATTTTTAGCTGAAACTGAAAAAAAAATAGAAAACAAAAAACTGGCAAATGTTTCCTTATTTATGGCAGCGGCTAATACAATGGATGATAGTATGAATGTGGTAAAAGTTCGAAAAGATACCACGGTTTTTACCAGACATATTCGTTCCATTTTAGATTTCAATGATTTTCTGAACAAGAATAAAAAGAGCGGACTGAATTATCAATACCAATATTACAACGATGATAATCATGGATCTGTGCCGTTGATTGCAACCTATGACGGTCTTCGTTTTTTGTTTAAATTCAATCAGTTAAAACTTTCGATACCGGAGCAAATTAATTTTAATAAAGCTGTTTTTACTAAAATTGAAAAGCATTTCGAAAATGTATCAAAACACTTAGGGTACAAGGTAAGCGTTCCCGAGAACGTGGTAAATGCGTATGGCTATCAGTCTTTGGGTAAAAAAGATATGGAGCTGGCAGGTTATCTGTTCCGGTTAAATGTGGCCAACTATCCTCAAAGCCCAAATGTGTATGATTCGCTTGGAGATTTTTATGAAGCAAATGGCGATAAGAAAAATGCCATTGTCAGTTATGAAAAGGCGCTGATATTGGATAAAAACTTTTCGGAAGCAAGAGGAAAACTCGAAAAACTAAAATAATCGATTTAACAATAACTTAAAATGTCAGGAGAAAAAGATTTGCAAAAATTGCTTAAAAGCATGAAACCGGAACATATTGCAGGGGATTATGTTTTTTGTAAAGTCGAAAAATTAGAAGGTATTGAACTGAATGATGTTGTGATGTTTTTTAAAGAGAAAGAAGCCATCACACTGATTTTGAAAAAAGAAGCGGCAGCGGCTTTAAAGTTGGAGTATTCCGTTGTAATGTCCTGGATAACACTTACTATACATTCGTCATTAGAAGCAGTTGGCTTAACAGCTGCATTTTCGAAAGCACTTTCAGAGCATCAAATAAGCTGTAATGTTGTGGCTGCATTTTACCACGATCATATTTTTGTGGCCCAAAAAGACACAGAGAAGGCAATAGAGATCTTAAATTTATTTTCGGTCTAAATTAAGCTAAATCACTGGATAATAGCAATAAACACAGGGTGATTTAAAATTTAACTTTTTTCAGGTTTATTTTAGGTAAGTTTTTTATTACATTTGAATTAAAAAAAAGTTAAAAATCAAGCGGAAGTTTAATATTAAAAAACTACGTTTGCAAAAAAATGAAAACCCTGAATTATTAATGAAAAAGAAACTATTTTTTATTGTTTTATTAATCACTTGTAAAAATTTTGC
This sequence comes from Flavobacterium sp. N502536, assembly GCF_025947345.1. Classification (NCBI taxonomy): domain Bacteria; kingdom Pseudomonadati; phylum Bacteroidota; class Flavobacteriia; order Flavobacteriales; family Flavobacteriaceae; genus Flavobacterium; species Flavobacterium sp. N502536. Next base: position 498,857 of record NZ_CP110011.1, on the reverse strand, counting down.
TCAAAACAACGCTAAAATCGCATTTCAGAAGAGCAGATATGAACTGGCTTTAGACTACTACGAAAAGGCAGATTATAAGAAAGCGATTGATTTATTTTACGTTGCTTCCAAAATTAAACCTGACAATACAATAGGTCAGGAATCGATTAAAAAAGTAGATACTTTACGAACAGTTTTGAGAGAAAACCTTTTAAAGCTGGCTGTAGGGACTTGGAAAATGATTGGAGATAAGCCAGTTTGGGCCGCCAATCAAACGACAACGACTTCACAAAAAGAGGTTGATGAGTTAATTGAAATCAAAGACGGTGAAATCTTTTCTTATGAGAAAAATAAGAAAACGCAGGAGAAAAAACTCATTAAGTCTGAGAAATTAGTGTATTACAACAAAGAGAACACAGATGCCTTGTTTTCAGACATTATTTTATCCGACGGAACCGTTTGGAATTGTACGATAAATGAAAAAGGAGATGAGCTGCATGTCATCAATGTGGGCAAAGTGACTGATGGAGTTATCGAAAAAATAACCAGCGACAATACGGAGCGGTTTTACATTAAAGTAGAATAGTAAAAAAGGGAATCAATTTTGATTCCCTTTTTTTATGAAACCCGTTTGCATTTACTATAATATTTCTGCTAAAATCAATTTTTCTATAATTCGATTGATTTGTTGTAGGATTTTGATAATGAATAATTTGGGATTGTTCGGGGAAGAATAAAATATATTTGTAAAATCGTGTAATTTTGATGCAATCCAAAAGAAGTTAAACAATGAAAATCAAAGCAATTAAAGCTTCTCAGACCTGGCAGATCAGACATGAAGTGATGTGGCCGGATCAGCCTTTTGAGTTTGTGCAATTAGAAGAAGATGTTTTAGGACTGCATTTTGGTGTTTTTATTGCAGAAAAATTAGTGGCAATAGTTTCTTGTTTTGTGAATAATAACGAACTACAGTTCAGAAAATTGGCAACTCTGGAAGAATATCAGGGAAAAGGCATCGGATCTGAACTTGTAAAATACATTTTGAAGTTGGCAAAAGAGAAAAATTTGAAAAAAGTCTGGTGTAATGCACGAAGCAGTAAAAAATCTTTTTATGAGAAATTCGGATTGATAGATACCCATCAGACTTTTAGAAAAGCAGGACAGGAATTTACCATAATGAAAGTTTTGCTCTAGGAAACAAAATGAATTTTACGGAATAAAACATACAGGGTCAGATATTTGCGATTTTGATGTTTTTTTATTGATTTTAAGAACCTTATTAATTCGATTCTGATACGGACTTAATTTTTTATGATTTTTTAGCAAAAAACGATATTTTTTTATCAGAAATAGTGTGTAATAAAATCATGAAAACGTTTTCGCCTTTTTTAAATGTTAAAGCTTATAAAAAAATCTTTTTTTCTTTCGATACTTTCCTTACTTTCGCACCCAAATGAGAAAGTTAGTAGTATTTTTAGTATTCATGAATTTGCTTCTGTTAGGCGGAGGGCAATATCTTAATGCGGGTACTCCTAAAGATACTCATCCTCATAATCTTGAGAAAAAGCACCGGGTAAAATTCACCAATCAGGAACAAGGCAGTTCAATTATTGAAGATGCTGATATTGATACTGAAGAAGAATATCTTGGAAGTGATGATCTTAAAGATGGACTTACGAATAAGTTTTTTGCAACAAACTACAGTTTACTTGACAGTTGGTACCTTTCCTTTGCAAGTCAGACTGGTGTAAATGATTACAATCGTTTTAAAATCTTCCTGCCATTTTGTGGCAACTCAAATCCTATCTACATTACTCAACGAGTTTTAAGGATTTGATTCAACAGTATACATCGGTTACCTAAGTTGTGATCTGAATATTCTGTTGATGTATTTTTTTCTACCTCATCTTATATGAAAGTTAAGTTCTGACTAAGGCTGGCTGATGCATTTTTTCATCTAAAGGAATCTCTGTATTCCAAGCACTCAATCGCTTAATTTCCAATAAAATCATGAAAAGAATTATCTTGTTCACTGGCTTAATTGCCCTAGTGTGCCTTACTAGCTGTACAGCTAAAAAAGAAGAGAAAGAAGAAGTAGAAAAATTTACGGCTACCAATGCAGTAAGAATAGACACTTCGTTTACGAAACAGTACGTTTCACAAATTAAATCGGTACGAAACATTGAAATTCGTGCTCAGGAAAAAGGTTTTTTACAAAACATCTATGTCGATGAAGGACAATTTGTAAAAAAAGGGCAGCTGTTGTTTAAAATTATGCCAAACATGTATCAGGCAGAATTATTGAAAGCACAAGCTGAACAAAAATCAGTAGAAATCGAACTGCAAAATGCCAAATTACTGGCAGACAAAAATATCGTTTCTAAAAACGAACTAAGTGTAGCACAGGCAAAATTGCAATCTGCAAGAGCCGAAGTGGCATTGGCAAAACTTCATTTGTCATTTACAGAAATCAGAGCCCCGTTTGACGGAACTATCGACCGTATCCCTTTAAAATTAGGAAGTCTTATTGATGAAGGCGAATTGATGACGAGTCTTTCAGACAACAGTCAGATGTTTGCATACTTCAACGTTTCAGAACCTGAATACCTGCAATATGAAACCAATGTAAAAGACCGTGCTGATAATAAAGTAAGTCTGGTTTTGGCTAATGGCGAAACTTTTAAGGAAAAAGGAAATGTAGAAGTTATTGAAAGTGAATTTAACAATGAAACCGGAAACATCGCTTTCAGAGCGCGTTTTCCTAATTCAGGGAAATTGCTTAGAAATGGAGAAACCGGACAGGTTCAAATGCTTGTACCGCTTAAAAATGCAATCGTAATTCCACAAAAAGCGACGTATGAAATTCAGGATAAAAAATACGTTTTTGTGATCGATAAAAACAATAAAGTAAACTCAAGAGAAATCACCATAACAGGCGAAATTCCTGATTTGTACGTGATCAGAACCGGACTTACCGAAAATGACAGAATTTTATTGGAAGGCGTTCAGAAAGTAAAAGAAAACGACAAAATCAAATATGAATTCCAATCTCCTAAAGCGGTAATGAACAATTTACGCTTAAAAGCAGAATAGGTTTAATCATTAAAATACGATAAAATGTTTAATAAATTTATTCAAAGACCTGTACTGTCGATAGTAATATCGCTTATAATCGTCTTTTTAGGAGTATTGTCGGTATTGAATTTACCTATTACACAATTCCCTACAATCTCACCACCAATGGTGAACGTTACTGCTGATTATCCAGGATCTAATGGTGAATTGATGATCAAGGCGGTTATTATTCCTTTAGAAAGAGCCCTGAATGGAGTTCCGGGAATGAAATACATGGCGTCTGATGCCGGAAATGACGGTGAAGCAACTATAAAAGTAGTGTTTAACTTAGGAACAGATCCTAATCAGGCTGCGATTAATGTGCAGAACCGTGTGGCTTCGGTTACCAATAAATTACCTCCGCTGGTTATTAGAGAGGGGATTAAAATTACACGAGAAGTACCGAGTATGTTGATGTACGTGAATCTTTACAGTACAGATAAAAATACCGATATGAAGTTCTTGTACAACTACGCCGATATCAACGTACTTTCAGAATTGAAAAGGGTAAACGGTATTGGTTCAGGAGATATTTTAGGAACTCGTGAATATGCGATGCGTATCTGGCTGAAACCAGATCGTATGCTGGCTTATAAAATTTCTGCCGATGAGGTAATGGAGGCATTATCAAGTCAGAGTTTGGAGGCTTCTCCGGGTAAAACAGGAGAAAGTTCCGGTAAACGTTCTCAGGCGTTTGAATATGTATTGAAGTATTCCGGGCGTTTTACCACAAAAGAGCAGTATGGAAATATTGTGATCAAGTCAAATGCTAATGGAGAGCTTTTACGTTTGAAAGATATTGCCAATATTGAATTTGGCAGTTCTATGTATGATATTTATTCCAACTTAAATGGTAAGCCATCTGCAGCTATCGTATTAAAACAGTCTTTCGGAAGTAATGCCAATCAGGTAATTGAAGAGGTAAAGGCTAAATTGGAAAAAATCAAACAAAAATTTCCAAAAGGAATGGATTATGAAATTTCATATGATGTTTCTAAGTTCCTGGATGCTTCTATCGAAAAGGTAATTCACACTTTGGTTGAAGCTTTTATACTGGTAGGTTTAGTCGTATTCCTTTTCTTAGGCGACTGGCGTTCGACCGTTATTCCGGCAATTGCGGTACCGGTATCGTTAATTGGAACCTTTGTATTCATGACATTCTTTGATATTTCATTGAACTTAATCACCTTGTTTGCTTTAGTATTGGCAATTGGGGTCGTCGTCGATGATGCGATTGTAGTGATCGAAGCGGTTCACGCCAAGATGGAAGAAGAGCATCTGTCAGCGTTTAAAGCGACTAAAAAAGCGATGCATGAAATTGCAGGGGCGATTATTGCGATTACCTTCCTGATGGCGGCAGTATTTATTCCTGTAGCCTTCATGTCTGGTCCTGTGGGAGTATTTTACAGACAGTTTTCGGTGACTATGGCAACCGCAATTATACTTTCGGGTATTGTGGCTTTGACATTGACACCGGCACTTTGTGCGATGATGTTGAAAAATAATCACGGTCAGCCTAAAAAGAAAACACCGATCAATGTGTTTATAGACGGTTTTAACAATAAGTTTAACCTAGCTCAGGGTAAATATCAAAATGTATTAGCCAAAATCGTAAACAGAAGAGCTGTTACGATTGTTGCTTTGGTAGGATTTTGTGCCGGAACATGGTTAATAAGCAGTACCGTTCCGTCCGGATTTATTCCGAATGAGGATCAGGGAATGTTTTATGCGGTTATTCAGACACCTCCGGGTTCATCATTAGAAAGAACCAATAATATTGCAGAAAGAGTTCAAAAGATTGCTGAAGACATTGATGGGGTGAAATCGGTTTCCTCGTTAGCGGGTTACGAAATTCTGTCTGAAGGTACAGGAGCCAACTCAGGAACCTGTTTGGTGAATCTTAAAGACTGGAGCGAAAGAAAAGAATCTGTTTTGGAGATTATGCATGAGATGGAGGAAAAATGTAAAGACATTGCGGGAGCAAATATCGAATTTTTCCAACCGCCTGCTGTACCGGGATATGGTGCTGCGGGAGGATTTGAGCTTCGTTTATTAGATAAAACGGGTTCAGGAGATTACAAAAAAACCGAGCAGGTAAATAACGATTTTGTTGCTGAATTGAACAGACATCCGGAATTATCAAATGTATTTAGTTTTTATAGTTCCAGTTTCCCTCAATACATGATGAAAGTCGACAACGATTTGGCACAGCAAAAGGGTGTTTCTATCGAAAATGCGATGAACACTTTGTCAACTCTTGTGGGAAGTAACTACGAAATTAGTTTTATTAAATTCGGAATCAACTACAAAGTAATCGTTCAGGCTTCGCCGGAGTATCGTGCTCAGCCGGATGATATTTTAAAACTATATGTAAAAAACAACCGCGATGAAATGGTGCCTTTTTCTGCTTTCATGAGATTGGAAAAAGTATACGGGCTTTCTGAAATTACCCGTCACAACATGTACACTTCTACACAAATTAGTGGTTCTGCTGCACCGGGTTATAGTTCTGGTACGGCCATTAAAGTTATTCAGGAAGTAGCCGCCAAAAAATTACCAAGGGGATATGACATTGACTGGGCAGGTATTTCTGCCGATGAGGTGGCACAGGGGAATCAGGCCATTTGGGTATTTTTGATCTGTTTGGGATTTGTGTATCTGGTACTGGCAGCGCAATACGAGAGTTTTATTTTGCCGTTATCTGTAATTCTTTCTTTACCGGCAGGTATTTTTGGTGCTTTCCTTTTACTGAAATTAACAGGATTGGAAAACAACATTTATGCACAGGTGGCCATGGTAATGCTTATTGGTTTACTGGGTAAAAATGCCGTACTGATTGTAGAGTTTGCGATTCAGCGACATGCCGCAGGTAAATCAGTTCTTGAAGCAGCAATGGAAGGAGCTAAAGCGAGGTTCCGTCCAATTTTGATGACTTCATTTGCTTTTATTGCCGGTTTATTACCGCTTGCTTTTGCTACCGGTCCGGGAAAAATTGGAAACCGTACTATTGGTACAGCCGCTGCGGGAGGTATGCTTATCGGAACTATTTGTGGGGTGTTTGTAATTCCGGGCTTGTATTACATTTTTGGAAAAATAGCAGAGAAACACAAATTGGTGAAACATGAAGAAGAGAATCCATTAACAGAAGAAATTGACAACAATCATGTATAAATTCAAAACCTATCAATACGGTATTGCATTGAGTATATGTCTTACGGTTGCAGGGTGTAAAGCCCCTGCTCCTGAGACAGCAGTAACAAGCACGCCGGTTCCGGAGTCATTTGGTGCAACAGCCCAAACTCAGGATGTAAACAATAACACCTCAGCACTAAGCTGGAAAGATTACTTTAAAGATCAAAATCTGGTTGACCTTATTGATGTTGCCCTGAAGAACAATCAGGAGTTAAACATTACGTTGCAGGAAATCGAAATTGCAAGAAACGACATCCGTGTAAAAAAAGGACTTTTATTACCAACTGTTGGTGTTCGCGCCGGAGCAGGAGTAGAAAAAGTAGGTCGTTATACCAGTCAGGGTGCAGGTGATGCCAACACCGAGATCAAACCGGGTGTAGAAACCCCTGATCCGTTGGGAGATTTTACCATTTCGGCTTATGCCAATTGGGAGGTAGACATCTGGAAAAAACTGCGCAACTCTAAGAAAGCAGCTTTAAACCGCTATTTAGCAACCGTTGAAGGGAAAAACTTTGTGATTACCAATCTTATTGCTGAAGTGGCCGATTCGTATTACGAATTACTGGCTTTAGATACGCAGTTGGATATTGTAAAACAAACCATCAAATTGCAGAGCAATGCTTTAGAAATTGTAAAAATTCAGAAGCAGGCCGCCAGAGCTACCGAACTAGGAGTGAAGAAATTTGAAGCTGAGGTTTTAACTTCAAAAAGTCTTGAATTTGGAATTCTTCAGCAGATAAAAGAAACGGAAAATAAAATCAACTTTTTATTGGGAAGATATCCACAGGAAATCAAAAGAACCAATACAAACAACTTCCTGAGTTTGTTACCGGCAGCGGTAAGTTCAGGAATTCCGTCTCAGTTATTGGCGAATCGCCCTGATGTGAAGCAGGCAGAATTAGAATTAGTAGCTTCAAAATTAGATGTAAAAGCGGCTCGTGCCGAGTTTTATCCTTCTTTAAATATTTCGGCTGCGATAGGAGTACAGGCTTTTAAACCTTCTTATTTGCTTACTTTTCCGGAATCTATTTTGTATTCATTGGCCGGAGATCTTGCCGCACCTTTGATTAACAGAAATGCAATTAAAGCTGAATTTGCAAGCGCAAATGCAAGACAGCTTCAGGCCTTGTACAATTACGATCGTACCATTTTGAATGCTTATTTAGAAGTGTCCAACCAGCTTTCTAAGATCGAAAACCTGCAAAAAGGATATGATCTTAAATCGCAACAGGTAGATGCCTTAAATACTTCAATAGACGTTTCTAACGATTTGTTTAAATCGGCCAGAGTCGATTATTTTGAAGTTTTAATGACACAACGTGATGCATTAGAAGCAAAATTAGAATTGGTAGATACTAAAAAAGAACAATTAAATGCTGCAGTCCATGTGTACAGAGACTTAGGCGGTGGTTGGAAATAGGAGTAATAGTTAGTTTGTAGATAAAAAGCCTTTCAGGAGTAAATTCCCGAAAGGCTTTTTTAGTTGATCGTGGAAGTTTAAATGTGTGCGATAGCGTATTACTCTTTTTTAGTATTGTTTATTAATTCTATAATCTTTGAAGCCACTCCGCTTGACGATTGAAAATTTTGTCCGGTAACAATTCTTCCGTCCGTTTCGACATGGGAGACGTTACGTGCCGAAAACTTAAAAGTGCCGCCTCTTTCTTCAATTGTTTTTTGAATTAAAAAGGGGAAGTACTTAAAATATTCGTCACCTTGTTTTTCATAGGAATCCGGGTAACCGCTAATTTTTTTTCCTGCTACCAAATAAGCACCATCACTCGTTTTTAAGTTCACTATTCCTGCAGTTCCGTGGCAAACAGAAGAGATAATCCCCTTGTTCTCCTCATATACTTTTAAAGCAATAGTCTGAATTTCTTTATTTTCAGGCACATCATACATCGCAGCTCCGCCACCAATGTAATGAACGGCTTTGTAAATTTTGGAATCAATTTCTGCTGGTTTTTTGGTGTTTTTTAGGGCATACATAAAATCCGGGTCAAATAAATATTGCTTTTGTAAAGCATCGGAGGTGTTGATATAGGCTAATGGAACACTTCCGCCTTCCGGGCTCACAAAATCAACCGTATAACCTGCTGTTTTAAAAGTATGGTAAGCATTTACGATTTCAGGAAAGCTATTGCCCGTTGCCAGGTTCGATTTGCCATAATAGTGCGCATTAGAAACGATAAACAGTATGCGCTGTCCCGACTTGTTCGTGCTTAAACTACTCGCCGATTTGCTGATTATTTTCCATTCACCCTGAAGCTTTTTGAGTAAAAACAAATCAATAAACTCCATTTTTTTGTCGGGAATCAATATCTCTGCTTTGGCTAAAGCGATATTGTTATACAAATCAATTGAAATTATTCTGCCCAGACGGCCATTAAATTGTCCGGGATTGTCTTTCTTAAACCATTTGGCATATTCGCTGGCAGGTACAATCCAAAGCTCCTTGTCTTTATGACTTAAAAAGAGATTGGCCTCAGCATAAAATGCCTTTTCGATGTTTTCAGGTCTGTTGTAAGAACTGCCATCAATGTAATTTTCAATGCATTTTTTAACGGATGCCTCTTCGGTCTGCGCCAACAAATAACCTGACGACAATAATAGCGCAATAAAATAGATAACTTTTTTCATAAGCTTTTTGAAATTTAATTTTTCGCAAAGCTATAGGGAGTGAGATTGAATGGGGAATAAATATATACTTTAGGACTCCTAATGTATAAATTGAGAGAAAAAAATCAGGTTTTTGCGTAATTTACAGGTGTTGTGCCTGTCGCTTTTTTAAAGGCGCTGTAAAAAGTACTGCTCGAATTGAAACCGCAATACTCGGCTACCACTTCCATTTTTAGATTACTATCCTGTTTCAGAATTTTCTTTGCTTCTTCAATTCGGTATTCGTTTATAAATTGCGTGTAACTTTTGTTCAGATTATCATTTAAAAATTGCGACAAAAGCTGCGGACGTACCTTGATTTCCTGTGCCAATAAACTTAAGGTCAGATTCGGATTTTTGTGCATGTTTTTGGAATGAAAAGCAACCTGTATTTTTTCAAAAATATGATCGACTTCTTCACTTTCTATTTTGTTGACATATTTTTCTTTTTTAGGAAGTACCTTAAAAGTTTGATTTCGTTTGTAAAACACCACCATACCGGACAGATATAAAGCAAAAGAAAGCGACAGAGCCCCCGAAATATAAGAAGTATAGGTAGCTGTAAAATAAGCCAGCCAGATCAGAAAGACACCGCTTAGTACCGAGAGCATCCAAACCTCATCATAATTAACCTTACCGGACTTTGTTACAATCTTCCCAAATAATTGTTTCAGGGAAAATGCGGAGAGCACAACAAAGACAATCCATTGTAAATTGATAATGAAATAAATGTATTTTTTCCATAATACTAAATGGGTCTGATAAGGAGCAAGGACTCCTACAAAGACAATGAGGAATAATAGAAAAAGAATGGAATACTTCGCTAAAGTTACATTTAAGGAATTTAGTTTAGCCTTGATATAAAAAAACAGAAAGGGACCTATTAGAAAACAAGCCGATAAACCGATTTGCAGATAGGTCTTTGAAATCGTAGGGTTAAAGTAAAAAAAGATGGACTTCCAGATTCGGATACTCAGAACGGCTAGTAAGCCACCCAAAAAGAAGTTGGAAATGTTCTTTTCTTTGGTAAAAAAGAAAAAGTACAGGCTTAAGATTGTGCTGTTGAATGCACCTAATGCGCTGAAGAAAAATAATATCTGGTTGTCTAAATACATTTGCTTATGGTACAGTTCTAAATCGCTTTTTCTGTTTTACGGCAAAAGTTCACAACTTCGTAAAATTGTGAACTTTGTGGCTGTATTCCTTCGGCTAAGATAAAAATTCCTGTGAAAGAAAAATAAGCAATTATCAGATAATTCGCAATTGGTTAAAATTGCTTTTAGCGGACTCTTTTTTTCTTATTTGGCTTGACGATTACTGCTAAACGAATCGCGGAACATCTTCCAGCCTTTGTCCGTTTTCTTCCAAAGAACCAGAAACTTACCGTCGTCCATTAATTCGCCTTTTGAATTGTAAGACTGCCATAAACCTTCCTCGGTTACGTATTTTACACCATCACCATATACCGCTGTGGTGATAAATTTTCCGCCTCGTAAGCCATATTCATCGTATGCTTTTCTGAAAAAATTGGCAGCACCTTCTTTTCCGTAGATTTGAGGAGCATTTGGGAGTAAAATGGACGCGTCTTCAGCATATCGGTCTATAAATATCGACGGATCATTGTTTTTAAAGGAATCAAAATAGATGGCGTTGCTTTTTTGAATTGCATTTTTTGCTTCGTCTAAAGCTGTTTCAGTGTTTGGTGCAGAATTACAGCCTGAAAGCAATAAGATAAAGGCAAAGAGTTTTAATGCCGCATAAATGTGATTTCGGTTCAATTCCGATGAGTTGTTAAAAGTATTCATATTAAAGTTTTTAGATTTACTATTATTTTTATCAAAGGTAGTAAGCGTAAAAACTTCTGAATTGTACAAATCGGAACTGTTTTTTTATAGTAAGGTGTTAAGGTTCTGAGGTGCTAAGCTGCTAAGGGATAGTGTTGTTAATGCTCAATAGTACCTTTAAAGAATTAATTGATTGATCGGGAATTGATTCTCTAAATAGGAGGTTGGTGTCGTTCCTGTAAAGAATTTAAAATCTCTTATAAAATGAGACTGATCAAAATAACCGGAATCATAAGCAATAGAGGTAAAAGGATATTCGGTATTGTTGATGAGCTTCAGACTGTGTTGAAAGCGTTTAATTTTGTTGAACGATTTCGGAGCAAGTCCGGTATGCTGGAACACCAGTTTATGAAGGTAACGCGGTGTTATGCCGTATTTTGCCGAAATGTTATTGATGTTGCTTTCGGTTGGCTCACTTAGTAAACTCGATAAGATATGGGCCACTTTTTCAATTTTGTCCGATCGCTTAGGGTTTGTTATTATTTTTTTGATTAAAAATGTTTCGATCAGCTCAATTCTTTTTTGGATATCGGAAGTTTCTAAAAGCTGACTGTGTAAGTTCTTTATCGGATTGCCAATTATATCTTCGAGATCAAAAATATGGTTGTTAAATACTCCAATTTCATCCTTAAAAAAGTAGGCTGCGGTATGCGTGTAGAACCGAATGCCCAGCATAGTATGTTTGCCTTTTGATTTTATAGGAAGAGGTTTGGTGATCTGTCCCCACAACTCAATTTTTGGAGTTTTGTGAAAGTTTTTATCCACCAATGACTCCCAAATCCCATCACCAAGATTAAAAATGATTTCCATTTCACCACTCGGAAACACCGTATCTTCAAATGCTACATCTGAATCGGATTCAAAAATATAGTAATGTTTGATATAAGGTTTTAGAATTTCGGATGGTGGAAAATGTTGTAATTGCATTTTACTGACGTTTAATTCTCAAATAGTAAATGAATTTTTATTGTTAACTTGTTGATAAGTGTAAAGTTATGAAAAAAATGCAAAACAAATTTAAAATTGTAAAACGTACCAATCACAAAGACAGGTTTGAGTATTGTAATCGAAATGTTACGGTTTAATAGTATCTGACTGTTTTAAACCAGTATCACTCCCGCATTTAGATACGGTTTTAAACTTTCATCTTCGGGAGCAATATTAGTCACCAGTACATTAATATCCTTAATTGGGCAGACTGAATACGCTTCAGCTGTCCCTACTTTTTCGATAGAACCCAAAGCAATGACAAAATCAGAATGTTGAATCATGTTTCTTTTTATTTGCGAATCATCGTATAAAACTCCGGTAACCCCACGCTCGTGATGAATGCTGCAGAGTCCAAGAATACAAATGTCGGCCCTGAAATTTCTAAAAAAATCGATCGTTTCAATACTGGCAGTAGTAAAGGAAGTTTTGCACATTCGTCCACCTGCAAAAATCAATTCAATATTAGGTAAATCTTCAATGAGTGCCGCTACAGGAAAGCTGTTTGTGATCACAGTGATCTTTAAATCGTAAGGGAAACTGGCGACTAAAGCCAAAGAAGTGGTTCCCCCATCGATAAAAACAACCTGACCGTCTTTTAAAAAAGAGATTGCTTTTTCGGCAATTATCTTTTTGTTTTCAAGATCGTGTTTTTCCCGGTTTCTAAAATGCAGCGGAATTGGAGAAGGAGCAACCGCACCACCGCGAACAGCCTTTAATAATCCCTGATCCGAAAGTTCTTTCACATCTCGTCTTATCGTGTCTTCAGACACATTTAAATAGGCACTAAGCTCCATTAAAGTAAGCCGGTGTTCTTTTGATAAGTACTCTAAAATTACTTTTTGACGTTCTTCTTTTTTCATTAGATGCAAATTTATATTGCAAAAATAAGTTAAAATTGCAATACTTTGCAATATTTGCGTAAATTTGTTGCAAAATTAATCAAGATGAAAAAGAAAACGATTGCCATTGACATGGATGGCGTACTTGCCGATATCGAAATACAGTTAATCAAACAGTACAATAACGAGAGCGGAGCTTCACTTACCAAAGAGACTATTCAGGGGCTGAGTGAAGAAGACGCTTTTAAAGACAGAACTCTTTTGCGTGAAATTTTAAATGCCGATAATTTTTTTAGAAGTCTGCCTGTAATGCCGGATGCTGTCGAAAGTTTACGCCGATTACAGGAAAACTTTGAAATTTTTATTGTTTCTGCTGCAACCGAATTTCCGGTATCATTGGCCGAAAAAGTAGCCTGGCTTGCAGAACATTTTCCTTTTATCAGCTGGGAAAACATTATTTTGTGCGGAAGCAAAAGAATCATCAATACGGATTATATGATTGACGATCACCGTAAAAATTTAGATCATTGTATGGGAAAACCGATCATGTTTACAGCATTCCATAATGTTAATCAGACACATCATTTAAGAGTAAACAACTGGAAAGAAGCCGTTGAAGTTTTAGAAAAAGACATCGTAACCGATTTGAACTAAGAGACGACAAAATAGCATACAGGAATTTGTTATCAACCTGTTTTTTGAAGGAAAAACCTTTTGAGAGTAATCTTGAAAGGTTTTTTATTTTCAGTTCATCAGGAGCTGAGGGATTGCAATTAGGATGTTAAATTTTTGTTTGTATTTATTTCGGTATGGATAGGTTTGCTTTAAATCCTTTATCGGGTTCTGTCTCAAAATCAATGGTTCCTTTAACAGCCTGAATGCGGTGTTCCATGTTTTGCAGGCCATTTTTTGCGGTACTGGCTTTTTCAAAACCTTTACCGTTATCTGTATAATGTATGGAGATTGATTTCTCTTTATTTTCAAACTTTATTCCAACTATACTAGCCTGGCTGTGTTTTTTCATGTTCACCATTAATTCCTGTAAAATCCTGCTGATGGTAATTTTTTTGGTATCGTTAATCGCCTCCCAGTTGATCGTTTCTAAGTTGGTTACAATGATATTTCTTTCGTTGGTATTGTAAGTCGAAAGCATTTCTTTGATACTGCTGGTAAAATTTACACCCGTATCAATTTTATTGTTCTCTCTCGAAATTCCTCTTACACGACCGTAAATATCATCTAATTTTTGGAGCAGATTCTCTTTGGTACTTTCTTTAGACAGGGACTGGGACTCGGCAAAAGCAATCACATGGAATACATCGTTTGCCAATTCATCGTGGATTTTTTTAGCAATTCGGGCTTCGGTTATATAGGAAGTCTTAAATTCGATCGCTCTGTTTTTATTTTTATAGTAGCGAATTACAATTACAATTAGAACCACTAAGAAGAAGAAAATAATTGCAGATACAATTCTCAGGTATTGAGCTCTTTGAAGAGAGAGTAAATTCTCTGCTTTTTCTAAACGAAGTTTTGCGTTTTCATCCTTTTCTTTTTTAGCATCGTATTTAATTTTAGCAAACTTATTTTTGAAGTTGTTTCTAATTTTAATAATGCTGTCGTTTAGTTTAAAATACTTTTGGACATATTTACTGTTTTGAGAACTGTGATCGTTTGAAATTAAAATTTGGAGTGCTTCCAATCTTTCGTCTACACTGTTTAGCTTTGTAGCAACCCCATAAGCAGCAAGAGCATTTTCATTTGATTTGTGAATGTCTTTTTTAGCATAATAATCGGCGAAGTGCAGATAACTTTCAATACTGCCGTAAGCATCTTTAATTTCATGTCTGGTGAGGAGCGCTTCATTCATTAATTGAAAACCTTTTTCATCTATTCCGTTTTTAAAATAGGCATAGCCTAAATTATCCAGAAGTATAGCTCTCCTAATCGATTGAGGTTTTAATTTTAATTTTTTGCTTAAAAGAGATTCTAAAAGAGCAATGGCATTATCATATTTTTTTTGTTGAATATAAACCCCTGCAATATTGCCTAAAGGACCTAACTTTTCAATGGGATCTTTAAAATCATTTGCAGCTTGTTTGTAATAAAGAATTGCATCATTATAAAGAGAAAGCTCTTTGTCAGCAACCCCCAATATATTATTTATACAAGCCGTATATACGCTCTTTTTTTTAAAATAGACTAATGCCTCCGTAACCGTTTCCTTACTGCCATAATGATCTCCGTTTATTTGCTGTATTAAGGATATTTGAATGAGTATGTAACCAATATTGGCACTGTCTTTTAAAGTTTCATAAAGTACTTTCGATTTGCTATACTCGTAAAAAGCAGTATTAAAGTTTTGTTTTCCAAAATTTTCATTTCCTTTATTTCGTAAACTAAGCGCTTCTTTTCTGATCTTTTCTGTGTCTGTATTTAGAGTCTCTTTTTCTTTACAG
This sequence comes from Flavobacterium sp. N502536, assembly GCF_025947345.1. Taxonomy (NCBI): domain Bacteria; kingdom Pseudomonadati; phylum Bacteroidota; class Flavobacteriia; order Flavobacteriales; family Flavobacteriaceae; genus Flavobacterium; species Flavobacterium sp. N502536. The sequence goes on along the minus strand of NZ_CP110011.1, from coordinate 483,785 downwards.
GAAAAAAGAAAAAGAAGAAGAATAAAATAAAAAAACGGGGACCGTAACATATAAATTTACTTTCCCCGAAAATAGTAATTAATTAGATACTAAAAATATATATTTATTAAATATCTGGCGGCGGAGGCGGTGGTGTTTTATCATCACCTGGCCCATCTGCAAAAGTTGGTTTTGCAGGTTCAATTGATTTCTTTGTTTCCTGTTTGGTTTGAGTTTCGTATTCATCAGGTGTACAGGAGAACATGGTGAATAGTATCGTGAAAGCGATAAAAATTATTAGCTTTTTCATTTTATTTAGATTTAGAAATTAGACATGGGTATTGCTGACCGGAGTTGATCCGGAGGTTGGTTAGGACAATACCAATTTGGTTTTTTGGGAAGTACAATGTGTAGAACTGTAAGACGTTATCTATACTTCCCGAATAAATTCGGTCTTACTGTTTTTTTACACTGTTAATTTGAACTAGTTTTATATTTTTGTTTTAATCTGCAGATAAAACTTGAACTAATTTCTATGGCAAAGTAAAGACGCTTTTAAGCCTTTATTGGTAAGGGATTCCCAGAATTCCCACGTTTTCCTGAGATTCCCAAAAATTCCTAAAAAATCCTAAAAAAATAACATGCATAGCCAGACTTTAGAAGAATTTAAAAAAGCGATTAAGAATAAATATGAGATTGAGAAAGAAGGAGAATATTTCGATTATTTGTACAACCCCTCCCGTGGAAAACTCCGTGATTTGTGTTGGATTATCTATGAAAATAACCCGACTCAAGACGATTTAAATGTTTTTAGAAATTTATTGTGTCTGGATTTTGACCATACGAGAAAGAATAAGTTTAACGAACAAAAAGACAAGTTCAGACCCATCGAAACGTTTTTTAAAGGCGAAACTGACCCATCGAATATTGATGCGATAAATCTGGCGGCTGTTATCGTCGATTTTCAGCCACGCCCTTTTAAAAAGTTCAATGAAAAATGCCGAATCAATGAGGCCAAACACATGGTAAGTGTTGTCGAAATGAATGCAGCGGCTCAGATAGAGATCATAGAAGAAGGTAATCTTGTGGAAAGCTACCCTCAAAAAGGAAATCGTTTCTATAATTTTAAGTACGTACTCTCTAAAAAAATAGTTAAGAAAATCTATCCAAGAAAAATAATTACAGCTACGGTTGGGGCGGTCGCTTTTGTGTCTTCTGCGCGTTTGTACTTTGTGAAGAAAAAAGACCAAACGGAATAGTTTCTAAAGGAAGTCGGAAAGCATTCTGAAAAAGAGAATGCGTGAAGAAGGGTGTAAAAGAATAATTTTTTGAGGCGCAATTTGGGCTTTTAGATAGTTTGTTTTTCGGCATATAGGTACTGTTATTTATAATATAAAGATAAGAAAAAATAACCAATAAACCTAGTGAATACAAGGAAAATAGGTGTTTTTTTGCTATAAAAAAGCACTTTTTTTGGGAACTTTGTAGCCCTATAACCTTAATTTTTATGTCGAAATAATTTGTTTTTTAGGGCTAATTGGATTGTCGTGAAATGGCTTTTGCAGCGCTGGTAATTTTAGGATAAAAAATCTTTAAACCACAATCCCGAATGTTTAATAGTTCTTTGCTGTGTGTCGAAATCGACGTGTATTAATCCAAATCGGGCGTTGTAACCCTCGGCCCATTCAAAATTATCGGTAAGCGTCCAGACAAAATAACCGTCCACGGCAAGGCCGTCTTTTTTGGCTTTGAGTATTTGCTCTAAATGATCCTGAATGTAATGCGTGCGTTTGATGTCGTACACCTTTCCATTTTTTAGTGTGTCCGGAAAAGCGGCACCATTTTCGGTAATAATGATTTTTCTGATGCCTTCATACGCGTTGAATTTTTTGAGTACCTGATAAAGAGCAGGCGGGTACACTTCCCATCCCATGTCGGTTGAAATGACATTCCTTTTTTCGGCACTGATCAGTTCGGCACCAATGTAAGGAATGAGCAAAGACGATTTTACAACTTCGCGGGTGTAACATTGCAGACCTATAAAATCAAAGTCGAAAGACAAATTATTGAGATCATCTTCTACAATATAAGCATTTAGTTTTTTTAATACAGGCAGATCGGCCTGAGGATAACCTAAACCTAAAATAGGTTCAATAAAAGTTCGGTTTAATAGCGTATCCACTCTTTTTGCCGCCTCAACGTCTTTTGAAGAGGATGTTGCCGGCTCAATGTGTGTACAGGAAAATGTGGTGCCAATATGGGCATCCGGTATGTGGTTTCGTATTATTTTGGCACCCGCAGTTGTAGCTAAAGTGACATGGTGCATGGCTTTCAGGTAATTGGTAATACCTTTTTTTCCTGGGGCATGAATCCCCAAAAAGTATCCTGCTCCCGTAAAAACCGAAGGTTCGTTGATCACCATCCAGTTTTTAACACGATCACCAAAATGCTGCACACAAACGGCAACGTATGCTGAAAACCAACTAACAGATTCACGATTGGTCCAGCCTCCTTTTAGTTCTAAATCATGAGGTAAATCCCAATGATAAAGTGTAATCCAGGGTTCTATTCCGGCGGAGAGCAGCGAATCAATAATTTTGTTGTAATAGGCTATTCCGGCCTCATTTATTGGAGAAACTCCGCTAGGCATGATTCTGGGCCAGCTGATCGAAAATCGGAAATTCGGAATGTTCAGTTCACGGATTAAGTCAATATCGTTTTGGTACGAATTGTAAAAATCGCAAGCGGTTAAGGCATGATGTCCGTTTTTTATTTTTCCTTTTTGAGAAGTAAAAACATCCCAAATCGAACGTCCTTTGCCATCGGTATCAGGTGCGCCTTCAATTTGGAAAGCGGCGGTTGAAACACCCCACAAGAAATCATCTCCAAACTGGTTTTTGTGCAAAAATGAGGTCTCAACTTTATTCATTCAATTGTGCTTTCCTTTTTAAAATTGTCGTTTATTAATGAAGGAAAGAAGATTGCATGGCTCTTAAAAAAAGCCATTCTTTGAATGAAACCAGAAAATTTAGATTAAAGAATTTCATGATATTTAGTTTTAATCAAATTAATAAAACTAATGTGAATTAAATGTAAAGTGATTATTATCAAATGATTAAATGATTCTGGTTTGCCTTAAAAAGATCAATCTTCCCAACCGCATAGGCTAAGTCCAAGACCTTGGGCACGCTTCAGAGTTACTTTCGTAATTTCACTGCGGCAAGAGGTCAGACCACGGCAATTTTCATTGTAATGGAATTTTTTGGCACCTGTTGGACCGCAGATGTATACTTTGGCTTCAAAAGGGTGAAAAGAGGCCGGAACTATAAGAAGAAGGAGTAAAATGTATTTCATAGGAATGGGTTTTGGATTTCTTACGGAGTAATTACCTCCTGATAAAAAGTGCTTCTTTTGAGGAGGTAATCTTCTTTTGCAGCTTTCAAATAGTAGGCGTATTAATAGTGGGATATTTGAATAGTTAGTTTATGGGGAACGTGTTTCATTCCGTTTCATAAAGTCTCACTGTATCCAATAACTCTTTCCCAAATTGGTAAATATCGTCAATCGATGCAATCGCTGTTTTTGTCTCGTTTTTGTTGTCGTTAAAAAGACTGATGTATTTTTTTCCTCCGTTAAGGTGAAGACGACAAAGCGGTTTGCGATTGTTATCGTCCAGCAAAATTCCGAAATAGGATTGGGTGTCACGATATACAATTCGGCTTGTGGGAAGTTTTTGTCTTAATATGGCAACTATAATACGATATCCTTCAAGTTCTTCTTCAGTGGTTTGTATTTTACTTTCTTCTTCAAGGAAAGCGATTTGTTCTTCCTGCTGCTTGATGGTTTCTTTGGTAAGAGCAGCATTTAGGCGATCGTTGATTTTTTCGTTAATGTATTGACTGAAAGATTTTTGAACCAGATCTTTAAATTCGTCCATTACTTTTTCAGTAAGCCTTCCGGTGTATACTTTACTGGCAAAAAGTTTGGTAAAATCATTGGAAGGATTTTCGAGTTCTGCATTAATCTGCTTTTTGATTTCTTTGATGTATTTTAAAGAACTTGCATTACTAATGATATTATCAACGTCAAAACTGCTTTTATGAAACTTAGAAATCTCGTTGATTGTGTTTTCTTTGAGGTTGGTAATGTCGAATTCCAGAAAGGGCTTCTCGTCCATTTTATTCTGATCGTCCAAATCAGTAAAAAATTGATAAGTAATACCATTGGTCAAAAGAGCAAAACGAGTTTTGGTTACATGAAAATAGCGAAACAATTGTGAATTATGGATTGTTAGGTTTTCTTTCCAGCTTTTACACTCTACAATTATAATGGGCTCGCCATTTTGAAAGATGGCATAATCTACTTTTTCGCCTTTCTTTAAACCGAGGTCTGCGGTAAATTCCGGAACGACTTCCAAGGGATTAAAGGCATCATAGCCTAAGGCATGAATAAAAGGTAAAACAAAAGCATGTTTGGTAGATTCTTCGGTTTCGATTTTGCTTTTTAGCTGAGTAATTTTATCCGCTAATGATTTAAGTTGAAGATTGATTTCCATAGGTTCTATAGTTTAAATTTACTATTCAAATGTAGAACCATTCCAATCCGGTATTTTACGGAAAACCATAATGAGGAGAGTTTTTGAAGAATTTTTGGAATTTCTGTAAATGGAAAAAAGAGGACAATAAAATTCCTCTTTAAACGGCTTCGTTTTCTTTGACTTATTTCTGACGCAGGATAAAATCTTTAATAATCTGTTCCATATTAGAAGGCAGATCTGCATTTTTGATTTCAAAACGATCCACTTTCATTTCTGTAAACCATTTTGTCCAATAGGCCGTAATGACTTTTTCTTCATAAGGATTTTTTTTACCCGGATTAATGCCTAAAACAAGTACTTCAAGATTGGATAAATTTTCTCCTATTTTAATGAAGCCAAAATCTTGCTCCTGTAATTTTTTATTCCAGTCTTTGGTATTTAGTCCATTTTTTCTGATCAGTTCCGGTGTGAGATAGGTCGTTCTGTTGCCTTCGGTTATTATGGTGTTCTCATGATACATATAACCATCGGTTAATACGATTAAAATATTTCGATAGTTTTTTTCAACGCACTGATCTTTTGCTTTGGTATCAAAAAAGTTCCAAATATCAGACCCAATAAAATGATCGTCTTTTATGGCAGAATCATAGATTTTGGACGTTTGTGCGGCATAATTTGAATTTATAGAATTCAGTAAATTTTTAGAAGCATTGTTTTTATCAATAGTGATTCTGAGATTTTTAGCAATTGTATTGATTTCGGGATCTAGAGGTTCCGGATTAAAAAACAATTGCATTTTATCGTCAATCTGCCTTATTCTTTTGGTTTTTAAATGCTGTGTAAAAGCTTCAGAAACAGATTTTATGTATCCCAGATCTCTTTGATAATATTCCATTGTTGGATTTGGATTTTTGGTCAAACTTATTCTGTCCGATAAATCAAGAAGGATACTGATGTTGTAGTTTTCTGATAATGGTTCTTTGGATGAGGTTTCTTTTTCTTCCTTGCCAGATTCCTGCCTGCACGAAAAAATTGAAACCAGCAGTAGTGCGATCGCAAGTATGGTAAGACTGTTTTTCATGGTTGTTAGTTTTTGGAATATACTAAATGTTGAAAATCGGGATCAACTAAGTTCAATCTGTTTAAGTGTTCTTCGGAGGACAGTTCACAGCTTTCTAACAATTCACTTTTTTCAGTATAAGGAAGTGCTATTTCGGTACTAATCGCCTGAAACCATCCTTCTTTGTATTGATGGTGGTAGTGCAGATATTCTTTTACCGGAAATACAAAACCATCTATTTTAGATTGTAATTCTGAAATTTTTCCATTGATGGTCACGATCTGCTGTTTAAAATCATTGATCTTGTTTAGATATTCGGTTTTTAGTTTATCTAAATCCAGTAGATTTTCTTTTTTGCCTCTGATAAAGGCTCTGATTTTATCAATGTTTTCAAATTCTTTCATTACAAAATCAAAGACAAGCCCCCAAATAATATACACCACAAACCCGGCAAATATGATCATCCAAAACTCGGCTTCCCCTAAGGCAATGTTTAAGTTGTAGGGAGCAGAATCGGTAGTTTTATTAAATTCATATATTTTCTTTTCGATCTGATAGGCCAGCAACGCATCAAACAAAAAGGTGGTGACAAACAGTGCAACCATTCTTAAGATATTTTTTAGCCCTTTTCCTTTTTGCACCATATGAATTACATATCCCAGCCCCATAAAGACAAATGGAATTGTAACGACTAACACTCCTTCAAGCCAGCTTGCTTTAAAAGAATTGGTTAAGGCATTGGCATCAAAAATGGCAGCAGTAAGACTGTCATTGGCGAATTCTTTGAAGAAAGCAGAGTAGGATGCCGAAATATAAAACACCAGTACATAAAGCGTAATGGGAAGCAATAAGAATAAACCAATGTAGAATTGCGCTTTCAGACCTTTTCCATCTTCAATTCCGTATTTATCGGGATTGCGTTTTACTTCAATGATTTCATTTTTGATCTGGTCAATTTCCTCATTTATATCCTGTTCTTTTTTTTCATAGATACCAATAGCGGCCTCCGACTTTTTAAGCTCGGTTCGGTTTTTCTCCTGTTCTTCTTTGTAAGGCTGCTTTAATCGGTCCTGTTCCAGTTTTTGTTTTCGGCACTGATCTTCAAAGCTCATGTACAAATTTTGTAAACAGGCTTTTAAAACAATAGGTTTTCCGGTTGCTTTTATGGATGCTGCAAACCCACTTTGGTAATACGTTATTCTGATTTGCTCGCGATCATTTTCATTTTCCTCAAAAGCATTCGTCTGAATATCGTCTGTTTTTTTTAAACTAAATAGTTGTGTAAGTGATTTCATGTGTTACGAGTTTAATTGACTAATAATTTCTTCTTTCTGAATGTTTTTCTGAACACAATCAATGAGATAATCGGATAGTTCATTGATGTTTTCCTCCAGAAAATTAAATTTCCGACAGTACTTTTTGAGCATATTGAGTTCGTCCTCAGTAATTTTTCCATCAGCCCAAATGATTCTTGTGAAATCGTATAAATACTCGATTCTGCTGCTTAGCTTTTCAGGAACAATTAAGTCGGTATTAATTGGGTTTAGAAAAAGCTTATCCAATTCCTCTCTGGGAATTCCTCGTTCATCTGCAAAGTGATATAACATTTGCAGTTCTAATACATCAAATTGATCATCTGCTAGTGCCATTTGATACAATCTTAAAAAATGACTTTTTAGTTCTAGTGTTATCATTGTTTTTAAATATTTATTTAGATAAATTTTCGCAGGCGGTTCCATCTCCGTCAGAGTCCAGGTTTTTGTAACAGTTTCTATTACTGTTGTAAGTTGATTGCGCCTGTGCCTGAGTGGTAAAATCACCACAAGTTTTGGTTGGACAATTTGAGTTTGAGTTTGTATTTGAGCCTGAGTCTGAAGAATCTGATGATTCTGAACAAGAAACAGCCAATCCAAATGTCATTGCTAGAAGTAATAGTAACATGCAGCCGTTATTCTTATTAGAAAAAGATTTGGACCTGGATCTGGTAGTATGTCCCTGAACATAGGTTCCGTCTTTTTTAAAATAACCTTTTCTGTATCCCATGATTATAGTTGTTTTATAGTGAAAATTAAAAATGTTATAATTCCTGTAAATGCGATTAGTACAGTGCATCCGCTATTTTGGTATCGTAGTCCGGATATTCCGGTTTTTACAGAGTAGCCACTCTTACTAAATGTTCCCATTTTTGTTCTTAAACTGGGAGAAATTCCGGATTTGCTTAAGTTTAAGCCAAAGCCTCCTCCCAGTTTTATTCTTTTTTGAAATCGAAAGCCCATGATAAAAATTATCTTTTGTGACATTCAGGACAGCAATAGGCGCATCCGTCAGAGTTTGGATAAATTTTCTTGGATCGGTCAACGGCATCTTTGCAGTTTGAAAAAACACCTAGTCGTGTTTTACTTGTAATTGATTTAAAATATGGACATTCATCAGTATGAACTTCGTGATCTCCGTTTTTTTGTGCTGTGTCATTTACGTAATAAGTTTTCATTGTTTTTGAGTTTAAATGGATTTATAATTCAAACTTAATCCTATTTGAAACCAGTATCTTACGGAAATCCATAATCCGAAAAATTTATATTCAGGCCATAAAAAAAAGCCCCAGAAGGAGCTTTGAAAAGGTATAATGAAGTACAGGGAACTTTTAGATAATTCCCATGTCTTTGGTAATGGTAACCAAATGAATTGTATTGTTTGCCTTAAAAAAGTCTTTGAGTTTAGACAATCTTTTTTCCACGGCACTTTTGCTATTGGGTTTAATGTCGGTGCTTTTAAAAATTTCTATGATTTCATCCTGTGACGTTCCGGCTGATAAGTATTTCAGAATTTTAATATCGACATCGTCGATTTCGAAGTTGTTTTTTTCCTGAAGGGCAGAAGCAACTTCGGGTGAAATAAACCTTTGATCTGATGTCGAGATCATGTGAATTGCCTTTTTTAGTTCTTCGATGCTATTCAGACCTTTTGATACAAAGGCATCCACTTTTGCATTATCAAAAAGAGATTTAATGCGGTAGCTTTTATCTTCCACCGAATAAGCGATGATTTTAATGTTGGGTTGTAATTCACGCACTTTTTGAACCAGTTCATCACCACTGGCAATTTTTACTTCGCGGTGATCTGTTTTGAACGAAAGATCACTAATTAATAAATCATAAGGTTCATTGTCCTGAATGGCTTTGCGTATTTTTAGAAAGGCTTCATCACAATACTTGGATTGCTGAAAATTGATAATATCCAAATCTCTTAAGACTTGTTCGATTCCTAAATTCATAGTATCAAGGTCTTCGGCAACTATTACTTTTTTAAACATAGAGTTCTTATTTAGGCATTGTTATTTTTACTTTAAAACCTTTATTAGGTTCAGTGTCAAAAATAATAGTTCCTTTTATGGCCCGAATACGGTTTTCCATATTTTGAAGACCATTTTTAATAATTTTATCATTTTGACAGCCTTTTCCGTTGTCCGTATAGTCTATAAGTATTTTGCTGGTGGTGCTTTCAAATTTTAAAACGACTATTGATGCCTGGCTGTGTTTTTTCATATTCACCATTAATTCCTGTAGAATTCGATGTGCAGCAACCTTTTTAACATCGTCTACGAGATCCCAGCTTACTTTTTCAATATTATTAATGATGACGTTTGTACTAGGGCTGTTATAAGTCGAAAGCATTTCTTTTAAGTTGGCCGCATAATTGGCTTTGGTATCAATTTCATTATTCTCTCTTGAAATTCTGCGAACCCTATTGTAAATATGATCCAGTTTTTGAATTAAATTGTCTTTTACATTGGTACTTTCCAAGGACTGTGTTTGGGTAAAGGTGATGGTGTTAAAAACATCATTGGCCAGTTCATCATGAATGTCTTTGGCAATCCGGGTTTCAGTTTCGTATGCCGCTGTTATTTTTTCGATTCGGTTTCGGTTTTGATAAAATTTTCTCAAATACAATAATAAAAGACACAAAGCAGCGATTCCAATTATAAAAAATAGCCTTTGGTATTTGGCTTCCTGAAGAGATAGTAAATTTTCGGCTTTTTCTAAGCGGAGTTTCTGATTTTCATCTTTTTCTTTTTTAGAATCGTACTTAATTTTGGCAAATTTATTTTTAAAGTTGTTCCGGATTTTAATAATACTGTCGTTCAGAAAAATGAACTTTTGAGCATACTGTACGTTTTTAATTCCGGAATCATTAGAAATCAAAAAGGACAAAGCCCTTAAGCGTTCATCAACACTATTGAAGTGTGTCGCAAGTTGATACGCTGCCTGAGCATATTGGTGTGATTTTTCAGGTTTTGTTTTGGCATAGATTTCAGCCAGATGCAAATTGCTTTCAATACTTCTGTAGAGATCGTTGGATTGTTTTCTCAGTTCAAAACCTTCAGTTACTAACGAAAGTCCCTTTTCAGTCATTCCTTTTTTAAAATAAGCAAAACCTAGATTGTCTAGAATTCCGGCTTTTTTTACAAGATCATTATCAAGTGTTTTATTTTGGAGTAAAGGCTCTAAAATCCCGATCGCCTTATCGTATTTTTTCTGTTGGATGTATACCACCGCAATATTGTTTAAAGGAGACTGTTTGCAAGTATCATCCGTGCAATCTTTTAGGGCTTCCTGATAATAAAAAATGGCATCATTATATAGGGAAAGCTCTTTATCTGCAATTCCAAAAAAGTTGTTAATCGCAGCACTGTAAACATCTTTCTTTTTAATGTAGGGTAAAGCCTCTGTCAGTGTTTCTTTACTTCCGTAATAATCCCCATTTATTTGTTGGATAGTAGCCATCTGGATAAGATTGTACACCACATTGGCACTGTCTTTTATCGCTTCGGAGGCAATTTTTGATTTATTAAATTGATAAAATGCGGTGTTAAAGTTTTTGTTTTGAAAACTAACCCTTCCTTTATTAACATAGTCTATGGCGTCTTTTCTGATGGATGAAGCATTAGAAGTATGGGGAGCTTGCTCTTGACAGGAAAGAAGCAGCAGAAAAAATAAAAAATAAAAAAACGGGGATCGTACCATAAAAGTTACTTTCCCCGAAAATACTAATTAATTGTTAATGAACTATTTTACTTCACCATTATTTTACTGGTGGAGGTGGCGGTGGTGGCGGAACCGTTATCGGTAAATCACCGGGACCGTCAGCATATGCAGGTATTGCAGGTTTGTCATTTGTTTTTGCTGTATCGTATTCATCAGCGGTGCAAGAATATAAAGAGGCACTAAGAAGCATAATTGCTCCCATCAAATATAAATTTTTCATGGTTTTTGGATTTAAAAATTATATGCGGCATGCCCGTTCAGAACTTTTCTGAATCTTGTTATGGCAATGCCAATTTTGGTGGGAAGTGAAGTGCGTAGACAGTAAATTTTTCATTTATACTTCCCGGATAAATTCCGTTTTACGGTTTTCCGCACTTTTTAATTGAACTAGTTTAGTATTTTTGTTTTAACCTGCAGATCAAAACGTTAACTGATTCTGAAGGCAAAGTAACGACGCTTGTAAGCCTGTATTGATACGGAATTCCGGGAATTCCGATGTATTTTTTGAAGTCCTGATAATTCCGTAAAAGTCCTTGAAAATCCAATTAAGAAATCCTTATAAATCCTAAAAACCTATGCCAACCGATCCATTTGAAGAGTATAAAAAAGCTGTTAAAAAGAAATATGAGATAGAAAAAAACAGCGGACATTCTTTTTATTTAAGTAATCCTACTAGAGGAAGACTCCGTAATTTGTGTTGGGAGTTATTTCTGCAGCAAAACAGAAATCAGGACGATTTAACTGTTTTTAGTTCTTTGTTAGGGCTCGCTTTTGATGTGAACAAAAAGAACAATTTTGATAGGCAAATAGATAAATTCAGACCCATTGATAATTTTTTTAAAGGAGAATCCGATCCCGCAAATATGGATGTAGTAAATATGGCCGCAATCTTGGTCGATTTCAAGGCAAGACCTTTTAATAAATTTAGAATTCAGGAATTATTTGAAGATGAGGTTCAACCTGAAGAGGAAGGTCCAATAGATGAGGGAGAAAAAATAGAAGTGTTGAATACGGAAAAGGAACAGAATAAGCATTCCGGAATTCTAGACAATTTTTTGGTTAGAAAAGAAAGAGAAAAAGGGAGTGGAAGAGAGGTAATAAGTGGTGTTGAAGAGATAAAACCAGCAGTCAACTCATTTGTAAATGTAAGTGTTGAAAAAATCCCTGATTCTAATCCTAATCCTAATCCTGGCTCTAGGCCTAAATTTCCAACAAAAATGCATTTTACCATTATGGGAATTATTGGTCTTTTGTGTTTAATAAGTGTAAGTACTTATTACGCTTTTCAAGATAAAGAATGCATGCAGTGGTCGGGTGACCATTATGAAATGGTAGATTGTGATCTGAAAATAGAAGATCCTGTTAAGTATGCTGATATTGAAATATTAGATCCAACGCTTATCCATCTTAAAAAGATTAAGGTCTGTGATACGACGACTTATTTTGATAAAAACGGAGTAGCTATTGTATGGTATGCTAGAAAAGCAAATGGAATTGACTTTTTTGATGCGCATGGCAGGCATCCGGAAAATAATAGCCCGTTGCGGCCTGTAACACATTATATCCTGAATAAGTATGTAAAGAAGTAAATTACTCCATCAGAAGATTAAAAAAGCAAAAACGGAAATAACTTAAAAAAAGTCATTTCCGTTTTTTTTATTCCTTTGAAACTAAAGTGTCGAATGATGAATATCTAGGAGGATAACGTCAAACCTTTTGTTTTAAAATTACTGAAGAGCACCTGTCTTGCACTGCTAATGGTTTCTTCGGTACGGTAAATGCTGCACCAGAATTTTATTTGCAGTTTGAATTTTCCATCAGAAATGGCGCTGTAATAAATTTGCGGAACCTTGGTGGTATTGACCAATGCCATACTTTCGAGCGATTCCAGAATAATAGCATTGATGGCTTCCGGCATAACATCACCTGTAACTTCGGCAGTAATTTCAACGAGTTTAAAATTGTCGGTATACGTCCAGTTCGTAATGTTTTGTGACAATAAATTACCATTCGGAATAATGATTTCGGCACCGTTTGAAGAGTTGATTTTAGTAGTACGCAATCCCATCGATTTCACTCGGCCAGATTCAGAACTAATGTCGATCACGTCACCAATCTGAATCGGTTTGTCAAAAATAAGGATGATACCCGAAACGAAATTATTAACAACATTCTGAAGACCAAGTCCCACACCAACACCCAGGGCTCCCAGTAGAATGCTTAGTTTGTCCAAAGGCATTCCCGAAGCGGCTACGGCCAAAAGATAACCACTGATTAAAACAACAAGTCTTGTAATGAGTAATTTAGAATGCTGTCTTTTGTTGATGGTTTCTTCGTTTTCATCGTCGATTTCACCAAAGAAATAAGCGACATAATTTTGCAGTAAATGCGCAACCCAGATGATGATAAAAAATAATACAATATTGCCCAGTGTAAAAGTGATGCTTCCGATTGTATTTGGGTGGCTTAGTAATGAACCTAAACCGGTGCGCAGCGATTCCCAAATGTTTAAATTGGCCGCGATAACAATAATCCACATATAACTGATCACGATAATGAAAGGTCTTTTTAGTGTGTCAGACAGACTTTCATGGTCAAAAATCTTCTCGATACCACGCTTAATACGGGTCGTGTAAATTTGTAAAAGAATAATTTCGAGTACGATTTTTAAAAGGACACTTAGTGCCACAATCTGCGTCAGCGATATAAAAGCGGTAAGACTTAACATATTGGCAAGCGAAACCCTTCCGAAAAGATTATCGAAAATGGATAAAGCATTCAAACCGATAAAAATGATGGTGGCCCATTTAAAAAAACCTTTGATGTAAAGTTGGTCTTTTAATGTTTTAATCTGTACGAAACCGTAGCGGATTCCTAAGATATTGATCACAATAAAGGCGCAACGCTGCATAAAACCAACAGGGATAAACAGGTCCAAGAAACACAGCATAAAAAACAAGACTAAAAGAAGCAACCAATTGCGCATGGCAACGGCCGACCATTGGTTTTTAAAAAGTACCGTAAGTAATCCCAGAAGAACCAGCTGAATCAATTCGATAAACAAGGCAGGAGCATATAAATTACTGACTACAGCAATGTTAAGACCAATGACTGCGACCGGAATAAGAACACCGCGATTGATGTATTTGAAGTTAAGCTGAGACAGGTTTTCGGCATGTGCATTACTGTTGAGGTATTTTAAATTGCGGGAAATGTACCAACCCAATAATCCCATCAACAAAAGTAGTGTGATTAAACCACCGGCTCTGTAACTTAGGTAATATTCCGCAACGTTTTCTTCAATAATTATTTTGGCTTTAATGTTTTTGCCTACTATTTTTTTGGCTGTAGAATCACTGGTACTCCATAAAACAGGATATTCTTTTTTAAGCATACTGATTCCGGATTTTTCCAGCTTGCTTTCCACAGTAATTAAGGCATTTGATACCGCAATTTTTCTCTCAACGGTTAATCGCTTATTGTGGTTTAAAATAGCCTGGTTTTTGGTCATCAGACTGTCTGTACTCAGGTATCTCTTTTTCAGATTCGCAAACTCCTGTTTAAATTGCTTGCGGCGAACGGTATCTTTCAAAAGTCCCATTAGGGTTTTATCCTTACGCAGGTCAATTACCCTGCTTTTGATTTTTTCAAGTGCCAGGTTGCGCGAATTGATTGCAGTATTTTGTTCGTCAAGTTCCTGCTCAATTTCTTTGAGTACGATACGATACATTTGCTGGTTGCGCACATTTGGATTTGCTCCTTTTAAGCTAGCCAGAATAAGGTCAAGTTTGCTTTGTGTTCCTTTGATTTCACCAAATAAACGATGGCTGTTTCCATCAAATTCAGTATCGTTATGGGCAGATTCCAAAACTTCTCCGGCTTTTTCAATCGCCATTAGATAGTCACTATCTGTGGCGGTTTCTTCAAATAGTTTTGATTTGGTTTCTGTTTTCGGCGGAGCAGTTTGAGAATAGACAATCGGTGCATAAAAAAAGACAGCCAGTAAGGCCAATACACCTATAAAATTTCTTTTCAGGATCATAATTTGAGACATGGATTAAGGTTCAAATGTAATTTTTTTTAAAGTATTTATGATGTCGGATGTAATAAAATTTGGTTAAATGAGCTCTAACAGTTTTACATAAAGTTTTATTGTGTTTCATAAAATGTACGCTGAATAATTTCCAAAGTTTTAAAAATATTATATTCGTAGTATTATAACCGAAATACCAAAACAATTCGAAAATGGAAAATATTACCGTAATTATCATGTTACTATTTGGAGTCGCTTTTCTGAGTCTTGTTAGTAAAAAATACAATTTTCCAATTCCCATCGTGCTGGTACTTTGTGGTGTGGTAATTAGTATCATTCCCGGACTTCCGGTAATCGCGTTGAGTCCCGAAGTGGTTTTTATTATCTTTTTGCCACCGCTTTTATACCACGCCGCCTGGTACACCAGCTGGTCCGATTTTAAACAAACGATCCGGCCTATTACTTTGGCAGCAGTGGGTTTGGTGTTGTTTACAACAGTTGCGGTAGCGATTGCAGCACATCTGCTTATTGATGATATTTCGTGGCCTTTGGCTTTTCTTTTAGGAGCGATAGTTTCGCCTCCGGATGCTGTTTCTGCGACTTCGATTACCAAAGGATTGGGTTTGCATCCCAGATTGATTGCCATTCTCGAAGGCGAAAGTCTGGTCAATGATGCCAGTGGTCTGGTGGCTTACAAATATGCACTAACCGCAATTACAGCCGGTAACTTTGTACTCTGGAAGGCTGGATTAAACTTTGTTGTAATGTCTGTAGCGGGAATCGCAATCGGTTTGACTGTGGGGTACATCATGAGTTATATTCACAAAAGATTTGTTTGCGATGAGGTGATCGAAGCTACTTTGACCTTGCTGACGCCTTTTGCCTCTTATTTAATCGCAGAGCATTTTGAATGTTCGGGAGTTTTGGCCGTAGTCGCCACCGGACTTTTTTTATCCGCCAGATCTGGAACTATTTTTACCCATGAAAGCCGAATGATGACCGGAACCATCTGGAGTGTTTTAACCAATATTTTAAACGGATTGATTTTTATTTTAATCGGACTTCAGCTGCGACAAATTATTGACGGAATAGGGGATTACTCCGGTTGGTCCTTGTTTGTTTGGGGCGCTTCGATAAGTATAGTGGTCATTTTGGTTCGGTTTTTATGGGTGGTGCCGGCGACTTTGCTTCCGAGAATGCTAAGTAAAAGAATCCGTCTCAAAGAAGAATTCGATTATCGAAACATGATTATTTTCGGCTGGTCCGGAATGCGTGGGGTAGTGTCCATGGCGGCTGCGTTGGCCTTGCCATTAATGATGAACAAAACAACCGAATTCCCTTTGCGAAACCTCATCATTTACCTGGTTTTTTGTGTGATACTTTCGACTTTGGTCGTTCAGGGACTTACTTTGCCGTGGCTGATTAAAAAATTAAAAGTGCAGCCCTATTCGATTCTTGCTGAAGAATATGAAATCCGAAACACTATCGTTTCGCAAACCATTACCCACATCGAAGATAATTTTTCTTTGCTTAATGATGACTTGTTGCACAACATTAAAAGCAAATACGAAGTCAAATTCAATCGCCTCCAGAAAACTGAACTCCCGGCTAATTTCTTCGGAAAAGGAAATGTATTGGGAGGGGAAATCTTTAACGATTTTACCAAACTCCAGATCGACCTTCTAAACGTAGAACGCGCCAAACTGGAACTCATGCACAAAACAGGCTCTGTTCACGAAGAGATTTTCAGAAAAATTGAAAAAGAACTGGATTTGGAAGAGACTAGATTGTGGATGGAGATGTATGAGGAGTAAAAGTTTTCTGATTGGAAAGTTTTGTTTCCTGAAGTGATTTTACTCTGTAACCTACAGAAATTATGACATCAAGATTGTAATGGTTAGTTTGATAATTTTTACCATAAAATGCAGTTGTTCGGAATTTCCGAATAACTGCATTTTCATTCAGTTCTTCTTCTTCAAAAATCCTTCGACCTCTCTCAACATAAACAATAATAAACTCCAGAAAACGTTATTTCTAAACTTCGTCATGCTCAAAGACCATAAAACCTCAACTCAAAAATCTCTAAAAACCCCAACAAAAACTGTATACTGTGTACAAAAACGTGTAATAATTACACACTTGAAAAACGTGTATAGCTTCTAATTCGCTAGAAACCAGCGAAAATTAATTGTGGCACAACGCTTGCAAAATGGCATTATATAAAATTCTCTCCAATAAATGAAAATGAAGCATCGGAGGGAAGTAATTAAATAAAAGCCATTAGAAAGCAATCAAATTAGTGTCATATGAAAAGTGAAACCCTAACAACAGAACAGTTTTATACTTCAAATCCAGATCTTACTACCGAACAAGCCTTAAACAGTTCCATTTTTCGTATTAGTAATTCAAATGTAGCTTCAAAGAAAGTAAGCGAGCGTACCAAAAGTAAAACAGGATTGTTTGTGTTGGTAAGCACGTTTGTGTTATTGTTTATCGGAGCTTATTCTGCCTATTATTTACAAGCCGATTTCGATCAGTTTCAGTTGGAACGAATGAATTCTAGCTGGGGATTTCCTTTCCTGGTACTGGCAGGGGTATTGTTTGTATTTCAAGCCGTAGTTTTTCTGTATAATTTATACTTGTATTTTACTTATAAACCAATCGAATCTGTTTCAGATGAAATGTTGCCAACCTGTACCGTGATTGTTCCTGCGTATAACGAAGGGAAACTGGTTTGGGATACTTTGATGAGTTTGGCAGAAAGCGATTTTCCGGAGCAAAAAATGCAAATATTAGCGGTTGACGACGGAAGTAAAGACGATACCTGGTATTGGATGCAGCAAGCTAAAATAAAATTAGGCGATCGTTTGACGATTTTTCAACAACCTGAAAACAAAGGAAAACGTCATGCCTTACACCGTGGATTCGAATTGGGAACCGGAGAAATTTTTGTTACGGTAGACAGTGATTCCATCGTAAAAAAAGATACTTTAAGAAACTTAGTGAGTCCGTTTGTAGTGGATGAAAAATGTGGCGCAGTAGCCGGAAATGTTCATGTGCTGAACAGCAAAAAAGCAATCCTGCCTAAAATGTTAAACGTGAGTTTTGTGATGAGTTTTGAATTCATGCGTTCTGCCGAAAGCAGATTAGGTTCAGTGCTTTGTACTCCGGGTGCAGCGGCGGCTTACAGAAAAACTTCAGTTTTTGCCTGTCTGGACGAATGGATCAATCAGACTTTCATGGGGCAGCCGTCTGACATTGGTGAAGACCGTGCCATGACCAACATGATTTTGAGACAAGGGCAGCATGTGTTGTTTCAGAGAAATGCTTATGTGCTTACAAATGTACCGGAAGAATATACCGGATTGTACAAGATGTTTATCAGATGGAGTAGAAGTAATGTACGTGAGAATATCGCTATGGCGAAATATGTTTTTACAGATTTCAGAAAAGAATCTAAATTTGGAGCCCGACTTTTATTTGTCAATCAATCTTTGAAGATGATTATGGCGTATCCGTTTCTATTTTTTATGTTCTTTTTCATCGCGATGCACCCGTTATTGTTTTTAAGTTCTACACTTTTGGCAATTTTAGTAGTATCAAGTTTCCCGGTATTGTTTTATACGAAAAGATATAATTTTGCCGATTCACTTTGGGTTTATTCATACAGTGTTTTCTATACTTTCAGTTTGTTTTGGATTACACCGTATGCAATCGTTACCGCCAATAAAAAAGGCTGGTTGACCCGAGGATTGGCTTAAAAAAAGAATATTGTAATTAAAAAAATAGAAATTGATTTGTTTTTTTAGGACTCCTGCTCATTTGAGTAGGAGTTTTTTATTTTTAGAAGATTAGCAATTGGGATTAAAGAAAGTGGGGATAAGAATCTGTAAATCCGAGGGTTGTTTTAACCGCTAAGAACGCAACGGCTTACGCAAAGATCGCCAGAATTAATAAAGCACATAATGATGGTGAAAATCTACTGATCAATAGGATGGGAGAATAGGGGAAATAATCTGAACAATATATTGTGTTTCAATAAAAAAACCTCTAAAGTTTTAACTTCAGAGGTTTCAAATAATTAAAATGCGGTACCTGTTAGCGCTGTTCTGCGATTACCGATTTATTAAGTTTCAGCACTCGAATTTTTTTATTGGTATTATCAGATAAAAACAAACGATCGTTCAATTGTGCTACACCAACAATACTTCCAAACGGATTTTGTCCTAAAATATCAGAAGCATTGACACTTGCCGTAAAAATACGGTTCATGAAGTCTGGTTTTGTGTAAAGACGCAGGTAATTGTTACTTCCTACATTTTCGGATGTAATAGCCCAGTCTTTAGTAAAGCTAACAGCAATAGGTTTTGCATCAAAAGGTACTGTTATCGGTTTTATAGGCTCAGTCAAAGATTGTGCGGCATTGGCTTTGATAGCATCAATGTTGTAATACAAGTAACTTTTGGCATCTCTTCCGGCTACTACTAAATTTCCCGCATCTACATCCATAGAATAAATTTGGTCAAAACCGTTTAGCGTGTTTAATTTGGCGATAGGTTTTAAATTCCACTCGCTGCTTTCGGTAATTTGAGTAGTTTCGAAAACTTTAATTGAGGTTTCTTTTTCCTTTACGAAAACTAAACCATCTCTAACCACTACACCAAAAACGTGTACAAAAGTTTGCCACCATTGACCGTTTCCAAGCACACTAATTCCGGCATTTGTAGTTTCGTCGATTACAAAAAGTCTCGACTCACGACTTCCAATATAAATTCGGCCTTTATCGACAGCTACAGAAGTAATTGCGGCCATCGGGATTGTTGTCGTTCCTTTTTTGTACTCTGTAATGGTTTTGATGTGAGCCAGAGTTACGGCGTTGAATACTTCTAGCACATCGCCATTGGCTACATATAGTTTTTCGTTGGCAATCGCAATTCCTTTAGGATCTAAAGTTCCTGTTCCGTTTCCAATTTGAGCAGCCGTTATCGATGCTTCATCGGTTGGATAAAAATAATTGTATGTGGTAGGTTCAGCACCTTCTGAATCTTTGCTGCAACCAACAAAAAGGCAAAGTAATACTAATAAAAATGGTATTTTGTTCATGATAGTTTTATAGGTTATTTCCATTTTCCGTCTTCTTTATATTTTACATAAAATGGGTTTTTTGGGTCAATTTTAAATACAGGTTTAGTATAAGTCCCTCTTAGATATTCTTTTTTCGTATATCCTTTTAATACATCAGGATCTGTAAAAGGAAGATCATTCAGTTGTATTAAATATCGATAGAATTGAGCAAACATTTCCTGTTGACCACCGCCTTCGCCACTGTTGGCTAAATTACTACTATGACTGTAACCGCTATGGTGTGAATACTCGTGTGACCAAAGAGACATGTCTCCTTTCCAGTGGCCAACGATGTAACCACCTTCATATTGCGAAGCTAAAGCACCTCCACCCCAGGCAGCACCTCCGCCAACCATGGCCATGTTTAAGGTTCGGCTATCAATGTAGGTATTGTAGGCCTGTTCGATCTGGGCCTTGGTGAGATAATCGTAAACGCCATTGGCATCATCAGCATTTCCATGCCAGTTTAGAGCACCATTTATGGCAGTTCCGGCAGTCGCTGCCTGTTCTTTTTTGTAGATGTCAAAATTCATGAAAGTATCATAGTAGATCGGATGACTCAGAGCGTAAGAATAATTAATAATCATAGTGACCGCTTCTTTGGCTAAAACAGGATTCATCGGTAAAAACTTTTCAGGATCATCAGCAGGATTATTAAGGTGATACTGCGTGCTGAATTGTACTAATCGATTTGATTTGATTTTTTTGAATTTAGCAAATAAGGGATCCGTTGATTCTACTGAAAATTCGATTGCTCCGGAAGAGAAACCATCAATTTTATCAATGGTAACGGCTTTTCCATTTTCAAGCTGATAATCGTGTGTTCCGTTAACTAAAGGAATTTGATGTGCCGAACGGTGAAAAGCAGGAACTTTTGTGAATTCAAAAAGTAAAAAACGCTTGTCGTAGTTGGCTAATTTTGCATAGACTTTTACATCTGTAAGTCCAACCGGAGAATAAAGAGAAATTTGTATAGAATCTTTTCCTTTTTGAATGACTTGCATGGGCTGATTAACACGGAACCAGCGGTCTTTATTATCATACATTTTTGAAGGACTTTCATTGTCTTCAAACATCGTCATTGGTCGGTTTTCTTTTGGTAAAGTTGTCGCATCAATGGCCGGCAAATAATTGGCTTTGTAATTGTCACCTTTTGAATCATCATCGCTGCATCCGAAAAGTATACCTGCGAAAACGGCAAAAGGTAAAAAATAAGAAATGGTTTTTCTCATAGGATTAGTAGGTAAAAATGGGGTTT
This sequence comes from Flavobacterium sp. N502536, assembly GCF_025947345.1. NCBI lineage: Bacteria > Pseudomonadati > Bacteroidota > Flavobacteriia > Flavobacteriales > Flavobacteriaceae > Flavobacterium > Flavobacterium sp. N502536. The sequence goes on along the minus strand of NZ_CP110011.1, from coordinate 462,749 downwards.
ATATATAAAAATTTGTTGTTGTTTTATATGTTTTTAACGTACCTTATCTTGGGCAGTGCTAAGGCAAAATTAAAAAACATGTTCCTATCTCGTTTGTACTTTATAACAACTGGTATTATCTATGTAATAACTGGTTGTCTGATTTGTATTTTAAAGCTGCACCATGATAATGCAACCTAAAAAGCCGCTAATATACTTAATAAAAAAATAATCCGGTCAAACGAAATGTTCGTTTTGCAGTTTTAAACAGCTGCTTTTCCGGAGTTTTTGTCAGAAACGAAGATAGGAATGAACGAAACAAAAGACTTTTAAATTTGTTTAAAAGCCTTTAGGTTTTGTGTAGAAAAATAGAGCGTTTGTGATTGATGTCAAGGGCTTTTTATTTCCAGATTCAGATAAAATAGACTACCAACCATGATGTTTAATGCACACTAGTTCTGTGACTGTTAACTGATCGAATACCAGTAAGATTGAGTTTTAAAGAGGATATTCTGGTAGCTTTGTGAATCTGTTTCTTTTTTATCAAAAAAATATAAATAAAAGAATGTTCATTCATTTATTATTTTATATTTGTAGCAAAATAATCAGTATGAGAGCAAGAGATGTCGACAAGGAAAAATTGGTAATCGAAATGGCAATTGACCAGATTGTCCAGGAAGGATTTCAAGGTTTTAGTATGAACAAGCTCGCGAAGGCTTGTTCTATTTCTGTTGGCACGCTCTACATTTATTACAAAGACAAAGATGATTTGATTCAAAAAATAGGTGCCATTATTGCGCTGAAGTTTTTTACCAGCACCGTGAAAAACTTTTCGCCCGAAATGTCATTTGAGGAAGGTTTATGGAAACAGTGGGAAAACCGCGCCAACTTTACCATGAAGTATCCTAAGGAAGTTGCATTTTTTGAAATTGTCAAACATTCACCTCATTCAGAAATCATTCTGGATTCTATTCAGGAGTTTGCAGATTTTAGAAGGATTATGAAGATGTTTATTGATAACGGCTTGCGCAACAATGAGCTGATTCCGATGACATTTGAGGCTTTTTGGAGTGTTGCCTACGGGCCTTTGTACACCCTATTAAATTTACATACTGAAGGGAAGAGTATGGGAGGGAAACCTTTTAAACTTACCCGGGAAATTATGAAAGAAGCCTTTCAGGCCACTGTAAAAGGACTAAAACCATGAAAAATTATGGAAACAAATTTAAATACAATACATATTTTTAAAACCAATATTGGGGATCAGGATCCCGATTGTCCCATTCGTCAAAAACTCAACAATCATTCAGATATTCAACAATGGAGCATTGACTGCGAAGATGTTGATTGTGTACTCAGGATTGTTTCGAAAACATTACAACCCGAAACAATTATAGATATGGTCACTGAATTTGGCCATGAATGTCAGGAGTTAGACTAAACTAATACATTTATAAAGAATGAAAAAAAACACTACAGAAAGCCCGGCTTTCTCTTCACATCAAAAAATCATTATTGCGATACTGGCACTTTTGCAGTTTACGGTTATACTTGATTTTATGGTTATCTCTCCTTTAGGAGATATTTTAATGAAAACCCTGAACATGACAACGGCTAACTTTGGTTTTACCGTTTCTGCTTACGCTTTTAGTGCGGGAGCTTCAGGACTACTTGCTGCAGGTTTTGCAGACAAATTTGACCGAAAGAAACTTTTAATTTTCTTTTATATCGGATTTATTATCGGTACGGTTTTTTGCGCACTTTCAACCAGTTATATGATGCTGTTATGGGCAAGGATTGTAACCGGACTTTTTGGAGGTGTAATCGGATCCGTTTCTTTGGCAATTGTAACCGATTTATTTGTAATTCACCAGCGTGGACGCGTAATGGGATTTATACAAATGGCATTTGCCTCCAGTCAGATTTTAGGAATTCCGGTAGGATTGTACTTTGCGAATAACTGGGGATGGCATTCGGCTTTTATTATGATTGCGGTTCTGGCAGTATTGATTCTTATTGGGATTATTACACAAATGGAACCTATTACTAAACATTTAGAAGTGCAGTCAGACAAAAGTCCTTTCTTGCATTTATGGCATACCCTTAGCAACAAACATTACCAGATTGGTTTTATGTCTATTGCTTTTCTCTCTGTAGGAGGTTTTATGTTACAACCCTTTGGAAGCGCATTTTTAGTGAATAATATTCATATCAGTCAGCTCGAATTGCCGATGGTCTTTTTCTTTACCGGACTTTCGGTACTTTTTATCATGCCTTTAGTGGGTAAATTAAGTGACAAAGTAAGTAAGTTTAAACTGTTTGCGGCAGGATCAATACTCTCTGTCGTTATGATTATTATTTATACCAATCTTGGCCCTGTACCCTTATGGGAAATCGTAGTGCTTACGATGATTATGTTTATGGGAATCATGAGCCGAATGATTCCGGCCACAACTTTAAATACTGCTATTCCCGGACTGGAAGATCGCGGTGCTTATATGTCAATCTCTTCTTCCCTGCAACAAATTGCAGGCGGAATTGCAGCGGTTTGTGCCGGATTTATTGTACATCAGAAAACAAAGACGTCTCCTCTGGAAAACTATGATATTTTAGGATATGTAATTGCGGTGATTACACTTTCGACAATATTTTTGATATGGAGAGTAAATAAGTTAGTACAATCAAAAGATACAGCTGTTCCCACTCCGGTTCCGGAAATGGCAGAAGTTTAATTTTTTAGATTTCAAATCATAAGAAAGCTTGTCTGTTAATGACAAGCTTTTTTTGTGTATAAGCATTTTAGATTGAGTTATAATCGAAAAGTAGTTTCTGCCTGATCAATAAAAATTCTGAATCTTAATTCAACGCTGATTTAACGGATTCGCTTTCGCGAAGACACTGATAAAAACGGATTTTAAAATTAGAAATCTTTTAAATGAGGAAAGAATCCGTTTTCATTCGCGTTTTTACGAAGTAAACCCGTTTTATCCGCGTCGAATAAAAGGAAGTATTTAAAATATCTGTCCTTTACTATATTACTAAACTGGGAGTCGATGATTAAGGTTTAATTTTTCTTTTCCAATACAGATACACCGAAAAAGAGTTTATAAAGGCCAGTGTCCATAAAATTGGACTGGTGAAAAAGCTCTCATAACTTCTTCCTTCGGGAATTTCAACAAAAGGAACGGTTATCAAAACATCTAATAACAGTGCTGTTGCAGACATTAGTATTCCAAGTGTAAAACCCTTGGTATTGTATTTTTTCTGATAATAAAATTTTGCACCAACGATGGCATAAAAAACAATAAGTACCATAACGATGGTGGCTTGTACTAGAAAATAATCTTTCAGAAGGGGAGTATTACCGAAAAGATAAAAAGAAATACTAACGCACAACCAAACTATAAATCCTGAAAATATTCCTCTGCTATATTTCATAATTCAGGTTTTTAGGAGTTCCAGATTGCTGTTTTGGCTGTTTCTTTTGCATAGACAGAAAAATCCTTTGCTTTTCTACCCAGAATATTTTCTATATCCGAGGTGATACTGGAATTTCGGCCATCCAAAACCTGTTCAAAAAGATAGTTGATCAGCCAAATATGATCTTCCGGAATTTGATATTCTTTCAACATTCCAATATACTCTTCCAAAGATAATCCCTGAAAAGTGATATTTCGTCCGCTGGCTTCGGCGATTTCGTTTACCGCTTGTTTGAAAGTCAATAGTCTGGGACCGGTAAGTTCATAAGTTTTTCCGTTGTGTTTATCCTCTACCAGAGCGGCGGTCACTACATCGGCAATATCGTCGGCATCGGTAAAAGGTTCCAGTGCTTCGGCTCTTGGTAAGGCAACAATCCCGGCTAGTATAGGATCGAGAAAGAAGCTTTCGCTAAAGTTTTGATTGAACCAGCTGGCACGAACAATGGTCCAGTTTTTAGCCGTATTTTTTACGATTTCCTCGCAAAGCTGTGCTTCTTTTTCACCTCTTCCGGAAAGTAAAACCATTTTTTGAACACCAGATTTTGTCGCAAGCTGTGTAAAATTTTGGATAGTATTTACCGCCGAAGGAATGGCTAAGTCAGGCTGGAAGGTAATGTAAACCGTATCAATTCCTTGAAGAACAGTTTCCCAGGTTTCCGGTTTTTCCCAATCGAAAGGTGTTTTTTCATTGCGGGACCCCAAACGGATTTCAACGCCCTCAATTTGTTCTAATCTTTCAGCTACTCTGCGTCCTGTTTTTCCATTAGATCCCAGGACTAAAATTTTTGCATTTTTCATATCAGTATTTTTTAAAGGATTACTGATACAAAGTTGTTTAGATTAAAACGGAATCATTTGTCCGAAAAGAATTATGATTTGTTTGAAAAGAATTGTTGCCGAACTTCATTTGGACGCATGCCAAATTTTTTATGAAAGGCATTTGAAAAAGAACTCAGACTGTCATAGCCAACTTCCCAAGCAGATTCCTGGACTGTTTTTTCGTTGTCACGAAGTAATTCGTAAGCTTTGTGAAGTCTTTCTTCCTGAACAAATTTGAAGACCGGAATACCAAAAAGTTCTTTGAAGTTCTTTTTGAGTTTATTACTGTTTAAACCTACCATTTGTGACAATTGAGTGATTGATGGCGGTTTCGAATAGCTATTGGTTACAATTTCTTTTGCCTTAAAAAGTTTGTTTTTGTCCATTTCCGAAAGGTCAATTTTGGTACCTGTTGCCAAAAGTGCATAAAAATGGGCAAGCAGTTCATTGACCTGACTTTTTAAAAACAACAATCTCGTATTGCCGGTATAAGTGGTGTTGAAAATTTTCTGAACAGCCAATTGCATCTCCAAAGTCATATAAAAAGAAGGACCCTGAACAAAATGCTCTCTCGGATTTAATAATTCCGGAAGATAGTTTTCGAAAATTTCTTTCTCAGCCTGAGGTAAGGAATGCAGGTGTTTTGGTTTGGTGAAGATGCTGATGGACTGTAGTGGTTTATCGGGTTCTATTTTATGGGAGAATGCTACCTTCTGATTGCCAAAAAAGCAAATTGCCAAGCCCGTTGTATTGGTCAGATATTTAGTTTGATCGTTATGTTTGATCTCCAGTTCGACATTGCCCGAACCATAAAAGGCAAAACCAACGGCATCTCCGTCGATTTCGCATTGCTGTACGAAAGGTTTGGAGGTGTTGGATTGTTCGATTAAAACAATAAAATCATTTAATTCTATAATATCTGTTGTCATTGGTTTTTAAGGATTTGACTCAAAAAGAGGTGAAAAGTTACCATTTATTTTTAATATGTGCCATTCCTACGGAATTCAAAATATTGTGATGTCGTTTTGTTCAACGGATTAAAATCCGTTGTTACAAGATGAGCCGTTCCTTCGGAACTATTTGGAATTTTGACGATGTGCTTGTTTTGTTTTCGATGGATTAAAATCCGTTGTTATAAGATGAGCTGTTCCTTCGGAACTTTACGAAATTTTGATGATGTGTTTGTTTTGTTTTCAACGGATTAAAATCTGTTGTTACGATATGGGCGGTTCTTCGGAACTGTTGGAGAAGAGCCCTCGGCTCGACCAATTGTGTAGGGATGGATTTTAATCCATCTAGAATAAATCGGCCGGAAAAATTGAATTCCGTAGGAATGGTTTATGTTAATGATGAATAATTTAATAACGATATAATATAGGGTTGAAATATAAAATGGGCATAATATGTGCCATTCCTACGGAATTCAAATCTTGTGATGTCGTTTTGTTCAACGGATTAAAATCCGTTGTTACAAGATGGGGCGTTCCTTCGGAACTATATGGAATGTTGAAGATGCGTTTGTTTTGTTTTCAACGGATTAAATATCCGTTGCTACAAGATGGGGCGTTCCTTCGGAACTTTACGAAATTTTGATGACGTGTTTGTTTTGTTTTCAACGGATTAAAATCCGTTGTTATAAGATGAGCCGTTCTTTCAGAACTATATGGAATTTTGATGATGTGCTCGTTTTATTTTTGGATGATTAAAATCTGTTGTTGCGATATGGGCGGTTCTTTGGAACTATTGGAAGAGAGCCCTCGGCTCGACTAAATTTGTAGCAACGGATTTTAATCCGTTGAATAAAAAATTATCATAACAATTGAATTCCGTAGGAATGGCACATATTAAAAACGCCAATCTACATATCCCTATTTGTTTTGATTGTGAAAACATTGTCTGAATTTTAAAACAAAAAAACCTCCCAAAAAAATAATTTGGGGAGGCTTCTTTTTTAAGTCGGAGATTTTGCAATAGACCAACTTGTGAACAAAATAAAGGTATTGTATTGAATTAGTAAGCTAAAATTTCCAGCGTACGAAAGCTTCCATTGCGGCATAGTGGGACAAACCTAATTGATTGTACAATTGCGCTGTTTCGCTGTTTCGGTCCTCGGCTCTTTGCCAAAATTCTCTGGCATCGGTTCCCTGAAAGACTACGCCGTCTTTTTGAGACTGATGTTTGAAGATTCCGTGGCGTTTTTCCAGTACCTGATCGGGGCTCATGGGTACTGCCATTTCAACCTCATCGATTCCCCATTCCTGCCATGCCCCGCGATACAGCCAAACCCAGCAATCGTTCATAAAAGGTTTTGATTTTAGCGCTTTTACGGCCTCAAAAATCGCGTCCAGACATACTTTATGTGTTCCGTGCGGATCGGCCAGATCTCCTGCGGCGTAGATTTGATGTGGTTGGATTTTTTCAATTAAATCCATGGTCAGTTGGATATCTTTCTTGCCTAATGGTTTTTTTTCAATCGTTCCGGTTTCGTAAAAGGGAAGTTCCATAAAATGAATCTGTTCATCGGGTAAACCTACAAAGTGACTGGTGGCACGTGCTTCTCCTTTTCGGATTAGGCCTTTTAAATACCGAACTTCAGGAATATCTATTTCGCTTGCTTTTTTATTTTTTAAGAAGTTTTCGGCTTTTTTGTAGATGTCTTCGGCTTCGGCACTTTTTATAGCAAATTTGTCATTGTAATCGCAAACAAATCGGGCAAATCTCAGGGCTTCATCATCGGCCACGGCAATATTTCCAGAGGTTTGATAGGCGACATGCACTTCGTGTCCTTGTTGCTGAAGGCGCATAAAAGTTCCCCCCATACTGATAATATCATCATCGGGATGCGGACTAAAAATCAATACTTTTTTTCGGGTTGGTTCTGCTCTTTCCGGACGATTGTGATCGTCAGCATTTGGTTTGCCTCCGGGCCAGCCCGTAATTGTATTTTGAAGTTTGTTGAATATCTTGATGTTGATGTCGTATGCCGGACCTGAATCGGCCAGTAAGTCGCTCATTCCATTCTCGATATAGTCGGCATCAGTAAGCATCAGAATTGGTTTTTTTAAATCTAGTGCCAATCCTAAAACCGCTTTTCGGATGAGTTTATCGGTCCAGACAATTTTCTCGACCAGCCAGGGTCTGTTGATACGGGTTAGTTTGGAGGAAGCTTCCCGGTCCAGTACAAAAACGGCATTGTTGTGTTCCTGTAAAAAGGAGGCCGGAATTTGATTGGTGACTTCTCCTTCAACCGATTTTTTAATGATGTTGGATTTCCCTTCTCCCCAAGCCATTAAAATGACCTGTTTGGCTTCCATTATTTTTTTGACTCCAAGTGTAATCGCTGTTCTTGGCGTGTTGCTTAGACCCGAAAAATCTCCGCTGGCAGCCACTCTCGTAATATGATCCAGTGCTACCAGTCGTGTTTTGGAGTTTTGTAACGATCCGGATTCATTAAATCCAATATGACCGTTTCCGCCAATTCCAAGAATCTGCAGATCGATACCTCCTAAAGCTTCAATTTTGACTTCATAATTGTGACAGTAATCGGCAATTTCTTCTTTGGATAATGTTCCGTCAGGGATATGGTAGTTTTCAGGTAAAATATCTACCTGATCCAACAGCAGTTCTTTCATAAATCGAACGTAGCTGTTGATGGAGTCCGGTTCCATCGGATAATATTCGTCCAGATTGAAAGTAATCACGTTTTTAAAACTTAAACCTTCTTCTTTGTGCAAACGAACCAGTTCGGCATACAATCCTTTTGGAGAAGAACCGGTCGCTAAACCTAATATACAGGATTCGTTGTTTTTTTGTTTGGATTGAATTAGCGCTGCGATTTGTCGTGCTACAGCTTTAGAGGCTTCCGTTGAATTTTCGAAAACAACCGTGTTGATGTTTTCAAATCGTTTCTCGAAGCCCGTTGCTTTATCTATGGTGCTTTTTATCATTTTAATTTGTTTTTGACCTTTTAGAATTGATGTTCAAAGGTTTAGACTGCTAGTTTTCGTTAGAAGGTTTTCCTATTGTTGCTAATATTCCGCCGTCAACATACACGATATGACCGTTTACAAAATCACTTGCTTTCGAACTTAAAAAGATCGCAGCCCCTTGTAAATCATCAGGATTTCCCCAGCGCCCAGCCGGAGTTCTTCCGATAATAAATTCATTAAACGGATGGCCGTTTACTCTAATAGGTGCCGTCTGGCTTGTGGCAAAGTAGCCTGGGCCAATTCCGTTCGTCTGAATATTGAATTTTGCCCATTCGGTAGCCATGTTTTTGGTTAGCATTTTTAGTCCGCCTTTGGCAGAGGCGTAGGCACTTACAGAGTCTCTTCCGAGTTCGCTCATCATCGAACACATGTTGATGATTTTTCCTCCTCCGCGGGCAATCATTCCTTTTGCTACATTTTTAGATACAATAAAAGGTCCGGTCAGGTCTACTTTTATTACTGCTTCAAAATCGGCAACTTCCATTTCTATGATTGGAGTTCTTTTGATAATTCCGGCATTATTTATTAATATATCGATTGGTCCCACCTCAGCCTCAATTTTGCTGATGGCGGCAATTACGGCAGTTTCGTCTGTTACATCAAACAGGTATCCGAAGGCCTCAATTCCTTCCGATTTGTATTCGGCAATTGCGTTATCAACAGCTTCTTGTGAGGAATGGTCGTTTACTACAATTTTTGCTCCTGCATGTCCAAGTCCTTTGGCCATAGCCATTCCTAAACCGTGAACTCCTCCTGTAATGAGTGCTGTTTTTCCCGTTAAATCAAATAAGTTAATTGACATTTTTTGTTTGTTTTTGGTTATTAGTAATTTTAATTTGTTATTTCTTGTTCGTGTGTTTAAACACATAGAAACATAGATTTTTTGGAACTAAAAGAATACTAGAGAGAAACTCATTACTTTCTCATAGTTTTTTGTGTTTTATTTCGAGTCAAACGTCTTTCATACGTCATGTAAACGATGTTTCTATGTGTTAAAAAAATAAGCACAAAGTTGTGTTACCACTATTTTACACTGATGATTAAAGGATTTTTCAGTTCTTCATTAAAATGATCGAGGTAATTGAACCATTGTTTGGCCGAGGTAATTTTTCCGGCTTTGTCCCAGACTGCACCTGTGTAATAGACTAAAGGCTCGTTGTTTTTAACAGCGGTTTTGGTCAGCAATTGTTCTTTGTTGACCCACATAATAGTTGCCGGGGTTGTTAGTATCGAACCTAGTCCGGTAGTACCTTCTTTGTCAAAAGCAGGTTCCCAATATCCCATTATGCCTTGCTGTTCGTTTAAGGAAAGAATACCTGCTTTTTCCCGTCTGATAATTCCAACAACTACCGGCAGCGGATTTTTATCATCAAACGTATAAATGTTCTCAATTCGGTTGAGCTGTGAACCGGCATCTATAGAAATGATTTTTGTGGCTTTCACTTTTATACCGCCGGCATTCCAGGAATCAAAAGTGAGCTGAAAAGTGGTGCGTAAAGGCCCTTTGTCCAGTATTTTCCATTGGTGATAATTGCCGGAATATCGGATAGTATCTTTTACATAGGGAGCCATATTTCCTGCTCCTAAAGTGTGCCCCACATGATAATAATCTAATCCGTCACCGTGATCGATGTGATAATCGTTGCGTTTGTAGCGATCGTTTACGACTAATTTATCGGTTCTTTTCACCCATACATCATAACCGTAAGCGTCACCTTCTGTTTTTTCAAGAGCTTTTCCATAGGCACGGAAGGCAATTTTATCATTTTCCCAGGCAAAATCATCCAGGCGTTCCGGAACGTAACGGGCATAGGTTTTGGGAGCAAAAATTTCCGGTTTTCCTTTTTGAATGGAAAGATTCAGCGCTGATTTTGCTTTTAGATCAATTTGTACCAGTAGATTTTGAATGGCAGCATTCCCGTGATGTTCTAACTGATAGGAGATCTGTTTTTTGGTGAGGGTATTCAATACGACAAAGTTAGCCGTGTCAATTTGCGGATAGGAGGAAAGTATTGTTTTCCAGGGGATGGCTACAACTGTTTCTTTGCGGTCGAAAGCTGAATTATTTTGAAGGATTACCATTGCTTTTGTTTGTGCAACTGAGGTAATTGGCAAAATGAAAGCCAGTATAAGAAGGAGTTTCATTATTTTCATAAAGGGTATTTTAATTTTTAAACGTTGATTTGGGATTGGCTTTTTTTTGAATAAAACAGTTCCGTTAAGACATAGTTTGGGCCTTCCTGTTCTAAAATGAATGTTTCATCTGGACAGGATTATGATTTTCAAAACTGAAATCCGGGATTGTTTTGAGGCTTTTTTTAACCTTATTTTAGCGGATGGCTAAGGTTGTAGCATCAGGTTTTAGCGGTTTTGTTGTGTTCTTTTTGCATGGTATAGTCGTTTGTGTTGTTGTAATTATTCTTGTGTAGGGTCGATTTTGGCCAAATATTCGCTCGGCATACAGCCATAATGCTGTTTAAAAGCCGTAGAGAAATAAGAAGGCGAGTTGAAACCGCACATGTATGTAATTTGTGCAATGGTGTAACGTTTGCTTTGCATCAGCTCGACTGCTTTTTTAAATCGGATTCGTTTGATAAAGTCCATAGCCGATTCTCCGGTAATGGCTTTTAGTTTTAAATACAGGTTTGATCGGCTCATTCCGATTTCTTTACTAAACTGATCCACCGAAAATTCCGAATTCGCCAGATGGTCTTCTACAATACGAATGGCCTGTTTTAAGAACTCTTCGTCCAGAGTATTAAAAGCAATATTTTCAGGAACCATTTCTTTTCCAACAGAGTAATATTCTTTCAGTCGTTTGCGGGATCGCAACAGGTTGGTGATTTTTGCTGCCAGTAAAGGTGTCGAAAACGGTTTGGTAACATAATCGTCGGCACCCATTTCGAGTCCTTTAATTTGCTGGCTGGTTTCGGTTCTTGCGGTTAAAAGCATCAACGGAATATGCGACGTATTGATGTTTTGTTTGACGCGTTTGCAAAAATGCAGACCATCGAGCTCAGGCATCATGACATCACTGATGATCAGATCAAAAGGATGAAGTTCCAGAAGTTCCAGCGCCATTTGCCCGTCGTAGGCCACGGTAACGTCGTATATTTTGCTGAAATAATCCTGCAAATAATCTAAAATTTCTCTGTTATCGTCTACAATAAGAAGTTTTATCGGCTGATTGCTCTCAATCACTTCATTTTCTTCCGGCAGCAGGGCATCTTCATTTTCAAGGTCATTGTCGGAAAGTATAGACAAGTCGTAAGCCGATTCTTCCACGTGCTGATCGTTTTTGTAAACCGCATCTGAAATAGGAATGGTTACAATAAAACTGCTTCCTTCCTGCATTTTGCTTTCGGCGGTAATTTCACCATGATGCAGTTCGACCAGGCGTTTGGTAAAGGCCAAACCAACACCGGAACCCAAATTCATTTCGCGATTGTTTACCTGATAGAAACGGTCGAAAACCTTAGATAAATCTTCCGCACTAATTCCGACCCCCGTGTCAGTGACTTTTATTTGTACCGTATCATTTTTCTTCGCTACCGTTACTGCAATACTTTGCCCGGTTTTAGTGTATTTAAAGGCATTGGATAAAAGATTGAACAGTATCTTCTCCATGGCATCTTTGTCAAAATAAAACGGCAGCTGCGGCTCTTCAGAATGATAGGTATAGTGAATGCTGTTTTTCTCTGAAAGCGGTTTAAAAGATTCAAAAATCTCCTGTGTAAAACCCACAAGATCAGCTTTGCCTACTTTTAATTGTCGCGTACCCATTTCGGTTTTTCTAAACTCAAAAAGCTGATCGACCAAATTATAGAGTCTTTTGGCATTGATAAACATTAATTCATGTTTCTTTTTGGAAACTTTATCGGCAAACGGCATTTTTAAAAGTTCTTCCAGAGGTGCTAAAATCAGGGTTAGAGGTGTTCTTAACTCATGAGAAACATTGGTAAAGAAATCCATTTTTACCTGATTGATATAGCTTACTCGTTCTTTATCAATTCGTTCCAGTTTTAATTGCTGAACGGCTTTTATTCGTTCTTTTATAATTTTAAAACCAATATAGGCTGCCGTACCAATGATGGTAAGTAACAACAGTGAAAACCAGATGGTTTTGTACCAGGGCGGAAGAATGACAATTTTTAGGTTTCGAACGGCACTCATCTCTCCATTAGGTCCAATGGCTTTGATTTGGAAGTTGTATTTTCCTGCAGGCAAGTTGCTGTAGCTTACTTTAAGTTCATCAGTTCGCTGCCAGTCTTTGTCGATTCCTTCCAACTTGTAATAATAATAAGTCCGATTGGAAGAAATGTAATTAAACGTATTAAAAAAGATACTGAATTGTTTGTATTCAGGTCCAATTTCCAATTCGTTGGTCTGGTCCATATGTTCTTCGAGTATGTCGGTATCATCACCGGCGGCAACGGTTTTGTTTAATACTTCTAAAGCGGTAAAACTTAATTTTAAAGGAAGTGGCTGCTGTTTTACCATGGCAGGATAAAAATAAGAGAGCCCTTTAATTCCGCCAAAAAGCAGCATACCATCTTTGGCTTTGCAAAAGGCATAATCGTTGAACTGCTTGTTTTGTAAACCGTCACTTTCGTCAAAAGTCTGTACAAAACCATTGTCCGGATTAAATTTGATTAATCCGCTGTTGGTCGAAATCCACAAACTTCCTTCATCGTCCGGAATGATACCGTAAATGGTTTCTTTGACGAAATCTTTTCGGGCTTTAATCGTTTTGAAAGATTCCTGCGTTTCATCATACAAACGCAATCCTTCGCGGGTGCCAATCCAGATTCGGTGTTTTGAATCTTCGGTGACACAGTTTACAATATCATCACTTAACTTGCCATGACCAATAGCCGCAAATAAATTAGTGTCCGGATAAAAAAGTGTTACGCCATTGGTCGTCCCAATCCAGATTCGGTGTTTGCTGTCTTCAAAAAGAAAGGTAATATCGTCTGATGCAAGTCGCTTTCCGGCCTTGTCTAAGTGGATGTGTGTAAACGATTTTGTTTCGGGATGAAACTGGTCTAAACCTGATCGGGTACCAACCCAGATACGACCTTTTGAATCTTTTAACAGACTGTAAACCAAATCACCTGCAATCGTGTTGGGATTGTTTTCGTCATGGCGAAAACGCTGTGCAAAACCGGTATTCGGGTTGAGTACATTTAATCCGCCGTTGTGCGTACCTATTAATACATTTCCGTTATCATCAAATTCGATGGCTTTGATATTGTTCGAACTTAAGCTGTTTGGGTTGTTTTCGCTATTTGAAAAATAACTGATGGTGTTGGCATTTTTGTTCCAGTAATTTACGCCTTTGTCATTACTTCCAATCCAAAAATTGCCTTTTGCATCTTGTTTGATTGCGCCAATAACCTCATCATTCAAAGAGGGTTTCCCGGAGTTTTGACTTAACAGATTGAATTTTATATCGCTTTTATGGTAATAGTTTAAACCTCCGTAATAGGTTCCGAGCCAGATTCCGTTTTGTTTGTCTTTAAAGAAACAGCGAACCGAGTTTTGACTGATGGTGTAAGGCTGTGCTATCTGATGGTAATAGTTGCTGAAAGTGTTGGTTTTAGGATTAAAAACGGTAAGGCCCTTAAAAGTTCCGAGCCAAATATTTCCCTCCGTATCTTTTCCCACACATCTGATATTATTATCGGCAATACTGTTTGCTCCTGAGGTGTGAAGCAGTGCGCTAACCTGACCATTTTCGGCATTGTACCGAATGACACCTTCGCCTTCGGTGGCCACCCACAACTGTTTTGCGTCGGCATAGACAGCATTGATATACGGTTTTTTAGCGCCTAAGTTAATTCGTATCAGCTGATGCGAATTGGGGTTTAGTTTGAAAAGGCCAACATCTGTTCCGAGAATTATTTGTTTTTGCCAAAGACCGATGTAGGCAATTTTTTTGATTTCGTGTGAAGAAGCATTAAATCGGATGGCTGTGAAATTTTGTTCTTCGGGATCCAGCACAAAAACTTCTCCGGTAATCGAAGTCGCCCAGATTTTATGGGCAGCGTCTTCTGTGATCGAAGAGATGTACCATTCGCCAATACTTCGCGGAAGTTTGTAATTGGTGAAACTGTCTGTATTGTAATTGTAAACGCTGATTCCCTGATTACCGCCTACCCATAATTGTCCTTTGTGATCGGTAAACAAACTTCGGATGTAGTAGGACTGTAAACTGTTTTTAACATTCCTGATCGGACGATACACTTTAAAACCCTTACTGTCATAACGATTTAGCCCGTCCTGCGTACCAATCCAGATAAAGCCAAGTGTGTCCTGTGCAATGGCAAAAACAGAACTTTGCGAGAGGCCTTTATCAACCGAAATTGTACGGAAGTATCTATCCTGTACCTGAGCCTGACTTTTAGCGGCAAAAAGTATAAGATAGAAAAGCACAGCTATGGCAATCGTTTTCTTCATGAAGGTTTCAATTTTAATGGTTTGGTTTGCGTTTAATAGGTTATTGGTAATTTAACTCTAAATTTAAAGAAAAAGCAAACGTCCTTTTGTTTTTAATTTTTGTCGTACTTGGCTACATCCGGTAATTCATCAACAGCTTCCTGTTTGTTTATTTTAGTACCATTCATTTCAAGCAAGACAGAACTTCCCGCAATTTTAGGTGAAAATGTTTTACCTTCAAATGTAATGGGTAAATTTCCATAGCTAAATAATGATTTTGCGGTTTTTCCAACCACTTGTAAGGCAGCTGGTTTTTCGCCGTCCAATTGTACCTGAATGTCCCAGCCACTCACCTGAAAATGTGATAAACCACTGTTGTCTGATACTGTTTTAATGATTTCCGTTTTGCCGTCTTTTACCTGTATAATGGTTAAGTATCTGAATTTTTGTCTGGCTTCAGAAGTGATTCCCGCATGCCATTGGTTTTTAAAATCTTTGATTTGACCTTCGTCATTGGTCACTTTATTCCAGTTGACAGCTGCTTCATAAAATTGATTGTGTACGGCCATTTTTAGCGGACTGTCTGCAAAAATACTGGCATTTACATTCCCTAAATCAGTTTGTACTGTGAAGTTTTGCTGTTTGGCATTCGCCGAATTTTGTCCTTCAATGGTGTAATACGGACAATGAAACTGAGTCGTCCATTTTACAGGGGTTTTAGCTTCCAGTTCGTCATACAAAACAATATAACCACCTTCGAGCTGCAACATATGTCTGCGGTATAAAGTCACACCCGATTCTCCGTAACCATTTGTTTTGTTAGGTACTACATTGATTTGTTTGAATCGGTTGAGCCAGAAGTCACTTTTAATGTCGCCATAAGCATTGCTGGCATCTCCTAAAGCGTATTGGATGCGTTGACCGGAAATAGCTCTCGGAATCCATCCGTAACCTTCTTCTCCAATTTTCTGGTTCAGACTGTCGGCTAAAATCGTGTTGTAGGCTTTAGAGGATCTGTAAAATAAAAGATTGTGTTTGTCGCTGAAATTACTGTAATAACCCGTTCCGCCAAAGAGGACTTTTCCTTTGTAATTAATAGTAAAGGCATTTTGCGAAGCGTGACCGTGTCCCGAAGAACCAAACGGACTGCTGAACAAATAACTGCTCAGGGTTGTATTGGCTTTGGCCAGATCTTCGTGCATGGCTACAACACCCACATCAGCAAATTTGCGGGTTTTAGGGAGTTTTTCCGGGGAAGTAGCGGGTAAGTTTCTATTGGGTTTATAATTCAGTAATCTGAAAAATAAGAAATCATCGGTGCCGTGATAGTAGGTCGGATAGTCTCTTTTTATTTCGCCAACATACCAGTTTAGATACGGATTATTCATGCGGTAGGTCAAAGCATCGGCAAACCAGGCTTCGCCTTTTACGATGTACGGAATGTTTTCCCACATGTCGCCAATGGCAGTACTTGCCGCACCATTTGGATGGGTGTACAGCATATAGTACGGAAGATTCTGCATCCACGGCAACTTAAAATAATCAACACCACTAAAGTCACCAAACATTTGAGACAGGTAAATAATCGATTTAAAGTTGACTCTGAAGTAGCCGTTTCCTTCATGC
Organism: Flavobacterium sp. N502536; assembly: GCF_025947345.1. Classification (NCBI taxonomy): domain Bacteria; kingdom Pseudomonadati; phylum Bacteroidota; class Flavobacteriia; order Flavobacteriales; family Flavobacteriaceae; genus Flavobacterium; species Flavobacterium sp. N502536. The sequence continues at coordinate 446,419 of NZ_CP110011.1, read as the reverse complement.
CAGCCACCATCAGTAGTGCCCAATACCGGAAAACGTGCCGACCAGACTTCGTACATATAGGTGAGCCATTCCTTAGCCTCGGGTACATCGTTAATCACGGCTACCGTAGCAATAGCAAGATTGCGCAAGGTAATTTGCCAAACGTGATTGTCGCTCACATGCAGCTCAAAACGGTTAGGCAAATGATCGTAAACTCTTTTGGCCCTGATGGTAATGCTATTTTTAAAGGTCTCTTTTTCCTGAGGGGTTAAAAAATCATAACCGGTATCGTAAAACCAGCCCAAAGCTTCGAGTACGGCGCCACTTGTAAAATCATCTCCTGTAGCCAGTCCGTCAGGATTCATGTTGGCCAGGTTTAAGGCTCTGCGTTTGGCATCTAAAATGAAACGTTTGTCTTTGGTGAGCTGATAGGCGATGCATAAATTGCGAACCGGGTTTCCAACAGCATCTCCAAAACCATGATACATTCGTTCGATAATAATTTTCTTTTCTAACGGATTTTTGCCTGTGGTATCAATTACTCTCTGAGGTTTCTCTGTTGGAAGAGGCGCCAGCATTAATTTTTCTGCGAAAGCAACAAATTTTTTAGCTTCGGGATTGTCCAGATTGTTGCGGTAAAAAGCCTCGCCAATGCGGTTCATATCCCATAAAAGAGGGTGTGCCCCTTCGTTTCTTTTAAGGACTTCGCTAATGGGAGGAGCTACTTTTTGGGCAGCATATCGGGCATCGATTACAAAATCGTAAACAGGAGACCAAGTCCATTGACTGCTGCCTTTTAAGGCATAACCGTATTTCCAGTACCATTTTCCGGCTTTTAAAGCCTGGTGCAAAGGATAAACTGCCCAACGTTGTTCGGCACTGGTGAAGGGGTTTTTAGTAAAGTTTTTGTCGCTTGCCAGCATTATTTTGTAACGTACATTACCAATATTCGGATCTTCCGGAATATCACTTCCGCTTTCCATTGGGGTTACCATGTTTTTGCCATTGGTTCCGGGCCAAAGCAGGGCAGGAGCATTGGTGGGTACCGTAATTCCGTTTACAGGATACGGCCATTCACGTACTCTTGAATGCAGTTTTTCGGCTGTTAGTTTTATAGTTGCCGGGGATTGTTGACTGAAAACAGGCAACATGATAAGGGATGCCACTAATGTGACTATTTTATTCTGAATCATATTGTTTTTTCTTTAGGCAAGTTTATAAACCGGATTGAAAAGGGTCTCCGTTCTTTTTGCACCATTCTTTTAAATAACGGCGCATAGCAATTAGTTCTTTTTTAAAGGCCTTGTTTACTGCCAGATTGGTGATTTCTCCGGGATCTGTGGTTAAATTGAAAAGCTGTTCTTTTAAGTCGCCTTTATTGTAAACGATGTACTTAAAATCTTTAGAAATTACAGCGCGTCCGCTAATGTTTAAGAGTTCTTCGTTATCGGCAAAATCGGTTTCGACAACTAAAGTATCCCGCAGGATTTCGGTTGGATTGGCTATTTTTTTACTGATGTCAATTCCTTTCAGATAGGCTGGTTTGGGTACTCCGGTGAAACCGCAAATGGTCGGAATAATGTCTGTACCATTACAAACCAGAAGATCATCGGTACGGGGTTTCCATTCGCCTATTTTCGAAATGATGAATGGTATTTTGGCTGATTCTTCATAGAGTATTTGTTTCTGATTCCAACTATGGCCTGCATAGCCGTCACCATGATCTGCCGTAAAAATGATAATCGTGTTTTTTTCGATGTTGTATTTTTTCAAAGAGGCAAGCACCATTTCGATGTAGCCGTCTACTTTTTCAACTAAGCGATTGTAGGCCCAACGGTATTGACGCCATTGATCCGCAGTCCAATTTACAGTGGGGTAGGTTCTGAAACTTACTTTTTGCTGTTCGCGAACAATTTTAGGTTCGTAGTCGGGGATTTTCCAGTTGGCCGGCAATGGCGGACACTGAGCTGGAGGAGGTGCTTTTTCTAATACATCCATTTTCAAATCTTCGTCTCTGGCCCATTCGCAAATGTCATGTGGATTTAAAAAAGAAGCGACCAAAAGAAAAGGAGTGTTTTTATTTTCTTTAATGAAACGCGCACAAAACGAGGGTGTCGCCGCATCGTTATAATCCTGAAAATTGGTGTTTTCGATGTATTCAAAACCATGCTGACTTTTCTTGGCAGTGGTAACTGGAAGGTGCCATTTGCCTACGTAACCGGTTTTGTATCCTCCGTTTTGGAAAATTTTACCCATCATGAGTAAATCGTCCGGCCATTGACCGTCTTTTTCAGGAGCGTTGCCCACAAAGCCGGTTTCAAAAGGCATTTTCCCGCTCATGATGGCGGTGCGGGAGGGTGTGCATAAAGGCTGGGCACAGTAGGCTTTAGTAAAACGGACTCCGTTTTGAGCAAGTTTGTCCATTGCAGGAGTGTGAAGGGCCTTGTTTCCTGCAATACTCATCGCATCGGCAGTTTGCTGATCGGTCATGATGATCAGGATATTGGGACGTGCAGCGGTTTGGGCATTGCCGGAAAAAGGAATAGCCAGTATCCCCAACAAACAAACAAATCCTATGACTTTTTGAAATATCATATCGGCCTAATTTTAATAGATTACGTTTTGCCTTTTAAATTCTTAAATGCAAAAACGAAGTTAATCATCGGGCTTCAATTGGGGTTTTGAATTTGTTCAAAATGCTATTAATTTTAGTTAAAACCTTTCATAATGGACAATTAGTGAGGTGATTCTTAAAAATAATGGCTTCGCAGAGACGCGAAGCCGCAAAGTTTTTTGCCACAGATTAAATGGATTAGAGTGATGCGTTGTTTGTGTGGATTTGCTCGCAGAGACGCAAAGGCGCAAAGTTTTTTGTGCAGTTTGTAGAATCACACAATCCATTGAGATCTTCGCGTCTTTGCGACTTCGCGAGCGTTTTTTTTAGTTCGTGCTGTATTTCAAATCTTTAAATTTCTGAAAAACATTAGCGCAGGCTCCCAGTAATCCGGCTTTGTTGCCCAAATCTGCCGCTACTATGCTGGTATGCGCAAAAGCAACCGGAATAGCAAAGGTTTTGACTCTTTGGGTGAGTTCGTCAATGTAAAACTGACCTGCTTCGCTGATACCGCCTCCAATGATTACTTTTTGCGGACTAAAGATGTTGACAAAATTGACAATCCCGGCAGCTAAATAGTCAAAATGATGGTGCATGGTTTTTATCGCGTGCTCTTCTCCCGAAAGGTATTTTTCGATGATGGTTTTCCCATCAATGTTTTGATCTGCGGCTGTATTTTGTGACTGATAGTATTTGATTAATGCCGTTACAGAGGCGTAGGTTTCGAGACAGCCGCGTCCGCCGCAATTGCAGGCAATGCCATTTTGCTGAATTACGGTATGGCCCAATTCACCTCCGCGATTTTTGAAACCGCTGTACAAGCCTTTGTTAATCATGATGGCACCGCCTATTCCGGTACCAATCGTTAGAAAAACGGCATCGGTACTGTCTTTGGCTGCTCCGTAAATTAATTCGGCAAGCCCCATTAAGTTGGCATCATTATCAATTACAACATGATGTCCGGTTAAATCGTTTAGAATTTTACCCAGGGGCAATTGGTCAAAACCGGGTAAGTTTACACCGCCGCCAATGATCACATCATTTTCAATCAGACCCGGAAAACCAATTCCGATCCCCACAATTGGTTCTTTTAACTGATCGGTACATTTTGTGATGGCATCGACCATTAAGCTTATAATTTCTTTTTCGGTACGAGCTTCTTTTAAGGATACTATAAACGAAAATAAAATTTCTCCGAGTTCATTAACAACACCACATTTAAGTGAAGTACCACCAATGTCGATCCCAATTGCGTAGGATTTAGACAGTTGCGTATCATTTTTGGTAAGCATATTGTTCCTTGTTTATTTTAGTAGTTTTCTTTTCTGTTACAAACAATTAATGCAGAACAAAGTCCTGCATTAAAGGTTATAAACTTATTCATTTCTAAATAATGTTGTATCATTTATTTTTAATAATTTGAGTTTTTCAAAATAAGTGCCATTATTTAGGGGGTTGTGCATGTTTTTTAAATACTATTTTTCTAATATTTTGGATTTTGACGTGTGATGTTTTTGTTCACGTCTGTTTCATTTTGTGGATAAGGGTACAATTCATGTTTTCCGGCCACAAAATTGGTAATCGCAGGGAAGAAATAAGTGGATCGGATTTGTTTGACCGCGGCACTTGTTTCGATCAATTTATCCCCTAAGATTCCCCATCGGATTAAATCGGCTCTTCGCATTCCTTCGCCCGAAAGTTCCCAGGCTCTTTCCTGCTGAACGGCTTTTAGGAAATTGTCTTTGTTCAGACCGGTTGGCAAGCTCATTTCGGCTATAGTTGGTTTGGTTAAGAGTCTCGCGGTTGCAGTTGCTCCGGTACCTTTTCCGTCTGTACTGGTAATGGTTACAGTAGGCACAGTGGTATAACCATCGCCGGAACGCAGCATTGCAATGGTATTGATTCCTCCTGCCGAAAGGGTAATTACTGCCGCCGCTGCATCAGTACCGCCGCCGCCTGTAATTTGTATTAAAACATTGGCCGCATTGGTATATCCGGTCCCTTTTGTTTTTATGTCAACCGCAATTCGGCTTCCTTGTACATCGGCACCAAAGCCTCTTTTACGAACCTGATTGATGGCATCATAAGCAATAGTGTTAGGGCCTTCGTTTAATTCGTTTTCTACCTCAGCACGCATCAAAAGCAAATCGGAATAACGCATGATTACCCAATTGATGTGGGTATAAACACGTTCTGCGGTTGCATTGGTCTGGTATTCGCGGCTCCATTTACCAACGGTCCATCTTTCATCCTGATTGGTGGTTAAAAGCGGAAGTTTGTTCCCCAGATTGTTGATGGAATAGGTGGCAATCGAAAAATCTCTACGTTGATCGGCTGCATTAAAACTATTGTAAAACGGTTTTGGTACTAAACATCTCGAAATGTTTGAAGGATAGAAACCAGCGGCTGTTGCCGGACCGTTGAAGTTGCCCACCCAGGAGGCGTTTCCTATGTTTCCTGCCGGATTGTAAAAAGCAACCTGAAAAATATTCTCCGTAGGTTCTAATACATGCTGACATTGGTTTTTAAATACTTTGGAATAGGATGGGTTTAGTTTGTACGGATTTTGGGCCATAACATCGTTAATCTGTTGCTGCGCCAGTTTATAATAGTCTTTGTAGTTTGAAGGACGTTTCATCGTTCCGTCCGCACCTAAAGAGTATCCTCCGGCAAACAGTGCTACTCTGGCCAACATGGCTTTGGCTCCCCATTTGTTGATGCGTTCGTCTGTAGGCAGCTGTTCCGGAAGCACAAGTGATGCTTCGGTCATGTCTTTGATGATCTGGGTGTAAATTTCCTGACGGTCTACAAGAGCTCCTCTTAAATTGTCTCCTGATTGTGAGCTTTTTGTTTTAAAAGGCACATCTCCCCATAAGCGTACAAGTTCTGAGTAATAGAAACCACGCAGGAATTTTGCTTCACCCAGGTAGCGGTTCAACTGTTCTTTTTGGGCCGTATTTCCATTTGAAAAAAGCTCCATTTGAGGTATTCTTTCGATCACTACGTTGGCTCTGTCTATTCCTTCATACAATTTGCTCCAAACGATGTAGAACATATTCGTCTGAGAAATTCCCTGATAGTGTGCTATGGTTCTCCAGTCGTCGGCACCAATTCCGGTCATTTGTTCGATATCAGTATCAGCATCAAAAACTAAGGAAATGTTCCATCCATAACTGTCCAGTGACGACATAGATTCGTAAACGCCAAGGGTAGCCATGTTGGCTTCGTTTGCATTGGAGAAAAAGTTGGCAGTGGTGAAATAGGAATAGGGGGTAACTTCCAGTTCTTTATCGCAGGAATTTAGGGGCAGTAAGAGACATGCAATTCCTGCTGCTATAAGTGTACTACGGGAAAATATATTGTTTTTCATCTTTTTAAACTTTAAATTATAGCGAAATATTTAATCCTGTGATAAACGATTTGCTTCTTGGATAGGCACTAAAATCTACTCCTCGGGTGATGGCATTGTTGAGTACGCTAACTTCAGGATCATAGCCTGAATATTTCGTAAATACATACAAATTGTAAGCCGTGAAATAAATTCTCAAATTAGAGATTTTAGATTTTTTAAGCCATTCTTTAGGCAAGGTGTACCCGAGACTGATGTTGTTGATTCTTAAAAACGAACCATCCTCAATAATGTCGCTGTACAAACGTCCGGTAGCGTTTCCGTTAAAGGCCGGATTGGTTTTGCCTGCGTTTAGAGCAGTCAGTTCGGCAGGATCGGTTACACGCTGTCCTGCTGCGTTAATGGTTGTCCATCTGTCAGCATAGATCGCTACGGTGTTTAAATTGTCGAGATTAAGCCTTGAATTGTTTAAAACGTTGGCGTTATAGATATCATTTCCTACCGTAAAATCAAGGAATACACTCAAATCAATTCCTTTGTAGCTAAAGGTGTTGTTAAGACCTCCGGTGTATTTTGGATTGGCATCTCCAATGGCAGTTCGGTCCAAATCGTTAATTACGCCATCCGGTGTACCATTAGGGCCGCTGATGTCTTTAAATTTGATGAAGCCCGGCTGTGCTACAATATTATCACTTACAACGCCTGGCTTAAGGGTGTACGCACTTGTTGTCGCATTATAATCAAAATCGCTTACCTGATACAATCCGTCTCTTACATAACCGTACATTACACCTACTGGTTTTCCAACCTGTAAAATGTAGTCGTTTCTGTCGGTATAACTGTTGGTGATCAACGAATTTTCGCCTTCACTCAAACTAAGTACCTTGGTTTTATTAAAGGCAATGTTGAAGGTGGTACTCCAATTAAAACTATTGGTTTTTACGTTTATCGTATTCAAAGTAAATTCGATACCGCGATTGGAGGTCGCTCCAATGTTCTGAAACTGTTTTTTGAAACCTGAACTTGCAGGCACACGAGTGTTGTACAATAAATCTTTAGAACGGTTTTCGTATAACTCTGTGGTAAGCGCAATTCTTTGCTTGAAGAAACCAATATCAAAACCAATATTAGTCGATTTTGTAGCTTCCCATTTTAATAAAGGATTTGGTAGATTGTTTTGAAATGCCGTGATATTCATCTGATTATTCAAAGGATAAGAGCCTGAATTAAAAATACCCAAAGCGGCATAATTGGCAATTCTGTTATTTCCGGCTTCCCCATAACTTAAACGAAGTTTTAAGTCAGAAAACGCGGGTAATTTTTCCATAAAAGGTTCTTCGATAATTCTCCAGGCTGCCGAAACGGAAGGGAAATATCCCCATTGATTTTCTGTCCCAAATTTAGAAGACCCGTCTGCTCTTAAAGTTGCGGAAAGTAAATACTTGTTTTTGAACGAGTAGTTGGCTCTTCCAAAAAAAGATATTATTTTATCATCTTCTGCATAGCTTGTCGGAATTCCGGCAATGGTACCCAGTTGCAATTTATCCCAGCCCAGATTAACTTCAGGAAAAGCGGAGGCTGAAGCCGTAATTCCTTCTGTATAATTGTAAATGTATTCCTGTCCGAGAGAGGCATCAAATTTATGCTTTTTGTTAAAATTTTTACTGTAGGTCAGAACGTTGTTGTAATTTAATCGGGTACCAATATTGTGTATCACTCCACCATTTGCACCGCCGCTTCTGATGGCCTGTATACCTCGCGAATCGTTAAAATATTTACTTTTCATGCTGTTGTCAGTATAACTGATTAATCCACGGTAGATTAAGCTTGGTGTTATGTTGTATTGCAGCTGTAAACTCATATTGATTGCTCTGGTAATGGCTTCTCTTTTTTGACTTTCGATTGTAATCAGCGGACTCTGGAAGGTTGGAGAATCCTGATTGTCTAACGGATCTACGGTTAAAGTTTTAAGATCTTCATCTGATCCTGTTTTTCCAATAGTTGGGCGGTACTGCAATACATTTTGCAGCATACTCAAACGTGCATTTCCACCATCGTTTGTCGATAATCCGGTTACTTTTTGGTTGGAGTAGTTTACAATTGCGGTAACCGTAACCTTTTTGCTGATAGAATTGGTTACGTTTAGTTTTGCAATATTTTTTACCGAAGCACTTCCCAGCATAATCCCCTGGTCGTTATTCACCGAGTAGAAAGCATTGTATTTGGTATCATTTTCACCACCGCTGATACTTAGTTTGTGGTATTGACTTTCGACAGAATTTCCAAAAACCTCATCCTGCCAGTTGATGCCTGCTCTGTCTTTGTAAAGGCCTTCCAGCTGATCATAAGTTCCAAAGGCACTTACAAATTTCTGCATTCTGGCATCATCAGTTGCAGCCTCATAGAGTAATTGGGTGTATTGGTAAGGATTCATGACCGGAATTGTTTTGGCGATCATTTTTATTCCTCCATAGGTATCGTAACTTAAAGTCAGTTTTCCGCCTTTTGCTTTTTTTGTGGTGACTAAAACAACTCCATTGGCCCCTTGTGCACCGTAGATAGAAGTCGAAGAGGCATCTTTTAAAACGTCGATAGATTCAATATCCATCGGATCTAAGAAGCTTAATCCCCGGTTTGAGCTACACCGTCAACCACATACAAAGGTTCATTGCTTTGGGTAATCGAAGTTCCGCCTCTAATTCTAAGAGACGGTTCAGATCCGGGTGTACCGTCAGACATGGTAACCTGCATACCGGCAATACGGCCCTGTAATGCCTGTGCCACATTTTGTACCGGAATTTTGGCTAGTTCCTGTCCTTTTACAGAAGAGATCGCTCCTGTAAGGTCTTTTCTTGCTTTGGTTCCGTAACCTACTACAACTACCTCATCCAGATTATTGGCATCATCCAGTAACTTGATGTTGATAAGTGTTCTGTTTTTAACTTGTTCTTCTTTAGATTTAGTTCCGATGAACGAAAATACTAAAACAGCATTTGGTTTTACCTTGATTTGATAATCACCATCCATAGCAGTAACAGTGGCATTTTTGGTTCCTTTTTCAGAAACAGTTGCTCCGGGCATAGGCATATTCTGAGCATCGGTTACCACACCTTTTACGGTAATAATATCCTGCCCATACATCACTTTGCAGGTGGTAAGCAGCAAAAATAAAAATAGAGTCCTTTTCATAATTTTTTTTAAACCGGAATAAGGCTAACCTTACTTCCTAAATTGATGTTATATAAGTTGATATCTGGCCTTGCTCTATAAAATAGTGATTCCACTTCTGAATCATTTATCTTCTGGCTGTTGCGTGAGCGTGACCGAAATTCCGAATTACTGTTGTAATAAGTTTGGGATCGATTGTTATTTGATATTGTTGTTTAATGAATCGCTTCTTTGTTTTAACGAGCGAAAATTATAACAATTTATTAACTGAGGAAATTCGCAGAGGAATTTTCCGCCTGACAATTAAAAATAGATTTTGTAGTTGGTGGTTCATTTTTTTGGAATTAGTCATGTTTTTTTGATTTAATAAAAACAAATATATAAATCGACTGTAGAGGACAGTTTTGAAAACGTCCAAATTAGTATTGATTTTGATTAATTACGCTTTTAAAACCCTTGTAAGTCCTTGTGTAGTCAAGGTTTTGTGACGTTTTTGAGATTCTGTTTTCAGTAGGAAAGTGCTGTTTTTACTGCGCTGTTTTGAAATAATTTGTGTTGGTAAAAAGTTAAATTAAATGCAATCAGGGGTTAACGAAAACGATGTAATTTTTACTGAATTTGTGAAGGAAGAAAAGTCGTTTGTTTTCTATTTTTCAGATAAAACCGACTAAACTATTGCGAGCATTTATTTTTTGAACAGGAATGGGACAATAGAGTCATTGCTATTTAGAAGTTGGTTGGGGAGAATCTAATCGGAAGCTTCATTTGTTTGTTAAATATATGCCGCTCCGCTGGAGCTTTATAGGTGTGTGGCTATTAAACGTTTATAAATATTTTGCTCCTCTGGAGCTTTATCTGTTGTGCGATTAATTGTTATAAATATATTGCTCCTCTGGAGCTGTTTTTTTGCTGGTTAGATTTAGAAGAATTGCATCTAATATATAGTCCCAGAGGGACTTCATATTTATAGAAAAGAGTATTTCCACGACGTTGAAACCCCATCGGGGTGGCAGATTATCGCGGATTAAATGATGATGAAAATGAGATTTAAAAAAGGTATTCAATTGCCCATTAAATGTAACATAAAGTCCTGGAGGGATTTCAATATTTATAAAAAAACAATGTCTTATATGCTAGAACCCCATCGAGGCGGCAATTTTTATATGTTTCATTCCTACGGAATTCAAATGTTGTGTTCCTTTTACATTCAACGGATTAAAATCCGTTGCTATAATATGAACCGTTCCTTCGGAACTATTGAAAAAGAGTCCCTAGCTCAGTTAATTTTGTAGGGATAGATTTCAATTCATTTAAAAATAATTTCGTTCCGGATATCTGGACTCCGAAGGAATGATCCATATAAATAGAACTGATCCGGACGCTGCAATATCGTTTGTTCTTCCGTAACTATTGAAAAAGAGCCTTTGGCTCGATCTATTTTGTAGGGATGGATTTTAATCCATTTAAAAATAATTTCGCACCGAATATTTGAATTCCATAGGAATGGCACATATTATTCGGTAATCATGGTGTCAAAACATAAAGTCCCAGAGGGACTTCATATTTGTAGAAAACAGTATCCCCAACGCTAGAACCCCATCGGGGTGGCATAGTATGATGGATAAAATAGTAATGAAAAAACAGATAAAAAGGGTTTTAGGAAGGAATTATCCGGTAATTAGCAGGTCCCCAAAAAAAAGGCGTCTAAAAATTTAGACGCCTTTATAAAACATATTATTTGAAGAAAAATTACATTTTCTTATTCTTTCAGATTTGTTTTTACCTCACTTTTTTTGCCATTAATTTGTAAACTTAGATCAATAATTCCCTTTTCGAAATCATTAGCTTTATTCATTTTAATGCTGATCTCCGGAGCTTTATTGCCATCATACGGATAAACTATTGTAATAAAACTTTGTGTTGCAGCAGTGCTTTTCGACTTTTCAAAAACAAAAGCGGGGCGTGTAATTTCTTTGGCATACTGATAGGAAACTTTGCCGTCTTCTTCGTTTAGGGTTACTTTATCGGTGTTTAAGGATTGTATCAAAAGATTGTTGCCATCTTCGTAGGTAGTGGTAACACTATTGTTTGTTTTGTTGAAAACGGGTTTACTGTCTTCTTTTAATTGAAAGTGAACTCCCAAATTTCCGGTAGCTTTTCCAATTGCTTTATCTAAAATTAAAAAGTACTTCTCATCTATAAAAAGAACAGTGCGCTGGTGGTTTAAGTCGGTATAACTTGGATTGGTATAGGTGAGTATGTCTAAGTTTTTAGAGGTATTCCAGTTATTTTCTTTGGCTTTGGTAATGACCATGTTCTGATTGTCGAGTGTTAGGGTGCTGTGTACTCTGGTCTGACGGTACCAGTTTCTCATTTTGGTTACCTCAGCATCACCGCTGTAAATATAACAGCCCGTATCTGGAGTAAAATTGCGTCCGTTTACCCAAAGTTCAAACGTACCGTTGTCGGGTTGTGCATGGAATTCGGCCGGTGGGCCCGCTTTAACAATCATAACCGTTGATTTATCGTTCCATCCGTTTCTGAAAGTATAGAAACCTCCGTCTGATAAGGCATGAGATTTATAATTGGGTAATTGTCCTTCGGCACCAGCTGTACCCAAATACTTTAGGAGTTGGTTTTCAGGAAACACTTTTGACCAGTTTAGAAATTGTTTTATTCTGACATTTTTATCGAAGATCCAGGAATCGCCAAACATCGGTGTACTGTAATCGGGGAAAGAGATATTGGCCGTTGCAACGATCATTTTTTCGATTGTTTTGCTGTAGCTTTCGGGGAATTCTTTTAGCACTCCCGCCATTTTAGCCGAGTTGTAAGCTTTCATAAAAATATCGATACAGGCAACATGATAAATGGGTGAAAGTTCCCATTGGACACCGTCAGGAAGTACTTGTAATTTTATTTCACGATTGAGTATTTCGATGCCGCTTTTACGCCATTCTTCTGCCGGTTTGAGTTCCGGAAAAAAAGCTCCTGCTCCCAGGACACGCTGTGCTTCAAATAATAAGTGGTTGCCTTCTTTGCTGTAATTTTTAGGAATATAAGCCGTCTGTTTGGTAAAGCTGTTTAGGAATTCCATCAAAAAAGCGGGTGTGAAATTCGGTGAAACGACAAACAGGTTGAAGGTTCCCGGAAGGCTTTGTATGCGCTCTGATACTTCTAACGGACGCCAGGCAAATTGGTCATTTTCTTTCGTACGTCCTAAATAGTTTTTTTTCTCCCAATCGCGAAACTGGAATACCCATTCTTTGGCATATTTCTCCTCTCCACTGCTTCTGTAGGCCATTCCCATCGACTGCCACCAGGTTACGCGATGCAGCTGCCAGCGCACTTCATTGTCTTTTATCGGCCAGTAATCCCAGTTAATATCGGTTCCGTAATCAAAATAGCCGTAACCTTTGTGAGGCTGAAATTGATGCAACAGAGCATTATCGGCTTTTAACTGATTGGCTTTTCCGATATCCTTTCCTCTAAATCGAGTTTCATCGCCTACATTAAAATCGGGATTTTTGATGTTTTTTCGCTCGCGGTAATAATTGAGCAAAGCTTTGGCCGCTTCATCGTATTTACCGGAAGTAAAAAGCTGGTTTACTTTTTCTAAGCCCGGATAGTGAAGGTTGACCACCTCAAAGCTTTCTTTTGTCACCGGTTTTTCCTGTGCCTGAGCAAAATAAGGGAGGGTGAATAACAGCAATAAGTGTATCGTTTTTTTTAGGTTTTTCATTAGTATTTCGTTCTTGTTTTTAGAATTGCAAATTCAGTTTATTGTTTCATTAATTTAACGGTCTTCTTTTGTTTGCCCTGACGTATTTCGACAAAGTAGATTCCGGGGCTCCAGTCAGTTCCCAGAACAATTGTTTGCCCGTAGTCTGATTTTAGGGAGTTGATACGTTTTCCTAAAGTGTCGAAGACATTTACAAAAATAGGCAGTCCGGGCTCACCCGTAACATTGACTTTAAAATCAGCTCGGGAAGGATTGGGAGCTACAATTACGGTTAAATCTTTCGAAGTTTGTTCCATAGGATCATGGATACCCAATGAGGACGATTTTACCAGCTCGGTTTGAATTGTAAGTCCGTTAATAGTATTAAAAGTAACGACTGTATTAGCGCCATTGATAGCGGTGGTTATATTTGAGGCTGGTGCGGCCAATTCCCACTGACCCGCAAGTGTTAACTTTACCGGATCTGTCTGTGCTACTCGGTTTAGAATGGAGTTCTGACCACTAATCTGACTCCAGGTGTACGTTTCATTGGAAGCCAAAAGCCCTAAGTTTGGATTGGTGAGGCTGACTTTTAATTTGTTTCCATTGTCTGTTTTTTGGGTCATAACGGCAGCTGGTTTGTCTGTACTTACCACCACATCATAAGCAAACACCGTATTGGGAGTAAAAATAACATAACCAAATAGGGCGTCCGGCAGGTATTGCACAATGTGCGCCTGACTGTTTTGATGGTAAATTTTAAAATAGGAAGCAAAATTAGCAGCCAGTTGCTGTGTAGTGGTTTGTCCGCCCTGAAGTACAACCGCGTATTGAAATTTGGCTGAAACCGGGCAGTTCCATGATTGATAAAGGCAGTGGTAAAATTACCCGAAGTATTGGCGGTGTTGCTGTTGTTGCGGGAGTTTTGCTCCAGTCGGTTAATGGTGACAGCATCGGTATTGCTTGAATTGCCCGGAACAACGTAGCCATTGCCTATGGCATCTGTTGCCCAAAAACTTCCCGTTTGGGTAAGGGTAAAAGTATTGCCTGTAGTAGCTGTACCGTTAACATAAGTCGCTGTTGCCGTGTTGGCCAGTGCTGTTTGAAACAGAGTGGTATGAATAGGGTAGGTTCCGTTGGTATCCTTGATATTAGAACCCAGACAGAGAATCATATTTTTGAAGAAGAAATTAGACTTCAAAGCCGTCATTCCGGTAGCCGAATTGTAATCTTTATAATCCATACCAAAAACACCGTTATGGTCTAAAGAGCCTACTGCCAGAAAGGATTTTCCGTTCATTTCTCTCATATTCCCCGTTTCAAGTATGTTTAGCGGAAGATACGCAACCGTTGTTCCGGGAAGATGCGACCAATCCCAGCCATTTTCGGTATATCCGTTTGAGATGCGGGTTACGGGAACTCCTGTTGTCAGCAATTCCATAGCACCTGCAGAGGTATATCTTCCAAAAACATTCTCGGTGGCCGAATCCTCAAAATGCCAGATGTGTTTACTGGTTCCTTTGATACTCGCTTGATAACCATTGTATTTGTGAACGCTCAATCCGGCAAAGGGGAAATTAAATTGACCTTCGGTTATTTCAGGGAGAGGGCTAATTCCGGCATTTAAAGTCTGCATGATGTCCATCACACCACCCGGTGTATAAACCAGTGTGATCGATAGGGCAGTTTGTCTCAGTAAAGCGGTATTGGCGGTTGCAGAGAGTGCCCAGAGTCGGACAAATTCTCTTCCCGCTTCCAGATTGGCAACAGGATCGGTTACATATAAAGTAGCCAGTGCGGGTCTCAAATCGTTTAGCGCATCAGTGTTGGTGGGGAATCTTCCGGCAAGACCTAAAGGCATTTCAAAACCCTTACTAAACTTACTATAGTTTAAAATGGCATTTTTGAGATTGCTTTGTGCTTCAGGATTTAATTCATAAGAAGTGTTTTTCAGCATCATATTCATGATCGAAGATTGTTGCAGCGCTTCGACTCCATACGAGTTAGAATAAGCACCTCTGTGATGATAGGTAATAAAATCGGGTTTAATACAATCGTTCCAGCCGTTGCTTATTTTGAGCGCATTGTCGATAAATCGTTTCAGGAAATCCATATCAGTCACTTTTGTAGTTGAAGCATCGTCCTGAGCCAGTACATAACAAAATCGTTGCTGAATCGAAGAACGGATAACATCGGAATTGTAACCGGGATTGGTGAAATTGAAGTTGGGATAATCCGGCGAAATAAAAGCGGTTAGGCTTTTAAGTGCTCCGAGATGATGTGCAAATTCTCCGGCAGCAACCAGTTCGTCTTTCATCAAAAAAACGGCAGTAGCATATCCTGAGGAGCGCAAACATATCCCGTGACCGCTGGTAATTACTTCTTCGGTGGCAGGAATGGAAACATAAGCAAAATCAGTAGTGCTGCTGATGCCTTTTGCTTTCATATAGTTGAAAAGTGCCAGAATAGAATCTCGTAATGCAGGACTGTGGTAATCGGGATTGGGACTGGCGGCTGAGCCTTTCAGCTGGTACAAAAAGACTAAACGGATGAGCTTTTGTTCGACCAAAACCTGATACGCAGTCTGATCGGCACCAACCGTAAAATTCCATACCGGCCGGGATTGGCAAAGTCGTATGCCGAGAGGTTTTTGGCAGCGATGCCATTGCTGAGATAACGGCTGTATCTTTCGTTGACCTGCGTTTTAGAATAATCGAGATTCTCGCCCGTGAGCCAGTTTCGATATTTGACGGCAATTTCGTTTACAACACTCAGCTGAGCGTACGAAAAGTTAAAAACTAAGGCTATTAGCCCGACGGATAAAAGGAATTTTTTGTGCATAAGAGTGGTTATTAATAGATTAGTGGTTAGTAATTTATTGTGTGGTATTCTTAGCAGCTAACCCGCAAAACTTCCGACGGTTAGAATCGGAGGTTTTGCGGGCTTGTAATGAAGTTGTTGGGTTTGGAATTATTTGAAAAAAATACTGTCAGTGGTTTTTTTGGCAAACAGTTAATAGTTTTGGCCAATATTTTTTTTGTAATTTCTAAACAAAAGAACTTCCTGTTTTTATTTCTTTTACGCAAACAGCTTATCGCATGAACGGTTCCTTTCAGATTTCAATTTTTTTAAGGGCTGCGTATCTTTTTAAAGCTTCGAGATAATAGTAATCGGCATAATCAAGTGGAGTATCAATTTCTGAATTGTATAAAAAAGCACCCACGCTGTGTTTCAGTAAAAAATAATTGTTTTCTCCCGGTTTCGCGAGGTAGGCATCAGAGGATAAGGATTTCAGAATCTCTTCGGCATATTGGGCATATTTTTTTCCATCCTTAACCTGAGTACTCAAATCAAGCAGGGCTGAAGCAATTACGGCTGCTGCCGAAGCGTCTCTGGGAGCAAGTTCAGCAGTGTCCATGGCGTTGTGCACATCAAAATCCCAAACCGGTATTTTATCTTTTGGCATACGCGGATGGTTCATAAGGAAAGCAGCAATGTTTTCGGCCTGTTGTAAAAACTTCGGGTTTTTGGTATTGGCATAACACATGGTGTATCCGTATAATCCCCAAGCCTGACCTCGTGCCCAAGCCGAATCGTCAGTAACACCCTGATGTGTTCCTTTACGCAAAACCTTACCCGTTTTTGGGTCATAATCAACCAAATGATACGAACTGAAATCTTTTCTAAAATGATTTTTTATGGTGGTCAGCGCGTGCGTATTGGCTGCGGTGGCATATTCCGGTTTGTCAAACGCATTGGCACTCCAGTACAAATATTCAAGGTTCATCATATTGTCGATAATCACCGGATAATGCAGCCAGGTAAAATCCCAGGAACGAATGGCTCCTACGGTTGGACTAAAGCGGGCATAAAGATTTGCTGCTCCATCAGCCAGTACCGGAAGATAAGTCTTGTCACCGGTAATTCGGTAAGCATTTCCATAAGAACTGTACAGCATAAAACCTACATCATGCGTGTTTTTTATATTTCGAATCGAATCTAAAGCAAGCGTAAACTTTTTAGCCTCTTCCGCCAAAATCTTATCCCCGGTGAGTTCATAGCCGTACCACAGACTTCCCGGAAAAAAACCGGTAGTCCAGTCTGTTAAACCGGCTAATCGTACCGTTCCGTCAGGATTTACAGAACGTGGATTTTTACCCGGTTTGTAAGTCTGCGCAGCTTTGTTTAACTGGAAACGGATAGTTTCGGTTGTTTTTTTAAACCAAACTAATGATGGGTCTTCGGGTTTGAGATTGGCAAATGAGTTTATGGTAATAGCAAAGATTGCTACTAATAAGCTTAGGTTTTTTTTCATGTGTACTCTTTTAGATTTATGATCTGTTCGTTCTAATGCTTTGATGAAGCGAAGTTAGATTTGAGATTCAAAATCGTCTTTCAGTTTTTATCATAAAACTTTTAAATTTGTTTAAACAGTCTGTTTTTACAGCATTAAAAAGAGTTTTTGGAAGAATCCGGTTCTTTCAATAGTTGATTTCCCGGGAGTGGTGGATGTGGTTTTTAAATTTTGCTAAGCCCGTGAAGCATAACTCTAAAACTTAAAATTAAGATAGATCTTACAAATATATTTTTTTTTAGATAATGCTCTGTGATTTATTTTAAGTGAAATGACTTTTCCGCGAAGTATAACCTATGTTTCTATGTGTTAAAATAATAGCCACAGATTAAAGGATTAAAATGATTAGCAAAAAATCTGCTCCATCTGCCAGATCTGCGTGAGAAAATTAAGGTTATGCAAAATCAAAAATCGTTAATCTTCATTCTAAAATCTCTTAAGTTTTATTTTAAGTGAAACGCCTTTTCGACGAAGTATAATCTATAGTTTCTTGGTGTTAAAAATAATCAGGTTCAACAGGCTACTTATTGATTAATTACATAATTTTGAAAATAGCTAACCAACACGATCAATTCCTTTGAGCAAAAATGCGATTCCAACTTTGTCTGTTTTAAATATACTTGGCGAACAAACGTTTGGTATCACCCTGTTTCGGCACAGTGTTAAAGGACGCAATGAGTTTGAACAGCCTCATAAACACGATTTCTATCTTGTTTTTATGGTAGAGAATGGTTCCGGATTTCATAGTGTAGATTTTAAACAAACCAAAGTAGCCGATTATCAGATTCATTTTGTGGGAGCCGGACAGGTACACAATTGGTCGCTTGATGTAAATACGAATGGTTTTCAGCTGATGATTTCTCCTGCGATCATGACTGTTTTTTCTAATTTATCGCAGCTGCCATTTTTCGGACAGAGTTCGCCCTTCTGCCTTTCCCTAAACAAAAGCAGTTTTCAGAAAATTAAAAGCCAGCTGGAAGAAATCGAATCAGATTTACTTCAAGATGATTTGTTGACCAAAGAAATAGTGCTGCTGAGATTGCATCTGCTGTTTAAAGTATTGCAAAAGGATTACGTTCTGCAATTTCCGGATCATGATGTTGCGGCCAAATCAGAAAAAATTATAAAAAAGTTCAAGACACTGATTGAAGATCATTTTACAACCCAATTCTCGGTAAACTTTTATGCCGGGGAGTTGAATGTGACTTCTAATTATCTAAATATTCTTTCCCAAAAATTCCTGAACAAATCGGCTGGCGATGTTATTAAAGAAAGAACCATTCTTGAAGCCAAACGATTGTTAATCAGTACTGATTTGTCGGTAAAAGAAATTGCCTATCAGTTGGGTTTTAATGATAATGGCTATTTTGCCAAAGTTTTCAAAAAATACATAGGGAAAACACCAACCGATTTTAAGGAAAATTATAATCTGTACCATTCTTATCATTAATCTTCCTGTTTTAGTTTTAAAAAATTAGGTGAATTTTGCAGTTCACCATTATTTTTTGAGGGCTGGTTTCTCAGGAATATTTCACACTATTAACCAATGAGCGACAACACAATAAATCGAAAACAATTTTTAAGAATGGGAGCTGCAGCAACTGGAGCTGCATTGTTTTCCGGAATAGGCGGTACCGCAATGGCACATTCTATAGAAGAACCGGAACATATAACAGCCGCTGCGAAAGAATATATTTTAACCAATGTAAGACTGGAAGACGGTTTTGAGTACAATGAAAAAAAAGAAGTAATTGCGACCAAAACCAGTTTGTACAATGTGCATATAGCGGATGGAAAAATTAAAAATATTACCACCGCCAAACCTGATGGGAAACTAAAAAAAGTAGATGCTAAAGGTCTTTTGATGCTTCCGGGATTGCGTGACATGCACATCCATATTGATAAAACATTTTACGGTGGAAAATGGAATGCCGCACCAAGAAAGGGATTCACGGTAAAAGACATGATTACGCTGGAGCAAAAAATAATTCCGGAACTGCTTGTTGATTCTCAATACAAAGCAGAGCAGGCCATTCAGCTCATGAAAAGTCAGGGGAGTTATTTTGCCCGTTGTCAGTGTAATATTGATCCTGTGAGCGGATTAAAAAGTCTCGAGCATTTATTGGCAGCTTTGGAGAATAACAAAGACAGTTTTGGATGGGAGATTGTGGCTTTTCCACAGCATGGAATTTTATATTCACAATCAGAACCTTTACTGAGAGAAGCTGCAAAAATGGGCGTAGATTTTATTGGCGGACTTGATCCTACAACTGTTGACGGAAATATGGAGAAATCGCTTGACAGCATGTTTCAGATCGCGATAGACCACAATAAAGGCATTGACATACATTTGCACGAATCGCCTCCTTCAGGAAAATCGGCTATCGAATATATCATCAAAAGAACCGAAGAGAACAAACAACTACAAGGAAAAACCTATATCAGTCATGGTTTTGCGCTGGCCAGAATGGATCCGAAAGATTTAGAAGGAATTGCCGAAAAAATGGGAGCACTGGGTATAGGCGTAATTTCGACAGTGCCAATCGGAAAAACCATCATGCCTATTCCGACTTTAAAGAAGTACGGTGTAAAACTGATGACGGGTACCGACAGTATTGTAGACCACTGGATGCCTTTTGGAACCTGTGACATGCTGGAAAAAGCAAAATTATGTGCACAGCTTTATGGCTGGACCGATGAATACAATTTGAGCCGTGCTTTGCATATTGCCACCACAAATGAGGTGTTGCCGCTTAATGATGCAGGCGTACGCGTATGGCCGGCGGCCGGAGATGACGCTCATTTTATTTTGGTAAAAGCAAGTTGTTCGGCCGAAGCAGTAGCCCGTTTACCCAAAAGAGAAGGTGTGTTTTTCAACGGAAAAATGATAGCGGGACAGATTGCGGGTCTTTAAAAGGCTTTTAATCAAGTTGCCCATTGGCAGAAAATTTAGTTAAAGTACCCGAATAAGAAATTGTCAGAGGCATTTCTAGTTTAAGTTATACCCATAAAAAAAACAATCAGTATGAAGTACGTACTGATTGTTTTTTGTTTAAAATCGATTTTGATCTTATGATTAGTAATACGGCATCATAAGAATATAGTGTAATGTTTTTGTATAGTATTTACCATTTGATGTACATACTGCCCCAGGAAAATCCTGCTCCAAAAGCTGTAATAACAATGTTATCTCCTTTTTTAAAATCTTTTTTGAAATCCCAAAGACATAGTGGAATAGTTGCTGCCGTAGTGTTACCGTATTTTTGAATGTTTACTTTAAACTTTTCAATAGGAATACCAACTTCTTCACTTACTGCCTGAATGATTCTTAAGTTAGCCTGATGTGGAATAACCCAGTCTATCATATCCGGAGTCAATGAAGCTTTTTCCATTAGCTCTTTAGAAGTACCGCTCATGTTTCTCACCGCATGTTTAAAAACGGTTCTTCCTTCCTGATGTACAAAGTGTTGTTTGTTTTGAATGGTTTCTTCTGTTGTTGATAAAAGAGAACCTCCGGCACGTACAGAAAGGAATTCTGCACCTGTTCCGTCTGTTCTGAAAATGTTCTGCTGTATACCGTGTCCTTCCGTATTAGGCTGTAAAAGTACCGCACCTGCACCGTCACCAAATAAAATACAGCTGTTTCGGTCTTCATAGTTCACGATCGAACTCATTTTATCGGCTCCAACCACAATAACATTTTTGTATCGGCCGCTTTCAATAAAACTTGCGCCTACCGAAAGAGCGTACAAAAAGCCACTGCAGGCCGCGTTAAGGTCAAATCCCCAGGCATTTTTCAGGCCTGCTTTTTCGCATACCAAACTGGCAGCGGGGGTAAGAATATGGTCGGGTGTTGAAGTTGCCAGTATAAGGCAATCTACATCCAGAGGATTTATATCATAGTTTTCTACTAAGTCTTTAATGGCGAAAGAAGCCATATCTGAGGTTGCCAGTGCCGGGTCGTCCAGTATGCGTCTTTCTTTTATGCCTGTTCTTGATGTGATCCACTCATCTGTTGTATCTATTCTTTTTTCTAAATCAGTATTGCTTAAAACCGTTTCCGGTACATATCCTCCAATAGCAATAATGGAAGCTTTTGTTGTATTCATTGATTTTTTTGTTTCTCTTTTAGCGTTTTTTTTATTTTGACTTTCGGCCCAAAACCTTTCTCCAGCCCATTTTACAAGAGTTTTTCGAAGAATATGTAGTACGAGGGGCATCTTCAATTACAGGGGCGCAATTTAACAAATATAAAGACGCAAAATTCTTCGGATTTGTTAATTTACTTTTAATATTTCTGTTTCACTTCATTATTAATAAAATCAAATCCTATTTCGAGTAATTTTGTCTCAGTTCTTCAATGTTTATGAAAAAACAACCAAACTGAACTTCCAGTTTGTCGCAAAATTGTTTTTTTTGTTACGATTGAATTTTGAATAACATCCGCAAGAGTGTAATTTTTCTAATACTTATCATACAAAACCTCAAAAGCTTTTCTTTAGTTAATTATCGAGAGATAGCCGCATTTATTGTCAAAACTGTAATATCATTAAATAATTCTTGTTTTTATAAAGATAACTCTATCTTTACGCCCAGATTTTGGTCTGTTTTTTCTTTAAGAGAAAACAGTTAAAAGGGAATCAGGTGTAAATCCTGAACAGACCCGCTACTGTAAGTTCTGTACAAGTCTTTAAACGTTACTCATGCCATTGTTCGCCGCGGCGAATGAGAAGGCTGTTTAAAGATAGAACAAGTCAGGAGACCTGCCATAATCACATAGTTTAAGACTTTCGTGGAATAAAGTTGAACAACAATAAACAGGCCCGTTATTTTGTAACGGAACTCTATCTTATTGCGTTTTTGATTATTACATCCCGGAGTTTATTTAATTAAATCAGTGATGTGTAATACCAGAAAAATATTTTTATTCCTTATTCTATTATTTGCTCCTATTGTACTTCATTCTCAAACTACTAAAGACAGTTTGCGGGTTTTGAAAGAAGTATTGCTAAAGGCAAAACCCTATCAGGAAGTAATTCCCGTACAAAGCCTCTCGGGAACACTGCTCGAAAATTTAGCCAGTCACAATGTTGCCGACGCACTTCGTTATTTTGCCGGAGTACAAATCAAGGACTACGGTGGTTTAGGTGGACTCAAAACGGTCGATGTCCGCAATATGGGAACCCATCATGTAGGTGTTTTTTACGATGGGATTCAATTGGGAAATGCGCAAAACGGAGTGACAGATCTGGGAAAATATTCGCTGGATGATATGGAATCGCTTACGATGTACAATGGTCAGAAAAGTGAAATATTCCAATCGGCCAAAGACTTTGCAGCGGCTTCTACGATTTACCTGCGAACCAAGCGTCCTGTTTTTGAGCATAATAAAAAGACCAACTTACTACTGCGCTATAAAACCATGTCGATCAACTACAATGATTTTTCGTTTAGATGGGAACAAAAACTAAGCGATAAAGTAAGTCTGAGTGCCAGTTCGGAATACATAAAATCTAATGGCGCATACAAATTCAGATACAAAAGAAACAATCTTGACGGAACTGTAGCTTATGATACCTCAGCCACCAGACACAATAGTGATATAGAAGCATTTCGTTTTGAGTCAGGTCTTTACGGAAAAATCAAAAATGGTTCCTGGGATGCGAAAGTCTACTATTACGATTCTGAAAGAGGAGCACCGGGCGCTATTGTAGAAAATAAATTTTCGGATGGTTTCCGACAATACGACAAGAATTTCTTCACGCAGGGTACTTTTATAAAAGATTTTAGCGAAAAATATAAATTTCAGGCCAAGGCAAAATACGCCTATGATTATACCCATTATATAGCCAGAGATACTACCAATGTGCTGGGAGAAGTGGTTACCGAAGGTGCCCAGTCTGACGACAGTTATTATCAGCAGGAATATTATTTCTCCGCAGTCAACCTCTATAAAATTTTACCCACCTGGGATGTTTCACTGTCGACGGATTTTCAATACAACCGTTTAAATGCCAACAGAAGAGGTATCAAAACGCTCTTTTCTTATCCGGAACGTTACACCGCATTGTTTGCGCTGGCAAGTTCGTACCGACTGGACGGCTTTAAGGTTTTGGGTAGTGTGGTAGGTACGCACGTGCAGGAAGAAGTACGCTACAATGCAAAAGCTCCCGACAAAACAGAGTTTACGCCGGCCTTATTTTTAGGTTACAGCCCTTTTAAAGCCTACGATTTTAATTTGAGAGCTTTCGCAAAACGCATGTTTCGAATGCCCACTTTTAATGATTTGTATTATACGATGGTTGGTTCCAGTACCTTAAGACCCGAATACATGAATCAGTACGATGTTGGATTTACCTACAACATACCGTTTGAAAGCGGTTTATTAGACCAGTTTTCTATTCAGGTCGATGGTTATTACACCAATACCAAAGATAAAATAATTGCAGCCCCAACCGGAAATTTATTCCGCTGGATGATGACCAATATTGGGGAAGTGAAAGGCAAAGGAATAGAATCGGTTGTTCATATGAAAATGCACATCAGCAAAGTAAATCTGAGCGCCCATTTGAGTTATACCTATTCAGAGAGTAGAGATTATACCAAGTTTGCCGGTTTGGAATTATCGTCTTATGGAGATCAGATTCCTTATACTCCTTGGCACAGTGGATCCGGAATTTTAAACGCGGATTATAAGTCATGGAATTTTAACTACAGTTTTATTTACGTTGGAAAACGATACAATGGAAATGTAAACAATATCAGGATTAATGAAGTACAACCCTGGTATACACACGATTTAGCCGTGCAGAAAAAGTTTTCATTTCAGGGCAATGAAGTAAAAGGGTCAATCGAGTTAAACAATGCCCTCAACCAGCAGTACGAAGTCATTTACAACTATCCGATGCCGGGCCGTACACTAAAATTTATAATCAGTATTGCGTTATGAAAAAGAGAACTACCCAATTCCTGCTTACTTTATTTGTAGCCCTTCTTTTGGTTTCCTGCAGGGAAGAAGAAACTGTTTTTCCTTCTTCAGATAAAAGCGTAGCCGCGCCCAGAGGGGATGGCAATATAGAAGGATTTTATCTTTTAAACGAAGGCAATATGGGAATGAACCGTGCCAGTATTGATGTATTCAATTACAGAACCGGAAATTATACCACCGATATTTACTCAGAACGCAACCCAACAGTCGTAAAAGAGCTGGGTGATGTAGGGAATGATATTAAAATTTACGGAAACAAAGTGTATGCGGTAATCAACTGTTCCAATAAAGTGGAGGTGATTGACAAATGGACGGCCAAAAGAATCAAAAAAATAGACATTCCGAATTGTCGGTATGTCACTTTTTACAAAAACAAAGCCTATGTAAGTTCGTATTCAGGCCCCGTGGCCATTGATCCGAATGCCGAAATTGGATTTGTAGCCGAAATCGATACGACATCCTTGGAAATAAAACGGAAAGTAACAGTGGGGTATCAGCCGGAGCAAATGGTAGTGCATAATGGAAAGTTATATGTGGCAAATTCAGGGGGGTACCGAGTACCTAATTACGACCGGACCGTATCGGTTATCGATCTTGAAACTTTTACCGAAATAAAAAAAATAGATGTAGGGATCAATCTTCATAGCATGCAGGTAGACAGCAGGGGAGATATCTATGTGAGTTCGCGAGGCGATTATTACAACACACCTTCCAATCTTTTTGTGATTGATACGAAAACAGACGAGAAGAAAATGCAGCTTAATATTCCGGTTTCGGCAACCTGTCTCGTCGATGATTTGCTTTATTTCTACAGTGTCTCATGGAGCTATCTTACCAATAGTAATAAAGTTTCTTACGGAATAATAGATACAAAGACCAAAAAAGTCATTAACGATAAAATTATTACGGATGGTACCGACAAGCAGATCATGATTCCTTATGGTTTACAGGTGAATCCCGAAACAAAAGAAATATATGTTACCGATGCCCAAAACTATGTGGTAACAGGTTATATCTACTGTTTTACTCCCGAAGGAAAATTAAAATGGAAAACAACAGCTGGAAACATTCCTGCTCATATTGCTTTTATAACTAAAAAGTGAGAGGTGAAATGTTAGAGGTGAAATGTTATACGCATCAGAAATTTAGTTTGCTGTACCTCAGCAATCCTACACGATTAAAAATTTAAAAAAAATGAAAAGTACCCCTTTTGCACTTTTAAAATGCACACTAGTGTTAACCCTCTTACTAGGATTTATCTCCTGTGGATCGGATCGGGAAGAGGATTCGGGAAATGAAAACCCGGGAGAAACACTAAAAGAATCCTATACGATCGACCGTTTTAAAGTACTGAACATTGATCTGAAAATGTCCGCTAATTCAAAATTAACCTGGAGCATTAAAGATTCTGTCATTTCAGAAAGCCTTCAACTGGATTTTATCAGTCCGTATTTAAAGAGTTATCCCTTAACCTTAAAAGTGGAGACCAATGGAGTTGTAAAAACCTATCAGTCTTCGATCAATGTAACAAAAGAGGCTGGAAATTATAACAAGTACATTTCTAATGTGTTTGATTTTCGTCCCGGAGTAGGTCAGTTTACTAACGAACTTCCGCTGTATGCACCGGGAAATACTGAAAGCAATCTGATTAATGCCGCTAAGAAATCACTTGTAGGTTCAAACGCGTCAATGATTTCTTTAGGAGGGTTTGGAGGTTATGTTGTATTTGGTTTCGATCACACAATTCCAAATATGAATGGCCGCGATTTCAAAGTTCTGGGAAATGCTTTTTGGGCTAACGATGCTGCTGAAGGACGTTCAGGATCTTGCGAACCCGGAATTATTCAGGTGGCTTACGATAAAAATAAAAACGGAAAGCCCGATGAAGACGAATGGTACGAAATAGCCGGAAGTGAATACTTTAAAAATACGACCCTTAAAAATTACAGTATCACCTATTTTAAACCGGATCCGAACAAACAGCCTGTTGCAGGTCAGGATTTTTGGCAAACAGATGTACAGTACATTAAATGGGAGGACAATCAGGGAGGTTCAGGATACAAAACCAAAAATGGATTTCACGAACAAAGTTATTATCCACTATGGATTGCGGAGGCTTCCTATACGCTCAAAGGAACCAAAATTAAAGACAATTATTACGATCAAAGTGGTACCGGGAGTTATTGGGTAGGCAAAGGCTTTGATTTTGGTTATGCTGATAATGCACCAAATGGCGACGAAGGCTCTAATATCGATATTTCGTGGGCTGTAGACAAAAGCGGAAAATATGTGAAACTTCCCGGAATCGACTTTGTTAAAATACATACCGCAATCAATCAGGAAGCAGGCTGGCTGGGAGAAGTTTCTACAGATGTAGCCGGGGCTTACGACTTATACCTTAAATAATAGAATTTAAATTAAATATAATATGAAGAAAAATTACTTGTTGTTGATGTTACTTTTTGCATTTTTTATGCGTGGACAGGTAATACCGGGAGACAGATTCTCTCGTGATAGTAAACAAAATGCAGCAGCAAAAAACGGGGCTGGTAAAAGTGTGGGGGCTGCGACAACTTTTGACGATATTCAGTATTGGGTAGGTACCGGTTCTAATAAAGCAGCATTTGTAGTGCAGTGGAATGATGGTAAAAATACCGATGCCTTAATTTGGGGATTCAGATGGGACGGTATTGCAACAGGTGAAGACATGTTGAAAGCCATATTAAAAACAGATCGTCGTTTTTTCGCACTATTGTATAAGGGAACGCAAACAGGGGCAACAGTAGGAGGACTGGGCTTTGATTTGGACGGAGTGAAAACAATCGGACTTTATAAAGGCATAGACTATACGTACCCTCTTTACCCTGCGAACGGCTTTGTGAATACAACGGCTTACGATTTTGATAACTACAAAGCGATAGATACGAATGACCACTGGCAGTCCGGATGGACGAATGGTGAATGGTCTTATTGGGGCAAAAATCCTGCCGATACTAATTTCGGTTCTCTAAGTATAGGAGCTTCCGCACGTGTTTTAGAAAATGGTTCCTGGGATGTTTGGAATTATGCACCGTCGAAGAATGTGCTTCCTATTGCTGGAACTTTTACTCCCGTTGCACCTTATGTAGAGGCGACAGATTTTACCAACGGTTATTTTATGGTAAACGAGGACTGGTTTGGGCACACTAATGGTTCCTTGAATTTTGTCAATAAGAACGGTAGCGTTAATTACCGAATTTATAGCACTGCAAACAACAATGAAACTTTTGGTGTTACGACTTGTTATGGAACAGTTTATGGCGATAAATTTTATTTTATCTCAAAACAGGCAGCAAGCGGAGGTGATCAAAATTTCAGCCCTGGCGGCCGATTGGTTGTTGCCAATGCACAAAACATGAAAAAAATTGCCGGATTCGCCAATATCGGAGGAGGAGACGGACGTTCTTTTGTAGGGGTGAACGAAAATACAGGGTATATTGGTACCTCAAAAGGAATTTTTCTTTTTGATATCGCCAACCTAAAGGTGGGAACGGTAATAACCGGTACAGCTAGTGTGGGGCAGATAGGTAACATGATTCGTACCTCTCAGTACGTATTTGCAGTTTCGCAAAATGGAGGAGTTTTGGTAATTGATCCTGCTACTAATACTTTGGTTAAGACAATTACAGGGAAATTCCATTCGGTAGCTCAGGCCAAAGATGGAAGCGTATGGGCAATTCAGGATCAGAAACTAATCAATATCAATTCGACAGCTTTTACGCTAACAGAATATGCAATTCCTACCACTAAATATTTAGGATCCTGGGGAGCCTGGAATGCAGGAAGTTTTACTTACAGTACCCAACAGAATGCTTTGTATTGGATGAATTCTGTTAATTCGTTTACTTCAGGAACAAAAATTGTCAAATTTGATGTTGCTTCAAAAAGCTTTAATGAGAATTTTGCAACCATTCCGGGACAAACGGATGCTTTTAAACAGATTCCTTATGGTGCGGCCTTACGTATCGATCCGGTTTCAGATGAATTGATTGTCAATACTACAGAAAACGGATTTGGACCGCATTTTCAGAAAAACTGGGTTCATACTTTTGATGCTGCAGGAAACTTAATCCAGACAAAAGTTTTAGACGACTACTATTGGTTTCCCGGAACAACAGTTTTTCCGGATAATACAGCACCTGTAGTGAGTACTACTTTGCCTTCGGAAGTTTCAATCAAAGAGCCAACTGTAATCGATTTAAAAAACATTGTTTCAGATGCCGATAATTTGTCGGCGGCGATTGTGAAATCTGTAAAGTCAGTTAGTGATACAGAGATCGTTTCGGCTGTAATAAATGTGAATGACGAATTGGTTCTTACTCCAAAAGCTTTGGGGAATGCAACCGTTGTGATTCGTTTTAATTCAAATGGTAAACTCGTTGAAAAATCAATTACAGTCAATACAACAAGTAATTTAGGAACAGGTGAATTTACAAAGTTAGAGCTGGCAATTTATCCAAATCCGGTTTCTGAGGTGTTGAACATTAGAACCGAAGACGAGGTGCTGAACGTAACAGTTTATGATATTTCAGGGAAATCAATTAACGCCCAAATCAATAATAACCAGATTAACGTTAGTGATTTTGCTAATGGAATGTACATCATCAATATAGTGACCGATAAAGCGAATTATGTGCAGAAGTTTATTAAGAAGTAAGGTGTGAAATGTGAAATGTAATATGTAAAATATATAGCCCCTCTTACGGTTTTGTAAGAGGGGTTTTTAATTTATAATTGTTGTTTCGATAGTGGTAAAATAATTAATACTTTTGTAAAAGTATCTCAATAATTGTTTTCTTAATACTTGCATGAAAGTATATTAGGATTAGAAATTAATTGTTGCGGGGTAAAAGTGAGGGTAACTTTTAGCAGCATCAATAATCCAATAGGAAAACTATCACTGCAACAAATAATGATATAAATGTTAATAATGTTGCGATTTATTGTAAAATCGATATTATTAGTTCTTTGGCCGTCATAGACTCCATTCCAAAAACTTCATTATTAAAAAACGTTGGAATATCCAGATTGGTTTCCGCTTCAAGTGCCAGAAGAAGATTTTCTTTAAAACCTGTTTGTAAATAAGTTTGATAGAGAGGGCCATATTTAGAATGTAATATGCTATGCAAATCTGGATTTTGTGAGTTTATCCATTCGTCAACTGCATAACGTTCTTCTTTTAAAATTTTTCTTTGCTTTTGACTGGAAAAACCTTTAATTGTTTCTGAGCCATCGCCAGTAAAAATTGGTTGCAAAGCAAAATAATATGGTTGTAAATTTTTGGTATGAGCAATATTTCCAGCCCAATCTAAATAATGAATGTCTTTTCGAATACCTACAAAAACATTTGAATAGGTTAGTTTATTGTAAAAATGATCTTTATAGATTTTTGTATACTGAATACGCACAGCTTCACGATTGGTCTGATCATAGTATGATTTTGAAATCTTACAACCTTTCATATTGTATACAGGTTCTTTTGCGTATAAGAAAGGCAAACAGTCAAATGAGATGTCGGTAACTAAGTTCGCGTTAGTTTGATACTTATTGAGATAATGTTGTATTACTATTTCTGTATTCATTTTTTCTTTGTTATGTTGCTAATTCAATATATTTAATATCTGTAAAATCATAAAACTTTGGTTTTAGTACCAATTTTAGATTAGAGGTGGGAAAATTTAAAAATGTATGTAATAATGTTGTATTAAAGTAACAAAACATGACACCGTTTTTAAATTTTATACTCATCGTATTTAATGGCTCGATGGTAGGGAAAGTCCCTCCTACGTTGTATTTGTTTAGTAAACCTGTAGTCACTAACAGAACATTATTAGCGTCAGGACCGCTTACTAGTGAATGATAGAATTGACCTCCAAAAAATATTTCATTACTAGTAAAATTCAATAAACGAAATGTAAAGTCTCCATAATCATCATTACCATAATAACTTCCTAGTGGTGTTTTTTTTGGAGACATTCTAATTTCAAAATTTTTTGAGATGTCAAATTCTTTTATCCATTCAGCATTACCTTCTGAACCGTAATTAAGTAATTTTACTGAACTTTCTTCGGATACATCTATTAAAGTTTTATTAATCCAGTCGTGTTCTGTTGGTTTATGGACAATACCTAAGATAATTAATAATGAATTGGTTTTAGTTGTTGACAATCCATTATTTAGAATACAGGAGAAATTACCTTCAATACTACCTGTTGTTACGTTTACTAATATTTCCTGACTGCTAATAAATATTGCGGAGTGAATTGCTGCAACACCTCCCAATACAATAGCTGTTGGATTATTAATTCTGTCGCACATTTGTGGTATGAAAAAATCACCAAGAATCCTAATATTCCCAGTTGTGTTTGGTAAGTAACTATCCGGTATTAACTCATTAATCCATGGTGCTGGAGCCACGGCGATTGAATACATCTTTAAGTTTCCAGTTGAATCAGTTCCTAGAACTTTATTCATTGAAATTTGACCATCATTTCGGGTATTTGGATAACCTTCAAGTTTTAAATTTGAAGCGTTTAGGTTTGGAATGGAATCAAATAAATCTTGTGCCGTGCCTTTGTAGGTGCCTTTGTCTAATTTTGCAGCAAAACCTTCATTCACTTTGCTTATGTCGTAGTAATTCTCAAGCAAATTTTGCTCTATAGCATCGATATCATTTTTTAAATGTTGCGCTGTTCCGTTGTAATCGCCCTTATCTAATTTTTTTTCAAATGCTGTAAGATGGGCATTATGGTCTATGATATGAGCGTCAAACTGAGATTGATCCGTTTTTGTGTCTAAAGTTGTGGTCAAATTAGAAATAGAGGCTTGTGGAATCTGTTCGTCTTTATGCCAAAAGCTTGACCAAGATGCCCAAAATTGTTCTTGTGTGGGCTTTGATCTGGTTTTGAACCAACTCAGAATAGTATTTATATTTGTTGCCATTATTGTTTGTTTTATTTTTTTGTTTAAAAGTGTATCGGATTATTCTTCAACATGATATCTGGGGTCAATGGTGATTAGGATTCTTTTGAAGAGCTGTATCAAACGATTTCTGATAGACTTTAAGATCAATGTCATGGCATCGAAATTCTCTACTTCTTTCTTTGTTTTTATAGCAATAATATTGCTGATGATTGAAATACCATCGCTTACGATCAGTAAATCCATTACAATGGTAACAAACCATTTGAAGTTGTAATTAAGCCCTTTGCTCATTAAGGCCAGAGCTGTTGGGATCAAGAGTACAGCCAGCTTGGAAACAAATCCTAAGGCCAGTTTTTTAAAGCTAAAAGAATTATTTAATACGATGGTTTTGACAATGCCTAAAAAAGTATCCAATACCATTAAATAAAACAGCACTTTCACAATTTCTGCATCCATTTCCAGGTAAATAAAAATTCCGTAAAGCAATAATTTTAATTCATTTGAATATTCTGTAATTCTATGCATCATCATAGGTTTAGGGTTGAATTAATCTTCTACTATAGATTTTTTGGCATGATCAAAATCAATTACGCTAAGCAGGTTGGTAAATCTCTTTCCGAAAACGGATAAGGTATTGTCTCTTTCGTTTTCGCCTAAATTGTCGCTGATTGTTTCCTGAACAACGCCAAATTTATGGACGGAAGTGCTCGTAATAAAATTATCATTCAATAAGGCTCCGGCAACCATATTTCCACTGATATCAATACTTAAGCTGAGTTTTCTTAAATAATTTAGAAAGCCTTTCCATTTGATGGCGGCATAGATAAAAGAAATGGGGTAAACGCCAAAAGAGCAGATTAAGGCAAATGTAAAGAGGATCCATTCGGTGTAATGTTTTTTCGAAATAAAAAGGATTGGTATTATAAGGATGGCTACTTGTGCGATGATCAGGATGGTTATAGTGAGCCACAGCAATGCCAAAGCGGTAAAAATAAATTTTACAATTTTCATAGAGTTAGTTTAGGTTAGAAAAGGGAGACAAGGACTCTTTTGGGGGATTTTCCCCCAAAAGAGTAATAGAATTTATAATCCTGGATTTCGCTTCGTATTGTGAGCAACGATCCCTGAAATAACATAATTGTCTACATTTTCGACATCCAGAAGAGCTACTTCGAGAGGTTCTTCTTTGAATACGATCGATTCAATAGGTTTGGTTTTTCCGAGTTTGTCAATCAATAACATTGTTTGCTGTACATTTTTAGCACGTGTCCATTTTAGATTTTCACCATCTTCAGTTACCAACAGTGGATGTTCTCCTGTAACTTTAATTGTGGTATCTGGGGTTTTAATTTCATAGAAATTGGGTTGAATACTTGTTTTTTTGTCGGTTACGGTTACCTCTGCCTTGACAGCTTCAGTTAGTTTTCCGTTCCATGTCATATAATTGCCCTCAGACTCGTCAATCTCATTTGGGAAGGAGAATCCTTGTAGTTTATCACCAATGACAATATTTTTTAGCTTTTTGGATTGCCCGGATGCCACAGTTACAAGAGATTCTATATCGAAACATAGATTTGGGTCTGTATCTGTAGTCATCTCGAATTCTTTACTTAAGTCAGAAAAATTCCCTACTCCGTTTAGAGATTTTACTTTGTAAAAATATGTGGTACTATATTCGGTTTTAGCATCAGCATATCCGGGAGTATAAGATGTACCTATTTTTTCAAAAATTCCGTTGTGGCCACTTCTCCAGATCTCATAGCCAATAATATTTTCATTTGCTGGAGAGGAATTCCATTGAAGGAATATATCTTTTGAAGTTTCAAGCATACCATTGGTTATTTCTGGCCTTGTCAATCTTGTAGTTTCTTCTACAAAATTACTGTTTGCAGAAGAGTTTCCCGCTTGATCATTTGCTACAACATGGAACTTATATTTTGTGCCTGGAAGTAATCCATTGACATCATGGTTTAGGACTTTGCCTGCGTTTAATGCAAAAACATTATTTATAAATATTTGATAGTTAGTAACACCTACAGTATCATTTGACTCTCCCCAGCTTAAAGTTACACTTGTGCTACTAATGTTTGTTGCTTGTAGCGTCATAGGAGCCGTAGGAGGTGTTTGATCACTTGGCTCTCCAGTATATTTTATAAAATATACTACTCGGTAAGGTTGCATGTTTTTATTTATTCCAGATTCACCAACCGTCGATATAGTTCCATTTAAGAGAGAACCGCTACCTGTATCCCATCTGGCTGTTTTACTATTGATTTCACCACCGGGCTTTCCGTCGTTTATGTTTCCTGAACTTGTAATTGTGTGATTATGGGAAACAACTACTGCATTTTTGCTACCTCCTTCATCTCCGATATTACTTAGAAGGGAATCTAACTTATCTAATCCAACCGGTACTCTTCCTCTTAACGGTACATACTCTTCCCAACCCTCCGGAAATGGCCCCGATTTCCCCCAAATAGCGATCATTCCAATAGGGATAGCCGATGTTTGTTTCTTTTCTAATTCTATCACACGATTAACTAGATCTGTGACGCGGTTAAGCAAAGGATTGATTAGCGAATTTCCTTTAATAACCTGATTTGAACTGTCCAGTACTAATATAGAACCATCAGAGTTTGCTGAATTTGTATTGTTTAAATAAAGCTTTCCGTCTACAGTTAAATTTCCTGTCATAGACTTTGAACCGTTACGAGGAAGATAGTCTTCTTTTATTTTCTCAATTGAGTAAGTGTTATCACCTATTAATTTAGCGTGATCGCCTATATCCTTAGTATTATCACTTATTAAATTGGTATGCTCACCTATTGTCTTGGTATTGGCTTTAAAGCTATTATCCAGTCCGGTGAGAATTGCTTCAAGGGTTTCAAGATCCATAACCTTTCTGAAATTTTTCAGTTCGTAATAATAAACCGTTGAGGATTCAGTATTATTGGTACCACTTTTATCCGCAGTATCGTATTCGGTTTGGCTGATGTATTGTGCTTCATAATCAAAATAAGCCGTTTGTGATGTTCCATCGCCATAGACCAAATTGGTACCGCTTCGCGTAGTTTTTAGGTAACCTGTATCATTCCCTGGGCTAATTGGGTATAAGATTCCGCGGTTTTCTACCTTGTCTTGAGAATCTTTTTCACCCTGATGTACAATTGCCAGACCTTTTGTGCCATTTTTAGGGGAGGCTAAAATATAATTAAAAGCGATATCGAGGCTAAGATGCGCCTTTAAGGCTTCGTATAATTCAGATTTGTCGGCTTTTTGAAGTCTTTCTAAAGTTTCCTGTTCGAGAGGAAAACCTCCTGAATGATTAAAATTTACTTTTTTCATTTTTATTAATTTAAAGGACTGTTTTTTTGTAGTATGGTTTTGAAGGTTCTGCTTAATAGGAATAGCTTTCATAGCTCTTTCCTGCTAATTTGTAAAAGTTAAGCAGATTGTGATACTTGCTATCCGTCACATTGATCGCTTCTGTGTTTGATACATTTCCGCCTTTCTTTGGCTGGCTAAGAATAGTCTGATTCTTGATTAGATTTTCAGGGATAAAGACTCTGAAATTGGCATAGTTTATTTTGGTATAATCTTTACGGTGAGCGAGATAAACCGGTTTGTTGTCTTTGTTCTTGTATTCGTCATGTCTAAAAACTTCTAGCAGTGGAATCCTTAAGGCCCCTTTTACTATGGTGCGATCTGGTAAAAGCCTGTCTGGTTCGAAATACTCTTTATGCAGGTATACATATTGTATCGTAGGTTTTACCGATTCATCAATATAAATTAATTGGTCTAATCGTTTTTGCTCTGTACTTGCATTAGGATTGTAACTTTTGGTCGGATTAAAGGTTTCGTTTAATACTTTTTCCAGATAAATGACCTGGCCGGTATGCTGCATTTTATACAGTGTTTCTTCATATATAATGCGAAGTGGAGCGAGTAAAACATTGAGCCAGCTAAAATGTGTTTTTTTTCTGAGGATAGGAGGGATGAGCCATAATAATAACTTTTCCCATTTTAGAATTGTGTATTTATTCATTGTACATGTATTAGACTATTGGTTATCGCGATAAAAAGTATAAGGGATATAATTGATCTCAACTTCAAGTGTATCCAAATCAAAATAACCTGCTTTTGGAATGAAATATTCGATGTTGGTAGCATCAGTAGGCAAAGGATTCTGAGCATCACTAGGATTTTTTGCCACCGAAGTCTGAATCTTAGTCAGGACCGGAATTTTGACACCTTCCGCTTTTTGAATCGCATCAACCAGATAGGTTTTGACAAAAGCACCATTGAACTCGATGTTTTTGAGATGTTCTTTAACAGTTTCTAGTACAGGGAATTTCTCTGCATCGAATAGCAATGAGCCGTTTTTTGGATTTAAAGGATCCTCTATGTGGGCTAATTCGTAATCTGCCAGCTTTTTTTGTTCCTCTTCTTTTAACTCCCTGCTTAAACTTTTTAACTGATAATATTCAATGTCTTTTGGATCGATATAAATAGTCAAAGGATCGATGTAAACATTTAAATTCAGCTTTAGAATATCGCCCTGATCGGATGTTATAAAAATTTGATTTCCAGCATCTTTTATTTTGGCAATATATTCTTTAAAGGCATAAAGCTCATTTGGGACATCAATTCTAGAAATTTTATCCTCTTTTACCGTAGCTACTTTTATAAAAACTACGCCTACTTTATTATGAAAATAATCTGAGAATATTTCTTCTGGTTTTTTATTCGGATCAAGTACCGTTTCTAAGTCAACTTCGCTTACGGCGCAATGTTTTATGATTTTAGAATTTTCAATCTCAGCGTCGGTAAGTCCTGCGGTATCAAATCGGTAGGCACCTTCTTTCCAGATCTGCGACATTCCATAATGAAAATTTAAAGCCTGTTCGCGATACCAGTTTAGTGTATGAGGCCTTGAGATCAGGGCATTTTTTTCAACTATTTTTTCATGTACCCAAATAGCCGTAGCCATTATATTGATCCAGAGTCTCCAAATAGCCGCTTTTGAATCGGTTAGGTTATTTAGGGAGGGCTGTTTCCCTTTTTCGATCAGAATTTCATTCTGTATTTCAGCAATTGTACGTGCCATATTTTGATTTTTTACAATAGTTTAGCCTGTAAGACATGTGTAATATGCTTATAGATAATAGTTTATGTTTTGGTGTAAATACTACAAAGAAGTAGTTTTCTTTTTAGAGAGAGTTCTAAAAAACAGCGTTTAATTACCTCTTTTTTAGATAATTGTAAAAGCAGAAGAGCTATTAATAAACGAAAAAATCTTCGTCAATAATCATATAATCAATACCGGAGAAATTGTCCAGTAAATACTGTTCTTCATCTGTAATAGAAGTTGCAGGCTTTAATTTTCGGGAATTGTAATATTCTACAATGTCCTTTTTAAAGGCCTCTCTGCCTATTTTTAAATCTTCATATACCGAAAGATCTTCGGTAATGTTAAACTGATCATTGTCTTCTAAAAGATCAAATACTTTCTCTATACTTCCGTATTCCTGTAAAGAGAGATCAAAAATGTTTTGGTTTTCCTGTGGTTTAATAGTTTCCATCGATTCTAATGTTTTGTAAATCGTTAACATCTAATGTTTTTACGTAAAAGTTGTCATACGATAATTGTTTGTCTATTTCGTTTTCCAGTCTTAGCCTGGAGGTTGCATCCGGGCTGTTGATGTATTTTTTAATTCCTACTCCCAGAATAGGAAACTCTTTATAACTTCCTTTCTGACTTAACAATAGATGCTCTATGTTTTGCTGATCGGCATCTTTAATGAAGAAATCTCCATTTACAATTAACAAGTCATCTTCTATGATAAAATCTTTCATTTGTCGTTATTATTTATTGTTTTATTAATTAAGTCCTCTTTTGAATCTGCGCGCCATACTCAAAAGAGGGTGTTTTATTTGATACTGTAAAAATACGCCGGTATTTGCCTTTTACCAAGATTTTAGGGCCTGAGAATCAGTAGTTTCAGTAAGTTGAGGGGAAGTGTAATTGTGTTGATTTTCAGTTGTTTGTGTCTTGGTTTTGGCGGAGAAAAGAAGTTTTTTAGACAGCCGGTATAATGAGGTCAGTAATCACTTTAAAAACCAATTTTATGATATTGTTTTTAATCATATTTAGTTTTATTTTTGATATTCCGGCCGTTTGAAGCGTTTCGAAGGCCGATAAGTTTAACTGACTTTTTAGCAGCCATTCTAATTCTTCTTTGGTTAAATCTCCGGAAGTAAAAAGTAAGATCCAGCGTTCCAGTTTTTCTTTAGAGGTTTCTAAAAAGAGGTTCAAATTTTTCTCCAGGTCAAATTTGTTGTCTTTATAACTTTCTGTGATTATAACTTTTAATTTGCTTTTTAGCTCTTCTAATAATGGAGTGTTATTCATTGTTTTAGGTGTTGCTGTTGATTAAATAGATAAGAGCATCTTTTGACTCTTTGTCTTTTTTGGCTTCGTATTGAATCAGTAAATCGAGAGCTTGCAAAACTTGTTTTTCAGATTCTTGTATAAAAGCTGGAGATAAAACTCCTTTCGTTTCCCATCGTTTGAAAAAACCGGCCAAAAGATTCTTTTCTTTATCGTTTAGCATTTTCCACATCGAAAAAGTGATTTCGTTATGGAGTTTATTTTTTTCATATTCAGTCAATTTTTCAGTGTCAAGCAATAAAGCGTTTATTTCGACTTTATGAACCGTATATGGGGTAGTGGCTTTCTCCATTAGTTTAATAGTTTCGACTTTTACTGCAATGGTTTTTTGATAGGAATAAAGGTCGAATGGAGCTGTTTTTGTAGAAGTACAGGAGGTCATGGTAAAAGCCAGAACAAGTAGGAGAGCTGTATATTTTAATTTGAAAGGTTTCATCTGCTTTATTTGTATAAGATTACATAGTTTTTTCGGTCGCGTTTTAATTTACTAAGCACCTTCCAATCGCTGTATCCTTTTTTATCAAAATGCGGAAGATCTTTGAAGGTTTTCCAGTCGCCGCCCCAGTTCCAGTTGTATTTGACGAAAATTTTTACACATTCCTGCCAATCCGAAATTTGGTCATTGTCCCAGTCTTTTGCCGTGTCCCAGGAAGCCGTTTTGCCATCTATAATGAGACAGATATCAACCGCAAAGCCATAATTGTGAATTGATTGTCCGCCTTTGGCATTGGTTACTTTTTTCCCGGGTTTAGTTCGGCCAAAAGCATAAAGGTCTTCTTGCTCCTGAAAAGACCTGAGTCCTTGAGTAATGCGCACTTTAGCCCTTCCGGTTAAGGCAAGATCACATTCTTTGATAATTTTAGTAACCTCTTCCCGAACCGAAGGATGAAGCAAATCAATGTGTTTTTTTGTGGTTTGATCCATATTTGTAAGTGTTAATGATTTTAGTTTTAAGCATAAAAAGCCTCTTCTGATTGTTAGATAACAATCATGGTATTCAATATTCGATAAGGGGAATTGTGTTTTTTAATTTATTTAAGACTGAAAGAATACCTTAAATAAATCCTGAAAATATTCCTTTTTTGTAAGGTAAATTAGGTTGAGTAACAGCTTTTAAGAACACTGTAAAAATAC
The DNA here is from genome assembly GCF_025947345.1 of Flavobacterium sp. N502536. Taxonomy (NCBI): domain Bacteria; kingdom Pseudomonadati; phylum Bacteroidota; class Flavobacteriia; order Flavobacteriales; family Flavobacteriaceae; genus Flavobacterium; species Flavobacterium sp. N502536. The sequence goes on along the minus strand of NZ_CP110011.1, from coordinate 407,698 downwards.
GCCGAAACAGTGTGTTTTGAAAATATTATGGTTTTGTAAATCAGTAGTTTCAGTAGGGATTTGTGTGGTTTTTATAGTTTCATATTGCAGATGAAAATGAAAATAAATGATAAAAAAACACCCGTTTTTCTATTCTGGAAAAAGGGGTGTTTGATGGATTGAAAGTTGAATCTAAAATATTAACAAGAACCGTCAACCTCAATATATCCAGCTTTTTTCATTATATAAAGCAGTTCTAATGTTTCGGCATCAAAATAAGCAAAGCAGTATATTCCTTCGAATAAGGAAATAATTTCCCCGTTTTTATCGTATTCTATATCACTTTCTGTTTTAAAAGAGACAATGTAAACTTCTTTTTTTGTCTTCCCATCTCTTAATTCGGTAATCTCTTTATCTCTGCATCGCAAACCGATATCTTTATCATATGAAATTACGTTTGTTTTCTCTATCCAACTTTTTAAGTTTTCGATTACTTGCTCTTTTATGGTCATAGATTATTTTATTGTTTTAGGTAAAATCTATAAATTATACATTGGTCAAGATTGAGCTACCTTCAGAAGACAAATAAGCTTTCTTTAGAATTTAGTTTAAGAATTTATCAAAATACAGAAACATTTTTCCTAAAAATATTAGGTTAATAATAAGTAAAAAAAGAAAAAAATGAGATAAATTTTACTTTTTAAAAACCTATGAGAAGGATAAGCATTCAAAAAGAATAGCAGTAAAAGCATATAATATTTTTAAGGCCCTATAATATCAGTGTCAATTATAATGTCATTTTCATCGTGGACAATATAGGGATCAATAAAATTGCTAAAATTGAAAACAATGACTCTGATAAAAATAGTATTTGACTTGTTGTTTTTATGTATTTATTGATAGATTTGAGTACTATTAAAATGTGTTTTCATTGCTTTTTTTCTTGATTTATATTTAATAGAAGAAAATCTATTTATGAACTGTAGTTTTGATTTGATACGAGAATTTCCCCATTGTTGTACCTTAAAGAATAAATTATTCTATTAATCTTTTGTTTTTTATAAAAATACTTTATGGTTAATATACCATCATTGAAAGTTATCACTTCTTCAATTAAATATCCATTATCATTTAAAGCATATCTGAAATGATTAATAACAGAATTTTGAGGGATAAATCTTGTTATTGTTGATGGATCAAATCTTATTTTTAAGTTTATTTTTTTTGATTGGAAAATAGTTAGCTTTTCTTTCTTTATTTTTTGAAAACTCTCAATGTTAGCTAGCAAATTTTGGATATCACTTACTTCATTTGAAAGCATTAAAGGATTGTCAATTTTTATATTCTTATTAGTTAAAAAATCATTGTATTGTTCAATATTTGAGTAATAATTGGAAAACCAATCATCTCTAGAATCCTTATCTAATCCAATGAATGCGTAATCAAATTTATTATTTTTATGCTTTAAATTAATTGTTCGATCTAATTTTCCATTTCTGAGATACTCTTCGATTTTAACTAGTTTTTCCGAGTCATTAAAATAATAACTACATTTTTTACTATTATCTATAGTTAAACTAATTTTAGAATGATTTTTTGCGGTAGACTTATTGTCTAATGATATAGATTCATCTTTTTGTATAGTCTTATTACAGCTTACTATCGTTATTAGTATAATAAGAACTAGATTTTTTTGAATTTTCATAAATTACTTTTTAAAATTGTCTAAGAATCCAGGTTGGGCTGGGCGATTTGGAATATTCCACGGATACGCTTTAATTATATCTTTACCTTTTAAAGTCTTCCAAAAAATGGTTTTATTATATACGGCAGTAGATTTAAGATTAATTCTACCTTCTTTGTAATATTTATTAAATTTTTCATTAGAATATGGTGTAAAACTAATTTGAGGAGCATCAAAATTCTTGCCAACATTTGCTGCCCAAATTTTGTAATGTTCATCTGAAATTGTCCAGCCAAGTGTGTTTTTATGTAACTCAAATGTTCCTGTTGAAAAGCGATAATCATTAGAATTAAACATTGCTTGTTCCTGGCCATCCCATGCATCAGCCCCATAGCTGTAATCAAAACCATTTGTTAAAACATTTATTTCTGCAGCTATTGCATATTGCATTTTTGTCCCATCTCTTTTTTCTTTTGAGGTAGATCTAAATTTTTTAGCTAGCTCACTATTTTCACCATAAGCAATACTATTTCGCTCAAAAACTGAAGCAATGGCAAACATTTCTTTTCTTAAATCTTCTGTCATGTTTGATTTATAAGCAGAACTTTCTCCATAGACAGTTGATGCTTTTAATATGAATTTGCTATGCTTATCTTTTAATTGTTGAAGATTTTTAAATCCACCCTTACCATCTTTTTCTCCTATGAAAGTTAAGTCTTTACTTTCGGAAATACGCGAATTATTTCCTAAATATTCGCCGTCTATTGAATAAACGGGATTGCCTTCTTTTGAATCTTTAATCCATGCGTTGGATGACTTATAATCATTATTGATAAATGTTTCCATGTTATCAGTATTCTTATCATCCTCTTTTTGCTGACTCCAAATGCCAAGCATAATTTGCCTAAAACGTGCCATTTCAGAAACGCTGGTATCTTTTAGTTCTATAGTATGGTTTTTAGTAATCATTATTTTTTAGTATTTTATGGTATGGCAAAGGGACAGGTGTTACAAAATCTCGACTTTCACAGGCTTCGGCTGGATATGATCGGAGAAGGCTGTGGTAATGTTCAGACGTAAGTCGTCTTCCTGTTCAATTTTAGCATCGCCGCCCAGATAACAGTTTTTGAACAATACTTCGAGCGCTTTAAATTCGTCCATTTTGGAGGCTTGTAGTACGGCAGAACGAATGCTGATATCCGGTTTTTTGAAATAGGCAAACAAAGTGGTTCCGTCGTCATCTGCAATGGTGAGTTTCACTACTTTTTTATGTTTGTATTTCCATTGATTCAATTGTGCCTGTGTAATATTTCCGTCAAGAATGTCGATGCTTTTTGTTTTTTCTATTTCCATTTTTGAGACTTTTTATTTGTTTTTATGATAGGGTGCTTGGTGTCAGATTTAGGGAAGGCGGTTAGAGGAACCGACCGATTTGTTTTCTATGATTTATAGAAACTGAATTATTTAAGGGTATAAAAAAAAGAGGCTGCCTGAGTTATTGTTTTGGGGTTGAATAAGCTCAAGGCAGCCTCCTGAAGAAGAATCCCTGTTTAAAACGGACTAATAAAGAGCGTGTAGAATAAGTTTGCTGGCAAAAATCATGTTCTTTTGAACTCCTTTTTTGCATAACGCAGTTGATATTGGGTTTCTCTTTTTAGTCGGTTTTAGAGACAGGGAAAGGGCATTATAATTTTAGGAATTGATCAGGAGGATTAATTCCATTCAACATGAGAACAGATTAAGTCAAAAGAAACCGCAATTTTTGTGTCTCCCTGGCTAATTCCTCTGCTGTTTGAGTTAAACTCGCAGTTTCTTACGGTATGTGTGATTACTTCGTTGCTGTCGTCCAGGTAACTTACAATGATGCTGAACGGGTTAATATCCTGCAATCTTTGTCCTTTTGGTAAAGCGGCCAAAATGGCTTCTACTTCGTAGTTGTATAAAGTAATGGAAGCTTTTGCCTCATATTTTCCTCTACCTCTGTGTACAGGCATATCTCCGGCTCCGTAATGGTTTTCTTTAGATACTGAGTCACTATAGTTTACAGCAGTAATACCGGTAACGATGTTACCTGCAATGCTTACTTCAATTGATGACCAGCTGTGTTGTTGTCCGTTAATTAATGGTAATTTGTTCATATGTATCTTGATTTGTTTTTTTATAATTCTGATAACGCTTAAGGACTATATTCTTATTCCGTTCTTGTTTGGGACAATTGAAATGGCGGTATCGTTTGTGAAATTGTATGTTCTTGAATGCTAAGAAATAAAGTAAATTATGCTTTGTCGATTCCGAAAGGATTTTTGAAACCTAAATCAACTTTAATTTTACGGGCAGTTCCAACTGGCGTAATTTCAGCTTTCACTTTCAATTCTGAAGTCGCCAGAATGTTTTGTTTTGGGTCAACATAAACGTCAAAAGCTGAAACTTCCTGATTGGCAATCATGTCTTCTAATGCGCTTCTGCATAATCCTTCAAAGCTTTTTGAAACAGATTGAGGTAGTTTTCCGTCAATATCAACTAAAACCGGAGAAGCTAATTTTGGCAATAAAGCGGTACGCAATAAACGGGTTGCTTTGTTGATGGTACGGTTGTTTTCTACATAAGCAAAGTCAGAGGTACCTGTAGAACAAGTGTGGCTGTCGTTGAAATAAACACCAGATAAACCCGTATGTGTTTTTACGAAAATGTATCTTTTTTCGTTTAAAGTGCTTAAAGTTCCTAATGTTTTAATTTCTTTTCCGCCTACAAAACCTGCTTTGGCAAAACCTTCGCCAGTAAGATTGAATTTTTCAATCCAGGCGATGTTTTCAGATACTTTCGCTCTGGATACTGCTCCTAATGCTAGTCCGACAGCAGCTGTGTTTTTGTATACATCTTTGAAAGTGAATTCCAGATTGACCCCGTTTGCCTGTTTCAAACCTTTGTCATCACTTACGTTATAAAGATTGGAAGAATTTTTTACTTCAACTAAACGTTCTTTAGCAGTTAAAGTATAAAGTTTGTCATTTTCTGTTGTGGCACCTTTTTGAAATAATTTTTGCTCAAAAGCTTTCTCAACATCCATAGCCACTACAACAGATACATTTTCTGCGTTTAATTCAGCCAAATTGGAAGCGGTTTCAGAATCAAACCCTTTTCCTTCTAAAATGATTTCAAATGGCATGAAATCTTTGTAAGCAAGAGCTGCTTGTGTTTGTGCTTTTTTTGCAGCAGCCTCTGTTTGTGCAAATGTGGTGGCTCCGGAAAAAATAATTGCCATTTGACGAATATTTCCGTTTGCTTGTTCCTGCATAACCATCGCTTTTTCAACGATATGTTGATAAGCATCTCCTCCAGTGATCATAATATACAAATCTCCCGATGGATTCATCCTGAAAAATTGTTGAATTTGATAGTAAGCCGATTGTCCGTTTACATCATAATCAGCTGTAATTCCTAAAGCCTCTGCATCTTCTAATGAAGCCAGACGTGCTATTTTGTCTAATGCTAATTTTGCAGTTGCAGCTCCGTCAAAAAGCAATCCTGAAACCATGTCCTGTTCCGGAGTTCTTCTTCCTAATCCGCCTGATAATTTGGTAATCACTACATCGTTTAATGTACTCATAATATAGAATGTTTAAATGTTTAAAATTTGTTTTTTGCTTAATAAAAGACAAAAGAGGAGCTGTAACAAGTGGTTAAACTTGTTAGTGTTAGTTGTTTATTTTTGTTGAAAGGGTATTCGTAATCCGGAATCCAAAGACTAGAATAAGTGCTTTTGGACGGTCAATAGTATTTGGTTTTTGCCCTGGATTGTCGGGTAAGTTTGTGGTCTGCGGGCAAGTGCAAATTTAAGGCTCAAAGGTCGTTTTTCCAAGTTTTTTGATTGTCAAAGCCAGTAGTTTCAGTAGGTTAGGCTCTGGCTTCTAAAGACAATCCTTCATTTATAATCGTGTAAATAGTGCGTTCTGTTAAGAACAAAGTATCGGAAAGTTCCGAAACCACAACTTTCATTTGTTTAGCCTGATTTCTATTTAGATAGTTAATAACGTATTCTCTTCTTTTGTCTAATAGGGTTCTGCTTCTTTTCATTTGTGGGAGTTTAGTGGTAAGGGTTCGTTTTTGGTAATATGCTTCTTAGTTATCGGTTTGTTATTGAGTGTTTTTGATTGCCGCAGTTTTTATTTACGGTGTGGTATTTAAATCTATTTCTCCTTTCACCTGATTTGGATTTATGGAGATAATGTCTGAAGTTAAATCGTATCCTAAATCTTCCAGATCTTCGTTGCTTAATCCATTATTAAAAAGGATGTATTTCTTTTTTAATGTATTTTCAATCAGGGTTGTTTTATAAGTGATCTCCCAAATGAAATAGTCGTTTTTGTTCCAGTAGGTATGTTCATTTGTACATTGCTTTTCTTTTATTTTAAATGTTGAATTGCTGTCAATATGGCTGTTGCTATTGTTGTTCGACAATACTGCTTTGTCAATACGCTGTGCAATATCAAATGCATTTGCATAACTTGTTGAAGAAATAGTGTCAACGGGCAATACAATATACAGGCAAAAAGAAACGTCGGCTTTGTAATTCTTTTCAGAAGATGTCTCCCAGTTTATATTGTCATATTTAAACATTACTACTGGTGTTTCAATAGAAGTTTTAAAAATAGCATCACTGTAAAGTTGTACTGTTGGCGCATCAGCTGTAAAGGCTGACTGAATTGCGTTTTTTTTCTCGTTATAAAAGTCTTTTAAAATCATATGATGGATTATTTTTTGACAAATATACAACATATGTTTTAAATTATACAACATATTACAATAAAAAATGCAATAGTTTCAGTAATATGATTGGTGTTTTTCTGCGTGATATTCGAGTAATACAATAAGAAACAACCTTCAAATGTCTTTAAAATCAGCAGTTATGTAAAAAATACTTAAAAGAATGCAATTATTTGTTATATATTATTTAGTTTTGCAACATATAGTGGAATGTGTGGAGTGTTTTAAACATATTACATAAAATAACAAATACAACTACATCATGGAGATACATGCTAAAATAAAACGTATTATAGACGAAATGAAGTTAAACAATAACTCATTCGCGAAGTTAATAGGAGTAACCAGCACTACAATAGACAGTATCACGATTGGAAGATTGCAGTCTGACGGGGAGAGAAAAAGAACCAAACCAGGTTTTGATTTGCTTCAAAGCATTATTACCCATTGCAATGTAAATCCGGAGTATTTCTTTGGAGAAAGCGAAGAGATTTTTGTTACCAAAACAAATAGTGATGTTGTTGGATTAAATTTACCAAAGATCATAACCGTAAATGAAGACGGAGAGGAGAACATTAATTTTGTTGGCGTTAAGGCCCGTGCGGGATATTTAGACGGCTATTCGGATCCGGAATATATGGAAACGCTGCCTTCGTTCAGTATGCCAATGTTAAAAAACGGGACCTACAGGTGTTTTGAAATTAAAGGAAATTCAATGTCAACCACCATACATGACGGAGATTATCTTTTTGGGAAATATGTTGACAATTTTGATGATATTTTAGACGGAAGAATTTATGTTATTATCAGTAAAAATGACGGAGTTGTAGTGAAAAGGGTTTTAAACCGAATTAGAGAAAGCGGAAAATTAATCCTTAAATCAGATAACAGAGACGGAAATTACCCGATGTATTCTATTTATGCCGAAGATATTCTGGAAGTTTGGTACGCCAGTATGTATGCCTCCAAACAAATGCCGGACCCTATTAATATTTATGAAAAACTTCATACTCTTGAAAGTAAATTCTTTGAACTGGAAGAGACTTTGAGAAAGAAGCAAAACTAAAGAATCAAAAAAACTGCAACATAAATGCTGCAGTTTTTTTGATTTCATGTTTATTTTGGATAAACAATTTACTTAGATGCTTCGTATTTTGTTTTGATACCTAAATCATTGAAGTAATTTTCTAAATCGTTGTACATATAATCACTCAAATCTAAATTCTCTATTTTTCCAAATGTTTCTTTTGTTTTACATTCAAAACACAGTTCTAAATACTCAAACACTTTGCCATTCTCGTCAAAAAATAAAATAGCATTTCTTGGCAAATAACAACCTCTGATAATCTGTGAGCAACTAGTATTTAATCTGGAGCAGGTATTATAGAGTATGTTCGATAATTTATCTATTTGCGAAAGGTTTAAGGTTTTAATTTGGGTTACATTTTCAAGAGAAAGTGAATCTAGGTTTTCTCTTGGGAGCTCAATACCAATATTATATTCCAGAGTTGATACAGTTTTTCCAGTTTCTTTAGAGACCTTAGTCATACCATCAGAGTTTAAATTGTATGATATGATTTTTATTTGAGAAGTTTTATTAAAAGGGTATGAATTAATTCGTTTTGAAAGATTAAAGTTTGATTGAGTTACTTTTTGATTCTTATTGTTTTCAGGCTCGGTTGTCTTTGGAGCCTTATGTTGTGCATTTGTAATAGTTGTAGTCAATAAGCTAAGACACAAAATGATTCTTATAATCTTCATAAATTTATTGTTTAAATTCGGGATACTTAGTTTCTACTCCTTTTTTCCAAATATCAAAAGTACTTTTTTTATATTTAGAGATGTAAAATGTTTCCCACTTTTTTGAAAAATATTGTTGAGCATACTGTAATTTTTCAGTTTGCTCCGTTGTTAATTTTTTAGTCCTGCTTATTAATTTATATATTTTTGAACTATTATGACTATATATCCATAAGTCTTTATCTGTAGTAGTTATTGTTGTTGTTTCAGAATTGTAATATACCCATCCGCCCGTATTTACCCAATCTTCTGATGCAACCAAAAAAATATTTAATATTGAACCATATCCACTAAAAAGCAGTTTTCCTTGTTGCCTATATTCATTAGTTTCACTTACTTTAACATAATTGATACTTCCAAATACTTTAATTTTTTTATCTGAAAAACTTGCCAGTTCAATCAAAAAATCTGGAGTTTTTCCTTCCCAGCATGCGACAGAAAATAAGCAGCCATTATCTAGCAAACCTTTTATTATGATTTTTAAACTAAAAAAAGCTTCAATCCATTTTTTAGGAACACCAATTAGTTTTTTCTTTGATTTATCCGGTAGTGGAATGTTTAAAGTTGTGATCGTTTTACTTTTTTCAAAAACTTGCATTATATATTTGTCGGTGATTTTTAGAGGTTCTTCTCCAACAGCTAAAATAGCTTTTTTTATTTCCTTCATAACCACCGTATCCAAATGTATTTTGTTATCCTCATTGAAAGAACGATCGGAAAAAGTATATCCATGATGAACAATGCAAATGTTTTTAAATTCGTATTTGTCGCTTAAAGCCTGGAAAAAAGCAATATCAGACAATGTCTGATTATATCTTATGGCCCAAATGTTATTTTTTGTATCGTTAAATTGGTCGATACTATCATCATCTAAGACAATCATTAGATTTATTTTCTTCTTTTCTACAAATAACGTTTTATCTTGAAAACGAGTATTGCCATTAACGTCTTTTATTCTAAATGTTCTACCCATTTTTTTAGTTATTAGTTTACATTTTCAATTGCGATTTCTTCTTTTAAAATGGCAAGCCCATCGGTATTTACTTCACCACTAAATTTTACTTGTTTGGTGTTTTCTTTAATATCTTTTCCGTTTATCTCATCTACGATAATAACGACTGTTTCTCCTTCTATGTAGTTTTTCGTTTCTACAACTAAGCTTACTTTATCTCCTATATTTGCAGTATTTATTTCATTTTTTAAATCTCCATCTTTCCAACTAACATTTAGTATTTCCTTTGTCAATGGTGTTATTATCGGCGGTGAATAGTCGTCAAGTATGACTATTTTCGGCCCTGTTTGAAGTGGATCAGTAATTCTGATATTTCCTCCAACATTACACTTTAGGGTTGAGGTTTGTAAAAGAGCTTTTTCATCCCTCTCAAATACATTTTTTGCAGACTTCTCCCACTTCGTTACTATCGCAGGATTGCAAGGTTTTTGATTCACTGCACAGATTCCAGTAAGAGGAATTTCAAAAGTTATATCACTATCGGTAGCCATCAATTTTTCCTGAATAAAAATGTTGTTTTGAGATTTCACATCTAAAACCCCCCCTGTAGAACCTTGATCGCAGGCACATAATGCACCGTTACATACATATTTGGTAGTCATAATTTAATTGATTTTTACTTTTTCTCCACTTATAATAGTATCTCCTGTCGCATTAATATTAATTTTTTTGGTAGATTTCAGATTAATGTTTTTTGCTTCGATGTTAATATCGCCTTCACTTTTTAAAGTAATAGCTGTTTTTCCTTTCAGTTCAATTAAATTTTGATCGTCTTTTTTTAATCGGATACTATCGCTCTCACCATTTAATTCAAATGCTAGTTTTTTAAGTTCCTCTTCTTCGAATAAGTATGCTGCTATTTTACTTCTTTCAATTGCTAAAGAAGCTTGTTTTTTATCATCAGCATTTTTTAATAGTATAGAATATTTTTCAGGAGTTGCTAGCATAGAATTTAATTCTTTGCCTGTGTTGTTCTTAAATTTGAAAGAAACATTATCTTTAGAAGCAGTCAAGACTAAGCGCTCCTTTACTTCCTTGTTTTCGATTGAGTTAAAAGTCGTTGTTAGGTTGTCAGTTGTGAAATTTGTTGTAGCCAATGGTTTTTCATCGTTATCAAAATAACTAATTTTAAAATTTTGATTTTTATTGAATTCTATTTGCGCAATATTTACAATCTTATTTTCATCGCTTTCCGTTTTGACGTCAGTTTTTATATATCGGATGTGTAGTTTATTGCCATCAGCACTATAATCTAAAAATAATTTTGGATCATTTGTAGCTTGTATTCTCCCCATTAGTCTATCGACTTCAGAAAATTGTGAAATAAAAGCCCTCGTTTCTACACCGTCAATAATGGTAGCCAAAACCCAGCTGTCTTTTTTGGGAATGGTAATAATCCCTTGTTCTACATCGAGGATTGAAGCTTTCAATCGTACGTTTTTAAGTATGGCACCATCAGCGCGCATTATATTTACGGTATAAGCATCTTTTGTATTATGAGGCGATTCTGTCTCATTATTTATTTCGATGACTTTTGCAGCAAAGGTTTCAATAATTTGATTTTTACTGGCGACAGCTTTTATTAGATCGGTTATGTTTCCCATTTTTGTGTTTTTAAATTGCTTCTACTCTTCTTCCAATGTAAATCCTTTGTCTGTAGCCGTTTTCGCCATAAGTGCGTTCAACTTTTTCGACCTGAAAGGTTCCGTTTTTTTCTTTATCCTTGGCATTTTCAAGAATTACTTTGTCCGTTGGCCGCACAAAAGGTTCTCCAAATGTGAGGAAGGAACCTTCAAATCCACTAGGTTTTGATTCCATTGCTCTTAAAGCAGCATATTGATACAACTCTGAAGCAACTTTTGTCGCTGTTTGTTTGAAACTGGCAGCATCATTAGGAAGATTCTCATTGTCGCTATGCAATACGTGAGTTTTTACTAGTTGCCCATTCGGATCACCTAATTCGATGTAAATTGGAGTGTTCGAATTTTTGAAGTATTTTTCTACTCGTGTGCGGGTATTTTTTGTCGATTCTTTTACAACGACCAGTTTATCTTCGATGATATTGTAGCGAAATCTAAAACTTGCTTTTCCTAAAAAACCGCCTGAAACTGACTGAGCAATTTTATTTAACTTCGAACTTAAAAGACTAAGTCCCTGATTGATTAATTTTTTTGCAAGTGCTCCGGCCAATGGGCTTTTAATGAAATTTCGATCAATAAAACCGGCTAATTCTGCAGCAGTATGTTGTTGCGGATTATTGGTAATAGTAAGTACAGGAACCAGGTTTTCGGTTTTAAAATAGGTATAAATTCCTTTGTCTTTGAGCATTTCAAAAACCTGAGCCAGAGTCTGACCTCTGTTAATCATCAGGTTTCCTAAATCTTCGTCAAGAGCATTGATCATTAAAGGAAGATTTAGTTCTCTGATTCTTTTTTCAAAGAAAGTTTTCGGATTAAATTTTTCGACGTTAGTTGTCGGATTTGTAGCCATCACATTCAGAGTATCCTTCTTATCCTGAACCGTATCATCTTTTACCGCTTTTATTTTTTTAAAGGCGTACATTAAATCCTCACAGGTTATCGTAGCATTGGTATCTGATTGTACTCCCGTAATGTAACCTCTGAAAGCCGGTTTGTAATCTCCGTCATAGCCTAAAAATATTTCGATAAAGTTCTCAAGCTTAAAAAAATCATGAATTGTTTTTTGCTCGCCGCTGGCATTTGCAAATAAGTTCTGGTCAAATCCTTTCGTATCGGTATAGACTTTTTGAGGCATAACAATCGTGGCAGTATCCGTAAGAGATTTATACGAACTGTTGATTTCTACGTTTTTCACATACGTAAATTCATAAAACTTTGGAGTAGGGATGAGCCTAACCGTTTCATAAACTTTGATTCTGGCGTTTAGTTTAAGCATTGTCTCTGATTATTAGTTCTACAGTTTCGTCTGATGTGGCGCTGGCGGTAAATTTTTGAATGTTTTTTGTTCCGGAAATAGAGGGAATAGAGTAGGAGTCGATTACAAGTTCGTAAATACCAAATCGGTTTAAGATCGCGTGGGTTACTCTTAAAGCATAAGGAGCATTCAGAAATTGTTTCAACAAGAAAAGTTTCTCTTTCGGATATTCATCACCACTTTCATTGGCAATTAATCCTTCAATCGAAATGCTAAAATCTCCATTGGTAATGTGTTCTTTAATGGTGGAATCTCTGCCTTCTATTCCTTCTTTTTTGATGACTTTTGAACGATTTAAATTGACGGTAACAGCGTCTATGCGGAGACTCGGCAGATTAAGATCGTTTTTTACCAGAGGTTCAAAAATTAATGGAGCAAAAATTCTCAGGTTAAATTCACCTCCCGTTTTATCGATAATAAAATCTTTTGATTCCGATTCGTTATAGTTAATACCAGTATATTCAATGTCGTTGGTATCTAAAATTTCGTTTACATTAAAATTGAATTTCATGATTGTTTTTAGTTTTTAGTTTGAAAATGTTTTAGCAAAGGCGGTGATGAAGGTGTTTTCCAGTCTGGTTTCGTTGTGCTTTTGCAGCCAAAGTGCTTCTTCGATTAATTTGTAAAACTCATCCATTGGTAATTGATAAGGATCTACCTGAAAAGCCTGACGAATCAGGGCTGCCGACTTCTTGAATTCATCTTGTTGAGGTGTTGCATTTATGGTAAATTCGCTGTCTTTTTGGATCATTTGAATCATAGAATTTCCTGCTGAAAGCATAAATTCATCCTCATAATTTTCTTTTTCAAGCACGCATTCCTGAAACAGAAACAAAATCGCTTCATGCGGATTGTCCTTGTAGCGTTTTTGATAATTCAGAAATGTGGTAAAAGATGGTTTTTTACAGTAAGCGGTTGTTGATTGATCATCGGAAGTAAGTTTTAATACGTTACCGTATTTTTCTTTTAGTTTTTCTATTGCTTTTTCGTCTAACATTTTTTTTGTTTTAAGGAATTTGTTGTTTGAGGTAATGCAGAAAAAAGGGCAGTTTTTTTTCTTAGATCGAGCTGTCCGTACTTTCTTTTTTTAGGACTTCGGCCAGGCTTTCACTTTTTTGTGACTGCATTAGGGGCTAATTGTAAAATTTCCAATAATAATGTTGCCCTCGGGTTGCTGCCCCAAAGGGTTTTTAAAATTGCTCATGTCTGGTGCCGAAGGTGTTTCTCCTAAATCTTTGGGTGTAAAATCCATGATTGGTTTGATTTTTAATTGTTGGTATTGTTGTTAATGATGATCGCTATAGATGAGGTAGTTTCCTTTAGGAGATTCCTAAAAGTAAGCTGTACTATTATGGCGGTTTGAGAATGCCAATAGGGTTTATTAGCAGCTGTAAAAGTAAGGCATAAGGAACTGAAAAAAGAAAAATACGAGCGCTGTTTTCAGTAGTTTCAGTAGAAAGGATTTGTGGTTAAGGTGTTTGCTTTTAGTTGATTATATTGCTTTTTTTTTAATCGTTATTTACCTTTAAACTGGCTGTGTATTTATTCAAAAGTAAACCGCCATAAACTTAAAGTTTACGGCGGTTTGGGAATTGTTTTTTGTTTTGTTTAGAAAGTTAATCTCTCATTGTATTATAATCCTAATAATGTTTTAACTTTTTATCGGAATGCCTCTATAATCGACATGGGCGTTACTCGTTCCTAAAGCTGTATTTGTGAAGTTTGTAAGCGTTCCATTGTATGAATTTGAACTTGTATCGGTGGCTGTTGTTCCTGACTTCTCCTGTAACTTTAAATTTAGTATAAATCACTGAGTGCAGTTGCAGATACATCTGCACCTTTTGTGACAAATAAATGTGACACTTCTTGCTTAGTCAATTCTTTTGAAAATATCTTAGCATCATAGATAATTCCTTTAAATCCTTGACCTGAAACATTGCCAATTCTTCCTAAAAAACAATTATTAGAACCTATAATTCTAGTTGATGCTACCTGACCGAAAAGAACACCATTTTTATAAGCTTTAATTAAAGCGCCACTGTAAGTTAGTGTGATGCTAGTTACTTCATTTAAATTGTAAGGCACAATTAAATTATCTCCAATGATTCCGGCTTCTTGAAGATTTACCCAAATTGTGCCGTCGAGCCTACAGGATATTGAGAAAAAAATCACCATAATCCCGGTAACCCTATTTGAAATTATTTCTTGATAGCCTGAATTATTCTTCTGAACAAATATTACATTCACTGAAAATGGGGTTGCAGTATTCCAATTTAAGACCCTCGTTAGAGGTGTTTTTATACTTCTGCACCAGTAAATAATATCCCATTCCCAATCCATGAACTTTGTTTTTATCTAAAAGCTTTCCGTTAATGGATGCTATGTTAGAATTACTGTCTTTAATTGGCATCGTTAAATCCTTTTATTGTTTTAAATGTAACCGTATTGCCATTATGAGTGGATCCGTAAGCACATTGAATATCAAAATTTTGATTAGACGTGGTGTCTATAATCACAGGTGCTCCAACAACAACTTTTAAGGGTTCACCATCTAAAAATATTTTTAAATTAGCTGCAATGGTTCCTGAGGAACCTTGTGTTAAAAACTGTAAAATCATAAGTAACTTCAATATTTTGTGAATTTATAGCTCCTGAAAATGTTAAAAACCGGTGTCTAATATTGTTGTAGATCCTAGTTTTAGAATTAACTTAAATGTTTCAGACTCGATAGAACTAAATGTACCAACTGCTTTTCCAGTAAACGATTTACCCACAACCAACATCGGATTTAATAAGTCAGAACTTGAAAGTAATGTTAAATTACCAAAGATTGTTCCACTTAAAATACTTGTCAAAGATGTATTAAAAACAGTTATCCAGGTAGATTGTACGAAGGCAAACAAAGCAACAATACTGCCTCCTCTGCTTGGAGTACCTAATGAAGATAGAAGTTGTACAGCATCTCCGGAACCCGATAAATTTAAATTTGGCGCATCACAAAACATTAGTGTTCCGTTACCGTTTTGAAGAGTATAAGTTCTTGATGCTGTGTTAGTGTTTGTGAAAAATGAAGTAAATGTATTAGCTCCATTTCGTAGTCCTAACATTCCATTTAAAAATGTTTTAATTCCAGAAACATTTTGAGGGGAAGTTGTATCCATATCCGGTGTAGATAAGTTACCGCTTCCAAATAATGAATTTCCGTTGACTGTTTTAAATAACGACTTAAAACTAGACCAGCTAATCATTCGGCGAAATGAACCAGCGAGCAGTGGCACTTTGTCAGTATCAGCTATATTGGCTACTGTAGGTACGGTGCTTTCAAATGCTCCAACATTTGCATCGCTCAAATCATCCTGCTTCGAATTGGTTAGAGAATCTATTAGCGTTTTCAAAGTTCTACCCTGTTCAGCAGATAGCATTTTGTCTGCTCCGCCTGTAACGACATCATTAACAATATTAAGATATTCTGATGCAATTTTAGTGTGCTCGTTCAATGGTGCATAGCCATTTATTGCGCCTTTTGATTTTTGTCTTCTTTAGTTGAAAACAACACATTGTGAGCTTTTTTGTCAATTTCATGAGCTTCAAACTCTAATTGATCTGCTTTGCTGTCCAGTGTATTTTTCAGATTGACTACACTGCCTTGCGGAATCTGTTCTTCCTTATGCCAAAAGCTTTGCCAGGAATCCCAAAATTGTTTTTGGGTTGGTTTTTGACCGGTTTTGAACCAGCTTAGAATGGTATTGATATTTGTTGCCATAATATTGGAATTAGTTATGCAATTATAATTTGTAGATGTTTAAAATAATAATCTCACATTGTCTTGAATATGAGAGGTCAAGAGAGTGTTAAGGTTATTTAGCAATGAAAAAAAGAAAGATGCTTTTGGATAGTTTCAACAGAAAATGTTGTGCATAGAGAAAGATGTGACCTTGTAATTATAATAAGACAGCAAGTTTCTTTTAGTATTCATTACCCAAAAGCACTCCAGTATTATTAAAAAAATAATCTTGACTGTCTCATTTTAAAAATAAATGCTCTAGTTTTTTTTTTAGGACAACGGAATTTTTATGCTTTTTTATTTGAAAACAAGTTTGAAATGCTAGGCAATGAAGCTGATAAATTAACCAATCAGTTTGATTCTATTTATTGTTATGAATGTTAAGCCAGCATTTTGTAACAGATCGAATTTCGTGTCGATGAAACCTTTAAAACGATTAAGAGGCTTGCAATTACTGTGATTTTGATTTATTCATATATTAAAATTTAAAGTTGTTTATTAAAAATCTCAAACCATTGAAGCGGAAATTTGCAACCAGCCACTAGTAGTTTTCTCATAAATAAGCCCTCCGGTTGTAACAAATGGACAATGTACCCTAAAGCCATTTACTGCATTTGGATATGTGGAGTTTAATTCTGTACGTGACAAACTTGAGACTGTCAAATTATCGATCGCTAAATCACTTGTTGTTGCTAACACATGATTTCCTGATTTATATGGAATTTTAATCAACGACTTACCTGAGGAAGTGATTGGTTCAAAAGCTAATACATTTTCACCGGATCCTCCTGATAAGTATTGTATAAATCTCAAAGCCATTTTGTGAGATTCTCCCTCACCAGTATTGTCGGGATTAATTACCAATTCTCCAAAGCCATTTGCTGTACTACCAAATGTCTGGAATGACCCATCACCTCGTAATTCAAATAAAGAGCTTTTTGAGGAATCATTAGATACATTAAAACTGACATGCCTATTTCCTCCTTTATCGACGTTTAATATTGCAGCATAGCTACCATAACTCGAGGACGCAGTCGCATTATTGTCAACTATGTTTTGTAAAGTAATAGGTAAATTGATATTACCAGTGATGTTATCAGGAAACACCGAATTAACAGATACTGGTATTACTTGCTTAACACCATCACCACTTACAGGATTTGTTGCGTTTGTGTAAGTGGTACCTGCCCCGCCATAGGTTGGTGAAAATATTAACCCTCCGGGTTCTATGGAATTCACCAGCTTTATTCTATCACTATTCGTTTCAAATTTTGATCCATCTTCAGTATTTTCAGTAATGTTACCCGTAAGATCCATTTGATTAGTGTAAGGGGCTGAATTTAGAGTAATGTTTCCGTTGAATATCGATAACCGAGGAAATGCTATCCATGAAGAAGAATTTAAAATATTCCCGTTATTTAGAGTTTGCTGCAATGTTTGTGGTATATCAGCCAGCGTAGCGATTGTGTGCTCACCCACTTTCTGTGGAATTTTAATAACAGAATGACCTTCATTAGTGATACTATCCATTATAACAGTGGTACTTCCTGCTAATTCAGAATCTCTTAGATATAATTGGATCTTGTTTGTGGAAGCGTCGTTTGCATTAAGCTCTAAACCTGTAGTTGTTTTGGATGATACAGCATGCATTGAAGCTAATCCAAAGGAGTTAATGACCAGATCAGCAGAATTATTGCCATTTATATTTTGAAAAGTAGTCTCAAGATCTCCTTTAATAGACTGCATTAAATTAGTTTTTGAACTTCCGATAGTAGCAGTATTTCCAGTATCTAATATTTGTTGTAAATTATAAGGTTCATTCCTACTTGTTATTTCAGTCCATTCCCCATTTTGCCTGCCATATTGATTTCCGTTAATAGGAGCTTCTTGGATTTCGCCATTTATAACAATATCTCCTTCTCCAACGATAGATTCTCCATTAATTGTTTTAAGACTCCCATCGTACAGCAATTCAACTGTCCTTCCACTTGAAGGTACTTTTGGTAATGAGTAGTATGTATCAAATCCTTTTTGGCCAGCAGGTTTTATTTTTGAAGCTCCATTAACACCTTCTTCTGTATACGCTAATGATACTAAACCTTCTGAATACAGAGCATCCGCCGATCCTCCTGAGCCAAAATATAGGCTTGAAATAGCTCTATTTGTTCCTAATTGTGTATTGCCCCATTCCATACCACCTCCATCAATCCTTGTGTATCCGTAATCATTATCTAGTACGATATACAAATCAGGGGCTATAGCCTCATTTCCAGCAGTTAATACTTCTTGTAGAGTAGGTGTTATTATATCACTAATTAGTGCGATTTTTCCTGTTTTATCAGGTAGCAATAAATTTCTACTAGCTGTCAAGGGTTCTGTTGATAAATTACTTCTCCAACCCGCATCATCAACAGTAAAATTTACTCCTGTAGCTGTAACTTCTATTCCTTTAGGATCTACTTCTGTTGGTCTTACTACTAAACCGTCTTTACCTAATCTGCTGTATAGGCCCCCGGTAACTTCATATTTAGACTGAAAACCACTATGTTCTACATAAGATCCATCGAATGCAGAAATTAGTTTTATAGATTTATCAGTTGCTTCATTCCCGTTATTCAAAGTAGTATGTAAATTTTGTAAGCCACATTTTTCGAAAACGATATCCCCTGTACCTACTATAATTTCTCCATTGATTGTTTTAAATTCAGGCTTGTTCAATAATTTACTAAAGCCAGATTCACTGTTCCAATCGGTATTTACCTGTGGAGCATGTGCATTTTTATCCGCTAAATGATCATTTAAAACTGTTTTATCTGCCTTAGAAGAAAGCAATTCGTCAATTCCTTCAATCTCCTTTACGGGAACTTTTTCGTATTTGTGACGGAATGAATCCCAAGTGTCCCAGAATTGTGTTTGCGTTGGTTTCAAGCCAGTTTTGAACCAGCTTTTAATAATGTTTAATGTTTGTAGAGCCATATTTTTTCCTTTTTAATGATGTAAGTAAGATTTATTGAAGAATTTTTTTGAATTATTCTTGTCAGGTATTTTGGGTTTTTTTGCCATACTTTTAGATAATGTTTAATAAGATTTTAAGTAAATTTTAAAGTTGAGAATGTCTACAAAAAAATAGTACTATTTAATTTTTTGAGGGTGTAAAAGTAGAGCAGAACAATGCTAAAAAAAGAAAAAATAACCTTCTCTATTCAGTAGTTTCAGTAGAATGGAAACTTACTGAAACTACTGAATACAAACGTCTTGAAGTTTTAAAATGACAAACTATGACACTACTTTTACACTTAGAAAAATAGCTACCGATGAGTAAAAATGTAATTCACAATTTCGATATTTTAATACAAGACAGTGCTGATATAAAAAGCGCTGAACATTTAACTAACGTTATGATAAAAGCGCTGGCACAAATTTCAAAAGAAATGAGTCAGCAAAAGGATATAGAACAATTATGGCAGGAGCAAAAAGACCTTAATACTGTCATAAACAATTCTGTTACCCCGATCGAAGAAGGCGCTGCCAATACCAATGCGAAGCAAAGCAGAAAACAAAAGGTATTGGATGGCACTACTTCTTCGTTTCAGGAGAAATCGGGATTATCTTCCAGCGTTCCAATCGGAGAAGGCGTTGCTGATACTTTTGACAGAACGAAAATGAATTCTGTCTCATCAACCAACACTACTTCTCCGGTTTCGGAAACAGAAAACGGTGTCCTAAATTGGAGTAGCAGTATAACAACTCAGACTTATACAGGACTAGAGAGCCAAGAAACCCTGAAAGTGCCTCAAACGAATAGCAATGAGCCTTCTACAGAGGTTGTTAAAGCAGCAATTAAAAAGAAATTAGATCTGGCTACTGATGCAAATGACAGGGCAGCAATAGACTATTGGACCAAAATTACTAAAGCTTTTACTGAAGGATATACCGCTAAAGATTTTGACGGTAAACCAAATGATGCCTTATTTACAGAAATGTATGCAGCTCTAAAACAATCAAATTCAGTAACAGCAATCCAAAATTTTAATTGGGAAATCGTTCGCGAAAAAATGATTAAAGCCATCAATACCAATATACTGCAAGGGCAGATTTCTGAAGCAAAGAAGGAACGCTGGGAAACGATCAGAGACCAATTAAAAAAGGACACAACCAATATCGCAAATCTTTTCGAGCAATACAATGAGCTGTTTTTATTGTTAAGAGAAGTAGAGGGATTGGACGATTTACCTGGTACAATTACCATAACAACCAAAACCAAAATTTATCCTAATTTAAGAGCAGATCGACTTTATGCCGACATTGGAAGAGAAGCTGTCTATGTATTTTTAAAAGAAATAAGTAGTATAGATGCGGGTGGAAATGCGGTAAAAAGGGGAGCGGTCAAAATAAAAAATACAGCGGCTTCTTCATTTATCGTAGGAGAAAGTTTGGAGTTTTTCCTTGACGAAACCCTGATCGTTCAAAATGGAAATAAAAACGAAGGTATTAACTGGATTGTTTACAAGGCGAGAAAAGGCAAAAAAGACGAAGAAACTATTTTTGAAGATGAAGGAACATCCTTTAGTTATAATTTTGAGACGGAAGGAACTTACAAAATTGAAGCCTATGGGGGTGAGTATGGAGCCAACAATAAGAAAAGTAAGAAGTCATTCGCTTTTGTAGAAGTAAAAATAGTGGCTCAGGAGCTTGTAATTTTACCTCCTTCTATAGTTAAAGGAAGATTGGTAAGACCTTCATCGAAAGAGTTTATATTTAAAACAGCTTTAAAATACCCTAAAGTTAAATCACTAAATCTATTAAAGTTCTACTATCAAATAGAGGCTAAAATTAATAATAAAGGAACCACCATTTCAGACGAAAAAGAACTGGATTCAACAGGAAACATTAGATTATTGATGCCTGATTTGGGAACTTATAAGATTAAAATAATCAGTAAGGATCAATATGCATTGACGCAGGAGTTTGAAGTTTCAGCAATTAAAAATGAAGTGACTAGTATTGGTCCTATCAAAGGAGAATCAAACAAAAATGTCTTTTTATTGGGCGGTTCAAACAAGACTTTTACTTTAGAAGCAAAAACTTTTAAAATACCTCCTACAGCTGAAGAAAAGGGAGATGTAAAATGGATCGTTTATGATTCTAATAATAATCCATATTTAACGTCAGGAGATACATGGCATACTGAAAAAGACACTCCAAAAAGAAAGCATCTTCATAAATGGGAATCTTTTGGGATATCTGTGCCCGATAAAGAAGGGCACTACACAATAGAAGCCTTTAGTGACATAGCAAAAGGCGTTGATGCGAAAGCTGTCTACAAAATGGAAGTGCAACGTCCGCAGGTAACCGAGGCGTATTGGGCCTATAGCAATGGTGACAAAAAGAAAATTTCCGGTTTTTCGGGAGAGATAAATCATGTAAAAGCAAGCATTCCGGGCTATGACAATCAAAAAGCAAGAATTAATTTTTACTTAAACGGCAGTAAAGATCTTTATTATTACAGCGATACGACAACAAATGAAAGTGGTGAAGTAAATAAGATTATAACTTTTGATGATACTTTCCAGAGACGTTTTAGAATCCAGGAAGGTAAAACAGCCAAAATTAGCTTTAAAATAATGGGGATACAAAATGACAGATTATATCCATTTAAGAAAAATGCCAGTGCAAATTCGGCTGCAGTTTTAAATGTTCTAACAGGTGAAAAAATAACAGATGTCTATTTTCAGTACGATGGTAAAAGGGTGACAGCACAGGATGAGATTCCTCTTAGTTATGATGGCGAATATGTGACCATTGTTGCTAAAACGCAAAACATGATCGGAAAAGATATTGTACTAACCGCTCATAGAGTGGGTGAAGAACCAATTTTTAGAAGCAAAGTAAAAATAGATTTAGAAGGCAATGCATCAGGAACTTTTAAAATAACACGTCGTAAAGGAACAAAGATTGGAGAAAAAATGAGTTACTACGTAGGTATTGAAGGATACTCTACAAAACATGTAGCTTATAAAGGATTGAATATGGTTGTGAGTAATGTAAGATGTACAGCCAATACAGGGACTTACAAAAGCCATTTTGACGATGATATGATACATATTTTTGAAGTTGAAGGAGGCTATGTTGATAAACAGAATGACAGAGGTGGTAAGACTAATAAAGGAATTACTTATAAGACATATGAAAGTTTTTATAAACTATATGGTAATGGTGAAGCTGGAACAGTAGAAATGCATAAAAATCTTTCTGATACTGAAGCTAAGAGAATATATAAGATTGAGTTTTGGAATAAAATACATGGAGATGAAATTTATAATGCTAGTATTGCGACTTATATCTTTGATTTTGCAGTACATTCTGGAGTTCCAAATGCCACGAAAGTAGTTCAACAAACATTAAAGGACAGTTATTTTAAATTGAATGTTTCAGCAGATGGTGTTTTTGGAACAAGTACAGTGAATAGCATTAATCGGGTTGATCCTAAAATATTTTATGAAAAATTAGATAAAAATAGAAGGAAATTTGTTGAAGACATTATTAAAAGGGATCCTAAACAAAAGGAGTACGAAAAAGGATGGGAAAATAGATTAAACGAACTAAAATATAAAAGAGAGGAATTCAATATTACTCAGAAAATAGAAAGCTGGTTGAAGAAAGAATATAAAAAGAGTCCAATTAAAGATAAAAATTCATCTATAGCTGGTCTAATTTTGGAAGCGCATTCCTTAAATTTGGTTGAATTTAATTCTGAAGGAAAACCAGGGGCTTTTAAATCAGGTCTAGGGGGTAGCCAGGATACCTTTATCAAGATTAGAGATGGGATCATAATAGGAAATGGTAAAGGAAATGCTGACCCAAATAAATTGGATCCTACCCTGAAAGATATACCAATAATTGAAACAGCCTTAAAAATAATTCAGTCAAATGTTAAAAACTGGGTTGATAACCATTACACCCCAAAAGAACCGAATAAGTTAAAACTGGGAAGTTTTATGGTTTGGAATAATAATGATAATGCCAAAGGCCGGATAGCAGGAGCTTTGAGAGGGTCGCAACATGGAAATAAGGCCAGTGCAATAGATATTAATCTTAGTACATATTCTAATGAGAAAATTGATTTCAGTAAACCAAATGCTGAAATAATGGTTTTAGAAATAATAAAGCGTTTACCGAAAGGTAATTATGGTTTTGGTTTTCCTAAACAAGGAAATTTTTTTCCAAACGATGGAAAATTAGAACATGGTAGTTCGAAATATAATGGAGTTCGCCACCAGGCGTACCATCATTTAAAAAGTGAAGCACTAAAAAGAGAATTGCAAAGGAGAATGGATGACAAAGATAAAATTACTGTTTTTCCAGATAATCCGGATCACTTTCATATTCAATTAGATTAATGTGCTATATTTTAAAAATGTACTATATTTACTTCAAATTTAATTATATTGTGTATGCGTTATTTGCTTATTGTTTTATTTTCTTTAGTTGCGGTTTCTTGTGTTAAGAAACAAAAAGATGTTGATACTGTAGGTGTTAAAAAAGGAGAAAATACTAAGGGTCAGGTTTTAGGTAATAAAAGGATAAAAGAACTTGAAAGTCAGGTTTTCCATCTTATGCTTCATGAAAATAAGTATTGTTACTTCTTGGGCAAAAAAGGAGATTACCAGAATATAACACTTAATTTTAATGTTAAATCTCTTATTAGTGATGCGACCATTGATAATATTTTTTATGACAATGAGTTTAATCCTTTTAGGAATCAATTGTATAGGATTAAAAATTATAAAACCAAGAGTAGTTCCAATTATGAGATAGCTGTTTTTGATGAATTTGAAGGTAAAGATGCGAGAGTTAATTTTTGGCTTATCAATAAAAAAGATGATCTCTGGAAATTCGAATTTCTACCTTCATGGAATGAGGAAGAATCTAAGAGAGATTATCTTGAAAATCTAGATTTGCGCCAGAAATATTTATTTGTAAATAAAAAGAATATAGATTCAATTACAGTATTGACAAAAGGGGTATGGAGTGAAGATGGTAATGACGAGAATTTAGATACTGTTTGTTATAAAATGCCCTATTATTTTAAATTAAAAGAAAAATATAAACACTGGAAAAATTACAATCCAATTCGTTTTGTTTCTTCACAAAGTAAGGTTAGAATGTATGCATTACCAGATGTATCATCTGAAGTCGTTACAAATTTAAAATACAATGATTGGATTATTGTTAACGATACAGTAAAAAATGAAGCAACTGATAATAATTCGTGGCTTGATGTTTACGACAGGGTAAATTTTAGAAAAGGTTATATTCTGAATAAGGATTTAGCTGAGAAACCAACTTATAAAAACTTGCTAATAAAATGTGTAGGTTGTGAGAAAGACAAATAACTATCAAAAACAAAAGCTACTCTAATCAGTAGCTTTTGTTTTTTTATATAAATTGAAAACTAGTTTTACTTATAAACAGAGAAAATCCTAACAAGAATAATTCCTAAAAAAATCTACTTGAGACTTGTCAAATAAAACTCCGGAAATGTTTTTACGGGGGTGTTGGTGGCAATGTCAAATGCAATTTGGGTGCACATTCCTGCTACGAGCCACGATGCAATAGGGAGTTGGGGAGGAGACAGATTTTTGTTTTCCTTTTTGTATTTATCCAGAATTTCTTCGAGCCACTTTTGTGGGTTTTCCCAGTATCTCATGTATTCTAAAACATAGTCAACTACATTGACTTCGCTAAATTTTTCATTTGGCTTTTTTAAAACTTCAAGGCCTTCATCCTCTGAAATGACTAATACCAATGCACCCCATCCGAGGTTGTAGGGATGCAAAATCGGAATGTTTTTCTGCTGACAAATCGAGTCGAATAAAAGCGGAACATCCGAAGTAAAATCCAGGGCGTTGATCGCAATTTTATGATCGGTTATGTAATTTTCAACATTCTCGGGAGTTAAAAAGCAATTGTGTATCGTGATTTTTGCCTGGCTATTGATAGCTAATAATCTTTCTTTAAGTGCCTCTACTTTTGGTTGTGAAATATTATTTTCGGTATAATTTTGTCGGTTTAAATTGGATAATTCGACAACATCACCATCGATTATCGTCATGGTTTCAAAACCTAATCGCAATAGACATTCGGCTATAGCACTTCCGATTCC
Source organism: Flavobacterium sp. N502536 (assembly GCF_025947345.1). NCBI lineage: Bacteria > Pseudomonadati > Bacteroidota > Flavobacteriia > Flavobacteriales > Flavobacteriaceae > Flavobacterium > Flavobacterium sp. N502536. The sequence continues at coordinate 382,554 of NZ_CP110011.1, read as the reverse complement.
TGCTCCGCCTAATAATATCGGAGTATTTTTTATTAATTCTTGTTCTTCCGGGCTAATATAAAGTCTATTTCTGATATGCCTTTGTTCCATATTTATTTTTTAGAGGTGTTAAAAATTTGTCTTTTTGATAGAGATAAAAAGGGGAAACAGGAATCCCCAAAATTTATCAGAACTGTTAGTTTTTCAATCTCTATCAGCGACTAAATTATCGAAAATAATATTAATATCGAAATACAAATAATTAAAAGCCATCGTTTTAAAATGTGTTCGTGCACTACAACTCCATAAGGGAAATTGCAATGAAATTTTGGTTTCGGAGTTTGATGAGGTATAATAAAAAAAGGAGATACCTAAATATCTCCCTTTTTGTGGCTTTAACCAAACCACGATTGTGCACAACGTTTAAAAATGCACAAATGAAAAAAAATGGTACTCTTATTTTTGAAACTGTGCAATACCAGATTTCAGCCATTGCTCATATTCGGTGATTTCAGGGGTATATCCTGTAGGTTTGCTCAGGCTTTGCTCATTAGTGTCTAATAAAATATAATAAGGCTGCGCATTTGCTTTGTAACGGGTAATTTGAAAATCACTCCATTTATTTCCAATGGATTTTATTTTTTTGCCTGTTTCTTTAGATACATATTGTTCTTCCAATGGCAATTCTCTTTTGTCATCAACATATAAAGAAATTAAGACCACTTCATTGTTTAAAATGGACAAAATACGAGGATCCGACCAGACATAATCTTCCATTTTTCGGCAATTTACACAGGCAAATCCTGTAAAATCTAAAAGAATAGGTTTGTTTACACTTTTGGCGTAAGCCAGTCCTTTTTCGTAATCTGTAAAAGCCATGATGTCATGCGGACCTTTATGCGCTCCGTCTGGTAAAGCTTTCGCTGAGGAAGCAGTATTTTTGTTAGAGCCGCCTACACCATATGGAGATTCGCTGTAGGTCATTGGAGGAGGGAATCCGCTAATTAATTTTAAAGGAGCACCCCACAACCCCGGAATCAGATAAATTGTAAATGTCAATACGATTAATCCAATTCCTAAACGGCCTACCGAAATCGATGATGTTGGAGAATCATGTGGCAAGGTTATTTTTCCAAACAAGTAAAACGCCAAAGTACCAAATATTGCGATCCAAATGGCTAAGAAAATTTCTCTTTCAAACCAATGTAGCTGTAATACTAAATCGGCATTGGATAAGAATTTAAACGCCAAAGCCAATTCGATAAAACCCAGAAACACTTTTACAGTATTAAGCCACCCACCCGATTTTGGCAATGTATTTAACCAGCCCGGGAACATGGCAAACAGCATAAATGGTAACGCTAAAGCAGATGAAAAACCTAACATTCCCACTATGGGTGCGATTCCGCCTTTAGAAGCTGCTTCAACCAATAAGGTTCCAATGATTGGTCCTGTGCAGGAAAAGGAAACGATTGCCAAAGCCAGTGCCATAAACACGATGCCTATGATTCCTCCTTTATCTGCCTGACGATCGACTTTATTTGCCCATGAATTGGGTAACATGATTTCGAAAGCGCCTAAAAATGACGAAGCAAACACGACCAATAACACAAAAAAGATAACATTAAACCATACATTGGTTGATAATGCATTTAGAGCATCGGCACCAAAAATTAGCGTGATTACTGTCCCTAGAAACACATAAATCAGGATAATCGAAATGCCGTAAATAATGGCATTTTTAATTCCTTTGGCTTTGGTTTTACTTTGTTTGGTAAAGAAACTTACTGTCATTGGTATCATTGGAAATACGCAAGGTGTAAGCAAGGCGGCAAAACCGGATAAGAACGCAATAAAGAATATCATATACAAACTGGAATCCGATTTTTCAGATTCCGGTTGCTTTTCTATGACAGTATTTGCAGCTGTTTTAACCGTTTTTTCGTTTGTAATATCCGCGGCCTGTATTTCTTTTGCTTCAAGTGTCTTGAGATTAAACTCAAAGTATTTCGTTTCACTGATACAATTTTCTTTGCAAACCTGATAAGAAAGTTCCACTTGTATCACTTCTTTTTCAGGATTGGTTTGTTTGATTACTTGTGTAAAAACAGCTTTGTCGGAAAAGAAGATTTCATCGACGCCAAAGATTTCGTTGAACTCTCGCTTGGTTTCGCTCTCAGTTGCTTTTCCAACAAGTTTATAATTGTTTTTACTATCATGAAATAGGAATTCGGCCGGAAGGGGGCCATCTTCAGGAGTGAATTGTGAATACACATGCCAGTCTTTTTCAATAGCTCCTTTAAAAGAAAGCTGATAGTCTGAATCGGATTTTTTCTCGATCGAAGCCTCCCATTTCACAGGATTTATAATCTGTGCCTGTACTTTAGCAAAAGCCAGAAACAGGAATAATAGATAAAGTATTTTCTTCATTTTATAGGTTTAATCAGAACGATTTGTTCCGGTGATGATAGGATTTATTTACTTCGTTACATTGAAAAAAGTATATTCCAGTTTCAGGAAAACGCCATCAGTTGCCATACGCTGCATAGAGCTGTACAATTCTTTTTTGTAAGCAAGGTCAATTCTGGCCTGACTGTTAATGATAAACTGAATTGAAGGCACTACGTCAAGGTACGATCTGCCATTTTCGGTTATGGTTTGTCCGGTAAATTCCAACATGGCATTAATGTTCGTTTGTTTGTAGCTGGTGTATTTTTTAGGATGCATCAATTTACCTACAGAGAAGGTGTAGTTGATCGCATTTTTACCCAATGCATCCGGAAAACTGTAATCAGCATTGTTAAGGGCGCGCACATAGCTTACGGAAGAACTTAGGGCTACTTTATGAATTAACTGCGTGGCTACCAAACCGGCTTCGTAACCCGAATTTCCGTTGGCTAAGTCTATAGCTTCCTGATTAAAATAGGAGTTATTGTAACTGTATCGCCCAAAGGCAGCCATCCTGAAATGACTTTGTAAATCGTCTACAGAAAAGAATCTGTATTTGGCATAAAAACCACCACCTTTTAGTCCCAGTCCATTATCCTGATTGCTTAAAAAAGCTGAGGTACGCACCATTAAGTTTTTATTTACTCCCCAGGTAACTTCGGGTGTCAGATTGTACATGGAACCGCTTTCAAGTTTTTTTTCCATTAAGGATTGTCCAACACGAACTCCAATAGAACCTGCCGGAGCATTACTAGCAGGTTCGGTTACTACAAATAATTCTTGTGCATCTATTTGGTAAGAAACAAGGAATAAGAAGATTATTGATAGATATTTCATTTTTAAAGTGCTTTTAAATAATAATCATTCTCATTTTCTGTGGCGTAATCAGGATATTTTGAGTACGATTTTAGGAGTTTTTTATACTCTTTTTGAGTCACAAAACCTTTGTCTAAAACTCTGTATTTGGCTTCTGCATGTGCTACAGGTTTTTTAATATCGATAAAAGTATAAGTAGCGTCATCGACTTTGAGGGTTGTATTATCTTCAATTTTATCTACATGAAACTTTGCCGTTAAAACCATAGAACCTACAAAGAACCCAGCTTTTTCAACTGCTTTTTTCAAAACTTTTGGCTCTAATGAATTGTCTTTTTTGAAATAAACAGTAAACGTATTGGTGTTTAAATCAGTGCCGATACTATCTACTTCTGTAAATGATTTTAATTGTTTATTTATAGCGTTTGAACACATAGAACAGGTTAATCCTGTTGCCATTATTTCGGCTTTAGTAATTTGAGAATATGATTTTACACCTGCTAATAAGAAGGTTAGGGTAAGGGCTATGAATTTTATATGTAAGGTTTTCATTTTATTTGTTGTTTTTTTTAATTTGAGCAATTATTTGAGCTTCTGTTGGATTTATGGCAATCAGTTTTCCTGATGCATCAAAAAGAAAAGTCGAAGGCAGGGCATCAACTCCAAAAGTAACAGCTGTTTTGGCATCAAAACCTTTTGGGTCAATTAATTGCTGGTGCTTCATTTTATCTTTTTCAATGGCTTTTAACCATTTTGTTTTGTCGTTGTCTATTGATATTCCTACGATTTCAAAATTTTGACCTTTGTATTGATTGTACATTTTAACCAAGTTTTTATTGGCCAATCGACAAGGAGCACACCACGAAGCCCAGAAATCTACTAAAACTGTTTTGTCTTTAAAAGAGTTTAGTTTAACTACAGCATTCTTATTGTTTTGAAGCTGAACATCCGGAAAATGATCTCCCACTTTTATTTGTGCATTTGTTATAGAAACAGTTGCAATAAGCGTGAATAAGGTGATTATATTTTTTATTTTCAACATGATATTTTTTTTAAATATTTGTCCGTAATGAGGCGCGAAAGCCTGCATTACGAACAAACTGGTTTTTAATGATGTGATGATGAATTGTTTTGTTTTTTATCACTTGGTTCTCTATCGTATTGACAGCACCCGTGTAGTTCATCATAAACCGTATTTGGAGCCGTAAATTTTTCATTATCATATCCGGCATCTGCGATACGTTTTAAAATGGTATCAAGATTCGTTTTCTGAGCATCATAAGTAATAGTAGCCATCTTAGTGGTTTCATTCCAGGTTACTTTTGCTTCTTTATTAACGTTTGCTGCAGTTTCGATAACTTTTTTGCACATGCTGCAGTTACCGCTTATTTTTACCTTTTCGGTTGTTTTATTTTTGATTTGAGCGCTGGCGAAAGTAACTGATAGTAATAGCGACATTACCATCAATAATTTTGTTATTGAGTTCATTGTATGTAATTTTTTTGGATGAATTAATCCTAAAGCATAGCAGAAACGATAGCAAATACAGCTATTTCTGATACAGTTTGAGATTAAAAAATAGTTTTGAATTTGGACTTTAAAAAGTCCTTTGGATAAGACAGACCTAGGGCTGTCAGGAAAAGAAATCTAGCTTATCTTAGGTGGAAGCCAGATAGAACGGAAATCTGAAGAAATAAAGATTTCTGAGTAATAGTAAACTTGTCTTTTTTCAGAAAAACCAAAAATGGAGTGGTTTTCTGTTTGAAAGATTGCCATTGGCGAGAAACCACAGCTACTGGTTGGAGTACATGAATTGCCCAAACAACCTTTATTGCAGTTATGCTCTTTCTCTTTCGAATCTTTTTTGTTACAGCAATCTTTTGCCGTAGATTCTTTTTTACAACATGACATTTCTTTTTTTGTCCCATGTGCATAAGTAAACGTTGGTCCCATTAGGAAACCAAACGTAACGAATAGCAGTATGTAGAATTTTTTTGTCATAGTTGAGGACAAAGATATTTTTATTTGCCGGGTTCGCTTGTTAATTTTTTTGTAAATAATTTAGAAAAAATGGAAGGTTGGAGAATTTTAGTTCTAAAGTTAGATACTTTATGACTGATTCGTTTTAAATTGCATATTTTTAAATTGGCGCAAAGTTGGAGACACTTTGCAGCGTGGGGCTGAATCTCAAAGGTTACAAATGATTAATGATGCACTAAAAACATTAAAGTAATATGTTACAATTAGAAGAATTAAAAACTAAATGGTTGAAAGAAAATGTTAGTAAATCCATATTGGTCAATGATGAGGATATTTTAGCTTTTCAAAATAATAATGGCATAGTTCTGCCAAATGATTTTATTTTATATTTAAAACTCCTTAATGGAACAGGAGGAGATTGTACAAATGATTTGTTTGAATTCTATGGATTAAGTAAAATGCAAAATTTAATTAATGAATTCAAAGATTGGAAAGGAATTCCAGATTATACAATCATATTAAATAAATTAGAAAATACAGACAAGATTTATGCTTTTGCGAATTTTAGTTTTAATCTTTTTGTCTATGTAATCAAACTATATCCTGAACACACTTTAAATAATGAAGTTTTTGTCATCTGTGGAGGAGAGTATAAAAAAATTGCAGATTCTTTTTCAGATTTTATCAGTTTGTATCTGAACGATTCGATCGAACTTCAACTAGATAATAAAGATGTATGATTTATCTGTGTTGGGGGAATAATTTTATTTTTATTTGCAGATAATCAGGTATTTATGATGGTGTTTCGAGCTGGGGATAGCATCTTGTTCGTGCACAAAATCAAAATAAAGGATAATTTATCAATCTAATATTTTTATTTTATAAAGTTAAATTCTGCTCCGCGAAGTGTTCTTCTGAAACTCCATACAAACTCTCCAACTTCGCACCGCAAGTTTCAATAAAGTATAAAAAATCAAAACCTCGCTGGATGGCGAGGTTTTGATTTTAGAAGCTTTGTACAGAGGAAAGTTCTGCTAAAAAGGATGGGTTTTTAATTTGAGGCTTATTTTATTGAAGGCTGATGTTTACTGTACTTCCGTCTTCGATAACTTTTTTGGTTATAATTTTTTTGCCTTCAGAGACCGTTATTTTTAGTTTTTTATCGACTCTCTCGACAGTGATGTCAAAATCTTTTTCGAATGCGTTGATATGGCGCATTTTCATGATCGACCATGATTTTGGAAGACGTGGCGTAAAGTCAAAACCATGCAGATCTGTAGGTCGGATACCAAATAATCCTTCGGTGAAAATTCTGCAATACAAACCGCTTTCTGCCGAAAGATGACGCTGATCGCCTTCCGGATAGGCCTCTACAGGATACGGAACATGGTCTCCCAACAAACGGCGATTGGAATAATAATGTAAAAAATCAAGCGCCTTATCTGTTTCTCCCGCTGCCAGCACACCTCGTAAAGCATACAAAGTCGAACGATCCCAGAAAATTTTATCACCGGCTACGCTGGCAAGTCCGTCTTTGGTCCATAATCGAGGAGAGAATATGGCGTTTATAGTTCCGTCCTTTCTATCGTACATACCCATTGTGAGCGGTGTACAGATCCAGGCTCTTAAAACGTCATTTTCTTTGTAGTATTTGTAAGTTTCAAAACCTTCAACTTTAGCTCCGAAATACCTCTCAATCGCTGCTTTTAATTTTTCGGCCTCCGCCTTGTAGGTTTTAAGTTGTGCTTCGTTTTTTCCGAGAGCTTTGCCTAGATAAACGGCAGAATTCAAAGCATCATAGTACAAAGATGAGGTGTTCAGATTGGCTTTTCCGGCAGGAAGACGGCCTTCGAGCTCATCAGAATCTGAAGTTACTACGCCATCAGAATTTAATTTTCTATGACAATATTCCAAACACCACTCAATTAAGGGCCATAATTGTCTGGCTTCATCGGTATTACCTCTCGAAAGTGCATAGCGTGAGGCTCCGTAAGCAATCATTGCTCCGTCGCCACGATCGCCAGCTCCGGCCCAAATATCAGTACCTTCGGCCACAATCGAACTCGGAATGGGTTTGTACTCTTTGTTCATGAATTTTGCAAATTGCAGATAAGCATTTAATGATGCCTGATTGCCATATTCATATCCTAAAAAAGGAAAGAACGGGCCTATATATTCTGCCTGATCATTTGCCCAAATGGCGGCATAGTAAGATTCTCCTCCTGGTCCGTGCATAGGACCGCCTTTGGTCTCAAAAATACTTTCGGATGCTCTGATTTTGGCAAAAGCAAATTCGGTATTCAAAACCTGATCGGGTGTTTCTAAGATCAGTTTGTTCCATATTTCATTGATAAATTGGATGCGTTTGTCTTTTTCTTCGGCTGTATTAACAACAGGAGCTTGTTCGCCTGCTTTGACACCAGAGTAGAAAACAGAAAAACTAACCGTCTCATTGGTTTTGAGGTTATAGTTTCCTGAATTAAAAAGATCTACATGTAGCGTATAACTGCCTCCTGTTCCCTTTGCCGGATCTGTAGTATAAACTGCATTCGATTTTGGAATTTCAACTACACAGTTTTTATCAGAGATGTTTTTTAGGGTGTAAATTTCGCAATAACCTGCCAAAGTGGTTGAAGGGAAAAATTGTCTGGTTAATTCAAGTGTATTACCGGCTTTACTTTTAACAAGCAATGTTCCGTTAAGGGTTAACGAAACTACTTTTTCTGCCACAATAGGTTTATAATTCACGGTTACCTGATTAAAGCCATCCTGTGCAAACCTGCGTGTTAAACTGGCATGGGTGTTATTCGGAATTGTTCTGAGCATTGGCCAGACCAAACTACGGGTAGCGTGAAAAGAACCGTCAGCAGCAACACCGTATCTTAGAACGCAGGAAACTTTTTTACCGCTCATTTCAATATGATCTTCGTGCGGAATGTTGTTGTTTATTTGCCAGGAAATAGAGCCATCCTGATCGATTAGCCAGCGACGGTCTTCTTGCGAAAATGCTCTGCTTGTCATGAAGCAAAAAGCTACAATGGCAAATAAAAGGTGTTTTCGTCTTTTTTGAAAGGATCTCATCATTAAGTTTATTTTGAAATTAAGGTTTGTTCGTGGGGTATTTTGGTAAGGTATTTTAAAAAATAACTACCGCCAGCAGCTTATTATTTATCGTATTAGTAGTATTTGTTTGTGTTGTTGTTAGATAAATTTTTTAGTTGTTTTATTATTATTTTAAAGATGCAGTTGCTTTTTGTCCTGAATCTAGCGGGACATCAACAAATGTATAGGAATTTCCGTTATCATCTTTTTTATGGCTGGCGGTAATTTTTTTATTGTTCAGAAGTATCGTTTCATAATTTCCGGAGAACATAATTCTGGATTGAATCGAGAGTTTTCCTTTGTTATGAATCGTTGTTTTTTTGGTTTCCTGTTGTACAGATAGTAGTGTACTTAAAATGGGTAAATTGTCTAATTCAGAGGTGGTGTTGTTTTTTCCACGGTATAAAGTCGTGATTGTTTTTGTCGTTGCATCAGGTTCTATACCCATATAACCATGTACAATGCCTTCGATTACCCCAAACGAAACTTCGGGATATTCTCTTCTTTTTGTAGCAGGATCTGTTAAATGTAAAATAGTTTCGTAAGCCTTATCTCCAAAACCGTATTTGTAAAGTAAAAAAGGGAGATAAGATAAATTTTCGACATTGGTTTTTTGTGAAATAATGTGTTCAATTGTTTTTTTAGTGCGGGTAGCGTCAGTTAAAGCATCAAACCATAAGAGAAAAAGCTCTCCGCCGTCTTTGCTGAAATTTCCGTTACTGGTATAAATAACATTATAGGTTGAGGTGGCGTTGTCCCACCAGTTTTGTTCAATTTGCTGTTTGTATTTTGCGGCTTTTTTTTCGAAGAATTCCGCTTTCTGATTCTCTCCTTTTTGTCTTAAAACAGCAGAGTAGGTGAGCAGGCCACGGTAAATGGCGGCAACTAAATCTACGCCCATTTTTAAACCCGAAATTCCTTCGGAGTAGGAGGCAAGTCCGTGGCATTTATGAAAATCATCTTTTATATTAAAGGGTACCGTAGCGTTTGGAAATTCTGGTCTTGTTAACAAAGAGTCGGCATCGAGTACCCAGCGTTCAATATATTGAGTTACCGATTTTTCGAAGAAGTTTTCAAATTCAGGATTTTTGATATAGCTTTCGTCTCCTGTCCATAAATACAATCTCCAGCAGGCAAACATTATATCAAAATTACTGTTGAGGTTGTACCAGAATTCTTTGTCATTTCGGTAATCCTCCGGTGCCGGTTTTCCGTATTTATTGATTTCCCAATATGAACACCAGTCTTTACTCTCTGAAATATTTTTGGCAAAAAGCGAAAGCATGTTTTTATTCTCCTCATGTAATCCGAGTATCTCGGCGCCAATACTTTGGTGTGCTACATCCCGCATACAAAAAGCAGATCGGGACGGAAGTGCCGCTTCATACCAGGGACCAACCGGATCATTTGAGATCCCCTTGTAGCTCAGGGCCATCGTTTTTGCACGGTTAAAAGCCAGCTCTATGGCAGGATCTGATGATTTGAAAGTTGTAGTGTTTTGACCAATTGCCGTAAAAAACATGCAGCAATTTGCAACTATAATTATAAATCGATTCTTCATAACACTATTTTCTAATTGGATTGATTTTACCATTAGGGGTACAATTTTAAAAGCAAACCCACACAATTTACAGAGTGGGTTTGCAGAATTACCAGTTTTTTCGATCGACTATAACCATGACACTGATAATTTATTAAAATGCATTAATTCCTTTTACACCTGGAAACATAGATTTTGTATTCTTTTTTGCGAAGAGTGAAACCTACGTTTTCAGGTGTTTAATTAAACTTTTATAAATTCTATTTAGAGAGATGCTGTAATCACAAATTCTAATTATAACCCGGGTTTTGAGCCAGATTTGTTCGGTTTGTTTCATTCCTTGGAATTGGCAATAAGTAATGCTGAGGTTTGAAAAAACGATCCTGTACTTTCGTATAAGTATAGGTTTTTGACCCGTCGCCATTTTTAGTAATTACAACTCCCATCAAAGGCTTATTTTCTGTCTGCTCGGCAATTTTCCAACGACGAACATCATAGTAACGAAATCCTTCCAGACATAATTCAACCTGTCTTTCATTGCGAATTTTGTTTTCTAAAGTTATACCGGTCAAACCTGTCAACGGATTTGTTATTCCTGCACGTTGTCTGATCGCATTTAAATATTGTATGGCTGTTCCTTCGTTACCCAGTTTGAATTGCGCTTCAGCATAATTCAGATAAATTTCGCCTAAGCGGGAAATAATCCAGGCTTTGTTTGTTTGTGTTTCATTGTTGTAATTGTATGTTGTATCACAATATTTACGGAACGTGTAACGCGTTTTACTGGCATTCCAGGTATCCCAGCCTTGAGGAGAATCTAATCCGCCTTCATAAAACTCCGCCTTATTGGAGCTTCCGGCATCGTAACGATCTTTGAAAAATTCCGGTTTTCCATAAGCACGTCCATCGTACACTATGTTTTTGTAAAAACGAGGATCTCTGTTTACATAAGGTTTTTGTGGATTATAACCGGATGATGGATCGGTAATGTCTTTTCCGTCGGCAGTTCCGTACGCGTCAATATGGCTCTGGCTTGGTGCAAAATTGGCCCAACCGTGAAAACCACTCGGCGAATTAAACATTTCTACACCATTAAAAGCACTCCATTGCGGATCTTTACTGGACAAACGAGAGCAGATAATCTCTGAATTATTAGTAGTAAAAAGATCTTCATACTTTTTGTCATAAAGCTGATAAATGTTTAAATCAATAACCGCTTTTGCCGCGTCTGATGCTTTTTTCCATTTAGCAAGATCATTGGTAGTATTCCATTGCGGACTTGCAGCATAAAGCAATACTCTTGATTTAATAGCAAGTGCAGCACCTTTAGTAATTCTTCCAAGACTTGAAGTTGCTAATGGCAATGACTCCGCAGATTTGTCTAGTTCGGTAACGATAAAATCAACACATTGCTCATAGGTACTGCGATCCACTTTAAAATTACTGTTTAAATCAAAAGGAGCTGTGATTAACGGAACTCCGCCATAATCGCTTGTTAGTTTAAAATAAGCGTAAGCTCTTAAAAAAGTCACTTCCCCTTTTAATCTGTTGCGAGTAGCTTCGTCACCCGGAACGTTATCAATTCGGGACAAAAAGATATTACAGTTTTGAATGATGGCATAGGTCGGTTTCCAGATATCAAAATCACTTGCATTATCGGGTGTCAGTGCTCCTGAATTTAGAGTCCAGATGTCATAATCGTTAAAATTATTAAAAGCTTCGTCACAGGCAGTCGACAAAATCCAGCTGCGGTTTGTTTTGTCGTTCCAGTTGTGTTGCGTGCTCGGTAAAACATTGTACAGATTGTTTGCAAAAGCTTCAGCAAGTTTCAGATCATTCCAAACTGTGGCATCGGTATACGAATCCAAAGGAACTTTGTCCAGCGGATCTTCGCTACAGGAAGTAAAAGAGGCAATTGTGATACAAAAAGAGGCAAGGATAAGCGCCTTCTTTTTTATAGTGATTAGTGTATGGGTTTTATAATTTTTCATGTCTAGATATTTTTTTTGTTGCACCATTATAATTCAATAGTTACACCGACTCTGTAGATACGGGTTTGCGGATAATTGATTCCTGTTGTATTGTTTGTCTCAGGATCAAGATTGTACTTTTTCATGTGATCGATAGAAAACAAATTAGTTCCTCCCGCATAAATTCTCATATTCAATACGCCAAATCTCGAAAGTGCATTTTGTGGTAACACATAGGATACTTCCAATGATTTTAATCTAAAGAAAGAGGCATCTCTCAACCAAAAATCGGCCGGAATATTATTTTTATTATCAGAGTCATTAAAGGCTATAGGATATTTAGAATTCGGATTGTCTGCCGTGTATCTGTCATTGTACAACCAGGTTGGTGGCGCTACAATTGCTCCTTGTCCTTGTGGAAGAATCATTTGTTTGGCTTTTGATTGCCCTGTCCACAGTAAATCAATAGAAAAACCTTTGTACTCTGCTCTCATTGGAATACCATAAGCAATTTTTGGCGTAGCCGATTGCGGAATTCTCACTTTATCATTTGAAGTGATATTACCATCACCATCTGTATCTTTTACCCAAATATCTCCCGGTTTTGCCCCTTCAAAATGAGCAGAATTGTCCACATCTGCCTGAGTGCGGTAAATACCGTTTGTTTGATAAACTAACCACGAATCGATTGCTTTTCCGGTTGATTTTTGCCATTCTGGAATGTTCGCAGCCTCGTCACGAAACAGTACTTCACTTTGTGCATAAGTAAGATTAAAACCAACACTGTATTTGAATGGGTTACTGGTATCGGCATAATTTATAGACCAGTCAACTCCTCTGTTAACCGTTTCTCCGATATTTTCTTTAGGAAGTGCCAATCCGGTGTATAAAGGCACAGACGCATTTCTAGCCGTTAAAATATCAGATCTTTTGTTACTGAAATAGTCAAATGTGGCTGTCAACTTGTTGTTTAAAAATCCAAAGTCAAGACCAACGTTTGTAGAGTGCTGTACTTCCCACGTAATATTAGGGTTAGGTGTAGCCGAAAGATAGATGCTGTTGTTTAAGGTATAATCTGAACCAAAATAACTGTAATTCTGTTGGTTTGTTGTTAACTGATATCTCGTTAAGAAAAGATACTGGTTCGGATAAAACACACCGTTAATCCATTCGCCCAAATCATCATTACCCATTTTCCCCCAGGAAGCTCTTAACTTAAGCTGATCGATAGCTTTGATATTGTTTTTGAAAAAAGGTTCTTCAGATATTTTCCAGCCTGCTGAAATTGCAGGGAATAATCCCCAGCGGGTTGCAGACGGGAAGTTGAAAGATCCGTTGTAACGGGAAGAAATTTCAGCAAAATATTTATTGTCATAATTATAACCAATACGGCCTAAGTAACTCGCTCTTCCATCCTGATAAGCACTTCCGGTTGCATTTTGTCCTTTGGTACCTCCGGTAAAAATTTGATCTAATTGGTCACTTAACAAATCTCTTCTATAAGCGACTGTTTCGGTTTTGTCAGTAGTCGTTTGCTCGTATCCCACAAAGGCATTAAAAGCATGTTTGTTGAATTTACGATCGTAAGCTAACTTTAAGAAGTACGTATTTTGATTCGTAATTTGCTCGTTTTGCAACACACTCGTTATACTCGTACTGTTTTTTACATTGTTGTAACTGTCATTTGTCTTATCATAAGAATAAGCATCCCATGGTTTGGTGAACTTTTTCTGACTGCGCACATTGTAGTCAAAAGCAGCATAACCGTTCAAAGAAAGTCCTTCTGTAATTTTTGGCAATTTTAGGTCGAACCCTATTTTTGGATTTACGATTAAGTTTACTACTTTGTCATAACCTGCCGCCGAAGAGGACATTAAGATTGGATTTCTTCCGTTTGCAATTCCTGAAGATGGTAAACCATTTTTCCAGTAAGCCGGAATAAAAGGATACATACTTACTGTTTCGTGCATAATGCTTCCAATACTAACAGCGGGGTAATTTCGGTCCTCTTTACGGGTTGCGATATCCAGATTAACTTTTAAGTTTGAAGAGATATTCACATCAATATTCGATCTCAAGTTAAACTGTCTGTATCTTTCGTCACTGTTTCTAAGATTACTTTCCTGATTTAAGTACTGGCCGGAAAAGAAATATTTTACCTGGTCATTACCACCATTTACAGAAAGAGAAACGTTAGCCTGCGGAGCATCTTTTCGGTACACCTCTTTTAGCCAGTTTGTACTCGTGTAATTTGGATCGTTGCCTGCTTTGTATTTGTCGATGTCAGATTGTGTATAAGGAAGCGTTGTTCCTTTGTTGGCATTCAGTTCGTTGTAGTACGTCATGTATTCCCAGGAATTAACCCTTTGGTCCATTCTGGTTAATTGCTGAATTCCATAAGAACCGTCAATTTTAATCGTTGGTTTTCCAACTTTACCTCTTTTAGTGGTCACAAGGATTACTCCATTGGCGGAACGAACCCCATAGATGGCAGCTGATGCGTCTTTTAAAATAGTAACCGACTCAATATCATCGGGATTAATTCTATTCAAATCACGATCCGGAATACCATCTACGACTACCAGTGGGCTGGTACCTCCTCCAAAGGAATTAAATCCTCGAATTAAAAGGCTGGAACTGTCATCTCCCGGTCTTCCCGAACGATTATTAGCAATTACTCCCGACACACGTCCGGCAAGACCGTTTGAAACGTTTGCGGAAGCATTTTGGGTCAGAGCCGATCCTTTAATAGAGGCAATTGCACCGGTTGTAGTACCTTTTTTCTGAGTTCCGTACCCCACGACAACTACTTCATTTAAGGTTTGATTTTGCTCTTCAAGTTGAATAATTGAAGCATTCGCAGCGGTAACTTCTTTCGTTACAAAACCGGTAAATGAAATAACCAATATGCTGTTAGAATCCGGAACGTCTATTGAAAAATTACCGTCGAAATCAGTAGTCACGCCGGTTTTGGTTCCTTTTATGGTAATGTTAACTCCTGGTAAAGGCTCCCCTTTTGTACCGGTTACTTTTCCTTTAATTGTTTTTTGTTCTGTGAATAAAAGAGCAGAACTGTTTGTAGCATCCAGTCCGGCAATAGTTAATTTTCTGTTGGCTGCATTGCACTCTATAAGTGGAGTGGAATTCAACTTCGACGAAAATTTGATGTCTTTAGATTCCGCTGCGGTCGAAACCTGTAAGCTCATAGCAAATAGAAATCCCGATGTTAGCTTGGTAACCTTCCAGATTTCAGTAGTAAGCCAATCGTATTTTGGCTTGTCTTTGGTTAATAATTTCATGGTTTTCTTGGTGGTTTTTTGGTTAGTAATGTGTTCTCTAATTTGACACTAACTGATCACTTTCTTTTCTTCTTATAAACAAACAAGATGCGTGGAGTACTTGCTGTTTGTTTGTGAAAAAGAGATCAATGTGAAAATCAAAAGTATAAACGTTCGACACTTTTACATACCAGTACCTACCAGTTTTTTTACGATATGTTTAAAAAAATGTTTTAAAATAAATTAATATGAAAAGTAAAGTGGATAATATATGAATATAAAGCATAAATTTAAGGATGACTTAGAATTAAGGAATTTTCTTGTTTTTATAGCTTGTGCAACGAATGAATGATCTGAGAACAAGAGGAAGAAGGGAGGATTTTTTGGCAAATTTAAAAGTGGGAAATAGTTGGGGCCAAATAGTAAAATAGTCTTGTTCTAAAGCTCTTTTCCTGATTTCTGAAATGGAGATTTTTAGTACTGAAAAAGATTTTTTTCACTCCAAAACGGACAAAATGAGATTGCATCAGAATTTTTGTTTTAATGATAAAAATGACCTTTGACGAGGTTAAAAGTGGATAATATAGTATCAGAATTAAAAATTTGATACTATTTGAACAAATTACTTTTTGCAATGAGCCAAAATAAACTGGTGGGTACTGGTATGGAGCAACCTGTGATTATTATACTTTTGGAACTCGTTTTTACATAAATGATTAGCGTAATGAGAAGAACACTATGACGCAATTGGGATCTCAGTATGCAAAGGAGCGAAAGGGTGTTACTACTAAAGAATTTTGCAAACCATAAATAAGAAAGAACCACTTATTATTACCAAACCAATTTTATGAAAAAAATACTATTTCTATTCGCTTTTACATTCCTGTTTTGTAAAGCTAATGCGCAGGATGGACAAATCCAGATCGAAACTCAAAACACTGCTTTGATCTTAAAAGTGGGAAAAAATGGCTTGCTTTATCAGTCCTATTTAGGAACGAAACTCAAAGATAATTCAGGATATACGGCAGTTTCGAAAGAGAGTACCAAGACATTTGTTATAAACGACGGAAATCCCCTGGTTAATTTGAGACACCAGGCCTATCCAACCTACGGAACAGAAAATTTGTTTGAACCGGCTATTAGAATGACGCATAATGACGGAAACCCCTCTTTGGAATTAAATTATGTAAGCCACAGTACACAAAAAATAGATGCCAATACTGCCGAAACAATCATAAAACTTAAGGATCCTGCATATCCGGTAGAAGTTGCGCTGCATTATAAAGCATTTTACAATGAAAATACAATTGAGCAGTGGACGGAAATTGTGCACCACGAAAAGAAGCCGGTTATGTTATACAATTATGCATCATCAATGCTGCATTTTGACGCCGATAAGTACTGGTTAACTCAATTTCACGGAGACTGGGCCAAAGAAGTTCGCATGCAGGAAAGTGAATTAACGAGTGGTACGAAAGTGATTGATTCGAAATTAGGAGTTCGCACGAATATGTACCAGACACCGGTTTTTTTCTTATCACTTAATGCTAAAGCCAATGAAAATTCAGGAGAGCTTGTAGCGGGGACGATTGCCTGGTCCGGGAATTTTAAGTTTGCTTTTGAGTTGGACAATAAAAATTCACTGCGAATCAGTTCAGGAATTAATCCATTTGCTTCCGAATACAATCTTCAGCCTGGAAAAGTATTTACAACACCTTCTTTTATATATACTTTTTCAAATAAAGGAAAAGGACAGGCCAGTAGAAACCTGCATTCATGGGCCAAAAAATACGGAGTTAAAGATGGTGAAAAATCTCGTTTGACCTTATTGAACAACTGGGAAACGACTTTTTTCAACTTTGATGAAAAGAAATTGACAGACATGTTTGCCGATTCTAAAACGTTAGGGGTTGACATGTTCCTGCTGGATGATGGCTGGTTTGGAAATAAATATCCGAGAAGTGGTGACAAATCTGGTCTTGGAGACTGGCAGGCTACCAAAACAAAATTGCCAAATGGTATAGGTTTCCTAATGCAGGAAGCAGAAAAAACAGGAGTTAAATTCGGAATCTGGATAGAGCCCGAAATGGTTAATCCAAAGAGTGAATTGTATGAAAAACATCCGGATTGGGTACTGAAATTGCCTAACAGAGCTGAAAGTTATTACCGTACTCAGTTGGTTTTAGATTTATGCAATCCGCAAGTACAGGACTTCGTGTTCAAGACGGTAGACGATATTATGCAGACCAATTCAGGAGTAGCTTTTTTTAAATGGGATTGCAATCGAATGATGACCAATGCCTATTCCACTTACTTAAAAAACCAGCAGTCGCATTTGTTTATTGAATACACTCAGGGCTTGTATAAAGTTTTGGACCGAATTAAAACGAAATACCCCAATTTACCAATGATGCTTTGCGCCGGGGGTGGTGGAAGAACGGATTATGGATTGCTGAAGTATTTTACAGAGTTTTGGGCAAGTGACAATACCGATCCTTTCAATAGAGTATTTATACAATGGGGTTATTCACAGTTTTTTCCGGCCTTCTCGATTTGTAATCACGTAACATCATGGGGAAATCAATCGATTAAATTCAAAACCGATGTGGCGATGATGGGCAAGCTGGGCTTTGATATTAATGTGAAAGAACTTAAAGAAAAAGAATTGAAATACTGTCAGGATGCAGTGGCTAACTACAAACGACTGAGCCCGGTAATTTGGCATGGTGACCTGTACCGCATCATTTCTCCTTATGAGGAAAGCCGCGCTGTATTAATGTATGTGAACGAGTCAAAAAGCAAGGCTGTATTGTTTTCGTATACCCTTCATCCGCTTTACGATCCGCAGTACAATGCCGTTCGCCTTCAGGGCTTAGATCCAAATAAAACCTACAAAGTAGAAGAAATCAATCTAATGCCCGAAGCGAAGAAATCTCTCGAGGAATCCGGAGAATCTTTTACAGGAGATTATTTAATGAATGTTGGATTACGAGTTTCCTCTTCTAAAGTTGAAACAAGCGTTGTCCTTGAAATTACCGAATTATAGTTGAATTAGTTTCTATAAACAAAAAGCCTTTCTATGGAGTGTATTCCACTTTGAAGGGCTTTTTTAATTTCTGTGGCAGCTGTGGTTAGCTTTTATTTTAGAATTGTATTAAATTTTGAATGAGTTAAATAGTTACATCTCATACTTAGGACTACTACAAAAAACGGTGATTCAAACTAAACTCTGCTTTTTCCATAAGTCAAAGTATTTGTCTTTTTTTTCCAGTAAAAAATGATGATTGCCCGATTCTACAATTTCTCCGTTTTGCATAACCATAATCTTGTCAGCATTGGCAATGGTACTTAGTCTATGGGCTATGATAATAATGGTTTTGCCTTGTTTTTTGAAGTTGTCTATGGTTTGTTTAACAATCATTTCAGAGCTTGTATCCAATGAAGATGTCGCTTCATCCATTAATAAGATTTCAGGGTTTTTATATAGTGCTCTTGCAATTGCAATTCGTTGTTTCTGACCTCCTGATAACAGGGCCCCATTTTCACCTATTTGGGTATCAAAACCATTAGGTAGTTTCTCTGCAAATTCAATAATTCCTAATTGTTTGGATAAGTCTAAAATTTTTTGAATATTGGGAAACGGATCACCCAAAGCAATATTTTCAATAATAGTACCCGAAAACAAATTGAGTTGTTGGGGAATTACTCCTACTATATTTCTTAAACTTTGGTAGTGAAGGAAGTTCGTATCATATTCTCCAATGTAGATTTTACCTTCTTTAATTGGATATAAATTTTGCAGCAATGAAATTAAAGTTGTTTTTCCGCTGCCACTTTCTCCTACGATCGCTGTTGTTTCGTTCTTTTTGAATATGGCATTGAAGTTCTTAAAAACTTCGAGACGTGATCCATATCTAAAAGAGACATTTTCGAACTTTATATCGCCTAAATTTTCTTTCTTTAATTCAATTTTATTTTCTGTTTGTTCTCTCTCCAAATCCATAATTTCAAAAAGCCTGTCTGCAGCAATTAAGGCATTTTGAGCCGTTTTATTCATACTTATTAAAGAAGCAACCGGTGAAGTAAAGTAACCAATCAAAGCATAAAAGGAAAACAGTTCTCCCGGAGTAATGGCTCTGTCGATTACATACCCGGATCCAAACCACATTAAAATTATTGTAAATCCAGAAGCTAAAAACTGTGTAGAAGTACCTGCAAATACCCCATTTAAACCTGATTTATAAGTGCTAAACAATAGTTTTACAAATTTATTTTCTGTTTTTAAATTTGAAAATTCTTCTATTCCAAATTCTTTTACCGTTCTGATATGTGTAATACTTTCGACCAATTGAGTTTGCAGTTCGGCCGCATTTTCCATGATATTTCGCTCTACTTTTTTATTAAATTTATTTAAGACAAAATATATTATGACATAAAATGGAATTACAAGAAGAATAACCAAAGCAAGTTTCCAATAATAGGTAAACATTAATGCAAACGAGAAAATAACAATAAAAATATTCAAAATCATTTCGATCGCAACTTCATTTATAAACGAACGTATTTTTACAGCATCATTGATTCGTGAAATAATTTCGCCTATCTGCATAGTGTCAAAAAAGCGCTGCGGCAAATGCAATAAATGTTTGTAATACCCCAGAATTAATTTTGCATCGATTAATTGCCCGGTTTTCATCACAAAAATGCTTTTCTGGGAACTTATATAAGCCTGAAGCAAAATAATAGCGATCATAGAAAAGCTTAGTAAATTAAGAAGTCTTCGATTGCCATCTACCAAAACATAGTCGGTGATCTTTTGTATGTAAACAGACATTGCCAATCCTAAAACAGTAAACAATAGGGCACCAACCAAAGCCTGAATTAAAATGGTTTTGTGTGGCTGAATTAAATTCCAAAATCGCTTTAGAGGGGCAGTTTTTTCATTTCGTGTTTTAAAATCATCATTTGGTGCAAAGAGAATCAATACTCCGGTCCATGTTTTCTGAAACTCTTCAGGGCTATAGATTACCATTTTTCCAAGACCCGGATCCATGACCGTAATTTTAGATTTTTCTACTTTGTAAATTACCACATAGTGTTGCAACTGTTCTTTGATAACAATATGGGCAATTGCCGGAAGCGGAATTTTATCTAATGCATCTAAACCTCCTTTTACTCCTTTGGCGGTAAAGCCCATTTTTTCTGCACCTTCAATAATACCCAGAACATTTGTACCACGTTTATCGGTATTGGCAAACTGGCGTATTCTGGCTGTAGGCAGATTAACTTTAAAATGATTTCCGATAGAAGCCAGACAAGCAGCACCACAATCTTTAACATCATGTTGTTTTATTTTTATTGAAGCCATTTTTATTTAGGATCTGATATTTGTTTCGGGTTTAACCAATCGTCTATTTTGTCAAATAACAAATCGAATAAGCTTCTGCGGGTTATTAAGTATCTTGTAGTTAAGGTCATTCCTTTTGAAACAGTGGTTGTATAACCTGATTGTAAACGTAGCGTTCGGGAATCTAAAGCACAGCGTACTTTAAAAAAAGCCTGTTCGCCCTGTAGGGTTATATTGCGGTCAATATCGATTACCTTTCCTTCCAGTATACCCCATTGGTTATAGTTGAAGGCATCTAACTGAAATTTTACAACTTGATTTTTCTTAATTAGGCCAATGTCATTTGGAGAAACATTAGATTCAACGATAAGATGATCTGTCGGTGAAATTGTAGCAATAGCTTGTGAAGCATTTAAAAAAGAACCTCTCTGAATACCGGAATAACTTTCTATTGTACCGGAAACAGGGGCTAAAACAACATAATTATTAGACTCTGCCTTTATTTTGGCAACCGTTCCGTTAAGGTTTTTTAAACGATCTTCGAGATCTCTCTTTTGATTTTCCCAAACCAATTTTTGCTGACTTATAAAACTCTGTAAGGCTTGTTTGGATAAACGTAATTCGTATTCGAGTTTTTCAAAATCGGCCTTAGCAATAATCTCTTTGTCATACAGAATTTTATTGCGATCATGATTTATTTGTGCCTGTGAAATTTTGCTTTGTAGTTCACTTTTTCCAAACTGAAACTTCAAGACGTCTTCTCGAGCTGCAGTTGTCGATAAATGACTGGTTTTATTTTGTAACAGATTGGAAACATCTTTTAGCAATGCTGAAACCGATTCTGATAAGGTATTCTGAGTTTTTCGATCACTCTCCAGATTTTCCTTAGAAATTTTGATAAGTGTATCTCCTTTTTTAACAAACGCATTATTTTTCAAGCCAATCCAGTTCACTTTTCCACTTACAATAGTTGAAATCGGAACATTATCCGTTTTACTGCGAATAATGCCACGACTCTGACTGCTGATATCCACTTTAATAATGGGCAAGAGCACTACAAAAGCGATAATAAATAAGAGGATAATAAAATAAATCGAAAAACTCTTTGTTTTGTTTTTGGAGATAAGATTTTCAAGAGTGTTTATTGGGTCCGAACTGAAGTTCATTTTTCTTTCTATTTAAAAAAATGTTTAAAAAATTCTTCAATGCTATTCCAGTTTGAGAAAACAAATAAGAGAAAAATGAAAAGTAAAATGTTCTTAATATTATTTTTAAGTTGTTTTCTGTCAATGTTTTTAAATTTATTTTCCATGACGTTTTTATTTTACTGTAAAAATCTGTTTTATTGGGTGTCCTATAGTTACAGTTACAATTTTTACACTAACAAATTTAAGGGAAGTAAATTTTCATGATAAAGACAATACTGTTATAAATCGTGTGTGCAATTAATGTGATTAAGACTGAATTTTTCACGCTTCTGCCTGTTACATACAAACAAGCTAACAACATACCAGCAACAAAAGCAAATAAAAAATAAAAAACATTATAAAGATGCATCGAAGCAAAAATCAAAGCTGATACTAAACAACAATACTTGAGTGCCATTTTTTGGCTTTTGCAAATTTCAATAACCTTATATTGGAATAAACAAGTCTCAATAAGCGGGGCTACAATAATAAATAAAACTATTTTCTCATTAATCGTGTAATTTTCATTAAACCCTTTGTTTAAATTACTACCAAAGAACTCTGCAAGAACATTAAAAGTATAACTATTTAAAAGGTTTAAAAGAATTACAACTAATACAAGTTGCCATTGTTGAAGATGTTGAATGATTTTTTTTAGTTTTGTGATCATATGTTATTGAGTTCAATAAAGAGACAATTTTGAACAGCAGTCTTCAATAATTCTTTAAAAAAAATTATACAGATACAAAATATACGAATCAATTTTTAAAATCGATATCATATCACATTTTACTTTTTAGCCTTTGTCAATTTAATGTGTAGCATAGTATAAAGTGTCACCAATAGCTTCTCCTATAAAATATGACATTGCAATAAGTATTATACTCGCATAGACAATGGTCAAAATTTTTTTATATTTTGAGCCTAAAAAAACAGCTTCAATAATGGATGTTTTCTTTTTCATTTTGATTATTTTAAACACACGGGAAATCCCGTGTGCTTGGTTGATTTATTATAGATTAGTTCTGTTTTGATATAATATCATTGTTTATATCATTTCGTTTCGTTTAAGTTGAAATAACAAACGAGTGTTAACTTTTAATGTGTGGCATACCATAGTAGATCACCAGCGGCTTGGCCTGCCTTATAAGCCGCTCCAACTAGAGCACAACAAGCCAAAACAGTTCCGAAGATACCACCTTCGATATTTTCTTTCTCTTCAAAAGTTAATTCTTGTACTTCTTTAATTTCTATTAACATAGCTTTTTAAATTAGTGGTTATGACTTTGATATTGGTTATACATTCCTATAGCGAATGCAATCACAATGGGATTTTGAAGCAATAAGAAAAATCCACCTTCTGTTTCTTGTACTTCCTGAGCATTAAGCTCTACCAAGTTTAAATTTTCTAAATCCATAATTTTATGTTTTAAATTGATTAATATTTATGCGGTTTATTTTTTTCCGCAATCCTCAGTTTTTTTGATTCCTCAAATTTTGAATCAGTGTATTGTAATGGCCAATTACATTTAAAAAGTTAGTTAATTTTTCTATGAATATAAATATGTAAAAATTATCTTACTTTAATTATTTCAAAGCTAAGCAAAGAACATATTACTCGCAAATGTTGGATATCGAAATTCAGGAATATCGACACCTAATTCCTGAATTTGAAATAAATACATATGCAATTTATTGATTATCAATTAATTGAATTCTTTTTAAAGCTCTGTGTTTTTTAAGGATTTATACTTCAAATTCTACAAAGTTGCTTTATTTTTGTAGGAAATTAAACATGTATGATTCGTTGTAAGCACTATATTCTCAAATTTTTATTACTCTCTACTGTCCTTTTATATGCACAAAATTCAGGGAGAGGCCCGGTAAAGCTGTCTTACAAAGAATTTAAGGTGTCTTTTTGGAATAATGAGGGAAATAAAAAATTTCAAAAAGAATACAATACTCTCTATTTGATTTTAGAAAAAGAAAACTTGACAGAATCAACTATAAATGATAAAACCGAATTGCATTGGAGTATTGGGGTATTGCTTTTAGTCGTAATTATTGCCGTATTTTTTGGGTTTTATCAGTATCGAATCAAAAAGAGACAGCCATCTCAGTTTGAAAAAGGAATACACAAATCAATAAATAATGAAATACAAGTCAGAAGTGTTAAATCCGGGATCGAAAATATTGGTATTAACGAAGAGTTAGTTGTACAGATATTAGAGAAGTTAACTCACTTTGAAAAAACGAAAGGGTACTTATTCTCAGGCGTTACGGTTCAGTCACTGTCAAGTACTTTTGAAACCAATAGTAAATATGTTTCTAAGGTGGTCAATACTTATAAAGAAAAAACATTTGTACAGTATATTAATGATTTAAGAATTGAGTATGCTTTACAGTCATTAAAAGAAGATTCAAAATTACAGAAGTACACCATTCAGGCGCTGGCTGTCGAGTTTGGTTTTAATAATGCGGAATCGTTTTCAACCGCTTTTTATAAAAAGACTGGTATTAAACCTGTTTATTTTATTAAACAACTCGAAATACCAAAAGATGTTTAAAGTCTTTGATTTACGTTAACTTTAAGATGTTACCCACGAAAAGCCTATAAACATTGAATTTACCAACTTTTTTTGTGGATCCGCTGAGGCTACAATTAAATAGTTTATCTCAATCTTATCATCTTTTACAATCTTAAAATAGAGCATTAAAAAAACAGGTAATTCTACGTGGATGTAAGATTTTATTTTGGTTTAGATTTATTACTCAAACCAAAACAGTAGAAAAATCATGCAAAACAATGAAAATACACCCATTCCAATCGGATGGGTTGGTGGATTTCCACCAGCGGGTTCACCTATGTTATACCCAACCAGAGATCTTTCCTCTTTACCGATGTTGAGTAATATGGATAATATTAGTTTTTTACAACGCCAGCTTGGTGTAAGGTGGCCTGAGTTTAGTTGGGAAACACAAAAAGGAAGTTTTGACCCGAAGAGATGTTATCAGCAATTTGCACCTTATATTTCGAGAGCTGGTTATACGGATGAAGGAAGAGTATATTCTGTTATCTGTCCACAACAAGGGGTCTGGCTTAAAGATGAAATTTGTATTAATGTGGAGGTTACTGTAACCGGTCAAAGAGGCTGGGTTAATGAAGTGACAAAAGAAGTCGCGATAGACATGACAGTTGAGGGTAAAATTTGGTTGACACCAAACGAGCAGCAAGGGGATAAGATAAAAGAAATTTGGCCTCTATTGGAATATAGTTTTCCAAAATTCCCATTGAATAAAGAGAACGCGATAAGAGTTACTACGCATGAACAGAATAATCCCGATCAGCCGATTTTTAAAGTGATACACGGATTAAACCCTCAATTTGATAATCCTTCGTTTGCATTACATGCTGATCAGGCTTTTGCTACGGCCTATCTTGCCGTTGAGATTGGGGATATTAAGTTAACCAAAGATAAAGTAGTTGATGGTTTTAATGAATTAATAATGAAAGCTTTTAACCTTGGTTCAGGGAATATGCTCCAGGCGGGAAATACTTTGTCGTGGAATCTTTGGTTCACAGAACCAGCCTTGGTAAATAAGGAGGAATGGAAAAATCATGCTAATTTTTGGAGAGATTCTATTGATGTACATCATCGTTCTCCTACCGGAAATGGTACTGATGCCCGATATTTTGACGGAACTACATTTAACCCTGAAGAAAATGCAGTAGACGAAATAATTAAAGATATTATCGACTATGTTATAAAACATCTTTAAGTCGTTACAGTTTGTTTGGATCTTATTCACTATAAACAAACCAGCATAAAAAAGGGAAGATATGTTTAAATATCTTCCCTTTTTTGTGGAGTCGCCGGGAATCGAACCCGGGTCCAAACAAGCAACTAAAGAGCTTTCTACACGTTTATTCCCTGATTGGATTTTCGATGTTAAGCCAGGTCAGGAACAACCACTCAACACTTATCTTCTTAATTTCAATCTCCACCCGAAGCTCATGGAAATCTAGGTTTATTTTTACGGTTCCCCTGTACTGACCGCCACAAACCAAGGCTTTCAAGGAGAATCCAGCTTTCCTACCTGGTAGGAACGTGGCGCAATCGTACTATAATTCGGATTATGCAGCTAAAGCGTAGTTATTTTCGCCGTGTAAAATTGTAAGATCTTATATTTACGAGCAAGGTCTCAATGCTCGACGTGCTTACTTTTCAATTCGACTTGCTGTCAAAACCAGTCGACCCCAAAAATGAGTTTGCAAATTTATACTATTTGAAGTTAGTTTTGTAATAAATCTTTCAGAAAAATAACATTATTCTTCATCCTTGAAATTAAACGGATAATCACCAAAAATTGGCGCCAGTTTACGAACGGCATAGGTATTTCGAGTCATTTTGTTCGACAACGCGATAATCGTAACATGCTCTTTCATCAAAGTAATGTACGATGAGGTATTGCCGTGCCACCAACCGTTGTGAAAATAAAAATTTTGCCCGGTTTCCCAATTGATCATTCGGATGCCTAAACCATAATTTTTGGTTCCCTTACGCTCATTACTGTAGCCGGTATAAACTTGTTTAAGTAATGCCGGTTTTAAAAAGTCAGGTGAATTTCTGGCGCGGTCAAACTTTAAAAGATCTCGCACGGTTGAAAATATATTTTTATCCCCATAAACATTATCCAGATAATCAAAACCAATTTCTACACCATTACCTTTATAAGAAGGAACAATTTTTTTTCTGTCCTTGTCATCGTCAAAAACATAAGTGTGTTTCATTCCCAGAGGTTTGAAAATCATTTGAGACATGGCTTCTTTATACGTTAAGCCCGTAATTTTTTCAATAATTAAAGCGAGCATCGCATAGTTGGTATTACAATAGCTAAAACGTGTTCCGGTTCGAGATTCTAAACCAATATTTTTGGTAGCCAGAATATCCAGGATATCTTTATTGGTAAGCTGATTGTGCCTGTCCCATACTGATTTGTCCCGGTCTGTGAAATAAGCATAATTGCGCATTCCGGTACGATGGTCAAGCAACATTCTTATGGTGCATTCTTCGTACGGAAAGGTTTTTAGAATCGTATTTACTTTTTGATCTAAATCGATTTTACCTGCATTTACAAGTTTTAAAACAGCAGTAGCAGTTAAAACTTTACTCACAGAAGCAATTTGAACAGGAGTTTCTGCAGTTATTTTAGTGCCTTCGTTTTTATTCGCAAAACCATTGTAACGTTCAAAAATAATCTGACCGTTTCTGGCCACCAAAAAACTCCCGTTCATACTATTGTTGGGCCAGTTTTTGTTGTAAAAGTGATTTATTCTTCCGGTTACTGAATTTATATAGGCTTGTGAAATTCTTTTTTCCGGGCCTAACGGTTTCATTTTGGGTAAAGTATCTTCTATCGTTGAAGCAGTATCTGCGGTTGTTTTTTTATCTTTTCCACAAGAACTTAAAACTAATACTAGAAGAAGTATTTGTGGTATCTTTGTTTTTTTAAGGAAGCTCATTTTCATCATTCTTTAAAAACAAATATATAGAATTCAATAGTTATGTTTTGCCGTTTTGAGATACTCCAAAACTGTTATTTAACAAAAAATTAAGGTTTTGTTTAATTAATTGATTGTTTGTCAGCTTTTAACGGTTTTTAAATATTCTAAATTGTAATTCTTCATGAAAACTTTAACTAAATTTGTTATATTTGAAACAAATAAGATGTAAAAAGTTATATTAATAATTATTTTAAACCCGTTTAAATGAAATTTGGAATCATAAAAGAAAGAAAAAACCCGCCGGACCGCAGAGTTGTTTTTGCTCCTAATGAACTTACAAGACTTAAACAGCTTTATCATGAAGCTGTAGTGGAGGTAGAGAGTTCTGATATCAGGATTTTTTCGGACGTACAGTACAAGAGTATGGGAATCACAGTTACCGAAGATGTTTCAAATTGTGATGTGTTATTTGGTGTAAAAGAGGTTCCGGTTGAGAATTTGATTCCTAATAAAGCCTATTTCTTTTTTTCGCATACGATTAAAAAACAGCCTTATAATAGAAAATTGTTGCAGGCTATTTTAGAGAAAAATATTGATTTATATGACCATGAAACTATTGTAGATGCTCATAACCGTCGTTTAATAGGTTTTGGCAGGTACGCTGGAATGGTGGGAGTTTACAACGGAATTCGCGCTTTTGGAATAAAGTTCGAGTTGTTTAAATTGCCAAAAGCAGAGACACTTGACGGAAAAGAGGCTTTGATTAAACAGTTGAAGCGTATTACGATGCCGTCTTTAAAATTTGTTATTACCGGAACAGGAAAAGTGGGAAGCGGTGCCAAAGAAATTTTAGATGCTATAAAAATAAAAGAAATTACAGTTGATAATTATCTGACGAAGAAGTATGCGCAGGCCGTTTACGTGCAGTTGGATGTTTTGGAATATAACAAACGTATTGACGGTGAGGTAGTTGATTTTAAAGATTTCGTAGCGCATCCGGAAGCTTATGTTTCTGATTTTGAAAAGTTTACTAAGGTGACGGATATTTATTTCGCAGGTCATTTTTATGCAACAGGAGCTCCAATGATTCTGACGCGTGAAATGTTGAATGCAAGCGATTGTAAGCTAAAAGTAGTTGCCGATATTTCCTGCGATGTTAATGGTCCAATTGCGTGTACGGTGCGATCTTCGACTATTGCAGAGCCTTTGTACGGTTATTTTCCTTTGGAAGATAAAGAAGTAGATGTATTTCATCCGGCAGCTGTCGTTGTGATGGCTGTTGATAATTTGCCATGCGAAATTCCAAAAGACGCCAGTGAAGGTTTTGGAGAGCAATTTATGGAGCATGTTATTCCGGCTTTCTTCAACGGAGACAAAGATGGAATTTTAAAACGCGCTAAAATAACGGAGAAAGGGAAACTAACAGAAAGGTTTAGTTACCTGCAGGATTATGTAGACGGAAAATAGAAACTTTGTTTCAGGTTTCAAGTTTGATGTTATATAAAAAGGAGAAAATTTTAAATTTTCTCCTTTTTATTTGTTTCAAGTTTTAACCTGAAACCTGAAACTTGAAACAAAAAAATTAAACCATCTCCTCCGGCTTCACCCAGGCGTCAAAGTCTTCCGGGCTTACGTAGCCTAAACGAACTGCTTCGTCTTTAAGAGTAGTTCCGTTTTTGTGGGCTGTTTGTGCAATTTCGGCAGCTTTATAGTAGCCAATTTTTGTGTTTAAGGCGGTAACCAGCATCAATGAGTTGTTGACCAATTCTTTAATGCGTTTGTAGTTTGGTTCGATGCCTTGTGCGCAATGTTCGTCAAACGAGATGCAGGCGTCTCCTAATAATCGTGCGGATTGCAGGAAGTTTGCGGCCATAACCGGTTTGAAGACATTCAGTTCATAATGCCCCTGCATTCCGCCAACTGCAATTGCCATGTCGTTTCCAATTACTTGTGCACAAACCATTGTCAACGCCTCACACTGGGTTGGGTTTACTTTTCCAGGCATGATAGATGACCCGGGTTCATTTTCCGGAATATGAATTTCACCAATTCCCGAACGAGGTCCTGAGGCTAACATTCTCACATCGTTTGCGATTTTGTTTAGGGAAACGGCCAGTTGTTTTAAGGCACCGTGAGTTTCTACAATAGCATCGTGTGCTGCCAGGGCTTCGAATTTGTTTTCGGCCGTAACAAAAGGATGATTGGTAAATTTTGCAATATACTCGGCTACTTTTACATCGTATCCTTTTGGAGTGTTTAATCCGGTACCTACCGCGGTTCCTCCCAAAGCAATTTCGGATAAATGGGCGAGCGTGTTTTTAAGGGCTTTTAATCCGAAAGACAATTGAGCGGCATATCCTGAAATTTCCTGTCCAAGTGTTAATGGGGTGGCATCCATAAGGTGGGTACGGCCAATTTTTACCACATCCTTAAATTCGGTTGCTTTTGCCGTTAATGTAGCATGAAGTTTTTCGACTCCCGGAATGGTGGTTTCAATCACCATTTTGTAAGCTGCAATGTGCATGGCTGTAGGGAAGGTGTCGTTGGAAGATTGTGATTTGTTTACGTCGTCATTGGCTTTAATAAACGGTTCGCCTTCTCCAATATTGAATCCTTTTAAAACTTGTGCGCGATTGGCTATTACTTCGTTGACATTCATGTTGCTTTGTGTTCCTGAACCGGTTTGCCAGATGACAAGAGGGAATTCGTCCTTTAATTGTCCTGCTAAAATCTCGTCGCAAACGGCTGCTATGGCATCTCTTTTTTCGAAAGGTAAAACGCCTAAGTCGGCATTGGCGTAAGCGGCTGCTTTTTTTAGATAAGCAAAACCTTCAATAATTTCCTGCGGCATAGACCCAGCTGCTCCAATTTTAAAGTTGTTTCTTGAACGTTCTGTTTGTGCTCCCCAATATTTGTCGGCTGGGACCTGCACTTCGCCCATCGTGTCTTTTTCTATTCTGTATTTCATTATGTGGTATGTAAAAAGTTATTTGTAAAATGTGAAATGTTGCTTGTGAAATGTGAAATGTTTGTTGAAAACTGAAATTTCTTATGAAAATGAATGAACTAGCCCTGATGGTAGCGGCATCCTTTTGTGCCGGGGTTCGGTACAAAAGATATAGCGGACAGCAGGAATTAGCTCCTGAAAACTCCCATGTTCTTGTGCTTGAGATTGTTCAGTAAAATGGCGGTTATCCATAAGAAAAAAAGCTTATTTAAAATGAGTATAAATATAAGCATAAATGTTATTTCCCGAAAATTGATTTGGATTTTATTGCTAAGGAAAAATATAAGGCTTACATTTGTCATTACATTCAAAAATTCCGGAAAACATGTTTGAATTTTCACAGTACTTAGGTTTTTTACTTTTCTTGACCATACTAACTATAGGGTTTTGGTTGATGTTTTTCTTAGTAGGTTTCGTATCTTATTGGGTTACGGGTGCTAGCTGGGAAATGTTCAAAGAGAAAAGAGCAAAGAAGAAACAAGAACAATCAATTTAATTTTAAGTTGATTTCATAAAAAAGGACCCGTTTTTACGAGTCCTTTTTTTTATGCGATAAAGTGAAGTTTCAAATTTCAAAACCCAAATTCCAAATTCCAAAAAAAAATCCAAATTCCAATTAAGTTTTACAAAATTGGAATTTGGATTTTTTAGTTTGGATTTTAACCTATAGTGTTATCCAGGGAATTCTCCACCGCCGTCACCATCATTTTTAGGTGCTCCCGGTTTTTCTCTGTCGCTTTTCGGTTTGTTGAAACGGTAGGTAAACGACAGATTGAATTGACGTCTACGGAACTGCATTTCGCTGTAAGATTTTTGACTTTCAAGAGTGGTATCATTTTGAAGGTAGGTGTACGATCTCATGACTCTGGAGTTAAAAATATCACTGATATTAAAGGCAATTGTCGCTTTGTCTTTTAATACATCTTTACTGAAAGCGGTGTTCATACCAAATTGGTCTAAGATTTTACCTTGTGCTGTTTTTTGCTCACCATTGAAGGTACCGCTTAACTGCCAGTCAATTTTGTAGGGTAACGTAACTTTTGAGCTGATTCTCGCAAACCAGGTGTTGGCTTGATTGTTAAGGTTTTGCACAATGGTTTTGCCTTCCGTATCTACATAAGTGTTTTCTCCGGTTGTTTTTACATTGTAAAGGTTGAAGTTACTGTTTAGTCTCCACCATTTATACGGACTGTAGTTGAAGGTGAATTCGAAACCATATTTTTGCTCTTTTCCTAAGTTAATAGGACGGCTTAGAATAACAGGAATTCCGTCTACATTGTCTCCATTTGGAGTTCTGACAAAGCTGAAAACATCTTTTGTGTTTTCGAAATAGGCAGAAGTGCTAAAGGTTACTTTTTCCCATCTTTTGATATAACCTACATCAAATTTATCCGTTAAGGATGGATCCAGATCCGGATTTCCCTGGAAAATATTAATGTTACTGGCGTAATTAAGAGCCGGATTCATGAAACGTCCTCTAGGTCTTGATACACGTTTGCTGTAGCTGGCGGTAAAATTACTCTGATCTGAAATTTCATAGCTAACAAAAGCACTTGGAAACAAGTTGTTGTATTTTTTTGTGTTAAAAATACTGTTGTCTAATAGGTTTACCTGAATATTAGTGTCTTCCCAACGCAAACCAAACAAATAAGAGAATTTATTAACTTTCAGACCATATTGCGCGTAAACGGCATTGATGTTTTCTTTGTATTCTAAAGTGTTTGATTTTTTTGGATCTATAACATAGTTTCCATTGATGAGGTTGGTAACGTTGTATTCGTTATTTAAGTCTCCAAAGTTTCCTTTGTATCCTGCCTCAAACTGACTTCCTTTTCCTAATGGAAGAACGTAATCTGCCTGAAGTTGTACTTGTTTTTGTACCTGATCGTTTAGCGTAGTATTAGAGGTCGGTAATGCTGTAATCATACCGTCGCTGTCATCTGTATTTCTTGAAATCGATAAATCGGCGGTAAGTTTGTGTCCTTTATCGTTGAAATTTTTGATTAAGTTCGAAGTAAATTCTACGTTTTCGCTTCCGGTATCGGCATTGTTTAAACGAGAAGTTGTTCCTGTAAAAGCACGAGCGGCATCAAAGTTATTGTAGTTGATATAATCTTTGTCCTCGCCTGAGTTTTTTTGATAATTAATGGCATTGGTCCAGAAGGTGTTTGGCGCTACTGTCCATTCCATTCCAGCTCTTGCGTTAAAGCCGTTTCTAATTCTTTTAGTGTCGCGGTCTTCGTCTAAATAACCTTTTGGAGATCCATCAGCATTATAATAGGAAGTATTGGTTAATCCTCGACCTTCATTGGTTCTGTAGTTGTAACCCGCTGTCGTAAAATAATTGAATTTTTCAGTTTTATAATTTAAGTTGGCACTTAAACCGTAAGTTTCAGGAAGTCCGGTTGAGGCGATAAAAG
The DNA here is from genome assembly GCF_025947345.1 of Flavobacterium sp. N502536. Lineage (NCBI taxonomy): Bacteria > Pseudomonadati > Bacteroidota > Flavobacteriia > Flavobacteriales > Flavobacteriaceae > Flavobacterium > Flavobacterium sp. N502536. The sequence goes on along the minus strand of NZ_CP110011.1, from coordinate 349,975 downwards.
TTCCGTTAAAGCCCTGGTTTTTTCCTTTTTTTAGTATAATATTGATGATTCCCGATCCTCCCTCTGCATCATAACGTGCCGATGGGTTGGTGATTACTTCTACTTTGTCAATAGCATCGGCTGGAAGCTGACGCAAAGCTTCGGCTACATTGATAGCATTTGAAGGTCTTCCGTCAATTAAAATTCGGATATTGTCACTGCCTCGTAAGCTTACATTTCCTTCGGTGTCTACAGAAACTGAAGGTACATTGTCTAAAACGTCACTTACAGTTCCGCCTTTTACCATCATGTCCTGTCCAACGTTGTAAACCTTTTTGTCCAGTTTTATTTCAACGCTTGATTTTTCGGCACGAACGACAACTTCACTTAATTGTGCAGCATCTTCCGATAGATTAACAATACCTAAAGAAGTGTCTTCGGAAATCGTTTTTCCTTTGATTAAAGAGGATTTGAACGAAATAAATTCAACTTTTATATCGTAAGTCCCCGATGCTACAGCCACGTCAAATTCCCCTTTTGGATTGGTGATTCCACCAGCTATAACTTTGGTGTCATTTGGTGCAGTGAACGAAATGGTAGCATACTCAAGAGGCTGTTTACTTATTTTTTCGAAAACTTTCCGGTAACTTTTACCTTGTTTTTAGCAGGTGGCGCCTGTTGTGCATAGTTGTAGAAACTTGTAAGAAAGGATACAAGTAATACAGCAAATTTGATTTTCTTCATTGTGATTTTTGGTTTCAATTACTCTTTAGACGGCAAATGTAGCTTTTGGTTTAAAGAGAAAAATCACAAAAATATGTTAATATGGTTCTTTATAATTGATCTAAAAAAGAAGCTACCAAATCCGGATCTCTTCCAATGATTGCTTTGCCGTCTTTTACAACAATCGGGCGCTCGATTAAAATAGGATGCTCCACCATAGCGGCTATAATTTGGTCGTCGGTCAGCGTCTTTCCTTTGTAATTTTCAATCCATACTTTTTCTTTAGTTCTGACCAATTGCAGGGGCTGAAGATTTAGTTTTTCGAGTAGTTTTTTTAATTCATTAAAGTCCGGAGTTTCGGTCAGATAAGGAATGATCTGATATTCCTGCTTTGTTCCTTCAATAAAAGCCAGACAGGTTCTTGATTTTCCACAACGTGGGTTATGATAAATTTGTATCATTTTGATATATTTAAATTGCTGTAAGATAATTAAACTAAAAATAGGTATTTTAGCAGTTCCAAAAATAAGATTTAGTTACTGAATCGAATTCTCATTTTTTAAATTTTTGTAAATATGTTTTTAGAACAAGGAATTAAACCCCATAATAAGTTCTGGTTGTATCTTTTAGGATCGTTTTTTATCATTATAGCGTCATTTATTGGTCAAATTCCTTTTTCTGTTGCCGTGTTTTGTAAAAGTTATATGTCCGGGGAGCCTTTTCCTGTTGATAATGGTGCAGTAATGCGTATGTTTGAACTTAATCTGACTTTATTTTTGGTGATGATTTCTTTTGTTTTTGCGTTTGCCGGAGTGTACTACGTAGTAAAGTATTTGCACCGCCAGACGTTTTTGTCTGTTACGACCTCGAGAGCAAAGGTAGATTGGAAACGGATAAGCTTTTCTTTTTCACTATGGGCTTTGTTCTCTGTTTTGAGTTTTCTGGCACTTTATCTGAATGCTCCCGAGAAGTTTGTCTGGAATTTTAAACTCGTTCCTTTTTTAATTTTAGTGGTTTTAGCTACGCTGTTAATACCCATACAAACCTCTACCGAGGAATATGTTTTTAGAGGATATCTCATGCAGGGCTTTGCTAATCTGGCTCAAAACAAGTGGTTTCCGCTCCTGATGACTTCGCTGATATTTGGTTCGATGCACATTCTTAATCCCGAAGTCGAAAAGATGGGCTATATAGTGATGGTGTATTATATCGGAACCGGTTTGTTTCTGGGTGTAATTACCTTGATGGATGAGGGGATGGAATTGGCGTTAGGTTTTCATGCGGCAAATAATTTAGTGGGAGCTTTGTTAGTGACTTCGGATTGGTCTGTCTTTCAAACGCATTCGCTTTTTAGAGATATCTCAGAACCTTCAGCGGGCTGGGATGTAATACTGCCGGTAGTGGTGGTTTATCCTATTTTGCTTTTTATTTTTAGCAAAAAATACAAATGGAACAATTGGAAAGAAAAATTAACGGGTAAAATAGTTGTTGTAGAATCTTCAAATTAAAACATACAGTCATGTCAAAACTAACACACAAAAATGTCCATAATTATTTTAAGTTGAATGGTTATCATTTAAATGGAAAGGATTTATGCCGCATAGGGTATAGTTACATCAAAGAAGGGGATGTGTACGAGAGAGCCATTGGTGAGTTTTTATTGGACTGGTTCGATAAGAAAGACTTTATTGAAATGACAACTTCGGGTACAACCGGGCTTCCGAAATTAGTACGTTTAGAAAAACAGGCTATGATTCAGTCGGCTTTGGCAACGGGTGATTTTTTCGGTCTGAAGCCAGGTGACAAGGCATTGCTTTGTTTGCCTACACAGTTTATAGCCGGTAAAATGATGCTGGTTCGAAGTTTAATTTTAGGTTTGGATATTGATGTGGTATCACCAAGTACTGCGCCTTTGGCTTTAAATAAAACACAATACGATTTTGTTGCCATGGTACCTTTGCAGGTTCAGAATTCGATAGCTGGATTAAAGAATGTTAAGAAGCTAATCATTGGTGGTGCTAAAATCGACAGTGCCCTGGAAGCGCAATTACTGCCCTTGAAAACGGAGATCTACGAAACTTACGGCATGACGGAAACGATCACGCATATCGCTGCTAAAAGAGTGGGAGAAAAGGCGTTCTCGATTCTTCCGAATGTGAAAATAAGTAAAGACGATCGCGATTGTCTGGTTATTCACCTGCCTTCGGTTTCTAACGAGCCTATCGTGACCAATGATTTGGTGGAATTGGTGAATGAAAACCAGTTTGTGTTTTTGGGACGAATAGATAATGTTGTGAATAGTGGAGGGGTGAAGTTGATTCCGGAGCAAATAGAAAGTAAGCTGATAGGAAAAATAAACAGTCGGTTTTTTGTAACCGGAGTTCCCGATACCGTTTTGGGAGAGAAGTTAATTTTGGTGATAGAAGGAGAGAAGCAAGAGTTTGCTCCCGATTTTTTTGATGTATTAGGAAAATATGAAAAACCAAAGGAGATTGTTTTTGTCCCGAAGTTCAAAGAAAATGAGAATGGAAAACTGTTGCGTAAGCCTAGTTTGGTGTAGAAAAAATACTTTGTTGAAAGTAAGAAAAATTGGCTATATTTATAAGGTATTAACTTTAAAACCTAATAATTATGAAATTTATCTTAAATCTAACAAATGTTGAGCAATTGAGTAAGAGCGAATTAAAGCAAATTAAAGGCGGTGATTTTATTTATTATTTAAATGGCTACCAATTGCGATGTTCCAAGCAGTTAACACAACCGCCAACCTGTGGCAACATCCCACCATATTGTTTGATTTCACCAGATATGTGTCCAAATTGATCCTTGGTAAACAATAGAAAAAAGAAATTCCAAATTCCAATTGTATCGATTGGAATTTGGAATTTTTAATTTGGAATTTTTTATAGTAATTAAACCTTTCTCTCCAAAAGCGCCATATAGAATCCGTCAAATCCAGATTCTGAGGCTAGTATTTTACGATCTTTAATGAATGTAAATTGCTTTCCGATTTCGGTCTTTAAGAATTTCTCTACCTGTTCCTGATTTTCCGATGGTAAAACAGAGCAAGTAGCATAAACTAATTTTCCACCTGGTTTTACAATTTTCGAATAGCTTTCTAAAACTTCAGACTGAACTTTACGAATGTTATCGATAAACTCCGGTTGTAATTTCCATTTTGCATCAGGGTTTCTTTTTAAAACTCCTAAACCGCTACAAGGTGCATCAATTAAAACGCGATCGGCTTTTTCATGCAACTTTTTGATCACTTTTGTAGTGTCAATAATACGGTACTCAATATTAAAAGCGCCATTTCTTTTGGCTCTCAATTTTAATTGTTTCAGTTTACTTTCGTACAAATCCATTGCAATCAATTGCCCTTTGTTTTCCATCAACGAAGCAATGTGTAATGTTTTTCCTCCGGCTCCGGCACAGGTATCTACCACACGCATTCCTGGTTTTACATCCAGAAAGCCGGCTACTAATTGTGAGTTGGCATCCTGAACTTCAAATAAACCTTGTTTAAAAGCGTCTGTTAAGAATACGTTGGCTCTTTCTTTTAAAACTAAAGCTTCAGGCTGATCTTTTAAATATTCGGTTTCGATATTTAAATCCATCAAGGTGTTTCTCAAGTTTTCCTTAGTACCTTTCAGTGTATTGGTTCTTAAGATAACTTTTGCAGGTTGATTTTGAGCTGCAATTTCTTTTGACCAAACGGCCTCTCCTAATTCTTTTACTCCTAATTCATCCATCCAGTCCGGAATAGATTCTCTATAAGCTCTGGTTTTAGAAAGTTCGTCAAAACGACCTTTTATTTTTCTCTCAGGAGTTCCTTCCAATTGTCTCCAATCCGGAATAGGGTATCCTCTTAAAACAGCCCAAACCGCAAACATTCTCCATAAATTATCTCTGTCGAACGGCTCTTTAACTTCTGCAATTTCTGCGTATAATCTTTTCCAACGAACAATTTCGTATATCGTTTCAGCAACAAACTTCCTGTCGGAACTTCCCCAACGTTTGTCTTTTTTTAAGGCTCTGGCTACCACTTTATCCGCATATTCTCCTTCATTGAAAATTGCGTTTAAAGAATCGATGGTAGTATAAACTAAATTTCTGTGTAATCTCATTTTAATTATTTGAGTTGCAAAGGTACTATTAATTGATTGAAAGTTAAATTTTTAATTTTGATTGTTATTTAACTTCTTTTTTAAAAGAAAAAAAACACTCTAATAAAGTTTAAAAGAGTGTTTTCTGAGTATGTTTTTAAATGCTTTATTTTGTAATTCTTGTCAGTCCAATATTCTCCGGAGCGTGAAGCACCATTGGGAATTTTTCTATTTTTACTGAACTACTGTCTAAACCAAAAGCTCTTTCTTCAGATAAACTCAGTTTTTTAATGAAGAAATAAGAGTTCATAATGATGTTTTCATGCCATCTTAAATCGTTGTCATTGGATAAAAACTTCTCTGACAATACAAATTTAAAGTCACCAATAATATTGTTCTTGTTTAAAGATTCGTAACGGCTGGTGATGTCTACTTCGCCACGTTTTACCATATCACGAATTACTTCTCTAAACATTAAATTGATTTTGGTAGGCTCTCTGAATCCTAAGTTAAAATCGATTCTGTAAATGTCGTCCTTAGCAATTTCGGTAACCTTGTATTGTGTTTTGTACGGTTCTGTTAAAATGTTTACGTGTACAAACCAGTATATGTCAGCTCTTTTCGGGCGTTTTTGTAAAATTGAATAAATTACTTTTTCTTCTAATTCATCAACACGATTGGCGTTGGTCATATACACCAGGTGCGTTGCGTATTTTGGGATCGATAAGTCTTCACTCAATTCCATTAACACCTTCTTATAATCGTCAATTTTGATGATTTTGGTGTAGCTCTTATTAATTTTCTTAGCCAGATACCAGATGGTCATGATCGAGATCAGAAGGATCGCAATGATTAAAGTTACGTAACCACCTTCGGCAAATTTAGTAATGTTAGCAATCAGGAAGCTGAATTCAATCAGTAAATAAATCGTGATTAACGGCACCATCAGGTACAATTTTACACGTTTCATGATTAGATAATAATTCAGTAAAATCGTGGTCATAATCATACACAAAATAATCGCAAGACCGTAGGCATGCTCCATATTTCCTGATTTCTGAAAGTGTAAAACGATTCCAACACAACCAAAAAACAACAACCAGTTGATTGATGGGATGTATAATTGTCCTTTTACTTCTGTAGGATATTTAATTTTAACCTTTGGCCAGAAATTCAAACGCATTGCTTCGTTGATCAAAGTAAATGATCCACTGATAAGTGCCTGAGAAGCAATTACTGCAGCCAAAGTAGCTACTACAATTCCGAAAGGAAGAAACCAGTGTGGCATGATTAAATAGAATGGATTTCCGTTTTCTCCACCTAGTTGTTGCAGCGTACTGCCTTCATGATGAATTAAATAAGCGGCCTGTCCAAAATAGTTTAATACCAGAGTTGTTTTTACAAATACCCAGCTGATTCGGATGTTTTTTCTTCCGCAGTGCCCCATATCAGAGTATAATGCTTCGGCACCCGTTGTACATAAAAATACAAAACCAAGTACAAAGAAGCCATCAGGATGGATCGATAATAAATGATAAGCATAATACGGATTTACCGCTTTAATAACTTCAGGATGCTTTAGGATTTGAATCGTTCCCAGTGTTCCCAACATAGCAAACCAGATTAACATCATTGGAGCGAAAAACTTTCCAACGAGCTTGGTTCCAAATTGTTGTATGGTAAAAAGAATGAATAAGATTCCGATAACGATGTAAACAATGGTCTCTGTTTGCATGGTTGGATAGAAGGCTCTGATTCCTTCTACAGCAGAAGAAATCGAAATGGGCGGCGTTATAATTCCATCGGCGAGTAAGGCACTTCCTCCGATGATGGCGGGCACAATGAGCCACTGAATTTTAGTTTTTTTGACCAGTGCATATAAGGCAAAAATTCCACCTTCCCCATGATTGTCGGCACTTAAGGTAATAAGTACGTACTTAATCGTAGTTTGTAAAGTCAAAGTCCAAAAAACACATGAAATTCCGCCAAGAACAATATCAGAATTAATGGCATAATCACCAAGTATGGCTTTCATTACATATAATGGAGAAGTACCAATATCTCCATAAATAATTCCTAATGTTATCAATAAACCCCCTATAGACAACTTACTATGTAAGTTTTTATGCGATGCGCTCATGTATATTTTTATAAAAGACGGTTGCAAATTTACTGTTTTAAAACAAACTAACCTCAATTATAGATAAAAAGATAAAAAAAAGCACAATCGTTAAATTGTGCTTTTGATTTTTATAAGGAAATGCAATTTTTACATTAAATTCTTCTGCCGCCGCTGCTTCTGCCGCCTGAACCGCTTTCTCTTTGTGGTTCACTGCTTCTGGACTCCTGACTTGCTCTTGGAGCTTCGTAACGTTGCGTGCTTTGAGAGCTTTGCTGTCTCGCTGAATTTCCTCTGTTGTCAGAATAATTTCTGGAAGATTCTGTTCTTTGTGGAGTCGAAACTCGCTCTGTATTTCCATAGGTTTGTGAATTTCCTCTGGAAGTATTTGAGTTGTTTTGACTGTAATCTCTTCTGTTTTCACTTCTTCCTGAATTTTCAACTCTCACAGGAGTTGTGTTTGCACCTGAGTAATCTCTGTTTGAAGAAGCAGTACGATTCGTAGTGTAATTTCTATCGGAAGAACTTCTATCAGAAGAATTTCTGTTCTCTGAATAATTTCTATTGGTCGTACGATCATTTGTAGTAGATACTCTATCTGAAGTAGATCGGTTTGTCGTGTACGTATTTTGATTTCTTCCGTACTCTCTCGTTGTAACACGTCTTTGATCCAGATCGTATCGGTTGCTGGCGTTAGAGTTTCTCTGAGCAAAGCTGTAGTCAGGACGTCTCGTTTCGTAGCCATAAGTACGTCTTGTTTCATACAAAACGGGAGCTCTGTAACTTCTTCTTGTATTTACATAGTTGTAGCTGTTGTTTACATTGATGCACAGATTGATGTTGTTTCGGTATCTGTAAATCGGATAAGGTCTCCAGGCACTATAATATCTTGGATAATAGTTCCAGCCCCAGGTAGAGCAATAAGGTCTGTAATTGGTTACCCAAAACGAAGTATAAATTACAGGAACCGCATGGTAAACCGGTTCGTAAATATAATTGGCACCGTACAAGTAGCTGTTCCCAACAATTTGTACACTCACTTTGTTGTAATTGTCTCTTTCGACATCAATAGTTGCAATATCCTGATAAACATCGCGATCTAAAACCGCCTGAATAATCACAACGTGCGTTCTGCTTTCGACAGATTCGATTACACGAAGATAATCAACCTGATTATCGTCATTTAAATCAAGATTTGAGATTTGATATCTCGGATCATTCAAACGTCTTTCGAAATCCTGTAAATTAGCAGATTCTCCAAACATAGAAGCCACAGCTCTTAAATCTAAATTATCGCTTATATCTGAATTCTTTGCATATACCGTAGTTTGACCTTGTACTTGTACAGTACTCAAACCTATTGTGAGGAGGGCTATAAAAAGTAGTTTAGTTTTCATTTTTAAATCATATTAAGATTAATATTTGGAGGTATCCAATTACTGTGCCAGAAAAAAGAGGGAAACTTATTTCAGGTGTTATAAATAATTGTATTTTAGCGCTAAAAAACTAGTTTGTATGAGAAAAGTAATATTATTTTTTGGTGCTTTAATTTTGTTAATGTCTTTTAAAACGCTGAATAATAGTGGAAAGGGAATTTTTAACACGGGTTTTACATCAATACAGATAGATACTTTGTTTCAGGATAAAATTAGTATCAGAGCCATTGTAATCGACAAAAATAAAATTTGGTATGGTGCCGATAACTCCCGTTTTGGGTTTTATGATTTAGATAAAAAAGAGAAGTTTGAAGATCATATTTATCGTGATACTTTGAAGCTGGAATTCAGAAGTATTGCTCAAAATGCAAACAATATCTTTTTGTTAAGTGTAGGGAATCCTGCATTGCTTTATCAGGTTTCTAAAAAAACGCAAAAAGTAAAATTAGTCTATAAAGAAGTTAATCCGAAAGTGTTTTACGATAGTATGCAGTTTTGGAATGATAAAGAAGGAATTGCAATCGGAGATCCTACAGAGGATACTTTTTCGATCATTATCACACGCGATGGAGGAGAAACGTGGACGAAAGTATTATCGGATAAATTGCCTACAAATGCCGAGGGCGAAGCAGCCTTTGCAGCCAGTAATACAAATATTGTGATAAAAGGGAATGATACGTGGCTGGTTTCCGGAGGGAAAAAAGCACGTGTTTTTTATTCGGCAGACAAAGGAAGAACCTGGAAAGCCATTGAAACTCCAATCGTACAAGGGAAAACCATGACTGGTATTTTTACAGCTGATTTCTATGATTCGAAACACGGATTTATTGCCGGTGGTGATTACGAACTTCCAAATCAAAAAAAGGACAATAAAGCTTTTACTACAGACGGAGGGAAAACCTGGCAGTTAATTGGTCAGGGTATGGGCTTTGGATACGCTTCTTGCGTGCAGTATGTTCCGGGAGGAAATGGCAAAGAAATTATTTGTGTAGGTTCTGAAGGGATACAATATTCGCAGAATGGTGGCGAGAACTGGACGCAATTATCAACAGATACCAAACTTTTTACCATTCGTTTCGTGAACAGAAATACGGCAATTGCCGCTGGTCACAATAAAGTAATCCGAATCCGTTTTAAATAACAAGAACCCCAAATAATAAAGTAAGTATTATTATATGGGGTTCTCGCTGCTGTTGTTTTGTTATTAGTTTTTGGCGGCTTTGTCGCGATATTGTTTTAAAAGTTTGCGGTTAAAGTCGTCTTCCGATTTCTTAAGCTTTAATATTTTTCGGGCTGAAAGTATCTTTTTTAAATTGCTGTTGTATTTGTCGCGAAGGACGTACAATTCTTTGTCTGCGCTTTCTATTTGCGAGAGGAGTGCAGCAGCTTCTTTTTCAGACATGGTACTGATGTTGTCGTCGTCTAATTTACGCAAATACATTTTCATCTTTTCATGGCGCAATTCATATTGCTTGTCGTCGTATGTATTGTAAATAGGCCAGAATTTCTCGGCTTCTGTTGAGGTTAGCTCAAGTTCTGTCGTTAAGAAAGAAACTTTATATGCTTTAATCTTTTCCCGCTTTTCATCCGTTTTATCGTTCTGGGCATAAAAAGAGAAGGTGATAAAGAATAGAATTATCGGTAGTATATTTTTAATTTTCATCTTTTGAAATTTTTGTTTTATTCTGAAATTAAATTTTCGAGATTTGGGTTGGTCGCTAGTATGTCTTCAAGTGTTTCCTGTTCGAGCGCAACATTTTTATTGAGTTTATCAATGTCTTTATCATCCAGTTCGCGAATCAAATCGTATTGATTCAAATTGGACTGATAGGACAGGTAGGTTTCCAAAGTGTCTTCGTCAAGGTCTTTGGATGTTTTGTTGTAATTGTTGACGATAGGAATCATTAAAGCCATAAAAACAACTGCAGCAGCCACGATTGAAAGGACTTTTTTGCGTTTGTAAATCGGAATTACTTTTACTTCTTTCTTTTCGTTTATTTGTTGTAAAACCTTTGTCGAAAAATCATCAAAATAATTTTCCGGAGTCTTAAATCCAGTTTTTATTTTCGGTTCGTTTTCTAATTTAAATGTTTTCATAATAGCTATTAGACAGTTGTTGTTACAAAAGGTTTAATTTGAGGTAACATATATTTCAATTTTTTTTACAGCATGATGATAAGATGCTTTCAAAGCACCAACAGATGTCCCGAGAATCTCTGCAATTTCTTCGTATTTTAATTCTTCAAAATATTTCATTTTAAAAACCAGCTGCTGCTTTTCGGGCAGGGTTACGATCGCTTTTTGAAGTTTGATCTGAATTTCGTCTCCGTCAAAATAAACATCCGCTTTTAAATTGTCGATGGTTTTATTTTGTAGCGCTTCAGAAGTTAATCCGTTAAGTTTTGCTTTCTGACTTAAAAATGTCAAAGCTTCGTTGGTTGCAATTCGATACATCCACGAGAAAAGTTTGCTTTCTCCTTTAAAGTTCTTTAAATACTGAAAGACTTTTACAAAAGTATTTTGCAAAACATCGTCTGTATCGTCATGGTTCAAAACAATGTTTCGAATATGAGAATACAGCGGTTTTTGATAATCAGACACGAGTTTTTGAAACGCAGTATTTTGCGTTGCAGGATTTAATAATTGTTGAATAAATTCCTTCTCGTCTGCCAAATTCCTTTATTTATGGTATTAGAATGAATTTTAAACAAAAGGTTTAATGCCCCTTTAATTATTTTAGAATTCCGATTCTTCTTCAGGTGTTTTAGGGGTTTCTGCAGGTTTTACGGCTGCCGGATCGGTAGTAGCAGGTCTGTAAACAGGAACTTTGGCTACCGGAATTACTTTAGGTTTTGTTGGATAATAAATTTCGGTCATTAGTTTCGACGGGCTTTTTACATCCAGTTTGCTCAAGGTTAGAATTTCAAGATGCGACCAGCTTAAATCAGGAGTGATTTTTTCGTTGTTGATAAAAGCGGTTGTTTTTTTAATGGCTTCGTTAAGATGTGTGTAATCTCCTTTTAAAGTGGTTTTTACCGCTTCAAAGCCGTTTAGTTTTCCACGGAGATGTCGCTACCTGATGTGGTTAGGATTTCTCTAATCGTAGGCAAACAGATCGAAATTTTAGCCAGTCCGGTTGTGGTGTCGTAGGTGTGGTAAATGATAAAAGGTTTGCCATTGGTTGATAAACCATTGTTTTTGCTGAACGTTATCAGTTTCGGAATAACGATTCGGGCATTCTTGCTTATTTTTCCAATTTCACTCGTAAACGTTTGTCTGATATACGGAGTTTCGATTTTCTTTACCAGACCGTTTACTTTTATAGAGTAGGTTTTGGTTTCGTAATCTAAGTTTTTATCAATGTTTGCGAGACTTTTTTCGTAAATGGTTCCAATTACTTTATCAGAACCTCCGTTTAGAGCGGTGTAGATTTTAAATAAAAAACTCATGGTTCCTGATGCTTTCCAGGTCACTTTTGTTTTTCCGGCCAAAGTATCTTTAAAAGTCCAGTTTACATCAGCTTCCGTTCCGTCATATTTCATTTTTTGCTGAATGCTTTCTCCATCCTTTGTTTTTAAGGTAATAGCATTTCCGTTTCCTTCAGAACTTGTCCAATAAAAAGAGGCGCCGTTTCCGACCGTTTTATTAGGGAATGTCATTTTGATGGAAGAATCTTCAACAGACCAGGATTCAAAATCTTCATAATTTCTAAAATCATTGAGGTAATTGTATACCGTAGCTTTTGGTGAGTTGATTACTTTGCTTCTCTCCACAGAAAAGATTCCTTTTTGAGTAGCAACAAAAACAGTAAGGGCAACAAGGCTTAATAATAATAGAAGGAATAAGTATTTAAGAATCTTCATTGGGCTGGTTTATTTGGAGTCGTAAAGTTATAAAATTTATTACTAGTCGCACTAATAACAGGGTGATAAAAGTATATTTTATACAATTGTCCTCATCCGGAAAAGTTCCAGATAAAACGTTCTAAAAGCTCTTTAATTATATAACCTCAAAAGAATATTGTGGTGGGCAATGTTGCTGAGTATTGAAATTACAGCTCTCCGGTTAAAATCAGTTGCGTTCCAATAGTGAAATTCCTTTTTGGAATTATCTTTTGAAGAAAAATTTGATCACAAATAAAATGGCGATAAAAAGTAAGAAGACGAGTAGTACCTTATAATTTCCCTTGTAAAAAACCTTGTGTAAAGCAAGATCCTTTCGATAAGCGAATATCATTACGATTACGAATGCAATAAAAAAACAGAGTCCGAATATTAATTGTCCTTGACTAAACATAGTTAAAAATTATTTTTGGCAAATTTAGAGAATTGTATACGAATTGTTGCTAATTTGCCATTTCATTTAATCAAATAATATCATGAAGAAACAACTTGATGCAGTTACTGAATTTCATACTGCTTTTAGAATAGGACATAGTCTGGCGCCAATTGCTGATTTGGGAGAGACTAAAAAACTGCTTCGTTATAATTTAATGAAAGAGGAAAATGAGGAGTACCTGGAAGCGGTTCAAAACAATGATTTACTTGAAATTGCTGATGCTCTTGGAGATATGATGTATATTTTGTGCGGAACCATTATCGAGCACGGTTTGCAGGATAAAATTGAAGCTGTTTTTGATGAAATTCAGCGTAGTAATATGAGTAAGTTGGGCGAAGACGGCCAGCCGATTTACAGAGAAGACGGAAAAGTGATGAAAGGTCCTAATTATTTTAAACCTGATTTTTCAAAATTGCTTTAAAATAACAAACCCGACAGGTTTTTGAAATCTGTCGGGTTTGTTTTATAGAGGTGTCTTTGCTTACTGTACTTTTACAGTCCAGCCAAAAGTATCTTCTGAAAGTTTGTTTTGAAGACTTGTTAATTTTTCTTTCAATAAAGAAGCGTAAGAATTCTCAAGCGGTGCCATTTCGTAGTACACATCCTGATAAGAGAAACCTTTAATTACGCTTATTACAGCGGCAGTTCCTGCTCCGAAAATTTCTTTTAATGCTCCGCTTTTTGCGGCTTCTACCAATTCTGATACCAGAACCGGACGAACATCAACTTTAAGACCTTCTTTTTCTGCCATAGCAATCAAACTTTTTCTGGTGATACCATCTAAAATTCTTTCGCTTGTTGGAGCAGTCAGTAAAGTGTCGTTGATTCTGAAGAAAACGTTCATTGTTCCTGCTTCTTCCAGTTTCGTGTGAGTAGCATCGTCAGTCCAGATTACCTGTTGGAAACCGTCTTTGTTGGCCAGGTTAGTTGGGTAAAACTGTGCAGCATAGTTTCCGGCAGCTTTTGCTGCTCCAATTCCTCCATTTGCAGCTCTACTGTAATGTTCAGCGATAATTACTTTTACTTCACCGGCATAATAAGACTGTGCAGGAGAAAGTAAAATCATAAATTTATATTCGTCAGAAGGATTTGCTACAACACCAGCGCCGGTTGCAATCATAAATGGACGGATGTACATACTGCTTCCGTTTCCTTTTTGAATCCATTCCTGGTCAATTTTCAATAATTCATTCAAACCGTCCATGAAAATACTTTCCGGAATTTCTGGCATTGCCATACGAACCGCAGAGGCGTTAAAACGTTTGAAGTTTTCATCAGGTCTGAACAACCAAACATCGTTATTGTCATCTTTGTAAGCTTTCATTCCTTCAAAAATCGCTTGTCCGTAGTGGAAGACTTTTGAAGAAGGATCCATCAAAATAGGAGCATAAGGTTTAACGACAGGGTTTTGCCACTCTCCGTTTTTAAAATCACATTCGAATAAATGGTCTGTAAAAACAGAACCAAAGCTTAGGTTTTGAAAGTCTACTCCGCTTATTTTTGACGAAGTTGCTTTTCTGATTTCAATTTTGTGTGTTTGAGTTGTACTCATAATTAATTATGTAAAGTTTTTTTAGGTAATTATCATTAATAGCACAGAAAATCTAAAGCAATGATCTGCTGTGATATAGATTTTACTGAATGCAAAATTAAGTAAAAATATATAATTTACTTAGTAAAACTGCATTATTTACGGGCTTTAACTGAGATTTATTTATCTTATAATAAAGTGAAAAAATTAAGACATTTTTATAAAGAATTTATGAAAAATGAACCGTTTTTTAAGGCTTTACGCATTTGTTTTGACTAAATTTGGCACTTAAAACGATCGAAATACCAGTAGAAACGGATTGTAAATTCTGAAAAAGGTGAAAAGAGAAATAATTAAAACGCTAGATGGTTCAACCACAATTCATTTGCAGGAGTGGGATGAGTGTTACCATTCGAAACACGGAGCAATTCAGGAGGCGAAACATGTATTTATAAAAAATGGTCTTTCCTTATTCGGCGATGCTCCGGTAAGTATTCTGGAAATTGGTTTCGGAACGGGTTTGAATGCTTTTATTACTTTTTTAGAATCCAGTCAAAAGCAACAGCCAATTGATTATGTTGGAGTAGAAGCTTACCCGGTTGATGCGAAAGAAGTATTGGCTATGAATTACGTCGACGAATTGGAGGCTACTGCTCATAAAGCTATTTTTGAGAAAATGCACGAATGTGAATGGAATCAGAAAGTAGCCATCACCAACGATTTTGGCTTAACCAAAAGGAAACAATTTTTTGATGAAATAGACGATTTTGAAATTTTTGATTTGATTTACTTTGACGCCTTCGGATATCGGGTGCAACCGGAGCTCTGGAGCACCGAGATTTTCAGGAAAATGTACAATAGTTTAAAGCCAAATGGAGTGTTGGTAACCTATGCAGCTCGCGGAGTTGTTAAAAGAAGCATGATTGAGGTTGGATTTACAGTCGAAAAATTGGCAGGACCTCCGGGAAAACGTGAAATGTTTCGGGCCTTTAAAAAGGTTTAAATGAGTTGTTTAGAATGATTCCAGATTGATTTATATGCATTAAGAAATCGTATTCGTTGCTAAAGTTTTTAAAATAATAAGTTAAAATCGGTACTCGTGAATGATATTTGTTTAAATTTGTTGCGAGTTTGAAAATATAGATAACCCCCAAAAAATCTTATTTTATTATGTCAAAAATGATGTTTGATTACACGAAATCAATACTTGAGAGAGTAAGTTTCGACCCGATACTTTTCTGTAAAGAATTAGAGAAAGCTATCAAAACACTGTTACCGTACGAAATGGAACAATTGCAAGAATGGTTATTAAATTTCATTATTGAAAAACCAGAACTAAAACAAAGTCTACTACTAATCAAAGTATAAAAAAAAGGAGCCACTTGGCTCCTTTTTTATTGTTATTTCTTTTGTAGCGGACTTATGATCTGAACGTTCTGAAAAACAATTGCTCCTTTAACTACTCCGGCAATTGTAGATCTGAGGGCGTCAATGATCTGCATTTTTAATTCGCTCTTCGGGTAAATCAAACTTACCTCACGAGCTGGTTTCGGTTCCTTAAAGTTACGTAGTTTCTGTTTGTCGGAATCTTTTAAGTCTAAGGTGTGCAGGTACGGAAGTAGCGTTGTACCCAAACCTTCGTCGGCTAGTTTAATTAGCGTTTCAAAGCTTCCACTTTGAATCTGAAAATTATTCTGATCGAGGTCACTGGCATTTTTACATAAATTTAAAATCCCGTCTCTAAAACAATGTCCGTCCTGAAGCAACAGGATTTCGTTGATGTTTAAGTCGGCAACTTCAATTTCTTCTTTTTGAAAACTGGCGTGATGCTCGGGTATATAAGCCACAAAGGGTTCAAAATACAATACAATTTCTTTGATTTTCTCATCTTCAAGCGGAGTAGCAGCAATAGCAGCATCCAAATGGCCATTTTTTAATTTCAGAATAATTTCATCTGTATTAAGCTCCTCAATCAATAGTTTTACTTTTGGATATTTCTTGATGAAGTTGTTTAAAAACATGGGCAAAAGTGTTGGCATAATGGTCGGAATGATCCCCAGACGGAATTCTCCTCCAATAAAACCTTTTTGCTGTTCTACAATGTCTTTAATTCGATCCGCTTCGTTTACAATATTCTTGGCCTGGTTTACAATTTTCTGACCAATATCGGTAAGCTGAATGGGTTTTTTGCTTCTGTCAAAAATCAGAATATTTAATTCTTCTTCGATTTTCTGAATCTGCATACTCAGTGTTGGCTGGGTAACGAAACATTTTTCGGCAGCAAGCGTGAAATTTTTATGTTCGGCAACGGCTAATACATATTGCAATTGAGTTATAGTCATCTTGATAGTAATTTTTGATGCAAAAATAAGAAAATATAATTTTTTTTTATATTATTTTAAAAGAAGTTGTTTTAAATTTGTAGTAATCATATTATAAAATGAAAACTATGAAGACAAATATCTTAGGATTACCGGTAAAAGAATCAGAATTGTTAGTAAAAGAATTGAATATTCTGTTATCCAATTTTCAGGTATATTACCAAAATTTAAGAGGAATACACTGGAACATTCGTGGGAAGCGTTTTTTTGATCTGCATGTAAAGTTTGAAGAATTGTACACGGATGCTCAGTTAAAAATTGACATGATTGCAGAGCGTGTTTTAACTATTGGAGGAACACCTTTACATACTTTTGATGATTATATTAAAAATAATAAATTAACTGTTGGGAAGAATATTTCAAATGACGAGAAAGCAGTTCACTTAATTGTAAACTCCTTATCTGATTTGTTAAAAATTGAAAGAGAAATCTTAAAACAGTCGGATGAAATTAACGATGAAGGGACAAATTCTATGATGAGTGACTTCATTGCCGAGCAGGAAAAAACAATTTGGATGATGAATGCATGGCTTGAAGAAGAGCTGTAATGTGTTGTTCCTAAAATGATTACTATAGCAGAATGGTCGGGTTTGACCATTCTGCTTTTTTATGTTTGTTAAATTTGTATAAATTTTTTGGCCTCTCGCTTTGATTTTATTTGTTTAACACTATTTTTGTTCCAATGAAATTAGTCGCTCGCATATTATTATTCATATTTATTGCATTCTTGTCTACCCCGACGATCGTTACGGTGATGAAGAAAAGCAATGATGCGTCGCTATTTTTTAGTTTCTCTGAAGAAGAACATTCACATAAAGAACTTAAGGCTGCTGTTTATCCGGCAATACTTCAACATGAAGTTGTTATGCCCGTTTATATTGAAAAAAAGACCATAGTGTCTGAAAATATTGTAAAACTAGACAATATTTCTCCGAGCATTTTTGCTCCACCTCCCAACTTGGCATAATACTTCCGATTATTTTGAATTAAACTGCATTTTTAATAAATGTGGTCAATCGTTAATGAATCATTTTTTAGTATTGTATTATGACAAAAAAAATCAATCTTTTTGCCAACCTTAAATCTGATTTCGCTTCGGGTTTAGTGGTTTTCTTGGTGGCTCTTCCATTGTGTTTGGGTATTGCAATGGCTTCTGGAGCACCTTTGTTTTCAGGAATTATTGCAGGTGTTATTGGAGGTATCGTTGTAGGGTACCTAAGCCAGTCACACATTAGTGTTTCCGGACCAGCGGCTGGGTTAACAGCTATTATTTTAACCGCTATTACTGATTTAGGTGCTTTCGATGTGTTTTTAATGTCTGTTTTTATTGCTGGATTAATTCAATTAGCATTAGGGTTTTTGAAGGCCGGAAGTATCTCAAATTATTTTCCAACCAACGTTATTGAAGGAATGTTGGCCGGTATCGGAATTATCATCATCCTGAAACAATTGCCTCACGCTTTTGGTTATGATGCTGATTTTGAAGGCGATCAGGCTTTTATTCAGAATGACGGAAGCAATTCCTTTTCATTTTTGTTTGATGTCTTGAATCACATACACTTAGGAGCTGTTGTAGTTTCAGTTATTTCCTTTGTGATCTTACTTTCCTGGGAGAAAGTTCCTTTTTTAAAGAGACTGAAATTAATTCCGGGAGCACTTGTTGCCGTAGTTGCGGGAGTAGTTTTAAATGAATTTTTTATTTCAACAGGAAGCCCATTGGCAATTGCAAAAGAACATTTGGTTTCTTTGCCAGTTCCAAAATCTTTTGATGAATTTAAATCGATTCTGATTACACCAAATTTTGCTGCGGTTACCAATCCGCAAGTTTGGGTGGTTGCTATTACAATTGCTATTGTGGCTTCTATTGAAACATTATTGTGTATTGAAGCTGCTGACAGAATGGATGTTCAAAAACGTTATACCAACACCAATGTGGAGCTTAGAGCGCAAGGAATTGGTAATATTGTAAGTTCTTTATTAGGTGGTTTGCCAATGACATCGGTTGTGGTAAGATCATCGGCCAATAATAATGCCGGAGCAAAGTCTAAAATGTCGGCTATTATTCATGGGGTACTTTTGTTAATTAGTGTATTGTCAATCCCTGCATTATTAAACAAAATACCATTGGCAACTTTGGCTACTGTTTTAATTTTAGTGGGTTACAAATTAGCTAAACCTGCCACTTTCAAACATTTCTGGGAAAAAGGAAAGTACCAGTTTGTACCTTTTATTGCAACTTTGGTATTTGTTGTAGCAACAGATTTACTTAAAGGAGTTGCTTTAGGAATTGTGATCAGTATTATTTTTGTACTGAGAGGAAACCTGAAAAGAGCGTACAGTTTCAAAAAAGAAGAATACGAAGATGGAGATGTTATTCATATCGATTTGGCACAGGAAGTTTCATTTTTAAATAAGGCAGCGATTAAACTGACTTTAAATGAAATCCCCGAAAATTCGAAAGTGATTATCAGTGCTGCAGATACAGAGTATATTGCACACGATGTTTTAGATTTGATTCGCGAATTTAAAGAAACAAGAGCCATCGATGAAAATATTAAAGTGAAGCTGAAAGGATTCAAGAAAGCCTATGAGCTTGAGAATTCACCGGATATCAATAATCATGTATCTATTGAACATTATTATGATGTTGCCAAAAGAGCTTTAGTTCAAAAAGAAAAGGTAAAAGGAGATTTTAAATAAAATTATATTAATTAAGGTATTTCTTGATTGTGAGAAGTATTAAAATTAGATAACTTTACAGTAAAGTTGTTTTTAATATATTTAAACATCGGGTAATACCATTCAAAAAACAAAAAAATGAGAGAGTTTTATAAGCAGTTACTTGAAAACAATAGACAATGGGTTGAAAAATCATTGGCATTAGATCCAAATTATTTTGCTGATTTGGCTAAAGGACAAACACCGCCATTATTATGGATTGGATGTTCAGACAGCCGTGTTCCTGCAAACGAAATTATTGGAGCTAAACCGGGTGAGGTTTTTGTACACCGTAATATTGCCAATATGGTGGTGCACTCCGATATGAATATGTTGAGTGTTCTGGATTATGCAGTAAACGTTTTGAAAGTAAAACACGTTATTGTTTGCGGACATTACGGTTGTGGTGGTGTAAAAGCAGCTATGGGAAATCAATCTGTTGGAATCATTGACAACTGGATTCGTCACATTAAAGATGAGTACCGTTTACACGATAAGTACCTAAACTCGATTGAAGATGAAACAGAGCGTTTTAATGCTTTTGTTGAAATCAATGCAAAAGAGCAGGTTTACAACTTGGCTAAAACGTCTATTGTGCAGGGAGCCTGGAAAAACGGACAGGATTTAATGCTTCACGGATGGGTTTACGGTTTGAACTCTGGTTTTGTAACCGATTTAAATGTAAACATCAGTTCGAACGAAGAACTGGATGAGGTTTATCAGTTAGATCTTTAATATAAAAAAGAAAATCGCCTCAAAAGGGCGATTTTTTTTATTCGTTTTCGTCCAGATTTTCGTTAAAAGCAGACGGTAATAAAGTTGGAATAAATTTTATAAGAATGGGTAACAACAAACTTCCTCCGGGCAGTAAAAAGATCGTTAGTGACGGAATCGTTTTACAGATGTCTAAAAGCTGTTTTTTTACTTTCTTCTTTTCCTTGGCATCCAGATCTCTGGTAGTTGAATAGGCCAACAGGACCATTAATTCTTTGCTTTGAATGATTTCCTTAACCAATCTGTTTTTGTTTCTTACAATCAGTTTTACCACACTGTGGGTCATTTGATCGTAAAAATGTTTTACCGGATTGGAATAGTTGAAGTAAGGAATCTTCTTTTTATGCGTAGTGATAAAGGTATTCGTGGTTTCAATACTCTTCGTCACAAAATCGTCTGAAACACCCATCATCGAACCTAAAGAGTACAAAAAGTAGGCTTCTTCATTTTCAACAACACCATCACTCCATAAAGCCATTCCGGCCATATCGATTAAGTAATAATACTCAAGTTGGTTGTTGTAATACTCCAGCTGTAAGGTTTCTAAAGTATCAACCGTTACTTTTGAAAATTTAGAATATCGGATGGAAGCTTCAAAAAGTTTAATCAGCAAATCGTCGTGCTGCGATTTTATGGTTTTGGTTTTTAAAGCCAGAGCCACAATACCCAGTACTGTTTCTTCGATTCGTTTTAAGTATTTTTCAGGAATTGAACCATGTTCTAAATACTGTCTGAAAGCCAGAACATCAATAAACAAAAGCGCATTGGTTACCAAATGCGAAAAGTTTTTACTGATAATGCTGTCGTTCGTCTGAACCCTTTGGTCTATGATATTCTCTAAAGAAAGGGAAGGGGTATCCTTTGGAAGTAAAATTTTGAACAAACTAAATCCTTCCGGACTCATTTCTTTATAAAATTTTAAAACTTCTGCGATAAAATTATTGGGTTCCGAACTTCTTTTTTCCAAACAAAAAACACCGTACAAAGTGTTTAGTAAGGCTACTTTTGAAATTTCGGTTTTGAACCAGCCTTTTATAGGGATGGGAACCTGTGAATCAATAGAAATGATATGACCGTAAATAAAACCGGTCTCTCTGACTTTATTGTAGAACGACGCTGCAGTCTCAAAAGGTATAGCCTCTGAAAACTTCTGTTCGCTAAAAAACTTGTCTATCCAGCCTGGTGCCGATGGGTTAATCATTAACTTTTAATTTATAGCTGCAAAGCTATATCTTTTTCTTGTTTTAGGATAAAATTTAAATGAAATAACCAGCAGATTTTGTGAAAATCTGCTGGTTACTCTTTTTTTATTTAATGATTCCGGCACAAGCTGCTCTTCCGCCTGCATTTCCGGTAGGTTGTGTGGTAAAATCATCAGTTCCCTGATGTACAATTAAACCTTTACCCAAAATATCTTTGGTTGCATCGCCACAACCAATGCACCATTCGTCAGTAGTTAAGGTTATCGATCCGTTACCTTTAGCATCAGCCGTAAAGTTTCCGATATCGCCTTTGTGGTATTCTGCAACACCCCATTTTCCATGTTTTTTAAAGGTAGGATTCCAGTGCCCACCTGCTGAACTTCCGTCGGCAGCAGTACAATCTGCTTTTTCGTGAATGTGGATGGCGTGAACTCCCGGCTGTAAACCGGTCATTTTTGCAACAAAAGTTACTTTACCGTTTTTTTCGGTGAAAGTAGCAGTTCCGGCCACTGTACTATTGCTTTTTGGCTCTAAAGTTACAGTTAGGTTTTTAGCATCACTTGATTTTGTACTGGTCTTACAGCCAACGATTAAGGCTGTAATTATAGCGAAGGAAACGATTATTTTTTTCATAAAGGAGGCTTTTATATTAAAGATTAAGTAAATTTAACATAAAATTCCGACATGGATTGGAGCTAACAGTTAAAAAAATCTAAAACTATTGATCGTAATTTAAAGGGACTTTAAGCGATGAACCCAAAAATATTGCGTAAATTCGTAGGGCTCCGAAGTAAAAAATGAAAATCAATACCTAATTATTTTCTAATTTAATCCTAAATATTATGATCAGGAAAATTTTAACTTTAGTTTTTTTGGGAGTTGTTTTAATCTCCTGCAATGCCTCTAAAACACCAACAGGAGATGCGGTTTCTAAACTTGAAGGAACCTGGGTACTTGACTATATTAGCGGTCCGAGAATTGCTTTTGACGGTTTGTATCCGAATAAAAAACCAACTATTAACTTTAATGTAAAAGAGAATCGCGTGTCTGGAAATAATGGCTGCAATTCTTTTAACGGAGCGTTTGCCGTGACAGGAAACAAAATTGATCTGACACAGCCTATGGCCACAACCAAAATGATGTGTAAAGATGCTCAGCAGGGCGAACAGGTTTTTATGAGCACTTTGCCTAAAATAACCTCCTACGATGTTACGGATGGAGGAAAAACATTGCACTTTATCTCTGGAGATATTGCCACAATGCGATTTACCAGAAAATAGCGGCTTCCTTTTTTAACCCTCTTTAATTTGTATTTTATGAAAACTAAATTATCTATTATATTGGTGTTATGCTGTTTGGTAACGATTTCTGTTTTTGGACAGGAAAAGACAAAAAAAGAAATAAAGGCAGAAAAAGAACTGCAGCAACAAAAAGAAGTTGAAGCGCTGGTTGCGTCTAAAAAGTTTGATTTTGAAGCACAAAAAATGACTCCGCAGGGAGGGAACTTTATTATCCTCGATTACAATACTTATTTTTTAAGATTTAATACGGAAAAGACCACTTGTGATTTGCCTTTTTTTGGTCGAGCATTTAATGTCGACTATGGAGGAGATGGAGGAATTAAATTTGAAGGGACTCCGGAAGATATTAAAATCGAGCAAAAAAGGAAAAGTTATATTGTTAAGGCTACCGTTAAAGGGAAAAATGATGTGTATCTTTTGATGTTTTCTATTTTTTATAATGGAAACACGACCCTTAGTATTACCAGTAACAATAAAGCATTTATTTCGTATGATGGACTGATAAGAGCTCCAAAAGTAGTCGAGAATAAGAAATAATCCGTTTAGTTTCAATTATTGTCTGCCAAACCCTTTTATAGGTGAATTGGTAAGACTAAAATTAAAATATAGTTTGAAACTTTTACGATAAACAAAACGGCAGCTATTTTGATTAGCTGCCGTTTTTTATTGTTTAAAACCTCTTTCTCTATGTTTCTATGTGGTTAGAACAATTGCCACAGATTAAAAGGATTAGAAAGATTAAAAAATCTGCCAGATCTGCGAGAAAAATTATTTAGCCGTTTTAACCTCATAAATAGTATTGACCATTCCGTTTCGCGTAGCGTCCAGAGGAAGTTCCCAGAACATAATTCCGCCCAGGTTTTTAGCTTTAACGTATTCTGCTTTTGCTTTTATAGACGTTAGATTATCTCCTGTAGCAAATGTTTTTTCTTTTTCATTGTACCAGAAAGGTGCTTTGGCTTTATCGTCCCAAAAATACTTCCAGCCATTAGCTTCGGTGTAAAAAGGAGCATAGTCTTTAAAAGAAACACCCTGAACATGTTCACCGGCCTGATACAAACCGTTATTGATGTTTTCTACATTCTTCCAGGTGCGGGTATAAAAAGCGCCTCCAATCACTAATTTTTCTGCCGGAATTCCCAGTTTCAATAAATACGCAACAGCCCTGTCTGTCGATTCTTCTTTTGGGTTAGTGCTGTATAAAGGTGTATGGTGCCCCGTAACTTTTGAGTATCCGTTTACCAGATCATAACTCATAATATTCACACGGTTTACTAAAGGCATTACTGTTTTCCAGTCGATTGATTCGTCGAGAAATTTTTGAAAACCTCCGGCAGCAAAGCTCAATTCGTATTTTTTACCTAAAGTAGAGCGCAAAATTTTGATTAATTCTGTGAAATTTGGTTTGTCGGCTGGTTGAAACAAATGCCCTGGCAGTCCCTCAATTGCCGGATATTCCCAATCTAAATCTAAGCCGTCTACTTTAAAATAATCGCTGACTTCTTTCACCGATTTTGCAAAAGTAAGTCTTCCCTCAGCTGTTGAAAATGCTGCAGAACAAGGCTCACAGCCTCCCCAGCCACCAAGCGAAAGAATAATTTTTAATTGGGGATTTGATGCTTTTAGTGAAACCAAATATTTGATAGTAGTAGAATCTTTTGCAGAATCAACGCTTAGTTTACCCTCTTTTAAATGACAGAAACTGAAGATAATTTGGTTTAGTTTGCTTACTTCGTATTCGTTAATTAGCTTGTCATCACCTGTGTAATAGGCTATGATGTCCATCTTTTTGCTTTTTTGCGCAAATACGCTTGTGGTAAAGTTGCACCATAAAATCAGGGCAATCAGGTTAATTTGTTTCATTTTATGTTTTTTAGAGTTTTTAGATTGCTAAATATAAAGCAATACAATCGATATTTAACTATTTTACAGTGGTCTCAATGTTAATTTTAACGAATATTTTGCAAATGGTTGCAAAAATATTGCGGGCACTATTTTGGTAAACCGTCTGATAAAAAACAAAAAAAATAAACCCGCACTGTTTCGGATTAGTGCGGGTTTAAACAAATTAAAAGCTAAAAACTATTTTTATATTAGAAGCAGTATTCGTTTTCTGCAACTAATTTAGATGTAATAACCTCTCTTAAGGCTACAACATTTGGATTGTTTGTGTATTTTGTGAAACGTTTAAGTCCCATTAACATCATACGTTGTTCGTCACCTTCAGCAAAAGAAATAATTCCTTCTTTTCCTCTTGAGTTAACAGTATCTACCGCTTTGTACAAGTATAATTTTGCCATAGCAATTTGCTCTTGTACTTTAGCCTCACCTTGATTTTTGGCTAATTTTTCAGTTCTTAGAATTGTACTTTCTGCCATGTAGATTTCGATTAAGATATCAGAAGCAGCCATTAATAACTGTTGGTGTGAATCTAAATCTGGTCCGTATTTTTGAACAGCACTTCCGGCAACCATCAAGAAAACTTTTTTCAGGTTAGCGATGATTCCTTTTTCTTCAGCAAATAATTCAGAGAAATCCGGAGTGTCAAAAGATGGGATTCCCATTAATTCTTCCTGAACTTTCATAGCAGGTCCTAATAAATCAACGTGACCTTTCATAGCCTTTTTGATTAACATTCCTACTGAAAGCATTCTGTTGATTTCGTTTGTTCCTTCGTAGATACGAGCGATACGGGCATCTCTCCAGGCACTTTCCATTGGAGTGTCCTCAGAGAATCCCATTCCTCCAAAAATTTGAATTCCTTCGTCAGCACAAGATTGTACGTCTTCAGAAACGGCTACTTTTAGGATCGAACATTCAATAGCATATTCTTCAACACCTTTCAATTCAGCTTCCTGGTGAGAAGTTCCTTCTGCTTCACGAGCAGCGATTCTGTCTTCGATATCTTTTGCAGCACGGTAAGAAGCACTTTCTCCTGCATAAGCATTAGTAGCCATTTCTGCTAATTTAGAACGGATAGCTCCAAAAGATGAAATTGCAGTGTTAAACTGAATTCTTTCGTTAGCATATTTTACAGCATTTGAAGTAACTCTTCTTTGTGCATCTAAACAGGCAGCAGCCAATTTAATACGACCAACATTCAAAGCATTCATTGCGATTTTAAAACCGTTTCCTCTTTCAGACAACATGTTTTCAACAGGAACTTTTGTTTCGTTGAAGAAAACCTGACGAGTAGAGGAAGCACGGATTCCTAATTTATGCTCTTCTTCGTTCATAGAAATTCCGTTAGACGGATCGTTTTCTACGATAAAACCTGTAATGTTTTTATCATCACCAATACGGGCAAAAACGATGAAAACGCTGCAGAAACCTGCATTCGAGATCCACATTTTTTGTCCGGTGATCGAGTACGATTTTCCGTCTTCAGATAAAACAGCTTTTGTTTTTCCTGAGTTAGCATCAGATCCTGCACCCGGCTCTGTCAAGCAATAAGCTCCAAACCATTCTCCGGAAGCCAATTTAGGAACGTATTTTTTCTTTTGTTCTTCAGTACCATAAAGGGTAATTGGCATAGTTCCAATTCCGGTATGTGCACCAAAAGCAGTTGAGAAAGATCCTGTAGCTCCCGAAATGTAGTCACAAACTAACATTGTAGATACAAATCCCATTCCTAATCCGCCGTATTCTTCAGGAACTGCAACTCCTAAAAGTCCTAGTTCACCTGCTTTACGCATAGAAGATTCTGTGTAGGCATAATCTTTTTTCTCAAAACGATCTTTATGTGCCCATAATTCTTTGTCAACGAACTCTTTTACAGAGTCACGCATCATTAACTGCTCTTCCGAAAAATCTTCTGGTGTAAAGATATCTTCGCATTTTGTTTCCTTAACTAAAAACTGACCACCACGGGTTACGTTTTTTTCGATTGTATCTGCCATTTTGTTTTTTTTAGATAAAAGATGCAAGATTTAAGAAGCAAGATTTTAATCTAACTTATTTATGAAGCCTGTTGTCATCTTTTGAAATTCAATTATTTTGTTTTCTATTTCTTCTGTTTTTGTTTTAGATAGATAATCATTTTGAAAAGCTATCAGTAATTGCGTTTGTAATTCAAATGATGAACCTAAACTAATATTCAAATAATGCTGAAAGTGTTTATTCCCTCTGTTAGAGCCTTCAGCAATATTAGAAGGCATTGAAACAGAACATCGATTCATTTGATTTGTCAAACTATAGGTTTCTGATTTTGGAAAGGTGGCAGTTAGTTTATAGATATCATTAGTAATTTCCATAGCTAAAATCCAAATTTTCAAATTCTTAAAATTATGTCTCATGTTTTTTTGAGGTAAGATAAGAAAGAAATGAATTTAAAAGTAAGTTTTTTACTACTTTTTAAAATTTTGTTATTTTAGAATGTTTCCATTCCAGAATAAAATCTTTGTTCTTTCTTCTTTCCTCTTAAAAACAATCTACAACACTTCGTAAATCCCCGCAGAACCTTGTCCGGTTCCTACGCACATCGAAACGATTCCGTATTTGTTTCCTCTGCGTTTCATTTCGTCGAACAACTGAACAGAAAGTTTAGCTCCTGTACAACCCAGTGGGTGTCCTAATGAAATTGCTCCACCATTTACGTTTACGATTTCCGGATTGATGTTTAATTCGCGGGTAACTGCCAAAGCCTGAGAAGCAAAAGCTTCGTTCAACTCGATTAGTTCAATATCGTTTAGTGTTAATCCTGCTTGTTTTAATGCTTTCGGAATTGCTTTTACAGGACCGATACCCATAATTCTTGGCTCAACACCAGAAGAAGCAAAGTTTACCAAACGTGCGATTGGCTCAAGGTTTAATTCTTTTACCATTTCTTCGCTCATGATTAAAACAAAAGCAGCACCATCACTCATTTGAGAAGAGTTTCCGGCAGTAACACTACCGTCAGCAGCAAAAACAGGTCTTAAACCGGCTAAGGCAGCAACAGATGTTCCGGCTCTTGGGCCTTCGTCTTGTTTTACTACGTATGATTTAGTTTCTTTTTTACCATTTTCATTGATAAAAGTCTGCTCAACAGTAATTGGAACAATTTGTTTGTCAAATTTCCCTTCTGCTTGTGCTTTTAAAGCTTTCATATGAGAGTTGTAAGCAAACTCATCCTGGTCTTCTCTGGAGATTTTGTATTGGTTGGCAACCGCTTCAGCAGTTAAACCCATTCCCCAATAGTAATCTTCATGACCTGCAGCAGCCACTTTATAATCCGGAGTTGGTTTGTAACCTCCCATCGGAATAAAACTCATACTTTCAGCTCCACCAGCAATGATACAATCTGCCATTCCGGATTGAATTTTAGCAGTTGCCATTCCGATAGTTTCTAATCCCGATGCACAATAACGGTTAACCGTAACACCAGGAACATCTTCTACTTTTAATCCCATCAAAGAGATTAAACGCCCAACGTTAAGTCCTTGTTCTGCTTCCGGCATGGCGTTTCCAACCATAACGTCATCGATACGTTTTTTGTCGAAATTAGGCAACTCATCCATCATAAACTGGATGGTTTCTGCTGCTAATTCGTCAGGTCTTTTAAATCTAAAAACCCCTTTTGGTGCTTTTCCTACCGCAGTACGGTAAGCTTTTACGATATATGCTGTTTTCATTTGTTTTGTTTTTTTAAGATTTATAGAATAAGAGGCAAGAGAAAAGACAAAACTTTGTTTTGAAATCTTGCTTCCTACATCTTTCTTCTACTTATCTAATTTCTAAGTGGTTTTCCTTTAGTCAACATGTATTGAATTCTTTCTAATGTTTTTCTCTCTGTACAAAGAGATAAGAAAGCTTCACGTTCGATATCTAATAAGTATTGTTCAGATACTAAAGTTGCTTCAGATAAATCACCACCAGCCATTACATAAGCCAGTTTGTTAGCGATTTTTTTATCGTGTTCCGAAATGTATTTTCCGGCTTCCATCTGATCTGTTCCAACTAAGAACATTCCTAATGCTTGTTTTCCTAAAACTTTAACATCAGTTCTTCTGATTGGCTGTGTATAACCCGCTTCTGCCATCAACAAAGCATGTTTTTTAGCTTCTGCAATCTGACGGTCTTTGTTGACTACAATAATATCTTTTCCATGTTGTAAAAGTCCGGTGTCAAAAGCTTCATAACCAGAAGTCGAAACTTTTGCCATAGCAATGGTTAAGAAATACTCCTGAAGAACGTTCAATTCCACATCATTTTTGCGGAATAAATCAGAAGCTCTCAAAGCCATTTCTTTAGATCCACCACCACCTGGAAGTACACCTACACCAAATTCAACTAATCCCATATAGGTTTCAGCAGCAGCAACTACTTTATCAGCGTGTAAGCTCATTTCGCATCCACCACCAAAAGTCATTCCGTGAGGGGCTACGATAACTGGAATTGAAGAGTAACGAACGCGCATCATGGTGTCCTGGAACAATTTGATCGCCATGTTTAACTCGTCGTATTCCTGCTCAACCGCCATCATGAAAATCATTCCGATATTAGCTCCAACAGAGAAATTCGCTGCCTGGTTACCAATAACTAAACCTTGATATTCTTTTTCAGATAAGTCGATTGCTTTATTGATGGCTTGTAGTACATCGCCGCCAATAGTATTCATTTTAGATTGGAATTCTAAGTTCAAAATTCCATCTCCTAAATCCTCGATGATTGCACCACTATTACTCCAAACTTTTTTGCTTTCGCGAATGTTGTTTAGGATAATAAAGGCATCTTGTCCAGGAACTTTAAGTTGTGATTTTGTTGGAATATTATAGAAATAAGTTGCTCCTTCTTTAACAGAATAGAAACTTTCGCTTCCGGAAGCTAACATTTCAGTAACCCATGCAGCTGGTGCTAAACCTTCTGCTTTCATGATTTCAATTCCATTGGCAACACCGATGGCATCCCAAATTTCGAATGGACCATTTTCCCATCCAAAACCAGCTTTCATAGCGTCGTCAATTTTGTATAATTCGTCTGAGATTTCAGGAATTCTGTTTGACACATAAGCAAACATCCCGGCGAAACTCTTACGGTAGAATTCTCCTGCTTTGTCTTTTCCTTTTACTAAAACTTTAAAACGGTTGATTGGTTTATCGATCGTTTTTGTAAGTTCAAGTGTAGCAAAATTTGCTTTTTTAGCAGCACGGTATTCTAATGTATCTAAGTCTAAAGAAAGAATATCTTTATCTACTTTTTTGTAAAAACCTTGTCCTGTTTTGCTTCCCAACCAGTTATTTTCCATCATTTTGTTGATGAAATCAGGAAGTTTGAATAATTCGTGTTGTTCGTCGTTCGGGCAGTTTTCATAAATACCGTTGGCAACGTGCACCAAAGTATCTAAACCAACAACGTCAACAGTACGGAAAGTAGCCGATTTTGGACGGCCAATTACCGGACCAGTCAATTTATCAACTTCTTCAATTGTTAATCCCATCTCTTTCACTAAGTGGAATAAACTCTGGATTCCGTAAATACCAATTCTGTTTCCAATAAAAGCCGGAGTATCTTTGGCAACAACCGAAGTTTTACCTAAGAATTTAGATCCGTATTCGTTTAAGAAATCCAATACTTCTGTTGAAGTTTTTGGACCAGGAATAATTTCAAATAATTTTAAGTAACGCGCAGGGTTAAAAAAGTGGGTTCCGCAGAAGTGTTGTTGGAAATCTTCGCTTCTTCCTTCACTCATAAAGTGAATTGGAATACCGGAAGTATTTGATGTAACCAAAGTTCCCGGTTTACGGAATTTTTCGATTTGTTCGAATACCAGTTTTTTAATATCCAAACGCTCCACAACAACTTCAATAATCCAATCAACATTGGCAATTTTTGCCATATCATCCGTCGTATTTCCTGTAGTAATTCGGTTTGCGAATTTCTGACTGTAAATAGGAGATGGTTTTGATTTTAATGAATTCGCCAAGTGCTCGTTTACTATTCGGTTGCGAACAGCTTTACTTTCAAGCGTTAATCCTTTTTTGGCTTCAGCTTCTGTCAACTCGCGTGGTACGATGTCAAGCAGTAAAACTTCAACACCAATATTGGCAAAATGGCAAGCTATTCCTGAACCCATAATTCCGGATCCAATTACAGCGACTTTTTTAATTGTGCGTTTCATAGTTAATATTTTGTTTTTTATTTGATTTGAATGGGCCTTTATTAATTAAGGTTATTCATTTTCTAATTTTTCTGTTTGATTGAATATGTTTTTATCCTGAATTAATTCGTTTATGATTTCAGATACTTCGATAAAATGTTTTAGTTTCTCGTCAGAAACATGTTTTCTTACCGTTTCATTAAATTTTAAAACTGTATTTTTAGATAAATCTCTTTTTTCTTTTCCAAATTCAGTCAGGTAAATCAAAACACCACGACCGTCTGTTGGGTTTTTTTTGCGAACAATCAAACCTTTGTCTTCCATTGATTTTAATGTTCGGGTTAGGCTTGTGGCTTCCATGCCCATTCTTGGTCCCAAAGCTGTTGATGGGGTTCCTTCTTCCTTATCTATACTTAAAAGGGCAAATCCGGTGGCCATTGTGGCATCGTATTTGGCAGCCTCTTCGTTGTACATTCTTGATACAGCTTGCCATGTAGCACGCAAAATATAATCTATTGTTTTCTCTTTCATATGTAACTATATCGATTTCAAATATAATCAAAAAATACTATGCATGCATATAATTTTTGAATATTTTTTTGGTTAGTTAAAAAAATCCTTTGATTTATAGGGGTTTATGGTTTAATTTTA
Source organism: Flavobacterium sp. N502536 (assembly GCF_025947345.1). Classification (NCBI taxonomy): domain Bacteria; kingdom Pseudomonadati; phylum Bacteroidota; class Flavobacteriia; order Flavobacteriales; family Flavobacteriaceae; genus Flavobacterium; species Flavobacterium sp. N502536. The sequence continues at coordinate 318,639 of NZ_CP110011.1, read as the reverse complement.
ATTGAAATATACTATTCTTTTTTGATGTTTTAACAAAATTTATGCTGTAAAAATTGTTTTGTCGTTTTAAATTAAGATAAAATTCTGCATTTTATAAAAAATTATGGCTTTAATTCAATAGGAATTTCCGGTTCGTATCGCGAAATTGCCTTTTGAAGTATTGTTTTCATCCTGTTTCGGAGGTTTTCGGGTTTAATGACTTCGATACCATTGCCAAAACCCAAAAGAATGCGTTCCATTTCATAATTTGGAGTGATAAACAAATGAACGATGATGCTTTTGTCTTCATTTTCTTTAATCAGTCGCTGCGTTTGATGCAGGGGTTTGGTTAAAACATAAGGCGCATTGATTGCATCAATCCAGAGTTCGATCTTTCGGGGTTGAGAACCGGTGTTTACCGTAACGCCAATTACATTTTTGTAAAAAAGTTCCGCATCAAAATCTTCTTCTAAATAAGGGAGGTTAAAATCATAATCAATGGCTATAATTCTGTCGAGAGCCAAATTGGTAATGGGCTGCGAACCTTTTTTCTTTCCTACGAGAAACCATCGGTTGTTGAATTCCTTTAAAATAAAGGGATGGAAGTTAAACTTGTTTTCCTCCCGGGATTTAAATGATTTATAGGTAATGACCAAAGCCACCTTTTTGATAATGGCCTGATAAATTTCATCTAAATAGTGAAGCCCTTTCAGCTTTTCATTTTTGTCCAGATAGATAACAGGTTTTGTATGTGATTTTTCAGCGTAGATTTTATCCTCCAAACGCTGTAGAATATCCGATACATCATTAAAGAGAGAGAAATCCTTAAACTGCTTTAACATCGATACGGTTTCAGTCAGAACATTCATATCAGTCTCTGTTAACGGAATATCGGTTATGGTGAATTCGTCGTCTTCATATTTATAGTACTTTTTATCGTAAACTACAATTGGGGCATTATAGCCCAGTTTTTCACTCCGCATGAGCTGAATATCCATTTGTATGGTTCGCTTGCTGATTGGATTTGCACGACCCTCGTATTCAAACAAAGCATCAGAGCAGCATTCGATGAGGTCGTCTAAAGTCCATTGTCGGTATTTGTTCTGGAGACATTTGTCGATGGTTTTATACCGAATTAAGGCATTTTTGTTTTGTGACATAGTTTATGTTTTTTTGCTCGTAAAGGCTCAAGGTGCAAAGTTTTTTTAGTCACAGATTAAAGGATTAAAATGATTTTACGCATTGCTATGTCAGTTCGACGAAAGAGAAATCCCTATAAGTAACTCCACAATGAAAGTCCAATCTTTACCGAGCTTCTTGCGAAGATTTCTCCTTCGTCGAAATGACAAACAATGTATAATTTGTGCTTTAAAACAAAAACTTTGCGATTCTGCGTCTTTGCGTGATTATTTTTTTTCTAAAATGCTGATCTCTCTTTCAATATTGCTTCTGGCTTTTTCTTCGTATAAATTCCGGAATTCATTAGTTTGAAAAATAAATTCGTTTTCCAGAAAATGTTTCAGTGCTTTTGCGCGTCCGGGTTTGTAGAGGAAATCAGGATAAATACGGTATTCTTTTCTGATTTGTTCGTAATAGATTTGATAGGCTTCCCAATCCCGGGTCAGAATTTTTAAATCAAAATCAATTAACCAGTTAATATCTTCAATTGTATTGTGGGTATGGAGTTGTGTGGCGCAGATCGCATCAAAAATCAATTGTTTGTCCAAGCTGCTGTTTTCAGGTAAAATCGATAGGGCATACTCGGCACTTTTGAGTTCATTGTCTTTTTTACTGCTCTTATAAATATAATCATGGTAAAAAATAGAAAATAATATTTCATTGGGGTTCTGAACCTGCACTGCATAGTGCTTGAAACTGACAATCATATCTTTTAGATGCGTCAGGTTGTGATAATGCCTTGATTTACCGGAATATGCTTTTTCTAAATTGACCCAGTTTTGCTGAATTTCATTTAATGGAAAGCCAATGTTCAAGAGTAATTCAGAATAGATTTTTTCTAAATTCATATGGTATTTTTTATTTAAATCTTATGAGAAGCTCTGTAAGAGCTGAATATTTATAACCAAATTATAACACCGAATCAAAAGCTCCAGCGGAGCGACACCTTATATTTTCTTTTCATTAATAGAATATGTCGCCCCGATGGGGCTCTTCAAATGCATCTGAAAAATCTATAGTTATGCAGTCCCTCTGGAACTTAAATACTTTTTTAAAATCAATATTTACTCAAATATAAAATTCTTTTTTTTACTGCGCAAAATAATTGCGTAGTACTATCGAAATCTTTGCTCAGGAAATAAGAACAGACGTTCATTGAAATAAAAATTGAGTTAATACGGTCAAGTTGAAGTTACTTCGAAAAACTTTCCACGTACACACTTACACCATTACCGGTTAACACAATTTATCAGGAGGCAGTAGCTCAGCGGTTAGAGCAGGTAGTTTTGAAATTATCGTTAAAAGGTCAATCAAAACTTACTTCGTACACTTTTAATGTCCGGGTCGTGGGTTCGAATCCCATCTGCTTCACTATTTATGGTCAATTCAAACTTACGTCAGAACATTGGTATTTCCGGTTCGAGTCCGGCAAGTTTTAAAATTATCATGAATAATCAAAGAGGGTCAAGATTAACTTACTTCGGGGGAAACCCACCAAACTGTCACTTTGAATCAGTTAATCCATTACACTCTAATTTCAGGTCAAGTGTTTCTTACTTCAAATCTTTTAGGTAGAATCAGAAACACAATTATCTAAATTTTAAAAATTAAAAAAAATGAAAACAACAACATTATTAAAAATCAGTCTGCGTCAAAACGCAATTTACATTCCATCAGAAATGATAACGAATGATATCAAAAAATTATCAGCAACAACATCGGTTTTGGCGGCCAATGTTTCCAAACTTGGTTTTACATTTTCAGAACCGTTATTACACGCTTTAAATAATGTAAGCCCAAACTATAAAGTTGATTTTTTAGAAGTTCTGAAAGAAGTTTTAGGAACGGATAAAAACTGGACTCCTTTGGTGAAAGAATGGGACATTCCAACAGGTGAATCTGTTTTTGATCATGTGGCTACTTTTTTCGCAAATGTTTTTAAAACTAAAAACGGAACAACTTTGCAATGCGGGCATATTATTCCGGAGCATACTTTTCCGTTGGAAAGATACAATGGGTGTCCGTTCTGCGGAATTCCGTTTGAATTTGGTAAAATCGAAAAATACGGACAAGGAAGCAAATTGAAAGTTCTGGAATTGTGGACAGAAAAAGACTTAAATGATTTCTATTTATCGTTATTGCAATCAAAAACAGCTTTAGATGCTACGCAGGCAGATAGTTTAAAAGCGGCGATGAAATATTTGCCTTTGCCTAAAACCGATGTGGCTATGAAGGAAACTTTAATGCTTGTTATAGATCTTTTGATCGAAAATGGCAAAGAAGAGGAGGCGTCAACATTTTTAAAAACACCAACTGATATTTTAAGATATTTATGGTTTAAGAATACAGGATTGTTGCAAATTATTGAGCCAAAAACAATTATTAAAAGAACGGCTAAAAACGCACAGCATTTGCATATAGGTTTAGACACAAGTGCGCAGGCCAAAATCGCTTCTCAGAAAGATTTGAAACTTAAATATTCCCGAAAAGAATGTTTAATGGTGGCAAATTGGTTGAATACTATGGATATGGAAGTAGAAGCCATGTGCGAAATCATGCATCCAAAAAGAGGAATGTGGGTTCGTGTGATCAGAGCGTTGCGTTTGGCAGAATACAGCAAAAGAAAAGGTTTTGAAAAATTAGCTTTTTTGATGGACGTATTTTACAACCAGTTGTATGATGTTTGGCAAAGTAAAGTAAACACGTCACGATTGAAAATGGATGCAGACAAAACATTTGCATTATTGAAACAACGTCCGGGTTTGTTTGCCCGTTCCTTATTTTCGAATATGCTTTGGTTTGGTGCCGATGAAACGGTGGTACATTTTACGGAGATTATTGATAAGGTTCCGGCTCGACTAGTGTTTACGTTAAATATGTATGCTGAGAACTATTTTGATAAAAACATCCAAAGAAGTGTGAAACCTTTAGGAGGAACTAACAAACGAATTGCGCCAAATGCTTTGTTGAATTTGTATAATGAAGAGCAATTAGAGGCGATGAAAAGTCAAATCGAAGAATTGTGCTTTTTAGTAATGAAGAAACGATTTGCTGCAATTACAAATCCAAACAAGACTATTTACATAGATCCGCAATTGTTTAACATGCCTGTTTCTATTGGAGATCGTAGTGATACGCTTCAGGATTTACCGGTGGCTTTAATGGGAACACGTTTCCCGGTTGAAGGAAACGAAGTGCGATTGTTTATGCAGTGGGGTGCAGGTTTACCAGCACAGCATTTAGATATGGATTTGAGCTGTCATATTGCATACGAAGAGAAATCGGATATTTGTTCGTTCAGCCGATTGACGACTACAGGTTGTCAGCATAGTGGTGATATCAGAAGTATTCCAAATAAAATTGGAACTGCGGAGTACATCAACATCAATATCGACCAATTGGCCAAAGCCAATGCAAAATTTGTGACTTTTACCTGCAATGCGTACTGTAACGGAAGTATCACGCCAAATTTGGTTGTAGGCTGGATGAACAGTAAGCACCCGATGAGAATTTCGGAGAAAACCGGTGTAGCTTACGATCCGTCGTGTGTAGACCATCAGGTTCGTGTAACACAGAATATCGCCAAAGGTTTGGTTTTTGGAGTTCTTGATGTAGCCAAAAGAGAAATCGTTTGGTTAGAGATGACTTTTGGAGGTCAGGTCGTACAAGGTTTGGATTTTAAAGGAGTTCAGGCATTATTGGCAAAATTGAACAGTAAATTGAATATTGGTAGTTTGTTACAGCTTAAAGCGGAAGCTCAGAGATTGACAATTACCGAAGATAAATTTGCCGATGAGGTATACGATGCAAAATGGGCAATAAATGCTGCGGCAGTGACACAATTATTAATTGATTAAATTTAAGCCACGAATTCATAAATGGATTCGTGGCTTTTTGATGTTTTTAATTGGTTTGGTTAAGATATAGACCTGATAGGTTTTAAAAACCTGTCAGGTCTGATACGAAGGTTGCAGATAAAAAGGATAGTTCCGTAGGAACGTTTTTATTTTGTAGTAACGGATTTTAATCCGTTGAAAAATATACGATAACAAAATAAAGTTCCATAGGAACGGCAAATATTTATAGATTAGAAATTCTCATTTTTAAAAATCATGACAATAAAAGAAATAAAATATAAAGTGGAAAAAAACTTCAAAAGAATAAAACTTAGAGAGGATGTTTATGGATTTCAAATACAGCCCAATGCTAAATTTTTAAAAGGAATAAGCAGAAAAGAAATTGATGCCTTGCAAGTATTATTTGGATTTGATTTCCCTTGGGATTACAGAGAAATGCTTTTAACTTTTTCGAATATAGATACTGATTTGATTTCAATTAATCCGGAAGACAAATCAGATATTGAATATGCCAGTGAAAACTTTTTCCATCAATATCCTGAAGATTATGAAAAATCAAGACGACTTATTGACGAAATTAATGAAAATAAATTTGAAGCAGAATTGGCTCTAACTGAAGCTGGTTTTGATGTTTCAAAAATAGTGGGTTACATTCCCATGCACAACCATCGTGCCCTTGTGGTTTTTGAAGATAAGTATCTTTCGCCGGTTATTTCAGTTATGCAATCCGATATTATTATGTTCGGAAATAATTTAAGAGAATATCTCGAAAATGAACTTTTAAGAATTTAGGTAAAGAAAATAGTTCCGTAGGAACGTTTTTATTTTGTAGCAACGGATTTTAATCCGTTGAAAAATATGTGATTACAAAGTAAAGTTCCGTAGGAACGAAAAATATTTATAGATTAGAAATGCCCATTTTTAAATCTATTTTTAGTACGCAAAATAACTGCGTACTAGTTTTTGAATCTTTGTTGAAAGATAAGAACTAATGAATACAACGCTTTTAAAAGAGATGCTTTCAAAAAATTATGTAAAGGTGAACAAACATCCGGAGCATGATTTATACATTTACAATTACACTCAAAATGCACAATTCGAGAAAGTTTGGAATGAGGTGACATTAGCCTGCAGAGGATTGATCTTAGATGAAAATGATATCGTGGTGGCAAGGCCTTTTCCTAAATTTTTCAATTTAGGCGAAATGGAAAATCAGGTACTCCCGGCTTGTACTTTTGAAGTCTATGATAAAATGGACGGTTCGTTGGGAATTTTATATTGGATAGATGAGGTTCCTTTTATAGCGAGCAGAGGATCTTTTTCGAGCAATCAGTCGGATAAAGCGAATGAAATGCTGCATGGAAAATACAGAAACTCCTGGGCGCTTTTGGATAAAGCGAAAACCTATTTGTTTGAAATTATTTATCCTGAAAACCGAATCGTTTTAGATTATGGTACAGCGGAAGAATTGGTTTTACTGGCGATTATTGACACGGCATCCGGTGAGGAATTTCCGTTGGAAGATCTTGGTTTCCCTATTGTTGAAAAATTCGATGGAATCAAAGACATTCTGCTTTTAAAAGAAATGGACGTTGATAATAAAGAAGGTTTTATCATTAAGTATGCAAACCATTTTAGGGTGAAAATTAAATTTGAAGAATACCTTCGTTTACACCGAATCATTACTGAGGTTTCTAACCTGAATATTTGGGAATATCTGAAAACAAATCAGCCGATGGAAGAAATTCTGGAGCGTGTGCCCGATGAATTTTTCGATTGGGTAAAACAAACCAAAAGCGATTTAGAGAAGCAGTATCTGGCAATTGAAAACCAATGCAAAGCAGATTTTAAAGTATTAGAATCACGAAAAGAAACCGCCTTGTATTTCCAGACTTGTCAATATCAGGGCGTATTGTTTGCCATGCTGAACCACAAAGACTATTCGGTGATTATCTGGAAAATGATCCGGCCAACATTTGAAAAACCGTTTAATAGAGAAGAAAAATAAAATGAGAAAAGTAATTTTAATGAAAGGGTTGCCGGGAAGTGGAAAATCGACTTTGGCAAAAAAGATAATTGCAGAAAATCCGGAGATGTATAAAAGAATCAATAGAGACGATTTGCGTGCGATGTTTGATAACGGGATTACGGCTCAAAGCAACGAGAAATTCGTTAAAAAGGTTAGAGATTTACTAATCGTAAAATCTTTAGAGGAAGGAAAAAGTGTCGTGATAGACGATACAAATTTGTCTGAAAACAACCTAAGACGCGTTTCGCAATTGGTTCAGGAGTACAATACAAAATCTGGCGAAAAGGTTGAAGTTGAAGTTAGAGAAGTAAACACAGATCTTGCGACTTGTATAGAACGCGATGCTTTAAGAGAAAAACCGGTTGGAGAAAAGGTAATAAGAAAGATGCACAGACAATTTTTTAAAGATACGCCGGAATACCGCGTTCAAAACCCGGACTTACCTAAAGCCATAATTTGCGATCTTGACGGAACACTGGCCTTAATGAACGGACGAAACCCGTTTGATGCAAGTAAATGCGATGCTGACGAAATCAATACTCCGGTGGCGAATGTTTTGAGAAATTACAAAAAGTTGGGGTATCAGATCCTATTGGTTTCAGGAAGAGAAGACCAATACGAAGCACCGACCTTGCGTTTCCTTGAAAACAACGAAATCGAATACGATGCGTTAATCATGCGTAAAACAAAAGACAGCCGAAAAGATTCGATCATAAAAACCGAAATCTACAATGAGTTTATTAAAGACAATTATTTTGTAGAATTTGTTTTAGACGATAGAAATCAGGTTGTGGATACCTGGAGAAATGACCTGAAATTACCTTGTTTTCAAGTGTACTACGGAGATTTTTAAGGAAGGTGCTGAGGTTCTAAGAGACAAAGCGCCTAAGTTTTTAGAGTAATAATTTCTCATTTTATGTCATTTCGACCGAAGGGAGAAATCGCATGCGGTGAGCACACACTGTACGGAATGCTGGGTGTGATTTGCTTCGCCAGTTCGCTATCGCTCGAGTCTCCCTTAGGTCAAAATGAAAAACTCTGTGTAAAAACTTTGCGCCTCTGCGTCTTTGCGAGATTAAAAAGCAGACATAAGACTAAAAAAATGTGTCTTACCGCCTTAGGGGCAAAAAAACTAAACAAAATATAACAGAAAGACTCAAAATGGGAAACCTCTGAAGCTTTGCCTTTTTGAGCCTTTAAAACTTTTAAAAAAAAAAATGAATACATATATAGATATCGGAATTAATTTAACGAATAAACAATTCCATAACGACATAGACGATGTCGTACAAGATGCACTCGACGCCGATGTATCGCAAATGATACTAACCGGCACAAGCTTACGAAACAGCGAAGCTTCATTAGAAATTGCAAAACAATATCCGGGAGTGTTATATTCCACTGCTGGAATTCACCCGCATGATGCGAAGAGTTTTGATGCACAGAGTATTTCAAAACTGCGAAATTTATTAAAACAGAAACAAGTCGTTTCGGTTGGTGAGTGCGGACTCGATTTTGATCGCGACTTTTCGCCCAGAAATGTACAGGAAACGTGTTATAGAGCTCAACTAGAATTGGCGATCGAAGTGCAGAAACCTTTGTTTTTGCACGAAAGAGCTGCTTTTATAAAGTTTATGGACATTACAAAAGAGTATTTGCCGCGATTGCCCAAAGCAGTCGTGCATTGTTTTACAGGAACTTTACCGGAAGCCAAAACCTATCTCGATAACGGATTCTATCTAGGCTTTACCGGAGCGATATCCGACACCAAACGTTTCGCTCATTTAAAAGAAGTACTTCAGTACGTACCGCTTGACCGAATGATGATCGAAACCGATGCGCCGTTTATGCTTCCTAAAAATGTCCCGAACAGTGTTTTGAAGAAATACCACGAACGCCGTTGCGAACCTGCTTTCCTGCCTTTTGTTGCGGGAACAATTGCACAGTTTAAAGGAATTACTTTAGATAAAGTAGCGGAGGAAACGACTCGAAATTCTAAGAGCTTTTTTTGTATTTAGGTACAGAGAGGCAAAGGTTCAGAGGAACAAAGGTTAAAGCTTAAAAAACTTGATGCTTTTGTAGAAAAAAACAGGTGTTTTTACGGGGTCTAAAAGCTATTGTTTAATTTATATTTGAAAACTCATGAATGAAAAAATACTCAAAAAACTAAAAGAAATAGAAATACAAAAAGATGTAAAAATACTGCTGGCTGTAGAATCCGGAAGCCGTGCCTGGGGATTTACCTCGCCGGACAGTGATTACGATATTCGTTTTATATACAAACACAAACCCGAGTATTATTTATCGCTTTGGGAACAACCAGACGTAATCGAGTTCATGACCGAAGACAATCTTGACGGTTCTGGTTGGGATTTACGAAAATCCATAAAATTATTAGCAAAATCTAACGCACCTTTGATCGAGTGGTTGTTTTCGCCCGTAGTGTATTTTCAGGATGATGCTTTTGCAAAACAAATGCGTGAGATAGCTGTAGAGTGTTTTTCGCCCATAGCGGTTTTGCATCATTATTTAGGAACGACCAAGAATTTCATGGAAGTCTGCGAAATGGAAGAAGTAAAACTAAAAAGTTATTTCTACGCCTTACGCACCGCTTTATCCGGAAAATGGATTATAGAAAACAATACGTTTCCGCCTGTTGCTTTTAACGATTTATTGCCAATGGCACCGCAAAACATACAAGACAAAATAATAGAATTGCAGCAAATAAAAGCCAACCGGGACGAAAAATACCTGCATCCAAAAGAAGCTTTGATAACTGATTTTTTATTGGAAACGGTGAAGTTTAATCAGGAAAATGCGAGTAAGTTGGGAAGTGGGAAGAAGCTGAATGAGGAGTTGGATTTGTTTTTTAGAGAAATGATTAAATAAGCTTTTTTGTATTTAGGTACAAAGAGACAAGGATTGAGAGGAACAAAGCTTAAAAACTTTGCACCTCTGTGCCTTTGCGAGATTAAAAGCAGAATCCTGTTATCCTAGAACAGGCAAGAGCACAGGCAAAACGACTTAGTGAAAACAGTAGATCAAAAGAAAAAAGAAAAGAATTTAAAATGACCATCCTAGACCTAAAATCCCAAAAACTGATCCTTTTTGAAGTAATTTCCGGAAGTAGATCTTTTGGATTAAATACACCAACATCTGATACCGATATCAAAGGTGTTTATTATCTGCCTAAAGATAAGTTCTTTGGGTTAACCTATATTCCGCAAATCAGTAATGAAACTAACGATGAGGTTTACTACGAAATCGGGCGTTTTGTAGAATTGCTCATAAAAAATAACCCGAACATTCTGGAGATTCTCGCTTCGCCGGAAGATTATATTTTGTACAAACATCCGTTAATGGAGCAGTTAAAATTAGAAGATTTTCTATCGAAACTTTGCAAAGATTCTTTTGCCGGTTATGCAGTTACGCAAATAAAAAAAGCAAGAGGTCTAAACAAGAAAATCGTAAACCCAATGGCAAAGGAAAAAAAGAGCCTTTTGGATTTCTGTTGTGTTTTAAAAGGTTACGAAACTGTTTCTGTTAATAGTTTTCTAGCCGAAAATAATTTGAATCAAGAACAATGTGGTTTGGTGAATCTTTCTAATTCCAAAGGAATGTTTGCGATGTTTTATGATGAAGATAAAAGTTTGGGTTACAAAGGCATTATTCAGAAAGAAAGCTCTAATGAAGTTTCAGTTTCGTCGATTCCTAAAAATGAAAAGTTAGTGGGGTATTTGTCCTGCAATCAGGAAGGCTATTCTAAATATTGTAAAGAATATACAGAATACTGGGCCTGGATCGAAAAACGTAACGAAGATCGATACAACACTAATCAGCAACACGGTAAAAATTACGACAGCAAAAACATGATGCATACCATCCGACTTTTGCAAACTGCTGAGCAAATTCTGTCCACTGGGAAATTAAATATCAAAGTTTCCAATCGTGACGAATTGTTAGACATAAAAGCCGGAAATAAAGAATATGATGATTTGCTCGAAATGGCCGATCAATTAATTGCCTCAATAGAAAGCCACTATGTAACTTCAAATCTTCCTGAAAAACCAGATGAAGAAAAAGCCATCCAAATCTTAATAACAATCCGGGAAACCTTATACCAATAAAGACCAAAATCATCCAAAATCAGGATGATTTTTTTTTATCATACCCTTAACGATTTCAAGGACGTATTGTAAATTTTTAGCTTCAAAGGCTGAAGGTTTCAGTGCGTTCGTAGATTGTTGATTAAGAATAATTTTGGCTATATTTAACTGGGATTTTTACTACAAAATCAGGTGTTTATACGCTGTTTTTTAATGTTAAATAACTCTAAATTTGATTGGTCAAACGGTTGATAACCAAATTAATTGAGTCTTTAAATGAGGAATTGGAATAAAATAGGAGCATTTTGTTTTTTACTGAGCAGTACCTTTTTGTTTTCTCAAAACGAAAGATTAATCATTGGCCGAACAACCGGAAAACTAGCCATAGGGAACAATCAGGAGATTCGGACTTTTGGCTTTACAAATTCGCTTTCGGGACAGGTTACTTTGCCCGGCTTGTCTATTGAAGCTGTGGAAGGAGAAAATGTGAATATTGATTTTTGGAACATTTCACAAGGCAATCCGGTCTCTTTATTCTGCAAAGAAATTGATTTTATACAGCGGGATAAAGAGGATAAGGTGATGAAGAAAGAAGAAGCAATTCATCATATGGAACATGGCTTTTATTCTTTTCAGGCTCAGAAAGCAGGAACGTATCTTTATTACAGTCCCGAAAATTACCCTTTTAATCTTCAGGCGGGTATGTTTGGAGTCATCATTATACGCGCAAAAGACCAAGATTCTTCGGCACTTCAGCCTTTACAAGAACTACTTTGGTGCAGCAGTGAACTGGACGCAAAGTGGCATACTGATGCCATTATGGGAACGGAGTATGATTCCAGCAATAAACCCATCGTTCTTCCGAAATACAAACCTGAGTACTTCCTTATTAATGGCAAAATGGCAACAGCTAATAAAGGATTACAATCGCTGGGTGATAAAAATGAGCCGCTACTTCTTCGTCTCGTAAATTCGGGTTTATACCTTCATGAAATCGTGTTTCCGTCTCCGGTAAAACTTCAGCTGCGCTACGGAAACGAGGCTTCCGTTACGGCATTACCCGACGGATGTAAAATACAGCTTCGTTCTGGTGAAAGCATAGAAGTGCTTGTTTTTTTAGAAAACGTGGACGAAAAGGAACACATTATATATCATTTTACAGACCCGTTTTAAAAAAGAAAGTCTATGAAGCGGCTATACCGGTTTTTTATTAAAATTTAAACAAACAATCATGAAAAAACTCTTCTTTTATTGCATACTGCTTTTTTCTTTTTCTGTCTCATTTGCGCAAAGCAAACCTACATTTTCTGTAGTGGGTACAGCTGTTAACAAAGAAAGTGTACTCAAAAATAAGCGACTGGATATCTCAAAAATTAAAGTCGAAAACATTTCTAATAAACCGATATTCCTGGTTTGGGAAACCGTGTCTAATACATTTCCTAAGGAATGGGATTGTTCAATGTGCCAGCATGGAGCCTGTCAGATTGGAATTCCAAAAGGATCGGCTTTTAACAAACTCAACCCAGATCAGCAGGGATTTATTGCCATTCATGTAATTCCCGCCAACAAAATAGGTAACGGAACGGTAAAATTTAAAATCTACGACAAAGCAAATCCTAATTATGCTAAGATTTTAACTTTTGAAGTCGAGGTACTTTAAATTCAACCAATAATTTATTACTCACCCAAAAACAAACAAAATGAAAAAAATTACTAGTTTATTATTCATTATTCTGATCGCAGGATTGTCCTATGGTCAGGGTAAATCTAATGTGAAGTTTATTCGCTGGAACGTTAATACGCCTCAGGGACAAGCAAATCTCGAGGCTATGAACGTAGCGTTTAAAAAAATGCGAGAAATAGGCTGTGAAAAAGGCTATTCCTGGTATTATCAGGGAGCGATACACAGTATTCCGAATGAAATTAACGGACCAAATGCACTTTGTGCGGCTTATCAAACCGATAAAGATAAATTATGGGCATGGGCAGATTGTACGCATAACGGAACACAAAATGCCAATTTAAATTTTCTTTTGTGGCACAGAATGTACATTTGGTTTTTAGAGAAAATGGTACGTGAATTTTCAGGAAAGGATGATTTTGCCCTTCCATATTGGAATTATGGCAGCCCGGAAGAGAGCCAAAATGTTATGGCGGCAAAATTAAGAGATCAGTCGGGGTCTTTGTATACTGCGGCCAGATATAGTATTTTGAACAACGGAAAAGCGATTCTTCCCGATCAGGTGAAGCAAATTCAATTGGCACTTAACGAACTAAAAACAAATCCTTCTTTTGCAGGATCGGCCGGATTCAGTAAAAACCTTGAAGGAGCACCTCATGGTTATATGCACAATCTGATAGGAGGCGGTTATGCAGAGCCAAGTGAAACGTATTTTAATGAAATATATCAGAAACAATATTCCGGTTTAATGGCAAATGTTCCTTCAGCTGGATTTGACCCTGTGTTTTGGCTGCATCACAGTATGGTAGACCGTATTTGGGAATCGTGGGATGCTTCTGTTTACGGACAACGTCCTACCTTAGAGCAGTTAAAAGCAAATCCTTGGCAGTATCAGTTTATCGCGCCAAATGGAGACCATCTTACGTATACAATGGAAGAAGTGTACAATATTGTTTTTAATCTGGATTACAAATATGATAATTTGCTTTACGGATCTAAAACTCCGGTTTTGGCTGGCAAGGAAATAAAAGGAAAAAAACTGATTGCATTTCAGGATTCAAATGAAAAAGTGATCTGGGAACAAAAAGTAGGGAAACCGCTTGAGGGTGCTTTTACTCATAAAGTGAGCAGCACATTCGCCAAAAACACCAATAGAGTTTTTAAAAGCGCTAATTCTAAAATCATACTAAACCTGGATATAGTGGTTTATAAAGAGCCAAAAGATTACTATACCGTTTATCTGCGTTATCCGGGAAAAGAAGATCAGTATGTAGGTACGATGACTTTCTTTGGAGTAGCTCATGATCACGGAACAGGGGCAAATCACGAAATAGGGGAAGATGGTGTAAAACTTAAATTTGCCTATTACATTTCCGATGATTTAGTGAATTCAGATGCGAATTTCGATATTATTATCAAAAAGACCGGAGGCGGTGATGCAAAAGTAACACTGGAAAAAATTGGTGTATCCAATGCAAATTAAGCAAGAAGCTAAAAAATAAAAAATTGCCCCGTCACGACGGGGCAATTTTTGTTATAGGTATGTAAGTTGTTACTAAGAAACGGTCATTTTAACAGCTAGTATATGTTTGCAAATCCCTCTTTTTCCCTGATAAGCTGTAAACCAATCGCAGGTGCATTTTTGGGAGTGACGGTCCATAATCACTTTGTGTAAAACCCCTGAGCCTTTTACTCTGGCTTCAATATAATCGGCTCTTCGTTCTATGATTTCGATATCTTCATTGTCGATCAGTTTTTTGGCATTTTTAAGCCTCGGATTTAAAGACAGTATACGCTCGGTTTTAAAAGGGAGACGCCTGTAGAAATGTGCTTTCTCGCTTAAATCATATCCCAATAAACCCATTGAGGACAGATTCGAAGTGAGATTATCCATTGTGCCAAAGTCAATATCGTTTTCTATCGAAAGCATCGTTGGATCAAAAGTTTCATTCGATTTTAGTAAACTGTTTAAACCGTAAACCCATTCAATGGGTAAATTTTCGGTCATGGTTTCGAGTACATTTCCTTCACCCGAAAAACCGCGATACGAATCGGGAGAAAAAGCCATTAGAAGCTGCATTTTGCCAAATTCCGAAACGATGGCGCAGGTTTGTTTGTCTGACGATTCGTAAATGTAAATTTTATCGACAATGGCCAGAATTCCTTCTAATAATCGCAATCGCTGCACTCCTCCAATTCTAACGCTATCGGCTGTTGCCAAAGTCGAGAACATAAATTTTCCTGCTCGCTTTGTAATAAAAAAATCACCTTTTAGATTTCCTTTGGGTAAACTTTGAAACAGTTGAATCGTCTGGATTTTATTCAGTTCAAATTTCACATCCATATCTGCCAGATAGAGCTGAACACTCGTTAAACCTTTGATCCAGCGCATGGGTAAGGTTACTTTTTTCTCTGTAACCTTTGTTTTGCTGGTAATGACCTGAACGTCTTGTTGCCCCACTGCAAGCGTTACTTTTTCATTCTTTTGAATGGCATTCAACGCATTGAGCATCGGATCATTAAAATCAACGTTAGTCGTTCCGTTGGCAATAAATTCTCCGTCAATCGCTTCGGGTTTCATGTCCAATCGCACATAAACGCCATTACAGGACGAGAAACCTTCAAAACGCAGTCTTTCTGATCCTGCCGATACAATAGGATCCCGAAGACTTGGCGGAATCGGACCGAAACTGGAACGAACCACTTTGGCAATCGTGCTCCAGCATTTTGCCGTAACATAAGGATCAGTCAAACTTCCCCAGAAAAAACAAGGAATGTTGTTGACTTCCTCAATTTCGGTTTGATGTGCCAGAACCAGATTATTGATTCCTTTGGTTTTGCTGTAGGTTGAAATTCCTTTATAATTATATTCTAAATCTGTCATTTTGATTATTTTAAAATTTGCTTAATCAATGATTTAAGCGAAGCATTATCTTTCCATTGTTCAAAGAAAGCAATCGCCTGTGACGATGGCTTCTGATTGGTTTTGGTAAGAATGTCAACATAGTTTTCTACAATTTTCTTGAAGTTCGTTGGCAGTTTCTCTTTTAAATCGAGATTTTCAAAGAAGGCATTTAACAACTTCAGTAAAGCATTATTATGCAGGGGCGAAATGTCTTTCAAAGCGGTAAGGCCATCGACCAGTCTTAAAAACACACCGTATTTTTCAGTTGCCAGAAAAGCTAAGTTTTTAGCAAATGGGGTAAGGTCGATTTTTTGTTTTTCGATGAGGTTAATCAAAACTTCCGATGCGAGTAATCGCAGGTCTTTCTTTTCCTGAAAAAAACTAACCGCAAACAAAAATAAACTGGTATCAGAGAATAAAAATCCAGGCCGGTTGATGATCTCTAAGAAGCCTTTTAATTCCGGTTTTGAACCATCGGCAACACCGCAATTTTGCAATAAGGTCAACGCAAGAGCATCTGAGTTTTGAGGAGTCAGACTGTGCCAGAAACACGTATTTCCGGCATAATTCAAACTATAATCCCAGCTGTTGGAACGCTGATAGATATCGAGGCTGTACAGCAGATAATTTGGAATTTTGGTGTAATTTGGCAAATCAAACCGCAGTTCGTACCAGGAAGGTGTTCGCTCTTTTTCTTTGGTTTGATAATTCGTCCATTCGTTCCATTTTTCTTTAAACTTAAACTCAGGTTTAAAAGGAGCTACCACAAACGGAACTGTTTTTAAATAAGTATTTTCAAATTCGGCGAAAGTATCGTTTGGATAAAAGGTCCTTGCTGCAACGGCCCAGAGTGATAATTTACCAGTTTCTTTGGTCGTTTTGCCCATGGTTGCCAGAAGTTTCGAAAACAGAGATTCAGAATCCAATTCGAGTTTTTCATTGACACCCAAACAAAAGGCTAATAAAGGTTTGAGATCTCCTTCTATTTTATCCAATAGAGGAATAGCTTCGGCTACATTTTCTCTCGGCATACGCACAATGGCAATCGCAAGATCGACGGCATCAATTTCTTCGTTGGTATTTTGATAGGCAATCACTCTTTCCAGCAAAACCTTCGGAGCCACCCAGTACGGTGTGTGACTAGGCAAGGAGAGTAGTGGTAAAGAGGAGTTTGTATCTATTTTTTGCTGCACTTTCTCTAACAAGGATTGTATTAAAGTCAGTGTATTGATTTTTGAATAATGTTTATAAGAACTGTCAAATTTGCTCTTGATATTTTGAATTTTTTGCTGTAAAAAAGATTTTACGAAATTTTTGTGAACGCTTTCAAAATAATGCTTCTGCAATTGTTTCTCATAAGGCTGTAATTGTGCCGCGTAATCCTCCGGAAACAAATCCCGTTGCGATATATAAATGTTGAACAGGATTTCTGAATCGACACTTTCTTCCGAATTAATGAAATTCCCAAACTGAAAAACAATATCATTCCAGTCTTTAGGTAATACCACTTCTTCGGTTAGTAACAGCTCTTTTTGAGGTTCAAAAACATATTCTTCCAGGACTGAAGTATCAGAACTTAAAGCCTCCTCATCTAAAAAAGGGGTTAGTCCTGACTTTATATTTCCCTGCATCAGGGTTACATAAGAGGATAGTTTTTCTTTAAGGGCTTTGTCTTTTGCGTTCGCAATTTTTAAAATAATTTTACTGGCGCGTTCCTGCAGCGTTAAGTCAGAGATTACATAAACATCGGCAATAACGGAAGCAATAGTGCTGCTTAATTTAGGATTCGATTTGTTGAGTTTCTCCAAAACCGGCAATACATTTTTAATGGCAGCTTTACAGTCGTTGCGCATCATTAAAGGCTCCAGCCATTCCAGAAACGATTTGGTTTTGAATTTTGGATGATCGTAAATCTTCTTGATCAATTCTATTCCGTAACTCGTTATAGGAGGATAGGCATTGTGCAGATAGGAGAATATATTTTCCTGATGAACAATAAGTTCGTCAGCAGTAACCTTAAACTCGTCTATTCTTTTTCTGAAAAAAGACTTAAGGTTGTTGTTCCATTCTTTAGTTTGAATCAGGATAGCATTTTCAATAAAGAAAGCGCGATCCATCTTTTTATCTTCTAATAATGATTGGTAAATAACGCTCCAGGTCTGGAATTCGTCGTGTTTTTGTTTGTCATTATCTCTAAAAAAAGTATTGTGAAGTGTCGTTTCATAATTAAACAACTCCGGAATATCTCTTTCATAGCCTATTTTATCTTCCAGAATCTTAGCAATAAAAACTCTGGTTTTCATTTTAGTACGCCATTCGTTTGTATCGGCCAGACATATAGCATACAATTCGGGATTGAATTGTATGAGTTCTAATTCTTCAAACTGTCTAAGAATTTGATAATTAAAGCTTCTCCAGTCTTGTCGTTTTATTTTATCGAGGATAAAAGTTTCAATCCAGTTTGGTTTTGCCCACAATAAAGTTTCGAGTACATAGGGTTTCTCGTTGGTTTCATCCAGTAATTGAAGGGCTTCATCCCACGAATTAATATCGGTTTTATCAAACAAGGCGATTGCGCTCAGAGTAATGATCTCGCTTTGAGTACGGTCACCACGTGTTCCCCAGCCATAATCGTGTTTGTCTTTTTTTACATAACCGGGATCTTTGGTTAAATCAGTATACGTCATCCAGTAACGTTTACATTTTTTAATGTGCTTTTTTAAAGCTTCGATATTCCCTTTTGCTTTTTCTTTCAGCAAAGGCAGCATCAAACTGATGTTTTTAGATTTTATAATGGCATCGTATTCTTCTAAAACCTGATCCGAGTTAGTGCTTTTGGCCGATTTTGGTTTAGAGATAACATCAACTTCTCCGGTTTCAGAATATCCTTTTTTAATTTTTTCGGCCAGTATTTTCTCTGCCATTTTCAAACATTCTTCATCTGTTGCAAAGCTTTTTGTTTGAGAAGTTCCTGAGGTTCCGTTTTTTCCGTAAGTGACAGTGTAATCTAATCCGGTAACTTCGATATCCCAGAATTTATCGGAGTTTCCATCAATGTATTTTAGGTTTTTTTTCATGTTTGTTTATGGACTGAATGGCTAAAAAAAAGTGTGCGTATATTCTCAAAAATATAAAATATTTAAAGTATAGCGCGGGTTTTAAATGGAAATTTTTGTTAAAATTGGTGGCGCTGTAGAGCCTGTTTCTGCACGAATAAAACGTAAATGTTAAATTATGTTAAAAAAAACACTTACTTTTGTTTCTGAAATGGAAATGAAAAATATAAATATCAATTGGTCGGTTGGACTATATAGTGATCGTTTGGCGGGATTTGCCCCTGCTAAAGGCTCTGGATGTGATATGTATTTTAGAATTGAAGTGTAAATGATCGTTACAAACTCAACATAAATATCATTAAAGCGTCCTCATCAGGGCGCTTTTTTTGTTTTTGGACGGTTAAAAAAACACTTTGATTCTGCCCGGAAGAATAATTTTAACCACTCAATAGGATGGAAAATGATAAAAAAGAACGCTTAACTAAAAATAATTGAAAAAATATTTGACCAATGTTATATGATAAAACTAAATTAATGAAATACAATTTTGAAAAGTAATCGGATGAGAGACAGTCATTTGAAATAATTAAGAAGCTGCACAACTATGCGGACAGGGATTTCTATGACTTTTTTAAAAGTGTAACTAATTGATTTTTAAATAGATGTCGTTAAAATTGATTTGGAAAATTGATTTTTTAGACATTATCTTTGCTGAAGAAAACACGGAGAACGAGTTTCGAACAATAACAACGATTTTAATATATAGTACAATACATAAAATGGACTTTAATAAAAATACACATATCGCAAAATTATCAAACGCCAGTTTTTACTCAGAACGTTTGGCAATACAGGTGCATGAATACGGGCAATAGGATAGTTATATCTTGTTAGATCTCATGAAGCACCTTTAATCGGGTGCTTTTTTTGTGTCTGTTTTTGAGGTACGGAGGTACAAAGGTGTAGAGGTACTGAGGCTTAACAGGAAGAAAACAAAACTTTGCGATTTTGCGTCTTTGCGAGAAAAATTAAGAGAAATTAACAAAAAACCAAGTCTAATTTAAATAACAAAAAGAAATGAAAAAGATAGGCACATTATTTGCAAAAGACCCTACGGATTTGGCAAAAGTGATTAATAAAATTAGTGACGAAAACAAATGGGTGATTGCCGGAAAGGCTGTCGCTACAAGAAAATTTGATGGTACAGCCGCCGCGATTATTAACGGAGCGCTATTCAAAAGATTTGATGCCAAAAAAGGACGTGTAATTCCCGCAGGTGCAATTGCATGCCAGGAAGCAGATACCATTACAGGACATCACCCGCATTGGCTAAAATGCGATCGTTCGAAAGCTGAAGACCGATTTTTCTTTGAAGGTTTTGATAATTTAAAAATCAAAACAGATGGAACATTCGAATTATGCGGGCCTAAGGTGCAGGGGAACCCTGAGAACTTAGCCAAGCATACACTAATCAGACATGGTAGTGAGGTTTTGGAGTTTTCAAGTTTTGAGTTCGATAATTTGAAGAAATTCTTGTCAGAGAATGATATCGAAGGCATTGTTTTTCACCATGAATCGGATGGCAGAATGTGTAAACTGAGAAAATCTGATTTTGGAATGAAACGTTTAGAAGTAGTCGAAGAAACAATATTGTATAATTTGAATATTTCTGACAAATGAGTAAAAAAATTACGTTTGACCATCATTTTGGTCGTACAGGTATAATTAGGTTTAAGGAGCAGCTGTTTGTTTTTATAAAAGAAATGAAAGCAGCACTCACTAGACTGCGGAACAGAAAGGAGGTTCAGGAACGCTGCAGGCTATTCAGGTGATAGCTGCTCAGAAGGTTTTTGTGATTGCCGGAAATTCCTAAAAAAAAGTAAGATTATGAAAAGTAATACATTAGAACTATATAAAAAAGCAATTAGAAATAAATATGAGATAGAAAAAAATGGGGAGTATTTTGATTATTTGTACAATCCTTCCCGTGGAAAACTTCGTGACTTTTGTTGGCTTATTTTCGAGAACAACGCAACAAAAGAGGATTTGAATGTTTTTAGAAATTTATTCTCTTTAGATTTCGATCACACCAAAAAGAACAAGTTTAAGGAACAGAAAGATAAGTTCAGACCTATTGAAACCTTCTTTAAAGGAGAAACAAATCCATCGAATATTGATGCGATAAATCTTGCTGCAATTATGGTCGATTTTCATCCGCGTCCTTTTAAAAAGTTTAACGAATACTGTAGAACTGAGGAAGGAAAACAGTTGGAATGTGCAACTAAAGCTGAGGTGATCGTTGAATTGAAGAAAGAAAGCCTAAAGATCGAACGTTTTGCAGAAGCCCAAAAGGAAGAGTCAGGTAAAGCTTCTAAAGCTGGAAATCTTTTTTTCAAGTTTAAAGATTTATCTAAGAAAATGAATCAGGATTCCGAAGGGCGAAAACGTCATTGGTCAATTGAAGAAAGTTTTCGTGAAATGAAATCTCGTTATAAGAGAAGATTAAATTAAAAAGAAGCAAAAATGAAATTTAAGAATAAAATGAGTAGTATCGATTTAGAGGCCAAGTGTTGGCAGAACGCAGCTCCTGAGGAACAGGAACGTACAATTATCGAATATGCATTGGCTGTTTTAGAAGCTGAAACTGGTAAAATTGCCCCAAATTATAAGGGTTTAAATCAGTCACAACGCTTAAACGTAAGTCCGTTTTGTGCAGAACTAATAACTAATGTTCCATATTTGAATTGATGTTTGCACCATTAAAAAACGGCTGTCCTGTAAAGGGCAGCCGTTTTAGGTTTGGTTGTTATTATTTTGATTTATTAATTCTGACCGTATATTTTAGCGTAAAGATCTTTGTATATTTCTTTGATGATTTTACGTTTTAATTTTAGGGTAGGAGTAAGTTGTCCGCCATCGATAGACCAAACATCCGGCGTTAACTCAAAACGTTTGATTTTTTCCCAGTGTCCGAATTTTTCATTGATTCCTTCTACTTCTTCGTCAATACGTTTGATAACCTGTGCATTGGTACTGATTTCTTTATCGGTACTTCCTAAAGTTATTTTGTGAATTTTTGCCCATTCTTTTACAAATTCAAAGTTAGGCTGAATAAAGGCAGCCGGCATTTTTTCGCCTTCCCCAATTACCATGATCTGCTCGATAAAACGAGATTGTTTCATGGCATTTTCAATTAATTGAGGAGCAATGTATTTTCCGCCTGAAGTCTTAAACATTTCTTTCTTACGGTCTGTGATTTTAAGGAAACCTTCACTGTCAATTTCGCCAATATCTCCTGTATGAAAATAACCGTCTTGTAAAGCTTCGGCTGTTTTTTCAGGATCTTTAAAGTAGCCTAGCATCACGTTTGGTCCTTTGCAAAGGATCTCACCGTCTTCGGCAATTTTAACTTCTACGTTTTGAATTGGTTTTCCAACTGTTCCAATTTTAAAGCCTCTGTTTCTCTGATCGTTTACGGCAATTACCGGTGATGTTTCAGATAAACCGTAACCTTCCATTACCGGAATTTCTGCCGCGGCAAAAACTCGCGCTAAACGTGGTTGCAATGCAGCACTTCCTGAAACCATTAAGTCTAATCTTCCTCCCAAACCTTCTTTCCATTTACTGAAAATAAGTTTGCGGGCAATTTTTAACTGAAATTCATACCAGGCGCCATTGGCTCCGTAGGGTTGGTATCTTAGTCCTAAATCAATAGCCCAGAAAAATAGTTTTTTCTTGATGCCGGTTAATTCAGCTCCTTTTGCATAAATTTTATCGTAAACTTTTTCCAGAAGTCTTGGTACAGCTGTCATTACATTTGGACGAACTTCTTTCAGGTTGTCACTGATTTTATCAATCGATTCACCAAAATAAACCGAGATACCATAATACTGATAGATGTACAGGATCATTCTCTCAAAAATATGACAAATAGGAAGGAAGCTCAATGCAGAACTTTTTCCCGGGTCAAACGGAATTCTTGGTGCACTGTCTAAAACATTAGAAACAATGTTTTTGTGAGAAAGCATAACCCCTTTAGGTCTTCCTGTTGTTCCGGAAGTATAAATGATAGTCGCTAAATTTTCTGGTAGAATGCTGTCTTTTCTGGCTTCAACTTCGCTCTGATTGCTATCGTCTTTTCCAAGCTCTAATAATTCAGACCAGTGTTTACAGCCTTCAATTTCATTAAAAGAATAGACTTCTTTTAAAGTGGGAACGTTTGCTTTGATCGCGTTTACTTTATCAAGTACTTCCGTATCCGATACAAAGCAGTAAATACTTCCGCTATGGTTTAATATATATTCGTAATCTTCTTCGGCTATGGTTGGGTAAATCGGTACGTTTTGTGCACCGGTTTGCAGGATACCAATATCCATAATATTCCACTCCGTACGGTTGTTAGAAGTGATTAATGCAATTTTATCATCTTTTTGAACACCCATGCGCAATAATGCTCTTGAAATGGCATTTGCTTTTGCAATATATTCCTGGCTAGATGTTTTTTCCCAGACTCCGTTTTTTTTAGTTGCTAAGGCAACCTGAAGGTTATAAGTTTCTTGTTGATAATAGGGAAAATCAAAAAGGCGTGTGATTGAAACCATGTTTAAAATGTTGAATTTTATCGCAAATTAAATAAAAATTAGGGATAATTTTTATATTTATGAAAATTTATGGGAAAAATTATAACTACTTTAGAAAATCAACGAAAACGTTTTCTTTTTTGTAGTAAAATTTAGAAAAACCAATAAAAAAATGATTTTTGTGTAGTAATTATTGTACGTTATAATCTACATATTCTTTTACTCTTTCTCCCATCAGAAACATCTTTTTCTTAGCAAAATGAATCGAAAATTGAGTGTAATTCCACTCCTCACTATCATCGGTACGGTACCAGAAAGTATAAGAAGCACTGTTGAAACCTTCTTTGAAAACCGGAATACCTTCTTCGGTACATTCAATTCCCCAGTTGATCTTTTTTTTGCTTAAATCGTCATACTGAATAACTCCTGTTCCGTCCGGATTTAATACGGTAGAAGGCTCTTTTTGTCCTGTTGGTAAAAAAGTTCCCGGAACCGGATAACCAATTGTAGTCGTAATAAAATGATCACGAACTTTGTAAGTGATTCGGTCTACCTGAATTTGGGAATGTGATTTTACGGCAATAAATAATAAAGTAAAAAGAAATACTTTTAGGATTTTCATTCTATGTAGGTTTAAGGGTTTTTGGAGCTGCCAAAAAAATCCGGGACACGAATTTTTTGGCGAATATAGTTCAATTTTTACTAGAAAAATGAATCCAAATTACAAGAATGATTTTTTTTACCGTAATGTAATGTTACTCTGTCGAAAACTGGTTTTCCAATAATTTTTCCTTAAAGTCCGATTTAAAAGTGTAAGCAAAAGTAATCATTAGCGCACGGGTATCTGATTTTGAAGTACGATGGTTACTGAACAGGGCCGTGTTGTTTTTAAAACCGCTTTC
Source organism: Flavobacterium sp. N502536 (assembly GCF_025947345.1). Lineage (NCBI taxonomy): Bacteria > Pseudomonadati > Bacteroidota > Flavobacteriia > Flavobacteriales > Flavobacteriaceae > Flavobacterium > Flavobacterium sp. N502536. The sequence continues at coordinate 294,365 of NZ_CP110011.1, read as the reverse complement.
AAGTGTGTTAAACATATCAGTAACCACTAAGCCTAAACGGGCATTACCCTTACCAAGTTTTTGCTGAAATCCCATGTCAACATTATAAATCGGAATCCTTTTTCCCTGTGCAGTAGCGAGAGCTGAATTGTAATTTCCGATAATTTGCAGTTTCCCGCCTTTCCAGGGAACAAAATTATTGATGATCTTTCCGTACCAGCTAAAAGCATTGTTTACTACATTCTGAGCCAGATTAGAAGCATTTATATTTTGCTGGAAAGCGGTAATGCTGATGTTGGCATCATAAAAACCAATTGGTTTTAAGCTGAAAATAGTTTCAAGACCATAAGTAATAGTACTTCCGATATTTCTGGGCTGCTGTAAAACAACTCCATTGTCCTGCAATTCTGCATATTGCCTGATGCTATTGGTTGCGTTTCGATAAAAAGCATTGGTCGAAAAGGAGTATTTAGACCATTCTTTGGTATAACCGCTTTCGATGATGTGAATGATTTCGGGTTTTAAATACGGATTTCCTCCATGTGGATTTAAAGCGTCCGTAATGTCAATAAAAGGATTTAAATTGTCTAAATCCGGACGGTTGATGCGTTTGCTGTATCCTATTTTTAGAAATTCATCCGAAGCTAAATTAAGCTGTAATGAGGCAGAAGGAAAAAGTTTTATATAATGATTCGAAAAGTTGTCACTGTTGTTTTGTGTCTTTCCGTTGTTTGAAACCTGTTCGGCGCGCAGTCCTAAATTGTATTTCCATTTTGGAGCTTCTTTAGCACCAATGTAAGAGTTTAACATTCCATAAACTGCATTGATCTGCTCGTTGAATTTAAAGCCGTTACTGGCCAGCGGATTTACAATGTATTCTCCATTCGTCTGATCGGCGCTTTGAAAATCGGAGTCGAAAAATCGGAAGGTTCCTTTGTAACCTGTCTCTAAAATTGATTTTTCAGAAACCGGAAGGGCATAATTTACCACGGCATTTGAGATGTTTTCGTGCTCGTAATTGTGTGTTCTTTGCCATGCAGCAGCACCAATCAGGTTGTAGTATTGGTCGAATTGATAGGTGTCGATGTCTGTATTTTCTCTGTGTTTATTAAAAGAAGAAGTAATGCTGGCATTCAGACTCTTTCGGTCATCGGTAAATTTGCGATCGTAGCTAAAAGCAAGTTCACCTACCTTAGAACGTTCAAGTTCCAGAGAATGTCTTTTGTTGTTAGAGAAAAACTGATTGGCACTGTTGTTTACCTGCGTGTACAGCGTTTCGCCATTGTCCTGACTTTCCATGTTTCCCAAAGCCTCAAAAGAGAAACTATTGTTTTCGTTAGGCGAAAAGTCAATGTTGAATTTCAAATTTTGCAAACCTTCTGTACGTTGATCGCTTCGATTTTGATTGATGTAATGCTCGTCATCGATCAGGTAATTGATTCTTTCTCCTTTTATTTTTTTAGTTCTTCCCGCAAAACGATTGTCGTATCCCAGTCCAAAATTCCATTTGTCCGTTTTATGATTTAAGAGTACAGAGCTGTTTAATCTGCCTTTGGCACCAAATCCGCTCCCTAAAACCACTGCGCCATTCATGCCGCTTTGGTTGTTTTTTTTGAGTTTGATGTTGATAATACCACTCTCTGCATTGGCATCGTATTTAGCCGTAGGATTGCTGATGATCTCTATACTTTCAATACTGCTCGCGGCAATCTGGTCCATATTGGTAATGGCAGAGTTTTTTCCGTTGATTAAAATCATTGGAGATTTTCCTCTCAAAGTAATTCCCCCGTCTGCATCAACGGCAACGGATGGAATGTTTTTTAGCATATCTGTAGCTGTTCCGCCTGCCTGTGTCAGATTGGAAACTGCATTAAAAATAAAACCTTCGTCAGTCTTTTGAATTTGCTTCTTTTGAGAGTTTACAACCACAGCATTTAGTAAATTGGCATCGGTGTGCAATGTTATGGTTCCAACTGAAAGTGGAGTGCCCGCAAATTTTACTTTTTGAGTAAGGGTTTTGAATCCGATTAATCTGAATTGCAGCTGATATTCGCCGGAAGCAAGATTGTCTAAAGAAAAATTTCCCAAAGCGTCTGTAACAGCATATCCGGCTACTTTTGTAGAATCGGCGGTGTTTTTTAAAACGACATCGACAAATTCGATGGCCAGTTTTCCGTCAGAAACAGTTCCTTTTACAGAAGAATTTTGTGCAAATGTAACTTGGCTTATAAGTAATAAGAGTAGTAAAAGCGATAATTTTGGCGTCCATTTTTTCATGAGACAAAGATATTTATCGCATTAAAAACAGTTTATTAAAGTGCCTTAAGATACTATTAAATTAGTCTTAGAGTCGTTTTAAATAATCTCGATTTATGGTATAACAACGATTTAGACAAAGTTTGTTATTCCGAGGAACGAGGAATCTTCGCAAGTAGTTTCGTCCAGAATAGTTGCCAATCTTTGTCGAGTTTCTCACGAAGAGTCGTCGTTCCTCGGAATGACAAGATTGTGGCAAAAAAAAGCGCCTGAATTTCAGGCGCTTTTAGTAAAAATATATTTTTAGTTTTTCTCAATCCATTTTCTGGCGTTGACAAAAGCTTCGTGCCAAGGAGAAACCTCGTCATTTCTGTCTTTTGGATAGTGCGCCCAGTTCCATTGGAAGGTTGAACGCTCGATATGTGGCATCATAACTAAATGTCTTCCGGTTTTGTCGCACAGCATGGCCGTGTTGTAATCAGATCCGTTAGGGTTAGCAGGATAACCTTCGTAAGCATATTTTGAAACGATGTTGTAGTTTTCCTCCGCTAAAGGCAATTTGAATTTACCTTCTCCGTGAGAAACCCATACTCCTAAAGTACTTCCGGCCAATGTCGATAACATTACCGAATTGTTCTCCTGTACTTTTACTGAGGTAAAGATACTTTCGTGTTTCTGGCTTTCGTTGTGAAGCATTTTTCCGTGAACTTCATGCTCCGGATTGATTACTTCCAATTCCATAAACAATTGACAACCGTTACAAATTCCAACCGATAACGTATCTTCTCTTTTGAAGAAATTATCCAATGCCGTTTTGGCTTTTTCGTTGTATAAGAAAGCTCCGGCCCAACCTTTGGCAGAACCTAAAACATCAGAGTTAGAGAAACCTCCAACAGCACCAATAAACTGGATATCTTCAAGTGTTTCACGACCCGAAATCAAATCGGTCATGTGAACGTCTTTTACATCAAAACCAGCCAGGTACATTGCATTTGCCATTTCGCGCTCAGAATTACTTCCTTTTTCACGAATGATAGCAGCTTTTGGTCTCACGGCTTCACTTGAAATCACAGGCTTTTTACCCGTAAAGTGAGCTGGGAAAGTATAATTTAAAACCTGATTTTTATAGTTTTCGAAACGTGCCTGCGCTCTTCCGTTTTTAGATTGTTTCTGATCTAATAAATAAGAAGTTTCAAACCAGATGTCTCTGTACTTCGCAATATCCAAATTATAATTTCCAAATTCCAAACTTGGGGTGCTTTGAACTGAACCAATTTTGAAGAATTCGATATGGTTGGCTTTTAATTTAGCTTCAACCGCTGCATCCGATTTCGCCTGGAAAACGATTCCTATGTTTTCAGCGAAAAGGATTTTTAATAAGTCTTTTTCCGCGAAAGCGCTGAAATCAATTTTAGCTCCAAGGTTTACGTCGGCAAAACACAATTCTAATAAAGTAGTGATTAAACCACCGCTTCCGATATCGTGTCCGGCTAAGATTTGGTTGTCACCAATTAATTCCTGAATCGTATTAAATGCATTTTTGAAGAAAGCAGCGTCTTTAATAGTCGAAGTTTCTTTTCCAATAGTGTTTCTGATTTGTGCAAAAGAAGAACCTCCTAGTTTGAAATCGTCCTGAGACAAATTGATATAATAAATAGAATCTCCGTTTTTCTGTAAAACTGGCTCTACTACTTTTCTAATATCGGTACAGTTTCCACCAGCCGAAATAATTACCGTTCCCGGTGCGATTACTTCGTCATTTGGATATTTTTGTTTCATCGAAAGTGAATCTTTTCCGGTTGGAATGTTGATTCCCAATTCGATTGCAAATTCTGAACAACCTTCTACAGCTGCGTACAAACGAGCGTCTTCACCTTCGTTTTTACAGGCCCACATCCAGTTGGCAGATAATGAAATTCCTTTTAATCCGTTTTTAATTGGCGCCCAAACAATGTTTGACAACGATTCTGCGATCGCATTTCTGCTTCCCGCAACCGGATCAATCAAAGCCGCAATAGGTGCGTGGCCAATAGAAGTTGCAATTCCTTCTTTACCTAAATAATCCAGAGCCATAACCCCAACATTATTCAAAGGCAATTGTAGTGGTCCTGCGTTTTGCTGTTTTGCAACTTTTCCACCCACACAACGGTCTACTTTATTGGTTAACCAGTCTTTTGATGCTACAGCCTCTAAACGTAAAACGTCTTGTAGATAACTTTCGAAATTTGCTGCGTCGTAAGCTACATCAGCATATTTTCTGTCGATTGTTTTGTCTGTCATTACCGTTTTTGGAGAGCTTCCGAAGAAATCTTCCAAAGCGTAATCCATCGGTTTTGAACCGTTTGATTTTGATTCGAATGTAAAACGGTGATCACCCGTTACATCTCCAACCTGATACATTGGCGAACGCTCTCTGTCGGCAATTCTTTGTAGAGTATCGATGTCTTTTTGACCAATAACCAATCCCATTCTTTCCTGAGATTCGTTACCGATAATTTCTTTAGCCGAAAGCGTCGGGTCTCCAACAGGTAATTTATCCAAGTCGATTAATCCTCCGGTTTCTTCTACCAATTCTGAAAGACAGTTTAAGTGTCCTCCTGCTCCGTGATCGTGAATAGAAACAATTGGGTTGTGATCGCTTTCTACCAAACCACGAATGGCATTGGCAGCACGTTTTTGCATTTCTGGATTCGAACGCTGGATGGCATTTAATTCAATACCTGAACCAAAAGCTCCGGTGTCTGCAGAAGAAACCGCAGCTCCACCCATTCCGATTCTATAGTTTTCTCCACCAAGAATTACGATTTTATCACCTTCCTGTGGTTTTTGTTTGATCGATTGATCTAATTTTCCGTAACCGATTCCACCTGCCTGCATGATTACTTTGTCGTAACCAATTTTGCGGTCGTTTTCTGAATGTTCGAAAGTTAAAACAGAACCTGTAATAAGTGGTTGTCCAAATTTATTTCCAAAATCAGAAGCTCCGTTTGAAGCTTTGATTAAAATATCCATTGGAGTCTGGTACAGCCATTTTCTTTCTTCAACAGCATTTTCCCATTTTCTTTCGCCGTTTAAACGAGAGTAGGAAGTCATGTAAACAGCGGTTCCTGCTAATGGCAAAGAACCTTGTCCGCCAGCCAGACGGTCGCGAATTTCTCCTCCTGATCCTGTTGCTGCTCCATTGAAAGGCTCTACAGTGGTTGGGAAATTGTGTGTTTCTGCTTTTAATGAAATAACAGAATCGAATTCTTTTATTTCGTAAAAATCAGGTTTGTCAGCTGTTTTAGGTGCAAACTGCTGCACTTTTGGTCCTTTTACAAAAGCAACGTTGTCTTTGTAAGCAGAAACAATATCGTTAGGGTTTTCCTGTGATGTTTTTTTGATTAATTTGAATAAAGAAGTTTCTTTTTCTTCTCCGTCAATTACAAAAGTTCCATTGAAAATTTTGTGGCGGCAGTGCTCTGAATTCGCTTGCGAGAAAGCAAAAATTTCAGAATCGGTTAGTTTTCGTCCCAGTTTTACAGCAAGATTGTCTAAATAATCTACTTCTTCCTGACTTAAAGCCAAACCTTCTACTTTATTGTAAGTGGCAATATCATCAATTTCCAGAATAGGTTCCGGTTGCACATTGATCGTAAAAATTTCCTGATCTAATTGGCTGAATTTTTGAAAGAGCATTGGGTCAAAATCTGAAAAATCAGCTGTTGCCGGATGAAATTCTTCAATTCTGATAATGCCTGTAATACCCATGTTCTGAGTGATTTCTACAGCATTTGTACTCCATGGAGTGATCATAGTGGCACGAGGGCCAACAAAAAAATCCGTCAGTGCGGATTTTTCGATCTTATTGGAGTCGGCAAAAAGCCAGTTTAGTTTTGAAATGTCTTGAGCCGAAATTTCGTTTTGCGTTTGTACTGCAAAAACAGTTTTGCTTTGGTTTTCAAAGAAATGGATCATTGTGATGTGTAGTTTGTTGTATTGAAGTGCAAATTTAGTGTAAATAAATAGCAAGCGCAAATTTGAAAATAAACTCTTTTGAAAAAAAATGAAGCTGCTTTTTGAAACCCTATAAATGCTATGAGCTCCTTTTAGAAGTTGGTGTAATTGTTCTTGATGTTTTGATCTCGCGAAGACGCAAAGGCGCAAAGTTTTTAGTTTTTCGCAGTGAATGGATGATAAGATATTCTAATGCTGTAAATCTGCGCAAATTATGTAGTGAGTTTTCGATCTGCCTGATCTGCAAAATCTGCGAGAAAAAATAAGGATAGCGTTCTTCTTTAAATGGTATAAAAAAACAGCGACACTATTGCCGCTGTTTTTCTTTAGTAAGCACTCGTATGTAATTAGTTGATTACGATTTTTTTACTGAAATTTTCAGAACCTTTACTAATACGAACAATGTACACGCCTTTTGGTACATTATTTATCGTTGATAATGAATCAGTAGTATTTAATTTCTCAAATACTTTTTGACCTAATATTGAAATTATCCCGATAGAATAGGGTGCTTCTAAATTGTTAAAATAAACCGTGAAGTTGCCCTGTGAAGGGTTTGGGTAGATAACCAACTCCTTTGTTGAAGCTTCTTCTGTTTCAGAAAGACCATCTTTTATCCGTTTGGTACCCAGATTAGAACAGGTGTCAACTCCAAATGAATCCCATTGCGCCGACAGGTTAAAAGTGGTGCTTGGGGCAGTAACGGTTGCTTTTCTTCTTATAGTAACATCGGCTGCAAAATTTGCCGCTCCGCCACTAAAAGTTCCGATGATGTCAATCAGAACGCCATTTTTGAATAATCCGATAGGGTCATTTCCGTTAAAAGCCAGCTCAGTTGCTGTTGTTGAAAGGTTGGCCGAACCGGTCGAATAACAACTGGAAGACATTAGATTGTTTACGATTGTAAATTTAGCTCCCGAAGCCAAAGTTCCGGTCAGCGCTAAGCCCGTACTCCAGGAACCTGCACCGTTGGTTTGTTTTTTTATGGTATAGGCTGATAAATTTACAGCTGCTCCGGTATTGTTGGCAATAACCACTGCTTTGTTGTTTCCGGATCCTTCGATGTATTCAGAAAAAAGCAAATCACTTGTTGTTCCTCCGGTTCCTCCACTGCTGTCGGTTGTTACGGCAATGGTGTTGCTCAACGCTGAAGTATTGGCGGCTGCATCTCTTGCATTCACGTTAATGTTATAACTGGTAGAAGCTGTTAGTCCTGTGATTGTGGCAGATAATCCCGTCACGGTTGTTTTCAAAACTCCGTTTGAATAAACGTTGTAACCGGTTACGCCTACATTATCTGTTGAAGCGGTCCAGCTCACTGTAATTGAAGTCGCAGTTTTAGCGGTAGAGGCTAAACTGGTTGGAGCAGTTGGTGCCTGAGTATCTGCTGAAGTATTCCAGATTTGATTTACATATTCCGGATGATCGATGAAAGGGTTTCTGTTATTTTGACGGGCATAAATCGCATTGTTTCGGGCAATTTCTCTGGCACTTACCGGATCTTGCGTGTGCCAAGCCAGAAGAATGTTTAAGAATGTCGCTGTAAAAATTTTGTTGCTCGAACCGTCAAACATAGGATAAGAATAGCCTGAAACGGTATTTTCATAACGGGTGGCAAAGTAAAAATACATTCGGGCAATATCGCCTTTGAATTCGTTGATAGGCTCAAATACAGTTCCGGTATATCCTGAAGTGGAGTTTGCTCCCAGTTTTCCTCCATTTTTAGAAATATAAGTTGGTGTATTCACTACGCCATGTGGAAAATTGGAGCGGACTCCGTTTACTTTTCCATCGGTTGGGGTGATAAAATGAGCATCGGCTACCATTGGAGACTGTTCGTTAAAAACAGATTGGGGAATGATATGTTCTCTGTTGTAGCAGTCGCCTTCTACGACATAGTTGCCACAACGCTGTGTGGATGCTATGCTATAATTGTAAGGGTCGGTTCCGGCAGGGTTTTCTGAGTACATGTCTAAAACTGTCCCGTCGTTTTCGTAAAAATTATCAATATCTGAAGTTTGATAAGTGGTGTACAAGCCAGCATAACCGTTATTGGTATGTCCTTTTATGATGTTGTACAATTGTGTTTTTAAAGTGTAACCCGAGCCTGTTGCGGTGCTGTAATAGCCGGATGGAATTTGTGCAAATGATGCGGTAATAAAAAAGAATAATACATACGAGTAGATTTTTTTCATAAATAGCAGTAGTTAAATTTGGTTTTTTAATAAATGAGTGTTTCCTGTTTTAATTTATTAATTGTCTCAAATTTACTACTTTATGAAACACGTTGCGTTAAGCGATGTTTAAATTAAGATAATTTTTCTTACGGTTGTAAAGAGAGCCGCGAAGGCGCGAGTATGCTACGTTTTTGACTTTTTAGCACACAGCGGCAAGCCCATTGGTTTTGTTGGGTTAGAGAAAAAGTTTAGACTTTTAAGAAAGAACTATAGACCAAAAAGAAGATGTGTAAAGAGGAAAAAAACTTTGCGTCTTAGCGAGCAATTTTTTCAGTAGTCTTTATTTTGGAAATGCCGCACTCTGATAAGCTCCTAAATCCGGTGGAGAAGTTCTGGTTTTTCCAATAATATCCTGAGGAACGTTATAAGCCTGATTTCCTTTCGCGAAAGCGGCAGAAGTATTGTCAATGTTGAACAGGTTCTTGGCTACATTAAAGAACTTTGGATTCTCGTTTAGAATGATCTGGTTGTAGTGCGCGGGATCTGTTTTAAATTGATAATCGGGATTGGTCGTAGAACTGCTGAATTTTACTAAGCAATTGTTGAGCTGATATACAAAGGCTGTCGCAGCATTTTTACTCAGATTGAATTCATTAGTGCCCGATCCGTAAATGATACAATTGTTAAAAGTTGCCTGTGTCAGCGGATTTGTTTCCGGTACGGCATTGGCCAGGCTATTGCTGAGCTGAACCGCAAATTGTGAATTGTTGGACCAGCTGTTGTTGAAAGTACAATGTGTGAACTTATAATTTCCGCCATATACGCAGGACAAACTGGCCAGACCGGCATAATTAATAACGATGTTTTCTCCGTTTATGCGGGCATTTTGAGCTAGTATTCCGTATTCGGCAGAATTGTAAATCTGAGTATTTTTGATTTGAATAGTCGAAGCAGCATCAGGATTTTTGAAATTTAAACCAATAACAGCATTTTTCAGAGTAAGATGGTTTATGGTGTGATTGGTGCTTCCGTTCGCAAAAATAACCGAGTTCCATTGCCCCGGAATATTGTCGTAAAGTGACTCTAAGCGATCGCCTTCAAATACCACTTCATTCTCTAATTTAGGAGTTGCAGATGTTGTTCCGTTAATGTGTAAAGAGGCTTTGTCGTCAATAAAAAGTCCTGAATTGGCGTGGAAAAACACACGTGCTCCTGCTTCGAAAGTGACGGTTTTATTTTTGGGAACTCCAGCATATCCGTAGATAACATAGGGTTTTTGTTTGGTGAAAAGCAATTCATTTCCGTTTACAGGATCATTGTCATCGAGATAAAAACCATCTACATCTTTGCCTTCAATTTTAATTTTCTCTTTGCTTCCGTCGGGATTTTGCTTCGGATAAAGAAAAACAGCATCCTGAATCAGCGTGACCAAAGCGACTTCCTGAAGGTTAGCACCGCTGTCAAACTGAATTTTATCGGTATATAAAAAGTCGGTTGGGTTGGCATCTGTAATATCTGCAGTGGTTTCTACAAAAATATACAAGCTGTCTTTGGCTAAAAGTGTAACGTCCTTGAAGATTTTACCATTGTTTCCGCTCGTCCCGTCAACCGTCATTCGGTATTTTGAATTTAAGCCGTTTTTGAGCTGAATGACCGGAATTGAAATGTCATTTTTGCTTCTATTGTACACCTTAAGCTGGTAGGTAGCAGAGCCAATATTTTTAAAAACAGTATCCAGATAAACGGTGTCTTTTGAAAACTTCAAATCTCCGGAACTGGCAACGGTATCAAAATCAGTTCGGCAAGAGCTGAAAGTTATAAGTAATCCGAGAATAAGAAGTATAAAGTATTGACGCATTTGTTTGGCTTTTTTGCCACAGATTATAAGGATTTAAATGATTTTGCCTGAAGCAAAAAAAATCGGTAATAAGCTGTGTAATCTGTGGCATAAAAAAAATCTTTGCAACAGATCAATATTAATGTTTTTGTAAAAATAGCAAAAAACTTACATGTTTGAAGTTGAATTTTAATTTTAGAATGTGATTTTCGAATTTGTATCTCATCTTTTCTTTAATTTTACGATTTTAAAGTCTATTTTAATGAATTATACAAAAGAACAGATTTTAGCACACTGTAATGAGTTTTCTAAAAACACATTGATGGAAACGCTAAAAATAGAATATGTTGACGCAGGAGCTGATTTTTTAACTGCAAAAATGCCTGTAAACCCTTCTGTTCACCAGCCAATGGGCTTGTTACACGGCGGTGCTTCGGTTGCTCTGGCGGAAAGTGTAGGGAGTGCGGCATCCTTCTTTTTTATCAATCCAAATGAACAAGAAGTACGCGGAATAGAAATTTCGGCCAATCACCTGAAAAGTATCAGAGAAGGATGGGTTTTCGGAACAGCGCGAATCATTCACAAAGGAAAAAGTATTCATCTGTGGGAGATTAAAATTACCGACGAGGCCGGAAATTTGATTTCGCTTTGCAAACTGACCAATATGGTTTTGGACAGAAAGAAAACAGTATAGAAATATGAATGATTTTTTTTCTAAAATTAAAGTACAGTACGAAAAGCGTTTGCCTTTTGTGATGTATTCTAAACCCAATTCCACTACTATTTTTGCGCTTTTGCAGCAAAATGACAGGCTGCATAAAATTGCTGATTATAAAGAAAAAGGTTTTGTTTTTGCTTCTTTTGATGAAAAACAACTGATACTGATTCCGGAAAATGAATCTGAAATTCTAACAACAGTACAGGAAGAAATTCTTTTTGAAAGTACAGAAATAGAAACTTCAGAGCTTGATAGTGAAGCCAGGTTGCAATATGAAACGTTGGTTTCAAAAGGAATTCAGGCGATTAAAAACGATGAATTCAAAAAAGTAGTGCTGTCCAGAAGCGAAAAAGTAGCTTTAGCCGAATTTGATTTTGTTGCTACTTTTCAGCATTTGATTCAGTTGTATCCCACGACTTTATCGTATGTGTTTTTTCATCCAAAGATTGGTTTCTGGATGGGAGCAACTCCTGAGCGATTGCTGAAAGCCAATGGCAATGTTTTTGAAACTGTGGCTTTGGCCGGAACACAGAAAGCAACGCTGGAAACCGATATCTTATGGCAGCAAAAAGAAAAGGACGAGCAGCAATATGTAACCGATTTTATTGTCAAGAGATTGCGGGAAGTAGCTTCTTCGGTTGAGGTAACGGAACCTTATAGCGTGAAAGCAGGATCTATCTGGCATATTAAAACAGATATTTCGGGAGTATTAAATGACAATTCGACTTTGGAAGAAGTGATCGATACACTGCATCCAACGCCGGCAGTTTGTGGTTTGCCAAAGAAAAAAGCAAAAGCATTTATTATAGAGAATGAAAATTACGACCGGACTTTTTATACCGGTTTTCTGGGAGAGTTAAACAGCAGCTTTGCCCATGAAGATATAAGTTCTGATTTCTATGTAAATTTACGAAGCATGCAAATTCAGGAGAATACTGCCATTTTATATATGGGTTGCGGTATTACCAAAGAAAGCGTTCCTGAAAAGGAATGGGAGGAAAGCGTAAACAAATCGATGACGATGAAAAGAGTATTAAGAGTTATGAGTTAGAAATTATGAGTTTTCAGTCGCAGTCGCAGTTTTCAGTTACTGAGACTGCGACTAAACTTGAAACTTGAAACAAAGAAAACTTGAAACTTGAAACTTAAAACAAAGAAAACAAAAAACAAAAACAATGAAACTAGACATATTAGCCTTTGGGGCACATCCGGATGATGTAGAATTAGGTTGTGCGGGAACCATTTTAAAAGAGATATCACTGGGTAAAAAAGTAGGTATCGTCGATTTAACGCGTGGGGAATTGGGAACCCGTGGTACAGCTGAAATTAGAGATGCAGAGGCAAAAGAGGCGGCAAAAATATTAGGGGTGCTGGTTCGTGAAAACTTAGGCATGCGTGATGGCTTTTTTACAAACGACGAAAAGCACCAGCTGGAAGTCATTAAAATGATTCGGAAGTACAAACCGGAGATTGTATTGTGTAATGCAATTGACGACCGTCATATTGATCATGGTAAAGGAAGTAAATTAGTGTCGGATGCCTGCTTTTTGTCTGGATTGTCAAAAATCGAAACCTCGATAGATGGAGAAGGGCAGGAAGCCTGGAGACCAAAGGTGGTGTACCATTATATTCAATGGAAAAACATCGTGCCTGACTTTGTAGTGGATATTACAGGTTTTGAAAAGAAAAAGGTAGAAGCTGTTTCGGCATACAAAACGCAGTTTTACGATCCGAATTCGAAAGAGCCTGCAACGCCAATTACGAGTAAAAACTTCTTTGAAAGTTTAGATTATCGTGCGAAGGATTTAGGAAGGCTGGTTGGTAAAGAATTTGCCGAAGGTTTTACTGTTGAAAGGTGTTTGGCAGTCAATAGTTTAGAAAATTTACTGTAAATTTTTCATTTTTTTCTTTGCAGAACTCAACATTAGTTATATATTTGCACTCGCTAAGCAGAAATGCACAAGCAGAAAAATGGTGGTTGTAGCTCAGTTGGTTAGAGTAGCGGTTTGTGGTGCCGCGGGTCGCCGGTTCGAACCCGGTCAGCCACCCAGAAATTTAAAGCCTTGAAGAAATTCAAGGCTTTTTTTGTGCGCTGAATTGAAAACGCCAGTTTTTATAAATTCCACTTTGTTCCATTGTGGGAATCTCCGAAATTTTATTCTTTTCTATGGTGGTCTATGGTTTCAACTGTAGGGCAATCCAGTATGGTATTATTCAATTAAAAATAGTGTTCCATGATTTTTATCATGAAATAGCAGGAAGCGTGCTACTATCTTTACCCCACTAAACAGATATTTAGTTTTTGGAAGGATATCGTCTAGTAAAAAAAAGCTGCACGGTCAAGGTTGTGCCGCTTTCTCCTGAGTCGAATACAAATTTATAATTTGAATATTTTGTAATAGACCCCAATAAAAACAAAAATGTAGAGAATCGTTTCGACTTGGGAGTTTTTACTTTAAAGAGTAGTTGTATTTAAAAACAACAAAAAAGCATGACGATTAAGTCATGCTAAATTGGTTGTTATAATTTGGTTTATGAATATTATATTTCATCAAAAGTATTCCCTTGTTTGATATCTCCTGTAGAAAAACCTTTTTTGAACCAATACATTCTTTGTTCAGAGGTACCGTGAGTAAAGGAATCCGGGACAACTTGTCCTTGCATTTTACTCTGAATGGCATCGTCTCCAACCGCATTGGCAGCACTTAAAGCTTCTTCAATATCACCTGCGTCTAAGTTTTTCTGATTGTAATGTGCCCATACTCCGGCATAAAAGTCGGCCTGTAATTCCAGGGCTACCGAAAGCTTGTTGGCTTCTGCCTGACTCTTTCCTTCCTGTGCCTGATGCATTTTTGCTGAGGTTCCTAGTAATGTTTGTATGTGGTGCCCAATTTCGTGCGCAATAACGTACGCAATAGCAAAATCACCACCCTTGGCACCAAATTTAGTTTTTAGTTCCTCAAAGAAGCCTAAATCCATATAAACCTTTTGGTCACCCGGGCAATAAAATGGCCCTGATGCCGACGATGCGCCTCCGCATGCCGTGTTAACAGCTCCTCTGAAAAGTACTAATTTTGGGTTCTTGTAAGTCATGCCGTTTTCTGCAAATATTTTACCCCAAATGTCTTCGTTATCGGCAAGATTAACTTTCACAAATTGCCCTAGTTCTTCATCTTCTTTGCTCAATGGAGCAGCCGCTTCGGTGGATTGCTGTCCGCCTTGCATTTGTTCCAGTATAGGGGTGATCATCTGGGCATTTTCGCCGCCAAAAACATTTAACAGTAAAATAATAATACCAATAATTCCACCGCCAACGGCAACTTTACCGCCAGAAATGGATCGTCTGTCTTCAACATTATCACTTTGTCTTCTACCTTGCCATTTCATAGTAATTTGAATTTTAGTTGATTAGGATTTGTGTTGTACGAATTTATATTTTTTTTAGGAATAACGCGCAGTAATAGTCCGATTTAGTTCTAAATTATTTTAGCCATTTTACTAAAGCTTCCTCTACACTGCCTTTCATTATGGGCTTTGAAATATAATCATCCATCCCCGCTGAGAGGCATTTATTACGTTCCTCTTTTTCAGCACCTGCAGTTACCGCAATGATCGGGATATCTTTTCCGATAATGGTGTTTCTAATGGCTCTTGTGGTTTCGTAACCGTTCATGATTGGCATCTGAATGTCCATAAAAACCAAATCAGGATTGATGCTTTCAAACTGACTCACCGCTTCATAACCATTTTCGCATTCGTGTATGTATGCACCGCTGTACAAGTTTTTGATGATGGTTTTTAAAAGTAACATATTCACCTTGTTGTCTTCTACAATCAAAAAGGTAATGTTTTTATGATTAGAACTCAGGCTTTCAGAACTCAGGTCAAGGTTGATGCTTTGAAGTTCTGCCTTATATTTGTCGTTAATGCTCTGATTGCTGGTTTTTAAATTCAGATCAAAATAAAAATTACTTCCCTCATCGATTTTACTTTCCAGTTGTAAACGGCTTTCCATCAAAGCAAGCAATTGATTTGAAATGGTCAGTCCTAAACCGGTACCTCCAAATTTTCTCGTTGTAGAGCTGTCTTCCTGTGAAAAAGCTTTGAAAATTTTCTTCTGGTTTTTTTCGAGAATTCCAATTCCCGTATCAACGACTGAAAAGCGGATCGTACAATTGTTGTTTTTGCTTTTTTCCAAAACAGAAACATTCAGCTTGATAGAGCCTTCGTTGGTGAATTTAACAGCATTCGAAAGCAAATTGATTAAGATTTGCTTGATTCTCACAATATCGGTCCAGATGTATTTCGGAACGTCGGGAGCGACATTTAGTTCTAACCTCAGATTTTTTTGGTTGGATTCGTATACGATTAAATCAAAAACCTGTCCGAGGACTTTTTTAATGTCGTATAAATCGATAAAAAGTTCGAGTTTACCCGCTTCGATTTTAGAGAAATCCAGTATATCATTTATAATATCTAATAACGAATGCGCCGATTGATTGATCGTGGTCATGTATTTTTCCTGAATTTCTTCAAGACCCGTATTCATCAGTAAATGGGTAAAACCAATAATTCCATTCAAAGGAGTTCTGATTTCATGAGACATATTGGCCAGAAAATCGGACTTGGATTTATTCGCGGCTTCTGCCAGTTGCTTGGCTTTTATGGCGTCTTCAGTCTCTTTTTTGTTGGTAATGTCAAAGTAAATTCCACCCACAAATTCGATTTCATCGCCTTTTTTAATAACGTCTCCAAATTCCTCCACCCAAATGTATTCGCCCGTTTTACGTCGGATGCGATAGATATTGTGCAGCGGCATTCCCTTTTGTAAATTGTCGATCTGATTGTTGATCACCTCGTCTTTGTCGTCAGGATGAATAAGGGATAAAAACGATAAGTTGTTTTCTATAAATTCAGATTTTGAGTAACCGGTAAGGTTCAAAATCTCATCATTCAGGAATATTTTGGTAGAGAATGCATCAAATTTTGACAAGTAAACGGTGCCGGGAATGTTGTTGGCGATTAACTTGAACTTTTCTTCGCTTTCCAGAATTTTGGTTTCGTTTCGGTTTCTTTCCAGTGCCGATGAGATGTTATTGGCCAGAACCTGAAAGATATAAATTTCTTCTTCAGACCATTTTCTTTCCTTGGTACAATCGTCAAAACCTATAAAACCGGTAAAAATATCGTTGATGTACAACGGTAAAATCAGGATTGATTTAATTTCGTTTGCGATCAGTAACTGCCTGAAAAAAGTATCGTCGAGTTTACGGGTAAGCGTGTTGACGATTTTTTTGTTTTGAGCAGCCTCGTAAATTTCGCTTAAGTGATCTTTGGTAAGCCGCTGCAATTTTGTAATCTGATGTTCAATGCCTTGTCTCGACCATTTGTATTTCTGACTTACGGTATTGGTTGTGAAATCTTTTTCGTAGTAGTACATATGATCTACTTTGGCTGCTTTACCAATTAAATTATAGGTCTCCTGAAACATTTCCTGAGTCGATTTACTCATCAAAAATTTCTCGGTACATAACGAAAGCGCAGACAACAGCTGACTCTTAAATTCTAGTTTTCTTTCGGCCTCCAAACGCATCTGTGACGAAATGGCCAATGAGATTACATCCGAAATGGTACGGGCGTAATTGATGTCTTCGTTGTCCCAGTCTCTTTTTTCGTCAGTACTTTCAAAACAAACCACACCCGCCAGTTGCCCGTTTAGAAAAATAGGGACGTCCAGCATCGATTTGATCTGGTTCTTGGTGAAGTAAAGTTTTTGAAATTCAGAAGTTTCCAGTTTGTTGAAAACATCCGGTGCATTTATGATGGTTTTACTTTTTAGGGTTTCAAAGTAAATAGGATAAGATTCTTTATCCAGAATGTTTTTGTCATTACAATGCTGACTGTTGCTGCTAAAAAGGTTTTTGCAGGTGATTAGGTCTTTATGGTACTTCCAGAAACTTACGCGATTGGTTTTGGTTACGGTTGCGGCCTCTTTGATGATATAATCGATAACCGTGTTTAAATTATCGTATTTGCTAAAATCCGTAGTCGATAATTTGTTGGTCGAATTGTTATAAGATTCAATTTTTTTGAGACGTTTCCTTTTATCGTTTTCTATATTTCTGATCTCGGTAATATCACGGGCGATTCCGGCAAAACCAATGGTTTGTCCAAGGTCATTTTTTCGAACAATGATCTTTTGTGAAATCCATAGTTTTTTTCCGTTTTTCTTTAAAATTGGAATTTCAATAGTCGGAAAATTGTTTTCATTTACTTCCAGATTCTCATAAAAATCGACGGCATTTCGCTGGTAATTTTCATGGATGAAATTAGAGTAATGCTGCGAAATGATTTCATTTTCGCTATACCCTAAGATCGAAAATCCAAAATCATTGATAAAGGTAAAATAACCATCAGCATCGATTTCGAAAATAATATCGGTGGCAGTCTGAATCAGGTTTTTGTACTGATCGCGTACGGTAATCTGCTCGGTAACATCCTGACCAATGCTAATGATTAAACCCTGCGAAAATTTTTTGTCTTTCCACTGAATGTATTTGTACTCCCCGTTTTTGCTTTTTAATTTACGGATGTAGAGTTTATCTTCTTCGTGATTGATGTTGTTGAGGTTTTCGGGACAGTCCGCTTCGGTAGTTAAATCCCAAAATTTGGGTCCCATAACTTCGTCCGGTAAATAGCCCAGGATTGAAGTGATCGTTTCACTGCAAAACAGCACTTCATTTTTTTCGTTCGTAGCAATTGTCAACGAATTTCCTTTGTGTACTATTTCATTGGTGAATCTGAAATTATCACTGTTATTGAGTAAAACAGCATATTTAACCTGATTAAGAATGAAGATCAGGATGCAATAATTAAGTAATAAAATGGATGATTTTATTGGAACTAATTGATAGATAATAGTGGCAATAAGAAAGGCAAAAACCAATCCGATATAAAGCCAGTATAATTTTATGGGCTTTAAGATGCTATAGGAAAAGTAGAAGGAAATTAGAAAAACAATTACAGGAATAATATCATCTTCGTGGTAAATGATATTGTGTCCAATGTAAAAAACGTAAATAAAGAAGAATGAAATGAATATGGATTGGACCTGCTCCCGTAAAAACTGAATTTTGTCGATTATTACGTAAACTAAAAGGACGGAGAAACCAATACATAAATTGACAACGAGTAAGCTTTTGGGTCTTATTTTGAAGATTTCATTGATAATTTCGATTACAATTACCGCAAGACCAAAGAATAATATGTAAAGTTGATATTCTTTGTTTAACGTTTCGGCTTCCGGTTTTTTTTCGATGAAGTAACCAATTCTGGCTTTGATCCGGAAAAATTGATACACCAGAAGCGCCAGAAAAGCAAACAGAGACAATCCTAACATGATGAGCTTAGGGTTGTTGTAAAAGATAATATCGGAATTGAGTACATACCACTTCGTAATAATTGATTTCAGGGCACTGCCAAAATGGGCAATTCCTGATATCAACGAATTGAAGAGACTATAGTTTGCTACCATAGAATTCGGGGGTATGTTTGGTTTAGTAAATAGTTTTTGAAAATTTCAACAGAGTAGGTTAGGCTCTTTTTTGATGGAATTTTCTATTTTTTAAAGATCAGACTGACCGATAGAGTCAATAGGATCTTGTTGATCAATCTTAAAAATGGCTCGATAAATAGCATATGTCATAGAATAACTGAACGGAATGGTGAAGAGTACTCCAACACAAAACGCACAGAATCCAACCAATATAGCCCCAATAATCGTAATGATTAGTCCGATTAGTACCATAGGTTGTTTTGCGATTACAATACAACTGGATTTGACAGCCTCAACTGCTTTTAAATTTCCAAATACGATAAGTGGAATGGTTAAAAACGTGAAAAAGGAAATAAACAATGAAAACACCAGACCTAATGCATTTAATTTAAAAATCTCTAAAGCGGTTGTGATGATTACACTAAACAATGAAATAAGGAAGGTGGCCGCAAAAATTTGTGAAAAATGACTGGTTTTGTAATAGTAAAAGATGGTGGAGACGTTGAACTCCTCATCTTTTTCTGCACAATCGGCCATTTTTAAAAATCCGGCAGTAAATGGACTCATAATTGCCGATGCAAATGCGGTTCCCAAAATATAATAAAGCAATTGAATTTGCGACAGGTTTTGTGGCTGAATATTAAGAAAATTCGCATTTGTTATTTTGTCGATACCAAAAGCGGTAAGCAGTATTATGTAGGCGATAATTCCAAAAAGAACCGAAAAAACCAGTAGCATTAATCCGGCGTAAACGGCTATTTTTTTATAATTTTCAAAAGCATGATTGAAAACAGTTGAAAAATCTAAGGTATAACCATGATTTTTAATGTCTTTGACCTGATCAGATGTGGATTTCATTTTAACTGGGGTAGAATTATTTTATGTCGCCGAAAATTTAGTTGATTATTTGAGGCGTAAATATAATATTTTTAATCAATTCCATATAAAAATCTACTAAACATTACGAAATTGTTTTTAATCATCATAGCCAGTTCAGTAACCGTTTCAGGGACGTTAGTTTGTCCTTGTAAGGAGCATAACGCATGGGCAGGTCAAGCCAGTTTGCTTTTTTTACGACAGCCTTGTGGTGCGAAAAAATATCAAAACTCAGCTGGCCGTGATAAGCACCGATACCGCTGTGACCAACTCCTCCAAAAGGCAGTCTTTTATTCGAGAAATGAACTACTGTGTCGTTGATACAGCCTCCTCCAAAAGAATGGGAGGTAATTAGTTTTTTGGCAAAATATTTATTCTCACTGAAAACATAAAACGCAAGAGGTTTTTCGTAATGACTGACTACATTATGAATATCAGCTTCGGTTTCGTACGTTAAGATCGGAAGTATAGGGCCAAATATCTCTTCTTTCATGACCGGACTGTCCAAAGCAGGTTCTTCGATTAAGGTAGGAGAGATGTAGTTGTTTTCGGCATCTGTTTCCCCTCCAAAAACAACCTTTTCACGTTCGATCATGCTGTCCAGGCGTACCCAGTTTTTGGTATTGATGATTCTTGCGAAATCAGGAGATTTCTCTATTTTTTTACCGTAAGCCTTTAGAATTTCTTCTATTAAAAAAGAAATAAAATTGACTTTCATGTTTTTTTGAACCAATATATAGTCCGGTGCAATGCAGGTTTGTCCGGCATTGATAAATTTTCCCCAGACGATTCGTTTGGCAGCCAGTTTTAAATTGGCAGTTTCATCGACAATACAAGGGTTTTTTCCGCCTAGTTCTAAAGTTACAGGAGTTAAATTTTCGGCAGCGGCTTTGGCGACAATTTTGCCCACCGCAACACTTCCGGTAAAGAAAATATAATCCCAGCGCTGCGCCAGTAATTTGTTGGATACTTCAATACCGCCTTCAAATACTTCAACATGACTGACGTGGAAGGTCTTTTCGATAATTTTGGCGATTACGGCCGAAGTATGAGGAGTCAGTTCTGAAGGTTTCAAAACAACCCTGTTTCCGGCTGCTACGGCTGAAATTAAAGGGCATAAAGCCAATTGAAACGGATAGTTCCAGGGAGCAATCACCAGCACATTTCCGTAAGGTTCTTTAAAAATATAATCGGTAGAAGGAAAATTAAGCAGGGAAGGTAAAATGCGTTTTCGTCCTGCCCACTTATGGATGTTTCTGATGGTATCTTTCAACTCCGAAATCACATAGTTGGTTTCGGTTAAAACCGCTTCAAATTCGGGTTTTTTAAAATCATCGTACAAAGCTTTTACAATTAAATCCTCGCTTTTTTGAATGTTATACAACAATTTCTTTAACGTTTCTTTTCTGTATGCGATGTCGTTTTTATAGTCCATAATGTATAATCCGATTGATTTTTTGTCAATGCAAGTTAATCGATAAAAGTTAGAATTTTAACAATTAAATCATAAAAATCATATGGCGTTCCAGATTGACTCGTCGGGAGTAGGAGCGATAATGGTGATGTTTTCTTTAGAAACAGGATGTACAAAAACTAATTTACGGGCGTGAAGATGAATTCCGCCGTCAGGATTACTTCGATCAGCACCATATTTTAAATCGCCTTTTATAGGTGAGCCAATTGCAGCCAACTGAGCACGTATCTGATGATGACGTCCCGTATGTAAATTGATTTCGAGCGCCACATAATTCTGAAGTTCTTTAAAAACCGTATAGTCCAAACTGGCCAGTTTACTGTCGGGAACCTCTTTTAAATGGGCCTTGGAAGTATTGTTTTTTTCGTTTCTTTTAAGATAGTGAACTAGTTTGGCTTTGGTTTCCTGAGGTTTGTTTTTCACCACTGCCCAATACGTCTTTTGAGTTTCGCGATTGCTGAACATTTCGTTCATGCGCGACAATGCTTTACTGGTTCTGGCAAAAACAACAATTCCCGTTGTTGGCCTGTCCAAACGATGAATCACCCCCAGAAAAACATCTCCGGGTTTATTGTATTTGTCTTTGATGTACTCTTTTACAATATCTGATAAAGGTTTATCCCCTGTTTTATCTCCTTGTACAATATCACCCACACGCTTGTTGACCACAATAATATGATTGTCTTCGTGCAGGATTTGGAGGTTGTTTTTGTTGGAAACGATTTTCATTCTAGACTTGCTTAGACTTCTTAGATGTTGGACTTCTTAGACTTTATAATAAAGTTGCCCTAAATCTGGATGTCATTTTAATTATTTCTTCTAACAGATTTGTTAGTTCGGTTAAGTTTTCTTCGTTTATAAAGCCTAAATCTGATGATATAAGAAGTTGTGTTTCTACTTCATAGGCTGAGCCAATCGCAATCTCTAAAAATCGGGCAAAATCTTTATTCGAATTTCTTGAAGAGCCTTCTGCTATATTTGAAGCAATAGAAACGGAAGCCCTTCTCAATTGATTTGTTATTCCGAATTTTTCTTCACTCGGAAAATTAGCTGTTGCACTATAAATTTTAGAACAAAATAACCTGCTTTTCTTCCAAATTAGAAGCTCTTTAAACTGATGCATTTTTTTAGATTTTTAGACTTGCTTAGACATCCTTAGACTTTCTTAGACTCCTTAGACTTGCTTAGATTTATTTAGATTTTTAGAAGAATTTAGACTTTTTAGATTTTGTACATTTAATTCTAAAATAACAAATCTAAAAAGTCTAACATCTAAGCAAGTCTAAGTAAGTCTAATATCTAAGTAAGTCTAAACTTAATATTGTTCCCTCTCGTTAGGAAAATCTGCAGATTTTACATCGGCAGCATATTGACCGATGGCTTTGGTCATTTCTTCGTATAAGTTTAAATAACGACGTAAGAAACGAGGGCTGAATTCATTGTTCATTCCTAACATATCATGAATTACGAGCACTTGTCCGTCTACTCCGCCTCCGGCTCCGATTCCGATCACGGGAATAGAGATGCTTTTGGCAACCTGCTCTGCTAAATGTGCCGGAATTTTTTCTAAAACAATACCGAAACAACCAATTTTTTCCAGGAGTTTAGCATCTTCAATTAGCTTTTCAGCTTCCTGATCTTCTTTTGCACGAACGCTGTAAGTTCCGAATTTATAGATCGATTGTGGTGTTAAACCCAAATGTCCCATTACCGGAATTCCCGCGTTTAATATTTTTTTGATAGATTCTTTAATTTCTTTTCCTCCTTCTAGTTTCACAGCATGTCCACCGCTTTCTTTCATGATTCTGATCGCAGAACGCAAAGCTTCTTTCGGGTCCGACTGGTAACTTCCAAAAGGTAAATCTACCACTACTAAGGCTCTCTCTACAGCGCGAACTACAGAGGAAGCGTGATAAATCATCTGGTCTAAAGTAATAGGCAATGTCGTTTCGTGACCCGCCATAACGTTGGATGCTGAATCGCCTACCAGAATTACATCAATACCTGCGGTATCAACAATTTTAGCCATAGTATAATCGTAAGCCGTAAGCATTGAGATTTTTTCTCCATTGCTTTTCATTTCGATCAATGACTTTGTTGTGATTCTTTTATAATCTTTTTTTGCTACTGACATTTTTGAGTTTTTTTGAATGTGTAAAAGTATTGAATAATTATAGATTGAAATCAGCAATAGAAGATTATTTCAATGGTAAATAACTTTCCATCTTTGAATTTTATTCTAAACTCGCTGTCTTCCACCTGGATAGAATACAAATGCGGACTTTTTATGGAAGCTCCGATATAGGCCCCGTATTTTTCAATAAATGCATTTTCAGACAGGTTGTGGTCCAGAGAATGCGTTGGACTAAAAACAAGTTTGTTGTTTTCGTTGATGAAAACTCTGGTGATTTCGGCCTTATTTTGGTGTTCGTCTACAGAGGCTTCAAAATCCGGGTAATAATAAAAAAGCTCACTGAGGTAAATGCCACATTCATCGCTTACCGTTCCTTTTTTGGGAGGATTTCCAAATGCTTTCACTAAATCTTTTTGGGAGAAGAAGAGCGATTTGGTTTTTACTCCTTTCAAAACAAATTCGGCTTTTTTGCTGAAAGCGGTAATTTCTTCCGACGTTTTGTGTTTGGCTAATCCTTTGGCAATCGCTATATTCAGTTCGGTATCCGCAAGAAGTTTGGGATCGTTGAGCTGTTTTACAACTTCATAATATCTTTGGTAGGCGGGAGCCAGTGTGGTATTGTCACTGTTCCAGGCTAATTCGACAATTCTTTCACCTATCGTTTTTCGTTCCGCAACAGCATTGACATTGAGTTGGTCAAAATCTTTGAGTAAAGAGTTAAAATCGGGTCTTTTTCCGAGAAATTTCCCAAGCGTATACTGCGCATATTCGTCGTCGATTCGGCCTTGTATGTTTACCCATTCGTCCGGGTTTTTAGGAAGATAGTTAACTGCTACAGGATCACCGGTGAATAAGATCTCCCTGATCTTTGCGTTTTTATCAGGAAGTGCTCTTGCTTTCAGACCGGCCACCAGAACAAAAAGGTGATTACCGCCATAGTAATTGTCGTTGCCTTCAAGAATGGGGTTTTCACGGTCTTTTGTTTGAACATCTTTTGCGTTCAATCGGGTCGCAACAAAATTTTCAGGCACATAACCTTCAGAGAAATTGTCGGATCTTACTTTATACCATCCATTTTTACTTTCCGATAACAACTGTACCTCTGCGCCGTATTTAAAGTAGCCTAAAAAATCACCGGTTGCATTGGTTGAAGTATACAAACGAGTATCTGAATTTAGGAAATAACGCTGCTGCGAATGCATCATAACAGCGCAAAGCAGTAGTGCTGTACGTATGAAGTGCTTTTTCATGAAGTTCAGTTTGTTTTTTTGCCACAGATTAAAAAGAGTAAAAGAATTTTTAATTACAGATTAAAGAAATATCTAATCTGTGTTGATCCTTTTAATCTGTGGCTGTAATATATGAAGCAAATAGTTTAGCAATCCGCCATGTTTACGGCAATTGCCAATCCGCCTTCAGAGGTTTCTTTGTATTTAGAATTCATGTCTTTAGCTGTTTGCCACATGGTGTTGATCACTTTATCTAAAGGCACTTTTGCGTTTTTAGAATCGGTTTCAAGGGCCAGTTCGGCAGCATTAATGGCTTTTATGGCTCCCATTGTATTTCTTTCGATACATGGAATCTGAACCAAACCACCAATAGGGTCACAGGTTAATCCTAAGTGATGTTCCATTGCAATTTCGGCAGCCATTAAAACCTGAGCAGGAGATCCGCCCATTAATTCGCAAAGTGCTGCTGCGGCCATCGATGACGAAACGCCAATCTCTGCCTGACAGCCTCCCATTGCTGCTGATATGGTTGATCCTTTTTTGAAAATACTTCCAATTTCTCCGGCAACCATTAGGAATTGTTTGATTTCTTTTTCGCCTGCATCATGGTTTTCAATTACCAGATAATACATTAAAACGGCCGGAATTACACCAGCACTTCCATTGGTAGGTGCAGTAACTACACGGCCCAAAGAAGCATTCACTTCATTTACAGCTAGTGCAAAACAGCTTACCCATTTTAAGATCTGACGGAATTTCACTTCGGTTTTTCTAATTTCTTCCAGCCAGCTTTGCGGATCGGAATAGTTAGACAGTCCGATTAAATTCTGATGCATGTCAAAAGCACGTCTGCGAACATTTAGACCGCCTGGCAGAATTCCTTCAGAATGGCAGCCAATGTACATACACTCTAACATGGTATGCCAGATGCGCATTAATTCGGAGTGAATTTCGGGCTCAGGACGCATTGATTTTTCGTTTTCGTAAACAATCTCAGAAATCGATTTGTTTTCGGTAACCGTATAATTTAAAAGCTCAACAGCATTTTGAATCGGGAAAGGGAAGGCGCATTTGATGACCTCCTTGATTTTGGCATTTGTACGTTCCTCTTTAACAACAAATCCTCCTCCAATCGAATAAAAAGTAGATTCATATTCAGAATCGTCGGCTTTATAAGCCGTGAACTTTAATCCGTTGGCATGAAAAGGAAGGAAGTCTTTATTGAATACAATGTCCTGAAGAAAGTAGAACGGAACTTTATATTCATTAGCCAGAATAATTTCGTTTTGCTCTTCAATGTTTTTTATAATTCCGGCAATATTTTCCACCGGAATGTATTCGGGGTCTTGCCCGCTTAATCCCAGCATCACCGATAAATCGGTAGCATGACCTTTTCCGGTTAAGGAAAGTGATCCGTATAAATCGACTTTTACACGTTTAATCTGGTCTAAAATTGATTCGTCTTTCAGCTCTTCCAAAAAACGTTCTGCGGCTCTCCATGGCCCTAAAGTATGTGAACTTGAGGGACCAACGCCAATTTTAAGCATATCAAAAACTGAGATACATTCTTCCATTGTGCAATTTTTATTAAGACAAAGATAATTGAATAATGCAATGTCGCTTAATTTTCTATAGTTAATGTTGCCGTTTTGTTAAAATAAATATTAAATATTAATAATTTGGCAACGAAACAAAATTAATTGCTTAATATGGTATTTTCATAGAAAGTTCGCGTTTTTTTTAGGTATTTTTGTAATGAAACAATCACTAAAGAAGCCGTTTTTATAGCTTTTCGAAGAATCGGCAAATAATAACTTCTGAGATTTTAGTTTGGTTTTAGCGTTTTATTTGCGAAAAACTAAAAAAGTTTAAAGAAGATAAAATTACATTATGATAGAATTTTTCAGGCATTTTTTACAAGAATTCGAATTACCACTCAGCAATCCAGTATTGATTTTTTCTTTGATACTTTTCATCATTCTCTTGTCACCTATTTTACTCAAAAAAATAAACATTCCCGGAATTATCGGGCTTATCATTTCAGGAGTAATTATTGGACCTCACGGATTGAATATTCTGGCAAAAAACTCGGCCGTTGATTTATTTTCTACAATCGGACTTTTATATATCATGTTTATTGCTGGTCTGGAATTGGACATGAACGAGTTTAAAGCCAATAGAAATAAGAGTTTATTGTTTGGCTTTTTCACCTTTATTTTTCCATTAACGATCGGGTTTCCGGTTTGTTTTTACCTGCTGAATTACGATTTTAACGCAAGTTTTTTAACCGCAAGTATGTTTGCGACCCACACTTTGGTAGCCTATCCGATTGTGAGCAAACTGGGAATCGCAAAGAATCAGGCAGTAGCTATTACGGTTGGCGGAACTATTTTGACCGATACGGCCGTTTTAATTATTCTGGCAGTGATTATGGGAAGCAGTCAGGGAAATTTAAATCAGGCTTTCTGGATCAAACTAACGGTTTCATTAGCCATTTTCTCGGCCATCATGTTTTTGGTTATTCCGAGAATAGCAAAATGGTTCTTTAAAAAATTAGAAAGTGAAAAACACGCCCATTATATTTTTGTGCTTTCAGTGGTGTTTTTTGCAGCGTTTTTGGCAGAAGTAGCTGGGGTAGAGCCAATCATAGGAGCATTCGTTGCCGGTTTAGCTCTAAACCCTTTAATTCCGCATTCGTCAGCTTTAATGAACAGAATTGAATTTATAGGAAATGCCTTGTTCATTCCGTTTTTCCTGATCTCAGTGGGGATGCTGGTAGACATCAGCGTGATCCTGAGCGGACCAACGGCTCTGATTGTAGCCGGAACACTGAGTGTTGTTGCTATTTTTGGAAAATGGATTGCTGCTTTTTTTACACAAATCGTTTTTAGATATACCAAAACCGAAAGACAGCTTATTTTTGGATTGAGTAGTGCGCATGCCGCAGCAACTCTGGCCGTTATTCTGGTTGGATTTAAAGCAAAAATATTAGACGAAAACATACTAAACGGGACCATTATTTTAATCCTGATTACGTGTATTGTGGCCTCTTTTGCCACAGAAAAAGCGGCTAAAAAGATTGCTATTTGCGAAGAAGAAGTTTCAAATGAAGATGCCAACGGCGATCAGATTTTAGACGAGCATATTTTAATTCCTTTAGCCAAAACGTCAGCTACAGCCAGTTTGTTAGATTTTGCACTTTTGATAAAAGATAAAAAATCGTCTAATCCGGTGACGCTGTTAACGATTGTTCCGAATAATGATCAGGCGGAAATTAATATCTTAAACTACCGAAAAGCAGTTGATAAATTTGTGATTCAGGGCTCGGCTTCCGAAGTAAAAATCAACACCATTGCCCGAATTGACCACAATCCGGCAAGTGGAATTGCAAGAACTTCCAAAGAAATCATGTCGGATATCGTGATAGTAGGCTGGCCAAGAAAAACCGGTTTTCTTGATAAAATTTTCGGAGAAAATGTAGATTCGATTATCAACAATGTAGATAAGTGTTTGTTTATCTGCAGGTTTCAAAAGACCTTTATTGAAGAAAAAAGACTGGTTTTCATCTGTCCGCCTTTTTCCGAAAGAGGGGTTGGATTTCACCTGCTTTTGCAGAAGATTTCCAGATTGTCGCAGGAACTAAGCATTCCGATTGTCATTTATTCCGAATACAAAACGCATGAGGCCATTTTGCAGATTGCAACCAAATTGAAGTTAAATGCCAAATTAGGTTTTAAAAGTATTTTGAACTGGGAAGATTTTGAATCGATCTCGGATGAAATTAAACCGACCGATCTGATCGTTTTCAATTTGTCCAGAAAAGGATCTGTGTCGTACCAATCGATTTTTGATAAATTGCCGCAGAAATTTGAAAAATCATTCAGCGATAACAATCTGATTTTGGTTTATGCACAAGACGATCGTAAGGAGACTGCCATGGATGCGTATGAAGATTTCACCGCAACACCATTAACCAAAGGTCTTGAAGCCATTGAGCAAATTGGCCGTGGTTTGGGGAATATTCTGAAGAAAGGATAAGAGATAAAGTAAGTATATAGCTATTGAAGTAATGACACAAAAACTGTTAATGACTACGGTGATTTTGATCACTTTTTTTGCAGGTGCACAAAACAAAATGAAAACTACAGAAGAACTTATAGATAAAAAAGAACCCGGCTGGGCGATAGTAGAAGCAGGGATTAAAAAGGCAAAAAATAAAGTAGAGATTTTGCCTGTCGATGCACTAAAAGCAAAGGATGCCTTGTATAAAACGCAGGTAACGACACGCTCGCCAATGGGAGCAATTGTTTTTATGACTGGTGGACTTTTGATCGATGACGGCTGGATTCGGATTCTGGGATCAGGAAGTTCAAAATTCAACCGTAGTCTTCCCGATTGGAATCAGGGTAAATCCTTTAAAGAATTTGGAGAAAACCCCGGTTTTTTGTTAATCGCCGATGATGCAATTGGAGGTTTTTATTTGTTGAATGGTGGTGGACTGGGAAGTGATTTAGGTAAAATTTATTACTTTTCTCCGGATAGTCTTGAATACGAACAGCTGGATGTTACGTACTCGGAGTTTTTAGAATTCTGTTTTAACAACGACCTCGATAAGTTTTATTCGGGGAGCAGATGGGAAGGATGGAGAGAAGAAGTTTCGAAAATAAAAGGAGACGACGTTTTTAATTTTTACCCTTTTCTTTGGACGAAGGCAGGAAGCGATATCAATAAAACTTCGCGAAAAGTCATTTCAATTCAGGAACAATACAATTTAAATCTGGATTTGCGCAAACAGCTTGGTTTTGATAAATAGAACCCCGGTTTAAAACTGGGGAGTTAAAATAAATTCTTCTTGATTGATTAGAACAATATAGTTTTATAAAAGAAAATTTGGCTTATGGAGGACTTAGAAAAAATAATTGCAAAATATAGTTTTCCGAAGAGAGATACAGCTAGTCATGTTAAAATTGATGATGTTGAGTTTTATGCCAATTTAAAACTTCCGGAAGATTATGTCTTTTATCTTAAAAACTATTTTGGGATTGATCAATTTATTGGTGTGGAATTTATAAACCTTTGGAGTTTAGAAGAAATTATCGAAACCAACAAAGGTTACCATATAGTTGAAAAAATGACCGGAACGATTGGAATTGGCTCCAACGGAAGCGGAGAATTTATTGGGATTGAAATAGATCAATTTGATCAGGTAAAAATAATTCTTTCGCCTTTTATGGATTTGAATAGCAAATACAATACTGAAATAGGGAAATCATTTACAGACTTTCTCGTTCGTCTGGACCATAAAATTGAATGGTTTTCTTAAACTTATTTCGTCAAAAATTATAATTTCATTTATAAAATTTAGCAAAATGAATCACAAAGCAACATCCATTCGTCCTTTTATCGGAGCCAAAGATTTTGAAATTTCCAGAAGTTTTTATCGGGATTTAGGTTTTGAGGAAGGCGTTTTAGACCCTAAGTTTTCTGTTTTTAAAATTGGTGATTTAGCCTTTTATCTTCAGGATTATTACGATAAAAGCTGGAATGAAAACACCATGATTTTTTTGGAAGTGGAAGATGTTGATTACTATTATAATCAGCTGTTAGCACTTAATTTAACTGAAAAATACGGTGTAAAATTAACCCCGACCGTCCATTTAGACTGGGGAAGCGAATGTTTCCTGCACGACCCTTCGGGTGTTTTGTGGCATTTTGGGAAGTTTAATAAGTAAAAGGTAATTGGACAGGTTTGCGCCGCGTTATTTCTTTTTTACTTTTTCGAGATTTTCTTTCACCCTGAATTTTACAATTTTGGCAATCAAATCATAAGGCATAGGCTCATTCAACGGAAATTGTACCGAACCTTTTCCGGATTTGTATTTGGATAATTCTTCGTTAAAAGCAGCATGTCCGCTGGGCAAAGCATAAAGTCCGATATGATTTTTGAACGCAGCAAAATACACTACGATTCCGTTTTGTTCAAAAGCCGGCATGGCATAACTTATTTTTTCTTTGGCATCGGGAGCTGCTTCCTGAATGGTCATTCGAATCTTTTCCAGAACCTCCTGCACCTCATTCGGAAAACCGCCAATATAAGCATCGATGTTTTCGGGTTTCTTGGTTTCCATAGGCTCTGAGTTATGAGTTATGAGTTTTGGAATTTGGAATTTGAGTTTTGGTTTCAAGTTTCAAGTTTCAAGTTTCAGGTTTCAAGTTTTGGAATTTGGAATTTGGAATTTGGGTTTTGAGTTTTTGGAATTTCATTTTTGGAATTTTACTAAAAGAAGACTTTTATTCCAATCCTTTAGGAAATCGGTCCAAAACTAAATTCAGTTGGATATTATGTTCTAAGTACGCTTTTGCACCGGCCAAAACTAATGTAAAACCTTCAGTTGAATTTCGAACCTGATCGATGATTTTATCGGAATCTCCTTTTAAACCTGAATTTGTAATGCTGACAAAGGTTTCATTATCGTTTAACGGACTGAATATCCATTCTACGATAGTGGTTTCGTTACCGTTTCCCCATTCGATTTCGATTTTTTTATTCTCCTCTAAAACATGAGTGGTTACGGTTAGTGAAAAATCATACATTTCCCAGGTCCATTCAGTTGTGGTGTCTTGCACTAGTTTTCCGGAGCCTTTTGTAAACCAAAATTTACTGGTAATTTCCGGATCGATAAAAGCCTGAAAAACTTCTGAAACAGGTTTTCTTATTAGCATTTCGGCTTTTGAGAAGTGGTTGTTTTCTGTTTTCATTTTTTGTGTTAGATGTAAAATGTTAGATGTGGAATGAGTTTGTGAAAGCTGAAATTTAGAATTTTCAACTTCATTTTTTCTTGACTTCTAATTTATAAAATTTATGGTTTGCTTTATCGTTAACGAACGGTATTGTTTTTTAGCAAGCAGCTAATGATCAAAAGTGAAAAAGAAATTAAGGAAGCAATGATTCGGATAAGGTGAAGATTGTTCCATTTTGCTTCAAATTTACTTCTTAAAAGGGCTGCCTGCTCGATTGAAATATGAAGCAGATCTGCTTTGTCAAGAATTTTATTAAGAGGGACGTTTCCGATAATGGTCACAAGAATAACACCGGCGAAATAGATAAGGGCAGCAGTCAG
This sequence comes from Flavobacterium sp. N502536, assembly GCF_025947345.1. NCBI lineage: Bacteria > Pseudomonadati > Bacteroidota > Flavobacteriia > Flavobacteriales > Flavobacteriaceae > Flavobacterium > Flavobacterium sp. N502536. The sequence continues at coordinate 263,013 of NZ_CP110011.1, read as the reverse complement.
CGTCAGTTTTAAAAGAATAGTATCTGATTTATAACCATAAGCAGCTGCAAAAGAAAACAATAACGGGCCAAAAAGAACCAGAAAAAATAAAGGATTTTGGATCGCACGATTCATGTTCTGAAAAGCCCTGAGATAACCGATGTCATCAAGTTTTCCAATTCCCGGCGTCACAGCGTTGCCCCAGGTAAAAAATATACCGGCTAAAAGGCCTGTAAATAAGGTGGCCAGCAGTAGTGTAACGGTTTTAGTATCTGTAATAAAAGTATCCATGATGTTGTGTTTTAGTTCATAGGGTAAAATTAAAAAGATTGATTATCTGATACTTGTTCGAAAAGCACTATAATTTGTCTGAAAAGATTTTTTTTGAAATATTCTTCAGGCTTTTTGGAGAAAGAAAAAGCAAAAACGCTAGGATTGTGTTTTATCAATCCATTTCCCGGTGGTTGGCGGGATGTAATTTTTCATTTGAGTTAGTAAATCCTCGATGTTATCACTTACCAGCAGCATTTGTTGATTGACAGCTTTTAGCAAACCTTTCTCTACCATAACTTTCGTTAATTCAATCAGCGAATCATAAAAACCATTGATGTTCAGGATGGCGATTGGTTTTTTGTGCAACCCCAATTGTCCCCAGGTAAGCATTTCAAAAAGTTCCTCAAGGGTTCCAAAGCCGCCCGGTAAAGCAATAACGCCGTCGCATAAATCGTTCATTTTGGTCTTTCTTTCGTGCATGCTTTCTACTACAATCAAGTCGGTCAGACCTAAATGTGCAATTTCTTTCGATCTTAAAAAATTAGGCAGGACACCAATCGCTCTTCCGCCTTCGTTTAAAACACCATCGGCCACAGCACCCATTAACCCCAGATTTGCTCCGCCATAAACCAGTTCTATCTCTTGTTTGGCTAAAGTTTTTCCGAGCAGGGTTGCCTGTTCTTTGTAAATTTCATCGGTTCCAAAACTCGAACCGCAGAAAACAGTTATTCTTTTCATTATTTTTTTATTTCGTAAACAAAATTATGTCGGGAAGGTTCATTATAATAGGCAACTTCTAATTCTTCCACTTTTACAGCGCCCAATTTTTCTATGGCTTTTTGCGAACGGTAGTTTTCTGCTCCAATGTGAAATTGAACTTTATCAACCGCTTTAAAAGCATAATTCAGCATCATTTTCTTCACCTGTGCGTTAAATCCGGTGCCCCAGAATTTTCTTCCGTAAAAGGTATAGCCGATAAAAACAGTTTTATTTTCGGGGTCATATTCATAAAATCGGGTACTTCCGGCTATTTCGCCTGTCGTTTTATCCAGTATTAAAAAAGCTCCTTTGCTTTCCATGGCACCTTCAAAGAAATTTTGAAAGACTTCTTTTTCATAGCGGTTTTTATTCGGATGCTGTTCCCAAATCAAAGGATCTGAAGCCACTTGATAGAGTTTTTCAAAATCACTTTCCTGCAGCGGAATTAATTGGGTTAAGTCATCTTCTAAAATTTCAGGCTGTAGGTTTAATAGAGCGGTATTCATTTTGAGTTGTTTTTTTAGTTACACAATAGTTTTAGGAAAGAAGGGGCAGGCGAAAGCCAAATACAGCCAGTTCTCCCTGCATAAAATCTAAATCTTCGGATCTTTTGAAACCCAATTTCTCATACATTTCCCAGGCTGTTTTCATGGCTAAAGTAGAGTGAATGATCACTTGCCCGCGTTTGTTAAGGGCTGCTTTCTCAATGCATTCCTGCGTTAAAAGTTTACCAATGCCTTTTCCTCTTGCAGTTGTGGCGACTCCCAGCAATCGAAATCCGGCTGAGTTTTGTTCCTGAGTAGCAATGCCACCAGAGCCATAGTATTGCATGTCGTTAAAGTAAATTACTGCACCAAAGAGGGTGTTGTTTTCATCAACCGCAACTAAAAGTTCTGTTTGGGGGTAATGGGTAAAATCACCAATATTGGCCAGCATTTTATAATAATTAGGCTGTTCATTTTCTTTAGGGAACCCCTCCAATTGCGAATAAACGCTGATAAGTAATTTTCCAATTTCTTCAAATTCTGAAGAAAAAGCATTTCGGATGGTATAAGTGGATGGAGTCATTCTTTTTAGGGTATTAATGCTAAGTATGGGTTTAGTGGATCCCTTTCCACCATTGCTGGAAGGGCTGTTTTCCATTTTTTAAATCGACTAATTCTCCAATCATTGGAGTAATTAATGGAATTGGATTCGCAGATAAATCGTTTAATTCGGTCACTTTTTTTAAAGGCTCATCCCAAGAATGAAGGGCGAGTGAGAATTTAGCCGAATGTACCGGAAATACTCTTTTTGCCTTCAGATCCTGCATGGCTTTGATTACATCTTCGGGTAAATTATGAATGTACTTCCAGGCCGGATTGTATTGACCGTTGTCGATAAGGGCAAGGTCGAAAGGACCAAATTGAGTCCCAATTTCTTTAAAGTGTGTATCATAACCACTGTCACCGCCCAAATACATTTTAAAATCTCTGGCTTCTAAAACAAACGAACTCCAAAGCGTGTTACAGCGCTTAAAACTTCTGCCCGAAAAATGCCTTGAAGGAGTGGTATAAAGCGTTAAATTCTGATCGAGTTCGACTTTTTCAAACCAGTCTTTTTCGATGATGTTTTCCTTTGGAAATCCCCAAAACTCAAAGTGTGACCCCACGCCAAGGGAGCAAATTACTTTTTTTGTCTTAGGTTTTAATTGCAGGATGGTATCATAATCCAGATGATCGTAATGATCGTGTGTGATCAGTAAATAATCAATTTCAGGAAGATCATCGACCGTGTAAATATCGGTTCCTTTAAATGCTTTTGTGGTGCCGGGAATCGGGGAGGCGTTTCCGCTAAAAACAGGGTCGATTAAAAAACGTTTTCCTTCAAGCTGAATAAAATAGGAAGAATGCCCAAACCAAACCAGCGCATCTTTTTCAGGAGCGAGTGTCAATAAATTGGTTTTGACTGACGGTATGAAGTCGGACGGAATTTTTCGGTCTACTTTCTTGAAGAAAAAATCATAAAGTACTTTCGAGTATCCGTAACCTTCTGCAAGTTCCGGTGTAAAATTCTGATTTTCAAATTTACCGTTTTTATACTGAGGCGATTTCTGAATCAGTGCCAATCGTTCTCCTGAGGGGGCTTTTCCAAATTTTGGATGCTGTAGAAAAAAGTAAAGCGTAATGGCTAAAACGAGAAGTACAATAAGTATGGGTGTGATCATTTTTGCTGTGGTGGATAAAGTTTTAGTGTCAGTTCAAGCGATATTTTAATCATTTCTTTAACAATTTCGAGATCAACATCGCTTAGTTTTTTGATATAAATACAAGCTTTTGCAGCCGTGTGTTTTCCTAATTTTGAAAGAAGTTCTTCTCGTTTTTTATCCGATAGATAAACATAGAGCGAGATTGCGGCTTTTCTTGGGGAGAATCCTGCAAGAGGAGCATCGCCTTCGTGACCGCTGGCATATTTGTAATGATAACTGCCAAAGCCAATAATGCTTGGTCCCCACATTTTGGCTTCAAAACCACTTATGTTCTGCATGATTTTAATGAGTTCAAAAGCATCATTTCTTTTAACTTCGTCATCAATCGCATTTACAAAATCAACGACACTGCTTTCGGTTGCTGTAGTTTTATTTTTTGCCATTTTTATGGATTTAATAAATTACTGTTTAAGACTGCATTTTTGATTTTGAATTCAGATGCATAAAACAAATTAGGCTCTGTATTCATTTGATTTTCTAGAATAATGACAGTTGTTTCAGATTCGGGGAAGTACAAATTTACGGAAGAAAAACCATCCCCTAAACCAGTGTGCCCTAAATATTTTACGGTTTCTTTTTGGATAATGCGTATCCCGGAACCATATCCTTCTTTTTCTTTCCCGAAGAAATTATGCTGTGAAGTAATCTTTGAAGTAATCATTAACTGATACGTTTTCGGTCGGAGAATTTTCCCTTTATGAAGATTTTCGTTCCAAAGGTCCAGATCGTTTACCGTGGAGACAATCCCATCAGCACCTAAGCTTTCAGGGGTGATTTTAGAATTTTTTGCCAATTCAAAAACGCCGTTTTTATTTATATATCCCGACACTATATTTTGATTTTTAGCAGCATCGTAGACAAAAGTATTTTTCATCTTTAGTTTTTTGAAAAGCAAATTCGCATTTTCGGAATAACTTTTTTTAGTGGTGTTTGCCACAATTTTACCAAGCAGACTAAAACTGAGATCTCCATACTTAAAATCAGTTCCGGGAGGAAAAGCCAGAGGTTTTTGCAAACTTGTAATGCCGTGACTGTGGTTTAACAGCTGCTGAACGGTTACGGAGTCGGCCCAGGATTGGGTTAAGTCCGGCAGGTATTTTTTGATTGGATCATTCAGGTTTATTTTTCCTTTTTCAACTTCGAGTAAAATCAAAACGGCCGTAATTTGTTTGCCGTTCGACATAATTTCAAAGTGACTGTTGATGGTTAAAGGCCTTTTGGTTTCAAAATTTTCAAAACCCTGTGCTTTCGAATAGATTGTTTTTCCCTTTTTTGAAATCAGAACGACTCCATTAAAAACGGGAGAAGCATTTTTAAGAATACTGTCAATTTGAGATGAGAGCTTGTCTTTTTTCTGCGCGACCAAATTGCAGTTTGAAAATAGAAATAGAAAACAGAGTAGTGTTGAAATTTTTCGAATCGTATTCATTAATGTTTTTTAGTGGTTTGGTGTTGTGTTTTCTGTCTCTGTAATCAATTGCAATTAAAACATGCCGTTTTCATTCACTATTTCGGTTGGAATGGACTGCCCTAAGTCCCAAAGCTCTACAATTTTGTCCGATTCAAACCGAAGAATGTGTATCACTACAAAACCGATATCAGTGGGAGTCTGTTTTAAATGCGAATGCACAGCAACCAGATTTTGATCTTCGAGTATATGGTGAATGGTAAAGGTTTTATTAGGGTTTTTTCGGGTCGATTCTTCCATTGCGAGCATCAAAGTATCGGCATCTCCTTTAAAATAGGCATTGTGATGTTTGAAATTTTCGCCAACATGAAGACGAAAAGCTTCGTGCGAATGCCCGTTTGCGGCAAGTTTTAAAAAGTCGCGGGCGATTTCTTTCTTAGTCTTACTCATGGTTTTGGAATTTAATAGCTAACTAAGTTATGAAAATAAGTTCCTGTAATAAAAAGAATTATGAAATTATTAATGGAAGTCCTGCGGGCATGTCTTTGATCTTAAGACAATATAAAGTCGACAATGGCTTCAGAATGTATTTTTGTGGTATCAAAAATAGGAACAGAAAAGTCAGACTGATTCAGGAGCAATGGAATTTCGGTACAGCCCAGAATGATGCCTTCCGCGCCTCGCGAAATGAGTTCGTTTGCAATATTGATATAATTCTGTTTGGAGTCGGGGTTGATAATACCTCTTCCGAGTTCTTCTTTGAGAACATGCTGAATGTAATTTCGGGTTTCCTGTTGCTCGGGAATAAGCACGTTTAACCCAAAACTTTTCAGACGATCTTTATAAAAATCCATTTCCATCGAAAATGAGGTTCCTAAAAGTCCAATTGTTGTGATTTTTTCTTTTGATATAACTCTGGCAGTCTCGGTCCCGATGTGAATCAGCGGTAATGCAATTTCTTTTTCAATTTCATTGGCAAACATATGTGCTGTGTTTGCGCACAATACGATAGCGTCAACACCGCTTTTCTTCAAATTTAAGCAGGCATTCAACAGAAGCTCATAAGAATGAGCCCAGGTTTTTTCCTGAACATCACCAAAATTCAAAGAATATATAAGACATTCGGCAAATTGTAGTCCGCCAAGTTTTTTATTAACACCTTCGTTAATTAATTTGTAATAATCTATGGTAGAAACCCAGCTGATTCCGCCTACAAGGCCTATTTTTTTCATTGTTTTGAGGGGCATTTATAAAGCAGAACTTTATGATTTTGGAAGAAAAAACAAGCCTTCCTAATTAGTAAAATTGTCGGTTAAGCTGTTGTGCTTAATTGTTTTAACACATAGAGACATAGATACTGTGCGCATAAAAAGACGTTTCACTTTATTTTAGTACACATAGTTTTCCTATGCGAAAGAAATATATTTCTCTTTGCTTTCTTTTTTGCACCTTAAAAATTGTGTTTCTATGTGTTAAATCGTTTTTGTTAATGATGCTCAACGGGTTATATTAATCCCGAAAAAATATGGGCCGAGCCTATGGCTCTTTTTATTATGGTGTCTATTTTCTACAACGGATTAAAATCCGTTGTTACAATATCATTCGAGCCAATGGCTCTTTTACAACTTTAACGCTTATTTTACGAAAATGGATTATACTGAATCTACGATACTTTTATGGTTCTATCTAATTTATGCGTATGAATTATGGTTCGTTAACAACAAAAACAGCTGCATAATTTAGCTCCGAAGGAACGACAATTTTATAGCAACGGATTTTAATCCGTTGAAAAAAAAGCGTCATCAGTATAAGTTCCAGCGGAACGATATATTTTGCTTTATTTAAGTGCACCTGATTGCCCTAATGTGAAAGAAATATATTTCTCTTTGCTTTCTTTTTTTTTATCTAAAAATCTATGTTTATATGTGTTAAAACATTTTTGTTAATAATGCTCAACGGGTTATATTAATCCCGAAAAGAATATGGGCCGAGCCTATGGCTCTTTTTATTATGGTGTTTATTTTCTACGACGGATTAAAATCCGTTGTTACAATATTATTCGAGCCAATGGCTCTTTTACAGCTTTAACGTTTATTTTACGAAAATCGATTATAATGATCCTACCATATTTTTATTGTTCTATCTAATTTATGCGCATGGATTACGGCACGTCAACGACAAAAACAGCCGCATAATTTAGTTCCGATGGAACTACAAATTTTATAGCGACTTTTAATTGTTCTATGCTAATTTATACTCATGAATTATGGTTCGTTAACAACAAAAACAGCTGCATAATTTAGTTCCGAAGGAACGACAAATTTTATAGCAACGGATTTTAATCCGTTGAAAAAAAGCGTCATCAGTATAAGTTCTAGCGGAACGATACATTTTGTTTTCTTTTTTACACCTAAGAATCTATGTTTCTATGTGTTAAAACATTTTTTTGTTAGCCTTATTGGCAAATAAAACAGATTTTAAGACTTTTCTTTTACCACCAATTTCGTAGCCAGATAAGCTGCCGGTATATAGGCAAATAATAGGTCTGTGATATTAAACCAAACCGGTGAAGGCAGGGAGCACACATTTATAATTCCGCCCAATAAAAAGAAAGCGCCTATAACCAGTCCAAGTTTTGTTTTATGACTGATGGCAATTAAAGCCGTTGTTCCCGCACCTGCAAATGTTCCGATGGCATGCGCCAGAAACGGAAACAGAAAATGTTTCGGTTCAAATAAATGCATCGTAGCTTTTAGGCCTTCGATAGTGGTAACATCAGCGCCATTGGGAGCCGGAATGATAGAGCTGCTCATCAGAATGATAGCCATATTGACAATACTTCCAACAAAAAGACCAATTATAACGGCTATTGTATTTCTTAAAATAGGATTCATAGTCATAGTTTTAGTACTACGAATTTATGAAAATTATAGCTGGTATCGTAATTAAATAATGCGTCGGACTTTTATTTTTAAAGTTAAAAAATGAGCGAGAAAGAGCAATCTATGGTTTTTCAGATAGTTTTTTCTCGTTTTCGGTCTGAGGCTTTCCGGTTGCGTTAGGTTCTCCTTTTCCGGTAGTAATTAGTTTAAGCAGACTATTCCCGATGTAATTGGTCCAGGCACCTCTGCAAATTTCAAAACATTCGTAGTCGGGTACCAAACCTACATGGGTAAAACGAAGTTCGGTTTTTCCGTTTTTTTCTGAAATCTCAAAAGTAGGGCGGGTATTGGTCCATTCCGTTTCATCTTTTGTAAATTTGAAATAGTTGTTCTCTACCAGCCAGACAATTTTCTGATTCGGAATCACTTCTATTAGTTTTACTTTGCAGCGATGAATGTCTTCGTAATGATAGTCAAACTCATCGTTTATTTGAGCTGTATTCCCTTCGATTTCTTCCGACCACCAGCCGCGGACATTTGTAACAGCCTTAAAAACTTCTTGTGGTGACTGATCTACTAGTATAGTTGTGGTAAAATTTGTTGCACTCATTTTGTTTGGTTTTAAAAAGTTGTAACACAAATTTACGGTTTAAAAATCAATGTGTTAGGGCTGTTAAGAGACAAAAATGAGGGGTGAATCGGACAAGATAATTAGATAATTAGATTGTTAGACTGTTGGATTTTGGATTTACTCAATTCTCCTGACCACATTATCAAGATCATTTACCACAAGTTTCAGAATGATTTTATCATGTGGGAAATATTTTTGCATATCGTTTCTCAGTTGTACAAAAGGCTCAAAGGCTGATGGATCATCTTTAACCGATTCGTTACAGGAAATGGATATTTCGTAGTTGTTATTGATTTTTTCCAGATAGACATACTTGGTTATGGCGTCATCAAAAAAAGTTGTTTTTTGAAGCGCTTCAGCAATTTTATCCGCTTCGTTTTCATTAATATTGCTTTGATAAGCAATTTCATGATTCATAACGCCATATTTTTTAGTTGACTCTGTGAGACCACCGTTTGCTGTTTCGGTTAAAAAGGCAATACCGAATATCCCTCCCAGAAGAACCAAAATACCAATTACCGAAATAAAAATGGTTCTTGGCCAGGCAAAATGTTCGCCACCATTTTCGAGGTGTTTGCTAATTTGTTTTTCCTGATATTCTTTGGTGAAATAAGTGGCGATTCCCATATAAATTAAAGGGAAAACGATATTTGGAATCTTAGCACTGATGGGTTCCGGAATTAAGAATATCAGGGCAAAGATCAAAATAGTGGTAAGTATGGTTATAATCCAGGTTTTTTTGGCTTTGGCTGACTCACCAAAAACTTTAAAATTCTCTGCTAAAAAATAACCGGCAACCAAAGGTCCTCCTAAAAAAGTGCCAACACGAATGGCGTTGTCGGTATAAATTTTTTCTGTTGGTATTTCTTCAAAAACTGATTTTTCAATTGCTGCTTCTTCCATACTATAGTATTGAGTTTTTTTTATTTTAATAGTCCGTGTCAAAAGGTCAAAAATACAAATTAATGTCTGATGGAAGTAAAACAGAGCTTGTTTTGTACAGAAGAGAAGGTGTAAGACAAGTAAACTTCTCTCCTATAATGTTATGTTGCTTATTACAAGTGAAATGTCTTTATTTATGGTTTTAAAAATTGATGCATTTATATGTTTTAAATAACTAGCAGGAAGAATTTAAAATGATAATATTCCTTGTGATTTTTGAAAAATAACTAAGTTAATTCTTACTTTTGAAAAACTATCCAAATTAAAATTAATTATGAAGAAACTATTCTTTGTAACAGTTCTGCTGTTAACCATTTCTTTTACTGCTTTGGCGCAATTAAAAACGCCTTCAGAATTTATTCCGAATTACGGAAAACAAATTAGTTATTACCATCAGGTCGAAGATTATTTTAAGTACCTGACGGAACAATCCCAATCGATCAAAAAGCAGAAGTACGGGGCAACCAACGAGCAGCGAGATCTGAATGTGTATTATATTTCGACGCCCGAAAACTTGGCCAATCTGGAACAAATCAGAAACAATAATTTAGCGGCAATCGGATTATCGGATCAAAAAAGTAGCGGGACCGATGATAAAATTATCGTCTGGTTGAGTTTTAATGTTCACGGAAATGAATTTGCCGGAACCGAAAGCGCTTTAACCGTGGCCTACGAGCTGTTGAATCCGTCAAATGAAACCACTAAACAATGGCTCAAAAATACCATTGTCATTCTTGATCCCTGCATTAATCCCGATGGCTATTCAAGATACGGAAACTGGCTAAGAGAGATTTCGGGTAAAAAAACACATCCGGGTTTGTACGACAGAGAACATATGGAAGTTTGGCCGGGCGGAAGATACAACCACTATCTTTTTGATTTGAACCGCGATTGGGCCTGGCAAACACAAACCGAATCCCAACAGCGTATTAAACTGTACAACCAGTGGATGCCGCAGGTACACACCGATGTACATGAAATGAGTTACAATTCAGCCTACTTTTTTCCTCCGGCTGCAGAACCTTTGCATGAATTTATCGAACAATATCAGAAGGATTTTTATACGGTTTTGGGGAAAAATATTTCGCAGAAATTTGACAAGCAAAACTGGATGTACAATACCAGAGAGCGATTTGATTTGTTTTATCCGAGTTACGGAGACACTTATCCCACGTACAATGGTGCGGTTGGTCTAACGCTGGAAAAAGGCGGGATAGGCGCAGGGCGTGAAATAACCATGGAAAATGGTGCAAATGTTACGATAAAAGACCGACTAACCCATCATGCAACTGCAGTTTTGACCGTGGTAGAAAGTGCCGCTTCGCAAAAAGAAGTATTGCTTAAAGGGTTTAGAGATTTTCATATCAATGCCCGTAAAAAAGCCAAAGGTGTTTACAATACTTATGTGTTGAAAAGCAATCCTAAACTGGAGCAGTTGACAGAATTGCTTCAAAAAAACAATGTTGAATTTAGTTATGCTGATGCCTCCACGAATGCCTCGGGATTTCATTATCAAACCAAGAAAGACGAGAGTTTTAAAATAGAACCCAACGATTTAATCATTAAAGCCGACCAGCCGAGATCGGTTTTAACACAGGTATTGTTTGAACCCAATCAAAAATTAAACGATAGTTTGTCGTATGATATTACAGCCTGGGCTTTGCCTTTGGCGTATGGTGTTGAAGGGTATGCGGTTAAAAATAGTCTTCCGATCAAAACAAAGAATAAAGTGGAGACCGCGACTAAAAACATCCCGGAATCGGTATATGCTTTTTATGTACCGTGGAATAACAGGACTTCGGCGCAGGTAGTTTCCTTATTGCATCAGGCGGGAATAAAAGTACGATCGGCCATGAAAAAAGCGGTTTTCGGAACGGTTACCGTTGAACCAGGCGGATTAATTATAAGTAGAGCCGATAATCCAAAACTAACTGATTTTGAAAAAACGGTGAGTGCGATTATTAAAATCAAAACCGATTTTAGTTTTATAAGCACAGGATTTTCGACAAATTCGAAAGATATTGGAGGAGAGAATTTTACTTTGCTTAAAGCTCCAAAAATATTAATGCTATCCGGAAAAGGGGTGGTTTCAACAGAGTTTGGTGCGACCTGGTTTTATCTCGATGAAACGGTTGCTTATCCGGTGAGTATAGTAGAGACGGCCAATCTGAACCGCGTTAAATTATACAATTACAACACTTTGATACTGTCAGACGGAAGTTATGAATTGGCCGAAGACCAGAAAAAACAAATCGATGAATGGGTAAAAAATGGTGGAAAAGTTATCGCCATGGCCAATGCAATTTCAGTATTTCAGGATCGCGACGGTTATGCTTTGAGTCAGTTTGCAAGTAAAGAAGACAAAGAGAAATCGGAAAAAGAAGAGAAAGAGCTTGAGCTTAAAAAGCGTTTTCTGGATTTTGAAGGTTCGGAACGAAGAGGAATTTCGGGTTCGATTCCCGGAGCAATAATCGAGAATAAACTCGACAAAACCTATCCAATGGCTTTCGGATTAGGAAATACCTATTTCAGTCTTAAAAGCAACGAAAGATCGTTCTCGTTACTCAAAAAAGCGATTAATGTGGCGTATATCCCAAAAGGGTATTTAAGTTACGGATTTGTGGGTAATGACATCCGAAAAAAACTGGACGAAACGGTAAGTTTTGCCGTAGATAAAAGGGGTGACGGCACGGTAATTTATATGATGGATAATCCGCTTTTCAGAGGCTTTTGGGAAAATGGAATTTTGTTATTCAGCAATGCCCTTTTTCTAGTTCCCTAAAACATTTTTTAATTTTTAATTTCCGCTCTTCAGATCTTTTTGAAGAGCGGATTTTTTTTTTTTGGAAGGCCTAGTTGTTTGTACTATTACTTTGCGCGGACGTAACCTGATCCGTAGCAGTCGTAACATTCTTCGTATAGGTATAGTTTAGTGCCGTCAAATTCGAATGACATGGCAACAAATTTCTTCGAAGGCTCATTACTTACAATCATTGGTCTTTCGCCACCAAAAATTGATTTTTCAGTTTTTATGGTATATGCGGACTCAATATCTAATTTTCCGTTAATATATTTTTTAAAAGTAGCTCCTGAAAATTCAAGATAAATTACTTTGTTTGTTGATTCTGGCGTCTCGTAGGTTCCGGCTATCCCGCCGCTGGAACCAATCCAACTCCATTTGCCCTCTAATGTTTTTTGTGGAGTAACTTCGGGATCAGCGCTGCTACAAGAGCTAAAGATCATTATTACAAGTAGTAGAAAATAATTTTTCATGTTAACTGGTTTAAAATTTACATTGGTTTAATTAATAGATGTAAATTTTGTTAAATGGTTGCGTTGCTGTCTTGTATCTTTAAATTACCAAAATTGTTTTTTTTTGTTATCGATTATTTTTTTAAGATCGACAGGCAATGCGATGGTACTCATTTCTTTAGCAGGCTTCTATTTGATGCGGATGTTTTACTTCTTAATTTATATTTCCATTCAATTCAAATAAAATATAGGCTCCATGTTTCTTTTTGGAAAATGAATAGATTATTTAAGAAAACAATATAAAAGCCAGATTATTAAAAACACTATACCAAGAATAAAAATTCTATTCCCTTGTTTTCTGTCATTTTCAGAATAAGCATAAACTTTATCACCATTTGGTAATGTTTTTTTGTAGGTCAGTAAATGCCATCCAATAAAAAGTGATAACCATCCGCCCAGAATGGCGAAAATATAACCGGCAATAATATAAGTTTTTTGGCTTTTTTCTGGTTTAGCTAATTGTTCCAATCTTTTGTTTTTTATTTCTTCAATATCTGCGGGAGTAATTTCTTTTCCTTTTTCTTTTAGTAATTTTTTAGAAAGTGCTATATCAAATGTATTCCACTCATCGCTTTTGGTAATAACATCGATCAATTCGTCATCTGAAAAACTAAGCAAATAATAATCATTTGGTACTTCTTCAATGTCCTCTTCACCTTTTTTTAGCAATATCTCATCTACTACTTTCAATTGGCTTTTATCGATTTTTACACAAAATTCATTTCCGAAAGCATTTCCTGTTAACGTTGCGTCTAAGCTTAAAGAATTATTTTCAATAACATATTCTATTTTTTCTTTCTTCAGTAATTGCCCAAATTCTTCGGCTGAATTTATATTGTTGAATCTTTTGTAGGTTATAAAATCTTCTGTCATTTTTAGGGTTTGTTGAGTTTAGAGCTATGATCGAATTCTAGATTATTTAAAGATGATAAAACTTTTAATTTGTCAAAATACGAGGTCGTAGGATCTTTTCTTTGATTTGGATTTTGCATTTTCAATTATTTGTTTATAGTCTAATGGTAATTCTTTGTTATTCATTTTTTTTTGGTAGGTTTTAGTTTTGATATCTTACTTCTTAATTTATATTTCCATTCAATTCAAATAAAATATAAGGGCCATGTTCTGATTGTCCTCTTTCGGTGGCCCAAAAGCCTTTTTTGAGATAGAAGGCAACGGCTTTGGAGTTGTTTTCTAAACATTTTAAAGTGAGGGGCAGTTTGGTTACTTTGATTGCCGCTTTCAATAATTCGGTTCCTATGCCTTTGGCCTGATATTGCTCGTCGACATATAAATGATGAATAAAATAATCCTTCATCCAGATCGAAATAAAGCCAACAGGAACTTCGTTTTCTCGCGCCACTAAAATCAACTCACCTTTAGTATCCCGGTCAAAATCTTTCAATTGAAATTCAGAAGGATCGTGCCACGAAAAAGTGCGTCGTCTCTCCTTTAAGAATAAAGTTCTTAAAGGTTCGTAGTCGCTTTTTCGGAAGGCAGTTATTTCCATTGTGCTTTTTTTAGTGGATTAAGGAGTTGAATACTACCTCTAAAGAAGGATCTCGGTTCTAAAAACAGCAACGGCATCCCCTTTGATTTGAATTAATTTTGGGCGATTATCGTCAATTGTCACTCTAACCTGTATGACTCCAAGACGGTCTATTTTTTCTCCTTGTCTTCCGTTAAACTGAAATTCGTTACCACTGAAAGCAACAATTTTGTTTTGAATCAAATAACCACCCAAAGGTCCGTTTGCATTTCCGGTAACAGGATCTTCATTTATACCAATTCCGGGTGCAAACATTCGGCCATAGGTCAAAACATCTGTATCGTCAGAATCAAATGTAAAAACAAAATAACCGTTGCAGTTAATCTCTTGGCTTAAGTTGGCTAAATCAGTATAGTTAGGAGTTAAAGCGTTTAATTTTGTTCTGCTTTTGATTCCGATCATTACTTTAGAATGACCTGTAGAGGCAATTTGAATCGGGCATCTTTCATCTACTTCTGCTTGTTCCACTCCTAAGGCCGTTAACATTTTTTGTGTGATCGTTGCATTAAAGGGTTTACTAAGTTCGAAGCTTCCCTGTGTCATTACAATTTGATAATCGTCATTTTTTCGGATGATTTCAAATGGGAGAATACCAACTTTTGTTTTGTATCTTAGAATACAGGAGTTCAGTTTTTCTTCGATTGCCTTTGCGTACATGGCTGCAATTGTGGCGTGCCCGCAGATGGGAACTTCGGTATTTGGTGTAAAATAGCGTATAATTCCATCGCAGTCGGGACTATCGGGAGAGAAAAGAAATGCCGTTTCTGAGTTATTTAGTTCCCTGGCAATTTGCTGCATTTCATAATCACTCATTCCATCTGCATTTATCACAACTCCTGCCGGGTTTCCTTTGAATTTTTCTTTGGTAAAGGAATCAATTTGATAGGTTATTCGTTTTTTCATTTTAGTTTAAGGAGTAAGTTGTCTCTCTTCTTTCTTTTTTTTGTTTCTTCAATAATTCTATTCTATTCTTATTGCGGTTTGTTTGTTATTGACTTTTCTCATCCAGTAAACAATATAAAATGCTCCTATTGTTCCGGGGATAAACCAGCCATAAAAACTGGGAAAAAATTCATTTACGACAACAAAAGCGGTTGTGGCAGAAATATAACCGCCGAGCATTTTTCCTAAATGCAATTTGAGCCAGACACTTTTAAGTCTGGTTTTATTTTTAAACAGTATTAAATCTCTGCTTGAAAAAATCAGTCCAACAAGACCAAAAGCAGTTAAAACAATATTGATAGTCTGATGCACTATCGGATTGTACAGGATCATTATAAGTCCCGTAATCATCATAATTCCCGAAATGATTTTATCGTTTTTCAGGTTGACATCATTCTTTTTAAAGCGCAAAGCCCTATAGCCTGTTAGTACGAAATAGGAACTAAAAATTCCAATTGAAAATAAAAACGGACTTTGATGTTGAGGCAGAACCGAAATAATCAAAGCACTTATGGCCGACAAAAGCATGGTGTAATAAAAGAGTTTTCCGAGTTTTTTATGCGTTTTTTTTCCTTTTTGCGAGAGTAACGAGATGAATCCCGAAACAAGCGCAATAGCGCCAAACAGGGCATGAAAGTAAATTAGGACTTGTATTATTTCTTGGCTCTCCATCTCATTGATCTAGTTTTAGTTTGGTTTCAATTATGATGGGAAAACCCCAGTATCCTTTTTTAATAGTGATTCTTGCAAAATTATAGATACTGATTTCTTTAAAATCATAATCATGAATGTTGATTTCTCTTTTGGTTCCTTCAATATCGACTACAATATAATTGGGAGAATTTCTGTAGTTTTCATGTTTTTCCAGAATAGGAGAAATTATTGAATATTCTTTGTTAGTGGATAAATAGTCATTGGACAAAATAAAAGTGGCACACGATATAGAGCCATAAATTATAATAATTGAAAGGGAATAATTCCATATTTTAAAACTTTTCCCTTCGTGATTTTTTTGATATTTATAGAATAATAGTCCAAAAACAAGGCTTGAAATTAAATAAATGTAAAACAAAAAATGAAACTCAATAATTATAAAATTGTAATACTGTCTTAGTGCATACATGAGACTAATTGGACAAAGGATAATTGAGAGTGTTTTTATAAAAAAAGCAATAGTGTTTTTTTGGGAATTACTTTTTTGGATACTTGTTTTGTGTCTTCGACTCATTAATTGTTTTGGTTATTTGGCTTTGGTAAAAGAGAGTTGATGACCTATTTTAATCGTTCCAGAACGCCCTTTCGTTTGACAATATTTTTATAATCCCACTGAATTTCGCTTGCTTTTTTTAGCCAGCGTTTTAAGTCGGATGGGTTAATTTGGTCGACTGAGGTATAGCGAAATTCTGCCGCTTTAAAAGAACCTTCGTTGATAAGCTCTTTTTCCTCAAAAGACTGGCCGCTCCAGAACAATAGCCGAACATTGTTTTTTAGCTTGCTGTAGCCTACAATAGGATTTCCGTCTAAAAACCAGACCGGATGTGCGTGCCAGATTTTATTCTCGGCCTCCGGTAGATTTTCGTCGATTAGCACCGCCAGTCGATCGCAGATTTCCTGATCGGAACTGCTTTGTAAATTATTGTAATCCTGTATCGCTGTATTCATGATGCAATTGTTTTGGCTGTGTTTTTTGCTTCAATGGTAGTAGCTAAAATACGTTTTTTAGTTTGACAAAATCAGGACAAAAAGTTTTTATACCTCCAGATTGATATGGGTATTAAAAGTAGTGGTAAATTGCTGTACAAACTCTTTGGTGTATTGCCCGGTAACGTCGAGATCAGGGTCTAAAATGGTAATTTCAAGCCCGGTTAATTGATTGCTTTGAAAAAGGAGTGCAAGTAGCTCATTGAACTCTTCATAAGTAAGTCCGTCAGGCGTTCGGCTGTCTACGCAAGGCATTACGGCATCGTTTAGAACATCCAGATCAATATGCAGCCAGAAACCATCCAGTTTTTTGTTCTTTACTTCTGAAAGAAAAGATTGTACGCTTTTTAAAATTCCTTCTTTTCGCAAGTTTTCAAGACTAACATAAGTGGCAGCCGAATTGCGAATTTCATTTTCATAGGCATCATCATATTCGCGGTTGCCCACGCACCATAGGTTCTCTTCGTTGATATAAGGACGCAGGTTTAGAATATTGGTTAGTTTTTCAGTTCCGTTTCCGGTAACTATTGATGCGGCCATTCCGCCAACACCTCCGGTTTCGGATAAAGCGACATCCATAAAATCGGTATGCCCGTCCAGATAAAACAATCCGTAATTTCCTTTTTGCTTTAAAGCGATAGCTGCTCCGAGTAGAATGCTGCAGTCTCCGCCCAGAATAAACGGAAATTTGTTTTGAGAAAGCAAGTTGTTTAGCAAATAGGCCTGCTCTCTGGCATAACCAACCAATGAATTGCTGTTGAGAAGCTGAGTTTCAGGATCACGGCTATTTGAATATTTTGGAGGATCAAGCCTGATGATGTTTTTAGGGAGAATGACTTTGTGTAAATTATGTTTCCATAACCAATCCGGCAGTTTTTTTACGCCTGGTTCTTTTCCGGGTTGAGGTTCTTTTAAACCCAAATTTGATGGAAATTCAACAATGCATATTTCTTTCATAACCTTATTTATTTAGTGCTAAAGTTATGAAAATAAATCGCGCGCAAAGAGGGGATGCGGCTATGTTTGTGGGGGATTGTTTGTGGGGCAATAAACGTTTTTTATTGATAAAAAAAATCCGACCCGTTTTCACAAGTCAGATTTTGCTATTTTTTTGGATTAAATCCGTTGTCGATAAAATGGATTTTTTATTCGAGCTTCTTAATAAGCTGAATTGCACCTTCCTGTAAGGCTTTATGGTAATCGCCTTTTTTTAGTTCCGGAAGCACATAGGCCGATACTATATCTTTAATTTCCTGATCGCTCATTTTAGGACGCAGTTTATTAACCCCCTGAATCTGAATTTGTCTGAGTTGCTTGCTTAAAACAATTAAAATAGAGGAGTCAATTTTTAAGGTAGAAACCAGGTATTGCTCAAAATCGGATGAATAATCGGTAAGGTTGGTATAAGGGGCTATTGAAGAAGTGGTTACAATAGTAATTTTAGTTTTAGTTTTGTTCTCGCCCGCTTTTAAAAAGTCGTTCAGATTCTTGATCTGGCTTGCAGTAAGGATTTTTTCAAAATCGTTTACATAATTAGTTGATTTTGCAAAAATGGCCTGTGCTTCGGTTTTGGTTTGCGCAAGAAGGGCATAGGGTAAAAAAAGAGTAAAGGTTACTACTAGCAATATTTTTTTCATGGCAGATTTGTTTTGGGTGCCGCAAAATTAATGCTTTATTATTAAAAAAAGGTGTCTTAATGGTTACTATAAATTAATATTTATTTTCATAGAAATTTCAAAAAAAAGTCCGACTTGCTTATGAAAATCGGACTTTAAAGGTTAAATATTACAACAAAGGAATTAAATGTTCCCAGTTTAGCTGTTTTGCAAAATCAAGAGCGGTTTTTCCATTGACAGTTTCGGCTTTCACATCAGCTCCAAATTCCAATAAAATTTCTACACTTGTTTTGTTTCCTGCAATGGTTTCGCGGTGCAGAAAAGTATATCCCAGTTCATCTGTTGCGCTAAGTTCTTCGGGATTATTTTTTACAAAATCAATAAGGCTCTCCTTCATGTTTTTGCTCATTGGATGTTCTACCAGATTTTCGGGCTTTTCTTTTTGATCTGAAACAACCAGTATGTCGTTGTAATCTCCAAAATCTAATCCCCAGGCTTCGTCGTGATCTTCTCTTTCGTCTTCATCCATTTCTGAACGCATGGCCTGTATGGTGAAAGCTCCGTAAGTTTTTCCATCGCTGGCAAACAACCAATCGCTTATTTGATTAGCAGGTATTTGTATTTCGTCGCCATTATTGACGTTGGTTAAATCATTGGGTTGATTTACCAGGATGCCATAAATGGTATCGCCGTCAAAATTGATATCGTTAATCCACATATGCTCGACTACGGTTTCTCCGTCTATTTCTTGTGTGAAGGCCAGTTTTACACAGGCAACATCAAGTCCCGGAACGATTCGGCGGTATTCCCACGATAATTCTCTCCAGAAATATTTGAAGGTTTCTTGTGCTCTTTTATAGGCTTCGATCATTATTGGGCTTTCCCCGTCGGCAAAGAAGGTAGGTGTGTTTTCCATTTGGTATTGTTTTTATGAAGTAACTTTTATAGAATTCTGAAATGTTTTAAACGAACAAAAAACCGATTTGTTTTGCAAATCGGTTTTTTATCCTGATAAGAAAGTCAAATTAGAAATTTACATCGTCTGCAATGTTTCCTCCTTGTTCTGCAGCAAATTTTGCAGCATATTCTTTTTGTTTTGCTTGCTGATAGTCATGAAATTCTGTGATATCTGCTGAATTCCAGTTTTGATTTTGCTCAGTCATCCATTGCATGGCTACCGATTGGAAATCGGCAAGATTGATTCCGAAGTTTTCTAGAATCCATTGAGCACCATCGATTCCGTACTCGTACGCCGCTTGTCTGGCACCTGCAAGTTCTTCATAGAAATAACGGTCGGTTCTGATTTTTTCAAGATTAGCAGCTCCTTCTTCCGAAATTTCAGCATTCAGGTTTTCTAATTGCGGAACCGTTACATTTTCGGCATAATATTGTCCAAACAAAGTGGTAACCGTAAACGAAGTATCTTCTCCCATACGCTGTGGCCAGATGGTGTTTAATTCTTCCCAGATTACAGGCTCAAATCCCATTGCTTTGCAAACTTCAAGGTAATCGACTCCGGCACTGATCTTAAGGCACATTGCGGTATACGTTCTTAAATCTACGCCATGTACAGGCTCTAGAAACGGATTGTTGTCGTCAACTTTTACAAATCCCGAAACCTGAACTCCGCTGTATTTTAAAGAATTGGCGTGCTCAAAACGAATCATTTGATCTGAATCGCAGTTGTTCCATTCGGTGTAAACCGTTCTTCTGTAATTGAAATATATGTTTTGAATGTCTTTGTCTTCCAGATTTTCTCCACTTGCACGCTCGTCTGCGATCCATGCTTCGGCTCTTTCGGCAACTTCGGCATCAAAATCTTCTACAGTATAATGTGTTCCATGTAAAGTTTCCGGATCGTATTCTACTTCCTGATCCTCATTTTCGTATTCATTTTCATAATTGTTATTTGAAGTTTGTGCTTCATAATTCTGGTTTTCCTGCTTGTTGTCTCCAGTTAGAGCTCCAAAAAGTTTTTTAAACATTTTTCAAATTTTAGGGTTAATAAATTATTAGGATTGTATTTGATTTTGATACATTTTTTCGTTGTGCTCTTTTAAATCGGGTGTAATTGTATTCCATTCGTCGTACATAGCGCGCAAATAAACCTGATATAATTTGGGAGCATTTTTAATCACAAATTGTCTTTGTTCTTCTAAATCATCCATTTTAGACTGAATTTCACTTAAAACCTTTTTGTTTGATTCGTGAATTTTACTCAAACTTAATTCATGACGCTGATGGTACAATTCGCGTTCTTTGTTGTTTTCGGTTTCAAAGGCTTCATACAAATGCGCAGTTCTTTGTTCGGCCAGACCTCTTGCAATATTTTGCAGATTTCTACCCTGTGTACTAGGCGCAAAGGTGTTTTGTGTTTTGCAATAAGGGCAAGCGATATAGGTTTCGATTAAAAATATTTTTTCGATTTGAATATTGCCGCCACATTGTGTACAGCTGAATTTGTCTTTAATGGCTTCGTATTCGTCGACTATTTTTTGATATTCGATTTCGAGGTCACGTTCCTGTGTTTTTTCGATTTGATTTCTCCAATATTCGTATTGATCTTCAAAAGCATGGTAACGATCAGAACAGTGGTTTCTAAAATCGGAAACCAGATTGTGGTGTTTGCTTAAAACAGAGATCTGTGAATTGTAGTTGTAATAAACGTTTATTATTTTTTCGTCATAGGTCGTTCTGGCTTTTTCTCTGATATTAGACAATTGTCCGTTTACGCCCGAATAGACTTTATGAAAGGTTCTTTTGTATAAATCGTCATCGGTTTGTAAAATTTCTTTCAGTTCCGGAATAGCTGCCGTGGCAAACTCTTCCATTTTGGCTTCTAGTTTTTCTAAGAAATTAAACCATCTTTCCTGTGATTCCTTAAGTTCTGAATACCATTCAGGAACAGCATCTTCGCCTTTTTGTTTGTTGAATAATCCGAACACTATGTTTTATTTTTAAATTGAATTGTCTTCTTTTTTAATGTAAACCCCGTCTGTAAGTTTGACGGTTATAAACTCAAATCCGCAATAGGCGCAATGTGTTACACCGTCTTGTTTGGCTCTTCCGGCACCACAGTTTGGACAGTCTCTTGCATTCAGCTGTGCCTCGCTGCTTTCAGACTCACCGCCGTAATTGGCTTGCTTTTTCGCATTGGCCTTGAGCTTGTCTAAAAACGAATTGACTTTTTTCTCTTCCATTACAATTGATTTAACAATTCGGTTTTTTTGTTTTTAAACTCGTCTTCGTCAATTAAACCGGCATCAAATAAAGATTTTAGTTTTTGAAGTTTTGAAGTTATATCGTCTTTGACTTCTTCTTTCGGAGTTTCTTTATTTTGCTGTAATTGATTGAGGAGGATTCCCATACTCAACGCATTTTGGGTCGCATCGTGAAGCGCTGTTCCTTTATCGCCAATAGCTGTCGCGGTATTGAATTTGGTAAATTTGTCCATATCGGTCACCATATTCATATTAGTGATTTTATCGTAATGTGCTGTAACATCTTCCGGCAAGGTTACACTTGTGATGACAAACTGGGTTAGCTCGATTCCTAATTGCTCAAAATAAGGTTTTAGATAGGGTTCGATTTTTTTTCCTAATTGTGTACTATTTCCGGCAATGTCTGTAACGGTTATATTTTCGTTTGCGAGAACTTCTCCAAATTTTGGAGCCACAAAATCTCTCAACTGATTTTGTAATTCGAAAATCGTGAGCTGCGGATAGGTTCCGGCATATTGTCGAAAGAATTTGGCAACATCGGCGATTTTAAGATCAAAACTACCAAAAGCGCGAACTCTGATTTGACCAAATTGCGGATCATTGAGCAGGATAGGAGCGGGAGTTCCCCATTTATTATTGATAAACTGATGGGTATTGAAAAAATAAACATCTACTTTAAACGGACTTTCGAAACCGTATTTCCAGCCTTTTAGTTTGCTTAAAACAGGAATGTTTTCGGTAGATAAGGTGTAAAGCCCGGGAGAAAAAATATCAGCAAGTTGCCCTTCATTTAAAAGCATAACGTGCTGACTTTCCCGAACGGTTAGTTTTGCTCCGTTTTTGATTTCTTTGTCTTCATCATAAAATTTCCACATCAGTAAATTTGGGTCACTTGTTGTGGCTTCAATTATTTCTATAAAAGGTAGTTTCATGAATTCTTATTTATAAGAAATAAAAATAAGAATTATAAGACGACGATGCGCTCTTTTTATGTCAAGTTTTTAACAACTTTTCGTTTGTTAAAATTTTAAAAACCTTGTATTGTCATTTCGACCGAAGGGAGAAATCACATTCGCATATCGACAATGATTGAAGATCTACTTTGTGGGATTTCTTGTGGGGATTTGCTTCGCCAGTTCGCTATCGCTCGAGCCTCGTTCCTCGAAATGACATACTTTGTGGAGTTTCTTTGTCGACATTCGGGTGTGATTGACTTCGCCAGTTTGCTGTCACTCGAGCCTCGTTCCTCGAAATGACATACTTTGTGGAGTTTCTTTGTCGACATTCGGGTGTGATTGACTTCGCCAGTTTGCTGTCACTCGAGCCTCGTTCCTCGAAATGACATACTTTGTGGAGTTTCTTTGTCGACATTCGGGTGTGATTGACTTCGCCAGTTCGCTATCGCTCGAGTCTCGTTCCTCGAAATGACATACGTTGTGGATAAGCCTCTTGGAGATTCTTAACGTTTTGAAAATCTTGCAGTAGAACTCTTTTAACTGAAAACAATTTAGCGTGAAGGATGGGAGCGGCATCCTTTTATGGCGGGGTTTGCCATAAAAGATACAGCGGACAGCCTGACCCGGAGGGGCACGCTATAAAAAACGACTTATAATTGATAATTTACTTTGCGGATAATGTTCAAGAGTGAGACAAAAATGGGTATAAAAAAATCCGATCTGTTTTCACAAATCGGATTCTTTAAATTGAAAATTATATGTAACCGTAAACGGTCTATTTTTTACAAGTGAATTACTTCGCCGTAAGCATCTGCTACAGCTTCCATAACAGCCTCGCTCATGGTTGGGTGAGGGTGGATCGATTTAAGGATTTCATGACCTGTAGTTTCAAGTTTACGAGCTACAACTGCTTCAGCAATCATATCAGTAACACCTGCACCAATCATGTGGCATCCTAACCATTCTCCGTATTTAGCATCAAAGATTACTTTTACGAATCCGTCTGGTGTTCCGGCAGCTTTAGCTTTTCCTGAAGCTGAGAATGGGAATTTACCAATTTTTAATTCGTATCCTTTTTCCTTAGCTTGTTTTTCAGTTAAACCTACAGAAGCGATTTCAGGAGTTGCATAGGTACAACCAGGAACGTTTCCGTAATCGATTGGGTCTACGTGTAAACCTGCAATTTTTTCTACACAGTTAATTCCTTCTGCAGAAGCTACGTGAGCCAAAGCTTGTCCCGGAGTAACGTCTCCAATTGCATAGTATCCAGGAATATTAGTTGCGTTGTAAGCGTTTACTAAGATTTTATCTCTGTCAACAGCGATTCCAACTTCTTCTAAACCGATGTTTTCAATGTTAGTTTTAATTCCAACTGCCGAAAGTACGATGTCAGCTTCAAGAACTTCTTCACCTTTTGCAGTTTTAACAAATGCTTTAACTCCTGCACCAGTTGTGTCAATACGCTCAACAGATGAGTTAGTCATGATTTTAATTCCGGCTTTTTTCAAAGAACGCTCAAATTGTTTTGAGATATCTTCGTCTTCTACAGGAACAACGTTTGGCATAAATTCTACAATAGTAACTTCAGTTCCCATTGAGTTGTAGAAGTGAGCAAACTCAACTCCAATTGCCCCAGAACCTACGATAATCATAGATTTTGGTTGTGTTGGTAAGGTCATTGCCTGACGGTAACCAATTACTTTTACACCATCTTGTGGTAAGTTTGGCAACTCACGAGAGCGAGCTCCGGTTGCGATGATAATGTGATCAGCGCTATATTCAGTAACTTTATTGTCTTTGTCTGTAACGTCAAGTTTTTTTCCTGGTTTTAGTTTTCCAAAACCTTCGATAACGTCAATTTTGTTCTTTTTCATCAAAAACTGAACTCCTTTGCTCATTCCTTCAGCAACTCCACGGCTACGTTGAACCACTGCCGGGAAATCTTTGTCGAACTCAGAAACTTTCAATCCGTAGTCAGATGCATGTTTTAGATAATCAAAAACCTGAGCTGATTTTAATAATGCTTTTGTTGGGATACATCCCCAGTTTAAACATACACCACCTAAGTTTTCTTTTTCAACTACAGCTACTTTAAAGCCTAATTGTGAAGCTCTGATTGCTGTTACATATCCACCGGGACCACTTCCTAAAACAATAACGTCGTATTTCATTTGTTTGGTTTTTAGTATTTATTACCGAAAATGAAGTTTAATTCCGAAACTCATTTATCGATTTATTCTTTTGTTATTTGTGCTTGCGAATTTAAGGATTTATTTTAAAAAATACTTTAAAATTTATTTTTAGCCTTACTGATTTTGATCTTTTCACAGAGATTGTGCGAAATGTTAATTGTTAATTATGAATTATAAATTTAAAATTATGTTTTTTGCTTTAAATCTGCAAAATAAAACGTTCATTAACAAAGCGGAGCCAAAGACCTTTCGTGTTCAAAAGTTCTTCGACTCCGCTCAGCGTATATTATACCGAATTAACAATTAACAATTACACCTTAACATGTCCCCAGTTTTCACCGCTGGCGATACGTCGTATCTGCATTTCGCTTACGCCAAATTGTTTGGCAATCATTTTCAGACGTGTTTTTTGTTCCGGACGCGCGAGGATTTTTTTGATTAACATGACTTTGGTGGTGGTTAATTTTCTTCCGTCGGCTTTTAAATTGTGTTCGATCAGGTTCTTTTTAGCCTGAATCACATGCGGACTTTTACGGCTGTGCGCCATCATTTCGGCTTTAGTTGCCCAGCATAAATTTTTTACATCATCGTTGCTGCGGTTGTAATCCAGATGAAGTACATAAGTTTGTTCTTCGGACTCTTTTGGGATGAAGTAATGCGCGACTAATTTGTACAGGAAAAGATATTTGTTGACAATTTTGTCGTCTTTTTTGACCTTAAATCTAAAGGTAGGATAACCATCGCTTAAGCCGCCTTTCAGGATGCGTCCGTTTTGAATTTCATCTGAAAAACTAATCAGTCGGCCCTTGTTTGAAATGGCATATCTAAGTTGTAATGAGGCGTTTATTTCTATTTCTTTGAATTCTTCGTTAGGATAAAATCTGTTTTGTGGCATTTTCTTTTGCATTTGAATTTTGTCTCTCAAAGATAAATAATTCAAAAAAAAGGAATGCTATCCTAAGGCCTGTGAACCAGTAGATTTATGATTCTTATAACGCTAATTTAACTTTTTTAAGAACTTTTTTAGCATTTCGAAATCTCTAGTTGGCCACAGCAAATTGAGAGTCGTACAGATTTTTGTAATAACCGTCGGTTTTAAGGAGTAATTCGTGGTGCGTTCCCTGTTCTACGATCAAACCTTTGTCCATTACCACAATTTTGTCGGCGTTTACAATGGTTGCCAAACGGTGCGCGATGATGATCGAAGTTCTTCCTTTGGTAATCGTTTCGGTAGCGCGCTGAATCAATTCTTCAGAATAGGTGTCTATGGATGATGTTGCTTCGTCGAGAATCAAAATACTCGGGTTGCTGACATACGATCTTAAAAAGGCAATTAACTGACGCTGACCTGATGATAGCATTACGCCTCGTTCTTTTACATCAAAATCATAATTGTCGGGCAAACTCATGATGAAATCGTGGACACCAATTTTTTTGGCAGCCTCTAAAACCTGATCGCGCGTAATTTCGGGGTTGTGTAAAGTAATGTTGTTGTAAATGGTATCGGCAAACAAAAAGACATCTTGTAAAACCACGGCAATTTGTTTTCGCAGGGATGCCAAAGTATAATTTTCGATATTATGTCCGTCAATGCAAATGGTACCGCTGTTGATCTCGTAGAAACGATTCAATAAATTGATAATAGTTGACTTCCCGGCTCCTGTCGAACCTACAATGGCAACCGTTTGCCCTGATGCAACAGATAAATCAATTCCTTTTATTACTTCTTCTTCCGGAATATAACTGAAGCGGACGTCTTTAAATTCGATGCTTCCTTCGAAAATGGGTGCTTCGATAGTTCCGGTATCCTGAATATGATCCTGAGTATCGATAATATCAAACACACGATTGGCAGCAATCATCCCTAATTGCATCTCGTTGAATTTATCCGCAATCTGACGTAGTGGATTGAACAGCATTCCGATGAACATGGTGTACGAAAACAAATCCCCAAAAGTGGTAAAATGATCTCCGTTCAGGATTTTAAAGCCGCCGTAAACGACAACCAATCCCAAAGTAATGGAAGAGATGATATCGGCAATCGGGAAAAATATCGAGTTGTATAAAATGGTTTTGATCCAGGCAACTCTGTGTTTGTTGTTGATTTCTTTAAAGTTATCGGCTTCGATTTGTTCGCGGTTAAAAAGCTGTACGATTTTCATTCCCGTAACACGTTCCTGCACGAAAGAGTTCATGTTGGCAATCTGCGTGCGCACTTCTTCAAAAGCGACCTGCATTTTGCGCTGAAAAATTCGGGTAATGTACACCAGAATTGGCATGGCGACTACTACGATCCATGTTAATTTCCAGTTCATGTAAAACATAAAAATAAGGACCACCAGCATTTTCATCAAATCACTGATGATCATAAAAAGCCCCTGACTAAAAATACGGGCAATGGATTCGATGTCTGAAACGGATCTTGTCACCAATTGTCCTACCGGTACAAGGTCAAAATACTTCATTCTGAAGCTCAGTATGTGTTTGAAAAGTTTGGTACGGATGTCTTTTACAATGTCCTGTCCAAGCCAGTTGGCCCAGTAAACAAAATAAAATTGTGAGAATACTTCCATCAAAAGAACAACTCCCATTAAGATGATGTAAAGAAGTAAACCTTCTTTGTCATGCGTCTTGATATAGCCGTCGACCGTTTGTTTTAATAAATACGGACGAAGGGCTGCAAAAATAGAGAGCGAAACAGCAAAAATAATAACGCCGTAGTAACGCCATTTATAAGGTTTGGTATATTTTAAAATTCGTTTGAATAATCCGGTATCAAATGCTTTTGCTTTCATTTATTTATTGAGGCATTAAGCATTAAGCATTAGGCTTTAGGCTTATTGCCTACTGCCTATAGCCTAAAGCTATATATAATCGTAATCAATTTCGGTTAAATACAATCCGTGTGCCGGTACCGAAAAACCGGCTTTTTCCCTGCTTTTACTGGCGATAATATTTTCAAGATCGTCCAGAGAAATTTTATGCAAACCAATATTTACTAATGTTCCAACAATTGCGCGAACCATATTTCGAAGAAAACGATTGGCCGAAATGGTAAATATCAGCTTATTGTTTTCCTGTTTCCAATAGGCCTCAAAAACCGTGCAATCAAAAGTGTTGACATCTGTATTTACTTTCGAAAAACACTGGAAGTCGGTGTGGAGCAGTAAAATTTTCGCAGCTTCATTCATCAAATCTACATCTAATTTTTGATTAAAGTACCAACTCAATTCCTCTAAAAACGGATTTTTAACAGTGTTGATGTGGTATTCATAGGTTCTTCTGGTGGCATCAAATCGGCAATGCGCGTCATCGTGAACCGGAAGTATATTAAAAATAGCAATGTCTTTTGGTAAATAGGAGTTGAGCTTATGAATCAAAGTTGGAACCTCCAATGGAGTTTCAACATCAAAATGCCCATACATTTCCTGTGCATGAACTCCGGTATCCGTTCGTCCCGCACCCATTACATTTATAGGAGTGTTTAATAAAATAGAAAGCGCTTTGTTTAAAGTTTCCTGAACAGAAGACGCGTTGGGTTGAAACTGCCACCCATGATAATGTGTTCCGTTGTAAGCAAATTGAATAAAATATCTCAAAGTAAAGGTTCAAAGGTTCAGAGTGGCAAAGGTACGAAGGTTTTTTTAAAAAAGGGGCTGAGGTTCTGAGGGACTAAGGTTCTGAGGTTTTTTTTTGAAGGTTCTAAGATGCTGAGATACTCAGGTTCTAAGGTCTTTCTTTATGAGGTTTGATTTTTTTAAGTTACTTAGTTTCTCAGAATCTTAGAACCTTAGCGTCTTAGTCACTCAGGACCTCTGGCTTTAGCCAGAAATTGTTAAAACCCAAAATGCCAACCGCAGTTGACAGACTAAAAAATCGTGTCAGAAATTGACAATTCTAACGATGGAGAAGAAGTCAAATTTTAACTTTTTTAAGTAAAAATTAATAAGAGTTAAATTTTAAAATTTTTCATTTTAACAGGAAGTATTTCTCCTATGTTTGTAATACTAAATATTAAAACTATGAATGAAATTACTTCTTATTGGTGGATAATTTTAATCTTATTTGCCATTGTTTTTTACAAATTTATTTTGCGTGTATTTTTCGGAATGGTTATGGTTCCGGAAAATAAAATTGGTTTGGTAACCAAGAAATTTGTTTTGTTCGGAGCTGATAAATCGCTTCCCGACGGGCGTATTATCGCTACAAAAGGAGAAGCCGGTTATCAGGCGCAAACACTTGCTCCGGGTTTGTACTGGGGAATGTGGATCTGGCAATATTCAATTGATATGACTGGATTTACGGTTATTCCGGAAGGTAAAATTGGATTGGTTTTAAGTAAAGACGGACAGGAGATTCCAACCGGAAGAATCCTGGCAAGAAGAGTGGACAGTGATAATTTTCAGGACGCTACTTCTTTTTTAAACAATGGCGGACAAAAAGGACGTCAGACCGCATTTATTACAACAGGATCGTATCGTATTAATACCTTTTTGTTTGAAATTATAATTGCAGATCAGATCAAGATTTATGAGAATATGATTGGTATTGTGACCGCCCTTGACGGAGAGCCTATTCCGCAGGGACAAATTGCCGGGAAGTTTGTCGAAGGACACAATAACTTTCAGGATTTTGATCAATTTTTGGACAAAGGAGGAAACCGTGGTCTGCAGCCACAGGTAATGCTGGCAGGGTCGTACTACATTAATACGTGGGGAATCTTAATCGAACAAAACCCGATGACAGATGTGCCAATCGGATATGTTGGTGTGGTGATTTCTTATATTGGAGAAGACGGTCAGGATGTTACGGGAGATACTTTTAAACACGGAAATATTGTTTCAAAAGGACAACGAGGTGTTTGGATGGAGCCTTTTGGACCAGGGAAATATGCCCTGAACAAGTACACGACCAAACTGGAACCCGTGCCAACAACTAATTTAGTTTTAAACTGGGCAAATGCACGTAGTGAATCGCATGATTTAGATAAAAACCTGTCTACGATTACAGTTCGTTCGAAAGACGGTTTCCCTTTTAATCTTGACGTAGCACAGATTATCCATGTACCGGCAAATGAGGCCCCAAAAGTAATTGCGCGTTTTGGAAGCATGAACAATCTGGTTTCTCAGGTTTTAGAGCCTACAATTGGTAACTATTTCAGAAACTCGGCTCAGGACAGTGACGTAATTTCTTTCTTAAGTACCAGAAAAGAACGTCAGGAATCTGCTAAGAATCACATAAAATTAGTGCTTGATGAATAATGTGAATGCTGTTGATACCTTGATTGGAGATATTGTTCCGCCGGATTCGCTGATGAAAACCTTAACGGACAGGAAGCTGGCCGAAGAAGAACAAAAACATATCAAACCCAAAGAATGGCTCAGGAACAGCGTCAGGGAATGGAAAAAGAAACGGCAATTGCAGATATGCAGAAAGAGATTGTGCGTGCTTCACAAAGTGTTGAAATTGCACAGCGTACCGCCGATGCGACGGTTAAGAAAGCGGAAGGTGTTGCTCCAGTTTTAAAACTGAATGTGAACGCTGAAGCCGAAGCAACTAAAATGCGTGCAAATGCTGAGGCCGAAGCAACGAAAGCAAGAGCAGGCGCACAGGCCGAAGCGACCAAATTAAATGCAAGCGCCGAGGCAGAGCGTATCTCAAAACCGGTTTGGCCGAAGCAGAGAAAATTATGGCAGTTGGTAAATCGACAGCAGAATCGTACCAATTGCAAGTTAGCGCGAGGGGTGGGATAATTTTACCAGATACAAGTAACCGAAGAAATTGGTAAGGAAATTCAAAGTAATTCCTGATGTACTAATCTCCGGAAATGGCGGTTCTGATGGTTCTATTAGCGGTTTACTTGGGTTAAAACTTATGGAAATGATTGTACCAAAGACCTAAAAGAAACAAAAACACCCAAAAAGGATAATAAGTTATAGTCCTGAAAGGTGGGTTTTTTTATTGAAATACGTAACATCTAATAAATCCGATTCGTTTTTTACGAGTCGGATTTTTTTTAATTGTGAGATGTGAGATGTAAAAAAAACTTAGCACCTTAGTATCTTAGCGCCTTAGCACCTTTTAAAAAACCTTTGTACCTTTGCCCCTCTGAACCTCTTTACCTACTTGAATGAAAAAAATTCTTCTGCTTTCGGATACCCACAGTCATATTGATGATACCATTTTAAAATACGTTGCTCAGGCTGATGAAGTGTGGCATGCGGGAGATATTGGCGATCTGAATGTTACGGATACTATTAAAAAGTTGAAACCGCTTCGTTGTGTGTATGGTAATATTGATGATGCACAGGCGCGATTGGAATTTCCTTTACACAATCGGTTTTTATGTGAGGATGTTTCGGTCTGGATTACGCATATTGGAGGATATCCGGGAAAGTATAATCCCAATATAAAAGAAGAAATGGCACTGAATCCGCCCAAATTATTCATTTGTGGGCATTCACATATACTGAAGGTTATGTTTGATAAAAAAAATAATCTGTTGCATATGAATCCCGGAGCAGCCGGGAAAAGTGGGTTTCATCAGGTTCGAACGATGTTGCGATTTGTAATTGACGGCGATAAAATTAAAGACCTGGAGATCGTAGAAATCGGGAAGAAATAAACTTGACTTAAAGCGGTAAAGGGACCTGAATTTTGATAAAGGTTCCTTCATTTTTTTTGAGGTAATCGAGATAGTTCCTTTGTATTTCTTGATTCGGGCTCTGATTCGGTTGAGACCAAAACCTTCGACATGGTTTAGTTTTTCGGTTTCAAAACCTTTTCCGTTGTCCTGAATTACAATGAGAAATTGGTTGTTTTTTTCGGATAAGGAAATTTAGCTTTTTGCGCGTCACTGTGTTTGATGATGTTGTTGAATAGCTCTGTCACAATAAATAAAGCTTCATTTCAAATTTTTCGGTGTATCTTTTTTTAGTCGGAATGGCACTTGAAAATTCAAAATGAATATGCGAATTGGAGTTTCTTTCACATAAATCTTCCAGGGCATAAATTAAACCAAAGCGAACCAAAAGGGTAGGAACCAGATCGTGTGAAGCATCCCGTAAAAGATCATGTGCTTCCTGCAAAATAGCTTTTGCTTTCTTAATCTCGTCAGATTCTATATTATTTTGTGTTGTAAAAGTTTTAAGTGAAGTCCGACAGAAGAAACCAAAGAGTTGATGTTGTCGTGTAAAAACGATGCGATTTTTTTTCGTTCTACTTCCTGGCTGTCAATAGCGGCATTAATTACATTTAGCAATATCTTTTGCTTGATCTCTTTTCGTTTTATTTTTTGCTTCAGTTTATTGTTCTGATAGAAAAAATAGAACAGGAAGAACAACAGGATTACCAGTACAATCGACAGGCTGATGATTTGTTTGTTTCGCATGTTTTCTGAAGGAGAAGTGCCATTTTCTTGCGAATTTTTGGCAACTGCTATAGTCGTTTTTTCAGAAGTCGTCTTCTGCTGAGAAGCTGCAAGGCTGCTATTTAAAGAAATTAAAAGACTGAAAAATAGAAGAATTCTAAAAAGAGACATGGCGATTTGAATTGTTTAGGTGTGTTGGTATAGGCATCAGGAATTGATCAGATTGTTTTTCAGGGCATATTTTACAAGGCCAATGGTACTTTTTATCTGTAGTTTTTTCATGATATTTTTTCGGTGTGTTTCTACGGTATTTGTGCTGATGAATAGCTGTTCGCTGATTTCTTTTCCACTGTATTCTAAGGCAATTAAAGTGATGATTTCAACTTCACGCGCGCTTAGAATAGGGTTTTCGACCTGAATGTTTTTGTTGAGTTTTGGATTGTTATGAGAGAAGATATTAAAGATTTTTCTCTTACCGAATCGCAAAAATATTCCTGTCCCTGATAAACGGTTTCTATGGCTTCGATTATATTTTCTCCGGCGCATTTTTTGGTGAGGTAGCCTTTCACGCCTAGTTTCATTACTTCTTTGATGATTTTTAAATCATCGTGCTGGACAAAATAATGATTTTGCATTGAAAATCTTTCTGCAGCAGCTCTTTGACTACTTCTATGCCGTCTTTTTTAGGCATGCTGATGTCCAGGATCAAAATATCAGGATTGTTTTGGAGGATATCATTATAAACAGTGGTGCCGTCCAGTGAATTGCCGACTACTTCAAAATTTTCAACGGTCTGCAGCAGATTGGTCAGGCCATCAATAAGCACCTGATGATCATCTGCAAGGTGTATTCTTATTTTGTGTTTCATAATTAGTTTAGGAGCTGAAATACAAAATTAAGCAAAAATTATCTTACAAGGTTTCTTTTTAAGGTTGTTTTGGCTGTTCTGTTTAAAATGACAGAAAATGTAAGGCACAAAAAAACCCGAATTTTAAATTCGGGTTCTCTTCGCACAAAAAATTTAAGTTTATAGGTTTACCTCAAACGGTCTACAGATTTTACAAGATCTTCATCCTTTTTGATGGCCTTATTAGCTAACACTAATAATACGATAGCAACAATAGGTAGAAACATCCCAATACCTTTCTCTGATACAATGGTAGTAGTATCTCCAGATAAATTTAGAGATCGATATACAAATAATCCCAATAAAATTAAATTTAATATTATGTTCAGTCTGCCCATTACAAACTGATTTTGTCTTTTTTTGTATGAAATGATACTAAGAATAGTAAGCATGGTACTTAAGCTTAAAAGAACAGCGTAAAACTTATCCTGCATAAAGTAAAATGGCTTACCATTATTTAAGGTCCAAAGCGGAATAAAAAAAAGTAATACCCCTGTGATTAAAAGGTAAGAATTAAATATACGGTTTGAATTCGTTGTATCATGGTCTAAAATTGTTTTACAAAAATATATTTCTTTTTATAAAATACTATTGTATGATTAAATTTTATTCGTATTATTGCATCATAATACCGTAAGCACTTCATACTGCGGTCAATCGAAAAAAAATATCTACCTATTCTTTTTACAGTATTTCCGTTAAAATAATTAAATTCATAGAACATTCATGTTTGATATTTCTGCATTAAAAGAAATGAAGCTTTCTGAGCTTCAAGAAATAGCTAAGTTAGCTAAAACTATAAAGTTTAATGGTGTTAAAAAAGAGACTTTAATCAGTCAGATTTTAGCACATCAAGAAGCGACTGTAGCGCCGCCGGCAAATCCTGTGGCAGAAGCGGAAATAGTTGATGATAAACCGAAAAGAGCAAGAATTGTTCCGGCCAAAAAAACACCAATCAGCAAGAATGCACCAGTTCTGGAATTTGATAAAGTAGAGGAAACTCCTGAAAAAGCCGCAGCACCGGTTGCAGCAAATAAAACCCGGCGATCAAAGCAAATCCTAAAACCAATCCTAAGATAAAAGGAAATGCAGCGGCGAAAGAAACAGCAGAAGTTAAAATTGCCGAAGCAGCTCCGGAGGTTCAGGAAAACAACGAAAATACCGAGAATACTGAAAACACGGAGAATCAAACAGTAGAGAAAAAAGGACCGAAGATCGTAAAATTTAATAAATCAGCTTACGAGAAAAAGGTCGCTTTGCAAAAAGAAAAAGAAGCAACAAAAGAAGCAATTCCGGAAAACGAAACGGTAGCAGAAGTTCCGACAGCTGAAAAAGCAGAAGCACCGGTTCAAAAAAAAGGTCAATCCGAACCAGAATAAAAATCAAAATCAGAATCCCAACCAAAACCCAAATCAGAATCCAAATTCTAACCAGAACGGGAATGGAAATAACGGGAATCAAAATCCAAACCATAAAAATAAAAAAGTAATTTCAGAGATTCAGACTTTGAGTTTGACGGAATTATCGAAAGCGAAGGTGTTCTTGAAATGATGCCGGACGGTTATGGTTTTTTACGTTCATCCGATTATAATTATTTAGCCTCTCCGATGATATTTATTTATCAACGTCACAAATCAGATTGTTTGGTCTAAAAACGGAGATACTGTAAAAGGAGTGGTTCGTCCTCCAAAAGAAGGGGAGAAATTTTTCCCTCTTGTTCGTGTACTTAAAATTAATGGTCACGATCCGCAAGTTGTTCGCGACAGAGTTTCTTTTGAACATCTTACCCCGGTTTTCCCTTCTGAAAAATTCAAATTAGCCGAAAAGGCAGTTCAGTTTCAACCCGTATTATCGATTTGTTTTCTCCAATTGGAAAAGGACAGCGTGGTATG
This sequence comes from Flavobacterium sp. N502536, assembly GCF_025947345.1. Taxonomy (NCBI): domain Bacteria; kingdom Pseudomonadati; phylum Bacteroidota; class Flavobacteriia; order Flavobacteriales; family Flavobacteriaceae; genus Flavobacterium; species Flavobacterium sp. N502536. Next base: position 228,237 of record NZ_CP110011.1, on the reverse strand, counting down.
ATTGTCGCTCAGCCTAAAACGGGAAAGACAATGTTACTAAAAGACATTGCCAACGCAATCGCAGCCAACCATCCCGAAGTATACCTTATTGTTCTTTTGATCGATGAGCGTCCTGAGGAGGTAACTGATATGCAGCGCAGTGTAAGAGGAGAAGTTATTGCTTCTACTTTTGACAGAGAACCGCAGGAACACGTGAAAATTGCCAATATCGTACTTGAAAAAGCAAAACGATTGGTAGAATGCGGACACGATGTGGTTATTTTACTCGATTCTATTACGCGTTTGGCAAGAGCTTATAATACAGTTCAGCCTGCTTCAGGTAAAGTTTTAAGTGGAGGTGTTGATGCTAATGCATTGCAAAAACCAAAACGTTTCTTTGGAGCGGCAAGAAATGTAGAAAACGGAGGTTCGTTAAGTATTATCGCAACAGCATTGACAGAAACAGGTTCTAAAATGGATGAGGTGATCTTTGAAGAATTTAAAGGTACCGGTAACATGGAGCTTCAATTGGATCGTAAGATTGCCAACAAACGTATCTTCCCGGCTATCGATCTTACTTCGTCAAGTACACGTCGTGATGATTTATTACTGGACGAGAAAACATTACAAAGAATGTGGATCATGCGCAAATACCTGTCTGATATGAATCCGGTAGAATCTATGGATTTCGTAAACGACCGTTTCAAGAAAACCAGAAACAATGAAGAGTTTTTGATTTCTATGAATGACTAGGAGGAAGGTGCTGAGATATTGAGGTGCTGAGGTTCTAAGATACTAAGATTAAAATACAAAGGTCACTATAAGATATAAGGTCCTGAGTTTTAAAGTGAAATGCACTTTGGAACTCAGGACCTTATTTTTTTTAATATCACAGCTACTCAATCACTTGACTTTTGGGCAACTTAGAATTTCTAAGAAAAATAATTCAATCCCGTTACATACCGATCGGTATTTTGATTATATTTGTTTTGAAAATTTCTATTTCAAACGGAAAATGATGAATACTTCTGAATTTATATTGGATAAAGTAGCCCCGATTTTTAACAAGCAGGGATACATTGGTACCAGTCTGACGGACATAACCAATGCAACCGGCCTTACGAAAGGAGCTATTTATTGCAATTTTACGAATAAAGAAGATTTGGCGTTGCAGTCGTTTCGGTTCAATGTCGATTTGGCGATTACACCCTTATTCAAACTTGTAGCTGCTAAGAGTGGAAGTCTTGATAAACTCTATGCTATTACCCATTATCAGAGAAGTTATTATGATTTGGTCAAAGATAGAGGCGGATGTCCTATGCTGCGGGTAGGAGTTGATACCAAATTTATCAATCCATTATTGTTTCAGACCGCTCAGAATTTATCCCAAAAATTTATTACCGGACTGACGAATATTATCACTGAAGGTATTGATAAAGAAGAGATACTACCAACTACGGATGCTCTGAAATACGCAAAAATAATATTGTCCTTAATTGAAGGCAGCTCGCTTTTGGCCTTTACACATAATGACGAGAGTTACATCATTAGTGCAATGGACTTTATAGACAGTACAATAATTGATAAAATTAGAAAATAGTTTTTTTTTAACCTGTCAAATACCGATTGGTATCTGATGCAATAGATTCAAAGAATGGAAAAAGTATTAAAAACAAAAAAGAAAATCAGATTTCAGGATTGTGATCCTTTTAATCATTTAAACAACGCAAAATATCTGGAGTATTTTATTAATACCAGGGAAGATCAGATTGCGGAGCATTACAATTTGGATATCTTTAAATATCTTAGGGAAACAGGAATTAGCTGGGTGGTAGCATCCAATCAGATCAGTTATATGCGACCTGCTTCTACAATGGAAACAGTACTGATTGAGTCACAATTGATTCAGTACAGCGATAATTTTCTGCTGGTTGAAATGAAAATGTGGAATGAAAATGAAACCGAATTAAAGCAATTTTATGGATAAAGTTCTTTCATTATAATATTCAGAGCACAAAACGTGCCTCTCATTCTGATGATTTGATGCAACTATTTGAATCGGTTGTTGTGCCAGTCGAAGAATCTATTTTTGAAAACAGATGTTTAGAAATTGTACAGAAATTAAAATCAGGAGTACCCGCTTAAATAAGAAATCATTGCGATTATTTATTTAAATGTTACTCTATGATGCAATCGTAATCTCTAAGTAATAGAAAAAAATAAGAGGCTGTCTTTTTTTGACAGCCTCCTATTTTATAAAATAAACCGATAACTTAGTTTCTCAGAACCTTAGTATCTCAGTGCCTTAGTAGCTTATTTAATCGGTTTATCGACTACCGGTCTGTTCTCTCTATTGGCTAAATCCCAGGCGATGGCGAAGGCTAATTTTGTTCTTTTAGTCAAAGCATCGTATTCGATTTTTTGAGGTTCGTCGCCTTTTCCGTGGTAGTCTTCGTGCACGCCGTTAAAGAAGAAAACAGCTGGAATTCCATATTTTGCAAAATTATAATGATCAGAACGCTCATAAAAATGATTTGGATCTTTCGGGTCATTAAATTTAAAATCCAAGTCAATTTTGGTGTATTTCTCGTTTTGAGCCACCACGATATTGTGTAAGTCAGTTGAAAGTCTGTCTGCTCCAATTACGTAAACATAATTGTTTGTTTGTGCGTGTTCAACATCACGACGCCCAATCATATCGATGTTAATGTCGGTAATCGTATTGGCAATTGGGAATAACGGATTTTCAGAATAATAACGCGAACCATGTAAACCGTGTTCTTCACCGGTTACATGCAAAAACAGGATGGAACGTTTTGGTCCGTGCCCGTCTTTTTTTGCTTTTGCAAATGCTTTTGCCATCTCGATAACAGCAACTGTTCCGGAACCATCATCATCGGCACCATTATAGATTTCGCCTTTTTTGATTCCAACGTGATCGTAATGCGCTGAAATTACCAAAACTTCATCAGGTTTTTCAGAACCTTCAATATAAGCCCAGATATTCTCTGAATCCGGTAAATTTTCATTGCGTCTGGCATTTAAAAAAGCGGCAGGAATGTGTTGGTAATAATCAGTCGCTCTTTTAGGAAACGAAATTCCACTTTTTTTGTATTGTTCGATCATGTAAAGACCTGCTTTCTTTTGTCCTTTCGATCCGGTTTCACGACCTTCCATTTCATCTGAAGCGACAACATAAAGCATCGTTTTCAGATCTTTTTCAGAAATAAATTCGATGTATTTAGACGGATCTGAATTGTCTTTTGAGGCAACTGACTGCGTGTTTTTACAGGAAAATGCAGTGCCTATTAGCAATAATAGTATGATTTTTTTCATGTTGTGTTTAGTGTAAATTGATAAAGGTATAGAAAACGTAGAAAACTAATAAGAATGTGATGATCATAAAATTGATGGTCAACAGTACAATGCTTTTAAAAAAGGAAATCCATCTTGTTTCTCCGTAAAAACGGTGGTGTGCCGGGAAAAAATAGTAGAACATCCAGAGACCTCCAAAGAAATCGGTTACGCTTGAGATAAAAGATATTGGACTGTCTTCTCCAAATAATCCAACCAATCTTCGGATGACAAATAAGATGAAGATTACCAGTAGTAAAAAAGAAAAATAATGCAAGGTGAAGATACCATGGTCAAAATAATACCATCTTTTTTTGCCGTGAAAGATCCATAGAATGAAAGCAAATAGAGGCATTATAATAAACAGAACTTTTGGAATGTTGTGTACAAATGACTCTGTGAATTTGTTAATGATCTCTTTTTTGGTATTGTGCTCTTTTACGTATTTCGCTTTTTGAACTAACCAGTAACTAAAAGAATCCAGCTTTTTGTCCTCGGGGGCATATTTTTGAACGGAATCGACTTCTCGGGTGAATTTATCAAAACCGTCTCCGGGTTTTAAATCGTTAAGATCTCCTGTGAAAACGTTTTTTGGAGCTTCTTTTTTGTTGCTTACTTCCAGATTAAAATCAGCTGCGGCATCCTCGGAATGACCCGGAAATAAAGCGATCATTAAAAAAGTAACAAAACTGATAAAAATGTATAAACGAACAGGAGCTAAATAAGATAAACGTTTTCCGAAAGATATTCTTTAGTTAAAGCAGAAGGTTTAAACAAAAGGTTTTTGATTGTTCGCCAAAAAGCATTTTCGTAGTGTGTCAGATCTTCAAAAAGTGAACGAACAAATGATGAAATGTTTTTCGGGAATCGGTGTTTTCCTGTCCACAATTGGGACAAAATTTTTGTTCAACAACATGCCTGCAGTTTAAGCAGGTTTTGTCTTTTCTAATCGGACTGTGTGACATTGATTATAAATTACTTTGGTTTAATTTTGGTTTGTTTTTAATCTGCAAATGTTGCAGATTTAAATGAGTTTACGTTGGTTTTTTTAGGCGAATTTCACGAGTTAACGCGAATTAATTGTATTGCAATCAATGTAAATTGGTGTGCTGTTATTTATTTTTTTAGTACTTCGTTCAGGAAAAGCTGTAAGTGTTCAAAAGATCTTTTTGCAGCAACAGCATTATAGGCTGCGCCTTTTGAGTTGTCATTTCCTGCTTCCGGATTTGTGAAAGAGTGTACGGCATTGGCGTAATAAATCATTTGCCAGTCGGCTTTTGCATCGCGCATTTCCTGTTGAAAAGCAGTGATTTCTTCTTTTGATTCATAAGGATCGTCAGCTCCATGACAAATCAGTACTTTAGAGGTGATTGGTTCAATCTTGCGGGCAGCGTCTCTGGCTAAACTTCCGTGAAACGAAACTACTCCTTTTAATTTCAAATGGCCACGTGCAGCTTCAAGAACTCCGGTTCCTCCAAAACAATAGCCAATAGCCACAATATTGTCAGCATTGGCTCCGGATTTGATTAATTCCTGTAAGGCAGCATTGATGCGTTTTTGATAGATCTCGTAATTGCTTTTGTAGTAGCCGGACTGTTTTCCTGCTTCGGCAGTATTGGCAGGATAGTTTCCTTCGCCATAGATATCGGCTATGAAAACATGGTAACCTAATTTTGATAAGTTTTCTGCAATATCTTTAGACGCTTTGTCAATTCCAAGCCAGGCCGGAATAAGTAAAATACCCGGATTTTGAGTGCTTTTTTTAAGAGATTTTACAAATAGTCCGTTTAAAGCCTGAGAACCATCTTTATATTTTACAGCTTTTAATTGCGCATTTATACCGTTAGAAAACAGTAGGGTAGCAAAAAGGAGAAGGGCCGAATTTTTCATAAGGGTACAATTTTTAACAAATATCAGAAATATTATGTTACAAAAAAACCTCGGGATCTATTTCTTCCGAGGTTTTTGTCTGTTGTTTTCTTACCATGAAAATCATTGACCGGGATGATAGGTTTTCTCCGCATTTTTGATCACATCTTCTTTGTAAAATAAGACTTCTTTGAAACTTCCTTTTTGATACATTTCGCTCTGATCGTTGAAGTGTCGGGAGTTCGGGTCGCCGCTGTTACCTCCTGCCAATAGGGATTTTGCTTTTATTTTTGGACCAAATTCTACAGCACAAACAAAACTGTTGCCATTGTAACCATATCGTTTTTTAGAGCCTTTTTGATAGCTGCTTTTAAAGGAAGGTAAACTTCCCCATGAACCCGGACCAAAAGCGATAGGCAAACTTGGCAGCGCATCGTCATACTTTAAATCGATGTCGCCGTTGGAACGCTGAAAGCGGTTCATTTCTCCCCAGGCAATTTTCCAGGTTCCCCATTTTGAGGTCAGTTCTTTTAAAACTGCCTGTAATTGCGGAAGCATCTGATCGGCGGTTGCGTTTTTTGCAAATTTTTTGGTGTTTTCTACCTGATCCGGTTCTCCTTCATCGATATAGGCTTTGAGTATAATAGGGTCTAGTTTATACGCCCATTCCACCGCTAATGTGGTTGCTACCGAATTTTCCTGAGCATAATAATCCCAGTTTTTTAAGAGTGAAATGGCTTCTTTTAATTCCGCATATTCAGGATTTGTTGGGTTGCTGTTTTTTTCGAAAACGCTAATCAAAGACGGAATTAAAATTTCGAAAATCGACAGTTTGGTATCGTATCCGTCTGCAATTACTTTGTCTAAAGTATATTGATTGCCTTTGCTGAAAATTCGAACTGCGTTTACGCCTCTGAAATTTTCTCCGTCAGGTGCCATATAAGGCAAATAGTTTTCTCTTTTCGGACTGTTTTCTCCGGCAACGGAGTAAGGAGTCGAATTGCAGTTTTGCAACCAGCCATTTACCGGATTATACAAATGAACAGTTTCGTTTACCTCGTGCAGGCCTTTCCATTGTGTTGCTAAAATTGATCCGTCTACTACTTTAGACCAATTGAAATTTTTGTCTCTGACCGGAATAAAATTCCCGTGCCAATACGCAATGTTTCCCTTGTTATCTGCATAAACAGTATTGTTGGAGGTGTTGGCTTTCAAATCCATTGCTTTTTTGTAATCTTCAAAACTGGTAGATTTGGTTCTGACCCAACTCTGAATTAAACTGGTCATCGAACGATTATGTGACTTCAAACTGATCCATTTTCCATCGCGTTTTGCCATAATCGGACCGTTGTTGGTAAAGTAGGTTTTGAACTTTTTAGGAATCAGTTTTCCGTTTTCGGTATAATGTATCGTTATTTCTTTTTCAATAACCGGGATTAATTTTTTATCGAATTCATAAAACAATTTGCCCTTTTTATCGATAATTTTTTCGGCATACATGTCGGCGACATCTACATTGGATGAGGTGTGCATCCATCCACAATGTTCATTAAAGCCTTGATAGACAAAAAACTGTCCCCAGGTCACCGCTCCGTAAACGTTTAGTCCCTCTTCGCTAGTTACCTGTACTTCAGGTCTGAAATAAAAGGTAGTATGCGGATTGATGTATAAAATAGCGTTACCGTCAGCTGTTTTTGAGGGTGCAAAAGCAAAACCGTTAGAACCTGTCTGAACGTTTTTTTCTCTTTCCACGTAGGCTACTTTATCGGAATTGCCGGAGTAAAAAGCTTTTAATTCTGCTGTGGTAAGATCGGCTGTACTTATGGCTCCAATACTTCCGTCCGTCCAAAGCAGTGGGAACCAGGGCTCAAAATGGGTTAGGAGTGCCGGTTTTACTTCGGGATGTTTGTACAAATAAAAGTTGATGGCATCGGCATAACTGTTCAGTAGTTTTTTAAGCCATAAAGGTGCTTTTTTGTAATCGGCTTTTGCTTCTTCGGAGTCTATTAAAAGTCTAATTTCTAAATCATTGTATAAAACAGATTGTCCTTTTATTTCCGAAAGCCTGCCCAGCTTTTCAATATAATTCATCTCAATCCGTTTAAAATCATCTTCACATTGCACATAGAGTAATCCGAAAACCGCATTGGCATCCGTCTTTCCGTAAACATGCGGAATGCCCCAGTTGTCCCTGATAATGGTCACCTGACGGGCTAGATTTTCAAGACGGGCTACTTCTTTAGGATTAATTTTTTGTGCGGAAAGCTGAAAACTGACACAGCAAATTACAAAGGCTAATTTTAGAGTTTTAAACATGCTTATTTGATATTAAATTTTTGTCCGGCTGTATAAATGCTCATTTGCAGATTTTCGATCGAAATGAGATTGTTATTTTTGGATTTGAGGATTCCTTTTGGTTTTTTAACTACAATTACTTCGCTTTCACCTGCAACTTCAATCTGATTGTTCCGAACAATGATAGCGGTACTTTCGTCAATTCCAATTCCGGTCAGGGCAGGAAATTCAACTAGTGCCGATAGCAATCGGTTGTAGCGGTTTCTTTTTAAAAAATGTTGGTCGATGATGGCGGTTTGAAGTAATCCTAAGCCTTCGGCGGTTTCGAGATTATCGTAGCGGATGTTGTCAAAGGTTCCGGAATATTCTTTTTGTAGTTTCTGATTTCCCGTGATCATTGTCTCTGACATTACTGCTGCACCGGCACTTGTTCCCGAAATGGTACTTCCATTTTCATAGGCTTTTTGAATGGCCGTTTTAACCGGACTGTTTTGAACGACATTCATAAAACGGGTCTGATCTCCGCCGCTTATAAAAATCAGTTTTGCTTTTTGTAATGAATCTGCCAGCCTTTTATTCTGAGCCATTTCTTTGTTGAAATTGAGCATCACAATGGGATGGGGTGTTAGTTTTACCATCTGTGATTTGAAGAAAATAAACGAGCTGTCCGGTTCTTCGCTCGACATGGGTAAAACCACGATATAATCCTTTTGGGATAAATCGGCCACACTCAAAACCTGCTTCATTAAGGCATCAGAGCGATCACCGCCGCCAATGATAAATAGTCTCCCTTTAGGAGTTTGTGCCTGAACAAAACCGGTAGCTAAAAAAAGCAGGGATGTAAATATCCTAAGAGTCAGTTTAAAAATTAGCTGATTTTTCATGGTTTATTTTGGTTTAGTTTTGCTGGTTTCAATGAATTTTAAAAGAGAATGGTTTACAATAAACAAAACATCCTGAATTTTATCTAAATCTACTTTTGAAGCAACATCTCCGGGGGTGTGGTAATCTTCGTGAAAGCCGCTGAAAAAAGTCAAAACAGGAATTCCTTTTGCGGTAAATGAGGCATAATCACTGCCGGAATGTCCGTTGGTTTCCCATAAATCTAACGTAAACGGATTTTGAAGTTTAGCGTTGCTTTCGCTAACGATTTTCTTTAAATACTCTGTTTCTTTTTCGGTTCCAATACTCAAAAATCGATGTTTTTTATCTTCGGGTGCACTTCTCGAAATCATATCCATATTAATGCAGAGAAGGATTTTTTGATCTTTCAAATTCAAATTCTGAACAAAATATTCACTTCCTAAAAGTCCCATTTCTTCGGCAGTCCAGGCTGCAAAAAGAATGTTGTATTCCGGTTTTAGGTTTGATTCTGACCATTTTTTTGCCAACGCCAGCATCCCTGAAGTCCCTGAGGCATTGTCATCTGCACCATTAAAAATCGAATCATTTTTAATTCCTAAATGATCATAATGTGCACCCACAATAATGGTTTTGCTGCTGTCTTTTCCGGGGATCATTCCTAATACATTACGGACGGCAAAGGTTTTGGATTGCAGATAGACAGAGAAATTAATTTTTGTTTTTTTTAGTGGAGCGGAAGCAACAGTTAGTTTTTGCGCTGCTTTTTTCTCAATACCTTCTAAGGATATAGAGTTGCGCGTAAATAAAATATCGGCAGCTGATTTACTTATTTTAAAAACTGGAATCGAGCTAATAGTTGGGTTTTCCAGAGAATGAAAAATGACATCTTCTTTTTTGTTTTTAAATTTAATATCGTTTTTTCCATCAACAAAGATTAATGCTATTGCGCCTTTATCGATCGCGGTCTGAAGCTTGATTTCATTCAGATTGTCTGTGTCGGGATAGTTTTTTTTTAATTTTTGATAAGATGCAGAGGTGCTGTCCTGATGCCCTGGAAATCCTCGGAGAACGATAACAATTTTATCTTTTACATTTTGATTTTTGTAGTCGTCATACTTTTCCTGTGGCAGGCTCAGTCCATAACCCGCAAAAACGACTTGCGCTTCTTTTTGAATGGATTGCGCAATGGGAGTGACCTGAAAATCAGTTTCAGGAGAAAGTGAAAAGATTTCGTTAGCTCCTTTTTTTACTTCAAGTGTGACTTTTTTTACCGTGTGCTCTGCAATTTTAAAATTCTGATAATAGCCAGATACAGTATCATATGGAACCAACTGGTATAATCCCATCATGGAGGCGATGTATTCCGAGGCCATAAAAGCGCCCTTTTGAGTGGTGCCGCGGCCCTGCATCCAGTCGGAAGCTAAAAAAGAAAGCGTGGGTGAAAAATCACTTTTTGACGGATTGGAAACAACGGTTTGTGAAAACAGGACTGACTTGGAGCTAAGTAAAGCAAGCAAAAGTAGTTTTCGTAATACCATCGTTTCAAATTTAGAAAATGATTATAAAGAAATATTACGCTTGAAAGCACAACCTAACTCTATAATCGAGTCGGTTTTGGCAATGCCGGGAATCCCGTCGATTTTTTCGTAGAGGATTCGGCGCATGTGTTCGTGATTTTTTGCGATAATTTTGATGTAAAGCGTAAAGGACCCTGTTACGTAATAACATTCGGTGATTTCAGGAATTCCCTTTAATTCTTCAATAATTCGATCAGAGTCAGAATCCTTATTCAGGGTGATTCCCGTAAAAGAAGCCCAGTCATAACCGATGTTTTTCTCTTGGATTATAGGTTTGATGCCAGCAATTACACCTTGCTCGATCATTCGGTTAATACGCTGATGCACCATAGTGTTTGATATTTTCAAATTTGCAGCAATGGCAGAAAAAGCCATTCTTCCGTCTTTTTCTAATTCTTTAATGATGCTAATATCAAATTCGTCTAATATATCCATTCTTTTAAATTGTGTTAAAACTTAACCATCCCCAAACACGGGGTACGATTTTTACATTTATAAAAGTAATTATTTTTTTTAATTATAAGAGTTAAAAAATGCATCATGTAATAAGTGAATTTGATTTTTTTAAAGATAAAAAGTTTTAGTTTTGACTTTTTAAACGATTTTTAAAGTCAAAAAATAGATTTTATTATCAGTAATGAATAATTTTTAATACTTTTGCGTTTTCTATAAATAAAATAAAAGATCATGATTCATACTGAAAATAGCCTATCGTCAAAATCAGAGGTTTTGATTGAAAAAGAAAATAAATACGGAGCTCACAATTATCACCCGCTTCCTGTTGTGTTAGAAAGAGGAGAAGGGGTATATGTTTGGGATGTAGACGGAAAAAAATACTTTGATTTTTTGTCTGCTTATTCTGCTGTGAATCAAGGACACTGCCATCCTAAGATTGTGAAAGCAATGGTGGATCAGGCACAAAAGCTTACGCTGACTTCCCGTGCTTTTTACAATGATAAATTAGGAAATTACGAAGAATTCGTAACCAAATATTTTGGTTTTGATAAAGTTCTTCCAATGAATACAGGTGCTGAAGCAGTTGAAACGGCGCTTAAAGTATGTAGAAAATGGGCTTATGAGGTAAAAGGAATTCCTGAAAACCAGGCTCAGGTTATTGTTTGCGAAAACAATTTTCACGGAAGAACAACGACAATCATTTCATTTTCAAATGATGAGGGAGCACGTAAAAATTTCGGACCTTTTACGGAGGGATTTATAAAAATTGAATATGATAATCTGGATGCTCTTGAAAACGCATTGGAGTCCTCAAAAAATATTGCAGGGTTTTTAGTAGAACCAATTCAGGGAGAAGCCGGAGTATATGTGCCTTCTGAAGGATATTTGGCAAAAGCAAAAGCTTTGTGTGAAAAACATAATGTTTTGTTTATTGCTGATGAGGTTCAAACCGGAATTGCCCGTACCGGAAAATTATTGGCGGTACACCATGAAAATGTGCAGCCTGATATTTTAATTTTGGGTAAAGCAATTTCTGGCGGAGTATATCCTGTATCGGCAGTATTGTGTAATGATGAAATCATGAATGTGATTAAACCGGGACAACACGGATCTACTTTTGGAGGAAATCCTGTTGCGGCTGCGGTTGCAATCGCTGCTCTTGAAGTGGTAAAAGAAGAAAATCTTGCCGAAAATGCAGAACGCCTGGGAATAATTTTAAGAAAAGGCTTAAATGAAATTGCAGAGCGTAACGACTTAATTACACTGGTTCGCGGTAAAGGTTTATTGAATGCAATTGTAATTAATTGTGGTGAAGATTCGGATCTGGCCTGGGAAATTTGCCTTAAATTCAGAGATAACGGATTATTGGCAAAACCAACACATGGAAATAAAATCAGACTGGCACCGCCATTGGTGATGACAGAAACTCAAATTCAGGAATGTCTTGAAATTATCGAGAAATCACTGAACGACTTCAAAAATTAATTTTTTTGATTTTAGTATGTAAAAACATCCCGCCTGGCGGGATGTTTTTTTTTGGACTACTATTTTACTTGATATAACCCGGATTTTGAGTGATTTTTTTGTTGGCATCCATTTCTGAAATCGGAATAGGGAATACCAATTCATTAGCATCATAAAGTAACAATTCAGTGCCATCGCCATCGCTGCTTACATCAATGGAACGTTTGGTTCTACGAATATCGTGAATTAAAAATCCTTCCATGCCTAATTCTAATTGACGTTCCAATAAAATACTATCAAGGGTTACTGTGCTTAAATTTTTAGCATTGGCTCTTGTTCTAACGATATTGATGTCGTCAAGAGGAGTGTTGCCTACTGTTGTTGCGGCCTGTAAATTTCCCTCGGCTCTGATTAGATACATTTCGGCCAGACGAATTACGCCAACATTCGCAAACTGATTGGTGAATTTTAGTGTGAGTATACGGTCGTTCGCTGGATTTACATAATTGAATTTTGCACGATCGTCATTTGGATCTGTAAATTTGTCCAGATAAGGAGATCGGATCGAAATATCACCTCCGCGGCCTCCGTTGTCTTCTGCTGCATAAAAGGTAACGACATCATTCACTCCGGTTTGTTTTGTAATTTGTATGGCAAACACATCTTCGGCCTGATCGGTATCATGATTAAAGGCATCTGCGTATTTTTTTGAAAGAGAGTGACCGCTATTTTTGATCACGTCATCTGCAGCATCTCTTGCCTGAGCATAGTTACCTTGTTGCAGATATACTCTTGCCAATAGTGCTTTTGCCGCGTATTTATCGGCATAAAAACTATTGTCTTTAGGCAGATTGGTATAAGCAATGTTTAATCCGTCAATAATTACTTTGTACACTTCGTCTACCGTACTTCTTTCTTTGGATAAATCGGCATTGAAATCATAAATGGCGTTAGGTCTTATCACCACTCCTAATTGATTGTTAGCCTGACCACTAACATAAGGTTTGGCAAAGAATCGCACCAGATCGAAATAGGCAAGTGATCTTAAAAAATTGGCTTCACCAATCATTCGACTTTGTTTGGCAGGGTCTTTTACTTTGCTGATATTCTCGATAACGGTATTGGCGGCGTTTATAATCTCGTAACTTCTGGAGTAGGTTCCTGTAAGGATTCCATTGTCGGCCTGCATTTGTTTGAGGTATATTTGTCTTAATTCGCTGAAACTCCCTCTAAATCTAAAATCGGTAGTTGCGTTGACACCTGTTACTCCCAATAATTCAGCATAAGCTAAGATTCTTCCCCCATAGGCATTTCCTCTTGCGGCAAGAGCGTATGTTCCGGTTAGTACGTTGGTGATGCCTTCTTCCGTACTTAAAGTTATAGAAGCGTCTTCCCTTTGCTTTGGTTCTACATTTAATTCGTCTTGACAGCTTGTAAAAAAGACGGTAAAAAGTATCAATAGTGCTATAGTATTTGATTTCATTTTGATCGATTTAAAAATTAATATTTACTCCCATAGCGATAGTTTTTGCAGGGGGAGCCGAATAAAATTCTTGTCCAATAATAGGACTCGTTTTTACAGTATTATCTCTTCGCGCTTCAGGATCAGAACCCTTATAGTTGGTGAAAGTCAATAAGTTTACAGCTGTCAGATAGAATCTTAAGCTGCTCATTCCCATGTCGGTTACCGATTTTTTAGGTAATGAATAGCCCAGAGTCAGGTTTCTTAGACGCACAAAATCAGATTTGTCAAGATAACGGCTTGAGTCTTGTGTACCGTTTGCACCTCCAAACCTCGCCTGAGGTACATTTGTAATATCACCCGGTTTTTGCCAGCGGTCTAACTGGTCTAAGGTCTGGTTGTCAAAATAATCAGCTGCCGTAGACTGGTAGATTCCCGCAGTGTTGTAGATACTTGCTCCCCATTCGCCCTGGAAAGTAAAGGTAAAGTCAAAACCTTTGTAGAGGATAGTATTAGTTAGGCCTGACATTAATGTTGGAAATGGATTTCCAAGAATTGTTCTCTGTGCTTCACTATATTTGTTGGTTGTACTTTTATCAATACTGCCGTCGGCATTTTTTTTGTTTTTTACAAAAAGCGCATCTCCGTTTGCCGGATCAACTCCTGCGTATTCAACAAGATAGAAAGATGAAATGTTTTCGCCAACTCTGTTAATGGTGACAGTACCTACTACATCTGTATTGTTATTGGGTAATGATTGTACTTTAGACTGGTTGGTGGTTAAATTGAAGCTTGTTGTCCAGGTAAAATTTTCGGTGGTGATGTTTTTGGTGTTCAAAGTGAATTCAAAACCACTACTTCTAATTTTTCCAATGTTTTTGCTGACGGTCCCATAATCACCGGCACCGGCACTTTTTGGAAGCGGCACATCAAACAGCAATCCGTCGGTATCTTTTTGATAGTAATCGGCTTCAAATGTAATTTTATTTAAAAAGCCCAGTTCTGTACCAAAATCAATTTGAGTCGATTTTTCCCAGGTTAAATTATCATTTCCAGGTTGGTCAAATGTTAATCCTGATTTTAAGTTATACGGATTTGGCATGTACAATTGACGTGAAGCAAAGTTTCCAATTTCGGCATTTCCCAGTTTACCCCAGCTTCCTTTTACTTTTAAATAGGTCAGAACCGGATTTTCTTTTAGAAAACTTTCCTGTGATACGATCCAACCGGCAGATAAGGCCGGGAAAACCCCAAAACGTTCGTTTTTTCCAAAACGGGAAGAACCGTCACGACGAATACTGGCTTTGAAAAGATATTTGCCGTCAAAAGCATAATTCAGCCTTCCGAATTGAGAAACAAAGGTGTAGTCCTGTTGCTTTCCATGACCTTCATTAACTTCGGCTCCACCATCAATAGTCTGAAAACCGTCATTAGGGAAGTAGATGCTGTTTACATCCTGATATCTTCGGTTGTATTTGTTAAGTTCCATACCGGCCACAACATTCAAAACGTGTTTTTCGGCAAATGTTTTGTCGTAAGTAAAGTAGTTGCTGAATACATAATTTTCGGTATTTACGGAAGAAGCAAATACAGCACCGCTTGTCGCCATAAACGGGGAGTTTTTGCCTTGCCAGTAGTCTTCAGTCTGAGATAAATAATCATAAGAGAAATCAGAATTTAATTTCAGACCTTGTACTAATTTTAGTTCGCCATACACTTTTCCGGTAAGTCTGCGCATTACGGTTTTCCAGAAAGCATTGTCTTTTTCCAATAAATAGTTGGCGTATTCTGTGTTTGGATTTGCTTTTCCGTCTGCTAGTCTTGCCGGAGATATAGGAGCCTGAGCTACAGCTTGCATAGGTGTTACAAAGGAGTTGTCATCCTGAACCCTGTCGATGACTGCTCTTGAAAAACCAATATTCATTCCGGCTGTAAAACGATCCGATACCTTATGTGATATGTTGGACCTTCCTGTTATTCTTTCCAGATGATTGCTGTCGATAATACCGGTTGTATTGTTGTAGGCTCCGGAAAAGAAATACCTTGTTTTATCGTTTCCACCAGAAACCGAAAAATCGGCATCGGTTGTAAATCCTGACTGAAAAGCAATAGCCTGCCAGTCGGTATCAATTTCTCCGTTTCTCCAGTCTGTTCCCAGAGACAGTTTTTCCAGTTCTTCGTCTACAGCTGCTAAATCATTAGCATTTTTTCCTGCTTCACGTATTAATTCCACATATTGTTTGGCATTAAGCCATTTTCTTTTGTGAGTAGGTTCACTAACCCCTTGCGAGAAATTAAGGGAGAAAGTTCCTTTGCCTTCTTTTCCCTTTTTGGTGGTGATGATTATAACTCCGTTGGCTCCACGTGCCCCGTAGATAGCTGCCGATGATGCATCTTTTAATACATCAATAGACTCAATTTCGTTCGGACTTAAAGTCAGTAACGGGTTTGTTGGAGCTCCGTTGCTGGATTCGTCGTCTGTAATTAACGGAATTCCGTCTAAAACATATAAGGGCTGTGTACCTGCACTTATACTGGCAGCACCACGAACTCTAATGTTTATTCCTCCTTCGACTTTACCATTTGTCTGCGTAATTTGTACACCGGCAAGTTTACCAACCAACGCGTTTTGCACGTTTGAAACGGGGATTTGCTGGATGTCTTTTGCGGTAACACGAGCAATATTGTCCGTTAGATTCTTTTTGGTCTGTGTTCCATAACCTACAACCATGACAGCTTCAAGTTCGTTTTGAGTTTCGGTGAGCTTAATGTTCATCGAATTTGAAGCAGGAACAAGTACTGTCGTAAAGCTTACATAACTCACAGAAAGGATGTCTCCTTTTTTTGCTGTGATCTTAAAATTCCCGTCAAAATCAGTTTGAGTACTGGTTTTGGTTCCTTTTACGACGATGTTTACTCCCGGAAGCGGGTTTCGTTTTGAATCTGTAACCTTACCCGTAATAGATTCTTCCTGTGCATTGGCTATTTGTACAAATAATGCTAACAATAGCCCCATAAATAGCTTAAAATTGGTTTTCATTTTTTAATATATTTGGATTAGTTCTTTCAAATATCATAATTTATTGTTAAAGGATTGTTCTTAATTAACAATAAAAATCACATAAATAATCATTTTTGTAATATCTGTAACTTTTTAATAAGAATTGATTCTTTTGTTGAAGCAAGGGTTATTTTGTTTAATCATACATTAGTATTGTTTGTTTTTGTTTGAATTAAATGTTTTGTTTTAACAAGTATGCTGTTTTGGTTTGGATGACTATTGGTTTTGCGTGCTTTTTTTAATGCAAAAAAGCGACTGTCCGAAAACAATCGCTTTTGGTTATAATTACTCAAAATATCAAAAAAAGTAATTATTCATTTAGAGAAACTCATCAAGAAAGCTCTCTGTAGTATTTTTAGAACCTGACTTTTTTAAGTTCTCTTATGGTTTTGATAAAGGTATCAACATCCTGAGTGGTATTATAAAAAGCCAGCGAAGGACGTACAGTCGTTTCGACTCCCATTCTTCGCAAAATAGGCTGTGCACAATGATGTCCGGTTCGTACGGCAACGCCCTCGTTATTTAAAGCCTGTCCAACCTGATCGTTGGTGTAGCCTTGCAAATTAAAAGAAAGTACGCTGGCCTTATTCGCGGCTGTACCGATCAGTCGGACACCGGGAATTTCTTTGAGCAATTTTGTCGCATAGTCTAATAACTGATGTTCGTACTGGCCTATGGCATCTATTCCCAGTTTTGTCACATAGTCTATTGCGGCACCAAGACCAATTGCATCGGCAATATTTCCTGTTCCGGCTTCAAAACGATTAGGAGCTTTGTGGTATTTTATTTCCTCAAAAGTGACATCCTGAATCATGTTTCCGCCCGATTGATAAGGATGCATTTCATTCAGTAAATCTTCCTTTCCGTATAAAGCACCAATTCCGGTTGGGCCAAAAAGTTTGTGTCCTGAGAAAACCAACCAGTCGGGATTTAAATCCTGAACATCAACTTTCATATGTGAAACCGATTGTGCACCGTCAATTAAAACTTTTGCTCCGGCGGCATGTGCCATTTCGACTATTTTTTTGGCTGGTGTTACTGTTCCCAGTGCATTCGAAACCTGGGTAAAAGCAACCAGACGCGTTTTTGAATTGAGCAGTTTTGCATATTCATCGAGCAAAATTTGTCCGTCATCGTCAACCGGAATAACGCGGAGTTTTAGTCCTTTTTTATCGGCCAGACGTTTCCACGGAACAATATTCGCGTGATGTTCCAAATGGCTGACAATGATTTCGTCACCGGCAACTAAATTATGATCGCCCCAGCTTTGTGCAACAAGATTAATACCTTCGGTGGCACCACGAACAAATACAATTTCGTTTACCGAGCCGGCATTCAGGAACGTTTTTACTTTTTCGCGGGCAGCTTCATAAGCGTCTGATGCACGGGCCGCTAATTCATGAGCCGCACGGTGAATGTTCGAATTCTCATGCTCGTAGAAGTACGCAATACGATCAATAACTGATTGCGGTTTTTGTGTCGTAGCGGCATTATCAAACCAAACCAGAGGTTTTCCGTTTACGGTTTCCTGTAGAATAGGAAAATCTTTTTTAATTCGATTGGCATCAAAATGGGAACCGGAAATCGCACCGAAATCTTGTTTTTCAAAAGTATTTCCAACAATTAAATTCGAATTTCTCTGATCAAAAGCAAACGGATTTTGTTCTAAAAAGTAATACGAATTGGAGCTCTCATTTCCGTTTAACGGAAGGTTGATACGTTTTGTAAATTGTGTATCCACAAAAGCCAATGCCGCTTTTAATTCGGTTTCAAACGAAGAATTTTGGGTTTGAAAAGGCAGGTACTCATTGTTTAAAAGAAGTTTAGAGAAAAAACTTTCTTCATTTAGCTGAGCGGCTCCGTTATTCCCGAAATTTTCGTCATAAAAACCGGTTTGCGGATTGTTGACATTTACATTATTTCCGTGTGAAATTCCCAATGGAGAAGTTTCGCTTTTAGGATCAAATCCGGCTCCGGCATTTGGATATAAAGCCGAAGCTCCTGAACCATAATTGGCAACGTTTGGCGCTGCTCCAAATCCGCTAACTGCTGGTGAAGCAGTAGGTGAAGCTGGCGCATCCTGCAAGGGCAGGGCTGCCGGGTTGTGGCCACTTAAGTTCCCCGAATTAAGGAAGGTTTCTGCAACTTTTGTGGCACGGGGATGTTCATTACGATCAGGACTTAACGAAATCTCTTTGGGAAATTCGTTAGGTAGCGTATGAAACAATTCGTTAGCCAAAAGCTGTAAATCCTCAATGTTGGGTAAACCGTTGTTGTTAGTATTTATACTCATGGTACTTTCCAATTTCTACATCTTCAAGAACGGCTATGGCATCGTCTACCAATACGGCTAGTGAGCAATATAGGGATACCAGATAGGAGGCAATTGCTTTTTCATTAATTCCCATAAAACGAACGGATAGTCCCGGTGATTGTTCGCCTTGTAATCCCGGCTGAATTAAGCCGATGACTCCCTGACGGCTTTCGCCTGTGCGCAACAAAATGATTTTTGACTTTCCGTCTTTGATAGGCAATTTATCGGATGGAATAAGCGGAATTCCTCTCCATGTTAAAAATTGAGATCCAAACAAAGAAGTAGTAGGAGGCGGTACACCACGGCGTGTACATTCACGGCCAAAAGCAGCAATTGCTAAGGGATGCAATAAAAAGAATCCCGGTTCTTTCCATACTTTGGTCAGTAATTCATCTAAATCATCGGGAGTTGGTGCACCAGTTCTGGTTTTAATAATTTGTGAAGGTGCCACATTGCTTAATAAACCATAATCTTTGTTATTGATTAATTCGCTTTCCTGACGCTCTTTGATGGTTTCGATTGCCAATCTAAGCTGTTCCGAAATTTGATTATAAGGTTTACTGTATAAATCTGAAACCCTTGTATGTACTTCGACAATGGTTTGAACTGCCGCCAGATTATATTCTCTCGGATTGTCGATATAGTCGACAAAAGTGTTGGGTAAAACCCTTTCGTCTCTCGCAGAACAATCTACTTCGATATGGCTTCCGTCTTTTACTTTATTCAAACGAAACACACCTGATTCGACAGGTGTCCAATGCAAAAGATGCGTTAACCAACGTGGTGTTATAGTTCCAATTTGAGGAACTGTACGTGTTGCAATTGCTAACTGTCTTGCTGCAACATCTCCTAATGCTGTTTGTTGTTGTTGTTTTTCAGCCATGGCTTAATGGTTTAATGGTTAATTTATTTTTTGTTGAACTATTTTAAGAACTTACATTCGTAAAAAACAATTTTATTGTACTAGTAAATTTAGCTTAAAAGTAAAAGTCTCCGAAATAAATATGATTTAATTTACAGTAAAATAATATCTAAAATATTGAATTATAGGGTTTATCAACGCAGATTGGACTACTCATCAAGCGAAAGACCTCTTCGCCCGGCTCAGTGATCGATAGCAAAATAAGGTTCAGTTTGTCTTTGGAACTGGATTTTGATTTTAGAACTGAAATGGGTTCCAAATGCAAAGATTGTGGGGAATTAACGACAGAAGCACATATAACAAAAAGTGTTATAGGTATATTTTTTTGGAAGAATGTAACTGAATTGGCTTGCTGTTGTTTTCAAAATGTAGTTCTTTTTAATTTTAATCTCTACTAATTCTATAGACAAAGTTAAATTTAAAATAATAATATCCAAATGTTTTTTATAATTTATTGTTTCAGCTGAAAGAAAAACAGATTAGGGAAGGGGGTTTTAATTGTTAACTTGTTTGTTGTTAGTTGTTTGTGGTTTTTTAAAAAAAAGACAGAAAAAGAAGTACGCGTTGTTTTGTACTTATTTTTCTGTCTTTTAAAGGCTTGATGGAAGGTATAAAGACGATTTAATTATTTTTTTAAGGCAGCACCGCCTGGCATAACTTCCTGTTTTAGTTTGAATTTACTGTATTCTACAACTCCTGTCTGATCGGCCCAATCAAAGTAAGAAGCAGACAGTTTGTTGACGATATCGAGGTTTTGTTGTGCTACATTGGTCGTTTCTCCACGGTCCGTTTCCATATTATAAAGTTCCCATTCGTAGGAAGGGTAAGTCGAAACGAGTTTCCATTTTCCATCACGTACAGCCCTGTTTCCGGCTCTTTCCCAAAATAGGGGCGCTCCTCTGCTGACTTCCGGAGCATTATCAAATAAAACAGGCAGCAGACTTTTCCCAGCTAAGGGGTTAGCTTTTACACCATTGTATTCTTTTGGATATTCAATTCCGGCCAATTCATAAAAAGTAGGAGCCAGATCAATAATGTGTCCGGTTCCTTTATCAATTCGTCCGCTTTTTATTTTGGACGGGAACCAGGCAATAAATGGAGAGCTGAAACCGCCTTCGTGCATGTTGTTTTTGTATTGCTGTAAAGGAGTGTTAGACAAGTAAGCCCAGTTTTGCTCCTGATAATCAAAGGAACCCGAGGTTCCAATTGGACCGTCATTTCGAACCAAACCTCTTCCCAATGGATTGTAGGTATTAAAACCTCCCTGAGCGCCATTGTCGGAAATAAAAATAATGAGGGTGTTTTTGTCTTTCTTTAATGCTTTTAGTTTGTTTAAAACTTTGCCCACATTTTGATCCATATTGTCTACCATAGCAGCGTAGACCTCCATTTTGGCTTTCCAGAATTGTTTTTCATCATAGGTCAGTTTGTTCCATTCCGGAACTTCGGGATCTCTTGACGATACGGTTTGATTGGCGGGTAAAATGCCGTTTGCTTTTAGCTTTTCGATTCTTTTTTCTCTTAGAACATCCCAACCTTCGTCAAATTTACCTTTGTATTTGGCAATGTCTACCGGTTTTGCCTGTAATGGCCAGTGTGGTGCCGTGAAGGCTAGATACAGGAAGAAAGGTTTGTTTTCTTTGTTTTGTTCGTCGAGGAAAGTCACAGCATTGTTTCCGATCTCGTCTGTAAAATAATACGAATCGTCTTTTGGGTGCAGCTCTTCATTGTTTAGAAGCAATTTTACCGGATATGGTGTTTTTCCGAAAGGCAAAGGTTTGGCGTCAAAATAACTGGAAGCTCCTTTTAAGATTCCGTAAAACTTGTCAAAGCCTCTCTGATTGGGCCATTGCGACTGATCTAGTGAGCCTACATGCCATTTTCCCGAAAGCAAAGTGCTGTAACCTCCGGAACGGAAAACTTCGCCCAATGTTAAAGATTCTTTGTTTAAGTACCCCTGATAAGCGGGAAGTCCGAGGTTGATATCAAAAAATCCCATTCCGGCCTTATGCTGGTATTGTCCTGTTAACAAAGAGGCCCTGGTTGGCGCGCAAATGGAGTTGTTGTAAAATTCGCGCAGGCGCAAACCTTCACTCGCCAGTTTGTCCAGATTGGGAGTTTTAATTTCGGAGCCGTAGTTGCCTAAATCAGAATAGCCCATATCATCGACCATAATCAAAATGATGTTTGGTTTTGAAGAATCGGGAGTCGTTTTATTTTGTGCAGAAACTAAAAGTACGGCCGAAAACAGTAGGTTTAGTGTAAGAAGTGTCTTTTTCATTTTAATTCATGTTGTGAGTTGCTGAGGTTGGTTTTGTATTTCGTGGAATCGGGTTGATACATAGGAAGATAGTCTTTAATAAAAATAGAAATTTATGATTTTTTTAGATAACTATGCTTTTTATTTTTTGTGGAATGTTTTGGGGTAACAAAGGATTCCGATTGTTATTTGCCAAACAGTAAAAAAGCAATGATCAGGGTGATAATGATATTGAATAATTGCGCGATTAAAAAGGCATACAGTGGTTTTCGGCTGCTATGGTTCCATAAATCTTTAAAGCGGGTCTCTAGTCCAATACTGGTAAAAGCCAATGCAAACCAGATCGTCTGCAGGTTTTTTA
Organism: Flavobacterium sp. N502536; assembly: GCF_025947345.1. Taxonomy (NCBI): domain Bacteria; kingdom Pseudomonadati; phylum Bacteroidota; class Flavobacteriia; order Flavobacteriales; family Flavobacteriaceae; genus Flavobacterium; species Flavobacterium sp. N502536. The sequence goes on along the minus strand of NZ_CP110011.1, from coordinate 205,999 downwards.
AACTGTCTTTTACCTCGTCTCTAACCTCTGCCGTCAGCAGGAAAGAAAAGAGGAGTGAAGCGGCAATAAAACCGATGACGAATTTCGGAAAACGTTCCCAGATCACAGCTAAAGTAGGTTTTGAAGTAAGGGCAACGGCTGATTTGTTGTGGGTGTACGTCCAGTAAACCGATATGGCAAATGCCGCCAGTCCTAACAATACATTTTGAGAGAATTTGACAATCGTACTAATTTTCAAAGCCGTTTCGCCTACTAATGAACCGGAAGCCACAACAGCACCCGAGGTATCAATACTGCCACCCAGCCAGGCTCCGGTTACTTCTTCTGGGAAATTGAAGTATTGGGCAATTACAGGCATGAAAATCATCATGGGGATAGCGGTTACCAAAACGACAGAAATTACATAAGACAGTTTTTTAGAGTCGCCTTTAATAGCACCTGATGTGGCAATCGCAGCAGAAACACCACAGATCGAAACAGCGCTTGAGATCATTAGGGTTAACTCATCGTCGACTTTTAGTTTTTTACACAGCCAAAAGGCAAAGTACCAAACCGATAGCACTACTGCCAGTGCCTGAAGAAGCCCGAGGGAACCGGCTTTTAGAATGTCTGAAAAAATAACCGTGGTTCCCAGTAAAACCAATCCGATTTTGACAAAAACTTCTGTCGAAAGTGCCGAACGGAACCATCGAGGCAGTTGGAAAAAGTTGCCTATGCATAAACCTATGATTAAACTGAAAATGACCGCTTCGAGGTTGAGTCCTTTTACCGTTGTGTTTCCGGAGATGACCAAAGCTAAAAGGGTTAAAAGATAGACTATCGGGAACCCCAAGAGAAAATTTTTGACCGATTTTCCAATTAACAAAACACCAAGTGTTCCAATCGCAGTCAGATATATAAATTGTAAGCCAAGGATTTTCAGATTTCCGGAATTAAATACTTCCGCTAGTAAATCTGTTCCGGTTGACCATTTGAAAACAGGGATTTCAGGAAGAAAAACAAAAAGGGAAATTCCGATGATGATAAACCCAAGGACTACGACAGTCCAGTCTTCGTGAAGGGTAAATTGTTTGGTTTGGGATGCCATTTTATGGGTTGTTTTACTGTATTAAACCCGACAGGTTTTGAAAACCTGTCGGGTTTGTGTTGATTATTTTGTAGAGGAGAATGTTTATTTATTAAACGCAAGCCGAATTAAACCCGACAAGTTTCAAAAACCTGTCGGGTTTGGTTTGTATTCGATTATTTAGCGGTTTTTATTTCGAAGCCAAAGCGACATCAACATCATTTTTTAAATCACCCAGACCTTCTTTTTTGAAGACAATTTTTCCTTTTTTGTATAAAATCAAAGTCGGGAGTACTTTTACGGTTTTTAAATCGGCAATTACCTGCGGACTGTCTTCCAGATCAATTTCGATGATTTTTAAATTAGTGCCGTATTGTGCTCTGATGGTTTCTAAAACCGGTTTTACTTTTTTGCAGGCACCACAGTAAACAGAACCAATATCAACGAGAACGTCATTGTTTTCAGCTATAATTTTGTTGTATTCGGCTAAGGTTAGTTTACTTTTTGAATTGGAGTAAAAGGGTTTTCCGTTTCCAATCCAATTGGCAATTCCGCCCTCTAAACTGTAGGCTTCTTTAAAACCATTTTTCAGCAACTCGTCTGCGAGCCATACACTTCTTCCGGCTCCAATGGAATAGGTAAAAACAGGTCTTGTTTTATCTAAGGCAGCAACACGTTTGGCGTAATCTTTTGATTCCAGATTAAAGTTTTGAGCGCCATTGATATGGTTCAGCGCAAATTCTTCGGGACCACGGGCGTCAATGATCTGGGGCTTTTTCTCGCTTTGAATTTTAGCATAAAAAACGTCTAAAGAAACAGTGTTGGATGCTTTTTGCTGCGCAAAGCCAATTCCGGATAAAAACAGTATCACAATGGCAATACTGTTTTGGAGAATCTTATTTTTTTTCATGACCTTTAAGATTGAACCTGCTCGTAGTAAGCCGGATTTGGAATGGTATTTTCTGCTTTTTGTCGAATAGGAACGGCTAGTACTCCTTCGGCCAAAGCACTTCCTTCTTTTTTGGATTTGAAAATCGGCCAAAGAAACTGTGCGTACCATTCTTCTTGCTTGTACGATTTCATTCCGTATGATTTTGGGAATTTTCGAGTGATCAAGCCTGTTCCGAAAATGATATCCCAGATGAAAAACATATTTCCAAAATTGCCTTTAAAATGTCCAACACCGTCTCCGCTGGTGTCAGCGTGGTGCGCGTGATGGGTTGCGGGCGTCGAAATTAAACGTTCTAAAACCCATGCAATTGGATGTAAAACTTTGTATTTGTAAAAAGGTTTGTCCCACGCAATGCTGGAGTGCGCCCCTAAAGTAATGAAGCTTTTGATGACCAATACAAACAAAGCCGGCAATCCTAATCCTAAAAAGGTTAGAGTTGCGGTTAAGTAAATTTGAGAAAAGAAAATCGTATAAATAAAATTTTGTCTGGATGCCATTGCCATACCCATGTAAGGTGCGGAGTGGTGCGTTCGATGAAAACGCCATAAAAAAGGAACCTGATGATGCAAACGGTGGTACCAGTATTGCGTTAAATCGTCGGCTATTGCGATAAGGAAAAAGCCTCCCCAAAACGGAACCCACGAAAGCGAGTTGGCAAGATTAGGGATTAAGTACGGCAATGCCGTCAGACTAAAAAAAGCAATCACGGGAGGCAAAAGCAATTTGGGAGCCAGAAAACAAACGATATCGACTTTGCGTTCTTCGCCCGTCCATTGGTCATCGTACAAACCTGCTGTAAATTCGATAATCCCCAGAATTAACATAAAAGCAGTTAATCCCCAAGTTCTGATGTTTTCGAAAGCGGGTTTTGCAAATTCTAAAAATGACGGTAACGTCAGATGAGATTGAGTGACCAAACCATTCGTCAATTTGAAATAAAGAAAAATTGCCACGACAGGCAGTGCATAAATAAGGAGACTAATGCTTAAATCTCTGGTAAGTTTGCTCTTTGAATTATAAGCTATTGTTGCCATGATTTCTTATTTTAAAAAGTTATTAATTAATGTTAAACCTCCCGCCAGAATAATTAGCGGAACTAAAAAAATTATCGCTCCCACGATGATTTTTTTCCCTATAATTTCGAAATCTGTTTTTTTCATAATGATGGAATTAAAAGCGATTCAGGTTTTTAGAACGTTGTCAAAAGACCTGAATCGCTAGTGGATTACTTATTTAGAATTTCCCGGTCTGGTAGCTTGCTGAATAAGGTCTTGCAGTGTTTTACCTTTGTCGGCTGTAGTATTGTGTATTCTTCTGTTGTACACATCCTGCCAGTCGATCAGCGGATAAACATTGTTTTCTTTGGCTTGTTCATCAAACAGTTTTTTTAGTTCAGCCAATTTTTCAGGGTATTTTTTAGCGAGGTTATTACGTTCGTTGAAATCTTCGTTGAGGTTATACAGTTCCCATACATCGGCATCAAAGTTGCTTTCGGCAGGTTTTTCGTTTTTACCTAAAGATTTTTTCACAGCAAAAGAATCCGGAAGGTGTGCTGCTCCCGCTTTCCAGCCATCTTTGTAAATGGCTCTGTTTCCAAAAATATAGTAGTATTGAATGGTGTGTAAAGAGGGTGCCTTGGCATCGTTTAGTGAAGCGTAGAACGTAGAGCCCTGAAGCGCATCTTGTTTTATTTCTCTAATATATTCCGGAGCTTTAATTCCTGCAATGTCTAAAGTGGTTGGCAATAAATCGGTTACGTGGCTGTACTGATTTCTGATTCCGCCTTTGTCTTTAATTCCCTTTGGATAAAAAACAATCAACGGGTTACGTGTTCCCCCTTCCGATTGTGCATCTTGTTTCCAGTTTTTAAAAGGAACGTTTGTTGCCTGAGCCCATCCCAGTGGATAGTTGGTGTTCAGTCCTTTTGAAGTTCCGATTTCTCCAATATTGTTTAGATTTTTCTGAAGATTTTCTTCATCAGATCCGCCCTGAGCAAACAAACTCTGATTGATTGTACCCTGCGTAGTACCTTCTTTACTCGCACCGTTGTCGCCAATTGCAACAAAAATTAAAGTATTCTCCAGCTGATTGGTTTGTTTCAAATGTGCTACGATTCGTCCAATTTCGTGATCGGTATAGGTAAGGTATCCGGCATAGACTTCCATGAATCTGGCGTAGACTTTCTTTTGATCCGGTGTTAGTTTTTTCCAGTCGGCAATCAGTGGATTGCGTTCCGGTAAGATGGCATTAGCAGGAACTACGCCCAGTTTTTTCTGGTTGGCCAATACTTTCTCGCGATAGGCATCCCAGCCTTCATCAAATTTTCCTTTGTACGGATCGCTCCAGGATTCTGCCACCTGATGTGGTGCGTGAACCGCTCCCGGGGCATAGTACAAAAAGAAAGGTTTGTTGGGTGCAGCTTTATGCTGTTTGGTAATATAACTGATGGCTTTATCAGTAATCTGATCGGTTAAATGTCTTCCGTCAGGCGTAACATGTGCATTGTCTTCTACCAAATCAGGTTTGTACTGATCGGTTTGAGATCCTAAGAAGCCAAAAAAGTGTTCGAATCCTTTTCCGGTAGGCCATCTGTCAAAAGGTCCTGCATCGGTCGCTTCTTCATCAGGAGTCAAACCGTATTTTCCTACTGCAAAAGTATTGTATCCTTTGTCTCTTAAAATTTCGGCAATGGTACCTTTATCAGATGGGATTCTTCCATCCCAACCCGGGAAACCTGCCGATAAAACGGTATGTGAAAATCCGCTTACGTGTACTTTTCCTGAATTTCTTCCGGTTAAAAGAGCGGCGCGGGTAGGGGCACAAATAGCAGTGGTGTGAAAGTTGGTGTAACGCAGACCATTGTTGGCCAGATCATCAAAAGTTGGCGTTTGAATCAAACCTCCAAAAGCACTTGAAGCTCCAAAACCAACATCATCCAGCAGTATCCAGACAATATTTGGTGCGTCTGTCGGTGCTTTCACAGGATCGGGCCAATATTCTTTTGAATCGGCCAGCGTTTTTCCGACAACACCTTTAAAATCAGGATTCGGATTGTTTTGTGCAAAACTCAATTGTGCGACAAGCAGCGCAGTGATTAAGAGCCCTTTTTTCGGACTCTCAATTTTACGAGGGTATTTGAAATTTTTCATAATTTATTCGTTTTTATAGTTGTGGTTTGAATTAATATCCGGGGTTTTGTGGCAATCCAACAGGATCAATATTTCTTTCGCTTTGCGGAATCGGGTATAAATTATTTCGTTCGGAAACGGAATTTTTCGCCAGTACTTTTTTGACTTCGGTAACCAAAGTTCCCCAACGAACCAAATCAAACCAGCGTTGTCCTTCCTGAACAAATTCTTTTTTGCGTTCTTCCTGCAGGGCTGCTCTAAACGTTGTTTGTGTCAATCCGGCTAAATCTACTGTTGCATCGGGTGTGTTGATGGGTTTTCCAAAAGCTCTCCTTCTTACCTGATTGATTAATTCATAAGCTTCAGCTGTGGGTGGCCCCTGTTCGTTTATCGCTTCTGCTAACGACAGTAAAATGTCGGCATAACGAATCACCGGAAAATTGATGGCGACATTAGACGGGGTAGCCAGATTGGTTAAATCGAGGTATTTTTTAAAGATTGGTTTTGGAAATGTATAAACGTTTGCGGTACCCGGAATTGGTAATTGTTTGGCATAACTTACATCGCGTCTGGTATCTCCGGCGGCATAAATGTCATAGAACAAAGCGACATCCGAAATAATATCAGCAGGTTCTGTGGCAGTAAATCCGGTAAAAGAAGTGGCCTGAAACGTACTTCCACTGGAGCCGTTTCCAGCCTGATTAGGCTCAAACTGAACCGAGAATATATGTTCCTTTCCGTTCTTTTTAGTTTTCGTGAAAATATCCTGAAAATTTTCAAAAAGGGCATATCCGTATCCACCGTTAATGACTTCTCTGGCTTTTAAAATCGCATTGGGATAGTCTTTTCTGGTAAGGTAAACCTTTGTCAGAATAGCTTTCGCAGCTCCCGATGTAGCACGTCCCGCATCTGTTGCAGCATAAGTAGACGGCAGCGCTTCGGCCTCTTTTAAATCTGAAATAATCTGAGTATAAACTTCCTGTACCGTCGCTCTTTTCGATTTTAAACTCTCTAACTGAATCGAAGTAGGTTCGTGCAAAACAATTGGAACTCCGCCCCAAAGTCGTACGGCCTGAAAATACAGTAACCCTCGGATGAATTTAGCTTCCAGAATCAATCTGCTTTTAACAGCATCTGAGCCAACTACTTTTGGAATGTTATCGATCGCTACATTGGCTCTGTTTATTCCGGCATAGATTTGGCGCCACGCTACCTGAACACGATCAGAAGTAGCGTCATGGGTCAGACTGCTTAAAGCCCTAACCTGTGGATTGGTTGCCGAAACTCCCGCGGCAGCATAATCAGAAGCCATATCGGTCAGGAAATATAAATTTCGTCCAAACAAACTCTGCTCTCCCGGATCAAGACTTAGTGAAGCATAGACCGCTGTTACGCTTGCTACGGCATCGTCCTGGGTTTTAAAGTAGTTGTCTTCGGTTACAAAAGAGGTAGGTGTGACCTCTAGATCGGTGCACGATACCAATAGTCCGGCACTTAATAGGAATGTTAGAATTATCTTTTTCATGTTATATTTTTTTACTTAGAAAGTTACGTTCAGGCCGGAGATGAATGTTTTTGAATTTGGATACGAACCAAAATCAATTCCCGGATATAAGTTGTTTTGTTCGTAGGAACTTACCTCAGGATCATAACCTGTGTATTTTGTCCATGTAATTAAGTTTTCGGCAGAGACATAAAATTTGATGCTTTTAGCTCCCAGTCTTTTCGAAAGGCTTTTGGGTAAAGTATAGCCTAAGGTGATTAATTTTAATCTCAGGAAAGAAGCATCTTCCACATAACGTTCTGAAACAATTCCCAGTGGAGAACTGGTGGCTCTCGGAACTTCATTGCTTGGATTTGTTGGGGTCCAGCGATCTTCCAGCGTAACATTGGCATTGGTACCCAGCGTAGAAATTTCCAGTTGCTGATTTAAAGCATTGAATACTTTACCGCCATAAGATCCCTGGAATGAAAAGTTAAGATCAAAGTCATGATACGAAACCGTGTTGCTAAAACTTCCCACAAACTTAGGTTGTGAGCTTCCCAGATTGCCTTTGTCCAAAGCTGTAATTACGCCATCTCCATTGGTATCAACATATCTTCGATCTCCAACTTTTGTGTTAGCCAAACTGTTTATTTTGGGCTGAGTGTTTACTTCTTCCTGTGTCTGAAAAATACCATTGGTTTTGTATCCCCAAAAAGTTCCCAATGGCAATCCTACTTTTACCGTTACCGGTTGTTGCTGCAGTAAAGAACCGTTTGGTACTACAGGGAAAAATTGATCGACTCCATTTCCAATAGAAACGACTTTGTTTTTATTGGCAGAGAAAACGATGTTGGAATTCCATGAAAAGTTTTCTGTTTTTAGATTTTCGGTGATCAAACCAATTTCAATCCCTTTGTTTTCAACCCCTCCAATGTTTTGAAGTACCGTTGCATATCCTGAAGTCAACGGAATCGGTACATTGATCAACAAATCGTTTGTTTTTTTGTAGTACACATCAAAAACAAAATTGATTTTGCGGTCTAACAAGGATAAATCCAATCCAACATTGTATTGATTTGTTTTTTCCCATTTCAGATCCGGATTGGCCAGTCGGGTAGGGGCTAGACCCGTTTGTAGTGTTCCTCCGAAAGCGTAGTTAACAGAGGCCATTTGGGCAAGGGAAAGGTAATTCCCAATTTCCTGGTTACCGGTTGTTCCGGCAGTTATTCTTAACTTCGCTTCGGTTACTCCTTTGATGTTGCTTGCAAAAGATTCATCGGTAATATTCCACGAAAATCCTGCTGATGGGAAATACCCCCAAAGTGACTTCGAACCAAATCTTGAAGATCCGTCTGCACGGGCAGAAAGTGTAAAATTGTATTTTCCTTTATACGAATAGTTGACTCTGGTTAGCCAGGATTTTAAAACACTTTCGAAAGCATCGGTATACGGTTTTACGGGCACACCATCCTGCAAAGCGCTGAAAGTATTGGCATCATTAACAAAAAATTGAGCTCCTGCATTCACAACTTCCCCCTGTGTATATTGAAGGGTATAGCCACCCAAGGCTGAAAATTTGTGGTTTTCACCAAAATTAGTGTTGTAATTCAACGTATTTTCATTCAGTACAGAGCTTACTAAACGGTCTCCAACCGAACCAAAACCTTTAGTTCCTGCACCTGTAGTGGTAGTTGCCGGTGCATAGTAATTTTGCTTGGTATTGATCACATCGCCGCTGACAGCCACTTTTGCGGTTAGTTTTTTGGTGATTTTATATTCGCCAAATAAACTGGTCAGGATTCGGTTGATTTTAGTTTCATTGGTGGTGCTAACAAGATCGTTTATCGGATTGGCAATGACTCCGTTAACCGCTGTTGCATAAGGATTATTGGTCAAATTATAGCTTCCGTCGGGATTTTTAATCGGAACTACCGGTGGCTGATACAAAGCGACTACTAGCGGATTAGGCTGTCTTCCGGCAGAAGAACCGCCATTGGTACCAATACCATTTGCAACCGAATTGCTGTAGTTGGCATTCACTCCAAATTTAAAATTCTGAGAATAGTTTCTTTCGTAATTAACACGAAGCGAAATACGTTTGAAATCAGAGGCAATTACAATTCCGTCCTGTTGGAAATAACCTGCTGAAACAGCATAACGAGAACGCTCGTCACCACCTGAAAAAGACAACTGATGATTCTGAATAGGTGCAGCCGTTCTAAAAGCAGCCGATTGCCAGTCGTATCCTCCCGAAGTTTTTAAAGCTTCGATCTGAGCAGCAGTAAAAGAAGGAGCCTGACCAATACTGGCCTGAACATCATTGCGCAGGCTTGCCCATTGGCTGGCGTTCATTAAATTTAGTTTTTTTGATACATTCTGAAACCCAACATAACCCTGATACGAAATATTGTCCTGACCTTTTGTTCCTTTTTTGGTTGTGATGATCACCACGCCATTTGCCCCACGGGAGCCGTAAATAGCCGTTGCAGAGGCATCTTTCAGTACTTCAATAGATTCGATATCACCCGGGTTAATCGTTGAAAGGACATTGACAGTCGCTCCGGCGTTGGAAACTCCTGCCGTACTGTTGTTATTGTCGTTGTAGATTAAAATTCCGTCCACTACATAAAGCGGTTCGTTACCGGCCGTAATAGAGTTTCCTCCTCTAATACGAACACTGGAAGAGGCTCCGGGACGTCCCGAACTTTGTGTGACTACCACCCCCGGTATGGCACCGCGCAGTAAGTTATCTGCCGATGAGGTAACCTGACTTAAATTGGCCTTTGGTACGGAGGACACAGCACCCGTAATGTCTTTTCTCTTTTGAGAACCATAACCAACAACCACCAATTCGTCCAGTTCCTGACGTTCTTCTTTTAGATGAATGGTAATTGGATTTTTTTCGACTACAACTTCTAATTTTTTATATCCGATGTAGCTTATGATTAAAGTATATGGGAACTTTTGTCCGGTTTGAAAGTAAAATTTTCCTTCGGCGTCTGTCTGAACACCGTGTGTAGTTCCTTTAATCACAACAGAAGCGCCAATAATAGGCTGGTTGGTGATGTCGTCTACGACTGTTCCATCCAATTTCGATTGTATAAGTGGTGTTGTATTTTGGGCATTAATTCCTGCCGATAGCAGCAGGAGAAACAGGAATGAGTATATTTTTAATTTTTTTTTCATTTCTTTGTACTGGTTTAAGTAATTAACAAGAAGCCCTGAAAGTTGAATTTTCAACTCTCTGATGGTATTCTTGATTTAGTGATAAATGTTCTTTAAGCCTCGCCATTTCTGTTGCCGCAGAAATGGCTTTTTTTATTTACAGCAACAGCCTTGCATATTTTTCATTTTGTTTTTTTTAGTTGTTAATTATTTTCTTTTTAAAGTATAGGTATAGTTTCAGTACTCCTTTTGATACAAATGAATGCATCAAACGACTTGGAAATTTCAATAAAGATTTTGTGGTGTATTTAAAAATTCGTTTTTAAAATGATTCGGTACAAAAAAGGAATCGAATGCAAACGAAAAAAGGCTGAGATTTAGCAACAGAAGCACATATAACAAAAAGTGTTATAAGTATATTTTTTAGGAAGAATGTAATACGATATGCTTTCGGTTGTTTTCAAAATATAATTTTTTTGGTTTCAAATATTATTTTAAACTCTACTAATCCTATAGACAAAGTTAATTTTAATATAATAAAAACCAAAAGTTTGCTTCTTTTTTTTTGAAAAAGATAAAATTTTGAGGTGTTTTTTATTTGTAAAAATAAGTTAATTATTTGTTTTTCAATGAATTGTGTTTTTAAGCAAGATGTTAAAAAAAAGTATAAGCTTCTATTTTTCCAATTAAAAAATGTAGTACTTTATACTTAATTTTCTAATTTTTAAGATCTTATCTCATTTTAAAATAAGGTAAAAACGTCAGCTAAAAGTCGTTTGCGTCTTCAAAAGAAGAATTTTTTTAAAAACGTAACTTTTATAGGTACGACTTTATTATAAGAATGATGGTCGGAAAATGCATTTTAGGTTGAGGTGGAGATAATGAAGTAGAGAAATTAATTAAAGTATTGTGAATTAGTTGTTTGTGTGTTAAGTTGTGCGTAATTTTATAGGTTGTAGGATCGTCCGAAAGGGAATTTCCGGAACAAAGAAACCAAAACCTCCGATCCTAAAAAGCTATTTGATTTTTTCGGGGAGTAATCCAAAGAATTAAGCTAAATTTATATTCTTAAAAAAGTGATAAGAGAGACTTGTGAGAAGTAAAAATTTATGTTTTTACAAAAAGTGTTTTTTGCTTAAAAAACAACCGTTATGATTAAAGTTGAAGAAGCATTACAAAGAGTTGAAGCGAACTGTGTCAAAATGCCCACGAAGCGAATAGCGATACGCAAAGCATTGGGTTATGTTTTGGCCAATAAGGTGATTTCGCCAATCGATATGCCGCCGTTTCGTCAATCGGCGATGGATGGTTATGCTTTTATTCACAGTATAAAACATCAGTACGATATCGTAAGTACTTCTCAGGCGGGCGATCATTCCAATTTGAAATTAAAGGCCAATGAAGCAGTCCGAATCTTTACCGGTGCTTTTGTACCCGATAATGCAGATACGGTAGTAATGCAGGAGCATGTGATCGCCAATAAAGATTCTATTTTGATTGCTGTTATGCCTTCAAAAGGTACAAATGTTCGCTTAAAAGGAGAACAAATTGCGAAAGATCATGTTGTTTTTGAAGCAGGAACTTTAATAACTCCTGCGGCAATTGGTTTTTTAGCCAGCTTAGGAATCACAGAAATTGAAGTGTACAAAAAACCGAAAGTGGCTATTTTAGTAACAGGAAATGAATTAGTAAAACCTGGTGAAAAACTAAAAAAAGGAAAAATTTACGAAAGTAATTCCGTTATGCTTCAGGCTGCTCTTGAAACGGCAGGAATAAACAAAACAAAAGTCTATCGCGTAAAAGACGATTTGAAAGCGACAAAAAAGTCATTAAAAGAGATTTTAAAAAAGTATGATATTGTTTTAGTCTCAGGCGGAATTTCGGTCGGGGATTATGATTTTGTCAAAGAAGCGTTATTGCACAATGATGTCAATGAACATTTTTATAAAATCAACCAAAAACCGGGGAAACCTATGTTTTTTGGGTCAAAAAATGGAACCTTAGTTTTTGCTTTACCCGGAAACCCGGCTTCATCACTGACCAATTTTTATATCTATGTTTATCCGGCCATCAGAAACAGAATCGGGCTTTCTGAAATTCACAGAACAAAAATAGTCCGAACGCTAAATTCGGATGTTAAAAACGATACAGGCAAAACATTATTCTTAAAGGCAAGATACGACGAAACAAATGTCACAGTCTTGGACGGACAAAGCTCCGCAATGCTCAATACATTTGCCGTTGCCAACGGTTTACTAATCGTTCCCGAGGATGTTGAAGCCTATGAAAAAGGAACTTTAGTAACTGTATTGCCGATTGATTAGAAGAGTTTTAGATTTTAGATTGTAGAAGAAAGATGCTAGAAGAAAGAGAAGCTGTATGTAAATAAAACGATATTGAGGAGCAAACCTGAAACCTGAAACCTGAAACCTGAAACTTGAAACTAGATTGTAGAAGAAAGATGCTAGAACAAAGAGAAGCGGTATGTAAATAAAACGATATTGAGGAGCAAACCTGAAACTTGAAACCTGAAACCTGAAACCTGAAACCTGAAACAAATAAACAGTTAAACAACCAAGCGATTAAACAATAAAAAAAATGACCCTATTAAGTTCCGAAAACCTATTGCTATTTAGTTTTGCATTAATTGTTATTGCATTTTTATATTCTAGTGTGGGACATGGAGGAGCATCGGGATATTTGGCTTTGATGACCATTTTTGCTTTTCCGGTGGCGGTGATGAAACCTTCGGCTTTGTTGTTGAATTTGTTTGTATCGAGTATTTCGTTTTTCTTTTATTATCGGATGAATTATTTCAGGCCAAAATTGTTTTATCCCTTTGCAATCGCGTCAATTCCGGCAGCATTTATAGGTGGATTTGTCACATTAGATAACGGTATTTATAAAGCAGTTTTAGGAGTAGTCTTGGCTTTTGCAGCGTTAAGGCTGTTTGGGGTTTTTAATTTTAAAGAAAAAGAGGCTGTTAAAATTAACCTGCCGTTTGCCCTAACAATTGGTTTTGCAATCGGATTATTATCCGGAATGTTGGGAATAGGGGGCGGTATAATTTTAAGTCCTATTTTATTGTTTTTGGGATGGGCGTCCGTAAAAGAATCAGCGGCCATTTCGAGTTTATTCATATTTGTGAATTCTTTTGCGGGAATGTTAGGCTTTTTTATGGGCGGAAAAACAATCCCTGTCGAAAGTTTTTATTTGGTTCCAATTGCAGTTGTGGGAGGAGTATTGGGAGGATTTTACGGAAGTGGTTATTTCTCAAACAAAACGCTGAAAATAGTTTTAGGAACTGTAATTTTAATGGCAAGCGTCAAATTGATTTTTCCTTAATAATGGAATACTAAAAAGAGAGTAGGAATGCTAGGTCTATCCCTTAAAGTGAAACTTTCTCTCATTTCAACTTGAAACCTGAAACTTGAAACTTGAAACCTGAAACCTGAAACAAAGAAAACCTGAAACTTGAAACAAGAAAAACCTGAAACAAAAACTAAAAACCATGGAAACACTAACAGCATTTATTCTTTGTGGAGGAAAAAGTTCCCGGATGCAGTCAGAGAAAGGATTGGTTTTGTTTCGGGGAAAGCCTTTTATAGAACACATCATCAGTGCGATTTTGCCTGTTACAGCAGAAATTAGATTGGTTACGGCATCAAAAGAGTATGATTATCTCCCGTATCAAAAAATACCCGATGTTATTGCAGATAAAGGACCTTTGGGAGGGATTTACACTGCTTTATTACAGTCTGAAACCGAATTTAACCTGATTTTGAGCTGTGATATTCCGTTAATTTCAACAGAATTATTACAGGAGTTACTCTCAAAACATACGGAAGAAGCCGGAATTACCGTTTTTGCTTCAGAGAGTCGAATGCATCCACTGATTGGAATTTATTCCAAAAAGATGATCCCTTTTATCAAAAAGGCTATTGATACGGATGCACTAAAAATGATGGATTTACTGGCGGGAATACCGCATCAGATTATTAATCTGGATGAAAGTGAGATTATTCCTTTGACCAATATTAATTCGGCTGACGAATTAAATGATTTGAATGCCAATTTAAGTTAAAAGATTATGCAAAGCTTAAAAATACCAAAACTAACGATTGTAGGCGCAGGACCGGGTGATGCTGAACTGATTACGATGAAAGCGATAAAGGTTTTAGAGCAGGCCGATGTGGTTTTATATGATGCTTTGGTCAATGAAGAATTGTTAGCTTATGCATCAAATGCCGAAATTATTTTTGTGGGAAAACGACTGGGCTGCCATGCTTATACACAGGATCAGATTAACGAACTGATTGTGTCAATGGCAAAGCGACACGGACATGTGGTTCGTTTAAAAGGAGGCGATCCGTTTGTTTTTGGAAGAGGAAGTGAAGAAATCGAATTTACAGAACAATTTGGAATCGAAACGGCAATTGTTCCCGGAATTTCATCTGCGTTGGGAGTTCCTGCCTCGGCTGGAATTAGTGTTACACAGCGCAAAGTGGCCGAAAGCTTTTGGGTCATTACCGGAACAACCTCAGATCATAAGCTGTCGAAGGATATTCATCTGGCTTCTAAATCGGATGCGACCGTTATTATTTTGATGGGAATGCACAAATTAGAGGAGATCATTTCTATTTATCAGCAGAACAGAACCGACAATCTTCCCATTGCCATTATTCAAAACGGAACGAAAAAAACAGAACAAAAAGTGATTGGAACTATTGGTTCAATTGCTAAATTGGTTGCTGAGAAAAATATAACATCGCCGGCTATAATTGTCATTGGTGAAGTAGTGAAAAATACGTCAAGCTGGATTTCTTATTTTCAGGAACATTTTGAAGATGAGTTTATTTTTCAGAATTTAAATTTATAAAAATGATTGAGATTAAATATTTTGGAGCTGTTGCCGAAAGAACCCAATGTGAACTTGAAAAAGTAGCTTTTTCTGAAGTGTCACTGCAGGAACTATTGCGCGATTTAGACCAGAAATACCAATTTGATTCGCTTGTTTTCAGCGTAGCGGTAAATCAAAAAATAGTTTCAAAAACAGTAGACTGTACGTTGCAGACCAATGATGTGGTTGCTTTATTGCCTCCATTTGCAGGAGGATAATCAAAAAACAGAGCGTCTGTAAAGAAGTGAAAAAACATACAGATTTATTGGCTACGAATTCACGAGTTTTTTTTTTGAAATAGAATTCGTGGCCAAAGAAAAATCTTTTTAATCTGTGGTAAAAAAAATAGAAGTAATGAGTAAAAATGTATTTGTAGAAGGGCCAATCAGTCCTGAATTTATAGCCGAGTCGATCGCAAAACACCAATCCAAACACACGATTGGGGCGCACAATATTTTTTTAGGACAAGTTCGTGCCGATGTCATTCATAATAATACCGTTGTGGCTATCGATTATTCGGCTTATACGGATATGGCCAACGAAGCTTTGCACACCATTCGCGAACGAGCGTTTACTAAATTTGATTTGACCTGCATGCACATTTACCATAGTCTGGGCGTTGTAAAAGCGGGCGAAATTTGTTTGTTTGTCTTTGTTTCAGCAACGCGACGCAAACAGGTTTATGAAGCAACAGAGGCTATTGTAAACTGGGTTAAAACCGATGTGCCCATTTTTGGGAAAGAAATGTTTGAAAACGATACCTTCACCTGGAAACAGAATTCCTAATAAGATAAAATGGTAGATATTACGCATAAAATAAGCACCTTAAGAAAAGCAACCGCCACCGCAATTGTAAAAGTTAGTAAACAAGAAACAATTGACGCGGTGACCCATAATTTAGTGCCCAAAGGAAACGTACTCGAAATGGCAAAAACAGCGGGATTGTTTGCGGTTAAAAACACGCATTTATCGATTCCGGATTGCCATCCGATTCCGATTGAATTTACTTCGGTGGAATATAAAATAGAAGGCCTGGAGGTTCAGATCATCTTTACGGTAAAAACCGTTTATAAAACCGGTGTTGAGGTAGAGGCGATGCATGGAGCATCAATTGTAGCCCTTACCATGTACGATATGCTGAAACCGATTGATAAAGAAATCGAAATTTCGACCATAAAATTGATTGAGAAAGAAGGCGGGAAATCGTCTTTTAAAAATAAATTTCCGAACGCAATAAAAGCGGCTGTTTTTGTTTGCTCTGATTCTATTTTTGCGGGTGATAAGGAAGATCGTTCGGGAAAAGTTATAGTCGAAAAATTAAATTCGTATGGCGTTGAGACGCCGCATTATGAAATTATTCCTGACGAACTTGCTATTATTCAGGAAAGAACAAAAACGTTTGCCAAAGAACATCAATTGGTGATTTTTACGGGCGGTACAGGTTTGTCTCCACGAGATGTTACACCGGAAGCTTTAGCGCCAATTTTAGAAAGCAGAATTCCCGGTATTGAGGAAGCGATTCGGGACTATGGGCAACAGAGAATGCCTTATGCGATGTTGTCCAGAAGCGTAGCCGGAACTTTGGGTAAGAGTTTAGTTTTGGCTTTGCCGGGTTCGACAAACGGAGCAAGAGAGTCTATGGATGCGGTTTTTCCGCATGTGATGCATGTTTTTCATGTTTTAAAGGTAAAAATCATGACAGCCTTTAACACTAGTTTGACGGATGGTTTTGGACGCAGACACAATTATCTGCGCATTTCGCTGCTGGAAAAATGCAATCTGCGTTGTACGTATTGCATGCCGGCTGACGGTATTGCACTTTCTCCAAAAGCCAGTTTAATGACTGCCGATGAGATTTTTGGCATTGCCCGGACTTTCGTGCAACAGGGTGTTGATAAAATACGATTAACAGGCGGTGAACCGCTTTTACGAAAAGATTTTCCGGAAATCATTTCAAAACTGGCTGCTCTCGATATTTCGGTTTCGATGACTACAAACGGAATTTTGATCGACCGCCATATTGAGGTTTTAAAGCAGTTTAATATTAAAAAGATCAACTTAAGTCTGGATACGCTGGTTGCGTCGAAATTTCATTCAATAACGCTTAGAAATCAGTTTGACAAAGTTGTCGACAATCTGCATTTACTTTTGAATCATGATTTTCAGGTAAAAGTAAATGTCGTTTTAATAAAAGGTTTTAATGATAACGAAATTGTTGATTTTGTTAAACTAACCCGTTTTTTGCCCATTTCGGTGCGATTTATTGAGTTTATGCCGTTTGCGGGAAACGAGTGGGACAGGAGCAGAATGGTTTCGCAACAGGAGATTCTTTCCGGGTAGAGAATGGTTTTTCAAAACAGGAAATTATAAAACTCAAAGACGAAGAAAACTTCACGGCGAGAACCTATAAAATAAAAGACTTTCAGGGAGATTTCGGAATTATAAGTTCAATTACAAATCCGTTTTGCGACAGCTGTAACCGAATTCGTTTAACTGCCGATGGAAAAATAAAAAACTGTCTTTTCTCTAATGCAGAAACCGATCTTTTAACCCCTTTTAGAAACGGTCTGCCGATAACGGATCTCATTTCAGCAGCTGTTCAAAGTAAAAAGAAGGTTCGTGCCGGAATGGTAACGATGGATGAAATGAATGATCCTGCAAAACATTTTGATAACCGCAGCATGATCGCCATTGGGGGATAAATTACAAGTAATTTAAAAAGCCCTTCTTTCAGCACTCAGAATGATATTCGGTTTGCCCGACTGAGCGAAGTCGAAGCCCTTTAAAAACACAAAAAGGTTCAACTTTTATCAAGTCAAACCTTTCTGAATATTATTTTTTTCTTTTTGGCTTTCGCTTTTTTCTGAGCTTTAGCTTTCTTTTTTGCAATTTTTTTAGCTTTTGCTTTGTCTTTCGCTTTTTTCGCTTTTTCTTTTTTCTTAGCTGCAGCTTTTAGTTTTGCTTTTTTAGCTTTTTCTTTCTTTTTATCATTTTTAGCTTTCTCTTTTTTCTTAGCTAATTTCTTTTTGGCTTTGTCTTTTTCTTTGTCTTTCACTTTTTTGGCTTTTTTAGCGGCTTTATCTTTTCCGGTTTCCTCGGTTTTAACTGCCTGATTAGTATCTTCTTCTTTTAATTTCGTAACAGTTGTTTGTACAGCAGTTTTTTCTACTGGCTTAGCGGCTGGTGTTACTACTTTTTTTACCGGTGCTTTTGCTGCCGGTTTTGGTGTAGTTGGAGTCGCTGCAGCCGTTTTTACAACCGCTTTGGCAGGTGCTTTTGCTGTAGTACTTGCAGCTTTGGTAACAGAAGCTGCAGGAGCTTTAGGGGTTACCGGTTTGGCTGCTGTTGGTTTTACCGCTGCCGTTGTTGGTTTAGCAGGCGCCGCTTTACGAACGGGTGCTTTTTTAACAGGAGTGCTGGCAGGTTTTGCAGTTTCTGTAGCCGGTTGAACAGCTTCAGGTTTTACAGAATCGATTTTTTCCGGGGTGCTTTCTTCGGGTTTGTTTTCCATATAAATGTGCTTTTAGGTAAGGTTATTATTAGCAATGTAACTAAATTGTTAAGTTACAGTTAAGTAAAGATAATTATAAAACATGGTATTCAATGTTAAGTTTTCTTATAAAAATTAACATTAAGTATTTGAAAGTGAATTGTTTGGTTTTTTAGCTGAAATGGGAAACCAAAATTTCTTAACAATTCTACATGGAAAATGGGGGTTAATTGTTGATTGTTAATTGTGAATTGTGAAATGCAAACTGTGAAATGTAAACTGTGAAATGTAAACTGTGTAATGCAAACTGTACACTGTAAACTGTAAACTGAAAACTGAGCTCATTAGCCCAGATGGGAGTGGCATCCTTTTGTGCCGGGGTTCGGGACAAAAGATACAACGGACAGCTGGAAACAGCTCCTTATATTAAATATTATTTTAGAGATTGCTCCATTGTAATGGAAGAGAGCAGGACGCAATTGTGTGAGGGGAGAGAGATGCGGTGTAGAGACGCACTGCTGCGCCTCTACGAAATGGTTGTAAAGCGAATTACTTTTTCTTCCCTATAAATCGGATAACGGAACCTTTTCCGTTGTGGAAAAGACCTTCATTGAGTTCGATTTCTTTTTCTTCCAATATGATGATCTCATAATCGGGAAAGTCAGATTGAATTTCTTCGATCGAAAACAAAGAAGCAATATCTTTTGGTCCGCCCACTTTATCGTTGATGGCCAGATATTCGAGGTGTTTTTTGCTAAACGCTTCAAAAAGAATATAACCTCCTTTGCGCAGATACTGATCGAGTGTTTTGTGGATCTCCGATTTAATTTCTGCCGGAAAGTGTGCATAGATTAAAGCGATGGCATCAAATTGTTCCGGTTGATAGTTTAAGGTTTCAAGTTCTCCAACCTGATAATTGATAGCGACATTTTGAGATTGGGCTAGTTTTAGAGCCTTGTTTTTCCCTTCTGAACTAATATCAAATGCTGAAACGTTCCAGCCTAGTTTAGCAGCAAAAACGGCATTTCGGCCTTCACCTTCGGCAGGGAAGAGAATGGTTCCGGGGTATAGTTTTTCTAAGGTTTCTTTTAAATAGTTGTTGGGCGCGGTGCCATAGGCAAATTCTTCGGTGCTGTAACGGTCGTTCCACCGTTCGGTCCAGGAGTTGGTCATGATTTATATATTGAAATTAATGATTAAAGGTTTATGATCGCTCAGCATCGTCCAGTCCTGATAAGTGCCAACTTCGACAGTATCTAAAACGGCTATAAAGTCTTGCGAGGCAAAGCAGTAATCCAAATGATAGGGTTTGTTTTCATGCCGGTAAAGATATAAGGTAGGATGCTCTTCTTTGCCCTGTTCCTGATTGAAATAGGTATGATAGGTGCTGAAAATCTTTTTTTCGCTCAGTTTATTTACAACGGTACTATGGTTTCCTTCCCTTCGGGGTTTGTCCCAAATCGTGTTGCTGTTAAAATCTCCAATCAAAATGGTTTTATGTTCCTTGATCAGATCTGTATAGTAATTAATCGCCTTCCAAACCTGAGTTACATATTGCCCGTCTTTATCCTGCGGATTATTGGCCCAAACCGCAAACAATGTAAAATCGATGGCTCCGCCCGTAACCGCTATTGGCAAAATGTTTTTGAACAGCGGATTATGACAGTCCAACAATTCAAACTTATAAGTGCTATAGGAGAAAACACCAAGTCCTTTATGGGGATTGGTTCCGTACCAAAGAATGTCGTTTGGCAATTTTGTATCGGTTTGGAATTTTAGATTTTCAGGATTTTCGCATTCAGAGATAACAGCAATATCGGCATTATAAGCGTCAAGAAAGCCTGCTTTTTTTCTGAATGCCATATTACAATTCCATGCTATAATTTTCATAAGCTGATTTTCCTGTCTGAGAAAAGACCCTCTCAAATATACCAAATTAATGAGATTTATCAAGGAATTTGCAGAACAAAAATGCCCTTTTCAGAAATCGAAAAGGGCAGGTAGAATATCGTGATTTTTGGCAAATTAGTTACGTAATTGTACGTAATTTTTATAACAAAGAATACTCGCTTGCTTTGTTTGAAAGCTCCATCAGGTTTTTTACTTTTAGTTTTTTCATTAAGTTAAAACGATGCACTTCGGCAGTACGCTTGCTGATTTTGAGGGTTTCGGCAATTTCCTTATTTCCTTTTCCGGATAATAAAAGAGACAGAATTTCTTTTTCTCTCTTAGTAATCGTGATTTCTTCGGCTAAAGCTTGTTTAGGCCCTAATGAAACAGTACAATGCACAAAGTGATGAATCAAAATTCCTGAAACATCACCGCTGTAATATTTTCCTCCATTTAAAACTGTATGTAGGGCTTTTAAAAATTCTTCTTTGCTGGAATCTTTTAGTAAATACCCTTCGGCACCTGCTTTCAATGCACCTAATACGTATTCTTCAGATTCATGTGTGGTGAGTATAATAATCTTAACCTTATTATTTTCACTTCTAAGTTTTTCGACTACTTCAATACCAGTTAAATGCGGCATACGTATGTCTAGTATAAGTAAGTCTGGCTCACTTGCAGCAACAGCTTCGAGTGTATCGATTCCATCTGTAGCTTCGCCTACAACTTCTATGTTTACTTCGTTTTCCAACAAAGATTTTATTCCATCCCTTACAAAAACATGATTATCCGCGAGGACTACCCGAATCGTTTTACTCATTATTTATTTAATTGTTACTTCAAGATGCTACGTATATTTGTCTAAATTGACTAAGCAAATATACGTAATATGGATTAAGAATCAAGTAGGTGTGGGGGCTGAAGGAAATGTTTCTTAAATTAAGTTTGAAAATTATAGTCCTAAAGAGGCTTTTATCAGATTTAGGTTTTCTTCGGAATAATTGATTTTTAAGGCTTCCTGATGTCCTTTGTCTGACATTTTATCCCAGGTTTTTTTGATGATGTTTTTGAGTTTCTCCTCATCGTGTTTGTGCACAAACGGATCGAGGTAATATTCTAAAAAAACCAAACAAATAACATCTTCAAGCAGCTGTGTCTCAGCGTCTTTTTTAAGTAGTTTTTTTTCAATCAAAAAGGAAACACGATCGATAAATTCAGGAGCATATCCTACTTTCTCTAAAATTCCTGCAGTGTTTTTTGCGTGAAATTTTTTAAGCTCTTCTCTCCATTTTAAATACCCCACACGATCCATTGGATAGGATTCGCGTGCTACTTTCCATCGGCATATGTGCTGTGCTTTTGAAGCAATCTGAATTTCTTCTGAAGCCTCAGGTTCAAATTGCATCAATCGCTTATACATCCTGTCAGAATACAGTAATTCCTTCGGATAGGTTGTATTTTGATCGGTTTCGATATTAGGATCCTGAGCGTTCTCAGCATCAATCAATTGGCTGGCTTTTTGAAAAGGTGTGTTCATTTTTTAGAGAAATAATAGAATTCAAAGATACAGAAATTAGTGATTAGGTAGATTTTTTCAGCAGTGAGAAGTATCGATTTGTTTGCTCCACCCTGCAAATCCGTTGAGTTTGCCAGTATTTTATACTTTCTTTTGTAATTGTGTTATTTTTCTTAAATTAGAGGAAGGGTTCTGCTTAAAAAAATCATAAAAAATGGGCAGTAACGATTTTTGGCCCGGTTTTTTCTAGTGTGGAGTCATAATAAAAATTTAATGATATGAAAAAAGTACTTTTACTATGCGCCCTAATGTCTGTGATCTTAAGTTGTAAGTCGGTTGCAGTTAAAAAAACAAACACGAATGAAACAACTTCTCAAACAACTCCAGAAGAAGAAGATTTAAGTGTTTATTTTGAAGCTACTGGAAATGAACCGTTTTGGGGATTGAAATTTGGAAAAGATAAAATTGTTTTTACATCGTTGATCGAAGGAATGGAATCCATCAGTTTTAATGCTGTTGAACCCATCAGAGCAATGGATGCCAATGTAAAGATGTACAAAGTAAACAATGGGAAAACTTCGGCTACCATTACCATTCAGCAATTCGAATGTACCGATTCAATGTCGGGAACTGTTTTTCCTTATACGGTTAAGGTAGAGATGAAGGATCAGACCTTAAACGGCTGTGGTAAATACATTACCGATTATCGTTTGCATGATATCTGGGTATTGGAAGAGTTAAATGGAAAAAAAGTGACTGCTTCTGATTTCCAAAAAGAATTGCCAAGAATTGAAATTAACGCAGCGGAGAATAAATTCATGGGATTTGGGGGATGTAATTCAATAGGAGGAACCATTTTCTTCGAAAAAGGATTGTTGCGATTCTCGGATGTAATTTCAACTATGATGGCTTGTATGCCGGGTAACAAAGAAGGAGAGTTTGTACAGGCATTACAAAGTACAAACACCTATTCAATTGGAGATCTAAGATTGACATTGTCTAATCCTAATGGAAAACTATTGGTGTTTAGAAAGGTAGATTAAATCCCATCTTATAAAAAACTATAAAATTTGCCATTCCGATTGTGATGAATCTCCGGAGTTAATGCTGTAAAAAGACAGTATTGTTTAGGAGAACTCATTGATTGGAATGGCAAATTGCATTTAGATAAAAAGGGAAAGGAGTAAAAAATACACAGTTGGTGTACTTATTCCAGTTCCTTTGTTTTTTGTTCTTCCTCGTCTTCTACAAAATCAAGTTCTAGAGCTCGTACCGTCTGAACAGCATTTCCGGCAATACCTCGAATCGAACCGTACATTCCCAAAGTGTTGTGAACTACTTTTTCGATCTGTTTTTCACGTTGCTTCCAAATACGCTGCATAGCTCTTTTTTCGGAGTCCAGATCACTTTGCATCTGTGTGAAGCCCTCAACAATTCCTTCCACCTGTAAACGGAATTCATTGCTGGTTAAAAAATCATACAACATCGACATTTTATCGCCTTTGTTTTCCTGTGCCTGAACAGCCTGGCTAACCTGTATTAAAGATTGTCGTAAAACAGCACTTAAGCCTTTAAATTCTTCATAAGTACAAATCCAGATTCCGTCGCGCATTCCCATGCGGTCCATTCCGGCGGGCATAACTTCAGTCACTAAAACCCCAATATTGGCTCTTTTGGTTCTAATATCGTTTTTGAATTTTTCAATCCAGGCGGGTTGAAAAGCTTTAGTACGTTTACTTTCGTAATAAATAGAACCGCAATTTTGTACCTCCCGGGTATTTACAACCTGAAGACAATCCGCTCCGTTGGCCCCTTTTTTTATTTCATCGATGGTGTCTAACGGGAAATTACTGGCTAGCCATTCTTCGATCGCCAGTTCCATTACTTCACCCTGCAATTGCATAGAACCTTGTTCCTGCTTGCGTTTCATTTCTTCAATCAGCTTTTTCTGATCGTCAGACTGTTTTTGGTATTCTTTTATTTTTAACTCGTTTTTTTCCTCTTCCTGTTTTCTGATCTTATCGCGTTCTAAAACTAAAGTCGCGTTAAGCTGTTTTTGAGCTTCGGCTTCGATGGCTTCCTTCATTTCGAGTTTTTCGCGCTGAAGCTTAGCAATTTCGCCCTCCATTTTATTAAGTTCACGCAGTTTTTCCGATTTCTCTGAAAGCTCTTTTTCCATCAGCTGCAAACGGTCTTTATTTTCTTCTTCGAGTTTGGTTTTTAATTTTTGAGTAATTTCTTTTTCGGCAACCTTTCTTTCGCGGTCCAGTCGTTCAGCAAAAAGTTCATTCTCCTGTTTCTTTTTGGCTTCAAATTCAGCTTTTGCTTTTTCAAACTGCTCGTTTTTAAGCTCCATTTCTTTGGATTGAGCGTTAGCTTTTTGTTGAAATTCTTTACGGATACTATCTTCCAATTGATGCTTCAAAACATCATTTACATCGATTGGGGTGCCGCAATTTGGACACTGGATTGAAGATTGCTCAGCCATTTTTGTTGGTTTTATTTTGTAGAATTATAATTTGCTAAGATATTTAAAAGTTCTCTTTTTATTATTGGGATTGGTGTTATAAATTGTAATGATTTTTTTAGCCGCGAATTCATATCGATTTTAGCAATAAATATTCGTGAATTCGTGGTAAGAAAAAAATATAACTAATAAACCTGTCTTATTCGGGAGCAACAAAAAAACTATGAAAAAATCAACTATTGAAGAAATCAGAGAGCGTTTTGATAAGGATGTCGAACGATTTTCAAATTTAGAAACCGGACAGGTAGCCACTATCGATGCGACTATTTCGCTGGAATTAATTACCGAAGCCGCCAAAAGGATTGTTCCTACTGCGGTGAATGTTTTGGATATAGGCTGTGGTGCCGGAAATTATACTTTAAAAATGCTTTCGAAAGTGCCGAATTTAAATTGCACTCTGGTCGATTTGAGTTTGCCGATGCTGGACAGGGCCGTTGAAAGAGTTTCAAAAGAAACAAATGGAACAGTAGAGGTACAACAAGGCGATATCAGAGAAGTCGCTTTGGCAGAAAACCATTTTGATATTATTTTGGCAGGAGCAGTTTTGCATCATTTGAGAGACGATCAGGACTGGGAAACGACCTTTGCTAAAATTTTTAAATTATTAAAACCCGGTGGCTGTTTCTTTATTTCAGATTTAATTACTCAGGATACCGAAGTTTTAAACAGCTATACCTGGCAGCGTTATGGCGATTATCTGGAAGAAATTGGAGGAGCCGAATACCGACAAAAAGTTCTGGACTATGTGGAAAAAGAAGATTCTCCAAGATCGATGAATTACCAATTGGATCTGATGAAAAAAGTGGGTTTCACAAAAGTGGAAATTTTACACAAAAACATGTGTTTTGGAGCTTTTGGAGGAATTAAGTAAGTAAGATAAGATGAATTGAAAACTTTTTTTAAGAAAAGCTGTCACAAGAGGACAGCTTTTTGTTTTTTAGAATGTATTACAACGACAAAAACCAGATAAGATACAATTGTTTTACAATAAGATAATATCTTTTTTATAAGTGTTAAATGGATAATTTTATCAAAAAAACCATCGAATATAAAATTATAAATAATGATTTGTTTTGAAAGTTTAAATTTTTAACAAATTTTCTGACAATTTTACATTCGGAATAACAACTAACAAAAAACTATTATTTTGAAAAAAAACTACCTTATTGCTGCAGTTTTTCTGCTTCAATGCTTCATTTCCTTTGGGCAAAAACAAAACCCTATTGGTTGCGGAACCCAATTGTCCCAGAAGGAAGAAACGGCATTTCAGAAATCGCTTTCCAAAATTAAAACCTGGAAAAAAGGGAATACGAAGAAAGCGGCTACCACTCCTTACCTGATTCCGGTCGTGTTTCACATTTTGACCGATGGAACCAATATCAATAATGCTTTTACCAAAGAGCAGATGAAATGCAGAATTGATGATGCATTATTAATCGTGAACAAAGATTTTAATGGTTTGTTTCCGGGATACGCCACAACCGATCCTCGTTTTGACGCTGTTAAAAGTAAAATGAACATTCAGTTTGTCTTGGCGACTGTAGATCCGGAGGGGAATCCTTTAGAAATTCCGGGTTTAGACTGGCATCCCGAAGCACACGTTTCCGACGGTTATGATGCCAGAATTTATGACCACATCTGGTACGGCAAAAACAACAGGTATTATCTGGATGTTTTGGTGGTGGATGAACCCAATACGGGACAGGGAGCTACTGGTTCAGGACATGCTTTTTTACCCATTCAGGATGCCATACCGCGTGTAGCTTTCAACCACAGGTACATTGGAAGTACCTGCGGATCACATGCGAGTGCTACTTTTGCAAAGGTAATGACACATGAGTTTGGCCATTATTTTGGATTAAAACACACTTTCCAGGACGATTGTGATCCGGTTAATGACGGGATGGCCGATACTCCTCCAACGAAAGTTGCGGAAGGCTGTGCCAGAAATGTGTTAAACAGTTGCGGAGTGTATGCCAACACCGAAAACCACATGGACTATAATACGGAATGCCAGAATATGTACACCCGTGATCAGACCAATGCAATGACGTATTGGCTGGAAGATAAAACGGTTGCCAAATATCCGCGAGGATTATTGTGGGAGCCCGCTAATCTTGGTGCAGTTGGACTTATTGAAACTGCTCCTCTGGCTAATTTTAGTAACAGTACAACCGCTGTTTGTTCCGGAAAAGCAATCGCTTTTAAAGACGTTTCTTTGGGATTGCCCAATTCAAGAGTGTGGACTTTCGAAGGAGGGGCTCCGGCAACTTCAACAGACGTGAATCCGGTTGTTACTTACAATACATCAGGAAAGTACAAAGTAACTTTAGAGGTAACCAACTCGCTGGGAACAAATACCAAAGAAGTACAGAATTATATCGAAGTAGATCAAAAATCAAATACAAATTATACGGAGAGTTTTGCAGGAGCTTTTCCTCCAAGAGGATGGGAAGTTACAAACCCGGACAAAGGTCTTGGCTGGGAAAAACGTAAAGGAGTGGGGCACAATGACAGTTCGTGTATGATTATGAACAATGCCGATAACTCAGTATTAGGTGCTTTGGATTATATCAGATTGCCTTATTTTGATTTTACGGCGGGACAAAACAGTCAAATGTATTTTGACGTTGCTTATACCAAGTTTGATGATGTAAGCCCCGATGTTTTAAAAGTACAGGTTTCCACAGATTGCGGACTTACCTGGAATGATGTTTATTCGAAAACGCATACAGTTTTACAAACTACAGCTGTTCCTACTGCTCAGGCCAATAATTGGATACCCGTTACAGATGCCAATTGGCGAAAAGAAGTAGTTGATCTTAATGCTTATATCGGGAACAACAATGTTTCGATTCGTTTTGTAAACGTGTCGGGCTATGGAACACGAGTTTGGATTGATAATGTAAACGTTGCTGTGACACAGGCTGCTACTCCGGTTTCCGATTTTGCATCGAGTATGAGAGATACGCGTTGTACAAGTCTTACAGCCCCATTTGTAGATGTTTCAACAGGAAATCCAACATCATGGAACTGGTCGTTTCCGGGAGGAACACCGTCAAGTTCTACAGATCAGAATCCTACAGTAACCTATGATGTACCGGGATCTTATGCCGTAACACTGGCTACTAAAAATGCCAATGGTAGCGGAACAACAACAACTAAAAATAATTTTATAACCATTGTTGATCCTTATAAAACATCTTTTACCGAAGGTTTTGAAGGTTCTTTTCCACCAGCAGACTGGGAAATTATTAATCCGGACAACAAATTAACCTGGGAACAACGCATCGGAGTAGGGCATAACTCTTCCTCTTGTATGGTTATGAATAATGCCGACAATGATAAGGTGGGTGAGGTAGATGAAATTATTCTGAGACCAGCTAACTTGTCAGTTGGAGTAACCGATTTTTCATTCGATGTAGCCTATGCCAAATTTGATGCTGTGAGTCCGGATGCTCTGGAAATTCTCGTTTCAAAAGATTGCGGAGTTACTTGGGAAAGCATTTATAAAAAGACTCATATGGAGCTGGAAACATTTGAAAGCGCCGATGCCAACAATTGGATTCCGTCTTTAGACTCACACTGGAGAACTGAAAGAGTTACCTTATCCAGATTTAAAGGAGAACCGAACGTTTTATTTAAATTCAAAAATACTTCAGGATTTGGTGCAAGAATATGGATTGACAATTTGAAATTTAATTTCGATAGCAAAGAAACTCCATTCTCAGAATTTGTTTTGAAGAGCGATAAATTGTGCAGTGATCTTCCAATTGCATTCAAAGATAATTCGACAGGAGAGCCTACGGCATGGTCATGGTCATTTCCGGGAGGCACACCGTCTTCTTCAACAAGTGAAGTACCTACTGTGGTTTATGATAACCCGGGAACTTATAATGTGACTTTAACAGCTTCTAATGCTTATGGAACAGGAACTGCGATGACAAAAACCGGTGTGGTAGTTATAAAAAGTAAAAACAGCCTTCCATATTTAGAAAATTTTGAGGGAAGTTTTCCTGTTCAGGATTGGCAAATCATTAATCCGGGTGAGGATGCTATTACATGGGAAAAACGTTCGGATGTTGGTAAAGGAGACTTATCCTGTCTGGTAATCAATAATGCCGACAACCCGGCAGCTAAGGTTGATGAGCTTGTTTTAAAAGCAGTTGATCTTTCGTCTGCTGCAACACCTTATTTGTATTTTGATCTGGCTTATACCCAATATTTCAGCGTTTTTGATCCTGAACCAGCTCCCGATAAGATTGATATTTTGGTATCTTCCGATTGTGGTGTGACGTGGACGAATGTCTATTCTAAAAATCAAATACAGTTGCAAACGGTTTCACCTCCAATTCAGGACGATCCTGCAACCACTACATCAAACGAAACAAACGATTGGACTCCAACCAAAGATTCTGACTGGAGAGCCGAAAAGATTGATTTAGGTATCGTAAAACAACAGAAAAATGTTTTAATTAAATTTAAAAGTACTTCAGGTTTTGGAACCAGAATCTGGTTTGATAATTTAAAAGTAGACAACGGCCCTAATTTGGCAGTAACAAAACCGAGAGACATAAACAATCTGAAAGGAGTTCAGGTATATCCAAATCCTTCCACTAATGTTTTTCATGTGGTAACGCCATCTACTGCTGATAATTATACAGTTACCGTTCATAGCGCAGAAGGAAAAATGATTTATACCGAAACTTTTGCCGGAGGAAATAACACCGAAAAAGCGATTAATTTGTCGGGAAAAACAAGAGGAGTATATTTCCTTAACGTAACTTCTTCAGCTAAAAAAACTTTCACTCAGAAAATCATAAAGCAGTAGTTTAGTCTGCTATAAAAAGAAAGAGACTGTGTCCGTTTGGGATACAGTCTCTTTTTTATTTAATTATTTTACTAAGAAATATTTTTTAATTGTGGTGCCGGAAACTTGTTTCGAAGATCAAACACCAATTCCGAAACTCCGTTTTGCTGCAAATAATCTAATTTTTCTACCGCTTCTTCAAGAGTTGGAACATGACCTTTAGGAATCCACCACATTGCAGTATGTGCTTTTCCATATTTAAAAAACCATTCTTTTCGGCGTTTTAAAAAATCGCTGTGAAAAGTCTTGTACATATAATGCTCTAATGTTTCCACATTTTCCCAAACGGAAATATTAATAATAACCTGCTCATCATTATACGGATTAGGACTTGTCGTATTATAACTCTCATCTTTCAACCTCCACACAAAGCCATCACTGTTTTCGGCCAAAATATTCACAAGATCTATATTGTCTTTAAACTCTTTCATGATAGGATCGTTTATATCAATACCTTTCATTCGGGCAATATTAATTTCGGCTAAATGGTACTCGCTCATAAAATTGTAAAGTTTTGAATAAGAGGTAAGTTAGTTTTTTTATCGAAATTAATTTTGTAAGTAAATTAATATCACAAAAAAGAGTAGAATTTTGAAATTAAACGATATCCACTACAATTTTTCCGATAGCCGAACCATCGCTAACCGCTTTATGAGCCTCTATTGCATTATCTAAAGTAAATTTTCGAGGATCAATAATAGGTTTTAATTTTCCTTCTTCGATAAATTTTGTAGCTTCTTTCAGGATGTCTCCGTGATGTTTTCTGCCTTCACCGCTAATCATCGGATGCAAAACAAAAACACCGTGTAAACTTGCAGATCGAAGAGATCCGGTAGCTAAATTGTGTGTTCCAAAAGCATAACAGCTGGCAATTTGACCATAATGGCGAATGGCTTTAAAAGAATCGTCTAAGGATGTCCCGCCTACGGTATCATAAATAATATCAAAACCTTTTCCAGCTGTAAATTGCTCGACATAATCTTCAACAGTTGCGGTTCTGTAATCAATTGGAGTGGCTCCAAACGCTTCTGCAATAGCAGCTTTTTCAGGCGAAACGGTTGCATAAACATCGGCACCAAAAATGCGGGCCAACTGTACGACCATATGCCCAACACCTCCGGCTCCGGCATGAACCAAAACCTGATCGCCTTTTTTTACTTTTGCTCTGTCAACTAGACCCTCCCAGGCTGTTAGCAATACAAGCGGAACAGCTGCGGCCTCTTTCATGCTTAAGTTCTTAGGTTTTAAAGCCAGTAAAGCTGCATCAACGGCTGTATATTCGGCTAAAGTTCCCTGAAGCCCCAGTACACCTCCGGCGAGTCCGTAAACTTCATCACCAACTTTAAAATCAGTAACATCCTTTCCGATGGCTTCAACAACGCCCGCGAGATCAGTTCCTAAAATCGCAGGTAAAACAGGTGATGCGTAAGGCGAAACGCCAATGCGAATTTTGTTGTCGATCGGGTTAACACCGCTTGCGTGAATTTTAATTAAAACTTCTCCGCTTTTTGGAGTAGGTATTTCTATTTCAGTACTGACAAAATCAGACTCGTAAGTATTTGTAAAAAGTGCTTTCATTGTTTCTTTAAATTATAAGATTTGTGCCGTTTTGTAAACCTGTATAGGAGAGGAGATCAAAGTTTCGCTTTCTTTAATGAAATCCAGTAAATACGATTGATTGTTATGAATATCAAGTCCTGGTTGGTCTTTCCACTCTTCCCAAATAATAAAAACATTTTCACTATGGTGAAGATCATAACGTACACAAGCCTCTTCTTTTCTGGTTTCTGTAATCAAATGATTTAGCATGTTTTTGATTTGTGCTGTATTTTCCGGTTTACTTTTTAAAATAGCAGTTATTGAGATCATAATTATAAAGTTTTAAAGATTTGTTCTAAATGGTTGGTATAGTTAACCTTAAAGATACCAATATTTTCGGCTGTGGCACCTTTTTCTACATCATGAAAATGGAAACCGTCTAATTTCTCCATTCCTACAAATTTATTCATTTTATGGAAACCAAACATAACACCTTCGTCTACAGTTGTTTCTTCAAAAAATTCTCCCGGAAGGGTAAAAGCCGTTGCAGGAGCATTCCAGCTGGTAGTAAGCATGTATTTTCGTCCGTGTAAAAGTCCGCCTGTACCGTAATTAATGTCCGGATTTGTTCTTGTTCTGCCGTCGTTTTTGTAAATTCCTTTTTCATGTCCGGCAGTAAAAACGTCGTCAATATATTTTTTGAAAAGATTAGGAACCTGAAACCACCAGATCGGAGTGTGGTAGATCACTAAATCGGCCCAAACGAATTTTTCGACCTCTTTTTCAAGATCAATTTCATCCTGAATATTGGTTGTTTTTATTTCAAATTTTTTACTGTTTGTTAAGTATTCCAAAGTCCAGTCAGTAACTGTTTGATTGAACTTTCCGCCTGAGTGAGCAAAATTTTGCCCGCCGTTGATAATAAATATTTTTTTCATACTATGAATTGCTCTTATGTGTTTGTGTAAGAGATAAGAGTGATATCTCTTCGGTATAGTTTAATTTTTTATGCTTTTAAAAGAAGGTAAAACTGCTCGGGGAACTATTTTAATTTTGAAATGGCCTGATTAATGAAATCTAATTCAGAAACCGATAAATCAAAATCCATTGTTTTGGCATTTGAAATGGCTTGTTCGGCATTTCTGGCTCCGGCCAGAACAATTGTAATTCCTTTTTGTAAAGTGGTCCAACGCAAAACCAATTGCGAGATAGAAATGTGTTTGACATTGGCTAATGAGCTCAGCTCTTCCACCAAAGTTTTTACTTTTTGAAGATCAAACTGACCAAAATAGCCATTTCGATGATCGTTGTCTTTTAATTTACCATCGGTGAAATATTTACCAGTCAATAAACCTCTTTCCATTGGACTGTAAGCAATAATGCCAATATTTTCAGCAAGGGTTAATGGAATCAGATCCGTTTCAATACTGCGATTTAACATACTAAAAGGAACCTGATTGGAGGCTAATTGAATGGTTTTTTGTGCCTCCTGAACTTGCGATGCACTGTAATTGCTTACACCTGCTGCTCTGATTTTTCCTTGTTGAATTAGGCTTTCCAATGCCTCCATTGTTTCGTGAATGGGAGTTGTAGCATCCGGCCAGTGAATTTGAAGCAAGTCGATATAATCGGTTTGAAGACGTTTTAGGCTTTCTTCAACTTCTTTAATAATATTGTTTTTAGAAGCATATTTGTAAACAGGGATTTTTTTTCTATTGTCTTCAGCATCGAAAAAAAATTCGCCCTTTCCGTTGGTACTTCCGTCCCAAACCAAACCAAATTTTGTCAATAGTTGTACTTTCGAACGATTTTGAGTTTTTAAAGCTTCGCCAATCATTTCCTCGCTTAAACCAAATCCGTAGAAAGGAGCAGTATCAATTGTAGTAACACCATGATCGATTGAAGCATGAACAGAAGCAATTGAATCTGCTTTATCATTTCCGCCCCACATATTCCCGCCAATAGCAAATGCGCCGTAAGTAATTGTGGATAATTCGAGTTCAGTATTGCTTAATTTTCTATATTCCATAAGTGATGTTTTAGATCGTTTAAAAATTTTTGACAAAATTATACCATTTTTAAGAGTGTTAAATGGTATATATTTGTGTTTTTTAGGTATATTTGCAGCCACGATATAATAACAGCGATTATGAAAAAAGAAAATTTATACGAACCGTTTAGTGTTTCCTTTGAGACTTTAGATGAATATCCGGATGTAGGAGATCGTCATAATTTTTTTGAATTGGTTTATATTCTGGGTGGAACCGGTTTGCAGTGCATCAATAAAAATGTCTTTGAATATGATGCGGGACATCTGTTTTTGTTGACGCCTGAGGATTGTCATAATTTTACAATTGAGACCAAAACCAATTTTTTCTTTTTGAGGTTCAATGATATTTATTTAAAAAATTCAAGCCTGCAAAACGAAAACATTCAGCGTTTAGAGTATATCCTGCAAAATGCAAATCATCAGCCGGGCTGCATTTTAAAAAATGTTGCCGATAAATGTTTGGTGAAAGTTATGGTAGAGGCTATTATTCGGGAGTATGAAGATAAAGATGTCTATAATAAAGAATTGATT
This sequence comes from Flavobacterium sp. N502536, assembly GCF_025947345.1. Classification (NCBI taxonomy): domain Bacteria; kingdom Pseudomonadati; phylum Bacteroidota; class Flavobacteriia; order Flavobacteriales; family Flavobacteriaceae; genus Flavobacterium; species Flavobacterium sp. N502536. Next base: position 172,889 of record NZ_CP110011.1, on the reverse strand, counting down.
CAGCAATTGGTCAACACCTTAATTATTGTCGTGGCAAGAAATATCGCGAAGTATTTGCCGGAACAGGTAAATATTGGCTGCGAGGCTAAAGCCATGGACATTCTACAATACATTCAAAACAACATTTATTATCCTGAAAGAATCAAAGCAGAATCGATTAGTGATTATTTCGGAATTTCAAATACCTATTTAGGACGCTATTTTAAAAAGCATGCCAACGAAACCATGCAACAGTATATCAGCAATTATAAAACAAAACTGATTGAACATCGCCTGCAGTTTAGTGATAAACGAATCAATGAGATCGCTTACGAATTTGGTTTTACCGATGAAAGCCACTTTAATAAATTTTTTAAAAAGCAAAAAGGAAATAGCCCTTCTGAATTCAGGAAAACCATCAGAATCAGTGCTTAAACACGAATTGGTACTAATTTTTTTGCCACAGATTACACCCATTAAATAGATTTTAAATTGGTGTCAATTTGTGGAATTAATGTTGAAATCTTGAATCAAAATTCATCCGGGTAGTGCTTACAACCTTAATTTTTTTGCTGTCTGGATGGGTTGGATTTATTAAATAATTGAATTCCTGTGGTACAATGCAACTCGGGACTTTTAAGACTGAAGCTTCGTTGTAATCTATAAAATCATCCCCAATCGTTTGTGTTATTACTATGGGAGGTTTCGAATTCCAGTCTTCCGGTAAGTCTTCTAACTGAACCTCCTGAATGGTAATGTCATCCGGGATTTCGATTTCGACATAAAAACGATCCAAAGGCAAATCTTCACTTAAATCTAAATGAACAGATACTTCAAGTGTTGCCAGTGCTCTGCTTTCGGCAGTATAAACCATGCGGGTATTAAGGCTGTTCCATCGGAAACCCTCAGACATTGAAGCTCCAATTCCTGCTAAAGTCGTGCTTAAGTATTTTTCTCTTTCGATTCTAAAAACCTTCATCTAAGCTAAGTTTCCAAACTCTAATCGATTCAAACTAAACTTCACTTCGTTAATTCCCGTTACGGTGTCGAGCATGTTTTCAGGAGTGCTTCCGCCAATAGATAAATTGGGTTTTTTGAGCCATCTTTGAAATTTTTCTTCTTCATTGTTAAAAACTTCAAGGCCGTAATCGATCAGCTCATTGATTAAAATAACCAATTCGCTGTCTCTGCTGTCTAAAAGCAAATGTTCGCTTTTTTTCTTGTTGTAAGTAGTTTGAGGAATCCCTACAATGGCCAGAACCGATTTTACTGGATTGTTTAATCGCCTGCTGATGACTTCGATTGAATCATAAGGAATACCGGATCGGATGACTCCAACGCGCTCCAGTTTGCTGCTCCAGCTGTATTCTTTACCATCAGAACTTAAAGTAGATCTTTTAATCGAGATTACTTTTCCTGAGGCATTTCGAATACTTCTTTTAGTATCAAAAGGTTCTGTTTTCTGCGTTAATTTTTCCATGACACAACAAATTTGCTATAAAGATACAACAATTTTGTTGTTTGCTTTGGAGTTTAGAGAAAAATTAACTTAGAGGGAGGATGAAAAAGTTAGATTATCTTCTTGATCACTCGTAATTTATGGGTGTGTTTGTTTATTTCGGGATTGTAGATTCCTAAGTGGTCTAAACGATCAATACGAACCTTTCCACTGGCGTGAATGATGTAATTATTGTCCATAATGATACCAACATGTGTGATGTTCCCTTCTTCGTTATCAAAAAAGGCCAGATCGCCGGGCTCACTTTCTTCGATAAAACTCAAAGGTTCTCCGTCAAGAGCCTGTTGTGAGGCATCACGATGAATTTTGTAGCCGTTTAATTTGTAGACCATTTGGGTAAAACCCGAACAGTCAATTCCAAAAGGAGTTTTTCCTCCCCAAAGATAGGGAGCATTCAAATACATAAAAGCCGTGCTTATAATAGCGCTCTTAGGTTTTATACCGCTGGTTTTGGTGCCTTCAAAATCAAAATTTGAAATGTTGATTTCATTATTGTTTAAAAAGGATAAAGAAGCGCCAAGCGGAATTGGTAGTAGTAAATTATTTGAAGAAGTAATATAATCAATCAGGTCGGCATTTAGAATAATAGCTTCACTGCTTAATTGATTGAAATTTGCTTCAGAAATAACCTGGTATTGTTTTGAATCTACCCAACCTTCATAGTCATCGAACTGAATTCTTATTCGGGCCCATTGATTTTGGCGTTCTAAAATCTCGATATGTTCACCAAACAAAAGTTGAGTAACGATTTCACTTCTGTCACTTGGCTCAGCTCGTACAGGTACTATGGCTAGATTGCAAATTCCGAACATTTAGGGTAATTTATGAGTTGAAAATTAGGAGTTATTTACAAATGAAATAACTCCTAATAAAATAGTATTTAGGCTCTTTCGATAACAATTGCCGAAGCACCGCCACCACCGTTGCAAATTGCTGCAGCTCCGGTTTTAGCATTGTTTTGTTCTAAAACACTTAGTAAAGTTACAATGATTCTTGCTCCTGAGCATCCCAGTGGATGTCCTAAGGAAACAGCTCCTCCGTTTACGTTTACTTTGTCGTTATCAAGGCTAAGAATTTTTGAATTGGCTAATCCAACAACAGCGAATGCTTCGTTGAACTCGAAATAATCAACATCACTTATTGAAATTCCTGCTTTGTCTAAGGCTTTTGGTAATGCTTTTGCCGGGCTTGTAGTAAACCATTTTGGCTCCTGAGCGGCATCGGCATAACCTTTTATGTAGGCTAGGGGTTTTAATCCTAACGAGATTGCTTTTTCTTCAGACATCAAAACCAAAGCAGCAGCTCCGTCGTTGATAGTAGAAGCGTTTGCAGCAGTAACTGTTCCGTCTTTAGTAAAAACAGCACTTAACGAAGGGATCTTGTCTAATTTTACATTGGTATATTCTTCGTCTTTTGAAACGATGATAGGTTCACCACGTCTTTGCGGAACTTCTACAGGAACAATTTCGTTGTCAAATTTTCCGGCATCCCAGGCTTTTGCACTTCTTTCATAAGATTGAATCGCAAAATTATCCTGTTCTTCACGGCTGATGTTGTATTCAGACGCACATAAATCAGCGCAAACTCCCATTGCGTTGTTATCGTAAGCATCTGTCAAACCATCTTTCTGCATTCCGTCAAGCAAAGAAGCTGGACCAAATTTAGTTCCGTTACGCATTTGTACGTAATGCGGAATCAAACTCATGTTTTCCATTCCTCCGGCTACTACGATTTCGGCATCACCACAAGCGATAGCCTGTGCGGCGAACATAACAGCTTTCATTCCTGAAGCACAAACTTTGTTTACAGTGGTAGCGGCAACTTCTTCAGATAAACCTGCAAAAAGTGCAGCCTGACGTGCTGGTGCCTGGCCAACTCCGGCCTGTACCACATTACCCATAAAAACTTCATCAACTAATTTTGGGTCAAGGTTAATTTTTTGAAGTGCGCCTTTTATCGCGGCAGCACCTAATTTTGGTGCGGGTACGGTAGATAAACCTCCCATGAAACTTCCGATAGGTGTTCTAACGGCAGAAACGATAACAACTCTTTTGTTCATTTTCTGTTAATATTAGTTAATCAAGCAAATTTACTCTTTATTTGAATAAATTCAAATTTTGAGGCAATTCGATTGGATTTTAAATTTAATATCAAATTTTTGTTAATTCTATTTGTTTGATAGTGAAGAGGTTTAAAAAAAAGATTGAAAAAAGACAAAAAAAAGCGTCGAAATAGTTGTGAGATATGGAATGTTGTCTTACATTTGCAACCGCAAAACAGAACACGTTTCTTGAGCTTGGAGAGGTGCCAGAGCGGTAATGGAGCAGATTGCTAATCTGTCGACGGGTAACCGTCGCCAGGGTTCGAGTCCCTGTCTCTCCGCTTAATTTTGCCTCGGGGTGTAGCGTAGCCCGGTTATCGCGCCTGCTTTGGGAGCAGGAGGCCGCAGGTTCGAATCCTGCCACCCCGACAAAAACTTTGTCGGAAGTTTTATAAAAAATGGACGCATAGCTCAGCTGGATAGAGCACCTGCCTTCTAAGCAGGCGGTCGAAGGTTCGAATCCTTCTGCGTTCACGAAAAGCCACTCAATTGAGTGGCTTTTTTGTTATGTGTTAGATTGGTTTTTCGTAGCGTAGCTCAGCTGGAAAGAGCATCCCGATTTCCAATCGGGACGGTCGAAGGTTCGAATCCTTCTGCGTTCACGAAAAGCCACTCAATTTGAGTGGCTTTTTTGTTTTGTGTTAGACTGGTTTCTCGTAGCGTAGCTCAGATGGATAGAGCATCCCGATTTCCAATCGGGACGGTCGAAGGTTCGAATCCTTCTGCGTTCACGAAAAGTCACTCAAATCGAGTGGCTTTTTTGTTTTGTGTTAGACTGGTTTCTCGTAGCGTAGCTCAGCTGGAAAGAGCATCCCGATTTCCAATCGGGACGGTCGAAGGTTCGAATCCTTCTGCGTTCACGAAAAGCCACTCAAATCGAGTGGCTTTTTTTGTTATGTGTTAGTCTGGTTTTTCGTAGCGTAGTTCAGCTGGATAGAGCATCCCGATTTCCAATCGGGACGGTCGAAGGTTCGAATCCTTCTGCGTTCACGAAAAGCCACTCAAATCGAGTGGCTTTTTTGTTTTGTGTTTTCTGGTATAACAATTAGTAATAGCCTGCAGGACAATGTGACACAATCATTAATTTAAATAATAAAATAAATTATGAATAAAAGACTAATTCGTGCTGTTATTTATGTGTGTTTTATACCTGGTTTGATTCTATTGATGGGGGCATTTTATCTTTTTCAACAGAAATTAAATTTTATTGAAAAGGCAAATATTGTTTATGGTACAGTTATCGAATCGATACCTCTTGCTGGCAATAAGAATGGATCACTCTATTACCCACATGTTTCATTTGTTATAAAATCAGGTAAACAAATAGATTTCACTTCTAATGTGGGTACTTCTCTTCCGAGTTACATTAACGGAAGTTCAGTTAAGGTTTTGTATGATCCAACCAATCCGAATAAAGCGGAGATTGATGGGGTTTACGGTTATATGGTAGACCCAGTACTTTTGGGCGGTCTTGGCGTATTTTTCCTTTTAATGGGTTTAGGTGCTATTTTAAACGAGTATCAAAAAAGCAGGAAAACGGACTAATGTTGAGAGGTTAAGCCTTTAATTTTTAAAGTTAAATAATATTATTAGCAGAATAATAGCTACTCAGAGGTAATGAGTTGGATGTTTACGGATTCTGGAAATTTACCGGGTTACTCGTATTAAAATGCTTTAGAATTTTTTTAGGCGCTCTGATGACTTCTTTGCGAATAGAATCAAACCATTCGACTTCTGTAACGAGCTCAGCACAGCATTCGTTTTTAGCATTAAAAAAGTAACTTTTAATATTGATCTTGTCATTCATAAAACAATGTTTCATCTCAATAAAAAAAGGTTCAGTAAACATCAGGTTTTTATAGCAGACCAGTACATATTTTCCTTCTTGCAAATCGAGTTGTAAAGAATTTAGCTTCTCTCTCGAAAATCCATTTTGAAATAAAAAATGGTATAGTAATCGTAGCGTGTATGAATTGTAAGCGGCCTTTTCCATAATCATAACATCGTTTACATCTTCACCGGTCACAACATAATTTTTGCAGATCATTTGAATTTTATTTGGGTTAGTAAAAAAGAGGCCAGCTAAGTATGAAACTGACCTCTGGTTAATAGTCATGCTTAATAATCTTTCAAAGTGAAAAGCTATAGGGTTAGTAAATGTTGAATTGGGGAATTCTACTTACTAGTTAAGCCTGATCTGTTGAAATGGATTATTTAACCAATAAAAAATTGTAACTAATTTTGATTTTGTCCGCAATTTTCTTTCTGACCAGACTTGGTATTTCGATATCAAAATCTTCGGGTTTGACTTCAAATGAACCTACAGTACTAAGACCATTAGCTGCTTTGGCTATTTTGAGGATTACTGCTACAGGCTTTGTTTTTCCATGAATGGTAAGATCTCCTTTTAGGGTAAAATTTTTAGGAGTACCGGTAATTTTAGAAATGTCAAAATCTTCTAATTTACCTTTTAAAGTTGCTTTTGAAAACTTTTCAGACTCCATGTAATTTTCGTTGAAATGTTCCTCCATTAAAGCAACTTTAAATCGGAAACCTTTTACAAGAGCCAGAGCTGCAAAATCCCCTGTGGATTGATCTAAAATTGCAGACACGCTTTTGTTTTCGGCGGCAACTTCTTCATAGGAAGGCACAGTAGCCTGAAATTTTATATTACCTGTTTTTGTGATTACTTTTTGTGCATATCCATTGGGATGCATCAAAATGAGTAAGAGCACTATAAAGAAATTAATAAACGATTTTTTCATAATAATTAGTTTTCTTTTAGTCCGTCTGTATTCCATTTCACAATCAAATCAATATTTGCCTGTGACATTCTTCCGGCCTGAGGCATAATGCCCTGTTGACCAGTTTGTAGTTGAATTCGGTTCAGTAAACCTGCACCTTCAGTAGCTGTTTTTACTTCAGCATAAGTGGTTAAAGGTCTGAAACCTGCTGATCTTCCACTTTGATGACAGCCTACGCAGTTGGCATCAATAATTGCTTTTACATTTTTAGAATAGCTAATAGTAACTACCGGGTTTGGTCCTGGAGTTTCTGTAACGGAGGAGTTTCTATATCTTGGTAGGTATCAGAATCACTGCAGCTTGTAAGTGTTAGTGCGGCTGCTAAAATTGTAATTGCTGCTGTTTTTTTCATAGTTGGTTTGTTTATAGTTATTAAAATACTCTGTATAAGTTAAATCCGAAAAAGAAATCGCCTTTTCCCCAGTTTCCAGCGGCATTGGTTAGGTATCCGCTTTCGCTCATGGCTTGTGAATTGGTAAAGATTAATTGAAAAACATGTCCTCCGGTTTCAACATCGAGACCGACTGACAATGGATTTTCATAAAAATTGGGTTTATTAAAATTGTGCATGTATTCTAAATTGACAGATAATCTTTTTGTGATTTTATAACGTCCGCCACCACCAAAAGAAAATTGGTTGTCTCTTTCTAAGTCTGGATTGTAAAGATTTCTATGCACAAATGAGGGTACTAGTTCTACCGATAGTTTTTCGCTAACTTTTCTCGATATCAGCAATTGTTGTACGTAGGTCGTACGATGCTTAAATTCTAAACCTGGATATTGATCTTTTTCCAGGAATGTATTGATATCTGCAACACTGTAACCAACAATATCTACAGGGAAGCTATTGCTTTGTCTCATCATTCGGTATTTAACTCCTGTTTCATACAATTTATTCAATGTATGTCTGGAAAGACTCACAGACAGCCAATCGGTAACCCCATAAATACCGCCAAGTTTTGTAGTGGCGTTATCAAGACCAAAAAAACTGTCTAAACCGTCTTTAACGGTGCCAAAACGATGGGAGACTACAAAATAGAACTCTTTTTTCGCGGGCATTTTTGTGGTTTGTAAGGTTACCAGCTGCAATGCTTTAAAAGTGGCTGTAGAAAAGTTTTCCTGTACCTGAGTCGAATCAAGGCTGTTTAGTAAATCATCTTGCGAATAGGCTATGGTAGCCAGGAAAAAGCAGATTGGGACTAAAAATTTTTTCATAAATGGATGAATTGATTTATTTATTAATGGTGCACTGGTCCAGTTTGACTTCTTGAAATAGTTCATCAAAGCCAATGCATTTGCCTTTAACGGTTACTTTGTTGTTCAATAGCTTGTCTTTTGTTTTTTTGGTAAACAGGCAAAAAATATTGTTTTCAAGTATCACAACAGAATCGGTTTCTTTGGTTACTTTGCCTGTTATTTCTATGGTTTTATTGAGATATAATGAATCTGCTTTTTCTGTATTTGAGTTATAATCATGAAGCAATTTTGTTGTAGTTATACTAAATTCAGGTATTTCAGATGCTATATTGCGTGCCTCTTTAAAGACAAAACCATAATAAAAATAGAGGCCTGCCGAAATCAATACCAACGAGGCTGTAGTTATAAATGCGATTCTTTTTGGGATCATTTTTTATTTTTTTGGATGGGGTTCAGTAGTAAAACAGCTTTGATGCGGATTAGCCCGCATAAAAAGAAAGAAGCATGAAATTCTAACATCCGGACCCTTAGTTTTTGTAATGTTGAGGAAATGATGAAGATTCAAATTAGCTCAACAGTACATTGAGCTAATTTGAACAACAATAGGTTAGGTGAACCTATGAATGAATTTGATTGAAAAAGTGTGCCTTTTTAGATCGCAAGTGGCGAGTCTTTTACAGGTACCGGCCAAACGGCGGGGCTTGGGAAGCTGATTCCTTTATTGGAACCTCTTACGCTGGCATCTTGCCCAAAATAATACAAAGGCCAGCCGTTGTAAACCAATTGAGATTTACCAAATACAGTAATTACAGAAAATTTAGATTTATCAAGAATAGAAGGGACAACTATTTTGTCTGTTTCGTATATAGGCCAAACCGCATTGTTTGAGAAATCTGCTTTTGTAAAATTGTTTTTCTTGAAATTATCATTTTTAAAAGTATACAGTGTTAGTCCTTTTGCATCTGCAAAGTAGGTTGTTAGGCCATCACCAACGGTGTAATCAGATTTGTAGTTTTTGCCGTCATGCCCAAGAAGCTGACTTCTGACTAACATAATCGAATAGTCCGGTTTTGCTATAAACCAAACACCGCCAACACCATCTCCTGTGGTTTGTCCGGCAGTTTCCGGTGTATTTGTTCCATTTATACTTGGTGCATAATAATACAATGGCCATCCTTTGTAGGTTAGCTGTTTTTTGCCCGATGTGGTAGTTATAGTTGCAAAATCAGAAAGTGCCAATCCGGTGCTTAATTTTTCAGCGGTTAAATTATCTACATAAAATGGAGGCCACACGGCTTCACATCCACCCGTGCATGAGGCTTGTCCCTTTGCATCTGTTGCGAAAAAGTATAAAGATTTACCATCTTTATCAGAAAGATAAGAGCCCAATGTTGTACTTGTAGAAAGTGCAATTTCTTTTTTTGCTTCCGGAGTAACAGTGTCGCTATCCTTGTCATTGCTACAGCTTGTAAAAAATAGTGTTGCTGCAATGGCAGCAAAAGCCAGTTTAAGTTGTTTTGATTTCATTATTTTTTAGTTTAGTTAATTTGAAGTGGGGAATATGTGTTGCATATTCTGTAAAATGTTAATTGTGGTAGCAGCAATAAGTATTTGCTTCTAACAGGCACTTAGTGTAGTGAATTTGATGGCTACGAACTGTCGTAGAAAAAATACGTCAGTCGGTATTGGATTAAGTCTTTTGATAGAGTCACTTTTACTTTTTTTTGATAAGATTCAATAGTAAAACAGCTTTGATAAAGGTTACCCTACCAAAGAATTGTTATTTTTTAAAAAAAAAGAAAAGTAATTTTTGTTAACCTTGTAGAATAAGGTTAAAATGAAACTCTAAAGCTCATGTTTGGAGTTCTTTGCAGTGAGAAAGTTTCAACTTCTTCTATAGAATTTGTTAAAGAACTTACTCTGTAATACTCGCTGATTTCATTTTTTCTGTTTAGGATATTCAAAATAGACAAGCCTATTTTATATTGAATTCCATTTGCGCTTTCCCACTTGTAAGTAGAGGAAATATTAACTTGTGAAAAAACATGCACATTGGTATTGTTGGGTTTGTTGTACACCAATACAGGATCTGACAGATTAATTTGAGAAAGATCAGGAGAAGTTTTTGGTCTGCCCGAAGACCATTTTGTGCCCAGGGCTATTTTGAAATTGTTCTTTTCGTAAATTCCCGCCCACGATACCGTATGCATTAACTCAAAATTGTTAGGGAAACTAGGAGGTTCAAAATTGGAGAAATAGTAATTATTATGGTTATAGGTATAACTCAGCCAGGTCAGAAAGTGATTCATTTTTTTCTGAATCAACATTTCTGTTCCCAGAACCTCATAGTCGCCGGTCATTCGAACGAATTCCAATTGATTTTGAAAGCCCTGACTGGATGTTATAATTCCGGATACTTTTTTATAGAAATTTTCGATATCCAGTAGCCAGTCGTTCTTTTTGTAAAATAAATTTAAAGAGACTTGTTTGCTCCTTTGAATGGGGATAGTTGTGTTATTGGAAACAATCCAGCGCCTTTTTTCGATGCCAAAATAATCTTTTTGCAAATCAATAATTTGCTGCGAATTTTGGCTTTTTAACTCAGCCAGCAATTCTAAATTTAAACTTTTGTTGATGCCATAATTAAATTGAATGCGGGGCTCGATACTGTGTTTTCTGAATTTTTCAATATAATTAATGCGTGTTCCTACCTTAAAATAGATTCTGGAAAGCGTGTCGTTGTATTTTCCTTCTAAAATTAAAGCATGAGTTTTTAGCACATTTTTCACTTTGCGATAAAAATCTGGATTAGTTACTTGTTCTAAATTGGTAATGCCAATCTCGTTGAACTGATAACCATTGCTAAAAGTGAATTTAGAATTAATAATATGGTTGTTCTCCAGATTAACTCCATTATTATTAACGGTATTTTCCTGAATTACGATCTGATCTCCAAAAGTAGTTTTTTGGTTGGCCAAAAGTTCGTAAGCAGAATTGTAGATATTGACTTTAGTTGTATTGTAGTTGTTCCAGTTTCTTTTCCATGACAAATTTCCACCATAATTTTGTTGGCGTAAAACATTGTTTTCCGATTTGTTCATGTTGTACACAGTGGCACTTTGAAAAACTTCCAGATTATCTTTAATGGTAATTAAATCGAGTATGATTTGATCTTTATTGCCAATTTTGTGCGCGTATTTTAGTGTAGCATCATAAAAGTCAAATTTTTTATCACTGCGATAATCTATATTTTGTTTGTCTGAAAAGTCTGTGATCGTAGTATTTTGAAATACTTTATTAAAATATTCTTTGTAGGTGGGTGTTTCTACAAAATCGGTAATCGATTTACGTGCCGAAATTTCGATAGAACTCTTTTTGGAGAGATTGTACTTTGCATAAATATCAGCATTAATCATATTTATTCCTGCACTAAAAGTATTTTTTTCGGTTGTTTCAGGAGTAGAGGAAATGGCTACTACACTAGATACACTCTCGCCGTAAAAGGCAGAGCTCCCGTTTTTATAAATAGAAATGGTATGTGCCAAATTGGGATTAAAAACGGATATTAAACCAAAGAAATGTCCGGTTTGAAACATTCGTATTCCATTCCACAAAAATAAATTCTGATCGTGTGTACCACCACGTACATTGATGCTGGATACACTTTCGTCAAGACTGTTTACACCTGGAATTTGCTGCATGGTTTGTAAAGCATCAGGCTCTATAAGTCCGGGTAGAATACCAAATTTTTTAGGTTTAATTTCAAAGGATCCATCTGTGCTTTTTGAAATCCCCGAAGCTAAAATAGCACTGGCTTTAATTTCTTGAAGTTCTGTGATCTCAGGCTCTAATGTTATTTGCAGACAGTTTTTGGAAGGGGAATTATTGACTACAATTTTTTTGGTTATAAAACCAATATGACTGATTAGAAATGTGTTTTTTAGGTCTTTTTTAAATTCAAAATAGCCATTGGAATCGGTTGTAGTTTGAGTTTTGTTAAGCAGATTAACATTGGCGTTTTCAATAGGTTTTTTATGATCAGTAGAAAAAACATAACCACAAATCATTTGCGATTCGCTATCATTTTTATAAATATTAATGAATTGGTTTTCGATATTTTCAAATGACAGATTGGTTTTTTCTGTAAGGTATTGTAGTTTTTGATCTAAAGTAAGGGCACTTTTAGGAGGGTTTAGTTGTAGGTTGGTAATATTGTCTTCCGTATAATTAAAACTTACATGATGCTGCTTTTCTATTGCTGCGATAATTTTTTTAAATGGCACAGGTTTTGCTTTGTCTTGAGCGAAGCCGTTCAGGACAAGGAAAAACATAAAAAACAAAAAATGAAATTGTTTGGGGAGAGACATTTATTTTTCGTCAAAAATTATTTTATTTTTCGAGACTTTTTTAGCCTCTAAATGATAGGTTGTACTAATAATTTGTATGGCTGTGTTTAAATCCTTTGCAGGTAATTTTCCGGTGAATAAAGAGACCGTGTCCTTTGTGTTTAATTCAATTGTAATGTTATATTGCCTTTCAACCTCGTCTAATATCGCTCGGATATTTTCCTGGTAAAAAGATATTTGATTGTCAATCCACTCTGGTTTCAATGATCTTACATTCAATTTTACTTGTTTACCGTTTTCAAAATTAACACTTTGCCCGTGGGTTAGTACAATTTGAGTGTTTGCATAATTCACTTTTACGCGTCCTTCATAACAAACGACATCAAACTTGTTTTTTCTAACTTTAACGTTAAATTGAGTTCCCAGAACGGATACTTTTCCCAGGTTGGTCTGTACTTCAAATCGTCGGCCTTTAGCAACTTTAAAATAGGCTTCTCCTTTTAATTCAAGATGTCTGTTATTGGCCCAGTTCCATTTTTTATAACTTATTTCAGAACCGGAGTTTAGCACAACTTCAGAGTTATCAGGCAATGAAAAAGAGGTTTTCTCTCCAAAATTTGCGGTTTGAGTCTGAGGCACCAAAAGTTTCATAACAAACGTAATTCCAAGAGCTAACACAAATACAGCGGCAGCTTTAAACATCCATTTTTTGTATAAAGGAATTACTTTTGGAGTTTCTTTTTTCTGATTGAGGATGTTAGACAACATCTTATTCTCATCAAAATCATCTACTTCCAAATGATCAGTATAATTCTTTATTTTTTGGTATTTTTCAAAATCGGGACTTGCTTCAAATTCAGCTAATTCATCCTGAGATAAATCATTGTTAAGCCATTTTGCTAATAAGCGATTTTTTTTCATTACACTGGTATTATGTTGTTAAAACAATTGAATCTAAATTTACCCTACTTCTATAAATCAATTTCTTTGCGTAAGCTTAGCAAAGCAAGATGAATACGCTTTTCAACAGCCTTCACGCTAATATTAAGGGCTGAGGCAATTTCACTGTATTTTTTTCCGTCAATTCGATGCATCAGAAAAGCGATGCGTTGTTTTTCGTTTAAATTTTCAATGGCTTTCAAGAGTTTAGTTTGAAATTGTTTCTCCTCCAGAATATATTCCGGATTTTCATTTGTTTTATCTAGGCCAGTGAAGTTTTTCTCGTACCTCAAAACAACTTTTTGATGCGCAATTGCGTTGAGGCTGCTGTTATTCGCGATAGTATAGAGGTATGACTTTGCTTTTTCAAGAGGCACCGAAGCACAATTTTGCCAAAGTTTTACAAATGCTTCCTGAGCTAAATCTTCCGCCTGATCAATATTGCCAAATTTGTAAAAAAGAAAATTGCGCAGTGCTTTTACCTGACTTTTAAAAAAAGTCGAAAAGATTATTTCGTCGCAAGTATTTGATTGGTTTTTTTGTGACATTTGGTTTTTCAGTTGTTACCTTGCAAAAGTATTTGTTTTTGGTTTAAGTAGGGTAAAAGCAAAGCCGATTGTTTTATACAAACAGGAAGTGTTGTTTTTGGTTGATAATTAATGTTTTGTAGAATCGAATGAAAGTCCTTGGAGAGGATTTATTAAAAAAACAGTTTCTTTAATTTTGTTACCTTTGTAAAAATATAAATATGTTCCCCTTGAAAAATATTTATCAATAGTGATTTTCTTGTTCTTGCTGTCTTGTCAAAGCGAAATGGACGAGAAAGATAATAATGCGCAGGGAACAGTTACAAATGTTTCGCCTCTTACGACTTATTTGCAAAGGGTTGCAATGGTTCAAACCGTGCAGGATAATGTAATCGACAGGTCTAGTTATTGCACGATCAAACTCCCTTATACAGTTACTGTTAATAATGCAAAAATCGCAATAAATACGACTGCCGATTATAAAAAAGTAACAGACAATATAAATGCAAGTACGTACGATGACGATATTGTAAAAATAGACTTCCCCGTAATGATGGTGTACTATAATTATATTGAAAAAAACATTCCGACTGAATCTGACTTCAATACTTTAATAGACTACTGGAATCTTCATCCTGATTTGTTATCCAAAATTAATGGACTAAACATAAACTACCCTATAACAATTAATAGCTATAACAGCGCAAATCAAATTGCAAGTTCTGTTTCGATTGTTAGCGATCAGGCCTTTTTCAATTTTATAAAAAATTTGAATAGCAGTCAGTATATTTCATTAAAATATCCAATTACCATAGCGGATTACAATAATCAAACAAAATCAATTTCTAATAACTTAGAATTCGAAAATGCGATTAAATATGCAATTGACAATGCTCCTGAAAATAATATCGTAACACTTGATTTTTCACAAACGATAACAAAGGGGGGCTGGGTGATACCCTATTTTTTTGATGACTCAGAAAAGACATCCACTTATGTTGATTATTCATTTGTTTTTAAAAGTGATAAATCCGTAGTTGCTACTAAAGCAGGGGTATCGCAAACTGGTCAATGGGAAAGTACATTACAAAGTGGAGTTAGAGAAGTTAAAATAGAGTTCAATTCAGAACCCTTAAGTAAATTGAATCGCAGCTGGAAGTTATTTGAGTTTAATAACTCTCAAATTCGTTTACGTGATGTTGGTACTACTACCGATTATCTTTATTTGCAAAAACAATGATGATCGCATGTACTCGTATTACAAAAGAAGTTATTGATAGTTTAAATTAAACACCTACTTATATATAGTACCAACCCGACAGGTTTCCAAAACCTGTCGGGTTTATTTTTTGCTACCTATATATAAGAATACTTTTTGCCCAGCTGAACGAAAATATAATAAGAGTGCTTTTGTCCAGCTGAGCGAAGTCGAAGCCATCAAGTTTGGAATTTGGAATTTGGTATTTGAATTTTTTTGAAGCTTCGTCCCGCTATCCGCTACAATCTTTTGCTTTTTAAAGGAAAAAGCAAAAGGATTTCCACTTCTATCGGGGCTAGGGGATAGGTTTTCAAAAGAAAACAACCGAAAAAACAAAAACGCAGCACCCTTTTAAACCCGACAGGTTTTCAAAACCTGTCGGGTTTGTTTTGCGAGACCAGTAAAATCGGGGTATTTCAAAGGCAGGTGTAGTATTGAATCTAACTCACTAAAGAAAAACCTTTCAAAACCAAAAATAGGTTAAATTCTAAAAGGGGTGTTATCAGAGTGTTAACAAAAAGTTTTCAAAAACATCAAAAATAGTTCATTAAAAAGCTTGTAAAAGCGAATAAAGTGTCTACTTTTGCACCCGCAACAGCGACAGACGTTCACCGAAATACTGGCAAGAAAGAGAATCAAAACGAAAATAAAATTTCAAATAAAAATTCAAAAAAGCTTGCGAGAATGGAAAACGGATATTACATTTGCACCCCGCAAAATATGCGAAGCTCATTGAAAGATTGGAAGGAGAAAGAAGAAAAAGGAAAGTAAATTTTCTAAAAAAAACTTCAAAAAACTCTTGCCATTTAGAAATAAGTTTTCTACTTTTGCACCCGCTTTTAAATACAAGCCAAACACAAGAAGACACGTTCGTAGACATATTGAATTGACAGCCGTTTTAACAGAGATGTTAAAACAAAAGAATAAGAGTAATGGAATCGAGAGATTCGCAAAGAACCGATAGAGACGACATCGCAATATAATATAAAAATATACGATGAAGAGTTTGATCCTGGCTCAGGATGAACGCTAGCGGCAGGCTTAACACATGCAAGTCGAGGGGTATAGTTCTTCGGAACTAGAGACCGGCGCACGGGTGCGTAACGCGTATGCAATCTACCTTTTACAGAGGGATAGCCCAGAGAAATTTGGATTAATACCTCATAGCATAGCAATCTCGCATGAGATCACTATTAAAGTCACAACGGTAAAAGATGAGCATGCGTCCCATTAGCTAGTTGGTAAGGTAACGGCTTACCAAGGCTACGATGGGTAGGGGTCCTGAGAGGGAGATCCCCCACACTGGTACTGAGACACGGACCAGACTCCTACGGGAGGCAGCAGTGAGGAATATTGGACAATGGGCGCAAGCCTGATCCAGCCATGCCGCGTGCAGGATGACGGTCCTATGGATTGTAAACTGCTTTTATACGAGAAGAAACACTCCAACGTGTTGGAGCTTGACGGTATCGTAAGAATAAGGATCGGCTAACTCCGTGCCAGCAGCCGCGGTAATACGGAGGATCCAAGCGTTATCCGGAATCATTGGGTTTAAAGGGTCCGTAGGCGGTTTAGTAAGTCAGTGGTGAAAGCCCATCGCTCAACGGTGGAACGGCCATTGATACTGCTAAACTTGAATTATTAGGAAGTAACTAGAATATGTAGTGTAGCGGTGAAATGCTTAGAGATTACATGGAATACCAATTGCGAAGGCAGGTTACTACTAATGGATTGACGCTGATGGACGAAAGCGTGGGTAGCGAACAGGATTAGATACCCTGGTAGTCCACGCCGTAAACGATGGATACTAGCTGTTGGGAGCAATCTCAGTGGCTAAGCGAAAGTGATAAGTATCCCACCTGGGGAGTACGTTCGCAAGAATGAAACTCAAAGGAATTGACGGGGGCCCGCACAAGCGGTGGAGCATGTGGTTTAATTCGATGATACGCGAGGAACCTTACCAAGGCTTAAATGTAGATTGACCGGTTTGGAAACAGATCTTTCGCAAGACAATTTACAAGGTGCTGCATGGTTGTCGTCAGCTCGTGCCGTGAGGTGTCAGGTTAAGTCCTATAACGAGCGCAACCCCTGTTGTTAGTTGCCAGCGAGTCATGTCGGGAACTCTAACAAGACTGCCAGTGCAAACTGTGAGGAAGGTGGGGATGACGTCAAATCATCACGGCCCTTACGCCTTGGGCTACACACGTGCTACAATGGCCGGTACAGAGAGCAGCCACTGGGCGACCAGGAGCGAATCTATAAAACCGGTCACAGTTCGGATCGGAGTCTGCAACTCGACTCCGTGAAGCTGGAATCGCTAGTAATCGGATATCAGCCATGATCCGGTGAATACGTTCCCGGGCCTTGTACACACCGCCCGTCAAGCCATGGAAGCTGGGGGTGCCTGAAGTCGGTGACCGCAAGGAGCTGCCTAGGGTAAAACTGGTAACTAGGGCTAAGTCGTAACAAGGTAGCCGTACCGGAAGGTGCGGCTGGAACACCTCCTTTCTAGAGCCTTAAATGTTAGCAGTAATGCACGTTAAGGAAAAAAGATGTTTATTTAAAGGATCTGAATCGCTAAATTCAATTACTCTTGCTGTTAATTTAAAAAAAAATGAAAATTAAGTAAAACAGAGTCTCGTAGCTCAGCTGGTTAGAGTACTACACTGATAATGTAGGGGTCGGCAGTTCGAGTCTGCCCGGGACTACTTTTTTAGAATTGTTGATTGTTAATTATTAATTATTAATAAAAAACAACAACAATAACAACAAACTAAAAAAGACTGAAATACTTAAATAAGGAAATTCTAGAAGTTGGAATTCACCAAAGGAAATTAGAGAAGAATTAGAAATCTAAAATCTGAATTCTACAATCTAAGATTGAAAAATGGGGGATTAGCTCAGCTGGCTAGAGCGCCTGCCTTGCACGCAGGAGGTCAACGGTTCGACTCCGTTATTCTCCACAGATCCGAAAGGATAAAAGTTCATTGACATATTGAGATAAGAAAATAATAAAAAGTAGAAAGCGTTTTTTGTTATTTAATAACAAAAGACAAAAAAAAACGGTCATAATTAAATTTATGATTGGTACAATAAGCAAAATAAGGGCGTATGGGGGATGCCTAGGCTCTCAGAGGCGATGAAAGGCGTGATAAGCTGCGAAAAGCTACGGGGACGGGCACACACCGATTGATCCGTAGATACCTGAATGGGGCAACCCACTATGTTGAAGACATAGTACACCGATAGGTGGGCAAACCCGCTGAACTGAAACATCTAAGTAGGCGGAGGAGAAGAAAACAAAAGTGATTCCGTAAGTAGTGGCGAGCGAACGCGGATTAGCCCAAACCAATGATGTTACGGCATTGTTGGGGTTGTAGGACCACGACATTTTATGTACAAGGAACGGAAGTTACTGAAAGTGACGCCATAGAGGGTGATAGCCCCGTATGGGTAACGAGTATAATAGATAGTGGTATCCTGAGTAGGGCGGGGCACGTGAAACCCTGTCTGAATTTGGCGGGACCATCCGCTAAGGCTAAATACTCCTGAGAGACCGATAGTGAACCAGTACCGTGAGGGAAAGGTGAAAAGAACCGTGAATAACGGAGTGAAATAGATCCTGAAACCATACGCTTACAAGCGGTCGGAGCCCTTTCGTGGGGTGACGGCGTGCCTTTTGCATAATGAGCCTACGAGTTAACGTTGCTGGCAAGGTTAAGTGATTAAGTCACGGATCCGTAGCGAAAGCGAGTCTGAATAGGGCGCTTTAGTCAGTAGTGTTAGACGCGAAACCGTGTGATCTACCCATGGGCAGGTTGAAGCTGTGGTAACACACAGTGGAGGACCGAACCGGTTGACGTTGAAAAGTCTTCGGATGACCTGTGGGTAGGGGTGAAAGGCCAATCAAACTCGGAAATAGCTCGTACTCCCCGAAATGCATTTAGGTGCAGCGCTGAGCGTAAAGTTATATAGAGGTAGAGCTACTGATTGGATGCGGGGGCTTCACCGCCTACCAATTCCTGACAAACTCCGAATGCTATATAATGTTTCTCAGCAGTGAGGGCTTGGGTGCTAAGGTCCAAGTCCGAGAGGGAAAGAACCCAGACCATCAGCTAAGGTCCCCAAATATACGCTAAGTTGAAAGAACGAGGTTTGTCTGCCCAGACAGCTAGGATGTTGGCTTGGAAGCAGCCATTCATTTAAAGAGTGCGTAACAGCTCACTAGTCGAGCGGACGAGCATGGATAATAATCGGGCATAAGCGTATTACCGAAGCTATGGATTTACAAGCAATTGTAAGTGGTAGGGGAGCATTCTAACAGGGTTGAAGGTGTATCGTCAGGTATGCTGGACTGGTTAGAAAAGAAAATGTAGGCATAAGTAACGATAATGCGGGCGAGAAACCCGCACACCGAAAAACTAAGGTTTCCACAGCTATGCTAATCAGCTGTGGGTTAGTCTGGTCCTAAGGCGAACCCGAAAGGGACAGTCGATGGCTAACGGGTTAATATTCCCGTACTACTAATTACTGTGATGGGGTGACGGAGTGATGAAAGCGCCGCGAACTGACGGAATAGTTCGTTGAAGTACCTACCTATAAGATGCGCAGGCAAATCCACGCGTCTTGGGGAAATACGATAGTACTCGGAGTCTTCGGACAAAGAGATAGTGCGCCTAAGGGCTTCCAAGAAAAACCTCTAAACTTCAGGTAATTAGTACCAGTACCGTAAACCGACACAGGTAGTTGAGGAGAGAATCCTAAGGTGCTCGAGAGATTCATGGCTAAGGAATTAGGCAAAATAGACCTGTAACTTCGGGAGAAAGGTCGCCCCGAGCAATCGGGCCGCAGTGAAGAGGTCCAGGCGACTGTTTATCAAAAACACAGGGCTCTGCAAAATCGTAAGATGAAGTATAGGGCCTGACACCTGCCCGGTGCTGGAAGGTTAAGAGGAGATGTTATCTTCGGAGAAGCATTGAATTGAAGCCCCAGTAAACGGCGGCCGTAACTATAACGGTCCTAAGGTAGCGAAATTCCTTGTCGGGTAAGTTCCGACCTGCACGAATGGTGTAACGATCTGGACACTGTCTCAGCCATGAGCTCGGTGAAATTGTAGTAACGGTGAAGATGCCGTTTACCCGCAGTGGGACGAAAAGACCCTGTGCACCTTTACTATAGCTTAGTATTGACCTTGGATAAATGATGTGTAGGATAGGTTGGAGACTGTGAAGTGGCGTCGCCAGGCGTTGTGGAGTCATTGTTGAAATACAACCCTTTGTTTATCTGAGGCCTAACCCCGTATTGCGGGGGACATTGCTTGGTGGGTAGTTTGACTGGGGTGGTCGCCTCCAAAAGAGTAACGGAGGCTTCTAAAGGTTCCCTCAGTACGCTTGGTAACCGTGCGTAGAGTGCAATGGCATAAGGGAGCTTGACTGAGAGACATACAGGTCGATCAGGTACGAAAGTAGAGCATAGTGATCCGGTGGTTCCGCATGGAAGGGCCATCGCTCAAAGGATAAAAGGTACGCCGGGGATAACAGGCTGATCTCCCCAAGAGCTCATATCGACGGGGGGTTTGGCACCTCGATGTCGGCTCGTCACATCCTGGGGCTGGAGAAGGTCCCAAGGGTTGGGCTGTTCGCCCATTAAAGTGGCACGCGAGCTGGGTTCAGAACGTCGTGAGACAGTTCGGTCTCTATCTACTGTGGGCGTTAGAAATTTGAGTGGATCTGATTCTAGTACGAGAGGACCGAATTGGACAAACCTCTAGTGTATCTGTTGTCCCGCCAGGGGCACCGCAGAGTAGCTACGTTTGGAAGGGATAAGCGCTGAAAGCATATAAGCGCGAAACCCACCACAAGATGAGATTTCTTTTAAGGATCGTGGAAGATGACCACGTTGATAGGCTATAGATGTAAAGGCAGTAATGTCATAGTCGAGTAGTACTAATAATCCGTAAGCTTATGTACACCCTTTTCCTCGGGGCAACCCGGAGGAAGAAACTTTCTAAACAATTTATGTTTCTTTATCTCAGTATGTTAAGATATTAGCTCGACGCGAGCAGTTATGAGTTTTGAGTTATAAGTTAGGAGTTGAAAAACGATAAGCTATAAACAACAAACAAAATAACTAACAACCTTAAGGTGGTTATTGCGGCGGGGCTCACCTCTTCCCATCCCGAACAGAGTAGTTAAGCCCGCCTGCGCAGATGGTACTGCAGTTATGTGGGAGAGTATGTCGTCGCCTTTCTTTTTAAAAACCCTGTTCGTAACAAAACGGGGTTTTTTATTCTAAATTTTACTTATATAAGTAGAAACGGTACCTTAGCTCAGATGGTAGAGCAATGGACTGAAAATCCATGTGTCCCTGGTTCGATCCCTGGAGGTACCACATAATGCTCGGATGGTGAAATTGGTAGACACGCTGGACTTAAAATCCAGTGAACAGCAATGTTCGTGCGGGTTCAAGTCCCGCTCTGAGTACTAAAAAACTTCAACTGGTTTTACTAGTTGAAGTTTTTTTTCGAATAAAAGAGAACATTGAATGTTCTAAAAAAATATTGGACGCATAGCTCAGCTGGATAGAGCACCTGCCTTCTAAGCAGGCGGTCGAAGGTTCGAATCCTTCTGCGTTCACAAAAAGCCACTCCAAACGAGTGGCTTTTTTGTTTTCAAGTGGTTTTGTTAACGCGGCTCAACAGGATAGAGCATTTCGATTTCCAATCGGGACGGTCGAAGGTTCGAATCCTTCTGCGTTCGCAAAAGCTATTCAAACGAGTGTTTTTGTTTAAAATAATTTAAACTAGAAATGATATGAACTTTTTCTATATTCTATATTCAAAGACATTAAATCAATATTATATTGGTCATACATCTGAAGGCTTAGAAGAGCGATTACGCAAACATTTATCAAATCATTCAGGATTTACTGGGAGAACAAAGGATTGGATTGTAATTTATTTTGAAGAATTTGAAACCAAATCATTGGCTTATAAACGTGAATTAGAAGTCAAGAAATGGAAAAGTAGAGTTAGAGTTGAAAAATTAATAAATGAATCAAAGAAATAGCTCAGCAGGATATAGAGCATCCCGATTTCCAATCGGGACGGTCGAAGGTTCGAATCCTTCTGCGTTCACAAAAAGCCACTCAAAACGAGTGGCTTTTTTGTTTTCAAGTGGTTTTATTAACGCGGCTCAGCAGGAATAGAGGGATCAGGTTTAGAAGTTTGGAATTTTGAAAAACTAAGCTATGTGGAGATAAACATTAGCAATGATTTCAATCATTTTAATAAAGTAAATAACTCTCGTAGCGAACGGCAAGAGATCGTGACAGCACTAATCTCGCAGATTAAGCCACCTGGCAATAATCGAATCAAGAATAGACCAGGAGAAGTGAAAAAAGGTTAGATAGGATCAATGACACTACTTTGTTCGGGAATAGAACAGCTAAAGGTTTTGAAGAGTATTCTTTTATGAAATCAATAATTGTTGACTAATATAGCGAATCTTGTAGCTAAAAAAAATCAAACTTTATACAAAAGCTAAAGTTGTATAAAGTTTGATCGTATTTTAAGAATGCTTCTTTTAGTTCTTAATAAACACTCCTATCTGTTGTAGGTGTTTTTCGGTTTGATATTTATTAAAGTTATCCCATTTTGGAGGTGAACTTGTTTTTTTTCCGTACATAAGATCCAAGCAGACGTTATTGTCTTTGTATTTATCGTGTAAAACAGCCAAAATCTTAAAGAAAAACTGATCCAGCATAACAATGCCTTCAAATTCGGATTTTAGTTCATTATAATTACGATCTGATGGATTTAGCAATTGCAATAAGGTTAGGATTGTGTCCTTTTCAGTCTCATTGATTTCAGTAAGGTAGCCGGTTTTTAAGGTTTTGAATACTAAATTGTTCCAAACCTCACTATCGTGTCCCCATTGAACGTCAGGAAGATTTAAGGAATGTTCGCAAATTAGAATAATCGAAAAAAGAACATCATTTAAGTATTCTGCCGGAAATTCGTCAAAGCTTCTGAATTCAAAACCGCTTTGGTACATTTTTTCCTGATTAAAATCCAGACCCACTTCCGAAAGTAATTCGTACTCCATTTCTGTCTCAATCTGATCGCGCCACCAAATATTGTCTTCTTTTTTGAATTTTAGCAATTTTCTAAAGTCATCGACTTTATAGGTTAGAATTTTACCTTTAGGCATTGCTTTGTTAAAAGTTCCTACACCGATGTAGCGTGACATGGCATTTCTCATAGAACCCAGAGTAAATTTCTTGTCCAAACTATAGGTGTTGCTTATCACTCCCATAATATCAGGACTTCCAAGGGTGGCAATAAAAAAAGGCTCGAACCATTGCAACAAATAAATAGCGTTGGCATGTGTTTTGTCAAAATCGCTATAATCGAGAATGCGGCTGTCTTTGGTTAGTGAGGGTAAAGTAATGTGAAAATGGTACGTTCCGTTATTAAACAAAACGAGATTTTCCTGGTTGGTCATAAACATATTAAGGCCATTGTTGTAATCAGGAAAATTTAATTTACCATTAAGTATTGCTGAGTCATTGATTTTATCAAGAAATAACTTTTTGGTGGCCTTTAATTCTTTACATGAATCAGCTATTGTTCGATTTTCAAAATATTTAGTTACAAATTCTATAGAATCACCATCGAAATGAACAGATCCCATAGTTTTGTTTCTTTGGGTAATCATGCTTTGAATATTATAGGGTTGATCTTCAAGGAAAAGTTCCATGATAGATTTTCCGAGATATTCAGGATTTTCAAGTGGTTGTGGATTTGCTTCAGCAGATTCGGCAGTAGGAACCAATGATTTTGCTGGCGATAATGTTTTGTGCTGATAGTTTATATCCAGTTTTTCCAGCGAATGACTGTTCATCATTCGGCTCACTTTATAGTTCTCGTTTGTGTCAAAAGCTTTTTGAAGTACAGGTGCCAAGCTCTCTGGTTTGTAGCATTTTCGATAGTCTATGCTATATTTTTCAAAACCAATTTTTTGTTGTATAAATTCACCAGAAACTATTAGGGATTCTTCAAATTGCATGTAGGTTTCGTTTTCTAATCCAATTCCCCAATAATATTTTTGTGTCTGATTGTCTTTCATTTATACTAATTTTCTTTTTTAAGGTTGTTTTAAAGTGTTTGTTTTTATGCTAAAATACAGCAGTTCATCTACTGAAATTCTGAGTCGTAAGATCTTTTAACGGATAATGCCTAATGGTTTGCATCCCTTAAAAAAGCTTTGTTTTGTTTGTAAAATGGTATGAATTAGTAGTAGTCTGGGAAATTGTATACTTGTATCGATTGAAAAATTGATTAAATAATTTTATAATGGGGATAAAAAATTACTATTCTTGTTAATTGTCTTTTTATCAATGATTTGGGTAAGCGTATAGCCGAATTACAACTCTTGCGATTTCTGTTTTTTCAGATTGCGAAAGTAGTTCTTTATTATGTTATTTCCAAACAGTTAAAAGCTTGTAAATCAGTTATTTTTGGTTGTGCGGAGAATTGAAGGTATTCTTTTTATTTATTCATGGTAATAAAACACGTAGGACGAGTATAATTCATCATTCCACCAGTCTTTTCTAACTTCCGAAAAATAATTATAATTTAGTTTTCCTGCCTGTGATTGCAAGGGATATACGACTATGCCATTTTCTCGATAGGCCAGATTTAAATTTGTTTCAGGAACAACGGGAACGATATGACCGGATAGTCCTTTTTCTCTTCTTTTGGCACAAATTATTCCAATTCCACCATTGGTATTTACTTTGTTTTGAATTTCATCGGGAGTAAACATTCTTTGCCAGCCAAATTGAGATCCCCATTTTAGAAACCAATCGTGTATAGCACTGGAGTAAATACGTTCGACTGTTTGTTCAAAAACAGCTTCCACTTCCTTTCCTTGTGCTATTTTTTCGAGTGCTTCTTCAGTCCACCAAACAGTTGGGAGATAGACACCGCTGAAATAGCAATAATCATAAGAGTAAACATTACAGTAGGTATCTTCTACTGTTCTTTGATATCTAATATTGGTTTCGACATCGAGTTTATCGATAAGTTGGCCAATACTTTTTTTCTTACTGAAAACATCTGTTTGATCTCTAAAGGTAATGCTGGAGTCAGAAAGGGGTCTTTCTTTCATGTAAACAGAATCTAAACGGGATTGAGGATTTGGCAATAAATCGGCTCTTTTTAGTTTATTATCCCATGTTAGATTTACGTCTAGTGTTAAGGGTGTGGTTTCTGTTGTATATTTCTCCATCTTGACTGCTTAATTATGAACCAGCATAACAGTGGAATCGATTGTGTCCATAGTGTTATTTGGCTAGGTAAAAAGTAAATATAAGAATTTTAAGCTTTCCAAGATGTTTTTTTAGAAATGGCAAATTATAGGAAGTAGTACTGTTTAAAATGGATTGTATACAAGGTACCATAAAAAAATAGTAGAAATTATCGCAGACTAATTTATAGAATACAGAAAGAGTTATAAGTTAAATCGGCTGATTTATATTTAGTTACGTTTTTTTTGTTCTAAAGGATGGTAAGTTTAGTTTTGATTTTTTTTACCGCTGCAAAGGTTAATTTTTGAGTTAATCGAATAAATAGGAGACGGACATTTTTTTATGTTGAAGAAAGAAATATTGTAAACAATTGATTACTATTGTTTTATGATTTTGTTAAATTTGTTATAAGAATTTCGAGTAATAGCTGTTATGGAAAAATTGCAACGCCCGTTTTACCATGCTGTCAGGTCACATTTTAGAGTGTTAAAAGGCAAGGGAGTAAAGGAAAGTAGGTGAGATTTAGAAGATTGATTCTACTACCTTAAATGGTTTTGTTTATATTTACTTCTTTCAATTTATAGAACCATGAAAATGCAACTGTCTTTATCTCGTATCGTAATACTTCTGTTTAGTCTTTTCTTTTGTATACTTACAGCAAATGCACAGAATGAAACTTATTCATCTGAAGAGGGAAGTGAAATTGCCGATACCACTTTTGTAAATCTTAAAGATTACAGTAATGATTTCGTTTATGACATGAAATATGCTACTGAAGATAATTTTTTAAAGGCAAAAGTTTACGATTGCGCCGAGTGTTTACTGCGCTATAAAACCGTTAAAGCTTTAATAGCAGCAAATAAAGATTTTATGAAAAACGGATGTAAAATAAAACTATTCGATTGTTACAGGCCTTTGTCCATCCAGAAAAAAATGTGGGAGATTGTATCAAATCCGGAGTATGTGGCCGATCCAAAAAAAGGCTCCATCCATAATAAAGGAGGAGCCGTTGATATTACTTTAGTCAATGCTAAGGGCGAAGAACTGGAAATGGGTACTAATTTTGATTTTTTTGGCATTGAAGCCAGTCATAATTATAAAAAATTTCCGGTGTCGGTTAAAGCAAATCGAAAATATTTGAAAAGTGTGATGATCAAAAATGGATTCAATTCTTTTGATTCAGAGTGGTGGCATTATAATTTAAAAACAGGTTTAAACGATAAAGTCTCCAACCAAAAGTGGAAATGCGATTAATTATTCAACACATCTTATGTTTTCCATGAAATAAGTATTCGGATGGTAAACTTTACCATTCAATTCCGAAGTTAGATCTCTTTTTACAATATAATCCTCTACAGTGGTCAGGTATTTTATTCGCATAATCGAAACTGGCGATTTTTTAAGATCTTCGAAGTTGTCTTTCATAAACATAAAAATTCCGGTATTGATTCGGTTGTCAAAACCTTTTTCATCACGAATAAGCGTTCCACAGCTTTCTTTATCAATATGAATCAACGTTACTATTTTTCCGTTTTCTAATTGTAAAAAAACCTTTGAGTTTTTATCGAAGCAGTTTGCTTTTATGAAGTCTTTGCTTTTTTGGATAAGCTGTAAATTTAAGGTTGGTAAACCATCGGTTTGTGCCAGTGCGAAGAAAACATAATCAAATGTTCCGCCAAAGTATTTTTCACTGATCATATACTCGTTGGTTACTTTGTAGCTGCCTATAGAGTCGTTTACATTTGTACTGTATTCACATGGTTTTTGTGCAAAGGCAGTAAAGGTTAATAAGAAAAAGGTTAGTGTAATTAGTTGTTTCATTTTTAAGTTATTTTTCTGCAAATTAAAACTATTTTGGTATCATTTTTATCAGTTGTAAAAAAACAATACAAATTTCCGCCATTTTTTATTTTCCACTTTTTTCGAATGTTTTCCACCGTGTCCGGAAAGTTTCGTGTAGTGATATTGGCCTGCTGATTGACAAGCTCAGTTTTCATTTCATTCTTACTGTAGGGAATCACTTTTTCGATCTCAAAACGGCGTCCCGGAAAATCTATTAAATTTTCGGAAGTATACAAATGTGAATGTTTGTGGAGTTTATCGATCTTAAAAAATGCACTGACTTCTTCGAATCCTCCCGATTTCATTATAGCCGAATTGGGCTCATAAATATATTTCTGAGGAAGACCGTAAGAAGGGATAACCGTTTCATGGCCCATAACAAACTCGAAAGTCTCTATTTTGTCTTTTAAAATATTGGCCGTTTTTATGGTGATTTCGCCGGAGTACTGATGATGGATTTCAAAAAGCAATTCTTTTACTTCGTTTTCAAGCGCAATAATGTGAATGTTTTTGACAAATTGAAGTTCGGATAAGCCAGCAGAAAGATCTAATAACGGAGCCGTTTTTATTAAGACAGCAGCTGTTTTTTTAAAGTAGAAATCCAGTAAATCGGGAACATTAGGCAAACAGTCTTTCAGCATAAAAACTTTACCTTTAGCATCGTTCCTGCGGGACGGATCAATATAAACCCAATCCCATTTTTGATCAGAATCATTTAAAACAGAAGTAGAATCATTGGCATAGAAAGTGCAATTTTCGACTTTTAGCTGTTCAAAATTATGCTTGACAATAGCCGATAAATCTTCGTTTATTTCGCAGTGCGCTATTTTTTTGAATTTTTTAGAGAAATAATAATCGTCGACACCAAAACCTCCGGTAAGGTCAATTAAACTTTCACCGGAAATTAAAGAAGCTTTATAGGCTGCCGTTTTTTCAGATGAAGTTTGTTCAACGGATATTTTAGAAGGATAAATAATATTTGCGGTCTCAAACCAGGTTGGCAGCTTGTCTTTTGCTTTTGATTTTGCTTCAATCTGATTTAAAAGTACAATCCAGTCGATTTCAGGAAAAGGATTTTTCTGAAGCGCTAATTTTGTAATTGGGACACCACTATTTTGAGTTATGAATTCCTGAATGTTTTGGTTTAAAATAGCAGTATTCAATGTTAAATTCTTTCGGTTAATACAGAGACAATTTTGTTGTCAGGAAAAAATTCCTTTAAAATTACTTTCAGCATCGTAAATACCGGAATGGCAATGATCATTCCAACAATTCCAAAAGTAATTCCGCTGATTAAAGTAACCAGGAATATTTCTAACGGGTGCGAATTTACGCTTTTTGATGAGATTATAGGCTGGCTGATGTTATTATCAATGGCCTGAACCAATAAAAACCCGATGATTACATAGATGGTTTTAGGAAGTATCTCAGATTGAAAATCGCTTCCAATCATACTGATCATGGTTAAAATTCCCGCCAGTATAGTTCCTATAATTGGTCCTATATAAGGTATAACATTCAAAATGGCACATAAAAAGGCGATAACAAAAGCGTTTTTATTTCCAAATATCATTAAAACGATTAAATACAAAATAAATACAACCGTTAATTGCAGCAACAGACCTATAAAATAACGGGTCAGGAAATGGTTGATTTTAGTGATCGAATTTAAGATTTTGTCTTCATTCGTATCAGGAAGAATTTTTCGGGCACTAACCTTAAAGGCGTCCTGATCTTTGATAAAGAAAAACGTAATAAAGAATACCGAAACCAACCCCATTCCGATATTCGCCATGAAGCCTATAATTGAATTTAGAAAACCGGTAAAGTAGCTGAAATCGATTATCGATGTTATTTTAGATTCTTTTAAAACTTTATTTAAATCAAGATGCTGAATATTAAAATAAGTTTCAATAGTGCGCTCCGTTTGTAGAAATTGCTGTTGCAGATTTTGGGTATCCAATAGTGATAAATTATTGGCTTGTGAAATGATTAACGGAACAAACAATAAAATGAAGCCAACGATGGCAAGTATGAATAAAATTAGCGCTGTAGTGGCTGCCAGTGAATTGCTGAACTTTAATTTATTCTTTAAAAATTGTATTAATGGATTTGCGATTAAGCACAATAGCAACGAAATACATAAATAGACAATTACAGTCTGAATTTGGTATAGAAAATACAAAATAGCGGCGACAACCAGGATGGTAGTTAAAGCTCTTAAAATTCCGTTTGAAATAATTTTCGATGTGATCATGATTCGGTTTTAAAGGATAAATATAGGAAAAAGCTTTTGAAGTTTACAGGTAAACGAAAAAAAGCGGGATGTTGCCATCCCGCTTTTCAAGTTTGTCTTTTATGCTTGTCTATATTTAGATTCCAAAAGAAGCTCTGGCACCTCCGGTAACAAATATCGCAGCCATTCTGCTTTTTTGTCCTTGTGAGAACATGTACATAGCGTTGTCATCAACATAATCCATATAGTTCATTGTCATTTCAACAGGAGTTCCTGAACAAGTGCTATAGTGAGGATATGCAGGTACACCGTAATTTGCTGTATTGTGAGTAGGAGTATCTGAAACTAAATCGCTTCCACAAGTAGCATCTCCCCAAATGTGACGTAGGTTCATCCAGTGTCCTACTTCGTGAGTAGCTGTTCTTCCTAAGTTAAATGGTGCATTTGCAGCTCCTGAAAGACCAAAATATTTCGGATCAACAACAACTCCGTCTGTAGCAGCAGCTCCTCCAGGAAATTGTGCATAACCTAAAATACCTCCTCCAATGGTGCAAGACCACATGTTTAATTTTGTTGTTGGAGAAGTTGGTGCAAGACCACCCTGAGCTGTTTTTTTCATGGCGTCACTTGTTCCCCATGAAGTTTTTGTAGTCGATTTTCTAATTACCTGATCTAAAACGAAAGTAATTCCAACATTGGCTTTTACACCTGAAAAAAGCGCTGGTACGCTATTGTAATCTGAGTTTAATGCATTGAAATCTTTGTTTAAGACGTCAATTTGAGTTTGAATTTGTGCATTAGAAATGTTTTCTGCTGCAGTTCTGTAAAGAACGTTCACTACCACAGGAATTTCAATTTTACCGTTTACAAGACGTTTTGTCAAGATGGCATTTTCGGTAAAGGCATTGATTTCGTTCATTCTGATTGCTAAAGTAGGATCAGCTTTCAGTTGAGCCTCTAAAACTTCCTGGCTTGCGCATCCGCGATGTGCAATAGCATCAATTTTTGAATCAGTAGATTCAGATTGGTCGTTTTGACAAGAAAACAGCACTAATGCTGTGAATGCAGTAATAATGATTTTTTTCATAATAACTTGGGTTTTTGTTATAAAAAATTTGCTTTGGTTAATTATATTGCAATTTTATAACAAAATAATTATTGTAACAAAATAATTACAATATATTATTTGTGAGAATTTTACAATCCCTTGTACAATCTAGTTCTTACAAAAAAATCACTAAAATTATTAAGAAGTAAATTCGTACAATGTTGTTTTTGAGAATGTTATTGAGTTGATTTTTGTTCTTTATAGAGGATTTTATTGACAAATATTACAGAATGAAATTTTAATGCGTATTTACACGTAAGAATAACTGTTAAAATAATGGTAATATTTGGTGCTGATTAGTCATGGAATCCCAGAAAAAACAGCAATAGGTGGAATTTTATACTTACAATTTAAAATGTGAAAAAGTTTAAAAAGAAGTAATCTCATAAAGTGCAATACTCGCCGCTTGCACAACATTCATACTGCTGTTCTTTCCAAACATATTGATGTGGACAATTTGGTTTGAAATTTTTAAAAGATCCTCAGAGATTCCATTAATTTCACTTCCAATTAAAAGTGCAATTTTTTGATTTTCAGGAATAAGAACTTCTCTTAGAAGTTTGCTATTGCTTGCGATTTCTAAAGCAATAATTTCAAAATTATTTTGAAGCAGGTAATCAGCAAGATCGGCTGTTTCTTCAATTATGGTATGGGCTACATGAAGATGAGTGCTTCGTGAAGTTTTGTTGATTTTTCGGGGAGTTAACGGAATATCTTTTCCTAAAAAAATGATATTCTCGACACCAAATGCCTCACTGATTCTAAAAAGAGAACCGATATTTTGCTGAAAATAAATGTGATCACAAACTAATGTAATCGGAAATGTTTTTCTTTCAAATTGATTTTCTTCGTGAGTAAGTTGCACCTTCTAAAATTTAATTGGTAAAAATATAATTGATAATGTTGGCACCCATTTTTAGAGCTTTATCTCTAACCGCGGCAGGGTCATTATGTACTTCAGGATCTTCCCAGCCATCTCCTAAGTCACATTCGTAAGTATAGAGTAATACGAGTTTGTTTTCTACAAAAATACCAAAGGCCTGCGCACGTGTTCCGTCGTGTTCGTGAATTTTGGGTAAACCATTTGGAAAGGGATACGGTTTTTGAAATATGGGATGGTTTGCCGGAATTTCGATTAAATTATTATTTGGAAATATTTTTTTGATCTCTTTTCGAATGTATTGATCCATTCCGTAATTATCATCAATATGAAGAAAACCGCCGCCATTTAAATAATTTCTAAGATTACTCACATCGGCATCACTAAAAACAACATTTCCATGTCCCGTCATGTGAACAAACGGATAGGAGAGCAGATCCGGATTGCTAGGCTCCACTGTTGACGGTTTTGCTTTTATTCGGGTGTTTATATTCGCATTGCAAAACTTTATTAAATTGGGTAATGAGGTCGGATTTGCATACCAATCACCACCACCGCTGTATTTTAGCAACGCAATTTCCTGTGAAAAGGAAGAAACGGAAACCAATAGTAATAAGAGAAATATTTTTTTCATAGGATGGTATTTAACTAGTCGTTTAACTTTTATTACAAGTTCCTCTTGTCATTTAGATAAACAGCTCAACAATGATTGGTGATTTTCTTGGCGGAGTTTCTAACGGATATTTTTCCTTCGTCGAATTGACAAAACTCGCGGATGATTAAACTTCATTAAAAAAAACAACACTATGACAAGCTACAATGGCAGCCGTCTCGGTACGCAATCGGGTATTTCCTAAAGTAACCGGCACAAAGTTATGTTCTAAAGCGAGTGCAATTTCTTTTTCAGAAAAATCACCTTCAGGACCAATGAGCAGGGTAACATTCTCATTCGGTTTTAAAACTTCTTTCAACGATTTTTTATCCGTTTCTTCACAATGTGCGATCAATTGTAAGCCTTCGTTTTTTTGTTTGATGAATTCCTTAAACGAAATTGCCTCGTTCAGTTTTGGTAAAAAGGTCTCATTGGATTGTTTCATTGCCGATAAGATAATTTTTTCAAAACGTTCCGGATTGATTACTTTTCGTTCCGAACGATCGCAAAAAACAGGTGTGATCTCCTGGATTCCTATTTCTGTCGCTTTTTCCAAAAACCATTCAAAACGATCATTCATTTTGGTTGGAGCAACCGCCAGATGCAGTTTAAACTTTGGAGCCGGTGATTTTGTGATCGAAAGCACCTCTACAATGCATTTACTGTCGGAGGCTAAAGTAATCTCTGTTTCAAACAATAAGCCTAAGCCATTTGTTACGTGTAGGATGTCAGAATCTTTTTTGCGTAAAACCTTTATAATATGACGGCTTTCTTCTTTATCAAAAGAAAAACGTTCTGTAGTTTCATCAATATCTGGGTTGTAAAATAATTGCATAATTAAAATTGGATTCGCGCTTTCGAAACTACTGCTGAAGTTTCAAAACGACTTGATAAATATTTTTGATACCCTACAATTCCTATCATTGCAGCATTGTCGGTAGTGTATTCAAATTTTGGAATGAAAGTTTTCCAGCCGTATTTGCCTTCACTTTCTTTCAATCGGGTTCTGATGCCTGAATTGGCCGAAACTCCTCCGCCAATTGCGATTTGTGTGATTCCGGTTTCTTTTACCGCTAATTTCAACTTATCCATCAAAATTTCGATAATCGTATGTTGAATAGAAGCGCAAATGTCATTGAGGTTTTCTTCAATAAAATTCGGATTCTCCAATTTCTTCTTTTGAATGAAATATAAAATGGCCGTTTTTAGTCCTGAGAAACTAAAATCAAGTCCAGGAACTTTAGGTTTGGTAAACGCAAAAGCTTTTGGGTTTCCTAATTTTGCATATTTATCGATAAGCGGTCCGCCCGGATAAGGGAGTCCGAGAATCTTGGCACTTTTGTCAAAAGCTTCACCCACAGCATCATCAGTAGTTTCTCCGATAATTTCCATATCAAAAAAGCCATTTACCTTAACAATTTGAGTATGTCCTCCGCTAATAGTCAGCGCCAGAAAAGGAAACTCCGGTTTATCAAAACCTTCTTCGTCTATAAAATGAGCCAGAATATGCGCATGCATGTGATTTACAGCAATTAGCGGAATTTTTAAAGCTAAGGATAACGATTTACTAAAAGAACTGCCCACTAATAATGACCCCATTAGGCCCGGACCCTGTGTAAAAGCAATCGCTGTTAATTGATCTTTTTGTACATTTGCCTTGCGAAGTGCGGCATCAATTACCGGAACAATATTTTGCTGGTGCGCTCTTGAAGCTAATTCAGGAACCACACCTCCATATTGATTGTGAATTAACTGATTGGCCACAACATTTGAGAGTACTTTGTCGTTATGTAGAACCGCGGCAGCAGTATCATCGCATGAACTTTCGATGGCAAGAATAAAAACCTCTGAATTTTGCATATAAAAGCACGAATTTTGGATTATATTTGACAAATCAAATATTTGAATTTCTTATTATATAAGGAGAAGCCAAAATTAAAGAATTTTTATCAAAAACAGCCGTTCTTTGTCTGTTCAAAGTAAATTTAAAAGAAAACTAAAATAAAGCAGCTATCAGAAAAGTAAAGAAAATAATATCACGAACCCTAATTGGTTTAATTTTACTTTTGTTAGCACTTGCTATCATTCTGGCTTTGCCTGTTGTTCAGACAAAAATTGCAAACTATGTTACAGAATCTCTAAACACTGACTTTAAGACAGATATTAGTGTAGAAAAAGTAGCCATAAACATTTTTGGAGGTGTAAAACTCAAGAAGGTCCTGATTCGGGACCATCATAAGAAGACTTTAATCTATTCTGATATAATTACCACTGATATTCTTAGTATTAAAAGATTATTAGATGGTGATTTGCTTTTTGGAGATCTTCGGCTGACGGGTATGATTTTTAATCTGAAAACGTATAAAAACGAAGACGAGAATAACATCAACAAGTTTATTAAGTTGTTTGAAACGGGAAAAAAAACGCCCAAATCAGACAAGCATTTTTTGATGACAGCCAAAAACGCTTACATTTCAAAAGGAGCTTTTTCTGTCGTTGATGAGAATAAAACTACACCACGATTTCTTGATTTTAAAAAGTTAAACGCTTATATAAGCGAATTTAAGTTATACGGACCGGATGTGAGCACCAACATTCATCGGTTTTCCTTTTTGGATCATCGCGGTTTGTATGTTTCCAATTTTGCGGGGAAATTCAGTTATACCAAAAAGCAGATCAAGGTTGAAAATTTAGCAATAAAAACGAAAAGATCTTCTCTTTACGGAAAAGCGATTTTAAATTATAAAATAGAGGATTTCCTCCATTTTACCGATAAAGTAAAATTTGATGTAGCACTAGATTCCGCTTCTATTGCTTCAAATGATATTCGTTATTTTTATGACGGATTGGGTAAAAATCAGCATTTTAAAATTAAGACAAAAATAAAAGGAACACTGAATGACCTGAATTTAAGACGTCTTAGATTGAGTGATACCAATGGTTCGAAGATCTTCGGAACCATTAATTTCAAAAATCTTTTAGGAAGCAAAACTCAGAAGTTTTCTATGGACGGTAAGTTCGAAAAACTGGTTTCGAGTTACGATAATCTGGTGGTTTTACTGCCGAGTATTTTAGGTAAAAAACTGCCGAAAGAATTACAGAAGATTGGCAGATTCAATATTGTTGGAAAGGCAAAAGTCTCGACCACGGCTTTAGAAACCGATTTTAAGATGATTACCGATTTGGGTAACGGGCAGGTCGATTTGCATATGAACAATATCGATTTTATTGATAAAGCCTCCTATTCCGGAAATATCATTCTGGACAATTTTAACATTGGCGCAGTGCTTGATCGCAAGGATATTGGCAGAACGACTTTGAATGTAGATGTAGACGGAAAAGGTTTTACAGAAAAATACCTCAATACGATTGTCAAAGGGGATATCACCAAATTAGATTACAATAAATACACCTATAATAATATTGTGGTTAACGGGAATTTTAAATTGCCGTATTATAAAGGACAGGTTTCTATAAATGACCCCAATTTGAATTTGATGTTTGACGGTATGGTCGATTTGAGTAAACGTGAAAACCGTTATGATTTTCATATTAACGTAGACAATGCCGACTTGCGAAAACTTAAATTTGTCGACGATTCTATTTCACAATTCAGAGGTGATGTTGTCGTAGAAATGACCGGAAATTCGATAGAGAATTTACAGGGAGCGATCTCCATCAAAGATGCGGTTTATCAAAATCCTAAAGACACTTATATTTTCGACGAGATTTCGGTTAACTCCAATTTTGATGCAGACAAACTGCGCACCATAACCATTAGTTCTAATGATGTGGTAAACGGAGAAATAGTAGGTAAGTTTCAGTTTGCACAATTGGACAAGCTAGTGATGAATTCGGTAGGAAGTTTGTATACCAATTATAAACCGTACAAAGTCAAGAAAGGGCAGTTTTTGCGCTTCAACTTTCATGTGTATGACAAGATCGTCGAAATGTTGTATCCCGATATCAAGATTGACTCCAGTACTGTGGTTAGAGGGAAAATTGACTCGGATTTGCAAGAATTTAAATTCAAATTTAATTCTGAAAAAATCACTGCTGCGAAAAATACCTTTGACAATATCCGAATTAGCATCGACAATAAAAACACGCTGTACAATGCTTATGTGGAGTTAGACAGTATTAAAACACCTTATTATAAGATACGCGATTTCAACCTGATTAACGTTACGGCTAAAGACACCCTGTTTGTAAGATCTGAATTTAAAGGTGGGGATAAGGGAGAGGATTATTACAATCTGGATCTTTATCATACCATCGATAAAAACAAAAACAATATCGTCGGGATTAAGAAATCGGAAATGAAATTTAAAGACTATTTATGGTATTTAAATGAAGATGCGGAAAAAGACAATCAGATTATCTTTGATCAGTATTTTAAAAACTTTAGCATTGAGAACATTGTATTGTCGCATGAGAATCAGAAAATTGATTTAAATGGTGTTATAAAAGGCAAGGACTATAAAGATCTGGTGCTGAATTTTGAAGATGTTGATATTAATAAGATTACGCCATTCAATTCTAAGTTTGTCTTTAATGGTAACCTGAACGGAAATGTAAATTACAAACAAAATAAAGACGTCTATCAGCCCACAGCATCGATTGTGATTGATCATCTCAACCTGAATAAAACAGATTTAGGAACGCTTAATTTTGATATTTCCGGAGATGAAAGCTTTAAGAAATTTACCATAAACTCGACTATCCAAAACGGCTTTACGGAGTCTTTTAAAGCAGAAGGAACTTTTGCGGTAGAGAACAAAGAGACGATGTTGGATTTGAGTTTGAAACTCGAAGGGTTTAATCTGGCTACTTTAGGAGCCGTTGGAGGAGATGTCTTATCCAATGTTCGCGGATCGGTTTCAGGAAATGCCGCTGTGGTTGGAAATTTAAAAAAACCTGAAATTAACGGACGTTTGTATGTCGAGAAAGCGGGAATGACTATTCCGTATCTAAATACCGATTACGAGTTAAGTGATCGTACCGTAATTGACTTAACTGATGAGAAATTCCTTTTCAGAAACAATCAACTGACGGATACGAAGTACGGAACTAAAGGTTTGCTCAATGGAAGTATCGAACATCATAACTTTGGCGATTGGAAGCTCGATTTAACGATTACTTCTAAACGCTTGGTGGCACTGGATACCAAAGACAGTGAAGATGCGGCCTATTTTGGTACGGCATTTATAAATGGTACCGCAAGTATTAAAGGACCAACAGAAAGCCTGTTTATAAAGGTAGACGCAAAATCAGAAAAAGGAACTCAGGTTAAGATTCCGATAAACAATGCGCAAAGTGTTGGGGAAAGCAGCTGGATTCATTTTGTTACTCCTCAGGAAAAATATAACCTGGCAAATGGAATCCTCGAAAAGACCAAAAACTATAACGGATTGGAGCTGGAGTTTGATTTTGATATTACGCCTGATGCCGAAGTAGAAGTAATTCTGGATAGAAATTCCGGACACGGGATGAAAGGAAAAGGATACGGTTCGTTATTGTTTAAAATTAACACACTGGGTAAATTTAATATGTGGGGGGATTTCCAGGCCTATGAAGGAACTTACAATTTTAAATACGGTGGTTTAATTGATAAAAAATTCTCGGTTAAGAAAGGTGGGTCTATCATTTGGGAAGGAAACCCTATGAAAGCACAGCTGAATTTGGAAGCCGTTTATAAAACAACTGCAAATCCGGCTGTATTGTTAGACAATACCTCTTCATTTAATAAAAAAGTACCGGTAGAAGTGGTAATTGGATTGCGTGGAGATTTAGCCAGTCCGGAGCCTAATTTTGATATACAGTTCCCATCTGTCAGTAACGTACTTAAATCGGAGATCCAATATAAGTTAGATGACAAAGACATTCGTCAAACACAGGCCTTGTATTTGTTATCGACAGGTTCGTTTATGAGTACTGATGGATTTAGCCAGGGCGATTTGTCGGGAACATTAACCGAAACCGCTTCGAGTTTACTGGGAGGGATTATCAAATCGGATAACGATAAGGTGAATATCGATTTAAATTATATCTCGGCAGACAAAAGATTGGGTCAGGAAGCTGACGGGCAGTTTGTGGCAAACATCTCTTCGCAGATCAATGAAAGAATCACAATCAATGGAAAACTCGGAGTTCCTGTGGGTGGGGTTAATGAGTCTGCTATCGTAGGAGATATTGAGATACTGTACAGGGTAAATGAGGACGGATCCATGAATCTTCGTTTGTTCAATAAAGAAAATGATATTAATTATATCGGACAGGGAATTGGGTATACGCAGGGAGTGGGTATCTCGTATGAAGTCGACTTTGATACTTTTAGCGAATTGGTCAATAAACTGTTTAAAAACCACAAATTGGAAAGAGCGATAAAAAACTCTTCGAATGATTTACAGGATTCCAATCTAAATCCGGATTTTGTGAACTTCTCCAATAAAAAGAAGGAAGACAAGAACAAAAAGAAGGATAAGAAAGAAGAGAAAAAAGAGGAAGAACGAAAAGTTCCGCCGCCTATAAACAATGAAGGATTGATTCCGGATAATGATTTTTAGGAAATTTGTTAAAAATACACTCATAAGAAACCATTCGTTGCTGCGAATGGTTTTTTTGTGCTAAATTTATAGATCCACTTATTTTTTTGAAAAGGGGAGGATGCCCTGAAATTTTATAACACTTCATTTATGTATTGTTAATTTTAAACATTCAATTAAAATAAGGGACATTTATTATTGTAAATGAATTTTTAGTAATAGAAAAACTTATTAACGAAAACGTTTGAATTTAACATATTTTATTAATTTATTATAAACATAACCCAAGAAGTGGTGAATGTTTGCTAATTTTACACTTTAATACTTAAATAATGCCAAAAACAATAAAAAAAGTTGGTGTTCTAACATCGGGAGGTGACTCACCAGGAATGAATGCCGCAATACGATCAGTTGTTCGAACATGCGCTTATCATAATATAGAATGCATAGGAATTTATAGAGGGTATCAGGGAATGATTGAAGGAGACTTCAAAGAAATGGGACCCCGAAGCGTAAATAATATTGTAAACAAAGGTGGAACGATTCTGAAATCAGCTCGTTCAGTTGAGTTTAGAAGCCCTGAAGGTAGAAAAAAAGCACACGAGA
Organism: Flavobacterium sp. N502536; assembly: GCF_025947345.1. NCBI lineage: Bacteria > Pseudomonadati > Bacteroidota > Flavobacteriia > Flavobacteriales > Flavobacteriaceae > Flavobacterium > Flavobacterium sp. N502536. The sequence goes on along the minus strand of NZ_CP110011.1, from coordinate 134,039 downwards.
ATCTTTTAAAAGCCGGAGTTGATGCTTTGGTTGTTATTGGAGGAGACGGAAGTTTTACCGGAGGATTAATTTTTAATTCAGAATATGGTTTTCCAGTAATGGGAATCCCGGGAACAATTGATAATGATATTTTTGGAACCAGTCATACTTTAGGTTATGATACAGCCTTAAATACTGTTGTAGATTGTATCGATAAGATCAGAGATACTGCAAGTTCGCATAACCGTCTGTTTTTTGTAGAGGTAATGGGTAGAGATGCAGGTCATATTGCTCTTAATGCCGGAATTGGAGCCGGTGCCGAAGAAATTCTTATTCCTGAAGAAGATTTAGGTTTAGACCGATTATTAGATTCTCTTCAAAAAAGTAAAGCTTCAGGAAAATCATCAAGTATCGTAGTGATCGCCGAAGGAGATAAAATTGGTAAAAACGTTTTCGAACTAAAAGATTACGTAGAAGCCAACCTGCCTGAGTATGATGTTAGGGTATCTGTGTTAGGACACATGCAGCGAGGTGGTTCTCCATCTTGTTTTGACCGTGTTTTGGCAAGCCGTTTAGGAGTAAAAGCGGTAGAGTCCTTAATAGAAGGAAAATCAAATTATATGGTTGGTTTGCAGGCTGACAAAGTTGTTTTGACACCTCTTGAACAGGCAATCAAAGGTAAATCTGAGATTGACAGAGAATTGTTGAGAGTGTCCGATATCATGTCGACATAAAAAAAAGTTTAAAAAGGAAAGAAGTTTATTGTGAGGAAATTAGACTTTGAATTAGTGTAATAAAAAACAAAAAATTAAGTAAAATGTCAAAAGTAAAATTAGGAATAAACGGATTTGGACGTATCGGAAGAATCGTTTTTAGAGAAACTTTCAATAGAGATAATGTAGAAGTAGTAGCAATCAATGATTTGTTAGATGTAGATCACTTGGCTTACTTGTTAAAATATGATTCAGTTCACGGTCGTTTCAATGGAACTGTAGAAGTAAAAGAAGGAAAACTTTACGTAAACGGAAGAAATATTCGTATCACTGCTGAAAGAAACCCTGCTGACTTAAAATGGAACGAGGTTGATGTAGATGTAGTGGCTGAATGTACTGGTATTTTTACTACTATCGAAACGGCAAACGAACACATCAAAGGAGGTGCTAAAAAAGTAATCATTTCTGCTCCGTCTGCTGATGCTCCAATGTTTGTAATGGGAGTAAATCATGAAACGGCAAAAGCTACAGATTTAGTAGTTTCTAATGCTTCTTGTACTACAAACTGTTTAGCTCCTTTAGCTAAAGTAATTCACGATAATTTCGAAATTGTTGAAGGTTTAATGACAACAGTTCACGCAACAACTTCAACTCAAATGACAGCTGACGGTCCTTCAAGAAAAGACTGGAGAGGTGGACGTGCTGCAAGCATCAACATCATTCCTTCTTCAACAGGAGCTGCTAAAGCTGTTGGAAAAGTAATTCCTGCTTTGAATGGAAAATTAACAGGGATGTCTTTCCGTGTTCCTACTGCTGACGTTTCTGTAGTAGATTTAACAGTAAAAGTAGCCAAAGAAACTTCATACGAAGAAATTATGGCTGTTTTGAAAAACGCTTCTGAAACTACAATGAAAGGGATCTTAGGATACACAGAAGATGCAGTTGTTTCTCAGGATTTTATTTCTGACAAAAGAACTTCAGTTGTAGATGCAGGTGCCGGAATCGGTTTAAATTCAACTTTCTTCAAATTAGTATCCTGGTATGATAATGAGTACGGATATTCAAGTAAATTGATTGATTTGTCTGTGCATATCGCAGGTTTAAAATAATAATATATATTTTTGCAAAATCCCGTTATTGTATAGTAATGGGATTTTCTTATTTTGTTACTTCTTTAATTAATTTAAAAGCATACTTTTTATTTAGCTAAAGAAAAACCTAATCCAAAAACTAAATAAAATGAAATTAATAGTTGATAGTGGATCTACTAAAGCCGATTGGATTGCAATTGATGATAATGGAAAAGTATTATTCACCACACAAACTTTAGGATTAAATCCTGAAATTCTTGACGGTCCGGAAATAATCGAAAGATTAAACGATCGTTTTGATATTTTGCAAAATAAAAAAACCGCCACACATTTGTTCTTTTATGGAGCAGGTTGTGGGACAGACCGAATGAAAACAGAGCTTTCGCAAATATTTCAGCAGTATTTTGAGAATGCAATTGTCGAAGTTCAGGAAGATACTTATGCTGCGGTATATGCAACAACTCCAAAAGGAGAAGCTGCGATTGTAAGCATCCTTGGAACAGGTTCTAACTGTAGCTTTTTTGATGGAAAAGTATTGCATCAGAAAGTACAGTCGTTAGGGTTTATCGCCATGGACGATTGTAGTGGAAATGTTTTTGGAAAAGAATTAATCAGAAAGTACTATTTCAATAAAATGCCAAAAGAACTGGCTGTTGAATTTGAGAAAGAGTATAATTTAGATCCTGATTTTATCAAGAATAAATTGTACAAAGAACCAAATCCAAATGCTTATTTAGCGACCTTTGCAAAGTTCTTAATCAAACATAAAGACACGCAGTTTTGCAGAAAGATTATCTTCAAAGGCATGAAATCTTTCGTTAAAAATTACATCAAGCAATTTGATAATTGCAAAGAAGTTCCGGTTCATTTTGTAGGTTCTATCGCTTTTTATCTAAAAGAGGAATTACAGGAAACTTTTGATAAGTACGAACTTCAATTGGGTAATGTTTTAAGAAGGCCTATTGATGGATTAATTGCGTACCACGTTGCAAATCAATAAATAGAATTAAAATATGGAAATTGCTATTATAGCTCACGATGGAAAAAAGGCAGACATGGTTCAGTTTTTGAATAAAAACAAAGACTTGCTGCTTCAGGAAAACATTAAATTAATCGCAACGGGAACTACAGGAAGCAAAGCTGTTAATGCTGGTTTTAAGGTAAAAAGAATGCTTTCCGGACCAATGGGGGGTGATGCACAAATTGCTGCAAGAGTAGCCGAAGGGAAAACAAAAATGGTTTTCTTCTTTAAAGATCCTCTGGCAAGTCATGCTCATGAAGTTGATATTAATATGTTAATTCGTGTTTGTGATGTGCATAATGTACCTCTGGCAACAAATGAAGCTTCGGCGCAGCTGCTGTTAAATGCTATCGCTTTGCAATTATAGAATTTCTATTTTTAGATATAATAAAAAAACCATTACGACTCGTAATGGTTTTTTTGTTTCAGGTTTCAGGTTTCAAGTTTCAAGTTCGATAGTTTGAGTACAACCTGAAACTTGAAACTTGAAACAATTTTTTATTGTACTGCAATTATTGAAATCTCAACATTTACATTTTTTGGTAAACAGGCAACCTGAACAGTTTCACGTGCAGGAGCTGTTTTTTCGTTAAAATAAGAACCGTAAACCGTGTTTATTGCTCCAAAATTATTCATATCCATAATGAAGATAGTTGCTTTAACCACATTTTCAAAAGTCATATCAGCAGCTTCTAAAATTGCAGCAATATTCTCCATTACTTGTTTTGTTTCATCATTGATGTTGTCCGTAATAAGTTCGCCAGAAGCCGGATTGATCGCAATCTGACCTGATGCATAAAGTGTGTTTCCTGATAATACGGCCTGGTTGTAAGGACCAATTGGCGCTGGTGCTTTTTCAGTAAAGATGATTTTTTTCATAATAAATTATTTTTGTTCGATCGTTTATCGATTTGAAGTACTACGCTTGTTCCATTTGATGTCGCTCAACATTCCGGATTTAATTCCAATAAAGAAATTCCAGTTTGAGTTTGGACCAATTGGCGTCCAGTTAAATGCCATTCTCCAGCTTAATAAATCTCTTTCAAAACGAAACTGCGTAAAAGTAACCCCTTTTTGTACAAAATCGTAACCCGTAGAAACTCCGCCTTTCCATTTAGGAGTGATGTCCATATTGGCGGATATCATGATGGAATTTCCGGTAATTTTATTTTCTCTGGCGGCATTCGAGTAGGTTAGAGAGTAGGCCATTGTCATATCCCATGGAAGCTTTGAACTGAAAAATTCGCTTATCACATCTTTATCATCATCCTTCTCGTTAGCAAACTGGCTGTTTCGTGGATCGTTTAAGTCGGTATTTGTTCCGAATAAATCATCATTACGACCACCATTTCGCTGGCTTTGTGTGTTCTTTTCTTCCTTTGTTCCCTTGTTGGAAAACGAATAGTTTAAAGTAACATTGGCGCTGGTTAATCGGAACAAGCTTCCGCCATTGTCAATGTTGAAAACATTCATAACATGTCCTGCATTGTCAATTGCATACGGGTTTAAAACAGCCCCAAAATTGACATTCATTTTATTGTCCAATAGCTGTGTTCCACCGCTTACAATTACAGGCTGCCACGCTAAAGTTTCTTTTCCGTCAGCATTAAAATTATAACTCGTACTAAAGTTTAAATTGTTTAATAACATGATCTTTTTAGGCTCCGTCTTTGTGCTGTCGCGATCTCTTACTTTGGCTTCAAAAGTGTTGCTTAAGGCAAAGGATACGATATTGGAGTTGTTGTTGCCCGGAGCGCCAAAAATACCTTCATCAAATCTGGAGTACGTATTAATTTTTCCGGTTGCGTCAACGGTATAATTGTCATAATACTGATTGAAACTAGGCGTATAAGAATACGTTATGTTTGGTCTCATGACGTGGCGTACAGACTGAATTTTTTTGTCTTCACCAAAATTGAAAGTACCATAAATTGTAGTTCCTAAGTTGGTGCTAAAGTTATAGGTTCTGAAAGCATCAAACCCATTTATAGTAGATGTTACGGCTTGTCCTTTAGTCGCATCATAATTTCTGGCAATGGTTTTAGTTACCCAGGTTTCCTGATAATTGGTAGAGGCTCCCGCACTAAAGTATTTAAACAGCTTGAAATTGGTACTAATAGGAATACTGTGCTGCATTCCTATTTTAGCATCTCTAAACATTTGTGGTTTGAAAAACAATGAATCTGTTGTTGAAATACTGTTTTTACCGCTTAGGTTATATTGAAAATTGATGTTCTTGATGAAACCTTTTTTAACGCCGTCTTTTCCAACAAACGGGTATACACGATCCACACTGGCTTGCAGAGTTGGTAACGTCATGTCGATTTTTTCCGTTTGAGTATTTTGCGAGTGTGTTGCCGTTAAAGAGATACGCGCCTGAGGGATCGTATTGAATGTTTTGTTGTATGAGATGGATGAATTTAAAGTGTTATTTAAATTTGATCCTGCGTTCGCCTGATTGATAGAGCGTTTGAAATACTTACTACTACCCATGTTTACAGAGGCAGAAAAGGTAGAATTAGGATTTGCTTTCGTATCTTTTGAATGGGACCACTGAATGTTGTAGATTTTTTCTTTAGAATAATCAGGGTAACCGCGTTCGCTGTTGATTAAATTTTCATAACGGATATTAAGATTTCCTCTGTACTTGTACTTTGTAGCGTATTGCGATTCAAAACGCATGGCGTAACTACCATTGGTGTAGTAGTCACCCAAAACAGTAAGGTCGTAATTGTCGCTTAACGCAAAATAGTAACCTCCATTCTGTAAAGAGAATCCTCTTGTATTAGAGTCGTTGTAGCTTGGTAGAATAATACCCGAAACACTCTTTTCCTGACTCATCGGGAAATAGGCAAAAGGCAATGCCAGAGGAGTAGGTACATCGGCAATAACCATATTGGTTAAACCGGTGATTACTTTTTTGCCCGGAATAAATTTTACTTTATTGGTTTGAAAGTAGTATTCAGGATTATCAATGTCCTTGGCAGTTGTAAAACGGGCACCACGCAAAAAGTAAACCGAGTCGTTTTCTTTTTTGGTAACCGCTGCTTTAATTTTAAATTCTCCCTGTTCGGTTCTCGAATTATAAATTAATGCTTTTTTGGTTTTAAAGTTAAATCGGATAGAATCCGGCTGAACTTCGCTGGCTCCCTGTTTGAAATTTGGATATTGTATCAAAACACCTGCAGAATCTCGGATACGTCCAGCATAAACTTCTTCCTTTTCCATGTTTAAAACAATGATTCCCGATTTTAGTTCTACATCTTTATAGTAGAGTTCGGCTTCATTATATAAGGTAAGCGTTTTTGCTTTTTTGTCGTATTTCGCGTAATCTTTCGCTTTATATTTGGTAACAGCGTCCAGAAAATTCTTTTTGGCTTTAACCGTATCCAGCTTTATAGTGTCTGTTGTAGCGGCTTCAGGTTTGGCTGGAGCAACAGTTGTAGGTTTATCTGTTTGTTTTACAGTGGGTAAAGACTTCTTTTTGTTTTTTATCTCTTGCGAATATAAATTACCACATCCTAAAGTTAGGAAAAATGATAATAAAACGATATTAAATAAGTTTGTATGCAAAGGTTTAAATGCTATTTTTGTAAAATTATGGCTTGTTTTTTGACATGTCAAACTTACATATAATTTTTTGTCAAAAATAATCAATTGTAAAAATTATAGCTGTTGCGTTTTATTAAAATTAACTTTTAGATTTATGAATAGATTTAACAAAATTAAAGTAATATTTACTTTTTTTCTAACGATATTGTCTTTTTGTGCTTATAGCCAGGCAAATGTTTTTAAGGTAACACTTGATGCTGGACATGGTGATCACGACTTTGGGGCTGTTTACAGCGGACGAATTGAAAAAAATATTGCTTTGGCTATTGTTCTAAAAGTGGGTAAAATCTTAGAAGGAAGTCCAAATGTTCATGTGATTTATACGCGTAAAACAGATGTTTTTATCGATTTGGTCGAAAGAGCCAATATTGCCAACAGAGCCAATTCAAATATTTTTGTCTCTATACATTGTAATGCCAATAAAAATACTGCTGCAGACGGAACAGAGACCTACGTAATGGGTTTGAGTAAGGTAGCATCGAATCTTGAAGCTGCGAAAAAAGAGAACTCCGTAATTACCTTAGAAAAAGATTATAAACGTAAATACGAAGGTTACGACCCAAACTCTCCTGAATCTATGGTTGGAATGACTTTAATGCAGGAAGAATATTTGGACAACAGTATTTCGCTGGCCAGTAAAATCGAAGATAATTTTGATAAACTGGGAAAAAAATTGAGACAGGGAGGTGTGAAACAAGCGCCTTTTATGGTACTTCACAAAGCCTATATGCCAAGAGTCTTAGTAGAAACAGGATTTGTATCTAATCCTACAGAAGGAAATATTTTAAATTCAGAAGAAGGACAAAATGATATTGCAAAAGCGATAGCCGAAGCGATTTTGAGTTACAAAAGTGAATATTTCGGTTCAGGTACTCCCGAAATAGTGGAGGCAAAACCGGCAAAAGATACTTCGACTCCGGCAAAACCGAAAGAGGTGGAAAACACTGCAGCGGTCAAAAACGCTCCAAAAGGTACATTCTTCAAAGTACAGCTTATCGCAAGTATTAAAAAAACACCACTAGAGCCTAGAAATTTTAAAGGACTTAAAAACGTAACAATGTTATTCGAAAATAATATTTACAAATATTTCTATCAGGAAACTTCAAGTTACGATGCTGCCAAAAAATATTTGGAAGAAGCTAAAGATAAAGGATATGGAGCCGCGTTTTTGGTTGCAACCAAAGATGGAGAAAAGATCAGTATTCAAGACGCCATTAAATAATAGCTTCTAGTTCGAATATTTATATTAATTTTGTACAAACACTAAGAATTTTGAAACTAACAAGAGAAATTAAAACGGCTATTTTAGTCATCGCGTCAATTTTATTATTTATTTGGGGCTATAGTTTTTTAAAAGGCAGAGACCTTTTTACAAATTACAAAACATTATATGTAGAATATGATAATGTAGAAGATTTGTCAGCATCAGCTCCCGTTACCATAAACGGACTTATTGTTGGTAAAGTAACTAAAATTACAATCAATGAAGTAACAGGGAAATTATTAGTTGAACTTCAATTAAAAACTGATTTTCCAATTTCTAAAACAAGTCAGGCATCTTTATACTCCCCAAGTTTAATTGGCGGAAAACAGATCAAGATTATTCCAAACCTAACAGATAAAGAACCTGCTGCTGACGGGCAGACTTTAACTCCTGTTGTGGAATTAGGACTGAAAGAATCTTTAGGCGGAAAAATTGAGCCTATTCAGATAAAATTAGAGAAAATGTTGGTGAATATTGACAATCTGGTTTCCGGATTGAACAATGTTTTAGACAAAAAAGGACAAGAGGACCTGAAGAAAACTTTAGCTGAACTGAGCCAGACGATGGAGCAGTTTCACAAAGCTTCGGGAAGTATCAATTCGATTCTGGATACCAATAAAGGGCAGATTAACGGAGTGGTAACCAACTTTAATAAAATGTCAAGTAACTTTAATAAAATATCAGATTCTTTAAACAAGGCAGATTTAGGAAAAACGGTTAGAAACCTGAATCAGACTTTGGCTAAAGTTGACGGTCTTATGAGTAATTTAAACTCAGGAAAAGGTACTGCCGGTAAATTGTTAAATGATGATGCTTTGTATAATAATTTAGCGAAAACTTCAAAAGAGCTTGAATTATTGTTGCAGGACGTTCGTCTTTACCCGACACGTTATGTAAATGTTTCTCTTTTCGGAAAGAAAAACAAACCTTATGTAGCACCAACTGAAGAAGCTAACCCAACTACTAAAAATTAATTAGAATGAGTTATTTAGATAATATTTTATTCGCTATACTTCTTATTATTGGTTTCGGTTTTTTTGCATCGAGCGTAAAAAAAATCATCCGAAATATTAATCTGGGAGTAGATGTAAACCGAAAAGATAATTCTAAAGCACGTTGGAAAAACATGGCATTGATTGCTCTTGGGCAGTCAAAAATGGTGAGACGCCCTGTAGCTGGAATACTTCATATCTTTGTTTACGTTGGTTTTATAATTATTAATATCGAATTACTCGAGATCATTATCGACGGGTTGTTTGGAACACATAGAATTTTTGCGCCTTATTTAGGAGTAGTATATGATGTTTTAATTGCTTCATTTGAGATATTAGCGGTACTTGTAATTTTTGCTGTTACTGTTTTTTGGATCAGAAGAAATGTGATTCGATTGAAACGTTTCATAAATCCTGATCTAGATGGTTTCCCAAAAAGTGATGCCAATTACATTTTGTACTTCGAAACTGTTTTGATGATGTTGTTTTTGTTAATGAACGCTTCCGATCTGCATTTACAGAATGTTCCGGATGCTGTTTTTCATAAAGCAGGCAGCTTTCCAATCAGTCAGTTCATCGCACCAATTTTTAACGGAATGTCCAATGAATTGGTGGTGCTATTATTTGAAGTCTTTTGGTGGCTGCATATAGCGGGTATTTTGGTTTTTATGAACTACTTGTACTTCTCCAAACATTTACACATTCTTTTGGCCTTCCCGAACACTTATTTTGCCAACCTGAACCCGGAAGGACAGTTTGATAATTTGGAATCGGTTACCAAAGAAGTAAAGTTAATGATGGATCCAAATGCAGATCCGTTTGCGGCTGCTCCTGTTGATGAAAATACTGCTCCGGCAAAATTTGGAGCAAGTGATGTTCAGGATTTAAACTGGGTACAGCTTTTAAATGCTTATACCTGTACAGAGTGTGGTCGTTGTACATCATCATGTCCGGCAAATCAAACGGGTAAAAAATTGTCTCCTCGTAAAATTATGATGGATACAAGAGATCGTTTGCAGGAAGTGGGTAAAAACATAGACGCCAATAAAGGAGTTTTTGTTCCGGATAATAAAACATTATTAAACGATTATATCACTCCTGAAGAATTATGGGCTTGTACATCTTGTAACGCCTGTGTGGAGGAATGCCCTGTAAACATCAGTCCGTTGTCTATTATTATGGACATGCGTCGTTATTTGGTAATGGAACAAAGTGCTGCTCCGATGTCATTGAATGCCATGATGACGAATATCGAAAACAACGGAGCGCCTTGGCAATACAGCCAGCAGGACCGCTTGAATTGGAAAAACGAAAATTAAAAAAAAAAAGTTTAATTGGTTATTGGTTCAACCCTTTAATCGATTGGAATAAAATATAAGGTTTTTTAGTAGGGTTATGGCAAGGAGTGCGATTAACCAAATAAACAATTAACCGATTTAACAACAAAAGAAGATGTCAGAAAGTTTAGTAGTGCCAACAATGGCTGAAATGCTAGCCCAGGGAACACAACCGGAAGTTTTATTTTGGGTTGGTTGCGCAGGGAGTTTTGATGATAGAGCAAAGAAAATTACAAAAGCATTTGTACGAATCTTAAATCGTACTAACGTTTCGTTTGCGGTTTTGGGTACGGAAGAAAGCTGTACCGGAGATCCGGCAAAACGTGCCGGAAATGAGTTTTTGTTTCAAATGCAGGCCATGATGAATATCGAGGTGCTTAATGCATATGAAGCCAAAAAAATTGTTACCGCTTGTCCGCATTGTTTCAATACTTTAAAAAATGAATATCCGGAATTAGGAGGTCAGTACGATGTTATTCATCATACAGAGTTTTTAAAGTCATTGATTGATGATGGCAGATTAACCGTTGAAGGTGGTCAGTTTAAAGGGAAGAAAATCACTTTTCATGACCCTTGTTATTTAGGAAGAGCAAATAAAGTATACGAAGCACCAAGAGACTTAATTCAGAAACTGGATGTTGAGCTGGTTGAGATGAAGCGCTCAAAAGCAAACGGATTATGTTGTGGAGCTGGTGGAGCACAAATGTTTAAAGATGCCGAACCGGGAAATAAAGAAGTGAACGTTTTGCGTACCGAAGATGCTTTGGAAGTAAAACCGGATATTATTGCAGCCGGATGTCCGTTTTGCAATACGATGTTAACCGATGGTATTAAACATCAGGAGAAAGAAGGGCAAGTGAAAGTAATGGATATTGCAGAGTTAATTGCAAATGCACAGGATTTGTAGAAGGAGGGGCTAAGGTTCTGAGGAGCTAAGGAACTAAGTTTTTAACTTGAAACCTGAAACTTGAAACTTGAAACTTTCCCAATATAAAATCTAAAATCAACAATCTAAAATTAAAAAATGTATATACCTTTTGAAAATTTACCTGGTGAATCCAGAGTCTGGATTTATCAATCAAACAGAAAGTTTTCTGAGGAAGAATTTTCTGAAATAGAAGCCGATCTGAAAACTTTTGTAGAAGGATGGGCAGCACACGGAACAAGTCTGGAGGCTTCGTACCTGTTGAAATACAACCGATTTATTATTTTGGCTGTAAATCAGGAAGTGCAGGCTGCAACAGGTTGTTCGATCGATAGCTCGGTGGAGTTTATCCAAAGCTTGGAAAAAAAGTACAACGTTGATTTGTTAGACAAAATGAACGTGACTTTTAAACTGGGTGAGCATATCGCACACAAACCTTTAATCGATTTCAAGAAAATGGTTAAAGACAAATCAGTATCAGAGAATACAATTGTATTTAACAATCTGGTAAATAATATTGAAGAATTCAACGAATCATGGGAAGTTCCTGCTGCCGATAGTTGGCATAGCAGATTTTTCTAAGAAGAATTTAAAATAAAGAAAAGGCGTAAAATTTAGATTTTGCGCCTTTCTTGTTTTAACGGATTATTCTAAACCCGACAGGTTTTTAAAACCTGTCGGGTTTAAAATCGAAAAAGTATAAAGTCTATTATTCACAAAAATCTAACATTTTAAAAGATTAATTAAAAGCTATTTTTAAGTACTTTCGTAGTTACTAAATTTAATACATGAAAATAGCAATAGTTTGTTATCCGACATTTGGAGGTAGTGGTGTAGTTGCAACTGAATTAGGCCTTGAATTAGCCAGACGCGGACACGAAATCCATTTTATTACCTACAGTCAGCCGGTACGGTTGGCACTTTTAAATCCTAATGTTCATTATCACGAAGTAAACGTTCCTGAATATCCTCTTTTCCACTATCAGCCTTACGAGTTGGCGCTGTCAAGCAAATTGGTTGATATGGTGAAATTATATAAAATTGAAGTACTTCATGTGCATTATGCCATTCCTCATGCATATGCGGGTTATATGGCGAAGCAGATGTTGAAGAATGAAGGAATTAATCTTCCAATGATCACTACGCTTCACGGAACTGATATTACGCTGGTTGGAAATCACCCATTTTATAAACCTGCGGTAACCTTTAGTATCAATAAATCAGACTATGTGACTTCGGTTTCTCAAAGTTTGAAAGACGATACCTTGAAATTATTCAACATCAAGAATAAGATTAGAGTGATTCCGAATTTTATAGAACTGGATAAGATTAAAAAAGACCCTCAGGTACCTTGTCATCGTTATGTGATGGCGAAGGAAGACGAGCGTATTATTACGCACATCAGTAACTTTAGAAAAGTGAAAAGAATACCAGATATTATTAAGATTTTCTATAATATTCAGAAAGAAATCCCGGCGAAACTGATGATGGTGGGGGATGGTCCTGAGAAAGAAAAAGCTGAAATTTTATGCATGGAACTTGGCATTTACGACAAAGTAATTTTCTTTGGAAACAGTAATGAGATTGATAAAATCTTGTGTTTTACTGATTTGTTCCTGCTTCCTTCAGAAACCGAAAGTTTTGGTTTGGCAGCTTTAGAAGCAATGTCCAGCGGGGTTCCTGTAATTTCTAGTAACTCAGGCGGTTTGCCGGAAGTTAATTTTGACGGATTTTCAGGTTATTTGAGTAATGTGGGTAATGTGGAAGAAATGGCCGCTAATGCAATCAAAATACTAAAAGATGATGATGTTTTAAATCAGTTTAAAGCAAATGCATTAGAAGTTGCTAAAAAATTTGACATCAAAACCATATTGCCTCAATACGAAGCCTTGTATCAAAAAGCAATTAATGATTATAAACACGAAAAACAGTAATCTTATAAAATTAACATAAATGAAAAAAGTAATTTCGGTTCTGGTAATTTTAGTTTTGGTTTCTTGTGGAGTCCAGAAAACATCTGACGGGACTTCTAAAGTGCTGTATGAGGTGCTGACAGAGCAGTCTGACGGAGGTGGTAATATTAAGTTTTTTGAAATTTTGACGGAGCCAAACGAAATCAAAATGTTAGAAAGCGATCCTCATCTGAAAGCAAAAATGAAACAGGATGATATCAATAATTCCAATTACGTGATCCTGAATATGGGAGAAAAGAATACCGGTGGTTATTCAATTGGTATTGAAAAAGTTGAAGAAACGGATAAAAACATCATCATAACTGTTAAAGAAAATAATCCGGCTGCAGATGCGATGGTTATTCAGGTCATTACGTATCCGTATACTGTAATCAAAGTGCACTCTAAAAAAGAAATTATTGTGAAATAAGTTATGAGTTATGGCGTGTCAGGCTGAGCGGAGTCGAAGCCCTTTACATTTATGCAATAACAATTTCTTTAAATTTTAAAACATAAAAAAAACCTGTCGAATCAAACGACAGGTTTTTTTGTAACTATTTTTTAGTTGTATTTAGAATCTGAATTTTACGCCTAAACCAACGTCAAATCCAAAATTGTCATCGTCATAATATCCTGAACCAATTTCTGGTCTTGCGTCTAATGACAAGGTAATTGGTGCTTCTTTAAATCTGTATTCGATACCAATATCTCCGGCCGCAAAAACATACGTTCCGTTATCTTTGTATCTGTTGTTGTTTGTATAATAGTCGTGGTTCCAGGTAGCAAGACCTCCACCAACACCAGCGTACCAGTTAAATCCTCCATCAATATTCCAAACCCATTGGTAAAGCGCTACTCCTTTGATCGCATCAACATCACTGCTGTTTCTCCAGCCTAAATCAAACTCCAGTCTGTTCTTTTGGTTTAATCCTAACTGATAAGATACTTCTCCGCCAAAACCGTTATTATCTCCTAAACGGATACCCAAGGCATGTTTTGAAATTTCTTGTGATTGTGCCGTAAATGCTAATCCTAATAGCATAAGGGCAGATAAAATGATTCTTTTCATAAAAATGGTTATTAATTTACGTCAAATGTAAGGGGTGTTATAATTTTCAAACGTATAGGATTATTGAAAATTGTTATATAATTCACATTTCCGTAGAGAACCATTATGAAGTGTAAAGTAGTTTTATCTGCTATAGGCTAGCGTGTTTAAAGGTTATTTTTTTAAGATAATAGAAGAGATTAGCTGCGAGCTTAGTGTATCTTCCATTTCAAAGAGATTTTCTTCTTCGGTAAAATTGCTTTCGGCATAAGAGTATAATTTCCATCGTTTTTTATGGTACTCTAATGCCGTGAGGTTTTCAACCCAATCCCCGGAATTGAGGTATAAAGTCGATCCGTGTTTGTTCTCTTTGGTAATGATTTTCGGTTCGTGAATGTGCCCGCAAATTACATAATCGTATTTTTTTTCAATGGCCAGATCGGTAGCTGTGGTTTCAAAGTCAGAGATGAATTTTACCGCCTTTTTAACGCTTGCTTTTATCTTTTTTGAAAAGGAGTAAGGTTCACGTCCTAATTTGGCCAGACACCAGTTGGCAAATCGATTGGTTAGAATCAGATAATCATATCCTAATCCTCCTAACTTAGCGATCCATTTAGAGTGCTGAACTGAGGCGTCAAATACGTCTCCGTGAAAAATCCATGCTTTTTTATCGTCCAGTTCCAGAACTAATTTATCGACCAATGCAAAATTCCCCATGTGCATATCACTGAATTTTCGCAGAATCTCATCGTGATTTCCGGTAATGTAATACACTTTTGTACCCTTAGAAGCCATGCCAATAACGCGCTGAATGACTCTTAAATGCGATTTCGGAAAGTATGATTTTCTAAACTGCCAGGCGTCAATAATGTCGCCATTCAGGACTAATGTTTTAGGTTTAATGCTTGATAAGTAGTTGTTTAGTTCTTTAGCGTGACTTCCGTAAGTTCCCAAATGGACATCCGATAGAATGACCAATTCGACATTTCGTTTTTTCAATTTTTCTTTTTTTGAAGTTTAGCAAATAAAAGAAAATTCGGTAGGATAAATTTTATCAAAAGGTTACCAATTTAGCTACAATTTTAAATAATTGTGATTTTTAATCTAGTTAACCTTTACTTAATAATACCAATTTTAAATTTTTTAATTTAATTCATAAAACTTACATTTGCTCAAAACAAACTACAATGGCAGGAAATAGCTACGGCACCCTATATAAAGTTACAACATTTGGAGAATCTCATGGTGAAGCTTTAGGCGGAATTATAGATGGTTGTCCATCTGGAATTGAACTTGATTTAGATGCAATTGAAGTTGAAATGTCCCGAAGAAAGCCCGGACAGTCAGCAATTGTAACACAACGTAAGGAGCCGGATGCGGTTCAGTTTTTATCAGGTATTTTTGAAGGTAAAACAACAGGAACACCAATTGGTTTTATTATTCCGAACACCAATCAAAAATCGGATGATTACTCTCATATAAAAGACAATTACAGACCGAGTCACGCCGATTATGTGTACGACCAGAAATACGGTTTTCGCGACTATCGTGGTGGCGGAAGAAGCTCTGCAAGAGAAACCGCAAGCAGGGTAGTGGCTGGTGCGATTGCCAAACAAATGCTTCCTGAAATAAAAATTAACGCCTATGTTTCTTCGGTTGGTCCAATTCATTTGGATACACCTTATCAGGATTTGGACTTTTCTAAAATAGAAAGTAATCCTGTTCGTTGTCCGGATGAAAAATCGGCTGCGATTATGGAAGAATACATTCGCGATATCCGCAAACAGGGGGATACTGTTGGAGGTGTGGTTTCGTGTGTCATTCAAAATGTTCCGGTAGGTTTAGGAGAGCCGGTTTTTGACAAATTGCACGCTGAATTAGGAAAAGCAATGCTTTCGATCAATGCGGTAAAAGGCTTTGAATACGGCAGCGGATTTTCGGGTTCTGAAATGAAAGGAAGTGAACATAACGATTTATACAATCCTGACGGAACAACAAAAACAAATCTTTCAGGAGGAATTCAGGGCGGAATCAGTAACGGGATGGATATTTATTTCAGAGTAGCCTTTAAACCTGTTGCGACTATCATGCAGACTCAGGATTCGTTAGATAACAAAGGAAATATTACACCAATGACCGGTAAAGGCCGTCATGATCCGTGTGTAGTACCTCGCGCTGTACCAATTGTTGAAGCAATGGCAGCGATTGTTTTGGCTGATTTTTATTTAATCAACAAAACCTATTAGTAAAAGTTAGGACATGAGGGTCTTAGTTTTTTAATTTAAAACAAACAAATTAATGCAAGTTACAGAAACTAAAAAGAAGCCTTTTCTAAAAGGATTAACAGGGCAAATTATAGTTGCAATGGTTCTTGGAGCCACTTTGGGAATTATTTTGCACAATTCGATTTCGCCTGAAGCAGCACAGTCTTTTAGCAATAAAATAAAAATGCTTGCCACGATCTTTATCAGATTGGTACAAATGATTATCTCTCCTTTGGTATTTACCACTTTAGTAGTGGGTATTGCTAAACTTGGAGATATTAAAACGGTGGGTAGAATTGGTGGAAAAGCGCTTGGATGGTTTTTTACTGCTTCCTTTATATCCTTGTTGATCGGATTGTTTTATGTAAACATTCTGGAGCCGGGTGTAGGTTTGAAACTGGATCATGTGGATATGGCTGCAGCTTCAGAAGTAACAGCCAAAACAAAAACATTATCGGTTGAGAATTTTGTGGAACACATCGTTCCTAAAAGTATTTTCGAAGCAATGGCGACCAACGAAATTTTACAGATTGTTGTATTTTCAATCTTCTTCGGATTAGCTGGTGCCTCTTTGGGAAGTACCGTAAAACCGGTAATCAATGCCTTAGACAAGACTTCGCATATCGTTTTAAAAATGGTAAACTATGTAATGAACTTCGCTCCAATTGGAGTTTTTGGAGCCATTGCGGGAGTATTTGCGATCAGAGATGCGGAAGAACTGGTGATTACTTATTTTAAATTCTTCGGATCGTTTTTAGTCGGAATTGGTACTTTGTGGGTGGTTTTAGTTGCAGTAGGGTATATTTTCCTTAAAGGAAGAATGACAGAGCTTTTAAAACGTATTACAGGGCCTCTGGCGATTGCTTTTGGTACAACGAGTAGTGAGGCTGTTTTTCCAAAATTAACAGAGGAATTGGAAGATTTTGGTGTTAAAGATAAAATTGTAGCATTCATGTTGCCGCTTGGATACTCGTTTAACCTCGATGGTAGTATGATGTATATGACTTTTGCGAGTATTTTTATTGCTCAGTTTTATGGCGTACACCTGGATTTGGGAACTCAAATGGTAATGCTTTTGGTTTTAATGTTAACCAGTAAAGGTATTGCGGGTGTACCACGTGCAAGTTTGGTTGTAGTAGCGGCTACTTGCGGTATGTTTGATATTCCGGTTGAAGGAATTGCATTAATCCTGCCAATTGACCATTTTTGTGATATGTTCAGAAGTGCTACAAACGTTTTAGGAAATGCTTTGGCAACATCGGTTGTTGGGCAATGGGAGGATGATAAAGACACTGAAATTTCTTCGGAAAACGTATAATTAATTTTAGTATAGTAGGAAAAAACATCAATTCTTGTTAAAGTTTCAATAAAAAAGAAGCTGTATTTTTATAGGAAATACAGCTTCTTTTTATTTTTAATGTATATTTGATGAAATTAGCCTATTTATGCCCCGAATACGGATTTTTTTATTGTTGCTGATATGTCTGAATTGTTTTACCAATTCCGCTACCGCACAATCCGAAACGATATCGGAAGCAAGGACCAATAAACTGGTCAAAGAGGCCTGGGAAGACTACAAGAAATCGAATTTTGAAAAATCGCTCATCACTTCCCGCAAAGCATTAAACTATGCCACCGCCTCAAAAAATGATATTTTAATAGCAAAATCGTATAAAATAATCGCCGGGAATTACAACGAATTGTCGGAATTTGATAAAGCTATTTTCTTCTACAACAGAGGATTGTTCTACGCCAACCGCACCGATAATGATTCCTTAAAATACAGTCTTCATAATAACCTTGGTAATATTTATTGTTTCGAAAAGAAGCAATTCAACAAGGGGATAAATTATTATAAAAAATCCATCGCCTACAGTTTAAAATTAAATGAGATGTCGCAGGTCTATTTTACAAACGTAAACATAGCCTGGGCCTATTTTGATATTGCAGAGTTTAAGGCGGGCTATCCGTTTTTGAAATTTGTAAACAGCAACAAAAGCAAATATGGAGATGAGTCGACAGAGATCGTTGTAAACATGTTAAACGGCATGTATGCGAGTTATAGTAACGAATACGATCTGGCCAATACTTTTTTTCTGAAAGCCATTCAGGCGGGTAGAAACAGTGAAGAAAAATCCGATCTGTCCTATGCGCATCAGGAATATTCTAAGTTTTTAAGTAAAATTGGAAGACACAAAGAAGCTTATGAGAATCTGGCTTCCTATAATGCTATAACAGCAGAATTGTACAATGAGGAAAAACTCAAAAAAGCTTCAATTGCGGGTTTTAATTTAGAATTAGACGAGTATAAAAGACAGATTGATAAGATCGAAAGCGAGAAAGATTCTCAATATCAGAGCCTTAAAAAGTCGAGAATTATCGTCGTTTTATTTGTACTGATTTCGCTGATTCTTTTAATTCTTATTATTACTTTAGTAAAAAACATCAGGTTTAAGAAAAAGCACAATGCCGAGCTTTTACGGGCAAAAGAAATTGCGGAGGAAGCCTCACTGCTCAAAACTCAGTTTATTTCGACCATAAGCCATGAACTCCGCACCCCCTTGTATGGTGTGGTGGGAATAACCAATATGCTGCTGGAAGAACACAAAGAACTGTCGAGAAGCCAGCATTTGAGTTCGTTGAAATTTTCGGCCAGGTATTTATTGTCGCTCGTAAATGATATTCTTCAGATTAATAAAATTGAGGAAAACAAAGTGATACTGGAGAATTTGACCTTCAATATTTCGGATGAAATTATGATGATCAAAAATTCACTCTCCTTTTTGGGGCAAAAAAACAACAATAAAATTACAGTTTCTATAGATCCCTGTATTCCGGAGTATCTCATTGGCGATAAGCTAAGGCTCGCTCAGATTTTGATGAACTTAGTCAGTAATGCGTTGAAGTTTACCAAAGATGGGAAAGTCGAAATAATAGTAAAACTTAACCGCTCGGAGGAAAAAATGTACTTTTTGGACTTTTTAATAAAAGACAATGGGGTTGGAATTGCAATTGTGGATCAGGGCAAAATTTTTGAAAAATTTGTACAGGTTGGCAGAAAAGATGAAGACTATCAGGGAACAGGCCTGGGGCTGAGTATTGTAAAACGATTGTTGGGGCTTTTTGGAAGCACAATTGCACTGAAGAGTGAGATTGGTCTGGGAACATCCTTTACGTTTACAATTCCTTTTGAGTTTGATCCTCAAAAAACAAAACAAATTATTGACGAAATAGAAGTGGATTTGAGTTCAAACGAAGTATATAAAATTTTGATTGTGGAAGATAATCTCATCAATCAGCTGGTGACCAAAAAGATTATCGAAAAACACAATTACATCTGTAAAGTAGTTGATGACGGTTTCTCGGCTCTGAAAATACTGGAGGACGAAAGTTTCGACCTGATTTTAATGGACATCAATATGCCTTTGATGAATGGGTTTGAAACGACCAAAAGAATTCGTTTGAGTGGGCTTAAAACGCCTATAGTAGCACTGACAGCCTTTGATAAGGATGAAATTACAGATGAGGCTATTTCGTCGGGAATAAACGATATTATTATTAAGCCGTTTGAACCTGTCAGGCTTTTTAAAATTATGAATTACTTAATATTGGAAGCAAAAAACGCTGGTTAATACTCTACCGTCTGAACACAAATTCCACTAATTTGCACAAATCTTAATAGGATAACCTTGTTTGTGAAATTAATTTCACAAACTAATTAGGGCCAATTGGTGCTACTTTTTATACTGGTATCCACACGTTAGCAATGATAGTCTGCTTTTATAGCTGTAATCTATGTTTCGATGATTTGAACGCTAAAATTTTTAACACATAGAAACATAGATTTGTATTGCTAAAAGAGGATACAAAAAGAAATATATTTCTTTCACATAGTCGGATATGTGTATTTAAATGAAGTGAAACGCCTTTTTGCAGGTGCAGCACCTATGTTGCTATGTGTTAAAATGAATTATCCCCAATATAGTAAAATATTGATACCAAAAGGGATAATTGTAGTCTGCCGTCTGAACACAAATTCCACAAACAAATTAGTGACAATTTGTGTAATTCGTGTTATTATTTATGCTTGTATCCACACGGTTAATACCAGCGTTTTTTGTTTTGCTTAGAAGCATTTGATTTTCTTGATTTGTGAGCACCACCGCTTCGGTTCGAGTTTTTTGGTTTCTCTTCCGTTGCTTCCGGACTTCCGGAGTGCCATGGGTAAGGATGATCTGTAATGGTTTTTACATCTACCTTTATTAGTTTTTGAATGTCTTTCCAGTAAGGCTGCTCGTCTTTACCACAAAACGAAATGGCTATACCTCCGTTTCCTGCACGTCCGGTACGCCCGATACGGTGTACATAAGTTTCCGGAATGTTCGGTAAATCAAAATTGATTACAAATGGCAACTGGTCAATATCGATTCCTCTTGCGGCAATATCTGTCGCAACAAGAACGCCAACTTCTTTGTTTTTAAAAGCATCCAAAACACGTTGTCTTGCATTTTGAGACTTATCTCCGTGAATCGCTTCAGCAGGAATGTCTTTTTTGCGAAGCGCTTTAACTACATTGTCAGCACCATGTTTGGTTCTTGAAAAAACCAGAACATTGGATAGATTTTCATTTTTAATCAAATGATACAGTAAGTTTCTTTTCTCTGTTTTTTCTACAAAATAAATGCGTTGCTCCACAGTTTCTGCTGTTGATGAAACCGGTGAAACTTCTACTTTTGCAGGATCCTTTAAAAACATTTCGGCCAGTTCGCGAATCGCAATTGGCATAGTAGCCGAGAACAGTAAAGTCTGTCTGTTTTTAGGAGTAAGTTTTACAATTTTTTTCACGTCATTGATAAAACCCATATCCAGCATCTGATCGGCTTCGTCTAACACCAAAGTGTGTAAATGATCCAGATCCAGAAATCCCTGTTTGTGTAAGTCAAGCAATCGGCCCGGAGTGGCAACTAAAATGTCAACTCCATTTTTTAGCGTATCTACCTGCGGATTTTGCGAAACTCCTCCAAAAATGGTCAATTGCGTTAAGTTGGTATATTTGGCATAAGTGTCAAAACTTTGTCCAATCTGAACCGCTAATTCACGTGTAGGAGTAACTATAAGGGCACGAATTTGTTTGGCTTTTTTAGAAGAACCTACAATTCGGTGTAACTGATGTATGATTGGAATAGCAAATGCTGCTGTTTTTCCTGTACCTGTTTGTGCGCAACCAATTAAATCCCTTCCCGATAAAACGATCGGAATAGATTGTTCCTGAATAGGAGTGGGGTTTAGGTAGCCTTCTTCAAATACGGCTTTTTGTATACTTTTTGAGAGTGATAGATCTTCGAATAACATATCTTACATATTAAGAATTTAGTTTTAAGTACTAAAATTCTGTGCAAAGATAGGTTTATTCGGTTAATCCTTTATTTGAATATCATTTTATTTGGCAAATGCCTTAATTTTCAACAGCTGTACTTGCTGCTTTGATTAGATTTTTTCGTTATTCGCTTTGATGAAATCCGTTACCAGATACCCTATAAGCTTGCCAATTAGATTGTTGTTTGGAGAGTCGGCCAAATCCGGAGCGCCTTCGCAAATATGCAGATAAGCGGCATTTTTATGCTGTCCGAAAAAGGAAATAAACTGACGCAATTCTTCCACCGAAAAACCACTGATGGTCATGGCGCTGCTCGCAATATTAGGAATAGCATCCAGATCGATTTCGATCCCGAAAGAATCGGTTCTGATGAATTCCAGTGCTAAAGCCATTTCCCTGTCAAAATCCTTTTCCTTGCGGATTTTTACACTGTCGTAGGTGTTGTAACGAACGCGGTCTTCGAGTTTTTTGATGATGTCTAAAACACTTTTGGAAGTGTAGTTTTCGTGCAGACCAAAAATGAAATATTTTTTTAAGAAACCTTCTTCATATGCATAAGAAAAACCATTACCGCTGTGACGGCCTTCAAGGATTCTAAAATCAGAATGCGCATCAAAATTAATAGCATTGATTGGTTTTCCTTTGGCTAAAGCCGAGCCTTTTATGTTTCCGTAGGCATTATTATGTCCGCCCCCAATAATGATTGGCGTTTTTCCGGCTTTTATGATCGTAAAAATAATATGCGAAACTTCTTTGTCAATTTTTTCTACCAACTGACTAAGTTTAGACCTGTCGTCGATATCATTAAAATCAAGATTTTCGACATCGCGCATTTCCTGAGCGACATCCAATTGTCCTAAAACCAAAATCTGACTGCCTTTAGAGAAACGATTGTGCTGAATGTTGGCAATGCTTTTTATCGCACTTTCCCATGCCGATGCTGCTCCGGGTCTGCCATAATTGGCACGTACCCCAATATCTTCAGGTATCCCAAAAAGCACATATTTGGCCTCGCTTTCTTTTAGAAAATTGATCTTATCAGCCCCTTTGGGTATGATGACCATTTTTTCTCCGAATTTTATTTCACCACTTCTATGATTGGTGATTTTTGCCAAATCGTTAACAGTAAAAGGAATTAGTTTCTCCATGAAAAAAAAATATTTTCCAAAAATAATATAATTGTGGCAACTTACGTTATTACCTTATATTAATTCTTAAATTTGTTTTAAAGAAAATTTTTTAAATATGGA
Source organism: Flavobacterium sp. N502536 (assembly GCF_025947345.1). Taxonomy (NCBI): domain Bacteria; kingdom Pseudomonadati; phylum Bacteroidota; class Flavobacteriia; order Flavobacteriales; family Flavobacteriaceae; genus Flavobacterium; species Flavobacterium sp. N502536. The sequence goes on along the minus strand of NZ_CP110011.1, from coordinate 111,214 downwards.
AAACCCAAAGAACAACAACTCAAGTCTAAAAGCGGTAATCGCAGTTTTAGCAGTCCTACTGATTGGTAGCTTAGTGTATATTTTTAAATTATCATCTGATACAGATGTAGTTAAGACTGAACTTACTACGACGATGACAGAAAAAGAATCTGTTATGAAAGATTTACAGGAATTGAAATCAACTTATGATGCTGCAATTGCTGAGAATACTTCAATGTCTGATGAGTTAATTCAGGAAAGAGATAAAGTAGTAGCTCTAATGGATGATTTAAATAAATCTAAAGGAGATGTATCTAAATACAGATCACAAGTTCAGGCAATGCAAGGTAAAATGAAAACTTTAGTTGCTGAAAACGATGAGTTGAAAAAACAAAATGGCGTTTTAACAGTTCAAAGAGACAGTACAATTGTAGTTTTAGGAGAATCTAAAAAGTACAATGAAGTTTTAGTTGGTCAAAACGAAGAGTTGGCTAAAACTGTTGAAAAAGGAGCTAAATTATCTGTATTAAATACAAAAACGATCGCTTACAAAGTAAAAGGTTCAGGTAAACAAATCGAAACCGATAAAGCAAGCCGTGCCGATGTTTTGAAAGTAAGTTTTACTATTGCTGAAAATCAAATCGCTAAATCAGGAGATAAAACGTATTATGTACAAGTTATCGATTCTAAAAACAATGTTTTAGGAGAAAAGAAAACAGAAAGTTTTGGAGATAATACTTTAACGTATAGCTTTAAAACTACCGTTAGATATGAGAACAAAACAGTAAACGTTTCAGAAGATTTAATTGGTAAAGATTTTGAAAAAGGTACTTACTTTATTAATGTTTTTGATAATGACGAATTGGTTTCTAAAACTAGTTTTAGCTTAAGATAATACCGAGCCGTTTAGGACAAATACCACTAAAATAAAAAAGGTCTGTGAAGAAAATCACAGACCTTTTTTTATGCTTTATTATTTAAGAATTTTACCTTCAAGAAAAACGTTTTCGATTAAATTACTGCCAAATGCGTAAGGAATTTGATAGTAAGATGAAATCGGTTTGGTAAGAATTAAATTGGCTTTTTTGCCTTTGGTAATACTTCCGTGTGTTTCAGAAAGGTCCATAGCATAAGCGCCATTTATGGTGGCAGCATTTATGGCTTCTTCGGGAGTCATTTTCATTTTGATACAAGCCGTTGCTACTACAAAATTCATATTTCCGGATGGAGTAGAACCAGGGTTAAAATCGGTAGCCAGAGCAATTGGCAAACCAGCTTTGATCATTTCGCGTGCCGGAGTATAAGGAATGCTTAAAAAATAAGAACAGGACGGCAATGCGACAGGCATTGTTTCGGTGTTTTTTAAAGCTTCAATGTCTTCCGGGTTCATAATTTCGAGATGATCGACAGAAAGGGCTTTGTATTTGATTCCTGCCTGTATACCGCCAATAGAATTGAACTGGTTGACATGAATTTTTGGTTTCAGACCATATTGTATTCCCGCTTCCATGATTTTTTCGGTTTCTTCAACAGAAAAATATCCGGTTTCGCAAAAGGCATCCACATAATCGGCCAGTTTGTTTTGGGCAATTTCGGGCAGCATTTTGGTGATGATTTCATCGATATAACCTGCTTTGTTTTCTTTGTAATGTAAAGGAAAAGCATGCGCACCCAGAAAAGTAGCTTTTATGGCAATAGGATAATTTTGAGCAAGTTTCTGAATGACGCGAAGCATTTTCAATTCACCTTCGATCGTAAGTCCGTAACCCGATTTTATTTCTACAGCGCCTGTTCCTAAATGCATCACTTCTTCTAAACGAAGTTTCGATTGCTCGTAGATCTCTTCTTCTGAGGTTTCATTGAGTTTTTTGGACGAGTTTAGAATTCCGCCACCACGGTTCGCAATTTCTTCATACGAAAATCCGTTGATTCGGTCTACAAACTCCTGTTCGCGATTTCCTGCATATACAATGTGTGTATGGCTGTCGCACCAAGTTGGCATCACAATTCGCCCTGTAGCATCAATTGTTAAATCGGCAGGAACTTCAGGAAGATTTTCCATCAGACCAAAATCGTAAATAAGATTGTCTTTTAAAATTAAATACGCATTTTTTAAGGTGGGAAGTACTGCCATTTCTGCTCCTGAAACCTTAGCTATTGAAGTTTCGCGAACCTGAAGTAATTCTTTGATGTTTGTTATAAGAGTTGTCATTGTTGGTATTGTTGTAAAAGACAAATTTCACGAATTTTCACTATGAATTGTGAGAATTAATGAAACTCATGCTTATGTAATTTGTATTTAATTTGTTGAGTGAAATTGTTTTAACACATAGAAACATAGTTATTGTAAACTTAAAAAAGGCGTTTCACTAGTTAAAATGCATCTAGTAAACTATATTTCTATGTGTTGAAATTTAATTTTCAATTTTACCCAAAGGGTTTGTATTTATTCTGAGACTGTTATTTCGAATATTTTGCTCCAGTTTTTACCGGTAACAAAAATAGTTTTGGTTTTTGGGTTGTAAGCGATTCCGTTTAAAACGTCGTCTTTGGTCACATCACTCATCAGTTTGCGTAATCCTGACATGTCCAGAATCCCTTCAACAGCTCCCGAAGTAGGGTTGACAACTGCAATTGCATCTTTAAACCATACATTGGTGTAGATTTTTCCGTCAATCCATTCCAATTCATTAATGGCTTTAATTTTTGAAGTTCCCGAGTAAACGTTGATGTAATCGATCATTTTTTGAGTTGCAGGATCCATTTTCCAGATTTTTTCTGTCTTATCGGTTTGGTAAATGTATTTCCCGTCATTCGTCATTCCCCAGCCCTCGATATCTTTTTCGTAAGCAAAAGTTTTTTCCAGTTTTAAAGTGTTGGCATTGTAGATAAAACCGGTTTTGTTTTGCCAGGTCAGCTGGAATAATTTGCCATTGATAAAAGTAATTCCTTCACCAAAATACTTTTTGTCTAAATCGACTTGTTTGAAAACTTTTCCGGTTTTGTAGTCGTATTTTCTTAAGTAAGAAGCGCCTTCCTGCCCTGTACTCTCGTATAAAGTGTCTTTATAAAACTCTAATCCTTCCGTAAAAGCTTGTTTGTCGTGCGCGTAGGTATTGATTATTTTGTATTTTAATAATTTAGGCTCAATATTCGAAACCAGCTCAACACGTTTGGTAGCATCAGAGGAGTCTGATCCAAAATAAACGGTCGCTTTTAAATATTGGTATCCTAATTTTTGATCTTTTAATTCAAATTTGAATTTTTCAGCACCTTTAGTGCTTCCCACTTTTTTATCGTTTATGAAGTAGGCAATGCTGTCGATTTCTTTCGAATTCGGGTTCAAAATGCCGATCGAAATGGCTTCCTGAGGCAAAAAATGAGCCGGAAAAGCCGAATCATCGATGGTGAATAAAGAATTTTCACCTTTTTTTGTATCTCCACATCCAATTAATGTGATTCCTAATAAAATGACAGTTAGGAAGTTATATTTTTTCATAGTTTAAAATTTGAATAAGCCAATATACGATGATATTTTTATAGCAACAAAGGTCTTGCAAAAATATAAAAAGATTGTATATTTGCACCGGCAAGTCCTACACGACCAGCTCCTGCAGACTCCCCCAGGATGGGAACATAGCAAGGGTACGTGGTTGAGCGGTGCGATGTAGGTCGCTTGCCATTTTTTTTTTTTTTGTAGTCCCGATGTTTCGGGATTTTTTTTTAGAATTAATTTAAAAGTAGTCTTCCTTATGGAGGATTTTTTTATTTTTGACCTTTTTGTGAAATGTAAAATGTTGCTTGTAAGATGTAAGATGTTTTAGGGAAGAAGATTTTCGTATTGCAGAGATTCTATTTATAAACAAGTACATTTAACGATCATAATTAAAAGTCTGCGTCAAGTATATTTCATTTCACAGAGAGCATTTCACAGAGAGCATTTCACAAATAACATTTCACATCTAACATAAAACTTACAATGAGTAAAGTTGTTTTAATTACCGGAGGATCTTCAGGAATTGGGAAGTCAATTGGAGAGTTCTTGCATCAAAAAGGTTTCGTAGTATACGGAACGAGCCGAAATCCTGAAAAGGTACAGCATTCAGTTTTTCCATTAGTTGCTTTAGATGTTCGCAATGCCGATTCTATAAAATCGGCAGTAGCTGAGGTTATTGCTACTTCGGGAAGACTCGATGTTGTTATTAATAATGCGGGTGTTGGAATTACCGGACCTCTGGAAGAAATTCCGACGGAGGAAATCAAAAATAATTTTGAAACTAATTTTTTCGGACCTATCGAAGTGATGAAAGCTGTTTTACCTCAAATGAGGGAACAAAAATCGGGTTTGATTATTAATATCACTTCAATCGCGGGTTATATGGGATTGCCTTACCGCAGTGTGTACTCGGCTTCAAAAGGGGCTTTGGAATTGATTACGGAGGCTTTGCGTATGGAGGTGAAGTCATTTGGAGTTGATATTACCAATGTGGCACCGGGAGATTTTGCAACCAATATTGCAGCAGGACGTTACCACGCACCAGTTGTAAAAGGTTCGGCTTACGAAAAAGTCTACGGTGATATTCTTTCCACGATGAACGAGCATGTTGATGCAGGAGGGAATCCAAATGAAATGGCCGAAGCAGTTTATAAAATCATCCAACAGGAAAAACCAAAAGTGCATTACAAAGTAGGTGCTTTTATGCAGAAGTTTTCGATTGTTTTAAAGCGTGCACTTCCGGATAAAGTTTACGAAAAAATGCTGATGAATCATTATAAGTTGTAATTTTGCACGAAATTTTTAAACACACAATTAAATATAAATAGATTATGAAATTTTTTATTGACACGGCTAACTTAGCTCAGATTAAAGAAGCACAGGCTTTAGGCGTTTTGGATGGTGTAACGACTAACCCATCATTGATGGCTAAAGAAGGAATTACTGGAAAAGACAACATTTTAAAGCATTATGTTGACATCTGTAATTTGGTTGAAGGAGATGTAAGTGCTGAAGTAAATGCGCTTGATTTTGACGGAATGATTAAAGAAGGTGAGGAGCTGGCTGAATTGCATGATCAAATCGTGGTGAAATTGCCTATGACAAAAGAAGGTGTTATGGCTGCAAAATATTTCTCTGATAAAGGAATTAAAACAAATGTAACGCTTGTATTTTCAGTAGGACAGGCTATTTTGGCTGCAAAAGCAGGAGCAACTTATGTGTCTCCGTTCGTAGGTCGTTTAGATGACGTTTCGACTGACGGATTGAATTTGATCGAAGAAATTAGATTGGTATATGATAACTACGGTTACGAAACTCAAATTTTAGCAGCTTCTGTACGTCACACGATGCACATTGTAAACTGTGCTAAAATTGGCGCTGATGTAATGACCGGACCTCTTTCTGCAATTTACGGATTGTTGAAACACCCATTAACAGATATTGGATTGGCTCAGTTTGTAGCTGATTTTGAAAAAGGAAACAAGTAGTCCTTAGTTATAAATTAAAAACGCCATTTTTCAATAGAAAGATGGCGTTTTTTTTGTTTTATGTAAACCCGACAGGTTTTTGAAACCTGTCGGGTTTGTTTGTAATTAGGATAAAAAATCCCAAATCTCAAATTCCAAATTCCAAATTTTTAAAGTAAATCTGTCGGGTTTGTTTGTAATTAGGGTAAAAAAACAAATTCCAAATTCCAAAACTTTAGTGAACGTTTGGAATTTGGAATTTGGAATTTGGAATTTGAGATTTGGAATTTAAAATTTTATCCAGGTTTAGTGACCTCCGCCACCACCTTCAACATGGTTGATACCTTGTCTTTTTAAAATCTTAGGGCAATAGAAACCGTAGAATCCTAAATAAGCAAAACCAATAAGAGGTACAATATAAGAGAAATGGGTCCATGTAATTCCGAAAATTCCATTTGGACTTGTAAGGTCGATATCACAGATGCTGCCTTGAATTAAAGGAATAATTCCTCCTCCAAGAATCATCATAATTAAGAATGAAGACGCTTTTCCAGTGTTTTTTCCTAAACCTGCAATGGCTAAGTCGAAGATAGACGGCCACATGATAGACAAGAATAAACCTCCTGAGATGAAAAAGAATTTAGCAATTTGCGGATCCGGGCAAACCAATCCGGCAAACATCATTAATACACCTGATATTCCGAAAAGCATTAATGTTTTTCCGGCATTTTTACCTCCAACAAAGCTCACTGCGATAAACAATAAGATCCAGATTGGATAGATGTAAAACGAAGAAACATCGTGTGCAGCAAAAAGGTTAGCGCCAATAATTACTCCAAATGCTATAGCTGGTACGATGAATTTAAGTGCTGTGTTTACCAGATTGGAAGTGTTGAAAACGTTAACTCCACCATTCCAACGGCCAATCATTAAACTTCCCCAGTAAAGGGCAATAAATGGAGCAATAGCATCCTCGAGGATGTTACCAAATTCGGCTGTGTGTAATAAAGCGGGAAGGTTACTGATAATAGTTACTTCTGTACCTACGTAGATGAAGATCCCTAACATTCCAAGATAGAGTTGTGGATAATCTAAGATATTGAATTTTTCGTGTGCTACTTTAATTTCTTCTTCGTCTTCTTTGGCAGGATCTTCAATTTTAGAGAAGTTCATGAAAATGGCTACGACGATAAAAGCAAGTCCAAGGATAATAAAAGGAAGTTTGATGTCTTCTAATGATAAGGCTGTTTTTTTGTTGTCTCCCATTCCGAACAAAGCGATTCCAAGTAAAATAGCCCCAATAGTAGTTCCGAAAGAGTTGATTCCACCTGCTAAAGTCAAACGGTGTGCACCTGTTGCAGGGCTTCCCATTTTAATTGCAAGAGGGTTTGCTACGATTTGTTGGATTGAAAATCCTAAACCTACTGTAAATAAAGCTGTTAAAAAGAAAGGAAAGCTTTCCATTGTTGCAGCCGGAATGAATAAAAATGAACCACAAGCAGATAATAGTAAACCGGCAGAAAGTGTTTTTTTGTATCCGAATTTTTGTAAAACATCTAATTTTAAAGATACCAGGAAGAAAATCAATGATCCTACGAAGTAAGCTGCATAAAAGGCCCAGGCTACTAATTGCGATTGCACTTGCGATAAGGTAAATACTTTCTTGAAAACTGGAATCAGGATATCATTGGCCGAACCAACAAAACCCCAAAAGAAGAAAACAATTATCAACGAGATAAACTGTCCCCATTTGGTTTGAACATTTTCTGAACTCATAATTTAAGAGGTTAATTTTTTATTTTATTGTTTTTTGAAGACCGTAAATATATTTGTTAAGTGTATCAAAAAAAAATAAAAAGCCACAAATAATGTTAAATTTAAACCAACGACGTGATTTTTTCAACAATGTGTTAATTTTTACCGAGTTAGAAAATCGATTTAGTAAGCTGAATTTATTCCAGAATTTTGTTTTTTACTTCTTTGCTGTAATTTCTTCCAATTGGAATGGTATAAGATTGTATCTGAATGCGGTTGCCCTCAATTGATTTTACTTTGTTGAGTGCAATTACATAGGATTTGTGGATGCGCAGGAACCGGTCGGCCGGTAATTCTTCAGACAATGAGGTTAAAGATTTATGAGTGATATAAGTTTTGTCTGAAGTCACCACTTTTATGTATTCTTTCATTCCTTCCACAAACAGAATTTCTTCAATATTAATTTTCATCATTTTTTTATCGACTTTGATAAAAATATGGGAGTCTCCTTTGCTGGCTTCGACTTTAATATTGTTTTTTAAATTGTATTCGGTGGTGATTTTATTGATGCACTTTATAAATCTTGGAAGGGGAATAGGTTTTACTAAGTAATCGAGAACATCAAGATCGTAGCTTTCTGCGGCAAATTCTCTAAAGGCAGTTGTAATGATAACTTTGGTTTTGTTTTCGATCAAGCTAATAAGTTCAAAACCTGTCATCATAGGCATGTTAATGTCTAAGAATACAGCATCGACAGTAGTGCTGTTTATAAAATCAAGTGCTTCCAGAGAATTATTAAATGTGCCAATTACCTCAAAATCTGTAAAATTGGTAAAATAATTTTGCAGGACTTTGATTGCTAAAGGCTCATCGTCAACCAACACGCATTTAATTTTCATTATCAAGAGGTATTTGCAAACGGATTATATAGTAATTTAATTTAGTTGTGTTTTTTAGACTGAAGTCATTTTTGTAAATCAGCTTTAATCTCTTTTTGGTATTCGCGAGACCAATTCCGCCTTTCGCATTAATATTTTGTGAAATTACAAAATTATTTAAGATTTCAAAGTCTAACATTTTATTGTCAATAACTTTACAATTGATTTTAATTTTTAGGTTATTATTGTTGACCCCGCCGTGTTTAAAGGCATTTTCGACCAATGAAATAAAGAGTAGCGGAGGGACTACAATATCCTCGATATTCGATTCTAAGTTGATGGTAACTTCAACATTCTCAAAGCGTAACTTCTCAATTTCGATATAATTTTGGATGTAATCAATCTCTTTAATTAACGGAACAGATTTGGTTCCTTTTACATCATATAAAACATATTCCATCAAATTGGATAGTTTTATAATGACATCCGGAACTTTATCCGAAGATTCAAGTGATAAAGCATACAGATTATTCAGGGTGTTGAAAAAGAAATGAGGCTGAATCTGGTTTTCAAGATATTTTAACTTTATCCTAAACTGATTTTCTCGTAAAGATCTGTTTCTTTCCCTTTCTCTCAACCAGGTTAAAGTAAGGTAGACAGAAGAGGCCATGGCAACCACATACAATTCACCAATACAAACCGCCAATACGTGGTTGATGTCGAAAGTATGGTACTCGCGGTTGGCTTCGGGCCATATATTTTCAGATATAATATAATAGGTAAGACCGGTTTTTATTAAATAGACTCCCAACAAGCTCAGGACCATCAAAAAAGTGTACTGAATATATTTTTGTTTGAGTACGTAACGGGGCACCAGTACAAATAAATTGAAATAGACTAATGGAATGTGTAACGAGAATTCGATCAGGTTCGATTTAAACGAATAAGGGTAATCATTAAAGTAAGCTCCCCATCTTAAAAAGTTAAGAGTAAAATAGCTGCCCCAAAACCAAACGTGGTTTTTAAGTTTGATGTCAAATTTTAATTTTCGTATCTCGTTCAACTTTTATTTAACAGTTTACAGGGCTTGATGCTCTGATTAATAATATTGTGCAACTTTAAACAATTACTTGCTAAAACACAATTCTTTTAAAGAAAATTTTGAAAAAGAGAAATGTGTTGCTGTATTTTAAACGGATAACGTTTTCGTAAAGTATATTCTGAAATATTGAGTGTCGTTCCTTTGTAATTGTGATTAAAATGTTAATGATTGTTAAACGATTGTACCTAAAAAGCTCTTTTTTTTGTGGTAAATATTTATTTTGTTATAAAATTTTATAGGATATTGCCTAGAAAACGTTTTCGAATCGCATATTATTGATTGTTTTATGTCGTTTGTTTAAAATTTTGTGCTGTTTGTATAAATTATTTTTTTTAACAATCCCTTAAGAATAATTTTACCCTATAACTAACAAAATAAATAAACATGAAAAAAATTTTCTTAATCTTTATGATTGCTTTTACGGCGCAAGTTTCGCTTGCTCAGGTAAAAAATGTCAAAGGTGTGATTACAGATTCTGATGGATTGCCATTGCCAGGAGCATCAGTTGCAGTAGAAGGAGGTCAAAAGGGGGCTACTACCGATTTTGACGGACTATACGCAATCGAGGTGCAAAAAGGACAGACTTTAGTTTTTACTTATGTAGGTCTTGAAACACAAAAAATAGTTGTAGGTGATGCTGCTACAATTAATGTAAAAATGATACAAGCGGCTTCTAATGCTTTAAATGAAGTAGTGGTTACTTCATTAGGTATTAAGAAAACAAGAAAATCTTTGACTTATGCCGCTCAGGAACTTAAAGGAGAAGAGCTAACACGTGTAAGAGATGCCAACGTTATCAATACAATTGCAGGTAAAATTGCCGGTGTTGCTGTAACTAGAAGTTCAGGAGGTACTGGTGGATCTACAAAAGTAGTTATCCGTGGAAATTCATCTGTTGTGAATAGCCAGCCATTATATGTTATTGATGGTATTCCGATATTGAGCCCTGGTACAGCTGGTCAGCCAACTGAATCATTTGGAAGTTTGTCAGGAGGTAATCGTGACGGTGGTGATGTTGTTTCTTTAGTTAATCCTGATGATTACGATGGAATGACAGTTCTTAAAGGTGCAGCTGCTTCTGTATTGTATGGATCTCAGGGAGCAAATGGAGTAATTTTACTTTCTTCTAAAAAAGCTAAAACTGGGAAAGCAAATATTACTGCTTCTTCAGTAACTACTTTTGAATCGGCAGCTTATTTGCCTAAATTTCAATCCGATTACGTTGCATTAAAAGGAGCAACAGAAACATGGGGAGCAAAACAAAAAACGGATGATCATGTTAAAGATTTCTTTAATACAGGAGTTACTCAAATTAGTTCAGTAGGGTACTCGACTGCTAATGAAAATTCGTCTACTGCATTTTCTTATGCTAACACTTCTTCTTCTGGAATTACTCCGGGAAATAGTTTAAAGAAAAATAACTTTGGAGTTCGTCAAACCGCTAAGTTTTTTGGAGATAAATTGACTTTTGCTGCAAATGCAAATTATACTTCTCAGTCAATTGCAAACAAACCGGTAAATGGTCTTTATTTTAATGCACTTACGGGTGTTTATTTAATGCCAAGAGGAAATGACTTTAATTTCTATAAAGATAATTTCGAAGTTTTTGATCCAACAAGAAATTTGATGGCTCAAAATTGGGTATCTAATGTAGATTTTATGCAAAATCCATATTGGGTAATAAACAGAAATAAATCAGAAGATAAGAATGATTTTTTTAACGGGTCTTTAGCTTTAACTTATAAAGCAACTAATTGGTTAAGTATTGCCAGCAGATATAGTTATAATAGAGCATCAAGTGAGTTTGATAAATTTATTTATGCAACGACTCAGGGAGCCTTATCTCATGTAAATGGTAGATATTACCATGAAAATTCTTTAAGTACACAACGTTATGCCGATTTAATCGCAACGATAAATACAAAAATCGGTTCAGATTTCACATTCAATGCAAACATTGGAACCAGTGTAAGAAATACATTGATCAATCAAAGAACCGTTCTGGATTCTGGAGTTGGTGGAGGTTTACAATATGCAAACTGGTTTACATTGCATAATTTTAATAACAATGCTGAAAATTATCAGTTAATTGAATCCAACAAAGAAATTCAATCCATATTTGCAGCAACAACTTTTGGTTATAAAGATATGTTGTTCTTAGATCTAACAGGTAGAAAAGACTGGTCTTCTACTTTAGTGAATACAGATGAAGGAGGATATTTTTATCCATCAGTTGGTTTAACAGGTATTATTAGTGAGATGACTACTTTACCGGAATTTATTAACTATGGTAAAGTTCGTGCAGCTTATGCTAGAGCTGGTAATGATGTCGCTCCTTTTATAACGTCTCCTACAAACTATTTTCCACAAGGAAGCGGTACAAAATACAATCCAATTGTTGCACCAAAAACAGGTACAAGTTTGAAACCTGAGTTAAAAACAGAATACGAGCTAGGAACGGAATGGAGATTGTTTAATAATAGATTAGGATTTGAGTTTTCTTACTATCATTCAGAAACTAAGAATCAGTATTTACAAGTAGTGGCTCCGATTGGAAACGTACAAGGTGTTGATTTTTACGGAATTAATGCAGGTAGTATAGAGAACAAAGGTATAGAGGTTGTTTTAAATGCAGGAATCGTTAGAGGAGATAAATTCTCTTGGGATGCAGCTGTGAACTATTCTCATAACAGAAATAAAGTAAAAGAAATTCCTACTGAATTAGGAGGTAGAATTAACCTTACCAATGCTGGTGTAAACAGTTACAGATATGCATTAATTGAAGGAAAACCATTTGGAGTTATTGAAGGAATCAATATTAAGAAAGATGCGCAAGGCAGACCATTGTTAAACGATGATGGGACTATTCAAAAAACTGGTTTTGAGGAAGTAGGTAATTCTAATCCTGATTTTATGTTAGGTCTTTCTAACTCATTTAAATTCGGATCTTTCTTTGCAAGTGTATTAATTGATGGTCGTTTTGGAGGTGATGTAATGAGTTTAACAGAAGCAGTAAACGATATTAATGGAGTTTCGAAAGCATCTGGAGATGCCAGAAATGCTGGAGGTGTTAATATTAACGGAGTGAGAGCAAGCGACGGTGTTGCTGTTCCTACAATGAGTGCTGAGTCTTATTACAAACAAGTTGGAGGTAGACAAGGAATTAGTGGAGAGTATGTTTATAGTGCAACAAATGTAAACGTTAGAGAGGTTTCAATTGGATACAATTTTAATCCAAAAGCATTACCTTTTATCCAGGCAGCCAGTATCTCTTTAATCGCCAGAAACTTATTTTTTATATACAAAGATGCTCCTTTTGATCCAAACATTGCATTAAGTACAGGTCAAGGTCTACAAGGTGTTGATATCTATGGTTTACCTTCTACCAGAAGTATCGGTCTTAATTTAAATGTAACTTTCTAAAAAATTAAAAAGATGAAACTAAATAGAATAATAAAAGCAACAACAATCTGTGCTTCGTTACTTACGGTGGTTGCGTGTACAGATAATTTTGAGGACATAAATACGAATCCAAATGGTATCACACCAGAGCTTTTTGAGCAGGATTTTAATCATATTAAAGGTGGATTTTCTCCGATGTTTAATAACATCCAGGTTTTAACTCCGCCAGATATTTATCAATTGCAACAAGGATTAAATAGCGATGTTTGGTCCGGTTATATGGCAACTCCTCATCCTTTTGGGAATTTAAATAATACGACTTACTATCTTCTTGATAACTGGAATGGTACTTGTTGGGAGACTGCTTATAAGAATATAATGTATAATGCCAATGATATTGCCAACAAAGCAAAAGGAAAATACGATCAGTTTTACGCCTTGTCTTTGATTTTAAAAGTAGAAGGAATGCATAGGCTTACAGATACTTATGGGCCTATTATTTACTCTAAGTTTGGTACTCTGGAGACTACTATTCCATATGACTCACAAGAAGAAGTGTATACTCAAATGTTTAGTGAACTGGATTTTGCAGTGGCAGAATTAACTAAAAGAGTGGATGCTGGTGAGGTTAGTGTTTTTACAGGAACTGATATATCTGACTATAAAGGTGACTATAAAGCTTGGGTAAAATTTGCTAATACGTTGCGTTTGAGATTAGCTATGCGTGTTGTAAAAGTTAAACCAGATTTGGCTAAGACTCAGGCTGAAAAAGCTGTGGCACACAAATTTGGGGTTTTCACTACAAATGCAGATTTGTTCAAAATTGTATCTCCTGTTTATACTAATCCAATTCAAACTATAAGCAATGGATGGGGAGATATTGCGATGTCTGCTGATATGGAATCTATTTTAAAAGGATACAATGATCCAAGATTACCGGTTTATTTTGAGACTTCAACGGAATTTCCAGGTCAGTATAAAGGTATACGTACAGGTATAGCTATGGCTTCAAAAAGTGATCACGAGAATTTTTCGCGAGTTGGATCAGTGATTAAAACGAAAGAAATAACACTAATGACTACAGCGGAGGCTTATTTTTTAAGAGCTGAAGGAGCTTTGAGAGGTTGGAATATGGCTGGAGATGCTAAATCATTATATGAAGCAGGTATTCAGGCGTCATTTGATCAAAGAGGAGTTTCTGGTGCGGCGGCTTATACAGCAAACAATATTGGTACTGCTGTAGCTTATGTCGATCCTAAGTTCCCGGAAAACAATGCAGCACCATTAAACAATGTGACTGTTGCCTGGGATGCGGCAGCAACTAATGAGGTAAAACTACAAAAAATTGTTACTCAAAAATGGATTGCCGGTTTCCCGGAAGGACAAGAAGCTTGGTCTGATTACAGAAGAACAGGATATCCTAAACTTTTTAAAGTACTTAAAAATTATAGTGGAGGTACAATTTCTACAGATCTTGGTGTGAGAAGAATCAATTTTGTTGTTGCTGAGAAAGCAGGTAACAAAGGTGGTTACGAGACAGGACTTGCCAAATTAGGAGGACCAGACAATGGTGGAACCAGACTTTGGTGGGATGTTAATGCTCCAAATTTCTAAAAAAAATAAATCCAAGAAGTAAAAGAATTTAAGTTTGGTTAGTAAATGGTATAAGTGACGCAAGTTGCTTATACCATTTCAAAAACCAAAATTGTAATTATTATAAAAAGAAAAGAAATGAAAAGTGCTTTAGAAATAAAACCTGATATCAGCTATAAAAGCGCGGGGAAGTTTGAAGAGACACGATTTGAAAAAATCCACAATGAAATCTTCAGGAATTCTGCAGAAGCTTCGGTAATTGTAGCACAGGAAATCGCGCAATTGATCCGATCGAAACAAGAAAAGAATAAATCTTGCGTATTAGGTTTGGCTACTGGTTCTTCTCCTATAAAAGTTTATGAAGAATTGGTGAGAATGCACAGAGAAGAAGGCTTAAGTTTTAGCAATGTGATCACTTTTAATCTGGATGAATACTATCCGATGAGCAAAGAGAACAATCAGAGCTATCATTATTTCATGCACCAGCATCTTTTTAATCATATTGATATCAGACCTGAGAATGTAAATATTCCTGACGGAACCGTTGCTATTGAAGAACTCAATCAGTATTGCATCGACTACGAAATGAATATTAAAAATGCCGGAGGTCTTGATTTTCAATTATTAGGAATTGGTCGTACAGGTCACGTAGGTTTCAACGAACCGGGATCCCATATCAACTCCGGAACCAGAATCATTACACTTGATCACATTACAAGAGTCGACGCTTCTTCTGATTTTAATGGTATCGACAACGTTCCTAAAAGAGCGATTACGATGGGAGTTTCGACCATCATGAGATCAAAGCGAATTGTATTGATGGCCTGGGGACAAAACAAAGCCGATATTATCAAGAGAACTATTCAGGGCGATATCAGTTCAGAAGTTCCGGCTACTTTTTTACAGAATCATGCCAATGCTACATTTGTATTAGACCAGTCAGCAGCTTCAGAATTAACGCGTTTCAAAACGCCATGGTTAGTGGGTGAATGCATCTGGACACAGGAATTAAAAAGCAAAGCGATTGTTTGGTTGTGCCAAAAAACAAAACAGTCTATTTTAAAATTAACAGACAGAGATTACAACAACAACGGAATGTCTGATCTTTTGGCGCAGGAAGGTTCTGCTTACGATTTGAACATCAATATGTTCAACGTTTTGCAGCATACCATCACAGGATGGCCGGGTGGAAAACCCAATACCGACGATTCGCATCGTCCGGAAAGAGCCAATCCGGCAAAAAAACGAGTGATTCTTTTTAGTCCGCATCCCGATGATGATGTGATTTCTATGGGAGGAACTTTTTCAAAATTGATAAAACAAGGTCACGATGTACATGTAGTATATCAAACCTCCGGAAATATAGCGGTTACAGACGATGAGGCATTAAAATTTGCCGAAGTGGCTAAAGATTTTCTTGGCGATGCTGCCTCGGGAATTAACTTTAAAGCTGTAATTGAATTTTTGAATAACAAATCTGAAAATCAAATTGATTCTTTGGAAGTTCGCAAATTAAAAGGACTTATCCGAAGAAGAGAATCGTACGCGGCAACCAGATACATTGGTTTAAAAGATGAGAACACCCACTTTTTAGATCTGCCGTTTTATGAAACCGGACAGGTGAAGAAAAATCCATTGGGAGCTGAAGACATAGCGATTGTAAAAGATATCATTGCACAAATACAACCCCATCAGGTATTTGCGGCAGGAGATCTGGCCGATCCGCATGGTACACATGAAGTTTGTCTGAATGCCATCTTTGCAGCGATGAAGGAATTAAAACCACAAAAGTACATGGACGACTGCTGGTTGTGGCTTTACCGAGGTGCATGGCACGAATGGGACATTCACGAAATTGACATGGCCGTTCCGCTTTCTCCTTCAGAAGTATTATTAAAACGTCACGCCATTTTGTACCATCAGTCTCAAAAAGACAGGGTAATGTTCCAGGGTAATGACTCCAGAGAATTCTGGGTAAGAGCCGAAGACCGTAACAAAAATACAGCCGTTTTATACGATGAATTAGGATTGGCAGAATATGAAGCTATTGAAGCTTTTAAACGTTTTGATTATTAAAATTAGGTTATAAGATTCGGGTGAGAGCGGATCGCATTGCAAAATTCAGATTGATTTCATGAGGAGTGAGGATTCAATCGAAATCATTCTGAGTTTTGTTTCTTTTATTTATTATTAATGTTGTCTCAGGCAACATCTTTCCAAAAACATTACAAATGAAATATTTATTAGTCCTACTATTAGCGGGTGTGACAGCTAGTGCTCAGGTTCAAAAAGAGCAGCTAAACCTTATGCCTTGGCCTCAAAGTGTTGTTTTAAACGATGGTAACTTTACTTTAACTAAAAATTTTAAAGTAAACATTACCGGAAATCCTAATGCCCGAATTTTTGGAGGAGTAACACGCTTTTTGCGTCGATTGGATGGTAGAACAGGTATTTTTTTCGAACAGGGATTTATTACCAAATTGAATGAAGTTCCCACAGCCGAGCTTCAAATCAATTGTTCCAAGAGCGGAAAAATTGGTTTGTATGAAGACGAAAGCTATCATTTGGAGATCAAACAAAACAAAATTACAATAAATGCAACAAGTGATTTAGGAGCGTTACACGGTCTGGAAACCTTATTGCAAATTATGCAGAATAACAACAACTCTTTTTACTTTCCGGTATCAAAAGTTTCCGATTTTCCGAGATTTACCTGGAGAGGTTTGATGGTCGATGCTGCCAGACATTTTCAGCCGGTAGACGTGATCAAAAGAAATATTGATGCTTTGGCGGCTATGAAAATGAATGTCCTTCACTGGCATTTAGTAGACGATCAGGGGTGGAGAATTGAAATGAAAAAACATCCAAAACTAATTGAAAAAGCTTCGGATGGAATGTATTACACACAAGAGGAAATTAAAAATATCGTAAAATATGCTGATGAGCGCGGTATTTTGATCGTTCCGGAAATAGATGTTCCTGGTCATGCATCTGCAATACTTACGGCTTATCCGGAAATCGGAAGCAAAGTGATTACACTGACAGGAGGAACTTCTGAAAAAAATATTCAGGGAACCGCAATTGCGACCTATGGAATTGAAAGAAATGCGGGTATTTTTTCGCCAACATTAGATCCTTCAAATCCTAAAACCTATCAACTATTAAGTGAACTTTTTGATGAGGTGTGCCCTTTATTTCCGGGAGCTTATTTTCATATCGGAGGAGATGAGAATGAAGGGAAAGACTGGGATTCAAATCCAAAAATTCAGGAATTCAAGAAGAAAAATAATCTGACTACGAATCATGAATTACAGACCTATTTTACCATGAAATTAATTCCGATGCTTAAAAAACATGGGAAACAGTTAATGGGCTGGGAAGAAATTCTGACCAAGAACATGTCAAAAGATGCCATTATTCATGCGTGGAGAGGCCCTAATGAAGGAGTAGTAGCAGGTCAGTCCTTAATTGAATCAGTAAAAAAAGGCTATAAAACAGTGATGTCCAATGGCTATTATGTCGATTTGTTGTATCCGGTGGCAAGTCATTATTTAAATGATCCAATGCCAAAAGGAGCCAACTTAACCGCCGAAGAAAAAGCGAGAGTATTAGGTGGTGAAGCAACAATGTGGAGCGAACTTGTATCGCCAGCAACAATCGATTCAAGACTTTGGCCAAGAACAGCTGCAATTGCTGAAAGACTTTGGTCGGCTGAAGAC
Organism: Flavobacterium sp. N502536; assembly: GCF_025947345.1. Lineage (NCBI taxonomy): Bacteria > Pseudomonadati > Bacteroidota > Flavobacteriia > Flavobacteriales > Flavobacteriaceae > Flavobacterium > Flavobacterium sp. N502536. The sequence goes on along the minus strand of NZ_CP110011.1, from coordinate 93,323 downwards.
ATTACAGATTTGGCCAGCATGCGCAAACGTCTTGATGTCGTTTCGTTCAGACTGGAAGAACTAGGAATAACACACCTTCGCAATAAGGATGTTATTTTAAGAAACATTTCGAACAATCAGAAGATTGATTTTGTAGAAGAATTTACAAACGTTTGCGAGCCCTTAAAAGGTTATAAAAGAAACAAAGGAGGGACGGAATATCAAATGTATTCTCCGCTTACCCTTTTTGCAGATGCCTGTACACCGGATGCCAAAGACTCTTTAGCTTTTGATGCTGCTGTAGCAGAATATTTAGCGAGTAAAACTCCGGAGAATAAAGCAAAGGTAGCAGCATTTTTTAACAAATGGATCGCTGTAAACAAAGGGTTGGTTGAATTGAGTGCCAATGCGCCACTGATACAGCATATACTACCGTTGTCTAAAAAATTGAATGATGCATCGCAGGAATTATTACTTGTTTTAGACAATAAATCAACTTTAAAAGGAGAGGATCTGAAAAATTTAATCGAGCAGATTAACAGTAAAGATCACGCCGATGTTGAATTATCAGTGTATGAAAGTTTTAAAAAATTAATTTAAAGATTTGTTTGAGTTAGTATTTAGTAAGTTTTTTTACCACGTTATTTAGTAAATTATTGTCTCTGCCAGAGGCTTCTGGCAGAGGTAATTATGGTGATTTAGACGGTCTTTTTAACTTAAAACCAATTCGTAATAAAAAAAAAATAACCATCAAAAATAGTATTAACATTTAAAAACCAAATAAGACGCATAAAACAAAACATGACAAAAAGTAAAGTATTTTAGATTGATGAATCCCAAATTTATCTTCTGTGTTTAAACTAATTTTTTTAAAAATTAAATAAATATCAGTCACTACTATTCACAAATGATTATGGCTAGAATCAGTAATAGTAATATTTATTTTTAGAAGTAATGAATTAAAAATCCAGTGTATCGCGATGTTTTTTATTCGCGCTGTATTGAACCCCGGTTATCGTATTTATTTGCCGCATTTTGGCAGGTAAGGTATTGTAATTGGAATATTTATTTTCTATTAACCAATATTTATTAACTATGAAACATTATTACAGATTACTCTTTTTGTTACTGTTTCCCTTGCTTGCGTCGGCCCAACCAGCCCACGGTAAAAAAGTAGTAGGGTATTATGCGCAATGGGCTATTTACGCCCGGGATTTCAATGTTCCCAAGATAGACGGGAGCAAATTGACCCATTTGAATTATTCTTTTTACGGGACAACTTTTGACCCCGCCCGTCCGGAGAATACTAAATTAAAATGTTTGGATACCTATGCTGATTTTGAGCATACGGAAGGCGGAATTCCATGGGATGCCCCTGTAAAAGGGAACTTTTATGACTTGAAGAAGTTAAAAGAAAAGTATCCTCACTTGAAAATTTTAATCTCTGTTGGAGGATGGACCAAAGGTCAGGATCTTTCTCCAATTGCCGCAAGTCCTGTGGCAAGAGCTGCTCTGGCTGCAGATATGGCAAACTTCATTGTTACTTACCCGTTTATTGACGGATTCGACATCGACTGGGAATATCCTGTAAAAGGAGGAACAGACGGTACCGAAATAGTCAACGGATCTCCTGTACCTGCACAGAAACATCATCCGGATGATAATAAAAACTTAGTGTTTTTGTTAAAAGCAATGCGTCAGGCTATGCCTAATAAATTAATTACCATTGCAGCGGGAAATAACGTTAGAGATGTTAAAATTCAATACGTAGGACCTAATACCAAAGCGCAGTACGGAATGACCGATGATATTTCGACTTATTGCGATTATATTACCTATTTCGGATATGATTTTGGAGGTAACTGGTACGATAAAACCTGCTATAATGCTCCTTTGTATGCCAGTGGAAACCCAAATGATCCACTTTATGGTGCTACACAATCTGAATCATTGGATGAACTAACCAATCAGTATCTTAATGTGATCGGTTTTCCTCCTAGTAAACTAATTATGGGATTGCCATTTTATGGTAAAATATTCAAAAATGTAGCGGTTAACTCCACTAATGGATTGTTTGTGGCTGCACCAAGAAATACTTCACCGGGCTGTACGAATCCGCAACCGCCTGCAGGAACCTGGGATGGCGCCGGGGCATGTGAGCGATCCGGAAGTATCGAAATTTGTGACTTAGTGGGTAATCCGGTTACCAATCCGCATCCTTATTTGGATCCGAATACGATGATGGTGACACCAACAGCGGCTGCTGCCGGTTGGGTTAGATATTTTGACAATACCACAAAAGTTCCTTACTTATATAATAATACTACCAAGGAGTTTATCACGTATGAAGATAAACAATCAATGGATCTTAAAGTACAATACATTAAGTCCAAAAGTCTTGGAGGAGGTATGATTTGGGAAGTTTCTCAGGATACCAGAGGAAGTATTCCAAATTCGTTATTGACTCAGGTGGATACTTCATTTGGAAGCATTTTGCCAGAAACGGTTAGTATTGGAGGTTCCGTGAAAAATGGAACTACTTTGGTAACTAACGTTACTGTGGAGGTTAAAAACGCAACTAATGTAGTTTTACAAAGTGTAGTGTCTCCAACGGGTAATTTTACATTCTATAATTTACCTAAAAATCAGAATTATACGCTTACAGCAACAAAAGCTGCTTTTAATTTTACAGCAGTTAGTTTAACAAACGTTGCTGCTGATCAAACCGGAGTTGTGATCCAAGGAACACAACCTTTGTATACGGTAAGCGGAACGGTTTTAAGTAATGCCACACCAGCTGTACCAGTTTCAGGAGTTACGGTTACAGCCACTTCCGGTACAACAGTTTTAACAGCTGTTTCTAATGCAAGTGGAGTATATAGTGTTACAGGTTTAACAGCAGGACTTGACTTTACCGTTACAGCTGCCAAAACTGGTTTTCTATATGCACCTGCTTCAACACTATACACTGCAATAAACAGCAATAAAACGTTGAATTTTACACAAGGTGATGCAATTGTATACTATACCGTTAGCGGTACTATTTTAAACGGAACCACAGCGGCTTCAGGAGTTACTGTTACCGCAACTTCTGCGGGAGCGCCTGTTTCTGCAACTTCTAATGCAAGTGGTTTTTACACATTAAGTCTGCCATCTGGTGCAAATTATACAGTAACGGCTGCCGCTGCTGGAAAAACGTATACTCCGGCTTCAACAGTTTATAATAACTTAATAGCCGATAAAACTTTAAATTTTGCTGAATTTAATGTTGGAACAAATAAAATCAGCGGAACCGTTAAAAATGGTTCAGTTCCGGTTTCAGGAGCGAAAGTTGAATTAATTGTACCGTGGACGGATAACGCACATGGATGGAAAAGTGTTATCGCGACAACTGATGCTCAGGGAAATTACAGCTTTGCTAATTCAGTGATAGACGGTTATGCCATCATATCAAGTTTGAAATTGAATAGCTGGCAGAATAACGAGGTGGTTTATTTACCATCCAATCTGGCCAACTTTGCAGTTCCTGCAACACCTACAGTTTATAACTTCAATACAACTGCTACTGCAAGAACGTCGTCTTATACGATGAACGGCAGAGTTTTAAACGGAACCAATCCAGTATCGGGTGCTGTAGTTTCGGCAGTTTCGGGAGCAACAACTTTAACTGCTGTGACCGATTCAAATGGAGCTTATTCTTTTGCAAACCTGGCTTCAGGAGCAGATTATAAAGTAACAGCTGCCAAAACAAATCTAACGTTTGCTCCGGCATCAGCAGTTTCAACAACGGCTTCCGGTGCCAGAACACTTGATTTCGCACAAAATTTGGCCAGTACAAATCTAATTAGCGGAACCGTTAAAAATGGTTCAGTTCCGGTTTCAGGAGCGAAAGTAGAATTAGTTGTGCCTTGGACCGATAATACACACGGATGGAAAAGTGTTATCGCAACAACAGATGCTCAGGGGAACTTTTCTTATGACAATTCAGTTGTAGCAGGTTATGCACAAGTTTTAAGTTTAAAATTGAATGGATGGGAGAATAACGGAACAAATTATTACCCAAACAATCTGGTAAATTTTGCGATGCCAACGACACCACAGGTTTATAACTTTAATACTCAGGCGACAGTTGTAACTAAACCAGTAGTTGCCATTACAGCGCCAACAACTCCGACGATTGCTATAAATTTAGGATCCGCAATTAATTTTGTGGCTAGTGTTGGATTAAGTGCTGCAGATGCTACTACAATCTCATCAGTTGCCTTTAGTATAAATGGACAAAGCCTGAGTGCTACCAATTCTTCTGGAACTTATACTGCGACTTGGACACCAGTAGCCAATCAGTTTTCGCTTAGTCATACCTTAACGGTTACGGCTACTGCGTCAAACGGTACAACAGATACAAAAACATATAATTTTGTATTAAACTGTTCAGGTGCCAACTGCCCGAATACATTGCCTGTAGTGACCTGGAATTCACCATCTAATACTACTATAACTCAGCCTACTTTCCAGGTTGTTCCAATTTCGGTTACAGCTGTTGATAGTGACGGATCGGTTTCAGGTGTAACGATTACAATAAATGGAGGTACATTCAACATGACAGCAGGTACAAATAATACCTATACGTATAATTTTACACCAGCTGCTTATCAGGATTATCCGATTGTAATCAAAGCGACCGATAATAAATTAGGGGTAACTACATTAAACAATACCATTAAAATTACTCAGGTAGGAACTAGATTCGTTCCGCTTCCAGCAGGGAAAATTATTTTAGGATATGCACATTCCTGGGAAAATGGTTCTGCTCCATTTTTATATTTTTCTCAAATAGTGGGAAGTAAATTTAACGTAGTGGATTATGCTTTCGTAGAAACCGTTAATCGTGATGGTTATACGCCAGTATTAACTACAAATGATACCAGATATTTGACCAATGGAGTTTTCAATAAACAATTATTGAAAAATGATATAAAATCCTTAAGAGATAGCGGCGTTCCTGTTATTGTTTCTATTGGAGGTCAAAATGGTCATGTTGTTTTGGAGAATGTAAATCAAAAAAACATTTTTGTTAATGGTCTGAAAGCAATCATTGATGAGTATCAATTTGATGGAGTTGATATTGATTTTGAAGGCGGATCGATGAATTTTAGTGCAGGAGGTTTAAGAGATATTTCGTATGCGGGTATTTCTGCTTATCCAAGATTGAAAAACGTAGTAGATGCTTTCAAAGAATTAAAAGCGCACTATGGTCCTGGATTTTTATTAACTGCAGCTCCTGAAACACAATACGTACAAGGAGGATATTCTACCTATAATGACACTTTTGGTTCGTTCCTGCCAATCATTCAAAACTTACGTAATGAATTGGATTTGTTAGCCGTACAATTGTATAACACAGGAGGAGAAAACGGATTAGATGGTCAGTACTATGGTTCAGCTAAGAGAGCAAACATGGTAACAGCTCTAACGGATATGGTAATAAAAGGACACACCATTGGTACTACAGGAATGCGTTATGACGGTTTACCAGCCTCAAAAGTTCTTATCGCATTACCAGCTTGTCCAAGTGCAGCAGGTAGCGGTTTTATAACGCCGGCTGAAGGAATTAATGCGATGCATTATCTAAGAACAGGAACTACTTTTTCAGGAAGAACCTACACCATGCAGCCAGGCGGACCATATCCTTCTTTAAGAGGTTTAATGACTTGGTCTGTAAACTGGGATTTCTCTTCTTGTGGTAATTCAGCTGAATTGTCTAAAGCGTATGCAGCTTATTTTGCAGGACTGACCGCAGCAAGAGCATTGCCTGAAGGAATCGAAACGAAAAGCAGTACAGTAGCTTATTTTAAAAACGATGCATTAGCCGTTTCCAGTGAAACTGGAGATATCGCTCAGGTAGAGGTTTTCAATACTATTGGACAGCCATTAGTGCGTCATAGAAACATTCAGAATAATAAAGAAGTACTGCTTCAGGATGTAAACTTTTCGAGCAAACAATTGTTTATCGTTGTAGTAACAGACAAAGCAGGAAATAAAAAATCATTCAAAGTAATGAACTTTTTGAACTAAAGGACAGTACTGAAGAATGAAAAATACAGAAATAGAATATTGGAATGGTTAAAATTGAGTTTGGTTATTTATTTTTTAATCTAAGTTTTATTTCGAATAAATGCATCGAATTCAGGTGATTTGTTATTTGGTTTTCACCTGAAGGAGAGCATTATGAACCTGACAGTTTTTGCTGTCAGGTTTTTTTTTGTTTAAAATGATTTAATGGTAATGTTGCGATAAAGAACACAGATAGAACGGATTTTAAAAATCAGTGTAAATCCGCGTTTTCGTGAAACGAATCTGTCCCATCCGCGTCAAAACCTTTAAAAAAAACTTTGCGAACATTGCGAGAACCTTGCGTCTTTGCGGTAAAACAAAACTTTCACTACTTTTGAAATCAAATACAATTATCTCAGAATCCATGCAGAAATTTATCAGCCTAATTACATTTCTTCTCTTTTTCACCATAAGTACCGCTCAGAACAGATTCGGAGCCCCGGAAGTTGATACCAATCAGATTCAAAAGAATTTCAGTGACTGGTCGGCCTATCAGGGGAAAAATATTATGCTTTCGAGATATTTCACAGCACTGGACCTTCATTCCAAAGAAATTTCAAAAGAATCTTTTCTGGACCAATTGGCCAATGGAAATTGTATCCCAATTCGATTAAAATCAGAAGATTCCAAATACTATTATCAATTATTCGAAATTGAGGCTGGTTCCGATACCAGTATTAAAGCGACCATCAATCAGATTGGTTTTGATGCGCTTAAGAATTATAAAATGGAAGGAACTCTATTCCCAAAGTTTTTGTTTAAAGACCTCAATGGAAACCTGGTTTCAAATGAATCGATGAAAGGAAAAATAATCGTTATAAAATGCTGGTACATCCATTGTACTCCTTGTATACGCGAATTTCCACAGGTGAATCGTCTGGCAGAAGAATACAAAAACCGAAAAGACATCGTTTTCATGAGTCTGGCCGAAGATGCTCCCGAAAAACTGAAACTGTTTCTGGTAAAGAGGCCTTTAGCCTATTCGGTAATTCCAAACATGAAAGTATATATGAATGAAGCTTTACAACTGAATTCATTTCCAACTCATTTTATCTTAAACAAAGAGGGGATGATTGCTAAAGTGCTTCCTAATTTTGAGAGTTTAGAAGTGGCTTTGAGGAAAGAAAGTCAGATGTGATTTGTAAATTGTAAAATGTGATTTGTCAGATGTGAAAACTTATTGTGTTTAATGAAACGACCTATTTCACAAATAACATCTTACAAATCACATTTCACAAAACAAAAAACTTAGAGCCTTTACATCTTTGCAACTCTGAACCTTTTTTCATACTTTTGCACAAAATTAATTAAAAAGACATTCATGTTAACAGTCAATAATTTATCAGTTCAATTTGGCAAACGAATTTTGTTTGACGAAGTAAATACTACTTTCACTCATGGGAATATTTATGGAGTTATTGGAGCCAACGGTGCTGGAAAATCTACTTTTCTAAAAATCATCTCAGGTGATATCGATCCAACTTCGGGGCACATTCATTTGGAACCGGGAAAACGTATGTCGGTTTTGAACCAGAATCACAACATGTTCGATGAGCATACCGTTTTGGAAACTGTTTTGATGGGAAATAAAGTTTTGTATGCTGTTAAGAAAGAAATGGATGAACTTTATCTGGATTACAACGATAAAAACGCAGACAGAATTGGAGAACTTCAGGTTCAGTTTGAAGAAATGAACGGATGGAATGCAGATTCTGATGCTGCTTCGATGTTGTCTAACCTTGGAATTAACGAAGAGCATCATTACACTTTAATGGGTGACTTAGAGGGAAAAATTAAAGTACGTGTGCTTTTGGCGCAGGCGCTTTTTGGAAACCCGGACTTGCTTATTATGGATGAGCCTACCAACGACTTGGATTTTGAAACCATCGCTTGGTTAGAGAACTTCCTGGCAAATTATGAAAATACTGTAATTGTAGTATCTCACGACCGTCACTTTTTAGATGCGGTTTGTACACATATTTCGGATATTGATTTTGGAAAAATTAATCACTATTCTGGAAACTATACTTTCTGGTACGAGTCAAGCCAATTAGCAGCGAAACAACGTGCACAGCAAAACAAAAAAGCAGAAGAGAAGAAACAAGAACTTGAGGAATTTATTCGTCGTTTTAGTGCGAACGTTGCAAAATCTAAACAAGCTACTTCTCGTAAAAAAATGATTTCGAAGCTGAACATTTCAGAAATTAAACCTTCAAGCCGTCGTTATCCGGCGATTATTTTTGATCAGGATCGCGAAGCAGGAGATCAGATTTTGAATGTTGAAGGATTAGCCGCTTCGATCGAAGGAGATCTTTTGTTTAAAGACGTTGATTTGAATATGGCAAAAGGCGATAAAATCGTTCTTTTCTCTAAAGATTCACGTGCTACAACAGCTTTCTACCAAATTTTGAACAACCAGCAAAATGCAGATGCCGGAACTTTCGACTGGGGTATTACGACCAATCAGGCTTATTTACCGGCTGAAAATCATTCTTTCTTTGAAAATGATTTGACTTTGGTAGACTGGTTACGTCAATACGCAAAAACAGAAGAAGAGCGTGATGAGGTTTTTATTAGAGGATTCTTAGGGAAAATGATTTTCTCAGGTGAAGAGGCACTAAAAACTAGCCGTGTATTATCAGGAGGAGAAAAAGTACGTTGTATGTTATCCCGAATGATGATGGAAAGAGCCAACATCTTAATGCTTGACGAACCAACCAATCACCTGGATTTGGAATCGATCACCGCTTTCAACAACTCATTGAAAAATTTTAAAGGTTCCGTGATTTTTACCACACATGACCACGAGTTTGCACAAACCGTTGGTAACAGAGTAGTAGAATTAACACCAAACGGAGCGATAGACCGTTACATGACATTTGACGAATACCTGGACGATGAAAAAATTCAGGAATTAAGAAAGAAGATGTACAATTTGTAATTTTATAATTTATAATAAGAGAGATCCCGTTCGCATTGCGAACGGGATTTTTTTTTGCTATTTTTTGCCGAACACTTTAGCGAAAATGAATATAAGTATCGCAATAATAAAGACAACGATAAATATTCCAACACCCATTCCGGCTTTAAAAATGCCCTCGATAACTTCACAGCTGGTAAATGAAAATAGTATCACGAATACCATTAACAAACGTTTAAGTATATTTTGCATGACTTTGAGTTTTTAAGAATCTGTTATTCTAATTGATATAGTTTAAAATTACACCAAAAAATAAAAAAGATCTTACATAATTTGATGGTAAAGTTCTATGATTTAGATCAAAACCAATTGTGCTCAAAAAGTTAAACAACTTTACAATAAAGAGAAGTAAAGATAAGGGAAAGGTAATGTTCTCTTAAAAGCTATTGCGTTTTCGTAGGATACTTTTGTTGGGTCTAAAACAAAAACAACCTATGAAAAAACTTTACTTTCTATTCCTGCTGCTGGGGCTGAGTTATGCTTCCAAAGCACAAAATTTATTTCCATATCTGCAAAATGCCACACCGACCTCGATTTATGTGAACTGGAAAACAGAGAGCAATCCGGAGTCAATTGTAGAATATGGGACGACAGCTACTAGTCTTAATGTTACCGTTACCGGTAACACAAACGTTTTTACAGATTCGGGTTATCCTGGGAATTATTTTTACCATAGTGCGAAGTTGCTTAACCTTTCGCCGAATACGAAATATTACTACAGAATAAAAACCGGAGCGGATGTGTCTTCGGTTTATTCTTTTAAAACACTACCGAATCCGGGGCAGGCCGCCACATCAAACGGGCACATTCGCTTTTTGATAATGGGCGATAACCAATTGAAAGCGGTGCCTCGTTATGATTCTCTGGTATCTGCTGCCAAAAGAAAGATAAGACAAAAATGGGGGAAAGACTTATCTCCAGATGATAATATCTCCATGACTTTTATGGTTGGAGATCAGGTGGATGTAGGGACTTTAGATCATTATGAAAATGTACATTTTAAAAAGAACAGAGGTTTGTCAGGGAATGTACCGATTCAGACAACAGTAGGAAATCATGAAACCTACGGAACTCTTGGAATGAACTCCTATTACGATCATTTTTATATTAGTGAACTTTCGTATAAAGGCATTTCATCAGGAACAGAGAATTACTACGCACAACAAGCCGGTAATGTTTTGTTTATTAGTTTAAGTTCAGAACATACCGGAGCGGCACAACTTAGCTGGCTACAACAGGTTCTTGCGGCAGCAAATGCAGATTCAACAGTAGATTGGATTTTTTCTCTAAGTCACAGACCTTATCAGGCCGAACAGTATGTGGGGGATATTTCGACCTGGGTGCGTAATACTGCCGTTCCGTTATTGGTAACTTCTCCAAAATATTCGATGCATATCGGGGCACACCATCATCTTTATCACAGAGGACAGTTGAAAAACACGCCTACTTATAATATCATTTCAGGAGGTACGGCCTGGGATCAATATTGGGGATCTTCGACAGAACAGGATTTTGATGACGTACAGAAAACAATCTGTAACTGGATTTATCAAATTGTAGATATTGACGTTACAAACGGAAAAATGGACATCGAAAGTTACTCGATCGGAAGCGTTGATAAGTGGAAGAACAACCAATTGATGGATGAATTTCACCGCTATAAAAACAAGGCTGCACCGGCCAAACCTTCAATCACCAATACTTTTACAGCGACAAATACGTTACCGTTAACCGTATCCGGATCTACTTATAGCACTACTACAGACGAGAAGTTAAACACCAGTCAGTTTTTGATTTCTCAGACCCCAACATTCGATATTGTTAAGAAAGAAGTATACCGCGATTTCGAAAACTTATACGGGAAGTATGGAACCAAAAAAGATTCAACCGTAAATATTAATCTTGGCGTAGACATTACCAAAATGGATCTGGCTTCTAATTCGCTTCCAAATGGTAAGTACTATGTAAAATTAAGATACAGAGACCGCAATTTGGAATGGTCGCCTTGGAGTGATGTTCAGACTTTTACCATTACCGGAAGTAATACCGTAAACACGGCAATAGTTACAGATGCTTCGACCTATTTGCAAGGTGCAGCTATAAAAGTTGATTATACGGATGCTCCGGCCAGTACTTCGACCTGGATTGGTTTGTACAAAGAAGGGCAGACGCCGGGAGGTTCGACACCATCACAAACTTGGAAATATACCGATGGCAGCACAAGTGGTTTTATTAATTTCCCTAGCGGACTGGCGAATAAAGGGCGTTATTATGCTGCTATATTTTCAAATGGAGGGTATACCGAAATAGCAGCCCGAAAGTATTTTTACGTAGGACCTGTTCCGACCTTAACTACCGATAAAACCGAATATTCTGTGGGTACTCCGGTGATTATTAATTACACGAATGGTCCACAGTTGGCAAAAGACTGGATTGGAATCTACAGAATGGGCGTTAACCCGGGATCGGGAGTTACAGCAACAAGCTGGCAATATGTGACAACCGTTGCAGACGCTAAATCTTTTACCGGATTGCCAAAAGGGTATTATTATGCCGAATATTATTTACAGGATGGATTTAATCCTATTGGAAATAAAGTGTTCTTTAAAATTGGTGCTGTTGTTACCGAATTATGGATCAACAAACCCGTTTACGATCTTGGGGAACAAATTACAGCCTCATGGACAGATGCCCCGGGAATTGTAAAAGACTGGTTGGGAATTTACCATGAAGGGGATAATCCTAACGAAAAACCGTTGGTGAGTTATACCTATTTTGAAGGACTTTCTGAAGGAACTAAAAACATTGTGGCTCCCGAATTGCCTACCGAAAAAGGAAAATACTTTTTAGTGATGTTTACCAATGATTCATACAATGAAGTATCAAACAGAGTTACTTTTGAAGTAATTGATCCGCATTTGGGTAACGATGAGTTTAAAATTGACAATGGTTTGAGAGTATATCCAAATCCAACGAATAACAATACAGAAACGTTCATTCAGTCGGAATATCCTATTGACGAAATAGAAATTTACAGCATGGAAGGAAAGTTGCTTTATGCTACTAAAAATGTGAATAACAATAAGTTTTCACTTATCAATCAGGATTTGCCAAAAGGAGTTTATATTTTAAAAATACATTCCCGTAAATTGTTTACAGCCAAACTAATTGTGAAGTAATAAACAAACAAATAAATATCAAAATCCCATTTGCCGCGGCGAATGGGATTTTGTTTTTTTAGATAAGAAGATCTGACGGAATATTAGAATAACATTTCAATCAGCTGAATTTTATTTCCGCAGGTATCATCCAGTATAGCAATTTTTACATTTCCCATTTCCGTTGGTTTCATACTAAATTCAACCTCAAGACCAATCAGACGATCGTATTCCTCCTGAAGATGATCAACGTTAAATTGAGTATAGGGGATCCCGGCGTCAAAGAGTGCTTTTTGATAGGTTTTGGCCGGTTCAAAATGATTGGGTGCTGGTTCCAGTAAAATTTCGACTCCGTCTGGTTCGTCTTTAGCAACAACGGTGAGCCATCTGTTGTTTTCGCCCAGAGGCACATCATGCTTTTTTACAAAACCTAATTTTTTAGTATAAAACTGTAAGGCCTTTTCCTGATCCTGAACTGGAATTCCGATTACTTTTACTCTCATTATCTATCGTTTTAAAAGGATTGAATACAACTTTGATGCATTTTTAATTAACGGGCTATTTTACGCATAAGAGTTTCAAACGGACCATTATTGAAGCGTTTTGCCCAAAGACTACTAAAGTAATAACTGAGCACAAAATATGCAATTGAAAACAGCAAAATATAAATTGGTTTTGTCGCTTCCTGATCGATTGGATCTTGGGTTAAACTCCTGTTCATCAGTACAGAGAACAGGATGAGTCCAATAGTGAGATGCGAAATATAGTGTGTTAGCGTCATTTGACCTGTTGGAGCAAAATTTTGTACATATCGGTTCGTTCCGTATTTTTCTCCCAGGTACATAAAAAAGGCAATCAGCATCAGAGCAAATCCGGATGTGCTTAACAAAAAGGGGAGGTACGGCGGGAGGTAATCGGCATTGATAAATAAATGTAGATTTTCAGAAAGTACAAATTGACCGGATAATAATTGAAGTAATGCGATTGATACATACACTAAAAATCCAATCGCAAACATTTTCTTCTGAATCTTTGTACTGCTCCAGTTTAGTCTTCCAAGATACATTCCTAAAAGAAAATAAGCAATCCAGGGAAAAACAGAATTCCAGCCATTATAAAAAGTGTTTCTGATAAATCCGTTGAGGGTGTAAAAATCTGTGTATTGAAAAGTATCCATGTTCCAGCCTGTTTCATAGGGGATGATAAAAATTAAAACGTGAAAACCAAAGACCGCCACCACAGCCAGGAGCAGAAAAAACTTCTTGTTTAAAAAGACAAAAAAAGCAATTAGAAACATATAACAACCGTAGAAATGTAAAATATCGGCGGGCCAGATGAGGTTGAGTAAAAGTCCAATAATAAATAAAAAAGCGGCTCGTTTAAGAATGGTATTTCTCAGCTGCTTCTTCTCGGAAGGAGTATAGGCAGCTCTGTTGGTCATAAGCGCAACACCCATTCCGGCGAGTATTACAAATACCGAACTTGAGTTGCCGCTAAAAAGAGACATAAATTGAGCAACAGTACTTGGGTCGCTATGGGAGCCAAAAACCATATTAAAATTCACAATAAACATTCCGAAAATGGCATAAGCTCTTGCCAGGTCAAATCCTATAATTCTTTGTTTCATTTTTTTATATTTTAGGAAACAAATGTCGAAATGAATAGTTGTGTGAAATTTGACTTAGGTCAAATAATACATTTAAATTCTGGAACGGATTCTGCTCAGAGTTTCCAGCGATATTCCAAGATAAGAAGCAATGTGGGTGAGCTGGATATTTTTAATAATATGCGAATGTTCTTTGATTAGCTTAAGATAACGCGTGGTAGCATCGAGGGTGCGAAACTGAAACAAGCGGTCCTCCAGCCAAATGGCGTAATACTCGGTGAGCATCAAATCTAATTCTGTTAATTTTGGAAATTGCTTCTTCGCGTTCTGAAATGCGGTAAAGTCAGTTTGTGAAATGGTAATCTCGGTAACAGCCTCAATGAATTCCTTACTGGGATGTTGCAGGCAATAACTATTAAAAGATACGGCTATATCATCAGGAAAGTAGAGTTCTGTTGTGATTTCCTTCCCGTCATCGAGATAATACTTTCTGACGATCCCTTCTTCTATAAAGTAACTTTTACTGCATATTTCGTCTTGCCGTAACAAAAATGCTCCTTTTTTTAATGTTTTGGTAGTCGAGATGTTATTTAAAACGGCTAAGGTTTCCGGATCAAGGCTGTTTATAAAAGCATCTATTTTGGTGAGATAGGAATTCATTTTTTCGGTAAATATTCGGTTTAAGAGCGCTTTACTTGTTGGCAGGTTTTAGTTTGTTGCCGTAATAAAAAGAACTACCACAGGCACGGAAGAAATCTTTTCAATGCCAGGTGGTTGTTGCTTAAATACGGTTTTTTAACCTCCAATTGTACCGGTTCTCACGGGTTCTGATCGTTTGTAATTGGCTATAATAACTCCTGTAGAGGTGATCGTATGGTCAGTCAGTACAAATGAAGTTGGAACTGCACCCTCATCAAATAGTTTTTTTCCTTTTCCAAGTAGTAAAGGATGAATTTTGAGCCAAAGCTCATCAACTAAATCATTTTTAAGCAGGAACTGAATCATGTGGGCACCACCCCAAACTTTAATGTCATCGCCTTCTGAATTTTTAAGCTTTTGAATGTCTTCTGTGTTTTTTAGAAAGACCGAGTTCTCCCATTGGGAATCTTTTCGGCTTGTAGATAAGACATATTTGGTAACCTCATTGATTCCGGGCCAGTTAGCAGCATTCGCGGGCCAATACGATTCAAAAAGATCAAAGGTTTTTCGACCCAAAAGAATATCCGAAGGTTCCATTTGTTTCTCCATGGCCTTGCTGTATGATTCATCACCAAATGGTGCGACCCAGCCTCCGTATTCAAAACCGCCCGAAGTATCTTCCTGAGGGCCGCCCGGTGCCTGCATCACCCCATCGAGTGTAATCATTGCTAAGGCGATTATTTTTCTCATGATTTTTAGTTTTTGGTTTCTCAAATATAATAAAATAACAAGAAATATTGGACTGAATTAATGCGGGTTGATGGTGTTGCAGAAGCGAATTATAATTAGTGTGTTGTTTCAAGGGTTAAAATAAGCTGCTTGCGATATGGATCGTTCCTATGGAACTTTTATCTCTTTTGCTTCATAGGCAACGGATTAAAATCCGTTGTTACAGCATTGTTCATTCCTACGGAATTTGGAATACTGGCTTGTAATGGGTATCGTTCCTATGGAACTTTCCCTAATGTTGTTTCATAGGCAACGGATTGAAATTGGTTGCCGGAATATTGTTCATTCCTACGAAATTTAGAATACTGCTTTGTGATCGTACAGCCTTAAAAATTTATTCCAATATTTGTATTTAGAAAGAGGCAACAAATAAATTCTGATTTTGTATATTTGCCCAACCAAACATTATACTTAATTATGAGCCAAAAAGTATTACTTAATTCAAAAGAAGTTACTATCATACTCCATCGTTTGGCTTGTCAGTTAATCGAAAAACATCTTGATTTTTCAGATACTATTTTAATCGGAATTCAGCCGAGAGGTGTTTTTTTAGCAGAACGTTTAAAACAAATATTAGAGAGCGAGTACAAGACACCTGAAATTTCTCTGGGATATTTAGATATTACATTTTTCAGAGACGATTTCCGTCGTACAGATAAACCGCTTGAAGCCAATAAAACCCAAATCAATTTTATAGTTGAAAATAAAAAAGTCATTTTTATTGATGACGTTTTGTTTACCGGACGCAGCATTCGCTCTGCTTTAACCGCAATTCAGTCTTTTGGGAGACCTTCAGAAATTGAATTGTTAGTGTTAATCGACAGGCGTTTTAGTCGCAATCTGCCTATTCAGCCCGATTATCGTGGTCGTCAGGTAGATGCTATTAATGGTGAAAAAGTAAAAGTAAGCTGGAAAGAAAATGACGGCGAAGATGTGGTGCATTTGATTACCAATTAGTTTAATCGGTTAACCGGTTAATTGTTTAATCGGAAAAGCCAAACGATTAAATGATTAGTGAAATTAAAAAATAGTTGAACCGTTAAATCGGTCAACTATTTAGTCGTAAAGAAAGCGATTGAACGATTAAACAAATAAATATATAAACAAACACAATGAAAGAATTAAGCGTAAATCACTTATTAGGAATTAAATATATCAATGAAAATGATATTAACCTGATTTTTGAAACTGCCGATCATTTTAAAGAAGTCATTAACAGACCCATTAAAAAAGTTCCTTCATTACGAGATATTACCATTGCCAATATTTTCTTTGAAAACAGTACCAGAACAAAACTTTCTTTTGAGTTGGCACAAAAAAGACTCTCTGCTGATGTGATTAGTTTTTCGGCAGCTCAGTCTTCGGTCAAAAAAGGAGAGACCCTGATTGATACTGTAAATAATATCCTTTCAATGAAAGTTGATATGGTTGTAATGCGCCACTCCAACCCCGGAGCGGCTTATTTTTTATCCAAAAATGTCAAAGCCAGTATCGTGAACGCCGGAGACGGAGCACACGAGCACCCAACACAAGCTTTATTAGACAGTTACTCGATTAGAGAAAAATTAGGCGATGTGGCCGGAAAAAAAGTAGTTATTGTAGGTGATATTCTGCATTCAAGAGTGGCTTTGTCCAATATATATGCTTTGAAGATGCAGGGAGCCGAAGTAAAAGTTTGCGGTCCAAAAACACTGATTCCAAGATACATCGAATCGCTTGGTGTTACGGTTGAACCAAATTTGCGTAAAGCTTTAGAATGGTGTGATGTTGCCAACATGCTTCGCGTACAAAACGAACGTATGGATGTAAACTTTTTTCCTTCTACACGCGAATATGCACAACAGTACGGAGTAGATAAACCCTTACTGGATTCTCTTGGAAAAGAAATCGTAATCATGCACCCGGGACCAATCAACAGAGGGGTAGAGATAACTTCTGAAGTAGCAGACTCAGACCATTCCGTGATTTTGAATCAGGTTGAAAATGGTGTCGCGATCAGAATGGCCGTTATTTATTTATTGGCTTCTAAGATTCAGTAGTTTTTATTTTTTTGTTTCAAGTTTTTTTGTTTCAAGTTCGATAAGCTGAACGTTATAAAACCTGAAACCTGAAACTTGAAACCTGAAACCACAAAAAAATCGTACCTTAGCTCTCTAACAGAGCCTATAAATTAGAAGATGAAAGTAGATCAAAAAGGACATACCGTTACCATTAAAGATACCCAGGGAGATTTTAATGCTTTTTTGGAAAAAGTAACGCAACAGTTTAAAACCTTTGAAAAACAAAATATTATAATCGATTTGTCTGCAGATACTGATGTTTCTGAAAAAGAAGTAAAGCTTTTTCTGCCTTTGGCCAAACAACAGAAAAAAGCCAAAAAATCATTTGTAGTAGTAGTTTCTGATCTTGACTTTAATGCTGTTTCAGATAAATTACTAGTGGTTCCATCACTTTTGGAAGCACATGACATTATCGAAATGGAAGAAATTGAAAGAGACCTCGGGTTTTAATTGTAGATTTTAGAGTTCAGATTTTAGATTTTGAATGTTGAAATCTAAAATATATATTCAATCTAAAATCTAAAATCAACAATCTAAAATGAAGCTTACCATACTAGGCTGTTATGCCGCAACTCCCAGAACAATTACCAATCCGACTTCGCAGGTTTTAGAGATTAAAAACAGAATGTTTTTAATTGATTGCGGTGAAGGAACTCAGGTACAGCTGCGCAAGAACAAAATTAAATTCTCTAAAATAAATCATATTTTTATTTCGCATTTGCATGGGGATCATCTTTATGGATTAATTGGTACGATCTCAACTTTTGCGCTTTTAGGCCGTACGACTGATTTACATGTTTATGGACCGAAAGGAGTGAAGGAGATTATTACTTTGCAATTGAGATTGTCCAATTCCTGGACGAGTTATGATTTGTTTTTTCATGAATTAGAATCAACAGAGAGCGAAGTTATTTTTGAAGACAGCAAGGTTATTGTAAAAACGATTCCGTTAAAACATCGTGTGTATACCAACGGATTTTTATTTCAGGAAAAACCCGGTGATCGAAAATTGAATGTTGAAGCCGTGCAGCAATATGATATTCATACGGCGTACTATCAAAAAATAAAAGGCGGCGGCGATGTTACACTGGATGATAGCACTGTAATAAAAAACGAAAAGCTGTCCTTTGATCCAATTCCTGCAATGAGTTATGCTTTTTGCTCGGATACCGCCTATTATGAAGCTGTACTTCCTTTAATAAAGGATGTTGATGTCTTATACCACGAAGCTACTTTTTTGGAGTCAGAAGCGGCATTAGCACAGAAAACGCTGCATTCAACCGCAAAAGAAGCAGCGACCATTGCTCTTAAAGCAAATGCAAAACAATTGATACTCGGGCATTACTCAACGCGATACGATGGTATCGAACGTTTTAAAGAAGAAGCTGAAACTGTTTTTCCAAACGTTCTCTTAGGAGATGATGGAAGAAGTTTTGAGTTTTGAGTTTTGAGTTTTTTGAGGATGAATTACCAATGGTTACGTGTATTCATAAATCAAAGTAAAAATCTAAAGTCTACAATCTAAAATCAGCAATTATGAACGATTTAAGCAATTATAGAAAATCTTACGAAAAGAGTGAGTTATTAGAAACGAATATTCCGGAAGATCCAATTAATCTTTTTAACCGATGGTTTCATGAGGTAGAAGATTTTGGCGGAAATGGAGAAGTCAATGCTATGACTGTTTCAACAATTGGGTTGGACGGTTTTCCAAAATCCAGAGTAGTGTTGTTGAAGAAATTTTCAGAGGAAGGTTTTATTTTTTATACCAACTACGATTCAGAAAAGGGAAAAGCAATAACAGCGAACCCCCATGTTTGTTTGTCTTTTTTCTGGCAGGAAATGGAACGTCAGGTAATTATAAAAGGAATCGCCACCCGAACAGCGGAGAACATATCTGATGGTTATTTTGATTCTCGTCCCGACGGAAGCAAGCTCGGAGCGATTGTTTCGAAGCAAAGTGAAGTGATCCCGTCCCGAACTTTTCTGGAAGAAAATTTGAAAAAATTAGAGAAAGAATTTGAAGGAAAACACATTCCGAGACCTGAAAATTGGGGAGGCTTTTTAGTAACTCCTTTAGAGGTAGAATTCTGGCAGGGAAGGCCCAACAGATTGCACGACAGGATTCGTTATCAGAGTCAGTCTGACTTTTCGTGGAAGATTGAACGACTATCGTCTTAATTTGTAAGAAAAACACATGTTAATATAGAATTGTTATGTAGTTCATCGATTATTTTTGTAGTTTACCGGTAGATTTGATATGTTTGAGTAAGAAAATATAACAGATCAATTTGTCTAAATAAAGAATTTAAAGGATTTGCCCCAACATCTACTTTAAAAGTTAAACTACTATGTGATTATGAGAAAGATGATGCATAACATGAGGTTCGTTGCAATAGTTTTCGTACTTGTTGCAATGAGCTCCTGTTCATCGGATAGTGCAGAGGCTACCGAAAACGGTACTAAAACCGAAACGGTTGTTGCCAGCTACACGTACAATGATTCAGAAATCGAATCTATGAAACTTATCAATGACTATCGGGTAAGTATCGGTCTTAATGCGCTGCAAAGAGTAAATCACGTTTCCTTTAAATGCGAAGAGCATAACAAGTACATGATCGCAAACAATGTGGTTGATCATAATGATTTTACTTCTCGTTCTAATAATATCATGAGTGTTTTAGGAGCTAAAAAAGTAGGCGAGAACGTTGCTTACAATTATAAAACTTCAGAAGCAGCTTTAAGAGCCTGGCTGGATAGCCCAGGACATAAAGCAAATATCGAAGGAGATTATACCCACTTTGGTCTATCAGTTTCTATTGATCCTCAAACAGGTAAAAAATACTATACAAACATCTTTGTGAAGATGTAAAGAGAATTTTGGACTGGTTAGTTTTTATGTATCGTTGTAATTCACAGAATTGCAACGATTTTTTTTGTGCCAATATTTTTACGAAAGACAAATTCCAAAAAGCAAATTCCAAATTCCAAAAAGCAAATTCCAAAAAAAGAAATTCCAAATTCCAAAGTTCCCGAACCGGGTTTTGGAATTTGGAATTTGAATTTTTAAAATATTAAAGTTTACAAGGCTGTAATAATAAATTCGCTTCTTCTGTTCATTTGATGTTGTTCTTCCGTACAAGGTACGCCATCAGAACAGCCATTTACCAGTTGGGTTTCTCCATATCCTTTTCCGGTTAGTCTGTTTTTAGCGACTCCGTTTTTAACCAGCCATGCAATAGTTGATTTTGCTCTTCTATCAGACAAGGCCGCATTGTATTTGTGTGTAGCACGGCTGTCGGTATGCGAACGAATATCAAGTTTCATCGTTGGATGACTGTTTAGTACATCAAGTATTTTCTCCAGATCCAGAGCAGCTTCGGTACGAATATTTGATTTGTCCAGATCAAAATAGATCATTTTAATACCAAAACATTTTCCTAAATCATCACCAATGGTGACTTTGCAGGTTGCTTTATCCAAAGCAATAGGAAGACTCGTTTTTCCGGTAAGTTTGCCAATAGTGATGTTTATTTCTTTGGTAGTATAATCTTCTTTTTCAGCTCTTACATTATACGTTTTTCCGCATTCGACCGGAAAACTGTAAAAACCTGTAGCATCTGAAATGGTATTGTTTTTTACCGCTCCCTGATTGTCGTACAACGTTAGTTTTGTATTTGGTAAAATCGCTAAGGTTTCGGCATCTGTAATCACTCCATTTAACTCCTGGATGCATTGTAGTCTTCGGGTCTCAAGGAATTTGTAAATATCATCAGAACCCTGTCCGCCATCTTTATTAGAGCTGAAATAGCCTATTCTGGAAGCGGGATCAATAATATAGGCAAAATCATCTTTTGGCGAATTGACATCTGCTCCAAGATTCTGAATGCTGCTAATGGTTCCGTTATCTTCAATTTTACCCACAAAAACATCCAATCCTCCCAGACCGGGATGCCCATCAGAAGCAAAGTAAATTTCATTATCACTGGTCACATACGGGAAGGTTTCTTTCCCTTGGGTGTTAATGGTTTTTCCTAAGTTTTGAGGTGTACCATAACTACTGTCTCCGTTAATACTCACCTTGTAAATATCAGATTGTCCCACAGTTCCGGGCATATCAGAGGCAAAGTACAGTGTTTTTTCATCAGGACTCAATGCCGGATGTGCGGTACTGTAATTGTCGCTGTCAAAAGGAAGTGTCGTGATATTGGTCCACTTTCCGTTTTCAAGAGTAGCTTTGTATATTTTGATTAAAGTAATTTTGTTGTCATCTTTTCCTTTTTTACCATTGATGTAATTGTTTCGCGTAAAATAAACCGTTTTTCCGTCTTTTGTAAAAGCAGGAGAAGATTCGTGAAACTTCGTATTTAGGGATGTTTTAAATTTATTGACCTTAACAACACTGTTGGAAGCAGGGTCAGTATCGGCAAAATACAGATTAGTAAAATACTCTCCGGTCCATTTGTGTTTGCGCTGTGAAAAGTTTCCGGTATCTCTGGCAGAGGCAAAATATATTTTACCATTGTACACAAAAGAACTGTAGTCGGAATATTTAGAATTGATTCCGGCATCTTCGATTTTGTATCGGCCTGAATTGGCTTTAATTTTGTCGAGATAGTTTACATCTTCGGCGTATAATTTCGCTCTGTCGTCGTTTTTCGATTTAGCCGCGAACTCTTCCATGATTTTAGCAGCCTTAGCTGTTTGCCCGGTCGATTTCAAGCATTGTGCATATCGATAGTAATACTCAGGCTCAACAGCGGTATTCATGGCAAATAATTCACCATACCATTTCGCGGCTGCTTCAAAGTTAGAGTTGAAGTAGTAAGAATTTCCGAGCTTCTTAAACAAATCGTCTGATTTGTACCCTTTATCGGCTACACGTTCGTAGGTTTTAATAGCGTTGATATACGCATAATTATCGTAGTTTTTATCAGCAGTATTAATTTTCGATTGTTGCGCATAACTGCCGAATGAAAAAGAACAGATAATTGTTAAGCAAAGGAGTATATAATTTTTCATAATCATTATTTTTAGAAGAAACGTGGCGTTGTCATTTTACCATTGTTTTTGAAGAATTCGTAACGCAGGAATATCTCATGTGATCCCGAATTATAGTTGTTCAGTCGGGTGGTTTCACGATCGTAACCATAACCAAGATAAAGGCCGTCGGTTATTTGAAACCCTACCATGGCGCTTATTGAAGCACTCCAACGATACGCTAGTCCAACCACAAGTTTGTCCATAAACATAAAGTTTGCAGAAACGTCTACCTGAAGCGGTGCTCCCTCAACCATTTTGGTCAGTAAAGCAGGTTTGAATTTGATGTATTGGTATTGATCTAAATCAAACACATAACCGGCTATTAAGTAATAATTGATTTTATCTTTATAAATGGCATAGTCGTTATCATCAAACCGATTGGTTTCGATAAAGTTGGGTACAGACAAACCGATATAAGCTTTATCAGAATGCCAGTAGACTCCGGCCCCCACATTTGGTGAAAACTTATTGTTTAGATCCTGAAACTGTGGATCTCCCTGGCTCTCCGGATTTAATTTGCTGACATCAAGATTGAACAGGTTTGCTGTTCCCTTAATACCAAACGAAAGTTTAAAATCGGCTGAGGTTTGAACAGTATAAGAGAGGTCGACAGAAATGTTATTTTCATTGGTTGGACCAATTTTGTCGTTTACTAAAGAGGCTCCTACTCCCAGATTACTGTTGTTTATCGGGCTATTTACAGAGAAAGCGCTGGTTTCAGGTGCCCCGTCGAGTCCAACCCATTGGGTGCGGTACAATCCAAAAACACTTAAAGCTCCTCGTGATCCGGCATAAGCGGGATTGATGTTTATGGTATTGTACATGTATTGCGTAAATTGTGCATCCTGTTGGGCATAACCAGCAATTGTTACAAACATAATGACGAAGAAAAATAATTTTGTTCTCATAGTGGTATTTATTATTTTCATTAGTACTACTTTTTATCCAAGAAAATCGAAAAAAAGTCTATGCATTTGTATATTCAAAAATAAGGATTTTTTTATTAATTAATTGTAAAAAGCTTCTTTATGTGTTTGTGATACAATAGAATATATTTTTTCTTTCTTATTTTGATAGATATAAGTACCCATCTTTTTTATTGTTTTGAAGCACATTATTTCCGTCCAATGATTTATAATTAATAATATAGAAATAAGTTCCTGTTGGTAGTCCGTCAGATTGTTTGACGGTAGTTCGGCCTCTTGAAATTCCATCAAAGGCATTGGTTTGATTGTTGTAATTATGTGTTTCAAATACCAATACTCCCCAGCGGTTGTAAATCTCTACATCATTTTCAGGATAACAAGTGGTATCGTCAATACTGTCTATTTTGAAGATATCATTGATTCCGTCTCCGTTAGGCGAGAAGGCGTTATGAACGACTACGCTTCCACAGGCAAGTACTTTACAATCATCATTTACTTCCATATTCAGTACAATAGTTCTTGGGCAGAATGTATCCGGTATTCTGTATTCGAAGGTATAAGTGCCCAGCGCCAGACCAAAAGGATTAAAATTATTTCCTTGTATGCTGTTGGTATTATTGTTGTCCACCCAGGTTCCTGTAGTAGGAGTGTTTTCCGGTAATAAGGATAACAAGTTTATAAGAGTCGAATCATCGTTACAGGCTTTACTGCTGATCGTTGTTGTTCCACTAGGAGTTGCAGTAATCGTAACTGTTGCCGTAGCCGTACACGTTTGATTCTGATTGTTTACAGGCGATGTTGCTGTAAGTGTGTATGTTCCGGCTGGTAAATTGGTGTTTCCAACAATTTCGTTGTTAGCGTTTCTAATTACCACAGTCGAACCAGGACTATTGGTTACCAGAATTGAACCGGTTTTTCCGTCCAGACAGTTCACATTGGTAGCCACTCCGCTTACCGAAACTGTATTGGCTACTGTAAAGGTTTGTACCAGTACGGTTTTATTTCCTGCACAATCGGTTAGGGTATAGCTTCTGGTCAGGATGTAAGGACTTCCGTCGCAGCCGCTTCCGCCATTGTTAGTGTCACTTACTGTAATGTTAACTGTACTGCTGCAATTATCCTTAGCGTCTTTGATGTCACTTGGATTTCCGGCAGGAATATTAGCGATAGTTTGCAAATTGGCTACATTAAGAGGAGCTGTTCCTGTAGGCGGAGTAGTGTCTCTTACAGTTATAATTTGAGTGTAAGAAATGGTATTTCCACCACAATCACTGGTCGTCCATTTACGGGTTAAAGTATAATTTGTAGCACATTGATTTTCAATATTACTTTTTGTTTCACTGAAAACAATTGGTAAGTTGCCATTGCAATTGTCAGAGGCTTCCATATTTGCAGGCTGCGGAACAGCATCACAGGAAACAGTAATGTCGGCAGGTAACGTTCCGGTAAAGGTTGGTTTTGTAGTATCCTGAATGGTAATCACCTGAGTGAAAGTATCAGAAGTATTTCCGCAATCGTCTTTTACCGTCCAGGTATTGGTATAGGTTCCTGCATTAGAACAACTTTCAGAAGCTACAAAAGCACCGCTTACTTTTACAAGGTTTGAAACATCGGTATCACAAGCATCAGTTGCTGTTGGAAACAAGGCTTGTGCAGAAGTTAAGGCTGCTGTATCACTACATTCTAAAGTTTTGTTTAAAGAAGCAGTTGGAGTAGACCATGTTGGTTTAGAAGTATCCTGAATAGTAATCACCTGAGTGAAAGTATCCGAAGTATTTCCACAATCGTCTTTTACTGTCCAAGTGTTAGTATAAGTTCCTGAATTGGCACAACCTTGAGAGGCTACAAAAGCACCGCTTACTTTTACAAGGTTTGAAACATCGGTATCACAAGCATCAGTTGCCGTTGGGAACAAGGCTTGTGCAGAAGTTAAGGCTGCTGTATCACTACATTCTATAGTTTTGTCTAAAGAAGCAGTTGGAGTAGACCATGTTGGTTTAGAAGTATCCTGAATGGTAATCACCTGAGTGAAAGTATCCGAAGTATTTCCGCAATCGTCTTTTACTGTCCAGGTATTGGTATAGGTTCCTGCATTAGAACAACCTTGAGAGGCTACAAAAGCACCGCTTACTTTTACAATGTTTGAAACATTGGTATCACAAGCATCAGTTGCCGTTGGGAACAAGGCTTGTGCAGAAGTTAAGGCTGCTGTATCACTACATTCGATAGTTTTATCCAAAGAAGCAGTTTGAGTAGACCATGTTGGAGCAGAAATATCTTGTACAACAATAACCTGGCTCACAGGAAGTGAAACATTTCCACAGGCATCAACAGCGGTCCAGGTTCTGGTTTGAGTGTAAGAACCCGCGCATCCACCCGGAGTAATTACATCTGTATAAGTTAATGATGAAATCACGCCATTGTTATCCGTTGCAGTAGCAGTTGCAAATACTGGTGTTGCAGGACAATTAATAGTAGTACTTTGTGGTAGAGGATCTATGATTGGTTTAGTAGAATCTCCATCAATAATAGTAACCGATTTCGTTATGGTACAAGAGTTCGCATCTGTTGCAGTCACCGTATAAGTTCCGGCAACAAGTGCATTTGCTGTAGCAGCAGTTCCGCCAGATGGAGACCACAAGTAAGTATAACCTGGAGTTCCACCGGAAACAGTAATGGTAGCAGATCCTGTATTGTCACCTCCACAGCCTACATTGGTTTGTGAAGTAGTGGCTGTTAATACAGTTGGCTCTGTAATCGTTACTGTTTTTGTTATTGAACAAAGATTAGCATCTTTAATAGTTACGGTATATGTTCCTGCAGCTAAGTTAGAAGCTGTTGCTGCTGAACCTCCAGATGGTGCCCAAGAGTAGGTATACGCTCCGGTTCCTCCGGCGGCAGTTACGGTTGCAGAACCTGTAGCTCCGGCATTACAAGCCACATTAATTTGTGAGGTTGTTGCGGTTAGTGCAGTTGGTTCTGTTATGGTAACGGTTTTAGTAATCGTACAAAGGTTAGCATCTTTAATAGTTACGGTATAGGTTCCGGCTGCTAAATTAGAAGCTGTTGCTGCTGAGCCTCCAGATGGTGCCCAAGAGTATGTATATGCTCCGGTTCCTCCGGCAGCAGTTACAGTTGCAGAACCTGTAGTTCCGGCATTACAAGCCACATTAGTTTGTGTAGTTGTTGCAGTCAAAGCAGTTGGTTCTGTAATCGTTACTGTTTTAGTAAGGGTACAAAGATTAGCATCTTTAATAGTCACCGTATAAGTTCCTGCTGCCAAATTTGAAGCTGTTGCAGCTGATCCACCTGATGGTGCCCAAGAGTATGTATACGCTCCGGTTCCTCCGGCAGCAGTTACAGTTGCAGAACCTGTAGTTCCGGCATTACAAGCCACATTGGTTTGTGAAGTTGTAGCGGTCAGCGCCGTTGGTTCTGTTATGGTAACGGTTTTAATAAGGGTACAAAGATTAGCGTCTTTAATAGTCACGGTATAAGTTCCCGCTGCCAAATTAGAAGCTGTTGCTGCTGAACCACCTGATGGTGCCCAGGAGTAAGTATAACCAGGAGTTCCTCCGGAAACAGTTACGGTTGCAGAACCTGTAGTTCCGGCATTACAAGCCACATTAGTTTGTGAGGTTGTAGCGGTCAAAGTAGATGATTCCGTGATGGTAACGGTTTTAGTAATGGTACAAAGGTTCGCATCTTTAATCGTTACGGTATATGTTCCTGCCGCTAAATTAGAAGCTGTTGCCGCTGAACCTCCAGATGGTGCCCAAGAGTACGTATAGGCTCCGGTTCCTCCGGCAGCAGTCACTGTCGCAGAACCTGTAGCTCCGGCATTACAAGCCACATTGGTTTGTGTAGTTGTAGCGGTCAGCGCCGTTGGCTCTGTTATGGTAACGGTTTTAGTAATCGTACAAAGGTTGGCATCTTTAATAGTCACGGTATAAGTTCCTGCCGCTAAATTAGAGGCTGTTGCTGCTGATCCTCCAGATGGTGCCCAAGAGTAGGTATACGCTCCGGTTCCTCCGGCAGCAGTTACTGTTGCAGAACCTGTTGTTCCGTCATTACAAGCCACATTGGTTTGTGAAGTTGTTGCGGTCAATGCAGTTGGCTCTGTAATCGTTACTGTTTTAGTAATGGTACAAAGGTTTGCATCTTTAATCGTCACCGTATACGTTCCTGCTGCTAAATTAGAAGCCGTTGCTGCTGAACCTCCAGATGGTGCCCAAGAGTAGGTATACGCTCCTGTTCCTCCTGCAGGAGTCACAGTTGCAGAACCTGTAGTTCCGGCATTACAAGCCACATTAGTTTGTGAGGTTGTAGCAGTCAAAGCAGTTGGCTCTGTAATCGTTACTGTTTTAGTAAGGGTACAAAGATTGGCATCTTTAATCGTTACCGTATAGGTTCCGGCTGCTAAATTAGAAGCTGTTGCAGCTGATCCACCTGATGGTGCCCAAGAGTAAGTATAACCTGGAGTTCCTCCGGCAACAGTTACGGTTGCAGAACCTGTCGTTCCGGCATTACAAGCCACATTAGTTTGTGTGGTTGTTGCGGTCAAAGTAGATGATTCCGTGATGGTAACTGTTTTAGTAATGGCACAAAGGTTCGCATCTTTAATAGTTACCGTATATGTTCCTGCTGCTAAATTAGAAGCTGTTGCAGCTGATCCACCTGATGGTGCCCAAGAGTAAGTATACGCTCCAGTTCCTCCTGTTGGAGTCACTGTTGCAGAACCTGTATTTCCGGCATTACAAGCCACATTGGTTTGTGTAGTTGTTGCGGTTAGCGCCGTTGGCTCTGTAATCGTTACTGTTTTTGTAATGGTACAAAGATTCGCATCTTTAATCGTCACGGTATATGTTCCGGCTGCTAAATTAGAAGCTGTTGCTGCTGATCCACCTGATGGTGCCCAAGAGTAAGTATACGCTCCGGTTCCTCCAGCAGGAGTCACGGTTGCAGAACCAGTAGTCCCGGCATTACAAAGTACATTAGTTTGCGTAGTGGTTGCAGTCAAGGCATTTGCAGGCTCTGTAATAGTAACTGTTTTGGTGATTGTACAAAGATTAGCATCTTTAATCGTCACGGTATAAGTTCCTGCGGCTAAATTAGAAGCTGTTGCTGCCGATCCGCCTGATGGTGCCCAAGAGTACGTGTAAGCTCCTGTTCCTCCTGCTGGAGTTACGGTTGCAGAACCTGTTGTTGCAGATTTACAAAGTACGTTGGTTTGTGTGGTTGTAGCGGTTAGTGCCGTTGGTTCTGTAATGGTAACTGTTTTAGTTATCGTACAAAGATTAGCATCTTTAATCGTCACGGTATAAGTTCCTGCTGCTAAATTTGAAGCCGTTGCTGCTGAACCTCCAGATGGTGCCCAAGAGTAAGTGTAAGCTCCTGTTCCTCCGGTAGGAGTCACAGTTGCAGAACCTGTAGTTCCGGCATTACAAGCTACATTCGTTTGTGAAGTGGTTGCAGTCAAGGCATTTGCAGGCTCTGTAATGGTAACCGTTTTGGTTATCGTACAAAGGTTCGCATCTTTAATCGTCACGGTATAAGTTCCTGCGGCTAAATTAGAAGCTGTCGCTGCTGATCCACCTGATGGTGCCCAAGAGTACGTGTAAGCTCCTGTTCCTCCCGTAGGAGTAACGGTTGCTGAACCTGTTGTTGCAGATGTACAAAGTACGTTGGTTTGGGTAGTGGTTGCAGTCAAGGCATTTGCAGGCTCTGTAATGGTAACTGTTTTGGTTATTGTACAAAGATTAGCGTCTTTAATCGTCACCGTATAAGTTCCCGCTGCTAAATTAGAAGCTGTCGCTGCTGATCCACCTGATGGTGCCCAAGAGTAAGTGTAAGCTCCTGTTCCTCCGGTAGGAGTCACGGTTGCAGAACCTGTTGTTGCAGATGTACAAAGTACGTTGGTTTGCGTAGAGGTTGCAGTCAAGGCATTTGCAGGCTCTGTAATGGTAACCGTTTTGGTTATTGTACAAAGATTCGCATCTTTAATCGTCACCGTATACGTTCCTGCTGCTAAATTAGAAGCTGTTGCTGCTGAACCTCCAGATGGTGCCCAAGAGTACGTGTAAGCTCCTGTTCCTCCCGCAGGAGTTACAGTTGCAGAACCTGTTGTTGCAGATTTACAAAGTACGTTGGTTTGTGTCGTGGTAGCAGTTAGCGCCGTTGGTTCTGTAATGGTAACCGTTTTGGTTATCGTACAAAGATTCGCATCTTTAATCGTTACGGTATACGTTCCAGCTGCTAAATTAGAAGCTGTTGCTGCCGATCCGCCCGATGGTGCCCAGGAATAGGTGTAAGGCCCAGTTCCTCCGGCAGGAGTAGCGGTTGCAGAACCTGTAGTTCCGGCATTACAAAGTACGTTGGTTTGCGAAGTGGTTGCAGTCAAGATAGCTGCTGGCTCCGTAATAATTATTTGTTTGGTACCGGTACATCCTTTTGAATCAGTAGCGGTTACAGTATAAGTTCCTGCGGCTAAATTCGAAGCCGTTGCTGCTGATCCACCTGATGGTGCCCAGGAATAGGTATAAGGTGCAGTTCCTCCCGTAGCTGTTACAGTAGCTGATCCGGTTGTAGTTCCTTTACATTTTACATCAACATGTGAACCGGCAGTTTCGGTAATCACAATATTGGTCTGACTCACAACAACCGGTTTCGTATCAGAACAGCCCGATTGTACATTTGTACCTTTAATGTAATAAGTCCCCACTGGCGCTGCAGTTGGAGTGTTATAAGGAATAGTTGCTGCAGCATCCTGCCAGTACGTATAAGTAAGTCCGGCAGTACTTCCTGCAGTAACTGCTGGCAAAGTAAGGTTTGCTGTACCATTAACGCATACAGGGGCAGGATTAGTAATAACCAGAGTGTTTGTCGCAAAACTTTTTGCTTTCAAAAACACACCGGCATCCCATCTTTGATCTGATGCATCGGCAATAGCCATTTTTATTTTATAAGTATTTCCAGGTGTAACAGCATAAGTAGCAGTAAGAACAACAGTTGAACCATCATATTCCATAGTGGTAGAACCAGGAGGATTGTTTAAGTAGTAAGCGTCGTTTACTGCCGGGAACGCAACATTATTTACGTTAGTTCCGGCAGAGTGTATGTTGTTTATGGTTACCGCATCACCATTTGGTAATTGGGCAAGATTAATCGCATTATTGGTATACGTCCCGGTAATTCCGGTGCCGCTTAAAAAGAATCCAAAAGCATCATTAAATTGCGTATTTACATATTCCAGATACTCTTCAGATGCAAAAATAAATTTAAACTCTACAAGATTTCCGTCCGGAATAAAATTGAATTCTAATATGGAGGCATCGTGCATGGTTCTGCCGGCAATTCCAGCCAAATCAGGATCACTCGCTTCGTTTACCATTTCATCAGACCTGTTGGTGTACGTATTAGGTCCCATGGCTGAACTGATTTTCCCTGTAGACAAAAGAAGCCCTTCGTCTATTGGGAATGTAGAAGTTCCTTTGCTGTAGTACCCCAATTGTCGGTCTCCGGCAGTCGAAGACCAGGTATGATTTACCCAGGTCC
The DNA here is from genome assembly GCF_025947345.1 of Flavobacterium sp. N502536. Taxonomy (NCBI): domain Bacteria; kingdom Pseudomonadati; phylum Bacteroidota; class Flavobacteriia; order Flavobacteriales; family Flavobacteriaceae; genus Flavobacterium; species Flavobacterium sp. N502536. The sequence goes on along the minus strand of NZ_CP110011.1, from coordinate 62,475 downwards.
AGGTGTTGTTATTGTTTCTTCTGTAATAACCAAAGCGAACATTGTCGATGGTTAAACAGCCAGACGTTAATACATTACGAACAAGCTGATCGGCATTATAACCATTGTAGCCTGCAGCAGGATTGGCAACATCAATTGAACCGGCAACAGCTGCCAGAGCACTAACAGCTTCGGTTGTGGCTGCCGTTTTTGCTGTCTTGGAAGTTAGTTTAGTTGATGAAATAGTATTTCCAATCCTAACAGGGATCTCCTGAGCAAAAACTGCCGAAGAATACATTGTTAATCCTAAAATTAAAATCAATAAAGATTTTAAGTTAATTTTAGAAAAGACATCATGTTGAATGTTTTGGTGAAAAGGGAAAATATACTTACCACATTTAATGAAATTTCCCACTTCTTGAAGAGTAGTTTTAGTTTTCATATTTTAGGATTTTGTTTTTGAAAGTACTTGTGATATTTTAACAGAATCAAAGTTATAACGTGTAATTACTTTTGATTTTTTTTCTCCGCAACTAACCTAAAAACTCGTTGAAGTGTATTTTTTTTGTTAAATAAGGGGGCAAAAAACACTTTTTTTTGCCATTTCTGACAAAAAAATGGAGGCTAATTTTTTGTTTTATTTGTTAAAAAGGCTGCTTTTTGATTCTTGTAAGTGATTAATAATCAATTATTTGGTTAATTTTTTATGAATATGGAAAATATCGACTAAGTGTCTGATTTAATAGATGAAGAACACTTTTTGTTAAATAAGGAAAGTTTTCCTTTGTTAAGGATTTTAGATTTTTACTTTTCAGTTCGTCGTTAAAAATTTTGTTGAAATGTTAACAGAAATAAAAAAAAGAAAAGGTTTAAGATTTCTTTTGTAAATTAGAAGTTCAATAAAAAACCAACCTCTTTTAATGAGGAATGTAAACCTTCAGCTTATGAAAAACTTAATTTTAATACGCCATGCAAAATCAAGTTGGGAAGCCCCGTTAAAAGATTTCGACAGACCATTGATGAAAAAAGGAATTTTAGATGCACATGAAGTATCGGCAACGATTTCAAAGTTTCTTCCTAAAACCTATATCATGTGGAGTAGTACTGCGGCGAGAGCTTTAGAAACGGCACTTATTTTTGCGCAAAATATTTCTTATCCTATAGAAAGTATCGTTTATAAAGACGACCTTTATACCTTTGATGACAAACAGCTCGAAAAAGTTATCAAATCATGTGATAATAGTTTTGAAAGCGTTATTCTTTTCGGACATAACGAGGCTATTACAAATTTTGTTAATAAATTTGGGGATGTTTTTATCGAAAATGTACCTACTTCAGGCTTTGTATCACTACAGTTTGATGCAGACAGTTGGAACACCATTAATAAAGGTAAAACTCATAAAACAATTTTCCCCAAAGATTTAAAATAAATAAAGTGTACGAACAGAAATATATCGATAGAGAAAAAAGTTGGTTGGCGTTTAATGCAAGAGTACTTCAGGAAGCTGGAGATAATTCGGTTCCACTTTTAGACAGGTTGCGTTTTGTTGGAATTTTTTCAAATAATTTAGATGAATTTTTCAGAGTCCGTTATGCTGCAATTCGAAGATTAAGTCTTTCCGGAATTTCCGGTGAAAAATATTTAGGTGGAGTTTCGGCACACCAGCTCATTAAAGACATTACCGAAATTGTTATTCAGCAACAATCTGAAAGTTTGCGTATTTTAGGCAATATCGAAGCAGAACTCGAAGCCGAAAATATTTTTATCATCAATGAAGATCAAATTACAAAAGAGCAGGAAAGCTATCTGAAAGACTTTTTTTTAGAGAAGTTAAGCCCTGAACTGGTGACCATTATCTTAAACGATCTGGCTGAATTTCCGGTTCTTAAAGATACCCTGGGTTATTTGGCTGTTCGATTGGAAATGAATACCAACGATGAAGTGCGCTACGCTGTTATTGAAATTCCAAAAACCATAAACCGATTTGTAGTCCTGCCATCGGAAAGTGACAAGCAGTATGTGATATTGATTGACGATGTAATTCGTTACAATCTGAAAAACATCTTCAATATTTTTGATTATAAAAGCGTTTCGGCACACATGATCAAAATTACACGCGATGCCCAGCTGGATATCGATAGTGATTTGAGTAAGAGTATGCTCGAAAAAATTGCATCCTCTGTAAAAGACAGAAGAATAGGAGAGCCCGTTCGCTTTATTTACGACAACTTAATCGAAGAAGATACCTTGCGTTTCTTTTTGGATAAAATGAAAATTGTAGAAACCGACAGTATAATTCCGGGTGGACGTTATCATAACCGACGTGATTATATGAGTTTTCCCAATTTGGGAAGATACGATTTGCTGTACAAGCCAAACGAACCTTTGCCAATTCCGGGCTTGAGTCTTGAAGGCAGTATTTTGGAAAAAATCAGTAAAAAAGATTATTTGCTGCATGCTCCATACCAGTCCTTTTCGTATCTGACAAAGTTTTTGCGTGAAGCCGCTTTAGATCCAAAAGTAACCAGTATAAAAATTACATTATACCGTTTGGCAAAGAACTCACAGATTATCAGTTCTTTGATTAATGCAGCGAAAAATGGTAAAAAAGTAACCGTTCAGATCGAGCTTCAGGCACGATTTGATGAGGCATCCAATATTTCCTATGCCGAGCAAATGCAGACAGAAGGAATTGATCTTATTTTTGGAATAAAAGGCTTAAAAGTACACAGTAAAATTTGTGTCATCGAAAGAGTAGAAGACAGCAAAACACGTCGTTACGGCTTTATTTCAACCGGGAATTTTAACGAATCGACGGCTAAAATTTATACCGACGTAACCCTGTTTACCTGTCATCAGCAAATTTTGAAAGACATCTCTAAAATATTCGAGTTTTTTGATATCAACTACAGGGTGCACCGATACAAACATTTAATTGTATCCCCGCATTATACCCGATCAAAATTTATCAAACTCATCGATCGTGAAATTCTGCATGCACTGGCAGGCAGAAAAACACACATAAAATTAAAAATGAACAGTTTGTCTGATTTTAAAATGATCGATAAATTGTACGAAGCCAGTAATGCAGGAGTTAAAATTCAGCTTCAGGTAAGAGGAATTTGTTCGTTGATTCCGGGAATTCCGGGTATGAGCGAAAACATCGAAGCCATAAGTATCGTCGACAATTATCTGGAACATTCAAGAGTTTATATTTTTGGAAATGCAGGATTAACGGAAGTCTATATTTCATCGGCCGATTTCATGACCCGAAACCTTGACGGAAGAGTCGAAGTCACCTGTCCGATTTATGATCTTCAGATAAAGAAAGAACTAATAGACAATTTCAATATTGCGTGGAAAGGGAATGTTAAAGTGAGATATCATTCCTATAAACTTGATAATAAATACAAGCCCAGAAATCACCATGCTCCATTTAGAGCGCAGTTTGAAACGTATAAATATTATCAGAATAAAATAACGGTTCAGGAAGAAGTGGTATAACACATCAATTAATAAAAACAATAAAAAATAAAATCATAAGTGAGCATGATTAATATAAGGAAATTTGCAGCGATAGATATTGGATCCAATGCCATGAGGCTACTGATATCGAATGTTGTAGAACAAGATGGGAAAGAACCTCAGTTTAACAAAAGTTCACTTGTTCGTGTGCCAATTCGTTTGGGACAAGATGCCTTTACCGTAGGAGAAATTTCAGCAGAAAATATAGATCGAATGGTGGATGCGATGAGAGCATTCAACCTTTTGATGAAAGTACATAAAGTAGAACGTTATATGGCGTTTGCCACTTCGGCAATGCGCGAGGCCTATAATGCAAAAGAAGTTGTGGCCCTGATCAAGAAAAAAGCCGACATAAAAATCGAGATTATTGATGGTAAAAAAGAAGCCGCAATTATTGCTTCGACAGATTTACATCATTTACTAAAAACAGACGAGACCTATCTTTTTGTGGATGTGGGTGGTGGAAGTACTGAATTTACCTTGTTTTCTGATGGAAAAATGATCAATTCGCGATCTTTCAAAGCCGGAACTGTGCGTTTGTTAAATAATATGGTGCACGATGTGGTTTGGGATGAAATCGAAAAATGGATCAAAACCAATACCGCAGATTATGAAGAAGTCACCCTGATTGGTTCGGGTGGAAACATCAATAAATTGTTTAAAATGTCCGGAAAACAGCAGGAAAAACCGCTTTCGTACATCTATATCAATTCGCAGTATGCTTTCCTGAATTCGTTAAGTTACGAGCAAAGAATTGCCGAATTGGGTCTGAATTCAGATCGTGCCGACGTTATTATTCATGCGACCAGAATTTATCTGAATGCCATGAAATGGAGTGGAGCACGCCAGATTTACGTTCCAAAAATTGGACTTTCTGACGGAATCGTAAAAGCAATGTATTACGGTAAAATTTAATTTTTTATTCTTAATTATAAAAAGAATAATTCGTTCTAATTCGTGGCAAAAATAAATGTTTACCAACAAACACAATAAATGAACAAAACAAGACTTGAGGCTTTTAGTGATGGTGTATTGGCTATTATCATAACCATTATGATTTTAGAAATTAAAGTACCGGCAGGTCATGAATTCGCCGATTTAAAACCGCTGATTCCGAAGTTCATAAGTTATGTTTTGAGTTTTGTTTATGTGGGTATTTACTGGAACAATCACCATTATTTAATTCATAGCCTCAGTAAGGTTAATGGAAAAATTCTTTGGGCCAATTTACATTTGCTCTTTTGGCTTTCATTGATTCCTGTGGCAACCGGATGGATGGGTGAGCATAACTTTGCCAAAGCATCGATGGCTTTGTATGGAACTGTATTGTTGTTGTGTTCAATTGCATACTTTATTTTACAGCGCATTATCATTCTGAATGAAGGTACAAATTCGAACCTTGCAAAAGCGATAGGACGCGATGTAAAAGGACATACTTCTTCCGTTTTGTACATTTTGGGAATCGTATTTTCGTTTTATAACGAATGGATTTCGGGGGCAGCTTATTTTATCGTTGCTTTATTGTGGCTTATTCCGGACAAGAGAATAGAAAGGATTTTTGCTGCTAAAAATTAATTCATTTCGGGAATATCATGAAATCAGTTTTTCAGTCCATTAAAAACTTACCGCAGGACGTATTAGATCAGTTGGATGATTTAATTACTGTCCGAAAACTTAAAAAAGGCGATTTTTTATTGAAAGAAGATCAGGTTTGTAGTGAAATTGTTTTGATAAAAAAGGAATTTTAAGATCCTTCTTTTTTAACCATCAGGGCAATGAAATAACAAACTGTTTTGCTTTTGAAAATGAATTTATGGGGTCGTTTTCGAGCTTCATAACGCAAAAAGTGGCAGAAGAAAACATTCAGGCACTCACCGATACTGAAATCGAGGTCATACACAAAGAAGGGATAGAGAAGCTTTACAGCTCGAGTATTTACTGGCAGGAAGTAGGCCGTAAAATTGCCGAAATTGAATATGTGACGCTGCAAAAAAGAATGATTTCTTTTCAAAAACTGTCAGGAACCCAGCGTTACGAAGAACTTTATCAAAATCATAAAAACTACATTCAGCAAATTCCGCTGCAATACCTCGCCTCTTATTTGGGCGTTACGCCAAGGCATCTGAGCCGAATTCGCAAAGCTGTTTTATAGGACATTTGTCCGGTTCCCGAGAGGGGTTTCCTCGTTATTTTTGTTCCAAACAAATGTACCAATGAGGAAAAATATTTTAATAATTGGAGGGACAGGATTAGTAGGTAAAATCATTTTACGCATTCTGGAAGGGAGGAATTCTGACTATAAAGTTTTTGTCGGGAGCCGTAAACCGGGGCAAACCAAAAATGCTTTAGTTGTAGATGTGAACCAGCCTGAAACCTTCGCTACGATTACAGATCATAAGATCGATTTGATTGTAATGTGCACAAAAGACAGCAATAATAAAATCTTGCAGTTTGCCATACAAAACGGCTTGGATTATCTCGATATTACTAAACCGACTCCGGATTTAACAGCCGCGCATGATTTTGCCAGAGTCAACAAACAAAAACTAAACAGCCGAATCGTTTTTAGTTCCGGCTGGATGGGCGGAATCGTCAGCAGTCTGGTGGATCTTGTCGAGCCCGATACTTCTAAAATTCAGGAAACAAAGCTGTATATTTATTATTCGATCAAAGATTTGGCTGGCAAAAGCTCGGCTCATTTTCTGGCGGAAAACGTGTGTAAGCCTTTTGTGGTTTATGAAAATGACAAAGTCAAAAAGGTCAGACATTTTTCGGATTCAGAAGATTTTAATTTTTCATTTGGAATAGGAAAACGACAGGTTTACAACCTCGATGTTCCGGATTTGTTCATTCTAAATCAGATCGAAAAAATACCAACCGTTTTGGTTAAGATGACTTATAACTCTAAGATAGTGACACGTTTAATGGGGTATCTTCAATCGCTGAAAGTGTTTAATATTATGTCGCTAAAAGAAAGACAGCTCTTGTTTGGCTCGAGTGGAAAAGGAGATCAGACGGTTTTTGAAGTCATGGTTAAAACGCAGCACAAAACAAAGCGCGTCAGTTTACAGAGTTTAAAAGGTCAGGCAGAATTAACGGCATTTTCGGCAGTTTTACATGTCGAAAAGCTGTTGAGTGAAAGTGTAGCAGAAGGAATTTACTTTAGCCATCAAATACATTCTTCTTCTGAAATTTACGAAGCCTTAAGCGCTTACAATACAATTAATGTTAATATAAGCTAATTGAAAATGAAAAACATTCTTATTATCAACGGCCATCCCAATCCGTCCAGTTTTAATTTTGCGATAGCCGAATCGTATCTCAAAGGAGTACTAGCATCTAAAACAGAAGTGGATAAGATTACCATTGCGAAGCTCAACTTCAATCCGAATTTACAATTTGGTTATCAAAAGCGTACCGAATTAGAACCTGATTTGTTAGAAGCCTGGGAGAAAATAAAAAAAGCAGATCATTTGGTCTGGATTCATCCGGTTTGGTGGGGTGGATTGCCTGCGATTACAAAAGGTTTTATAGATCGGTTGTTTTTGCCGGGTATGGCTTTTCAATACCGTGAGAATTCTGTTTGGTGGGATAAATTGTTAAAAGGAAAAACCGCTCATATTATCACTACCTTAGATCAGCCGGGCTGGTACTACCGGTTTTTTTATGCAAGGCCCAGTGTCAATCAGCTGAAAAAGACTGTTTTAGAGTTCTGTGGTGTCCAGCCTGTAAAAGTGAGTTATATCGGAATTATAAAAACAGCCGATGAAACGCAAAGAAAAAAATGGTTGCAAAAAGTGTATAATTTCGGACTGCAAAATAAATAAAAAACTAGACTTGTAAATCCAATCCAAATGTAGAACGTAATAGTTCTATGTTTGGGTTGATTTCCAGTAAGCGGTTGTATCGGTCCTGATCGTTAAGGTTGCGTTTAATTTTGATCGTTTCGTTAACAATTACCTCAATCGTAATATCGTGATTGTGTAAATGTCCTTTTAAATGTCCTAAAAGCCCGTGCATCTGACCTTCAAAATCTACTTTAGAACCTTCGTTCGGTAGTTCAAAAGTAATAACAGTGCCGTTTAACTTCGGGTCATTGATTAACAATAACGACTGCATAATTTTGTGTCCTTTGTCGCCTAAACGTTGGGCATATTTATTCCACTGCAGCAACATTTCGGTTTCTGTAAAATCTTCCGTAGGCAGTTCAGTTGTCGGTTTTACATACGTTTTATTGACTGCTTCCAGTTCTTTTTTCTTGCGGATGCTTGATAAAGAAAAGGCAGAAACTTTAGGCTCTGTGCTTGTTTCGGGTTTTGGTGCTGCTGGAGCTTCAGGTTTTGGAGTCGAAGCTGTTTGTTCGTTTCCTGAAGTTTCGGTTGCGGCTACAGCTGTATTGGCAGTTTCTGTCTTTGGAGTTTTAACTTCAACGATAGAATATCCGCCATTTTTATAATAAGTAGGGGGATTATGAATTGCTCAACTTTTTTTTTTCTCCATCAAAATTGATAGAGGCCAACTGCATCAGACATAATTCGACTAAAAGGCGTTGGTTTTGACTTAATTTGTACTTTAAATCGCAGTCGTTGGCAATATCGATTCCTTTTAACAGAAAATCCTGTGAGCATTTTTGTGCCTGAACCCCATACATTTGCTGGGCTTGTTCACCTACTTCAAGTAAAGCAATTGTAGCAGGAGTTTTGCTCACCAATAAATCTCTAAAGTGAGAAGCAAGTCCGGCAATAAAATGATGTCCGTCAAAACCTTTAGCGAGTATATCGTTGTAGGCCAATAAAAGATCCGGAATTTTATTTTCTAAAAGTAAATCGGTGATGCTAATGTAAGTCTCGTAATCTAAAACGTTTAGATTTTCGGTTACCGCCTGACGTGTTAAGTTAGTTCCGCAATACGAAACCACACGATCAAAAATAGACAAAGCATCACGCATTGCACCATCAGCCTTTTGAGCGATAATGTGCAAAGCATCGTCTTCAAAATTGATTCCCTGACTTGCGGCAACATCTGCTAAGTGTTCTTTAGCGTCTTTTACCGTAATTCTTTTGAAATCAAAAATCTGACAACGGGATAAAATCGTTGGAATAATTTTGTGTTTCTCTGTGGTAGCCAGAATAAAAATGGCGTGTTTTGGCGGTTCTTCCAATGTTTTCAGAAAAGCATTAAAAGCAGCCGAAGACAACATGTGGACCTCGTCAATAATATAGACTTTATATTGTCCGGTTTGTGGCGGGATTCGAACCTGATCGATCAGACTACGAATGTCATCCACAGAGTTATTTGAAGCAGCATCTAACTCAAAAACGTTAAAAGCAAAATCTTCGGTAGGATCATCATATCCGGGCTGATTGATTTTTCGGGCCAGGATACGTGCGCAGGTTGTTTTTCCAACACCACGTGGTCCGGTGAACAAAAGGGCAGAAGCAAGGTGATTGCTGTCAATAGCATTCAGCAAAGTGTTGGTAATGGCTTTTTGTCCCACTACATCCTTAAACGTCTGTGGGCGATACTTACGGGCCGATACTACAAATTGTTCCATGTTCTATTTTATTCGATAGCAAATATAGGCCGAAAATTGCCAAATCACAAATCTGAAATTGATAAATGTTGGAGTTGTTTTTGAGTGTTTTGAATATGAGAAAGTAACGTTTTAGAATTTGAATTTTGGCACTGAAAAAAAACAGGAAGATGTAATTTTTTGTTCTTCATTTTTAACTTTTTCTTATGAAACTGATTTCGATATAGTTGTAAGAATTCAGGTTTAAATTTATATTTTTGATGCAATCCTTTAGGGAAATCTAAAACCAATTAAAATTGCCGGATATGAAATTATTTTTATCGACTTTGCTTTTGGTTACCACATTTATTGTAAAATCTCAAACTGCAGCTACAGGCAGTCCGGTTTATCAACTGCGTATCTATGAGATTTTTGAGTCCAATAAAAATCAGTTCCATGAACGTTTTCGGGATCACGCCATGCGTATCATGAAGAAGTATAATTTTAAGATCACCTCCATCTGGGAATCAAAGTCGGACAAAAAAACAGAGTTTGTTTATTTTCTGGAATGGCCGGACGAAACGACTATGAAAAAAGCATGGGAAGGTTTTAAAAGTGATCAGGAATGGATCGCGATTAAAAAAGAATTTACAGCAAAATATGGCGATGTAGTGGGGAATATTGAAGACCGGATTTTAACAAAGATGGACTATTCTCCAAAATGATTGTCGTGCTTTTTTAAAGTTGCTTTTGCTTAAAGATATTCAAAACGTGCGTCTCGTTGATACATTTAGCCGCAAACTCATTTTAACTCCTTAACTTTTTATGAAAAACTATTTATTGGTAATTGCATTTGCATTTTTTTCGTCTGCTCTTCAGGCACAAACTGCTCAGGATTCGCTTGATATCAAACGTGTTGCTTTGGCTTATATCGAGGCACAGCATAATCCGAATCCGAAATTGATGGAAGGTGCCCTGCATCCCAGATTGGTCAAACGATCTGTTTTTAGAAGTAAAGCTGCCAAAAAAGATTATGTCTCAGAATACTTTACAGAGAACATGGTGCTTCTGGCAGAGACATACAATGCAAAAGGAGATAAGTTTCCGAAAAATCCAAGAAAGGAAGTGAAATTACTGGATGTTTCGGCACGAACAGCGTCTGTTAAATTGATTGCTGATGCCTGGATCGATTATATGCACGTTGTAAAAACCAATGGGGAATGGAAGATTATAAATGTGCTTTGGCAATACAATGATGTAACGCAGCATGAGTAGTTTTTTTTAAATTCTGCAATGTGTTATTTAGCTAATGAGTAAGTTGCAAATTTTAGATTCCTGAAAATAAATTAATTTATGGGAAGAAACATATCCATATCGCTTGGAGATCATTTTGAGCACTTCATTGAAAATAGTATTGCTGAGGGAAGATTTAGAAATGTCAGTGAAGTGATCAGGGCTGCATTGCGCCTTTTAGAGGAAGAAGAAAATCGTTTGCTTATTTTAAAAAAAGCGGTTCAGGATGGTTTGGATAGTGGTCGTGCAGAGAATTTTGATGCCAAGAAACAGCTCGAAAGTTTAAAAGCAAACAAGAGAAATAGCTAGATATTTTATGCCCTCTCAAGAAACGGGAGACTCCTAATGGTAAGCTCTGTAAAGAAAATAGTTAATCTTTGACGAGCTGTTTACAGCTGTTTCTCGTTCCTTGGGAAGGCATCATTTTTTTTAGCATAACTTTCTCATGAAACCATCGGCCCTAGCCCCGATAGGAGCGGTATCCTTTTTCTTGCTCCTTTAGCAAGGAAAAGATAAAGCGGATAGCGGGATTGGCTCCTGAAAATTATCTTCCTTTGATGCTTAGATCCGATAAAAACTTTACGGTTTCCTGATCAGAGTCGGCGGAGAAACCTGCGACATACACTCCTTTTTTGCCTGATGTTGATTTAATTCCGTATACAACTGCCTCATCGCCCGGGTCTGAATTCCTTCGTATCGATACACATGAACAATTTCAAATTTTTCAGGATTCTTTTTTATCAGGTCTGAGTTTAAGTTAAAATCAAACGTAAATCCTTTTTCATTCAATTGATCTAAAGCTTTTGAAACAGTTGCGTAGTGATACATTCTAGTCATGATAATTGAATTTTAAAATTATGGGTTTTAAAGATAACCAATTTAAAATTAAATTGTTACGAAAATGAGCCGAAAATCTAAAATTTAAAATCATTATTCTTAGTATATAAATCGCTACTTTTGCCCCGCAGACCGCCTTATCGTCGTTCCGATTTATCGGAAGGGAGGAAAGTCCGGACACCACAGAGAAGCATAGCGGGTAACACCCGTCGGCGTTAGCAATAGCGCAAGGACAAGTGCAACAGAAAGTATGTACAGGTAATGCTGTAGTGAAACCAGGTAAACTCTATGCGGTGAAATACCAAGTATATCAGCATTTAAGGGCTTCTCGTCCGTTGTTGAAGGGTAGGTAGCTTGAGTCCCGTAGTAATGCGGGATCTAGATAAATGATAAGGCTCTGATTTATCAGGGACAGAATCCGGCTTATAGGTCTGCATTTTTTATATATTTGTGAAACTCTCAAATCTGCCTTCATGAATATAACTACTCCAAAATCTTCTAAACAGCCCAAGAAAAGTACCTTTAGGCTTATTGTAACTAATCTAACCTTTTGGGTTCTTATTGCTATTATTGCCGGAATTTTGCTCGGTCATTTTTCGCCACAGAATGGTGTAAAAATGGAAATATTAGGTGCTAAATTCATAGCCCTGATTAAAATTTTTATAGGTCCGATTATCTTTCTGACTATCGTTTTGGGGATCTCCGGAATGGGGAATCTGAAAAAAGTAGGACGAATAGGAGTGAAAGCATTGGGTTATTTTGAAGTGGTTTCAACTGTAGCTTTGGCGATTGGGGTGGCCGTGGCTTATTTCTTTGAGCCCGGTAAAATTGACAGATCCAGTTTGACTCTAGGAGATGCGAGCCAATATACAACGAATGCTGCGGAGCATTTTTCGTGGCTCGAATTTTTTCTTTCGAATTTTACCTTGCAGGTTTTACTGGCAGCGATTGTGTGCGGAATTGCCCTGAATTTTTATAAAAAGAGGGAGCAAACCATTTTGGTGTTGGAACGTTTTTCGAATGTGGTTTTCCTGGGATTGAAATATGTGATGTATCTGGCTCCGATTGGTGCTTTTGGCGGTATGGCATTCACCATCGGAAAGTTTGGTTTGCAAACGCTTATTCCGTTGGGAAAATTGATGTTGTGTGTGTATTTGACCATGGCGCTTTTCGTTTTTTTGATTTTAGGAAGCATTTTAAGGTATTATAAAATCAGGATACTTTCGGTCTTAAAATATATCAAGGAAGAACTTTTACTGGTGCTTGGAACTTCCTCTTCGGAGGCGGCTTTGCCCAGTATTATGGTGAAATTGGAACAAATGGGATGCAGTAAATCGGTTGTTGGATTGGTGATTCCCACAGGTTATTCTTTTAATTTGGACGGAACTTCGATTTATTTGTCGATGTCGGTCATATTTCTGGCTCAATTGTATGATGTGCATTTGAGTTTCTTTGAAATTCTGAGTGTAATCGGGATTCTGATGATTACCTCAAAAGGTGCTGCGGGAGTAACCGGAAGCGGATTTATTGTTCTGGCTTCGACGTTAACAGCATTGCATAAAATTCCGGTTGAAGGATTGGCTTTTTTGCTGGGAGTCGATAAGTTTATGAGCGAAGCAAGAGCGATTACGAATTTAATTGGAAATACAGTAGCAACGATTGTAATTTCGAAAAGCGAACGTGATTTTACAGAATTGAATCTGAATCCTGTTTTAGAGGAAATGTAAGTTGTAAGTTATGAGTTATGAGTTATGAGTTATGGATTGTGAAATCCGTATCAATCCGCGTTTTCGCATAGCGAATCCGTCTCATCCGCGTGTTATTTTTTACCACGTAGTGAGATGTGAGATATGAAACCTGAAACCTGAAACTTGAAACTTGGAATTTAGAATTTGAAGTTTGTTTTTATTTAAATAAAATTTTATGAAAAGAATTGGAATTTTAGGACTTGGCGGAGTAGGTGGCTATTTTGGCGGACTTTTAGCAAAAGCCTATCACGAGTCAGATGATATTGAGATTGTTTTTATTGCACGCGGCGCTGCTCAGCAGGCAATAGCCGAAAACGGACTGAAAATCGTGACCGACGATTCGGAACTTATTGTGCATCCAAAATTGGTTTCAAACGATCCGAAAGAAATTGGTGAATTGGATTATTTAATTTGTGCGACCAAAACGTATGATATTGAAGAAAGTCTGCTTTCGCTTAAAAGCTGTATCGTTGCTAAAACGGTTATTCTTCCTTTGTACAATGGGGTAGATGCACCAGAACGCATTCAGAAACTATTCCCGAACAACGATATTTTACAGGGTTGTGTTTATATTATTTCGATGATTACATTACCGGGTACGATTAGAAAAATGGGTTTTTACGAAAAGCTTTTTTTTGGTTCTAAAACGGTTGCTGCTTCAAAATTATCGGAATTGCAGGATATTTTTCAATATGCTAAAATTGAAAGCTATTGGGTTGAGAATATTGAAGAAACGGTATGGGAGAAGTTTATTTTTATTTCGGCACTAGCGTCGACGACTTCGTATCTGAATCAACATATTGGTGAAATTTTAGACCATCCGGATGCTATGGCGGTTTATGTTGGACTGTTGCACGAAATTGATGCGGTAGCTAAAGCAAAAGGGTTAAAGCTGCCGGAAGATATCGTAAATCAGACTATCGTTAAACTAGAAAAATCGCCTCGTGAAGCAACGTCTTCTATGCATAGGGATTTACTCGCCGGCAAAAGTACCGAAGCAAGTTCGCTGACTAAATTTGTGTTGAACGAAGGGAGGAAGTATGGTGTAAAAACACCTCTTTATGAAAAAATCACTAACGTATTGCTGCCTTAGCTTTCACGATTAAAAAAATAGAAAAACCTTGCTTTGTCAAGGTTTTTCTATTTTAAATTCCAGCCCAATATTTCGAGTGCTCTCAATGCTGATTTTTGGATCTGAATTGAAATATTTTCTAAGCCTGCTAATAAAAACATCCATACTTCGTCCGGAGAAATAATCGTCTTTTTTCCAGACCGACATTAAAATTTGGTCTCTCTTTAATAACTGATTGTGGTTCAGATATAAATACTCAATTAGAGAAGCTTCCATTTCGGTGAGCTGCTGCACATGATTTTTATTGTTCAGAGTTAGTCTTTCATTGTCAAAAATATAAGAACCAATTTCGATTATATTATTTCCGTCCAGACTTCTCTTTTGTTCGATTCTCTTTAGAATATTATGCAAACGCAGTATGAGTTCGTCGATTTCAAAAGGTTTTATGATATAGTCGTCTGCGCCTAGTTTTAATCCAATGATTTTGTCTTCTTTTAACTTTCTTGCCGTCAGAAAAATAAATGGGGTCTCGGGGTTGATCGTAATCATTTTTTCAGCCAATGAAAATCCGTCTAATTTTGGCATCATGACGTCCAAAACGCAAATGTCAAAAGTCTGTTTGGAAAAATAGTCTAATGCTATTTCGCCATTTTCTGCCCAGACTACTTCAAATTGATGCAGTTCTAAATATTGTTTTAAAATGGCCGCAAAATCAAAATCGTCTTCGGCTAAAAGTAATTTTTTCAAAATAAGGGAATTAAACTTTTAATAAAATAGTAAACTGGGTTCCTTTTCCTAAATCGCTCACAACACTCACAGTGCCCTGATGCGCTTTTATAATTTGATCGACATAATACAATCCTAAACCTAAGCCTTTTGTATTATGAAGATTTCCTTGTTGTACGCGATAGAATTTTTCAAAAAGAAGGGATTGTTTGTTCTTTTCGATTCCAATTCCGTCATCTTCAACACTAATCGAAAATTGATCTTGGTTCAGCTCTGTTTTTATCGTAATGGTGGTAGAACCATATTTTACAGCATTTTCTAAAACATTCAAAAGAGCTGTGGTTAAATAGAATTTGTCCAGAATCAGATTGGTTTTCTGTGTTTTAAAATCGGTTTTAATGTTGATTTTGGGATAAGTAATCTTGAAATCATTAACGATTGTTAATAGAAAATCTTCGGCTTTTGTTTTTTCTTTTTGAAGTTCAATTCCGTTCTCTGCCAGTGAATTTGCCATTACCTGATCGATCAGATTCTGTAAACGATTGTTCTGACGTGAAATGGTATTGACTATAGTGGTAAAACTTTCATCATTATCGCGAATGTCTTTTCGCTCTAATATCTTGGTCGAAATGCCTAAAGTTGTCAAAGGTGTTTTGAGCTCGTGGGTAATATTATTGATGAAATCGGTTTTAATATCGTTGGCCTTCTTCTGTTTGATTAAAGCTTTTATGGCAATGAAAAAAAGGGTGATAAGGGTTGCTATAGAAAGTAACGACAAGATTAAAACGAAAGTCATCCGTCTTAAAATAATCATTTCCCAGTCGATTACCGAAACGTACATCGAATCCTCGGTCAATAATTTGTAACCCTTGTTTTCAAAAGTTCCGTTGCTGGTACCCACATAATTCCGGACTAAAAAGGCATGATTTAAAGAAATCAGATTTCCGTATAGTTTGTTTTGGATAAAGGGTTTTTCAGAGAAAATGGTGTCTACTTTTTTGGCGTTTTGGTAGAGCACAAATTTGTTCAGAACAATGGCAAAATCGATTTTTAAGTTGGGTAAGTCTCTTTTGAATTTACGCTGAATCTTTTGTGTTAAAACGTCGCTGTATTCATTTTCGAGAATATAGTTTTTAATCTCAACCTTGCTGCTTTTTCCCTGAATGTAATTTTCGGATAATAGTTGGTAAAGGGCTTCTTTTTTGGCCACTATTACCGAATCGATATCACTGTAATCATTGGTGATTCCTGCTATTTTATTCTTGATTTCGGTATGAAACTGCGCGACTTTATAATCGTAGGTTGTTTTTACCAAATAACACTGCACTGTTGATAAAACAATCAGTGCTAGGACAGAAAAAGCGATTAATAAATTGATTCTTTGTTTCATGAGTTGTTTTGTTGGCACGCTGATGACACAGTTTAAACCGGTTTACGCGGGTTTTATTTAACCCTTTGTAATGGCTTTAACACATAGAAACATAGTTTTGTTTGGCTAAAAAAAAGACGTTTCACTTATTTAAAATACGCATAGTGTATGTGAAAGAAAGATATTTCTTTTTTGCCTCCTTTACGACACCTAAAAGCTATGGTTCTATGTGTTTCATAATTTTTTAATGACTGCAATGTGATTTATTAAACGGGTATAAATCTCCGCGCCATTCTTCATTCAAAAATAAAGCTTTTAAGAGACAATAGGCACATTAACTCAGCATTAACCTTCAATTAACTTTCGCAATTCTTTTTTAGAAGCATTTTTGCAGGACTACAATCCAAAATCAAATCCAAAATGAACATTAATTTGCTGGTAAAACTTTTTCTATTTCTTTTTTTGTACTTGCTTTCTTTAGCGGGATATGCACAAAATGAAACTCCAAAAGACAGTCTTTCGAATACGTTAAATGAAGTTGTGATTGCCCGGCAAATAAAGACGTTTACCCATACAAATGGGAATGTAAAAGTTGATGTGGCCAATTCTGTTTACAATGCCATTCCGAACACCGTCGATTTGCTGGCAAAATTACCAACCGTTCAGGTCAGTTCAGACAGAGAAAGTATTTCGGTTGTGGGCAGGGGAAATCCTCTGATTTATATCGACAATCAAAAAGTGGGAATGAATGATCTGAATGCTTTGGCTGTAGCCGATATTAAAACGATCGAAATTATTCAGAATCCCTCTTCTAAATATGAAGCCGAAGGGCGTGCTGTGATTTTGATTACCCGAAAGTTTAGCAAGAAGGACAGTTTTAGAACTGAGATTTCGGAGCTGGCTTCTTTTAAGAAAAAGTACAACAATTATCTTGGGTTTAATACAAGCTTTAAGAAGAACAAACTCGAGTGGAAAGCCAATTTCAATTACAATCAATTACAGCCCTGGGAAACTCACAGCATTGATTACCAAATTCCCGAGGCCGAAATTGCTTCTAAATATGATGTGGAGGCGTATTCAAAAAAAAGGCAGTTTGTTTTTGGAGGCAGTCTGTTTTATAAGATAAACGAAGACGATTACTTTTCGATTAGCGTGAACAGTAAACTCCAGAAGGATCTTTTTCCTATTCATACCACAACTGTAAATACAAACAAAAACATCGAAAATAACGTTTTGACTTATAGCGATAACGATAGTAAAAAGAGTTTTGTAAACTCGTTTTTGAATTATATGAAAAAGATAAAAGCTGTCGATGTGCAGGTTTTTACAGGGCTGCAGTGGTCTAATTTCGATCAGGGATTGTGGAGTCAGGTTAAAAATAATTATAATGATACCCAGTTTGAATGGGCACAGCTTCGGGATCAAAAGTTTAAGGTGAATGTCTTTTCAGGGAGAATTGATGTGGAAAAGAAGTTTAAAAATGAAACGAAATTTGAAATAGGGGGGCTGTATTCGTCTGCAAATTCCAAATCAGATTTTGATCTGTTTTTTTATGAAAACAAGGTAAACGAACTTAGTCATTATGATTTCAGGGAGCAAAATTTAGCGGCTTACAGCCAGTTCTCGGGAAAGATTAAGAAAGCGGAATTTTCGGTTGGATTTCGGGTAGAAAATACGAATGTAGATGGAAAGTTTAAAGCCGATTCCTCCCCTTTAATCGATAAAAAATATACTAATTTCTTCCCTAAAGCGCAATTTTCATTTCCAATAGACAGCCTGAAGAGTATTAGTGTCAATTATGCCAGAAGTATTTCGAGACCCAATTATTCCTCGCTAAGTCAGGGAACTACTTATATTAATCCTTATTTTTTATATGCCCGAAATATTAATTTAGATCCTACGATTGTCAATGAAATTTCGTCTACTTTTCAATACCGTGATAAATCGGTGAAGCTAACGTATTATCGAAATACAAACCCGGTTTACAATAGTTTTTTCTTTGACAAGGAACTGAATGTAATGACTTTTAAGGATGTGAATTTTGAGAAAGAGTCTGCCTTTATGGTTGATTTTGAATTGCCTTTCACCTATAGATTCTGGACGACTACAAATTCGCTGGTTTTTGTTTCAGAGCAAATTAAGGATCCTTCGGCAGTATTCAGGTCTTCAAAACCGTATTTTTATTATTACTCCAATAACGAATTTAAACTTACAAAAGGTTACGTTCTAATGGTTGGTTTCAGGACCATTACAAAACAATACAAAGGAGTTTTTGAAAGAAATGCAAGAACGGTAGTAGATATGGCTGTTTCTAAAACGTTCTTTAAAAATTGGAGCTGTGCTTTAAACTTTAATAATGTATTTAAAAGTATAAAGGAAGAAGAAGTTTTTACAATTAATACGATCCGCTCAAAAGCAAGATACCTGCTCGATGAGCGCGAAATTTCGGTTTCGGTGAAATACTCTTTTGGAAAGGTAAAGGAAAGCGAATTCAAAGGAAAAAGTATAGAAGAGCATTCAGACCGGTTAAGATAAAAAGCGGCCGTTGGTAATTGTCTTTCGGAGCGAAGTCTGAACGTTTAACGGTTCTCACTTCGCTCGGTATGACATTGCGATTGGAACGAAGATTATCCCTCGTCTTCCTCGGTTATTTTGGTCGATAAATCGTCCGGTAATTCTTCGTCGTCATCGGTTGAGTTCAGTTCGAAAAAACTAAAGAAAGATCCTCCATAGCTTTTTTGAAAAGAAAAATTACTCAAATGATCCATCTTGGTATATTTGGAATGCTCGATAATCATCATACCGTCTTCATGAAGCAGTTCTCTTTCGAAAACTGTTACTACAATCTTCTCAAATGCCGCCTGATCAAACCCATAAGGCGGATCGGCAAAAACAATATCATAAGAAGTTTTGCAGTTTTCAAGAAACTTGTAAACATCACTTTTAGTCGCAGCAATATCAAAATCATATTCTGACGAAACCTGCTTGATAAATTTTACACATCCAAAATCACCATCTACAGAGGTAATTGGAGCACTTCCGCGTGAAGCGAATTCAAAACTGATGTTGCCTGTTCCTGAAAACAAGTCCAGCACCTTTAAGCCGTCAAAACTAAAATGATTGTTCAAAACATTAAACAATGCTTCTTTACTCATGTCGGTTGTGGGTCTTACAGGAAGGTTTTTTGGCGGAAAAATGCGGCGACCTTTGTATTTTCCTGAAATGATTCTCATGATTGGAATAGGATATAATGTTTTTGATTTTCGGCTGTTGTGAAGCTATTTCTTTGCTGTAAGGTGCTTACATCCAAAAAGGATATATGACGAATGTATTTGTATGCAATGGCATAATACGGATCGTTTTGGTCGATTGTGCCCAAAAACTCAAGTTGAAAACTCTCGGGATTCAAATTGGATTGTTCGGCAGTAAAAAGCAAATAATAAATAAAATCTTCGGGTGTCTGGTATTCAAATGAATTGAACAGTAATAGTTTTTGATTCTGCACGACGATCACTTCAAAATGACCGTAGTTAAAGTTAACCACCATTTTTTTGTCATCATTGTTTCTTGAAGCATCGAGAATTTTTTCGACTAAAATACTGTTGGCATGTTTGTAATCAAAAGTCCCAAACTGATCAATAAAAAAATTGTTGATATTGACATACGGTATGTAAACCGCATTCATTTGGTACTTTGAAATTTGATCAAAGGCAAAAAAATCAGTTTCAAAAACCTTAGTGTTGTATTGCAGATAACTTCCAAGGTAGTTTTCATCAAACAAAGCCGTTGGAACAAAGGTCGAAAGGTTGTTGTTGTGAATCACCAAAACTTCGTCATAGGTTTCCTGTAGTTCGGGATGGTTTCTAAAAGCATCTCCAAACAGTTCTTCAATTTTGGTCGCTTTGTGAAACGTTTCAAAATGAATTTCTTTTAAAGCAGTGACCGTATTATTTAAAGTATCAAAACAACAAAACGACAATCCGGTCAAGGAAACCTGAATAGAAAGCTTTTTGTATTTTTTTGAAGTGATGTTAGTGTTTTGTAATGACATATTGATTTACAATTCGTTACCTGTTTTACAAGAAAGAATTTTAGGCGACCACAAACTTACAAATTAAAAAGGAACAATAATAATTGCAATTTCAAAAAACAATTTTACTTGTATTTTAAAAGAAGGTTAAGAAAAGATTTTTTTTGAAAAATCGAAGCTCTGATTTCTGGTATGATTTGCAGGAGGCGAAATTTTAAATTGGCATTGCCATTAAAAAAGACGAACTTTGTACTTCAAACTTACCCTATGAATTCAGCATTGTTTTACGGCGTTTTGCAAAAAAAATTCCCGTTCGCTCCAACCTATAAACAGGATATTTTTTTTCAAAAAATCGCTATTTTTTTGACCGAACCGGCTAACGATACCATTTTTGTACTCAAAGGATACGCAGGAACGGGAAAAACTACGGTGATTTCGACGATTGTAAACAATTTGGGAGACATCAATAAAAAGTTTGTTTTGCTGGCACCAACCGGACGTGCGGCGAAGGTAATTGCCAATTACTCGAATACACCGGCATTTACCATTCATAAAAAAATATACTTTCCTAAAAAATCTTCGGGTGGAGGCGTGGCCTTTACCAAACAACAGAACAAACATAAAAACACCATTTTTATCGTCGATGAGGCTTCGATGATTTCCGACAGTAATTCCGATTCGAAAATGTATGATAACGGATCGCTGTTGGATGATTTGATTTCGTATGTATATTCAGGAACAAATTGTAAAATGATTCTTCTGGGGGATACTGCCCAGCTGCCACCGGTAAACTTAGACATAAGTCCCGCTCTGGATACCCACACTTTAGGAATTCACTACGGTAAAGAAATTGAACATATCGAACTGGATGAGGTAATGCGTCAGGAGGAAAGTTCCGGAATTTTGTTTAATGCAACAGAATTAAGAGAGCTGCTGAAAGAGAGTTTTATTACCGAATTTAGATTCAATGTTAAAAAATTCAAAGACATTGTTCGGCTGACAGATGGTTATGATATTCAGGATGCTATTAACTCAGCTTACAGTAATTATAGTATTGAAGATACCGCTTTTATTGTTCGCTCGAACAAAAGAGCCAATCAGTATAACGAGCAGATTCGAACCAGGATTTTATTTAAAGAAAGCGAACTGTCGGCAGGAGATTTCCTGATGGTGGTCAAGAATAATTATTTCTGGCTGAAAGAAACAGATGAAGCCGGATTTATTGCCAATGGTGACATTATCGAAGTTCTAGAGCTTTTTGGAATCAAGGAGCTGTACGGATTTAATTTTGCAAAGGTAAAAATCAGAATGGTCGATTATCCAGATCAGAAGCCTTTTGAAACGGTATTGATTTTAGATACGATCAAAAGTGAATCTCCTTCTTTGACTTATGAAGAATCCAACCGTTTGTACGAGGAAGTAATGAAAGATTATGAAAACGAAAGCACCAAGTATAAAAAGTTTCAGAAGGTAAAAGAGAACGAATATTTTAATGGTTTACAGGTGAAGTTTTCGTATGCTATAACCTGTCATAAATCACAGGGAGGTCAGTGGAATACTGTTTTTATCGAACAGCCGTATTTGCCCAACGGAATCGATCGCGATTACATTAGATGGCTCTATACGGCTATGACACGTGCTAAAAATAAGTTATATTTGATAGGGTTTAAAGACGAGAGTTTTGAGGAATAAAACACGACTTTTACTAATTGTCACGAATTTTTCTTAAATTTAACGTTAGCGAAATTCGTATTAGAATCCTTTACAATGACAACACTAAACGACTTACATTCAATTTCGTCAGCATTTTCGAATACTGATAAAATGCCGGTTCTGTTTTTAGGACACGGAAGCCCTATGAATGCGATTGAAGAAAATCAGTTTGTAACCGGTTTTCGGAATTTAGCCAAAACACTGCCGCAGCCCAATGCAATTTTGTGTATTTCGGCCCACTGGTTTACCAACGGTACCAAAGTGACGTCGATGCAAATGCCCAGAACCATTCATGATTTTGGAGGATTTCC
The DNA here is from genome assembly GCF_025947345.1 of Flavobacterium sp. N502536. Lineage (NCBI taxonomy): Bacteria > Pseudomonadati > Bacteroidota > Flavobacteriia > Flavobacteriales > Flavobacteriaceae > Flavobacterium > Flavobacterium sp. N502536. The sequence continues at coordinate 40,359 of NZ_CP110011.1, read as the reverse complement.
ACAGGCGCTTTTTGATGTGCAATACCCCGCAAAAGGAAGTCCGGAATTGGCACACGAGACTAAGAAGATACTAGAACCTGTTCCTGTAGATCTGGACGAACACTGGGGACTGGATCATGGAGCCTGGAGTGTAATCAAACATTTATATCCGGAAGCCAATGTTCCGGTAATTCAGTTGAGTATCGATTATACCAAGCCTGGTCAATATCATTTTGAATTGGCACAAAAACTACAATCTTTACGCCATAAAGGTGTTTTGATTATCGGAAGCGGAAACATCGTTCATAATTTACGGATGGTCGATTTCAGGAATTTTGATAAAGACAATTATGGTTACGATTGGGCTATTGAAGCACGGGAAACCATCAATTCGTATTTGCTCGATGCTAATTTTCAGCCTTTGATTGACTTCGAAAAAATGAATAAAGCAGTTCAACTGGCGATTCCTACGCCAGACCATTATTTGCCGCTGCTTTATACTTTAGGATTAAAAGAAAAATCGGAAGAACTCAGTTTGTTTAATGACAAGTTATTGGCCGGTTCTTTAAGTATGACCTCAGTTAAAATCATGTAATACTACTTTACGAATTTTAAAGAGAGTGTCATTACACAGAGATTCACAAAGATTGCGCAGAGATCCACAAAGATTTTATAACTCCATTAATCATAGACTCACTTTCAGAGCTGTTTTTTGGAGTGTTTTGTTAGCTGCATTTAATTATATTCAAATTATGATTACGGAGCAGGTGCTACATTTCTGGTAAAAGTGCAGCCTCCTATGGAAAATGTGGTAGGACCGGAATTTATCGGAGTACCGCTAAATTTTATAATCATTTCCTGGCTTCCTAATGCTGTAAAAGTTCCGGTTAATTCTGATAGTATGCCATTTACGGCAGTTCCCTTTAAATAATAAGTCCCTGTTTTAGTTACATTAGCTTTAAGAGTTTGTGTCGCATTTGTGATGGGCTGTCCCTGAGTTAATGTCCCATTGGAAGCAAAGTTACAATTGGTTACACCCGAAGTTGTAGCTGTGGTAGTACCGGTGATTGGTCGGTCAAAACTACAGCTGGGCGTTGTGTTAAGTACATATGTTCCTGTGCCTCCACTTAAAGGCGTACCGCTGGCCGTAAGCACTATGTTCTGCGATCCGGTACCAGTATAAGTTCCTGAAGCCGAAAAAGTGACTCCGTCATATGTTGCCGAGATATTAAACGGTCCGGGAGTCATACCTGTAGCTGTAATCGTTTGAGTAACTCCCGAAATAGCCTGTCCCTGAGTCAGGGTGCCGTTCGAAGCAGTGGAACAGAGGTAATTTGGGCTTGTAGCAGTACCAACACTATAACCATTGTACCAAATCGTACCATTGTACCATTCCAGACAGTTTTTAGTAGTATTATAGATTACCAATCCAAGACTTGGAGAAGTAATCGCATCCCTTTCTGCAGTTGTTAAACGAGGAGGGAGAAAACCTTTGGTGGAGCTTTTTATTTCCAGCGCGGCATCATTGGATGGTTTAGGAGTTCCAATGCCAATCTGTGCATTAGAAAAAAGAGTAAGCAAAAGAAAAGTTACGATGAGATATTTTTTTAAAAACATAAAATAGTTTTGCAGGATTACAATTCGCACCAAATTTAGATATACCCTCCCGAAAAATGTAACGCAAAGTAATAAGGGTACTGTTCTATGTTGTAAATGTATTTTTTTTCAAATATTCGTTAATAAGGTGCTCGCGAGAAACCGTAAATCGGGTTGCTGCCGGATTACATAAAAAAGATTCATACAGATGAGATCGATTTATCTCTTCGGCATTTTGTGAATAAAAAGGGCATGAATCTGCGTGAGGAAAATTTACTTCACCGTAAAAAAAACTTAGTGAATCTCTGCGATGCCTTTGTGGAGCTCTATGGTATCGTTATTGTCAGAGATTCACATTTGATTATTTTTCTTCTTCTAAATTATAAGCATACAAATAACCGTCGGCACTCCCGAAATAAACCGTGTTGTTGCTGATGTATGGAGAAGAAACAATAGCTCCCAGTTTATAAAAATCATCCATCACCTTTTTGCAATTGTCGTATAGCGAAAGATCTGTGTTACGGCCAGCGTAGGAAAAATCTAAAAGATCATTTTTTAATGTATAAGAGGCCAATTGTTTACGATTTTCGGTGGGTATGATTTTAGATTTCTTTCCGTTAGAAAGCAGATCCAGACTGAAGAAATTCCCTGTAAAATCGCCAAAATACACAGTGTTTCCTGCTATAGCCGGCGATGCGTAAACATAACCATTGGTTTTGTAACGGTATTTTTCTGCACCGGTTTTGGCATCCAGCGCTAATAAGGCATAAGTATCTGAAGTTCCTACATAAACGGTGTTGTCCTGAATAACAGCAGTGCTTAAAAACCAGGAGCTTTCGGCATCGTATTTCCAGATCAGTTTTCCTGTTTCGGCTTCTAAAGCAAAAAAGTAAGGCTCTCTGGCTCCAAAATAAACTTTCCCGTCGGCAACCGCTACGGCGGACTGGATTCCTTTAAATCCCGGTTTTGTTCCGGTTGCAAAACGCCAGACTTCCTTGCCGGTTTCGATGTTCAGCGCATACAATACGGCATCCCAGCCACCGATATAAATTCTATTCTGATCGATTACCGGAGTTCCGTGCACAGGCTCATTGGTTTTAAACTTCCATTTTAAATCTCCGGTTTTGGCATCCAGCGAATAGACGTTTCCGTCGCTGCTTCCAAACAAAACGACTGCCTTTTTTCCTTTTTCGTAAACAACTGGAGAGGACAGATAAAAACTCCACAAATCGTCCATATACTGTGTTGCAGGTTTCATGTCAAATCTGCCTTTTTCTCCAAGCCAGTGCTCACCGCCCGTTTTAAATTTCCAGATTAATTTACCGTTCTGAGTGTTTACGGCATAATAGTTCCCGTCAAAGCTGCCAAAGAAAACAGTGTTTTCATAAATGCCGGGAGTACTATGAATAGCCCCGTTGGTTTTAAATTTCCATTTTGTCTTTCCTGATTTTTCTTCAACAGCATAGAGATAACCGTCTTCGCTGCCAATATAAACAGTGCCGTTTTTTGCAGTGGGAGAAGAGAAGATTTTACCGTTGGTTTGGTATTTCCATTTCAAATTAGAAGCAGGCTGATAGCCTTTTCCGTCAAAAACACGATCTGTAAAAGCATTGTTTATTGTGGTTTTCTCCTGGCTGAACGCCGAAGGATTAAAGATTAAATTCAATAGAATAATGCAGAAGATCAGGTGTTTTTTCATGGTAGTTTTTTTCTCATAAATATAATGTAATTTTTAAAGTGCTGCTCTTCAGATTTGTAAAATGCGGCATAGAGTATTTTTTTTTAACTTATTAATTCTGAATAGTTACATTTGTTTAGAAGTTTATAAATAAAAATAAAATGAAGATAATAGCTGTAATTCCGGCACGATATGCATCAACACGTTTTCCTGCTAAACTCCTGCAGGATCTGGGAGGGAAGTCGGTGATTTTAAGAACGTATGAAGCAACTGTTGCGACAAAATTGTTTGATGATGTATTTGTGGTAACGGATTCCGATTTAATTTTTAATGAAATTGTAAATCAGGGCGGAAAAGCCATTATGAGCATCAAGGAACACGAATCCGGCAGTGATCGAATTGCAGAGGCTGTTGCGGGTCTTGATGTGGATATTGTTGTAAACGTACAGGGTGATGAGCCTTTTACCGAAGCAGGACCGTTAGAGCAGGTTTTGTCAGTATTTAAAAACGATGCGGATCGTAAGATAGATTTAGCTTCTTTAATGCGTGAGATTACGGATGAAGCTGAAATCAATAATCCGAATAATGTAAAAGTAGTGGTTGATCAATCGCAATTTGCCTTGTATTTTTCACGATCGGTAATTCCGTATCCAAGAGACAAGGATGTTGGAGTGCGTTATTTCCAGCATATCGGAATTTATGCTTTTAGAAAACAGGCCTTATTGGATTTTTATAGTTTGCCAATGAAATCTTTAGAGGCTTCTGAGAAATTAGAGCAATTGCGTTATTTAGAGTTCGGAAAACGTATTAAAATGGTCGAAACGACACATGTTGGAATTGGGATCGATACAGCAGAAGATCTGGAGAAGGCGAGAGCTATTTTGGCTTCCAGATAGTACGCGGATGACACGGATTCGCTTGCGCGAAGACGCGGATTGTCGCAGATTTCTTAATACTGAGTTTTGATGTTTGCTGATGTCAGGCTGAGCGAAGTCGAAGCCCTGGACAAGCCGCTCATATAAAATATAAAGAAAAAGCTCCAAATCGTTAAGATTGGAGCTTTTTTTATATGGAAAACCGAACTAAATTCTTAGTATAAACTTGGATATTTAGACGGGTTGGCTTCGTGCATCATTGTGTATACCTTCTCAAAGATATCTTCGGCAGAAGGTTTTGAGAAATAATCACCATCAGTTCCGTAAGCAGGTCTGTGTGCTTTTGCAGCAAGAGTTTGCGGTTTGCTGTCCAGATGGTGGTAAGCATCCTGTTCTTCCAGAATTTGCTGTAAAATGAACGCGGAAGCTCCACCCGGAACATCTTCGTCGATTACTAACAAACGGTTGGTTTTAGCGATACTTTTTACAATGTCTTTATTGATGTCAAACGGAAGAAGAGACTGAATGTCGATTACCTCGCAATCAATTCCTAAATCTAACAATTCAACCGCAGCCTGTTCTACTAATCTTAAAGTTGATCCGTAAGAAACAAGGGTGATGTCTGAACCTTCTTTTAAAGTTTCAACGACACCAATTGGTGTTTTGAATTCTCCAAAGTTTAAAGGTGTTTTTTCTTTTAAACGGTAACCATTCAAACATTCGATTACTAAAGCTGGTTCATCACACTCTAAAAGTGCGTTGTAGAATCCTGCAGCCTGAGTCATGTTTCTTGGTACTAAAACGTGAATACCACGAATAGCGTTGATAATCATTCCCATTGGTGAACCTGAATGCCAGATACCTTCTAAACGGTGTCCGCGGGTTCTGATGATTAACGGTGCTTTTTGTTTTCCTACCGTTCTGTATTGTAATGTCGCCAAATCATCACTCATGATTTGGATGGCATATAGTAAATAATCTAAATATTGAATTTCAGCAATCGGGCGTAAACCTCTCAACGCCATTCCGATTCCCTGACCGATAATGGTCGCTTCACGGATTCCGATATCGGCAACACGAAGTTCTCCGTATTTTTCCTGCATCCCTTCAAGCCCCTGATTTACGTCACCAATGTTTCCAACATCCTCACCAAAAATTAAAGTTTCAGGATATTTAGTAAACAAAGCATCAAAATTGTCGCGCAGGATCATTCTTCCGTCCAAATCTGCTTTCGCATTTTCGTCATATTCCGGAAGTACTTTTTCAACCGAAGATACATTTAAATCAGAATCAGAGTATAAGTGACTGCTGAATCGTGGCTGTGTAATTTCAATATAGTTGGTAATCCAGTTTGATAATAAAACTTTACTGTTTGGGACTTCAATAAAACGCAATATCTTTCTTGCTATGGTAAGCATTTCCTTTTTTAAAGGCGATTTTATAGCGCTTAATTCTGAAATATATTTTTGTATTCTTTCCTTATGGTTGATGCTTGCTTCAGCAATTTGACCTAATAAAGCCAAAAGGTTTTTCTGATCTTCGATAATTGGATTGATGAAAGAATTCCAGGCCTCTTTTTTAGCTTCCAGAACTTCTTTTTTCAAATCGAAATCAATTTCAGCCAATTCTTCAGGAGATGCAATATTGATGGCAATCATCCATAAACGCATCTGACGAATACAGTCAAAATCTTTTTCCCAAGCCAGTCTTTCTGCATTTTTGTAACGCTCGTGTGAACCTGAAGTCGAATGTCCTTGTGGTTGTGTTAATTCGTTTACGTGAATTAAAACCGGAACATGTTCTTCACGTGCAATAGCACCGGCTCTTTCGTAAGTCGAAACCAATTCGGCATAATCCCAGCCTTTCACTCTGAAAATTTCGTAACCTTTGGCGTCTTCATCGCGCTGGTATCCTTTTAAAATCTCAGAGATGTTTTCTTTGGTAGTCTGATGTCTGGCGTGAACCGAAATTCCGTATTCATCATCCCAAACACTCATTACCATCGGCACCTGCAGCACACCTGCAGCGTTTATCGTTTCAAAAAACAAGCCTTCAGAAGTACTTGCATTTCCTATAGTTCCCCAGGCTACTTCATTTCCGTCTACTGTAAATTTGTCTTTAACAGTAATTCCGTCAACATTTCTGTAGATTTTTGAAGCCTGTGCCAATCCTAATAATCTAGGCATTTGCCCGGCTGTAGGAGATATATCTGCGCTTGAGTTTTTTTGTTTTGTTAAATCTTTCCAGGAACCGTCTTCGTTTAAACTATGTGTTACAAAGTGGCCGCCCATTTGTCTTCCGGCAGACATTGGATCAAAATCTAAATCAGTATGACCGTATAAACCTGCGAAAAACTGCTTTGGAGTCAATTCGCCAATGGCCATCATAAAAGTCTGATCGCGGTAATATCCGGAACGAAAATCTCCGTTTTTGAAGGCTTTCGCCATTGCAAGTTGTGGGACTTCTTTACCGTCTCCAAATATTCCAAATTTAGCTTTCCCTGTCAATACCTCTTTACGTCCTAAAAGACTACATTCACGGCTGGTAACCGCAATTTTGTAATCGTTCATTACTTCAGTCTTGAAATCTTCGAAAGTAAGTGTAGTATTATTTTTTTCTTTAATCATAATCTCAAATGGGTCATGTTACGCAGCAAAAATAATTAAAAAGTATCAATAATCATAATTCATTAAAGTAAATATAATTTAATTATCTGTAATTAAATTGCTAAAAGCGGGTGTCTTTTTTGTGTAATGTTTGGTGTTTTTGCTTTTTTAATGGGAATAATTTATGTTTTTACAACTAATTCATTCGATTAAAGCCATTTTCTAGTAAAAAGATTAAGTAATGTTTTTGGTGAAAATGTGACCACAAATCGTATTTTTTCACTGTATTTATTTTGAGAAATCTCCCATCCGTTATTCGAATAAACAGGAAAATACAGCTCAAAATAATCCGGAACCAGATTTAACCGGACACCACTATCATATCTGAATTTTTCAATTTCATGCTTGCTTTTCATTAAACCAACATCCCCATAAACTTCAATCCAGTTCCAGATCGCGTAACTTGCGTTTAGGGTTGCCATCCATTGATTGGCAAATCTTGGTTCGATTTTGGATTTAAAACCACCCTCGGCGATTACATATTGCTGACTAAAAATACCAGTGCTTTCTGATCTTCCGAAGAAATTATAATCAAACATATAATCTGACGGACGGTCTAATCCAAAACTAAAATAATCGGAATTTGTTCTATTGTAAATAAAACTTCCGGCGTATAATCTTAAATTTAACTTGCGATTGTTTTCAAAAAGCCTTCTGTATTCAATTTCTGCAGCCAGTTTTCCAAATTTTCCGGAGAACTGAACATCGGTCATAAAATTAAAATGATTCACTAATTCTGTTTTCGTATTGGCATAACGCGCATTAAAAATCGAATAGTTTGGAGTAGAATTGTCTGTTATATAGGTGCTGGCTTCGCGATTTACAATAACCTGTCTAAACATAATCAGTTGTTTACGGTTATCTCTGAAATTTTCCTCACGAATTCTAAACTGTACCATCGGATTCAACCTTAAATAAGTTGCATCAGGGGCATAGTGATAGTAGTTTTGACTGATCGAATAGCGCACGTTATATAAGGTGCTGTTTCGGTAGTATTGATTCCATGAAAAAGAAGAAGAACCGGATAACGTTCCTGCATTAAGTGAATAGGCCGGATTGATATCAAATGTAAAAGGTTTATCCAGAATCGTCTTGTTGTGAAAACGCATTCCGGGAGTAAAACCATCGTAATAATTATACGTCAGCGTTGGAATGTATAAAATCTGATTGTAATATGGATCTTCGAGATCTTTGGCAAAATTAAATTTTATAGGTCGATTGGTGATGACCAGGCTTTTTAGCGATCTCCAATTGTTTCTTTGGTTGTATTCCGGCACCTCATTGTCGTAGTTTATAACGATCTTGTCGGCATTTTTTCGGACAAAAGTATAGGTCGAATCTACTGTTTTGGGCTCGACCCACTCTTTAAAAACAACTTCATCTCTCTTAATTCCATAGATTGGAATCGGAGCATAGATTCCGGTTCTGTTTTTAATTCGAAAAGCCACCGTATCTTTAGTTCTGGAAACATGGGTGAATTTATAATCAATAATGTCACGCGAGCCTATAATGGTGTTGAAAAACCAGTCGATTTTTTTGGGACTTTTTTGGGTCAGTATTTTTTCGAAATCGTATCGATTGGTTTGTTCCGATTTGTTTAAATCGTAAAATTCCTGAACACTTTCGGGAACAATATTGTGATTTAAATAATCGTCTAAATAGCTAAGGCTTAGACCTGCGCGATACTTACTTGCAATTTGTTCGTTAAATTTGATTAAAGTGTTTTTTGGATCTCCCAGCGGCTGATCAAGGTTTTTACGGGCCATCAGCATATAGTAATAACTGTATTGCTCGTTGAAAGTCAGATTGGTGATGTTAAAACTTGAAAAAAGTTTCATATCAGAAAGCCTTCCAAGCATTTTTTGATCCAGATGATTTTCTTCGATGTATTTCATCATCGTATAGATCTGAATCCCGTCATAAATCCAGTTGTCTTTTCGCGGATCCAGACGTAAACTGTTTTTTAGATAGTTATTCAGATAGGTTTTGAGGAACGTAATTTCAAACACAAATTCATCTGAAAACGGACTAATAAACGAAGGCAACTGATTCAGTCCGTAGAACGGATTTCGATCATAATCAACCTGAGAAACTGTGATTTTTTGATGGGGGTACTTTCCAATAAAAGAGTTGGCGAAAGTGACTACTTTATTGATGATAATAGCACTCTGAATTTCGGTCAGCCTTTTGTTTTTAAGGTTTGTCAGTACCTGAAGCGAACCATTTTCGTAGTTTTTGAAACTGTTTTGTTTTTCAATAAACAAATTAAAATCAGTTCTGTTACCTCCCGAAAGCACATACGTTTTAAAAGAATTGATATTATCTTCTGAAACCTGATCCAAATCAGTGGTTATAAAATACTGCTGAGGTACTTTTATTTCAATTTCGTAATCGGTTCCTGCATTGGCGATATCGTCTAAATTGAAATTGTTGTATTTCATAAAACGATGATTTTCAAAGCGGGCCGGGCTTAAAAACCAGTCTTTTAAATTCATACCGCCATTTTGATCGAAACCGTAACGGGTGAATTTATCACTCGGAATTTTGGAAATATAAACTAAATGCAAATCGATTTTTTCTCCGGGACGCAATTTACGGTTCAGTTTTACCACAATGTAATCCGGGTTTTTTGCTGTTCTTTCCCATTCAAGTGCTGCATTGTCTGAATCGGTCAGACTTAAAACAGTTGTATTGCCTCGTTCTGAAGTTTTTGCCAAATGAAAACCTCTGTAAAATTCATCAGAAAATCGTCGGGCTAAGGGCGTGTTTTTATCCGAAAAAGCATTGTTCCAATCGTTAAGGACAATCGAAATCAAAGAATCATTTGAAGTGTTGTGATAGGTAATATCCTGTTTTACATTCAGGGTTTTGAGCTCAAGATTAACGGCGACCTCCATCTTAGAGCGATGTTGCCCGTATTGTTTTATCGAGCTGAATAAAACGAAAGTATAGAATATAATTTTATAAAATGATTTCAAGGATAGAGTAAATAATTTAAATGGTAAATAAACTCACGAGCAAATAATGATTTTGGTTTTTTGTAAAAATAGCATAAAAAAAGCTGTTTAAAAAACAGCTTTTTACTTTTGTAGTATTTTTTCTAACATATTTTTTGACGTGATATCAATTTCTCTTGTTTTCCGCCTGTTCAGCTATAAACTTAAATTTGTTATATCACTTCTAAAAGGGATAATTGTATTAGAAATTTGGACTCAAATCGTATTTTTTGTAGAATTTATCCAAGACATCAACTACTTCATCTTCAGTATCTACAATCTTAAACAAGTTCAAGTCTTCAGGGCTTACCGTATGCATTTTTTCTACAAGTACTGTTTTAACCCATTCGATTAATCCTGACCAGAATTCAACTCCAACTAATATAATTGGGAATTTTCCAATTTTTTTAGTTTGAATCAAAGTGATAGCTTCAAACATTTCGTCAAGAGTTCCAAAACCTCCTGGCATTACCACAAAACCTTGTGAATATTTAACGAACATTACTTTTCTCACAAAGAAATAATCGAAATTCAGGTTTTTATCGTGATCGATATAAGGATTGAAATGCTGCTCAAAAGGCAATTCGATGTTTAGTCCAACAGAAGTTCCGCCACCTAAATGTGCTCCTTTGTTTCCAGCTTCCATGATTCCGGGACCACCTCCTGTGATTACTCCGTAACCTGCTTTACTGATTTTATAAGCAATTTTCTCTGCCAATAAATAATATTTGTCGTCTGGTTTTGTTCTTGCCGATCCAAAAATAGATACACATGGACCAATACGTCCCATACTTTCATAACCGTTTACAAATTCAGCCATGATTTTAAAAATCGCCCAGCTGTCGTTGGTTCTGATTTCATTCCACGTTTTTTGTTTTAAACGGTCCTGAATTACTTTATCCTCATCATTATCAAAATCTTCTAATCTCATTTTAGGTATTTTAATTATTTATATTTTTATTTCTAGCTGTGTCGTTTTAAAGGATCATTCTGAGCATAGTCGAAGGAAGGAGCTCCTTCCCGCTGTCCACTATATCTTTTGTGCCGAACCCCGTCACAAAAGGATGCCGTTCCCATCGGGGCTAGGGCATTAGTTTTCGATTTAATCAATTTTTTTTGCCCAAAAAAGCGTTGCCAAAGTTTAAAATTTTGACAAAAAGGCCAGCTAAATTAAGGCTTTTTTTGCGAATTGGAGCAAAAAAGAAGATTTATTAATTTAAATATTGCATCTGAATAAAAGAGGGTAGCGGCTTGCTGTTCATTATCAATGCATTAAAGGTGTTTTGCGAAAATGTTTTGTTTTGTGTCAATCGATTTGAATCTGTACTTGCAATATGGGCCGTTCCTCCGGAACTTATTTTGGGATCGTTTTATTTTCAACGGATTAAAATCCGTTGTTACAAAATATGTCGTTCCTACGGAACTTCTTTTTTGATCGTTTTTTGTCTTCAACGGATTAAAATCCGTTGCTACAAAATCTATCGTTCCTACGGAACTTGATAATGTGGTTGTTTTATTGATAACGGATTTTATTGCATCGTACAAAACAGATGTAATCATAAAAGAGCCTTCGGCTCGGCGAATATTGTAGCGACGGATTTCAATCCGTCATATAAAATCGGCGTAACAATAAAAGAACCTTCGGCTCGGCCAATCTTGTAGCGACGGATTTCAATCCGTCATATAAAATTGGCGTAACAATAAAAAGAGCCTTCGGCTCGAATAATCTTGTAGCGACGGATTTTAATCCATCGTGTAAAACGGACGTAATCATAAAAGAGCCATAGGCTCGGCCAATATTGTAACGATGGATTTTAATCCGTCAAATAAAATGGATGTAACAACAAAAAGAGTCGTCGGCTCGGCCAATATTCTTTTCTGGAATTAATTTTTAAAGAGACAAAAGTCATTGCCAAAGTTTAAAACCTTGGCAATGATATTTTTATTCTAATTCCTTTTTCAAAAACTTAGCGGTATAGCTTTTTTTACTTTTTGCCACTTCTTCGGGAGTTCCTTTGGCAATCAATTGTCCACCGCCTTTTCCACCTTCTGGGCCAATATCAATAATATAGTCGGCGAGTTTAATGACGTCCATATTGTGTTCGATAACCAGAATTGTATTTCCTTTATCGACTAATTTATTAATGACATCCATTAAAACACGAATATCCTCAAAATGCAATCCTGTAGTAGGTTCATCCAGAATATAAAAGGTGTTTCCGGTATCTTTTTTGGACAATTCGCCAGCCAGTTTAATACGCTGTGCTTCACCACCTGACAACGTTGTACTTTGCTGACCCAAGGTAATATAACCCAAACCAACATCCTGAATGGTTTTTACCTTTCTGTAAATCTTCGGAATGTTTTCGAAAAACGGAACCGCTTCATCAACGGTCATATTTAAAACATCGGAAATGGATTTTCCTTTGTATCGAATCTCCAGTGTTTCTCTGTTAAAACGTTTACCCTGACAGGTTTCGCATTCTACATAAACATCAGGTAAGAAGTTCATTTCGATGGTTCTCACCCCTGATCCTTCGCAGGTTTCACAACGTCCGCCTTTTACGTTAAAGCTAAATCGACCTGCTTTATAACCTCTAATCATACTTTCAGAAGTCATGGTAAACAGGTTTCTGATTTCTGTAAAAACTTCTGTATAGGTTGCCGGATTCGAACGTGGTGTACGTCCAATTGGGCTTTGGTCGATATCAATTACTTTATCGATATGCTCGAGTCCTTCAATTTTTTTGTAAGGCTGTGGTTTTTTAACGCCATTAAAATAGTAAGCGTTTAAAATAGGGTAGAGCGTTTCATTGATCAAAGTTGACTTTCCACTTCCTGAAACTCCCGTTACGCAAATCAGTTGTCCTAAAGGCAGTTCGATAGAAACATTTTTTAAGTTGTTTCCTGTTGCTCCTGTTAGTTTTAAAGACTTGCCATTTCCTTTGCGACGTTCTTTCGGAATCTCGAGTTTCATTTTACCGTTCAAATATTGAGCAGTAATGGTGTTGGATTTTAAGGTTTCGGCCGGAGTTCCAATACTGATGATTTCGCCTCCATATTTACCGGCTTTCGGACCAATGTCAATCACATAATCAGCAGTTTCGATCATGTCTTTATCGTGTTCCACCACAATAACTGAGTTCCCAATATCGCGTAATTGTTCTAATGATTTAATTAGTTTTTCGTTGTCTCTTTGATGTAAACCGATACTTGGTTCATCCAGAATATACAAAACACCAACGAGTTGTGAGCCAATCTGGGTTGCCAGACGTATACGTTGCGCCTCACCACCCGAAAGTGATTTTGAACTTCGGCTTAATGCCAGATAATTCAAACCAACGTTCATCAGGAAGTTTAAGCGGTCTTTGATTTCTTTAACCACTTCTGAAGCGATCAAAAGTTGTTTGTCGGTTAAGTGCGTATTTAGATCCTGAAACCAGATTGTTAAATCAGAAATATCCATGTCACACAATTCGGTGATATTTTTATCGTTGATTTTGAAGAACAAAGCTTCTTTTTTCAGACGGGATCCTTCACAAACAGGACAATTAACCTCGTCCATGAAATCTTTTGCCCAACGTTTAATAGTCGTTGAAGCACTTTCATCGTATTGGTTTTTGATAAAATGAGAGATTCCTTCAAAATCGATTTTATAATCCCGGGTAACGCCAAGATCTTTTGAGTTTACCGTAAATTTATCTTTTCCGCCATGTAAAATAATGGCCATGGCCTCTTCCGGAATTTTCTCAATAGGGTCTGTTATTTTAAAACCATATTTTTCACCAATGACTTCTAATTGTTTAAAAATCCAGGATGATTTGTATTCGCCAAGCGGAGCAAACCCACCTGCTTTTATAGATAATTTAGGGTTCGGAATGATTTTTTTGATATTGATTTCATGTACAGTTCCCAAACCATTACAATGCGGACAAGCTCCTTTTGGGGAGTTGAAAGAAAATAAATTAGGTTCCGGATTTTGATATGAAATACCAGTCGAAGGGCACATTAAGTTTCTACTGAAATAACGCACTTCATTAGTATCCTGATCCAAAATCATCAGAACATTTTCGCCGTGATGCATCGCTGTATTGATACTTTCGGACAGACGTTTTTGATTATCTTCATTGTCTTCGATCAGCATTCTGTCAACCACAATTTCGATGTCATGCGTTTTGTAACGATCCAGTTTCATTCCCGAAATTAAATCCTGAACCTCACCATTTACACGTACTTTAAGAAAACCTTGTTTGGTAATTTGCTGGAACAATTCGGCATAATGTCCTTTTCTGGCTTTAATTACAGGAGCCAGAATATTGATGCGTTTTCCGTTAAAATCCTGAATGATTAAATCTTTAATTTGTTCGTCAGAATACGAGACCATTTTTTCGCCGGTGTTGTAACTATAGGCGTCGGCACCACGGGCATAAAGTAGTCTCAGGAAATCGTAGATTTCGGTAATTGTTCCTACGGTCGAGCGTGGACTTTTACTGGTGGTTTTTTGTTCAATTGCAATTACAGGCGAAAGTCCGTCGATTTTATCTACATCAGGACGTTCTAAACCGCCAAGAAACTGTCTGGCATAGGCCGAAAAAGTTTCTACGTAACGACGCTGTCCTTCGGCATAAATAGTATCAAATGCCAAAGATGATTTTCCCGAGCCTGATAAACCGGTAATAACAACCAGTTTTTCACGCGGAATTGAAATGTCTATATTTTTTAGATTATGAACTCTTGCACCAAGAACTTCAATAGTATTGTCTTTTTCTAACATAAATTTGAGCAAAAAGCAAAGTTACCATTTTGATTTGTTCTTTTGATACTGGAGTGCAAAAGTTTATGTTACAAATAGTAACAAAAAACGCTAACCAAAGTTAGCGTTTTCTTTTTCGGGTAAGCATATATTCGTCGATGGCTTCTTTGGTAGTGTACCAGTTTCGCCCCTCTTTATAAGCGTCGATTTTGCCTGTTCTGGCTAGTAAGCTTACGTATTCCTGACCGTATGGAGTTTCTGGTTCGCTCACAATATCAGCTATTTTTGATAATCATAATCGTTCCCTGGCATTGCACTCAGGTAGATATTTAAAGTACGCTCTAAGGCCTGACACATCAAAAGGGTTAGTTTTTGATAGTTACCGTTATTGGCCTGATTGAGTGCTTCGTAATATTTTTTTCGATCATTTTTAAGAATGATGGCCGGTGGAAATCCACAACGCATCAGTAATAAATTCATACTCAAGCGTACCGTACGCCCATTTCCATCAAAAAAAGGATGAATCCAGACTAGCTTGTGATGGTAAATCGTCGCCAGTTCAATATCGTTCAGCTCTAACGGGTTTGTATTGATAAAATCAATTAATTCATCGAGATAATCTGATACCTTGTTTGCATTGGGCGGCATAAAATTAGCCCGGAAATACGGACACCTCCGTTGCGCAAACGACCGGCAAAATCATCTTCGATAGAACGCAAAACCAATCCGTGAATAGATAAGATGTCGATGCTTCGAAGATTGTAATTGTCATCTACAATTTCATACAGATAATCAATCGCCTTATCATGATTATGGGTTTCAAAATGTTCGCGAAGCGATTTTCCTTTGATAGTAATGCCCTCTTGAATAACCATTTGGGTTTCACGAAGGCTCATAGTGTTTCCTTCGATACTGTTCGAATTGTAGGTCCATTCTAAAGATAAACTCTCTCTGATTTTATGCAAAGCAATATTGGGCAGTGGTCTGCTGTTTTGCAGATCGAGCCTTTTTTGATACAATCGATCAAAGGTAGATTGAAATTCAGTTCTATATGTTAAGTCTATATCCCACATTACCCCAAAGGTACTTCTTAATATCGGATAATCCAAAATTTTAACCTATCCGATATTAAGACTACTCAATTGTCATAGAACGCAGTTTGGTTCTGTAGGCTTCAAGTGCTATAGATTTGGAGATGAAACCATAGTATTTTTCGTTTCGGATCACAGGAAGGAATGCCGTTTTTGATATTTCAAATTTGCTCATTACAATTTCCATACTGTCGGTAGAAGAAATGGTAGCTGCCGGTGTTTTCATGACATCTTTAATTAAAGTGTATTTGACACGATAAGCGTTGAAAATAATTTCGCGTATATCATTAAAATGAACTATACCAACAAGCTCTTTTTCATTGTTTACAACCGCAAACACCACCTGGTTGGAGTGCGAAATAAGATCGACCAGTTTGCTTAAATTCTCCTCAGGGTGTACGGTCAGGTAGTCACATTGAATAATGGTATCAATATCTAAAGTGGATAAGATATTCGAATCTTTATTACTTGTAAAAGCATGTCCTTTTTTAGCCAGACCTTTAACATCTAAAGAATATTTTTCAAAACGTTTTGAAATAGCAAAACTAATTGACGATACAATCATCAACGGAATCATTAAGCTGTAACCTCCCGTAATTTCGGCAATTAAGAAGATAGCGGTTAAAGGTGCATGAAACAGTCCACTTAAAATTCCGGCCATTCCGACCATTGTAAAATTACTGATTGGAAGTTTTGATAAACCGATCAGGCTAATAAATTTAGAGAAAAAATAACCTAAATAAGACCCTAAAAATAAGGAGGGAGCAAAATTACCACCGTTTCCACCACTTCCAATAGTAAGTGCCGAGGCAAAAACTTTGACCATCATGGTACATCCTACAAATAATAGTAAGACCCACTGATTGTTTCTGAAATCTTCAAACAGGGTATTGTTTAATATTTTTCCGGGATCCGTTTCAGATAGTGTTTTTATACTTTCATAACCCTCACCAAAGAGCGTTGGAAACACAAAAATCAGTAAGGCTAATAACGATGATCCTATTAATGCTTTTTTGTAGGCTCCCATTTTTAGATTGGCAAAATAATGCTCAATTCTTTGAAAATTTCGAGCATAATAAACGGCTATAAAACCGGTTAAGATTCCGAGAAGTACATAAAAAGGAATGTTGTGATAATTAAAAGCTTCCTGTTTTTTGAAAGACAGTAAAATTGTTTCGTCCAAAACAATAGCCGAAACCAAAGCCCCCGTTGCTGCCGAAATCATAATAGGAGTAAAGGCTGAAATGCTCACATCTACCAATAAAACCTCAATGGCAAACAGAACTCCGGCAATAGGAGCGTTAAAAGCGGCAGAAATTCCGGCTGCAACACCACAGCCAATTAGTAAAGTCCGGTCTTTATAAGGCAATCTGTAATTTTGAGCAAAATTTGACCCAAAAGCGGCTCCTGTAATCACAATAGGACTTTCAAGACCCGCAGAACCTCCCAAACCAACCGTTAACGAACTGGTCACGATTTGAGCATACATTTGTTTTTTGGGAATAATACTCGCTTTTTTTGCAACGGCATACAATATTTGTGATGTTCCCTTCTCGATGCTTCCGTTTAGCACTCTTTTAACCACAAAAACAGTAAGTACAATACCAATAATGGGCAGTATACTGTTAATAAAACTCAGTTTTAAAATTCCGTTGATGTAGGTGGCAAATGAAAAAACGCTATGCGCAAAAGTTTTTAACACAATTACCGCCAGAGAGCAGGAGATACCTATTAAAACGCTTGACAGGAAAATAAATTGCTTCGGAGTCATTAACGATTGTCCTAAAGCGATAATGTTTTCTAGTTTTCTAAAATATTTTCTTAGCATGCCGTTTGTAAAAGGTTAGGGAAATACAAATTTAGTTTATAATGTTTAATAATAAATGAAAAATGGGGAACTAATATTAAAAACCAACGGCTGTATCGTCTCCGCGAAAATCAGCACCGCCTTCAAGAGACTGGTTTGGAAGCACCAGAATACAATCCAGTTTGCCAATTACAGGAGCGTTTTTTTCGTTGATCAGATAGTTTTTTGCTTTTAGTTTGTCAATCGTAGCATTGCTAAAGGCGTTAGGTTCAAATGTAATCAGATCCGGAAGCCACTGGTGGTGAAAACGTGGAGCATTTACAGCTTCCTGCATGCTTAAATTGTATTCATACACATTCAAAATTGCCTGTAAAACAGAAGTAATAATAGTCGATCCGCCCGGAGTACCTACGACCATAAACAATTTGCCGTTTTTTTCAACAATCGTTGGAGTCATTGAACTTAACATTCTTTTTTCTGGTGCAATACTGTTGGCCTCATTTCCTACTAAACCAAACATATTAGGAGATCCCGGTTTTGCACTAAAATCGTCCATTTCATTGTTTAAAAAGAAGCCCAGTTCGTCACAATAATATTTCGATCCAAAGGCGTCGTTTATGGTAGTAGTTGCCGCAACAGCATTTCCTTGCGCATCAACGATGGAATAATGAGTCGTTTCGGTACTTTCATTGTACGTTACTTTTCCTTCTTTTATTTCAGAAGATAAGCTGGCTTTTTCGGTATTGAAGCTCGACATTCTGTCTTTTAAATAGGTGTCAGACAATAAAGCCTTCATTGGAATTTTTACAAAATCAGGGTCTCCTAAAAACTGACTTCTGTCAGCGTAAGCTCTTCGCTCAGCTTCAACGATAACCTGAATGGATTCTACCGAATTATGTCCCATTTTAGATAAATCATAAGGAGTAATCATTTTCATGATTTGAGCCAGACAGATTCCACCGCTGCTTGGTGGTGCCATCGAAGTAATTTTTAATTCTTTATAGTCAAACTGTAGAGGTTTTCTCCATTTGGCTTCGTATTTCTCCAAATCTTTAAGCGTTAGGATACCGCCCTTTTTCTGAATATAATTCACTAAGGTTTTAGCTGTTTGACCTTTGTAAAACTCATCTCTTCCATTCTTTTGAATGCGTTTTAGAGTATTGGCCAGAGCAGCATATTTGATGGTGTCGTTTTCTTTGAATTTTCCTGCCATAAGTGTATTCGGACCGTTTACTTTTACAATGGCGTCATGGTAAGCCTCTAGTTGCTTTTGTTGTTTTAGGGTTACAATTACACCTTTTTCGGCAAGAGCAATAACAGGTTTTAAAATTTCGGACATCGGAAGAGAGCCTAATTTTTTATGAACAGCAAAAACTCCCGCAACAGTTCCGGGAACGCCAATGGCCAAAGCTGTTTCGGTGCTTTTTCCTTTTATAACATTTCCATCTTTGTCCAGAAACATATCTTTTGTTGCAGCAAGAGGTGCTTTTTCACGATAATCCAGTGAACCTACTTCGCCGTTGGCTTTTCGGTAAACCATAAAACCACCGCCGCCAATATTTCCTGCATATGGGAATGCAACGGCCAAAGCCAGTTCAGTACCAACCATTGCGTCAAAGGCATTACCTCCTTTTTTCATAATGTCTGCTCCAACTTTAGAAGCTTCTGCACGTGCCGAAACCACCATAGCTTTTGAAACTACAAGTCCGGTTGGTTTTATTGGGTTTTGCTGCGCGGTACAGCTAATGTAGATTAGGGTAACTAAAAAAGTTATTTTTTTCATGCTGATGTAAAATTAAAATGTAGTATTGGTGCTTTTTCTGTAAAAAGCGGTATTATAGAGAAAGTAATTTTTGGCTGGAGTGACTTTTGATATCCTCAAAAAAGAGGGTGAATTCACGCTCAAATTCCGGATAGAATTCGACTAGTTCTGCACTGGCAAACTGCATATTGGATTGGTTTCTCGACCTTCTTCGGTCCATTTGAGTTAAAATTTGGTGTATTCCTTCAACAGTCTGATAACTCAAAAGCCAGTTTTGTTTGATCATATAAGGCATTAAGTCTTGTGTTTTTTCTGTTAAAATGGGATAATTTTCATGCAAAGATCTGTAAAATCGGTTAACAAAATGATCCAATTTTTCATCAGAGTACTTTTCCCAGTTTTTGGCCAGAAAATGATCGTAAATAATGTCGACAATAACACCGGCATAGTGATGGTATTTTTCATGTAAGCGCTTGGTGCTTTGTCTGAAAACATCATGCGAATCGGTATAAGTGTCGATAGAACGATGTAAGAGAATGCCTTTCTGAACATCTTCGGGGAAGTGTTCAAACTGTTTTCCGCGAATTCCATCGGCCATGAAGTTGCCAATTTTGATCAGATCGTTTTCGCCGGAAAGATATATATGGGCTAGGAAATTCATTTGTTGTTAGAGTTTCTGAGGGTCTAAGTTGCTAAGGCACTAAGTTATAGTACAAAGTGTATTTTATCATTACTAAGATTCTAAGTGGTTAAGAAACGAAGTTATTTTAGTAAAAGTATGAAAACTTTTTGATATCGTTTTAACGAATGACAGATCCCTTCGTATTTAAAATCTGAAAACTTAGAACCTTAGCAACTTAGAATCTTCGTAACTTTTCTATATTTGTCATAAAAAATAACCATAACTCACAAAAATGACTTTAATAAAATCAATTTCAGGGATACGAGGGACAATCGGTGGAAAAGTAGGAGATAACCTGACTCCTGTTGATGCGGTGAAATTTGCATCGGCATATGGAACTTTTCTGAAAAACAATACATCAAAAGAAAAATTAACCGTAGTGATTGGTCGTGACGCCAGAATTTCAGGACCAATGATTCACAACCTTGTCGTGAATACTTTAATAGGTTTAGGGATTAATGTAATCGATCTTGGACTTTCTACTACACCAACTGTAGAGGTAGCGGTTCCGTTAGAAAAGGCAGACGGAGGAATCATTTTAACAGCTTCTCACAATCCAAAACAATGGAATGCTTTGAAACTGTTGAATGCAAAAGGTGAATTTTTAAGTGGAGAAGAAGGTGCTAAAATTCTTGAAATCGCTGAGGCAGAAGCTTTCGATTTTTCGGATGTTGACAGTTTAGGTGAAATTACCATCAATGATGCGTATATGGATATTCACATCGACGAGGTTTTAAACTTGCCTTTGGTAGATGTTGAAGCCGTAAAAGCTGCAAAATTTAAAGTAGTAGTTGATGGAGTAAATTCTTCAGGAGGAATTATTATTCCAAAATTACTGGAATTAATGGGCGTTGAAGTAGTAAAATTGTACTGCGAACCAAACGGACATTTCCCGCACAATCCAGAACCGTTAAAAGAGCATTTAACAGATATTTCGGAACTGGTAGTAAAAGAGAAAGCACATTTAGGAGTTGTTGTTGATCCGGACGTAGACCGTTTGGCATTTATATCTGAAGATGGAGAGATGTTTGGAGAAGAATACACTTTGGTAGCTTGTGCCGATTATGTGTTGAGTAAAACTCCCGGAAATACAGTTTCTAACATGTCATCGTCACGTGCTTTGCGCGATGTAACCGTTGCTCATGGCGGGAAATACGAAGCCAGCGCTGTTGGTGAAGTGAACGTAGTAGCCTTAATGAAGAAAAACAATGCTATTATTGGAGGTGAAGGTAACGGTGGAATTATTTATCCGGAATCTCACTACGGAAGAGATAGTTTGGTAGGTGTTGCTTTATTCCTGACACATTTAGCCAACAAAAAAATGTCTGTTTCGGCATTGCGTGCTTCTTACCCGGAATATTATATGAGTAAAAATAAAATTGAATTAACACCACAAATCGATGTTGATGCAATTTTGGTGGCCATGACTGAAAAATACAAGAACGAAGATATTAGCACCATTGATGGTGTGAAAATTGATTTTGCTACAGAATGGGTTCATTTAAGAAAATCAAACACAGAGCCAATCATCAGAATTTATACGGAAGCTCCTTCTCAGGAAAAAGCCGATGTTTTGGCACTTCGAATCATTGATGAAATAAAAGCGGTTGCAGGAATTTAATTCGCTATCGTTACTATAAATAAAAACACCTTTTTCATTGCCGAAAAAGGTGTTTTTTATTTGGTTCAAATGAATTATTCAATGCGGTGTTTCCATCTTTTGTGCGTCCACAAATAGTACTCAGGCGCTTCATAAATTTGTTTTTCTACTTCTCTTAAGTACTTTTCAGTAATGTCGAAATTTTCATAATCATTCGGATTGTCTGCGATAGGTACAAAGGTAGCTTCATAATAACCACGGGCTACTTTTTTTACTTTTACAAAAATCACACTCAGATCGTATTTTTTAGCCAGCATTTCGGCACCTGTATGCACCGGAACTTCGATTCCCATAAACTTCATCGAATGGAAAATTCGGTCCAGTTTTGGCGATTGGTCACTTGCTAAACCGTACATGCTTAAAATTCCGTCACGCTGGTTTTGAGCCATTGTTGGAATTGCTTTTCGGGTTTCAACCAATTCGGTATCGTATTTAGAACGTATTTTTCGAACCAGTTTATCAAAGTAAGGGTTCGCTACTTTTTTATAAACAGCAATACCCTGAAAAGCAATTTTTGGGTTAATAGTCAAAAGCCATTCATAACTGGCATAATGTGCCGCAACCAGTATAGTGCTTTTACCTTTTTGCGCATATTCGTTTACAAGATCAAGATTTGTTGTTTTAAATCTTTTCTCCATTTCTTGGGGAGAAATACTCATGGTCTTAATCATTTCCAAAAACATATCACACATATGTTTGTAGAATTTCTTCTCTATTTCTTTTCGTTCAGCATCGTTTAAATGCGGTAGAGTAAGCTTTAAGTTTTCGCGAACCACCTTTTTACGGTAGCCTACAATTCTGTAAATGATGAAATATACACAATCAGAAAACCAGTAAAATATTCGGAAAGGAAGGATAGAGATCAGCCAAAGAAAAGGGAAGGCTATGATATAAACGAGAAATTGCATGTATTGTTTTTTTTACAAATATAAAGCAAAAATGAATTACGATTGATATTTTGGATTGATGCTAACATATGTTTAAGAATGACTATATTTACAATTCACAATAAAAGTTTTTTATGAATACCATTTTGATTGGAATTATAGTTGCCAATGTTTTGATTAGTTATCAGGGTTTCAACAATCTTGCTTTTTTTAGAAAATATGAGTTTCATGTAGGAAGTATTCGCTCAGGAGAACAGATCAGAATGCTTTCATCAGGTTTTTTACACGCCGATACGATGCATTTGCTTTTTAATATGCTTACGCTTTGGTTTTTTGCTCCTGTGGTATTGCAATGGCTGGGTAATTTTTCTTTTCTGTTGATTTATTTCGGAAGTTTAATCTTCGGAAGTTTATTAACGATGTTATTTCATAAAAACGATTACAGCTACAGAGCAGTAGGGGCATCGGGTGCGGTGACAGGTGTTTTGTACTCTGCCATATTGTTACAGCCGGATATGATGCTGGGCATCTTTTTTGTCCTGCCAATACCGGCCTATTTATTTGGAATTTTATATTTATTGTATTCGATATACGGAATGAAGGCCAAAAATGATAATATTGGCCATACAGCACATTTTGGAGGTGCTATTGGAGGATATTTGATAACTTTGATCAAAGAACCTTCCTTATTTGTAGATCACAGCTTAATGGTGATACTGTTGGCGATCCCAATTTTTATCCTTTTCGTGATGGCTAAATTGGGGAAATTGTAACAATGGCACAACTTTTGAAAGGTCACTAATCAAATAATTTAAATATAACTAAAATGAAGAAAGTAGTATTATTTTTAACAATCATGTTTATGTCTATGTCTTACGCACAAGAAGTCAAACAAATTCCACAAATCAATGTAAGTGGTGAAGGAAAAGTAAAAATAGCACCAGATCAGGTTTGTATTTCAGCTACGGTTGAAACAAAAGGGAATAATGCTAAAGATGTCAAAAAACAAAACGACGAAAAAATCGACGCTGTTTTGAAGTTCATCAAAAAAATGAATGTTCCTGTTGCTGATTACAAAACAAAACAGGTTTCGCTTAATCCGCAATACGATTACGAAAAAAAGAAAACAAGTTATAATGCTACGCAGACTGTAGAAATTGTATTGAAAGATTTATCTAAATACGATGAAGTAATGGAAGGTTTAGTACAACAGGGAATCAATCGTATCGATAATGTTTCTTTTGAATCTTCTAAATTAGCGCAACACCAATCAGAAGCCCGTAAATTAGCCATTAAAGATGCTAAGGCAAAGGCAGAAGACTACGTTTCAGTTTTAGGACAAAAAGTAGGTAAAGCGATTACAATCTCAGATAACTCTCAGGTGTACAACCCGAGACCAATGTATGCAGCGATGAAATCAATGGCTATGGATACTAACGGTGGTGCTGAAAATGAAACGCTTGCCGTTGGAGAAATTGAAATTACAGCAAACGTAAATGTAAGCTTTGTGTTAGACTAGATCTAAAATAACAATACAAAAATCCCAAATTCCAATTTAAAAGGAGTTTGGGATTTTTTGTTTATTGTGGTGAAAATGTTCGAAATCTCCCGAATTATAGTTGCAGTGAAGGCGCATCCGTAAAATTTGCTTTCAGTTCTTCAGGCAAATAAGGTCTGCCTCCTGCAGCAGGAATACAGGTTCCTGTAAATACTGCTGAAGCCATTATCTTTCCGTTTTTAATGATCGACTGCTTAAAATGCAAACGGGGTAATCCCTGGGCATCCGTATACACAGCACAGTTAACATCAAAATTATCGTCTTTTTTTAATGACCGGATAAATTTGATACTGTATTCAGATAAAACCATAAACACTCCGTTTTGGGCCTGTTGGACAAAATCAAAACCTAAAACATCTTTTATAAAAGCATGACGGCATTCTTCCATATAAAAGGGGTAGTACAAGCCGTCCATAATGCCTTGTACGTCTATGTGTTCTTCTGCAACCGTGTAATTTTTTAAATATTCCATATATAATTAAAGTTAGAATTCATTAAACGTATTTTCTTACAGTTTATTACGATTTAATTCTTGTTTCTTTTAGATAGTTTTCAGGTAAAAATACATCAAAAGTATAAACTTTAAGAACTAAGTAAACCGTTGATTTTTAGTGTCTTTTTAAACGAAAAAAGCACTTACATATTTTGTTTTTAATTGTAAGAATGAAGATTAATTGTGTTAAAAAGTAAGATTAGGGCAAAAAACAATAATATAATATCATTTGATAATAATATAACATAAAAATAACACTTGGGTTAGGATTAGATTTGGAAGATAAATTTGCAACACAGGTCAAATACTTTGATTTAAATCGTAATAAATTAAGATTTAAATTATCTGTCTTGCAAATAATTAACAAAACAACAAAAAGCTAACCAAAAACAAGTATTATGAAAAAGCAACTACTTTTATTAGTGTTGTGCTGTCTCTGGAGCGCCCAGGGAATCAGAGCACAAGACTTAATCGGGCCTTCGCACAGCTGTCGCACAAAGGAGGTCAATGAATTGCAATTGAAGAACCACCCCGGTTCTTTAAAAGAGAATAAAGCTTTTAATCTTTTTAGTAAAGAGTATGCTAAAAAGAGGAGCACCGGAAAGAGTTCTGAAAATACGACCTATATCATACCGGTTGTTTTTCATGTGTACGGAACCTCGTTCAATGGTAAAACGGTTACACTTCAAAAAATACAAGCGGCATTAAAAAATCTTAATGATGATTTTAAGGGGTTGAATGATGATTTCAATACCGTTGAACCCTTTTTTCAGGCCAGAAGGGGAACTTTAAATATCGAGTTCAGACTGGCACAAATCGATCCTAGCGGAAAATGTACTACCGGAGTAATTTTTGAAAGAAAAAAAGACGGTTACGGTAACGGAGGCGGTTACGACAACCAGATTCAGGCAGATGCATGGGACAACTACAAATACATGAACGTTTACATTCAAAACGATTTGTATGCCGATGGAGCAACCAACAATTCGGGAGTTTGCTGGTATCCGGATTCCTGGATGTCTGATAATAATCTGGCACGTTGCGTTTATAACGGAGCTTATTTGGGAGAAAATACCAATAAAGAATTTGCAGCGGTACTTACGCACGAGTTCGGACATTTCCTGAATCTGATTCACACTTTTGACGGTGGTTGTTCAGGGACCGATGAGGTAGACGATACTCCAAAAGAAGATGGAAAACACTCTTTAGGCTGTGTACCGGGAACAAATTGTGACGGTGATAAAGTAAATATTGAAAACTATATGGGATACAATGCTGCACAAGGATGCAGCAAAATGTTTACACAAGGACAGGTAACAAGAATGCTGGCGGCATTACAGCATCCGGCAAGAAGAACATTATGGACAGCACAAAATTTAACGGCTACCGGGGTTAATACTACAGGAAGCAGTTTGGTTTCTGATATCACAAGTTTTAAAGAAGATGTTGCTAATAACGGAACGATCTCGGGCAGTGCCAACATTACATTAAGTGGAACGACCTTTACCAAGTCAAGCGGAACGTTAACTTCGGGTGTTGATTTTAGTGCTAATTTACCGGCTGGTTTAAGTGCGACAATTACAATCAATAGCAACAGCCAGGCTACGGTTACAATAACCGGAACAGCAACAGCTCATAATGCAAGTAATACGACTACAGGTGGAATCACCTTGTTGGCTCCTGCTTTGAACGGAGGAGTAAGTGGTATGCTTTGCGACGGATTGAGCTGGAACTTTAAATTTAGAGATCCGTATGGTATTTTCTTTGTGGATATTCCTGACATGACGGTTACCCCAACATCTACCTGGAAATATTTTGCGCTTGAGAAAGGAGATGATTCAAAGTATGGTGTATGGCGATTTGCAGCCAACCATTTAAAAGTAGAAACTTACGGAAAAAGACTAATAACCAATACAGGAACAAATAATATTACTGCTCTTGGTTTTAACACTGCGATTAATGCGAGCAGTAATTTTACGGCACCGGGAGCTTATCCAAACCAATTAGATCTTAGAACTACATCTTATAAGGCCTGGGATGGTAAAACAGATTATTTTGGTTTTGAATATACCATCGATGGCGAAAAATGTTATGGTTGGTTAAAAGCCGTTGTTGCCGCAGATGGTTCGGGATACAGTGTTGTAGAATATGCTTATAACACGCAACCAGGTGGAACAATCTACACCGGAATGACAGATAAAGTTGCGTTAAGTGTTTCTCCGGCTGTTCTTTCTGAAGCAGCTGTCAACAATGGAAGTGTTTCGCAGACTTCTTCTTTTAAGTTAACGACCAATAACGGAACTTTTGTTAAGAATTCAGGAGAATTAACTCCCGGAGTCGATTATATGATTAGTGGTGTTCCGGCAGGCTTAAGTGCTAAATTGAATGTCATTAGCAATACCGAAGTACAATTGGCTTTTACCGGAAATGCTGTTGCTCATCTGAAAGAAAACAGTGCTACAATTGCCATAACCTTTTTAAATCCGGCGATTACAGGAGGAGTAGCAACATTGTCCAGTTCGGGTACCTCTGTCAAAATTAATTTCAGAGATCCTTACGCCATTGTACATGTAAAAGACCTGAATTATACCGTAGATGCAGCAAATACCTGGAAATTCTTTAGAATTACAGCCGACGCTGACCAACAGGATTACGGAGTTTTTGTGGATAAAGGTGATCTTAAACTAGAAACCTACACAAAATCTATCGTTTGTGAGGGGAACTCTTTAAACATGACTTTGATTGGAGCCAATCAGCTTATCAATGGCAGCAGTAACTTTATTGAAGGAGGCAGTTATCCTAATCTGCACACTTTAAGAAATGCTTCTTATAAATCATGGGATGGAAAAACCGGCTATATTGGTTTTACCTTTACAATTGCAGGAGAAGCTTGTTACGGCTGGTTTAAAGTAAAAGTAAATGCCAAGGGTACGGCCTATACTTTATTGGAATATGCCTATAATACAGAGCCTGGAGCCGGTATCAACACCGAAGATATTCCGGTAGATCTTTCGGTTCATTTGGCCAACACACCTGATGAGATCAATGAAAATGCGATGAGTAATGATGGAAGCTTCGAAACAAAAGTAACCATTCAGCTTACCACAAACGGCGGAACTTTTACAAAAAGTTCAGGAAGCCTGGTTCAGGGAACAGATTTTACGGTAACAGGATTACCGGCAGGTTTAACAGCAGAAATTACAGTACTAAACAGTACAACAGCAGAGTTAAGTTATACGGGTAAAGCAACAGCTAACGAAGCGTCAAATACAACCACTGCAATCATTACTTTCCTGAATCCTGCAATTACCGGAGGAGCCACTATTTTGGATAGTGATAATTTTACGACTAAGTTTAACTTTAAGAATGCGTATAGAATTATTTATGTCGATATGCCAACTCCTTTAACCGTATCGGTTACAGGTTCGAAATGGATTCCATTTAACATCTCAGCTGAAGCCGACAATGCCAGTTATGGTTTATTTGTTGAAGGCAGCGATTTAAAATTAGAAAATTATAATAAAGATCTAGTTTGTGAGTCCGGAATTAATAACATTTCGTACCTGGGCTATAACGTTACCATTAGTGGAGCGAGCAATTGGAACGGAACAAGAGTTCCTACTTTAAGAAGCAGTTCTTATAAAGTGTGGGACGGAAAAAAAGGGTATATCGGATTTAAATATACAAAAGATGGACATTCTTATTTTGGTTATTTTGAAACCACTGTAAGCGCAGACGGTCAGAGTTATACCATCGATAAATATGCTTATAATACGGCACCGGAAGGTTCGATTACAACTCCGGCTTTATTTGCCCATATTTCTAATGTACCGGCCAGTATTTCTGAAGATGTGTCCAGTAACAATGGTACTTTTAGTACTACTATAGCATTGACAATCGATGGTGGAACTTTTGCAAAAAGTCAGGGCAATCTGGTTGAAGGCACTGATTATACGATCGCAGGTTTACCTTCAGGTTTAACAGCCAGCATTACTATAACAAGCAGCACAACAGCCCAGGTAACGTATTCCGGTAAAGCGGTATCAAATGATTTATTAGATGCAGCCACAGCAACCGTTACGTTTTTAGATCCTGCCATTACAGGCGGAGTTGCGAAACTGGATGTAGCTCATTTTACGACTGATTTTACTTATATCGATGCCTATAAAATTATTTATGTCGATTTGCCAGCTCCGTTAACAGTAGCTGTTGGAGGAACTACATGGAATTTTTTCAGAACTACAGCAGATGCTGATAATGCCGATTATGGATTGTTTGTTGAAGGAAGTAGTTTAAAACTGGAAACCTATAATAAAGAATTAGTTTGTGAAGCCGGAGGCAACAATATTTCCTATGTGGGTTATAACACTACAATTGACGGAACTAACAATTGGAACGGGACCAGAGTTCCTGCTTTAAGAAGCAGTTCTTATACCGTTTGGGATGGTAAAACAGGTTTCATTGGTTTTAAATATGCTAAAAACGGAGTTCCTTATTATGGCTATTTTGAAGCCGTTGTGAGTGCAGACGGTCAGAGTTATTCGATAAGTAAATATGCTTACAATACTGCTCCTAATGCTGCGATTACAACACCTATCCAATTAGGTTTGGTGAAATTGACCAATACTCCGGCTGTAATTGCTGAAGATGCGCCAACAAATGATGGTCGATTTTTGACCGCTATTAGTGTAAGCTTAACGACAAATGGCGGAACTTTTACAAAAAACTCAGGTAATTTAGTGGAAGGAACCGACTTTACCGTAACAGGACTGCCAGCAGGTTTAACCACCGAAATTGTGATCGCAAATAATACTACAGCTAAGGTAACTTATATTGGTAAAGCCACAGCAAATGAGGCTGCTCATGCAACTGTAGCCACAATAACCTTTTTGGATGCAGCCATTACCGGCGGAGCAGCTGTTTTAGAAAATAAATCGTTTACGACCGGATTTACTTTTACAAATGCGTATACCGTAGTGAAAGTAGATTTGCCAGCTCCAATTATAGTATCGGCTTCAAATCCTTCAGGATCTTTTAGGATTACTGCGGAGGCAGATGGAAATGAGACCGAATTTAAACTACAGTATGGCGAAAATGGTTTGAAATTTTTGACCAATAACGGTTTAGTAAGTGAAACAGGAACAAGTTCAATTAGTTTCATCGGAACCAATCAGACAATTGGAGGTAGCAACAACTGGAATTCGTTGGGAGACGCAACGATTAGCAGTGCTGCTTACAATAACTGGAATGGAAAAACGGGATTCATAGGATTTACATTTGTTAATGGCGGAGTTTCTTATTATGGTTATTTTGAAGCGGCTGTAAGTGCAGATGGAAAAAGCTTTGCAGTAATACGATATGCATACAGTGCAGGACCGCAGGCTTTAATTACAACGCCAGCTACAGTTAATCCTTTTACTTTCCCTACTTTGGGCACTGTTGATTTTGAAACCAAAATTGGCTATACCCAATATCCAAACCCGTTCAATGAGGCAATAAACATTAGTTCAGCTTCATTTTCAGGAAAGAAAGTACAGGTGTTGATTTATAACGCTTTAGGGCAAAATTTGTTCACGAAGTCATATGATGCGTCATCTGATACGATAACTATTGATGGCAGTAGTTTTACCAATGGTTTCTACTTTTTAAAAGTAACGGTAGACGGTAAAGTTCAGTCGGTTAAAAAGATAATGAAATAGTAAACTTTAGATTAGAAAATTGTTTTGGTGAGAGGCTGTCAGTAATGGCAGCCTTTCTGTTTTGTATCCTGTTACAAAAAATTGAAGGTACAGCCAGATTTATAGGGTGGAAATATCCGGAGTCCAGTGCTCTGAAAGAGCGCAAGCAATAATAGTGTGCAAAGCACCATGACTAATGATGGCGATGCTTTAAGCCCTGAAAGGGCGAAAGCCTGAACTCTAAAAGCCTTGTTTTAGAGTATTGTTTGAGGTAAGTGGTTTTTTAAGAGAGTCTTACATTGCGTTCGTCTGCTATCGCCCTTTCAGGGCTGTATGACTTATGACTTTAGTTCATGATGCGCTGCACCATGTTAGTGCTTTTGGACTTTCAGTCCTTTTTTAACAGCTTTGAATCGTTAGACGCAGAGAAGAACACAATAGATAAAAATTCAGCCGTAGTAAAATGTCTTTTACTTACAATACTGTGCCTTTTAGTTCGGTTACAACAATCCCAAAGTTTTGGCTTTTTCAATTAAATCTTTGTCACTTCCTTTTCCTTTTAGCAACTGATCTTTTATGTTTGCTTTTCTTTTTTCGATCGCACTCATCGAAAGCGGAATGTAATCAGGAAGGTTTACTGTTTTTACACCTTCAGAAATCAGAATTAAAATTTGATTGTCGTGATTGTCCCAGTTGATATTGCGCTTAAACAATTCTCTTTGCGATTCCACTATAGTATTGCTTCTGAATATTTCTCCGTTAATGATGTTTTTACAAATCACAGGAAACTGTTCAAAATTGATATCACTTTTGGAGATAAAACCTTCGGGTTGAATTCCTTTTATGATTTTGTCAACCGTCAGAGGTTCGCTGCGCATGGTAAGAAGAACTATCTTGCAATTAGGAAACTTTTCTTTGATGAGGTAGGCCAGGCCTATACCATCATTAATGTTTAATTGTTTGTAGGGAGGCAAATTAATATCGAGTAAAGCAAAATCGATATTGATATTTTGCTTATGATGAAGAATAATTTTATTGTAAGCATCTTCACAATTATGGCTTTTAATAAAATTTGGCAGTTTTTTCTGAAACTCACCATCAGATAAAAGATTGACATAACTATCGACCGTCATCGGATGGTCGTCGACGATTAAAATATTAAGATTCATAACTTGTTTAATTCTATTCACAACAAATGTAAGAAAATTTACGGTCTTTCCGTAATGCAGTTTTGATTGTTTTACAATTCGTTTTACGGCTTGAACGATAAATAGTTAAAGTCTCATTTTTAGTATAGAATAAATAAAATATTACGGATTTACCGTACATTTTAATCGGCAGTTTGCTGTTTTTTTGTTTTAATAATCAATTAAAGTTATTTTTTATGAAAACCAAGGTATTAATTCCGGGATTACTAATTTCTATTGCATTGTTGACTTTTTCATGTACAGCGGATGAGTATGAAACTCCTAACATGGAAAGCGGCCAATTGAAAAGAATAAATGAAAAATTAGACGCGAAAACAAAAAAAGCGGTAAATCAAACGTCTAATACAGAAATTGATTTGTTGAATACTGATGGTGATCCTGAAATCACTAGACCAACCAGAAAGGACTAAGTTTTTTGTATTTATAAAAAAGACTATTTCATTTATTTTTAAATTTTATAGTCTTTTTATTTCAAAACGTTATATTTGAAATTGTAAAATAATACTTAAACTTTTGACAGCACCTTTTAAAATTATTTGCTTATTTCTTTTACTGACGTTTTTTTCCTGCCGGAAAAATGAGTTTGCTGATTCGAATGGCAAAACTACGATCTCATTTGATGATACGTATTTAAAAGGGGAAGAAAAGGAAAAGTACCTGGACTCTATATTTGAGTTGTTAAAGATTCAGAAAAATGATTCGCTTACCAGAAGTCTGCATTTTAAGCTGTCAACAGAGTACTATTACAATAAAAATGAGAAGAAATCTTTAGCGGCAAGTTTAGAGGCCCTGAGGCTGTCAATAGAGGTGGATGACAAAGAGGGAATTGCAAAAGCCTTTTATTACATTGGAGACAGTTATGGCAATGTAAAAAAAGACAGTGCCTATTTTTATTACCTGCAGGCAGAAAAAGTATATTACAAATTATCAGATTATGATAATACAGCGAGGATGTTGTTTAACAAAGCCTGTGTGTTGTTTTATGACGGAAATTATATAGAATGCGAAGTTGAAATCTCGAAGGCCTTACAGCACCTGAAAGAATCCAAAGACCAGCGGCTGCTTTATTGCTGTAATGCATTAATGGGCAACTGTCTGGAGAAGCTCGTGAATTATGATAAAGCCTTGTGGTACCACCAGATGGCTTTGAATAATTTAGAGAAGATGAAACTGAATCATATTGATAAAGATGAGGTTAACAATTACAATGTAACCGCTACCATCAATATCTGTAATCTGTATGATTTAAAAGGAGAATATTTAAAATCTATTGCAAAGCTTGAAGGTTTGCTTACCAAAGATTTAGAAAAAAAATGGCCCCGATTGTATGCCAATGTTTTGAGCAATCTGGCCTATTCGAAGATGAAAATCGGAGAGTATGAGAATGTGCATGAAATGTTCACCAAATCGCTCGAAATTTTAAAAAACAAAGGCGATGAATCGGATATTTTATATAAAAAAATACATATTGGCGAATATTTCCTAACACAGAAAGATACTACCAAAGCTATTGAAGTTCTGAAAGAAGCGAATGTATTAGCAACGCGAATTAAGAACAGCAATGAAGTTTTAACTTCACTAAAACTGTTGTCTACTTTAGACAAGGAGAATAGCCTTTACTACGCAAACGAGTATATTAATTTGAGTGACAGTATCAATATTGTTCAAAAAAATGCACACAATAAATATGCTAGAATCGAATACGAAACTTCCAGAATCGAAGATGAAAATAAAATTTTGACGAAAAAAAATTTCTATATCTTAATCATTTCATTTGCACTAGTTTTGCTACTGCTGATTATTGTTATTTTAAGGTACTCCAAGTATAAAAATAAAGAATTGCAGTTTTTAAAGAACCAGAAATCGGCCAACGAGGAGATCTATTTGCTTCTGATGGAACAGCATGAGAAAATAAACAATGCAAGAGATAATGAAAAATCCAAAATTGCAAAAGAACTTCATGATGGAGTAATGAATCGGATTTATGGCGTTCGAATGAATTTAGGCTTTTTTAATGCTAAAGTAGAACAGGAAATAATCGATAAACGAAAAGCGTATATTTTTGAGCTGCAAAACATAGAAAATGAGATTAGAACCATTTCACATGATTTAAGCAATAGTTCGTTTTTAGATGGTAATGATTTTAATATCTTACTATTAAGCTTAGTGGAAAGTCAAAAAGACATTAGCAATACTCAGTTTACCTATACAACCGATGAAAGTTTTGAATGGTCTACGATTCAAAACATCTACAAGATCAATTTGTATCGCATCATTCAGGAAGCTATTTTAAATGTCAACAAGTATGCTGACGCTACAAAGTGTGAAATCAGAATTCAATACCAAGGCAGTGGCTTCTTAAAAATGTCAATTACGGATAATGGCCAGGGATTTGATACCAAAACCAAAAAAGAAGGTATCGGACTGAACAATATGAAGGAAAGAACCAGCTCGTTAAAAGGCCAGTTTACTATTGAATCAGAAATTGGTGAGGGAACCAAAATCGAGGTCACTTTTAAAGTTCGGGAGCTGACTTAGCCAAATTTCAAATTCCAAATTTCAAGCTCCAAATTCCAAATTCCACATCCCACATTTCACTTTCTGATAAAAAATAGACGCGGATGATACGGATTCGCTATGCGAAAACGCGGATTGACACGGATTCTACATTTCACATCTTACATCTTACATCTCACATTTTCCTTTCCGGATAAAAAATAATACGCTGATGATACGGATTCGCTATGCGAAAACGCGGATTGAGGCGGATTTCAAACTCCAAACTCCAAATTCCAAATTCCAAATATCACATCTTACAACTTACATTCCACATTTCACAATTCACATTTCACAAAAAAAGAAGGAATCTTAAAATCGTTTAGCGTTTAGTGTTTGTTTACTAAAGGTTTAGTGGGATTGAAGTTCTTTCCGGCTGTAAATCATAAGTATTTGATTTATTGTCAGTGTTTTGTGCTTTTTAATGTGAAAGCCCGTAGTTTTTATTTAAAAAGTCCGTAATTTTTATATAAAGACTACTACTATTTTAGCGGTAAATAAAAGGTGTTTTAATTTTTAAAAACCGCATTTGGATAAGGATTCTCGTAACCGAGAACAGCGAAGCTATTAAAAAAACTGAAGAGTATTTATGAAGTCAATTCACAATGGTTGGTATGTTTTATATGTTAAATGCCATCATGAAAGAAAAGTATTTGATGGGCTTGGACATTTGTCAATTAGAGCTTTTTTACCAACAATTGAGGTACCAAGTAAACGTACAGATCGAAAGAAAAGTATTCAGAAATTACTTTTCCCTTCTTATGTTTTTGTAAAGATAAATTCGTCATTAGAATTTTACAAAACGCTTTCGGTGAACGGGGCCTGTATGTACATCCGCTTTGGAATGGAGTACGCTAAGGTGAGTGACGACGAAATGAGAAAAATTGAACTTTTGTTGCTCAACAATGATGTGACAGAGATTGAAACACATGTTGAAGAATTTAAAGTAGGTGACTTTAAAACAATCTCTTACGGTTCATTAAGCGGATTAGAATGTGAGGTACTAAACACCAACAATACCAATAAAATCGTGGTTAGAATTGATTCCTTACAGAAAAACATCACCGCTACAATTCCATCCTATTATTTACAAAATTAAGGCTATGAGGTAGAAGAGCTCGTTTTTATAAGAAACTTTTAAATCTTGGATAAAACAATTTTTTCTAGCCGAAATACTAATGATTTAAATATCTATAGTATCCATATAATTACTAGGATTATAAAGCAATTTCACGCGCCTGATTTATTTTATTAAAAGAGACCAAATTATTTACAATTCAATAAGAACCGTTCTACTTTTTCAGTACCCACCACAGAAGTTGAAGGTTCATCAAATTATAAGATTTTAAATGACAACCATCGAACAAAAAAGCATTTCGAACTACTGGATCACAAAAGTTAAAAATAATCCTTTGGTCAATAGTGTTCCGGTAGAAAACCCGCAAAGCAGGAATGTCGAAGTGGAAAACAGCAGTCTTTCCTTCTTTAAGAAGCTTACCAATGAAAATGCTATAGCAGAATTAACGGTTTTGTTAGCGGTTTATACGGCTTTGCTGCAGCGTTATTTCGAAGAGGAAAGCTTTATTTTTTCATCAAAATCGGATGCTGCCCAAACAGCTTTACTGTATAAAAACCACACCACATCAGGTAAATCTTTTAAAGAGTATTTACAGGAAGTTAAAAAAGAAGTACAGGAAGTTTACAGCTGTTCGGACTACGACGATACGTTGCAGGAAAAATATCCTTTTTCGGCCTATGCGCTCTTTGGCTTTTTTTATAATACAACAGTTGCGGAAGTAAAAAATAAATTTCCGTTTTCATTAACAGTACATAAAAACGATAACGGATTAACAGTAAACCTTTCTTATGATGCGTCATTTATAGAAGACCGTTTAGCGGCACATTTTTTAAGTACGTACACCAATTGGCTGCTGGATCTGGAGGTTTATATTAATGAATATGTGGCCAAAATACCCGTGGTGACGTCGTTGGAAAAAGAAGAATTATTGAATCATTTTAATCCTTCTTTAAAAGAATATCCAAACAAGACTCTGGTAGAATTGTTTGAAGAACAAGCAGCAAAGACACCCGATCATACCGCTGTTATTTTTAGAAATGCCGAATTGAGCTACAGGGAACTGAATGAGAAAGCCAATCAGTTGGCACATTATCTCAGAAAGGAATATGATATTCGGCCGAATGATTTAGTTGGAATAAAACTGGAACGCAACGAATTGATACTCGTAGTGCTATTGGGGATTCTTAAATCGGGGGCCGCCTATGTGCCAATAGATGTTAATTACCCTGAAGAACGTATTCAATACATAGAAAAGGACAGCCAGTGCAAAATTGTAATTGATGAAAATCAATTTAGAAATTATCTTGCCCATAAAGACAATTATAAAACGGAGAATCTTAAAATAGCAAATGATTTTACCGATTTAGCCTATATCATTTATACGTCGGGAACTACCGGAAACCCGAAAGGTGTTATGATCACACATCAAAATGCGGCAGTTTTGCTTTATTGGTCTCAGGAAGAGTTTGACGCGACTGCTTTTGATATGGTGTATGCAGCAACTTCGTATTGTTTTGATCTTTCGGTTTATGAGTTTTTTTATCCTTTGTCTGTCGGAAAAAAGATAAGAATTCTGGACAATGCTTTAGAAATAGGAGAGGCTCTTGTACACGACAAAAAGGTATTGATCAATACAGTCCCTTCGAGTATTAGAAATGTTATAGAAAGCGGGTATAGTTTAGAAAATGCCACGATAATCAATTTGGCGGGCGAACCTTTTCCGGTGGATATTGCTAAGAAATTATTAGAAACGAATGCTGAGATAAGAAACTTGTACGGCCCATCAGAAGATACCACTTACAGTACGGTATACCGATTATCATCAGAAAAAGAATATACCGCTTCGGTCTCAATAGGCAAACCCATTGCCAATACTCAGGTTTATATACTCGATAAAAATTTAGAAGTAGTGCCTGTGGGGGTAGCCGGAAAATTGTATATCTCGGGAGAAGGTTTATCCAAAGGCTATCTGAACCGTCCTGAATTAACAGCAGAAAAGTTCATATCCAATCCGTTTAAGGCGGGATCTTTAATGTACGACACCGGAGACATGGCCAAATGGCTTTCGGATGGAACTATTGATTTCCAGGGAAGAAAAGACCATCAGGTAAAACTAAGGGGATATCGTGTAGAACTTGGAGAAATTGAAAATGCAGTTCTTTCTTTTTCCAATACTATAACACAGGCTGTTGTTCTGGTCTTGCAAAATAACGGACTACAAAATTTAGTAACGTATTTCACTAAGAACGAAACCATAGATCACGAAACGTTAAAAAGTTATCTGAAAGAAAAACTTCCGGCTTTTATGGTGCCTCAGTATTTTATCGGTTTGGATAAAATTCCGTTGACACCAAATGGCAAAATAGACCGAAAGGTTCTTGAAAATTTACCATTGCATCAGGTTTCTAATGCTAATTATTTAGCGCTAGAAATCAGACAGAAAATACGTTGGCCCTTATTTGGCAGGAAATTTTAGGGATTGAAAAAGTAGGAATCGAAGATCATTTTTTCGAGCTCGGAGGACATAGTTTGATGATAGGTCAGGTGATCAACCAGATTTACAAAAAACTTGAGGGGACAATATCCTACAAAGAATTTTTTCAAACACCTACCATTGCACAAATAAGTCAAAAAATAAAAAAAGGAGGTTATAAGGCAATTCCCAAAGCACAAGCCCAGGGATATTTCCCGTTAACCTCTTCACAACATAAAATTTGGGTACTCAGTCAGTTTGAAGGAGGTAACAGTGCCTACAACATGCACGGTGCCCTAAAGCTTACGGGGAATCTGGAGGCAGCAAAACTGGAGGAAGCTTTCCGGCTTTTAATTTCGAAATACGAAATTTTAAGAACCTATTTTAAAGCGGGTTATGATGGCGAAATAAGCCAGTACATTTTAGGAGAGGGCGAATGGAATTTTCGCTTGTTCAGGAAAATTATTCAGATCAAAGTGCTTCAGCGCTTTCTGAATATTTACAGGAGCAGCAAGCCACTGTTTTTGATTTGACGACTGCACCTTTATTAAAAGCAGTTCTTTTAAAAACGGACGAAAAGGAATATGTGCTTTCTTTGGTGATTCACCATGCCATAGGCGACGGCTGGTCATTAGAAGTAATGTTTGCTGAAATTGTCGCGGCTTACAATAATCTGATTCACGGAAAATCAATCGATTTGCCGGCTGATATCCTTCAATACAAAGATTATGCGGTATGGCAGCAGTCACAGGAAAATGAAAAATCGGTTTTAGATTCAGAAGCCTATTGGTTGTCGGTTTTTAAAGGAGATCTTCCTGTTTTAGAATTGCCAAGTTACAGAAGCCGTCCGGCCAGACAAACTTATAAGGGTAACACGCTTTCGTACAGTTTTCGGAGGCTTTTTTGGCTGAACTAAAACATTTTTCTAAAGCAAATTCAGTTACGCCATTTATGACTTTAATGGCCGGAATCAATGCTTTATTATACCGTTACACCAATCAGAATACCATTATTCTGGGAACTCCGATAGCCGGAAGGGAACATCCGGAGCTTGAAAATCAGCTGGGTTTATTTTTAAATACCTTGGCGATTAAAACTCAGCTAACCGGAACAGATCGCTTTTCGGATTTATTAGACCAGCAAAAAAGACCTTAATCGATGCCTATGAACATCAGAATTATGCGTTTAGCACTTTGGTCAATAAGCTTAATTTAAAAAGAGACGCTTCAAGATCGGCCTTATTCGATGTACTGGTGGTGTTGCAAAATCAGGCCCAATTAAACACCTTACAAACAAAAACTCCAATGGTAGGAGTTGATGTAGCGCCTTATGAAATGAAGCGTACTACGTCGCAGTTTGACCTTAGTTTTATTTTTACAGAGCAGGAGGAAGAGCTGTTGTTAGGTTTGGAATACAACACCGATATTTATGATGAATTTTGGATTACGGCTATATTCAGCCATCTTGAAAATCTGTTAACAGCCGTATTTAAGGATACAGCGGTTACTATTGATGCCATTGATATTTAGCCGAAACGAAAAAGAATTGTTACTGTATACGTTCAATGAAACGGAAATTTATTTTCCAAAAGAAGCTACTATTGTAGACTTACTGGAATTGCAGGCTGATAAAACCCCAAAGATGTGCTTTGATCTTTAATGAGGTACAATTGACTTATACCGAACTGCACGCACAATCCAATCAGCTGGCCTGTTATCTGAGAGAAAAGTACAACATCCAGCAAACGATTTAGTAGGAGTACGTTTAAAAAGAGACGAACGTTTAGTAACGACCATTTTAGGAGTGCTTAAATCGGGAGCGGCTTATGTACCTATAGATGTTAATTACCGGAAGAACGTATTGCCTACATCGTAGCCGATAGTAATTGCAAGGTGGTTATTGACGAAAAAGAACTGGATCAGTTCTGGTAAAAAAAGAGCAATACGCTACAGAGAACCTTCAGAAAAAATAAGCAAAGCCGAAGATCTGGCCTATGTTATTTATACTTCGGGAACCACCGGTAAACCAAGGGAGTTCTCTTTACCAATAAAAATGTGGTTGCTTTATTGTACTGGGCTAAAAAAGAGTTTGATACCGCACATTTTGATTAGGTTTTGCAGCAACCTCACATTGTTTTGATCTTTCGGCCTATGAGATGTTTTTTACCTTATCCGTTGGAAAAACAATAAAGTTGCTCAGCAATGCTTTGGAAATAGGCAAAGAATTAAAAAAGGACAAAAGAGTGTGTATTGAATACAGTTCCTTCAAGCATTCGAAGTCTGATTGAAGAAGATTTTTCTGCTTTGCAAAATGC
Source organism: Flavobacterium sp. N502536 (assembly GCF_025947345.1). Taxonomy (NCBI): domain Bacteria; kingdom Pseudomonadati; phylum Bacteroidota; class Flavobacteriia; order Flavobacteriales; family Flavobacteriaceae; genus Flavobacterium; species Flavobacterium sp. N502536. The sequence continues at coordinate 569 of NZ_CP110011.1, read as the reverse complement.
CAGTATTATCAATTTAGCGGGAGAGCCATTTCCGGTGGATATTGCGAGAGAGCTGTTACGCACAAATGCTGAGGTAAGAAACCTCTACGGACCTTCTGAAGATAACACAACAGCACCTATTATAAATTAGAGAAAGGCAAAGAGTACAGTCAATTCCTGTAGGGAACCAATTTCTAATACACAAGCATATATACTCGACGAAAATCTACAACTCACACCGGTTGGTATCACAGGAAGACTTTATTTGGCGGGTGCGGTATAGCACTTGGTTATCTGATAAGGAAGAACTCTAGCGCTGCGAAGTTTATTAAAAATCCATTTATCGAGGGAAGTATTCTATACGATACAGGAGACATGGTGAAATGGTTTCCCGACGGAAATATCGAATTTCTGGGCAGAAAAGATCATCAGGTAAAATTGAGAGGGTACAGAATTGAACTAGACGAAATAGAAAATTGTTTGTTGCAGTTATCAGCTGCTCTAAAACAAGTTGTGGTTGCCGTAAAACAATTGAAAGGTGTTGATGTTCTGGCAGCCTATTACACAGGAGGCGAGGGTATTGCTAAAAT